>CAVSUB010000013.1:0-2301792 GCA_963730995.1 uncultured Acidobacteriota bacterium | reverse complement strand
GCCAACGCTCTATCCAGCTGAGCTACGGGCGCTTTGAGGAATGATCGGTTCGGAGACATCACCCTCGCTAGACCTGACGCCGGCCCGCCATGAGCGAGCATCGGGCTCGCCGAAGGCAAGTCGAATGGCGCGCCCGGAGGGATTTGAACCCCCGACCTACGGGTTCGAAGCCCGGCGCTCTATCCAGCTGAGCTACGGGCGCGTCCTTGTGTGCGAGTCGAGCGAAGATGGCGTCTCGCCCACCCCGGAACGGCTCCGGAGGTCGAAACGACTGCCCATGATACCGGGCGCCGATCCGGCACGCAAGGCACACGGTGATCGGAAGGGCTCGCGATCTCCCGTGCACTTCTGTACACTGTTTCCACTCCAGACACCCTAGGCGTTGAAGGACCGGAATGCCCAATTCCACTCGTCCGCTCGTCCTTGTCGTTGATGACGACGCCGATACGCGCGAGCTGTATCGACTCGCCCTCGACATGGGCGGATATCGAGCGCTCGACGCGGCGTCCATCGCGGACGCCGTACGGTTGAGTCGCCCCGAACCGCCGGCCGTGGCCGTAGGCGACTGGCGTCTGCCCGACGGTGATGGGTTCGCGCTTGCGAACGCCCTCGTGGATGTCTCCCACAAAACGCTGCTCCTGGCGGTCACGGGGGTGACGCTGAGCCCCTCCGAGGTCGACAACGCTCGCGGGTTGGGTTTCCAGCGCGTGATGCTGAAACCAGTGCTGCCGGACGACCTGGTCCGCACAGTTGCGGAAGTGCTCGACAGCGCCGCAACGAGCGGACACGGCGTCGGCCTCTCCGGGGCCTGAACCTACCGAGGCTCCGCCTCAGACCGTCGATAGGCTCCGCCTCGCTAGGCGACAAGCTTGGTAACGCCGCGCTGACGCGCGGACGGTCTTGACCCGAAAACTTGACTCAGATACTCAGATTGCGACGGGTCAAGACCTCTAGCGGTACCGCACCTGCTCGGCAGCCTTGCCTTGAGGCAGCGGGTTTCTCGCAAAACACAGATCTTCGACGATCCGTCCACCGATCAGGTGTTGCTGGATGATGCGTTCCGCGTTCTCTGGTGTCACGTCCTGATACCACGCGCCTTCCGGATAGACCACCGCAATGGGGCCGCTCCCGCAGATGCGCAGGCACCTGCACTTCGTGCGGTAGAACGGGCCGTCCTTCCCGGCTATATTCAACTCCTTCATCCTTTTTTTCACGTACTCCCACGTTTCCTCACCATCGTCCGGATCGACACAGTCAGGTCCGATGCACACGAACAGATGACGTGTCAGCTGGCCGACGCCGAATGCGGCCGCGGATTCCGCAGGTGGCTGGTTTCTTTTGCCCATTGGGCGCATGATACCGCAGCGACCATGGCACCCCGTTTGCTGGTGCGCGACGCGACGAAAGGAGCCCTCATGGCGAAACGACAGGACGACATGGATACGCCTCAGCGGAGCGGCGACCGCGATCGAGAAGAGGACACGACGCGGGGCACCGGTATCGAAGACATCAGGGGCATCGCGCGCGATGAAGACGACGACTTCGAGGATGCCGACGATCTCGACGAAGGCGACGACGACGAATCCGAGGATCTCTGAATGTCGAGCGCGGCCGTGATTCTCGAGGTGGAAACCGCGCGTGACAGTTCCTGTCGTGTGCCGCCGAGAGGGTGACGGTCGCTCTCGTGTTGAGCAGCCCGCCTGCTGGAGCAATCAGTCGCGCGCGTACTTCTTGAACACGGCTTCGAGGTTCGCCGGCTTGCCCTTTCGCAGTCGCGCCCACAGATCGCCTACCTTCGCAAAACGCTCCGGCGCCGTCGTGATCGTGTAGTCCCGAGGGTCAATCGCTTCGTCCAACTCCTTCCAGTCGAGCGGCGTCGATACGCCCGCGAAGCTGCTGGCGCGCGCGCTGTACGCCGTAGCGAGCGTCTTCCCCAGGATGTTCTGCAAATAGTCCACATAGACCGTGCCGCGCTTGCGCGCCTTCACCGTGCGCTCGACTGTCGCGGTCTTCGGATGACGCGATGCGACGACGGTGGCGACGATCTGACAGAAGAGCATCCCCGATTCGTACGACGTGCCGGGCGGAAGCGGAATGTAGATGTGCAGGCCCGACGAGCCCGACGTCTTCGGCACGGCCGGCACTTTCAACGAGTGCAGCTCGTCGCGGATCCATCGCGCAACGTCCAGCACCTGCGCGAACGTCGCGTCGTCGTCCGGATCGAGATCGAGCGCGACGTAGTCGGCCTCGAGCGGCGACTGCACGCGCGAGAACCACGGGTCCTGCGAGATCGCGGCAATCTGCGTCATGTAGAGCAGCGTGATGAGCGACCCGCCGATCAGCCGTCGGGCGCCCGGCTCGGAGATGGGCTCGTACTCGGGATCGAGCGTCTCGATTCGCACGCCTGACGGGCGGTTTCTCCTCGCGATGGCGCTGCTGGTAGAAGGCTGGACCATCGATGCCGTTCGGGAAGCGCTTCATCACGAGCGGCCGGTCCGCGACCGCCGGCAGCAGCATCGGCGCGACGGTGGCGTAGTAGCGAATGAGGTCGCCCTTCGTCAGCTTCAGCTTCGGCCAGAACGGCTTCGCGAGGTTGGTGACGTTCAGACGCTCTCCACCGGGCAGCTCGATCGCGCCATCTTTCCGGGCATCCTCGAGCGCGCGCAGCTGATCGACCACGTGCGTGACGGACTCGGAGCTTATGGAGTCACCGGAGTTTTTCTTAACAGGGAGGAGGGGAGGTGAGGGAGGATCGTTCTTATTGGCTTTCTTTCTGTTTAGAGATTTCCTCCCTTCCTCCCTTCCTCCCTGTGATCCTGTTTTCATGCCGCTATTCTGCGGGATCTCCTCGCGGACAACCGTGAGTGGCTCCTTGTCGTCTCTCAACCCGAGGTAGACGGGATGCCGCAGCTTGTTGTCATCGGTCCACTCCGTGAAGCGTACCTGCGCCACGAGCTCGGGCCGCACCCAGTGTGGACGTTCGTTCGTCGGCAGGCGCGTCGAGAACGGCGACTCGGGGATCTCGCGCGCCTTCAGCAGGCGCCATACTCGCGTGAGCTCCGCGCCGTCGAAGCCTGTTCCCGTGTGACCGACATAAACCAGTCGGCAGTCGGCGGTCGGCGGTCGACAGTCACCTTCGTACACGCCCAACAGCAGCGCGCCGAAGTGCTGGCGCGTCTGCCGCGGTTCGGTCCATCCGCCGACCACGAACTCCTGTTCGCGAAGAATCTTGAGCTTGTGCCACGCCGGGCTGCGCTTGCCGGACTGGTAGATCGACTGCGCCTCCTTGGCGATCAGGCCCTCCCACTGTTCGGCCTTCGCGCGCGCCTGGAGCGCGCGGCCGTCGCCGACGGCCTGTTCGCTCAAACGGATCGTCTCTGACGTCAGCTTGCCGAAGTGCGCCTCGAGGCGTTTCCGCCGCTCGACGAGCGGCAGGCCGCGCACGTCCTCGTCTCCGTCGCGGAGCAGATCGAAGAGGATGAGCGCCACCGGTTGTGCATGATCGACGCGCGCCACGTCGGCGCGCTCTTTGAGATGGATCCGGCCCTGAAGGCGCTGGAACCCCGCGGGACGACCCCGATCGTCGAGCGCGACGATCTCGCCGTCGAGGGTCAACGGCAATCGCAGGTGCACCGCCGCCGTTTCGAGCGCCCGCACGATCGACGGGAACTGCGTTGTTTTCTCGTTGCCGAGGCGGGACCATATCCGAATTGACGGGCCGTTTCGTCCAGGAAGTATTTCGACGAGGCCTCGAATGCCGTCGTACTTCGGCTCGTAGACGAGGCGCGCACTGGTCAACGGCGCGTCGGCCAGCGTCGCGAGCATCGGCCGGAGCGATTCGGAGGTCTGGCGCCAGCGGGGAGGCACATGGAATTCTAAGGGGTTCTCGGGGCCGGCGGCTCTGTTGGCATTCTTTACAGCCGTGGGGCCCCACCCCCACGGCCATCCGGCGCTCGCTCCGCTCGCGCCTGCTCAGCGGCGACAACCTGCTTTCATCACCGACGGTGGGATTCTGGAGTCCTCGAGTCGGGAGCCCCGAGCCCCAAGCCCCGAGCCCGGATCCCCTGATCCCTGATCCCTCAATCCCTGATCCCGTCAAGATTCATGCATTCACGCCCGAGCCCGAAACCGCCGATAATGGGCCAAGCAAGGAGACTGCATGGCTGCGCGACCGACCTGGAAAGGCTTCCTGAAGATCAGCCTCGTCAACATCCCGATCCGAGTGTTCCCGGCCACTGACTCAGCGGCCACCATCAGCTTCAACCAGCTGCATGCGGAGTGTCAGACCCGCATCCAGCAGAAGCGCTGGTGCCCCACCTGCGAGCGGGAAGTCCCGATGTCGGAAGTGGCCAAGGGGTACGAGTTCGAGAAGGGCCGCTACGTCGTCGTGACCGAGGACGACATGGCGAAGGTCAGGCCCGAGTCGACCCGGATCATCGACCTCGTGCAGTTTACCGACGCTGCCGCGATCGATCCGATCTACGTCGAGCGCCCGTACTACCTGGCGCCTGACGGTGCAATGGCCAAGGAGGCCTTCGCCGTCATGCGGGAAGGAATGAAAGGGAAGGCGGGCATCGGCAAGCTGGCGCTCTACGGGCGCGAGTATCTCGTTGCCGTCCAGGCGCGCGAGAAGGGCCTGGTGATGTACACCATGCGGCACGCGAACGAAGTACGCAGCATGGACAACATCGAGGAGCTCGAGGGCGTGCCGTCGAAGATCAAGCCTGACGAGATCAAGCTGGCGAAGCAGGTGATCGGGAACTTCGAAGGGCAGCTCGATCTCGCCGAATACCGCGACGAGTACCAGGAGGAGCTGCAGCGGATCATCGACGCCAAGATCGCCGGGCAGGAAGTCGTGGCGACCGAAGAGGAAGCGCCGCCGAAGGTCGTCAACCTGATGGACGCGCTCCGTCAGAGCCTGGATCGCGTGAGCACCGGAAAGAAGAAAGCGGCGAAAGCCGAGTTCGAAAAGCCCGTCAAGGCCGTGGCGCCGCCCAAGAAGCGAGCGGCGGCACGCTAGGCGCCTGCCACGTGGCTCGTCGCTTCAGCGCACGAGCCGCGTGATCTTCAGGAAGCTGGCGGAACTGACCGGTCCGGCCCCCGAGGTGAATTGCCCGGGATAGTTGACCAAGCGGCCGAGTACCACCTTGTTCGGGTGACTCCCACACCATGCGGGCGCCGTCCCGTGTGGATAGACGTCGTCGCACATGCCTTCCACGAAGAAACCCAGGATGGTGCTGACCTGCGCGACACAGTTGGTGCCGCTGCACCCGCTCGCGGCATAGACCTGCATATTGAAGATCGCGATCGGGACGATGCGGGGACTGACGTTTGCGTGAGTGGGGTTGCTGCAGGTATTACCGGCCATGCAGCCTCCTTGCACGCTGTTCGTGCCCGTGTTCCAGGTGGCCGACGGGTCGAGCGCAATGAGATCGGCGACACCCTGCGTCGTCGGACCCTGGGACATGCCCGTCTTCACTCCTAGGCAACCTTTCGCGGGATTCTCGTCTGATTTCTCGCTGCATGGGATAGACGAGTTGTACGTTCCAACGGTAGGCACCCAGGTCGGACAGCCCGAGATTTCATCGCGGTACGCGTTGCTGCCATTCGAGCCGAGATCAATCTCCATGGTCCAGCCCGAACTCCAGGTGCCTGTTGCGCCTTCCTTCAGCGCGAGCTCGAGCCCGTAGTCATTTCCCGTTCCGGTCGCCTTGAACCCCGGGCTCGTGTACGTGTCCACTCCAGCGTTCCAGCCGTCTTCCTGATCCCATCCGCTCGCGTTGGATCCGGTGCCCGAGTTGTCGACCCACTTGTCTGCGACGACCCACGGTTTGATGCACTGAACGGCGTTGCCTCCGGCAACTTCCGCGGTTGCGGTCGCTCGGACGCCCTGGTTGTGGAGACCGACGATCCCCATCATGAACGTCGGGATGGTGTTCGCGTGCCCGGCCCCGTCGCGTCCGATGATGCCGCGCATGACGTCGACCCGAATGCAGGCGTTCGTGCCATCCGGGCACGTGATCGGGGACGTCACGTCGATGTTCGTGTCGGCTGCAGCCTGACCCCAGATACCGTTCTGATTGACGAAACTCTTGGCCGCAATTCCGGCGTTCGCGTGCGCGCTCGGATCCGTCTCCAGAGTCAAGGCGCCGGCCAGCGCTCCGGCGTCAGCGGCAGCCTGCGCCTGTGCGCGGGATACGTACATCACTCCCTGGTCAATAACGATGCCCGCGAAGCAGAGCAGCGCAATGAGCGCTATGGCTACGTGAATGATGATCGCGCCCCGTTCGTTCAGCCTCATCGATCGGCTCCTCGAGAAATAACTAAACTAGATATATGTCTAAATAGTTCTACATCGATAGAGATATAGACAACATATCCTGCCTCATCTGTTTAAGCAATCGGAATTTCGACACATAAGTGAATTACTGTTTGGTGATTTGCTGCTTTCGAGCAGCGTGAACTTGGAGATAGGCAGCAAAGACCGAGAGCGAATTCTGTAATTGCGTGTGTTTCGGCTCTTCGTGGTGCCTGACCGTGACGCGAGGCTGGAAGCGGCAACGACCCCGGCCCTCTTTGGGCCTCAGCAGCTGTTCCTATATTGCGTAGTACTTCCCGTTCGTACGTCGTCTTGAGGCTGAAGTCGGTGGAGCGTCGGCGAATTGCTGTGGATAGCCGTCTGGAGTCGGGAACCCGGACGACGCGGTGCCAGCCTGGGGAAAGTCCAGACAAGGGGTCACGAGAAGTTGGGGTGGATGACGGGGTTCCGGTGGGCCAGTCTCTGCGCTTGGTGTCGTGTTTTGCCCGTATGTTGGCAAATCTCGGACCGTCGATGGTAGGTTCTGGCTGATCTCCCCGAATGCTGTTGAGTTCGTTAGCTATCCAGTAGCTGCCCAGCGTGCTGAGCACTGCGAAGGACCGTCGCCTGAGCAGTCTCCCAGAGCCCGCCAGTATACGAGCCAAGCCCTGCGACAGGCTGCGGCTGGGACGGGAGCTCCGTCACTCTCTCTGTGGACTCTTTATTGCCGGGATATGTCGCGTTCCACTTTCGCCGCAGGCGTGCCGCAGAGCGGGATCTCGTGGCCTCGGGCTGTCTCCACGACAATCCGAACAGTCGGAGGACGCCGATCGTCGACAGCGCGGGCGCGGCGGTCGTTGGCGAACACTGCAAGGCGCGGAATATTGACATGGTAAATCGAGGCCACAGCATGCACCTGCCTGCCGAGCTGCCCCGTATGACCAGGCCGCCCGCTTCAGCCCTTGAACCAGCTCTCGGGTTCCTTGACGTTGTTCATCGGGCGGTCCGTGAACCGACGAAGTCGTTGGCGCTGAACCCAATATGAGCGGTCCGACCCCTCACTATTTGGAGCCTTGGGCCCCTCGCCGACGATCAGAACCGTCTGGACTGTGCGCGTCGGGTTTTTGCAGCGGGTGGCTGGCAGGTCGATTGCGTAACGACAAGGCGGAGTGACCGCCATGCGAAACGATGCTCAGCTCCTCGCCACTTCAGAACTCTCTTACCTGGATGCATCCAAGGTCAGCAGCCCGGCAGGCGCCCTCTCCGACCTGGATGTGCTGAGCGCTGAGGGACGGCGGCTCGGCAGCATTGAAGGCGTCGTCATCGAAGCCGCCGCTCGGCGTGTACGCTATCTCTCCGTCCGATTATCCGGTTGGTTTGGTCGCCGGCGATACCTCGTGGCAGCCGATCAATTAGGTCAGCTCGAGGGCGAGCGTAAGGCGCTGCGTCTCCGTGTGGATCTACGGCAGGAAGCCGTGCCCGGTCTCGAGGCTGCGGCGTTGCGCGAGTTTTCTGACGACGATCTGCTGGCCGCCCTGTTCGCTCCGAGCGCCGCGTAAACGGAACCGGTAGTTCCGCGCAGGTCAAGCAACCCACCGTCAACGCCCGCCGCCGCAAACGTCTCCTCGGATCGCGCGAGTCGGGGCCGTGCCGTTCCGTCGAACTAGGAATGGGGTGGGTGACGGGCTTCGAACCCGCGACCTCCTGAGCCACAGTCAGGCGTTCTACCCCTGAACTACACCCACCATGCAACGCGAGAGTCTACCGCTGAGCTGCACCCACCATGGGCAGGAAGGAGGACGCTCCTGCAGCCCCTCGCGGGTCACGCAGAAACGCCAAGTGTAGCACTCTGAAATGGGCAGACGCTACTAACCGGCTAGGCTGCGCCTCCGCCCGGGTGCTTCTCGATTGCTGCCTGGGAAGGGCTGCTCGCATCGACGAGGGCGCTGTTTTCCACGCGGACGGCGGCCGAGTGGACGTTCGTGGACCGCTGGCTCTTGGCCTCGTACATCAGCGTGTCGGCGCGGTGGATAAGCTCGGCGGCGAGCTTGCGAGCGACGCCACGTCGCTCCGAGACGGGGCCGAGGCGGAGGCATACGACGCCGACATCGACGCCGACCGGCTTGGCGCCGAGCCGATCGTCCTCGTTCCGCCATTCGTAGCTCTCGACAGCTTGCTTGAAGCGGCCGGCGATGACGGAGGCTTCCAGGCACCCGGGCAGATCGGGGATCAGGAAGCAGAATTCGTCGCCACCGAACCTGGCGTGCAGATCGCGCGCCTCGCTCGAGCGCTCCACGGCCAGGAAGTCCTCGGATCGGATCTGGTCCGATAGGATGCGGGCGACCCGTTCGATGATGCGGTCGCCGAGCGCATGCCCGAGCGTGTCGTTGTACCACTTGAAGCTGGTGATATCGACGACACCGACGCCGCACCAGCGGACGCGCTGCTCGACCGCGAGGAACGACTCGACGCGCTCCATGAACCAGTCGAAGTTCAGGAGCTTCGTCTTGGGGTCGCGATGGGCCTTGTCGGTGAGGTCGGCGACGACGTCCTCGAAGTAGCGGGCAATGTTGCTGACGGTGACGTCCTTTTCCGTCAGCTGGTGGTGGAGCTTCTCCAGCTTGGCTGCGAATCCTTCCGAGAGCGCGCGAATGGCTTCGTGCTTCGACTCTTCGATCAGCTGCCGCTGATTCGCCACCACCTGCTCGATGGCTTGAAAAAGCTCGAGTTCCCGCGGACCGCTCAGACCGAGGCGCCGCCGGACCCACGATCGGAGCTCCGCCGTCGTACGTGGCAGGCCCGCGTCGTCGGTCGGGCCGTCGTGCCGACCATGGAAGTCGCTGCTCTGAGTCCGGGGGTGCGTCATCGCGGCGTCACAGTAGAGAATCACTCGACATAGAACAGTAACGTCCTGGCTCGACAGTCAGAACAATTTGGTCGTCCGGGGGACCGCACTCCGATCCAGCGGATGTTAAGCAACTGCGGTGCCCGCCGACCCAAGTTCAAGGACCGATGTTTTCGCCAACAAAATTGGCCGTCTCTGGCCGAACGCTGGATACCAGCCAACCGCAGGTGTATACGTTTCGAACGGATCTCCCGCCCATGGGATACGGCGCTCCTGGGCTCCGCATTTCGGTCTTTGTCTTGCATTCCCAAGATTTTCCGGCGTGAAGCGCGCCGGGTCCCGGCGGTTGACCGGGAGAGCACCAGGCTGGCGGCCTTCATCGTGAACGGGACAAATTCCCTCCCCGAGGGGGGCGGCTTCACACTTTCGACAACCGTCCTGCGCGTTCAGCAGGACGTCGTTTCGCTTTGCCGGCGGGCACGGCTGGCGGCCGAGGAATTCGACCTCCATTCGAGGGATGTGCGCCGCCTCTCTGTCGTCCTCTTCGAGGTTGGCTGCCGGCTGACACTCGCGGCGCCCGAGACCCGCGCCGAGCTCACGATCGCGGACGGCCCGTCACTCGAGGTCCAGTTCCACGTTGCCGCCGTGGAGCGCATGGGCGGGCTGGTCGCCCTCGAGCGCTCCCTGTTGCCTTTTCGATTGCTGGTGCACCGCCTCGGCGTCGTGCCTTCGTCGTCTGGTGCCGTCGTATCTCTGGCAACCCTCTTCCGTCACGCCGATTCCAACCAGCTCTCGATTGCCGAGGGCACGCACCTCATCGGTCGGCCGCGAGGCGATCCTCCCGACGGACATCTCGACGAAGCCAGCGCCCTCCAGCGAGTCTACGGAGAGCTGCACGAGACCAATCGGGGCGTCATTGCGCTCTATGCTGAGCTGGAGGACAACGCCGAGCGGCTTCGACTGGCCGAAGACAAACTAACCTTGCTCCTCGACAGCGTGCAGGACTACGCGATCTGCATGCTCAGCCCCCACGGTGTCGTCACCAGCTGGAATGCCGGTGGCGAGCGGCTATTCGGGTACCCGGCCGACGAGATCGTCGGGCGCAGTTTCGCCACCTTCTATTCCGTTCCCGATCGTGAGGAAGGCGCACCCGCCGCCCAGTTGCTGGCCGCCGAGTCGGACGGCCGCATGGAATCGGAAGGACTCCGGCTGCGGCGGGGGGGGCTGGCATTCGATGCCCATGTCGTTCTCACGCCGGTACGCGACGCCACCCGGCAGCTGCGTGGGTTCTCGCTCGTCGTGCGGGACATCACCGAACGGAAGCGTCTCGAGGACGACCTGCGGCGCCGCGCGGAGGATCTCGCCATTGCGAATCGCGCCAAGGAGGACTTCCTCGCGACGCTCTCTCACGAGCTCCGGACGCCGCTCAACGCCATGCTCGGATGGACGCGGCTGCTGCGGATGGGCAAGCTGGATGCGGCCGGCGTCGCGCGGGCGCTCGAGACCATCGAGCGAAACGCGCACCTGCAGGAGCAGCTGATATCCGACATTCTCGACGTGTCACGGATCGTGACGGGGAAGCTGAGGCTCGAGCTGCGGCCGACGGACCTGGCGCCCCTGGTCGATGCGACGCTGGACACGCTGCGGCCCGCGGCGGACGCCAAAGGCGTCGCGCTCAGGGCACGATTGCAGGTCGGCGGCGCGGTGATCGGCGATCCCGATCGGCTGCAGCAGGTGATATGGAATCTGATCGTCAATGCGATCAAGTTCACGCCGACGGGCGGCTCGGTCGTCGTCTCATTGGACCGCCAGGGGAGCAGCGCCGTCGTCACGGTGACCGACACGGGCGAGGGGATCGCGTCGGACCTGCTGCCGTACATCTTCGACCGTTTCCGTCAGGGCGACGAGTCGGTGACGCGGCCCCATGGCGGCCTTGGCCTGGGCCTCTCGATCGTACGGCACATCGTCGAGCTGCACGGAGGCAAGGTCAACGTCCACAGCGCCGGACCGGGTCGAGGCGCCACGTTCTCGGTGATGTTTCCCATCCGCGCGATCAGGCGCACTCAGGAATCCGTGAGCCCCGACGCACACCTCCTCAGCGGTCTTCGAGTACTCGTCGTCGACGACGAATCGGACGCGAGGGAAGTCGTCTCGCGCGCACTGACGGAATGCGGCGCGCGGACGGCCGCCGTTGGCTCGGCGCGCGAAGCGCTGGAGGCGTTGCCTGATTTCAAGCCGGACGTGCTCGTCAGCGACATTCGGATGCCGGGCGAGGACGGATACACGTTGATCCGCCGTATCCGAGCGCTCGATTCGAATGCCGGCGGCTTGCCGGCCATCGCGCTGACCGCGCTCGCGCATCCCGAAGACAGGCGGCGAGCGCTCACGGCGGGATATCAGAGCTTCGTGCCGAAGCCTGTCGAGGTCGACAAGCTCGCCGCAGTGATCAGGCGGGTTTCGGGGAAGGACTGAGCGAGTCGCGCCGATCCCTCGCGGCTTTCAGCGCCTCGTCAGCTTCGCGCGCCCGCTTCTCAGCGGCCTCCTTTGATTTCAGCGCTTGCTCAGCGGCCCGCTCCGCATCTGCGAGCGCCTGCTGCGCCTCGTTGACCGATTCACGTGCGTCGTCAACCGCCTTGTCGGCTTTCTCTGCCTCTCGGGCGGCGCGAGCAGCTTCGAACTCTTCTCGACGCATCGCATGCTCGGCAAGACGGACTTGCCGCTCCGCCTCCGCCGCTGCTTCTCTGGCGCGGCGCTCTGCGACTGGATCAGCTTTCCTGACTGGCGAGGTTGCCGATGGCGGCGGGGCAGGCGCCGGCTTCGGAACAACGGTCGGCTTTCCTGTCTTGTTCTGGACGGGAAGACCGGCGAGCATCTCGAAACCCCCGGGCTGCAGCGTTTTTGTCAGTTGACCGGCGGGCTCCACTCCAGGCAGGGCGCGCAGCGTTGTTGCGATGGCTTGCCGCGTGGCATCCGTCAGGGGCTGCCCCGCGTCCGACAGAATCGCGACGGTTGCCTTCAGCGCACTATCGATCGCTTCTTCGTGAGACTTTCCGGCGGACCTGACATCACCGTGCTTGCCGGCGAGGACCGCCGCGTGCGCGGCCCGCAGATCTCCGCTCGCGCCGATCAGTCGATCGTACGTATCCCGGTCATGCCGGAAGAGCTGATTGATCGCCCATGCCGCAACCGGTGGTTTCTGCAGAGCACGGACCTCTGACGCGCGTGATCCCGCTTGCTTCGCGAGTGCATTCCGCGCTGACGTGAACTCCGCCAAAGGCAATTGGTAGAGATTGGCGATCTCGGAGTCCAGACCTGCTGTGGACATGATTCGAGTCTACCCGCTACTATGCCGTGACCGCATCGTCTGCGAGGTAAAGTCCAGCTTGGCCGTTCAAAATCGCATTCCCGCCGGCCTCTTTGATCCCGCACCCGCAGCCCCAGACCCTCGAGCGGAGCCAGTCGAGCTGACCGTGCTCATGCCCTGTCTCAACGAGGCACTCACGATTGGCAGGTGCATTCAGAAGGCTCGCGGCTGCATTGCCCGTCTTGGGCTTCGAGCCGAAGTGGTCGTGGCGGACAACGGATCCACGGACGGTTCGCCACAGATCGCGGAGAGCGAGGGCGCTCGAGTCGTTCATGTGCCCGAGCGTGGCTACGGGGCCGCTCTGTATCACGGCGCGAAGCACGCTCGCGGCCGCTACATCATCATGGGCGACGGAGACGACAGCTACGACTTCAGCCGGCTCGATCCGTTCGTCGAGCAGCTGCGCGTCGGCGTGGATCTCGTGATGGGCAACCGCTTTCTCGGCGGGATCGCGCCGGGAGCGATGCCCTGGAAGAACAAGCACATCGGCAACCCGGTGCTCTCCCGCATCGGCCGCCTGTTCTTCAAGTGTCCCGTGCGGGACTTCCACTGCGGGTTGCGAGGATTCTCGCGCGCAGCCTTCGAGCGCATGGAGCTCCAGACGACGGGGATGGAGTTCGCGTCCGAGATGGTCATCAAGGCCACTCTGCTGGACATGCGAATCGCCGAGGTGCCGACGACGCTGTCGAAGGACGGCCGGGACCGTCCGCCGCATCTGAGGCCGTGGCGTGACGGCTGGCGTCACTTCCGGTTCATGCTGCTCTACAGCCCCCGTTGGCTGTTCCTGTATCCGGGGCTTGCGTTGATGCTCGGCGGAGCGCTCGTGAGCGCCTTTCTGCTTCCGGGGCCCTTCACGCTCGGTGGATCCGTTGTTCTCGACGTGCATACGCTGCTCTTCGCCGTCGCCGCCATCCTGCTCGGATTCCAGGCGTTGGCGTTCGCGTTCTCGGCGCGCGTGTACGCGTTCAACGAGAAACTTCTGCTGGAGGATATTGCACTCGAGCGCTTCATGGATTCGTTCACGCTGGAGTCAGGTGTGATCGCAGGGGGCGTGCTGTTCGGCGTGGGGCTGCTCGGGGCGATGTACGCGGTTGGGCGGTGGTGGAGCGCTGGATTCGGGCCCCTGAATCCGAGCGTGACTCTCCGCATTGCCATCCCCTCCGCCGGCGCGATGTGTCTCGGTGGTCAGGTCGTGCTGACGAGTTTCTTCCTCAGCTTCCTCGGGCTCCGGCGGCGGTGAAGCGGCTCGACCGCACGTTGCTCCGGATTCGACAGCCTCGCGGACTTATTCGATCGAACCATCCATGCGCCACAAGAACGGCATCCTGTCCGCTTTCGTCGAAGCCGGGTGGATTGCCGCCGGCGCCGCCGTTCTGCTGGTCCCTGCGCTGGTCTCCGGCCGACCGTTCATCTTCTACGACTCGTGGGTTTTCTACATGTGGGGGAAGGACGTCCTGACCGCGATCTCTCACCCATGGCCGGCCGTCGGGCAGTTTCCAGCCGGACGGAACCTCTGGGCGAGCGAAGCAGTGTCCGCCCTGCCTGCGATCGTCGACGTCACACAGTTTCGGCTGACGTTGAGCGCCATTGGCTCGCGGTCGGTCTTCTATGCGGTTCCAGTCTACTTCCTGGGCTCATTGTGGGCGACCGCCGCCGCGCAGGCAGCGCTCGTTTCGGGCGTCCTGGATCTGCTCGTTCGTGCCGTCGGCTGGCGCCATCGGATGGCGTTCATGGGCCTCGTGGTTTTCCTGACACTGACAACCACGCTTCCCTTCTTTGCGGCGTTCATCATGCCCGACATCTTCACCGGGCTCTCGATAATCGCCGCCGGCCTGCTGCTCTTCTTCTTCGACAGGCTCCCCGTTTTCCCGCGATGGATCCTGGCGGCACTCATCGCGTATGCCATGGGTGCCCACAATTCGAACGGTCTGTTGATGGCGGCCGCGCTGCCAATCGGCATCGCCGTCGTCGGGCTCCGCACCTCGATCCGGGATGGTTTCCGTCGTTCGCTCCCCGTTGCTGCGGCTGTCTTTGCTGGAATCGCCGCGCTGGTGCTTGCGTCGATCGGCCTCAGGATGGTGTTCGGGCGACCGGTGCAGAACCCGCCCTTCGCTCTCGGACGGATCATTGCGGATGGCCCCGGGCTGGCTTACTTGCAGGAGAGCTGCGAGACCGCGAGCTATGTCTCGTGCGAGCTGGTGGATCCCAACCGGAAGGTGAACCTGTACACCGAAGGCTTCATGTGGCCGCAAATCGGCGAATTCAAGTTCAGCCCTGAATTCGACCCGGATCGACGGGAGCGCTTTTATGCCGAGCAGTGGCAGGTCGTCATGGGCGCCATCGAACACCATGCGCTGGGTCAGGCGAAGGCCTCGCTGACCAATGCCTTCTGGCAGTTGGTCATGTTCAAGCTGAGGCCGGAAATGAACGATGCCCTCGTCGAAACGCTTCGGATGCCGCTGCGTCGCGCCGGGATTACGGCGTCGCTGACGCCGAACGTCGAAGTCTGTCAGGAGGGCGACGGGCATGCCTGCAACCGCGCGATTCGCGAGTGGATGTGGCGGTTCCTCCAGTTGTGGCAGCACGCCGTCGTCGGCCTGTCAGGTCTTTTCCTGATCGTGTCGATTGCACCGGCACTCGTGAGCCGCGCCCGCCGAATGACGCTCGCGACCGAGCAGCTGTTCGCGATTTTCTGTTGCTGTCTGGTCGGGGTGAACGGGATCATCTGCGGTGTTCTGTCAGGGCCGTACAATCGATATCAGGCACGGGTTGTCTGGCTGGTACCGCTCGCGGCTCTTGTCGTGGCCGGGCGAGCCTGGGTCGAGCCAGCGGATCCCGAGCTGGCGCCGAGGCGTGAAGCCCCGCCGCGAATCAATCGATGACATCGTCGCGGGAGTAGGCCGCGGCACAGGCGCCTGGATGCCCAACAATCCGAGACGCGGCTCGCGTGTGTCCCTCGAGTGCTCGTGCGAGGGGCGCGTCGTCGACTGGGCGCTCACGCCCTGGGGCGATCGGTTGTACGCCGTGAGGGTCCTGTCGAAGGGTGAGCGCTGCCGTGTTCAACGCCACCGTGCCGGAATTCGGATCTCGGTCCGTGCGAGGCTCAGGACGCACCCACCGAAGTACTACGACGCGCTCCGCGGGTGAGGTCCAGCCGCAGCTAGAAGCTGTCTCATAAACCTGACGCTCACTCGAAGATGCGAGCGAGCAGTGCGAGCGAGCCACGCGATCGGCCCGCCTTCGCGCCGCAGGCGCTTCGGCGAGGTCTCGCCGTAGCTTTAGCGGAGGCGGAAGCGCGCCGTCGAAGCGGCGCGCGAGAGCGCGTGTAGGGGAGTCCGAGGGGCGAAGCCCCTCGGATGAGACTAGTTGTTGCGCGCCGCTTCGAGGCGCGCCTGCTTCAGCGCTGGCAGATCGGGATCCGCATTTTTCCAGATCTGAAAGAGATCGTCGTAGGCGCGCCGGCTGCCTGCCGTGTCGCCTGCGGCGGCGAGCGATCGGGCAAGACCGAGATACGCCATCGGGATGGCGGGAGAAAAAGGCTCGGCTCCGCGATTCGTGATCAGCGAGCGGAACTCCCGGGCGGCATCCGTGAAGGCACCCGCCCGCCGCTGCGCTTCCGCGCGGAAGTAGATGGGCAGCAAGGCAGCGACGGTGCCGCGTTCGAACGGAGCCGCGGGACGAAGGGCCTGGAGCGCCGCATCGGTCCGGCCGCGGGCCAACAAGGCCGCAGCCTCCGCCACGGGCACATACGCCCCATGGAGGAGCGTATCGGCGGGCCGAAGGTCGCGCGTCCGCGCGATCGATCTCTCCGCTTCGGCGGGCGCGCCGGCGACTGCGAGGGCTGCGGCGGCGCGGAGCTCGGGCTCGTAGGTCGTATCAGAGATCCGTCGCGCGCGTTCCATCGCAAGAAACGCGTAGCCAAAGAACGCGTCCGTCAGCGCCAGCTGCGCGGAATAGCCGCTCGCTATCTGCACGAGCTGACTTCGATTCGCCTCCTCCATAGTCAGCTGAAACAGCCGTCGAGCCTCGTTCATCTGTCCGTGGAAGGCCATGACCTGCGCTTGCGCGCCGACGAGATCGAATCCGCGCGGCCGGCTTCGGGCCCAGTCCAGATGGCGCTGCGCTTCCGGTTGATCGTTGTCCATCTCCGCGAGCTGGTAGAGCAGGCGGCGCGTCGGCACCGTTTCGATACCAAGGGCGACCGCGCGCTCGGCGGTCCGTTTCGCCTCGGGGTAGCGGCCGGCGCCGCGAAGGGCGTACGAGAGATTGGAGTACGGGAACGGGTGCGCGGGATTCAGCCGCAAGGCCTCCTGGGCCTCGGCGATGGCCCGGTCGTAGTCACCGAGGCGAAGGAGCTGTAGCGCGAGCGCGTTGGCTGGCCGATAGTCGAGCGGATACGTCTGCTTCCAGACTTCGAGCGCTTCCCGTGTCTTGAGCTGATCTCCGGTCACGCGGTCGTGGTACTGGTAAGTGATGAACAGACGCTCGCGCTCGCTGACCGTCGAGCGGTGTTCGTACGCCAGTCGCGCGTAGTCTTCACCGCGACCCGTTTCCCCGAGCCCGCCGTAGATGCTCGAGAGCGTGGTATACGCCAGGGCGAAGTTGCGGTCCAGGCCGATAGCGCGCTCGAAGAATGGTATCGACTCGATCTCGCTCCCTGCCGCGCGCTTCTCGACACCCGCGGTGAACGCCTTCAGCGCGTCGAGAGACGGCGTCGTCGCTTCCTGAATCGGCACGTTGTGCTGCTCGAGCGACCTGCCGGACTCGCCGAGCGAACGGCGCATAGACGAAGCGATCACGCCGACCGCCTTGAGGACGTCCTCCTTGCGCTCGACCTCGACCTGATCGCGCGCGATCGTGTCGCCCGTGGTGCAGTCCGAGGCGCTGAGCGCGACCACCGTGGTGCGGCCAACGGCCGAGACGCTCCCCTCGATGAGCGCACTGGCACCGATCCGTTCGCACGCTTCACGTGCGACAGGGTGCGTCAGCGGGGCTCCTGGTTCCCGGCCCATCATCCTCAGAATCTGCCGCACGCGTTCGTCCGACACGAGATCCAGGAACGGAGTCTGGCCCAGGAGCACGGTCAACGCCTGTCTGAGCGTGCCATCGAAGTCCGGGTCATTGGTCCCGTTTGCAACGCTGCCGATCAGGACGGCGTGCCGCTCGATAGGCGTGACCGCTCGACCCCGCATCCACCACCAGCCGGCTGCCACCGCGGCGACGAGACCGACCGCAGCCACTCCGAGCAGCAGTCGGCGGCGAAGTGGACCCTCGGTGTAGGTGTCGCCTGCCGACGTCTCGACACGACGACGAAGACGCCGCAGGTCCGACAAGAGGTCCGCGGCGCTCTGATAGCGGTTTTCAGGAGCCTTCTCCAGCGCCTTGTGCAGGATTGGCTCCACGGCGGCCAATGTCGGGTTCCGTGCGTCAGCTGGCGGCGGCGTACCAGACACGATCGCAGCGGCGATGCGCGACGGAGTGTCGCCAGGAAAGGCCTTGTTTCCGGTCGCCATCTCGTAGAGCACCGCGCCAATCGAGAAGATGTCGCTCCGGTGATCGACGCGCGCTCCGGCCAGATGTTCGGGCGACCGATACGAGTGGAAACCGTCGACCGCTGCCTCCGGCGGCAGGCGTTGGTCGGCGGAGGCCGTCGGCGACGAGCTGTCGACACCGTCGGGCTGCCCGTAGGTTTCCCACCATGCGCTCATCAAGCCGAGCTCGAGCACCTTGACGTGCCCTTCGTCGGTCACGAAGACGTTGGACGGCTTGATGTTTCCGTGGATCAGGCCGCGGCGGTGCACGGCCGCGATGCCGTCGACCAGCTGAATCGCCAGATCCAGCATGCGATCGGGACCCAATGCGCCGGCTGCAAGCACGGCGTCCAGCCCGCGTCCTTCGAGCAGCTCGCAGACCAGGAACGCGTGCCCGTTCTCCTCGCCCGAATCGTGAACGGCGCAGATGTGAGGGTGAGTGACGAGCGACGCGATGTGCGCCTCGCGCCGGAATCGCTCCAGCGCGGTCGCGCTGGCGGCGTGCTCCGGCGACAGCACTTTTACGGCAACGTCACGATCGAGCGTCAGGTCCTTGGCTCGATAGATCGTCGTGTCGTTGTCGCGCCCCAGCCGCTCGACGAGGCGGTAGTGCGCGATGACGTCGCCTGGTTGCGCGGCGGGTTGTGCGATCCGGCTTTCCTTCACCTTGTCGTTGAGTGGGAGCTGCTCAGAGCCGCGCGTTCCGCTCGCGCGCGCTGGAGCAGCGGAAGATCGGTGTCCGCATTCTTCCAGATCTGCAGAAGCTCGTCGTACTCCTTCCGGCTCTTGTCGAGGTCGCCGCTCATCTGCCACGCGCGGGCGAGCCCGAGGCGAGCGAGAGGAACCACCGGCGCGAACGGGTCGGCTCCTCGATGGTCGAGCACTTTCTGGAACTCGCGGCGCGCGGCTTCGCTGTCCCGTTTCGCGAGGTAGGCTTCACCGCGAAGGAATGTCGGCACGAGGCCTGCCACCGTGCCGAACTCGGTCGGTGTCGCCGCCTCCAGCGCGGCGATGGCTTCGCTTGGTGCGCCGCGCCCGACGGCAATTGCCGCCTCGCAGGTTGGGATGAACACGGTGCGCGTGAGCGTGGACTCAGGATACCGCTGGCGAGCGCGCTCGACGAGCTCCCGTGCGTCTGTTCCGAGCCCGGCGAGGCCGAGCGCGACGCCGGCCCTGAACCTCGGGATCGTCCCGGGGCTCTCGGCAGCGCTGGCCGTGCGCGCCACAATCGTGCGAACGCGCTCCGTGGCGCGCCGCGGCTCCTCGTAGAAGGCTTCCGTCATCGCAAGGTGCGCCCAGAATCCGGACGCCGTGCCGCTGAGGCTTCGCGCCGTTGCGAGATCGGCCGCACGGCCGTAGAGAGTCGCCGAGTCGCGCAGCCTTCCTTCGAAGGACGCCACCTGTGCCTGGGCTGCGATCAGATCGAACTCGCGCGGCACCGATTTCGACCACTCGATCTGCGCCGCCGCCGAGCCGTCGTTCATCATGATCCCGAGCTGGTAGAGCAGCCGGCGCGTCGGTGCCGTGGCCACCTCGAGCTTGACGGCTTCGTCGCCGACCCTGCGGGCGTCCGCATACCGGCCCAGTCCACGATACGCGAATGCCAGGTTCGACATGGGAAACCCGGTCCCCGGGCTTCGCCGAAGCGCTTCGGTGGCTTCCGCGACCGCCTTGTCGTAGCGCCCGAACCGGTTGTAGATCAGCGAGAGCGCGTTCGGCGGGCGGGAATCGCGCGGATAGGCGGTCTTCCACATCTCCAGCGTCCGTACCGCTTCGTCCTGATTGCCTGTGACGCGATCGTGGTACTGATACGTGATGAAGAGCCGCTCCCGTTCGCTGACTCGCTTCTGCCGGGCATAGGCCAGCTGCGCGTACTCTTCGCTGCGACGCCACTCGCCGATGCTGCCGTACACCGTGGACAGCGTCGTGTACGCAGCGGCGAACTCGGGATCCAGCTCGATGGCGCGGTTGAAGAAGGCGATCGACTCGATCTCGTGCCCCTTTCGACGTTCGCCGATGCCGAGCGCGTACGCCTTGAGGGCTGGCAGCGACGGCGTCGTGGCCTGCTCGACCGGCACGTCGAACCGCTTGATCGAAGGCAACGACTCGCCGAGTTTCGTTCGCATGCTGGAAGCCATCGGTCCCAGCACCTTCAGAACCTCCTCCTTGCTCGATGCTTCCTTCTGCTCGCTCGCCACAGTCGCGCCGCTATGGCAATCGGTCGCGTTGAGCGTCAGCACGTAGTTCGATCCCAGCGCCGCGAGCGTGCCGTCGAGCATGGCTTTGAGGCCGAGCCGCTCGCATGCTTCGCGTGCCACATCGTGCGTGAGGCGCTCCTCGCTCGGACGTTGCATGAGACGCAGCTCGTCGGTCACGCGATCGTCAGGGACGATGTCCAGGAAGGGAGACTGGCCGAGCTGAACCTTCAACGCCATCCCGATCGTCTCGTCGAACACGCCATCCCCCGTGGTGTTGCCGAAGCCACCGACGAGGATGCTGTCCTTGTTCGTGAGCTCGATCGCCGGAGCCGTTCGGATCCAGCGCCAGCCGCCGACCACGGCGATCAGCACGATTCCGGCGACGCCGATGATCCAGCCGCGAACGCGGGAATCCCTGCGGGTCGGCAGGGCAGCCGGCGCGATGGCCATGTCGTTCGCGGTCGACGAGACATCCGGCGCGAGGACACGCGAAAGCGACCGCAGGTCCTCGAGCATTCCGGCGGCGCTCTGATATCGCCGGTTGGGGTCCACTTCCATCGCGCGCAGGATGATGGTTTCCAGCCGCTCGGGAATCGCCGGATTGAGCGATCGCGGCGGGATGAACTCCCCCTTGAGCAGCCGCATGATGACGGTGCCGGTGTTGTCGCCAGGGAACGCTCGGCGTCCCGTCGCCATCTCGTAGAGCACGCTCCCGAACGAGAACAGGTCAGTGCGCCCGTCGACCTTGGCGCCGGTCGCCTGTTCCGGCGACATGTAGGCGGCCGTGCCGACGGCCGCGCCCGTTACCGTGACCTCCACGTCCGTCGCGGTTTGCACCCCGGCCTGCGTGACCGATGTCGTGGCCGCCGCCTGACGATCGGTCAGCTTGGCCAGGCCGAAGTCGAGAACCTTGAGGTGATCTTCGTGGGTGACGAACAGGTTCGCCGGCTTGATGTCGCGATGGATGATGCCGCGCGCGTGTGCGGCCTCGAGCGCCATCGCAATCTGGACCCCGAAGTGGACCACCCGATCGACCGGCAGCGCACCCTCTTCGATTCGCTGTTTGATCGTCCGTCCCTCCAGGAGCTCCATCACGATGAAGGGACGCCCGTCCTCCTCACCGAGCTCGTGGATGGTGCAGATGTGGGGGTGCGTGAGCGCGGAAGCAAGGCGCGCTTCGCGCTCGAAGCGCGTCAGCCAGGGGGCGTGGGTATTGTCTTCCTTGCGCAGGAACTTGATCGCCACCTCGCGATCGAGACGGAGATCTTCCGCGCGATAGACGACACCCATGCCGCCCTCGCCGAGCTTGTGGAGCACGCGATAGTGGGAAACGACCGTTTGGGCCACAAAATACGTGTGGAAAGCCTGGCTTCGGAGTCAGTAGTTTACCAGCTTGGCGCGCCTGATGCCGAGGAGGGTCGACCTGAGCCGGGCCGTGGAGCAGCGGCCGGGACTTGTAACCGGAGCTCGTAAGCATTCCTGGAGCGCGGCGAAGTCCGTCGGTTACCGCGACGAGTGCGGCGGGACGCCTACGGGAAGCAACTGTGCTGAAGCTGGTTATGATTCAGAGATGAGAAGAACGACGGACTTGCTGGAACGTGCCGCTCGCCACCTCATCGGGCTGGTTGCGGGGGCGGTCTGCTTCGCGATTGCGCAGCCGGTGGCGGCGCAGGTCGTGCTCCCCGACGGACCCGGCAAGGATCAGATGGTGAAGGTCTGCGGTGTCTGTCACGAGCCGCAGCGCGCCGCGTCGATCCGGCTCACTCGCGACGGCTGGGAAGCCACGATTGGCGACATGATCGCCCGGGGGGCCAAGGGCTCCGACGACGACTTCAAGGCAATCCTGGACTATCTCTCGACGAACTTCCTGGGTGAGGCGTCGAAGCCCCTGAACGTGAACACGGCGACCTCGGTCGAGCTCGAGAGCGTGCTGCTGCTCCTTCGGAAGGAGGCGGCCGCGGTCATCGCGTACCGGGAGAAGAACGGTCTCTTCAAGAACGTCGATGACTTGAAGAAGGTCCCCGGAATCGACGTCAAGAAGATCGAAACGCAGAAAGACCGGCTGTACTTCGGCGGACTCCCGCCAACACCGCCGAAGGATCACCAGTGACGATCACCGGCGCCCACGTCCTCCTCTACACGGCCGACCCCGACCCCGATCGCGCGTTCTTCCGGGACGTCCTGGGATTCCGTTGGGTCGATGCCGGGCGTGGATGGCTGATCTTCGGGCTGCCGCCGAGCGAGCTGGCGCTGCATCCGATCGACAATCCCGCTGCTCCGGCCGACACGGCGTCCGCCGTCTTGTATCTGATGTGCGATGACGTCGAGGCAACGGTGCGGTCGCTCGAATCGAAGGGCGTATCCTGCGCGCCCCGCTCGACCGAACGATGGGGCATCCGGACTTCGTTCCGGCTGCCGAGTGGCGCGGACATCGGACTCTACCAGCCGACGCATCCGGTCGCTCACGAGGCCCAGACCTGAAGCTCACTTGAGTCCAGTAGCTGTCGGCTGTTAGCCGTCAGCTAGATCTTGTTTGAGGTGCGAGCTGAAAACCGAGAGCTGATAGCTGGGAGCTTCATGGAATTCACACCCGACTCAGGTGAATTCCTGGACAGTGCAGACCCCGCCCTACACCGGCGGCCGCTTGATCAACACCGCGCGCGAATAGAGCAGGGCGAACCCGGCGCGCTGACCGTTCTCCTGCGATTTCGATCCCGGTTCCGTCGTCAGTATCGCGACGTCACAGCCGGCCGCTGCCGCTTCGCGAAGCCGCAGGTGCAGCATTGCCGTTTGGAGCCCGCGCCGTCGGAATCGCGGGCGCGTCGCCGCACCGCACAACTGCGCGATGCCCTCGAATAATCGCATGGTGGCGCCGCCGGCTACTTCGCCGTCGAGGACGGCGACATAGCGGACGAAGCCGCGGGCGCCAGCCATGTCCTCGAATGTCCGTTCGAGCTCGGCGCGAGGAAACTGTTCGCCAGGTGCAGAGACGACGCCGGTGTCCGGTGACTCGAAGCCGTCGATCATCACGTCCATGAACGACCGCTGATCGGCGACCTGTTCGATCGTGACGCCAGCCGGGACTGGAGGGGTACCGCGCATGACCGGGTCGATCGGCAGCGCGAGCACGTTTTCGAACCCGTTCAGGATGTAGCCGCGTCCCGTCAGCCGCTGCGCAAACGCTGGATCGGCGAGCGTCGCCACTTCCGCCCGCGCGCTGGCTCCGACGCGGAAATACTGCGTCTCGAGATCGGCGAACGATTCGTCGCCGGGAATCTCGCTGAACCCGGCGCCGATGATCTTGGTGATCGGAGACACCGGTCCGCCGCAGACAGCGACGCCGCCGGCGAACTCCTGGCTGAATGCGCCCGGAACCGACCCGCGCCGGATGATGGAATCTGCGATGTCTGTGGAGAGCGAAGCCTCAGCCTCGTCGATGCGGCGCGCGAGCGCCAGGTTTGCGAACATCAAGCAATTCTAGCTCGTCAAGATAGGTGAAACTGGCGTCCCCCTCTATACTTCTCGTTTCAGGACAAAGCTGTTCATCGAGAGGAAGTCATGCCAGCCGACCGCTCTGCATTTCGATCGTTCTTCATTGCTGTTCTCGCCGCGGGCGCTCTCGTAGCGCCGGTCGCGCCCGCGTTCGCGCAGAGCGCGACAGCAACCATCGAAGGCACAATCGTTGACCAGTCCGGTGCGCTCCTTCCTGGAGTGACCGTGACGATTACCGAGGTAGACACCGGGACGCAGCGCGTGGCCATGAGCGACTCGAGCGGCGTGTTTTCGGCGCCGCTGTTGCCGGTCGGCGTTTACAGCCTGACCGCGGAGCTGGCCGGCTTCCAGACACAGAAGCAGCCCGAGATCAAAGTCACGATCGGCCAGACGATCACTCTCAGGCTCGAGATGGGCGTGAACGCCGTCGCCGAGTCGATCACGGTGAGCGGCGTGACACCGATCATCGAGACGAGCCGATCGAATGTGAGCGCCACCGTCGACGAGATTGCCGTGCAGCGGCTGCCGGTGAATGGCCGCAACTTCATCGACTTCGCCCTCCTGACGCCAGGGGTGACCCGCGACACCCGTTCCGGAGACCTGAGCTTCGCCGGGCAGCGGGGCACTCTCAACAGCCTCGTCGTCGACGGCGCGGACAGCAACAACACGTTCTTCGGGCAGGCGTCCGGCCGGACGGGATCAGGGCGGGCTCCGTACCAGTTCAGTCAGGATGCGGTGAAGGAGTTCCAGGTCAACTCGAATTCGTTCTCCGCCGAATATGGCCGCGCCGGCGGGGCCGTGATCAATGTCGTCACCAAGTCCGGCACGAACGAGCTGCACGCGTCGGCCTTCGAGTTCTACCGCGACAAGGCGTTGAACGCGAACAACGCGATCAACGAGCTCAACAACCGGCCGAAGTCGCCATATCACTACAACCAGTTTGGCGGCACGGTGGGCGGGCCCATCCGGCGCAATCGGGACTTCTACTTCGCCAACTACGACGGGCAGCGGAACACACAGCCGAACGTCGTCTTCCTGAACCTGCCCGCGACGACGCCGAGTGACCCGGCGACGCTGGAGGGGATCGCACGCCTCGAGCAGAAGTCCGACAGCTGGGTGCGGAAGCTCGATCAGGACGTCTTCCTCGTCAAGACGGACCACGAGCTGAACCCGGCAAACCGGATCACGCTGCGTTACAACCATCAGAACTTCACCGGCGAGGGGTTCGAGAGTGGCGGCGCCCAGATAGCCTTCGAGCACACCGGCGCGTCGCTCGTAAAGACGCGGACGTTCAATGCGGCGTGGACGAGCATCCTCAGCGCGAAGCTGTTCAACGAGATCAGGTTCCAGTATGCGCGCGACGAGGAACCTGGTGAGGCGAACACGGCCGATCCCGAAGCCGTCGTCCAGCAGAGTGGGACGACGGTGCTGACGATCGGCCGTAACAATTTCAGCCCTCGCGAGACGACGATCAAGCGATGGCAAATAGCGGACACGGCGACCTTCGTGCAGGGCAAACACAAACTGAAGGGCGGATTCGACCTGCAGTTCGACGACATCCTGAACCGTTTTCCAGGATTCTTCAGCGGCTCGTACACGTTCAGGAGCCTCGCGTCGTTCGCTGGAGGTCGACCGAACGCCGCGACGGAATCGTACCAGCAGAACTTTCCGGGCCCTGGCACGACCGGTGAGGTCACGCACCCGGACCTTCACGAGTACTCGCTCTTCGCGCAGGACGAATGGAGACCAGGTCGCGATCTGACGGTCAATGCCGGCTTGCGATACGACCTGATGAAGACTGCCCCCCCGCCAGTGCGAAATCCTGATGCGCAGCTGGCCGCCGCCGACATCGACACGAGCCGGCTCGATGCCGACACGAACAATTTCGGGCCGCGTCTTGGACTGGCGTGGAGCCCTCAGGGACGGCACTATGTGGTTCGCGGCGGGTGGGGACTCTTCTACGGACGGACGCCATCGATCATGCTCGGGACTGCCCACTCGAACAACGGCGTCAATATCGTGTCGCTGTTGTTCACCGGCGACGCTGTCCCGACCTACCCGCAGAACTTCGACAAGATCCCAGCCACCGGGACTGCGGCTCGGCCGAACATCTTCTACATCGACAAGGATTTCGCCAACGCGCGGCTGATGCAGGCCAATACCGCGGTCGAATGGCAGATCCAGGCGCAGACGACCGTCACCGCGACCTATCTGTTCGTCGACGGCGACCAGCTCTCGCGGTCGATCGACCGGAACATCGGCACGCTTGGCGCGCGCGCGTTCACGGTCGCGGGGACCGGCACGACCTACTCGTATCCCTTCTTCGGCGCGGATCGGCCCTTTGCCAACTTCCAGCGCGTGATTTCGTTCGAATCGACCGCGGTGTCCCGCTTCAATGGCCTCACGCTGGAGCTGAATCGTCGATTCGCTGGAGACAAGCAGCTGCGCGTCGCGTACACGCTGGGCAAGGTCGTCGACACCGTTCCGGACGCCACGGCGGTCGTGCCCGGCAATTCGAGCGACGACGTGAAGTACGCGTCAAACCCTGCGAACTTTGATGCCGATCGGACCGTCGGCAACAACGATCAGCGTCATCGTTTCGTGGCGAGCGGCCTCTACAGTACGAACGGGCTCGCGGGCGGCCTCGACGGGTTCATGGCGAGCTTGGTCAGGAACTGGTCGTTCAGCGCCATTCTGACCGCACAATCCGGACAGCCCTACACCGCACGCGTGGGCGTCGTCGATCTGAACAACGACGGCAATGCCTCCAACGACATCGCGCCCGGAACGACACGCAATCAGTTCCGGCTGCCGTCGGTGGTGACGTTCGATCCGAGAATTGCCCGCGACCTGCCGCTCGGGCGCACTCGCGTGCAGCTGATTTGGGAAGCCTTCAATCTGTTCAATCGCGACAACATCATTGGCGTCACCACGACGTACTACGGCGTGTCTGGAACGACTCTGACGCCCAGCACGACGTTCGGGCGTCCCACCGTGAGCAACGGTGAGCGGATCATGCAGCTGGCGGTGAAGATGACGTTCTGATCGAGCTTCCAGCTTCCTGCTTCCCGCATCCCGCATCCCGCTTGGGAGTCATCGGAGACTCGGAGAAGGGCGAACAGAAGATCAGGAGTTCACGAGATCCAAACGCCACTCGAGCCCTGAGCAGCTGGAAGCTGACCGTTACGAAGTTGACGACCTCGGCCCGAGCAGGTGCCTGGTGCCCGAGTCCGGCGAGGTGCGAGCCCGAGGCCCGAGCGGCGAGTCCCGGGCCAGGATCCATTCTTCACCGCGGTCCTACCGCAAACAAGTGCTTCGACCCTCTGACGTACATGTGTCGATCGGCGAGAGCGGGTGTCGCCATCAGCGGCTCTCCCATTGAATTGGTCGCGAGGAGCTTGAACGCTGGTCCGCTGCGGACGACGAAGATGTCGCCGTCCTCGCTCGGGAGGTAGATTCGATCGTCACCAGCCACTGGCGACGCGCTGAAGCCGCTCCCCTGGTGCTCGAGACGCTGACGGTAGATTTCTCGGCCGGTACGTAACTCGTACGCGTCGAGCAGACCAGAATTTCCCAGCACGTATACGAGTCCGCGGTAGATGAGCGGAGTAGGCATGTAGGACCCGCGGCCCGTCTTGCTCCAGGCCAGGAAGTCGCTCGAGTCGTTGTCAGCCGCCGGCGTGATGTCGCCGTGGCCGCCGGGCCGGATCGCGAAGATAGGGCGCTCGGGGGCGCGGCCGCTCGCGACGATAATCAGTCCGTCCGCGAAGACCGGCGTTGGCGCGGTGATCTTCGAGCTGCGTCCGAGGCGCCAGCGTTCTTCGCCCGTGTCCGGATCGTACCCGCGCACGAAGTTCGAGGCGTTCGTGACGAGCTCGGCGCTGCCGCCACGTGGCGACGCGTACACTGTTGGCGTCCCCCACGCCGGGAGCTCCTTCCGTACCGTCTTCCACACCGTTCGGCCGGTCTTGATGTCCGCCGCCAGTACGAACGATTCGTTCTGCGTGTCGCACTGAACGATGACGAGGTCCTTGTAGATGATCGGAGAGCTCGCCGTGCCCCATTCGTACTCCGGCAAATCGTATGCGCCGGTATTCAGCACTCCGAGGTCCTTCTTCCAGACCCGGGTGCCATCCATGTCGAAAGCGTAGAGTCCCTGCGATCCGAAGAACGCGACGACGTAGCGGCCGTCGGTCACCGGCGTCGCGTTCGCGTAGGTGGCCTTGATGTGACGCTTCTCACGCGGCACGCCCTCGTACGCCGTGCGTTGCCAGACCGTACTGCCGGTCTTGCGATCGAGTGCGAACACCGACCATTTCTGCGGGGTGCGATCCTCCGAAGCCGTGCCTTCACCGTAGAGCCCCGGTTTGAACGTCGCGTCGGCGCGGCTGCTGATTGCGGAAGTCACGAAGATGCGCTCGCCCCAGACGATCGGACTCGAGTGTGCGAGTCCGGGGATCTCGACCTTCCAGGCGATGTTGCGGCCGCTCGCGACGTCCCATGTCTCTGGCAGTTGTTGTCCGTCCGCGACACCTGCCGCCGACGGGCCGCGGAATCCCGGCCAGTTGACCGAGGGCGCGGACGCGAGTCGTGCTGGTGCGCGGAGCGCGAGAAGGCAGATCGCGATCGCGACAATGCCGGAGCGCAGTGCGGGCATGGGGCGTACTCTAGCGCAACCGCGTCTCGCAGGGACTCACTTCGACGTTACGACTGGCAGCTCGACGAAACTCGACTGGCCCGATGCGTGGTAGATCCGCTGTGCGGCCTTCTGGAAGTCGCCGGGCTTCGCCCAGAAGATGCTTGGCACGAACGTCTGCGGATTGCGATCGTATAGCGGGAACCAGCTCGATTGGATCTGCACCATGATTCGATGGCCCGGCAGGAAGACGTGGTTGGCGGTTGGCAGCGCGAACTTGTAGGGCAGTGGTGCGCCGGCCTGAATCGCTTTCGGCGTCTCGAGGCTCTCCCGATAGCGCCCGCGGAAGATGTCACCCGCCACCATCAACTGATAGCCGCCCATCGACGTCTGCGGCACCACCTCGTCGGGGTAGACGTCAATCAGCTTCACGACCCAATCGGCGTCGGTGCCGGTGGTCGACGCGATCAGGTTCACCGCCGGCTGCCCGCTGATCTTGACCGGCGCTTTCAGCACATCCGTCGTGAAGGCGAGCACGTCCGGTCGGCCAGACGCCTCGCGCTGGTCGTCGACGAGCCACTCCGCCCACGTCATCCCCGTTGAGTAGCCCACTGGTTGAATGGGACGAGCGCGGAAGGGCACCGGCTTCGAGGGATCGGACGTGTACTCGTCGAACGGCGCGTCACCCGCACCCGGCGCGGTGAAGCTGAGCGCCAATCCGGCTTTCAAATACAGCGGCATGGCGGTCGTCGTGCACCCGGCGTCACACCCCGACGGCCAGGATTTGAGGCGGCGCCAGGTATTCGTTCCGGTCTCGAACGCGGTCACCGGCGCCACTTCCGCCGTCGCGGCCGCACTCGCATCGTCTCTGAGGTACTTGTCGAGGAACGGACGCAGGATCTCCTCGCGGAAGTAGAGCGCCGTATCGCTGTTGAACTTCAGCGCTCCGAGTTGTGAGCCCTCGTCTATCTCCTGACCGTGATGCCACGGTCCCATCACGAGGAACACCTTGTCGTTCGCGGTGTCCTTCGCCTCGAGCGCCTTGTAGACGGAGGGTGCCCCGTAGATGTCTTCCTGGTCCCAGAGGCTGTGCACGAGCATCGTGGGAACGGCGAGCGGGCGGGATCCGAGCACCTTGTCCATCGCCTGATCGCGCCAGAATGAATCGTAGGCGGGATGTTCGAGCAGCTTCCGCCAGAACCCGAGCTGTTCCATGCCGTGACGCCTGGCAAGCTCGCCGGCCGACCCGGACTGCATGAACATGTCGTAGTCGTCGAAGTGACTCGTCCACCAGAGCACGTCGCCGTCGCGCGTCGCCTCCTGGTCGTGGACGTAGGGGATCATCTGCTGGCGGAACGCGCCGTTGTGAAACCAGTCGTCTCCCATCCATCCGTCGACCATCGGGTTCATGGGTACCGCGACTTTGAGAGCGGGGTGCGGATCGACGAGCGCCATCAGGGCGAGGAAGCCGTCGTAGGAGATTCCCAGCACGCCGACCTTGCCGTTGCTCTCAGGCACGTGCTTCACGAGCCAGTCGATCGTGTCGTAGGTATCCGTCGCGTGATCCACAGGTGTCGGATTCTGCGGTCCGTGCAGCGGCCGGTTCATCACGTAGTCTCCCTCGGACCCGTGCTTGCCCCGGACGTCCTGGACGACGCGGATGTACCCGCCATGCACGACGACGTCGGCCGCGTTGTCGTATCCATTGAGGATCGGGCCGAGGTGGGCGCTCTTTGAATGACTCGTCAGGCTCTCGGCGTCGTACGGCGTGCGCGTGAGCAGGATGGGCGCCTTCGCCGCGCCCTTCGGAACGAGGATGATCGTGCGGAGCCTGACGCCGTCCCGCATCGGAATCATCACCTCACGGCGGACGTAATCGAAGGAGGTCGCGACAGGGTCGAACGCAGCCGGCGTTTCAGAGGGAAGCGTTGGATACGTGCCGGGCTTCTGCGTCTGCGTATGTCCGACCGACGTCGCGGCCAGCAGCGCCAGGAACAACGGGACGTTTCGACACGCACGCACGTGAGCTCTCATCGCACCCTCTTTTCCAGGTCCCGGTCCTCGATCGGGTTGGGTGCGCCATCATCGCACAGCGTCGCGAACTTCCGATTCCTGGATCACGCCTCGGGGCGGGCCGGGAGCCCACCCCGACGGTTAAGCCCTCGTTACGAGACGTGATTGAGGTTGCGCGCAAGCAACGCGTCATGAGCGGCGCCCGCGCGGGCCTTCTCGGCGTGCTCGCGATACGCCTGCCGATCGCTGTCGGACAGGATCAGCGCGGCCGCGAACCTGATGCCCGGATCGTCGGGTTTCGCGGCGATGCTCCGGCCGATGAGTGACGCGTCCGTCGTGCTCCCGAGCGCGGCGCGAAGGCCGGCGATCCGGGGCGCCCACATGGAGTCTTTGCCAAGCATCGTCATTTCGCGGTACGCGCCTGCGATGTAGGCCGCGTCGAGCAAGTGAAGGGCGTCCGGCTGGCCGTTCGCGCCCGGCGTTTCGGCCCGCTTCACGAACCGGTCGAGCAGCCGCGCGGCAAGCGTTGCGTCGGCGCTCGCGTAGATCGCAGCCCTGCGAAGTGTTTCCATTCGGACCACGACTGGGGTGGACGGGGTCAGCAGCGCCTCTGTGTCCGCGACGAGATTCTCCGTGCGATACGTGGCGTCGCCCTGGAACCAGTTGTTCGCGCCGGACCAGGGGAGCGAGCGGGCCGTTCCGATCTCGTAGGGGTGGCAAAGCAGGGGCGGGCCCGCGACGGCCGGGGTTGCGACGAGAGTGGCGGCGATGGCGAGGAGCGAGGCGAGGGTCGGACGAAACAGACGTGTCATTTTCAGCCTCCTGGTGGGAGGACGGAAAGGGACACGGGGTGTTAACAGCGGGCGGAGCTGCCCGGGCCCGGTCAGCTGATGAAGAGGCTCCGGTCGCGCGCCTTGACGTGCCCGATTCGGTAGTAGGACGCAAACCAGGGCTTCTTGCCAGGCGCGGGCGGTCTCGCGAGCCTCAGTTCGGTCAGCGCATCGGGCGCCTGGGCGTTGACCCGGAAATGGAAGTGATCGAACAGGCGCAGCGCCTCGATCGCGTAAGAGCACGCGATCTTGCGGTCTTCGATCTGGACCAGGTGATCGCCGTTGTCCTCCTCGCCGCCCTGCGCCATGTTGGACGAGCCCGTGAACACGGTCGGATGGGCGCCGTTGAAGTCCGTGACGATGAACTTGTGGTGCACCATGTTCGACGTCGTGTCCGTGTTGCCATTCCATTCGGCTTTGAACGGATCCGGCGCGTTGTCTCCCAGGAAGGCAAACGGCAGCAGGCCGCGGGAGCCGTCGGGCTTCTGCACCGTCAGGCCGCCGACGCGCTGGGCCACGCCGTAGGAGAAGAGCGACCGGTGCATCAGCTCCTCGAGCGCGTCGTGCACGGACCCGGTGATCTGATTCAGGAACACGACCGAATACAGGACCGAGCTCGCGGCACTCTCGATCGCCGCCGCAACGGGACCGAGCGACAGCGCACTGTCCGAGTGCGGCGAGAAGGCCAGCTGCACGCGCGAGCCGGGTACGTCACGCACCACCCACCACTTCTTCGAGAGACCGTTCTGCCGGAACTTCTTTGCGTCGTTCCAATAGGCGTCGAACACTTCCGCGAACTTCGCCGCGACGGTCGGTTCGTCGAAGAGGAGCGTGTTGTTGGCCTGGATGTAGAGGCCACGCAGCGAGAAGTTCGTCGAGCCGCAGAGGGCTCGAATTGCCTGGTCGTTGCGCCGGACGATGAAGACCTTGTTGTGCTGCTGGCGGCTGAAGTGCATGCGCTTTCCCTGCGCGCCGGCCGCTAGCAGTCGAGCGAAGGAGATCGACTCCGCGCTGGTGTCGTGCGCCTGTTCGGCGTGATCGTCGACAATCGCGCGCAGCCGCCCGCCGAGCCCCTCCAGGCGCGCGAGGATGTCCGGCTCTTTGCTCTCGTAGATCATGGCGTCGAGCGTGAGCGTCGAGTCGCTCTTCACCTGTTCCAGTACGTCGAGAATCAGGCGCCGCGCCTCGAATCCGAGCCAGTCGTACTCCGGCTGAAACGGCACCATGTTCTGCTGAAGGCTGGCTGCCGGCGGCGCATCCGGGGGCGGCAGAATGCCGGACTCGTTGTCGAAACGGTCCGCGTACGCCTGTGACGACGCGAAGCCCCGCGTGAAGCCCACGTTGACGAAGCCATCGATGGTCTTCGGCTCGAGCGCGATGGCATTTTCCACCTGCGGTCCGCTCGTCAGCGTGCCGCTGCCGTTCATGTACTTCGCCGTCAGGCGGTACCGGAACTCTCCACCACCGACCTGCGTCGGTACGTGAATCCATCGAAACTTCTGGAACGGCGCCTCGGTTGACTTGAAGGAGCGCGGCCGCTCGATGTCCGGCGGCAGGTCGAAATGCAGCCGGTTGCGCAAGGCGCCGAACTGGTTCGACCCCGGATACTTGACTTCCACGGAAAAGCCTACGAAGTCGTCCGTGGCGTGCGCGGGATCGAGGTCGAACGCGAGCAGCGCGACGCCCTCCCCGCGATAGAGCTTGAACGTCAGCCCGCCGGACGATTCCTTCCGCTCGAAGATATCCATCGATAAGGACAAACGCACGGCGGGGGCAAATCGAACAGCCGTGATCCGGATCCCGATCCCGATCGCACTACTGCGAGGGCCCGCTCCCGGGTGCTTCGAACAACCGGAGGCGCAGCACGGACCACGGGGGTGCGTCGGGTGCACTGCCGGTCTGCGTGATCTTCACGAACTTCGCGCGCACTGGCGCGAACGTCACGCTGGTGCTCGTGCCGGTGCCTTCGCCTTTGGCGATCGCCGGTCCCCAGCTCGTGCCGTCCATCGACACCTGGACTTCGAACGCGCGGGGATACCCGACGGGCGCCGGCGGCGCCGGCGCCGCTCCCGGCGCACCGCGTCCCTGGCCAGGAATGCCTGTGCGCGTGGGCGCCCCGGGGGCCGCAGGCTCCGCCTGCACGACCGCCGGCGCGGATTCGAACTGCAGTTCGGTCACGGTGAGCGGCTGCGGCAGCTCTACCTGCAGCCACATCCCCGCCGCCTGCGCGCGCCCGGACGTCCATGGCCGGATGGACAACGCGTCCGAGGCGGTCGCCGAATTGTGGCTGGCCGTGACCTTCCAGGCGTTGTCGACAATCGCCATCCGCGGCATCGCGGATTCGACCTCCGCCACGCTCCATGCTGTCTTCCGGCCCGCCGTGCTGGCGCGGACGCGGGCGACATCGCCTGCCGTGATCATCGACGAGCGATTGCCGAACGCCGTGCGGATGTAGGACCCGACGGCCGCAATCCACTCGTCCGGATTCTCACCCATCGGGATCATGACTTCCGTGTAGGTGACGCCGTTGACCGGACCCGTCAGACCGTTCAGGAGCGCCTTGATGACGTAATCGCGGTGTCCGGCCACTCGCGGGGACGCGGCGAGTGCGGGCGCACGAGTGCCAGCGGCCGATCCGTCCGGCGCAGGCGCGCCACGGCCGTCATCGCCGTGGCAGGCGAAGCACAATTCCTTGTAGACCGTTGCACCCTTCTCGAGCGCTTTCTGTTCCTCGGGGGTAAAGGTTCGGCCCCCGATTCCGTCGAGCCCGCCTCGCCCGCCTGCCGCGGGATTGAGGAGCGACGAGGCGACGAGCTGCACGCCCTTCTTCTGGCTCCCGGCGCCGATTGCTTTGATCGTCGCCGGCGCGTCCGGCACCTTCAACATGTTCATCGTCAACATCGCCTGGATGGTGACGTCCACATCGGCGTCCTTCGCGAGCGTCCCGTAGTCGGAGGCAAGCGACCGGTCTTCCGCCTTGTAGAGCGTTTCGCTCACGCGGATGGCCGCCTGGCGGATCTGCGAGTCGGCGTCCTTCATCAGCTCGCGGACGAGCGCTGCGTCGGTCGCCATCAGGCCATCGAGCGTCCAGAGCGCCTGGATTCGCGCCAGCTGGTTGGTCGAGCTCCTGGCCATCTGCTGCAGTGCAGGCACGACCGACTTGTCCTGTTTGAGGACGAGCAGCTGCTGCGCGGTGTCGCGCCACCAGCCATTCGGGTCGTTCAAGTGCGCGACGAGTTGAGCCGCCGATTCGGTCAACATCTTCGGCGCATCCGTCCGCCGGCCCATGCCCTCGTACGTCAGCCGCCAGACCCGGCCGTGCCTCACCACTTTGTCGAGTGCGTACTGGTCGATGCGCTGACGCAGATACGTGCCGGGGCCCGACCACTGCGACTCCTGGACGATGCCCCTGTACATATCCGTGATGTACATCGTGCCGTCCGGCGCAGTCGTCATATCCACGGGACGGAAGAGCGGGTCGGTCGACCGGAGGAACTCCGAGAGTGGATACACGTTGCGGAGCTGCGTGAGGCCGTCAGTCTTCACGGGGTGCAGGCGGCGGACGATCCGCGCGACCGCCTCGCCGTAGAAGTAGTCGCCGATCATGTCTTTGGGAAGACGATCGCCGCGGAAGACGTCGTTGCCCGCGCTGCCGGTGGCGCGGGCGAGCGAGCCGTCCGGCATGCGCACCGAGTTCATGCCGCCCTGCATGTCGGCGACGAGCACCGGCGCGCCCCAGGTGATGTTGAGGTCGGGCTCGAACTGCTCCGGATAGTTGATGTTGCCGTATGCGACGGGGAACTGGAAGTAGCCGGGCATGCCGCTCGCGCCGGCCTGGAACCACACCTTGCCGTAGTTGTCTTGCGTCACGCCCCACTGGCCGCCATTCGATCCGGTCGGCTCGCGGAGGACGCCCGTCGGCGTCCAGCGAAGGCGCACCGAGTTGATCGTGCTGTAAATCCAGTTGTCCATCGACCAGAAGAGGCCGCTCTCCTGGTGCTCGACGTTCGCGAGCCGTCCCATTCCTGTGGCGAAGAGCTCTTTCTTGTCCGCGGTGCCGTCGCCGTTCGTGTCGGTGAACTTCCAGAGCTCGTCCGCGTTGGACTCCTTCGCCAGGATGGCGTTCGCGCCGAACGGCATGACGAACCGCGGGAACACCATGTTGTCGACGAAGACCTTGTGCGTTTCGTTACTTGCCATCGCCGTCCTTGTCTTCGTGAACCGAGATGCGGCCCACGGGCTCGAGCTCGCCATCCGCGTCGGCTGTCTGCATGTAGCCACGCAGCTCGAGCACGAACATGCGCCCGTTTCCGTCGAAGGCAATCTGGGCAGGCTCCTGGATGTCCGGTTCCGACAGGACGAGCTCGAGCTTGAAGCCCGGCGGAAGCCAGAATCTTCTTCACCTCTTCCTCCGGCGGCAGCGGCGTGACTGGAGGCTTCTTCGAGAAGTCCGGTTCACTCATCGATCGGCCACGTCCGAGGCCGCCGCGTCCTCCGGCCGGGTCCTGCGTCCCGGTGCCTGTCGGCGCTGCTGTCGGAGACTGCGGCTGCGACGCACCACCCGCCGGCGACGGCGGCAATCCCTGCTGCGAGCGGGCAGCGACTGTACTGATGAGCAGTGTGAGGGCGGCTGCGGTGAGCGTGACGTGTCGCGTCATGGTTGTCCTCGTTGTCCTCGTTCTCTGCGCGTGCCTCGACCTGCACGTCGGTCAATCGGGTTGCAGCAAGCCTGATGCGTCAGTTTGTCGAATTGCGTACAAAAATTCTGGCGAACGGCCAATTCTGCGCCCGGCAGACTCGAGCAAACCTAAGCGATCTACGATGCGAAACGCGTTTCGTTTCTGTCCGGCTCGAAAGTCGGCATACCGCGCGGTTTCCAGGTTTCGTTTGTTGTCTCCGCGTTCGCCTCGGACGAGTCAGGCCCGAGGTCAGCCGCGGTGGCTCGTCGGGCCGACGAGCGTGGGCCGTGTCTGGCGATCGTTGCGGGCCTTCCGCCAGTCGATTCGCGGAAGAAACAGCGACTCGTCCACCCTGTCGCGATACCTCGTCGCGACGTTGAGAAGTGAGTCGAGGACGCTGTCGGACAGCATGTGCGGGCGCAGTCCGAGGTCGACGAGCTTGGAGTGCTTCGCGTTGTAGTAGTGCTCTTCCTTCTCGACGCGAGGGTCCGGAATGTGGTCGATCGCGGCTTTGAGACCGAAGTGGGCCGCGGCGCTCTGAACGAGGCGGGCGAGCTCGAGGACCGAGAACTGCTCCGTGAACTGGTTGTAGACCCGGCACTCGCCGGGCTCCGCCGGGTTCAGGCAGGCAAGCTCGATACAGCGGACCGTATCCCGGATGTCGATGTAGCCGCGCGTCTGGCCGCCCTTCCCGTACACCGTCAGCGGATGCTCCACCGCCGCTTCGACGCAGAACCGGTTCAGGACCGTGCCGAAGACTTCGTCGTAGTCGAACCGGTTGATGAGCGCTTCGTCGAGGCCGACCTCGTCGGTCAGCGTCCCATACACCACGCCCTGGTTCAAGTCGGTCGCGCGAAGATTCCAGATCCGGCAGGCGAACATGATGTTGTGGCTGTCGTGCACCTTCGAGAGGTGATAGAACGAGCCGGGCTGCTTCGGATAGGGAAGGACGTCGCGGCGCCCGTTGTGCTCGATCTGGATGTACCCTTCCTCGATATCGATGTTCGGCGTGCCGTATTCTCCCATGGTGCCCAGCTTGACGAGGTGACACTCGGGCACGACTTCCCGAATCGCGAAGAGCAGATTCAACGTCCCCACGACGTTGTTGACCTGCGTGAAGACCGCGTGCTTGCGATCGATCATCGAGTACGGCGCGGCGCGCTGCTCGGCGAAGTGGACGACGGCGTCAGGCTCCACCCGTTGAAGGACCGATGACAGGAACTCGTAGTCGGTGACGTCACCCACGTGGAGGTCGATCTCGGTTCCGGTGAGCGCCTTCCACGTGCGAAGCCGATCCGTCAGCGGAAGGATGGGCGTGAGCGTCTGGACGCCGAGCTCGTGATCCCATTGCCGCCGCGCGAAGTTGTCAACGATGGAGACGACGTGGCCGCGCTTCGAGAGATAGAGTGCGGTTGCCCATCCGCAGTAGCCGTCGCCGCCCAGCACCGTGATCTTCATCCGCCCGCCCTCCGTGGTAACCGTTTTCAATCGCAGAATGCGCCGTGCTCCCAGCGATCGATCGCGAGGAGCTTCGCCTTGCGCGGCCATCGGCTTCAGGTGTAGGCTACCGGCCGCTACCGGTCCCTGTATACAATCCAGCGATACGTCATTGTATACAGGGCTGCATGCGCCGCCACACGCCCAACGCTACGGCCTCAACCTACGTCAGCCATAGCCAGCGCTCGAACTGAGGAGACAGCTTAATGGACAGCAGAAGAAATTTTTTGAAAGCGTCAGCGGCTGCTCTCACGGTTGCCGCCGCGCGGCCGCTTTTTGGCGCCGGGATCCAGGGCGCCAACGATCGGGTGCGCATGGCAATCATCGGCACCGGCAACCGTGGCGGCCGTGTGTTCGACTCGTTTTGTCGGCAGAAGGATTGTCAGTTCCTCGCGGCGGCCGAGGTCAACAAGGCGCGGCTCGATCAGTGGATGACGCCGGCGCGCCAGACCTTCAAGCTCGATGTCGTCGGCGACTATCGCCGCATCCTCGAGCGGAAGGACATCGACGCCGTCCTCATCGCGACGCCCGATCACTGGCACAGCCAGCAGATGGTGGACGCCGTCTCCGCCGGCAAGGACGTGTACGTCGAGAAGCCCGCCTCGAACAACATTGCGCGCATCAACGCGATGCTCGACGCTTACAAGAAGGGCAAGCAGGTCGTCCAGGTCGGCACGCATCAGCGCAGCTGGGACCACTTCGTGGAGGCCAAGAAGCTGCTGGACAGCGGCGTGCTCGGGAACGTCACGCAGGTCCTCATCACGCAGCCTGGTTCGTACGCGCGGCCGAAGGAGGCAGAGGCGCCGGTTCCGGCGGGGCTCGATTGGGACATGTGGCAGGGCCCGGCGCCCAAGAAAGCATTCAAGCCGAGCCGGCTCGGCTTCCGCGCCTGGTACGACTACGGCGGCGGCCTCGTAGCCGACTGGGGCGCGCACCACGTCGACGTCGCGCACTGGTTCATGAACGCCGATCGGAAGGCGCCGCTGAAGACGATGGCCAACGGGACCTTCCTCGCCGTGCCTGACGCTGATCCCGAGATGGTTCCCGACTCGTTCTCGATTTCCTGGCAGTACGACAACTTCCTCATGACGTTTGCGAACGGCGAGGCCTACACCGACAACCCGATCGAGAACTGGGGTGTGTTCTTCGTCGGCAACCGCGCGTCACTGCAGATCAACCGCCAGGGCTATGCGGTGCGGCCGGTCGTGGCTCCCGTCCGCAACAAGGTCGGACCGCCTCCGCCCCCGACGGCGGGCGGCGTGACGCTCGGTGCGGGTGGCAGCACCATCGCACCGGGAGGACCGGGCGGAGGTCGTGGCGGCGGCCGGGGCGGCAACAACATGCCTCCCGTCGAACCGAAGCTCTATGTGAATCCCAAGGGCGGCGTGGAGGAAGACTACCCGCTCGACGTCCACACGCGGAACTTCCTCGACTGCATCAAGTCCCGGCAGAAGCCGAACGCGGAATTCGAGATCGGCTACTACGCTGCGCTCCCGTGCCTCCTGGCACTCGAGTCGATGCAGAAGGGCAAGCCGCTCGGATGGGACGCCCAGGCGCGGGCCAGCAAGGCGCTGTAGGCCGGCATCGCGACAACGTCGACGACAGGAGATCGGAGGATCAGGAGTTACAGTAGTCGTCTCCTGACCCTTTGATCTCCTGTTTGTTTTTTGGCATGAAGGCACAATGAAACCGGAGCTGCGCGTCGCTCTCCTCGGACAGGGCTTCATGGGCAAGGCCCACTCGAACGCCTACGCCCAGGTAGGCCACTTCTACGACCTCCCGTATCGAGTCCGGCGAACGTTGTTGTGCGGCCGCGACGCGGCCTCCCTCGCCTCGATGGCGGATCGCTGGGGCTGGGAGAACACCGCAACCGACTGGCGCGCCGCCATCGATCGTGCCGACATCGATATCGTCGACATCGCCCTTCCGAATCATCTCCACGCACCGGCGGCCATCGCCGCCGCCGAAGCCGGCAAGATCGTCTTCTGCGAGAAGCCACTGGCCCTGTCGGCCGAGGACGGTCGCGCGATGGTCGCGGCGGCACGGGGCCGTCGCACGCTCGTGTGGTTCAACTACCGGCGCGTGCCGGCCATTGCCTACGCGCGTCAGCTGATCGCAGACGGCCGGCTCGGGCAGATTTACCACTACAACGCGGCCTACAGGCAGCAGTGGGGCCCGGACACGTCCCGGGACGGCACCTGGAAAATGGATCCGGCGCAGGCCGGATCGGGCGTGGCGGACGATCTGCTCACGCATCTTCTCGATACGGCCTTGTATCTGAACGGTCGCATCACGCAAGGGATCGCCGACGTGCGAACCATCATGCCGAACCGTCGAATCGACGATGCGGTGATGGCGCTGGTGAAGTTCGCGAATGGCAGCGCGGGAACGTTCGAGGCGACGCGCTTTGCGATCGGATGCAAGAACCAGAACTTCTTCCAGATTCACGGTGCGGGCGGGATGCTGCGATTCAACCTCGAGCGGTTGAATCATCTGGAGTTCCTGGATGCGTCGCAGCCTTCGACCGAACAGGGGCTACGGGATCTCCTCGTCACCGACATGAAGCATCCCATCTTTGGAAACTTCTGGCGGCCCGGGCACATCATCGGGTACGAGCACACGTTCATCGCGGCGCTTGGAGAGTTCCTCGAGTGCCTCGCGCGCGACGCGGAGTTCCATCCGAGCTTCGAGGACGCGCTCGTCACGCAGGAGGCGCTCGACGCCCTCCTGCAGTCCGCGAAAACGCGGCAGTGGATCGACATCGCCGCCGCCTGACATCCAACGAAAGCTGCTCTATGACACCTCCCAACACCGTGAGCGCCGCACCGCGTCCTGCCGTGTCGGCCGACGTGGGTGCAGACGTCGGCATCTCGTCCTCGCAGCGATGGACGATCGTCGGACTGCTGTCGGCGTCGATCATGATCAACCTGCTGGATCGGCAGGTGTTCTCGGTGCTCGCGTCGGAGCTGCGCGCGGCTTTCCAATGGAGCAACGCGCAGTACGGCTACGCCGCCGTCGCATTCAACGTCAGGCATGATGGTCGGTCAGATTCCTGTGGGCACGCTCATGGACCGCGTCGGCACGAAGGTCGGGCTCGCCTTCATCTTTGTCGTCTGGTCGGTGATCGCGATGGCACACGCGCTCGGCGGACCCGGGTACTGCCGTCGAGGCGATCGGGCACGGACTGATCGGGTGGCTGCCCGGAATGGAGACGCTCGCTGCTGGACTCGCCGGATTCATCCTGCTGCGATTCCTGATGGGCGTGAGCCAGTGTGGCAATTACACGGCCGGCATCAAGGCGCTCGCCGGACTCTTCCCGGCCGCCACCCGATCGCGCGCCGGCGGCATCTTCAACGCGGGCGCCCAGTTCGGCTCGGTCATCGCGCCGCCCATCGTCGTCTACCTCGCCAGCACCTTCGGATGGCGCATGGCGGCGGTGATCCCCGCGCTGGTCTGCCTTCTGTGGCTGCTGCCATGGCTCGCGACCTTCCCCGACAAGGATCGGATGTCTGCAATTTCGATCAAACCTGTCGGCGCGAAGGCCGCGGCGCCGGATGTCCGTTTCTCCCAGCTCCTGTCGAATCAGAAGGTGTTCGGTCTGTTCCTCATCCGCGTCTTCACCGGTCCTATCACCACGTTCTACTGGACGTGGCTGCCGCTATATCTCCGCACGGGCCGGGGCATGTCGTTCCTCGCAGTCGGGATCTTCGCGTCGATACCCAATTTAATCGGCATGGGCGGAAACGTCATCGGCGGGTTGATCACCGATCGGCTCGTCAAGTCGACGGGCTCGGTGGACGTGGGACGGAAGATCGGCTTTACCTGCGCGTTCCTCCTTGGCGCGCTGAGCATGACGATGCCGTTCGTCACGAATGACTATCTGGCGGTCGTGCTGATGGGGCTCGCGCTCTTCGGCAACCAGTGGGTCGCGGCAACCTACATCGGCGCCGTCGGGGACGTCGTTCCGCAGCAGCTCGCGGGACGTGTCAACGGCATCGCCGGTCTGGGAGACAACGGCGCGGCGCTCCTCGCCGTTCTCTACACCGGCGTCATTGTCGACAAGTACGGATGGACGCCGGTGTTCCTCGGGGCGGGTACGCTGCCATTCCTCGCGATGCTGAGCGTGTTCCTGGTGCTGCGGAAGATCGAGCCGGCCAGGTTTGGTTTCCTCGAAGGCAGGTCCTGAATACGAGCGCCTGCTCTACGAAGAGATACGGACGCTTTTTTTACAAAGAGATCAGGAGCTCAGGAGTTAAGAAGATCACGGAATCAGAACAGAAGATCACACGATTCTGCCTGTAGTTAGCTATCCGGCTTGGTGGGTGAATTGCGCCGAGATCGTCAGCAAGGTAGGGTCTTTTGCCCCCTGGTCTCCTGAACTCCTGAACTCCTGTAAAACAGCCGTTCGACTCTGATCAACCGCCAAATGAAACTCGAGATCACCCGCCTCGAAGGTCAGCGCAACGATCTGCTGCTCCGCATCGAGCGCTCGGAGATTGACACGGCTCTCCTCAGCGTGGCGAACCGCCGGGCGCTGATGGCGCTCCCGGGAATGCCGCGGCATCGTAGCGCGACGGCTGCCGAAGAGCAGGGCATCGTCCAGAGCAAGATTCCGATCGAGGAGCACCTGCGACGGCTCGAGGTCACGGACGGGTCCGGAAAGGCGCGCCGCCGGGCCATAGCTATCAGCAACAGGAATCTCGGTACGAATCACGGTCACGTCGCCTGGCACTGTGCGGAGACGCCGCGATCATTCCGGATCCTCGACGATCCGTGCTCGTACTCGTCGCACTCCTGTCTGGCCCTAGGGCGCGACGGGCAGCTGACGATCGACGATCTTCGATTCGATTTCGGCGCCGATAGCGTCCACCGCGCCGGCGATGGCGCGGACGTGAGCGAGACGATCGAATGGGCGACCTTCGGTCAGCGTGTGCTCCGGGAAGGCCGCGTCATGGGAATCGATGCGCTCGCCGGGCAGTTCTACGACGTCCGTCATCTACTGGCGTTCGACAATCGCCACGACGCCGGTGCGGGCATCCGCCAGCGGATTTACGAAGGCTACCCGGAGGCCTTCGAGGCCAACGTCCGGCGGGCCTGGAAGGAGTCAGGCGTGCCGCGCGCGAGATACGTGCACAACGCCGTGGGGTTGTCGGCGGATGCACTCTTCGTGCTTCAGCGTGAGGGCACGGTCGAAGAGATTGGCGCCGCGCTCGCGGCGGCGGGGGCGGAGGACGGCGTCATCCTGGACAATGGCGGGAGCGTGGTCTGCTGGGTCTGGTGGGCGAATCTCTACGCCGGCGGCATCATCTCGCCGACCGTGGACTATCGTGCTCCCGGCACGTCGGCGATCGCGTTCGTCTTGAAGGGTCCGCTGAACGTCGAACTTCCGGGAGGAAGCGTGTCGTACAGCACGTACTGAAGATGACGATGACGGGATCAGGGATCAGGGATCCGCGGAGCCCCTGGACGAAGCTCTCGAGGCTTCCGGTCCACGGATCCCAGATCACTGATCCCGACGGCATCAGCCTGAAACACTGGACGGGTTCCAACAGTAGGAAGAGAAGATCGAGCACATAGACGAGGAGATGAGCATGACGCGACGGGTCGGTATCGTGATGTCCGCGGCAGCGCTGACCGTGATGGTCTGTTCTGTCGCGTCCGGTCAGCCTCCCGCGGGCGCGCCGCCCGCCGGCGGACGAGGCGGCCGGGGCGGCGGGCGGGGCGGGCCCGCGTACGTCTCGCCAGAAGTGAGTGCCGACGGAAGCATCACCGTCAGGCTCTTCGCGCCGAACGCGCAGCAGGTGACGGCCTCTGGCGAGCTCGATGGCAAGCCCCATCCGATGACCAAAGGGGAGGATGGCATCTGGAGCGTCACCGTCGGTCCTCTCCCGCCCGACATTTACACCTATTCGTTCAACGTGGACGGCCTGACGGTGCTCGATCCGCGGAATACGAACACGAAGATGGGATACGGCGGCTTCGGCCCGATCTGCGTCGTGGAAGTGCCCGGCAACGGCCCTCAGTTCTATGACGTGAAGCCCGTGCCGCACGGGACGGTCCGCATCCAGCCGTACGTTTCGAAGACGTTGGGGCTCAGTCGGACAGTGTGGATCTACACGCCACCCGACTACGACAAGGGCAAGGGCTATCCCGTGCTCTACCTCCTCCACGGCGCCGGCGACATCGAGTCCGGGTGGACGCTCATCGGCCGCGCCAACAACATCCTGGACAACCTGATCGCCGAAGGCAAAGCCAAGCCTATGGTGGTCGTGATGCCGCTCGGGCACGCGATTCAGAGCTTTTACGCCGGTCCCGCGAAGTCCGCCGGTCCGGCCGGCAATCCTGGCGGGGCCGCAGCTGGAGCTGGCGCAGGCGCACTCTCTCCGTTTGCGAAAGACCTCCTGGACGATGTGATGCCGATGGTGGAAAAGACGTTCAAGGTCTCGGCAAAACCCGACGATCGGGCCATCGGCGGTCTGTCGATGGGAGGCGGTCAGACGATCAACATCTCGTTCAACAAGCCGGAGCTGTTCCGGTACGTCGTGCTCATGAGTCCCGCCGCGGGCCAGAACATGGACCAGACGTATGCGTCGTTTCTCAAGGATCCCGCCGTCGCGAACAAACAGTTCAAGATGTTCTGGATGGCAGTCGGAAAAGACGACGCGCTCGTCGGAGCCGGGGACAAGGCGTTCGACGAGCTATTGACGGCGAAGGGCGTCAAACACTCGTTCAAACTTACAGAGGGAAGGCACGAGTGGACCGTCTGGCGTCAGTACCTCAATGAGGTCGCGCCGCTTCTTTTCAGGTAGGCGGTTGTCGAAACGTCTCCTGGTGTCCCGTGGTTCCGGGGACACCAGGAGCGGCGGATGTCGGCGAGCGAACGCTAGTCCTTCTTGGCGTTCGCCCGTCGTCGCTCGGCCCAATACTTCTTCATCCTGACCGAGACCGATCGGCGCTCAGCGGCGGACATCTGTCGGCGCCGTCGGGCGGGGCCTGCGCCGGCTGCTCCACTCGGCGCGGCAGTCGCGCCCGCTTTCAGCCCGGGAAAGCTGCGTAAAATCTGCGTGCGCTCCATTTCCAATGCTCGCAGACGCGCCTCCGCACCCAGTCGCGCGAGCCGAAATAATTCCTGCCGATCCAATGTCGCCATTCATCCTCCGCTAGTCGTACTGTAAATCCGACAGTCCAAGCTTCGTAGCGTACCTAACCTGCGGTTGAGGTGCAACAAAATCTGCCCCTCTTGTAGATTTTTTGTTCGGGTACCTATCTCCCTGACGTTGTATTCCCCAAAACCCCTGATCCGTTCGAGGAAGGTACCATGCCAAGACTGCACGGTCGTTTCCTGTTCGTACGGCATTCATTCGCCGCGTCGGTTCGTCTTCGCGAGATTGAGGGTGAGATACGCGAGATTCTGAGGAATTACCCGGACCTCGCGTACAGGAGAAGCAATGCCTATTCCACCCTTCCGAGCCATAGGAGCCGGCGGATCGGCCGCATACGCCGCCGGGACTCGTAGTCCATAAACCTCGATTTGGGGCCTATTCCCTGAAGTGGTCCGGGCACATACTGCGAGGCGCGCGCTCGCACCTGGGCGGCGTCCGGTTTTGTTTGACTCCAGCAGGCGCTTTGGCGAGTCCGGATCCGCGCCACTGGGGCGGAGATGCCGATAGTCGAGCGCCTGCGCCTTGACCGGGGAAACGCGCGTGCAGCAGGCTGGATTGGAAGGTCTGTTTGTGCGTCAGTTCCCCCTCAGATGCTCGTGGACGAACTGTACCGACATCGATCCTTCGCCGACGGCTGATGCGACGCGTTTGACCGACCCGGCCCGCACGTCGCCTGCGGCGAAGACGCCGGCCCGGCTGGTCTCCAGCAGGAATCGCTCTCGTCGTCGTTCCGGCGTGTCGCGGCGGGTCACTCCGGAGCCCGTACGGATGAATCCGCGCGCATCGGTTTCCAGCCGGCCCCGTGTCCAGTCGGTCCGCGGCACCGCCCCGATGAAGCTGAAGACGCCGGACGTGATGACGGTGCGTTCCTCGCCCGTCTGCCGGTTGACGACATCCACCGAGCGCAGATGACCGCCCTCGCCTTCCATCCGGACGACTTCCGTGTTCAGCAGGACGTCGATGTTGGGTGTCTGGTCGATCCGGTGCTCGAGATAACTCGACATGCTCTTGGCGAGGTTGTCGCCGCGGACGACCAGCAGAACTCTTCGCGATTCCCGCGACAGATAGACAGCTGCCTGGCCGGCGGAGTTCCCGCCCCCGACCACCACGACATCCAGCCCCTGGCACAGGCGGCCCTCGTTCGGCGTGGCCGCGTAGTACACGCCCGAACCCTCGAAGTCCGAACAGTGCTCAGCTGAGAGTCGCAGGTATTCGGCGCCGCTGGCGATGAGCAAACACTTGGCGACCACGGTTTCACCGCTGTCGACCTCGAGGACGGCGTAGCCGTTGTCGAAGTCGAGCGACGTCACGGCGGACGGCACCGACAGCACCGCCCCGAACTTGTTGGCCTGCAGTGTTGCCCGGTCGATCAGATCCGCACCGGTAATCCCGGTAGGAAACCCGAGATAGTTCTCGATCCGCATGCTTCGTCCGGCCTGCCCTCCAGGGGCGGCGCCCTCCAGGATTACCGTGTTGAGCCCCTCCGATGCGCCATAGACGGCGGCCGCGAGGCCTGCCGGCCCGGCGCCGACAACGGCGAGGTCGTACGGCCGTCGCACGAGTGGCTGCCGGATTCCGAGCGCTTCGGCAAGCTCTCGGTTCGAGGGGTTGCGCAACAGGCCATCCAATGTCATCACGACGGGCGTCTCGCTCGGCTCCAGTCCGAACCGCTCCAGGAGCATCGTCACCTCTGCGTCGCCCTCGTTCTCGAGATCGAGCCAGGTGTAAAGGAGCCGGTTGCTGGCGAGGAAGTCGGTGATCCGGAAGGTATCGTGCGAATACCGGGAGCCGATGACCCGCACGCCTGTGACGACCCCGGACTCGTGAATGAGCTGTCGCCGCGCGATGAACGCCTTTAAGATCGTGTCGCCCAGCGTGGGGCACACGTTGAGGAGCTCCCTCAACGCATCGCCTGGCATCGCGACCACATCGCACGCCGTCGCGGCGACTCCCGTCACGATGGCCGCGCGCCCCGTCAGGTGAGAGATGTCGCCCGTGAAGTCGCCCTGCCCGTGGGTTTTCAGGAGTTGAGGCGTATCGCCGGACGTGTCGTAGATCTCGACGGTTCCGGACTCGAGGATGAAGAACGGAAAGTCACGGTCACCGACTTGGAAAAGAATGTCCCCTGGCGCAAAATGCAGCCGGGACGCTTTGGAGCATTCGGCAATTTCGGCAATCTGTTCGGACGTCAGCTTCGGAAACGCAACGGAATTGAGGTCCAGTTCGTCCATGTCTGAGCATACCAGTCAGCGGTCGGCGGTCGTCAGTCGGCAGTCGGGGTCGGCAGTGACAGTCGTCAGTCGGCAGTCGCAGTCGTGAGTCACAGTCGTGAGTCACAGTCGTCAGTCACCAACTAAGTGCTGAGTTGGCGTGAGCGAAGTGAACGCCCGAATAGGCAGGGAGTCCGGGGCCCGAGAGCCGCCACTGAAAGCAGGCTGTCGCCGCTGAGCAGGCGTGAGCGAAGTGAACGCCCGAATAGGCAGGGAGCCCGGGGCCCGAGAACCGCCACTGCAAGCAGGCTGTCGCCGCTGAGCAGGCGTGAGCGAAGCGAACGCCCGAATAGGCAGGGAGCCCGGGGCCCGAGAACCGCCACTGAAAGCAGGCTGTCGCCGCTGAGCAGGCGTGAGCGAAGCGAGCGCCGAATAGGCAGCGAGCCAGGGCCCGAGAACCGCCACTGCAAGCAGGCTGTCGCCGCTGAGCAGGCGGGAGCGAAGTGAACGCCGAATAAGCAGGGAGCCAGGGCCCGAGAACCGCCACTGAAAGCAGGCTGTCGCCGCTGAGCAGGCGTGAGCGAAGCGAGCGCGAATAGCCAGCGAGTGATGGCCCGAGAACCGCACTGCAAGCAGGCTGTCGCCGCTGAGCAGGCGCGAGCGAAGCGAGCGCCGAATAAGCAGGGAGCCAGGGCCCGAGAACCGCCACTGCAAGCAGGCTGTCGCCGCTGAGCAGGCGTGAGCGAAGCGAGCGCCGAATAAGCAGGGAGCCAGGGCCCGAGAACCGCCACTGCAAGCAGGCTGTCGCCGCTGAGCAGGCGTGAGCGAAGCGAACGCCGGATGAGCGGCGGGGGTGGGGCCCCGCCGCAGTAAAGAAAGAAGACACGAGAATGGCACAGGTCACATCGAGCACCGCCGTCCACGACGTGGTGGTGATCGGCTCCGGCGCCGGCGGCGGGACCGTCACGAAGGTGCTGGCCGATCTCGGGATTTCTGTCCTCTTGCTGGAAGCGGGTCCGATGATCGGCCCCGCGGACTTCAAGGAACACATGTGGCCCTACCAGGTGCCGCATCGCGGCGCCGGAGCGAAGGGGCAGGCGTACACGGGTGGGCCGACCGGGTTCACCTTCAGCGCGACGGTCGGCGGTGTTCAGCTCGAGGGGGAGCCCTATACGGTCGCACCGGGGAGCGATTTCTCGTGGTTCCGCTCGCGCGTGCTCGGCGGACGCACGAACCACTATGGCCGCGTCACGCTGCGGATGGCGGATTACGACTTCAAGCCGAAGTCCACTGACGGCCTCGGGTTCGACTGGCCGATCGCCTACGCCGACATGGCGCCGTACTACGACAAGGCCGAGCGGTTCATCGGCGTCACCGGCACGCCGGAGGGAATCCGCAGCGCGCCGGACGGGATCTTCAATCCGCCGGCGCCATTCCGTGCGCACGACGTCCTCATCCAGCGGTCCTGCGCGAAGCTCGGTATCAAGGCGGTCGCCGACCGTCGGGCGGTGACGACGGTGCCGCGCAACGGACGCCCCGCGTGCCACTACTGCGGCCAGTGCGGCCGCGGCTGTCAGACGGCTTCGAACTACGCGGCAAGCTACGTGCAGATTTTCCCGGCCATGGCAACCGGGCGCGTCAAGGTGCTCGCGAACTCGATGGCGCGCGAGCTCATCACGGACGACACCGGTAAGGTCACGGCCGTGTCCTACATCGACAAGACGACAGGCACCGAGCAGCAGGTGCGATGTCGCACCGTCGTCCTTGCCGCCAGCGCGTGTGAGTCCGCGCGCCTGCTCCTGAACTCGAAGGGCAAAGGCCATCAGCAGGGGCTCGCCAATTCGTCAGGCAAGGTCGGGCGTTATTTGATGGACACCGTCGGCTCGAGCATGTCGGCCATGATTCCCGCATTGTCCGGGATGCCGCACTACAACTCCGACGGCTACGGCAGTCACATCTACGTGCCGTGGTGGATGTGGGATCGCCACAAGGAGTTGAACTTCCCGCGCGGGTACCACATCGAGACCGGTGGCGGCTACGGCATGCCGGGCATCGGCTCCTTCACCGGCGTCGTCAATCGTACCGAGGGCTATGGGACCGCGATGAAGCAGGCGATCCGCGACGAGTACGGCACCTCGGTCGGCCTTTCCGGCCGCGGCGAGATGATTCCCAACGAGCAGTCGTACTGCGAGATCGACCCGGAGGTGAAGGACCGCTGGGGGACTCCGGTGCTGCGCTTCCACTGGCAGTGGAGCGATCACGAGCTGAACCAGGTGCGTCACATGCAGGCGACCTTCCGGGAGATCCTCGAAGGAATGGGGGAAGGGTCAATGCGCCGCAAGGCGGTGGCCGCGGCGCGCGCGGCGCGCAGCCCGGGCAGCAGGCGCCCCAGACCGGGCAGGCGGGTCCGCAGACCGGGCAGCCCAACGCTCCGGGTGGTCAACCGACGACGGCGATGGGCGAGCGCGGCGGGACGGCGACTGCGCAGAACGCCTCTCGGCCGCCAATCTCCCGCGGGGGCGCCATCATCCACGAGGTGGGCACCGTTCGCATGGGCGACGACCCGCAGACGAGCCCCCTGAACAAGTACTGCCAGGCGCACGAGGTCAAGAATCTCTTTGTGGCCGACGCGGCTCCCTTCGTCAGCAATGCCGACAAGAACCCTACTCACACGATCGTCGCACTGGCATGGCGCACGGCGGAGTACCTCGCGGAAGAAATGAGGAAGGGCAATGTCTGACATCTCACGCCGCGACGCGCTACGACGGTTGGGGCTCGTGCTGGCGGCGACCGGATTCGTGGATCGCGCGGCCGCGCAGGAAGTCCATCAGATGGCCGGCGAGGCGCGAGCTGCCTCCGGAGGGATGTACTCGCCCAAAGCGCTGTCCGCCCACGACTACGAGACCCTCAAGCGCCTCACCGATCTGATCATTCCCGTCGAGAACGGGGCGCCTGGCGCATTGGCAGCCGGTGCCGCCGCATGGATCGACATGATGGCCAGCGAGAACGCCGAGCTGAAAGGCATCTACACGAAGGGCCTCGGCTGGCTGGACACGACGATGGTTCAGCGAGGCCAGAAAGACTTCGTCAGCGCACCGCCGGCTCGCCAGACCGAGCTCCTCGACCTGATCGCCTACCGCCGGAATCAGACTCCCGAGCTCGCACCGGGCATCGAGTTCTTCTCCTGGGCCCGGCGGATGACCGTCGACGCGTTCTACACGAGCGAGATCGGGATCAAGGACATCGACTACCGCGGCAACACGCCACAGACGACCTATGCCGCGCCAACGCAGGCGATCGAGTACGCATTGAAAAAGAGCGGGCTGGGTTAGTAGCTGAGAGCTGATAGCCAATAGCTGACAGCTACAAGCAGAAGAGGACCCATGCGAGTGGTGTTCACCCGTCGGGATTTTCTAGGGCGTGCCGCCTGCGCAGGCGCACTGTCGGCATTCGCCAAACCGCTCGCCGCGGCCCAACAATCGAGCGCCGGTATGTTCGTTTCCCTCAACGGCGCGCTGACCCCGAAAGTCGGTGGCGTCGACAAGGCGAGACTTGCGGCGAAGCTCGGGTTCGGCGGGGTGGATTGGGACCTCGGTCCGGCGAAGACGGCTGGCGTCGACGCGACGAAGGCACTCTTCGCCGAGCTCAAGATCAAGCCGACCATCACGAACCTGCCGATGGCGCGGCCGTTGCCTTTCGGAGGCGAGACAGCGGAATTCCGGGAGGGCCTCAAGAGCCTTGCCGAGGATGCAGCGTTCGTGTCGGCCGTGGGCTGCAAGAAGATGATGGTGGTGCTGCCCGCGACCGCGCCAACGGCCCCTGAAAAGAAAGACGAGTACCGAAAGGTCGTCGTCGAGCGGATGTCAGCGGTGTCCGAGGTGCTGCAGAAGTCGAACCTGCGGCTGGGAATGGAATTCCTCGGGCCTTTGTACATGCGTCAGGGGCCTGGACGCGACGGCCAGCCGCGGACGCCGTTCATCTGGACGCTGCCGGAGACTGTCGCCCTCGCGAAGGATTGCGGCCTCAACATGGGCGCCGTGCTTGACGTCTGGCACTGGCATCACTCAGGCGGCACCATCGGCGACATCCTCGCCGCCGGCGGCGATCGCATCGTTCACGTCCACATTTCCGACGCGAAGCCGGCGCCACCCGAGGACGTGCGCGACAACCAGCGCTTCATGCCGGGAGAGGGCAGCATCGATCTGATCGGCTTTCTCCAGGCGCTCAAGAAGATCGGGTATGCGGACGGCGTGAGCCCGGAGCCGCTGGGGCGAATTCCACCGGAGATGTCCGCAGAGGACGGCGCGAAGCTGGGGCTCGACACGACGCTGGCAATGATGAAGAAGGCAGGGGTGGCAGGATGGTAGGTATCTACGGCTTGCTCAGTTATTGGGTGAGCGTGCGGGAGCACGAGATCGGCATACGGTTCGCGCGGGCTTCAGCCCGCGCCTCCTCCAGCGTAGAACACGGGATCTTTCGGCACGACGATCTGTTACGTCGCCACCGCTTCCCGCAAGCAGGCGAAGACCTCGCGGTAGAGCGCTGGATGCTCCCGCCATGTGGGTGACGACACCAGGCGGCCGTCACGCACGGCGTCGGCTTTGACGTAGCGACCGCCGGCCGCCTCGGCCTCGAGGCGGACGTGCTCGTAGCACGTCACCTTCTTCCCGGTGAGGAGTCCTGCGGCTGCCACCAGCTGCACGCCATGGCAGATCGCGAAGATCCACTTCCCGGTCGTGTCGAACTCACGCAGGATGGCCAGCACGCGCGGGTCGTTCCGGAGGTACTCTGGCGCCCGGCCGCCAATGCAGAAGACGGCGTCGTAGTCGGCGACAGAGACATCACCGAACGTCAGGTCCGACTCCATGATGTAGCCCGGCGCTTCCTTGTAGGTGTCCCACCCCGGCTCGAAGTCGTGCATCACGAGGTTCAGGCGCTTTTTCGAGGGTGCCGCGACGCGGGTCTCGTAGCCCTCTTCCTGGAACCGATGCACCGAGTACCAGGTCTCGTAGCTCTCCCCGCCATCTCCCGTGATGATCAGCACGCGCTTTTTCACGACGTCCTCCTGAACCGGGGGGCTTCGCCCCGCCCGCCTCCGCAAGAGCTACGGCGAGGCTCGCCCTAGGCCGTCACAGCATATCAAGGATGCCGCCAGGCGGTCGGTCAGCGCTTGACGGACGCAGCGATGACCGGGATGATGCAGCTCAGGGGAGACCTGGAGTGAACAAGCTCGCTCGACTTATCGTTCTCTTCTGCGCGACGGTCTCGACCGTTCGTTTTGGCCCGCAGGCCACGCCCAAGGCGGACGCACCCAATGTGACGCCGACGTCCGGCGTGACGCGGTCGTCGTTCGGTACAGTGTCAGGACAAAACGTGGAGATCTTCACGCTTCGAAACGCGCACGGCGTCGAGGTCAAAGCGACGAGCTACGGCGCCATCATCACGTCGATCGTCACGCCCGACAGGAACGGACGTCCAGGCGACATCGTCCTTGGCTTCGACACCATCGAGGGCTACCTCAAAGACTCGCCGTATTTCGGGGCTGTTGTCGGGCGCTACGGCAATCGAATCGCCAAAGGGCGCTTCACACTCGACGGGCACACTTACACGCTCGCGACCAACAACGGGCCGAACCATCTCCACGGAGGTCTCAAAGGCTTCGACAAGGTCGTGTGGAAGGCGGAGTTACTTCAAGGCAAGACGGGCGTGGCATTCTCGCGCCGGAGCCCGGACGGGGAAGAAGGGTATCCGGGCAACCTCGACGTTCGGATCGCCTACGAGCTGACCGACCGTAACGAGCTCGTCATCGACTATCACGCGACGTCGGACAAGGCGACGCCGGTCAACCTGACACAGCACTCGTACTTCAATCTGGCGGGTGACGGCGACATCCTCGGCCATCAACTGATGATTGCGGCCGACCGATACACGCCCGTCGACAATACGTTGATCCCGACGGGCGATCTCGCGCCCGTCGAGGGCACGCCCTTCGATTTCCGCACAGCGACCGCGATCGGCGCGCGCATCGACCAGGCGAACGAGCAGCTCAAGAACGGCGGCGGCTACGATCACAACTGGGTGTTGACGAGAAAGGGCGCGAGCCGGCAGCTTGCGGCGCGGGTAGTCGAACCGAAGACCGGACGCACGCTGGAAGTGTCGACCACCGAGCCGGGCGTGCAGTTCTATACAGGTAATTTTCTCGACGGGAAGGTCGTCGGCAAGGGCGGGCGAGCGTATCAGCGCCGGAGCGGCCTGTGCCTCGAGACGCAGCATTTCCCGGACTCTCCGAATCAGCCGAAGTTCCCTTCGACGATCCTGCGCCCGGGGGGCGCGTACGAGTCGCAGACAGTGTTCACGTTCGGCGTCGCGAAGTAGTCCGGAGGTTGCGGAGTGAATGGAGATTCACAAACGGAGCAACGGAGAGAACGGAGGACGAACGGAGAAGAATGGGCCGCGATTCTCTGACGCGTCCGTCCGCTCGCGCGCCCGCCCAAGGGCGGGCGCTGGAGTGAGCGGACCGGCGGGAGATCGTGAACCAATGTCATTCGTTCTGGGTTCACGATCTCCCGCCGATCCGCTCACTCCGCCGCGCGTAGCGCGGCGCGAGCAAGCCGAATTCACGTAGCCATCCCTGCCTCTCCGTTTCGCCTCCGTTCTCTCCGTTGCTCCGTTTGTGAGCGTCTCCGTTACCTCTATCCCCTCCGAGATCACGCTCCAACGATCACTTTGATCACCGCGCGCCCTACCTGGACCTCATCCCCGGATTGCACGCGCACACCACGAGGGTCGCGCGGGGGCACGGTAATCGTCGCGCTACCTCGGATGATCGCTGTCCCGTTGCTGCTCCCGTCGTCGAAGAGTCGGTATTCCCGGGACGTCACGTCGAATCGCAGCCGCGCGTGCGCGCGTCCGACGGTCTCCGTCACGCCATCGACGGTATCGAGGAATGCCACCCGGTTGCGGCGCATGCGTCCGAGCTCGTCGGTCGGATCCGAGCTCCTTCCGATCGAGATCACCGGCTCGGTGAACGTGTAGGAGCTTTCCGTCGCGGTGCCCCGCAGCACTGCAACATGAACGGCCGGCGGCGGGGTCTGCGCCTCGACGCCCGCGTGTGTCTCGGCTTCCCGGAAGTAGTCGATCGCGAACATCTGATCCGGCCTCCATTCGGCCGGCGATTCCTCCACGAACGCCACCCGGACGTCTATCGTGCGCGGCGCCTCGCAGCGGACCTCCGCCAGCCGTTCGCGTATCTTGAGGTCGATCCCGTCGAGAGCCGATTCGAGCGGCGCGCGATCCGCGTGCACCTGCCGGACGCGGAGGAGGAGTCGTGTGTAGGGGAAGACTCTGCGCCCTCGTCCGACCGGCTCCACCCGGCGCTCGACCTCGTCCAGCACAGCCTGGCTGATCTCGAGTGGCGTGGCGGCTTCATCCAGGGGCGTGTCGAAGAACTTCTTGAGTCGCGACTGCAGGTCCTTGCCGATCTCCGAGAAGCGTGCGGTCACATCCAACTCCAGTCCTACTTCAAGAGCCCGAGATCGCGCGCGGCGTCGACGATCTCGCCGGCGATCGGTGCAGCGGCCCGCGCGCCGTAGCCGGCGTTCTCCACGATGACCGCGAAGGCGATCCGGCGCGTTCCCCCGAACGGAGCGAAGCCGGCGAACCAGGAATGGGCGCGTCCGGCGTCCACCTCGGCCGTGCCCGTTTTGCCTGCGATCGCGGTGGCGTTGCCGACGAGCGTTCGGCCGGTGCCTGACGTGACCGCCTCCCGCATGTAACGTCCAAGCGTCCCGGCGTCGGCATCAGAGAGAAAACGGACTTGAGGCAGTTGGGCCGGGCGTTGTTCTGGCTCGTCGGACGGCGCTGCGGCATCGATCGTCCATTGCACCGGTTGTACGATCCCGTGCCCGGCAATTGCGGCGGCCACGCGCGCCATCTTCAGTGGTGATACGAGCACATCCGCCTGACCGTAGCCGGCGTGGGGCAGCGTCCGTTGGAGCGCTGACGCTGTCGCGGGCCGCGCGGCCTCGATCTGGAAGAAGGACGCTGCGTCAAGGATCGGCTGAGGCCCGAGTCGAAGTGCCAGCTGCGCAAAGTACGCGTTGCACGATACGACGAGCCCGTGTCGCAGGTTGACGTCGCCGTGCGGCGCCGTATCCATTGGATCGTCGCGGACGGGCCGCGACCAGCCCCGAACGAAATTCCCGACGCGGCCGTCCGGCAGCCGGACGCACGCGAACGTCTGGTTCTGGACGGCGGGGCTGCTGCGTAGCGCGGCGCCCGCGACGAGCAGCTTGAACGTGGAACCGGGCGGATAGAGCCCGTAGCGCGCCCGGTCCAGCAGCGCTTCGGCAGCTTCTTCGGAATCGGCCGGCGGCGCGGGCGTCTTGTCGATCTCCGCCGCCGGCCATGGATAGCTGACGGACGCGAGCACTTCGCCACTGTCGACGTCGATGACGACCGCGGCGCCGCGCGTGTGGCCGCCGCGGGTGATGCCGGTCCGCAGCGCCGACGCGACCCGCACCTGGAGTCGCGCGTCGATCGACGACCGCAGGTCTCGTGGACGAGCGAGGAGCGTCGAGACACCCGGCCGGCTCGAGTCGAAGCCGTGTCTCGCCAATGGGAGGATCTCGGTGTAGTCGCGCTTGATGGTCCGCTCGTGTGCGCCGGTCCTCGGATTGACGACGCTCACGACGCGCTGGCCGTCGTCGAAGCCTTTGAGCCTGGCGTCGCTGTCGCGCTCGAGGAACGAGGTGTTTCGTGCGCCCCAGTTCGTCTGACGATCCCAGTCCCCGAGAACGCTGAAGAGGACGCCACCCAGCGGATAACACCGCGCATCGGACGATTCGCACGCCCGCTCGCGCTGAACTCCTGCCTTCTTGTAGGCGCTCTCGATCGACCCGATCTCCTGCGGCCTGCTCGTCGCGAGCACCAGCCCGTTGCGGTCGTATATCGTGCCGCGCTGGATCCGTCGCGCCGCCGCGATCAGCCGGGGGTTGTATTCGAACCTGTAGCCTCCGTCCGCCTGCTCGCTCAGGCTGGAGGCAGTCGCAAACGTGTCCGCCCTCACGACCTGGACCCATCCGGCCCGGGCGAGAACCGCACCGCCGAAGACCGTGAGCACGGCAGCCAGCGTGCGCAGAGGACGATGCAGGTGCGGGCGAATCGGCCCGCGTCGCCTCGCCACGGCGAGCACGACGCCGACAGCGAAGCAGTTGGCAAGCATCGACGAGCGCCCGTAGCTGAGAAACGGCGTGACAACACCGGCCAGAGGAAACAGCCCGAGCAGGCCGCTGCCGATCACGAAGGCCTGGACGACGAGCGCGAGCGCGACGCCGACAGCCAGAAATGCCGTGTAGTCCCCTGGTGCGCGTGCCGCGACACGGAGACACCGCCAGCTCAGGATCGCATAGAGTCCGACGACTACCGCGACACCGACGAATCCGAGTTCCTCGCCGACTGCGGCCAGCACGAAGTCCGTGTGGCCGGCAGGAATCGATTGCGGACTGCCGAGTCCGGGGCCGCTGCCCCAGATCGATCCGGTCGCGAGGGCCCACAGCCCGTGAGCGATCTGGTTGCCGCCCGCGACGCCGTTGTTCCAGGGGTTCAGCCAAATCGATACCCGCTGGCCGACTGTCGACGGATGTCCGATCAGATACGCCGCGGCGAAGCCGAGGAACAGCAGGCCGAAGCCGGCGAAGACGAACGCGACGCGTCCGCGCGCGATCGCGTACAACGCCATCACCACGCACGACAGCACCAGGGCCGGACCGAGATCTTTCTGGAGAAAGAAGAAGGCGAGCACGAGGGCCATGCTGACGACGACCGGACGAACGTCTTTCCAGCGCGGAATGCGCACGCCGCGCAGCCACGAAGGCGTTGCCGTGGGCGCCTCCGACAGCTCACGCAGGAAGTCGAGCCGTCGAGCGAAGTAGGCGGCCAGCGCGAAGACGACAAGGAGCCGGATGGCTTCGACCGGCTGTACGCCGAAGAGATTCACCTTGACGCCGCTCGTGCCCGGCCCCGTGCCCAGCACCAGCAGCAGCGCCGCGAGGCCCAGCGCCAGACCGAGCGGCGCGATCACCGCGCGGCGCAGCGGCGACGCCTCGAAATCCACTTCCGATGCGGCGAGGAGCAGCACGAGCCCGCCCGCGATTCCCTTGGCGAACGCCGACGCCGTCAGCGTGTCCCGGAGCGGATCCCGCAGCGCGACCATGCTGATCAGGCCGATGCCGGACAGCATCAGCAGGACAGGGAGCACCAGTGGATCGTCCACCGCTCCACGCCAGCGGCGCAGCAGGTGCGCCATCGCGAAGGCTGCGAAGAACCAGAGCGCCGCCCGTCTGATCGCATCAGCAAAGTCGGCACGGCTGCGGACGACGAGTCCCGGCTTCAGTGAAGCAATGTCCGCCGGCGTCAGGATCGCGACCCGCGTCGCGGCGGGCCGGCGCTCGAGCCGCGCGCGCAGCTGGCGCAGGCGCGGACTGGCCCGCACGTCGGCCGCCGCGAGCGTGACGTCGGCAAGGCCGCCGACGTGATCGAGCACGGGCGCGTCGCTGACGGCGCGCCGAAAGAGAAGGGTGGCGGCGGCCTGGCGCTCGGCCGGGCTCTCGAACATGGTCAGCAGGGCCGCGAGCTTCGAAGGGTCGTGCAACGTTCTGAGGTCGACCACGGATCGGACGGTGCTGTCGTCTTCGTCGAGCTGCGCCAGGCGACCCCAGGTCGTCAGCCAGAGGCCGAGCGCCACCACGGCCGAGCAGAACACCAGGCCCAGGAGCTCGATGTTCGCTGCGCGCATGGCCGTCGGCGCGCTGCCCGTCAGAAACCCTTCACGCGTATGGACGCGTTCGTTCGTCGCCGAGATGACACGCATCAGAAGCCCTGCACCTTCACGGTGTCCGTGCCGAGCTCCTCGTCGATCCGCTCCAACTGTCCCTTGCAAATCTCCAGGTTCTTCGCGGCGTTTCCGAAACCCACGATGGGATCGAAAGCATCCACGCAGCCCTTGTAGTCGCCACGCAGCTTCTCCAGCTCGCGCCGGCGTTGATCGCCCGAAAGCGTCCTCGCGGTGCTCCATGCCGCGGTCGCCCGTCGAAGATAGCCGTCTCCGAGCAGGGCCCGCTCACGACGTCCGGAGACGTATCCGCGCTTTTCGGCCTCTTGAATCGCCGAAGCCGCCTGGTCGACGTCGCCCAGACCGTAGACGGCAATCCGGCTGATTCCCAGATACGGGTCGTACGAGTCGCCATCGAGATCGGCGGCCGCCTGGAACCTTTCGACTGCTCGGCGATAGGTCGTCCGGGCCGCCGACGCAGACTGCGTGCGGGCCGCAAGGCGGATCACGTGCGCGTCGCAGTTCAGGAGCTTTGCCCGGAGTCGTTGATCGCCCGGGGAGATCTGTGTGGCCCAGCGAAGCGCCTGTTGCGCCAGCCGCCAGTCCGGCCCCGTCATCGTCGGTTCGTCCCGACGGTAGTCGGCGATCACTCTGTCGGCCATCGCCACCAGGCGGGAACGAAGCAACCTGTCCACACGAAGGTGCAGCCCGGTGCCGAGCATGCTCCGCGCCCGGATGCCCTCGTAGCTCGCTCGTGTCTCGGCCAGTGGACGGCCGTCGATGCCGTCGAGCGAGTTGCGGAATCGTTCGGCGGCGACCCATGCGACGCCCTCGGTCGTAATGATGGCGACGAGCAACAGGAGCATCGCCGCCCACCCGGCGCCGCGGATCAAATACCTGATGCCGCCTCTTCGTACCGGTGGCGGCGTCGGGACTGCGGGCGGCGCTGGAGGGATCGCCGGAAGGGGATCGGTCGGCGGCAGCGGCTCCACCACCGGTGGCATCACGCGGGCGGTCTCGATGGGTTGCGTCTGCTCGGACCGCGCGATCGGCATCGTGGCGGGCGTGACGTAATCGCTCATGGCGAGTGGCGCCTGGCCATCGAGGAACAGCTGAAGGTCGGACTTGATCGCTGCGGCTGTCGGGTATCGATGCTCGATCTGATAGGCCAGCATCTTGCTGACGATCGACGCCAGCTGCCGCGGGGCACGAGGCGGGCAGCGGCGCCCGCGGCGCATTGCCGCGGATCGCTCGTTCGAGCTGGCTGGGATTTCGTTCGAGGCCGGGGTAGGGCCGATGACCGGCCAGCATCTCGTAGAGGATCACCCCGAGCGACCAGAAGTCGACGTGCTCGTTGACGTGACCGTGCTCGAGACGTTCGGGCGACGCGTAGGCTGATGTTCCCCAGTTGTTGGTCGTGACCTGCGTCGTCTTGGCCAGTGCCTTCGCGATGCCGAAGTCGAGGACCTTCACATCGCCCGACGGGCCGACGAGCAGGTGGCTCGGCTTCAAATCCGCGTGGACGAGGCGATTGTACGGCTCGCCCTCCACTGTCGTCGCGAAGCTGTGCGCCCTGTCGAGGAACTCGCAGATGCGGATCGCGTATCCGGCAGCGACATTCGGGTCGAGAGGGGCCGTCTTGATGAGATCGGTGAGCGCACCTCCCTCGACGAGCTCCATCGCGATGAAGAGGTTTTCGTCGGCGTCGTATCCGAAGTCGTACACCGTCGGCACCATGCCGTGGGTCTGCTGAAAGCGCTGCTGCAGCATTGCCCCGTGTCGTTCCGCAGCGATGCGCTCCCGTGAGTCGGCCGCGTCCGTGAGGAGCACCAGCTTCAGGGCCACGCGGGCATCGTCACTGACCCGTCGCGCCCGCCAGACCGTGCCGAAGCTACCCTGATCGAAGGGTTTCTCGCTCTCGGTTGCATATCCCCCCACCTGCCACGACATTGGTGCTCTCCAACCTCTCAGCGAAGCGAAGGCTCCGCGCTGACTATGACGTTGGCGGCGAGAATTTGTTGCCGGTCGCTGGCCGAGACGCCTTTCACGACGTCGCTGCCGTAACCGACGAAGACGTTCTGGCGAAGGATGGCTTCGGCGCCTTCGCCGACCGTGACGGGCGGTGCGGCTGGAGCTCGCACCGGGCGCAGGATGACGTTGCCGTCAGCCGCGAGTTGTGCGCGTTCGCCGAGGAGGAGCGCGGTCGCGGTCACCGAAAAACGCCCGCCGTTCAGCGTGGCGGACGCGCCAGGCGCCAGCTCGATCCCCGCTCGCATCGGTCCGGACAGCTCCACGAGGTCAAGCGCCCCGCTTTGACCTGTGACGCGTATCCCGACGTCGATCGGTAACTCGAGGGTGGATTCGATCCGTATCCCGGAAATGCGCGCGCCAAGATCGCCGGAGGCCGTAATGGCGATCCACTCACTGTTCGAGACGTCTCCTGGGAGCGACGGCCGAACGAAAGTCACGCTGCCCGGGACCCGCGCGACGAGGCTGACGCCGTCTCCAAGCGTCACCCGCTCCGCGTACATGCCTGGCTCGAGCCGCAACACGTCGCCCGCGCGCGCCGCGCTGGCGGCCGCTGCGAGCGACGAGGAGGTGAACGATGCGCTCGATCCCACGCCGATGGTGCGTGCGCCGCCGATCTCGGTGTCCGGCGTCCGCCACACGAGCAGAAGGGCGCCCAGCACGCCGGCGATCGCTCCAAGCGCGAACCATGTGGTCCTGCTGTGCACGATCCAGCGAAAGAACGACGCGGCCGGGTTGGCTTCGACGCGTCGCTCTGTCGGTTCCGAGTCGACCCCATTGTCCGAGAGGCGCGGCGGAGCGGCGGGTGCTCCGTTCGGCGAGCGCCCACGTACTGCGCGCGCGAAGTCCGGTCCTTCGGCGTAGACGACGGTGACGTTGTCGCGCCCGCCAGCATCGTTGGCGGCGGAAACCAGCGCCTCCACGACGGCGTTCGGAGCTCCGGCGTGCCGATGCACGAGACGCTCGATCGTCGTGGACGGGACCATGTCGGTCAGGCCATCCGTACAGAGCAGGATTGCGGTGTCCCTCTCGAGAACGTCCTCCACCACTTCGACGTAGTCGTCTTCGTCTTTGTCGCGCAGCGCGCCGCCGACGTCGCGGAAGACCTCATGGCGGCGCGGGTGTCGCATCGCGTCGATTTCGGCGATCTCCTGCGCATCCTCCCGTTCGCCCACGGGCGAGTGATCGTGCGTCAACTTCTGCATGCCCTCGGGGCCCAGCTTGTAGAGACGGCTGTCGCCCACGTGCCCGATCGTCAGGCGCCCGTCGTTGACAATGGCGAGGGTGACGACGCAGGTCATGCCCGCCAGCTCGCCGGAAGTGCCGGCGCGGCGGAAGATCTCGTTGTTCGCGAGCGCGATGGCCTCGCGCACACGTTCCGAAGGCGTGCCGAGCGGACGCGCCAGTCGCTGGAGGATGACGTTGTACGCGATGGCCGCGGCGAACTCGCCGGCCGCCTGGCCACCGACGCCGTCGATCACTCCATAGACACCACGTTCCGTGTCCACGAGGGGCACGTCTTCGTTGTTGGTCCTGACGCGTCCCGGATCGGTGCGGTACGCCGCCTGAAGCGCCGGCATGGCCGCAGTGGTTTCATTCACGATCGAAGATCCGCGCGAGATAGACGAGCCATGCGAGAGCTGACGGCAGCGCAATCAACAACAGGCCGTCCAGCCAATAGAGCCACGTCATTTGGCTGTCGTCGCCTCGAAGTCGATGACGACGGTGTCGGCCAGGCCAATCCGCGCTCTCGCGGGCAGCGCCTGTTCGGGTCCTGGCTGCGTCACGCCTTCCGCGCTCTTGACGGCGGGCGGTATGGGCTTCCCGTCAACCGACGTGCCCCACAGGCTGACGTCCTGGATGAAGAACTGACCGCCGGGATCGACGCGAAGACGCAGGTGCTCGCGCGACACTTTGGAGCTACCGGAGACCTGCACGTCGACCCATGCCGAGCTCCCTCCGCGGCCGATCGAGACCGAGTCTTTCCGCATGAGGAACACGTGCGGGCCCTGCTGATCCTCATACGTCAGGCGCGCACGCTCCCGATTGTCCCGGGCGTCTTTGATCTCAGCGCTCCGCGGGCTTTCAGCGCTGCGTGCGGGAGTTTCAGCGCTCCGCGCGGGTTCGACTCTGGTCGCCCCTGGCGTTGCCGCAGGAGGCGCCGCGGCCGGGCCGGCTTCACTGGTGGTGCTCGTCGCCGTCCGCCGCCCACCCCCGACTACGCTCCTGACGATGCGGGTCGTGGGGGTGCCGGCGTACTCAGCGGGCGCTGGCATCGCGAGCGTCGAGACGATGCCGATCTGGCCACGTTCGAGCTCGCCGTTGCGATCCGCACACAAGTGCACTTCCCAACCCGATCCCGGGACCTCGATCGGCGGCAGCTCTTCACGGTCCAGGAGGCGGCTCAAGACGCGGCGCGTGGACCGGCGGAGCCCCAGGTTGACCTTCTCGACTTCTGCCGTCAGCGCCTGCTGGATCTGCCCGACAACACGGGCGGCCACGCCGTCGATCGTGTCGAAGTCGTCGGGGTGCAGGTAGACGTGGTAGACCGTCGGCGCGATGGTGCTGAAGGGCAGGGGATAGAGGTTCAACATCAGCTCGTCCCGGACCGCCTTCCAGATCTTCCGCCCGCTCGGTGCTCTCACCGCCGCTGCCATCTCCGACCTCCGTTGGGTGCCGAGGGATACCATTGAGATATAACGCCTGACTGTTGGCAGTCGTTCCGTCGTCGCGGCTGCAGATTCGGGACCGGACGAGAGGATGGCGCGCTGCGGAGCCGGCAGATACGCAACTATGAACGTTCGCTACGATAAAGTCTCAAGGGAGTTCCAAGGATTTCCCAGGCTTCGGCCTTCTACGCACCGACCATGAGAGTGGCGTTCGGCACGTTCGTTTTCGATTCCGAGACGCGCGAGCTGCTCGAGGGCGGCCGCCGAACGCACGTCTCGCCGAAGGCCTTCGATCTGCTGAGGCTGCTCCTCGATCGGCGGCCGAACGTCGTCACCAAGACCGAGATACACGATCGCGTCTGGACCGGAGCTTTCGTCGGCGACGCCAATCTGAGCGTCGTCGTCGCCGAGATCCGGCAGGTTCTTCGCGACGACTCGCGGGAGGCACGTTTCATCCGCACGGTGCACAGAGTGGGCTATGCGTTCTGCGGTACGGTCGCGGAGCAGCCGGCCGCAGGAGCCGTTGGCCGATCCTCCGGTTGCAGATGCTGGCTGGTCTGGAACGATCAGACGCTGCCGCTGACTGAGGGCGAGAACATCGTGGGTCGGGATCCGCGGTGCAACGTGTGGGTGGACGCCTCCGGAGTGTCGCGACGGCACGCGCGGATATCGGTTGAGCCAGATCAGGTGTCGATCGAGGACCTTCAGAGCAGCAACGGGACGTTCGTCGGCGGCCGCAAGCTCACGGTGGTTCGAGCCCTCGCCGACGGCGACGCCATTGAGCTCGGAGCGGCGTCGCTGACGTTCCGGCTGTGGTCGGACGAAGGGGCGAAGACCGAGCGGATTGCGCGGGCCCGTCGATAGAGGCTATTCCCAAAGCTCACCTGAGTTGACAACGCGGGTGGCGCCCGGCGGGGCCGCCCCGCCCGCCGCGCAGGCGCCTCACGCGTGACAAGCGCCTTGGCGCCGAGGACGGGCGGGGCTGCCGGGCGACAGGACCCGCAATTGACGTCAACTCAAGTGAGCTTCGGTATGGGCCGTCAGTCACATTCCGGATGTCGCTGTGTCCTTTCAATCAGTAGCGAGCGATAGGGAAACCCCGTGACTCCTCTGAACGATCTCGTGATCCGGGGCCAGGCGGGCGACCTCGACGCATACGGCCGCATCGTCCAGGCGACGCAGAAGATGGCTTATGCCGTCGCGGTTGCGGTCGTCCGCGACCCGGGGCTGGCTGAGGATGCAACCCAAGAGGCGTACCTGCGGGCGTTCCGGCGGCTCCGCGAGCTGGAGGAGCCCTGCGCTTTTGCGGGCTGGCTGCGTCGCATCGTCATTACTGTGTCCCTGAACATGCGCCGGGCGCGCCGTGTCACCCTGCTGCGTCTGGATGATGTTCCGGAGATCCCCGTGCTGGACGAAGCCGAGACGAGCTGGTCCGAGCCGCAACGCCTTCGGCTTGCCCGCGCGCTGCTCACGCTGACCGCTGACGAGCGCCGGCTCTGCGATCGCCGCTATCACGGGCGATGGAGCACGGCCCGGCTTGCACGGGATGCCGGAGTCGACGAAGCGGCCATGCGAAAACGGCTGCAGCGCGTTCGCGAGAAACTGCGCAAGGAGATCGAAGTGTCAGAACAGCAGAGCATTCGCCCAGGGGAGATGATGTCCGAGTTTCCGGCCAGGATCGTCGAGCTGATCGCTCGACCGCACCTCAACGATCTGCCCGAGAATCCGGTCGGAAAGATCCTCGATCAGCTGCGTACGGTCTTTGCAGGATTCACGTCGCCCGATCTTGTCTTGGACAGGAGATCAGGAGGTCAGGAGATGAGTAGAAAACCTTCTGGTCTCCTGCTCTCTTGATCTCGTGTGAAATTCACAGGCCTGACTACGTATCCGAGCGTCGGTCTTCCACAGGCCTCATGAGAAGAGGCTACGCTCACGCTCTGCGGGACAACACGCTCGACTCGTACTGTTTGACTTCCGAAAGCCAGCACGGACCAACAGGCACACCCTTGGTTGCGCAGTAGTAGTCCCAGACGGCGCCGAGCGGCAGCGTCTTGAACTCTTCCTGCAGCACCAGCCTCGACGTAAAGTCGCCCGCGGCCTCGACGGCCCGGAGCTTTGCCGTCGGCTCGATCATCGCCGCCAGCAATGACTTCAGCATGTTGCGCGTGCCGACCACCCACGCGGCGATCCGATTGATGCTGGCGTCGAAGAAGTCCAGGCCGAGGTGCGTTCGTTCGAGGAAGTTGCCGCGCACGAGCTCCTGACCGATCGCCGCGATGTCATCGTTCAGAACGACCACGTGATCGCTGTCCCAGCGGACGCCGCGGCTGACGTGCAGGAGGATCTCCGGCACGAACATCAACACGGCGCTGATCTTGTCGACGATGGTCTCCGTCGGGTGGTAGTGGCCCGTATCGAGCGTGTAGAGCAGCTTGCGGGACGCCGCGTAGCCGAAATAGAACTCGTGCGAGCCGACCGTGTAGCTCTCGATGCCGAGGCCGAACAGCTTGCCTTCGACCGCATCGAGATTGTGAGCGCGATCGACGGGAGCCTGGAAGATTTCGTCCAGTGACGCTATCAGGCGCTCGCGGGGACGCAGGCGATCCACCGGGGTGTCCTTCATGCCGTCCGGGATCCAGTGGTTCGTCACACAGGGTTTACTGAGCGCGGCACCCATCGCGGCGCCTACACGACGGCACGCGATCGCGTGACGTATCCAGAACTTCCGGACTCCTGCGTCCTGGTGTGCCAGCGTGAAGTTGTCGGCCGCCTTGGGGTGCGAGAAGAACGTCGGGTTGAAGTCGAGACCAATCCCCAGCGACTTCGCCCAGTCGATCCATCCGGCGAAATGTTCCGGTCCAATCTCGTCGCGCTCGACACGCTTGCCGCCGAAGTCCCCGTAAAAGGCGTGCAGATTGAATCGGTGCGTGCCGGGTATGAGTGACAGCGCCTTGGCGGCGTCCGACCTCAACTCGTCAGGCGTGCGCGCGCGTCCCGGGTAGTTCCCGGTCGCGGCGATGCCTCCGCCGAGCGATTCCCCAAAGTTCTCGAATCCGCCGACATCGTCGCCCTGCCAGCAGTGGAGCGAAACGGGCACCTGCGCGAGCGCCGCGAGCGCGGCGCCGGTGTCGACGCCGTGGTCGGCATATTGCTGCCTTGCCACCGTGTAGGCGGCCTCGGTGCGATCTGTCGGCATGTTGAGACCTTCGTTTCTCTGTCGCCTGTGCGGGCGACAGTATATCGTCTAGGACCGCTGCCATTCGGCAGCGGATCACACGAGCCGGAGCGTTTCGCATGCCGAAATCGGGACGAGAGTCGAGGGTCGTCTGATGGAGTGGGTTCAACTCTACGATCCGCTCCACCATGCCTGGTTGAGTACGGTGCTCGCGGCGATCCCTATTGTTCTGCTGCTGATCAGTCTGGGACTGCTGGAGTGGAAAGCACATTGGGCCGCGCTCACGGGCCTGACCGCGGCGCTGCTCGTATCGATCGTCGTCTACGGGATGCCCGTTTCGACCGCGCTCGGCGCAGCGGTCGACGGCGCGGCCTACGGGCTCTTTCCGATTGGCTGGATTGTCGTCAACGCCGTCTTCCTGTACAACCTGACCGTCGCGGCGGGGCAGTTCGAGGCCGTGAAGACGTCAGTCGCGCGGCTCTCCGCCGATCGACGCATCCAGGCGCTCCTCGTCGCGTTCTCGTTCGGTGCGTTCATCGAGGGGGCGGCCGGTTTCGGCACACCGGTCGCGATTACCGCCGCTCTGCTCAACGGTCTGGGTTTCACTCCGCTTTACTCCGCAGGTCTCTCGCTCATCGCCAATACGGCGCCGGTCGCCTTCGGGGCGATTGGCACGCCGATCCTGACCCTGGCGGCGATCACCGATATTCCGGCAGGGGTGCTGAGCGCGATGGCCGGGCGGCAGCTGCCGATCGTCTCGCTGATCGTTCCGGCATGGCTGGTCGTGACCATGAGCGGTTGGCGTGGGTTGCGAGGCGTCTGGCCGGCCGTCCTCGTCAGCGGAGGATCGTTTGCCATCGTCCAGTTTCTCTGGAGCAACTACGTCGGCCCCGAGCTCGTGGACATTATCGGCGGGCTCGCGTCGCTCGGCTGCCTTGGTCTCTTCTGCCTCTGGTGGAAACCGCGGGAGCAGTGGGATTTTTCGCCTGGCGGAATCACCCGGTCGGGGGACGAGGCCCGGCACGTCTCAACAGGTGCGCGGCCTTCAGGTCCGGCGCTGACCACCGCCTCGATCCTCCGCGCGTGGATGCCATGGATTTTTCTGTCCGTGTTCGTAACGGCATGGGGCGCGGGCACGGTGAAAGCCTTCCTCAACGCGGGGCCCGCCGGCGCAGCGAGCTATCTGTCGACGGGGCGCCCACCCTCGCCGCATCCCGTGCTGTCTCCCGCATTCAACGTCCCGGGGCTCCATCAGATGGTCTACCGCGACTATCCGGTCGTGACCGCGCCTGTCGATCGCGCTCGTCTCCAAGAGCCCGCGTACAAAGCCAGGAACGCGGAGGCTGCGAGGTTCACGTTCAATTGGCTGTCCGCCACGGGGACGGCGATCCTCCTGGCTTCATTCGTAACGGTCATCTATCTCCGGATTCCCAAGCGCATCGTCGGCCAGATGGTCCGTATGACCCTGATTCGGATGCGATGGTCTCTTCTGACGATCGCGTTCATGCTCTCGCTCGGATTCGTCACGCGCTACGGAGGCACGGACGCGACGCTCGGTCTCGCCTTCACGCGCACGGGTGTCCTGTATCCGTTCTTCGCGGCGTTCCTCGGATGGCTGGGCGTTGCGCTGACAGGCTCAGACACGAGCTCGAACGTGCTCTTCGGCAGCTTGCAGAAAATTACGGCGCAGCAGCTCGGTCTCAATCCGGTGCTGATCACCGCGGCGAACAGCACGGGCGGCGTCATGGGAAAAATGATCGACGCACAGAGCATCGTCGTGGCAACGGCCGCGACGAATCAGCCCGGCCAGGAGGGCCAGATCCTGCGGTTCGTCTTCTGGCACAGCCTCGGCCTCGTCACGATCATGGGCGTCATCGTGATGCTGCAGGCGTATGTGTTCACATGGATGGTGCCCACTTGGCCATAGTCCCGGAATTCACTCGAGTCGGGCGTGAATTCCGCACGAAGCTGAGAGCTGACAGCTGATAGCTGTCAGCCGTTCACGCCACCCTCTGCGCCCGCAGCGCGACGAGCCCGCCGATGATCACGAGATAGCAGATCGAGGAACTTGAACTGATAGTGCCCGTCGCTGGGTCGGTAAAGAGGCTCCGCGCGCGCCGCCCGGGCCGCGGCGCGGCGGTACACCTCATAGTCCGGCATGCGTCGCTCGATCTTCTTCGCATAGAGGAGTGCTAGGCCGGCTCCTATGAGCAGCACGACGATCGCGCGAGCGGCGACGGGAAGGCGCCGCTGCGGGAGGACGCGGGATTCAAGCATGGGGGTGGATCATGTCGAGGTCAGGGATCAGGAATCCGTGGTCGGTGCTCGGAAAGATCGTGGCCAGAGATCAGCGGACGTCGTAAGGGTTGGCATGAACAAGTCGAATAGCCCGGTGTCTACGGATCCCGGACCCAGGACGGCGGATCCCGATGCGCGTCAGCGTGACGCCACGTACGCTGCGATAGCCAGCATGTCGTCTTGCGTCAGATTCGCCACGACAGGCTTCATCAGCGGAGACCACGCGCCCTTGCGGGTGCCCTGCTGCATGTCGTACATCTGGCGCACGAGATAGCTCGGCGATCTCCCGGCGATCGCAGGGACCGGGCCCAGGCCGTTCAAGTCGGTGCCGTGACAGACGCCGCATGGCGTCGTCTTGCCACCGCCGCTCGCCACGAGCGCCGCGCCCTTCTGAAGGCTGCCGGGTGGAACGTAGGCGATGAAGCCCGAGCGCGGATCGCGAAGCTCGAAGCGCTCGGCACTCTCCGGTGATTCGACGATGCGATTGCCGAGGGGCTCTGTGCCGCCTTCGGCTAGAGGCATGAACACGTTGCCGGAGAGCCGCGTCTTCGGCACGTCCGCGGCCTCGACGACGCGGATCCACGGCGTCCACTTCATCGACGAGAAATACTCAGAGGCCGCTTTCATCTCATCGTCCGTCATGTCCTTCGCGGCTTCGATCATCTGAGTGGTGTTGAGCTTCCGAGGATCGGCGCTCGCGCGCAGGCCGTTCTTGAAGTCTGTCAGCTGCTGAAGGATATAGGCGTACGACTGACCCGCAATCGGAGCGTTTTCCGGCCGCCCTTTGCCGTTCGGCATGTGACACATCGCGCAGCCTCGTACGTGCGGCTGACGACCGTGGACGACCACGCTGGGCATCGGCGGGTGGTCCTCGGGAAACCAGTCGCCGACGTCCCAATAGTCCCGGATGTGCGCCAGCGTGAACTCCTTGGAGCTGCCCGGGATTCGCTTGAGCGACGTGTCCGGTGGACGCGCCGGCGTCGCAGCGGGGGCGGGGGTTCCGCTCACGGCCGGTTGGTCATCGGCCAGGGGCGGGAAGCCGTAGGCCCACGCAGGCGAAGGAGGAGAGGGGTTCTGGGCACCCACGATCCGGCCGAGCCCGACGACGGAAATGAGAGCGAGACTAAAAGCGCGGAGAACATTCTGCATGTAGTGCATTTCTATCATCAATCCTGATGGGGCGGACGCGGCGTTCGGCTTCGATCCCGCAAAGTCGGCCGAGTGCTTCCGCTCGACAGACGACGAGGGCAATCCACAGAGCGGACCATTTCGTGAATCCGGTAAGATCTCCGCCGTGACGTTCAAGGCGGCGGTTCTCGGTCTGGCGGGAGTGATGGCGGTGGCAAGCTGCCGCGCGCAGCAGAATGGGCGCGCCGACGCCTCTGGAACATCCGGGAGTTCGGCGATGAGCGCGACTGAGCTCGCCGGCTTCAAGAAGAAGTACGGTCCCGATCACTTCTCGGAGCGTGAAGAAGAATGGCTCATTCGCGACTACTTCCAGGACCGGCCTGGTGGTGTGTTCGTCGACGTGGGCGCCAATCACTACAAAGTGGCGAGCAAGACGTACTACCTCGAATCCAGGCTGGGGTGGTCGGGTATAGCGATCGAGCCGCAGCGGGAGTTCGCAGACGAGTACAAGGCGTACCGGCCTCGGACCAGGTTCCTGCCGTTCTTCGTTTCGAATCAATCGAATCACACGGCGCGTCTCTACCTTCGACGCAGGAAAGACCAGGTCGCCTCGTCGAACGAGGCCTTCGTGAAGTCGTTCGGGGATCCCGCAGAAGTGCGTGACGTTCCGACGATGACGCTCGACGACATCCTCGACTCGGAAAAGATCCAGCGGATCGATTTTCTCTCTATGGACATCGAGCTGCACGAGCCTCAAGCGCTCGCGGGCTTCGACATCGAGCGCTTCAAGCCTTCGCTGGTGTGCGTCGAGGGACTCCTGCCCGTTCGGCAGCAGATTCTCGACTACTTCGCCGGACACGGCTACGTCGTGATCGGCAAGTACATGTGGGTGGATCTGGAGAATCTCTATTTCGAGCCGCTTCGAGACAGCCTCGCCCGGCAGACTCCCCATTGAATTCGTTGGGTGGATCTCTCTTGAGGCGCCGTCAACCACAGGAGATCAGAAGATCAAGGGGTTTTGGTCTTCTGATCTCCTGACCTTCTGATCTCGTGTCAAGTAGCGCAGCAGTTTCCCCTCCGCGTCGCGTGACTTGGGGGCACAGACGCTCGATGTTTTCACAGACTCTCAAGGTCCGTCCTCCGCGTCAGCGAACTTCGCAGGGACTAAGATTGTCGAGAGTCGTTATCTGCCGATGAGCACCCCTCGGGTCGTGATCGCAGGAACCCACAGCGGAGTGGGGAAGACGACCGTAGCCACGGGCATCATGGCCGCCCTCCATCGGCGCGGTCGTCGCGTTCAGGCGTTCAAGGTCGGCCCGGACTTCATCGATCCGACGTTCCACCGCGCTGCGACGTCGAGACCCAGCCACAACCTGGATGGATGGATCCTTTCGCGCGAAGCCAACCTCGAGATTTTCAACGGCGCGACCGCCGACGCGGATGTCGCTGTCGTCGAAGGCGTCATGGGTCTCTTCGATGGCAAGCAGCCGTCGTCACTGTCAGGCACGACCGCCGAAATGGCGCTCTGGCTGGACGCTCCTGTCGTGCTCGTGCTCGATGGCGCGGCGATCGCCGGAAGCGCAGCCGCCGTGGTTCACGGCTTCGACACGCTGATCCCGGACCTTCCGCTGGCCGCCGTGGTGTGCAACAGAGTGGCAAGCGTCAGGCACTACGAGCTGTTGCGGGAAGCCATCACGGCGCGATGCCGTCCCGTGCCGATCGGATACCTTCCAAGGGATCCTGGGTTCGCCGTTCCAGAGCGCCATCTCGGCCTGCATCTCGCCGACGAAGCGTGGACCGCCGAACGGGTCATCCAGCTTGCCGACTGGATCGAGCCACATCTGGATCTCGAGCGCCTGTTGCGGTTGACCGCCGAGCGCTCTGCGCCTGCCGTTCAACCGGTGAGGGCGCCGATCACCTCGCCAAGTCGCGCGCGCATCGGCATCGCCCGCGACGCCGCCTTCTGCTTCTACTACGAGGACAACCTCAGTTTGTTGCGCGGGTTGGGTGCGGAGCTCGTCGAATTCAGTCCAATCGCGGATCGTGCGCTACCGCCGGAAGTGGATGGGATCTATCTTGGCGGCGGATACCCGGAGCTGCACGCGCCCGCATTGTCGGCGAACACGTCGATGCAGGCTGCCCTCCGGGAATTTGCGGCCGGCGATGCACCTGTCTACGCCGAGTGCGGCGGTTTCATGTACTTGACGGAGGCGATCGTCGACGTCGACGGACGACGTTGGCCGATGGCGGGTCTCTTTCCCACGAGTGCCCGCATGCAGAAACGGTTGGCCAAGCTCGGTTACGTCCAGGTCGAGACCCAGGCAGGCGAGCCCTGGCTAAAGAGTGGTGAGTGGGCGCGTGGGCATGAGTTCCGGTATTCGACGATCGACCCCATGCCGGCCACGATCCAACGGGTGTATCGAGATCCCGCAGAGGGTTATCGAGTGCGGTCGGTGCTGGGGAGCTACGTGCACCTGCACTTCCGGTCGTGTCCGGCATTCGCGACGAGGTTCGTGGAAGCCTGCCGGCAAAAACTCTAGTCGGCTCTGGGCCCAGGAAGGCTGGGGTATCATCCGCCCATGTCAATCTCCACCCCTCGACGCCCGGCCGCTCCGCTCCAGCGAATCGCAGCGCTGTTGATGCTCGTCGCATGTGCCGTTTTCGGCGTTTCGGCCCGCGACGCCGGGCAAGCTCCGGTAACGATCCCCAAAGCCGACGCGAAGGACTGGATTCAACTGTTCAATGGGAAGGATTTGACGGGCTGGACGCCGAAGTTCGCGCACCACGAGCTTGGCGAGAATTTCCGCGATACGTTCCGCGTCGAGAACGGGATGCTGGAAGTCCGGTACGACAAATGGCCCTCCTTCACCGACGAGTTCGGACACCTGTTTTACAAGGACCCGTTCTCGTATTACCTCCTGGCCGCCGAGTACCGGTTCGTCGGTCAACAGGTGCCGACGTCGCGGACCGATCTCGCCTGGGCCCTTCGAAACAACGGGCTCATGATCCTGTCGCCGCCGCCGAAGACGATGCTGAAGGATCAGGATTTTCCGATCTCGATCGAGGTGCAGCTGCTCGGAGGACTGAGCGACGGCAAGCCTCGGAGCACCGCGAATCTCTGCACACCGGGTACAAACGTCGTCATGAACGGCGAGCTTCGAACTGCGCATTGTACGAACTCGAAGTCGAAGACGTACGACGGCGACCAGTGGGTGCGGGTCGAGGTCCTCGTCCACGGCGACGAGCTCGTCCGCCACATGGTCGAGGGAGAGACGGTTCTCGAGTACTCCAAGCCGCAGATCGGCGGCGGCCAGGCGAGCCCGACGGATCCCGCCGTCAAGATCGACGGCACGCCGCTGACGGGAGGATACATTTCGCTGCAGGCCGAGACGGCGCCGATCGACTTCCGGAAGGTCGAGCTCCTCAACCTCGAGGGATGCATGGATCCGAAAGCGAAGAGCTACAAGAGCTACTTCGTCAAGTCGAATCCTGCGATGTGCAAGTAGAGATTGCGGAGTTCACGGAGACGCTCACAAACGGAGGAACGGGGCCAACGGAGGCGAAACGGAGAAGCCTAAATCAGGAACTTCTCGACGGCCGCTTCGTTCCACTCGGTGCCGGTCCCGATCACGCCAGTCGGATCGGACATGCCGTCCTTGATGCGAAGGGGGTCCGCAAGGATCGGATTCCACCAGTCCGCGTACTCCAGCCAGTGCGCCGTCGGTGTGACCGACAGCAGCTGCGCGCTGATTTCCGGCCACAGGTGATTCGACATTCGTATCCTGTGCGCGTTGGCGAGCGCCGCCGCCTCCAGCCATCCAGTGACGCCACCGACCTTCATCACGTCGGCCATCACGAAATCCGTTGCGCCAGCCTCGAGGGCGTGTGCGAAGTCCGTGATGCCCCACCAGTTCTCACCGGCCTGAATGGGAGTCCTGGCCTCGCGGGCAACCTTGGCGTGGCCGGCGTAGTCATGTGCGAGTGACGGCTCTTCGACCCACGTGAGCCCTTCGGCATCGAGGATCCGCAGACGCTCGACCGCCTCCGACGGCGTCAGGCTCTGGTTGTAGTCGACCATCACGGCTGTCTCCTCACCGGCAGCCCGGCGAATGGCCCGAATGACGGAGACATCCTCCGCGACGGTGGGGTAGCCGATTTTGGCTTTCACGCCACGGAAGCCCCGCTGCGCCCATGCTTCGGCCACCTTCGCGCTTTCAGCGGGTCCGTCGTAGCCGATGGCGCCGTAGGCCTGCGTCGGTTTCGGCAGGCCACCGAGCAGGTGGGCGAGCGAAACACCGTGGGTGCGCGCCAGGCCGTCCCACAGCGCCATGTCGATTGCGGCGAGCGCCATGGCAACGAGTCCTTGCGCTCCCAGCAACCGAAACCGGGCCGCCAGACCACGGCTGATCTCCGCGGGCGCGGCAGCGTTGCCCATCAGCAACGGTTCTGTATTCCTGATGAGATCCGCCGTTGGCCCGAGTGCGAGAGGAGTGTACGTGAAGGTGATGCTGCGGCCGACGACACCGCTGTCCAGCGTGATGTCCGTGAGCACGAGTGGAGACTCGGAGACGACACCGCTTGCCGTCCGATGCGGCTGCGGCATGGGTACCCGGACGGCGCGGGCTGTGAGCGCCTTGATTTTCGGTTCCTGCGATGAGGACGGCATTGGGTACAGGTTACTCCTTCGAACAGGAGCTCAGGATGTCAGGAGCCAGGCGACCTCGCTATCGCCGTCAGCACCCGAGCTGTCCAAGAACGTCGATCAAATCCCGTGTGACCTCATCGCGATTGGTCTCGTTCACGAGCTCGTGACGTGCGCCATCATAGAACCGGCACGTGACTCTCGCGAGGCCAGCTTCGTTGTAGACGCGGAGCAGCCGTTCCACGCCCCGCGACTCTTCGCCCACTGGATCCCGCGTACCCGCGATCAGGTGAACGGGCAGTGCCCTCGGTATCCGTCGCAGATGGACGACATCGCCGAGCAGCGTCTTTGCGGTGAGAAAATCGACCCACGACTGCGTCGTGAGCGTGAATCCGCACAGAGGATCGGCCGCGTAGGCGTCCACTTCGCGTTCGTCTCGCGACAGCCAGTCGAATTTCGTGCGGTTGGGGGCAAAGCGTCTGTTGTAGGTCCCCATCACGGCCTTGTCGAGCCATGTGCCCGGCCGCCGGCCCCCGAGCGCGGCGTACTGTGCGTGCGCGAGGCCTCGCGCGAGGGCTTCCTGAATGCCGGGCGGGCCGTTCGTACCGGACAGGACGACGGCCCGATAGGCAGTGCCGCGCTCGGCCATCAACGTCTGCCCGAGAAAGGATCCCATCGAGTGCGCGAACAGGACGAGCGGCAATCCGGGGAACGTCGCCCGCATGCGCTCCGAGACCGCCCACGCGTCCCCAACGAGCGCCCGCCAGCCGTCCGTGTCCCCGAAATGGCCAAGACCGACGGGCGGTGTCGCATTCGTTCCGTGACCGCGATGATCGTGCGCCCAGACGACGAAGCCGGCTCGATTCAGGTCGCCCGCGAGGCGCGCGTAGCGTCTGCCGTGCTCCGCCATGCCGTGCAGGATGTGCACGCTTGCGCGCGGTTGGGAAACCGAGTCCCAGCGATGGATTGGAGGCAGACCGGACATCAGCGCGGCGCTGCGACGCACGGCACGCGCAGTGGCCGGCCCTCAGCTCGATCGAATCGCGTCATCACAGAGGAGTCTAGCCTCAACCGAGGGGCTTCGCCCCTCGGACTCCCCCACACGCTCTCTCACGCGCCGCTTCGCCGGCGCGCTCCGGTCGCGTGGCTCGCTCGCCGTGCTCACTCGCGCCGCGTCATTCATCTCGGCGGGTGTCAGACAGCGGCGGCGATGATCGAGATCTGCTACTCCGCCCGCAGGGCGATGATGGGATTGACCCTCGTAGCCCGCAGCGCGGGGAACAGGCAGGCCGCGGTTGCCACGGAGATGAGCAGCAAAGCGTTCCCCGCAAACGAAATCGGATCGTGCGCGGTGATTCCGAACAGCAGCGTTTGCAACACGCGTGTCAGCGCAAAGGCGCCGACCAGCCCAAGTGCGACGCCAATCGAAACCAGCCGCAGTCCGCTGGCGAGAATCATGCCCAGCACGTCTTGCCGTTGCGCGCCAATCGCCATCCGGATGCCAATCTCCTGCGTTCGCTGGACCACCGACTGCGCGATGACGCCGTAGAGACCAATCGCGGCGAGCGTCAGCGCGAGGGCCGAGAAAAAGCCGAGCAGTTGCGTCGTCAGGCGACGCGCCCCGACGGCATTGTCGATGAGCTGTTCGAGGGGATAGAACTCCCCGGTTGGCAGGCTCGGATCGTACGTGGCGAGCGCCGAACGCACATCGGCGACGAGGGATGCCGGGCTGCGCGCGCTGCGGACCACCATCTCCATTCCCTGCCAGTCGCCGCTCTGCCGGTAGTGGAGATACATCTCGTTGCCGCCCGCCTTCTCGAGCGATCCATGGCGGACGTCGGCGACGACGCCGATGACCGTCGAGCCGCCGTTCTGGGTGATCTGCTGCCCGATGGCATCACGATCGGGCCAGAGCTCGCGCGCGAGGTGCTCGTTGATGATGACGGTCTTCTCGCTCGTCGCGGTGTCGCGATCGTCGAAGAACCGGCCCGCACGCAGCGGGATCTGCATGGCCTGCAGATAGTGCTGATCGACCATGCGCGGGAAGACCGACGGGCCCTGCCCTGGCGGGTACTCCACGCCTTTCGCCCGGATACCCCACGTCCGATTTCGGCCGAGCGGCAGTACATCGCTCAGTCCCACCGCCTCGACTCCCGGCAGGGCGGCAACGGTCCGGACGACGCCGTCGAGATATTCATTTGCCTCGGCGCGGCTGCCGAAGCTCCGTGGCGAGTCCACGCGCCACGACATCGCATGCTGTGGCTGGAATCCGAGATTGACCTGGAGCAGCGATCGGAAGCTCCTGAACAGGAGACCGGCGCCCACGAGCAGTATGCAGGCGAGTGCCACTTCGACGACCACCAAAACGCTTCGCGCGGAAGTCGAGGAGCGACCGGCCGTTCGCTGATGTGTGGCCGTCTGCTGGGCATGATCGCCGCGCGACAGATGCCACGCTGGCAGCACGCCGCAGGCGGCACCGGCCAGTACCGGTGAGCCCGACGGTGACCGCAAGGGCGATCGGATCGACGGCGGCATTCTGAAGGAGCGGCACGCCGAACGTCTGGAGGCCGGCCAGCGCGCGCGTCGCCCAGATCGCCAGCGGAATGCCAATGAGCGAGCCAGCTGCGGCGAGCAGGAAGCTCTCGGCCAGCGTCTGCTCGATCAAGTGACGTCGGCGTGCCCCGAGGGCGACCCGCACGGCGAACTCCTGCCGGCGGACGTTGATTCGGGCGAGCAGCAGGTTCGACAGGTTCACGCAGGCGATTGCCAGGATGCAGGCCACCGCACCCGCCAGTACGTAGAACGCCTGCCGGAAGCTCCCTCGCAACGCATCGTCGAGGCGGCTGACGCGCGCACCGAGCGTTCCGCCATAGTTGATCGTCCGCTTGAATCGTTGGCTGATGAGACGGAGATCCGCCTGCGCGCTTTCAGGCGTCGCGTTCGGCTTCAGGCGGCCGATCGCGAAGAGCGTGTTGCCCCATCGTGCGGTCTCCGGTGCGATCGGGAACGGCGTGATCAGGTCGATCTCGGTCCCCGGCGAGAAGATGGCGTCGAAGTCGAAGTCCGCCGGCAGCACACCGACGATGGTGAGAGGCGCGTTGTTCGAAGTGAGCGTGCGGCCGACGATTCCGGGGTCGCTGGCAAACCGGCGGCGCCAGAGCGAGTGGCTCAGAATCGCCACCGGAGGAGCCTTGAAAAGACACTCCTCCGCGGTGAAGTTTCGCCCTAGCGCGAGCCTCACGCCGAGCACGTCGAGGAAGTTGTCGGACACGCCGACGTCGCGGAGCCGCTCCGGATCGCCCGAGCCGGTCAGCGTTTGCCGGCGGCCGAAATCGAAAAAGGCGAAGTACCCGGCCAGGGTTTCGAAACTCGTGTTCTCTTCACGCCACGCCTTGAACGTGTCAGCGCGGGTCGTTCGTGCCGACATCCCGCTGGTGCCTTCGTTTTCGATCCACACCAGGCGACCAGGATCCCGGAACGGCAAGGGCCGCAGCAGCACCGCATCGACGATGCTGAACATCGCCGTGCACGCGCCGATGCCGAGAGCGAGGGTGAGCAGCGCGACAGTGGCGAATCCAGGCGACTTGATGAGCTGTCGAAGTGCGAATTTGAGATTGGCCATGAGGATGAGCCCTATTCAATCTTCAGCGCGGCGATTGGATCGATGCGGCTCGCCCGACGCGCCGGCGCTGCCGACGCCAGCAGGGCGATGAGCGTGAGGCCGATCGCGACGGCACCATAGGTGAGCGGGTCGGCCGGTGACAGGTCGAACAGCATCGACGCCACGATCCGTCCGGCGCTGAACGCTGCGGCGATGCCGGTCAGGATGCCGAGGCCGACGAGCAGGAGGGATTCCCGCAGGATCATCCGCAGGACGTGTCCCGGCAGCGCGCCGAGCGCCATGCGCAGTCCGATCTCGCCCGTTCGACGGAAGACCGTTTGTGACATCAGCCCGTAGAGCCCGACACATGCGAGCAGGAGAGCGAGAACGCCGAACAGGCCGGAGAGCTTCGCGAACAGCAGCTCCTGTCCATTCAATCGATCGATCTGTTCGTCCTGGGTCCGCAGGTTCAGCACGGGTAGCGCCGGATCCACCTCGCGCACCGCCGACCGAATAGCGGAGAAGAAAGAAGCTTCAGTCCGGCTCGATCCGCCGAGCCGGACGGCGAAGCTCGCATCTCCGTCCACCTGCTGCAGCGACGGCAGATAGACGGTGGGAGGCGCGTCGCCGCGCAGCTCCGTGTACTTGGCATCCCCGGCAACTCCGATGACCTCGACGCGGTCAGCGTAGCCTGGGATGCCGATGGGCTTCCCGACGGGATTCTCACCGTCGAAATATATCCGCACGAACGCCTGATTGACGACCGCCACCTTCGGCGCCGTCCCGTTGTCCTGTTCCGTGAAGTCCCGCCCGAGGACCATCGGCAGCTCCATCGCCCGGAAGAAGTTCGACGCGAGCCCGTTGGTGTTGACGATCGGCAGCTGTGCGGACGGAAGTGTGTGGCCTGGAACCGATATCCGCTTGTTCTGGCGAACACGCGATAGCAGCGCCGTACTCGAGAACGTGGCCGCGCGCACCCCGGGCAGCCTTGCGACGCTCTCCTGCAGGCGCGCCTGCAGCGTCGTGAACCGATCGCGGGTGTAGCCGGCAGACGACGCGTCGATGCGGAAGAGCACCAGGCCGTGACGGTTGAACCCGGCATCCACGTGCTGCAGGTTGTTCAACGTGCGCACGAAGAGACCGGTGCTGACGAGGAGCACCAGGGAGAGCGCAATCTGGACGACCATGAGTCCGCGGCTGAGACGCGAACGCCGGCCGCTGCCAAGAGTACGCCCACCGCTCTGGAACTCCGAATTGAGATCGACGCTCGTGGCGCGGAGCGCGGGAGAGAGCCCGAAGAGAAGGGCCGTTCCGAACGTCACGGCGATGGTGAAGGCCAGGACGCGCCCGTCGAGTGGGAGGTCGAGGACGACGGTGGTGTTACCGAACGGCCGCAGTGCCAGCAGCAGATCGCGCCCCCACCAGGCGAAGGCCATTCCGAGTGCAGCGCCAGCGACAGCGAGCAGGAGCGACTCGGCGAGCAGTTGTCGAACGACACGCCCGCGACCCGCTCCCAGGGCCAGGCGAAGCGCGATTTCACGACGGCGCGCCGCTCCGCGTGCGAGCAGCAGATTCGCGACATTCGCGCACGCAGCCGCCAATAACAGGCTGACGAGGCCCATCAGCGTCCGCAACGAGGCGGAGAACTGACGGCGCGTATCGTTCTCGCCGCGGGCACCTGGGTCCGCGACGAGCGTAGGCGGGTTGGGCATCCGTTCGTCAGACGGAGTCCCTGCCGGCCTGCCGGCGACCCAGCCCTCGCTCGCCGCCTGCTGGAAATGCGGCTCGAGCGATGCGGCTGCCTGCGCCGGTGTCGCGCCGGGCGCGAGCCGGCCCATTACCCGAATCCACCAGTAGGAAGGCTGCGCTCGTCCGGTCCGGTCCGGTTGAAACAGCAGATAGTGGGCGAGAGGTACCGAGACGTCAGGCGATTCGCCCGCTTGCATCGCGCCGTCGAAACCCTTCGCCGTCACGCCGACGATCGTCGTCGGAACACGGTTGATGGCGAGTATCTTGCCCAGGACGTCCGGACGGCGTTCGAAGCGGCGTTCCCAGTAGCGATATGAAATGACAGCGACCGGCGGTGCGGAGGTCCGATCGTCCTCGGACGAAATCGTGCGGCCGAGCGCGGCCGACACGCCGAGGCCCCCGTGGTACCCGCCGGAGACCATTTGCGCAGTTCCGGTGATTTCCGGCTGGCCGTCCACGAGAATGTTGACCCTCGAGAAGGGCGCAAACGCAAAGAGGTCCGACAGTGCCGAGCGCTGCGCGCGCATCCGCTCGAAACTCAGGAGCGAAAAAGACGTGCTCGCCGCCCGTCCAGTGACCGGATCGATCGACCCGTTGTTCTCACCACTCCGCGACATTCTGCCGCCCGCGCCGTCGATGTTCCGCAGCAGGACGAGCTCGTCCGGGCTCCTGACCGGCAGGGAGCGCAGGAGAAAGTCGTTGACCAGGCTGAAGATCGCCGTGTTCGCGCCGATGCCGATCGCCAGCGAAAGCACCGCGACGATGGTGAACCCTCGACTCTTGGCGAGCTGACGGACGGCCATCTGGAGGTCCCTCATCGAGGCCTCCGGCCGGCGACGGTGACTGCGCACACGTTCGGCATGTGCGCTTAGACGGAGAGTAGAAGGCAAAGGGTTGCTTGTTACCGTCGCGCCGGCGGCAGCGTCACCCGCGCGTGACTGCGCGCCGACTCTCTCGCTGCATCGAGGATCTCGGTCGCGATCAGGTTGTTCTCGAGCGACGAGAGCGCATTCGGCTTGCGCGTGCCGCGCACGACCGCGATCAGGTGCGAGATGGAATCGCGCTCGTCCGGCGGACGGGCCTCGGGCGTCACAGTCTGCTCGGGCTGCTTCGGCAGCGTGACACGAAGGCTCGTGCCGCCCGTCGCGATTGCCTGGCCGTGATCGCCGTAGACCTCGAAGTCCTTGCGATTGAACGGCCAGTTCCAGGACGCCTGGATGATGCCTTGCGCCTTCGGATACTCGAGAAGGATCGTGGCTTCGTCATCCACGCGCGGATACACGTCTGGCTGAAGCTGCTGGGTGATCGCGGTGACGGCGAGCGGACGCTGATTGTCCATCATCCACGTCATCAGGTTGGCGCCGTAGCAGCCGAAGTCGAACAACGCGCCTGCGCCGTTCCTGACCGGATCCGAGAGCCAGTCGAAGAATTCCGGCTGTACGTTGATCGCCTTCGGACCGCTGTGGCCGTCCATCGCCACCATCTTGCGAATCTCGCCGCCGGCTTTTTGCTCCTTCAAGAGCGTCCACATCGCGCCATGACTCGGGTACCAGGTCGTTTCGTAGTTGACAAGGACCTGAATGCCGCCGGCGGCCGCGGCCTGGCGGATCCGCTGCGCGTCCGCGTTGTTGACCGCAAGCGGCTTTTCCATCATGACGTGGATGCGGCGCCTGGCCGACGCCTCGACGATCGAGGGATGGTCGCGGGTGTTCGTGAACGACGCGACGGCCTCGGGCTTGATCGTGTCGAGCATCGACCCGAGATCGGTGAAGAGCGCCGTATCGGGGATTTTGTAGCGTTCCGCATAGCTTCGCAGGAGCGTCGCGTCGGGCTCGAAGACACCCACTATCTGCACGTCCGTTCGCCCTTGCGCGGCGCGAAGGAAGCCGCTGACGTGTCCGTGCACGAGGCCCGCAATCGCAAGGCGGAGCGGTGGCCGTTCCTGAGCTCGTACACTCGGCAGGGCAGCGACGACGGCGGCGACGAGCACCGCTCGAAACCAGGCGCGGGTCATGGTCGATGTCTTCATTTGGACGCCCTCTGTCATTTTCACTAGCGGGCAAGTCTACACCGCCGCACCTTGGAGGATCAGCGCCCTGGAGCTTTGCGTCGGCCGACCTTGAACCGGCCGAATGCGTGGGGCCTCGACGACGATGGCCGTCGCGAGGACAATATGTGCACGATGATCACGAGGATCGACCCGATGGGCGGACACGCCTCATCCAGGAGTAACCGCCGAATCGCGGCAGGTGCTGCGATCGCCGGCCTCCTGCTGGCCGCGCTTCTTCTTGTCGCGCCTGCCCGCGTGCGGGGGACGGCTCCTGTAACGGCGTCCCGACTGACCGATCAGGAGTTCTGGAAGCTGGCGTCCGGCTTCTCGGAGCCGGATGGCACATTCCACTCCGAGAACCTGGTCTCGAACGAGGCGGGCTTCCAATCGATCCTTCCTCAGCTGGAAGCGACCGCCGTCTCGGGTCGCGCGTACGTCGGAGTCGGTTCCGAGCAGAACTTCAGCTACATCGCCACCGTACGGCCCTCGCTCGCCTTCATTGTCGACGTCCGACGCGGCAATTTCGACCTGCACCTCCTGTACAAGGCGCTGTTCGAGCTGTCCGCCGATCGTGCCGATTTCGTGTCGCGGCTGTTCTCGCGGAAACGGCCGGCCGATCTGGCACCGTCGCCTTCCGCGACCGCGATCTTTTCGGCGTACGAGAAGGCCGCCCCGAGTCCGGCACTGTACGAACGCAATCTCGCGGCCGTCTGGGCTCACCTGACCACGAAGCACGGCTTTGCGCTGTCGCCGGACGACAAACGCGGTCTCGCGTTCGTATACGACGCGTGGTTCAAGCAGGGCCCCGACATCCACTACGAGCTGACGAACGGCGGTTTTGGCGGGCGCGGAGGACCCGGTGGGTTTCCGACCTACGCCGACCTGATGACGTCGACAGATGGCGAGGGCCGCAATCGCAGCTACCTCGCTTCCGAGGCGTCGTTCGCGTTCGTGAAGGATCTCGAGTCGCGGAACATGGTCGTACCCGTGGTCGGAAACTTCGGCGGAACAAAAGCGCTGCGCGCGGTGGCCTCGTACCTCAGGCAGCGGGGGATGATCGTCTCGGCGTTCTACGTCTCGAACGTCGAACAGTACCTCCGCCAGGACGGCCTCTGGGAGCGGTTCTGCGCGAATGCCAATGGGTTTCCTGTCGACGGGTCGAGCGTCTTCATTCGATCCACGCGCGGCGGCTTTGGCGGTCAGCGTGGCTTTGGCGGAGGCTTCGGCCTCTCGCTCGTCCCGATCGCTCGTGAAGTCGCCGCGTGCACGGTCCGCTGAGCGCGCCGATCGCAGGCGCAGCCCTTTTTCACCGCGCTCCCTTCAAGTCGCTCTATCGTTCGAACCCCGAGTGGCGATATCGTTGCAGGGTGACTCCTCCCGGTTTCGCGACTGGCGCGATCTGCCGCGCGTGGTGCCACGGCCATTCGGACTCATGCCGCTCGTTCCTCTGATCGATCCCCGGCGCCGTGTGCGCGTCGTCCTCTCTTCGACGGCGCTGCTCTCGTTCATGTCCGTGCGGAAGGCGGCTGCGCTGGCGCTCGCGCAGCTTGGCGCCGCGGCGTTCTTCATCGCCGGCGTCAGTACTGCCGTTCTCGGCCCGCGCGCTGGATGGTTCGTGCTGGCCGCAGTCGTTCTGGCGGCATTCGTCCGCGCCATCGATATCGAGAGCTGGGCCGTGTTCATCCCCGGCGGGTTCGTCGGGCGCGTCGAGTACGCCTTCGGCCCCTCGCTGGCCGGCACGGCCGCCGCGACGGTGCTGACCGAGCGGTTCGTTCTCGCCGCGCTCGCGGTCGTCGTCGCGGGGCACTATGCGTCAGGTGTCGCCGTGACCGCCATAGCCGGGCTCCGGCTCACAGGTCTCCTCAGGCCCGAAGACTTCGCGACGATGCTCGCGGTAGTGATGGTGGGGCTGCTGTGGATTCGGGCGCGCGTCGGATTGGACCTCCGGTCGGACACGATCGCCCGCGGCGTCTGGATTGGCGTAGGCGTGCTCGTACTGACGGCTCTGTGGAGTGTGGTCAGCGCGGTGCGGACGGCCCCGCCTCTCGCCCCGCTCGTCTCGCTGCCGGCGCCCGTCCCGACGCTGCGTTGGTACCTCGACGCGGGGCTGACCTGCCTGACGGGCCTCTGTCTCGTCCTTCCCGCGATTGGTGGCGGGGAAGTGCTCGCCCAGGCGGCGCACGAGCTGGAGCCGCCTCGCGTGCAGGCACTGCGCCGGACCGCTCTCCTGACGTTGGTGTTCGCGCTGTTCGTGACAACACTCACCACGTTCCTGTTTGCTCTTCTGATACCGGCGACAGAGCAAGCCGCCTGGATCACCGCGCCGCATGGCTGGTCTTGCGCAGCATCTGGCCGCGCCGCGATGGCTGCGCGACGTCCTGGCAATCGGCCTCGTCATCGCGGCAGTCCTGATGCTCGTGCCGGCCGCCCACGCCGCGCTGGGCGACGCCGAGCACATGCTCGAGGGGCTTTCGACCCAGGGCATTCTGCCGGAGGGTCTCGCGGCGCTGCACTCGCGATTCGGCACGCCCGCGCGCGCGATCGACGTCGCGGCTGCGGCGACGATCCTGATCATCCTCGCCGGGAGCGGCCGAGTGGAATGGCTCGGGCGTGCCTATGCCATTGCCGTGGCGGCCAGCGTCGCGCTCAAAGCGGCGACGCTCCTCAGATTGCGTCGCAAGCGCACGGAGCCGAAGCCGTTCAAGGCTGGTGCGAACCTGCAGGTCGGCCGCCGCGAGATCCCGCTGGGCGTCATCGGCTCCGGTCTGATCGTTGGCGTGAGCGCTCTTGCCATGATCGCGATGGGCGACGGCCCTTCCATTGCTACTGTCGCGCTGATCGGTGGGTTGACGGTCCTTTTCACGTTCGGCGCGCGTGATGTCGAGTCCCGCGTGGTCGCCGACAGCCCGGCGACGCTCGATCTCCTTCCGGCGGCCGAGCTGTCGCTCGATCACATCGACGCGCGCGTCGGCAACGTCCTGGTCCCAGTGCGCAACCCGCGCGCACTGACGCACCTGCATTCGGCCCTGCAGGCGGCGCGCGATCGCGACGTCGTGGTCATGACGGTTCGGCTCGTCGGGCTGGACGTGGCGGAAGACGCGGCGACCGACGCCGCGCCGACCCTTGCGGAACAGCGGCTGCTGTCTGAAGTGATTGCGGTCGCGGAGCGCCAGGGGCGTTCGGTGCGCCTGCTGATCGTGCCCGCGCACAACGTGTTCGACGCGATTGTCTCGACCATCCTGCGGCTTCGATCGTCGGACGTGCACGTCGGGGAATCGGCGACTCTGTCGGCCGACGAGCAGGCCCGGCTCCTCGGCGAGGCTTGGGAGAATGCCGCCAAGCCCGAGCCGCTCGACGTCCGGCTGGTCGTCTACCATCGCAGCGGGCGCACCGACTCGTATCACCTTGGCGCGCATCCTCCATCGCTCACCGCCGCCGATCTGGATCAGATTCACCGCCTCTGGCTCGACGTCACGAAAGCCATTGGCCCGCACGTGCACCACCACGACGTCGTGAGGGCCGCGCTCAGACAAATGGAACAGCAACTCAACGGACCGCAACGCGAGGAGGCGCTGGGCGTCGTTCGCCAGATCGCCAGGCTCGCCGACGAACTGGCCGCGGTGCTGCGTGCGCGGGACTACGCGCGGCTCCGCGACATGATCCGCAACCGTCATGCAGGAGAGCTCGCCGCCCTGCTGACGGAGATGAGCATCGAAGACCAGGTCGTCGTGTTCCGCGTGATGCCCAGGAAAGATGCGGCCACCGTCTTCGAATACCTCGAACACGACGCGAAAGACACGCTGCTCAAGGCGATGGCCCAGGAGGACGTGGCTGCGCTGCTGAACGACATGGCGCCGGACGACCGCACGATGTTCCTCGAGGAGCTGCCGGCGACGGCCACACGCCAGCTTCTGGGCCTCCTCACGCCAAAGGAGCGATCGGTCGCGGTCACGCTGCTCGGGTATCCCGAGCGCTCGATCGGGCGGCTGATGACGCCGCACTACGTGGCGATTCGCGAAGGCTGGACCGTCCGCGAAGTGCTCGACTACGTTCGCGCTCACGGGCAGGACAGCGAGACCCTGAACGTCATCTACGTGATCGACGAGCAGGGTCTGCTGATCGACGACATCCGCATTCGGGAGTTCCTGCTGGCCCCCGTCGACAGGAAGGTCGCGGATCTCATGGACAGGCGCTTCGTGTCGCTGAAAGCGACGGACGATCAGACGGCCGCCGTCGCCGTGTTCCGCGAGTACGACCGCAGCGCTCTGCCCGTGACCGACACAACCGGAATGCTCATCGGCATCGTCACCATCGACGACGTGCTGGACGTGGCGGAAGCGACCGCGACGCGAGAGATCCAGCGAATCGGTGGATCGGAAGCACTGGATGAGCCTTACATGGACATCGGCTTCGGACGGATGATTCAGAAGCGCGCCGGATGGCTGACCGCGCTCTTCCTCGGCGAGATGCTGACCGCAACGGCGATGGCATCCTTCGAGCAGGAGATCACGAAGGCTGTCGTCCTCGCGCTGTTCGTTCCACTCATCATCTCGAGCGGCGGCAACTCGGGATCCCAGGCGGCGACGCTCGTCATCCGCGCCCTGGCGCTGGGCGAGGTCGGTCTCCGCGACTGGTGGCGTGTGATGCGCCGCGAGATCCTGGCCGGTGTCGCCCTTGGGTTGATCCTCGGAACGATTGGTTTTCTCCGAATCACGCTGTGGTCGGCGTTCGCGGACACCTATGGCCAGCACTGGCTCCTGATTGCCTGGACCGTGGCCCTGTCTCTCGTCGGTGTGGTGTTGTGGGGAACGCTGACCGGCTCACTCCTGCCGCTGCTGATGCGCCGACTGGGATTCGATCCCGCAGCGTCGTCGGCACCGTTCGTCGCGACGCTGGTCGACGTGACGGGATTGGTGATCTACTTCACCGTCGCGCTGGTGGTCCTGCATGGGACCCTCTTGTAGGTTCCAGGGTTCCAGGGTTCTAAAGGTTCTAAGGGTTCCTGGTTCTAGGTTCAGGGCACTGGCGCCGGAACCCTAGAACCCAGAACCTTAGAACCTCTAGAACCTCTAGAACCTAGAACCCTAGGAGGGCGCCCGGTACCCCTTCCTCGCCCTGACATTGAACGACCGATCCCGGATCTCGACTCTGATCGCGTGCCACTGGCCGTCATGCCGCGCGCGGCTCGGATATCCCAGGTAGTACTGCTTGCTCAACTCGTCTGCGATACGTGCGGTCGCGGGTCCGAGATCCTTCGCATCCCGCAGGACCTCGGTCCGACCGCCGCTGTCGTCCGTCACGTCGTGCAGCGCATTGGTGTTGACCGGCTCATCCCCTCGACGCGCGCCGGCGCTGTTGCTGCCCGGTTCGTCGGACGGTGGCGTCCGCGGCTGGCGCGGCGGAGGTGCGGTGCCGGGCGGCGTTCCGGGCACCGGCGGGGTGCGCGGAGGGACTCTCGGACCGGGAAACGGAGGCGGAATCGGGAAAGGCCGTCTTCGCTGCTCGAACATCCGGTTATCGCGAACCGCGCCATTTCCGGTCGTCGCGCTGGTAGCCTGGGCGTCGATTCCAATCGCGTAGACGAGCGCCTCTGATTCGCGAATCAGCTGCTTCAGCCGCGGCAGGTCGATCTTGCTGCTGGTGTCGTTGCCGTCGGAGATGACGAGGAGCGCTTTCTTGCGATGACGGCCTGACTCAAGTAGAGGAAGCGCCTGGGCCACGGCATCGTAGAGCGCTGTCGCGCCGTCCGTCGGAATGCGGCGGAGCTCGTCTCGAATGAGGTTCCGATCGCTCGTCCAGCCCTGGACAAGATGGGGTGAGTTGTCGAACCGATACAGGAACACTTCGTCGTCGTCGCCGAGCAGATCGAGGAGGAGCCGCTCGAGCGCCACCCGCGCGGCATTGATCTTCTGCCCGTCCATGCTGCCGCTGGTGTCCAGCACGATCCCGAGGCTGACCGCAACGCGCTCGGAGCTGAACTGTGTGACCTCAACCGGTTGATCGTCCTCGAACACGAGGAAGTCGGTCTGCTTCAGCCCGGGCACGAAGTGTCCGGAATTGTCGGTAACGGTCGCCGTGACGTTGACGAGCTCGATGCTCGAGTGAAACCGGAAACCTTCCTGACCGATCGCACGGTCGTCTGGCATGACCGCCGCGCCTGCGCACGCCAGGGCGAGCGCAACGGATTGCCGAACGATGGAATGCCGCATCATCGTGGTCCCCGCTGGCAAGGAAGCACCTCATCGTAGGCCAAAGCTGGACCAAAACAAAGTCCGCGCTCCTGCGGTCGTCGACGCTGTGACGCCGCGGCGCAGCGGTCGTGACGCGCGGCGAAGGGCACGGAGAAGGTGTGTCCTTCAGCGCGACGGGGAATCGAACGGAGCGGAGAGCGTTCGCAGGCGGCCGGCAAAGTCCGCCGAAGGTGCTCCGACGACCAGCCGGTCGGCGCTTCTGACGGCTTCGGCGTACCACTTTCGCCAGGCCGGTATGACGAGGTCAGCCGATGGGAGCGTGGCTCCGTCGGTCTGCTCTCTGGCGAGCCGCGCTTCCCCCGCGGAGGCGACTACGCGCGCCACGTCGAGCGCCACGGATTCCGTGGCCGACGCGAAGAGCCAGGCCGTAGCGGCCACGGCCACTCCGACGTTCCTCATCTCGGCAGGGCTCGTCTTGTCCGGCGTGTCGAAGTTGGTGTGGTAGTAGCGGTCGGTGAAGTGCCAGTCGAGAACCGAGGGAATCCCGGCGGCGCCAAACACGGTGTGATCGCTACCGCCTTCGTAGGGGTTCGTTCTCACGTCCCAGCCAGTCTTCCTCGCGACGCGTTGGCAGACCGCCAGGTGCGCGTCGGTGATCAGGTCGCCTTTGAGGTTCTCCGCCTTGACGCTGCCGCGTCCCCACTGGGTGTGCGGATCCCATGGCCGATCCCAAACGGCCCCCGGATCCGGGAAACGCTCTATAAGAAACGTGCCGCCCGTCTTCGTCACGTCCTCGCCGGTCATGTCCATCGAAAACATGTACCTGACATGCCTGGCTGCGCCTGTTCCGGGTGGGTCTGATCCCACCCTCTGCAGCCATTGCCGGCTCCCGGCGATCTCGGTGATGAAGAGGAACGTGAGGGTGCGTGACGGCGGGGGGACGCGTCCTTCTCGAATCGACTTCGCCAGGGCGACAGCCATCTCGGCTCCGGTGGCGACGCCGCTCGCGTTGTCGTTTGCGCCCGGCTCCTGCACGTGCGCAGCGATCACGATCCGCTCGTCGGGCGCGATCCGGCCGGGAATCTCCGCGATGAGCGAGCGTACGGGCGCGGTGGAGGAGGTGCTCGCAACGGTGACGCGGACCGACGGTGCCGCGGCGCCGCCGTTGGACGTCAACGCGCGCCGGAGCCGCGCGGCCGCGCGCGGCGTGGCCTTGAAGCCGAAGCCCTTTCTGCTCTCGTCGTACGGGATGCTGCTCCACTGCAGGATGTCCCACTGATCTCGAGGCGTGCGGACTGTGGCGCCTGGCGGATCGGCGTCGAGATAGGACGGGAGCGCCGTTGAGATGACACCAATCGCACCGTCTTCGACGACCGCTTTGCGCCACAACGCGGCCGTCTCGGCGTCGCCGAGCGCGACAGCGCCTTTGAGATCCTTGCCAAGGTAGTCGGCGTCTCGTCCGGCGCCGACGTCCACGAGGCGGGCGACCACGCCTTCGGGCGCTGTGGAAAAGGAATTGATGCAGAGCGCCAGGCGGTCTTTGTCCCGGGAGAGCACGATTTCGTCCTGCGCGCCAGGGCGAACGATCGCGACGGTCCCTGTCGTGTATTCCCACGCATGCCCGGAATTCGCGTACTCCTCTACAACAACGCGCGGCGCTGTGGCCGAGGCATTTGCCGCGAAGCCCGCGCTGACGAGCCGATCGCGGATACGGTCGAGGGACGCGTTGTAACCCGTGTTCCCCGGGAGGCGCCAGTACTGGCTGATGAACCTGACGTGGTCGAGCGCTGCGCGCTCGTCGAACGCCGACCAGAGTGCGTCGACGACGGGATCGATCGTGGCGTGAAAACTGGCGCGCGCCTGGGGGTCGGCTGTCGTCTGGCCGTCGAAGCCCACCAGTCCGAAGGCGGCAATCCACAGCAGGACGATCGACCGCGAGGTCAGCCCTTGCGGTTTGTAGCGGCGCAGGGCGTTACGCTTCTGCAGTGACGAGCGCATAAGCGCGGCGTCCTTTCCGCAAGAGCAGATATTTTCCGAACAGCGTATCCGCGGACGTGACCGGGCGTGCGACATCGGTGCAGCGCACGTTGTTCAAGTACAGGCCGCCCCCCTCGAGATCCCGCCTCGCCTGCCCCTTCGACGCGCACAGCCCGGCGTGCACGAAGAGATCGGTTGGAAGGACGCCGGATCCGTCCAATCGCTCTTTCCCGATCGCCGCCGTCGGGACCTCTCCGACGACGTCAGCGAAAACCGATTCGGACACGCCATCGAGCGTGCCGCCGAACAGAATCTCGCTGGCACGCGTCGCGCCGTCGAGCGCGCCTTCGCCATGGACCAGCGCCGTCATGTCGTGCGCGAGCGCCTTCTGCGCGATTCGTGCCTCCGGCTTGTCGCGTACCGCCGCTTCAAGCTCGGCGATCTCCTCCTTCGATCGGAACGTCAGGATCTTGAGGAGCGCGATCACGTCCGCATCGTCCGTGTTCACGAAGAACTGATAGAACCGGTACGGCGAGGTGCGAGCAGGATCGAGCCATACCGTTCCGGTCGCCGTCTTGCCGTACTTGGACCCGTCGGCTTTCGTCATCAGGGGGAAGACCAGCCCCCACACTGGAACGCCCAGCTTCTTGCGGCAGAGCTCGGTGCCCACCGTGATGTTGCCCCACTGATCGGTCGCGCCGACCTGGAGCTCGCAGCCGTACGTCTTCCGCAGATGGTAGAAGTCGAATCCCTGGAGCAGCATGTAGCTGAACTCGGCGAAGCTGATGCCGCTCGTGCGATCCTCCATGCGCGAGCGAACAGACTCCTTGCCGATCATCGAGTTGACCGACACGTGCTTGCCGATGTCTCGAAGGAATTCGAGGATAGAGACTGGCTCGGTCCAGTCGTAGTTGTTGACGAGACGGGCGGGATTCCCCGCCGCCTCGAAGTCGAGGAACTTCGCGAGCTGGGGCGTGATGCGCTCGAGGTTGTGCGCGAGTTGTTCCGGCGTGAGGAGGCTGCGCTCGTCGGCCTTGCCGGAAGGATCGCCGATCATGCCCGTGGCGCCGCCGGCAAGCGCGATCGGGCTGTGTCCGTCGAGTTGAAAACGCCGGAGCGCGAGGAGCGGCACCAGGTTGCCGACGTGCAGCGAGGCGGCTGTCGGATCGAAGCCCGCGTAGAGCGTGACAGGTCCGGACGCCAGCCGCTCGGTCAGCGCGGCGGCGTCAGTGCAGTCGGCATACAGGCCGCGCCATGCCAGATCCTCGAGTACCGTCGTCATCGAGCGGTCACTTCTTGCGGGCCATCTCCTCCACGGCGTTCATCCAATACGCTTTCGATCCGATGTAACCGGACGTATCGGGCATGTTCGCGAGCACGACGCGACGCACTTCCAGAATGTCGAACTTGCCTTCCTTCTGGTAGAGCACCCTGCCGCCAGGCGCGATCACCATGGTCAAGGGCGCCGCGGGACTCCACTTGACACCCCAGGCCGCCTGCAGCCCTGCGCGGTCTGCCGTCGCGAATTGCTTGTTGGGGCTCGACGCGTATTCTTTTTTCAGGAAATCCAGCACGGCGGCACTCTCGGACGGGCCGTTCGTGCTGATCGTGATCAGGTCGAACGCCCGCTTGCGATACATGCGATACGTTGTTTCCAGATCCAGGAACTCGCTGGTGCAGGCCGCACACTCGGTGGCCCAGAAGTGCACCAGCATGACCTTGTCGGTGGGATTCGTTCTCAGTTTCTTCAGATCCTCGGCGCCGACCGGGTCCACGGTGACCGGTTCCTTCTGAATGCGCGCCCACTCCTGTTCCACTCCTGACGCCTTCGACAGCCACTTCGTCGTGCATCCGAACGCTGTCGTCTCGGCCACGGGAACCGGCTTGTCAGCGAGCAGCGCGTCGATGGCGTTGCGCGCGTCGTGCGTCTTCACGAGGTCTTCGCGCTGGTTGTCGTCGATCCGGCCCTGGTATCGAAGCTTGCGCTCTTTGTCGAAGATGAAGATGTGCGGCGTTGCGACGGCGCCGAACTTTTCGGAGATGGCCTGGGTGTCGCCGTCGTAGAGATACGGCCATGTGATTCCGCGGAAGCGCGCACGAAGCTTCATCTCGGGCAGCGAGTCGGTCACGTCCGTGTAGCCGAGCTCGTCGAGACGGACGGTCTTTGGATTGTTCGGATTGATCGCGACCAGCGTGACACCCTTCTGCCTGTAGTCCTCATAGAGCTTGTCGATCCTGCCCTCGTAGAGCTGCGAGACAGGGCAGTGGTTGCTCTCGAAGACGAGCGCCAGCACCTTGGTTCCGCCGTATTCGCTCGCCTTGTGCGTCTTCCCGTCCACACCAGGCAGCGTGAAATCGGGCAGCGGAGAACCGATGGGCAATACCGGATGGTCCAGGTTCGCCTGGATTCCCTTGCCCGCGCCCTGGGCGGGCGGCGCCTGCCCATGAAGATTGACCCGCATCCCGATGAGTGGACCCGCCACGACGACGAGTGCGGCGACGAGCGCCCGTTCGAGAGCGCGTTTGGTCCGTTGCGGCATGCGGCCAGTCGCGTGTTGCTGTGTCGATCGAATCATGGTGCCTCGCTCAGTCAGGGTTGGACCAGTAGGCCTGCTGGCCGGGGTACTTCTCGTCCTCGGGAAGGTTGGCCAGAATCGCGCGCCGCAGCTTGGAGATCGTCAACTCGCCCAGCTCCTGGTAAACGACGTCCCCGTTGGGCGCGAGCAGCAGGGTGAAGGGCACAGGAGCCGGCATTTTCGGGTCGAACGCGGCCTGAAGTCCATACACGTCGGAGGTCGCGAACAGCCGATTCGGGTGAGAGGCGTGATGCGACTGCAGGAAGGCCAGGACCGCAGGACGTTCAGCCGGGTCGTTCACCGAAACGGAAACGAACTCCAGATTGCGCGACCTGTACATGCGGTAGGTCGTCTCGAGATCCGGAAACTCGCTCGCGCAGGGAGCGCACCAGGTCGCCCAGAAGTTGACCATGAGCAGCTTTCCGGTCCCGTTGCGCCGGAGCTTTCCAAGATCCTCGGGCCCGATCATGTCGACCGTTACTGGCGCGCTTTCGACCCTGGCGAGATCTGGATCCGGGCCGGCGGACGAGCGCCCCCCTTTGACCGGGCAGCCGCTCACGCTCGTGTGAGCTGTCTGAACCGCTCGACCCGCGAGGAGCGCATCGATAGCGTTGCGCGCATCACGCGCCGTGACTTTGTCCTCACGCGTGTTGTCGTCGATTCGCCCCTCGGTACTGCAGCCGCCGCGCCTGATCGAACACGAAGACGTGGGGCATGGCCACAACGCCGAACGCCTGCGTCACGGACTGCGTGTCGCCGTCGGACAAATACGGGTACCCGATGCTTCGATCTGCCGCCCTGAGCTTCATGTCGTCGAGCGACTCACCGACGTCCGTATGTCCGAGGTCCGCGAGCTGCATCGCCGCCGGCTTGTTTGGATTGATGGCGACGACGGTCACGCCCTTGCCCCGATAGTCTTCGTCGAGCTTCTTGATGCGCGATTCGTACAACTGCGACACGGGGCAGGTGTTGCAGGTGAAAACGACGGCCAGGACCCGGCTGCTCGCAAAGTCACCGAGAGAATGACTCTTGCCGTCCACGCCGGGCAGCGTGAAGTCAGGCGCAGCCGACCCGGGAGCAAGGCTCGGCCGATCGCTGCTACCGCAGCCACACGGCAGCAAGGCCAGCACGAGCACGAATAGAAAGCGCCTCATCTCGAGAGCTCGAACAGCCCGGAGATTACCATCATTCGACATCGGACGACGGTCGCGCGGAACCGGAGACGTTGCCACGATTGCTCAGAGGATAGAATGCGGCTGAGGCGAATGACGGGCATCTTCGGCGGACAGCGCGCGATCGTGGTCATGGCCGTCCTCGGCACGGCGGCAGGCCTGGTGGCGCGTTCGTCGGCGCAGGACGCCACAGCTCCCATCAGGATCGTTCTCGTCGGCGATTCCACCGTAACGGACGACTCTGGATGGGGCACCGGTTTTCGGCGCCTCGCGACCCCATCCGCGGAAATCATCAACACCGCCGCCAACGGTCGCAGCTCGAAGAGCTTCATCGCCGAAGGGCGATGGAAAGAGGCGCTGGACAAGAAGGGTCAGTACTACCTCATTCAATTCGGTCACAACGATGAGCCGGGGAAGGGTCCCGATCGCGAGACAGACCCGGCGACGACTTTTCGGGCGAACATGGCGCGATACGTGGACGACGTGCGGGCGATCGGTGGAAAGCCGATCCTCGTGACCTCCCTCGTTCGCCGGATCTACAACACCGACGGCAGGATTCGGACAACCCAAACGCCGTACGTCGAAGCGGTCCGGGCTTTGGCGAAGGAAAAGGGCGTCCCGCTCGTCGACCTTCACGCGATCAGCCTCGCCGACGCCGAGAATGTCGGCGACGATGTCTGGGCGGACCTGAGCCCGCGGGACGAGAAGGGCGAGATAGATCGGACGCACCTGAACGTGAAAGGCAGCGAAGTCGTCGGACGCATGGTCGTCGACGAGCTGCGGCGTGTTCTCCCGGAGCTGGCGCCTTGCTTTCGATCGACGCTCCAACGCTAGCGGCGCGCCCGCATGATCACTGGCTGAAGGCTCCGGCCGCCAGCTTCTTCGTGTGGGCACTGACGTCGGGTGGCCAGCCCGCGACCTGCTCTTCGAAGCGCTCGCGATCGCCTCTGAACAGTGCCCGGATCGCCTCCTCGAACCCCGGATGGTTGCCTGCCATCGCCGACATGAAACGGTACGCGACCTCCTGCGATCGCCGCACGCGATCTCGGCCGACGTTGGCTCGCCTCGCGTCGTCCACCAGACGCCGCAACGCGACCGACGCCCCCCCGGGCTGGCCGCTCAGCCAGAGCCAATGACGCGGCAGCAGCGTCACTTCACGAGCGACGACCCCGAGCCTGGGTCGGCCAGGTCCGCGATCCGTCGCGGGGTCCGATTGCGCGGGCGCGGGACGCACCGTGGCCGATTTCTCTTCCAGCCGTCGCGCGACTTCTCTTGCGCTGCCGCGGTAGTCGACGTCGATCACATCGCTCGTGTTGTCGTCGAAGATGAGGACCGACGAGGAGGGATGGCGGTCCACCAGGGATTTTGCTTTGAGCGCCACCTGCCGAAGCGGGCCGGACGCGATCCACCGGGTGCCGTCGAATGCCGTGCAGGGCCTGCGAACCGCGTTGTCTGGGAGCGTGTGCATAGTAGGCCAATTATATCCGGATATAATCCTCGGATCCAGGAATACGTCGGGATTCGCCTAACCGCCACACATCGCCGGAGACCACTGATGCCAGACAGGCCGGACGTCCTTCTCATCGGAACACCCAAGAAGTTCACGGTCGACAAGCTCGAGACGTTCGTCTCGCTCCACGTGCTGGAACGTGCGACGGACGCGGACTCGTTGATCGCAGACGTCGGGCCCCGGACACGAATCGCTGTCGTGACGGGCGCGCCCGCAGCCATCACCGGCGCGATGATGAAACGCCTTCCGAAGCTCGAGCTCGTCGCCAGCTTCGGCGTCGGCTACGACAACATCGACACGCCGTATTGCGCGGCCCATGGCATCACTGTGACCAACACCCCCGACGTGCTGACCGAGGAGGTTGCTGATACGACCCTGGGCCTGCTCCTCTGCACCATCCGCGAGTTTCCGCAGGCCGAGCGGTACCTGCGGGCAGGCCGGTGGATGCAGGCGGCCTATCCGCTTACGAAGGCGACGCTCCGCGACCGCACGGTCGGCATCGTCGGACTGGGTCGAATCGGGAAGGCGATCGCACGGCGGCTCGACGCCTTCCAAGTGCCAGTCGTGTATCACAGCCGCAATCCGCAGCCGGACGTTCCGTATCGCCACTACAGGAGCCTCGTCGGCATGGCCCGCGACGTCGATACGCTGATCGTCATGACGCCTGGTGGTGCCGCAACAAAGAACCTGATCAACGCCGAGGTCCTCGAAGCGCTCGGGCCGACCGGGATCGTCATCAACATGGCGCGCGGCACCGTGGTTGACGACGAGGCGTTGATTCGGGCGCTGAAGGAGCGGCGGATCCACTCCGCCGGCCTCGACGTGTTCCTGGACGAGCCGGAAGTGCCGAAGGAGTACCTCGAGATGGATCACGTCGTCCTCTTCCCGCACCTCGGGTCGGCGACGATTCACACCCGCACGAAGATGGAGGAGCTGGTGGTGGACAACGTGGCGGCGTGGGCCGCTGGTCGACCGCCGCTGACGCCCGTCCCGGAGACGCCGTGGCCACCAGCCACGCCGGTCTGAAGGGCCGGGAATCATCGACGAGGGCCCCCCGGAGACGGTGAAACCCGATCCGTCCACCGCCATCCGCCACGCGCCGCCCGTCGCGCCGGCGCATTTTCTGGAGCTCCCGACGCGCGTCTTCGCAGGATTCCGTTCATCTTCACGACCTTTCGCCTCGTAGTTACACCCGGATAAATCAGGCGCTTGCGACTGTTCTATCCTCGGCGCGTCCGAAGGAGGACAGGACCTCTATGACGATCGATTTGTCGGTCATCGCGTTGGCGGTAGTTGCCGCGTTCGTGCTCGCGGCCCTTATGGCGACGTTTCGTTACATTCCCAACGATCGTGTCGGCATCGTGGAGAAATTGTGGAGCTCGTCGGGATCGCTGAAAAATGGGCTCATCGCGTTGAACGGAGAGGCCGGGTTCCAGCCAAGGCTGCTGCGCGGCGGCTGGCACGTGCTGCGCCCGTTCCAGTACCGGATTCACAAGATGCCTCTCGTGACCATTCCGCAGGGCAGGATCGGCTACGTGTTCGCGCGCGACGGTCAGCCGCTGCCCGCCACGCAGGCGCTGGCCAGCAACGTCGCCGCCAGCGACTTCCAGGACGTCGCGGCGTTCCTGGCCGCCGGCGGCCAGCGCGGACCGCAGCGGAAGATCCTGCGCGAGGGCACCTACGCGCTCAATCTCGTGCAGTTCGTCGTCATCACGGCGGAGCGGATCCACTTTCATCCGCTCGAAAAGAATGAGGAGGATACCTTCGTGCGGATGGCAGAAGTCGTCGCCGACCGCACCGGGTTCGAGCCGGTCGTCATCAAGGGGACCGACGACTTCATCGGGATCGTGACCGTCCACGACGGGCCGTCGCTCGCGGAAGGGCAGATCATCGCGCCCACGGTTGGTGACGAAGCAGGGGATGCCGCGACGTACCACAACAACTTCCAGGACGCGGAGAAGTTCCTGCAGGCCGGCGGTCGTCGCGGCCGTCAGCTCCAGACGCTCGTGGAGGGCACGTACTACATCAACCGCTTGTTCGCGACCGTCGAAATGATCCCGAAAACGGTCATCGAAGTCGGCAACGTCGGCGTCGTGGTCTCGTACACGGGTGAGCTGGGCGTCGACGTGACCGGCGACCAGTACAAGCACGGTGAGCTCGTCAAGAGGGACACGCGCGGCGTCTGGAGCGAACCGCTGCTGCCCGGCAAGTATGCGTTCAATACCTACGCGGGCAAAGTGCTGGTCGTGCCGACGACGAACTTCATCCTGAAGTGGAACAAATCGGAGACCGGGGCGCACAAGTACGACGAGAACCTGGCCGAGGTCTCGCTGATCACGAAAGACGCGTTCGAGCCGTCGCTGCCGTTGTCCGTCGTCGTGCACATCGACTATCGGAAAGCGCCGCTCGTCATTCAGCGGTTCGGGGACATCAAGCGTCTCGTGGAACAGACGCTCGATCCGATGGTGTCGGCGTACTTCAAGAACATCGGTCAGACACGGACGCTGATCCAGCTCATTCAGGACCGCAGCGCGATCCAGCAGGTCTCTGGCGAACAGATGAAAGAGAAGTTCGCGCACTACAACCTCGAGTTGCAGGAGGTCCTCATCGGCACGCCGACGTCCGGTGCGGTTGGCAGTCAGATCGAGACGATCCTGACGCAGTTGCGCTCACGGCAGATTGCGGAAGAACAGGTCGAGACCTACACGCGGCAGGAGAAGGCCGCGATGAAGGAGATGGAGCTGCGCGAAGCGGAGTCGCGGGCGAAGCAGCAGACGTTCATCACCGAGTCGGAGCTGTCGATCAACATTCAGAGCAACCAGGGAAAGGCGGAGTACGAGCGTTCGCGGCAGGAAGCCGCCCGCATTCAAACCCTCGCGACGGCGGAGGCAGAGAAGATCCGCATCCTGGGAGAGGGCGAAGCCAAAAAAATCCAGGCGATCGCAGGGGCAGAGGCGGAACGCACCGCGCGCGTAGGCATCGCCCAGGCGATGGCCATCGAAGAGCAGGTGCGGGCCTACGGTGGACCGCGGCTGCAGCTCACGCAGCAGGTGCTGGGCCGCTTCGCCGACGCGATTCAGGCCTCGGGCGTTGATGTCGTCCCGAAGATCCTGATTGGCGGCTCGCAGAACGGGAACGATCGCGGGGCGATGTCAGGAAACGTGATGGAGGCCTTGCTCACGCTGATGCTGTCGGAGCGGCTCGGAACCGACGTGGCCCAGGCGCCGACGCCGCGCCATCCGGCGGCCGAGGCGATACGACGGAAGATCGAGGGGGACTTGAATCGCTGACGAATGTCAACGGCAGGGCTCGTCCGGATTTTCTCCCGGCGAGCTCTTGAAGCCAATGGCTGTCCTCTCCAGGGAGGACAGCCATCCCTTACATTCCAACGGCGGTGCGCTGCGCGTAGTATGTCGACCGGTCTTCCGGCGGGTGGTTCGTCCCATCCCTGGCGGCAGCCGCTCCTGAACTCGGAGCACTCCGCTGAACACTCCGGACTCCCCGTCCGATTGACGACACGGCGTTGCCCGAGACGCAAGCTCAGATATCGATACAACACAGCTTGCGCGCGCACCGTTAACCACTGATTCGAGTCGCGCGTAATAAGTGACATGAGGCCAAACCTTGAGGCCGTGCCACTCGTCTTATGTGTCATGCTTCGCGGTCGAATCGCAGCGTTCGCGATCGCAACATCCGCGATGAGTTGTGTCTTCGCCGTCCCTGCGTTCCCGCAATCGAACAACCTGTCGCCGCGCACTGACCTCGACTCGAGCCGCTTCTTCGAGGACACGCGATCTGGGACGGGCGTCGCCCGCATTTTCCTCGCCGACGCGCGGTGGGACACGACGGTTCCTCTTCCGACAAATCTGATCGTCCCAGCGACGATGAGGCGCCTGGTCGACGCGATGCTGCGCGGCTCGCCCACCTTCAGGCGTCAGTGCCTTCGCATCGCCAACGCTCCGGAGGCGACCGTCGCGATGACCTGGTTTCATTCCACCAACAGCGGGGAGGGGCGGGCCCGCACCGTCGTGACGACAACGTCGACCGGCCGCCGGATCGCACTGATGTCGATTCCGCCGGTGGACGATCATGTCGAGCTCATTGCGCACGAGCTCGAGCACGTCATCGAGCAGCTCGACGACATCGATCTGCGGACGCTGGCCAAGGTGCCCTCGAGTGGCGTCAAGCGCTGCGAGGGACGAGAGGAAGCGTACGAGACGGTTCGGGCGATCCGTGCCGGCCGCGCAGTCAGTGACGAAGTGCGTCGGAGCGGCAACTGAAGGCCGGCTGGAGCAGCAGATGAGCGCCGACACGGCAGACGAGGACTCAGACAGAACGGCAGATGTGAAAGCTCAGCCGAAACAGCAGATGTGAAAATGCTGCGTGCCTCCGCAAGCGTCGGCATCACGGCGATGGGCTTGCTGCTCGGCACGCAGGTTCAGCCCCCTGCTGTTCTCATGACCCTCGAGCAGGGTGACCGCTGGCGATCTTCGGCAAGCGCGTCCGCCTCGGTCAGCGCTGACGGCCGGTACGTTGCGGTGATGTCGTACGCGCGACTGGTTCCGGCTGATACCAACGACCGCGCCGACATCTACGTCCTCGATCGTTTGAGCGGGCGGATCTCGCTCGAGAGTCTCAAAGCCGACGGCCGTCCGTTGAACGGCGACAGCGGGCACCCGCGCCTGAGCGCGAACGGCCGCTACCTCGTGTTCCACACGGTGCTTGGAACGAATGCCGGCTCGCCTTCCATGGCCGACGTCGTCTACCGCGACCGAGATCGCGACGTGTCAACGCGTATACGCGGAGACACGGAGGGGTCCAGTGCAGAGTGGACCGGTGATCCTGCGATCAGCGACGACGGCCAGCTCGTTGTCTTTCGGTCGACAGTCACCGATCTCGTCGCGGGTTGGGACGAAAACGGCTCTCGAGCCGATGTCTACGAGTGGGTGCCGGCCACGCGCGCGCTGCGGAGAATCAGCGTCGACAGCCGTGGCATTCAGAGCGCCATCGGCTCCAGCTTTGCCCCGAGCGTCAGCGGCGATGGCCGCTGGGTCGCGTTCACCTCGACGGCCGATTTGGATGGTATTGCTGGAGGTGAGCCATCCCAGGGACGCAGGAGTCAGACAGCACCGACAGCTCAGGTCTTCGTGCGTGACAGGGAACTCGGCACGACGAGACGCGTCAGCGTCGGCGGTGCCGGACCGCTCGACGGCGCCAGCTTCGACGCTGCGATCAGCCGGGACGGGCGCTTCATCGCCTTGACGTCGGACGCCACGAATCTCACGCGCGGCGATCGGAATCGCTCGCCGGACGTGTTCGTACGGGACATGGTTGACGGCTCGATTGCGCTTGTAAGCCGCGCCGCGAAGGGCGGAACGGCGAACGGTCCGAGTGGCAGCCCCGCTATCTCCGCGGACGGCCGTTTCATCGCGTTCCAGTCGGATGCGTCCGACATGATCTGCGCCCGCGGTTGCGAGGCCCCGCTCGAAGATGTGAACCTGCTCGCCGATGTCTTTCGGTTCGATCGCACGACCGGGCACACCGACTGGATCAGCGCGCTGCCATCCGGCGGATGGGCCGAAGAGAGTGAGGCGCCGCAGCTGGATGCATCTGGCGAGGTGGTCGTCTTCACATCCCGCCATCCAATCGACGAACGCGACACCCGCCACGATTTCGATATGTTCGTCCGCGCACCCGCCGCCTCCACGCTCACCATGCGGGACGATGTTCGACGACATCCCCGTTGACAGGCTGATGCCGCGCGATCCAGGATGTCACTAACAGTGTTAGTCATTTGACGTGGGATCCGGTTTCGGGTGCCAACGCAAGTGAGTCCCGGTATTAGCCCCAGGGCGAGTCCAGGGGAAGCAGTCTCGCGAGAGTGGTACAGGGAGATGGGCCGACAGACACTACAGCATTTCGAACTGCAGGTCCTGCTGGCCATGCTGCGCAGCGACGGTGAGACGTACAGTGTGCCTCTTGTCCTCGCGCTGGAAAAACAGGGTGGCCGGCCGGTCGCGCAGGCGGCGGTCTTCATCGCTCTGAGCCGCCTCGAGAAGAAGGGGCTCGTCAGGTCCCGACTCGAGGAGCCGCAGGGCGGACGCGCGCGGCGGTATTTCAAGCTCACGAAAGAGGGGCTTGCCGCAGTCAGGGAGCACCACCTCGAGCACGCGCGTCTGTGGCGGGGTCTGGAGCGAATCCTCAGGACGCGCAAGGTCTGACATGCGCTGGCTTCTGCGCTTCATCGTGACCGAAGCCGATCGGCGCGCGATCGAAAGCGATCTGACCGAGCTCTTCGAGCTCCGCCGCCGTCACGAAGGGGATGTCGCGGCCGCGCGCTGGCTCCGGCAACAGCGTCTGTTCTATCCAATGCACATCATCGTCGACCGCATCCGCGGTTTCTTCGGCGCAATGCTGGGCGGCGCAGCGCACCTGACGCGAGGACAGCGGCGACGATCAGCGGAGTGGCGAGCGCGAACTCAGTGGCGACCAGCCCTCGTCGCAGCTGGCGCGCGGCCGGGCCGTCGGTTCCCGAGCGCCCGCCCGATGCGAGGGCGCGTTCGAGGCGGAGCCGCGAGCAATGGATGGCGGGGATCAGTCCGTAATGGCCAGTCTGAATGGCCTCAGCCACGTTCGCGTCGGCATCGAGACCGATCGGCTGCTGACGGCGTCCGTGTCGCTCGCGTCATCGAGCTACCCGCGTGACACCGACCGAAAGGCGTTCTGGGAGCGGACGCTGCGCCGGCTGGCCGCACTTCCCGGCGTCGAGGCTGCGGCCTTGGCGGACAGCCGTCCACCGAGGGATGCGGGTCAGAGCAACAACTTCGACCTCGAGGATCATCCGACGCCGCCCGGTCAGAACCAGCCGATCTCCACCTGGGTTGGCGCGTCGCCCGGGTTCTTCAAAGCAGTCGGGCTGACTCTGGAACGCGGGCGGTTGCTCGACGAGCACTCGCTCGACGACGACGTCGTTGTCGTGGACCGTGCCTGGGCCGATCGGTTCTTCCCGAATCAGGAAGTCCTGGGCCGGCGCCTGAAGGGCGGTGGCTGCACGAGCTGCTCCTGGACGACGGTCGTTGGCGTCGTCTCGACGGTCAAATTCGTCGGGCTGGATCGGCCCGATCCCGGTACGGTCTATTTCCCTTTCGTCGATCTTCCCAGCACGTACATCGTCCTGAGGACAATCGAAGATCCCTCGACAGTCGCGTCGAACCTGCGGCGGGCGATGCAGGAACTGGATCCGACAATTGCTCTGGCGAACATTGCAACGGGCGACGAGCTCGTCTCGAACGCCCTCGTGGCCCCGCGCTACCTCAGTGTTCTCGTCGCGATGTTCGCGTTGGCCGCACTGGTCCTGTCCATCGTCGGCGTTTACGGCGTGATGGCCCACTTCGTCGATCAGCACACCCGTGAGATCGGCATCAGGCTGGCGCTTGGCGGCGATCCGTCGACGATGCGCCGGATGGTCGTGTGGCAGGGGCTTCGCCTCGTGGTCGTGGGCGTAGTCGTCGGCATCGCTGCCGCGATGCTTGGCGGTCGCCTGATTGCGACGTTGCTCTACGGAGTGAGCCCGACCGACGTCCGTACGATGATCGCCGTGCCAGCCGCGCTCGCCTTCGCGGCGGGCATAGCCTGCCTGGTTCCGGCGCGCCGAGCTGCGCGGCTCGACCCTGCCGAGATCCTGCGCGAGAGCTGATCGCAAGGCTCCGACTCCCCTTAGAATGAACCATTGCGACCTTGGGGAGATCGAGACGTATGAGCAAGATGACGCTTACCGTCAACGGTCGTCCGCACGACGTGGACGTCGATCCGGCAACTCCGCTTCTTTACGTGCTCAGCGATGATCTGCAGCAGCGGGGCCCGAAATTCGGCTGCGGCCTCGGGCAGTGCGGCGCCTGTACAGTCATCGTAAAGGGGCAGGCGCTTCGTTCGTGCGTGACGCCTGTCTCGGCTGTGGGCGGCGCGGATGTCGTCACGCTGGACGGGCTCGGCACGCTTGAGAAGCCCCACCCCATTCAACAGGCCTTCATCGACGAGCAGGCCGCGCAGTGCGGGTTCTGTCTGAACGCCGTGATCATGACGGCCAAGGCCCTCGTCGACCGCAACCCGAAAGCGAGCGACGTGGAAATCCATGAGGCGATGTCAGGTGTGCTGTGCCGATGTTTCGCCCACGGGCGGATGCTGCGCGCCATCAAACGGTATGCGCAGGGAGTCGCGCGATGACGAATGCATCCACGACGCCCGAAGCACGCGCGGCGCTCGATCGCGGCCAATGGTCTCGACGCGCGTTCCTGAAGGGAACGGGCGTCCTCATCGTGAGCTTCGCCGCAGGCAGCGTGCTGGACTCGACCGGGACCGTCAGGGCCCAGGGGTTCAACGGCCAGGGGAGCTCCCAGCTGGACTCCTGGATTGCGATCGCCGCCGACGGCCGCGTCACCGCGTACACAGGGAAGGCGGAGCTCGGTCAGGGACTGTTCACGGCGCAGACACAGTTGATCGCCGAAGAGCTCGGCGTAGCCATCGATCGCGTCACGCTGGTGCAGTGCGACACCGCAACGACGCCCGATCAGGGAACGACGTCGGGGAGCCAGTCGCATCCGGCGAACTTCAACCAGAGCAACCTTGCGCTCGCTGCGGCGACGGCGAGAGAGGCCCTGCTGCAGCTGGCGTCGGCACGACTCGCGGCGCCCGTCGAGGGTCTGGCGCTGGAGAATGGCGTGATCGTCGCCAAGGCGGATCCTTCGAAGAAGGTGAGCTACGGCGAGCTGCTGGGCGGGAAGCGCTTCGACATCCCGCTCAATCGTTCGGCCAAACGGAAGCCCGCCCACGAATGGACGGTGCTGGGCAAACCGGTACCCCGACTCGATCTGCCGGCCATGGTGACCGCGCAATTCGAGTTCGTGCACAACGTGCGCGTGCCGGGGATGCTGCACGGAAGGGTTGTCCGTCCGCCTTCGGTGGGTGCGACGCTGGCGGCCGTTGACGAGAGCTCGGTCCGGCAGGTGCCCGGATTCGTGAAGCTGGTCGTCAAGAACAACTTCGTCGGTGTGGTGGCCGAGAAGCCGTGGCAGGCCGTCCAGGCTGCCCGAGCGCTGAAGGCGACATGGACTCCTGGGCCGGGCCTGCCGAAGCACGGCGACTTCTTCGATTACATGCGGAACCAGAAGTCGACACGAGACGCGTTCGTGGTGAACTCGAGGGATGTCGATGCCGCGCTGGCCGGGGCGGCGAAGGTCATGAAGGCGACCTACCACCATCCGTATCAGATGCACGGGTCGATGGGCACCGCGTGCGCCGTCGCGGACGTTCAGGGGAGTCGTGCAACCGTCTGGTCGCCGACGCAGGCGGTCCATCCCTTGAAAAACAGTACTGCGTCGCTGCTGGGCATACCGGCGGAGAACGTACACGTCATCTTCACGAGAGGTTCGGGTTGCTATGGCTTGAACGGGGCGGACACCGTCTCGTACGACGCGGCCCTGATGTCCCAGGCGGTCGCCCGGCCGGTCCGCGTGCAATTGATGCGTGCGGATGAAATGGCGTGGGAGAACTACGGCGCCGCGTACGTCATCGATCAACGCGTGGGTCTCGACGCCAACGGAAATCTCGTCGCGTGGGACTACGAGGCCTGGTCGCCCACGCTCGGCAACCGTCCGGGGAACGACACGCCCGGCAACGTCATCACGGGAACGCTGGCAGGCCGCCAGCCGGCGGCCTTCGCTCCTCGCGGCCCCGCGTCCGAGCCGGCAGGATTCAACAATGGCAGCAACGCTGCGCCGTCGTACGTCGCAGGCTGCGTGGGCGGCCGGTGTGGCGGCGGCGGCACGATCCGCAGCGAGCGCGTGCTGTCGCACACGATCAAGTCTTTCTTCTTCACCGGGCCGCTGCGATCGCCCGCGCGCCTCCAGAATACGTTCGCCCACGAGAGCTTCATGGACGAGATCGCCGCTGCGGTGAAAGCGGATCCCGTCGCGTACCGGCTGCGCCATCTGAGTCATCCGCGATTGATCGACGTGTTGAAGGGGGCGACGAAGGCGGCGAACTGGGATGCACGGCCGTCGCCGAAGCCGGGCACTCCCCGAACCGGCGTCGTCACCGGTCGCGGCGCCTCCCTCGTCGCGTACGAAGGCGACAACGGATATTGCGCGATGGTCGCCGAAGTCGCCGTCGATCAGGATACCGGCGCCGTGACGGTGAAACGGATCGTGCTGGCGCAGGATTGCGGGCCGATCTCGAATCCTGACGGCATGCGGAATCAGATCGAAGGCGGCGTCCTTCAGGGCATGAGCCGCGCCTTGATGGAAGAGGTCACCTGGGACGATCAAAAGGTGACATCCGTCGACTGGCGCAGCTACGGCTCGTGGACCGGGTGGTCGGATCTTCCGACAATCGAGTCCGTTCTCATCAACCGTCCGAACGAGGAGGCCACAGGAGCGGGGGAGACCGCCATCACGATTGTGGCCGCCGCGATCGGAAACGCGATCTTCGATGCGACGGGAGCCCGCGTCCGCCAGGTTCCGTTCACCCGGGAGCGCGTCAAAGCCGTGTTGCAGGCACGAACCTGATGCTGCGGGCTTCGACACCTGGCGCGAGCAGAGGCTCGGATCATGGTCCAGCGTTCGCTCGAAGCAATCCTCTCTCACGCCGCCCAAGCGTGACGTCCGTCTCGGGATCCAGGTAGGATTGCCCTGGTCCGAGGGATCTCATGCAGCATTCACGACGGGAGTTCGTCGCCGGCCTGGCTGGCACGGTGAGCCTCTATGCCGCGCGCACTCTCGGGGCAGAGGATCTGTCGAGCGCTCAACAGCAGTTACCCCTCGCAAACGAGGACGGTTACAGGCTGTGGCTTCGCTATGTGCCGATACGCGGCGCGTCGGCATATCGGCGATCGCTCGGTCAGTTGCTGATTGAAGGCTCTTCGCCGACGGCCACGGTAATTCGGCGGGAGATGAGCGCGGCACTCTCGTCGATGCTGGGCGCGACGCTGCCGGACGGCTCCGATGGCTTGCGCGACGGCGCGATTGTCGTCGGCACGCCTGACAATTCTCCAGCGATCAAAGGGCTCGGATGGCAGGGCGAGCTGGCGAAGATGGGAGCCGAAGGCTACGTCATTCGTCCCGCGCGTGTCGGCAGCCGGTCGGTCATTGCCATCGCTTCGGCCGGGGAGGTGGGGTCGCTGTACGGCGCGTTCCATTTCCTGCGGCTCCTGCAGAGCGACGCGTCTCTGGACAAGCTGAACATTGCCGAGCGCCCGAGAGTGCAGCTCCGGCTGCTGAATCACTGGGACAACCTGGATGGGACGATCGAGCGGGGTTACGCGGGCCGCTCGATCTGGCAGTGGAGCGAGCTGCCCGGCACGATCAGCCCGAGGTACATCGACTACGCGCGCGCGAACGCCTCCGTCGGCATCAACGGGTCGGTCGTCAACAGCGTGAACGCCGACGTGCGCGTTCTCTCGCCCGAGTACCTCGCCAAGGTCGCGGCGCTTGCGGAAGCGTGGCGTCCGTACGGCCTTCGCATGTATCTGTCGGCGAACGTTGCCGCACCCCTGACGCTCGGCAAGCTCACGACCGCCGATCCGCTCGACTCGGGCGTCGCCTCGTGGTGGAAGCAGAAGGTCGACGAGATCTACAAGATCATCCCCGACTTCGGCGGGTTCACCGTGAAGGCCAACTCAGAGGGACAACCGGGCCCGAAGGACTACGGCCGCACTCATGCCGAGGGCGCCAACGTCCTCGCCGACGCTCTGGCTCCCCACGGCGGCAGTGTCGTCTGGCGCGCGTTCATCTACGACGAGGACGTCGATCCCGATCGGGCCAAGCGCGCGTACATCGAGTTCACGAAGCTCGATGGGCAATTCCGCACGAACGCACTTCTGCAGGTCAAGAACGGCGCGATCGACTTCATGCCGCGGGAGCCCTTTCATCCCTTGTTCGGCGCGCTCGAGAAGACCCCGGTGCTCGCCGAGATTCAGGCGACGCAGGAATACTCTGGGGCAGGCGAAGCACCTGGTGTACCTCGGAACGATGTGGCAGGAGTTCCTCGAGGCCGATACGTTCGCCAAAGGCAAGGGATCGACGGTCGCCAAAGCGATCGAAGGTGCGATCCACCCGTATCACGTGACGGGCGTGGCGTCGGTGGTGAACCCCGGCCTCGACCCGAATTGGTGCGGGCATCACTTCTCGCAGTCCAATTGGTATGCGTCCGGCAGGCTGGCGTGGAACCCCAGCCTGCCTGCCAGGCAGATCGCGGAGGAGTGGACGCGCATGACGTTCACCACCGAGCCGAAGGCGGTCGACACCATCTGCGAGATGCTGATGACGTCCAGGGAGACATTCGTGAACTACACGATGCCGCTCGGGCTCCACCATCTGATCGGCGGGAACCACTACGCGCCCATGCCAGAGAACGGCAAGGCGCCGCGCGCCGACTGGACCGCCGTTTACTATCACCAGGCATCGGCGGACGGCATCGGCTTCGACCGGACGATGAAGGGTGACAAAGCCGTCGGACAGTACTTTCCGCCCGTGCGCGACATGTTCGACAACCTCGAGACCTGTCCGGACAAGTTCCTGCTCTGGTTTCATCGATGCGGATGGGACTACAAGCTGAAGTCAGGGCGAACGCTCTGGAACGCACTCTGCGAGAAATACGACGAGGGCGTCAGCCAGGCGGCGGCGCTGCAGAGTACGTGGCAATCGCTCTCGGGCCGAATCGATCCCCAGCGCCACAAGGAAGTGTCCGACAGGCTGGTCGTCCAGGTGACCGACGCCGCGGCGTGGAGAGATCACATCCTTCAGTATTTCCAGAGTTTCAGTGGCAGACCATTGGTTCGGAGCCAGCCAGGCAAGAACCAGACTCCACGGCGTGACCCACCTTTCTGACGTTCGTTCAGCGCTGCTTCAGGACCGCTTGGCCGATCGCTTCCGTGCGCCGGCGCGAACGGCGCCTGGTCGCACGGACCGCCGCTTGTTCGTTGCCGAGGTGAAGCGCCTCGCCATCAGGACCAGATCGCGGAGCGCGTCCGCGTGCACTCGCGAGAGCCGCACCAGGACGACCGGATAGTTCACGTAGTGGTCCTTCAAGTAGTACGTGTCCGGTTCGGTGGCGATCATGTCGTCCCGTTGGGGGAAGCCGACGCGGGCCACGAGCGTGCCGGGCTCGGCTGACTTGTGGTTCGCCAGGCAGACGAACATCTTCCCGTTCACCTTGAGGGCGGGAGTCCCATAGGTGGTTCCCTCTTCGACGTCCGGGAGCGCGCGGCCGAATTCGCGTACCGCGGCAAACGCGTTCTTCTTCGCGGCCATTGGGTCTCGATAGAGTCTACCGCCGGCGCGATCGGACGGGCGTGACCCGCTTTCGTTTGCTCGAAACGACCGCTCAGCCGGCGCAGGTGCTCGTCGAGCTCGCTATTCCTCCACGAAAGCCTTCAACCTTCCCAGCGCATCGTCCCATTGCGTCGAGATCGTCTGAAGATACCGCCGCGCGTCCGCCAGGCGTTTCCGGTCCAGTTGCCAGATGCTCTCGCGGCCCTGCTGCGTGGCACGCACGAGGCCGGCGTCCTCCATCACGCGCAGGTGCTTCGTGATCCCCTGCCGTGTAATCTCGAAGCCGCTCGTGAGCTTCGCGATCGACAGCGGGCCCTGGTCCGAGAGGCGTGAGGCGAGGCCCAGCCGCGTCTCGTCGCCCAGGGCCGCAAAAACGGCGGCGGAGCCCGCGAGCTCCGCCTTCGCTTTGACGCTACCCGTTCTGCGCAAGGTATTTCTCGATGAGCGTGACGACCATCGTCCAGCCTCCTTCGTTCGCCGTGAAGGCCTTGGCGCGGCGCTCGAGGGGAATGCGATCGAAGCCGGACTCCGTCACCCTCAGCATCACGCCATGAGGCTTTTCCTCCAGCGTGAACTCGATGAGGGTCGTCGGCTCGTTCGAGTAGTCGACAGCGGGTTCCACCGCGAACGGGTGCCATCGGAATGAGAACAGCCGCTCGGGCTCGATTCGTTCGACCGTAATCTCGAACGGTTTTCCGGCATAGGGCTGCTGAGCCTTGGCAATCTCGGCATCTGCCTTGGTTGGAACGATGACGCCCCGCAATGCGGCCCCAGCCTCGAACGGTCCGTCCAGTTTGACGCCGAACCAGTTCCCGAACTCCTCGGCATTCGTGAGCGCCTTCCACACGCGGGCCCGGGGCGCGTTCAACATGATTCGCTTCTCGATTCGATCGCTCGTCGCCACAGACATGTGCAACCTCCTGGTTGCCGATCATACGAGGTGCTTCTTGGATTTGCAACCTCAAGGTTGCATATGATGAGGCGGCCCCGATCGAGCCCTCCGTCGATTAGGAACCCTGCGCCTCATCAACATAGAATCCGCAGGGCACCGTCATGGACGACCTCGAATCTTCGCTCGCGCGCATCACGATGGCCCCGTATATCGTGAAGGCCATGGCGCTCATCGGCGTCAAGCGCCGGTCCGGCAGCAACATGTTCCGCCATCAGATCGGCACGCTCGCAATCCTGCTCGACTACAAGACGACGGATCCCGTGCTGCTCAAGGCCTCCGTGATTCACGATCTCTTCGAGGATGCCGCCACGATGCCTGGGGTCACCGAGTCGGAGATTACCCGCATCGACGACGACGGTCGGGCTGTTTACGAGCTGGTGATGGAGGTGACGATTCGCTTCGCGAACGGCGTCCGGGAGCCGAAGGCCGAGTACCTGCTGCGCATCATGCGGAATGGAAGCCCGCGAGCCAGAGTCCTCAAGCTGGCGGATCGCATCAGCAATCTCACCACGCTGGGATATCTGAACGACGTGGCGTTCGTGAAGCGGTATCTCGCCGAGACTCGCAACTGCATCCTGCCCTACGCCGAGGGCATCAACGCGAACATGTTCAGAGAGCTGTCGGACCTCGTCGAAACAGGCGAGCGGTGGCTGCCGATGATTGCGAGGCAGGCCGAGCGGGCATAGGCGCCTGCTCCGATCGCAGATTTCAGCGGACGGAGATCCCTCCCGAGGCGGTGCGAAGGTGGAGCATGGGGCCGCCGCCGCGCACGTTGCCTGTCAGCGATCGCCTGTCGATGGATCCCGAAACGGTCAAGTGGGCCGACAAGATAGACTTTCGATAAACTTTCGCCTATGCTGCATGATCTGCCGGCGCCGTTGGTGTGCCGGGGGAGGTCAGATATGGATCACAAGACGTTCTTCCTCACGCATTGGGACAAAGAGGCTGCCGCCACACGGAAAGTGATCAGCCGCATCCCTCAATCACACGTCGACTACAGGCCGGATCCGAAAGCGCGCACCGCCCGGGAGCTCGCGTGGATGATCGTGTACGAGGAAATCGCCCTTGGCGACGGCCTGCGGAAGGGGACGCTCGAATGGGCCGACGTTCCGGCGCCCGCGACGATCGAGGAGATCGTTCGGACGTACGATCGGGAACACTCCCGCATTACGAACGGAATGCGGGAGATCGACTCCCCCCGCTGGGACGCCGAGCTGCCTTTCTTGTACGGCGGAAAGGAAGTCATGAAGGACACTGCGTACGAGATGGCGTGGGGATTCCTGCTCGACCAGATCCATCACCGCGGCCAGCTCTCGACGTATCTTCGTCCGATGGGCGCCAAGGTGCCGGCAATCTACGGCCCGAGCGCGGACGAAGCGTCGTAAGGGGCCTCCGTTGCTCAGCGAGGCTGATCCTTCGCCATCTTCAGCAGCCAGACCGAGCCCTTGATATCGGTTGGAGAGAACACGATGCCGGGACCGCGGACGACCCAGTCGTCGTCTGGTTTCAACACCGGCTGTGAACCCGGAACGAGACGAACCTGATACGGTGCGCCCATCCGTTTCGTCTTCGGATCGAACCGCATCGTCATCAGCCTTGGGCCGTCGAAAAAATACACGAGATGACTGGCCGGCGAGAACTTCAGGTTCTCGCCGCCTACTTCGATCCAGTCCGCCCGCGGAACAGGATCGTTGCGCCACGGCACGAGGAACGTCCGTGTGGCACTCCCGCGGGGTCCGGGCGTGGTTGCCGAGACGACGACCCATTCGCCTTTGCTGCCGGTGAGCCCCTTCACGCCCAGGGAGTCCACCTGGTCCTCAATCCAGGGCCTGTGGCTCCCGGACGTGACGTCCAGGACGTGGATGCTCGTCTTCGGGTGGGACGCCTGCGTAGACGACGCTTCAGGCTGATAGAAGAGCGAGCGTCCGTCAGGTGAGAAGGCCTGCGCCAGCCCGCAGTCATGGCAGAGCACTCGCGTCTCCGTCGTCGACGCAGTCAGGTCGGTGATGCTGATCGAGTAGGCTTTCCGCTCGGGACGGGAATGCGCAAGCAGCCGGCCGTCTCGCGATACCGTCCACGAGCCTTCGCGATCGACCTCAATCGGTCCCAGCGGCGCGGCCTCTCCGGTGTCGAGCCGTAGACGCAGCGCCTTGGCGATCAGTCCGCTGTCTCTGTTCTCCCACATCACGACGTACAACAGATCCGGTTCCCCGCCCGCGTCGAAGAGAGGCGCACCAAGTCCTTCCTTGGTCAGCCGGCGCGTCGCGGCGGAAGCGTGACCGGTCGCTTTGTCGAGCGGGATGGCGTAGAAGTCGATCGACTTCACGGGTCTTTCGATTGCCGCGACTCCTGAGTTGCTGACGCTCGTCGGATCGAATCGTCCCGTGCCAAACGTGAGCTGTCGCGGGGGACCGTTGACCCTCCATGTGTCGGTCGACAGCGGAACGTCGAAGACGTGCGGCCGCGTGAAGGAACCCCAGAACAGCGCTCGATTTCCGAAGACGGCTGCCGGCGACACGACGTCGAATCCCGCGCGCCTGAGCGCTTGACCGGCCATCAACTCGACGGGCTCGCCACCGTCGAGGGGTACGGAGAACCACTCCCAGACCGGTCCGCCGCTCGTACTTGCCGCCAGGCAGAGGACTGATCGTCCATCAGGAGTCCACGATGTCAGCCGGGTGCCCCCGGGCCAGACCTGAAGCCGATCGAAGCCAGGAACGGGCCGAGGCCGGCCGCCGCTCGTTGACATCACCATCAGGCGCAGCCCTCCACCTCGTTGCTGCTCGAGAAAGGCGACGCGGCTCCCGTCCGGTGAGACCATCGGCCCTCTGAGATCGACGGGACTCGTGACAATGGTGCCTGACCAGAGTTTCGCCGGCTCGCCTCCGGCTGACGGGATGATCTCGATGGTCGTCTCGTCCAGTGAAGGCGAGGTCGCCGAATACAGGATCCGCTTGCCGTCGGGGAAGAACGATGGTCCGCCGACAACCCGGTCGGAGTGTGTGAGCTGCATCGGAGCGTCGGCGCCGGGTTGCTGGAGCCATAGCTCCCATTTGCCGCTGCGGTTCGACGAGTAGGCAACAAGCTTGCCGTCCGGAGAGATCGCTGGTCCGAGATACGAGTGCTCGTCATCCGGAGACAGGCGAGTGAGCTCCGTATGCGTTGGTGGCGCCGCGGGCTCACGACGATATGACAGGCCGATCGCCGCCGCAATCGCCGCGAGAGAGAACGCCGCCAGCGTCGCCCAGACGATCGGGGGACGGCCGCGAGGCGCCGAAGAAGGTGCAGGCACAGAATCGTGCGTGTTACGGCCGCGTCTCAGCTTGGCCGGACGTTCACGTTGATGTGGAAGATGTTTTCGGGATCGAACTTGGCCTTCAAATCGCGAAGGCGCGCATAGTTCGGGCCGTAGGCGATCGCGGCGGCGTCGGCTTCGTCGTGATCGAGGTAGTTCACGTACCGCGTCGTCCCGAGATACGGTCCAAGCGTCGAGTAGACGCTGCGGCACCATGCAATGTGCCGGTCGTTTTCCTTCGGGTCCATCCACTGCGAGACGATGACGACGTTGTAGCCGGTGATACGCATCGAGCACGCCGTATCGGTGACGGGAACGCGGCTGGCGGCGCCATGGAAGTGCTCGATGACGATTTGGCTCATCGGCGACGGAGCCGCCGAGAAGGCGTCCACGAGCGCACCGATGCAGTCATCCGTCAGATCGACCAGAAAATGCGACTTCCAGTAGTTGAGTGCGCCCCTGGGGATTGAGGCGTCGATCAGCCCGTTCTGCTGGCAATAGGAAATCGGGCCCATCGCGTCCATGACCGGCGGCCCGAACGTCTTGATCGGTGCCACCGCCGCCTCGCCGGCGGCCAGCGATCCGCAATGCGCGGCAAGGATGCCAACGAGCTTGTTCCCTGAGCCGTCCGGCGCGGTCAACAGGCCGGCGACCAGCATCATCTCGTCGGGCAGCGTCGCGCAGGTTTCGCGAAAGAACCGGAGGACGTTCCGCGCGTTCTGCAGCGGATGCGCGACCAGGCCGCCAGCAATCATCGGTCCCACCGGGTGCAGCGCGTACTCGAGCGAGGCGGCAACGCCGAAGTTGCCGCCGCCCCCGCGGATGGCCCAATACAGGTCCGGATTCTCGTCCGCCGCCGCGCGACGGACCGATCCGTCGGCCATCACCATCTCGGCTGACAGCAGGTTGTCGAGGGCCAGCCCGTATTTCGGCATCAGCCAACCGAGGCCTCCACCAAGCGTCAATCCCGCAATCCCCGTCGTCCCGACGACGCCGCCGGTCGTTGCGAGACCGTGCAGCTGCGTCTCCCTGTTGAACTCCTTCCAGAGGACGCCGCCCTGCGCGCGGGCGGTCCGCCGCGCGGCATGGACGTGGATTCCCTTCATCGTGGCCAGGTCGATCATCATCCCGCCGTCGATCGTGCCGCGGCCGCCGACGTTGTGCCCGCCGCCGCGAACGGCGATCTCGAGGTTCAGCGAACGCGCGAGCTTGACGGCATCCGCCACGTCCGCCGTGCCGCGACAGCGCGCGATGATGGCGGGTCGCTTATCGATCAAACCGTTGTGGACGCGGCGCGCTTCGTCGTAGCCCGGATCCGACGGTTGCAATAGCTGGCCTGTGAATGTGGGCGCGAGTTGTTCCATGGCACTGGCAACAGACATCGTGAACCTCCGTGCTGGGCGGACGTCAAAACCTAACGGACCGTGCGGAATCGGCACATTGGGGAGCGCCCCCTATTTTGCGCCTGATCCTGGCGATCCGGCGAGCCACCCTTGACGGACCGCCTCTGCGACCGCTTCCTCGCGCGTGGCGACTTCGAGCTTTCCGAGGATGGCCGATACGTGATGCTCGACCGTTTTCGCCGACACGAACAGGCGCGTGCCGATCGCCGGGTTACTCAAACGAAGGGCGAGCAGACCAAGGATCTCCGTCTCGCGCGGCGTCAATCCGGCCGGATGTGCGCGTGTACTCGGCCGTGGACCGCGCTTCAACCGGGTGACGCCCATCCGCCGGAGCTCCTGTCGAACGCGATCGGCGGGCGCGACGGCACTCAGAGCCAGGAACGCCTGGAGCGCTTCCTCCATGGCCGCTACATCCCCCTCGGCAAGCGCTTCGGCTCTCTCGTACGGACAGCCGAGACGCTCCCACGCATGGGCCGCCTCGCGCCAATGACCCCGGATGCTCAGATCGTGGGGACTGCACCCAGTGACTGTCGTCCCGGTCCTTCCTGGCGGAACGCGCTGCCTGTCGTCCGCCCGCCAACTCACGTAGCGGAGGAGGTCCCACTCCCAGAACAGGTCCGTTTCGGTCAGCAGCTGAAGTCCGGCGTCGGCCTCGGTGCGCGCTTCGTCAAGCCGGCCCTGGAGCAATGCGAGCTCCGCGCGGGCGGCGCGTACGGGAATGAGCCGCTGCTTCTCCGCTGTGGGCAGCGCCAGCCCGAGTGCCTCGTCCAGCAGTTCGACGGCCTCCGGCCTTCGTTGCCGCGCTCGGAGCAGCCCGAGCGCGGTCAAGGCGGGTATGCGGGTCACGGCAGGCGGGCGAACGTTCTCGAGCACCGTCGTTGCGTCGGCTTCAGCCTCCGACCAGAGGCCGGTCTCGACGAAGATCCGCGCGCGCCACGCGAGCATGTAGTGCCACCACGAATCGAGATCGCGCTCGTGCGTGTAATTGAGGCCGGCCTCGAGCCATCGCTGGGCGTACGCGTAGTCGCGGGACTGCACGCTGGACGTCGCGAGATTCGTGAAGCCGCGGGCGGCGTGTTGGTGCAGATCGTGATCGAGCGCGAGCGCCAGGCTCTCTTCCTGCATCTGCCGTCCGCGAGCGGTGTCGAGATAGATCTGGCTGCTTCCGACGTTGTTGAGCGCGTGGCTGAGGACTTCGACCGATCCGAGCCGGCGGGCCATGTCGATCGCGCGCTGGCCGAAGATCGCGCACGGTTCGTGCTCTCGAGCGAGCATGTGGAGCTGCGCGCGATTGCTCAGCGCCATCGCCAGCTCCTCGTCCTCCCCAAGCGGCGTCAGCACGTCGAGCGCTTCCATCGCGCGCTGTCTGGACTCGGCGTAGTCGCCAAGAAACCACGCGAGTCTCGACAGCCATCGGATCCCGGTCCCGATGGCGCGCGGCACATTGAGCTGCCGCCACACACCGAGCGCCTCGACTCTTGCATCCCAGGCTGCCGCGAGCTGGCCGGTGAGGTAGCACTCGTAAGAGAGGAGATCCAGGATCTCCGCCCGCGCAGACGTTTCGAGCGCATCGGCCCAGGCGAGGGCGGTCCTGTAGTGCGCGGCCGCCTCGCGATGCGCACCGAGGCATGCGGCCTGACGCGCGGCAGCCTGCGCGTAGCGCTGTACCGCGTCGCTATCGCCGGCGCCGACCGCATGATGCGCGAGCCGCGCAAGCACTCCCGCCCGATCGGCGGACGACGACAGCGCCGCCAGCACCGTTCGATGCAGCTCCTGCACGCGCAGCAGTGGCAGCGACTCCAGGACGGCGAGTCGCGCCAGCTCGTGACGGAATCCAAGCGTGCGCCCGTCGAATGTGAGCAGACCGGCTTCCACTGCGGGCGCCAGAGTGTCGTTCGAAGAGGTTACGGTCGCGCGCACCAGCTCGATTTCGGCTCTCGCCGGTACGACCGACACCAGATCGACGACGTTGCGCGCTTCGGCCGGGAGGCTGGCGCGTCTTGCGAGGATCGCTTCGCGTACTCGCGCGGGCACCGCGTCATCCGCCCCCCGCAGCAGTTCGGTCACGAAGAACGGATTGCCGCGCGTCAAACGGAAGACGGTGCCCGCGTCGTGCGCGCCGCCTGCGAGCCGGGCGACCGCATCGAGTGACAGTGGCTTCAGCTCGAGGCGATGGGTGGCGTCCGGCGGCAGCTCGCCGAGCAATCGGTAAAGCGGATGGTCGGCGCCAACCTCATCCGCGCGCCATGTCAGGACGATCAGTGCGGGAATGCGATGGATGCGTCGGCTGAGATATCGCAGCAGATCGAGGGTCGCCTCATCTGCCCAGTGAACGTCTTCGAAGACGACGGCGGTGGAAGGAATATTCCGGCTGATCGCTGCCGCAAACCCCGCGAACACCTGATGCCTGGGAGCTCCGCCGGTGAGGAGCGCCTCGAGCTCGCAGCCGAGGTCGGCCGCCATGTCGAGCAGCGGTCCAAGAGGTCTCGGTGTACCCAGCGCTTCGCACGAGCCCCACAGGAACGTAGTTCTCTGACCCTCGCGCGCAGCGAGTGCTTCGACGAGCGAGGTCTTCCCAACGCCGGCCTCGCCGGAGATCCCGACGATCTGACCTTGCACGCGGGCAGCAGACAAGGCCCGGCACAGCGTATCGAATGAGTCATCCCGTTCCAGCAGCGGGATTGCGGGCGCTCCTGGCACGTGGGATCGCTCCTGTCCCGGTTCGACGCGTGATTGCAAATCAGGGATCCCGAAGTGAGCGGAGCCGGCCGAATAAAATTGGGGAGCGCCCCGATGCTCCGATCTCATCGTCATTCTTACACTTCCGGGCTGTCGAGGGTTCCACTCAGGGCGCCCGGACGATCGCTCCGTCGGGGCGATGCCTGGAGGTAGTCACGATCCAATCGGCAGGTATCTTCTTGCTGGCGTAGTATTCCCTTACAACACTTGCGCTGCGCGGCTGTCAGGCTGTGACGGCGGGATCGCCGCCGTCGCGGCTCCAAGGAGTTGTCTCATGTCGAGCGATGCGGATCGTCCTGACTCGGAAGGACACAGCCAGAGCGCTCCGATCGATCGGAGGAGCTTCAATGCGGCAGTGGGCGCAGGAGCCGTCGGGACGGCACTTCATCAGTTACTTGGCGCGCCCGCATCCGCCGCGCAGGCGGCCCGCCAGGGCGCATCAGAGCTCTGCGAGATGACGGCAGTAGATCTCGTCGGCCGACTTCGTAAGAAGGAGGTCTCGGCACGCGAAGTGATGTCGGCACATCTGACGCAGATCGAACACGTCAATTCGAAGGTCAACGCGATCGTGACACTGGTCGCCGAGCAGGCGATGGCGAATGCGGCCAGGGCGGACGACACGCTCGCGCGCGGCGGTGCGGTGGGAGTGCTGCACGGCTTGCCCGTGGCGCACAAGGACCTCGTGGACACGGCCGGAATTCGAACGACTCGAGGGTCACAGTTCTATCGGGACAACATCCCGTCCCACGACGCGCTCATCGTCACGAGGATTCGCGCTGCGGGCGCGATCACTGTGGGCAAGACGAATACACCGGAATTGGGAGCGGGATCCCAGACGTTCAATGCCGTGTTCGGGGCAACGCGGAATCCGTACGATCTGACGAAGACGTGTGGCGGCAGCAGCGGCGGGGCGGCGACGGCCGTGGCCTGCCGCATGCTGCCGATCGCCGATGGCAGCGACACCGGCGGATCCCTCCGAAATCCGCCCGCCTTCTGCAACGTTGTCGGGCTGCGCCCCTCGCCCGGCCGCGTGGCGAGCGAGTCCACTTCGTGGTCGCCGTTGGCTGTCTCCGGTCCGATCGCGAGGACGGTCGCGGATGTGGCGCTGTTCCTCAGCGCCGTTGCCGGCTTCGATCCCCGGTGCCCGCTTTCGATTCAGGAAGACGAAGCGCGCTTCCGCGGTCCACTCGAGAGGAATCTCAAGGGCGCGCGCGTCGCATGGTGGCGTGGTCTGGGCGGAATCCCGTTCGAGCCCGAAATCCGGCGCGTCGTCGACGGCAACCGCAAGGTCTTCGAGGACATGGGTTGCGTTGTCGAAGAGGCGGAACCTGACTTCAACGGCCTGGACGAAGCGTTCCCCCTGCTTCGCTACACCTCGAACTACGCGCAGTATGCGCCGCTGGTCCAGCAGCACCCCGAGTGGGTCAAGGACACAATCAAGTTCGAGGTCGCGCAGGCAGAACGCGCAACCGGCGCGGATCTCGGCCGCGCGTGGGCGCGACAGACGCGCATGTTCGACGAGAGCCGGTTGTTCTTCGAGAAGTACCAGTACTTCATCCTTCCGGTTACACAGGTGCAGCCATTCGACGTCAACGTTCCTTACCCGACAGAGATTGCAGGCACGACGATGACGACCTACATCGACTGGATGCGGTCGTGCTGGTACGTGACGATGATGTCGAATCCGGCGATATCGGTGCCGGCTGGATTCACGTCCAGCGGTTTGCCGGTCGGCCTCCAGATCGTCGGGCGCCATCGCGACGAGTGGAGCGTGCTGCAGCTGGCCCACGCCTTCGAACAGGCGACGCTGCACTGGAAGCGGCGTCCGGCAGTACTGGACGGCGCCGTCTGAATCGCGGCGCCCTCCATCGATTGTCGAAATTCGCGTTCCTTCTTCGCGGCCAACCGGGGCGGTCGCATCACGCCTGGGGCGGAGCGGATCCTTCGCAGTTGATCAGCCACGATATTCCGAATCGATCCACGACCATGCCAAAGCGCTCGGCCCAGAACGTCTTCTCGAGGGGCATCACGCTTTGGCCGTCACGCGACAGCTCGGCAAAGATGCGTTCTGCCTCTGCCGGGTTCTCGAGATGGACGGAGAGCGAGAACCCTTTCGGTTCTTCATATCGGTTCGGTGCGACGTCGCCACCCATCAGCAGCTGGTCGCCGAACGTCACGCTCCCGTGCATCACCTTGTCATGCCAGTCGGCAGGCACCTGATCGGCCAGGGGGGTCCCTTCGTAACGGTAAATCGTCCCGACCCTGGCGTCGAGGCACTGCTCATAAAGCTTGAACGCCGCCTCGCAATCCCCTTTGAAGCTCAGATATGGATTCACTTGCACGATGAACCTCCAGGTTCAGCATACCGACATTCGCGTTTCAGCGTGGCGGATCGGCGGCGCCAAGACTCCGAAAGGACCACCACCGTTGGCCCGTCCAGCGTGCCGCGATCCTCTCACGACAGCGCTCTCGCCAGTGCGATGTCGTCGTCAGGCGACCAGTCGTCGAGCTCGGTTGCCACGCGCGCGAACATCCACAGCCGGATCCGTCCGTCGTCGACCTCGAGGAGGTCGGCAAAGCGACGTATCGTCGATGTCGGGGCAGTCAGCATCCGCCCCTTGCAGTTCATGAGGTGTTGCATCGCGTCGTAGGCGCGATCCCCGACGAACGGCTTTGGGTCGATCACGAGCCATGGCTCCCTCTGTGCCCGCACGACCTCTTCGAAAGGCAGTGCCTCGCGCAACGTGAGTTTCCTTAGGGATTCACGCTGGTGCGGACCCCGGTGGCTTCGGCGAGCTACGCTATGCCGTGCCTTTTCCGTCGGCCGCGCTGCTCCGCCGCTGGATCCTTCGCGTCGCGTGGTCCGCGGCGGTCGTGTTCGTCACGATCGTGATCGGCGGCGCCCTTGACGCCCGGCGTCGACTTCCCGATCTCCAGCCGTGGCACCGGATCATCCCACGCGATTTGCGAGCCGGGGACCTGAAGGCCTCGTCGACGCTCGCCGATTACCTCGCGATCGAGGACGCCGCTTTTCGCACGGTCCGCGAACGGATTGAGGACCGGCTGGATCCGGAATCGAAAGTACCCGCCAATCGGTACAACCCCGAAGGGCTGTCCCATCCCTCCCGGCTCGGGACGGACTGGAACCGCACGCAGGTCCTCTCGCCGGCGAGCGCGCCGATTGGCGGCGCACTGCTCGTGCACGGTCTCACCGACGCGCCTTACAGCATGCGCAGCATCGGCGAGGATCTCCGCGGGCTCGGGTACCACGTCGTGGCGCTCCGCGTGCCCGGACACGGCACCGTCCCGGCCGGCCTGACCGACGTCACCTGGGAGGACTGGCTGGCCGCGGTCCGCATCGCCGCACGCGACCTCCGCACTCGGATCGGCGCGGACAAGCCGCTCGTACTGGTCGGGTATTCGAACGGCGGCGCGCTGGTGCTGAAGTATGCGCTCGATGTGATCGAGGGATCGGGGGATCCGCAGGCGGCTCGCATCGTGCTGCTGTCGCCGATGATCGGCGTCTCCAAGTTTGCGTGGCTCGCGCGCGTCATCAGCATGCTCGGCCCGCTCCCCGCGTTCGAGAAGGCGCGCTGGCTCGACGTGTATCCCGAATACAACCCGTACAAGTACAACTCGTTCCCCGCGAACGCCGGTCTGCAGACATGGCGGCTGACGACGACCATGCAGGCGCAGATCGTGCGGATCGCCGAATCCGGACGGGGCCGCGAACTGCCGCCGTTGCTCACGTTCCACTCACTGGTGGACGCGACCGTGAGCACGCCCGCCGTCGTGAACGCGCTCTACGACGTGGTTGCGGACGAACGTTCGGAACTGGTGATTTTCGACATCAATCGATCGTCAGGCCTCGTCCCGTTCATCCAGCCGGCGGACGCGGCGCTCATCTCGCGTCTGACCGACGCGTCGGCGCGTCGGTATCGGCGCACGCTCGTCACGAACGTCAATCCATCGTCGCTCGACGTCGCCGAGCGCACCGTGGCGCCGGGCGCGACGACTGTGGACGTGCGTCAACTGGGGCTGGCCTGGCCACGCGACGTCTACTCCCTGTCGCACGTCGCGATTCCCTTCCCTATGTCGGACCCGGTGTACGGCCGCGAGGAGACCGGATCTGCGCCGGCGACGATCCGCCTGGGCGTTCTGAGTCCGCGTGGGGAGAAGGCTGTCCTCTCGGTCCCGTCCGATACGCTGATGCGCCTCACCTGCAATCCGTTCTTCCCCTACCTGAGCTCCCGTACTCTCGCCTGGGTCGCGGCTGCCCCTGAAGTTCCCGCCCTCCCGCCCCGATAAGACAGGGATACGCTGCATTTTCTTCGGCGGCCGCCGGCCGCCGTACCAGGGCGTGGAGTCCAAGAATGCGAATTGCCTGCACCGCGTCCATGCGCTACATCATCGTGTCCGTCGTCGTGTCGGCTGCGCTGTTCGCCCGTCCGTCCATCGCCTCTGCCCAGGGCTTCGGCGTGGGCGCACGCATGGCGTGGGTCAAGGCCGATTCGGAGGTCGATGTCGATTCGATCCGATTCACCGGCGGTCAGATCCGGCTCATCTCCAGCCGCTGGGGGCTGGAAGTCTCCTTGGACCACCATTCAGAAACACTCGAGCTCCTCAACCAGAAGGTGACCGAGTGGCCCATTCAAGCGTCGCTGCTCATGAAGTTGGCCAGCGGCAAGGTGGCGCCATACCTGCTGGGCGGTCCGGGTTGGTACCGACGGAAGGTGGAATTGCTCAACGCACCTAACGACCCGGCCGTGGAAGCCACCGAGTTCGGCTGGCACGCCGGCATCGGGCTCGAGGCCCTTGCCGGGAGTCACTTCGGGATCCACGGCGACTATCGCTACACCTTCCTCGACTTCGGCAAGGACAACAACCCGGGTGTAGGACTCATCAGCGGCCTGATACCAGGGCACAGAGGATCGCAGTGGACGCTCGGGGCCACGGTTTACTTTTGACTGCACGCTTGATAACGCCGCGCTGACCCACCCCAGCGCGCAAAGGTCTCAGCTAGATCCTGGGTTCCTGGCGCTACCGGCCGTCCGTCACCGGCGATCCCGGGAGGACCTTGTTGATCGCGTCGTACAACTCGTCGGCGTCGAACGGCTTCAGCAGGACGTCGCTGACGCCGCGTGGCGGCGTCACCGCTCGTCTGGCGGTGATGACGATCACAGGCACTCTGGCCAGCGCGGCCGCCTCCGCGCGGTATTCGCAGAACTCCCAGCCGTTCATGACCGGCATCATCAGGTCGAGCAGGATTACATCCGACTGATGCCCGCCTTCGAGCCGATGGATGGCCTCCCTCGCGTTGGAGAAGCCAGAGGCCTCGTATCCTTCGTAGCGGAGCATCACGCAGATCGCCTCGCGGAGGTCGCTGTCGTCTTCGATGACCGTGACGCGTGCTTTTGTCATGCCCGCCTATCCAGAGCCCCGCGTCGGGAGCGGCAGCGTCACCGTAAACGTGGCTCCCAGCCCGGGCTCGCTGTCGACGTCGATGGCGCCATCGTGAGCGTCGACGACCCGCCTCGCAATCCAGAGGCCCAATCCCAGGCCGCCGTAGTTCGACGACGACACCGCCCGTTCGAATCGTTCGAAGATTCGCTCCTTGTGGTCGGCAGCAATGCCGATGCCCTCATCGCGCACGATGAGTCGCGCCGCGTCGTCCACAGCGTGCACCGACACGTGGACCGGCTTGCCTTCGCCGTAGCGAATGGCGTTGACGACCAGGTTCGACGCGACCTGGTCGATCCGGAAGGGATCCCATTCGCCGACGACACTCGGAGCGCTCTCGAACACGATGGGCGATGAACCTCGCGCCTGGTCGGCGCGGAACCGCTCGACTATCTCACGAACGAGTACCACGAGATCGAAGTGCTCGCGATGCAACTCGAGGCGCCCCGACGTGATACGGCTCACGTCGAGCAGCTCGGTCGTGAGCTTCTCCAGCCTCGCGACTTGCCGGTCGATGACCGCGAAGTGCTTCAGGAGGTGGGGCTCATGCTCGGGCAGCGACGCCTGAGACAGCCAGCGTGCGAGACCGGCCGTCTGCAACCTGAGCGTGCTCAGCGGAGTGCGCAACTCGTGTGATGCAATCGACAGGAATTCGTCTCGCGCCGTCACCGCGGCGCGCAGGTCTGCGACCAGCCGGTCGGACTGCTGCTCCGCGACGGCTCGCAGGCCCTGCTCGTACTGCAGGTCTTCATGCAGTGTCAGCAGTCCGACCAGCAGTTCCCGCATGACGTCAGTGGGAGCGTTCGCGAGGTCGTCGTCGGTGATGCTGGTACGCCCGGCACCGATTTCCGCCAGGTGCCGCAGGATCTCAGCGACGACGCCGTCCTGGTCAGGCGCGTAATCGCCGCGCGACATCGATCGCCTCCGCCTCCGTCTCGTGGAACGACACCTTCCTGATGTTCATCGAATACCCGACGAACCGCGCGACTGCTCGGATGACGACGTTCTTTTCCACGATGACGCACATTTGTGTCATCCGCGGCGCGATGCGGAGCATCCATGTCCGGATAGCGGCGCGTACGGCAGGAGAGGGCCGTGTGACCGTCGCGAGATCCAGGACCTCGATAAATGTCGGCCACTGGCTTCCGAGTTCGTACAATCGTTCGAGCATTAGATCGATGCTCTCCACCGTCTGAACGGGGATTTCGCGATAGAAGACAATCCCCGGCTCGACGACGTAGACGCGCGACAACAGCGCATCGCGCTCCTCGGGCGTCATGTCCGCGCCGTACGGCCGCGGTTCTATCGTGACCATCGGATCATCAGGCAGTATGTGAAGTTTCTCACAGTCGAGTTGGTGCTGCCACCCCGGCTGCCCCGTTTCGACGTGCGTGCGCCCCGCCGTGAACGCGCCATGAGATCCTGTTGAAGTGCGACATCTCGCAGGGCGAGAGCACTCAGCCTTGGCCAACCGCGGCGGCGATGAGGGGCAGGTATTTGCGATATAGCGGAAGCAGGAGCTGACGCTCGTCGTATAGCACTTCGACCATTGCCATGTACGTCTTGCGAACTGCCGCATCGCGAGCGGCCGCGTCGAACCAGTCCGTGGAAGACGGGCCAACCTTCTCCAGGTTGTTCTTGAAGAGATCCTGCATCTGGTAGATCTCGGACAGTCCGGCAGCGAGATCGTAATCCACGAGCCGCAGCGCCCCTGTCGAAAGCGCCGTATCCCACGCGGCCCGGCGGAAGATCGGGAAGTTGGTTTTGATCTCCCCGAGATCCGGACGGGTGGCGAAGAACATGCCACATGCCGTCGAGGACGTCGGGCAGACGGGGAAGTCGGTTTGACGATCTGTGGCGGACCCGAATTTGCCCATCGCATCGAGCCACTTCTGCTGGATGGCAATGAACGGTTCGACCGTCGTGAGGTTGTGTTGAATCTCCGCCTGCAGACCTGTCAGCACGCGTGCGGCGAGTTCATGACTCTGGCGCTCTTCGCGGACCTGCGTTACCCAAAAGCCCAGAGCCACGCTGATCACGATGAACAGTCCCTCGAGCAGCCAATGGCCGAGGGTCTTGCCGAGTTTCGGTACGTGCGCGTGCATTTCCATGCGCGAAATCCTACCAAAGTACTTGACGAAGACGAGGCGGCCAAGGCTTCAATCGACCTGTTTCCCGATGTCGGCATCGAGCGCGATGGATCGCTCCAGCAGGAGTGACGCGACGGCCTCGTGCTCGAAGCGGCCGCCGCACACGAACGCCGTCACTGTCGTTGCCTTGCCAGGAAGCAACGCCGGGTATGCAGTCAGCAGCGCTCCCGGAAGGCTGCTGAACGTCCGCCCTACCAGCGCATCAGTTGCGTGACCTGAATGAGATTGCCGCAGGTGTCGTTCAGCATGGCGATCTTCGAGCCGGTCACGTCCGTCGGTGGCATCGTGAACTCGGCACCCCGCGCTTTCATCCGCTCGTAGTCGGCCTGGACGTCGTCGGTGAAGAACATGGCCGCGGGCTGGCCTTGCTGGAAAATCGCCTGCTGGTAGGCTTTGGCCGCCGGGTTGTCGTTGAGCGCCAGCTGCAGCTCCGTGCCGTCCGGGTCCTCTGGTGAGGCCACCGTCAGCCAGCGAAACGGCGGCTTGCTGAAGTCAGCCTTCTTCACAAAGCCCAGCACTCCGGTATAGAAGCGCAGGGCCTTCTCCTGGTCGGCGACGTACACGCTGGTCAATTTGATCTTCATGGTTCCTCCTAATGTACATTTTCGCGGGCGTGGCCGCGTCATTGCGATGACGAAACGCAGCGGGAGAATGTGACCGATGAGCGAAGACTGCTGTTTAGCGGAGAGCAGTTCGAGAGCATCGCGGCAACGGACTCGCCTTGTCACATTGAGCGCCGTTCGTCCGTCAGCGGTATGACGGAACGCAAGGGGAAGTGTCACCGATGACCGAACGCGACTATCTGGCCGAGCGATTCGAAGAGAACCGAACCCACCTGCGGGCCGTGGCTTATCGGATGCTCGGCTCGTCGAGCGAGGTGGACGATGCCGTTCAGGAGGCGTGGCTGCGACTCAGCCGCGCCGATACCACGGGCATCGACAACCTCGGCGGATGGCTGACCACCGTCGTCGCACGCGTGTGCCTCGACATGCTGCGGTCGCGCAAATCGCGGCGCGAGGAGCCGTTCGCCCCGCAGGCGCCGGAGCCGATCGCAACCGGCCCGAGCGGGAGCAGCCCCGAGCATGAAGCGGTCCTCGCTGATTCTGTCGGGCTCGCGCTGCTCGTCGTGCTCGACAGGCTGACGCCGGCGGAACGCCTCGCCTTCGTGCTGCACGACATGTTTGCCGTGCCGTTCGAGGAGATCGCGCCCATCGTCGGCCGTTCCGCAGAGGCGACGCGCCAGCTCGCCAGCCGTGCGCGGCGCCGCGTGCGCGGCGGCGCGGGAGCGTCCGACCCCGATCTCGTTCGGCAGCGTGAGGTCGTCGATGTCTTTCTGACGGCGTTACGCGGCGGCGACTTCGAAGGCCTGCTCGCCGTCCTCGATCCGGGCCTCGTCGTTCGCACCGACCTGACGGCCCCGTCCGGCGCGCCGGCCGAGGTCCGCGGCGCGGCGGTCTGGGCGAAGCAGGCGGTCGCCTTCGGGCACCTCGCGCGGCTCGTGCGGCCCGCGCTCGTGAATGGGGCCATCGGCGTCGTGCTGGCGTCGCGGGGACGATTGTCCAGAGCGCTCACCTTCAAGATCGCGGACGGCAAGATCACCGAGATCGAGGTCATTGGCGATCCGGCGCGGCTCGGCGCGCTGGACGTGTCGACCGTAGACTGAGATATCCGGAAGCCATGGCTCCGACAACTCGCAGCGGCCCGGTAGCGCCAGGAGCCAGCGGGAGCCGATCAAAGCCGAGCAGGCCGTTAGAGAGTGCGGTTTGCTACTCCGAGCGTCGTCTGACAGTATGGCGCCTATGATTCCCGTGTCGCCCTCATTCGACCGACGCGCGACGGCTCGCTCTCCGGAGCCTCATTGCCCTGCCTGCACCGAGGACATGGCTCAGATCACGCTCCGAACGTCGATGCAGATTTACTATCGGTGCATCGCATGCGGGCACAAGTGGACGGAATTGAAATGCGGAAAGCCGGCAACGGGACCCGCTGTCGTCGGCGATTAGCCCTGCCCTCGGACGCACTCACCTTCAGCACCCGCCTTCAGCCCGCACGTGGGGACGCTCTGGTCGCTACGCGCGCCAGCGGCCGGTCGATTGCGTAACCCATCGCAATCGTGAGTGAGCCGCTCATGCCGGCGCTGTAACGGCCGGGGGTGAGCTTCGCTCGAGGTCCGGAGACCTCCCGGGGGAAGGTTGCAGCTTCGCACTACTATTGGGGCGCAACCTATGCCGCATGGTCACTTGACCGCCTTCTTCCTGTTCGAGGTCGGGGATGCGATTGACCTCGAGGCTGTCGGTGCGCAGATTGACGTCACGGTATCGGCGCGGCTTGCGCCGCGCCCCGCGACGCCGCCCTACGTCCAGTATCAACAGCCGCCACTGACGATGGACGGCGCCGCTATCGGTTTCGCTGATGTCCAGGGGTTTCGCGTACGGTTGAAAGCGTTCGACTATGGCGTGATCTCCGTCGCCTTCACCCGCGAGCTGCCGGACGCATGGGACGCGTTGCTCGAGTCGGGTCTGGAATGGCAGGAGGACGGGAGGCTCGAGAAGCACGCGGAACGTCTGTGCCGCGAACTGCTGGCGCGCATCGCCGGCGCCGTCACGAAGCTGCGCGAGGGTCAGTTTCTCAACGAGGACTATTTCGTCTTCACGGTCTTCTCGGATGGGTCCGGCGAGACTGCGGAGGCACTGCTCTCGACGCGCGGTAACCTCATCGCTCAGCTGCTACGCAACGAGCGCCAACAGCTGAGCAGCCAGGAGCGTGAAGAAGTACTCCGCCATCGCCTGTCCTACTACACCTCCGACGTCGTCGTTGCGACCTGGAACAGCGCGCTCGTATACGACTCGCAGAGTGGTGCGTCCGGCGTGCTCGAGATTCTTGAATTCGCCAACTCGCAGCTTCTCGAGTTTCGTTACTACGACCACCTGCTCGACGTGGAGCTGGCGCGCACGTACGCGCGGCTCCAGCGCGGTGGCTGGCGGCCGCCGTGGATCGGTCGTCGCTACGCCCGCACAGCGCGGCAGATTCATGCGCTCTTCATCGACGTCAACGAGCTCACGGATAAGGCGGAGAATGCGCTGAAGATCGCCGGCGACGTCTACGCGGCGCGTCTATTTGCCATGACCGCTGCCAGGCTCGGACTCGAGCAGTGGAAGGGGAACGTTCGCGAGAAACTCAAGACGGTGGATGACATCTACCGCTTCGCCGTCGAGCACACGTCGATGGCGCGAGGCGAGTTCCTGGAAACGATCGTCGTCATTCTCATCCTGCTCGAGCTCGTCTTTTTGGTGCATTGAGCCCTGCCGGAGGCGAACCCCTGGCGCGTCCGACCGGGCCGTCATGCGGCTGTTGCGCCGTTGACACACCGTAATCACAGGAGCTGTTTACAATCCTTGGGTATTCGCCAGAAAGGATAGCGATGCTCACGCGATCACGGAGAAGTGCCAACGATGTTGGAACCCTGTGGACGCTCCGCGGCCCGGAGGGCAACGCTCGCTGTGCGCTGCTATCGTGGTCCCGGGATTGGGAGCTCCGCGTTGTGATCAATGGAGATACGTTCCTGACGAGACGCTGTATCAATGCCCAGGAAGCGTTTGCGCTCGCCGAACGATGGAAGCGCAAGTTGATCGCACAGGGTTGGCGGCAGGTTGTTCCTCGGTCACGCCTCGCGGGTCAGGAACAGAGGGACAGCTAATCCAGGTGACCTCGTCGACAGCAGCGGCGAGCGTTGAAACAAGACCCGCGAAGCCGCAGGAATTGTTGCAGCACCGTCATCTAACTCTGGCAGAATCTGCCGGCCAGAGAGAGAATGACATCAACAGGAGGCGATCTATGGCAGACGATCCGAAGGCCAGCTCAGGGTGGCCTGATCCTAAGACCGAGCGGGCGCAGCCGGGCGATGTCCTTGGCATCGAGCGCGGTGGCGAAACGACGAGCCTTGGAGAAACCGAGGAAGAGGAAGATCGGCGCCGCGAGGAGCTCACGAAGGAGGCGGACGATCAGGAGTAGCTGGGGCAGGCTGCCCCAAGTCGCTCTCCAGTGATAGTGGGGTCAGACCCAGGTCTGACCCCAACCCGAAGCCCCAGATCGTTCCGAACACAGCGTCTCCGCGCAAATCACCGTACGCCACGCTCGTAGAACCAGGTCTCGCCGAACTCCTCCTCCCAGGCCACCCACAGAGCGCCGCGGGCCGCGACATACGGCGCGGGTCGAGTCCCGACCGCGCAATCCCGGGCTGCTACAGGATGGCACTGCAGAGTCGTACGTAGCGATTCGCCTCCCGCCGGTGAACCGCGCCGCACGTCGTCCCGTAACCCGCGAGGCTGATCTCCGTATCCTACCTGACCACGATGCACGGCACGGCATTTCACAGTCTCTACGAAGCGCATGCGAAGGACGTCTACAGGTTCGCGCGCTCCCTGACGGCGAGCGACGACGCCGCTGCAGAGATCACATCCGAGACGTTTCTGCGCGCGTGGGTGGGCCGCGACCGGATCCGGGTGGAGACCGCGAAGGCCTACCTGCTCGCGATCGCCCGGAATCTCGCCCATGACCGAGGACGGTTCGCCAGCCGCTGGCCGGACGCGCAGGTGCCCGACCAGGTCGTCACGCCGAATGCCGAGGCCAGGATCGAGTTGCGCCGCACGCTCGACGCGATTCGCGCGCTTCCGATCGAGTACCGAGAGCCCTTGATGCTGGCGGCGATTGGCGTCGAGTACGAGGAGATCGGGCGGCTGATCGGAATTGCCGTCAACACCGTGAAGATCCGGGTCCACCGGGCGCGTCTCAAACTCATAGCGGCGGCCACGGAGTCGCCAGGGAGATCGCAATGAAGCTAACCGACGAGGTGATGGACGATCTGCTTACGCTGTACCTTGCGGGTGAAGCGTCAGCCGACACCAGAGCGCTGGTCGAAGGCCACGCGCGCCAGAATCCCGCGTTTGCGTCGAAGATCGAGGCGGCCGGCGCGCTGCCGCCGATCGGGATGTCGCCCGGCGGTCCGCCCAGTGACCTCGAGTTGAGGACGCTCACTGAAACCCGCAGGTTCATCTTCTTGCGAACCATGTTCCTGGCAGGTGCGATTCTCTTCACCCTGCTGCCCCTGGTCTTCAGTTTCGACAAGCGCGGCATCGAGTTTCTGATACTGGGACGTCATGCCGGCCTGATGTGGTCGTTCTGGAGCGTCGCCGCAGCCGCCTGGACGGCATGCTACGTGATGCACCGGCAGGTCAGGCCGGTGGGGTTGTAATATGCAGCTTCTGGAAGATGAGCCAGACCTCAGACTCTGAGCCGTGGTGCTCGTCGAGCCAATTGCGCCACTGCACAACAGACTGAGCGACAAATGTCTTCACGGTTTGGGATCTCTGGCAAGTATGTCCGCCCAACACCGGGCTTCAGCCGAGGCGGGCTCGTTCCTTCGCATCGACTGCTACGGCCGTATGGGAATGCACCACAGTCCAGAAACATTCGAGTTCGGTTCAGCAATGGTGACCGCAGCAACCTCGAGAATCTCCGTTCGGCACAAAACTCCAACCGCATGTCTCTCTGCGCGCGGATCTTAGCATCGAAAAACCTGACAGCGGCGGTGCGCGTGTTGGGCGATCTCTGTTGTGAGCGCGTCCACGGCGGCGGGCGCCGGACGTATACTCCCCGTGGAGATCGCCCATGCCCAGACTCCTTCTGGCCGCGCCATTCCTGCTGGTGCTGCACGCCGCCGCGCAGGCGCCCGAGGACAGCCGGCCGTCCTTGTTCTTCCGCGAAGACTGGAAAGAAATCGCCGCGGCAGCGCCCGTGACCCAGGAGCACGTGGCCAACCCGGCACTGCTGCTGGGGCTATACGGACCCGGGAAAGATGGTGTCCGAAAGAGTCATCACGACACGCCCAAGGACGACCCGTACTACATCTGGCTCGGATCGTGTCCGTCGAGCTGCGCGATTTCGCTCCGCAGCAAAGACGCGTTCGTGGACCTGACTGGACTCGCGAAGGTCCGCTGGCGGACCAAACAGACCGGCTTCCGCAGCTTGCGCCTCACGCTCAAGCTCGCGGACGGCATGTGGATCGTGAGTGACTACGCGGAAGGCCCGACCGTGGACTGGCACGAGAGCGAGTTTGCGATCGCGGGTATCCGCTGGCGGCGGATGAACATCGAGACGATCGTCGAAGGCGCATGGGTGGAGAAGCCGGATCTCACCAAAGTCGACGAGATCGGATGGACCGAGCTCGCGCCCGGCGGCAGCACACCGGCGTCATCGCGCGTGGACTGGATCGAAGTGTACGGAAAGCCGGTGAAGCGCTCATGAGGCGCAGACTGTTCCTTCTCGCCATCGTGCTCGCCGCGGCCGTGGCCGCGGCGTCGTCACTATGGGCTCAGCAGCGCGGGGCGAACCCGAACCTACTGCGATTCTGCCCCGGGAGCGGGATTCCCTGCGTCGAGATCACGCGCGAAGCGTACGACCGCGGTCACGATCAGTTCCGGTCGTCGTGCGGGTTTTGCCACGGGCCGACGGCGGCCGGCGGCAACGGCGGTCCAAACCTGATTTTTTCCTCGGTGATCCGGCTGGACGACAAGGGTGCGGACATCACGCGGCTGATTCAAACGGGACGTCCGGAGAAGGGGATGCCCGTGGTGCCGCTGACGCCAGCGCAGGTCGCGGACATCGTCGCATACCTGAAAGCGCGAATCGCGGAAGTCGATCTGACGAGCGGTCGGCGCCCGTCACGCGACTATGATTTGAAGCAGCTCCTGACAGGCAACGCGGATCGCGGCAAGGCGTACTTCAACGGCGCGGGGCAGTGCGCCACGTGTCACTCGGCGACGGGCGACCTCAAAGGCGTCGCCAGCAAGTATCCGCCGATCGAATTGCAGGCGCGGTTCATGTATCCGACCGGCGTCGCGAAAAAAGCGAAGGTGACAGAGAGCACCGGAGCGCAGTTCACCGGCGATCTGGTGCGGCAGGACGCGTTCGAGGTGATGATCAAGCCGGCCGATGGCCCCGAGCGATCCTGGCCGTCGGATTCGGTGAAAGTGCAGGTCACCGATCCGCTGGCGACGCATTTCGAGCTGCTTCCGAAATATACGAACGCCAACATGCACGACATGTTCGCGTATCTGGCGACACTGAAATGAGCGCCCGCGGCCCGAGCGAGGCGCGGAGCCGCCGAGCGAGAGCGAGCGGGGGTGGGGCCCCGCGAGCAGTGAAGAAGGTGCTGCTCACTCTTTTGCGTGCGCTGCCGGGCTTTGGGCACAGAGCTCGGCGCAAGGCGTCGATACGGCCTTGCTGCTCAAGCGCCTGGGGTCGAGCTGGCCGCAGCACAACGGGGACTACACGGGGCAGCGGTTCAGCCCGCTCAAGCAGATCAACACGACCAACGTCGGCTCGTTGACGCGGGCGTGGGCGTTCGAGACGCGCACCGCGATCAAGGCTACGACGCTCATGGTGGACGGCGTCGTGTACTTCTCGGTGCCGGACAACGTGTGGGCCGCCGATGCGCGCACGGGCAAGGAGATCTGGCATTTCTCTCGGACGTCGTTCGGCGATCACCTGGCCAGCCGCGGCGTCACGCTGTTCAAGAACCAGATCTACTTCGGCACGCCGGACGCGCACTTGATCTCGCTCGACGCGAAGACCGGCGCGAAGAACTGGGAAGTCGTGATCGCGGACTGGAAGTTCGGCTACTACATCAGCGCGGCGCCGCTCGTCGTGAAAGACAGACTGCTGGTCGGCATGTCGGGCGATCAGCTCGACATGCCCGGGTTCCTCGAAGCGCGCGACCTGAACGGCGGCAAGCTCGTATGGCGTTGGGACGCCATTCCGAAACCCGGAGAGCCCGGATCGGAAACATGGCCCAACAAGGAAATCATGGCGCACGGCGGCGGCGCGACGTGGGTGCAGGGCGTCTACGATCCGCAGCTGAACCTGACGTACTGGGGCACCGGGAATCCGCATCCTGTACATGCGGGGAACGTGCGCAAGGGCGCGAACCTGTACACCTGCTCGCTCGTAGCGCTCGACGTGGATACGGGCAAGATGAAGTGGTACATCCAGACGTCGCCGCACGACACACACGATCGCGACGCGAACCAGACGCCGATTCTGATCGACGCCGACTATCAAGGACGGCCGCGCAAGCTCCTCGCGATGGCGAGTCGCAGCGGCTACTACTTCCTGCTCGACCGCGCGACCGGCGAAAGCCTTGTCACCGTGCCGTACGGCGGGCAGAACTGGTCCGCCGGTGTGGACAAGCGCGGGCAGCCGATCCCCAGGGAGGACGCCGAGCCGACGGTCGACGGCGCGTTTTTCGAAGGGACGACGACGAACTGGTACTCGCCGAGCTACAGCCCGGACACCGGGCTGTTCTATGTGAACGCCAGCCACGGATTCAGCATCGGCTACCTGATGCCGGACCCGGAAACCGGCAAGGTCGAGGACCACCAGGGCGGCGGCAACACGAGCTTGTGGAGCGAGAACATGCTGCTCGCGATCGACTACCAGACCGGAAAAATCCGTTGGCGTCGGGTCCGATCGGGCGAGGGCGGCGGCAACGGGATCCTCACGACGGCCGGAGGCCTCGTCTTCACCAACGAGTCGGGACGGCTGGTGGCGCTTGATGCGGCCACCGGCAAGATGCTGTGGGACGTGAATCCCGGCGGCAACCTGAGCGGAGGGCCGATGACCTACGAGCTCGACGGGCGCCAGTTCGTCCTGACGCCCGTCGGCGGGTGGTTGTACGCGTGGGCTCTGCCGGGGACGGGACCTCCCTGACGCAGCATGCTCCTCCGCCGCGCCCCTCGCGGCTCCCGAACATCATCGTCATGTCGTCGGAGCGAAGGGGTGCGCGATGGTGGCGAAGGGCCGGGATCGACACGACGGCGCGCTGTGGGACGTCAGTCCTCGTCGCCAGAGAGCGCAGCGATCAGCGCCTCTCGGAGCTGGTCCGCCGTGGCCGTGTCGAAGTGCTCGGGCGGGACGCCGCGCAACCGTCCAAATACCCCTCTGTCGGTGGTCTTGGCCAAGAACAGCACGCCAATGCTGTACTCCTCGCGGCACAAACCCCCTCCGGTCAGGGTAGCGAACCATTCTTCCCCGTCGTGGAGGAGCGTTTTTGTAGGGCGCGCCATCAACATTGCGATCGATCCTCCAGACGCCACGAATCGAATGACGCATCGAGAGCCCGCATGGCCTCGTTGAGTCGTCCCATATGTATCGGCCGCGTCGATCTGGATGAGCGTGAGTCGCCCGTTCTCGGTGCGGCCGACCTTCTTTAGACCCGTGCGTGCAAAATCCGCACCGTCGTGTTGAGGTGCCGGCCCGGACTCGCGATGATCTCGGCGTATTTGATGTACCTGCCGCTGTTCGTCGAAGGTCCGGCCGCTAGGTCGCAAGACTCGTGCGCGAACACGTCCGGAATCAGTGGAATTAGCTTCTTCCAGATTCACGTCGAGCTTGGGCACGATCGGGCCTCAAGGCTGATCCCGATGCAATGCGCTCGTGTCAGTGAATGTCCCAGCCAGCCAGCTCGTATTCACTTTAGACAGGATCAAATCTGTGTTTCGCCCGGCCGACTGAGGGATTTTCCCGATGGCATTCCGATCAAGCTGCCGGGACCGTGGCTGGTCCCGGCGGTGCGTGGAGCTATCCTAGGCAAATGGTTGCTCGAACCGGAAGGGGAGTGGCGATCGGCGCGACGATTGTCGTGACGCTTCTCGGCGCACTTCACGCGATTTCCGCGCGTCAGACTCCCATCGTGCAATCTGTCGATGAAAAAGCTCTTCGTGAGTACGCGGGCGTCTATCAGTGGGGACCGAACGCGTTCGTCTATGTGCAGATGTGGGACGAGTTCAGCGGATTCGGCAAGCCTCAACTCGTGGCGTTTGACGAGTCCGGTGATGTGCGCACGCTGTATCCGACCGGCAGCAACCAGTTCTTCGCCGGCCCCGGCGCCGCGCAGTCCGCCTCGATCGAGTCGCGCATCACGTTTCAGCGCGATAGCGCCGACCAGATTGTCTCGCTGGCCTGGCAGCGTGAGGGTGCGGCGCCGCGCACTGCGAAACGCGTCGAGATTGAAACTCGCGAAGACGTGCGATTCACGAATCGCGACGTGCAGTTGACCGGTACGTTGATTGCGCCCTCTGTCGGCGGCAGACATCCCGCCATCGTCCTCGTCCACGGGTCCGGCGCGGAGAACCGCGCGTACATGCTGCCTTGGGCGCGATTCCTGATTCGTCACGGCATCGCGGTGCTCGGCTACGACAAACGGGGCGTGGGCGAATCAACCGGCGACTGGAATGCCGCCACCTACCAGGACCTGGCGGGCGATGCGGTCGCGGCCGTCGAATATTTGAAGACACGCCGCGATATTGACGCGGCACAGATTGGGTTGCTGGGGATCAGCCAAGCGGGTTGGATCATGCCGCTCGCCGCCGTGCGCTCGAAGGACGTCGCATTTCTGATCAGCATCTCCGGTGCGGGCGTGGCACCGGCCGAAACGACGATCGATCAGGCCCGAAATGAATTGACGATGACAGGTATGCCGGCGGCGACGGTCGCGGACATCGTCGCGCTAATCAGGCTGGAGTACGACTTCGCCGGAACCGGCAACGGCTGGGAGGCCTACGCCGCGGCGCGGGAGAAGCTCGCGACCCGCATGGGCCCTCCGCCAGAAACAGCTTTTCCCAGCACGCCCGAACATCCGCAATGGCAAGTCATCAAGCGAACCTACTTCTATGATCCGGCGCCGACGCTGCGCCAGCTCACAGTGCCGACGCTCGCGATGTGGGGCGAGTTGGACAACAACATCGTCGCCGACAGGAACAAACCGGCGTGGGACGTGGCGCTCAAGGCCGCTGGCAATCGCGACTACACCCTGGTCGTGATTCCAAGAGCGAACCACGCGATGCTCGAGGCGAAGGTCGGCAGCAACGCGGAGGTCAAGTCGCTCCAACGATTCGCGCCATCGTATTTCACGACGATCGAAGACTGGCTCGCGAAACGGATTCGAGGCTTCTACTGAAATTATCCGCGAATCCGTCGCGTGGTTTCGCGTACGGCGTATTGAATTGTGGGAACCGTTTGGCGGCTGCGAGGGGCTGCGCGCCTTGCTTGAAGCCCTTGATCTCGCCACGGGTGAGCCGAAATGGTGGGTCGCGATCAGCTCGACCGGCACGAGTTCACCAATCGCCGCCGGTGAAACGATCTACGTGGCCTCCTGGTCTCCATTTGGCGAGGCGGATCAAATGGAAACGCTCCCCGGCTACGAGGCCCTGCTCAAGAACGACAAGAATGGCAACGGCACGATCAACCGGGACGAATTGCCGGAGTCTCTGAACGTGTTTGGCCGTCCCGAGACGCCGGACGTACCGGGCGCGACGTATTCGGTTAAAGCGGCATTTCCGAGGTTCGACACGAACAAGGACGGCGAGCTGCAAAAAGAGGAATGGGAGGCCGGTCTGAAGGTCATCTCGAGCCTGAAGACCGAGCACGGGCTCCTCGCGGTGAAGCGGGGCGGGAGCGGCGACGTGACGACGACACACGTCATCTGGAAAGAGAAGACATCCATTCCCGAAGTGCCTACCCCGCTCGCGTATCAGAACAGGATCTACATGATCAGGAACGGCGGCATCCTGACGTCCTTGGACGCGGTGACGGGCAAGCTGGTGTATCGGGCCCGCGTCGGCGCCCCTGGTCCGTATTTCTCGTCACCAGTGGCCGCCAACGGCCGCGTGCTCGTGGCATCCGGCGATGGTGTGGTGTCGGTAGTGGGCACCGGCGACCGTCTCGAAGTTCTCGCGAGAAACGACCTCGGAGAGGACATTCTGGCAACGCCGGCGGTCGTCGGTGGGGTGATCTACGTTCGCACCGCCTCCAGCCTGTTTGCTTTCGGCCAAAAATAGTCTAGAACCAGAACTTCGCCGCGAGTTGCACGACACGGGGATCGAGCGCCGTCGTGATCGTCCCGAAGCTGGCCGGTCCGAGCTGCGCCGCCGGTGCGCCGAAATTCGCCGTGTTCAGCAGGTTGAACACCTCCAGACGCAGCTCGATCGCGCGCTCGCCTCCGAACCCGACGCGCCGCATCACCGCGAGATCGACATCGCGGTACGACGGCCCCCGCACGGGATTGCGCGAGGCGGATCCGATCGTGAACTGATTGGCGGTCGCGAACGCCGCCGTGTTGAACCAGTGAGCGGGTGTCCGCTCGTCAGCGGGCAGCGTCGGATCGCCGACGAGATTCGGGCGCTGCGTCGTGAAGCCGGCGTACCCGAGCGAGTTCGCCTGCGTCACCGCGACCGGCACCCCGGACTGCAGGTCATGACGGTGGCGATGGCTCCAATCGTTCACCAGCGCGCCGACCACGCCAGTCGGGGTGCTTCGCGCGGCCCTCGCCCGCCGGAAGATCCCACACCACCGAGGCGGCGAAATAGTGCGGAATGTCACCGGTCGAGTAGTCGCGGTCGCGCTCCAGATTGTGGCTGTCGGCGACGGCGGCGTTCGTCAGCGGTCCGGTCAGAATGGACGCGTCGAACACCGACGAGGCGATGTCGGTCAGCTTCGAACGCGTGTAGGCGGCCGAGTAGGTCAGGCCGCGCGACAGTCGCTGACGAATGCTGAACGCCAGACCCTGGTAGTTCGTCGTGCCGACATTGTTCCGGTAAAAGCTGACCGCGGTGTAGTCCGGAAAGGGTTTCATCAGCTGCGCCCTCGTGATCGTCGGGTCGCCGATCGAGGACGAGCGGGGAACGATCCCGAAATACGGGTTGGGGACCCTCTCGAGGAGCGTCGGCCCGAGTTTCAGTTGGTCCTCCGTCAACTGATTGATGTTGCTGTCCGGGATCCCGATGTTCGTAATCTTCGATCCGAGGTACGAGACTTCGATGACCGTGTTCGTCGTCAACTCGCGCTGCACCGACACGTTCCACTGTTGCGCGTAGCCCGACCCGAGCGTCCCGTCAACGGTGAACACGCCTTGTCCGAGGCCGGCGGTTGGCGTCGGACTGACTGGCGTGACGGTCGGTCCGTTCGCCAGCACGAACGCCGGTGCGATGTTGTCGAGCGTTCGCTGCGACACGTCCTGCAGGAACGGAAAGTTCGGCGTCGTGAACGGCGTCGTGATCCCCGCCATCTCGATCCAGACCTTCCCGTACCCCGAACTGACGATGGTCTTGTCCGTCAGGCGGTAGACGGCGCCAAAGCGCGGGCCGAAGTTGTCCTTCTTGAGCGGCCGCACCGGATCCGTGCCCGGATACTCGAGCTGCCGTGTCTCGCAGATTGAAGACGGCGGTCTGGCCGTTGATCTCCGTGGACGGGAAATTCAGCGTGTATCGCAGCCCCGGATTGATCGTGAGGCGGTCGGATACCTTCCAGTCGTCCTGGATGAAGTACTCCTGAAAGTGTGCGCGTTCCTGAATATCCGTCTGCTGGAGGTCGATGGCGAAGGTCTGCACCTGTCCCAGCAGGAAGCTCGCGAACGCGTTGCCGGTGTTCGCGACCCCGGGTAGATCGCTGCCGACGGTGCGTGAAGGCAAACGATCCCGTCGGCCAGGGGGGTTGGATCACGTTGAGCCGCTCCCAACGCCAGTCGAGCCCCATCTTCATGGTGTGGCGGCCCTTCAGCCAGGTCAGCGAATCGGCGATCTCGGTGACGCTGGTGCTGAAGTCCGAGGCCGTGTTGTTCGGGGATCCGAGCTGCTGGTAGCCGTTCGGCGCGAAGGTCGGCATCGTGTTGGGAAACTGCGCATTCGACGGGATGCCGGGAATGTTGAGCGCGGCTCCCGCAGGCGAAGACAACGACACCGCGCTCCGCTGGACGGATCGCCGCGTATCTCCGATGCGCACTTCGTTCAGCACGTTGGTCGAGAAGGTGTGCTGATAGTTCGAGGCGAACGCCCACGCCTGTCGTGTCCTGCGGGCCGACCGCCACGCTGCCGGCCAGAATGGTGCCGCTGCCGTCCGGAAAGGCCGTCACCGGTATCGGCGTGACTCGCGGAAGTACGTCAGCCGTCCGAACGCCTGATCCCGGCCGGTCGCGAACTTGTGATCGAGGCGCACGTCGCCCTGATCCTGATCGTCGATTTCGTTGGCCGTCCGGCTGTAGTTGTTCGCGGTGGCGGTGTTGGTCGGGAGCGGGTAGCGATCGAGCAGCGACAGCGCGACCGGATCCATGGCGCTGGTCGGAATCGTGTTGTTGGGAAACTGCTGACGCGTATTCCCCACCGTCGTCGCCGGATCGTAGATGTTCTGGCGGAAGACACCTGAACGCTCGGCGAGCGTGGGCACGTTCGAGGTCACCGTGCGGCCGATGCTCTGTCGCTGACCCTGATAGTCGACGAAGAAGAACGTCCGGTCCTTGACAAGCGGGCCGCCGAACATGCCGCCGTACTGATTCCGGCGGTAGTCCGGTTTCACCGGATTGCTCGCCTGGAAGTAGTTCCTGGCGTTCAGGTTCTCGTTGCGAAAGAACTCGAACACGTTGCCGTGAAAGGCATTGCCGCCCGATTTCGTCGTGAGATTGACCACGCCGCCATTGAACCGGCCGAACTCGGCGGCTGGGCTGTTGCTCTCGATCTTGAATTCCTGGATGGCGTCGATGACCGGGTAGTACGCCACCTGCCCCGGCTCCGGCTGCAGCACGGAGATGCCGTCGAAGAGATACTCGTTCGTGCGAGGTCTTCCGCCGTTGATGCGCGGCAGGACGGAATTCGGCGGCAAGGCGACGCCCGGGGCGATGGCCGCGAGCATGATGAACAGGCGGCCGTTCAGCGGCAGCTGCACGACCTGCTCGTTCTCGACGACCGTCCCGAGGCTCGCGGTCTCCGCTCGCACGATCGGCGCATCACCGACGACCGTCACCTGTTCCCGAACATCGCCGACGCTGAGGTCGAAATCGATGCGTGCCTTTTCGCCAGTCGCGAGACGAACGCCCTCGCGCCGCACGGGTTTGAACCCTGCGAGCTCGACGTCGAGGCGGTAGTCGCCGGGCGCCAGGCTCGCGGCGGTGTAGACGCCATCGCCACTGGAGACGGCGACTCGCTGAAGATTCGTCCGTGTGTCGGTGACCGTGATCGTCGCGCCGGGAACGGCCGCCCCGGCCTGATCTTTCACGAGGCCGGTGATCTCGCCCGCACCCGCCTGAGCACCGGCTGGCAACACGCCGACAAGCCAGGCGCACGCCATCGCAAGGCAGATCGAACGCAATTTCCTTCGATTCATACTGATGATGTCTTGGGTCAAGTTGGTCTTTATTTTTCACCCGGCGCCAGACTTGGGCCCGCTGCGTCCGAAGATGACGAATCGCACACACTTCCGACCAGTCCGACAGCAACTCAGCGACAACTCTAGATCGGATTGATGTGGTCACTCAAATCGGTTCAATATTGCTCAAACTGGTCCACGCAGATGGCTATCGGCGCCGGCTACCATGGTCCGTGCGTGGCACTACTTCCGGTTCGCAATCCCGCTCGAGTAGAGTCTTGACGGCTCTCTGGCATACGCTTCATCCGATCGACATTGCGTGGAAGGCACACATGAAAACGTTCGTGAAGGCAGCTCTGCTTCTGACGCTGGCGACCACGGCGCGGGCACAGGTCAACGCGGGCGAACAGAAACCCGACCCGAACCAACCGTTCACTATGACGCAGGTGGCGACGTTCAACTTGCCCTGGCGCATCGCGTTCCTGCCTGATGGACGCATGCTCATCACCGAGAAGCCCGGCGCCGTCTGGTTGGTGACCCAGCAGGGCGCGAAGACGCCGGTGCAGAACGTGCCGGCCGTCCTGCATCAGGGTCAGGGGGGTCTACTGGGCGTGTTCCTGTCGCCCCGCTACGCGACCGACCACAACGTCTACCTGACCTACGCGGAACCTGGCGATGGCGGGTCGAGCCTCGCGCTCGCCCGGGCCCGGCTCACGATCGGCGAGGGAACGGCGAGCCTGGATGGACTGGAGGTGCTGTGGCGCCAGATGCCCAAGGGAAAGGGCGGGCAGTTCGGCGCCCAGATCGCCTTTTCTCCCGACGGTCAGTATCTCTTCCTGACGGTCGGCGACCGTCAGCGCATGACACCCGCCCAGGATCCGGACCAGGAGCTGGGCAAGATCCTTCGCCTGACGCTGGACGGCAAGCCCGCGGCCGGCAATCCGATGGCAGGGAAGACGGGGGCGCCCAGCGTTCCGTTGATCGATCCGCCTCGCGATACGGAGGTCGCCAAGACGGCGCCCGTGCTGAGCACCTACACCTTCCCAGAGCCGAACCTCGCACCGGCAGAAACCTGGAGCACCGGTCACCGTACGCCCTATGGACTGGCGTTCGCGCCCGACGGCCGGCTGTGGGAGCTCGAGCACGGCCCCAGAGGCGGCGACGAGCTGAACCTGATCGAGCCCGCCAAGAACTACGGCTGGCCGCTCGTCTCGTACGCGGTCAACTACAACGGCGTGCCTATCCCGAGTCCGGACACGCGACCTGACCTGACCAAGCCCGTGATCTACTGGACCCCGGTGATTGCACCAGGCAATCTCACCTTCTACGAAGGCGCCATGTTCCCGCAGTGGCAGGGCTCGGCGCTGATCGGTGGCATGGCCACACAGTCCCTCAACCGCATCACGTTCGACGGCAAGGGTGGCGCTACGCCTGCGGAGCGCTGGGCCGTCGGCCACCGTATTCGCGACGTCGAGGTCGCTCCGGACGGCGCAGTGTGGGTGGTCGAGGACGCGAATCCCGGCGGCCTGTTCCGCGTGACGCCGAAGTAGGGAGAGAGACTCAGGGTGACGGCGCCTCGCTTGGCAGGCCCGGCCTCCGTCAACGCATGACGAAGTACACCCACGGCGAACCGATCAGCAGGTACACCGCCAGGAAGGCGAGGGTGATGAGCGCGCCGAGCGTGTAGAGCTCGCGCTGCGTCAGATAGCCGCTCGCCACGAAGATGATGTTCTGACTCCCGCCCTGCGGAGTGATCACCGAGAAATAGCTGCTGGCGAAGAGCAGGCCGAAAGCCATCAGCGGCAGCGGCACGCCGCCCTTGGTGCCGACGTCGAGGAAGACGCCAAAGAGCGCCAGCACCTGCGACGTCTGGCTCACGAACATGTAGTGAATGAGTACGTAGAGGACGATCAGGGTCACGTACATCGTCGTCCAGGACAGGCCGCCGAGGCCCGCGGCGAGCCGCTCGCCGACGTAGCCCATGAAGCCGAGCTCGTTCAGCTGGGCGCTCATCGCGAACAGCACCGCGAGCCAGAGGAAGGTGACCAGCGTGTCGCCCTGCTTCGTGATGTCGTCGAGCGTGATTACGCCCAGGAACAGCAGCACGCCGAAGCCCATGAAGGCAACGCTGGTCGTGTTGAGCTGCAGCTTGTTGCCGAAGATCCAGCCGGCGACCATCAGCACGAAGGTCACGGCCGTGATCCATTCGTCGCGCGACATGCCGCCCATGGCGGCTAGCTCCTTGCGCGCCGCGGCGGGGGCCCCGGGTGTCTTGCCCACGCGCGGCGGGAAGAGCTTCGCGACGATCAGCGGCAGGAGCCCGATGGCGACGAGCGACGGCACCGCGGAGGCGAGGAGCCACTTCCCGAAGTCGATCTCGAGCCCGGCCTGATGGACGATCTGCACGGCGACCGGGTTGGCGGAGGTGGCCGTCATCCACAGCGCGGAGGAGACCGCGAGGCCCGCCATCGAGCAGAACATGAGGTAGCCGCCCAGGCGCCGCCCTTCGGGATCCTCGGGGTTCGAGCCCGCTCCCTTGGCCACCGAGAGCACGATCGGGAAGAGCACGCCGCCGCGGGCGGTGTTGCTCGGGAAGGCCGGCGCGATCGCTGCGTCGGTGAGCACGAGGCTATAGGCGAGGCCCAGCGACGAGCCGCCGAAGCGGCTGACCATGAAGAGGCTGACGCGCCTGCCGAGCCCCGACTTCACCACCGCCTGCGCGACGATGAAGGCGATCACCACCAGCAGCACGCTGGAGTTGGCGAAGCCCGAGTAAGCCTGCTCCGGCTTGATCGTCCCGGTCAGGACGATGGCGCCCACGGCCAGCATCGAGGCCGTGAGCAGCGCGAAGGCGCCGATCAGCACCGACGCGATGGCTGCGGCAAAGACGGCGAACAGGTGCCAGGCGGGCGGCGTGAGCCCGGCCGGAACGGGGAAGAACCAGATACCGAGCGCGATGGCGAAAGGCGTCGCGCGCTTCAGGCGCTGCCGCGTGGTCATCGGGACGAGCCTCCCGCTGCAGGGCCCGGCTGAACGCGACCCTTCAGGTCAACGGCGCGCCCATGGATCGTGCCCTCCTCGCCATCCATCACCCACTGCCAGGAGAAATCGTAGGAGCCCTTCACGCCGGCGTAGCGCCCCGTGCCGGAGAGGACCGTGCCCGTGATGTGGTTCCTCGCCGCGGTGCCTTCGCCCCGGAGTTCGCTGAACACCTGGTCGCCGTGCTCGTCCGTCCAGACGCTGCGCCCCTGGAAGCCCGTGGCGCTGTCCACGAGTCCGATCACCTCGGAGTGGAATCCGACGCCGGGTCGGCCCGGGCCCGCGAGCAGCATCGTGCCCCTCAGATCGACGATCGAGCCGAGTCGATTCTCACCGAGGGAGATGGTGTGGCGGCTGCCCGCGGCATTCCAAGAGCCCACGAACTCCAGCGACTGGCCGGGCGCGGCGGCGGGCCTCGGCGACTCCGCCGCCTGGCCGCAGGCCGCGGCGGCAAAGGCCAGGCCGAGGAGGAACGGACGTCGCGGCACGCCGCCACCGGGCTTTCGAGCGTGCCTCGGCGCGCGTCTGAGGAATCCCATGTCTCCTCCCGTCGGTGATGGCCCTGTCGGCTCCTGCGTTGCAGCTGGGCCCAAGTCGCCTGAGTATAGGGGCTGAGTATAGGGCGACTGTGCCTCCGTCTCCTAAGCAGCCAGGCGCAACGTTCTTTTCATCTTGTCGGCCCCATGCGGCGTCGGCCGATGTCTGTCGTCATGACCGATCGCAGGGTCAGACACCGGCGGCTCTTAGCGCTGCGAGCACGCGATCGTCCCGGAACGGAACCCGGCGGATGCGAACGCCGGTCGCGTCGTGAATGGCGTTGGCGATGGCGGCAAGCATCGGCTTGAGCGACGCCTCACCGGCTCCATACGGCGGCAGGTCCGGACGAGTGGGGTTGGGATCGCCATTCACCAGGACGATGTCGAGCCGCTCGGGGACATCGGCGTGGCGCAGCGTGGGGTGTGACATCCAGTCGACGCTCGTCACCTTCTCGGTATCGAACTGCACCTCCTCGTGAAGCGCGCGGCTGAGGCCGTGAAGGGTGCCGCATTCCACCGAGCGCCGCAGGCTCTCCGGATTGACCACCAGACCGCAGTCATGGGCGCAGACCAGCCGCTTCGCCCATACGTGTCCGGTCCGACGGTTCACTTCGACTTCGGCGATCTGCGCGACGATGGTCTGGCCGCGGAACGCGTACGCGATCCCTCGGCCGCTCAGCACCTCGCCGCGGCCGACCGGTTTCGGTGACGGCCGCCGATCCCAACCATAGGCGTCGGCTGCGGCCTTGAACACGGCGAGCGATCGAGCCCGTCGGAATCCGCCGTCGTCGTCTGTCGCGGCGTTGATCAGCCTCACACGAAAATCGAGCGCATCGGCCTTCGCCGCCGCCGCCGCTTCGTCGATGAACGACTCGGCGGCGAATGTCGCCTGTGGTCCATTCGGATCGCGCAGATTGCCGGTGCGAAGCGGCGTTTCCCAGATGAGCGGCAACCCGACGACCTCGCCCGCCATTCGGCGATTCGGAATGACGTACATGTCCGACGGCAGCGATGCGCTGCCGGCAGCCGGTTGTGCCCGCCGCGACCCCATGAGTTGCGCGATCAGTACGGTATCCGGCTCGTTATAGCCGACGTGGTTGTAGTCGCAGGCGCGCGCTTTGTAGTCGTAGCCAATGAGCCGCCCTTCCGCGTCCAGCGCCCCTCTCATCTTGACGAGGAACGCCGGACTCTTCGTATCCCACGCGGTCTCCTCGTCGCGCATCCATTGCACGCGAACCGGCCGGCCAAGCTCTCGCGCGATCCACGCGGCCTCGCATGCGGCATCCTCCGCGGCGGTGCGCCCGAATCCCTGCGGCCCCTGCATCCAGATGACGCGGACCCGATCCTGCGGCATGTCGAGGAACGTCGCGACACCTCGCCGCATGCCGTACGACTTCATGTCGTTGGAATAGACGGTCATCTGACCGTCGGAGGGATCCGCCGTCGCGTGGGCGCCGGCAAGGGCCGTATGTCCTTGAAAGGGAATTTCGTATTCGGCTTCCAGCGTCTTGGCGGCCGTCGCAAATGCCGCATCGACATTTCCCACCATGGCGGGCGCGGCCGCGGGATTGCGCGTCTCGGCGTCTCCGGGCCCCGATGCCGACGCGGGCGGCGCGGTGCGCATGTAATCGAAGAGGTTGTCAGATGACGGGAAAGGGGCCGTCTTCGGCTTCTCCCAGGTGGTCTTGAGCTGACGTGCCGCATGGATGGCCTGTTCCTCGCGCTCGCAGACGACGGCGACGTAATTGCGCTTGCTCAGGACTTTGATAAAGCCGGGCAGATTCTTCACCGAGGATTCGTCGATTCCGGTGAGCGTGGCGCACGCGTACGGCGGTTTGACGTTGCGCGCGTGGACCATCCCGGGCAGCTTGACGTCTACCGCCCATTTCAGCGACCCATCGACTTTCGCGGGGATATCGTCCCGCTGAAGCGGCTGCCCTGTGTATTCGAGTTCCGGCACCGTCTTCGTCTTCGCTTGACCGGTGACCGCGTTCACATTGCCGCCGGTCAGTGTGACGTTGAATTTCCTCCCGCCGATCAATTCACCGTAGGTGATGCGCTTCGAAGGGTCCGCCTTCGCGGCGATGACCGCGTCGCGAACCGCGAGTTGATCGACCGGCACGCCCAATCGCGTCGATCCCATATCCAGCAGAACCCGACGCGCTTCGGCGGCGACGCGACGCATCGGCCACGAATCGCGCTCCATCGCCGTCGATCCGCCGGAGCCGACCTGATCGACGGTGAGGTCCGTCCGGCCCATGATGCACGTGGTCTTCTCGAAGGCGATGTCGAGCTCGTCGGACATCAGCTGACGGAACCCGGTGCCCGTCCCTTGGCCGCAGTCGGTCTTGCCGACGTAGAACGTCGCCGTGTTGTTCTCGTGAATGACAATCCAGGAATCGATCTGGTGGAAATCCGGATTCGGGTACAGACCTGCGCCCTGGAGCGCGGCGCTCCCTTGTGCATCGGCCTCGGTGCCCCAGGCTCCCCCGTGCGCGGCGAGGCTCACCGCCAGGAGTCCCGCGCTTCTCAGGAAGTCCCTCCGGTGCAGCCGCAGAGCCTGTTCGATTTCGTGGGGAATCCGGTCCGTGGCACTCATCGCACCACCTGCCTTCCGCGTGCGTCGGCCATGGTTGTGGCCGCGCGTTTGATCGCGGTCTGGACCCGGTAGTACGTCATGCAGCGGCACAGCGTGCTGTTCATCGCTTCGCGGATTTGCGCGTCGGTCGGCCGCGGATTCTTGTCCAGCAGCGCTTTCGCGGTCATGATTTGGCCGTTCTGGCAGAACCCACATTGCGGCACCTGCTCGTCGATCCAGGCCTGTTGTATCGGGTGGAGTCGGCCGTTCGCCGCGAGGCCTTCCAGCGTCGTGATCTCTCCCTTTACCGCGGATGCCGGGACAAGGCAGGACGGAACCGCCGCGCCGTTGATGATCACCTTGCACGCCCCGCATTGCCCGAGGCCGCATCCGAACCGCGGACCCTGCAGTCCGAGATCGTTGCGGAGGACGTACAGCAAGGGCGTGGCGGAGTCGACGTCTATGGAATGCGATCGGCCATTGACCTTCAATTCGATCTTGCTCATCGGTCCATGCTCCTTGTTCAGCGTGGCCTCTTGCGCCCGGGTCAATCGTAGCGCCCGGCGGGATCAGTATCAGCGGTATTCTGGCGAACGGTCAGTTTCGGCTGGCCGACACCACCAACAGCCCGCCCGGACTTTCCGCCTGCCGGACAAATGGTCGCCAACTGAGCGAGACCGCTGCCAGAAACCTATTGTTACGGCCGTTCGAAACCGCGCAACGGCCTCGCGTTCGGTCCAAACAGCTGCGCCTACCTGCTGCCCATTCTCCTATAGCCGGCGGCACGCGACCGCTCCGCCCGTCCGGCGTGGGATTCGATTCGAGGCCTATACTCACGGCATGCGACACACGACGATCAGAACGACCGCCGCGGTTCTTGTCATGACTGCCCATTTCCTGTTGGCGCAACAGCCGATGAAACCCACGGCCCCGGGGACGCCGGGCGATCCGACGTGGCAAGGCATCCTTCGCATGCGCGACGGCCGCACCTTCGTGACCGATGGAGGGCTGGCGATAGACGCGGCGCTCGCCAAACCAGCGAAGCTTCCCGACCGCGAAGTGTCCGCAAAGATCCTGGAGGACTACCTGGGCGCGGCGTACAAGGATGAGTGCGGCTTCAAGGATCTCGACGCGGCTGCCTCAGGGCTTACCGTTACTACACCCAGTGGGATTGCGCTGAATGCGACGTACATCAAGTACTTGCGTCGCATCCTGCCAGCGGCGTCGGTGCGCTTTCGCATGACCGGGAAAATGCAGCCCGTCGTGGTCGTCGCCGACGGGAAAGTGATTGGCGTGCTCATGCCCGTGGCACAGTAACGATCAAGGACACGCGGTCGTCCACCGTTCGGCCGCGGCGGTGGAACCGGCAGAATTCCGTGTGGCAGAATCTAGCTCAATAATGACTGCTATCACCATGGTCCCCAGGTCGGTTACGTGTCCCTGACTCCTGGCAACCGTATCGGTGCGTTCCAGGTTGTTGGCGTCCTGGGTGCTGGCGGAATGGGGGAGGTATATCGCGCACGCGACTTGAAACTCGGGCGCGAAGTGGCGATCAAGATCCTTCCAGCGGCGTTTCAATCGGATCCAGATCGCCTCGCGCGATTCGAGCGCGAGGCCCGTTCCCTCGCCGCAATCAATCACCCGAACATCGCGGCCATTTACGGCGTGGAAGAGCAGCCCGGCATCAACGCGCTGGTCCTCGAGCTGGTCGAAGGCCACACCCTTGAAGAACGTCTCCGCAGCGGGCCGATTCCGATCAGGGAAGCGGTCGACATCGCCAGGCAGACGGCTGCCGCGTTGAACGCCGCACACGAGAAAGAGATCGTCCACCGCGACCTGAAGCCGGCCAACATCAAGATCACTCCCGGCGGCGTCGTGAAGATTCTGGACTTCGGACTGGCTAAAGCCGCAGAAGAGCTGGCGGCCTCGGCGCCGGCGCAGTCGACGATGACCGCTGCGGCAACGCAGGCAGGGGTCGTTCTCGGAACCCCGGCGTATATGAGCCCGGAGCAGGCCCGCGGGCAGGCGGTCGACAAGCGCACGGACATCTGGTCGTTCGGGTGTCTGCTGTTCGAGATGCTGACCGGCAGGCAACCGTTCGCGGGCGCCACAATGTCCGACTCCATCGCGGCGATCCTCGACCGCGATCCGGACTGGACGGCCCTTCCTGCCGCGACCCCGCCGTCGGTTCGACGGCTGCTGCAGCGCTGTTTAACGAAAGATTCGCGTCAGCGGCTGCGCGACATCGGCGAAGTGCCGTTCGCGCTCGACGACGACGGTGCGCACGTTGCCAAGCGTTCGCAACGATCCCTCGTGATGGCCTTTGCCGCCCTGATTGCGTGCGTGGGTCTGGCGGCGGTCTTCTTCGTTCGACAGCGATATTCCTATCCGGTTGTCGTCGCGCCTCCCGTTCGGCTGACCGACTTCAACGATTCCACGATCGCTCCGTCGCTCTCTCCCGACGGCCGCATGTTGACGTTCATTCGCGGCGGGGCATTCGGCGATTCCGCGGCGCGCGGCCAGGTGTACGTGAAGCTCCTGCCAGCCGGCGAGCCGGTCCAGCTCACGCGGGATCAGTTCATCAAGGAGCAGCCGGTCTTCACGCCGGACGGATCGCGCATCGTGTACACCGCGGTCACGCAGCGCTGGAAATGGGATTCGTGGCAGGTTCCCGTGCTTGGCGGTGCGCCGCAGCCATTTCTGCCGAACGCGTCCGGGCTCGTATGGCTCGACGAGCGGCAACTCATGTACGCGGAGATGACGACCGGCGTCCACATGGGGATCGTCACGTCGACGGAGAGCCGCAGCGAGCATCGGCGCATCTACTTTCCCTCTGGCGAGAACGGCATGGCGCACCGCTCCGTGCTGTCGCCCGATCGCAAGTCCCTCCTGATCGTGGAAATGGACGGCGGTGCCTGGCTGCCCTGCCGGTTGATGCCGTTCGACGCGTCGACAACCGGGCGGCCCGTCGGTCCGCCGAACGCGCAATGCACAACGGCAGCTTGGTCGCCCGACGGCGCGTGGATGTACTTCTCCTCGAACGCGGAGACCGGGTTTCACATCTGGCGCCAGCGCTTTCCTGACGGAGTCCCCGAGCAGGTGACCTTTGGGCCGACCGAACAGGAAGGGACCGTCGTTACCGCCGACGGGAAGTACTTCATTACCAGCATGGGAACGCAGCTGGCCACCGTGTGGCTTCGGGATTCGGCCGGAGAGCGTCAGCTCACGTCAGAGACCTATGCCTTGCTTCCGACGCTCGCGCCTTCCGGCGATCGCGTCTACTACCTGGCGCGCAACGCTGGAGCGCGCGCGTACGCCGGCGGGGAGCTCTGGTCGGTGAGCCTCGCCACAGAGCAGCGGGAGCGAGAGCTGCCCGGGCGCGTGATGGGAAATTACTCGCTCTCTGCTGATGGCAGGAAGGTGGTCTTCACGACGGCCGAGGATGAAGCCGACCGCGGGATCTGGATCGCGGAGCTCGGTCGCCGCACGCCACCGCGGCGGCTGACGAAAAGCGGAGAGTTTCGCGCGTTCTTCGGCGCGCCGGGGGAGATCGTGTATCTGACCCAGGAGTCGGTTCGCTTCCTCTACAGGATGAAGGAGGACGGCTCAGAGAATCAGCGCATCTCGACGACTCCGGTCACCAACTTGATCTCCGTGTCGCCTGACGGTCGCTGGGCCGTGGCGCTTCTCCCCCGGCCGGAGCAAAACGGAGGCGGAACGCAGGGGGCACTCGTGTCGCTGCACGGCGAGGCGTCGTTTCCTTTGTGCGCCGATGATTGTGCGATAGGCTTCGGGCCGAATCGCGTCCAGGCGCCGCTCGTCAACTGGAGCGCAGACGGGACGTCTCTCTACGTGGGGCTTCAGTACCTTCGGGCTCCGCCACACGCGCACAGTCGTTCTTCCGTATCGCTCGGATGTGCCGCTGGAACGCCTGTACCCGAAAGGCTTGAGGACGGAGACCGATGTCTTGGCCAATCCCGGAGCGGAGGTGATCGAGGAAGGCGACGTGTTTCCTGCCTCGGGGTCGGCGCACCTGGTTTGGCGTCGGGCCACGCAGAGCAACCTCTATCGCATTCCCATCCCGCGCTGACGAAGGCGGGCTCCCGCTGGCTGCTAAAAGAGAGTTATCAGTCCAACGAGTCCGGTCGGTTCGAGATCTGGATCCGTCCGTTCCCGGTGCCCGGTACGCCGGTGAAGAGCGACGAGCGCTGGCAGTTCTCGACGGGCGGTGGGAGGGACGTGCGCTGGCGGCGCGATGGGAAGGAGATTTTCTACGTCGGGCTCGACGGCCGCCTCGTTGCCGTCCCGGTGCTGATCGAGGAGGGCGGCCGGGCGCCAACTCCCGGAGTGCCGATGACCTTGTTCTCAGTGGGTGCCGCTATCCTCGGCGGCGGCACGGCGCAACCGTGGTACTCGGTGTCGTCCGACGGCCGGTTCCTCGTCGCCGACCCGACGCCGCCCCCCGTGGCCGTTCCCGTCAAGGTGCTCCTCAACTGGAAGTGACCGCCGGAGCGACCGGGGCCAGCGCTCGCACGATCGGAAGCAACCCTGCCGCGACGACGACGGCCCCGACCGCGATCTGAGCCCTGACGGCGAAACGCTGCGAGGTCACCCGCACCTGGTGGTCAGCAGGATCCCATCGTGCACAAAGAGTAGAAGTTGAAAATCGGGGACAGCATCGGCCGGCCGGGCCAGTACCTGCGATAGAGCTCCGCGGTCGCGACGTTCTCGATGACATTCAACCCCAGCTCGTGCGCCAGCCTGCGAACGTCACGGATGCCGGACACCCATGGCGCCCCCATGTTCGCGAAGCTGTCAACGAGCTTCGTGATCCCGGGATCGCCGGTCGTTTTCGTGATCACAGCATCCGCCATGTAGTCGAACGAAACCCGGAAGCGCGTGACGTGTGTCCGGATCTCCGCGAGCGTGTACCGGATGCTCGCGAATGGGAGGTACATCGTGTTGCCTTCCCAGATGAGATACGTCGGCAGATCGACGTCGAATCCGTTCCGTTTCAGCAAGCGCATCAATCCATCCGTTACGTAGTTTCCAGGAATGAACGTCACGTTGGCATTGATGCCCCGCTGCTGGTAGCGCGTCTGTTTCAGCTTCAGCGTCGCCGCATCGTCGATCTCGAAGTAGGTCACGCCCGTCGACTGGCTTCGTACGGCACGGGTGTCCAGGCCGGCGCCGAGGACGACGACCTGTCGGAAACCCGAAACCAGGTGCTTCTCCAGCGAGTCGTCGAGATATTTGGTGCGAATCCTCACGAGATCCCTCGCGGGTGGGAAACTGGCCGCGACGAGTCCGGCCGCCTCCCTGCTGTCCTCGTCCAGAAACAGTTCGACCACTGGATCTCGGTACAGCGGTGTCACCTGGCGATTCTCTTCAGCTCTGAACTCCGCGACCACGAAAGCCGTTCCGCTGACATCCTTGACTTGAGCCATGCAGACCTCGAAAAGAAACAGGTGGCGATGAGTTCACGAACGCGCAGTCCTGCGGGCCACCGTCTGGTTATTACGGAGATGGAGCTGGATGCGGAGTTACGGCCTGGTGAGCATCACGTTAGGTTTCGGTGAGCGTCCGGCCTGTCGGAGTCTCCACAGGCACCGGCAGGGCGACCGCCTGCATTCAGGACTCGACGTCCGTAATCGGCTACGATTCGCGCTGTCGTGCTGCTCAATCAAATCGCGGATGCCGCGCTTCAGCAATCGCCTGACAAAACAGCCGTCCTCTGCGGAAGCCAGCGGCTCACGTACTCAATGTTCGTGGCTGCGGCCGATCATCTCGCGGCCGACCTTGTCCGTCGTGGATGCCGTCACGGCGATCGCGTCGCGCTCTGGCTGCCGAACTGCGCCGAGGCTCTCGTCGCCTATTTCGCCTGCTTTCGTGCCGGCCTTATTGCCGTGGCGCTCGACTTCCGATATCGCCCCGACGAGGTCGCGTACTGCCTCGAGCGGGCCGGTGCGACGGTCATCGTGACGCTCGGCGAGACGTGGCGCGCGCTCGTTGGCGCCCGTCACATCGCCAACGTGCGAGAGGTCCTCTGCGTGGACGAGAACGACTGGCTGTCCACCATCCTGGCAGCGGCGCCCACGGCGGGCGTGCATTCGCATCCGAACGACGTGGACCGCCTGAGCACGGTGTTTTTCACGTCGGGGACGACCAGCCGGCCGAAGGGCGTGACGCACACGAGCCGTCGAACGGTCAGCCGGATCGACAAATTCATCGAGGAGGCCACGCTCACAGCCGACACGGTTTCGCTCGTGCCCATTTCGCTGATGAAGCCCCTCGCGTTCCAGTTGCTGGCGATGGCTGTGCTGCGCGTCGGGGGCACTGTCGTGCTGCTGCGGCAATTCACCGCAGAGGCATTCTGGCGCGCCTATCTCGATCAGCCTCAGACATCGCTGCTCGCCCTCACGCCGAATCTGCTGGCGGCGGCCCTCGCGCATCCGCTTGCGCCCTCCGCGAGCGAACGACCGCAGGCCCTCTGGCTGATCGGGGGTGACCGCCTGCCGCTCGCGCTGGACGCGACGTTCCGATCAGTCCTCGGCTATGAGCCCGTTGAGCTCTGCGGTATGACCGAGACCGGGCCGTACGCGATGAATCCGCCGTCTGGAGAGAAGCGCGTCGGGTCGGTCGGCGTCCCGCCGATTGGCGTGGCGCTGCGCCTTGTGGACGCCGGTGAGAACGACGTCCCGCCCGGCGAGGTGGGTCAAGTGATTGTCCGCACACCGGACACGATGGTGGGGTACTGGAACGACACGCTCGCAACGTTCGAGGTCTTGCGCGATGGATGGATGCGCACGGGAGACCTGGCGCGCGCCGACGAAAACGGCTACCTCTGGCTCGAGGGCCGGCTCCGAGACCTGATTGTGCGCGACGGCTCGAATATCGGTCCCGCTGAAATCGAGGAGGTCGCCCTCCGCGAGCCGGATGTGTCCGCCGCCGCGGCCGTCGGCGTGCCCGATCCGCCGCACGGCGACGCGGTGCACCTGTTCGTCGTGCCCGCCTCGGAGGGCCGCGACGGCCTCGAAGCGCGGCTGTGGACGAGACTGAAGGAAAGCCTGCGCGCCGTGGCCGTGCCGTCGGGGGTCCACGTCCTGGCCGACCTGCCGATCAACGCCGCCGGCAAGGTCGACAAGAACCGGCTGCGGGAGCGGATCGCCGGCTAAGAACTATCTTACAAACCGAGACGCGCCCGCGGAGAGATTCGGTGAAGCAACGTGCGAGCGAGTGTTTCGAGCTAAAAATCGACGCGAAGTATCGACAGGTCGTCGCCGAATGCGCCGCGAGCGAGCCCTTGCACTTGCGACTTCAGACGTTCAATGTCCGCAGCGCCGTCGTCCAGGGGCGCTGACAGCATGTCAATGAACGCGTTCAGTCCGCTTTGTCCCTGCGCGCCGTTCCCGAGCTCGGCCACCCCATTGCTGAAGACGTACAAGATGCCGTCGGGCGGCACCTGCACGTCACCTGCAGCAAAACGCGTGTCGGGAAAAATGCCCGCGCAGATGTTCGGTGTGTCGAGCAGGCAAGACTCACCCGCACCTCGCGTTCGAAGCACGGCGGGTGGGTGTCCGGCGCTCGCGTACAGGAGACGCCGGTCAAGCGTGTCGAATACGCCGTACCAGACGGAGACGAACATGTCGCGGTGGTGTTCCATCGGAAACGCGTCGTTCAGGGCCCACAGCACAGAACCGGGATCGAGGAAGTCGGTGGCCTCGTGAAGGCCATGATGCCGGACGGCCCGAACCACGCGCGCTGAGTGCAGGGCCGCGCCGACGCCGCGCCCGCCGACGTCCAGGGAATAGATCGCGAAGTGATGGTCGTCCAGCCAGTGATAGCCGAGTGAATCCCCACCCAGGCCCTGGCAGGAGACCAGTGTCCAGTTGGTCCTGATCTGTCCGCGAAGCGGACGGGGTAACAGCGAATGGGCGTACGACGCGGCATCTGCCAGCTCTCTGGCGAGCGCGGCATGCGCGGCGTCGCGTTCGAGCATGTGAATGAAGCCCTTTGAGTGGTGCCTGATTCGCGCCACGAGCTCCGCGCGATCCGGAAACTTCACGAGGTAGTCGTTCGCGCCTGCCGCGAACGCCTCGGCCTTGAGCCTCGCATCTTCGTGAGCCGAGAGCACGACGAGTGGCAGCTCCGCAGTCGAGAGCGTGTTGCGGAACCGTTTAATCAGCGTCAGTCCATCGAAGTCGCCCATCACCATGTCAAGCAGGACGACGGTGGGCTTCACCTCCAAGGTCGTGTCGAACGCCGACGCGGGATGGCTGCAGTAGTGGTAGGCGATGTCATTGTAGGGCGCGAGCATGCGCCGCACGGCTTCCCCGATGAGCGGCTGGTTGTCGACGAGCAGGAGGACCGTCATGATTCGATGGTCTCGATCATATGCGCTGGGACGGCCGAAGACGGCGTTGGCCGATCTCTGTGACACTGCTGAGCGTCGGGTTTACAACGCATTGTCAGTCGTTTGTCAGTCGACTTTCGCCTCTCGCTGTTCGGTCGCGAGATGCGTGCGCGCCCTGGCTCCGCGACAACGAATGTTCCGCAGATTCGATCACCGAGTTCGTGAGCTGACCGCGTGGAGCCCGGTCATCGTCGTGCTCACGCAGTAAGGCGATTGACTACCCGCCCCGGCGCGCGGCTACGCGTCGGGGCGGCCGGTGAGCGATTCAGGCAACACCGACCGCGTCGTCCAGTTGAAGCGGATGGTCAGGACGCGGAGTACGAAGAAGGTGCCGATGGACGCCCACGCCGCCTGCGGGACGGTGACATTCGCGTACCACTTCAACGTCACGAACATTCCACACTCCAACAGCAGGATCAACGTGACGAACTGGCCTGGTCGGAGAATGGCCGGTACGTCGCGGACGAGCACGTCACGCAACAGTCCCCCGCCCGTGCCGTTGACCACGCCGACGAAGATGACGCCCGCGACCGGAATGTTCCGCTCCTCCGCGAGCTGCATCCCGATCACCGCGAAGATGGGGATGCCGATGGCGTCGATGACGTCGATGAGTTTTTGCGCCGTATCGGCGGTGACCAGGCGCGTGAGCGGCCCGGAGAACAGGCTGAACAAGGTCACCGTCACGGCGATGAGAGGCAGGTAAATCGGATCGGTCAGAAGCACGGGGGTGCGCTGCAGAAACAATGCATCACGGATGAAGCCGGCGCCCAGCGCCGAGACCAGCGCGATCACAAACACGCCGACCACGTCGAAATGCTTGCGGATGCCAACCAACGCACCGCTCGACGCCCACGTCAATGTAGCGAGGTAATAGAAGGCCGGCGGGACCTGGAACACGTTGTTAGTCACGGGAACACTCCTCCTCTTCACAGGTCGTGCCGACCGCTTCACAGGTCGTGCCGACCGCCCGGCGCCCTGTGATCAGAGGGCCGCCGAGGAAAGCGGCGAGACGCCCCGACTGCGGTTCGTGTGCCATACGGCGACAACGATCAGCGCGAAACCGCAAGCCGCCAGCTGGTGCGGCAGGTGTCGCGACTCGTCAGCCCGGTGACCGTCGCGAGAGTGGGCCGACCTGATCACATCTCCTGCGCGTGTGCCGCCCCCACTCGATGGTAGACGAGCAGTTGCCGAGTGGTAAGAGCCTGGACGAGTATGGAGAACACGACGACGGCATCTGTGGCGGCGAGGATGTGGTCCTTAGCCTCCTATGCGCTGATCGGCGTGGTGTTGGGTACAGCATCGGTCGAGCAGCGGCTCGCTAGGGGTACGCGAAGGAAGGTCTTCCAGCTTTCGATCACATTCCATCGTCCAAGCTTGGGGTGGTCCCTCTGATGCTCCGGTTCGCCGCGGCCGGTCGCTCCGTTGCTGTCTATACCGAGACCCTCGGGGCGAAGCGACACCACGGCAAGGTCGCGTTGCTCATCAACGAGCACTCTGCCAGCGCTGCAGAGATGGTGGCGGCCTTCGCGGCAGAATACCGATTGGCGACGGTGGTCGGCACCAAAACCGCAGGCAGACTCGTCGCGACGAGCGTGTTCAAGGTGGGTTCGGATATCGTCGGGTCGCCCTTCCGGTTGGAGCGTACTACACGTGGCAGGGCACGAATCTCGAAGGTCGAGGCGTCGAGCCGCGGTGACGGTCCCGATTTCGACGGACGCTCTCAGGGCGGGACAGGACAACCAGCTCGCACGAGCCAGAGAAGAGGTCGCGCGTATCCGACGACCTACTTTTAGCCTGCGGACAATATCCAGACTGGCGAGGTTCCCGTCGAGATCGCGATCGATCCTTCATGCCCAACCGTAAGGAGAATCAGTTGCTCCAGAATTGGGTATGAACCACGTTTTCCAAGCGTGCTCAATCGACCACTCCGACATCTCTCCGTTTAGAATCAAGCACTTGCGGACGGCCAGGAACAGTGTAACGCAAAACCCTCCTTCAATTCCCAGCGTTCTTCCATCAGGCTTGGAATCAGCAGCTTGCAAGACACACATCAACAGTTGATCGCGCGAATCGTGTAAGACCCGGTTTCCGCCGCCAATGAGGCCGGAGAGGGTTACAAGGCCGGCATCGGGACGACTGCGATCGGCGGGAAGTTCGACTTCTATGGCGACGAGCGCCGCGGCATTTCCGTCGCGGTGTATCCACAGCTCGAATTCGCGCCGGCGCACGGGGCCGAGAAGGGACTCTCGGAGGCCGGCCAGACCATCGTGCTGCCGCTCCTCGTCGCGCGCGAGTTTCACGCGTTCACGTTCGTGTTCAACGGCGAGCTCGAAAAACCGTTGCACGATCCATCGCGGGAGCTCGCATCCGGATTCGGCTTCGCGTTCGGCCGGTCGTTCACGCGGAAGGTCGCCGCGATGATCGAGCTGCGCACCGAATCGAGCATCGACTTCCAGCGAGATCGGCTCGTGCTGGTGAACGCCGGCATCATCGACGGCGTGCGCAACGTCGTCGTGTACGCGAACATCGGCCATTCGGTGTTCTCCGACGACGGAGGGCATTTCTACGCCGGCGGCGGCTTCAAGGTCGTGATCGGCCGGTAGCCGGGCGTGCTACCCTCGACAGCCGTGGGCCGCGACATCAGGCTCGCGCTCAGGCGGCTCGGCGCGACGCCTCTCTTCACAACCTTCGCGATTCTCTCGCTCGCGGTCGGCGTCGCGATCACGACAGCCGTGTATTCGATCGTCGATGCGGTGTTCCTGCGCGGCCTCGGCATCCACGAGCCCGATCGCGTCGCCGTCATCGTCACCCCGTACAGCGGACGGCTGCTGACCGGCACGGTGTCGGAGCCGGACTTCCGCGATGTGCAGACCGCCCAGACGTCGTTCTCCCACGTCGCCGCGTCCGCCACGTTCGTTCGCCGCCTTGCCCTGCCGTCCGTGACGGAGATGGTCATCGGCGAGTCGGTGAGCGGATCGTACTTCGCCACGCTCGGCGTGGGCGCCAAGCTCGGACGCACGATTCAGCCGAGCGACGATGCCGGCGGCGGACGTGTGGTGATGCTGAGCGATACGCTGTGGCGACGGCGGTTCGCGTCCGATCCGCGGATCGTCGGCGCCACCGTGGCGATCTCCGGAGAACCCTTCGAGATTATCGGCGTGGCGCCGGCCTCGTTCAGCGGTCCTCGCGGATGGCTGGTGGGCACGCAGTTCTGGATTCCACTCGGTACCGAGTCACGGTTGAAGGAGTCCCCCCGGACGGCGGCGCCGCGCGCCACAGCACGAGACGATCGACGGCTCACCGTCTTTGGCCGCCTCGCAACGGAGGTGACGATCGCCGCGGCATCGGCGGAAATGCAGACCATCGCCGAGCGGCTCGACGAGTTTTTTCCGCCGCGATTCCGTGGCAAGGGCGTCGGCGCCACGGATCGCCCGTGGCGCGCAAAGACCATGGCGGCGATCTCCGACGACGAGGACTCCGCCGTGCGCCGGTTCGGGATGACGCTCGTGGCGCTCGTCGGGTTGGTGCTGGTCGTCGCCTGCACGAACCTCGGCAACCTCGTGCTCGCCCGCGGAAGTACACGGCTGCGCGAGCTCGCCGTGCGGCGCGCCCTCGGCGCATCGAGGTGGCGGCTCGTGCGCGAACAGTGTCTCGAGAGCGTGATGCTGGCGGCCGGCGGCGCATTCGCGTCCTACGTCATGTTCGAGCTGTTGCGCGTCGTGATGGACACCGAGTTCAGCCTCGCCATGCCTTTCGGCGGCCGTACCACGCTGTCGTTTCATCCCGCGCTGAACGTGCCGGCGCTGACGATCGCGGTCTCGTCGCTCCTCATCGCGCTCGTCGTCTTCGGCCTCGAGCCGGCGATTCAGCTGACGCGCACGCTCGACGTTCGCGGCGCGCTCGCCGGCGGATCGGCCGCCGGACCGCAGCGCGGCCGGCGCCAGCGGCTTCTCCTGCGGTGGCAGGTCGCCATCGCGGCCGGGTTCTTCATCATCGCCACCATGTTCGTGAAGTACTCGATCGCGGAGGCGCGCCATGATTCCGGCATCGACCTGGATCGAATCGGCGTCGCCGTTCTCAATTTCGACACGCCGGAGTGGAACGAGCCTCGCGCACGGCGCATCTTCGACCGGGTACTCGACGAGCTGCGGCGCCATCCGTCGGTCGAGGCGGCCTCACTGTCGAGTGGATTGCCCTTCGGCGTGCCGAGTACGCTGCGTCTGTCCATCTCACCACTGGAACAGACGAGCGCCGCGCGAATGGACCCGCAGGTGGTGACGACGATCGCCGGGGCCCCCTCGATGTTCCGAACGCTGGGGGTGGAGATCCTTCGTGGACGCGGTTTCGACGATCGCGACGGGCCGGCCGCGCCACGCGTCGTGGTCCTGAGCGAATTCACGGCACGGCAGATGTTCGGTACCGCCGACGTCGTCGGGCGGGAGATGGCGGTCGGCCAGACGCGGTCCCCGACGGCCACGATCGTCGGCGTTGCCGCCGATACGGACGTGGGCAGTATCTTCGCGGATCCGCGGCCACTGGCCTACGTGCCGCTGACGCAGCACTACCAGCCGCTCATCACGGTCGTCGCGCGGGCATCCGGATCGGTGACGAATGCGGTGGGCGCGATGCGCGAGGCCATCCGGCGTGCCGATCCGGACGTGGCGGTCGACACCATCGGGACGGGACGATCGGTGCTCGCCGGACCGTTTCAGGTCCTGCGCGGGCTCGGCATGACGGCGGTCGGCCTCGGCGCGATCACGCTGCTTCTCGCCATGGCGGGCCTCTACGGCATCCAGTCGCATATCATTGCAAACCGCACGCGGGAGATCGGCGTGCGGATGTCGTTGGGGGCCACCGCCGGACAGATCAAGCGCATGGTGCTCGTGGACGGCTATCGTCCTGTCCTCGACGGGCTCATCTTCGGGTTGTCGATTGGCCTCGTCGGCCGGGCGATCGCGCGCGCGTATCTCGAGCTGGACGTCGCCATCGTCGATCCGTGGATGCTGGTGGTGACGCCGATTCCGTTGATCTGTGCCGCGTTCTTTGCCTGCTACTTGCCGGCCCGCAGGGCCGCGGCGGTCGATCCCAACGTAGCGCTCCGCAGCGAATAGCCACGCCGGTAGTTTTCTGCCGTTCGTTTCCTATGAAAACTTACAGCAGACACGACTTTACCCGAGAGGAACGCGCGGCGAGAGCCAAGGTTGCGATCAGCGCGGCGTTTGAGAGCAAAGAGCAAGCCTTTCTCGACTTCGTGCTCTCTCACTACGTCCGTGTTGGCGTGCAGGAACTCGACCAAGAGAAACTGACCCCATTGTTGCGGTTGAAATACAACAACTCAATTGCCGACGCGGTGGCTCACCTGGGCAAGCCTGAGGACATTGGACGAGTCTTCATCGGCTTCCAGAAATATCTGTATCAGCAATCCGTGCTGAACGATATCAAGGCCTGGCGCGCCACTAATGTCGTCCGATCACTTACGACGATTCTCTAGAGCCCGGACGGCAGCTCAAAATTGAGCGAAGCCATGTCGGCTTCATCGGAATTGGCACGGAACGGTATGCGGCCCGCTCCGGTCTGCCGGTGTGGGCAAGTCCATGTTGTGGAAAACCGCGATCAGCCACTTGCCACGAGCCTTCGTCATGACCAGGCTCTTCAGCCCGACTCGATACGACGCGTCGCTCCCATCAGGGCACTTTGCCCCTGTCATCTCCCAGGCCACATCCACCGCTGCCACGTCCGGCTTGAGGTATTTGATGCTGACGACGGTGTCATGAATCGTGCTGTTCCCGAACGCCTGCTGGTAGTACGACGGTCCGCCGTTCGTGATGTCAGCTCGGGTACTTCGTTGCCCCACAACATTCACGTTTTCCGAATCTGCAGTTCGGAGTTCTGCCGTTCTTTCAAACTCGTGGCGGTTCCAATACTCCACATACTGGGCGGCCACCTGTTTGATGGCCGCATCGTCATCAGAATGGCTCCTGGCACCGGAGGTCCGCGCAACCTTCTTCGCATCCGATTGTCCGAATCCCGTGCCCAAGAACGCGACCAGCAGCCACATCGAGTGATGTCTCAACATCTATGCAGTCCTCCGGTGCTCAGGATGCAGAGAGCCAAGGCGGAAGAGAAGTACTGGAGCGTTACGCCCACGTATCGTACGTCGAGCGTACGTGTGCGGACTGCTGATCATCGAGCGACGTTTACCGGGGGATGAGGGCCGTGAGCGCGACTGGCGATCCTTCTGTGGAACGATTGAACAGAAATCTCTGCCCGTCGTTCGCCACGCTGTACTGATTCATCCAGATGCTGTAGGAATGGAGATGCAGGCCGGTGACAAAGAGCTTTTGCGGACGGCCGAACTCCGACGCGTCGCGGCCGACGGCGACAGCCATGAGCGTTCCGTCCGGGGCGACATAGAACAACTCCCGACCGTCCCGCCTCCACTGCGGCAGAAAACCGCCCTCGTTCGAGATCTGCCATTTGCGGTCGGCGTCGGGAAAACTGCGAACGTAGATCTGATGCTGCCCGGTCTCGTCGGATGTATACGCGATCCAGCGGCGGCCTTCGTCGGTCGGCATCGGCGCGAAGCGCGCGCTGCCGTCGTCGTGGGAGCGTTGAAGCAACGGGTGCGGTTGGTCTGACGCGAGAGGTGACGCCACCCAGATGTGCTGGTTGCGGTAGTCCGGTTCCTGTGAGTTGTACGTGATGAACCGTTCGTCGTCCGACCAGTCCGTCGGAAACTTCGGCCCCTTTGTGTCGACGATGCTGGCCGGACTCCCGCCGCTGATGGCTTGCCGGAGGAGGCGCATCCCCCGGTCATCTCCACGGCTGAAGAGCAGTTCGGCTCCGCTCGGCGACCAGACAGGACAAAATTCCGCCTCCGGACCTCCGGGATCGGTAAAACGCCACATCGTTCCGCCACGAAACAGGTCCATCACCCAAATCCGTGCCAGGGCCGTGTCGGGATCGTCGTGACGATGAATGGCCACACGCCGCTCGTCCGGCGACAGGTTGAACGAGTAATGCGGGCTCGAGGCAAAGCCGTTCCGGGGACCGACGGTGGAGACGGCCGTGCCTTGCCTGTCGATCCACGTGAACTGATGGATATCGTTCGAGCCCCTGCGGTACAGAAGAAGGCCGTCGCTCGAGACTGAAACGCCGGCCTGACCCCATCGCCGATATCGGACTTCCGGTGCCACGATCTCCGGCTCGCCTGTGAGTTCCAGCGTCTGGTGATCAAGCGGCTGGGCCACGAGTGACTCGTGAGAGACGTACAGCACAAACCCCGACCGTCCGCCGTAGACCTGGGCATATGCGGCACTCGTCTCCGCACCCACGAGCGGTTTCGACGTCGTGGAATCGAGCGATCCCACACGGATCGACGACTCGCCCGGGCGACAACTGGCGGCAAAGTACAGGAAGCGACGGCCGTCAGCCAGGAACTGCGGAAAACCGTGTGAGATTTCGGCGCGCGCCGCATCCAACGACGTCAGCACCTGCGGCGTTCCGCCCGCAGCGGGAATCTGATACAGAGCGCCGACAGGCCTTGGGCAAAACACGATGATGCCGTCGCGATTCCATGCCCCTCCTCTTCCCAGCACGACGTCCGCAATGTCGCGGCACGGTCCCCCGGTGGCGTGGATGACCTTCAGCTTGAAAGGCGTGAAGAAGCCGATTGACCGGCTATCCGGCGACCAGAACGGGAACTCGGCGGTTTCGGTTCCATGGAGGAGCTTCGCGTCGAGCGAATCGAGGTCCCGTACCCACAGCATCAATCGCCCGTTGCCGTCGGCGCAAAATGCGATTCTCCGGCCGTCTGGTGAGATGACGAAGGAGTCGAACGCCGCGCTCTCTGGAGGGAGGAGCGAGAGCCGCAGGACGTTGGGTATCGGCGGCTGCGCCGTTGGCTGGCGTTCCGAGAACTCGGGCACATAGCCGCCCTTCGGAACGGAGATGAGCACGTCATCGGCGGCCCCGTGACGGTCGTAGTATTCGCGGAGGCGGTCGCGGAGGCGTCCCGCTTCGACGCGGACGATCGGATCCGTTTTCGAATCGAATGATGGGCTTCGGCGCAGGACCTCGACGGCGATGACGGATTCCTTGATTTCGCCCGGACGTCCGTCGAGTGCCTGTTCGACGATAAATCGGAGAAAGCTGCTGGCGCGTCCGGCGTCGGTGAAGGTGGCGCTCGTCAGAATCCGACTCAGTTGCGCGCGCACTCGCGCTGCTTCCATAAGCCCCTTTCCCGCGGGTGTTTCTACTTCTGTTCGGAGGGCCTCATTCTAAGGCGCAGCTGACAAGTGGGGGCAGGTCACCGCGGCCGCTCATCAGTCGCTCGGGCGACAGAACGAGTGAGGAATACGGGTGAAGACGCCTCTAAGTGGCCGAGTCAATTGTGATAGGAATCTGATACGTCGGGTTCAGGATCTCGAAAAACATCGAGGTTTACGGACGCACACCGAGTGATCGTTTTGGAGGGTTAAGGCGCTGATCGCGTGAGTGTTAATGCGTGTCGGAATGGCTTCACGTTGCTGGCCCGCTTCGCTTTCCAAGCGTGCTCCTACATCCGCCTCCGCTCGCCTCTGAGTTCCGCGCAAGCTACGGCGCGATGTCCCGCCGAAGCGGCGTAAGCCGCGGAGGAGGACAACCACTCGGACATCTGTCCGTTTAGAATCAATCACTTGCGAGCGGTCTTGAACAGGATAGCGCAAAAGCCTCCTTCACGCATATCCGATTCGACATGTGCGGTCCTTCCGACCGTTTGCGGAGACGCGTCTGGCGACGATCAAAGGAGTTGTGTCAGACCTCCTCATGTGTAGCGATCACTTACGGCGATTTGCTCGAGATGGATCCGTGCATTCGCCGCGGCGAGTCTGGCATCCGCCCCCACGAATCCTCGATGTCGTAAGATCGACGTAACATGGGCAGACCCCGCATCGTAGTAGCGGACGATCACGTCGAAACGCGGGCGAAGATTGCCAGCCTGCTCGCTTCCGACTTCGACGTGGTCTCCACGGTCGCCGATGGCCAGGCGGCTATCGAGGCGGCTGGCGCGCTATATCCCGAGCTGGTGGTCCTTGACATCTCGATGCCCCGGCTCAACGGGTTCGAAGCTGCCACGCTCATCAGGGACCTGCCCGACCCGCCCCGAATCGTCTTTGCCAGCGCGTACGAGGACGCGTCAATCGTCAGCGCCGCGTCCGCGCTGGGCGCTTCGGCGGTGGTACGGAAGCGGGAGATGCTGACCGAACTCGTGCCGGCAGTCCGCCGGGCGCTGCTGTTCCACGCCGTCTGTTTCTACGAAGACAATCCGTCGCTCGCCGGCACCGTCGCCCGCTTCATCGGCGAGGGCTTGGCGGCCAGCCAGGCGGCCGTGATCGTTGCGACGGCGTCGCACACTGCCTCCATCCGTGACCAGCTGACGGCGATGGGGGTGAATTCACAGGAACGGATCGAGCAGGGCCGGCTCCTGATGTTCGATGCTGACGAGGTGCTGAACCGGTTGTTGGTGGGCAATCGGCCGGATGCGGAGCGCTTCGAAAAGACGATCAATCCGATCCTGGACAGGGCCGCAGGCGGCAGGAAGCGTCTGGTGCGGATCTACGGCGAGATGGTGGACGTGTTGTGGAGCAGCGGCCGGGAAGAGGCGGCGCTATCGCTCGAGATTCTGTGGCATCAGCTCATCGCAAGACGCAAGTGCTCGCTTCTCTGCGGCTATTCGTCGGACGTCTGCCCGACCGAAGGGTTCAACTCCATTTGTGATCGGCACAGCCACGTCATGCCGCTGCACGCCGCCATGTAAAGGAGCAGTGGGAGTGCTGTCGCCGAGCTGGCCCGATCCCGATTGCTCGTGAGCCGTCACTGACGGCGGTCTTGTTGAGTCTGCACCCGGCGTCAGCCTCCGTTGCCGCGATGGCCAGCGGAGGCTCCTTGGTGGCGGCGAGACGGTGCTTCAGGCGGAACCCGAGGCGCGCGCACGGCGACGGCCGTCTCAATGACAGGCGGAGCCCGTACTTTTACCGATTGGATCGACTAGTCTTACTTCGGTTGGCAGTTGAATCGGCACCCCGCTGCTTACCAAATGAGAGGATTCGGGCATCGGGTGTGGCACAAGCCTGCTCGCCTGATTTCTGTCGCGCAGGGACATTTCGACGCCAGGAACCGATGGACTGACCCTCGTGCGTGGGATTCGCACGGTCCTGGACGGTGGAACCTACGTAGCGAGCGCGATCGCCATGGAGCGACGGAACCCGGGTCAAACCTGCTGTTTCAGACGACGATAATGCTTGCGCATGCTTGTCGGACGTTCGCGATTCTCCTCGCATTGGCTGCGGGCGTTCCCTGCGGCGCATTCGCGCAGGCAATTGCCGGCGACCGTACGTGATGCCTCTGGTGGCACGCTGTCCGACGTCACCGTCCAGGCCGAGAGCGCCGCGCTGATCGAAAAGGTCCGCACGACGGTCACCGACGGCAGCGGCCAGTACCGCATCGAGAACCTTCGTCCGGGCGTGTACACCCTCACCTTCACACGTGAGGGCTTCCGTCCATACGTACGGGAGGGAGTCCAGATCACGACTGCGTTCACGGCCGGCGTCAATGCGCAACTCGCGCTCGGCCCGGTTGCGGAAACCATCACCGTGAGGACGGCGACTCCCGTCGTCGATGTCCGTAGCGCCGGCGCGGCCACAACGCTACCGGACGACATCGTCAAGGCCCTTCCGACCGTTCGCAGCTACAACGCGCTCGTCGTGCTCATACCCGGGGTGATCACCAGCGGGAACGACGTCGTGACCGGCACATCGACCACGCATTTCCCATCCACGGAGGGCGGGGCAATGAGGGGCGCCTGGCGCTCGACGGCTTCACCGTCGGCGGTCCGGCGGTCGCAATTCGCCGACCAGCTACGTGGTGGACGCCGGCGTCACCGAAGAGGTCACCTTCGCCAGCGCGGGCGGGCTGGGCGAGAACGAAACCGGTGGACTCGTCGTGAACCTCGTGCCGAAGACCGGCGGCAACTCCACGCACGGCTCGCTCTTTTTCAGCGGGACCGGCGAGAAGCTCCAGTCCGACAACCTGACACCCGCTCTGATGCAGCAGGGCGTCACCGCAGCGAGCCCGCTCAGCAAGGTCTACGACGTCTCGGGCACGATCGGCGGACCGATCGCCAGAGATCGCCTGTGGTACTTCGCGACCGCGCACCGGGGCGGGAGCACAACGGACAGCACGAACGTCTACTACAACCTCAACGCCGGGGACCCGGCGAAGTGGTCGTATGCGCCCGACACGAGCCGGAGAGCGTACTCGGACCGCCTGTTCGAGAACGCCAGCGCGCGTGTCACGTGGCAGATGACCCGGCGCCACAAGCTCAGCGTATTCTGGGATGAGCAGACGCTCTGTCGAACCTGCACGGGCGCCACGTCCGCCGGTGTCGATCCTCGCACGCGTGTCGCCTGAAGCGGTCGGCGTCTTCGGGCGCCCGCTGCGGGTGACGCAGGCCACGTGGTCGGCCCCCCTGTCGAATCGACTGCTCGTCGAAGCCGGCTTACGCAGGCACGTATTTTGGCTTCGCGAACTTCGAGCGCGAACCCGAATCCAACCCGCGACCTGATTCGGGTCGTCGAACAGTGTGCGAGCGGGTGCGCGGCCAACGGCAACATCCCGGGGCTGGCCTATCGTTCGCAGGACTTCAGCGACGCGTACAACGGCTCCTACCTGTGGAAAGGGTCGATGTCGTATGTGACCGGGTCACACAGCGTCAAGGTCGGCTATCAGCACACGTTGATGACGCAGGACGTCGATCTGGACGACGAACAACCAGAACCTGACCTACCGGTTCAACAACGGCGTGCCGAATCAACTGACGGAATCGATTTCGCCGTGGCTGAACAAGTCGCGCACGGGGTGGGACGCGGTGTTCGTGCAGGAACGCTGGACACGCAGCCGCCTGACGGTAGCAGGGCGCGGTGCGGTTCGACCGTGCCGCGGAGCTGGTTTCCGGCGCAGCAGGAAGGGCCGTCCAGATTCCTGCCGGTGCCCATCATCATTCCGGAAACGGCGGGCGTGGACAGTTACAAGGACATCACGCCCAGGCTCGGCGTGGCCTATGACGTGTTCGGCGACGGCAGGACGGCGCTCAAGGTACACCTGGGCCGATACCTCGACGGCGCGGGTACCTCTGGCATCTACCTCAATACCAATCCGACGCTGCGGTTGCCGCAGACGACGTCACGGTTCGGCACGGCAGGTGTCACGCGGGCCTGGAGCGACGCGAACGGCAACTTCGTGCCCGATTGCGACCTGCTGAACCCGGGCGCGCAGGACCTCCGGGCGAGTGGTGGCGACCTGTGCGGCGTCGTGTCGAACACCAAGCTTCGGGCAGTCTGTGCTGACCAACAACTTCGATCCGGCGGTTCTCAACGGCTGGGGCGTCCGGCCATCGGACTGGACGCTCGACGTCTCGGTGCAGCGGCAGATTCTTCCCCGGGCATCGGCCACGCTCTCCTACAGCCGTCGCTGGTTCCATGGCTTTACCGTGGCCGACAACCTGGCGCTGCAGCCGTCCGATCTGACACCCTTCAGCGTCGTGGCTCCAGTCGATCCTCGCCTGCCGGGCGGTGGCGGCTACGTGGTGTCGGGCCTGTACGATGTCGTCCCTGACAAGGCCGGTCAGGTGAGCAATCTCATCACGGCCTCGCGCAACTACGGACGCTGGTATCAGTACTTCAACGGCATCGACGCGACGCTCAACCTGCGGGCCGGGGGCTTCACGGTCATCGGCGGGACGAGCACGGGACAGACCGTGGCCGACAACTGCGAGGTGCGGGCGCACCTGCCGGAGCTCGATACGTCGATCACGGGCGAGAGCCCGCTTGGCGCCGGATTCGCCAGCGCCCCCGTGAGTCCGGTCAGCCCGTACTGCCACGTGGGCTTCGGCGTCCTGACACAGTTCAGGGGGCTGGTCTCATACGAGTTGGCGGCCATTGGCGCTTCAGCTGTCCGCCACGCTCCAGAGCAAGCCCGGAACGATGCTGGCGGCCAACTACGCCGTGCCGAACGCGGCCGTGGCGCCATCGCTCGGACGAGATCTGTCCGGGAACGCGCCGAACGTGACGGTGAATCTGGTGGCGCCCGGCACGATGTCCGGAGATCGAATCAACCAGGTCGACGTTCGCGCGGCCAAGATTCTGCGGCACGGGCGGTCACGCACGATGGTTGCGCTCGACGTCTACAACGCGTTGAACTCGAGCGCGGGCCTCACCTATAACAACGCGTTCGTCCCGGGCGCAGCGTGGCCGCGGCCCAATACCATCCTGACGCCGCGCTTCTTCAGGATTACCGTCGAGACCGAGTTCTGACGTGGCGGGCGCATGCTGACCGTGCGGCGTGGCGTTCGGTGTCAAGCGTTGTTGGCAGTGGCCCTCACGGCGTGCGTCCTCGCCCCTCTCGCGAGCGCGCAAGACGCCAACCGCTCGAAGCAGGTACTCGTCCTCAACTCGGCGCGCCAGAATGAGCAGTTCTACGTAGTCTCGGAGCGGGAGATGCCGCGGCTGCTCACCGAAGGCCTCAGCGATGGTGTGGACTTCTACACCGAATACTTCGATGTTGGCCGGTTTCCGCATCCCGACTACGAGACCGTGTACCTCGACTTCCTGCGCCGGAAGTACAAGGAAAGGCATCTCGACCTCCTCCTCGTGATGGGAGACCCCGCCGCGGATTTCGTCAGCAGAAATCGGGACGTCCTCTTCAGCGGCACGCCTGTGGTGTTTTATACGCTGTCCCCACCGCCCAACCCCATCGCCAATTCCACGGGATTGCTCAACAAGCTCCACTTCGGCCCTTCAATCGAGCTCGCGCTGGCGCTGCAGCCCGATCTCGAACATGTCTACGTGGTGGTCGGTACGACCGCCCTGGACCGGAGCCGCGAGAGCCAGGCGAGGGCGGAATTCCGCGCCTTCGAGGGCCGGATCGAATTCACCTATCTCTCGGGACTGGTGACGAAGGATCTCGAAGCGCGACTCAGAACGTTGCCCCCGCACTCGGCTGTGTACTACGTCGTCGTGAGTCAGGACGGCGCGGGCGAGCTCGTCCAGCAGATGCCCTACCTCTCCCGCGTCGCGGCCGCGGCCAACGCGCCGACTTACGGCTGGGCGGATGTCGCCGTCGATGCGGGCATCGTCGGCGGCCGGCGCCGCGATCAGGTGGCCCTGATGAAGGCCATCGCCACGATCGCGCTTCGCGTGCTGCGCGGAGAGCGAGCCGACGACATACCGCTGTCCTCGCCCGACACGGATGTCGATGCGGTGGATTGGCGCCAGCTACGCCGCTGGGGGCTCGACGAGTCGCGCCTGCCAGCCGGCACCCGCGTCCTGTTCCGGGAACCGAGCATCTGGGATCAATACCGGCGGTATATCATCGCCGCGGTCATGCTGTTGCTGGCGCAGTCGGTGCTCATCGCCGGCCTGCTCGTGCAACGGGCCAAGCGGCAGCGCGTCGAGCGCGAGTTACGCGCCAGCGAGCGCGAGTTGCGTGACAGCCAGGCCAAGCTGCGCGTGAGCTACGACCGAATCCGCGACCTGAGCCGGCGGCTGCTCGGCGAACAGGAGGCGGAACGCGCCCGCATTGCGCGTGAATTGCACGACGACATCAATCAACAGCTCGCGATTCTGTCCATCGAGCTCGATGAGCTCCGTTCCGATCCGCTGCAGGTGCACACCGCAGAGCTCGTCTCCCGAGCCCAGGAGACAACGCAGAGCATCTCGACGAGTGTGCACGAGCTCTCGCACCGGTTGCACCCGTCGAAGTTGCGGCTGATCGGACTCGTCGCCGCCCTCGACAACCTTCGACGCGACTTGTCACCGCCCCACCTGCCGATTGCCTTCTCCCATCGCAACGTACCGGCGGAGATCGATCAGAACATCGCGCTGTGCGTATTCCGAGTCGCGCAAGAGGCGTTGGGGAACGCCGTGAAGCATAGCGATGCCGGCCACATCTGGGTCGACTTGACCGGCGGGCCGTCCAGCGTAACACTCACGATCACTGACGACGGCAAGGGATTTGACGTCAATGGTCCGCCGAACGCGGGGCTTGGCCTGATTAGCATGAGAGAACGCGTGGAATCAGTCGGGGGTGTTCTCGAGATTCACGCGACGCCGGCGTCGGGAACAGGTTTGAAGGTCACCGTACCCATTCAAGCGTCGAAGTCGGCACTCGCCGCGATGGCGTCGGCGTGACCACCACTCTCGCATTAGCCGTCAACGGAGCGGCCTGTCGTTGACGCCCCACCTTAGAGTTCTCGTCGTCGAGGACCACGAGCGGTTCCGCCGCGTCATCTGTGAGTTGCTGCAGCAACGGGTGTCCTTCCTGAGAGATAGGTAACTGTTGTGTGGCGCGCCCGGCAGGACTCGAACCTGCGACCCTCGGCTTAGAAGGCCGATGCTCTATCCACCTGAGCTACGGGCGCGTTCCGACAATTGTAGCTGACCGATCTCCGGGACGATGGCATTCGGCTTTACTCCGTTTCGCCAGTGGGATCGACCCATTGCACCGTCAACTGCGTTTCGCCGCTGGTCCTGCGATAGACCAGGGTGCCGGTTCGGGAAATGTCGAACTGACCGCCCTTGTTCAGCGGGTTGTAGGCGACATCGTCAGGATGCGCACGGCCGTCCCGCGCGTCTCCAGGTCGAACGGGATCGCGAAGAGCGCTTCCCTGTTGGTGTAGACCAGATAGCCGGACCCGCCCGGCGCCGGCAGATACCGCATCCGCGCGTGCTTCGCCAGGGATCGCGATGCCGTCCTGGCTTACTTCGAGGCACATCCCGAAGAACGGACCAGCCCGAAAGCGATGATTGCTGCAGCAATTCGCGATCGACCCGACGTCGTCGCGTTTCTCCTCGATGCCGGTGTGCCAATCGAAGTCGAGGATCGGCGAAAGACGCGCGCGCTGCACCATGCGGTCGGTGCTGGCGCTCTCGAAGCGGCGAGAATGCTCATCGATCGCGGGGCCGAAATCGACCCGCGTGAGCTCACCTACGACAACACACCTCTCGGATGGGCCGCCCATTTCGACGATCGCCGGATGCTCGATTTTCTGAGTCAGTACAGCCGGGACGTCTTCAACCTCGCGTTCTGCGGGTACGTCGACCGGCTTCGACAGGTGCTCGCTGCGGAGCCCGAGCTCGCACGACAGGTGGCGAAGGACGGCATCACGCCGCTCTGGTGGCTGCCGGACGACGGCGGCAAGGCGATGGAGATAGTGGAGATGCTCCTCGCCGCCGGCGCGGATCCTGCGATGCGAAGCCGCGAAGGGAAGACGGCCATGGACTGGGCACTGAAGCGCGGAATGGCTGATGTCGCCGCGCGGCTCGGGGTCGATCGCCCCGTCGAAGCGCCTCGGCCGCCGCAGCAGGATCCCCGGCCTCTGGAAAAACTCGCGGAGGACATCCTGACTGCGCACGAGTCCGGCGATCCGGCGGCGCTGCATTCCGGCCAGGAACATTTCGGCCACGCGTTCACGTGGGACGAGCTGCGCGGCGGGCTGCGTCACCGTCACGCCGCGATCCTTGGAAGGGACCCCGGCACCAGCTTCCTGAATCTGGACGATGTGCGAAGGATCCTGGCGCGCGAGAAGGGGTTTGACGACTGGGACGCCCTCGTCAAAGCCGTCGCCGCAGGGAGATGGGTGTCGTAGACTCTTCTTGGGCCGCAGCTCGAGCGGACGCGCGCCGCGTTGAGGCGCGCTTTCTACATCGGTTTGAGCCGGGAAGTGTCATGAAGAAATCTCTTCGCATCACTCTTGTGTTTCTGTCGTTCACCGTATTCATCAGCGCGCAGTCGAAGCCGTCGCTCGACGACATCATTGCCGGTTACCTCAAGACAGTCGGAGGAGCGGATCGTATCCAGGCTCTTCAGACAGTGCGTCGAACGGGCAAGTTCATCGGCGGCGGCGGATTCGAAGCGGCGTACCGGCAGGAGAACAAACGTCCCAACAAGGTGCGCGACGAGACGACCTACCTCGGTTTGACCGGCGTTACGGCCTACGACGGAAAGTCAGGATGGAAGATCGAGCCATGGCAGGGCAAGAAGGATCCCGAATCGCTCGGCGAAGACGAGCTGAAGTCGATCATCGAGGATGCCGAGTTCGACGATCCGCTGTTCGACTACCGGAACAAGGGCAACATCGTGGAGCTCGTCGGGAGCGACGACTTCGAAGGAACGGCCGTCTACAAACTCCGAGCGACGCTGAAATCCAACGGCGATGTTCGCACGTACTTTCTCGACGCGGACACGTACGTGCCAATCAGGATCGACGTGAAGCGCACCGTGCGGGGAGATGAGCGGGACTTCGAGGTCTCGCTGGGCGACTACAAGGCCGTGAACGGCATCTTTTTCCCGTTTGCCGTGGAGATCGGGGCCAAGGGCAGCCAAGAGAAGTCCACAATAGCTTTCAACACCATCGAAACCGATGTCGCCATCGACGACCGGCGTTTCGAGCGTGGCGCCCAGACTCCGGCTTCAACCGCCGCAGGGGCGGGCACGGCTCAGGGTTCAAAGCAAGGACCACCGCCCGCACCGTCGCAACCGCCAACCACGATCCGATCCAACGCAGCCGTGGTCGCAGATGCTGAGACCATAGCCGGCCTCGGTGCGCGCAACATCGGCTCGGCCACGATGAGTGGACGCATCGCGGCAGTCGACGCTGTTCACGAAGGCAACCGGCTCACGATCTATGTCGGGTCAGCGAGCGGCGGCGTCTGGAAGTCGACCAACGGCGGCACGACGTACAAACCCGTCTTCGACAAGGAACCGGTCCAGTCGATTGGCGCGGTGACGGTCGATCCGAAGAACTCGAGAGTGGTGTGGGTCGGCACCGGCGAGTCATGGACCCGGAACAGCGTATCGATCGGAAACGGCATCTACAAATCGACGGACGGCGGCGAGTCCTGGACGAACATGGGGCTCGAGAATACCGAGCGCATCGTCAAGATCCTCGTTGATCCCGGGGACTCGAATACCGTCTACGCCTGTGCGCCCGGCAAGCTGTGGAGCGACAGTACTGAGCGCGGCGTCTACAAGACGACCGACGGCGGGAAGGTGTGGACGAGAGTCCTGTCGGGCGCGAACCCGTCGACCGGGTGCTCCATGATCTCCATGGATCCGAAGAGCCCGAAGACGCTCTTCGCTGGCATGTGGGATTTCCGGCGCAAGGGATGGACCTTCCGATCCGGCGGCGAAGGTCCGGAGGCGCCCAGCGGAAGCGGGCTGTTCAGGAGCTCGGACGGAGGGGCGACGTGGTCCGAGCTCACTGCCGATAGCGCCAAAGGGCTTCCGCGCAAACCGTGGGGACGGGTCGCCGTGACGATCGCTCCCTCGAACCCGAAGGTCGTCTACGCGTTCATCGAAGCGGTGCCGCCGCACAACGCGCTCTATCGATCGCAGGATGGCGGCCTGACCTGGGAGATGCGCGACCGCAGTCAGTACATGATCTGGCGGCCGTTCTACTTCGCCAACCTCATCGTCGATCCGAAAAACGAGAACCGCGTCTACAAACCGGACCTGAGCCTCGTCGTCAGCAACGACGGCGGCGAAAGCTTCAGCAACATCGGCGGCGGCGCCCACGGCGATTTTCATGATGTGTGGGTCGACCCGACCAATACCGACAGGCTGATTACGGGTGACGACGGCGGGCTCTGGTACTCCTACGACGCCGGCAACAAGTGGTGGAAGGCAGACAATCTGCCAGTTTCGCAGTTCTATCACGTCAGCCTCGACATGGACCGTCCGTACAAGGTGTACGGCGGACTCCAGGACAACAGCTCCTGGGTCGGTGCGTCGCAGTACCCGGGAGGGATCGCCAACAGCCAGTGGGAGAACATGTACGGCGGCGACGGGTTCTGGATGTTCGTCGATCCCACCGATCCTGACTTCATCTACGCCGAATCGCAGGGAGGATACGTCGGCCGCGTTAACCGGAAGACACACGAGTCGCGCGACATCAAGCCGCTGCCGGGATACAAGGAAGGCAAGCTCCGTTTCAATTGGAACGCGCCGATTCACATCAGCCCGACCCAGAAGGGCACGGTGTACTTCGGCGCGCAGTATCTCCTCCGGTCGCGCAATTTCGGTCAGAGCTGGGATCGAATCTCTCCGGATCTGACGACGAACGATCCCTCGAAGCAGAAGCAGGAGGAATCCGGCGGCGTCACGGTGGACAACTCCTTCGCGGAGATGCACACGACGATTTACGCCGTCGCGGAGTCTCCCAAGGATCCGAACGTGATCTGGGCTGGCACCGACGACGGCAACCTGCAGCTCACGCGCGACGGCGGCAGGAGCTGGTCCAACGTAGTCGGCAACATTAACGGGCTGCCGAAGAGCGCCTGGGTTTCATCCGTGGAGCCGGGCCACTTCGATCCGGCGACTGTGTACGCGACGTTCGACCTTCACACCTTCGGCGACATGCGGACGTACGCCTACAAGTCGACCGACTACGGGAAGCGCTGGGAGCCTCTTGTTTTGCCGGAGGCGCCGGTCCGAGGCTACGCGCACGTGATCAAGGAGGACCTGGTGAACCCGCGCGTGCTCTTTCTGGGCACGGAGATGGGACTCTGGGTGACGCTCGACGGAGGGAAGATCTGGGCGCAGTACAAAGGGGGCAACTTTCCGGCCGTTGCGGTGCGCGATCTCGCCATCCACCCGCGCGACCACGATCTGGCCATCGCCACGCACGGCCGGGGGATGTGGATCATCGACGACATCACGCCCCTGCGCGCGTTGACGCCTGCCGCTCTCTCGGTGAGCGCGGCGTTCGTCGAGGGACGCCCGGTCGAGCAGCGGATTCCAGCGTTCGGCGGCTGGGCGAATGGCGACGCGAGCTTCGTCGGCCCCAATCCGCCGGACGATGCGGTGATTACGTACTACCAGCAGAAGCGTCACATCTTCGGCGACATGACGCTGGACGTGTTTGATTCGAACGGCAAACACCTGGACACGCTGCCGACGGCCAAACGTCGCGGCCTGAGCCGGGTGACGTGGTCGATGCGAATGCCGCCACCGCGCGTGCCGACCGGGGCTTCGGCCGCGGGCGGCGCATCGGTGGGGCCGCGGCTGCCTCCGGGAACCTACACGTTGAAGATAACCAAGGCGCAAGAGGAGTACACGACGAAGCTGACCGTAGTGGCCGACCCTCGGTCGACCGCCACGGCCGCCGATCGAACGATGCAGTTCGACCTGGCGGTGCGGCTGTACGGCCTGCTCGGTGAAATGACGGATCTGGTCGACCGCATGACTGCAGTTCGCAGCGATCTGGAGGCGCGATCCGAAACGCTTCCCGGCAGCGACAAGCTGAAGGGCAGGCTGGTCAGCGCCTCGTCCTCGCTCGACGCTCTACGCAAGAAGATCGTCGCGACCAAAGAAGGCGGCATGATCACCGGCGAGGAACGGCTGCGAGAGTTCCTGGCGGAGCTCTATGGCAGCGTCGTCGGCTACGAGGGCCGTCCGACCGATTCGCAGGTGCAGCGTGCTGACGCGCTCGGGCGCGAACTTGCGGACGTCACAAGGGAATTCGACCAGTGGACCACGCGCGAGCTGCCCGCGATCAACAAGCTGCTGGCACAGCGAAGGATCGCGACCGTAGGACAGACGGAACGACGATGAGAAGATGTCCAGCGCTGGACCGCTCACGAGAGCCTGTCGCGCGTCTCTGCTGTCGCACCCGCACCTCTTCAAACGGCTGAGGTCGCGCTCAGTGGGAAAGCCAGACGCACGCCGAATTCAGCCCGGACGGATCGCTCATCGCCTATTTCCGGCAGGCCGCTCCGGGCGAACCGCACGTCGCCGAACAGACCGTGATCGAGGACGCGACGTCGGGAAAGCAGAGCGCCGTCGACCTTCCCTTGATGGTACCTCGCTGGTCTCGTGACGGCCGCAGCATAGTCGGCCACACGACATCGGGACCGTCGGACGTTGCGACGTGTCCAGTCGATGGAACGCCGTGTCGCCGCCTGGCGCCAGGGCGACTGCCCGTGTGGTCAGCCGATGGCTCGCGGATTTATTTCCTCCGCGACACGGCAAATCCTGCAGTGAAGGAGCTGTGGTCCATGACGCCGGATGGCGGCGATCAGCGCAAGCTTTTCGACCGGATGGGTCCCTATCGGCCGATTGATGTGACGTTCGACGTGTCACGGAACGGTGAAATCATCTGGAGTGAGTACATCGAAGGACGCCACGAGCTGTGGCAGGCGACCTTGCGGCCGTGAACGAGTTTGTATGGACCATGCGCCTGGAATGTGGTGACTTCATCTGCGATTCAGAGACGCGAGGACTGCTCCGAGACCGCCAGTCGGTCACGCTGTAGCCCAAGGCATGGTCCGTCCGGCGGTCCCCACTGAGAGCGTTTGGTTCAACGTCAGATTTATCTGGCAACGAAGCCGTACCAGCTACCTCCGATATTGGCAATACCCACGATCTGCTCTTTCGGGTTGATTCCGTACGCGCCGGCGTTCGTAGCTCCGGGATAACCGGTTCTGTTTATCATTGTGACCACCGGGACATCGGCTGGTGTAGTGTTGTCAGCAGGCTCGACCGGGACACCCGGTTCGGGCGGCCCCGATTCGCAGATCCATATCCCCGAGACACCGAGGTAGCGTTGATGGGCACGAAACAGAGTTTGGGTGCGGTACGACGGACAGGCGGTCGAATCGGGGTGGCAGCTGCGCTGATCAGTGTGACCGGCCTTTCGATCTTCGCCCAGCAACAGCGCGAATGGCGCGACTATGCCGGCGGTCCCGACAGCTCGCGGTTCGTAGCCGCCACTGCGATCAATCGATCGAACGTGAGCAAGCTCGAAGTGGCCTGGACGTACCCTGGCGGCCAGACCGACTTCAATCCGCTCGTCGTCCGCGACGTCGTGTACGGCCGCGGCCCCAACGGCTCGTTCGTGGCGCTCGAGGCTGCGACTGGAAAGCAGATCTGGATCAGCGAGAGGACCGAAGGCTTCAACGTGCGTGGGATGAACTACTGGGAGAGCAAGGATGGCAAGGACCGCCGGCTGATCTTCAGCACCGGCAACATGCTCCAGGCGCTCGACGCGCAAACCGGGCGCGTCGTCCCCTCGTTCGGCAAAGAGGGCCGGGTCGATCTGCGCGCCGGCCTGGATCGCGACCCGGAGAAGGTCAATCAGCAGTCGCGCACGCCCGGTCGAGTCTTCGAGAACCTCCTGATCATGGGGTCCGCGACGAATCAGGAGTACGACTCCGCGCCAGGAGACATCCGCGCATTCGACGTTCGTACCGGTGCGCTCGTCTGGACATTCCATACGGTCCCGCGGCCGGGCGAATTCGGCTACGAGACGTGGCCGCCGGATGCGTGGAAGACCGTCGGGGGCGCCAACAACTGGGGAGAACAGTCGATAGACGCCAACCGCGGAATTGTGTTCGTGCCAACAGGGAGCCCGAAGTTCAACTTTTATGGGGGCAACAGGAAAGGCGCGAACCTGTTCGGCGACTGTCTCATCGCGCTCGATGCCCGGACAGGGAAGCGCCTCTGGCATTTTCAGACCGTCCATCACGACATCTGGGATCTCGACAACAATTCCGCGCCGCAACTGACGACGATCCGGAAGGACGGTCGCGTTATCGACGTCGTGGCCGTGGCCAGCAAGACGGGCTACCTGTACGTCTTCGATCGAGTGACCGGCAAGCCGATCTGGCCGATTGAGGAGCGGCCGGTCCCGCAGAAGACGACTGTCCCGGGTGAGGCGCTCTCGCCCACACAGCCGTTCCCGACCGCGCCGCCCCCGTTCTCGCGCCAGAAGTTCACGGCAGACGACGTGAATCCGTACATCCTGACGCCCGAAGAACGTGCGCAATTCAAGGAGCGCATTCTCAAGGCCAGGAATGACGGACCCTACACGCCGATCGGATTCGAGGACGTGATCCACATGCCTGGCAATCAGGGGGGATCCAACTGGGGGAGCACGGCCGCCAACCCTGGCGATGGCAGCGTCTACGTCATCGGCTTCAACGTGCCGACGATCCTGCGATTGCTGAAGCCGGGGGAGACGCGCTACGGCAACAACGGTGCGAGCGAAGTGGTCAAGGAAGGGCGATACCTGACACAGGGATTCGGGCTGTACCCCACGATCGTCAATCCGCCCTACACGACACTGACCGCGTACGACCTGAACAAAGGCACCATCAAGTGGCAGATCGGTCTTGGAGACGATCTGCGGCTGGTCGAGCAGGGTGTGACTGGAACGGGTACGGCGGGGACGGCCAAGGGCGGAATCATTCCGACCGGCTCAGGACTCGTGTTCGTCAGCGCCGCCGACCGGAAGGTCCACGTATACGACAGCAGTTCCGGCAAGGAGGTCTGGGCCTTGCCGTTGGGTGGCCCGACGACCGGTTCTCCCTCGATGTTCGAGCTCGGCGGGCGGCAGTATCTTCTGGTGACGACGTCAGCGGCGGACGGTCGTTCGGGCGCACGCGGCGCTCCAAGCGGAACCGCTGCACCTCCCACTGGCATCGTCGCGTACGCACTGCCCGCTGGATCGCGCTGAAACGTCGCTACGGTGCGCCGCCCAGCGCGAACTTCGTGTCGATGCCGGCGCGCTTGAGCAGACCTTCGAAGCTCGTCTTGTCTACGCTCTTTTGGTAGGCCTCCTCCGGCGCGACGATCTTCTGCGTCACCAGCTCCATGAGCGCGTCGTTCAGGCTGACCATCCCGACCGCTTTCCCGACCTGCATGATCGACGGCAGCTGGAACGTCTTGCCTTCTCGAATCAGGTTGCTGACCGCCGAGGTGACAATCAGCACCTCGAGCGCCGCGATTCGGCCGCCGCCAATCTTCCGGCACAGCGTCTGCGAGATGACGCCGCGAAGCGACTCCGACAACATGACCCTGATTTGCGCCTGCCGTTCGCTCGGAAACTGACCGATGATCCTGTCGACGGTGGACGCCGCAGTAGTCGTATGGAGCGTGCCGAAGACGAGGTGGCCAGTCTCCGCCGTCTCGATGGCAATCGCGACGGTCTCGAGATCGCGCATCTCGCCGACAAGGATGATGTCGGGATCCTCTCGAAGCGCCGCACGCAGTGCGCCTTTGAACGAGTCGGTGTGCGTCCCGACTTCGCGTTGGTTGATGAGGCAACTCCGGTTCTCGTGCACGAACTCGATCGGATCCTCGATGGTGATGATGTGGTCGTCCCGGTTCCGATTGATGTAGTCGACCATCGCGCAGAGCGTCGTCGACTTGCCCGAACCGGTCGGTCCAGTCACGAGCACGAGGCCCTTCGTCAAGTTGCACAACTGGAGGATGTGGGTCGAGAGACCCAGCTGCTCGGCCGTCAGGATCGCGTTTGGAATCACGCGAAAGACGGCGCCCGGTCCTTTGCGATCCACGAAGATGTTGGCGCGGAATCGAGCAAGACCGGCGATCTCGTAGGCGAAGTCCGTGTCATGCCGGGCGCCGAACTCGGCGGCGTTCTTGTCGGGAACGATCGGCCGGAGCAGCTCCTGCATGCTCGCCGGATCGAGCGCTGACGCGGCCTCTTCGAGCGGTTGCATGCGTCCGTCTTTACGCACGAGCGGCGGCATCCCGACCGAAAGGTGAAGGTCCGACGCGCCGACGGCCGCCATGGCCCGGAACAGCCGATCGATGGGAGGTCCGGCGACGATGGCCGGGGTTGGCGGCGCCACGGCCAACACGGGCGGCGGTGCCGGCTTCTCCACAGGCGATGGCTCCGGTACCTCGGGCTCGGGATCGCCCGGGTTTTCCGATACCACGGTGACGATCAAACGCTCCGTGTCCCTGGCCATCGTCAGCTTGAAGGGGCCGACCGACGGAGACATGTAGTCGAAGCTGACGGAAGGCTCCTTCGGCAGCTGCCGGCGGGCGTGCTCCGGCACGATGGGGCTCACCATCGCGAGGATCTCCTGTCGGGTGAGCATTCGCTCCGACACGTCCTGCGAGTCTCCGTCGGCGCCGATGATTCGCGCGGGGCTCCCCGCCTCGAGGCGGAGCATTCCCCGATTCTGGCTGCCGAAAATTCTCAGCAGCTGGTCGAAGTTGTCGAACCCGTCCGGGGTCATTCGAGAATCTCCTGCAGCTCGACGATGTGTGCGGAGTTGATGATGAGGGTGTGGTCGGAGGTCTCGAGGTACCGGAACGCTTCCGCGATGTGCGCGTAGTCGCTCAGACGGTCGTGGCCACCCGGGAGGTAGATCGAGACGGTGCCGGCTATTCGCGCCCCGGTGGACAGCAGGATCGAGACGCGACGCTTGATCGCCAGGTCATACCCCGGGTCGAGCTGGGCTTCGACTACGCTTGCCGGCAGCGCAATCATGGTCACGTGTGCGCGATTGTAGAGAACCGTTCGCGGGTTGCCGCCGTCGGTCAGCTCGAACGGGAAGAATCCCTGGTCGGCGTTCAACAAATCGCCCACGCGTTCGGGGCCGGCGTGCGCGGCACTCGAGCTCGCCAGAAAGAAAGTACCTTTCACTCGGATACCGGTCGAGAGCGTCAGCTCAGCCTCGGCCCGTCGTTTCTCGATTCGAAACTCTGACATACATCCTCAGTCGGCCATTATGTCGCGCAATCCATCCGAGGCCGCCAGAGATCGCAGGACGCAGGGCGGATAGAATGAACACGGGCCTCGTGGTGACGGGTCATGGCGATCGACGTCGCACACAAACAGGAGAAGGCTGATGAGCCCGCAGATACACAAGCGTGTCCTGGCCGGTACGCTGGCCGTTGCTATCGCTGGCGTCATCGGAGCGCGGAGCGAGGCGCAAGCGCCGGGGCAGGGAAGGGGTGCCGCGGCGGTGGCGCTGCCCGACGGCGCCGGCAAAGACCAGGTCCAATCGATCTGTGCCGGATGTCATCCGCTCACGAACATCACGAACTCGCGGGGGAACACCCGCGAAGGGTGGGACGCGCTCACGAAGAGCATGATCGCCCTGCCTTCCGACGTGAAGCCGCAGATGATGGAGTACCTCGGCTCGCACTTTCCGAGGACGCCGGGCGGCGAGCCGGTCGTCGTGCCCGGAAGCGCCAACGTGTCGATTCGCGAGTGGGTGGTGCCAACGCTCGGCTCGCGTCCACACGATCCGCTGGCCGCGTCCGACGGCTCGATCTGGTGGACGGGTCAGTGGGCGAACGTGCTCGGGCGGCTCGATCCCAGGACCGGCGCGATGAAGGAGTTTCCGCTCACGACACCCAAGTCCGGTCCGCACGGTCTGACCGAAGACAAGGCCGGCAACATCTGGTACACGGGCAACGGCGCGGGACTCGTCGGCAAGCTCGATCCGAAGACGGGCGCCGTCACCGAATACAAGATGCCCGATCCGGCAGCCCGCGATCCTCACACACCTGTCTTCGATCCGAAAGGCATGCTCTGGTTCAGCGTGCAGCAGGCGAACATGATGGGGCGGCTCAATCCTCAGTCGGGCGAAATCAAGCTGGTGACGATGCCGACGCCGCGGTCGCTGCCGTACGGAGTCGTGATGGACTCCAAGGGCGCCCCGTTCGTCGTGCTGTTCGGCACGAACAAGGTTGCCCGGCTCGATCCCGACACCATGGCGGTGCGGGAGTACACGCTGCCGAATGCTGACAGCCGGCCGCGCCGCATCGCGATCACGAGCGACGACATGATCTGGTATGCGGACTACTCGCGCGGGTACCTGGGACGGCTCAATCCAGCGAGCGGCGAGGTGAAAGAGTGGCCGTCCCCAAGCGGTCCGGAGTCGCAGCCGTACGGCATCACGGTCACCAAAGACATCGTCTGGTACAACGAATCCGGCATCAGGCCGAACACCATCGTTCGATTCGATCCGAAGACGGAGAAGTTTCAGAGCTGGGTTATTCCGTCAGGCGGCATCGTGGTTCGCAACATGATGGCGAACAAAGAGGGGAACCTGGTGCTCGCGTGCAGCGGCGCCAACCGCGTTGCGCTCGTGGAGATCAGGTAGGGCGGGACAACCCGGGTGAACTCTGAGTCTACGCCGGAATCTTCAGCAGCTTGTGTGCGTTGCCCCAGACGATCTTGTGGAACACCTCGGGCGACGCGGTTTTCTTCAGGACGGTGAGCGTCTCCCTCGCGACGCATTTCCCTGCAAGGCGTGACGCCGCCGGGTTGTTCGCCTGACTCGTGCCGGCGCCGTGCCCATCCGCGCAGCTGCAATCGCTGCCGAACATCAGTTTGTTCTGATGACGATCGAGGAACGCGGCCGTGAACTCGCTGTCGCGCGACATGGCGTTGTTCCCGGAGTTCGCAGAGAGGTCGCCGTACAGATTCGCGTAGTCGCCGAGCAGCTTGTCGGTGACGCCTCCGCGTCTGATCGGGCCTGAGGGATAGGCCGCCTCGTTGTGGTAGTCCGCGCTGACGTTCGCCCAGAAGGCGTCGGCGTGGCCGATAAACGTGGTTTTCGGGTACGCCTTCAGGATTCCTTCGAACGTTCGCGCGTACCCGGTGCTCCAGGTGCCTTCGTTCTCGAAGTGGTCCACTTCCTGGAAGTGCACCAGGATGGGCACGTGAAGATCGGCGGCGAGCGCGTACATCCGCCGCAGCTCGGGGCCGTCGGCGGCGACGTGGAACTTCATCTCCCCGAATCCCTGGGCTCCGTCCTTTACCGCCTGCGTCAGGGCCGCTTCTGCTTCAGGCTTCGTGACGTCTGCGCTGTTGAACCACGTGAACCGCCCAGGCGCCGCTGCCTCGAGCGCCTTGACCTGATCGAGTGCAGCGCCTCGCGTCAACAGATTGGCCTTCGTGACGCCCGCGCCATCGAGATGCGTCAGATTGCTCGCCGCCTGGGGCCGCAGGTGGAAGTGGAGATCGAAGACGTCCGATCCCCATTCGGAGGCCTTGGTCTGGAAACGGAAGGCCGGGATGACCGCCGCCACGGACATGGTCTCGAGGAATGAACGCCTGGTGATCATCTGGTCTCCTCTCAGACGGACGTAGACCGACCTTCAGGTCTGGCATTTGAAGTCCTTCGGCGGTCGACTCGGCCTGAAGGTTCGGGCCTACGGCTCGGCTGGCCGTCGATTGTATTGCCAATGAACTCTCTTGTCTGCGGGTCAGCGTCGTCACATTGCGCCAGAATATACTCTGTGATACAAAGCTAGTAGTAATGTGCCGTTGATGTCCGTGTTCGAACCGCTGTTCCTGCTTCTGGTGCTCGTCACCGTCTTCACCCTGGTCACGGCGCTCGCCTTCCTCGTGAGAGACAAGTTCGCGCGTGCGGTTCGGATCGGTCGGCGGCTCGCCGTGGGCGCAACGATCTACTTCGCGATCGTGATCGCCGTGTCCCTGGTGACTCCGCGGCGGGAGTTCCGCGTGGGCGACACGCAATGCTTCGACGACTGGTGTATCGCGGTCGTCGAGGCTCACCGGGCGGAGTCGCCGCCGGCTGCGAGCTACGACGTGACGCTGCGGCTCTCGAATCGCGCCCGCCGCATGCCGATGGGCGAAAAGGGTACGGTGGTGTACCTCACGGACGCGCAGGGCCGCCGGTACAATCCGCTGCCGGACGAAGCGATGGTCCCATTCGATACGCAGCTACAACCCGGGACATCGGTGATTGCCAGGCGCCGGTTCGACGTAGCGCGTGACGCGCGGGATGTCGGTTTGGTTTACACACACGAAGGCGGGTTTCCGATCGGATGGCTGGTTGTCGGCGAGGGCGGCTGGTTTTCACAGCCGCCGATCGTGCGATTGCAATAACCAGCCGTCCCGCGAGACTCGGTATCGGGGATCGGGGATCAGGGATCCGAAAGCCCTTTCACCGAGCGCTCAGGGCTGTGCTGATCCCTGACCACGGATCCCTGATCCCGACGGGATCGACTCGCGCGCTACTTCCGCGCTGTGTGTGTGGTCAGCAGGGGCTCGATCCTCAACTCCTGATTCTTCTCGGGACTCGTCCCGTGCGGCGGGATCATGTCGGTCCCTTCGCGATCCGAGGCATCCCAGATCTCGGCGAGGACGTAGTGATCTCCTGAACGATTGAAGAGCACTGCGCTTTCCTTGGGGTCCACGCGCGGCGTGCCGGCATTCTCGCCGAAGAACAGCGCCATGTGACGGTCGCCCCGAAACTCCAGCAGGGCACCGTTTCCGTCGAAGGCGGGTGAAACGGAGTAGGTCCCTGCCGGCAGCGTCACTCGGCCGACCATGAACGGGAACGTCGTCTTGAACGTGAGCTCCTCGTAGATCTGCGCGCTGGCGGGTGACACGGCGGCCACGAGCCCGAACCCGGCGGCCAGGAATACACAACGAACGAGCGTCTTCATACACTTGCTCCCTGAAGAGTGCGGGGCCTCCTCCCGCACTCGCCACATCGAGGGCGAGCCCTGCACGAACCTGCCTGTTTTGAACGCAAGTGCAGTACCGTTACAGCGGTGAAAGGAATGGGGGAATACGCCGCATCGGGTCACGTGTCGAGCGGACGAACGGGGCGTTCCGGTTGCCGACGCCCACTACGCCACAGCGCTGCGGATCGGAGTGCCGGCGCTCGCCTATACTGGTCCTGAAACAGGACACAACCATCCAAGACCATGAGAGTACGACTGCAGTACGGGACTGACGGGCTGGACGTGACCGTGCCCGGCCGCGAAGTGACGGTTCTCAGCCCGCTCTTCGTGCCGGGGCTTCCGGACGAGGAGGCCGCGTTCCTCGAAGCGGTTCGTGCGCCTCTGTCGGCGAGGCCGCTCGCCGAGATCGTCGGCGCGCACCAGCGCGTCGCGATCGTGATCGCGGACGTGACCCGTCCGTTACCGAGCGACAGGCTGCTGCCCTGGATCCTGCGCGAGCTCTCCCATGTGCCCGAGGGCAGCGTCACCATCGTCATCGGCACGGGATCGCACAGGGCGACGACACCCGACGAGGTTCAGTCGATAGTGGGGCCCGCGATCGCCGCGCGATATACAGTCGTGGACCATACCGCGTTCGATCCCGCGCGGCTCGCGCCAGCGGGTACGGGGATAGACGGTCAGCCGGTGCTCATGAACCGCGAGTACGTCGGCGCCGACCGTCGCATCGTGGTCGGCTTCGTCGAGCCGCATTTCATGGCCGGCTTCTCGGGCGGATACAAGGGCGTGTTCCCCGCCGTCGCGGACATCGGCTCCATCATGCGGTACCACGACGCGCACACGATCGGGCATCCGGGGAGCACGTGGGGTCTGCTGGAGGGCAACCCGACGCAGGCGCGGATCCGGCACGACGGTGCGCTCGCGCCCGTCGATTTCTGCGTCAACGTCACGCTGAATCGACGTCGCGAGATTACGGGGTTCTACTGCGGTGAGGTCATCGCGGCGCACGAAGCCGGCTGCGCATTCTCCCGCCGCACCGCGATGGTCGCGTGCGAGCGGCCCGTGCCAATCGTCATCACGACCAACAGCGGATACCCGCTCGATCAGAATCTGTATCAGGCCGTCAAGGGCATGTCGGCGGCGGCGCAAATCGTGGCACCCGGCGGCTATATCGCGACGGCGGCACGGTGCAACGACGGTTTTCCCGAGCATGGCAATTTCAAACGCCTGCTCTTCGATCACGGCTCGCCGCGCGCACTCCTCGACACGATCATGTCTCCCGGATTCTCGATGTACGACCAATGGGAGGCACAGTTGCTGGCGGGCGTGCTGCTCAAGGCGAGAGTCGGTCTCTACAGCGAGCTGCCGTCGGAGAACGTCCGCCGGGCCCACCTGGAGCCCATCACCGATCTCGAAGAGACTCTTTCCGCGGAGTTGCAGCGAGTGGGCGCCGACGCACCCATCGCCGTCCTTCCCGAAGGACCGATGACGATCCCGTACGTCGAAGCGTAGCTGTCAGAGCCGGTCGAACGCTCCAGCAGCATAAACAGAACCTGCGCTTCCGGCCCCTTGCTCGATCGTCCGGCGCGAGTGTAATGTGTCGCGCATGATGAAGAGATCTCACGTCCTTGCAAGCAGTCTGATCGTGGTCGCCGTGAGCGTTGTTGCCTTCGGCGTTGCCACTGGCAACGCGCAGGCACCTGGCGCGTCGCAGGCGCCCACACCGGCGGCAGCCCCCGCGGCACAAGCTCCTGCTGGCCCCGGAAACAATCCAGCACCGCTTCCTGCGGCGTTGACGAGTTGCCCGGAGCTCGCAGCTGCGGTCCGCAACGTCGCCGCCAGCGACTCGCGAAATCGCGACTGGCCGAATCTCGCCCGCTACAGGGAGGTCAACCGCTCGGTGGGGCCGGTCGACGTCGTATTCATGGGCGATTCCATCACGGACTCGTGGGCGCAGGCGCGGTTTGCCGAGAACTTCTTCCCGGGCAAGCCCTACGCGGGGCGCGGCATCAGCGGCCAGACGACGCCGCAGATGCTGCTGCGGATGCGGCAGGACGTGCTCAATCTGAAGCCGAAAGCCGTCGTCATTCTCGCCGGCACGAACGATCTCTCGCAGAACACGGGACCGGCAACCGACGAAGAAATCGAGGGCAACCTCCAGTCGATGGGCGAGCTGGCGACCAACGCCGGCGTCAAGGTCGTATTCTCGAGCATCCTCCCGACGAGCGCCTACCACGTGAATCCGGGTCTCGGGCCGCAAACCTCGCTCCGCCCCCTGGCGCGCATTCGAGCGATCAATGACTGGATGAAGAATTACGCCGCGGCACACAAGCACACGTACCTCGATTACTACTCGGCGATGGTCGACAGCCAGGGCATGCTGAAGGCGGAGCTCAGCGCCGACGATCTGCACCCAACCGCCGCCGGCTACGCGATCATGCAGCCGCTGGCGCAGTCGGCCATCGACAAGGCGCTCGCGCGCTAGAGCGACGCATGGACCCACCGGCTGGCCACATAATTCTCCGATGGACAATGTGTGCCACACGCTCGTGGGCGCGGCGATCGGCGAAGCGGGACTCAAGTCGAGAACACGGTTCGGCAATCCGGCGCTGATGATCGCGTCGAACCTGCCGGACATCGACGTCCTGGTGTTTGCGACCGGCACACCAGCGGTTTCGTTCCGAAGGGGTTGGACCCACGGTGTGCTGGCGCAGGCGCTGTTGCCGTTGGCCTTTGTCGCCTGCCTGCTCCTCTGGGATCGATGGCGCCGGTCAACTGACTCCAGTGGTCCACGCGCCAGGGCCAGTGCTCTTCTGGTGATTTCCTACGTTGGCGTTCTGTCGCACGTCTTCCTTGACTATCTGAACAACTACGGCGTGCGGCTGCTGATGCCGTTCTCGGGCCGTTGGTTCTACGGCGACACCCTGTTCATCGCCGACGTCTGGATGTGGCTCCTTCTGGGCCTGGGTGTGTACTTCAGCCGCAGGCGGAGACAGACCAGACCCGCACGGCTCGCCCTCGCTCTGACGGCTGCCTACATCGTCCTGATGCTGGTGTCTGCGAGAGGCGCGCGCCAAATCGTCCTCGAGGAGTGGATCCGGGCGCGAGGCAGCGAGCCGAAAGCCTTTATGGTTGGGCCGCTGCCCGTGACACCGCTCTCGAAGGTCGTCATCGTCGATGCCGGCGATCACTTCGAGACGGGAACGTTCTCGTGGCTGGCGCCACGCGTCATCTCCGACGTGGCACGCTTCCCGAACCGGATGAACGATCCCGCGGTGGTTCGTGCGCGTGAGAATCCGAGGATCGAGGCGTTGCTCGGCTGGTCCCGGTTCCCGTACTTCGATCTGGCGGATGGTCCCGAGGGCGTATTGGTGACTTTCACTGATCTGCGCTTCGGCTCACGGGTCGGTCGTACGACCGTTTTCGTGCCGCGGTGAGAACGGGACCGAAGATTGTGAGAGACTGAGCCCTCGACGGCTGTCGTTGGTCCCAGACGGCTGAGCCATCCGCCTCTGACGTTCGTCTAAACACCTTGATGAAACGGCTCGCGGGATTGCTGGCGCTGGCGCTGCCGCTCGCTGGCACGGCGCACGCGCAGGACCAGGCGCCGCCCGCGCCGGCGGCTGCGGCACAGCGGTCACGGCCGCAAATCGAGATCCCGCGGGCGACCCAGCCGCCGAATCTGGACGACTACGTGTCGCTCGCGTCATCCCGACCGGTCCCGCAATCGGGCACGCAGCCTCAAGCCGGACCGGCCTCGACGCAGGGGTCGGTTTCCGCGATGGCGGTCGTATCCGGCGGCAGCTCCGCAGCCACGAGCGTCGAATCGACGCGCGGGCTCCGCATCGACGGGTTCCTTCAGCGGGACCCCGGCGATCTCGTGCCGATCAGCCAGCCAACCGAGGCGTTCCTCTCTTACGACGCGACCAGCTTCTATGTCGTCTTCGTCTGCCGGACGTCGGAGCCCTCGCAGCTCCGGGCGCGGATGGCGCGCCGGGAATCGATGTTCTCGGACGATTTCGTCGCCGTCATCCTCGACACCTTCGACGATCACCAGCGCGGCTACGAGTTCTTCTCGAATCCGCTCGGGATCCAGGCGGACGGGATCACGACCGAAGGGCAGAACGACGACATGAGCTTCGATACCGTCTGGCAGTCGAAGGGCCGGCTGACGGATTTCGGCTATGTCGTGTCCTTCGCGATTCCGTTCAAGAGCCTCCGATTCCCCTCTGCCGAGGGCCGGGCGTGGGGCATCGCGCTGATGCGAGGCATCCCGGCCAACAACGAGCAGGCGTTCTGGCCGGGCGTCACACACACGATCGGCAGCTTTGCGTCGCAGATGGCGGACGTGCACGGGCTGACGGGTGTATCTCCAGGACGCAACATCCAATTGATTCCGTACGGCACGTTCACCGGCGCGCGCTTCCTGGACGAGAGTACGTTCGATAGCAAGGCGGACGCCCGCGTCGGCCTCGACGCGAAAATCGTCGCGCACGACGTCGTGACGATCGATCTCACCGCGAATCCGGACTTCAGCCAGGTGGAATCGGACGAGCCGCAGGTGACGATCAACCAGCGTTTCGAGGTGTTCTTCCCAGAGAAGCGGCCGTTCTTCCTCGAAAATGCCGGCTACTTCCAGACGCCGATCAATCTGTTCTTCTCACGGCGCATCAGTGATCCGCAAATCGGCGCGCGCGCCACCGGCAAGCTGGGTGGGTGGGCCGCCGGTGCGCTGGCGCTCGACGACCGTGGGCCTGGCCACGCGGTCGATGCGCTCGACCCGAATTTCGGCGATCGGGCGTTCAACGCTGTCGGCCGCGTTCGACGCGAGTTCGGCGACTCGAGCGTCGGAGCGTTCGTCACGAGTCACGATTTCGGACCGACGTCCAATCGCGTCATCTCGGCCGACACGCGATTGAAGGTCAATTCCCGGATCTTCGTCGACGGTCAGGCAGCCGCCAGCGATACGGAGTCGACCGAGGGAGAGCGGCTTCGCGACTCCGCCTACTCAGCCACCCTGAATCGGAGCGGGCGAAAGCTCTCATACAGCGTCAACTACCTGGACATCGGGCCGGCCTTCCGTTCGACGCTCGGGTTCGTGCCCCGCACGGACATCAGGCAGGGGAGTGAGTTCCTCGCGCTCCGATGGCGTCCGAAGACGGGCTTCGTGCAATCGTTCGGCCCGAACTCATTCGTCCAGAGCACATGGGATCGGAGCGGAGTCCTGCAGGACTGGACCGTGCGCTATCCCTTCGAGGTTCAGTTCAAGGGGCAGTCAGGGGTATTCGTGCGGCGCGTCGAGTCGATGGAGCGCTTCGAGGGGATCGAGTTCCGCGAGCACGAGAACCTGTTTCAATACTTCACCAGCCGGGTCAAGTGGCTGGACTTCAACGTCAGCGTGGCCGCCGGCACTCGTCCAAACTTCTATCCAGGGCCCGGCCTCGCTCCGTTCCTGGCGGATTTTCGGGATATCTCTTCCGGCGCCACGTTCAGGCCGATTTCTGGACTGCTGCTGGACGAGACATACATCTACAGCCATCTCGGCACGCGGCCCGAGGCCGGAGGCAGCCGCGCCACGATTTTCGACAACCACATCGCGCGCTCGCGCGTGAACTATCAGGTCAATCGCGAGCTGTCGTTTCGCGGGATTCTGGACTACAACGCCGTCCTCGCCAACCCCACGCTGGTCGACCTCGATCGCACGAAGCACTTCAGTGTCGACGTGCTGATGACGTACCTCGTCCACCCGGGCACCGCGGTCTACGTGGGCTACACAGACGGGTACGACAACATTGCGCTCGATCCGGCCGGGGTTCGAACCTTCACGCAGCGCCCGTCGACGTCAACCGGGCGGCAGTTCTTCGTGAAGTCGAGTTATCTGTTCCGTTTCTAGCCAGTGTGTCTCCCCGGACGGAGTTGACGGAGAGCGCGGAGAAGATTCACACGGAGAAACGGAGTCAACAGAGGCGAAACGGAGGAGACGGGTGGGCTCGCGCCGCGCATCGCGCGGCGGCGTGGGAGTAACAGGGCCACAGACACGAACACCCTATGAACGCGCGTGGTGCTCGTGTCTGTGGCCCTGTCACTCCCCCGCGGTCCCGACCCATGGGTCGGGACCCGAGCCCAGCGTTCCTGCGATCCCGGAAGATTGGCTGTCTTCTCCGTTTCGCCTCCGCTCACTCCGTTTCTCCGTTGTGAACTCCGATGGCTCCGTCCCCCGCATTCCGTCACCGGACCGCGCACTTGCCCCACAAGACGGATAATATCGAATCATCTTCTTCATGCCCGGAGGCCGTAATGTCCGATGCCAAGCCCCGCGGTCGTTTCGTCTGGTTCGATCTCATGACGACCGATCCCGAGAAGGCGATCGAGTTCTACACGAAGGTGGTGGGTTGGGGCACGACACAGTGGGAAGGGCCGTCCGCCTACACGATGTGGACGAATGCCACCATGCCGCTCGGCGGCGTGATGGCGCTGCCACCGGAGTCCGGCGCGCCGCCCCACTGGCTCGCCTACATCTCGTCTCCTGACGTCGACGCCACCGCCAGCCAAGCGGAAGCGCTCGGCGGAAAGACGCTCGTCGCGCCGAACGACGTGCCGACGGTCGGCCGTTTTGCGGTGATGTCGGATCCGCAGGGCGCAATCTTCGCGATCTTCACGCCGGCGAAGCAGGCGCCAGGCCACGAGGGCCCGCCCGCCCAGGGCGAGTTCTCCTGGCACGAGCTCGCCACTCGCGAACAGCCTGCGGCCTACCGCTTTTACGAGACGCTATTTGGATGGAACAAGACGAACGCGATGGACATGGGGCCCATCGGCCAGTATCAGTTGTTCGGCAGGAACGGCGTCGAGCTCGGAGGGATGTACAACAAGCCGGCGGAGATGCCTGGTCCGCCGGCCTGGACGCACTACATGATGGTCGATGACATCCAGCGCGCAGCGGATGCGGCAAAGGCCGGGGGAGGCCAGATCATCAACGGTCCGATGGAGGTGCCAGGCGGGGACTGGATCTTCCAGGCCCTCGATCCCCAGGGCGCGATGTTCGCGATTCACGCCAAGGCGAAGAAGTAGGGCGGGGTCTTCCGCCTTCGCTGAAGCTACGGCGGACCACCGTAGCCTTGGCGAACGTGGTCAGACCCCGCCGCCACGTCAGATCACCACTCGAACCGATCGAACCCTGAACAGACTGGCTCGAAGCGCCTGAGGAACTCCATCGCGGGTTGACCGATTGGGGCGCCCGGCGGCGCTTCGGGCAGCTCGGCGCGTGCCGCGGGCGTCGACGGCCGGTCGAGGAAGCGCTTGATGTCGGCCGCAAGAAGTGACACGTGTGCAGCGCGCTCAGTCGTGAGACCAGCCCCCGACGACGCGAGAGACGCCATCCGCGTCTTCAGCGCGTGACTGGCGATCGCGCGGACCTGTGCCATCGGCGACCCTGACGCGAGCGTCATCAGGTTTTCGACGAGAACGCGCTCGGTCGTCCGCGCAATCTCCGCTTCGTACGGCGTCGTTGTCGTCGCCCTCGCCGTCGCCTCCACCATCGCCGCGATCACATCGTCCAGACCCGGCAGAGTGGGATCGACCGCGTGCTGTTCCACCAGTCGCGCTGCGCGGGTGGCTTCGAGCAGGTTCGAGATCGTGAGGTCGGCAGCCACGAGCGCCGGTGTGACCACGTCGAACATCAGGCCGGTATTGCGCGGGAACAGCTCCCGACCGCCCTCGTAGCCTGACGGCCGCGGCGGAAGGTTCTTGACGACCGCGTCAGGCAGCGCAAGCGCCGACGGTTTGAGGGTCGCCATCAATGCCTGAAGCGCTGCGCGCTGTTCCTGTGCCGGCACAGGCCGCGTCGGCTGCCGGCCGTCGCCGCGCAGAGCGTAGATATAGTGCATGCCACCGACGGCCGATGCCGCAGCATCGACCTGGTAGCGATGATAGAGATAGAGCGGAACGAGGACCTCTTCCATCTCCGCCATGGCGCGCCCACGCTTGATCGACTGCTCACCGAACCGCGAGAGCGCCGCCTTGCGGATCGCCATCATGCGATTCAGCTCCGCGGCAGGGTCGGTGCCGTTGGACCACTGATCCACCCGCGGGTTTGCGCTCATGTCCTGATTCGTCATGTACCGCAGATCTTTTTTCCACGCATCGTCCAGGATCGCGGTGAGCGCCTTGGCTTCGTCTGTACCCTTTGGGAAATCCTGATACCCGTACGCGATCGAAACCTTGTCCCACTCGCCGATCCCCACTGCGTATACCTGTCCAAAATCGAGCGATCCGTCAGCCTTCAGCTTGACGAGCGGTTGCGGATAGTCGAGCACGGAGATCCGGCCTGCCTCGCTGTCGTAGTAGTTGTGTCCGAGGCCGAGCGTGTGTCCGATTTCGTGGGCCGCAAGCTGTCGCATGCGCGCCAGGGCCCACTGTGCAAGTTCGGGGGGCGTCTCGTCGCCCGACTTGTACGGGCTCAGCAGGCCCTCGGCGATCATGTAGTCCTGTTCGGCGCGCAGAGATCCCAGTTCGACGACGCCCTTGATGATCTCGCCGGTGCGTGGGTCGGCGACGCTGCCGCCGGTGCTCCAGCCGCGCGTGGACCGGTGTACCCAGTTGATCACGTTGTACCGGATGTCGAGTGAGCTGACACCGTCCGGCATCATCTCGACGCGGAAGGCATCTTTGTAGCCGGCAGCCTCGAATGCCTGGTTCCACCACCTCGCCCCTTCGAGCAACGCCGATCGAATTGGCTCAGGCGCTCCGGGATCCAGGTAGTAGACGATCGGCTTCACCGGCTCGCTCACCGCCGCCGACGGATCTTTCTTCGCGAGACGATGACGACGGATGAAGCGTTCGGTCATCGGCTGTCCCAAAGGCGCCGAGAAGTTCTCGTACGACATGCCGCCGTAGCCTGACCTCGGGTCGTACGCGCGCGGCTTGTAGTTGGCGTCAGGCAGCTCGACGATGGAGTGATGAAGCCGGAGACTCGCGGCTTCCGGTGTCGCGGCAACGTCGGCGACACCCTCGAACGCTCCACCGCCGCGGCCGCCGCGTCCTCCACCGCCCCCGGCCGGTTGCCGGACGTAGGTCAGCTCGACCTCCATCTCCGTGTTCTTCGGGAAGTTCTGCGTCATGGGCAGGTAGATCGAACTGCGGTTCGGTTCGAAACGATAGGATCCAGGTTGAAGACGCGGCGCCATGTCGCCGGAGTCGCGCACGAGGAACTCGGTTGCGTCGACGAGCACGCGATCACCGGCGGCGGCGGCGATCGAGAAGCTCCAGATGACGGATCGCGCGAACCCGTCCCGGACGGCCCGGACTTCGGCGGAATTGTCGGTGATGGCCCGGAAGCGGTAATTTGGCTGCACGACGAGCACGCGCGGGCCGACGCGCTCGAACTTGATGATGCGCGACCCGGCCAGAGCCCCTCGATCGAGCCCGATGTCATTCGATCCGAGCCCAGCCGCGATGCCCGTCGAATAGAGCACTTCGGTGTTCAGCTTCGGGATCTCCATCCACAACCGGCCGCCGCCTTCGTCCCAATACAGCGGAAAGAATCCGGCCATCTTTTTGAAGGCCGCGGTCCGTTCGTCGATCGATCCGATCTGATCCCCGGCGCCACGGCCACCGCCGCCGCGTCCGCCCTGTGCGTCTGCTGGCTGCGCGAGCGCGATCGACACTGGAAGAAAAAGAGAGAAGCCGCCAGCGCCAGTCGTCGGAGCAGGCATGTGACAGGTACGGAGTGCATCCAGAGCCTCCTCAGTCCTGGAAGAAAAAACCACAGAGTGGGTGAGCAGAGTCTACCGACGGGCTGCGGATAGAGCAACCGCACGAGGCCCACAGAGGCGATGTGGAGCCCATGTTTACACGATGTACTCGGCGTGCTTACGTGGACCTTTTATAATGGCAAGACGCTCCCGACGTCGAGGCTCAGCCAATCGTGTACGGAATGCTGGCGGCGGGAAGCACCATGCGACACACCCGCGAGATCGCAAGGCGGGCGCCGCATTTTGGCTTGAACGATTGACGTGATCATCTTCCGACCGTGGAGCGGGGGTTGCCACGGGAAAGGAGAGAATTGATATGGCGAAAAGAATGAAGTCGGTCCAAACAGAGGCGAGTGGGGAACAGAAGCTGGTCGGCGGCCAGGTCGCACAGCCTGTCGCGGCGAGGGACCGCAACCGCCGGCAGCCACAAAGCGCACGCGAGAGCAACCGGGCGGTGATTGAAGACGCCGATCGCGCGGCGGCCGCGATTCCGGACATCGTGCGCGCCGAAAACGACGAGCGGGATCGAATCGCTGCTCGCGCGTACGAGCTTTATCTGGAGAGAGGCGGAAGTCACGGACGCGACACGGACGACTGGCTGGAAGCCGAACGCGAAGTCGGGCGGCGATCGGATCGGCCGAACGACGAATGAGCGGGACGATTCCAACATGTGACCTCATGGGCTAGAACATCCGGCCGCCCAGTGGCACATCCTTGTCGGGCACGAGCAGCACCACAGCGCCGTCTTCGTCTGGAACCCCGAGCGTCAGGACCTGCGACATGAACGGGCCAATCTGCCTGGGCGGGAAGTTCACGACCGCCACAACCAGGCGGCCCTCGAGCTCCTCTCGCCGATAGCGACGTGTCAGCTGCGCAGACGACGTCCGCTTACCGAGGTCCGAGCCGAAGTCGATGAGGAGCTTGAAGGCAGGCTTGCGGGCCTCAGGGAAGAGGTCTGCCTGGACGATTCGTCCGACGCGGATGTCGATGCGATCGAAGTCAACGAACGCGATCGTCTGATCGGAATCTGGGCTCGGCATTCGTCCCGCTTCCTCGGTCGTTGGCGACTTCACCCATCCAGCAGTTGTTTGAACCGGCGCAAGTCCTCGCGGATTTCGGTTGCCGCATCGCGCCCGAGGAGCCTCACGACAGCAGTCCCGACCTTTCCGCCCGGCGGACTGTACTGAAGCCGCACGCGGATCCTCGTTCCGCGATCGTCTCCGGCATTGTCGAAATGCACCGATCCCGCGCTGGTGACGTCAGAGCCCTCGAGCGAGCGCCACGCGATCAGCCTGTTCGGAACTTCGTTGATGATCTCTGCGTTCCACTGGACGATGGCCCCGCCAGGGCCCTTCGCACGCCACCGCGAGAGCGTCTCGGAGATGACCTCCACGGATTCGAGGTGTTGCATGAAGCTGGGGAGGTTCTCGAGACTGCGCCAGAAAAGATACAGCTCGGCCGCCGGCCGGTTGACGGTGACGGCTTCTTCCACGTGGCTGCCGGCTTTCCCAGAAAGCGCACGCCGGGTATCACTTGATGTCGAAGCCGTGTTCAGGTCGAGTGCTTCGTAGATGTCGCAGTGGCCCCTCGCACCGCGGCGAATGAGCAGTCCGCCGAAGATCGCGAGAACCACTCCGCCAGGCCGCCGACGGTTCAAGCCGTACAAGGTCAGCGCTGTTCCGGCCGCGACCGAGCCCCAACGTTCGAGCTCGCTCATGTTACGTCGGCTGCGCACGCGCGCGTCCCGGCTGTCGCCAGGAAACTGCAACTCCATGTCCATCCTGAGATCGCTCATTCTTCGACACTCGTTTCAGCTGCGAGCGCAGCATCCCGGCTCCGTCACGAATTGGCTCTCGCGGGGATCACCGGTTGATCGTCGCGCCGGAGTCAGCGGTCCATGACGGAGAGTCGCTCGCCGGGAAGGAGTCCGCCGAGCTTTCGCTGACGATGTCCTTTGCCCGCCAACCGCGCTCCCTGAGATGGCCATCGAGCCACCCTTTGGCCACGTGCAGATCCCGCCGACCCATCCCCGCGCGAATCGCGACGGTCGAGCCGACCATTGCGAGGAGTCCGCCGGCGAATCCGCCACGACGCGCCCCGATGATTGTGAGTGCGGAGCCCCACGCGGCGGCGAGCCAACGCTCACGATCGTAGTCGGACAATACGGTTGTGAGAGGAGGCGTATCCCACACACTCTTCTCGCCGCGTGGCACGGTCAGGTTGATTGAGCCATCCGCCATTTTTGGGTCCTTTCGTTGCGCGTAGCTGCCGTCTCGGCGGTTCGCCTGCGGCGCGCGCGCAACTGCGCAGAAGTGCACAGAGCATGCCCGGCCGGGTCCTTCCTGGCCCCGGTGTCTGACTGGACGGGGGGTCAGACCAGGTCTGACCCCGGCATCTGACCGTGGTAGGGGTCAGACCTGTGTTAGGGACAGGGCGAGGAGGTCGTATCAGTGATCCAAAGGCCTCATCAGTAGGGCCGCGATGGCAGCGGCATCTGCGGCCTTGCGTCCTGCGGGGTTATATGTAACACTTAATCCGGATTTACGGATGGAAGCCGCGATCTTCGATGACCTCACTGCGCTTGCGGACGCGACCCGGAGCCGGATGCTGCTGGTGCTCGAGCGCCAGGAGCTGACTGTCGGCGAGCTGGGCACCGTCCTGCAGCTCCCCCAATCCACCGTCAGCCGCCATCTCAAGACTCTGTCGGATGCCGGGTGGGTCAGCTCGAGACGGGACGGCACCAGCCGTTACTACACGCTCGCGCTCGACGAGCGCGGGCATGCCACGCGGCGGCTCTGGACGCTCCTGCGCGAGCAGGTCAGCCTGACGAATGGCGCCGATCAGGATGCGCGCCGCCTCAAGGGAGTGCTCGGCCGCCGGCAAACGGCTTCACAGGAATTCTTTTCTTCAGCCGCGGGCCGTTGGGATCGATTGCGCGCGGAGATGTTTGGCGCCGCGTCGTACCTGCAGGCGCTGCCAGGGCTGCTCGACGAATCGTGGGTGGTGGGGGACCTCGGGTGCGGGACGGGCCAGGTGGCTGCCGCTCTTGCGCCGTTCGTGGCGAAGGTGGTCGCGGTCGATCGCTCAGGGGAGATGCTGCAGACGGCACGACGAAGGCTCCGGGACTTCGTCAACGTCGACGTCCGCCGCGGCGAACTCGAGGCGCTGCCGCTCGACAACCACGCGCTCGACGCAGCGACGCTCCTGCTCGTGCTCCATCACGTGCCGGACCCTGGTGCCGCGCTGCAGGAGGCCGCGCGCGTTCTGGCGCCCGGAGGGCGTCTGCTCATCTGCGACATGCTTCCGCACGATAGGGAAGAGTATCGGCAGCAGATGGGGCATGTGTGGCTCGGTTTCGGCGAGGATCAGTTGCGGAAGCTCCTGGCGGCCGCGGGATTCGAGAAGGTCAGGATGGCAACACTGGCGGCGGACCCCTCGGCGAAGGGCCCCGCGTTGTTCGTCGCATCGGCGGCTAGAATCAAAAGCTGACAGCTGTTAGCTATCAGCTGTCAGCTATTTCAGAGAGGATTCAATGAGCACAGCAGTTCGAGAGATGCATCCATTCGACGCAGCGGTCAAGGCGGGACGTGAGCCTTACAAGGTCAAGAATCTCGGCGAGGCAGAGTTCGGTCGGAAAGAGATCCGGCTCGCCGAGCAGGAGATGCCGGGACTGATGGCGCTCCGCGCCCGGTACAAGGGCAAGAAGCCGCTGGCCGGCGCGAAGGTCATGGGCAGCCTGCACATGACGATTCAGACGGCCGTGCTCATCGAGACGCTCGACGAGCTCGGCGCCGACGTCCGCTGGGTGTCGTGCAACATCTTCTCGACGCAGGATCATGCTGCCGCCGCTGTCGTCGTCGGGCGCCCTGAAACGGGCGGCACGGCGCAGAGTCCGCGCGGCATACCCGTGTTCGCGTGGAAGGGTGAAACGCTCGAAGAGTACTGGTGGTGCACGAGCGAGGCGCTGATGTGGCCGGATGGCAGCGGGCCCACGCAGATCGTGGACGACGGTGGCGATGCCACGCTGCTGGTGCACAAGGGTGTCGAGTTCGAGAAGGCGAAGAAGATCCCGGCCTTCAAACCCGAGAGCGATCCCGAGGAGTGGGGAGTGATCCTCGATCTCCTGCGCAAGGAGATGGCCGAGAATCCGTCGCGATGGACGAAAGTGGCCGCCGATCTGCGCGGGGTCAGCGAAGAGACGACGACCGGCGTGCACAGGCTCTATCAGATGATGGAGGCCGGCACGCTGCTGTTTCCGGCGATCAACGTCAACGACTCTGTCACCAAGAGCAAGTTCGACAACATCTACGGCTGCCGCCACTCGGTCATCGATGGTCTCAACCGCGCGACGGACGTCATGCTCGGCGGGAAGGTCGCAGTCGTTTTCGGCTTCGGCGAGGTTGGAAAGGGCTGCGCGCAGGCGCTGCGCGGTCAGGGTGCCCGCGTCATCGTGACGGAGATCGACCCCATCTGCGCGCTGCAGGCTGCGATGGAGGGATACGAAGTCAAGACGCTCGACGACGTCGTCTCCACCGCCGATATCTTCGTGACGGCGACGGGCAACTTGAACATCATCACGGCGCAGCACATGTCCCGGATGAAGGACAAGGCCATCGTCGGCAACATCGGCCATTTCGACAACGAGATCGACATGGCCGGGTTGAAGAAGGTTCAGGGGATCGAGCGGATCAACATCAAGCCGCAGTACGACCAGTACCGGTTCCCGGATGGTCACAGCGTAATGGTGCTCGCGGAAGGCCGCCTGATGAACCTGGGGTGCGCGACCGGCCACCCGAGCTTCGTGATGTCGGCGTCGTTCTCGAATCAGGTCATCGCTCAGCTCGAGCTGCATCAGCACAACGACAAGTACGAGATGAAGGTGTACATCCTGCCGAAGCACCTGGACGAGGAAGTGGCCCGCCTCCATCTCGATCATCTGGGCGTGAAGCTCACGACGCTCAGGAAGGAACAGGCCGACTACCTCGGCGTGCCGGTCGAGGGACCCTACAAGCCGGAGCACTACAGGTACTAACGCTGACGGCGCTCGGTGTTCGGCGCTCGCGCAGGGTCGACAGTCACAGCAGGCTGTCGCCGCCAGCCAGCCGCGAGCGGAGCGAAGCGGCGAGTGACCGCGGGCGTGGGGCCCCGCGGCAGTAAAGATGCTGGCCGCTTGCGACTAACAAGAAGACCACGCAGGGCCCGGTTCATCCGGGCCCTGCGTGTGTACAATCCACTCGATGACCACTCCGGCGAACGTCGCGCGCGCGCTGGCTGAGGTCGGTCAGCGATGCTACGCCCGCGGGTGGGCGCTCGGCACGAGCGGCAACTTCAGCGCCGTGATCTCTCGCGAGCCGCTTCGGCTGGCGATCACCGCCAGCGGCAAAGACAAGCGTGTCCTCCGTGCGGACGACATCCTGACTGTCGGTCCGGACGGGGACGTCGTCGGGACTTCTCCGGATCGCCCTTCGGCCGAAACGCGCCTCCACCTCGCGATCGCGCGGATCCGGCGGACCGGCGCGGTTTTCCACACGCACTCGATCTGGAGCACCATCCTCTCCGATATGCACGCCGCCGCTGGCGGCGTCAGCATCTGCGGATACGAGATGCTGAAGGGCCTTGACGGCGTGACCACGCACGAGCATCGGGAGTGGATTCCGGTTCTCGAGAACGATCAGGATATGGCGAGGCTCGCGGGTGTCCTGGAGGATGTCCTCGTTCAACACGAAGCTGCCCATGCGATCCTGCTTCGTCGTCATGGCCTCTACACTTGGGGCGCGACGCTCGGCGATGCGGAAAGGCACGTCGAGATCCTGGAATTCCTGTTCGAGACGCTCTGTCGAACGAATATCTACCAGTTGGAGGTGCCGAATGGCGCTCGTGAAGATTCCCGCTGAGGGCCGGACAGTCGAAGGTGAAAGCAACGTCCGCGAGTACTTGAGCGGCGCGGGCATCGACTACGAGGTCGTGCCGGTGATTCCGCTCTCCAGCGGCGCTCCGGCGTCCGAAGTGCTCGAAGGATACGCCGAGGCGATCGAAGAGCTGAAGGCTCGAGGAGGCTACACGACGGCTGACGTGATCGACGTCAAAGCCGAGACGCCAGGTCTCGATGCGATGCTGGCACGCTTCAACTCCGAACACTGGCACGACGAGGACGAAGTACGGCTGATCCTCGAGGGCAGGGGGCTGTTTCACATTCACCCGGAGAGCGGTCCCGTGTTCGCGATCGAAGTCCAGCCAGGCGATTTGATCCGCGTGCCGAAGGGCACGCATCACTGGTTCGACCTCTGCGGAGAGCGCCGGATTCGCGCGATTCGTCTGTTCCAGAATCCGGCGGGCTGGACGCCGCACTACACGGGCAGCGGCGTAGACGCGGGCTTCCAGCCAGTGTGCTTCGGGCCGGCGTACTTCCCCGGCACCCAGCCAGTCGCGGGAGCGTGACGTTCGAGCTGGCCAGCCGCGGCATCCAGGAGGTCGTCCTCGACATCGAGGGCACGACCACCCGGATCGAGTTCGTCTACGACGTCCTGTTTCCGTTTGCGCGCCGGGCGCTCCCGTCGCATATCCGCGAGCATCTCGACGAGCCCGGACTGCGGGAGACGCTTCGCCGCTTGCGCCAGGAGTGGATCGAAGATGTCGCGCGGGGTGAGTCCCCGCCGGACTGGCAGGACGACGATCGCGAGCAGCAAATCTCCGGCATCGCCCGGTACGCGGCGTGGCTGATGGATCGCGATCGGAAGGCAGCTCCGCTCAAGGCGCTCCAGGGCGAGATCTGGGCCCGCGGATATGACGATGGCTCGCTCCGCGGCGAGGTGTTTCCCGACGTGCCGGAAGCGCTCCAGCGTTGGCGCGCCGCAGGAATCGAGGTCGCCATTTTCTCCTCCGGCAGCGTGCTTGCGCAGCAGATGCTGTTCCGGACGACACTCCAAGGCGACCTGACCCGATACATCGGCGCGTTCTTCGACACCAGCGTCGGGCCGAAGACCGTCCCCGAGAGCTACCGGCAAATCGCCACCACGCTCGACCGCTTCTCGAACAACCTGCTGTTCATTTCCGACGCGGCTGCAGAGTTACGCGCCGCCCGCGCGTCGGGCTGGGCCGTGCTGACGTGCGTACGGCCTCCGCAGATTCCGTCAAGCGATGCGGAGTTCGACGTCATCACCGACTTCGACCAGGTCGTCTGACGAGTCTACGGCGCCTTCTGCGCGGCCGATGCCATGGGACTCGTCACCCGTTCGCGAATCCCGAGGATGTGTATCGTGTAGCGGCTGGTGTGCAGGTACCGTTGACTGCGGCAGTCCACGCATACGCACCCCTACTGTCTGGAAACGCCAGAGTGCGAGTCCCGAACTGGCCTCCGGTTCAGCTTCCGTCCGCGACGAGCCGCTCGTTGAGAAACCGGACCAGAGGCACGAGTGCTTTGAACGTGGAGAGGAGCTCTGAATAGAAGTCCTCGCGGATGGCAGATTCGGCTGGCAGTTCTCGTCCGGCCAGGAACTGCTTGTGACGGAGGAAATCGGCGGCCGGATGATCCGCGGGGTACCCACGGGGAACCCGAGTCAGTTGCTCACCGCCGAGCGTTTCGAACCGAGCCACAAATGCCCGAGCGCGCGTCAGTCTACGGATTTCCGGCCACGTCTCGGCGATGTGCTCGCGGACCTTCACGAGATGCGGCGGTTCCGGCGCGTACATGCCGCCGCCAATCCACACCCATGTCGGCGCGATCTCGAAATAGAGCCCGGCGCCCTGATGCCGGTGCAGTCCGCGCCACGGAAAACTCGCCGCGACGTTCGTCTTTAGCGGTGTCTTGTCGGGGCTGAAGCGCGTGTCGCGGTAGATTCGATAGAGGGATGTCTTTGGAGCGGCGACGAGCTCCGGCCCGAATGACTTGAAGTCCGTGGCCAGGCGCTCGATGACCCGAATCATCGGCTCACGCACGTCGCGCTCGTACCGATCCTTTTGCGCTCTGAACCACTCGCGATCGTTGTTGCGTTTCAGCGCGCGCAGGAACGCGAGCGTGGATGGCGTGAAACAGGGATTCGGCACCAGCTCCTAGCTCCTAGCTTCCAGCTCCTGACTGTAGATCTTCCGTCCGCTCAGCTCGTGTAGTGACACGGTCAGGGCCTTCGTCCGCCGATCGATGCGCATCTGTCCGAAGAATTGGAATCCGTCGCTCGGCGGCCGATTTGGCTTCATGCCGGGCGGGATGCCTGTGAACTTCACCTCCGGACCGAAGGTCGCATCCATTTTGTTGGGACCGAACGTGCCGGCGTTGAGCGGACCGGCGACGAACTCCCAGAATGGCTCGAAGTCCGTGAACTTCGCGCGAGTCGGGTGGTAGAAGTGCGCGGCGCAGTAGTGGATGTCCGCCGTGATCCACACAACGTTCGCGATGCGGCGGTCCTTGATGAACTTGAGCAGGTTCGCGATCTCGAGCTCGCGTCCGCTCGCTCCGGCATCTTCGCCATTGGCGAATGCCTCGAAATACTGCCCGTCGGGAACCACCACACCGATCGGGAGATCGCTGGCGATGACCTTCCACGTCGCCTGTGATGCCGCCAGGCTCGTCTTGAGCCACTCGAGTTGAGCGGGGCCCGCCAGGGCCGAGTCCGGGGCCAGCGTGGCTTGCCGGTTTTCGCTGTTCGCGCTGCGGTAGCTGCGCAAGTCCAGCGCGAAGACCTCGACGGCGGGGCCGAAGCCGACCGTTCGATAGATCCGCTCGCCGTCGTCGGCGTTCGCCGGGACAGGGTTGTATTCCAGGAAGGCCTGTCGCGCGCGCGCGGCCAGCAGCGGCATGCTCTTCACCGTTGTGTACTTCGGATCCTTCGTCAAATCCCGCGTCGGATACCAGTTGTCGTGCACCTCATGGTCGTCCCAAAGCACCACTTGACCGACTTCACTGTTGAAGCGGCGCATGTGCTCGTCCATCAGGTTGTACTGATACGCGCCGCGGAACTCGTCGAGTGTTTCGGCGGCCTTGGATTTCGCCTCTGTCACGAGGTTCTTCCAGATCTTTCCGTCGTCCAGCTTGACCTCCGACAGGACGGGCTGGTCGGCGTAGATCGTGTCGCCCAGATGGATGAAGATATCCGGCTCGACCTGCCTCATTGAATCGTAGAGGCGCAGGCCGCCCCACTCCGGGTTGATGCCCCAACCCTGACCGACCGTGTCCGCCGACCAGACGAGTGTCAGGTCACGATCGGCCGCGGCCGCCGGGGCGGTGACGAAACTGCCAGGTGCGGGAGCGCTGACACGACGAAGGTCTCCGAGGTCCTGGAACAGCACGCGATAGAAAATCCGCTGACCCCGTGGAAGATCGCGAAGAACCGTCCGCGCAGTGAAGTCGGTACTTTCGAGCGCGGCCGGCCCCTGAATGCGCCGCACGTCGTTGAATTGATCGGTAGTTGCGTACTCGACGATCATGCGAGCCGGCCGATCGCAGCGGCTCCAGACGACGAAGCGATCAGGACCGGCGGCGCCGGCGGCAACGCCCTGCGGCAGCGCCGGGAGGGATCCTTCGGCCTGGACGATGGCGGGGGCTCCCTGGGCGAACAGCCGTCTGGACGACAGAAGCCCAGCGGCGCTGGCCAGCGATCGCTGGACGAATGCCCGTCGATCGATGCGGGACGCCATGCTACTTGAACCGCGCCGGCACGGTGTTCATGTCGCGGGCGGCGGGCAGCCCGTTGCTCGCCGCGGCCTGCGTGGCCGCTCGCACGATGGCATCGGCCATCGCTTCGGCTGCGAGCGCCCCGACCAGAGTCACGTTCGCGTCGCCGGTCCAGCGCCCGGTCGCCAGCGCGAACACCGTGTCGCCGTCTCCCATCGTGTGCGATGGATTGATCGCCCGCGCGAACCCATCGTCGGCCATGAGCGCGACGCGGTTGATGTCGTTCTTGGAGAGCTTTGCGTTGGTTGCCACGAGCCCGATTGTAGTGTTCTCGCCCGCGCGCGGCCGCGTGCCGATCTCCCCGCCGCGCAGCAGCTTTCGAATGTCCGCGAGAGTGTTGTCGGGGTTGCGGGAGCCGGCGACGACTTTGCCCGTGTCGGGATCGACTATATCGCCGACAGCGTTGACCGCGACAATCGCTCCGACAACGAGCCCGTTCGGAAGAGAGATGGCGGCAGAACCGATCCCGGCCTTCATGGGCAGGCGGCGTCCGGGTGGAGATCCGGCGTGCTCGACAACGCCGCCCATCTTGCCGACGGTGGCGCCCGCGCCCGCGCCGACGTTGCCTTCCGCCACGGGTCCATCCGACGCAGTGGAAGCGGCCTTGTAACCGCAATCGGCGGTCGGCCGGATCTTCGGGTCGCCACCGAACCCGAGATCGAACAGGATCGCCGCGGGCACGATGGGGACCACGCCCGCGGCAGTCTTGTAGCCGATGTTGTGTTCGTCGAGATACCGCACGACGCCCTGTGCCGCGTCGAGCCCGAAGGCGCTTCCGCCGGACAGCACGACCGCGTTGACCTTGTCCACCATGTTCAGCGGATCGAGGAGGTTCGTTTCACGCGTGCCTGGCGCCCCGCCGCGCTGCGACACGCCGCCCACGGCGCCGTCCCCGTCCACGAGGATCACCGTGCAGCCCGTCGGGCGTTCGGTCAGCGTGAAGTGGCCAACCTTGATGCCGTCGACGGCGGTCAGGCCTTTGGTGATCGGCGCAGAGGAAGATTGTGCGGCGATGAGAGCGGGTGTGAGCATTGCCGTCGCTGCGCAACCGACGACGACGACACATATGCGGTGCATTTTGTCCTCTCTAATCAATGCGCGTGGGGCCCCACCCCCACGCGCTCTCGCTCGGCGACTTCGCGCCTCGCTCGGGCCGCAGGCGCTATGATGCGCGGGGGGCCCCACCCCCACGCGCTCTGTCGCTACTCGGCACTCGCTTCGCTCGCGGCTGGTTAGCTGCGGCAGCCCGCTTTCAGGTACTCACCGTCCGACCGCCGACCGCCGACCGCCGACCGCCGACCGCCGAGTCCCGGATCCCGGATCCCGACACGTTCGCACCTAGAAACTGTACTTCGCCGCGAGCTGGATGATCCGGCCATCTTCCGAGCTCGTGATGCGCCCGAAATTCGCCGTTCCGATCTGGTTGCCAGGCTGGCCGAAGCGAGTCTGATTGAACAGGTTGAACGCCTCGGCGCGCAGCTGAATCCGGTGTCCTGCCCACACGTCGATGTTCTTGAAGAACGACAGATCGGTCCTGGCAAAGCCAGGCCCGCGGACGGTGTTGCGGCCGGCGTTCCCGGGCCGCGTGCCGGTAGTGGGCACGGCGCGGCGCACGAAGCAGGAGGTGTCGAACCACTGATCCACCGTCTGCGGCGCGTTGGCGTTCGGATCGCAGGTCACGTCCGGCCTGTTGGTCAGGTAGCGAATGTCGGTCGTCGGATCGTAGACGCCAGTCGGGAAGCCGGTCTGCGCCTGGACGATGCCGTTCACCTGCCATCCACCCAGGACGTGCTCTGTGATCGCGCCCATTTGCTTCGGCGTCGGCAGCTCTGCCCCGAAGCTGATCACGAAGCGGTGACGAACGTCAAAGAGCGCGTCACCCTTTTCGAAGGCCAGGGCCTGGTCGATTGACGCGTCGTCGCCGATAGTGACTGGCAGTACGGGCCGCTGCTCGCCGCCGATATTCAACCCGGAGACGTGGTCGATCGCGTGGCCCAGCGTGTACGACGCGAGGAAGTTGATGTGGTGCATCTCGCGCATGCGCAGGCTCGCCTGGAGAGAGTCGTACCAGGACCGCGCGACCGAGAACGTCGGGCGTACCAGCGAGAACGCGGGGAAGAGCCGCGCGCCCGGGAGAGTTTGACCCGTCGCATAGAGTCCGGGGTTCACCTCCATGAAGATCGGCAGGTGATAGCCGCGCGATCCGACGTAGCCGACCTCGGCGCCGAAGTACTCCCCGAGCTGCTGCTGCCACGTCAGGTTGAAATGCTGTGCATACGGTGTCTGGAAGTCGGTCCCCCATCCGATGAAGATCAAGCCAGGGGGAAAATCGGCAGCTCCGCCGCTGACCGACGAGAGGGGATTGCTCAGCGTCAACGCGGCCGGCGGAGAATTGATCTCGAGCAGCGGGGTGAACGGCGGCGCGAGCACGCCGTTCTGGAAGAAGTCGCCCTGACCGGCGAGGGCATCGTAGAAGATGCCCCATGCGCCGCGCAGGCTCGACCGGCCCGAGCCGGTCGGATCCCACACGATGCCGATGCGTGGCGCGAAGTTGTTCTTGTCGGTGTCGTACGTGCCGGCGGGCACCCCGGCATCTCCGGGGTAGACGAGACCGAGCGGCGCATTGGGAAAGCGGGTTGACTGCTGGCCAGGACGGAACGAGTTGAGCGCCCCGTTCACGTCTTCGAAGGGAATCGGGAGCTCGTATCGCAGACCCGCGTTGATCGTCACCCGCGGGATCGGTCGGAACTCGTCCTGCACGTAGGCGGAGTAGAGCCACCCCTTGCCATCCTGCGCGCTGTTCTGCGTCGCGCGCCTGAACTGCGCCGGCAGCCCCAGCAGGAAGTCGGCGAGTGCGTTACCTGACCCAGAGGTGGTCGATCCGGTGAACGTGAAGTCCCCGTTTGGACGGTTCACGAAGTTGATGACCATGTGTTCCTGGCGCACGTCGAGCCCGAACTTCGTCGAGTGCCGTCCGAACACCCAGGTCACGTCGTCGGTGAACTGCGACACTTCGTTCAGCCGGCTGACGAACGGCTGCTGTGCATCGCCGACGCTGAAGAACCCGGTGAGGGAGATGTTGGCGAGACCCGCCGCGATCGGGACGTTCTGCGGCACGTTGATCCCGTAGTCGTTGTTCGACAGCCCGCTCGTGGCCTGCGGCGAGGCCCCAATTCGGTTGTACGAGAACCTCGCTACATTGATCGTCCGCGGCGTGAAGATGTGGGTGTCCGAGGCCATCACGTCCTGGAGAGTCGCCTTGGCGACGGTTCCGATCGGGCGGGTCGTTGGCGGCGTGACCGAGTCGGTCTTGCTGCGCAGGTACCGCACGAGCAGCGAGTTGTTTCGCGACAGGTTGTAGTCCCACCGCAGCCCCATCTGGTCACGGTCGTCGGTCGCGTCGGGGGAGGCGATGTACCGTGTGCCCGTTGCGTCATTGGCGCGGGGAACGAAGTCGTCCAGCAACCGCCGGGCGCTCGAGCTGATCCGATCCGCAGGAATGGTGTTGTTCGTGAACGGCGTTCCGGTCAACGGATCGCGGATCGTCGTCGATCCAAAGTTGCCGGTTCGTTGAGCGTCCGACGCGACAACGATATTCAGCGTCTGGCCGCTCGTATTGCGGTGTCCCTCGTAATACCCGAATCCGAACATCTTGTTCCGTTGAATCGGCCCTCCGAAGCTCGCGCCGAACTGGTTCTGCTTCAACTTCGGCTTGGCCTGGCTCGTCGGCGCGAAGAAGTTCCGCGCCTGGAGCGCGTCGTCGCGGTTGAATTCCCAGGCCGCTCCGTGGACGGCATTGCTGCCCGATCGGGTCACGACGTTGACGACGGAGCCGGAGTTGCGGCCGTACTCTGCGCTGTAGGAATGCGTCAGGATCTTGAATTCCTGGATCGCGTCTGGCGGGGGTCGCAACACGAAACCTGTGTTGAACGTGTCGTTGTTGCTCGTGCCGTCGAGCAGGAAGTTGTTCGACTGGTTCCGCATTCCATTGACGCTGAAACCGGCCGTGGCCGCCCCGAAACCGCCTGGCGTCGCATCACCGGACGCGCCTCCGACCGAAGCGGGCGCCGCGATGACCCCTGGCAGCAGCGGGCCGAGGTTGGTGAAGTTGCGTCCGTTCAGCGGCAGGTCGACGAGCTTCTTCTGATCCACGACGATGCCGAGGGTGGCGTTCGAGGTTTCGACGAGCGGCGCCTGCGTCGAGACAGTGACGTTTTCTTCGACTCGGCCGACGCCAAGCTTCATGTCGACACGTGAGGTCGACTCGACGGTCACGGTGATGTCGTCGCGTGTGACCGTCTTGAAGCCGGCGAGCGTTGCTTTGACCTCGAACTTTCCAGGCTGGAGCAACAGGACCGAGTAGTAGCCGTCAGTGCCGGTCACCGTCGTCCGGCTCTGGTTCGTGGCCGTGTTCTTGATCGTGACGGTGACCCCAGGGATCACGGCCCCGGTTTCGTCGGTTACGACACCGGCGATGCTGCCGGTAGCTTGCGCGTGCGCCTCACTGGGCGCCCAGAGCATCAACCCGATCGCTATCAAGAGAGCTACTGAGAATACAGACTTGCGCATCGCTCGGCCTCCTCGGTCACGTCACGTCTCGTCGATGCTCAGGATCGCGGCGTGGGCCATCAGGCTGCCCGGAGGGTCAGACTGTTCCCGTCAGTTCGAGTATCGCCAGGGCAATCACTTTGGTTGCGTTGGTCAGATCCTCGATATTGCAATATTCGTCGGGCTGGTGCGCGAGGTCCAGGATTCCCGGACCGTAGGCCACGCAGTGCGGCACGCCCGCGATCCGTGCGACGTGTTTCTGATCGTACGTTACCCGGGCTGGCGACGAGACCGCCGCTTCGACCGAGGACGCGGTGCAGCGCCCGGTCGAGCGCCGCAACGACAGGTGAACCGTCGGGCGTCCGCACGGGATGCACCACCATCAAGTCTTTCAGCTCGTACCGGAATTCGGGCATCTCCAGCGCGATGGCGTCGAGCATTTCGACAATCTCGGACTTCGTCGCGTCGAAGCCCTCTTCGAGCAGGAAGCGCCGATCGAACACGGCGCGACACATGTCGGCAACGCACGGCGTCTGGATTCCGCCGACCGGCTGCCCGCCGTTGATGCCGTTGACGTTCAGCGTCGCGTGCCGGGCGCCCGGTGGCACCACCGGCACCGCGGTCGTCCGGCACGCGAGCCGCGGCGCCAGTTCCCGCTGCATACGGTCGAGCACGACGCCCATGTGGTCGATCGCACTCGTACCGAGGAAGGGCATGCTGCCATGCGCGATGCGTCCGCGCGTCAACACTTCGAACCAGTAGACGCCCCGATGACCGATGCAGATACGGTCCACGTACAGCGGCTCGGGGATGATCACGTAGTCGGTCCGCACGGCGCTGAGACGCCCGTGCTCGGCGAGCCACGCGACGCCGGCAAACCCGCCGCTCTCTTCATCCACAGTGCCGCTGATTTCAACCTCGCCATTCAGTTCGACGCCTGCGCGGCGGATGCCTTCGACGGCAAAGAGCGCCGCGGCGATTCCGGCCTTCATGTCGCACGATCCCCGGCCGTAGATCCTGCCGTCGACGACGTCACCGCCAAATGGATCGCGCGTCCAGCCCTCGCCGGCAGGCACGACGTCGAAATGCCCGTTCAAGTGCACGAGAGGATGTGGAGCGCGTCCATGCCGGGTCCCGACGACGTTGATGCGAGGGTGGCTCTGGGTGTGTTCGGGAAGGCCTTCGGCAGGGAAGTACTCGACATCGAAAGCGCAGCGCTCCAGACGATCTCCTATGAAGTGCGCGCAGTCGTCGTAAGCCTCACCGGGAGGATTGACCGTTGGAATGCGAACCAGATCGGCGGCGAACGCGACAGCCTCCGCCGACGCCGCATCGATCTCAGCCAGGACGCGGTCGATCTGTGCGGTGCCCATTCGGAAGACTGAGAAGACGACAGGTTCATCCGTTTCTACTGGAACGTCTGCGCGTTGTCAAACACGCGGGCCATCGGATAGTATCGCTGGCCTCTGATGTCCAGGCCGCTTCCGCCGGCTGCGTGCCCGCGACGCGGCGCTCCGCTGCGTTCCCGCATCCGCACTCCCATCGCAGTGGCCCGCTGATGGGCTACCTGGCGCTGCTCGTTGCCTATTCGGCGGCACAGATTGCGCTCGGGCTTTGGATCGGTCGCCGCGTGCAGACCGCAGGAGATTTCTTCGTCGCCGGCCGTCGGCTCGGCCCAGGCCTGATCTTCTCGACGATGCTCGCGGCGAACATCGGCGCGGGATCGACTGTCGGCGCCACGGGTCTTGGTTACCGCGACGGGCTATCCGCTGTCTGGTGGGTCGGGTCGGCCGCGGTGGGCTCGCTCGTGCTCGCGCTCTGGATTGGTCCCGCGATTCGTCGCGCCGCCGCCGAGCACGACCTCCGCACGGTTGGCGACTTTCTGGAATTCAGATTCGGCGTGTCCGTTCGTACGGCGATCGCCATACTGCTCTGGGTTGGGTCGCTCTTCATTCTCGCGGGGCAGCTGATCGCCATCGCCTCGATCCTGAATGTGATCGTCGGAGTCCCGCCGGCAGTCGGGTGCGCGGTTGGCGGCCTGCTGATCACCATCTACTTCACGGCCGGCGGTCTGTTGACTTCGGCGTGGGTGAACATGGTGCAGCTCACCGTGAAGCTGGTCGGGTTTGCGATTGCGCTGCCCCTCGCGCTCGGGGCAGCAGGCGGATGGAGTGCGGTCGCAGGTCTCAACCCGGCACCGGACTACTGGAATCCGTGGCAGGGCGGCCACTCCGGACTGATCTACCTGGCGATCCTGGCGCCCGCCTTCGTGGTGTCCCCCGGACTGCTCCAGAAGATCTACGGAGCGCGCGACGATCGCGCGGTGCGCCTGGGCGTCGGCGCAAACGCGATCGGGCTGGCCGTGTACGCGATGGTCCCTGTCATCATGGGCATGATCGCGCGCCTGCAGTTCCCCAGCCTCGAGGCGCCGCGTCTCGCACTCCCCACGATCCTGATGCACGGCGTACCGCCGATCGTCGGCGGCATCGGGCTCGCCGCCGTGTTCTCGGCGGAGCTGAGCGCCGCCGATGCGGTCCTCTTCATGCTGACGACGTCGCTGTCGCAGGATTTTTACAAGCGCTTCGTGAACCGCTCAGCGGACGATGGCCAGGTCCTTCGCGTCACGCGCCTGACCGCTGTCGGCGCCGGCGCGCTTGGTGTCCTCGTGGCGATCGTGGCCGAGGACGTCATCAATGCGTTGACGATTTTCTACACGCTGATGGCCGTCGGGCTGTTTGTCCCGATTCTGACGGGTCTCTTCTCGCGGCGACCGAGTCCAGCCGGAGCGCTTGCCGCGATCGTTGCTGGCGTCGCGATCGTGGGCGGGCTCCAGGTGTTCCACAGCGGGGCGAACGTCGCAGGCCTCACGCCGGCGATGCTGGGACTGCTTGGAGCGTTCGCGGCGTACGTGGCAGGAGCGAGGAGCTAGGAGCTAGAAGCTAGAAGCTAGAAGCTAGAAGCTAGAAGGCCGTGGTACCGCCTACGGCGAGGATGTATCGCGCGATCGAGCGACGCTCAAGCAGTGAAACATGTCCTGTGGGGCGCTCATGACGCCTCACCGGCTCCAGCGTGCGCAGCTACATCTCCGAACCCGACCGGGGACGGCGGCGGGTCAGTTTGAAAACGGCCGACGCTGACGCAAAGGGCGGCACGGTGTACGATGATGGGCCATGCCGCGGCTGACGTCCTTCGCGCCGCAGTTCCTTGTCGATGACCTTGAACGCTCGATCGCGTTCTACAACAAGCTCGGTTTTGCGTTCGGCGAACCATGGGACGGTTTTTACGCCATCGGCAAATTGAACGGACTGGAACTCCACCTGAAGGAGGCGCCCAAAAACCAAGCGGAGCGCTGCTGGCGGCGCGACAATGAGCATCTTGACGCCTCGGCCGGCGTCGACGGCATCGAAGCGTTTTACGAACGGTGCGTCGCCAACGGCGTAACCATCATGAAACCGCTTGCAGTCACGGCCTGGGGGACGAAGGATTTCTATATCGAGGACCCCGACGGCAACATCATCTCCTTTGGCGGCAGCCCAGCGGCAGGAATCTTGGAACCACGCCAGGACTCAAGCTGACCCACAGGCGAGGCCCCGCGGCTGTAAGAGAGCTGATAGAACCCTCCAGTCAGCGCCGACGACCGAGCGCCGAGTCCCGAGTAAAATTCTCCAATGCACAAAATCGCAATCATTCCGGGTGATGGTATCGGTCAGGAGGTCGTGCCTGCGGCACTCGAGGTCATCGAGCGCGCGGCGCCGCAGATCCTGCAGATGAAGGAGTTCCCTTGGGGCTGCGAGTTCTACCGCCGCAAGGGGCGGATGATGGATCCGGACGGGTTCGATCAACTCCAGCAGTTCGAGGCGATCTTTCTCGGCGCGATTGGCGACCCGCGCGTGCCCGATCACATCTCGGTCTGGGAGCTGATCCTGCCGCTGCGCCAGCGCTTCGAACAATACGTCAATCTGCGGCCGATGCGTCTCTTGCCCGGTGTCGCTACGCCGCTCGCGGGCCGGACGACGGCAGATATCGACATGGTCTGCGTGCGGGAAAACTCCGAAGGGGAGTACGCCGGGCTCGGCGGGCGCCTGCACGTCGGCACGCCTTACGAGGTGGCCGAGCAGACGGGCCTTTTCACACGCCACGGCATCGAGCGAATCGCGCGGTTCGCGTTCGAGGTGGCATCCAAGCGCCCGCGACGCAAGCTCGCCAGCGCGACCAAGTCCAACGCGCTGCAGCATTCGATGGTGCTGTGGGACACGGTCGTCGAAGAAGTCGCGAAGGATTATCCAGGCGTCGAGTGGCGGAAGTATCACGTGGACGCCCTGGCCGCGCGCATGATCACGGACCCGGCGAGCGTTGACGTGATTCTGGCGTCCAACCTGTTCGGCGACATCCTCACGGACTTGGGCGCCGCCGTGTCCGGAAGCCTTGGCGTCGCACCGGGCGCGAACCTCAATCCCGAGCGCCGTTTTCCGTCGATGTTCGAGCCGATTCACGGATCCGCGCCAGACATCATGGGAAAAGGCATCGCCAACCCGATCGGCGCCATCTGGGCAGGCGCGTTGATGCTCTCCCATCTCGGACACACCGAGGCGCACGACCGAATCGTCCGGGCAATCGAACGCGTGCTTGGTGAGGGCGGTCCGCGGACTCCGGACCTGGGAGGGAAGGCGACGACGAAAGAGGTTGCCGCCGCTGTCGCGGCGGCGTTGTGAATCGGGATCTGAGCGAAGGATTGGACACCGGATCCCGTCAGGCGATCTCCTTGAGCCCCCTATCGATAATTCCGAACCCGTGCGCGAGCTCCTCCTCCGTGATCGTCAGCGGCGGGTTCGTCATGATCGTGTTCCACCGGACGAATGTGTAGAGCCCTTCCTGCCGGAGGAAGCGGCCGAGCGCGAGCATCGGTTCCGATGTGCCGTTGAACGGCGCCAGCGGCTCCATCGACTTCCGATCCTTCACGAGCTCCACGATGCCGAAGAGGCCCAGCGATCGCGCCGCCCCGACGATCGAATGCTGCGATTCGAGATCCCGCATGTGCCGTTTCATGACGTCGCCCATCGCCCTCGCACGCGCCAGCAGATCGTCCTCTTCGTAGACGGCGATCGTCGCGAGCGCCGTGGCGCATCCGATCGGGTGGCTGTTGTACGTCAGGCCGCCGTAGAACACCTTGTCGCTGAAATGATCGGCTATGGCGCGCCGCATGCCGACGGCGCCGAGCGGCACGTACGCGCTCGTCAATCCTTTCGCCATGGTCAACAGATCCGGCACGACGTTCCAGTGGTTGATGGCGAACCACTCGCCGGTCCGGCCGAAGCCGGCCATGACCTCGTCGGCAACCATCAGGATTCCGTACTTCGTGCACAGCGCACGGACGCCCTCGAGGTATCCGTCGGGCGGTACGAGGACGCCGTTGGTGCCCGTCACGGTCTCGAGGAAGAACGCCGCGATCGTCTGCGGCCCCTCGAGCTGAATGATCTCTTCGAGGTTGGCGAGCGCGAGATCCACCGGATCCCAGCCGCGCTGGATGCCGTGATACGGATCCGGAACGTGGACGACGCCAGGAATGCCCGGCTCTGAAGCCCAGCGCCGTGGGTCGCCCGTCAGCGTAATCGCGCCGGACGTTCCGCCATGGTAGGAGCGGTAGCGGGCGAGAATCTTGTGACGGCCGGTGTACATGCGCGCGATCTTGATCGCGTTCTCGTTCGCCTCGGCGCCTCCGTTCGTGAAGAAGAAGACGTCGATGTCACCCGGTGCGATCGACGCGAGCTTTTCGCCCAGCTTCGCGCGGGGCTCGGTCGCCATGAACGGGTTGGCGTAGGCAAGAGTGGCCGCCTGGTCCTGGATTGCTTTGATGACGCGTTCGTCGCCGTGGCCGATGTTCACACACATCAGCTGACTGTTGAAATCCAGATATCGCTTGCCGTCCGGCGTCCAGAACCAACAACCCTTCGCTCCGGCGACGGGGATGGGATCCACTTTGGACTGCGCGGACCACTCGAAGATCGTGTGGGCCTTCGTGCGGGCAACGAGCTCGGCGTCGGTGAGGCGGGTCTCGGTGGGCGCGACCGTGTTGGGATTCATAAGCGAACTCCGAATGCAGGCTTCGGGCCGTGGTTCGCACGACCACGCCAGCTTGGACTAGCGCTAGCGTACACAAAAAAAGGGGCGCCGTGAGGCGCCCCCGAAAACTGAAGCCGGAAGCTGATAGCTGATAGCTACAGCATCAGTTCCATCAGAACGAGAACCGGAACCCGATCTGGCCGACACGCTGTTCGGGGCGCTGCACATCACCGGAGAACGAATTCGGCTGCAGGAGTGTGGGATCAGCCGCGCCGGTGGTCGGATTGGTCACGCGGCGATTGGTCGTGGACGTGCTGTAACTCGGGTTCAGTGCATTGAACAGGTTGAACACGTCGCCAAACGCCTCGACGCGCATGCGGCCGGGGAGCGCGAACGACTTCGAAACGCGCAGGTTGAACTGCGACTGGGCCAGCGCCCGGCCGCAATTGACCGTCTTGCAATCCCCGAAAGCCTCGATCGTCGCCGTGTGCGTGGTGGAGTCATATCCGGTCACGCGATAGGCGGTGGTCGGGATGTCGAAGATATCGCCATCCAGGTTCAGGTCGCGGCCGTCGATCAGCGAGACCGGTAGCGCGGATCGGAACAGGAAGAATGGTGCGACAGTAATGCCCCACGGCGCCTGCCAGATGGCCGAAGCGGTCACCCGGTGGCGCGCATCGGTCGTAAGATTCGGGCCGAACTGGCGTGGATCGTCGAACGGATTGTTCGGATCCTGGATGTTTGACAAGTTCAGTTCATCGGCGGCGGCCCCGATCGTGCTCTCGCCTTCGGACAGCGTATAGGACGCAGTGAAGTCGAGTCCGTGGGACAGGCGACGGCGGCCTGAGAGGATGAGCGCGTTGTATTCGCTGCGCCCCCGGCTGACCGCCGCGCGCGTGGTGTTTACGTTCGGGCTGAGCGAGGGCACCAGCGCCGCGAGCCGGCGGATGTTCGTGCCGGCGATGCGCTGGTTGATGCGCGGCCGGTAGTTCAGATCACCGCCGATCGAGCGGACGTAGTCGACGTTCACGATCGTATTCGGCATCAGCTCGTGTGACCAGCCGGCGTTCGTTTGGCGGGTCCATGGCTGCTGGAGCCTCGGGTCGACCCACTGTCCCACTAACGGGGCTGCACCCGCAGTGACCTGGTTCTGACTCTGGATGTTGGAGAGCGGTTGGCCGGCTCGGTAAAAGCTGCCGTCGGGGTTTTTGATGCCGGCGGGCTGGTCCACGCTGAATACCTGCCCGAAGCCGCTGCCCGATGCGTCGGTCGCAGCAAAGAGGACGTTCGAGTTCGAATACCCGAAGTCGGTGTAGATGCCCCATCCTGCGCGAACCACGTCCTTGCCGTTGCCGCGGACGTCATACGCGCCACCGATACGCGGCTGGAAGTTGTTCTTATCGTTCTGCGACGAGAGGCCCATATTCTCCATACCCTTGATGCCCGTCAGCAGGCCGGCTTTCGCCGCAGCGGCGACCGCGACGAAGTTCGGATTCTTCGACTGATCGAACGCGTAGCCGTCCATGACGTCGTAGCGGAGGCCGAGGTTCAACGTCACACGTGGTGCCAGTCGCCAGTCGTCCTGAACATATGTGCCGAACTGCTTTGTAGGGACGTTGGCCGAGGAATTGCCATCGCTGACCGTCACCGTCTGGATCGGCCCGTTGGGGTCGTTGGTGAGATGCGTGTTAAAAATCGCACCCTTTCCGGTGTTGAAGGTGAGATAGAGCCTCGGTTCGTTGATGTAGTTGACGCCTGCCTTGAAGTCGTGGCCGAGGCCGCCCAGTCCGGTGACGTGCCAGGAGAAGTCGTCGCGGAACTGGTACTTCTTCTGTTCAGTAGTTTGCGGTGTGTTCACGTTGGCGCCAGTCTGTACTCCATTGGGGAAGGTCTCGTTTGGAGCCGACGAGCGTGATGCGATGTTGTTGCTGAAGTCCGCGTACTGGAAGATGAACTCGTTCAGCCGCTGACCAGGCAGCACCCAGTTGTGATTGAGGTTGATCGAGTTGAACTTGTTGATGCTGTCGCCCCAGTTGTCGGGCGTCGCGGAGGCGCCGGCGGGGTTGTACGGCTGGGTGTTCTTGTTGTAGCCGTAGCGGACCGAAACGTACTGGCTGGCGTTCAGGCTCGCCGTGACCTTCCCGGTCACCAGGTTCTCGCGATACGGAACGGTGGCGGGCCCGTCCAGCGTCGGGAACAGCCCCTTCGTGTTGACGGTCTGCGTCGTATCCTGCTGCGTCCGCTCGACGGCGCCGAAGAAGTGGGCCTTGTCCTTCGCGATGGGACCGCCGAAGCTGCCGCCGTACTGGTTACGCCGGTAGTCCTGCTTGTCGACGTTCGAAATCTTCTCCGTCTCGGTCTTGGAATTCATCGACTTGTCGCGGAACGACTCGAAGAAGCTTCCGGTGAGATTGTTCGTGCCGCTCTTCGTCACGATGTTCATGACGCCGCCGTTGCTCCGGCCGTATTCCGCCTTGAAGCGCTGCGTCACGAAGTTGAATTCCTGGATCGCTTCCAGCGGATAGGCCTGCAGCAGGCCGCCGACGGTGTCGTCGTTGTTGTCGCCGCCGTCGATCTGGTAGTTCACGTTGCGGCCCGCGCCACCGTTGATCTGCGGCGCGTACTGCGTGCTCTTGGTCGGGTCGGAGTGGAATCCGAGGCCGACGCCGGGAATCGTTGCCGCGAGATTCGCGAACTGACGCCCGTTCAGCGGGAGACTCTCGATCCGCCGGATGTCAACGACACCGCCGACAGACGACGAGGAGGTCTCGATGAGCGGGCTCTCTCCGGTGACGGTGACCGTCTCGGACAGGCTCGCCACCTTGAGGGTCATGTTCAGGTCGAGCGTCTGGGCGATGTTGACGATGATCCCTTTGTTCTCGACCTTGCTGAAGCCCTGGAGCTCCGCAGTGACGTCGTAGACACCCACGGGAAGCGCTGTCAGCCGGTAGATGCCCTCGGCGTCGCTCGTCTCCGTTCGAGTCAAACCGGTCTGAGGGTTCTTCGCTGTGACCGTGACGCCGGGGACTGCCGAGCCTTGCGCGTCGACGAGTCGGCCGCTGATGTTTCCGGTGGTCTGCTGCGCGAGCGATGGTGCAGCAATAGCTAGCACGATGAACATCATCGTGACGATGATTCTTCGCATCTTTCTTTTCGCCTCCGATTACGAATGACGGTTGGCGCTACCGCGCCGGTCGCAATGGAGCAACAAACGCACCAGCCCAGAGGGACGAAGTGCGGTCCACAAGTCAACAGAACGTAACGATTTAGGGACGGCCCGCAGGTGGGACGAATTGCAGCGTCAGCGCGGGATCCAAAGCCTTGGAGCCGGTCCAGTCAGCTTTTGGATTGTGACGAATTGAGTGACGAAATGGGTTGTAAAGCATTGGCTGTGTGGGACCAATGTCATTTGCCACTTCCGAGGGCGGCTTCACGCAGCCGTTCGACCTCGCGACGCTGCGGCGCGTCCGCTGGCAGCCGCCGCAGCAGCTCGTCCGCCTCGCGCGCCGCGTCCGGTTTCTGACCCGCCCGCAGGTGCGCCAAGGCGAGATTGAAGCGCGCTTCGTTGAAGTCGGGGTCGAGCGTCAACGCACGACGGAACAGCGGGATCGATTCCAGCGGACGACCGCCGTCGGAGAGAACGACGCCGCGATTCGCCACGACAACGGGATTCTCGGGCTCGACAGCTTCGGCTTGTTGAAGCGTGGCCGCTGCTGCATCGAATCGTCGTGACATCGATTGGCATGCGGCGAGACCCAGGTACCCGTCCGCGCCCGGGAGATGGCCGGCAATCGCCTGCTTGAAGTGACGCTCCGCGGCGGGGCATTGACCCGCGTCGATGAGCACATATCCCAGGCGCACGTGAGCTTGCGGATTCGCGGGGTCCTTCGCGAGGATCTGTTCGAGCGCCTGCTGGAGTGGCGGACCCTCGAGCTCCCCGGAGGTCACCTGCGCGATTCGCGCTGCGAGCTCGCGTCTGTCCTTGGGATCCGGTCGGGCACCAGCTGTTGGTGCGGCGCCTCCGGAGGTATAGCCCAGCGCCCGCAGCCGCGCCGCCGCCTCTGGATCCTGCGGACTGGCGGTCGCGAGCGTCGCCGGCGAGATCCGCTGCACGCGATCGTCGAGCGATGCTGCCTGTGTCTTTTCTTTCTGTGCCAGGTTCTCACGCTCGCCGGCGTCAACGGAGACCCGATAGAGCTCCGGCGTTGGCGCCGCGATGTACTTCAGATCGCCCGCGCGGATCGCGCGCAGCGGGCTCCAGCCGAAATCGAGGAGCGGCGCAAAGGATTCGGCATAGAGCTCGCGCGGCGCAGGCTCGGCGCCCGCAAGCGCGGCCCTCAAGTCGATTCCGTCCGAGTCGAACTTGATCGGGCCGAGTTGACCGAGCAGCGTCGGCGCGACATCGACGAGTCCCACGGCGCCGTGCACGACTGACGGCGCGATTCCCGGACCCACGATCACCAGCGGCACACGCAGGGTGGTGTCGTAGACGAAAACACTGTGGCTGATTTCCCCGTGCTCGCCAAAGGCTTCGCCATGATCGCCTGCGACCGCGATCAAGGTGGATGCCGATTCCTTCCCGAGTGCTTCGACGAGTCGCGCCACCTGACGATCCGCTTCCGCCACTTCATCGTCGTAGCGCTCGCCGACCGGACGATGGTCCGACGGATCGCCATAGGGTGCGTGCGGCTCGAACAGATGGACCCAGAGAAAGAAGGAGCCCGCACGATGCTCGTCGAGCCACGCGATCGCCTCGTCGGCGACGACGTGGCCGGCACGTTCGCTGGCGAGCCGCCCCTGGGGGCCTCTCGGCATCCGATCGCTGTAAGTCTGAAAACCCTTGGTCAGACCGAAGCGCCGATCGAGCGGAAAGGCCGCAACGAATGCCGCTGTGGCAAACCCCGCCTGACGCAGCGCGTCTGCGATCGTCGGAACGGCGGGATCGAGCCGCATGCCGTTGTGGCGCGCTCCGTGCCCGGGCGGGTACCGCCCCGTCATGATCGTGGCGTGCGAAGTCAGCGTGATGGGCGCGGAGCTGAAAGCGGAGTCGAACCGTGCGCCGCGCGCCGCGAGCGCATCGATGGCGGGCGTCCGGGCCGATCGGTAGCCGTACGCACCGACGCGATCGGCGCGCAGCGTGTCGATCGTGATGAGAAGGAGGTTGCGAGTGGCGGGAGTCGGGGTTGCTTGTTGCGACGGTCCTCTGGTGCAGGCGGAGCAGAGGGCGATGAGAAGAGCCGCGCCGGCTCGGAAGCGCATCCAGATGAGTATAGAGTCGGGATCGGGGTCCGAGGCTGAGCTAGGGTCAGACCCAGCCCCGACCCCAAGTCCCTATTTCCATCTCCTTGCCCAGACGGCGGACATCACGAACGCTCGGTCCCACGGCTCGACCCCGAACCATCGCGACATCTGGTAGGCCGCACGCAACGAGACGTCAGGGTTCAACCGGTACCCGACCGTGCCTTCACCGGACGATGCGGCCTGCCGAACTCTATCCAGCGCAGGTGTGATGACCGGTGACGAGACGCGATTGGCTCGGCCGGCGATGAACCAGCGCGGTGTGAGCGTGCGCGTCGCCATCAGGCTGAATCCACGCGTGACCGCGGGCTCGCCGGTGGCATCGAAGGCATCGCGGATCCACTCGCCGGTTACGCGTGTATAGCCGAGCGCGTACTCGCCTTCGACCGTGACCATCGCCGCGTCGGTTCCGGCGACTACGGATGGCTGCGGGATAGCCGGAGACTTGCGGTATGCGCCGCGCGCGAAGCTGGCGCCGACGCGGGCTCCCGCGACTGGCGTATACCCGCCGCCTGCAAGGACCTGCAGTTCGGCGTCAGGGGCCTGGGACCCGAACACATTGCGCTTCCGGGTCGGGCTCTGGTCCGTGATGCCCGCCCTGGCGTCCCAGTGGGCGCCGGAGCTGCTGGCAATGGCGCCCAGAGGATAGCCGCCGGAGATCAGCTGCACACCTTCGTAGCGCGCGTCGAAGCGGGGAAGTGGCGCGAAATAGAAGAACGGTGCGCCGACCGTGGGATTCTTCGAGGGCACCAGCTCCAGCGTGTTCAGGCCGAGCGGCGAGGCGATGATCCCGGCGTCAAACCGCAACGGCACCCGGATGGGCGCCACATAGCGCACCTGTAGCTGATACATCTCAAACGTCCAATCGCCGCCGGTCAGCCGATGTGCGTACGGACGCACGATGATGTCGAGCCCCTCACGGACGCGCCCTGTGCCTGTCACGTCGAAGAGAAAAAACGGATCGTCGAACCCGTGCGAATCTGAGCTGCCCGAGACGACGGCTTCCACCGCCCATGGCTCTGAGGTCGCCGGCTGCGCAGATGCGCGGATTGGTGCAAGCGATAGAGCCAGCACGGTCGTGCACGCGACGAGGACGCTTCGGGTCGGCAACAGTGTGCGTGTCATGATCCGCTCGATGAAGTGACCAGCGCCAGTCGAGCGCTTCCAGGACGTAGGTCGATTGCGGAGGACAGCTCGATTGACGGCAGCGCTCCGGCCAGCGCCTGCACGACTTCGGCGTCGAACTCGGCGCCGGCACACCGCCAGAGCTCGCGGAGCGCCTCGGCGGTCGAACGCGCCCCGCGATAGGCGCGCGCGCTCGTCATCGCGTCGAAGGCGTCTGTGACGTGGACGATCCTGGCGAGCAGCGGGATTTCCTCTCCACGGAACTGGTGCGGATAGCCGCTGCCGTCTGGCCGCTCGTGGTGCAGCTCGACGATGGGGATGTGCGGCGCGAGGAACGGGACGCTGCGGAGGATGCGGGCCCCGAGTGTCGGATGCAGCTTGATCGCCTCGAACTCCTCGGCTGTCAGGCCCCCCGGCTTGCGAAGCACCTCGTCAGGAACCCCGACCTTGCCGATGTCGTGGAGGAGCGCGCCGAGGCGGAGGACCTCCACGTCATCCTCCGACAGCCCCAGGTGACGACCCACAGCCACCGACAGCGCGCTCACGCGCTCCGAATGGCCGGCCGTGTAGGGATCCCGCGCGTCGAGCGTCATCGCAAGCGCTCGAATCGTTCCGACGTAGGCGCTGCGCGTGTCGCCCTCGGCCACGCGTATCGCCGACATCATCTCGTTGAACGACGACGTGAGCGCGTCGATCTCGCGGCTGAAGCCGGTCTTCGGCAGGGGCTCGTCGAACGCCCGCTCGCGAGTCATCTGCTCGAGGGAGCGGGAGAGCGAGTCGATCGGGCGTGCGAGCGTCCGCGCGAGCCAGACGCTCGCGAGACCGGCAACCGCGAAGGTCGCCAGCGCCATGACGAAGATCGTCCTGCTCGCCTTCATCAGTGCAGGCGCGGATGCCGCATCGATTGAATCGAGGACGTAGACGCCGGCGTTACGCTCCTGCAGCAGCTCGCGGACGGCGTATTCGCCGTCGCCCAGACGCGCGACGCGAGAGGACGAGAGGCTGCGCAGCACGTCAGGAGTGAGTGATGCGGCAACGGCCGGCGGCAGGGTCGTCGTCAGCACCGTTTCCGATGTGGCGATCAGCGTTGCTGCCCCCGACAAAGCGCTGAGCTCTCGCGCGTACTCCTTGTCGAGCGCGGTGCCGAGTTGGAGCCTGCCCAGGATGGTGTCCTGCAGTCCGACGTCGGCGCTCGCCAGCCGATACGCGCCGGCGCCGAGCGAGACGAAGCGAGAACTGCCTTCGTCGCTCGAAGGCATGCTGTCGGGCCACGCGGCTTTGAGGCGGCCGGCCGCCGCGACCGTCCGGCCGGAAGCGTCCGTCACGGCAAGGATGTCCGGCCTTACGCGCGCGGCGATCTTCTCGAGCTCGCGTGTCACGGTGGAGACGAGCTCGTACTTGTTCGTATGCTTCGACGTCGCCATCTCCGACTGGTAGATGTCGAGGGCAGCTTTGAGAGTCGAGTTCTCCGCGAGCATTGCAACCTGCGAAGCCAGCTCGTCGCCACGGCGATCCTCGAGTGCCGACAGCACGCGAAGCCGGGCCTCCAGCTTGTCGGTGACCTCGGCTCGGACGCGCTCCCGCACGTCGAGCGTGACGACCACGAACACCGCAGAGAGCAGGACCGCCACTGTCGCCAGTGTGGCGACCGACGTCCGCACGACGAGGCGCGGCGGCGATGAAGGGCGGGTCACGAGGAACCCAGCGGCAGATTGATTTCGACCTGCGTCGTCTGACCCGGTTGCACGTGGATGGAGACCTGCGTCTCGCCCAGCCGTTCCTGCCACGCGCTCAAGCGATAGGAGCCCGGAGGCACGTCCGATATGTCGAACGTGCCGTCAGACTGCGGTCTCGTGAAATATGTGTTGTCGAGAACGAGGATGCTCCCGCTCATCTGCGAGTGGACGTGGCAATAGACCTTCACGAGTCCAGGCCGGGTGAACACGCGCGAGCGAGTGTCCCCACGTTTGTAGCGACCCAGATCGAAAGCGGCGCCGCTCGAGAGCGAGAATACGTTGTGAAAGTACGGATCCGCGTTAGGGAACTCGACCGTCGAGCCGCGGGTGATCGCGATGACGCGCGGTTCGAAGGACTCGTCCTGCTGGGTCATCCGGGTATGGGTGACGGGCAGATTCTTCGCCCCGGGCAGGTCCCGGATGAAAACCACGACATCCGACACCGTGCCGGGATGCGGCGCGGGTCGGTTGACCGTCCTCGGCGCGTAGCCTCCGGAAGCCAGCGCCGCGCGTGTGGGAATGGTCAGCCTGACGGCGCCTTCTATCCGCCCCAGGCCGGGCGCAGCCGTGGCCGTGAGCCAGACCCCTCCGGCGATGACCAGTGCGGCCACCACGGGGACGGGGCGCGGAAACTTGAGCATTGCCATGAAGACACGAGATCGAGCAGGCGCGATCCGGAAAGGCGGGGCGCGCTCTGGGACGTAGTTGTAATCGGCACACTCGACGAAAACATCAATGGGAGGGGGAGCGTCGCGCAAGCGTGTGAAATCAGGTATCTTACAGCGTCAGTTTTCTCGTCAGGTCCAGCATGCGTCATTTGAGAGTGGGTGTTGCCCTTACGGTGGGTCTCGGCATTGCCGTGTCCGCCATCAGTCCATTGAAGTCTCAGGCCCCGCAGCCTGCCGCCTCCGGACAGATCGCCGCCGAGCGGCACCTGAAGAACATCCGGCAGCTTACCGAGGGTGGCGAGAACGCCGAGGCCTACTTCTCTCAGGACGGCACTCGCCTCATCTATCAGTCGACTCGCCCCGACTATCCATGCGACCAGATCTACTCGATGAAAATCGACGGAACGGACAAGCATCGGGTGAGCACGGGCACAGGCCGCACGACGTGTGGTTTCTTCTATCCTGGCGGCCAGTACATCCTTTTTGCGTCCACGCATGAAGCCTCGGCCGCCTGCCCGCCGAAGCCGAGTTACGACAAAGGCTACGTCTGGCCGATTTATTCGGGGTACGACATCTATCGAGCTGAAGCTGATGGCTCGAAGGTGACGCCGCTCACGCGGACGCCGGGATACGATGCGGAAGCGACGATCGCGCCCGACGGTCTCATCGTGTTCACGAGCGTGCGCGATGGAGACATGGAGATCTATTCCATGAAGTCGGATGGTTCCGACGTACAGGCGGCTCACCACTCGTCCGGGACCGGACGGCGGTCCGTTCTTTTCATGGGACGGCAAGCTCGTGGCGTTTCGCGGCCGGCCGCTGCCGCCTGGACCCGAGCTCGACGACTATCGCGCACTCTTGAAAGAAGGTTTGTGGCGCCCGACAGAGCTCGAGTTGTTCGTGATGGATCGCGACGGAAAAAATCTGCGCCAGCTGACGAAGCTGGGCGGCGCCAATTTCGCTCCGTCGTGGCACCCGGACGGGAAGCGACTGATCTTCGCGTCGAACATCCACGACCCCAAGAAGCGGAACTTCGACGCCTATCTGATCAACCTCGATGGCTCCGGCCTCGAACGCGTCACGTTCAACGAGACGTTCGACGGCTTTCCCATGTTTTCTCCGGACGGCAGGCACCTGGTGTTCGCGTCCAACCGCAACGCCAAGGTGGAAGGTGAGACGAACGTCTTTATTGCCGATTGGGTGGAATGAGCGGAGAGGGCGGGCTCCGGGGTCGACCCGCAGCAGTCTCGGACGTGGCGGCGATTACCCGGATCTACAACCAGGGCATCGCTGACGGCACGGCAACGTTCGAGACGCGGCTCCGCGAAGACGATGACGTGATGACCTGGTTCGGCCGGCGGTTTCCGATCGTCGTGGTCGAATCGGACGGCGAGGTGATCGCGTTTGCGAGCACGTCGGAGTACCGCCCGCGTGAGTGCTACTCAGGGATTGCGGAGTTCTCCGTGTACGTCGACCGCGAGCACCGGGGGCAGGGAGCGGGACGGATGGCGATGGAGACGCTCAGCGAGGCCGCGCGTCGTGCGGGCTTCTGGAAGCTGGTCTCGAGGGTGTTCGTCGAGAACCTCGCAAGCCGCGCGCTGTTGCGCGACGTGGGATTTCGCGAGGTTGGCATCTACGAGCGCCATGCGCGTCTCGGGGATGCGTGGAAGGACGTCGTGATCGTCGAGCGGCTGCTCGCGGAGTAGGCGCGGGCGCTGACGATTTCGCACCGGAGCTGCCCGCGGGTCTCGCGCATCATCGGTGTGTTCATGAAGGGCCATTCCTGAATGGAATTTCCGCAGCCTGCCGACTCGATCTCGCTGGACATGTTCCGCGCGCTCGTCGAGGAATCCTTGACGGGCGTGTATCTGATCCAGGGTGAGCGGCTCGTCTACTGCAATCCACGTCTGGCGGAGATCTTCGGATACAGCCGGCAGGAGATGCTCAGGCTCGGATCGGTGCTCGATCTGGTCGATCCGATCGACAGGGATCTCGTGTCGGACAATCTCCGTCAGCGCCTCGCGGGCGAGATCAACAGCGTCGAATACATCATTCGCGGAATCCGGAAGGACGGTCGCGGCATCTTCGTCGAATCGCGCAGCGTGCGGACGACGATGGAGGAGAAGCCGGCGGTGATGGGCAGCATGGTGGACATCACCGAGCGCAAGCACCTCGAGGAGGCGTTGCGCAGCCTGTCGCTGACCGACGAGCTGACGGGTCTGTACAATCGTCGCGGCTTTTCGACGCTCGCGGAACGGCACCTCTCGCTCGCGCGGCGCAAGGGGCAGGATCTGCTGCTGGTGCTCGCCGACATCGACGGCCTGAAGCCGATCAACGACACGTTCGGTCATGCCGCCGGCGATCAGGTCGTCATCGACGCCGCCAACGTGCTCAGGGGTACCTACCGCCGCGTCGACATCATCGCGCGCATCGGTGGCGACGAGTTCACGGCATTCCCCATCGAGGCCGGCCCCGACAGCGCCGAGATCCTGATGAACCGGCTGCAGGAGAACATCGCCAAGCACAACGAGCGGTACACGCGCCCGTTCCGGCTCTCGATGAGCGTCGGCATCGGCCGCATCAACCCGAGCTGACTGTCCGAACGTCCAGCGCCTGCTGGCGGAGGCGGATCGTGAGCTGTACCGCCGAAAGCGGGATCGGAAGGACGGAGGGACGGAGCCGAAGGGGTGAGATGCGTGGTTAGCCACCGCTATTCCAACAGTTCGATCGCCTAAGTCTCCCGCACCAAGCAGTCGCGGCAACTCCCGAAACACGATCGCGACCATCGCCATGACGAGGTCATGACGCCGCAGCCGTCGAGGATTTCGCACCCGCCTTGGTCGTACTTACCGCCGTAGCCGTGGCCGGTTCGGCCAACTCCTCCATCCTGTTCGTCAGGCGTTGAAGGTCCGTCTTCTTCATCAGATCTCGTAACTGCTCAGGCGTCACCGTGGTCTTGTACGTTTTCCTCCAACGCAGAGGCACGACTCGAGGTGAGTCTCCTGTCGTCAGGTCCGTTCACGAGTGGAGCATCATCCCTCGGGTTACCCATCGTGTGCTCCTTGCGTGCTTACGTTGGTACGCAAATGACTTGTCGGGAGTGCTCCTGGTCGGTCGCTGCTCGCCTCTTGATCCGTAAGAACGGTCGTCGGTTCTTCAAGAATATCTCCCTACCCTCTTCACTAGCAGATGCGATGCCGCTCTCCTCGCAGACGGTACACAAAATGCTGTTCTCGTCGGGTACCTCTGGCGAGTACCTCACGCACCGGATTGGGCTCGAAGAGGCGCCCGCGACGTATCGGACGTTCCGCGACAAAACACGATTCGTGCATCAAAGCCGTGGGGAGCTCCGGGCGGACTGACTGCGATGGCGTGGATTCGCGATCGGGCGCTGACCCTGGCCGTGGCCAGGTTTCTGCTGTTCTTGGCGAAGCAGATGATTACCGGATCCGCGGACTACAGCAGTGAACAAGCCTATGCCGAGACGGAACGTTGAAAGGGATCTCGATGCCTACTGCAACGCGTGACACCACTCCATACTGGTCCACGTCCACGTTCCCGCAATATGCCAAGCTCGCCGACGACGCCCAAGCCGATGTGGTCGTCGTGGGCGGTGGGATCACTGGCCTCACGGCCGCGTACCTCCTCGCGAAGGCCGGGAAACGTGTCGTCGTGCTCGAACGTGGTCGTTGTGCCGCGACCGACACGGGACACACCAGTGCGCACCTGACGATGGTGACCGACACCCGCCTCAGCGACCTGGTGAAAGGATTCGGCCGGACGCATGCGCAGGCGGTCTGGGACGCAGGTCTTGCCGCTATCGCGCAGATTGACGAGATCGTCCGCGAGCACGATATCGACGCGGGCTTCGAGTGGGTGGACGGGTACCTCCACGCGCCGCTCGGTGAGGACACGAGCGATCAGCCGGAGCACCTGAAGTCCGACGCCCAGCTGGCGGGTGAGTTGGGTTTCGATGCGGAGTACCTCGACTCGGTGCCGCTGGTGGGCCGGCCAGGCGTGCGCTTTGCGGATCAGGCCCGCATCCATCCGCGTCGGTATCTCGCGGGCGTGACGAAGGCGTTCGTGGCACTCGCGGGCCGGATCCACGAGCACTCCGAGGCTGACGAGTTCTGCGACGCCCCCCTCGGGGTGAAAGCCAATGGTCATACGGTGAGGTGCGAAGACGTGATCATCGCGACCCACAATCCGGTCGTGGGGCTCGGCGGCATCGCGGGAGCCACCCTGTTTCAAACGAAGCTGGCGCTGTACACGAGCTACGTGATCGCTGGGCGTGTGGGGCGCGATGCGGTGCCCGATGCGCTGTGGTGGGACACGGCTCACCCCTACCAGTTTCTTCGCGTCGAGCCGCACCGGGATTACGACCTGGTGATCTTCGGGGGCGAAGACCACAAGACCGGGCAACAGAGCGATACCGAGGCGTGTTATCGGCGCCTCGAAGAGCGTCTCCGCGCACTCGTTTCCGATGTCGAGTTGACACATCGCTGGTCGGGTCAGGTCATCGAAACGCCCGATGGCCTTCCCTACATCGGCCAGAGCGCGAAGCACCAATACACGGGGACCGGATACGCCGGCAATGGTTTGACGTTCGGCACATTAGCTGGGCTCATGATCTCGGACGCCATCCTCGAGCGCCCGAACCCGTGGACCGAGCTGTTCGAACCGGGTCGAAAGGCGATCACCCGCGGCCTCTGGGACTACCTGAAAGAGAACGTCGACTATCCGTACTACCTCATACGCGATCGCTTTGCCGGCGGGGAGGCAAAATCCCTTCGTGCGGTCAAACGCGGCCAAGGGAGGGTCATCGAACGAAATGGCGCGAAGGTTGCGGCTTATCGCGACACGGCTGGCACGATCACGCTGCGATCCGCCGTCTGCACGCACATGGGATGCTCGGTGGGCTGGAACACGGCCGAGCGGACATGGGATTGCCCGTGTCATGGGTCGCGCTTCACGCCCACCGGCGATGTGATCTCCGGGCCGGCCGAGGCGCCACTACCTAGAGCGGACTGAGGCCAGCTCTGGACGACGCCGGTGCAGGGTCCTCGAACATATGCAGACGTGACTGCTGTGGTGGGGCGGGTACCTTCGCGATCTGGCGTTCGCGCAGTCGTCGGCAACAGAAGGGCATTCGCGATTACAGAAGGACGAGCGCGCATGCCACAGATCAGCTCGTCTATGCTGAGACAGCCATCGCTGCATGCCAGGCTCGCCGGCATTCCGCCGGACCGAATCGTCAACTGCCGGCCTCTCGACCGTCTGCTCGCGTGGCTTCGCGATCCGTCGCGAGAGCGTCTCGTTCCAGCGACACGTGCGGCGCAAACAGCGACTCATCCTCGCGGCCGCTGCGCAATGCATCAACATGCGCGCCAGTGAACGCGCCTCGGACCATGTCGTTTTCGCCTCAGGAACCTGTCGAGGGCGATTGTGAACGACGCTCAAACGATCTCGAGACCGTCCGTTGTGCGGAGGATTTCACCGCGGTGACGACGCGAACTCTTCCGACGTGCTTCCGAAGCGACAGCTCGTGGGGTGGTCGTCGAAAAGGCGATCAGGCTGTCGTAACCACGACGGCGCAGCATGTTGAGGTGCCGCTGCGGCGGTACCCATGGGGAAGGCCGGAGTCGAAGTACATCGAGTCACCGGACTCGAGCGCGTGCTCCTGGCCGTCGATGTGAACGTTCAACCTGCCCTTGAGCGTGTAGATGAACTCGACGCCCGCGTGCGTGTGCAACCGGACCTTGTCCCGCGCCATGGGAAGGAACTCGGCGTAGTACGAGTTGAACCGCCGCTCGGTCGCGGGGTAGTCCAACGACTCGAAGCGATAGGACATCTCCTTCCCATCCTGACGCTCTGGCAGCTGCACCCGCTCCGCCTTGCGGACCACCGCCACGAGCGGCTTCTCGCGCGCGCCGGCGAAGAAATAGTCGAGGCCGACGCTGAAGACGAGCGCGATCCGCAGCAGCGTCGGCAGCGTCGGGAAGAGGCGCCCCCTTTCGAGCTTCGAGAGCAACGCGGGCGACAGCCCGGAATGCTGCCCCAGCTCGACGAGCCCCATCTTCTTCTTCAGCCGTAAGGCGCGAATCTTCCCGCCGATCGCATAGTCCCTGAGCCCTTCTTCGAGCGTTGCCGACAGCATTCCGCCTCCAGTTTGTCGTGACAGTCACATTCCGCGCGGTTCTTGTCGTCGCATTCACATGACTTTGCGGCCGAGCGTTGATTTTACTGTAAAGCAAATAGATGTGCACTACAGTCAATACATGCATTGCGTCGGCAAGATGCCGGACGCAGCACAGGAGGAAGAGTCATGAAGCAGATCGACGTCATCGCCGCGGTCCTCGTCGTCGTTGGAGCGCTCAATTGGGGGCTCGTTGCCGTCGCCCGGTTCGATCTCGTCGCAGCGCTGTTCGGGATGCAGTTCGGTGAGGTCTCGGCGGCCAGCGCACTCGTCTACGGGCTGGTCGGTCTGGCCGGGCTGTATCAGGCCGTGTCGTGGAAGCGCGTGCAGAACCGCTGGGCGCAGCCGGCGGCGATCGCAACTCGTTAGTTCGTCAACCCGCAACTCGATCACGGAGCAGAGACCAATGAAGAAGATGATTGCAGGAATCGTGGCCGCCATGACCATCACCGGCGCCGCCGCCAACATGGGTGCTGCCGCCGCTGACAAGGACATCGTCGATACCGCGGTGGCGGCCGGATCGTTCAAGACGCTTGCGAAGGCACTGCAGGCGGCCGACCTCGTCGAGACCCTCAAGGGAGCCGGGCCCTTCACGGTGTTTGCGCCGACCGACGAGGCGTTCGCGAAGCTCCCCGCAGGAACGCTCGAGGCGCTGCTGAAGCCCGAGAACAAGCCGAAGCTGCAGCGCATCCTCACATCTCATGTCGTCGCCGGGAAAGTGATGGCGGCCGACGTGGTCAAAACCAGCTCGGCGAAGGCGGTCAGCGGGGACACGCTGACGATCGCATCCCGCGATGGCGGCGTGACCGTTGACGGCGCGAAGGTCGTGAAGACCGACATCGCCGCGACCAACGGCGTCATCCACGTGATCGACAGCGTCATCCTGCCGAAGGACGAATAGGCCGGGGCATGGACGCACCAGTCCTCCTCACCGGCGCGACGGGGTACATCGGCGGCCGTCTTCTTCGACAGTTCGAAGAGGCCGGCCGTCCGGTGCGGTGCCTTGCGCGGAATCCCGAACGCGTCCGGGCAACCCGATCAACGACGGAGGTCGTCCAGGGTGATTGCCTCGATGAGGCGTCGCTGGGTCTCGCCCTCGCGGGCGTGGACTCGGCCTACTACCTGGTGCACTCCATGTCGGTCGGCGCCGATTTCGCGGAGGTGGATCGGCATGCAGCTGCAAACTTCGGCCGCGCGGCGGCTCGTGCTGGCGTCCGCCGCATCATCTATCTGGGCGGCCTGGCCGATCAGGCGGGTTCGCTCTCCAGCCATCTCCAGAGTCGGGCCGAAACCGGATCCGTCCTGCGCGCCAGTGGCGTTCCGGTCATCGAGTTCAGGGCATCGATCGTGGTGGGCGCCGGCAGTCTGTCGTTCCAGATGATCGAGGCGCTGGTCGAGCGGCTGCCCGTCATGGTGTGCCCGCGGTGGGTCGCGACGTTGACGCAACCCATGGCCGTTGACGACGTGGTGGCGTACCTGGCGGCGGCCCTGGAACTGCCCGACAACGGCAGTGAAGTGTTCGAGATCGGCGGTCCAGACGTCGTCTCGTACGGTGACATCATGCGGGAGTATGCCCAGCTCCGCGGACTGCGCCGCTGGCTGCTGCCGGTGCCGTTGTTGACGCCGCACCTGTCGGGTCTCTGGCTCGCACTGGTGACACCGGCGCAGGCCCGTGTCGGTCGCGCGCTGGTGGAAGGGTTGAAGAACCCGACGGTGGTCAGATCGTCAGCCGCGTTCGACGCGTTCCAGATCGAACCGACGCCGTTGCGCGTGGCGCTGGCCGAAGGCGATAGAGGGCGGCGCTCGGTTGCGTCAGAAGGTCGACACGCGGACCACTGTTGTCGACGCGCCGCCCGTCGCAGGTCTTTGCTCCGATCAGGCAGATTGGCGGAACGAACGGCTGGTACTTCGGGAACTCCCTCTGGCGAGCGCGAGGCTGGCTGGACCTCGGTTTCGGAGGCGTGGGCATGGGACGCGGCCGTCGCGATCCGGAAAACTGCGGGCTGACAGATGTCATCGACGGCTGGACCGTCGACGCGTACGAACCGGATCGACGCCTGCGGCTCAGGGCCGATCTGAAGTTGCCGGGCCGCGGCTGGCTGGAATTCCAGGTCACGCCGCTCGACGACGGCCGGCGATCGCTCGTCCGCCAGACGGCGACGTTCGACCCTCGAGGCCTGCTGGGCCGCGTGTACTGGTACGTCCTCCTTCCCGTGCACGAGTGGATGTTCAGCGGTCTCCTGCATGAGATCGCGCGTCGCGCCAAGTTACGGCCCCGCACGAGGAGTTCTATCCGCGCATGATAGCCCGAGTGCTCGAGCTCGATCCGTCGAGGGGAATCGGCGTGTTCCGATCGATGCTCCGCGGCCTCATCGCGATGCCCGGCCGGTTCATGGACGACGGCAGAGATCCCGACATGTTCGATCACTTCGCGATCATAGCCGAGCGCATCAACGTCTACACCGTCCGCGACTACGCCTCCATGGCGAAGCTACCAAGACTGGCCCGGCGACGGTAGACATCAACGACGGTGGCGGCGGAAGGACAGGGAGTCGACAGCTGGTCGGCGGCCCACAACGATCATCTGGCCCGAGTCTTCCTGCATTGGGCGCAATCGGTAGTCGCCATAGATGGCTTCGACGACAAAACCCGCGCACAAGTAGAGCAGCTGCAGCTCCCGTGGGAAGTAAACATGTGATTCAAAATCGCTCACGTACCGCTCGACGTGAGTCGCTGCCGGATTGGGCGGCAGCGAGAGAAACTTGTCGTACAGGAATCGGATGCGTGCGCGCTGCTCGTGCGCCAGATAGCGCGTCGTCTTGTAGCGCAGCATCCGAGTGCCGGTGAGCGGGTCCTGCGTGTCCAAGTCGAGTTCGACGAGACTGCGTGGAGGTGTCTGGAGCGACTCGGCATACGCGACGAGGGGCGGCATCACCACGTCGACGATCAACACCCCGTCCTGGCGCAGGTTGGCAAACGAACTGCGCCACGCTGCCAGCTGATCTTCAAGGGTAAGGAGGTGTGCCACTGTTGAGCACGCGCACACAATCACATCGAAGGGTGTCATGGACATCCAAGTTCGCATGTCACCCGCTTCGAGCGAGAGCCGGCGCTGGACATCGGCCGGTTCCAGCGAGCACTTCTCTTCGGCACCGGCGCGCATCTCGGCCGCGGGCTCGAGCCCTACGACATCGAATCCCTTCTGTGCGCCGAGTCGCGCCAGCGGAATAGCCAAGCGCCCAGAGCCCGCGCCGAGTTCGAGCACACGTTTCGGCTGCCGCGCGCAGACCAGGCGCGAGAGCGCGCGAACGTCTTCGTCGTCTCCCTCGTGTTCAAGGTCGTAGTCCCCCGGGCGTCGGTAGATTGCTTCGGTCATGGGCTTCAAATCGAGTGCAAGTCGAATGCCCGCTGAGTCTCTCGGCTATCCACGGAAAAAGCTGCATCCCGATCAGGGATGGCTACATGACGACCGTGTGGGATGCCCTGGCGGCCCTGCAACACCGGCGATCCGCCGCAGCTGCCGCCCGATTGGGTGTCGCTGGCCAAGGTCGAGCCCAGACCGGCGTCACTCCTCGGAATCAATTGCGCAGCGCCCTGAAAGCGCGCGTGTCGGTGACATGCTCGGACTCGCGGAGACGAGCGAAGAAGACACAGAAGGCCAACGGCGGAGGTGACGACGGATTTGGATGCACGCGTGCTCAGACGCTGGGCCTCGCTGCGAGTCGCTACGGCACGCGCGAGCTGGAGTAGCTGCGGCATGCAGTTCGCAATGGTTATGGTGACGCTCGGAACGCGTTCCGCCTGATGAGGCGGTTCAGCCTTATGGAGGTCACCATGCTTGGTTGGGCCTTGACGTTCCTTGTAATCGGTGTCATTGCAGCGGTGCTCGGCTTTACCACTATCGCCGGTGCATCTTTCGCAATCGCGAAGTTTCTTGCGGCTGTGTTCCTCATCTTGTTCCTGGTGTTCGTAGTACTTGGGGTCACTGCTGCCAGGAGAATCACGAGCTGACCTGACCAGGGCAGCCCTTGGTCGTGAGTGCCCGGGGACGATTCGCCTCGTCCCCGGGCGTTTTGGCGGTGCGCATGGACGTGACTGTCATGGATGCCCCTTACAGCCTTTTCAAATTGTTCAACGGCCGCGCTTTGGTACACCGCAGAAAACTGCCGCCCGTCACCGCCCATGTGACAACTTGGCGGCATCGATAGGGGTAGCGCACTCCGCTCATTTCTTGGTCACAACGGTCGCGCGGATGATCCCACCCTCCAATTCGACGCCCTCGACCTTGATGTCGTCGCCGGGCTTGATGCTCGCGCACGAGGCCTTCTGGAAGTCAGTCGCTGGCGTCGTCACCACGGTGCCTTCCTTTAGGACGTACGTCACGTTGGGACACATCCCCGAACTCGACTTGATTTTGCCGGAGAGCGTGACCGTCTTCGGAGCTGAAGGTGGCGGAGGCGGTGGCGCCGGAGCTGGGGGCACCGGCGTCGGGGGTACCGGAGTGGGTGGTGCCGGCGTGGGCGGTATCGGCGTGGGTGGTGCCGGCGTGGGCGGTACCGGCGTGGGCGGTGCCGGATGGCGGTGTCGGAGCGGGTGGTGCCGGAGTCGGCGGAGGGATCGGCGTCGGGGTTGGGGGCGGTGTCGGCGGGGGAGCCGGAGCCGGGGCTGGCGGCGCGGGGCTTCGCTGCGAGAACGTGAGCTGCTGGCTCGCGATCGTCGCCCGTGCCGACCGTTCGGGACCAGAATTGGGGGCCACCGCGAGACGTACGGTCAGCGCGCCCTTGCCACTTTCAGGGCTCGGCGTCGCCCACGGGGCATCGGTGCTCGCCGTCCAGGAACAGGCCGCGTTGGTCCGCACGTCGATGGTGAGAGTGCCGCCTTCTGGGCCGACGACGTCGGTATTCGGTGAGACGGCGTACGCGCACGGCGCGGCGGCCTGGGACAGTTCGAGGGATTGGTCGCTGACGGCGATGGTGCTCTGCCGAGCGACCGGGTCGGGGTTCTCCGCCACCCGAAACGAGAGGCTGCCGTCGCCTTGGCCGGATGCCGGCGGGATGATGCTGATCCAGCTCGCCTGCGCCGACGCGGTCCACGTACACTCGCGCGGCGCACCGACAGTCGCCGTGCCGGTCCCGCCATTGGCTCCGAAGGCCGCCGTGGGCGCGGACACGGTCGTCTGGCACCGCTGAACGGTGCTGGGACTGGTCACACTCGACACACTGGAACTACCGCACCCCGGTCCGACCAGCGATACAACAGCGCACAGAATTGTCGCCGCGATCCGTCTTCGAGGCACCATGTGTCCGGGCAATTGCACAACCGTCGCCAATGTTTCGTGATTTGGCGACCATCAGCGATTTGCGCACGCGAGAGACAGCGCGTCTGCCGTTTCATGATTGTGGTGATCCTCCGAGCATCAACTTGACCCACTGCGAGATGGAAGAAGGTCTACCGCCCACCAGACACTGCTAGGACGTTCGTCGGTTTGTGCCCTTTTTCTCTCTGGGCGTCAGCGGCATCAGGTGTGCTCAGACCGCTGAGCACTCATGAAATACCCGAGGCCGCAGTCTACAACTGAGCGCCGGGCACATCAGGGCCGGCGCGCCCTCACCCGGAGTGGCCGGCGCGAGCACGATCCGTCACCGAAGCACTGCCCGTCATGTGGCGGGACCGACGCGGTAGCCCTTGGCGTAACGCACGGAGTGTCGGAGTATCGATGTGGTACCTGTCGGCACACGTGGGTGTGGCTGCGCTGATCGCCGATGCCATTCCCAAGCGAACCGAGTCGGCTCCCGCCTGGCGATGTGACAACCGAGCGTTGCCCCGTGTGCGACCAGACTGCTTTGACCGTCGTCGCGGAACTGTCCTCCAGTGTGTTTTTCCGGTGCGGAGCCTGCGGATTCATCTGGATGGAAGACAAGCCGGATGTGCCTGACGCGCCCGGCAACCGTGCCGACGACGACTGACATCGACCCGCTGGCGCGTGCTACCATCCCGTCCGCTATGTCCAACACCCTCCAGCGCCCGTCGTGGGACGGCAATTCTGTCCCGCTGGCACTGGGTTCGAGCTGCGCAAGCCGAAGGGCGACCGCGAGCTACGCGCGGTCTGCTCCCTGCAGACCCACAGATTCGGGTGGGAGGTCGTGATCGAAGTAACTGGCCTCCTGTCGCGGTCGCAGGTCTACCGCTCGCGTGACGAAGTGCTCGACCTGTCCGAGCGGTGGCGCGCGGTAATGGTGGAGAGCGAATGGCGGTGACGAGAATGCGCGAACATTCGACTCGCCCCGCGGTTCGAGAAGAGATCTGGGATCGATTTGTGGACGCGCTCGACCGCGCGGGACAGGCGGGCAACGCGGCTGACGTGTTGACTCCTACCGCGCTGCATCCCGACGCTCCGAGCGGCAAACGGTTCGGAGATCTCACGCGGGTGGAGGTCGGCAATCTCGCAACAATCGCGCAGAGCTTTGGCAGGCGCGGCGACGCCGTGATGGCGATGTGGCAGGACACCCAGCAGAAGCTCAGAGCACAAAAACGCGTGAGCCCCCGAGTCGATAAGCGACCAAAAACTGGCTGACACGGAGAACGCACCACTGATGGTTGCGGAGATGCTCCCGTCGCCACGTGTCGAACGACGCATCGACCGCCGACATCGCCTCTGTCACCGTTGGCCCGTAGGTATCCGGCAGATTCACCTGGATGTACATCAGCCGTCCACCCTCCAGACGTTGAACGTGGCTCAGATGGGCGCGGTAGCGGCGCGGGAGCCTTCCGTCTCGTCCTTCGTCACGGTCACGTCGTATGACGTACTCGCCCTTCCGCTGCGAGTAGACGCTGGGGGCCCATTCTGGATGCCGCCCATCCTACTCTCGGTTAGCGCTCAAGCGCTCAGGGAATTCCCCAGGTATGCACGCGCTGCGACTGCGCCGCGAGTTTCTCGATGGCCCAGATGTCTCCGCATCGAGGGCATCGGTAGTAGAGAGCGCAATCAGTGCGCAAGGTCACGGTTGGCGTGGATCGACAGGTGGGGCACCTGGGCTCAGGTTGGCGGCAACTGGATCGCCGCTCAGCAACTTGTCGATCCACGTCGCCGAGTATCCGGCTGGTCCGATGGGTTGACCATCCACAACAGGCTCGATGTCGAAGACGGTGTCCGCGTTCGGGGCATCCCCCAACGTCGGTGTGTCTCCAGGACCTCAACCATGCGGAGGAGAGCCTCCACGACGTACGCGGCGAGCCGTTCCATCTCGATGCGCTCGGCATTGCTCAGATGCCGTGATACCGCCGCGAAGGCCTGACGGTTTCGTCGTCACGGTCACGTCGTAGACGTACGCGCGCACGAAGTGCGCTCGAGCCATGAACTCGGACGACACGTGGAACATCGCTCGCGGTCCGCGCCTCGCGAGCCCCGTCAAAGCGATCACGCACCCATCAGTAACGAGCCCCACGCGCATCGTCTGCGCCGGGTCGAGTTTCTGGGAATCCGATGTCCGGCCCAATGTCGGAGTGGCCCCGCGGCTTCCACCAGGTGAACCAGGTGTGCCCGCGCGCCTTTCCCCGACGTATGTACACTATGAAGTAGGGAACCCAGAGTGCGAGGCAGAGCAGGAGCGTCACAAGGACAGCGGTCTTCATGGTTCAGTTCCTCCTTGCTGACGATCTGATAGCAAGCTGCGGTCCTGGCCACGGGCGACGGAGGCTTTGTCCTCAACAGCGATGCGTCAGCTCGACTTGAGGGCTGCTGTAGCGGGCATCGCTTCCGGATCGTTCGCAGAGTCACGAGGATCGGTGTCCACACGTTCGTTCGCAGCGGGTCGCCTCGATTCTGGTTGTACTCGGCCAACCCCGTCGCCAACTGCCCCACCAGAGAGATCGCAACCATCGACAGCAGCAACAGAGCCAGCCCACGGTCGTGGATCCAGCCGACAACGTCTTTCGAATCATTCCCGCTCGGCTTCCAAGGCTCGCCGCGCCCTGCGAAGCCTGAGGCGCGTCTACACTGCGACGTTGCCTTTCAAGACCGTCTCGATCTGACGCAGCGCATCGTCGTTATCGGCCCCGGTGTTCGAGACGATGCAAATCGGAAGGTGCGAAGATCTTGAGGTCAAGCATGCTCATCTTGACGAAGGGCGTCATGGTGTCATTGTGGGCTGCCCGCTGCACCGGCAGACAGGAGCTGGATCCAACACCATGACGCCCTCGACCAGAATGAGCTCTAACGGCGGCCCGTTTTCGCGGCCGGTGCGCCCTTCCGACCAGCGCTCGCGCCCGCCATCCTCTCTTCCGCTTCATCGAGGTGCGCCGCATCGGCCGCACCCTGGTTGATGCCGCCTTCTGCCAAGTCCGAGAGCTTCTGGTCGGCCGCCTTTTCTTCATCCAGCGTCTGCTGCAGAAGCTTGGCGGCTTCGGTGTGCCCCATCGCGTGCGCCCAGGCGATCAGGGTCCCGTAGGCCGCCATCTCGTAGTGCTCGGCCCGCTGGCCTGCGGCGATCAGGCATGCATCCATCGTGGTCTCATCGAAGTCCTCTTCCATGATCGACTTGCCCTCTTCGATGATGCCGGCGATGCCGTCGCAATGCTTGCCACGGACCTTTTCGTCCAGGTTCTCGAACACCTGCTCGAGCCGTTCGATCTGGCCCTGCGTCTCCTCCAGATGAGTCTCGAACGCCTGCCGCAGCTTAGGGTTGAAGGAGGCCTTCGCCAACTTCGACAGCGCCTTGGTCAGCTGTTTCTCCGCGTCGTAGGTGTCGCGCAGTTCGTCAATGAATGCATCGTGAAGCGTGCCTGCTTCAGCCATGGTGTTCTCCTTGTGTTGATCTGATTTCAGCGTTGACGTCAGACGCGTGGTGGATCCGTCTCTGGCAACTGCCGAAGTTTCGCGATCGCCGCGACAAAGTCACCGGTCACCGGTCAAGATCGTCCGGCAACGGCCGGCAATGCGGAGAGCAGTGGTGCGGATGGCGCAACGCAGGTCACCGCTCGCAGAGCATCGAGATGCACCGACAAGCCGTCGCAGATGCGCCGGCGCCAAGCGCAAGCCAGTGTTCACCGCCGGTCAGTGAGGGGGATTTGTCGGAGATCCTCGGCGTCCATACGTAATGCCTGGAGGAGCATGTTGCGTACCAGCGCAGGCGGTTCGCCCCCACACCTGCTCTGGAAAAGCTCGGGGAGGCGTTCTTCAGGAAGTGCCTGCAATTGTTCAAGGAAGACGCGCGGGAGGCAGGAGGGAGGCGAGCGGACGAGTTCAAAAAGAGTGGACTTGCCGCCGTGGCTGCCGATCGAACACGATCCAGCAATCAACGACAGGGTCATTCGCGCCTCAAACATGAGCACGTAGACAGCACACGATAGGTAGCTTGAAGACGTCGTCAAGAGACGATTCGATTGCCGGCAACGGTGGCGGAGAGAGGCGGGTCAGAGATTCGTCCACGTTGAAAGTGAACGTTCGGCGATGAAGCGATGGAGTAGTTTACTTGTGTTCCACCTCGCGGGAGTCCGCCGTGCGCTTGTCCTCTACGCCACGCCTCCCAAGGACGACTGTGACGTCGTATGTGACGTCGTCGTCGGCGAGCAAGGGAATCGCGCCGGGGTCGACCGGTTGACCATCAATCATCGCCGATGCCACTCCGCGGCACATACGCTCGGGATTCATGACCGTGATTCGATAAAGCGCGCGTCCGGCGCGCCACTCGAGTGAGTATCTAGGCCAGGTAGCCGGAATGCACGGGTTCATCGAGAACGTGGACGCCGCCCGGCGCAGACCGAGCAGTGCTTCGATAGCCGCCTGGTACATCCATCCGGCGGACCCCGTATACCATGTCCACCCGCCACGCCCGACGTGCATCGGATGCGCGTAGACGTCGGCCGCGACTGCGTACGGCTCAGCACGATAGCGGTCGACGTCCTCGGGCGTTCGCATGTGGTTGATCGGGTTGAGCATGTGAAAGAGCTCCATTGCGGCGTCGCCCTGTCCAAGCCGGGCCAGCGCGATGACCGTCCAGAGCGCGGCATGCGTGTACTGGCCGCCGTTCTCACGGATGCCAGGCAGATATCCCTTGATGTAGCCCGGATCGTGCGCCGTGCGGTCGAACGGCGGCGTGAGCAGGAGCACAAGCCCTGCGTCGCGCCGCACGAGATGCGCGCGAACGGCTTCCATCGCGCGCTCGGCACGCTGGGGCTGTGCGGTCTGCGACAGCACCGCCCATGATTGCGTCAGCGAGTCGATCTTGCATTCCTCGTTCTGCACGGACCCCAGCGGTGTTCCATCGTCGAAGTAGGCGCGTCGGTACCAGTCGCCGTCCCAGGACAGCTCGAGCATGCCGGTGAGCCACCGCGCCTCGTTGGCGTAACGCTGCGCGAGGTCGCCGCGCTGCCGACGTTCACAGATCGGAGCAAAATCCCTGAGCACGACGACGAGAAACCAGCCGAGCCACACACTTTCCCCGCGCCCCTTATCCCCAATGCGGTTCATCCCATCGTTCCAGTCACCGGCGCCGATGAGAGGGAGTCCATGCGCCCCGTATTTCATGGCGTGCGCTATGGCACGCACGGAGTGCTCGAACAGCGACGCCCGTTCCGCAGACTCCGCCGGTAGCGTGTAGGCGTCGGATTGGTCCGGCCCGAGAGGCGGCGCTTCGAGAAACGGCACGACTTCGTCCAGCACGGCCTCGTCGCCTGTTCGCGAGACATACGCGGCGACCGCATACGGCAGCCAGAGCAGATCGTCGGAACAGCGCGTGCGCGTCCCACGTCCGCTGGGCGGGTGCCACCAGTGCTGCACGTCTCCTTCGACGAATTGCCGTGATGCCGCCTGGAGGAGGTGGGCACGGCACAACTCCGGACGCGTGTAGATCAGTGCGAGCACATCCTGGAGCTGGTCGCGAAAACCGAATGCGCCTCCTGGCTGGTACGGACCGCTGCGCGCCCAGATTCGACAGCTGAGGGTCTGATAGAGCAGCCATCGATTCACAATCAAATCGAAAGAGTCATCCGGGGTGCTGATCTGAATTTTGCCGATGGCGCTTTCCCACATGCGCGTCGCCCTGTCGAGCGTCGCCTCGGCGTGGGCGCCGGAGCCGTAGCGCATCGCGAGGTCGATTGCCTGAGCGCGATCGAGGCCCTCGCCCAACACGAAGGTGACCCGTCGCGACTGTCCCGGCTCGATCCGCAAGTCGAGCTGGAGCGCTCCGCACGGATCCAGACCTGCGCCGCTGCGCCCGCTCAGTCGAGCGCGAAACAGCGCGCCCGGTCGGCTCAGCGTGCGGTTGCGGCCGACGAACTCGGCGCGATCGCACGTGAACGATTGAGCCGGCTCGCTCGCGCCCCAGAACGCCACGCGTCCGTCGAACTCTGTGTTGTAGGCATTGCGCGCGAGAATGGCCCCGGTCGTTTCGTGGCGCTCCGTGACGACGAACCGGCGCTCGCCGGCGCGCGGCGGCGCCAGGCACCACTCCACGTAGCCGAAGACGCTGAGATGACGAGTCGCCGTTGACGTATTGGTGACCGTCAGCACCGAGACCTTCACTGGATCGTCAGGCGCGACCGCGACGGCGAGCTCCTGCTCCAGCCCGGCGACCGCGTGCTGATAGCGGGTGATGCCCGGAGCATGACGAACGAGCCAGCGTGGACTCTCCGTTCCGCGTGGCAGCGGCCCCGGCGTCGCGCCCCAGACTGCGCCGGATTCCTCGTCCCGCAGGTAGATCGCCTCACCGGTAGGATCTTCGATTGGATCGTTCGCGAACGGGGTCAACCGGTTCTCGCGGCTGTTCTCGGACCACGTGAATGCCGCTCCCGATGCCGTGACAATGGTGCCGAATCCCTCGTTTGCGATGACGTTCGACCAGGGCAGCGGCGTCTCGCGGTCTCGATCGAGCACGATCTGATACTCGCGGCCATCCGGGGCGAAGCCGCCGACGCCGTTATCCATGATCACCGGAGGGATCGGTAGCGGTACGGACGGTGGAGCCGGCGACCTGATTTCGGCCGTCGGCGGTACATCTTCTTCATCCTGGAACAGCCACGGCGCGGGACGCTCCAGCTGAGAGGACAACTCACCCAAATCCCCCCGGACGACAACGCGGGCGGCAGCGCCCAGGAGCCGCCGGTCCGGCTCGGGCATCCCGTCGGACCTGAGCAAGAACATCCCACCCGGCTTGTCGAGCCAACCGGCCCACCGCGGATCCTGCACCAGCCCGGCGAGGAAGTTCTGTGTTTCGTCCAGGTACTCCGCAGGATGTTCGTTGAGGATCACGACATCGGCCCTGAGGCCCTTGAGTCGCCAATACTCTTGCGCCTGCAGCAATTGACGGGCGAGTGGGACAGCCGCGGTCTCCGTCACTCGCACGAGGACGATAGGAAGGTCCCCCGAGATGCCGTAGCCCCAGAGATTCGATTGCCCAAGGGTGTTGACGCGCGAGATCGTCCGGGCTCATGCATGAAGCGTCGGAGCCGAACACGCGAGAGGCCAGGCGATCGAAGAGGATCGCCTGGTCGTCAGTCACACCCAGGTGCTGCAGGGTGATGTGCACGTGCGTGAACGCCATCGAGAACGCTCGCGATGCCGCGCTCGGGTCGCGATACTTCCGCGCCAGCGCCAGCGCGGCGGCGCGATCGGTCGCCACGCCAGTGGCGAACGTCACTCGCACGAATGCCCCTGGCGGAAGGCGCACGCGCTCGCGCAGCGCCGCGATCGGATCGAGCACCGCACCGACAGTGCCGGAGAGTGCGCGGCCGTCTAGCGCCACCGGGTTGCCGGACGTGCGCCCTCGGCCAAGGAATCGCGCGCGATCGGTCTCCCATTCGAGTGCGCCGCTGAGTCGTCCCTCCACACCCAGTACGTGGAACGCCCAGATGGCCTCGCCCGCGCTGCGTGGCCGTCTGCTGAAGAGCAAGGCGGCACTTTGAGGATCGTAGTCAGTCTCGATGAACAGCTTTCCGAACGCCGGGTGTACGAAATCATCCTCAGGGCGCGCCAGCACCATCTCGGCATAGCTCGTGACTTCAACTTCCCGAGGCCGGTCGCCACGATTCGTGATCGACAGCCGCCGCACCTCGACGTCGTCTTCGGGTGACACGGTGACCTGAAGCTGCGTCTCGAAATCGCCGTCCCGGCGGCGGAACGTCGCTTTGTCGAGATCGAAGATGGCTTCGTACTCGTCGGGCTCCTGGCAGCACGGCTGATAGGTCGCGGACCAGACCTGACCCGACCACGGGGCGCGAAGGTAGATGCTATGGCCCGCCGGATCCGAGGTTCGATCGTCACGCAGGCGTGTGACGGCCAGGTTCTGCCATGTGCTGGAGCCGCCGCCTGCGTGGGTCACGCGGGCCGTGTAGCGACCGTTCGAAAGAAACTGAGAGTGCGGGCTCGCCGTGTGTGCCGATTTGAACCGTCTCGACGCGAACACCGGAATCGTCGACGCCGCCGTCCTGCTGTCAGCCGGACGCGGCTCCGAGAGGATGGCTTCACGCGGGACACGTTCCTGCAGAAGAAGCTCAGTCGCCTGGACGCGCGGGTCCGCATGAAATCGCTTGACGAAGGTGTCGTCGCACAGGACATTCGCAAGTGCGACGAGCGACATCCCCTGGTGGTGAGCGAAGAAGGCGCGCACCACAACGGGGCCCGAGGTGTCTGGCGGCTGCTCGGCGTCGCTGGAGAGCCGTGGTCGATAGTCGACTGCCTCGTAGAACCCGAACCGGCCATTGAGTCCCGCGCGCGCGAGCCGTTCGAAGTTCCGCGTTGCGGCAGCCGGAGCGATCAGACTGGCCAGAGCGGTGGCGTACGGAGCGACCACGAGATCATCGGACAGCCCGCGCTTCAGCCCGAGGCCGGGGACGCCGAACGCGCGATACTGATAGTTGCCCGCACGGTCGGTGAATGCATACGCGGATTCGGAAATGCCCCATGGGATGCCGCGTTCCCGCCCGTAGTCGATCTGCCGTCGTACGCTCGCCCGGCAGGTCTGGTCGAGGAGTGTGCCGGTGAAGTTCCGCATCACCAGAAGCGGCATCAGGTACTCGAACATGGTTCCGCCCCACGACATGAGCGTCGCACGGCCGTTGACGTTGGTCACCAGACGACCGAGGTGGAACCAGTGGTGCTGCGGGACGTCGCCTTTCGCGATGGCGACGAAGCTCGCGAGGCGGGCTTCCGATGCGAGCAAATCGTAGAAGGACGCGTCGAGCCGTCCCGGACCCTCCGCGTCCGCGAGACGATAGCCGATCGAGAAGATGCGCCGTCGCCGATCGTAGAGCAGACCGAATCGCATTCCGTCGCTCAGCGCTGCCGCACGGAGGGCCAGCGCACGAAGCCGCGCTTCGGAGGGTTCGCCCAGAAGATCCAACGCCGCGATGCCCTCCAGCACGGCTCGACACCAGAACGCAAGGTCACCGTCGGAGTCGATAGTCTGCGCCGCAACGATTCTCTCCGCGAGGTCGCCGAGCTGTGCCGCGAACGGCTCGAAGTTCGAGGGCCCGCTCTCGCGCAACGCTCGACGTGCCTCGGCGACGATCCCACGTGCCAGAGCGTTGGTCGACGTCAGCGCGTTACGTTCGTTGACCGTCGCGGGCACGTCGGCCGCGAACGTCCCTGACGCGAGAGGACCGAGTCCATGGAGCGAGTTCCGCGCCGACATCGACGACGATGCGGCCGCGAGTAGCCTCTGCCGTGTCAACCAGACCTTCGAGGAGTTGTTCACGCCTCTGCGGTCTGACGGTCAATCCGAGAAGTCCCTGCACCAACGCGACGAGCGCGCCGGCCAGGTTGCCGCTGTCCACGGTGGACACGTATCTCGGGTGCAGCGGGGCGAGCGTCGCCGTGTCGTACCAGTTCAAGAAGTGCCCTTCGTGGCGCTCCAGACCCTCGAGGGTCGTCAGCATCCTATCGAGGCGCTCGATTGCCGACGTCGTCGGGAGATAGCCGAGGTCGTGAGCCGCCAGCGTAGACAGCAGGCCCATGGCGATGTTGGTGGGAGACGTGCGTCGTGCCAACCGTGGCTCAGGTCCCTCTTCCTGGTAGTTGTCGGGAGGCAGCCACCCGTCGGACGCCGTGGCAAACGCTTCAAAGTATCGCCACGTGCTCCGGGCTGTTTTTCGCAGTAGCGCCCGGTCACCGTGGCTGAGTGGACGGACGCGAGCTCCGACGGGCACGCTGAGCCAATACGCAACCCGAGGCGCCACGAGCCACAGCAGCAGGAACGGCGACGCTGCAGGGAGCGCGCCGCGATTCAGAGCCACGATCGTCAAGGCGACTGCAATCGCGATGAGAGGGCTGGCGATCATCTCGACGGCGAATCGGTGAACACCCTGTTCGCCGACAAGGCCGGCAGCCCGTGACGCTGACGCGGCCGCCGTCTCCCATTCCAGCAACCGGCGCTTGGTGACCGCGAGACGCACGAGCGTCAGCCCGATCGCATGGACCGTCTGAAAAGCATGGTAGGCCAGCAGCGTGACGCCGAGAAAGATCTGCGCGAGCGCGGTCACCGAGTCGCGCCACAGATTCCGCAGAAAGACCTGGACCGACTGGGACTTGCGCGGGCCGGTGAGCAGTCGCCCGAACAGAGGCAGGAGCTGCGATGCCACGACGCCCAACGCGGTCATCATCCAGAACCAGTAAGGACCTGGAAGGATCGTCCAGCCGGCCACCAGTAGCACCAGCAATCCGGGCGCGACGAGACTGCGCCGGAGGTTGTCCAGGATTTTCCAGCGGCCGATCATCGGCAGCGTGTTTCGCTTCCAGCCGTGTTGCGCTGGAACGAACGGAAAAAGCCACAGCAGGATTTGCCAATCACCCCGGATCCAGCGGTGCTGTCGACGCGCGTGCGCGAGCACGCTGGAGGGATAGTCGTCGACGAACTCCACGTCCGACACGAGCGCGACCCGCGCGTGGAGGCCTTCGAACAGGTCGTGGGATAGCAGCGCGTTCTCCGGCACCAAACCCTCGAGCGCGGCAGTGAAAGCGTCCACGTCGTAGAGACCCTTGCCGGTGAAGATGCCTTCCCCGAAAAGGTCCTGGTAAGTGTCGGATACCGCAGTGGAGTATGGGTCCACGCCCGTGTGCCCGGCGTAGAGCCGGGCGAACAGCGATCCGGCAGCGCTCAGGAACGTCACGCTGACACGCGGCTGCAGAATGCCGTACCCTTCCGTCACGCGACCCACTGTTGGATCGAATCTGGCTCGGTTCAACGGGTGCGTGATGATGCCAATGAGCTGCCGCGCGATGTCGCGGGGCAGGCGGGTATCACTGTCGAGTGTGATGCAATACCGCACGCTCGGGAGCACCGCGAGGTCGCCGACGTGGAACGCGAAACTGGTATCGGTCGCACCACGCAGCAGGCGGTTGAACTCCTCGATTTTGCCGCGCTTGCGCTCCCATCCCATCCAGAGGCCTTCGCGCGCATTCCACTGACGCAGACGATGGAACAGGAAGAAACGATCTGAACCACCCTGTCCATGTGCGGAATTGAGCGCCTCGACCCCCGCGCGGGCCGCGGCCAGGATCTCGGCGTCGCGCGGCAGGGTCTCGGACGGGGCGTCCCGAAAGTCACTCAGGATCGCAAAATGGACGTGCGGATCGAGGTTGCCGAGTGCTTGAACCTCGATGTGCGCCAACAGCGCGCGTACACCCTCGACACTGTCGAGGATCGTTGGCACGATGACCATCGTCCTTGCAGACTCCGGGACGCGATCGAGATCGAGACGCGCCAGGCGCCGCGGTGGGATCAGGCGGGCGATCGCCCGCTGGAGGACCTGGATGGTGAGTTCGGTGGCAGGCACCACTCCAAGCAGCGCGATCACGACCAACAGCGTCCCGCGCCACCCGTGCCGCACGCCGTACGCCATCGCTGTCGCAAGCAGCAGTGTCGTTCCGACGAGGATCGCACCCAGGTATACCGGCGTGGCGTGCTCGAAGAGGAGGCGCCGGACTCGTTGCCTCGGATTCGGGACCCAGGCGACGCTCTTCTCGAACGCGCGACGCCCTCCGCCAATCAAGTGATAACCGACGTGCGCGGCCCGCGTATCTGGCGCCTGCTCGGCAACCTGCCTCGCGCGTTCAATACTCTTCCGGGCGAGGCGGAGCTGTCCGTCGCCTGTCGGTTCCGCGAGCTCTTCGACCGCATGCCGATATCGGTCGCGGCTTCTGAAATCCATGCGCGCGTACACGCCGGCCGGATCTCGCTGCAGCACCTGCTCGACGAGGCTGACACTCTCGAAGAACTCACTCCAATCGAACGTCGAGATGAGTCGAAGGCTGCCGATCAGGTTTGCCATCGCGGCTTGCTCGGCCGCCTGGTGCTGGCCTTCAGAGCGGATGGCATCTTCGACCGTGCGGCCCCGTGCGCCCAAGGCCGTATCCAGCTGTTGGCGCAACGCGGCCGCCGATGCTCCGTACTCCCGAGTGCGCTGGAGCAGCCGCGTTGCGAACGCCGGATGCACCTCCGGAGGCCACTCGACCGATGCGGAGGCGGTTTCAAGACGGCTGGCGAGTCGGTCGGCGTTCATGCGCTGGACGCGGCTCGCGGCTAGTGTGTCCGCTCTGAAGCGCAGATGTTCGATTAGCGCGACCTTGAGCGCGCTTGGCCAGGCCCAGAGCTCGCCGATCGTGAGGGGCGTAACCGACTGGAACGCTGCAATGAAGCGCTGCAGCCGTTGGGCGTCAAGACGACCCGCGCTGCAACGGATCAGCTCGCGCGCCAGCGCAAAAATGCGCGGCTGACCCGCGAACTCATCGCTCGCGATGGTCGGGAGTTTTCGGAAAAACGAAGATGGCAGATCCTGGTAAACATCGCGCGCCGTAGACGAGATGATGTGAAAGTTGTCGAGCAGCCACTCCGCCGCGGGAGAGGCGGGCTCGCCGCGCCGGGCGTCGTCGGCCAGCTCGGTGTAGACGACGCGCAGCGTTCGGCGATGGCCGTCAAGGCGTTTCAGGTGCGCCCGGCCGTGGCCACGCGTGCGTCGATCCAGGGAGAAAAGAGCCGCAAGTCGCCTGGCATGGTCTTCCAACATCGGGATGCCGAGCAGTTCCATGCCCAGCAACTCGACGCCCTCAGCCGGCGACCCCGTAAAGGAGCTGTGATCCATTCAAGGTCCGCGAACCTCAGCTTGCCAGATTCACGCCGGAAATGTCGGCCGAGATCGTGCCCGGTCATGGCAGGGCCGGGCTCGAGGTGAGCAATAACCATCGGCATCGGGCGTGCAGCGTCAAGACCATTGTGAACGCCTTCCAATGGATGGTCGTTTGGATCTTTTTTCTGGTTGTTGCCGTCGGCCTGATCTGGTTTCTCACCCGGACAAAGCATCACTGACGCCTGAGGAGATCCTCCGGACGCCATGTGCCGGAGGTTGGAGCGCTGCCTTGTCCGTCGATCGAACACGTTGCAGCAATCAACCACAGGTCATTCGTGACTCAACGTGAGGAAGCAGAGAGCACACGATGAGTAGCCGAAGACGTAGCCAGGAGACGGCAGGGTTCCCCGGCAGCGTTGATGAGGGAGACTCGGTCGGAGCGTGAGTGATCGTAAAACGTCGGAGTGACAATCAACGGCTGGTGCGCCCCAAGGAAGAGCTAGCACGGTGAACATCCACGGCGCTGAGCAGAATAGTCCGCGGCCCCGGCACGCGCGCACGCCGGTAGGCGTTGGCAGGCCGTGTTGTTTCGTCCGGTTTTCAACAGCGGGAGGTGGATACCGTGACCGCATCTCTTGAGGCGGCCGACCGCGCCGCGATCGAAAAACTCGTGGCCACGCTCGAAGCGGCATGGAACGCGGCTGATGGCGACGCCTTCGCGGCGCCCTTCGATCCGGATGCCGACTTCGTAAACGTTCGCGCCGAGCACCATCGCGGCCGGCAGGCGATCGCTGCCGGCCACGCGGCGATCCTGGGGACGATCTACGCAGGCAGCACAAACCACTATACCGTCGCCACCGCTCGATTGATCCACGACGACGTCGCGGTGGCACATGTGGAAGCGGTACTCGACGTGCCGTCGGGACCACTCGCGGGTCGGATTTGCGCGCTCTACTCGATAGTGCTCATGCGGACAGAGCCAGGGTGGCAAATCGCGTCGTTCCACAACACGATGCATCCGCCGGCGTGAGCGGCTGACCTCGCCGAAGTCTGAGTCAAGAGATTTACCCCGTCACGCTGCAAGCGGTAACTCGCTGGCTTGTGACCGATTTTCGTGGTGGCTGGCAGCGTCTGTGCGTGCTCCGTCGCCGCAGGGAGGAGATCCCGTGTCGTTCGAGATACACCACCGGAAACACATAGAAGATGACCTCACGAAGATTGTGCGCCGGCAGCTCCGGAACACAGCCGATGCGCTCACCAAGAGCGAGGGCAGCCAGTTCCGGAGCGCTGTCCATGAATCGCGTAAGAGCGTAAAGAAGGTGCGGGCGGTCGCGGCGTTCTTGACACGGGCGGGCGCGAAGCTGCCGCGCAGGGATCGCAAGCGGTTGAAGTCGGCGGCCCGGGCGCTCTCAAGCGTCCGCGACAGCACGGCGATTATCGAGACGTTCGATCGGGTTCGTCGCCGCTATCCCAAGCAGTTACCCGAGCACACGTACGGAATTCTTCGCCGGGGCTTGGTTGCAGCCCGCGATCGAAGCGAAACGCGCGCGCACCGCGACGGCGTCGTCGCCGACGCAGCCGAGCGCTTGGAGAAAACGCGGGAGTCGGCAAGAAAGTGGCCATCCCCTTCAATCAAGCGGTCTGCCATGATCGCAATCGTCGCCGCCTCTTATCGTCGGAGTCGTAACGCGATGAGACGGGCGCGCGCGACGGGGCAGTCGGCGACGCTGCATCGCTGGCGCAAAGAGTTGAAGACATTGTGGTATCAACTGCGTCTGGCCAAGCCGCTCACCACCGGCGTCGCTCCGCTCATTTCCGAACTCAAGCGGCTGGAGACAGAACTGGGAGACGACCACAATCTTGTCATCCTGGCGGCGACGCTGAGAGGCTGCCACGATCTGCGAACGATGCGCGCGGATATCCGTCAGATCGATCGTCTGGCCACGCGGATGCGTCAGCAACTGCGGCGGCGCGCGTTCGCGCTCGGCCGACGGCTCCATGGGCGGAAGCCAGAGGCGTTCGCGCGTTGGCTTCGCGCGTCGTTGAAGGAGGCGCGTCCTCAGCGGTCCGCGGCGTGAGCGTCCTGTGCGTGATCTCCATACACTGAAGACATTCGCCGGCGAGGAGAAGGCCAATCACCGTGCTTTATCTCGGCGCGTTTGCGGCAGCGCTGCTCGTCGACACGATCCCTGTGTTCGCGCCTCCCGCGTGGATCATCCTCGCGTTCATGATCATCAACTGGAAGTTGAATCCATGGGGCATCATTGCCAGCGGGGCGCTCGGCTCGGTGATCGGTCGCTACATCCTGACTCTTTACATGCCGCACGTGTCGGCGAAGATCTTCCGCAGGAGCGAAAACGCCAACATGGCGTTCCTTGGCAAGAAACTCGGCGGGCGCTTCTGGTACGCCAATATCTTCGTGATGCTCTACGCGATTTCGCCGCTATCAACCACAGCGCTCTTCACGGCGGCCGGCATGGCCCACGTGAATCCCTGGAACATCCTCCCTGGCTTCGCTATCGGTAAATTCCTTGGCGATGCCTGGGTCATCCTGATGGCCAAAGTCGCGGCCGACGAAGCGACCGATCTGCTGCACGGACACGTGTCATGGCAGACCGCGCTGACCGCGGCGGCCGGGTTGCTCCTGATTTCGTGTGTCCTGTTCATCGACTGGCGGCAGCTGCTGGGCCACAAAAAATTCCGATTAAACTTCAAGATCTTGAAATAATGCGCCGTCGAATCAATCGGCACGCAACCGAAGACCAGCTTCGAAATCTTGCGGAAGCGCTCGTCCCTGCGTTCGGCCTGCTGATGTGCCCTCAACAGTCCCGTGTGACGAATAAGTGAGGGCCCCGTCCCCCGCGAGCGACCGTGGAGCGCAGCTCGCCGTCGTCAGATGGGCGGCGGGTTGCGCTCCGTGAAGCCGCGTTGGTGCCAGTATGGATAGGCCAGCGGCGTCGCACTGGCAGCATCCAATCGGGCGATCTGGTCCGGCGTCAAGCTCCAGCCGATCGCGCCGAGGTTCTGCGTCAACTGCTCCTCGTTCCGCGCGCCGATGATCAGCGTCGCCACGGTCGGTCGCTGCAGCAGCCAGTTCAGCGCGATCTGAGGCACCGTCTTGCCGGTCTCCTTCGCGACCGCATCGATCGCGTCGACCACCGTGAACAGATATTCCTCCGAGAGCGGCGGCGCTGCGTCGGCGTTGGTCTTGTCCCGCAGGCGCGAGACCTCCGCCGGCGGCTGCCCGCGCCGGATTTTGCCGGTGAGGCGGGCCCAGCCCAGCGGACTCCACACCACCGCCCCGACGCCCTGGTCGAGCCCGAGCGGCATCAGTTCCCACTCGTAGTCGCGGCCGGCGAGCGAGTAGTACGCCTGGTGCGCGACGTAGCGTGTCAGGCCGTGCTGGTCGGCGTAGGCCAGCGACTTCATCAGGTGCCAGCCCGAGAAGTTGGAAGCGCCGATGTAACGGATCTTGCCTGCGCGCACGAGATCGTCGAGAGCGCGCAGCGCTTCCCCAACCGGTGTCTGCGCGTCGAAGCCGTGGAGCTGATAGAGGTCGATGTAGTCGGTGTCGAGCCGCTTCAGGCTGGCGTCGACCGCCTTCGTGATGTGGAAGCGCGACGAGCCGACGTCATTCGGCCCGTCGCCGCTGCGGAAGGTGCCTTTGGTCGAGATCAACACCCGATCTCGGCGCCCCGCGATCGCCCGCCCGAGAATCGCTTCCGACTGCCCCTGCGAGTACACATCGGCGCTGTCGAACATCGCCACGCCCGCGTCGAGGCACACGTCGACCAGGCGCGTCGCCTCCTTGACGTCGCTCGCGCCCCAGGGTTTGAAGAAGTCCGTCTGGCCGCCGAACGTCCCGGTGCCGAAAGTCAGAATCGGGACCTTCAGTCCCGAGCTGCCAAGCTGTCGATATTCCATCTGTGTCTCTGCTATCCGTACGTCAGGCCGACGCGCGCCTTCCGAGGCGGGTCGCAATTGCGAACTCCGCGCGGGTAACCGGCTGCACCGACAGGCGGCTCCATTTCTTGATCACGATCATCTCGGAGGATGCTCATGTCAAGCATCTAGGTGAGAATGACCATGGTGTTCAAAGCCTTCGAGATCTTGTGGGTCGGCCCCCGCGAGGACGCGCGATGGCGATCCGCGCGCGGCAAGGCGATGACGCCGCTGATGATCGTCGTTGGAGTGCTGTTGCTGGGCCTCGCTCTCGCGGACTTGTTTCCGTTCGGCAACTCCGAGCTTTACCGAGCCATTTGGGATGGCGACGAAGCGCGAGCGCTCGAACTGATCCACTCCGGCGCCAACCCCAACAGCACGTGGGGAGCCACTCACAGCATCGAGACCGAAAACCGCGCGGTGCGTCTCAGTCCCCTCCTTTTCGCGCTCGCGCGCGCGCAGCCGCGAGTAGCCGTCGCCCTGATCGAAGCCGGAGCGGACCCCAATAGTCGCGACGACGACGGCGGCACCGCCCTCATCGTCGCCGCCGACAAAGACTGGCCAGAAGTTGTCCGTGCGCTGCTGGCCAAAGGTGCCGATCCAAATGCCGCCGACCGTGACGGCGCGACGCCGCTGCACAACGCACCGAATGGGCCAGGCGGTCGCTATCCGGGCTTCGGCAAGGTCCCGAAATCATTGGCGCCGGAGATCCGCGAGATGCTCGTCAAAGCGGGTGCGAAATAAGCTGACGGAACGCGGGCGAACGCCAGGGCACGGCGCGCCGTACCCGGCATCCTGGCGTTCGCAGAACGCATTCTGCCTCGCGTGCGGGCGCATCCGCGCCTTAGACGGCTGAGCGCGTGCCGATGTTTCAGTTCCTGATCGGGCCGCGCAGCGCACGTGGGCGATGGAGCTCGAAATGGCGCTCGACGGTACGACTTCGTGAGCGTCGATGTCCAGAAGCGATTGTGACCCGACTCAGTGCGGGCCGGCGTTCCCTCGAAGGATTTCCGGCCAGTTGACGATCAAGTTGACCTTGTTCGTCGACACCGACGTCGCGCGCTTGACCACGAGCAGACGCTGGCCGTCCGCCGAGATGTCGTAGGACATCCCTGGCGTGTCGATAAAATCCGCATCGAACACCTCATGCGGCGGATCCCACCGCAGCTCCGGCGACGTCACGACACGCGTCACGTACCACCTCTGACCGTGCCTGAAGTACAGGTCGCCTGAGCGCTTCCAGCGCGGCTCGACGGCACCTCCAGTCGAAATCTGTCGGATGACACCGCCATCGGGATACGACCGGATGAAAATCTCCTGGCTGCCGCTTTGCGTCGAGTTGTACGCCAGCCAACGGCCGTCAGGCGAGAAGCTGGCGTAAAACCCGCTGACCGCTGCGACGTTGATCGGCGCGTTGAGGCCGAGGAACTCCATTCTGTTGGATGGGCCGTACATCACCAGCACATCGTCGTGCGGTGACCAAGCTTGAGGTGATTTCGCGTTTTTGAGCACGACGCCCGGAGTGGCCGCACCTCCAGGAGCAATGTCGTGCAGGATCGCAATTCCCCCGAAACCAGTACCCGCAAGTCGTTGGCCCGTATAACTCCAGAGAGGACGGCCCTCCGGACCGTTGTACGGCACTCGGCGTCCCTCCATGCGTCGAGGATCCCAGAGCAATATGTAGTCAGAGACGTCAGAGACCTGGACCGCAATCAGGCTGTCGTCGGGAGCAAGGTCTACGATGCCATAGATCTGCGGCGGAACCTTCGGCAGGTATTGCACGAACCCTTTGCGATCGATCCATGCGAGCCGACCGACCGACAGGTCGCTTCCGGGCACGTACGCCAGCACGCCAGTGCTCGAACTTGCGGCGTGCGATATGCCCCACAGGGACTCCGTGGCCACACCCGATGCCACCATCACGGGCTCCCCGGCGACGCCCGCTCGAGCCTCGTCGTACACACTCGCCATCAGGTTTCCGCCGCGATTGAACAGGATAGCGCCTGCCGCCGAGTATCGCGCGCCGTAGCCCGACGAAATCAGCGTGCTGGTCTGACGGGTTCGCAAATCTACCTGCACGATGTCGTGATTGGCACCGCTCACGCCGCGCTGCACTTCCGCGAGCGCGCTCTGTCCGTCCGGAAGCACGTCGTCGATTTGGAAGAGCTGCGCGTCTGCCAGCGTGAACATGCGCTCGGGCGTTCCGCCTTCGGCGGGCACCTTTGCGAACGTGCCACGCGTGTCGTCAACAAAATAGATGGCGTCCCCGCGCCACCATGCTCCCACCGGCTCTCGCGCTGAGGAGAGTGTGATGGCCGCGCCGCCCTGGCGCGAAATTTTCTTGACGTGATCGTCGGTCACGAACCCGATCCATTGACTGTCGGGCGAAAAGAACGGTTGGATGGCGCTCTCGGTCGTCGGCAAGGGCCGCACGCCGCCGGATCGCATGTCCCGCAGATACAGCATCGCCCCGGACGCCGTCTTTGCGACGTACGCCAACAAGCTGCCGTCCGGCGACAGGGCGATGGTCGAGCTGTTGAATCCGATCTCCGGGATCACGGAACCAAGAGCGAGAGGCGCATCGGCCGGAAGATCGATCGTCGCCTGCACGAGCCCAGCCGCCGGTGCGGTCGGGTGGGTCTGGCGAAGCATCGCAAGCCTGTTCATCCCGAAGACCCCGAGGAACACTCCAATCACGAGCGCGCCGCCGGTCCACCAAAGGCGTGAAGATCGAGGGTCACGCTGTGGCGTCGCGCCAACGGAAGCGTCGTGCTCCGACTCGATGGCGGCACTCTCAATCGCGATTCGGACATCGGCGACGTCGTGCGTTCGGTTTCGCGGATCTTTGACCAAACAGTGACGAAGTACATGGCGAATCGGCGCCGGAGTCCCAGCCGGCAGCAGTCCCCAGGTGGGCTCCTTGTGCATGACGCTACCGAGTAGTTCGATCGACGTTTCGCCGTCGAAGGGCGGCCGGCCGCTCAGCATCTCGAACAGCACTGCCCCGAACGCCCAGATGTCCGCCCGCCGATCGACCGCGCGGCCGCGCGCCTGCTCGGGACTCATGTAGGCGGCGGTCCCGAGGATCATGCCGGACTGCGTCATCGCTTGCCCGCCGTAGCCTTGGCGAACGTGGGCGGGCGTCGTGATCGTCGGCGACTGCGACACGTTCGGCGACGAACCCGAGGCTGGCTCCATCGCCTTCGCCAGACCAAAGTCCAGCACCTTCACAGTGCCGTCCTCCCGGACCTTGATATTCGCCGGCTTGAGATCGCGGTGGATGATCCCTTGCTCGTGTGCCGCTTCGAGTGCCTCCACGATCTGCTTCGCGATGGGCAACGCTTCGTCGATCGAGATGGCGCCGCGAGCAATCCGTTGGGAGAGATCCTCGCCTTCGACCAGTTCCATCACGAGGGCCTTGACGCCGTCTGCGTCCTCCAGCCCGTAGAGGGCCGCAATGTGCGGATGATTCAGGGAGGCCAATGTCCTGGCTTCGCGCGCGAATCGGGCCACGCGTTCGGTGTCGGTCGCGAATGCCTGCGGCAGAACTTTGATCGCCACCGCGCGCTCGAGCCGCGTATCGCGGGCGCGATACACCTCACCCATGCCCCCCGCGCCGAGGGCGGAGAGAATTTCATACGGGCCGAGTCGGGTGCCGGGGCTGAGGGCCAAACGGTTACCGCTGGATTATAGGGGCAGGGCGGCAGTGTCGGCGGGATTGCTCTCGACTGACGTTAGGACTCTACCGGGTTCGTGTTCACGTCACCGATCGGCACGGCGTTTGACCCTCGGAACGCGACGCGCGAGTTCCACGCGTTGCTCGAGGCGGCCAAGCTCCCTTCGATCCGGTTTCACGATTTGCGGCACACCGCGGCGACGTTACTGCTCGCTCAGGGCGTGGACCCGCGTACCATCATGGAGACGCTCGGCCACTCGCAGATCAGCCTGACGCTTAACACGTACACCGGGGGTGCGGTCAGCGCCAGCCGAGTTCCGGAGCGACGTACTTGAGGATGCTTTCGAGCACGTGGGCGTTGTACTCCACACCCAACTGGTTCGGGATCGTGAGCAGCAATGTATCGGCCGCCTTGATCGCCTCATCGCCCGCAAGTTCTTTGACCAGCACGTCGGGTGCTGCGGCGTACGAGCGGCCGAAGATGGCCCGCGTGTTCGCGTCGATGTACCCGACCTGGTCCTGGTCGCGGGCGTCGCGACCGAAGTACGCCCGGTCGCGGTCGTCGACGAGCGCGAAGATGCTGCGGCTGACCGACACGCGAGGCTCACGCCGGTGTCCGGCGTCCTTCCACGCCTCACGATAGGCTTCAATCTGCTTGCGCTGCTGTACGTGCAGCGGCTCCCCAGTCTCATCATCTTTGAGCGTCGAACTCTGGAGATTCATGCCCAGTTTGGCGGCCCACTTGGACGTCGCGTTGGAACTCGAACCCCACCAGATGCGCTCGCGCAATCCTTCTGAATAGGGCTCGAGGCGCAGCAGCCCCGGCGGATTGGGAAACATGGGCCGTGGGTTGGGTTCCGCGAAGCCCTCGCCCTTCAGCCGTTCGAGAAACACTTCAGCCTGGCGCCGCGCCATGTCGGCCTCCGTCTCGCCGTCACGCGGCGCATAGCCGAAATACCGCCAGCCGTCGATCACCTGTTCCGGTGATCCGCGGCTGATGCCCAGTTGCAGACGCCCACCCGCGATGATGTCCGCGGCACCCGCATCCTCGGCCATGTACATCGGGTTTTCGTAGCGCATGTCGATGACGGCGGTCCCGATCTCAATCTTCTTCGTGCGCGCGCCGACGGCGGCGAGGAGCGGGAACGGCGAGCCGAGCTGGCGTGCGAAGTGGTGCACGCGGAAGTACGCGCCGTCGAGGCCCAGCTCTTCGGCCGCTACGGCGAGCTCGATCGACTGCAAAAGGGCATCGGACGCCGTGCGGACGTCGGAGTATGGCGCTGGTGTCCAGTGCCCGAAGGAGAGAAAGCCGATTCTTTTCACGGTAGGTGCCTGAGAGAGAAGGTCCGGACGTTCGGCTACGCGTGTCGTCCAGTTCAGGATAGCTTGTCGAAAAAGAGATACACCGCGGCAATCCGGCCGTCCCTGGCAATGATGAAGTCGGTCCCCGCGTACTCTGGCGCTTCACCGGGGCGGCCCGATACCCATTGGACCCGCCCGGCATTGCCCAATTCCTCTGGCGGGACAATAGGCTGATACCGAAAGTCAGGGTGAGTCGCCTTGATCGCGCCGGCGATCCGATGGATCTCGTCGCGGCCACGGTAGGTGCCTCTGGGCTCGTAGAACACGCAATCTTCGGTGAAGATCTCATCGACTGCTGCCCGTCGACGGACGGGGTCGTTTTCACCGAAGACGTCTTCAAGATTGCGGACGAGCAAGGTCGATATGCTGCTCATTGGTTTTCCTCTGAGGTGCCTTCGTCGACCCGAAAGTCTCTCACGTGGTCCGGCTGCTTGCCCTGTGCCCCATTGAAGCGAGGGCCGGTTGGCGGCCCTCGCCGTCCGCCGCTCAGGCGACCTGCGCTTCGACCTGCTTGACCGCTTCGATCTCGGCTTCGATGTCCACGCGGTCGCCGACCATCACCCCTCCGGTCTCCAGCACCTGGTTCCACGTGAGCCCGAAGTCCTTGCGATCGATCGACGTCTTCGCTGTGAACGCCGCGCGCACGTTGCCCCACGGGTCCTTCGCCTGGCCGTGTTGTTCGACACGGAGGACGACTTCGCGCGTGATTCCCTTGAGCGTCAACTCACCCACGACGTCGATTTCGGTCCTTCGGAACGCGGCTGGACGCGCTTTCCGACGAAGCGCAGCTCGGGTACTGCGCCGCGTCGAAGAAGTCTGGCGACTTCAGATGCGCCGTCCCGGTCGGCCACGCCAGTGTCGATGCTCGACGCATCGATCGTCACGGCGACCGTCGCCTTCGAAAAGTCGCCGTCCGGCACCTGGATGGTGCCTGACCAGCGTGCGAACGCCCCTCGCACCTTGGCGATCACCAGGTGCCGCACCGAAAAATGCAGACTCGAGTGGCTGCTGTCGATTTCCCAACGCTCGGATGCCATAAGTCCTCCTGAATGTTTGCGTCCATCGGTCGGACACTCAGGAAGTAGCAAGTCCAGCGCCATGACGTCGATCGTGTGTTTTCAAGCACTTACAAGTCGGTCGCCGTTTGCGGCTCGTGGACAGACTATCGAAATGATAGTCTTGGCTCTCATTTTGAAATAGTTGTCGTGGGGGTCTGATGCGCGCCGCCGATCTCGATATTCACGAACTGCTGCATTTCGTTCCTGAAGGCGGACGCATCACCTTCGCTGGCGAACGCGTGCTCCTGCTCGATGCCGTCGCGCTCGGGCTCCTCAGGAAGGAGCTCATCGAGACGCTCGGCGCGACAGCGGCGCGGGCCGTGCTCACCAGGTTCGGTTACGCACACGGATGGCGTGTCGCCGAAACGCTTCGCAAGGGATTTCCGTGGGACAGCGAGGACGACTGGCGCGCCGCGGGAGCGCGCCTCCATACGATACAAGGTCTCGTCCGCGCCGAGGTGACACGTGCCTCGCTCAGTCCCGCCGCCCCAGGCGCTGAGGGCATCTGGCACGATTCGTACGAGGCGGAGCAGCATCTGCTGCATCTCGGACAAGCGGACGAGCCGGTCTGCTGGACCCTGGTGGGCTTCGCCAGTGGCTACATGTCCTGTGTCTATGGCAAAGAGGTCATCGCCATCGAAGATCGCTGTCGGGGCAAAGGCGATGCGATGTGTCGGGCAGTCGTCAGCGCGAAGGAGGAGTGGGGGCCGGAGCTCGCGGTGCATTTGCCGTTCTATCAGAAGGCGTGCCTCGACTCGGCGCTCACCCAGCTGACCGACATCCTCAAGAAGCAAGAACGACAGCTCCGATCCCGTCGTGCGCTGCGACACGTCGACTCGACGACGCCTGCCGGTCTGGTCAGCTCCAGCCCGGCGATGGTGCGGACGCTCGATCTGGCGCGGCGCGTTGCGCAGGTCGACTCGACCGTGCTCATCACCGGTGAAAGCGGGTCCGGAAAGGAGCGTCTGGCGCGATTCATTCACGACGAATCGGCACGGACCGCTGGCCCGTTCCTCGCGATCAATTGCGCGGCCGTTCCCGAGACGCTGTTGGAGTCCGAACTCTTCGGACACGCCCGCGGCTCATTCACGGGTGCGTCGCAGGACCGCGCCGGTCTCTTCGAGGCCGCGAACGGCGGCACGCTGCTCCTTGACGAAATCGGCGATATCCCGCCGGCCATGCAGGTCAAACTGCTCCGCGTCCTGCAAGAACGCGAGGTGCGACGAGTCGGTGAGAACCGGGCGCGGACCATCAACGTGCGTGTCCTCGCCGCGACGAATCGCGATCTGCTCGCGGATGTGCACGGCGCGCGGTTCCGTCAGGATCTCTACTATCGACTGCGGGTCGTGGAAATCACGGTGCCGTCCTTGCGGCAACGGCGTGACGACATTCTGCCGATTGCGCGGCAGTTCCTCGCCGGCGTCGCAAAACGATTCGGAAAGAAAGCGCCGGCTCTTTCGCCCGAAGCGGCGAATCTGCTGCTGCGATACACATGGCCAGGAAACGTGCGCGAATTGGAGAATGCGTTGGAGCGGGCCCTCGCCCTGGCGCGGTCGGATCGCATCGGCGTCGATGACCTGCCGCCGGAATTGGGCGCGGCGCCCATGACCGTTCAGACCGCAGACGAGATTCGCACGCTTGCGGAGGTGGAACACGACTACATCGCCGCCGCGCTGCGCGCCTCAGGAGGCAACCGCGCCAAGGCGGCGGCAAAACTGGGCATCGGGGCCGCAACGCTGTACCGGAAACTCAGGGCCAGGCAGCTTTCGAGTTAATTTGCGGACTCGGGTCTTTCAACGCTGGAGAGCGCTCGACGGCTTCGCCGCGTAGTACGTCTTCCAGTCCTGTCCCGCCCGCCCGTTGAGGTCCCAGACCACGTTCCCGTTCAGCAGCGTGAGCTCGCACACGATCAGCTTCGTGCCGTCGGCCCGCGCGCCGGCTGCGTCGAGGAACCCGAATTTGCCCTCGTCCACGCGCAGCACCGCGACATCCGCACCGGCGCCGACGCTCAAATGCCCCAGCTCCGGTCGCTTGATCTGCGTCGCGGGATTGATCGTGGACATCCGGATCACGTCGGCGAGCGCGACGTTCTGGTTGAGAATCTTCGACATCACGTTGGTCATGTCCTTCATGCCGGCGTTCATGCTGCCGGTGTGCAGATCGGTCGAGATCGAGTCGGGCACGAATCCCTGTTGAATGGCCGGTATCGCGTTGCTCCAGGAAAAGCTGCCGCCGCCGTGCCCGACGTCGAACTTGACGCCGCGCTTGCGCGCTTCGAGAAGATACGGGCGGAGCTTCCCGTTCGCGTCGAAGTACGGAACCCGCTGCGTGTACATGTGTGTGTACCAGTCGCCGGGACGCAGATGTTTGGTGACCAGCTCCTCGAACGGACGCGCCGGATTGAAGTTGCCAAAATCGACCGCGACCGGGATATTGGCCGCCGTGCCCGCCGCGACGGCGCGGTCCACCGCCGTCCACTCGGGCCCGGTGAAGTGCGCCGTCTTGATGCCGACGATGATGTCCGGGTACTGGCGGGCGACTTTGGCCGTCGCCTCCGGGTCCATGTCCTCCGTGTTCTGCTCGATCGTCGAGCCGCCGGCCATTCCGCGCCCGACGATGTTGAGCATGGCGAGGACGCGCGTACGGGCGCGGTCGATCACGCGCGTTTTGAAGTCCGCAAAACTGCGCCATCCCGACGATCCCAGGTCGACGACGGTTGTCACACCGCTGCGGAACGTGAAGCCGTCCGGCGGGAGACTCCGATCGCCCGAGTACTCCGCCAGCACGTCGGCGCCGTTGTAGACGTGGACATGAATGTCCACCAGGCCGGGCGTCACGAACAGGCCCGACACGTCCACCACTCTTCTGGCGTCACCCGCTGGAATCGTGTCGGCGACACGCGCGATCTTCCCGGCCGTGATCGCCACATCCATCCGGCGGTTGATGTCGTTCCGCGGATCGATGACGTGCCCACCCTTGAGCAGCAGATCGTATTGCGGCTGTGCCCACGCCGCGTTCGTGAAGAGCACCGCCGCCGCAACGATAGCAAGACGTTTCATCACTCAGTCTCCTTGTGCTGGCGGATACGATACAGCCGTGAAGCGGTCCGGATGAAGAGACTTCCGCGGGCAATCGCGGGCGTGGCCAGCGTCATCTCGTCTAGCGAGTTCTTGCCGAGCAACCGGTATTCCGGACCCGCCTGGATCACGAAGGTGACGCCGTCCTCGCTGAGCGCGAAGATCCGCCCGTTGTAGGCCCACGGTGACGCGGTAAATGCTCCGGCCGTCGGATCGATCCGGACCTTCCCGTAGATCTCCTTGCCTGTCCGCGCGTCGTGCGAGGTCAAGAACCCGCGGTCGAACAGAGTGTAGTAGTGATCGCCGTAGATGAGCGGTGAGGGGTTGTACGGCCCGCCTTGCGGAAGCGACCACGCGATGGTTCCTCCGGGCTGAACGGCGAAGACGGGACGCACTTCGTCCTGGACGTACCCAGAGGAGATGTAAACCATCCCGAACTGCGACACCGGTGTCGGGATGGCGATCGAGCTGGCGCCGCCCAGCTCCCACAGCAGCTTTCCATCGAGATCGTAGGAGCGGATGCGGCTTGACGCGTTGGTGACGATTTCAGTCTTCCCGTCGTGCTGCCAGATGTGCGGTGTCGACCAGCTGCTCTTCTCGTCGCGCTCGACGCGCCAGGTCTGCTCGCCTGTTCTTGCATCGAACGCCACGAGAAACGACTGCTCCTCGTTGTCGCACACGATGTACAGCCGGCGGTCATGCAGCACCGGCGACGCCGCTGTGCCCCAGCCGGTGCGCGAGGGAAACGGGCCGATGGGGTGCGACCATGCCGGCGTGCCGTCCATGTCGAAGGCGAAGACGCCGACGTTGCCGAAGTAGGCGTAGACCCGCTCGCCATCAGTGACCGGCGTCTCGGAGGCAAAGCTGTTCTTGAGGTGCCGCGCGCTCTTCGGCGTGCCCCGATGGACCTCGCGCGCCCAGCGGATTTCTCCGGTGTTGAAATCGATGCAGTACACCATCCAACGGTGCTCGCCCGGCGGCGGGTCGACGCGACGGCCGTCGAGATAGATGCCGGTGCGCGGTTTCTCCTGCTCGACCAGCGGGATCACGGACGTGACGAAGATCCGGTCGCCCCAGACAACCGGAGAGCTCCAGCCGAGTCCGGGGATGTCGGTCTTCCAGGCAACGTTCTCGGTCTGGCTCCAGCGTTCCGGGAGTCGCGGGTCTTCGGCAACGCCGGAGCCGTCGGGACCCCGGAACTGCGGCCACTGATCCGGTGCCAGGGTCGCGGCGAGAAGGAGCATCCACAGCATGAGCGTCCTTTGGTTTCGGGCCGGCCGAGGCCGTTGAGATCGTCACTATCTTCGCATTCTTCAGCGTCGTCTCCCGGACATTGGTAGGTGTCTTTTGGACGAAGATGTTCTGAACACTGGAGGCGCCCCTTCTTGGCAAGCCTGAGTACGGATCTGGCGCAAGGGCAGGTTCAGGAGTCGGAAATCGCGGTCGTCGGCGTGTCACACACGAATCCGAAAAGCTGCGGCGTGGTTGTCGTGGCTAGCGAGCGGGCGCCGCTCCCGCCTGGAGGCGAACCGCCGGAAAGTACGGACCGATGCGCTCCCGGTGCCACCACGCGCCTGTCCGGGCGCGCTCCTCAGGTGTGGTGAACCGGTAGCGATAGAGCTCGGCCCGGATCCACACAGGCGGACGGCCGGGGAAGGGGTTCGATCGGAGCAGGCTCGCCGTCGCCGCATCTCCTTGAAGCAGCTTCAGCAGGAGCTCCGGGAACCACGGGTAGTCGGAAGGCGACGACATCGCCGCAAACCACATCAGCCAGTCGATGCGCAGGTGATACGGGGCGATCTGCGGCGCCATCCGTGTGGGGTCGCCCGGCTTCCCCCGAAACTCGTAGGCCCGCCACGCCGTGGCCTCAGTCGGGTTATCCGCATCGGTTCCTTCGAGGATGATTTCGTTCCGCTCCTTACTGACGCTCCCGAAGGCACCGTACGTGTTCACGATTTGCAGCGGGTTGAAGGACGTGTTCATCACCTGGCCGGAGGACAGCATGTTCATCACCGGGGCGATGCTGAGCAGCACGACCATGATCGCCAGCCCGTTTGTCGCAATCTGCTGGAATCTGGGAATCGGCTGGCGGGTCGGCACCCTCCCCGGGAGCCATGACAGGAAGCGATCGTCGATCGTTGTGAACGCGAGGACGACCGTCAGCCAGTTCAGCCACGACAGGTTGCCGCCCGCAATCAGCATGAGCTGAAACAGAATCGTCACGATGCCGGCGACGCTCGCAAACGGTTGCGGAAGGAAGAAGGCGAACGGCACGATCAGCTCGACGAAGTGGTTGACCCAGACGCCGCCGTGGAGCACGCTTCGCGGCAGCTGGTGCATGTACCAACTGAGGGGGTTCGGCATCGGCTGCGTTTCGAAGAAGACGTCCAGGCACGTGAAGTCGGACCAGCAGGCATCTCCACGCAGCTTGATCAGGCCGGCGCCAAACATCAGGCGGAACAGCGTCCACCGGTAGATCAGATTGAGGAACCGATGTGGAGGCGTCGCGCGCCCGCCCGCGAAGATCGTGAAGAAGCCGAGCTCCACGAGCAGCGATTCCCATGCGAACGAATAGAACGTCTGCCCGACGTTGATGAACGACAGATAGAGGACGTAGAGCGACGCCCAGACCGCAGCCGCCGGCATGGCGCCGACGCGTTCGGGCACACCGGAGAGCGCCAGCAGCGACAGCGTGACGCCCAGCCACGCGCACGCCAGGAACGCGGCGTCTGACGGGAACCAGAAGAAAATGCTCGGCGCCAGCCGCATCGGCACCTGTTCGACGAACCGCGCCGCGGGAAGCAGTCCGTGCTGGCCCACGAGCGGCACGAACTGATTGACCGCCACCAGGAACGCGACCAGGTAGATCGCTGCCAGGCCTCGCTCGAACGCCCACCGCGCACACCAGGACGTCTTCAGATCGACCGCCATCACGCGAGGCCTCGGGTCGCCGGCACGCTGCAGCGGTCGAACCGGTCCGCCGATACTTCCGGCGTGCTCAACAAGCGATCGGCGATCCTGCTCAGCGCCGCGATCGGCATGGCGCTGGAGCTCGGGATCCATGCGATGTCTGGACGTCGGGAGGCGTGGGACAGCGGCGAGTACTGGACTGTGGGCCTGCCGGTGGCCCTGGTGCTTTCACTCGTCATCGGGCTGCTGACGCGGGACCGCGACTGGCTGTGGACGGCGCTCGTCGTCCCATCGCAAGTGCTCACCATGACGGTCAGAAACGGAGCGCTGGGCGGTCTGTGGCCCCTGACGGTTCTCCTCTCCACCATCCTCAGCTTCCCTTTCGTCCTGGCGGCATTCGTCGGCACACGGTTCCGCTCGCGGCTCCACCGCCCAAGGTAACGTCTTTCCGTCCGGAAAGCCGCGCTCTTTCCGATCACCTCTCCAGATCAACGTTCCAGCGGGGGCGATCACTGGCCCGACAACCCCCCTGCATCGAGGCCTGACTTTTCGCCTCAGAAATCTCACTGAATAGAGCCACCTTGAACGAATGGGGTGGCCCGATCATTCGGTCGGTTTTTGCGGCCTCTAGAGTCTGAACCATGTATGATGGCGCGCCGTGGCCGGCGGCTCACTTCATTTAGAACTTTCGAGGTAGTCCCGCGTACGACTCGGGCAGGAGCAAGGTATGCACAGAAGTACGCGCAGCGGTGTCGCCGCAATCATTGCGCTGCTGGTTCAAGCGGCTGCCGGTAATGCGCAAACCACAAGTCCGCTGGATTTGCTGAAGGAAGCGGCTGCTCCCGGCGAGCGCATTCCATACGGGAAAGGCACGCTTCAATTTGGTGAGCTGCGCGTGCCGGATGGCCCGGGCACTCATCCAGTCGCCATCCTGGTGCATGGCGGCTGCTGGAGCGCCAAGCTGGGACAGCTACCAGAAGCCGCAACGTCGCTGGACCTGCTCCGACCCCTCGCCGCTGCTCTCGTCCAAAATGGAATTGCCACTTGGAATGTCGAGTATCGACGGCTCGGCAATGATGGCGGTGGCTGGCCAGGAACGTACGAAGACCTTGCTCACGCGACCGACTTTATCCGTGAACTCGCACCCAAGCATCATCTCGATCTTCAGCGGATCGTTCTTGTGGGTCACTCGTCCGGCGGCCATCTGGCGCTCTGGCTCGCGGCCCGGCAGAAGTTGCCCGCCGACAGTGCGCTCTATGCCGCATCTCCACTGCGTGTGGCAGGCGTGGTCGACATCGACGGCCCGCCGGATTTGGAGAGTGTCATCGCAATAGAACGCAAGGTCTGTGGCGGGCCGGTCGTCGAGCAACTGCTCGGCGGAACACCTACGGAATTGCCAGGGCGGTATCGGCAGGCCTCAGCAACCGCGTTGTTGCCAATCGCGGCGAAACAGGAATTGCTGATTGGGGACAAACTCAACGCCGAGTGGATCGAGACAATAAAATCCTATGCAGCGACAGCGAGAAATGCTGGCGATCCGGTAACCGTCACGATGTTGCAAAACGCTGGTCATTTCGACGGTTTGAATCCGAAGGCGCCGGCGTGGGAGACAGTCCTTGCCAGCATTCGATCGATCGTCGGGACGAAGTAGACGGGAAAATGATCAGGGTAGAACGCTAGATTGAACGAGATTGGCGTGGGCAGCCGTTCGAGGAAGCGGTCAGGGGTCGCGTGCGTCTACGACAGGCTCCTCCCCGCTACGACAGACAGGACGTGCGAAGGTCATTGACCTTCCCGCCACTTCAACGTCTGGTCGATGGTATTCGTCGAGACGAAATGGTAGGTGGGACGCGCGCGCCGGTAGATGTCGATCGCCATCTTCCGACCCCAGTCCGTCTTCTCCAGATCCGCGTACAGGGGCGCGATGAATTTGAGGCGCCCCTGCGAGAGCAGGAACTTCTCGAGCGCGGGAAACGCCGGCTGAAAGCGATTCTGAATTGTAATCTTCAGCCACGCGAACAGAATCTCGCTGTTGCCACTCTGTGAGAATGCGAAGGCACGGTCCAATTCGGCCAGGCGCGCGCTGGGGACCGTTTCGGGCAGCGTCCGAAGAAAGTGGAGCCACTCCTGCGTGGACCACTTCGTCGTCTGTAACGCTGACGTCGCGCCGCCGTTCTTCCACGTGGCCACTTGCGCATCGACGGCCGCAAGGGCCGCCGACTGTACTGGCGGCGCATTGGGGGGCACGCCGGGTTCGAAGATCCACTTCTGGATGTCGATGCGATTGGCTTCACCCGGCTGCAGCAGTTTTTCGTTCATGAACGCGACCAGCCTGGGGGAGCTCATAGGCTGGAACGCAAAGCGATCGAAGTAGTCCCGCAGAAAGGCGTCGAGCCGCGCGCGGCCGACGACCGATTCCACCGTCTGCAGAAAGGCGGCGCCTTTTTCGTACGCGACGCCGTTCATCGCCGCGTCCGGATCCTTCCCTGTGAGTTCCAGATGCAGCCGCGAGTCCGGCGATTCCGGACCGCCAACTTCTTTCACCGCCGCCTGCATGTCCTGCCGGCCACCCACCCGCAGCATGTCGGCGTACGCCTGACCGCGCAACTCCTCCATGATGCGCCCTTCGATATACGTCGTGAACCCTTCGTTCAGCCAGAAGTCGTCCCAGGTCGCGTTCGTCACCAGGTTTCCCGACCAGGAGTGCGCGAGCTCGTGCGCGACGAGATTCACGAGCGAGCGATCGCCGGCCAGAACGGTCGGCGTCGCGAAGGTAAGGGTGGGATTCTCCATGCCGCCGTAAGGGAACGACGGCGGAAGCACGAGAATGTCGTACCGTCCCCACCGATACGGTCCAAAGAGCCTTTCCGCGGCGCCAATCATCTGATCGACCTCCGCGAACTCCGACGCGGCTTTGCCGGCCACTGACGGTTCCGCGTAGACACCGGTGTTCCTGCCGATGGGCTCGAAGACGATGTCACCGACGGCCAGCGCGAACAGATACGGTGGAATCGCCTTCGTCATGGAGAAGCGGAACGCGGTGCGTCCCTGCGCATCTTTCTCGCCTGCGTCCGGAGGCACGTGATCCGCGCTCATCACCGCGCGCATCCCCGACGGGACGCGAATGGTCGCGCCGTACGTCTGACGGATGCCAGGCGAATCCTGCGTCGGCACCCAGGACCGTGTGAGGATCGCCTCGCCTTGCGTGAAGAGAAACGGCAGCTTCTTGCCCGCCGTCTGAACGGGCGACAGCCACTGCACCGCGGCTGCCGACGGCGCGGTTTCGTATTCGATTGCCAGGGTGTTCCCGGCCTCCGGCAGCGTGACCGTGAGCGGTGAGCCGAGGAACGCTTTCGCCGGACCGACTTCGAAGGTGAGCGTGGCACACCGCCCGTCCGTCACGCGTCTGATCGTCAGGTCGCGGGTATCGAGCACCACCTGACGGCGTTCGGCGCACGCGTGATGCTGAGCGTTGCTGTCCCTGAAAGCTTGTGCGTCTCGAAATCCGGCGTCAGGTCCAGCGACACGTGTGTCACGCGGGCGGACTGCGGCACCGCGTACGAATGCGCGTCATGCGGCAGTTCCGGCATGGCGTTCTGGGCCGGTGCTGCCGCCCGCCTGTCGGAGCACGACGCGATCGTCACAAGGACGGTCAGAATGCCTATGGTCCTGAGCACGCCGATGAGTCGAAGCGGATGGTCCGTCATTGGAGTTCCACGCAGTTCAAACCGTCAACGGATGTTCACGTGGCCTTTACGTGATGCTGCCTCGTCGAAGGTGAAAGTGCCGTTTCTAACTCTCGTCTCTATATAACTAATAAATAACTCTGGGTATTCATTTTCTAAGGACAAGAGTGTTAGGACCCCGTCTTCACCCTCACTCTTCACTCCGTTCCAGGCTCCATCGGGTCTCGGTGACACTGAAAGATTTAGGGCTTGAGCAGTTGTCGCAACTTCGCCTTCTTCAGCGTTTCGGCCGGACTGGCATTCACGCTGTCGATCCAGCGCTGGACCTGCTGAACGGACAGAGTGTGATGGCTGCCGCGCTCACGGACTTGGATCTCGAGCCGACTTCCCGGGCCGAGGCCTTCGATCCAGCCATCTTTCTTCAGCCTGGCGAGACCAAGAGCTGCCGCTTCGTAGAGTGTTTCCGCCTCCACATCGACCGAGTGAGAGATGCCCGTCGCGCTCTTGAAGCCAACGGAGCAGCGCCGAATGGGCATGGGGGAGGAGTGTAGCAGGTTCGCTGTTTATTCGCCTGCGCGGCCCCATCATTAATGATGTGACCCGAAGAGCAGCGTGTTAGGACCTTGTGGGTTTCACCTTCACCCGCATGATGGGGCGCGGTTCGTTCCCGGCCCGACGGCGCCGGACTTCCTCAATCACCTACTCGCCTGGCCCCGGCATGATGGGGAGGGACCTCCCGATCGAACGGGTTGGCGATGGCAATCCGGTACAGCAGTCGGCGAGGCGCTTCTGTTGCTCCGGTGCGCGTTGATTTGCTAGCAATCGCGCAAGACGCGGAGCACCGGCTGACGGGATACCGTTCTCCGACGCCCTTCGCCAAGCGCCGTTGTCGTGCGGTAATCGCGTCCGTGCGCCCTACTCGCGGCTTCGGAGTCTGGGGCCGGACTACCAACCCTACGGCTTTGGGACAGTTCTGAGACGGTCTTCGCCAGGAAAGCAAAGATCGCGAGCGAGTGAGCTGCCGAAAGTGCAGTACAATTGAGGATCTTCAGAGTCGGGGCGTAGCGCAGCCTGGTAGCGCACCTGCCTTGGGCGCAGGGGGTCGCTGGTTCGAATCCAGTCGCCCCGACCAATATCTCTCAGAAATCCTCGTAAGCATCACGACGAGCAGCGCTTCTCGGCGCGAGCTCTGTTCGCTCGTTCTCGCCACGCATCGCCTTCGCATGCCCGTTTTCGCCGCGAAGTGGTCACAAATTTGGTCACACCAAAACTGCGCCTAAGTGATGCAACTGAAGGCGCTTGTTGGCGAAGCGCCGTCAGAAACGGCTACTGGTGGCCGCGTGCGACGTCTCGCGGCCATTCTCGTTCCGCGCTCATACGAGCACTTCCGGCAGGAGGCGTCTATGGATTTCGATCCGCATTGGACTGATGACCCGCGCGACCGCGGCGACTACGGTCGCGAACTCAACCAGGGCAGCCGCGGCGGGCTGAGCAATCCACGCGAACGTGAACGGCTCGACACCCGCGACGTGTTCACGCGCGATCTCCAGCTGCCGCGCGGCCCGGAACGCGAGCGCGTCTGGGCACGCGACAGCGATGTGAGGTTGCGCGGCTCGGAGGTTCGCACGCTCGCCACTGTCGGTGCCTTCCGCGTTGTGCCAGCCGGCGATCTCCGCGACGGTCAGGATCGCCCGCTCGACCCGAATCGCGGCGACCTGCGGCACCTTCGGGAACAGGGGCTGGTCGAGACAATTCCCACGATCGGCGAGGACCGCGCCCTGGTCGTTCTCACCGAGCGCGGACGGGACGTCCTGGAACGCAACCGCTGGTCCAACGTGCAGCGCGAACTGCAGCGATTGGCGGGTGTGGAGCAGAACTTCGACGACCGGCGCGACGTTGACGATGAGCGCCACCGACCCCAAGAGCCCAAGCGGCGGCAGGAGTTCTACGCTGGCGTCAGAAGCACACGCCACACCCGTTTTGCTGTGCACCGACCGCGTGAGCTGACGCACGACTCACAGGTGTATCGCGCCTACCTCAAGGAGGCGGAACGCCTGCGCGAGGACAACGCACTCATCCGCCGCGTGCTGCTCGATCACGAGCTAAAGCGCGAGTATCAGCAGTTCCTGCAGGAGCGCAATCGCGGCAAGTCGGACAGTGACGGGAGGCCCGATCGAACGCCCGAGGAGATCCATCGCTGGGCCATCGAGCACGAGCTACCGGAGCAGGACGGCCATGTCCAGTTCCCCGATGTGCGCATCGAGTACGAGGACCGCGACGGGCGTCTGCGGACGCTGGACATCGAAGTCGAGACGCTGCACTACCGAGGCGGTCATGCCGTCTCGAAGGCGGCATCCGGATTCAGCCGTCACAGCATCGGCACGGCGCGCGTGATCGGTGGCCGAGGGGCTGGTGGCGGAGGCGGTCGCCGTGGGTCCACCGGGCTCGGGCTCGTGGCCAGCACCAACCGCGGAAAGGGCGGTCTCGCTCCAGACCCGCGGCTTATTGAGGAGTTGTTGCGATGAACTGCCAGCAGGCCATTGACGCCATCACGAAGCGCGGATTTAGCGTCCGTCAGGCGCAGTTCCTGATCCTCGTCGCGCGCCACTCCGGCGTCTGCGTGATGCGTCAGTACTTCACGTTCGCGGGCATCGTCTTTGGCCAGAAGACCCGGAAGTTCTTCGACAAGCTCGTGCGGTCTGGCTTCGTCGCAACCTACGACTGCGCGCACGGTCGCGGGCGCGTCTACCACGTGCGCCACCGGGCGATCTACGAGGCGATCGGCGAGCCGGACAGCCGGCTTCGCCGGCCGCCTGGCGTGCCTCGCGCGCTCGAACGGCTCATGCTGCTGGACGCCATTCAGCAGAACCTGGACAGTGTCTGGATGTCGTCCCGCGCCGAGAAGGTGGACTACTTTTCGAAGTGCGGAATCGCGACGAATGACTACCCGCATCGGACCGTCCGGCGAGGCGAACAACAGCTCGTACGGCCCTTCCCCGATCTCCTGCCGATCGGTGTCCATCCGTCCGGCCACGTCGTGTTGGTTTATCTGTATGCCGACCCGCTGCGTGACGAGTTCCGAGACTTCCTGCAGCGGCACGCGGCGCTCCTCGAGCGGCTCCCCGCGTGGACGCTTCGCATCGTGGTTCCCTCGCACCTGGCCGGCGTTCCCGACCGGCTCCAGAAGATGGCTTGGGGACATCTCGCATCGCCGCTGAGCGAGCTCCTGCTCACCGAGGCGCGGTGGTACTTCGATCGTCGTGCCGGCGGCCTGGCTGGCCTGAGCGACCCTGCCGATCGGCGGCGCTTTGAGCGCTGCGAGCGCGCCTTCGCGACCGACCGCTACACGATCCTGTATCGATGCTGGCGGGAGGACGGGGAGCGGGTGCTGGCGACCGCCGCGTCGCCGGTTGTCGGGCGGGCGCTGGAGTCAGGTGCCGGCAAGATCGAGCCGCTGGTTCTACCGCACGCCTACAGCCATCTGGCGCCGATGGCGAGTGTCGCCTGAAGGCCTGAGCCCGGCCATTTCAATCGCGCAGAGTTACACTCGCCGTTACTTTGCGCAACTGAAATTCCTCTCAAAAACCCGGTTCAGTCGCACCGGCCGTCCGCCAGTAGTTCGGCCTCGGTGCGGAAGCAACCGAGCAGCTCGTTCTCGTCGAACACGACCTCTTCGACGGTGTACGGAGGCCCGTTTAGCCAGTTCGCGTCGTCATCAATCCGCTGCGTGATTCTGACCTCCCCGTCCACACTCTCAGCCCTCGAGACCACACGCGGCCCGAGCTTCACGGCGACGACAACGCGGGTGCCGATGTCGGTGCAGCGGAAGGCTCCGGAATGGGTCCAGAACGTCTCCCCGATCACGAAGTCACGAAGCTCCATCTCGGTCCGCAGACTCACTCCGATCGTAGCGCGACCAGCACCGAGACTTGGCTTCGGATCGACCGCATGCCTCCCGCGTCTCCTCTCCTGGTTGCCCTTGTCGGGTGGCCAATCAGTGCGCGAGGGGGGCCGACGAGGGGGAACGATGGGCAGCTGTCCATCGGCCCCCTCGCCGAAAGCAATGGCGACGACGACTTCGCGTGGTGATCGTCACAGCCGTTCTCGCCCCGCACCAGGAAGCCTCACAGGCGGTGACACTTGCCTGGCTGTCCGCGGCCGCGTCGGCCGGCGCTTTCTGCCGGCCGGGCCGCCCTCAAAAGACAGCGAGGGTGGTGGAGAGGGGCGTGAGCGACCCGGCCCCCCGCGCATCTGGGCCGGCACAGGCCCGGCGAGCCGGGTCGCTCACACCCCGTGTCAGCGTCCAGATTGTCCGGACAAACGCCGCCCGGATCGTGTCCAGATCGGCGTCCAGTTTCATGTACAGATCCAGGTCAGGCTCGTGCCGGCCGTCGTGTTCGCGATCAAGCTCCCGCGATGTCGTACTGTAGCCTCAAGAACTGATGCTCGTTCTCCGGTTCACACAGAAGCTGCTCGTCCGGCTGAAACAGGTCGGCGACCTGCCGCCAGTCGAGTCCACGACGCGTCTCGGAGATTGGTACGGCAACATCCTGCGAATCGGCCGGCGTCAGCACCTGCTATTCATCAGCGAACGGTCTCGACTTCCGATGCTCCTTCCGATCGGAGAGGTGAAGCGGTTGGGCGCGGTGTTTCCGGACACGGTGTGCAGAGGTTGGCGATCGTCGGCATCGCCGCTCAGGACATCGCGGACGAACGGATGCGGATGTTGGACACTGCGTTCGGTCGTACGAGGAATCGGAGCCTGCTGGGAACGCTGAACGACTTCGCATTCATGGCGCAGCAAGGCAACGCCAACCGGGCCGAACCAGAGTCGCGATAGGAGCTGATGCGGTTCCTTTCGCAAACGCCGATCCTGCCGTTGAGCGGCGCGAGCCCAATCGAGTTAACGCGAGTAGTGTTCCAGGACGAATAGCGCTTATCGTTGCGTCGCTCCGGTGCACAATTTTCCGGGAGCTCTTGGGCGCGTCAAGACTGCCCTTCGGCGCTGCGCGGTCTTGACCCGCCCGGCGCGCTCCCTGGAATTGGCAATTGCCGGAGCGACCACGTGAGAGAACTCCTCGAAGGAACCGTCCAGTTGCGCTCGTTTCTACGGCAGCAAGCCCGGAGGAGCGTGACTAGTCTGGTGCACCGCGGGCTGCAAGAAGCCGTGGCCAGAGCCAAATGCAGGCGTGCCCGCGCACGACGGTTTACGTCACCCGGCCACCCTTCCCGCAACCAGCACCTCCCGCGGCATCGCGTACATCAATCGCCACTCGATCGTAATTGGCCGTTCCCCGTCTGCCCCATCTGGCTCCACCGGCCCGAGATACCGAAACGCCATTGTCACCCCGGCGCGCTCATCCGCCCGCTCCCGCACGAACAGCAGCGGTGTCACACTGTACCGCGTCGGATCGAGATGCCGCCTTCCCTCCGTCGACTCGCGCGTGGTCCGGGCCTTCGACTGCCAGTGAAACCGCTTCTCGTTGAGTGGGAAGTCCCGGTAACGCAGGTGCTCCTTCGTCGCCGCCGCCTTGTCAAGGGTGACGAGGAGCAGATCGAACTTCTTGCCGTGTGTGAGTTCGACCCCAGTGTAATAGTCGCGAAAGTTCCCTTCCCGGGTTCGATGATCGAAGGCTGCGCTCAGCTCGACGCCGAGATACCGTGCGTGCAGAGCCAGCGGGATCTCGGGCGCGAGGGCGTGTGGCGGGGTCAGCACCGCGTTCAGCTCGCGCAAGATCGGCACCAGACCTGCGATCTCTTCGCGCAGTAACCCGTGCTCAGCCCACAGCGCTTCGGCACGCGCGCCGGCGCCGATCTCCTTCCCGTAGAGCACCGCGAAGAGCATGCGTGCGAGCCGACGGTCCGCCTCGTCGACGGGTGATTCCAGCGACGCTAGCCGCGCCCACATCCCGAGCCGACGCTCATCGCCGACATGAATCAGCTTGTGAACATTCTCTAAGGCCGCTCTTTCTTCTTCACCGACTGTTCGCGCATCGAGACCCGCCGACTGTCGCAACTGCCACCAGGAGTGATCCTTACGGTACACATCGTCGAGCGCGACGTCGGTCTCGCGAAGAAACGCCGCCAGTGACAGCTCCGCGTGCGCTGGCTCGCGCAACAGGGCTCGAATACCCGCTTGGTCTGACGGAATCGCCCGGCGCATCTGCGCGATCACGTCTTCGCGGACCTGCTCGTCGAAGCGCAGAAGACAGCCAGCCGGAAGCCGCCCGAACCCCTTGGAAACGAACTCGGCCAGCTCGCGCGGCGTGTGGCCGAGCAGCGATCGTAACCGTCGATCGAATCGGAACTGAAGGTGCTGTCGTCCGGTGAGGTCGAAGACGACCAGTTCAGCCTTGCCCGGCGCACGACGCAAGCCGCGCCCAAACTGTTGGAGGAACACCGTGGCACTCTCGGTCGGGCGGAAGAAGAACAGCGTGTTGACGTTCGGAACGTCGACGCCTTCGTTGTAGATGTCGACCACGCACAGCACCTGCACCCGGCCGGCGTCGAGGTCGCCACGAGCGCCTCGTCGTTCGACGCTGTCGGTGCTGCCGGTCACTACCTGGGTCGAAAAGCCACAGTCTTTGAAACGGCGGGCGACTTCTTCGGCGTGGCGGACGTTCACGCAGAACGCGATGGCGCGCATCTCGGACCGCCGCCCGATGCATTCGCTAACTGCCCGGACCGCCCGCAACACGAACGCCTCAGCCGCCCCCACGAGCCGGCCCGCGAGTTGATCGGGCGCGTAGCGACCCGCGGTCCATGTCAGGTCACGGAGGTCGGCGCCTTCCACATCGAGCATGTAATAGCGAAATGGAACGAGCGCGTGCGGAATGGCGTTCCAGACGCGGAGGTTGCCAACCCACGGCCGTGGGAAGTGACGCTCATAGTCGAGACCGTCGGCGCGCTCTGGGGTGCCGGTCAGACCGAGCAGCTCTTTCGGCGCCACTCGGTCGAGCAATTTCTCCCAGGAATCAGCCGCGGCGTGGTGAGCCTCGTCCAGAATCACATGGTCGAACGCGCCGGGATCGATTGCGGAGCCGTCGCCCAGCGAGTCGATCGATGCAAACACATGGCGCTGTATGGCGGGCCGCTCGCCGTGATAGAGCAGCTCGCCAAAGTCCCGCATCTGGAGCACGTTGCGAAAGAGTCGCCGCGCCTGCTCCAAGATCTCGCGGCGGTGCGCGACGTACAGCAGCGTCTCGACGCGTCCCGTCTGCCGCAGGGACCGGTAGTCGAGCGCGGCCATGACAGTCTTTCCCGTGCCCGTGGCCGCGACCAGAAGATTGCGGTGCCGTCCGAACTCGCGCGCGGCCGTTAGCTCCTCAAGCACCGGCTTCTGGAAGTCCCTCGGCTCGATTTCGAACAGCAGGTCCTCGCTCGAATCGTAGCGGGCGTCCGGCGAGAGGGCCCTCGTGAGCCGCACGCGCTCCGCGTCGTTCCCAGGCTCGTACCGTTCGAACTGATGTTCATCCGCCCAGTACTGGTCGAAGGTCTCCTGCATCTGCGCGACCAACGCTGGTTGATCCGACTGTGTCATGCGAACGTTCCATTCGAGACCGTCGGTCTGAGCGGCATGGGAGAGGTTAGACGAACCCACGAACGCCGTCGAGAACCCGCTGGCGCGATGAAAGATCCAAGCCTTGGCGTGCAGCCGCGTCGTGTTCTCGTCGTACGAGATCTTCACCGTCGCATTCGGCAACGCTGCCAGTCTCTCGATCGCCAGCACATCCGATGCACCCATGTACGTCGTGGTCAACACGCGCAGCGAACGGCCGCGCGCGTCGCAGTGTCGCTCGATTTCAGTGCGAAACTTCTCGAAGCCGCTGAGCTTGATGAACGCGCACAAAAGGTCAACAGAGTCGGCGCTATCGAATTCACTTCGCAGGTGCTCGAGCAACTGGTCGCCCTCGGCATTGACGATCAGGCTCGAGGCATGGAGCGATCCACGCGGCCGCTCTGGCGCTTGTGCGGGCCTCGCGACGATCGCAGTGAGCCGCTCGGCGTTCAGGCGCAGTTCGTCATCGCGCTCGAAGACGCGTGGCGCGTGCGACCGCAGCACCGCCAGCAGCGCTTCCGCCAGTGCGAGCCCCTTAGCGGAGTCAGCTTTCAGCTCGGCCAGTGCGAGGGCGAGCCCATCCCCGAGCAGCGATTCGAGCACCGCGCCGATCGGCTCGCTCACGGTGAGCGCGGAACGATACACTTCGAACGGAGCGCCAAGGGCCGCCAGTTGGCGATCAAGACGTGCACTGACGATCTCGTCGTACACGCCAGCTTTCAGTTCGCTACGCCGCCAACCTGCCATGGAACCTCCTGGGACTCAATACACAGCATTCCGCAGCTAACCTTCCCTCACGTAAACTAGTGTCCCGTCCCGATGGTTCGTGACAGAAGTTGTGCGGCCCGCGCGTCGGCGGTGCGCTCGGCGAATCGGGCAATGCTGGCGAGGATCTCGTCGGCGGTTTTCGTCCAGACGAACGGCTTCGGATTCTCCTGATGCGCATCGATGAAGGCCTGAATCGCCGCTTTGAGTTGCGGCACACTGCGAAAGACGCCGCGGCGAAGCTGTTTGGTCGTCAACAGCGCGAACCATCGTTCGACGAGACTCAACCACGAGGCGTAGGTCGGGGTGAAGTGGACGTGGAAGCGCGGGCGTTTGGCGAACCAGTTCCGGATCAGCGGCGTTTTATGCGTCCCGTAATTGTCCATGATGATGTGCACGTCGAGCCGGCGCGGCACCTGCGCGTCGATGAGATCGAGAAATTCGCGGAACTGCGCCGAGCGATGCCGTTGATGAAACTGGGTGATCACTTCACTGGTCTTCGCATTCAGCGCCGCAAACAAGGTCGTCGTGCCGTGCCGCTTGTAGTCGTGCGTCCGCCGTTCGACTTGCCCGGGCTGCAGCGGCAACAGCGGTTGCGTGCGATCGAGCGCCTGAATCTGCGGCTTCTCATCCACGCAGAAGACCGCGGCATGAGCGGGCGGATGCAGATACAGCCCGACGATGTCCCGGATTTTTTCGATCAACAGCGGATCGTTCGACAGTTTGAACGTCTCGCTCCGGTGCGGCTGCAGCCCGAACGTGTGCCAAATCCGGTGGATCGCCATGCGACTCAGCCCGACGGCCCGCGCCATGTCTCGCGTACTCCAGTGCGTCGCGCCCCGCGGCGTCGTCTCCAATGTCCGGATGATCACCTGCTCGACCTGGTCATCGGTAACCGTCCGCGCCGCGCCGGGCCGCGGCTCGTCATACAGGCCGTCCAGGCGCTGTCGGACGAAGCGCCCTCGCCACTTACCAACCGTGGCGGGTGTGACGTGCAGTCGCCGCGCCACCACCTTGCTGTCGGCGCCATCGGCACACGCCAAAATGATGCGTGCCCGCCGCGATACGTGTGGCGCCGAGCGGGAACGATGCGCCAGCGAGTCCAGTCGTCGCCGTTCGTCCTCCGTCAAGATCAGTGCAACTTTGGGGCGTCCCGTTCGCATGCTCGCCTCCTTGTAGAGCAGTACGAGCGGGCCGCGCCATTTGTTTCAGTTTCTACCGGGACAGGACACTAGCTCATCATCGAGTTTCCCCATAGTTTCAGTAGGGTGTGGCGGATCAGTGTCCCAATTGCCGGTCGTTCGATTGGAGGGGCCCATGACTGTTTACGTTCTCGTTCGTGAAGATCAGAGCGAACATGGGTTTGTCGACGCGAGCATCGTCGGTCTGTTTCGCAATCAGGATGAGGCCACAGTGGTCCTGAAATCGAGCGTAGCCGACGCTCGCGAGCAGGGCCTGCGCGTGTGTGGTGACCCTGGAACAGGGCCGGAGTGGGAGGTCTCGTGGAACATCGAGCCACATCCGCTCCAGTAACTGTCTCTCGCTCGGCCCCGGTTCTGTTTGCCAAGACGGATCCATCGCGCAGCCGCGCGCGAGGTCGGACAGGCCAAGACGAGTAACAGTTCAATGCTCGTTACGAGACTGTAATGGTCAATGCGTCCGTGCCCACCCTTCTGCGACAGCAGGTCGATCGATGGGCTCAGACCTGGATCACCGCGAAGTTCTCGCGGCTCCTAGAATTGCGGGCGCGCGATCCAGGTCCCTTCAACTACCCGGTCGAGGTGTTCTGCGAGTGGCGGGGCAAGGCTTTCTACCTCAATGTTCGATACCACGCTCGCAGCCGCAAGGTCGAAGATGATTTCGTCGTTCGTCACACACGAATGACGCTAACCGGTTTCGGCAGATTCGACCTGGCGTACTTCCGGCACACGGACAAATGGTTCACGGTCTACCGAGGTCTGACGGCGACGGACTGCTTTCGAGAGATCGACGAGAACGAGATCTTCTGGCCGACGACCTGACCGAGCAGGTCGATCGTTCATCGTTCACCGTCGAGAATCCGAATGAGCGCCTCGGCGTTCCCGAGCGCGTCGTGCACGGGATGATGATCGTGCTTGGTTCGACGCAGACGTTTCCACTTCTGGGTGCTGCGGAAGTCACCGACCAAGCCCGCGTAGAAGTCTGCGATGCGTCGCCCGGAGTGACCGAACGGGTTCTCACCGAAGTAGCGCCAGAAGTAGAAGTTGATCCACTGGAAGTCGTACGCCGGGTTGTCCGAGACGAAGACCACCGGCATGCGCGGCGCCAGCCACTCGCGGAACTGGCGAAACGTCTCCTCGGAGCAGTCCGTGCCGTGGAACGTCTCGTTCCGTCCTTCTCGAAGCGCGTTGAAGTCGACGGCGCCGAACTCCGTCATGTCGCCCACGGACGGCGCACCGACGCCGAACGGCGCTTCACAGTCGACGACGATCAGCGTTCCCATCGCTTGTCACCGTTCCGGACCAGTGTCGCATCGTCGGTGACGATGCCGCCAGCGCACGAACGTCTTTGCCGTGAGTCGCCATGATTCGCCGCCTGTCGATGACGTTGACGACCATGAGTCTCCGGCGTTAGCATCGACTCCTCACCACTCGCCCCGTCCTGCGCCGTCCGGCGCGGAGGGACGCTGCCAAACCAGTTCACACATTCATTCAGCCGCAACGTCTTCACCGGCCGGTCCGGTGACGCGAGCTGATTCGAGGTTGCCACGGCTTAAGGCCATGGCGGTCAAAAGGGCCGCTGAACCCGAGGGCGGCTCCGGACCATACGCCTGGCGACGCGCTTAGCGCATCGCACGACGTCCTCCCCAACGACACCTCGGCTCAACTTCGAGAGGTTGCCATGGAACCGAGAGACGTCATCCCGCCCGCCGAAACCGCGTCGGAACAGCAGGAACCCATCGCGCGACCAGGTCCGACCATCGAGCCGCGCTGGCTCGATATCGACACGGCCGCGAAGTACCTCTGCATGACACGGCACGCGTTGTACCACCAGGTGGCACGGGTCCAGCTGCCGTTCATACGTCACGGTCGTCTCCTGAGATTCGATCGCCTGGCGCTCGACCGCTGGCTCGAGAAGGAGGTCAAGTATGGCTTTGGTGAAACGCGGCGGCGTCTGGTATCTCCGCAAGATGATCAACGGCCAGGTGTATCGCGAGTCCACCGGGTTCGCGGACAGGAAGGCCGCCGAACGGCGGGCCAACGAAATCGAGCTCGACATTCGCGCGGGCGTGCACGGATGGAAGAGCACGATTCCGAGCTTCGCTGAGTGGTGGGCCGTGTACCGCAAGACCTACACGCCGCTGAAGTCGGCCCGGAATCGTGACGTCCAGATCGTCGCGCACTTCCTCCCACACTTTGGCGCGCGGCCGCTCGACGAGATCACGAAGTCGGACATCGTCCGTTACCTGAACCTGCGGCGGACGCAGATGACCGGTAACCCGGGTCATAAGAACAGGCGCCTGGTGTCGGAGAGCACGGTCCGCCGCGAGCGTGGCCTGCTGCAGTCGATCTTCGAGCGCGCGATCGACGACGGCTACGACATCCGCAACCCGTTCCGCGGCATCAAGCGCGGAAAGGACAAGCCGCGCACCCGCGTGCTGACGCTCGACGAGGAGACAAAGCTGCTGGATGCCCTCCACCCGCGCTTCCAGCGCTTCGTTCGTTTCGCCCTCGGCACGGGATGCCGCCTCGACGAGATCCGCGGAATCGATTCGAAGCAGGATATCGATTGGATCCGCGGCACGGTTCACGTGATCGGTAAGTTCCGCAAGGAGCGCGACGTGCCGATGCAGCCGGACGCCAGCGCCGCGCTCAAGGAACAGCTCGAAGACGAAGACAAGCTGTGGAAGCAGAATCCGCAGCGGCTACGTGAAGTGCTGGCTGAAGGCGCGGCGCGCGCGAAGATCCCGATGATCACACCGCACGCGCTGCGGCACACTTTCGGGACACGCTGGCTCCAGGCCGGCGGCGACATCTACAAGCTGTCGAAGATCCTCGGGCACTCCAGCGTCGCCGTCACCGAGGCGCACTACGCGCACCTGCTGAAGGAGGACCTCGTGGCCGCGAGCCAACAGGTCCGCATCCCGGTCGCTCCAAGAGGCGAGAGCGGAAATGTCGTGCGGATGCAGGGACGTCGTCGCGGCCCAGCATGACGCGAGGAGTTCACCGGGTCGGGTTCACAGGAGACTGGCCCCAATCGTATTCATAAATAGACACATTTCTCGCTTTTTTGCATATACTTGGGGCATGAGGAAGACCTTGGATAGCTATCTCGACGAGCAGCTCGGCCTGGGGCGGAGATATCTGACCAAGGCCGAAGCCATGAAGACCCTGAGCCTTTCGGCGACCGCGTTCGACGCTGCCGCGGCACGTCTGGCCCGGCAGCGTCGCCTCGCGAGTCCGAAACACGGTTTCTACCTCATCCTGCGGCCGGAAGACCGCGCCGCCGGCGGACCAGACCCGGCGCGCTGGATCGATCCGCTCATGGACCATCTCGGCCTGGACTACCGGATCTCTCTGCTCCGCGCCGCCGCATTTCACGGCGCTTCGCATCAGGCCGCGCAGGTCTTCCAGGTGATCGTTCCGAAGCAGCTTCGGACCATCGCGATCGATCGACAGCGGATCCAGTTCGTATATCAGGCGTCTCAGGCTTTCGCTGCGGTCAACAAAGCTCCGTGGCTCGACCAGTTGAAGACTGACGCAGGATTTGCCAAGGTGGCGGGTGTCGAGCTCCTTCTGCTCGACGTCGTTCGCTACTTCCGTCAAGCTGCCGGTCTCAATGGCGCGGCACAGATCGTCCATGACCTCGGCGCGAAGGCTGATCCCCGGAAGCTCGCCCGCGCCGCCACCTTCTACGAGAACTCCACCGCGCGGCGCCTCGGTTATCTACTCGAGCACTTCAGGCACACTCGTCAGGCGGTCAGCCTGCGTCCGCTCGCCCTGAAGGCGAAGTCATTCAAGCCGCTCGACCCGTCCGTTCGCGTCGTGGCAAGCCTCGTGCGCTCCAAGGCGCCCGATGCACCCGCTTGGAAGCTGAGTTTGAACGTACCGCTGGAGATCGACGCGTGATTCCCACCGCCTATATCCAGGAGTGGGCCGCGACGACGCCATGGCCGGACCCGCGCCAGGTCGAGCAGGACCTCATCATCTGTCGCGCGTTGTGCGACATCTTCGAGGAACCGTACCTCACCGAGCGCCTCGCATTCCGTGGCGGCACCGCCATCAACAAGCTCCTCTTCCGCCAGCCACTCCGATACTCGGAGGACATCGACCTCGTCCAGGTCCGTCGCGAGCCGATCGGCAAGACGGTCGATGCCGTTCGCGGCGCCCTGTCCTGGCTTGGGCCATGCCGCCGCAAGTCGGCGGCTCACTCGATTCACCTGGTCTTCAGCTTCTCGCCCGAGGCGGCGCCTGCGACCAACGCCAAGCTGAAGGTCGAGATCAACACCCGCGAGCATGAACACCTGTACGGCATCCGGAGCTATCCGTTCGCCGTGGAGAATCCGTGGTTCAGCGGCAAGGTCACGGTCGCGTCGTTCGAGCCAGAGGAATTGTTCGGGACCAAGCTTCGGGCGCTCCTTCAGCGCCGGAAGGGACGTGACCTGTTCGATCTCAACGAAGGACTGAAGCAACTGTCGCTCGACACCACGAAGGTCGTCGCCGCGTTCAACCATTACCTCGCGCACGAGGGTACGCCCATCTCCAGAGCCAACGCCGAGGAACGGATGCTCGACAAGCTGACACGAAGCCTGACCGACGACATCAAGCCGATGCTCGCGGCCGACGTCGTCTACGGCGATGACGAAGCGCTGGAGGCGTTCGGGCGCGTCTGGTTCGGATTGATTGCCGGACTGCACGGCGAGCCGTGGCACAAATCCGCGGCGGTCATCGACGAATTCCGATCCACGTCGATCCCGAGCCTCCTTAGGCGTGCAGGCTCCTGACTGGCGCGCACATGAATCCTGGAGTAGTTGACCAGCGCTCGTCGTCCGAGGACAAGATCCGGATCTTCCGGTCACTCTTTCGTGGCCGCGAGGACGTGTACCCTCGACGTTTCGAAAGCCGCAAGACCGGGAGAGCCGGGTACGCGCCTGCGTGCGCGAATGAATGGGTCAGGGGAGTCTGCGAGAAGCCGCGGATCAAGTGTGCGGAATGCCCCAACCGCCGCTTCCTGCCTGTCACCGACGACGTCATCCGCTGGCACCTCTCCGGACGCGATCCGGAAGGGCAGCCTTTCGTCGCTGGTGTGTACCCTTTGCTGCTCGATGAGACGTGCTTCTTCCTCGCAGTCGACTTCGACAAGTCTGGGTGGCAAGCTGACGCCTCCGCATTCCTGGGAGCCTGCCAGCGCCTGGGAGTCCCAGCAGCCCTTGAGCGATCGCGGTCCGGAAGAGGCGGCCATGTCTGGCTGTTCTTTGACGATGCGCTTCCGGCGGCGCTGGTGCGACGCCTGGGTTCCCACCTGTTGACCGAGGCGATGGAGGGCCGTCCCGATATCGGGCTCGATTCGTACGATCGCCTGTTTCCCAACCAGGACACGCTGCCCCAGGGTGGCTTTGGCAACCTGATCGCCTTGCCGCTCCAGAAGCGCGCACGCGATCAGGGCAACAGCGTGTTCCTCGACGACGACTTCGTTCCATGGCCCGATCAATGGGCGTTCCTTGCGAGCGCGCGACGGATTGGACGAGCGCAGGTTGAGGCCTTGGTACAAGACGCCGAGCGCCGAGGTCGGATTCTCGGCGTTCGACTGCCTCCTGAAGACGACGACGCCGAGCCGTGGACCGTGCCTCCCTCACGGCGACGACGCGACCCACCACTCACGGGCGTCATGCCCTCGAGCCTGGAGTTGGTCCTCGGCAACCAGATCTACGTCGCCAAGGAGGGACTCAGCCCTCAATTGAGGAACCGGCTGCTTCGTCTCGCGGCATTTCAGAATCCCGAGTTCTACAAAGCGCAGGCGATGCGGCTGTCCACCTACAACAAGCCCCGCGTGATCGCTTGCGCAGAGGATCACTCGCATCACATCGCACTGCCGCGAGGCTGCCTCGACGACATTCAACAGATGCTCGAGGCGTACGGCATTCATCCAACGATCCGGGACGAGCGCGTGAGTGGCACGACGATCGACGTCGCCTTCCGCGGCGAGTTGCGACCCGAACAGAAAGCCGCCGCAGACACGCTCGCGGAACATGACATCGGCGTGCTGGCGGCAACCACGGCGTTCGGCAAGACGGTCGTCGCTGCGTGGCTCATCGCACAGCGCGGCGTGAATACGCTCATCCTCGTACACCGCCGACAGCTTCTCGACCAGTGGATCGAGCGCCTGTCGACATTTCTCGGCGTGCCGCGGAAATCAATCGGCCGCATCGGCGGTGGACGAAGCGCGCCCACGGGCATCGTCGACGTGGCCATCATTCAGAGTCTCGTCAAGAAAGGCGTGGTCGACAATCGCGTGGATGGGTACGGCCATCTCGTCGTCGACGAGTGCCACCACCTCTCCGCGCACAGTTTCGAACAGGTGGCCCGGCAAGCGAAGGCGCGGTTCGTTCTTGGACTGTCCGCGACCGTCGCTCGCAAGGACGGCCACCACCCCATCATCTTCATGCAGTGCGGTCCGGTTCGACACCGCGTCAACGCCAAGGCACAGGCGGCTGCGCGTCCGTTCGAGCACTACGCGCTGGTTCAGCCGACGTCCTTCCAAACAGCCAGGACCGCCGGAGTCTGACAGACGGATCGAGTTTCAGACCGTGTATCGGGAGCTGGTCGAAGACGACGCGCGCAATCAGCGGATTTGCGACGATGTGGTCGAGTCAGTGCGCAACGCACGGTCGCCCCTCGTACTGACGGAACGGAACGACCATCTGGATCGTCTCGAGCGAGGACTCGCAGACAGCGTGCGCCACCTGGTTGCTTTGCGGGCCGGGCTGGGCAAGAAACAGCGACAGGCCATAGCGGACAGGCTCGCCTCCATCCCCGGTGAGGAGCCCCGAGTCATCCTGGCCACCGGCAAGTACGTGGGCGAGGGCTTTGACGATTCGCGTCTCGATACGTTGTTCCTCACGTTGCCGGTCTCCTGGCGAGGGACCATTGCTCAGTACGCGGGTCGCCTGCATCGCCTTCACGACGGCAAGCGCGAGGTACGCGTCTATGACTACGCGGACCTCAACGTGCCGATGCTCGCACGGATGTTCGATCGGCGCTGTCGGGGGTATGAGGCGATCGGCTACACCGTGCTCTTGCCGGCGAGCGCCATTCCCGGGTGGCCCGCGGACGTCGTGCTGCCGTCAGATCCCGTCTGGAAGCGCGACTATTCGGGCAGCGTGCGCCGGCTGGTGAGGGACGGTGTCGATTCACCACTCGCCAGTCTCTTCGTTCATGTGGCGCGGACAGTGCCACCAGACGCGGATGGCGCTCAACGCGCGCGCAGTGCCTCCGAGGCTTTTCTCTTCCGGCGGCTCGACACACTCGCGACAACGAAGGGTCGGTTCGCTGTCAACACGAAGTTGCCCATTCCGTTTGATGGTGCGGGGAGCCTGGAGGTCGATCTCCTATGTGCGGACGCACGCGTTGCGGTGGAGCTGGATGGTGCGCAGCATCTCGCTGACCGGGCCGCATACCGGCGGGATCGACGCAAAGATCAATTGCTTCAGGAGAGCGGCTATCTCGTGCTGCGGTTTCTGGCCGAAGACCTCGGCAGGGATCTGGACGCGGTGCTGGACGCGATTCTCCGCGCGTTGAGCCATCGGGCGTCATCAGGATCCGTTCCGCTCCAATTCATTCGAGGAGGCCGGACGTGACGACGCGATTCGCTTGCATCGCTGACGACGCCGGCGAGGCCCAGGTCGTAGGTGATCTGGAGTGTCAGCTAGGCGGGAATGTCGACGTAAGACGAGGAACTGCTCGGTTGTGGAATGGCCATGCCCTCGGCTTTGAGGCCGTCGAGATGAAACGCAATTGCGCCCTTCATCTCTCGCTCGACTTCCTCTCGCGTGCTACCGGTCGCGATGCAACCCGGAAGGTCCGGCGAGTAGGCGGAGTAGCCGGTAACGGTGCGTTCGATGACGATCAGGTATTTCATGAATCGACATCATTGTCACACGACGCCTGGGGGGCACGATTGCGCCTCATCGCCATCAATCACGACGCGTCGCCTCTCGGGTGGTCACAAAATTGGTCACAGCGTTTCTCGGACGCCGCAAATCATTCGAGAATCAGCACTTCGAAAGCTCTCCAGAGCTTGCCTTGGGCGCAGGAGGTCGCTGGTTCGAATCCAGTCGCCCCGACCACTTTTCGAGGGTCCATTCCGGTTCCGGCGTTCCAGCGGGGTTCCACACACGGCGCCCTGTCGTGTGTATCCCAGGCGGCCTCAGTTCCACCGCGAAGGCACACCGTTACCTACAAAACGAAAGAGCTCGCGCTATGCTGGGGCCTGAAGAGGACTCGGCGGCTTCCCGTCGCTGAGAAGACGAAATCAACCCCATGGACCTGATCTCCGTGTCGGTCGATCAGACATCGTCGCCGCAGGCGAAGATCACCCTGTTTCGGTCGCTCTTCAGAGGCCGCGACGACGTGTACCCGCGGCGATTCGAGAGCCGCAAAACAGGCCGGTCTGGGTACGCGCCTGCCTGTGCCAACGAGTGGGTCCGAGGCGTGTGCGAGAAGCCGCGCATCAAATGCGCCGAATGTCCCAACCGTCGGTTCCTTTCGGTCACTGACGACGTCATTCGCTGGCACCTGTCAGGTTGCGACCCCGAGGGACAGCCCTTCGTCGCTGGCGTCTACCCGTTGCTTCAGGACGAGACTTGCTTCTTCCTCGCCGTCGATTTCGATAAGGCCGGCTGGCACGACGATGCAGCTGCGTTTCTTGACACTTGTCGCCACCTCAATCTCGCGGCCGCGCTCGAACGATCACGCTCCGGGCGAGGTGCGCATGTCTGGTTCTTCTTCGATGAGGCGATTCCGGCGGCGCTTGCCCGAAGACTGGGATCGCATGTCCTCACCGAGACAATGGAGCGACGTCCGGACATCGGGCTCGACTCGTACGACCGACTGTTTCCCAATCAAGACACGATGCCGCACGGAGGATTCGGAAACCTGATCGCTCTGCCGCTCCAGCGGGCAGCGCGCAAACAGGACAACACGGTCTTTCTTGATGGCGCCTTTGTTCCGTGGGCCGACCAGTGGGCATTTCTCGCGAGCGTTCGCAAGATGGGACGGCCCCAGATTGAAGAGATCGTCGAGGACGCTGAACGACGAGGCCGCGTTCTCGGCGTACGGTTGCCGCCGCAGGACGATGGCGAATCACAGCCTTGGACTGCACCTGCGTCACGTCGAAGAGAGGCCCCGATCGTCGGTGATTTGCCAGCGACATTGGAACTCGTCCTTGGCAATCAGATCTACATCCCCAAGCAAGGGCTGCATCCGGGACTTCGAAACCGATTGCTTCGGCTCGCTGCGTTTCAGAATCCCGAGTTCTACAAAGCGCAGGCTATGCGGCTTTCGACGTACAGCAAGCCACGCGTCATCGCGTGCGCCGAGGATCTCCCGCATCACATCGGACTGCCGCGCGGCTGTCTCGATGACGTTCGCAAGACCCTCACGGATCTTGGTGTTCGCACGGCCATTCGCGACGAACGTCGCGACGGTAGTCGTGTGGAGGTGAAGTTTCAAGGCGAGCTTCGGCAGCAGCAGAAGGCAGCAGCGGACGCGATGCTGCGTCATGAGACTGGCGTATTGGCAGCCACAACCGCGTTCGGCAAGACCGTCGTCGCCGCGTGGCTGATCGCCCGGCGCGGCGTGAATACGCTTGTGCTAGTTCACCGCCGGCAGCTGCTCGACCAATGGATTGAGCGTCTCTCGACGTTCCTCGATGTCCCGGCGAAATCGATCGGACGAATCGGCGGAGGACGAAATCGCCCGACTGGACGGATTGATGTCGGCATCATTCAGAGTCTCGTCCGAAAAGGCGTCGTGGATGACCGCGTCGCTGAGTACGGCCAGGTGATCGTCGATGAGTGCCATCACCTGTCGGCGCATAGTTTCGAGCAGGTGGTACGCGAAGCCAAAGCCCGATTCGTGGTGGGCTTGTCGGCAACCATCGCACGCAAGGACGGCCACCATCCGATCGTCTTCATGCAGTGCGGTCCGGTTCGGCATCACGTAAACGCTCGCGCACAGGCGGCATCCCGTCCGTTCGAGCACTTCGTGCTCGTTCAGCCGACGTCGTTCCAGCCGAACAGAAGCCCTGATCCGGACAAGCGCGTCGAATTTCAGACGCTGTACCAGGAGTTGGTCGGCGACCAGACGCGTACTCGACGAATCTGTGAGGACGTTGTCGATTCGGTTCGCGATGGGCGCTCGCCGTTAATTTTGACAGAGCGCAATGAGCACCTCGACCGCTTCGAACACGAGCTGGCGTCGCGCGTTGATCACGTCGTGGCCTTGCGCGCGGGCATGGGCAAGAAGCAGCGCCAGGCAATCAATGAGCGTCTGGCGGCCATCGCGCGTCATGAAGGGCGAATCATCCTCGCGACAGGCAAGTACATTGGCGAGGGATTCGACGATCCGCGTTTGGACACGCTATTCCTCACGCTTCCTGTCTCATGGCGAGGAACAGTCGCGCAGTATGCCGGCCGGCTGCACCGTCTCTACGATGGGAAACGCGAGGTACGAATCTATGACTACGCCGACCTCAACGTACCGATGCTGGCGCGGATGTTTGACCGGCGATGTCGCGGGTATGAGGCTATCGGCTACACGATCCTTCTTCCGGCAAGCGCCATTCCAGGGTGGCCTGCCGATATCGTTCTTCCCTCCGATCCGGTCTGGAAGCGCGATTACTCCGGCAGCGTGCGAAGGCTCATTAGAGACGGTGTGGACACACCGCTGGCGAGCCTGTTCGTGCACACCGCCAGGGCCATGCCGGAAGACGCCGAGGGTGCAGTGCGGGCAAGAAGTGCCACCGAGGCGTTCCTCTACCGGCGACTGGACACGCTGACGGAGACGAGTGGACGGTTCCGTCTCAACGTGGCGCTGCCGATACCGTTCGACGGCTTCGGAAGCCTTGAAGTCGACTTGCTGTGCGCCGACGCGCGCGTTGCCATCGAACTCGATGGCGGACAGCACCTCGCAGATCCGGTCGCGTATCGTCGCGATAGGCGGAAGGACCAGCTGCTGCAGGAGAACGGCTACTTCGTGCTGCGCTTTCTTGCCGAGGACGTAGGTAAGGACTTGGACGCTGTGCTCGATGCGATCCTGAGGGTGCTGGCGCAGCGTCGCCAGTCAGCAGCGCGGGTCGAGCCTCTCAGATTCGTACGACGCGGCGCTGAATGACAACGCTGACGGCCTGGTAGGCGCTCGGGCCCTCGCATTGTGGCTTGACGAACGATTGCCGGAGTGCGGCTGTCACAGATCAGCGGCCTCCGACCACTTTCCGAGTTCCGGTGTAACACCGGGGCGGCACCAGCAATAATGCAATCCCACCCGACTGCCTGCATTCAGCGGCATCCGTTTCGCTCGTGACTCGCACTTCGCGGGTAGAGCGCGACCGGTTCAAGGTCGTTCAGCGATTCCGCCGAACATCGACCGCCTCGATCGTCGGGCTGGCCGGCGGCAATCTGTTGCTGCTCATAAAGGATGTCGTTGGGTCTGATCCACGCGCGGGCCATAGGCGAAAATATAGCGAATATGCTACGCTCGGCTCCCGTGGCGGTCCGGACGTGCACTGTCATCTTCACGGGTCCGTCCGGAATCCGCCACTCAGTCGGGGTAATCGCGGAGTCCGTTTACGACGCGGCTGCTTTGGGAGTGTCGGCTCTCAGGGAGCGTGGCTGGGCGGACGCGGTGGCGCTCGAACCGAGCTCGAGGTTCAGGTCAGAGATCCGTTCGCCCATTAGGAGCCAGGAAGCAGCGAGATGGGTTCCACAGCCACCATTCTCCACGCGGACCTCGACGCCTTTTATGCTTCGGTCGAACAGCTGCTCGACCCGCGCCTGCGTGGCAAGCCGATTGCGGTCGGCGGCGGCGTCGTTCTCGCGGCCTCCTACGAAGCGCGGGCCTTCGGCGTACGAAGCGGCATGCCTGGACGGCGCGCGCGGCAACTCTGTCACGACCTCGTTTTTGTCGGCGGACATTTCGACGAATACCAACGGCTCGGCGACGCCGCCATCGGAGTACTGAGCGATTTCACGCCCTCCATAGAGCGCATTTCCATAGACGAGGCCTTCGCCGACGTTGCAGGATGCACGCATCTCTTCGGTTCGCCGGCAGAGATCGCAAGGACGGTTCGGGCTCGCGTGCGCGCCGAGCTTGGCTTGCCGATGTCAATCGGCGTGGCGCGTACCAAGCACCTGGCGAAGATCGCATCGCAGGTCGCGAAGCCGGATGGATTGGTCGTCGTCGATCCAGAAACTGAACTCGAGTTCCTTCACGAGCTGCCCGTCGCACTGATGTGGGGCGTGGGCCCAGCCACCGAGGCGCGGCTCGCCAAGATCGGCGTCGCCACGATTGGTCAATTGGCTCAGAGCTCTCCTAAATCCGTGGAGCGATTGCTTGGACACGCGACGGGAAGAAAGTTGACGGCCCTCGCGTGGAACCGCGATCCGCGGCAAATCCAGACGCGGCGGCGAGCGCACTCCGCCGGCGCACAATCGGCGCTCGGACGACAGCCCGCGATCGAGCGTGTCTTCAAACCGACGCTCCATCATCTCGCCGACCGCATCGGCGCCCGGCTCCGCGCCAAATCCCTGGCGGGCCGGACGATCACGGTCCGCGTGCGCTTCGCCGATTTGCGCTCTGTCACCCGCTCGCTGACGCTGTCAGCACCGATTTCTGCAACGAGGGCTCTCGCTGAGATCGCCGAGGACTTGGTGCGCGGCGTCCTTGCGGATCACCGCGACGAGAGGACGATCTCGCTGCTGGCGATCTCCGTCTCACATCTCGAAGCGCCTGCGATCGTGCAACTGGAGCTGCCGCTCGGGCTTGCCGACGAAGGACGCCGTCCAGGCACGAAGAAGGGCCTGGCACGATCGCGCGCGGACCGCGCCGTGGATGCGATCCGCACGCGCTTCGGAGGAAGAGCGGTGGATTATGGGTCAGCATCGCGGGTTGCGCGCTCCGTCCCTGACGAGTTCCGACGCCTTGCTGAAAGAGAGCTTTGACTATCGTCCACGCAATTGAGGATGTTCCGAGCGGCACGCGTTGACGGACCGTGAGCCAACGTCGGCGAAAGGTCGCTCAAGGCTAGGCTTGAGTTCGGCTCGGGGGCGGTGGCGATGCGGTATGGGCGGAAAGGTAGCCATCGGGGCTTGATCGTGGCGCAACGATGCGGCGTCGTCTAACATCGGCTTTCAGGCGACGTCGACTGGTGCCCTCCGGAGCCGCCGCGGCTGAAGCGCACGCGTTGGGCGCTGCAAGCCGCACTGTCAGAGGAGCAGCGATGGCTGAGAACAAGACCAAGCCAACCGATGCCAGCGTCGAGGAGTACATAGCCTCTCGGGCCAACGAGGAACAGCGCGCGGACTGCAAGGCGCTGATGTCCATCTTCAAAAGAATCACCAAGCAGCAGCCAAAGATGTGGGGCCCGAGCATTGTCGGCTACGGCTCCTACCGATACACCTCCGAGAGCGGAAGAACAGGGGAGATATGCCTCGCGGGCTTTGCCATACGCGGGCGAGAACTCGTTGTCTATCTTGTCCCCGAAGGGAGAGATCAAGAAGCCCTACTGTCCAAGCTGGGAAAGCACAAAATGGGCAAGTCTTGCCTGTACTTCAAGCGGCTGGCAGACCTGGACAAGACGATTCTTGAGGCACTCGTTGCGAACTCGGTACGGAAAGTGACGCGTCGGTACGGCACAAGCAGCGGCGCCTAACCCCTCGCTCGAGCGACCCGTCCGCGCGCCAGCGCGGCGTTAGCAAGCTTGCGGTCTAGCGAGGCAGAGCCTCGACTCAATTCTATTTCTTCAAGTGCATCGTGCCGCGACACGCCCCGGTGCCACGGATGACGGCATTCTTAACAAACACTTAACATTTTCTGGTCCATTTCCGGCCGTCCCGCGACAACTCTGATCCGCGGCCGGACGTCCTATACCCTGACTCACAAAGGAGAAGCCTGTGGAGACTTTCTGGCAGGACGTCCGGCAGGGCCTGCGCATGCTCGCGCGGAATCCCGGGTTCACGGCGGTGGCGATCGCGACGCTCGCCCTCGGCATAGGCGCCAACACCGCCATCTTCAGCGTGGTCAATGCCGTCCTCCTGCGGCCGCTTCCCTACCCGGAGTCGGACCGGCTGGTCCGCGTGTCCGAAGAGGGAGGGCTGATGCGCAGGGGCGGCCGCGGCGGCGGCCCCGGTGGCCTCGGCGGCGGCTCCGTCATCACCAACGGCACGTTCAAGGACTGGCGGGAGAGTTCGCGCACGCTCGACGGCCTGGCCGCCTATCAGCCGCGTTCGTACACGCTGACCGGCTTCGGCGAGCCGGTCCGCCTTCGCGGCACGGCAGTCTCGACGTCGATGTTCCCGATGCTTCGCGCGAGGCCCTCCCAGGGACGGCTCTTCGCTGCCAACGAAGACCGGCCGGGCGACGATCAGGTCGCCATCATCAGCGAGCAGTTGTGGACGCGCCAGTTCGGGCGCCGCGCCGACATCGTCGGCAAGCCCATCACGCTCGACGACCGCCAGTTCACCGTCGTCGGCGTCCTGCCCGCGTCCTTCTACTTTCCCGATCACGAGAGCGTGCTCTGGACGCCGATGACGATCAACATTGCGCCGCAGCAGCCGGGCCAGGTGTTCGTAATGGTGTTCAGCGCCATCGGCCGGCTGAAAGACGGTGTGTCGGTGTCGCAGGCAGAAGCGGAAGGTACGGCGGCGTCCGGGCGCAACCAGCCGCCACCGCCCCCCGGCGCCGATTCGTCCACGCCGCTCGCGCCCGCCCTCGTGCGTCTCGTCCCGCTGCAGGCGGAAATGGTCGCCGGAGTGCGGCCGGCGCTCCTCGTGCTGACGGCGGCGGTCGGGTTCGTCCTGCTCATCGCCGCTGCCAACATCGCCAACCTTCTGCTGACGCGCGGCGCCGGGCGTCTACGCGAGCTCGCGGTCCGCACCGCGCTCGGCGCGCGGCCGCGGCGTCTTGCCCGGCAGCTCCTGACGGAGAGCATGCTGCTCGCCGTCGGCGGCGGCATCGTGGGCGTCGGCCTCGCCTTCGTGCTGCAGCGGGCGCTGCCCGCGATCAGCGCGGGCAACATTCCACGGATAGACGAGGTCGCCGTCGACGGGCGCGTGCTGCTGTTCGCGTCGCTGCTGTCGCTCGCGACCGGACTTCTCTTCGGGCTCGCACCGGCCCTGCAGGGATCGCGCGTCAACGTCGTGGCGACGCTGGGTGACGCGGGCATTCAACGCATGGGCGGGTTCCGCTTCCTGAAGGGCAACCGCCTGCGCAGCGTCCTCATAGTCGTCGAGGTCGCACTCTCCACGGTCCTCCTCATCGGCGGCGGCCTGCTCGTCCGCAGCTTCATCCGTCTCATCGACGTCAAGCCTGGCTACGATCCGTCCAACGTCATCACCGCGCAGATCGGACTGCCGGAGACCAGGTACGGCACGCCAGGGCAGCAGAGCGCGTTCTTCGACCAGCTGCTGCAGCGCGTCGGGGCGGTTCCCGGGGTCCAGGCAGTGGGTACGACCAGGATGCTGCCGCTCCTGCCCGGCAACATGATCATCGGCTTCGGCATCGTCGGCCAGCCGCCACCGAACGACCCGCGGGATTTCCCCCGCGCGAGCACGCGCATCGTCAGCGCCGGCTACGCGGAGGCGATGGGCCTCAAGCTCGTCGCAGGCCGGCTCTTCGGTCCTCACGACGATGCGGGAACGCCGCCGGTGGTGATGGTCAGCGAGTCGCTGGCACGGCAGTACCTGGGTGGCGCCGACAAAGCCATCGGCGCGCGGCTGCAGATGCTCGCGCCGCAGCCCATGGAAGTGGTCGGCGTCGTCGGCGACGTCCGGCACACCGGTCTCGACGCGGAGCCGCAGCCGGAAGCCTACGCGCTCTCGCGGCAGCTCCCTCCGAACGCGCGTTTCGGCCGCGGGGGCCCGACGGCGCTGGTCGTCCGCACGGCAGGCGACCCGCTGCGCGTCGTGCCGTTCCTGCGGCGCGCCGTGATGGACGTGGACCACGACGTGCCGCTCGACAACGTGATGACCATGGAGGCCCGGTTGTCGGCCTCGGTCGCGGCGCCGCGCTTCTACGCGCTGCTCCTCGGCCTCTTCGCGCTGATGGCGCTGCTGCTCGCCGCCATCGGCATCTACGGCGTGCTGTCCTACAACGTGTCCCAGCGTCACCGGGAGATCGGCGTCCGCATGGCGCTCGGCGCCGCCGGCCGGGACATCCTCTCGATGGTGCTCGGCCAGGGCCTGACCCTTGCGGTCGTCGGGATCGCCATCGGGGTTGCCGGTGCGTTCGCGACGACCAGGTTCCTGAGGACGCTGTTGTTTGGCATCACCGTGACCGACCCGTTGACGTACGCAGGGATCACCGTGCTGCTGACCGGCGTGGCGCTGCTCGCGTGCTGGATCCCGGCGCGCCGCGCGATTCGCGTCGATCCGATGACGGCGTTGAGATACGAGTGAGTGTTCGCTATAACCGGTCACTTGAGTTGACGTCCATCGCGGGTCCTGGACGAGGAAGGCCCTTCGCGCTTGACAAGCCGTCGTCGGGAGTAATAATCGGCGTGCGATGCGCGGCTAATCTGCGCTGTGGGCCGCGGCCGGGTCTGAGGACGGGCATCCGGTTAACCTGGACACCCCTCTAATGTTTTCTATCGTCTCATTCACGCGGCGGCGGAATCTCTCTGGAATCACCAGCGGAGTTCCCATAGAGAGCAAGCTTGGGCGCAATGCCCTGCTGAAACCGTGCTGAATCGGCAACGCTGGCAAAAAGTCCAAGAGCTTTATTCCTCTGCTCTCAAGCAGGAGCCAAACCAGCGTACCGCCTTCCTTTCGGATGTCTGCAAGGACGACGCGGATTTGCGCCAGGAGGTGGAGGCGCTTCTGGCCGAAGCCAGCGAAGCCCCAAACGCTTCCGCGTGCCTGGACACGGCGACCGTGCTGGCGAGTTCGCCCAAGGTTGCCGCCGGCTCCCAACTGACCGCCGGGCAGCGCTTGGGTCCCTACCGCATCGAGACGATCCTGGGCGCTGGCGGAATGGGGCAGGTCTATACGGCCGTTGATACTCGTCTGGGCCGCAAGGTGGCCATCAAGGTTTCCGCCGAACAGTTCAGCGGACGTTTCGAGCGCGAGGCCCGCGCCATTTCGGCGCTCAATCATCCCCACATCTGCACCCTTCACGACGTCGGCCCCAATTACTTGGTGATGGAGCTCGTGGAAGGCGAAACCTTGCGCGATTGGCTCAAGCGTCCTCTCCCTGTGGAGCGCAGCGTGGAGGTCGCACGCCAGGTGCTGGAGGCGCTTCGGGCGGCGCATCAAGCGGGCATCATCCATCGCGATCTGAAGCCCGCAAACATCATGGTTCGCATCGATGGCTACGTTAAGGTGCTGGATTTCGGACTCGCGAAGCGCGTCCTGGCCTCAGGAATGGTCCCCTCCGAAGTTCCAGCGACAGATTTGAGTCTTCCGGGTCAGATCCTCGGAACCACTGCATACATGTCGCCGGAACAGATCCAGGGAAAGGAAACCGATTCGCGGAGCGACCTGTTCGCGTTCGGGATCATTCTCCACGAAATGCTGACAAGCGAGCATCCGTGGCCTCGCAAGTCAACTGTGGATACGCTGCACGCGATTCTTCACGATGATCCGCCTCCGATTCGCACCGCTGCTTTGGTCGGATTAGCCTCCGTTGTGCAGAAACTTCTCCGCAAGAATCCCGCGGATCGGTACCCCTCTGCCGAAGCGGTTCTGGATGCTCTCGCCAGCCGCGCGAGTTCGCGAACAACGGAGCTCTCGGAGAATCACCCAACCGGCACTCCTCCACGTTCCTACCCGGCTGATCGTGCTTCCGTTCCGCCTTCTGCGCCGGCACGAAGCATCCGACTTTCTTGCCGTCAGCTTGCCGGACGCGATTACCAACTCGCTCGCCGCGATTGACTCTCTGGTGGTGCGGTCGACCATGGCGGCCTCCCGTTTCGCCGCCTCTACCGAACTCGACCTGAACGCAATTGCCGAGCAGACGCAGGTGGACGCCATTCTCACTGGCACCATTCTGTCCGACGGCGAGCATCTCCGCGTGAGCAACCAACTGATTGAGGCGCCCAGCGGCACGGTACTCTGGTCCAACAGTTCGCAGGTGTCTCTGCGGGACATCTTCCAGCTCCAGGATGAGCTCGTCGACCGGATTGTTCAGTCTCTGACGCTTCCGTTGACGGCTCGCGAGCGTCTTGCCCTCAAGCACGACGTGCCTGCCAGCGCGATGGCGTACGAATACTACCTGCGCGCCAATCAGCTTGCCGCCGCCGCGGCCGTGGGCGACGTGCCCAACATGAGTCTGGCGCGAGACCTCTATCTGCGCTGCCTGGACCTCGATCCGAAGTATGCGCCGGCGTGGGCCTGCCTGGGACGAGCTCACCGCTTCATCGGGAAAGTTGGGGAAGTCAACGCCCACAATCTCGCCCGTGCGGAAGAGGCGTTTCGAAAGGCCTTTGCGCTCAACCCCGACCTGGCGCTGGCGCACAATTTCTATACTTCTCTGCAGACCGATTTGGGGCAGTCACTGGACGCGATGGAGCGCCTGCTGAAACGGGCACATGCGCGTCGCAACGACCCCGCTCTATTCACGGGACTGGTGCAGGCTTGCCGTTACTGCGGCCTGCTGGAGGCTTCCGTTGCCGCTCACAATCATGCGAGACAGCTAGACCCTAACGTCCGGACCAGTGTTGCCTACACCTACCTTCATCTGGGTAACTTCCAGAAGGTGCTGGAGTTGGAGCACTGCGGCCCCATCGATGCGGAGGTCAGGATACCGTCGTTAGCGGCTCTGGGCCGCGAGCAGGAGGCGATCGAACAATCGCGAGAACTGGAGAAAACCTGCCCGAAACCATTGTTGCCCTGGTCCGTCATGTGGCGGGCTTATCTGGAGGGCGATCGCGGAAAGAGCCTGGAAGCACTCGATCAAGCGCTGGGGTTTCATACCGCGGATCCAGAGTGTCTTTTTTGTGCAGCGTGCCTGCTGGCGAGATTGAACGAGACCGAACGTGCGCTGGAGTTGCTGTCCCTGGCAGTCGACCAAGGATACCGCTGCCACTATGCTCTCTCGTGCCATCCCTGGCTGGATTCGTTGCGCTCTCATCCCCGGTTCAAAGAACTCGCGAACCGCGCCGAGGCACTGAGTCTCCAGGCCCGAACCGTCTTCCTCGCCAACGAGGGTGACCGGTTGTTGGGAGTGGGTTCGTGAGGATCGGCAAGACCCTTCTCGAATTGGTCCGTGTGTCTGGAGATCGGCGAGGCACGGCGCGACGGTGGCGCGAGCGGGAAACTGAGAAGAAGGGCCGGCTCGCCGCCCGATGCACTCCGTGACGGCCCGGACAGCCTCAACACAAACGGCTCGGGCGCCCCCACGAATCGCCTTGCGAGTTGATCGGGCGCGTACCGACTCGCACGGTCCCGGCCGACCTCGAACACGCTCGAGCCGTGCTGAATCTCCAGCTGTAGCAGAGGCCTCCGAGATCGGATCGAAGGCGGTGAACGCGAACCTGACGCGCGGCGCAACGGTCAGCGGGAGTTGCCCGGTCGCTCCGCCAGCTCGAACTGGGCCGATTTCGGCACGCACCGGCGACATCATTCGAAAGGCCGAAGTCATGTTGACGTGTTGTCGCTGTGAGTGGGACCCGGGCTTACAACGCCCACAGCCCGAGCGCCTTGTCCGCGTAGACACCATCACCCTCGACACAGCCTTCGATCAGGACGTCGACCGGGGAGGCGAAGTCGAAGGGCGGACGTCGCAGGTTCAGCATCCGCCAGTCGCCGTCCTCGATGTCCTCGTTCCGCTCGTGCTCGAGGAAGGTCGTCGTCAGGAGGTAACGAGCGCCGCTGCCGCGGATGTTGTCGATCGCGCGGAAGATGTGCTCGAACGACAGGTGGACCAAGCAGTCCCGGCAGAGGACGGCGTCGGCGCGCGGCAGGGGATCCCGGGTCAGGTCCAGATGGACGAACCGGCGATTCGACTGCGGACCTCCAAAGCGTTTCTCATTCTCCCGGGGCAGCGCTTCGACGATGTCGGCGCCGATGTACGGGATTCGCAGATCGATCGTGCTGAGCCAGGAGAAGTCGCCGCACGGAACGTCGAGAAGCGACGACACACCGTGGCGCTCGAGAAACGCCGGCAGCGCCGCCCGCAATCCGGCGGTGGCATCGAGCTGGGAACCCAGTCCCGACCGTGATGACTCTGCTCCCCAGAGATTGGTGCGCGCGATTCGTTCGAAGCGCTCCGGCAGGTTCAAGTCGCGAAACTCCTCGCGACGAGCCTGGAAATTGAGGTGCGCGGGTGCTGGCGGTCGGTCGCTCATCGGCTGCCTGGCTGCATCCCCGCCTCGCCGGCTTGTTCCACGCTCATGCCTTTACGCGGAGGCCGAAGCCAAGCTCTTTGGGAATCTGCACCTCGATGTTTGCCACGGACGTCACCTCCGAAGTATCAGCGAGAGTCCGAACGGGCGCGCGCGACGCGCGAAGCGGCGAAGATACCACAGCGAGGTAACCGAGCGACCAATCGGGCGACCTCAGCACAGATCCGGCTTGATATCCACAACGGGTGTCCCATCGATGGCTTCGATCGGGCCGATTCGCAACCGTGTGCCTTTGATCGATCGGATCGTGACGGGATGGAGCGCCAGCGGATTCGGCCTGTCGGGCGACCGCGTGGCGAAGACGCCGGTGAGCGGATTGCGCGGGTTCGATCGCGGGTGGACCTGAAGCACGTCACGCTTGCTCTGATGGAACCAGGTGATGACGACGATCTTGTCGCCCGCGGCCAGCAGGTGCAGAGCGTCGGCCGCCCAGGCATGCACTTCGAGCCATGCATCGGGTGCGCCTTCCGATCCTTGCTTCGGCGCGTCGCGACGTGATTTCAGCGTGGACCGAATCACTCCGACCGGCTTGAGCTGGGGTCTGATCGCACGGTCGGGTGTGGGCTTGGGTTTCATCTCATCTCCCTCGTGATGCGGGTGGCTCACAGACAATCGTATGATCTCCGCATGAAGGCTTTCGTCCTCCTGTCGCTGGCACTCTTGCCGCTGCTGGTGCAACCGGGCCGGCCGGCCGCGGCACCGAAGCAGCTCTTCTTCGATGATTTCGGCGGGCCCGATCTGGACCGATCGCATTGGAACGTCGTCGTCACTGGCCGCACAGTGAACAACGAGCAACAGGCCTACACCGATTCGGCGGACGTCTTCACGTTTGTCGACGGTACATCTGAAGGCGCGACGAACGGCGCGCTCGCGATACGGCCCCGCTACCGGGAAGGCTTCACGACGCCCCAGGGCCGGCGTTTCGACTTCGTCTCCGGGCGCGCCGACTCGAAAGGGAAGTTCGAGTTCATGCATGGCACGGCGTCGGCTCGCCTCAAGCTCTCTCCCGGCGCGGGCTTGTGGCCGGCCTTCTGGATCCTCGGCACCGGACAGTGGCCGGCGACCGGGGAGATCGACGTGATGGAGTACGTCGGCGAGCCTGACTGGACGAGTGTCGCCATCCATGGACCCGGATATTCAGGCAACACACCGCTCGTGCACCGGGCGCAGATGGATCCCGCCGATGGTCCCTCGAACTGGCACGTCTACGGCGTGGAGTGGACCGCTGACGCGATGATCTTCACGATCGACGGCCGCGAGATCTACCGTGCGACCCGCCAGGCGATCGAGCAGTACGGGAAGTGGGCCTTCGACAACGAGAAATACTTGATCCTGAACCTGGCGCTCGGCGGCAACTATCCGCGCAGCGTGAACAAGACGGACGATCCGTATCCGGGCCTCCCGGCCGGGACGGTCGATCTGATCAAGCAGGACAAGGCCCGGTTCCTCGTCGATTGGGTCCGCGTGACCGCGCCTGCCACGGAGTAGTCCGCCTGCCCGCGCGACGCGCGACGGGGATTGACGCAGTGCGCGCGCTGAGAGATGGATACAGACCGAGTCGAGTGTGGAAGAAGGAGCGCCCTGAACGATCAGGGCGCTCCAACGACTCAGCGTCCGGCTGCGTACGTGAAGAGGGCGAACATCGCGCCCTGCGGATCGCCGAGGATCGCGAAGCGCCCGGTCTTCGAGATGTCCTTGGGCGGAACCATCACCTTCGCGCCGAGGCCTGTCGCTTTCGCCGTAGACGCGTCGCAATCGGCCACCTGGAAATACGGCATCCAATACGAGGGCACGTGGGCGGGCATCTCCGCCGGCATCGTCAGCATGCCCACGCCGGGCTGACCCTGGTTGTTGAACTCGGTGTATTGCATGCCGCCGGCGTCCCCGGAGCTATCCTTCGACGTCCAGCCAAACAGCTTCGTGTAGAACGCCTGCGCCGCCTTCGGGTCGCGAGTCGTGAGCTCGCTCCAGCAAAGGGCGCCGGGCTCGTTGAGAATCTTGGCACCGATGTGCTTTTTCGGTTCCCAGACCTCGAAAACGGCACCAGTCGGATCCTGGATGATGGCCATGCGCCCGACGTCCATGACGTCGAAGGCCGGCGCGAGCAGCTTGCCACCGAGCTCCAGCGCGCGATTCGCACTCTCGTCGGCGCTTCGAACTGTTACATAAAGGTTCCAGTGCGGCGGGACGCCGCCCTGCCGTTCCTCCGGACGCATGCTGTACGCGGCGGCCACTTCCTTGCCACGCATCAGGAACATCGAATAGGTCCCGTCCGGCCCCATCGACTGTTCGTTGAGGTCCCACCCGAACAACGTTCGGTAGAACGCCACGCCTGCGGCCTGGTCCGTCGTGGCGAGCTCCGGCCAGCTGAAGGTCCCGGGTTGATGCGACGAAAACTCTGCCATGCTAAACCTCCTGCAGCGACTACGAAGATTCCACTGGCGAGTATATCGAGTCTGCGTAAAGTATCTGTCGTCACTGGTACGACACTCCAACCCTGAGGGAGGACACGTGAAACGCAAGAAGCTGATCGTAGTTGTCGGGCTGGTTTTCGCGGTTGCGGTGGCACGCGCCGCGTTCAGTCAGGCAGCCGATGCCCTGGATCCGTTGAAGGTTGCGGCGGACTCGCACAAGCTCGTGCTCGACAATCCGTTCGTGCGCGTGCTCGACGTGCATGTGCCGGCCGGGAAGACCGAGCCCCGCCATCGGCATCCACATGGGCTGAGCGTCTATTTCACCGACTGGGATGCCAGCGTCACCGTTGACGGCAAAGCGGCGGAACTGCACCATCGAAAAGCCGGGACGTTTGCCTGGAGCGACCCGGTCGTGCACACCGTCCAGAACACCGGCAAGACGGAGGGCCACATCCTTCGCATCGAGCTGAAGTACTGAGGTACTTAGCCGCCCTTTTTCTGATTCGGTGTCTTTTCTCCGGCAGGAGCAACGGTTTTCAGGAACGCATACGCCGCCCGCAGGTCGTCGTCTGACATCTGGCCGTAGAGCCTCGGCATCGCCTCGTCTATCGTCGAGCCATTGGGTCGCTTGTGATCGCGAATGGCTGTCAAGAACTGCTGTTCGGTCCAGTCGCCGATACCCACGGGCGTGATGTTCGCCGCTCCGGGCGGAGGACCACCGCCACCGGTGAAGTTGGGGCCATGGCAGCCTCTGCATCCCGCTGTGGATATGACGACGCCACCCGCCGCGGCCCGGTCGCCCGGGTCCGGCGTCGGCGCGAGGCGGACGTTCGCGTGGTCGATGCGCGCCGCCGGGGCGAGCGGAAAATCGGTGAACAGACCCAGCACGCGCGCCATAGGTCCGACGGTCATCGGCGGTGGTGTGCGGTCGACGGGCGGCATCGAGCGGATGTATCCGAGGATCGAGCCGAGGTCGGCTTCCGTGAACTGATAGTCAGCGGACGGCATGAAAATGACGGACCGGCCATCCCGCTTCACTCCGTGGGTGACCGCACGAACCATGTCCTCGTCGGAATCGGTTGCACCGACGCCACCCTGGCCTCGGGTGAGGTTCGCGGACACCAGGGTGCCCATCGCGAAGCTGCTCTGGACCACCTTTCCGCCCGAGTCTTCGCCGTGGCATTCGGCGCAGACGGCCACCCGCTCGAAGAGGTACTTGCCGCGCGCGAGCGACGCGGGGTCGGATCGTAGGGTGACGCGAGGTACCTGATCGACCTGATACATCCGAGCCATCAGCCGTCCGCTCGCAATGTAGACATACGCGACGAGGGCGATCGCCAGAACCAGGACGATCAACACCAACCGCACGAGCCAGCGCAGGAGTCGTTTCATAGTCTTGAATTGTTCACCAACGAAAACCGGCAGGGCCAATTCAGGCAGGAGGATCACGCCGGAAGGTCTACGCCGGCGGCGATCGCGTGCGGCGCTGGCCCAGGGGCAGCGAAGACCTGATTCCGTCCTCGGCTCTTGGCAGCGTAAAGGGCAGCGTCAGCGGCACGAAACAGCGACTCGCCTGCGCGCTCGTCTGTTCGTGGATCGGGGAACTCCACGGTCCACTTTCGATGGGCCACACCCACGCTGATCGAGAGCGTCCCAGAGGGGAACCGCTTGCCGGCCAGGGTCGGAGCGCTTTCGTGGACAGCGCGACAGAGTCCCTCGGCAATCCCGATGACATCGGCTTCCGATCTGCGCGGGAGGGCGACCACGAACTCGTCCCCGCCGTAGCGGCACGCCACGGCATCCGCCGGGAGGTGGGTTCCGAGAATGTGGCCGACCGTGCGGACCGCCTCCGCGCCAGTCAGATGGCCGTGCGTATCGTTCAGCGATTTCAAGCGATCGAGATCCAGCACCATGAGCGACATCGGACCAGCGTTCGAGCGCATGGCGTGGATCAGCCGGCGCAGCTCACCTTCGAACGATCGGAGGTTGTGCAGTCCGGTCAAATCGTCCGTCATCGCCATCGCGTGCAGCCGCCTGGCATTGGCCGTCAACGTCGCCGTGACGACGCCGACTGCGACGAAGAGCGTCATTTGCACGAAGTCCGGCTCGTGATAGCCGAATGCGAGCAGGGCTGGATTGGCGAGGTGATACAGCACGATCGCGCACAGCGATGCGGCAAGCCCGCCGCCCCAATTCAGCGTGAAGGCCGCGAAGATGATGGGCAGGTAGTACAGGTGCTGGAACGGAGCCGAGCCGGTGCCACGATCGAGGACGAACGTCAACAGCAGTCCGGCGGCGACGCCGGCGATCGCCATCGGGCGTGAGATCCGCCGCCCCGATAGTGCTCCGCCGCCGGTCCGGCGGTGAGATGTCGTCAGCCGCATCACATTCATTATGACGTGCGGAGTACGTCAATGGTCCGTCGAAAATTGCCCTTGAGCAGAGACTTGCCCCAGATGGACCACGCGGCAGACCCTTTTGCCGCGTCCTTCCTGTTCAGGCTTTCGTAAAATGGATGCCCCTGCAGGCAGCATGTCGAGAACTGGCTGTGGGCTCCGACTTACCCTTGAAAGGCCGTCAAGCGCGTCGCGGGACGCAGCCCGTCGTGGCCCCGCGTCGCTCGCACAACATCGTTTTGACTCTGGAGGAGCGACACGTTGAAGTACATGCTGATGATGCACGCACCACGGGCAGGATGGAAGGATGCGGGAATCGGCACATGGCCGCAGGAGGACATCAAGGCCCACATCAATTTCATGCTCGGGTTCAACAAGGAGCTCACAAAGGCTGGAGAGTTCGTGGACGCGCAAGGGCTTGCGCTGCCTGAAGAGGCAAGAGTCGTGCGGGCCGGCAGGACCGGCGCGCCCGAGGTCACCGACGGTCCCTTCCCCGAGGCCAAGGAGTTCCTCGCGGGTTTCTGGATCATCGATTGCGACAGCAAGGAGCGCGCCTACGAGCTCGCCGCGCGCGTCTCGGCCGCCCCCGGTAAGGGCGGCGTTCCACTGAACATGGCCGTCGAGGTGCGACAGGTGATGAGCGCGCCACCCGCAGATCTGTGAACGCCGACGGATTGGACTCGACGGGGGAGAACCTGTTGCGCGAGCTCGCGCCGCAGGTTCTCGGCGCCCTGGTCCGCCGTTTTGGTGACTTTTCGAAGGCAGAGGATGCCGTCCAGGAAGCACTCCTTGCGGCGGCCGTGCAGTGGCCGGATGAGGGCGTGCCCGACAACCCGCGCGGATGGCTGATTCATGTCGCCGTGCGGCGCATGACCGATCAGCTGCGCGCCGAGCTCGCGCGGCGGCGGCGCGAAACGGCCGTTGTCACCCAGTCGCCACCCGAGCAGCAGATGGCGCCGGCGCCCGAACTGCCAGCGCTCCACGCGCTGGGCTCGACGTCGACTGGCGTGGCGGCCGACGCCGCCGACCAGGACGACACGCTGATTCTGCTCTTCATGTGCTGCCATCCGGCGCTCACCCGTCCGTCCGCGATCGCCTTGACGCTTCGCGCCGTCGGGGGGCTCACGACTGCCGAGATCGCCAACGCGTTTCTCGTGCCGGAAGCGACGATGGCGCAGAGAATCAGCCGCGCGAAGCAGCGGATCAAGACATCCGGCGTCCCTTTCCGGATGCCGATGGATAGCGAGCGCGACGAGCGTTTGAGCGCAGTGCTGCACGTGCTGTACCTAGTCTTCAACGAGGGGTACGCCAGCAGCATCGGCCCGAACCTCCAGCGAACGGATCTGTCGAACGAAGCGATCCGGCTTGCACGCACGGTGCACAACCTGCTGCCGGGGGATACCGAGGCAGCCGGGCTGCTCGCGTTGATGCTGCTCACCGATGCGCGCCGGCCAGCGCGGACCGCCCCAGACGGCGAGCTCATCCCGCTTGCGGCGCAGGACCGTACGCTGTGGGATCGCGATGCGATAGCGGAAGGCGTCGCGCTCATCAGTCAGACGCTCTCAAAGGGGACGGTCGGCGCGTACCAGCTCCAGGCCGCCATCGCTGCGGTCCACGACGAAGCCGCCAGGGCCGAAGAGACGGACTGGCCGCAAATCCTCGCGCTCTACGGCCTGCTCAAGCGGATGTCTGACAATCCGATGGTCACGCTGAACCACGCCATCGCGGCCGCGATGGTCCACGGGCCGCCAGCGGGTCTCGACCTGTTACGAGCGCTGGATGCCGACGAACGGATGGCCGGGCACTATCGACTGGCTGCCGTGCGCGCGCATCTCCTCGAGATGTCGGGGGACAGTCCGGCCGCCATCGAACGGTATCAGGCCGCGGCCGCCCGGACGACGAGCATACCGGAGCGGAATTATCTGTTGACGCAGGCCGCGCGCCTTCGCGATCGTATCGGAAGGACGTGACCGCCGACTGGCATGGTATCTTCGCCCGATGATCGTTTTGCAACCTGTCGTCCTCGAGCGCGGCGGGATCCGCCTCGAGCCGCTCACTGAACATCATGAGGACGCGCTGGCTGTTGCAGCGGCCGACGGCAAGCTCTGGGAGCTATGGTTCGTGTCCGTTCCGTCGCCGGATGCGACGCGCACCTACGTGGCCGATGCATTGAAGGGGCAGGCGGACGGGCACATGCTTCCGTGGGTCGTTCGCGACCTGGCGAGCGACACCATCATCGGATCGACGCGCTATCACGACATCGTTCCACAACTCGATCGGGTGGAGATCGGTTACACCTTCTACGCGCAAAGCCGCCAGCGGACTCACGTGAACACCACGTGCAAGCTCCTCCTGCTCGCGCACGCGTTCGATGCGCTCGGCTGCAAGGTCGTCGGCCTGCGGACCGATGGCTTCAACTTCCGATCGCAGCGGGCGATCGAAGCGCTCGGCGCGAAGAAGGACGGTGTGATACGGCACTTCGGCGTGCGGCGCGACGGGACGCCGCGCGACACGGTTATCTACAGCATCCTCGCGAGCGAGTGGCAGGACATCCGGCGTCACCTCGAGCTGCGCCTGCGGCGTCACGCCTTGTAGCCGCGAGTCTTCTTCCGGCCGGTCGCGCGACGACGCTACGTCCTGGTTGCGGACGCGCGGAGCCGACACACCTCGAACGTCCACGGGCGGGGTTATAATGACCGCGAATCTTGGGGCTGGCGGACGATTCCGCTCCTTCTCTGGCGCTCGGCATCTTCAAATGACAACCGACATCGGGACAACCACGGTTATGCCAGCTCGAGCGAATGGAACGTTCGAGGTGAAACTCAGCCCGCAGCCGGCGGATGAAACGGGTGTCGGCCGGCTCACCATCGACAAGCAATTCCACGGGCATCTCGAGGCCACGAGCAAAGGCCACATGCTCGCCTATTCGACGGAGGTCCAGGGGTCGGCCGGCTACGTCGCGCTGGAGCGGGTGACCGGATCGGTCAGCGGCCGCACCGGGACGTTCGTCCTGCAGCACAGCGGTACGATGAACCGCGGTGAGACGCTGCTCGTGCTGACCGTCGTTCCGGACTCAGGAACCGGACAACTCATCGGGCTCGCCGGGAAGATGGCGATAACGATCGTCGAGAAGAAGCACTTCTACGAATTCGAGTACGCGCTGCCCGGGTGACGGGATCCGTGGTGGGGGATCAGGGATCCGAAGAACGTCGAACTCGCATTCAAGGGCTCCGCGGCCCCCTGACCCCTGATCCCTGATCCCGTCATCGTCAGTAGGTAGACCTCCCGCCGCTCAGATCCCACACCGCGCCTGTCGAGAACGAGTTTTCTTCGGAGGCCAGCCAGGCGACCAGCGACGCCAGCTCGGTCACCTGGAGAAAGCGCCCGCGTGGGATCTTCGACAGCATGTACGCGATGTGCTGATCGGATATCTGTTCGAAGATCCGCGTGCGTGCGGCTGTCGGTGTGACGCAGTTCACGGCAATGTTCTCGCCGGCGAGCTCCTTGCCGAGTGACTTCGTCAGCGCCATCACGCCCGCCTTCGCGGCGCTGTAGGCGGACGCCGTCGGATTGCCTTCCTTGCCCGCAACCGAAGACATGAGGACGATGCGGCCGTACTGTTGGGCGCGCATCTGGGGGACGACCGCGCGACAGCAGTGGAAGATGCCCATCAGATCCACGTCGATGACGCGGCGCCACTCGTCGATCGGATATTCCCACAGCGGATGGTTGGCGCCGGAGATGCCGGCGTTGCCGATCAGGATGTCGATGCCACCGAGCTCGCTCACAGTGGTTGCTGCCGCGCGCTCGACCTCGGCCGCGTCGGTGACGTCGACGGTGATGGCGTGCACGCGTCCCTGGGCACTGAGCGCACGCGCCGTCGTCTCGAGGAGGTCGGCGTTCAGGTCCCACAGGGAGACGGCTGCGCCCGACGCGAGAAAGCGCTCGGCGATCGCGCGGCCGAACCCTTCTGCGCCGCCGGTGATTACCGCGCGACGAGCGTGGAGATCGATTTGGTTCAAGGGGGCCTCGGGGTTCAAGGGGTTCCAGAGGTTCCAGGGGTTCCAAAGGTTCCAGAGGTTCTCGCGTTCTACGGTTCTAAAGGTTCGAATTGAAGGACGTCACCTCGGGAACGGCAGGGTTCCAGAGGGTTCGAAGGCTCTTGTCGTGTTCTGAGTCGGGATCCGGGATCCGTGGAGGACGAGAGTGGAAATCGGAGGACCTGACCAAGGACAGAGCCGTTATGAAGCGGGCTGTCGCTGCTGAGCAGCCGCGAGCGAAGCGAAGCGGCAGTGAGAAACCAATTCCAATATGCAAAAAGACCGTCGCTCAGGCGCGTGAGAACGCAGCTGCGGCCGATCTGGCGCCCTTCTCAGTGTCCGAAATGGCGGCGGTCGGCGCGGTGTACGACGAAGAGATCCGCGGCGTCGTGCACGCGCGCTGGTGAAGTGACGGCATCGGAGGGTCGGCCTACTCTTCGCCCATGAACGGGTACTTGTAGTCGCGCGGCGGCGAGAGCGTTTCCTTGACCGTCCGCGCGCTGACCCATCGCACGAGGTTCAACTTCGAGCCGGCCTTGTCGTTGGTGCCCGACGCGCGCGCGCCGCCGAACGGCTGCTGGCCGACGACCGCGCCTGTGGGCTTGTCGTTGATGTAGAAGTTGCCGGCGGCGTTGCGCAGCGCGCTCGAGGCCTGCCGGACGGCTGCGCGATCGCGGGCGAACACCGCTCCCGTGAGGGCATACGGCGATGTCTTGTCGACGATCGCCAGCGTCTCCTCCCACTTGGCGTCCTGATACACGTGCGCCGTGACGACGGGGCCGAAGATTTCCTCGCAAAGCAGGCGGTACCCCGGATCGGACGTCTCGATCAAGGTCGGCTCGACGAAATACCCCGTTTCGCCCTTCGCGGTGCCACCCTGCAGCACCTTCGCGTTCTTCCTGGCATCGTCGAGGTATTCGCTGATCCGCGTGAACGCCTTCTTGTCGATGACAGCGCCCATGAAGTTGCGGAAGTCGCGAACGTCTCCCATCCGGATGTCCTTCATCATCGCGATGGTTCGATCGCGGACGTCGCCCCATATCGATTGGGGGACGTAGATGCGGCTCGCGGCGGAGCACTTCTGCCCCTGGTACTCGAATCCGCCGCGCGCGATCGCGACGGCAACCTCCTGCGGATCGGCGGATGCGTGGACGACGATGAAGTCCTTGCCGCCGGTTTCGCCGACAAGGCGCGGATAGCTGCGATAGCGGCCGATGTTCTCTCCGACGCGCTTCCACATGCTGTTGAACACTGCCGTGCTGCCGGTGAAGTGGATACCGGCGAGCTCGGGCGAGTCGAGCAGCTGCTGCGTGATCTGCACGGCGTCGCCGGGCAGGAAGTTGATGACGCCGGGGGGCATGCCGGCCGTCTCGAGGAGGCGCATCGTGTAATAGCCGCTCAGCATCGCCGACGCTGCCGGCTTCCAGATCACGGTATTCCCCATGATCGCGGGTGCGGTTGTCAGATTGCCGCCAATCGCGGTGAAGTTGAACGGCGTGATTGCGTAGACGAAGCCCTCGAGCGCCCGGTACTCCATCTGGTTCCACATGCCGGGGCTGCTCATCGGCTGCTCGTGATACAGCTCCTGCGCGAAGTACGTGTTGAATCGCCAGAAGTCGATCATCTCTGAGGCGGCATCGATCTCTGCCTGCATCGCCGTCTTCGACTGGCCAAGCATCGTCGCCGCGTTGATCGTCGGGCGCCACGAAGTGGCGAGGAGCTCCGCGGCCCGCAGAATCACCGCGGCCCGATCCTCCCAGGCCCACGCCGCCCACTCGCGACGCGCGTCCGCCGATGCGGCGATCGCCTGCTGCACGTGCTCCGGACCCGCGAGGTGGTACTCGGCGAGCACGTGCTGGTGATCGTGCGGCATGACGGTCTTCTCCGTCCGTCCGGTGCGAATCTCCTTGCCGCCGATGATGATGGGGATCTCGATCTTCTCGGCCGCCATCGTCTTCAGCCGCGCTTTGAGCTCTGCGCGTTCGGGGGAGCCGGGCGCGTATAAGCGGTTGGCGTCGTTGATGGGCTCTGGAATCCGACGGACGCCCGCGAAGGCGGCGATTGGTGCGGGTGCGCCACTTGGGGTCTGCGCGGGAGTCGTGTCGGCGGAGCTCTGAACGGTCGGGGCAGAAGTAGACATTGGGGAGACCTCTGAAGAGTGCAACATCCTATTCTAATGCGGCCGGGGAGCGGGGACTAAAGACCCGGCCGCACACCGCAAGTCTTCAGCCCCCGCGATCACATCTGATGTTCCGGGTGCGTGCACCCCAGGAACGAAGCCTGGGCGAGCACTCCGTCATCGCCCAGCTCCTGACGCAGTCCGGCTTCAGTCGTGTAGTAGCCGGTGATCGTCAGCGACTTGATCGCGTTGAAGAACTCCACGCCTGTGGGCGCTTCCCGGCTCTCAGCGGCCGACAGCCGGGTCAGGAGTTCCGCCTGCTGCTCGGGCGTGGCCGAGACGACGTCTTTTCCGAAGAGCACCTTGCTGCGTGCGTCGATCCACGTGAGGCCCTTCAGGAAGGAAGCTCGTTCCGTCGCCGGCGCTTCCGCGAGGACGCCATCGATGAAGCGATCGACCAGCGTCGCCCGGGCGCCCGGCGTTTCGGTCTGCGGGATGATCGACTCGCTCAACGCGGCGACGGTGTCCAGCTGGTGCCGGCTGAGGGCCTTCGGCGTCCATCCGGCAGTCGACTGCGAAGCGGCGGCAATCGTCGCGTGCGTGTGGACCGCCTGTTCCCTTGCGAAGCCACCGAGCTCGTCGACCCAGAGAGCGGAAGCCGCGGCGCCAAGACTCCCAGCCGCCAGCTTTCGCAGGGCGGCTCGTCGAGCGATGCGATCCATCAGAGGTCTCCTCGTTTGATCTGCTCGGCGAGGTAGTCGGTTGCGCGCCACGACAGCGCGAGGATCGTCAGCGTCGGATTCTTTTCGGTCGCATTCGGAAATGCCGATCCGTCCACCACGAACAGATTCTTGACCTCGTGCATCTGATTGAATCGATTCAGCGCCGATCGCTTCGGATCGGTGCCCATGCGGCAGGTGCCGTGCTCGTGGATGGCCGAACCGTTCCGATCGAGATCCGCGCGCTTGTAGCCAATGAGCTCCCCGCCGGCCGCCTTGACGATTTCTTCCACCGTGTCGTTCATGTGCTCCGCCATCTTGCGCTCGTTCTCGCCGATGCGATAGTCGATGGACGGCAGCGGCACGCCGTAGCGATCCTTGCGATTCCTGTCCACGGTGACGCGGTTGTGCGCGTATGGCAGCACCTCGCCATAGGGATGGATCTCGAACCAGGCCGGATGGCGCCGCTTGATCTCCTTCTTCAATGACGCGCCGAATCCAGGAATCAGCTCGCTGCCGCCGTGTGCGCCGGAGGCGCTGGCGCCGGTGTTCCAGAACTGCGCGCCGAATCCGCGGAGATAGTCGCGCTTGCGGCCCGGGCGGTGGTTGAACCGCGGCATGTAGACGTGCTCGCCGCCGATGCCGCGATCGTTCCGTGTCGCCGTGCCGACGAGCTCCGGGAGGATGCCGCGAGCGTGAAAACGGATCTGCTCGCACAGATAGCGGCCGATCACATCGGAGCCGTTCCCGATCCCGTTCGGATATTTGTCGGACGTCGAGTTCAGCAGGATTCGCGTCGAATCAACCGTGCTCGCGCCCAGCACCACGACCTTGCCCAGCACCTGCTGTTCGGCGCCCGTCACGCGATCGAAGTACTGCACGCCCTTCGCGAGGCCGTTGCCGTCGATCAGTATTCGCGCTGCCACTGCGTTCGACCGTATCTCCAGACGGCCCGTCTGGAGCGCGAAGGGCAGCAAGTGATCCGCGGAGTTGAAGAAGGAGGCCGTGTCGCATCCGGACCCACACGCGCCGCAGTAGTGGCAAGGCGGGAAGCCGTGAGTCGGCTTCGTCATATTGGCCCGCCGGCCGGCGACGATCGGGATGCCGACCTTACCCGCCGCCTTCTGCAGCAGGCGCTCGCCGCACCGAGGCGGAGGCGGCGGCTGCAGGAACTTGCTGCCGGGCAATGAATCAGAGTCGTCTGTGCCGCCGCAGACGCCGATGAGCTGTTCCACCTGGTCGTAGTACGGCGAGATGTCCGTGTACGAAATCGGCCAGGGGATCTCCCAGCCGTCAGCTTCGGCGCCCTTGAAATCGAGGTCCGACAGCCGGAGGCTCACACGACCCCAGATGTTCGTCTTGCCGCCGTGGCCCCACACGCGGTAGAGGTCGAACTGACGATCCTGCTGCGTGAAGTACGGTTGTTCCTTCGTGTCGAGAAAGAAGGCCGGCGGCGTTTCGCCCCGCGTCTGACGCTCGCGAGCTTCCCAGGGGCGGACGTGCGTCCAGTATTTGCTCCGATCGAACTTCTGCCCGGCATCCAGCACGAGGACGTCGATGCCCTTCTGCGTAAGGTTCCACGCAGCCATTCCCCCAGAGGCTCCGCTGCCGATGATGATGACCGGGTAGACCTTGGCGGGGTTGATGATTTGCATCTCTGGAGCGTGCTCGTGAGGATCCGCCGAAGCATGTCATAGACCCCATCGACGGGACAACGGCGGTCGACCCATTTGAGTGTGGCCGCATTTGCTCCTGCTTTCTGTCCGGCTGACTCATCCATGGACATCGGAGGAGACTGGTCCTCCGCTATCCAGCACAAGGCCCTCCGGTAGCGACTCGCCCAAGGCTTGCGCGAAATCGAGCGGACTCGGCGGAACGACTTCCCTGAGCGGTCGCAGAACTTCTCCCGGGATCTCGGCTCTGTCGAGCGTGTCGACGATACGCTCGCGGATCTCGTCGGGAATGTCTCGTGCGGGGTCATTCGTCCGCGCTGCAATCTGCACCAGCGCTGCCGCGCTGTCGGGCGTCACTGGTGCGCGAAGCAGTCGATCGAGCCAGCGCACCGCTGCCTGTGGCGGGACGATCGAGTTGAGTGGACCGTAGAAAGGCACGCGAGCACCGAACCGACCGAGTGCCCACAGCAACGACCGGTTCCTGACATCGCGCCGCAACCGATCGATCAGCTCGTCTCCGAGCTTGACACGCTGACCGGCATCGAGCCGTTCGAGGCTCGCCAGGAGTCGCCACGACTCACGCTCGATCTGCGGGTTGAGCCGGGGCGATTTCTTCTGGCCCACTCCGATCTGTCCGCCGATACGTTGGGCGAGCTCGCGCTGATGGCCGGCGTTGAATCCGGCGCCCACCCTCTGCCACAGCACGAGCCATTCGACCTGGGACTGCACGTCCTTCGGGAACGCGAGGCCCGCTGCGTAAACCTTCCGCAGCTCCGAGATGCGCCACGAGTCCGTCGAGACGCCGAATCCCGGACGAACGCAGAAGCCCGTGAGATTCAGCCAACGGCTTTCGTGCGCCGGGCTGATCCGCCGTCCGTCACCGACCTCCAGGAGGGCGTCTGCGAATCGGCGGATCCCGGCGAGCGGCCATGCGTGCTTGCCGAACCCGAGCCCGGCTTCGATCTCGGAGACCAGCGTTTCGGGCACGGGATCGGCATCCGTTCGTCGATCGGTTTCCGGCGAGAACACTCGATGGATCAGCAGGACGGCGCGGTCGATGCTCTCTGCGCCGACGATCGCTTCGTCCGCCGGTTGCGCGGCAGACCCTTCGCCGGGTGCTTCCGCGACGTCGAGCGCGTCCGCCTCCGCCGCGCGAAGATTGAACGCCAGCCGCCACCGATGATCCGAGCTGCGCGATTCGCACCACAGCTCCAGCGTGCCGGTCTCGGTGAAGACGATACGAAGCGTCACACCCAGCGTCACTCGTCGAGAGCGCTTCCCATACCGCATGACCGTCACGAGCGGCGCGTGGCGGTGAAGGTCCTCGTCTTCGTCGAGGGTGACGATGTCGTTCAGGTTGTCGTGCCGGTTCGTGGAGCTGTAGAGCGTGAACGCGACGGGCTGGTTGGTGGTCACGCTGACGGCGCGAGCGAGGCTCAGCGCGGTGCCCTCCTGCGTTCCGCGCGGCATGATGCACACAGCCGTTGCAGGAGTGCGGCCGTCGGCCGTTTGCAGTCCGATGTAGTAGGCCCGAGCGCTGCCCGCCTGAATCAGCAGACGTTTTGCGGCGTCCGGGTTTTCACGCAGTCGGGCGTAGAAGGCCGCCCCGATGGCGACCGCGGCCTCCGGCCGCTCGTTTTCGAGAACGAGCGGTCGTGTTCCGGCCCACGCCTCCAGCACGTCGAGAACGCGCGTGCGGGCTATTGCCGGCGTGAAAAACCCGCCGTTGAACAGCACCGCCGAGGGCCGTGCCATGTCGGCGGCCGTGTCGCGCGCCGCGCGACGGAGAAACGCCGCCAGGTGCTTCGTAATCGCCGGTTCGGTCTCGTAGGGGAGCCCAAGCTCCCGCAGGCCGACGCGCCTGTCGCGTGCTGGCAGGTCATGCTCCGACGTGAGGGGAAGGAACCCGTCGAGCAGCGTCCGCATGATCTCATCCCTCGTCAGATCGGCGCTCATGCCTCCAGCGACCACACTTCGGCCGGCGCCGAGGATGGTGATCCTGGCCCGGTCTTCGTTTCCCGACAGGAGCAGCTCCTTCGCGGCACTGCACTTCCGCCGGAGGGTGAGCCGCTGTGTGAGGGAGAGCCGTGGCGCCCCATTGGCCATCAGCTTGTCCTCCATCAGCGTCGCGAGCGCGAGATCGAGGTTGTCGCCGCCAAGCAGCAGGTGCTCGCCGATGGCAATCCGTTCGAATGTGAGCTCCCTGCCGACGGTCGTCGCGCGCATCAGACTGAAATCCGTGGTCCCGCCACCCACGTCGCACACCAGCACCAGTGCGTCGTCGGACAGGCCGGTCGCCGCTTCGCGGCGGTGCGCGGCGATCCACGAGTAGAGCGCGGCGATAGGCTCCTCGAGGAGGATCGCGTGCCCCAGTCCTGCCTGCTGCGCCGCCTGCACGGTCAGCTCGCGGGCTTCTTCGTCGAACGACGCGGGCACGGTCAACACAATCGGTTGCTGCTCGAGACGGATAGCGTGAGCGCCCGATGTCTGCGCCGAGTCGTGGTTCCAGGCGTCGCGCAGGTGGGCCAGGAGTGCTGCCGACGCTTGCACCGGCGACATGCGAGGGCCTTCCTCTGTCCCCCAGGGCAGCAAAGGAGCCGTACGATCCACCGAAGGGTTCGCCAGCCAGGACTTGGCAGACGCGATCTGCCGTGCGGGAGCGAGCGCTCCATGGTCTCGAGCGAAGACTCCGGCGACGACCTCTGGCGTGTCGTTCCAGGGCAGGCGCGTCAGGCCTGCTTGTCGCTCCGGCTCGCTCGGAAAGTAGAGAAACGAGGGAAGAGTGGCCGCTCGCGCAATCTCGGCGGCCGCCGCAAGCTGCGAGACTTCGAAGATGCGGATCGGACCGCGCGACCGGGTCCATGCGACCGCCGAGTTCGTCGTCCCGAGATCGATCCCGACGAGCCGCTTCCCGGAGGGATCAGTCTGTGTCCGGCTCACGGATGTTCAGCTCGAGCTTCCAGCGCTGGCTGCGATCGCGTGCAACACACCAGAGCTCGATCGTGCCGACCTCAGTCATCCGACTCTCGAGGGTCACCGGGACAGCGGCGCCGTCCTGGCCGTCCACCTGCAGCGTCACGTCCAGGGAGCTCAGTTCTTCGAGATCGTCGCCCCAGTCCTGGATCAACGAGCCCGCCGGGTCGTTCTTGCGGACTGTGGAGCTGAAGAACCTGAACTCCGCGGGTTCCCCGACCGTCAGCGCGAATTCGACAGGGGCGATCGTTGCGGCGGATCCCTCCTCCATCCCGAACGGGACGACGCAGAGGGCCTTGATCGGCGCCGGGAGGCCCGGCACGGCAGGCATGGCGCTCTCGATGCCGACGTAGTAGGTGCGTGCGGCGCCGCTGCGAATCCGGATGCCCCGGCCTCGGCGCGCGAGGCCGTAGTACGTGGCGCCGCGCGCGACGGCGCGATCGAGATCCGGCGCCTCCAGAACGTGACGCTCGTCGAGTGCCGCGAAGCCCTCCTGCTTCAGCCAGGCGCTCAGCACGGAGACGACACGGTCCCGGAGTGCCGTCGCTTTCATCACGCCGCCGTTGAAGAGGACGTGGGTGGGGCAGGCGAGTCCACTCGGCCCTCGCCGTATCGGCGATGCGCAGGTTCGCGTCACCCGTTTGACGGGCGAGAAAGCGCGCGAGGTGTCGCGTGACCGCAGGATCCGCGGCATAGGGTAGTCCGAGCTCCTGGAGCCCCACTCGCCGCTGGCGCGCTGGCATCTCACTCGACTGAACCTCGGGGAAGAACCCATCCCGCAGCACCTGATTCACGTCGTCGATGGTCAGCGAGGTCTTGATGGATCCGCCGATCAGGCGCGATCCCCGGCCGAGAAGCGTCACCGGCCGTTCGCGCTGCGACGGATCGGTGAGCAGCGATTCCTTCGCGAGGCGGCTCTGGTGCCAGAGCCCGTGGAGTTGCCAGGTGTCGACCTTGTGTCCGGCGGCCTCGAGCCGCTGCTGCGCGAGTCGCGCGAGCGCGAGGTCCATATTGTCGCCGCCGAGCAGGATGTGCTCTCCGACCGCGACGCGCTCGAGGGCGAGATCGCCGTCACGCTCCGCGACCGTGATCAGGCTGAAGTCCGTGGTCCCGCCACCAACGTCGCAGACGAGGATCAGGTCTCCGACCGCAACGCGGCGGCGCCAGGCGTCGCCGAGGCCGTCAATCCACGCATAGAAAGCAGCCTGCGGTTCCTCCAGCAGAGTCACCTGCGTCAGCCCCGCAGCGGCGGCGGCCTGCACGGTGAGCTCGCGGGCTTCCTCGTCGAACGAGGCGGGCACCGTCAGCAGCACCTCCTGGCGTGAGAGTGCGAGCGTGCGCTTGCCACCAGCAACGTCCTGATCGAACGCGGCAGCGAGATGACGCAGGTACGCAGCAGATGCCTCGACGGGTGAGATGTGAGGGATTTCACTTGGAGCACCCCACGGCAGGATCGGTGCCTTCCGGCTCGCGCCTCCGTGCGAGAGCCAGGATTTCGCGCTTGCGACGAGCCGAGACGGGTTCTCCGCCCCGCGCCTCCGCGCGACATCCCCGATGACCTGCGAGGGCGATGGATCCCAGGGCAGAGCAAGGCTGCCTGCCGGAAAGTCGATGTCGCTCGGGATGTAGAGAAACGATGGCAGCAGTCCACGATGCCCGGGTTCGCCCGGGTTGAGGAGCTGCGGGATTTCCTGCATGTGGATGGGCGTGCCGGGGTCCGCGGACGTATCCGACCCACGCGAGCGCGCAGTTCGTGGTGCCGAGATCGATGCCGACAACGAAGCGGGAGGTCACAGGATTGGTTCCGATCAGGAAACTTCGACTTCCGCGGGCGCCACGACGTTGTGGCCCGTGGATGGCAGAGGCGGCAAGGCCACACGCGTCGCTTCCCATCCGCGGTGACGGAGGACGCCCCGAATCGCCGCAGATCCCGTCACGCCGCCGACGATCTTGACGCGCGCCGCGTCGACGTTTCGTTCGAGCGTGACCGGTCGCCCTTCCTCGTCGTCGAGGACAGGTTCGAGCGTGAAATAGCGCTGCAGTGCCTGACGTGAACCGGCGTGCACATCGCGCACGGCCGCCCCGATCTGTGCGTCGTCGTAGGCGGTGAGATCCTCCATCAGGAAGTCGATCAGGCGACCGTCCCTCTGGAGGAGCGCGAGCACCTGGGTCGCGCGATGTCCGGGATCGGGTGGCGCTGGCGCTGGCGGCGGCGGGGCAGTCGCCGGAGGGGCGACGGGCGGCGCCGGCCTGACGAGCGTGGCCACGACGTCCTCCGGCAGCTCACCGCTGCCGACGATGGAGAACCAGGCGCTGAATGCCAGAGAAAGGCGTCTTCCGAACGAGATCATCCTTTGATCGTATCGCGCTTGTCACGAAAACCACTACCGGCGGCCGTTCCTCCTTTCCTCCGATCCCGGGTGAAGGTTTTTGTGACGGCTGAAGACCCGGGGAGCAACCATCTGGCCTATACTACGTCTCACTACATATAGGGAGGCGTCGCATCGTATGTTCAGCGCCGAGTTGAAGAAGGGCAGCACCGAAATGCTGATCCTCTCGCTGGTGGAGTCTCGAGCGCGCCATGGCTACGAGATCGGGAAGCTGATCGAGGCACGCTCGGGAGGCCGGCTGACCTTCGCCCTGCCGACGCTCTATCCAACCCTGCTGCGCCTCGAGAACCGCGGCTGGATCAAGGGCCGCTGGGTCGAGAAAGCCGGCGAGCGGCAGCGCTGTTTCTATCGGCTGACGTCCGAGGGCCGCCGCGTCCTCGCCAGACAGCGGGAGAACTGGCAGGCGTACGTCGCGGCCGTCAATCAGGTGATGGAGAAGGGCGATGCGTGACTGGAACGCCTTCGTTCGCTCGCACCTGAAGCTTCCGGGTCTGCGACCCGAGCGCGAGTCGCGGATCGTGAAGGAGCTCGCGTCTCAGCTCGAAGACTTCTACCGCGAGGCGATCGCTCGCGGAGAAACCGACACCGAGGCGGACGCCCACGCCGCCCGGCAGATCCGCGACTGGGAGCGGATGACACAGGATCTGTGGCTCGCCGATCGCCCGAACGCCCGGCCGCCGATCGAGCGGCTGGCGGATCGGCTCGACGGAATCCATCCAACGAGAAGGAGCTGGTTCGCCATGTCTGTGGACGTCCTGCGCGATGCGCGCTACGCGGTTCGACAACTCGGAAAGACCCCCGGCTTCGCGATTGTCGCCGTCCTCACCCTGGCTCTGGGGATCGGCGCCACCAGCGCGATCTTCAGCGTTGTGAACGGCGTGCTTCTCCGGCCGCTGCCTTATCCAGAACCGGATGGCCTCGTTCGCCTGTTCGAGATCGTGCCTCAGTACGGCCGATTCTCGGTCGCGCCGGCGACGTTTCTCGATTGGCGCAAACAATCGACCGCGTTCGCCCGCATCGCCGCCTTCACCGCCGGTACCGCGACGTTCGCAGGCAGCGACGGCCCCGAGCGCGTCGTCACCGCGACAATCTCGTGGGATCTGTTCGACCTTTTGAAAGTCTCGCCGATCCTCGGCCGTACTTTCACCGAGCCAGAGGATCTCCCGCGGAAGAACGGCGTCATCGTACTCAGCTACGGGATGTGGCAGCAGCGATTCGCCGGTGATCCTGGCGTGCTCGGGCGCACTCTCACCCTCAGTGGCGAGCCAGTGACGATCGTCGGCGTCATGCCGCCGGATTTCTTTTTCCCGTCGCGCGAAATCGAGCTCTGGCGCCCCATCGCGCTGAGTCCCGCGGACGCGACTCGCGGCGGTCACTTCCTCGCGGTGATCGCCCGGCTCAAACCCGAAGCCTCGGTCGCCCGGGCGTCGGCCGAGCTGAAGACGATCTCGGAGCGGCTCGCCCAGCAGTATCCCGATGCAAGTGCGAACGAGTCTGCGGAGGTCATCCCGCTGAAGGAACAGATGGTCGGTTCCATCCGCCCGGCACTGCTTACTCTGTTCGCAGCCGTCGCGGTCGTCGTCCTCATCGCATGCGCGAACGTAGCGAACCTGCTGCTCGTGCGTGCGTCCGTTCGGGAGAAAGAGATGGCGATCCGCGGAGCGCTAGGGGCCGGCCGCCGCCGGCTGGTGCTGCAGCTGCTCGCGGAAAGCCTCGTGCTCGCGATCCTGGGTGGTAGTCTCGGGCTTCTGTTCGCGTACCTGGCGATCCCGGCGGTTCAGGCAATGAGCGCCGGAAGTATCCCGCGGGTCAACGACATCTGGATCGACGGCCGCGTGCTTGCCTTTTCGCTCGGGGTGACGCTTCTCACCGGGATGGTCTTCGGCCTCGCGCCCGCCTGGCACGCCTCGCGGCCGGGGATCGGGGAGGTCCTCAAAGAGGGCGGCCGATCGTCGGTCACGTCGAGCGGACGACTGCTGCGGAACGGTCTGATGATCGCCGAAGTGGCGCTCTCGATCGTCCTGCTCGTCGGCGCCGTGCTGCTGCTCCGCAGCTTCGGCCGGATCACCGGCGTGGACCCGGGCTTCCGTGCGGAGAACGTGCTGGCGTTCCGCGTCACGCTCCCGAACAGGTCTTATCCCGAGGAGCACAATCGGGTGGCGTTCTTCGATGCGCTCCTCGCGAGGCTCGGCGCGCTGCCGCAGGTGCGCGCCGCCGGCATGGTGCAGACGATTCCCATGCGGGGGGATTACCTGCTGTCGTTCGACATCCAGGGACGGCCGCCGTCGAAGCCGAACGCGTCGCCCTCCGCGAACTATCGATCGGTGAGTCCTGACTATTTTCGAACGATGAACATCCCCGTGAAGCGCGGACGTGCCTTCACCGGTCAGGACGCCGAGAAGTCGCCGATGGTCGCGGTGGTCGACGAAGCGTTCGTCAATCGCCACTTTCCCAACGAAGATCCCATCGGCCGCGGAATCGACATCGGCAACGGCACCGACGGCTTCTACCAGATCGTCGGGGTCGTCGGAAGCGTTCGATACGAGGGCCTGGGATCGAGTCCCGAGCCAACGATGTACGTGCCGTTCAAACAGGGAGTGTTCAGCACGATGTGGATCGTGGCGCGAACCGACGGCGATCCCGTGCAGCAATCGTCCGCCGTGCGTCAGGCCGTGACATCGATCGATCCCTCGTTGCCGGCCTATTCCATCGCCTCGCTCGCGAGCATCGTGAGCGACTCGGTCGCGCAACGCAGGTTCTCCATGCTGCTGCTCGGCGTGTTCGCGCTCATCGCGCTCTTTCTCGCCGCAATCGGACTCTACGGCGTCGTCGCTTACAGCGTGAATCAGAGAACGCAGGAGATCGGCGTGCGGATGGCGATCGGGGCGCAGCGGGGCGACGTATTCCGGCTCATCGTCGGCGGAGGCATGAAGCTCGCGGTGATCGGCGTGATCCTCGGTCTCGCTGGCGCCCTGGCAGCGGCGCGCGTCGTCGAGACGATGCTGTTCGGCGTGACGCCGTTCGATCCCGCGAGCTACGGCACGACCGCCGGCGTTCTCCTCGCCGTCGCGGCCCTCGCGTGTTACATGCCTGCGCGTCGGGCGATGCAGCGTCGATCCACTGGCGGCGCTCCGGCAGGAGTGACGGCGCGCTAGCGCATCAACTGTCCGCCGTTGACCTCGATCGTCTCGCCGACGATGTAGCTGGCGGCTGGTGACGCGAGAAACGCGATCGTCGTCGCGCATTCGGCCGACGTCCCCAGTCGCCCGAGCGGGATCGCCGACACGAACGTCCGGAGCATTTCCGGCGTCGAGAACACCTCATGGAAGGGCGTATCGATGACGCCGGGCGCGACGGCATTCACCCGCACACCATGCGGCGCGAGCTCTTTCGCCATCGACTTGGTGTAACAGGAGAGAGCCGCCTTCGACGCGGCATACGCTCCCGCTCCCGGTCCGCCGCCGTTGTGTCCGGCGATCGAGACGACATTGACGATCGCTCCGCGGCGTCGCTCGATCATGGATCCGGCGACGGCCTGGGATGCCAGGACGGCGCTCTTCAGGTTCACCCCGTAGACGGCGTCGAGGTGGGCGTCCGTGATCTCCTGCAGGGAGAGTCGCGCGATCAGCGAACCGGCGTTGTTCACGAGGATGTCGATCGGTCCCAGCTCGGTCGCGGTCTGCCCGACCAGCATGCGGATCTCAGCCTCGTGCCGCACGTCGCACTTGACGGCGATCGCCGTTCCGCCTGACGCAACGATGCGATCGCGCGTGTCTTCCGCTCCCTTCTGATTGCTGTGATATCCGATGCTGACGCGCGCCCCGAGGTCGGCCAGCGTCGCCGCCGTCGCTGCCCCGATGCCCGAGGAGGCTCCCGTAACGAGCGCGACGCTGCCGGTGAGATCGAAGTAGGGTTTCATGCGCCGTATTGTGTTCGGGGCGAGGGAGATCCGCAAAATCGTGTTGTGACGGAGGGGACGGAGGGCACGGAGCACACAAACGGAGTAACGGAGAAAACGGAGACTAAACGGAGAAGCCATAGATCAGAGCTGACGGACTCCTGGCTGTCTGCGCCGCGCGCAGCGCGGTCGGGTGCGAGTGCGAGTCCGGGATCGCAAGCATCGCCAGGTCTTTCTGATGCTTGTGATCCCGGACTCGCACTCGCACCCACGCCGGTCCTCGGACCGGCGCGCAGACAGCGAGCATGTCGGGGACCAGTGACACTGAGGGTGCTACGCGCGGCGCGAGCACCGGAACCCAGACCGGATTCTTCTTCTCCGTTTAGTCTCCGTTTTCTCCGTTGCTCCGTTTGTGCACTCCGTTCCCTCCGTAACCTCCGTTCAGGCTCCTACGACATAATGACGCCGTGCGCGCCACTGTCACCCGCCGGGAGCTCCTCGCAGGACTGGGCACATCGGCGCTGGCTGCCGGCTGCCGCTCGCGTTCGGATCGAGGCCGGATCGTCCTTCGACTCTCCCATTCGATGACTGCGGGCCCGACGGCCCTCCACGTCTTCGGCGATCGATTTCGCCAGCACGCGGAAGAAGCGACCGGCGGGGCCGTTGTCGTCCGGCTCTTTCCCAGCGGCACGCTCGGCCAGGAGCGCGAGGTCGTGCAGCAGCTTCAGGAAGGTCTCGTCGACTTCATGGTCTCCGGGACGGCCATCTGGGGCAGCGTCGCGCCGAAGCTCCAGGTCTTCGACTTTCCGTTTCTGTGGCGCGACTGGGAGCACGTGCACGCGCGTCGTCGATGGCCGCGTGGGACGTGAGGCGGCCGACTATCTCGAAGCGGGCGCGTGCGGATCCGGCCGCTCGCCTGGGGCGACTCGTTCGGCTTTCGACAGGTGGTGACGCGCTCGCGCGACGTCCGCGAGCCGGGCCAGCTCGCCGGTCTCAAGATCCGCACGATTCAGTCGCCGATCTACGTGAAGGCCGTCGAGCTGATGGGCGCAAGCCCGACGCCGATGGCGTTCGGCGAGGTCTACACCTCGCTCCAGACGGGCGTCATCGACGGCTACGAGCACGACGCCAGCACGACGCTTCAGCAGCGGTTCTACGAAGTCGCCAGGTCACATGGCGCGCACGCGTCACATCGCCGGCGTGCTCGGTCTCTTTGCATCGAGCGTGGGGCTGGCGCGCCTTCCGCGCGAGTTCCGCGCGGCGATCGAGCAGGCGGCGATTGACGCGGCCGGCGGAACAGCGTGCGATGGGCCCGCCGCGAAGACGCCGCCGCGACCGAGCAGCTCGCGGCGCACGGCATGACGATCCGCGATATCGACAGGCCGTCTCTTCCAGCAGGCCGCCGAACGGCTCTGGAGCACGGAAGCTCGCGCGCTCGATGTCGACGCCGTGGCTCGAGGCGATCCGCGCGTGACGTCCGTTCACGGCAGCACAGGAGCCGCCGCTGCCCCTCGCGGATCGCGCGCTCCACTGGTCCATCGGCCGTCCTCGTCGTCGCGCAGGCCGCGGTCGTCGGCCTGCAGGTCGTCGGACGTCACGTCCTTCGGCAGCCGTTTCCCTGGACCGAAGAGGTCGCCCGGCTGCTCCTCGGCTGGCTGATGTGCGTCGGCGGCATCTCCGCGCTGCGACACGAGCCAGCATCCGCGCGTGACCGCGCTGGTTCGGCTATCTCCCGGCGCCGCAGGCGACAGGCGGTCGATCGCGGTCTTCGCCTCGTGCTGCTGGCGCTTCTTTCTCTGGCTCGTCGTGCCCGCATGGCGCCTGACGGTCGCCAGCGCCGCGGAGCGGCTGCCCGCGAGCGGGCTGTCGGGCGCGGCGATCTCCGCGGTCCTGCCGGTCGCGCTCGTCCTGATGGTCGGCCGTGCTCGTTCAGCAGCTCCTGGCCGGAGGGCACTCGGGTCGTGGCGCGACCGAACGTCCGCTCGCGTGGTCGCTCGGTGCGGCAGGCGTGGCGGTCGTCTCGGTGCTCGTTCCGCTGCTCGTCGGACGCCGCGCCGCTCGTCGTGCTCGTGACCGGATTCCTCGTCACCGCGGCGCTCGGCGTGCCGCTTGCCTTCACGCTCGCGCTGACGTCGCTCACCTATCTGCTCGGGATTGGCGGCGTCGACCTGATCATCCTGCCGATCAAGATTCTCGGCGGCGTCGACTCGTTCGTCCTCCTCGCGATCCCGCTCTTCATCCTCGCCGGCGCGCTGATGGAATCTGGCGGCATCTCCGAGCGCATCGTCGATCTCGCGATGGCAATCGTCGGGCCGCGTGCGCGGCGGCCTCGCGATGGTCGTGGTCGTTGCGGAGATCCTGTTCTCGGGCATCTCGGGCTCGACCGCGGCGGACGTGTCCGCGATCAGCTCGCTGCTCGTGCCGTCGATGCGGAAGTCCGGCTATTCAGGACCTGAGGCGGTCAGCGTCGTCGCTGCGGCCTCCGCGATGGGCATCCTTGTGCCGCCGTGCCTGACGATGGTCGTGCTCGGATCGCTGGTGAACCTGTCGATCGTGACGCTGTTTCTGGCCGGTTTTCGTGCCGGCGTTCCTGCTCGCGGCGCGTGCTCCTGGTGCCTCATCGCGCTCCGCGCGCGCCGCCAGGGACTGGCCGGTCAGCCCGCCTGCCACGAGAGGCGATCTGGTGCGCGCCGCTCCGTCGCGCGGCCATTCCCACCGGCCTGCCGGTCATGCTCTTCGGCGGAATCTTCAGCGGGCTCACGACGGTGACCGAGGCGGCGCTGCTGGCGGTCGTGTACGCGCTCGTGGCCGGCATCGTCGCTGGGCGGCATCCGCGCGAACGAGATACGTCGGGCAGCTCGCCGGCAGCGGAATCGTCACCGCGACCACGCTGTGGGTGCTGGCGGCAGCCTCCGCCTTTGCATGGATCCTGGTGCGCGAATGGGTGCCGCAGATGCTAGGCGAGTGGATTGCGCGGCACGGGTGCGGGCCGCGCCGGCCTCCTCGCGATGACGGTCGTTGTCTTCGTCGTCATCGGCGCGCTGCTCGAAGGGCTGCCGGCGCTGCTGATCTTCGGGCCGATCCTCTTCCCGATCAGCCGCGCCGTCGGTCTCGATCCCGTGCACTACGGCATCGTCATCATCGCGGCGATGGGGATCGCCTTCTTCCTTCCGCCGGTAGGTGTCGGCCTCTCGATAGCCGCCGGCATCGCGCGCGTGGATATCGACGACGTGAGCCGGGCGTATCTGCCGTACCTCGTGGCCCTGCTCGTCGGGTCTCGCGCTGATCGCGGCGTTCCCCGTGTTGACCCTCGTGCTGCCCAGGGTGTTCCTTGGGTATCGGGGCTGATCGTGATCGGGGATCCGAAACCTCTCGAACGAGATTCCGAGGTTTGACGGATCCCCGACCACGGATTCCTGATTCCGGCTCGTCCGGCCGCTAGAGCGAGATCACGATCGGCGGGAAGCGGACCCTCGTCCTGAACCACTGCCATGCCACGCCCGACGTTTCCTCCAGGAATCCGAAGGTCTGCTGGGTGGGCGGCACGTTCTGGAGGACCAACGTGACGGTCGTCTGCCCGTTGAGCACTTTCGTACCGCCGTTGAGGACGGTGCCAGAGCCCGCGAACCCGGCCAGGTTGAACGTCGATTGCCCGAACGCCTGGATCGTGAAATCCATGAAATAGGTCGCGACCGAGGTAATCCCGTAGGCGCTCGGCTCGAAGTGCATCTGGATGGCAGGGTGACGGCTCTGCGCCCGCACGTCGAACGTCGCGCTGGGCGTCGGCGTGTCGATCTGCACGATCGTCGGCGCGATGATCGTGAGGTTCGTCCTGCCAAGCCCGATCGTCTTCGTCGCGCTGAGGGTCTCGATCGGGACGAACGGAAAGACGATGATGTCGCCGACCGGCCCGAGGAGCTTGTGCAATTCCTTGTCGGAGAGCTCCAGCTTGAATTTGGCGAGGTCCACGCTCCGCTTGCCAAACGGCTCGAGCTCCTGAATCCTGGTTGCCGACTTTCCGGATGCTGTTTTCTTCATAAACTGAACGCCGCCTTTCGTTCGCTGACCCACTGAATATTCAAACGGCACGATCTCCGTTCCCGAACATCCGGGGTCAGCGGCTGGTTCCGCTACTGGACCGTATCAACCATGTTTTCGAGGAGCAACCTCGTTGTCCCGGCGCGTCTCCGGCCGCGACAACGGAGCGGCGACCATGGCTTTCAACAATACAGACCAGTAGTATCCGCCCGCCGCGCAATCGACGCGGCCGAGCCCTCTGCGACAAACGGATGAGTCGCAGCGATAATGTGCCGTACAGGAATCGAGGCGGTCGCGTAATAGAGCGTCAGGAGGCTTTGGAACGATGAACAAGCCAGTGGTCGGTCTCGTGCTCGGGGGCGTTCTCGGGATCTTCGATGGGCTCAGTGCGCTGATCTCCGCCCCCGAAACGGCTCCAGGTATCGTCGGCATCGTGATCGGCTCGACGTGCAAGGGGCTGCTGGTGGGGGTCCTGGCCGGCTGGTTCGCTCGCCGCGTCACCTCACTGCGAGCGGGGATCCTCTTTGGATTGCTCTGCGGCGCGTTCTTCGCGTTCCTGGTCGCCGCGATTCCGCAACCGTCGGGCGTGCACTACTACTGGCAGATCATGCTGCCGGGCAGCGTGCTCGGGATGATCGTGGGCTACGCGACACAGAAATACGGGCGGCCGGTGATGCCGGCGAGAGTGTGAGGCGACTATCTTCCCGCAGTGACGGCAACGATGACCCGCATTACGAGATACGCGACGATCAAGACGATCGCCGTCCGATAGGTCCGGACGAAGCGCATCGTCCGTTCGAGCGCGGTCTCGTGATGCGCGTCCACCGCGAGCCCGGCCCGGTAGCGCCGGATGTCACCCACGAGGCTCAGGACGTCCTGATACCGATCGGCGGGCTGAGGCGACATCGCCCGGATGCAGATCGCGCGGAGCGCGGCAGGCAGGTCGCGTCGAGATGCGAGACCGTCGGTAGGCTCGATCTCCGCAGGCCGGTCTCCGGTCAGCATCAGATACAACACGGCGCCGAGACCGTAGACATCCGCCCGCGCATCGATCGGGTCGCCCGTTGTCATCTGTTCAGGCGCCATGAAGCCGCGTGTGCCGATCGCCGTGCCGTCTTCGGTTTGTCGCTCACGCGACAGCGCTGGAGGTACGGGATCGGAGTTCTCGCCCGCGTGTGTGAGCAACGCCGCGCCCCAATCCATGACCAGGACTTCCCCGAAGGCTCCGAGCATGACGTTCTCGGGCTTCAGATCGCGGTGCACGAATCCAAGCGCGTGGGCAAACGCGACCGGCTCGCAGATCCGCTCGAAGATCCCCAGCCGCTCGCTCAGCGAGGGACGATCTGCGAGATGCGCCTCGAGCGTTTTGCCTCGAACCAGCTTCATGACGTAGAAGAGCCGGCCGTCGGCGAGCCTGCCGGCGTCGTGGATCGGGACGATACCGGGATGCTCGAGACGCGCGAGCGCCGCCGCCTCCGTCTGGAGCCGAGCTGCGACGGCGGCCGTTCCAAATCCGTTCGGGATCTTGACGGCGACGTCTCGTCCGAGGAGATCGTCCGTCGCGCGATACACGGTTCCCATACCTCCGCGCCCGATCTCCTCGACGGCGACGTATCGAGGCGATTCGAATTCGGGCCAGGTCGCGACGGATCTGAGGCGCGAGACGGCCCCATCCGAGAGGCCTGTCACTCGACCTCCACGCCGAACAACTCCCGCGCGTCTCGCCGGAACTCATCGTCAGTCGCGCACACCGCCCGAAGCGCCTCCAGCGCGTGCTCGCGAAACCGGCGGCGTGCGAGCGCGAGCGCGTTGGTGACCTGTGTCGTCGTCAGGTTGAATTCCGCCGCGAGCGCCGCATAGCTGTCGCCGTCGCGCGGGGCGAGATCGTAGCGCTCGAACAGCGCAACGACCTGTGGCTTGCCGGCCGTGTCCAGTTCCTCACGCACTGACTGGACGGCGCGCTCGAACAGGGCTCGAACGAACTCCCGGTGAAAGAGCGTGTCCGGGTCAATCTCCGAGGAGGCAAGCCGCGCGAGCGTGTCCCGCTCCGCGCCTTCGAAATCGAGCGCGATGAAGTGGATGCCGCCTCCGCGCTTGGCTCGCGACGCCGCCTGCCGGCGATTCTGCACGAAGCGGTCCGCGCAGATCCTGACGAATGTCCTGAATTTTGCCTTCGCCGGCTCGAATCGTTCCAGCCACTCCTTCTCGTACGCTTCGGCGAAGAACGCCTGCGTCGCATCCTGGGCGTCGTCGGGATCCAGTCGCCACGTCAGTCGCAGGTGCGTGTAGACAGGCTTCCAGTAACCATGGACGAGATCGCCGAACGCTTGCCGGCGGACGTCGGATCCGCCCGCGCGGATCCGCTCGATGATCGAGTGCCGTGTGGCGGGGAACCGCGAACCTGCGTTCCATTCCGGGTTGCCGGCTGGCATCATGTCTCGGTTGAAGTCCCGCGATCATATCGCCTGCGCTAGTGTCGCGTCTCCGAAGCCCTGTTAACACCGAGGGCGGCGATGCGCCCGGCGCGCAAGGCGCGAGGAGGGCGCATACCGGGAGTATGCAACCGACGAGCAACGCCGCGCCCCGGGATGCAGCGCCGGCCGAATGTAACAGGACTTCGGAGACGCGACACCAGGGCGCTGGCTCGTGGCGACGAAATATAATGCGGCCGTGAACCGCGTGGCGCTCGTCCGTATCCTGCTGCAGGCGATCGCCGCCTCGACTCCTCAGCCGAAGCGAGCCTGCCGCCGACCGGGCTCCTGACGCGTTCGCCAACTTGAACTTCCTGCTCCATCGGTTTCTCGCCGCGCGCGATTCGGGATCGGCCATCGCCGGGATCGGTGCGATGCTGCCGGATCTATGGCGGATGGTGGATCGCCGCGTCAGGCCGATCCACGGGCCGATTGCAGCGGTCGGCGCCGGCGACGAGCTCGCGTCCGTTCTCTGGGGTATCGAGCATCACCTCCAGGTCGATCGCTGGTTCCATTCGGCGGAGGCCTTCCTGGAGGGGGAGCGTCGCACGATCGAGAGTCTGCGCGCGAGCGGGGTGGACGCTCCGAAGCTCGGACTCTTCGCGCACATTGCCTGGGAGCTCTGTCTGGACGGCTCTCTGGTTCGCCGCGAGGGCTTCGACCAGACGCTGCAGGCCCTGCGGGACGGTTTCGACGGCGTGGGCCCGCCTGCTCACCGCGCGGTGGCGCTGCATCACTTCGACCGGATTGAACGAACGATCGGCGAACGCCGCGCATTCGAGGATGCCCTGCAGGGGCTCATTGCGGAGCTCACCCGAGGCCGATTGATCGCCGCTTATCAGAGCGGCTCGGGCGTTGCGCGCCGGATCGAAGGCATCCGCGTGCGGCTTGGGTTTCCGAGCTTTGCCGAGTCGGACCGCCAGAAGCTCGGTGAGGTCCTCGATGCGCTCGGCTCTCACGCGGACGCCGCCCTGGCGGACCTCACGATGCACGAACGGGGATCCAGGTAAACCTCATTGCTCGACGGTACGGCCGGACCGACACGGTGAACGGGCTGACCCTCAGCGTTGCTCGCGGGCGCTGCTACGGGTTCTTCGGGAGGAACGGCGCAGGCAAGACGACCAGATGCTGGATCCTCGGAGGCGTCTTTGTCGGCGCAGCCGTACTCGCTTTGTGCGTAACGGTGGCCGCAGGGCGGATTGGTTGACAGGCAGGCCGCCGAGCCGGCGTCAGAAGTGCTTGACCGTCATCGAATACGTGACGGGTTCCGTGAGCATCGAGGAGCAGCCGGTCGTTCCGGTCGGGCAGTCGAAGATCTGGACGCAATACGATCCAGCGGAGGCCCCGTTGGGAGCAAAGAGCTCAGTTGCCAGCGCCGCGGTCGGCGTCTGTATCTGAAGCGAGCAGGTACTGCCCGAGACGGCGCCGAATCCGATTCCGATTGTTATTCCGGTGACAGGCGTCGAAGCGGCGACGGTCTTCAGGCTATCGACGGTCACGCTCAGATCGCTGGAGGCCTGCGAGTAGACGATCGTGAACGTCTTGAAGTCCGTGCCCAGCGGCTGCAGCGTTCCCGTGAACGTTTCGGTCTGCTGCGTAGGGCTGGGTGCAGTCGCGCTGCCGCAGCCCGCGGCGACGGCGAGCAGAACGGCGACCGGCACGAAAGAGGCGAGGCGCGTTGCGGCGTGCGATGGCATCAGAATCGTCCCTTCAAGAGCAGGGCGCTGGCACGCCGAGCGCTACATTGTACCGCGTTTGTACGCTTCCGTACGATTTTCCAGGAAGATTCGACCTCCGTTCGACGTCAACGCAACGTAAACGTCAGCTCGACGCTGACCTGAACGGGCACTGCCTGCCCCTCTTTCTCACCGGGCGTGAACTTCCACTGTCGGACCGTTCGGATCGCCTCGGCGTCGAGGTCGGAGTCGAGAGGTTTGCTCACCCGTACATCCCCGACGGTGCCGTCGGTCAGAATCACGCAGTCGAGGACGACGTTTCCCTGGACGCCGGCATTGCGCGCCGTCGCCGTGTACGACGGCTTCGTTTCGTGCACCAGCTTTGGCAGCGTGACTCCGGGTCCCGATCGGAACACGTCGGTCGAGCCGAGACGCGGCCCGCGCACGGTCGTGAATGACATCTCCACCTGCACGAGGACCGGAACCGCCTGCCCATCCTTCTGGCCGGGGCTGAATTTCCAGCCCTTGAGCGCCTGAATGGCCGCGGCGTCAACCGTGGGGTCGAGCGGGGCGACAACCCTGATGTCGCTGGGCGTGCCATCCGTCTGCACCACGCATTCCATCTTGACGATGCCAGCGACGCCGGCCTTCATGGCCTCGGGTGGGTACTCGGCCTTGACTTCCTTGAGAAGCTTCGGAGCCGTAACGCCGTTGCCAGGCTTGTAGATCTGGGGATCGCCCTGAGCCCGCGCCGGTGAGCAGATCGCCAGCAGACAGAGAGTGCTGAAAATGGCGGCCTTCATCCTGTCCTCCATGCTGCGCCTTTTGACGTGTGCCCGGCGTGGTTGGTCTGTCGTGCAATTGTACGGCGATTTGTCGTAGCAGCGGGCCTTCGGGCCCGCTGGAGAGGCGGGGGCTGACCGCCTCCGCCAAGGCGACGGCGAGTCTCGCCGGAGCGCTTCGCGCGAAGGCGGAAGCCCCCGCCCTACAGGGTTGGGTACACCTTGATCACTACCGGCTCCGGCCGTGCGGCAGCGTCCTCGATTGTCACCCTGACGCGGCGGGCGGTGGTTGGCTCGAACCGATGCAGCCGGGTGTAGCCGACTGTGGTTCCGCGTGCGAGCTCCCGCCACTCTCCACCATCTGACGCCGTGACGACGTGTTTCGCGATCGCCTGGCCGCTCGCGATGTTTTCTTCGATGCGGACGACGGCGATTTGCTCGGAGCGCGCCAGCTCAATCTCCGCCGTCGCCGCCTTCTCGCCCGTGACGCGCCAGGCGACCCGACGGCTCGCCGCTGCATCGACCCGGAAGATCTCCTCCAGCCCGTCCCTGAACTTCGTAAGCTGGGTGACATCGGTGTCGTGCAGCAGGCCTCGCTGCGTTGGCGGCACGTTGAGCAGCAGCTTGGCGTTCCGGCCGACAGACTGAAAATACAGATCGACGAGCTGGTCCGCCGTGCGTACGCGAGTGTCCTCAGCCGGATGGTGGAACCATCCCGGCCGGATCGACGTGTCGGCTTCAGCGGGTCGCCACGCGGATCCGTCGGGATCGCCGTGCTGCAGCGCCGCCGAGACACCGGGACCGCTGACGCCCGGATACGTTACGACGCGGGGGTCGACGGTCGACCAATTCGGATCGCCCCCGGATCCCTTTTCGTTGCCGCACCAGCGGACGTCTGGCCCGGCGTCGGAGAACATGATCGCCTCCGGCTGCAGCTTCCGGACGAGCGCCCACACGCGCGGCCAGTCGTAGGCCTGCTTCTTTCCGTTCGGGCCTTCGCCGTTCGCGCCGTCGAACCACACTTCCGCGAGCGGTCCGTACAGCGTCAGGAGCTCGGTCAGCTGTTCGCAATACAGATCGTTGTACCGGGGCGAATCCCCGTAGACCGGACTGTTGCGATCCCACGGCGAGAGGTAGAGCCCCGGACGCAAACGCTCGGCGCGACACGCGTCGACGAACTCGCGAACCACGTCACCGTGCCCGTCACGCCACGGGCTCTTCGCGACACTGTGCGTCGTCGTCTTCGTCGGCCAGAGGCAGAAACCGTCGTGATGCTTGGCCGTCAGGATTGCCGACCGCGCACCGGCGGCGCGCGCGGCGGCCGCCCACTGCGACGCGTCCAGTTGCGACGGATTGAAGGTGGCCGGATCCTCCTTGCCATCGCCCCACTCGCGATTGCTGAAGGTGTTGACGCCGAAATGAAAAAAGAGCGCGATCTCGTCACGCTGCCAGGCAAGCTGCGCCCGCGACGGCCGCGGTCTTGGCGGGGCAGCGCGCAGTCCGGCAGCGGATCCGGCGGCAGCCATCGCCCCGGTCACAAGGAACGTTCGTCGGTTCATTGGCGCATGGACGCCGCCGGGCACGCCGCTAGCCTACTTCAAGAATCCGCTGCGCACGACCGCCTTCGAGGCGAGCTCGTCGTTCAACGGGTCGTCGAGCGCAAGAATCCGGCGCACGTCGGGGGGCAGGCTCGCCTGGACGTCGGGACGCAACAGGTGCTTCTGATACTGCTGCTGGGGCTTGTCGCTGCGACAGTAGAAAGCGTGCATGGCCAGTCGCGGGGCCGACGTCCTGTTCGCCGTGCCACCGTGCCACATGTGCGCGTTCATCACGGCGACGCTGCCGGCGCGGCCCGTCAGCAGGATCTCCTCGGGATGCGGCGCCGACGGATCCGCGAGCACGTCCTGGGGCCGCTTTCCCCACCGATGCGAGCCTGGAATCATCCGGGTGGCGCCGTTCTCCGTTGTGAAGTCGTCGAGCATCCAGACGGTGTTGCAGGCCCAGAAGCCCTTGTCGTCGGCGATGGCACCCATGTCGACGTGCAGCGGCTGGCCCACGCTCGAGTGCGGGTCGGCCGATCGCGCGTTCAGGCTGCTCAACTTGAAGGCAGATCCGAGAACGTGTCGCACGCGATCGACCACGTCGGCAAACACGATCGCATGCTGGAAGACGTCACCCTTGTCCACGAGATTGGCCAGTCGGTGCGCCTGCTCTTCCTGCAGGAACTCGCTTCCGGCTTTGTCTCCTTCCTCGGCGAACAACTCGTGGATGCGCGTGCGCAGGCCCTCCAGGAGGCGAGGTCCCATGCAGTTTTCGAGGATGACATAGCCAAGCTCGTCGAGCTGTTGTTCCTGATCCTTCGTTGGGAGGTTCATGATCGTCAGCCTCCGCTCTCAATTGGAGACGGTCCCTTCATCTCTTTGCTGCAGGCGCCAGCAACCGGACGTCGATCGCGTTCGCCATGGCCTGGTAACCGGCCCTGTTCGGATGCAGTTTGTCGCCTGCGCCTCCCGTCGTGCTGTTCGGCTGAAACGGGGCCTTCAGCGCTCCCGTTCCAGCGTCGAGGGTGGCTCCATCGAAGTCCGCGACGGCATCGAACAATCCGCTCGTGCGAATGAAATCGTTGATCGTCTTTCGCCGGGCATCGTTCTCCGGCGTTCCCGACGCGCTCGTAGAGCCAAGGCTCGGCGTGATCGTGGCGCCGATGATCTTCAGCCCGGCTCGTGTGCGCAGCCGCCGCACGCCTTCCTTGAAACCCGCGATGATCGCCTCCGGTGTCGCGCCGGCCGACAGATCGTTGATCCCTTCGAGCCAGATCACGGCAGAGAGCCCCGACAAACCGAGCACATCTCTATCGAGACGATCGAGCGCAGACGGCCCGCCGGCGAAGGGCGTCGCCGGCGAGTATGACGTCGGCCCTGCAACCCGATTGCCTCCGATCCCGGCATTGACCACGGCGACTCTTTCGCCGTAGGCCGCATGGAGGCGCCGTGAAAGGACGTCCGGCCATCGGTCGTCTCCGTTCAAGGTCGACGCGGTGCCGTCCGTGATCGAGTCGCCGAAGCAGGCGACGACGGCCGTGTCCTCCGACGCCATGACGTCGACGGCATCCAGAAAATACCAGGATGTCGTCGTGTAAGGGAACGCGTCATCGTGCTCGTCCGCTCCGTGGCTCCCGGCGCCCGGCGCGGTGAGGTACGAGGTCGTCAGGCCCTTCGCGTGCCACGTCATCGGCCCGGTTGACCCCACCGCGTGAAAGCTGACGGCGAGCTTCCGGCCCGTCATGAGCGCCACGCTCGAGCGCTGGACGAACGGTAGCGCGATCGGGTCGCTGAACGACGACGAGCCGGGCGGTAGCGTGAGGGCGCGCTTGCCCTTGTCGAACGTGACGCGCTGGTTGGTGCCAGTCACGAGAGTCCCGGCCGTCGCCTGCAGACCGACGAAAGCGTCGTCGAACGTGACTGGCTGCGTCCCGAACGCATTCGAGAATCGGAGCCGCACGCGACTGCCCCAGAGGTCAGGTTTGAGGATCAGCCGGAACGTCTGATCGGTCGCACCGCGCTCAGCCGATTCGAACGCGAAATCCAGCGTCGGCTGCGCGGAAGCATTTCCGGACGGGTAGGGCCCATGAGCCGACGCGGCCCAGGAGGCTACCCATTTCTGGTTTCGTGTTTCCACTTGTTGCGAGCCCGTCCCGGCTTCGGGGTACAGCAGCATGACAATCCAGGCGAAGTTGGCGACGGCAATCAGCATCGTTCTGGGCACAGGTGAGTATCACTTGAGCCGAGCGCCCGTCAAAGAGTCAAGGAAGTGCGGTAACGTGAAGCCCGATGATCCTCAAGACCGATCGGGGCGACGCGGGCCGGCGGATCGATCTCGTGCTCCGTAGACATCTTGCGGGCGTTGGCGTGGCGACACGGACGCGGATCCAGGACTGGATCGAGGCCGGTCACGTCAGCGTGAACGGCGCGGCAGTCCGTCGAGTTTCCACGCGAACCGCGGCTGGCGACGTGATCGCAGTCGCGCTTCCCGCGGCGGCGGCGCGGCGGCCGATGGAGGTCGAGCAGGTCCCACTCCACATTCTTCATGAGGACGATCACCTCCTGGCCGTGGACAAGCCGTCCGGCATCGTGTCGCACCCCACGCACGCGCACACGAGCGGAACGCTGATGAACGCGCTGCTGTGGCACGCGCGACGCTGGCCCGCGGGCCAGCGGCCGTCGCTCGTGGGACGCCTGGACAAGCTCACGTCCGGCATCGTCCTCGTAGCGAAGACGCCCGCGATACACGCCGCCCTGCAGCGCGGCAAGATCGAGAAGGATTATCTGGCGCTGGTGTACGGCCGGTCGATTCCAGCTCGAGGCGCGATTGCCCTGCGCCTCGCGCGCGACGGATCCGACCGTCGCCGCGTCGCGGCGTCGGAATCAGTCGGGGCTCCGAGCGTGACGCATTTCGAGCGCCTTGCGCGAGTCCCTGCTCCACACGTCGGTCTGGGCCTGCTGCGCTGCCGGCTGGTGACCGGGCGGACTCACCAGATCCGCGTCCATCTCGCTGCCCGCGGCTGGCCGATCGTGGGCGATCCGGTATACGGGGAGCCGCTGTGGGCACAAGCCACGGATCGACAGCTGCGCGAGGCACTGGTGTCCTTTCCGCGGCAAGCGTTGCACGCCTGGCGACTTGGGATGCGGCATCCGATAACCGGCACCCGCTTGGAAATTGCGGCGCCGATCCCGGATGATTTGCAGCGCCTCTTCTCGACGGCTGGCCTTGACAGGAGATCAAAAGATCAGGACGTCAGAAGGTCGAAAACCAGAGCCTTTTGATCTTCTGAACTTCTGATCTCCTGTCAAAATAGCGCCTCGAGCCGCGGTCAGGTCCATTCTTGTCCCTGATGAAAGGACTCTTCGTGGAGAGACGCAATTTCATGACATCAATGCTGGCGCTGGCGGCGTCTGGAAGCGGATCGACTGACGCTGCTGCAGGAGCTCAAGGCACTGAGACTGCACCGCCCGAGTTCTACTTGTGGCGTCAGTACATCCTGCGGAACGGCACCGCACCGGGCCGCCTGGCTGACTACCTTCAGAAGGCGGCCATCCCGGCGCTGAACAGGATCGGATGTTCCCCCGTCGGCGTTTTCGAAGTGCTGGCCGGCGTGGCTGGTCCCACGATCTTCGTGCTCACGCCGCTTCCGACGCTCGACGCGCTGGGAGGTATGGACGGCAGGCTCCAGGCCGACGACCAGTATCTGCGCGCGGCAGCGCCATATCTGGACGCCACGGCCGCCGATCCCGCGTACGTGCGGCAGGAGAATGCGGTCCTCGCCGCGTTCCCGAAATTTCCCCGCCTCGCTCTGCCGGCGGCGACCGCGTCCAAGGGCCCGCGCCTCTTCGAGCTGCGGACGTACGAGAGCCCCAGCGAAAAGACGCATCTCGCGAAGGTCAAGATGTTCTCGGAGATGGGCGAGATCGAGATCTTCAAACGGGTCGGACTCACTCCGGTCTTCTTTTCGCGCACGCTCGCCGGTCCGCGGATGCCCAGCCTGGTGTACATGCTCGTGCACGAGAACATGGCGGGGCGCGAGAAGAGCTGGGACAACTTCCGCAATGACCCGGAGTGGAAGAAGGTCTCGTCCACGCCAGGCTTCAGCGATGCGGACATCGTGACGAACATCACCACGATCTTCCTGCGTCCTGCGGCGTACTCGCAGATCTGAGCCTGCCCGCCCTCGGGCCTTGGCACGTGATTCCGAAAGGGCCTACGTCGTCCAACAGGAGTTCAAGAGATCAGGAGTTCAAAGTCGGTTCTTGTTCTTCTGAACTCCTGACCTTCTGATCTCCTGTTAGAAGGCGTCGCGGAATATCCTTGCGCGTCGAGTGTGGTGGGAGAGCCCGGCTGCGATTCCTGGTCGGCCGTTCACTGCCAGTACATTGACAATACGTCGTATCACGGCATATCGTGACACGACGTATGACGACTCGCAATCCGGACGCCCTCCTGCCGCTCACGCCGGCGATGTTCCACGTGCTGGTCGCGCTGGCCGATGCTCCGGCGCATGGCTACGCGATCATGAAAGACGTAGAGCAGATCACGTCGGGCGCGGTCCGGCTGAGCACGGGCACGCTCTACGGCATCATCAAGCGGCTCTTGAGCGAGGGGCTGATCAAGGAGCGAGCCAGCAAAAGCGATCGGCGCCGCCTGTACGAGCTCACCCCATTCGGACGTGACGTGGCGCGTGCCGAGGCCGGCCGGCTCGAACAGACGCTGGCTGTTGCCAAAACGAAGGTCCTCTTCCGTCGGGCCTGATCGGATCGGCAGTCAAAATGTCTCGATCGGATCGCATGTTCCGGCGCTTGCTCCGGCTGTTCCCGGCGGAATTCCGGGCTGACTTCGGCGACGACATGGCAGAGACGTTTCGCGATCATCGGGAGGCGATGGTGAATCGAGGCGACGGCAGGAGCGCGTTCGCGCTCTGGTGGCACACGATCGTCGGCATCGTTCGAACCGCGCCGCGCGAACACGTCGCGCAGCTGACGACCGATGTCCGTTACGCCCTGCGGAACCTTCGCAGGCATCCCGCGTTCACGTTCATTTCAATTCTGGCGCTGGCCGTCGGAATCGGCGCGAACACCGCGGTCTTCACGATCGTCGACGGGGTCCTGCTCCGGAGCCTGCCCTACGAGAAGCCGGAGCAGCTCTTGGCGATCTTCGAGAAGATCCCCGGCGCCCCGGTGTCGAAGTTCAACGTGTCGGCGCCGGACTTCGAGATCGTGCGCACTGCGACCCGGTCGTTCTCCGGCATCGTCGCGTACCGGAGCGGCCGCTTCGAGGTGTCCGGAGTACGTGACCCGGAGCAGATCATCGGCACGCGCGTTTCACCCGGGTTCTTCGACCTGCTCGGTGTGCGCCCGGTGCTCGGGCGCGCCCTCACCGAAGAAGACGACCGGGCCGGCGCCCGCGTCGTCGTGCTCAACTACGGGTTCTGGACGCGCGCGTTCGGCAGGGATCCGGCGGTCATCGGCCGGACGCTGACGCTCGATCGACAGCCCTTCACCGTCGTCGGCGTGACGGGGGAGCGGTTCGTGTTTCCTCCCCGCGGCCCCGAGAGCAATGGCGAGCCGGCGGCGCTGTATCTCCCGATTGCCTTTTCCCCGAACGAGCGGCAGGGATTCGGCAGCATGTACAACAACAGCGTCCTGGCGCGCCTGAAGCCGGGTGTGACGATGGCGCAGGCCCGGCCGGATGTGGACGCGGCAACCCGCACGCTGGCAGAACGCTATCCCGCGATCCTCCGCCCGATGGCGCAGCAGCTGACGCTGCCGATGTGGCCCTTCAGCGAGGAGATCGTCGGCCACAGCCGCAGAATGATTCTGGTCCTCACCGGCGCTGTCGCCATCGTGCTGTTGATCGCGTGTGCCGACGTCGCGAACCTGATGCTGACGAGAGCCGGCTCCCGGCAGCGCGAGCTGGCCCTCCGCGCGGCGCTCGGCGCCAGCCCGGGTCGCGTCGTTCGTCAGCTGATGACTGAAGGGTTCGTGCTCTCGCTGCTCGGCGGGGTTGCGGGGCTCGTGCTGGCCTACTGGACCGTCGGCGTCCTGCGAACGCTGGCGGGGACGACGCTGCCACGCGCCGAGTCGATCGTGCTGGATGAGCGCACGTTGCTGTTCACGCTCGCGCTGACGCTCGCGACACCGATCCTCTTCGGCATCCTGCCGGCGCTTCGCGCGACCCTGCAGGCGACGTTCGACGCGCTGAAGGAGGGCGGCCGGGCCGATGCGACGCCGGGCGGACGGCATCGACTCCTTGGCTTCCTCGTTGTCGCCCAGTTCGCTCTTGCGCTGACGCTGTCGGTCGGCGCCGGGCTGCTCGTTCGGAGTTTCGCGAAGTTGAACGCGACGAGTCCGGGTTTCCGCGCGGCCCAGGTGATCACCGCGTCGGTGACGCTGCCGCCCGGCCGTTATCGAATGGGGCCGGACATCGTCCAGTTCAATCAGCAGCTGATCGATGCCGCTCGAGCCATACCGGGAGTGATGGCCGTGGGAACCGGAACGGATCGTCCCCTCCACGTCGACGAGAGGCGCGCCTTCACGGCGGACTCGACCGCCCGCCCTCTTCCCGACCTCAATCGCGTGATCGCCGCGACGTGGACGGGCGGAAGCTATTTCGAGGCCCTCGGCATCCCGCTCGAGCGAGGCCGCTACTTCATTGACGCGGACGGTCTCCAGCAAGGCGTCGTCATCCTCAATCACCAGCTGGCGCATCAGCTGTGGCCGGATCAGGATCCGATCGGCCGCCGCATCAAGTGGGGTATCGACGTTCCGGCCAACAGGAATCCGTGGATGACAGTCGTGGGTGTCGTCGGCGACGTCAGTCAGAGCGGGCTCGGCACCGACATCATCCCGCAGACCTTCGAGCCGATGGCCCAGAACGCCTTCTACCGCCGGGTCAACGTTGTCCTTCACACCGATCGGAGCGCAGGCGGCGTCGTTGCGGATTTGCGCCGCGCCGTGCGGGGCCTGGATCCCCAGTTGCCGCTCGTCGATCCGCAGACCGTGACCGAAGTCGTTGCCGAGTCCGTCAAGCCGCAGCGGTTCAGCATGACCGTCGTGACAGTGTTTGCCTTCGTTGCGCTGGGGCTCGCGGCGATTGGTATCTACGGCGTCCTCGCCAACGTCGTCAGCCAGCAGACGCACGAGATTGGCGTGCGGATGGCGCTCGGGGCTCGCGCCTCGCAGGTCGTCTGGTCGGTGATGCGTCGGGCGCTGCTGCTTGCGGGCACCGGGATCGGGCTGGGCATTCTCGCGTCGCTGGCTCTGGCGCGTGGGATGAGCGGACTCCTTTACGAAGTCCGCCCGACCGATGGCGTGGCGTTTGGCGGAGCGGCGCTGCTCCTGGCGGCGCTGGCGCTGGTGGCGGGGCTGGTGCCGGCCTGGCGCGCGACGCGAGTCGACCCGCTCGTCGCCTTGCGGGAGGAGTAAAAGGGGCACCCGGTCTTGACAGCCTCGCCAGAGGACACTACCGTCCCCCGACATGACACGCATCCTCAGCATCTCGATCCTCGCAGGCCTTGCCGCGACCGTCGCCGCCCGCCAGGCTCCCCAGCCGGGCCGTCTCGTTTTCATCGGCACCTATACGGGACCGAACACCAACAGCCAGGGGATCTATGCCTTCCGCTTCAACGATTCCACCGGAACGTTGACGCCGCTCGGGCTGAAGGCCGAAACCGCGAGTCCGAGCTTCCTCGCGGTGGGCGGTTCGGGTCGCGTGTTGTACGCGGTGAACGAGGTTGACGAATACAAGGGCTCCAAAGCCGGGAGCGTGACGTCGTTCGCCGTCGACGCTGCGACGGGCGGGCTCAAGGCGCTGGGAGTGGAATCGACAGGCGGAGCCGCGCCCTGCCACGTGCAGTGCGACAAGACCGGCAAGTTCGTCGCCGTCGCGAACTATACCGGCGGCAATATCGCGATGTTTCCGGTTGGACCGGATGGCCGGCTCGCCGCGTCTTCGGCGTTGCTGAGCGGCACGGGGTCCGGACCGAACAAGGCGCGGCAGCAGGGGCCGCACGCGCACCAGGTCGTATTCGATCCGACGAACCACTTCCTGCTCGAGGCGGATCTGGGGATCGATCGCATCCTCGTCTACCGATTCGATCAGGCATCGGGAAGTCTGACTCCCAACGATCCTGCGTCCGCTGCGGTGACGCCCGGTTCCGGGCCGCGGCATCTCGCCTTTCATCCGAACGGCCGTTTCGTGTTCGTCATCAATGAGCTGTCTTCGACGATCACATCGTTTGCGTGGGAGGGCGCCGCAGGCTCGTTGCGCTCGTTGGGCACGGTGTCCACTCTTCCGGCGGGCCACACGGGTGAGAACTCGACCGCGGAAATCGCGGTGCATCCGAACGGCAGGTTCCTCTATGGCTCCAACCGCGGTCACGACAGCCTGGCGGTGTTTTCCGTCGCGGCTGACGGCACGCTCGCGCTCGTCGAGCACGAGCCGACGCGTGGCAAGACCCCGCGCAACTTCACGATCGATCCGACCGGGAAATGGCTCATCGCCGCGAATCAGGCCACCGGCACGCTGGCCGTGTTCGCCATCGATCAGAAGACGGGCGCCTTGTCGCCGGCCGGCCCCCTCGCGTCCGCCGGCTCGCCTGTCTGCGTGCTGTTCTGGCCGCAATGAGGATAGCTGCCGCGCTCGTTGCTGCGCTCGTGACGTGCGCAGTCCAGGCGGCCGATGGATTCCCCGCGATTCTCGAGCGCACGTCGGCGTACGTCGCGACGTTCGAGCAGGAATTTGCGTCGATCATCTGGCACGAGACCTACGAGCAGATCGATCGGCTCCCCAGGACGTTCGGTGCGTCCGGTGGCAGGTTTGCCGGTGTCACACGACGGCATCTCGAATCGGAGATGCTGTTCATCATGGCCGAGTCCGACGGGGCGTGGCTGACGGTGCGAGACGTAATCTCCGTCGACGGAAAGCCGGTGCCTCGTCGGCTTCCGACGCTGCTGGCGAGCCCGAACGTATGGATTCGAGATCTGCGCGCGCTGTCGCAGGAGAACGGCCGGTACAACATCGGGGCGATTTATCGCAATTTCAACGACCCGACGCTGGCTCTCTCGTTCCTCGATTCCCGGTATCGGCGCAGATTCCGTTTCACGGACGGCGGACCCGGTGAGATCGACGGGAACCCCCTGAGGAGAATCCGGTTCGCCGAGGTCGTGACGCCAACGGTGATCCGGAACGAGAACCGGAACCTGCGCGCCAGTGGGACGTTAATCGTGGAGCCCGCAACAGGGCGGGTCCTTCGCACCGAACTGACACTGCTGCTTGACAAGAGCAACGATAAGAACAGCGTTCGCGCCGAGCTGACCGTTGCGTATCGTCCCGACGCCAGGCTGGGCCTGCTCGTGCCTGTCGAGATGCACGAATCGTATGGATTCGCGGGTGCCGGCCCGGACCAACGCATCGAGTGTACGGCGACGTACGCCGACTTCCGGCGGTTCGAAACCTCGGGCCGAGTCATTCAGTGATTCCCTGGCAAGCCGGACCTTCGAGCCTCACGCGCAGGTCCGTACAACGCTTCACGTTGACACTCCTCGCTTGGGGAGGCATCACGATACTCAGAACGCTCCTTCCGGGTGCGGGGTGACGGGTCGATTCTGCCGGGTTCGGCTATCATGGACCTCACGATATGGGCGTCAGAATCCTCCTCTGTTCTGCCATCGTTGCCGCAGGATTCGGTGCGTCCGCGGCCGCGCAGGCCCCCTCCCACGAGCATTATCGGCGAGCCGAAGTCGCGGTCCCAGGCCCGGGGGGCGCCCTTGCGCCTCGATTGCAGAATCTCGGCAGCCACACCTTCAAGGTCACGACGAAGTCCGTTCGCGCGCAGCAGTTCATCAACCAGGGCTTGAACCTCGCGTACGGCTTCAACCATCCCGAAGCCGGCCGCGCGTTCGCCGAGGCCGCGCGGCTGGATCCCTCGTGTGCGATGGCGTACTGGGGCCAGGCCCTCGTGCTCGGTCCGAATATCAACGCCGCGATGGCGCCCGACGACGAGCCGAAGGCCTTCGAGCTGGTGCAGAAAGCGAGCGCCGCGAAAACGCGAGTGACCCCGCGCGAGCGGGCGTACATCGAGGCGCTCAGCGCGCGCTACACCGGCAAAGCCGACGATCGACAACAGGCGGATCGCGCCTATGCCGAAAAGATGCGCGCGCTCCAGCGCACGCTGCCGGGTGATCTCGACGCCGCTACGCTCTTCGCCGAATCGTTGATGGATCTTCGGCCATGGAACTACTGGACGAGGGACGGCCTTCCGAACGATGGCACGCAGGAAGCGATCGCGGCGCTCCAGCGTGTCCTGGCCGCGAACCCGAAGCACCCCGGCGCGCTTCACTACTGGATTCACCTCTGGGAACCCACGAAGACGCCGGAACGTGCGGAGAAGGAAGCCGATCGGCTGCTGCCTCTCATGCCAGGCGCGGGTCACATCGTCCACATGCCTGCCCACATCTACCTGCGCGTCGGCCGGTATGTGGATGCGGTGAAGGCCAACCAGCAGGCGGTGGCCGCCGACGAGGCCTACATCGCCCAGTGCCGCGTGCAGGGGATGTACCCGCTCGGCTACTACCCGCACAACATCCACTTCATCTGGATGGGCGCGACGATGTCGGGTCAGAGTGCGCTTGCCATCGCGTCAGCACGTAAGGTGGCGGCGGCGATTCCCGCCGAAGCGCTGAAAGACAATCCGCCGCTTCAGGGCTTTCTCATCGTGCCCTACCACGCGCTCGTGCGCTTCAGTAAGTGGGACGAGATCCTGGCCGAGCCGGCTCCGGCCTACGACACGATCTTCACGCGCGGTGTGTGGCACTACGCGCGCGGCCGGGCCTTTACGGGCAAGGGCTTGCTGGAGGATGCCGACAAGGAGCTCGCGGCGCTCGAGGCGATCGTCAAGGATCCCGCGCTGCCATCGCTACCGGCGTCTGCTTCGCCCAACACTCCGGACGCAATCCTTCGGATCGCGCCGGAAGTTCTCGCTGGCGAAATCGCCGCGAAGCGTAAAGACTTCGACAAGGCCCTGCTGCACCTCGAGCGGGCGGTCCGGCTCGAAGACGCCTTGGTCTATACGGAGCCGGCCGATTGGCCCTCTCCCGTGAGGCAGGATCTCGGCGCGGCGTTGCTCGAAGCCGGGCGCGCCGTCGAAGCGGAAGCAGTCTACTGGGACGACTTGAAGCGGAACCGCGAAAACGGCTGGTCCCTCTTCGGCGTGCTGCAGGCGCTGACCGCCCAAGGCAAGAAAGACGACGCCGCGCGCGTGCAGCAGCGATTCGAGAAGGCGTGGTCGTCAGCCGATGTGAAGCTGGATATGAAGTAGGGGGACGCTCATGCGACGTCTGGGACTCACGCTGCTGGCGGTCGTGGTCACTTCCGCCTGTTTTCGATCGACGACGACGATCACCGTCAAGCAGGACGGAAGTGGCGTCATCGATCAGGAAATCGGCGCCAGCGCGGGCGCCATGGCGCTGTTGAGGAACTTCTCTTCCGGCGATCAGGCCGACAAGAAGACGTCTGCCGACGTTCAACTCTTCGGGCCCGAGCAGGCGCAGGCGGCAGCTGCGGCGATGGGCGTCCGGTTCGTGTCCGGTGAGCCGGTCAAGACGGCAGAGGTCGAAGGTTACCGCGCGCACTTCGCGTTCGATGATGTGACGAAGGTGAAGTTCAGCGTCAACAAGACTCCGCCAGGTCCCGGGGCTGGCGTGGCGCCGAAGGTGGAGGATCCACCGTTTGCATTCGGGTTCGCCAAGAACAACGGCAATTCCGTGCTGACGATCAACATTCCCGAGCCGAAGCCGGGCGAAACGGGCATGCTGCCGAAGATGCCAGGCAGCAGCGGATCATCCCAGGACAACGCGCTCGCGATGTCGATGCTCATGCCGATGCTTCGCGGCCTGTACGTCGACGTCTCGCTCGTCGTCGACGGTAAAATCATCAAGACGAACGCGCCGTACGTCGCCGGATCGCAGGTCACGCTGGTGCAGTTCGATTTCGACAAGGTCAGCGCGGCGGATGGCGCGCTCCAGAAGCTGCAGCAGATCACCGACCCGAGGCAGCTGAAGGACATCCCCGGCGTACGGATGCCGACCGAGTCGGTCCTGACGATCGAGTTCGGGCGTTGACAGGAATCCGGCTGCTGACCGCGTGATATTCTCTTGAGCGCGGCAGGGCCGGCGCTGGGACGAGATACCGCAGCGTTCCGCTGACTGTCGACGCGATCATGCTGAGTACGACCGGACGCCGACTCGCGATTGCGATCAGCGCAGTCCTGGGCTCCTGCGTCATGGCGGTGTCGTTCGGACCGCCCGCGCGCGCGGGCGCCGGCGCGCTGCCCGACAGCCTTTCGACGTCCGCCTTCTGGGCCCTGAGCACCGAGCTGTCCGAGCCGAACGGCTATTTCCAGTCGGACAACCTCGTCTCGAACGAGATCCAGTTCCAACGCGTCATCCCGGACCTGACCAAGTCGGCGCGCGCCGGCCGCGTCTATCTTGGTGTCGGCCCCGAGCAGAACTTCAGCTACATCGCCGCCCTCAAACCGTCGATGGTCTTCATCGTCGACGTGCGGCGCGGCAACCTGCAGCTGCACCTGATGTACAAGGCGCTCTTCGAGCTGTCGACGGATCGTGCGGACTTCGTGTCCCGCCTGTTCTCGAAGAAGCGTCCCGCGGGCCTGACCGCGGCGTCGACAGCACAGGACATCTTCGCCGCCTACGAGAAGGTCGAAACCGACGACGAGAATCTCTACAAGGCGAACCTGACGGCAATCGACGACCACCTCGTCAAGACGCGCGGTCTTCAGTTGACCGAGGAGGATCTGAAGGGGATCGAGTACGTCTACTACCAGTTCTTCAACTACGGCCCGTCCATTCAGTACCTGGTCGACGGGCGGCAGCGGGCGAGGCGGGCGAACGGCTCCGACGTTCGCCGATCTCATGATGGCCGAGGACGGTTCGGGACGCGCCCGGAGCTTCCTGGCCAGCGAGGAGAGCTTCGCACTGCTGAAGGAGCTCGAGGCCAAGAACCTGCTCGTCCCGGTTGTCGGCAACTTCGGCGGCAAGAAGGCGCTTCGCGGCGTGGGCTCGTACGTCCGCGATCACGGCGCGGTCGTTTCGGCGTTCTACGTCTCCAACGTCGAACAGTATCTGGGGCGCAACGGGATCTGGGGAGAGTTCTGCGCGAACGTCGCGTCGATGCCGATGGACGAATCGAGCACGTTCATTCGCTCTGTGCGAAGCGGCAACTTCGTCCCCGGCGTCGGTCTCGACTCCGAGCTGGGCAACATGGTCAGCGAAACGAAGTCGTGCGGGATGACGGGCGCCGCGCGTCTGCTCTTCCGGTCCGGCGTGCTCGGCCGGCCGCTCGTCGCACAGCCGCCGGCGCGGTCGCGCCGATGATTCGTACGCCGCCCCAACCTCGTAAGGCCACTCGACAATGACGCGTGACGGCATGCCAGGTCTGCGGACCTTCCTGGCCTCTTTTCTGGTTCTCTTCCTCGAAGTCGCTCTGATTCGCTGGATGCCGGCGTACATCCGGCTCCTGGCCTACTTCTCGAACTTCATCCTGCTCGCGAGCTTTCTGGGCATCGGCGTGGGGTGCCTGCTCGCGTCCAGCCGCACGCGCCTCTTCCGGTGGTTCCCGGCGCTGCAGGCAGCGGTGATCCTGGCGGTCTACTACTTCCGGCTCGAGATCTCTGTCCCGACCGCCGGCAGCATCTATTTCTCGAGCGGCACGTCCGACAAGAGCGTCGTGCTGGTCGAAAGCACGATGCTGCTGCCGCTCCTGTTCGTCGCCGTCGCGGCGCTCTTCGTGACGATGGCGCAGCGCATGGGGAAGGAGATGGCGGTGCTGCCGCCGTTGCGCGGCTACACACTCAACATTGCCGGCAGCCTCGCCGGCGTAGCGGCGTTTGCCGTCATTTCCTGGCTCCAGCTGTCGCCAGCGTGGTGGTTCGGGATCGCGTTCATCTCCGCCATCCCGTTGCTCGTCTGGAGTGAGCCCGCGACCGACGGCACGCTGCCAGCGTCTACCGGCCAGCGACAGTCGCTCGCCGGGGTAGCCGTCAGCCTGGCGCTGCTCGTGATCTCGCTGGGTATCGTTCAGGTCATGGCGCGGGGCGCGATCTGGTCGCCGTACTACAAGATCACCGTCGCAAAGGATGGCGCCGACACGGTGGTGGAGGTGAACAACATCTTCCACCAGTCGATGGCCCCCGTCGAGCAGAAGGAATACTTCTATCAATGGCCGTACGCCGTCTTCGGCGACACGCTTCGACGACGTCCTGATTCTCGGCGCCGGTTCCGGCACGGACGTGGCGGCCGCGCTTCGGCACGGCGCCAAGCACGTGGACGCGGTCGAAATCGATCCCGCGATCATGCGCCTCGGCCGCGAGCGGCACCCCGATCGGCCTTACTCCGACCCGCGCGTCACGCTCGTCAACGACGACGCGCGTCACTACCTCCGAACGACAACGAAGAAGTACGACCTCGTGGTCTTCGCGTTGATCGACTCGCTGACGATGCAATCGAGCTTCTCGGGCGTGCGCCTCGAGAGCTACATGTTCACCACCGAGTCGTTCACGGCTGTGCGGGATCATCTGAAGCCGGACGGCCTGCTCGTGGTCTACAACTACTTCCGCGAGCGATGGCTGGTGGACCGGCTCGCCAACACGGCTGCGGCGGCGTTCGGTCAGGAACCGCGGGTACACGTGCACGAAGCGCGCGCGTATCTCGGCGTCATGCTCGCAGGCCCGCGGCTGGCGACGCTTGACTGCGGAGCCGTACGTCCCGGATCGGGTGACCGCGTTCAACCAGTCTCACGCGCCGGCCCCTCCGCGCATCCATCACCGCGATCCCGCGATCGAGCCAGCCAGCGACGACTGGCCCTTCCTGTATCTGCGCGACCGCGAGCTGCCGAGTCACTACAGCATCGCGCTGGCCCTGATCCTCGTCGTGTCCACCGTAGTCGTGCTCTGGACGACGCGAGGGCAGGGCGGCCGGTGGTCATGGCAGTTCTTCCTGCTCGGCGCAGGCTTCATGCTGCTCGAGTCGAAGTCGATCATCCAGTTTGCACTGTTGTGGGGTTCGACCTGGGTCGTCGCGTCGCTGGCGATTGCGTCCGTGCTCACGATGGCCCTCATCGCGAACTTCATCGTCTCGGCGACGGAGATCCGGCGGCCGTGGCTGGTAGGGTGTGCGCTGGTTGCGCTGCTCGTCGCGAACTTTCTGATCCCGATCGGCCGTGTTGGTTTCGAGAGTCGCGGGCTCGAATCGCTCTTCTACGCCGTGCTCGTCTTCAGCCCGATCCTGTGCGCCGGCCTGCTCTTCGGATCGGCGATCAAGCGATCGACCTCGCTCGCGCGCGACTACGGCACGAACCTGTTGGGAGCGATGCTCGGTGGGGTAGGGGAGTACCTGTCGCTGGTGACCGGCTTCCGCGTGCTGCTCTTCCTGATCGCCGCCTGCTACGTCGGGGCGCTGCTCGCCAGGGGCCGCGAGCGTGGGAGCGTCGCGAGTGTTGGAGCTATTGGAGAGTCGGTGATTGGGTGATCCCGGAGGCGACGGAGATATCGGAGACGCTCACAAACGGAGCAACGGAGTCAACGGGGACGAAACGGAGCGGCCCGGACGGCTATCCGCCAAATGCCGGTCTGAACGGCGCGACCGCGCGCAACGCGGTCGGGTGGCGAGGGGTCCCCGCCGATACAAGTGGGCAAACGACTCCCGAGCCACTCGTTGTAGCCCTGCAAGGGCGCGAACGCCGGCCGCAGGCCGGCGCATGGTGGGCGAGTGCGGCGGTGGGCGCAAGCAGCCTGCAGCCCCACCTGCTTGTGCCCGCCGCCGCACTCGCCCACTATGCCGCGCTGCGCGCGGTCGCGCCTGGTGTTGAATGACTGTGTGGACCGTACACGTCTTCTTCGTTTCGCCTTTGTTGACTCCGTTGCTCCGTTTGTGACCGTCTCCGCAACCTCCGTAACCTCCGTAACCTCACTCGTCCAAGTGCGCTAGAATGCCGACTGAAGGGGGATTCGATGGCCGAATCAGATCAGAAGAAGCCCGCTGAGACTGCCGCCCAGACGGGGATGACCCGCCGCTCGTTCGTGACGACCGCTGCGGCCGCCGGGGCCGGAGTCGTCATCGTGCCTCGCCACGTGCTCGGCCGCGGCCTCCAGGCACCCAGCGACACGGTGAACGTCGCCATCGTCGGCATCGGCGGCATGGGCGGCAGCAACGCCCGCGCCCTCATGAGCCAGAACATCGTCGCGATCTGCGACGTCGACGACAGCTTATGCCGGGAAGAAGCTGGACGAGTACAAAACGATGCTGAGCCGGCCGGAGTCCGCGTCCGGTAGATCTGCGAACCAGCCACCACCCAAGTTCACGGCCGCTCAGATCGCCGCCAACCAGCGTCGCGCCGCCACGAACGGCATGACGGACCTCCAGCGATTCATGGATCAGCAGCTGCCGAAGGTCCAGCGCTACAAAGACTACCGGCAGATGCTCGACAAGCAGAAGGATCTCGACGGCATCGTCGTCGCGACGCCGGATCACATGCACGCGATCATCGCGTCCTCCGCGATGGATGTCGGCAAGCATGTCTACGTGCAGAAGCCGCTCTGCTGGTCCGTGCAGGAAGCGCGGCACCTCGCGCAGAAGGCGAAGACTACGAAGCTCGTCACGCAGATGGGCAACCAGGGACACTCACGGGACGAAGCGCGCCTTGGATACGAATACATCACCTCCGGCGCGATCGGCGAGATTCGCGAGGTCCACGTCTGGACGAACCGGCCGCTCGGCTACTGGCCGCAGGGCGTCCCACGTCCGACCCCGCCGCCAGAGACCGCCCTCAAGTGGGACGGCAAGAGCGTCGACACCAGGCTCGCGGCCGCCCTCGGCGCCGGGTACCGCGCGCCGAAGGAGCTCTCCTGGGATCTGTTCCTCGGCGTTGCGCCGCCGGTTGAATATCACCCGATCTATCACCCGTTCAACTGGCGCGGATGGGCGGACTGGGGGCAGGGCGCGCTCGGTGACATGGGCGCTCACCTCATCGATCATCCGTTCTGGTCGCTGGATCTCGGGTTCCCGACGGTGATCGAGACGATCTCGACGCCGTTCAACGGCGCCTGCTATCCGCACGCCACGACGACCTACTACGACTTCCCCGCGCGCGGCTCGAGGCCGGCCGTGAAGCTGACGTGGTACGACGGCGGCCTGCTGCCTCCGCGTCCCGAAGAGATGGGTGAGGAGAAGATGAATCCGACCGGCGGGATCCTGTACGTCGGCAGCAAGGGCAAGATGCTGCAGGATACCTACGGCCTCAGCCCACGCCTGCTGCCGAAGTCGCTGCACGACTCGACGCCGGCGCCGGCGAGCAAGCTCCCGCGAATCACGCACGAGGAGCACGAGATGAACTGGGTCGAGGCTATCAAGGGGAAAGCCGAGATCTCGTCGCCGTTCGAGTACGCCGCCAGGCTGACCGAGGTGATGCTCCTGGGCATCGCGTCGCTGCGCGCTGGCGGAAAGATTCACTACGACGCGGCCAACATGAAGGTGACGACGCCGTCCAGCGCGACTGCCTTCCTGAGCCGCGAATATCCACAGGGCTGGAACTTGACTCTGTAGCAACGGTCGGCTCCACCACTGGAGCCGGTCGAAGCCGGAGCCCGGACGCCAGCGAACCCCCGATGCCCACGATGAACCGCGCGCCGATGTTCATCGTGGGCTTCGTTTTGCTGGGCGCCCTGACGCTCCTGGCAGCTGACGCCCAGCAGCCTCCCGCGGCGCCACCGCCGACAACCGATCAGCAGCTACCGACATTCCGCACGGGTGCGAACCTCGTGCGCGTCGATGTCACCGTCCTCGACCACCGCGGCAACCCCGTGCCGGCGCTGAAGGCCGAGGACTTTCTGATCGACGAGGATGGCGTTCCGCAGAAGGTCAGCTCACTGAAGTTCATCGAGGCGAATGGTCAACCTGATGACGACGTGTCGCTCCCGATCCGCTCGCCGGAGCACGCGGCGGCGGAAGCCGCGCGGGACGACGTCCGCGTCTTCCTCCTCTTCTGGGACGAGTACAGCATCGACCAGTTCGCGAGCAGCATCCGCGCGCGCGAGGCCCTGACGAAGTTCGTGTCGACCGCGTTCCAGCCGACGGATCTCGTTGCGCTGATGGATCAGCTCACGCCGACGGATGCCATCCGATTCACGCGCGACTTCAGGGATTTAGGCGCTCGACGTCAAGAAGCTCCGCGGCCGGATGGGCGTTCTGGTTCCGACACGAAGCGCGGTCGAGGACGCTCAACTCATGCGAGGCGGCGATATCCGGCGGCTACGAGCGGAGGTGACGCTGTCGGCCTTGAAGTCGGCGGTTGTCTTCCTCGGGACCCTGCGCGAGGGCCGGAAGTCCGTGATTTTCTTCAGCGAAGGCGTAAGGGGCCTCGGCAGCGACGCAATCACCGTCATGTCGGACGTCGTGCGCGCCGCCAACGAGAGCAACACCGCTATCTACACCGTCGATCCGCGCGGCCTCACCGCAAGGGGATCGTCCGATTCGCTGTACCTGCTGGCCGAGAACACCGGCGGCCGGACGATCGCCAACACGAATGGGCTCGACACCGCGCTGCGCGAGATCGTCCACGAGTCGAGCGCGTTCTATCTGCTCGGCTATTCGTCGATCAAGAACCCGGCGGACGGCAAGTTCCATCAGATCAGAGTGCGGGTCAATCGCTCGGGTCTCGAGGTGCGCGCCCGGCACGGCTACTGGGCGCCGAGCGAGAAGGCGGTCGAGGAGGCCAAGGCGGCGGCCGCCGCCGCGACCCCGCCGGATGCCGTGGCGGAGGCCCTCGCGTCGCTGACGCCCGCGACGTCGCACCACGTGCTGGACCTGTGGACGGGGCTCGGCCGCGCAGACGACGGAAAGCCGACGCTCACGCTGGCCTGGGCGCCACGGCCTGACCGAACGGCCAGCCGCGACCAGGCCGCATCCGTGCTGGCGGCGGTCACGAGCGACGGCCAGGTGTCGCAATTCGAGGGAACGGTCGATCAGCGTGGACCCACGTTTCCCGTTGTCCCGGGCGACGTGAAGGTGCTCCTGACGGTTCGCGACAAGGAGGAACACGTTCTCGATACCGAGACGCGGACCATGACGGTTCCGCCGGCTGGCGGGCAGGAGCTTGCGTGGAGCTCACCCACGCTGTTCAGAGGGCGCTCGCCAATCGAGATGCGCGCGATCAACGGCGATCCGAATCCGCCGCCGTATGCCGGTCACGAATTCTCCCGCGCCGATCGGCTGCTCGTGCGCGTCGCGCTCTACGGCGATTCCGCGGACGCGACGGTTGCGAGTCGGCTCGTGGGTCGGCAAGGCCGCCAACTGGCGACGCTCCCGATTGCGCCGCTCCCAGGCCGCGCCGGGTTCTATCAGATCGATCTGCCGCTCCAGTCCGTCGCGCCAGGCGACTACGTGATCGCCATCGAAGCATCGAAGGGAACCGAGCGCGCCGAGACATTCGTCGCGATCAGAGTCAGTGGATAGTGTAGGAATCGGGATCAGGGATCAGGGATCAGGAGCTGGAGTTCGCGAAAACCCTTCGACAGAGGTCGCGAGGTTTTGCGGATCCCGGACCGGACCTGTGATCCCGTCGATCCCTGATCCCTGATCCCTGATCCCTGATCCCGTCTTATCTCTCCCTGAGCCATATGTCCTGCAGCACCTGCACGGGCTTGCTGACGGACTTGCCGTTTGCCGTGAGCGTGGCCACGTAGGTTCCGGGTTCGACTGGTTGGACCTCCGCGCGCGGAGCCGGGTGGGGCAGTCCGGTGAGGTTCCACATGACGCGGTTGATCCCGGCGTTACTGGTGCCGTCGAGTGTGCGGACCACGCGTCCTGTGGCGTCCGCGATGGCGATCTTGACGTCCCCGGTTGCCGCTGCCGGCAGGTAGTAGTTCAGCGCCGCGCCGCGCGCCGGGTTCTCGCCAACGAACACCTTCTGCCCGCCGACCTGCTGGAAGCTCTGCCGATCGGTGAGATACGACACAGCCGGGCCGCACGTCGAAGAGCATCGGATCCTGCGGCGGCGTCGCCGCGAGCTGCTGCAGCGGACTGATGTCGTCCGCAATCCAGATTCCACGCGCGTGAGTGGCGACGATGAGGTCGTTGTCGCGCGGATGGACCAGGATGTCGTCGACGCGCGCCGTCGGCAGGTTGTTCATGAACTTCTGCCACTTCCTGCCGCCGTCGAGCGAGATGTAGAGCCCGAACTCGGTGCCGACGTACAGCAGGTTGCGGTTCTTCGGATCCTCGCGCACGACCTGAATATTTCCGAACGGCAGGAAGATCTGCCGGCGACGGACGTCCAGCTCTGTCCGTAGTCCCGTGTCACGAACAGATACGGCTTCAGGTCGTCGTCTCGATGACCGTCGACGGCGACGTAAGCCGTGCCGGCGTCGAAGTGCGAGGCGTCGATGCGCGAGATCCAGTAGACGTGATTCGCGGGCAGCCCTGACATGTTCTTTCCGACCTCGGTGAACGTCGCACCCGCATCCTTGCTCACCTGCACGTTCCCGTCGTCCGTGCCGGCCCAGACGACGCCAGGCAAGCACTGGCGATTCCGAGACAGAGACGATCGTGCTGTAGTGCGACGACGCCGTCGTTCTGGGAGAGCCGCGCTTCGATCGCCCGGGCACGCTCATCAGAGAGACCTTCTTGCGGTCGAGCTGCTTCGTGAGGTCCACGCTCGCGACCCACGTGTCCCCGCGATTCAGCGACTTGAAGAGTCGATTGCCGCCGAGCCACACGATGCTCGGATTGTGCGGCGACAGCATGAACGGCGTATTCCAGTTGAACCGGTACTGATCCGCGTCGCGTTAGGACCGACGGCGCGCGTCCGCCGTGAACTGCACCGGTCGGCGCGCCCGAGCCCCTGCCGGCCGCGACGACTGGCGGCCGCGGAGGCGCGGACCTGCTGCCCCACCGCCTGCCCCGTCCGTCCGCCGCGGGGCCGCGCGGCCGGATGCTGTCTGCCCGCGGCCGCTCGCAGGTCGTACCGGCTGGTGTTCCGTCCTGCGACTCGGTGTAGACGACGTTGAAGTCGGTCGGATCGACGGCTGTCTGGAAGCCGTCGCCGCCGCCGATGCCGAACCAGTCCGAGTTCATGATCCCGTTGCGTGCTGCGCGTGGCGCTCGGCCCGCCCCAGCTGCCGTTGTCCTGGAGGCCCGTGTAGACGTAATAGGGTCGTCGCATGTCCGCGCTGACCCAGTAGGCGAGCGACGTCGCCATCGTGTTCACGAAGTCCCACGTCTTGCCCTGGTCCCAGCTGATGTCCAGCCCGCCGTCGTTGCCGATCATGATGTGCTTCGGGTTCTTCGGATCGATCCAGATCGCGTGCTGGTCGACGTGCCCCGGCTCGCCGTGCCCGCCAGCCGTGTCGAGGGTCGCGAACGTCTTGCCGCCGTCGAGCGACTTCGCGACCGGAAGGCCCGCCACGTAGACCGCCTTGTCGTTGCTCGGATCGACGCGAAGCTGGCTGAAGTACATCGGTCGGATGTTGCAGTTGCTCACCTGCACCCAGCCGGCGCCCTTGTTCTCGGATCGGAAGATCCCGCCGCGTTCGATGTCGAGAGGCGGCGGCGTCTGGTTCGGCGGCGGGCCCGGCTGACTGCCGCGGTCGGTCGCACGAACCCCTTGTTCGGGCCGGCGTTGTTGCACCAGGTCGTAGTCGCGCACGCGCGCCTTCGCCGCCTGCTGTCGTCACCCGCTGCGACGCCGGGTTGGCCAGCCTGCGGTTGCTGTGCGGGCGTTCCCCGGCCTCCTGCCTGCTGCGTCGCTGGCGGGTTGCCGGCCGGCGGCGTCACGGCCGCAGCCCCGGGCGGCGTGGGTTCGGTGCTCTCGCCCGGTCCAGTCGCTGGCGCGGTCGTCCGGCTGACTCAGGTCGGCCGCTTCGATCTGCACGTAGACGACGTTTGGATTCGAACGCGCGACGTCGAGCGCGATCCGGCCGTAGGTGCCGGGCGGCAGGCCATTGGCGGTCAGCCTCGTCCAGGTCTTCCCCGCGTCGGTAGTCTTCCAGAGGCCGCTGCCAGGCCCGCCGCCGTTGAAGCAGCAGCCGCTCCGCCGGCGCTGGTAGCTCGCCGCATAGAGAACATTGGTGTCGGACGGATCGATCGCGATGTCCGTGAATCCCGTGTCGTCATCGATGAACTTGACCTTGTTCCAGGTCTTGCCCCCGTCGATGGTCTTGAAGATGCCGCGCTCGGGGTTTGGCCCGAACAGGTGACCCGGCGACGCGACGTAGACCGTTTCGGGGTTCTCCGGATCGATCACGATCCGGGCGATCGTCTGCGTGTCCTTCAGCCCGATGTTCGTGAACGTCTTGCCGCCGTCGGTCGTCTTGTAGATGCCGTCGCCGAACGAGGAGGTCTGCCGGTTGTTCGGCTCACCGGTACCGACGTAGACGATGTCGGGATTCGTCGGATGGATGGCGATGTCGCCGATCGACGCCGTGCCGTAGGTCTCGAACACCGGCTTGAACGTGGTGGCGTTGTTGTCGGACTTGAAGACGCCGCCCACCGCGTATCCGAGGTAGATGATGCTCGGATCGCTCTCCGAGACCGCGATGTCGTCGATGCGCCCGCCCATGCTCGCCGGACCGATGGATCGGAAGCGGAAGCTCGCGAGCAGTGGGTCGGTGGACTGGTTGATGAGCGTGGGCTGCGAAACGGGCGCCTGGGAGCTCAGTGCGGGCGCGAGCAGTCCGGCGAGCGCGAGCGGAAGCGCATAGCGGGTAAGCGGGCCTGGACTACTGCGCATATCGATGTTGTCTTTCGAAGACAGCTAGAGACCAAGGTTCGATCGCGGACCTGATTATCAGCACAGCCCATCGTCGAGACGTCCGAGAACACCAAGGTCGCTGTGGCGGGGTTGCGAGAGCTCCATCCGCGCTACACGACGGGTGAACGTTCACGCACGTCGGCCCCAACATCTCGACTGCAATAGTCCACATTCCGCGTCAAAAGGCTCTCACCATCGTGCTCGACTATCGGAAGTAGCCAACAAACTTCATCGGCCCAGACAAAACTCATTGGCCGCTTGTGACTGGATACTAGGAGTCCCCAGGTTCATGTGCGCCGATGACATCTTAGCGCCCGGATGAGACCATCAGTGGAGCGGCTGCCGCCTCAAAAGCAACGCCCAGTCGCCACCTCCCGGCGCTTGGGGTGAGGTCCACGACGAGGCGGCGGCGTTGACGGAAGGCAAAGGAGTTTGCTTGCCTGTCGCGGCCTCCCACCACGTGGCCTGGTATAGTCCTGGCTCAAGTCGCACGGTTACATTCCCCGCGTTCGGAAGATAGATTGCGTAGGTCTCGCCGGGTTTTGCCAGGCAGTAGTTACCGTTGCTCACGAGCTCGTCATGGGGCCCCGTCTCCCACCACTTGAAACTGGTGAAAAAGTCCACCATGTGGCCATATCCCTGAAACATGGTCATGGTGTCGTCGCCGCGGCCGTTCATCCATCCGCCACCCGTGTCTGGCCACACGTTGGTACCACGCCGCGCCGTCTCTCCCGAGGTTTGGTAGCCGCCTGCCATGACGATCTCCCACGCCATCCGACGCAACATGTCGGCCGAGTCGGATCCCGGTCCTTTGGCCCACAGCGGATAATGATCCTCGTATCCATATTCCTCGTTCGTCTGAGGGATGATCCGGCCGAGGCGTTGCTGCTCCCTTCGCCGGGCGAGCATGAAGGCGTGCTGCGATCGCGACCATTCCTGGAAGGACGTGAAGTCGAACCAGTCGGCCGTCCGATCCTGATGCACGTTGTTGACGGGGTGGCTGGTCGCCAGGTGCCGGTACGGGTCCCATTCTTTCAGAAGCATTCCCGTCGTCCGCGTCCACTGGTCGTCCCGGTACGAATCGAGATCGTCACCGAGGTCCCAGGTGATGTTCGAGAAGGCCGCGAAGCGGGCGACCGCATAGCGGATGAAGCGATGTTCGTCCGCACTTCCGGCCGCAGGATGCACGCGGCTATCATTCATGTCGAGCACGAGCGACAGGATCACGTCTCGATCGCGGGCGAATCGAATCGCGCGTTCGAACTTCTGCCAGTACGACACCTGGAACCTGCTGTAGTTGAAGCCGGGATGGAAAATATCGTCTTCCGTTCCCATCTCGGCCAGGAGATCAGATGCGCTGCGAGCGAAGCCGAGGCCGTAACGCTGTCCGACCCGGCCGAGCAAATGCATGTAACGCAGTGCACGGCCGGTCGGCCATGGAGTGATAAGAGGTGTCCATCTGTCATTGGGCATGACTGGCTCACCGTAGAAGACATTCGTCCGACCCGCAATCGTCACGCGCACCCGGTTGACCTTCAGTCTATGGAGCCGCTCGATGCTTGACTCGATGACCCGATCATCGCGCCAGCCCATGATCCAGTACGCTGTTGTTCCATTGAAGAAGTAATGCTCGCCTGTCCCTTCCCAGACAAAATGCCATGGGTTCTTCGAGTCGACTCGAATCGGACCACGGCGGGCGCCGTCGCGCACATGAAACGTGCCGGTCGACGTTCTCGCCGAGCCTCCCTGGCGATACTCGACTGAGTATCGATAGTCACCGGGAGCGGACGGCATGAAACGGATCCGATGGATGCTTCCATCCTCGGCATCTGAGAATCCTTCGACTTCCCACCGCCTGTCGCCGCGTGTCGTCTCGAACGTCCCGCGGAGGATCGCACCCGTGAACGGGTTGAACGCTCGAGGAGCCGACACCTGGGCGGTGATCTCGACGAAGTCATACGCTTCCACCTCCTTCGTCGATTGAGAGAAAGTCACCGATCGCGGCGGCAATCCTCCAAGAAGTAACACAACGATCGCCCCGACAACGCCGAGCGTGAGGATCAGAACGGCCGTGCGGCGGAGAGACACGTGTCTGGCGGTCGGCACTCTCCGAATGTTACTCAACTCGACACGATCGCGCATGCATCGAACGAAAGCATTCGGTCATCGGAATTCGTGTCCAAGGAGGGGAACCGAATCCGAGATCGGTTGAGGGATCATATTTTTCATCGGACGGTCGGTATTGCTCCAATCGCAGGATGCGGCTTGATAGAGGGCGAGTCCATATCAGCCACGAGGCGCTGACTGTGTCGGGATAAACGCGTCGTCGTCGTTTGCCCGAATCGCACAGGGAAGGCGTAGCGATAAACCCTTACCCCAGTCACGCGCGTGCTGGTCCGACTTTGGTCCCTTTCAGCGGGTCCGACGAAGGTCGGGCGTGCGGCCGAACAGCAGCTTACGCAATGCGACCGGTCGTGGGGTCGATCGCATTGCGTGTGCGAGACAGGATCGGATGTCTCCGATTATCTACTTCGTGAACGTGCCCGACGGAGCGCTCTTCGTCGATCCATACGGACCGACGCTGATGACGACCCCGTAGTAGGATCCCGCCGCGAGCGGATCGACGAGCGTCGAGATATCCATCGAAACCGAGCCATTCGAAGGCGTCGGCTTGCCCAGGCTCTTGCTGGCCACTGCTGCTGCAGTTATCGGATCCGTGGACCGCCGGAGCTCGAGGGAGAGGGACGTCACGTTCGTCGCGTAATCCGTCGGCGGAACGAAGGTTAGGGTTGTCGGCTTGGCCGGCGCCGACGCTGACGTGACGTTGACGGTAATCGCCGGAGACGTCGTTTTGGCGCCCGCATTGTCGGTGGCAACCGCGGTCAGGCTGTATGTTCCGGCCGCGACAGTGTTCCACGTGAAGGTGAATGGGCTCGACGAATCCGATCCGAGGAGCTGGGTACCCGCGTAGAAATCGACCTTCACGATCGATCCGTCGGTATCGCCTGCGGTTGCCGTGATGGCGATGTTGGCTGGCGCCGTGTAACTCGCGCCGCTTGCAGGAGCGGAGATCGAGACGGTCGGCGGCTTGTTGGCGCTCGTCGGCGTGCTGACGGCGACGTTGCTGAACGTTGCCGTCGCCGTTGCGGCCGGGTTGTGGCTGGTGACGGCGAGCCCGACGTAGACCGTGGCCGGCATCGAGACCGTGTCGCTGCCGACGAGCGTCCATTGACTGCCGTCCTGCGATTGGTATGCGCTGAACAATTGCCTTCACGGACGACTCGCACCCATCCGGGCGCGGCGCCCTGCCGCCGCGCTGGTGTAGCTCGTCTGCACCTGCCGACAAGACGGCGTTGGAACGACCATCCGCTGCGATCCCGTCGCGAACATGGACGCGTGCGCGGCTGATCCGGTCAGTCGCCTCGCGGATCATGACACCTCCCTTCGTCCAGACGTCGGCGGCCTGAAGGCTGGCCACTCTCGCGACCACTTCGGCATTCCCCGTCATCTGCTGGTACGCGAACTGGAATTGATCGGAGGTGCCCCAGATATCTTGGCCGGCTCCCTTCACCGTAAAGATCCCGCCGCTTGCACTCGCACTACCGACCAGCGCGGGGCTGCCGATGTCGCCCGCTGTCCAGGGAGAGGGAAGAGAGGGCGCTGAAGACGATCCGAGGGTCACGTTCGCGAAGCTGGCTGTCGCAGTCTTGCTCGCAACATGGCTCGTGACCGCGAGACCGACGTAGGCCTGGGCGTTCATGCTCACGGTGGCGCTGCCAACCAGGGTCCACGTTGCACCCGTCGGGGAACTGTATGCGCTGAAGACGTTGCCTTGACGCACGAGACGCAGCCACACGGGCGCCGATGTTGCCGCGCCCGCCGTTTCGCTGCTGGTATGGCCCGTTCTCGTTCGCCGCTGAAATCCAAGGCCATTCCCAGGCGACACGTACATGAAGGCGTCCCGGGCATCGTCGGTCAGCGACTCCCGAATCATGAGACCTGCCTTGGCCCAGGGGTCCACGTTCTGAAGCGTCGCGACCTGGACGCGGACATCGAGATCACCGGAGGTTGGCTGGTAAGCGAAATGAAACTCGTCGGACCCGCCGCCCACGTCCGTGCCCGCGCCAACGACCGTGAAAGTACTTCCCGAGCTCGTGGCGTTTCCAGCGACGACCGGGCTGCCGATGTCGGTGTGGCTCCATCCTGAGGGCAATGTAGAAGTTTGCGCGGCAGCTGGCCTCGAACCCCCGATCAACGCGCACACGAATCCAAGAAGCAGAGCTCCGCCTTGCTGGCTGAGTTTTGACAATTTTCCTCTCCGTACTGGTGGCGGCGCACCGCGCCGCGACGCAAATTGGCGTTAGTTAAGAGTCCCTATGGCGCTTTCGGCCCGCTGCAGGCAGAGCTCCGCTCTGCCCGTTGTCGCGCAACGTTCGAAGCGTCCTTAGTTACTGCCGGAAGCCGCGGGGAGCGGGCTTATGCTCCATGCAGAACTAGAACCGAATGCGTGCCGTTTGGTCGGAGCTCAAGAAGGCAAGCATGCTGCCAAAAATGACGGCGACCATAAGCCGTTCTCCTGTGGTCATTTACAGCTTTACGCCGCATGCGGTAGGTGGGCCTGAGCAGACCGAATGTGTAAGACTGACAAAATTGTATGGATGAGCCGTGTAAACGTAGTATTCAGCTCAGGGTCAGACCGGATCGACGCCGCTAACCGAGTAGGGCTGGGAGTGGGTCGACGCTTGGGAGTGGGTCGACGATGCCGCGCGGGGCCGGGCTTACGCGACGCAACCGGCGCTCTCGCCGGTTGCGTCCGCGTGGGCCATCCGAAGAGACGCTTCTACGTCACATCACTTCGAGAACACCGCTGATGGAGCACTCTTCGTCGATCCGTACGGGCCGATGCTGATGACGATCGCGTAGTAGGAGCCCGTGGGCAGCGGATCGACAATCGAGGAGATATCCGCGGCGACGTCGCCCGCGATCACGGCCGGTTTCCCGACGTTCTTGGTGGCGACGGGCGAGGCGGTCACCGCGTCGACGGAGCGTCGAAGCTCGATGTTCAGCGATGTGACGTTGGTCGCGTAGTCCACCGGCGGAGTCACGAGCACCGTCGTGCCCGAGTGGGAGCGCGACGTTTATCGAGACCGCCGGAGACGTGGTCTTGGCACCCGCATTGTCGGTCGCAACGGCCGTCAGGTTATACGTCCCGGCCGCGACGCCGCTCCACGTCACACTGAACGGGCTCGACGTGTCGGAGCCGACAACCTGGGTGCCTGCATAGAAATCCACGCGCACCACCGACCCGTCGGGATCGCTCGCGGTCGCGCTGACCGACATGCTCGCAGGTGCGGTGTAGGTGGTGCCGGCGGCCGGTGTCGATATCGACACCGTCGGCGGCTTGTTCGGCGGCGGGGCAACCGTCACCGCTACAGCCGCAGACGTCGTCTTGGCGCCGGTATTGTCGGTTGCCACCGCCGTCAGGCTGTAGTTCCCGGCAGCTACACCGCTCCAGCTCGACGCTGAACGGGCTCGAAGTGTCGGATCCCACGAGCTGAGCTGCCCGCGTAGAAATCCACCCGCGTGACCGACCCGTCGGGGTCAGCCGCCGTCGCGGTGATCGAGATGCTTGCCGGCGCGGTGTAGCTCGCGCCCGCCGCCGGCGCTGATATCGAGACGGTCGGCGGCTTGTTGGCGGGTGCGGCAACCGTGATCGTGACCGGCTGCGACGTCGCCGTCGCGCCGGCGTTATCGGTCGCGACTGCCGTGAGGTTGTAGGTTCCGGCCGCCACGCTGCTCCACGTGACGCTGTAAGGGCGTGGTGGTATCGGATCCCACGAGCTGGCCGCCCGCGTAGAAATCGACCTTGCTAACCGTCCCGTCGGCATCAGCCGCGGTCGCAGCAATCGAGACGCTCGCCGGCGCCGTGTAGCTCGCGGCGGCCGTCGGCGACGATATCGAAACGGTTGGCGGCTTGTTCGCTGGGGCGCCGACGGTGACAGTCACTGGCTGCGACGCGGTGGCCGCCCCTCCGTCATCGGTCGCAACTGCGGTCAGGCTATACGATCCAGCGGGGACATTGCTCCATGTGGCGCTGAATGGAGTCGAGGTATCGGATCCGAGGAGTTGGCCGCCTGCGTAGAAGTCCACCTTGACGATCGAGCCGTCGCTATCCGCCGCGGCTACGTTAATGACGATGTTTGCCGGCGCCGTGTAACTTGCTCCGGTTGTCGGAGCGGAGATCGAGACCGTCGGTGCTTTGTTGGTAGCCGCCGGCGTGGAGACTGCGACGTTGCTGAATGTCCCCGTTGCGGTCAGGGACGCGTTGTGGCTCGTGACCGCCAGCCCGACATACGACGGTGGCAGGCATCAAAATCGTGTCGGTGCCGATGAGGGTCCACTGACTGCCGTCCTGGGATTCGAAAGCGCTGAAGACGCTGCCTTCACGCACGATCTTGAGCCACCCGGACGCGTTGCCGGTGCTGCCGTTGGTCTCGGAGCTCGCGCCTCCGGCTGCCGTCCGGCGATCGAACGCAAATCCGCCCGATCCCGTCACGAACACGGAAGCATGGGCAGCCGGTCCAGTGAGTGCCTCCCGAATCATCACGCCGGCCTTCGCGGAGGTGTCGGTAGCTTGAAGATTGCCCAGCCAGGCGACCAGCTGCGCGTCACCGGTCATCGGCTGGTAGACGAACTGAAACTGGTCGGAGGTGCCGCCGATGTCCAGACCGCCTCCCGTCACCGTAAAGGTGTTCGCCGCTCGCGCTCGCGCTCCCGCTGCGAGGCAGGACTCCCGACGTCGCCTGACGTCCAGGGCGTCGGGAGGGACGACGATCCTGATCCAAGGTCCAGGTTTTCGAAGGTCGCCGTCGTCGTCTTGCTCGGGACATGGCTCGTCACGGCCAGTCCGACGTAGACGCTGGACCCCATATTGACCATCGCACTGCCAACCAGGGTCCACGTTGCACCGGTGTCGGAGCTGTACGCGCTGAACGTCTTGCCCCGACGCACCAGGCGCACCCACACAGCTGGAGACGCGGCGGGGCCGCTGGTCTGCGCGGTCATCCGACCCGGTTTCACGCGGCGCTCGAACGCGAGGCCGTTGCCGGGTGTCACGAACATGAAGGCGTGCCGAGCGTCGTCCTGCAGCGATTCGCGAATCATGATGCCGGCCTTTGCCGATGGATCCACGTTCTGCAGCGACGCGACCCTGACGCGGACGTCGAGATCGCCCGAGGAAGGCAGGTACGCGAAATGGAACTCGTCAGACGTGCCGCCCACATCCGTTCCAGCACCGACCACCGGTGACGCGTACTCCCCGAGCGTGGTGGCGCTGCCGGCGACGACCGGGGCGCCGATGTCGCCATCGGTCCAGCCAGACGGAAGTGGACGTTGTCTGTGCGACCGCCGGCTGTGAACCGGCGATAAGCGCGCACGCGATTGCTGAAAGCAGAGCTCCGCCCTGTCGGGTGAGTTTTGACAACTTTTCTTACTCCGTGAAATGCGGTGCCGGGGGGCCGCAGGAACCAGAGCGGTTCAGATTCCCTGGAGGGCTGCTTTCATTGCCGATTGGGCAGGGACCGCCCAGCTCGGTACTGCAAAAAGTGCAATCTTCTCGCTACGGACCAGTGTCGAAGACGGCGCTAATCTGCAGTCGCAACCGGAAGGGAATGCTGGCCGCTAGTTGGGAGGACGAGGAGCAAGGGGGTTGCCAGGAAGGGCAAACCAGGAAACGCTACTATTTTCAGTGGTTTAAGGGATTGCCAATGGATGAGTTTTGCTCGTCCAGCTGGGAGTAGACTTGCAGGGTTGTTCCAGAAATTACGAAATTGTCTTGCGCTGTGGCGGCGCACGGCCTGCGCTTCAGGGTTTCGCGCCGAGGCGGCGGCCGACCGCGAGGCTGATCTTACGACCGTAAAAGCCCTCGGCGTAGCCGGTTGAGGCCCTGCATTCCATTCCCCGCAATCGCATCAGCGCCATGAAGGTTTCGTCGGCGAACCAGTGCTTGTCCCGCTGCGAGCCGAACGCCGCCTGTAGGTGCTCTACCTTCTGGCGGCACGTAGCGAGATCGAGCGGCACGAAGCAGTTGGGCGTGCCGAGATCGCCGTCGAACTTGGGGATCTCGTACTCGAGAATCAGATGATCGCGGAAGGTGTTCCAGGCGAGATCGGACAGCGTCCGGTGGTCCTGATGGCGATCTTCGCGATAGTGCACCAGCACCAGGTCGGGCGAAGTCCGCTTCAGCGTTTCGAAAACAGCCTTGATGGCGGTGCCTTCGTACGGAAAATGGCCGTCCTTGAACTGCTTGATGATGACACGCGAGCGTCTCGCGCCTTTGAGGAAGGCCGCAGCACCGCGGCGTGCTTCGCGCTCGCGCCGGCCAGGTGCCGAGAAGACGACCCAAGTGACGTCGACTTTCGGGCGACTCTGAAGGAGTGACAGGATCAGGCCACCACAGCCGATCTCGATGTCGTCGGCATGCGCCCCCAGGCAGAGCAGCTTGAGCGGCTCCGCCCGCTTCTCGAGATCCACGAAGAGCATGTCGGGGCCGGCCTGGGGTCGGGAGGACGCTAACGTCCGGCGGCGGCGTAGGAGGGCGCTGGAGCCTTCTCGTTCCAGACCTCCCACGGGGCGTTGCCGGCCGAGTAGATGTCTTCGAGCTGCTGTCGATCCTTGAAGGTATCCATCGACATCCAGAAGCCGTCGTGCTCGTAGGCGCGAGAGGCGCCGTTCGGACACCAGGCGCTGGAATGGCTCACGCACCAGCTCCTCGCCTGGGCGCAGGTGTTTGAAGATCTCCTGCTTGAGGATGAAGAACCCACCGTTGATCCGGATCGGCGATCGGCCGATGTCTTCGATCGACGATACCAGACCATTGGATTCGGTTGCGACGACGTGATAGCTCAGGTTCGGCTTCACGCTCACGAAGCTGGCGACGGTATCGTGGCGATGAAAGTGTTCCATCTGCAACGGCAGCGGCAAGTTGGTCAGGCCATCGCTGTAGTTGGCGAGGAACTCCGGCTCGTTCGCGACGAGACGTTCGACCGATTTCAAGCGCTGGCCGATGTTCGACGTGAGGCCGGTCTCGACGAACGTGATCTTCCAGTTGTCGATGTCACTACCGAGGAGTTCGAGCTTTTTTCCGCCTTCCGACAAGACGAAGTCATTCGACAGGCACTCGCTGTAATTGAGGAAGTAGTTCTTGATCACGTCCCCGCGATATCCGAGGCAGATGATGAAATCGCTGTGGCCGTAATGGGCGTAGTACTTCATGACGTGCCACAGAATGGGACGATAGCCGATGGTGACCATCGGCTTGGGCACGCTGTCGCCGGCATCCCGAATGCGCATGCCCAGGCCGCCGCAGAACAACACTACCTTCATGGTTGTGATCCGACGCGATCAAAGTGTCCGAACGTTGAACTGGTGACTGGTGCTTGCGGCGGCAGAGAATTCGTCGCAAGTCTGTGTTCCGTTAAGCGAAAACTATGCCAGGTGCTCGCGCGAGTCGCTCGCGAAATCGTGTTTGAAATCTGCCGCCACATAGACCTCCGTTCTCACGCGCACTTCGTATTACGCCTTGCGGCAACATTAAGTCACCTGATCAGGCGACAACTTCTTTGCGGGCTCGCGCGGACTGCGGTAGCGACCAAGAAATACTCGATGAAACGTGCGGGCTCTGGGTCGGCGTCAGTTCGACCGGTCTGGCTGAGAGCTTGCTTGACAAGTCCGCGCGCAAAGGCCGAGCCCGGCTCCTTGCGCACTTCACCACCACAACTTTTTTCCTCGCATCTTTGGATTCTGGAATGCTGTTCATTGAAACCAAGCTGAAGGGCGCCTTCATTATCGAACTGGACCGTCACGATGATGCCCGTGGGTTCTTTGCGCGCGCCTTCTGCCAGGAGGAGTTCGTCGCGCACGGATGCAACCCTGTGATCGTACAGTCCAATATCGGCTACAACCGTTACAAGGGCACCGTGCGCGGCATGCACTTCCAGTTTCCGCCCGCGGCTGAAACGAAACTCGTTCGCGCAAGCCGGGGCGCCGTTGTTCGATGTCATCGTGGACCTTCGACCCGAGTCGCCGACATTTCTCGATTACGTCACGGTGGAATTGAGCGCCGACAATCACCGCGGCATCTACATCCCCGGGCGCTTCGCGCACGGGTACCAGGCGCTCATGGACGACACGGAAACGACCTATCAGGTCGGCGCGGTGTACACGCCCGCGGCCGAGGGCGGGTTGCCGTACAACGATCCGGCGCTCAATGTCGAGTGGCCGCTGCCGGTGACCTTCATCAAAGAGAGAGATCGGGACTTCAAGCCGTTCGCAGCGCAGGAGTCCGAACTCAAGGCCCGGATGACGCTGGCCGCGGGAGCAGAGGTCCGATGATTCTCGTTGATACCGCGCTCCAGGCCCGAGAAGCCGAGAACCAGCCGATTCGTGTCGGGATAATTGGCGCGGGCTTCATGGCGCGTGGCCTGACGAATCAGATTGTCAACAGCGTCCCAGGCATGCGGGTGGTGGCAATCTACAACCGCAAGGTCCCGCGCGCCGTGGACGCCTTCCGTTACGCGGGACGCGAACCGGTCGTCGCCGACACGCAGAAATCGCTCGACGACGCAATCGCTTCCGGACGCGTCGTCGCCACCGAAGACGCGATGCTCATCGCGCGCTCCGAGCATGTCGACGTTATCGTCGAAACGACCGGGTCTGTCGATTTCGGGGCGCGCGTCCTCTTGGAAGCGTTCGCGCACGGCACGGACGTGGTCCTGCTGAACGCTGAGATCGATGCGACGATCGGCCCCATACTGCAGGTATACGCCGCCAAGCACGGCGTCGTCCTGTCGGCGTGCGAAGGTGACGAACCGGGCATCCAGATCAATCTCTTCCGCTGGGTCAAGGGCCTCGGCCTGACGCCTCGGGTCATCGGGAACATCAAGGGATTGCAAGATCCTTATCGTACGCCCGAGACGCAGAAGGGCTTCGCAGAGAAGTGGGGACAAAACCCCGCGATGGTCACCAGCTTCGCCGACGGTTCGAAAATCAGCTTCGAGCAGGCAATCGTCGCGAACGCGACCGGCTTCGTTGTCCGATCGCGAGGGATGTCTCGCGGTGCCGAATACCGCGGCGACGTCATGAACATCGGCAGTATCTACGACATCGACGAATTGCGGCGCCTCGGTGGCATCGTCGACTACGTCGTGGGCACGCCGCTCACGAAGGTGTACATCCTGGCGGAGCATCCGGACCCGAAGCAGCAGCACTACCTCAGTCTGTACAAGATGGGTCCCGGGCCCCTGTATTCCTTCTTTGTGCCGTACCATCTCCCGCACTTCGAGGTCCCGAATGCGATCGCCCGCGCAGTGATCTTCCGCGACTCCGTGGCGAAGCCGCTGGCTGGTCCGGTGGTTGATGTGTGCGCGGTAGCGAAGCGGGATCTGAAGAGCGGCGAAACGCTGGACGACTACGGCAACTTCATGACGTACGGCGAGGCCGTCAATTCAGACGAGATGCGCGCGGGGCGCTACCTGCCGGAGGGGCTGGTGGAGGGATGCCGGCTGATCCGGGATGTTGCGAAGGATTCGGTGTGACCTACCGAGACGTGGAATTGCCGGCAGGACGACTCGCGGACAAGCTGCGGGACGAGCAGAATGAGAGGTTCGCGAGCGTCAAGGAGAGCACCGCCGCGCCGGTCTGAGTACACGGCCTGCTGCGCAAACCTTCCAGCATTCTCACTCACACCATCGACGCGGCGCGGGGCTGCCGCCCGCGCCAGCGAGTCAAAGTGTTGCGCCGCTCACTTGAACGCAACTAGCTGCATGACCCACGCGTCGTTTCTCGTTAGCGCGGCCGTTGCGTTATAAGTGCCGACAGACGTAACGATGCGGTCTTCAGCGATGTCGCCATTTGGCGAGGTGACAATCCGCGCCGTGTAGCCCGTTCCAGCAGCGCGCGTTGTCGCGGCGATGGTGTTAGCCGCGAACAACAGTGCATTCGGCGTCGTTGTGGTCAGGGAGCCGCTGTTGGACGAGTTATTGCTTCCGCTCGCGCCCACGGCTGCGTCCACTCCGCTCACGCCACGATACTCGAGGATGCGGATGTCCGGGAATGCCGTCGCCTTGCTGAACGTCACGGTGACGGTGTTCGTGCCTGTCGCAATGTTCGACGCGTAGTAGATCGATTGCCGCCGTCCTGTTCCAGTGGTCGGGCCGATGGCGAGCTGGTAGACGTTTTGACGGCTGTCAATCACAGACTGGACGTTCGAGGTCGTATCGTCCCATCCCACGACCACCACGTTCAGATCGCCTGCGACCTGAGCACCCGTGAACGAAACGGTCACCGTCGAGACCGGCGTCTGAGGCGTAGCGGCGGCGACTTGCACGAAGCTGATGGCCGCCGGAGTCGTGTACGTGAAGCCGTTGGTCAGCGTTCCGTTCAAAGAGCCAGGATTCGTCACGACGACGTTCACCGCACCGGCAGCGTGGGCTGGCGTCGTTGCCGTGATTGATGTGGCGCTGACGACACTGACGTTCGTGGCCGCCGTCCCACCGAACGTGACCGTTGCGCCGGAGACCAAGTTCGTGCCGGTGATTGTGACCGCGGTTCCACCGGAGGTCGAGCCCGTCGCGGGCGATGCCGACGTAACGGTTGGCGTCGTTGTGTAGGTAAACGCGTTCGCACCAGTGCCGCTCAACCCGCCCGGATTGGTCACGACGACGTTCACCACGCCGAGCGCGTGGGCGGGCGTGGTCGCCGTAATCGAAGTGGCACTGACGACGCTGATGTTCGTGGCTGTTGTTCCACCGAAGGTCACGGTTGCACCGGCGATGAAGTTCGTCCCGGTGACCGTGATTGCTGTCCCGCCTGTTATCGGTCCGACGGTCGGTGATACGCCGGTGACGGTGGGCGTTGTCGTATAGGTGAAGCCGTTGGTCAGCGTTCCGCTCAAGGAGCCGGGATTCGTCACGACGACGTTCACTGCGCCGGCAGCGTGGGCTGGCGTCGTTGCCGTAATTGATGTGGCGCTGACGACGCTGACGTTCGTGGCCGCCGTCCCACCGAACGTGACCGTTGCGCCGGAGACCAAGTTCGTGCCGGTGATTGTGACCGCGGTTCCACCGGAGGTCGAGCCCGTCGCGGGCGATGCCGACGTAACGGTTGGCGTCGTTGTGTAGGTAAACGCGTTCGCACCAGTGCCGCTCAACCCGCCCGGATTGGTCACGACGACGTTCACCACGCCGAGCGCGTGGGCGGGCGTGGTCGCCGCAATCGAAGTGGCATTTACCACAGTAACGTTGGTCGCGACTGCGCCGCCAAAGCTCACTGTGGCGCCGCTGGCGAAATTAGTGCCGGTGATCGTCACACTGGTGCCACCGGCCACTGGCCCCGAGTTGGGTGTTACGCCGGTCACGCTTGGACTGGCCGAACTTGCGACTTGAGTTATCGCCGCGACTGACGGTACTCCGGCCGAGTCCACAACAAAAAGCATGTAAGGGCCTGGCGGCGCGAGGTTCGCATTTGCGGGTGCGGTAACGCTCAAGGATCCGCTGGCCGAGCTGAAATTCAGCGGGAGGAAGTTCTGACTCATGTTGATTGTATGAGTCATTGTCCCAAGCCGGACGAGTGACACTTTTGCAATTGTGCTGGCATTCGGAGTCTGCACTGTGAAGTTCTGACCGTATTGCAGCTGCGCAGGGGCCGAAGTAATCGACGGCCGGGGACCCTTGAACAGGTACGGCGGCGAAAACAATTCAGCGCTCAATTGATCCGTTGGAGCCGAGCCTCCAGAAAAACGCCCGCCGCCACTCACGAGTACCGCGTCCATCTGGCAGGAGCAAGGCATTGGAATGATAGAGCCGCGGCGTATGCATCGAGCTCAGCGTCGTCCAAGTTTCAGTCGCAGGATCCCAGAGTTCGGCCGGGAGGACGGCCCCCGCGAGATCGATCGGGGCTGTTGAAGTTCCGCCACCGGTGACGAGAACAGTGCCGTCCGGTAGCAGGGTCAGCGTGTGATATGTGCGAGCGTAGGCCATCGGCGCGATCTGACGCCACGCCGGATTCGGCGGCGTCATGTCGAGGACGTACGCTGTGGCTGCAGACGGCCGGACGGCGAGATTTGCGTTCGTAGAGGTCCCCACCTTGATGAATTTGCCGGGAAGGTACGCCGCCGAGCTGCCACCGTCGTAGGCATGAGTAGGATCGACAGGGGTCCAGGTCTGCGTCGCGATGTCCAGGACCTGCGACACGATCGGTTCTTCGGTGGTGGACGTGACTAGAACGCGACCATCTGGCAATACATAATCGTGCGGATAGTAAGGAAACAGAAGGGAAGCATTCGACAGCGCTGTCCACGTGCCAGCGATGGGATTGAAGATCTCGGGAATGGTAACGAGACAGTTGTCGCAGTTGCTCTCGCCAGACATGACAAGGATTCGTCCGTCAGGCAGCGTCGTAGTACGCTGGGGTACCAGCGCGCAAACGCCATGTTTGCGGTGGTACTCCAGGAGTTGGTCGATGGGTTAAAGATCTGGCCGACCGAGAGGCCTATGTGCGCGTCGACGTGTCCCCCGGCAACGAACACTCTTCCATCGGGCAGGAGGGCATGGCCTGCGCAGAAAATGTTGTTCGGCGATGCGATCTGAGCGAATGCCTGGGTCGCCGGGTCCCAGACGTACGAATTGACGCCAAACTCCTGGCCATCCCACATGAGAACTTTGCCGTTCGGCATCAGGTTGACGTGGACGGGAGGAAGGGGCCACGCCATGGCCGCCGACCATTGGCCAACCTGCGCCGACGTCGTGTTCGAGACCGTAACCGGTACTCCCGCGCTGGTCGTCACATTGGTGCTGAAGTCCCTCGCAACGGCGTACAGGGTGTGTGACCCGACGCTTGCGGACGTCGTGTCCCATTGGAGGGTGAAGGGCGGCGAGAGCTTCTCGTTGCCGAGGTTCGTGCTATCGAGCCGATACTGCACGCCGGCAACGCCGACATTGTCGGCAGCGTTCACGGTGACGTTGACTGTGCCGGTCACGGTGGCGCCGCTGGCTGGCGCAGTGATCGATACCGTTGGCGGCGTTGTGTCCTGCGGCGGCGCGATTCCCAGGGCGGTCACCATGTCGTTCTGGATCTCGCCGGCGGAGAGTGCACGATTATAGATTCGAATCTCGTCGATGATCCCGTTGAAGTAGTATCCATCCGAGCGCCGGCCGATATTGACGTTCACAGCACGATTGACCTGCGAGTTGCGGAATCGGGCCGTTCCTGATTGTTCCGTTATCGAGGACGCCGTTGACGTACATGCTCAAACTGCCGGCGGCGGCATCGTAGACACCGGCGACGTGATACCAGGTTCCTAGCGCGCGGACGGTAGTCGAATAGCGCTGGGCCATGTTGCCCGCAGGAGCTGAGACCCCGAGACCGAACGTATGCGGTCCTGTGTCCGGGCTCGTCTTGAATTGCCATCCGGTGCCATCCGACTTCGCGACAATCTGGCCGTCGTTGGCGGGGTTGGCCGCGGCCTTGACCCACGCTTCAATCGTCATGCTGCCGGTCAGCTGCAGGGCTGTCGGATTGCCTAGGTCGACATAACTGGTGGACCCGTTGAAGGAGAGCGCGTTGCCGTAGCGTCCGCCGGTGGTCCACGTCGCGCCGACAATCGTGCCGGTGATGTTGTTGCCCGAGAGGTCCGTTGCTGTGCCGCCAGTGCCCTCGTTAAAACTGTAAGCGGCGAGCAGGCCCGTGGGCGTCGTGTTCGATACCGTTACGAGGACGTTTGCGGCGAGCGCTGTGTTGCCGGCGCCGTCTCTCGCACGGGCAGACAATGTATGAGCGCCGTTGGACGCTGTGGAGGTCGACCAGTTGATCGCATATGGTCCTCCCCCGACCACTTCAGATCCAAGGGGGTTGCCATCAAGCAGGAACTGCACGCCCGCCACCCCGACCGCATCTGAGGCTGATGCCGTCACATTGACGTTTCCGCTGAGCGTCGATCCGGATACCGGCGCGGCGATCGACACCGACGGAGGCGTCGTATCGAGACTGATACCGTCGCGAAGGCCTCATTCGATGGAGTCGCTGACGTTGCCCTTTGCGTCCTGCGCCGTCACGCGGTAGTAGTAGGTTCCGGCACTCGAGATATTTGTGTCGTTGTAGGTGGTTCCGGCCGCCTGTCCAATCTTGTTCGCCGCCGACGGCGTGAATCCGGAGGTCGTCGATCGATGAACGTTGTAGGAGGTCACGCCAACGTCGTCGGTCGATCCCGTCCAGCTCAGCGACGCCGCGCCGGTCGAGGCGGTGGCCGTGAGGTTGGCGGGAGCGCTCGGTGGTTGCGTGTCTTCCCATGGCGCCGGCAAGTCGCACCATCGCTGCGACCGAGGGACGCCGTTCGTGTCGACCAGGAACAGCATGTAGGGGCCGGGTGGCGCGGTGTTGCCGTTGATTGGACCCTGCACCGTCAGCGAGCCGGCTCCGGCCGTGAACGTCAGCGGCACGAAGCGCTGGTTTTCGTTGAACGCGTGCGTTACGGAACTCAAGGCGATCAGCGAGACCGACGCGATGCGAGTCGCGTCCGGCGAGCTGACCGAGAAAGCCGTGTTGTAGCGGACCAGCGTCGGCGCGGAGGTGATGACCGGGCGAGGCCCCTTGAACAGGTAGGGCGGCGAAAAGATCTCCGCGTTTGGCTGGTCGGCCGGATCGGGCTGCGAGCGCCCATTCTGGCGACCGCCGCCCGCGACGAGTACCGTCGCGTCGGGCATGAGCAGCGCTGTCGAATGATACAAACGCGGGATCTGACCTCTCGACAGCGTCGTCCAGGTTCTCGTCACCGGAGACCAGAGCTCGGCCTCGTAGACGGCCTTCGAGAAATCCGCTGGATCGGTCGTAACTCCACCGCCGGTTGCCAGCACCTGACCGTCAGGCAGCACCGTGAGGTTGTGGAACGATCGCGGAAACGCCATCGAACCAGTCGTCTGCCACGACGGTGACGGTTGCGTCATATCGAGGGTATAGGACGTCGTGGCCGAGGGATGTCCGGGGTCGTCAGCCGTCGCCGTACCCGATTTGAGGACCTTGCCCGGGCAGATACATGACGGAACTGTGGCCGTCGATGATTCTGGAGTCGACCGTCGTCCACGTTTGCGTACTGAGATTGAGAACCGAGCTTGCGATGGCCTTGTCGTCCTGTGCCGCGCGCGAGCACGCGTCCGTCCGGCAACTGGTAGATGTGTGGGTAGTACTTGAAGCGTCTTCCGTGCACTCGCCGCCATCTGCGTCCACGCGTTGGTGACGGGATCGAAAATCTCTGGGGTATCGGCGATGCAGGACACGCAGGTCGTCGTCCCACCCTGCACCATCACCCGGCCGTCGCCGAGCGTTGTGGTCGTGGGATAGTAGCGACCCACATTCATGAAGGCGCCTGCCGACCAGGTCTCCGTCACAGGATCGAAGATGGTCGTGTCGTACGGGCCAAGATCGTCAATCAGGCCTTGGATCCCGCCGCTGACGAGCAGACGGCCGTCCGGCAGTAGAGAGTTGGCCGCGCAGAACAGGCTGACAGGGTTGTAGGTCTTTGCGATGAACGTGTTCGTCCCTGGCCGCCAGAGCTGCGCGCCCGCATTCGACGTGTAGTCAGTCCAGGCGAGCACATTCCCTGTGGGCAGCAGGGACGCGTGGACCGCCACGATCGGCCAATTGTTGACCGCCGACCATTGGCCGACCTGCGCTGGCGTAGGATTCGAGACGGTGACGGACACGGGCTGCTCGTCGCAGTGTTGTTGCTCAAGTCCCGTGCGATCGCCGCGAGCGTGTGAGGGCCGACGGTCGTCGTGGCCGTATTCCACTGGAAGTGTGAATGGTGGGCTGACCACCTCGCTGCCAAGATTGCACGTTGTCCAGGAGGTATTGCACACCGGCGACGCCGACGTTGTCCGCCACGTTCGCCGTGACGCTGACCGTGCCCGTGACCGTGGCAGCCGTCGGCCGGCGTGTTCATCGACACCGTCGGCGGCGTCGTGTCCGGCGGCAGCTGCGCGCCTAGCGGCGTGTTCATGTCGCTCTGAATCTGCGCGGCCGACAACGCCCGGTTGTAGACACGCACTTCGTCGATGATTCCGTTGAAATAGTACCCACCAGTTCGCCGACCGATGTTCACGTTCACCGTGCGGTTGACCTGCGAGGCCGGCACTGGCCCGCCAGTCAGCGTGCCGTTGTCCAGGACGCCATTTACGTACGTGCTCAGCGTACCAGAGGTCGCATCGAAGACGCCGGCGACGTGATACCACGTGTTGAGCGATCGAACTGTAGTCGAGTAGCGCTGTGTCAGGCTCCCGCTGACCCCCGACACCCCTACGCCAAACGTGTGCGGGCCCGTGTCCGGGCTGGTCTTGAACTGCCATCCGGCGGTGCCGTCCGATTTCGCGACGATCTGGCCATCGTCGGCCGGATTGGCCGCCGCCTTGATCCAGGCCTCGATCGTCATGCTGCCGGTCAGCTGCAGGGCGGCCGGGTTGCCCAGATCCACATAGTTGGTCGAGCCATTGAACGACAGCCCGTTCCCGTACCGGCCTCCCGTCGTCCACGTGGCGCCGACAATCGTTCCGGTGATGTTGTTACCGGACAGATCGGTGACCGTGCTGCCAGTTCCCTCGTTGAAACTGTAGGCGGCCACGAGACCTGCTGACTGCCCGACGGGCCGGGACGGTCGAAGTATCAGAAAAAGCGCGACGCTCACAACCACGATCGTGGTGACTCTGAGCCTCGGCACGCCGCTCAGGGCAGTGACCGACATGAGAACGCCTCTTTCTTCGGGATCGTCAGCCGACGCGACTCGTGATGGACGGGATGCGGCGGAGAACACATGAGGGCCTCGCCTGCGCGACGTATTGTAAACGAAAGTGAGTGACAGACTACAGGAATCTGGTCACGAAGCCAGCGGCTCGGATCGAGACTTCCAGGCGTGGTAGACAACCGGATACACGATCAACTCCAGCACGAACGACGTGAAGATCCCGCCAATCATCGGTGCGGCGATTCGCTTCACCAGATCTGAGCCGGTCCCCGTCGACCACATAATGGGCAAAAGACCTAGGAATATCGTCATGACCGTCATGAACTTCGGCCGCACTCGACGCGCCGCACCCTCGACAACGGCGCGCCGCAAATCGGCCGTGCTTTTCAGGCGATTCTCTCGCTTGGCTCGGTCATAGGCATCGTCCAGATACAACAACATGAAGACGCCGGTCTCCGCATCGACGCCCATAAGTGCGATAAGTCCAACCCAAACCGCGACGCTCGTCGAATAGCCAAGCAGAAAGAGAATCCAGATTGCGCCGATGGCGGAGAAGGGGACCGCGAGCAGGACGATGAGCGTTTTGCCAAACGATCGCGTGCTGACATACAACAGAAGAATGATTGCCAGCAGGGTCAACGGCACAATCTCCTTCAATTGGCGGTGGACCCTTTCAATAGCTTCGTACTGGCCGGTCCACGAGACTGCAGAACCTGCGGGCAGCGTCACAGCCTCGCGAAGGACCCGATTCGCTCGGTTCGTGTAGGCGGCAAGATCTCTTTCGGCAAGATCGAGATAAATGTAGGCCGTCAAGAGCCCATCTTCGTTCCGAAGCATCGCTGGACCGGTGGTGGTCTGGATGTCGGCGAGTTCGCCTGTCGTGAATTGATGGTCGCCACCGGCGCCGGCCACCAGAACGCGCGACAGAGCCGGGAGATCGCTCCGAAAGTCGGACGCATATCTCACATTAATCGGATAGCGCTCCCGGCCCTGGATCGAAACCGCGACGTTCTCGCCACCAATGGCGTACTCGACCGCCGACTGCGCCTCGTCTATCGTGAGCCCCGCACTCGTCAAGGCAGCGCGGTTCCACCGGAAGTCGAGGAACCGTCCTTCGCCCATGCGCTCCAGAAATACGCTTCGGGTCCCAGGGACTGAGCGCAGCGTCGTGGCGATCGCGCCGCCGACCCGTTCGATTTCCTGCACGCTGCTGCCCGTGATCTTCAACCCGAGCGGAGTGCGCACACCGGTCGTGAGCATGTCGATTCGGCCGCGGATTGGCATCGACCACGCATTCGCGACACCTGGGATCGTCAGCGCCTGGTTCATCTCGCTGATCAGCGCTTCCAACGAAATGTGGTCGGGAGTGATGTGCCGTGCGATGGATTTGACCCATTCGGGGGCCCAGGATGAATACCAGGTTTCGACCCGCCGCCATGACGAGGGAGGCCGAAGGACGATCAGCGTCTCGAACATGGACAAGGGTGCGGGATCGGTCGCGGTGTCGGCGCGACCGGCCTTCCCCAAGACGCGCTCGATTTCGGGGAACTGCGCCTTCAGGGTCCGGTCGGCCGCGTGGAGCACTCGCTGTGCCTCTCCGATTGAGATGCCCGGCATGGTGCTCGGCATGTACAGCACTGCCCCTTCATCAAGTGGAGGCATGAATTCCGCACTCAGCCGCTGCCAGATCGGGACAGTTCCAGCAAGCAGCACGAGCACGACGGCCAGAACAACCGTCTTGTGGCGCAATGACCATTCCACCACGGGCCCATAGAGTCCCATGATTCGCCGGCTCAGAGGGTGCTTCTCTTCCGGCTGGATCGTGCCGACGAGTACCGCGTTCGCCGCCGCGCGAAGCCACACTGGGCGAAACTGGAACTGGCTGGTACGAGTGAACAGCAGACGCAGCGCGGGATCCAACGTGACCGCCAAGATCGCAGCGACCAGCACGGTCAATGTCTTCGTGTAAGCAAGCGGCTTGAACAGGCGGCCCTCCTCGCCTTGGAGCGTGAGGACCGGAAGAAAGGACACGGCCATGATGATCAGCGCGAAAAAGCTTGGCCTTGCCACCTGCTTGATCGCGCGCAGGATTACGTCGTGCGCATCTCCAGGCCGCCCGTCACGATCCCACTCTTCGAGCCTCTTGTGTGTCTGCTCGACGACGACGATGCCCGCGTCGACGAGTGCCCCTATCGCGAGCGCGATCCCGCTCAGCGACATGATGTTGAGGTCGATTCGCAGGAGCTGAAGCGGTATGAAGGAAATCAAGACAGCAAGCGGGAGCGTGATCAACGGAACCGCGATGCTGGGCACGTGCGTGAGGAACATCACGATCACGACCGCTACCGTCGCCATCACCTCGAGAATGGTCCATGTGAGCGTCGCAACGGACCGACGGATCAAGTCGGAACGATCGTAGACCGTCACGATCTCCACACCCGGAGGCAGAGAGGACTCGAGCTGGCGGATCCGAGCCTTGACGTTGTCGATCACGTCGAGTGCGTTCTCGCCCTGCCGCATGACGATTAGTCCGGACACGGCGTCTCCCGAACCGTCCAGGTCCGTCGCTCCTCTTCGGAATTCGGATCCGATGGTCACGTGGGCAACGTCTTTGATGCGGACGGGTGTTCCGTCCGCCTCGGAAGCGACCAGCGTCTCACCCAAGTCTTCGATTGTCCTGGCGGAGCCGAGTCCGCGCACCATGTACCTCGCTGCCGCCTGATTCGATGACTTGACCTCCGGCATCTCGATTTCCGCTCCTCAACGCGCCAACCACTCGTTGGATCGGGAGGCCATAGGCTCGCAGGCGACTCGGATCGACGTTGACTTGGTACTGACGGACCAATCCTCCGACGGTAGCGACCTCCGCGACACCTGGAACAGCTTTCAGGTAGTACTTGAGATACCAATCTTGGTAGGAACGAAGCTCTGACGGCCCGTGCTTGCCGGAAGGATCCACCAGCACGTACTGGAATACCCAGCCCAGCGAGGTGGCATCCGGTCCGAGCTCGGACTGCACGCCGTCGGGGAGTTTTGGGAGGACGCTCGAGAGATACTCGAGCGTTCGCGCTCTCGCCCAGTAGAGGTCGACGTCATCGTCGAAGATGACGTGGATGAACGAGGCACCGAAATCGGAGAAGCCGCGAACCGACTTGACCTTTGGTGCGCCGAGCAGGGCGGAGACGATGGGGTGTGTGACGTGGGCGTCGAGCAGGTCGGGACTACGATCCCACCGGGAATAGATGATTACCTGCTTGTCGCCGATGTCCGGGAGGGCGTCGAGCGGCAATCGGGTCATCGAGTGCCAGCCAGTCATGGCTGCCGCCGCGACGAGGATCACGACTATGAATCGATGTCTGGCTGAGATATCGATCAGACGGTCAATCATGCCCGCCAGTGGCCCGCAGCCGGAATCGACTCTCGGAGTCGAGCAGGAAGGTTCCCGACACTACGATGGCTTCGCCGGGGTTCAGTCCCTGCACGATCTGCACGCGCCCCCCGGAGCTCCAGCCCGTTTGCACGGTGCGGGACTCGAAGGCGCCTCCTCCAAGGTCGACGAAGACCGTTTTCCGGAGCCCCGAGTCGACGACCGCATCAGCGGGCACGGTTGTCGCTTCAGAAGTGCTGACGTGGAACTCGACGTCGACGACCATGTTTGGCCTCAGCCTCTGATGGGGATTGTCGGCTTCCAACCGCACTGTGAGCGTGCGGGTTTTTCCATCATAGCGGGGGAGGGCTTCCGTCAAGGTCGCGTCGAGGGCCCCGCTGGATGATCCCGGCACAGAGACGATGGCGCGAACACCTCGCCGAACAGAGCTCTCGTCGTCGGCGAGGAGATACGCCACGACCCAGACATGGGTCAGGTCCGAGATGCGAAACAACTCAGCGCCACGGTCGAACTTCTGATTGGGCGACGCGTTCCGCGCCGTGATCACGCCTGAGGCCGGAGACGTCAGCGTTACTTCCGGGAGTACACGCCGGCTTCTCGCGAGTTCTTCAATCTGCAGGGCTCCGAAGCCGATATTTTGAAGGGTGAGCCTCGCTTCCTGAAGCGTGAGAGCGGCCTGATCCTGGATGTCGCTTTGTGCCACTGGGGGCGGGTTTTCCGCCGTTCGCAAGGCATACAGAAACGTGCGTTGCGCGGTCGTGTAGTCCCGTCCGTAGATCGACGCGAGCGGTTGACTTCTTCGGACGGTATCGCCGGTGGCCGTACCTGGCCACGTCCTGGTGACCCATCCTTCACCTCCCGCCATGACTGGGAAGACGCGATTCTCGTCGACCGCCACTCGACCGAACGTCCGAAAGGTCCGGGCCACGGGCGCCTGCTCGACGCGCCCGATCCGAAGGCCGATCATCTGTTGGTGCTCAGCACTGAGCTGAATCACTTTCGAGTCGAGCGGCGTGCGGCTTGCGGCAGTCCCAGCTTCGTCGGCATACACCGGCACCAGGTCCATGCCGCAGTCCGGTGCTTTTCCGGCAGTCGCCGACGTGTAGGCGGGGTGCATCGGGTCGCGATAGTAAAGGATCGTCCGAGTGGGCGCCGACGCTGACGCGGCGTGTGGCGGTGAGTGAACCAAGGTCGTCATGATCCAGAGAGTCGTCGACACAATCAGAACTCCCAGGGCGACGAACCACGATGTCTTCATGTGCGTCCTCGCCAGAACGCCCCAGCGTCGGAGACGCACGCGCTGCCGCTTTGGTTGCCGATTCGATTAGCCAACGCCGCCGCCGCGCGTGCCCAACTGGCTGGGCCGAAGCGCAATTCCCTGGAACGAGCAATTGTGAGCCGACCCGGACGCTGCCGATCCCTGCCACGTCCACCAGAGATCCCGCGTCCGCGAGCTCCTCGCACACGACAGTCTCAGCGTGACGACCTCCCCGGCGGTGACCTGCAACGGACTCGCGAACGGGAAGAAGACCTGGCTCCAGACCGACTCGTGGCTGCCGGGTCCGTTGCTCAATTGAACGTTCGTCCGCGAGCGTCAGATCGAACCAGCCGGCAAGGCCGTACATCATGCCCGACTTGCTGATGGTGACGGTGAGAACCTCATCGAACAAGTAGCTTTCATGCTGCGTGAGCACGATGGTCTTGAACGTAACCGGCGCCGCGAGCAAGGCCTCTGGCTCGATCTGCCGAACGTGCGGACTTGCCAGCATCATCTCCCTGAGCACGGTCAGATCGAGACCGTACAGCTGATAGTGCTCTTCTTCGAGGTTCACTACGCTGTGCCAGAGGGAAGCGTCTCCAACGGGCGCCACATACAGTGACACGGCGTGCGGCACGGTGATCGCCTGCTCTTTGAGGTGCCGCTCGAGAGCGTCGCGCACGAGCTCCTCCAGGCCACGACGCAGGAACAGCGAGCTGAAATCCTCGATGATCAGCACGTCGGCCTTCTCCGGCAGCTCGGTCTCCGTCGAATCCCCGCGGATGAATGCGATGCGGTCCGCCAGGCCATTCCTCGATCGCGAGCTCCTCGGCGACCTCGATGACCCGCTCCCGCTCGATGCTGTAGACGCGTCTCGCGTCGGACTGCGCCGCGAAGAACGAGTACGTGCCCAGGCCCGATCCGATCTCCACGACCACGTCGTCCTTGCGAACAGTGGCCTGAATGGCGGACTGAAATGCACGAATCTCGCTCGACCTTCCTGATCATGCGCAAGTAGTAGTAGTAGTTCACCGATTCGTCTGCGTCGGCGGCGGCGTTTTTCATGGAAGGACTCCGGAGAGTATCTGGGCGGATTCGTCCAGGTCGCCTTTCGTGAGCCTGAACAACCTGGCCGCAGCGGACCATGTTGACGAGGGTCGAGAGTCCGATGTCCCGAACCTCAGGGAAGTTCATCGACTCCGGCAGAAGATAGCTGATCGCTTCGGTCTGGCCAATCTCCTCCAATGAGGGGCGGTCTCCCGACGCAGGTTTCAGCGCGACCATTCCCCACACCGGCGTCGGCTCGGCCTTGCAGGCGGGCCGCAGGTCCTCCGGCCTGAGCCACCACGATCGACATCCCTGTTCGCCTGTCTCGATGAACTTGTCGCGACAGTGCGGGAACAGATCCCAGGCCGACTCCTTCAGGAGCAGCGGTCGTTGCGGTCGGATGGGCGAGTCGTGACTCCGGATCTGATCCAGACTTCGTCGTCCGAGAGAACGGAAAACCCCTCGTTGCACGAGACGCAACACGAGCGTGGTCTTGCCGGCCCCGTTCGGTCCGACGAGCAGCACCGCGGCGCCGTTCCGCACGACTCCGCCGGAGTGCAGTCTGTAGAAGGGCGTCATTGCACCCGCAGGAGTCCCTCGCGCTGGAAGTACGCGAGAGCGTCGAGACGTCCTTCAACGCCTGCTCCGGCGGACACGTCGCCTGCTGGTGCAATTCCGACGCGATATCCGACAGATTGTGGGACGCCGTCACAGCAATTCCAGATGTATGCCGCGGCGACGTTCAACGTGTGAATGCGCTCGGCGGTCGTGTCGTAGATGACTCCACCGTCCTCGAGCTCCCGGTACTGAAGGTCAGTCGCGGATGCTCGGCCGATAGCCGTTCATCCCACATGCGCGTTCTCCTTTCGCAGCCAGTGTCGGAACCCTGCCGCACCGATGAAGCAGAACCGCCGCCGATTGCAGGCAGAGGATTTTGCAGCAGGAGCGCGAATCGCTCCACGAACGTGCCGCGGCGCCTCCGCTCGTCTCTTTCCCTCGCAGCGGTCCCGTAACGGGATCCTGAACGAGCAATTGACCGAGCCGCCTGAGTTGCTCGGGAGCGAGTGCGGCCCGTCAGCAACGCGAGCGACGTCCGGTGACCGTAGTCCGCCAGTCGGGTGGTCGAACGCCGTCACCGCGTCGAGGACGGCCAGGTCGGCCCGAGCCTGGCGGCGCAGCGGTTCCATTTCGGTCGGAAGCCGCAGGCCGAGCTCACGATTTGCGATGATAGACGCAGGCGACGAACAACCGATCGCTCCGCTTGCGCTGCAGATCTTGAAGAAGCCTTTTCCAGTCGATTCGATCCCGGTAGAAGTCGATCAGCAGGACCGCAAGGTAGTACAGCCGGCACGTGCTGCTAGTCAGGATGGGCGCTCCGTGCCCGACGCTGTCGTGGACGACGCGGTGGCAGAGCTGGTCCTCCGGAGACAGCGTGGCCAGCCGATGGCCGCGGAATGACTCAATCGTCGCGCGCTCCCACAAATCCCCGGGCCCGTAGTCGAGATAATCTCCGCCGATCGTCCAGAACAGTGCCGAGTGCAGATCGATTCGAGTGACACCGTCAGCCGACGTCAGGCCTTGCTTGACGACCGGTGTTCGCGGCCTGACGGTCCGTCAGCGAATGACCGTCGGCTACGAGGCACGTCGATCGCCCGTTGCATGTCCGTTGGCCTGACCAGCAGATCGATGTCCGACAGGACGAAGGCGTTCCGGAAGGCTGACAAGTCGGTCGTGAAGACGGACGCACCCTTCAGTACGAGCGCGTCGATTCGTTCGCTGTCGAACCGGTCGAGGACGCGCTCGAGGCCGTGCTCCAGCAGCGAGTTCCGTGCGACGTTCCGCTGATACCGGATTTCAAGGGCGCGCGTCAGCCGTTCTCCGAGCAGGCGCGTCAGACCCCTCTGTTTGAGATGCCAGAACAGCAGCGGGGCAAGCTGTGTCTCGCGATGGTCGAAGTAGTCATCGAGAGCGGCGACCGTCCACGCATCTGCAACCGCTGGAGCGACTGCTCGATGAGGGACAGATCCGTCCCGAGATGCAGGCAGTTCTTGAACAGCACCGAGAGCAGCAGACGGGTACCGGAGGCCATGACGGAGGGCAGTGGAATACCGACGCGAGCCGGTTCAGCCGGTTGTCGACGTAGCGCAGGACCCGAGAATCATGCGAGAGCCCGGTAGGCTCACATACTGTGAGCCCAGTCGCTGTTGCCGCAGTTGCCGACGCCTGGGCAGGAGGCGGCCCGAGCGAGATCGCTAGCAGCAAACGACATGGCGATCGGAGCGGCGTAACCGCATGTTCGCAAGGCGCGCTTCAGAAACTCCCGGCGACGTTCTCAAGAGCTCGCGTTCCAGTGTTTCCCTGAGCCGATTGTCGGTGTCCGTGGTTCGAGTGTCCATGGTGGGCCGCCCTTCGGGGGATGCCGTATGGTGATTGGGATCGTTTCCGCCGCCTGGCGATGAGAGAAGCGCCTGTGTGCATTAAGAACACGCCGCCGCGAGAACTGCCAGGATTTTTAATCCTGACAGATATATATACGCTTTGGAGGCTGATCGAGTTAGAGCGACCTTGAAAAGCACGGCTGTGCCAGGAGTGCCTTGATCTGTCATCAGCGTGCCCTCTCACGCTCAGGACGGACGCGATCGATGATTTTCCTGCGTCGACGCCACGATCTCCTTCACCGACTCCGCCACGTAGAGGACCTGGTCCTGGGTCATGGCGGGGTACAGCGGCAGCGACACGAGACGTGGATAGAGGGCAAGAGCATTCGGGCACTGGTTCTGCGGGCAGCTCGGCGAACGGCGCGAAGAACGAGAGCAACGGAATGGGAATGAAGTGAACGCTCGCGCAGATGTTCCTCTTCCTCAGTTCCTGGATGAACTGGGCCCGGGTGATATCGAGGGCGTCCAGGTTCAACCGCAGACTGTAGAGGTGCCAGGCATGCCGCGACGACTCGTTGTCTGGCGGGCAGCTCCAGCTCCTCGCACACCGGCGAGGGCCTCGACTGTACAAACGGGCGTAACGCCGCTCGGGTCTCGACGGAACCGTTCCTGTTTTCGCAGCTGGTGGATGCCGATTGCCGACTGGATGTCACTCAGGTTGTACTTGAAGCCGCTCTGGACGACGTCGTACTGCCAGTTGCCGCGGTCGGAGTACCGGTTCCAGGCATCCTTGCTGATGCCGTGCAGGCAGAGCAGCCTCATTTGTTCGTCGAGGCGCGGGATCGTGCGTCGTCACCATTCCGCCCTCGCCCGTCGTCAGGTTCTTCGTGGCGTAGAAGCTGTACGCCACGGCGTCGCTCCGCGCGCCCGTGGACGGGATGTAGCGGCTCCGATCGGGAGCACCCTGGTAGTGAGATCCGACGGCGTGGGCGGCGTCCTCGATCACGAACAATCCGTGACGACGCGCCAGCTCCCAGATCGCTGTCCATGTCGCACGGCAGCCCGCCGAGGTGGACCGGCACGATCGCCCGCGTTCGTGGCGTGATGCGGTCCGCGATGGACTGCGGATCGATGTTTCCGTCCGGCCCGATGTCGGCCAGCACCGGTGTCGCGCCGACGTGGATGATGGTGTTGACCGTCGAGCAGAAGGTCAGAGGCGTGGTGATGACCTCGTCGCCCGGACCAATCTGCAGCGCCGCGAGCGCCAGGTGCAGGCCGGCGGTCGCCGAGTTCACCGCGAGGGCGCATGGTGCCTGGACATACGCCTTGAACTCCGCCTCGAACTGGGCGGTCCTGCGCCCGGTCGTCAGCCACCCGGATCGCAGCGTGGCGACGACCTCGTTGATCTCGTCTTCTTCGATCGTGGGAAGGTTGTAGGGTATGAGGTCCATGTTGGAGGTCTCTGAAGGGAGACAGCTAAACGGGTCAGACTAAAGAACCGCAAGAACGGAAAGCGGATTCCGGTGCCAATCGAGCCTCACAATCGACGGAATTGGCTCACGTGGACACCGGCTCGACGACTGACGCCGTGCCGGCGGGCGAAGGTTGCGCGCGTTCGCGGAGCCACGTCGGCTTCCGAGCGCTGGACCGTTTCTCCAACCTGCTGACTTTGTGTGGAGCCTCCGCAGGCGGATGGTATTCAGGAACGAGCCTTCGCAGGTGATTGAGCACATCCTCAGTCTCTCCCGACTCGACCAGCGAGTCGAGGATCGACAGCCAGGCCTCCAGATCAGCCCGCATCACCCGTGTCCCGCTGAAAATCTTGATCTTCTCGTGGTACGTCGGTGAGATGTCCTCGCCTTCCAGCCTCAATTCCTCGAAGAGCTTCTCGCCGGGACGCAAGCCCGTGAAGCGGATTTCGATGTCCTCGTTCGGCACCAGGCCGGCGAGACCGATCATGTTCGTGGCGAGGTCCATGATCCGGACCGGCTCTCCCATGTCGAGGACGAATATCTCGGAATCCTTGCACATCGTCGAGGCCTGGAGAACGAGCGCCACTGCTTCGGGAATGCTCATGAAGTAGCGGCGCATCTCCGGATGGGTGACCGTGACCGGACCGCCGGCGGCGATCTGGGCCTGGAACAGCGGCACGACGCTGCCATTGCTCCCGAGGACGTTTCCAAACCGCACCGACGAAAAACGCGTGGCCGACCTGTTGCCATTGGAGGTCCGAGCGTGCGCGATCAATTCCGCGATCCGTTTTGTCAGGCCCATGACGCTGGAGGGATTGACCGCCTTGTCGGTCGAAATCATGAGGAAGTTGGAGACATGGTGCCTGTACGCGGCGCGCACGACATTCCACGTTCCGAAGATGTTCGTCTTGACGGCCTCCGCGACGTGCGCTTCCATCATCGGGACGTGCTTGTAGGCGGCGGCGTGGAAGATCGAGTCCACGCGATGGCGGCGAATCAAGTCGTCGACGACGCGTCGGATCCCGTACGTCACCCAGTTCGGCGACGATCTCCATCGACGGGAACTTGGCGCGCATCTCGAGATCGATGTTGTAGAGGGGGCTTTCCGCCTGATCGAAGAGGATGAGACGGGCCGGCTGGAAACGGGCGGTCTGACGGCACAGCTCCGAACCGATGGATCCGGCGGCGCCGGTGATGAGGATCGATCGTCCCCCGATCGTTCCGTGAATTCGATCTTCCTCGAGGCGAACCGGTTCGCGGCCGAGCAGATCCACGAGGTTGATGTTTCGGATCTGAGAGCTGAGGACGCGGCCGGCAAGCAACTCGCCGAAGCGAGGAATGGTCTTGCAGGCGCACGCCGGCGCTGCGGCAGTTGGCGAGGGCCTCGCGCGTCTGACGGGCGCGTCGCCGACGGCATCGCCACGATGATTTCCTCGATCTTCGTGGATCGCACGCTGTAACGGTCAACGATGGCTGCGAGATCGCCTTCCGCCACCGACGACCGGTACGTCCATGACCATCGAACCGTGCAGCCTTCGGTCGTCATCGACGAAAGCGATCACCATGATAGCCGAGCGACCGATTCGTCTGAATCTCGCGCAGCAGCATCCGTCCTGCCGCCCCTGCCCCGTAGATGACGATGCCTTTGCCGTCGCGTTTGCGACCGTGTGACGAGACAGCGAAACTCGTTGTGGCGCGAACGACGAACTGCCCGCTGCCAGACAGCAGCAGGCAGACGAGAAAGTCGAGGACGTAGATGGATCTCGGGAATCCCGAAGGGCCGAGCCAGACGAGCGCGAGGACGGTGAATGCCGTCGAGGCGATCGTGTTTGCGACGAGCAGGCGCCAGAGCTCCCGGACGCCCGCAAATCGCCACGACGCCGTCTGGAGCCGCGCTCGAGAAGAAGACCGGCACCTTCAGCAGTGCCGCGACGCAACAGCCCCTTGACGAAGCAGCGTCATCTCCGTTTCCGGTATCGACGAAGTCGAAGCGGAGCAGAAATGCGGTGATCAGAGAGAGCCCGATTGCCGCGCCGTGGAACGCCAGGATCAAGTACCGTCGATATCTGCAGCAGAAGTCTATTCATGACAGTCATGCCTGCGACGAAGTCGCGTGTGCTGAATGTGTGTGCGGCGGCCTGCGGCGCGTCCGTCGGGTCGATGAGATGCCCGGGCGTCGGAAGGCCCGGCCCCGAAGACCGAGCAGCGGATCGCCACCGACGACGCCTCGCTCGGCACGGAGACGAGCAGCGTCTCACGACGACACCCGCCGTCCGAACAGCGCTGCCACTGTCCTGAGAATCACTGCGAGATCGGAGAACAGTGACGATCCGCGAAGTACTCCTCGCCGAGCCGGAGCTTGTCCGGAAGGACGGACGTCACGTACGCCTCTTCCGGATTGCTGTACGCCGCCAATATCGCGGCTTCGTCACGGAACCTGAGCGACGCCGGGTCCGTGATGCCGGGCCTGACCTGGAGAATCCGCTCGTATTGCGTGCCTGAACCGGTTGACGTACGTCAGGCACTTCAGGTCGCGGGCCGACGATGCTCATATCGCCGCGGAGAACGTTGATCAGTTGGGGGAGCTCGTCGACCTTTGTCTTGCGCAGGACCCGTCCGACCCGGGTAATCCTCGGGTCTTCTCCGAACGTGATCGGACCGCCCCGTCGCGGAGCATCCTCGACCATGGTCCGGAACTTGTAAATCCGGAACGACCGGAAGCGCCGCCCGATCCGTTCCTGCCTGAAGAAGACGGGTCCTGGCGAATCGAACCTGATCAGAAGAGCCACTACAACAAACAGGGGCGACAGGCACACCATGCCCACACAAGCGGACAGAAGGTCAAAGGCTCGTTTGAGCACAGTCTGGCTCCGAAGGAGGTTGATGACTGGAAGGCGTGTCACACAATTGTTGCCGCTTCAAACGCTCTGCACGAGAGAACACAATCAGGCTACTAATATCAGACGCTGAAAGCGAAATGGTTGCGAGAGCTGACGAAAGCGTCATGGTGCCATCTGACTGCTCAGTAACTCGCGCACAATTGCTCTGGCTGAGTTACCGGTCCCGTACAAGACTTCAGGACGAACTGACGGCGGGTGCGGCCGTGCGACGGCGGCGAGGATGCGAGTCGAATCGGTACCTACCAGCGTGTTCCAGCCTGTTTGCACCGTTTCTACCCACTCGCTCTCTTCCCGCAAAGTGACACAAGGAACACCCAACCAAAATGCCTCCTTTTGAACACCGCCCGAGTCGGTCAAGATGGCGACCGCATGCTTTTCCAGGAGCAGCATGTCCAGGTACGAGACCGGATCAATGACCCGCAGACCGCCATGTCGGCCGCATTCGATGTCGTGAGCCGCCAGAGTGTGTCGGGTACGAGGATGCATCGGCCAGACAACAGGGTGGTTCACGCTGATCGCCTCCAGGGCCGAGAGGACGGCACGGAGACGCGCCGGGTCGTCTGTGTTTTCGGCACGGTGCACAGTGGCTAGGAAGTACTCCTTAGGCTGTAGCTGGAGTCGTGTCAGGACCCCTGAGCACACTTCGGCGGACCGAATGTTCTGCAGCAGGGCGTCGAACATCACGTCGCCCACGCACGTGACCCCCGTGCGGATGCCCTCGCGGGAGAGGTTGGTCACCGCCGTCTTGCTCGGGCAAAAGAGTAGAGAGGAGACATGATCAGTCACGACTCGGTTGATTTCTTCTGGCATTTGCCGGTTGAAGCTGCGCAAGCCCGCTTCAATATGAGCCACCGGAATACGGAGCTTTGCTGCCGCAAGCGCGCCGGCCAATGTCGAGTTTGTGTCTCCGTACACGACGACTGCATCTGGCCGCTCAGCCACTAATATGGCTTCAATCCCTTTAAGCATTTCAGCAGATTGCACAGCATGCGACCCAGAGCCCACACCGAGGTTGTAGTCAGCCAACGGAAGACTGAGCTCCCGGAAGAATGCCTCGCTCATGTTGTCATCGTAGTGCTGTCCGGTGTGGATTAAGATCTCTACGGCAGACTGCCTGAGTTCCCTGGAGACTGGAGCGCACTTGATAAACTGCGGACGAGCACCAACAACGGTCACGACCTTCATTCCTGAACTAACTCCCCAGGGTGAGGTGAACGAATAGATTTATCCAGCATCACGTCAGTTCCGTGGATTCCTAGGTTTACGCCACCGGCAACCGCTGGCAGCGAGGCGGCGCTCCGGATAGTTCGGAGTGTGTGCCGAGTGCAACTAAAGCTCGACTAGGGCTTCACACCGCTTGAGCACGAGACAAATTCTCGGATCGATTCCACGACATGCCGCTGTTGATCTTCGGTCAGCTCGGGATAGATCGGGAGAGCCAAGGTGTCACGAGAGGCTGCTTCCGCGTGCGGGAAATCATCGAGCCGATAGCCCAGATTCCGAAAACATTCCAGGAGATGAAGAGGAACGGGATAGTAGATCTCCGTCTCCACTCCTTTCTCTTTCAAGAACTGGCGGAGTCGATCGCGTTCAGCGAACCGAACGACAAATTGGTTGTAGATGTGGCCGGGAGTGTCCTTAGGGAGGCCGACAGTTTCAGTGAGGCCGGCCTTCTCAAACAATAATCGGTACCGAACGGCGTTGTGGCGACGGCGTTCGGTCCAGATAGGAAGATGTCTCAGCTTGACTCGCAAAACAGCCGCCTGAATGGCGTCCAGACGAAAGTTGCCGCCAATCATTGGGTGGTGGTACTTGGGCTTGCTGCCATGGGCCCGGATCATTCGCAGAGCATTCGCGTGTTCTTCACTGCTAGTGACGGTCATACCGCCGTCACCGAAGGCTCCCAGGTTCTTGCTTGGGAAGAAGGAGAAGGAACCTGCCAACCCGATGGTGCCAGCACGCCGGCCCTGTTCGTCGTGTGCGCCGATCGCCTGAGCAGCATCCTCAATCACCGGAATCCCGTGATTGTCCGCCAGACTCAGGATGGAGTTCATGTCAGCGACGCGACCGAAGAGGTGGACTGGGACAATCAACTTGGTCCGTGAAGTCAGCTTCGCCTCTAGTCCTAAGGGATCGAGATTGAAACTTACAGGATCGATATCGACGAACACCGGACGGGCGCCCAAGCGTGCAATCACCCCGGCGGTCGCGAAGAAGGAGTAACACGACGTGATGACCTCGTCGCCCGACCGGATGCCGATGGCCATCAACGTGGCAAGGAGCGCATCCGTGCCGGATGACATTCCCACAGCGAATCGTGCGCCGCAGAATTCAGCGATGGACTCCTCGAGGGCGGAGACCTCTGGCCCGAGGATGAACTGCTGGGAATCGCAGACTCGCACGATCGATTCGAGGATGTCTGCTCGAAGGGAGGCATACTGTTGCTTGAGGTCAAGCAGTGGGACTTTAGTCATGGAGTGATACTGCGTCGATCTGTTTCAAATAGGTTCTGTGGCACTGTACGCAGGTGCCTTCGCCGCCGTCCTCGTTGAAGCCGATTCGATTCCCACACACACACATCCACCCGATGATCTTGGCGGGATTGCCGACGACGAGGGCGAAGCTGGGTACGTCGTGCACTACCACGGCACCAGCGCCAACGAAGGCGTACTCCCCGATGATCACGCCGCACATGATGGTGCTGTTTGCTCCCAGGGTCGCGCCGCGGCGGACCAACGTTGGAAGTAGTTCATGCATCCTCCGTATTTCGCTTCTGGGGTTGATGACGTTCGTGAAGACCATTGACGGCCCGCAGAAGACGTTGTCCTCGAGCGTCACACCTTCATACACAGAAACATTGTTCTGGATCTTGACTCCGTTGCCCACCCGTGCGTTCGGGCCAACGATGACGTTTTGACCGATCCGGCAGTCTGACCCGATCTGCGAGCCGCGCAGCACATGAGAGACATGCCAGATCGTTGTCCCGGTGCCGATCTCCACTTCGTCGTCGATGAACGCCGAGGCATGGGCGAAATATGTCGGCGTCGTGTTGTCGGCCGGCGCCGGCTTGGCGGGGGCCTCCGTTGCCTGTCCGAGCGCCGCCTGACAGCGCTGAAGCACGGTGAGGACGCGCAAGCCTTCGTGACCGTCCGTGCGAGGGTTTTGCCGGGTGCGAATGCAATGGAGGAAGTGCAGGCATTCGGCGCGCAGGGGCTCGTCGCGGTCGATGGGAACGGGCTGTGCCTCGGCCCTGTTGACGGTTGGGATGTTGTTCTTCCACTTGATGGCATGAGGGTAGAGCACAAGCTTATGTTCGGGCTCGACATCGTCGAAGACCGCCATTTTCCGATCACCTACTACAACGAGTTTTTGCTCCTTGAACGGATGCAGCCAAGACACGAAGACATGGGCTTTTATCCCGCTCGGAAACGACAAGAGGCTGACGGTTACGTCGGCGATTCGGTTGTGAAGATAGTTGCCGCCTTGCGCCTCGACCGCGTCCGGCATCTCACCGACAAGACCGAGAATGACTGAGACGTCGTGAGGTGCGAACGACCACAGAATATTCTCCTCACGACGAATCTTGCCGAGGTTGAGTCGATTCGAGTAGATGTACTGAATCCTTCCGAGCTCTCCCGATTCAATCAAGTCCTTCAGTGCAAGTATCGCCGGGTGATACCAGAGAAGGTGACCGACCATGAGGATTCGTTTTGTCGAGTGAGCCAAGGCGACAAGCTCTCGCCCTTCGGCGAGGGACAAGCAGAGAGGCTTTTCGACCAGGACGTCCTTACCAGCGAGGAGTGCCGTTCGAACGAGAGCGCCGTGCATCTCGGCGGGAGTCGCGATAACGACACCCTGTATCTCCGGATCATCGAATATCTCTCGGGGGCTGTCGCTGAAATGGACGGCTGAGTATTGTTGTGCCAGGGCGTCGCGGTGCTCCGTGAGCGGTTCACAGACAGCCTGGAGAGCGCCCAGAGCGCTGAAATTTCGAATGAGGTTTCGGCCCCAGTACCCTGCGCCGAGGCAGGCGATTTTCGGATTTGCGGTCATGAGTTGTACGCGTCCGCTCGAGTCGGGCGACTAGCCGTTCGCCGCTAGATGTAGGCCAACGATCAAACGTTCGAACCTCGCGCCGATGTGTTGTCGGCTGTAATGCTCCATCACGTACCGCTGACCGTTCTGGCCCAGGGCCTTCCGCAGACCCGGCCGCCGATGGAGTCGTAGAATCGCGTTTGCCATCGCGACCGCGTTCTCGGGCTGAACACAAATTCCAGCTCGCGCCTTTCTTGTGAGGACGCGTGCTTCGCCCTCAATCGATACGACAAGAGGCACTGCCGCAGCCATCGCTTCGAACATCTTCGAGGGCAATGCTCCCTTGAACAGCGCGAGCCTTCGCAGCGGAACGAGAGCGATGTCAAACGCGGAAATCAAGCCGGCCATGCGCGACGCATGCTGTGTCGGAAAGAACCGAACGTTGGTGAGTCCGTGGTCGGCTGCCAGCCGTACGAGCTTTTCCTTTTCCGGGCCGTCTCCGAACAGCGCAAACACTAAGTCGGAGTGTTCGCGTAGTATCCGCGCCGCTTCAATGGCGGTACCGAGGCCTTGTGCCAGCCCATGAAGCCCGGCATAACCGATCACGCACTTCCCCTCGATCCCGAACTCTTTCTTCGCATCGTCCCTGTCACCAGATCGCGAGCCTGAGCGGAAGACCTCCACATCCACCCCGTTTGTGATTAGTTCGACACGTTGACGAGGAAAACGGGATCTGATGTTGTCCACGATTCCTTGGGTCTGCCCGGTGATCATGTGCGATCGTCGATAAATGAACTCCTCGAGGCGTTTGGCGAGGCCGATCAGCAGGGTGTTGTGGAGGACTCCCATCGCCACGGCAGACTCGGGCCAAAGGTCCGAGACGTTGAAGACCAACTTGGCACGCCTGAGGCGGCTGATGAGAAAACCGGAGAACCCGAGGAACAACGGGGGCGATTCGACCAGCACGACATCTTGGGCCCCGATCCGGGACGTGCCAAGCAGGACGCAGGAGGCTGCGAACGACCAGTAGTTCAGCAACCGCGGCAGGACCCGTTTGTCTTGCGTCGCATGAACCCACGTGCGGATGATTCGCGTGCCGCCGGCAGACTGCTCCATCAGCGCGCGGCCACGATATCCGTCAAAGACCTTTCCTTCCGGATAGTTCGGCAGCGCAGTCAGGATGGTGACGGCGTGTCCCAGCCGTACCAGTCGGTAGCTCAGGTCGGACAGCCTGTTCTGGGGCGCCCCGGTTTCGGGCGGATAGTACTGGGTCAGGATAAGGATGCGCATCAGACACTGGATTGCTGGGTATTGATCGCGGGGACCATGGGAGAAATCGGAGCTCCGTAATCGGGCCAGATGAATTGTGACCAACGCTCAACTTCTGGAATCGATCAGATGCCCTAGGTCACCGAAAGTTGATGGTTCGATTACATTTTCGAGTCGACTTTGACGACCGCTGGCCTGCAGACCGTCACTACAGCCGGGTCCGATGCCCTTCTCCGCGTCGGGTCTCGAGCGTGGCCGACGTTGCGCTCGAATGTAGTTCCCAATTGCGGGTGCCGTGGTGCCAACGGGGATGGCCAAACTTTCAGGGTCTGGGCGCAGCCTGGGAAGAAAATGCCGATTCCTCAGGACGTCCGGCTCAGGATTCTTCTTCTGTGAAGTGATTTCATGGTCAGGCGAGGTGGCACGTGTTTTGTAGTGCGAAGTGGCACGCTCGCGTAAAATGACGCCGAGATCCTGGCGACCGTGGTCGCTGAGCAACCGCAGCCGCTCAGGGCATCAGCCCCCCCCGATCGTTCCGAAGCAGCAGATTGTCTGCAGCTGCGGCCTTCGCCGGACGGGGCATCGGAGGCGGCTGGCCACGACGCTTTGTGGACGGCTTGAGCCGCTCGTTCGACCGTTTCAATACGCGGGCGACACTGGGTAGTTTTGGTCACCTGTTGAGTCCGGATGAGCCGTCTGATGCGGATGGGCGCAAAGACCGGCGCCTAGTCGTTGCAGTTCTTCTTTGAGGCGATGGCTCGACGGTTTATGCGTCGGCTCAGGTGCGGCGCCCGTTTTCGGGACGTTGAGTCAAGAAAGCCCGCGTATTCGAACGGGAGATAGTAATAATGGGAATTCATGTTGTGCGCTCGTCCCTCCGAGGGGGAGCGTGTGTCTCGCTAGCCTTGCTCGGAATCATTTTGCTACCAAGCGCCGCCGCCGCCACCACGTACTATGTGTCGGCGACCGGAAGCGATTCCAATCCCGGTGCAGCGTCAAGTCCGTTCAAGACCATTCAGAAAGCTGCCGACATCGTCAACGCTGGAGACACCGTCGTGGTCGATGATGGCGTCTACTCCGACAACGACGGTAACGACATCGTCGTGTACGTGAAGCGGGGCGGCACCTCATCCGCGTGGGTCACATTCAAATCGAAGAACAAGTGGGGCGCCAAGATCGACGGTCTCAACAACCGCACCAAGCACGGCTGGCATCTCGATGCTCCCTATGTCATCGTTCAGGACTTCGACATCTACGGCATGGGCGGCACGGTTGGACACCAGGGCGCAGACGGCGTCGACGTCGAAGCGAACAACATCAAGGTTATTGGTAACAACATCCACGACATCGGACGGTACTGCACGGATGAGCCCTACGGGCTGGACGGCATCCTGATCGGAGCGAAAGATACCGTCACGGTCGCACAGAACCGCGTCCATGACATCGGGCGATATGCTCCCGGAGAGGGCGGATGCAGCCCGGCGACGTCCTACTACCAGAATGTCGACCATGGCGTGTACGTGGACGGTTCATCAAACGTCACCATCGTCAACAACCTTCTTTACAACAACAAGCGCGGGTGGTCGATCCACGTTTACCCCGATACGGTCACCAACCTGAACGTGTCGAACAACACGTTTGCCTTCCCGAACCCCTATCGCGTGGGCCAGATCATCCTGGCGAGCAACATCTCCGGCGCCGTGATCGCGAACAACGTCTTCTACCAGCCGACGACTGCGGGGATCAGGTTCTCTCAGGGCGCGCTGTCGAACGTGACCATTAGCAAGAACATCACTTACGGCGGCAGCGCTCTCTACAACGAGACGTCGTCGTCGGCAGGATTGACGCTGTCCGGGAACATGGACAACAAGGATCCGCTGCTGGTCGATCCCGCCGGCCTCGACTTCCACATTAAGGCCTCGAGCCCGGCGATCGACGCGGGAACGGTTCCCACGGGTGTTCTGACGGACTTCGACGGCAACAACCGGCCGCAGGGAGCGACGTACGACATCGGGGCGTACGAGTTCTCGGCGACCGCAGGGGTGCCGCCAGCTGCGCCGACCAACGTCCGGATCGTCCGGTAAGAAGGTCGCTGCCGATCTGCGGACTGCGATCGGACCCATTTCAGAGCACCGCTTCGGCGACCGGGCTGGCCGAGCTTTCTGGCGCGGCCAGCCCGTCGCAATTCAGGAGCTCGGTGTAAAACTCCTCCAGTCGCAGCGCAACGGAGCGCAGAGACAGCTCCTGCATCCTGATGCGCCCGGCAACAGCCGACGGACCCGACCGCACGCGGCAGAGTGCGGCCGCCAGGCTGTCCCGCTCCGGCGTCGCCAGATAACACCCCCTGATTTCCCGTATCCGTTCACGCACGTCGCCGACATCCACCGAAACGACGGGACGGTCGCACGCGAGCGCCTCCTTGACAATCGTGGGCGAGCCTTCGTGCAGGGACGTCAGGAGGACAACGTCGCTGGCATTGAGCCAAACCGGCACGTCAGCGTTCGGCACGCCTGACAGGCAGTGCATCTCCGCCGCAACTCCGAGACGATTCAGGCTCTCGACAGCGGCGCGGGCGAGTCCAGCCCGCTTGACTGGATTGGTGTCCTGGCTGGGAAAGAGCACGTGAAAGCGGTCTGGATCCCACCCGAGGCGCTCGCGGCACGTTCGCTGGTCGAGCGGCGTGAACCGGCGCAGGTCAATGCCGCAGGGAATGATTCTCGTCCTGGCTCGATCGACGTCCTTTGGCAGCGCCTCCTGCAGGACTCTTGACACGACCACGACGCCGCGGGCCCGCCTCGCCGCCTTGCCGGAGGCTCGAACGCCGTAGCCGGCGATCGCCCTCCTGACAGATCCAGCGGCGCGCTCCCCCAGAAGATCGGACCCATGGAAGGTGACCACGACAGGGACGCTTTCGACCGCCTTCGTGACCTGGGCGGCCATGACCCCGCCGTACATGACGTGCACGACGTCGGGGCGCGATGACTCGACCGCCGTGCGGATCCTCCGCCCCAGGCCCAGGTACGCCGCCATTCCCTTCTCAAGACGTTCCACGAACACCAGCGCGACGTCCAGGCCGATTTGCCTGAGGCCTTCCACCTGCTGCTCGACGAAGATGCCCGATGAGGGCGATCTCGGCGTCGGGTACATGTTGGTGACGGCCAGGATGCGCATGCGTCACCGAGAACGGGAGGGCACGGCCGCTATCCGCCGGCGCCGCCGTTGGGCATCGACGACCGTCAGTGCCCCGGAGAAGTTGAACGTGTGCGTGGCCACGACGTCGGGCGACCAGTCAGGGAGAATCGCGTCGACTTCTTCCTCGACGTAATCGTGCTCGGACAGGATCTTGATCTCCTGAAGCCGCATGGCGTAGCCGTAGCGGCGCGAGGAATCCTGCGACGGCCGGTAGTACCTTCCGTCCCGCGCGAAGACCCGTCCCGCCGGCCTCGCGGACCGCACGTCCGACTTAATCGGGTTCATCGGATGGGGCACCCACCCCCCAACCGGGTTGTCGGAATGGAACAGGAAGAGTTCGTCGAAATTCTGCGTGCCTGGCGTCGCGATGGCGACGAACATCCACCACCGGCCGTGTGCTTCGAACAGGGTCGTGTCGGCGGCCTTCACCCCTTCCATCAGCGTGGTGTGATAGCGGACGTCGTAAGGGAAGGGATCGAACTTGTAGACGTCGATCCTGTTCTCCTCCTGGCTTTCGGGAATCAAGTACCACTCGCCCTGCCAGCAAAAGACGAAGGGGTACGAGAGATGGGCCTCGCGCTTCAGCAGGACCCTCGGCTCCTCCTGCAGCCCGTCAGGGTCTATCGCGGCGACACACAGATGCCCCTTGTTCTCGGAATACACGAACTCCTCGAAGAACAGGAAATAGCGATCGCCGACCTGGACGGGGAATGGGTCCGCCCAGAAACATTCCTTTGGCGGGACCAGGAGACCGTAGTCGGACAGGTCGTGCTCGAGGATCCCGGCGGTGGGGGAGAACCTGTACAGCATCGCCCACTGCTCGAGGTACTTCCGCTCGAACCGGCGATTCCGGAGAAACCTGGCCACGTGAGCGACGATGGGCGTCACGACGCCCGCGTTCGTGGCCGCTTCACCGAGCAGCGCGTCGTCACGGGTCCGGAAGGTCGGCAGGGCGTCCAGCGAGTCGACTCGATAGAGCTCGTTCAGGGTTCGCGACACGAAGGCGACCGACTTCCACAGGAGGTCGTTGCGCGAGAGGCGGATCGACCGAAGGTTGGTCGGCCCGTGATACTCGTGGAGAACCATCGGTTGCGGTGATCCAGCAAGCTGCGCCTGCAGGCACTGCGTCATCGCGCGCCGGTTCAGCACCTCCCAGAAGCCGACGGGCGTGCAGCCGGTGAAGAGCCGCTCGTGATCGAGAAAGAACCACACGCCGTGGCGTGCCAGCGACGACACCTGGTCGGCCGGCAGACCGGACCAGAACATTAGGAGGACGTCGAGGTCGCGCTCCCCCAAGAGCCGTCTATCGCGCTCGCTGAAGGAGAAGCGGCCACCCTGAAAGATTGGCTCCGTCTCGACGACGGGGAAGCCCCGCAGCGCGTCCTCGAGATTGACCGGCTCCATGGCATCCCGAAGCGGATGGAAGATCCGATAGTCAAGGTAGAGATACAGTTCGGCCAGGCGAAGGACGTTCGGTCGCGGCCGGTGGGGATGCCGGGGACGGCCGCCGTGCGTCCAGGACCGATTGATCACTACGGCTGTCACCTCCGCGGTCTCGGAAGCGGCCAGGTCCGCAGCAATCGAGGCGACCCAGCCGGGAACGTCGAAGCCGTCGACCATCAACCCCACGCGCAAAGGTCTCTTCGCCGCCGTGGCCGTTGTTCCAGGCCGGCCTAGGGTTGGACCGGCCGCAGCCAGCGATCGGGCCTCGCTGAAATCATCGCGGAGATGCCGCCCCGGACCGGTTCGCAGGGGTGTAGCCAAGAGCGCCGCGTCTCCTCGAATCCTGAAACCCGTTAAGCATCTGCCCAACCCACCGCGCGGTAGACGGCCAGCGTCTCGGAAACGAGACGGTCCACCCCAAACTCCCGCTGCGCCCTGCCGTGGCCGGCCTCTCCCATGCGGCGGCACAAGTCGCGGTCGGAAATCAACGCGGCCATACGGTCGACGAGCGCCGAGTCGTCGCCGCGCCGTACCACGAAGCCGGTGCGCCCGTCCTCGACCAGGGACGGGATGTCTCCGGCATCGGTCGCGACCACGGCGCGCCTGCACGCCATGGCCTCCATCACCACGTTCGGGCACCCCTCCGTATCAGACGTGTGCACGAGGAACGTCGCACGGGCGAGCAGGTCGGGCACATCGTCCGCATGGCCGCTGAACGTTACACGGCCGTAGAGGCCGAGATTCTGTGCGTGCTGCTCAAGCGAACCGCGCAAGGGGCCGTCACCCACGATCTGCACGACGCTGTCCAGGCCCCGTCGTTTGAGCTCCAGCGCGGCGCCCAGCAGCCGGTCCCAACGCTTGACCGGAAGCAGCGAGCCGACCGCCAGGATTCGAACCGGACCGTCCTGGGCCACAGGTCTGCTCTGGAACAGCTCAAGGTCGAGGCCGTTCCGGACCACGAACGGTCGCTTCGGCACGAAGACACTCCGGGACCGTCTAACGTTGTCCGCAGCGCGGAAGCTGTTGCAGATCTGTCCGCCCGGGTACCGTGCGCTCAGGCGCCCCAGCCACGGACCGGTCCATTCTTTGTCCTTGATGAAGTCGCTCTGCACCGCGCCGACCGGGATGGTGGCCGTTCCGAGCGTCGCCGCCCACGCTGCGAAGTTCGTGTAGAAGCTGTAGGAATGCACGACGTCCGGTCTTCGCTCCATCACGATCCGGCGGAGCGCCCGTAGCTTGGCGACGCCTGAGGGAGAGCCGGACACGGCGTGCAGTGGAACGCCCGAGGGTTCGAAGCCGCGGCACGTAGGTGTCGTTTTCGTGAAGATTCCACGCGACAACCTCCGGCCGGTAGCGGCTTCGATCCATGCCCTGCAGCAGAAAGTAGAGCTGGCGTTCCAGGCCGCCAGCTCGCAGCTGTCCGACCACGTAGATGAGTCGGCACGCTACAGACATACACGCGGGAGCGAAGTAGCCAGACGGTCCATGCGAAACGAAGGTTCTCGGTACGAGCGCCCCTAGTAGGCAGCAGTGCTGCGCCGACGGCCCGCGTAATGCGGGACAAGTCCAGCCGCTGTTCTGTTCGATCGCGCCCGCTGGGCCGCCGGACGAGCCACCTGTCGGGTATCGCCTGCGTTCAGCGCCACGCCGAGCGTGACGATCATCCAGGCGAACATGAACGTCGCGTTGCCGATCCACATCACGAGGAACGCATAGGCAAAGAGCGGCACGACGAACGGAGCTTCCGGCAGCGGCCCTCGGCTCGCGCGGATCGCCCGGGCGCCGGCAAGAGTCCAATACGCCACGAAGAACATCAGCGGCACGATTCCCGACGCCAGCGCGATGTGGAGCAAGCCGTTGTGCGGTTCGACCGGGTGATCCGAGATCGACGTGTAGGTCCCAATGTCGGACGCTCCAACGCCCGCGAACGGCGAGGCGAGGAAACGCTGGAGGGCCAGGGGCCAAACCAGCAGTCGACCGGTCTCGACGGTGCCGCGCTCGAGATAGAAGCCGATGATCCGATCGAACAACCCGACCGAATAGCTGACCCATGCCGCGACCAGGCACGAGCAGGATCGGTACGAAATCCGCGCTTGAGCGTGCGGCGCAGGGCGATGACGACCGCGACGGCGACCGCGAGAAGCTTTCCGCGGCTGACCGTGAGCCCGACCAGATACACCGAGCCTAGTGCAGCGAGCCATGAGCCGATCCGCACGCGTGGCCGCCTGGTCTCGACGCCCTCGACGATGAAGTACACCGGCGCAGAATCCAAACCACGCCGCCAGGTCGTTCGGATTGTTCAGGCCCACCGAACTGTCGAGCGCGAGGCGATCGACCCCCGCCGACCATGTCTGTCTGAACGGCAGCGTGATAAGGCCGATAGCGAACGTCGCAAGTGCGAAGCGATGCAGGAATCCCGGCCTCCACGACAGCGCCTGCACGACCATGAGCGCCGGCATCCACATGACGAACGACGGACGTAGTCCGACATCAGCGCTTCGTGGTGTACCAGGAGCTGGATCGCCACCGAGGACACGGCGCACAGCAGCGCGGGAATGATCGAGGAGTAGACCCTGAACACGCGGGATCCAAGGCGCGCAATGCAGAATGCCGCCAGCAGAGCGAGCAGCCCCACGCCGACGAAACGGAACCGACACGCCGAGGGCGACCCCTGCGACGGCATAGAGAGCGGAAGCGTAGAACGAGTATTCCACGAACCGCGGCGGAGCCAGTCTGGCCAGCACCCTGGGATAGCCAGCCACGGCCCGTTCAACGGTCGCAGGTACGGACATGGCCCGGGCTGGCGCGAATCTACGCACGGATCGCACGCTCGAATGCAGCCGTCACCGCCTCGTCGCTGTGAGTTCGCGCCACGTGCTGACGGGCGCGCGCCGCAATCTTCGTCGCGGAGTAACGCCGAGGCCGCCAGCGAGTGAAGATTCCCGATAGCGGTCTCCGCTGTTCCCTGACACGGCGCCCAGTCCGAGGCGCTCGATCGCGCGCCCGGGTCGACCTTCAGGCTGACGACCGGGCGTCCCGCTGGACCATGCCTGGAGAAACGTATTGGGGAAGCCCTCGCTGTCGGACGTGGAGAGCAGCGCGACTGCGTCCGCGATGATCTGGTGCGCCTGCTCCTGCGGAACGACGCCAAGATAGTCGATGTTCGATTCGGCCTGCAGAGCCGTGACGATCCGGTCGCCGTAGCCGGGTCGGCGCGGCCGGGCTGCCGGCATCGCCGCACACCATGAACCGGACGTCCCGCGCTTCGCGCGCAACGTCGACGAGCACGTCCGGCCGCTTCGCCGGAATCAGGTCTCCAGCCCACGCGACGTAGCCGGGACGGTCGGCGTGGGGCGTCATGGCGCTTGCGGTTCCGGCGAGGCTGGGGACGATGTGGGCCTTCGATCGCCAGCGAGCCGCAAGCCCTGTACGCTGTCCTTCGTGCTGAACGAAAATCCGATCGCTTCGCGAGAGACCCCAGGCGTACAGCGGCCACCATCGTCGTCGTCGGAAGTCCGCCGATCGCGGCCGCACGTCACGATCGGAACCGGCGGAGAATATCGTCCGTGCACCCGCGGTATGTCGCGATGGCGACGGCCGGCCCCCAGAGGTGATCCGCGCATCGCCAATACCACCAGTCGGGCCGCTCGGACGCGAGAAATCGATACCACGCCGGGAAGACCTGGCCGCGCCCGATGCCGACGAACTCGACGCGGTCGATCGTTCGACGTTGCCCGGCATCGAGTGCGTTCCGGACGCCAACCGTGACGGCCCATCCTGCCGCTGCGAGCGCGCGCGCCAGCAGCCACTGTTGCCGCTCCGCACCACCCACGATTGCGGGCGTCCCGGACGCTTGCATGTAGATGACGTCGTTCACGAACGCGACCTTCATTTCCTTCACCCGGTCCGTCGGTGAACTGGGCGTATCGACCGCGACGGCGGCGTACCAGCCGCGATTCCGAGCCGAGCCGTAGGCCCACTCTGCGAGTCGCCTCTCCCGAGTCTTCCCGCAGCGACGGCGGCACGTCCACGGAGCCAGGCACGAACGGATGTGCCGCCGGAGCTCCCTCGAATGCACGAACCAGAGCTTCCGTCTGACGCTCCGCCGAGTAGACCTCGCAGGCCGCGCGATCGGGGAGCAAGCGAAGACAAGGTTCACCCGACGACCATGCCGCGAGCAGACGCTGCAACACAGCGACGATCGTCGGGCGGGACTCCGACATCGGCGACCAGCGTGGACCCGACACGTGAAAGGATGCTCCCTCGTTGCGTCTTGCGGCAGGACGCCGACGATCGGTCGTCTCGCCTTGAAGTACTCGAAGAGCTTCGCCCCCGCCACGAGCTCGTGGCCCCTTCGCGTCGAGTCCCGGCCCAGTATCAAGAAGCGCGTGCGCCTCCCGCTCCAGCCGCGTGAATCTCGGCATGGGAGGCGAGCCCCGTGATTTGCACGATGTCGTCCAGACCGCGTCGAGCGACGTCCCGGCGGAAGTGCTCCATGGCGTCGCCCACGAATAGCATGCGTAACTTGCCGGCTCGAGCAGGGCTGTGCTTCTTCAATGAGGCGAGCGCGTCCAGCAGCGGGTCGTAGTAGTAGTAGGTCGACAGCGTGCCGGCATAGAGAACCGTGCACGCGGCTCCGGCCGGCGCCACCGAGTCCTGGATCTCGCCTTCGTAGCCATTCGGAATGATGTGGACTCTGGAGGGGTCCACGGCACCCGGATAGGCGCGACAGTAACACTCGGCCATTGTCGCGAACTGAAACACAATCGATTGGGACTCCGCCAAGACCTCGTAGAGCGTCCGACGGTCCATTCGCCTGATCCACGCCGGCCGCCTGGCCTCCGTGTCGTCGTAGTCCAGGCCCCAGGGATCTCGAAAATCGAGCACATATGGCACTCCGGTAGACCGCGAGGCCCGTCGGGCGACGATGCCCGACGAGACGGGTCCCACGGTCGCCCAGATGACCTCCGGCCGGTTGCGCCGGCACACCTGCACCGTGGCGGTCACGGCAGGGGCAACCCAGGCGATTGCCGTATCCGGGTGGTAGCGCCACCGCTCGGCCGTCTCGATGGCCCTCCGCAGCCGCGAGCGAGACAACCCAGAGAGGGACGGAGCGTCCGCTCGGGCCCGGGGCGCCTCCGCCGCTCGTCGCTGCTGTCGTCGACCCCTCCAGGCCTGGAACGCTTGCCACGGGTCGCGGCCACGGACCCGTACGACTTCTGTCCCGTTCGGTATCAGGGCCAGGAGACTCCGAATCGTACCGCTCGTAGGCGGTACTTGTTCGACGAGATGACGCTGGGTTGCCAGCCGAGCGCCGGGAGGTGTCGGACAAATCGCAGTGGACGGAATGTGCCAGCGCTGCCCTCCGGCGGGAAGGTATGAGCGATCATGACGACCGCTTTCATCGCGTCACTCAACTCGGCGCAGCCAGATCTCGTGCCAGTACGAATAAATGCTCCGCGGACACAGCCGGCGATCCCGGCTGAGACAGCCGCCGCACACGACGCCGTCCAGCACGACGCAGTTGTTCGGAAGCTTGAGCATTCGTCCGGATCGCTCGTCGATAATCTTCTCGACACGATGCGAGACGCGATAAGTCCCACCGCAGTACGGAAGCATCTCGACGTCGAACAGGAGGCCACGGTTCTTGTTGTTGGTGTCGAGCGTGTCCTCGATCTCCGCCTTGCTCCTGACCTGAACGTACTCTCCAGGCTGGAGATCGAGGACGGTCGAGGGAGTCTTGCGCCGCTCGCCGCGCACGTGGGGGTACTCCACCAGTGCGCTATCGAGCGCTGCGGTGAGCCGCTGCACGACCGTGCGATCTGCAGGTGATGACGACCCCGACGGGGGAGAAGCTGATGTGCGCCCGGCACCGACGGCCACCAGGCTCATGACGGGTGAGCGCCGCACGCGGCCCCCGAGCGCGAACACGGCCCGGCGACTGTGCCTCATTACCATGTTGAATCCCGAGATAAGACCCGAGCTAGCTAACGCGCTCAGACCCACGTTCCCCGACTTGACATCCCTGACGTATTGACGGAGGTCCCACCAGGCCAGGTACGACGTCGCCTTTGGAAGTTCCGTCGCCTGACACACATAGATGTCTTCTGCTGGTCCGGGCGCCGGCGTGTGTTTGCGCGCCGCCGCAGACAGGGCGGCTTCTGTACACGGCCCCGTACGGGCGCATTCGCCTGCGGTATCGGAGCGTGAGGCCGCGGTTGTCGGCTCCACGCGCTTGAGCCACGCTTCTTTCCAATAGAGGAGGCAGCCGGCCTGGCATCCGCCGTGCGCCGTCCCATCGCATCGCAACCCGTCGAGGTGGACCGCGTGCTGCATCCGCCTCGACCCCGTTTTCCCAACCGTGTCGCACGCCTTGTCGGCACGTTTGTAAACGGTGAACCGCTTCCCGCAGTAGTGCAGCATCTCAGGCATGAATGGCAGCGCGTCGAGTCTGCCCTCAGCGTCGAGCGTCGCGAGGATCTCGCTCCGGCTCCGTACCTCTACGACCTCGCCGACGCGAAGGTGCAAGAGACTGTTCCGGACTGTTGAAGCCTGCGCAGAAGCATTCATAGAGACCTAGTTACCGCTGTGCAAGAAGTGGAGCGCCTGTTGTATCTCGGTGAACAACCGGCGCTTTCCCGAAAACATGGACTCCAGGATCATGCGAAGGCACGCGGCCTTCTGCCCGGCGGTCAAGTTGTTGGATCCCACGACCGTTCGGGCATGATCCAGGGACAGATGCCAGAACGGCAGCTCCACGCGCCCTGGACGGCCTTTGAAGAACACCGACTCCCACTTCAGCCCGGCATTCTGGCTGGACGCCTCGGGGTGGATCCTGCGAAAGAAAAGATACTCGGGGATCTCGAGGAACTTTCCTTGCAGGCACAGCTCTCCGATCAGGCGGTAGTCGCCACTCGCGTACGGGGGGAACAGTCTGGTCTGCCGCAGTACGCTCGATCGCATCAGGCCATAAAAGAGGTTGACCTTGTGTCCGGAGAAAATGACCCGCCGCATACGCTCCAGCGGATTGTCGGATATGAGGTGCCAGCCAGGGTCGGTGAGGTCGAGCGGCCGACCCTCCTCATCGATGTACTTGGCCTTGCCGTAAGTGAGGACGACAGTCGGCTCCGCGTCCAGCACTTCCAGGCATCTCGCGAGAAGATCTCGGTGACAGACGTCATCCGCCATCGCCAACTTGAAGTACTCGCCGCCAGCCAGGCTGATCACCTTGTTGCAGTTGCGGTAGGCCCCGATGTTGGACTCATTCCGAATGAACCGGACCCGTCTGTCCCGCGCCGCGTACGCAGCTGCAAATGTCGGGGGTCCGGTCAGTCGACGCGTTGTCGACGATGATCAGCTCGAATTCCTCCAGCGTCTGCGACAGCAGCGAGTCGATAGTCTCGACAATGAAACGCTCGCCGTTGTACACGGGGACGCCGATGCTGATCCGGGGTTGCGATCTCATGTCGTGCCGCTCAATTCGCTGGACCGAACGATCGCCTGCCTGAAGATGCGTTGCGGTCCCCGCGTGGGCATCAGCGTCAAACGCTAGGACGACCCCACGAGGCTGGCCGTGACCGCGTCTCGGCTGAGGCGCCACTGACACGGAAGGAACACGATACCGAAATAACTGTGGATGCCTTTTCCAGACCCATAGTAGTCAGACGTCTCGACGTCGAACTGGAGGCAGTGCTCGAGCACGTCGAAGAACGTCGGTCCCTGGATCTTCAGCCACAGCGACAGGTAATAGCGGCCCGGGAGAAGGCTGAAACAGTCGATCGCCAAATCGAGGTACCCCTGCCCTGGGGAGATCGACTCGACGCTCGAATCGATCCAGGTGCTGAACCTAGTCACCAGAGTGCCGAGATCCGTATACACGCCGACCTCGAAGTCCGGGCGTGTGATCGGCTTCAACGCTTCGTAGTGCAGCCTGAGGACGATCCGATCGCCGCTGCTGAGGAATCTCAGCGGCGCCCCGTCGTCGCTGAGGAACTCGAGTTTCGTGAATCGGGCGTCGCCATTGCCTCGCCGATTGTGGATTCGGGAGAGGTCGGCGACGAGCCGGCAGGCCTCGGCGTTGCTCCCCAGGTAAGCTTCGATCACGTCCTTCGGCGCGCCATCCAGGCGGATCTGACCCTCGTCGATCCAGACGGCGCGCGAGCACAGATTCTCGATCGCAGCCATGTTGTGCGAGACGAACACGACGGTTCGGCCGCCCCTCCGCATATCGTCCATCGCACTGAGGCATTTCTTCTGGAACCCCGCATCGCCCACTGCCAGGACCTCGTCCACGAGCAGCACGTCCGGCTCGAGGTGCGCGGCCACGGCAAACCCGAGCCGGAGGAACATGCCCGACGAATAGCGCTTCACAGGCGTGTCGAGGAACCGTTCGACGCCCGCGAACGACACGATCGCGTCGAGCTTTGCTTCGATCTCCTTTCTCGTCATCCCAAGAATGGAGCCGTTCAGCAGAATGTTCTCGCGGCCGGTGAGATCGCCGTGGAACCCGGTGCCAACCTCGAGCAGGGCCGCGAGGCGGCCATTGACCTTCATGCTCCCAGACGTAGGGTAGGTGATTTTGGACAGAAGCTTGAACAGCGTACTCTTCCCGGCGCCGTTGCGGCCGATGACGCCGAGCACCTCGCCTTCTTCAACTTCGAGGCAGACGTCCTTGACCGCCCAGATAGTCCTGAGTGCTCTGGTCTCGCGGCTCGCGAAGTGATCGCTTCAGCCAGCTGACGAGCGTTCTCATAGAGCAGGTCGGACCTGTCTTCACCGAGCTGATACTGCTTCGACAGACGCTGAACGACGATTGAGTGGGCCACGTGTTGATGGTCTGCGTCGAGTTAGACGATGTCGGCGAACGCCCGCTCCGATTTTCTGAAATACAACGACAGCGACGGCAAAGACGACGAACGTTCCAATCACGCGAAACCCGAGAGCAGCTGCCAGTCGACCGACTTGGTCGGCAGCCAGCGAGGCCCGAAGAGCGTCGATGACACCGGTCAACGGGTTCAGCGCGACGAGCAGGCGATAGCGCTCCGGGATCAGGCTCGTGGGATAGATCACCGGCGTGACGAACAACCACAACTGAACGAGAAACGGCAGCGTGTACTTGACGTCGCGATACTTGACGTTGAGCGCTGCGAGGATCATGCTGACGCCAAGGGCGAGCACGAACAGCAGCCCGACCAGCGGGAGCCATAGCAACAATGGTCCAGCCGGGGACCACGCGGTAGTAGGCCATGATGCCGAGGAGCAGCACGAAACCGATCGCGAAGTCCAGCAGTCCGCTGACGGCGGCCGACGTCGGAAGGATGACCCGTGGAAAGTAGACCTTCGTCAGCGAGATTCGCATTCGCGACGAGACTGTTCCCCGAGTTCGTCAGCGTCGCCGCGAAGTACGTCCAGGGAAGTAGAGCGCCGAAATAGAAGAGCGGATACGGCATGCCGTCGCTCGGCATGTTTCCAAGCCTTGCCGAACAGCAGCGTAAAGACGACCATCGTCATGCAGCGGCTGCACGACAGCCCATGCGACGCCGAGCGCGGTCTGCTTGTACCGCACCTTTACGTCGCGCCACGCCAGGAAATAGAACAGCTCCCGGTAGCGCCAGAGCTCGCTCACTGCTTCCATGGCCTGGAGATCCTTCGAGTTGCCCCGCTCCGACGCAAAGTTTCCGCCACGGCACGCAGTGTCGTCGCATCGGCGCTCCCGCAGCACGCAAATCCGTCGGCGCCCTCGCCGCACTACTCATAGACTCGACGCCTCGGGGTAGGCCGCGAGGTAGTTCGAGGGATAGTAGCCGCGACCCATCGTCCTGGGATTCCAGTCGTTCAGCACCGTGCCGAGCACGGGCACACCGTCACCATCGAAGATGTTGACCGCCATCGCCGCGGTCTCACGCGTCGTGTAGCCCGCCCGGAAGACGAGGACGACCGCATCGACGAGGCGCGACAGGATGCGGGCATCCGCGACCTGCAAGACCGGAGGCGTATCGATTAACACCGCGTCGAAGTCGTTGCGAAATCGCTCGAGAAGGCTGACCATGCGTGCCGAGTGGAGCAGGCGTGCGACATTGGCGCTTCCGGGACCACTCGGAAGGAAGGACAGCCGTGGGATGTGAGTCGTCCGCGACAGCGCCTCTGGCGGATAGTCCTCGCAGGGCGCACTCTCGCGGAGGAGGTCGCTCAGACCCCAAGTGTTCGCTTGATTGAGAATCGTGTGGAGTCTTGGTCTCCTCAAGTCGGCATCGATGAGAAGTACACGCTGATCGATTTCGGCCAGGGCGATCGCGAGATTCGTGATGACCGTGCTCTTTCCCTCTTGAGGAGACGGGCTGGTGACCAGGATCACCTGCCGATCGTCTGGCGTATTCCCCGACGAGAGAATCGACGTGAGCGTCGCCCTGAAGGACTCTGCAAGGACCGAAGACTTTCGGTTCCATGTGGCCAGCTCGACGCGTTCGATCATCGTGCCGGGCGACTTCGCCCGCTGGCGGGAGTCAGAGCGCGGCACTCGGCAATGCTCTCCACGCCTTCTGCATGGACAGCGCCGGCAGGTCCGGCTCCGAGGCTGCGGAGGGGATGACTCCCAGTTCCCGCAGATTCAGATAGACGGGAATAGAACCCGGGACGCGAATGCTGCCGTCGGTCTGATCGCGGAAGAGCACGAGCCCGACCCCGAGGCCGAGGCCCGCCAGCAGCCCGAGGCCGAGATTCATGGGCAGGTACGGCTTGTAGGGCAGCCTTGGAGGTCGCGCGGAGTCGACCATCCTGGCGCTGACCGGGCGAAGCGCGGACGCCACGCTCGCCTCCTTGCCTTTCTGCAGCGTCGTGTCGTAAAGGGCGCGATAGCGTGTCGACTTCCCGCTGCAGCATCTTGTAGCGAATCAGCTTCTTGTCCTGGCTGGAGAGCGCCGTGGACTGCGTGTTCAGGTCGGCCACCAGCTGGCGCTCCCGGTAGAGCGCGGACTCGTAGTCGCGCCGCAGGCGACCGAGAAGCGCCGTGCCCTCGGACTGCTTCGACGACTCCATCGCCGCTATCTGGGCTTGCAGCCGTCTGACCCGGGGATGCTCCGGAGTCAGCGTTGTGTTCAGGTCGGCCAACTCACGACGCAGATCTGTCAACTTCGTGTCGCTGGGCACGTTGTCGAGTGCGGTCGCCAGCGAATCGGCGGGTTGCGCCATCGCCGTGCGATACGACGACTCCTTGGCGATGCGGTCGGCCTGGGCCCGGGACGCCTCGGCCTGTAACTGCACCAATTTCTGCTCGACGATGTTGTCGTCCTTCGACGTGCCGACGAGTCCCGATTCAGCGGCGTAGGCGAGAAGCTGCCGCTCCGACTCTTCGAGCTGCGCCTTCAGATCCTGCTGCGCACGTGTCAGCCAGGCTGTCGTGGACTGGTAGAGCGTCCACCGGTCATCCTGACTCTGGCTGATGAATTCGGAGACGACCGTATTGACGTAGTCGGCCGCAACCTGCGGCGACGTTGACTCCGTGCTGATCTGGACGATGCGGCTGTCCTTGACGGGCGTGACTTTGAGCTGCGCACGCGCGATGCCGAGCGCGTCGTCCCACCCGGGCTGTCGCGACGCGCCCGGCAGCATGGCACGCAACCCCGCCCATCCACGTCATCGGGGACGTCTGGCCGGCGCCCGCCGGAGCAGCCGCCGCTGCCGAATGCGTCTCGCGCAGCTTTGCCTGGACACGCGTCTGGAGCATGTTGCTCGTGAGCAGTTGCACCTGCGTCTGCATCAGATACGGATCGTTCGAGTCCAGATAGGAGATGCCCTGGAACGGCTGCTGCTGTGACGCCTGCGTCTGGAACTCCAGGGTCGTACTCGTCCGGAACATGGGCGTCTGAAAGACGCTGAACACGACACCGAGAATCAGTCCGCACAGCGCGGCGCGCCAGCGAGGCCGACTTTATGCCGCTTCAGCGTGTCCAGGTACTCCAGCCAGCGGCTCCAGTCGTCGCCGCCGTCGTCACCAGGCGGCAGCTCGAAATAGCCGCCGGGCAACGGCCGCGGCTGCGGTTCGAGGACGACGTCGCCGGAGTCCGGGTACCTGCGCTGACGGACGGGGAGTTGTTCCATAGCCTGGGCTCGACTGGTCCTGGTGCTCGATTGATGGAAGCCGTTGACTTGAACCTGCCGGACGCGGGCGGCAGCCTAGTAGGCGTGATAAATCAATGCCGACGAGGCGGCCTGAATCGCCGTGCTGAGCGTCTTCGTGACACGCGTTCTTCGCGACGTTGGTCGGGATGAAGAGGATGTCGTCGGGCAGCACTTCGACGTCGCGCTGCTTGCCGTTCAGGATCTCTTTCAGATTGACCGGGATCTGGATCGGCTCCCGGCCGGGCGGCTGCCTGATGATGACGGCCTTGTGCGGGGCGGCGATCGGGGTCAGGCCATCGGCCATGGCCAGCGCCCGTACGCCCGACACGCTCGACCGCTCCGAGAGCGTGAATCCGCCCGGCTTCTTGACCTCGCCGATGACGTAGACGATGTCGGCTTTCGGCACCGAGATGACGTCATTCGGCTTGATCAGGATGTTCTGCTCCGGGCTCGACTGGCCTGCGTGATGCTTTGCAGGCTGACCTGCGCCACGCTGAACTGCCCCGATGGGTCGGTGGTCGCCGACGGCAGGGGTATCGGGCCCCATTCCAAATGTCGCGTGATCTTGATGGTGTTTCCCGCCTCGGGCCGGACGCCTCCCGCCTTCGCAAGGATCTCGACGAGCGTCTTCCGGCCTTCCAGCTGGTGAACGCCTGGCTGGCCGACGGCTCCCACATACCGACACCGGCTGGCTCCGGTACTCCACGACGTTCACGGCGACGACAGGAGAGCGCACGTATTTCTGCAGCCGGGTGGCGATCTCCTTCTCGAGACGCTCGACCGACGAGCCACCAGCCGGCACACGTCCCAGGAGCGGCAGGCTGATGAAGCCGTTCGAGTCGACCCGGAGCGCAGCCGCGTTGATTTCGTCGGCATCCATCGCCTTGATGGCAATGACGTCGTCGGGACCAAGGATGTACGACGGAGAGGTCGCGGCCGCGGGAGGCGGTCCCGCCGGCGCGGCAGGAGTTGCCGCAGCCTCGGCGCTCGGCGCCTGCGCCAGGGCAGGTGCGCTTGGTCCGACGAGCACGGCTGTCGCCCACGCCAGCAGGAGACCGGCCCGACCGACTCGCCCGCGGCAGTTCATTGCCATGTCAGCACCTTGACGTTTTGCCGGCTTCAAGCCGCCACCAGCTTCATTACGATTCCTGTAGGGCCGGACAAGGCATCAGAGGCATGTCGCCGCTGCGTACGCGGTTCAACACCGTACCCACGATGGACTCGGAACCAAGTAAGGCAGTGGCTCGTTCAACGTGCCGTCGGGACGTGGACGCCGCACCGATCACGAAAAGAACCGACCCAGTGAGACGAGCTAGCAACTGGGGATCCGTCATGAATTCGACCGGTGCCGCGTCCAGCAAGACCCAATCGAAGTGCGACGCGAACTGTCCGACCAACCATTCCATCCGATCGGAAGTCAGCGCAGCCATCGTGTTCGGATCAGGACGTCCCGCAGTCATCACGGCAAGATTCCTAGAGACGGCATGGAGCGGAAGGTCTTCGGACTTGGCGAGGAGCACATCACTGAGCCCGCGCTCGCCGGCAAGTTTGAAATTCGTTCCGATCGACGGGTTCCTCACATCCGCATCGATGAGCAGGACACGCTGTTTGAAGAATTCACTCAAGGCCAGGGCGAGGTTTGTAACCGTGAACGTTCGACCTTCGGCCGGCAGGGCGCTGGTCACCAGCAGTCTCCTGAGGCCAGCTTCGGTCTGAAGGCCCTGTAGCGCTCGGGCCAACCGCCGGTAATGACCCAGGGCCCCGAAGGTCGCATTCTCGTTGTCCGCCAGCTTCCGGTCGAAGAGCGGGTCGAATGCCAGCGGTCGATCCGATGGCTGCGGCCGATCGACTGGCTCCGGGCGCGATCCGGCTGCCACCGAGGCCGGCCGATTTCGTAGATCGGGTCGAACGCGTGATCTTTGGCCTTCCTGGGGATACTGCTGAAGCGCGGACCGGTCAGGCTCACTCACCTCAGCGCCAGGCGCCGCGATCGTTCGCTCGCCGTCGTCGGGACCGGAGACTCGCTTCCACGCCTGCGCGATTCGACTCATGAGGCTACAGCCGGCATCGAAGGGAGTGTCGCTGAAATGGATCGAGAGCAACGGTCCTTATCGGACATGGGATTGGAAAAAGGGGCGCTTCTTTGAGGAATCGATGGCTCCGGCCGATGGCATCGTCTGCGTCAGATACTAACTATCTGCCGGATCAAATCTTAGCTATTTCAGATGGCGCACGATCGACTAACAGGTTGAGTGAGCAAAGCTTCGCCCCGTCAGTTACATCGAACTCGTGTACCTAAGGAGAATCGTCTAGTGCCCCGACTCAATTAGGAACAATCTACCCTTTGAGCAAAACCCTCTCCGGCCGGGCAAAATCCGTAATTGACCTTAAGTGCTCTACCGATAGCATGTTGCATGTCTGGCCGCCACTCGCAGTGGGCGGCCAAAGTTCAAAAATCTGCCACAAGCAAAACTTTAGTGGCTCCGCCGAATGTCAAAGCCTCGAACCGAGAATCCGGAGCCGGCGCTCGGCGGCGATACTGTCGTGCTGTGCGCGCTGGTGCCCGTTCCCGTCGTTCCGATGAGCCGCACGAGCATCGCTCTCAGTCGTCTCGATCCCCATCGATCGCTGTCCGGTCGCTCTCCCATGTGGTAACGCTTGACCGAGCGAAAAGTCACGACACACCTCGGCCACAATGTCCTCGCCAACGGGTTGCCGGCCCAAGGCAAGACCACTGAGGAGCGCGTTGTCGCAGACGACGTTGATCGTTCGAGGAATTCCGCCAGAAAACGCATGAATTCGAGTGACCGCCTCTCGCGTGAACAGCCGATGGGGCAGCCCCCCCGCCTTGTCGATGCGGTAAGCGACATAGGTGGCGGTTTCTGGCAGGTTGAACGGCGTGACCTCGCACCGCAGCGCCACGCGCTGTTTCAACTGTCTCAGTTCCCGATCTTCCAGTCGCCGCCCGAGCTCCGGTTGTCCCACGAGCACCAGCGGGAGCAGCTTCACCGCGTCGGTTTCAATGTTGGCCAGCAACCGGATCTCCTCCAGAAGCTCGGTGCTCAGGCTCTGGGCCTCATCCACGACGACGGCGGTCACCTTACCTTGGGATCGTGCCTCTTGAAGGGCGCTCTCCAGCTCCTCCAGCAAAAGCGCTTTGGACTGTCCCGCATCGGCGCTCAAACCCAGACTTCGGGCCAGCGTCAAGAGGAAATCACCACGCGTGAGGACTGGGTTGTTGAGACAGACGTACCGCACGTGGCGGCAACGGTCCGAGGTGAGGGCTGCCTTCAGAAGGGTGGTCTTTCCCGTTCCGGCTTCCCCGATCAACACAGTCACCGCCTTGGACGCCGTCAACCCATATTGCAGGTTGCTCAGCGCCTCGAGATGACGTGGAGTCAGGTACAGAGTACTTGGGATTCGGGGTCAGTTCGAAAGGAAGCTCGCGAAGGCCGAAAAAGTCCAGGTACATGGTCCCGGTGCGCTCCTGTCCATCACCCTAGTTGGAGCGCCTGCACACCGAACGGACACCAGTACGTCCGCACTACCGCGCAGAGGCTTCCCACGAAGACGAGCACTTCCATTTCTTTTTTCGAATCAGTCGGGATGCGGCTCCCTATGTGTGCCGCCCGACACGCGAACCTCCAAACCCGATAGAGTTGCCGGATGTTCACTGAGAACTGAACGAGCCTCAGACGATCGCCCCCATAGACGAAGTTCAGAGTCCACCAATTCCGGTTGCGCCGGTTTCAGCGTTTTGTGGAGGATCTCCGCTCCGCAACTCAATTGTTCAGGATCAGTATCGCAGTCGATATATCAAGATACGTACCACTGCGTATCTATTTAAGACACACCACTCCGGCCGAGTAAAAATCGCATTTTTTGGCGAGGAAAAGGTGCGACTTGCGTTGATCGGCAGACACGAAAATCCGATCGCGCGAAGACTTTTTTCCTACAGACCGCAAAACCAAGGATTAGTTGGTCGTAGCGACAACCGAGGGTGCTCCTCGTGCGGAGCGCGCGCAAAATATCGGCGGCAGTTCGAGAGTTGCCAGAGGATGTTGCACCGAGCGCGCTCGGTCGTTATGGACTCTTGGAGGAAGTGGTCGCCGCGTCGACGTCAGCGGTCTGCTGCTGAGCGCGGTGAGGAACCGCGCGGGCCTGAAAGTTTATTTCGAAACTGAACCAGATTTCGGATGGTCTGGCCGGTCATGAGGCCGAACTCCGGGCAGACGGAAAGTCAGAAGCTCGATTTCGGACGTTGAGTCCAGAGCCGACGATCAGCTCGTCGCCGGGGCCACCTCGATGCGCCCTCTGAGAACCTGCATCCAGCGCCACACGGCATTCGTCAGGATGATGACGACGCACACCATCATGATGACGGTGAGGGCCGTGTCGATGTAGCCCTGGAAGTGCGTCGCCGGGTTCGCGCCAATCGCGAGCGGCCAGAAGTTGTCCCGCACGCTCATGGCCCCCGCCGTCAGCGTCGACACCGAGACGAACGACATCGGCATCAGCGTCACCCAGGCGTACCGCGCCTTTCCCTGATTGATGATGATCGTCGTGCCGACGGCGAGCGCCACCGACGCGAGCAGCTGGTTCGCGATCCCGAACATCGGCCAGATCGTGCTGATGCTGCCGGTCCAGATGAAGTACGACCAGCACGTGACGACCAGGAGCGTCGAGACGACGGATCCGGGGATCCACTCCTGGCGCGCCATCGGCGCGTAGAACTGCCCGAGGAATTCCTGCACGAGGAACCGCGCGACGCGCGTGCCGGTATCGATGGTCGTGAGGATGAAGAGCGCCTCGAACATGATGGCGAAGTGATACCAGTAGTCCATCAGACCGCGCATGCCTGGCAGCCCGCTGAAGATCTGCGCGATGCCGATCGCCAGTGAGACGGCCCCGCCGGGCCGTCCGGTCACCGTTTCGCCTACGGCCAACTGGAGGTCCGGCAGATTGACAATCGGAATACCGAGGTTGGCGAAGACCGACGGAGGCGTGTTGATGGCGAAGTAGTCGCCGGGGAACATCGCTGTAGCCGCGATGAGCGAGACAATCCCCACCAGGCCTTCGACGAGCATCGCGCCATATCCGATCGGGCGGATGTCCGATTCGCGATCGATCATCTTGGGCGTGGTGCCCGACGCGATGAGCGCGTGGAATCCGGAGATCGCGCCACACGCGATCGTGATGAAGGCGAACGGGAAGAGCGGTCCCGGGATGATCGGGCCGCCGCCCGCCACGAACTGGCTGAAGGCCGGCATCTTCAGCTCGGGGTTCACGATCGCCACGGCGAGGACGAGGAACCCGATTGTGCCGATCTTCATGAAGGAGCTGAGATAGTCGCGTGGGCAGAGCAGCATCCACACGGGGAGCACCGAGGCGATGAACCCGTACGCAGCCATCGAGACGATGAGCTGTTCGCGGTTCAGGTGAAACCAGGTGCCGAAAGAGGACGCCGCGAGAGGCTTCCCGAGGATCACCGCGAGAAACAGACCAGCCACGCCGATCGCCGTGGCTTCGGCCATCCGGCCCTTCCTGAACCGGTACATGTAAAGGCCCATGAACAGCGCGAGCGGAATCGAGACGCCGATCGTGAACGTGCCCCAGGCGCTCTCCTGCAAGGCATTGACGACAGCGAGGCCGAGCCCGGCCAGCGCGATCACGATCACGAACAGGATCGCGACGCCGGTGGTGACGCCGGCGACGGGGCCGATCTCGGCACGCGCGATCTCTGCCAGCGATCCGCCGCCCCGCCGCGTGGAGGCCCAGAGGACGATGAAGTCCTGGACCGCCCCGGCCAGGCAGACGCCGGCGACGAGCCAGATCAGTCCGGGCGCGTAGCCGAACTGAGCGGCGAGCACGGGACCGATGAGCGGGCCCGCGCCGGTGATTGCGGCGAAATGATGACCGAACAGGACGAGCCGATGCGTCGGATGGTAGTTGTGGCCGTCGTTGCGTACGTGCGCCGGCGTCCTCCTCGAGTCGTCGAGCGACATGATGCGTGCCGCGATGAACGCGCTGTAGTAGCGATAGGCGATCGCCAGGATACAAAGGGTCGGCAGGATGATGTAGAGGGCGCGCATCACAGTCGGCGGTCGGCGGTCGTCAGTCGACAGTCGTGGTCGACAGTCACAGTCGTCAGTCGACAGTCGCAGTCGCAGTCGACAGTCGCAGTCGACAGTCGTCTGTCGGGCAGTCTATCAGCAAAGCGGCTGAGTTGGAGTCGGGCTGCCGGCCCCGGTAGCTGTCAGCTCTCAGCAATCAGCAATCAGCCGGGCGCTGAGAGCTGAAGCTGAAGGCTGAGAGCGGAGAGCTCACTACGTCAGTTCCCTTCATACCCCCTCTTCAACCACCGGGTCACTTCGGCGTCGATGTCCTTGACGGTCGAGATCTCGATCCGGTGGGTGATGCGATCCTTTTTCGCGAAGCCGGCGGTGTCGATCAGCCGGCCGGTTGGCTTCGTGTCGCCGAGCGCGAGGCCGAGATCGATTCGTGTGTTCGTCGCCGGCTTGATCTGCGCGAAGACGTGCTCGCGGTAGAGCGGCACGATGGTCTTGCGTCGGTGGAGCGTGAAAAGTCCGCCCAATATCTGGCGTGGCGCGGGGGCTTCAGCCCCCGCGGCTAAAGCTACCGACGCGCGAGGACCGTTGCCGTGGCGATACCAAGTACGCACGTCACTCCGATCGCGGCCGTGTGCGCGCCGAACACGTGCACGGGATCGGAGAAGTGGCAGAACAGCCGCCAGCCGGCATCAGCCAGCAATCCGGCGCCCAGGCCGTAAAGGGCGCCCGCGAGCGGTGGACGGAGTGGAAACGCGCGGGCGACGAGCCATCCGGACAGCGCGAGCGCAGGAAGGGCCGTGAGGATCGTCCCGCCGAAACAGACTCGCCAGACGTAGAGTGCGGCCCAGGGCGCAATCCGCGTCGGACTGACGATCCACGTGGCCCAGGTGATGGTAGCGATCGCGATCAGGACAGTAGCGAACGCCGTGCCGAGCGCGCGTCTGGTGAGGCTCGTGCCGGGGACTGCCTCCCGGAGCGCCGCCGCAATCAGCACGAGCCCGAGAAACATCTGCAGGGTCGAAGCGCCCCACGTCAGCGGGAGACCGAGCGCGGGCGAATCGCGCCGAAGACCAAATGCGACAACCGATGCAACGAGGAGAAGGATTGCCAGCGGAGCGAGCCACAACGCTCGCACGACCGGGCGGGCGAGGGGCTTGACGGGACGCAGATCGCGTGCGACCGCGTCGCGGAGAACAGCCGGGACGCGCGCGTCCAGCAAGTCAGGCATTGCGGGTCTCCGGCCTCAGGATCGAGCGCAGGTCGTTCATGCCGCGGCTCGATCGAAGCTTCGCCGCATCGGCCCGGATTCCGAGCATCTGTCCGATTTCGGCGAAGCTGAATCCCCAGACGTGATGGAGAAGGAGCGCCTCCCGGCGATCGTCGAGGAGGGACCCCAGCGCGCGTCGCAAAGCATCACGGTCGGCGAGACTCTCCATTTCTGCGGGCACCGGCAGCTCCGGCAGCTCACCCGAAACCGCCGGCCGTCGCGACCGCGCGCGCAGATCCATCATCCAGACGTGTCGCGCGATTGCGAACACCCAGGGCCGGGCGGGGAGGTCCGGCCGATACGTGTGGCGCGAACGATGAATCTGGAGAAACGATTCCTGCACCAGGTCGTCAGCCTGCGACACATCGCGCGTGAGCGCCGTCAGATACGCGCGCAGCGACGGCGCCAGCGCCCCATATACCTGCTCGAACGCCTCCAGGCTCCCGCGCTGATACATCGTCATCAGGCGCCGGAGCTCGTCGCAGTGCGATCGGATCGGGATCCGTGGTCCGGGATCCGGGGTCCGTAAACCTCGAGATCTCGGCGAAGGATTCTGGGGATCTTCAAGCCTGTGAGTTTCCAAGAATCCTTGAACGAGATCGGGAGGCTTTCCGGATCCCGGATCCCGGATCTCGAATCCCGACATGATCCCTACTTGATCCGCTCGATCTGCTTCAAATGATGAATATCGTGCCCCGCCAGCTGCGACATGATCCAGCTGACGCTGAGCTCGCCGTACTCGGGATGCTGAAAAGAACGCGCGAGCTGATCCGGCGACAGGCGCCGCCACATTTCTACGTTCAGCTTTCTGAGAACGATGTACGCGTCGAGCGCGGTGCGGGCCTCGGCGCCTTGATCGAGTGGCACCCAGTCGTCCTGCGAGAACGGTTGTGCGACGTAGCCTGGCGTGCTGAGCGCGAAACGCGCGCGTGTCGTCAACGCCAGTTCTGTCTGCGCGAGGTGAGCAAGAATCTGGCGGGCGCTCCACTTGCCGGGCGCATAGCTTCGCTCGAAGTGATCGTCGCCCCAACGCTCGACGATGGTGCGGATGCGAATCGGCGTTTCGCCAAGCGCCTCCAAGGGATCCCGATTGCCCAGATCTTCTCCGTAGGGATTTGCGTGCATGGCTTGCCATGATCTCCGAAATCCCGCAGATTTGCCAAAGTGCCCAGCTGGCTCTTTCGGTACCCGTCGATTAGTATTCGGCGCCCGGTGGAGTGCCGATCTCTGTTGTGCGGGTGATCGCCCGACCTGATCGTTCGACCTCTACATGGATATGGCATCGGGGTTGCTCTAATAACGACTGTCGCGACGCTGAAAAGCGCCGACCAAGCCGCTCCGGTGTTCCGCTGGAGCAACCCACCCCGTCATAACGCCTGCCCACAGGCTGCAGGGAGCGTTTGTAGCTCCCTGCCTTGTCATGTACTAACTGGGGGGCTTCGCCCCGCCAGACCCCCCTACGCCGTCGCTCGCGGGGGCCCCATACGCCCCGCTCCGCTCCGGCGGGGCGCTCGCGTCGCTCGCGCCTTAGCATCGGCGGGCTTCGCCCCGCCCGCCTCCGCCGAAGGCTACGGCGAGGCTCGCCGTAGCGCCTGCGCGAAGGCGGCCGGACCCCCCTACGCCGTTCCGCCTCCGCCTTCGGCGCGTAGGCGTTCGCTCGCGCCGACTTACCAAACCGTGGGCCGCCCCCGCTCGCGCGAATACCTTCATGTGTGGCACCGGAGGTTCGCACCCTGTGCAGTTGGATACTCACGGCTGGGAAGTTCGCGCCTCAGCCGTACCGCATGAGTCAGTGACGTGTTTTAACTGGGAGGGTGTAATAAGTATGTACGAAGCGCGGCAAACGCCTGACCTCGGTGGCTGACAGTCGCCTTCTCGTCACGAGGCACTTCGCCGAGCGTGCGGCCGAACGGCGCGTAGAAAAAGATGGGGTCGTAGCCGAAACCGTGCTCACCCCGCGGCTCCGGGGCAATCTCTCCTTCGATCATCCCCTCGGACTCGAAGACGATGCGCGCGCGCTCTGCGAGCGCGACGCGGCACACGAAGCGTGCGGCGCTCGTCGCCAGCCCCTGCTCGTGGAGCAGCTCGCGAATGCGCGCGAATTTCACAGAGTAGTCGGTCCCTTCCCAACGCGCGGAGTGGATGCCTGGACGATTGCCGAGCGCGGCGATCTCAATTCCGGAGTCGTCTGCCACGCAGGGCAGTTCCAGCGTCTGGGAGTAGTAGAGCGCCTTGAGCCGGGCATTTTCCGCGAACGTGGCGCCCGTCTCGTCCGGCTCGGCGATCGGCGGGAAGTCCGCGAGCGTCCGCAGGTCGACCGGCGCGCCCTGCAGGATCGCGGTGATCTCGCGGATCTTGCCGGGGTTGGTCGTGGCGACGACGAGCGTCATGAGCGAGGAGTGCCGATGTCGCCCAGGATCTCGCGCTGCATCGACACGAGCTGCCGGATGCCGGCGTCCGCAAGCTCCAGGAGCGCATCGAGTGCCGGACGCTCGAACGGTGGTCCTTCCGCGGTGCCCTGCACTTCGATGAAGCGGCCGTCGCCGGTCTTGACGACATTCATGTCGACGTCGGCTCGCGAATCCTCCTCGTAAGCGAGGTCGAGCATGGGAGTCCCGCCGACGACACCGACGCTCGTCGCAGCGACGTGATCCTGCACGGGCAGGCCGCGAAGCACGCCGTTCTCCTTCAGCTTCTTCAGTGCGAGGACCAGTGCGACGAAGCCGCCGGTAATGGAAGCCGTGCGCGTTCCGCCGTCGGCCTGGATGACGTCGCAATCGATCCAGATCGTCCGCTCGCCGAGCTCGGCCAGGCGGGTCACCGATCGCAGCGACCGTCCGATGAGCCGTTGGATCTCCTGCGTCCGGCCGCCAACCTTGCCCGCGGTCGCCTCGCGCTGCGTGCGTGTGGAGGTCGCGCGCGGCAGCATGCCGTACTCGGCCGTCACCCAGCCCTTGCCGGAATTGCGGAGGAACGGCGGCACCCGATCCTCGACGCTGGCCGAGCAGACGACGCGGGTGCGTCCCGCCTCGATGAGGACCGATCCCTCGGCGTGCGCGAGAAAGCCTGGAGTGAGGCGCGTGGTCCGGAGGTCGGAGGGCGCACGCCCATCGGTACGATTCATCATGACTCCTTGTCCACCTTGACCCATTTCAGTTGCTTCTGCAGCGGATGACGCAGATCGACGTGGCCTGCCAGCGTGTCAGCCTCCCGGCCGTCGATCAGGATCTGCACCCGCTGGATTGCCGGCAAGTTGACGGTCAGCACGTTGACAATCGTGTAGACCGTGAGCAGCTCGTCGAGGGCGCCGCCCGGATGCTTGGTCCGCATCTCCACGCTCATGTCCACGAACGCCTCGCCCTTGTCCGTGAGGTAGAGGCTGCGCAGCGTCGTCCCCTCGGGTACGGCCGAAGCGAGCGGCTGCGCGGCCGGAGCGATCTGTGCCTCGATGATCCGCCGGGCCTGCTCGAGCACGGGCTCGCCAAACGGAACCTCGCGCTGCACGCCGACGAGCTGCGACCCGTCATCCGAAACGTAGTACAGCGTCGCGGTGATCTTGCGCTCGGCACTCACCGGTGGGGGCGCCGCGGCGACGGGAGCGGTCGGCTTCGGCGCATACCAGCGCGGCAGGCCGACGAACAGCACCCACCCGGAGACGATCGCCAGCGCGGCAATCGCGATGGGGATCGCGAGGCGGCGCTGCATCAGCGACCCTCGCGTCCGGCCGCGCGTGGCGGCGCGGCCGCCGCAGCGCCGGTCGGTCGCGGCGCCTCGTCCCTGAAGCGCACGATACCGTTCACCAGGGCCTGGACGATGGCGTTCTGGAACGTGTCGCCCGCGGCTTCGCGTTCCTGCTGCGGATTCGAGAGGAATGCCATCTCGACGATGATCGCCGGCATGTTCACGCCGACGAGGACGCGGAAAGGCGCCTGCTCGATCGCGCGCGGACTCATGGGCACGGCCGCGCGGAGCGATGCTTCGGCCGCGCTCGCCAGCGCGGCGGAGCGCTCGATGTGCCGCGCCTGCGCCATCTCCCAGGGCGTGACCTCGATGTCCCGCGACGCACCGCCGAACACGGGCAGCGCCTCGCTGGCGCTCTGCGCCACGCGCTGACCCTCCTCGCCGTATTCCGCGAGACTCAGGAAGAAGACTTCCGCGCCGGACATCGCCTGGCGGACGGAGGCGTTGGCGTGCAGGCTGACGAAGAGATCCGCCTTGTTGTTGTTGGCGAGTGCGGCACGCTCGTCCAGGCCCACGCTCTGATCGCCGTCCCGCGTGAGGATGACGCGAACGCCGAGCCGCGACTCGAGCGCCCCCTTCAAACGTCGAGCAACGCTCAACGTGATGGTCTTCTCGAGCGTTCCGTTCGCACCGCGCGCGCCGTCGTCTCCACCGCCGTGACCGGCATCGATCACGATCGTCCGGATTCCTCCAGCCGGCGCGAGATCGACGAGCGGCGGAAGTTCGGGTCCCGGCGTCCCGGGGGCTGTCGGCGTTTGCGGGGTGGCTGGCTGCTGGGCCGGCTCGGTCGTTTGCGCTGCGACGTCGATCTGGATCCGTCCTGCTCCGCGATCGCCTGGAAGGTCGGCAGTGCGGAACGACGCGAAGCGCGGACCGAGGTCGACGACCAGCGACGCGGGACCATCGCCAGGGCGGATCGCTTGAATCAGGTCCGGGACAGTCGGGGACGGCAGCGTCGCGTCCAGCGAATCTGCTTCGAATCGAATCACCAGCCGGGTGCCCTCCTGGGCGATCGCGTGCGGCGTGGCGGGAGCAACGTCCAGGGTGAGTCGGATCAGCGTTCCGAGCGGCTCGAGCCGTCCGGTGATCTGAGGCATCCGGAGATCGCCAGCGATGATCAACCGCGCCGGCTTCCGGAGATCGACACGCGTACCCATGGCGGGTGCGAGCGCGCGCGAGACGAAATCCACCGGGACGAACCACGCGCGGCCCTCGCGGACCGGAGCGGCGGGGAGCGAGATCAGCCGGCCCCCGACAGAGGCGAGCGCCTGGCCCGGGCTGAGCACGATCGTCTGAGACTTCGTTGTCACAGTGAGGCCGCCCGCTGCGACATCTTCGCGAAGCGTGAGATCGAAGACGCGTGCCAGGTCGTCGAGGGCGAACATCTCCTGACCGCCGATCGCTCGGTACGGGGAGCGGCCGACGGCCGTCGCGGGACACGATGGTGTAGGCGGCGGTGCTCTGAGTCGCAGGTTGAGCTTGCTGTGCCTCGGCCCTCAGATCACCTGCAAGACGGCCCGCCGTCAGACAACAGAAGGCGGTCAGTGACACCGCCACGCCAAGAAAACGGACGTTCAAAGCGGCCCATGATATCAGGTCGTCGAGAGCGGCCACGCGAGGCGCGAGCGACGCATCGCGCCGCAATTGTTGCGCACTGCGAACTTTGTTTTTGCAGTGCAATCGCGGAGTGAAATCCAGTATGAAGCCCTGAACAACGACCTGCCGCTTCAGCGTCACGTCCTGAAGGCCAACGCTGTGTGGGACATGCCGGACTTCCACGGCACAACCGGCGCCGATCGCGTTGCCGCTGTCATCCTCAATGACTGGCAGCTCTCGGGCATCCTGACGGCGGGCTCGGGGCTACGTCTACAAACAACGCCAAGTAACGATCTGACCTACACCTATCAGAGCAACGGACAGAACGTGAACCTGACCGGCTCTCCAGACTACGCAGCCAAGATCCTGTACATCGGCGATCCCGGCAAGGGATGCTCGGACAACCCGTACGCCCAGTTCAACACGGCGGCGGTGACGGGCCCGTCCTATAACAGCCTCGGACTGGAATCGGGCCGGAACATCCTCTCCTCGTGCCCAGATAAAACGGTGGACCTGTCGATCGCGCGCAACATTAAAGTAGGTGGCGCCCGCCAGCTCCAGTTCCGGCTCGATGCCTTCAACGCCTTCAACGTCGTGGTGATCAACAACCGCAACACGACGGTGCAGTACCGGAGCCCGACCGACCTGACGGTGCTGAACTCACAGTACCTTCCGGACGGAACGGTCGATCCGAATCGTCTGCAGCCGAGGAATGCCGGCTTTGGCGCCGCCACTGGCGCCCAGACGATGCGGAACCTTCAGATACAGATCAGGTTCCAGTTTTAAGGCTCAGATACCCCTCCCCAGTGCCGGCGGCGTCCCAAATGTCGCCGCCGGCGCCGAATTCACGCGTAACCTTTTGTTTACAAGTGTTTCCAGGTATTCGAGACCCTGATTGTGTTCCGAAATGTGGCATGCGTCTCGCGCGGCGGTTGCGCTCCGCAAGTTCCTGTTGTGCTGTGCGAATCGATTATGAAAAATCGTTGACACCAGCCTGGCAAAGGGCGTAGAAACCTGAGCGCAACTGAAGTAAACCGGACGCGACGGGATTTGTGTGGCCCGCCGCGTCTGCCGTCTGGAAGCGGTTCCATGAGGACGGTTTCCATGACGGCGTCAGTCGTTCTGTAAAAGGGGAGGATGCATGATGGCTCAGAGGAGGCTCGAGAGGGTCGCTGCCGCGCTCGCGCTATGCGCGTTGCTCGCTGCACCCGCTTTAGCGCAGATCACGACGGGCAACGTCGCGGGCACGGTCAAAGACGCGCAGGGCGGTGTCGTCCCTGGCGCCACGGTCGTGCTCGTCAGCGAGACGAAGGGCACGAAGTCAGCGCCCTCGGTCACCAACGCGAGTGGTGACTACGTGTTTCCGAACGTAACGGCCGACGTCTACACCGTCGAAGTGACGATGGAGGGGTTCAAGACGTTGACGCGGAAAGGCGTACGGGTCAGCGGCGGTGACCGCGTGGCCGTCCCGAACATGACCATCGAAGTCGGTGGCGCATCGGAAACGGTGAACGTAGCGGCCGAAGCGGCGATCGTTCAGTCGCAGAGCGGCGAGCGGTCGTTTACCGTCGACACCGAACTGGTGCAGAACCTGCCGATCGTCCGCGGGAACTTCGCCAACCTCGCAGCGAGTGCGCCCGGCACCATCAGCGGCGGTGCGTCGGCGGGGGCCACCCGCCTGGGCGGCGTCAGCCAGAACAACATCATGATGGACGGCGTCTCGGCCATGGACACGGGCAACAACGGCCAGATGCTCAACATGAACATCGAGTCCATCGGCGAAGTGAAGATCCTGACGCAGGGCTACCAGGCTGAGTTCGGTCGCTCGAGCGGCCTGCAGATCACAGCCGTGACCAAGAGCGGCACGAACCAGTTCCGCGGGTCGGCGTACGACATCCAGACCGATTCCGACTGGAACGCGAACTCCTGGGTTCGCGCCCACAACGGCGATGCGAAGCCGAAGACCGACCAGAAAGTTCTTGGATACACCATCGGTGGTCCGGTCGGCAAGCCCGGCGCCACCAACAAACTGTTCTTCTTCTATGCGCACGAGTATCGTCCGACGACAGCCGCGATCAACGGCGGCGCCGCCATCCGTTTGCGGGTGCCGACTCTACTCGAGAGACAAGGGGACTTTTCGCAGAGTCTGGACAACAACGGGGATCCGATTCCGCAACTGGTCGACCCGCTGACGAGAGCAAACATTGCCGGCAACAAGATCCCGGCCGATAAGCTGTATGCGCTTGGCCAGACGATCCTCAACCGGTACCCCGCTCCCAACGTCACGCAGACCAAAGGAACCAACTACAACTACGAAATCCCGAGCAGCGCGATCCCGACGACGGACGATCTGATCCAGCAGCCGGCGATACGGCTCGACTACCAGATGAACTCGAAGCTGCGGGTTACGGGCAAGTACTCCGGTCAGCGGGCGCGAAAGCTCACGACGCCAGGCCTCATTCAGGGCTTCACGGACGTCCTGAATCCGTATCCCTACATCACCAACTATGCGGCGACGGTCAACTACACGCTGAACCCGACGACGTTCATCGAGGGCACGTACGGCTTCATCCGCAACGAGCTGGCGGGCGGAAACGAGAACGGGGTCCTGGTCAACGAGACGGCAAACCGCCTCAGTGCGGCTGGCGGACTTGCCAACTTCCCGTTGCTGTACCCGGGCGCCGGTGAGGTCGATCCGCGCTATTACGCGCACCAGGTCATGGAGGACCTCAATCCTGTGTTCTGGGACGGCAAGTCGATCAATCTGCCGCCGGTATTCGCCTGGGGCAGCCGCATCGGCGCCGCGCCGCCAAACCAGCGCTATCCTGGATGGCTCAATATCAACCGGACGCAGGACTACGCCGTCAGCTTGACGAAGGTCGCCGGCCGTCACACGGTCAAAACCGGCTTCTACAACAACCACAGCTTCAAGGCGCAGAACACCGGAGCCGGTGGTCTGGCGAACCTCAGCTTCCAGGGCTACGTCAACTTCGGCAACGACACGAACAACCCGATCGACAGCGGCTTCGGCTACGCCAACGCCGCGATGGGTGTGTTCACGCAGTACCTTCAGGCTGAAAAGCTCATCGAAGGCAGCATGATCTACAACAACACCGAGTTCTACGCCCAGGACAACTGGAAAGCGAGCAGCCGGTTGACGCTGGACTACGGGATTCGGTTCACGCGGCAGCAGCCGCAGTACGACCAGTTCGGCCAGATGTCGAACTTCTTCCCGGAGCAGTGGTCGGCTTCTCAGGCACCGGTGTTGTACCAGGCTACGTTGGTGAATGGCGTTCGCAACGCCTACAACCCCATTACCCAACAGCCCCTCACGATTCCGGGCCTGCCGAACACGCAGGCGGCCATCGGCACGCCGATCCCTGGCGTCGGGAATCTGAATGACGGGATCAGGGCGGCGGGCGATGGCATTGCCAAGACCAGCTACGTCTGGCCGAAGATCGTGGTTGGGCCGCGTTTCGGCGCGGCGTACGACCTCACCGGCAACCAACGGTTGATCCTCCGCGGCGGCGGCGGGATATTCTATGACCGCCCGGACGGCAACACCGTCTTCTCGATTCCCGGCAACCCGCCCATCGCCAGCGCGCAGGACCTCCGCAGCGGTCAGTTGCAGAACGTCGGCGGCACCGGTGGCTTGAAGACGATTGGCGTACCCGGGCTCGTGACCTTCCAGTACGACGCGAAGGTGCCGGCATCCTGGCAGTGGCAGGGCGGCGTGCAGGTGGCACTACCCTGGTCGGCATCCGTCGACGTGTCCTACGTCGGCAACCACGGCTACAACCGCCTTGGCGGATTGCAGGGTGGCACAACGGTCAACCTGAACGCAGTGGACATCGGCGCGGCGTACCTCCCAGCCAACCAGGACACGACACAGACCAGCACGGTCCCAGGTGCGAACACGATTGACAACCAGCTCCGGACTTACAAAGGGCTGGGCAACATCAATCAGAACACCACGGACTTCCACGACACGTATCACTCCATTCAGGCCAACCTCAACCGCCGGTTCCGCGACGGCTTGGCGTTCGCCGTGAACTACACCTACAGCATTTCGTGGACCGGCAACACCGGTCTGCAGGAACGGCTGCAACACGCGCCGGACGGCACGATCTCCGTTCGCTCCGACCAGGCACAGTACGAGCAGCTGCTGAACAACCTCGCGATCATTCCGCACGTCTTCAGGGCGAATGCGGTCTGGGAAACTCCGAAGGCATCCCCGAAGCTCGGAAACATTGTCGGGGCGATCCTCAACGACTGGCAGCTTTCTGGCGTGTTCTCGGCGAGATCCGGCGACCCCTACGATCTCACCTACACCTACCAGAACAACGGCTCGGCCAAGAACCTGACCGGTTCGCCGGACTACAACGCCAGGATTGTGTATCTCGGCGATGCGGGCAGCGGCTGCTCCAGCGATCAGTACGCGCAGTTCAATCGCACGGCTGTGACGGGACCGACGTATAACAGCCTCGGCCTGGAGTCGGGCCGCAACATCATGCGCGCCTGTGCAGACCACACAACGGACCTGGCCATCGTGCGCAACATCAAGGTGGGCGGCGCACGTCAGCTCCAGTTCCGGCTGGATATGTTCAATGCCTTCAACGTGACGGTCATCAACGCCCGTCAGAATCAAGTTCAGTTCAACAGCCCGACCGACCTGACGATCCGGAATCCCCAGTTCGTCGCCGCAGCGGGGAATACGACGCTGGCGCCGGGCGTAGACGGGAACGTGCTGAATTCAGCACGCCTCGCGCCGAAGGACGCGGGCTTTGGGGCCGCCACGGGCGCGCAGAACATGCGCAACCTGCAGCTCCAGATTCGATTCCAGTTCTAAACACTGGACGGGGCGGGTGTGGCTGCGGCTGCACCCGCTCAGTGGTAGTATTCGTCTTCTTCAGCCGCCCGGCGCCGGGCGACTGAATAGCGCCGGCCAGGACGGACCTCCTCCCTTCCTTGGTCGGCGCTTTTTTTTGACCGGGGGGCTTCGCCCCGCCGGACCCCCCTGCGCCGTCGCTCGCGGGGCCCCTGAGCCCCGCTCCGCTCCGGCGGGGCGCTCGCCTTCGGCTCGCGCCTTGGGATCGGTTGGCTTTGCCCCGCCAGCCTGCGCCGAGGGCTCCGGCGAGGCTCGCCGAAGCGCCTGCGGCGCGAAGGCGGCCGGACCCCCCTACGCCGTTCCGCCTCCGCCAAAAGCTACGGCGAGAGCTCGCCGAAGCGCCTGCGGCGCGTAGGCGGCCGCTCGCGGGGGCCCCTGCGCCCCGCTCCGCTCCCGCCTTCGCCAAGGCTCCGGCGGGCCGCCGTAGCTTCAGCGGAGGCTGGCCGGCGGCGCGCTCGCCTTCTGCGAACCCGGAACCTCGAACCCCTGAACCCCTGAACCCCTTGAACCCCGGAAATCCAACCGCCCCGTCTTACAATGGCACCACGCTCCCCGAATGTCCCTCTTCAGAATCCAGGTGGCTTGATTTGACGTACGTCCGCAAGCTCTCGACGCTCCTGTTCTTCGTCGTTCTCGGCTCGGCGCTCCTGCATGGGGGACGTGTCACCCGGATCGCTCAGGCTCCGACCCGGACTGCCGTCGTCAAGCCGGTGCCCGACGATCTTCAGGACGTGTCGTGGATGAACGGGCTTCGCGACGCCCAGATGAAGAGCATCGAGAGCGTCGCGGCGTTCCATGACTTCCAGTTCACCGATCGGCTCGAACAAAGCGGCATCACGTTCAGGCACCGGAGCGTCGACGATGCTGGAAAGACGTACAAGGCGGCGCACTACGACCATGGAAACGGCCTCGCGATAGCGGACGTCGATGGGGACGGTGTGATTGACCTCTACTTCGTCAATCAGGTGGGCGGCAATCAGTTGTGGAAAGGTCTCGGAGGCGGGAAGTTTCAGGACATCACGGCGTCCGCTGGAGTGGGTGTCCCCGGGAAGATCAGCGTCTCCGCCTCGTTCGCGGACATCGACAACGACGGGGATGCCGACCTGTACGTCACGACGGTGCGCGGCGGCAACATGCTGTTCGAGAACGACGGCCACGGCCGGTTCCGAGACATCTCCGCTGCGTCGGGCCTCGACTACGTGGGCCATTCATCCGGCGCGGTGTTCTTCGACTACGACCGCGACGGCCGTCTTGACCTCTTTCTCGTGAACGTCGGGCGCTACACCACGGACACGATTGCCGGCGACGGCGCCTACAAGTACTACGTTGCTTTCGAGGACGCGTTCTCCGGCCACCTGAAGCCGCAGCGTGCGGAACGCAGCATCCTGTATCGGAACCAGGGCGGGAACCGCTTCGTTGACGTCTCCCAGCGGACGGGCCTTATGGATACGTCATGGTCGGGTGACGCCACGGCCCTCGACGCCAACGAGGATGGCTGGCCCGATCTCTACGTCCTGAACATGCAGGGCGACGATCAGTACTACGAGAACGTCGACGGCACCCACTTCGTCAAGAAGAGCCGCCAGATGTTCCCGCGGACCTCGTGGGGCTCGATGGGTATCAAAACGTTCGACTTCAACAACGACGGGCGGATCGACATCTTCGTTACGGACATGCACTCCGACATGAGCCAGGAGATCGGCCCGGAACGGGAAAAATTGAAGTCGGACATGAAGTGGCCCGTGTCGTTCCGCGGCACGGGCAAGACCAGCATTTGGGGGAACTCGTTCTTCGTCAAGGACGGTCCCGGGAAGTTCCACGAAGCGTCCGATTCACTCGGTGTCGAGAACTACTGTCCATGGGGCCCGAGCGTCGGCGACTTGAACGCCGATGGGTTCGACGACGTGTTCATCGCATCCGGCATGAACTTCCCGTTCAGATACATGGTGAATTCCGTAAAACTCAACGATCGCGGGCAGCGATTCGTCGACGCGGAATTCGCGCTGGGGATCGAGCCGCGCGCCGGCGGAGTGGCCGTACCGTGGTTCGAGCTCGACGCTTCGGGCAAGGACAAGGACCACAAGGAAGCAGTCGGGCAGACCGGCCTGGTGTCGGTGCTGGGCGCCCGCGGCACGCGATCGGCAGCCATCTTCGACGTCGACGGCGACGGCGATCTCGACATCGTCACCAATGACTTCAACGCGTCGCCGATGGTGCTCGTGAGCAACCTGACCGACAGGACGACCGTCCACTACGTAGCGGTCAAGCTCATTGGCTCCACCTCGAATCGCGACGGGCTCGGTGCCGTCGTCAAGGTCACCGCCGCGGGGTCGTCGTATACGAAGGTCATGGACGGCGGTTCCGGGTACCTGTCGCATAGCCTGTACCCGCTGTATTTCGGGCTCGGGTCCGCTCAGGCCGTGGAGAGCATCGACGTGAAGTGGCCGTCTGGCAAGACGCAGACTGTCAGGCCGCCGTTCAAAGTCAACTCGCTGATCGAGATCAAGGAAGAGTAGGGCCAACACCTTTGCTCCGCTCGGACGATGGAGCCTTCACAGGCCGGTATCCGACGGTCTGATATCGGGGCGCCCGCGGAGCGAACTGGGCATCGAATTGTGGATCCGGGGGATCGAGCGTGTTCGATCCTTTGTCGATCGTTCCGCGCAGGTCGTTGACCTCGCCGTGAATGAACGAGCCGCGCACGCCGGCGCCATCCGTGATATCGAGCTCGTAACGAGCCCCCGTTGAAATACCTCCGGCGAGCGTGTTCTTCCAGAAGATGCTGTCGACGTACGTGCTTCCGGTGCCGTTGTCGTCGACGCCGTTCCAGTTGCCGGTGAAGGTGCACCTGCTGACGGACGCACTCGAGCCCTCGAACACGCTCAAGGCGCCGGATCCGTGCTCGGCGTGATACTCCGCCCCGCCCAGCATCCCGACGTAGTCGACTCCGAGGTTGGCGATGTTGCCGACGAAGAGACAGTTCTCGATGGCGGCGCGACTTCCGTGGAGGAGGTCGAAGGCGGATCCGGTTATCTGCGTGCGGTTGCCGCGGAAGATGCAATTCCGGAAGAGCACCGCCTCCTGCACCTGCCCGAGATGTTCGACCGACACGCCGGCGCCGCACGGGCTGGTGTAGTTCCCGTAGATCTCGACGTGTTCGATCGTCGGATACGACCTCGCGTAAACCTTGAGTCCGCCGCCGTCGGCATAGAAGAAGGGCGTCTTCCGGATGTCGTCCGATTCGATCGGCGACTTCTCTCCGGACCCGGTGGTGAAGGCTCGGGCGCCTGTGATCTTGAAGCCGCGCAGCACGGTCTTTCGCGACACGCCATCGCCGAAATAAACGACGTGGTTGACGACCGCGGGATAGCTCGGGAGGTCGGAATCGGCCACCTCGGGATTGGCGGCGGTGAGCGTCACGTCGCCCACGGCCTCCAGCGTGATGCCGTCGTGACGTGCGTTGAACCAGATGAGGGCCTGCCCCCTGGCGGGCGGACGATAGGTTCCCGCGTGAACGAGGACGGTCTTGTTGACCGGATCGCGTGCGGCCGCTTCGAGCGCGTCCTGGATCCGGCCCTTGGGAAAAACGTGATAGCTGGCCGTGGCTTCGTCGATGGTGACACCAGTCGGGAGCGCTCGGCTCTGGCCCAGGCCCCGAATGGGAACGACGCATGCCGCCACCAGAAGTTGGAGAAACGCGCGACGTTGCGCTGGTCGGGTAGTCATGCCCTTCGCCACCGATCGTTCAATATGTCTGGTCACCGGTCAAGGCTATGAGTGCAGTATTCTGGAGCCTCCAAGGAGTCTTTATTGATGCCTGATCTCGTTCGGAGGACAGCCTTCTTGCTCGCCAGCCTGGTACTCGGCGTCGCGCTGACGGCGCAGCAGTCGCCGCAGGCGCCCGCCGCGCCGGCTCCTCAGCCGCCGGCCGCGGGAACGGCCCCGCAAGGGCCTCCGCCAGGAGGCGCCGGACCCGGGGGGCGCCAGGGGGGACGCGGCTTCAGAGGTGGCACGCCGATACAGGCGGGGGAGGAGTGCCCGCAGGGCATGACGGAGGTCCGCCCAAGAATCTGCCAGGCTCCCGGCTTTCCGCCCCCGAGCATCGTCGACTACCGACCGGCGTCCACGCTCGTGACGGCCGAACACAAGGTGCCGAAGGCGAAGTATCCGGCCATCGACTTCCACGGGCATCCTCAGGGAGCGTTCGGTTCGCCCGAGGGCCTTGCAAGCCTCGTGGGGGCGTTGGACACACTCAACGTGCGCCTGATGGTGAGCGCTGACAATACGTCCGGGGAGCGCCTCCAGCGCACGCTCGAAACGATACGCGGCACGCAGTACAAAGATCGCGTCCGGGTGCTTGCGGGGATCAGCTTCCAGGGTGTGGGTCCGGGGTGGTCCGAGAAGGCGATCAAGCAGCTGCAGGCGGACATCGCGGCAGGGGCCGTCGGGGTGGGGGAGATTGGAAAGGGCCTCGGGCTCTCGACCATGAAAGCGGATGGGACCCGGCTCACGATCGACGATCCCGAGCTCGATCCCGTCTGGGACGAGTGCGCCCGCCTCCACGTCCCCGTCTTCATCCACACCGCCGACCCGCAGGAGTTCTTCGAGCCAATTGACTTCAAGAACGAGCGGTGGCTGGAACTGTCGCTCTTCACCGACCGCCGGTACCCGCCGGACAGGTTTCCGAAGTTCGAGGAGCTCATGGCCGAGCGCGACCGGATGTTCAAGAAACATCCGAACACGAAGTTCGTGGCCGCGCACATGGCGTGGTACGCGAACGACCTTGCTCGCCTTGGACGCCTCCTCGATTCGTTGCCCAATGTGTCCACCGAGGTTGGCGCCGTGCTGTACGACATCGGGCGTCAGCCGCGCGCGGCGCACGATTTCTTCATCAAGTATCAGGACAGGCTGCTGTTCGGTAAGGACTCGTTCCAACCCGAAGAGTACCCCTACTACTGGCGAGTCTTCGAGACGACGGACGAGTACTTCGACTACTACCGCGACTATCACGCGTTCTGGAAGCTGTATGGAGTCGGACTGCCGGACGAGGTTTTGAAGAAGCTGTATTTCCGGAACGCTTTGAAGCTCGCCCCAGGCCTGCCGCAGGACGGATGGCCCCAGTGACGAGGTTGATGTAGGCCGGGGGGCTTCAGCCCCCGGCAACGCGTTCTCAAACCCCCAGATCGATATCCAACGCTCGACAGACCTCCGGAAGGAATTCCTCAGCCTTCGCGCGGATGTGCACGCTCGATTGGTGTGCCTCACGCGGGCGCTCGCCAGGATCGACAAGGAAGACTGGCGCACGCGACCTCGCGGCGGTTGACTGCAGAAACGACGTCACCCCCACGGCCAGCGAGGTCCCCACGCAGAGCAGAAGCCGCAGGCGCGCGGCGGCCGCGTCCACGAAATGCCACTGATAGTCCGCGTGGCTCGTGTAGTACTCGTCGAACCACAGCACGTGCGGCCGCACCATCGCGCCGCAGGACGGGCACTGCGGAACGGCGTCAACGCGTGGGTCGCGGTCAAAGCTGCTGAAGTCGACGTCATCGAGCGCGAGTGAGTCGAGGGCGCCGAGCCGGCACGAGGGATCCGAGCATCGGCACCGGTCGGCGGATCCGTGGACCTTGACGAGGCGTCGGGATCCGGCCTGTTCGTGCAGCGTGTCGATGTTCTGCGTCACAAGCAGGAAGTCGCCGCGTCGTGCGGCCTGCCACCGTTCGAGTATCGTGAGCGCGCGGTGCGCCGGATTCGGGCGCGCCGCAAGGACGCCGAGAAACCGCTTTCGATACCATCGCCAGGACCCGACAGGATCCGAAGAGAAATAGCGCAGCGTGGCCAGCTCCGTGATGTCGCGAGCCCAGATCGCGCCAGGATCGGTTCCCCTGAACGTCGGGATGCCGCTTGCCAGGCTGATCCCCGCGCCGGTCAGCGCGACGATCAGCCCCCGCTCGGCGGCGAGTGCGTCGACGAGCCGCCTCATGTCGCCGTCGATCGTTCGTCGGCTCACGCGGCTACGCTAGCAGGCCGGCCCATGGTGTCGCAACGTCGAGCGGACGGATACGCCCCACCGCTCGCGCTGTCTGAGGCTTGAACGAGTCGGAGCCTCAGGAAGATGCGGCGTGCCAGCGATCAGGTGGGCTCGTCCATGACATGTGTGGTAAAAGGACGCTCGCGTGTGCTTGGAGGACCTCATGGGGCAGAGACGTCTCAGAAGATTTGTTGTCGGCACTGCTCTGGTCGTCGCCGCTGCATCCGTTGCCGGTTTTCTCTCGCGCGGCGCGGCCGCAACGGCCGCCGCGATCGCGCCACCCGTGAACTGTGACCTCACCCAGTACCAGCCTGTGACGGGTCTCACAGCGGTTGCGGAGAGAGACGGGCTCGCGGTGACGTGGGAAGGCCAGAACGGATCCGAGCTGCGCGCCCGATACGCAATCGATTCCGGCCAACCCGTGATTCGAGAGCTGGCGGTCCGGAAAGCGGCAGGCGCCTGGTCCCCGCTGGGTCAGAACCTGACGCCGGAGTACTACGTCGTCAGCGGCCTGCGGCGCATGACGACGCAGCAGGGACAGCCGCTCGAAGACCTCGGGGTCAAGATCACGCCGGAGGTGATCGAGAAGAACAAGTGGTACGCCTTCTGGGATGCACCGCTCGTGATGCCGGCGCCTCCGCCAGCCGCGGGTGTCGACGGGCGAGGCCGCGCGGCCGGCCCGAGCGGCGGCGTCGGTCGAGTCTACGGCGCACCCCGCGATCCCAAGGAGATTCGCAAATCCACAGCGACGTTCTCGGCGGGAGCGTGCGCTGTGAAGACCGACGGCGCGCGGCTCGAGGTGACGTTCCCCGGACTGTCGATGGGCATCTTCACAGGAAGCCTGCGCTTCACCAGCTATCGCGGCACGAACCTGTTCCGCATGGAAGCGATCGCCAGCACTGACGAGCAATCCGTCGCGTACAAATACGAGGCCGGCCTGAAAGGGCTCTCCACGTCGCTTCTGCCGCGAGTCACCTGGCGCGACACCGGTGGCAACGCCCAGCAGTACGAGTTCGGAGGCGTCGCCAACGAACACCGAGTCACCGTTCGCGCGAAGAATCGCGTGCTCGTCGCGGAAGGCAAAGGCGGGTCGCTGGCCACCTTCACGCCGCCACACGTTTTCTTCTTCACGCGTGAAGTCGACACGAACCTCGGGTACGTCTGGTATCGCAAGGACGGCGAGGCTCTGTACGGCCTCGGCGTTCGTCAGGCCGACGGAGAAGACGTCGCGGAGTACGCCGACAACTTCGCCCTCTACAACGCGCCTCCTGGAACGCTGCAACGGATGGCCGTCTACTTCTACGCGAGTCCGGAAGCCGCCGAGCCGACGCGCCGGGCGGTCATGAGCTTCACCCACGACGACCATTTCAAGCCGATTGCCGGCTACAAGACGATGGTGAACCACTTCCATCTCAGGTTCACGGAGCGTCAGCGCGCGTCGGGATCGCTGGACAACGCCTTTCAGGACCTGATGGTGATGCGCGCCGCGGGGATCAACATCGTGGGCTTGAGCGACTTCCATGGAGACCTTCGCGGCACCGATGCAGGAAGGGGACGTCTGGAGGATCAGCGGGACTACGCCGTCGCCTCACAGAAGGCGTCGGACAGGGATTTTCTCGTGACGCCATGGGAAGAGCCGAGCGTGTACTTCGGCGGGCACTACAACATCCTGTTCCCGAAGAACGTGTACTGGACCCGCCGGCGTGAGCCCGGCCAGCCGTCTACCGAGGACGTAGCGGGCTTCGGAAAGGTCTATCACACGGCAAGTGCAGAGGATGTTCAGCAGATGCTGGACGCGGAGGATGGCTACTGGTTCCACGCGCACCCGCGCACCAAGGGCACCACCGGTTATCCGGATGCCATCCTCGAAAAGGCGTACGTGAAGAACGATCGGTACTTTGGGATCGCCTTCAAGCCGGGGATGGGGCAGGACCTCTCCGAGGAACGCCTCTGCGAGTGGCGCTGCTTCGACGCGATCGACACGATGAACAACCTGTACGCCGACAGCGGCCTGCGGCCGAAGTACCTGATCGCCGACGTGGACACCTATCGCAAGGGCCCGGAGGACGACATCTATCCGGGCCATCCCGTGAGCTACGTGAAGATGGACAGGCTGCCCGGACCGGCGGAAGACTGGACGCCGATCCTGCGATCGCTTCGAAACGGTGACTTCTGGGTCACGACGGGCGAAGTGCTGATCACCAGTTATTCGGTTGCGGGCACGGGCGATCAGCGGACGATCGAGGCGAACCTGGAATGGACGTATCCGCTGGAGTTCGTGGAAGTAGTCTGGGGCGATGGAAAGAGAGTCGATCGAAAGATCGTGCGGGCGACGGAACTTCTCCCGAATTCGAGCAAGCGCTTCTCGATCCCCTTCAATGCGGCGGGCAAGTCCTGGGTGCGGTTCGCCGCATGGGACTCGGCGGGCAACGGGGCGTTCGTGCAGCCCGTCTGGCTGAACCGGCCCTTGAACGGGCAACCAGGGCGATGACGATCCGACCTACTTCTCGCGCGCTTTCTGCACGTATGCGTCGATCGCCTGGTAGCGCGGCCTGAGCGAGTCCGGTGCGTCCCGGATCGTCTCGTCGAGGTGCAGCACGCGGCTGCCGTTCACCTCGTAGCGCGGCCATTTCGGCAGCCCGGAGCCGTTCGGATCGCCCGTTCGTGCGAAGTTGGTCCAATACGTGACCATGGCATCCGAGAGCTTTCGATCGCTCGCTTCCCACGTGACCTTCGGCACGGAGTCGAGCGTGCCGAAGACATACTGGATCTCTCCCGCATGGCGCGCGCCGACGTCGCGCGACGTCGCGGGCATCCCGTTGACCTTCTCGTCCGGCGGAACCGGGATCTTCCTGTCGAATGAGTAGCGGTACACGGGGGCGCCGCCGGTCTGCGCGTGCATCTCGATCCACTTCCATGTCGAGTGGCCGATGAAGAGATCGCTCGTCAGGGAAGCGGCTGACTCGAGAGCCTCCTCGTCAGTCGCGGCGGGGTAGGCCTTGAGGACCGCGTCAGCCTGATCGCCAAAACGCGTCCGGGTGGACTCGGTGAACGTCTGCGCCGTCGGCTTCTGCTTCGCGAGCACGACACCGGCCCGACTCTCGTCCGCATTCCAGCCCGCGAGCAGCGGCACTCGAGCCTGCTTGCCCGCTGCATAGATCGCGTACACGTCTACCGGAAGGAAGTAGCCGTCGATGTTCGGGGTGAACCACGGTTGGAATTTCAGCGCGGCCTGCAGGATCTCCTCGGCCGGCCTGGCGCGAAGCGCCGCGAGCGACTCGGCGCCGACCGCTGCCGCGAACTTCACGCCCTGCTGCCCGGTCGCCGCGACGGACTGGAGCCCCAGCGTTCCGCTGGCGCCCGAGAAGTATGCGCCGCTCTCGCCGATGGCTTTGTGAAACAACCCTGTCGCGAGCGGCGATGCCATCAGCGCGCTCACGGCGAAGGACCCGGCCGATTCGCCGAAGATCGTGACGTTGCGCGGATCGCCGCCGAAGGCGGCGATGTTCTCCCGCACCCAGGTGAGCGCAGCGACCTGATCGAGCATCCCGTAATTGCCGGCCGCGTTCCGGCCGGACTCACTCGCGAGCTCCGGGTGTGCGAGGAACCCGAACACTCCAAGACGGTAGTTGAGCGTGACGACGACGACCCCTTTGCGCGCGAGCGCTTCGCCGTCGTGTCGAGGCTCGGGGCCGGCGCCGGCCTGAAACCCGCCGCCGTGAATCCACACCATCACGGGCAGCCGATCGCTGGGTGTTGTCGCCGGGGTCCAGACGTTCAGGTTCAAGCAGTCTTCGCTCGCCGGACGCGGGAAGGTGATATCGCCGAATATCGATCCCTGCATGCACTGGGGTCCGAATTCGGTAGCGTCGCGGACGTCCTTCCATGGCGGCGCCGGCTTCGGCGCCTTCCAGCGGAGGTCGCCGATCGGAGCCGCGCCGTAGGGAATACCCTTGTAGATGTGGAGCCGGCCGTCGGCGCTGGTCGAACCCTTCAATTCTCCACCGGCCGTCTTGACTTGCGCGCTCGCGAGACCGCTGGTTCCCAGAGAGGCCATCAGCACGATGACCGCCACTTGCAAAGGATGCGTCGTCACGTTGGTTGCTCCGTTCGGATTGGGGTCGGCCTGATGGTTTACCCGATGCGCACGCGCGCTGCATGGCAATTTACTACGAGAACGTCGGTTCGGGTGGTCCGAGTGACCGGGCCGTCGCGGCCGACGGGAGCCAGTCGAGGCTGGCTCTGAAACGCGTCTCGCGATACCCTTTTGCGGCAAGAGGGCAGGATGAAAGAACTCGCGAGTGGATGCGTCGCTCTTGCCGTCGCACTTTCGGGAGCTATGAGCGAGCAGCAGACGACAGGTCACCCAGCCGTCCAGGTCGGACGCTCGAAGATTGCGACCAAGTACGGCATCGTTGCCGCGAGCCAGCCGCTGGCCGCCCGCGCGGGCGTGCAGATTCTCGAGCGCGGCGGCAACGCCGTCGATGCCGCGATTGCTGCCAACGCGGTGATGGGGCTCGTCGAGCCTCAGAACAACGGACTCGGCGGCGACCTCTTCGCGATCTACTACGAGGCCAGGACCCAGAAGCTGTACGGCCTGAATGCGGGAGGGTGGGCTCCGAGCGGGCTCACGCCCGAATTCCTCCGGTCCAGGAAATTCACGCAGATGCCGAATACGGGCATCTACTCCGTCACCGTTCCTGGTGTGGTCAAGGGCTGGGAGATGTTCCGCGGCCGGTTCGGTGCCCTGCCACTCTCCGACCTTCTCGCGCCCGCGATCTTCTACGCCGAGGACGGATTCCCCGTCACGGATGTCATCTCTCGTGCATGGCAGGGAGCTTCGGCCAAGCTTTCCGCAGGGCCCCACGCGGCGGAAGTCTTTCTGCCGAACGGCCGGGCGCCGCATGCGGGAGAGATCTTCAAGAATCCTGCGCTGGCGGCGACGTTGCGACTGATCGCCGAAAAAGGCGCCGCAGGATTCTACGAAGGCAAGACAGCCGACGCGATTCTCGCCGTGGAGCGCGAGCTTGGCGGGACGATGACGGCCGCCGACCTGAAGGACTTCCAGCCGGAATGGGTCGAGCCGATTTCGACGACCTATCGCGGCTGGACCGTCTCCGAGCTGCCTCCAAACACGCAGGGGATCGCCGCGCTCATGATGCTGAACATCATGGAGCAGTATCCGCTCGGCGAGTACGGCCTCACGAGCACCAAGGCGATGCACCTGATGATCGAGGCGAAGAAGCTCGCCTACGCCGACATGCTGCGTTACGTGGCTGATCGCAGGTTCACCAAGGTGCCGGTCATGCCGATGCTCAGCAAGGCGCAGGGCAAGGCGCGCGCGGCGCTGATCGATCCGAAGAAGGCCGCGTGCTCGGTCGAGCCCACGCACCTGTCGGGACTGACGGATGCGTCCGGCGGAGACACCATCTATCTTTCAGTGGTCGATCGCGACGGCAACATCGTCTCGCTCATTCAGAGTCTGTACTCCGGGTTCGGGAGCGGCGTGGTCGCACCGGGCACCGGCGTCATGCTGCACAACCGCGGCGGACTCTTCACGCTGGAGGACGGGCATCCCAACCAGATCGCGCCGCGCAAGCGCCCGCTTCACACGATCATTCCGGGGTTCATGGAAAAAGACGACGTGAGGATCGGGTTCGGGATCATGGGCGGCTTCAATCAGGCACAGGCGCACGCGCAGTTCGTCTCGGACGTCGTGGACTTTGGCCTCGATGTGCAGCAGGCGCTGGAGGTCGGACGGTTCACGAAGCTCACGTTCCAGGGCTGTGACGTCGACGTCGAAGCGCTCGTTCCCGAGGCGACGCGTTCCGAGCTGGCGGCTATGGGGCACGTCGTGCGGACGATCGCGCCGCGCTCGTCGACGTTTGGTTACGGCCAGGCGGTCATGACCGACGGCGCCGGCGTGCACTTCGCCGGATCGGAGCCACGCCACGACGGTGCAGCGATCCCCGAAGCGCCACCGGTGTTCAAGCGAAAGTGACAGCTCCCGCGGACTACTTTCGCTCGAACACCCACGACATCTTCTTCTGCCCTTTCTCGCCGCTGATGGACGCCTCGAGCGATCCGTCCGGTCGCGCCTGGTACGCGATGACTTTCGGAAAGTCGTGCGCCGGGTTCTCGAACGTCACCGACTTTCCGTCGAGGTGCGTCAGCCGGAATTCGGTCGGCGGCTGCCCGTTGGGTTGGGCGATGTAGAGGAGGCCTCCGTCGCGCTCGACGATCCGGAGGTACTCGAACTCGACGAGCCGCTCGCCAGCGACCGTTCGGGAGACGGCAAACATCGTCCCTCCTGCCGGCGGTGTCCAGCGCTCTTCGACAGTCCTCGCGCCGGACGTCGAGGCCCATGTCCCCTCGATCCATGAGACATCCTTGATGGACGCACGCGGCGCGGCCTGTTCTGCTAGAGAAAGCCCAGGTGACCAGAGGGCGAAGGCCAGCGCGGACACGAGGCTCCATCGAAGAGTGTTCTGCATGGCCCAGACTCTATCCCGGGCGGCGCGCGGCCGCTTGAACGAATGCGACCAAGCAGGCACTCGTCGGCTTCACCAAGGCTGAGCTGCGTACGACGCGAGTGGCCTTCGTGTGCGAAATCGGACACACTCTTCGGTGGGACGTGGAGAAGCCTGCAACAGAAGCGATCGTCGATCGGGCTGCGTTGCGCCTCGCGGCAATAGTGGATTCGTCCGAGGACGCGATCGCCAGCAAGGATCTCAACGGAGTAGTCCAGACCTGGAACCGCGCCGCGGAACGGATGTTCGGCTATACCGCGTCCGAGATCATAGGTCGGCCGATTTCCCTGATTATCCCGAAAGAGCGCCTGGCAGAGGAAGACGAGGTGCTCGCGCGCGTCAGGTCCGGGAGAAGCATCGATCATTTCGAGACGGTCCGTCAGCGGAAGGACGGCAGCCTCCTCGAGATCTCGCTGACGGTCTCCCCGATTAAAGATGCCGACGGGACGGTCATTGGCGCCTCCAAGATCGCGCGGGACATCACGCTCCAGCGCGCCATCGCGCGACAGGCCGAAGAAGCCAATCGCGTGAAGGACGAGTTCCTCGCGATGCTCTCCCACGAGCTGCGAACACCGTTGAACGCCGTGATGGGCTACGTGCGTATGCTGCGCCTCGGGCATGTTGGCGAGGGTGGGCAGGAACGTGTGATCCAGATCGTCGAGCGAAACACACAGATCCTCTCGCAGCTCGTCTCCGATGTCCTAGACGTCTCCAGCATCGTCACGGGCAAGATCCGGATGAAGGTGACGTCCTCCGACCTCCGCCAAGGCGTCGAGGCTGCGCTCGACGTCGTGCGACCGACGGCTGCAGCGAAAGGGGTCGTGCTCGAGGTCGAGATGCCACAGGCGCCGGTGATGGCGCTGTGCGATCCCGATCGGATTCAGCAGGTGTTCTGGAATTTGCTGAGCAATGCGGTGAAGTTCACACCGCGTGATGGGCGCGTAAGTGTGCGGCTGATCAGGCAGGACCTCGCTGCTACTGTGACCGTGTCGGACACCGGGATAGGCATTCGACCAGAGTCCCTCCCCTACGTATTTCAGCGCTTCTGGCAGGAAGGATCCTCGCAGGGCCGACAGGGTGGGCTCGGTCTCGGCCTCGCCCTCGCGCGTCATTTCGTCGAGCTTCATGGCGGCACGATCAGCGTGGAGAGCCTTGGAGAGGGGCAAGGCGCCAGGTTTGAAGTGACGCTGCCCATCGCCAAAGGTTAGACACGGACGCCCCCGGTACCGACCGCCCGCGTAAGCCGAGTCCAAGAAACAGTAAACGTCGTCAGATCGCAGCAGAACGTGCAGAAATGACACTCAGCCGAAATCGCTGATTCGACCCCATCCATTGGACGCGTCTGCGTCGAAACCACGTGTCCTCAGGCGGTATCCGCGCTCTCTCGGGATCGACAACGCGAACCTCCAGTTTGAAGTTGAGGCCCGCATTGACGTATTCGAAGCGGGTATTTGTTTTGCTTCACTGGAGCGAGTTGCGCCTGAAGAGTGAAGCGTGTTGTGTCGCGTTGGGTGCATACACGGTCAGGGTCTAGCCCGACAGCCAACCGGCGCCTCGACCGAAACGTCAGATCTCAGAGCGATTCGATTTTGCAGAACGGAACGTTCTCGTTGGTCTTCCACCACTATCGATGATTCCGTCGTCAGCCTGGCTTCGGTGTCAGGCATAGGCGACTTACACGCGGGCGTGATGGGGTCGTCGACCCTTTCAGCCCTTGAAAGACGCAATGGATCTGAACACCAGCGCGCCGTCGATTGTCCACCGTCGCCTTCCAGAGCGGCGATCGTCCGATATCGCGAATTCCCATCAACCAACCTCCAGTCACGCCACGACGTCGCGGGACGGCAGACGGAACCTGACGGACTCCTGGCTACAGCAGTCGTCCGCAGGTCTGCTTGGCGAGGATCCGAATCAGAACTACGACGGGCACCCTGGAGCGTCGTCAGGTGAACCACGTGACGCAACCGCGATCGGATCGTGGAAGCGTCTGTTGCGCGTCTTCACGGAGCCGGAGCGGCGTACCAGCCGGGAGCGCCGCCGCGGCCGCGATCCGCTCCGGCGCGAAGACTGGAGTGAGGGCAAACGGCAGACCATCCGCCGCGCTGGCGATCGAGGCTGACGCACATTCGACTGGCGGGGCGTCCCGCGCCTCGCCAATGCCCTGCCGACCGATAGACATCACGCGCCTCGTGTCCCGGTCGCCCGCTCATTCGCCACATCTGACTCCAGTTCCCCTACCTGGATCCGCCTCCAGCGTCAGCACGTCGAAAGTGTGTACCACTGGGGACCTTTCGTACCCGGCACCTTACTTCTGAACAATGACGCTGCTATACCGCTACCTTCGGAATTACCGCGGATTGATAGCGCTGGCCCTGACGCTGGCCGCGATCAACCAGGTGTTCTCGCTGCTCGACCCTCTCATTTTTCGCCACGTAATCGACGAGTATGCGACCCGGTTCAGCGAGTACTCGACCGGCGAGTTCTTCCGCGGCGTCAGCCTGCTGCTCGCGGCGGCCGTGGGCGTGGCGTTCGTCTCGCGAGTGGCGAAGAACTTCCAGGACTACTACATCAACGTGATCACGCAGCGGCTCGGTGCGCAGCTCTATTCGGACGGCATCCGGCACTCGCTCGAGCTCCCGTACTCGGTCTTCGAGGATCAGCGCAGCGGCGAGACCCTCGGCCGGCTGCAGAAAGTCCGCACCGACGTCGAGCGTCTCATTTCGACTGCGATCAACGTGTTGTTCACGTCACTCGTCGGGATCATCTTCGTGATGACGTACGCGTTCAGCGTCCACTGGCTGATCGCGCCGGTGTATTTCCTGACAGTCCCTGTGTTAGGGCTGCTGAGCTCCGTATTGAGCAGGCGCATCAAAGCGATTCAGAAAGTAATCGTTGCCGAGACCACGGCACTTGCCGGGTCGACGACCGAGTCGCTGCGGAACATCGAGCTGGTGAAGAGTCTCGGCCTCGCGCAGCAGGAAATCGATCGGCTGAACGGCACGACGCGAAAGATCCTGAAGCTCGAGCTCAAGAAAGTGCGTTACCTGCGGAGTCTCAGCTTCATCCAGGGCACGTCCGTCAACTTCCTTCGAACGAGCATCATGTTCCTGATGCTCTACCTGATTTACACGCGCGCGATCACGGTGGGGCAGTTCTTCTCGCTCTTCATCTACTCGTTCTTCATCTTCGGGCCGCTCCAGGAGCTGGGGAACATCATCAACATCTACAGAGAGACGGAAGCGTCGCTCAATGTCTACGAACAGATTCTCGCGATCCCGAAAGAGACGAAGCCCGAAAACCCCACACCGATGCACGACCTGCGAACGCTCGCATTCGAGCGCGTCAGCTTTCAGCACCAGTCGGCATCGTCTCCCGCCGTGAGCGATATTTCGTTTCGGATGGAGCGTGGGGAGACTATTGCCTTCGTCGGGCCGTCGGGCGCGGGGAAGACAACGCTGGTGAAGCTGCTGGTCGGTCTCTATCGGCCCCGTTCAGGGGAGATCTACTACGACGGCATCCCAGGCGACCAGATCGATCTCGACGGTCTGCGCGCGCGGATTGGATTCGTCACCCAGGACACGCAGCTCTTCTCCGGCACGATCCGCGAGAACCTGCTGTTCGTCCGGCCATCAGCTTCTGACGACGAGTGCCTGGACGTGCTGAGGAAGGCGGCGTGTGACAGTCTGCTGGCACGCGCGGCGCAGGGACTCGACACGGTCATCGGCGAAGGTGGCGTCAAGGTGTCCGGCGGCGAAAAACAGCGGCTCTCGATCGCGCGTGCGCTGCTCCGGCATCCACACCTGCTGGTCTTCGACGAAGCGACCTCGTCGCTCGACTCGCTCACCGAAGAAGGGATCGTGGAAACGATCAGGGACGTGGCGACGACCAGTGGCGCCATGACAGTTCTGATCGCCCACCGGCTCTCGACCATCCTCCACGCCGACCGGATCTACGTGCTGGAGAGGGGGCGAATCGTGGAAACCGGGGCGCATCAGCAGCTTCTCGACGAAAAGGGACTGTACCATGCCATGTGGCGGCAGCAGATCGGGGAGCGCCGCGGGATCGAAAGCCTGCCATTGCCGGTCGGCGCCAGGTAAACTCTCGCCGCAGTGCTGGAGGCTTTCAATGAAGCCGACGATTCGAGTCCTCGTTCTGATCGCTGCCATGTTCGGGGGGCTTGCTCAAAGCTCCGCTCCGCCCGCCGACGTCTCTTTCCAGATCCGCGCGCACATGGACCCGCCGCGCTGGGCAACGCTGGAGCGACAACTGCTGAACGAGAACGTTCCGGCGTGCCGCGAATTCTTCAGGAAGTACTTCGACGACCGCGGCTACCTTCAGTGCTTCGTCCGCTGGGGGGCCAACGACGGTCCGGACGATGCCTTCGAGAACTTCAACCGCTGGCCGGAGCTCCACGCGCTCGGTGCTTCGGACGAGATCCTCGAGATGTTCTCCAAGGGCCACGAGGGGCTGATTGCGCAATACACCGACGCCAAGACGACGAACGTGCCGATCGCGCGGCAGGGGATGTACTACAAGGAGTTCATCGTCCAGTCCGACTGGATGCACCACGGTGAAGGGCTGCAGCTCTTCAACCGTATGGGTCTCTCTGTCCCGACCGATCCGAAGTATCAGGCGCGAGCGCGGCGGTTTGCCGGGTTCTACATGGGCGAGGATCCGGAAGCACCCAACTACGACGCCGCGCACAAGATCATTCGCAGCATGGAGAACGGCAGTCGAGGTCCGATGCTCCGGAAGGCCACTCCTCTCGACTGGGTCGGCGATCCGTTCGACGTGAAGAACTTCATTGCCGAGCACGGCGAGTCGACATTCGAGCAGTTCCTCGCGCACTACCAGGAGTACGGCGACGTCGCCGGAGATCACTTCCTGAACCTCGTCGCCACGACGCTGCCAATGAACGCGTACCTGCTTGCCGGGGAGCCGAAATACAAGAAGTGGCTGGTGGACTACATGGACGCCTGGCTCGATCGGATGAAGACGAACGGCGGCGTGATTCCCAGCTTCGTGGATCTCGACGGCAAGGTCGGAGGGCCCGATGGCGCGTGGTGGAAAAACGCCTACGGCTGGGGATTCAGTCCCGTCAATCCCGTGACCGGCAAGCGTGAAGATCGCAACCGGATTCCACGCGCGCTGGTCGGGTTCAACAATGCGCTCTTCGTCACCGGAGATCAGAAGTACGTCGATGCCTGGCGGACGATGATGGATGCCGTCAACTCACACGCGCGGGTGATCGACGGCAAGAAGCAGTATCCGACGATGTGCGGCGCCGAGGGGTGGTATGGCTGGCGGAACGACCCTTGGAGCGTGGGCGCATTGGAGGTCTGGTACTGGTCGCAGAGGCCGCGGGACCTCGAGCGGGCTGGTGGCGGCGGCTGGCTGGGATTCCTGAAAGGGCAGAATCCCTCGTTCCCGGAAGATGCGCTGCAGCGGGAGCTCACGCAGATGCGCCAGAGGGTCGCGGCCCTTCGAAAAGACACGACGCCGCCGGAGAAGCGGCTCGCGGACAACATGCTGAACATCAACCCCGCGGCCACGGACTCGATGGTGCAGTTGATGTGGGGTGCGCTCGTGCCGGGCCGCGAGGGGGGATTGCTGAACGCCCGGTTCCGCTACTTCGATCCAGTCAGGAAACGAGCCGGTGTGCCCGAGGACGTAGCGGCGCTCGTCTCCGAGCTGTCCGATACGCGAGCCACGGTGACGCTCGTCAATCTGAATCCATCCCAGCCCAGGACCGTCATCGTGCAAGGAGGCGGCTACGGCGAGCATCAGCTCATATCGGTGACCGGCGATGGCGTCACGACGGCGATCGGCGGTCCGTTGCTGAGCGTGCAGCTCGATCCCGGTTCGGGTCAGAAGCTCGTGTTCGAGATGAAGCGCTATGCCAACACTCCCACGATTCTGCATCCGTGGCAGCGGCCGGCCGCAGCGCGGGGGCTGTAGTCCCGGAATTCACCTGAGTCGGGTGTGAATTCCGATGGAGCTCTCAGCTGTCAGCTATCAGCTAACAGCCAGGTGAGAGTGAGCGAGCTGAGAGTGTGCTGAAAGCTGAGAGCTGAGAGCTACTGGACTCAAGGGAGTATAGATCCCGCGTGGACTCTGCCCTTCCTTCTTCACGGCACCCTTCACGGCACCGGTGGCGTCTGGGACTCGATGAAGGCCGCATGCAGCGCCCGCGTCGCCTCGTTCAGCCGCGTCCGTTCGACGAACCATGTGATTCGAAACGACGAGGTGGCGATGTCGTAGGTAGAGAGCCCTGCCGCCTCGAGCGCGCGAGTCCCGGCCTGCAGGTTGTCGTAGGACATATTGATGCCCGCCCCGATGGCGCTGACGGCGCCGAAGCCGTCGACAAGCGTCGCGCGCTCGCCGAAAGTCGTCGCGAGCTGCGCTCGCACGCGATCCTCGTCATGCAGGTTCTCCCGAGAGACCACGAGGGAGACCTGATCGTCCCCGCCGCCCTGGCCGGTCAGCACGTGCAGTTGCTTTCCGGCAACATGATGGTCGTCGAGGAATGCGAGCAGCCGCAATCCTTGTCCGGACGCGCGCAGCAGGAGCAGGTCGCTCTCGCTGGCAATCCCCACAACAGTCCCGGGCATGCGCGGCGGCAGCTTGCGGACGACTGTGCCGTCGGCTGACGGATCGGCGCCTGGCAGCGCGGAGGCCGTGGCGCGCGCGTATATCGCGATGCCACGTTCTTTCGCGAATTCGATGGCCTGCGCGTTCAAAACCCTGGCGCCCGATTCCGCCATCTCTTGCGTTTCCTCGTAGGAGAGTGAGGAGATGCGTCGCGGCGTCTCGACGACCCTCGGATCGGCGGAATAGACGCCGTCCACGTCCGAGCAGATCTCGCACCACTCGGCCCCCAGCGCTGCTGCCAGCGCCACGGCGGTCGTGTCGCTGCCTCCGCGCCCGAGCGTGGTGACCTCGCGTCGATACGAGACACCCTGATAGCCCGCGACGACTACGATCCGGCCGCGAGCGAGCTCGTCCTGCACTCTGAACGGTCGCACCTCGACGATCCGCGCGTCGACATGGCGATCGTTCGTGATGATCCCTGACTGGCTGCCGGTGAAGCTGATGGCGTCACCGCCAAGCTCGCGCAGGGCCATCGACAGGAGCGCCATCGAGATCCGCTCGCCGGCCGACAGCAGCATATCGAGCTCGCGCCGATCGGGACTGGTTGAGACCTGCTTAGCCAGTCCCAGCAGCTCGTCGGTCGTGTCTCCCATCGCGGAGACCACGACGACGACGTCGTGGCCGGCCTGCTTCGTGCGGATCACACGATCGGCGACGCGGCGAAGCTTGGTGACGTCGGCGACACTGCTGCCACCGTACTTCTGGACGACAACACCCATGGCTCCATTCCAGCACAAACGGCGAACCGTGTGCTTGTTCGGGGCATTCTCTCCACAGGAGATGACGAGACCAGGAGTTTAAAAGCAAAGACAGAACCATAGCCTCCAATCTGCCTCGTGCTCGGGACCCGCCGTCTCGGGAAATAATGTCCGCATGCAGGCCGGCGTCAAGATCGGCATGGGATCGGACGCCGCCGAACTACCTGGCCGACATCGTGGCGGTAGAGGGCGATCCGCTCGTGCAGATCGACGCGCTCTTCACGGGCGTCCGCTGGGTGATGAAGGACGGCAACGTGGTCATCGACAAGCGGTGATCGGCTCTCAGCGTTCCGCCGGTTCGCGCTCGTACCACGAATCGTGCGGAGACCACTCGAGGCAGCGCAGACACACCGTCTGGTTCCACTGCTTGTCGCACCGAGGGCACTGCCCGCGAGTCTCGAAGGTGTTCCACGTATACCCGCAGCCGGGATCGCAGAGCCAGGTGTCCTGCTTCCGAGGCGTCCACTGACATCGCGGGCACCGGATACGCGAGCCGACACGGTCGATCCCGAGCTTGTCCAGCACGTTCGAGTCCCGCTTGCCGATGACGAGCGAGATGAAAGGGAAGAAGAGCACGGCGTTGCCTCGCGCGATCGATTTTACGACGAACCAGCCTGGAGGAAGCACAAGACCTGCCCCCGCACCGGCGGGGCGGTAAGATCCCGCGATGCCTCTCGACACGGTCTTCCTGGATGCCGGCGGTGTCCTCGTCTTTCCAAACTGGACGCGGATCAGCGAAGCTCTCGCACGCCACGATGTCAACGTGAGCCCTCGCGCGCTGGCCCGCGCCGAGCACCCGGCGAAGCGGCGGCTCGACGTGGGGGACACGATCGGCGCGACGACAGACGCGAGCCGGGGGTGGCTGTACTTCGATTTGGTCCTGACCGAGGCGGGAGTGCCGCTCTCCGCCGCGACACGCGCGGCGCTCGCCGACCTGAACGACTATCACCGGCAGTTCAATCTCTGGGAGCTCGTGCCACCCACCGTCGTTCCCGCTCTCGAGGCGCTGCGGGCGATGGGCCTGCGCCTGACGGTCGTGTCCAACGCGAACGGCACGCTGCGCGCCCACCTGGAGCGTCTGCAGCTGGCGCGCTGGTTCGACTGCGTGCTCGACTCGTGCGAGATCGGCGTCGAGAAGCCCGACCCGCGGCTCTTCGAGATCGCGCTCGAGCGCAGCGTCGCGCGGCCCGAGTCGACGATCCACGTCGGTGACCTGTATCACGTGGATGTCGTCGGCGCGCGTGCGGCGGGCGTGCGCGCCGTCCTGCTGGACGAGGCCGGCCTCTACACCGACGCGGATTGCCGACGGGTGCAATCGCTTGCGGAGCTCGTCGAAGCCATCTCAAATAACGAGTTCTAGTCTCGATGGACCTGAGGGGATTGCTCACGACTTGTGATGTTGGAGCTGTCTTGAGTCGCCTGAAAACAATGAACAGGAGGAGGAGAGGAAGGGAGGCCCGCCCACTCGCTCCGGCGCCCGGCTATGCCGGGCGCGCGAGCTGCGATACGTGCCGCTAACCATCCAAATACCTCCCTACCTCCCGTCCTCCGGTTCATGATCTTCGATGGTGCGACGAGCCCCATCGTCGCGATCAGTGGCCTGTTGTCGCGAGTAAAAGGACCTACCAAATCGAGTTATTGTTCCAATCGCGGTGAACGCGATAAAAGACTGAGCCGTATGGTCATTTGATCAGAAGGCGGACTGCGAGCCGACGTTTGCTCCGGATCGGTGTCCAACTGATTCGAACAAAACGACGTCTAATGGCGGACGGCCGGAATTCCGCAGGAGGAGGCGGAGGACATGCGCGTTTTCGGACACTGTGCGGTCGCGGGATGTCTCGCAGCCGCAGTGGCTTTTTCCGGCGCGACGGCGCTTGGGACGTCGGGGCCGGCGATTGGATCGGCCGCGCAATCGAAGGACCCCGCAGCCATTCTCGCCGCCGCGCGACAGGCGCTCGGCGGCGACGCGAAGCTCTCGGCCGTGAAGTCTTTCACCGCAACTGGCCGCACACGGCAGGTCCGCGGCGACAACCTCGTTCCAATCGAGTTCGAGATCTTCGTCGAGCTCCCTGATAAGTATCTGCGAAAGGACGAAGTGCCCGCTCAGGAAAGCGGGCCGACGGCCACAGGCTTCAACGGCGAAGAGTTCCTGCAGGATCCCCCGCCGGCTGCCCCCCCGACCCCTCCGGGAGGCGGCGGCGCGGCCGCGCCGAATCCTGCCGTTCTCGAGGCCGCGCGGAAAGCTCGTGCGACGACCGTCAAGCAGGACTTCGCACGCCTCACTCTCGGGATGTTCGCCGCATCCTTTTCCGCATATCCACTGACGTTTACATATGTCGGCGAGGCAGAGGCCCCCCAGGGCAAGGCGGACGTCATCGACGCGAAGGGTCCGAACAATTTCACGCTGCGGCTCTTCGTCAATCAGCAGAACCATCTGCCGATCATGGTGAGCTGGCAGGGTCCTGCTCCAGGGCGAGGACGCGGACCAGGTCCCGGCATGCCGGGTGGGGCGCCGCCGCCTGGCGCGGGCCGGGGAGCCGCGCCTGCGGGCGCACCGGGTGACCGAGGAACCCCGCCGGCCGGGGCTGCACCGGCGGGCGATCGCGGTGCTGCCCCTGGTGGGAGGGGAATGCCGCCCGGCGGAGGTCCCGCGGGCACGCCTCCACCCGAGAACAGGCTCTACTTCGCCGACTATCGTGACGTCGACGGAATGCAGTTCCCCTTCCGGATGCGCCGGGCCGTCGGGCCCGACACCGTCGAAGAGACCACCTTCGATCGATTCAGGGTCAACGCCAAAATCGACTCGAAACGATTCGAGGTCCGAAAATGACGGAACGCTCGCCATCGATGCCGGGAACTCCTCTTGAAAGGAGAAACGTCCGGAAATGATTGCGGTGCTCGTGACTCTTCTGATGGCCGGGATGCCGGCGCAGGCGCCAGGAGACGTGCGTCTCGCGGTGACGGTCGTCGATCAGACGGGCGCCGTCATTCAAAACGCCACAGTCACGGTCACGCCATCAACCGATCCAAAGACGCCGGTGGCTCCGGTCCAGACCGGCGAAAAGGGCGTCGCCACTCTGCAAGGGCTCTCGCCGGGGCGCTACTCCATCCACGCCGAGTTCTCCGGCTTCGAGCCGCGGCTCTTGAAGGACGTCCAACTCAAATCGGGGGACAACAAGCACATCGTCGTGCTGGCGCTCGAGGGTGTTCAGGACACGGTTACCGTCGTACGCGACGCGAGAGAAGCGGCCTCGGACCGGCGGGCCACGTTCGGCACCGCCATGACGCGGGAGCAGATCGACGCGCTGTCGGACGATCCGGACGAGATGGCGCAGCAGCTGCAAGATCTGGTCGGCGGGAATGCGGTCATCCGCGTCGATAGCTTCGAGGGCGGCCGATTGCCGCCGAAATCGGCGATCAAGGCCGTACATATCACCCGCGACGCGTTCGCCGCCGAGAACCACTACGCCGGCGGACTCTTCATCGACATCATCACGCAGCCTGGTATCGGACCGCTGCGCACCAACCTCAACATGCGGGTGCGCGACGGCTCGCTGAGTGGGAGGAACCAGCTCGCCGCGGAGAAGGGACCCGAACGCACGCAGAACTACAACGGTGGGCTGTCTGGTTCGTTGATCAAGCAGAAGGCCTCGTTCTCGTTCAACGTGAACACGCTGACGAGTTTCGACACGCCGGTGTTCTACGTCCGGCAGCTGGACGGCAGTCTGGATAACTCGCTGGGGCCACGGCGGCCAACCGACAACGTGTTCCTGTTCGGCCTGTTCGACTACGCGATCACACGCGACCAGACCATCCGGGTCAACTTCAACAGGAATCAGTCGAAGACGCGGAACCTCGGCATCGGCGGATACGACGCCGAGGAGCGAGCCTACTCGAACGAAGATCACGGCAACTACCTCCGCATACAGGAGGCCGGGCCGATCGGCCGCCGGTTGTTCATCAACACGCGCGCGCAAATCGGCTGGTCCGATTCGAGCAATCGGTCCATCTTCGAGGGCCGGACGATCCGGATCCTCGACGAGAGCACGACCGGTGGTCAGCAGATGAAAGGGGGGACCGAGAGGAAGACGATCAATCTCCAGTCCGATCTGGACTACGTGCGCGGGATCCACTCGGTTCGGACCGGTCTCCAGGTCGAAGGCGGCACCTACCATTCGGACGATTCGGCCAACTATCTTGGAACGTACACGTTCGAGAGCCTCGACGCATTCAGGGCGGGCATCGCCGGCAGTTTCACGCGGCGCACCGGTGACCCCGTCATCGAGTACAAGAACATCCAGGCCGGTATGTATCTACAGGACGACATCCGCGTGCGGAAGAACCTGACGTTCAGCCCCGGGCTGCGCTACGAGCTGCAGACCCACCTGTCGGACGTGAACAACTTCGGTCCGCGCTTCGGTATCACGTGGTCGCCCGGCAAGACCGGGAAGACTACCCTGCGCGGCAGCGCCGGCATTTTCTACGACTGGTTGTCGACCGGGACATACGAGCAGACGCTGCGCGTGGACGGATTCCGGCAGCGGGAGGAGAACATCGTCGACCCGGCCTACCCCGACCCAGGTCCTCCGGGGCTCGGCGCGCCGACGAATCGCTACCTGCTCAGCGACGATCTGCGGATGCAGCGCCTCACGCGGTTGAGCGCGGGCATCGACCGCGCAATGACGAAGGGCCTGCGGATCAACGCGACCTACGCGCACACGAACGGCGACAACCTCCTGAGGGGCCTGAACCTCAACCCGCCCGTGAACGGCGTCCGCCCGGATCCGACGTTCAGCAACGTCGTCGAAGTGCGGGACGATGCGGAGTCCCTGCAGAATACGTTGAACATCGGCTTCACGTTGAACCTCAACACCGCCACACCAGGCCCCACGATGCTCAACGGCGGGGGCATGATCATGATGATCGGTCCACCGCCACCTCCGCCCGGCGGAGGCGGAGCCTCGAACCGGGCGAACGCCCGATGGAACTGGCGGCGACTGAACGTCTTCGGCAACGTCGCGCTCGGCCGGTCACGCAACGACACCGAGGGCGCCTTCAATACTCCGGCTACGGGGTTCATCAGGGATGACTGGGGGCCGGCCAACAACGACGTTCAAAGGCGGCTGAACCTCGGCATTAGCAGCAGCCAGCTGCGGAATCTCAACGCGAACCTCAACATCAACCTGTCCAGCGCGCCGCCGTATACGATTCGGACCGGAACCGACGACAACGCCGATCTCGTCTTCAACGATCGGCCGAGCGGCGTCGGCCGCAACACACTGCGTGCGAGCGGCCAGTTCACCATCAATGGCTTCTTCAACTACGGCTGGTCGTTCGGCAAGGCCGTCGAGCGGCCGGGCGGCATTGCGTTCAGGAACGACGGCGGCGGGCTCGCGGTGTCCCAGGCTGCTGCGCAGAGTGCCGGTCGCTACCGGCTCTCGGTGACCGTGAACGTGCAGAACCTCACGAACCACGGCAATCTGACCGGGTACACAGGAACACTCACGTCGATCAACTTCGGGCAGCCGACGACGGTCCTGGGCACGAGGAAGGTGGATATCGGCATGGGGCTGTCGTTCTAGTCCCGGAATTCACCTGAGTCGGGGTGAATTCCATGAAGCTGCCAGCTATCTGCTCTCGGCTTTCAGCTCATGCCTCAAACGGCTGACAGCTGACAGCTGATAGCTGCTCAGCGGTCAGGCCCGACTCTCTCTTCGAAGCACCGCCAGCGGAAACGCGAGCATCCCATACAGCGCCGCGGCTGCCAGCACGTTGGCGTGAATGCCGACGAAGATCGAGATCGCCACGGCGACAATCGACCCCAGCACGCTGCACGCGCCATTGACCCCCCACATCCACGCCGTCGCTTCGGGAGAGAGGCGATTGACCAATCGGAGTCCGGTCGGAAAGAAGAACCCGAGCAGTGCCGACAAGGGACCGAGGAGCGCCACCACGATCGCGCTGCGAATGCCCAGGCCGTAGCCGATCGTCGCACGCGTCACGACGGGCACGAGCGCCAGGAGCACCAGCAGGCTCGCCATCGCGGCCAACGGCATCGTCCACTCGAGCGCAGGCCAACGAGGCGCCGCGCGATCGGAGATGTAGCTGCCGATTCCCGCGAAGAGGATCATCGAGAACAGCGTGATGGACAACGTATGCGTCGGGTGGCCCAGATAGATCGAGAAGCGCTGCAGCAGGGCCATCTGCACCAGCATGAACCCGAGACCGATGCCGGAAAAATAGATCACCGACGCGGCGAATGCGCGAGCGCTCATGGGCGGCCGTCCGTGTGCGACGAGCGGCCCCACGATCGTCACGCACACCAGCGTCGCGGTGATCCCGAAGAGCACCACCAGCGTCGTCGTCGCGTAGAGATTGCCGCGCGCCACACCCTCCGAGGGCAGCGATTGCGCCTGCGCGAAGCTTGCCGGCTTGAGCATGTTGAAAAAGAATGGCCGGTCGTCGGTGGGCGGGGTGAAGTCGAGTCTCGGATCTGCCGTGGCTGCTGCCAGATCGTCCCGCGTCCGGCTCCTGGCAATGCGATCGAGCTGACTCGTTGCCCCGCCGGTCCACGGCGAGACCTGGATGGTGAACGCCTCGCCGCCGGCTACGCGCTCGACGATCGCCCGATCCGCGGCCGTAAAGGGCGACGGCGAGATGAGCAGTGTCGCCACCGCTCCGCGCGAGACGAGCAGTATCTGTTTGAGGGGGTCCGCGATCCCCCGATCGATCAACGTCGCGGTGCCGAGCGCCAGCAGCCTGCTGGTCTCGGAGACGTATCCGGGCGCGAACCACCTGGACACGCTGAAAACGCCCGTCGGCGTCAGGCGGGAGAGCACGACGCGCCAGGCCTCTGTCGTGTAGAGACCGTTCTCCGAGAGGCTGAACGCGCCCGCTCCGGTGGCGGCCCATGTGTCGATCAGCGACATCTGGATGACATCGAAGCGTTCGTTCGTGCGCGTCAGGAACGAACGTCCATCGTCGTGGACGAATCGCACTTCCGGACGGTCCGCGACTCCCGCGAACCGTCGATGGCTCCCGGTCAGCATCTGAATCATCGTCTGGTTGACATCGACTCCCGTAATCGAGCTGTTCTGACCCCAGATCGCCGACAAGATGTCGCGGCCTCCTCCGAATCCGATGATGGCGACGGACCCCCGCCGCACGTAGTACGGAAGCGTCGTGACGTCGTGACGGACCCAGTCGAGCGCCGAAGGACTCCCGTTCCACTCGGTGATGGGCGTGCCGGCCTCGCCGTCGATCACCATCCACGCCGCATTCACACGCTCTGCGTGATCCTGCAAACTGCCGCCGCCCCACAGGAACGGTTCCCACCGTCCGGGACGCTGCACGACGACGTACGAGTGGCTGTTCCAATATGTCCGGTCCGTGTGCTCCGACAACCAGTACTGACGGTTCTTCGTGTACGCGACCTCCAGTCCGCCGATCCGCGAACCATTGAACGCACCGGCCGCAGCCAGGAGCATCGCCAGCAGCAACGGTAGAGACCGGTGCCGCCACGGCAGCGACTGGCCGAAGAAGTAACCGCTCGCGGCAGCGACGGCGGCGCCCAGCAGGACGAGCGAGCTCAGGTTGAACCAGCCGGAGTCGAGCGCCGGCACGACAGCGAGGCAGCCGAACGCGGCGCCGGCAAGGTCCCAGGCGTAGAGACGGCCGATCGACGCGGCGGTTCGCGTCACAACGATCGTGACGATCATCCCGGAGAAGTAGAACGGGATCGTCAGGGTGACGATCGTTGTCGTGAGCGATGCGAGGCCGATGGTCGAGAAGACCGGCTGCACCGAGAGCGGGATGGTGAGCACCACGACGTGTGAGAGCGCCATCGTGAGCGCGAAGGCGAACGCCGCACGAGGCAGCCGGCGGACGGCGTTTTCGCCGGCGAACGACTGACCTCCGAGAAACACACGGATGGCTCCGGCCGCCATTCCGAGCATCGCCAGAGAAACGGCGAGGAACGACAGGTGGTACCAGGTCAGGACCGAGAGGAGCCGTCCGTCCAGAATTTCGAGGAGGAGCGTTGCGAATGTGGCGCAGAACAGGCCGGCGAACAGCATCGAGCCATTCTATGCGCCTAGCCGGTGCGCTCCCGGTCAGGAATCTATGCGAAACCATACACGATGGGGCGCGACGCCCTGATCGCTGAACCACGTCACGCCTTCATGCACGAGATCGATTGCAAGCACGCACTGTCCAGCGGTTGGTGGCGCTTCGACACGCAGAGTGACAGTCGCGTCCTGTCCAGGCGCGATGTCCGAGCCGAGAGGCGTTCGAGCGCCATCGAGTACCAGCGTCCGCCCATCGCCATCCTGCCAGTGATAGCTGGCGAGAACCGGTTGTGCCTCGGTGCTGCTCCAGTTCCGCCAGCCCAGGTTCCTGACATGCAAGGTGATCTGGAAGATTTCGCGCGGTCGCGCGAGCGCGGGGCCCGCGTACGAGTCGTAGGAAGCCGCGTACGGCGGCAGCAGCCCGCGGCCGGCCGCCTTCGGTGGCAGCAGCCGGGGGGCAGTCGAAGGGCGACTGCTCGATGCCCCACGCAACGATGTGGCGAAGATCGCCCAATGCTTCGCGTTGAGATCGAGTCCCTCTTCGACGAGCGCGTCCTCGATGCGCACGACCATGTCGTACGTGATGGCGCCGAACCGATCGCGAAGTGAGCTCCGCTCGAGCGGGCGCGCGCCATACTGCTCGAGTCCGGCGATCGTGCCCCGGACGTCCAGAGCGTACCCATCGAAGAACCGCTCGAAGTCGGTCATCGTGTAGCGATGTTCGGTGGGGTCGGCGGAATGCGGAGCGGTCCCGGGGCCGGAAGGCGATGAGGCCGCTGCGATGTCCAGCTCGTATTCGAGACGTTCCGCAATCTGCATGACCGTTGCTGGCAGCCAGTCGAGATCGCGCCGCCGATCCCATTGGCCGGTCCACGAGCCTGCCGGTTCGATCAGAAAGAACCGCGACGTGAAGGGCCGGAGGCGCGCGACGAACCCGGCCGGGTCGAGCACGTGGTGGAACGCGTCGAACATCGCGATGAGGTCGACGGGCGCCTGAGGCGTGAAGGCCTCCAGGTTGGCGACATCGAATCCGACATTCTCGAGGCCCAGCCTGCGCGCGTGCTCCCGTGCCCGCTCGATCGCCACGGGGCTGTGGTCGAAGCCGGTGAAAGCAACGTTCGGATGGCGGCGTGCCAGCTCGCACGTGATTTCGCCTGGACCGCAGCCAAGGTCGAGCACCGACCGCACATCGGCAAGATGCCGCGCCGCGAGATCCGCAAATCGGCGGATCGTCAGATTCCCAGGGTAGGACGGAGAGAACGGATCGTGCTGCAGTGCGCTGAAGACGCTGTCGTGAAACTCGCGATCGCTCGAGGTCGACCACTTCGCGAATCGCCAGCGGAGCTCCCGCACCGGGCGGGACAGCCGATTCCAGTAGCCCCTGAGTCCAGACGCGAGCGGCGTGTGTGTGCTGGACACCCGGATCAGCGTGCGGGTTTTTGATAGGGCGGCGGAAATCTGAGGCCCTCCACGACGCCGCATTATATCGACTCCAAATAGCTGAGAGCTGACAGCTGTCAGCTGAGAGCTACTCCCGCGCGAGGCGCTATGCTTTCGGAATCATGCGCCACGCTGTCATCGAACGTTCATCTCCTGCGGGTAACACTCGGGCCGAACTAGGCTTGCCGAGGGCAGGCGACACGACGAGGATGCGACCGATATTGAGAACGCTGCTGGCCATCGTGGCGTTTTCTGCCGTGTCCGAGGCGGTGTCCGCGCAAACGCCCCCTCCCGCGGCGACCGTTCTGACCCTGGAGGCCGCCTTCACTCGCGCGACCGAGGCCAATCCGACCCTCGCGGCCGCCCGGCTTCGGCGGTCGGTGGATCTGGCCGGGCGTGACGTGGCCCAGGAGCGATTGAACCCTGAAGTGCGCGTCGAGGCGGAGCGCGAAACGCCGAAGTGGTCGTACACTCTTGCGCTGCCACTCGAGCTCGGTGGAAAGCGCGGCCGCCGGATCGACGCCAGCGACGCGGCGATCCACACCGGCGAGGCGGAGCTCGCGGTTTTGGTGCTGGAGGTGCGTGCCGCGGTCCGCCGCGCCTATTTCGATCGCGTCGCGGCCGACGCGAGGCTCGTGCTCCAGAACGAGCTTCGCGACATCGCCTCGCGGGTGCGAGATGCCGCGCAGCAACGGTTCGATGCCGGCAGCAGCCCGCGGCTGGAGCTGGTACAGTCGCAGTTGACGCTGGCGCAAGTCGAAAACGACACAGCCAGTGCGCGGGCGACCTCTGTCGCGGCGCGGACCCAGTTGAACGCCCTCCTCGGGTGGCCGCTCGACACCCCGTCCACCGTAGAGACGGCACTCGACGGCGGATCGGTGCCTCCGGCGCAGGCCGCGATCGCTCGCGCGGAAGCCGCGAGCGCGGAGCTGGCGCTGGCGGAGCGGAAGATAGAAGAGCAGCGGGCAAAGATCGCGCTCGCGCGGGCGATGCAGGTTCCCGACGTGACGCCGGAAGCCGCTTTGACTCGAAACAGCGAGCCCGAGTTCGATACCGGCTGGCGCGCCGCCGTTGCTATCGGCGTGCCGCTCTTCACCCGTCATCGGGCCGGCGTGCGGCTCGAGGAAGCGACGCTCGCGCAACTCGAGACGGAGCGCGACGCCACGCGCGCCCGCATCGGCGGCGAAATCGCGTCGACGGCAACCCTGGCGCAATCGCAGTGGGAGCAATACGTGCGGTATCGCGATCAAATCCTTCCCCAGGCGCTCGAAGTCGAGCGCATGGCCGAAGACTCCTATCGTCTCGGGCAGACCGGGATCGCCGCGTTCCTGCAGGCGCTGCAGTCGACGCGCGACGTGCGGCTGCGGGCTCTCCAGTCCGGCGCCGATTTCCAGCGTGCGCTCGCAGACCTCGAACGTGCCATCGGCACGCCGCTTCAATGACGACCACCACCAGCCGTTTCGTCTTCGTCGCGATCGCTCTCGCGGCCCTGGCGGCCTGCGGGCGCAGCAGCCCCGAAGAAGTCGAGACCGCGGCCGTTGTGCCCGTGACGGCGGAAGCCGCGGCCACAGGCACGCTTCGCAGCGCGGCGCACGTGTCGGGCTTCGTCGAGCCGGCGCCCGGCGCCGACTTCGTGGTCACCGCGCCGGCATCCGCACGCATCGTCGAGATGCCGAAGGCCGAGGGGGACGTCGTGCGCAGCGGTGACCTGCTGGTCAGATTCGAGATCCCGTCGCTCGCGGCGGATACGGCCTCCAAGCGTGCGGAGATCGATCGGGCGAATGCGCGGCTCCAGAATGCACGCAGCGCGCAGGCACGCGCGAAGGATCTGTTCGACCGTGGAGTCGGTGCCCGTAAGGACCTCGAGGATGCAGATCGCGAGCTGGCCGACGTCGAAGCGGCGCTCAGCGAAGCGAAGGCCAATCTCACCGCATCATCCACGCTCGAGGGACGTGCCGTGGTGCGGGCCACATTCGACGGCCTCGTCGCGAAGCGCTCCCATAACCCGGGCGATCTCGTGGAACCGGGTTCGTCGGATCCGATCCTTCGTGTTCTCGATCCACGACGGCTGGAGGTCGCTGCAGCCGTGCAATTCGCTGACGTGCCGAACGTAAAGCCCGGCGCGGCGGCGCGCATCCGCGTCGGTGCGGCCGATCCGCTGCCGGCGAAGGTCGTTTCACTCGCTGCGGCGGTCGATCCGGCTACGGGGGCGGCGCCAGTACGCCTGCGATTCGATCGTCCGGCCCGTCTCCCGGCAGGCACGCCAGTCCAGGTGGAAATCGAGACGCAGGTTCACGAGAACGTGGTCCTGGTGCCGGTGGCGGCCGTGATTCGCGAGGGCGGCGAAGCGGTCGTCTTCGTAGCGGCCGGCGACAAAGCCGAGCGTCGGGCCGTCGAGACGGGACTGACCGATGGCGAGCACGTCGAAATCACCAAAGGGGTGAAAGCGGGTGAGCTGGTCATCACCAAGGGGATGAACGGCCTTCCGGATGACGCGAAGATCAGCACCGAGCCTGCGGGCAAAGAGGGAGAGAAGGACAAAGAGCAGGACAAGGACAAGGACCAGGATAAGGACAAAGCCAAAGAGAAGCCCGCACCGGACGAAAAGGGCAAGGCGCCCGGCGCCGGACGAAAATGAGCGTCGCCTCCACGGCACTGCGCCATTCACGAGCGGCCGGGCTCATCGCCGTCGCTCTGGTGGTGGCCGGTGTGATCGCCGGTCTCTCGCTGCCGAGCAGCATCTACCCGCCGCTCGAGTTCCCGCGCATCGTCATCATCGCGCAGAGCGGCACGCTGCCGTCGCAGTCGATGATGCTGACCGTGACGCGGCCGATCGAGCAGGCCGTCATGGAAGTGCCGGGCATCCGCCGCGTGCGCTCGACGCAGCATCCGCGGCGCCACCGAGATCTCCGCGCAGTTCGACCCGGCGACCGACATGGTGCGTGGCGCTGCAGCAGGTGCAGAACCGCGTGGCGGAAATCCGCGGCGAGCTGCCGGCCGACACCGAGCTGACGGTCGAGCGCCTCACGCCGGCCGTGTTCCCGGTCTTCATCCTGAGCCTGACCGGCAACCTTCCGACAGCCGAACTGAACGACTACGCGCTCTACGTCATGCGGCCGGCGCTCGCGCGCGTGCCGGGCGCCGGACGGATCGAGGTGCTGGCGAGCGACACGCGCGAGATCGAGGTCGTGCTCGATCCGCTGAAGCTGACCGCTGCGGGCTTGACGGTCACGGATGTCGCCGACGCGCTCAAGGCCCAGAACCAGCTGCAGCCGGTCGGCCGGTTCGCCGAGTCCGGCCAGCAGCATCTCGCGCTGGCGTCTCGGGCTTGTGGACGTCGGTCGAGCGAGATCGCCGCGACGCCGGTCCTCGTGAAGAACGGCGCGACCATCCGCGTCGCCGATCTCGGTCAGGTGTTTCCCGGCTCGCCCGATCGCACGCTGCTCGTCACCGGCAACGGCCGCGACGCCGTGTCGATCAGCATCTCGCAGCAGATCGGCGCCAACATCCTCGGCCTGCAAGCGCGGCGTCGACGAGACGCTCGGCGGCCTGGCGCAAGACGCTGCCGGCCGGCCTCACCATCACGAAGGTCTACGACCTCGCCGAGTTCGTCGCGATCCGCCATCGCCAACGTGCGCGACGCCATCCTGATCGGCGGCTTCCTCGCCGTCATCGTGCTGATCGTCTTCCTGCGCGACGTCGCGCCTGACGCCATCGCCGCCGTCACGCTGCCGCTGGCCGTGATTCCGACGTTCGTCTTCATGCGCGTCTTCGGCGGCTCGATCAACCTGATGTCGATGGGCGGCCTGGCCGTCGCCATCGGCCTCGTCATCGACGATGCGGTGGTGGTGGTGGAGAACATCCATCGACGGGCGGCCGAAGGCGCGGCGAGCGTCGACCGACGCGGTCTCGCGAGCTGATGGCGCCGCTCGTCAGCTCGACGCTGACGACCGTCGTCGTCTTCGCGCCGCTCGGACTGCTGTCGGCGTGCCGGGTCAGTTCTTCCGCGCGCTGTCGCTGAGCCTGTCGGTCGCCGTGCTGCTGTCGCTGGGGCTGTCGATCACCGTCGTGCCGCTGCTGGCGCGCTGGGCGTTCCGACATCATCGCGTGCACGAGACCGTCGACCGAGCCGCGCAGGCTCGATCGCATGTACGTGCGGGCGCTCGAGGCGATGATGCGGCATCCCATCGCTGCGGTTGGCGTCGGCCTGGTGCTGGCGGCGGCCACCGTCGGGCTGTTCATGACCGGTCGGCACCGGATTCCTGCCGCCGGCCGACGAGGGCGGGTTCGTCATCGACTACCTGACGCCGGCCGGCTCCGCGCTCGAGGAGACCGACCGCCAGGTGCGCGCGATCGAGAAGATTCTGCAGGAGACGCCGGAAGTGGCGTCGTATTCCCGGCGGACCGGGTCCGAGCTCGGCCTGTTTGCGACGGCGCAGAACACCGGCGACATCCTGGTCCGGCTGAAGCCGCGCAGCGCAGCGCGAGCCGCATCGGCGAGGAGATCATCTCCGACCTGCGGCCGAAGCTGCACGAGGCGGCGCCGCTCGCGGAGATCGAGTTCGTGCAGCTGCTGCAGGACATGCTCGGCGATCTCGAAGGCAGCCCGACGCCGATCGAAGTCAAGATCTTCGGCGACGATCCAGAGGTGCTCGAACAGACTGGCCGAGCCGGTCGAGGACATGCTCGGCAAGATCGACGGCGTCGTCGACGTCGTCGGCATGCAGCGCGGCAATCCCGGAAGTCACGTGGACCATCGATGCCGCGGCCGCGGGCCGCGCTCGGCCTGACCGTCGAACAGGTCGCGCAGCAGCTCGTCGGCGGCGTGGCTCGGCGACGGCGAGCACCGACCTGCGGCTGCTCGATCGACGCGTGCCGGTCCGCGTGCGGCTGCCGGACTCGGTCCGGTTCGATCCGTCGCAAGCTGCGCGCAGACGCTGCTGCGCACGAGCGACGGGAAAGCTCGTGCCGGTCTCGAGCCGTGGCGCACGACGACCCGTTCCAACGGGCAGTCGGAGCTGCTGCGCGAGAACCTGCGCAGCATGGCGCTCGTCACCGCGCCGTCTCGAGGGCCGCGATCTGGGCAGCGCGGTCGCCGAGATCCAACCGCGGCTGCCGAAACTGAAGCTGCCGGTCGGCTACACCTACGAGATCGGCGGCCAGTACGAGTCGCAGCGGCAGGCGTTCCGCGAGCTGCTGACGGTGTTCGGCATCGCCGCGGTGCTGGTCTTCACGGTGCTGGTGATGCAGTTCCGCGCGTTCACGCCGGCCCTGCTGATCCTGGTCGCCGCGCCGCTGTCGCTCGGCGGCGCGCTGCTCCTCCTGCTGGCGACGGGCACCGACCTGAACGTCTCGTCGGCGATGGGACTGATCCTGCTGATCGGGCTGGTCGTGAAGAACGGCATCATGCTGCTCGACTTCTCCGAGCCGTCTGCACGACGCAGGCGAGCCGTTCGAGTCGGCGATCGCGCACGCCGGCCGCATCCGACTGCGGCCGATCCTGATGACGACCTTCTGCACGCTGTTCGGGCTGCTGCCGCTGGCCCTCGGTCTGGGCGCCGGCGCGGAGCTGCAGAAACCGCTCGCGCTCGCGGTGATCGGCGGCCTGGCGCTCTCGACGCCGGTGACGCTGCTGGTGGTGCCCGGCCTCTACGCAGCCATCAAACTCAGGGGACGACACGGGTGAACGGTGACTCCGCCGCATTCGCCTGAAATAACGGCGAACGCCACGCAGGCCGCTCAGGCGCCTGGCTCGTGGTGCTCTGCGCGACAATAGAGCCATGCGGATCCTGCTGGTCGAAGACGAGCCCGAGGCCGCACGGCTCCTGGCCAAGGGGCTTCGTGAGCAGGCCTATGCCGTCGACGTGGCGGCAGAGGGCCGCACGGCGGTCTTCCGCGCGCAGACCACCGAGTACGATGCCGTCATCCTCGACGTGATTCTGCCCGCGCTCGATGGGTTGAGCGTGTGCCGGGAGCTCCGTGCCGCCGGATCCTCGGTGCCGATTCTGATGCTGACGGCGCGTGACGCCGTGCAGTCCCGCATCGCCGGCCTCGACAGCGGTGCAGACGACTACCTGACGAAGCCGTTCGACTTCAACGAGCTGCTCGCGCGACTCCGCGCGGTCATTCGCCGCGGCGTGCGGCCGCCAATCCCGGATCGACTGCGCGCCGGGTCCATCGAGCTCGATACGAGATCCAGGGAGGTCACCAAAGCCGGGCAGAGGCTCCGGCTGACTGCTCGCGAGTACTCGCTGATCGAGTACTTCGTCCGGCATCCTCACCATGTCATAGGCCGGGCGGAGATTGCCGAGCACGTGTGGGACGAGTCCTACGATCCATTTTCCAACGTGATCGATGTCTACGTGCAGCGGCTGCGCCGGAAGATCGACGACCCGGACACCGAATCATTGATCCGGACGCGGCGTGGTGAAGGCTACGCCTTCGTCCCACGCGAGGAGTGACGGAGTGACGCTCACCATCCGGGCGCGGCTGACGATCTGGTACAGCCTGGTCACGCTGCTCACGCTCGTTGCGGCCGCGCTCGTCCTGTCCGCCGTCCATCGCCGTCTCGGCCTCAACCGGATCGATCTCGGTCTCGACGACAATCTCGTGACCGTCCGGATCGGCATCGACCATGAGCTCGACGAAGGGCTCGACCTGCGGCATGCCGTGAGCGACGCGCTCTCTGAGCTGGAGCTGCCGGGGACAGGCGTGGCGATTCTCGACGCACAGGGCGCGCTCGTCGGTGCGCGCAGCTCCGGCGTGGTGACGCTGCCGGAGAGCACGCTCCGACTGGCGAGCGCCGCTGCGCAGTCCGTTCCGGTCGACGGGGGAGCGGTGCGCATCCGCGCGACGGACCACGAGCGGGACGCCTCTCGACTGCGGGTCGTCGTGTGGTCGTCGCTGTCGCCTTTCGACGCCGAACGGGCGACGGTGAAGCGGACGTTGTGGGTCGCCATGCCTGTGGGGCTGCTGCTCGCCGCGGTCGGTGGGTGGCTCATTGGCTGGCGTCTGCTCGCGCCACTCGCCGGCATGGCGCGGCAGGCCAACGCGATCGACGATCGACGGCTCGATGGCCGGCTCGTCGTGCCGGCCACGGGCGACGAGCTGGGGGTCCTCGGGACAGCCTTCAACAGCCTGCTCGATCGGCTGGCCGTCGCATTCCAGGCGCAGCGCCGGTTCATGGCCGATGCGTCGCACGAGCTCAGGACTCCGCTGTCGATTGCCCGGACGGCCGCCCAGGTCACGCTCGCCCAGGACGAACGAACAGTCGCGGAGTATCGCGAGTCGCTGGCAACCGTCGCCCGGCAGACGGAGCGTTTGACCCGCATGGTCGACGACATGTTCGAGCTGGCGCTCGCGGACCTCGACGCACGCCCTCTGCAGCTCGAGGAGGTTTATCTCGACGAGATTGTCAACGAGTGCGTGTCGTCGGCGCGCGTTCTGGCGAACGATCGCGCGGTGAGCGTGGCGGCGCGCACGCCGGTGGACGTGCAGATGCAGGCCGACCAGAGCCTCATTCGGCAGATGATCCTCAATCTCGTGGAGAACGCCGTCCGTCACACTCCGGCGGGGGGATCGGTGCAGGTGGCCATAGAAGCCAACGCCGACCGCGCCCAGATTGCGGTGTCGGATACGGGTCCCGGTATTCCGGAAACGGAGCGGGAGCGGATCTTCGAGCGGTTCGTCAGGCTCGAGGCGAACGCGTCGCATGGCGGTGGCGGGCTCGGACTCCCGATCGCGCGTTGGGTGGCACAGCTGCACCGTGGGACACTTGCCCTCGAATCAACCGGTCCAGCCGGGAGCCGCTTCGTGGCCGTGCTGCCGCTGAGGTGACGTTCGACTCGGGTCAGACCCAGGTCTGACCCCAGCACGGGTAGCCCGCTTCCCGTGTCAGCGGAAGCCATTCGTTCCTTGGTCCCACTTGACGGCCGGGTCCCGCTGTAGCGTAACAACTTGAGCGATCTTCCCGCAGTTGAGGACGCGGCCAGAGGAGGACGGTGAGTAGATGAACGCTTCGCGACGTCAGGAATTCGACATCGCACCTGGAGAGGTGTATCTGAACGGCGCGGCGAACTCGCCGCTTCCCACGACGGCCCGACAAGCGATCGAAGAAGCCTGGACCCTCCAGGCCACACCGTCGAAGATCCCGTTCGAGTCGATGTTCACGTACGCCGACGAGATACGCGAGCGTGCCGGCAGGGCCCTCGGCCTCCCCACACACGAGATGAGCGTCACGACGAGCACGACGTTCGGCATGATGCTGCTCGCCCAGGGGCTTCGCTGGCGGGAAGGCGACAGGTTGCTCCTTGGACCCGACGAATTTCCGAGCAATGTCTATCCGTGGCTCGCGCTGGAGGAGCGGGGAGTTCGGATCGGGACGGTCGGTCGTCCGGGGTATCCGCTGATGGTCGAGGAGCTCACGAAAGCGCTCGACGCTGGCGGCCGCGTTCGGGCGCTGAGCATCGCCGCCGTGCACTATCGGACTGGAGATGTGCACCCGCTCGGGGAGCTCGCGGACGTTCTCCATGCTCACGACGCCATCCTCGTCGTCGATGCGTCGCAGGCCGCCGGTGCGATTGCCATGGACTGGCGCGCCAGCGGAGTCGATGCACTCGCGGCGAGCGGCTACAAGTGGTTGTTCGGCCCGTACGGCACGGGGATTCTGTGGGTGCGCTCCGAGCTGCGCGACACGCTGACCAACGTGAACGGGAACTGGCTCGCTGTCGAGGGCGCGCGGGATCTCACGAAGCTGATGGTCGAGCAGCCACGCGTGTTCGAGCGTCACGGCCGCCTGCTCGATGCCGGTGAGGTCGCGTCGTACTTCAGCCTGTCGGCGTTTCGAGCCGGGCTCGATCTGCTGGTCGATGTCGGCGTCGCCGCCGTCGAAGCGCACAATCGCCGGCTGCAGGACCGTGCCGTCGCGGCGCTGGACGGAGCCCCTCTCCGACTGGTCACACATCTTGACGCTCCCAGCCGGAGCCCGATGCTGATGTTCGAAGGTCTGGACGGGCTCGACCTGCGTCAGCTGGAAGCCGACCTGACCGCACGGCACATCGCGGTGTCTCTCCGGGCCGGCCGGATGCGCGTCTCCCCTGGCATCTGGAACGACGAGTCGGACATCGCGGCGTTGGCAGAAGCAATCCGCGCCGAGTCTCGACGTTCCTCGGCGCCGCTGAGTTTCGAGTGACGAAATCTCCCGACCCGCCGCGCGCCACGGTCTGGCGCGCACCTGTGCTCCACATCCAAGTGGAATAGCCACTTTTCTCTTTCCGCCGTTTTTCACCGCAAAACGCGCGGATTCCTGCTGATGGTCTTTGACTTGCGGCAGACGCAAGCGTAGCGTCCGCTCGGCGGGGTCCCTCCCGCCATTCTTGCGCCTGCCAAGGAGTCGCTATGCGTCGTGTTATCGCGTTGCTCGCCTGGACCGCGCTGGTGCTCACACCGCTGGTGTCGAGCGCGCAAATCGGGGGCGGAGGATCGATTCAGGGCCTGGTGCTGGACACCTCCAATCTTGCCGTCCCTGGCGCGACGGTCCTGGCGACGAATGTCGCCACCGGCATCAACACCACGGCTCAGACGACGAGCGCCGGAGTGTACACGCTCAGGCCGCTGCCGCCGGGCGAGTATCGGGTGACCGTCAGCCTTGCAGGCTTTCAAACAGTCACGCGCGAGGGAATCATCGTCGACGCGCTGGGAGTTGTGGGACTCAACATCACGCTCCAGGTGGGGGGCATCACGCAGGGCGTCGAGGTCACGGCGTCGGCGCCGCTGCTGGCGACGGCCGACGCCCGGCTCGGCCAGACCATCCGCAACGACGTCTACACCGCGCTGCCGCTCGTGATGAATACCGGCGGACCCCGCGATCCGACCGCGTTCATGTTCCTCATGCCGGGCGTGCAGTCGATCGGACGTTGGGGCAACGTGATGGGCGGCCAGGATTTCACGACCGACATGTACGTCGAAGGCATACCCGTGACGAACGCGGTGGTCCAGGGGGAAGGGCGCAATCTGTCGTTCGGCGTCTCCGTCGACGCGGTCGATCAATTCCAGGTCGAAACAAGTGGAACGGCGGTGATGTTCAACGGACAGGGTGCGTCCAACTACGTCGTAAAGTCCGGGACGAACGCGTTCCATGGCAGCGGGTTCGAGTACCTGCGGAACAAGGCGCTCGACGCGAAGTCGTTCTTCGCGACGGTCAAGCCGGACGACAACCAGCACGAGTACGGCGGGACGTTCGGCGGCCCGATCCGCAAGAACCAGATGTTTTTCTTCGTGGCCTACGACGGGTATCGCGACCGCCGTCAGACGGCATCCGTGCTGACGTCGATTCCGACGATGGCCGAGCGGAATGGAGACTTCAGCGCCCTGCCCGTCACGATCTACGATCCGCGAACGACACGGCCCAGTCCCAACGGCACCGGCTTCGTTCGCGATCCGTTTCCCGGCAACGTCATCCCGCAGGATCGGATCTCGTCCATCTCGCGATACTTCCAGTCGTTTCTCCCCGATCCAACCAACGCGGCGTTGCAGAACAACTATCTCGGCGGGTCGCTGCCGATTGGCTTCAACAACGAGAACCTGACTACGAAGGTGGACCTGAAGCCGACCACGAGTCAGCAGCTATCCGTGCTGTTTTCCCATGGCAAGCACAGTCAGGCGACGCCCTACCGTGGGGGGACCAATCTGCAAACGGCCCTGCCGCTGCCGTATACAGAGACGCGGCTCGTGGTCGAGGCTCCGACGAGCGCCCAGGTCAAACACACATACGTTCTGGGATCGAAGTGGGTGAACCAGGCGAGCGCGGGGTTCTCCCGGCTCTCGGTGCCGATTTTCAATGCGACCGTCGATGGTCAATATCCGATCAATGCCGGTCTGCGGGGACTGCCGGCTGGTGAAGCCGATTCGTCATTCCCCGAAGTGTCGTTTGCGGGCCCGAACGGTCCGACTCAATGGCGCGGGACGGACGCGCGGGCCTTCACGGAGTACTTGAACAACTACACGCTGCAGAACAACCTGACGTCGACGCTCGGCAGGCATGCGCTGACATTTGGTCTCCAGGGACAGCGGATGGATGCCAACGAGCGCGAACGCGCGTACGGCAGCCTCGCCACTTTTGGGTTCAGCAACTCCCAGACGGCAGGGTTCAACGCGACGGGCACGCTCCTCCCGACAACGGGGAACGCGTACGCGAGCTTTCTGCTCGGCGATCTGAATGCCACCAACGTCGTCGAGGACTCGCAGGTGGCGACGAGCGGGCGCTTCTACGCCTACGCGTTCTGGGCGCAGGACGACTTCAGGCTGAGATCTGATCTCACCCTCAACCTCGGGCTCCGCTACGACATCATGAAACCGTACACCGAGGTGTACGATCGCTGGTCGTTCCTGGATCCGAATCTGCCGAACCCTGCCGTCGGCGGGTACCCTGGCGCGATTGTCTTTGCGGGCGACGGTCCGAACAGCTGCCAATGCCGCACCCCCATCAAGACCTATTACGGTGCCGTCGGACCGCGCGTCGGCCTGGCCTACAGCATGACCGAGCGGCTGGTCGTACGCACCGCATACGGGATCAACTATTCCCGCCGCGGCGCCGTCGGCGGCCGGGCGGGTGCGCGCAATGGGACGGGAACCCTCGGGCTCTCGGCGAACGCGACCTTCCCGAGCGCCAACGGCTTCGATCCGGCGTTCAACTGGAACAACGGCGTTCCGTCGTATCCGGCCCCGCCATTCCTCGATCCGACGCTCAATGCGGGATTCGTCACCGGTCGAGGCACGGGCGGGAGCGTGACCTTCGGTGACCCGGATATCGGCGGGCGTCCGCCTCGCTACCAGAACTGGAATGCCGGCGTTCAATATGCATTGGCGCCGACCATCACCGTCGGCGCGAGCTACGCTGGGAGTCGCGGGGACTTCCTCGGCGGGAGCGGACGCGGCTTCTACGCGAATCAGCTCGACCCGAGATTCCTGGTGCTGGGCAATCTGCTCACGCAGCAGGCCACACCCGCCAACATCGCGGCGGCCCAGGCGCTTGTGTCCGGCGTCAGCCTGCCGTATCCGAATTTCTCAGGCACCATCTCCCAGATGCTGCGGCCGTTCCCGCAGTATTCGGGCGTCACCGACGTGTACGGCGACGTCGCACGCTCCACGTACAACTCGTTGCAGCTCACCGTCGAGAAGCGGCGTTCCGACGATGGGCTGACCGTGAATTTCAACTACACGTTCAGCCGGACCGAGGACAATCTCGCGGCGCGGACCGGCTATAACTTCGATCAGGATTGGGCCGTCGGTGTGAACGATCAGCCCCACGTCTGGAACGCGCTCGTCGTGTACCGCCTGCCGTTCGGCGCGGAAGGCCGGGCCGTCAGCAGTCAGCCGATCGTGCGCGCGATCGTGAAGGACTGGCAGGTCTCGGGCATCAGCCAGTTCCGATCCGGTCGTCCGCTCGGATCGATTGGTGCCGCGTGCAACCTGCCGAACGCCGGCACGTGCTACGCCGATTTCAACCCCGACTTCAGCGGTGCGGTCCGCATCAACGGCGACTACGGCGATGGCGACGTGCTCGGCGCGAATCCGCCAGCCTACATCGATCGCGCGGCCTTTCAATCGCCGCAGGCCTTTACGTTCGGCAATACGCCTCGCACGCTGGCGTACGATCTCCGCAATCCGAGCTCCTTCAATCAGGACATCAGCGTGCGACGGGATTTCCCAATCTCGCGGGTGAAGCTCGGGCTCGGGGTGGACGTGTTCAACGTCTTCAACACCATCGTGTTCGGCGGGATCCAGACGAACATCACCAATGCCAGCTTCGGCAGGGTGAGCTCGCAGATCAATACGCCGCGCGTCGCGCAGATCAAGATTCGATTGGAGTTCTGACGGCGGAGGGCACGGAGGGACGGAGACGTTCACACGGAGAAACGGAGGCAACGGAGCGCGAACGGAGAAGACACAATTCTGCGGATGCATCGGAATCCGTGCCATTCAGACGTGTGCGTGTCGCGCCGCGCGCCCCGTCGAATGGCGAGCGAGGTGGCGGGCGCAAGCAACTCGAGGTTCCATGTTGCTTGTGCACCACCACCTCGCTCACCATTCGATGCCGGCCTTACAGGCCGGCGCCACGACACGCCGCAGCGCAACTAGCCAGCTCGTTTCCTCCGTTCGTCCTCCGTTGACTCCGTTTCTCCGTTTGTGAGCGTCTCCGTAATCTCCGTCTCCTCCGAGCTCCTTCTCATTTCCCCTTGCGACGAACCGCGCAATTTCAATAGGCTCAGGCTGACCGTCGGGACGTGCTCTTCGCCCTTGCTCTGCCTGAGTGAGCGGCGAGGACGCGGTTCCTCGGCGGTATTGCCATTGAGGTGTTGATGAGTTCTCTGGCCCGGCTGCGCGTCACTGCGGTCCTCGCTGCGGTCGTCACCACCATGGCGACCGGTCACGGTTATCAAAGTCCGCAGACCTCGTTGCCCTGGCCGCCCGGCGTGCAGAGGGTCCCGGCCGACGCGCCGGCGCTCTCGCCTGCCGAAGCGATGAAGACGTTCTCGATGCCGCCCGGGTACCACCTCGAGCTGGTTGCGAGCGAACCACTCATCCAGGATCCCATCACGATCGATTGGGACGGTGACGGTCGGCTCTGGGCCGTGGAGATGCCGGGGTTCGTTCCGGACCTCGCCGCGCAGGAGCCGAACATGGCCCCGATCGGGCGCGTCGTCGTGCTCGAGGATACGGACAACGACGGGGCAATGGACAAGCGGACCGTCTTCGCCGACGGTCTCGTGCTCGCCAGGTCCTTGAAGGTCCTCGATCGTGGAGCGCTCGTCGGCGAGCCGCCGAACGTCTGGCTGATGCGTGACACGAACGGCGATCTGCGCATGGACACGAAGGACCTCGTGACCGCCGAATACGGCCGGCGCGAGGCCCGAGTGGAGCAGAACGCCAACGATCTCCATTGGGGGCTCGACAACTGGATCGATACCTCGGACGCCGACATCTTCCTGCGATTCAAGAATGGCAAGTTCGAGGCGCAGAAGACGCTGGTTCGAGGCGAGTGGGGCGTCACCCACGATGACTCGGGCCGGATCTACAGGAATACAAACGAGTCGGCGCTGCACGTCGACTTCGTGCCGACGCCGTACTATTTCCGCAATCCAAATCTGTTGCGCACGCGCGGCAGCTACGAAGCGATCAGCGATGACGCCATCAACGTGGTCTGGCCGGCAAGACCGAACCCCGGAACCAATCGCGCGTATCAGACGGGCATCGATCGCCCGGACGGAACGCTGGCGAGGTTCACATCGGTCTGTGCTCCGCTGGTGTATCGGGGAGACCGACTGCCTCAGGAGATGTATGGCAACGCGTTGGTGGCGGAGCCAGCCGCGAATCTCGTGAGCCGCATCATCCTGAGCGACGACGGGACGACATTGCGGGCTCGAAGGGCGTACGAACAGGCGGAGTTTCTGACGTCCACCGACGAGCGCTTCCGCCCCGTCTATCTCTCGAACGCGCCAGACGGCACGCTGTACATCGTCGACATGTACCGCGGCGTCATTCAGCAGCGCGCCGACATCACCGAATACCTTCGCGATCACATCATCACGCACAAGCTCGAGCGGCCGACAGGCCTGGGCCGCATCTACCGCGTCGTTCACGAGACGACGAAACGCGATACTGAAAAGGGTCCGGCGACGAGAACGTCAGAACAGCTGGTCGCGCGTCTTTCGCATCCAAACGGCTGGTGGCGCGACAGCGCCCAGCAGTGGCTTGTCGAGCGGTCGGACAAGTCTGTTGTGCCTGCGCTGGTGAAGCTTGCGGCCGACGCAAAGGACTGGCGGACGCGGGTGCACGCGCTCTGGACGCTCGATGGCCTGGACTCGATCGATCCTCCAACCGTGACGAAGGCGCTCGACGATCCGTCTCGTGACGTCCGCGTCACGGCTATCCGCATCGCCGAGCGCTGGCTCGGGGACGCCAGCAATCCGATCCAGGCGGCGGTGCTGCGGCACGTGGACGATGCGGATTGGGCCGTGCGGCAGCAGATCGCGGCGACGCTCGGCGCTCTGCCGGCGGGGTCGCGGGAACGCACCGTCGTGTCCATGCTCGATCGTCATGCGGACGATCCGATCGTGGTCGATGCGGCGTTGAGTGGCGTTCGTGGCACCGAGGCTGCGGTCCTCGACGGGCTGATCGCGAGCGGAGATGCTCAGACGCCCCAGCGCGATGCCGCGATGACGATGGTTGCGGCGACGATTGTCCGCGGTGCCCAGGACGGGGCCGTCCAAGCTTTGTTCGCTTCGATTGCCGCTGACAACCGCCCGCTCTGGATGCGAACGGCACTCTTGCGCGGCGCGGAGGTCGCGCTGCTCGGAGCGGTCGCGCCCGGGACTCGCGTCGGACGCCGCGGCGGCCCGCCCAACGCGGGGGATCTGCCGTGCCCGACGTGTCCGGGCGGACGCGCCGGGCCTGGCGGCGCGTACGCGTTTGCTCAGCGCACTCAAGATCCATCTGCTGCAGGGGGAGGCCGCGGTGGGCCACGGAGCGTACGGCTCAACAGCGAGCCGGCGGCGCTGGTCAAAATGGGCGCCGCGGGGAGCGAACTGGCGACTCGTGTCACCAGTGTCCTGGCTCGAGTCGACTGGCCAGGGAAGCCGGGCGCCGCAGCGCCTGTCGCGCCGCTGACCGCCGAGGAACAGAAGCGCTTCGACGCCGGCCGCGAGGTGTATAGGAACGTGTGCCAGGCGTGTCATCAGCCGGACGGCCGGGGCCAGGAGAAGCTCGCCGCGAGCTTGATCGGCTCGCCGCTCGTCCTTGGTCCTGCAGAAGTACCGGCGCGAATCCTGTTGAACGGCAAAGAGGGTCCGGTCGGGCTCATGCCGCCGGTGGGGCAGGTCTTCACCGACGCGCAGATCGCGGCCGTACTGACCTACATCCGTCGCGAGTGGGGGCAGACCGGATCGGCCGTCGACGAAGGCACGGTGAAGAGCGTGCGCGGACTGACCGCCGGTCGCGCGCGGCCGTGGACGAACGATGAGTTGAACGCGCTTCTCCCCAAGGGCCGAGGGGGCCAGTACCACTGACGTGCCGGGCCGCTGTGAGGCTGGTGACGCATCGCCTGACCATCGTCGGCGCGTTCCTCTTCGCCACGGGAATCGCCTCCGCCGATCAGTGGCCCGAATTCCGTGGTCCGACGGGGCAGGGGCATTCCGCGGAGCAGGGCCTGCCGCTCGAGTGGAGCGAGTCCCGCAACGTCCGCTGGAAGGTTCCGGTGCCAGGCGCCGGATGGTCGTCGCCCGTCATTGCCGACGGCCGAATCTGGTTGACGACGGCAACCGAAGGCGAAGCGGGCAAAGGACGGCGAAACGGGATTTCTCTTCGCGCGCTCGCGTTCGATGTGTCCACAGGACGCGAGCTCGTGAACGTCGAAGTCTTCCGGGTCGACCGGCCCGAAGCCATCAACGGCAAGAACAGTCGCGCGTCACCCACTCCGATCGTGGACGGCGACCGCGTGTACGTCCACTTCGGGGCTGAGGGCACGGCCGCACTCTCCACGAGCGGGGAAGTGCTCTGGCGGACGCGCCTCGCATACGCATCACAGCACGGCAGCGGAGGCTCACCGGTGCTCTACGGTGACCGGTTGATCGTCAACTGCGACGGCAACGGCGGCGACGCGTTCGTCGCGGCGCTCGACGTTCGCACCGGCAAGATCCGCTGGCGAACCGAAAGGCGGCAGCCTGCCGACCAGGCCTATTCGACGCCGCTCGTGATTCGCGTCGGCGATCAGGACCAGGTGGTCAGCGTGGGCGCCTACCGGACGGCGGCCTACGATCCCGCGACCGGCAAGGAGATCTGGCGAGTGAGCTACGGCGACGGGTTCTCGAACGTGCCGCGTCCCGTCTACGGCGACGGACTGGTCTACATCGCCACAGGCTTCCAGCAACCTGCTCTGCTGGCCGTTCGAACGGATGGAAAAGGCGACGTGACGAACACGCACGTTGCATGGAGCCTGAAGCGCGCAGCGCCTTACACGCCGTCTCCTGTTCTGGTGCAGGGCCAGCTCTATGTCGTCAGCGACGGCGGCATCGCGTCCTGCATCGACGCGGCCACCGGGGCCATACGCTGGCAGCACCGGTTGCCTGGCGGGTACTCCGCGTCACCCGTCTACGCCGGCGGCCGCATCTATTTTCTCAACGAGGATGGCGTGGCGACCGTTATCGACGCCTCGACAACCTTCCGTCAGCTGGCCGTGAACCAGCTCGATGGCGCCACGCTGGCATCGATGGCCGTCGCGAGCCAGTCGATTTTCATTCGCACGGGGAACCACCTGTATCGGCTAGGATCGCCACACTAGTCCGGAATTCACTCGAGTCGGGTGTGAATTCCGATGAAGCTATCAGCTATCAGCTCTCGGCTTTCAGCTCGCCCCCCAAACACGGATCCAGCTGAGGGCTGATAGCTGAAAGCTGACAGCTACTTAGCAACGTGTAACGCTAAACCCCATGACATCCGACCATCAGTCTTGCGCTGCGGATCGGCGAACCTTTCTGAAAACGGTTGGCGCCGCCGCGCTAACAATTGGGAGCCCGCTTCGCATGAACGCCTCCTTGCCTGCTGAGAAAGTCCGATTCGGCGTCGACATGTACAGTCTCGGCGTCCAGCGCTGGACCCCCTTCCAGCAGATGGAATGGGCCGCGAAGTGGAAGCTCCAGATGATCCACTTCAGCGAGATCCGGTTCCTGGGCAGCCCTGACTGGAAGGTGGCGCTCGATCCTGCGAATTTGAAGAGCATCCGTCAACGCGCGGACGAGCTGCACCTGGACGTCGAGATCGGCATGCGCTCGATCTGCCCGACGTCGGCGGCATTCGAGGCGGCGGCCGGCACGGCGCAAGAACAGCTTGGACGGATGATCGACGCGGCAAGGATCATCAAGTCGCCGATCGTTCGCTGCGTCCTCGGAACGCAGGCCGATCGGCGAGGCCCGATCGAAAAGCACATCGACGAGACGGTCAAGGTCCTGAAGAGCTTGCGCTCGAAGATCGTGGATGCCGGGATCAAGGTGGCGATTGAGAATCACGCAGGCGACATGCAGGCGCGCGAGTTGAAAGGCCTGATCGAAGCTGCGGGATCGGACTACGTCGGCGTCTGCATCGACTCTGGGAATGCCGTGTGGACCATCGAGGATCCGCACCTGACGCTCGAGACGCTCGCACCCTACGTGCTGACGAGCCACGTGCGCGACAGTTACGTTTTCAATTCGCCAAGGGGCACGGCCGTGCAATGGTCCCGGATGGGCGACGGCACTATCGGCATGGAAGACTACCTGCGCACGTATGTCGAACGGTGCCCCGGCAAAGCCGTCTCGCTGGAGGTCATCGTCTCGGGATCGCCGCGGCTGTTCGACTACCGGAATCCGCAAGCCTGGGAGATCTTCCGCACGACGCCAGCATGGGAGTTCGCGCGGTTCCTCGCGCTGTGCGACAAAGGGACGCCCCGGCCTTTACCAGCGCCGCCCGCGCCGGGTCAAGCGGGGCAGGGACGTGGTCAGGGTGGCGGACAGCCGGACCCTGAGGCCCAGAAGCGCAATCTGGAAGATGTCGAAGCCAGCGTTCGGTGGACGCAGGATTTCCTGGCGCGCCTGTAGCTCGTCGGCTGACGTCTCGGTCAAGATGAGGTCGGCGACTTGTTTCGTCTCGCGTAAAGCGCTCACCACGCGAGTAAGCGGAAGACGATGGATCGCGAGAGATCTCGAGAAAATAGCGCACGTTGAAGACGGCCGCACAGTTGCTCTATCCCGTTGGCAACGGGAGGCAAGTGATGAGCTCTTTGCGGTTGAGTCTTCTTACGATCGTTTCCATTCTTTTGATCGCGTGCGGCGGTGGTTCGTCCTCGTCGACGCCGACCACGCCGACGCCGACGCCGACGCCGGCTCCAGCAACCGGCAGCACACCAGTCTCGATTCCGATGAACGCGCGGACGCTGGGCGCGAGCGCGTTCAATCCGAGTCCTGTGACTGTTGCGGTCGGGACGACGGTACGGTGGACCAACGACGACACGATCGCGCACGACAGCACGTCGAACACGAGCGTCTGGGATTCAGGAAACCTGAATCCTGGCGCTCACTTCGACTTCACGTTTCAGACAGCGGGCACCTATCCGTATCACTGCGCCCTCCATCCGGGCATGACAGGAACCGTCGTGGTGCAGTGAATGGCGTGAGACCAGACCGGACGTCGGGCCGCTCCGATGATTTGGCCCGACAGCCGCCTATCGACGAGAGATCTGTGTCTGTCGGTAGATGTCCGGAGTGACGCCGTACCAGCGCTTGAAAGCGCGATGGAACGGTGCGGGCTCGGAGTAGCCGACCAGACACGCGATTTCACAGATCGACAGCGATGGCTCGCAGATGTATCGCGTCGCCGCTTCCTTGCGCGCGTCGTCGAGCAACTGTTGGTACGAGACGCCCTCGGCCGCGAGCCGTCTCTGGAGCGTTCGACCAGACATCGCGAGTTGCCGCGCGATTCCATCGATGGTGGCATTGCCGTCGGCGACTCGCGAAGCCAGCGCGCGCTGGACGTCCAGACCCAGCCCTGCGCGCTTTGGCAGTCGCGCGAGGATGTCGTCGGCGTGTGCTTCGAGCACGTGACGCAGCACCGGATCCCGTCGTCGAAGCGGAAGGCGCCAGGACTCCAGAGGCACGACCAGCCCGTTCCATGACGAGCCGGGTCGTACCTCGCAGTCCAGGATGCGGGCGAATGCCACGACGTCGTCCGGCGTGTGCCGAAAGTGGACGGCCGCGGCCGCGAAGCGTCCGTCGGTTTCAGCTTTCAGATGGATGACGATCAGTGAGGCCAGGTACTCGATGCTGAAGGGCGCTCCGCCCTCGCCGATCTGAATCCTGACGCAATCGCGATCTTCGAGGATCTCGATATTGGCTGGGTTGCCGATGAGGTGCAGATAGCGTGCGAGCTGCACCACGCCTGCGGCGACTGTGTCCGATGTGACGACGAGGTAGTCCAGCAGCGGGTACGCGCCCGCCGGCGTGACTCGCGCGAGCTCGAGCGCCAGGTTTGGCGTGAACCGCTGACGCTGCGCGGCCGCCACCATCGCGCCCAGCGTTTCGCACGGAATCCGTACGTCCGGATCGCGCAGCTCGACTACGCGCAGTCCTGCCGTGGCGAGCAGTGCGTTCTCCTCGTACCCCAGACGAGTCATCGTCTCCACGAAGACACGGACGTCGTTCGCCGGCATGCTCCAAATGTGCACGGCGTTGCTGGCCGGCTTCGTGGCGCGTTCGGTCAATGAATTGGCGCGAGCGGCCATCGGATGGAACCCACCCTGTCCCGCACCATTGTGCCATCTCCGTCGGAGTGGAGACAGGAGGAACGCCATGGCGCAGGGAGCGTCGCTCATCTCGTTGGTTGTCGGGGCTTCGTTGCTGGCGGTCGCCACCAGGACGGCCATTCCTCCAGCCATCTGGCTGGCATTGACATTTCTTCTTCACGGGACGCGGTCATTGCCGGCGCTTCCCGGGTTGTCGTGCGCCTGGGTCGCCATCTACGCGGCGCTTGCCGTGGGCAATCGAGGCATCCTGCCTGTCTCTGGCGTTGCGTACTTCGGGATCGTCGCGTTCTATACGGCGACGCTTGCGCTGCCGTTCGCGATCGACCGTTGGGCGGCCCCGGCGGCTGGCATTCTCTCGACGTTGATCTTTCCGGTTGCTCTCGCAGCGGTGGAGTTCCTCAGGGCGCGGTTCGCGCCACCGGCCACGTGGGGATCGATTGCTTACACGCAGTTTGGATATCTCCCACTGATGCAGGCGTCGGCATTCGTCGGCATCTGGGGCATCACCTTTGTCGTCGCCTGGTTCGCATCGACGCTGGAGTGGAGTTGGGCCCGCGGCTTCGAGTTGAACGTCGTGCGGATCCCGCTCGCGACGTGCCTCGGTGTCATCGGCGCGATCGTGGCCGCCGGCAGCGTGCGGCTGGCGCTTGCGCCGACCGACCTCCCGACGGTGCGGGCGGCGACGTTGAATCGTCCGGTCGATCTGTTCGCTCCCGGTGAGATGACACGGATAGCCGAGGGCCGCCTGTCGACCGACGAACGTTTGCGGCTGGCCGGCAAGCTCTCACGACTGCACGACTGGTTTCTGGAAGGGAGCCGTCGCGAGGCGCGAGCGGGTGCCCGCCTCATCGCTTTTCCAGAGCAGAACCTGCTGATCTTCAAGGAAGACGAGCCGGCGTTCCTTGACCGGGCCAGGCGGCTCGCGGCTGACGAGCGTGTCTACCTGGCGATCGGTATGGGCACCGTCTACGCCGGTGCCCCATTACCCTTCGAGAACAAGCTGATCCTGATCGACCCGAAGGGAGAGATCGTCGTGTCGTACTTGAAGACGCACGCGGTCTCCGGTTGGGAGGCCGGCATCATGCGGCGTGGCGATGGCCGTCTCCCCGTGGTGCCGACCGAGCACGGCCGGATCGCGTCGGCGATCTGCTTCGACGCGGACTTCCCGGAGCTCATTCGTCAGGCAGGTCAGGGCCACGCAGATCTCCTGATCGTGCCAGCCAATGAATGGAAGGCGATCAAGGAGATTCACGCGCAGATGGCCGCGTTCCGCGCAATAGAAAACGGCGTGTCGCTCATCCGGCCGGCGGCTTCGGGCATTTCCAGCGCCTTCGATCCGTGGGGACGCCTGCTGGGTGTCGCCGACTATTTTGCTCCCGGGGATCGCACGCTGACAGTGCAGGTCCCCGTCGGCGGCGTGCGGACCCTCTACGCGCGGACCGGCGATCTCTTCGCCTGGCTCTGCGTCATCGCGATGCTTGGAAGCCTCGCGACCGCGGCCGTCGGACGGACTGAATCGACGGAGTATCAGCGCATCACGCGCACGCGTCACGAACGGCCTTCGGCCGCTCAACGGCGGGCCTGAAGGCCCGCCGCCACTTGGCAACGATGTAGCGACCTGGCAACGATGCAGGGCGGGGTCTTGCCCTTTGTCAGCCCGGCGCCGTTGTCAGCCTGAATGCTGCCCGGGTTGATCGTCGCGTATCCCCATCCGTCGGCAATCAGCTGTTCGATCGCGGGCGGATCGGAAGGCGGCGGCGCACCGCCAGGCAGACCCGGGCCTGCTGATCCACCTCCCGTCGGGCCGAAGCCTCGCGCAGGCGCCGGCGGTGCTCCCGGCGCCGGCGGCATTCCCGAACGCCCTCCGAACATCATCATCACGGGCACTGGCCGGGCCGCGTTCGCCGGCGTCACGAGAGTCATCTGGATCTCGACGGTGAGGTCCGGATACGCGGAGTTGTCCGCGGCGCCGATCAGCTCCTTACCCACCACCGGTCGGCCCCGACCTGGAACTGCTCGGTGCGGTTGACGCGCCATGCAACCGTTGGAACGGTGCGCGGCACGCGGCCGAGCACCTCTCGATCGAAGTCCTCGACAATCTCCGGGCGGCGCTGTTTCCACCACGCGTCTGCGCTGGTGACCTTCTTGCCGTTCTTGAGCGTCAGCGGATCGGGGAGCTCCGGGTATGGATTGGCGACGGCCTCGTCGTAGTTGGCGTGGTTCGGTGCCGCCTCGTTCCCGCTGGGCCCCGGACGCAGGACCTTGATGCCGAGCTGGTCCATCATGTCCTTGTGGTCCGCGGCGTTCGCGGCAGCGTTCGGATTTGGCGGGGGGCCAGCGGCCGGAGGAGCAGCGGGAGGCGCCGCAGGCGCCTGGGGCGTCGCCGGCTGTTGGGCGATCACACCAACCGAGAAAGTGAACAAGCCGGCGGCCGCCGCGATCCCCGAACGAGTCAGCAGCGCTCGCACCAGTGCTCTCATGGACGCATCCTTCCGTTCATCACGATCACCGGAGCCGGGCCTAGGCGTGACGGCAATAGTACACGCTCGTTAGGGTGACTAGGGTAGCTCTCAGCTCTCAGCTTTCAGCTTTCAGCTCTCAGCTCTCAGCTGATAGCTGATGGCTGATCGCTGAGAGCTGACAGCGAAGTGAACCCACCTACCGCGGTCCAAACCCGTCGCGATAGCCGGCGCGAAAACCAGCCCGGTAGCCCGCCTGGTAGTCGCTCCGCGATCCCATGGCAGCCTCGTATCCGGCGTCGGCGGTTTCGAGCTCGCGCTGACCGTCGAGGTCCCACTTGCCACCGTTGATCGTGCGATCCTCGCGACCAGCCTGACGACCGTCTGCCAGGCCACGGTCGCGTCCCGATCGAAACGCCGCCGACTGCGTGGGGTAGTTCGCGCGGCCGTATTCGGCGCGCGCAATCACACCGTCGCCGTCTGCATCGAGCGCCACGAAGTCCTCGTGCCGCCCATCCCATTCGTTCGCGGTGATGACGCCGTTGCCGTTCCGATCGAGCGCGGCGAACGATCGCGGATCGGAAGAATCACGCACCTCTTCGCCCAGGAACTCTGCCAGACTCAACCTTCCGTCTCTGTTCTGGTCTACTCGATCGAAGGTTGCCGCATCGGCCCACCACTCCGCGCGCGACAACGCACCATCACCGTTGCGGTCGGCGCGTCGAAACTCTGCTGTCAGGTCGCCGTCCAGCGTCCGGTCCCAGACCTCGTCTCCGGAGAGCACGCCGTCGTTGTTTCGATCGTGCCGCCTGAACGCTTGATCGCTGCCGCGCCATTCGGCGCGCGTTATCACGCCGTCGCCGTCGACGTCCATCCCGCGAAACCGCACCTGCCCATCTCGCGCCTGCTGAGCCTGCGCAGGCTGCGCGGGAGCGAGGGAACACAGGCAGAACAGTACCGGTGTCACCATGCGTAGAGCTTTCATAGCGGCCTCCTGGACAGGAAGCTTGCGAGGTGCGTACCGTCGGTTTGGAAGAGTCAGATCGCCCGATGGGCTTTGCGGATGAGGAGGCGACTACGGCCTGAGCGTCACCTTGTCGATTTCGACGCAGCCGTCACCGCCGCTCGAGCGAATGACCAGGGTGTGAGTTCCGGCCGCCACGTTGGACAAGCCCACGCTATTGGTCACGAAGACGTTCCAGCCCTCGCCATCGTCGCCGGTGTCTCTCGCATCAAACGCGCCCAGCGGCACTCCGTCGAGCGACAGCGAAAGTGTCTCGGTGTCCCCGATGTTATCGTTCGAGTAGGTGACTTCAACCTCGTATTGTGACGAGGGCCCACCGACGGAGAACGTCCACTGCCGGTGCTCGCCGGGCGCGAGGTGGATCGTGACGCCTCCTGACGCGCGAGGACGCTGCATCGGGCCGCCTTCTCCTGTGCCCGATTCCGCCTCGAGGGACATGAACTGCGGAGCGGCTGCGGAGGGCATGGAGGGTTGCGCCGGCAGCGTCCGGTCGCCGCAAGCCGCAAGGAGAACCAGCGAGAGCAGTGCGAAGCGCTGCGTGATTCAGACTCCGTCGGTTTGAGCGCGAGCGCGTCATTCTATCAACGTCCGGATGCATACACGCCTGGATCCACTCGGGCGCCTCGCGCCGACAGTTGGAGACGATGCTGCGGCGACCGCGGAGGCTGTATGATGCGGCCAGAAAATAGTGGCGATTCAGCATCCTTGATAGAGACCCACTATGCCCTTCAGCACGCGCGCCGGCGCCGTCATAGCAACCGTTACCGCCGCCGGTCTTTTTTCACTGACGCTGACGGCCCAGCCTCAACCGGCGTCAGGCCCCGTGCTTACTGTGCCCGCGGGGTTCACGATCGAGCGCGTCGCGGGCCCCCCGCTGGTGAATCGACCGATCGTGGCCGACTTCGACGACGAGGGGCGGCTGTACGTCGCGGACTCGTCCGGATCGAACGACCGCGTCGAGACGCAGCTCGCTGATCGACCGCACCGCATCGTCCGGCTCGAGGACACGGACGGCGACGGCCGTTACGACCGGAGCGTCGTGTTCGCCGACAAGATGATGTTGCCCGAGGGAGCGATGTGGTTCGACGGTTCGCTCTACGTCGCCGCGCCACCCAGCATCTGGAAGCTCACGGACAACAACGGCGACGGCGTGGCCGACACGCGTGAAGAGTGGTTCAAGGGAGAGACGCTCACCGGATGCGCCAACGATCTTCACGGACCGTACCTCGGTCCCGACGGCTGGATCTACTGGACGAAGGGAGCGTTCGCGCAGCAGACGCACGCGCGGGGCGCCAAGCCGGCGCTCGTCTCACGCGCGTCGCACATCTTCCGTCGTCGTCCGGGACAGACCGAAGACGAAGTGGTCATGACCGGGGGGATGGACAATCCAGTGGATGTCGCTTTCACGCCGTCGGGCGAGCGGATTCTGACGGCCACGTTTGTCGAGCATCCCCAGGCCGGCCGCCGCGACGGTCTCGTGCACGCGATCTACGGCGGCGTCTACGGGAAGCCGCACGCGGTTCTCGACGGGCACGTCCGCACCGGCGACCTCATGCCGGTGATGTGTCAGCTCGGCCCCGCGGTTCCGGCGGGTCTGACCCGGTACGCCTCGAGCGTGTTCGGACGCGAGTATCGCGACACGTTCTTCGCGGCGATGTTCAACCTGCGGAAGGTCACGCGGCACGTGCTCGAGGCGAGCGGCGCGACGTTCACCACGCACGACACCGATTTTGTCCTCTCGGAGGACCGCGACTTCCATCCGACCGACGTCATCGAGGACGCTGACGGGAGCCTGCTCGTGGTGGACACGGGCCCCTGGTACAAGCTCTGTTGCCCGACCTCGCAGCTCGCCAAGCCCGAGACACTTGGCGCGATTTACAGAGTGCGTCGAACGGGCGCGGCGCCGGTCAACGATCCGCGCGGACGCGGTCTGTCTTTGCCAACGATTCCACCCTCGGCGCTGGTCCGGCTCCTCGACGATCCCCGGCCCGCTGTCGTGAGCCGCGTGCTCTTTCAATTCTCGAGAATCGGCGCCGCTGGCGTCCCCGGGCTTCGAGGCGCGGCCGCCTCCTCGCCGACCATCGAGGCGCGGCGGAATGCGGTCTGGGCGTTGACGCGGATAGACGGCATGCAGGCGCGCGAAGCCGTGCGCGTGGCGCTGGCCGATCGTGACGATAGCGTGGCAGCGTCCGCGGCACACTCCGCCGGGCTCTGGCGGGACCGTGCGGCGGCGGCGGCGATTCGCGCGCTGCTGACGACACGATCGGCCGGCGTGCAGCGCGCGGCGGCGGAGGCTCTTGGCCGGATCGGCGATGCCGCGGCCGTTCCCGATCTCGTTGCCACGCAGTCCCCGCAGATCGACCGTGTGCTCGAGCATTCGTTGACGTATGCCCTCATCGAAATCGGCGACGCGGCCGCCATCGCGCGTGCGGCGACACCCTCGGCGCGTGCGCGCCGCTCGGTGCTCTACGCGCGCGACCAGATCGAAGGCGCGAAGGTGGCGCCCGAGGACGTCCTGCCGCTTCTCGACGCATCGGACTCGGAGCTCCAGGACGCGGCCTGGTGGGTGGCCGCGCGACACCCCGAGTGGGGCGACGCGCTCGCCCAGCCGATCCGCGTACGCCTTGGACGCGTGAACGCCGATCCCGACGAACGCGCCCGGTTACAGCAACGACTGGCGTCGCTCGCGAGCAGCATGGCCATCCAGCAGGTCGTGGCGGACGTGGTGACCGGCACCGATCCGGCGCTCGCCCGGGTCAACGCGTTGCGCGTCATGGCTGACTCGACGTCGGTGTCGGCGCCGCCGGCCATCCGCATCCGCGAGCTGCCGGCAACGTGGACAGCAGCTTTGCGGCGCGCGCTGGCCGACCCGGACGACACGGTGGTGCAGCAGGCAGTCGCTGTGACTCGCGGCATCCCGGCGGCCGCCGTGTCGACCGGCCAGCTGGAGGAAGCGCTCCTCGAGGTCGCGCGCGAGCCATCTCGCGGGCGCGAGCTGCGGGTGCTGGCGCTGAGCGCACTTCCCGATGCGGCGCCCCTGACTCCCGACTTGTTCGACCTGCTCTCGAGCAGCCTTCAGCTCGAACGTTCGTCGCCCGCGCGGGCGACCGCGGCCGATATCGTGGGCCGGCACCGGCTCACGCGCGAGCAATTGCGCGCGCTCCTCCCCGCGCTGGCTTCTGCAAGCGCGACCGAGCTGCCGCGGCTGATCGCACCATTCGGAAATGAGTCAGACGAAGGGCTGGGGCTGGCCGTGCTCGACGCGCTCGACCGCTCTCAGGCGCGCGCGGCCCTTCGCGCTGACGCCCTGCGTCCGAGGTTGGCCAAGTACCCGGAATCGGTGCGGGCCGCAGGCGAGAAGCTGCTGGCCTCGCTCCACGTCGACGCCGCGTCGCAGGCACGCCGCCTCGAGTCGTTGCTCGGTGCGTTGCCGGGCGGCGATTCCGCTCGCGGACAGCAGGTCTTCAACGGTGCGCGCGGCGGATGCCTGGCATGTCATCAAATCGGGTATGTCGGCGGCCGCATCGGGCCGGACCTCACGCGGATCGGTCAGGTGCGCGGTGACCGCGACCTCCTCGAGTCCATCATCTACCCGAGTGTCAGCTTCGCCCGCGGCTACGAACCCGTGATGGTTCGCACGACGGCCGGAGATACCGTGAGTGGGGTACAGCGATTGGACGAGGGCGACGAGGTCGTGCTGGCGGACGTCACCGGCAAGGAGACGCGGATCTCGCGCCGCACGATCGCTGACGTTCAACCCGGCACCGTCTCGCTCATGCCCGCCGGTTTCGGCGAGATGCTCACGCAGCAGGAGCTCGCCGACCTGCTCGCGTTTCTCCGCGCCGCGCGATGATCGACCAAGGCCGGGAACCCTTGCCGAGCCCGCACCCGCGCAAACCGTAATAACCAAACATCCAGCCCCTCTCCGGCGTCTAACTGCGCATCATGCAGACACTCTGGCAGGACGTCCGGTACGGGCTCCGCGGCATCTGGAATCGTCCAGGATTTGCGATTCTGGCAATCCTGACACTGGCGCTTGGGATGGGCTCGACCACCACCATCTTCAGCGCCATTCAGAACATCCTGCTGGATCCCTTTCCCTATACGGACGCCCGGCGGGTCGCCGCCATTCAGATCCACGACCTGAGCTCCGCCCGTCCTGGTGGACGAGGGGCGTTCCAGGTGCCGGAGTTTCTCGACTATCAGGAACAGAATCACGTCTTCGATGAAGTCATCGGCGGCACCGGCGAGGACGTGCTGATGTCGACGAACGAAGGCACCGAGCTCTACGACGGCGGCATAGTCACGGCGAATATGTTCGCGTTCCTGGGCGTTCCGCCCGTTCTCGGACGCGGCATCACGCCGGCAGACGCCAGCCCCACCGCCCCTCCGGTGTTCGTGATGGCCGACAAGATGTGGTTGAAGAAATTCAACCGCGACCCCGGCATCCTCGGCCGGACGTTCGTGCTGAATGGCGTGACGACCACTCTCGTCGGGATCATGCCTCCACGCTTCACGAAGCTGGCGGCGGATCTCTGGCGGCCGGTCAGGCTGGACCGGGGCAACGCGCAGATGAGCCGGCAATACTTCATGTTCCAGGCGAGGCTGAAGCCGGGCGTGACCTTCCAACAGGCTGCCGCCGACATGGACGTCATCGCGCATCGCCTCGCGGCCACCTATCCCGACAACTATCCCAAGCAGTTCACGGTCAACGCCGTCAGCTGGGTCGACAGCATCGTCGGGCAGTTCAAGACGACGCTCTACACGCTTGCGGCGGCAGTCGGGCTCCTGCTGTTGATTGCGTGCAGCAACGTCGCCAACATGCTGCTCGCGCGGGCCACCGCGCGCGAGAAGGAGATGGCAGTGCGGGTATCGCTGGGAGCCACACGGTGGCGTCTGGTTCGGCAGCTGCTCATCGAAAGCCTCCTGCTCGCGGCGGGCGGTGCCATCGTCGGGTGCCTGTTCGCCTACGGCGGTGTCAAGGCCGTGACCCTTCTGATTCCCGACGGCTTCATTCCGCGCGAAGCCGTTATCAGGCTCAATGCGCCGGTCCTCATCTTCAGCCTTACGGCGGCCATGCTGACGACGATGCTGTTCGGGCTGATTCCGGCGTTGCAGACAGCCCGTCGAGACATGGTCGAACCGTTGAAGGACGCCGGGAAGGGAGTCAGCGGCGGCTTCCGCCGCGGCAGGCTTCGCAGCGCCCTGGTCGTCGTGGAAGTCGCGCTATCGCTGCTGCTGCTCGTTGGCGCCGGGCTGTTGATCAGGAGCTTCGTCTCGTTGCGAACAGTCGATCTGGGCTTCAATCCGGAGAACATTCTCGTTGCCCGTGTCCCGCTGCCGCGTGGCCAGTACACGACCGCTCCGGAGAAGCAGCGCTTCTTCCGGACCGTGCTCGACCGCGTTCAGGCACTGCCCGGCGTCGTTGTCGCGACCGAGACAACGACGCTGCCGCCGTATGGCGGCATCGGCACCGACCTCGAGATCATCGGCAAGACGCACACCGAAAAGTGGAGAGGGATCTTCCAGTTGTGCAGCGAAGGCTACTTCCAGACGCTGGGTCTTCGGCTTTCCCGCGGCCGCACGTTCTCCGCCGCGGAGGTCAACGGCGCGCGCAAGGTCGCCCTCGTCAACCAGACGCTGGTGACGCGCTACTTCGGCCAGGAGGATCCAATCGGTCAGCGCATCAAGCTGTCGATGCTGGAAACCTTCCGCGAGGGGCCCGTTGCGGATCCCGTGTTCGACATCATCGGCGTGATGTCGGACGCGAAGAACCAGGGGATCGAGGAGCCAGTGAACCCCGAGGTCTTCGTGCCGTATACGCTCACCGGTGGCTTCGAGCGCGGAATCCTCGTCCGGACGCAGGGGGATCCCGAGGCGCTCATCAACAGCGTGCGCCGCGAGATCTGGGCTGTCGACCGCAACGTGGCGCTGACCCTGACGGGTTCGTTGACCGGCTACCTACGGCAGTTTTCGTACGCCGGGCCGCGTTTCTTCTTGCTGCTCCTCGGCGTCTTCGCGTCGGTCGGCCTGGTGCTGGTGGCAATCGGCGTCTACAGCGTGATCGCCTACACGGTCTCGAGGCAGACGCACGAGATCGGTATTCGGATGGCGCTCGGCGCGAGCCATTCGAGCGTACTCCGTATGGTCGCGGTGATGGGGCTCAAGCTCGTCGCGATTGGAAGCGTCCTCGGCTTGCTGGCGAGCTTCGCGGCTACAAAAGTCCTTGCCGCGCAGCTGGCGAACCTTTCGCGCTTCGATCCTCTCACCCTGGCCAGCGTCGTCGGGTTGATGGCTGTCGTCGGCCTGGCGGCCTCTTACTTTCCGGCCCGAAGGGCGATGCGGCTGGATCCGATGGTGGCGCTGAGGGAGGGGTAGGGTCCGCTCAACGGGCGGCAGACCCTTCCACCAGGTGCCGACGTCACGGAATCAATGCCGACGGCCGGCGCGTCCAGGATTTGCCGCCGGTCGGCGAGATGCTCTCGACGTCTTTGACGTAGGCTCCGGCCTGCGTGAGGATGTGGTGCAGATCGTTTCCGACGCTCAGGAACCGGAATCCCTTGTCGATGAATTCGGCAACGCGGGACGTGCCGAAGAGGAAGACGCCGAGGATGATGTTGTGCTTCCTCGCTGCGGCGACCAGCTTGTTCGTCGCCTCGCCAAGTTCGGGTGAGGTGTACATGTCGGGAAACTTGTACTTCTCGTACAGGCCCATCGACATGCACAAATCGTTTTGACCGAGGAAGAGCATGTCCACACCGGGGACTGCGGCAATCGCGTCCATGTTCCGGATGCAATCCGCGGTTTCCACCTGGAGCGCCACGATCACGTTGTCGTTCGCCGCCCCTGCGTAGCCAAGCAGGCCGCCTTTGTTCATGCTGCGCTGAGGGAAGTACACCGAGCGCGTCCCGGCCGTGGGGTAGCGGCAGCAGCTGACTGCCGCTCGCGCTTCATCCGCGGTGTTGATGTAGGGCACCAGCACGCCATCGGCGCCCATGTCGAGCGATTGCTGGATCCCCGGGCGGTCCGAGTAGCCGCCCACGCGCACCATCGACGTAGCTCCGCCGTTCGCGATGCCGGCAAGCATCCCGGAGAGGCATTCGTTGCCCATCGGCCCGTGCTGGGTGTCAACGAGCAGCCAGTCGTATCCGCTGTGCGCGAGCTGTTCGGCCACGGTCGGACTATGTGCGTTCAGAAAGAGGCCCAGCTTCGTAGAGCCCGCGCGCAGTTGAGATTTGAATTCCGCTCCGGTCACAGATGTCTGCATTGCCGAAATTCTCCCCTGCTTAATTCAAATCCTTGGCGTAGATGTTCTTCCAGTACAGCTTATGGCCGTGGTACTGGAGCTCGATATTGCCCTTCGCCGGAAGGGGCTTCGAGTAGTCCCAGTAATTCTCCATCTTCACGTTGTCCACGACGAGCTGTCCGTTCAGCCAGACGGTGGTCATGTCGCTGTTGCGCTGAATGATGTGAAACGTGTTCCAGTGGTCGGCCGGATTGTCCGCCACCACGAGCGGATTCTTGGCTCCGGCCTTGTTGTTGAACAGCCCGCCCGACCCTGCCGCGTTCGACCACATCTGGATCTGCGGGGCGTTCTTCAGGTAGACGCCGCTGTCGGCACCGGCCTCGATGCACCAATCGACGTACAGATCCACGTCGCCGTACTCCTTGATTGTCTGGAGATTCTGACCACCCTTCTCGACGTGGGGGGTGAGCTTGTCGGCCTGCACGCCATCGAACACGAGAATGCCATCCACCACCGACCAGTGCTTCAGGTAAGTCTCGTTCGATTCCTTCTGCTTCGCCGCCTTCTCCGCGGGAGAGAGGCTCAGCAGGTCGGCTGGATTGAGGCCCGCGCCGAACTTGAGCGTACCGATGTCGATGAGCGCCTGCCAGCCGGTGAGATCCTTGCCGTTGAAGATGGCCGTGAAGCCATCCTTCGCCAACGCTGCCGGCACTTTGTTGTCAGTGTCTGAAGCCTTCGACGTGCACGTGAGTGGCGGCGGGGGAGGCGTCTGCGGCCCGCGGCCCCGGCCGGTTCCACCGGTCTGCGGTGTCGCGGGAGCCGGAGTCTGCCCGGCAGCGGGCGTCTGTCCAGGAGCCGGGGTCGCAGGGGCCTGGCCCTGCGCGAGCGCGCGCACGATCGGCAACGCGAAGAGGACGGCGAGTGTGGCAGCCAGCAGGACCGAGTATCGCTTCATACGTGACTTCTCCAAGGAATGCGCTATTGCCGATAGGGGTTGAGTTCTCTCCAGCCCCAGGGATTGACCCGTCCCGCCGTCGCGGTGCGGATGGACTTGACGACTTCCGGATCGACCGGCGCCGCCGTGTGACCCCACTCGCGACGCAGATACGTGAGCACTGACGCGATCTGGTCATCGGTCAATGCGCCCAGACCTGGCATTTCGCCGATGAAGTTGCGGCCCGACACGCTGATCGCGCCGCTCAGACCGTACATGATGATGCGCACAGACGCCTGCGGCGAGCCGAGGATCCAGTCGGAGTCGAGGAGGGGGGAGCGAGACCGTCCTGGCCGCGGCCATCGGGTAGATGGCACGAAGCGCAAATCGTCGCATACACCGTCTTGCCGGCGTTGAAGCGAGCGAGCTCCTCTGCGGTCAACGGTGGCGGCGCGACGGCCGGCGCGACGCCAGGTTTTTCAGGCCACAGCACGAGGTCGTTGGTCGAGGGCCCGGTTCCGGTGCTCTTTTCGAGCGCGGCTTTGGCATCAGCGTTATTCAGAAGCCTGGCCCAGCCATCTGGCTCTTTCGGGAACTGGATGGGCCGGCGGGCCGCGCCCGGTCCTGTGGCGGCGGCGACGATGCCGTCGACGAGCGCCGCCGTCCGCGCGGTCGCCGCGGGCGGTTGCGCAGCCGCGAGCGCGATGAGCCGTTCGATCGCGGGCACCTGCCGCGAGCCGAACACACCCTTCGCGAGGCCGGCGAGGATCGCGTTGGCGTCGGCCTCGGTGGACGGCCACGCGGCATCGGCGACGAGCCGCTCGATGAGCGGAAGCTCTCGATTCGCGAGACCGCTGAACAAGCCGTCACGCAGAAACCGATTGCCCGGCTGCGCCCGTACGGCCTGGGCCAGCGCGACGTCCGCCGCCGGGTCGTGGGCTTCGCCGTACGTGAGCACCGCCTGCAACTGCACTTCGGGCGCCGGGTCTTTCGTCAACGCCAGGGCGCGCGCGAGAAGATCCGCGCGGCCGGCCGCGTCCTTGAAGAGGCGCTCGCTGAGGCGCAGCGCGGCGACCCGCACGACCGGTTCCTTGTCGCTCAAGGCGTCCATCACGCTGGCGCGATCGAGCGCGCCGACACCCTCGAGCGTCCACAGCGCCTGCACGCGGCCGAGCGGTCGCGTGCTGGAGGTCGCGATCCGTCGAATCGCCGGGACCGTCGCCGCCTCGTGCCGCTCGACGAGCAGCTGCTGCGCAGTCTCGCGCCACCACGAGTTCGCGTCTTCGAGGTGCGCCACCCACTGAGCGCTCGTCAGCGTCCCGATCTGCGCGACGCGCGGCGCGGGCTTGTCGATCGGCACCACACGGTAGATGCGGCCGTACTCGTAAGGGCCCTCGAGCTGATGCGACTTGATCTCCTCACGCAGGTACGCCGAGATCAGGCTGTGGTGCTCGACGATGCCTCGATACATGTCGACGACGTAAAGCGCGCCGTCCGGACCGGTGCCGAAGTTCACGGGCCTGAAGCGCTCGTCCGTCGACGCGATGAAATCCGCGCGATCGTAGGGGTTCCGTCCGATGAGGGTGCCGTTCTCCGCTGTGAGCACCTTGCGCTGGACGAGATTTCCGACCGGCTCCGCGATGAACGCGTTGCCGTAGAGGTCGGGGAGCAGATCGCCGCGGTAGATCCACGGTCCGCATGCTGCGGTGAACTTGAAGAGTCTGCCCTCGTGCAGCTCGCGCGCGGGCTGACCGCCACTTGTCACTCCGGGCGTCTCGTGCGCCGGCCAGACGAGCTCGTCCGCCGCGATGTTCACGTTCGTGCCCTCGAGGCGCGGATAGTTCGGGTTCCGCTTCACGTAGTCACCGAAGATGACGTCGCCGTGGAGGGAATGGGTGTTGTCGTTGTAGAAGAACCGGCCGAAGTCGTCCTGGGTGAACCCCCACTGCCCGCGGAAGATCGTCGGGCCGGTCTCGAACTTCCCGTCCCTGTATCGGAACTTTTTCATGTACGCGGCGCTGTAGATCCAGTTGTCGTACGCCCAGAGCCCGCCGTTCGGAAACAACTCGGCGTTGGTTGACAGCGGCAGCTTCGGGTTGGGCTTCGCGCCGTAGTCACTGGCGATCACGACCTTCGAGTCCGCTTTCCCGTCGCCGTTCGTGTCGCGCCAGAACGCCAGCTCCGGCGGGGCGCCGACGAGCAGGCCGTCGCCGACGAGCATGATCGATCGGGGCAGAACGAGGTTCTCGAGAAAGACCGTCGCGTCGTCGTATCGGCCGTCGCCGTCGCGGTCGCGCAGCACGACAACGCGGCCGTTGGCGTCGTCTTCGCCGAGCCCGCCAAGCACCGGCGAGTATCCGTTCATCTCGACCACCCACAGCCGGCCGTCGGGTCCGAACTGGATCGCGACCGGCGCGTGGATCAGCGGCTCCGACGCTGCGATTTCGACCTTGTAGCCCGGCGCAACCGTGAGCGACTTCAACGCATTCTCAGGCGTCAGCACGGGCGCCGGCGCGGGCGGCATCGGAGCGACGGGTGCCTGCGGCGGTCCTCCCGCTCGACCCTGCCCCTGCGCGTCGCCGACTTTGGCGACGACACTGGCGGTGAACGCGCACGCCACGGCGAGGAGCAGAACCCACGTTGTTTTCATCAGACACCGTTCTTGTCGCGCGTCACTCCACCGCGAATGGACGGATTCCACGGCGAAGCGGAGATGTGGCGATAGTCTACCTGACCTGCGGGGGCTTCGATCCCGCTAGAAGCAATCTCATAGACGCGAGCAGCTAACAGCGCGAGCGAGCATGTGCGAGCGAGCCACGCGACCGGAGCGAGCCGGCGCAGCGGCGAGCGAGGGCGCGTGCAGGGGAGTCCGAGGGGCGAAGCCCCTCGGATGAAACTAGAGGCCGCGGGAGGCGGTCAACACTATCTTCTTGCCGGTCGCGCGATCTTCGATCGTCAGTTTTCCTGCTGTCAGGCTGACGTCGTCGACTTTCGCGAACCCGTCAGGCGTGCGCGTATAGAACATGACGAAGCTCGATCCGATCTTCGATTGGGCGGGCAGCCATCGGTAGGTCGGCGTGCCGAACATCGCGTTGGCGCCGATCACGTCGCGGCGCGGCAGGTCGTACGGCTGGGCGGCGAATTCCATGCCCCGCGATGAACGCCGGGAGCCTCCAGGGTAGGAATCCCAGATTTGCGTCCAGGGGTATTCCTCCCGCCGGAACACGTAGCCGAACACAGCCTTCTTGTCCGGATGGAATGCCGTCACAAAGACGAGCCGCCGCGAGGGATCCATCAGCGACGTCGTCTGGTCCATGACCGGGGTGATCGTCGGCGCGACCCGAACATCGACCTTCCCGCCGTCCACGGTCGGCGCGATGGGCCAGGTGAAGTCCTTTTCGTCAGCCAGGTTGTGGTGGTCCGGCGGTTCCACTGCCTCGGACGCGTACGAGCGCGTCTGGGCGCGGCTGGCTGACATCTCGGTCACAGTCTTTCCCTGCTCGAGGAACGGGCCGCCTATCGTGGCGTGCTCGCCCCAGTTGATCGGACGATCGAAACCGAGCAGGCTCTCGAGCTCGCTCTCGATGTAGACCACGCTCTCGCCATCGACCATCCGAATCGTCCGCCTGAAGATCTCCTGCACGAGTGGAAGCCTTGCGGTGAACCCGACGGTCAACGTGCCGTCGGTCCTGTCGAAAGACGTCACGTCCCACGGGACGCGGTGCGCCTCGCCATGTCCTGGCAGCCCAGCGACTCGCTCTTCCTGCGAGACGGGGCCGAAGCCGTCCACGCACACGAAATGCCCGAGCCCCTGCAGGGGGTTCAGCTGCTCCGGGTCGTCCTTCATCAGCAGCTGCACCATCGCGCCGCCGACAGAACGAAGCGCGAGCGTGAGCTTGTCGTTGGAGTACACACGAACGGGCCGTCCGTCGAACGTGGTCTCTTCCTGACCGAACACCACGACGACGGAGCAGATCACGAGCAGCGCCGCGCAGCGGGTGGACATCCTCATCGGGGTTCGCTCCAGTCGGCCGGGCCTGAAGGCCCGGCCCCACGTCAACACGCCCTCTAGAACAACTGAGGCGCAAAGATGCCGAGGTAATCCCGCCAATTCGGCCATGTATGGCCGCCTTCGCTCTCGTGAAAGACCGGGTTGAAGCCGTGCTTCTTGAGCAGGTCCACGGTGCTGGTGGCATTCGCGAGCCCGGGATCGTCTTTGCCGATGCCGAACCAGAGGAGCTTCAGGCCCTTCTTCAGGCCAGCGTCGTCGAGCACCGCCTGATTCTGCTTCTCCCAGGCTTCTCCGTAAGGCGCCGTGTCTGGAGATCCGGCCCGGCCTCCGCCGCCTCCGGCCAGGCCTGCACTGTAGACACCGATGTAAGCGAACTTGTCGAGATGGGGCAGTCCGATATTCAGCGTCTGCCCACCGCCCATCGAGAGACCGGCAATCGCCCGGCTGGATCGATCGTTGCGGACGCGAAAGTTCTTCTCCACGTAGGGCATGATGTCGGCGAGGAACTCGTCGATGAACTGCTGACGCGACGCTTGCGTGGCCGGGAACGTGGTGTGGCCCGCGGGCATGACGACGACCATCGGCTTCGCCTTGTGCGCCGCGATCAGGTTGTCGAGGATGATGCCGGCCCGGCCCAGTGCCGACCACGACTGGTCGGAGTCACCCGAGCCGTGCAGCAGGTAGAAGACGGGATAGCGATCGCCGCTCGCTCCGTATCCCGGCGGAGTGTAGACGTGCATGCGGCGTTGGCGTCCGAGCACGGTGGAGTCGTAGAACACCTGGGTCAACGCGCCGTGGGGCACGTTTTTCGTGTCCGTCATCTCCGAGCCGGGCACGACCAGCAGGCTCGCGTATCCCGCGGTCGTCTCGTTGGTGGCCTGGTTACGCGGATCGGGCACCTGCACGCCCTGGACGACGAAGCTGTATTGGTACGCCCCCGGGGTCAGAGGGCCGACCGTCGCTTCCCAGATACCGTTTTCACCCTTCACCATTGGAAGGCGGCCGCGGCCAACGCCCTGGACGCCGACGTCCGTTGCATCGGGTCCGAGCAATCGGAAAACGACCCGCTTGTCCGGCAGCACCTCCGGCGATACGACGACGGGGCCAGGCGCGGCTCCACGTCCGGCGGGTGCAGCGGCCGGCGTGCTCGATACGGGGGCCTGCGCAGGAGCCGGACCGGCCGCGCGGGCGATCGGTGTGGCAAACACCGCGGCGACCAGCGCACCAGCAGCAACTAGTGGACTGTATTGTTGAAAACCATAATGGCCGCTCCGTTGTCGCGGCCGGAAACGCACCTGGGGAACGAGGTTGCTCCTCGAGACATGATTGATACGGTCCACTAGTCTCAGAGTCGAACGACTGTCCATCATGTGTTTCTCCCGCTATCTGCTGTAGAGCGGGGCCTTCCGGCCCCGCTATCGCGAGCTGAAGCCCGCGCTCTACATCTCAACCCAAGTCAACCCCAGGCTACGGCCCGTTCAGGACAGGCGCCGGATTTTGATTTCCTTGTATTCGATCCAGCGGCCGGCGTCGTGTGCCTGCAACTCGATCCGGCCCGCTTCCAGGTTCTGCAGGCCGTCGTATTCGAGCACGTTCTCACCGTTGATGCGGACCAGGCACTGGCTGCCCTGGACGACGAGCTGAAGGAGAAACCATTTCTCGGGCTCGATCCGCGGATAGATCGAACGCTTGATCGAATAGAGCGATCCGGTCGCGTAATGCGCGCCTTCGACATCGTGGAGCTGAATCTCATAGCTCCGGTTCTGCGCGGTCGGGCTCTTGGGAATCGATCTGAATATGACGCCGCCATTGTGATACTGCACACCGCGGATGTAGAGGTGCAGCACGAAATCGCGGTAGGTCTCGATGGTCGCCAGCTGCCCGTTGCCGTCCCCCCGCAGGACTGCGCCGCGAGCCTCGAATATCGGTGTGCCGGAGGCAACCTGCCATTTCGCGAAGTCGGCGGGAGCATCGTAGAGGACGTCCCAGGTCTCTTTCGCCGGCAGCTCACGCACCCGGACGTTGCGAAACCGGATCGGATAGGAGAGCGACTCGAAGCCCAGGTAGCCGCGGCGCAGCCGATGCCGCAGCTCCGGCACGCTCTCGACGTCGAGGTCCTGGACCAGCGTGTCGTTCATCCAGACCTGCAGACGAGGCCAGTCCATGAGCGCCCGAAGACTGTTCCACTCTCCCTGGTTCTTGACGCTGACCGCCCGCGGCGGAACGAGCGGGAAGATCGAGCCGGCCGACTCGGGCCGTGGTTCCCGATCGTCCTGGTGGAAGATGTTGATCTTCATGCCGATCCAGGTGTTCCGGCCGTGCTCGGGCGCATGGAGATAGATCCCGGAATTCATCCAGCCTTTGAGGAAGAACTCGCAGCGGAAATCGAAGTTCTCGTACTGCTTGTCCGATCGCAGCCACGTGGGGAAGTTCGACCCCTGGTCGACCACGATGTCGCCGTCCACGACCCGGAATGCCGATGGCGGCCCTTCCTGAATGGACCAGCCGTTGAGCGTGTGCCCGTCGAACAGGGAGACGAACCCCGGTTCCTCGCTGTTCGGCTGCGTCTGGAGGACCCGTGCCGCCGCCGGCACGATGCCCGCGGCAGCCAGAAACGTTCGTCGATTGATCGTAGGAGGCGTCATGCTTTCGTGGGTTTCGTGGGCTTCGTGTTGGACGGGACAGCCTACTGTGCTTTCGTCACGCGCACCACTCCGGCGTTCGGAGTCACACGGTACAGGACGTACGATCCGCCCGCTTCTTTCTGCACGGGGACTTTTTTCGAGTCCTTTCCTTGCATGACCTGCGCGGCGGTCCACTGTGCGGGCACTGTCGTGCGGGCGGTGAGCGGGACGTCGTAGACCTTCGGATCGAGCGGGTGAGTGACCGTCACTTCGATTGCCTCTCCTGCCTGCGTCGTCTTCACGACCGCTTTCATGCGCTCGCGGATGTACTTCGCCCCGTCCTGATAGGTGGCGATCCACAGGCGATCGGAAGAGGCTTTCAGGTAGTCGAAGTAGTCCTTCACGTTCTGCGTGGGCAGCGGCTGGTAGCCGACGCCGTCCACGCCGTGGATGACGAGCACCAGCCACGCGCCCGTCTTCAGCGATGTGTCCACCCACCCCTTCATCTCGTCGACGGTCGTCGCCGTCACGGGCCCTCGCTCCCATTCGAGGTAGGGCTTTGTCGAGGTCGCCGGATCGCGCTTGTCGCCGCGCATGATGCCGTCCATGAACTCGGCGTCGGTGTCGGACACCCAATTCCGCGTCAGCGGAAAGCGATTGATGAGCACCTTGCGCACGCGCTCGTCATCGATGCCATAGGGCGCTTCGATGGAGAACAGGTGCTTCGCGCCCATTTCTCTGCTCAGCTCTTCCTTGGCCTTGTCGACTTCGTACAGGATGTTCGCTTCGTCCAGCGACGGCAGTCGAGCGTGAGAGACTGCGTGATTGGCGATCTCGTGGCCTTGTGACGCCACCTTGCGCATCTCGTCCCAGCTGAGACCACCCGGGCCGGCTGCGGCCGGCCGGCCCGTTTCCTCCGATCGCACGGGCGTGTAGGGAATCGCGTCGACGGCGTACGTCTGTCCGCTCTCGCGAAGTTTGGCCAGCACCGCGTCCACCCCTGCGAAGTTGTTCGGCTGAACCCGCGTGGCCAGCACGATCTCGTTACGCTGAATCTCGCCGAGGTATCGCAGCACGGACGTCCGTTCGTACACGTTCGCCGCGCTCGTCGGCACTGTCGCGCTTTCCTTCAGGATGTCCATGATCGGCCGGCCGACGAACGTGGGCATGTTCTTCGATCCCGGAATCTGGGCCGTGATCACGAAGAACGTCCCGACCAGCCCCCGTTCGTTCATCAGCGGCAGAGCAACCCTGAACTGGTTGATCGTCGAGTCGTCGTATGTGATCGCCGCCGCGGCGAGCTTGCCGTCAGGCCACTTCGTGATTTCGGTCTTCGGACCTTCCTGCGCGGAGACCGAAACGACCGCGAGCATGCAGAGCAGAAACCTGGCGTGCCTCATATGACAGAAGGAGAAGGACCGGAAACGGCGTAAGACTCGCCCACATGTTCTGGCGGTGTCAAGCGAGATGGTTAGATCGACTGCTGCGAAGCTGGGGCGGACGCGAGCAGGAGGTTGCGAAGACACCGGAGCTCACAACGGAGGAACGGAGCCAACGGGGGACGAACGGAGAAGACGATGCGGTTCGACTCGGCGGGTGGGGCGTGACGCCGGCCGCGGCCGGCGTCCGAGTGGCGAGGGGTCGCGCCGGGCGCAAGTGGCCCACGACCCCCACGCACTTGCGCCCGTCGCGCCCCTCGTCACTCGACCGCGCTCCGCGCGGTCACGCCCGCGGGGCTGCGTCTTCTCCGTTTCGTCTTCGTTCGCTCCGTTCCTCCGTTGTGAACTCCGCTATCTTCGTACCGGGCGCGCTCACTGCGAATTGCCCTTGCCGGCTCGATGGCATTTCACTAGTCTCAAACAGCCCGACCGGCTTTCTGCCGTGGACGATCGGGGAGACCCAGATGACAACAAGAACCAGACTCCTGATAATGGCAGCCCCTGCGTTGAGCGTTGTGTTGGTCGCCCAGCAGAACGCACCGCCCGTCAGAAACCCGCTCGGGGGAGATCCCGCTGTGGTCGCGGAAGGGCAGTCGCTCTTCAATCAGGTGTGTCAGTCGTGTCACGGGCCGGGCGGTCAAGGGAGCGATCGCGGTCCCGCCCTGACGAGGACCACCTTGACCCACGGGAACGCCGACGCCGATGTGTTCCGCGCGATCCGCACCGGAGTGTCCGGCACCCAGATGCCCCCGTTCGCCGGGTTCACGGACACGCAGATCTGGCAACTGGTCAGCTACATCCGCAGCCTGCAGGGACCAGCTCCGTCTCCGGAGCCGGCGGCGCCGACGACAGGGGACATCGCGGCCGGCGAGGAGTTGTTCTTTGGCCGCGCGGCGTGCGCGAGCTGCCACGAAGTCAACGGACGCGGCGGCGTACTCGGTCCCGAGTTGTCGAACGCGGGACGACTCTCGGCGGCCGCCCTGCAGCAGAGGATCGTGGACCCGGCCGCGCCGCAGCCCGCCGCGGGCGGCCGCGGAGGTGGGAGGGGCGGCGCGCCGACGGTCACGGTTGTCGTGAAGATGCAGGACGGCCGGGAGATTCGCGGCGTCCGCCGCAACGAGGACACGTTCTCGCTGCAGATGATCGACGCGTCGGGCCAGCTCCGGTTGCTCGACAAGACGAAGCTCGCGTCCGTTACTGTCGACACCGGATCGCTCCATCCATCGGACTACGCGACAAAGCTGTCGGCTTCCGACATCACCAACCTCGTCGCATATCTCCGTGCGCAGCAGGGGCGCGACCTGACCAGGACTGCCGCCGCGCCGCCGCTTCCGGGGGGCGTCACGTACGAGCGGCTCCTCAACGCCGCAGCGGAGCCTCACAACTGGTTGATGTACTGGGGCAACTACCAGGGCACGCACTTCTCACCGCTCAAGAGCATCGATACCAACAACGTGGGCCGGCTTCGCGCCGCGTGGTCGACGCCGGTTCCAGGTGACACGGTGAGCGAGAGTACGCCGCTCGTCGTGGACGGCGTCATGTACGGCACGAGCGGCGGCAGCCCCCGCACCGTGACGGCGATGGACGCCCGGACCGGACGTCAGATCTGGCGGTTCACCCGGCCTCAGAAAGTCCGCAACCCCGGCGAGACCGACGTGGTCAACCGGGGACTGGCGATCCTCGGCCACCGGTTGTTCGTCGGCACGAACGACGCGGCGCTCGTCTGCCTCGACGCGCGAACGGGGCTGCTCCTGTGGGAAGTCCAGGTCGCCGACACGATGGAAGGCTTCAACATCACCAGCCCTCCGCTCATCGTCAAGGACAAGATCATCGTCGGGCATGCCGGCGGCGAATATGCCCTCCGCGGGTTCCTCGACGCATACGACGTGAGCGGCAAGCATCTGTGGCGGTTCTACACGATTCCGGCACCAGGCGAGCAGGGCAACGATTCATGGAAAGGGGATAGCTGGAAGACCGGTGGGGGTGGCACGTGGTTGACGGGCACGTACGATCCGGAGCTCGACACCGTCTACTGGCCGATCGGGAATCCGGCCGCGATGACCGATCGGTCGGTGCGCGGCGACGGCGACAATCTCTTCACCGATTCTGTCGTCGCGCTCAATCCCGATACGGGCGAGAGAAAGTGGCACTACCAGTTCACGCCCAATGACGGGCACGACTGGGACTCGACGGAGGACATGGTCCTCGTGGACCGTTTGTGGCGAGGCCAGCAGCGGAAACTGCTGATGCACGCCGACCGCAACGGACATTTCTACGTGCTCGATCGCACCACAGGCGCGTTCCTGGCGGGGACGCCGTTCATCCATCAGACCTGGAACAAAGGCTTCGACGAGAAAGGGCGGCCGATGCCCATTCCGGGCTCGAACTCGAGCCCCGAAGGCAGCTTCCTCGTGTATCCGACGGCTGGGGGCGGCACTAATTTCCAGTCGCCGTCGTACAGTCCGATCACCGGGTTGTTCTACCTGGAATACTCGGAGGCTGGCGCTCAGTACGTGAGCGCGCCGCAGGCTCCGGAGAAGGGTCGCGAGTATCTCGGTCGCTCGCCCGGAAGAGGCCCGGCGCCCGCACGGACCGCGAAGGATCCGCCGCCGAGCGCCGGGATCAAAGCCATCGATCCGGAAACCGGGAAAACGGTCTGGGACTTCAAGCTGTTCCAGGGTTCGCTCTCGAATGGCGTCCTCGCGACAGCCGGAGGAGTGCTCTTTGCCTCGTCACGCGACGGCAACATCATCGCGCTCGACGCGCGAACGGGAAAAGTTCTCTGGCACTATCAAACGGGCGGCAACCACGCCGCGGCGCCGATCAGCTATGCGATCGATGGACGTCAGTACGTGGCGCTGACGGCGGGGAACGTGCTCTTCAGCTTCACTTTGCCGGAGTAGTCGGCCTGGATCGGGCCGGAGCCTCGCGACTGTACGTCTTGCTGAAACCGTTCCGGCTGTTGGAGACCGTAAAGGTCCCGTCCGGCTCTGCGGAGATCTTTATCCAATATGCGGGCGTGTGCGCCGCCACCGGATTCCGGCCGCGGCCCTGCGGAGCCGCGGCAGCCGCTGCCGGCTGGCCCCCGGTTGCCGCGGGAGGCTGAGCTGCGGTTGCCGCGGGAGCCTGGGCTCCCGTTGGCGGGGGCGTCGAAGGTATCGGCGCCGCCGGAGGAGCCTGCGCGCCCGCCGCTCCACCCCCGCGCGGCGGCGCTGTGAGCACACCTGCGATCGCCGATGGATCGTCCAGGTTCGCGATGAACACGCCTGGGCTGTTCTGCTCCAGGGCGCCGTTGTACGACCAGTGCAGCTGCCAGAAGTCCTCGAGCCCGGGAGACAGCCGAACGGTCTGCATCGCCGTGACCCCGCCTCCTTTGCGCGTGCCGTTGTACATCACCGCAACGCGAGGGTGGAGCGTGTGCACCAGCGGCTCTGCGCTGCACGCGTCAGCTCCGTGGCCGCTCACCAGATAGAGATCGACCGTGCCGACGGGATTGTTCGGGCACATCAACGCGACCGCCTTGTCCCACAACAGATCGGCGAGATCGATCATGCGGAACTGGCCGAGCGTGATGACGCTGCCTACCGACTGGTCGTCTTCCGGATCGCGCCAGGTGGCGATGTCCACGGTGGACTTGAAGTTGGCACACGCGGGGTTCGGCTTCCCGCCTCCAGGCAACGGGGTCTTCAAGACGTCTCCGGCTGAGGTGACAATCCGCCAGTCCAGACCGGTGACCGGCAGGCGATCGCCAGGCTTCACGACTGTATGCTTCGCCTTCGCGTGGAGCTCGGCGTACGCGGCCTGAAAGCCGGGAACCTGCTCGCGCAACGCCGTGACCGGTCCCTCCACCGTGGTCCCGTGATCGATGAAATGCGCGATTGGTATGCGCTTCGCGAGCTCCTGCAGGCCGCCGACATGATCGACGTGGTAGTGCGTGGACACCAGGTAGTCGATCTGCGTCACGCCGGCGTCGGCGAGAGCCGCCATGATCCGGTCGGTATCGCGGCCACCGGGGCTGCCGGTGTCCACGAGCACGGTCTGCCCGCTCGGCGACACGTAGAGCGTGGACTTTCCACCTTCGGTATCGATGGAGTAAATCTCGAGCGGCCTCGGTTTCGCGGACTGACCGAGGAGGACGACGGTGCCCAAGACGACAGTCGAGAGCAGGTACTGCCAAGCCTTTCATTCATTCCTCCACGGCTGCAATGTCAGGCAACGAGGACCTTTCGGCACTAGACCGAAGCTCACTTGAGTTGACGTCAACTGCGGGTCCTGTCGCCCGGGCAGCCCCGCCGGGCGCCACCCGCGTTGTCAACTCAAGTGAGCTTGGAATAGACACCGCAGCTTGCCTTCGGCACGGGTAGTCGACGGCCCATGAACAGGAGATCAGAAGACCAGGAGATCAACATGAAGCTCTGATCTCCCGTCTAGCGATTGACCTCTCCGAGCCAATCCAGGACCCGCGCCTGGAACTTGCGACCGAAACGATTGAAGTCGGTGGGCGTTTCGAGAGTGACACCGGCGACAGCTCGAACCTCGGCGCGCACGTCCTCGATACGCGCATAGCGATCGAGAGTGGGTGCAATCAGCAGCACCGGGCGAGGTGAAGCCAGCGCAAGGGGCTCGTCGAAATCGAACGGCAGCCGCGATTCGTTCCCGGCGAAGAACCCAAGCCGCGGCATCAGCCCATGAAGGTGCGAGTAGTGCCGTATGCCTTCTACTCCACGATCCGGCGCATCCAGCCGCAGCGGATCGAACCCGCATACCGAGGCGAGCGCGTGCACGCGTTCATCCATGGCCATCGTCAGGATGCCCACCTTGGCGCCGAGCGAGTATCCCATCAGCGCGATCCGCGACGCGTCGACCGCGTCCAGTGCGACGAGCGCATCGATCGCCGCGCGCGTGTCGGCGACCATCTTTCCCATCAGCGACCATTTCGGGTATCGACGATAGAAGTCGCGGGCGTCCCGAACTCTGGCGCCGAAGCCGATCTGATCGAACGCCAGCACGGCGAATCCCTGCTTGACGAACGCCGGGATCGAGGGCCGTTGGTCGAGCCGGTAGTCGGAGCCCGTGGATGTCCACGGCGAGGCCGTGGACCATCCGTTCTGATAGCTGTAGGGGTGGAGCCAGATCACGACCGGCCATTTGCCTGCGGGCTTGCCGGCTGGATAGAACAGGTCGGCTTTGAGGTCGTCGCCGAAAGGAATCTCGGCCCAGCCCATGCCTTCCTTCACGACACGCCCGCGTGTCGCCTCGTTCGCGCCCGGACGATTGAACAGCCCGGACAGCCAGCCGTCACCAGTTCCGGTCGTCGGCAGCTTGCTGACCGTCAGCCTGCGCGCGCCGGGTGGCTCCTCGCCGAGCGCCCATTCCACGCGCTTCCGCCTCGCCGTCGCGTCGTCTGCCGGGTTGAATCTGGTCACTGGATACGAGGAAGGGGCGATGCTCTCACCCGAGAGCTTCCGCCATTCGTCGAAGGAGTACCCGTGGACCCACGTCTCGACCTTCGCGTGCGCGCGACGCTCGAAGACCGCGTCGAAGAAGTCGATGAAATTCTCGACGTCGCCCGCGGTGGTCTCATGCTCTCCTTCGCGGAGCGACAACCAGATGTTCTGCTCGCGTCCGAGGAAGCGGTACACGCGGAGCGCGGACCGATAGGCCTGCTCGAAGCCGAGTGGATTTCCAGCGGACTCGGCATACCCGGAATACATCATGAGCCCGCGCGGCGCCACCAGCGCCATCAACGAGTTCTGGTCGACGGGCAGCTTGTCCTCTCGGCCCGCGAAGAACCTGAGCCTCGGAGTGAACCAGTGCGGCTGCACACCGGCGAGGAGCTCGATGCTCTCGTTGACGAACGGTTCGGTCGTGTACCGCCACGGATCGTTCTCGCCACTGTTGCCGCTCGATGGCACCACGGCGCCGATCCGCTCGTCGAACGCGGCCGCGAGCAGCGCCTGCTTACCGTTCCGGGAATGGCCGGCGAGACCGATTTGGGTCTTGTTCACCTCCGGCAAGGTGATCAGATAGTCAACCGTGCGCGATGCCGCCCAGGCCCATCGGGCCAGGCAGGACCAGTCGTACTCGGGATAGATCTCGATCCAGGCGTCCGAGTCGTCGCCGTTGCCGTAGTTCGGGTCAGTGGCGTGATAAATCGCCGCGATGTAGCCGCGACGCACTGCCGTGTAGATCCATGGACGGTTGCGCGCATGGTTCGTGAGGAAGACGGGGAAGGGCCCCTTGCCGTCGGGGATCACCAGCTCGATGCGCAGGCTCGCGCGTTGGGCCGGCCCGAACTCGAGCCGGACTTCGCGGACCGTCGCGCCGCCTTCGCGGTGAGTGGCGGTCACTGTGCCGCGCAAATTGTCGGGCGCGGGCGGCATCGTGCCGAAGATCCAGTGCTCTATCTGCGTGCGCAGGGCGCGCTTTTGTCGCGCCCATATTGCAGGCGTGGTGACGGGGACAGTCCGGCCGTCCTCGCGCAACACCAGCGGATCGGGCAGATCGGGGACCGACGGCATCGCGTCGAAGTCCGGGGGCAGCTCTCCGGTCCGCCGCAGCCAGTCCTCCCAAGTACGATCGTGCGCGTTCATCCGCCCCGTTGCCGGGGGGCGGCTGGGTTGAAGCAGCTGCAGGAGCTCGTCGCGAGTCCGTCGTTGCGAGTCCGTTCCGGACTGCGCCTCCACGAGCGCGGCCGTCAGGCCGAGCGCGCACAACAGTCGTATCGCTGGCCGGCTTCGCATCTTGTTGGTCGGGTTCTTCTCTCGGTTACTTCGGGCCCGTGCCGGCGCCGCATCGTGGTTACCCGCCGCGCTTCGCCGTGACGTCGAGTGGCTCTCTCGCGCCCGCCGTCATCTTGAGCGTCATGGTGTCGCCCTTGACCGTGCCTTTGTAGTCGATCCGGATCGTGTCGCCGAAACCGACTCGAATGACGGCGAAGGCGATCTCTTCGCCCTTCACCGTCACTTCGTTGAGCGCGACCGTCCCGCGCGGGCTGTCGATGCTGCCTGACAGGACGCCCCCCTCGTTCTTCAACGTCAGGGTGCTTTCCATTTTGACGCCGTCCTTCGTGGTGTACGTCATCTTCCACGCGCCGGCAACATCGGCTTGTTGAACGGCTGCCGCCGAGGCGCTGCACAAGAGCAGCGCGAGGCCTGCGCAGACGACAAGTCCTCGCGTCATCGGAACTCCAGCGTCGTGTTGGACAGGACCGTGACGTAAAGCTTGTCGCCTTCGCGACGGACGTACTCTTCGTTCCACCGGTCGGTGACCGCCTTCGTCCGCTCCGCGAGCTTCTTGCCATTCGACAGGACGCTGACGGATGCGGGCGCGGTGAACTCGAGGGTGAGGCTGCCGTTGTAGATCTTGGGATCGAGCGTGTTGGAGACTGCGAACCGTGCCTTGGCGCCGCCCTTGCTCAGCGGCTTGATTTCCGTGCGCTCCACGATCGTGTGGAAGGCGTACACCGGCCCCATAGGGACGTACCAGACATCGGGACGCCGGCTGATGTGCGCCAGGTGCTTTTCGTAGAACCCGTCGGGACCGAAGTCCAGTGATTGCGGGTGCGACATGAAATGGTAGATGCCGCCTTTGTTGTAGACCTCGTCGAACTTCGCGTCGAGGTCCGGCACATCGATGGGCGGCGCGGTGGTGCCTCTCCTGCCGCCTGCTTTCTGCACGACCTGCGTGTAAGGCGCGTCGTACGGGTTCGCTGCCCACGTCTGGAGGTCGGGTCTGACGTGCAGCCCCTGTGCCTCGCCGGGATAATTGCGCGCGACGATGTAGCCGGCGTCGGCGATGCGCTTCTGGATGAAGTCGAAGGAGGCGCAGTGACCGCACGGATACGCCCAGGTCCATACGTAGGGCTGTGTCGTGCGCTTGAGAATCATGTCGCGCGATCCCTTGAGCTCCGCGTCGGTGTAGGCCGTCTTGCAGAACGCCTCATAGTTCGGGCTCGTGGTGTCGGATTGGGGCCGGCTGCACGGGTGCGTCACCGCATGCGCGCCAATCTCGTGGCCGTTCTCCACTGCTTTCTGCATCCGTGGCCACAGGAGCCAGACCTGCAGCTGGTTGAAGAAGCGCTCTTCCGGCGGCGGGTCCTGCTCGGTGCTGATGAAGAACGTGCCCTTGATGTCGTACTTGTCCATCGCATCGGCGATGTTGACCACGAGCTTCGTGGAATCGTCGATGCTGTGGACGACGACGGCGCGAGCGTTGTTGAGGTATTTGGTCTTCCCGAGGAACTGGATGTCGCCGGTCTGCGCGACGGGTGCTCCCGACGCGCACAACGCGACGACCGCCGCACCAACGAGGAAGCCGCGCGTGGAGCGCAGATGTGTGGCAGTCAAATTGAAGTCTCCTCTGTCGAGCAGTGCGGGCATTGTATACGCGACGTCGAGCCTGGGGCCAATGTCTCCGGAGGGGACGGAGACAACGGAGAAGATTCACAAACGGAGAAACTGAGTCAACGGAGACGAAACGGAGAAGACGTGCGGGCTCGCGCCGCGCATCGCGCGGCGGCGTGGGTGCGCCAGGACGACAGACGCGAACACCGGAGGCGCGGGTGGTGCTCGCGTCTGCCGTCCTGACGCACCCACACGGTGCCGACCTGCGGTCGGCACCCGAGCCCTCACTGTTCGCCGCTGTGGCGCTGTCTTCTCCGTATCGTCTTCGTTCGCTCCGTTTCTCCGTTTGTGAATTTCCGAAACTCCGTAGCCTCCATGGGCCTCCACTGGACACCCCGTCAGCGGAACGATATTGTGTGGCCATCCTGTTGGAGTTCGGCTCTGTCCGAGCCGTCGTGTCCTTGTCGGTCAAATGGAGAGGAACCCGCGAGCAATGGCGCGGAGAGGCGCACGCAGCGTTGTGGTCTCGGCGGTGACGCTCTGGGCACTGCTTGGATCCGTGACATTCGGTCAGTCCGGCGCCCGCAACGGCGAGTGGCGCACCTACGGCGGCGATCTCGGCAACACCCGCTACGCCCCGCTCGATCAGATCAACCGCGACAACTTCAAAGACCTCGAGATCGCCTGGCGGTTCAAGACGGACAGCCTCGGCCCGAGGCCCGAGTACAACTTCCAGTCCACGCCGCTCATGGTCAACGGCAGGCTGTTCTCGACGGCCGGTTCGCGGCGCGCGGTCGTGGCGCTCGACGCCGGCACCGGAGAGCTGCTGTGGATGCACAGCGAGAACGAGGGAGCTCGCGGGGAAGCCGCCCCGAGGCAGCTGTCAGGCCGGGGACTGGCGTATTGGACTGACGGCCGCGACGAGCGGATTCTGTACGTCACCCCCGGATACCGGCTCATTGCGCTCGACGCGAAGACCGGCGTCCTGATCTCGAGCTTCGGGAGTCGGGGCGCCGTCGATTTGAAGTTGGACGACGACCAGGAGATCGACCTTGTGACGGGCGAGGTCGGACTTCACGCCGCGCCGGTCGTGGCGAAGGACACGATCATCATCGGGGCGGCCCACCTCGTGAGCTTCACGCCCAAGAGCAAGACGAACGTCAAAGGCTACGTGCGCGCCTACGACGTCCGCACCGGGAAGCGATCCTGGATCTTCCACACCATTCCACGGCCGGGAGAGTTCGGGGCGGAAACGTGGGACGACAAGGCGTCGCTCGCGTTCACGGGCAATACCGGTGTGTGGGCGCAGATCAGCGTCGACGAGGATCTCGGCCTCGCCTATCTGCCGGTGGAGTTGCCGACGGGCGATTTCTACGGCGGGCATCGGCCAGGTAACGGTCTCTTCGGTGAGAGCCTCGTCGCTGTCGATCTGAAGACCGGGAAGCGGAAGTGGCACTACCAGCTGGTGCATCACGGCATCTGGGACTGGGACATTCCATGCGCCCCCATCCTGCTCGACCTCACGATGAACGGCAAGGTCGTCAAAGCGGTGGCCCAGCCGACCAAGCAATCGTGGGTATTCCTCTTCGACCGTGTCACCGGGCAGCCGCTCTGGCCAATCGAGGAGCGCCCCGTACCGCAATCCGACGTCCCCTTGGAGAAGACCAGCCCGACGCAGCCATTCCCGACGAAGCCGCCGGCGTTCGACCGGCAGGGCGTGTCGATCGACGATCTGATCGACTTCACGCCGGAGCTCAGGGCCGAGGCCGTCAAGCTCGTGTCCAAGTACAAGCTCGGGCCGTTGTATACGCCAGCCATCGTCAGCCAGGCGGACGGGCCGCTGGGGACGCTCGTGATGCCGTCGAACAACGGCGGCCCCAACTGGCCCGGGGGTGCGGTGGATCCGCAGACCGGCATCCTTTACATCTATTCCTTCACGCAGGTGACGGCACGCGGGCTCGTGCACGATCCCGAGCGATCGGACATGGAGTACATCCTGGGCACGGCCACGGCGCCGGGCGCCGCAGGAGCGACGGGCGGTCGTTCCGGTGCGGGAGGTCGAGCCGGCGGTGCCGGCCGTGCCGGCGGCGGCCGGGCCGGGGCGGGGAGGGGCGACACTGAGGGAGGCGAGGGGGGTGGCGGCCGTGGGCTGACGGTCCAGGGCCTCCCTCTCGTCAAGCCACCGTGGGGACGCATCTCGGCGATCGACCTCGGCAAAGGGGAGATCGTCTGGCAGGTCGCCCATGGAGAGACGCCGGACGCCGTGCGCAACCACCCGGCGCTGAAAGGTTTGACAATTCCTCGAACCGGACGCTCGAACGGCCGCATTGGCACGCTCGTCACGAAGACGCTCGTGATCGCGGGCGAGCCTGGGTTTTTCACGACGCCGGCCGGCGTGCGCGGTGCGATGCTCCGTGCGTACGACAAGGCGACCGGGGCGGAGGTGGGGTCCGTCTACATGCCGGCCCCCCAGACCGGATCGCCGATGACGTATATGCTGAACGGCCAGCAGTATCTCGTGATCGCGACGAGCGGCGCGACATCGACCGGCGAGCTCCTCGCGTTCAAGCTGCCATCGGAGTCGATATCCCCGCGGTAGTCGCACGTTGACATGCGACGTCGATCGTGGTTGTCTGAACCTCTTCACACGGTTCGTCTAGACGGTGGTCAAGGGTCGTTCAGTGCCTTCGGCAGTCGGCGGGATCTTGGTCGGGTTCGCGGCGATCGCCATGCTTGCGACGGGCGGATTGGCTCGTGCCGCGCAGCAGTCCGGACCCCCGCCGGCAACGCCCCCTGCCGCGTCGAACGGTTCGCCGTCCTCGCGCTCGGTGTGGGACGGGGTGTACACAGAGGAACAGGCCCGGCGAGGCAAAGACCTCTACGGGACGCATTGTCTGGCCTGCCACGGCGAGACGCTGGAGGGGAGCGGCCCGGTTCGCCCGCTCACCGGCCCCGATTTCGCCGCGAACTGGAACGGCCTGAGCATGGGAGACATGCTCGAGCGGACGCGGACGACAATGCCGATGGACAAGCCCGGAACGCTGTCCCGCCAGCAGATCGCGGACGTGTTGTCATACGTGCTGAGTGTGAACAAGCTGCCCGCAGGCGACGTCGAGCTCCCGCGCCAGAGTGAGCTCCTGACCCCAATCAAGTTTCTGGCACAGAAGCCGTCAGGCGATCCACTTCCGGACCAAAGGCAATAGAGAGGCAACGATGAAGAGCCATCCAATCACCGTCAGCCGGCGCGGCTTCCTCGCCCAGTCGGCATCCGCCGGGGCGCTCGGCTGCCTCAGCGGAACTTCCGTCGCCGCCAGCCCTCTCGAGCAGAGCGGTGACGACGCGATCGTCGCGGCGCAGTATCGCGGCTTCGTCAAGAAGAGCGTCAAGGATCTGCCGACGCCCGCGCTCCTCATCGATCTCGACATCTTCGAGCACAACCTGCAAGCGCTGGCGAGCTACATGAAAGGCCGGGCGGTCACGTTCAGGCCCCACGGCAAGGCCCACAAGTCGCCCGCGATCGGGAAGCTGCAGCTGGCGTCCGGCGCAAAGGGGTTGTGCGCCGCCAAGCTGGGCGAAGCGGACGTTCTGATCCGCGGCGGCATCAAGGACGTTCTCATTACCGCCGAAGTCGTTGGGAAGCTGAAGATCGAGCGCCTGATGAGCCTGCTTGCCATGACGCCCGACGTCAAGGCGGTGGTGGACAACGATCAGAACGCGATCGATCTCTCGGAGGCGGCGCTGGCATCGAAACGGAAACTGAAGGTCGCCATCGACGTCAACGTCGGGCAGAACCGCACCGGGCTCGAGAAGCCGGAAGAGGTCGTCGCGCTCGCGCAGGTGATCGCCAAGCAGAAGGGTCTCGAACTCGTCGGTCTCCAGGGCTACGGCGGCAACAACCAGCACACGGTCGGATTCGAGAATCGGCGTGCCCGGGAAGTGCAGTCCAACGAGCGCGTCGTCGCGGCCCGCCAGGCGCTCGAGAAGGCGGGCTTCGCGGTGCAGATGGTCAGCGTCGGGGGCACCGGCAGCTACAATATCGACGCCGATTTTCCGGGCGTGACGGAAATCCAGCCGGGCTCGTACATCTTCATGGATTCCCACTACAACAAGATCGGCGGCAAGGACACGCCCGACTTCAAGGAATTCGGCAACTCCCTGTCGGTGCTCACGACGGTCATCAGCCGCGCCGTGAGCGGCCGCGCCATCGTCGATGCCGGCGGCAAGGCGCTGTCGACCGACGAATCGGTTCCAGAGCCGATGGATCTGACAGGGGCGACGTTCGGCGTCGCCGGCGACGAGTACGGGGCGCTCAGACTGCAGAATCCGAGTCGCGAGCTGAAGGTTGGCGACCAGGTGCAGATCATGCCGGGCCACTGCGATACGACGGTGAACCTGCACAATGTGTTCTTTGGGGTGCGCAAGGGCATGGTCGAGCACGTGTGGCCCATCGAAGGACGCGGGCGCACCGACTGATCACCTATTTTCTTTCTCAGGAGGTTCTGATGCGGCTCTCACGAACACTGGCTGGAGCGGCGATCGCGCTGCTGGCCGTCACTACACTGGCGGCGGCGCCCAAGGGGCAGGCTGCGAAAGCAGCGGCCGGCGCGGAGGAGGCGGTCCTGAAGGCCGACAACGCGCGATTCGACGCGATGATCAAAGCCGATGGCGCGGCGCTCGAGAAGCTGCTCGCCGATGAATTGAGCTATACCCACAGCAACGCGCTGGTGCAGGACAAGGCGGCCTTCATCGGCGACATCAAGTCGGGGAAGATCAAGTACCTCACCGTGGAGCCGACCGATCAGAAGGCGCGCGTGTTCGGCAACATGGCGATTGTGACGGGCGGCGCGTCGGTTCACGTGGTCCAGAACGGCAACGATCTGACGTTCAAGATCCGCTACACGAACGCGCACATCAATCGCGGCGGGGCGTGGCAGATGGTGGCGTGGCAGGCGACGCGGCTGCCGGCGTAGTTCGGAATTCACTCAGTCGTGTGAATTCCATCTTAGCTATCAGCCATCAGCTCTCAGCTATCAGCACACGTTCCACTAGCTGAGCTGAAAGCTGATAGCTGATAGCTACACCGCAAGTCTACCCGACGAAGTCGATCTTGAAGATGTAGCCGTGCGTCGGGCTGACGTCGTCCTCCCATCCGGGATGGATGCCGGCGTCGCTGCTGTAGAGCGCGCCGTCGTGCCACGCGAGTCCGTGAGGATCGCAGTCGGTCTTGGCGAACGCCGCGGTCGACAGCACGCGACCCGTGGTGTTGTCGTACTGGATCAGCCCGGCCAGGCCATCCGCTGTTCCCGTCACCATCCAGACCGAGCCGTCCGCAGGGTTGTGGGCGATGCCGTGGGCCCGCGGCACCGCGTACGGGATCATGAATTCCGGCTGCCACGTCTTCGCATCCACCCGGAGGATTCCACGGAGCCGAAGGGCGGCGATGTAGATCTTGCCGTCCACGTCCTCGATCCCGTGGCACCCGCCGCCGTTGTCGGCCGGCCCCAGTGGGATCTGTCGATGCGTGAGCTCGCGGCCGGTCATATCGATCTGGAACACGCCTTCGGCTGCGGCGGAGTTCCCGGCCATCCAGACGCAGCCGTCGCCGTAGGCTATCCCGCTCGTATTCTTCGACTGGCTCTTCAGGGTCTTCAGGAGCTTCCCCTTCCAGTCCACGAGCACGGCGTTGTCCGATTTCTGCTCGCAGATCCACAGGCCCTCGGGGGCGACCGCGATGCCGTTCGGATAGCCTTCGGGACTCTTGAAGAGCGTTGTCGTTTTGATCTTGCGAACAAGGGGCGGAGGCTGCGTCGTCCGCGATCGCTCTCGGAGGAACTCCGATCCCTGTTGCGGCGCCGGGGTTTGCCCGTTCGCGAGGCTGGTGCCGAGCCATCCGGCGCCGAGTGTGGCTAGAAACCCGCGTCTCGTATCCATTGACTGCTCCTGACAGGTAAGGGCAACACACCGGGCTCGCATGTAGGGGCGGGCCTTCAGGCCCGCCCGCGCGGGGTTCGCCGCCGACTATTGCCGACCCTGAGATGCGCGGATTCTACACCCGGAATCCCTGGGCGGCGGCATCGAAGTCCAGCTCCAACGCCCGGCGCCTCGCGCGAATGGGCGCCCGCCAACCCGTACTCGCCGGTTGGTGGTCTGTGCTGCCGTCTTGCGATATCGTCCAGACAATGCTCGGGCATCGACAGTGTTGGTTCTCTCGCGCGACGGCGGCCGCCATCGTGGCATGTTTCAGCTTTGCCAGCGGACGCGCGCAGACCGTCCCGGCGCCCGGCCAGCACGCGGACCACAGCACTCCTCCTGCCGCCTTCAATGGGCGCATCAGCCTCTACAAGTCCGCGCTGGGTCCGTTTACGCGGCCGATTTCCTCGCAGAACCGCGAGGCGCAGGCATTCTTCGACCAGGGATTCCAGTTGACCTATGCCTTCGCGAAGCCGGAGGCCGTGCGCTCGTTCCGCGAAGCGGAGACGCGCGATCCGATGTGCGCGATCTGCTACTGGGGCGAGGCCTGGGCCTGGGGATCGGATCTGAACTGGGTCATGGGACCGGACGAGGCGCCGTTCGCGTACGCCGCGATCCAGAAGGCCGTCGCGCTTGCGCCCGCGCACGCCACGCCGATTGAGCGCGCGTTCATTCAGGCCATGTCGGCTCGCTACGTCGAGCGCTTCGATCCGGCCAAACGGGTGGAGCAGGATCGCGCGTACGCCGACGCCATGAAGAAGGTCGTAGACGCGTATCCGGAGGACCTCGACGCCGCAGCGTTGTACGCCGAAGCGCTGTTCCTCCTCGAGCCGCGGGCGGGAGCGCGGGACATCGCGAACCCGAACGTCCAGCGAATCGCGGGTGTGTTGGAGCGCGCGCTGACCAAAGACGTCCGCCATCCCGGTGCGTGTCACCTGTACATCCACCTCACCGAGGCGACCAGCGAGCCCGGCCGCGCCGCCGCGTGCGCCGAATTCATCGGCAAGTCGATCCCGGGGGCGAGCCACATCAACCACATGCCCACCCACACGTGGACGCAGATCGGACGCTGGGGCGATGCGGTTCGAGCCAGCCTCGACGCCTGGCACTCGGATCTGAAGTCGCTGGTCGGCGAAGCGGTCGCGATCTATCCGTGGCACGACCTCCACATGCTCGTGTTCGCCGCATCGATGGATGGCCAGGGCGCGATTGCGGTTCAGGCCGGTCGTGACTATTCGAGAATCGCGAAGAACCCGATCTACATCCTTCTGACGCAAATCAGATTCGGGCGCTTCGAGGACATCCTGGAGGACATGAAGACGAAGACGCCCGGCGCGCTGTCGGGCCCGGTGTGGGAGTTTGCTCAGGGCTACGCGAAGCTCCGGGCGGGCAATCCTGAAGCGGCGAAAACACACCTGACGCCGGTGCTGGAAGCCGCGAACACGTCGACGGCGCTCTTCGGCGCGAATCCCGCGAAGAAACTCTTCGGCGTGCTTGCCGGCATCCTCGAAGGGGAGATCGCGCTCACCGCCAAGAGCCAGGCGGCTGCGTTGACTGCCTTCCAGAGGGCGGTCTCGGTCGAGGACTCGCTTGTCTGGGACGAACCCGAGCCGCTGCCTTTCAGCGCACGCCATTGGCTCGGGGCCGCCCTGCTCGAGATGGGCCGTCCGGCGGAGGCCGAGGCGGTCTACCGCGCCGATCTCAAGAAGCACCCGCACAACGGCTGGTCGCTCCTGGGGCTCTCGCAGGCGCTCGTGGCGCAGAAAAAACCGGCCAGCGAGGTGAGTGAGGAGTTCGAACGGAGCTGGGTGCGGTCGGACACGTGGATCCGGGCGTCGCGATTCTAATCGGGGGGCTTCGTCCCACCGCCAGCTATCAGCTGTGAGCTGTCAGCTGATAGCTGCAAGCTCTCTCTCAGACTTCGTCAATCCTGACCTGCCGAACGTAGTAGCCGCTATCCAGGCGGCGTTGAGGAACCGTACCGTCGGGCACCTTCAGCGCGATGCTGTACAGACCCGGAGCGGCAGGCTTCCACCGGTACGTCCACAGCGACCAGGTCGCTGCGCTCCTGGGCGCAGGGCACAGATCGAACGGCTTCCAGGGCTCATCGTCGCCGAAGCGGATCGCGAGCCGGTCGATCGCGCGCGCGCCGCCCCAGACGATGCCGACGACGCGGTACTCGAGGCCGGACGCGCCACGACGCTTCTCGACGCGAACCGGCGTCGCCGCCGTCTGGATGACCGGCGGCGCATAGTCCCTCGCCAGCTCGTGGACCGCGGTCTGGTGAGTTCGGGCGGCGAATTCCCGCATCTGGCTCGTGGCGGGTTCCGACGCGTCGACGAGCCGAATCTCGTCCACCCACTTGATCCAGCTGCACCCGTACCAGCCGGGCACTGCCAATCGCACGGGACGTCCATGGTCGGGCGGCAGGGACCCGCCGTTCATCCGAACCGCGAGAAAGGCGCCAAGCGATTCGAGTGACGCGAGCGGAAACACCCAGCTCGCGCCTGCAATGGACGTCTTCGACGGTTGATCGGGATCTACGCCGCTGACGAGAACCGCAGTGGCTTCGGACGAGGGCCGGAGCGTCGAGACGACCTCGACGAGCGGCACGCCGTCCCATTCCGCCACGCTCATCAAGCCGAAATTCGCAGGATTGTTGTTGCCCGAGCACTCGAGCAGGTGCGCGCCCATCGCCCGCGCTGCTCGCGACACGTCGTCGAGCGGCAAGGCAGCCGCGCGAGCGACGAGCCCGGACGCGTTGATCGTCCATGGCTCGCGGCGTGCGACGACGGCCGGCGGGCACTCCGTCCGCACGTAGACCTGTTCTGTGGGCGTGGTCAGCCGGTCCGCCTGCAGGACTGACAAATCCGTGTTCGATCGCGCGTCCAGACCAGGACCGCCGATCCTTACACCGAAGGGTTGCACGAGACCGCCCGCGCGCGAAAGTGGCAGCGTGGCGACGAGCTGACCGAGCGCGTGCGGGTCCTCGCAGGACTGGGCGGTTTGCTCGATGATGCCGGCGAGCACGGGACCGGGATCGAGGAGCGACGCACCGGCCGCGGCCGCCATCGCACGCACGGCGTCGCGGCGGGACGGTCTGGAGAAGCGGAAAAACTGAGAGAAAGCGGCACTCATCCTGGGCGGCACCGGCCGTTCGTAGTGTACAACCGGCCAACGTGGGGAGGCTCCCGGTACTGGCCCGGGGTTCTGCGCATTCGAAAATGCGCAGGATGTTCGAAGCTGATGTAGGATCAGCCGCACCTCTCGAGCAGATTTTTCCGGGGACCCAGGTCTGTACGGAACCTGCGGGACGCGTAGGGGCGGCGGATGCAATGAGGAGGGTGCAGTGAGACAGAGTGCACGGTGCATCAGGATAGGTGCGATGGCGCTAGCCATGCTCTATATGACTGGGCTGTCGGCGATGGCCCAGGTCACTACCGGCTCGGTAGTCGGAACGGTCAAGGACGCGCAAGGCGGGGTGGTGCCCGGTGCGACCGTCACGCTCACCAGCGAAACAAAGGGAACGACGTCGGCGCCTGCCATTACGACGGTTACGGGAGACTTCCAGTTTCCGGTGACTCCCGTCGACACGTACACCGTCGAAATCACGATGGACTCCTTCAAGACGTTGAAGCAGTCAGGCGTCGCGGTGAACCCCGGATCGAGGACGGTGCTCGGGACACTCGTTCTGGAAGTCGGCGGCACCACCGAGACAGTCGTCGTCAAGGCGGAAAGTCCGCTGATTCAGTCGACGAGCGGCGAACGCTCGTTTACCGTCCCGACCGACTCGGTCCAGAACCTGCCGTTCGCAAACCGCGGCTTCACGTTGCTCGCCGCGCTGGCGCCGGGCGTGACGGGCACGACGGCCGCAGGCCAAGGCACGCAGAAGCTGCATGTCGAGCAACATCGTGATGGACGGCGTCTCGACGATGGATACCGGCAGCAGCGGTGCGGCCCTGTTCAACATGAACACGGAGTCGATCGCCGAGGTCAAGGTCCTCGAATCGGGCTACCAGGCCGAGTACGGCCTGCGCAGCGGCCTGCAGGTGCTGGCGGTCACGAAGAGCGGGACGAACCAGTTCCGCGGATCCTTCTACAACGTGCGCCGCAACTCGGACTGGAACGCGAACAGCAAGACCAACAATTCCAATGGCGTGCCCAAGACCGAATCGAAGGCGCAGGACATCGGGTTCTCGATCGGCGGCCCTATCGGGAAACCGGGCGGCCACAACAAGCTGTTCTTCTTCTACGCCGAGGAGTTCAACCCCGCGACCGCCGGAGGCACGCAGTCGACGTTCCGGCTGCCGACCGCGCTGGAGCGGCAGGGCGATTTCTCGCAGACCACCGACAACCTGGGCAACCCGTATCCGTACATCAAGGATCCGCAAGCGTCTGGAGCGTGTACGGCTACCGCAACCGGCGATCACAGCGGTTGCTTCCAGGACGGCGGCGTGCTGGGCAGGATACCCGCCGACAGGCTGTATCCCTTGGGCCTGAACATCCTCAAGATGTATCCGCTGCCCAACAACCAGAGCACGACGATCGGGACGAACCACCAGTTCATCCAGCCGACGTACGACACGCTCCTGTATCAGCCGGCGCTGCGACTGGACTATCAGGTCACGCAGGGCCTGCGGGTGAGCTTCAAGTACCAGGGCAACAACATGAGCAAGCGCGTCACGCTGGGCTCGCTGCCAGGGTGGAACGATGGGATCGTGCCGATCCCGAACAAAGGGACGGAAGCGGTGACGGTCAACTACAACATCAACGCGTCGACGTTCCTCGAGGGCACCTACGGACGCGCCGGCAACCAGCTGGCTGGTTGCGGCGGTCTCCCTGTGAATGACATCTCGGACTCGAGGACGACCGGGCTGGCGAATTTTCCGCTTCTCTTTCCCGACGCCAACGTCATCAACCCCGACTACTACGCCTACGAGATTCTGCAGTCGCAGCAGCCGGCCTACTGGGACGGGACCCGCCTCTTCAAGGTGCCGGCCTTCTCGTGGGGGAATCGAGTCGTTGCTGCCACCGGAGGCGGCAATACCGCGATGGGTCCACCGCCGAGTGTCGTCTACCCTGGCTTTATCAACATCAACACCACGCAGGACGTCGCGATCAACCTGACGAAAGTCATGGGCCGCCATACGTTCAAGACGGGGTACTACAACAATCACAGTCTGAAGCGGGAGAACAACGTCCTCGGCGGCACCAACTTCGGCACTGTCAACTTCACCCAGGACACTCTCGGAGTCAATCCGTTCGACACGTCCTTCGGGTTCTCCAACGCGGCCATCGGGAGCTTCAGCTCCTTCGTGCAGGCGTCCAAGTACGTCGAGGGGACGTTCAAGTACGACAACCGCGAAGCCTACGTGCAGGACAACTGGAAGGTGAAGTCCAACTGGTCGGTCGACTACGGGGTCCGCTTCGTCCATGCGGTCCCGCAGCACGACGCGCTCCTGCAGAGCGGCAACTTCCTGCCGGACAAATGGGTGCAGTCGGCGGCGCCCGTGCTGTACGTGCCGGGCTGCGTCGGTAATACCGCCACGTGCGCCGGCTCGAACCGTTCAGCGAAGAACCCGTTGACCGGTCAGCTCCTGGGCCCCAACAGCGCGCTGGCCATCGGGACGCTCGTGCCGAACTCGGGCACCGAGCGGAACGGCCTCTTCCAGTCAGGGAAAGAGATCGCGGACACGACATACCTCTTTCCAAAGCTGAATGTCGGCCCGCGCTTCGGCACGGCCTACGACATATCCGGTACGCAGCGCTTCGTCCTGCGCGGATCCTTCGGCATCTACTTCGACCGGCCGCGCGGCGGCAACGCGCAGGCGCTCGTAGGCAACACCTTCGTGTCCACGCTGCAGACCCTGCGGTACTCGCAGCTGCAAAGCCTGGGCGGGCTCCTGACGCAGTCGCCCGCGCAGCTCACGGCCTACCAGTACAACAGCAAGCTCCCGACCTCGACGGAATGGAGCACCGGCATCCAGATGCTGATTCCGTGGTCCACGTCCGTTGACGTGGCGTACGTGGGTCATCACAACTACAACGCCGAGCTGACCGGACAGGTGAATGCCGTCGACATCGGCACGGCGTTCGATCCCAGCAAGCAGGATCCGACGAGCGCGCCGAGCGCGACGCCCGGCGCCTCCTCCCTGGCGGCCCTGTTCCCCGACCTGGTGCGCGGCTACACAGGCTACACGTCGATCGCCATGCGGAACTACGACGGGTGGCGGTCGTACCATGCGCTCCAGTTCTCGATCAACCGGCGCTTCCGGAATGGCATCGCGTTCGGCTTCAACGACGCGATTACGCTCCAGGACATCGCCAAGGTCGCGCCGCGCTACAACCACGACGCCTCCGGCCAGCCAGTGCTCCGGGACGACCAGGGCGTTGCACAGGACCTGCTCCAGGATCAACTCGATCCGAAGCACCTCATGAAGGCCACTGCGCTCTGGACGCTCCCGACCATCAAGAGTGCCAGCGGCGCTCGTCAGGTGCTGGCCTGGATCGTCAACGACTGGCAGCTGTCGGGCGTGTGGACCGCCGCAACGGGTACGCCGTACGCCGCCACCTTCACGTACCAGAACGGCGGAAGCAATGTGAACCTGACCGGGTCGCCGGACTTCGGCGCGCGGATCCGGATCGTCGGCGATGCGGGCGGCGGGTGCAGCAGCAACCAGTACGCGCAGTTCACCGCCAGCTCGTTCCAGGGGCCGCTGGTGGGCAGCACGGGGCTGGAGTCGTCCAACAACTATCTGAAGGGATGCTTCGCCAGTGCGCTCGACCTCTCGCTTCAGCGGGAGATCTCGTTGGGCGCCAGCCGGCGTCTGCAGTTCCGCGTCGATGCATTCAACGCTCCGAATCAGGCGTTGATCACCAACCGGATCACCTCGATGACGCTCAACAACCCGAACGATCCCGTGACGATCGTGAACAACCAGTTCAACGCGGACGGCTCGTTGAACCAGACCCGGGTGAAGCCACAGAACGCGGGCTTTGGCGCGGTGAGCGCTTACCAGAACCCGCGCACGGTCCAGGGCTATATCCGGTTCAAGTTCTAATTTCCGGCACTTGTGTTGCCACGTAGGGACGGGCCTTCAGGCCCGTCCCTACCCGCTTTAGGTTTGGTCGGCGCGCCATGCGGCGCTCTAGGTTGGTCGAGCGCCGTGCGGCGCTCCTAGGGCAAATCCGGCGCAGTCTGTTCCGGCGAGGTCACGCCGGACGGCAGCTCCAGGATCTTGATGTTGCGGAAGTGGATCTCGGCGCCTTCGGATTGCAGCCCCAGATAGCCCTTCTTCTGCGTCGCGTGGGCGATGCCGTTGACGAACTTGCCGTTCACCGCGAGCTTGATCACGCCGTCGATGGCGACAACGGTGTAGCTGTTCCACTCGCCGCGGCCTTTGGCCCGGTTCTCCAGGGCCATGCTGCGTTCGCCTCGCGGGTTGTCGGGCACGAACTTCATGCCGTTGACGGCGATGAACTCGCCGTGCACATATGCGATCGGAGGCGGCGGGCTTCCTTCGCGCGTGTTCAATCGAACCCAGTCGAGGTCGAGGATCTGGATCTCGATCCCTTTCGGCAGGCCGCGGGGACTGAGCTCCGCGTTCGTCCACACGTAGAGACCGGAGTTCCCTCCAGGTTCCATGTGCATCCAGTCGATCTGGAGGACGAAATTTTCGTAATGACGGTCCGTGCGCAGGATCCCGTTGGGATGCCCGGAGCAGAAGATCACGCCGTCGCGGACCGACCAGGTCTTCTCCGCACCCGGAGCGACAATCCAGCCATCGAGGGTCTTGCCGTTGAAGAGGTCGCGGAACGCGGGCAGGTCGGTTCGAGGTGAACCGGCTGCACCGCGCTCCTGCGCGGAGACGGATGCTCCGGCAGCGACCGCGGCGGTGGCCGCGGCTGACGTCCGGAGGAAGTGCCGGCGCGAGGCCGGGAGTTGGTGGGCGTCAGGTCGACGCCGTTGCTGATTCTTCATCAGGATCTCCGCTGCACGCGAGGTGCACGACAGAAGTAACTTGGGGGCTAGAGTAGGTGAAACTCCCGGGCCTCCGCCGGAGTATGTGCCGACAGACAGGCTGGATGATATCCCGCAGGCTGCGGAAAGGGATGGTATGAAGACCCGATCGGATACACGACACGCCGGGCGCGCGCCCGCCGTTGCTCTCGCCTTCGTCCTCTCGGCGGCAGGTCTGGCCGTCGTCGCGCAGACGCCGGCCCCGACGACGCAACCGCCGGCCGGACAGACGGCGCAGCCGCCGCCCGCGCCGCCGCCGGGCTCTGCCCAGGGCGCGCCGGCTCAGGGTGATGCGGCCGGACGCGGTCGTGGCGGCGGACGCCAGGATCTGAGCGGCATCGATTTCACCAAGCAGCCACCCATCCTGCCGAAGACGCCCGAGGAGCAGTTGAAACTGTTCCTCCTTCCGCCCGGCTACCGCCTCGAGCTCGTGCTCGCCGATCCGATCATCCAGGAGCCGACGGCCATCGCGTTCGACGGCAATGGCCGGATGTTCGTCGTCGAGGATCGCAGCTACATGCTCGACATCGACATGACCGGACAGCTCGACCCGATCAGCCGGATCTCGCTCCACGTCGACACGGACAACGACGGCGTGTACGACAAGCACACCGTGTTCGTGGACAACCTCGTGTTCCCGCGATTCGTGACGCCCTTCGGGCCCAACGCGATCCTCACGAAGGAGTCCAACGCGCAAGAAGTGTGGAAGTACACGGACACGAACGGCGACGGCGTGGCGGACAAGAAAGAGCTCTTCGACACCGGTTACGGGCGTCTTGCGAACATCGAGGGGCAGGAAGCCTTTCTGACGTGGACGCTCGACAACTGGATGTACAGCACGTACAACGCCTTCCGCGCGCGCTGGACTCCGCACGGCGTCATCAAGGAGCCCACCGGCAACAACCGGGGAGAGTGGGGCGTCACGCAGGACAACGACGGCAGGATCTGGTTCGAGAGCGGCGCTCCTGGCGTGCCGGTGAGCTTTCAGTTCCCGATCGTCTACGGGAACTTCGCCGTGCCGGACGAGCTCGAGCCGGACTTCCGGATCCCCTGGGGCGCGCCGGTTCGCGTCGCCGACATGCAAGGCGGCCTGAACGCGACGCGGATGCCCGACGGATCGCTCAAAGGGGTCACTGGGAGCGCGGGCAACGACATCTATCGTGGCCACAGGCTGCCGGCAGATCTCGTGGGTGACTATCTCTACGGCGAGCCCGTCGGACGCATCGTCCGGCGGATCCACGCGGAGAAAAAAGAAGGCCTCACGTATCTGCACAACGCGTATCCGAACAACGAGTTCATCAAGTCGCTGGATCCCCTCTTTCGTCCCGTCGACGTGACGACCGCACCTGACGGCACCGTCTACATCACGGACATGTACCACGGCATCATCCAGGTGGGGAACTTCGCAGGGCCCGGGACGTACCTGCGCGCGAGGATCCAGCAGTACCGATCTCGACAAGGTCATTCACAAGGGCCGCATCTGGCGGCTGGTCTACGACGGCGTCAAGCCGGATCGATCGGACAGGCTCGTGCGCGACCGCATCGTGCCGCGCATGAACGGCGAGACGCCGGCGCAGCTCGTGACGCACCTGAGCCATCCAAACGGGTGGTGGCGCGATACGGCGCAGCAGCTGCTCGTGCTCAAGCAGGACAAGTCGGTCGTGCCTTTGCTGCTCCCGATTGCCGCCAAGTCGCCGAACCTGCTGGCGCGCTTCCATGCGATGTGGACGCTCGAAGGACTGGACGCGCTCAAGCCGGCGCTCGTGCGCGAGCTGATGAAGGACCCCGAGCCGCGGATGCGCATTCAGGCGATTCGCGCCAGCGAGACCCTCTACAAGGCGGGCGACCGATCGTTTGCCGCCGACTACGCGGCCATGACGAAGGACGCGGACGTCGACGTCGTGATCCAGGCGCTCCTCACGATCAACCGGTGGAAGGCCCCAGACGCAGCGGCGACGACCAAGACGGTGATGGAGGGCAATGCGGCGCGCGGCGTGCAGGTCGTAGCGACCACGATGCTCAATCCTCCGGCGAACGCGGGCGGACGCGGGCGCGGCGGTTTCACTCCCGAGCAGCAGGGCCAGTTCGACCGGGGCGGACAGATCTACAACGAGCTCTGCTTCGCGTGTCACGGGACCGATGCGATGGGCACACCGAAGCCGGAGCTCGCCACCACGATGGCGCCGGCGCTCGCGGGATCGCCGAGAGTCAACGGCCACCGCGACTACATCATCAAGGTCGTGCTGAACGGTCTTGCGGGTCCCGTCGACGGCAAGACCTATACGGACATGATGATTCCGATGGGCAGCCAGAACGACGACTGGATCGCCGCGGTGGGCTCGTTCGTGCGCAACAACTTCGGCAACAGCGGCGGGTTCATCACACCGGCAGATGTCGCGCGCGTGCGCGCCGCCTCCGCCGGCCGCTCGGCTCTCTGGACGCTCCCCGAGCTCGCCGCGTCGATGCCCTCAGCGCTCTTCACGGACGCCTGGAAGCTCACGGCGAGTCACAACCCGGACGCTGCCGTCGGCGCGCTGCGCCTCACCGGGTGGAACGCCGGCGCGCCGCAACAGGCCGGGATGTGGTTCCAAGTGGAGCTCCCGAAGCCGGAGATGGTCACAGAGATTCAGTTCCAGTCACCGCCTCCGGGCGGTCGCGGCGGAGCGGGAAATGCCGCCGCCGTTTCCGCGAGCGGAGCGCCAGTCGCGGCACCGGGCGGCTTCCCGCGCGCTTTCAAGGTGGAAATCTCGCAGGACGGGTCGACGTGGACGCCGGCGTCTCAGGGGACCGGCACGGGCCCCACGACCATCAGCACGTTCGAGCCGGTTCAAGCGAAGTTCGTTCGGATCAGCCTCGACGTCGAGCGCCGAGGACGCGCCCGCATGGTCCGTCCAGAATCTCAGAATCTACGCCCTCACGAAGCCTGAGAAGGGCACCCAGGTCCCGTCGGCGCGGCAGTAGGGCAGGACCGGGGTCAGACCCAGGTCGGACCCCACCGGAAGGGCGTTGGATCGGATCGAAGGAGAGCAGATGGTCGCCACGCGTCAGTCACCTCGAGTCAAAGGCACGATAGCTACCGCACTGTTTCTGGCCCTTGCGGGCAGCCTCGGGCTTTCGCAGCGGGGAGCCGACACGGCGCAGGCGCCGGCCGGGGCCAAACCGGAATGCACGTTCACCGTCCAGAACGACGTGGCGACTCCCATGCGTGACGGAACCGTCCTCCGATCGAACGTGTACACGCCCGACGGACCCGGCCCTTATCCGATCCTCATGGTCCGGACTCCCTACAACAAGGACCGTCCCTTCAACGGCGCGTACGGCGCGCCCGATGCCTGGGCCGGCAACTGCTACATCGTCGTCTCCCAGGACGTGCGCGGGCAGTACAAGTCGGACGGCATCTGGTATCCGTTCCGGTCGGAAGCGACCGACGGGTACGACGCGATCGAATGGGCGGCCGCGCTGCCGAAGTCGAATGGCAAGGTCGGCATGTACGGCTTCTCGTACCCGGGAGCCACGCAATGGCTGCCGGCGACGCTCCGTCCGCCGCACCTCACCGCGATCATTCCGGCGATGACGTCGTCGGACTACCGGGACGGATGGACGTACGAAGGTGGCGCGCTGTACCAGGCCTTCACTCAGTACTGGCCGATGAACAGCATCGCGAACAGCGCCGTGCGGCACCTTCCGGAGGGCACCGCCCTCGATGCCGAGTTCGCGGCCGCGCAGCAGGCCTACGTCGACAAGTGGAAGTGGTTCCTGCCCCTGAAGGACTATGCGCCGCTGCACCCGGAGGATCAGCGGGTCGCGGCTTACCACTTCGACTGGGTGCGGCATCCCGAGGACGACGCCTACTGGCAGGCGTGGAGCATCCGGCGGCGCTGGGCGCAGGTCACCGTGCCGGCGATCAATTTCGAGGGCTGGTACGATCTTTTCGTCAACGGCGCGATCGAGAACTTTGTGGGCATGCGGAAGAACGGCGGCTCGCAGCTCGCGCGCGATGGCCAGCGGCTCGTGATCGGCCCGTGGGTGCACCTGGGTTGGCAGCAGAAGGTGGGGGATATCGATTTCGGCCCCGAGGCGGTGAGCCCCATGCCGGAGCTCATGAAACGCTGGTACGACTACTGGCTGAAGGGCGTCAAGAACGGCGTCGACACCGAACCGCGTGTCCGTGTGTTCGTCATGGGCGCCAACAAGTGGCGCACGTCGAACGACTGGCCGATCGAGGGCACCGAGTATCGCAAGTACTACCTGCACAGCAAAGGTGCGGCAAACACGGCCTCCGGCGACGGCACGCTGGACAACAAAAAGCCTGACGCCGAAGGTCCGGCGGACAAGTACAAATACGATCCGAAGGATCCGGTGCCGAGCATCGGCGGGCGTTTCCAGCAGGTCGTGCCGCCTGGCCCGAGGGATCAGCGTCCGCTTCTCACGCGCTCGGACGTACTCGTCTACACGACGCCTCCGCTCGAGAATGACGTCGAGGTGACAGGACCGATCGACGTGACGCTCTACGCCGCATCATCCGCGACTGACACAGACTTCACCGCGAAGCTGGACGACGTGTATCCCGACGGCACGTCCATGCTGATCAGCTACGGCATTCAGCGTGCGCGCTATCGCGAGTCGCAGGCGCGCCAGGCGCTGATTGAGCCCGGAAAGACCTACAAGTACACGATTCGGGTGTGGCCGACGAGCAATCTATTCAAGGCGGGCCACCAGGTCCGGCTCGAGATCTCGAGCAGCAACTTCCCGATGTTCGATCGCAATCCGAACACGGGCCACGCGTTCGGACAGGATGCAGAGCTGAAGATCGCCGACCAGACGATCTTCCACGACAAGGCTCGCCCGTCGATGATCACGTTGCCGATCGTCGCGGCGCCCCTTCGGTAGAACGGGAATTCGCTCGAGTCGGGTGTGAATTCCATGGGCTAACAGCTAACAGCTAACAGCTCTCGGCTTTCAGCTCATGCCGCGACAGCTGAGAGCTGAGAGCTGTGAGCTACTGAACACCGGGTATCGGATCGATCGGAGGCTCAGTTGCGATCGATATGCGTCGCGATCGGCGTGATTCTCGCCGGCGCGATCGCGGTAGGACAAAACCAGGTCTCACAGGCAGAAGGTGAGACCTGCACCTTTACCGTGCAGAACGACGTGCCCGCCACGATGCGCGACGGCACCATCCTGCGCGCCAACGTCTTCACGCCCGATCCGCCCGGCCCGTACCCCGTCATCATGATCCGGCTGCCCTACAACAAGGACCGGCCGATGACCAACTCGTACGGCGCGCCGGATGTCTGGGCCGCACACTGCTATATCGTCGTCTCGCAGGACGTGCGCGGACAATACAAGTCGGACGGCGCCTTCTATCCGTTCCGGCACGAGGCGGCCGACGGATACGACACGATCGAGTGGGCGGCCAGGCTGCCCAAATCGAGCGGCAAGGTCGGCATGTACGGGCGGTCGTATCCGGGCGCGACGCAATGGCTGCCGGCGACGCTGCGTCCACCGCATCTCACGACCATCATTCCCGCCATGACGTCGTCCGACTATCACGACGGGTGGACGTACGAGGGCGGCGCCTTGTATCAGGCCTTCGTGCAGGACTGGCCGATGGAGAGCATCGCGGCCAGCGCCATGCGCCACTATCCTGACGGCGATGCGCTCGGCGCGGAATTTCGCGCGGCTCGTGGCCCGGCCTACACCGACAAGTGGCGCTGGTTCCTGCCGCTCGGCAAGTTTCCCCCGATGCACCCCGACGAGCCTCGAATCGCGGAGTACTTCTACGACTGGCTCGGCCACCCCGATAACGACGCATACTGGCAGCAGTGGAGCATCCGCGAGCGCTGGTCCAGCATCAACGTCCCCGCGCTGAACTTCGACGGCTGGTACGACATCTTCCTCAACGGTGCGACCGAGAACTTCGCCGGCATGCGCAAACAGGGCGGGTCGGCGGTCGCGCGCGATGGGCAGCGGCTCGTGATCGGGCCGTGGGTCCATATCAGCTGGCAGCGTCGAGTGGGTCAGATTGACTTCGGGCCGGAGGCCGTCAACCCCATGCCGGCGCTGATGCTGCGCTGGTACGACTACTGGCTCAAGGGAATTCAGAACGGCGTGGATAAGGATCCGCGCGTCAAGGTGTTCGTCATGGGAGCGAACACGTGGCGCAGCGCGAACGAGTGGCCGATTGAAGGAACGGAGTTCCGGAAGTACTACCTTCTCAGCCAGGGGCACGCCAATACGGCGGCGGGCGACGGCCGGCTGGATACAAAAGCGGACGCCGGCGCCGCCTCGGACGTCTACCGATACGATCCGGCCAACCCCGTGCCGAGCGTCGGCGGACGATTCATGACGGTCGTCCCGGGCGGGCCCTACGATCAGCGGCCCGTTCTGGATCGGCAGGATGTGCTGGTGTATACGACGCCGCCGCTGGACAAGGACGTCGAAGTCACCGGACCGATCGAAGTCGCGCTGTACGCCGCGTCCTCGGCAACCGATACCGACTTCACGGCGAAGCTGGATGACGTGTATCCCGATGGCACGTCGATGCTGATCAGCCACGGTATCCAGCGTGCGCGCTATCGCGAGTCGCTGTCGCGCCAGGCTCTGATCAACCCTGGACAAGCTTACAAGTACACGATTCAGGTGTGGCCGACGAGCAATCTATTCAAGGCCGGCCACCAGATGCGGCTCGAAATCTCGAGCAGCAACTTCCCGATGTTCGATCGCAATCCCAACACCGGTCACTCGTTCGGTCAGGATGCGGAGCTGAAGATCGCCGAGCAGACGATCTTCCACGACAAGGAGCACCCGTCGACGATCACGCTGCCGATCGTCACGGCGGCCCTTCGCTAGGGCACCACCATCGGTCGCGTTCGCCAGGCCGCGCTCTCTCCCTTTCGAGAGGCGCCGCTCCGATCGCTCGGACAAAAAGGAGTACGATACTTCGCGCAACTCGAACTCGAACGGTCTCATCGACGTATCCAGGGCGGGTATCCACGGAATTTCTATCCGGTGCGACACGAGACGTCCCGAACGGGGCGTCCTGCGAATCCCGGAAGTGAGACGGCGGACATAGTCAGAGGAGGAGGTCATCATGGCCAGGGTCAGGCAGGGTCTCGCGACCCTTGCATTCGCGGTGCTGCTCTGCGCGATCGCGCGGCCTGTGGCGGCGCAGGTCAACACGGCAACGGTGTTCGGCTCGGTGAAGGACGCGCAGGGGGGCGTCATTCCCGGCGCGACGGTGACGCTCATCAGCGATACGCAGGGCACGAAGGTTGCGCCCACCGTGACCAACGAAACGGGCGACTTCGTATTTCCCGGCATTCCTGCCGACACCTACACCGTCCAGGTCGAGATGTCGTCGTTCAAGACGCTGAAGCACTCGGGCCTGTTCGTCAGCGCAGGTTCCCGCGTGGCGGTCGGGACGCTCACGATTGACGTGGGCGGCGCGACCGAGACCGTCCAGGTCAAGGCCGAAGCTCCAATCATTCAGTCGGCGAGCGGCGAGCGTTCTTTCGTCCTGGAACCGACCACCTACGACAACATTCCGTTCGTCAACGGCCAGCGGAACTACGCGGCCCTCGCGACGTTCGCCCCCGGCATGGTCGGTACCAGCCGCCAGGGCAGCAACGGCCAGAACACATACACCATGGACGGCGTGTTGACGATGGACACGGGCAGCAACGGGCAGCTACTCCAGATGAACCCGGAGTCGATCGCCGAAGTGAAGATCCTGACGTCGAACTATCAGGCGGAATACGGCCGTTCGACCGGCGTCCAGATCGCGACCGTCAGCAAGAGCGGCACGAACCAGTTTCGCGGCAGCGTCTACGACATCTATCGCAACAACCAGTGGAACTGGGAGAACGGGAAGACGTGGGCCAACGTGAAAAACGGTGACGCCGCTCCGTCTATCAGCAAGCAGCACGACCGCGGGTACTCGATCGGCGGTCCGATCGGGAAGCCGGGCGGGCAGAACAAGCTGTTCTTCTTCTACTCTCACGAGTACCGGCCACGGACGGCCGGCGGCAACATCGTGCAGTTCCGCGTCCCGACGCAGCTGGAGCGCGCGGGTGACTTCTCGCAGTCGCGCGACAACAACGGGAACCTGATCAACGCCTTGTACGACGCGTCCACCGGGCTGCCCAAGAGTCAGTGCGTCCAGGGAGGCGCCACGGCGGCCTGCTTCCAGGACGGCGGAGTCCTCGGCAAGATCCCGGCGAACCGGCTGTACGGGCTCGGGCAGAACATTCTCAACATCTGGCCGATCCAGGCCAACGTCACGCAGACCGCTGGCAGGAGCTACAACTACGAGACTACGACGCCGATCGTCGACAGCCTCACGTCGCAGCCCGCATTCAGGGTGGACTATCAGGCCTCGTCGAAACTGCGGATCAGCGGCAAGGGCCAGTTCCAGGTAGGCAACTCCAAGGTCGTCCCGGGATCGATTCCGGGGTTCAACGACACGCGGAACCCGGTTCCGTACATCTACGCATGGGCGTCGACGGCGACCTACGGGTTCAACAACACGACGTTCTTCGAGGGCACTTACGGATTCTCGCAGAATCAGCTCGGAGCCCCCGGAGTCACGCCGTTCTACAACAAGAACAACCTCGGGCTGGGATCGATCCCGACGCTGTATCCGGACTCCGGCAAGTTCGATCCTTCGTACTACGAGGTGTCGATCCTGAACAAGTACGGTGCGCCATTCTTCGTCGACGGCGTGTCCCAACTGCCCCCGACCATGGCCTGGGGCGCCAACATCACGCCCGCGTTGCCCAGTCTCGGGTATCCGAGCTTTTTGAATCTCAACCGGACCCACAGCGTGCTCGGGAGTCTCACCAAGGTCGCCGGACATCACACCCTGAAAACCGGCTTCAACATCGAGCACAGCTACAAGGCGGAGAACCTGAACACGGGCCAGGCGCCGTCTACTCAGGGCGACCTCAATTTCGGAAGGGACACCAGCAATCCTCTCGATACCGGCTTCGGCTACGCGAATGCGGCGCTCGGCATCTTCAGCACCTACGCGCAGCAGAACATCCTGGTCGAAGGCATCTTCCTGCACAACACGTACGAAGGCTACGTCCAGGACAACTGGAAGGTGAACAACCGGCTGACGCTCGACTACGGCCTGCGGCTGACGCACCTGCAGCCGCAGTACGATTCGCTGCTCCACTCGTCGAACTTCTTCCCGGACGAGTGGTCCCTGGCCAACGCGCCACAGCTCTACATACCCGGATGCACCGTGGCGCTGACGAACGGATGCCAGGGCACCAACGCCCGGAACGCGGTGAATCCGGTGACCAAACAGATCGTGACTGTTCCCGGCGGCAGCAGCGTGGCGGCGATCGGCACGCTCGTGCCGGGCACCGGGGTGGTCACGAACGGCATTCATCAGGCGGGCCACGGCATCGCGAAGGAAAACACCGTGTGGCCGAAACTGGGCTGGGCGCCCCGCTTCGGGGCGGCCTACGACCTTGGGGGCACGCAGAAGATGGTACTGCGCGGCGGTATCGGACTCTTCATCGACCGTCCGGCCCTCAACTCGTTCGAGTCGAACGCCGGGAACATCCCCGCGTCGTTCAATTCGACTGTCCGCTACGGGACACTGCAGACGCTGAACAGCGGCGGCTTCACCACCCAGGGCGCGCCGATCATGGCGATCATCCAGTACGATTCGCCGCTCTCGAAGTCGGTACAGTGGAACGCCGGCGTCCAGATGGCGCTTCCGTGGTCGTCTTCGCTCGATATCTCCCTCATCGGGCAGCATGGCTTCGACATCTACAGCGGTCCGTCTACCAGCGTGAGCCAGGGTGTGGACCTCAACGCGCCCGACATCGGCGCCGCGTTCCTGCAGCAGAATCAGGATCTGACGCTCCCGGCGAGCTCGGTACCGGGCGCCAACGCACTCCAGACGGATCTTCTGCGGCCTTTCCGCGGGCTTGGTCCGATCTTCCTGAACCAGCCTAACAGGTGGAACGATTCGGAGCTGATTTCGACGGCGTTCACGCATCGATTCACGAAGGGGTTTTCGGCGCAGCTGAATTACACCTACGGGATTCGTTACGTCGGCACCACCGGCACGACGCCCGACTCCGGGAACCCGATCCAGTCCCGCCTCGAACACCACGCCGATGGCACCTACGGGCTGCGCGCGGACCAGGGGCAGTACGAAGATCTGATGGGGAAGAACCTCGGACTCGCGAAGCACGTTGTGAAGGGGAACTTCGTGTGGTCCCTGCCGACGATGAAGGCGGACAGTGGCGGGATGAAGGTCCTCGCCCTGGTGGTGAACGATTGGCAGCTCGCCGGCGTCGTGACGGCCGGATCGGGTGCCCGTTACACACCCACCTTCAGCTACAACAGCAACGGGGCGTCTGTGAACCTGACCGGCAGCCCGACTTACCCGGCGCGCATCGTCATCTCTGGCGACCCCGGCTCAGGATGCGGAGACGATCAGTACCGGCAGTTCAACACCGGTGCCTTCGCGGGACCGCAACCTGGAAGCGTGGGGTTGGAGTCCGGGTTCAACTACATGGTGGGCTGCCCGGACCATACGGTCGATCTGGCGCTCCAGCGGTCGTTTCGGGCAGGCGGCGCGAGGAGATTGACCTTGCGGCTGGACGCATTCAATGCGTTCAACGCCGTCGTCTTCAACGGCCGTCAGACGCAGCTCCAGCTGAACAGCCCGACGGATTTGACGATCCGGAACCCCCAGTTCGTCGCCGCGGCCGGGGATACGACCCTCGCGCCGGGTGCAGTCGGGAACGTGCTCAATCCAAACAGGCTGACGCCGTCCACTGCAGGATTCGGCGCAGTCACCACCGCGCAAGCCATGCGCAGCTTTCAGCTGAACGTGCGCTTCGCGTTCTGAGTCCAGGAATTCACTCGAGTAAAGTGTGAATTCCATGAAGCTGACAGCTAACAGCTGTCAGCTTTCAGCTCATGCGCCAAACAGGATCGAGCTGAGAGCTGACGGCTGAGAGCTGACAGCTACCTTACCCGTCACCAGGGCCGGGCCTTTGAAGGCCCGGCCCTGGTTTTCCGCACTCACTCAACCCGATCCTACTGCCGCGTCGCGACCGCGTACAGCCGCAGCGACTGGATCGACCAGACGGGTGCGTTCTCCTCCGTGCCGGTCTGGGTGATGCGAACGAACTTCGCCTGCACGGGTTCGAACGAGACGACGGTCGTGGCCGCGGACTCGCCCTGATTGCCGGTACCGCTCGACGGAATCGCCTGCAGGTCGTGCCACGCGTCCTTGCCCTCCGCAACCGGCTTCCACGTCTTGCCGTCGGTCGACACCTCCACTTTGTACGCGCGCGGGAACCCATAGTTCGGCGTCGGCCGCGATGGCGCAGGGGGCCCTCCGGCGGCGGCCCCTGCGCCGCGCGCCCCGGCGGGCGGTGCATCAGAATTCAGGATGCGACCCCGGGTAATCTCGTACGCGCCGGCAGTCGATTCGAACTGCAGTTCGGTTATCTGGGTCGGCTTCGGCAATTCGACCTGGAACCACATGCCGGGTGTTTGCGGCGTGCCGCTGTTCCAGGACTGAAGGCTGAGCGCCCGGCTCGCGGCGGCGTTGTTGTGACTCGCCGTCAACGTCCAGCCCTCTTTGACCAGAGGCGACGGCATCGAGGCGGCGAGCTCTGTGACGTCCCATGGTGTCTTCCGATCGCGTGTCTCGGCGCGCACACGTGCGACATCGGCTGGCGTGACGAACCCGCCCGAGTTGCCGAAGTTCTGGCGCACGAAGGACGCGACCGACGCCACCCATGCGTCGTCGTTCGTTCCCATCGGGATCATCACCTGCGAATATTGGCGGCCCTCGATGGGTCCGGTCAGACCGTGCAGCACGGCCTTGACGATGTAGTCGCGGTGACTGTTCACGCGCGGCGAGCCCGCGAGCGGCGGCGCCAGCGTCGTCTTCTGCTCGAGCAGCGGCACTCCCATGCCATCCGGAGCGTGGCAGCTGATGCAGAGGCTGTTGTAGACCTCGCCACCTTTCGTGAGGAGCGCCTGTTGCTCGGACGTCAGCATGACGCCGCCGCGCCCGCGGCCCGCGTTGGCCGCCGCGGTGAGAAATGTCGTCGCCACGACTTGGACGCCGCGTGCCTTGTTCGCATCCATCGTCGCCTTCAGCGTCGTCGAAGCGTCCGGCACCTTCCATCGATTCAGCGTCAGCATGGCCTGGATGACGACGTCCACGCTGGAGTCCTTCGTCAGCGCGTTGTAGTCGGACGCGAACGATCGGTCTCCCGCCTTGTAGAGCGTTTCACTCGCCCGAATCGCCTGGATCCGCATGCGGGGCTCCGGATCGGCCATGAGCTGACGGGCCAGCACGGGATCGAGCGCGCCCAGGCCTTCCAGCGTCCACAGGGCATGAATCCGTCCGAGCATGGTGGTGGACGACGTCGCCAGCTTCTGGAGCGCCGGCACAACCGACTTGTCCTGTTTGAGGACGAGCAGCTGTTGCGCGGTGTCGCGCCACCAGCCATTCGGATGCTCGAGATGCGCGACGAGCTGCGCCGCTGTCTCGGTGTTCATCCGGGGGACGGTTTTGTCGCGTGCAATCGCGTCACCCGGTTTGACGCCGTCGTAGACGAGGCGCCAGATGCGGCCGTAGTGGATGACCTTGTCCAGATCGTACTGTTCGATGCGCGCGCGGATGTACGTGCCGGGACCCGACCACTGCCGCTCCTGCACGATCCCGTGGTACATGTCGACGATGTACAGCGTGCCGTCGGGGGCAATCTTCTGATCGACCGGCCGGAAGTACGGGTCCGTGGACTTGAGGAACTCGTTCCCGGGTGTGGTCGTGCGGACGTACGTCAGGCCTTCCTTGTTCTCGGGGTACATGCAGCGGACGATGCGCGCGACAGGCTCGCCGTAGCAGTACTTGCCGTACAGGTCCTTCGGCAAACGGTCGCCTCGGATGATCACGCCGCCTGCGCCGGCAGTCGTCTGTTTCGACGAGCCGTCGGGCATCCGGATGATCCCCATGCCGCCCTGCATGTCGGCGACCTTGACGGCCGCGCCCCACGGAACGCGCACATCCGAATCGAGCCCGTCGGGGATGTTGATGTTGCCGTAGACGATCGGGAACTGCCAGTAGGCCGGGATTCCGTTCGAGCCCTCGAGATACCACTGCTTGCCGTCGTCGTCCTGCGTGAGGCCCCACTCGGAGCCCATCGTGCTGCCTGACGTTTCCTTGACGACGCCGCTCGGTGTCCAGCGGGAGCGGAACGTGTTGAAGGTGGTGTAGAGCCAGTTGTCGAGCGTCCAGGTCATGGAGCTCTCTTCCTGCTCGACGTTGTCGATGCGGCCGTAGCCCGTGCCGAAGAGCTCTTTCTTGTCGGCCACGCCATCCCCGTTGGTGTCGGTGTACTTCCAGACTTCCTGGGCGTTCGACTCCTTCGTCAGGATCGTGTCGGGTCCGTACGGCGTGACGAACCGCGGGAACACGAGGTGATCGACGAACACGGTGTGCTTGTCGTAGACGCCGTCGTTGTTCGTGTCAGTCCAGAGCGAGATGCGCCCGACGGGGTCGAGCTCACCGTTCGCCTCCTTGTCGGCCATGTAGCCGGGATTCTCGAGCACGAACATCCGGCCGTTCCCGTCGAACATGATCGCTGTCGGATCCTTGATGTCCGGATCGGCGAGAACCAGCTCGAGTCGATAGCCGGGTTGAAGGACGAACTCCTTCAGCTCCTCGGCGGGTTTCTTCGGCAGGACCGACGGCTGTTTCGTCCAATCGACGCCGGCATTGACGGGAGAATCCTTGTCGGAGCCCCCCTGCCGCCGCCGCGGCCCGCAGGAGGCTGGGCCGTCTGTGGGGGCTGTCCCGCCGGAGGCTGGGTGGTAGATGGTTGGGCCGACGGTGTCTGGGGGGCCGGTGTCTGGGCGATGAGCGACAGTCCGGTCGTCGTCACGACAAACGCGAGCCACGGGATGAGCCTGGTTATTTTCTTCATGTTCGCCCTTGCAGGAATGGAGGAAGCCGACGTGCCTTACTATATGCGCGAACGACGCGAAGAAAGTCTCGCGATCTTTTCCTAAACAGGCGTAGATTATCGACCATCCCGGGCCCTGGCAGTAGAACGGCGCCCGCACGGTATCGGCGGCTTGCGAGGTCGCTCGAGGAGGAAGCATGGCAACGATTTCCACGCGTCGGGTGACGGCAGCGGTGTGCGCGGCAACATTGGCCGGCACCCTGACCGTCCTGAACGTGTACGGGGGGCTGACGTTCAGTCCGTATCAGGCGGGCGATCAGAGCATGGCGGGCATGATGCACGACGCCGAGGGCGGTAACGGCGCGGACCTCGGCCCGGGCCTCTTCGCGGCGGCCGACAGCAATACGGACGGGGCGGTCACTCGGGCCGAGTTCAAGACGGCGCTCGAAAAGTGGTTCCAGGAGGCGGACAAGGAAAAATCAGGCTCAGTGACTGAGGCGGACCTCGTGGCCGCCCTCAAGCTCCCGCAGCCCAGGCTGCCTCTCGACGCTCACATGCAGGCGATGCTCGCGGCACTGCCGGATCGGCCGGCGGCGAAGCCCACACGGCAGCACAAGGTGCTGGTCCTGAACAAGTGCGCCGGCTTCGTCCACACGCCGATTCCGCTTGTGGCCAAGATGATCGAATCGTTCGGCAACCGGACCAAGGCGTGGTCGACGACGATCACCTTTGACCCGGCGGACATCAACGAGCAGAACTTGAAGCAGTACGACGCGCTGGTCCTGAACAGTACGACCGGGGCGTTTCTCGACGATCCGAACGATCAGGCGGTCACGGACGCACGGAAGAAAGCGCTGCTCGGTTTCGTTCGGGGCGGCAAGGGGCTGGTCGGAATCCACGGAACCGGCGACTCGTATCACGCGAACGGCGCTGCGGCGCAGGCAGGCGCGCGTGGAGCGCGTGGCGGCGGTGGAGGCGGCGGGCAACGCGGCGCGGCGCCGACGCTGACGACCCAGAGCCTCTTACAGGGCGACAAGAACAACGACCAGAAGCTGAGCAAGGAAGAGATGAGCGCTCTGGCGGACGCGTGGTTCGACAAGCTCGATCCGGACAAGGCGCCCGGCGTGCGGCAGGCGGAGTTCGTGCAGCGAGTGAAGACAGCCGTGATCGTCCCCGTGCCGGCCGCTCAGCGCGGTCCGGGCGCCGGGAATGCCGCGGCGGGTGCCGGCCGTGGTGAAGGCGGTCGAGGCGCCCAGCCGGGTCCGGACACACAGGTCGGCACGTGGCCCGAGTACAACAAGATGATCGGCGGCTTCTTCAAGTTCCACTTTGCAGACCAGCCGATCGTCGTCAAGATCGACGATCCCAAGAGTCCGCTCACGGCGATGTACAAGGGCCAGCCGTTCGACTTCCGCGGCGAGATCTACACGTTCGGCATGGATACCTGGTCGCGGGAGAACCTTCACATCCTGACGAGCATCGACTACTCGAAGATGAGCGACGCCGACAAGGCGAAGGAGAACTTCCCGCGAAGCGATCACGACTACGGGATGTCCTGGATCCGTCGAGAGGGGAACGGGCGAGTCTTCTATCTGGCTTTCGGGAACGAAGAGAAGACGTTCTTCATCAAACCGATCAACGAGCAGTTCCTCGCGGGCCTGCAATACGCGCTCGGCGACCTGAAGGCTGACGACAGTCCGAGCGTGAAGCCGGGCACGAAATAGTGATTACGACCCTGAAGTTCACTTGATCTCGTGCCCGCGTAGCTCTCAGCTCTTGCTGTCAGCCGTCAGCTCGATCCTGTTTGAGGCGTGAAGCTGAAAGCCGAGAGCTGATAGCTGGGAGCTTCCTGGAATTCACACCCGACTCAAGTGAATTCCTGGACTAGGGCTTCGGGGCCAGGTAAGTCTTGCTGAAGTTGTTGCGTGTGTTCGTCACCGTAAACGTGCCGTCCGGCTGAACGGAAATCTTGATCAGGTACGCCGGCGAGTGCGGAGGCGCGCCGCGGCCTCCACGGCCAGCGCCCGTCGCGCCCTGAGCGGCGGGCTGCCCGCGGCCTGCCTCCGGCGGCGGCGTCTGGGTCGTGGCGGTCGCTGGCGGTGCGGCGGGGGCCGGGGCGGCTGTTCCAGGAGCTGCATCCGGCGCAGCCCCGACTCCGCCGGCCGTCGGGGCCGCGCCGCCTGTCCGGCCGGCACCGCCACCCCGAGGAGGTGCCGTCAACGCCGTCGCGACTTCCGTCGGGTCGACGCCGTTGGCAATGTAGACGCCGGCACTGTTCCACTCTGCACCGGCCGCATTCCCCCAATGGAGCTGCCAGATGTCCTCGAGGCCGGGTGACGACCGCAGCACCTTGAGGACGTCCACGGCGTTGCCTTTCCGCGCGCTGTTCTGCATCACCGCGACGCGCGGCCGGATCGCGTGCACGAACTCCGGCGTACTGTTGTCGTTGATGCCGTGATCGGACACGAAGTACATGTCCACCGTGCCGATCGGGTTGTTGGGGCACATCAGGTCGTATTCGATGTCCCACGTCATGTCGCCGAAATCCAGGGCGCGGAACTTGCCGTAGGTGATGACGCTCCCAACCGACTGGCCGTCCTCGGGATCCTGCGTCACGGTCCGTCGCTGAGCCCCGGCGCACAACGGGTTCGGCTTGCCCGCGCCCGGCAGGGGAGTCTTCAGGACCTTGCCGGCGGACGTGACGATGCGCCAGTCGAGCCCGGTGACTGGAATCCGATCGCCAGGTTTCAGAACCGTCCGCGGCGCCTTGGCCACCATCGGAAAATACCAGGCCTGGAACCCGGGGACCTGTTCCTTCTGATGCCCGTTCAAGCCGTCTTCGATCGTTTCCCCGTGATCGTAGAAATGATCGACCGGGATCCGCTTGAGCAGCTCCTGCAGCCCGCCGACGTGATCGACGTGGTAGTGCGTCGAGAGAAGGATGTCGAGCTTCTTGATCCCGAGCTCGTTGATCACGTCCATGATTCGATCGGTGTCGCGCCCTCCGGGACTGCCCGTGTCGATGAGGATCGCCTGGCCGGCCGGCGTCACCCAGAGCGCTTCCTTGCCGCCCTCGGGATCGACGACATAGATCTCCAGCGGCTTCGCGGGTTTGGTCTGGCCGGCGAGCACGACCGTGCAGGCGACGAGAAACGTGAGGCCGATCCAGAGTCGCTTCATTCGCAAACCTCCACTGCCTTGCCGCAACTCGACACTAATCTCATCCGAGGGGCTTCGCCCCTCGGACTCCCTTACACACGCTCTCGCGCGCCGCTTCGTCGGCGCGCTCCGATCGCGTGGCTCGCTCGCGGTACTCGCTCGCTCGGCATTTGCGAGATGGCCTCTAGCGCCCGGTATCGACAATTGGCGTAATCGTCACCTTGCGGTACCAGAGTTTGCCGTCGTTTCCCACGAGCTGAATCGGTCCCGGTTCCAGCTCGTTCGGATCCACCGCGTTCGTCGTGATCGCCTCGAGCGTCGTGTTGTCGTGAACTTTCAGTCCGTTCAGCGTCACGCTGATCTTGTTCGCCACGATGGTCCCTTCCATCGTCTGCCACTCGTTGTCAGGCTTGCTCGCGTTGACCAGGGGCGCCGCCCACCCGTAGACAGACATGTGACTGAACTTGTCGGCTGGCTTGCCGACGTCGCCGAGGACCTGCATCTCGTAGCGGCCTCGAAAGTAGATGCCGCTGTGGCTGCCGGTGTCCAGCTTGTACTCCGCGTGGATTTTGTAGTCCTGGAACTTCTGCTTCGACCGGAGGTTGCTCCCCGGGGCCGGCTTGCTCCCCGCGGGTGAGTTCGTCATCTCGCTGTCGATGACGAACCATGGTTGTTCCGGACGCACGAGATCCCACGCATCCATCGACTTGCCGTCGAAGAGCTCGATCGGTGGCCCGAACTTGTGGGGAGCGCTGGCGTCCGCCGCCGGCCATTTCGGCGGTCGCACGCCGACGAACTCGATGGTGCGGTCGCCGGAGGTCGTGCTTCCAAGGAGCTTTTCACCCTGTACTCGCGCGCGGTGTTCGGCCGACGGGCCACGCCGTCCCGCCGCCGGCTGGAAGACGAGCTCTCCGTTCAATATCTGGACGGAAGCGACAGGCGTCGGACTTCCGCCTCTGTTGGAAAACCTGGCGGTCAGCTGACCCGCCTCCAGCGAGACTTCGAGCCAGCCCACGTAGGCCGGTTGGTCTCCAGTGCTGGTCAGGCTCCAGCGGCCGAGGAAGGGGTCCTGCTGTGCGTCAACTGTCCGCGTAACCCAGAGAGTCGTTGAAGCAAGCAACAGTGCCAGACTGGCCAATCGCGCGCGAGTTCCCATGCCGACCTCACCTGCCACTACCATCGCGCGCCGCGGACGTGCGACGTCGCGTCCGCCTTCAGCGACGGAGTTCCGATACGCCCTTCGAGAGGCCGTACAGTGTCTGGACTTCGCCCTCGCTCAGGGCCCTGTTGAAAATCGAGAGATCGTCGAACAGCCCGGCGTAGTTGACGCCGAGCCGTATCTTCGCTCGGGAGATCTCCCAGGTGAACGCCTCGGGAATCGGCTCGGTCGCGCCCTGGATCTTCCCGTTCAGGAAGAACCTGGCCGTACCTGGCTGCGGACCGTTGAGCCCCGCAAACGTGAACGCGACGTGGGTCCACGTGCCGCGCGCAAACGGCGGCGTCGTGACGGCGACGATGTGGCGGAGAAAGAGCGGGTTGGTCTGGCCGCGCACGCCTTCCGGATTCCACGCCTTGAGATCGCCGAAGACGCCCAGACGGGCATGACGAGGCTTGTCGTTCCCGGTGAAGTCGACCCAGAGCGCGGCGTCGTTGTAGTCCTTGTCGGTGAGCTGAATCGGGTCGGCGAACCCCGACAGATCTTCATCCGGATTCAGATTCAGCCAGAAGGAGACCGTACCGTTCCAGCCGCCTTGCCGATAGTCGAGGTTCTTCTCGGCCTGATAGAAGATCGCCGTCGTGTTCTTCGCCTTGAACTCCAGCGCCGCGCCATGCCGGCCTTTGCCGGGCACGATGCTCACGTCGGGATTGTGAAGTCCCGGTTGAGCGGCGTCGAGATTCTTGTAGGTGGGCGCCGTGTAGATTTGCTTGTCGCCCAGGCCGAAATCGGCGTCTGCCGACTTGTCGAACGACGCGTGGAATGTCAGAGCTGCGGTGAGATCCTGCTGCGCGTTGACGACGAGCAGCATCCCAAGTGCGAGCATCCACAGGAGGGAGAGCGCCTGCCCGATCCGTTTGTTGCTCACGACGTCCTCCTCCTCGGAATCGCCTGCCGGCGCCACTCTAACACAGCATTGAGAGCGCTTCTGGTGGGAGCTGTCAGCTCTCAGCCGAGAGCTGAAAGCTGATAGCTGAAAGCTGAAAGCCACTCGCGGCGCGCGCGCTTCGATTCTCAGGATGCTTTCGGGGCGACCATGGCGCGTTGCTGGAACATCGTCGGATGGTCCCGCCACAGATGAATCTCGGTGATCCGATAGCGGCCGTCGGTGCCGCAGATGAGCGTCTGGTCGCGCACGAGGGTGGCGAGCACGCGCTCGCAGATATCGGGTCTCAGGTCGAACAGCCGCTGTGCCTGCCCGCGCGTCAACCGCAGGCACGGCATTTCAGTGAACTCGCCGCGAACGCGCACCAGCAGCGCCTCGCGCGACGCGTGATTGCGACGGTCTGGAGCGGGTGTGAGTAACAGACGCGATGAAGCCATGTCGTTGTCCTTTCATCAGGAATGCCCGTAAGACAACGGAGGTGGGATAGCCTCGATTGGGTACACACTACTCCTAGTCAGCGCGAAAGTCCCTCCATAAATGCGTGTCCAGTGCGGGAAAACGGGCGATCGGCGAGACGCAAATCGATGTGGAGGTCAGCGTTTTACGGGGGATGTCGCGTCTGTCCGGTGGAGGCTCTCAGAGTCTTATTTCGGGGCGCTTGGGACGCCGGGCGCGGCGTGGAGCGTGCGGATTCCGCACAATCGTCCGCAAACGACGCGGCAGATTCACGAGCGCTCGTCACAAGCGGGTGATTATGCCAACCCGGCGCGCGGCGCGGTGCCCTCGTGGAAGAATCAGATGGCGACGCTCTCGTGGACCTACTGGTTCCTGTTCGACGGCATGAGCGCGGCCGGCCGCGTCAACGTTCCGGCGCTGTTCGTTCACAGCGACGGTTGTGTGTTCCCTGACAACCTCCGCGCGGTGCACGAGCGCGTCCGCGGGCCGAAGCGGCTGGTGTGGTCGGAAGGCACGCAGACAGACTTCTACGATCAACCAGCGCAGCTCGGCGTGTCCATCGACGCCGTCGACTCTTTTCTCAAAGATGGTTTGTGATGGCGTTGCCGCCCGTGACAGACACATTCACGCGGAAACGATAGACTGGTCAACGCCGGCATCGGTTGCCGGTAGCGATGCCAGTCAAATGCGGCGACTCCTTGTCTACGTCACCTCAGCGATCGTCGGTTGGGGCGCCCTCTCGCTCGCGGCGCAGCCGGCTCGCGGGTTTCTGAGCAAACCGAGTCCGGATGCGATTCGCGTGCTCACGTGGAACGTCTATCGGAACTCCATAATGCAGTCCGGGAACGAGGCTGCCGGGGACGCCAGCCGGACCGCTCGCTTCGCGCGAGTGCTGAAGGCCCTGCAACCGGACGTCGTGTGCCTGCAGGAGATAACCGCGGGCGCCAGGCGCACCGTGGCGCTCGTCGACCGCATCCTTCCCCTGGAGAAGGGCAGCAGATGGCAGGGACACGGTGCGGGGGACACCGTCATCGTGTCGCGCTTCCCGATCGGCGAGAGGAGCGGAGGCCGCGTCGAGGCCGGCAGCCGCCGCCGCGGGCACGCGATTGCCCTCATCGATTCGCCCATCGCCGCTCTCTACATGATCTGCGCGCACTTCCAGTCCTCGGATGATCCCGAGGACGCCGCGATGCGTCACCGGCAAGCTCAGCTGGTTATCAGCACGATCCGTGAAGCGAGAGCCGGCCGCGGCCCCGTCCCTCTGCGTTCCCGCACACCCTTCATCATTCTCGGAGACTTCAACGCCATACCGGGAGGAGCGACCTTCGTGGACGCGATGGTCTCCGCCAGCGCGTCTCCGACACTTCCCGCCGAGGGCGGCAACGGCCTCGATTGGGACGGTTCGGCCCTGACCGACGCAGGCCCGCACCACAATGTGTCGCGACCCGAGGTCTACACGTGGCGGAACGACCGCGAGCCGTTTCCGCCAGGCGCACTCGATCGCATCCTCTACAGCGACAGCGTCCTCACGAGCGTCAACCAGTTCGTTCTCGACACGACGATGATGTCGGAGGCAGAACTCGCCGAATCAGGCCTGCGCGCCGGCGACGTCATGCGCGATCCCGAGGCGGGGATCCACGATCATTTCCCGCTCGTCATCGACCTGGTCGTCCGCTCGGACAGCATGCGCTGATTAGCTCTCAGCTTACAGCTTTCAGCTCTGAGCTCTCAGCTGATGGCTGACAGCTGAGAGCTGACAGCTTGATCAGAAACTTACCCGCAATCCGAATTGCACGGCCCGCGGCAGTCCGGTGCCGGTCGGCAGCGACGGCCGGACGGCGCCCAGGCTCCCGAACGCGGTCGTGATCAGGTTCCCGTTCGGCAGCCGCGTTGTGCCGGCCACCGCCTGGTTGCCGCTGGCATCGCGGACGCTGCCGCTGCTCGCCAGCGAGAATCCCGCCGGAAGCGTCGCAAGCGTGGGCAGCGTGCCGCTGTAGGGTGACGACGGCAGACCCGCTGGGCCAACGAGATTCGAGACGTTGAACGCATTGAACATCTGCGCCGTCCCCTCGATTCGCATCCGGCCCATCAGCCGCAGCACGTACGACAGCTGGATGTCCTGTGAGATGAACGAATCGCCGAATCGGATCTTGTCGGGCAGCTCGACGACGAAGGGCAGGCGCTGTCCGCGCGGGTTCAGCGTTCCGGCCAGCGCCAGGTTGTACGAACGGATGCCGGCATTCAGGGCTCCGACGTCGGTGACCTCGCGCCCGAGACTCCCGCGGCGCGTGCCCGGCAGCAGATCGCCGTTGATCCCGTCGCCGTTGATGTCCGCGGACCCGACGAGGATCGAAGCAGGCACGGCGCTGTAGAACGTCGAGATCGTCGAGAGCCGGAATCCCATCGGGAGCTCGAGGATCCCGTTGAGCGTCAACCGGTGACGCCGGTCGAGTGGAGCGGTGCCGTAGTTGGCCTGAACGTCGCGATTGACCAGAGTGCCGCCACCCAGTCCAAGACCGTCGGCGGTGGTCGTTTCGAGATTCGACAGGGCGTACCAGACGCCGAACTGATAGTGGTGCGAGAGCCGCTTGTCGAGCCTGACGGTGAGCGCCTTGTATCGCGAGTATCCGTTCGACGTGATGTTCGTGATGGTGTTCGTCGGCGCGCGTCCGTCGCCGAGCACGATCGGCGCGCCATTGCCCGGGAAGAAATTCGCCGCGTCGAGGTCGCGCATGAACTCGTGCTCGGTGCGGCTGTACACGAAATTCGTGTCGATCATGCTGTGGAACGGGAGCTCCCGCTGGACCCCGATGTTGATCTGCTTGGAATACGGCGTCTCGAGCTCGTTGCTGATCACCAGGCCTGTCCGCGTGATGTCCAGCGTAGGCGTGGTGGACGACGGCGCGGCGACGTAGACGGTCTGGCCCTGGAGAATCACCGGCACCGCGTTGCCGACGGTCGTCCCCGCGACCAGCGCAGGCGAAAAATCGAAGTCGGGTACGCCGTCACGATTGAAGTCCTGCGGCCCGCCGGTCGTGGACCCCGCCGTCAGCGTGATCGTGTCGTTGCCGGAGTTGAACGGCGCGATCGACGCCCGCTCGTTCGTGACGAGGTTGCTGACGCGCATGGAGTAGTAGATGCCGCCGCCGACCCGGATCGATGTTTTGCCGTCCTTCCACGGATCCCACGCGACCCCGGCGTGAGGCGCGACGTTGTTCTTGTCGATCGGCGTAGGCGCCGTGCCGTTCGGGAGAATCGGTGCGACCAGCGCCGGCTTGTCCAGGTCGTTGTCGAGCGGATGCGTATCGACCTCGTACCGGACGCCGTAGTTGATCATTGTGTTCGGCTGCACCCGCCAGCTGTCTTCCGCGTACCCCGAGATGCGCGTGTTGCGATGGGTATTGTCGGGGGTGCCCGGAATGCGGATGCCTTTCTTGTTGCCGAGCGTCGTATTGATGAACGGCTGGTTGATGATGTCGGCAGGGTTCCGCGATGCAGGCGACACGACGTTGAACTGCGGGAACCCGTTCACGAAGTTCGTCACGCTCACGCGGTAGTAGACGACGTCCATCCCGCCGCGAATCAGATGGCGGCCCGCTGCGTAGTTGAGGTCGTCGCGAAACTGGCCGAAACGCTCGAACGTCGATTGCGGCGTGATGCTGTCCGGTCCGGCGATGAGCAGGCCGTCATCGGTCAGCACACGGATGCCTTCCAATCCTGGCACCGAGAGGGCCTGCGCCGCCGTATCCGGCCGGAGCACCCGGTTCTTGAAGTCGGTGAATGCCGTCCGGAAACTGTTCGTGAGCTTCGTCGTCAGCACCGTATCGAGGCCGACGACCACCTGATTGGTGGTGTTGGAATTGACGTTTCCGCCCGAGGGCAGCCGGTTGCCGCCGAAGTTGCCGAGACTGTCGTTGTCGTCGCGGCTCCAGCGGACGAAGACGTCGTTGGCGTGAGAGACGCGCCAGTCTCCCCGAAGCGTCGTGGACAGCGCATCGAAAGGCGCCCCGTACGAGGTCAGCGTGGGGAAGTACGGCGTGCTGATGCCGATGGCGGAGTCCTCGTTCGTCTTCTCGACGTTCGCGAACCAGAAGATCTGGTTCTTCAGCGCGGGCCCGCCAAGGCTGGTCCCGAACTGCTCGCGATCGAAGTCCGGCTTCGACGCGGCAAAGCTGGGCCGCGCCGCGAAGTCGGCGCTCCGGCCGAAGAGGAACCCGGAGCCGTGGAGGTCGTTGCTGCCGCGCTTCGTGATGACGTTGATCGAGCCGGTCGCGCTGAGGCCGGCTGACGGATCCGAAGAGGACGTCGAGACCTGGAACTCCTGGATTCCATCCTGCGAGATGTTCAGCGTGGTCGTGCCGACGTGCTCGTCCACCGCGTCGACGCCGTCGATCGTGATCCGCGCTTCGCGGCCGTTGCGGCTGCCGATCGAGACACCGGTGTACCGGCTCTTGGTGGGATCGAACGCCCGGCCCTCCTGAATCTCGACTCCGGGCTGCAGCTGCGCGAGCTCGAGATAGTTGCGCCCGTTCAGCGGCAGCTCGCTGATCTGTTTGAGATTGACCACGCCGCTGACGGCGGTCTGCGATGTGTCGACGGCGATTCCGCCCGCCTGCACCTCGACGTTCTCGGTCAGCGCCTCCACCCTCATCGAGGCGTCCACCCGCGCCGTCTGACCGACTTCGACGACCACGCGCGGAACGAGGAAGTTCGCGAAGCCCTTGTTCGCCACCGTCACGATGTATTCGCCGGGCTTCAGCGAGGGGATCGTGAAGAAGCCCTGGTCGTTGGCAGTCGTGACCCTTTCCGCGCCGGTCGAGAGCGACGTTGCCGTCACGCTCGCACCACGCAGCACCCCGCCGCTCGCGTCGGTGACGACGCCGGAAATGGTGCCGACTGGCGCCTGTGCGAGAACAGGGGTCGATGCGAGTGCGAACGCCGTCAGCGCCGCGCCGGCGACGAACGAAAACCATCGAAGCGAAAGCTGCGCTTTGCGCGTGTAATCCACAACTACCTCCCATAGCTGTGCTGTGGTGAAAGACTCCGGCCTGACACCGTCGCCGGCAAGATGTGAGCTCTGAGCCGATTATCGTTCGGGTTCGATGGTTGTCAAGGAGGATGGGACGAGCGGAAACCCCCCGCGATGAGTCTGCTGGCGCCGTGACCTGACCGAAGGCGGGAGGCATGTCGCGGTGTGTGGGATCCGATTCGCTTGGCGAATCGACAGTTTGCATAGCGCGACGGTTCGGAGTCGCCCCGCCTGTCACGTCCGGCCCTTCCCGCTCGTCTACGGAGCAGGACAGCAATTACTCGAGGGGATGGCCGATCGCCGGCCATCACCGGAAGGGGATACGCTTTGTGGCACTTCCGCGAGACAGGGTCAGGACCGCCGCTCGTTCTTCTGCACGGAATCGGCATGTCGAACGCCGCCTGGAGCGCGGTAACGCCATATCTGGAATCGACGCGCCGGGTCATCGCATTCGATATTGCAGGCTTCGGCTCGACGCCCGCGTTGCCAGGCGGGACGCCTCCGACGATCCCGAATCTCGTTGACGGCCTCGACAGGTCGATTCGTGAGCTCGGTCTCGAAATCCCGGTCGACCTCGCCGGGAATTCGCTCGGAGGCACCATGGCGCTCGAAGCGGCGACGCGCGGGATCGCGCGAACCGTCGTCGCCATCTCGCCGGCCTGCCTCTGGAGGAAGCACGGCGCGGCCCATGTTCCGATCGTGTTCCAGGCCCTGCGGGTCATGGCAGCGCACTTTCCGGGTCCGCTGAAAACAGTCGTGCAAAACCCCTGGCTGCGCGAGGTGGCACTGGCTGTCCCGATCTCGGTAGGAAGCCGGAGGATGCACCCGGAGGACGCGTGTCGTACGGTGGATGACCTCGCGAGGGCGACCGCGTTCGAGGCGACTTTCGACAGTACTCGCTCGCCCTTTTCCGCAGACGCCATCGCGGTTCCGGTGACGGTGGCGTTCGGCGATCGCGATTGGATCTTGACCAAGGGCTCCCGACTCAAGAGCGCGCTCCCGAGTCATGCCAGATGGGTCGAGAAACGCGGATGGGGCCATTCCCCGATGTGGGTCGATCCGGCCGGCGTCGCCGAGTTGATTCTGGAAGGGACGCGTTTCGATGCGTCCATCGAATGCACGCCTTCGGCGCCGACGGCCCATCGGCGATAGAATGGCCGACACCCTCTGCCGGGCTCGGGGGAAAAGCTCTGCGCCCGGTGTTTTCCGTGGCGAAGCGGGGTGTCGATGGCCGATCGTGTCAGCCGTGATGAGGCCCGCCCGGTGCCGGCCGTCATCAACGAGATCGATGTTCTCTGGATCACCGCGGGTCTGGGCTGCGACGGCGAAACGATCGCGCTGACCGGAGCGACACAACCCAGCCTCGAGGAGATCGTTCTCGGCGCGATGCCGTGGGCGCCGAAGATCAACTTCCGCAATCCGCTGCTCGCACGCGAGAACGGCGACGAGTTCCTGGCGCCGTTCCGCCAGGCAGCCGAGGGCAAGCTCTCGCCCTTCATTCTCGTCGTCGAGGGTTCCGTTCCCAACGAGCAGAACAAAGCCGAAGGGTACTGGGCAGCCATGGGCACAGATCCGCTCACCGGTCAGCCCATCACGACGTGCGAGTGGATCGACCGCCTCGCGCCAAACGCGTGGGCGGTGATGGCCGTCGGGACGTGCGCGACGTACGGCGGGATCCATGCGATGGCAGGCAACCCCACCGGCTGCATGGGACTGCCGGACTATCTCGGCTGGGACTGGCGATCGACGGCGGGCATTCCCATCGTCTGCATCCCAGGCTGCCCGACACAACCAGACAACCTCACGGAGACGCTCCTCTATTTGCTGCACATGGCGTCCGGCCGCGCGCCGATGATTCCGCTGGACGATGCGCTGCGGCCGACGTGGCTGTTCAGTCAAACGGTTCACGAGGGATGCGATCGAGGTGGATACTACGAGCAGGCCGAGTTCGCGGAAGAGTACGGGTCGCGGCTGTGTATCGTGAAGCTCGGGTGCTGGGGACCGGTCGTCCAGTGCAACGTCGGGAAGCGCGGATGGATGGGCGGTATCGGGGGTTGTCCGAACGTCGGCGGCATCTGCATCGGGTGCACCATGCCCGGTTTTCCCGACAAGTTCATGCCCTTCATGGATCAACCGCCGGGTTCCCTCCTCTCGTCACACGCCGTCATGACCTATGGAAGGGCAATTCACGCGCTTCGCCGGTTTACCCAGGCGTCACTGAACAAAGTCCCGGCAGGTCGGCAGGTGCGGCACGCGCGGAAAGACGCGTAGCCGGGATGCGCTCGAGATTCCCGCTCAAGGTTCCGTTGGAAATGGCCGAACCGTCGTTGCCGGACGCGCTCCTTGGGGACGACCAGGATCCTGCAAGCGCCGCCGCCATGGTGCTTGCGGAGCTGGCGGAAGTGTTTCTCTCGAGCCGATCGGCTCCGAAAACCAAGCCCGCAGTCGAACGGGATCGACTGCGGGCGGCAGCCGACGGCCCCAACGTCGACGCCCGCTACCGCGCCCTCGTCGAGCAGATTCCCGCCGTCGTGTTCATGGCGTACCTCGACGAAGGAATCGGCGAGGCGTACGTGAGCCCGCAGATCGAAGCGGCCCTGGGATTCTCGCAGCAGGAATGGCTCGAAGATCCGATTCGCTGGTACCAACGCATCCACCCGGACGACAAGGAGCGCTGGAGCATCGAAGCCGCGGACATGTTCCTGTCGGGCGGCCCTCTCCGTTCTGCGTATCGGGTGATCGCGCGGGACGGCTGCGTGCGCTGGTTCCATTGCCAGGCCGCGATGATTCGAGGGCCCGACGGCCGCCCCTGGTTCATCCACGGCGTGGCCATCGACATCACGGAGCTGAAACGTGCCGAGCAGGCGTTGCAGGAGGAGCGGAACCTCGCCGCGACCATTCTCGACACGGTCGGTGCGCTCGTTGTCGTCCTCGATCCGCAGGGCCGCATCATCCGCTTCAACCGCGCGTGCGAGAGAACATCGGCGCGCGACTACTCCAGCGTCAAGGGACACCACGTCAGCGACCTCTTCGAAACTCCCGAGGAGGCCGAACGATTCCGAGCCGTGATCGAACAGTGGTGCGCCGGAGCCGGCCCCGCCGAGCACGACGGTTGTTGGGTGAACGATCGCGGTGAGCGCCGCATCATCACGTGGTCGGGGACACTGCTGCGCGGCGCCGATGGCAGCGTCGAGCACATCATCACGACAGGAACCGACGTCACCGAGCGCAAGCGGCTCGAACGCGCGCTCCTCGATCTCAGCGGACGCGAGCAGCGGCGCATCGGTCAGGATCTGCACGACGGCTTGGGCCAGCACCTCACCGGGACGGCGTTCATGAGCAAAGTGCTCCAGCAGAAGCTCGAGGATCAGGCACTCCCGGAGGCCGCCGAAGCCAAGAAGATCGTGACGCTCGTGAACCAGGCCATCGAGAAGACGCGCGAACTCTCACGGGGCCTGCTCCCCGTTCTGTCGGATGCTGACGGTCTGATGTCCGCGCTGAAGCGCTTCGCCGGGGAAGTGGAGGACCTCTTCAGCGTGTCGTGCACGTACATATGCAATCGGCCGGTCCTGCTGGGCGATGTCGTAGTCGCCACGCACCTCTTTTTCATCGCCCAGGAGGCGGTGAACAATGCGATCAAGCACGGACGCGCGCGGCACATCACGATAGGCATGTCTGTGCTGGACGACAAGGGCTGCCTCGCCGTGCAGGACGACGGCGTTGGCCTGGGACGCGTTCCGGAGAGCCATCCGGGCATGGGCCTGCACATCATGCAGTATCGCGCGAACATGATTGGTGGCACACTGGCAGTCACCTCGGGCCGGGCCGGCGGCACCGTGGTGGATTGTCTCTTCCCGCTACGGTCTGGAGACTGAAGGACATGCGTTCCGCGCAGGCCTCTCCGCGATCCGACACCGACGAGAGCAAGCACCGTGTGCTCGTGGTGGACGATCATCCGATCGTCCGCCAGGGCCTGACGATGCTCATCAACCGCGAGCCGGACTTGATGGTCTGCGGTGAGGCCGAGGAGATGCACTCGGCCACGCAGGCGATTGAATCCCTCCGGCCGGACATCGTTCTGCTCGACATCTCGCTCGGCGGACCGGACGGACTCGAGCTGTTGAAACAGCTGAGAGCGCGAGACGACGATCTGCCCGTGTTGATCCTCTCGATGCACGAGGAGTCGATTTACGCCGAGCGCGTCCTGCGGGCCGGCGCGAACGGCTACATCATGAAGCAGGAGGCCACTGAGCTCGTCCTCACAGCGCTCCGACGCATCCTTGCCGGCCAGGTTTACGTAGGGGACCGGGTCGCGGCCCGCATGCTCGGGCAGTACGTGCGCGGGGCTGTAGGAAAGAGGCCGCCCCTGGCGAGCCTCAGCGATCGCGAGCTCGAGGTGTTTCGCATGATCGGCGACGGCAGCAGCACCCGCGAGATTGCCGAAGCGCTGCACCTGAGCATCAAGACGGTCGAGTCCTATCAGGCGCACATCAAGGAAAAGCTCGCATTGCGAACTGGGCGTGAGCTCCAGCACTACGCGATCGAGTGGCGGATCGGCGAGAAGTCTCCCGAACGCTGACGTATCGGGCAATCCCCGATGCCCTCCTAGGCAATTGCCCCTAACCAAAAAGGGGCCACACCCGCTTGAGCCAAGCCGCACGCCCCAAGTAGTTTTTCATTCTGCCTGCGGCAAGTGTGTCTCGACGCTCGAGCCGCAGTTCCCACCAGCAGTCGCTGGACGATCGCGCGTCTGCCTGCGTCGTGCCGAGGAAAGGAGACAAGAGCCATGACAGCGGAGACGGTTCCCTATGGTCGCGTCACGCAGAGGGCGTCACCTGTCCCCGAGGTCCATATTCTGTGGCTGACAGCCGGTCTGGGCTGTGATGGCGACTCGGTATCGATCACGGCGGCCACGCAACCGAGCATCGAGGACGTGATCATGGGATCCATCCCCGGGCTGCCCAAAGTGCACCTGCACAACCCCGTGCTCGCGTACGAGAACGGCGGAGAGTTCCTCAAGTTCTTCCATGACGCTGCCGCAGGGCGGCTCGATCCGTTCGTGCTGGTTGTCGAAGGCTCCATCCCGAACGAGAAGATCAAGCGGGAAGGCTACTGGGCGGCGATGGGCACCGACGAGTCGACGGGGCAGCCGATCAAGACGACGGAGTGGATCGATCGGCTGGCGCCCAAGGCCGTGGGTGCGATCGCGATCGGAACGTGTGCGACCAACGGTGGCATCCACGCGATGTCGGGAAATCCGACCGGCTGCATGGGGCTCGCCGACTACCTGGGGTGGGACTGGCGATCGGCCGCTGGACTGCCGATCGTCAACGTTCCGGGGTGTCCGGTTCAGCCCGACAACTTCATGGAGACGGTGCTGTACCTCCTGTACCAGGTCGCGGGGCTGGCGCCGATGATTCCGCTGGACGACCAGCTGAGGCCGACGTGGCTCTTCGGGAAGACGGTGCACGAGGGGTGCGACCGCGCCGGGTACTACGAGCAGGGAGACTTTGCCTCCGAATACGGCTCTCCCAAGTGCATTGTGAAGCTCGGGTGCTGGGGACCGGTCGTCAACTGCAACGTGCCGAAGCGCGGTTGGATGGCCGGGATCGGCGGATGCCCCAACGTGGGCGGCATCTGCATCGGGTGCACGATGCCTGGGTTCCCGGACAAGTTCATGCCGTTCATGGACGAGCCTCCGGGCGCCAAGCTGTCGACCGCGGCGAGTTCCCTCTACGGCCGCGCGATTATCGCGCTGCGGACGATGACGAACAAGACGGTCAACAAAGAGCCCAGCTGGCGACATTCGCGGGCGGAGCTCACGACCGGTTACCAGTCGCGATACTGACGGCACGTAAGGAGGCTTGGAACATGAGCACCGTCACCACCACGGCGCAAGAGACCCCCACCAAGGGCCGCAGCCTCGTGGAGATGAACTGGGATCCGATTACGCGTATTGTCGGCAGCCTCGGGATCTTCACCAAGATCGATTTCGAGAACCGTGAGGTGGCCGAGTGCCACAGCACTTCATCGATCTTCCGCGGCTACAGCATCTTCATGAAAGGCAAGGATCCCCGCGATTCGCACTTCATCACGAGCCGCATCTGCGGGATCTGTGGTGACAACCACGCGACCTGCGCCACCTACGCCCAGAACATGGCGTTCGGCGTCCGCCCGCCGGCACTCGCCGAGTGGATCGTCAACCTCGGCGAGGCGGCCGAGTACATGTTCGACCACAACATCTTCCAGGACAACCTGGTCGGCGTGGACTTCTGCGAGCAGATGGTCAAGGAGACGAACCCGGGCGTGTGGGAGAAGGCGAAGAAGACCGCTTCGCCCAACGCCGACAAGCACGGGTACCGCACCATCGCCGACATCATGACGGCGCTCAACCCGTTCACGGGCGAGTTCTACCGCGAGACGCTGCACGTCAGCCGCTACACCCGCGAGATGTTCTGCCTGATGGAGGGTCGTCACGTCCATCCGTCCACGCTCTACCCGGGAGGCGTGGGCACGGTTCCGACGATTCAGCTGTTCACGGACTACCTCGTCCGGCTTATGCGGTACTGCGAGTTCATGAAGAAGGTCGTGCCCCTGCACGACGACCTGTTCGACTTCTTCTACCAGGCGCTGCCGGGTTACGAGAAGGTCGGACAGCGCCGCGTCCTGCTCGGCTGCTGGGGCTCGTTCAACGATCCGGAAGTCTGCGACTACACATACAAGAACATGAACACGTGGGGCAACCGGATGTTCGTGACGCCGGGTGTCGTGGTGGACGACAAGCTCGTGACGACCGATCTGGTGGATATCAACCTGAACATCAGGATCCTGCTCGGCAGCTCGTTCTACGACAACTGGGATCGCGGCGAGACGTTCGTCAAGACCGATCCGCTCGGCAATCCCGTCGATCAGCTCCATCCATGGAACCAGACGACCATTCCGCGTCCGCAGAAGCGGGACTTCGGCGGCAAGTACACGTGGGTCATGTCGCCGCGCTGGCTCGACAGGCGCACAGGTGATCACCTCGCGCTCGATACCGGCGGCGGGGCGATCGCGCGCCTGTGGGCGACTGCGCTCGCCGGCAAGGTGGACATCGGCTACATCAAGGCTACCGGCCGGAGCGTGAAGATCTATCTGCCGAAGACCGCGACGAAGGGCGAGGTCGAATTCGAGTGGAAGGTGCCGAAGTGGAGCAACGCCATCGAGCGCGACCGCGCGAGGACGTACTTCCAGGCCTACTCGGCGGCTGCCGCGCTGCACTTCGTGGAGAAGGCGATAGTCGAGCTCCATGCGGGTCGGACGAAAACGTGGTCACCCTTCACGGTGCCTCAGGACGCGATCGGATGCGGATTCCACGAGGCGGTGCGCGGCGTGCTGTCGCATCACGTCGTCATCCGCGACGGGAAAATCGCCAACTACCATCCCTATCCGCCCACGCCATGGAACGCCAATCCGCGTGACGTGTACGGGACGCCGGGACCCTACGAGGACGCCGTGCAGAACACGCCGATCTTCGAGGAGAATGGTCCCGACAAGTTCAAGGGCATCGATATCATGCGGGCAGTGCGGAGCTTCGATCCGTGTCTGCCCTGTGGCGTGCACATGTATCTCGGGAATGGCAAGGTACTGGAGACGCGGCATTCTCCGATGTTCGGAGTTCAGCAGCCCTGATTCACGCATTGCAGCCGAGTGTGTGGGCGGGCCTTTCCGCCTTCGCGTCCTACACGTTCAGGCGCGCTGCGGCGAGACGTCGCCCGACGCGGGGTCTAGAGACCCGCGCTACACCGACCGGACGCGGGGTCTGAAGACCCCGCGCTACGCTGACCAGTGGAGTCCCGCATGACTGGCACAAAAGACTTCGAGCGGCGGCTCGAGCTGATCGAGCGCAGCGTACGGGAGATCGAAGCCTCTGCTGATGCGGGAATGCGCGCGACCGCACAGCAGCTCGTGCAGGCTGTTCTCGAGCTGCACGCCGAGAGTCTCGAGCGGCTGCTGGAGATCGTGCACGGTTCAGGAGAGCCCGGCCAGGACATCATCGATCGGCTGGGCCGCGACGGTGTGGTCAGCAAGTTGCTCCTGCTGCACTCGCTCCATCCTCTCCCGCTGGAAGACCGGCTGACCCGCGCGCTCGAGACCGTGCGGCCGACGCTGCTTTCGCAGCACGGGGATGTAGAGCTCCTCGCCGTAGACGGGGGCCGCGTGCGTGTCCGCGTCGTGGGGAACTCCGCAGTCGCGTCCGTGATCGAGCGCGCCGTCCTCGACGCGGCGCCGGACGTCGTGGGTATCGAAATGGAGGGCGTCACCGAACAGGCGCCGGTCGTCGGCTTCATTTCGCTCGAGTCGTTGCGCGGCGCGGATTCGAAACGGCATCCGGCAGGGACGATGGCGGCCCTGTCCCCGGGCGCGTGAGGCGCCCGAAGATTCCAGCAGCGTGATATGGCGACCGACGATTCCGTTCGACGCGACGACCCGTTCAGCGTGTTGCGACGGTTCGCGCGCAAACCGTCAGGGGCCGAGCGGTGCGAGCTGTGCAGCCGCGCCATAGGTCCGGAGCATCCGCACGTACTCGAAATCGCGCACAGGCAGCTGCTCTGTGCCTGTGACGCCTGCGCCATCCTCTTCCCTGGCGGACACGCCAAGTACAGCCGCGTGCCCCGCGCGATTCGCGACATGTCCGACTTCCGTCTGACCGACGCGCAGTGGGACAGTCTGCTGATTCCAATCGAGATGGCGTTCTTCTACCGGAACAGCACGGCCGGACGGGTGGTCGCCGTGTACCCGAGTCCGGCCGGTGCGACAGAGTCGCTGCTGCCGCTCGAGCGGTGGGACGAGATCGTCGCTGACAACCCGATTCTTGCGACGATGGCGCCCGACGTGGAGGCGCTGGTCGTCAACCGGCTGGGAGTTGGAACGCGTCAGGCCGTCTTCATCGACCATCGGCCGGAGTACTACATCATGCCGATCGATCACTGCTTCCGGCTGGTCGGCCTGGTCCGGCTTCACTGGAAAGGACTATCCGGCGGTGCGGAGGTCTGGGACGCGATCGCCGGTTTCTTCGCCGACATCAGGTCGAGGGCGGAGCCTCGCGAGGTGGTCCGTGCCTGACCTCAGATTCGCCATCCAAAGCGCCGAGTCTGTACCGTTTGCGGTCCTGCCGACGATCACCTTCAAGCTCGAGGTGACCAACGGCGATCCGACGGAGCGGGTGCACTCCGGCATGCTCCGCGCGCAGATTCAGATCGACGCAAGCCGTCGCCGGTACTCGGCCGAGGAGCAGGCGCGCCTTCTCGATCTCTTCGGTGAGCCCGAGCGGTGGAGCACGACGCTCCGGTCCATGCTGTGGACCCACGTGACGATGACGCTCCCGCAGTTCGCCGAGAGCGTCGTCATTGACGTGCCCGTGCCGTGCACTTTCGATTTCAACGTGGCGGCGACGAAGTACTTCTACGGGCTCGCGGATGGCGACGTGCCCCTGAGCTTTCTCTTCAGCGGAACCGCCTTCTACGAGTCTGGTCAGGAGCGCACGCTTCTGGTCGCGCCGGTTCCCTGGGACAAGGAAGCGACCTTCCGGCTGCCTGCTCGAACGTGGCACGCGCTGATGGAGCACTACTACCCCAACGGAGCATGGCTGCGGCTCCGTCTGGACACCTTCGAGCGTTTGTCCGAGTTCAAGCGGCGGAACGGTATTCCGACCTGGGAAGAGGCGCTCGAGCGGCTGCTGCCATTGGAAGTTCCGGCGGTGAAATCGTGAGCGGCGATCCTGTCGATGCCATCGCGCGTGCCGTGCTCTACGAGGGGTACCTCCTGTACCCGTATCGCCCTTCGGCTATCAAGAACCGCCAGCGTTTCACCTTCGGCGTCCTGTACCCTCACGACCACGCCCTGGAAAAGGAGGGCAGCGATCGAACCCGGATCCAGGTTGAGTGTCCCGTCCAGGGGACCGGCGAGACGCGCCTCGAGATCGGCGTCCGGTTTCTGCAGCTGACGGCGCGATATACCGAGGGCGCCACCGACCCGTGGCTCGCCGCCGTCGAGCGTGAGGCGCGGCTCGATGTCGGCAGGCTGGCGGCCCTGCAGCGATCGGGCGCGCGATTGGAATTCGGTTTCCCCAAGATCGATCCCGCCGACATCGCCGGCCCGTTGGCGCGGGGGGCCACGGGCCACCCCGATGCCGCCGTTCTGGGGGAAATCCTGGCAAGTGTCGATGAGGTCCGGCGGGACGCCTACCGGCTGACGATCCGCGTCGCCAACCTCACGTCAATCGGATCCGCCTCCACCCGTGACGAGGTGCTCGTGCGATCCCTCGCATCGGCGCACGTCGTGATCAGGGTCACCGGAGGCGAGCTCGTGTCGCTGCTGGATCCCCCCGAACTCATGCGGGACCTCGCCACATCGTGCGTGAACGCGGGCGTCTGGCCGGTGCTGGTCGGCGAAGAGGGCAGTCACGACTGCATCCTGGCTTCTCCAATCATTCTCTACGACTATCCGCAGATCGCCGCCGAGAGCCCTGGCGATCTCTTTGACGGCACGGAGATCGACGAGATTCTCGCCCTGCGCGTCTTGACGATGACGGACGACGAGAAGCGCGAGGCACGCGGGTCGGATGAACGCGCACGCCAGATCCTGGACAGGACAGACGCCCTCACGCCGGAGCATTGGGCGAGGCTCCACGGCACCGTGCGGGGACTTCGAAAGATGACCGGGACGGGCCGATGAACGAGTGGGAATGGCGGTTGCTCGAAGATCGGGCCCCGGTCGATCGCGTGGCGGCCGCGGGCGGCACGGTGACGGCGGGGAGCCGCGTGCGGCTGCGCCCGCGGGCGCGCGGCAGCGATGTGATGGACATCCTCCTGACCGGCCGAACGGCGGTCGTGGAATCCGTCGAGCAGGACTACGAGGGAACGGTTCATCTGGCGCTGGTGTTCGACGACGATCCGGGGCGCGACCTCGGCTTCCTCCGCCAACCTGGGCACCGCTTCTTCTACGCTCCGGAGGAAGTGGAGCTGCTGGCCGAGTCCGAGGCCGCAGCAGCAGTGACGGTCGACGAATCGGGTGACTCGCTCGAGGCGGTCGTCGCGAAAGCCGAGCCCGCGTCGGTTCTGATCGCCGGTATCGGCAACATCTTCCTCGGCGACGACGGCTTTGGCGTCGAAGTGCTGCGACGGCTGGCGAGCGCGTCGCTTCCCTCGGGCGTACGGGCCGTGGACTTCGGGATACGGAGCCTCGACCTGACGTACGCGCTGATGGACGCTCCCGACGTGACCATCCTCGTGGATGCGTGCTCGCGCGGCGAGGCGCCGGGGACGCTGTTCGTCATAGAGCCCGATGTCGATCGCACGGAGGCGTCTGAACCGGCGGCGTTGGACCCACATGCGATGAGCCCGATGGCCGTGATCCGGACGGCAAAGTCGATGGGGGGGCCGCTCAAGCGCATTCTGCTCGTCGGATGCGAGCCGGCAACGCTGGGACCTGAAGAGGGACAGCTCGGCCTGAGCGAGCAGGTCGAGTCAGCAGTGGACGAGGCGGTGACGCTCGTGCTGAATCTGGTACGGGAGATTCGTGAAGGCGGCCCGATTGCCGGCGCCCGGCAGGCCACCGCACGTGAAGGGAGACTGTCCGAATGAATGCCTCAGACTACGGCCAGCAAGCGAACGGAGCCGGGACCGATCGAGACACGCTCATGCTGCTCGGCGGTGTGGCGCTGGTGGTCTTCGGTGCGGGGTTGATTCTGTCCAACTCGACCGCGCGGCGTTTCCTTGGACAGCTCGGGCTCGGCGACCTGACGGGCGCGGCCATGCCGGATATCGAGCGATACATGAAACTGCGCTCGATGTGAGGAGGGGGAACCACACCCGAGACACCCGATGAGTGAGGTTGTTGATTCTACCCGGCTCGAACGCTACGCGGTCGATGCGCGAGGCAGTCGTGTGACGATCCGGGCGTTCGCATCCGGCGTTCTCTCGATGATGGGCCACAATCCGGTGATCGGGGCCCGCGACGTATCGGGCGAGATCCGGTTTGCTCCGCAGGCACTCGAGGTGAAGGAGCTCCGGCTCAGCATCGCGACCGCGTCGTTGTCGGTGCAGAACGACATGAGCGACAAGGATCGCCGGGAGATCGAGCGGGTGATGCGGGAGGATGTGCTCGAGACCGATCGCTACCCCGCCATCGCTTTCGAGGGATCGAAGGTCACCGTCGAGCGGGTATCCAGCGGTCCGCTCCGCGCCGAGGTAGACGGCGACCTGACCGTGCACGGCATCACCAGGCCTCATCGAGTGCCGGTGCAGGTGTTCCTCATCGGCGACACGCTGCGTGCTCAGGGCGAGTTCGAGATCCGCCAGACCGACTTTGGTATTACGCTGGTGTCGGTCGCGGGCGGAGTACTGAAGATCAAGAACGAGCTCCAGTGCTCGTTCGATCTGCTTGCGCGAAAGGCGACATAAGCCAACATGTGCCTCGCCATCCCTGGACAGATCGTCGAGCTGGTGCCGGATACGACCACCGGCGCCATCGTGAGCGTTGTGGGCGTCCGCCGCCGGATCGATCTCGGACTGCTGCAGGACGATCCTCCAGTTCCGGGTGACTGGGTGCTCATCCACGTCGGCTTCGCCATGAGCAAGATCAGTGAAGAAGCCGCGCGGGAGCAGATGGAGACCCTGACGATGCTTGGGGAGGCGCAGGCTGCGATGGAGGAGGTCGCGGGGTACGGGCTCGATGCCCAGCCCGATGCTCAGCCCGATGCTCAGCCCGATGCTCAGCCCGATGCTCAGCCCGATGCTCAGAATGACGGGCGGGAGCCGACATGAAGTACGTGGACGAATTCCGGGACGGCGAGCTGATTGCGCGTGCCCGGGATGAGATCAGGCGCCTCGTCGATCCGGCGCGGCACTATCGGATCATGGAGGTGTGCGGCGGCCACACGCACGCGATCTACCGATTCGGCTTGAAGGACCTGCTTCCGCCCAACATCGAGCTCATTCACGGTCCCGGGTGCCCCGTCTGTGTCCTGCCGATGGGCCGCATCGACGACGGGCTCTCGATGGCGGAACGCCCGGACGTCATCTTCGCGGCGTTCGGCGACATGATGCGCGTGCCAGGAACGAAGGGCAGCCCGCTCGACTACCAGGCGCGCGGCATGGACGTGCGCATCGTCTATTCGCCGCTCGACGCGCTCAAGCTGGCCCGGCTCAATCCCGATCGTCATGTGATGTTCTTCGCGATCGGATTCGAAACGACGGCGCCGTCGACCGCCCTGACGCTGATGCGGGCGAAAGCCGAGGGGATCAGAAATTTTTCGGTCTTCTGCAACCACGTCACGATCATTCCCGCAATCCGCGCGATCCTCGACTCGCCGGACATGCGCCTCGATGCTTTCGTGGGGCCAGGCCACGTCTCGACCGTAATCGGCTGCCGGCCCTACGAGTGGATCGCGCGCGATCAGGGCAAGCCGATCGCGGTGTCCGGCTTCGAGCCGCTCGACATCCTGCAGGGCATCGTGATGCTGGTCCGGCAGCTGGCGGACGGGCGCGCCGAGGTCGAGAATCAGTACAAGCGTGTGGTGCCGTGGGAAGGAAACCGCGCGGCGCTGCGCGCCATGGCGGATGTCTTCGATCTGCGTCCCTACTTCGAGTGGCGCGGCCTCGGCTTCATCTCGCAGTCGGCGCTGCGCATTCGCGACAGCTTCGCCGACTGGGATGCCGAGCGGCGCTTCACGATCCCGTCCGTTCGCGTCACCGATCCCAAAGCTGCCCAGTGCGGCGAGGTGCTGAAAGGCGTTCTCAAGCCGGCCCAGTGCAAGCTGTTCGGCTGCGAGTGCACGCCCGAGCATCCGATCGGCGCCCTGATGGTTTCGTCGGAGGGCTCGTGCGCCGCGTACTTCAACTACGAGCACCGGAAGCACGCCGCCGCCCAGTGCGGGGTGGCGACGCTCTAGAGGACCCGATGATCACGGCTCCGCCTCGAATCCGTTTCTCGGATCCTCAGATCGAGATGGCTCACGGCGCCGGCGGAAAGGCGAGCCGCCGGCTGGTCGAGGGCTTGATCGCGCCGGCGTTCCTTGCCTCCCGGGAGCCGCTCGGTGACGCGGCTCATCTCGAGATCGCTGACGGACGGATCGCGTTCACCGCGGACAGCTTCGTGGTCCGACCGCTCCGCTTCAACGGAGGCTCGATCGGAGAGCTCGCCGTCAACGGGACCGTGAACGACCTCGCGGTCTCCGGCGCCACCGCGCATACGCTGGTCGCGACATTCGTGCTCGAAGCAGGGCTGCCGACGCCGGTGCTCGAGGCGGAAGTGTCCGCCATGGCACACGCCGCGCGCGTGGCTGGAGTATCGATCGTGGGCGGCGACACCAAAGTCGTGGAGCACGGCCGGGCCGATGGCATGTACATTACCACCGCCGGTCTCGGGCGCGTGATGACCGACGTCCGAATCGATGCCCGTGACGTTCGTCCTGGTGATCGCGTTCTTCTGTCCGGTTTCATGGGCGATCACGGGATCACGATCCTGCTCGCGCGAGGCGATCTCGATCTCGAGGCCGACCTGGCGTCGGACACGCGCTCCGTGCTGCCGCTGGTGCAGGCGGCCGTGCGCGCCGCCGGTGCCGGCATCCGCTGGATGCGCGACCCCACGCGGGGAGGCGTCGCAACCGCCCTCAACGAGCTCGCTCGCGACTGCGGGCGCAGCGTCCACCTCTTCGAGGCGTCCCTCCCCGTCCGTGACGCGGTACGTGGCGCCTGCGAGCTGCTCGGCCTCGACCCGCTTCACATCGCCAATGAAGGTCAGTTCCTCGCGGTCGTCGCTCCGGAGCTCGCCGACGCCGCCCTCGATGCGCTGCGACGCGCGCCCGGCGGCGAGGATGCGCGCGTGATTGGCGAAATCCGCGAGCAACCCGCCTGCGCGGTTCTCGCGACGACTAACTACGGCGGCACCCGCATCGTGGACATGCTGGTGGGCGATCCGTTGCCCCGCATCTGCTAGGCGACGCATATGGTGACGGCGTGCGCGTTGTCGGCTCTTGTGGCGGAGGGACTGGCGAAGCGGAACGCGCTCTGCGACGCCTTTTTCGCGCGGGAGGCCGACCGTCTTGCCGAGGCCTGCCGCGGAATGTCCGATCGCTTTCTGCAAGGCGGCCGGCTGCTCGCCTTCGGCCGGGGCCCCTACGCTACGGACGCCCAGCACGTCTCCGTCGAATTCGTTCACCCGGTGATCGTCGGCAAGCGCGCGCTGCCAGCTCTCGATCTGTCGATTGATTTCGCCCGATGGGTGGACGCGATCGTTCTGCCGCAGGACATCGCGATGGGCTTTGGCCCGCCCGATCGCGACAGTGTCGTGGAGCAGGCGCTCGAGGGCGCCGCGGCGCGGGGCGCGATGACGTTCGCCCTTCCGGGCGCGCGGGGCTCATACGCCATCGGTCCCGCTGCAGACGATCCCTTCGTGCACCAGGAGATTCTCGAGATCCTGTACCACACGCTGTGGGAGACCGTGCATGTCTTTCTCGAGCGGCGGGCGCTTGGCCACGACGTCGGCGACGCCGGCTTCCTCTATCCGTTCCTCGGCCGTGACGAACAGCCTCACGCGGACGCCATGACCGAGGTCGCTTCGTCGATCCGGATGAAGGTCGCCGAGGACGTCACGCTCAGAGAACAGGTGGCGCGCGATCAGTCGGACGCGATCGGCGAAGCGGCGCTCGCGATACACACGCGCCTGCTCCGCGGCGGGAAGCTGATCCTCTTCGGCAACGGCGGGTCGGCAACCGATGCCAACGACTGGATGCTCGATTGTGTCAGTCCGCCACAAGGATATAAGCGGGTTCCCGCGGTCTCGCTCTCACTGGAGCCGGCCGGCATCACCGCCATTGCCAACGACGTCGGCACCGACGTCATTTTCCTTCGACAGCTGATCGCGCACGCCAGGCCGGATGACGTGGCGATCGCCTTCTCGACCAGCGGCGGATCCCGCAACATCGTCATGGCGCTCGAAGAGGCGCGCCGGCGCGGGCTTCTGACCGTCGCGCTGCTCGGGTATGACGGCGGAGAGATCGGCAGACGAGGACTGGCTGACGTGCCGTTGATCGTGCGGTCGGACTACATTCCCAGAATCCAGGAAATCCACGCTTCCATCTATCACGTCATCCGGGATCTGCTCGAGGTGCTGGCCCGTGGCTGAAATCGAGCTGTTTGGCACCGCCAGCTGCGCTTTCACCCGCGAGATGCGCGAGTGGCTGGAGTGGTCGGGCCGCGAATTCGTCGAATACGACGTGGAGATCGATGGCGAAGCGCGCCGTCGGCTGCGCGCGCTCGTCGGGACCGTCCAGACGGTTCCGGTTCTGATGGAAGACGGGCAGATCGTGCAGGTTGGATGGCAGGGCCGTGGTTGCATCGTGAACCTGGGATCGGAAGGATGAGGACCGCGTGCTCGGTCCGCGTCCGCGGCGTCGTTCAAGGTGTCGGATTTCGACCGTTCGTGTTTCGTCTGGCCCGTGCCCACACGCTGGGCGGATGGGTCGTGAACGGCGACGATGGCGTCGACATTCACGTCGAAGGCCCTGACGACGCGATGGAGACCTTTCTACGCGATCTGCGGGTCCAGCTCCCGCCGGCCGCGAGGATTGCGACCATCGACGTCAGCAGGGATGAGCCTGCCGACGTGCTCGACTTCACGATTCGCGAGAGTCCGCCATCGGTGCGTCCGACGGCACGAATCACGCCGGACCTGGCCGTCTGCGATGCGTGTCTGGAGGAGCTGTTCGACAGGAACGACCCGCGCTTCGGGTATCCGTACATCAACTGCACGAACTGCGGTCCGCGTTTCACCGTAATCCGCGAGCTGCCGTACGATCGGCGCCACACGACGATGCAGCCGTGGCTGCTCGATCAGACGTGCCTGGATGAATTTCTCGATCCCGGCAATCGTCGGTTCCACGCGCAGCCCGTAGCGTGTCCGAAATGCGGTCCGCACTACCGGTTGCTGGCTGGAGCCGAGGCAATCCAGGAGAGCGGCGCCAGCATCAGTCGCGCCGCACGACTGCTCGCAGCGGGCGCCATTCTCGCGGTCAAGGGACTCGGCGGCTATCACCTGGCCTGTGACGCTCGGAATGCGGATAGCGTTGCAACCCTGCGCAAGCGGAAGTTCCGCAAGGAAAAGCCGTTCGCGCTGATGGCTCGCGACGTCAGCGTCGCGCAGACGCTGGTGGAATTGTCGGACTCGGACCGCCGCCTCCTCGAGTCCGTGGCACGACCGATTGTGCTCGCGCCGGCGCGGCTCGAGCTCCCTGGCGTGGCGCCGGACCACGACGAGCTCGGTGTGATGCTCCCGTACACGCCGCTTCATCATCTGCTCTTCGCCGCCGGCGCGCCGGCCGTGCTGGTCATGACGAGCGCAAACCGGTCCAGCGAGCCCATTGCGTACGAAGACGACGACGCGCTGGAGCGATTGTCCGGGCTCGCCGACGCCTTTCTCGTCGGAGAGCGACCGATCGCCCGTCGCGTCGACGACTCCGTCGTTCGCGCTGACGGCGCGGCGCCGATCGTGTTGAGGAGGGCCAGAGGCTACGCTCCCGGTGCGGTTGCCTCGATTCCGGCGGATCGGCCGATACTGGCTGTGGGCGGCGATCTGAAGAACGCGGTCACCCTCGTGGTTGACGGCCAGGCGTTCGTGAGTCAGCACATCGGCGATTTGGATCAGGAGCAATGCCGGCGCGCGTTTCGCGAGACGATCGACGACCTGGTCCGGATGTACGACGTGAAGTCCGATGACCTGCTGGTCGTTCACGATGCGCACCCGGAATATGCGTCGACCCTGGCGGCGATGGACCTGCGCGCGGTGGAGCGGCGCGCCGTTCAGCATCACCGCGCGCACGTTGCGTCGGTGCTCGCCGAGCAGAACGCCTGGGACACACGTGTCCTCGGCGTGGCCTTCGACGGCACCGGTTACGGCGACGACGGAACGATCTGGGGAGGTGAGCTGTTCGTAGGGTGCCTGCCGGACGGCTTCGAGCGCGTCGCGCACCTGCGCACAGCCATGCTTCCGGGCGGCGATGCCGCGGCGCGTCATCCCGTCCAGGCCGCCGCCGGTTTCTTTGCCGACGTAGCCGGTACGCCCGACCTGTGCGCGGCGCCGTTCGAGTTTCCACGCCGGTTCACGGACGCGAGCCGGCTGAGAGCAGTCGGCCTGCGCACGTTTCGGACTACTTCGGTCGGGCGGCTCTTCGACACCGTGGCAGCGCTGCTGGGGTTCACTCGGCCCATCACATTCGAGGGGCAGGCCGCGATCTGGCTCGAACAGCTCGCGCATCGTGGCGGGATGACCGATCTCGAACCCTACGAGATGCCGTTCGCGGATGGGGAGTTGGACTATCGGCCTGTGCTGACGGCCGTGGTCCGCGATCGCTGTCGTGGGTTTGGCGTCCACGAGATCGCGCGCGCCTTTCATCTGGGTGTTGCGAACAGCCTGGTGCTGGCCGCTCAGAATTTGTGCTCGGCGCACAGCCTCGACACCGTCGTCCTGTCGGGCGGCGTCTTTCAAAACACTCTGCTGTTACGCGAGTCGCGAGCGGGCCTGGCCGAACGCGGACTGCGCGTCTGGACGAATCATCACGTTCCCGCGAACGATGGCGGGCTGAGCCTGGGCCAGGCTGCTGCCGGCATTTTCATGCGAACGGAGCGTGCCTAGTGCACGAGCTCTCCATTGCAATGAGCATCGTCGAAATGGCCACCGAAGAGGCTGAGGCACGAGGCGCCAATCGCGTGGAGGCGGTTCATCTCAAGCTGGGAGCTCTCTCGGGAGTCGTGGCGCGGGCCCTTCTCGCGTCGTACGACCTCGCGTGCGACGCCACACCACTCGAGGGATCCCGTCTCGTCATCGAGGACGTTCCCATCGTCATCTTCTGTCCGAACTGCCGGGGCGAGCGCGAGGTGAGCTCGATCCAGTCGTTCTGCTGTGCCGATTGCGGCACGTTCGCTGCGGACGTCGTACGGGGCCGCGAGATCGAAGTGGTCGCCCTGGAGCTGTCCGCATGAATCGCTCCCCCCGCCTCGTCGAAGTCCGCAAGAACGTCCTGAAGAAGAACGACGAGATTGCGCGCGCGCTTCGAACCCGATTCAGCGATGCGGGGGTCCTGGTGGTCAGCCTCGTCTCGAGTCCCGGAGCGGGCAAGACGACCTTGCTGGAGCAGACGCTCACCCGACTCGGTGAGCGGTTTCGCGTCGCGGCGGTGGTCGGAGATCTCGCAACGGAGAACGATGCGGAGCGACTGGCGCGCAGCGGCGCGCCGGTCCGGCAGATTACGACCGGCACGTTGTGCCACCTCGAGGCGGCGATGGTGGAAGACGCCGTGTCCGCCTGGCCGCTCGCCGAACTGGATTTCCTGTTCGTAGAGAATGTCGGCAACCTGGTCTGCCCTTCGTCGTACGACCTCGGAGAGCACCTTCGCGTGGTGCTCCTTTCCGTAACGGAGGGGGAGGACAAGCCGCTGAAGTATCCGACCATTTTCAACACTGCCGATGTTGCGGTCGTGACCAAGACGGATCTTGCGGTGGCCTGCGAGTTCGACTGGCAGGCGGCATCCAAGAGCATCGATGCCGTGCGGCCCGGGATGCGGGTCTTGGAAGTGTCCGCGAAGACACGCGACGGCATGACGGAGTGGCTGCAGTTCCTCGAATCGTCGAAGCTCGCGCGTTCGGCCGCCGGCGAGTGCCGATGACCGACGCGCTGGTCGTCGTAGCCCTCGGCTTCTTTCTCGGCATGCGCCATGCGACGGACGCCGACCACGTCGTTGCGGTCACAACGATCGTGACTCGCGAGAGAGATCTGCGCATGGCGACGCTGACCGGGTTCCTGTGGGGCGTGGGCCACTCGCTGACGGTGGTCGCTGTCGGCGCTGCCATCGTTCTGTTCGATCTGACAATCGCGAATCGGGTCGGTCTCGGGCTGGAGCTCTCGGTCGCCGCGATGATCGTGATGCTCGGGGTGCTGAACGTGACGGCTTTCTTGAACTACAGGCCGTCAGTCTGGCGGCGCCTGATGGGGAGGTCCGGGCAGGTCCACGCCCACCCACACAGCCACGGAGACTACGTGCACACTCATCCGCACGGTCATGCGCCCGAAGTGCACCCGCATCCCGTCGATCGGACGCCGGTGGCGTCGCTCGATCGCCGCTTCGGCCGGTGGCGGCTGTATCGATACGCGCGTCCCGTGGTGGTCGGCGTAGTCCACGGCCTCGCGGGCTCGGCGGCAGTGACGCTGCTCGTCGTCACCGTGGTGCGCGACCCGAAATGGGCGATAGCCTACCTGACCGTCTTCGGTCTCGGCACGACAGCCGGCATGATGCTCGTGACCGTGAGCATTGCCTCGGCGATCAGGTTTGCCGGCGGACGATCGGAGGTCATGAGCCGACGGTTCGGTCTCGTCGCCGGAGTTGCCGCCATGGTCTTCGGCATCGTCTTCGCCTACGGCGTCTGGTCCTCCTCGGCGTTTCTGAATCACGCCTGAGGTGGGAGGCCGGGGTCAGACCTGGGTCTGACCCCGCCGCAGATCCCGCATCTCGCTATCCGCTTCCCGACCGAACCGGGAGAGCATTGGCGGCAATGCTTCGATGTCCGCCAGCGAGGTGCGGAAGTTGACGATGCACGCGCGGAGCGCAAACCGGCCGCCGACCACCGCGTTCGACAGAAACGCCTCGCCGCTGCGCTCGACGCGCGCTAGGAGCTCCTCATTCAACCGCCGCAGGTACGCCTCGACCTCCGGCGTCTGCGTTGACCGAAGGTCGCGCGGAACGTATCGAAACGTCGTAATGCTGAGATGCTGGGCGATCGCTTCGAAGTCCTGGTGCCGCTCCACGAGCATGTAGAGATGCCTCGCGAGGCGCATGTCGTCGCCCATCATCTGCAGATACGCCGACTTCCCGACGAGGCGCAGCGCCAGCCACACCTTCAGTGCCCGGAAGCCGCGAGAGTTCTGCGGGCCGTAGTCGAAGTAGTTCGTCACTTCGTGGTCGAAGTGGTAGTAGCTCGGATGGTAAGAGAAGGCGCCCAGCAGATCGGCGGGGCGACGCACCAGCGCGCAACCGGCCTCGACCGGAGCGTACAGCCACTTGTGCGGATCCACCGCGACCGAATCGGCCTCACTGAGGCCGAGCAGGCTCTCCGGTGCGCCCGGCACCCGGGCGGCCAGGGCGCCATACGCGCCGTCCACGTGGAACCAGACGTCATGCCGCCGGCAGACAGCCGCGATGTCCGAGAGCGGATCGACGGCACCAGTGCCGACAGACCCAGCCGTCCCAACCACCAGGAACGGCAGGTCTCCGCGGTTCGTGTCAGCCGCGATCTGATCTTCGAGAGCAGAGGTATCCATTCGCTGCTGATCGTCGGTGGGAACCCATCGAATGGCGTCGGTCCCGATGCCGAACAGATCGGCGGCCTTCTGGATCCAGGTGTGCGTTTCGATCGAGGCGTAGACGCGAAGCTGCGCCGGCAGCGATCGCAGCCCTCCGGATCGCACCGTCGTCGTCGCCTTGGCGGTTCGCGCGGCGACGAAGCAGACGAAGTTCGCCATGTTGCCGCCGCTGACCAGCAGTCCGCCGGCCTCGGACGGAAACCCGATCAGTTCCGCAATCCAGCGAACCGTCTGCTTTTCGATCTCGGTCGCTGCCGGCGCCAGGCGCCAGGCCCCGACGTTCTGGTTCACGGCCGACGCGAGAAGGTCGGCGAGCGCTCCGATCGGCGCCGGGCTCGACGTGATGTAGCCGAAGAAACGTGGATGGCCGTTGAAGAGCGAGTGGCCGAAGAGCAGCTCTGCCGCCTCGCCGAGCAGTTGACGCGCGTCGGTGCCGGATTCCGGTAGCCCGCGATCGGCCTTCACGGCACGCCGTACGTCGGCCGGCGATTCGTCCCGCGTCACGGGACCGTGAGGGAGCGCCTCCAGCCAGTCCGCAATCCGATCCACGAGGCCGTGGCCCGCGTCCCGGAATTCGGCGCCGGTCATCTCGATAGGCGCCCTGCGGTCTCTGAGTGCTTCGACGTCCCTCGTCAGCGTCATCGCAGTCCCTCGAACAGATCTGACTCGCGCGTCCGGCCGCCGCCCACGAGGCTGAAGACGCGAGCGAACTCCTGCACGCCCCACAGGGCCCGGTGATGCTCCGCTGGAAGCCCCGCGAGGTTCTCATAAATGCTCATCTGCGTCTGGTGGCACTGCACTGCACGCCAGACCGTCGGCCATACGGCGCTCGTATCGATGCGCGTCGTGATCGCCCAGTCCGGCGATGGGATCGCCTGCCGTTCGACTCCGTCGACCGTGCTGGTCAGCTTTTTGAGCGCCGTCTGGTACGCGGCCCACGTCTGCGCGCTCCACGCGATGTGATAGAGCTTCGAGACGGCAAACTCACGATCGGCCGATCGCACGATGGCCGCTGTCGTCAGCTGCGAGATGGCGATGTGGTCGGGATGACCATACGCTCCTTCCGGACCGAACGTGACGACCACCTGGGGCCTGATCCGGCGCAGATGGCCAGCGATGACTTCCTGCGCGGCTGCGGGATCCACCGAATCGAGCGCACCGTCCGGATAGCCGAGGAGCGTGACCTCACGCACGCCAAGTTCCTTGGCCGCAGCCATGAGCTCCGTCTCGCGCACTCTTCCAACGACGTCGACGCCCGGACGATCGCCGGCGCGCCCGAACCGGCCACGCTCGCCTCGTGTCGCCGTGACGAGAAACGTCTCGATCCCTTCCGCCGCGTATTTCGCCAGCGTCCCGCCCGTCCCCAACGATTCGTCGTCGGGGTGGGCGAGGACGCACATCAGTCTCAAGTTCTTCACCGCGTGATGATTGTTTCGAGATACTCCGCCGGCACCACGAGGCCGGCGTCGCCTCCGCGGTCCGCCTTCCGAAGCAGCGCGATCAACTCTCCCTCGAGCGCGGCTTGACCGTCTGCTGTCAGTGCAGCGAACGCCTTGTGCACCGGTCCGTAGAACGTGCGGAATATCTCGACCCAGTGCTCCGGCGATCGATATCGGAACGCGAAGTTCCGCCTCGTGTGGCGGATGGACGCTGCGCTTCCGAAAAGCTCCTGGATGTGGGCATCGGTCCCCCACAAGAGGGGCGAGCGAACGCCTGGAATCGGCGGCACATGCCTGGCCACGAGCCGGAACAGATCGCCCAGGAAACCTTCGGGCGTCCAGGAGGCCAGACCGATCCGGCCGCCTGGCCTGCACACCCGCATCAGCTCGCTGGCGGCCTGCCCGTGCTCGGGCGCGAACATGACGCCGAACGTCGAGACGACGACGTCGAAGCTGGCCGGTGAGTAGGGCAGCGCTTCCACGTCAGCGACTTCGAAGGTGACGTCGAGTCCTTCCGCCTCGGCGCGAAGCCGTCCACGCTCCAGCAGCGCCGGGACGTAATCGGTCGACGTCACCCGTCCGAATCGGCGCGCCGCGGCGAGTGTGGCGTTGCCGTTGCCTGCGGCCACGTCCAGCACTCGCTCGCCCGCGCGCAGGTCGAGCTCCTCGCACAGGAGCTCGCCGACGATCTGCAGCGTGGTTCCGATGACGGCGAAGTCACCGGACGCCCACATGGCCTGCTGCCTGGCCTTGACCGAGGGAGGGCTCGCGGGGGTAACCGCCGAGCCTGTTGACGCACCAGTCGTCATGGACTGCTCCTTTCGCTGCGGCTTATGGCCGCAATGCCCGTCGAATACGAGCGAGATGGTGATAGCTGTGACGGACGGCGTGATCCTCGAGCACGAACTGGCACGTGAGCGGGGCATCCGCGTAGAGCGACACCGGCGCCGCCTTGGCGAGCTCCTCGTCGCTGAGCGCACGGATCGCCGCTGCCGCCGCCGCGCTGTTCTGGCGGAGCAGGTCGATGGCTGCCTCCTTCGTGACGTCGGCGTTCTCCGACGCGTGGCGCGCATTCATCGCGTTGATGGCGGCCGCGGTCACGCCTTCCACCGGCTTGCCTTCGGCAAGCGTCTGCGCCAGCTGGATCTCCACCGGGTAGACGCTCGCGACGTGATGCACGATCACGCCGAATGTCCGCCCGTCTTTGGGCATGCGGGAGTGCCATTCCTCATCGGTCAGGCCGATCGCGAAAGCGATCAGGGCGCGAGCGCCCTGCTCGAGACGATCGGCGAGCTGGCCGGCGAGCTGGCTGGGAATACGGACTGGGGTTTCGGTCGAAGTTGATGTGTTCATCATGGGTGGAAATCTAACAGGGCGCCGATGGCCGCCGCTTCCCCGGTTCGGGTCATTCTGCCAATAAATTCAGAATGGCCCGTTCGGGCCACCTCACGGTTCCTGGGCTCAGAGCAACCCAAGCCTGGCGGCCTGGGCGACGGCGGCCGACCGCGACGGCACATCGAGCTTCGACAGCGTATTCGCGACGTGCCGATGCACGGTGTGCTCGCTGATGGACAGCCGCTTGGCGATCGCCTGATTGCTCAGGCCGCTCGAGATCAGCCGGAGCACTTCCACCTCGCGGGCCGTCAGCCCGCCCGCGTCGCGCGATACGGGACCGGCCGCGGCCGATCGGGGGGACGCCGTCAGTCGATCGCGCAGCGCCTCGGCGGCGGCGATCTCGAGGCGGGCATCGAGGCGTGTCAGGGCTTCGAGTGCGCGGTGGACTTCCGCCACGGCGGCGTCGGTGCGATTCAGTCGTTCCATCACACGCGCGAGGTCGATGCGCGTCCGGGCCGTTTCGAACGGCGCTCCGCTCCGCTCGTACAAGTCCACGGCATCTTCGATCTCGCGCCGCGCGACGTCGTGGTCGCCGGCGGCGAGCGCCATCCAGCCTGACGACAGGCTTGCCGAGGCGAGCAGCGCCGGCGTGTGCGCCTCTTCGGCGATGCTTCGAAGCTCCTCCAGCGCTACCCGCGCGCGATCGAGGTCCTCTTCTCCCCCGAGCGCGACGTCGGCGCGGATCAACAGTTCCAGCGCGGCGGCGCGCTCCGTGCGGTTCTTCGCGGGGAGTCGCCTCAGATAGCGTTCGGCGAGCTCTCCTGCGTGTCGGGGCTCTCCTTGATCGAGTGCCATCGCCGCGCGTCCCAGCGACGCGATCGGATGCGCGCCTCCGCGATCGAACAGCGCGGCTGCTTCGTCGAGCCGTCCCTGCCGCCGCCGCAGCTCCCCGAGGCGGGCAAGGCCGTCGCTGGTCATTCCCGGGCGGCAGAGGGCGAGCTCGTCGCAGGCGTTCGTGAGCTCACGCTCGGCTTCTTCCCAGGCGCCGCGCCACATGCACACCGACGCGTATTGCGTCCGGCACACGGCGAAGAGCGGCTTCAGTCCCCACTTCCGGCTGTGTTCCTTGATGCGGTCGCACCACTGGACCGCGCGCTCGTGGTCGCGGAGGCGATCGCAGGCGCCAATCAGATAGCAACCGGCGAGCGCGATCAGCAGGCGATCGCTCAGCTCGCCCGCGAGCGTCGCCGCGCTGACTTCGTCGAGCTCGCGCAACCCCTCCGGGACCCGGCCCATCGTCACGAGCGAGAATCCGTGCAGCGCGCGGCCGACCATTTCATAGTCGATCGCGCCGATCGCCCGGCCGACGCGAATGGCTTCGGCGGACAGCGTTTCGGCTTCTTCAGGATTGCCGTCGTCCAGGAGAGCGAAGACCGCGGCGCGGGCCGCCAGAAAAGCGTGTTCGGCGGAGTCCGGCTGCCCTTCCAGCAGGCGGCGCGCGCGCTGGAGCCAGCCCTTCGCGACGCCTTCTTCGCCCCGGAACGCGGCACTGTCCCATGCGATCCAGATGGCGACCCGGGCGGCCGACAGCTGATCGCGGCGGCCGCGATACGCGCGATACGCGCGCTCGCGGGAATCGAACACGACGGGTGCCAGATCCAGCCACCACGCCGCAAGCCCAAGACCTTCGAGCGCTTCCGGCGATTCGTCGGCCTTCACCGCTCGTTCGAAGGCCTGGAGCGCCTGCTGCCAGGCTCCCGCCTCGAGGGCCACACGACCGGCGGCCAGATCGTCGGCCGGCTGAGAGAGGGACACTGGCAGCGATTATATCGATGTGGTTGAACGAACTACTCGCGGCTCACGGTAAAGGCTTTCCGCGCGCCGTTGAAGCCGCCGATGGAGGCCGTGGCATCGGCAGTGGCCGTCAGGTGGATGCTGACCTCACTCGCCGGTTCTGCGTCCGCGGGTACCGTCAGCACCACCATGGCCGTGCCCTCGGCGGTGGCGCCGAGGTCGAGCGTCGCCGGTTCGACAGGAATCACCTTGCCGCGGTGATCGGAAGCGACGAGATTCAACCGGACGGGCGGACCATGATTCACGATCCTGAACGTGACGGGCACCCGGGTTCCCGCTTTGACTGTCTCGCCCGGCGGCGGAACCACTTCGATGACTTCACCGTGAAACAAGCCCGGCCAGATGCGCTGAGCACGAGCGCCGGATTCGTCGATGGCGCTCACGAGCACGCGAAAGGGCTCAGCGGGAAGCGTGACCGTACCGCTGAATTCCGTCTCACCGCTGGACTGTAGATCGAGGGTCTGGAGCAGCCGCGCGTCCAGCGACACGAGCTGGAACGTCGGACTCTTCGTCGCCCTCGACACAGAGACCCGCAGCGTCGCGGGCCGGTCGGCGATCGGCTCACCCTGGATTCGGACGAAGAGCTCCGAGCCTGCCTCTTTCTCGACGAATTCGGCGCGGCTCAACGACAGTTCGCTTTTCGAGTGCATGCTGAGCCAGAAACGGCCCGTCGGCGCGACGCGCACCTGCCATGTTCCCGTAGCCGGCGCGTCGACCGTGACGATCCGTCCACAGTTCAGGATCGTGTCGGCGACCCTGTCGCCTTGGCGGATCGAAGCGCCATCGGGCCCAATCAGCGTCAGCGATCCCCCGGTACCGTCAAACGTTCCGGAGACCATCATTCGTGCAATCGACGCATCGACCGGGATTGAATACGAGAGCTCCGAGTCGCCCGAGGCCCACAGAAGCATCTGCGGCATGAACGACGCTTCCATGACGCGCGATGACTGCGCGACTTCAGCGGTACTCAAAGGAAACGGCTGCCCACCCGTCTCTGTAGACGTCTTGACGTAGACGGGATCGATGGGGCCGCACACGCCAGGTCCGTAGCGGACGCCGCGATTTTGGCTTCCCGCCGTGCCGGCAATGGCTGCCACGAGCACGCCGATGACTGGTCTTCCAATCTTCATCGTCAACGCGCCTCACTCATTGATTCCTTCGTAACGACACTGAGCATGGACCAGGACGGTTTCACCCGCAAGACGCCTGGCGGCCGCCCTTGTGTTAGGCTGCGCCCGACAGGAGAACCCCCATGGCACAGTGCAAGCGCGCAGCGATCGTAATCGCCGTCGGAATCGCCGTCGCCAACGCCGCGGCACAGCAGCCCGCTTCGGGCGTCAAGGTGCTGAAAGTGGAGGACTACCTGAATTACGAGACAGTGGCGGATCCGCAGATTTCGCCCGACGGCGCGCAGGTCGTCTACACGCGCCGCTGGGTCAACCAGAGTGAAGACAGGATGGAGGCGTCGCTCTGGGTGATGAACGCGGACGGGTCGAAGAACCGCTTCCTCACGAAGGGCTCGGATGCAGAGTGGTCGCCGGACGGAACGCGGATCGCCTACATCGCGGAGGGCGAGCCAAAAGCACCACAGGTCTTCGTCCGCTGGATGACCGAGAACGCGGCCACGCAGATCACCCAGGTCCAGCACGCGCCGTCGAACCTGCGGTGGTCGCCGGATGGGAAGCAGATTGCGCTGACGATGCTCGTGCCCAAGGAGGCGAAGTGGGACATCCCGCTGCCGAAGGCACCCGAGGGCGCGAAATGGACGAAGGCGCCGGCGGTAATCGACAGGCTGCACTACAGGCAGGATCGTGTCGGCTACACCGAGGCCGGCTTCACGCACGTCTTTGTCGTGCCTGCGGATGGAGGCACTCCTCGAGCGCTGACTTCAGGCGACTGGAACGTGGGCGCCCGATTCGACGGCATGGCAGGAACCGTTGGGCTCGACTGGACTCCAGACGGCCGAACCATCGTCGTAGACGGCCTCGACGTGCCGGACGCGGATCTCCGCTATCGGGACTCGGACGTGTTCGCGATTGACGTGGCGAGCGGCGCCCGCCGCAAACTGATTGGCGAGCGCGGAAACTGGTCGAGCCCGCGGATTTCGCCGGACGGCAAGTTCGTAGCCTTCGTCGGCCATCCGTTCACCAGGGCCAGCTACAAGAGCGAAGAGCTCTTTGTGGTCGGCCTCGACGGGAACGGCATGCGCAAGGTCTCCGGAGCGCTCGATCGCGATGCCGTCAATCCGCAGTGGGCGCCGGACAGTTCGGGCGTCTACTTTGCGGCCGACGACCGCGGCACGTCGAACGTTCAGTTCGCTCCGCTTTCCGGAGCTCCGCGGGCGATTACCAGCGGCGCACACATGGTCTCGCTGACATCCGTCAGCAGCAAGCCTGTAGGCGTCGGCGTGCGCTCGGCGGCGCACCAGCCGCCGGACGTGGTCCGAATCGACCTCGCGCAGCCCGGACAGGTCGCGCAGCTGACACACGTCAACGAAGACGTGCTCAACGGGATCACGCTCGGCGCCGTCGAGGAAATCGCGTACACGTCCGGAGACGGGACGAAGGTGCAGGGATGGCTCGTGAAGCCGCCGTCGTTCGACAGCAGCCGGAAGTATCCGTTGATCATGGAAATCCATGGCGGCCCGCACGGGATGTACAACGTCGGCTTCAATTTCATGTTCCAGCTGTTCTCGGCGAACGGCTACATGGTCCTCTACACGAATCCCCGCGGCAGCACGGGCTACGGGTCCGGCTTTGGAAACGCGATCGAGCGCGCGTATCCGGGCGTCGACTACGACGACCTGATGGCAGGCGTGGACGCGGCCATTGCGAAGGGCAATGTCGACAGCCGGAACATGTTCGTTGGCGGCTGCAGCGGCGGTGGCGTCCTATCGAGCTGGGTGATCGGCCACACCGATCGATTTGCAGCGGCTGCAGTGCGCTGTCCCGTGATCGACTGGCTCAGCTTCATGGGTCACACGGACGTTCCGCTCTTCACCGCGAACTTCTTCGACGCGCCCTTCTGGGAAAAGCCTGAGCAGTGGTTGAAGCAGTCGCCGTTGATGTACGTCGGCAACGTCAAGACCCCGACGCTCGTCATGACAGGCGTGCTCGACATGCGGACGCCGATGCCGCAGAGCGAGGAGTACTACACCGCCCTGAAGATGCGTGGCATCGACACGAAGCTGCTGCGGTTCGAAGGGGAGTATCACGGAACGACCTCCAAACCGTCGAACTTCATGCGCACCGCGCTCTACATGATGAGTTGGTACAAGGACCACACCCGGCGGGAGGCCACGCCGACCGATCGAGTGCAACCGCCTCCTGAACGCTGATCTCGAAAGAGCCGCCGCGTAGCAGTTGGCAGGCCCTTTCGATGCATCGATCGGTTAGACGAGCGGATAACCTTTGAGGAAATCGGCGCTCAGCTTGACCTTGTCCATGACCTCCGCGGCGGGTGCGCCGGTCTCGACGTCGAAGTTGTGGATGTTCGCCGCCTTGGCGAGCTTGAAGAGGGTGGGGAAGTCCTGCGTCCCTTCGCCGACGGCGAATCCGATGCGGCCATCCTTCACGTCCTTGACGTGCATGGAGTAGTACCGCGTTGGGTAGTTCTTCAGATAGGCGACCGGGTCGCCGCCGGCCTGCGCCATGTTGCCGACGTCGATCTGAAACTTCACGAGCGCCGGATCAGTGTTGTTCAGGAGAATGTCGAACGGCACCTGGCCGTCGATCGGCTTGAACTCTCCGTGGTTGTGCCATCCGAGCTGCAGGCCTTCCTTGTTCGTTCTGGCACCGTTGCGGTTCAGGAGGTCGGCGTACTTCTTCCAGTCGTCTGCGGTGGCGGCGCGAATACCGCCGGCGCAGACCATCTCTTTGACGCCGAGCGTGCGCGCGATCTCGAGGGCTTCGCTCCACCGGTCGTCCTCGAACATCGCGGCCGGGAAGTGGGCGTTGTGACAGATCATGCCGGCGGCATTCAGCGACTCCCGATAGCGGGCCGGCTGGCCCGGTCCCGTCGGGACCACCAGGTCGAGTGCCTTGTACCCCCAAGCGGCGAGCGTCTTCAGCGTGCCGTCGAGATCCGATTGGAGCTGCTGCCGGATATCGGCTGACTGCACTCCCATGACGCCGTCGAGCGGGTAGGCGTACGCGACCTGGCGTGACGCCAGGAATGCCGCGGACCCCATCAGGCCGATTCCGCTCTGCCGGAGGAATTCGCGTCGTGCCACGGGCAAGAAGGATCGACTCTCCACGCTGCACCTCTCATCCGGATCGTGAATTGCTGCCTGCTGGCTGCGGGCTTCTTTCTGAGATTCTGGAAGACGAACGTGCCGAGACCTGGTTGTCGTGACTCTGTCGTTCATGCCGTCGTGGTCATGCTACTGCGTCTCGTGTCAATCCGAGGGGCTTCGCCCCTCGGACTCCCCTACACGCGCTCTCGCGCGCCGCGTCGTCGGCGCGCTCCGATCGCGTGGCTCGCTCGCGGTACTCGCTCGCTTAGCATTTGTGAGATGGCTAGGACCGAGGTGGATATCTGAACATCGTTAGGGCGCGTTCAGCGACCCGGGCGCCGCAGATGAGCGAGAATACCGTCACGATCGATGCGGTCTTGGTCAGGTTCCGTCTCAGTTCACGGAGGAGTTGATATGAAGTCAGTCGTTTTGACAGTGTCGATGCTGGCCATGGCCGCGTCGGCTGGGGCGCAGCAGGCGGCGCTCGATCATTCCCACATGCACGATATGCAGGCACCCGCCGCTCAGGCGCCTGGGGCGCCCCAGGCTCCGGCGCCGGGGCAGGCACCCGGCGCGCCGGGCGGGGGCCGCGGCGGCCCTCAGATCGATGTGCCATGGAACGACGCGATTCCCCCGGGCACCGCGGAACACGCGGCACGGGCGCTCAAGGAATCCAGCCGTCACGGCGAGTGGGCCGACGTGAAGATGGCTGACGGCACCGTGCTCAAGAGCTGGGTGGTCTACCCGGAGCGCGCGCAAAAGGCGGGAGTCGTGCTGGTGATCCACGACATCCGCGGAATGTCCGACATGGCCCGCGCGATGGGCGATCAGCTCGCGCAGGACGGATTCATCGCGATCGTGCCCGATTTTCTCTCGGGGAAAGGGCCGAACGGCGGAGGCACCGACTCGCTCGGCACCGGCGTCGGCCAGTCGATTCAGGGACTGACCCCGGCTGACGTCAATGCGCGATTGAACGCCGCGATGGAATACGGCAAGAAACTGCCTGCCTCGAACGGCAAGACCGGCGTGATCGGCTTCTGCTGGGGCGGGTCGCGCAGCTTCGGTTATGCGGCGGCTCAGCCCGGGCTGAACGCTGCCGTCGTGTACTACGGCGATGCTCCGGGTTCCTCCGACAACACGCAGGAGGCGGCGCTGGCGAACCTCAAGGCGCCCGTCATCGGCCTCTACGCCGGAAACGATGCGCGCATCGGCGCAACGGTGCCCGGAACCGAAGCCGCGATGAAGAAGCTGGGCAAGAGTTACGAGATCCATACCTACGAAGGCGCGGGCCATGGATTCATGTTCGCGCAGGGCGGGGCAGGCGGCGCGAACCTGAAGGCCGCGCAGGAGTCCTGGCCGGTCGTGCTCCAGTTCCTCAAGACGAACCTGCAGTAGGTCCTTCGCCTGTGGCGACGATGCGCGCGGGATCCGGCCAGGTGGCCGGCTTCCGCGCAATAGGGCGCGGAGGTACGGCATCCTTGCAGCATGGTCACTCGTTACGCAGCGAAGCCGACGGTAATGCCAGGTCGAGTCAGCGTCCGGCACGCGAAGATGAAGATATCGATGCTGGCGATTCTGGTGTGCCAGGTCCTCGCGATCGCGTGTCACGGTGGCGACCCGCGACGCGCTCGAGAGCCTTTGGGCCGCTCGGCGTGGGTGGAGGATGCCGCGGTTCAGCGCGGTTACATCAAGCCGGGTGACTTTGCGCAGTTTGGCTGTCCGCCAGGGTGGATGGGCATCGACGAGACTGCCACGGCACTGCGCGGGCACGAGGTATCGACGAGGTATGTGGGGGCGGACCCGCGACCGATCGAGGGAACGATGACCTGCGTGGCTCAGCGAGAGTTCGCGTTGCCGGTGGAGTCCACCTCGACACGTCCTGCGACAGATTCGCGAAGGCGTCCAGTGACACCCGTCTGGCTGTCGACTGAGGGAGACGGCATCACCGTCGGCTTCGCACGTGAACTTCCGCAGAGCGCGCCGATCTATATCGGCCAGGACACGCCTTGCGGGCCGCGGCTGATAGGCGTCGAGCTCGGTGATCTGCTCGCGTGGCTCGCCGACCCGCATTCGGGTCCGAAACGGCACTTTCTCGGAATGATCAGCGGTGGATGTCCTGAGCAGAACCACCGGTGAATGACGCGAGTCCCCTATCCGTGCATCATGTCCCGCACGCGGGGCGCCACCTCGGTCCCGATGGGCTCGATGCTCTTCATCAAGGTGTCGTGCGGCAATGTGCCCGCGCTGAATTTGAGGTTGAAGCGCGACTGGCGAAGTCGCGATTGGCGGCTTCATGGGATTCGCACCAGGCTCAGGTGAATTCCAAGTCCAGGTCCCGTTCAGAAGCTGGCAGCTGAAAGCTGAGAGCTGTCAGCTTCATGGAACATGACCTGAGACTAAAGTATGCGGATGAGCGTCATCGAGTGGCTGCTCGACTCGGATCCCTCGATTCGGTGGCAGGTCATGCGCGACCTGATCGCCGAGTCGGACGCGACCGTTGCGCGTGAGCGATCGCGTGTGGCCGCAGAGGGTTGGGGGGCTCGCCTGCTGGACCTGCAAGGATCGGATGGCCATTGGGGCGGCGCGGCGTTCGTGCCGCACGCCTGGATCTCCACCCAGGACACGCTCCAGCTGTTGCGAGATCTCGGCGTGGACCCGACGAGCGATCGGGTGCGACAGGGCCATCGGCCAGGTGCGCGAGCGCTGCACCTGGGGCGCGGAGTTCGGCGACTCGCCGTTCTTCGAGGGCGAGGTCGAGCCCTGTATCAACGGACGGGTGCTGGCGATCGGTGCGTATTTCGGCGAGGCCAGCGATCGTCTCGTCGGCCGCCTGCTGCAGGAGCAGTTGAGCGACGGCGGCTGGAACTGCGACGCCCCGCGCAGCCAGCGGTCGTCATTCCACACGACGATCTGCGTGCTCGAAGGATTGCTGGAGTACGAGAGGGCGAAGGGTCCGGTGCCTGACGTCACCGCCGCTCGCCTTCGCGGACAGGAATATCTCCTCGAGCGCCGCCTGTTCCGATCGCGATCGACCGGACAGATCGTCAACTTCGATCGAAAACTCCGGCAGGCCCGCCGCGTGGACGCAGTGTTCGTTTCCCACGCGCTGGCACTACGACATCCTGTGGGGGCTCGACTACCTGCGCAGAGCGGGCGTCGCGCCAGACGAGCGCATCGCCGAGGCGGTCGATCTGGTGGCGAAGAAGCGTGACGAGCACGGGCGATGGCCGCTCGAGAATCCGCATCCGGGTCCGGTGCACTTCGAGATGGAAGGCCGCGCCGGCGAGCCGAGCCGCTGGAACACGCTTCGGGCGCTCCGCGTGCTGCGCTGGGCGACGTGATGCGTGCGATCGTTTCCGGCACGCCGGGCGCCGCGCTCGACGACGCGGCGCTTCGCAGCACCACGCTGGCCGTCGTGGCGACGAATGTGGATCTCTCGAAGACGGCGCTGACGAAGCTGGCGATGATGGCGAACTGCGGCGCGGGGCGCGCGATCCGGCCGTATCACACGACAGGTGACGGCGATCAACTCTTCGCGGTCTCGACCGCGAAGCTGCAGCGACCGGACCTCGGAATCACACTGCTCGGAGCGCTGGCCGCGGATCTCGTCGCCGATGCGATTGTGCGCGCCGTCCGCGCCGCGGCGAGCGTGGATGGTTGGCCCGCCGTTCGCGACTTGTGAATCGTCCAAAGTGAGCCGGGTGTGACGAGATCCACGAGAACGCTGACGCTGGTCGTTGTCACGCTGCTGATAGCTCTTCTCTCGGTGACGAGCATTCCAGCGCGCGCGCCGCTGCAGCTCCAGACCACACCTGCCTGGGCCGACTGGATCGAGCCGGACTTTCCGTTCTTTTCGTCTGTTCTCGACGCGCGCAGCGCAGGTCCGGGGCTGCCGGCCGACAACCTCACCCCGCGCGCGCTGGTGCTCAGGGTCGGGCGCAACCACTGGGCCGGGTTCGATCTCGATCTGCTGCGCGTCGCGGCGATCTGGCGCGGCCACGGCGTGACGCCTACGGCACTGGCGCCCGGATCGTACCAGCGGCCCGATCGCAAGACGCCAGGCGGACAGAATGGATTGCCCGAGCCAAACGGGCCAGTATGGCTCGCCAGCGGCATCTATCCCGGTTGGCAGGTGGGTGAGCACCCATCGTTCGAGGATCCCCGCGAACCGGCCCCCAGTCCGGAGGAAGTGGGACGCGGGCCGCTGGCCGAGGAGATGGGACGCTTCACCGCGGTCCGCCAGGTTGCTGACGGCGTGGTCCTCGAGTACACCGCCGGCGGCGCCGATGTGCGCGAGCGGCTGGCAGTTTCGGAAGAGGACAGCGCCTGGACGTTCGTCCGGCAGCTCCGGGTCGGAATCTCGACTCGCACGCTGTGGCTCGTGCTGGGCTCCAAGCCCGCTGACGTCTCGCTCGGAATCAGCGGAAAGGGCGGCGCCCCCCCGCCGCCGAATGTCGCATTGGAGAAGTATCCGGACACACGACACAACGCCGCGACGGTGTGGGTCGTGCGCGTGCCGCCCCGCCGCGAATCGGCGGAGTTTTCAGTCGTCTTCAGGAGTGGTCCGGTGGCGCCGCCCGCTCCGGCATATGCGATGCCGTCCGATGCGCCCGTCCGCAGGTGGACCCAGGAAGTCACCAGCACCATCACACGATCGACGGCCAAAGACGCGTACGTGGTGGACGATGTCGCGTTGCCGCTCGACAATCCGTGGCGGCGCAACGTGCGCCTCAGCGACATCCAGTTCCTCCGCGATGGCACCGGTGTGGCCGTGACGATCGACGGTGATGTGTGGACGATTCGAGGATTGGACGGTCCTGGCGGCACAGGCGGCCCTGGCGGCAACGTCCGCTGGCGGCGCTTCGCGTCGGGGCTGCACGAGCCGATGACGCTTGCGATTCGCGACGAGCAGATCTACGTCTTCGATCGCAACGGCATCTGGCGGTTGCGCGACACGAACGGCGACGGCGAGGCCGACGTTCACGAGCTGTTTTCCAACGCCTTCGCCCAGACGGCCGACACGCGTGAGTTCCCGAGTACGCTGCGGCTCGCGCCGGGTGGGGAATTTGTCATCGCCAAGGGCGGCCAGGAGGCCACCACTTTCGGCAAGCACAACGGCAGCGTGCTGCGCATCTCGTCCGACGGACGCCGAGCCACGGTCCTCGGCTACGGATTCCGGCAGCCGAACATCGGCGTCAACATACGCACCGGCCTCGTGACGGCGAGCGACCAGCAGGGCAACTATGTTCCGAGCACGCCGTTGCACATCGTGCGCGACCAGCAGTTCTACGGCTTCCTGAGTGACAAACGTCCGCGCGAAGTCTACCCGGCACCGATCGCCGATCCCTTGACCTGGATTCCGCACACGGCCAACGCGTCCGCCATGTCGCAGGTCTGGTTGTTTGGCGCGCGGATGGGGCCGCTCGACGACGGTCTCGTGTATATCTCGTTCAACAACCCGGAGCTGTTCAGGGTCTTGCTCAACAATCGCACTGCGAAGCCGCAGGCGGCAGTCGTGAGCATTACCCGCGAGTTCGAGTTTCCGCCGCTCAACGGCTCCGTCAATCCCGCCGACGGCCAATTGTACGTCGCGGGGTTCCAGATCTTCGGGTGGGGGACGACCGCCACCCGGCTCGCAGGCCTGGGTCGCGTCCGCTATACGGGCGCGGCCTCCACCGTACCTCGCGAAGTCGTACCGATGGACAAGGGCGTGCTCCTTCGCTTCGACGCGGCACTCGACGCCGCCGCGGCGGTCAATCCCGACAACTACTCGCTCGCGAGTTGGCACTACGTGCGCACCTATCAGTACGGGTCGCCGCAGTTCAAGGCCGATGGCACGCCGGGCATGGATCGGCTGTCACCGAGCAGCGCCTACCTGTCGAACGACGGTCGCAGCGTATTCGTCGGTGTGCCGGATATGACGCCGGTGATGCAGATGCGCATAAGCTGGTCGCTCGCGACGGCCGCAGGCGCGAAGTTTCAGGAGACCGCCTATTTCACACCGTACTCTCTGCCGGCCTTCAATCCACAGGCAGAAGGATTTCGCGATTTGACAGTCGATCTGTCACCGAGATCCGCGGCCGTGAGCGCGTCAGCTGTCGATACCAAGGGCGCGCCAGCGGTCAACACCAAGGGCGCGCCAGCGCCCGCCAGTGAGGAAGAAGGGCGTCGCTTGTATCAGGCGTACGGCTGCATCGCGTGTCACGCGATTGACGCCACGTCACTCGCCAGACTGGGCCCGTCCTGGCGTGGCCTATACGGCAGTCAGCGTACCGTTGCCGGCGGCGTGATACGGGTGATCGCCGATGAGGCCTACCTGCGGGAATCGATCCTCCAGCCTGCCGCGAAAGTCGTGTCAGGCTACGAGCGCGGTGAAGTCAGCATGCCCGGTTATGCAGGCGTGCTGACGGATTCACAACTGGATTCGCTTGTGCTCTTCATCAAGAGCCTCAAGTGAGACGCCGATGAAGGCCCCGAGGCAAAGATGACCAGAATTCTTCTCGCGCTGACACTGGCGGCGATGATCCTGCATCCTGTGGACGCCCTGCGCGCCCAGCACATCGTCTTCATGATCGGGGAGGACGAGTATCACACCTGGGAAACGCTTCCGGAGTTTGCCCGGAAGGAGCTCGAGCCGCGTGGCTACCGCGTCACGATCGTGAATGCGGAGACGGCCGACAAGAACAATTTTCCAGGGTTGATCGAGGCGCTGCGGACGGCCGATTTGCTGGTGCTGAGCGTTCGCCGCCGCACTCCTCCGGCCGAACAGCTCGGTGCCGTTCGTGCCTATCTTGCGGCGGGCAAACCGCTCCTCGGGATTCGCACCGCATGCCACGCGTTTGCGCTGCGGCCCACCGATCCGCCGGCCGCGGCGCCGCTCTCGACATGGCAGGACTTCGATCCGGCGGTGCTCGGCGGGCACTACACCAACCACTACGATGCCGGGCCTCCAACCATCGTGGCGCTCGCGCCACGCGCAGGGAAGCATCCCATCCTCCAGGGAATCTCCGTGGAGCGGCTGACGGGTGCTGGCTCTCTCTACAAAGTCAATCCCTTGGAGAGCGGCACCACACCGCTTCTGATGGGAACGATACCGGGCGCGCCGCCCGAACCCGTCGCCTGGACGCACACGTACGGCAGTAAGCAGGCCCGGATTTTCTATACGTCTCTCGGGCACCCGGACGACTTCAAGAACGCCGAGTTTCGTCGTCTTCTCTTGAACGGAGTTGAGTGGGCGATCGGCAGGTAACGTGCGCCGCTCCAGACTGGCCACATCGTTGATCCCGACAACATTCCGACCCGCCGAGGAGGGTTCTTGATCCGATCGGCTCACGGGGTCCGACAAGGCCAGACTGGCGATCGCAAGCGGAACCCTCCCCGCGCTGCTCGATCAATGGGATCGTGAAGCCGCAGCCTTTCGCGAGCGACGGCAGCCGTTCCCGCTGTACAAGTGACGTCATAGCCGGCCGACTCGCCGACGCGAAAGTTCAGCCTGCGCCGGGAAGAGCCCGCAAACGGAATCGTGTTTTTCCTCCGACCTGCCTGACGGGAGTTCGCTGCATCCTCGATCATTCTCCCTGCCCACCAGAACGCATTGAATTCCGCCACGACCGTTCGCATGGACCGCATACGATCCGCTTGCTCCTGTTCGGGCATCTGCAAGGCCTCGGCAAGACGACTGGCCGACTCCTCGATCTTGTACGGGTTCACCATCAGCGCACCGCGGAGCTGCTGCGCCGCTCCCGCGAACCGGCTGAGTACCAGCACGCCGCGCTCGTCGTCTCTCGACGAGACGAATTCCTTGGCCACCAGGTTCATGCCGTCGTGCAGACTTCCGACGTAGCACAGGTCGGCGGCGCGCAGGAACCTGTACACCTCCGCCGGCTCGTGGTGTCTTTCGCGCAGGACGATCGGCCGATACGTTCCCGTACCAAAGCGTTCGTTGATGCGTGCGCACGCGTTGACCACGCTCGTCCTGATATCGCGATATGCAGTCAGTCCCGTCCTGCTCGGTTCCGCGATCTGGACGAAGACGAATCGTCCCCTGAGATCGGGATGGTCCTCCAGGAGCTTTTCGATTGCGAGAAGCTTGTGGACGATGCCCTTGGTGTAGTCGAGACGATCGACGCCGATCCCCAGGCGAATACCGGGGTCCAGACCCAATTCGCGACGAACCGCCTCTCGGCAGGCATCGACAGGCAGCGACTCCGACACCAGACTGTTCGGCCACTCGAGCGACACTGGATACGCCCGCACGACGGTCCTGTGGCCATCGTGCGTGACGACGTTCTGTGTCCTGTCGACGCGGCATCGCGGCAAGGCATCGACCGAGTCCAGGAAATTCACGCAATCGTCGGTCGTCTGAAATCCGACGATGCTGCTGGCCAGGAGGCCGTACAGCAACTCTCGCCACCACGGGCAAGCCATGAGCTTTCTCCGTCGCGGCCACGGGATGTGCCAGAAAGCGACGATCGTGCTCTGAGGAAGGTGCTTTCGAATGTAGAGCGGCGCGAGGGCGAAGTGGTAGTCCTGCACGAGGACGAGAGGCGAGTCACCCTCCACTTCCTCGAACACGGCTTCTGAGAATCGTGCGTTCACCGTCGCATACGTTTCGAAGTCATTCGAGCGAAACACTGCCTTCACGCCGGCGTCATGGCAGAGCGCCCAGAGGCCTTCGTTGGCAAACCCGGAGTAGTAGCCGCGCTCCTCCGGGCCATTCAGCCAGACCCGTCGAAGCCGGTACGTCGGTGTTGCCGGTGGAACCCGCACGCCGTCACGGCAATCGACGACGGCCTTGTCCGCGGTTCCCGTGCCGTGGGCGACCCACGTGCCGAAGCAGGCCCGCATCACCGGCTCCAGCGCGGTCACCAGGCCACCGCTCGAGCGGCTCACGGCGATCCCCTGACCGGGCATCCAGTCGTGACTGAAAGGCTGCCGATTTGCGAGCACGACTACCGACTCAGTCGCGAACGAAGACGCCAGGGCGGCACTCAAGCGTTCAGACGACCACGCTGGATGCGCACGACCAGACACCGGGCCCGCATGTGGAGAATGGGGTTTCACACTCGGAGTAGACAACAACGGCGCGGACGGGACCATCCTGCCAGCAGGGGAGCCGGGCCAAATCGGTCAGGGACGGGACTACGGGGCGGAACGTTCGCAGTCTGACGCGTTTGCGGTCACACCTTCGGAGCGTGTCCGCCATCTGACACGTGGAATCGATCCTCGACCCTCCCAGATGACTGCTGTGGCACTCTCCGGTATCCGGGGGAGTGCAACCGACTTCTTGTTGAGCTCCACGCGCACGCACCTTGCATCTGAAGCCCCCGGCAGAGAGCTTCACCCTCTCGTGATTCAAACGCAGTTTCAGGCCTGGAGTAATCAAATGGCTCGGATTGGGGTCGATCTTCAACTCTCAGTGGAGGAAACGGAGGCACTGCTGGCCGCGATCGAGGAGGCTCTCGGAACCAAACTGACAGGACAGCAGATCTTGAGGCTCAAGGAAGTTCTCATCCGCCAAAGATTTCAAACCGAGGACTTCACTCCGGCTTGAGCAAGTATGGATAAGTGCGCGCCCGCGGTTCCACTTCGGCTGGAGCTTGCCGAAGGCGCGAGTAGACGTCAGCGCCCGGCCGCCCAGCTGGCCAGAACCTGCACGGGATTGTCGGCGGCGTCCAGCGTCCGAACGGTGACGTTCGGAACACTCTTGTAGAGACCCAGATCTGCCGCGCCGGCCGGTTCGCCACGCGCCGTCACGGAGTTGAGCAGGAGCACCGGTCGTGGTCCAACCGCGCCTGCCACATGGGGCAAGTCGTATTCCCGCAGGATCCCGTAGGCGTAGATACCGAACGGCTGAGTGTAGCGTTCGGCGACGGCGAGCGAACGATAGTCCGTAATGGTCCCGCGCAGCGCGACGCCTCGAACGCGGGAATCCAGTGCCGCGGCGTAGAGCGCGATCAACCCGTGAGGGCCGTCGCCGACGAGCGACACAGGAGCGCCGCCGTCAGAACGCGAGCGAAGATAATCGAGCGTGCGCAGGGTGTCGTATACCTGTCCGCCGAGGAGCGGCTTTCCGAGCATCAACATGAACCAGGCCACGTAAGCCTCGTCCGTGATGCGGCCAGGAAAATAGAATCGTCCGCGCGGCGGGTAGCCGATCGCGGTGTCGCCGCGTCCGCGCACGTCGATGACCGCAACGCGGCATCTACCAGTTGCGCACAGCCGCTCCGCGAACGCATCCTCCGCGACCGAGCTCCACGCCGCTGCTTCGCCTACGTACAGCAGGGTAGGCGTGGAGGGACCAGAACTGTCCGGCGTGAGCAGCCAGCCCGGTGTGCGAATCTCCCGTTCGCTCGTGAACTCGAACTGTTCGGCCCGGTATCCCGGTTTTTTGATCGTGGCCAGGACGCGGGCCGCCAACGCTTCGCCGCGTGACTCCTCGACGCCGAGCACGCTGCGAATCCGCGAACGCACGTCATCGGCGGGGAGCGACGGAGGCGTGTGAATCGCATCCGACATCTGCCGTGTCAGCGAGAGCGCCGTCTCGCCGCCGAACGACGACGTGACGAAACCGGTCGGGGTCACGAATAGCGTGGCATCCGGTTCCACGGCCTGAGACGGCTCGTCGTCGTCCACGTTCTTCACGTCGAACCAGCGGTTGAACCACGCGTACGTCGCCCGGCGCATTTCGTACACGTATCCGTGGGAAACCGTGGTGGCCTGAAGCGCCACGCGGTCGCCGGCGCCGAGCAATCCGTACGCGCGTTTGTACTCGTCGAGGAGATCGCGCGAGCTGGATACGTATTCAGGTGAATACGTGTGACCGGCATCGTGCAGCGTGATGGTCATCAGCAGCGGCTTCGGCGCGAACGCATACAGCAGGTCCGCCCGGTCGATTCCGCGAGCCAGCGCCGGCACGATGTTCTGCTCGGCGTCGTCGGCCGACCCGGGCGGCTCGACGTTCTCCTGCGCCAGGTTCTCGGTGTTGCCCATGGAGACGACTGCGACGCCGATGCGGCTGTCGAGCGCCGCCAGGAACTGCGTCAGTGTTCCGCCGCCTGACTGACCGCAGCAGCCGATCCGCTCGGGATCGACTTCCGCGCGCGTCAGCAGGTAGTCGATCCCGCGGATGCCGTCCCACGCGCGGAACAGGCCGAAGTTGGCACCGAGCAGGATGAGACGGCGTCCCGCGTACTCGTGCTCGCTCGTTCCCCCGCCCAGCGCAGACTGGCCGGGCAGGCTTCCCGGATACTCGATGCGTTCGCCTTGCCCGAACGGGTCGTACGCGAGGACCACGTAGCCTTTGCGCGCGAGGTTGGAGAAGAGCCTCTGGTAGCTTGGCCACGCCTTGCCATTCACCGAATGCCCAAGCGGGCCGAGGATCGCCGGGCGGCGTCCCGTTCCTGCCGGCACATAGAGGTTGGCAGTCACGTAGAGTCGCGGCCGGCTCTCGAACGTCACCTTCTCGATTCGATAACCGGGCCGTTCGACGGTGCCTGTCACGCGGGCATTGAGGGGAGTGCGATCGAGCGGCCCGCCCAGCATCTTCCAGAGCTCTCCGACCACGTACTTCTGCCGGTCGAGAATTTCCTGCCGCGTCGAGATCGCGTCGATGACACGTTTCCGCCGCTCACGCGCATCGTTCGTCAGGCGGATCAGGTACCGCTCGAGATCGCGGGAGTAGTCCGGCAGCGCGGCGACGTCGACGCTCAGCTCCACGCCGGGCACGCCCGCCTGACCGTTCCCCGCCGATGCCTGTCTCGCAGCGCCGGCGGAACGGGTGAAACCCGCCGCGGCGCCAAGCGCTCCTGTGGTCGCGAGGAACTTCCGGCGGGTATAAGCCATGTTACCGAGCAGCCTGAGACTGAAAATGCATGTCGACTCTGTGTCACCTCGGCGCAAATCGCGCGGCAACCATTGTCGTAGATTACACGACGTTTTCGCCGTCGATGAAAGCCGCAAAGTGCAGGAGTCGCGGTCTATTCGTGTCCGATCAGGCGGAGCCCGGACAGGCCTGGGACCAGAAAGAACGCGGTCCCGAGCGTTCTCGTGAACCCGGCCAACGTGATCGTGGTGTTGCCCGTGCCGGAGGGAATATCGAACGCGGCGGAGGCGCCGGGCACCTCGCGATTGGCCAGCGGATCCTGTCCGGCGGAGTTCGTGAAGGGCGGGCTGAAGTCGGTCCGCTTCATCCACGCGGTCAGCTTGTAGATCTGCGCTGAGATGCTCGCGCACAGGAACACACCCACGAGCCCACGCAGGCGGCCGTCGTCGGCCGTGCCCTCGAGGGGGGGACCGAATGGGGTGCCTCGGCGGATAACGCGCGGCACGAACCCGAACTCCGCGGGGTTCAACGGCTGATCCCGAGGGTTGACGACTCTGATGTGGGCCGCAAACGGACACCGGGCTCCATGCGGGTCTGCCGTTGAGTAGGAGAAGTCGTTGCTGCCGGCGAGATCGGGTGACGATGAATCCGGCGAGAGCACCAATGGTGTACCGTCGCGCCATCGGCCGATCATCTTTGCGGCCAGGAGCTCCTGGGCTTCCGCGGCGGGCCGATCGGGCGCGAGCCGCGGACCTTCGATCTCCAGAAACCTGTTGAACGTCGCGACGTCCTGATAGATCCACCTGAACACCGCGTAGGAGCCATCGCGTACCAGGTCGGTCGCCTGCGTCGAGGCGACCGGCCGCGATCGCACGACCTTCGGGCTGGAGCTGATGTCGGGCGTCGAGTAGCCCAGAACGAAGTGCCGGAAGTTCACACGGCTCGCATCCATCTCGTCGTCCGACCATGCCACGTTCGGCTGTGAGATGCCGTCGCGATAGCCGAAATGCAGCCGCCCTTTTCCAAGCAGGCGTCCGTCGATGGTTTCATTGTCCGTTTGTGTCGCGGACAACTCGGACACGCCTGTCGCCGCCGCCGCATTCCGCACGACGTCGGTCGCGGCCTTCATGTCGTCGTCGCTGTGAGCCGTCAGCTGCACGAGGAGATGAATGTCGGTCGTCGGGAATTTGCGATGCCACCAGTTCTCAGGGGCACTCGCCCCGAAGTCGCCGAGGACGCCGGGGCTCGGACCGTCGCTGAAGTCGAGTGGGAACTCGTTCAGGACATCGTCGGCGATCCCGAGCGCCCGCAGTCCCTCGAACGACATGCCGATGTTCAGGAGTCTCTGTCCGGGCGAGACGTCCGCGCGGGCCGCCGTGACGAGCGGCAGGAGCTCGCGCAAGAACCTTCGTCCGTCGCCTCCCGCAACCTTGAACAGGAGATATCGCGAGAGCGGGCATGGATAGCGTTCGTGCACGAGCCCCTGCACATTTCCAAGCTCGACAGCGACACCGGTTGCTGCTGACACGGCTGTGGCCCTTCGAGTTGTCCCGTTGTCAGCGGGTCGCGGCTGCCGATTGCTGGAGAATCTGTTTCACGCCCAGATCGGGATACGCAGCGAAGAGAAATCCCTGGCGCGGATCGGTGGGGTGCGAGCCGAGAGCCTTGAGGTTCTTGCTTTGCGCGAACTTGTGAAAGGCATCGCGATCGTTCAATTCTTCCCACGCCGGGGCGCCCTCGACCAGCTCGAAGATCGCTTTGAACACGTCGGGGAGGGCCTTTCGAAAGAACTCCGTGTAGACCTCGCCGTCGCCGTCGAATTCGGTGAGCACCTGGATGTACTGGTTGTCGACGACCAACACGCGCGCATAGTGCACGATCTGCGATTGGCGCAGCGCAGCATCGATGGCCGGCTGGACTTTCTGGGCAAAGACCGCGCCCAACCCGGCCAGCTTGGCCTGGGATGCGGCATCCTGCTTCAGTTTCATCGTCATGTTCAACGCAGTCGCCATACGACCTCCCTGTGTGTCCGGCGGAATTGTTTTAGACGGTAAGCCACAGTGAGAACATCACGACGGCTGCCGGGACCTGTTGGCCGGCGAGTCTTCGAGATATTGCCGGGCATCGCTGCTCAGCAGTGGCTCGCGTTCCCAGCACTGGGAACGCAGCACCTACTGACAACGCTGCAGGCGGGAGAATCGAACAACGGGGAAGCCGCCCTTCGCCTTGGACTCTGTCGAGCACGACCAGCTGTCAGCCGAACGTGAACCCACAATGAACTTGTGTCTGACCCTGGAGGAATCATGAGCTCAGCAAGCACCGCCTCTGCCGGCCATCGCGAACCGGAACTGCGCGGGCAAACCGTAGTCGTGATCGGCGGTAGCGCCGGCATCGGGCTCGAGACCGCCCGACGAGCCCGCGCTGAAGGGGCGAACGTAGTCCTCACTGGCCGGGATCCCGAGCGTCTGAAGCGCGCCGCGACCGAGCTCGGCGCGTTGAGCACAGCGGCCTTCGACGCGATGGATCCTGCTGCGCTCGAGCAATTCTTCAGGGACGTCCCGAGCCCGATCGACCACGTGATGGTCACGGCCGGCCGGCCGTACTATGGACGTCTCGTCGACATGGATTTCGCGGCGGCGCGCCGCGCCCTCGACGAGCACCTCTTGTTGGTACTCCAGGTCGCCCGCAACGCCGCCGGCAAGATGAGACCGGGAGGCACGCTGCTGTTCATGGGCGGCACCGGAGCCCGCCGCCCGGGCGCCGGTCTCGGAATCGCGGCGACACTGACCGCCGCACTCCCCGCCCTCACAGCGAACTTGGCGCTCGAGCTCGCACCCGTCCGCGTCAACGTGATTGCCGCCGGCTTCGTGGACACGCCGTTGTCGGCATCGCTTCTCGGCGATCAGCTCGAAAACCGCCGGAATCAGCTCCGCGCCACGCTGCCCATCCGGCGCGTCGTCGGCCCGGCCGACGTCGCCGCACTCGCCGTGCACGTCATGATCAACACGGCCCTCACGGGCGCGACCTACGACGTCGACGGCGGGCAGCAGCTGGTCGCCGGCTAGCTGACCTAGCGAAGGTCAGACCGACTCAATCTTGCAGCCAGGGCCGGAGACGACGCTCTTCGGCGAATCTCAGGAACAGCGACGGCAGAAGGAACACGTTGGGGAGCGGTCGCCAATCACGAGGTCACGCATACATCTGACGACCGTCGTTCAGAGCCATCCACCCTCGCACGATTCGGAACACTGTCGTCCTCGATCACGCACGAGGAAGTCAGCATCGAAGACGAGACGCATCATCGCAAGCTAACCTGGTTCGAATGATCGCGGCCTGGATTCGATCGAACCACAGCCCGCCGAGGGCAATGCGCGGCAGGTCCAGCGAGGCGGCCATCAGACCGACTGTGGAATGGGCGTTCGGTCCCAGCAGTACGTGGCCGATTTCGTGGGCCATGACGTGGCCGAGAACATCACCTACGTCTTCCTGAGCACCTAGAGCCACGTACGCTACGCGATCGACGAATACGCGTACGAGACGAGTACTCGAGACGGTCATTCCAAGCGTGCCCAGGTCAGGCTGGGCCCGACGTTCCATCTCGGTCGAGAGCAGGCCAACGTGGATGACGGACTCGCCGTGAACGACGTCAGCCGCTTGATCGATCGCCGTGGGCTCTTCGAATCCGGCGATGTCCCGCCAGGTGATCTGGACGCCGATCTGGCTGTAAATCCGGGTCACGACGGTCTCGGCTTCCTTGATCACCGTCTGCGACAGTCCGGCGAGGTCCTGAACGACGATCGTCATGTAGAGGGGCCTGTCTTGCGCGGCGACCGGCATGGCAGTGACTGCACAGGCTATCGCTATCGCGGTTGCCGCTTCCCATCGAGTCGCCATGTTCGCTGCCTCCTTGAGCCGAGGGGTCTCGGCCGTCACTTCAAAGAGCAGGAATGGCGTGCGAAAACGGTCAGGCTACGAAAAGCTCAACAAAAACGCTCAGTTGCACCGAGTTGCGCCGAGGGAACGGGCGTAGAATCGAGGCGCCATCCGAAATCCCCAGCTTGGGCAACCGTCGCCTCTCCCTATCAGCCACCGCGTGACCGAGCTGCTGCAGGCCTGGGGAGCAGGTCAGCAGGAAGCCCTCGACCAGTTGATCCCGCTCGTGCGGGAGGAGCTCCACCGCCTGGCGCACTGGCACATGCGCAAGGAACGCGCAGGTCATACGCTGCAGCCCACGGCCCTCGTCAACGAGGCGTACGTGCGCCTGGTGGATCTGCACCGCGTGCGCTGGCAGGACCGCGCGCACTTCTTCGCCATGTCGGCGCGGCTGATGCGCCACATCCTCGTGAATGTGGCGCTCTCGAAGGGCTGCCGGAAACGGGGGGGCGGTGCGACCAAGGTGTCGTTCGACGAAGCGCTCGTCGTGTCGCACGAACGGGGCGATGACCTCGTGGCCCTGGACGATGCGTTGACGGCATTCGCGTCCGTCGATGCCCGCAAAGCCCAGGTCGTCGAGTTGCGGTTCTTTGGCGGACTGAGCGTGGAGGAAAGCGCGGAGGCGCTGAAGGTCTCGCCGGAAACCGTGCGGCGCGACTGGAAGCTGGCGAAGGTCTGGCTGCATCGCGAGCTGACGAAGGACGGGGCCCACCCATGACGGACCGGTGGCAGCACGTCTCGCGGCTGTATCACGCAGCGCTGGCGCACGAGGCGCCGACGCGCGCGGCGTTTCTGCACGAGGCCTGCGTGGGCGACGAGATGCTGCAGCACGAGGTCGAGTCGCTGCTCGCCCACGAGGAAGCCGTGGCCGACTTCATCGAGACGCCCGCGCTGCATGCGGCCGCGTCACTAGGGGACACAGAGGCAGAGGCGCCGGCGATGACCGGCGGGCAGATCGGGCCCTACAAGATTCTGTCGCTGCTCGGCGTCGGGGGGATGGGCGAGGTCTATCAGGCGCGCGACACGAAGCTGGGGCGCGACGTCGCAATCAAGATCCTGCCGTCCCTCTTCACGCACGACCCTGACCGGCGTGCGCGCTTCGAGCGTGAGGCGCGCCTGCTGGCCTCGCTCAATCATCCCAACATTGCGCAGATCCACGGGCTGGAAGACGCCGACGTGTCGACGCCCTCAGGACCTCGCCGTCTCCAGGCGCTCGTGATGGAGCTCGTGCCGGGCGAGACGCTGGCGGAGATGCTGTCGGCCAGGCGCTCCAGGTCACGTCCGTCAGGCTCGACGCCGCCGGGCCCGACCGCGCGCGCGCTGTCATTGGACAAAGCCCTGGCCATCGCGCGCCAGATCGCCGAGGCGCTGGAAGCAGCGCACGAGAAGGGGATCGTCCATCGCGATCTGAAGCCGACCAACATCAAGGTGACGCCCGACGGCGTGGTCAAGGTGCTCGACTTCGGTCTCGCGAAGGCAACGGCGAGCGATTCGGCAGGGCCCGATCGGTCACAGGGGCCGTCGATCACGGACGACGGGACGCGTGAAGGATCGATCGTGGGCACGGCGGCCTACATGAGCCCCGAACAGGCGCGGGGTCAGCCGGTCGACAAGCGCACGGACATCTGGGCGTTCGGCTGCGTGCTCTATGAAATGCTGGCCGGCCGCCTCGCGTTCGCGGGCGAGACGAGCTCAGACACGCTGGCGCAGGTCCTGACGCGCGATCCGGACTGGAGCGCGCTGCCGCCCGACACCCCGGCCGGCCTCCGCCGGCTGCTCGGCGACGCCCTCGTGCGGGATTCCAAGGAGCGGTTGCACGACATCGGCGATGCCCGTATTGCGATCGCGCACCTGTCGCGCGACACACCGGAGTCGGCACCGAGCATTCAGCGCTCGCGGCTGCCGTGGCTCGTGGCAGGGGCCTTCGGGCTCGTCGCCGCCGTCGCGCTGGCGTTTCCCTTCATGAACGCCCGAAAGACGACTCCAACCGACGGGCCGCTGCGCAGGCTGACGCTCCCGCGGCCTGCGGGTAATCCAGGGGACTTCTTCGTATCACCCGACGGCCAGTGGCTGCTCTTTGCGTCGGGATTGGCGCCGAGCGTCGTGAAAAACGAGTCGGCGGCAGCCATCCTACGGCGGATGGACGGCACCGAGTGGCGCGAGCTCCCAGGGACGGCGGGCGGGTACGCGTACTTCTGGTCTCCCGACAGCCGGCAGATCGGCTTCGCCCAGGGCACGTCCCTGAAGAAAGTGGACCTCCTTGGCTCCCAGCCCCGGACGGTCTGCAGCGGTTGCATCTCGGGCCCTGGGCGGTCCTCAGGCGGGACCTGGAGCCAGCAAGGTCTCATCGTCTTCTCGCCCGGTGTCGGACGGGTGCTGCTTCGAATTGCGGATGGCGGTGGCGAGATTCGTCCTGTCACCGAGCTCGATTCGGCCAGCCAGGAGACCGAACACTTCTTTCCGAGTTTTCTGCCAGACGGGCGCCGGTTTCTCTACACCGCTCGCAGCCACACCGGAGACCACTGCATCAAGCTCGGCTCGATCGACGCCGGGATTCCCCAGTGCGTCGTGTCGAGCTACTCGAGGACTGTGTACGCGTCCGGCTCTCTCTTGTTCGTTCGCGACGGATCGCTGCTCGCATTGCCGTTCGACGCCGACCAGGGCAAGGTGACCGGCGATCCCGTTGCGCTCGAGAAGGGCGTGGTGAACGACCTCAGCGGAGACGCCGACTTCTCCGTCTCAGCCGAAGGCACGCTCGTCATCGTGCCCGACGTACCGAGTCATTACTGGTGGGTGGATCGGACCGGGAAGCGCATCGGCGAACTCAAGGTTCCCACGGCTGACGGCATGGACAGTGGGTTCCGAGTCGCACCTGACGGGTCGTCGGTGGTCCTCGCGCTCCCCGATTTGGAGATGGCCTCGACCGACATCTATGTCGTCGATCGAGTTGGCGGGCAGAGGAACCAGCTCACCTTCGATCCAGAGTGGGATCTCAGTCCCATCTGGTCGCCGGGGGGTGACCGGGTGATGTTCCTGTCCAGGCAACAGAACAAGCCGGGCATTTATGTTCGTGCGACCCAAGGCGCTGACGCCGAGACACTGCTCATCCCCTACTTCGGGAATAGTCTCAGGCCAGTGGACTGGTCGCCTGATGGGTTCGACGTGCTCGTCAATGTCAACCGGACCGGGAACAACAGGGACATCATGCGCCTCGCCATGCCGAACGGCTCGAGCCTCGAGGCGTGGTGGCAGACCCCATCCAACGAAGCGAACCCGCGATTCTCGCCGAACGGGAAGTGGGTGGCGTACCAATCCGACGAGACCGGCAGCAATCAGATCTACCTGCGCTCGTTTCCGAGCGGCACCGACTGGCTTAAGGTGACGACGGCTGGCGGGACGCTCCCGGTCTGGGGGCGCGACGGCACAGAGGTGTTCTATCGGGATCCGCGTGGGCACCTCATGGCAGTCCCGATCCGGATGAGGCCCGCGTTGGTCGCGGGTGCGCCACAGGACGTGTTCCCCATGGGGATTGCGCTCACGTTCGATGCCACGGCCTACGATGTCGACGCGCAGGGCCGGTTTCTGCTGAAGCTTCTCGATGGGCCCGCTGCGTCGTACCCGCCGTCGCTCGTCTTGAACTGGCCGAAGCTCGTCAAGCATTGAGCAGGAAAGGCGAGAGCGCCACACCAGCGATCGGGATCGCCTCCGCCTCCGGCCGGTTCTGTCGGAGGTCACCCGGCAGTCAGCCTCACGTCTGCCAAGGGTCGAAATCAGAGCGTACGTCGGCGTCACCGGGTCAAGAACGGTACCCATCTTGTTCCTGCTGGTAGCCAGGGCCGGAGACGACGCTCTTCGGCGAATCTCAGGAACAGCGACACCAAAAGGAACACGTTGGGGAGCGGTCGCCAATCACGAGGTCACGCATACATCTGGCGACCGTCGTTCAGAGCCATCCACCCTCGCACGATTCGGTACACAAACCACAATCCGACGAGCGCGAGCGGCAACCAGGCGATCAGGATCCCGATGCCCAGCGTGAAGACGACGAACAGGACGCAGAGGCTGACCCATAGGAGACCGTACCAGAACGTACGAATCTGCCACCGGAAGTGCGACTCGAGCCACGTGCCCCGCACGTCGCTGCGCTTCACGTAGTTGAGAACGACCGCGATGATGGATGGCCATCCCGTCAGAAACGCACCGACGACAGTCGCAGCCCCGAGAATTCCCGTCAACAGGCTGAATGCGTGGAGGGCGTAGATGGCCTGCGTCCAGGTGACGAGCGGACCCGAGGTGTCGTTCGTGCTCATCACATCATCATAGTGGACTGTATCCACTGATTCAGTACCGTGTCGCCCTGTGGTTCGGCCGCGATTTCGCAGCCGTGACAACGGAGCGGCTGCTACTGATTCAGGCGTTACATCCTGGTAGTGCCGGCCGGTAGGGCGGCGGCCGCTGCTTCGAGGAACGCGGTTGTTTTTACACTCTCGGAGACTGTCCCCAGGCGTATCCGCACTTGATGCGTACCGCCATCGAGAACGAGAGGGATTGCATCGGGATTCACGCCGACCCCATCGACCGACGATTCGACGACGCCGCGACAGAGCCGTCCCGGATTGGAAACGGAAATGACATACCGAGTGGTCTCTACGCGCCACGTGATCTCGTAGGCGGGCCATGAGGATGGGATGCAGGGGTTGATGCTGAAGTGGGTGCCGCGTCGCCGAAGCCCCAGCACACTTTCTATCGCGGCCCGATACATCCATGCCGCCGATCCCGTGTACCAACTCCAGCCGGCGCGCCCGGCGTGCGGCGGTCGGCCATACACGTCGCCGGCCATCACGTACGGCTCTCCTTTGTAGCGCTCGACTTCCACCGCAGAGCGCGCATGGTTGATCGGATTCAGCATGTGGAACATTTCTCCGACCTCGTCGCCACTTCCCAGCTTCGCCAGCGCCATCACGATCCAGACCGCGGCATGCGTATACTGCCCGCCGTTCTCTCGCACGCCCGGCGGGTATCCCTTGATGTACCCGGGATCCTGGGTTGACCGGTCGAAGGGCGGATCGAGCAGGAGGAGCAGCTGCGATTCGCGTGCGATGAGCGCGGTACGAACGGCATCCATTGCGCGTTCGGCGAAACGTTGCGGAACAGCGCCCGAGAGCACCGCCCAGGACTGGGCGATCGAATCGATCTTGCACTCGTCATTCTGCGCCGAGCCCAGCGCCGACCCGTCGTCGTAGTACCCGCGGCGATACCATTCACCATCCCAGGCCAGTTCGAGGGCGGAGGCGCGCCGCCTCGCCTCCTCCAGGTAGCGGACCGCTCTCGCCGGCTCGCCGCGGGTTTCGCACAGCGGTGCGAAGCTTGTCAGCACGGTGTGCAGGAAGAACCCGAGCCAGGTGCTCTCGCCGCGTCCGCCCTGTCCCACGCGGTTCATGCCGTCGTTCCAGTCGCACGAACCGAAGAGCGGCAGTCCGTGCGCGCCGGCCGTAGTGCCGCGCTCGATCGCGCGCAAACAGTGTTCGAACAACGTGCCGTCCTCCGGAGCAAGCCCGGGCAGTCCGTACGCCTCCTGTTCGCCGGCTGCGAGCAGCGGGCCTTTGAGGAATGGCACGCGCTCATCGAGCACGCCGGAATCACCCGTCGTGCGGACGTACTCGGCAACGACGTACGGCAGCCACAGCAGATCGTCGGAGCAGCGAGTGCGAAGGCCCCGGCCGGTCGGCTCGTGCCACCAATGCTGGACGTCACCCTCCGCGAACTGCCGCCCCGCAGCCCGAAGGATGTGTTCGCGCGCCATGTCCGGTCGCGAGAGCAGCAGCGCCATCACGTCCTGCAACTGATCGCGGAACCCGAACGCGCCGCCGGGCTGATAGTAGCCACTCCGCGTCCACAGCCGGCAACTGACGGCTTGGTACAGCAGCCACCGGTTGGTCAGCGCATCGAACGAGTCGTCCGGTGTTCGAATGTGGACGGCGTCCAATATGCCGTCCCATGACGTTCGCACACTGACCAGCGCAGTTCGCGCGGCTTCCAGATGGGCATGACGGGCGATGAGTTGTCGTGCGTGGTCGCGGTCGTTGCCCTGTCCGAGCACGAAGAGCAGCGAGCGGCGCTCCCCAGGCTGCAGCGTGCATTTGACGTGCAGTGCCGCACAGGGGTCCAGCGAGGCTCCGACCTGGCCCGACAAGCCGGCATGCGCCATCGACGCGGGTTTCGACAAGTTCCCGTGCCGGCCCAGGAACGAGTCGCGACTCGCGGTGTACGAGGACGGCCGTTCGTTGGCGCACGAGAACGCGACGCACCGGGAGAATTCCTGGTTGTAGCCGTTCGTTGCCACTATCGCGCCGCTCTCCTGGTCGAAATCCGTCACCACGTTGAGGTGTTCACCGTCGCGTGGTGGCCCGAGCACCCATTCGTTGTACGCGAACACACTCAACGTACGCGGCGCCGATCCGCTGTTCGTGAGAGCGAGGAGCGAGAACTTGACCGGGTCGTCCACGTCGACGAAGACGTCGAGTGCGTGATCGACGCCGCTGGTCGTTCCGGAGAACTGCGTGAGCCCTGCGGAGTGTTGAACGAGATACCTGTCGGACCCGGAGCGAACGACGGGCCCTGACGTAGGGGACCAGGTACTCGCCCGATTCCTCGTCTCGAATGAACAGGGCCTCACCCGTGGGGTCGGCCACGGGGTCGTTCGCGAAGGCGGTCAAGCGGTTCTCGCGGCTGTTGCCCGACCAGGTAAACGCGGAGCCTGATGCCGTGACGATCGTTCCGAAGTGCCGATTCGCGATCACGTTCGCCCAGGGCAGCGGCGTCTCCTCCCCGGCACCGAGCGCAACAGCGTAGCTTCGGCCGTCGTTCGTGAAGCCGCTTCGCCCGTCGGTGAGGGTCATCGGAGGCATCGGCGCAGGAGCCCCATTCGCGTGCCGATTCGGCGGCGCAGTCACAATCAAAGGCGGCGCGGGCGCCTGAATACTTTCGGGCCGTGCGAGTTGCGTTCTCAGATCCCCGCGGTCCCCGTGGAGGGTCGCGCGCGCGACCGCTTCCACGAGCACCCGCTCGGCGCGCCCCATTCGGTCTCCTCGGAGGAGGTACGCGCCGCCGGGACGATGAAGCCAGGTGCTCCAGGGACCGTCGTTCAGGATGTCCGTCAGCTGCGCCTGCATCTCGTCCAGGTAACTTGCCGGGTGCTCGTTGAGGATGACGACATCGGCACTCAGACCCTTCAGGCGCCAGTATTCCTGCGCCTGCAGGACTTGCCTCACCAGCGGCGCATCGTCATCACCGACAACCCGGACGAGGAGGATCGGGAGGTCGCCGGAGATAGCGTGGGGCCACAGTCCTGACTGGCCGAGCTCGTTTGCGGCGATCGTAGCGGCGCTGGCGCCAAGCGTCCGATCGGTCCCGAGGACGCGGGAGGCCAGACGCTCGAACAGCACGGCCTCATCGGCGCCGATGCCCAGGTGGCCGAGCGCGCTCTGAAAGTGCGTGACAGCCAGGGCGAAGGTGCGCGCGACCGATCCTGGATTGCGGTACTTCCGTGCCAGTGCTTCTACGGTCTCGCGGTCCGCGGCCATCCCCGTCGCGAAAGAGAGGCGTACTGTCGCGCCTGGAGAAACTCGAATCCGCTGGCGAAGGCTGACAATCGGATCCAGCACGACGCCTGTCGTCCCGGAGAGCGCTCGTCCGTCGAGGGCGATCGGATCTGCGGGGCTGCGTCCTCGGCCGAGGAAGCGGGCCCGGTCGGTTTCCCACTCGACGGGTCCCTGGGGCCGGCCCTCGAGGGTCAGCAGATGGAAGGCCCATCCGCCGGCATCCGTCGCCTCTCTCGGGCGCCGGTGACACAAGAGGGCGGCGCTCTCGCGGAGATACTCGGTCTCGACGAAGAGCTTCCCGAAGGCCGGATGCGCCAAATCGGCCGCTGCCGACGTGAGAACGATCTCGGCATAGCTGGTCACGTCGAGCTCGCGGATACGAGTTCCGTGATTAAAGACCGTCAGCCGGCGCACCTCGACGTCGTCTTCGGTCGAGACGGCCACGTCCATGCGTGTCGACAGGTCCTCGTCGCGGCGCTGGAACGTGACGCGATTTGGTGAAAACGTCACCTGATAGTCGTCGGGTTCGCGTCGAGACGGCTGATAGCCCGCTGACCAGACCTCCCCGCTTCTGACGTCACGGAGATAGATGAATTGGCCGTCCGCGTCCCGCGTTGCGTCACGCCGCCACCGCGTCACCGGGTTTCCACGCCAGAGACTGCACCCGCCGCCGGCATTCGTGAGAGACGTCACGTAGTTGCCGTTGGAGAGGAACTGCGTATGCGGAAACGTCGTGTGAGGCGAGCGGTAGCGTCTGACCGGGATCGTTGCGACAGGCGCGGCCGGTCGCATTTCGTCCAGGGGGCGCGGTTCGATCGTCGTGGTATCGCGCGGCACGCGTTCCTGGAGCAGGAGCTCCGTCGCCTGGACCCGCGGCTCCGCGTGAAACCGTTCGACCATGCGGTCGTCGAGAAGGGCGTTGGCCAGCGCGACCAGAGTCATGCCTTCGTGGTGTGCCATGTACGTGGCAACGACCGTCCCGGTCGCCGGATCGCCGGCCGACGCTGGCTCGGTCCCTCGCTGGGTATAGTCGAGTGCGTCGAGAAACCCATACTCGCCTTCCAGACCCGCGGCCGCGAGCCGGCGCAGGTTGACGGCGGCTGCGGCGGGCTCGATCATGACGGCGAGCGCAGTGGCATACGGCGCGATCACCAGCTCGTCGCCCAGCCCGCGCTTCAAACCGAGCCCCGGAATACCGAACGCCTTGTACCGATACGTGCCGTGCCGGTCGACGAGGTCGTAGGCGGACTCTGAAATGCCCCAGGGCACGCGGCATTCGGCTGCGTAATCCATCTGTCGCCGGACGACCAGACGACAGGACTCGTCGAGCAACGTGTTCGGGTACGTCCGCATCACGAGCAGCGGCATCAGGTACTCGAACAACGTGCCGCTCCACGAGAGCAGCACCGGTGCTCCACGGACGCTCGTGACCGGCCGTCCGAGGTGGAACCAGTGCAGCTCCGGCACGTCTCCCTTGGCAATGGCGATGAAGCTGGCCAGGCGCGCTTCGGATGCGAGCAGATCGTAGTAGGACGCATCCAACCGGCCGGGGTTGTCCGCATCTGGCAGGGTGTAGCCGATCGAGAACAACTGCCGCTTCGAATCGAACAGGAACCTGAAATCGATCGCGTCGAGCAGTGCCGCGGTCCGCGCCGCCAGTGCCGGCGCCACCTCCCGCAATCCAACCGACAACGTCAGCAGAGCGCCCGCAAAGTTGCCGCTGTCCACCGTCGACACGTACGCCGGCGACAAGGGCGCGAGCGTTCGCGTGTCGTACCAATTGAGGAGGTGTCCCTGGTGCCGTTTCAGACTCTCGACCGTGGTGAGCGTCCGATCGACCTTGTGCTGCAATTCGTCGACGTCGATGTAACCAAGGTCGTACGCGGCGAGCGTGGACAGGAGACCCAGACCGATGTTGGTCGGCGACGTACGGTGCGCGACGGTCTGCTCAGGGCGGATTTGAACGTTGTCCGGTGGGAGAAAATGACTATCCGCGTTCACGAACGTGTCGAAGTACGCCCAGGTCTTCCTGGCGATCGCGTGCAGGTATTGGCGGTCGGCCGGAGGCAGCGCCGTCCGGCGCTTCGCAATCGGGCGACTGAGCGCGAAGGCGAGGAACGGCGCCGCTGCCCAGAGCGCGAGCAGGGGGCTGGCCGCGGGTAATGCGCCCGGCCGGACGACGACGACGAGCAGAAGCGTCGCGAGCGCAAGCAGAGGGCTGGCCCGCATCCCGGAGAGAAATGCGGATACCGTCACAGGGCCGCCGCGCGCGGCGCTCGCCGCCGTCGTCTCCCATTCGAGGAGGCGACGACGGGTGACTCCCAACCGGACGAGCGTGATGCCGATCGCATGCGTCCGTTCCCAGGCTTCGCTCGCCATGAAGGTGAGTTGCAGACCCGCGCGTGCCGCATCGGTTCGGAAATCCTCCATCCTCGAGCGGAGGAAACTGCGCCACGGCTGGCCGCGCCGCGGTCCGCTCATGACGACCTGCAGCCGGAACACCGGCGGCAGGACCAGCGCTGCCAACGCCATCAGGGTCCAGACAATAGGGAGGCCTGGCAGGAGCACCCAACCCGCCAGGAACAGCAGCAGCGTCGCCGGCGGGACCACGCTACGCCGAAGATTGTCGAGAATCTTCCAGCGGGCGATCATCGGCAGCAGGTTGCGCTGAAGTCCGGCCCGGGAGGGGACGAATGGAAACAGCCACCACAGGATCTGCCAGTCGCCACGGACCCACCGGTGTTGTCGCCGCGCGTGGGCCAGAACGCTCGAGGGGTAGTCGTCCACGACCTCGATGTCGCTGACCAGTGCGGTCCGCGCGTACAGGCCCTCGAAGAGATCGTGCGACAGCAGCGCGTTCTCGGGCACGCGATCTTCCAGAGCCGCTGCAAAGGCATCGACGTCGTAGAGTCCCTTGCCCGTGAAGATGCCCTCGTGGAAGAGGTCCTGATAGACGTCCGAAACGGCGGTCGTGTACGGATCGACCCCGGTATGGCCAGCGTACGTCCGGGCGAAAAGCGATCCGGCCGCGCTCGCCATGGTCACGCTGACTCGCGGCTGCAGGATCCCGTATCCCGCCGTGATTCGTTGCAGGCGGCGGTCGAACCTGGGCTGGTTCAGCGGATGCGCGATGATGCCAATCAGCCGCTTCGCAGCATCGCGCGGAAGACGCGTGTCCGAATCGAGGGTGATGCAATAGCGGACGAGCGGCAGCATGTCGAGGTCGCCGACCTGCGTGGAGAAGCTCGTATCCGTCGCACCGCGCAGCAGGCGGTTGAATTCTTCGATCTTGCCCCGCTTCCGCTCCCAGCCGATCCACGCCCGTTCCTGGACGTTCCACTGCCGATCGCGATGGAACAGAAAGAAGCGGTTCTCGTGCTCGCCGCCGGTCCTGGCGTTGAGCTCGTCGACACCAGCACGTGCGCGGTCGAGCAGCGTCGCGTCATCCGGAGCGTCGGCGTCTTTCTCGTCCGCGAAATCGCTCAGAATTCCGAAGTGGATACGGGGGTCGAGGTTACCCAGCGCGAGGACCTCCATGTGCTCGATCAGCGTGTCCACTCCCGCAAGGCTGGTCAGCATGGTCGGGACCACCACCATCGTCCGTGCCGTGTCGGGAACGCCGCCGGAAAGATCGAGGCGTGGGAGCCGCTTCGGACCGAGAAGGGCGATTACCGCGCGCTGTATCCAGCCGAGCGCGAGCTCGCTTGCCGGAATGATCACCAGCAACGCCACGACGATCTGGAGGCCAGGGGCCGCTCCGGCGCGGCTGGCATAGGTGACGGCCCCTGCGGTCAACAGCGCAGTCAGCGCGGCGATCGATCCGAGATACACCCCTGAGGCGTGTCGAAGGAGCAGCCGCCGGGCCCTGGTCAGGAGGTTTGGCTGATAGGCGAGGTCGGACTCGAGATCGTCGCGCCCGCGATCGATGAGGTGATATCCGACGTGCGCCGCAGGATCGGTCGGGGCTCCGTGCGCCGCTGCCTGACGGGCGCTCTCGACCGCTTTCAGCGCCACGCGGACCTGCGCTTCCCCGGTCGGCACGGAAAGCTCTTCGATCGCGCGTCGCTGCTGATCGCGGCTGAGGAAATCCATCCGCCCGTACGCACCGGCGGGATCGCGCTGCAGCACCTGCTCGACGAGGCTGACAGCCTCGACGTAGTCCGGCCAGTCCAGCGTGGCGCAAAGCCGCAGACTCGTCACGGCGTTCGCGACCGACACCTGTGCGACGCCTTGCCGCTGATGCTCTCCTCGGATGGTTTCCTCGGCTGTCGTGTGGCGCAAGGCGAGGTCGTCGTCTACGGCGACACGGATGGAGGACAGCCCAAGGCCGTACTCTCGAACGCGGTGCAGGAGTTGAACGACGAAGGCCGTGTCCTCGGCCGGCGGGAACGCGAGGCTCCGGTCCTGGTCCACCCGCGCCACGTACTCGTCCGCTTTGCGCCGCGCTGCGCGCGCTTCCAGGATCTCGTCCGCCAGCCGGCGCAGGTTCTCGATGAGGGCGAGTTTGAGCATGCTCGGCCATGCCCAGAGCTCGCCGATCGTGAGAGGCGCGACACGCTGAAAGCTGTTCAGGAATTGGAGCAGCATCGGACGATCGAGCCGGCTGTCGCTGTGCCGAACCAGCTCCACGGCCATCGCATACACGCGCGCATCTCCGGCGTATTCACGGGAGGCGAGAGTTGGAAGCGTCCTGGAATACGTTCGGGGCAGGTTGCGGCGGATATCGGAAATCTCGGCAGCGACGAGGTGGAAGTTGTCGAGCAGCCAGTCGGCGGCGGCGACGACGAACTGACCGGCACGGACGTCCTCGGCGAGTGTGCGATAGGCAACCCGCAGCACGCGGACGTTGTCCTCGAAGCGGGGAAACGTATCGCGCGGGTGGCGGCGCGGGTTGGGATCGAGGGTCAGGCTGGCAGCCAGCGCCAGAGCCCGCCCTTCGAGGGACTCGGTGCTGAGAAGCTCGTCCCGGAGTGGCTTTTCGACGTGGGCCGCGCGACGCCGCGCCCACGTGAGCGCCGACATCACGATCGGCACAGGCCGACCGCACGCACCGCTGCGTGCGCGACCTCTACCCGCCAGCCGCCAGGCCTCCGCGAGGCATCGCACGCCGGCGACGGGATCACCTGGGACGCCGAGATCTTCTCCGCTCGTGTCGTGCAGACGTTCGAGCAAAACCGTGCGGCCGGAGATCGATCTTCACTGAGCATGCTGCCCTCGAGACGCGTCCGTTGGTGAGGGCCTGTGAGCCCGGGGTAGCCGCAGGGCTCAGATAAGGGGGAGGAACGCGAACCAGCCGCCGCTTCCAGTCCAGCCTTCGGCGAGCCCGATGCTGCAGGAACCAGCAAGCCTCACCGATTTGCGTCCTGTGTCTGTGCCAGACGCTGCTCCGACAGCCATTGCTCGCTGACCTGCCCCTGTTCGGCGGGCATTCCGCGGGCCCGGACCCAGGTCACGAAAGCTACGAGGGCGACGAGCGTCGTGCATCCGATGGCGAGCCAGGCTAGGTTCACTTGTGACTCCACTTCCAAGAATTTGTCGCGCCGCAGTCGGACCGGCCGTACGGTCGTTCAGACCTCATATCCCCTCGACTCCGGTCCGCACCGGAACCACGTGTCATTGACGTCCTTCCTGGATGCGCTCCGACAGAGTCTTCGCGGGGCCGTTCCAGAACCGCAGAATGAGGAACGCGGGAAACAGCCCCAGAGCAACAACAATCATCCGGCTCGATGGGGAGGTCACGTTGGCCGACATGCCGAGAATAGCTATCGTTACCAGCCAGATGGTAATGGCGATGAGTTTCTTGTGCTTCAGTTGCATGCCCTCAGCGTACGTCAACGCGTGCGTCGGCTATGTGCAATATTGAACGCCCGATCCCTTGTCCGTCCCGTTCAGCCGGCGTGGGTGCCGCCGGCCCGCCGCTGATAGCGTCGCTGTGCTTTTTGGGACATCCAGAGGACGCGTGCGAGTGATTCAATGGCGCAGATGGTCAGCAATCCAACGATTTTCTCGGTCACACCCAACAGCGCCGGCACCAAATGGGTAACCAGCGGACGGAACGCGAAGGCGTTCAGCGAGGAATACCACTCCAAGGAAGTGGCCGTCGCGGCGGCGAGGGTCCGCGCCCGCGGCCACCGGCCCGCTGAGGTGCGGGTGTATGCGCGCGACGGAACTGTCGAATACGTTCGCACTTTTGGGTTGGACGACGGCGCTCTGTAGTGCCCGAGCTCACGTCTGTTGGTTGTGGGGCGACGCGTAGCCGCTCAGTCGTCGTGCAGGACGACTGACAGTAACGAGTGATTGATCGTGAGCGGAAGGTCGCCGCTGTATTCGATGAAGCCGAGCTTCTTGAACTTGTTCAGGAAGAAGTTCACTCGCGAGCGCGTGGTCCCAATCATCTCGGCGAGCGTTTCCTGCGAGATCTTCGGGACGGGCCGCGAAGGCGTCTCGTGCTTCCCGTACCTCGCGAGCAGCAACAGCGTTCGCGCCAATCGTTTCTCGCTCGAGTTGAAGAGCTGGTCGATCAGATCCTCTTCGATTCGGATGTTGCGTGCCAGCATGTGCGAGATGAAGCGGTCCGACATGGCGTGCTGCTTGTGGAGCAGACGGGCCATCCGCTCTCTGCGCACCTGCAGGATCGCGCTTGCCGCAGTGGCGGTCGCGCTGCCCATACGGACGCGCTGCCCGGCCAGGCAGCCCTCGCCAAAGAAATCTCCAGGCCCCAGCATCGCCACGACTGCCTCCCGGCCGGCTTTCGACAGCACAGACAGCTTGACGTTGCCGGACTGGATGTACATCACGTGAGTGCACGCGTCGCCCTGCCGGAAGATGACGTCGCCGGGCAGGTATCGCACGATTGTGCGTGAGACCCCCGCGGAATCGAGAAAGGCCTGTGCGTCGAACGGAAGCCGCCTGAGAGACACGGCGGCTTGCTTGGCTGCCACTTTGCAAGCATGACACACACCAGTACCTTCCTGTGTGCAGAAAGGTACAGACAGAGCCGCAGCGCCTGACCGGGGGTTTACCTCCTGCTACCCCCGTCGTCCTCCCACCGCGCGCGGGCCACGAGAGCGATCGGCTGCGGGGCGGCGGATCGCGAATGCGGCAAGTGGGCGTGTCCGGCTCGATCGCTGCAGACCCAGGCGCGTTCGGCGTCGGCTAACTCCGCCGTCTGCATGTGTGCCACTGGATCGCCTCCGAACTTCATCGTCCCAGGGCAACCCGTTCGAGTGCACGGCAGCCGGGATCCCGGAGCTGGTGGCCGCCGCGGGCTGTGCCGTCTGGATGGAACCGCCGCGCGTGCGCGCCGGTGAGACCGCGATGACACGAACCACCGCGAGGGCGCCGGCGACAGGTATGGGGGGAGCGAGTACAGATGCGGGTGCCCGCGCAGTTGTCCGTCGGCGAGAAGCCGGCGTGCGGTCTCGACGTAAGTCGCCGCTCTCTCAATCTCGGTCCGGCTGGCCCGTATTCCCGCCGCGGCATCGTCGAGGAGTCGCCTGAGCCGCGCGTCGAACTCCGGCAGCGAAGCATCCGATGCCGGGCGCTCCGGGACATCGTGCTCGCCTGCTTGCGTCGACGGCAAAGGTGGTTTGAAGGACATCACCTGGGATCCTGAATCGAAAAAAGCGGCCCGTCTGTTCCATTCTGCACAGGCCCTGCGCGATCACACAGCTATTGTCAGTTCAACGCGCACGACTGAACGGCGTTCGACTACAAATCACAGCCGCTGACACGTGAGTCGATCAGAAGATCCGACCGAAGACTTCGACAACGACCCGGATGATGAGCGCCAAAGGGGCACCCACAATCAGGAGCGCGAACGGAATCGCCATCGTCAGCAGCAGCAACAGAACGGCGTCGTCGACGAACGTGGCCAGTTTGCTCACGAGAGACCGCAGCCGGACGAGCAGGGTTTCAGGTCGCCGCTCGCAGATGTCATGGTGTTGTTCCTTCAACGAGCACGAGCCCGTCAGCACTCAGCATTAGCGCCGGGGGCGCCGGGTCGCGATCTCGTGCACTGAGCGTACTGCCTTGGGTGACTCCGGGGATGTGCACAACGGCACAGCCGCCCCTGAACGATTCGAATGACGCAACGATCGCCGTCGGCAGGAGGAACAATGGCTGGAGGCAACCGCCACTCGATGGATGGACAGATTCAAGCGGGCGACGTAGTCGTCTCGCATGTCAACGGGACGATCGACTTCTACCTCATCGCCACGGTTCAATCGGCGGAAGGCGATCTGGCTTTGCACACCGTCTCGACGATGAAGGGACAAGATGACGCAATCAACCGAGGCTACGAACAGCGCGACGGAGATCAAGGCGTGTGGTTGTTCGGCGGTTCCGCGGCCGCCTACGTCAAGGCCCGCCGGCCCACGGAGGGATGCGTCGTGAGCGACGATGCGTGATCCATGCTTTCGATCGGAGAAATGCACGCACTCTCGAGAGTCTCAAAAGATGTCGCTCCGCCAGTACAGCACGTCGGCCGCCGAAAGCCGGGGTTGTTCAATCGTCGCGCTGAGAACCTTCATCATGACGACTTCCCCCGAAGGCTGCGCTGACAGAATCGTCGCCTGCGGAGGCACGAGACCTGGTGGAAGCCACCCGCGAATCACGGGACGGAGCTCGGCAGGCTCCCGCGCGATCAAGGCCTGGAGGATCGCGCCCACACGCGCGGCAGACGAATCGCGGTCCCCGCATTCCTCAATTGTCCAAATGCCTCCCGCAATGCTGATCACGACATAGGCCGCGGCGGAGATTCCTTCCTCGGCGATCACGAACTGGAGTTGGCGAACGCCCGGAGTCCCGAGACCGGCCAGCAGCCGTTTCTTGGTGATCGCGTACTTCACGAGGTCGACGTCTCGATTCAGGTGAAATCGAAATTGGCTCGCGCGAACGTGTCCCATCGCCACAATTGCCGCCAAGTCGCGATCCTCGCCGCCACGTACGAGCGTCATCGGGGCGCCGTGTCGGGGTGATTCCGCTACCCGGAGCTCGACGTCCTCCGTCGGGATTGGCTCGAACCCTTTTGGCGCACGACACCTGTGGTGCGCCGGGGTCCAGAAGAGCGCGATCTCATAATCGGCTCGAGCATCCTCGAACAGACGTTCGACGAGCTCCTCTTCATGCCTGTCGCCGTCGCGCGCAGGCTCGACGAACACACCAGAGATGCCGCAGACCCGCACGTCTCGTCCGTCGAGTGTGGCTGTGAGGTCCTGTCGCTGTGCGCTCGCGAGCACATTGGTGCCTTCCACGAGCGCAAACCGTTGCTCGTGGTGCAACGCCCACGGAGTGCGTCTCAGGGCAGTGTCGCACCTGGCGAATGCGTGGCGGCTCAGCCCGTCGTGCCTTGACGGATAAGTCGTTTCGAGGATTCGTTCCAGGATGGCGCCTTCGGCGGGCACGATGGTTCGCATGGTCATCACCATTCCGCCAGCGACGCGATGCCGCGGCGCGGCGTCTCCGTCCCGCCGGCCCTATGGTGCTCCCAGGCTAGACCACGGATTGCGGAGCAACGACTTCTTCGAGAGCCAGCGGCACGTTGACGACGCAGACACAGCCCTTGCCGGGCATATTCCGGATGACGATCTCCCCTCCGTGCGCCCTGACGGCCTTCCGAGCGATTGAGAGTCCAAGGCCAAGGCCGGACCGATCGGTGCCGCGGCGATCGCCAAACTCCTGAAACGGGTCTCCCTTGCTCGGCGGAATGCCGCCACATTGATCTTCGATCTCGACGAGCAGCCGCCGATCCTCGGCGCGCGCCCTCAGTACGACGCGCCCCCCTGATGGTGTGTTCTTGAAGGCGTTGTGCAACAGGTTCATGACGGCCGACGCGAGGAGCTGCGGGTCGGCATCGACAAATAAAGCGGGGTCAACAGGATCGACGTCGAACTGGATGTGACGGTACTCCGAGTGGAGGATCCCGGTCGCGGCGATTTCGTCGATGAACGCGACGACTTGGAGTCTGGCACGCCGCTGGTTGCCCTCTGCGAGACGGACTTCGGACAGCGTGCGGTCGATGACCCCGCGGAGGTTCATGAGGTTCCGGCCGAGTACCGCTCCCGTGCTGCCGTTGATTGCGACGTCGCCTCGCTTCAGCGTGTGAAAAGCGAGGACGGCGGTGTTCAGGATGTCCCGGAGCTCGTGCGCCGCATGGCCCAGACGTTCAGTCTCCTCCGCTGATCGGGTCTGTGCCGTCACGCGCGTGTGTTCTGTTACCGCCTCGGCGATCGCGGTGTCGAGGCAGCGGTTGAGCGTGTGGAATTCCTCCACGGAGATCGGAGCCGCTTGCTCTACGGCGAGCGCTGTGATCGCTTGGCAGATGTCACCATAGTCATGAACTACCTGCGACACTGTAAAGCCCAATCGGAGCAGGTCCGCTCCGTGCCGCGCAGCAGTCGCCCCGATGGCATCGCCTGGAAAAGGCACCGACGTTGCCTCCAAGCGGAGTGTCTCGGTCAGCTGCGTGAGGAACAGCGGCACGCCGTGCTCCAACTCGCCGCTGGCAACAGACGGCCAGGACCGGCCGCGAACCCGATCCCGGGTTCGCGAGATGATCACGTCTCGATTCACCACGATGAATTCGTGCAGCATCACTGTTCACCACCGGAGACAGGGCGCCGTCGCACATACTCGTTAGGCATCTGACGCCGTTTCTTCGAGTGGGCCCTTACGGGGTGACCCGCTCGCACCTTCAGCGGCTCGGGCCGTAAGCGAGCCATTCGGCTGCGCTATTGCCCGATCTCGACGAGTTGATGTGGCGGTCGACGGACGGATCGATACGTCGGGAGTTTTGTGACTGAAGACCGATCGTGGCAGGTCGCTGCACGCGTGTCTGTGCCGCTTTGCACAGAGACTCTGTGGCGCTAAACGACGGGCCAGCTGGGGCTGGCCCTCGGATCTTGCGCGACTACTTGCTGCAGTTGGGTGCGAGCTGATGCACGGAGTCGATGTGCAGCGTCTGCCCGGTCTTCGTCTCGGGAGTCCGCGCGCCCGTGCTCGCGGCGCTGGAGGATGCGGTCGCCGAGGGGGTGCCGGCTTCTGCTGGGCCTTCGATCTTGCCCGTGATCTCTACTTTGCTATCGACGTAGCGGCGCAGTTGATCTTTGTCGCCACCGGACAGTTTGTACTCTGCGGCGTTGGCAGTTGACGCACTCGGGCTACCCGCCGGCGTGCTGGCGGCAGGAGTCGTTCCGATGCTCGCGGCAGGTTGGCTGTCGACGGGCGCCACTGCGCCTGCGGCAGTCGGGCCTCCGTTAGGGGCTGCGGTAGCGTTCGCCAGGATGAACGTGTCCGCCTTCGACGGCGCCTTCGTCGCGCTTCCGCTGGTTCCGGTGGCGGATGCCGCTGACCCAGCGCCCTGCAGACACCCGGTGATAGTCATCGTCTGGTTGTGGGCGTTCGGTTTCTGGTCCGAGGGCTGTGCCGAAGGTGCGGCCGACTGTGCCGCCGCGCCCACGGTTACGACCGCGCACAGCATTGATCCGACAAGGATGTTCCGTTTCATTACTCGAGCCTCTTCTTCTGTTTAGTGGGCGTGCCCCGTAATCAGGGCACGTTTGCGTCGATGGGATGCTACCGAGGGGCGGCGCACCAGGAGGGTTCCTGAGCGCTCTTCTCTCTCAGGCCTTGATGCTAGGTCGCTGGCATCTCGCGTGTCTGTGCCGTTCTGCACACGTGGTCTCCGAGTAGAAGAGTATTCTCGGTGAAGAGCACGAGTGTGCGGCGCTTCCGCTCACAGATTTGTTCTCCGGTTTCACTCGGCAAAGCGTGGAGTGCCACATGAACGTCAGACCGCTGCACGATCGAATCGTCGTTCAACGCCTCGAAGAGTCACCGGAACAGAACGGCGCGATCATCATTCCTGATTCCGCGAAAGAGAAACCACAACACGGCAAGGTCCTGGCGGCGGGGCTCGGCAAGTCCGGCGAGGACGGCAAACGCGTACCGCTCGATGTCAAGGCCGGAGACACCGTGCTGTTCGGCAAGTACTCCGGGCAGGAGATAAAACTCGATGGCGTCGAGTACTTGATCATGAAGGAAGACGACGTCCTCGCGATAGAGAACGCCGACGCGGGCTCGCGCACCGGCGGCGATACAGCCAGCCGCTCGCGCACCTGACGTCGGCCCCTCGTTGGCGCGCGATTCGCGCCGGTTGACAGAGTTACGGAGCAAAGATGGCAAATCAGATTACATACGGCGACGCGTCGCGTCAGGCAATTCTGCGCGGCGTCAACAGCCTGGCCGATGCGGTCAAGGTGACGCTCGGGCCGCGAGGTCGGAACGTCATCCTCGGCAAGGCGTACGGCTCTCCCACCATCACGAAGGACGGCGTCACCGTCGCGAAGGAAATTGACCTGAAAGATCCCATCGAGAACATGGGCGCACAGATGGTCAAGGAAGTGGCGAGCAAAACCTCGGATGTGGCTGGCGACGGCACCACCACGGCCACCGTGCTGGCGCAGGCCATCTACCGCGAAGGCGCGAAGAATGTCACGGCCGGCGCCAATCCGATGGCGATCAAGCGCGGTCTCGAGAAGGCCGTCGCGGCGATGACCGCGGAGCTCCGCCGGGTGTCGAAGCCGGTGACGGGGCCGATGATCGCGCAGGTCGGCACGATCTCGGCGAACCACGATGAGGCGATCGGACAGATCATCGCCGACGCGATGGCAAAAGTCGGCAAGGACGGCGTGCTCACGGTCGAAGAGTCCAAGACACTCGAAACGTCGCTCGAGTTCGTCGAGGGGATGCAGTTCGACCGGGGTTATCTGTCGCCGTACTTCGTGACCGATCCCGAGCGCATGGAGGTCGTGCTCGAGAACCCGGTCATCCTGATCCACGAAAAGAAAATCAGCTCCATGAAGGACCTCTTGCCGGTCCTGGAACTGGTCGCCAAGGCTGGCCGCCCTCTCCTGATCGTGGCGGAGGATCTCGAGGGCGAGGCCCTCGCGACACTTGTCGTCAACAAGCTGCGGGGAACGCTCCAGGTCGCTGCCGTCAAGGCTCCGGGCTATGGCGATCGCCGGAAGGCCATGCTCGAAGATCTCGCGATTCTGACCAGCGGTCGCGCCGTGACCGAAGACCTCGGGATCAGGCTCGAATCCCTCACGCTCGAGGACCTCGGCCAGGCGAAGAAAGTGACGATCGACAAGGACAACACCACGATCATCGAAGGGGCGGGCAGCCCGACGGCCCTTGAGGGGCGCGTGAAGCAACTGCGCACTCAGGTCGAAGACTCGAGCTCCGACTACGACCGGGAGAAGCTGCAGGAGCGGCTCGCGAAGCTCGTGGGGGGCGTCGCGGTCGTGAAGGTCGGTGCGGCGACCGAAACCGAGATGAAGGAAAAGAAGGCGCGCGTCGAGGATGCGATGCACGCCACGAAGGCGGCCGTGGAAGAAGGCATTGTCGCCGGGGGAGGCGTCGCCCTGTTGCGCGCCAGCGGCGTGCTCCAGACTCTGGAGCTCGAGGGCGAGGAGCAGATAGCCATCGCGATCCTGAGCCGCGCGATCGAGGAGCCGATGCGGTGGATCGCGACCAACGCCGGCCGCGAGGGATCGATCGTCGTGCAGCGGGTGAAGGAGATGCACGGAGACGAAGGGTTCAACGCCCAGACTGATGAGTATGAAGACCTGGTTCGGAGTGGAGTGATCGATCCCGCGAAGGTCGTCCGCTCCGCCCTTCAGAATGCCGTTTCGGTCGCCAGCCTGTTGCTGACGACTGAGGCCGTCATTTCCGAGGTCCCTGAAGGATCGTCGCAGTCGCAGTCACGCGGCCGCACACGGTGAGCCGAGTGAGCACCATGAGGCGGATGCTGCGGAGATGGGCCTGGAGGCGTGCCGCTACCGCGCCCCCAGGCGTCACAGCGCCGGCAGTATCCGTTTCGAAGGCCCCCGTCGATACCGGCGAGTATCAGTCGCTCCACCGATACCTCCGGGATCGCTATGCGGATCGCGTGGTCCTGACGTTCGGAGAAATCGAAGACCTGCTCGGGTTTTCACTGCCCGAGGCCGCGCGGCTTCATCTGGACTGGTGGGGAGGGACCGGATTGGTCCCGGTCCGATCGGCTCAAGCCGACGCCTGGACATTGGCAAGCCGCACGGCGAGAGTGAACTTGTCGGCGCGGAGTGTTCTGTTCGAGCGCAACGACCCGCTGCTGCAATCGGAATAGCAGATCCACCGCTTTCCACATTCCAGCTCGGTCCGGATGTCGGCACGCGATGCAGCTTTAGCAAATCTGCTCGATCAGTCCCGACTTCCTCGGTGCGTACGAACTTCGCAACGCGCCGTTCAGGCAGCGGCCGAGAAGCTCGCGACGGCTGCTGCCTCGTCATCGTAGGAATCGAACACGGAGACGAGCTTGGTAATCGTCAGCAGGTCCTGCAAACGCTTCGTCACGCGCATCAGCTTCAACGTGCCGCCCGACTTTTGCGTCGTCGCGTACGCAAAAATAAGGTCGCCGAGTCCCGCACTATCCATATACCGCACCTGTCCGAGATCCACCACTACTCGCGTGTAGCCTTGCTGTCTGAGGCTGGCGACCTTGTCTTTCAGTAGCGGGTCACCGCTATTTGCGACGATGTCACCGATGACTTCCACAATGGCGACGTCTCCGACGATCCGCTCGTTGATGTGCATTTTGATCCTCTGCTGTGCCATTGCCGACATCTTCGACCTGGCATCGCGCATTGTAGGTACACTGGCCCGGACGAGTCTGTCCGCTTTTGCACAATCGCCCGCGCTACTCCTTCGCCCGTGGCCCAGAAGCGAGGTATTCCGTCGGTTGTGCCAAATGACACAGCGGAATGTCGTCTGAACACGCATACTCGGAGTGAATGCCGGCTACCCGAGGGCGGCTCACCGCGGTGGTCAAAGTACGCAAGGAGTAAGACGTGGTTCCAAAGTTGCGCGTGGAAAACGGTTCGCAGAAGGCGTCGGATGCCTCCTCTCAGAACGGCCGCCGCGCAAGCGCGACGGCGGTCTCCGCAAGGCACATTCACATCGGCGACGCTTGGACGACACGGGTCAAAGCCCTGGAAGCGCTCATCAAGGGCTTCAAGCCGGACGGGCCTGTGACGAACACCTGCGAAGTCGTGTTTTTCGAGATACCCGGCGACGAGCACCTTCATGTCAACGTGACTCACAGGTACGCGACGAGAGTGGTCAGTGGATGGGCAGGGCCAGGGAGCATCCCTGACGGATTTGTCCACAGCCGGACATTCCACAATACGCCGCAGAGCGAGATCGTGCAGCACATTCGGGACATGGTGTTTGCCGCACGGATCTCGAGCCGGAGCTGCTGAACCCCTCCTGGCATAATGGCACTCGCCCAGGTTCTCTCGATCTGATGGGCGAGCTGCGCGTGTGGAGTTGTTTCGAAGCTCGCGAGCCGCCCGCCGGCGCCCGTGCTAAGCCTTTGTTGCGGCCACCGCGAACAGACCAGTGGAGGTGCGTGTGAGGAACTTGGTGTCCAGCAGGGTACCAAGGACTGCGTCGCAGCTCTCGGGGTCGAGACCGAACAGGCACTGCGCCTGTCGCGCCGTCAGCCGGAGGCCGGGCATCTCGAGATATTCCGCGCGGACTCGGCGCAACAGGTCTAGAGATGTGAGGTTCAGTAGCGGACGCGGAGCCACGATGGGTCCCCTTCAGCAAAGGAACCCCCGTGAGACGGTTGGGGAAAAATCCTCCCTTGCAATCTGAATATCCCGGCGCAGAGAGGAGTCGGGTTCATCGACCCGCCTCCTCTTTGCAGCGATCTACGCGGCTACTGCGATCTTGATGCGATTGGGTTTGGCATCCTCACGCAGGGGGAGACGGACCGTCAGCACTCCGGCCTTGTACTGGGCGCTGACCTTACTCGCGTCGACGGTGGGCGGCAGCGTGAACGTCCGCGCGAACGCGCCATAACTTCGCTCGATGCGATGGAACAGCTCCTCGGTGACTTCCGTGTCGAGCTTCTTTTCGCCGCTCAGCGTGAGCGTGTTGTCTTCAATCGTCAGCTCGATCTCCTCTTCCTTCATGTCGGGCAGCTCTGCCTTCAGCACCAGGTCGTGGCCGTTGCTGTAAATGTCGACCACGGGCACCCACGCGCCGCGATTGAGGTCTTCCTGAGGGCGGCGATAGTAGCCCTCGAACATCCGGCTCAGAGTCTCCTGCTGCAGCCGGCTCAGGTTTTCCTGCTGCTGCGCCGCCATATCACGAGACGAATCCCAGCGAACGATAGTCATGGTGGTTCTCCTGTCCTGATAGAGCACTGCCGCTGCGCGACTTCCATCGCCGATCTCGAGGACCGGGGATGGGCGCACACCGAGGCCGGGAGTACCACTACAGGAAAAGCTTTGGTGAGGGCTGTTGCTCAAGGTCGGGGAGGATTCCCCGGCAGGGTGCGGCAGTGCTCAGGAAAGCAGCGCAGAGGGAGCATACGCCCTTTCTGACGCACAAGCAATGACGCCGGAGTATTGGTAGTGTCCTCAGTTTCGATTTCGCCCGGCTGGACTCACGTTGTGAGTCCTGTCACTTCAACCGCTCGGCAGTGGGTTATCAGTGTGAAAATGTGAACTCTTCAGACGTTCTGGCTCGACAGGACTGGGGCTTCCTGGCACTCTTACCATCATGACCATCATCCTCATCTTCGCTGTCGCCTTGGTTGCTGGGATGATCATCCAGAGCCGATGGGGGTTGCTGCTCCCGCTCGTGATTGGAGCCTGTGCGGCGCTGGGGATCGTTGCGACCGGACATGGCCTTGGCGACACCCCCATCCCATTCCTGGTCGTGGTGTGCACGCTGGTCATGGTCGGAGGCCAGGGGTTGCGGTCACAGACCATTTCGCGGATCTCGTAGAGCAAATCGGGGTCGCCGAGCGCATGTGCATCCGCATCGTGAGATTTTGCCGCTCAACAAAAGCTGCTCGAGACGTGCTTGGGATTCGGATCCCGCATGACCGTTTCTGACCTCGTGCCGACGCAGGTCGCCGGGCTGTAGCGCGTTTCGTTCTCCGCGTCCTTCCCATAGAGCTCGATCTTCACCAAACGACTCGAGTGCCTTGGGTCAACACCTGCGCTCGGGATCCATCCATGTGCAAAGCGGCACAGACAGCCCGTGCGGGAACCTGCCATGATCCCCTCGCAAGATCCAGGAGGTCTTCCATGACGAGCCCTCGAGCATTGGCGATCGCATCAGTTGTCGTTCTTGGCACGCACTCGGTCGCGGCGCAGGACCTGTCGCGTTATCGTGCCTACACGCTCGAGAGTAGTGTCGCTGCGGTCGTCACGATAAGCGAGTCACGCGACACCGACGTGAAATCGCTCCACGAGAGGCCTGCGCGAATTCAGCAGTTGGAATGGCGTCCCCCATACGCATTGCGAGGATCCGAGGGTGCCGATCCCGTTCAGGACATCAGCTTTCGCTTCTACAACGACGCGCTGTACCAGCTCGTTGTCACCTACGATCGCGGGCGTATGGAAGGGTTGACCAACGACGACGTCATCGCATCAGTGTCCGCGGCGTATGGTATTCCACCGCCTCGGACCGCAGGTGCCCGCAGCGTTGCGGCCGCCGAGATGGCGGCGGACACGACCGTAGTGGCGCGCTGGGAAGATCAGTCTGCGCTCCTGACCCTCACGCGCGGCAGCTACCCGCCGCAATACCAACTCACGCTGACCTCGAAGACCCTGAATGGGTCCGCCCGCGCCGCTATCAAGGAGGCGGGACGCCTGGATGCCAAGGAAGCGCCTCAGCGTGAGCTGGACCAGCGCACAAAGCAGGCGGCGGACGCCCGCGTCGCGAATGATAAGGCCCGCGTCACGAACAAGGCCGCCTTCAGGTTCTGAGCCAGGAGCCGCCGGGTCGCCGAGTCATCCGCGCCGCAGTGCGACTGTCGTTCCATGCGACCATTTCGAATAGCACCCTCCGCAGAGGAGGCCCGCGAATCCTTCCTGCTGCAGACCAGCCATCGACAAGACCCGTGAGCCAGTGTCTTCGGCTGGAATGAAGGCCGCGGCGCATACTCTGCACAGCCGGCTGTCCAGCGAGGCGACGTGTTTGACCGAGATGGTGAGCGTGTCCATGATGGAGTCCACTGTTCTCATTCTCCGCGACCGCGCTAACGGACGATGTTCATGAGGAGACAGACGTCTCGTCCGGAGCTCTGCGATGACAAGCGCCGTCAGCAGCGCAATGGTTTCGCGACGGCCCAGGTAAGGGGCAACTTGCCACGAGAATAGCGAGTCTGATCCGGCAGGTCTGTTCAACCGAGCACACGGCCCGCGGCGACCTCACCGCCATCAAAGGCTGAACAATTCGTCTGCCGGAATCGTTCACGAGCAGCTGTTCGATTGTGCACATTCCAGGAGTCATCAATCGCAGTACGCTCCGGCCACGGGATCGCGATCTGACCACCCATGACGGGTGCTGATACACGCGGGCTCGCCGAAGGACGCCGAAGATGTCATTTGCAAGGGGCAACCGTAAGCCCTGTTCTTATTCGGGCTGCGACGGAACGATGCGGTTCAGCAAGTCTGCGCGACGAGCGGGACTTGAGGTCTACGACGGCGACGACCCGAGATCGAGTTTCGCATCGAACGGCGAGACGCCCGGTTGGGTGTGTGACACCGACGCGAGGCACGTCGAAGGCACTGCGGTCGACACTGTCTGGCGTGTGTGATCCCTCGTAGCTCGAGAAGCTGTCGTCCCTCGCGAAGGCCGGCATCAATCGGGAGGCCGCGGATGGAGCGCATCCGGAAGAGGCGGATGAAGACGAAGCGGTAGCGGTACCCGCGCGCAACAAGCTGTCGCGGACACCCGTGTCGAGTAAAGCTTCGCGTCGCTGACAGGTACGACAGGCTGCAGGCGGGTCCCTTGAAAAGGGGTAGGTCGTGCTCATGAACGACACCGCCCTCCTAACCGGCGTCACGGGCTACATCGGCGGCCGTCTTCTTCGGCACTTCGAAGAGGCCGGCCGCCTGTGTGCCGTTCTGAACACTCAGGACCTCGCCGATCGGGTAGCCTCGAACTATGGCGAGGACTCGGCATCCCTTTAACGCTCAAGCGTTTCTCGACTCCGCCGGCCTTTCAAAGAAGATCGTGGTTTTCGCGCCATCCGAAATCATCTTCTCCCAGGGGGATCCAGGCGATAGCGTGATGTACATCCAGCGTGGCGGTGTCAAGCTGTCGGTGCTCTCGAAGGCCGGCAGGGAGGCTGTCGTGGCTATGCTGGGGCCCGGCGATTTCTTCGGTGAGGGGTGCCTCGCCGGCCAGCCGGTGCGGATCGGCAGCGCGACCGCCATCGCTGCGACGAGCGTGCTGGTGGTTGCGAAGAAGCAGATGGTGAACGTGCTGCACAAGGAGCACGCCCTGGCCGATCGCTTCATCGCGCACATGCTGTCTCGAAACGTCCGCATTGAGCAGGATCTCATCGACCAGCTGTTCAACTCCAGCGAGAAGCGCCTTGCGCGGACCCTGCTGCTCCTTGCGCGATACGGCCGGCGGGACAAGCCACGGCAGATCGTCCCCAAGATCTCCCAGGAGACGCTCTCAGAGATGGTCGGCACGACTCGCTCGCGCGTGAACTTCTTCATGAACAAGTTCAAGAAACTGGGTTTCATCGAATACGACGGTGATCTGGAAGCCGGAATCGCGATTAACAGCTCGCTGCTGAGTGTCGTCCTCCTCGACTGAGGCGCCCTGTGGGCCGATCGACTCTCCGACGAGAGCGATCGGTGATGGGTGGACACGGCGCCTCAGTGCGCCCTTGCCGGTCACCCGGTCCGACACGGGCGGTGCGGCCGGGGCGATACGCCGCAGCGCGTGTTGCCCCATTTTTCGCAGGACACGACTCGCTCAAATGATCGGCACGACGCGGTCAGGAGTCTTCATGACGAATCACACACCCGGACGCGAGCAGCCGTGGCTCGACGCCGAGCGGGCACGCGAAAAGACCGAGGACGACCGCCAGGTTGGCGAACAAGGCCGCCGCCTCTCGGAGGTACGACGGCTGGAGGATGAATCCGCTCGCTCCGCCGCCGAACATCTCCGGCGGCTCGCCGAGGCGTCACGGGCGCTCCAGGAGGAGCATCGTGAAGCAGTCGAACAGGTCCGGCAGGAGCGCGAAGCGTTTCGTGATGCTGCGGAGGGGGCGCGTCTGGCCGCCGAGGATGCGCGCTCGGCAGCGGAGGGGGCTCGGCATGCGACCATCGATGCCGTACGCGTCACGGCCGAAGCCCTCAGCGCGAACCTCGAACAAATGAAGTTCGTCGAGCAAATGCGCCGCATCTATCGCGATCTGAAGGATCTGAAGGATCCGGACTCCAACTAGGCCGCAGTCGCGCCGCCGAGGCGCGTCATGCGCGATCGGCACGACGTGAGCACATGACGCATGGCGAACACTCCGACCAACATTGCGCCGGCCGCATCGAGCGGCCACAAGCCTGGCCCCTCGCCACATCTCCCTGCCAATCCCCGTCGGTGGCCACCGCAGCCTTGGTGGCTCGTCTTCCTCGTGCTGATGATCGTTAACTACGTGGGAACGAGGGTGTTCTTCCGGGAAGCCTCTTCCATCACCGTCCCCTATACCTTTTTCAAAGCGCAGATCGACGCGGGCAATGTCGAGGATGTGACGAGCGTGGGCGATGCGATCCATGGCCGCTTCAAGACGAAGGTCACGTATCCGCCACCGAAGGCTGGAACGCCGGCCGGTCAGGCACACTCACCGGATCAACCCGACGCTCGCACCTCGACGGAATTCAAAACGCAGCGTCCGATCTTCGCCGACCAGGACCTCGAGCGACGGCTGGCAGACCAGGGGGTGGCGGTCACGGCCGTCGACGAGAGCGCGTCATCCTGGCTGAAGCTGCTGGCCAGCTTCGGCCCGACGCTGTTGCTGATCGCCGCCTTTGTGTGGATCAGCGGCCGTGCCGCGGCGCGAGCCGGGGGCGGCCTCTTCAGCCTCGGCCGGAGCCGCGCCAAGCGGTACAGCGAATTGCAGCCGACGGTCACGTTCGACGATGTCGCGGGGATTGACGACGCGGAGAACGAACTGATCGAGATCGTCGACTTCCTCAAGAACCCGGAGAAGTACCAACGCCTCGGCGGTAGGGTCCCGAAAGGCGTCCTGTTAATCGGTGCGCCCGGAACGGGCAAGACGTTGCTGGCGCGGGCGATTGCAGGGCAGGCGGGCGTGCCCTTTTTCAGTCTCAGCGCCTCCGAGTTCATCGAGATGATCGTGGGCGTCGGGGCCGCGCGCGTGCGGGACCTGTTCAAGCAGGCGCGGGAGGCGGCGCCTGCGATCATCTTCATCGATGAACTGGACGCCATCGGCCGCACGCGCGGGAGCGGCGCGCAGCTCGGCGGACACGACGAGCGCGAGCAGACGTTGAACCAGATCCTGACGGAGATGGACGGTTTCGACTCCCGCGAGGGCGTCATCGTCCTGGCCGCGACCAACCGCGCTGACGTCCTCGACCAGGCCTTGTTGCGGCCGGGCCGCTTCGACCGCCGCGTCGTGGTCCAGCGGCCCGACCGGGCGGGCCGGGCCGCGATTCTCAAGGTGCACACCAAGAATGTGCCCTTGGCGCCCGACGTCTCCCTGGAGCGCATCGCCGCCGAAACGCCGGGCCTGGTCGGCGCCGAGCTGCGCAACGTCGTCAACGAAGCGGCGCTCCTCGCGGCGCGCAAGGATGAGGATGCCGTCCATGCTGAAGATTTTGCCGACGCGCTGCAGAAGATCACTCTCGGCCCTGCGCGTAACATCCTGCTCAACGCGGCGGATCGGGAGCGCACCGCCTATCACGAGGCAGGGCACGCGCTGCTCGCGCTGCTGACGCCAGGCAGTGATCCCGTGCACCGCGTGTCCATCGTGCCGCGCGGCATGGCGCTCGGAGCGACGTATCAGCTCCCCGTCGACGATCGAACCAGCTATGCCGAGGACTACCTGCGGGCGCGCATCACCTGTGCACTCGGAGGCCGCGCGGCCGAAAAGCTCGTGTATGGCGTCGGCACGACCGGCGCCGAAAACGATCTTCAGCAGGTCACCGAAATCGCGCGCCACATGGTCCTGCGCTGGGGGATGAGCGATGCGCTCGGGCCGATCAGCTTCGTCGCGCCGCAGGACGAGGGTCTGCCGCCGGCGTTCCAGCACCAGCCATACAGCGAGGCCACCTCTGAGCTGATCGATGCCGAGGTCCGGCGCATCGTCGAGGAGAGCCACCGCGAGGCCGATCGAGCGCTGGCCGCGCACCGCGACACGTTGGACGCCCTTGCGCACGCCCTGCTGAAAGCCGAATCGTTGAACGCGCAGGAAATCCGTGACGTGACCGGCCTGTGCGATACCCCGGCGCGTCTGCCGGAGCATGCGGCCAGGTAGGAAGGTTAGGTCACCGCCCTGCGCGCACTTCGCGGGTCTCCAGGAAGGCGGCGACCTCGCGGTTGTCGGGGAAGTTGTCCGCAAGTGCGCGCCCGGCTTCCGCTGCTCCCCGCAGGTCGCGTTCCCGTACCTGCATATCCCACAGTGCGAACGTCGCTTCGGCATGCGTGAAGAAATCCGAGGGGATGTTCACGGCCGCGCGCACGGTCGCAAGTGCCCGCTTCCTGCTGCCCCCGCCCAGGACCCACCGCGTGCCCCACGGCATCCTGGTGTCCACGATGTAATCGATCCAGGCGCGCGCCACGAGCGCGCGGACGTGTTGGGGCTGACGCTTGACGACGAGGTCGAGCGATCTCCGGGCTTCCCAGGTACTCGTCCCAGCCCGTCTTCCGGCCGAGCGGCCCGAGCTGGAGCCAGACATAGTTCAGGTCGAGCTTGCCGAGAAAGAACAGCGCCTCGTCGTCACCGGGGTTAGCGGCAAGCCGTCCTCGCGCGAGCGCCTTGCCGTGCTCCACGTCGGCCATGAAGGCGGCGATGAGGGGCGGACAGGGCACGCACATTCGAAGCGCTTCTCTCTTGTCCGCTTCCTTCCCGTTCGCGTTCTTGTCGGCCGGCTGCTCGAGCAGCCCCTTGAGCTGAAAGAGCAGAGCAGACGTGCGCAGCTCATCGTTGGCCAGATCTTGAGGCTGCGAGTCCCGCAGGGCGAGCGTCAACGCGGCCGCGGCCTGGTATCGGGCGTTGTAGAAGTGGTTTTGCGCGTCACCGAACGTAGGCGCCCCGATGGGCAGCAAGACCTGGTTCCGGACCGTCGGGGCCCGCTCGTTCGTGGCCTGCTGCGCAGTGACGCCAGACAATCCCGCGACGATGACGAGCGCCACAACCCATGACGACAAGACGACCACCATCACCCCTTCTTCAGGCCGATCCTCAGGCGACTCACGACGCGTGGACGCCTTCTGTGTGCTTCGAGAGGCTGGTCGGCTTCTTCCGGCCCTGGGCGCTCATGACGGTGCCGATCAGCGTCACGACGGCCTTCATGGTTCTCCTTCAGGGCGGAATCCGGCACTCCAGTCGGCGACCCCAGTATGACCGAAACGGCCGGGGGACGCTGTGCAATCGGGAACACCGCGTGTGCTCGTGGTGCAGGTGCTCGGGACAACTTCGCGCCCGGAGGACCCCTCACAGCTTGAGCAGTCGCTCGCGGACGACGCGGGACTGGATTCGACTGACCTGCAATTCATCGCCATTGCTCATCGAGACGAGATAGCCGCTGCCTGGCATCAACTGCACGCTCGTGATCATCTCTATCGCGACCACGGTTCCCCGGCCGAGGCGCACGAACTTCGACGGTGGCAACCGCGCCTCGAGGTCTTTCAGCCGGTAGGTGATCGTGTGCTTCTCGTTGCGGACCGTCGTGATGTGGAGCAGCTCACGCTCCGCAACAATCGACGCGATCTGCTTCACCGGGAGCAGCGTCACGAGGTCCCCGCGCCGTACGGGGATGCGTTCGAGCCATGGAAGGCGAGCCTCGGCTTCGTACGCGTTCACCGCCGACCTGACCCGGTCGGCTTCCGACGCACGCAAGTCCGCGCGTTCGAGTCTGTCGTACGCGCGAGACAGAGCCTCTGCGAGACGAGCGGGACTCGCGGGCTTGAGTAGATAGTCGACGGCGTTCAACTCGAATGCGCCCAGGGCGTGTTCCTCGTAGGCTGTGACGAACACGATGAGAGGCATCACTTTGCGTTTCAGCACCCGAACGACGCCGAGGCCGTCCAATTCCGGCATCTGCAGATCGAGAAGCGCCAGGTCCGGGTCGTTCGCGTTCGATCAGTCCTACCGCCTCGACGCCGGTCTCCGCTTCACCCACGATGTCGATGTCTGGGCGCCTTCGCAGCAGCGACGTCAGGTAGGCTCTGGCGGGCCGCTCGTCATCCGCGACGATCACGCGCATGCGCTCTGTCATGTGAGGGTCGCCCTTGCATCAGTGGCGACGCGCTGCGAAGAGGCTGGAACATAGGGCAGCCGCAGCTCCGCCGTCGTCCCCGTTCCAGCAGACGTCAAGCGAAGCGTGCCGGCGTCCCCGTAGACGTGCTCGAGGCGTTCTTCGATGTTGCGCAGACCAAGCCCGAGGCTGCCATGCGTGGCATTCTCGATATCCAGGCCGGGGCCACTGTCCTGCACGGTGATGATGAGCGAGCTCGAAGGTCCCGCAGGTGGATCCCGGCGGGCGCGCAGCACCAGACGCCCGGGACGCTGGAAGGGCGCGATGCCGTGTTTGATCGCATTCTCGACCAGTGGCTCGATCAGCAGCGGGGGAATAAGGGCCGGATGCAGCGCGAACGGTACGTCGATGTCGACCGAGAGCCGCTCTTCGAATCGCGCGCGCTCGATGTCGAGATAGGCCCTGATGAGGGAAACCTCCGCCCCGAGTGTGGACATCGGCCCGTCCGATCGAAGGACCCGGCGCAGCAGCTGTGTCAGACGGAGCAGCGTCGCAAGGGCGCGATCAGGTGCCGCGTCGATGAGATACCCGATCGTCGTCAGCGCGTTGAAGAGAAAATGTGGGTTAATTTGCGCGCGGAGCGCCCGGAGCTCTGCCTCTGACGCCAGGCGGCGGATCTCCTCCTCCCTCACACTCTGTTCCTGTCGTTCACGCTCGATGCGAATCGCGTCAATACGGCGCCCGAGCAGCTGCGCGATTGATTCCAGCATGGCGACGTCATCCGAGAGCAGCCGCCGTCCCCCGCGAAGGTCCCGCACGTGGATTACAAGGCGCGGTCGATCGGTCGTGGGGACAGTGACGTCGGCGCTAACGCCCCTGGAGGGCACATCCACGATCGCCAGGCCCTCGGTGTCCGTCTGTGGAGATGTCTCCTGCCACCGGACGCCCGTCGCGCTCAGCGCCGGTCCGATTGTCCGCGTGACAACGTCCACGGCTGCGGACTCTGAGGTCACGTCAGCCAGCTGCCGCGCAACGCGCACGCGCAAGAGGTCGTAGTTCGCTCGTCGAAGCACGACCGAGTCAACGAACCAATTGGATGCTCTCGTGAGCGCGGGAAAAACCAGCGCCGTACAGAGACTCACGCCGAGGAACACCAGGGCCGGCACGTTGCCGGACTCGCGTGTGGCGCTGAGCAGCGCGAACGATTCCATCGTCACATAGGCGAGAAGGGCGGCCGCCATCAGCGCGATGAGTCTCAACGCCCGCTTCAGAAATACATCTGCCAATGCAAACGGGTATTCCTGGTAGAGGATCGACAGGACGAGAGGAAGGGACGCGTGGTGTCCGATGAGCTCGACTGGCCAGGACAGCTGCAGTTGCTCCTGCTGACTGAGATGCAGCGCGGAGACAGCGAACACCGCCAGGGAGGTCATCCAGAGCGCGCGCCGGGCTCCAGGCTGACGACGGGTGACGATGGCAAGCGGAACGATGAGGGCGCTGAATCCGATCGTGAGCAGGCGCAACGCCGCCGTCGCGGGGATCGAGGCCCCCTTCAGCGCGGATCCGATCTGGATCAACGCCGCACATCCCCCCAGTGCGTAGGCGATGACCACCTGGGCGAGCGCTGCCGGGGAGGTCAGGCGCGACAGGCCGGTCCTGAGCACGGAGTGGACCACGACCGCCGGCAAGAGACCCAGCGACGCGAAGGCCAGCGCCTGTGCCAGGCGAGGCAGCGCGGGCACACCGAAACCGCGCAAGCCGTTGCTGATGAGCGCTTCGACGTTCCAGGCGAGCCCCAGCACGGCGGTGAGCACGAGAAGGCTGTCGACCCCGGCACGTGCATCCTGGCTGGCGCTTCGAGGCCGAAGCACCATGACGAGCAACATCGCGTACAGCGTCGTTCCAGCGATGAAGCCGGTGACGTTGACCAGCGAAGCGGCGTGCGACGAAGCCACCACCCGCAGTCTAGCTGACGATAGTTCTGCTGTGACAGATACGCGGCGAACGGGTCGGTCTGCCAGACGAACGGCCGTTCTGAGGCTATAGGTGGATAACCGGTCCGTTGTCGCGTGGTGCAGGGCTGCGCTTGCGGTCCGCCGCGCCGGACTGCCCGTAGGGGGTCGGGCTCCCAGTCATTCCGTCAAGAGACCCGTCCAGGGGCGGTTATGCACCGCCCGTTGGGTTCTCATCGCGGCGGTCGTCGTGGCTTGCTAACGTCCTCCCCTTACTGCGTTCGATGTGGAAGAGAGGCTTTCATGAGTAGGGGGCAGTTCAGGCGGGGTCCGTTTGCACGGATCGCGGTCTTCACGGCTCTTGTCGTCCTCGGGGCCCGGATCGGATGGAGCCAGGAGCTCGGCGGCGCGGGCACGATACAGGGAACGGTGAAGGATCCAACGGGTGGAGTGATGGCCGCGGTGACTATCGAGTTGAGCAACGTGATGACCGGCCTCCGAAGGACGACCACGACCGATACGGGCGGGAGGTTCGTTTTCCGTAATCTTCCTCCCAATTCCTATCACGTCTCGATCGTCGCACAAGGCTTTGCGCCCTATGCGAAAGACGTCAACGTGCGCAGCGCGGTCCCGATCGAGCTCGAGGTGCCGCTGGCTCTCGCCGGGGCGACCGCGACCGTGGACGTGGTCGGACACGCGGAGGATCTCGTCGAGCGCGATCCGACGGCGCACACGGATATCGATCAGAGCCTCATCTCGAAGCTGCCGATGGAGTCGGTCGCGGCAGGCCTGAATCAGGTCATCACGTTGGCGTCCCCGGGCGTCGTGTCCGACTCGAACGGATTCTTCCACCCGATTGGCGACCACGCGCAGACGCAATTTTCGATTGACAACCAGCCGGTGACCGATCAGCAGAGTCGCGTGTATTCCAACCAGATCTCACCGGACGCCGTCCAGTCGATGGAAGTGATCACCGGGGTAGCACCCGCCGAATATGGCGACAAGAGCAGCCTCGTCGTGCACATCGTCACCAAGTCGGGTCTCGACCAACCGAAGCCGACCGGGAGTGTCTCCGGCACGTTCGGCTCGTTCAGCAGCCCGGCGTTCGAGGCGAACATCGGCGGCGGGTCACACACGGTCGGGAACTTCCTGTCGATCAGCGGGATGCAGACCGACCGGTTCCTCGATCCGCCGGAATTCGACGCCCTGCACGACCACGGTTCGAGCACGTCTTTTTTTGACCGCCTGGATGCCCACGCCGGCGCCACCAGCACGTTCCACCTGAATGTGCAGGGCGCGCGGTCCTCGTTCGATGTGCCCAACACGTTCGACCAGAACGATCTCGGTCAGGACCAGCACCAGAAGATCAACACCTTCAACGTCGCCCCCGGCTATTCACAGGTCATCGGTGGCGCAACGCTGTTCACGGCCAACGCGTTTGTCCGGCAGGATCACCTGACCTACACGCCCAGTCCGGATCCGTTCTCAGACCTTCCAGGCAGCGTGTCCCAGGACCGGAAGCTGACGAATGTCGGGTTCAAGGCCGATGTCGCTCACACGATCGGCGTCCACAACTTCAAGTTTGGCGGCACGATCGGCGCCACGAAGCTGGACGAAGGATTCAGCATCGGCTTCACCGATCCGGACTTCAACGACCCTGACAGTCCGGACTTCAACCCGGATCTGGCGCCCTACGACCTCACGCGCGGCGGGTCGCCGCTCGTGTACGCCCAAAAGAAAACCATCAACCAGCAGGCGGCCTACGTTCAGGACGACATCAAGGCCGGCAATGCCAGCTTCAAACTGGGCGTGCGGCTCGATCACTACGACGGCCTGACGACCGAGACGCTCGTACAGCCGCGTCTGGGCGTGTCCTACGCGATTCCCGGCAGCAATACGGTGCTGCGGGCATCGTACGGGCGGACACTCGAGACGCCGTACAACGAAAACCTCCTGCTGTCGAGCGGCCTGGGATTGAACGGTGTGTTCGGCGAGGGACAGATTCTCGTGCCGGGGAAACGCAATCAAGGCGAGTTCGGCATCCAGCAGGCCTTTGGCGGCTGGGTCGTCGCCGACTTCGGGTACTTCGTCAAGCGCACGCACAACGCGTACGACTTCGGCGTGCTCTTCGATACGCCGATCGTGTTTCCCATCTCCTGGGACCACTCGAAGATCGACGGCTTCACGGGCAAGGTCAATCTTATCGAACACCACGGGTTCAGCGCATTCGTGGTCATGGGGCACACGAGCGCAATCTTTTCGCCTCCGGGCAATGGCGGCATCCTCGTCGAGCCCGGCGATGCGGACTTCCGAATCGACCACGATCAAAAATTCAACTCGACGACGAATCTTCAATACACGTTCATCAAGCCGATTGGCGCCTGGGCGGCACTCAATTGGCGCTACGACTCGGGCCTCGTAGCTGGCGCCGTCGGGAGCATTGAGGATGCGCTCGCGCTGACGGGGGATCAGCAGGCCGCGATCGGGTTCTTTTGCGGAAGTACAGTCGCCACTCGCGACCAGCCCATTCTCGACTGTCCCTCGGGTGGAGGCGCCAGCCGCCTGCGAATCCCGGCGGAGGGGACCGAGGACGATGTGGACAATCCGCCCCGCATCGCCCCGCGACACCTCGTCGACTTGATGTTTGGCGTGGATAACCTGTTCCACACGGACAAAGCGAAGGTTCGCGTCCGTGTCGGCGTCGTCAACGTGGCGAACAAGCAGGCTCTCTACAACTTCCTGTCGACGTTCACCGGTACACACTTCGTGACGCCGCGCGCGTACCAGTTCCAGTTGGGCGTGGGGTTCTGAGCGAGTTGGAAGCTCAGGCCGGGCTGCCGGCATCGACCGGGACACGTGATCTGTCTTTTCCGGCACGGCCAATTGTTGCGTCGCCGATACCAGGTTGTCGCGGCGGCTTTACGCCGTGTGGATAGACTCATGGCAATGGAACTCACGTCCGGATGAGACGTGACTCCACCTGGCGCTCCACCCCGCATGGTGGCGCGCCTGTCTTTTTTTGGCCTGCGATGCGTCCAGGGCCCCGTTGGATGTGTCGTTGTCTTGCCTCGTGTTCGCTCCCGGCTGACGTCCACTCGAACGCTCGAATCCTCACCCGCCTCTTCCGCTTGAATGAGCAGGATGTCGTGCGCCATCACGGGTCTGGGAGTATCTCGACTCTGGCCTGGTTCCAGAAGTTAACGCCTCGTTAATGAACTCGTTACACGAAGATTACGCTCGCCTTCTAAGCTTCGGGCTCAATCTGAATTCTGAATTGTTTTCAGGAGGGGCGATGATGTCTTGCAGGTGGGCGGCGCGACTGGCGGCGGCGCTGGTACTTGTTACAGCGTTTTGTCCAGTAGCGTTTGCGCAATCCGACCAGGGCAAATTCTCGGGCATCATTCGTGACGCGCAGAACGCATTCGTGCCAGGGGTTACGGTGACCGTCACGAATGAGCGGACTGGCGAGTCACGCACTACGGTCAGCAACGAGAAGGGCGTCGTGTTTGTCGGCGGCCTGAAGCCCTCGGCCTACACGATTCGCGTCCAGCTTGTCGGATTCGCCCCAATCGAATACACGAACATGTTGATTGCCGTCGGTCAAGAGCTCGCGCTCGACTTCCAGCTCAAGCCGGAGGGCGTCACGGAAGCCGTCACGGTGTTGGGAACGTCACCCGTGCTCGATATCAGCTCGGCGAAAGTCGGGGCCAACGTGAGCGAACGCGAAGTGCAGGGCCTGCCGGTCAACGGCCGCCAGATGTCTCAGCTGATGTTGCAGGCACCTGGCTCACAGAATGCGGGCGACGGCACCTGGCAGGACATCTCGTTCTCCGGACGAGCCACCAACCAAAACGTCGTCAAATATGACGGCGTCGAGGGTTCTGCGATCATCGACGCCTCTCCCGGTAACGTGAACGGCGAAAATCGGACGCCGTTCCGCCTCCAGGCCAGCCTCGAGAACGTGCAGGAGTTCCGCGTCGAATCGAGCAACTATCCCGCGGAGCATGGAACCGGAACAGGCGGCCAGGTCAGCGTCATCACAAAGTCAGGCGGCAACAGTTTCCACGGCGCCATGTTCGAATACCTGCGCGACGACGCTCTGGACGCCCGGAATCACTTCGACTCGTTTCGCGCGGTGGACGACAGCGTCGTTTCTGAAGGACCGAAGTCGAAACTGTCGCAGCATCAGTTCGGCGGCTCGATTGGCGGACCCATCGTGAAGGACCGGGCTTTCTTCTTCGGCAGTTATGAAGGCTACCACCTCGACGCCGGTCAGAACATCATTGAGGCCGTGCCGAGCGATCTGGCATGGTCGCGCGCCGTCCCCGCCATCCAGGCGGTTCGTCCCGCCTTCACGTCGGGCGGCGCCGCGGTCTTGCCTGGCGCCTCCACGGACCCGTTGATTGACATCGTGCAGCTCCAGGATGACCAGAAGGTCCGGGAACATGCGTTCAGCGGCCGTTTCGACATGCGCATGAACCAGAGCTGGTCGTTCTACACACGAGTGTTTCACGACCAGGGTACCAACGACCAACCCGACGGCGTCACGGGGCGCCGCAAGCACTTCACCGACAACCCGACGAACGCCGTCTTCAACCTTCAGGGTCTCCTGAGTACCGGGATGATCAATGAGTTCAAGTTCGGCTACAACGCGGCACCCAGCAGCTACGCTGGAACGACGTCGGCTACTGCGTTCGCGAATTCTCTGGTTTCGTTCTGCGGAACGGTGGCGAACAGCGGAATCTCAGGTCAGGGTGGAACGTCGTCATGCGCAACCGGTGGCGGGCTCGTACGTGTCAACAGCCAGGGAAACGGTGTCAACGCCCCGTACGATCCGTATTCATTGACCTTCGCCGATTCGCTGACTCGTGTTCAGGGCACTCACTTCTTCAAGTTCGGCGCCGACGTCCGCCTTATCCGAATGAGCACGGATCAACTGGGCGGCATCACATACACCTACTCCAACATCAACTCGTTCATCAGCAACACTCCGACGAGCATTCAATATATCGGAGATCTCAGCGCGCCGAGTCCGTTCAATAACGGGGCCACGGGAGACAGGCACATCAAGCAGGAGTACTACGTCGCCTACGCCCAGGACGAATGGCGCGTGAAACCCAGCCTCACGTTGAACTACGGCCTCCGGTATGACTACTACGTTCCGCTGACGGAAGCCGACAACCGGATCTCCAAGTTCAACATCGACACCGGCACGCTCGATCCGAATACGACGCAGTTTTACCGGTCGAAAAAGAACAGCTTCCAGCCACGCATCGGTGCCACCTTGTCCCCGACCGAGAAGACGGTCATTCGCGGCGGGTTCGGCCTGTTCGTGGGCCCGGGGCAGACCGAAGACCAGATCCAGCCGATCGAGGCGGATCGCATCGTGGGAACCGTGTCGAGCGGCGCCCTGAACACCTATCCGTTCGACGCGGCGACGTTCGTATCGAATTTCACGACGAATCCCAGCAACCGAAACTACCAGCCGCGTGCCTACTCGAACGAGTACACGCTGCCAGAGAAGATCTACCAGTACACGGCTTCGCTCTCCCAGGAGCTCCCTGGCAGATTCGGGGCGTCTGTGGCGTATGTCGGTTCGCAGGGACGCAATCTGTTCTTGCGCACCATCGCGAACCAGACCATCGGCGTCGAGCTCCTGAACGGAGCGCCTACCCAGATCCGCGAGTTCGACATCATCACGCGAAATGCCGACGGAACGCTTGCCACCATCCAGAGGCCGTATGCGGAAATCGACTACAAGACGAGCGGCGGACACGACAGCTACAACTCGGTGCAGATGGCGCTCACTCGCCGCTCGTCCAATGGGCTGGTGCTGAACGGGCAGTACACGCTCGGCTACAGCAAAGGCAACAGCGGCGGATCGAACGAGGTGGATACGGCCGGCGACAACGCCCGCTTGAACAACGCCAGCCTCGTGGACGCTTTCAGCTACGACGACGGGTACAACAAGCGCGACGTCCGGCATAGCTTCAGTTTCAGCGCGTTGTACACGATCCCGGGCAACGGTCTGCTCACCGGGGGATGGTCGATCGGTGGCATTGCCAACGCCCGAAGCGGGTATCCGATATTTGTCGTGATGAACCGACCGGACATCGTCTACCTTGACGCAGCGGGTAATGTCTTCACAAACTTCGTCGCCGGCCGAACGCCAGTCGTCAATGTTCCGGGGGGAGGAGCCAGCCGGACTGCCCGGGAACGCCCCGACCTGATTCCTGGCGTGGATCCGTATGTCCAGGATGGCGGCCGGCTGTTCCTGAACCCGGCGGCGTTCTCGACCCCGAAACCGGGCGTTTTCGGCAATCTCGAGCGGAACTCCATCCACGGGCCGAGCTTCAGTCAGATCGACATGGTCGTCTCGAAGAAGTTCGCCACAGGGCGAGGATCGAACTTCGAATTCCGGCTTGAAGTCTTTAACATATTCAACCAGACGAACTTCGCGAATCCCAGTGGCACGCTGCCCAACGCGCTCCCCGGCGCGAACGAGTCGGCGACGCAGGCGAACCGAACTCAACCCGGCCAGCCCTTCACGGCAGCGAACGTTGGCGCGTTCGCGCAGGTGACCAGTACGGTCGCGACGACCACCGGCCTCGGGACGAACCGGCAAGTCCAACTGGGCTTTCGAGTGAACTTCTAGCGAAGCGGGCAAGACGCACCCCGGGGTCAGACCCAGGTCTGACCCCAAATCGGCGCATTAGGTTAACGCGACGCACGTCACGTTGGGTCCGCAGTCAAGGGCGCCACAAGACATAACCGGAGTCTGCATCGTTGCGCGCTTGGTGGTATCCCGCTCCAGTCAGAGCCTCACGCACCTGCGCCGTTGAAAGGGAGCGACGGTCTACGAGGACCCATGCGCCGGTCGTCAACTTGGACGCGAGGTATCCATCCCTTTGCATCATCCCCGGATCCAGATCGACGATGGGAACCGGCGGCAGATACAGATGGCCTCCCATCCGCCACGCCTGCTCCACTGCCAATGCGGCGGGCGTTTCGCCTCTCTCGAATAGCGTACGGGCCAGCTGCACCTCCGCATTGGAGCGCGGGAGCCTGTAGTGCGCCACGTCATGGATCAGTCCCAGGGATAGCCCGCACACGAGCGCCGCTGGAAGCCAATCGCGCCTCGCGGCGGCGTTGAACAGTATCGACCGCCGCAGGCCCTCGACCGCGAGCAGGCACACGAACGGCACGACCGGAATCATGTAGCGCGCCTCCTTGTGGGGCAGGGCGCTGAGCGCACACAGCGGCACGACCACCCAGATGGCGCAGCTCCGTTGATGGCGCAGCCCGACGCCGGCAAGGATGGCGAGCGGCAGGGTGCTCCACTGGCCGACCGAGACCAGGTACCACCAGGGCGGCCCAAAGCCCCGCGAAGACAATCGTTGCACCACGGTGAAGTCGAACGCGGCGCGGAGACTGTGGAACGCCTCTCCCCAGTACGCGGAGTCGGCCACTCCGAGCAGCATGGCGGCGATGAGCGCGGTGATGAGGATCAACCCTGCCGCCTGACGATACCGGCGCTCGAGAACCAGCTGCGTCAGTGCGGCAGCGACAAACATCGCCTCGCTGAATCGAAGAGACGCGGCGAACGCGAGGGCGACCGCCGCCCATCGCCAGGACGTATCGTCCCTCCGCTGGAGGGCTGAGAACGCGGCGAGCACGAAGACCGTGGCGACAGGCCGGGGCAATTCGGAGCTGCCGAACGCGACACTCAGCTTGGCCGTCGCAAAGAACCCTGCGGCCAGGATGGCCAGACCGGCTGCGTCCGGCCAGAGCCGGCGCCCTGCCAACCACACAAGCCAGATGCTGACAGTTGACAGCACCGCCACGACAAGGCGCCCGATGAAGACAAGCGTCCCAACATCGCGAACTCCCACCTGGTGCGCGATGTATTGGGCTGGGAACACGACGCCGAGTGGGAAGACCGCGCTGCGGAGGTCCCAAATGGGCCATGGCTGGTGCAGCAGCAGTCCCAGGGACATCTCATGGATCTCCACATCATCGCCTGTCACGAAGCCTTGAGAAGTGGCGGCGAACCACGCTTTGAGAGCCACAGACGCGACGACAAGAACGAGCAGGATCTGGCGCGCCGAGCTGAGAGACAATTCTCGGGCCCACGCGGGCACGGCGCTGACAACGCGCTCCGCCACGCGGACCGCCCCCTCGGTCGGCCAGACTCCGAACCACGGGATGTCTCGGATGGCATAGCGGGCCGCCAGGACGACGGCCACTAACAGGAGCAAGTTGTCGGGGGCGCGCGCGCTGACGCGCATGTGACCGATCGTGTACACTCCGCCGCCTGTCAGCAGAATGAACAGAACGGCCACTATCGCAGAGAGAAGCAGGCAGTCGAGAACGACTGCAAGCACGTAACGCACGAGCCAAGTCTAGCGAGGCTGCGCCCCAGACCGTCAAGGCTCCGCCTCGCTAGGCGACAAGCTTGATAACGCCGCGCTGACGCGCGGACGGTCTTGACCCGAGAAAACTTGGCTCAAATGGTGCAAGTTCATGCTGGTCAAGACCTCTAGGCTTGCGGTGTCCCCCGCAACCGTGGACCTCTGGCGGAGACGATAGCCATGCGACAACTGATCGCGCTCGTGCTGCTGGCCGCGTTCCTGGCGGTCCAGACGAAGGAGTCGTCCGTACTCTCGAGCACGTTCGCCGCCGGGAATCTCCGGCTCGATACGAATCCGGACAGCGAGATCTGGGCGAACGCGCCGCGCGTGACGGCCGATCGCGACTACTTCGGCAATCCGATTCCCGGACCACCGACGGAATTCCGATCGCGCTGGACGAAGGAGCATCTCTACCTGCTCTCAATCTGTCCGTATGACGACTTGAATCTGAAGCCCGAGCCGGACACTGCCGCTGAGACGCCGCGGCTGTGGAACTGGGACGTCGCCGAGGCGTTCATCGGATCAGATTTCGAGCACATCGCACGTTACAAAGAGTTCGAGGTGTCTCCGCAGGGCGAATGGGTGGACCTCGAGATCGATCGCGAGAATCCGCAGGGACAGGCCGGGGCGAAATGGAATTCGGGGATGGTCGTCGCCGCCCGCATCGATTCGCAGGCCAGGGTCTGGTACGGCGTCATGCGGATCCCGTTTTCGGCCATCGATTCCCGCCCTCCCGAAAAGGGCAGGGACTTGCGCGCGGGGCTCTATCGCATTGCCGGAGTCGGGGACGCGAAGAAACACTATACGTGGCGGCCCACGGGCCAGACGTCATTTCATGTACCGCAGGCGTTCGGAACGATCCGCCTGGAGTGAAGTTGCGTTTGTGGGGGCGGGGCCTGCCTGCCTCCGCCAAGGCTTCGGCGAGGTCTCGCCGTAGCGCGCTTGCAACCCGCGCGAAGGCGGAAAGCCCCCGCTCTACATTCAACTCAGTGGGCGCTCAGACTAGATCCAGCTGCAGGCCGCCGACGGTCCCTCGTCGCAAAAAAACACACGAAACGCTTCCGGTTTGTGCGCCTCGGTCCAGTCGCGACCGTTGATGAAGAACGGTTTCGTCCACGCCTCGCTGTCCAGTGTCCGCGCCGCCAGCACCGATACGGAAGATGTCCCCCGCGCAGGATACCCGGTGCGGGGGTCCATGATGTGGGAGTAGATGCGTCCCTCGGCCCAGAAGAACTTCTCATAGCTGCCCGAGGTCGAAAGCGACATGTTCCGGAGAAACACAGTTGCGGCTTCTTCTTTCGGATCACGGGGTGAGCGAATCGTGATCGGCCAGCCTCGTGAGTCTTCCGGCGGCGCGCCCAGGCCGTAGATGCTGCTGCCGGACGCCGAAACGAGCGCGACGTCAACCCTTTCTCGCTTCAGCACGTCGACGATCCGGTCCACTGCGTATCCCTTCCCAATCCCTCCGGGGTCGAGCTCGATTCCGCGTCGGCTGAACCTGACGGTTCTGGCGCTCGGGTCCAGGAGGACGTGCCGATACCCCACACTCGCCAGAGCGTCCGTGACGTCGGCTGGCCGCGGCATGCGCCCCTCGCCTTTGTAGAATCCCCAGACCTTCATCAATGCCCCGACGGTGATATCGAACGCGCCATCGCTCTGCCGGCTGTATTCCAGGCAGCTCGAGAGCACGGAGAAGAGCTCCGGTGTCACATCGACGGGATGCGCGGCCGCCTCACGATTGACGTGGCTCCATTCGCTCTCATCCTGGTAGTTGGACAGCATCGCGTCCAGCCGGTGCGCCTCCCGGAACGCGAGATCGGCGGCTGCCTCCAGCCGCGCCCGCTCCGCTCCATAGAGGACGAGCGAGAAGCTCGACCCCATCGCCTCCTCGCTCCGTTCGAGTCGGACGGGATCCCCTCTTGCGTCGGCAGATCGCGCCCGGTCTGATCCAGGCACGGCCTGGAGGACCAGCGTCACGGATATCGCGACGATTGTCGGCTTCAGCATCGAGACCTTCCAGACGACTGTATCTCAGCCATCGTCTTCGCGAATCCGCTGGAAGCCGTCTCACAGACCCGGATGGCTACTAGACTGTCCGGCCCTTTTGCAGTAAAACCCACGCACGACCGCGTTTCGCGGCCAGCCCAGGGAGGTAGAAAGGGAGGTCCCGATGCGTGCGGCTTTGCTGTTCGTGTGGCGTATTGGTCTGGTGGCGATCATGGGGCTCGGGCTGCCGGCCCCGGTGGCAGGTCAGACAGGACTGGCGACGGTGACCGGGCTCGTGTCCGATGCGTCGGGTGCGCCCGCCCCTGGGGTCATCGTGACAGCAACCAACCAGGCGACCAACATCGCATACACCGGCGTGACGAACCAGGCCGGCAACTACGTGATCACGAGCGTGCCGATTGGCGAATACGTCATTTCAGCCGCGCTGGCTGGCTTCAAGGGCGCTCAGTCGAAGGTAACCCTTTCGGTGGCCCAGACCGCCCGCGTCGATTTCAAGATGGAAGTTGGCGCTGTCCAGGAGCGCGTCGAGGTCGTCGCGACCGGCGCCGTGCTGCAAACCGAAAATGCGGTTGTCGGGATCAAGGCGGACCGTGAACAGGTTGAAAAGCTGCCGGCGATTTCACGAAACGTCTCTTTCGTGACGATGTATGCGCCCGGGGTCACCCAGCCGCTGATGTCGTCGTTCAACAGCCTGAGCGGAGGCGGACGGCCGTACGTCAACGGCCAGTTGCAGCAGGCCAACAACTTCACCATCGACGGTGTCGACACCAACGAGGCGATCAACAACTCCATCGCCTATCAGCCCAGCCCGGATGCGGTGGAACAGGTCAGCGTCGAAACCAACAACTATTCGGCCGAGCTCGGCAACGTCACCGGCGCCGTCGTCAACATGGTGATCAAGTCCGGCACGAACCAGCTCCATGGAAACGGGTTCTACTACTGGCGCGACAACGCTCTCGCGGCAACGCCCTGGGCGACCAACCGCCTCGGCGGGACCAAGTCCGAGTATTCGCGCGACATCTTTGGCGGTACCATCGGCGGTCCGATCCTGCATAACAAACTGTTTTTCTTCGCCGACTATCAGGGCGGACGTCAGGAAACGCCTCCAACCAACTCCTTCGTGACGGTGGTGCCGGACGCCTGGCGGCAGGGGGATCTCAGCAGCCTGCTGGCCCGAGCGACGCCGATCGTCGTCCGCGATCCGTTGACCGGGCAGCCGTTCCAGAACAACCAGATTCCGGTGACCCGATTCAGCGCCCTGGCGCGCAATCTGTTCGCCGACGAGACCCTCTATCCGAGAGCCAACGTCGCCAGGCCGCTCAGCGACTTCCGCGACAACTACAGCGGAATGACCGCTTCGAAGGAAGACGTCGACCAGTTCGACGTGAAGCTCGATTGGAACGCATCGTCAAAGGACAAAATGTACGTGCGGTATTCGAAGCAGACCGCCGAATCCGGAACCTCCCAGACTGCGATTCCTCTCCTGTTTCCCTCGGCGGCGTCCAACCCGACCTGGAGCGTCGCTGGGAACTGGAACCGCCTCATCGGCGGCACCATCGTCAACGATCTACTCGCGGGCTACAGCCGTGTCGACAACCTCAGCGACGAGATCGATCCGCTCGGTGTCGGGAAGCTGAACAACCGATACGGAATTCCTGGTGAGCAGACGCTTCGGGGGCTCACACAGATTCAGATGGACAACACGATCACCAGCGTCGGCGGCATTGAAACGGGCACCGACAATTACAACCAGGTCTATCAACTGAACGAACGTCTGACCTGGCTGCGCGGGCGTCACACCATGAAATTCGGCGGTTCGTGGAACTACTACCGCAGCAAGTCGTACTATCCGGGGAACAACGGGCACAACGGGTTCATTTCGTACACGCTGTTCAACTTCACCGGATATCCGTTCGCCGACTTCCTGCTCGACCAGGTGTCCCGGAAGGGGAGAGGTTCGACATCCGACGCGTGGACGCACCTGCAGCATCGCGTCAGCCCCTATGCCGCGGATGATTTCAAGATCAGCCGAAACCTGACGCTGAATCTCGGACTGAGGTGGGCGTACACGTCGCCGCTCGTGGAGAAGGACGATCGGCAGGCGAACTTCGATCTCACGAACGCGCAGATCCAGCTCGCCGGGCGCGACGGCAACAGCCGCGCGCTCTACGACGCGTACTACAACGGTTGGGAACCACGGCTCGGGTTCGCCTACCGCAAAGGTGAGCGCTGGGTGTTCCGCGGCGGCTACGGGATCACACAGTACATGGAAGGCACCGGCGCCAACCAGCGCCTTACGCTCAACACGCCGTTCTTCTTCGAATCGCAGATTTCATACGACAGGACGAGCGGTCCGGGTACATTTGCCACGGGCTTCGAGGGATTGCAGGCGCTCGACCGCCCCTCGGGACAGCTTCGCGCGTGGGATCCCGATATTCGGCCGCAGCTCACGAATCAGTGGAACCTGTTCGGCGAGTACCTGATCGGACCGCGCTCGTCGATCAATGTTGGCTACGTGGGCAGCGACTCGAAGTACATCGTCATGACCATCGACGCCAACCAGCCGCTGCCTGGCACCGGCCCCGCCAGCACCTGGCTGCCGGCGCAACAGCGTCGCCCGCTCTACCCGTTCAACCCCGACATCACGAACATGATCGAGACGACGTCACGGGGGATCGCGAACTACCACGCGCTGCAGACGACCTTCAAGCAGCGGCTGTGGCACGGAATGGATTTCAACGCCAACTACACGTGGAGCAAGGCGATGACGAACAGCCGCGGTTTCTTCGGCTCGGGCGGCGTCGCCCAGGGCACGTCGACCTCCACGCCGGTGAACAGCCGCGATCTGGACTCCAACTACGGACCGGCGTACTTCGACGCTACCCACCTGTTTTCAACGGCGGGGAACTACGATCTGCCATTCGGCAAAGACCGTCGCTTCGGCAGCAGCTGGAACCGTGCGCTCGACGCCGTGGCCGGTGGCTGGTCGGTCCAGTTCGGTGTCATCGCGCACAGCGGATATCCAATCACCGTGGTCGACAGCTCGTCACCTTCGCTGCAGGCCTCCCGCTCGACCGAGCGGCCGGATCGTATCGGCAGCGGAGAAGTGGACCACCCGACCCTCGAGCGGTGGATCGATCGCTCCGCGTTCGTGTCGGCGGCGCAAGGTCAGTTCGGGAACTCGGGGATCGGCATCCTGCGCGCGCCGAGCTTCTGGAATGCCGACCTCACGGTCGGCAAGCGGCTGGCGACGGTCGGAACCCATTACATCCTCATTCGCGGCGAGTTCTTCAACGTGTTCAATCATCCGAACTTCGGACCGCCGCAAGCGAACATCCAGAGCACGACTTTCGGCACCATCACCAGTACGGTCAACGATCCGCGTGTCGTGCAGCTGGTGGCAAAGTATGTGTTCTGATCGCGGAATTCACCTGAGTCGGGTGTGAATTCCATGAAGCGACCAGCGATCCGCTCTCGGCTTTCAGCTCAGGCCTCAAAGCACGATCTAGCTGAGAGCTGAGAGCTACCTGCACGCTGAACTTCAGAGTAGAGGAGGCCGATGGATCGAAGAGAGTTCCTGGCAGCGATGGCGACGGTGCCGGCCCTGGCGACGCTGCAGCCGAGGCCGATACCCGACTACCGCGTCGTCACCAATCACAAGCCGGCGCCGGGCGGAATGCCGGGTCGCTATCCCGGACGGGTGGTGACCGTCCACTCCCCGCGGTGCATCGACGAGGAGACCGAGAAGGTCGACGTTCCGACCGTTCAGACGATGATCGCGCGCGGGATGTCGACGTTGACCGGCGACAAGGATCCGCGCGACAGCTGGGCGCGGTTCTTCGATGCGCGGGACTTCGTCGGGATCAAGGTGAACGCGTCCGGTGCGCCAGGGGCGATGTCCACGCCAGAGGTCGTCGCCGAGATCACGCGCAACCTGACCACCGTCGGCGTGAAGCCCACGAACATCGTGATTCACGAGCGAGGCGCCGGCCAGATCCTGCTCCCGAAGTACGATCAGTTCGTGCCGGCCGGCGTTCGCGTCGAGTCGGCGAACACATGGCTCGGCCTCGATCCTGACGTGTATGTCGAGGTGAATTTCTTCGGCGAGGAAGACACGCGGTCCTACCTGATTCGCATGGTCACGGACCCGTTCACGAAGATCATCAACGTGCCCAACATGAAGGACCACGGCGCCGCCGGCGTGACCGGGTGCCTGAAGAACATCGCCTATGGGGAGTTCAACAACGTCGCCCGGTCGCACTACCACGCGCAGACGGAGACGCTGACTTTCATCGGCACGCTCGCTCGGGTGGAGCCGCTCCGATCGCGAACCGTCCTCAACATCATGGACGGGCTGCGCGGCGTCTGGCACGCCGGCCCCTTCTCGCGAGACAGGAAGTATCGCTTCTATCCGAAGCAGATGAAGTTCGGCACCGACCCCGTCGCAATCGATCGCCTGCTCATCGACATCATCGACGACAAGCGTAAGAAGGAAGGGGTCATCTCGGTCTGGAACCGCGACATGAAATACTTCAGCACGAAGCAGGAGGACTGGGAGCGCGATCCCAACATGAACCGCTCCATCCGTGAGCCCGGCCACATCGAGTACGCTTCGACGCTCGGCCTCGGAGTCTACGATCTGAAGAAGATCGATCACACGGAATTGACCGCATGATCGGGTTGTGCACGCGCCTCCTCGCGGGCGTTCTTGCTGCGGCCGCCCTGCTCGCAGCCAGCCCGATCGAGCAGTCGACCACGGCGGCGCGAATCTTCGTGACCGGGGCGGGCACGCGGCTCGTCGACCAGGGACTGGCTGGCCCCGCACCACCGGATACCTCGGGTTTTCAGGAAGTGCCGAGTCCCGGCGTCCGCTACCTGCCGAGCGTGGCGCGGGCGACCAACGTTCCCTGGATCGACTCGAACGGCTGGCGCTTTGCGCGCGGGCTCCGCAAGGCGAGTTACGTGAAACTGCCCGCCGGCTCCGCCGCGCTGGCAGCCGCGGAGGCGTTCGTCTTCAACGTCGACGCGATCCTCAATCCCGATCCGAAAGACGTCGACGATCTCGGCACGATGCTTCGGTTCATCAAGTCCCAGGAAGCGCCGCCTATGCCGGAGCTCGTGAACATCGGCGTCGTGGACGACGGGTCGCCGGTGATGGGTGAGGTGTTGAATCTGCTAACGCGTCAGAACCTGTTCTACAAAGTCGTCAAGAAGCCGGATCCTGATCTCGACTTGAACGTCCAGCTGGGGACGCGTGATTTTCCCGGCGAAGCGGCCGCAAATCCGTACGAGTTCGCGGCACAAGTCCGCGCGAAACTGGGTGACGACAAACGGTTCGTGCGGCTGTACGGCACCAGCACGGTGATTGCACGGCTGACCGGCCACGCGGAGCGCGCACGGCTGTTCTTGCTGTCATTTGGAAGCCGCAGGCAGCAGAGTGCCGGGCCGCAAGCCATCCGCGTCCGCGTCGTCGGGCGATACCGTCCCACGGGATTCAGCCCGTATGGCGTGTCGGACGAGGCCAAACTCGGCGATCTCCGGAATCCCGGCAACACGACCGAGTTCTGGGTTCCGGACTTCACGACCTGCGCTGTCATCGATCTCGAGTCGATTAGATAAGCCGTGTGGAGGCTCCAATTGCGCACCTTCTTTGTTTCTCTGCTCTGCCTGGGTTTCGCCGCTGCCGGCCAAGCGCAGGATTACGATCTCCTGCTGAAGGGCGGCCACATCATCGACGCGCGGAACAGTCTGAGCGCGGTGCGGGACGTCGCCATCAAGGACGGCAAGGTCGCGGCCGTGGCCGACAACATTCCAGCCAATCAGGCGCTGAAGACGGTCGATGTCACCGGCCTGTACGTGGCTCCCGGTCTCATCGATATTCACGCACACACCTACAGACCGACCTACGGCAGGGGCTTCACGGCAGAGAACCAGGCCGTCTACCCCGATGGCTTCAGCTTCCGCAACGGCGTGACGACGTTCGTCGACCCCGGCGGTTCCGGCTGGCGCAATTTCGAGGACATGAAGGCCAAGATCATCGATCCGTCCAGGACCCGCGTCCTCGCGCTGATCAACATCGTCGGCCTGGGTCAGGCGGGTGGGAAGTACGAGCAGGACCTCAACGACATGGAGGTCAAGCCGACCGCGGACATGGCCCTGAAGTACAAAGGACTCATCGTCGGGGTGAAGAGCGCTCACTATGCTGGTCCTGAGTGGACTCCGTTCACGCGCGCCGTGGAGGTCGGAACGATCGCCAACATTCCGGTGATGGTGGACTTCGGCACCAGCCGGCCGGAACGGCCCTTGTACGATCTGCTCAACAAAGTGTTCCGCCCGGGCGACATCTTCACCCACGTCTACGGCGGCAACCGGGGTGAGCAGGATCCAACGACGCTCGGTCCCAGCCAGGCGCTCGTCGACGGGCGCAAGCGCGGCGTGCTCTTCGACGTCGGACACGGAGGCGGCAGCTTTCGCTGGAGGGTGGCGGTACCCCTCATCAAGGCCGGGTTCCTGCCGGACACAATCTCGACCGACCTGCACACGCACAGCATGAATGCCGGGCTCAAGGACATCCTGAATCTCATGAGCAAGTTCCTCGCGATGGGGATGCCACTCGACAAGGTGATTGCCGCCAACACGTGGAACGCCGCGCGGGCGATCAAGCACGAGGAGCTTGGCCACCTGTCGGTCGGCGCTGTCGCCGATGTCGCGGTGCTGCGCGTCGAGAAAGGGACCTTTGGCTTCGCCGATCAGGACGGCGCGCGCTTGACGGGGACCGAGCGGCTGCGCTGCGAGTTGACCATTCGCGATGGCAAGGTCGTTTACGACCTCAACGACATGACCGGCGTGGACTGGGAGAAGCTGCCTCGCGACTACCGCAACATCGGCGATCCGCGCTGGAATGGCATGACCGAAGGCGGTGGCGGCGGGCAGCGGGGTGGACAACGCGGCGGAGGGCGGTGAGGCGGTCGCCAACTCGTTTACTGCCCGGAGGAAGTTATGCCTGAAAAACAGATGGTTCCCCCCGGACGGCTCATCCGGCGCCCGCACGTCGTTTCGACGCTGTTGGCTCTCATCGCGATGTTCATCTGCGTCGACTCGGCGTCCGCTCAACTCTTCCAATGGACGCCAGAGCAACTGGTCAAGTACACGAGCAAGAATCCCTACGACCGGTTTCCTGACGGCCGGCCCAAGGTGCCCGACGAGATGCTGCAACGGCTGAAGGAACTCATCGCCGAGGAGGTGCAGGCGGTTCTGCCGAATCGCGGCTACCCGAACCAGTTCGAGCCGCGCGACGGCTGGCGAGTGCTGCAGCCGGATCAGAAGATGGTCGGGCGGGTACTGACCGTCCAGTTCATGCCGCTCCGCGGGGACATCGTGGAGGTGGACGAAGCGGAGGCCAAGGCGAAGAGCACGAGCGTCGCGCGAAACCAGACGGCGATCGACATGCTGCAGCCCGGCGACGTGATCGTCGCCGACGTCTTCGGCGCGGACTGGAATTTCGTCGGCAACAAGCTGGCGCACTACATCCAGACCACCACGAAGAACGGAATGATCGTCGACGGCGGCGTCTATTGGCTCGAGCGAATCGCCGAAACGGGGATGCAGGCGTACTACAAGAACTCGTTCCCGACGCAGGGCATGCGCGTCATGGTGACCGGCATCAACATCCCTGTGCGGATCGGCAAGACGCTGGTCATGCCGGGGGACGTCGTCCTCGCCGACCGCGAGGGCATGTGGTTCATTCCGCCGCACATGGTCAAAGAGGTGGTGGAGTCCGGCGAGATTTCGAAGGCTCGTGACGACTGGAGCCTGATGATGCTCGGCACCGGAAAGTACACGTCACGCCAGATCTATGGGCCCCTGACGCCGGAACTGCAGAAGGAGCGCGACGAGTACGTCTTCAAGAAAACCGGTCGCCGCGCGCCGCAGGAGCGCGATCAATAGAACTCTATGTCACTTCTCGACTTCCGCCATGCCATTCGAGTGATCGCGAAGCACGCAAGCGTGACGACTATCGTCGTCTTTACGCTGGCGCTTGGAATCGGCGCATCGACGGCCATCTTCAGCGTCGTCTATGGGGTGTTGCTCCGGCCCTTGCCCTACCCGAGGCCGGATCGACTCGTGGCGGTCACCGAAGTCAACCATCGTGGCAGGTATTCCCGCCTTTCGGATCCGAACTTCAGCGACTTCCTCGAGCGAAATCACACGTTCAGTGCGATGGCGAAATACACGGCCTATCCCACGTCGGTCGCCGGGGGCTCGGAGCCGACGCGCAGCATCGTGGCGAGCGTGAGCGGCGACTTCTTCAAGGCCATCGGAGTCGGACCGGTGCTCGGGCGCGCCTTTACGGCCGACGATCTCCATGTCGGCGCCGGACCGACCGCCGTCGTGAGCCATGCGTACTGGACGCAGTATCTCGGGTCGTCTTCGCGGCTTTCGTCGCTCGCGCTCCGCATCGAGAATCGCAGTTACACGATCATCGGCGTGATGCCCGCCGGATTTCAGTTTCCGTCGAGAGTCGAACTGTGGGTACCGACGGAGCTCGATCCAGTGAACCGCCACCGAACGTCGCACAACTTCTCGGCCCTGGGCCGGATGCGCGACGGTGTGAGCGCTGCGCAGGCGAACGCGGACCTCAGCACGATCGCTCGAGACATTATTCGCCACTCCGACGAGCAGGGCGATTACCTGATGGCGGACGCCGCCGCCATCCCCCTGGAGACCTTCCTCACCGGCCGCGTGGGCTCGACGCTCTACGTGTTGCTCGGTGCCGTCCTGTTTCTGCTGCTCGTCGCGTGCGCGAACGTCACGAATCTGCTCCTCTCGCAAGCCGCCGCCCGAGGACGCGAGCTGGCGATTCGACATGCGCTCGGCGCCACACGTACGCGCCTGATCCGCCAGTTCATGGCCGAAGCGTTCGTGTTGCTGACCGCCGGCTGCGGTGCGGGACTGCTGGTGGCGTGGGCCGGAATCAGCGCGCTGTTGTCACTCGCGCCCGCCGATCTTCCGAGACTGGAAGAAGTGTCCCTGAGCTGGCCGGTGCTCGGCTTCGCCATCGCGCTGTCGTCCCTCGTCGCGATCGCGCTGGGGCTCGTCACCGCCACGCGAGCGACAGCCCGGGATCCTCGCGAGACGCTGTCCGACGGCGGGCGTGCGCAGGCTGGCGCGTCCAGTCAACGCGTCGGTCGCGCGATCGTTGCCGCACAACTGGCGATCACCGTGGTGCTCCTCGTCGGCGCAGCGCTCCTCGGCCGCAGCTTGTTGCGCGTGCTGTCGGTGAATCCGGGCTTCCGCACGGAGGGCCTGGTCGCGATGGACCTCAACCTCCCGGATTCGAGCGATCCGGCCGCAAAAGCACGTCTCTCGCCGTTCTATACGGACCTCTTCAATCGGCTCCGCGCCATTCCCGGCGTCCAGGAGGTGGCCGGGGTGAACGCCGTACCCATGGACGGCGGTTTGCCCGATGGGCTGTTCCTCGTCATGACGCCACGAGAGGCGCCGGCGAAGCCCGACGATCTCGGTGAGCTTTGGAAACAGAAGGACCGGACCGGCACCGCGGACTACTGCGCGGCGTCGCCGGACTACTTCCGAGCACTCGGCATCCCCTTGATTCGTGGTCGGCTCTTCGACGATCGCGATCAACCCGATCAACCGCACGTAGCCGTCATCAGCGAATCGCTCGCGAAATCGCGATGGCCGGGCGAAGATCCGGTTGGCCGCACGATCGAGTTCGGCAACATGGACGGCGATCTCCGGCTGCTCACGATCGTCGGGATTGTCGGCGACACGCGAGAGTACGGGCCGGAGCGGCCGCCGCAACCGACCATCTACGTCAATCTCGTGCAACGACCGCGATTCTCGACAACCGTCGTGATGCGATCGAGCGGCGATCGGCCGTCCATCACGTCCGCTGCCCGTGCGGTACTGCACGATCTCGCGCCCGAGACGCCGCCGCGCTTCCGAACGTTCGAGCAGATCTACGCCGCGTCGCTCGGCCCGCGCCGGTTCAACCTGACGCTCGTCGGTGTGTTCGCCGGAACGGCGCTCATTCTGGCGGTCGCGGGGATCTACGGCGTCATGGCCTACGACGTCACGCGTCGTCGTCGCGAAATCGGCGTGCGGATGGCGCTCGGGGCGAGTGCGCGCGACGTCATGCGAATCGTTCTCGGACAAGGACTCGTTACGATTGCGATAGGCATCGCGTTGGGCGTCGTCGGTGCGCTGGGACTCACGCGCGGTGTTCAATCCTTATTGTTCGACGTCACACCGACGGACCCGATTGCGTTCGCCACGGCCGTGCTCGGGCTCGCCGGTGTCGCCGCTGTCGCGTGCTATCTCCCCGCGCGGAGCGGAACACGCGTCAATCCGGTGGAAGCGCTGCGTGAGTAACACAGTCGCGCAGCCGCAGTGTGGCTACGTGCGAGGATGCTTAAACCGCGGTGGCCGTCACCGTGACACCGTTCGACGGGCGGTGCCTCAGACGCTCTGCTGATGAGTCCGACAATCCGACTTCTACGCGAGGCGCTCCACTCTCGTCCACCTAAAAGTGGCATTCCTCACCGGAAGTTCTCCACCAGCATGAGATCCTCGGTGAACGCATCCATCTGCGCGAAGAGGAGCGTTCTCCCGTCAGGGGACAGGTCGAGGCCATGCCCGGCATGTCGATCGAGAGTTACCACGCGGCTGACCTCTCCAGTGGCAAAACTGAGAAAGTCGATCGCCGCTTCTTCACGGGTGAACGGGGTGAAATCGGGGGTATGACCGAGCGGATTCCCCGGCAGCCGGGCTTCGAAATAGAGCCCGTACGACGCTACGGCGAAGTTCCCGTAGCTGGCGAGACGTGACACGACCTCAACCTCTTCGCCGCCGCCCACCGGCACGCGCCAGAGTGCTGTGTTAGGGCGCGTTTTCCCGTAGTAGAGGTATTTGCCATCGATCGACTCCTTGCCGTACGTGCCACCCTGCTGCGTCACCTGGACCTGGTCGCCGCCTCGCGCTGACATTTTCCAGATCTCGTATCTGCCGGTGCGTGTCGATCCGAAATAGATCGTCCGCCCGTCACGCGACCAGCTCGGCACGAGGTCGTCGGCCGGATTATCCGTGAGGCGAACCGGCGCGCCTCCTCGGGCCGGCATCACGTAGACATCCCCGCGCCCGTCCTCGTTCCGCAGATCGAACGCAATCGACTGTCCGTCGGGCGACCACGCCGGCGTTCCGCCCAGACGCCCACCGAAAGAAGTCAACTGCAGGGCGTTCCGTCCGTCCTGGTCGGCTACCCAGAGCTCCTGGATTCCCGACCGCATGCTCTCGAATACGATGCGGGACCCGTCAGGCGAGAACTGCGCGTTCAACTCCGACCGTGTCGATCCGATCACCCGCACCGGGGCACCGGCCGACTGTCCCGGACCCGCGAGTGCTATGCGCCAAGTGTTCTCGTCCCAGCTAGCGCGCGTGAAGGCCAGGCGCCGCTGCAGCGCGGCGACAGTGGGTTGGCGGCATTCGTCGCCGAACGGCGACAGGCGTTCGAGCTGATCCGGATGTTGCAGCGCAATTCTCCACAATGCGACATCGCCGGAGGTCCCGGACGACACGATCACGTCGCTTCCGGTCGCACTCCATGCGATCCCGTGATAGAAGACGCCGTTCCCGGCCAGGTGTCGCGGCTCTCCCTCCGGCTCAAAACCGGCAGACAGCGCTTGCACGTACAGCTCCCCCGTCCGCACGCCGCGGCGCTGTCTCACGAATGCCAGCGTGCGACCGTCCGGTGAAATCGACGGCAGCATGTCGACGCCGTAGTCGGGCGACGGCTTCGTGATCGGCCTGACCGCTCCCGTCGCGACGTCCACCGCCGTCAGCACGACTGGTTCTCCGGCTGCCGGCGACGCTGCAACGACCAGGAAGCGGCTATCAGCCGACCAGGCGAGGATCTGCCCGACGCCCAGCACGCCAGACCGCAGGGTCTCCAGCACTTCACGTTCTGGACCGCCTCGTGATGGGACAGTCAGGATGGCGACACGGAGGTCGTCACGGACGCGACCGAACGCGATCGATCGCCCGTCGGGAGACCACGCGGGACTGAGCTCGATTGCGGGATTGGACGTGAGGCGCTGCGGTGATCCCGCGCCGATCAGCTTTACATAGATGTCCCAGTTGTCTTCGGCTTCGCCATTCCAGGCGAACGCGACCGAGTTCCCATCCGGCGAGAAGGATGGTTGTTGCTCGCGACCCGGATAGGTCGTCAGCGGAATCGCGGTGAACGGCACCGGCGCGCTCCTGACACGTGCGCTGCGATCGCGCCACACGAACGCGCCGATCGCACTGCCGACGACGACGACCAGCACCGCGGCGGCTGCCCATTTACGACGCTTGGGGGGCACGGCTGCGACACTGTCCGCCAGCTGACCAGAGTCCAAGTCTTCTTTCAATTCCCGCAGAGCGACTTTGACGTCGGCCATCGACTGCCAGCGGCGGTCAGGATCTTTGCGAAGACAGCGGCTGATCACGCGTTCGAGCTCGCGGGGCAGGCGATGGGTCGTCTTGCTCAATGGTTCCGGCTCGTCGCGCAGGACCGCCGTCAGCGTCGAGAGCGGCGAGTCACCCTGGAAGGCGCGCTGGCCGCTCAACATCTCGTAGAGCACGGAACCAAAACTGAAGATGTCGCTGCGGGCGTCGACGGTCTTGCCCTCGACCTGCTCGGGCGCCATGTAAGCGACGGTTCCCAGGATCGCGCCCTGATCGGTGGCGGCCACCGAGCGTGTAGCAGTGGCAGCCGCGTCCAGCGCCGAGAGTCCAGGGCGATCGACCAGCTTCGCGATTCCGAAGTCGAGCACTTTGATACGCCCCTGCGCGGTGACGATCAGGTTCGCCGGCTTCAAATCGCGATGTACGACCCCGGCCGCATGTGCCGCGGCGATGGCGTCGGCGATTTGGGCGCCGTAGTCGAGCGTCTCGCGCACCGCCAGACCATGTCGAGGGATCACCTGATCGAGCGTCCGGCCCGGCACGAACTCCATCGCAATGAAGTCGATGCCCTCGTGTTGCGTTATGTCATAGATGGTGACGATACCGGGGTGATTGAGCGCTGACGCGGTCTTCGCCTCCTGGGCGAAGCGCCGTCGGCGATCACCGTCGGCCACCTTGTCAGGCGGAAGGATCTTGATCGCGACGAGCCTGTCAAGATGGGTGTCGCGCGCCTTATAGACGACACCCATCCCACCCTCGCCGAGCTTTTCGAGGATCTCGAAGTGGCCGATCGTGCGTCCGATCATCGTTCTTTCTTCATCGACCGACACCACCCCGGGCACGAGGAAGACGCGGCAATATTCCGACCGGGACGCAACGGCAGTGAACCATGGTTGACGACGCCTGTTCTGCAGATGTTACCCGAAGCGTCGCCACCGCTCTCCTGACCAACAGCTACAATTCACAGTCATGGCTCCCACTGACCCGCGGCTGGTCTCGGCCAGGTTCCCCCGCTCTTCGACATATCACCCGGATTGGGTCATCGCCAACGCCAGTGGAGGCGCCAACGCGCTGTGGCTCAGCGAATGGCTCGCCGACGGACTGGAACTGAAGCCGGGACTCCGCGTGCTGGATCTCGGTTGCGGCCGCGCAACGTCGTCGATCTTCTGCCGCGTGTGTTCTGGCCCGCCCGCCGAGCCGTCCGCGCGCGGACCCCGTACGTGCGCTCAGGGCGGATGTAACCGTCGCCTTACGGAAGCCGTTCGAATTTTCACGTGATGGCGGCCCGGTCCTGCGACAGGCCGGCGTTTCTGGACTCCTGAAAGACGAGTGGAAGAGCGGTACCAGGAGCGAAGGAACTCGTTTGGCGTCTTCAGCCAGCGACGGCATCAACGCTGGATGCAGCGACATGAAGAACGAAGGCAGACGGCATTTATCGCTGTAAAGGCTGTTGACGCGATTGCTCTCAGAACGCCGCAGGAACGCGCACATCACAGCGCTGTTCGAACTCCGTTTGAGGACTTCGCGAAGCTCGCTCAGCCGGAGCTGTGAAGAAATGACGAGTGCTGGCGGACGCAGGGTTCCAGAAGATCGCTGCACTTGCCGCGCGCGACTCGATGGCGACAAACTGTTCCTCCACCCCGGCGGCGTGAACAGCGGGGCGCGATCCCGTGACCCCGGCGACGTGTCGGTGTCAGCGTCCGATCTGTACCGAGACGCCGCCAGTCACGCCGTTGAGGCTGCTGGTCGAGGTCGCGCGGTACCCGACGCTGCCCTGCAGGCGCACGCCCGATCCAAAGTGAATCACCAGCTGCGCCTCCGGATCGGCAATGAAGAACGCATCGTAGTAGTGATACGGGTATCCATACGCGTAGCCGGGAGGGACGACGACAACGCTTCGGCCGCTGCGACCCCGCGGATCGACGTAGACGCCCTGGTTGTAGCCGTAATAGCCGTCGTTGTAGTCGCTGTACCCCGTGCCGCCGCCTACCAGCGCGTGCAGGTTGAGGCCGATGGTCTTGCCGCGCAGCGCCCGCCACTCGACCACCGGGCCGCCGTAGGCGATGTGCACACCATTGGTGGAATTGACCTGCCAGTAGCCGCCGCCGCCGAACATCACCTCTCCGCCGAACACGTAGCCGGCATACGCGCCGACCAGCGTGGCGAATTCATGGTTCACTTCGGTGAATCTCACGTCTGGCGCGAATACCGCACCGTCTTCTCCGCCGGACACTTCGACGACGCTGCCCGGTTGCGGCGGGCCAGCGGCTGACGGAGGCCTCGGCGGCGCCGGGGCCGGCGGCGGTTCTGGCCGAGGCGCCGCCATGGACAAAGACACATTCAGCGGTGTCGTCTCACCGGCCCGGATCGTCACGTCGGACACGTATGTCTGCCGGCCCGGCGCGCGGACCTCGATGCGATGCGACCCAGGGGCCAGCTGCACCTGCAGCGGGCCGGTTTCGCCGCTGCCCGTCCAGTGTTCACCATCGATGAGGATTTCCGCGCCGGCCGGCCGGGCCCGGATGGACAGCGTGCCGAACTCCTGCGCGGCCGCGACGGACGCCGAGAGGACGACGAGCAGGGCGCAGACAAGGAATCGAACCAGTACTCGATAAGACGGCATGTAGTGCTCCAGTAAGGACCTGACGGCGCTCTGCATCACGAGTGCCACCGAGAGTGCCCAATCAAGCGCCGTCGTTTGCGTACCTGCCGTCACCTATGGAGTGCGATCGGCGTCCTCCGCGCAGGGCAAACTCCGGAGATTTGTGACATTTCTGAGGCGTCCGCCGTGAACCAGGGCAGCAGCCCGCTGCACTCGCAGGCGATGCGGGTGAGCGTCATCGTCGTCGACTCCGCGCATTTTGTGCCGCGAAGAGCACGGCCTTGACCCTGCCCGCTTACCCGCCGCCGGCGTGGCGATAACGCGCGTGCATCAGCCGTAAGGAGACGGCGATCGCGAGGTGGCGTTTGCGTTCGAGGTTGGCGCTCGTCCCGAACAGTCCGACGTCGACACCGAAGCCATCGGTGAGGTTGAACCCCGCGCCGCCGGTTGGCTCCCAGCGGTCGTTCACATAGCGGGCGCCGCCGCGGAGCTGAATGCGACCCAGCCGCTGCTCATAGCCCGCGCGAACCGTGGTCCCGTTATAGCCGTGGCCGTACTCGGCGACGGCCAGCCATGGGCCCGCGTTGTACGCGCCGTGCACGCGCACGTCCACCGGAAGCTCCACACGAACGTCCGCCACGGACACCGCCGGCAGGTCGACGAAGTCGCCGCCGGCGAAGAGACTGTCCAGCACGTAATTCGTGCGGCGCACGCTCCTCCAGTCGATCCGGTTGGCAATGCCGTTCACGCCCAGTCCCAGCTCCCACTTGTCGATCACGGCGGCGGCCCCTGCATCAATCGCGAAGCCGTCTCCGGTGGTCGACGTGGTTCGCACGATCGTCACGGGCAGCCCTTTCGCCGGATCGACGATGAGAAAGCCCTGGGCGTTGGTGTCGAGCCTGGCGTCGGGCTCGAAGTGCTCGTAGCGGAATCCGTGGAGGTAGTGGACGTTCATGCCGACGTACAGCCCTTCGGGGGCGCTGTAGGGGTCCTCGATCCGGACAAACCCCACAGTACCGGGCAATGCAAACCGGCCCCGGTATCCGCCCGTGACGGCCACGGCGGCCTGACTGAGCGTGTCGCTCGAGATAGAGAAGCTGGTGTTCGGAACGTAGACAGGGACGGCACTCGCAAACACCGCTGCCAGCGCGGGATCGATCGCGGCCGTGGTCTGTAGTGAGATGTACGGCCCGGCGCCGAGGTAAATGCCATGGAATGGGCCGTTCGGGTCCCCGCTGACCTTGATGGTCCCGCCCCAGGTCGGTGATACGAGTCCCTGGGCAGAAAGGCTCGTGGGCGGATCGAAGCCGCGATACGTATTGAGGTCCCTGTTCAGCGTTCCGTTCCTCAGGTCGTTGACGAAGGAGGACGCAGCGTTCCCATCGTTGCGCCCGACGATGTAGTGGATGGGGCTGGCGGCGTATTCGATAGCGCGTACGAGATCGAAGTCGTCGCTGGTCGGGTCGAACGTGGGAAGGTTCGGGAGTATCTGGAACAGGCCGAACGGCAGCACGATCGCTCGAAACGGCCGCTCGTCGTCGACCATGTCGAGCGCGATGTTGCTGGTGGACCCGATGCCGCCGAGCCCGACGTTGCGTGCGTCGAAGCTCCAGTTCTGCGCGCCGGCAGGCGCTGACACCAGAACTGCCGCACAGAAGCAAACGACAATAAAGATTCCGCGAGAGACGAGCCGCATGATGTTGTTCCCTGCAGTATGGACACATCCATATTTTTTAACTCTGATAACACTTCAACTCATTCACCTCTCATTCCCTGATCATCACAGTCCATATCGTCACCACTACGCACCCTTATCCGTTCTTTGCAAGCCAACGTGAGCGTATCCCAACGTTCATCATACCAATACTTCTCGACTACCCATTCGCGCGCAATCCAGATACTAAGCATCAAATCCCACACTGCTTCATCCTCGAGCCAGTTTTTCATCTTCATATGTTCCTACAGCAGACGCAGCACCGCCTACTACAATTACTCTATAATCGCGGACACGCGCGCATCAAGCCAACTCTACACCGAGCTTCAATACTACTTCGTGCCACCTACACATTGCGCGCGAATTCCACAATGCAAAGTCATCATCTCACGCACCATCACATCCCACCCCAGTCGGAAATCACATAAGTTCATCCCTTCAAAATCCATCATTCATGTTAAGACATTCAAAACTCCAAGCCCACGTAAACTACGTTCATCCAAGCAATTTCAACAACCAGCGCATGCACACGCACCTCCTGTAAGCGCAAGCTTGTTCCACCTACGCAGCTGAGCAGTCCTCTCTGCTTCTGCTCAAGCACACATTTCGTTCGCGACACAACTAGTTGCTTCACTCAATCGCTTCGCGCAATCCCGCATTAACTACAGTATAGCGATCGAACGAGATGTACGAACGCGTGCAGCCTCGATACTCTCTCCTTGACGTCCTAGGAGAAGTGATGCATCCTCTCCTGGCACGTCTAGGATAGCCACGTGAGCGACACGACAGAGCGGACCTATGAGTCTCATCGCGCGCGTCAAGTCGTGGCTTCGAGTCAGCAGCCGCAGGGCTGACTTCGAGAGTGAGATGCAGGACGAGATGCGGATCCACCTCGAGCTCTATCAGGCGGATCTGCGGCGGCGAGGTGTCCCGGACGAGGAAGCTCGCCGGCGTGCGCTCGCCGAGTTCGGCAGCGTTGACGCGCGCAAGGAGGAATGCCGCGACGCGGTCGGCCTGCGGCTGGTCGACGAGCTGCGCGGCGACGTCAGCTACGCATTTCGGCTCCTGCGCCGGTCGCCGGCATTCACACTCGTCGCCCTGTTGTCGCTCGGACTCGGTATCGGCGCCAACACGGCGATCTTCACGCTCATCGACACCGTGCTGGTCAAGACGCTGCCGGTCGACGATCCGCAGCGCCTGTTCTTCGTCGACAACTCCGGCGGGAAGTCCGGCGGCAGCAGCGGCCCTCCGTATCCGTGCTTCGAGCGGCTCCGCGATCACAACCGCTTTCTCTCGAGCATCGCCGCGTTCGACACGCGCATGTTCAAGGTGTCGATCGACGGTGTGCCTGAGCGGGTGCGTGGGCAGTACGCCTCCGGCTCCTACTTCGATCTGCTCGGCGTCCGCGCGATCCGCGGACGAATCGCTGACACCGGCGGACGATTCCGAGCCTGGCCGCGGCGGTCCAGATGGCCCGGTCGCGGTGATCAGCGACGGCTTCTGGACGCGCCGCTTCGGGAGAGATCCCGCCGTGCTCGGGAAGAGCGTCCAGAGTCGGAACGCAGTGGGTGACCATCGTCGGCGTCACGCCGCCGGGATTCTTCGGGCTTCAGGTCGGGGCGCCGCTCGACATCACGCTTCCCATGATGCTCGTCGAACAGGGTCTGCAATCGAAGCAGAGCTGGTGGCTGAGCGTGATCGGGCGTCTCGCGCCCGGTGCGAACGTCGAGGCGGCGCGCGCGGATCTCGAGGCGCTGTGGGACGCCTACTTGACGGAAGTCGGGATGCCTCGCGACAAGCGCGGCTACTTCAGCGGCATCGCACTCGTCCCCGCGGCCAGGGGCGCCAACGAGCTGCGTCAGACCTACGCGGAGCCGCTGATGATCGTGATGGCGATCGTCGGCGTCGTGTTGCTCATCGGCTGCGCCAATGTTGCCAACCTGCTGCTGGCGCGCGCCACGGCGAGGCAGAACGAGATGGCGGTGCGGCTCGCGATTGGCGCCAGCCGCGGCAGGCTGGTCCGTCAGCTGCTGACCGAAGGCGTCGTCCTGGTGTCGCTGGGCGCCGGAGCTGGACTGCTCTTCGCGCGGTGGGGTGCGTCGTTCCTGGTTGCGGTCCTTGCCGGCCCCGCTGAAAGGGTGGTGCTCGATCCGCGTCTCGACCTGCGCGTGCTGGGCTTTACCGCCGGCGTGTCCGTCGCGACCGCGCTGCTCTTCAGCCTCGCCCCGGCGCTTGCGCGCGACGCGCGTCGATGCCGCGAAACCCGGCGCTGCCGGTGGAACGACCACGCACAACCATCTCGGTCGAGCGCTGGTCGTCGTTCAAGTCACGTTGTCGGTCCTCCTGCTCTGCGGCGCCGCGCTCTTTCTGCGGACGCTTCACAACCTGAACAAAGTTCCTTCGGGCTTCGATCGCGACGGAGTGTTGACGATGCAGGTCGAAGCCACGGTGCCGGGCCGGACCGTGCCGCCGAAGACTCCTGCGGAGTTTCGCGCCGACCATGCGCGACTCGGCGCGATCTGGAGCGGCTTCATCGAGCGCGTGCGCGAGGTGCCGGGAGTGTCGTCTGCCGCGGTTGCGACCATGAACCCGCTCAGCGGCTGGTACCGTGGAGTGAAGATCGCGATCCAGGGTCCGCTTCAGGGACCCGAGAAGGATCGCGGTATCAGCATCAACCAGGTTACCGACGGCTATTTCGAAACCACGGGCATCCGCCTGCTGGCCGGACGACTGTTCACACCCCGCGATCGGTCGGGCTCGCTGCGTGTCGCCATTCTCAACGAGACCGCCGCCCGGGCATTCTTCGGTGACGAGAGCCCGCTTGGCCGAAAGGTGAATTTCCCGGGCCAGCGTGTCCAGGACGAGTTCGAGATCGTCGGTGTCGTCGCCGACACGCGCTACCAGGATCTGCGAACGCCGGACGGGCGCATGGCATACGTCCCGCTGGAGCAGGCGATCGATCCGATCACCAACGTCGCCGTTGCGGTGCGAGGGCCCGGCGATGTCACCCGGCTCGCACCATCGATCCGCGCCATCGTCACCGAGACCGTGCCAGGCGGGTTCGTGACCGGAATCACGACGATGGAGCAGAACGTGGAGATGTCGCTCGTACGCGAGCGGATGCTCGCCCTCCTCGCCACGTTCTTTGCCGCGCTCGCGCTGATCCTGGCGTGCATCGGCCTCTACGGCGTGATGGCGTACCGCGTAGCCCGACGCACGCGGGAGATCGGCATCCGCATCGCCGTCGGCGCCAGACCACAGAGCGTCGCGTGGATGATGGTCGCGCGAAACGCTTCTGCTGGTGACCATCGGGGCGGCGCTCGGCACGCTGGCCTCACTCGCCGCGAACCGCTACATCGCCGGCCAGCTGTTCGGCGTCACGCCGCGCGACCCGATGGCGATCGCTGTCGCGCTGTCGGTGCTGGTGATCGTCACGATGGCGGCTGGTTACGTGCCCGCGCGCCAGGCGAGCCGCATCGATCCGGTGAAGGCGCTGCGCGCGGAGTGAAGAGTTTCACTCGTCAGCGCTCCCAACGGGGCTTACGCCTCGACGAGGATCACCAGTGTCTCGGGCACCACGCCATCATGGGCCATCGCCTCCGCAGCCGCCGGGCTCTGCATCAAGGCGTTCAACGCGTCCATGTCCGGCACATCCATGACCACAGCCACCCGCTTCGGGTTCTGCGGATCGACGAACGTCCGGATGTTGGTGACGCCAAGCGGTCCAAACAGCTCCTTCCGCTTCGGCGAGCGTAGCCAGTGATCCTGACCCTTTGTGATGTCGTGGTATCCAACGATCGTCGGCATGTTGTCTCCTTCCTGAGGATGCCCGGGCATGCTACCACCATGATGTGGCGCATGACGCGCGGTCAATCGGCGATGACGTTGATTCAGTGCGCGAGCTGCTTCCGATTCACCGCGGCGTCGATGAGGGTTGCCGCGTAGGCGTTGTCCACGCTGGCCGGTGTGCTGAAGGTCAGGCCGCGTCGCCAGCTCTCCGGTGCCTCGGGATGAATGCCTGAGAGCAGCACCCATCCGTCTCCGAACGTGCCCTCGACGATGGCCGGTGTTCCGTCCGGGTACTTCGCGACGACGTCACCCCACCCTGTGAGCTGCGGGCCATCCTCCCAATAGTGCTCGAGCGTCGGCGCTCCGGCCACGGCGATGGGCACCGCCGCCTTGCGAATGCCGCGGCCTTCGGCTGCGTAGAAGCCGAACCTCACCCCGGACGTGAGGTTGAGACCGTTGTACGGCGAGTTCCCGCCGAAGAACGCTCCACCGCAGACGCCGAAGTAGTTGAGGCCATGCTGGATCGCGTTCCGAAGACGCGTCGTCGCGCTCGACGTCAGTCCGTTGCCAATCTCTACGAAGTTGCCACCGGGAACCAGCAGCAGACGGTAGGCGCGCAGCTCCGATTCGCTCATCCCTTCGAGCCGCGGGGAGTCCGCCGTCGAGTAACCGACGTGGCTCTCGCTCAGGATGCGCTCGAGGGCCGTGACGTCACCTGGAGACGTCCCGTGTCCATCAAAGAGCAGAACGACAGCCGCATCGCTCGATGGCGGGGGATGAGCGGCGGCAGTCGCGGAGTCGGTCGAATGGCACGCTGCGCCCGCGGTCAGGGACAGAGCCAGGACGGCGGCGAGAAGGTGCCATAGACGCGCGGGACATCGTATCCGCGCCAGTGCGAACGTCACACGTGCGCCCGCGAACTCAGATCAGTTGCGGCGCGCCGTGCGTCGTGCCACGCCGGCGACGCTGACGGGCGTACTCGGACGCCCGACCTCAGCCTTCACCCTCGTGGAGAGACCGGCGAGGGCCGGGATCGAGATCCGGTCACCGAGCCCGATGACACCCAGGGTGACGATCGCGAGCAGCAGCAGCGCGCGTAGTGTTCTGGTTGTGCTCATCACTTGTCTCCCAGGATGAAATGGCTCGGCAACTCGCCTGCGTCCTTTACCTTCTTGAGCTCGTCGATGCTTATCTGCTTCGCCCCGGACGGCGGCTTGAATGCGAAGTCCGTCGCGGCGACCTCGCTGCCGGTCTTCCAGTTGCGAAGCTGGACGGTGTACTGCGGCGCGTCGGCGATTCCCGTGGAGGTGATGACGTACCGGCACGGACGCGGTTTCGCGCCCTGCGTCACCCAGATCTGCCAATCCACGTCCTTGGCGCGGAAGGCGAAGTAGTCGCACTCGATGCCGCCGACGACCCCGCTGCCGAGGTCCTTGACGTCCGTCACGTCGGCCGTAATGTCGTCGTAGGCATGGGTGAAGAACAGATCGGCAGCGGGCAGGGGCCGGTCGTACTTCTTCAGCAGCTCGTTCATCAGGTTGTCCAGCGAGCCGGGTACCTCCACCCGCGTGTAGACGTTCTTGTTCTTGCCGAACAAGGTGAGCGTCTTGCCATCGAACACCGTCTCCATGTCCACGAACCCGCCCGATCGCGTGGTGCGGATCTTGTCGGGCCGCGCCAGCGTCACCGTTCCCGATGAGGCCAGCTGGAGCTTCTGCCGGTCCTTGGTGACGACTTCGAGGGTCGCGTCGTAGTCGAACGCGATGGACTGCTGCGCGCCGACATAGTCGGTCATGGCCTTGAAGAGACTCCTGGCCTGTGCCTGGTCGGCCACCGCGGGCGGCGAACTCGCCATCCCCGCCGTCAGCACCAGCACCAATGCCGACGCTGCCGTGAGCGTAAGTTTCGGTTGTCTTGCCATACGGCCCTCCAGCTTCATCTTTCTCACGAGGAACGAGCGGGTCGTGGTTCCTACTCCGGCCGGCTCGCTGTGCTCTCCCGTTGCTCCCTGTGCGCCACATGAGACTAGTCGCGCTGGGCGGACGGCGTCCATCGAATTGAGACGCCGCCGTAGCTCATCAGTGTGATCGCCGTGGCTGTTGACGGCGAGAAAAGTTAGGGAGAAGCAGCGAGTGCTGGCCTATCTCCGCGTCAACGCTGCTGCCAGATACCGGAGCTCAGGTTCTACTTCTGCCGGATCGGCGACCGTCTCCGCGATCTCCTGGCGAAAAAGGTCGCGATAGCGTTTGCGGAGCCTGTGGATCGCGACCTTGAGTGCGCCTTCCGATGTGCCCATCTCGCGAGCCAGCGTGGCATAGGGCGCCTCGGCCTGGTCGAGAAGGAAGACCTTCAGCCGGTCGAAATGATCCAGGCGTCCATGCTGGACGAACTCGGCCCGGAGTCGATCGACGACCCTGTCGAGCAGCGAAAGCGCCCAGCGCCGGTCGAAGATCCGCTCTGGCGTCTCGTCGTGCGCAGGCTCGCGTTGATAACGCTCCTCGCCGGACGAGATTTCGAAGGACAGGACGGCTCCGCCGCCGCGTTTCTGCGCGCGATTCCGATCGCCTTCGTCGGCCAGGAAGAACTTCAAGGAGGTCAGGATGAAGGCCCGGAACCGCCCTTTGTCCGGGTCTGCGCGATCGAGATATCGGCCTTCCAGCACTCGAACGAAAAAGTCCTGCGCGAGATCCTGCGCCTGATCGGCCGCATAGCCGCGGCGACGAATATAGGCGTACAACGGGTACCAGTAGGCCTCGCACAGCGAAACCAAAGCGGAGCGAGCCTCCGTCCGTCGGGGATCGGCGGCGGCGATCACCAGCGTCCACCGTGTGGTCGGGAAATCAGATCCCCCCGCCAGCGTGTGCATCGTCTTTCCTGCGGTGTTTCCGGGATCGCCGGTCATGGGCTCAACCTGGAGTGCTCCACAACAGGTATAAGGAATCGGACGCGAACGGTTACACCGCAACCACCGCTGGTTTGCCGGCTACAGCCGCGCGTACTCTGCTCTGGCCTGTTTCAGGATCGGGGTATCGGCGTCTGCATCCTTCCACAGTTCCAAGAACGCCTCATAGGCAGCCTTCGCCTTGGTCCTGTCTCCCGACAGAGCGAACACCCTGCCGAGTTGCAGGTGTGCCAGCACGCCGATGGGATCAGTGCCCACGATACCGCGATGATCGAGAATCTTCTGAAATTCGGCCGTCGCTTCGGCATACCGCCGCGCGGCCATCAAGGCCTCGCCGCGTACGTAGGCCGAGTGCAGACCGCCAAGATAGTAGCTACTGAAGTTGAGGCCGTTCGCCGCCAGCTCATAGGGCAGAGCGATTTGCAGCTGCTCCACGCTGTCGGCCGGCTTGCCCCGCCCGAGCGCGGCCAACCCGCGGAGAACTGGTACGTAGGTAAACTTCGCGAACGTATCTTCCGGAAAGCGCTTCTCCAAATCGCCGGCGAGCGCTTCCGATCGAGAAGCACCACCCGAAAGACCCAGGGCAAGGGCGGCGGCGTATTCGACATCCCTCCCATTCGAACGCGCCAGCGCCGCCAGCGCGTTCTGTTTCCCCTCGCCAGCATTTCCGTAAACGGCTTCCCACACCGCTCGTGCGGCCTGGTAAATCGCCGCCGCCTCCGCTTCCCCCTCTTGCACCGCGAGATCCATAGCCCGGTTGGAGAACCGCCGGGCGGCCTGCAGGCGGCCGGAGCGAGCCAGAGCGACAGCCTGCTCGTGGGCCATCCAGTGTTCCGCCCTGCGCTTGCCCCGGGCCAGAGCGACGGCCCGGTCCATCTGCTCCTGGTCAGCCTTCAGCACCGCGATGTTGTATCGGAGGACGAGACCGCGGGGGAGTTCGAGCTTGCGTTCGGCAGCCGCCTGAAGCGTTTTCTCGGCTTCCTCGAAGCGACCGGTGAGGAAATAGCTCCCCGCAAGATTGCCGTACATCATCCCCCAGTCGGGATCAAGCGCGATTTCTTTGCGAGATGCGTCGATCGCTCTTTCGTATCGGCCGGTCCCATGGGTGGAAATGCCCCCCAGCAAACTATGGGGATTTGGTCGTTCCCCCGCGGGGGGATACGTCTGAGCCCACAACTCGAGGGTTTGGTAGGCCTTTTCCAGGTTTCCTGTCACTTGGCGGTCGTGGAGAAAGTCGATGAAGAACCGTTCGCGATCGCTCACCCGGTCCCGGAGAAGCCAGGCCTTCATGGTGCTCTCGGCCGACAGCACTGATTCCCCATCGGAGCTGTACGCAAGCCCCAGTGCCGCGTGCGCCATGGCGAATTCGGGATCGATCTCGACGGCCCGCCGCAAAAGAGGGATGCTCGCGGCCTGGCCGGAAGAGTTACTCGCCCTCCGTCCGATGCTGTACGCTTTCAAGGCTTCGATCGAACGGGTCGTCATTTCGGGCAGCGTCGCATGCTTTTCAACCGTGGCCGCCGATTCGCCGGCCCGGGTTCTGAATCGACGGGCGATCTGGCTGAGCGCGTCGAGGACGTCCTCTTGCCGTGCCGCCTGGACCTGCTGTTGATCGAGGATGTTGCCGGTCGTGCAGTTCCTGGCGCGCAAGCCCAGCACATATTGGCGGCCAAGACTGGCTATCGACCCCTCCAGCGTCATCGCACTCGCGGTTCGCTCGCAGATCTGCTGCGCGATGTCCGGCGTCACCCGCGCGTCTTTCGGCTGACGCATCAGCGCCAGCATCTGCTCGACCGTCCTGTCCGAGATCACGGCAAACGGCGATTGTTCGAGCTCGAACGACAGCCCCTGATGGAGCGCACCGTCGAAGACGGGATCGCCGGTCTTGTTGTCGAAATCGGCGAGGACGATCGTGTCCTTGGCGGTCAGCCTCGGCCTCGTCGTCGAATCGCGACGTGAGAGCGACCAGGCCGTCACGCCGAGCAACAAGAGGAAGACGAGTCCCGCGGCCGTGCCGAGAGCTGCCGCCCTGTGCCTGCGGAGAAACTTCCCGCTTCGGTACAGCCTGCCCCGCGGCGAGGCCAGCACGGGCCGGTGCTCCAGGTGATTCTGGATATCGGCAGCGAGGTCAGCAACCGAAGCGTAGCGCCGCTCGCGTGCCTTCTCCAGTGCCTTCATTGTGATCGAGTTCAGGTCGCCGTCGACAAGACGGCGCAGCGTGACCGGATCGGTCTGGCGGCGTTCGGCAATGCCGGTCGCCGCCGCGCCCAGCGAGGTGAGCTTGCGGGCGAGCGAGGGGGCCTCGTCTTCGCGGATGATCCGCAGCATTTCGGCCAGGCCGGCGCTGCGCAGCGTCGCCGTGTCGAACGGCACGGCGCCGATCAGCAGCTCGTACAGGATCACGCCGAGCGAATACACGTCCGAGCTCTCGTCCACCGCTCCGGTCATCGTGTCGGCCTGCTCCGGGCTGGCGTACTCCGGTGTCCCCACGATCTGGCCGAACTGCGTGAGCAGGGTCTTCTCGACCGCCCATTTGTCGGTGGCCGTCGCGATGCCGAAGTCGATCACTTTGGGCACCGGCACGCCGTCCTGCTCCATCACCAGCACATTCGACGGCTTCAGGTCACGATGGATCACCCCCTTCTGATGGGCGTGCTGGACCGCCCGGCAGACCGCGAGGAACAGTGCCAGCCGCTCCTTGGTGGTCAACCGCCGGCGATCGCAGTACTGGGTGATCGGCGCCCCCTCGATGTACTCCATGACGAAGTACGGGCGCCCTCTGGGGGTCGCGCCGGCGTCGAAAATCTGCGCGATGTTGGGGTGGTCCATCATCGCCAGCGCCTGGCGCTCGTTGTCGAAGCGCGAGAGCACCTGGGCGGTATCCATGCCGAGCTTCACGACCTTGAGCGCCACCCGGCGGCGAATGGGCTCGCGCTGCTCGGCCAGATACACCGAGCCCATCCCACCTTCGCCCAGGGGCTGCACGATCCGATAGCGGCCGAAGTCCTCATCCGGCGCCAGATCAGAGGTAGCGCCAGCCGTTTGGGTGTTGAACTCGTCGGCGCCGGAGCTTCCAAGCGCGCCCTGGATCAGACACATCGGGCAGAGTCCCGCGGGATCGCCAGAGGCCGGTTCCGAGCCGCACTGTGGACAGCCTGGCATGTTGGTGGATCGGCAGCGATTCTATGCTCTTCCCGCCACGGCGGTAACCTCGAGCCCACGACTCCTTACTCGTGTCAGGTCACCTAGATTGGGCCCGGCCACGCGTAGCTTGCCGGGCTACAGCCGCGCGTACTCTGCTTTGGCGCTTTTCAGGATCGGGACATCGGCGTCGGCATCCTTCCACAGTGCCAGGAACGCCTCATAGGCAGCCTTCGCCCTGGCCTTGTCTCCCGACAGCGCGAACACCCTGCCGAGTTGCAGGTGTGCCAGCACGCCGATGGGATCAATGGCGACGATACCGCGATGATCGAGAATCTTCTGAAATTCGACCGTCGCTTCGGCATACCGTTTCGCAGCGATCAAGGCCTCACCACGCACGTAGGCCGAGTGCAGACCGCCAAGATAGTAGCTAGTGTGGTTGAGGCCGTTCGCCGCCAGCTCATAGGGCAGAGCGATTTGGAGCTGCTCCACGCTGTCGGCCGGCTTGCCCCGCCCGAGCGCGGCCAAGCCGCGGAGAACTGGTACGTAGGTAAACTTCGCGAACGTATCTTCCGGAAAGCGCTTCTCCAAATCGCCGGCGATCGCTTCCGATCGAGAAGAACCACCCGAAAGACCCAGGGCCAGGGCAGCGGCGTATTCGACATCCCTTCCATTCGAGCGCTCCAGCGCCGCCTCCGCGTTTCTCTTCGCTTCGGCAGCATTCCCGTAAACGGCTTCCCACACCGCTCTCGCGGCCTGGTAACTCGCCGCCGCCTCGCGCTCCCCCTCTTGCAGGGCGCGATCCATAGCATGGTTGGACAACCGCCGGGCGGCCTGCAGGCGCCCGAAACGAGCCAGAGCGACAGCCTGCTCGTGGGCCATCCAGTGTTCCGCCCTGCGCTTGCCCCGGGCCAGAGCGACGGCGCGGTCCATCTGCTCCTGGTCCGCCTTTAGCGCCGCGATGTTGTATCCGATGACGAGAAGACGAGGGATTTGCAACTTGCGCTCGGCCGCCGCCCGAACCGTTTTCTCGGCTTCCTCGAAGCGACCGGTGAGGAAATAGCTCCCCGCAAGATTGCCGTACGCCATCGCCGCGTCAGGATCAACCGCGATCTCTTTGCGCGATGCGTCGATCGCTCTTTCGAACCGGCCGGTCCCATGGGTGGAAATGCCCCCCAGCAAACCATGGGGATTTGGTCGTTCCCCGCGGGGATACGTCTGAACCCACAACTCGAGGGTTTGGTAAGCCTTTTCCAGGTTTCCCGTCACCTGACGGTCGTAAACAAAGTCGATGAAGAACCTTTCGCGATCGCTCACGCGGTCCCGGAGGAGCCAGGCTTTCATGGTGCTCTCGGCCGCCAGCACTGATTCCCCATCGGAGCTGTACGAAAGCCCCAGGATGGCATGCGCCGTCGCGAACTCGGGATCGAGTTCCACGGCCCGCCGAAAAAAAGGGATTGCCGCGGAATGGCCCGAAGACATGACTGTCCTCAGTCCGAGGCTGTACGCTTTCAAGGCTTCGATCGAACGGGTCGTGGCTTCGGGCAGGGTCGAATGCTGCTCAACCGTGGCCAGCGGTTCGCCGGCCCGGGTTCTGAATCGACGGGCGATCTGGCTGAGCGCGTCGAGGACGTCCTCTTGCCGTGCCGCCTGGACCTGCTGTTGATCGAGGAGGCTGCCGGTCGTGCAGTTCCTGGCGCGCAAGCCCAGCACATACTGGCCGCCAAGACTGGCAATCGACCCCTCCAGAATCATCGCGCTTGCGGTTCGCTCGCAGATCTGCTGCGCGATCTCCGGCGTCACCCGCGCGTCTTTCGACTGGCCCATCAGCGCCAGCATCTGCTGGACCTTCCGGTCAGAAATCACGGTAAACGGCGATTGTTCGAGCTCGAACGACAGCCCCTGACGGAGCGCATCGTCGAAGACCGGATCGCCGGTCTGGTTCGTGAAGTCCGCCAGCACGATGGTGTCCTTCTCGGTCAGCGTGGGTCTGATCCGGGAATCGCGACGTGAAAGCGACCAGGCCGTCACTCCGATCAACAGGAGGAAGACGAGTCCGGCGGCTGTGCGGAGAGCGGCCGCCCTGTGCCTGCGGAGAAACTTCCCGCTTCGGTACAGCCTGCCCCGCGGCGAGGCCAGCACGGGCCGGTGCTCCAGGTGATTCTGGATATCGGCAGCGAGGTCAGCAACCGAAGCGTAGCGCCGCTCGCGTGCCTTCTCCAGGGCCTTCAGCGTGATCGAGTTCAGGTCGCCGTCGACGAGCCGGCGCAGCGTGAGCGGGTCGGTCTGGCGGCGTTCGGCAATGCCGGTGGCCGCCGCGCCCAGCGAGGTGAGCTTGCGGGCGAGCGAGGGCGCCTCGTCTTCCCGGATGATCCGCAGCATTTCGGCCAGGCCGGCGCTGCGCAGCGTCGCCGTGTCGAACGGCACGGCGCCGATCAGCAGCTCGTACAGGATCACGCCGAGCGAATACACGTCCGAGCTCTCGTCCACCTCTCCGGTCATCGTGTCGGCCTGCTCCGGGCTGGCGTACTCCGGTGTCCCCACGATCTGGCCGAACTGCGTGAGCAGGGTCTTCTCGACCGCCCATTTGTCGGTGGCCGTCGCGATGCCGAAGTCGATCACTTTGGGCACCGGCACGCCGTCCTGCTCCATCACCAGCACATTCGACGGCTTCAGGTCCCGATGGATCACCCCCTTCTGATGGGCGTGCTGGACCGCTCGGCAGACCGCGAGGAAGAGTGCCAGCCGCTCTTTGGTGGTCAACCGCCGGCGATCGCAGTACTGGGTGATCGGCGCCCCCTCGATGTACTCCATGACGAAGTACGGGCGCCCTCTGGGGGTCGCGCCGGCGTCGAAAATCTGCGCGATGTTGGGGTGGTCCATCATCGCCAGCGCCTGGCGCTCGTTGTCGAAGCGCGAGAGCACCTGGGCGGTGTCCATGCCGAGCTTCACGACCTTGAGCGCCACCCGGCGGCGAATGGGTTCGCGCTGCTCCGCTAGGTACACCGCGCCCATGCCACCTTCGCCCAGGGGCTGAACGATCCGATAGCGGCCGAAGTCTTCATCCGGCGCCAGCTCTGCGGCAGCGCCAGCCGTTTGGGTGTTGAACTCGCCGGCGCCGGAACTCCCCAGAGCCCCCTGGATCAGACACATCGGGCAGAGTCCCGCGGGATCGCCCGAGGCCGGTTCCGAGCCGCATTGTTGACAACCTGGCATGTTGGCGGATTGGCAGCGATTCTATGCCTTTCCCTCGGGGCTGTAACCTCGAGCCCCACGACTCCTTATTCGTGTCAGGTGACCCGGATTGGAACGGGGCACCCAAGTCCATCACGCAAAAGGAGACACGTCATGAGACGAAGCACACAAATTGCCCTGGTGACATCGCTCGCGGTGCTCGGGGCGGCCGTCGAGGCACGGGCGGACTGTCAATACGTCCGTGGCTCCATCGCGGAGACCAGGATTTCTCTAGACACGGAACCGGCCAGATTTCTGGGCACGGTGACTGGCGTGTTGAACGGCGCCGTCACGGTGACGTTGCTCAGCGGCCCGCCCAACGTGAGGTCATTGGACATTTTCCTGACAAAGAGTGGCGATGTGCTGAGGACCGAGGGATCGCCGACACGCACTCCCATTCCGGGCGCGCCTCCAGGCGAATTCACGACACACGTGGTCCTGGATATCACTGGGGGATTCGGCAAGTACGAAGGAGCGTACGGCATGATGGAATACGACGGACTGAGTCACACCGGCGCTGTCCCGCCAACCACCGATTTCGTTTACAAGGGGACCGTCTGTGGTCCGAACATCAAGGGCGACGGGCACTGAACGGATGAAGCTTTGAACGAACGGTTGGCAGGTGCTCGCGAGCCGCTTCGTCACCACGAGTGGCGCGCTTGCGCACCTGCCGCCCGCGGTGGCTGTCGCGTCATTTGATTTCCAGCGCACTGTCCGCATAGCGTAGGCGCGTGCCGCTCGCGCCCGGTGCCCGTCTGGGAACCCATGAAATCGTCAGCCTCCTCGGCGAAGGCGGCATGGGCGAGGTGTACCGCGCCACCGACACCAGCCTGAAGCGGGCCGTCGCCATCAAGGTCCTGCCGGAATCGGTCGCGAAGGATGCCGACCGCCTCGCCCGGTTCCAGCGCGAGGCCGAAGTGTTGGCCTCGCTGAACCATCCCCACATTGCGGCGATCTATGGACTCGAGCGCAGCGGGGGAGTGACGGCTCTGGTGATGGAGCTGGTGGAAGGTCCAACCCTCGCCGATCGGATCGACGATGGTGCAATCCCGATCGATGAAACGTTCGCCATCGCGAAGCAGATCGCCGAAGCACTGGAGGCTGCGCACAACCAGGGGATCGTTCACCGCGATCTGAAGCCGGCCAACATCAAGGTGCGCCCGGATGGCACCGTCAAGGTGCTGGATTTCGGGCTGGCCAAGGCGCTCGAGCCGTCCGGCCTGGCGGCCGCAGGCGCGGTCTCCTCACCCACGATCACGTCGCCCGCCATGATGACCGCTGGCGGCGTCTTCCTCGGCACTGCCGCGTACATGAGCCCGGAACAGGCGCGCGGCAAAGCCGTCGACAAACGCAGCGACATCTGGGCGTTCGGCGCGGTGCTCTACGAGATGCTGACCGGGCAGCGCGCGTTCGCCGGCCGAGGAAATCGCAGACGTGCTCGCCGCGGTGCTGACGCGCGAACCGGATTGGACGCTGCTGCCGGCCGGTCTCCGGCCTGGCGTCGCTACGCTCCTCCGGCGCTGCCTGCACAAGAGATCGAACGCAACGCATTCGCGACATCGGCGACGCGTGGCTCGCGCTCGACGGCGTCTTCGACGTCGCCTTGCCGGCCCCACTGTCCAGCGTACCCGCCAGGCCACCATGGAAATGGGCCCTCCCCATGGCTGCTGCGGCCGTCACCGCCGCACTCGTCACGGGGTTCGCCGCGTGGAGCCTCTGGCCGGCGTCGGAAACTCCGAAGATCACACGCTTCCAGTACGTGCTGCCCGAAGGCCAGCAGTTTCTGACCTCACAGCGGCCAGTCATCGCGACCTCCCCCGATGGCGGCTCGTTCGTCTATCAGACGAACGCCGGATTGTACCGCCGCGCGATCGGCGACCTGGAGGCGCATGTCATCCCGGGGACGGAGGAGTATTCGTACGCGCCGATCGTATCGCCCGACGGACAGTGGGTGGCTTATTTCTCCGGGTCGGGACAACTGAGGAAAGTGCCGATCGGCGGCGGCGCATCGATAGACCTGTGCGCCGCGACGCTGCCCTTCGGCGCGAGCTGGACGCGCGACAACACGATCCTCTTCGGTCAGACGGCCGGCATCATGCGCGTGTCGGCCGATGGCGGCACACCGGAAACGATCGTTCCCGCCAGAAACGGCGAGCGGATCTACGGCGCACAGGTGCTGCCTGGCGGACGCGCCGTGTTATTCAGCGCCACCACCAAGGCCGGGCCGAATCGTTGGGACGAGGCGCAGGTCCTCGTCGAGGAATTGTCCTCGCACAAGCGAACCGTCGTCGCAGACAGCGGCAGCGATCCACGCTACCTGAAGACAGGTCACGTCGTGTATGCGCTGCGAGACGGACTCTACGGAGTCCGCTTCGACGCCGATCGACTGCAGACGATGGGGGGCGCAGTACCTCTCGTCCAGGGCGTTCAACGGCCCGTCGGAGTGGTCTCCGCCGCGTCGAACTACAGCGTGTCCGACGAAGGCACGCTCGTCTACGTCGCCCAGGGCACCTCGTCGAACTCGCTCATCTGGGTGAATCGCGACGGGACGCCCGGCGGCACACTCGCGAACATCCCGCCAGGGCCCTACGAAGAGCCGCGCCTGTCGCCCGACGACGGTCGTGTGCTGGTTACCCGGTCGGGAGACATCTGGGCCTATGACATCACTTCGGGACGCAGCGTGAAAATTACGAACGACGGCGTCAGTCTTATGGGGGTCTGGGGTCCTGGCGGTGCGCAAATCGCCTATTCGTCGGCGCGCTCGGGCAACCTTGAGGCGTGGGTCAGGTCGTCCGACGGGAGCGGCGAGCCACGTCAACTGACGAGGCTCGGCGGGCAGGTGCATGTCGATGCGTGGTCCGCTGATGGCGGAACGCTCACGCTGCATCGTCATCCGCCCGACAACGATGTCGCCGGCCCCGATGGGCGCGTTGGCCAGAATCAGGTCGAGATCTACATGCTGGCGATGGATGGCGCCAACGAAAAGCCGGAGGTGTTCTTTCCCGGCGAAGCGGGCAAGGAGAGCGCCGAGTTCTCCGGCGATCGCCAGTATGTGTCCTACGTCTCCGCCTTGACCGGACAGCGGGAAATCTACATCCGCCCCTATCAGAGATCAGGCCAGCGGATAACGGCATCGGTCGATGGTGGACGCGAGCCAGTATGGGCCCGGAATGGCGAAGTGTTCTATCGCAGCCTCACCGGCGAGAAGATGTTTGCGGTGTCCGTGAAGACGGCACCGGCGCTGACCGTCGGCACACCAGTGCCGCTCTTTCAGGGGCGTTACTACGTCGCTCCTACCGGGTCTCCCCGCGCACAATACGACGTCACGGCGGACGGCCGGCGCTTCCTCATGATCGCTGAAACGCCCACGGCGGGCGCGACGCCGCATCAGCCACGCGTGGTCGTCGTACAGCACTGGTTCGACGACGTGGTGTCGAAGGTTCCAGGCAGGTAACCCATGGCAAGCGGACAGCGGCCAGGACTCTACGGCCTCCCGGCGAGGATGAAGCTGGCCGCGAGCACTATCGGCGCGGCGAACGCCGGCACGATCTCGAGCCTGATGCCGCTCACGGCGATGCGGCAGCTGCAGGTCGCCATCAAGGTCAGGTTCTGACAGCCCGTGGCTGACCATCCACCCGCGGCGGACGTGCGAGCCGAGCTCGATCGGATCCTCGCCAGCGACATCTTCACCCGCTCCGAGCGTCTGTCCGCCTACCTGAGATTCATCGTCGAGCGGACGCTCGCCGGCGAAGGAGACACACTCAAGGAGCAGGTCCTCGCGATCGGGCTCTACGGCAAGACGGCGGACTTCAACACCGCCGCAGATCCCATCGTGCGCGTCGACGCTCGCCGGCTGCGTGACCGGCTGCGCGAGTACTACGCTTCAGCACCGCCGGGCGACCTCGTTATTTCCGTACCCAAAGGCAGCTACACACCAGCATTCACCACTGCTACGGCGACAGCGCAACCTTCAGATCACGCCGCGGCGCTCGGATCGACAACACCACCTACCAAGTCATGGATGGTCGCCATCATCACGACGATCGCGCTGGCGGCCGCATGCGTGGCAGGCGTTGTTCTGTATCGAAGCAGCCGCAAGCCTACGGCCCTGCTCGCCAATGTCGTCATCGATCTACCCGCCGGCTGGTCGATCCTCAACCAGCCGCCGGCAATCTCGCCGGACAGCAGTCATATCGCTTTCTCTGCGGTGAATCCTGATGGGCAGCGTGCGATCTGGCTCAGGTCCCTCGACGAAGGCGCCGCCCGGTTGCTCGCGAATACGACGCATGGTGTCGAGCCATTCTGGTCGCCAGACGGCTCGGCCATCGGGTTCTTCGCGGAAGGCAAGCTGAAGGTGCTCGACGTCGCCGGAGGGACAGCGCGAAACATCTGCGATGCGCCAAACGACAGCAGTGGAACGTGGAGCGCATCGGGACTGATGCTGTTTGCGCCAGGACAGGATGGATCCGTTTCCGCGGTCCCTGCCGGCGACGGCGTTGTACGCCCTGTGACCCGTCTCGACCGGGCGGCGGGAGACCTCCGGCACAGCCGACCGCGGTGGCTGAAGGACGGCCGCCATTTCGTCTACCTGGCCGATCGACCCGACGGCCAGACAGCGATGCTCGCATCCATAGACGGACCGTCACCGCAGCCTCTCGGACCGGTGCAATCTCACGTGCAGCCAACGCAGACGCAGCATGTGCTGTACGTTCGCGACGGAAACCTCCTGGCGCAACGCCTCGATGTCCAGGCCGGTCGTCTGACTGGCGAGACCACAACCCTGGCGGAAGGCCTCGCGGTACCGGGCAGGTCGTTCGGCGGACGGTTCTCGGCCAGCTCCGATCTGCTCGTCTACCTGAAGAGCCCGCAGCGATCCAGGGGCACCACCGTGCTGACTCTCTTCGATCGCTCCGGGAAGTCACTCCGTACGCTTGGGGAGCCTGGATTGTATTTCAGCCCGAGCATTTCCCCAGATGGCACGCGTGTCGCCGTATCGCGCGGCGTCCCGCCGGGGCGCGACATCTGGATCTTCGATCTCACCAACGACGTACGCGCGCAGCTGACGCTCGATCCCGGCGACGACTTGGGGCCGAGATGGTCGAAGGATGGCAGGTGGATCCTTTTTACCTCGGACCGCCGTGGGGTGAGAGACATCTGGAGGCGGCAGGCGTCAGGCGAAGGATCCGACGAGCCGGTGTTTGCATCTGACGTGAGCAAGAGCGTCAGCGCTTGGTCACCCGACGGCCGTTACGCGGTGTACGACACGGGCGATCTCGGGCGGGGCTCGGACCTTTACGCGGTTCTGCTGGCGGGCGATCGTCGTCCGCAGGTCCTCGCGGCGGAACCCGGTTTCCAGCAGCAGGCAGACTTCTCTCCGGACGGGCAACTGATTGCGTACGCGTCTTCCGAATCGGGACGCTACGAGATATTCGTTGCAACGTTTCCAGGCAAGGCCGGCCTTTGGAAGATCACGACTGACGGGGGAAGGGAACCGATCTGGGGTGCCGACGGACGCGAGCTCTACTTCCTGTCGGGTCAGACCGTCATGGCCGTCGACATTCACAGGGATCGGGGCGGGCTCGAGTGGGGCGCCCCACGGCCACTCTTCCAAATACCCAACCTCTTCACGGTCTCGCGCGTCCTGACGGCTTCTCGCGATGGCCAGCAGTTCCTCGCGGTGACCGACGTCGGTCCGAATCCGCCTCAGAGCCTGTCCACGCTGTTGAACTGGGCGTCACTCTTGAAGTGAGCCCGGATCGCGTGACAATACGCGGGAAGGGCGCGACTCGGGTGTAGCGCGTGAAAGGAGGGATCGCGACATCTTCGTCCTCGACAACTACCGCTAAACGACTGTTTCCATTAGGTAACACACCGTAAAGACCTGCCGCCGCCGCGCGGCGCGCGTCATCGTCCCGCCTGACAACGGAGGCGACGATGCGAGTGGTCAAGTGCGCTGAAGCGGCGGGAATTGTCCTGACCGTCTGGCTGATCGGAGCCAGCAGGGGCGTTGCCGCTGCGGCGCCCGGGCATGAGGCGACCCTCGAACTCCGGGTCATAACCTACTCCTCACTCGATTCAGCGGACCTCCTTCTGGCCAGTGAGACGGCCATAGCGCTGCTGGCGACGGCTGGCCTCCATGTTACGTGGCGGGAATGTGGGGGCGACAACTGCGCGGTACCGTGCGAAGCGCCGTTCCTTCTGGTGCGCCTGCTTCCGATTGCGAGCAGAACGGCCCCAGAATTCTCCGGTGAAGTCGTTCGCGAGCCGGCGACGAACCATCCGAGTGTGCTCGTGTTCGTCCCGCGGAACATCGAGGTCACTCAGAAGATCCGTCAAAGTCCAGCGGGACGCTCCAATCCCGGGCTCGCGACCCTGGCGTCGGGTCATCTGGTCGGGCTCACCATTGCGCACGAGGTTGGGCACTCGCTCGGCTTGAAGCACTCCGCCTCCGGCCCCATGAAAGCACAGCCTGGGCCGGACGACCTCATCGCCATGCGACGGTCAATCCTTCGGTTCCCGTCTAACCTAACCGCTTCTTCAAATGGAGAGGAATCCTTATGCGACCGCTTGAACAAATGAAGGTCGCTTTGCGCATGCGGGCAGATTCGATGCACGGCTGAAGGCAACGGTCGGCCCCGCAGACCGCCGGGATGAAGGATCCGGTGAAGGTCAAGCTAGCGCTTTGAACTTTTCACACGCCTCGGCCAGCAGCGCTGGCCAAGGGGGAGGGCGCCGTGCTGTACGACCCTCCCCCGAAGCAGCGAAACCTGCGGCGCCGGCCTCCAGTAGTCACGCGTGCCGCTGCCGCTACGGGTCGATGATGATCACGGGATCGGAGTTCGCCGTGGCCTTCTTTCCATCGACCTCGACCTTGTACTCAGCGACGGTAAATTCCGCAGCGTCGGCCTCCCTGGTGGTGAATTTGTCTTTCTTGCCAACTTTTTGCTTCTTGATTTCGCCTCCCTCAAAGACGCCATCACCAACGGTCAAGAAGGCGTCGAAGTCTGCGACGGTGTTGACCACCTCCAACTTATCCCCGTGGTCGAGAATGACGACCGGAGGGAATACTCTGTAAGGGAACGTAGGATCCGTCGTCTTGTACACGTACGCGCGTACTTTTCCCATCGCTGTGCTCCTTGTCTGTTACTGTCGCAGCCGGTTGTATCGTGTATCGCCCCGCAACTCTTTCAACCACGGAGATCGTTCGATCCTCTTGAGTGAGTACCCTGCCTTGATGGCCTGCTCGAGCCAGTCGAGTGCCTTGGAGCGGTCGCCAAGCTCTTCGTACGTGGTGGCGACGGTGGCGAGCACGCCCGCGTCGCGGGGCTGTTGCTCGATGAGCGCAATCAGCTTGAAGGCCCGGCTCCGATGCTCCTGCGCTTCCGGCCCGGCCGACAGCTGCGCCAGCACCGCGTAGGCGGAGGCCAAATCTGCCAGGCGGGCGGGATCGACCCCGGCCGCTCGCGCCTGCTCGCCCAGCCTGACCGCGGTTTCGTACGCCTCTTTCGCGCGCCCTCGATCCGGCACCCAGTAGCAGGCCGCACCGAGATTGAACCAGTGCAGGAACGACGCGCCAGGCAGTACCACGGCCCCTTCGAACGAGCGGGCCGCGTCGGCGTACCGGCCCTGCTGGTACAGCGCCGTGCCGAGGTTGGAGTACGCGGTCGCGTTCTTGTCCAGCGACAAGGACCGCTCGTACATCTCCGTCGCCTTGTCGAACCGTTCCTGCTGAAGGAACGCACTGCCGAGATTGTTGTACGCGCGCGTGTTATCCGGCGCGAGGTCCCGCATTCGCTCGAACTCGGCGACCGCGGCATCCAGCCGGTTGACGGTGAGATACAGCGCCCCCAGACCATTCCGCGAGGTCCAGTCGGCGGGATCGAGCGCGACGGCCGCAAGGAAATCCTTCTCGGCTTCGTCCCGCCGGCCGAGCCGGACCAGAGCACGGGCCCGTTCGCGCCACGCGCGGCTGTACCTGGCGTCGAGCGCGACCGCGTTCTGCGCTTCGCCGAGTGCACCGTCGAAGCGGCCCTGACTGTAGTTGATCATGGCCAGCACGACGTGCACCGGCGCGTAGGACTGCTTGAGCGTGAGTGCGACGCCGGCCTCTTCACCGGCCTTTGCGGCAAGCGTCTGGTCTGACGGGACGTACTCGAACTTCCGCAGATACGCCTCTGCCAGCCAGGTACGAGCCGCGTGATCCTTCGGGCTGGCCGAGACAACAGCCGAGAGCAGGCCGATGGCCTGATCCACGTTCGGCTGCTTGTCGAAGCGATCGAGCAGCGCACGTGCCTGCGCGAGCTGGGTCCCCGTCCGATCGGCGCGGAGGAAGGGTACGGCTGCCGCCACAGCGAGCAGCACCGCCAGACCCGCCATCCATCGCCATCGGCGACGCGGCACCCGCTTGAGCGCGACGCTGGAACGCGGGGTGCGGACGCCCGTCCCCAAGGGGATCTCGCGGAGATCCCGGGCCAGATCCTGCGTCGACGCGTAGCGGTTCGCGGGATCCTTGGCAAGACACCGCTCGACAACGGTCAGGAGCTCGATTGGCGTGTCGCCGGCCAGCTCGTCGATCAATTCCGGCTCGGAGTCGACGATCGCCGCCATCGTCTGGACCGGTGTTTCGCGCTTGAACGCGCGCCGGCCCGTGATCATCTCGTAGATGATCGCGCCCAGCGCGAACTGATCCGCGCGGAAGTCGATCGCTTTGTTGGTCACCTGCTCCGGCGCCATGTACCCGGCAGTGCCGACGACGACTAACGTGCCAGTGAGACGGCCGCCGTACGCGGTCGGGTCCTCTGCCCCCGGCGCCGGCCGGCTGGTCTTGCCGACTCCGAAATCCACGATCTTCGCGCGGCCATCCGTCGTCAGCATGATGTTGCGCGGCTTCAGATCGCGGTGCACGATCCCCGCGGCGTGGGCGACCGCCAGACCATCGGCGATCTGGCTGGCGATCTCGATCACGCGTCGGGGCTTCAGTCGCTCCCGTTGGAGCGCGCTGTGGAGCGACTGCCCCGCCACCAGTTCCATCACGATGTAGGGCCGGCCGTCGAGTTCCCCGACGTCATAGACCGTGACGATGTTCGGGTGGTTGAGCAGGGACGTCAGCCTGGCCTCGCGCTCCAGGCGCTCCGACGCGGTGCGGTCGGCGGCCAGTTCGTCGGAGACGAACTTGATGGCAACGGGACGGTCCAGGCGCGTGTCGCGCGCCTGATACACCTCTCCCATGCCGCCGGCCCCGAGAGAACCGACGATCTCGTACACGCCGACACGTTGGCGCGGCTCCAGGCGCATCTGGGGATGGCGCAGGATACACCTATCGCGAGACGGGTGCTCGAGCGGGACGGACACGTCCCACCCGGAGTTTGTGCTTACCTAATTGGAGTCCTGATGGATCTCCGATTCGTCCATGGTTAGAGCCCGAAAGCCTGCCAGTCCCAAACCCACTTACAATCACGTCCCGATCCCACCGGTCCTCCCTAGCGTCGCGTCCCCGAAGTCCTGTTACATTCGGCCGGCGCTGCATCCCGGGGCGCGGCGTTGCTCGTCGGTTGCATACTCGCGGTATGTCCCCTTCTCGCGCCTTGCGCGCCGGGCGCATCGCCGCCCTCGGTGTTAACAGGACTTCGGGGACGCGACACTAGCTGTGCACATCAAGAGAGAACACCATCCAATTCTGGTTCTGCCCTTATCGCCTGCAGTTGCGGGCGGCTCCCGAGCGTGAAAGCCGCCCCCGTCGTGCGCATCCATCACGCTGCATGCCCATCTCCGCGGTGACGGTCAGCGCGCTAGCGCCAGGGCGGCCTCGTTCGCGATGATGGCGTGCGCGGCGTTGCTCGGATGGATGCCGTCCCAGAACAGAAATTCGTCCGGACTCTGGCACGTGAAGGGTGGAATGTTTGGCGTGACGCACGTCGACGTCACATCCGTCAGACCAAATGCCGCAGGGTCTGCGACGATGTGGTTGAGAAGCCCGAACGCGTCGAGCCGCACGATCCTGATTCCCGGAAGCCCCGCCGACAGCTGCGCGACGACACCGTCGAGGCCTGCGTTGAACCCCTGCGTGAGGCCGGTGGCCAGCTGCGCCGCGCCAGGACTGATGGTGTCGAGCCTGCGTATCGCGGGAGTCAGCCCCACATTCGGGGCGCGCCAGACGATGAAGGTTCTCGCGCCCGCCGCGTACAGCCGCAGGATGTTGTTGAACATCGAGATGTTGGCGGCCTGGAGGATGGCACCGTGCCCGGTGGGGTACGCGACCAGGGCATCCCGGATGTCATTGCCGCCCATTTCGATCGTATACAGGGCATCGGCAGGAGCAACGCCGCCAACGTCTCCGAGAAACGCGTCTACCTGCGCCGACAGATTGACGTTCACGCCGTCCTCCCACGCTCGTGCCCCACCCACCGCGTAGTTCGTTCCATTGCCGGCGCTCTGGTAGGCGGGTCGGACGCTGCCCGCCAGGCCCTGGGATCGGGCAAACTGCTCGATCCATGTGGCACCGTTGGAGAAGTGATGCCCGCCGCGGGCGTACGGTGCGCTCGGCACGAGCAACGGATCCAGCAGGTAGTCCGGCGCTGTGTTGGTTCCTCCTCTCAGGGCGAAGGCGTTCCCTGAATCTGACAGGCTGGCCCCGAAAGCCACGATGCTTGCGAAGGGCCCGTGGGCTGCGGTCCGAACGACTGCCGTCGCAAAGGCGAGCATGGCGACCGCGCCGAATACCGCTGTTTTCCGGACTCTCATGATGTCCTCCTGATCACACGCGCAGCGTCGGCTGCGCTCGGGAGGTACTTCAGGAAAGCCAGGAAGAGGTTACAGCCGGCGCGCCGGAGCAGGATTCATCGGGAGTTCCCGCAATGTGCGCGCGAGTGCCGCGAATCCGGCGACGTCGGCGACCGCGAGAGCCGCCTCATTCGTGGAAGGCGCCATCAGGATGGCGTGGCCAAAATCCAGCAGCCGTGCGGGGGCTGAATCCGGGCCGACGATGACGTTGCCAGGCACGATGGAACCATGCACGAGGCCGCGCGCATGGGCGCTCGTTGTCAAGGCGATGAGTGGTGCCAATCGGGCAACCGCCTCCTCCCGGTCGAGCCGACCGGACCTGACACGATCGAGAATCGGAACGCCCTGGCTGAACACCGTCAGTACTGAAGGGCAGCCGGCCGCGTCGATGCCGGCGGCGAGCGGGCGGTCGAGATCTTCGAACCCCCACGAGTCGAGCTGCGCCTGGAGGCGGTGAAATCGCAAGAGAAACCCCGCAACAGCGGGCCGGCGCCACGTTTTCAGTCGCAGAAGCCGCGGGGCGGGTCCCTCAGTCTTCACGAGAAACACCGCGCTCGACGTGGTCTCGCCGAGCGGGACCTGAATCGTGATTTGTCTGGGGCGGGCGGCGAGCTCCTCCTCTACCGGCGCGAGCGCGTCTTCGAGCAGGCACGCGGCGCAGTGCCCGCGGAAACTGGCGGCGTTCGGGTGACGTCGGCAAGCCACTGCGTGGTCAGGCGGATACCGCGCGAATCAGCTCGCGCATCTCGTCTTCGACTTCGTCGGGTTCCAGTACCGTTTCGCCGACCTCTAGCCGCAGCATCGCGCCGAACCGCTGTCGAAGCCGATGCACGGCGACTTTCACGGCGCCCTCGGTCAGATCGAGGCTGGCGGCGACGGCTCGATACGGCGGCAGCTCTCCGGTGTCCGTCAGGAACGGCAGGAGCGCGTTCGCCTCGGCAGTCTTGCCGGCCAGCTCGCATTCCACGCGCAGGCGTTGGAGCGCACGGTCGAGCGTGATGGCCGCCCATTTGCGATCGAATACCCGGTCGGGTGTGTCTTCGTTGCGGCGCTCGAGTGCGTACACGCGCTCCGCATCCTCGAAATCGAGGGCGAGGTGTACCTGTCGTCCTCCGCGCCGCATTGAGGCGCTGCGCTCGTGCTCGTTGATGACGTAGCGCTTCAGGGCGGTGAGCAGGAATCCACGAAACCTGCCGCGTGCCGGATCGGCAGCCCGGATATCCTGCCGCTCGAGAAGACGTGCGAAGAACCCCTGGGTCAGGTCCTGCGCCTCCTCGGTAGCGTGACCGCGTCCGCGAAGATAGCTGTAGAGCGGCGGCCAGTAGATCTGACAGAGCTCGCCAAGGGCTGCTGCGGCCTGCGGATCGGACCGATGCCCGGCAGCATTGACCATCGTCCACCGCGTGGTCGCGAATCTGCCTCCGGGTGTCACGCCAGAGCCTGCTCGCACGCCGCGAGAAACGCGAGGGCTTCACCGGGGCGGAGGGCACGGTCGGTCGAGAGCGCTGCGCGGAAGAATGCGGCAGCGGATTCCGACATCTGCGGGCTCTCCGGCATGTCGCGGACCGCCACCGTGACGTCGGTAACGTCGGCCGCGAATGCCACCTTGCGCCGGAAAGGGTGAGTGGCGGTCAACATCTCGTACGCGATCACGCCGATGGCCCACACGTCCCATCCGGGATTCACGTCGTCGCCCGCGACCTGTTCTGGCGCCATGTATTCGAGCGTGCCGACCAGCAGCCCTGCGCTGCTGGCAGTGGCGGTGGGCTTGTCCACCGTCAATCGGGCGTCGAAGGCCTTGGCGAGACCGAAGTCGAGCACCTTCGGCACGACGCCGCTCGCGTGACGCTGGAGGAAGATGTTCTCCGGCTTCAAGTCGCGGTGCACCAGACCCTGGCCGTGGGCTGCGCTGAGCGCAGAGCAGACCCCACGCAGGACGTGGAGCGTTTCGGACGCGCTGAGCGGTGCGCCGGAGGCGAGACGCTGCCGCAGCGTGTGACCCTCGAGCAGTTCCATGACCAGGAACGGCCGTTGATAGCGATCGACGCCGAAATCGTAGACGCGGACGACGTGAGGATGGGCAAAGCCGGCGGCCGCACGCGCTTCCTGTCGAAAGCGGCTACCGAGGTCAAGAGGTCCCACGATGTCTTCCCTGATCAATTTCACCGCGACCGGACGTTCGAGGACGTCGTCCACGGCGGCATAGACCGCGCCCATGCCGCCGCGGCCGAGGCGGCGCTCGAGGCGGTAGCGGCCGTTGAGCAGCCGCGATCCTCGTGCCGTCGTCAGTGGCTGATGATCGTACGAGCACAACTCTGCGCCCGAGTCGAAGCATCGTCCGCAGCTTTCGCACTCGGCCAGCGTGTGCCGATCGCCCGACGACCGCTCCAGCAGCAGTCCGACCGCGTGCGCGATGGTCACCAGAAGATCGAGATCCTCCTGGTTGTACGGTTCCTCCGAACGTCGAGGACCGAGTACCAGCAGGCCGAGTGGCAGATCGCCCGAGAGCTGGCTGGAGATGGGCACGAGCAGCTCGATGCCCCGATCGATGAGCAGCGAGCGTTCCTCGATCGGGAGCTGATGCCGCACCCACGCCGTATCGCCGAGTGAAAGGGCCAGCGGCTTTCTCAGCACGGACAACACACCGATGACGGCCAGCGACGCAGGGAGCGGCGCTGGTGGACGTTCCCCTGAAGGCCCGGCCGCTGGCGATCCGGCGTCCGCGGCCGCAAATAGGGACTCCTCTGGCATGTAGCGGAGGACGCTCACGAACTCCGGGTGCAGCGCCTCGTCGATCTGCTGAATCACCGACGGCACCATCGCCTCGAAGTTCGAGGCACGCGTGATCTGCTCCGCAATACTCCGAAGGAGCCGTTGGGCATCGTATCGCTCACGGAAGAAGTGCCGGTCCACGCTCCTCAACCAGGGCTCGCGGTAGGCGCGGACGACGAGCAACGCCAACCCGACCACGGTGAACAACCACCAGCGCGACTCGAGCATGATCAGCAGGGACTGATCGCGGTGCACCACGACGTCCAGCAGCAACAATGCGCCCAGCGTCGGGATGAGGGCGTCGACGAAGCCGCGGGCCAGCGCATAACGCAAGCCCTGTCGAACGACCAGACTGACGTCGAACAGCCGGTGACGCAGGATCGCGTACGCGAAGGACGCCGGGAAGGCAAGGAACCCGAGCGACATCACCGTGAGGGTGCGCGACGCAAAAATATCTGTTCCAGGATTGCGCCAATGGCCGACGACGACCGACGCTGTGGCAGCCACACCGACGACCGCCCCGGCAATCAGCACGCGGATGCGGCGCTGGTCCGTCAACGTGTCGACCGCTCGCCTGTGCGCCACCAGCAGTGCCACCGCAAAGCCGGCGTAAATCACGTTGATGGCGAACACGCCCATCAACCGATCCGCTAAACCCGTGGGCGGCCCCAGATCCTGCGTGATGCGATGCCAGGCGTACACGTGCCAGCCGACGATGAGCACTGCAGGGAAGACTGCGGCGGCGAGCCTGGGCGTGGACAACACGCGGCGCGGAAACACCGCGAAGAACGCAAACAGCAGCGGCCCGACGGCAACGCTCGACGCGAATGGAACCCACAAGAGCGTCGCAAGGACCGGCGGCAGGGCATGCCAGAAGGCGACCAGGCGCATCGGGAGCGGGAGTGAGACCGTGGCCAGGGAGGCGAGCAGTACGGCGCCGAAGAGTGCGGACCGTTGAGTGTAGCGCTTGAACGCGACGACGAGCGCGAAGCCGAGGGTGATGACCTGCGCCAGTCGGAAGGCCAGGAGGGCCGGCCGCGCGGGACCCGTTCGCCACTCGTGCAGCCCGGCTGTGAGCATCAAGCTCACGGCGGACGACCGACCGGCGCGCTCGATCTCGAGGTCGAGCGGCTTCGACGGATCGAAGTGCACGCGAACGCGCTGCCAGTCCCCGCTCGCTTCGAGCACCTGACCGTTCGCTCGTTTGAGCCGGTCGCCAGCCTGCAGGCCTGCGCGTGCGCCGATCGAGTCTGGCTCTAGCTGGCCGACGACCACACGGCCAGGCTCGAATAGCGGGATGAAACCAAGCGGGGCCACTCGCCGCAGGTCGCACGTCACGAGCAGCGCGAGGTAGCCGACGTACGCCACGGCGACGACCGCGACACCCAGCCGAGCGGCGATCGATCTGGACGGCAATTCTGCGGCGGGAACCGACCGAGAGGAGTCGACTGTCAGCAAAGAGGCACCCCGCCTCCGGCTGGTCGGACACCGGCGGCTGAAACCGCGTCAACGGTGGGTCGTGTCCGCTCAGCGTTCAGCGGTCGACGGTCGGAAAATGCGACGCTTTCCGGCTCTCAGCTCGATTTGCTCCGATGATTCCGAGAGAAAGCTGACAAGTATTGCGGTTCGGCCTCTTACCGATCATTCGCCGCCGGGCGGCGCCCGCGTCGCCAGGCACAGTCGGTGCTCAGTTCACTACGGTAGGGCTGGGTGCACTATACACCCGCAACGGCTCATCCGTAGTCCGGGTACCCAAAACGTTTTGTTCACCCTGAAATCTTTCACGGTCACTCAAATCTCCATGAGATCTTTTCCTACGATGATGCGCCCGCGAAATGATTGGCGTGCCGCCTGGGTCCACATCTCATCAGTGATGGTCGCATCGCCGCCAGGCACGAGGTGCGACAGGACCAGCGTCTTTACACCGGCCGCTTCTGCAACCCGACCGCAGTCTTCAGCCGCCGTGTGGCTGGCCAGAAGGTGCTTTTTCAGCGTTGCGGCATTCGGATCGCGCGAGACGATGCGATCCACGGCCGGCATCCACATCGCCTCATGAACGAGCACGTCGGCCCCCTTGGCGAGATTCACCAGGCTGTCGGACCGCGCGGTGTCCCCGGAAATGACGATCGATCGATCCGGGCCATCGAAGCGATAGGCAAACGCCGGCTCAACGAGCGGATGATCGACCAGCGCCGATGTGATGGTGACGTTGTCGTCGCGCATGACGACCCCGCCGCGGGTGAGCTCGTGGGGACGCATCAGTGGAGCGAGCGGCGGCCGCCCCTCGTCGCGGATCCGGACATCGATGTCGTAGGCATTCATCGCGAGAAAGAGATCCGTCATCTTCTCCAGCGGAGGCGGCCCCCAGATGTCAACGTTCGTCGCCAGCCCGGATGCCCACGCCAGGAGCAGCAGATTGCCGAAATCCGCGTTGTGATCGGAATGCTGGTGAGTAATAAGGACGTGCCGCACGCTCCGGAGCGGGACGTCTGCGAGGACGAGTTGGCGGGCAACACCATCGCCGCAGTCGACGACATAGGCCGCACCGTTGATGACGATGACCTGGGCAGGCGCCGACACGGATTTCTTGGGCGTGGGCCCCCCGCCGGTACCCAGCAGAATGAGCCTGGTACGCGTGCCCTGAGCGTCGGAACGGCCCGCGAAAAGCCACGCGCCGCTCGCGGCCATTGCGCCGTGCAGGAACTGTCGTCGGTTCATTGAGACTGTCCCGAATCCACAGATGCGTTGACGTCGACAGTACGGAAGATGGTCTTCAACGGGCGACTGCCTGATCATCGTGACACGCCTCGGCCGGTACAGACACAGCCTCAAGGCGGGCAGATCCAGAGTTTGTCCATCAGCATCGTGCCGCCGGGACACGTCTCGCGCGACAGCCGGACGGCCTCGTCACCGTGGGCATCAGCCAGTTTCTGGTACTCCGATATCCTCTTGACGTTCTCCGATGCAACGATGATCCGTTCATTGGTGAGAAACGTAATTGCGTACGCACGCCAGTAGTCAGCCTTGGCGTACTTCACCCCGCGCGATTCGAGATGGCGCACGATCAACCGCTTCGGGTTGTCGGGTGTGTTGGTGACGTATTCCCTCAGGAGTTGCGCCTGCGACAGAGCGGCGACGCCGACGGCGGCGAACGCGATGCCGATCCATGTGGTGCGCAGCCAGGACCACGGGACGACCTTCAGAAACCACGCACCCAGACCGACGACGGCCAGCGTGGACAGCAATTCGTACCGGAGGATCGTGGGTTGGAGGTGACCGCATCGGCCGATGACATAGCCGGCTGCCGAACAGAGGCCGGTCAGGACGAGGTATGCGCAGAAGCTCTCCTCACGGCGGCAGTGGCGCTCCCGCAGCAACCGGTAGCCGATCGTGGCCATCGGAAGAAGCACAGCCGCGGCCAGGATGATCCAAGAGCCGTCCACGCCCTGCGTGCCGGTGCTCTCTATCGCGAGGTCGTAGAAAGGCACGGGACGGGTGCCAAACAGGACCGGCCAGTGTTCTGTAAAGAGCTGGACGATGCCGGCCGGCAACGATGCGAGGTCTCCGCACCACCTGTCCGCCAACTCGAGTACGCTGTCGCGCGGCTGCAACAGATCCGCCATCGACGTCCCGGGACCCTCTGCCGACGAGTAGTACTTCAGAACGTGCACGACCAGCCACACTGCCGCGGCCGTCGGGAGCATGGCGACGCGCCGACGTACGCCTTCCCACGTCAGGAGCGCACCCTCGGTCGCCTCCACCGCAATCAGAGCGAGCAACGCGTAGAGCGTGAACTCACGATGCAGAAACCCAAAGCCGAAGACGGCCCCGCACCATCCAGGACGCGCTCTGGTCCGCCAGATGAGCAATGTGTACACAAACGGGGCGAAGCACCCGCCGTACGGCGCGAGCATCTCCGACGCTGCGGCCGGGGATGGCAGGGCAAAGAACAGAACGGGTACGAGAGCGAGGTACGGGCGCAGGCCAACCTCGCGCTCGAGCGTCCGCAGGAGGAGGAGTGCGACGCCGATGTTGAGGACCAGCAGCGGCAACTTGAGCGTCGTGACCGATACGCCCGCGACGGCAAACACGGGAGCGGCGAGGTAGGCGTCCACACCGAGCATGTGGTTCTGACCGTAGAAGAACACCGGGAATGCGCGACCCTCGATCAGATGCTTCGCCATCAGCCCGGTGATGGCCTGGTCGGAGTCGAAGAAGGACTGTTCCCAGAAGACGAAGACGATCGAGCGCAGGACCACGATCAGAACGAGCACAGCCGCAGCGATCCACCGCTCACGGCTCGGCAGTGCGGCACTGCCGCAGTCCACTACACGCATAGTGACCCTTGCGCCGGATTCTACTCCTGGAAGTCTTTTGGCCTTCTTGAGGTCGGGGGCCAGTCCTACAAGCCTGCCGATCGCGTCGAGCACTCTGGTCGTTCCACCTTCGTATCAGCAGAGCGCGTGAGTTCTCCCACTCATGGCGTGCGCCGGTCGCCCCAGAAGTACGGCGAGCGGCGACAATTGGGGCGGAGTTGGGTTTGATTTCCCGTGCGCGCTCACTTCGCCGCGGCCGGGGCGGGATGCAGGTTTACACGCCAGGTGATAGAGATCAGGAAGTTGGTGTTACCCTGGGCGACGACTCGCTTTGGGGCAGTCGAAATATTCCGCCACTCATCGAACGCAGCATTGTTGGTGGAGAACACCCTGGAGCTGTTGTCAGACGTGGACGCTCCCCGGCTGGTTAGAAACGCCCTGACCTGCGACGCAAGCGCCGGGTCCACATTGTCGCTGAAGTTGATGTCGCCTCTCCCATCCGGCGCGTGCAGGAACGTCGCCCGCATGTCGCCGTCTCCCGCGTGAATGAACAGCATCTGAGCCGCCAGCCCGAGCGCCAGCGATTTGTACCACGGCAAGAAGAGCTGCAGACCCACTCGCAGTTCGGTCGGACTCACGATGCGTTCCACGGGGATACCGTGGCCGATGTAACGCGTGTGGTCGAATTCGCCGAGCAGCCACACTTCCTGCTTCCAGATCTTGAGTGGGAACGAAACGCCGGAAGTGAAGGTGAGCTGGTCGTGGAGATCGAGTTTGACCTCCTGCGGCGCGCCGACGAGAAACCCGTCGGATGTGGGGCGGGACGAATCGACGAATTGAATGCGCAGCCCGCGATCCGGATCGCCGACGTGCTCGTAGCCGATGTTCACGAGCACTTCCGTACCGGCAAGGCGTTTGGCCCCCAGCAAGTCCAGCCCGATGGATCCCTTTCCAGAAACGCCGTTGACGTCCCGCCATTGCGGGGTGTTGTACTTCGGCTTCTCCGTCGGAATGTCGGCGTAGGCTCGAACGCCGAGGCCGAGCCGGTCGCGCCGATCTTCCGAGAGAAAATTCCACTTGCCGCCGATCGTGATATCGCCCGACGACTGCGCGAACGCCCCGTGACTGGGCGGATCGATCAGGACGGTCCTCGCATCGTAGGCCTTGTAGGGCACTTCCTGGGCGAAGAGAAACACCGGGCCGGTGCGCACGGCCGGTGTCGGGTACGTGTCGATGAAAAGGTCCAGGGGCGGAACAGGAAAGCCGACGGGATCCAGACCAACGCTGTTCGTCCGCAAGACCGGAGAGACCCGGAGGAACACCTCGGTGTGCCGGGACAGTCCCAGCGCCAGCTGAAACCCGAAATCCATGAAGTCAGTATCGCCAGGATTGCGATCAAAGTTCAGGACGGAGCCGCCGACGGCAACCTGGCCTGACGGGAGCGTATAGGGAGACCGCGCTCGTATTAATCCGCGGCCGCCGAGAACTGAGAGATTGAAGTTGCTGGGTCGAAAAGGGAGGGCCTCCGGCGGTGGCGAGGGCGAGGGCGAGGCGGAGCCCGTATTGCCTGGATCGTTCCCTGGCGCGGCGGCTTGGCTGCCGGCGCTCGCAGGTTGTGCGCCGGCGCAGACAGGTGTCAGGACCGCGAAAAGCCATGCCAAGGGAACAATCGGCGAAAAGGTAGACGCGCGAGCCATCCATGGGCCTCCTGAGCCTTGACGCCGAAAAACATTGCTCTCCGCCGCATGGACTTGGCTTCGACACGAATAATGGGCAGATTGTGTTGAATGTCCGGTCGGCTATCCTCAGGTGTTCAGCTTAACGAAAAATCCAGCATCTGTTCAGCCAATCGTCGAGCACGTCCTCCGAGAGAGCCTCCGGTCCGCCTCAGCGCGGCGTCCTGCCTTGCCGAGCAGAAGACCATCGAATCGAACCTGCCGGGCACTTCGCCCGGCGATCCTTAGCCGATCCAGGGATTTTCCAGATTTTGAGAGCGACCGTTAAAAGTACGATTGAGGCAGGCTCCAATGCTGCAGGCGTACTACCCTCAACGGCGGGGCGATTTCTTCTACGACGTGACTGTCACGAAGGACGACTCGGTACCAATCAATCGCCGCTGCCGCGCCCATCTGAACCATGTGGAACGCCTCGAGGGTGGACGGCTCTCGCGCATCCCAGTCGACGTCCCCGACACGGTACGGTCCTACGGTCCCTGAGGCTGTCTCCCACGAGGTAGCTCAGGATTCAAGGATGGGCTTGAGCCCGGTGGCGTTTCGGGTGCGGGGAAGTCAACATGAACTCATTCAATCCAAACTATTTCATTCACGCGGCCAACCTCCTGCTGCTGGTGGCATACAGCGTCCGCGACATTCTGTGGCTGCGGCTGTTCGCGGTGGCCGCGTCGCTGATTTCGCTCCCGTACTTCGTCCTTCAGCCCACACCGCAGTGGCCCCCGATCGCCTGGAGTATCGTTTTCGCTGGGATCAATTCCTTCCAATCCTGGCGTCTCTACCTCGAACGTCGTCCGGTCAAGCTGACGCCCGACGAGGAGGAGGTTCGCCGGCTTGCGTTCGCGCAACTGCCGTCTCGCAAGTTTCTGCAGCTTGTCAGCCTCGGGTCCTGGACCACAGCGGCTCCCGGCGAGCGTCTGATCGAGCACGGCACGCCGGCCGGGGCGATCGCACTCGTTGTCCGCGGCAAAGTGCGTCTGTCGAAGGACGGACGACTCCTGGGTGAGCTGGGGGCCGGAGATATCGTCGGCTCCGCACTCGTGCTGAGCGGTGCCCCGGCCGAAGTGGACGCGGTGACAGTCGGAGCCGCTGCGTGCATTGCGGTGGGAAGTGGCAACGCTGCGGCCGTATCTCGAAGCCGATCCCGAGACCCGGATCGTCTTCCAGCGCAATCTCACCCATGACCTCGCCGGAAAGCTGCGGCGGCTGAGCCAGGATTATCTCCGACAGTCGCCGTAGCCCAGTGGGGCAATCACGATCCGCACCCGACCACCGCGAGGGCTGATCTTTCCGGGCGCGTGGCTGCTAGTGGCTCGTATCCGTTGAATCAGTTGCGCGTCATCGTGTGGTTTCGCCCAGAATCCGCAGCTGCGACAACGGAGCGGCTGCTACTGATTCAGGCGTTACGTCCTACTGGAGGCCGGCGCCGCAGGTTTCGCTGGTTCGAGGGAGGTCGTACAGAACGGCGGTCTCCCCTTTAGCGGCAACTTCCTTGTCGAAGAACTGCACGATCAGGTCGCGCCGCGCCATCAGCCCGTCGATCTCACCCTTGGCCAGCCATCTCCCGAGCGCCTGCTGCACGCCGTTCGGCGTCAGCTCACGCATGCTCGTCAGCAGGGTGCGATCCGCGCGCGTCAGCTCCTTCGGGTCATTGATGGTCTTCGTCAGCCGGAACGCCCGACTGAAGTCGATCATCCAGATGCGCCAGTCCTTCGTAATGAGGACGTTGGTCATGTTGAAGTCGGTGTCGGCGATCAGCTGGTGGAAGATCCGGGCGGCATAGAGCTGCTCGTTCCACTTCAAGGGTTGGGGCGGCTGGATCTTCTTCTGGAACCGCTCCCTCTCCATCATCGCGTCGTTGACCCACCACGACACCGACGCATCCTTGCCGCCCACCCGCCGTTCGACATACGGGGGAACCATGTTGAGCTTGAGCATCTTCGCAAGCTCGTAGCCGGCGACGTTGAACTGCCAGGCATCACGGAAGTTCAGCTCGGTACCGCGGCTGCCTTCGAACGAGGTCTTCCTGATGTCAACGGTTTGGATCGACGCTTCGTGCCGGAGTGTCCCGTTGTCCAGCATCGCGCGTGACGGCGCGGTGATCCCGACTGAAGTACCTTTCTCCGAGACCACCTTCGCGGTCTTGAGGTAGGTCTCCATTTCTGCGCAGCTCAGGGTGGCCGCCGGGGCGGCCGCATCCTGCGCGCGGGCCACAGCCTGGAAGAGCAGCGCCGCGGACATCAAACACACCGACAGAGACACCGGCGCAGCGCGATGCTTCTTCATGCTTGTGACCTCTTCTGAATGGAGCCGCCGGAGTATAGCTCGACTTTGCGGTCACCTGCTCACCCTTGTCCGCCGTCCACCGACCTACTTCTTTTTGATCTGGGCGCCGTCGAACGTGGTGACCTGGGCGAACATCAGCCCGTCCTTGGTGACGTAAGCGTCGGCCCCACGATACGGCTCTGCGAGAAAGCTGGCTTGTGCCACCCACTGCACGTTGATCGTGTCGCCCACTGGAAAGCTGTTCTCGGTCTCGAACTTGAGGCCACACAGTCCGCCCTCGCTGACCGGTTTGACGAAGCTCTTGAAGAGATCGCCGACCGCATCTCTGCCCTTGATCACCTGACCCCCTGGGAGGAAGAATTGCGCCTCCGGAGGGTATTGCGCCATCAACCGCTGCCAATCGCATGCGTTGATGGCTGAAAGGTGTTCTTCCACGACCGCTTGCGGGGTCTGGAATCGCCTCAGACCCGGCAGAGAGGTTTTCTGGGGGGAGACCGCGGCTGTCGAACGCGCCGCCGACTGCCCGGCGAGCGGCTGGCTCGCGGATGGCTGGTCCGCTCTGAGAGACACCGGCGCGATCGTTCCGATCAGCAGAACTGTCGCAAGAACCTGCCAATGGCGACGCAGATCGATGGGCTTCATCGTGAGGATTCCTCGTTTCACGTTCCTATTCAGTTGAGTTGTCCCCCGAAGGAACACCATTGGGGCGGCTCGCTCCAGTACCGCTGAGCGCGGCATCGGCGCGTTGAGCACACGTCTGACACACACAAACCGATCCACGCAGGTTTTGAGGAATCTGCTCGAGGATCCGGGGACTCAACGCGGCGGAGAAGCACCAGCATTCATCCTTGCCGGCGGCTGCTCCGCAGTTGTTGGGTGCTCCGCAGAGCGGGCAGGTCGTCGCGCTATCCATATGACTGGGTCTCCAGAGTGTCACAAGCCTCGCACATCTCCGCACTGGATCGTACCCGCTTTCCGAGGTGATGTCCGAAACGTCCAATCGTTTCGGGGCGGGGCCGGCTAGCGTAGGGGCATGAAACACAACGCTACCCGCCTCGCGCGCTTCGGCGCGTTGCTCCCCGTGGCCGTCGTGGCGCTCGCCGCCGCCGAGCCCTCCGAACAGCCGTTCGACGCCTCCGCGTGGGCCATCAGCGCCGCCGAGTGGCGCGTCGAGCCCTATCGCGGACGCACCGCCTTGCTGCTGCGTGAAGGCGCCGCGTGGCTGCGGGACAGCCGCTTCGAGAACGGCACCATCGAGTTCGACATCGCCTTCAGTGAAGTGTCGGGGTTTCCCGGCATCGCCTTCCGCGGCGCCACGCACGCCGACTACGAGCTGTTCTACCTGCGGGAGAACCTGAGCGGCCAGCCGCACGCCACCCAGTACACGCCGGTGCTCCACGGCCTGTACGCCTGGCAGATCTACGCCGGCCCCGCCTGGGAGGCCACGGCGCGGTGGACGTACGATCGCTGGATGCACGTGAAGCTCGTGGTGTCGGGCACACGCGCCGAGTTGTACGTGGACGGCGACGACAGCCCGGTGCAGGTCATCCCGCGGTTGCGCGGCCCGGAGGGCGCCGGCGAGGTGGGCGTCCTCGCGGGGCCCGGCGCCGCACGATTCGCCAACTTCGTGGTGCGGCCGGCCGCCGCGCCGTCCGTCGCCGGCACGCCTCCCGCCGTCCCCGGCTCCGCGCCGCCCGCGCTCAACGACTCCACGCCCGCCGGCATCGTGCGCACCTGGCGCGTCTCCGCGCCGTTCGCCGAGTCGTTGATGACCGGCGTGGCCGACCTGACGGCGGTGCCCGGGCCCGCGACCTGGGAGACGCTTGGCGTCGAGGAGCGCGGCATCGCCAACCTGGCGCGGCTCGCGGGGAACGGCAACGGACGCGACACCGTCGTGGCGGCCGTCACGATCACGTCCGACCGCGCGCGCACCGTGCCCGTCCGGTTCGGGTTCAGCGACCGCGTGCGCGTCTACCTGAATGGCCGGATGCTCTACGCCGGCAACGACGGCTTCGGGACCCACGACCCGGATTTCCTCGGGCATCGTCGGGCTGTTCGATGAGCTGGCCCTGCCGCTCAAGCGCGGTCCCAACGAGCTGTGGTTCGCGGTGAGTGAGACGTTCGGCGGGTGGGCGATCACCGCCGACCTGCCCGACCGCGACGGCATCACGGTCAGCCAATAGTCCTGGAATTCACGCGAGGCGGGTGTGAATTCCAGTGAGCTGTCAACTCATAGCTCTCAGCTCACAGCCGACAGCTCACAGCCGACAGCTGAAAGCTGAAAGCTGAAAGCTGAAAGCTGAAGCTGAGGCTGAGAGCTACTCGGCGCCCCGCTCTTTGTGGAGCCGCGTGGGGGATACGCCGGCCAGGTGCCGCACCTCGCGGATCAGGTGCGACTGATCGGCGTAGCCGTGGTCGGCGGCGAGCGCGGCCCACGACGGGCGTGGAGCCAGGTCCGAGGCACGCAGCAACGCGTGGAAGCGCTGGATGCGCGAGAAGTGGCGCGGCGCGATCCCGGTTTCGTCCACCATGAGGCGCCGCAAATGCCGCTCGCTGACGCCTAACCGGCGGGCCAGCTCGCTCACGCGGGTCGCACCCGCGCCGCGCCTTAGCGATTCCATGCTGGACAGCAGCAGCCCGCAGGCCACTTCGTGCCGGGCGAGGCGTTCGCGCAGGAACGCCACCAGCAGCCGGAGCGTGTCGGCGCTCGCGCGGCTCGCCATGAGGCGCGCTTCCAGCGGCTCGACCAGGTCCGGGCGAACGTCCGCGTAGAGCGGCTCCGCGTTCGCGTGCTCCCACGGCGCCACGCCCAGGAGCGGGCGGCACCACTCGACCTTCAGGCGCACCGCCTCCATGCGGTGACCGATCGGAGGCGTGAAGAGGTACGGCGCCGTCACGGGGCCGATCACCCGCAGCCGTGCGGCGCCGGAGGCGCCGTCGGGCGCGCGGGGGCCCATGAAGCACAGGCTCACGGCGGCGTCGGGCACGACGCGGTGCACGGCCACCTGCACGCCGGCGGCCTCGTGGATCCACAGCGCCTCGACCGCGTCGGCCAGATCGGGCGGTGGGGCGAACTCGTGGTAGCCGCCGACCCGGTGGTGGGGCGTCGTGGCGGGGGGCGGACCGTCGTCCGAATGACGGCTCAAGAGAGGACTGTACGGGGGGGCGGTTCGATTCGTTCCGTCCTGTCGCGGCATGGCGCGCACCGACCCTGGGCCCTTGAGTCCTTCGAACCGACACTTCCGATTCAATGGGCCTTGATCGGTTCGATCCTACACCCAACCGCGCGCCGGTTCTGGATTCCTCCCCGTAGGGATCTCGCATCGAAATTCCACCGGCGGCCCGCATTGTGACGCGCGGCACGACGCCAGCGACCCCGCCTCAGGGTTCGCCGGTGGATTCACATATCGATTGGCCAAATGACATCAATAGGTGTAGATTTATAGATGTGCATCAGGCGTCCGCGCTCTACCGTCTGCTCGGGGACGAGGCCCGACTGCGCCTGCTTCGCGTGCTCGATCGCGAACGGCTGAACGTCACCGAGCTCACGTCCATCATCGGTCTGGCGCAGTCCGGCATCTCGCGGCACCTCGGGATGCTGAAAGACGCCGGTCTGGTCAGCGAGGAGAAGGACGCCGGCTACACATATTTCCGCCTGGCCCCGGCGCTGAGCGACAACGGCCATCGTGCGCTCTGGGCGGCGCTCCAGGAACAGTTCGCTGCCGCCGGTGACGATGCCGCCGTGCAGGCCGACGAGGCGCGGTTGCAGGAGGTGTTGCGGCTGCGTAAGGAGAATTTCGATAGTCACGTCGCGGATGCGCGCGACGCGCGACAGTTCGTGCCCGGCCGGAGCTGGGCGGCCTGGTCGCGGGCGCTCGGGTTTCTCCTTCCGCCGCTCACGGTCGCAGATCTCGGCTGCGGCGACGGCTATCTCGCGCTCGAGGCGTCGCGCTGGGCGACGCAGGTGATCGCCGTCGATCGCTCGAAGGTCGTCCTCGATCGCGCCAAGGCGCTCGGCTCCCGCCGCCGCGTCTCGAATGTCGTCTGGAAGCGCGGCGAGCTCGAGAAGCTGCCGATCAAGGACGCGACGGTCGACGTCGCCCTGCTGTCGCAGGCCCTTCACCACGCGTCGAACCCGGCGCGCGCCGTCGCGGAGGCGACGCGCATCACCGTACCGGGCGGTCGCGTGCTCGTCCTCGATCTCCGGGAGCACCAGGAAGAGTGGGTCCGCGCGAAGCTCGGCGATCGTCGCCTCGGTTTCCGCGACGAGGAGCTCGAAGCCATGCTGACCGACGCCGGTTTGCGCGATGCGCGCGTGGGCGTCGGCGCGCGACAGAGTCGGCGACCCGTTCACGGTGCTGATTGCATCGGGGCAGAAACCGGAATCCACGACGAAGACGGCGAAACGCCGATCAGGCTCATGACGTCACGTATGTCTCCATCCCACGCAGCCAAAGCCATGACATCGACCGCCGATACCCGCGCGCCGCATCCGATCGAGAAGATCCTCGAGAACCGCATCGCCATCATCGACGGCGCGATGGGCACGACCATCCGCACCTACGGCATGACGGAAGCCGACATCCGCGGCGAGCGCTTCAAGGACTCGAAGAAGGATCTGCTGAACAACGGCGATCTCTTCTCGCTGACCCAGCCGGAGATGATCTGCGACATCCATCGCCGCTTCCTCGAGGCCGGCGCGGACATCATCGAGACCAACACCTTCGGCGCGACCAGCATCACGCAGAGCGAGTTCTTCGTCGACGATCCGCGCGAGCACGGCGGCCGGAAGGATCCGGCGTTCTACCAGAAGATCATCGAGGATCCGTTCCTCAACGATCTGGCCTGGGAGATCAACGAGCAGTCGGCGCGGCAATGCCGCGAATGGGCCGATCGCGTCGCGAACGCGACCGCGCGTCCGCGGTTCGTGGCCGGCGCGATCGGACCGCTGACGGTCTCGCTCTCGAACTCGCCGGATGCCGACGATGCGGGCTTCCGCGTGGTCACCTTCGATCAGGTGAAGGCCGCCTACATCCAGCAGGTGCGCGCGCTCATCGCCGGCGGCTCCGACCTGCTGCTGGTCGAGACCATCTTCGACTCGCTGAACGCCAAGGCGGCGCTCGTCGCCATCCGCGAAGTGTTCGATCAGGACGGCAAGGAGCTGCCGGTCATGATCTCGGCCGCGGTCGGACGCGGCGGCGAGACGATGATCTCGGCGCAGACGATCGAGGCGTTCTGGAACGCGGTGCAGCACGTGAAGCCGCTCTCGGTGGGCCTCAACTGCTCGCTCGGCCCGGACCTGATGTATCCGTTCCTCGAGGAGCTCTCGGAGAAATCGAGCGCCGCGATCTCGTGCTATCCGAACGCCGGCCTGCCGAATCCGCTCTCGCCGACCGGCTTCGATCTCGAGCCGGCGGACATGGCGCGCTACCTCGGCGACTTCGCCAAGGGCGGCCTGATCAACATCGCCGGCGGCTGCTGCGGCAACACGCCCGAGCACATCGCGGCGATCGCCAAGGCGCTCGAAGGCCGGCATCCGCGCGAGCTGCCGCGCGCCCACCGTCGCGCGCGAGTGTGAGCGTTCCAGGCGTGGCGACCACGGAGTCGCGTCCGCTGCGCCTTGTCGGGATCGCAGCCGTTCACGCAGCAGCCCGGCGTCTACATCATGATCGGCGAGCGCACCAACGTCGCCGGTTCGCCGAAGTTCGCCAAGCTGATCAAGGAAGGCAAGTACGAGGAAGCGGTCAGCATCGCCCGGCAGCAGGTCGAGAACGGCGCCAACGTCATCGACATCTGCATGGACGAAGGCATGATCGACGGCGTCGCGGCGATGACGCGCTTCCTGCAGCTGCTCGGCAGCGAGCCCGAGGTCGCCAAGGTGCCCTTCATGGTGGACTCCTCGAAATGGGAGGTCATCGAGGCCGGGCTGAAGTGCCTGCAGGGCAAGGGCATCGTCAACTCGATCTCGCTGAAGGAAGGCGAAGAGAAGTTCCGCCAGAACGCCGCGCACCGTGCTCAAGTACGGCGCGGCCGTGGTCGTGATGGCGTTCGACGAGCAGGGCCAGGCCGCGACGCTACGAGGACAAGATCCGCATCTGCGAGCGCGCCTACCGCATTCTGGTCGACGAGGTCGGCTTCGCGCCCGAAGACATCATCTTCGATCCGAACATCCTCACCGTCGCCACCGGCATGGAGGAGCACAACAACTACGCGGTCGACTTCATCAACGCCACGCGCTGGATCAAGGCGAACCTGCCGCACGCCAAGGTCAGCGGCGGCGTCTCCAACATCTCGTTCAGCTTCCGCGGCAACAACAAGGTTCGCGAGGCGATGCACTCCGCGTTCCTGTATCACGCCATCGCGGCCGGCATGGACATGGGCATCGTCAATGCCGGGCATGCTCGAGGTCTACGAGGAGATCGAGCCCGAGCTGAAGGTGCTGGTCGAGGACGTGCTGCTGAATCGCCGCCCGGATGCGACCGAGCGCCTGGTCGAGCACGGCGAAACGCTGAAGGCGGCCAGCGCCGGCGAGGTCGTCAGCGACAAGAAGGCCGAAGAGTGGCGCAACGGCACGGTCGAGGAGCGCCTCTCGCACGCGCTGGTCAAGGGCATCGACACCTACATCGACGCCGACACCGAAGAAGCGCGCGCCAAGCTCGGCCGGCCGCTGCTCGGTCATCGAAGGGCCGCTGATGGACGGCATGAGCGTGGTCGGCGATCTGTTCGGCGCCGGCAAGATGTTCCTGCCGCAGGTCGTCAAGTCCGCCCGCGTGATGAAGAAGGCCGTCGCGTACCTGACGCCGTTCATGGAGGCCGAGAAGGCGGCGATGGCCGCGGCCGGCCAGGTCGTCAAGACGCAGGGCAAGATCGTCCTCGCCACCGTCAAGGGCGACGTGCACGACATCGGCAAGAACATCGTCGGCGTCGTGCTGGCCTGCAACAACTACGAAGTGATCGACATGGGCGTCATGGTCCCGTGCGAGAAGATCCTCGAGCGCGCCAAGGCGGAGAAGGCCGACCTGATCGGCCTGAGCGGCCTGATCACGCCGTCGCTCGACGAGATGGTGCATGTGGCGCGCGAGATGGAGCGTCAGGGCTTCAAGCTGCCGCTGCTCATCGGCGGCGCGACCACCAGCCGCGCGCACACGGCGGTCAAGATTGCGCCGCACTACAGCGAGCCGGTCGTCCACGTGCTCGATGCCAGCCGCGCGGTGCCGGTGACGACCAGCCTGCTCAGCGACGAAGGCAAGCCGGCGTTCGTGGCGAAGCACCGCAGCGAGTACGAGGCGCTCCGCAAGGCACACGCGTCGCCGCGGCAGAAGCTCGTCTCCGCTCGAGGCCGCGCGCGCGCAGACGCACGCCGATCGAGTGGCGCGCCGAAGATCTGCCGACGCCGGCGTTCACCGGCGTGCGCGTGCTCGACAACTTTCCGCTCGCGACGCTGCGCGAGTTCATCGACTGGACGCCGTTCTTTCACACCTGGGAGCTGAAGGGCGTCTATCCGCGCATCCTCGAGGACGAGAAGTACGGCGAGCAGGCGCGGCAGATTTTCGCCGAAGCCAATGCGCTGCTCGACGTCATCATCGAGCAGAACCTGATCACGGCGCGCGGCGTCTATGGCTTCTTTCCGGCCAACGCCGTCGGCGACGACGTCGAGCTGTACACCGATGGGACGCGCCAGACGCGTGCTCGAGCGATTCCACTTCCTGCGCCAGCAGATGGCAGAAGGACGGCAGCGAGCCGTGCCGGTCGCTCGGCGACTTCATCGCGCCGAAGGAGACCGGCCTCGCCGATCACCTCGGCGGCTTCGCCGTGACCAGCGGGATCGGCTTGAAGGAACTGTGCGACCGGTTCAAGGCCGAGCACGACGACTACAACGCGATCATGGCGGAGGCGATCGCCGATCGGCTGGCCGAGGCCTTCGCCGAATGCCTGCACAAGCGGGTGCGCGACGAATGGGGCTACGGCTGCGACGAAAACCTGAGCCCGACGGACTTGATCCACGAGAAGTATCGCGGCATCAGGCCGGCCGCCGGTTATCCGGCGTGCCCGGATCACACCGAGAAGGGCACGCTCTGGCGGCTGCTCGACGTGGAGGCGAACACCGGCATGCAGCTCACCGAGTCGTTTGCGATGTGGCCCGGATCGAGCGTCAGCGGGCTCTACTTCGCGCATCCGGAGTCGCGCTACTTCAGCCTCGGCAAGATCGACCGCGATCAGGTCGCCGACTATCACGCGCGCAAGGGCATGAGCGTCGCCGAGGTCGAACGCTGGCTCGGTCCGAATCTCAATTACGATCCGGTGGAACGTGAGGCGGCGCTCATCGGAGCCGCTCGATCGTGACCCCCGAATGCCACGACTGAACATTCTCGGGTAGACTCACCTCGGGCTCGAAGAGAGAGACCATCGAATCCAGGTAAAGCTGCCTTCCCGCAGCCGCGAGAACGGAGCCGTATGAAGCGCAGAAAATTCCTCGTCACGACTGCAGGTGTGCTTGGATCGGCAGGGCTCGGATTCGGCCAGGGCCAGAACCCGGCCGCGCCGGCCGGCCAACCGGCGGGCCAGGGCGGCGGACGCGGCGGCGGTCCTGCAGGCGGCGGCCGAGGCGGGCCAGCGAACGTCCCGGCGGCGAAGCTGGCGCGCATCGGCATCATGAGCCTCAATCACGGCAGCATGCTGAGGCTGCCGTGGAACACCAGTCCCAATCTCAATCAGACGCTCGCGCTGATGGATCTGCCCGCAGTACGACATCGACCAGTACGGCGTCCATAACGTCGAGTTCCAGCATTCGCACCTGGCGCAGGACGCAAAGAATCCGGATCCGGCGTTCTTCAAGGAGCTGAAGGCGAAGTTCGACGCGGTCGGATCGCGAGCGAACCAGATCAACATCGAGATCGGCACCCTGGCGCAGATGGGGCCTGACGGCAAAGCGGCCGCGCTCAGCGGCGAAGCGCGTGCGACCTGGCTCGAGACTGGGAAGAAATGGGTCGATGTCGCGCCGCTGCTCGGCATCAAGCGTCTGATGCTCAATCAGGGCGCCTTGACCGATGACTCCAAGGAAGGCGTCGCCTCGCTCTGGAAGGAGTTGCAGGACTACGCCACGCCGAAGGGGATCCTCATCTCCGCCGAGACGCGCGGCACAGGCGTGCCCACCGCTGGCGGCCGAGGCGCCGCAGGCCAGGCGGCCGCACCCCCGCCGCCTCCGGTACCGGCGATGCCGGAGCAGGAGCGCCTTCGCTACGTGTGGGGCATCCTCAACGACTGCATTGAAAAGTCAGGCGGCTACTCGAACCTCGATTTCGGCGGCGCCGGACGCTTTGCGAACCAGCAGCAGCTTCACGACGCGATCAAGGGCATGATGAAACGCTCGGCGGGCAACATGCACGTCAAGTCAAGCCCGGACTGGGACATCGGCAAAGCCGTCTCTTTCGCCGAGTCCGTAGGGTACAAGGGCCTTTACACGATCGAAGTGAATCCGGATCCGGCTATTCGCATCGTCTACAACACGATTCTCGCCAACATCGCGTAGTCGGAGGCAGCTCCAGGCGCGGGCTGAAGCCCGCGCCCTACATCGACACCGGTGATCACGCCGACCCACGGCCCTCTTCTAACGGTCATCGCCACAGACAGGAGAGCCTCATGCCGTTCTTGCTACTGACGCTTGTCGGTCTGCTGGTTTCGATTCAGTCCGCGGGTTCGCAGCAGGCTGCGTCCTCGACCACGCTCGACTTCGACTTCTTCAGAACGCGAGTGCAGCCCATCTTCACGACGAAGCGGGCCGGCAACGCGCGATGCGTCTCCTGTCACGCCTTCGGGACGCCGATGCAGCTGCAGCCACTGTCACCGGAGGCGGCGACCTGGAACGAGGAACAATCGCGCAAGAACTTCGACATCGTCCGATCCCGTGTCGTGCCTGGAAACCCGGAGGGCAGCCGGCTGCTGCGACATCCCCTCGCGCAGAGTGCAGGCGGAGATCCACATCACGATGGAGGGAAGCACTGGACGTCGAAAGACGACCCGGAGTGGCAGACGCTCGCGGCCTGGGTTCGCGGCGACACGCTGCGCAACGTCACGACACCGCGCGGTCAGGTCCGCATCATCCAGACGAACAGCGCCGGGGACGATGTCGACGTGATCGATCCGATGACGAACACGGTCGTCGGTCGCATCACCGGGATCGAGGTCGGTCATGGGGCCGCCGCGGCGCCCGACGGGAGCCGGATTTATGTCAGCAACGAGGCCGACTCGACACTCGATGTCGTCGACGGACGAACGCTGCGGGTGACGAACAAGGTTCGGCTGAGCGGACACCCCAACAACATCGCCGCAGGCCGCGATGGCACGCGAGTCTACGTGGCCATCCGCGAAGAACCGGGTGCGGTCGACGTGATCGATACGGTCGCGCTGCAGCGCGTCAAGAGCATCCCCGTCAAAGGAGCCGTCCACAACACGTACGTGACGCCGGACGGCCGGTACGTTGTTGCCGGGAGCATCGCCGGCAAGAACGCGACGATCATCGACGCCCGGACCGAACAAACCGCGTGGGTCATGGATTTCGATCTCGGCGTCAGACCGATGGCGTTCGAAACGAACCCGGACGGCTCGACGAAGCGCATGTTCGTCCAGCTCACCGACTTCAATGGTTTCGCGGTCGTGGACTTCGCGACTCACAAAGAAGCCCGTCGCATCGAACTGCCGAAGCTCGGGCCCGGCAAGACGCCGGTGCTCGAAGGGGGCAACGCATCTCACGGCATGGCGGTGAGTGGGGATGGAAAGCGGCTTGTCGTGAACAGTCGCCTCAACAGCGCCATCTATGTGTACTCATTGCCCGAGCTCGAACCTGTGGGCTCAGTCGATGTTGGCACAGCGCCCGACTGGGTCACGCTCACGCCCGACGGCAAGACTGCCTACGTCGCGAACGCGGGCTCGAATTCCGTATCGGTCGTCGATCTGATCGCTCTGAAGGAGGTAACGCGAATTCCTGTAGGTCAGGTCCCGAAGAGGAACATCACGGTCGTGCTGCCGCAAGTGGCCGCCCGGTGAGGGCCGCGGCGGTCGATCTCCTGGCGGTCTGTTCGACAAGTAGCGAGAACGCACTGGCGCGCATGACGATCAGGCCGTGAACGATGGGGTGAAAGGCCGCTGTTGACTGCAAATTGTTGTTGCTCATACTCTTAGATCCCTTTCCTGCCTTGCTCAAGTGAGGGCCACTCATGCACCGTCCAAGCGCCGAGGAGTTCCTTCTGACGCTGCTCGACACGATGGATGAGCTCCCGCCCGATCTGGCGCAGCGTGTCGCCGCGCTGTTGAAGAAGGAGCATATCGACCGATCCGCGGCGATCCGTCAGCTGTTCGAGGATGTCGCCGGTGAATGAGAAACTCCAGCGCCTCGCGATGCATGCATTCCGCGGTGTCCCGAGTGAGATGACGGTCGATTTCGGGCAGGGCGAAAGCACGGTCGTGTACGGCGACAACGGAACCGGGAAGAGCACCATCGCCGACGCGCTCGAGTGGTACTTCACGGGCGAGATCGAGTTGTTGTCGCACGAGGGACGCCAGCACGCGGTGCGCTATGTCGGCGGCGACGCCGACGGCGTCACGTCGGTCGAGGTCCTCACCAGCGGCACGCTCGGTGGGAAGGTCGTGTTCCCCGACGAGCGGACGCCTGACATGTTCCACGCGCTCCGGCGCGAGACGTTCCTCCTTCGCGGCCGCACTCTCGCGGACTTCATCAACAAGACCAAGACCGAGAAGTGGAAGGCGCTGGTCGAGATCCTGGGCCTGGACGCGATCGAGAGCCTCAGAGAAGACCTGCAGCGAGCCAGAAACGACCTGCGCAAGACATCAAAAGCCGCGGAAGAGGAAGCCCGTGTATACCGCCGTGCCTTGTCGGACGGCGCCGACACCGTGACTGAAGAAACCGTGCTTGCCAATCTTCAGCAGATCTGCGGGATGCTGGGCGTCAATCCACCGCAATCGCTGGATCAGGTTGTCGAGCCATCGTGGATCACGGCAGCCGTTGGCGCGAGCAGCAGCGTCTCTGCTTCGTCCGATCGCGAAAACCTCCTCTCGGAAATCAACGCGCTCGGCACGCCGGAGTTCGACAACGACGTGCTGGCGGCGTGGAATGCGCTGGTGTCCTCGGACCGGGCCCGTCAACTGCCGCGGGCATCACTGGTGCGCGAGGCGAAGCGGCTGGTCGAGGCGCGGTCCATCGAGGCAGGACGATGCCCGCTCTGCGGACAGAAGGTCGACCAGGAAGCGCTGGCGCGAAGGATCGAGGGCGCGCTCGTCGAGATGATGGAGGCCGCTCGCGACCTGGAGCACTTTCGCGATCCGCTCCTCCGCCAGGCGGATGGGCTCGAGAGTGCGCACGAGCTCCGTCGGGCGATTTACGATCGCGCCCGCGAGTTGCAGCTCGAGATTCCGCCAGTGCCCGCGCGGCCGGACCCGCGGATCCGCGACCAGGTCGAGGCGCTGGCGTCTGTCGCCATCGACTTGTTCACGAGCCATCTCGCCGACGTGCGGCGCTGGGACAAGGCGGCGGCCAAGCTGGCGAGACAGCTCTCGCCAGCGAAACCCAGTACACGCGACAGTCAGCTGGTGATGCTGGCGGCGCTGTGCCAGCAGATCGATGCCTGGCAACAGGCCGAGAAAAAGAATGCTCGCGCGCGGCGGGCACTGGCGCTGGCTGAGACCGTGTTCGATGCGTATCAGCAGAAGCAGAAGGAGGACCTGGGCAATCTGCTGGAGCAAATCAGCGGCCGCGTGGCGAAGATTTACTCGGCATTGCATCCGGCCGAGGATCTCGACGCGGTGAGCATCGAGCCGTGGACGGCCAAGGGGGTCGAGCTTGCCATCAATTTCTACGGGTCACGGCAGCGCCCTCCCCACGGTGTGCTGAGCGAGTCACATTTGAACTCGCTCGCGATTGCCCTGTTCCTGGCCATGGCGGCGAGCTTCAACGAGAAGCTGGGATTCCTGATTCTCGACGACGTGATCAACAGCTTCGACGTCGAGCATCGCGGGCGGCTCGCCGAGCTGCTCGCCGACGGGTTTGCCGACTGGCAGCTGATCGTCCTGACGCACGACCAGCAGTTTTTCGAACACTTGAGCCGCCGCGCACCTTCGTGGCGAAAGATCGAGTTCACGTCATGGAGCCATGCCTCCGGACCGCGCACGACGAAATACGAAGCGAGCGGCATGCTGTCGGCTGCCCGCGAGCGCCTGCAAAGCGACGACGTTCAGGGCGCTGCGACGAAAGGGCGCCGCGCGCTCGAGGAGCTGCTGCAGGAAGTATGCGAGGCGCTCTGGGCACCCCTCCCGTTCCGTCGCGGCCAGGCCAACGACAAGCGCGAGATCGGTGAGCTGTTCATGGGGCTGCGGCGTGCACTCAAGGAGCACGCCAAGTCCCAGCTGCCGACGGTCGAGCCCATAGTCAAGCACCTGGAAGCGGATGTCGGTGCGACGCTGAACGTCGCTGCCCATGCCAGCCGCGGGCGCTCGGGAGCGAGCGAGGTCAAGGCCGCGCTCGAACGCATCGAGGCGCTCGACGCGCTGTGGTCGTGCCCGGCCTGCCGAACGCGCGTGTGGCACAAGGGCACGCCCGGCGCAGCGCGCTGCCGCTGCGGCAAATCGGCATTTCCGCCGGTTGTCGCCGCCGGTTAACCTGGTCCGCTCATGCCATCGATCGGCACCCGACTCCGTCATTACGTGGTGCTGGACAAGCTCGGAAGCGGCGGCATGGGAGACGTGTACTTCGCCGAGGACACCAAACTGAATCGGCGGGTTGCGCTCAAATTTCTCCGTCCGGAGGTCGCCGAGGCACGCGACAGTCGAGCGCGCGTCCTGCGCGAGGCCAGGGCGGCGGCCGCCCTCAATCATCCCAACATCGTTCACCTCTACTCGGTGGAGGAAGCCGATGATCTCGTGTTCATCACGATGGAGCTCGTTCAGGGTCGCAGCCTGCGCCAGATCCTGAGTGACGGCACGGGACTTCCCCTCGCGAAGACGATCTCCTTCGCCGCTCAGATGGCTGACGGCCTGGCGTGCGCTCACGCCGCGGGGATCGTGCACCGGGATTTGAAGCCGGGCAACGTGATGGTGACCGATGGCGAACGCGTCAAGATTCTCGACTTCGGTGTTGCGAAGATCGTCGAGCCGATTTCGACCTCCGACGCCGAGGGCCCCACGACGTCGGAAGGTGAGAGCAGCGGCGGACGTGCCGTTGGAACGGCAGGCTACATGTCGCCGGAACAGGCGCTCGGGAGGCCGGTCGATGCACGCGCGGACCTGTTTGCACTGGGCGTCGTGCTGTTCGAGATGGCGACCGGGAGAGCGCCGTTTCAGGGCGATACGGCCGCTGCAGTCTTCGATCAACTCCTGAATCGGCTGCAACCCTCGCTTCTCACCGTGAACCCCACGCTGCCGCGATCGCTCGACACCATTATCGACAAGGCGCTCGAGAAAGATCCCGATCGGCGTTATCGCTCGGCGGGTGAGCTCCTTCGGGATCTGCGGGCCGTGGATGTCTCGATGGCTCCGCCGGCGAGCTCCGCGGTGACCCTCACCGAACCGGGCCGTTCGTCTTCGATTGCCGTTCTGCCTTTCGTCGATCTGAGTCCTGGCAAGGACCAGGAGTACTTCTGTCACGGGATTACGGAGGAGATCATCAACGCGTTGACCAGCGTTCGCGGCGTGCGCGTGATCTCGCGAACGTCGGCCTTCGCTTTTCTCGGCAAGGATATCGAGGTCACCGAGATCGGCAGAAGGTTGCGCGTCGAAACGGTTCTCGAGGGAAGCGTGCGCAAAGCAGGCGATCGCGTGCGCATCATTGCGCAGCTGGTGAGCGCCGTTGACGGCTACCAGATATGGTCGAAGCGTTTCGAGCGCGAGCTCTCGGACGTCTTCGCGATTCAGGACGAGATCGCCGCGGGCATCCTGGACGAGTTCCGAATCCATCGTGACGGAGCGGCGCAGGCGCGCGCACTCAACGTTCCCGCGCACGACGCGTATCTGCAAGGGATGTACGCCCTGAACAAGTGGACCGACGGGGCGGTGCGACACGCGATCGTCAACTTCAACGAGGCGATCGCACAAGACGCCGACTTCGCGCCTGCCTACGCGGCCCTGGCCGAGGCTCAAGTCTGGCTCTATTCGAGCCTCGGTATCCTGCCGGCCCGCGAAACGGTGCCACACGCACGGGGGGCGGTCGACCGGGCGCTGGCCCTCGAGCCGGGCCTCGCGCACGCGCACAAGGTGCGGGGCCTGATCGCGATGAACCACGACTGGGATCGAAGCGCAGCGGAGCAGGCGCTGACGCGCGCGCTCCAGCTCGGTCCGGGCTCGGCGTCCACGCATCTCTGGAATGCCTGGCGGCTCGCGTTACTCGAGAAGCGCCACGACCTGGCCCTGATCGAGCTGGAAGAGGCCGAGCGGCTGGATCCGCTCGATCTGCAGGTGAAGACGCAGATTGGCTACATCCACCACTTCCGCCACGATCTCGATCGCGCTATCGCGCAATTCGAGAAGGTCGTGGCGCTCGAGCCGTCCTTCGCGTTCGCGCACTACGCGCTCGGTGATGCGTGCACGCAGCGCGGTGAGTACGAGCGCGCGATCGACGAGTTCAACAGGGCCATCGAGCTGGACGGCCGGTCCGTCAACCACGTTGGCGTCCTCGGCTACGTCCACGCCCGTTCGGGAAACCGCGACCGCGCCAACGAGCACCTCGAGGAGCTGAAGGCGCGCGCCGCGAACGGCTACGTCTCTCCGATGTGGTTCGCGCTCGTTTATCTCGGCCTGTCAGATTTCGAGAGTCTTTTTCACTGGCTGAATCGCGCCTTCGAGGAGCGCGACGGTTCGTTGATTCTGGTGACCGCCGCCGTTGAATTCGATCCGGTGCGCGAGGACGCTCGATTCATGGCGCTCCTCGACCGCATGGGAGTCGGCCGTCTGGCATCGTCTTCAGCGTGACCGGGCGGCCGCGAAACCACGCGTAGAGCACCTCGGCTGCCAACTAAACGGGATCCTGATCCTGATGCCGATGACGAGGTGCAAGTGGGGCGAACTTGAACTACTGACTCGCGCCGAGATACGCGACGAGATCCTGTACGTTGGCCGCCGTGTAGTTTTCGAGCAGCTTGAGGTGCGCCGCCTGACCCGCCGTCGGGCTCACGCCTTCGCTCGGCATCGTCGGACCTGGTCTAAGGAGGCGCGCGCGAAGCGTCGCCGTATCGACCTTCCGGCCGACGCCTGCCAGGTCGCCTTTCACCGAATGACATGACCGGCAATTGCCCGCACCGTTGAAGTACGCCTCACCGGTCGCGCGGTCACCGGCTGGAGTGTCGGCGAGGCGGCTCAGCTCTTTGAACCGCGCCTGTTGACGCAGAAAGTGGACGTATCGGGCGAGATCGACGATCTCGTCAGAAGTCAGCTCCGTGTAGCTCGGCATTGCCGTCTGCAGGTTCGGCAGACCGGCTTTGACGAGTGGTCCGATCATTTTCCCGTCGTCATCTGCGCCGACAAGAGGCGACTGCGAGAGATTGGCCGCGCCCATCGTCGCCTGCGTCAAATCGACGCCGTGGCAGAAATGACAATGATTGAGCACGTACACCGTACGGCCTCGCTCGAGCGCCGCGGTCGGCGCCTTGAAGCCGCCGGCGTCGCGTTCCTGCCGCGCATCCAGTCGAAGTCCCATCGTGAGGATCGGCAGACCGGCAGCCAGGAGCACGTACCAGCGAACTCGCTGCATTCTTTGTCCGGAGGGCTTCGCCCCGCCGGCCCCCTCGACACGCTCGCTCGGGGACCCCACGATTTCCGCTTCCACCTTCGCTAAAGCTCCGGTGGACGCGCCGTAGCGCCTTCGGCGCGAAGGCGGGCCGCTCGCGTGGCTCACTCGCTTCGCTCGTTCGCGCGACGCGCGTGATCGCCGTCATGACGCGAGCACGCGCTTGCAGTAGTCGAAGCAGTTCCCGACTTCGTCCACTGACGGCCGGAACGACCCGTACTCGTATTCGAGATAGCAGCGAATCGGGAACCGGTTGTCCCTGATGAGCCGCAGCGCGTCAGCGATCGGCGTGTCGCCCTGCCCGAACGGCCGGTTCGGGCCGTTGTTCCGTTTCCGGTCGCGCACGTGGATGTTGATGATGCGGTCGTGATGCTGACGGATGAAGGCGACCGCGTCGTTGTTGCCGGCGGTGAAGTGCCCGATGTCGAGTGTCACGTAGAACAGCGGCGACATGGCCAGCGCCGTTTCGAAGCTCGCGGGCGTCGCGAATTGATCGGGATCCACGAGATTGTTGTGGTTGTGCATCGCCACGAACATCTTGTGCTTCTGCGCGAACGGCACGAGGCGCCGCGCTTCCGAGAGCACCGTGGAGGAGCTGAACCCTTCGGCGCCGAGCTCACGCGCTGCCTCGAAGGTCCGATCGCGCTCGGCGTCCGTGAAGGTCTCGTTGAAGTTGACGTTGTAGAGGTAAATCCGCAGCCCCGCGTCCTCGAATCGCCGCCGGATCTCCCGGTAGTACGTCATCGGCACGGTGAGCCGCCATTGTCGCGCCTCCTCGCGCAGCCGCGCGAAGTCCGGCGACCGGCGACTCTGCACCCACCAGCCGGTCATCACACTGGCGAACGGCTCGACGTGCCCGGACATGATCTCGCACTCGGCGATGTCGAGTGTCTGCAGGTTCTTGACGATGGTCGAGATGAGCTGCGGGTCGCCCGCCGGCGGCAGATCGTGGAAGCTGAACGTCTCGACGCCGAACACCACGCCGTTGACGGTCGTCACTGCGGCCGGGCGCTGCGCCGCGAATACCAACGGACCGCCCGCCAGCGCTTTGAGAAGGTCACGGCGACTCGGAATCATGAGGGTGCTCTCTCCCGACTCGTGAACGGGGGCCAGTATCGCCCACAATTCCCAACTTGCACACGCGAGATATGAGCGGATGTTGCTCCTCTTTGCTCGAGACGCGCAACCTCGGACTGGATGTGACGACATCGTCAGCAGCGCCCCGGTGCGGTCGAGATTCGTAACCTACTGCGCCTGACGATCGGTCAGAAACCGCCTACTCCACCCTCCACACGTGAACGATGACCTCCGTCGGCATCCGTTCCCCGGTGCCGACGAAGATCGCCCGCGTGAGCCACTGCAGCTCGGGCGCCGCGGTTTCGAAAATCGGAACGGTCTTGAAATAAACCTGAGACGGATCGACAGGTTCCCCGGCGAGCAACTTTTTCGTCACTTCCGGGGATGCGTGCCGGATGCCGGCGTTCTGAATGTAGATGAGGCTGCCGCTGTCGGTCTGGAGGGCATAGCGCGTGTCGAGTTCGGCGAGACCGTCGGCGCGGACGATCTGCCAGTCGGCGCCGCCCGGCAGCACCTTGCCGCGGATGGTGGGGCCCTCGAACGTGCCGCCCAGAATGGGAATAACGCGCCGTCGTCCCCGCGGCACCTGGCCGACGTCCAGTGGTGTCCCCACTTGCACGCGCAACGTCATGACGTAGGTCAAGGTCGGCGGTCGGCTCATCATTATCGGGATCACATGGCCCTCCGTCGCGGGGTTCAAGCGCGAAGCCTAGGTGCTCGCATCGGTCATCCCAACATCGGGCGATCTTCGGCTTCGAGAAGTTCGGAGAAGGACGGCATCTTCCAGTACGGCGTGCCGCGGTTTCCCTTCGACATGCGCGCCAACGTCTTCAACACACGGAACAGCTACACCCCCAATCGGGATTGGCACGCGTTTCCTCGTGAACATGCTGCTGGATGCCGACGATGCGCCGATCAGCATCGTCCAGAACTGGCGGGCCACCGTCCAGTGGTACGCACTGATCGCCGGTAAGCAGCGCCCACGACCGAGACGCCGGCGCTGACCCGGGTCGGCACGATCGTCGGCACGACCGCGTACATGTCTCCCGAGCAGGCGTTCACACGCGAGCGCCGGCTCACCAACGAATCAGGCGTCATGCCGGTCGTCACTATCAGCCCGGACGGCAAGTGAGTCATCTATCAGTGCGTGGTGGGTCGGACAATCGATCTGCATGCCGTGTCGACCGAGGGCGGGGAGCCTCGAATCGTGGTCTCGAGTCCGCCGGAGGATTATCACCCAGCCGTATCGCCATCGGGACGGTGACTCTACTTACCCGATCACGAGAATCTGTATCGTGTTCCGGGGCCGGCGCAGGACTGGCGGTCGGCCGGACCCGAAAAGGTCACCGACTTCAATCTGACCTTCATTTCGTTCGTCGAAAACCCGCAGCTGTCACGCGACGGAACCCAGCTGGCTTACTCACGCGGCCGGATCGCCAGCGATATCTGGCTCATGGCGATGGGGAAGTAGGCACTTGGCGACGACGCGCGCCCCATTGGTATCTACTGCTCGTACTGCGCGTCGCTGACGTGCTCCATCCAATCGACGGTCCTGCCGTCGAGCCGTTCCTGGATAGCGGTGTGCGTCATCGCCGTAGTCGCCGAGGCGCCGTGCCGATGCTTCTCACCAGGCGGGATCCAGATCACGTCGCCCGGTCGGATCTCCTCGAAACTGCCTCGAGCTGCGTGGTCACGATATGTCGTGGGCGCCTGCGCTACTCGAGGGGGCGCAGACCCGATGAAATCCGAAATCAAAGGGATCTGACTTGCCGATCCCTGTGAACGCCGGTCCGACTCTTGCTCTGCGCGAACATTGGAATTCTTCATCAGGCCGGCATTTGCCACCAGTCTGCCAGAGGTGAGTTTCCGGGGCATTCTTGTCATGGATCTGAAAGAACTCGTCATGCTTGCGTTCCGGGTAAGCATCCTGTCCACTGTTTTTGGCTTCGGGCTGAGGGCCACATCAAGAGATCTGCTCTACCTGGGCCGCCGTCCCGGCCTGCTCCTGCGCTCGGTGATCGCGGTCTTCGTGATCATGCCCATCGTCGCGGTCGTACTCGCCCGGGTGTTCGACTTCCGCCGGACGGTGGAGATCGCGTTGGTGGCCATTGCGGTGTCGCCCGTTCCGCCGCTCCTGCCGATGAAAAAGGCGAAGGCGGGAGGGCAGACCTCGTATGCGCTCGGACTCATGGCGATCCTGGCGTTGCTGTCCATCGTCGTGGTGCCGCTGAGCGTAGCGGTGTTGGGGCGTGTCTTCGGGCGGTCGTTCGCAATGGCCCCGTCTGCTGTGGCACGCATCGTCCTGATGTCCGTCCTGCTGCCGCTCTGCGCTGGCATGGCCGTCCGAGCGCGGCTTCCGGTCGTCGCCGACCGTATCGAGAAGCCAGTCGATGTGGTCACCAGGGTGCTCCTGCCGCTCGCGGTGCTCGCGCTCGTCGCCGGAAGCTGGTCCGCGATTTGGACCGCGGTGGGAGACGGCGCCGCCGTCCCGATCGCCGCGTTCGTCGCCATCGGCCTTCTGGTTGGACACGTGATGGCGGGACCAGATCCGCACCAGTCGGTGGTGCTGGCGCTCTCCAGTGCCATGCGTCATCCGGCCATCGCGCTCTCGATCGCCTCTGCGAACTTCCCGGACGAACGCTTCGGGGGGACGATCCTTCTGTGTCTGATCATCGACGCCATCGTCGGGATCCCGTACCTCGCGTGGCACCGGCGACAGACGGTGGTGGGAACGGGACCACCGGCCCGATCGGGGTAGGCGAGCGCCCTCGCTTGACTAATCGAGGAGTACAGCGACGCCTGACGCCGCTCGCAGCATAAGACCAGCCTGACGTGGACTATGATTCCGATCACAGGAGATCGACATGAACCGTCGCGCGTTTCTCACGGCTTACGCGATAACCCCGATTCTTGGTAGTGCCTTCAAACCGTTACGCGCGCAGACAGCTGGCGGGCGCCTGCTGTACATCGGCACGTACACGAACAGCGCGGCGGGGAGCAAAGGCATCTACGGGTGGCGGTTCGACGCAGAGACGGGCAAGGTCACGTCGCTGGGCCTCGCAGCGGAGACCGACAGTCCCAGCTGGGTCGTGGTCCATCCGAACAAGCGATTTCTGTACGGCGCCAATGAGCTCCCGCCGCCAGAGGCTGGCGGGCCAACCGGGGCCGTGACGGCGTTCTCGATCGATGCCGCGTCTGGTGGCAAGCTGACGCCGATCGGCCGCGTCAAGACGAACGGCCTGGCGCCGGCGCACATGCTCGTCGACCCGACGGGGAAGTGGGCGATCGTCGCGAACTATGGCAACGCGGCCGGCAGTGAAGGCACGTCGATCGCCGTTTTTGCCATCGGTGCCGACGGTAAGCTCGCCGACACGCCGAAGACGTTCTTGCCGCACGTCCCGAAGCCGAAGCGGCTCGATCCGGCAGCGCCGCCTCCCAAGAACGGCAACCCGCCGACCTCCCATCCGCATTGCGTGCTGCTGTCTCCGGACAGCAAGTTCCTGTTCGTTGCGGAGAAGGGCTTCGACGAAATCGTGGTCTACCGCTTCGATGCGGTCACGGGTGCTCTGACGCCGAACAGCCCGGCCGCCGTCGAGGCGACCAAGTTTGGCGCTGCTCCTCGCCATCTGGCGTTTGGAAAGAATGGAAAATTCCTGTACGTCTGCTACGAAGCCGGGCGCGCCGTCTCGACCTATGCCTATGACGCCTCGAACGGCACCCTGAGTCCGAAGGACACCGTCGCGACGCTCCCGCCAGACGCGCCGCAGACCGGCTCCTGCGCCGAGATCGAAGTCCATCCCGACGGGAACTATCTGTACGTCTCGAACCGCGGGCACAACAGCATCGCGCTGCTGGCGATCGATCCGTCGAACGGCACGCTGACCTTCAAGGGCACGTTCGCCGTGGGCGGGACACCGCGGAACTTCAAGATCGATCCGACGGGCAATTACGTCTTCGGCGAGGGACAGAATAACGGCGTGACGGTCGTGTTCAAGATTGATCGTCCGACCGGCATGCTGACGAAGACGGACGTCACGCTCGATTCACCGGCGCCGGTCTGCATCGCGTTTGTCTAGTCTCAATCCGAGGGGCTTTGCCCCTCGGACTCCCCTACACGCGCCCTCGGTGCCGGGGCGGTGGGCCCGGCACGCGTTCCCGGAAGTGGCTCTATCCGCAGGGCTTCGCCGGCCTCAACGACTTGACGGCCCCTCTCGCAAGCCCCCGACGCACCTTGTCCCATGGTCTTCAGTGCCGGTGACTAGGACTTTGGGGCCGATGCACCGTCTCGATGATCGCGCGGAATAATCTCGCGGGCGCCGCGCTTGTATCCGGAAACGATCTCGCCCCAATCGTCGAGGCGCGTTTCAACCCTTCGGAGAACCTGCTCATGATCGTGCTGTGCGCGATGTACCTTCTGTGGCTTTCCGGTGAACCAGCTGTCCCGGCCATTCCGGTCGAGGTAGTGGTTGCGGACGGCATCACGGACTCGCTGGTGCATCGAATCTGCGCTGAAACGGAGACCATCTGGCGACCCGCAGGCATTACGTTCGATTGGCATATCACGTTCGATTCGCACCGTATCAAGTCGGCGGATGCGCCGGAGCACTCCGCGGTCTCCATCACGATCGGCGACGGGCGAGCGGAAGCCGATCCGGACGGCGCACTGGGCTGGATCACGTTCACCGCCGACCGTCCCGGCCACTCGATCTACCTGTCGCGCGCCGCCGCCGAAGGTATGCTCGATCACACACCGGGGCTGAAGACCGCCACCTTCACCGCTCAAGAGATTCTGATTGGCCGGGCATTGGGTCGCGCCCTGGCCCATGAGCTTGGCCACTATTTTCTCCGATCGAAAATCCACAGTTCGGCCGGTCTAATGCGATCGGCCTGGCCAACCAATGAGTTTTTCGCCCTGAGGCGCGACGGTTTCCAGCTGACGCGGGAACAGCAGGCCAACGCAATCAGCCTGGCGCTGCGTGGCACATGGAGATGGTCGGATCCCGCAGGAGAGTAGTCACTTTCGTTCACGTCGACGGCGAGCGAACCCGTCGGAGCGCCTGCGCGTGTGCATCGAGGCGGCGTCCGGCGCAGCGCCGACGATACGCCGGCTCGAGAAAGAGTGCCTCGATGCACTCGAGCAAAGGGGCATCCCTCCGGACCGGACCGTCAGCAACCTGCATCGCCCGTCGAATGCAGCCAGAGTTTCACGGGCTGCTAAGTCACCGCTACCCGTTCATCGCCTTGAGAGCCGCGACACTCTCGATCGTCATCGGCATCGCCTGCTCGACGAAGTAGTTCTTGATGCCGCCCGCTTTCCTGGCCGCTGCGAACGTCGCCGCCCAGTCGAGGCCGCCCTTCCCGACAGACGTCTGCGGGTAGCCGCCGCCGCGACCGTTGACGACGGGCGTCCTGCCCGCCTTTATGTCGAGGTCCTGCACGTGCATCGAGAAGAATCGAGTCGGGTACTTCGCGAAGTACTCGGCGGCGATCATCCCGCTGTTGTAGGTCGACATCTGGAACTGGAAGCCGATGAGCTTCGGGTCCGTCATCGCGATGATGTGGTCGTAGATGAACGTGCCGTCGGGGAGCTTGACCAGATCGAACGCTTCGTTGTGCGAACCGGCGCGCATGCCGGCCGTATGGATGTCCACCGCCATCTTGTTGAACTGATCGGTCAGCAACTTGGCTTCTTCGAGAGTGCCGGTGGTGGCGCCGCTCTTCACGGTCGGGACCATCATCTGCTCGAGGCCCAGATCCTTCGACCAGGCAATCGCCGTGGCGAGGTTGTCGCGGAGCTCGGGGAAGAGGAAGTGGCAGCTCACGGCTTTCAGGCCGTTGTCCTCGATGACCTTCCTCGTCGCCTTGCCGTCGGCGAGACTCTTGAACTCAGGGTAGCCCGCGCCGCCAAGATAGCCGCACAGCTCGATCCGATCGATTCCGATGCTCTTGAGCTGTTTGAGCAGATCGACGAACTTGCCGTCCGCGATCATCGCGCGATGCGGATACGTCTGGCTGCCGATCGGCAGGCCCAGCGGATTCGCGGACGCCGTTCCCGCGCTCGCCAGCATGAACCCGGCCGCGGCCGTCCCGGCCGCCGTCCTTCCAAGAAACTCTCGTCTCGTCATCGGGTCCATCGATAGCTCCTGATTGTTAAATTCCAATTCTTGAATCTCTACGAGGCCGTTCACTTCTTCGCCGCGGCGGCCGGTGCAGCCGCCTTGCTCTCGAACGTAAACGTCCCGAAGATGGTCCCGACGACGATATCCGGCTTGCCGTCTTTATTGAGGTCGACGACATCAAAGGACGAACCGACGCCGGACTTGTTGTGCACCAGCTCGGGCACGAACCGCGCTCCGCCAGGCGCTTTGGGATCGCGCACGGTCTTGTAGATGTAGAGCACCGGATCCCCCGACGGATCGTTGTGCGTCAAGACATTGTTCCCGGCCTCCGACCAGTACCGCTTGCCCGTGATCATGTCGGGGATCTTGTCGCCGTCCATGTCGGCAAACCGCGCGCCGTGCGACTCCGAGAACACCACTCCTCCGGTGTTGGTGCCGGCAGTCGAAAAATCCTGCGCGATATTGTGACGAACGAACGTGCCGTCCTTCTTCTGCTCGAACCAGTTGATGCCCCAGTTGTGACCGGTGCCCGCGACGACGTCCGTGAGGCCGTCGCCGTTGACGTCGTAAACGCCCATCTCTCCGCCACCACTGCCGAACACCGCCGGGTCTGCCAACTCCGCTTCATGGAACGGCCATGGGCTGGTGTTGATGCCGGCTGCGGGCTGTTCGTACCAGCCGGTCGGCACGACGATGTCCTGACGGCCGTCGCCATTGACGTCGCCGACGCCGAGCCCGTGACCGTTGACGGCCTGGCCGGTTCCCCACACAGAATGCGCGGCCCACACGGCCGTCGGATTCGCCGGGTCTGGCTTCGCCCACGCGTAACCGCCGTTACCAACGGCCTGGCCGAAGATGATCTCCGGTTTGCCGTCCTTGTCGAGATCCTTCATCAGCACGATTTCGCTCGAGATCGTCGGCAGAACGCTGAACTTGTCCCAGCGGCGCGATTCGCCGGCCGGGTTCACATACAAGTCCATGTGACGATTGCCCAGGGACGAGAGCACGTCCGGCCATCCATCGCCCGTGAAGTCCGCGGACAGATTCACCATATCCGGCGCGAACGAATTCTCCGGGTTGTAGATCGGTCCGTCGCGATACCTGCGCTGCTCGGTGAAGTTCGGACCGAGGTAGTAGAACGGACCGGAGATCACATCCAGGGTGCCGTCGTGATTGACGTCGCTGGTGGTGGCCCCCCAGCCGTAGTAGGTCGTGCTCAAACGGCGAATCGTGTACCGGGGGGAGACCTGCTCTGCGTTCGTGACGACACGCATCAGGTCCTTCCACGCAAGATCCTTGAAGCGGACCTCGCCGGAGCCGCCGACGTACAACGCGATCGCGCCGAATGCGGTCCCGTTCTTCTCGTCGAGGGCGGCGGTGGCGGTGGGGCCGAAGGTCGAGAGCACTTCGTTCGGGCCAACGGTACCGGCCGGACTTCCCGAAGCCGGGCCTTCCTGGCCGATCGTTATGTTCATGGCGTTCCACTCGCCGCTCTTCAGGGTCGGGCGTCCGCGTCCGCCGCCGCCGACCTGCGTCCCGCGTGCTGGAGGCGGTGCAGCCTGTGCTGCCGGAGCATCTCCGCCGCGCCCACCACGACCGCCGCGCCCCTCACTCGTGGCATCGGCCGGGGCCGCGCCACCGCGTGCGGGGTTGGCCGCGCCGGCGCCGCCGCCACGCCCTGGCGCGGTGAGCCGTTCCCGAGACGACTCCTTGCCGCTCGCATCGATCGCCAGGGAGTAGTACCCCGTGTCACCGTCAGCGAGCGACACCAACACGCCGGTCATGGTGCCGTCAGCGGCCTTCTTCGCTCGCAGCAACACGCCAGACTTGCACTCGCCGGTGCATTTGTAATTCAGATACAACTGCACGTCCTGGAAGTTCTTGTCCATGACGAGCCAGCCCCCGTTGGTGTCGGGCTTGGCTTTGCCAACGATCTCGCCGTTCTGCGCGGTCCACTCGGCGTCGCCGACCACGTGCCAGCCCGTGAGCGCGGAGCCCTTGAAGGATCCGTCAGGCTTGAAGTTCGGGGGATCGGCAGCACGCAGGACCAGCACCAGTCCGACCGTGCACGCGGCGGTGATCGCAATAGAACGAACGAATCCGTGATGGCGGGTCATGTTCTCCTCACTTTTGCGCGGGCGGCGGGATGCGCGGCCGGTTTGCTCGCGAGGAAGCTATCATTTCGCACGCGGGCTAGTCGAGCCTACGGCCCACCACATGATTTCGGTGTGCGTCGGGTCCGCTTCGGGAATGTCTCCTGGGCATGACGCGCGTCTGGGGGTGCGCTGTGCCGTTTTGTCGCGAGAGCGACGGATCTGGGGCTCCGCGTGTGGTGACCGCGGCCTTGCCGAAGGTCAGTGGGAAAGGTACGACGCCGACGGTTCGGGAGCACCGCCGTCCTGGTTGATGTCGAACAGGCCCATCAAGCGCGCCGGCGATCTGGTGCGATAACAAGAACGACTCCACAGATGAGGAGCACTCCTCCAATCACCGGTGAGATCGGGAGAGTCTGCCGCTCTCGCGTATGCGCTTCGAGCGGGCCGATATCGAGCACCTTCTTTTCACGAGTCCAGGAGAACCCGCCCCAGAGCAGGCCGGTGAGTCCGATTACGACCAGCAGGATGCCGATGATTCGCTTGACGCTCATGCAGCCCTCCGCTCGAGAAGGTGCACAAGCCTTGCCAGTCGTTGACCCGGATCCCCATCTCGTAGCGAAGCCCTTCACACACTCCATCGGCGCGCCACTCGATCGGCGCGGCGGGCCTTTGTTCAGTCGATCCGAAGCGCGTCTGCCGGCTGAATCGAGGCAGCTCGGTTCGCCGGAATCGCGGCGGACATCATCGTCACGACAAACAGCACCAGGCTGACGGCGACGAGCACGACCGGATCGTTCAGATTGCCGATCGACCACTGGGCTACAACCTTGTTAAGCCCCACGCTCAATGCGAGACCAGCGAAGAGGCCCGCGACGATGGCCAAGACCGCCGGCTGCACCGCAGCGTTTACGATGCGCCCGCGACCGGCACCGAGCGCCATACGGATGCCAAATTCTTTGAACCGGCACGACACCGAGTACGACACGACACTGTAGAGCCCGACTACTGCGAGCATCAGCGCAAACATCGCGAAGCCGAGCAACAGCAACGTCACAAACCGCTCACGGGCCCAGCCCGCGCTTGCCAGCGCGCCTTCGGCTGTGTAGACGCTTACGGGTTGATTGGGATCGACGGTACGCACGGCTTCCCGAATCGAACGGGTCATCGCAAGTGGGTCGCGACTCGTCCGCAGGATCACATTCAGGGAATCGCTCAGCATGAGCGTGTACGGCACGTAAATCGACGGCGCCGGCGGCTCATGGAGACCGACATTGGGTGTGTCGCCCACGACACCGACTATTTCGAACCAGCCGTCACTGCCGGGCGCCGCCAGTCTGAATGGGTTGGGTGGCTTGACGTAATCGGGCATTCGAACGCGCCGTCCGATCGCGGATTCGTCAGGCCACCACGCACGAGCCATCGTTTGGTTGACGACGGCGACGTGGGGCGTTCCACCGCTCTCTGAATCTGACCACACGCGGCCTCGAATGAGCGGGATCTTCATCGTCGAAAAGTAGTCGGCGCTGATCCGTTGGACAATCGGTGCTTCGTCTCCGGGCGTGTCCCGGCCGGGAACTTCGACCACCGACCGTTCGCCCGACTGCGGTGGTATCCCGCTGTAGGTGGCGAGCGCGACCGACTCGACCTGGGGCACCTCTGCCATGCGATCCCGCAGGCGCTCGTAAAACGTGGCGCGGCCGGCCCATTCCCTGTACGTGTTCTCGGGAAGGTTGATCGTCGCGACGATCACATCGTGCGGATCGTAGCCAAGCGATGTCCGGTACAGACCGATGAGCACCCGGACAGCCGCACCAGTGCCCGCGAGGAGCAGCACCGTCACCGCGATTTGAGCCGCGAGCAGGAGGTGATGCGCTCGCCGGCTTTCGACGCCGGCGGTCGTCCGGACAGTCGCCGTCAGGCGTGGGCGCGAAAACGACAAGGCCGGTGACAGTCCAAAAATCAGAGCCGACGCCATCGCAAGGCCCGCACTGAAGAGCAAGACCGGTACATTGACGGGCACTGCGATGAGGTTCCCGACCGGAACCGAATTCGGGGGCAAGAGCCTAAGGATAGCCGGCAGGCCCCAGTAGCCCGCCGCAACGCCCAGTGCGGCGCCGCTGAATGCCAGGAGCAGCGATTCCACGAGGAGCTGCCTCATCAACCGTCCACGACTTGCCCCTATGGCGGCCCGCACGGCGAACTCATGCGCCCGCGACGTCCCGCGCGCCAACAGCAGGATGGACACGTTCGCGCATGCGAGCAGGAGCAGCAACATGGACGCCGCGAAGATCAACAGGAGGGTCGGCACAAAGTCTGCCGCCCATCGTGTCTCCACCAGACTTCGTACGAGCGGACGCACCTCCTTCGGAAAGCGTTGCGGGGCCTCCTTGGCGAACTGGTCGAAGAGCGGCTGGAGTCGCTGTTCGGCCATGCGTGGAGTGACGCCCCGCTTGAGACGGGCCTGGACGCCCCATGCGAAGTTCGTATCGAACGTCAGATCAAGGGGAACGAGAATCTCCGGACCAGTGTAAAAGTATTGACGTGGCAGCACGCCAATCACGGTGTAGGGTTCGCGGTTTAAATAGAGGGTCTGCCCTACTGCCTCAGGCCGCCCGCCGAAGTGTCGCTGCCAGAACCGATAGGTGAGCACGACGACCCGTTGGGGCTGCTCGCCCGCCGGCCCGTCCGCCTCGTGAAAGACTCGTCCGAGGAGGGGCGGAACCCCGAGTACGTTCAAACCGTTTGCTGAAAAATACTGGGTGTGCACCGTTTCTGGGAGGCCCTGGCCGGTCAGCGTCATCTCCCAGGTGTTCGAGACGAAGGCGCCGTCCAAGACGTCGCTGTGTTGAAGGGCGACGAGCTGTCGCGCCGTGACACCCAGACCACGCGGCTTGCCTTTGTCGATCATGTCAAGCCTGACGATCCGATTGATGTCGGCGAATGGGAAGGGATTCAGTAATGCCGCATTGACGATGCTAAACAGCCCTGTAGCGGCGGCAATCCCGACTGCCAGGGAGACGACAGCCGTCGCGGCGAAACCGGGGCTCCGGCGGAAGATACGCAGCGCATTGCGGAGATCTACGGCGAGGATGTCCAGCAAGAAGTTTCCTCAGCGACGAGCGCGAAAGAACATTACCATTCCGGAGTGATCAGCCATAAGATGAAATCAGGTCGCCGCACTCTTCTATACGCTCTGCGAAAGCGCCACGCTCGCGGCATCGATCCTCACGCCTATCTACTTCGAACGCTCTACGCCGCGATTGCGCGGCCTGGCGCGGTTATCTATCCAGACGAACTCCTCGTTTCCATAACCACGACATAGTTTTCTCGTGACCAATCGATCTCAAAGCCGCCTGAGTGTCGCGCCGCCATCACGCGGAATTGGACGTTTCGCTCAGGCTCCCGCCGGTATTCCCGTGAGACGAACGGACCGTCAGAATCTGAACACGTTCGGGCTGCTCGAGCAGGAACTCGGGATCTCGTGGCAGATGATGAATGCGTGTCGGATCGCTACCGGCGAAGCGCGACATCGCCTCGACGCTCTCCCAGTAAGAGATCGTGACGAACTCCGTCTCCGTCTCGCGGTCGTCGCGGAGGCATTGAACCCCCAGTGCCTTTTGGATCAGCGGTTTGATCCCGACCTCATAGTTGTAGGCTTCGTACTCGTCGGCTCGCTCTCTTGTCGTCCGTCCTCGCCAGATGCGTGCAATTCTCGGTAGTTCCGTTGGTGTGTTGGTCATGAGTTGAACTCCGCACGCTGTGCAGGCGCATCAGGAAATCGCGAGCCCGACACCTCCACACAATTGGTTTCCAGGGCCCGGCGTCCGTTTCCAATAGCCATCCTGGGCCACACTCAGCTGACGGGCTTTCCATCGCGGCGCGAGCGCAGCTCGCTGAGTGCACAGTTCGATGATTGGCCTAGCCGCGAAACGGCCTTAATATGTCCTGTCGTCAGATTTTGAACGCTGTCATTCATCCCGGATTGTCCCGGGCAAGACCGCCGAGTTGTCCAAGCCATGCGCGCAACCGATGAGTTCTTCCTCGAATCACTAGTAGGATGTAACGCAAGAATCAGTAGCAGCCGCTCCGCTGTCGCGGCTGCGAAACCGGGGCCGAACCACAGGACGACATGTTACTGAATCGGTAGATACAGGCCACCAGGAGGCATCGATGAACGCAGTGAATCGCCGGCATTTCATCATGAGCTCGATGGCACTGCCTGTCGCGCTCAAGGCGAGCGACCTGCAGAGCCCGAACAACACGGTCAGACTGGCGATCGTGGGGTTCAACGGCCGGGGTAAGGCGCATATCAACGCCTACCTGAAGATGCCCAACGTCGAGATCGCGGCGCTCTGCGACGTCGATCAGTCGGTTGTCGACAGCGGTCTGAAGACGATCCAGTCGGCGGGCAAGAAGCGTCCGGAGACGTACGCCGACATCCGGAAGGTGCTCGACGACAAGTCGATCGATGCCGTGTCGATCGCGACTCCGAACTTCCACCATACGCTCCAGACGATCTGGGCCGTTCAGGCGGGCAAGGATGTGTACGTCGAGAAGCCGGTCTCGTACAACATGTTCGAAGCGCAGCAGATCATCGCGGCGTCGCGGAAATACAACCGGATCGTGCAGGACGGCACGGGCGCCCAGCTCTGGCTCCACGAGGCGAAGAAGAAGATCAAAGACGGGATCATCGGCGAGGTCTACATGGCGCGCGGTCTGGTCTTCAAATGGCGCGACACAATCGGGCGTACGGAGGAAGAGCCGGTGCCGCCGGGCGTGGCCTACGATCTCTGGACCGGGCCGGCCGCGGCGAAGCCGTTCACGAAGAACCGCTTTCATTACAACTGGCACTGGCAGTGGGACTACGGCAACGGCGACATCGGGAATCAGGGCGCGCACCAGATGCACTCGGCACGAACGGCGCTCGGCGTGAAGTACCCGACCAAGATCAGCTCGATGGGCGGACACTACGTGTTCGACGACGATCAAGAGACGCCGAACACGCAGCTCTCGACATTCGAGTTCGAGGACGGCGGGAAGAAAAAGCTGCTCGTGTTTGAAGTCCGTCACTGGATTTCGAACAACGAAGCAGGGATCGGCGATCGCTCGCCGTCGGTGGGCGGCGGCGCGCCGCAGCCGCTGCAGACCGTCGGCAACATCTGGTACGGAGCGAAGGGGTATCTCGCCACGAGCCGCGACGGCTGGCAGACCTTCATGGGCCCCGGGCAGGAACCCGGACCGAAGTCGGAAGCCGACGCTGCTTACCCCGGTTTCGCCAACTTCATCGACGTCGTCCGCAGCCGGAAGCGCGAGGATCAGCTCGCGGAAGTCGAGGAGGGCGCCATCTCGACGATGCTGATTCACCTGGCGAACATTTCGTACCGCACCGGGCGTACGTTGTATTTCGATCCGGTCAGCTACACGTGCAAGGGCGACGGGGAAGCGACGGCGATGTTCACGCGTGCTCAGTACCGGGCGCCGTTTACCGTTCCGAAAGTCGGAGTCACGCGGACGGAGTAAGAGCCGCTGAAGGTCCTTGCTCACTGGCCGGCGCCGTATTCGCGCTATCGCGAGCCCAATCGCCTCCCCGCAGCATCATCGCACTCAACCACATCAATGCCACGCAAAGTGCTGACTTCCTTCCAAACTCGCAGTCGCGAGGCAGCCGCGGCAGAACGTACCGTCACATCACAGTCCGATATACGCGCCGGCATATCCTGGACGCGGCGTACATGAGCCCGAGCAAGCCGCGGCAAACGGTGACAAGCGCGCTGACATCTGGCATTCGGCGTCGTCGTCTTCGAGATGTTGACAGCCAGCGGCTGTTCACCGGCGAGACGATCTCCATACGTTGCGTCGTTAAAACGAGCCGAATTGGCGCGCGCTCCCGCGGCACGCCACGCGGTTCCCGCCTGCTCCGCCGCTGCCTGGAGAAGATCGCAAGCGACGACTCGATTCGCGCGCGGACGCGCGGCTGGAGATCGAGGAGGCGCTGACCGCGCCATCGGCCACCGACGGGGCCGCCGCGCAACCCGGACCAGCGTCGCGCTCGGCGTGGGCACGTGCGCTACCGTGGCGGTCGTCGCCGCACTCGCAACCGGATTGGCGTTGTGCTCGCACTGTGGCGCCGTGGCGCGTGGGGCGCCGCCGCACGTCACACGCACGCTCATCACGCCCTCCGGCCCAGCGGCCCTGTCTATCAATGCTCGTGCAAGCCGGCCCTGTCTCCGATGGGACGCAGGTCGTCTACGTCGGCAACAACGGCACGCAGCTCTTCGTCCGCGCCCTCGACGCGCTCGAACCGGTAAAGATCGCCAGCGGCGTGGGCTTGCGGAGTCCATTCTTCTCACCGGATGGTCAGTGGGTCGGCTTCGTCGACGTCAACGCCTCGAAAGGTCGCGATCACCGGCGGCGCGCCCATCACGCTCGCCTTCGGCGACGGCGCCGCGCGCGGCGCCACGTGGCGCCCGACGACACGATCATCTTCTCGACCTTCAACCCGACAACCGGGCTGCAGCGCGTGTCGGCCACCCAGGGGGGACACCAGAGGTGCTGACGCGGCCCGACCACGCGCAGGCGAAGCCGACCACATCTGCTAGAATCTTGCCGGCGGCCGCGTCATCCTCTTCACGATCACGTCACAGACCGGCGGCCTCGATACGGATCAGGTGGCGGTGCGCGATTTGCACACGGGAGCGCAAAAAGTGCTGCTGCACCACGCGAGTCACGCGCACTACGTGGCGAGCGGCTACCTTTTTCTTCGCGGCGGGAACGCTGCGCGCGATTCGGTTTGATCTGACGCGGCTGGAAACGCGCGGCACCGAAGTGCCGGTGCTGCCGCGGCTCGCCACCAACCTCATCGGCGGAGCCTGTTTCGACGTGGCCCCGATGGGACCCTCGTGTATGTGGATGGGTCGGGAGACGTCGCGGCGGAAACGCGCACGCTCGTGTGGGTCGACCGCGCCGGCAAGAAACGCCGGTCGCTGCGCCGCCGCGCGTACGACTATCCCCGCCTGCACCCGACGGGACGCACGTCGTCCTCTACATCCAGGATCAAAGCAGGACCTCTGATCTGGGACCGGCGGCGCGCGACGCTGACCCCCCTGACGCGCGACCCAGGCCAGGACTGGTTTCCGGTGTGGACGAAGAACAGCCAACGGATCATCTTCAGCTCGAACCGAGGCGGCACTCTCAATCTCTGGTGGCAGGCGGCCGACGTCCGGGCGGCGGAGCCGTTGACCACGAGCAACAATGCCCAGTTTGCTCCGGGATCACACCGGACGGGACCGCGGTCGTGTTCAACGAAGCGATGCCGAACCGTCAGCTCCTGATGTCGCGCTGACGGACACACCAGGTGACGCGACTGTTAGAAACGAAGCATAGCGAGCGGAGCGGGGTCGTTCGCACCCGTCTCGCCAACGAGTTGAGATGGAGGCGCCGGGATTTGGACCGTTCGGGCGGCGATTGCGTTCGCTGCGGCGTCCGCGCAGGAAGACCACGGGCTCGTCTTGGTTAGCAACCCACCGTCAGCGAAACGACCTGGCGCTCGTCAAAGGCTAACTCAACGTTGCGTGGGCGGATCACCCTAGCCACCACCGCCCTCGGGCTTGTTGTCTTGCCTGTTGTCAGTTCGCCGGAGCGGAACGGCTGATGGTGTTCGGCGCGCGGGCACGTTGACGCCGGAACGGCAGAAGGGTACCATCGCCGTTTCGCTCAGGTCACCGCGCATCTTTGAAAAGGCGGGTCCCATGCGCCGAGCGACCCTCATCCTCGACGTCATCCTGGCGCTGACGCTGACAGCCTGCAGCAACCGCGACACTCCCACAACACCATCCTCAACGACCACATCATCGTCAAGCGGACCTGTAGGCGTGACGATCTACTCCCCTGGCCCGATAGTACCGATAGGTGCTGGGCAGCAGTTCAGCGCAAAGGTCATCTTCTCGAATGGTAGTAGTCCAAACGGAGTCGGCCAGAACTTTCTCTGGAGCGTCTCTGGATCAGGCTGCTCTGGTGCAGGCTGCGGAACCATCGACCCCACCGGAAAATACACCGCGCCGACGACCGTCCCCGATCCGTCTACTGTGATGGTCAGAGCCACATCGGCCCTAGATTCGCGGTGGTCCAACACTGTGCCGATTGTAATCGTCGCCGTTGCAGGCGAATCCTTTTCCTTCTCTGTCAGCCCGACTGCGGTCCCGTTCGGCAATCAGATGCTTAACACGACGAGCGACCCGAAAAGCGTCACGCTGACCAACACGGGCAGCGAGCCACAGCCGGTGTTCGGCAGGGTCAATGGCTCTCCTGGTAATTGGCAGGATTTCACGCTGACAAACGATTGCCCATCGAAAATTGCCGTGGGTGCGAGCTGCACATTCAACATCACGTTCAGGCCGAGTGCCATTGGTAACCGGATCGCCTACCTCATTTTTGACGGGGTCTTCGATGAGGAGGGCAGTGTCAATCTGATGGGCGCGGGAACTAACTAGAGCCTCATCACAATTAGTGGATAAAAGCTGAAGGACGCCGCCTTGGCCTGCTCGAGGTCAGGCAGCGCTAAGACATGCTTCGCTGGCTTCTTCGCACGCGGCTGGTACCCCCTCCTCCCGGAGGGCCGAAACCTCGTGCGTCATGGGATCGGCGTTTATGGGGAGTGATTGGCGCGCGGTCCAGGTCGCATAACAGGCATTCAGTCAACCTTCGCCAGCGCTAATATACCGCTTTCCTCTGTGGATATCGGCGACTCCATCGGTTCGTCGAAAAGGAGTTGCGGTCCGCACTGCTGGGAGCACCGTTCGCCCCGGCGGGCATCGCGCTTGTCACTCCGACTCTAGCCGGGACACGACCACAGCTATCATTTCGTTTCGGAGTTCATGCCCGATCATGTGGCTTGGCATGCGGAGAGTTTGCGAAGGGGATGGACGATGACGCTCAATCGACGCGAGTTCGTTCAATTGGCTGCGGCGATGGGGGCCTCGCTGGCGTGGGGCGGCTCGGCTCGAGCGTCAACCACCGCCTGGGATGAGCGGCGCGACCTTTATCCGGAGGGCGTCGCGTCCGGCGATCCCGATCCGAGCAGCGTCATCCTCTGGACTCGGCGGCCGTTCGAGTCGGGCGGCCGACGTGTGCTCACGGTGGAGGTTGCCGAGGATGATGCGTTCCGGCGAGTCGTCGCAAAGGCGTCCGCGCCGGTCTCAGCGGAATCGGATTGGACGACGCGCGTGCTGGTCGGCCATCTCAAGCCTGCGCGCGTTTACTGGTACCGCTTCACCGATGGAGAGGGGAATGGGAGCCGCGTCGGCCGGACGATCACCGCGCCGCTGGCGAACGATCAACGGCCGGTCAATTTCGCCTTTGTCAGCTGCCAAAGCCTCAATGAAGGCAAGCTCAACGGCTATCGCCGGATGATCTTTGAGGATGAGCGCGCGGCGCCCGCCGATCAACTGGGTTTCGTTCTCCACCTCGGTGATTTCATTTATGAGGTCGTCGAATATCCCGACGAGGTGCCGACGCGGTACGACCGCACGATCTACGACGTCGGGCGGATTCCCGATGGAGGCAAAACCAGTAATTTCCACTACCCGCTCACGGTCGACGGCTATCGCGTCGTCTACAAGGGCTACCTGGCCGATCCCGACCTGCAAGACGCGCGAGCGCGTTGGCCGTTCGTCGCCATCTGGGACAACCACGAATTCTCCTGGCAGGGCCGCCAGAGCATCGTCCAGGCAGGGGGCGCTCCGCAACCGGGCCAAACGGTCAAGGTCGCCGCCAACCAGGCATGGTTCGAATACATTCCCGCGCGCGTGAAGGCGCCGAGCGGATCGCTTGACACGTTCGGGGCGCTGTCGGTGAAGAACGTGCCGATAAAAGAGTGGGACGACAGTGGCCTCGGGATCGAACCCAACAATCTGAAGGCCATCAACAGCCTGATCGCCTATCGGTCTTTGCGCTACGGCCGGCACCTCGATCTCATTCTCACCGACCAGCACAGCTTCTGTGGCGACGACCCCACCGATGCGGAGGGCGTTGGCAAGATTTACGATCCGGCTTTCAACGGGATGTTCTCTGAACCGGCGATGATCGCGCTCGATGCCGGCCGCACCTTCAACGGCGGCAAACCGCCCGCCGAACTCAGCTTTGGCGATGTGCGCATCCCTAATCCGCGAAAGGATTCACCGCCGCGCACGATCCTCGGGACCCGTCAGAAGAAATGGTTCATGGACCAGCTCCATCGGTCCACGGCAACCTGGAAGATCTGGGGCAATTCGCTGGGTGCCCTCGATTTGCGGGCCGATCCGCAGAACCTTCCCGGTGGACTGACCAAGCAGAAGTGGCCGGCCGACACCTTCGCGCAGATCGGTAGCGGCGACTATGGCAGCGCCTACCACGAGCGTGGCGACATCTATGACCTCGTCCGCGATTCGAAGATCACTGGATTCGCGATCGTGTCTGGCGACCGTCACAGTTTTTGGGCCGGCTATGCCGCCTCCCTATTGCCACCCGCCAAGTTCGAGCCGGTCGGGATCAGTTTCGTCGGCGCCTCGCTGGCCAGCCCTGGGACGATGGAGGCTTATGAGCACAGTCTCCGCAAGGATCATCCGCTCCGTTCGCTGTTCCTGGCCGATCGGCCCGTCCGGGGAGGAGGGGCCCCCGGAGTGAAAGAGGCCAAGCCCGAATGGACCTACAACATGCTCCTCAAGCACGGCGTCCGCTCGTGCCTCGAATACGCCAAGAGTTTCGACCTGAAGCGCGCTCACGCCGTTTCCAATCCGAACCTTTCCCCGCACCTTGCATTCGTGGATATGGGCGGTCACGGCTATGCGACGGTGCGGCTCACCAGCGGTGAGATGCGGACCGAGTTCGTCTGCATTCCACGCCCGATCACGCGCAGCGATCGTTCCGATGGCGGTCCTCTTCGCTACCGGGTCGTCCACACGGCATCGCTCTGGAAACCGGGCGAGCGGCCTTTGCTGCGCCAGCAAGTCATTGAGGGCGATCCCGGCCTTTCGATCTAGCTTTCGACTCGAAAGGCGACGCGAGTCGAGGTGTCGGGCCGGCGGGCCTCCCCAGCCTACGCCACGCGTCCTTCGCCAGGAGCGCTGTGCGCACGCGATCACCCTGCACTGTGGCCGTCGGCTGTAGGACGCAGTAGACTGCGCTCTCGTGTGGACTCGGTGCCTCGTGCCGACGCTCCTGGTGCTGGCCCTCGCTCCGTCGGTGGCGCAGCAGGCAGCGCCGGAGGTCAGTCGCGAACGCCTGCGCGCGGACCTCGAGTTCCTGGCGTCGCCGCCGCTCGAGGGCCGTGCCAGCCTGACGCAGGGCGCGCACGCCGCCGCGTGGTTCCTCGCCACCGAGCTGCGCAAGGCCGGGCTCCAGCCGGCCAACGGTGCCTCGTACCTGCAGCCCTTCGATCTCCTGCCGCTGCGCCTGGACCGCGAGCGATCCATGGTTGCCGTGCGGCAGACAGGGGAGGAAGCGCGCTTCGCGCCGGTGGCCGTCGCCTTTCCCGATCCCACAGGCCGGCTCGACCTCACCCTCGATGTCGTTTTTGCCGGCTACGGCATCACCGCGCCCGAGTTCGGCTACGACGACTACGCCGGCGTAGACGTACGGGGCAAAGCGGTCCTCGTCTTCGATCACGAGCCGCGCGAGGACGACCCCGGCGCGCCGTTTCACGGCACCGGGCTCACGCTGCACGCGAATGCGTGGACCAAGACGTGGACGGCCCAGCGCCACGGGGCGGCCGCGCTGCTGGTGGTCACCGAACCGGTCAACTCGCATCGGACGGTGCCGCGTCCTCCCGGGCGCGCCAACGCACCGCCGCAGGCGCTCGTCCAGGGCGAGTTGCGCATCCCCCGCATCACGATCCCAGCGGAGGCTGCAGCCGCCCTGCTGAAGGGCACCGGACGGACGCCAGCGGACTGGCAGCGCGCGATCGACGATGCGATGCGGCCGGCGTCCCGTCCACTGACTGGCGCTGTCGTTCGCCTGGAGGCCGCCAACGAGGGTGCGCCCGTGCAGCAGTCCTGGAACGTCGCCGGGCTCCTCCCGGGCAGCGACCCGCGGCTGCGCGAGGAGACCATCCTCGTCACCTCGCACTACGACCACCTCGGCGTGCAGGGCGGCGTACTGTACCCGGGCGCCAACGACAACGGGTCGGGTACCGTAGCGATGCTGGAGGTCGCGCGCCTGCTCGCCGGCACGCGTCCCGCGCGCAGCGTGCTGTTCGTGTCGTTCGGGTCGGAAGAGCAGCTGATGCTGGGCTCGTATCACTACGTGGCGAAGCCGCTGCGCCCGCTGTCGACGACGCGCGCCGTGATCAACCTCGACATGATCGGGCGCAACGAGGAACACACCCCGGAGAGCGCGGGAGCCTACGAGATCACCGCCGGCAACTCCGATCAGCTCAACATGGTTGGCGCGATCTACAGTCCCGATCTCGCGAATCTGCTGCGGCGCGAGGCGGCGGGCGCCGCCGGGCTGAGGCTCAGCGACAAGTTCGACCGTGACTCGTCGATGCGGGCACTCTTCCGCTGTGATCATCTGCCCTTTCTCCAGAAGGGGATCCCTGCGGTCTGGCTCTTCGGCGGCTTCCATCCCGGGTACCACGAGCCGGTCGACACCGTCGATCGCATCGACTTCGACAAGATGGCGCGCACCGTCCGCCTTACCGTCGACGCTGTGCGTGCGCTCGCGTCGACGCCGACGCCACCTGGTTTCCGCTACCCGGCGCGTCCATGACGCAGGGGAACAACTGGCGGCGTCGTGAGACCACGCACACTGGATGTGCCGATTCTAAAGAGGTCTCGTGCTGAATGACGATCCGGTGCGTCGGTCCCTTCGAGGCTTGCCCGAAGTCTGTATAGAGATTCGGACACGGTGCCATAGGAGCGATCGGAGGTCCTATTTTCGGAACAGCGCGAGAAAGGTCGGTTCCCCTGGCGGCCATTTTTCGGCCGTTCTGATATGAGTGAGGCCCGCGGCCTTGAGTTCGTCGACCACGATGCCCGGCGGGACGCCGTGTCCGCCCCGATTGGCGGGCACACCCTTGGGAATCTGACCTCCGCTACGATCCTCGAAGTCAATGATCGCCAACCGTCCGCCAGGTTTCAGCGACACGACCAGGCTCCTGTTGAACGCGTCGACTGCCGTGATGTGGTGATAGACGTTACGGAGGAAAATCGCATCGCAGCACGCATCGGGCAGATTCGTCGCTGCCTCTGCGCCTTCGATCACGGTCACGTTCGTCAGCCCTTCCTTCTTCACGTACTCGCGCGTTTGCCGCAGCGCATGCTCGGTAATGTCGGTGGCGAACACGCGGCCGGGGCCGATCCAATGCCCGAGCACCACCGTCATCGCGCCGAAGCCGGACCCGACATCGGCCACCGTCATGCCGGGCTTCAACTCCAGCACCTCGACGAGCTTGGGCGCATCGAGCTCGGCCTGCCTGCGCTCCTGCGCGATCTGCGCGGCATCGGGTTGCTGCGCATGCACGGCGCAGACTGCGCAGAGCACGACGAGCATCTGGAGCAAGTGTTGACGTCGCATCATGGTGAATAGACGTCCCTCAGACCTCACCGGTTGGACTGAAGGAACTCGCGGTACGCCCGGAATCTGCGCAACCCTTGGGCGTCTCAGTCGCATCCTCGCCTCCTTGACGCGGCGAGAATCACCTGCGGCACTCGAAGTTCATCGCGCTCCGCAACGATAAGGCGGCCCGAGAGGTTCGGCGGGAGTAGGGAGAAATGATGGACGGGAGCGGAGGACTCGGTGCGGTGTCGGTGTTAGTCTGACGACGCTCCTGCTAATCGGCACTGTCGTGATCGTGCTGGTGGTGTGAGTGGAAAGATCGCGAAGCTGTTATGGCGGCGTGCTCGGGGTGAGTGCAGGTTCGGACAATCGAGCGGACCAGAGCCGGCTTCAGGCTGGATTCGATGTAACGAAGTGCTTGGACACCCGGGGCAGGCGCGATGCCAACGGTGAAGGTCGGAAGGGCAGATTTCAGATCAACCCTTCGGGCGTTTACAGGGAGTCAGCCTATCGCGAATGGCAACGGTCAGTGACACCAGCTCCGAGGTCGGGGCACACCCAATGCTAGGCCCGCTCTGATCCGCCGAATGCGCTCGTCACCACGATGTTGACCGACTCGGTGGCCGGATCAAACGTGACATGCGCCTCGCCGCGTCGAAGCTGGATCAGCACCTGCGCCACCTTGTCCTCGAGCGACGTCTCGTGCACGCCATAGTCGGTGCCCTCACGCAACACGAACGACTCGATCACCGCCCGCAGCGTGTCTGGCTCGAGATCGTCGGGCGCCAATCGGATGGGTGGGATCTCCGTGCCGCAGCGTTCCCGTTCAAGTTCGACCGAGATCTCGCGTTCGTCCTGCATGTGCCACAACGATACCCGATTTGACGGGCCCTCCCGACTTGTTGAGTCTGCGGCTCAGCGAGACTTGGCGCGCCGTTGTGCGGAAGCGCCTGGCGCGACGCTGACCACCAAGCCGGCCATTGGCCACCGCGGCGAGCCGTCCGTTGCGGCGGCGTGATGAACCGGCGACCTCGGCCCCAACCCCTGGATTGCGCCCGAGCGAGTCTCGCCGTACACTCGCCTTCCTCGGTTGAACGCACCATCCTCGACCTTCATCACGACCAACGGAGGGATCAATCAATGACCAATACGGCGGCCGCAATCAACGCGACCAATCTGGGCTGCTCGATCACCTGCAAGGACCTGGAGGCGTCTATTCGCTTCTACCGCGATGCCATCGGGTTTGCGGTGGCTCAGACGTTCGAGAACGAAGGGAAGGTCGTTGCGGCGGTGGTCGCTGCGGGTGATTGCCACATCGTCCTCAACCAGGACGATGGCAAGCTCGGTTGGGACCGGATCAAGGGACAGGGTTTCTACCTGCAGATCAACGTGGCGGGCGCTGCCGATGTGGACGCGGCTGCCGCGCGGATCAAGACCGCGGGTGGAGCTTTGCTGAGTGAGCCGGCGGACCGTCCGTGGGGCGCACGCATGTTCCAGTTCAACGATCTGGACGGGTTCAAGCTCGGGGTGTCCACACCGCTCGTGGGATAACACCCGCAGCACTCCTCTCACGTTCACGGTCGGCTTCACGAGGCGCTTCGGGGCGAGTCTGAATGTCTCGCCCAGAAGCGGCGTTCATGTGGCCGTCTGCGGCAGCGTGGGTGGGTGGTCTGCGTCTCGCGCTGTTCGGCCATAGACCGCTCGCCGAACACATGCGGGCGGGACTGCGGCGTGTGACTCGGCGCGCGGAACCGCGCTGTGGGATGCTGGTGACCCTAACGTTCACCAGTTGGAACCAAGTCGGCGAATGCCTCAGACGGCTTGAATCGCTCCGACAAGTGGCATGAGGTTGCCAGAACCAGGCGTACTCGACCGTCTACGTGTTCATGGTGCTCGACATCGGACCGCGAAGATGGACTGAGCACCTTCCGGGCGCCGGAGCTCGGCTAGCTTGAAACGGCCTGTACCTGGAGACGTTCGCAAAAGGTCCGCAGGTGTCCGTTGAATGCTCCCGCATCATCCCAGAACGGCCCGTGGCCCACGTTGGGCATCATCTGAACTTGAGCGTGAGCCAGACCGGCTTTGTGCTGATCGACGATCGCCGGTTTGAGATTCGCGTCCTGAGCGCCATGCACAATCAGGACGGGCTTGCGGATCGTCGGCAGAAGATCGTCATTGTCGACCGAGCGGGATAAGAGCGCCTGACGGACGTATGGTGGAACGGATAGGTTGTACCCCAGCATGAGGTACAGGTCCTCGGCCGAGAGTTCCTGGGTGAAGCACATCTGCACCAGGGACCGAAGACTACGTACGCTCTCTTCCACATCCGCGGAAAAGAAACCCGGCACAAGACTGAAAAACTCGGGAGTGATGACTGAATTCGCCTCCTCACTGCCAAGCTTCGTTATGCCGTCGACGAAGTTCATCCCGCCGACGGCCTCCTCGCCATAATGGCGGACATAGTCGAGCATCACGAGCGGTCCATACGACCAGCCACACAGGACAGGATGATCGAGCTTCAGCGTCCGAATGACCGCGTCGACGTCATCGGCCCACAGCCTGGACTCACCGTAGCCGTCGCGGGGCTTCTCCGATAGGCCGTGCCCCCTCATATCCATCGCGACCAGCCGGTAGCGGGCGGCCAGGTCTGAGTTCAGCTGCCGGCTCCAGGCAAGCCAGCATTGCGAGAAGCCGTGGATGAACAGAATCGGACGGCCGCTTGGGTCGCCCGTCTCGACCAAGTGGAGCTGTACACCGCCGCCGCCGGTGATCGTGTGATGCTTCATGATGCGGCTCCTCTCCTGATGCGGCGACCTTGTGGCAACGCGTATCGGTATCGCGCCGCCACAGTATCGATCAACTCGCCCTCGCGAACTCGCGGAATGTCAGCCCATCGCCGGTCTGAAAACCTAGTTGAGCTCGAGATTCCGCTCGTTTGGAATCATTACGTTGGAGTTGATGAGCCTGACATTCGCCAGTTGGAACCAGATGTCGAGTTGGCTATGCCAGCTCCAAGGGCTCCAACGAGCCGCATAGTCAAGCGGGCTGGAGTTTCCGAATAGTTCCAGCTGAGGAGGGCTGGGTCTTCGGCGCGGGCGAGCCGATTGCTGAACACGGCGGCGTTTGAACTAACCCTTGTGCGCAAAGAAGCGCCGCGATGGCCTTTCACTGGCTCACTCCGCGCGGAGAACGGACGCGGGATCGATCCGTGTGCAGCGCCAAGCAGGCCGCATGGCTGCCAGCGATATGGCGAGGACTACACATACGGCTGCGGTGACCACGATGCTCGGTTCAGCTAGCCCGACGCCGTACAGCAAAGCGGCCATCCAACGCGTCAGCGCCCATGATGCGGCCAGACCAAGTGGGATTGCCACCATCAACGAACGAAAAGCGTCTGCTAACAGCAGGCCAACGATTGAAACTGGGTTCGCCCCAAGCGCGATACGGACGCCCACCTCGCGGCGGCGCAACGCGACCACGTAGGAAACGATCCCATAGATCCCGATCGCAACCAGGGCAAGAGCGAGTACGGCAAAACCGGTCATAAACTGCGCGAGTGAGCGATGGCCGGCCGCGTGTTCGCTAATCCATCCTTCGACCGTCCGAATCGCTGCGAGAGGCTGATTCGAATCGACCCTCAGGACGGCTCCGCGAATGGCGGGAAGCAACTGCATCGGATCGCGATCGGTGCGAATCATGAACCAGGGGGCCTCCGAAGGCACAGCGGTGAGTTCGACGATTTCGGGTCGCGGCTCCGGACGATACTCAAGATTACTATCTCGAGTCGCAACGACGCCGATGACGATGAACGTTGCCGATTGTCCGGCGCGTGTCGTTGTGATTGTTTCTCCGACGGGGTTCTCGCCGGGCCAGAATCGGCGGGCCATGGCGTCGTTGATGATCACCTTGCCTGGCGTCGATCCCACGTCACGCACCTCAAAGTCGCGGCCGCGGGTCATTGTTATCCCGATCGTTCGAAAATACCCCGACGTCGCCGAACGATGCCGCACGAGGGTAGGGCGGTCACTGAACGCCTGACGACCGGCCTTCACAACGGGAAACCTAGCTTCGCCCGCGGGCGGGTAGGGATCGACGACCGAGGCGGCGCGGATACCCGGCAGGGCTCCGATTTCGTCAAGCGCACGTCGGATGAAGTCAGCCCTGGCCTCTCTGCCCGCATATCGCACACCAAGAAAATGGGTGCGAGCCAACAATAGATTCTCCGTGGCAAACCCGGGCGTCATCTGCAGGCGAAGGGAGAGGCTCTTGATAAGCGCTCCAGCTCCGACGAGCAAGCCAAGCGCAAGGGAGATTTCGCAGACGAGGAGCGCGTTTAACGTCCGACGTGATGTCTGGCTGAGGGTTCCGTTCCTGCCCTTCTCGCGAAGCGCGGTCCGGTCAGTGTGCCGCAGTAGGTGCCGCGCCGGAGCGAGGCTCGCGAGGATTGCGGTGCAAAGACCGATTGTGGTCGCAAACACCAGCACGCGTGGATCGGACGATGTCGACTGATGCCACCCCCACACATCGGCGATGACACGGGTGGCAACAATCGACAGCAACAGCCCACCCAAGCCCGACAGTCCAGCAAGCAGTAGACCCTCCGTCAGCAACTGACGAAGAATTCGGCTGCGGCCCGCTCCAAGAGCGGCACGGAGGGCAAACTCATGCTGCCTCGCTGTCGCGCGGGCGAGGAGCAGGCTTCCAACATTCACACATGCGATCAGCAACACGAACGCAACGGCGGTCTGCAGGAGAAGTAGTTGCTGGCGAGTTTCCTCGCGGTCGACGAAAACGGTTTCCCCAAGGGGCACCGCTCGCAGCGAGCGTGTTCCGTTTCCGACGCGCCTGAAATCCGACGACGGCGATGCGGTCTCTACGCGTACCGTGTCGGGCGCGACGCCCGGCCGCAGCTTGGCATAAACCTCCCAGTCATAATTGTTCCGCGCCCAGGTGGATTGCGAGGAATCGACTACCGCCGGCAGGTACACTTTCGAGACCTCCGGCAGGAGCCACAGGTCCGATGGAACAACTCCCACGACGGTATACGGTTCGTCGTTCAGCGTTATACGCTGTCCGAGGACAGCGGCTGACGCCGCGAAACGGCTGCGCCACAGGCTATCTTTGATAATCGCGACACGTTCGGCCCCGAGCTGCGCGTCGCCAGGAAGAAAGTCCCGGCCGAGGATGGGTGATACACCGAGAGTCTGAAAAAAGTTGGTGCTCACGCCCGCGCCCAACAATCGCTCCGGTTCGGCCCCGCCACCAGTGACGTGAAAGGCGCGACCGCTTACTGCCGTGACGTCTTCAACACCAGGGAGGCCCGCCGCAAACTGAGCCTCAGTGTCGGAGAGTTGGGGGGGCGTGTTGGCGCCGCTCGTTACTCCGACTAATTTGACGACCCGCGCGGTGTCAGAATAGGTGAGCACCGGGTACAACTCGCCACAGATAACCGTAAACACGGCGGTGTTCGCCCCAATGCCGAGGGCCAGAGACAATCCGGCCACGAGCGCGAACGCAGGGTTATGCAACAGAGCCCGGATGCCGTACCGCAAATCCTGGGCGAGGTCATCCATGAAACGTGTGCCGCGGGCGTCGCGGCACTCTTCCTTCGTTTGCTCAAGGCCGCCCAATGCAAGTCGCGCGTGGCGGACTGCATCCTCGGGACTCTCTCCGGTGCGCACGTATTTGGCCGTTTCCTGCTCGATGTGAAACCGAAGTTCGTCCTCGAGTTCGCGCTCGACGGTGCTTCGCCTGAGCAACCCGCGCAACCGATACATCCAGTCGCTGAGCATCATACGAGCTCCTTCAGGGCGTATCCAGGACCTGACTGACGACCGTTGTCAGACGCTTCCAGGCCTCGGACTCGGTCTCTAACCGTTTGCGGCCCGCTCGAGTCAGCTCGTAATACTTGGCGCGTCGATTGTTTTCCGAGGTACCCCATCTTGCGCGAATCCAGCCCCGCCTCTCGAGCCTGTGCAGAGCCGGATACAGCGAGCCCTGACGTACCTGCACCGCCCCTGCCCGACATCTGCCCAAGCCGCTCCGACACAGCCCACCCGTGTAGTGGCTCGAGCGCCAGCGTCTTGAGCACGAGCAAATCGAGGGATCCTTGAGTAAGTTCATTCGATCCGCGTCCACTGTGCTCCCCTTCCGCTTCGACAGGAGCAGCATACGTCTTCTCTTGTTCGAGGTGCAAGAGGAACGACAACTCTTGGGATCGATGTCGACTTCGTGAGCCGCGAAGGAATCGAACCGGCGGCGACGCGGTGCGCTTTTGCAGTCCGTTTACTCCTGCCTAGTCGTTAGCGAAGGGTATTGCGACGGCCCGACCGTGAATCGAAAGCCACTACGGCGTTGATCAGGACCGATTCGATTCTTCGCGACGCCCGCCCGTATAATCTCGACCATCCTCTTGTCTCTGGCTCCCGGTGCCCGCCTCGGCGTCTACGAAATCACCGCGCCGATCGGCGAAGGCGGCATGGGCCAGGTGTATCGCGCGACCGACACGAGACTGAAACGTCAGGTCGCCATCAAGATTCTGCCACCCTCGCTCGCCGCTGATGCCGACCGGCTGGCGCGCTTTCAACGCGAGGCCGAAGTCCTCGCGTCGCTGAATCATCCGAACATTGCCGCCATCCACGGGCTCGAAGAAAGTGCTGGCGTCTCCGCCCTTGTGATGGAACTCGTCGAGGGCGACGATCTGTCCCAGCGCATTGCGCGCGGCGCGATCTCGATCGAGGAGGCGCTGCCGATCGCAACGCAGATTGCGGAGGCGCTCGAAGCCGCGCACGAGCAAGGCATCATCCATCGTGATCTGAAGCCCGCGAACATCAAAGTGCGGAGTGACGGGACCGCAAAGGTCTTGGACTTCGGATTGGCGAAGGCCATGGAGTCACCTGCGGGTTCGTCGCCACGTGCGTCCATGTCGCCGACGCTGACAACACCCGCCATGACGCAGGCCGGAATGATTCTGGGCACGGCGGCTTATATGTCGCCGGAGCAGGCGAAGGGACGGCCCGTCGATCGGCGCGCGGACGTCTGGGCCTTCGGGTGCGTGCTGTTCGAGATGCTGACGGGGCAACGCGCTTTCACCGGCGAGGACGTGGCCGACGTGTTGTCCCGCGTGTTGCAGCGGGAGCCGGACTTCGACGCGCTTCCGCCGATGGTGCCCGCGCGCGTCGGTCAGGTGCTCCGCGTGTGCCTGCGGAAGGACCTGAAGCAACGCGCACACGACATGGCTGACGTGCGCCTCGCGCTGGAGGGCGCGTTCGAGACGGCTGTTGCGCAGACGGCCACCTCGGTGCCAGTGGTCGCACGAGGCCGTGCGCGCGAGTATGTCGCGTGGGGGCTGGCGACAGTGGCGACGCTGATGGCTGTCGGCGCCTCCGTCCTCTACCTGCGCGCACCGCGTCAGGCGGACACGATCGTGCGCTTTACCGTACCTCCGCCCGCTGGCGCAGTCCGCCCTGCCGAGGCCGGGTTTGCTGCGTCGCCGGACAGCCAACGGCTCGTCTTCGTCGCCACGGGCGCGGACGGCGTGTCTCGGATCTTTGTTCGGCACATTGATGCCGCGGAGGCGCACCCGCTGGCCGGCACGGACCGCGCAGGGGCTCCCTTCTGGGCGCCCGACGGCCGCTCGCTGGGCTTCGTCAAGGACGGCGGGCTCTATCGCGTCGCGCTCGATGGGAGCGCCCCGCGTCTGCTGTGTAGCGTGTCCGGCGGTTTCTCGGGCGGTACCTGGAGCGCGCGTGGCGTGATCGTCTTTGCTTCCAGAAGTGGACTACTGCAGGTGCCCGACACGGGCGGCACGCCCACACCGGTGACGACACTCAACGCCGGAGCGAAGGAAACCTCCCACACTTGGCCGTGGTTTCTCCCGGATGGCCGTCGGCTGCTGTTTCTGGCGCTGGCCGACGAACAATCGCGGGGCACCATCTGGGCGACCGCGATTGACGATCCGGCACGCACCCGCATCGTGGAGAGCAGCGGCGGCGCCGCCTACGCCGCCGGATGGTTGTTGTCCACCACGGCTCCACCCCGTAGGCTCGTGGCCCAGCCGTTCGACCCTGAGCACCTGACGCTCGAGGGCACGCCGCAGCCGATTCGCGATCAACTGTCCGGCGCGAACACAAGCGGATTGCGGGGTTTTGCGGTCTCATCGAGTAGCGTGTTGGTCGTCGATCGGCCGCCACCGACAGTGTCGCAACTGGTGTGGATGGACCGCGGCGGGCGAGCGGTGGCGACGTGGAGCCCACCGGCGAGCCTCCCCGAATTCGCGCTCGCGTCCGATGAGCGTCGCGTTGTGGCCAGAGTGACGTTGCCGGATGGAGCGACACGGGCCCTGTGGCTGTTCGATGGGATCCGTCCAGAAGGGACCCGCCTCACGTACGACGGCAGGCCGACCCGACCCCTATGGGCACTCGACGGTCGCCACGTCTACTTCACAGACATCAATTTCGCGCTGCGCACGCTCGCCATTGGCACGATGGCGCCGACGGCGTTCGAGCAGCCTGGGCCGTTCGTGCATTTCGAGGATGTCACGCGGGATGGCCGGTACCTCGTCTTCAAGTCTCTGAAGGCCCCTGACGAAGTCTGGATCCAACGTGTCGGCAGCGCCGAGCGACGGGCGCTCGTGCAAGACCAATTTGCGGCGGCTTGGCCGCGCGTCTCTCCAGACAGCCACTGGCTGGCGTATACGCTCAGTCTGCCGTCAGGCCCCGAGGTCTTCGCCCAACCCTTCGACCGGCCGGGCGACCGGATACAGGTGTCGGTGAAGGGCGGCTTCGGGCCTGTGTGGCGCGACGACGGCCGGGAGCTGTACTACGAAGGGCCGCAGGGGCTGATGGCGGTGCCGATGACCGAGCGCGACGGCGCGCTCGACGCGGGCACGCCGCAGAGGCTCTTTGCGATCCGCACGCAGGGCGGCGTGATCAATCAGCCCCACAACTTCGAAGTGGCGGCGCACGGGCAGAAGTTCCTGGTCAACACGATCGTCGGCGACAGCGACAACCACCCGCTCGAAGTGACGCTCAACTGGCAAACAGCGCTTTCACCGCGCGAAAAGTGATGACCGTCGGAGTCTTTATAATCAATAACTTAGGAATGGAGGCGCCGGGATTTGCACCCGGGTCCGAAAATACATCCCCGCAGGAATCTACGATGCGTATCCGCTTCTAAATTGTCGCTCCTGACGTGAAGAAGCAGCGAAGAACCGTCAGAAGCCAGCCCCGAAAAATCTCGCCGCTGATGTCCAGGACGACCATCAGCAACCAGCCTGCTGAAATGACATCCATTCCCGACCCGCAGGCTGATCGGGGTGGACGCTCACAGGTTTTTACGCTGCGAGAGCGAGCTGCGTGTCCGCAGTTATGGTTTGTTCCATCTGATTTACGAGGGTGATGGTCCTCGGCAACGCATCCTGCGAAACAATATCTCCGTCGAATCTAGGTCGCCCCCATGGACCGTCGCCCGAACGCAAATCGAGCCACGGCAAGACAATCCGCTATTGTACGCCCTGGCCGCCGGAGGGTCAAATCCCTGGCAACGTTACACTTGCGGCCTTGACTTGAATCTGGACCATCCCGATAATCCCTAGGATGCCTAGCGATGCGCTGAATTCTGAAATCGATGCGCTCCGCGCTCGGCTCCAGGCAGAGCTGGAAACGCAACTCACCACCATCCAGACCAAAGTCGACGAGCGCCACCAAGCGGAGCTGGCCGAAGCCCGACGGGTGACGGCCGCCGAGGCGCGGGAGCACTGGTCGTCGCGCCTGGACGCGCTTCGCGCGGAATGGGCATCGCAGCTGCGCGCAGAAGTCGCCGGCGCCTCCGCCGAATCTGCGCGCGCGCACGCGGCCGAGATCGCGCGCCTCCAGGCCGAGAAGAGCTTTGCGATCAGCGCGACGGAAGCGGGGGGCGCACGGTCTCCTCACACCGACGCGTCCCGGGCGGCGCTTCACCGGCTCGCCGGAACGCTCCGCACCCTCAGCGAGGCATCGTCGCTCACAGCCACGCTGGATGCCCTCGCGGATGGCGCGGCGGCCGAGGCCGCGGACACCGCGTTGTTCGTGGTGTCGAACGTGGCGGACGTCGGCCGTGCCACGAACGGGCTGGCACCCGCGTCAGAGAGGCTCGAACGATGGCGGTCGGTGAGCTTCGACGACGACGAAACGGATCCGGTCACGCCCGCAGACGGCGCCATTGCCCATGCCGTGCGAACGCGGCAGCCGACGGTCACAACGAAACGGACCGATGATGCCGCCCCTGGCGCGCCGGGCCGCTCGGGCCTGGTGGTTCCGATTGTCGTAGGGGATAAATGCGTTGTGGTCCTCTACGCGGAAGGGGAGGCCGACGTTGAGGCTGCCGCCGTCTGGCCTGACGCGATCCGGATCCTCTGCCAGCACGCGTCGGTCTGTCTGGCGCAGCTGACTGCCGTGCGCATCGCGCAGGCGCTCGGCGCCGGCAACAACCGACCCGCGACGTCGGAGGAGGACGACGGGAGCGCGCGACGATACGCGCGGCTCCTCGTGTCGGAGATCAAGCTTTATAACGAGGCGGCCGTCCGCACCGGCCGGGAGCGTCGAGATCTCCTGGAGCGTCTTCGCCCCGAGATCGATCGGGCTCGTCGTCTGTACGAGGCGCGGGTGCCGGTGTCGATCGGGCACCGCTCGACGTTGTTCCAGCAGGAGCTCGTGCAGACGCTCGCGGAAGGAGATCCCAACCTGCTCGGCGCCTCCGCCTGATCGTTCAAATGTACAAGGTGACTCTGTCGATCGTCGTCGTGGCGCTGCTCCTCCTGCCTGGGGCGAACCCGGCGCTTCGGTCATCGGACCAGTTGTCTCCGACGGCACACCAGCCGCTGGCGCGGACGGCGACAGAGCTCTGGCTCGTCCCGGCAGCGGAAGACCTCAGCCTACGCGCGCTCGCGCCATACAAGTCACTGATCGACGGGGCCACGGCGTTTGGCGCGGGCGACTACAGGGGCGCGCTGCCGCTCGTCAGCCAGGCGTCGCTGGCGTCCACGGACCTGCGCGACTACGCGGCCTACTACACGGCAGCATCGCAGCTGCGGCTGTCGCGATCGGCCGATGCCCGGGCGCTCTTCCACGCGCTGCGCGAGCGGAAGCCGCCGGGCTATCTCTCGGTGAGCAGCGCCATCGGCGAGGCGGAAGCGGCCGAAGCCCTGGGGGACTACAAGGCGGCCATCGCGATCTACCGCGACCTCGTCGAATCGAAGACCACCATCAACGAGGATGTGCTCTTACGGCTGGCGCGCGCGTCGTTTGCGGCGAACGAACGCAAGCAGGCGGCCGAAGCCTATCTGCGGGTGTACTACGAGTTTCCGCTCACCGAGGCCGCGATTGCGGCTGAAACGCAGCTCGAAACGCTGCGCGATCACTACACGCGGGTGAGCTACAAGGCCGACCTTGGCCGCGCCCAGATGTTCTACGGCGCGCGGCGCTATCCGGAAGCCCGGGCGGCCTTTGCGTCGCTCCAGGGTGAGGTGTCGGGTGACGATCGGGAGCTCGTCGATCTCCGGATCGCCGAGTGCGATTTCTTTCTGAAGCACTACCCGGCCGCGCGAGACGAGCTGCACCCTTATCTGGACAACGCATCCCGGAAAGCGGAGGCTCGGTTCTTCGCCCTGAGCACGCTCCGCGAGCTGGACCGGGACGACGAGTTCGTGGCGGCGACGCGCGCGCTCGTGGACGAATTCCCGGACAGCTCGTGGTCCGAAGAAGCCCTCAACAATCTCGGGACGTACTACATCCTGACGAACGAGGACGACCTCGCCGCGAAGTCCTTCCGCGAGCTGTACGAGAAGTTTCCGTCGGGCATTCGCGCTGAACGCGCCGCCTGGAAGTACGGGTGGTATCGGTACAAAACCGGCGACTATCCCGAGACGATCAGGGTGTTCGAAAGCGCCGCGACGGCGTTCAGCCGCTCGGACTACAGGCCGTCGTTCCTCTACTGGGCCGCTCGTGCGCACGGCAAGGCCGGCAACGGTCCTCAAGCAGACGAGCGTCTCCGGCTTGTGCAGACCGACTACGGGAACTCGTACTACGGGCGCCTGGCGAGCGTGAAGCTGACGCCGCGAGCCGAGGCACGCGTCGACGCCGTACCCGTGACCAGACAGGCGGGGGCGATTGCCGCGACAGCGTCTGCGATCCCGACAGAGCGGCTGATTCGCCTCCTGCTGGCCGGTGGCTTGTACGATGACGCCATCAACGAGCTGCGGTTCGCGCAGCGCGCGTGGGGCCCTTCGACTCCGGTCGACGCCACGATCGCGTGGGTGCACTACCGCAAAGGCGACCTTCGACGCGCAATCACGCTGATGCGGCGGGCGTATCCCCAACACATGTCGTCCCTGGGACAGGAGCTGCCGCCGGAGATCCTTCAGGTCATTTTCCCGCTCACGTATTGGGACTGGATCCGCAAGTACTCGACCTCCAGGGGCCTCGACCCTTACATGATTGCCGCTCTGATCGCGCAGGAGTCCACGTTCGATCCGAAGATTCGATCGTCTGCCAACGCCTGGGGCCTGATGCAGCTCGTGCCGCCTACGGGGCGCCAGCTTGCCCGCACGCTGGGCATACCCCGTTTCAGGACGCCGATGCTGACGAACCCGGAAATCAACATCCGGCTCGGCACTCTGTACTTCTCACGCCTGGTGGAACAATTCGGTGGGACGTATTACGCGCTGGCGAGCTACAATGCCGGCGAGAATCGGGTGGTCCGCTGGCGGGCGGAGCGGCCTGGACTCGATCAAGACGAATTCATCGACGACATTCCGTTTCCTGAAACCCAGAACTACGTCAAGAGGATACTGGGAACGGCGGAAGACTATCGCATGCTCTACGGCAAGGGCGGCGGCCACCCGATTCAGGCGGCGGGTCTGGCCGAAGCTTCAGGCGCCTCACCTGCGGGGGTGGGTGCGAAGGCGCCGTCAACCACGAAGGCACGAACACCTGCAGGCAAGAAAGCTCCGGTCAAGAAAACACCTCCGAACAAGAAGGTGCGATAGTGAGCGAGACGATGCGACGGCACACCTCCGACGTCGATGTTCGCCTGTCCGATCTCCAGACGCAGATAGATGGTCTCAGCCTCACGCTGCAGCAGTGGCGGCAGATGCAGGACGACTCGGACCCGGTCGAGCAGCGCCTCGCACAGCTCACGGAGCAGTGCGCGCGAATAGTGGATCGGTGGCGGCAGACCGACGAGCAGCATTCCGAAATTGTCGCGAGCCTCGAGGAGCGACTCAGCGAGTGGGGTGCTCTCGAGAACCGGTTGGAGCAGAACTCGGGCCAGCGCATCAAGGACCTTCAACGGACCATCGAGCACGAGTGGCAGGCGCTCCGGCAGCTCCACGAAGAGCCCGTCAAGCAGCTTCGCGAGCAGGCAGCGACGCTGGGAGAAACGTGCGCCGCCGCGGCGAACCTGGCGCTCCGGGGCTTCGAGCGAGCGGAAAACCGGATCGGCGCGCTCGAACAGGATCTACAGGGTCGCATGACGCAGCTCTCGCAGGACGTTCAGGCTGCGATTGGCCTGCTCCAGTCCGGCGCTCCCGCTCAGGCTGTCCCTCCCCGCCGCGAGCCGCTGACGGCCTTTCCGCTCGACAGCGTCATGCGGATCCACGAGGAGCTTCGGGAGTCGGACCACGACTCCCGAGTCTCGAGTCCCACCTTGCGGGGCGCGACAGCGCCTGGCGTGGCTCTGCCTTCGCGACCGGTGGCGCTTCTGCCGGAAGCTGCAGAATCCCTCGCCGCGCGGATGGAATCGCTCGAGGCGAGGATCGCTTCCGCCCCGACGCCTGCCGCATGGTGGCACTCCTGGTCAGCGATCGGTCTGCTCGTTCTGCTGCTTGCTGCCGCGGGAGCCTTGGCCGTCTGGATCCAGGGCCGCGTCGAGAATCGGCTGAACGACGCCGACGCTCGAGTGGCTGCGGCGGACCGCCAGCGCGAAGCGGCAGTCCAGCTCGCGAGCGACCGACTCGCGGCGACTCGCGGGGAGGCTGGTCGCGAGGTTGCGGAGGCGCGCCAGACGGCGTTCCACGCGCAGATCGTCGGAAACGTGCTGGCATCTCCGGACATCGTCCGCTACGACCTCAACGGAACCAGCGCGGCGCCACGCGCCTACGCCAAAGTCATGTGGAGCCGTTCTCGAGGCCTTGTCTTCAGCGCATCGAGGCTTCCCGCGCTGAAAGACGGGACCACCTATCAGTTCTGGCTGAATACGGCGTCAGGGCCGTTCAGCGCCGGCCTGCTGACGCCCGATTCGTCCGGCCGCGTCACGTTCGTGACCGACACGCCCGGGAACGTGCCGCGACCGGTCGTCGGCGCCTCGGTGACGCTCGAACCAGCGGGGGGACGTCCGCAACCGTCCGCGACGTCCGTACTCGAGAAGGTGACGCGTTGATCCCTTCTGCCTGAGGCCCGACCCGAAAGGTTGAGCCCAGGGCGTCCCGCCGAACCTGTCTTTCTTTCCATGGGCATCACTCTGGAAGACGTTCTGGTGCTCGCGGGCCGGCTGGACGACACCGCCGGCTTCGACACCCCGCGGGAGCGATTCCGCCGATTCCTGGTCGATCAGGAAACGAGCGGGCAGGGCTGCCGTACGCTGATCGATCAGGCCCCGCACGTCGTCGACGAACAGCATCACAGGGCCCTGCAGGATCTCGTGGTGCTCCTCGGCCGGTCTCTCGGATTCGACACCACGTTTGGAAACTATCTGCCCGGCACCGGCGGCCTGAAGCACGACGGGCACTGGCGATCTCGTACGCGGCTCGACGTGGTGCTGGAGCTGCGGACGAATCACACATCGACTGTAGATATCGACCCGCTGGCGCGCTCGATCGCGGCGCACGCCTCCAGCGCAGGCAGAGGACCGCACGCGGGGGCGATTGGGCTCGCCGTGCTGACGCCGTCGTACCCGTCCCGGATTCGGCTCGAGGAATCGCTGTCTGCCGCGAGACTGGACGTGACGATACGCGTCCTCTCGCTGCGATCGCTGCTGTTCCTGTCCGACTGCGTGGGGGAGGGCATTCTTACGCACGACGACGTCGTGCGCCTGCTGGAAACGGTTGCGACGCAAGACTTCGTGATCGGACTGCTCGAGAAGCTGGCGCACTCCGATGAGCCCGAGGTCGTCGAGGTGAGGACCGCTCAGCGGAGAGCCGAGGCGGCTCCGGTGTTCTGGCTCGCGACGGTCGACGGCGACAGCGCGATCACCGCCGAGCGATTCGTGGAAGTCGTTATCGGAAAGCGGCGCATCTTCGGCGTGCGGGGGGACGGGCACCCTTCCGGGACAGTGCACCAGGGAGACCGGATCTGTTTCTACGTGCCGGAACGAGGCGCCGTCGGAAGGGCGGACGTTGTTTCTCTCGAACCGAAGGGCACGGGCCTCCGGGACGGGCATCAATACAGGCAGCTCGTTCGGCTCGACAACGTGGAGCTCCACTCCGATGCTCCGCTCGTTCCAGACTCGGAAACGATGCTGCGGATCCGCGCCGCGCAGGGCGACGCGAGTCCGAGGTGGCACCCGCTGCTGCGAATCTCGGAGCAGATCTTCGTGTCGTTGACCACCCGGGGGAATCGAGAGGCGCCAAAGGAAGCCTCGATCACCGGCGGTTCCATCGGACCTCGAAGAACGGGCCCGAGGACGCTCAGCGATGGAGGTTCGCGGTCACGCGAGTAATCGCGTCCGACTTCACGATCACCTTCTGACGATCGTCACCGAGCCGAGGATGCCGGAACGTGAACTCGTGCTCGCCGAGCGCCAGGGGCAGGTTCGCGATTGGGGTTCGTCCGATCGTCTTCCCGTCGACGGAGACTTCGGCCCCCGGCGAAGCGTCCAGATTGACCCAGCCGTCCGCCGGCGCCACATACAGCGAGACCGTCTGCCCGGCGTCGACATCCAGCTTCTGCCGGAGCTCGTATCCCAGGGCGAGGTTCACGATCTGGAGGTCGTGCCGGCCTGGTGCGACCTCGAGCCGGCCGCCGGGTGCCGATCCAATCAGCCGGTCGTTTTCGAAGATCTGCACGTCGATTGGAGAGGACACCTGGATACTGCCGGACGCCTTCTGCCCGGTTTTCGCGGCGGCAGCTCTCGCTGACGGCGTGGAGTCGACGACGCGAACCCAGCGCATGTCCGGAGCAACTGTGAGACGAAGCGGCGACCCGGTGACCGAACGTCCCTCGACGACCACGTCGGCGCCGGATTCCGTGGTCTCGACGACGATCGGTGCCGGGGGCATGAACCATTCACGGTACACGAGCCCCGCAATGACAACCGCTTCGCCCGCCGAGAGCATGGCGAGCGCCGCCACAGCAGGGCCGAACGTCCGAGTTCGTCCGGACGCCCGCGGTTTCGCTCGTTCCGGTTGGGCGCGTTCGACCGGGCGAGGTTCCGCGGAGCGGTCCGCGGCTCGATTGCGCACCGGCGCGCGGTTGCCCGCCGTCGGTTCGTAGTCGAAGAGCGTGCGCGCTTGCGAAGACGGCTGATTGAGATCATTCTTGCGAGGCGGCTCCGGTCCTCGCGCGAAGACCTGCTCCGGGCTTCTCGGCGGAGCCGCAGTCGGGCGAATGGTTTCGGTGAACCTGTCGAAAGGCTGCGTATTGACGACGGGTTCGGGCTGGCTGGCGGCGGATGGCCCGACAGGCGGGGGCGAACCCGTGGCGACGGAGCGTTCCGCGAGCCCAGGGCGTGGCGGCTCTCTCCTCGGATCCTCCTGGAGCAGCTCCGCGAGCGCTGTCTGCGCCTCCTCGAGCGACTGGAATGTCTCGCCGTCGACTTGAAGCGCCCGTTCGATCCAGCGTTGAAGGAGCGGTGAAAACGAGACACCATCCCGCTCCGCCGCCTCTGCGAACTGGCTGAGAAGCGCGGACGCCTGTGGATGCTCGCCCGCACCCAGAGGCCGGCCGAGCAGCACTGACAGGGCGATGAGCCCAAGCTGATAGATGTCGGTGGATGCGTCGAGAGGCGCGGACGTCTCACCGTCCGACGCCGGCACCGCAATTCCAAGCGACGCCAACTGGCTTGAATTGAGACCGAGCGTTTCGATCGCCGCTCCGAGGACGTACTCGACGATCGTCAGTCGCCCTTCAGGGGTGACGACGATCCGATCGAGATTCAGCGCCCCGTGACCAGGGCCAGCACTCTGCTCCTGCAGCAAGGCAAGGGCCGGCGCCAACTGCCGGATGAGAGCCTTCGCGAATCGTGGCCCGTTTGCCTGGTGCAGTAACTCCGACAGCCGCTTGCCAGGCGTGTAGTTGGAGACAACCGCCAGGCCTTCGTCCGGCTCGAGATTCTCGACAGAGCGCACGCGCGCGAAGGACGGATGCCGGAAGCCTCTGAGACGCTGCACGCGCTCGCGCAACGCTTCCTCGAATCCCGGCGCGGAGGCCAGCTCCGGGCGGACTCGAAGCAGCTCGAGGGACGGCGCGTCGCTGTTGTCGAACATCAGCAGACGGTCGCCGACGCCATCGGACAACCCCTGAGCGTACCAGCTCGCTAGCGGCTTCTGCGGCGGAGACGAATCTCTCCCGTCGTCGGGAGGCGGAGCCTGTGACATCCGTACAAATGAGTTGACGAGAAAGAGGTGTGGTCAGCCCGGTTGGACCGAACCCAAGGTTCATTCTGCACGAAAGTCCGGATCAGTCAAGGAATCTCGGGCATTTACAGGGTTGCACGCGGCCACGCGACGATCTCGTAGATTTGGACGCGGTCGTCGGCCGCAACGGGCCGCAGGTACGGCCTGAACTCCTGCAGACGCGCCTCGATTTGGGGCATGGTCTGCGCGCCGTACAAATCCCGATGGATCACGATGTAGCGCGTGCGCCGCTGCTTCATCGCCTCGAAGCTCTCGCGGGACGGGAAGGATGCGAGGACGAGGGCGAGCTCGCGGAAGTCGGGCGGAATGTAGTCGCTGTAGCCGTTGAGGAGCGGCTGCCAGTGCCGGGTCGAGTTCACCATGTAAATCGTGTGGATGTAGAAGTCGATCCGCCGTTCGTAGAAGGGGAATTCGGCCACGGCGCCGCGGGGCATCCCGGCGAGGACGTCGTAGACAGGAGAGATGGGGCGTGCCTCACGCCAGTCGATCGGAATGCCGTTCATTTCCAGCAGCGCCGCGGCGCAGCAGGCGACGGCGATCGGTGTCGATGTCCGGCGCCTCAGGGCACGGACACCGAACGCCGCGAAAAGCGCCAGGATCAGTACGACGATGATGCCGGTCCGGCCCGGCGCACGGAGCAGCGAGAACACCGGGATCGTCTTGAAGAGGAGCGAATAGAGTCCGGCGCGCGGGCCGAGTGACGCCCAGAAAGCCAGCGCGCCGAGGCTGCCATAGAGCAGCACTGTTTCCCGCGCGGTAGCCACTTCAGGTGCGGACGCGTCAAGCGAGGCCGACCCACGCACCACCTTCACGACGCCGATCGCCGCAAGGATGATGGCGAGGAAGCCGGGGAAGAGCACTTCGTGGTTCCAGTCCTTGATGATCGGCAGGAGCCAGTTGTGCGCGTGGGCCGCCGACGCCAGATACGATCTCACGTAGGCTGAGTACGGCGCGGCGTCTTGGAGCGATCGGCCGAACCCGGTTTCGTCCTGCAGCCGCAGGTAGTGGCCGAACGCGGGCGCAACGAGGAGCATCGAGAAGACCACACCGATCGCGAGGGCAATCCAATACCGAGGGGAACGCCAGAGTCCCCTCGCGTATGCGAGAAACAGGGCGACATACCCGACCATGAAGCCGGCGAAAATCCCGTAGTACGCGCAGCCAAGCGCCTGGGCCGCGAGCGCGATCCCGAGGTCGACTCCCTTTCTCGGCGACGGCGCATCCGCGAGGCGATGCACCATGAGGAGCGAGAGGGGAAGACCGGCGGCCATCAAGAGCTGGATGTGGGCCGTGTGCGAGAAGAGGAAAGGGCAGAACGCGAAAAGTACGGCCGATGTGGCCGCGGCCCAGGCGTCACCCGTCAGGCGCCGCGCGAACAGCCACATCGTGACGACCGAGGCCGCAAAAGTGAACAGGACGACGACGTTGTGCGTGGTCTCCGGATTGCGCGTGAGCCACCAGGCGGGGAGGCCGATCACCCCCGCGGCGAGGTTGGCCTCGGAGAACGCCAGCGTGTTGCGGTGCGGATGGAAGATGTTCGCGTCGAAGAGGTCGCCCGGATCGGTGAGGAGCGCGTGCGCGACCCAGGCCACGTTCCAGACCGATACCCGGGCATCGCCGCTGTTGGCCGTGCGCCCGAGCCGGTTCAGGCCCGTTACGAGCGGCCACGTCATGATTACGGAGGCGGCGATCGAGAGCGTGCACAGGACGATGGTCCGCCGCGCGCGTGTGCGGATGGTGTCGTCGGGACGCTCCATGTAGAATGCCGCTCATTCAACCACAGAAGACCGGCGAAGGACACCTCACCGCCCACTCGCAATCGACCGTGATGACCAGCCTCATGACTGCGGTCGCTTGCGCGCTCACCGTCCTCGCGGCCTGGCTCTCGCAAGGCACGATCGCGCCTGGTGACGCTGGCGCGGCGAGGCTTGCGCTGCTGCCGGCGACGCCGTTCGCGTTCGTCGTGATGTTGTTCGCGGGTGTGGCTGTCGTGGGTCTCAGCCGCGTCGGCGCCTCACGGCTGCCGCTGTCGCTGCTGGCGCTGGTGTTCCTGCCGTGGCTGCCTCTGCGAGTGCCGTCAGCCTTCATGTTGTGGTCAGGGCCGGTCCTGATCGGCGTTTGGACGGCCGTGACGGCCGGGATGCTCGCCAGCGTGCCGTGGATCCCGGTCGGGTTCGTGAACCGCCGGCCAGCCGTGCTCGCTGGCGTGCTGGCGATGGCGGTTTTCTCCGCCGCCGCATGGGGCGTGTCGCCCTCGCGACCCGGCGGCGACGAGCCTCACTATCTGATCATTACCCAAAGTCTTCTGCTCGATCGTGACCTGAAAATCGAGAACAACCACGCGCGGGGCGACTACCGATCGTACTTTCAAGGCGATCTCTCGAAGCCCGACTATCTGCGTCGCGGCCGCGATGGCGCCATCTATTCGATTCACGCGCCTGGCGTTTCGGCGTTGGTCGCGCCGGCATTCGCGTTGGCCGGGTATCGCGGCGTGGTCGTCTTCCTGCTGTTGCTCTCGTCGACGGCGGCCGGTCTCGCGTGGGAACTGGCGCGGCGGGTGACGGGGAGTACCGGCGCCGCGTGGTTCGGGTGGGCGGCAGTCGTTCTCTCGCCGACTTTCCTGCTGAACTCGTTCACCGTGTACCCGGATGGACCTGCGGGGCTCATCGTGCTGACCGGCGTGTGGGCGCTGGTCCGATCGCAGGAGGAGCACTCGAGTGGTGCCGAATCCGCGCTGCCCTGGTTCTTCCACGGCGCCGCGTTGGCGGTGCTCCCGTGGCTGCATACGCGGTTCGCGCTCCTCGCGGGCAGCATCGGTGCGCTCGTCGTCCTCGATCTCGCGCGCACGCGCAATCCGGCGGGGAAGGGGTCGGCGTTCCTCGCCGTTCCGAGTGTCAGCGCGCTCGCCTGGATTGGGTTCTTCATAGCGGTCTACGGCACTCCCGATCCGGCGATCCCCTATCGAGGCTCCGATCTTGGATCGCCCTCGTACATCGTTGGCGGTCTCGGCGGGCTCTTCTTCGATCAGATGTACGGCCTCTTCGTGAACGCTCCGGTTCTGATCGCGGCGCCGTTGGGGATGCTCGTGCTCGCATCTCGTGCCGGATTCCAGCGCCGGCTCTCGGCGCAGCTGGCGTTCATCGCCCTGCCGTACGTGGTGACCGTGACCCACTTCGCCATGTGGTGGGGCGGCTTCAGTTCGCCGGCGCGGTTCCTCGTGCCGCTTCTTCCGTCGCTGGCTGTTCCGATCGCCGTCGGGTGGGCGTCTCTCCGCGCGCGAAGTGTCCGGATCGTGTTCGCGGGTGGCCTCGCGGTGACGGCCGGCCTGTCAACGCTGCTGGCGACTGTCGATCGGGGACGGCTCGCGTATTTCGATCGGGGCAACGTCTACGCGCTGTGGACGGAGTGGGCGAGCCGGACGGCGGATCTCTCCCACGCGCTTCCATCGTATTTTGCGCGCGTGCAGCGTCAGGAGCCGGGCGGCCTGTTCTTCGTCGAAGCTGCCGTCTGGCTGTGCGCCATCGGATTGGGAGTCCTCGCTGTCCGCGAGGTCGAGCGCCGCGGGCTGGCCCGATCGCGCGGCAGTCTGGCAACGTGTGCGGGTGCCGCGATGGCGTTCGCCGCGATGATCGCCGTCACCGTCGTGTGGAGGCTCGAGGATGTCGATGGGAAGTCGCCTGCATCGGCCGTCATGAACCTCCTGAGGCACGTCGGCCAGGAGGACCGCCTCCTGGCGATGGACCTCACTGGCAGGCGGATGCTCTCGAGCGCCGATCTCGTGCGGCGAACGGAGCTTCGGCTGGCGGTGGCGCCGCGTCAGGCCGTCGCACCGCGAGAAGATCGCGCGTTGTTCGCGATCCCGGCAATGCCGGCCGGCGAATATCGGCTGGGCGTCGATCGCGCGGGAGGCGGCGGTTGGTTGATGGCAGGGATTGGAGTGGGCCGCGACCAGTTCGCCCTGGTGACCGAACGGGCCGAGGCGTTCGATCGGGACGTCCCGATCAGGTTTCCGGTCGATGTTCGCGCGCTGGTCGTCCGCGCCGACGAGGATGCCCGCGCTCACGTCCGGAGCCTGTTCGTCCGTCCGGTGTCGATCCGCTCACGCGGCGAGAAGGTGGCGGACGGTCTCGCGCGTCGCGCGGTCCGATACGGCCATGCGATCGCGTTTTTCATGGACGAGCGGAGCTTTCCGGAGCCCGGAGGCATCTGGCTCGGTGGTGCGCGTGACTCTTCGGTGGTGCTGCAGCCCGACGAACCGCGTTCGTCGATTGCTCTTCAGATACGCAATGGACCCGTCGACAACGTGGTCGTTGCCAGGAGCGGCGCGTGGAGGGAAGCGCTGCGGCTCGCGCCAGGCGAAGAGCGGCGCGTCGACGTCCCCATCGACCCTTCCCGCGGCGCCGCTCTCGTCACGTTTCAGGTGACGTCCGGGTTCAGGCCGAATGAAAAGGACCCGACGAGCCGCGACGCACGTTTTCTCGGTGCGTTCGTGAGGCTCGAGTAGATGGTCGGGAGACGCAAAACACCGCTTCGTCAGAACCGTACAATTCCTCCGAAGTAGAAGCCCTTGACCGTGAGGGCGCCCTCGTCCTTCTTGATGTGATAGAAGACGTCGAACGAGCGATAGCCGCCCTGTGCCCCGAAGTTGTCCGTGAAGTTCACCGTTCCGTACAGATCGAAGTCGTAGTACTTGGCCTTGTAGTCTTCGCTGATGTCCTGCGGGAGGGGGAAGAAGCTGAACTCACCCGTAATCGAGATATTGGGCACCACGTAGCCGCGTCCGATGAACCCGACGGCGGGTATCGGAGCCCGGGCGTGGACGAACTCCGTGTCGAGCGCGTTCGAGAGAGTCGCCTCGACATCGGTGTACTTCGCTTCGAGCAGAAAGCCCGCGAAGCCCCGATTGCGATAGAGGAAGTCGTACTCGTAGCCGAAGCGGTACGCCTTCCACTTCAGCTCGGTCGCGACCGGGAATGAAATCGGGTATCTGATTCCGTTGAAAATCAAGTCCCGCTTCAGTGTGCTCGTGGCTGTGTACGTGATCGGCGTGTACTCGAAGCGGAACTTGTTCCTGGTGCTGGGCCGCGCGACCATGCGTATCTGCTTGAACGTGCTGGTTTCGATTCCCAGGTCCGTGACGAAGTCGATCTTCGACCCGACGATCCCCAGCGACTCGCTCGTAATTGCGATATCCGGCGTAGGAAACCAGAGGAACCCGCCGATTTCCATATGGTACGTTTCCCCGGTCGCTCGATCGGAGGATGGCTTCGCCCCGTACTGGGCGTCGGCGGACGAGGGCAGTGCGACAGACGCCAGACAGAACACGAGTACTGCTGCAGCTGATGTGCGCATGAATTCTCTCGCCCCGATTCGGTTGTTTTTGCTGGGCCCGGAGGAGGGCCGCGGAGCCTGCTGGGAAAGGCTCGGTCAGGATAGCACGAACGGCACTCGGCTTGCTCAATCACGCTGCCGTCGGCCCCACTAGTCGTCACATCGCAGTTTTCGCCTATTTTCGTGAGTAACGACGCCGCAAGATCCAGTGGGATGGGCCCATCGCACCAAATTCTCGGACAACCCAGGTGCGGCGATCGATGAGTGTGCGTACACACAGCGTAAGTCGATTTTCGAGGGCCGTAATCGCAGTTGAAGAGGAGGCTTCAACCATGAAACAGAGAGTAGTGGTCGGTGGACTTCTAGTCCTGCTGGTCGCGCTAGCGCTGCCGGTCTCAGCTCAACAGGGCACAACCGAAGTCAGGGGTCGAGTGGTCGATCCGCAGGGAGCCGTGCTCCCGGGTGTCACCGTGACCGTTCGGAACCAGGACACCGGGATGTACCGAGAGACCGTCAGCGGGTCGGACGGCACGTTCATCGCGACCGGCATCGTTCCCGGCAAGTACCAGGTAGTCGCAGAATTGCAGGGATTCAAGAAGTTCGACCGCCGCGATCTGGCGCTCGAGGTTGGCAAGACGGCGACGATTGAGGTCACGCTGGAGGTGGGCGCCGTCAGCGAGACGGTGACCGTGAAGAGCGAGTCCCCGCTCGTCGACGTGACGTCGAAAGAGATCGGCGGGAACATCACGAGCGAGACGCTCGTGCAGCTCCCCAGCGTGAACGGCAATTTCATCGGCTTCATCGGGCTGCTTCCCGGCATCGTCCCCTCGATCAGCACCGAGTCATTCGGCAGCGATGCGATCAGCGTCAACGGCCAGGACCCGCGAAACAACAACTACTCCGTCGACGGGGGCAACAACAACGACGACGTCATCGGGCAGCGCGCCGGGATGCAGGCGCGGACCCCGATCGAAGCGATCCAGGAGTTCCAGGTCATCACCAATCAGTTCGACGCCGAGTTCGGGCGGACGTCCGGCGCTGTGGTCAACGCTGTGACGAAGTCGGGCAGCAATGTCCTCCACGGCACCGGCTTCGCCTTCTTCCAGGACGGCAGCCTGACGACGAAGGACTTCCTCGCAAAACAGCGTGATCTTGCGAAGGCCGACACGAGCTATCAGCGGTGGGGCGGCACGGTCGGCGGGCCCATCGTTCGAGACAAAATCCAGTACTTCGCCAGCCTCGAGCGGTTCGCGATCGACCGGCCGAACACGATCGTCATTCCCGCGCGGCCGGATCTGAACGACCAGCAGACGACGGAGGATCGGGTGTGGAACACGATCATCCGCGGCGACCACCAGATCAACGCGAGCAATACATACAGCATCCGATGGCTCCGTGAGACGTCGCCGCAGACCAATCAGATCATCCCGACGGCGACGCAGGCGGTGACGGCACGGGCAGCACGCGAGGAATCGGACGTCGACCAGACACTGGCGACCAACCTGAACACCGTGTTATCGAACACGAACGTCAACACGCTGAGGCTCACGTGGACGCGAGAGAACGTGGCGTTCGCGAACGCGTGCTTCAACGGCAACGGCCGCGACCTCTCCAAGTGCGAGCCGACGCTGTCCTTCCAGGACTTCATCGATCAGCAGGACAACACGGGACAATCGCGCATCAACGACGCCATTCAGCTCGACGACACGATGGCCTGGTTCATCCCGAACAAGCACGGCGACCACGACCTGAAGGTCGGCGCACAATACGAGTACTCGGGTGCGGCGAATAACAACCAGGGCGGCCTGAATGGGACGTTCGCGTTCGGCCGCAGCGATGCGGTGTTCAACTCGGCCGATCCCCGGACGTACCCGGATCGGTTCACGATCCGCGTCGGCGGCCCCAGCAGCTTCTTCGAGAAGGTGCACTACATCGCCGCGTTCGCGCAGGACAAGTGGCGGTTCACCCCGCGCCTGACGTTGAGCCTCGGCCTGCGGTACGACGTGGAGATCATTCCGATCGCAGAGACGGACGACCCGCTGGTCGACAAGTATCCGGTCGATCGGAACAACTTCCAGCCGCGTGTCGGCGTGACGTACGACCTCGGCGGCGGGCACAGCATCGTACGCGGCGGGTACGGCCGCTTCTACGACAAGACGCACTTCGAGCTGATCGGAGGGCTTTACACCGGCACCCCATTCACGTCCTCGTTCACTGTGAACTTCCCGACGGCGAACGCCGATCCCGGTCCGCGCAACGGACAGTTTCCGACGAACATTTACCTCGTCAACGGTCCGGTGATCAATCATGCGCAGCTCGAGAAGGACTTCCCTAGCGGGCAGCTCCTGCGCAACACGGGCGCGAGCTGGGACAACGCGGATCGCCGGACGCCGTACACCGATCAGGTCACGGTCGGCTACGAGCGTCAGCTCGTCGGCGACCTGGCCGTGAGCGCGGACTACGTGCACGCCTTCAGCCGTGACGCGATGGTGCTGCTGGAGCTCAACCCGGGCCTGCGCGGAACGACCGACGCCACGTCGCCGCTCGTCCGGCAGCCCAGCGCCACGCTCAACGCGGCCGTCGCCGAGCTCCAGACCACGTACCCCGGTTTCGCGCCGTTCACGACGGGCGTATCGCAGCCGTTGAACGTCGGCAAGCTCGATTACGACGCGCTGCTGGTCAGCCTGAACAAGCGGTTCAGCCATAACTACAGCACGCGCGTCTCGTACACGCTTGCCTATTCGCGCGGGAATATATCCGGCAACGGCGTGGCGGCGAGCCCCTTCCAAGTGCTCGACGATCTGCACCTCGACCTCAACGAGGGGCCGTCGTCGTTCGACACCCGGCACAACTTCGTCGTCAGCGGGCAGGCGACCGTGCCGCACACCGGCGGCCTGCAGGCGAGCTGGGTCGCCCGCGCGCTGAGCGGTGCACCGTTCAGCCTCACGAATGCGAACATCGACCCGGATCGCAATGGCACACAGGCCGAGCCGCTGGCGGCCGGCCAGTACTCCGGAAACGGCGCGAACGCGTTCACGGTGGACAACTACAAGAGCGAGCGCAACGGCGCGTACGGACCGGCGTTCTTCGAGATGGACGCGCGATTCGGCTACCGCTTCTCGTTGCCCAACCGGCGCAGAGTGGAGGCGTTCGTCGACGTGTTCAACCTGACGAACCGCACGAACTTCGCGAATCCGACGGGTAACCAGGCGTCGACGCAGTTCCTGCTGCTGACGGCGTACAACACGAGCTATGCGCCGAGAAAGCTCCAGGTCGGCGCACGGATCGAGTTCTAGTAGGATGTAACGCCTGAATCAGTAGCAGCCGTTCCGTTGTCACGGCTGCGGATTCTGGCCGAACAATGCGACCGCGCGCTACTGAATCAGCGGATACGAGCCACTAGATCGGCACAACCGGGCATCCCTTCGGGGGTGCCCGGTTGAATCTGCTTCCCGCTTCTCGCTTCCGGCTCTCCGCTTCCCGCTAAGGTTCCTTCCGAGCGCCGAGCGCCGAGCGCCGAGCGCCGAGCGCCGAACGCCGCCTAGCGCACTTGCGCTGTGGTCTTCGACCCGGCTGCCGGCGCGCTGAAGTACTTCGCGGCAAAGTCCAGGAACACCGGCCAGTTCGGTCCGGGTGTGTGGCCAGCCGAGTGCTGACGGAAGCCGATGTCTCCCGACACGAGTGCCGTCTCGATCGCCGGGAACTCAGTAGTCCCGAGATCCTTCTTGCCGAGCAGCCGGTAAACGGGGCTCGCGCCCACACCAGCGAGGAACGTGCCTTTGGCATCGACCCACGCGTCGTTGATGTTCGCCGCCTGTTGCTCGACGGGACCGCGGCTCAGGATCACGTTTGGGTCGCCGGGGCTCAGCATCTTGATCGTGCCGTCAGGATTGGAGTCAGGACCTTTGCCCGCACTCAGGAAGACGGGCCTCGGGGCACACATAGCCACGAGCTCGTGCGAGTCGACCGGCAGCTGATCCCATCGTCCCGCGTACTTCAGATAGTTGCCCGCCATCCAGTGGTACTCGTTGAGAGCGGCGATGTTCTCGACGAGCTCGCCATACTTCCGCCGATGGAGCTTGGCGCCGGCCTGGCCCGATGAACTGATGAAGCCTGTCAGGAACCGCTCGTCGTAGGCCATCGCGACGAGCGCGGCCTTGCCGGTCCGCGAGTGTCCCTGCACGGCGACCTTCCTGGCGTCGACGGTCTTGTCGGTCTCGAAGTAATCGAGGACCTTGCTCATGCCCCAGCCCCACGCCGAGAGGACGCCCCAGTCATCGAGCTTGCGCGGCTGACCCTTGTTCACGAGACCGATGATCCCGACGGTCAGTCCGGCCCCGCAATCAGCCTGGACGCTGGCGGTGTTGACGCTTGCGTAGCCCCATCCGCGCCCGACGATCTGCTCCTGGGCTGTCGGTCCCGGCGGCGGTGCGGGCGGGCCGCCGCCCGCTCCGCCCGCGCCTCGCGCCGCGCCGCCGGCAACCGCCCCGCGCGCGGGCGCACCTCCGGGAGGTGCGCACGGATTCGGCTGTGCGGTCACTCCGTCGGGAGGCGGTCCGCCACCGAACATCAGGACGACCGGCACGGGCCCCTTTGCATCCGCCGGCGTGCTGAGCGACGCCAGGATGTTGACGGTGATGGCCGGATAGGCAGAGTTGTCGACGTGCCCGACGAGCTGTTTCGTGACGACGGGTGTGTTGCCAGTCGTTCCGGTCGTCGTGCTCAGGACCTCCCACTTCACCTTGGGCAGCACTTTGGGTCGTCGGCCGTAAACTTCGCGGTCGAAGAGCTCGACGATCTCCGCGCGCCGCTTCGCCCACTGCGCCGGCGTGGTTACCTTGGTGCCGCCGTTCATCAGGAGCGGATCCGGAAGGTTCGGATAAGGATTCGCGGTCGTCTCGTCGTAGGTCGACGCGAGATAGGCGCCCGGCCCCGATGGGAACATCGTGATTTTGAGCAGATCCATCATGCGCTGACGGTCCTGCTGGTTCGTCAGCATGACGGGACCATTCGCCGAGGCGGGAGCCGCAGCCTGCTGCGCGACCGGAACCAGGGGGCGGTCGACGATCATGAGAGCCGCAAGGCCAATCAACACCGGAACCGGACGCAGTCTGGCAACCATAAGCTCTCTCCTGGGAACTCTATTATCGATAATCTAGCGGCTGGATAATAACACTCCTTCCGCTTTCCCGCTTCCGGCTTCCCGCTTCCGGCTTCCCGCTTCCCGCTAAGGTTCCTGCCGAGCGCCGAGCGCCGAGCGCCGAGCGCCGAGCGCCGAGCGCCGAGCGCCGAGCGCCGAGCGCCGAGCGCCGAGCGCCGAGCGCCGACTGCCGACCGCGACTGCCGACCGCCGACCGCCGACTGCTGACTGAGGCGGGTATACTTCGGCCAATGAGCCCCGCGGTTCGTCGGCTCCTGCCATACGCTCTCCGGTATCGTCGCGCGTTCGTGCTCGGCCTCACCTGCGTCCTTGTTACGACAGCGATTCAGCTGCTGTCGCCGTGGATCCTGAAGCACGCCATCGACGATCTGAACGCTGGCGTCACTCGTCAGAAGCTCGCGATGTATGCGGGGCTTCTCCTCGGGGTCGCGATGGTCGGCTCCGTGTTCCGGTTCCTGATGCGGCGCATTCTGATCGGCGCCTCCCGCGACATCGAGTTCGATCTCCGCAACGCGTTTTTCGCGCGGCTGCAGCAGATGCCGCTGGCCTACTATCAGGCCCGTCGCACGGGCGACCTGATGTCGCGCGCGACGAACGACCTCAACGCCGTCCGGATGATGGTGGGTCCGGCAGTGATGTACTCGTCGAACACGCTGCTGGTGTTCGTCGTGGCGCTCATCCTGATGAGCTCGATCGACGCACGGCTTACGCTGATGGCACTCCTGCCGCTTCCGCTCGTCACGATCAGCGTAAAGTACTTCGGCAGCGCGATTCACACTCGCTTTGAAGCCATCCAGGCCCAGCTCTCCGACATCAGTGCCGTGGTCCAGGAAGCGTTGTCAGGAGTGCGCGTAGTGCGCGCCTACAGTCAGGAGCCCCACGAGCTTGCGCGCTTCCGCGACGCGAATGCGGAGTACGTGCGCCGCAATCGCGGGCTGATTCGCCTCCAGGGCATGTTCTTTCCTAGCATGACCTTCTTCCTCGGGCTGGGATCGCTTCTGGTCCTGTGGTTGGGCAGTCGGGAAGTCATCAGGGGCCGGATCACGCTCGGCGATTTCGTGGCCTTCAACGCATATCTGGTCATGCTCTCGTGGCCGATGATTGCGTTCGGCTGGGTCACCAACATCCTTCAGCGGGGGATGGCTTCCTGGAAGCGCATGAGCGAAGTCCTCGACGCCGTTCCTGAAATCGACGACGCCGGTGTCACGCCGGAGGGCAGAGCACTCGAGATCCGAGGCGGGATCGAGGTCCGCGATCTCGTCTTTACGTATCCGGGCAGCGAGAAACCCGTCCTCGATCATGTTTCGTTGAGGATTCCGGCGGGGGAAACCGCGGCCTTCGTCGGCGCGACCGGGTCCGGCAAGTCGACGCTCATCAACCTTCTGGCGCGCCTCCACAATCCACCACCAGGTACGGTCTACGTGGACGATGTCGACGTGCGCCAGATTCCGCTGTCGAGGCTGCGCGGGGCGATTGGCTTCGTGCCGCAGGAGCCGTTTCTCTTCTCGGACACGATGGCCGAGAACGTCGCGTTCGGTGTGGACGATCCGGACGCTCCCGCCCGAATTGCGGAGCGGGTGCGCGCGGCAGCCGCGGTGGCGCGTCTGGACAAGGACGTCGAGGAGTTCCCCAAGGGCTACGACACCTTCGTCGGCGAGCGCGGGATCACACTGTCCGGAGGCCAGAAGCAGCGGACCGCTCTCGCACGCGCCGTCATGCTCGATCCGCGGGTCCTCGTTCTGGACGATGCACTCTCAGCCGTCGACACGTACACCGAAGAGGAGATCCTGGGGAAGCTGCGCGGAGTGATGCGCCAGCGCACGTCGATCATCGTCTCGCACCGCATCTCCACCGTCCGAGACGCCGATCAGATTTTCGTCCTGGAACGCGGCCGCATCGTCGAACGCGGCCGGCACGACGAGCTCGTCCGCGCGGGAGGGATTTACAGCGAAATGTTCAAGAAACAACTCTTAGAAGAGGAGCTGGCTGAAGCCTGACTCAGTCGGCGGTCGGCGGTCAGGACAGTCGCAGTCGACAGTTCAGTCAGGCAGTCAGCAGTCGCTTCCTCGAGACTGAGGCAGTCGCCACTAACCAACGGCACGAGCAAAGCGAGTGCTGGCAGGTGCCGGGGGTGGGGCCCCGGCACAAAGTGATAAATGGAAGAAGAGATCCTCGGCAAAGCCTACGATGCCCGGCTGATGCGCCGGCTGCTGCGCTACCTGCGGCCGTACACCATGTACGTCGCGATTGCGCTCGCGGCGATCATCTCGGCGTCGGTCCTTCAGCTGGCGCAGCCCTACATCATGAAGCTCGCCATCGATCGCTACATCGCGACGGGTGACCTGCAGGGGCTGAACCGGATTGCACTGATCTTCTTCGGCGTCCTCGTCGGATCGTTCACGCTCGAATACCTCCAGACCTGGGTGCTCCAGATGACGGGGCAGCGCATCATGTTCGACCTGCGCACCGAGATCTACGAGCACCTGCAGCGGCTCGACATGCGATTCTTCGACCGGAATCCGGTCGGGCGCCTGATGACCCGAGTGACGACCGACGTGGACGTTCTGAACGATCTCTTCACCGCCGGCGTCGTGTCGATCTTCGGGGACGTGTTCACGCTTCTCGGCATCATGATCGTCCTCGTCATCATGGACTGGCGGCTCGCGCTCGTGGCCTTCGCGGTACTGCCGCTCATCGTAGTGGTGACGCAGTGGTTCCGACGGCACGTCCGAGACTCCTACCGGACCGTCCGCACCTGGATCGCGAGGATCAACGCGTTCCTCCAGGAGCACATCACGGGCATGGCGACCGTGCAGCTGTTCCGCCGCGAGCGGCGGAGCTCCGCACGATTCGACGAGATCAACAGCGCACACCGCGACGCGAACGTGGACTCGATCCTCTACTACGCGGTGTTCTATCCCGCGATCGAGGTGATCGGCGCGCTCGCTTCGGCGCTGATCATCTGGTTCGGCGGCGGCTGGACGATGGAGGGGACGCTGACGCTCGGGTCGCTGGTGGCGTTCCTGCAGTACTCCCAGCGGTTCTTCCGCCCGATCAGCGACATGTCCGAGAAGTTCAACGTGCTGCAGGCCGCGATGGCGTCGTCCGAGCGGATCTTCACGCTGCTGGACACGCCGGTGACGATCGTCTCGGGACTCGCGGCTCGGGACTCGGGACTCAGACCGGGACTCGCCGCTCGGGACTCGGGGCTCGGGAATGTGAAAGTCGCTGGGCCGGTGGGAGATCGCGGCTTTCGTGGCTCGCTGGTTGCCCCAGGAGTGTCTGGCCAACTTTTAGCGCCGAGCGCGGTTCCGGGACTGCCGAGCGGCGAGCGGCGAGCGGCGGGTCCCGGCTCGATCGCCTTCGACCACGTGTGGTTCGCGTACTCGGGGAAGACTACGTCCTGCGAGACGTGTCGTTCGAGGTCCGTCCTGGCGAGCGCGTTGGCGTCGTCGGCGCGACGGGCGCGGGGAAGTCCACGCTCATCAACCTCCTGCTGCGGTTCTACGATGTCAGCAAGGGCCGCATTCTGGTGGATGGCGTCGATATCCGGGAGATGGAGCTGCAGGACCTGCGATCGATCTTCAGCCTCGTCCTGCAGGATGTGCATCTCTTCTCGGGCACGATTGCGGGCAACATTCGGCTCGGCCGCGCCTCCATCACCGACGATGAGGTCAGGCGGGCCGCCGCAGCGGTGCATGCGAGCGCGTTCATCGAACGACTGCCGCTCGGATACGAGAGCCCTGTCGCCGAGCGGGGCGCGACGCTGTCGGTCGGGCAGAAGCAGCTGCTGTCGTTCGCCCGTGCGCTGGCCTTCGACCCACGTGTCTTGATTCTGGACGAGGCGACGTCGAGCGTGGATACCGAGACGGAATTGATGATCCGCGACGCCCTGCACGTCCTGATGGAGGGAAGGACCACCATCGCCATCGCACACCGGCTGTCGACCATCCAGGACATGGACAACATCCTTGTCCTCCACCGGGGCACGCTCCGCGAGAGCGGCAGCCATCAGCAGCTCCTGGCGCAGCGCGGGATCTACTACAAGCTGTATCAGCTCCAGTACAAGGACCAGGAAGCGGAGGACCCGGGGGCGCTGGCCGGGGCGTCAGCGGAGGGGGCGGGAGGGGCGGACACGTAGGGTGCGGGGCGGCGACGATACCGTGGCGGGGTCTAAAAGCCCCCCCTCGACAATGCCGTGGCGGGGTCTAAAGACCCCGCCCTACTTCGAAAAGGCTGAGGCTTCCAGGGGCTGCGTCGGGAGGTGCGCCTCGCTCTGGCGAAACAGCCGGTCGATGAGCCTCGGCGTGCTGGCCTTGGGGTTCCAGCCAAGCCGGACGACCGTGACGGCGGCCGCGCGACGGCCGAGCGCCAGCGCCTCGTTGCAGTTCCACATGTAGATATCAAGCTCGCGTCCCTGGACGGCCGGACCCGTGTCCATGATCGTGTAGATGCCGTTGTAGCGGTCGCCCAGCTTGTCGATCTGGATGACCGATCCGACGGGCAGCAGCCCGGGATCCGAGGCGGCAATCCCTGTCCGAACGTTCACTCCGGAAGCAGTGGTGGTGCCTTTGCAGTAGCCTGTGACAGAAAATCGCAGGCGTGCCCCTGGCGACGGGAGGGCTGTGGAGTCGCGTAACTCCAGCTCTCTTGTGGCATTGCGGGAATCGAGGGTGGTGACTTCGTACAGCGACGCAAACGTGACAGCGGCAGCAGCCGTGACAAGAACCTTCCGACCGGTAGACCGGGATAACAGCATAGGTCAACTCCGACGGACGGCTGGGGAGCTTTCACTATACCGGTCGCAAGCCGACGGGTCAAAGCTTGACTTTGGCGAATGCCCTATACGACTAGGGCCGTCGATCGGGAGAGCCGCCCTCGGTGAGAGCCAGGCGCCGGCGATGCGCTGTGATCATCGCGAGGGACGTCTGATACGCGATCGCGGCCAGGATGATCGCCCCCAGCGTCGAGCCGAGCACGAAAGCGCGCGCTAGGGGCCACAGCGCGTGCGCAAACTGCCTGAACTCTCCCCAGGAAAAGCCTTGGAGGGCCTCCGTGAGCTCCTTCAGCAGCCCCGGAGGGACCTCAACCCCCAGGAGGGCGGCTCCCGCCAGCGTGGCCAGACTGTAGTAGGCCGGCAGGATCCAGGGCAGGTTGGAGTAGATCCCCAGCACCACCGCCAGCCTATTCAGATTGAAGATGAAGGCCGCCGTGATGCCGAGCACGGTGTGAAGGCCGAGCACGGGAGAGAATCCGAAGAAGACCCCCAGCGCATAGGCGGCCGCAGTTCTCTGGGGCGTATCGTGCGTGTGCAGCAGCTGCTCGAGCCACCGCCTGGTCCGCGCGGGAAGCATTCGCCGTTAGAAGTGTGAAAACCCGGACGGCAGGATTTCAGTCTGACCGTTACGCATCAGAGCCAGTTCGGGTTCCCTGGTCAACTCTCCAATGGGCGTCAACTGCAGACCGCGCGCCTGCCGGCTGACAGCTCTGACGCGCCCGCCGCCTTTCGGGGGCACGGCAAAGAGGAGCTCGTAGTCATCGCCAGAGGCGATCGACGAGATGACAGGGTCGCCGCCCTGCGCCGTGAACCACCGCCGTGCCGCCGGGTCTATCGGCAGACGCTCAGCATCGACCCGGACGCCGGTTCCGCTTGCCTGCGCGAGCTGTCGCAGGCCATCGGCGAGCCCGTCGCTCAGGTCCATGCACGCGCGGGCAGTCTGGGTTCGGCCCAACAGGGTGCCTAGACGTGCCCGAGGGACCGGCCTGCGATAGCGGTCGACACAGCCCGCCAGGCCGGGATCCTCCGGAACCCCCGCAGGACCTGCCTGTCGGGAGCGGAGCCAGTCGAGGCCCGCGGCGGCTGCGCCGAGGGATCCGCTGACGTAGACGATGTCCCCCGGCCGGCCGCCACCGCGTGTCAGAAACTTTCGGGGCTTTACGGCGCCCACGACCGTCATGTCGACGACGAGCGGTCCTGACGTCCGGGTAACGTTGCCGCCCGCTATCCCGACCGCAGCCTCCGCGGCCATCACCGCGACTCCGTCCGCGAGGGCCTCGACCTCCTCCACGCCGATCCCGTCCGGCAGCATGAGCGAGAGAAGCGCCAGTCGCGGCGCAGCGCCCATTGCGGCAATGTCGCTCACATTCACTGCAAGCGCACGGTATCCGATGTCGGCGAGAGAGCAGTAGCGCCGGTCGAAGTGCACGCCTTCGACGAGCGCGTCGGTGGTCAGAACCTGAAGCGCGCCCCTCTCAGGCTTCACTACCGCCGCATCGTCGCCAATTCCGACGACGAGCGGGACGGGGGGAGCCGGGAAGCGCCGCCGGATTCGATCGATGAGCGCGCGCTCACCGTGCCCGGGTGCAGGTGAAACCTGCGAGCTACCGGGCGTAATCGACGGCACGGGTCTCCCTGATGACGGTGACTTTGATCTGGCCCGGGTATTCGAGCTCGTTCTCGATGCGGCGGGCGATGTCCTTCGACAGCCAGACCGTTTCCTCGTCCGATACGGTGTCGCTCTCGACGACGATGCGGATTTCGCGACCGGCCTGGAGCGCGAAGGCCTTGGAGACGCCGTGGAAGGAGTCCGCGATGCCTTCCAGCTTCTCGAGCCGTTTCACGTAGGACTCGAGGATGTCCCGGCGCGCGCCAGGGCGCGCGGCGGAGATCGCGTCCGCAGCCTGGACGATCATCGCCTCCAGCGACGGCCAGTCGATGTCCATGTGATGGGCGGCGACCGCCAACAGGACCGGTTCGGTTTCGCCGTGCTTGCGGAGAAACTCGAGTCCCAGCTCGAGATGGGTGCCCTGCAGATCGCGATCGATCGCCTTGCCGATGTCGTGCAGGAACGCGGCGCGGGCCGCCACGGGGCTGTTCAATCCGAGCTCCTTCGCCATGATGCCGGCGAGGAACGCGACCTCCTTGGAATGATTGAGCACGTTCTGGCCGTAGCTGGTGCGGAACTTGAGCCGCCCCATCAACCGCAGAACTTCCGGATGGAGGTCGTAGAGTCCCAGCTCGAAAGCAGCGGCCTCGCCCTCGCGGCGGACCGTTTCCTCCATCTCCGCCTTCACCTTTTCGACGACTTCCTCGATCCGTGCGGGATGGATGCGGCCGTCCGCGATCAGGCGCTCGATTGCCTGCCGCGCCACCTCGCGGCGGAAAGGATCGAAGCTGGAAAGGATGATCGCGCCGGGCGTGTCGTCGACGATCAGCTCGACGCCGGTCGCTGTCTCGAGGGCCCGGATGTTCCGGCCCTCGCGGCCGATGATCCGTCCCTTCATGTCATCGCTCGGGAGGTCCACGACAGAGACGGTGGTCTCGATGGCGTGCTCCGCGGCGCTGCGCTGGATCGCGTCGGCGATGATCTCTTGAGCGCGGGCTGCTGCTGTCTCCCGGGCCTCGGTCTCGAGACGCTTGACGAGGTTCGCCGCGCTCCGCCGGACGTCCGCCTCGAGCTGGCGAAGGAGCATTTCCCTGGCCTCGTCTGCGCTCAGGCCGGCGACGCGCTGAAGCTCGCGCTGGCGTTCCGAGACGAGCTGCTCGCTCCTGGCGACGGAGGCCGCGGCCGCCTGCTCGAGATCGCGCGCGGCCTGTTCACGGCCGCGAAGCTCTCTCTCCATCCTGTCGGTTACGGCCAGGCGATCCGCGAGCGCGCGAGTCTTGTCGGCGAGCGACTGTTCGAGGTTGACGATTTCCTGCTGCCGGACACGCGCCGCGGCTTCCGCCGTTGTGGCGAGCTCGTGAGCGCGCTCACGCGCCTCGAGAGCGGCCTCCTTCCGGAGTGTCTCGGCTTCGCGTTCGGCTTGCCGGGTGATCTGGTCGGCCTCTGCGCGAGCCCGGTCGGCGGAGGCGCCCATGGATCGTCGGGCGCTGACCAACCAGTAGGTGACGGCGCCGCCCGAAATGGCCGCCGTGATCGCAGCGTTGGCGAGATAGCTGGCTGGTACAGCCATGCGTGTCCCCGTCGCAATATCGCGAGGTTCGATCCCCGCGGGAATCCCGCCGGGTGCGGCACGTGCGAGGTGGCATCGGTTGGGCGAAGCCCGTCGGGTCTGGCCGACCGAGTGCCGGTCGCGCATGGACTTCCGCACGGCGGCGGGGGTCAGCTCGTTCCGGTGGTGCCCGAGCGATGCGTCAGTGAGTCGTGCCCGGATGCCGCCAGGATGAATGTGAGGACGCGAGCCCGCGGCCGGGCCTGACATCAGACTGACCGGAGGAAAGTGCCCCGCTTTGCCGTGTGGGGAGGTCGAATGAACCTGCGTAAAGCAGGTGGAACCGCTACACAAGCCGCGCTTCAGGCTTCCTCTTACAGAGGCATGCACACCACGCAACGTCGCGATTCACTTCGGGATGAAACGTTGGCTCAAACGAGCCTCCGAGCCATCACGAACAAAGCAGGGCGATCAGAACTCCTGAGAAGGATCTTACTTCAGGCGGAGGCGGGCGTCGAGATCCCTTTGATCCAAATCGGTTTGCGGGTCTCGGTCCGCCCCGGAGTGAGGGTCCGCCAGACCGAGCGCGAGATCGACCATTCGTTCCAGCTCGATTGCCCGGTTCTGGAGGCCGGCCTGGCGATCCTGGTCCGCGTCGCACGCACGGAAAAACTCGTCGGCGACGTTGAGCGCCGCGAGGACGGCAATCTTCAGTGTGTCGCCCGCGGGGCACTCTTTGGCGGCGAGCCGCATCTTCTCGTCCACGAACGCCGCGAGCTCTGCCACGTACTGCGTGTCGAGGGCGCTCCGAATCGGATAGCGCTGCCCGTGGATCTCGACGTGGATGACGCGGGACTCCTGTTGATGATCCATCTTGTACCGGGGGGCTTCGCCCCGCCGGACCCCCCTACGCCGTCGCTCGCGGGGGCCCCGGGGCCCCGCTCCGCTCCGGCGGCCGCGTTCGCCTTCGGCTCGCGCGGTCTTTGTTTACGACCGGGGGGCGTCGCCCGCCGGATCCCTATCGCCGTCGCTCGCGGGGCTGTGCGCTCGAGTGATCGGCCCAGAATGCCGGCCGCGACCACAGCGACTGAGCCGGGGTCCGGGACGGAGCCCCGGTCAAAGATTGAGCGATTCGATCTGCTGCAGCATGTCGCCGACGCGCGACCGAATCAGCTCCCGTTCCTCGCGAAGCGCCACCATCTCGGCGCTCGTGCCTTCCGCCTCGGTCAGGCGCGAACGGGTTGCGTCCAGCTCACGGGCCAGCCGGGTGTTTTCTTCCGCCATGCGCGCGCTGTCGCCCCGCAAGCGCTCGATGACACCGACCAGCAGCTTGAGCTTCTCTTCCAGACGATCGATCGGCTCCGAGATCGATCGAGCGCGTGGCGAGTCCTTTGGCCAAGACGTTCTCCTTTAACTAGACCGGGGGGCTTCGCCCCGCCCCATCGCCGTCGCTCGCGGGGCCCCGTGCCCCACTCCGCTCCGGCGGGGCGCGCGTTCGCGCGCCTACTAATTAGACCGGGGGGCTTCGCCCCGCCGGCCCCCCATCGCCGTCGCTCGCGAGCCCTCCGCTCCGCTCCGGTCGGGGCGCGCCCGTGGCGCGCCTACCCGTTATGCGGCTCTTCGCCAACGAGCACAAGATTCTCGTGGGCGAGCCGCCTGAGAGACTACCGCCGCTCCGCGTTGTGTGCGGCGCGCAGCGCCTCTACGATGCGTTCGGTCGCCGCCTGCGCCTCGTCGTCCGTCAACGTGCGATCCGACGCACGGAACGTGAGGCGCACGGACAGGCTGATTCGACCTTCCGGCACGCCCTTTCCCTGATATCGATCGAATTCGACGATCGAGACGAGTGTGTCGGGCGCTACCGAACGGATCGTGCCACGAACGGCAGCAGCAGGCAAGGCTTCGTCGACGAGTATCGAGACATCACGCACGATCGAAGGGAACCTCGGCAGCGCCGCCGCACGAACGTCGTCTCCCGCACCGTCCACCGACACCAGGGCGAGATCGATTTCGCCGACGTAGATCTCTTCTCCGGCGGGGAAGCCGCGCGCTTCGGCAACGGCAGGCAGCAGCTGACCGAAGACTCCCAGCGTCGTTCCGGTCCACGGCGCACTTTCGGTCGCGGTCCGATCGATCAGGCGAGCTTCCGCGGCTCGACCGGATGCGAGAAACGGTCGCTCGACGGGCGCAAACTCGACTGCCAGTCCCGACGCACCGGCGAGCGCTTGGATGACGCCCTTCGCGTCGAAGAAGTCCACGGTGCGAGTCGGTCCTGACCAATGCGGCCCCGCCGCCGCGCCGCACCACGCGAATGCGGCCGCGCGCCCTTCGCCATCCGCGGTGAAGCGGCTGCCCGTCTCGAACACCCGGACGTCGCGCCGTTCCCGGCGACGGTTGTGGACGCACGCGTCGACGAGACCCGCCAGCAGAGATGGCCTCAGGACAGCAAACTTCTCGGAGAGCGGATTGGCGATGGCGGCCGGCTCGACCCCCGGAGCGCAGAAGGGCAGGGCAGCCTGCCGCTCGATAAAGGCAAACGTCACCGACTCGGAGAAGCCGGCGGCGAGAAGTACCCGCCGGAGGCTGCGATCCGTCGCGATCCGGTTGTCGGGCGCCGCTTGCGGCGTCGAGAGCACGGGGAACGTGGCCGGCAGACGGTCGAATCCGTAATGCCGCCCGACTTCTTCGATGAGGTCGATCTCGCGCGTCACATCGACGCGGAAGCTCGGAACGCCCATGCTCCAGGCGCCGCGGTCGAGATCCGTCGATTCCACATCGAAGCCGAGCGCCGTCAGGATCCGCACGACGTCAGCCTGCGGCACGTCCATGCCGAGCACGCGGCCGATCCGCGCAGACCGCAGCGCGATGCGGGTGTCCGCGCGGGGCGTCGGATACCGATCGATGAGGCCGCCGACTGCCTGGCCGGCGCCGATCTGCCGGAAGAGGGCAGCCGCGCGTCCGATGCCAGTCGGCGGTGCGGCGATGTCGCCTCCGCGCTCGAAGCGGATCGATGCTTCAGTCTTCAATCCCAGCCGCTTGCTCGTCCTTCGAACGGAGGCCGGGTGGAAGCACGCACTCTCGAGCGCGATTCTCGTCGTTCCCGCACCGATCTCGGAGCGGCCACCGCCCATGACGCCGCCGATCGCCGAGGCCCTCGACGCGTCGGCGATGACCAGCATTTCCGAATCGAGCGCGCGGTCGACTCCGTCCAGCGTCGTCAGGCGCTCGCCAGGCCGTGCGCGGCGAATCACGAGAGACTTGCCGTCGAGCCGATCGAGATCGAACGCGTGCATCGGTTGGCCGATCTCCAGCATCACGTAGTTCGTGACGTCGACGACGTTGCTGATCGGCCGAACGCCTGCCGCTTCGAGGCGCTCGGCGAGCCAGCGCGGCGACGGACCGATCGTCACCTCGAACACCTGGGCGCAGTAGCGCGGGCAGAGCGCTTCGTCTTCGAGGCGGACATCGAGCAGGGGGGCCGGTGGCCCGGACGGGGGAGCCGCGACGACGAGCGCTTCAGGCTGTTGGAGCGGATGCGCCCAGATCGTCGCGGCCTCGCGCGCGATGCCGAGATGGTTCAGGCAATCCGGGCGGTTGGCCGTGATCTCGAAGTCGATCGTGGGCAGGCCGCGGGTTTCGACAGACGCCACCTCGAAGCCCCGCAGCGAGATCTCGCGCGCGACTTTCTCGGCGTCCGAGGGGACGCTCACCAGCTCCGACAGCCACGGCAGGACGATCTTCACAGCGGAAACTGCTCCAGGAAGCGAAGATCGTTCTCGTAGAGCAGCCGGATGTCCTCGACGCCCCACTTGAGGAGTGCGACACGCTCGAGGCCCATGCCGAATGCGAAACCCGTGTACCGTTCGGGATCGTAGCCAACCGCCTCGAACACGGCCGGATGCACCATGCCGCTTCCGAGGATCTCCAGCCAGCCCGTGCGCTTGCACATCGCACATCCGCCTTCGCCCTGGGAACCGGGCTTCGGCGAGACAAGACCGGTGCCGCGGCAGCCCGCACAACTGATGTCAATCTCCGCGCTCGGTTCCGTGTACGGGAAGAAGCTCGGACGGAAGCGGACCGCGCGGTCGGCGCCGAAGAGCTCGTGCACGAACGCGACGAGTGTGCCTTTGAGATCCGCGAGCGTCACGTGCTCGCCGACGACGAGACCTTCGACCTGTGTGAACATCGGCGTGTGGGTCAGGTCGAAATCGTCCCGGCGGTAGACGCGGCCGGGGGCGATCAGCCGCACAGGCGGCGGATACTTCTCCATGTAGCGGATCTGCATCCCCGAAGTGTGGGTCCGCAACAGCGTCGCCGGCGACCCGGCGGACGAGCGAAGCGGCTCGGCGAGATACAGCGTGTCCTGCATGTCCCGCGCGGGATGCTCCGGCGGCATGTTGAGCGCTTCGAAGTTGTGATAGTCGTCTTCGAGCTCGGGTCCCTCGATGACGAGGAATCCGAAGCGAGAGAAGATGGCCTCGACCTGCTCTCTCAGGATCGTGAGTGGGTGCCGATGGCCGATAGTCGGGCCGTCGGCCGGGGAGCGTGACGTCGACGGCGCCCTTCGGCCGCTTGCTCCGTTCGGCCTGTTCGAGGGCGGTGGTCAGCCTCGCCTCGATATCCTGTTTGAGCTGATTTGCGAGCTGGCCAAGTCGCGGCCGTTCCTCGGCGGGCGCCGCGCCGAGCGCCTTCAAGAGCGCAGACACGAGCCCGCCCTTCCGCGACAGGTACCGATCGCGGACGACGCGCAACTCGGGCTCGGCCGCTGCAGCGGCGATTTCCCGTTCGAACTGGGCGCGGAGATCTTCGACCTGGCGGGCGGGATCGCTCATGAGTTGCGTGCTGTTGTGAACGTGGCTTCCGCCACCTTCACAACAACAGCCGGCTAGAACCGATACTACTGCGCGGCAGACGCGGCGGCCGCAGGCTTCGCGTCGGCGGCCATCTTGGCCAGCGTCGCGAACGCAGCGGGGCTCGTCACGGCGAGATCGGCCAGCGACTTCCGGTCGATTGGGTTGCCCGCAGCCTTGAGCCCGGCGATCATCTGCCCGTACGTCAGGCCATTCTCGCGCGCGGCGGCATTGATCCGCATCACCCAGAGCCGGCGGAAGTCCCGCTTCTTGTTGCGCCGGCCGACGAACGCATACTTCAGCGCAGTGTCGACGGACTCCTTCGCGGAGCGGTACAGCTTGCTCTTGGTCTGGTAGAAGCCTTTCGCGCGAGCGAGCAGCTTCTTGCGCTTCGCCCGCCGCACATTTCCACGTTTGACTCTCGGCATCTCGTCCTGTCCTTCTTACGCTGAAAATATCGGGACTCGCCGCTCGGGACTCGGGGCTCGGCCCGGTTCCCACGCCCCGGCTGTCGTTGCACTTCGCAGGCTGTCGTTGCTAACCAAGATCGAATCCCGAGCCCCGGATCCCGAGCCCCGGCTGTTGTCAATCCGGCAGCATCAGCCTCAGCTTCGCAGCGTCGGCGGGTGCGACGACGAACGTGCCGCGAAGCGACCGCTTGCGCGCGCGAGTCTTGCTCGTCAGGATGTGGCGCTTGAAGGCCTTGCTGCGCATGAACTTTCCTGTGGCGGTCTTCTTGAACCGCTTGGCGGCACCCCGGTGTGATTTCAGTTTCGGCATGATCGTGTCTGTATTGGTTACGGCCTCGGGGCCCAGCCCCCGCGGCTACTGCGGTTCCTGCTCCGGTATCGGCGCGGCGACTTCGCGCTTCGGCGCCGGTCGCTTCGCGCCCGCCTTCTGCGACAGGATCGTGTGCATCTGATTGCCTTCCTGCCGCGGCGTTGTCTCCGCGATGGCGACCTCGCTGAGCTCGTCGATCAGCCGCTCCAGGATGCGCCGTCCGATCTCGGGGTGAGCCATCTCACGCCCGCGGAAGAAGATCGTCGCCTTGACCTTGTCGCCGTCCGCGAGGAAGCGCTCGATGTGCTTCTTCTTGAACTGGTAGTCGTGCTCGTCGACCTTCGGCCGGAACTTGATCTCCTTGACCTCGATGATCTTCTGGTGCTTCTTGGCCTGTCGGGCGCGCTTCTGCTCCGCGTACTGGTACCGCCCGAAGTCCATGATCCGGCACACCGGCGGGACCGCGGTCGCCGCGATCTCGACCAGGTCGAGCCCTTTCTGGCGAGCAATCACCAGCGCCTGCTGCGGCGCCATGATGCCCAATTGCTGCCCGGTGTCGTCGATGACGCGCACCTCGCGGACCCTGATTCGTTCGTTGACCCGGGTGCGGTCGTCCCGCCGCGGGCTTCGATCGAATGCGATAACTACCTCCTACCAGTGGCGCGCCGCTATCCGTTACGCTGACGCCTCTTCGGGATTCGCAGGTCGGACCGCCGAATCCTGGCGACGCGCGTCCGCTTCGTCCGTCGCAATCTCGATGAATTCCTGCACTCCGCGCGAGCCCAGATCCCCTCCCGTGCGATGCCTGACCGCCACCGCGCCATCAGCCGCCTCGCGGTCGCCAATCACCAGCATGTAAGGAATCTTCTGCAGCTGGGCTGCGCGGATCTTATAACCAATCTTCTCCTGACGCTCGTCTATCTCGACCCGCAGCCCTTCGGCCGCCAGGCGTGTGCGAACCTGTCGCCCGTACTCCAGATGCCGGTCCGCAATCGGCAGAATCGATCACCTGCACGGGCGCCAGCCAGAGCGGGAAAACTGCCCGCATAGTGCTCGATCAGCAGCGCGATGAACCGCTCGAAGCTGCCGAAAATCGCCCGATGGATGACGACGGGGCGGTGCTCGGCGTTGTCGGCGCCGACGTACTTCAGTCGAATCGTTCGCGGCATCTGGTAGTCGAGCTGGATCGTGGCGCACTGCCACTTTCGGCCGATGGCGTCCGTGATGTCGAAGTCGATCTTCGGACCGTAGAACGCCCCATCACCCTCGTTGATCGTATAGTGCCCGCCGACCGCATCCAGCGCGCGCTTGAGCTCTTTCTCCGCGTGGTCCCACGTTTCCACGGATCCGAGGAACTCCGGCGGCCGTGTCGAAAGCTTCATTTCGGGCTCGAACCCGAAGTCGCCGTAGACGCGCTGCACCAGGCGCAACAGGTCTGCGACCTCGTCGCCAATCTGCGACTCCATCACGAAGCAATGCCCATCGTCCTGGCTGAACTGCCGGACGCGCGTGAGACCGGAGAGTACGCCCGACGCTTCGTTACGGTGCAGCGGCGTCTGCTCGTGGTACCGGATCGGCAGATCCCGTAGCTGCGGACCTCGCTCGCGATAGATCAGGAAGTGGCCGGGGCAGTTCATCGCCTTCAGCCCCATCTGCTCGTGCTCACTCTCGACCAGGAACATGTTCTGGCGGTAGTGCTGCCAGTGGCCGGACGTTTCCCACAGCGCCTTGTTGAAGACGATGGGCGCCTTGACCTCCTGACGTAGCCAGCGGGAATCAGCACTTCCCGCATGTAGTCCGCAAGAAGATTGTAGAGAATCGTCCCCTTGCTCAACCAGAAGGTCGCGCCCGGCGCCCACTGGTGGAACATGAAGAGACCGAGGTCCTTCCCGAGCTTCCGATGGTCGCGATTCTTGGCTTCTTCGAGACGCTGAAGATGCGTTTTCAGCTCCGCTTCGCTCGCAAATGCGGTCCCGTAGATGCGCTGCATCGGTTGATTGTGCGAATCGCCTTTCCAGTATGCGTTCGAGGTCGTCAGCAGCTTGAACGCCTTCAGCTTGCCCGACGAGGGAACGTGCGGCCCGACGCAGAAGTCGACGAACGTCTCGCGACCGCCGGTCGTGTAGCAGGAGACCTCCGCCTGCCCGGCGGTCTTCTCCTCGATGAGCTGCACCTTGAGCGGCTCGCCGCGCTGCGCGAAGAACCGGAGCGCCTCGTCACGCGGCCACAGCTGGCGCTCGTAGGGCAGGTCGCGCGCCGCGAGCTCCTTCATCTTCTTTTCGATCGCCTCGAGATCTTCCGGCACGAATGGGCGGTCGACCACGAAGTCGTAGAAGAAGCCTTCGTCCGTGGCGGGGCCGATCCCGCACTGCGTGCCCGGGAACAGATTCGTGACCGCCGCCGCCAGGAGGTGCGCCGTGCTGTGCCGGCACAGACCGAGGGCCTCGGAGCTCTCGGGAGTCACGAGCCGTACGCGGGCGCCGTCGCGCAGCGGGACCGACAAATCGACGAGGCGGTCGTCCACCACCGCCGCGAGCGCAGCTTTGGCCAGCCGCGGAGAGATCGCGGCCGCGACGTCACGAGCCGTGGCGCCCTCGGGCACGGAACGGCTGGAGCCGTCTGGAAGCGTGACGGAAATCTCGGACATTGCTGGTTGAGGATGATTGCCGTGTGGCCCGCCTTCGCTCGCGGCACGAGTTTCGGCGGGCAACCTTCGCGTGGCCTGCCAACCGTAGCTCACACTCCGGTTGACGTGCGTGAGTGAAGGTTGGTAGGCACGGGCAGACTCGAACTGCCGACCTCCTGCGTGTCAAGCAGGCGCTCTAACCAACTGAGCTACGCGCCTATGTCTTGAAAACACTGGCCTTACCAGAAGGGTTAGTCTAGCAGACTGCCGCACACAATGGCAAAACAAACAGCACCAACGGGCAGCTCAGGCCGCCCGTTTGGTTTTGGCGCGCTCGACGGCCGAATCGAGGACCGGATCGGTCGTCGGCGCCGGGGCGCCGAACTCGACGTCGGGCTCGTCGACCTGGACCGTGGGATCGAGACCTTTGCCGTGAATGGGCTTGCCGTCGGGCGTCAGGTAGCGTGCGTAGGTGAGCCACAGACCGCGGTTCTCCGGAAGCTTGACGAGCTTCTGGAGTCCAGCGCGTCCGAGCGTGTGCTCGCCGATCAGATCCGCGCGCTTGTTGCCCTCGAGCGCGGCGGCGAATACCTCGGCGGCTCCTGCCGTGCCCGTCGTGACGAGCAGCGACACAGGGCTGTCGATCGCTCCATCTCCCGCCTTGGCGGCGATCTTGGTGGCCGCCTTGACGTCACGGCCGCTCTCCTGTGCGAGCGTGCCGGACTTGACGAAGAGACGCGCTGCCGCGATGCCGTTCTCAACCGGCCCCTCTGCGGTACGACGGAGGTCGATGATGAGGCTCTTCGCGCCAGATTTGGACAGATCGGCAATCTCTTTCTTCAGGTCCGCCGTGACATCCTGCCGGAACGAGGCAATGCGCACGTAGCCCGCGTCAGACCCTACGAGATGGCCGGTGACCGACGAGCCAGCCGGCTTTTCGCGCACGAGCGTCAACTCGTGAGGATCGGCGGCATTGCCGCGGATCACGGTGAGGACGACCTTCGTGCCTGGCTGGCCGTGCAGGAGCCGGCTGCCTTCGAACACCGACATGTCCCGCGTTGGAGTGCCATCGATTGCCCGGACGTAGTCGCCGGTCTGCAGGCCGGCCTTCGCGCCGGGTGAGCCGTCCCGCGCGGCAATCACGCGCAGATAGTACTGACGGGTCAGCTCGACGCCGACGTCGCCATCCGGCAGCGTTTCGCCCGCCTCGACCGCACGGACCTGCTTCGCGCTCAGGAACGCGCTGTCGGGATCGAGACCGTCCGCCAGGCCCCGCATCGCGCCTTCCATCACCCGGTCGACCTTGACCGGTTCGACGTAGCTGCTCATCACGAGGGAGACGACATCCTCGAAGACCCGGAGGTGCTGATAGGTCTGGTCGCCCGAGCGCTCCTTGCCCATCAGCCCGCCGACGAGGACGAACGCCAGAACAGGCGTCGAGACGAAAAGGACGGACAGTCGGGTCTTGAGCGTCATCTTGAAATCCAGTCTTGCCTCAGCTTCGCTCGCCGGAGCGGGCAGGCCTACTCGCGTGCCATCCATTGTAAGGGATCGACCGGCTTACCGTCGACGCGCAACTCGAAGTAGATGCCCGGGTTGCCGCTGGGGTCGAGGCCGGAGGCACCCAGCGGGGCCTGCGCGTCCACCCGATCTCCTTTTGAGACGGACAGGGAGGAAAGATAGCCGTAGAGGGAGTGCGTCCGGTCGCCGTGCTCAACGATTACAAGGTTGTTGTAACCGGAGAATGGTCCGGCAAAGGCTACGGTGCCCTCGTGAACGGCTCTGACTGTCTGGCCCTCGAGGACGCCTATCTCCATTCCGTTCCAGACGACCGCGGTGCCGGCCCGGATCCCGGCCGTCTGACCGAATCGGGCAATGAGTTTGCCCCGCGCCGGCCACGGCAAGGCGCCCTGAAACGCTTTCAGGGGCAGGATCACCTGTCCCTTACCCGGGCCCAACTGGTCGACGGACGACTGGAGCCGCTGCTGGGCGCTTTGCAGCTCGCCGGTCAGCTGGGCATTCAGATCGCGGCGGGCATCGATCGACGCGACGAGCGCCGATCGGGCTCCGACAGCCTTGTCGGCCGCCGCGCGGGCCGCGCGCGCCTTGACCTCGAGCTCCGCGAGGTGCGCGATCCGTTGCCGCAGCTCCTGCTGTTCCCGGGCGAGCGCCTCGAGCGTGCGCTGGTGATCGACGACGCGATCGCGATCGATGCGCGTCAACGCGGCGGCAGTCCGATACGCGCGGCCGGCAGACCGCAGGTTGTCGACGTCGAGGAGCAGTCGCCAGAATCCGGCCTGCCCGAGTTTGTAGACGCGCACGAGGCGCTGTTCGATTTCAGGGCGCTCCGTCTCCGCCGTGCGGCGCAGCGTCGCCGCCCGGACTTCCGCGGCCGCCAGTGCCTGCTGCGTGGTCGCGCGGTCGCCTTCGAGCTGGCCCAGCTCCTCGATTCGAAGCTGACGCTCGACTTCGAAGCGTCGCAGCTGCACCAGCAGTGCGCTTTCCTGGCTCGCCAGATCTTCCGCTTCTTTCTGCAGGGCGCGGATCCGCTCGGCGGCGCGCTGACTCGCGGTGGCGCGGGGTGCCTGTGGCGCAGGGGCTTGAACAGCGGCAAGCGTCACTGCAGCGAGCGCCGCAACCGTGCAGGATGCGACTCTGAACACAATTCGCATGTAGAGCGGGGTCTTTAGACGCCGCCCGGGCGCGGCGGGATCTGAAGACCCCGCCCTACATCGACACGGCGAATCAGAACAGCGGTTTGCCATCGATGTCCTTTGGGATCTCCAGCCCGAAATATTTCAGCACCGTGGGGGCGATGTCGAGGATTGAGGGGGCCTGTGCCATGATTCTGTGGCTCGACAGCAACACTCCCGACGTCGTCGCGAAGTCATACCCTCCGTGGTCGCCGCTCCACTTCTTCATGTTCGGGTACACGATGCCTTGCGGGGTGCCGCCCAGGGCCGTTTGCCACGAGACGCGATACCCGTCCTCCATGCCGACCTGCAGCTCCGAAGCATTCTCCAGGAATTCCCCCGAATACACATCATCTCGTTTGTAGACCGCGCGGACGATAGGGGACTGGTCGTCGGGGTCCCTGAGACCGAGGAGCCGCCCGCGCATTTCGTCGGCGAGCGCGCTCGCCTCGGCTCCGGGGCTGACGATCCCCTTCGATTCGCGTCCGCGGAGATTGAAGTAGATCTGGCCCAGCCCCATGGCGTACGCGCGGGTCCGCGACCAGTCAACGTTTTCCCAGAACTGCCCCCCGCCGAACAGATCGTCGAGCTTCTTCTCTCCCGGCTGCTGCCCCTGCAGGACCATGTAGCCCTGTTGCACGAGCCAGGTGTTCAAGTTGACGGCCTTGCGCCACGAGTGGAAGCCGTGATCCGAAACGATCAGCATCTCGGTGCCCGGCTCGACGCGCTGGAGGACGTCTCCGACGAACTGATCGGCGCGCCGGTAGACGCGAAGGATCGAGTCGCCGAACCGGGCAGCGAGCGCAGCGTCGTACATCGGGTGCTTGTCGTCGATCAGCCGCCACATCATGTGCTGCACGCGGTCGGTCGATTCGATGACGCCGACGAGGACGTCCCAGTTCCTGGCCGCGAGACGCGCGAGGATGACATGCGCGCGATCGTCGAACGCCTTGTCGAGGTCCTCCATGAACGTCTGCTCGTCCATGCGGCCCTCGTTGAGCGGCCAGGTGGCTTCGGCCCATCCCAGCGTACGGTAGTAGCCGAGCACCTTGAAGAGATCGCCGGAGAAGGACGCCGGCGACGACATCGGCACGGGCGGATTGTCCGGCTTCCAGTTGACCGGCGAGATGTACAGCTGCAGCTCGCTGTCGGCCTTCATGAGCAGCAGCTGCACCATGCCGTGGAGTCGAACCAGGTAGTTGATGCGGAACTCGAGGTCCACCCATTGGCTCATCTTGCCGACCTCGAGATTCAGCGTCTGTCCCGCGATGGCGATCGATGCGGATCTGCCCGATCGATTCCATGCGATCGTCACCGGCAGCCGGATGTCCTCCTGCGCCTGCAACTCCGCCAGCTCGGTACGATCCCGATCGCTGAGGTCCGTCCCTTTCTTTCGAATCGCCTGGACCTGCTGACGGATCACCGGGTTCGGCGGTCCCACGAGCTCCGTGTGCGCGACGTCGCCTTCCATCAACAGGCGTTTCAGAATCCCGCCGAACTCGGTGTTGCCTTCTTCGTATCGACTCAGATCCGTCGCGAAGTAATAGAAGGTGCCCATCGTGCCCCTGATGTCGGGCAGGGGAAGTCCGGCGAGCAGCTCGCCGTTGGGTACGTCCTCGGGAGGAAACGTCACCGGCACGGTGAGGACACTCGACCGCACGCCGCCGCGGCCGGCCGTCACCCAGAACGAGGTGCCGCCGCGAATGGACAGCACGCGAGGTCTGGCGATCGGAAAATAGTTGAGCAGAAACTTCGGCGGCTCCCGCCGGACCATACCGAGATCGGGCAGGTACGTATTTGTGTCGCGGACGAGAAAATCGTAGATGTTGTGCTTGCCAGGGTTCACACCCGTCGCAAACGATGCCCATGCCGTCGGCGACTCCGGAGAGTGTGTCGTTCTCAGCGGGTGAAGGCCACCTTGCGACGCCAGCTTCGCCATATTCGGAAGCTGGCCTTCCTTGATCCAACGCGCGACGAGCGCGGGGTCCATCCCATCGAATCCGAGGATCACGAGTTTCTGGCTGAAGCGCGCAGCCGGCTTGCGTGCGGAGCAGGCGGGGAGGAGGGCGAGTGCCGCAATAGCGCATAGCAGCAACGATCGGGCGCGCACAAGCCCGCGGGTCATCAGGAGGCGATTATAGCCGTCGCGATCGCCGATCTCAGGGGACGCACGTGCTGGCGTATAGCAAAGGGTCAGCATTCTTGGAGCCGCGGGGCCCCACCCCCGCGGCCACTCGCCGCTCGGCCGCGCCTCGCGGCTGGTTACAGGCGACAGCCTGCTTTCAGTGCCGCACGTCGAGTTCTGTATCAAGCGCGCCCAGGGCCGAGCGTCGAGCCCGAGCCTCGTGCCCCGAGCGCCGGATCCCGGATCCCGGATCCCGGATCCCGATCCTGTTACGCTGTCTACGTGCGGTTCCTTGGCATCGACTACGGCCAGCGGCGCATCGGGTTGGCGATCTCCGACGCGACGGGCCTGCTGGCCCGGCCCTGGAAGACGCTGGCTCGTCAGGGCAATCCTTCGCAGGTCGCCGCGGCGCTCGCGTCAGAGATCGCCGGTCTCCAATCGGAGGCGGACGGCCTCGAAGCCGTCGTGCTCGGATTTCCGCGACGGCTGAACGGAGAAGAGCACGATCAGTCGAGGGCCGTACGGGCGATGGCCGATCAGCTTCGTCGTGTCGTGAAGGTTCCGCTCCATCTCCAGGATGAGCGGCTGAGCAGCCGCGAAGCAGAAGCGTTGCTGTCGCGGACGGAGAAAGACTGGCGCAAGCGCAAACTGCAGCTCGACGCAGTTGCCGCGGCGGTCATCCTGCAGGACTACCTCGACTCGCTCGCGCCGGCGCGCGGGGCGGGCGACGGGACCGATTCCGAGGAGCTCGCGTGAAGCGGCTGCTCCTTCTCGCTGCGGTTCTCCTGCTTCTCGTCGGCGGGGCGGCAGGATACTGGTTCTACCGCTCGCTCGAGCAACCCTATCGTGCGTTCACGGAGGCCGAAGTCTTCGTCGAGATCCCGCCCGGCTCGAGTACCGCGAGCATGGGCCAGCGGCTCACCGACGCGGGCGTCGTCCCGAGCTCGCCGGCGTTTCGCGCCGCGGTGTGGATACGCAAGGCCGGCCGGCACCTGCAGGCGGGGGAATATCGCTTCGATCGGCCCGCAACCCCCATGGAAGTCGTCGACCGTATCGCTCGCGGCGATGTGTACCTCCGCTCGATCACCTTCCGGGAAGGTCTGACGATCCGTCAGATGGCCGCGATATTCGAGGAGAAGGGGTTCGGTCCGGCGGACGCTTTTCTGAAAGCGGCTTCGAGCACCGACCGGATCCGCGCCCTCGATCCGGAAGCCCCCGATCTCGAGGGGTATCTTTTTCCGGACACGTACGCGCTGTCACGGCGCGCGACGGCGGAAACGCTCGTGGATCGGATGGTCGCAGAGTTCGACAAGGTGCTCTCGCCGGATCTCCGGGCGAAGGCGACGGCACGGGGCCTGTCCGTGAGAGAGCTGGTGACCCTCGCTTCGATCGTGGAGAAAGAAACCGGTGTGGCGCAGGAGCGCCCGATGGTGGCGGCCGTCTACACGAATCGGCTTCGCATCGGCATGGGGCTGCAATGCGATCCGACCGTGATCTACGCGCTCGAGCGTGCCGGCCGGTACGATGGCAACATCCGGCGTGAGGACCTGAGCATCAACTCACCCTACAACACATACCGGTATCCTGGCCTGCCGCCCGGCCCGATTGCGGCGCCAGGACTCGCCGCGCTCGAGGCTGCGGCCGCTCCCGCCAACGTGCCGTATCTGTACTTCGTCAGCCGGAACGACGGCACGCACGTCTATGCCTCGACACTCGAAGAGCACAATCGAAACGTGCGGCAGTTCCAGGTCCAGTACTTCCGGGACAAGAGATCGCAGGAGCGGCAGCGGTGACCTCGTGGAACTGGACCTTCGCCTGAACTCCTGAACTCGCGTCGGGGACCCTCGGAAGCGGACTGTTCCGCCGTGTGCTCCGGTCGTGAGAAGAATCAATGCGTCGGCCCGGCCAGCAGTGCGTGGCCGTGCGTTACGATGCGCCATGACGCCTGCGTTTATGAGGCTGGCGATGTTCGCGATCGTCGCGTTGATGACGACTGGTGGAGGTGGTGCGGGCACGGGTTCGCAGCAGCCGCCCACGCCTCCTCCCGCACCGCCGCCGGTGATCGGTCCGAAGAGCGCCGCCGTCGAGCAGACATCTCCGGGGACGAGAGCCTCCGCGGAACTTCTCGACAGCTTCGATGGCCTCGGCTTCGGGTTCGAGGGGCCGCAAGGGCAGTTCACCGGCGGGAGCCCATCGGACAGCAGCCTCGCCGTCGGGCCCGATCACATCGTGCAGATCGTCAACTCGCGAATTGCGATCTACACGAAGAAAGGTTCGAAGTACGACGCATCGGGCAGGATTCTGTACGGGCCGGTGGCGACCAACAACATGTTCGCTGGCCTCGGCGGGGTCTGTGAAGCCCGCAACAATGGCGACGCCGTCGTTCGCTACGACCAGCTCGCCAATCGGTGGCTGATCGTCATGCCGATCTTCGGACGAATTCAGCCGGACCAGTTTCGAGTGCCAGGCGAGCGACAACCACCCGAGCCTGCCGCACCGGGGCAGCTCGCAGTGAAAGGTCAAGCCGCGACGCCCGGACCTGCAGTGGCGCCGCCGCCGAATCCCGCGCAGCCGCCGCCGGCCGGTCGTGGCCAGCGCGGTCAACAGGCTGTGCCGGGCGGCCCCCCGCCTCCGCCGCCGTCAGGAACGTACGCCGTCTGCTACGCCGTCAGCACGAGCGCAGATCCGCTGGGCACGTACTATCGCTATGCCTTCGATCGCCCGCTCTTTCCGGACTACCCTCGACCGGCAATCTGGAGTGACGGCTATTACGTGCCGACGAGCACCGGCGATGACGTCATCCAGAAGCACGCCTGCGTCGTGGATCGGGCCAGGATGCTGAAGGGCCTGCCCGCGACGGAACAATGCGTCATCATCGACGGCGTCAATTTTCTCAACAACGCCGACATCGACGGTCAGGCGCTCCCGCCTCCAGGTGCGCCGAACATCATGATCGCGGCCGGCGGTACCCAACTCCAGAAGGTTTTCGAAGACGATGGGCTCTACGCGTGGAAGTTCCACGTGGACTGGGACAAGCCGGAGAAAACGGCCGTCGTCGGACCGGTCAGGATCGCCGTCGCGCCGTATCACTATCTGTGCGACGGCCAATTGTCCGATTGCGTCCCGCAGCCTGGAACCGACCTGCGCCTTGACGCGCAGGGCGACAAGATCATGCAGCGCCTGGTCTACCGGCGCGTGAATGGCCATGAGTCGATCGTCGCGTCCCATTCGGTGGCGACGAAATCGGGTGGGGGCGGCGTACGGTGGTACGAGCTGCGCCTGGCGAAGAATCGCGATCCTGTCCTCTATCAGCAGGGCACCTACGCGCCCGACGGACTCTATCGGTGGATGCCGAGCGTCGGGATGGACAGGAAGGGCAACATCGGCATCGGCTACTCGTTCGGCGGCGCCCCGAACTTCGCCGGCCAACGGTTCGCGGCCCGACTGGCGGACGATCCCAAAGGGATCTTGACGCTTCGCGAAACCGTGCTCATCGAAGGCCAGTTTGCGCAGACCAACACGCGACGCTGGGAGGACTACGCGACGACGGCGATGGATCCGAGCGACGATTGCACGTTCTGGTACGCGGGCGACTACTTCAAGAAGGAGGCTCCCAGGTATTCCAGCCGCATCGGATCGTTCCGTGTGCCGGGGTGCAGGTAGTGCGGAGAGCGATACTGCCCGGATTCGCGATCGCCTTTTTCGTCGTGGCGGTGATCGCGCGTCCAGCCGGTCAGGCTCCCGACGGCGCACGGTTGCTGGATCCCGATCGTCCTGAGTTCCAGGATGAGGCGCCTCCGGTGAGCCGCATCCGGCTCGAGACGAGCAAGGGGCCGATTACACTCGAAATGCAGCGCGCGTGGGCTCCGCACGGCGCCGATCGGTTTTACACGCTCGTCCGCGCAGGGTTCTACGACGACACCCGGATCTTCCGGATCCGGGCCGGACTCTGGGCGCAGTTCGGAATCAACGGCACTCCAGCCATCGCGCAGCGCTGGCGCAATCGCGCGATTCCGGATGACCCGCCGGTGCTGTCGAACGTGCGGGGCACGGTCGCCTATGCCTACAAAGATCCGAACGGTCGAACGACGCAGGTCTTCGTCAACCTGCGCGACAACAGCAGCAGTCACGACTCCGAGCCGTTCGTCCCATTCGCCAGAGTGATCGACGGCATGGCCGTCGCCGATGCCTGGTACTCGGATTACGGCGAAGCCGCGGGGGGCGGGATCAGAGCGGGCAGGCAGGATCCGGTGTTCGAGGGGGGCAACGCCTACTTGATCCGTGAATTCCCGAAACTCGATCGCATCGAGCGCGCGACGATTCTGCCCTGACCCTCAACACGTCCCTTATCCGCGCATCAACTTTTTCGATTGTAGGGGCGCGCCCTCAGGCCCGCCCGCTTGGGTCCGAGCCCCTTCGTCTGTTGCGTCTCGCTACCGTTCGCCCCATTTCAGCTTTTGCCGCAACAACTCGAAATAGGTTCGCTTCCTCGCGCGCACGAGACGAAGCGGCCGCTCCGCCCTTCGAATCTCGATCACATCGTCGGCCTGGAGCGCGTGACCCGATTGCCCGTCGAACGTGACGAAGACTTCTTCGTTGGCCCCGTCCATCAGCGGCTCGACGCGAACGTCAGACGCGCCGGGGACGATCACGGGCCGATTGGTCAGCATGTGCGGCGCGATTGGCGTCAGCAGGATCGCGTCTACTTCGGGATGGACGATCGGGCCACCGGCGGCGAGGTTGTAGGCCGAGGAGCCCGTTGGCGTCGCGACGATCAATCCGTCAGCGCGCACCCGCATCACGGGCTGACCGCCGATGGCCACCGAGAGATCGATGATCCGCGAGAGCGCGCCTTTCGTGATGACGACGTCGTTCAGAGCGAACCGATCTTCGAGCGGTTTGCCCTGGCGCCGCGTTCGGGCGCGCAGCATCATCCGTGTCTCGAGATGCGCGTGACCTTCCAGGACCGCCCCGAGCGAATCGTACAGCTCGTCGAGGGTGACCTCGGTCAGAAAGCCGAGGCTGCCGAAGTTGACGCCGAGAATCGGGACGTCGGTCCCCGATCGCGCGATGCGGCTGGCCATCCCGATGAAGGTGCCGTCGCCGCCGAGGACGAGGACGAGATCGCAGGATTTTGGAAGATCATCGCGGCTGACCGTGGGGCGTCCAGGCGGAAGCCCCACCAGCGCCGCAGTCTCGGCCTCGAAGACAGCGCGGACGTCACGGGCTTCGAGCCATCCAGCAAGCTCCGCGAGCACGCCGGCTGCCGCGTCGAGGTGATGCTTCGCAATGAGGCCCACTCGTTGGATGTGTCCCATGTCAGACGCGTGCGCGCCCTCCCGCCGGCTTCAAGTGCATCAGGATCTCGCGGTTGCCTTCCATGCCGGGAATCGGCGATTCCACCGTGCCGATGCGCTCCAATCCTAGCGCAAGTGCGGATTGCGCCACGTCGAGGACGACACGCTGCCGCACGTTGTCGTCTCGCACGATGCCGCCCTTGCCGATTTCGGCGCGGCCGGCCTCGAACTGCGGCTTCACCAGGACGACCACGTCGCCGCCGGCGTCGAGGAGCGGTGGGACGACCGGGAGGACGAGACGCAGCGAGATGAACGACACGTCGATCGTGACGATGGTGAAGACGCGCGCGTCTGGTGGAAGTTGATCGGCAGTCAACGTTCGCGCGTTCACGCGCTCGATGACGGTCACTCGCGCGTCGCTGCGCAGCTTCCAATCGAGCTGGCCGTGACCGACGTCGAGAGCGACCACGCGCCGAGCGCCGCGCTGGAGGAGCACGTCGGTGAATCCGCCCGTCGAGGCGCCGATGTCTAGCCCGAGCCGTCCGCTCACGTCGATGCCAAAGACGTCCAGCGCATGGGCGAGCTTGACCCCGCCTCGGCTGACGTACTGATGATCGGGACCGTCAACCGTCACCTCGGCGTCGGCGGGAACGTCGGTCCCTGCTTTGGTGACCGGGAGCCCGTTGACTCTGACTAGGCCGGCCAGGATCAAGGCGCGCGCCCGCTCGCGCGACGCGGCGAAGCCGCGGTCAACGACGAGCATGTCGAGCCGGATCTTGTTCTTCAATTCGTACGGGAGACAATCCAGCGTGCGATCGCAGCCAGCTGACCGCCGAGGCTGACGCGCTCGAGCGATTCGACCGCGCGCTCGATGCACGAAGCCGCCAACCGCCGCGATTCTGCGAGGCCGTAGATCGACGGATAGGTGGGCTTCCCTGCAGCCGCATCCTTGCCGGCTGTCTTGCCGAGATCAGCCGATTCACCTTCGACGTCGAGGATGTCGTCCACGATCTGAAAGGCGAGGCCGATGCTCTCGCCGTAGGCATCGACCGCCGACGTCATGGCCTCGTCCGCGCCCGCCATGACAGCGCCTGCGACGGCCGAACCCCGTATCAGGGCGCCCGTCTTTCGCGCGTGCATCGCGCGCAGGGATTCTCGGTCGAACGGCGTGCCCTGGTTCGACGCGGCCTCCAGATCGAGCACCTGGCCGCCGACCATTCCAGCAGAACCCGCAGCTTCCGCGACGATGCGGACCACCTGGAGTGTTCGCCGGCCGAGCTCCGCAGGATTCGTCGTGTCCGCCTCAGGATCGCGCGCGAGCAGTGCGAACGCTTCGGTCAGCAGCCCATCCCCGGCGAGAATGGCCATCGCTTCGCCATGAACGACGTGCGACGTCGGACGTCCGCGCCGCATGGTGTCGTTGTCCATCGAAGGGAGGTCGTCGTGGATCAGGGAGTACGTGTGGATCAACTCGATCGCGCACGCCGCCGGCATCGCGAGCCTGCCGGAATCCTCCGGCGACAGTCCGACGCGGGTGCCGCAAGCTTCTGCCGCGGCGAGGACGAGCATCGGCCTCAGGCGCTTGCCCCCTGCGAGGAGGCTGTAGCGCATGGCAGCGTTCAGGCCGGGCGGGACGCCGCCGCCGGGCCGAAGATGCCGATCCAACTCCCGCTCGACACGCTCGCGTCGCGACGCGAGCCAGGCATCGAGCGATTCCGCGGAGGCGCTCACCGCGATCCCGTGTCGCCGGGATCCAGACCGAGCGACGCGGGTGCCGGCTTTGCCTCGCCGCGCTCGTTGAGAATCTCGATCCGGCGCTCGGCAGCCTCGAGCTTCGCGTGGCAGAAGCGGGAGAGCTGTACGCCGCGCTCGAAGAGCTCCAGCGAGCGTTCGAGCGCGAGGTCGCCCTCCTCGAGCGTCTTGACGATCGTCTCGAGCTCCGCGATTGCGGATTCGAAGTCCTTGATGGTGGGGGAGTCGGGCACGGTTCTAACTCGGGGTTCCAAAGGTTCCAGGGGTTCCAGAGGTTCCAGAGGTTCCGCGTACCTGACAGCTCAGTTCGCCTCGGGCGAGCGTGACCTGGATGTTGTCACCCTTCGTCAGCAGAGAGGCGTCCCGGAGGATCACGGTGCGCTCCTCATTCCAGCACACCGCGTAGCCGCGCGCGAGCACGGCAAGCGGGCTCAGCGAGTCGAGCCGGCCGGTCAGCGCGCGGAGCGCGGCAGCGGCGCGATCGGTGCGCCGCTGAACTGTTACCGATAGCTTTGCATCCGCCGCCTGCAGTCGTCCACGGATCACGGCAAACCGCCGCGTCACGTCGCGCGCTTCGAGTCGTCGACGCAACACCTGCAGAGCGCGCTCTTGCCGCTGAAGCGTCGTCGTCAGCGCTCGCCCCAACCGGAACGAGAGCTCCGCGGACTGACGGCCTCGCAGGCCCAGGCGGGCGGGCAGTCCCGCGAGTCCTCGCCTGTTGGCCAGCGCGTGCACGGCGGCGCGGCGCCGCTGGATACTCCCGCGTGCCGCTGTCTGCAGCCGATGCGAGAGTCGATCGATTCGATTGAAGAACTCTTCCTTGGCAGAGATCACGAGCTCCGCTGCCGCCGAAGGCGTTGGCGCGCGGAGATCCGCGACGAAGTCCGCGATGGTGAAGTCCACCTCGTGACCCACCGCGGCGATCACCGGAACGGGGCTCGCGACGATCGCGCGCGCGACCCTCTCTTCGTTGAAGGCCCAGAGGTCTTCGGCCGATCCGCCGCCTCTGGCCAGAATGACGACGTCGACACCTTCGACCCTGCCAATCGCGCGGAGCCCGCCAACGACTTCGGCGGCCGCACTTTCTCCCTGCACGCGCGCAGGCCGAATCACGAGGTGGGCGTTCGGGTGCCGGCGCCGGAGGACCTTGATGATGTCGCGCAACGCCGCGCCGTCGAGGGACGTGACGATTCCGATCTTGCGCGGCAAGGCGGGCAGCGGCCGTTTGCGGGACTGCTCGAACAGGCCCTCCGCGTGGAGCTTCTTCTTCAATTGCTCGAACGCGAGCTGCAATGCGCCAAGGCCGTGAGGCTGGACGTGCTCGCACTGGAGCTGATATTCGCCCTTCGGCTCATAGACGCCAAGCCTCCCCCGTGCGACGACGTGGAGCCCGTCCTCGAGCGAGAACTTGAGGTAGCGAACCGCCGAGCGGAACATCACGCAACGAATCTGCGCTGTTTCATCCTTCAGCGTGAAGTAGGCGTGGCCCGTGTTCCAGACCTTGCAGTTGGAGATCTCACCCTCGACCCAGACGTCGCCAAATCCTGATTCGAACATCCGGCGGATTTCACCCGTCAGCTCGCTGACGGTGTGCACGCGGCGCTCGGCCCGTGCCGGCGGCGGGCGTCGATCCGGGTCGTCTTCCTCGAATGGCTGCGAGAAGAGGTCGGACATTCACTCAGGGACGTAAGGTCGCCGCCTGCGATTCGGCGAGCGCCTCGACGTCGGCCGCGGACAGGTTCAGGCGCTCGATCGCTGTCGCCCTGCCAGTGCGCGGATCCGCAGTCACGACAATCGCGTTGAGCCGGGCGCCGCCCACGGCAGGATCGAACTTCGAAGGCATGGCCGTCACGAAGCGTCCGAGCGCTGCCTCCACGTTTACGCCGATGATCGAGTCGTGCGGGCCGGTCATACCCGCATCCGTGATGTACGCGGTGCCTTTGGGCAACAGCCTCTCGTCAGCGGTCTGAACGTGGGTGTGGGTGCCCGAGACCGCCGTCGCCCGTCCGTCGAGATGCCAGCCCATCGCGACCTTCTCCGACGTCGCCTCCGCATGGAAGTCCACGAAGACGACGCGCGCCTGCGCGCGCAGGTTCTCGACCTCACGCAGAGCCACGGCGAATGGATCGTCCAGCGGCGTCATGAAAATGCGCCCCATCAGGTTCAGCACGCCGACAGGCTCACCGGTTCGCGTTCTGCCGATGCAGCTCCCGCGGCCAGGGGCACCGGAAGGAAAGTTCGCCGGCCGCAGGAGCTTCGGCTGCCTCGGAATGTAGTCGAGGATCTCCTTCTTGTCCCAGACGTGATTCCCGGTCGTCATCACGTCGACGCCATAGCCGAGGATGCCTTCGGCTATCTCACCTGTGATGCCGAACCCGGCGGCAGCGTTCTCGACGTTCGCGATCACGAAGTCGATTCCGTCGCGCTGGATGAGCGCAGGAATCGCGCGCTTCGCAATGTCGCGGCCGGGCTTTCCGAAGATGTCTCCGACGAACAGAATTCGCATCGGCTCTCGAGTCGTCGACTACGCCGTGCGGACCGGGATGGTGATCTGCTGACCGCGCCGTTCGCCGATGCGCGGAATGACGATGTGGAGCTCGCCTGCGGTGAGAGTCGCTTGGGCCCGGCTCGCGTCGAGAGCGCCTCCAAGCCTGACCGCACGCGCGAAGCGCCCGAAGCTGCGCTCCGCCAGGTGAAACGCGGCCTTGCTCTTGTGCTGACAGCGCGTGGGCCGCTTGTGCCCCGCGATCACAACGCTGCCGTCCCGATAGGTGATGGTGACGGCCTCCGCGTCGATGCCCGGCAGATCCACGATGATTTCGACACTCGAGTCCGTTTCGAGGACGTCCATCGGCGGGCTGTCCGCGGACGTGCCGTCCCCGGGCGCGAAGTCACGGTCTACCCAGCTGGACCGCTGCTGCAGCCCTGCGACGGGGTCGTGAAGGTCGAAGATGATGCGAGCCACAGTACCGCGTATTTTAGTGTCGGGAGTTCGAAATGCGATGACTTTTCCGGCCGGGGCCGGCGGAGACCCAAGGAGATGAACGCACGCCATCGGGCGCTGGTCGAAGCAATCCGTGCCGATGACACCTCGGGGGCGACCGACATCGTGTCGCGGGCCGCTGACCTGTTGCTGGATGCCATATCCGCGTCCGCCGACAGCCGCGAGCTCGGCGCGCTCGCTCGCCAGTGCATCGAGGCGCAACCCAGCATGGCCGGGCTCCTGACGCTCGAGGCAGCTGCCCGCTTGCCGGACCCCGCGACCGCCATCCGGCAGTTTCAGGAGCAGGTTCGCCGTGCGCCGTCGGCCATCGCTCGGCTCGCATCGGAGGTGTTGCTGCTTGGCTCGGAAACGTCGCCGGGACGCCGCACCGTTCGATTGATCACGTGCTCGAGCAGCCGTGCCGTTGAATCGACGCTCCTGACCGTGGCGCGCAGCGCGGACCTCACGGTGTGTTGCGCCGAGTCAAGACCCAGGCGGGAAGGGATCGGGCTCGCCACGCGGCTGGCGGCGTCCGGCGTCAACGTGCAGCTGTTTTCGGATGCCGGAATATCGTCCGCTGTTCCCGGCAGCGACGGAATCCTCGTCGGGGCGGACGCCATCGGCCCAGAGCTCTTCATCAACAAAGTCGGGACTGCCGCGATCTGTGCGCTCGCGAGCTCGGAGGGCATACCCGTCTACGTGCTGGCAGGGCGGGAGAAGCTTCTGAGCGGACCGGACATCGACAGGCTGGAGATCGTCTCCGGTCCACCCGCACAGGTGGTCGACCCCCTGCCGCCAGACCTTCGAGTGCTCAATCCGTATTTTGAGCGAATCCCCCTCACGCTCGCGACGCTGGTCGTGACCGACGCGGGCGTCCGATCCGCCCAGTCAGGGCCGGCCATCTCCTAGCTCAGGCTGAGGCGACCGTTCAGGCGCGCCTAGGCCAAATATATGAGTGCTATGAAGTCATAAAATATGCTTGACAAGCGCGCATCTAGGTTTTAGACTTCTCGCAGTGAATTCTCCCGGATTGCCCGGGTGCCTTATAGGAGGACGCAATGGCATTGGTACGTTGGAGCCCGGTCGGTCAGCTGGCGGGCATGGAAATCGAACGCCTCAACCGCATGTTCAGCGAGCTCTATCAGCACAACTTCAGCGGCGACTGGACGCCGGCGGTAGATATCTACGAGACCGACAAGCACGAGGTCGTGATCAAGGCGGAATTGCCCGACACCAAGAAGGAAGACATCAGCGTGACGTTTGAGAACAACGTGCTCACGTTGAAGGGGGAGCGCAAGCTGGAGCAGGAGGTCAAGCGTGAGTCCTACCAGCGAATCGAGCGCCGCTACGGCAGCTTCAGCCGGTCCTTCACGCTTCCGTCGACTGTCGATGCCTCGCAGATCAACGCGTCGTACAAGGATGGCGTCCTGACGGTCACGCTTCCTCAGCGCGAGGAGGCCCGCGCGAAGCAGATCTCGATCAGCGCCGAGTAACCGTCGGGCGCGTATGTCGCCTGGGGTTTCTGTCGGGTTTCGCTGGGGCGGGCCGGGTCTTCCGGCCCGCTCGTTGTTTGTACCGCTCAGCCGTTGAACTTCCCGCTGGCGCTCCACAGGAGATTTCGGCTATTCTGATGCGATCATGCCACAGCCTATCGACCAGGTGGAGGAGCCCGGTGCCTCCGAAACAGCGGCCCAGCCTGCCGCTCCCATCACCAGCCGCTTTCTGTTCGTGGACGTGGCCGCCCAGCGCGCCAAGCAGCTGAGGCGTGGCGCGGTGCCGCGCGTAGACCGCACCCATGCCATCACACCGGCGCCGCACAAGCTCGAACGCGTCGCGATGGAAGAAGTTCGGACCGGCCTCATTCAATACACGCTGCCGACCAACTACGAGGGAGCCGGACAGAAGCCCCGGACGTAGCCAGCGTCGTCCGCAAACCTCGACGAGGCCGTAGGCCTCAGCTTGGCTACTTCCCGCCGGACGCACGTCGTGGGCGGACCGATCAGCTCCCGCACGCCGGAACTTCTCGAGGCATGCACGCGTAACAGCGCGTAGAGGGACCGCATATTGCGGCCCAAGGAGCAATCAGGTGATTGAGTTGACAGTCCTTGCCGTCATCGGACTCGGCCTGTTCCTGCTCGCACTGACCGTTCTCGGCCTGGTCATCCGCGCGGCCTTCTGGGTTGTCCTCCTCCCGCTGCGCCTGATCTTTGGCCTGTTGCTGCTTCCGCTGTTGCTGGTGAAGGCGGTTCTCGGAGGCCTTCTGTTCGTCGTCGCCGGGCCGCTGATCGCCTTTGCGTCGATCGTCGCGGTTATCATCCTGGCCGGCATCTTCGCCGTGCCGCTGGCACCAGTGCTCCTTCTGCTCTTTGCGGCCTGGATGATCGGCCGCGGGCGCAGGCCGGCGTTGAGCGCGGGGCCGGAGCCACCGCGTCTGCTGTCGTCGTAGGCCCGACGCTTCGGGCCCGGCGCTCCACCTACGTTCGCGCGAATACCATCAACCGTCCGGCTTCCTCGAACCCGAGTTGCCGCGCCACGCTCAAAGACGCCGCGTTGGTCTCGACTGCGCCCCAGACCGGCGCCTTGTGCGAGCCGCGCATGTGCCGCACCATTGCGCGGGCGGCGCGCGCGGCAAGCTGGCGGCCTCGAAACCCTTCGAGCGTTTCGACCGACACATCCCATAGCGTTTCGGTCTGGACGACCGGGTAGCAGAACGTGACCGGTCGGCCGTCCATCAAGACCGCGGCGACGGGAACCGGGGTCCGAGACGCATCGGCAGGTGATCGTTCTGGCAGCTTGCCGGGGACGAAACGCGCCGAAGGGTGTCCTTCCAACGCGTCGACGATCTCTCGCCGAAGTATCTCGGGCACGTGCGCGAGCGACGGCGTACTGGCGCGCGTGAAGATCGCGACGTCACTGTCGTTGGGCCCGTGTTCCCACGGCATCACGCCAGGAAGGGCCAACAACCACACGCCGCGACGGATCCACGACGGAAGCGCGTTGCCGACGGTCTCTGCCGTGTCCTCCGCGCACAGCACGTTGACCTCACCCTGCATCGCACACGCCCGTTCGGCAACGATCTCGGCTGGAGGATTGTCGATCGCCGAGAGCAGGGCGCGAGACGCGAGCTCGACGACGAATCCGTCGGAGGACAAGCGCTGGGAGGAAGGAAACGTGATTAGCGCACGGCCGGTGTGGAGCATGCCGCGCGTGTCGATCCACTGGGGCAGATCGGGCACGCGTGCGAGGGCGGCTTCTTCATGCGGGGCGGACATCCGGCGGCAACTCGCGCGCGAACGTCGTCGCGCGCTCGAGCGCGTCAGCGGCCCTCAGGATCGTGACCTCGCCCATCGCCCGGCCGATCAACTGGAGGCCGATCGGCAGTCGCTCCGCCGTGAAGCCGCACGGCACGCTGATGGCCGGGAGCCCGGAGAGGCTGACGCCGACAGTGAAGACGTCGCAGAGATACATCTGAAGCGGATCCTCGACGCGATCGCCCAGCTTGAAAGCGGGCGTCGGGCTGGTGGGCATCGCGATCACGTCGACGTTCGCGAACGCGCGCTCGTAGTCCTGACGGATCAGCGTCCGCACCTGCTGCGCCTTCAGGTAGTAGGCATCGTAATAACCCGCGCTGAGCACGTACGTGCCGAGTATGATGCGGCGCTTCACTTCCGGCCCGAAGCCGTCGTCGCGGGTACGGTCGTACATCTCTCCCAGCGAGGACGCACCGGCGGCCCGATAGCCGTAGCGCACGCCGTCGTAGCGAGAGAGGTTCGAGCTGGCTTCGGCCATCGCAACGAGGTAATACACGGCGATGGCGTGCGAGCTGTGCGGCAACTCGACGTCGACGAGTGATGCGCCTGCTTCGCGAAGCTGCTCGAGGCTCCTGTCACAAGCGGTGAGGACCTCAGGATCCAGTCCGTCGCCGAACAGGCTTCGTGTCACTCCGATGCGCAGCCCGCGCACGTCGCCTGTAAGCGTCGCGGCGTAATCCTCCACCAGCGCCGTGGACGACGTCGCGTCGCGCTCATCGTGGCCGGCAATGATGGAGAGGCAGGCTGCAGCGTCCGCGACGGTCGTGGTCAGCGGGCCGATCTGATCCAGTGACGACGCGAACGCGAGAAGGCCGTACCGCGATACCCGGCCGTACGTTGGCTTGAGTCCGACGACGCCGCAGAGGGCGGCAGGCTGGCGGATCGATCCACCTGTATCGGAGCCGAGGGCTATCGGAACCAGGCGGGCCGCGACGGCGGCCGCCGAGCCGCCGCTCGAACCGCCTGGCGTGCGATCGATCGACCAGGGGTTCCGCGTCGGGCCGAACGCCGAGAACTCGGTGGACGAGCCCATCGCGAATTCATCGCAGTTGGTCTTGCCGATGATGACGGCCCCGGCGGCTTCGAGTCGCTCGGTGACCGCCGCGTCGTACGGCGGGATGTAGCGATCGAGGATGCGCGAGCCGGCAGAGGTGGCCATCTCACGCGTACACATGTTGTCTTTGAGCGCGACGGGGACGCCGAAGAGGGGCAGATGTCCGTCTTCGTTGCGCTTCGCGTCCAGCGCCGCGGCCCGCGCCAGCGCTCCGTCCGCATCGACCGTGTGAAACGCGTTGAGCGACGGGTTCAGCGCGGCAATGCGTGTCAGCGCCGACCGGCAGACCTCGACGGTAGAAGCTCGTCCCGAGCGGATGGCATCCCGAATCTCGATCGCGGACGTCATCATCCGATCACTCGTGGTACCTTGAAGAGTCCGGCCCCGCGCGCCGCTTCCGGCGCCTGCGATACAGCAAGGTCACGCGAAAGACACGGCGTCACCTGGTCATGGCGCAACTCCGTTGGCGCGCCGATGGCATGAGACGTTGGAGCGACCCCGCTGGTGTCGAGCTGCTGAACCTGCTCGGCATAGGCGAGGAAATCCGCGAGCTGGTGGCTGAAGAGTGAGATTTCTTCCGGCGTCAGCGCAAGGCGGGCGAGCCGCGCCAGACGCTCGACGTCTGCCGCGGTGAATTTGTCCTTGGCAGGGGAGGGTTCAGGCACGAGGAATCGTAGCATGCAGCTTCGATTTCCCTCACGGCAGGAGGTTCGATGAGCGTCCGGCCGGCGGCGGTCGCGGGGACGTGGTATCCGGGCACACGCGGCGCGCTCGCGCGTGAAGTGGACGGCTACCTCGCCGCCGTTCCGGACGGGCCGGCGCTTGACGTGCGCGCAATCATCGCGCCGCATGCCGGGATCATGTTTTCCGGACCTGTTGCAGCGTATGCCTACAAGGCGGCAGCCGCCGCCAGTCCGTACGACGTCATCGCGCTCGTCGGGCCGTCGCACTTCGACGCCTTCGAGGGCGTCGCGCTGTATCCTGGCGGCGCATTCGACTCGCCCCTGGGTCTTGCGCAGATCGATAGCGACGGCGTGGCAGCCCTCGCCGAATCGGCAATCGTCCGGAAGCACAAAGGGCCGCACGAGCGGGAGCACTCGCTCGAGATGCAGATTCCGTTCTTGCGCCGGCTCCTCCCGGACGTCCCAATCGTGCCAATGCTGATGGGCTTCCAGCGCCGTCAAACCATTCTCGACCTCGCGGCAGGGCTGACGACGGCGTTCAAGAATCGCCGGACGCTGCTCGTCGCGAGCACCGATCTTTCGCACTATTTCGACGCGGAGACTGCGGCCGCCTATGACGGCCGTGTCAGCGAGCGCGTCGACGCGTTCGACCCCGAGGGTCTGCTGGATCTCTTCGAGGAGTATCCGGAACACGAGCGGGGGCGCTACGTGGCGTGCGGGGGAGGTCCGGCGATCGCGGTGATGCTGGCGTCGCGCGCAATGGGGGCGACCACGGCTCGCGTCCTGAAGTACGCGCACTCGGGTGAGGTCTCCGGCGACTACGGCGCCGTCGTCGGCTACCTCGCCGCAGCGATGGGGAGATCGGTTTCGTGACCGACCCTCACGCCACGACGCCGCTCCTGACGGATGCCCAGCGCCGCGCGCTGCTCGATCTCGCGCGCGCCGCAGTCGAGGCGCAAGTGGCAGGCGCCGCTCCTCCTGATGTGCCGACGATCGCGCTGCCGGACGCCACCGGAACCTTCGTGACGGTCAAGATGCACGGCGAGCTTCGCGGGTGCCTCGGCACGCTGCAGTGCGCCGGTGGCCTCGCCGGTGACGTTGCGAGGTGCGCTGCTGATGCGGCAAGTGCCGACCCGAGATTCGCGCCTGTTTCTCCAGCGGAGCTCGAGGGGATCTCGATCGACATCTCGGTCCTCGGGCCTCTCGAACCAATCGACCCCCGCATCCCAGACTCCATCGTCATCGGGCGTCACGGCCTCGTCGTCGAGCAGGGACGGCATCGAGGCCTGCTCCTTCCGCAGGTTGCCCCGGAGTGGGGCTGGACGACGAATCAGTTCCTTGCCCAGACGTGCGTCAAAGCGGGCCTGTCGCGTGATGCCTGGCAGCGCGGCGCAAGCGTGTTTCGCTTCGAGGCGGATGTGTTTGGGGAGTAATCAACGAGAGTGACTGCCGACCGTGACTGACGACTGCCGACCGCCGACCGCCGACTGAAATCATGCCTCTGCTAGGCGCGCACATGTCCATCGCCGGAGGGCTTCCGCGCGCCGTCGACCGGGCGGAGGCATCCCGGTGCGATGCGCTGCAGATCTTCACGAAGTCCACGGGTCAGTGGCGGGCGCGCTTGCTGCCGCCTGAGGAGATCGCGCTCTTTCGCCGCCGGCTCGACGAGACCGGCATCCATCCTGTCGTCGCGCACAACAGCTACCTGATCAACCTTGCGGCCGCCGATCCGGCCTTGCGCGCACGGTCGATCGACGCGCTTGGCGCCGAGTTGGATCGCGCGGACGCGCTGGGGCTCCAGGGGCTCGTGATGCATCCGGGGTCCTACACGACGGGCAGTGAATCCGAGGGTCTCGAGCTGATCGCCCGGGCCATTGGCAGTCTCCTTCGAGCGCGGCCCCGCGCGAAGACGATGATCCTTCTCGAACATACCGCCGGTCAGGGAACGAACCTGGGACACCGGTTCGAGCATCTCCAGAAGATCCTGGAGTATCTCCAAGGATCCCCGCGTGTCGGTGTCTGTCTAGATACGTGCCATCTGTTGGCGGCTGGGTACGATATCTGCTCGGAACAGGGCTACGCGTCGACGTTCGAAGAGCTCGATCGCCTCCTGGGCCTGGACAGGGTGCGGGTGTTTCATCTGAACGACTCGAAGCGGCCCTGCGGCAGCCGTGTGGATCGGCACGAACACATCGGGAAAGGCTGTCTTGGGCTGGAGACGTTCCGCCGGCTGCTGAACGATCGGCGGTTCGATGCGCTTCCGATGCTCCTGGAAACCCCGAAGCTCGAGACGCTGGAGAGCCGTCGAAGGAGCGATGCGGACCCGTGGGACCTGCGGAATCTGCGCACGCTGAGGCGACTGCTGTCGCCGGCATCTCGCGCTGTCACGAAGAGACCGGCGCCAACGGTATAGTGGTGCATGCGCAAAGTGACGGGGGGGCTGATCGTGGCGCTCATCCTCGCGGCGCCGCGGCCGATCGCCGCATGGGGCTTCGAGGGCCACAAATACATCATGGAGGCGGCGATTCCGTTGCTGCCAGCGGAGATCCGTCCCTTCTTCGTCGCAAATCGGATCTCGATTATCGAACACGCGATCGATCCGGACCTGTGGCGCACCGCCGGCTTCGAGCAGGAAACGCCGCATCACTTCACCGACATGGACGCGTACGGCCCGTACCCCTTCACCAGCTTGCCTCACATTCAGTCGGAGGCAGTCAGCAAGTACGGCCGCGAGATGGTGGACAAGAACGGCACGCTGCCCTGGCGCGCCGAGGAGATCTACGCGAAGCTCGTCGAGGCATTCACCCAGAAGTCGGGGTACTCCCGCGACAACATCAAGTTCTTCTCGTCGGTGATTGCTCACTACGTCGCCGACGCGCACGTGCCGTTTCATGCCTGCCTGAATCACGATGGCCAACTCACGGGGCAGACAGGCATCCACGCGAGATTCGAGACCGAGCTCTTCGGACGATATCGCTCGCAGCTGGTCGTGAAGCCCGGGCCCATCGTTGCGGTGCCGAACGCCCGCGAGCTCGTGTTCGCCTCGCTGACGGAAAGCTTCACATTCGTGCAGCCGATTCTGGACGCCGACCGCGCGGCCGTGGCGGGCAGGGACACGTACGACGACGGGTATTTCACGCTCTTCTTCAGCAAGACGCAATCGATACTCGAAAAGCGGCTCACGGGCTCGATCGAGGATGTGGCGGCGGTCATCGCTGCCGCGTGGGTGCAGGCTGGACGGCCCGCGCTGCCGGTCGAGGCGGTGCGAGTGCCTCGGCCCGTCAGCCGTCAGTAGCGTCGTCCGGCGTTTTGATCCGCGGTCCGCGGATGCGGCGATCGAGGGCGATCTCAATCGGGTGGAGAATCAGGAGAGCGGCCATTGTGACGACCGCGCCTATGAGCGCCAGGTGGTACCTGCCGGCTCCGGCGGCGATACCGATCGCTGCATTCACCCACACTGTGGCCGCCGTCGTCAGGCCTTGAATCCCGCTGTCGGTGCGCATGATCGTCCCAGCTCCGAGAAACCCGACGCCTGTGACGATCTGGGCCGCGATTCTTCCCGGGTCCGCACCCGGCACGCCTGCGGCAAGCTCGTACGACATCAGCGTGAAGACCGTGGATCCCAGAGCGATCAGGATTTGCGTTCGAAGCCCTGCGTTCTTGTGCCGCCACTCACGCTCCAGGCCCAGGATCGCGCCCACGCCAGCCGACAGTAGCAGCCGTTGAGTTATTTCGAAATCCGGTATCCCTGGAGTCATTGGTATCTCGATTGCACTATTCGATTCGGCCGCCGTTGCGGCAGGAGGCGCGAATCCATGCTGTGGACACTGGCCGTCATTCTGTTCGTGCTGTGGGTGGTCGGGCTGTCGCTCAAGATTGCCGGAGGTCTCATTCACATCGTTCTGGTCATTGCGCTCGTCGTCCTGTTGATAGGGTTCCTCAGCGGCCGGCGAGTCTGATCGCGCCTTATGAAGCGACGACCGTCAAGGAACGATCCACAAGCGCGTGCGGTCGAGCGGGACTTCGAGCCCGATGTGCCACGTCGGGCCGGCTTCGGCCCGCGTTTGCAAGTCGTAGGCCCCGGCGGGCGCTACGAACAAAAGGTATCCGGGGCCCGTCATCGGCTCGACAACCGGGCTGGTGTGCTCTCCGGCTCGATAGATGCCGGCCTCCGCCGGAGGGCCTGCGCGTCCGCGAACCTGCAACGCGCCGAATCCATTTTGGAAGTTGATGACTTCGAGGTGCCGCCCCGCTTCGTCCGGGTAGTGCATGACGACGAGCCGCTGTGCCCATCGGATGTTCAGGACATGACCGTCCCGCTCACGAATCGCCTGGACGTCGTAGATACCGGCGGGGACATCGGTGGAAAGCGTGGAAGGTCCCGCGCTCAGTTGGACGAACGGGCTGGTGTGGTCGCCCGCACGGTGCACCGCCACGCGGGTCTGGTGCGTGACCTCTTCGAGGCCGTTGAAGACCCTGAGCTCGAGGGTGACAGATGCGGTCCTGGCCCCGTCGCCGGCCACCAGGGCGAGTGCAAACAGGACCACTCCCCGCATGGGCGGCATCTTAGCAGAGCAGGAACGAACCAGAGGGCGGATGCTATCGTAGACGCGGACATGGACGTGTATCTGCTTCCGGTCGGTCAGGACCGGTACGAGCTGTACTGCGAGGTGCCGGACGAGCCGGAAGCACCTCAGGAAGCAGAGCCGCCCAAAGGGGTGCTGCAACGGCTTCGGGGTCGATTCGCGGAGATGCTGGCGGAAGCGGAACGTGAGCGACGGCACGGGCAGTCCGCGCACCAGTCCGCTGTCGATCGCGGCTGGATCGCCCGCTCGAAGGCGCGCATGATGCGGTGGGTTGCGGAGAGCATCGGCGAGCAGCGGCTGCTCTGGCACCTGCGCAGGCAGACCGAGGCTTGCCTGTTCTTCCCCGATGACGTGACCGAAGTAAGCGCGACGGCGCGGCTCCGCACGCAGCTTGCACGGGATCGAGACAGGCACCGCTTCTGGCTGAGCATTGATTCCGTGGGATTCGTTCTCTCCGGTCTGCTGATGCTTCTCCCGGGACCGAATCTCGTCGCGTACTATTTCGCTTTCCGGCTGGTCGGCCACTACCTGTCCATGACGGGTGCGAGACGTGGCCTCGAGGTCGTGCGCTGGCGGACGGAGGGGAGTCCGCCTCTCTCGGAGCTGCGGCGGGCCATCGACCTCGAGCCGGAGCAGCGAGCCAGGCACGTCAGCGACGTGGCGTTGAAGCTCCGCCTCGAGCATCTCGCCACATTCTTCGAGCGCACAGCCATCACAGCACCCTAGCGCTCGGTTCCTCGACGCCAAACGCTCCCGTGCGGCACGCGACAACCTCGGCCAGTGACGGCCAGCCAGTCGAGGTCAGGAGCGGCTGCCAACGCGCCGCCCGGTGCGACACGTCGTCGTATACTGCGAAGGTTGAAACTCAACGAGATTGCAGAGCGAATCGGTTGTCGCCTCGAAGGCGACGGCGAGGTCGATATCCATCGAGTCTCGGGCATCGAAGAAGCGGGGCCCGGTGACCTGACGTTCTTCAACAACCCTAAGTACAGCCAGGAGCTTCGCGCGACGCGCGCCTCGGCCGTCATCCTTGGTCCGCTGGCCGAGCCGGCGCCGTGCGCGATGCTGCGGGACCCACAGCCCTATCTCGCGTTCGCCAAAGCGGTCGAGCTCTTCGCGGACCCGTGGCGGCCCGCGCCAGGCGCGCATCGACTCGCGGTGCTCGGTGACGGCGTGCAGCTCGGCGAAGGTGCGTCCGTCGGTCCTTTCGCGGTCGTCGGCGAAGGCGCAACAATCGGCGAGCGCACCATCGTCTATCCTCACGTCGTGATCGGCCGGCAGGCGCAGATCGGCGTCGACTGCATCCTGCACGCGCGCGTGTCGATTCGTGAGCGGGTTCGGATCGGCAATCGCGTGATCATCCAGGACGGCGCCATCATCGGCAGCGACGGGTACGGCTTCGCGCAGCGTCCCGACGGCACCCACCACAAGATTCCCCAGATCGGCGGAGTCATCGTCGAAGACGACGTCGAGATTGGCGCACAGACCGCGATCGATCGACCTGCCGTCGGGACGACGCGGATCGGGGCCGGGAGCAAGATCGACAATCTCGTTCAGATCGCGCACGGGGTGACGATTGGTCGGAACGTCCTGCTCGCTGCGCAGGTCGGCATCGCGGGCAGCACGACAATCGAGGACAGCGTCACGCTCGCGGGCCAGGTCGGCGTGGCGGGCCACCTCACGATCGGCAAGGGTGTCATTGCCACAGCGCAAACGGGCATTCCGAACTCGGTGGAGGCCGGCGCCTTCGTCTCGGGGTATCCGGCCATCTCCAACCGTGATTGGCTCAAGTCGTCGGCGGTCTTCCGCCGGCTTCCAGAGCTCAAGAAGAGGTTGTCTGATCTGGAAGCGCGCATCCAGGAGCTCGAAGCGCAACTCGCAGAGGCCTCGGCGGAGCGGCGTTAGCGTCCCCCCTGCGTCGACCGTCCCGTCCTGAGGGCCCGCCTCGCTGTGCGATAATGGCTAAATCCCTATGCATCCAAGCAATTCCGGCCCGATCCGATTGGGTCGGCTGATCGTGACGGCCGGCCTTTCGGCCGTCCTGATTGTCGCCGCAGGTTCGGGAACGGGCGCGTCGGTGCGGCCTCCGAAGCTGGATTACACGATGGCGACGCTGCCGAACGGACTGCAGGTCGTCTTTCTCGAAGATCACTCGACGCCCATCGTGCACACCGAAATCTGGTATCACGTCGGGTCGAAGAACGAGAAGCCGGGCCACACCGGATTCGCGCACCTGTTCGAGCACATGATGTTCAAGGGTTCGAAGAACGTCGAGCCTGAAGGGCATCCGTCGTACATCTCGAGTGTCGGCGGCCAGAGCAACGCCTACACGAACGAGGATTCGACGGTCTTCTGGGAGACGACGCCGGCGCAGTACCTGCCGCTCGTGCTGTGGCTCGAGGCGGATCGCATGGCGTCGCTGCGCATCGAGGATTCTGTCTTCAAGACCGAGCGCGAGGTCGTCAAGGAAGAGCGCCGGATGCGCGTCGAGAACCAGCCCTACGGCAGGCTGAACGAGATCATCTACGACCAGGCGTTCACGGTTCATCCCTACAAGCACCCGACCATCGGCAGCATGACGGATCTCGAGGCGGCATCGATCGAGGACGTCCGCGACTTCTTCCGCACCTACTACGTTCCGAACAACGCCACGCTCGTCCTGGTTGGGGATTTCGAGACAAAGGAGGCGCAGGAGCTCGTCACGAAATACCTCGGACGCGTGCCGAAATCCAGCAAGCCCGTGCCGCGGGATATTCCGAAAGAGCCGCCCCAGACGAAGGAACGGCGAGTGAGCCTGACCGAGAGCTGGCCGCTCCCCGCGGTTGTCGTCGCCTATCACATCACGTACGACGGGAATCCCGACTCGTATCCGCTGCACATTGCGTCGAAGGTGCTCTCCGACGGACAGAGCGCGCGAATCTACCGCGACCTCGTGTACACGAAGCAGATTGCTCTCGCCGCCTTCGGCGGCGGCAATATCATCGAGGACCCCAATCTGTTTTTTGCTGTCGCGATCGTTCAGCCGGGCAAGACGCCTCAGGAGTGCATCGACGCGCTGATCGCCGAGTTCGACCGGTTGAAGACGGAGCCCGTCAGCGCGAACGAGCTCCAGCAGGCGAAGAACCAGTGGACGCGCGACTACATCATCGGGCGCGAGTCGGACAAGGACAAGGCGGAGGCGCTCGCGCACGCGGTCGTCATCCACAACGACATCAAGACGGCCGACGGTGAGTTCGACATCTTCATGAACATCAGCGCCGCCGACGTCCAGCGCGTGGCAAAGACGTACTTCACATCCGAGAACCGGCTCGTGATGACGATCATGCCCAAGGGCACGGCCACCGGCGGGGATCGCTGATGCCGAGCCCGTCGAACCAGTCGCGCACGACCCTGGCGATCCTGACGGCTCTCATGGTCGCGGTCCTGTGGCCGGCGGCCGGCTCCGCGCAAGTCAAGGACTGGCCTTCCGAGCGGCCGCCAAGGCCGCTTCCCGCGCGGGAGGTCAAGTTTCCGCCCTACAGCATCCGGACGTTGCCAAACGGCATGCAGGTGATTGCCGTTTCGCACAACGAACAGCCGGCGGTCAGCCTCCGCCTGATCGTCCGTGCCGGGGGCGCTCAGGATCCAGAAGACAAGCCGGGTGTCGCGACGCTCGCGGCCGCTCTGCTCGATCAGGGGACGACCTCGAAGAATGCGGAGCAGATCGCGACGGCCATCGACTCCATCGGCGGCGCGCTCGGAACCGGCGCGGGCAGCGACCTCTCGTTCGTCAATGCAGTAGTCCTGAAAGACAGCCTGGACGTCGGACTCGACCTGGTGTCGGACCTCGTACGTCACCCGGCGTTCGCAGCGGAGGAAGTCGAACGCCAGCGGCAGCAGGTCCTCTCGGGTCTGAAGGTCAGCTACGACGATCCGGACTACCTGGCCGGGGTCGTGTTCGACCGGGTCGTCTACGGTCCGCATCCGTACGGACGTCCCGACTCCGGAACCCCGTCTTCGATTGCCAGCATCTCGCGCCAGGACCTCCTGGGATTCCACAAGGCCTGGTACGGAGCGAACAACGCAATCCTGGCCATCGTCGGCGACGTGACGGCCGACGAGGCCTTTGCCGGCGCCGAGCGCGCTTTCGGATCGTGGGAGACAGCGCCGAACACGGCGCCGCGGGCGCCTGATCCCCCGCCGTCGACGCGGCGCGTCGTCGTGATCGACAGGCCCGGCGCGGTGCAGACGGAGATCCGCGTCGGCAACATCGGGCTGCCGCGCAAACACCCGGATTACCTGGCGCTCGATCTCGCGATCAAGATTCTCGGCGGCGAAGGAGGCAATCGCCTGCATCGCGTGCTGCGATCCGAACGCGGCCTCACGTATGGCGCCTCCGCCGATACCAACGCCCTCAAGGATGCCGGCGACATCGTCGCGGACACCGATACGAGGTCGGAGACGACAGGCGAGGCACTACGCCTCATCGTGGAAGAATTCTCGAAGCTTCAGCGGGAACGTGTCTCCGAGCGCGAGCTCTCTGATGCCCAGGCTTACCTGACCGGCAACTTTCCGCTGTCGATCGAGACGCCGAGCGCGATAGCCCTGCAGGTGCTGAACGCGGTGTTCTACGGCCTGGATCTGAACGAGCTGCAGACATTCCGCGAGCGTGTGAATGCCGTGACGACGGACGACATCCAGCGTGTCGCGCGCCTTTACCTGCACCCGGACAAGCTCTCCATCGTCCTGGTTGGGGACGCGTCTGTGTTCGCGAAGCAGCTGCCAGGCGTCGGCTTTCAACAGTACGAGCGCGTCCCCCTTGCGGATCTCGATCTCGCGACTGCGGATTTCCGACGGCATGCCGGTCCTGCGGGCCGACTCGAGGACCAGCTCGATCTTGAGTCACGCGCTGAGCTCCGGTCCGTGACCTACCAGACATCGGGAGCCGCGCCTCCGCAGACGCCCCGGGCCGCCTCGGCGCAGGACCTCATCGCGCTGGCCGTTCGGGCCAAGGGAGGCGCGGAGAAGCTTCGCTCCATCAAGACGTTGAAGGCAGCGGCGACGATGAGGGTGAGTGTCGGTGGCAGCGCTCCGGTGGATGTCGAGACAGTGACGTCGATCAAATACCCGGGCTCGTTTCGAACTGACGCCAGCATGCCTGCGGGACCGCTCGCGCAGGTCTTCCAGAACGGCGACTTCTGGGTCAGTGACGCGCGTGGGACACGCGACGCGCCGGCGAGCGTAGCCGACGAGATGCGCAACAGGGTGCAGCGTGATGCCGTGGGGCTGTTGCTGGGACTCCTCGACCACAAGATAACTGCGACGCGCATTCCCGATGTGCAGATCGCCGGACGGACGATGCCCGCACTCCAGGTGAAGAGCCCGACCATGACGTCGCTGACGGTGGTGCTGGATCCCGCGAGCGCGCTCATCGTGCGTCAGCGGTATCGCGCGCCGGACGCCGACGGGAAGAACACGGTCGACACCGAAGAGGATTTCTCCGACTACCGCGACGTCGGCGGCCTCAAGGTTCCGTTCACCACGGTCGTACGCGTCGCGGGCGAAGTCACCGTCCGCCGCACGGTCCACAGTGTGGAGTACAACGTGCCGCTCGACCCCGCGCTTTTCTCCCGCCAGAGCTGATCGTCAGGCTACCGGTGCGCGCGATGATCTCCTGCGGCGAGCCGTCCGGTGACCTTTACGCCGGCGCGCTGGCGACCGAGATCCTGCGCGCGGATCCCTCCGCCTCCATTTCCGGCTTTGGCGGCGATCGCCTTCAGCAGGCCGGCGCGTCCCTCGTCGGCCACTTCAGCGGCATCTCGGTGACGGGTCTGCTGGAGGTCGCGCGCGTCCTTCCGCAAACGTACGCGATGTATCGGCGGCTCGTCCGCCACGCCGCCGAATGGCGTCCGGACGTGTTCGTGGCGATCGACTTTCCTGACTTCAACTTCCGGCTGGCGCGCTCGATCAGGCGCCTCGGTATCCCTGTCATCTACTACATCAGCCCGCAACTGTGGGCCTGGCGTCCTGGGCGCATGCGGACGATGAGGGAGATCGCGGATCGAGTCCTGGTCATTTTCGAGTTCGAGAAGGCGATCTACGAGCGCGCGAACGTGCCGGTGGACTGGGTCGGTCATCCGCTGCTCGACGTGATGCCGCCCTCCGAGCCACGGGGCACGTTCGTGCGCAGCGTCGGGCTGGCGCCCGAGAGGCCGGTGGTTGCGCTTCTTCCCGGAAGCCGCCGAAACGAGCTGCGGGAGATCCTCCCGCGGCTCATCGACGCCGCGAACAGGATCCGGCAGGTCGTCCCTGACGTTCAGTTCGTCGTCGCGCGCGCGCCCCACCTTCAGGACGATCTGTTCACGCCACTCGAGTCCCTCTCGTCGGCGCCGAAGGTCATCGTCGAGGGCCAGACCGATCGCGTGCTCGCGGAGGCGGATGTGGCGATCGTCGCATCGGGGACGGTCACCGTGCAGGCAGCACTGCACGGATGCCCTATGGTCGTCGTGTATCGGTTGTCCCCGGTGACCTATCGCGCTGGGCCGACGCTTCGTCCTCGTCGATACATTCGCGATGGCCAACCTTGTCGCGGGCCGGCGAGTCGTGCCGGAACTCATCCAGGATGACTTCACCGCGTCGGCTGTTGCCGATCACGCGATCGGATTGATCCGTGACACGGGGCGGCGAGAAAAGATGCGGGCAGATTTGCGCACGGTGAAGGCCGCTCTCGGTGCCCCGGGCGCGAGCGCCAGGGCCGCGGCGATAGTCGTCGAAACTGCTTCGCGAAGGTAGCTGACAGCTGCGCAGGCGCTCGCCGGGCGGGCGCCGGGATTGGGGTAGACTCCCTTGATGCGTGTGATGCGTGCGTTCTGCTCCTTCGTCGTGCTCGGTGTCGCTCTCTGTGGTCAGGCAATTCACGCAACCGTCATCATCCCCGCGGAGTTCCGTGAGGTCGTCGACGGTTCCGTTCTGATCGCCTACGGCCGCGTCATCGACGTTCATCCGGAATGGGCCGACGGTCGCCGCCGCATCGACAGCATCGTCACAGTCGATGTGATGTCGTGGTTCAAGGGTGGGAACGAAAGCACGCTTTCGTTCGTCGTCCCCGGCGGCGAGATCGGCCGATATCGTCAGGTCATGATCGGTGCGCCGGTGTTCAAGCCTGGCGACGAGGCGTTCCTGTTTCTCAAGAGCCAGGGCGCAGGGATGCCGTACGTGTTCGGTCTCAATCAGGGCGTGTTTCGAGTCAGCGTCGATCAGCGCGGAGTGCGCAAAGTCGTCTCGCCCCTGTTGCTGGCTTCCGGAACGGACCCAGAAGTTGTACGCCGCGGGGCGGTGAATCGGCAGCCGCTGGCGCTCGATGCGTTTGGCGAGCAGATCCGAACCGCGATGGCCGCCGGCAGGGCGGGCGTGCGTTGAAGGTGAGCCGGCGTCTCGCAGTTGTCGTCGCGCTCGTGATCGCGTTCGGCGCTCCCGCCGCCGCGTACCTGAAGCTCGGGACGCGCGTCGGCGGGCGGACGGTCACCTTGGAATGGCGGCAGTTCCCGATCCGCTACTTCATCACCAATCGGGACGTGGATGGAGTCACGGCCCAGCAGCTTTCGACCGCGGTGCAGCGCGCGTTTCAGACCTGGCACGCGGTGCCAAACACCCAGACCACATCCAATCTCGTCGGGTTCACACAGGCGAGCCCCACCCAGGGGGACGGCGCGACAGTGCTCGGCTTCCAGAACCACCCGGAGCTCGATCGGACGCTCGCGGCGACGAACTTCTTCATCGATTCGACGACGGGTGAGATCGTCGAATCCGATATCTTCTTCAATTCCGCGTTCACGTGGTCCACATCGGATGCCGGCGTCTCGGGGCGCTTCGACGTCGAGTCCATCGCGCTGCACGAGATCGGGCATCTCTTCGGCCTCTCTCATTCAGCTCTGGGCGAGACCGAGCTCCGGGCGGGCGGCCGCCGCGTCCTCGGCGCCGAAGCGGTGATGTTTCCGATCGCGTTCTCGGCGGGCGACATCAGCGACCGGCAGCTCAAGGCCGACGATGTTGCCGGCTTTTCGGACATCTACGGCAACCAGACCTTTCAACGCCAGACAGGCAGCGTGAGCGGCAGAGTCACGAAGAACGGTCAAGGCGTACTTGGCGCTCACGTCGTCGCGTTCAATCCCGCATCGGGAAAGCTCGTGGGCGGGTTCACGCTGAGCGACGACGGCGCCTTCGTGATCGCCGGGCTGGAACCCGGCCCCCAGGTCCTCCGCGCGGAGCCTTTGGACGACGGTGACGTCTCGAGCTTTTTCGATGCGACGATGAACATCGACGCGGAGTTCCGGGTGAAGTTCTACGAGAAGGTCGTGATCGTTCCGAAGGGTGGCGGGACACGTGACATCGAGATCAAGGTGCTGCCAAAGTGACAGCCGCCGATCGTCAGCGTGGCGCCGTCAGGGCCTGCGCATTCGTCCTGCCCATCCTCTTCTGTTTCGCGGCGTCTGCGGCCGCGCAATCGAAGCACACGCCTCCGCGTCCGCCCAGGCCGACCCGTCCTACGCCTCACGCCGGGTCCATAGAGTTGAGCGGCGGAGTGCTGTGGCAGGGCGGGTTCGATCTGGGCACGGTCAACGCGGAGCTCGAGCGCAATCCGACCACAGGAACGGGACCGCTGGATCTCTTCGCCGCCGGCAGCAAGCTGGGCTCGGGCATCGGTTTTCAGGGTCGCGTCGCCGCGTATCTGTCCACGAACTTGGCGATCGAGGGCGGTATCAGGGTGACGCGGCCGAAGCTCGACATCAATTTGAGCGCAGATTTCGAGTCCGCTCCGGATCAGACAGCGACAGAAACGATGACTCAGTATGTGATCGATGGATCGGCCGTCTTGAATCTCGCGCCCTTCCATCATGGCCGGGTCGTGCCGTTCATTGCCGGGGGCGCCGGCTACATTCGCGATCTCCACGAAGGCAGCGAGCTGATGGAGACCGGGATCGAGTATCACGGCCTCGCGGGAATCAAGTGGTGGTTCTCGGATCACCCGAATCGCCTTGGCATTCGCGGGGAAGGCGGCTTCTCGATCCGCGACGGCGGCTTCGACTTCCGCGACGAGCGTCGAACGGTGCCGATCGCAACAGCCGGTCTGGTTTATATCTTTTGACAGTCGACCGGTGCCACAGCCTACTACCGAGATCGCGTTCGAGGGTGTGAGCCTGGCCCGAGGAGGCCGCAGCGTCCTGAAGGGCGTAGATCTCGCCATCGAACGCGGAGAGACCGTCGCTCTGGTGGGCCGGAGCGGTGCAGGCAAGAGCACCATCCTCAAGCTCGTCAACCGGTTGCTGCTGCCGGATGCGGGATCGATTCGTGTTTCAGGCCGCGTCACAACGGCGTGGGATCCCTTCGATCTGCGCCGGCACATCGGTTACGTGCTGCAGGAGATCGCGCTCTTTCCACACATGACCGTCGCGGAGAACATCGCGGTCGTTCCACGCCTGCTCGGCTGGGACGATGCGCGTGTCGGCGCGCGTGTGCGCGAGCTTCTCGACCTCACTGGGCTCGGCGGGTCCGACTTCTCGTCGAGACGACCCACTGAGCTGTCCGGCGGGCAGCGTCAGCGGGTCGGTGTCGCGCGCGCGCTGGCCGCCGACCCGCCGATTCTGCTCATGGACGAGCCGTTCGGCGCGCTCGATCCGATCACGCGCAGCGAGATGCACGAGGAATTTCGCCGCATTCAGCAGCAGGTCCGCAAGACGATCCTCATCGTGACCCACGACATGGGCGAAGCGTTCGCGATGGCGTCACGGATCGGCGTCCTGGCTGACGGCGTGCTGGCCGCCCTCGATGCGCCGGGGCCGATCGCCCGGTCGAGCGATCCGCGCGTTCGCGGTCTGCTGGCGCCGCTCTTCGAAGCGACCGAGGCACTTCGGGGCGAGGCGCATTGAGGCTGATCGCGTTCTGGCGATCGCACGCGGGCGAGCTCGCCGCGCTCCTCGGCCAGCATGTGTTCCTGGTGTTCGTCTCGACCGTTGCCGCCGTGGTCCTGGGCGTGCCGATCGGAATCCTGGCGGCGCGGCGCCCGAGGCTTGGCGCCCCGATCGTGTGGCTCGCCAACGTCGCCCAGACCATCCCGAGCCTCGCGATGTTCGGCTTCCTGCTGCCGTTGCCGTTCGTCGGCGGCCTGGGCGCCCGCGTCGCCATCAGCGTGCTCGTGCTGTACGCGCTCCTGCCGATCATCCGCACCACCGTGGCCGGGATGCGCTCGATCGATCCGGCCCTCGTCGAAGCCGGCATGGCGCTCGGGATGACGCCTGTCCAGCTGTTCCGGCGCGTCGAGTTGCCGCTTGCGCTGCCGTCGATTGTCGCCGGGATCCGTGTGGCAACCGTGATCGGCGTGGGTACCGCGACGATTGCGGCGGCAGTCGGCGCGGGCGGCCTCGGCGAGTACATCTTTCGTGGACTGTCGATGGTCGAGCCGACCGTCATCCTGGCGGGCGCCGTTCCCGCGGCCCTGCTGGCGTTGACCTTCGACGGCACCCTGACCTTGATCGAACGCGCGATCCGGCGAGCGATCGAATCGGGAGGCGCCCGCCGCTCGCGCGTTCTCGTGTCGGCGGCCGCGGTAGCTCTCCTGGCCGCCGGCGCCGTGACGTACGCGGCGCTGCGACCGGCCCGCGACGTGGTGCGCGTCGGCTCCAAGAACTTCACCGAGCAGATCCTCCTCGGCGAGCTCCTCGCGCAGACGATCGAGACGCAAACGGGTGTCAAGGTCGAACGACGGCTCAATCTCGGCGGCACGTTCATCTGCGATCGCGCGCTGCGCTCAGGCGACATCGATGTGTACGTGGAGTACTCGGGCACCGCGCTGACGGCCGTCTTCCATCATCCCGTGCAGACGGATCCGCGCCAGGTGCTCGACACGATCCGGCAGCAGTACGCACAAGCGGGCGTGACCCTGCTCGATCCGCTCGGGTTCGAGAACACCTTCGCGATTCTCGTACGCGGATCTGACGCGTCGAGCTTCAATCTGAAGACGATCGGAGACGTTGGCCCGCTGGCAGGGAAGTGGAGGGCCGGCTTCGGCTACGAGTTCCTCCAGCGCGCCGACGGTTACCCCGGCCTGGCGAAGGTGTACGGGCTGCACTTCGGCTCGCCGCCAACGGCGATGGATCTGTCGCTAATCTATCGGGCGCTTTCGGAGCGTCAGGTGGATTTGATCGCGGGCGATGCCACGAGTGGGCTCATCGACGCCTATGGTCTGGCGATGTTGAAGGACGACCGCCGATATTTTCCGCCGTACGACGCGGTGCCACTCGCGCGCCGCGAAATGCTGCTCGCGCACCCCGAGGTCAAGGAGGCGCTGTCCAGGCTGGCCGGACGTGTGTCGGTCGTAGACATGAGGCGGATGAATCGCGCGGTGGATGCGGAGCACCAGGACCCTGCCGTGGTCGTGAGGGAGTTCCTGGGAAGCGTCTTGAAGTGAGTTTGCTCGTCACGCTGCGACCGTGACCAAAAACCTTCACAGGGAGGAGGGGAGGAGAGGAGGAAAGAGAGGAGCTTTGCTGTCCCTCGTCGACGGATTGAGGTGCTGCTCGCGCCGCGCTGCGCGCGGCGCGACGCTGACACGTCCCAGCGCCTGCCGAGGCAGGCGCGCGAGCAGCCCGCCGAACTGATCGATCGTGAGGGCAGTTCCTCCCCACCTCCTTTCCTCCCTGTTGAAAAGCAGCGCGTCGAGCCATCCGATTGCCCATTTGATTTGCTGTTCTTCGTCATCGAGATTCCCTATCCGCCGCTTGAACCGGGTGCCTCTACTGGAGGAATATCTAGGGATGGCCTCGCAGAACTCGTTCAATTCACGCACACCGATCACGGTGGGTGCCGACACGTTCCACATCTTCAGCCTCCCCGCCCTCGAGAAGGCTGGCTTTCCGAACGTCTCCCGCCTGCCGTACTCGCTGAAGATCCTCCTCGAGAACCTGCTCCGCCGTGAGGACGCGCGATTCGTCGACCCTGAGGACATCCAGGCGCTCGCCGGATGGGACGTCTGTTCGGGGACACAGAAAGAGATCGCATTCACGCCCGCGCGGGTGCTTCTGCAGGACTTCACCGGCGTGCCGGCGGTCGTCGATCTCGCCGCGATGAGGGACGGGATCGTGAAACTGGGCGGTGACCCGCGAAAAGTCAACCCTCTGCAGCCGGTGGAGCTCGTCATCGATCACTCCGTGCAGGTCGATCACTACGTCGAGCGAAACGCCGCCGATCTGAACGCCGCCCTCGAGTTCGGGCGTAACCGCGAGCGCTACACATTCCTCCGCTGGGGACAGGAGGCCTTCGACAACTTCCGCGTCGTCCCGCCCGACACCGGCATCGTCCACCAAGTCAATCTGGAGTACCTCGCGCGCGTCATTTTCAGCGAGCTGGTTGACGGCAGGATGCTGGCCTATCCGGACACGCTCGTCGGCACCGATTCGCACACGACGATGGTCAACGGTCTCGGCGTCGTTGGATGGGGCGTCGGCGGGATCGAGGCCGAGGCCGCGATGCTGGGCCAGCCAATCTCGATGTTGATCCCCGAAGTCGTCGGGTTCCGGCTCGTCGAGCGTCTCCCCGAGGGTGCGACGGCGACCGACCTCGTGCTCACGATTACCGAGAGGCTCCGCAAGCTCGGTGTCGTGGGGAAGTTCGTGGAGTTCTACGGACCGGGCCTCGAGTTCCTGACGATCGCCGACCGCGCGACGTTGGGGAACATGTCGCCGGAGTACGGCGCAACGATTGCCATCTGCCCGATCGACGAGATGACGCTGGATTACCTCCGGCTGACGGGGCGTGATGCCGCCAACGTCAGGCTGGTGGAGGCGTACGCCAAAGAACAAGGCCTGTTCCGCACTGCCGCCAGTTCCGATCCCGCATACACGACGACGATTGAGCTCGACCTGTCGACGGTGGAGCCGAGCCTCGCAGGCCCCAAGCGGCCGCAGGATCGAGTCTCTCTTCGGCAGGCGAAGTTCAAGTTCGAGCAGGCGCTGGAAACCATGCTGTCGGAGCGGAAGTCCAAGACCACGACGAAGCCAGTCGACAAGCCCGGAGAGTCGAGTGCACCGGCCGTTGCGCCGTCTCCGGCAGCCGTCGCGACAGCGTTAGAGATTCCTCCAGGCCTCGAGGAGCTCGATCACGGCGCCGTCGTGATCGCAGCGATCACGAGCTGCACGAACACCTCGAACCCGAGTGTCATGATCGGCGCGGGCCTGCTCGCCCGGAATGCCGTGCAGCGGGGTCTGACGGTGAAGCCGTGGGTCAAGACGAGCCTGGCTCCGGGCTCGTTGATCGTCACGGAGTACTACAAGGCCGCGGGCCTCCTCGAGTTCCTTGCCGAGCTCGGCTTCAACATCGTCGGCTACGGCTGCACCACATGTATCGGAAACAGCGGTCCTCTGCCGGACGATGTCTCGAAGATCGTGAAGGACAGAAACCTCGTCGTCGCCTCCGTGCTGAGCGGAAACCGGAACTTCGAGGGCCGGATTCAGTCTCAGGTCCGCGCCAACTACCTGGCGTCGCCGCCGCTCGTCGTTGCGTACGCGCTGGCCGGCCGGATGCAAGTGGACCTGACGACAGAGCCGCTGGGTACGGATCGCCAGGGTCAGCCGGTCTACCTCAAGGACATCTGGCCAACCGAGCGAGAGATCCAGGCGACAATGCTCAGCTCGGTGAAGTCGGAGATGTTCCGGAGCAAGTACGCGCAGGTCTTCGATGGAGACGATCGCTGGCGTTCGCTTCCGATTCCAACAGGCGAGCGCTTCGAGTGGACCGATGATTCGACCTACATCCGGAATCCCCCGTTCTTCGAGGGTCTGACGCTCGAGCCTGCGCCTCCATCGGATATCCGCGGTGCGCGCGTGCTGGCTGTGCTTGGCGACAGCGTTACGACCGATCACATCTCGCCGGCGGGATCGATCCCCGCGGACAGCCCGGCGGGGAAGTATCTGATTGGAAAAGGCGTTCCCCCGAAGGACTTCAACTCGTACGGCGCGCGTCGCGGCAATCACGAGGTGATGATGCGCGGAACGTTTGCGAACATCCGCCTTCGCAATCAGCTCGCGCCAGGGACCGAGGGCGGATGGACCATGCTGTTGCCGCAGGACGAAGTCCACACGATTTACGACGCATCCGTGCGCTATCGCGACGCCGGTGTGCCGCTCTTGATCCTCGCGGGCAAGGAGTACGGTTCCGGATCATCCCGCGACTGGGCCGCCAAGGGCACGCTGCTCCTCGGCGTGAAGGCTGTGCTCGCCGAGAGCTTCGAGCGGATTCATCGCAGCAATCTGGTGAACATGGGCGTGCTGCCGCTGCGGTACCGGGACGGAGAGACAGCGGCATCGCTGAAGCTGACCGGTCGCGAGGTGTACGACGTGCTAGGTGTCGGCGAAGGCTTGCGGCCGGGTGGAGAAGTACGCGTCCGGGTAACCGCGCAGGACGGCACGAGCCGGGAGATCACCGCGATCGCACGGATCGACACGCCGGAGGAGATCGTCGCGTTCAGGAACGGCGGCATCCTTCCGTACGTGTTGCGCCAGCTCGTGAAGTCGTAAATCAGAATCCAGAATCAAGAATTTAGAAGTGAGAATACTTCTTCTGCAGGCGCCGCCTCGAGTCGGCGCCGGTGAACAAGGCATTCTGAATTCTGACTTCTGGATTCCGAATTCTGACTGAAGTGGCTGTGTTACCACCCCAACAGCGCTTGACCGCATCGGAGATAAAGCGGCAGGCGGCCGCGGCGGGCTTCGACCATTGCGGCATCGCTCCGGCCACGGCGCTGCCCGAGCTCGCTTTCCTCCGGGAATGGCTCGACGCCGGCCATGGCGGCGAGATGGAGTACCTGCGGCGCACTGCCGAGCGGAGAGCCGACGTTCGCCAGGTGATGCCATCAGCCCGCTCGGTCATCGTCTTCGGCACCATCTACAACACCGACCGGCCCTACTCGACCGAAATCGCTGACCCAGGAGAGGCCGCGATCGCCCGGTACGCGTGGGGCGACGACTACCACGTCGTGATTCAGTCACGGCTGGAGCGGATGGTCGAATGGCTCCGCGCGGAATCAGGCGCCGGGCTCGAGGCCCGGGCTTACGTTGACACGGGTCCGGTTCAGGAACGCGTTTATGCGCAGCACGCCGGTCTCGGCTGGATCGGGAAGAACACCTGCGTCATCAGTGCGACCCAGGGGTCCTGGATCTTTCTCTCCGAGATCATCTGCAACCTGGAGCTGACCCCGGATCCACCCTCGCTCGATCAGTGCGGCACCTGCACGCTGTGTCTCGAGGCATGTCCCACAGGCGCGTTGACGGCCCCGTACACACTCGATTCGCGGCGATGCCTCTCTTATCTCACGATCGAAATCAAGGGCGCCATTCCCGTCGAGCATCGCGAGTCGATCTCGTCGCACGCGTACGGATGCGACATCTGTCAGGAGGTGTGCCCGTACAACGCGTCGCCGGCGGTGTCGAGCGATCCTGCCTGGACGGCCCGCGACGGGCTCGATCGTCCGGCGCTGCTCGACCTCTGGAAGCATTCGGACGACGAATTGAGACGGCTCCTGCGAGGCAGCGCGATGAAGCGGGCTGGCGTGCGTCGTCTTCGGCGGAACCTGGCTGTCGCGCTCGGGAACAGCGGCGATTCAAGCGCGATTCCGGCACTCGAAGCCAGGCACGCTCCGACCTGTGAGGATCCGCTGGTCGTCGAGCATGTCCGCTGGGCGGTGGAGACGCTGAATGGCTGATGCCCGGGTACCCAACTCCGCGAGGAAGCCAAGAATCGGTCCGCCAGTGTCCGATATCCTGCCGGATCGACTCTCGCTCTCAGCCGTGCGGAACGCGGCGGCGGGCTGCCGGGCATGCGATCTCCATGCGCGGGCCACACAGACGGTTTTCGGTGAAGGCCCCAGACATGCCGAGATCATGATGGTCGGCGAGCAGCCAGGCGACGTGGAGGACATCGAAGGCCATCCATTCGTCGGTCCGGCAGGTCGCTTGCTGGATCGAGCGCTCGAGGAGGCGTCAATCGATCGAGCGCTTGTGTATCTCACCAACGTCGTGAAACATTTCAGGTGGGAGCCACGTGGCAAGCGACGGATCCACGCCAAGCCCAACGGAAGGCAGGTCGCCGCATGCCGACCCTGGCTCGAGACGGAGATTGCGCTCGTCAAGCCGCGCGTTCTCGTCTGTCTCGGCGCCGTCGCCTCACAGGCCCTGCTGGGCAGGCACTTCAGGGTGTCCGCAGAGCGCGGACGTTTCGTGGAGTCCTCGCTCGCTGAGCGTGTAACGGCAACGGTCCACCCGTCGTCTATTCTTCGCGTGCGGGACGAGGAGAGTCGCCGCGAGGCGATGGAAGAATTCGTCGCCGACCTCAGGGTCGTCGCCGCCGCGATTCCCCGGCCGACACGCGGCCGGGTCGGGAGCCGCTGAACATGGACACCTTTCGCCCGACGCTGCTTCTCTCGATGCCCCAGCTCCAGGATCCGAACTTCGCGCGGACGGTCGTCCTGCTCTGCGATTTCGCCCCCGAGGGCGCCTTCGGCCTCGTGCTCAACCGGCCGACAGAGATGCCCGCGACGTCAATGGTGAAGCTCGATCCGCCCATCGTCGGCGGCAACGGGATGCCGTTGTGTATTGGCGGTCCGGTCGAACCGGAGCGCGGCTGGATCCTGATGGGCACTGCGCCCGAAGAAGCCGAGTACCGCGAAATCCAGGAGGGTTTGTACTTGTCCACGTCACCCACCGTCCTGCGCCGGGTGCTGTCGACGCTGCCGGCGCCGCCGCGCGCGAGGGTGCTGGCCGGATACGCCGGGTGGGGACCCGGCCAGCTGGACATGGAGCTCGCACATTCCGCCTGGCTCATGGGCGACGTCGAGCTCGATCTGGTGTTCGAGGTCGAGTCCGGCTCGATGTGGGACACGGCGATCAGACGGCTCGGCGCTGACCCGTCCGCGTTGCAGACGAGCCACGGCGTACACTGACAGTCGTCGGTCGGCAGTCATCAGTCGGCAGTCGCAGTCTTCAGTCGCAGTCTTCAGTCGCAGTCCTCAGTCACAGTCGGCAGGCGGTCGACCGTCACGGTCACTTCTTCAAAGCCAGTGGCGACTAGCACGCAGGACGCGACTGCGACTGCAGACTGCCCTGTCGACTGACGACTGAAGACTGCGACCGCCGACTGACGACTGCCTGCCGACTGCGACCGCCGACCGCCGACTGACGACTGTGTGCCGACTGCGACTGTCGACCGCCGACTGCCGACCGCCGACTGGTTCACTTTCCGGTGAGTATTTCTTCGAAGAACGCGAGCGCCCTAGGGTCCCTCGACTGACCCAGCCAGAACATCGCCTGCTTCCGGACCTCGCGATTCGCGTTCGTACGGGCCACGTTGATGAGGAGCGGGACCCCTTCGGACGGCGGCAGCTGGCTCAGTGAAAAGACGGCTTTCTTCTTGACCTCGGTGTTCGGATCGTTGTCGATCCGGTCCGTGATCGCGCTCGCGGCCTTGGCGCCGGCCTTCTGGCCGAGCCAGAAGATTGCTTCGCTCCGCGCGCCGGCGTCGGAGTTCGTCTTCGCCACGCTGACGAGCGCGGACACTCCGGCGTCGTCCTTCAATTGACTCAGGGCGAACACCGCCTTCTTGCGGACCTCTGGCGCGGCGTCCTTCTCGAGCGCTTCGAGGATGATTCCCGACGAACGTTTGTCGTTCTTCTGCGCGATCCAGAAGATCGCTTCGCTCCTGATCCGCGGTTCAGGGTCGTTGCGCGCCAGATTGGCGAGCGCGTCGAACGCGCCGGACTCGCGGCTTTGAGAGACGCCGAAGACCGCGCTCTTCCGAACTTCGATGCTCGGATCGTCTTTCAACACCCGCTGAAGCGTGGCCATGCCATGTGCGCCACGTGTGTTTCCAAGCCAGAACGTCACCTTGCGACGCACCGCTTCGGGCTGCGTCGCCGCCACCAGGCGGTCGAGCGCCGCGTCCGCTGTGGGCTCGGCGTGGAGCGCGATCGCGGAGATGGCGCCCTCCATCGGTCCGTTGTTGCGGCGGTCGGGATCGAGAACGGCGAACGTCTCGAGAAGCGTCACACTGTCCGCCGGGCGAACGCCGTCGAGCCAGATCACAGGGCGGCCCCCGGCGTCGAGCTCGCAGTCTTCCGAAAAGACCCTGATGCGATCGACCTTCCGCTCGGCGATGCGGAACAGCACCACCATGCCGCTGGAAGCTTCGAGCTTGATCGGACCGGCCGGCGCCGTCGGCTGGGCTGTTCGATTGGCCGTTTCGGTGCCGGAAGGCTCGAGCCGGCAGGCGCCGCAGCAGGAGCGGCCGTTGGATACGCCGTTCACGAACGTGGTCCCGCTGTTGGAGTCGAAGCAGCACATCGTGCGCTCGCCGTCGACCACCGGGACCGAGTAGCCAACCCACGCGACGTCGGGCTGCGCGCCGACGAGGGTCCGAAACGACTGGGACAGCGGGCTGCCGGCCGCTTGGGTGGTCACCTTGCCGTTCGTGAGGCGAGGCGGCTGCGCGCTCGCAGCCGTGGCCAGGAACAGGGTTGCGAGGGAGCCTGCGAGAATGGAGTGTCGGCCAATCATGATCGCTTCCCCTACTTGTTGAGGATCTCGAGCATGTAGTCGGTGGCCACCTTGCCTCCCATCACCGACAACTTCTGCACGATGGACTTCTTCATGTCGAGGTCGGTCTCTTTGCGCGCGAGCGCGACGAGCGCGGTCGCGTTGCCTTGAGTGAAGAGCGAATTGATCACATTCTTCTTCACGGCCGGATCCTTGTCGGTGCTGTAGATGTCGAGCAGGGCCTGGGCAGTCTGCGGACCTCCCATCAGCCCGAGGTTCCGCACGGCGGTGCCGCGAAGCTCAGGATCCTTCTCGGACTTGGCGAGGTCGATGAGGCGCGTCGAGTCGCCGCCGACGAACATCGCCTGAAGGATCCGCTTCTTGACGTCGACGGACGACTCCTTCTGATAGAGCTGCCAGAGCTCGTCGTGTGCACCCATGACGCCGAGCTGCTGGACCGCCTCCTTACGCAAATCCGCGTTCTGCTCGGACTGCGCCGCCGCGAACAGACGCTGCTTTTCACCCGAGACCATGAACGCCCTCAGAATCCGGCGCTTGACGTCGACGTCCGTGGAAGAGGTGTATACCTCGGCGAGAATCGCGCGGCTTTCCGGACCACCCATCACCCCGAGCTGCTGGATCGCCTGGTTCTGAAGCTCCGGACCGGAGGAGCCGCGTGCGAGGTCTCTCAGTATCTGACGCGCTTTCGGAGAGTTGCTCTGTGCGAGGACGAACACCGCCTTCGATCTCAGCTTGGGTGAGGACGGTCCCTGCAGCACCTTCTCGAGAAGAGGGATGGCCCTTTCGGGGTCGGAGTTCATCACGGAATTGAGCGCCAGCAGCTTCAGGTCTTCGTCCTTCTGGTCATCCGGATTGACTGGCTGACCCGCCTTCCGCCGAACCTCCATCTCGAGCGCTTGTGCCTGTTTCAGATAGCCGCTCTTCGGATAGGTCTTGGTCAGTTCGGCGATCGTTGCCAGGGCTTCCGAGCGCTGGCCGAGGCGATCCTGAGCATAGGCCTTCCAATAGAGAGCGCCGTCGGCCCGCGTCCCCTTGAGGGCCACGACCTGGTTGAAGCCGTCGATCGCTCGTTCCCATCTTTCGGAGTCCAGCTGGTCGCGGGCACTGTCGAACGCATCGGACTCCCGATCGCGCTGCCGGTCTGCCCGCTCCTTCTCACGCTGCTCCTGCTCGCGTCCGCGCTCCTCGGCCTCGCGAGCCCGCTCGCTCTGCGACTGCGCCACATCGATTGCGGCCGCTGCGCGATCCACGGCAGCGAGCGCCAAGGCCACCTCCCGGCTCTGGCCGAAGGCCGGAGCGGCCGCCAGCGTGGCCGCCAAAACTGTCGTTAGAAGTCTGGTCGTCATGAACATGCCTCTTCTATTGGCACCCCAACGCGCCGTTGAACGGCGCGTTGGGGACCCCGTAAGCACCCCGCCGCGCAACCACCGCGCATTCGGGGCCCGTATGAATTAAAGCGACGAACGCTGGCCCGTTTGCCGCATCGCGGCTCGACGCCGCTCCAGGAGATCCGAAGACACGACTCGCACTTTGAAGAGCAGGCTGCCCGATTCGATCCTCCGCCTGACGTCGTCCAACTCCCGCTGCGACGAATTCGGTGAGCTCGCCGCGACTTCCACGAGCACACGCTCCAGCTGGTCGAGCAGATCGACGACGGAGGAGTCGCCCGTCGCGGCGGCCGTTTCGCGATAGAGACGGTTGGCCCACACCAGTTGCTCGGCTCTGTTGCGCTCGCTGGCGAAGTCCGCCGCCGCGCCTTCCGCGGTCACGAGCTCGACGAGCACACGCTGTGATCGATCGAGGTGCTCGCCGAGATCGATGAGCAGGATGCGCTCGCGCACCTGGTTCTGGTTCGCGGCGGTATTCGCCGCGGTTGTCGCGACGGCAGTGGGCGTCGTGCCGGGGGTTGACGGCGTCTGGCGCGACATCCGGCCGGCGAAGAACGCCGAGACCACAAGCACCAAGGCCGCAGTTACCCAGCCAAGACGCGATGGAGAAGGGAGCAATCGCGACAGCCATCCGGCACGCCCGCGCTCCAGACTCGGCTCGAGTCGAGCCCACACGACGCGCTCGAAGCCTTCCGGCAGTTCCGGGACTCCGAGAGCCGTGTCGTCCACAGACATCAGCACCTGCTGCAGGCGGCGATAGGCCGCATGGCAGTCGTGGCACTCCGCGATGTGCGCGGACACTCGGCCCTCGTCTTGCGGCGCCAGCTCACCGTAATAGTGAAGAACAAGGTCCTCTTCGGGTACGTGCATGATGGCTCTCAGCGTTGACACAGAGTCTCCAACCTATTCCGACGGCACGAATGGCTCGAGGGCCACCCGCATTTTCTTCACCGCGCGAAAGATCGAATGCTTCGCCGCGTTCACTTTCAGCCCGAGGGTCCGGCTGATCTCTTCGATCGAATGGCCCTCGAAATGCCGCAAGACGAATGCGGCGCGTTCCATCTGGCTCAACGACGTCATCGCACTGCTGACGCGCTCCTGCACCTCGGCGCTCAGCATCAGCCGCTCCGGAGAGGCCTCCACGGCCTTCGACGTCACCGGCGGAGCGTTCATCACTTCGAGATCCGCGACGTCGTGGCTCGTCTCGCGGCGCGGCCGTGCCCGGATCAGGTCGATCGAACAGTTGACCGCGATCCGGTGCAGCCAGGTCCCGAAGTTCGCCCGGGACTCGAATCGGCCCAGCTGTTTGTACGCGCGGAGGAAAGTTTCCTGGACGACATCTTCGGCGTCGCTGGGGTTTCCGGTCATCCGGTGGGCGAGTCGGTACACAGCCCGGCTGTGATGCTCCACCAGGGCACGGAAGGCCTCGCTGTTTCCGTCGCGGGCCAGCGCGACGGTTGCGGCGTCCGTTTGCGTCATCCGATTGGTTAGACGGGGGTCCGACCCGGCGGTTAGCGCGCCGGAGGCGCGCTCGCCGGAGCGGCCCGCCTTCGCGCCAGGCGCTTCGGCGAGGTCTCGCCGTAGCTTTAGCGGAGGCGGAAGCGGGGCTTTCGGGGTCCCCGCGAGCGACGGCGACCGGGGTCCCCGGCGCGCGTCTTCTGCGCGCTGGGGTGGAGGTGGGGGGTCCGGCGGGGCGAAGCCCCCCGGTTCAGAGAGCGCGCCGGAGGCGCGCTCGCCGGAGCGGAGCGGGGCTTTCGGGGTCCCCGCGAGCGACGGCGATGGGGGGTCCGGCGGGGCGAAGCCCCCCGGTCCAGAGAGTCCTGCCGCGCCATCAAGTTCGGGCGGAGGGTCGCCCTGGCCGCCGCTCTCAGGTCGGTGGGGCATCCTTGGTCGCGCGGGGCGGCGCGCTGGGCGCGTCCGGTCCCTGCTGGAGCATCTGCCGTGTCAGCTCGATCTCCGCTTGAAGCGCCTCGATGCAGCGGGTTTCCGTCTCGTGCGGCACGCTGCTGGGCATTCCGCAAAACGGGCACGTTCTCGGAAGTAACAGCTCCGGCATCGGCTCACCTTGAGGGTCTGTTGCAGAGTCTCGTCCGAGGTCAGCAAGATTAGCTCCAGCGGCTCAGGTCAAACCCCCAAGAACTGCGCGGACGCCCGGTTCGAGCGCACGTGGAGCGTACCCGAGATCGGCCGTGCTCGCACGACTGTCCAGCGGCCAGTCCTCCTGAAAAATCTTCACGGCTCCGGAGGTGACCAGCGGCGGCCCGCCTCCCAGGCTCGCCCGCACCTCGTCCAGGCGCCCCACCACGCTGACGACGCTCGCAGGGAGGCGCCTCGGCAGGGGCCTGCCCGTCACCTCGCGCGCGATCTCGAAGAGTCGCATCTGGCGCTCGTTGGGTCCGCCAACCGCGTACTCCGACGCGGGCGCGTGGTGGTCGAGCGCCGAGACGTGCGCGTCCGCGACGTCGTCAATCCAGGAAAAGGACCAGCAGCGATCTGCTCCAACGATTCCGAGTAGACGGCGATGGAGGTGGTCGCTCAGGAGCCGCGAAACGAGATTGCCCTCTGTCGCCGGACCCGGTCCGTACACCACGCCCGGCACCATCGTCACCACGGACAGCCCCGCCTGGGCGGCGTCCCGTACGAGCTGTAGTGCGCGCACCTTGGTTCGTTGGTAGGCGTTGGCTGCGAGGGGGGCTTCGCGCCCCGCAGGCGGCAGGGCCAGGAATGACGACGTGTAGATCAGCCGCGCGATCCGGTGCTCCCGGCAGGCGTCGAGAACGTGCCGCGTACCGGCGACGTTCACGTCGTCGAAGTCTTCACTGCGGCGCTGCCAGATGCTGACGAGAGCTCCGGCGTGGCAGACAGCGTCGACCTGCCGCACGGCCGCATCGACGTCCTGGCGCGACCGGAGATCCCCGGCCACGCAGGGGACGGTCGGATCCGGATGCCGGGAGAAGACGATTGGCGAGTGCCCGCGGCGACCGAGTGCGCGCGCGATCGCGGAGCCGAGATAACCGCTGCCGCCGGTCACGAGGACGCGCATGTGGCTGATATATGCTTGCAGAAATGTTCGGGCGGCAGAAGACCGGATCCGTAGTGTGTTCCTCGTGCGGATCGCTGGTCGGGGTCAACGACGATCGATGCTATTCGTGCGGGCGGCGCAACCCGGGCCTCTGGGGCTTCGGTCCGATGCTGCGACGCTTCGGCAACGACCTCGGGCTTCGTCAGTCTTGTCGTCTACGGCTGCTCGATTCTCTATGCATTGACGCTCATCGGAACAGTCGCTCTGGGTGAGAGCGTGGTCTCGCCCGGGAACGTGATGAACTTTCTCGCCCCGTCGACCGTTGTCACGCTCGCATTCGGCGCGAGCGGCGCGGAGCCGATCTTCCGGTTCGGCATGTGGTGGTCGGTGCTGAGCGCCGGATGGCTGCATGGCAGCGCCCTCCACATCCTTTTCAACATGCTCTGGGTTCGCCAGCTCGGCCCCGCGACGGCGGATGTCTACGGCGCCGGTCGCATGGTCATCATCTACACGGTGTCGAGCGCGACGGGCTTCCTCCTCAGCAGCATCGCAGGACTGCTGTTTGCCGCTCTTCCGATCCCGTTCCTCCGAGGCGCCTCGTTCACGCTGGGTGCGTCCGCGCCGATCTTCGGGCTGCTCGGCGCGCTGGTGTACTACGGTCGGCGCGGCGGGAGCAGCATGATCGGGACGCAGGCGAAGCAGTACGCGATCGTGCTGTTTCTCTTCGGGCTGTTCATGGGCGGCATCGACAACTACGCGCACGCCGGCGGGTTTCTCGGGGGCTACCTGACGAGCATCTGGCTCGACCCGCTGAAGCGAGAGCGCATGGACCATCTCGTCATCGCCGCAGCATGCCTGGGCGCCACGGGCCTGGCGATTGTGGCCTCGCTGATCAAGATCGGTCCGCTGCTGCTCGGAGGGGGATAGCAATGGGACCCGGTTGTCAGAGATCGTCGTATCGCGTGCGAACCCGCCAGCGGGCACGAAGCCTCACTTCGAGTACAGGTCGATGATCCGGCCGATGGCCCTCTGGCAGACTCTGCAGAAACCGATGCGATCCCGCGTGAACATGATGCAATCGACTTCGGGTCGATAAAGGCCACGCGCCTCGTAATTGGCCCCTTCGAACGCGCCGACCGTCCGCGCGTATTTCGCCCCGCCGAGCAGTTTCTCCTCACGATCCCGCTGTTCGCGGAAAAGAGCATCCATCTCCGCTTCCGGAGCATTGCGCGCGCGGATCGCTCGCCGGCGTTCCTGCGTGGCGCGGCTCTCCTGCTCGAAGGTGTCTTTCTCCCAGGGCGTCGGGAGCGGAGTTCCTGGCATCAGGAGGTCCCGCCACTTCAGCGAAGCCGGATCCTTCAGCGCCGTGGCGTTCGGCTCCCACGGTTCAGGCAGATCCGCGGCGCCCGTCTCGTACGCCACGTCGGATGTGTAGTACTCGTCGGCCAGCGCGGCGAAGTGGTGACCGAACTCGTGGACGAACACATAGTCGGAGAAGGCGCTGTCAACCGAGGCGGTCGCCTGATCGTTGAAGATCCCTCCGCCTCCATACGTCTTGTCGTTCACGAGGATCTCGAGGAACTCGTACGGCGCAGCCGAGGCCGCATCGCGGAGCGCGCGATTGTCGAGCGTCAGCACGTAGCGTTCCGAGTCGAATACGTTGTACTCGGCCGAGATCGGCGTCCGTCGAAAGACGTTGGCGTTCGGCCTGTTGATTCCGCTCTGAGCCGAGGGCAGGTCCAGGGCACGGACATTGAAATCGCTCTTCCGGCTCTTGAACGGCTCCTGCGCGAAGAGCGTTGCCGTGAGTCGCGTCACGTCGGCATGGAACTTCGGCAGCTGCGCGCGCGTGTAGCCCTCGCCGATGATGAGGAGGTCCACTTTCTGCGCGATCGGACCGTTTTCCATCACCGTCCAGACCGAGCCAGGCCTCGGCGTCAGCCGCGCCCGGTTCACGAATCGTGACGACGGATCGACGTCAACCGACCAGACTTCCCGAAAGCTGTTGTCGCGCTGGCGCTTCTTGAGCGCGATCGTCACTGGCGCGGACGGCCAGGGCATCCGCATCGACTCGTGGAACGTCCGCTGGGCGGTCTTCACTTCCGGCGTCGTCTCCCACTCGCCGTAGATGGAGGCGAACCCGCGCGAGTAGAGCACTGCTGCGGAGGACTTTGCGCGTACCTCGAAGAGGTACTTGCCCAGGTTGGTGTCGTCGACGAGCTGTGTGCGGCTCCCCGCCCAGGCGCCATCGTTGACGACGCGATCGAGTGCGAACGTCTCTCCGGTTTTCGGGCCGCCGGCATGGAAGTAGTCCACCCGCATCGTCGCCGAAAAATCGAAGCCTCCTCCCGAGGGCTGGGCGGCTCGCGGGCGGGAGCCGGAGAGCCACAGCAAGGAAAGGACGGCCGCGCCAACTGTCGTGAGGCCGCGGGTTCGCGCATTCGACGGCAAAAGGCGATGCATGACGGTTCAGTATAATTCTGCGCGTGCGCAAACCCGTCGTGCTCATCACCGGCGCCAATGGCGAGATCGGGCACGGACTGATCGATCGCCTTGCCGAACAGTCCGAGCGTGCGATCGTCACACTGGACCTCTCGCCACTGGATCCCTTTATTTCCAGGAAGGTCGATCGCGAGATCACCGGCTCGATTCTCGATAGAGGTGCCCTCGAGCGGATCCTCGCGGAATTTCAGGTCGAGCTGATTTTTCATCTCGCAGCTCTGCTGTCGACGAGGTCCGAGTTCACGCCGATCACCGCACACGAGGTCAACGTCGGCGGAACGCTCAACCTGCTGGAGTTTGCGCAGCACGAAGCGGAGTCGCATGGCCGGCCCGTGACCTTCATGTATCCATCGTCAATCGCCGCCTACGGACTTCCCAGTCTCGAGACGAAGATGCGCGCCGGCAAGGTGCGGGAGGACGACTGGATGCAGCCGACGACGATGTACGGCTGCAACAAGCTGTATTGCGAGCAGCTCGGGACGTATTACGCGAGGCACTACAAGCAGCTGGCGGCCGAACGCGCGAGCGGTCGCGTGGATTTCCGGTGTGTGCGGTTTCCGGGGCTGATCTCGGCTGTTACGACACCATCTGGGGGAACGTCGGACTACGCGCCGGAGATGATTCACGCCGCGGCGAAAGGACAGCCCTACAGCTGCTTCGTCAGACCTGACACACGGATCCCGTTCATGGCCATGCCCGACGGTGTGGACGCGCTCCTGACGCTTGCGGCCGCTCCGCGCAGTGGCCTCAGTCGCACCGCCTACAACGTTGCGGCCTTCAACCCCTCGGCGCAGGAAGTGCGGGACGTCGTCATGACGGCGTTTCCATCCGCGAAAATCGACTGGCTCGCGGACGCGAAACGCCAGCAGATCGTGGATTCATGGCCGGCGGACGTAGACGACGGCGCCGCCCGGCGCGACTGGGGCTTCGCCCCACGCCTCGATTTCGAGCGGGCGTTCTCGGAGTACTTGATTCCGCGGATTCGCGAGAGATATCGAGCGTAGTGCCGTCGGGATGGGGGCGGTGGGCTAGTGGACTGTCCTCGTCATATCTAGAGTGCCTTCCGGGCGGGGCATCCCGTCTGGCGGCGTTGCTCCTTCCTCAAATACAGTCGAGTATTCTCGGTCGTCGCGCCTTGCCAGCCGGGCGCCGCGCTCCGGAATCCACTCCAGATATGACGAGGACAGTCCACTAGGATCCGCCAAACCTCCCGATCTCAGCGAGTTCCGGGTCCCTGATCGAGATCCCCACGCAGTCACATGTTGCCGACGGGTTGTCCGCCTGTGGTGTCAAGGCGTCCAGACTGGTGGCGGGTTGATGTCGGGCATCGGCGTTGGACCCGGATCGGGACGGCCGCTGCCCGTCAACCGGGAAATCGCTCTGACGGTCATGTCGTGATCGCACACGATCTGGCAGGACAACCGGACGCCGGTCGCGCCCTTGGCCGCGAGCACCTGCCGCTCGGCGACCGTCGATGTCGACGGTTCTCCCTCGATGAACTCGACCCGGCACGTCGTGCAGCGGGCGTTTCCTCCGCACGCATGCAGCACGTCCACGTGCGCATCCTGTTCGATGGCCAGCACGAGTCGCTTACCCGACAACACTTCAACGGTCGGAAACCCTTCAACGGTCAACTTCGGCATCAGCTCTCCTCGCTGAGCATACCTGACGCGAGGACTTACCTCGCCTACAAAAAGCGCACAGGCTCCGACGCGGACCCTGTGGCGCGCGTTATACTTGAGAGCCCCCGGGTACGTTCAATCATCCGTTCAACTGCAGATGCAGGATATTCGCGCGGCCATCCGCGCACTGGCACGCCGACCGGGATTCGCTGCAATTGCGATAGCGACCCTGGCCCTCGGGATCGGCGGCAACGCCGCGATTTTCAGCATCATCGACACCGTCCTGCTTCAGCCATTGCCGTATCCGCGCGCCGATCGGCTCGTGATGCCGTGGGAGTACAACGCGGAGGTCCACCAGAAGATCGGATTCGACACGCTGCCGTCCTCGCCGGGCGACGTCACGGACTTCCGGACGAAGAACACCACGTTCGAAGGGCTTGCCTGGATCAGATCGGATCGATTCAACCTCACGGGCGCCGGCGACCCGGAGCGGATCAATGGCGTGCGCGTCAGCGAGGACTTCTTCACCGTGCTCGGCGTCCGGCCTTCGTTCGGGCGGACGTTCACGTCCGAGGATGTCAAGGGCACGCGTGCCGTCCTCATTTCCGACCGCCTCTGGCGCCGCCGGTTTCAAGCCGATGCGGGGATCATCGGCCGCGTCATCTCGCTGAACGGCGCTCCGGCGACCATCATCGGGGTGCTGCCGCCCTGGTTCAATTTTCCCGCCGAAGGGGACCTGCCGACCGGCCTGGGCTTCTCGGGCGAAGTGGAGATCTGGGCGGCTGACGCACTCACGCCCACGCAACAGCAGTTTCGCGGCGGCAAGAGCTTCACCCTCGTCGGACGGCTCAAGGACGGCATCGACATGGTGTCCGCGACCGCCGATCTCAACGCGATTGCGTCGGAGATCGCCCGCGAGTTCCCCGCGTCCAACGCCGGGTGGACCGTGCGTATCCGTCCGTTGCGCGAGCAGCTGGTCGGTGGTGTGCGGTCTGCCCTGATCGTTCTGCTCGTCGCCGTCGGATTCGTCCTGCTGATTGCCTGCGCCAACGTCGGCAACCTGATGCTGGTCCGGGCAGCGGGCCGCCATCGCGAGATGTGTGTGCGGCTTGCCCTTGGCGCCGGCGAGCGCCGCCTGATGCGTCAGCTCCTCGTCGAGAGTCTGGTGTTGGCCATCCTGGCGGGGTTGGCGGGTCTGATTGTTGCCTGGGTCGGCCTCCGCGTCCTGCTGGCGCTCGCGCCGGTCAAGCTCGTAGCCTTCTCCGCCGCAGTCGTCGATTGGCGGGTCGTCGGCTTCACCGTCGCGGTCTCGGCTCTGACCGGACTGATGTTCGGGATCGTACCGGCGTTTCAAGCGTCGCGTGCCAACCTGAACGAGGGGCTCCGCGATGGCACACGAGGCACGTCCGGCAGCCGTCGCGCGCACCGCACGCGCAACGCTCTGGTGGTAGTGGAAGTCGCGCTGGCGATGGTGCTGCTCGTCGGAGCCGTCCTTCTGCTGCAAACGTTCGTGCGGCTGCTCAGCGTCGATGCCGGCTTTCGGCCTGAGGGCGTGCTGACGATGGAAGTGGCGTTACCGCGCACGTATCCAGGTCCGCGCGCGGCGGAGTTCTTCGATCACGTGACGACTCGCCTGACGGCTGTCCCCGGAGTGCAGGCGGTCGCAGTCACCTCGAGCCTGCCGCTGAGCGGCCTCGAGAACCTTCGTCAGATTACGGTGGAGGGACGGCCACGTCCGCTCCCAGGGCAGGAGATCATCGCTGACTATCGCGTCGTGACGGCTCCATATTTCAAGGTGATGGGTGTGCCGCTTGTGGCGGGTCAACTGCTGCCGGAGACCTCGTCCGGCGATCCTCCGACAGCGGTTCTCATCAATTCGACAATGGCCGCCTCCGTCTGGCGGGGGGAGGACCCCGTCGGCAGGCGAATCAAGCTGACCAGCTACGATCAGGCTGGGTCGTGGTTTACCGTCGCCGGAGTGGTCGGCGACACGCGCCACACTGGTCTCGACAGCTCACTTCGTCCCCAGGTGTATGTCGAGCAGCGGGTCGACCCGGCGCAGCAGATGGTCGTCGTGCTGCGTGCGACGGGGGACCCGCTCGGCTACGTCACCGTGGCTCGGGCAGCGGTGCTCGAAGCCGATCGCGACCAACCCGTCGGTCAAATCCGCACGATGAAGGCGGTCGTCACGGAGTCTGTGTCCAACCGACGCTTCACGATGGCCCTGGTCGCCACGTTTGCGATCCTGGCCTTTGGGCTCTCGCTCGTCGGTTTGTATGCGGTCGTGTCGCATTCGGTCGCCGAGCGGTCACGTGAGATGGGTGTTCGGCTCGCGCTTGGGGCGAGCCCCGCCGCTCTTCTGCGGCTGGTGCTGTCCGAAGGCCTGGTGCTGGCTGGAATGGGCGTGGCGATTGGCCTGTTCGGAGCGTTTCTCATGACGCGATTCATGTCCGCGATGCTGTTCGGCGTAACTCCTCACGACGCGTTGACGTTCGTAGTTGTGCCGCTGCTGCTTTTCTGCGCGGCCGCCCTCGGCTGTCTCGTTCCGGCCCGGCGCGCGATGCGGGTCGATCCCATCGTGGCGCTGCGCGCCGAATAGCTCACCAGCCGGACGTCGTTGACCAGGATCTACTCTGAAGTTCACTGCTAGGTAGCTGTCAGCTAACAGCCCTCAGCCGACAGCTGACAGCCGAAAGCTGAAGGCTGAAAGCTGAGATCCGTGACTGCTATGCAGCTGACGCGCGGTGGATCTCCGCCGCGCGCTGCAAAGCCGCTTCGATGTTCGGGCAGATGTTCCGCTCGCCGACGTGCTGATGGAATGCCGCCTGCTGCATCAGCGTCGCGGGTTGCTCGCGCGCTCCACAAAGCACCAGCGTTCGTCCCGAGGCGTGAAGGGCCTCGCCCAGTTTCTCCAGCGCCTGGAGCCCTGTCGCGTCGATGGCCGTCATGTTGCGCAGCCTGACGACGACCACGGGTGGAAGGCTCGGGATGCGATCGACGATGCGCGAGACCTTGTCGGTGACGCCGAAGAGCAGCGGTCCGTGGATGCGGAACACGCTGACGTACGATGGGATGGTTTTGTCCTGGAGGATGTGGACCCGGCCGGACTCCACATAGTCCGGCGTGACCTCCGACACCGTGGTCGTCGCCGCTACCCGTCGAATGAAGAGCAGGGCCGCGAGAATCATGCCCACCTCGACGGCGACCGTGAGATCGGCGAAGACCGTCAGGCTGAAGGTGACGAGCCAGACGCTGATGTCCGTCTTTGTCAACCGGAGCAGCTTCGGGATGTCGTGCCATTCCCCCATGTTGTAGGACACGACCAGCAGGATGGCGCCGAGCACGGCCATGGGTATGTAGCTGGCGAGCGGCGCAGCCACGAGCAGCACGATCAACAGCGTGACGGCGTGCACCATCCCGGCCACGGGCGTGCGAGCGCCCGAGCGGATGTTCGTTGCCGTCCGCGCAATCGCTCCGGTCGCCGGCAGACCGCCGAACACGGGTGATGCGATGTTCGCGATTCCCTGCGCGACCAGCTCGACGTTCGGATTGTGGCGATCGCCCGACATCTGATCCGCGACGACCGCCGACATCAGGGACTCGATCGCGCCGAGCATCGCGACCGTCAGCGCCGGCTGGATGAGCGTCGGGATGAGCGCCGCGTGGAACTCCGGAAAGTGCGGTGCCGGAAACCCGGCAGGAATCCCGCCGAACCGGCTCCCGATCGTTTCCACGGGAAGCCCCAGGGCCATGACCGCGGCCGTGCCGGCTACGAGCGCCACGATGGCCCCAGGGATGGCCGGAACGGCGCGGCGCAGCACGACGATTGCGGCGAGCGCCACGGTACCGAGGATCGCGGCCGCAGGATTGACGGTGTCGAGATGCCTCGCGAGCGCCTCGAGTCGAGGAAGAAATTCGGCTGGAACCCTGTCGAGGCGCAGCCCGAGGAAGTCCTTGATCTGCGTGCTGGCGATCAGGACGGCGATGCCGTTCGTGAAGCCGATGACGACCGGGCGCGGCAGGAACTTGACGGCGGCACCCATCCCCGTCACGCCGAGGATGACCAGCATCACGCCCGCCATCATCGTGCACATGAACAAGCCGCTGACGCCGTACTTCGCGACAATGCCCGCGACGACGACGACGAAGGCTCCTGTCGGTCCACCAATCTGGACTCGCGATCCCCCGAGTGCGGAGATCGTGAAGCCGGTAACGACCGCGCAGTAAATGCCCGCTTGAGGTGAAAGGCCGGATGCGATGGCGAATGCCATCGCGAGTGGAAGCGCGACAAGGCCGACGGTCACGCCCGCGACGACGTCGTGCCAGAAGGACCGCGCTGAGTAGTCCTGGAGAGCCCTGATCGAAGCGGGAAGCCAGGCTGCGAGCATCTCGGTGATTTCGGGGGAGCTCAGGTATCGTAGCACGTGGGCCGTGAGCGAGAGAACCCTGAGGGACGCGGATCGCGACGGGAGAGGGGCGCTGACGTCTGATGATCGAACCGGAGCTCCTTGTCTCCGCCTACGCGAGCGGATGGTTCCCGATGGCGGTCGAAGGGGGAGAGATTCGCTGGTTCTCTCCCGATCCCCGGGGGATTATTCCCTTGGAGCACTTCACGATCCCCAGACGTCTCGGGAGAGTCTGGCGTCAGCACCGCTTCGAGATCGTGGTCGATCGCGCTTTCGCGGACGTGATGCATGCCTGCGCGGAAATCGATCGCGATCCGGACGATCCGGGCACCTGGATCACTCAGGAGATCATCGACAGCTACGTCAAGCTCCACGGCCAGGGCCTGGCCCACTCTGTCGAGGCATGGCGGGAAGGAGAGCTGGCGGGCGGGTTGTACGGCGTGTCGCTCGGTGGAGCGTTCTTCGGCGAGTCGATGTTCCACCGGGAGACCGACGCGTCGAAGATTGCCTTGCTGGCACTGGTCGAGCGCCTGCGGGGCCGCGGGTTTCAGCTCCTCGACACGCAGTGGCTGACGCCCCACCTGGAGCAGTTCGGCGCCGTCGAGGTGCCGCGCAAGGAGTATTTGCGGCAGCTCGAGAGGGCGCTTCGCGTGAGTTGCCGATTCGACTGAGAGCCGGGCTGGGCGTGTCGGGATCCGTGGTCCGGGATCCGGAAACCTCGGAACCTCATTACGGATCGCTGATCCCTGATCCCTGATCCCGATGGGATTGCTTCAATGCACCGTATACGGCTCGCTCAAGGTGAAGGGCGCGATTCGCGCGTCGAATTGGTCGCCGCCTTCGGCAACCATCTGGTAGGTGCCTTCCATGATGCCGAACGGCGTCGAGAGGGGGCAACCGGATGTGTATTCGAACGACTCGCCGGGTGCCAGCGTCGGCTGTTTGCCGACCACGCCCGGCCCCTTGACCTCGTCCACCTGGCCGGCGCCGTCAGTGATGATCCAGTGTCGCGTCAGGAGCTGGACAGACTCCGTCCCTTCGTTCGTGATCGTGACGGTGTAGAGGAAGAACCACTGGTTGCGGGATGGCTGTGAGCGCTCGGCGGCGTACTCCGAGCGTACCTGGACGCGCACACCGCGCGTGGTCGCTTCCGACGTGAACATTTCAGCATGATGAACGATCCACGCCAGTCCGGGCAAGCCGACGACTTCCACGGTGCGGGCCTGTGCGCGACCTGCGCCAACGCTCAGGTGGTCACGAGCAACCGCGGGTCGCGCTTCCTGCTGTGCCGCGTCTCGACCATCGATCCCCGCTACCCGCGCTATCCCCAACTCCCTGTCGTCCAATGCGGTGCCTATCACATGTCAGCGGACTGAGTCGCCCGAGCGATCTCAGGTAGCATGGACTTCATGCACGCGATCGAACCCGCGCGCCTCAAACCGGGCGCGGCGATCCCGCCTCCCGACACCGGCAGCGGCGGCGCCTTTGATGTTGCGGCGACTCAGCTCGAAGCTGCTCCGCCCATCCGTGGCCGCGCGCTCATCTTCTGGGATCCGAAGAGCCCGCCTGGAACCAGGAAGCTCGATGCGATCGACACCGATCAAATCACGCCCGCGGCCGACTGTGTGTCCGAGAGCCTCGAGACGCTCGACGAGCGGTGGAAGGCCGGGTCGTTCAGATACCTGATGCCGGACTTCCGGGCCCGCGTCCACCGCGGCGAGACGTTCGTCATCGCAGGGGATCGGTTCGCGATCGGATCCTCGCGCGAGATGAGCCCGGCCGGGCTCAAGGGCGTGGCAGAAGAAGCCGGCCTCGAGCTCGTCATCATCTGCGGCAACAACATGGGCGACATCTTTCGCCGGAACAGCTTCAACCTCGGATTGCATGTGGTGCAGAGCCCGGAAGCCGTAGCCGATGCGCAGGACGGCGACGCGTTCGCGTTCGATCCTTCCTCACGCGAGGTGCGAAACGAGACCAGGGGCAAGACGTACGCCCCCGTTCCGCTCTCGGCCAAGGAGGAAGAGATTCGCAGCAGCGGTGGCATTTTCGCAGTGGGGCGCCGCGAGTTTCCGGCGGCGGTTCGAGCGCGTCCGGAAATCGACTGGCCGGCCGACGATGCAGCGCGCCGGATGACGACGACAGAGCAGATTGTATGGGCGCACCGGGTCGACAAGGAGATCCGCCCCGAAGACCTTCGGCCCGGGACGACGCTGCGCGTCTATGCGGATCTGCTTCCTGCGTCGGACGGGACGGCGCCGTTCTCGATCCACACCTTCAACCAGATCACCGGCGGCGACACCATCGACCCGCGCCAGGCCGCCATTGCCAACGATCATTTCGTGTTCACCGGCGTGGACGCGGACGAGAAGCAAACGAGCATCGGGCGCGAGTTCGCGCGGCGTCACGGCCTGGAGAAGCCGTACTACGCGACGCCAGGTGACGGGATTTTCCATTTCTACTTCCCCGAGCAGGGGCTGGTTATGCCCGGTCAGTTCATTCCCGGCGCCGATTCGCACAGCCGCGCGTACGGAGCGTATGGCGCGGTCGGGATCGGCGTCGGATCGACGACACTCGGGTTCGGATGGTCGACGGGGTACATCTACTTCACACTCGCGCGTCAGCGTCGCGTCAGGTTCGAAGGGCGTCTTCAGCCCTGGGTCAGCGGCAAGGACATCGTCCTCGAGTTGTTGAGGCGATGGGGCGCGAAACAATCCCAGGGGATGTCGGTCGAGCTCGTGGACGCGGCTCGCCAGCTGCCGATTGCCTACCGGAACACCATCGCCAACATGATGGCGGAGGCGGAAGCGCTGAACGGCATCTTCGCCCCGGATGCGATCACGCTCGAGTGGTACCGGCAGAAAGGCATTGCGAGGCTGCCGTATCCGGTCATCGCCCCCGGTGCCGAGGCCACGTACGAGTTGGACGAAGCAGTCGATCTGAACGCCGTGAGGCCGATGATTGCCAAGCCGTTCAGCCCGGGCAACGCGTTTCCGGCCGAAGAGGTCGCGCGCGAGCGCATCACGTTCGACAAAGCGATGATCGGATCGTGCACCAACGGCAGCTACGACGATCTGCTCCAGGCGGCGCTCGTGCTCCGCGCTGCGCGGGCTCGCGGTGCGCGCAAGACCGAGCGCGCCTTCTCGATCTTTCCGGGTTCCGGTGGCGTCGGCCGTCAAATCGAACGGCCGGATCCGCGCCTGGGCGGGGAATCGATCGCAGAGGTCTTCCGCTCGGTGGGCGGGGAAATCCGGCGGTCGTGGTGCGGCCCCTGCTTCGGTCAGGGCCCCGATGCGCTGACGCGGGGCGAGCGCGCCATCACGTCTTTCAACCGCAACTGGCAGAACCGCATGGGCGTCGGCGGGGAGGGATATCTCGCGAGCCCCGCCGTCGTTGCGTCGTCAGCGCTCGTGGGCTACATGGCGCCGCCGAGCGAGCTCGGGCTGGAATGGGATCCGGAAACCTACGGAGTCTAGTGTCGGAACTCATTTGGTTTGGTGGAGGGCGGGGCAACTCGTAGAGCGGGGTCTTCAGACCCCGCTTTGAACGAGCTTGAAGGCCCGTCCGCACCTGGCAATCGCGGAATCACAGGAGATACGGCCTCAATAGATGGACCTACAGATTCTGATTGCTCTCGGCACTCTCACGTTTCTCGAGATTGTCCTTGGCGTGGACAACATCATCTTCATCTCGATCCTCTCAGGGAAGCTCCCCGAGGCGCAGCAACCGGCTGCGCGCAGGATCGGGCTGCTCGGCGCGATGCTCACGCGCATCGGGCTGCTGTTCTCGCTGGCGTGGGTCATCAGGCTCACCGCGCCCTGGATCACGCTCTTCGGCCACGAGCTGTCGGGGCGGGACCTGATTCTGATCCTCGGGGGCCTCTTCCTGCTCGCGAAGAGCACCTATGAGATCCACGACAAGCTGGAAGGCGAGGAGGGACACGCCTCGCGGCCCGTGCACTCGTCGTTCACGACGCGTGGTAGTTCAGATCATGCTCCTGGACATCGTGTTCTCGCTCGACTCTGTCATCACCGCCGTCGGGATGGTCGACCAGCTATGGGTGATGATTACGGCGGTGATTGTGTCGGTCGCGTTGATGATGGTCTCGGCTGAAACCATCAGCCGCTTCGTGCACCGGCATCCAACGGTGAAAATGCTCGCGCTCTCGTTCCTGCTCCTCATCGGAATGTCACTTCTGCTCGAAGGCTTCGATCAGCACATTCCGAAGGGCTACATCTACTTCGCAATGGGCTTTTCCGTGTTCGTGGAGATGATCAACCTTCGCTTGCGGCGCAGCGTGGAGCCTGTGCACCTCAAAGAGCGCTATGCCAGCGAATCGGATTCGCATTGACAACCTGTACGCCGCCACAAAGAATGACCGCATGCCCGCTCTGTCGCAGTGCGTCCTGATGCTCGCGGGCGTTGCCGCGGCCCTTCAGACTCCTCCACCTGCCCTCACGCCCAGGCCGTCGCAAGAGCCAGTCGTCGCGACGTACGTGCCCGAACGCGTGTTCGACACCCGAAGCCGGACCTTCACCGACTTCGAGGCGATGCTCGCGGAGCTGGCCCGCGTCGATGTCGTGCTCGTCGGCGAGCAGCACGACGATCCGAATACGCACCGCCTCGAGTCCGCCCTTCTCCAGGGGCTCGTGCGGCGGAACGTGCCGGTGACGGTCTCCCTCGAGATGTTCGAGCGTGATGTACAGCCTGCGCTCGACGCCTATCTGGGCGGAAAGAACAGCGAGGAGGACTTTCTGAAGGCCAGCCGTCCCTGGTCGCGCTACTCGACGGACTACCGATCGCTCGTGGAGATCGCCAAGGATCGTTCGTGGCCGGTGATCGCGGCCAACGTTCCTCGAAAGTATGCGTCCGAGATCGCCAAGACCGGAATCGCGTCGCTGTCGGCGCTGCCGACCGCCGAACGCGCGCTGATCGCCGGCAGCCTCCAGTGCCCCAAGGACGCCTACTTCGATCGGTTCGCCGCCTCGATGGGCGAGCATCCTGGCTCCACCACGGCGACCGAGGCCGCATCGACGAGCCTCGCGACGCTCGATCGCTACTACCAGTCGCAGTGCGCGAAAGACGAGACCATGGCCGAATCGATCGCCGGCTCGTTCGAGCGGCACGATGGCGGGCCCCGCCTCATCGTGCACTTCACCGGAGCGTTTCACAGCGACTTCGGTACCGGCACGCTGGAACGCGTGCGGCTGCGTCTTCCCGGCCGTCGCGTCGTCGCGCTGTCAGTCCTCCCGCTCGCCAGCCTGGACAACCTCACGCCGGACGGCGAGGATCTCAAGAGAGCGGAGTATCTCGTCTACACGATCAAATGAGCTGCCGCCGGTAGTCCGTCAGCGCAACCTCTCTCCCATATCAGCGATCACGTACGAGACCACCGCGATGGCAGCGGCAGCCCGCGACATGTCCATCGGATCGATCTTGTCGATCGTGTCGGCCGGGGTGTGATGGATCAGGAAGTAGTTCCCGTCCACGTCCAGCGACATCGAGGGCATGCGTCCGGCCTCCACGCTCGGACCGATGTCGGCGCCCTCGCCGACGGCGCTGATCTTGTCCGCCTGGATTCCGCGCAGCAGGGTCGCGATTTCGGTGACGCGCGCGCGTCCTGCTTCGCTGCCGGTGAAGCCAAAGCCCGTTGGCCGAAAGACGCCGTTGTCCGATTCCAGCATCAGGACGTGGTTCGCGAGCTGGTCGCGATAGCGTTCCAGGTAGCTCTGACCGCCGCGCAGGCCGTTCTCCTCGTTCGTCCACAACACCAGCCGGACGGTACGGCGCGGCCGCAGGTTCAACTTCTTCATCAAGCGAAGCGCCTCCCACGTCACGATGCACCCGCCTCCGTCGTCGGTGGATCCCGTACCGACGTCCCACGAGTCGAGGTGGCCGCTGACGACGACGACCTCGTTCGGAAGCTCGCGACCTCGAAGCTCGCCAACGACGTTTGCAGAGTCCGCGTCCGGCAGGAAATGCGCCTCCATCCTGAGGCGAACGCGTGCTGGAGTGCCGCGGTCCTGCATGCGCTGCAGCCGTTCGGCATCCTCGTGCGTGACGGCCGCCGCCGGGATCTGTGGCTGGCCCTCGATATAGCGCAGCGCGCCGGTGTGCGGCGTGCGGAGTCCCGCCGGACCGACGGATCGAACCAGCGCGGCAATCGCGCCCAGAGCGCCCGCGCGTGACGGGCCAGCCGAGCGGTACTGGACGGTTTCGCCGTAGTTCGTGAACGGGACGTTGAAGAGGACGATCTTGCCCCGCACGCGGGAACCCGCGGCGTCCAGTTCCTGAAAGCTCTTGACGGCGAGCACTTCACCTTCAACGCCGGCGGGTGGAGTGCCGATGCTGTTCCCCAGGCCAAGCATCACAAGGGCGTGCGGGATGGGGCCGACGATTTCCGCGCTCTCCTGACCGCGCACCCAGTGCGGCACCTTGACCGGCTCGAGGTGGACGTTTTCGAGGCCGTCCTTCTTCATCTCCGCCACGGCCCAGGCGATGGTGTCTTCGAGAGCTTTCGAGCCACTGAGCCTGTTCCCGAAGGTGTCGACCATCAAGGCCAGACGCTCCCACGCAAAGGGCGACGCCATCGATTCGCCGATCAGCCGTGCGGCCGGCTCACGATAGGCGTCGAGCCAGGCCGAACTCGACACGGCCAGTCCCGCGGCGCTGGCCGGGGGCCTCGAACCTGACAACATCACGACGAGCGTGGCAAGGATGAGAACGACGTGCCGTCCTGCTATGAAACGGAGGAACAATCGCATGTCGATATCGTATCGCGGGCGTTGTTAGGAGTGCCCGACCGGCCGGCGTCTACCGCCGCATGGCTGCGCTCCTCGACGACATTCGTTGTAGTGGAGGGCTCGTTCGCCGATCGCCCGGCACAGTTGCTTGGGAAAATGGTGACTGACGACTGCGACTGACGACTGCGACTGCGACTGACGACCGCCGACCGCTGACTGTTAGAGCGCGACGCGATGTCGGCCGCTATGCAGATAGTTCATCGTCTGCACCGTGAGCATGATCGTGAAATCGAGCTTCGTGTGCTCCTCTGGACGTGCGAGCCGGAGGTTCATCTCGTTGCACCGATTGACCATGTTCTCGAGCACCTGATCGATCGTGTACTGGTATTCGCCGGTCCATGACGCCACCATTCGACGCACCTCCCGCCGCACCCGGGCGATGAAACGCGCGGCCTTCATGTTGCTTGCGTGCTCGGGCCGATCCGAGAACAGCTTTCGCAGATCCCGATCGTAGAAGTGCGGGTGTTCGACGCCGTAGTGCCGGCGCTTGCGCAGGTAGTGGGCCTGCAGTGTCTTCCTGATGTTCTGGATCGGCTCGACCCGCCGCCGTGTCCCGACGAGCATCGGCTTGCCGGCGACCTCGCTCATCAGCGAATCCATGTATTCCAGCTTCTTCAGCGCGGGCCAGTCGGCGTACCGCCCGCGCCAGTCGGACTGCGGATTGAGCCAGACGGCGAACGTCTCGGCGAAGTCTTCATCGGGATGGCTCTGCGCGTACCAGCTGTCGAGGTGCAACACGAAACTCTTGCTGTACGGTTTCGGCGTGTAGTACTCCGGATACTGCATGTAGGACGGTCCGAAGATCTGCTGACGCCGCAGCCGCTGCCGGAGCTTATAGGCGTTGTCGATCGCGTGCCCCGCCTCGTGCCGCAGTATCTTGAGGCACCACTCCGGGGTGCCGCCCTCGACCTCGAGCATCTGCGTGCGTTCGAGCTTCTCGAGACGGGGATGCGCGAGATAGAACGGGATCGCCACACCGGGCACGCTGTCAGGCGAGAACCATTCCGCCGACAACCAGAAGTGCGGATTGAATGTCAGGCCGCGCGCGTCGAGCTCGTGCTGCAGGTCGGCAATCCGAGCTTCGATCGGGCTGCCCTCGATCGTGACTCCGAGCTGACAGATGCGGAGTTCGAGGAGACGCTCGTCGGGCCAGGTCGACCAGTCTTCAGGGGGCACCACGGCCGGCTTCGAAGGCGCGACCGTGGGTGTGCGCTCGTCGGTGGACATCCGGAGCCAGTGTATGCGGAGTCGAGCCGAAGAGCAGGGATCCGCCCGGGGGCGGCCCGAGCCGGCACTCGGGTTTACAGCCCATCCTGCGTGTGGTATACCGCAGCGCCGGTCTGCCCGCGTCGGCGCGAGCCGTCCCGTTCAGGAAGTCCCTGCCTTCTCCACGCGTCCCCTGAACAACGAAAGCAATGCAACAATGCAGACACCGAGGACAATGGAGCCATGAAGCCAATCGTTCGTCTCGCTCCTGCGATGGCATTGGCCGCTTTCGTTATCGTCGTCCACGCCGGTGGTGTTTCAGCTCAGACACAGGCTCAGACGGCCGCGCCGACGCCCGCCGCTCAACCACCCGAGAAGGATCCTGCCGCGACCCAGAAACCCGAGGAACCCGCGAAGTACGAGGAGACGGTCGTCGTCAGCGCGTCGCGGTCGGAAGAGAAACTGATCAACGCGCCCGCCACGATGAGCGTGATCACGAGCGACGCGATCCAGAACGCGCCGTCAAAGAACTTCGCGGATCTGCTCCGGACGGTTCCCGGATTGAACGTGGCGCAGGTCTCCGCCCGCGACATCAACGTCACGAGCCGCGCGGCCACCGGCACGCTGGCAACCGGTCAGCTGGCGCTCCTCGACGGCCGCAGCCTGTATCAGGACTTCTTCGGCTTCGTGATGTGGGACTTCCTGCCGGTAAACTTCGACGAGGTGAAGCAGATCGAGGTCATTCGTGGACCCGCATCGGCCGTCTGGGGTGCGAACGCCCTGTACGGCGTGGTCAACGTCATCACGAAATCGCCTCGAGAGATGCAGGGGACGACAGCAGTGGTCGGCTTTGGCGGGTTCGATCGCGGGGATCAGCCGGATGCCGGATCGCTCTGGTACGTGAGCGGCACCCACGCGCAGGCCATCAACGACAAATGGTCGTACAAGATTTCGGCAGGAGGCTACTCACAGGATCCGATGGCACGGCCGACCGGCACCGTGCCCTGCGATCGACCGTCTGTCTGCCCATCCGGCCCACGCGGAACGTATCCGGCGTTCAAGAACGAAGGCGCCGCTCAGCCGAAGGTCGACGGCCGCGTCGACTACGACTATCCGGATGGGCGCAAGTTGTCGATCTCTGGCGGGGTCAGCGGTACCGAAGGCATCATGCACACCGGGATCGGGCCGTTCGACATCACGAGCGGCAGCGTGATGGGGTATGCCAAGGCGAACTACACGAAACAGGGCTTTCACGTGAGCTTCTTCACGAACACCCTGAATGGCGACGCCGACAACCTGCTGACCAGCGATGCCCAGGGCAAGCCGATCGCGTTCAACTTCGACACGAGCACCTACGACTTCGAAGCGGCGAACGTTCGAACCTTTGCCGCCAAGCACGTCGTCAGCTACGGCGGCAATCTGCGATTCAATCGGTTCCAGCTCTCCATTGCCCCGAACGCTGACAACCGCGAGGAATTCGGGGGCTACGTTCAGGACGAAATCTTCCTCTCGGCGAGGTTCCGGTGGGTCGTGGGCGGGCGCGTCGATCACTTCGACTTCTTGAACGACTTCGTGTTCTCGCCACGGACGACGTTCATGATCAAGCCGAGCGAGGACCAGACGATCCGCCTCTCGTACAACCGGGCCTATCGCTCGCCCTCGGTCATCAACAACTTCCTGGATCTGGTGATCGCACAGCCGATCAATCTCGGTCTGTTCAGCCCGGCGCTGGCCGGACAGATCTACCCCCTGCCGGTCGCCATTCAAGGCAATCCGGATTTGAAAGAGCAGTCGCTCGATGCCTTCGAGATTGGCTACAGCGGCGTTGTCGCGAAGCGCGCGACAGTTTCGGCCGCGTTCTACATCAACAACCTCAAGAACGACATCCTCTTCACGCAGGACCGGTCGGTCCTCTACACGCCTCAGAATCCGCCGCCCGGGTGGCCGCTTCCTCCGGCCGTGATCGGGTTGGTCCCTGGGGGAAGCTTTCCAGCGCGCTTCACCTATCTGAACTTCGGCAAGAGCACACAGCGCGGTCTGGAGCTCGGCGTGAACGGACCTGTGACCGCCGACATCGACGCCTTCGTCAACTACTCGTGGCAGGGAACGCCCGACCCGAAGGACTTCGACCTCAGCGAGCTCAACATCCCGGCGAAGAACAGAATGAACGTCGGCGTCACCTACTCGCATGGGCGCTACCTGGGCGATCTGTCCGTCAATTACAGCGGCAGCGCGTTCTGGCAGGACGTCCTCGACGATCCCTTCCACGGCACCACGAAGGGCTACACGCTGGTGAACGGTGGAGTAGGGGTCCGCTGGTCGAAAAACAAGGTCACGACATCCTTGAAGGTCGTCAACCTCACCAATCAGAACGTCCAGCAGCACGTTTTCGGGGACATCCTGAAGCGGCAGGTTGTGGGGGAGATGAGGGTTAGGTTCTGAAGAGGTTCTAGGGGTTCCAGGGGTTCCAGGGTTCCAGAGGTTCTAAGGGTTCTAGGTTCTAGACTAGAGGTTTGAGAAGTTCTAATGGTTCGGGGTTCTGGGGGTAGCACGTCGGCGCGAACGTGCACCGCGGCGCCGTAGAGCCGCGTCATAGGGAGATATGGCCATAGGTATCGGCGGAGTCCGTCTTCCTCGGTCGGAGCGTGCGCACGGCAGGCATTCCGGTCAGGGAGGCGCGGCGGCGGCAGGGGCCCCGAACAAGAAATTCGACACGACGGAAGCCTGGCGGCAGGCGCGCGAGTTGATGTGGTCACGGCGAGGGCGCCTTGCTTTCGGCCTGGTGCTCATGCTCGTCAATCGCGTCTCGGGGCTCGTCCTGCCGGCAACCTCCAAGTTCCTCATCGACGACGTCGTCGGGAAGCAGCGGCCGGAGATGCTGGTGCCGCTCGCTCTGGTGGCCGGCCTTGCGACGCTCGTGGGGGCGGTGACGTCCTTCGCGCTCTCGCAAGTGCTCGGCGTGGCCGCGCAGCGGTCCATCACGGAGATGCGACGGCGGGTCGAGGCGCACGTCGCGCGGCTGCCGGTCCGCTATTTCGATTCGACGCAGTCGGGCGTTCTGATCTCCCGCATCATGACCGACGCGGAAGGCATCCGGAACCTGGTCGGATCCGGCCTCGTACAGCTCGTGGGCAGCGTCGTCACCGCCATTGCCGCGCTGGCGTACCTCTTTTATCTGAACTGGTACCTGACATCGATCACCATCATCGCGCTCGCCGCCTTCGGCGGCGCGATGGCGCTGGCGTTCAAGCGGCTCCGGCCGCTCTTCCGGGAGAGAGGCAAGATCAACGCGGAAGTGACCGGCCGGCTGAACGAGACGCTCGGTGGCATCAGGATCGTCAAGACCTACACGGCGGAGAAGCGCGAGGAGCTGGTCTTCACGCGTGGCGTGCATCGCCTGTTTCGCAATGTCGCGCAGTCGATCACTGGTGTTTCGGCCATCACGGGGTTTTCGACGGTGGTCGTGGGTGTAATCGGCGTGCTGATGATCGTGGTCGGCGGCCGGGCGATCCTGGCTGGGACCATGACGCTCGGCGACTTCATCAACTACATCCTCTTCACTGGCCTCATGGCGGCGCCGGTCGTGCAGATCGCCTCCATCGGCACCCAGATCAGCGAGGCTCTCGCGGGCCTCGACCGCATCCGCGAGTTGATGCGGATGCCGACGGAAGACGAGGAAGACAGCGGCAAGGCTCCCCTGGGCATCGTCGACGGAGAGATTGTGTTCGACGACGTGAGCTTCGAGTACAACCCTGGAGTGCCGGTGCTGAAGCACGTGAGCTTTCGGGCTCCGGCAGGCACGACAACCGCACTGGTGGGGTCGAGCGGCTCGGGAAAGAGCACACTCATCAGCCTTGTGATGGCCTTCAACAGGCCGTTGTCGGGAGCGTTGCGGGTGGACGGCCGGGACCTGACAACAATCCGACTGCGCGACTACCGATCGCAGATCGGCGTCGTGCTGCAGGACAACTTCCTCTTCGACGGGACTGTCGGCGACAACATCGGCTACGGGAGACCGGAGGCGACGATCGACGAGATCCGCGAAGTCAGCCGCATCGCGCACGCTGACGAGTTCATCGATCAGTTCGAGAAGAAGTACGATACGGTCGTCGGCGAGCGTGGCGTGAAGCTCTCCGGAGGCCAGCGCCAGCGCGTCGCCATCGCGCGAGCGATTCTGGCGAACCCGCGGCTCCTCGTCCTGGACGAGGCGACGTCGTCACTCGACAGCGAGAGCGAGGCACTCATTCAGGACGGGTTGCGATCGCTGCGCCAGGGCCGGACGACGTTCGTGATCGCGCACCGGTTATCGACAATCAGGAGCGCCGATCAGATTCTCGTGATCGAGCACGGCGAGATCGTCGAGCGGGGGACGCATGCCGAGCTGCTGGCCCTCGAGGGCAGGTACCGGACGCTCTACGACAAGCAGTACAAGCTCGAGGCGGATCGATTCATCAATCCCGGCGAGGACTTCACGCCGGTCGGAGCAGCGTCCAAGGTGTCGATTCCGAATCGGCCGGACAGGGCGTTATAGACACTAGACGGTGACGGGACTCGCCGCTCGGGATTCGTGGCTCGGGACTCCCGATCCGGAAAACCTCTCGATGTCGCTTGAGAAACCGGATGAGTCGATTTCACGGTCCGGACCCTGATCAACGGTCAGAGTTGGAGTTCGGAGTCCGTCGACGTGATCAATGGTTTGCCGAGTCCCGGATCCCGAGTCCCGGATCCCGAGTCCCGAACGCCGAGCCCCGAGCGCCGACAGGAATCACCCAATATGCCTCCCCAATTCATTTACACGATGAAAGGCCTCGGGAAGGTTCATCCTCCCGACCACGTCGTTCTCAAAGACATCTGGCTGTCGTTTCTCCCGGGCGCCAAGATTGGCGTGCTGGGCCTGAACGGCGCCGGGAAGAGCACGCTCCTTCGCATCATGGCGGGGGAGGATCGTTCGTTCCTCGGCGAGGCGTTTCAGGCGGAGGGGACGACCGTCGGTTTCCTGCAGCAGGAACCGAAGCTGGATCCCTCGAAGAACGTCCTCGGGAACGTCGAGGAAGGCGTCGCCGGCGTGCGCGCTCTCCTGAATCGTTACGACGAGATCAACGCGAAATTCGGCGAGGACCTGTCGGCGGAGGAGATGGACAAAGTCCTCGAGGAACAGGGGAAAGTCCAGGACCGCATCGAGGCGGCGAACGGCTGGGACCTCGATTCGCGGGTCGAACTCGCGATGGATGCTTTGCGCCTGCCACCGGCCGATGCTGACGTGCAGACGCTATCGGGCGGCGAACGTCGTCGCGTCGCGTTGTGCCGGCTTCTGCTGCGGTCGCCCGATCTGCTGCTCCTGGACGAGCCGACGAACCATCTCGACGCGGAGTCCGTGGCCTGGCTCGAGCAGTTTCTGAAGGGCTATCCGGGCACGGTCGTTGCCGTGACCCACGATCGATATTTTCTGGACAACGTGGCGGGTTGGATCCTGGAGCTGGATCGCGGATCTGGCATTCCATGGGAGGGTAATTACTCGTCCTGGCTCGACCAGAAGCAGAACCGCCTCGCGCAGGAAGAAAAACAGGAGACAAAACGACAGCGCACCTTGCAGCGCGAGCTGGAGTGGATTCGCATGTCGCCGCGCGCGAGGCAGGCGAAGGGAAAGGCCCGCCTGAACGCGTATGAGGACCTGCTGAGGGAGGATACGGCTCAGAAGATCGACCAGGTCGAGATCTACATCCCGCCCGGCCCACGGCTCGGCGACATCGTGGTCGAGGCCCGCGGCCTCCGGAAGGCCTATGGCGATCAGCTGTTGATGGAGGACGTGAGCTTCACGCTTCCCCGCGGCGGGATCGTGGGTGTGATTGGACCGAATGGCGCGGGCAAGACGACGCTGTTCAGGATGATCACGGGCCAGGAAACGCCCGATGGCGGCACGCTGCGGCTGGGCGAAACCGTGCAGGTCGGCCACGTCGACCAGTCACGCGACGCCCTTGGCGCGGACAAGACGGTGTGGGAAGAGATCACGGGCGGAGTCGATGAAGTCGAGTTGGGCAAACGCGCCGTCGCGTCCCGCGCCTATGTGTCCTGGTTCAACTTCAAGGGGCGGGACCAGCAGCGAAAAGTCGGGTCCCTCTCGGGCGGTGAGCGCAATCGCGTCCATCTCGCGAAGCTGCTGAAGCGCGGCGCGAACCTGCTGCTCCTGGACGAACCGACCAACGACCTCGACGTCGACACACTGCGCGCGCTCGAGGAGGCGCTGCTGTCGTTTGCAGGGTGTGCCGTGGTCATCAGCCACGACCGCTGGTTCCTCGATCGGCTCGCCACGCACATGCTCGCCTTCGAGGGCGACAGCAAGGTCGTGTGGTTCGAGGGAAACTACCAGGACTACGAGGCGGACCGGCACCGCCGACTGGGTGCGGAAGCCGACCAGCCGCACCGGATCAAGTATCGGAAGCTGACGCGCTGACCCTTGGGTCCTTCAAGAACACATGGCAAGGTCCGAGCACGTGTAATCCAGCCGTAGAGGTCAGGTGGGACGCAGTGGTGGCCTGTATCTCCTGATTCATTAGCGAGTCGTCCTGATGTTCGGCTCGATTTCGCAATCGCGACAACGGAGCGACTGCTACTGATTCACGCACTACATCCTAGTAGAATGCCAGCGTGACGACAGGCCGCCGCTGGTTCGCGCTTCCGATCCTGCTCGCTGCGCTGGTCGGATGCGGGAAGGGCGACACGCGGCCGGCGAGCCGATTCATTTCCATCGCGACGGGCGGCAGCGGCGGCGTCTACTATCCGTACGGCGGCGGACTCGCGAAGATCCTCAACGACAAGCTGCCCGATGTGCGCGCAACGGCTGAAGTCACAGCCGCCTCCGTCGACAACCTCAAACTGATTCGCGATGAGCGAGCCGACATCGCGTTCACGTTGGCCGACACCCTGGCCGACGCCGTCGCGGGGCGGGGCCCGTTCAACGGGCGCGCCGTCCCGGCCGTCAGCCTGGCCGTGCTCTACTCCAACTACACGCATATCGTGACGCTTGCCAGTTCCAACATCACGCGAGTCAGCGATCTGCGCGGTCGCACGGTCTCGACCGGCTCGCCGGGCAGTGGCACGGAGGTCACCGCCGTGCGGCTCCTGTCAGCGGCCGGCATCGATCCCGATCGCGAGGTGCGCCGGCAGGGACTCGGAGCCTCCGAGTCCTGCGACGCGCTCAAGGACGGGAAGATCGACGCCTTCTTCTTCAGCGGCGGCCTGCCCACCGCGGCGGTCCAGGATCTGTCGCACACGCCTGGGATCACGATGCGACTCGTGCCGAGCGGCGATCTGATCCCGGCGCTCCGTCAGGCGTACGGCGATCTCTATTTCACGGTCCTGATTCCAGCGGGCACCTACCCCGGAGTCGCCGCGCCGGTCCCGGTCGTCGGCGTCGCGAACGTGCTCGTCGTGAATCGGGCGATGCCGGACGATCTCGCGTACGACATCACGCGGCTGCTCTTCGAGCACCAGCAGGAGCTGGCGGCGATTCATCCCGAGGCGCGCAACCTTTCACTCACGACTGCGGCGAAGGGCTCGCCCGCACCGTTTCACCCAGGGGCGCTGCGCTGGTATCGAGAGAAGGGCACGACACAGTAGCGGCGCCGGACGAGGCCCCGATCCGGCCGTTGTCCGGCATTCACGGACGCCTGGCGACGGCCCTGGCGATTGGGCTGTCTCTGTACGCGCTCTACTGGGTCCTCTTCGTCGTGCAGCCCCAGGTGTACCGCGTCAGCTTTCTGCTCGTCGCGCTGGTGCTCACGTTTCTTCTCGTACCATCCGGATTCGGTGGTGGCGGGCGGGGCCCGGCGCCGCAGACAGACGGCGAAGCCACGACCCGTCGGGCGCGATCGACGCGAATCAGCGCTCTCGACTGGATCCTCGCCGCTGCGGCGATCGCTGCGCTCACCTGGCCGCTCTTCGATTTCGAGCGCTTCGTCTATCGGGCAGCGGATCCGCTCCCCGTCGACGTCCTTCTCGGCGTGCTGACCGTCGTCCTCGTGCTCGAAGCTGCGCGACGCAGCGTCGGCTGGATCCTGCCGGCGACGGCGGGCGCCTTCCTCGTCTACGCGCTGGTCGGTCCCTGGTTCGATCGCATAGGCCTTCCGCTGCTCGCGCATCGCGGCTATCCGATCGATCGTCTGATTGGCACGCTCTACATCACCCTGGAAGGAATCTTCGGAGTCCCGCTGGACGTCACGGCGACGTACATCATCCTTTTCACGATCTACGGTGCGGTGCTCGAGCAGTCGGGCGCGGGCACCTTCTTCATCAACTGGGCGCTCGCCGTCATGGGGAAGTCACGCTCCGGCGCCGCGCCAGGCCGCACAGTCACGCTCGCCGGCTTTCTGCTCGGCACTGTCTCCGGCAGCGGCGTCGCGACGACGGTGATGCTGGGGTCGGTCTCGTGGCCGCTTCTGCGTCGGGCCGGGTATCGGCCCGCGGTGGGCGGCGCGATTCTCTCGGCAGCCGGCATCGGCGCGCTGCTTTCACCGCCGACGCTCGGAGCGGCCGCATTTCTCATCGCCGAGTTCCTGAAGATCTCGTACCTCCAGGTCCTGGTGATGGCGACGGTGCCGACCATTCTCTACTACCTCTCGATCTTCCTCATGATCGAAGCGGACTCGCGAAGGCTCGGGACCAAGCCGATCGAGGGCAGTCCGCTCTCTGCCTGGGCGCTGACGAAGCAGTCCGGCTATCACTTCACGTCGCTGGTGGCAATTGCGGTCTTCATGGTCTCGGGCATGTCGGCGTTCCGTGCCGTCTTCTGGGCAACGATGCTCGCCGTTGGTCTGAGCTACCTTCGGCGCGAAACCAGCCTGACGCCGCGCGCGGCTCCTGGCTGCGCTCGAGACCGGCGCGATCGGAGTGCTCGGCGTCACGGCGACGACGGCCACTGCGGGGATCATCGTCGGCGTGGTGACGTTGACCGGACTCGGACTGAAGATGGCGGGCATCATCGTGTCTCTGGCTGGCGGGCAGCTGTTTCTCACGGTTGCGTATTCGGCGATTGCTGTCTGGCTCCTCGGGCTGGCAGTGCCCGTGACGGCGTCGTACATCATCGCCGCCGTCATGGTCGCGCCTGCGCTGGTGCAGTCGGGCGTACCCGACTTCGCGGCGCACATGTTCATCTTCTACTACGCCGTGCTGTCGGAGGTCAGCCCGCCGACGGCGCTGTCGCCATTTGCGGCCGCGGCGCTCACCGGTGCGAGTCCCTTCGAAACGATGATGCTGACGTGGAAGTACACGCTGCCGGCGTTTCTGGTGCCGTTCGTGTTCACGTTGAGCCCGGAAGGCGCCGGCGCGCTCCTTCGCGGTCCGCTGGGCACAATCGCCGTGACCTGTCTGACTGCGGCCATTGGCGTCGGGGCCCTCGCGGCGGGTCTCGGCGGGTGGGTTCGCGTCCGGGCGTCGCTTCCCGAGCGAGTGGGTCTCTCGATCGGCGGCCTCTTTCTGTTCTACGCCGCGCCTTGGGCGGACGGTCTGGGCCTCGCCCTTACTGCTGTGGTGCTGTTCTTGCACTTCTGGCGGGCAGCAAGACAAGGTGCAACGGGCCCGCTGGGCAAGGCGCACTGAGCCATCAACTTAGAGACAGGCCGAAAAGCAGGACGGGGGACGAACCCTAACAGCTGACACTTTTTGCCAGTTGAAAAAGTGGCAGGCTGCCGAAAATTGTCGCAGTACGGATGCCTCGGCCGCGTCCGCTAAACGGTGCACAACCAATGACTGCACGCAGAGCAACGACGCGGCGACGCGAAGCTGGCTTCACGCTGATCGACATGATGTTCGTGGTCGCGCTCGTGGGGCTTCTGATGACGATGGCCATACCCGGCCTGATGCGGGCCCGCGGCGCCGCACAGGTCGCGTCGGCGATCGGGACGATGCGGACCATCAACAGCGCGCAATTGAGCTATGCAATTACGTGCGGGCTTGGCTTCTACGCGCCTGACTTTCCGACGCTCGGCAGAATGGCGCCGGGAGCCAACGAGGCGTTCCTCGGGCCGGACCTGACGAGCGGCCCGACGTTCAACAAGAGCGGCTACAACTTCAGCCTCGCGGGGACAGGGCTTCCCGGTGCGCCGGCGACGTGCAACGGATTGGGCGCGGGCGTGGCAGCGCCGGGCTACGCAGTGGTTGCGGACGCGCTGGATCCCCAGAACACTCGCTTCTTCGGCAGCAACGCCGATGGCGTCCTCTACGAGCACACCCTTTCGCTCGCCCGATCGATGCCCGAGAGCGGGCCGCCGCCCGCAGGCGCTCCAATCAAATAAATAGCCGGGGGGCTTCGCCCCGTCCGCCCTTCGCGCGTGCAGTCTGGCGCGCTCCAGCGAGACCTCGCCGAAGCCGCTTCGCGGCGGAGGCGGGCCGGACCCCCCGCCTTCACCCCAGCGCGCAGAAGACGCGCGCCGGGGACCCCGTCGCCCCGCTCCGGCTCATCGCGTCTACTTGCGACGGGCTGACTTCGCTTTCCGTGCGACGGCGCGCGTGGCCTTCTTCATCCCGCTTCTCCCGGCCTTGGGGCGGGACTTCGCCGACTTCTTCTTCGCCCGAGCGGCCTTCGGGGCCGGAGCGGCCTTCCGGGCTGAAGCGGCCTTCCGGGGGGCCGTTTTCTTGGCGGCGGTCTTGCGCCCGACGACCTTCTTCGCTTTGCGCGCGGCAACCTTCACGGCCCGCGTCGCCCGCTTCGCGACACGCTTGACCGTGCGACGGACAGCTCGCCTCTGCTTGGCGGCGCTCGCGACGACGGCCCCTGCTGCGCTCGCGACGCTTGTGCCCGCCGCCTGCGCCGTGTCTGCAACCCCGGCAGCGGCTGTACCGGCCGCGTCCATCGTGTTCGACGCCACGCGCGTCGCCGTCCCGAGTGCTGTCCCGACCACTTCAGCCGACCGTGTCAGCGCGTCGGCCACGCCGGTCGATGACTCCTGCTCGTCAGTCATGAGGCCCTCGCTCTAGATAAATCGTCCGGCGCTCGCTCGCGCCGCGCGCGTCACCGACGGTGACGTGAGCCGCATAGTAGCAGAGCGATCGCCGCCGCGCGGATCAAGTTGGGACAGAATGAGCGATCAATCGTGATCGAGACCCGTCGCTTTCGTCCAGGCGTCCTCGAGGAGCTCGCTCGTCATGGGCTCAGGCCCCTTCCGACCACCACGACCGAGCTCCTGCGCGACGCCGTCAGGGACCTCTATCGCTACGAGATCCGCCGTCTGCGCTCAGAGCTGCTTGCCGGCCGTATCCCGAAGGCCGACTACGCGAACCGTGTGATCGAGCTGCGAGGGCGCTATCCGCTGTTGTCGCTGCCGCTGGATAGGTGGATTGAAAGATAGCTGGGAGCTGACGGCTTCCCGCTCCCCGCTTCCGGCTTCCTGCTTCCCGCTGCTTTCTAACTCGAAAATCTCGAAATGAAGGCCGAGCACCCTGCCTGATCCCGAACCAACCCTGGAGCTGGGGGCTGAAAGCGGAGGCGGTAGATGTTCAGCAGGAAACCCGAAGCGGGAAGCTTTCTTTGCATTCCCAGTTACGATACCCATATGCAAGACTTCGAGAAGCTCGGCGTCTTCTACCTCGGTCGCGCCTTCGACCTCGACTCCAAGAAACAACTCGAAACCCCCATCCTGTACGACTCTCGTGACCTCGTGACGCACGGCGTCTGCGTCGGCATGACGGGGAGTGGCAAGACCGGGCTTTGTCTTGCGCTGATCGAAGAGGCCGCAATCGACGGCGTGCCCGTGATCGCCATCGATCCGAAGGGGGATATCGCGAACCTGTTGCTGACCTTCCCGAACCTCGCGAAGGAAGATTTCCGGCCGTGGATCGACGAAGACGAGGCGCGGCGCGCCGGCGTCACGGCAGACGACTTCGCAGGCAAGGAGGCGGAGCGCTGGCGCGAGGGCCTCGCCGCGTGGGGTCAGGATGGTGCACGCATCTCGCGGCTGCGCGCTGCCGCGAATTTCGCGATCTACACGCCGGGCAGTAAAGCCGGCCTGCCCGTTTCGATTTTGAGTTCCTTCGCCGCCCCTCGCGGCCCCGCTCGAGACGACGAAGAAGCGATGGCGGAAAGGGCGGGGAGCACGGCTCTGAGCGTCCTTTCTCTGGCCGGAATCGACGCCGCGCCGCGCAGCCGCGAGCATACGCTCCTGTCGGCGCTCTTTGCCGCCGCCTGGCGCGAGGGCCAGGATCTCGATCTCGCCTCTCTGATCCAGCAGGTGCAAACTCCGCCCTTCCAGAAAGTCGGCATTGTCGATCTCGAGTCGTTCTTCCCCTCGAAAGAGCGATTCGACCTTGCGATGCGGCTGAACGGCCTGCTGGCGGCCCCAGGGTTCGAGCAGTGGCTCGAAGGCGAGCCGCTGGACCCTGCAACGCTGCTTTATACGGCCGAGGGCAAGCCGCGCGTCGCCGTTTTCTCGATTGCGCACCTGGGTGACGCGGAGCGGATGTTCTTCGTGGCCCTGCTGCTCAACCAGGTGGTCGCCTGGATGCGTGCCCAGACGGGCACCTCGAGCCTGCGCGCTATCGTTTACATGGACGAGATCCTCGGCTACTTCCCGCCGGTCGCGAATCCGCCGTCGAAGGGTCCCCTTCTGACGCTCCTCAAACAGGGACGCGCGTTCGGTATCGGCGTGCTCCTTGCGACGCAGAACCCCGTTGACCTCGACTACAAAGGTTTGGCGAACATCGGCACCTGGTTCCTCGGCCGGCTTCAGACCGAGCGCGACAAGGCGAGGATGCTCGACGGTCTCGAAGGAGCGGCCGCCGGCACGCTCGATCGTGCGACCGCGGACCGACTGCTTTCGGCGCTCGATAAGCGGGTGTTCCTCCTGCACGACGTCCACGCCAGCGGCCCCACGGTGTTCCAGACGCGCTGGACGATGTCGTATCTGCGAGGACCGCTGTCCCGCGATCAGATTCGCAAGCTCACGGGCGATGCCAGACCTGCGCCCGCAGCCTCGGCGGCGCCGGCCTCCGCAGCCCCGCCAGCCCCGCGCCGTCCCTCTCAGGAAAAGCCCATAGTTCCGCCAGGGATCGAGCAGTTCTTCGTTCCCGCGTCCGCGTCCGCAGGGGCCGACGTGATCTACCGGCCGGTCGTCCTCGGGAGTGCCCGCGTCGGGTTCTCCGATCCGAAGAACGCCATCGATGAGTCGCGGGACGTCCTCTACGCAGCAGAAATCTCCGACGGCGCTGTTCCGGTCGATTGGACGTCCGCGTCTCGCGTCGACGTCCCTGCCGCCAGCCTTGTCCGCGCTCCGGCTGCTTCGGCCCGGCAAGAGTCCGTGCCGTCGGCTGCCCTGCAGGCAAAGAACTACGCAAACTGGCAAAAGGACTTCAGCCGCTGGCTCGCGCAATCCGAGACCCTCGAGCTTTTCCGCCACGGCGATTCGAAGTTCACCTCACACCCTGGCGAGAGCGAGCGTGACTTCCGTATCCGCCTCTCCGACGCGAACCGAGCCGCTCGTGACGAGGCGGTCGACGCGATGCGCCGCAAGTACGCCACGAAGCAGGCCCAGCTCGCTGACCGCCTGCGTCGCGCGGAAGCGTCCGTCGAACGCGAGCAGCAGCAGGTCTCGCAGAGCCGGCTCCAGACGATGGTCTCGGTAGGGACGACGCTCGTCGGCGCGTTCCTCGGTCGAAAAGCGGTCAGCATGGGCACGCTGGGGCGGGCAACGACCGCCGTCCGCGGCGTCGGTCGAAGCATGAAGGAGTCCGAAGACGTCAAGCGCGCGGGAGAGAGCGCGGATGCCGTGCGCGCTCAGATCAAGGATCTCGACGCCGAGATCCTCGGGGAGACGCAACGCATCGCCGCGCGGTTCGAGAGTGAGGCTCCGCTCGACAAGATGTCACTCACCCCCAAGCGCGGGCAGCTCACCGTGCAGTTCGTGGCGCTCGGCTGGATCCCGGCGGGCGGCCAGACTCATACGTGATCCCCTGCCGTCGCGCAGAAGGAACACGCCGGTCAGATACAGACAGAGCGCAAGAAACGCCAGGTAACCCGTCGCCTCCCCATTTGGATCGTACTGCAGGGTCCCGAGCGAGACGCCCTCCATCAGCGTCGTGAGCACGCGCGTCAACGTGCCTCCGCTTCGGGCGTACACCGATTCCAGCACGATGTAGCGAAGCACGAACGCCGAGCCGAGGAGCACGGAGAGGCTCCGGAGCAACGCCCGCCGATCGCTGGTGCCTGCGATCGTCGACAGCAGCTGGACGAAGAAGAACGTCCCGAAGATCACGTGGAGAAGGCCGCGATCCGGGGTCAGCAGGTTGAAGACCTGAATCGAGGCTGCCGCCAGTGTCAGTGCGACGACGATGCCCGAGAGGTTTTCGACGGGGCTTCTCGCGTGGTTCACGACCTCGGTTGGATCCCACGCCCCAGCCCGGATGACCGAGGCAATCGTGAGGACACCAAGAGCGACAGCGGTCAGCGCAGGAGGCAGGAAGCGTATCTCCGCGCCGACGCGCAGTCCGCCGAGCAGCGTGACAGTGAGGAAGATGATCGGCAGGACGAATGCCTCTCGGACTACGTTCATTTGCGCTGCCGAAAGACTCTGAGCGGGTTGAAGTCGGAGAGCTCGCGAGTGAGGCCCCGTTGAAGCTCCGCGCGCAGCTCGTCCGCCGAGTGCATCCCAAGTTGCGCATCGTCGACGATCAAGCGGTGATCGGGCGCGACGGCGATCGCGCGGTCGATCGCGGCAAGACCCTGAGCGAACAGCGCGTTGTCGTTGTAGAGGCGGCCCCAGCCCTGACGGTAGAAGCTGTAGGCCACGTAGAACTGCGTCCGGGGATCCCGCTGCGCGGGATCGGCGCGAGCGAACGCCGCCCGTGATTCCATGAAGGCATCGCGCCGGAAGAAGGCGAGGCCATCGGCGAAAGCCTGATCGTCGACCCGATAGGCACCTACCTGCGAAGTCAGACCGCCGGTTATCTCGGCAACGGTCCTTGGCTGAGCTGCGTAAAGCCAGACGATCAGAACGGCGTAAGCCGAGGCGACCACGATGCCCAGAACGCGAACCATAAGGCTGGACACACCGGATTCAATCGGTGGGCCGTCAGGTGCCGACGCGAACGTTCTGCACCTTCTTCTCGCCTTCGGTCAGTGAAAAGCGCTCGGAGCTCCCGTCCAGCTGCTGGAGGAACGTTCCGTCGAACCACGATCCGGGCTCGGGGTCGAGCACAGGCGCGACTCGGTAGTCGCCTGGCGGCAGTCCGTTGACGGAGAAGGTGCCGTCCGTCGCAGGCCTGACCGATCGGATCCGGCGGGACTGCGGGAGCCAATATCGCTGGTCTGTCGGGTAGATGATGAGCGAGTAGTCGCTCACCGCTTGCCCCTGCGTGTTCGTGACCGTTCCGGACACTATCGCCGACTGGTCCGTAAACGTCACGACGGCCCCTGTCAGATTCTGGCTGGAGCGAATGTCGAGCGGAAAGTCCAGAGCATCCTGTCCTCCCACGACAGCGGATTCGACCGACCAGCCGCTCACGTTGCCGGCCGACAACCGGTAGCGCCCGGGTACAACGTCGATGGTGAAGCGGCCTGTCTCGTCCACTCGGCCGGTGGCCGCGCTCGCCGTGCCGCGGCCGCTCGACGACGGATCTGACGGTGTGAGGCTGACGCGCACCTTGGTCAAGTCCGGCGGCACCTGGGCGGTGGTGGCGTGGAACTCCAGACGACCCGCCATCGAGAACGCGGGCTGCAGCGTGAGCACCACGTTCGACAGATTGCGGCCGTCCACCGAGATATCAGCGCTCGCCCACAGGCGCGGCGTCGTGACTCCTCGGCCGAGACCTCTGCCTTGACCGGGCATGTCCGCGCCCGGACCGCCGACGCGTCCACGTCCGGCCAGGATCTCCATGGCCGGGCCCATCATTGGACCTGGTCCCCCCGTACGGGCCACGAGCGTGTATTGTCCGGGTGCGACGTTCGAGAATCGGAACTTGCCGTCGCGATCGACCCGGGCCGAGCTGCCACCGATTCCGCCAACATCATCACCAATGTTGACGAGCTGAATCTGCAGCCCTCCCGGTTCCTGGCCGCTCGGATAGATCACCATGCCCTCGACGCGGGCCATCGCCACGAGCTGGAGCTGGAAGTCGACGCCGAGCCGTTCCTCGCCGACGTTCAGCGGCACTGACGTGGCGTTGCTCGTCATCGTGGTGCCCGGGAAGTAGACGGGTGCGTAGCCGGTAGTCGGTTCGTCCTGAGCCGCCTCGGCCTGCGCGGCAGCAGCGGCGCCGATGCGGTCGGTCAGCACGGTAGTGGCCACCTGCCCTGTGGCACCTGGCTGCGTCGCGATTGCGGCAACAACCTCCTGCAAGCGATCGAGGGCCGGTGACGCGCCGGCGGGAAGCGCCGGTCTGGGCGTCGCGCAAATCAGATAGTCTCCGAGCTGCAGGCCGTAGATTCGGTAGATGCCCCTGTCGTCGGTGGCGTCGTTGCCCGCCGCCTGGAGCGTGCGCACACCGCTCTGCATCGAGTACCTGAATGCTCGCACCTGGGTCCCGGGAACGGCTTCACCATGTTCGTCGAGGATCGTGCCGGAGATGACCCCGCCCTTCGGGATCTGCAGCCGGATGGTGAGCCGCTGGCCGTCTTCGAGCTGGATCGGCGTGCCGGGCCGGCCCGATCCGGGAACCCGTTGACCGTAGGATACGTTCAGGTGCCCGATCTTGGACGCCGACAGCGTGAAGCGGCCGGCCGGAAGCGACGCGAAGGCGTAGCGGCCCTGATCGTCCGTCGTGGTCGAGCGGCCGCCGCGGAGCGTCTCGCCGGAGAGCGTGACCCTCGCGCGGCGAGCCGGTGCGCCGGTTCCCGCCACGACGATGGTGCCGATGATGCTGGCGGTGCCGAGGGGAGGGGTTTCCTGGTTCTGCGCCGGCACGTCGCGCCCCGGCGCACCGCCGCGACCGGGCGCGTTGCTGCGCCCGCCCGGCGCGGGAGGATTCTGCTGGATCCCTGGAGGGCTCGTTTCCACGGTTCCCGCTGTCGCGACCAGAAGGACGAGCAGACAGCCGAGGAGGCGGATTGGAATGAAAGGCCTCTGCATGGTCGCTGTTTGGACAGCTGAAGCGTAGCAAAGGTTTACCCACTCCACCAGTCGACAGTCGGGAGTCGGGGGTCGTCAGTCGCGGTCGTCAGTCGCGGTCGGCAGTCGCGGTCGGCAGTCATCATTTCTGTTGGCACGGGGTCACTCGGGAGGTTGCTCTGTGTGGCGCGGGGGGTGCCTCCTCACGTCGTTCCCTTGGATCCCCGAGCGGAGTCGAAGCGCAATCTCACTGACCGAGTACGCGTGCGACGGCGTCAGACAACCGTTCCCAGCTGCGCGTCTCTTCGGCCAGCTGCTTGCGGCCGCTCTTCGTCAGCTCGTAGAACTTCGCCTGGCGGTTGTTCTCGGAGTTGCCCCACTGCGCCGCGATGAGCCCCTGCTCTTCGAGCCTGTGGAGGGCGGGGTAGAGCGATCCCTGATTGACCTGCAGGACGTCGCGCGAGACCTGCTGGATGCTCAACGCGACCCCCCAGCCGTGCATGGGACCGGCATCGAGGGTCCGGAGGATCAGAAGGTCGAGCGTGCCCTGGAGAAGGTCCGACTTGGGTGCCATCGATGCTCCTGTAGATTATCGACAAGAAAATACGGCGGGTCTTGTAGATTGTCAAGGGGAGGGGTTTTCGCGGTGCCTGAAGGCACCGCGCCACATCGAGAATTGCCCGCAGAATCTTGTAGCCGGGCCTCAGGCCCGGCCACGCCACGCTACACAGGAACGGGTTTGCTCACCGCGGAAACGACGCAGGGAACAGCTGCCGCGCCGCCAGGCTCACGGGTCGGCCGTTGATCGTCTCGTACTCATAACGGACGTCCATGCGTGACGTGCCGGCGAACTTGAGCTTGGCGACGGTCTCGGTCGAAATCGGCACCCGCACGCCGTCGACCCGCGTGAACTCGCGAACGATATCGACGAGGCTCGTCCAGAACGAGGGATTCTTCGACAGCCTCCCTTCGACGCGGAGAAGCTCGGTGCCCTCCTGGTTGATCACCATCCGCCCATCGACGAGCAGCACGTCCCTGCGCTTCGGCTTGAGAAGAACCGTTCGTTCGCCGCCCTGGGGATCCTGCGCGTCGACGCCCTCGGCGAATTCGTAGTTGTCGCCGTTGATATCGGCGCGGCCCGCGTTGCCTTCGGCAATCAGCTCCTGTTCTCGACGCAGGAGCGTCTTGAGCACCTTCTCGCGAACGTAGTCAGACCCGCGCTCCGACACGATCTCGTAGTGGAAGCCGCGCTGGTCGAGCTCGGTCCAGCAGTCGACCCAGCCCTCCTGGTTGAACCTTTCGTTCGCGGCGTGCATGCGCCGGAATGCGCGGTACTGCTTGACCGGCGTCTCCTGCAGCGCCGGAATGGTTGACCTCGGCGGGAGTGACCCTTCCGCGAAGACCCACCCTCCCGCGACCAGCAGTGTGCAAATCGTGACACAGAGATGCAGTTGCAGGTTCGAAATGCGGCTACGGATGCTGACTGTCTGCGCTCGATCAGCCATCGCACGCCTCCGGCGCGGCCCAAGCGCAAGAAACATGCTCACTCTACGGCTGGGTTGGATGGGTTGTCCGAAAGGCAGGCCGACCTGTCGCCAGGGGAGGATCATCTGAGAAAATCGCGAATTTTCATAACGAAGGCTGGCGTTCTCGGGAATCCATTGTCGTGAGGCAGGGACGGAAAACGCGTCGCGCTGTCTTATTTTGCCGATCAGCTGTGCAACGACGCCGCACTGTCGCGCCGAAGCACACGTCGTCGTCGCTCGATCGACAGCGCGATCGCTACAGCGATTGGAACGGCGAACTCAAATGCCTGAGCGCCGGCCGGTACAATCCACCGCCCTCCGTGTCGTGACAGATCCCACACGACGTAGGCGGTCAGTCCGCTGAAACACCAGCCGAGGAGGGGCAACGTGGCACGGGTCCAGAGGAACGGCGTCAGATAGAGCAGATACCAAGGGTAGATGACCGGCGCGCACGCCAGCGCGACCGCCATCGGCCATGCCCAGGCGGCGGGATCCGTGACCGGACGCTGCCAGCGCGCCAGCGCGGCCGCGCCGAGCCCCGCAATCACAGCCACACCGGCGGCGATCGGCGCGGAACTCACCGACGCAATTCCGAGGAACACCGGCCCGTTGAAGCGAATGTAGGCGACGACGTTGAGAACGGCGCCCAGCGGGACGCCGTTGGTAGCTCCGGTGTCCGTGCCCGGTGACGCCAGCCCGTAGAACTGGAGGTAGAGAAGCGCCAGGAGTGCCACGCCGATGGCCGCGTCCCTGACGCGGATTCGACCGACGAAGAGCGGAGCGAGGACGATCGGCAGGAACTTCGTCGCGACGGCCAGCACGTAAGCAATCGTCGCGAGAGCCGTCCGGCGCCTCGTCAGCCAGTACGCAGCTGCGGCGAGCCAGAGCGCGCCGAGGCCATCGATGTGCCCGCTGTGCGCGACCTCCATCACGACGAACGGATTCCACGCATACGCGAGCGTCAGCCACTCGCTGCATCCGATCGCTATCAGCCATCGCGAGAGGACCACGATCGTCAGCATGTCGCAGAAGACCAACGCGAGCTTCATCGCCAGCGTCGAATCGTGGATGCCGACGACGAGTCGAAAAAAGAGCTGCGCGGCGGGGGGGTACGGCGTACGCGCGCCGCGGCTTGGCATCCGCTCCGATTCGCTCGTGTGCGTGGCGGCCATCGCCGGATCGGAGGGCACGACCGCGTACGGGTTGTAGCCACGCTGCTGCACGCGGCCATCCCAGAGGTACCGCACCATGTCGCTGTCGGCTCCGACAGGCGCCAGGGCAAGTGGAAGTCTGAAGAGAACGGCGAAGAGGAGCGCGAGCCTGATCGCTCTCCGATCGTTCGCGTCTTCGTGCCAGACCCGCCAGAGCATCGCGAAATAAGCGACGACGAAGATCAGGACCAGGCCAAAGAACAGCGGAGAGCCCAGCGGCGTGCGGGACGCCACCAGCAGCAACACCGAAACCAGGCCGACCGCACCCGAAACGGCTGTCGCCGCCGACAATGATGTCGAGGCGAGATGCATCGCGGAGCCCGAGTATAGCCCGCAGCTCCGCGTTGGCCTCAGCACCTCATTTCGCCTCGACGACTTCTCTGGGACTTGAACTACTCAGTCGCGAGCCTCGACCTCGTACCAGAACCGGTATTTCGCTTTCACATTTGTGCTTTCTGAGGTCCGACTCGGCATGGCGCCAGTCGCGGGGGAGGAGTTTTCTCGCCTTGGCTGGCGTCCCGGCCACGGCGTCGTCGCGCCGCCGACCGGCCGCCGGCCCTCTCTCGGGCGCTTCCTCAAGCGAGACACCAGGTGCGCGCGGCCTGTGTGCGCCCGTGTGCGCGCCTGGAGTGCCCGCGAGGGCCACGCGTGCGAGCCCGATCGGACCGGGCGCCCGGGAAAGGGACTCGCCCGAAGACATGCGAATCGAGCTGCCGAAGTTGGCAGAGGCATTGCGTTGGAGCTGGAGACCCCCAACAGGATCCTGATGTCTGTAGACCGGACCCACTTGTTGCACGCGGAAAGAGACCCCGCGCACGCCGCTTCCGTCCCGCTTCCTCTGTTGTCGCGGGTCCAGGCGGCATTCCGGCGATTGAGTGTGGCGGCAGCATGAGGGCGAATCGTTGGATGGGGTCACTGGTGGTCGCGAGCGTCTGGGGCCTCGGCTCGGCGGTCGGTGCTCAGACGCCGGACAGCCAGCCGGTTCCCTTGAGCCTCGAGCAGATCATGCAGGTGGAGATTCCGAGCGTCGTCGGCGCCTCGCGCTTCGCGCAGCAGGTGGTCGACGCGCCGGCGACTGTCACGATCGTGACGAGCGACGAGATCGAGCGGTTCGGCTACCGGACGCTCTCGGATCTGCTGCGAGGCGTGCGCGGGTTCTACGTGACATACGACCGCAACTACAGCTACGTCGGTTCGAGAGGGTTCCTGCGTCCGGGGGACTACGATTCGCGGATCCTGCTGCTCCTCGACGGGCATCGGCTGAACGACAACATCTACGACCAGGGTCCTGTCGGCACCGACTTTCCGCTGGACCTGCACCTGATCGATCGCGTGGAGATCGTCAGGGGCCCGAGCTCGTCGCTGTATGGCACGAGCGCTTTCTTTGCCGTCATCAACGTCGTGACTCGCAAAGGCTCGACGGCGCAGTCGGAGGCCGGGTTCACGGCCGGTTCGCAGGCGACACTGGAAGGGGGCGCGGTCTTCGCGCGGAGGTTCTCGCGCGCGGGCGAGCTCCAACTGTCAGCGACGCAGTACTCCAGCGACGGCCTGAAGCGGGTGCCCGTGGACGCTTCGGGGCTGACGACTTTCGACATGGACCGCGATCGCGCGACCAGATTGTTCGGCGCCTACTCCAAGGGCAAGTGGACTGCGGAAGGGATTTTCTCGACGCGCACCAAGGGCATTCCGACGGGCGCTTACGACGTCTCGTTGACGGATCGCGCGTCGGAAACGGCCGACGAGAGAGGGTTCCTCGGGCTCCGCTACGAGGGCGCGGTTCGTGGAACGTCGGTGCTCTGGAATGGCGCCTACGACTGGTACAACTACGACGGCGTCTACTCGGACCGAGCGACCGAGGATCACCTCAAGGATTTTGCGTACGGCAAGTGGTGGAGCAGCGAGGTGACCGCGAGCCGCCGGCTGCAGAAGCACCTCGTGACGACCGGTGCCGAAGTTCGCGACAACGTGCAGCAGGACCAGGGCGTCTACTACGGCGAGCCAGGGGACGATCGAGACTGGGTCGTCAACGACAAGCGAACGTCGTCGCAGTGGGCGCTCTTCGGACAGGACGAGTTCAAACCGACTCGCTGGGCCATCGTCAGCGCGGGCGTGCGGTACGACCACTGGCCGACGTTCGGCGGGACGACCAATCCAAGGGTCGGCTTCATCCTGAAACCGCGTCCGAACACATCGTTCAAGGTGATGCATGGGACCGCCTTCCGGGCCCCCAATCTTTACGAGCTGTACTACTACGGCGACTTCACCGAGGTGTTGAAGCCTGAGCGGATCCGGACGACAGAGGTTGCGTGGGAGGAGTACCTCGGTGGCCCGACGCGCGTCACCGTCTCAGGGTTCCACTACCACATTCGAGATCTGATCTCGCAGGTCGCGGTGGAGGGTCTCTTCGAGGACATCGGCTTCGCCAATGTGGGTGTCACCGATGCGTCGGGCGCCGAAGCCGAAGTCGAGCGCAACTGGGGACGCGTCCAGCTGCTCGGCAACTACACGTTCACCTCGACCAGGAACGGCGACGGCGGCGCGCCATTGAGCAACTCGCCGCGGCATCTGGCGGTCGGCCGATTCACGACGCCGTTGCTGCATCGTCGCGCGACGCTCGGCACGGAATGGGTCTACACGAGCTCGCGCCGGACGATCACGGGCGAAGAGACCTCCGGCTTCGCACTGGGCAATCTGACGCTTACCTCCGGTGAGTTTTCCGGCCGGATGAAGGTGTCCGTCGACATCCACAATCTGCTCGACCGAACGTATTCGGATCCCGGTGGCGAGGAACACCTCGGTCCGATTCGACAGGACGGGCGAACGGCTCGCGCCAAGCTCACATGGCGCTTTTGAGAAAAGGTCCCCACTGTTCGCTGCTGCTCGCGTTGTTGTGTATCCCGCTCCTGGCGGGCGAATCAACGTCGCAGGCGCTCTCGGAAGCCCAGGTGAAGGCGGCGATGGTCTACAACTTCGCCGCTTTTACCGAGTGGCCCGAGGTGCCCGCAGCCGGCCGTCCGCTGGTCGTCGGCGTCCTCGGGAACGACGGGCTCGCCAAAGCGCTCAAGTCGATGGGCAGGCTTGGCGACGGCCGTAGCGTCGAAGTGCGCATGCTGGGAGAGAGCGAGAAACTGGCCGAGTGCCAGTTGCTCTACTTTTCAGGAATTTCAGACCGGGCCGCCGCCGCAACGCTGGCCCGCGTCTCCACGCTGCCCGTCCTGACGGTCGGCGAGCAGGAGCACTTCACGCAGCTCGGCGGGATCATCCGTGTGTATCAGGAGGGCAGCCGCCTTCGCTTCGATGTGGACACGTCGCACGCGAGTGCCGTGCGACTGAAGATTAGTTCACGGGTGCTCAATCTGGCCCGTGTTGTGAAAGATTCAGATGCGCCGAACCATTAGCCGTCGCGTTCGCGACCTCTCGATCCGCCGGAAGCTCATTCTGATCACGATGAGCACGTGCGGCATCGCCGTCATGCTGGCCATCGGGATCTTCATCGGCCTGGACCTGCCATCCTACCGGCACGGTCTCGAGCTCGATCTCACCAGCACGGCCGCGATGGCCGGCGCGAATTCCAAGGCGGCCCTCGCGTTCGGCGACGAGGAAGCGGCGGCCGAGACCCTGTCGGCGCTGTCGGCCAAGCCGCTGGTGCTTGCGGCATGTCTCTACAGGCAACAGGGAACGCTGTTTGCCGCCTACAAGCGGCCGGACACTCCCATCGACTGTCCGGCTGCGGCGCCGACTGGCGGGACGACGTCTTTCCTGGACAACCGGATGACGACCACGCACGTGGTCGTGCACCAGCAGCGGCAGCTCGGAACGCTCTACCTGGCGGCCGATCTCCAGCCGCTCCGCGACCGTCTTCGCTGGTACGCCGCGCTCACGACGATTGTGCTCGTGATTTGCTGTTTCGTCGTCGTCGTGATGGCGACGCCGCTGCAGAGAATGATCTCGGTCCCGATCGGCCGGCTCGCCGACGCGATGCGCACCGTCAAGCGGGAGCAGCGATTCGACATCCGCGCGGCGAAAAGTCAGGACGACGAGGTCGGGACCCTGATCGACGGCTTCAACGACATGCTCTCGGAAGTCGAGGACCGCGACCAGAAGCTGCGGCGGCACCAGGACCATCTCGAAGAGCAGGTGGCGAGCCGGACGGCGGAGCTCCGGCAGCTGAACAGGGATCTCACGGAGGCGAAGGATCGCGCCGAAGACGCCAACTCGGCGAAGAGCGAGTTCCTCGCCAATATGAGCCACGAGATCCGGACGCCGATGAACGCCATCATCGGCATGACGGAGCTCACGCTCGACACGGAGCTCACGTCGGAACAACGCGAGTGCCTGACGCTCGTGAAGTCGTCTGCCGACGTGCTGCTGCAAATCCTGAACGACATCCTGGACTTCTCGAAGATCGAGTCTCGAAAGCTCGAGCTCGAGGCCGTCCCGTTCAATTTCCGCGATCTGATCGCCGACACGGTCCGTCCGCTCGCCCTTCGCGCGCACGAGAAGGGGCTCGAGATCATGACCGACATCTCGCCGGAGATCCCGGCAACCCTCGTCGGCGACCCGGTGCGCCTGCGCCAGGTGCTCGCGAACCTGGTCGGCAATGCCATCAAGTTCACCAACGAAGGCCACGTCATGGTGGCCATCGATCCGGAATCCATCTCCGAAGACGAAGCCGCACTCCAGTTCCAGGTCATGGACACAGGCATCGGCATCCCCGCCGACAAGCAGGATCTGGTATTCGAGCCGTTCCGGCAGGCGGACGGTTCGACCACGCGCCATTTCGGCGGGACCGGTCTGGGCCTCAGCATCTCACACCAGCTCGTGACGTTGATGGGCGGCGGAATCTGGGTGGACAGCCTGCCGGGGCAGGGAAGCACGTTCCACTTCACCGCGAAGCTCGGCGTGGGCGAGATGATCCCGCAGGTGCACCCGGCGCCAATTGCCGGTCTCAGCGTGCTGGTTGTGGACGACAACGAAGTAAACCGTCGGCTGATCGAGAAGACACTCCGGCGCTGGAGAACCAAGCTGACGCTCGTCGATTCGGGTCAGAAGGCGCTCGATGCCCTGACGGCAGCCGAGGACCGTGGCGAGCCCTTCACGCTGGTGCTCCTCGACGCGCACATGCCGTCGATGGACGGCTTCGAGGTCGCGAGACGGATGCAGACGCTCACGAAGTCGCGCAGCACGCTCGTCATGATGCTGTCGTCAGCGGGCGATGCCGGCGACGGTGCGCGGTCTCGCGAGCTTGGCATCACGATGACCCTCGTGAAGCCGATCGGCCCGAGCGACCTGCTCCGCGCGATCGGCCAGATCCTGACCCGGCCGCCAGGTTCAGACTGCAGCCAGCCCCCCGCCGCACCGGTTGCCAGGTTCGGCCAGCCACGTCGCATCCTTCTCGCGGAGGACAATCCGACCAACCGGATCCTCGCGCTCCGCATTCTCGAGAAGCGCGGGCACAAGGTCCTCGTGGCGGAGAACGGGAAGGAAGCCGTGGACCTCCTCGAGCAGCACGAGGTCGATCTCGTGCTGATGGACGTCCAGATGCCGGTGATGGGAGGTTTCGAGGCCACCGTCGCGATCCGCGAGGGCGAGCGTTCCACGGGCCGTCACATGCCCATTATCGCGATGACGGCGCACGCGATGAAAGGCGATCGAGAGCGCTGCCTCGAAGCAGGGATGGACGACTACATCTCGAAGCCGGTCGACAGCGCGAAGCTGCTCGCGCTCGTGGACCGGGTCGGATCGGCCGCCACGGCCTCCGGAGCGCCGTCCATGCTCGAAGTGCCCGCCTCTGCCCGGCAGGCGCCCGCGGTGCCGCCTCCAGATGCCTGCGACGTCGACGCCTTCATCGAGCGAGTCGGCGGGGACGCCGACCTCGCGCGGGAGCTGGCGGTCCTGTTCATTCCGGATGCGATCCGGCTGGTAGGTAGAATTCGGGATGCGGTCGACGCCGCAGAGCCGGAGCGCCTGCGTCAGGAAGCCCACGCCCTCAAAGGCGCGGCCGGAAACTTCGGCGCCGCGCGCGTCGTGGCGGCCTCTCTCGACCTAGAGATGATGGGCAGGGCCGGTGATCTCTCCGGGTCGAAAGCTGTGCTTGCAAGCCTGGAGGAGGACGCATCGCAGCTCGTCGAAGCCCTCCGCCTGTTCGCCGAAACCCCTTCGTGCGCGTCCTGACAGTCGTCACCCACCTTTTCCACTCTGCCACTGTTTCACCGTTTCGCTCGGGTGCACGAGCATCAGGATGTTCAGGGTGAGGTTGTCGCGAATCGCCCATCCGACGAAGAGCTCGAGGGCGAGCGTCACCGCCACGACGGTGGACACTTTCAGTCGCGACGCCAGCAGAAAACCGATCACCATCGCCAGCATGTCGGAGACGGAGTTGATCACGCTGTCGCCGTAGTAGTCGAGGGAGATCGTGGCTTCGCGATACCGATTGATCACGAAAGACGTGTTCTCGAAAATCTCCCAGCCGCCTTCGACGACGAGCGCTGCGAGCAGCCTCCCGCCGGCTGGCCAGCGCCGGGCGAGGAGCCACGTGGCGCCGTAGAAAGCGAATCCGTGAATGATGTGGGAGAACGTGTACCAATCCGACAGGTGCTGCGAGTTCTCCGAACTGAGCACGACGCCGTGCCACAGCTTGACGTAGCCGCACTTGCAAATCGGCACTCGGCCCATCCACAACAGCACAGCCGCGACGGCAGCTATGAGGATCGCTGCGGCAGCAACGAACGCTGCGGTCGGGACACGCGCGAGGGGACCGCTGTCGATGGATGCCGGTGTCGATGGGGTCAGCGTCTGCAGGGCTATGCCTTCCGGCGATAGGCGGCAACGCGGAGCGCCGCCTCGACCCGCGCCGTTTCGACGGAGCCGTTGAAGATGCCGCCGTCTTCCATGGCAATGGATGGCGCCGTGATTTCAGCTCTGACCCATGCCGTCCGCAGCAACCGGACGCCCTGCAGTGCGATCATGCGCCCGACGAACGTCCCCTTCACCGTAATGTTGCGTGCCGTGGCGTTGCCGTCTATCCGGCCGCCCTGCTCGAGCGTGACGTCGTGGTGCGTGGCCAGGATTTCGCCTTTGACCGTGCCGCCTATCGACACCGGTTCCTCTGCGTGAATCGTACCGGTGACGACGATACCTTTCGGGATGTGTGTCATGAACCTTACAACACTACCGGCTTCGCACCGGATCCGGCAACCGCTGTGTGGAGAGGGGAAGGAACGAAGGAGGGACGAGAAACCCCGCACCGCCGGGGACTGCCGGCGGTGCGGGCAAGAGCTTACGAATTGCGCTCGACGGTCAGGTAGAACGTGGCCTCGCCGCGGTGGACGAGGAGCAGCGCCGGCGTGCGGGCCGCCTTCGACAGGCCGGACCGGAGCGCGTCCGCTGTCGTGACCTTTGCGCCATCCACTTCTTCGATGACGTCGCCTTCCCGAAGCCCGGCGTCAGACGCGCGACTCGAGGGTTCGACCGCCGTGACTACCAGCCCGGTCGAGATGCCCACGCCGAGCTGACGCGCCGTGTCGCGCGTCAGCGGCTCGACCGAGAGACCGTATCCGTTGCTCGATCCGGATCGACGGCCGTCCTCGCGCTGGGCTCTCGAGCCCTGCGCTTCGCCGAGCCGCACGGCGACCGTCTGCTCCTTGCCATCACGCAACAGCGCGACCTTGACGTCCGTGCCGGGCATCATCTCCGAGACCTCGTTTCGAAGGCTGTTCGTGTCCTTCACCGGATTCCCGTTGACCGACGTGATGACGTCACCGCGTTGCAGTCCGGCTTTCTCGGCTGCGCCTCCGGCCGTGATTGAGTTCACGAGCACGCCGTGCGCATTGTCCAGGCGCAGACTGCGGGCGATGTCCGGCGTTACGGCCTGGACCGAGACTCCCAGAAGTCCGCGCCGCACGTTGCCGTGGTCGATCAGCTGCGTCATGACGTTGTGCGCCATGTTGGCCGGGATCGCGAAGCCGATGCCGATGTTGCCGCCCGACGGCGAGAGTATCTGCGAGTTGATGCCGATCAGCTCTCCCTGGGTGTTGACGAGAGCACCTCCGGAGTTCCCCTCGTTGATGGGGGCATCCGTCTGGATGAAGTCCTGGTAGCTGTCGTTCGCGGGGCCCACCGCCGTGGCCCGGCCCTTCGCGCTGACGATCCCCATCGTCACGGTCTGGCCGATTCCGAGCGGGTTGCCGAGCGCGAGTACGACGTCACCGACCCGCACCTTCTCGGAGTCGGCCAGCGGCAGCGTGTGCAGGTTCGAGCCATCGACCTTGAGCACCGCCAGATCGCTGGGTGCGTCGGTGCCGACCACTTTGGCGTCGAAAGAGCGCCCGTCCGTCATCTCGACCTTGACGTGATCCGCGCCGTCGACGACGTGGTTGTTGGTGAGGATGTAACCGTCCGCGCGGACGATGACGCCCGATCCAAGGCCGCCCTCACGACGCTCGCGAGGCATCTGCCGGCCGCGGGACTGGTCGCCGAAGAATTGTCGCAGAAGCGGATCGTCCGGCAGCTGCGAGCTGGTCAGCTGCACCCGTCGTTCGGACGTCACCGTTACGACTGCGGGCGCGATCTGATCGACGAGGGGTGCGTACGAATCGGCGGAGGCTCCGACGGTGCGGCCTGGTGCCACCGCCCGAGCGGCGGCGGGTGCCGGCGCTGGTGCCGGCGAGGTGCCGGCACCGATCGCGGAGGCGCTCCAGCCGACGAGCGAACCGGTCAGCAGCAGCGCTCCCGCCGAGAGTCCGGCCTTCATGAACGTGCCCCGTTTCGGAGTGGGCGGGACGTTCTGGCTGAAATCTGAATGCATGGTCTAGTGCTCCTCTATCTGGTCCCAGTTGGGGTCCGACGCCGAGATGTCGATCGCCAGAATAAGGGGCGGGGATTACGCGAGGCTTACCCGAGCATTACAGTTGTGAAAGGTTGGGGGCAGGAGGGAGATGAAGGACGAACCGGCTGCCTTTGTCGGGCTCCGACTCGACCGCAACGCGCCCGCGATGGGCTTCCACGATGGCTTTGACGAGGCTCAGGCCGAGGCCGAGCCCCCGCTCGGAGCGGCTCTTGTCGCCGCGGTAGAGGCGCTCCCAGATGCGTGGGAGCTCGTCCGGAGAGATGCCGATGCCTGTGTCGCGCAGGCTGAGAAGCGCCTCGCCGTTCATCGCGCTGGTCGCGATTTCGACCTTCCCGCCAGCCGGCGTGTATTTCAGCGCGTTGTCGAGCAGGTTGGCGATGACCTGTCGCATCCGCGTCCGATCGACATCGACCCAGAGCTCGTCGGACGCCTGGTTTTCGAGGGTGACGCCTTTCTCCTCTGCCACATCTTCGTAGAGCTCCACAGCCTGCGCGACGAGCTCGGTGAGATTGACGCGCTCCCGATGGAGCCGCATGGTCCCGGTCTCGGCTTCCGAAATGTCCATCAGCGTGTTCAGCATCGCCACCACGCGGTCGGACTCCTCGAGGCAATCGGCGAGCGCCTCGCGGAGCGCCGCAGCGTCGCCGCGAGACTGGAGCGCCGTTTCGGCAATGCTCCGGAGGCGCATCATGGGCGTTCGAAGGTCGTGCGCGACGTTGTCGAGCGCGCCGCGCATGCCGGCGATGAGCGACTCGATCCGATCGAGCATCGCATTGACCTGGATCCCGAGCTGGTCGAGCGCGTCCCCTGTCTCGCCGGCCGGCACACGCGACTGCACCTTGCCCGTGCGAAGGATTTCGCGGACGGTCGCATTGAGATTGATCAAGGGCTTCAACGCGGAGGCGGTGAACGCCGCGCCGCCCGCGAGGCCGATGCCAACCAGCGACGCGAAGTCGACGAGCAGGATGATGCCGGAAGCGTCGAAGGAGGAGCTCGCGCCGGGCGGTGCTCTTGCCCACCTGGAAGAGCGTGCCGTCGAGGAGTCGCACCGACGCGACTTCAAGCGGCTCGCCCTCGTCCGATCCTCCGAGCATGCTCCACGTCTGCTCGCCGGGCGCCGGCGCTTCGAGCTGCGAGAGGTCGTACCGGCGTTCCTCGGTCTGCGGGCTCAGGTACACTACGTCCTGGAACGGTCCGACCGCCCGTACGAAGAGCGGCTCGTACGTCGGGCCGGTCTGATCGCGCCGGATCGCGGAGGCGAGTCCGTTGACGCCGCCTGTGCGGTACGCCGTCGCGTATCGCACGAGGGTCGTTTCGATGATCTCTCTGTCGTACTGACGCAGCGATGTCGAGAGCAGGAGGTAGGTGACCGCGATCAGCGTGAGCGAGCTGACGACGAAGATGGCGGCGTACCAGATCGCGAGGCGGAGCCCGAGCGCCGGTCGCTGTCGCTCAGGCGGGCTGGAGAACATATCCGATTCCCCGGACCGTCTGCAGCATCTTCTTCTCGAAGCCCTTGTCGATCTTGTCGCGCAGCCGGAAGACGAGCACGTCGACCACGTTCGTGCCCGGATCGAACGTGTAGTCCCAGACGTGAGACAGAATCATCGTCTTCGAGACGACCCGCCCGGCGTTGCGCATCAGATACTCGAGCAGCGCAAACTCTCGCGGGCGGAGAGCGATTTCACGGCCGTCGCGGGTAACGCGGCGAGCGATGAGGTCCATTACCAGATCGCCGACGACGAGGCGGGTCGCGTCTGCAGCGCCGCTGGAGCGCCGGATGAGCGCTTGAACGCGAGCGAAGAGCTCCGAGAACGCGAATGGTTTCGTGAGGTAGTCGTCGCCGCCGCTCTCGAGTCCTTTTACCCTGTCGTCGACGGTGTGCTTCGCGCTGAGGATGATGACCGGCGTCCGGATGCGCTGGTCGCGGAGGCGTTGGATGAGGCTCAATCCGTCCAGCTTCGGCAGCATCAGGTCGACGATCGCGACGTCGTACGGCACCGTGGACGCCATATGCGCGCCGGTCTCGCCATCCGCCGCGTGATCGACCGCGAATCCCCCTTCCTTGAAACCCTTGACGAGGAAGTTGGCGATCGTCAGGTCGTCTTCGACGATGAGCACTCGCATCGCGTCACTCTGACGCGATTCTCAATCACAGAGGCCCGGTTCGAGAAAGGAAATCAACGGCGCGCCTCGCGTATTGGGATCCTCCGTTCACGCTCGGTGACTCTTTCATGAGACCCAGGCAGAGCAGATGCAGCAGTGCGATGGCGTACAGCATCACCCGGGCCTGTCGCTTCTCTTGTTCCTTTGCGCTCATACCCTGAAACAGGCAAGAAGAGTGCCCGTCTCAGGCGCAGGCGGAGAATCGCTGATCCCTCAGGAATGACTGCGGTTTTCAGATACGCGCGAACCGCGTCGGCGGGCTGCGCCCGCAAAGACGCGCGCAAGTTCGTCGGTGCCGGTTACAGCTTCGTAAGGGGTCTTGGAGAAGTTTTCAGGACCGCCGGCGAAGCAGGAAGTAACCCACGACGAGAACAGCGACGACGATCGGGACCGACGTGCGTGGATTCCTGAGGGCGTCGTCCGTGAAGCGAACGAATTGGTCCACGGCCGAGCCAAATCCCGCGAGTGCGCCGTACTCGCCCATCGACTGAGCGACGAGCAGCCTCGAGATCATTTCACTCATACGGGTGCCTCCGCATCGCGGAACCGATTCGGCTTGGTGGCAGTGACGGCATTGTACCGCGGACGGTTCCCTTCCGCCTCGGATCCCTTCTGATAGAATCCGACCCTCCCGCCGGCCGGCGATGTCGCCAAGGAGACGACTCCAATGAGAGTAATGCTGGTGAGCGCTGTCCTCGTCCTGGGCGGCCTCTCGCTTCCAGCGCAGCAGAGGGCCCCTGCAGTGCAGGCGCCTTCCGCGGGGCAGGCCACGTTCGACACGCGGGAGACGCGCGATCCCGCTCAGACACAGGACGAGGATTTTGCGCGCTCGGTCAAGGAGTGGACGACACAGCCGTACTTCTCGAGCCCACTGGTCGATCACCTCCCGAAGGTTCAGGGGATTCCGTCGCCGAAGGATGTCCTCGGACACCACGTCGGTGCGCCGGCGACGCTGACCTACTACGCGGACATCCTGAAGTACTACCGGGCGCTCGCGGCTGCATCCCCCCGCGTGAAAATCGAGACCATCGGCAAGTCCGACGAAGATCGGGAGCTGGTCGTCGTGTGGGTCTCTTCCGACGAGAACATCAAGAACCTCCAACGGAACCGTGACAACCTCGCGAAGATTGCCGATCCGCGCGGTGTGACACCGGAACAGCTCCAGGCGTTGCTCGCGGCGACCAAGCCGCACTATCACCTGATGGGCGGGCTCCACAGCGGCGAGACGGGGCCGTCCGAGATGTTGATGGAGCTGGTGTACCGGCTCGCCACGGAGACGTCGCCGCTCATCACTCAGATACGCAACAACGTGATTGTGTCGGTGACACCTGCGGCGGAGCCGGATGGCCGGGACCGCAACGTCGACTGGTTCTACCAGAACCAGCAGTTGACTGCGGGAGCGCCGCCGCAGGCTCAGGCCGCCGAGGGTCGTGATGCGACAGGTGAGGGGCAGCCGGCGTCAGCCGATCAGGCCGGATCGGGAGGAGGCGGTGGAGGTGGTCGCGGTGGGACTGCCGTTCCGTACTGGGGAAAGTACGTCTATCACGACAACAACCGGGACATCAACCTCTCGCAGCGCTCGATGCGCGCCATCGTCGACTGGTACTTCACGGCGCACCCGCCGATCATGCACGACCTCCACGAATCGCAGCCGCTGCTGTACACCTACAGCGGCGCCGCGCCGCAGAATCCCAATCTCGATCCGATTCTGTTCGCGGAGCTGCCCTGGTTCTCGAACTTCGAGCTGGCGCAGATGACGAAGTGGGGCATGCCGGGCGTCTACACGCACGCGTTCATGGACGGCTGGTCGCCGGGCTATCTCGGCTCTGTGGCGTACAACCACAACGGCATGATGCGGATGTACGAGACGCAGGGCGGAAATGATGTCCGCCAGGCCAGCGGCACACTTGGACGCGGTGGGCCGGGGGCAGCCGCCGGCGGAACCGGCGCGGGAGTCGAAGCCCCTGATGCGGCCGGACGCGGCGGAGCCCGGGGCGGAGCGGCGGCGCCCAGCGCGCCCACGGGACGCGGTGGCTCCCAGCCACGCGAGTGGTATCGAGGAATCCCGATTCCGCCGGGCACACTCAACAACTGGTCCCGACGCAACAACGCGAACTACATGGAGACAGGCGTCCTCTCGGGTCTCCAGCTGACGGCCACTCTCCCCGGCATCGTCGTCGAGAACTTCTATCGCAAGACCATGAACTCGATTGACGCCGGTAAGAGCGAGCCGCCCTACGGCTACGTCCTGCCCGTGCAGCGCGACATGACGCGAGTGGCTGCGATGGTGAACCTCCTGCGGATCCAGCAGATCGAGGTTGGTCAGGCGACGGGCGAGATCAAAGTCAGCGACGGGACTTTCCCCGCAGGGTCCTTCGTCATCAAGCGCGATCAGCCATACGGGCGGCTCGCAAAGAATCTGCTCGAGCGTCAGGTGTTCCCCGACCCGAACCTCCGCACGTACGACGACAGCGGCTGGACGATGGGTCTCGCGATGCTGGTCGACGTCAGGGAGATCAAGGACAAGGCAATCCTCGACGTACCGGTGGCGAAGGTGACGGAGGCGTCCGCCAAGGCCAGGATCACTGGTTCGGGGACAGCCGGACTTGCCGTCGCGCACTACGGCTCGAACGAAATGATTGCCCTTCGGTACAAGTTGCGCACGGTGCCGATGAAGATTGCCGAGAAGAGCTTTAGGGCGGACGGCGTTGACTTCCCGGCCGGGTCATTCGTCGTCCTGCCTCCCGCCGACCTCGCCGCAGTGAGGGCGGCAGTGGGGGAACTCGGATTGACGGCCGCGGCGTTCCAGGTGGCGCCGACCGTGCCGATGCACGACGCCGATGCGCCGCGCATTGCCGTGTACTCGTCCTGGAACGGCACCCAGGAGATCGGCTGGGTGCGTTTCACGCTGGACAGGTTCGGCGTGCCCTACGATTTGATCTACAAGGAACGCGTTCGCAAGGGCGGCCTGCGGGCTGACTACGACGTGATCCTGATGCCGACGCAGACCGCGACGCGGCCGGCAGTATTCCAGCCGCCCGCACCGAAGCCCGTGCCCTACATGAAGTCCGAGAAGTACAAGTTCCTCGGCATGTATGGCGAATCGCCCGACATCACCGGCGGGATGGGCGGTGAAGGCGTGGACGCGTTCGCACAGTTCCTGAATGCCGGAGGCACGCTGATCGCCATGGGAGACGCCGTCCGGTTCCCGGCAGACTTCGGCTTCGCGCGCTCGGTGGACGCATCAGCGTCGACGACGGCGGCCTTCTACGCTCCACGTCCGATTGTGAGCGCGGAGATCGTGAGGCCGGATCATCCCGTGTTCTATGGCTACAACGAGCGGACGATCCCTATCAAGTACCTCGGTGGCCCGCTGATGTCGGTGGCGACTCCGGACCAGAGCGGCGTGTTGGCGCGATACGTCGGTGGCGAGACCTCGGTGCTCAGCGGTCTGATGAAAGGGGCGGACGAAATCCGTCAGCGGCCGTTCGCGATCGATGTGCCAGGCGGCTATAACGGCAAGGGTAGGGTCGTGCTGTTCTCCAACAACCCGATCTATCGCTGGCAGAATCACGGCGAGTTCAACATGGTATTCAATGCGTTGTTGAACTGGAACGACCTGGGAAAGCCGGCTTCGTCCCTCGCGTCGTCCCCGTCGCCAGGAATCGCTGGGGCTCGATAGCATCAGCAAAGCGGAAGGCATCTGGCGTCCGGGCATCCGACTGACTCCCGTGGCCGTAGACACTATGAAGGCGTGCAGGGGACTCCGTTCGTGGATCGGCTGACGTCGGCTGGCGGCTCAGGCGAGCGGCGGTCGGATGAGGCTGTCGTTCAGCGGATCGCCCAGGGCGATCTCGGGGCGATGGCGGAGCTCTACGATCGCTACGTCCACGTCGTATTCTCTCTCGCCTGCCGGATCGTGACTTTGCCCGCCGATGCGGAAGACGTCGTGCAGGAAGTCTTTACCCAGGCGTGGCGGCAGGCGGTCCGGTACGACGCCGCCCGGGCATCGGCGGCAGGCTGGTTGCTGAACATCGCCCGAACGCGCGCGATCGACCGGGTGCGCGCGAACCGCACACGACAGCGTCTCTCAGGGACCGATGACCGGATCGAGTCGGTCCAGACCACGGAAGAGAATCAGGAGCAGCGGGCGATCGAGGGCGAGCGCGCCGAGCGCGTGCGCGCGGCGCTCGCATCGTTGGGGCAGGCGCAGAGGGAGGCGATCGACCTGGCGTACTTCGGCGGTCTCAGCCACGGCGAAATCGCCGAGCGGCTCGAAGAGCCGCTCGGGACCATCAAGACACGCATCCGCAGCGGCCTGCTGAAATTGAGAGAAGCTTTGATGGAACGCTCTTAGCCGATGCATCACGACGAACTGCGGGAGCTTGCGGCGTCGTACGCGCTCGATGCGCTTTCCGATGAGGAACGGCGCACCTTCGAGCAACACGTCGACGTGTGCCCGGAGTGTGCGGCAGAAGTGACCTCGCTGCGAGCGACAGTCGCCGAACTCGCGTACGCGGCCCCCCCACGTCAGGCGCCCGCGCACCTGCGCGCGCGCGTGCTCCAGGCAATCGAAGGCGTACCCGAGAGTGTTCCATATGCGTCGCGAGCGGAGGCGAGCGATCGGGTGCGGCCGGGAAGCAATCCGTGGTGGCTGGCCGCCGCGGCCACCTTGGCGGCAATCCTGGTCGGCGGCTATGCGCTGACGCTGCGTGCGCACGTCAACTTCCTCGATCAGGAGCTCCGTGAGGCCCGGGCGCAATCCGCTTCCGCGCAGCTGCAGCTGAGAGCTGCCCAGGCGCAGCTCGCCATCGCGCAGCGGGAAGTGCAGCGTGTCAATCTGACGACGACGATCCTCGCGTCTCCGGACGTCATCCGCATAGATCTGAAAGGGCAGGGCATCGCTGCGGGCGCCATCGGCCGGGCATTCTGGAGTCGATCGCGCGGAGTCCTCTTTACCGCCAGCTCCCTGCCTGCGCTGCCCTCGTCGAAGGTCTACCAGCTCTGGATTCTCCCGGCAGCCGGAACGCCGCTAAACGCCGGGCTCCTCAGCCTCGATGCCGAAGGTCGGGGCCTGATGACGGGCGATCCAGGAACATCCGACGCTCCAAAGGGCTTTGCGGTCACCGCCGAACCTGCCGGAGGCTCGGCCACACCGACGATGCCTATCCTGCTGGTGGGCACACAGTAGATCCCCCTGCGACGTTGGCTGTCCCAGGTAAGCAGATCGGACCTGTCGTCGGTATAGTAGGGAGATGCCCGACAGCCCTGGCGCCGCCGAGCTCGATCAGACGGAAGTCGGCAGCTACTTCGTTTCCAACTATCCGCCTTTCTCGGTCTGGACCCCGGACGCCATCGAGCGGGACGCGCGGCCGGCGTTGGCTGCACCCGCAAGCCCGAGCGTGCCGCTCGGGCTGTACCTCCACATCCCGTTCTGCCGGAAGCAGTGCCATTTCTGCTATTTCCGCGTCTACACGAACAAGAACGCGCGCGACGTCGAAGAGTATCTGGACCTCCTCGGGCGCGAGTGGGAGTTGTATCTCGAGACGCCGGCGATCGCCGGCCGCCCCTTGAACTTCGTGTACTTCGGCGGCGGCACGCCCTCGTTTCTCTCGACCAGCCAGCTGCAGCGCCTTGTCTCGCGACTGACGGCCGGCGCATCCTGGGACACGGCGGAGGAGGTGACGTTCGAATGCGAGCCCGGCACGCTCACCGAGCCGAAGCTCGAAAGCATTCGCGCCCTGGGTGTGTCCCGTCTCAGCCTCGGAGTGGAGAACTTCAGCGATCGGATTCTCGAGTTGAACGGCCGCGCGCATCGCACGCCGGAGATCGATCGCGTGTATCGCTTCGCCCGTGCCATCGGCTTTCCGCAGGTCAACATCGATCTGATTGCCGGCATGCTCGGTGAGACCGACGAGAACTGGGCGGCGTGCATCCGACGCACCCTCGAGCTCGAGCCGGACAGCGTCACCATCTATCAGATGGAGCTTCCGTACAACACGACGATCAGCCGCGACCTGCTGAAGAAGACGGGGCAGTTCAACGAGCCCGTGGCGAGCTGGTCCACCAAGCGGCGCTGGGTTGCCGAGGCGTTCGACGCGCTCGAGCGCGCCGGGTATCACGTCGGCAGTGCGTACACCGCCGTCCGCGACCCATTGACCACGCGCTTTGTCTATCGGGATCGCCTCTGGCAGGGAGCCGATCTCGCCGGCCTCGGCGTGGCGTCGTTCGGTCACATCAACGGCGTGCACCTCCAGAACGCGGACCAGTGGGACACCTGGAAGGCCGCGATCGAGCGCGACGAGCTGCCGCTCGGACGCGCCTACCGTCCGACAGACGAGGAGCGGATGATTCGCGAGTTCGTCCTGCACCTGAAGCGCGGTGCGCTCCGTCCCGACTATTTTTCAGGGAAGTACGGCGTGGATCCGCTCGTCCGGTTTCGCGATCAGATCGACAGTCTGGCCGCGGGCGGCTTGCTGACGTCCCGTTCCCACGAGCGGCTGGCGCTCACCCGGGAGGCTCTGCTCAGGGTCGACGTCCTGCTGCAGCGTTTCTTCCTGCCCCAGCATGCCGGCATCCGTTACACGTAACGAGGCGTGACGCCGATTGCCTGCCGTCCCGCCCGCTGTTGCGGGCCCGGAATCCTGGCGACGCGATCGGCACCGCCATTGCGCATCAACTGAGACGGCCCAAGAGAGATGCCTGACTACGATGTCATCGTGATCGGCGGCGGCCCCGCGGGCGCCACCGTTTCGACGCTCCTCGCTCAGCGTGACGTGCGCGTCGCCCTGTACGAGCGCGAGCGGTTTCCCCGGTTCCACATCGGCGAATCGTTGATTCCCGAGACGTACTGGGTGCTGCAGCGGCTGAACATGCTGCCGAAGATGAAGGCCAGCCCCTTCGTCAAGAAATACAGCGTGCAGTTCGTCAATGCCAGCGGCCGGCTGTCCGCGCCCTTCTACTTCCACGACAACAAGCCGCACGAGTGCTCGCAGACCTGGCAGGTGGTCCGGAGCGAGTTCGATCAGATGATGCTCCAGAACGCGCGGGAGCACGGTGTCGAGGCGCACGAAGGCGTTCACGTCCTGGAGGTGCTGTTCGATGGGAATCGGGCAGCCGGCGTCCGGATTCGCGATGCCTCGGGCGAACGGCGAGAAGTCCGCGCGAAGGTCGTCGTCGATGCCAGCGGCCAGGCCGCCTTGCTGCAGAATCGATTCAGGCTGCGGCTCTGGGATCCCGTGCTCAACAAGGGCGCCGTCTGGACCTATTGGAAGGGCGCCTATCGGGATACCGGGCGGGACGAAGGCGCGACGATGGTCATTCAGACCAGCAATCGGAGCGGCTGGTTCTGGTACATCCCGCAGCATGACGACATCGTGAGCGTCGGCGTCGTGGCCCCGTTCGCCTACCTGTTCAATCCAGCCAAGGTGCGCAACGGACATGAGCAGACGTATCAGGAGGAGGTCGAGCGCTGCGATGCCGTCAAAGCGCGCATCACCGGCGCGGAGCGCGTAGCCGGATACTTTGCGACCCGGGACTACTCCTACCGCTCGACCGCGGTTGCAGGCGACGGATGGGTCCTCGTCGGTGACGCCTTCGGCTTTCTCGATCCGCTCTACTCGTCCGGAGTCCTGCTGGCCTTGCGCTCGGGAGAGATGGCGGCCGAGGCCATTGCGGATGGACTGGCGAGTGGGGATACGAGCGCCGCACAGTTGGGCAAGTGGGGCCCGGGCTTCAACGAGGGGGTCGATCGCATGCGACGCCTCGTTTGCGAGTTCTATGCTGGATTCAGCTTCGGCGCGTTCGTTCGCCAATATCCGGAGTTGCGCGGGTCGGTCACGGATCTCCTGATCGGCGATTTGTTCACGGATCGCGTCGATCGCGTCTGGCCCGCAATGGAGTCGCTCCGCGACGGCAGCCGTCCGCCGATTCCAGGCTGGCGCGACGGGACGTCGGCCGAGATCGACCTCGCGCGAGCGCCGGAGTTGACGCTCCCGGACGGCCATCGGCCATAGATCCCGTATGGTAGTCCAGCCTTGATGGGCACGGAATTCCGCTATCACCGCCGGGTTCAGTTCGCCGAGACCGACATGGCCGGCATCGTTCATTTCAGCAGCTACTTCCGGTACATGGAAGAAGCGGAGCACGCATTGTGGCGCGCGGCGGGTCTGTCGATTGCGCCAACGGAGGCAACGATCGGTTGGCCTCGCGTCGCCGCGGCTTTCGACTACAAGCGTCCGCTCCGATTCGAGGAAGAGTTCCACGTCGCGGTCCGCATCAGCGGCGTCTCGAACAGGACAGTGCGGTACGGCTTCACGGTGAGGCGGGGCGAGACGGTGATCGGACACGGGCTGTTGACGACAGCCTGCGTGACGAAGCGACCAGAGGGGGGGTTGCAGTCGGTAGAACTGCCGGAAGGCTTGGTAGAGCGCCTGAAAGGCGCCATGACTGAGCAGGCGCCTATCGAGGCTATTGTGCGGCCGGCCGACTCGTGATGTGTCCGCGCACGTCCCGAGCCGGTTTTTGGGATTTGAACCCGTCTAGCTGATTACATCTTCACCGATATATCTAAGCAATCGCCATTCCACCGGTGTGGCCTTTAGTGATCTCTTTCAATATCAATGATTTGGAGATTTCGAGGTGTCGTGAAATGTCTGAGAAGTCACTCCAATGGCTGACTCTTGTATCAAATAGAGGTGAGTTGTGCCACAAGGTCAGCTGACGAGCCATCGAGCGAGGCCTCCCAGTGAGAACACCGTTCGCGGGTCGATCGTCTCGTTGAGAATCCCGGAAAGCGCGTCGCGCAGGAAATGACTCCGCTGCGCGCGCCGGGCCAGCAGGTCGGTGACCCACGGGCGCGAGAGCCAGCGCTCGGCAGCGCGGTAGCCGGCGTATTTCGGCTCCAGGATGCGCTTGGCCGTCCAGGAGAATTGCTCGAGGCGACGGGGATCGTCATCCGCGAGGGCGTCCCGTAGCGTAACGGCCGCCAGTTCGCCTGTCTCCATGGCCTTCCCGATGCCTTCACCGGTGAACGGAAACGTGGTCCCGACCGTCTCGCCGATCGCCACCACGCGCGCCGCCGAGGACGCGTCCAGCCCCTTCAGCCCGCAGCGCAACGGCGCGCCTCTGAGCGGCGTCATGTCTGTCGCGCGTGCCATCAGCTCCCGCGCTTCCGGGAATCCGGCGACGAACTGTTCGAACATCTTCCGAAGGTTGACGTCGCCCTTGATCCCGTTTCGATAGAACACGCCGCACCCGACGTTGTACTCGCCGTCGGGAAGAGGAAAGATCCACGCGTAGCCTGGAACGATGTCGCGGTCGTACGAGATCATCAAACGATCGATTTCGAAAGCCGATCGAACGTAGCACCGCGCGGCGACCGCGCTGGGGGTGGGCGCCGTTGGAAGGCCCGCCTTCCGTCCGAGGGACGTATCGGCCCCAGTGGCGAGGACGGCATACCGCGCGCGGACCTGCAGAGGTTCGGTCCCCGTCAGTCGAATCGTCACACCCGCGGCATCCGGTTGCACGTCGGCCACCGTACCCGTCGCCATGACGGCCCCTTGCTCGACCGCGCGATGAGCGACGATCGCGTCGAGATCGCGCCGTCGCAGCGTCAGGAAGTCGCCGTCGATCTCGATCCGGTGACGCGAGGCGCTGTAGATGGACGTTCGGGCCACGCGTTCGAGCGCGGGCTCTGACCGCTGGCAACGCCGTCAGGCGCTCCAGCGCGCCGAGCGTGTCGGCGATCAGCCCATCACCGCACACCTTGTCGCGCGGAAACCCATGACGGTCGAGGAGGAGGACTCGATGTCCGGCCCGGCCCAGGTGCGCCGCGGCGGTCGCACCAGCAGGGCCGGCGCCCACGACTACCACATCCCACGTCCGATGCCGAAGTTCGTCGCCGGCGAGGGTCGGGGGACGCATCAGGGGCGGTTTTCTGCTATGAAATAAGCGTGCATGCGCGCAATTCTAAGTCATTCCGACGGAGTGCCTGCAGGGTGCAACACGTACAAGGAGGAATCGAGAGCGTTATGGTGACGCACAGACTGGGTGTGGGTCTCTTGGCCATCTGCGTAGTGGCGGCAGCTTGCGCGTCGGCGCCCAAGCTGCCGGTGTTCGGAACGTGGAGAGTGGCTACCTTCTCGGGACCTGCAGTTCCGCAGACGTCGGTCATGGCAATGGCGTGGGTTGGCGTCTCTGCGAGCTTTGACAAGGAGGACGCGCGATTGGGCAGCGATCGATGTTCGGTGCCGAAGTACACGTCCCGCACGCTGACGGCCGCCGAGTTCCAGCAGGAGTATCGCGTGGCGGCGGCGACCCTCGGCATAGCCGGGGATCCCGTCACGGTCTATCGCCTGGACTGCGGCTACGACTGGGGTGGGCGCCTCAACACGCTCATCGTCAAGTCGCCAACGGCCCTGATCTCGCCTTGGGACGGCGCTTTCTTCGAGCTCGTGAAGAGCCCGACATCCCTGAAGTAGCCGAAGCTGCCCGGGCGCCGTCCTCCGGCTACCCCCGGCAGCCCGTGCGTGCCGCAACCATGCCGGGATGGCATAATGGCGCGTCGAAGTTCGTTTGCGAGGCGCGCGCCCGACAGTGGGCACGCCGAAGGAGGAGCAGAGGTGCGTTTTAGATTTCATGCAGGATTAGCGTTCGTGGCACTGTCAGTCGCCATCGTCGGAGCCCAGAAGGTTTCGACGCCGGAGGAGCTCGACAAGTGCATGAAGGGCGTCGGGAAGGCCAACCAGGGGGTACAGGCGGCGATGAAGTCGAAGGCCTATGCCGATGTCCGGACGCAGATGACCGCGGTTCGCCAAGGTGTCCTCGATTCGCAGAACTTCTGGATCGAGCACAAGCGAGACGATGCGGTGAAGTTCAACAAGGACGCGCTGGCGAAGATCGACGAGTTCCAGAAGGTCGTAGCGACGGATACCGTCGATGAAACCGGCGCGCAGTCGGCGCTCAAAGCTGTAGGCGCCGCGTGCCGTTCCTGTCATCAGGTCTATCGCGCCACCGACGCTGACGACAATTTCATCCTCAAACCGGGATCTCTCGACAAGTAACGAGCTGTCGTACGGTTTCGGGCGCCGGGACGTTTTCATTGACGAGGGCGACGCTGGTCGCCCGTGGAGGCGTCCATGGTGCTAGCCCCGAAGCTGCGGCCGATCGTCGCGTTCCTGTGCGTGCTGGCCGGGTTGCCGGCGGCGCCAGCGCTGGTGGACGCCTGGAACGCAGACGGGCACATGATCGTGGCCTGGATCGCCTACCAGCACCTCACGCCGCCTACCCGCGCCCGGGTAGGCGCGCTCCTCCAGCTGAATCCTCAATACAAGATCTGGATCGCGGGCTTGCCCGCCGGCGCGTCGGCCGACCGGCGGCGGCGCCGGGCCTTCATCCAGGCCGCCAACTGGCCCGATTTCATCAAGGGGGCTGGCGGCTACGTGTCCGACGGTCAGGATGGAGGGTTCACGCCGCCGGACTCGCCGACCGCGTCGCAGAACATCGGCTACCCGGATCGGAACCGGCACATGTACTGGCACTTCATCGATTCGCCCTTCAGCGATGACGGCACGCCGACACACGCGGGGGCTGTTCCGAATGTGCTGACGGAGCTGACCCTGTTGCGCGATGCGCTGGCGTCCCCGTCCACCACGGACGACATCAAGTCCTACGATCTCGTGTGGCTGATTCACCTGGTCGGCGACGTGCACCAGCCTCTCCATGCTGTCGCGCGCTTCCGGCACAACAACACGGACGGCGACAACGGCGGAAACGACGTCAAGCTGAATTGCGCGGCGGGCGTGTTCTGCGCCTCGAGTCTGCACGCCGAATGGGACGGCGTCCTGGGCAACACGCACAACTTCGACGTCGTCACGTCGAAGGGCACGACACTCAACGCCCGCCCTGTGCCCCCGGGAGCCGAGAACTCCGATCCCAAGGCCTGGGCGGACGACAGCATGGCGCTGGCGCGAAGCGACGTGTACAAGGATCCCGACGGTGCGGCTCTCGGCGATCCCCGGGCGGACATCGGTTCCGCGTACGTCGACCACGCCAGGAGCATTGCGGAAACGCAGGTCATCCTGGCGGCCCGACGACTGGCAGCCCTCCTCAACTCCGCCCTCAGTCACTGACCCCGCCTTCGCCTGACACGACCGGTCGAGCATGGTCGTCGTGGGCGCATTTCTGGTACGCTTGGCGATTGCCACCACCCTGCGGCGGTGCGTCGGAACGGCTCCGGCCCGATTCGAGCGTGAAGTCGGAGCGACCGGGCGCAGCGGTCATACCCACGCGGATCGAAGTAGTGGCATTCGCTGCAGGATCCCGGGGAGAGAGCACCATGAGCAAGAATTTCATCGGCGGCAAATGGCGCGAGGCGGTCTCGGGGAGCACGCTCGAGAGCGTGGACCCGAGCACGGGCCGCGCCTACGGCGCGATTGCGGATAGCGGGGCGGAGGACGTCGATCTGGCGGTGCGTGCGGCTCGGAAGGCATTCGACGAAGCCGAATGGGGGCGCACGACAGCGGTAGATCGCGGCCGGATGCTGTCGCGCCTTGGCGGCTTGATCCAGAAACACGCCGCGGAGCTCGCGAACATCGAATCACGGGACACAGGCAAACCGCAGAGCGCGGCGGATGCCGATATCGTCGCGCTCGCGCGATATTTCGAGTTCTACGGCGGCGCGGCCGACAAGTGGCATGGAGAGACGATTCCCTATTTGAACGGGTATCTCGTCGCACTCCTGCGGGAGCCGCACGGCGTGACGGGTCACATCCTGCCGTGGAACTATCCCGCGCAGATGTTCGGGCGCACGCTGGCGCCGTCGCTTGCGGTTGGGAACGCAGTCGTCCTGAAGCCGGCGGAGGACGCCAGCGACTCGTCTCTGCGTCTGGCGGAGCTCGTCCTCGAAGCCGGCTTCCCCGAAGGAGCGGTCAACATCGTGACGGGGCGAGGACCTGTTGCCGGCGCGGCGCTCGCATCACACAACGCGGTGGACTTCATCTCCTTCACCGGCTCGCCTGTCGTCGGCCAGCAGGTCCAGAAGCTCGCGGCGGATCACTTCATCCCGTGCACGCTGGAGCTCGGAGGCAAGTCTCCGCATCTCGTGTTCGAGGATGCTGACTTCGACGCCGCCGTCCCGATCATCTGCCGCGCAATCATCCAGAACACCGGGCAAACCTGCTCGGCCGGCAGCCGCGTGCTGATCGAGCGCCGGGCCTACGAACCGTTCGTCGAACGGCTCGGGGAGGCCTTCGCGAAGCTGCGTGCGGGCAGCCCTGCGATGAATCTCGATTGCGGCCCGATCATCAACTCCAAACAGAAGGCGCGCGTTGAAGGCTTCATCGATCGCGCTCGGCAGGACGGGATTCCGCTCCTCGCGCAGGGTAGCATCGCCGCCGGTGTCGCGCCCGGCGGGTTCTTCGTGACGCCGGCGCTCTTCGGCGCGGTGCCGAGGCAGAACCCGCTCGCAAGCGAGGAAGTCTTCGGTCCGGTGCTCGCGGTGATGCCGTTCGACGACGAAGCAGACGCGATCAGGCTGGCCAATGCGACCGAGTACGGCCTCGTGGCCGCCGTATGGACGCGGGACGGCGCGCGTCAGCTGCGCGTCGCGAGGAAGCTGCGCAGCGGCCAGGTGTTCGTCAATTCCTATGGCGCTGGCGCGGGCATCGAGCTGCCGTTCGGCGGGACGGGGAAGAGCGGCCACGGACGTGAGAAGGGGTTCATGGCGCTGCACGACTTCTCACGCCTGAAGACGCTCGTCATCAATCACGGCTGAGGGGCACGTGACACGACTCCGTGGAAAGATCGCGCTCGTCACGGGCGCAGGCAGCGGGTTTGGCGAAGGGATCGCCCGGCGGTTCGCCGCGGAAGGCGCGCGGGTGGCGGCGGTGGACATCCGGATGGATCAGGCCTGCCGGGTCGTCGACGCGATCGCCGCAGGCGCGATTGCCATCGAGGCGGATGTCTCCTCGGGCGACGATGTGGCACGGGCGGTCGAGCGTACGAGGAGCGTGTTCGGCGTTCCCGACATCGTTGTCAACAATGCGGGAATCACGCACCGCAATCGTCCGATTCTCGAAGTGGACGAAGCGACTTTCGATCGAATTTTTGCCATCAACGTGAAGTCGATTTTCAACATGGTGCGATCCGTCGTGCCGCTCATGCGCGACAACGGCGGCGGCGTGATGCTGAACGTGGGGTCGACAGCGGGCATGCGCCCGAGACCGGGGCTGACGTGGTACAACGCGTCGAAGGGAGCCGTGAACCTCGTGTCGAAGTCGCTGGCCGTGGAGCTGGCGCCCTGGCGCATCCGCGTCAACGCGCTCTGTCCCGTGATGGGGGTCACCGGCCTCCTCACAGAGTTCATGGGCGTCGAGGACACGCCGGAGAACCGCGCGAAGTTCATCGGGACGATTCCGCTCGGCCGGCTGTCGCAACCGGAAGACATTGCTGCGGCCGCGCTCTTCCTCGCGTCGGACGAAGCGGCGTTCATCACCGGCGTCGAGCTGCCGGTTGACGGCGGAAGGACGGTGTAGTCGTGGCCTTGGGACGGAGAACCTATGCCCGTCGAGAACAGCCAATCAAATCCGCGAGGTCGCTGAGACTCTCCAGCGCGATCTCGCCTCCGCGCCGCGACGCAACTGCATCGGCGGCCAGTGGGTCGAGGCGGCGTCCGGCCGGACGTTCGAGGTCGTGAATCCGGCCACCGGCCGCGTGCTGGCGCGATGTGCCGACAGCGGCGCCGAGGATGTCGATCGGGCCGTTGCGGCTGCGCGAAAAGCCATGGAGCCCGGTTCTCCCTGGACACGCATGTCGCCATCGGATCGCATGAAGCTGGTGTGGCGTATCGGCGACCTGATCGATCGCGAGTTCGAGCCGCTTGCCGTGCTCGAATCGCTCGACAACGGGAAGACGGTTGTCGCCGCCAAGGCGTACGACGTCCCGACAGCCCGGGAGCAGTTCTACTACATGAGCGGATGGGCGGCGCGCATCGAAGGCCGCACCGTCCCGGTCGTCACCGCGAGTCTCCCCGCCCGCTACCACGCCTACACGCGCCGGGAGCCCGTAGGAGTGTGCGGCCAGATTACACCCTGGAACTTCCCGCTGCAGATGGCCGCATGGAAGCTCGCGCCCGCGCTCGCGGCGGGTTGCGCGGTCGTGTTGAAGCCCGCTGAACAAACGCCACTGACCGCCGTGCGGCTGGTCGAGTTGTGCCAGGAAGCGGGCGTGCCAGCCGGCGTCGTGAATCTCGTCACCGGCTTCGGCGAAACGGCGGGGGCGCCGCTCGCGGCCCACCCGGACGTGGACAAGATCGCGTTCACAGGATCGACAGAGGTCGGAAAGTTGCTCGTCAAGGCGGCGGCCGGCAACCTGAAGAAGCTCACCCTCGAGCTCGGCGGAAAATCGCCGCACATCATCCTCGCTGACGCTGATGTGAAGCGCGCCGCGCGCGCGGCGGCAAGCGCGGTCTACTACAACCAGGGTCAGATGTGCACGGCCGGGGCGCGGATCTACGTCGAGAAGGCCGTCTACGATCGCACGCTGGAGGACATCACCAGCTACGCTCGCGCGCTGCGCATGGGCGCCGGCATCGACGATGGCGTCAACTTCGGACCGCTCGTCAGCCAGGAGCAGCTCGATCGCGTGAGCGGTTACGTGTCGGAAGGGATCGCGTCCGGTGCGCGGGCGGTGACTGGCGGGCAGCGGCACGGCACCGAAGGCTTCTTCTTCGAGCCCACGGTGCTCGAGGGAACGACGCCGGAGATGAAGGTCCAGACCGAAGAGATCTTCGGCCCCGTCGCTATCACCATTCCCTTCGAAGGTGACGATATCGAGCTCCTCGCCCGCGCCAACCGCACGAACTACGGCCTCGCAGCCGGCATCTGGACCAAGGATGTCGCTCGGGCCCATCGCCTGGCCGAGGGCCTCCAGGCGGGTGTGGTCTGGATCAACTGCTACAACATCTTCGATCCAGGTGTTCCATTCGGAGGCTACAAAGAATCGGGCTGGGGACGCGAGAGTGGGCAGGAAGCCATCGACAACTACCTTCAGACGAAGTCGGTCGTGGTGTCGATCGCGTGAGCTTCTTCTCACGGCTCTACGTCCAGGTCCTGATCGGGATTGCGGGAGGCGTACTGCTCGGCGCCCTCGCGCCCGAGTGGGGCGCAGCCATGCGCCCTCTGGGGGACGGCTTCATCAAGCTGATCAAGATGCTGATCGCCCCGATCGTGTTCTGCACGATCGTCGCGGGCATCGGGAAGATGGCCGACATGAGGGGGGTCGGCTCGATTGGCCTGAAGGCGCTGATCTATTTCGAAGTCGTGTCCTCGGCCGCGCTGCTCATCGGCCTGGGCGTCGGCCTTGTCGTGAGGCCCGGGAGCGGCATCCATGCGAGCGTCGCGACTCTCGATCCGCAGGCGGTCAAGACCTACGTCGCGGAGTCGCAGTCGCTGCACCTGGTCGACTTCCTGCTGAACGTGATCCCGACGACCATTGCGCAAGCGTTCGTCGCCGGAGACATTCTGCAAGTCCTGCTGGTGTCCGTGCTCTTCGGGCTCGCGACGCTGAAACTGGGGCAGTTGGCGAGTCCCCTGCTGCACGTCATCGATCAGCTCGGCGCCGTGTTGTTCGGCATGGTCGGCCTGATCGTCCGGCTGGCGCCGATTGGTGCGTTCGGAGCGATGGCTTTCACGATCGGCCGCTACGGCGTGGCGACGCTCTTCTCGCTCGCGAAGCTCATGGCGGCTGTCTACCTGACATGCCTGCTCTTCGTGATCATCGTCCTGGGGGTCATCGCTGCGACCTGTGGGTTCAGTCTCTGGAAGTTCATTCGCTACATCAAGGAAGAGATCCTGCTGGTGCTCGGGACGTCCTCTTCCGAATCGGCGCTGCCACGGATGATGTCAAAGCTCGAATACCTCGGATGCGACCGGTCGGTCGTGGGGCTCGTCATCCCGACAGGCTACTCGTTCAATCTCGATGGCACGTCGATCTATATGACGATTGCGGTCGCGTTCGTTGCGCAGGCGCTGGACGTGCAGCTCGCCTGGCGGGAGTACCTGATGCTCCTCGGCGTCCTCATGTTGACGTCGAAAGGCGCCGCCGCCGTCACAGGGGGAGGATTCATCACGCTTGCAGCGACGCTCGCGTCCACTTCCACACTGCCGATCGCAGGCCTCACACTCCTCATCGGAGTCGACCGCTTCATGTCCGAGGCCCGGGCGATCACGAACCTGATCGGGAACGGCGTGGCGACGATGGTCGTCGCGCGATGGGAGGGAGCGCTCGATCTGCCGCGAGCCTTGCGGATTCTGGATGCCGGTCGCGATCCTGAAGAAGCCGTCGCCTCCGCGGCGGCACCGGAGTTACCAGTTCCCGAAGCCTGACTCCAGGTCCACGAGCCTGCGATCATCGGATCTTCAGGAGCAGCTTTCCCATTGTCGCGCGGCTCTCGAGGTCCCGATGCGCGCGCGCGGCATCCGCGAGCGGGTAGGTCGCGGAGATTTGGATGACCAGGCGGCCGGACTTCACGAGGCTGATGACGTCGCCAATCCGCCAGAGCAGCTCCTCCCGGCTGGCAAGATGGTGCGCGAGGCTCGGCCGCGTCATGAACAACGAGCCACGTTGGTTGAGAGTCGCCGGGTCGACCGGCGAGACTGGCCCGCTGGACTGGCCGACGAGCGCCATCAGGCCGCGGGGCCGGAGTACGTTCAAGCCTTTCTCGAAAGTCGTCCGGCCGACCGAGTCGTAGACGACGTCCACGCCGCGGCCGTTTGTCAGTCGCTTCACTTCGGTCTCGAAATCCTGCTGGGTGTACAGGATGGTCTCGTCGGCACCGAGGTTCCGGACGACGCGTGCCTTCTCTTCCGTCGAGACGGTTCCGATGACCCGCGCGCCTCGTTCCTTTGCCATCTGCACGAGCAGCGTGCCGAGCCCGCCGGCCGCGGCGTGAATGAGACAGGTGTGTGTGTTGTCGAGAAGAAAGGTCGATCGCGTGAGGTAGTGTGCCGTGGTGCCCTGGAGCATCACCGCAGCCGCAGCTTCGAACGTGACGTCATCGGGGATCGGGGCCAGCATTGCTGCCGGGACGACGGCGTACTCGGCATACGAGCCGCGAGCCATCGCGTATACGACTCGATCGCCAGGCTTGACCTCGGTGACCTCGCTGCCGACACGCTCGACCGTGCCGGCGCCTTCGCTTCCGATGGCGGTAGGCCGCTCAGTCGGATAGAGGCCCGTCCGGTAATAGACGTCGATGAAGTTGACGCCGCTGACCGAGTTCGCGACGAGGGCTTCTTTCGGGCCAGGCTCCGGCATCGGACCGTCCACCAACGTCAATGTTTCGGGCCCGCCATGTTCGTGGACGACGATTCGCTTCACAGGTAGTCCTCGCTTTCAAGGTTCATCGTTCGATGCCGGCGATTCCACGCGGGGACGGGCCTTCAGGCCCTACGCCGTTCGGCCCGAGTTCCGCAGCTGCGACACCTGAGCGGATGCGGCTGATTGATGGCACTACATCCTATTAGAGTCCGCGTCTGTCGTGGGCCGGGCCGTGCTGTCTCGTGAGGTTGAGCGCCGTGTTGATGAGCGACACGTGCGAGAACGCCTGCGGGAAGTTCCCCAGCAGACGCTTGCCCGCAGGATCGTACTGCTCCGAGAGCAGGCCAAGATCGTTGCGCAACGACAGGAGCCGCTCGAAAAGCGCGCGGGCCTCGCCTAGTCGACCGGACAACGCATAGTTGTCACAGAGCCAATACGTACACGGCAGGAACACACCTTCGCCGGGTGGCAGCCCGTCGACCTTGGGAGCCGCTTCGCTCCGGTAGCGTTTCACGAATCCGCCTTCCAGGAGCTCCTGCTCGATCGCTGCAGTGGTTCCGGCGACACGGGGATCGCTCGGTGGCAGGAAGCCAACGAGCGGAATCATCAGGAGGCTCGCGTCGAGCTCGCTGCCGCCGTAGTACTGAGTGAACGCGTTGCGCTCCGCGTTGAATCCGTGCAGGCAGACATCGGCGTGGATCTCGTCGCGAAGCCTCGTCCAGCGATCCACGGGACCATCGGCCCCGTAGTTCGTCGCAATCTTGATCGCGCGGTCGACGGCTACCCACGCCATCACCTTCGAGTGCGTGAAGTGCCGGCGCGGCCCGCGCACCTCCCAGATCCCCTCGTCGGGCTCCTTCCAGGCCGATTCGAGAAACTCGATGAGCAGGCGTTGAATCGACCATGCCTGTGCGTCCGGTTCGACTCCCGCCCGAAGTGCGACATACAGCGTGTCCATGACCTCGCCATAGACGTCCAGCTGCCGCTGATTGACGGCAGCGTTCCCGATCCGCACTGGACGGGACTGTTCGTACCCCGGCAGCCAGTCCAGTGTCAGCTCGGTGAGACGCCGCTCGCCGCTCGGACCGTACATGGTCTGCATTTCTGCTGGATCACCGGCAATCGCGCGCAGCAGCCAGCCACGCCACGAAGTCGCCTCGGCCGTGAACCCGCAGGCGAGGAGCGAGTAGAGCGTGAACGTCGCGTCGCGCAGCCAGCAGAAACGGTAGTCCCAGTTGCGGACCCCTCCCGGCTGTTCGGGTAGAGAGGTGGTTGCGGCGGCGACGATGCCGCCTGTGGGCTCGAAGGTCAGGGCTTTGAGCACGATCAGGGACCTCAGCACTTCGTTCCGCCACTCCCCGTCGTACGTGCACTGATCGCTCCATTGCTCCCACCACGCGCGCGTTTCCTCGAGCGCTCGCATCGGCGGTACGTGCCGCTCGGCGCCTTCGTGGGACGGATGCCACATGAGGAGGAACTCCACGGTCTCTCCCTCGCGCACCGTGAACGTCGCCTGTGTCGTGAGGTCCTCGCCGTGCACCGGCACAGACGACCACAGCGACACGGCATCGGGTCCGCCGATCGCGCGCCACACGCCGTCGACGCGGCGTACCCACGGCACGATGGATCCGTAGTCGAAGCGGACGATCAGCTCCATCCGCATCGAAACCTCGCCGCGAACCCCCTCGATGACGCGTACGAGATCGGGAGACCGCTCCCGGGGAGGCATGCAGTCGACCAGGCGGACGGTGCCCGTTGACGTCGTGAACTCTGTTTCGAGCACCAGCGAATTGCCGCGGTAGCGCCGCGACGACTCGAGGACCGCGTCGGCGGGGCCAATCAGCCATCGCCCGTGCGATGAATCGCCGAGGAGCGCCGCGAAGCAGGCGGGAGAATCGAATCGCGGGAGGCAGAGCCAGTCGATGGAGCCGCTTCGGGCGACCAATGCTGCTGTTTGGGTGTCACCGATGATGCCGTAGTCTTCGATCGGGATGCTCATAGGGAATGTCGAGTCGCCTTTGCCGGCCCATGCACCGACGCGCACCACTCGACATCGTACCTGCGTTCTGATTTCCGCAGGGAAGTCATCAGATGCCGCGGTCGTGCTAGAGTCCCCGGCATGGAAATCTCGAGGCGGACGTTCCTTGTCGCAAGCGGCGGCCTGACCGCTGCGCCGATCTTCGCGGCCCGTTCGTTGGCGGCACCTCAAGCGACGTTGACGGCGGCACAGATCATCGATCGCATCAAGACAAACGTCGGCGTTGCCTGGCGAACGGAGACCGTCGACAAAATCATTACAGGGGAGGCCAGCACGGCCGTGAAGGGCATCGCGACGACGATGATGGCGACGCTCGAGGTGGTGGAGAAGGCGGCAGCCGCGGGAAAGAACTTCCTGATCACGCACGAGCCGACGTTCTATTCACATCTCGATACGACCGACACTCTGCAGCAGGACGCCACGTATCTTCACAAGGCGGAGTTCCTTCGCAGCCACGACATGGTCGTGTTTCGTTTCCACGATCACTGGCACGCTCACCGGCCTGATGGGATCGCGACGGGAATGGCGCGCGAGCTGGGTTGGGACAGGAAGGCGGACCCGCAGAATCCCAGACAGTTCGTCCTCGACGGGGTGCCACTGGCACAGCTCGCAAAGGACATGCAGACGCGGCTCGGGATCCGCACGATGCGCGTCATCGGCGATCCCAAGCTCGTGGTCCGCCGGGTGCAGGCGAACTGGGGCTACGCCAGCCCTGCGCCCGGAATGCCGAACTTCTCGCGCCCCGACTTGGACGCCCTCGTCATCGGCGAGGCCCGAGAGTGGGAGCTCGTCGAGTACGCGCAGGACAGCATCACGTCAGGTCAGAAGAAGGCGCTGATCGTGCTTGGCCATGTCGTATCGGAGCAAGCGGGCATGAAGTACTGTGCCGAGTGGCTGAAGGGCTTCATTTCTGAGATCCCGATCGATTTCGTGCCGGCGTCGGAGCCTTTCTGGGCGCCCGACCATCCGGTCGGTTGACCAGCGGCACGCGCAAGCGCCACGCAGGCTGAGGGCTCGCCCAGGCGCGGCCTTCAGGTAGCTGACACCTACAGTCCCATCCGCTCCGAGAGGAGACAGAGGCTCGTCATCCACATGAGGAGCGCATCAGCCCGCGTGCGGCCCTGCATGTCCATCGTGGGGATCGCGTCCAGCAGCGCCGTCACTCTGGCTCGATCGTAGATCCCGGGACGATCGAATGCCGCGCCCCGCAGCGTATCCTGGAGGAACGTGTAGAGTTTCCCGTTCAGCTGAATGGTCGCCGGCGGGGACATGAACGGATGCTTCTGGCGCGCATAGACGGCGTCCGTCAAAACGGGGCGCGCCGCTTCGCGGAGCACGTACTTTTCAGTCATCCCGTTGATCTTCATGCTCACCGGCATCCGGGCCGCTTCCTCCACGACGTGGTGGTCGAGAAACGGCAGGCGCCCTTCGATGGAGTGCGCCATCTCCATGCGGTCGCCAAGATTGCTGAGGATATAGTTCGGCAGCATCGTCTTGGCCCAGATGTAGAGCGACTGGTTCACGGGATGACGATCGGTCAGTTGTCGCTGGACATCGAGACAGCTGAGCATCACCCGATACGTGTCCCGGAGCGAGAACTCGCGCTGGAACTCACAGTTCACGACCTGTAGTAGCCCCTTGCCGATCTGGGCCCAGGCTTCGAGGTTCGAAGGCACGAACCCGAGCACGCGCTTCACGCTGTCGAGTGCCAGCGACCCTTGAGGCATGAGCGTTCCGGACGACACGCGATTAGCCGCATCGAGCTCGGCGAGGAGGCGGGCCGTCGTCGCAGGGTCCTGCCCATTGCTTGCGTACAGCACGAGATCGCGCCTGAAGTGCGGATAGCCGGCGAAGATCTCGTCGCTGCCTTCACCGGTGAGCACCACCTTGATGCCGGAATTGCGGACAGCCTCGCTGAGCAGGTACTTGGCGATCGCATGCGCGTTCGCAAACGGACGTTCGGCGTGATAGATCGCGTCGCTGAAATGATCGGCGAGCTGGTCCGCCCGAATGTCGATGCGGCAGAACTCGGCTCCAGACCGCGCTGCCTGCTCGCGCGCCAGGGCCTCTTCGTCGTAGTCGGCATGATCGAACGAGAGGGTGTAGGCACGGAGCGGTTTCGAAGACAGGCGCGAAGCAAAGCCGAGAACGGCGCACGAGTCGATTCCTCCGCTCAGGTAACACGCCACTGGGACGTCCGCACGGAGCCGCAGCCGCACCGCTTCCTCGAGCGAGTGCTCGAGACGCCGTACCCATTCGCGGCCGTCCCCATTCGACTCCGTCTCCTGCGCGGTCGGGTAGTCCCAATCCCAGTAAGGAATCACTCTGACCTGTTCACCGTCGGTCAGGAGGTAGCTGGCGGGCGGGAGTTGGTAGACGCCGGCGAACAACGTGCGGTCGGGAGGGTGCGAAACGAAGTGCATGTCGTACAACGTCTCGCGATCCCAGCGCATCGGTACGCCGAGTGCGGCGAGCGCCTTCACTTCGGACGCCAGATAGAACGTGCCTTCATGCACCGTGTAGTAGAGGGGCTTGATGCCGAACCGGTCGCGTGCCGCGAAGAGCTGGCCATCCCGCTCGTCCCAAATCGCGAACGCGAACTCCCCTCGGAGTGAATGGAGCGCACGTGCGCCGCGATCCTCGAAGAGGTGCAGCGCGATCTCGCTGTCCGATCGCGTTCGGAACGCGTGGCCCTCACGCTCGAGCTCACACCGGATCCTCTCGAAATCGTAGAACTCGCCGTTGGCCACGATTCGGAGCCGGCCATCCTCGCTGACGATGGGCTGATCGCCGGTCTCGAGGTCGATAATGCTCAGCCGCGCATGGCCGAGTCCTGCGCGAGCATCGGGCGAGACCCATACGTGCTGTGCGTCAGGGCCGCGGTGCCTGAGTTGCCGGGTGGCGCGAGCGAGAGGCTCGTGTGTGATGCCGCGGTGCTTCGAGAGAGCTGCAATGATTCCACACATCGTCTTTCCTCTATTTTGATGGACTGTACTCCCTTGCCAAGGCACCGGCAACGACGATCCACCAAGAGATCGAGACTAACTGCGGCCTTGATTCAAGTCCGGTGCGAAGGGTTAGAAAGTGGTGAGAAAGTGCATTCCTGGACTAGAAAGACACCCACACCAGGAATGGATCATCTACTCGTAGGACCGATTCCTGCCGATGTCGCCGCATGTACTCGCCACGGATATAGTCGATGCTCTTGCTGCTCGTCTTCTGCCCGTCGACGGGATACAGCAGGATTACGACGAACGAGTCTTCCTTGATCGTCAGTCCGTCGGCGCCCCGGAACTGGCCGTCTCCCTTCGTGACAGTCAAGCCATCTGGAAAAAGCGGGATGATGACCTCGTCCAGGAACAGCGCGAACTCCTCTTCGGTCACGGCGCCGCCGGGCTTCGCTGTGCCGAAAAACAGTTCAGTGCGGACGAACGCCAGCGAGTTGTGGCGCTCACCCTGCGGAGCGCGCCGGCGCACGATCGGACGGTCCTGCGCCTGCGCCTCGATCTGCTGCACCGCCTGAAGCGGCGCAGAGATCAAGGCGCTGAAGAACATGGTCACGGGAGCGATTCCTCCGAGGATCATTCGCTTGATCATGTACAAGTGTCCTTTCGAGCTTTGCGGCGTTTCGAAGCCGTGCTCGAGCTCAATGTCCGGTCGTTTCACACGGTGAGGCGTGACCGACCCGTTGTCTGCGACAGAGGGTTGGATCCCGCGGGCCGAGCTCGCGGGGAGGGCGCACGCGGCCGCCAAGGTGGCGACGAGCGCGAGGGCGACCGTTCGATTGTGTCTTCGGCTCATAAAGCGGCAGCAGAATACGCGGCTGCGCGCTCGGAGTCGGGTGAGCCAGGTTAGAAAGAGGTGAGATTCAAATGCCAGTCGGCAGGTCGGCCGTCGACAGTCGGCTGTCGCAGTCGACTGTCGCGATCCGGTCGCTATGCGCTAGATTGAGGGTGGCTCTGGACTGCTTCGGCAGACTCTGAGAGTGACAGGAGGGCTCCAAATGGACGGCGGCGGTTTTGGTGCCGTCTCGATCGGGACTGGAGGTCACGTCGATGAAGTTGATGCGCCTGCTCGACAGGCTGTTCCGACTGTTCGGAGACAGGGGCCCCGGGTTCGAGCCCGAGGTTGGGGTCCGTGTTCCGAAGGTATTCTCGCCGGGAGGCCGGGGCGCCGTGGTGGCTGTTCGAGAGCCCGAGCCCGACGTCTTCGTGGACGCAGTGGGCCGGTCCGGCAGGTCGGCTGGGTCCTCTCAGACGTAGAGGAAGGGCAAATGCATGGCTGAGAGCTCAGGGCCGCGGGGACCCGTCAAGGTTGTCGCGCGATATGCAGATGGTCGAGTTCTGAAGGGCACGACTCTCAACTTCAGCCCGACTCGCCAGACGTTCCTCCTCCAGGCGGAAGGTCCCAGCAACAGCGAGCCGGTCACTGTCCGTACGAGCGATCTGAAAGCGATCTTCTTCGTGCGGGACCTCGCAGGCAACGCCGAGTACAACGATGTGAAGGAATTCGTGGGTCGTCCAGCGGGTCGCAAGGTCGTCGTCACGTTCAAGGACGGGGAGCGCCTGGTGGGGGCCAGCCTGACCTATGATGCGGCGCGGGAAGGCTTCTTCCTGTTTCCCGCTGATCCGCGCAGCAACAATGAACGCATCTACGTTGTGATGAGCGCGGTCGTCACCGTTGATCGCATGTAGGTATTTCGCCCGGCCGTCTCAGGGATTCTCCTGACTCACGAGAACCTTTGCGATTCCTGCGGCCAGAATCTCGTGGCCGCGGGCGTTCGGATGCCAATCCACGACTGAATTGGTCACGGACCGCCGGTCGCTGTTTGCCCACCACGGTCGGATGTCGGTGACGACGAAGCCGTTATCTTCACCGACCCTCGAGACGCGGGAGAACAGCTCATCGAGGAAGCGGCTCGCCGCGGCAGGCTCGTCCTGCTCTCGATAGAAGAACGTGGCGAATCCGAGCGAGCGTTGCCGGCAAAGCAGGGCGATTTTCGCGAGCGCGCTCAAGGAAGCCTTCGCGCCGCTGTTGTCCAGGCCAACCGATGCAAGGTGGCTCGTCTCGGGTTCGCTGGTCGCGAAAACGGCGAGTCTGAAGAGCCAGCTCTTCTCCTGGAAGAAACGGGACACCCTCGACGTATCGGCGTAGATGGCGGACCGCGGATCGAACGGCGGATCGTTGGAGTTGATGTCGTTCGGCAGGTACATCAGCGCGACGATGTCGGGATCGATCGCCGACGCTTCGTGCTCGAGAAGCGCGTACTCCTGGACGGTATTGAATCCGCCGATGCCGGCATTCACCGTTCGGACCCTGCGACCGAGCCGTGACGCCAGGATGGCTTCGAGCTTTCGCCCGTAGGTCTCTTCGACGGAGACGCCGTAGCCGAAGGTGATTGAATCTCCGAGAAGCAGGATGCGAAGCTCTCCATCCTGCTTGCGCTCGAGCTCGCGATCCCGGAACCCGAGCGCATTCGTGGAGATCGTCACGCCTTGGTAGGTTCCCCGCATGTGTGCAGGGAGTCGAAAAACGAGAAGCGGATCTGGCACGTAGTCGAGCCAGAGCCTCGAGGTCTCTTCGTAGTTTGAAATGCCGAGCGGATCGGAGACGCGCACGGCGATCTCTGCGGCGACGAGGAGCGTCGCCGCGGCCGCGGCAACCAGAACCGCTGGCCACCTGACCTTATGGACTCGCCTGTAGAACGACGGGTGATGGAGCAGGACTGTCGTCAGCGACGTGCCGGCGACGGCGAGCAGCAGTGCAGAATACGGGACTGAATACCGGCCGAGTACACGCGCGTGAAACGACACGTGCATCGCGAGCCGACCCAGGAGCCAGAGGCTCACCGCCGTGCACGCTGCCAGGAGAAAGCGAAATCGCGCGCTCGGAACCAGATGGCTCCTCCGCGTCAGTAGTAATGGCCGGCGGGCAGCGGTTCCGCCGGCGACGTGGTTGGCGTCCTGACCGCTTGGAGCCCTTCCTTCAGAAAGTATTGCCCGGCCCTGTTCCGCCACCAGACCACCCGCTCCAGCCACGAGTCCCACGAGCTCCACCGGGAGGCCGACCAATCGATGCTGTACTCGCACGCGCCGCGGACGACGTCGACCGGCCTGGAGGCAATCGCACCGCGATAGAGGTCGAGGATGTTCCAATCGCAGGAGACCACGTGCTCGCCGGATCGGAACGGGAGCTCCAGCAGCGCCAGATTGAGCGCGAGCGCCTGCGCGACGAGCGGCCGATCGATCTCGACGAAACCGACGAGGAGCTCGAGCGCCTCATCGTAGAACTCGCCGATGTGGCCATCGCGAACGATCTTGATGAACATGAACTCGTCCGGCGGCCAGTGCACATCGAGCCAGTCCGCGGAGTGGCAGTATTCATCCTTGCCTTGCTGGATCGCGCGGGCGTGGTTCAGGAAGAAGTCGCGCGCTTCGGTGACGCGCGGGAAGCAATCGGGGTCGAGTTCGGGCGACAGGAACAGCTCGATCAGCTCTTTGTATCGCGGCCGCGCCTTGCGGCCGCTGCTCACGGCTCTTCCCAGCTCGTGGCAGATCACGAAGGGGATCTGCAACAGCTTGTCGAAGTGCAGCAGCGACGTCATGTAGGCGAACGCCCGGGCGCGCACCCACTCCTCGCGCGGCATCGTCCGCGTCCCGATGATGAGCTCCTGCATCTCGGGAAATTCTTCCTGCTCCATCCGGCCATGTGGGTTTATCAACGGCGTCCAGGTCGTGTCGATCTCGTACTGCTTCCGCTGGTCGGGATGTGACATCTCGGCGTCCGGCACCATCGAGACATTCAGCAGCAAGCTCCGATTGTGCTGCCCCCATTCGATGACGGTGGAGACGCCGTCCGTGAACGACTCGTACGTTTCTTCAGGGAGTCCAAGGATGATATCTGTCGTTGTCGGGATGCCGGCCTGGGCGAACAGTCCGAGCTGATTTCGGTACGGCTCGGTCTTGATGTTCGAGCGCTTGATGGCCGTCAGGGTTGGCGGGTGGAGCGACTGCAGCGCGAGGACGACGGGCGACTCGATCCCGCCCGAAATGAGCTCTTTGCGTACGCGAACCACCCATTGCTCGATGTTCTTCCCGTCCTGCACGTTCACGGATCGCGGATACCCGCGCTCGCGCTTGACCTTCGCGAAGTATCGCGCGATCTCGATGTCGCGCTCCTTGAACATGCCGAAGTTCGAATCGACCACGAAGACGTAGCCAATCCGGTGATCGGCGAACCAGTCGATCGTGCGCAGCACTTCCTCCACGGGGCGCATGATCGGCTTGGAGCCGAGCAGTCCCCACCCGCAGAACGTGCATTGGAACGGGCAGTTTCGATTGGTCTCTTCGACGGCAATCCACTCGAGCTTCGGGTGCTCCGCCATGAGGGGATCGAAGATGCCCTCGAGATAGGGCTCCGGCACCTCGGTCAGATCTTTCAGCGCCGGACTTCTGGCGGTCTGGACGAGAGCGTCGCGCTCGTTCAGGAAGCTGACGGACGGCAGCGTCTCCCACCGGCCATCGCGGCCGCGCTCGAGGATCTCGACGAAGGCTTGCTCTCCCGCGCCATGGACCGCGAGATCGATGAACGGATAGCGCCGATGGAAGGCTTCGATTTCCCACGGCCGATCGTGCCGGGGGACCTGCGGACCACCACAGACGATGAGCGTCGAGGGCCGTTTGCGTTTGAGCGCCTCGGCCATCGCCATCGAGAGCCGCTCGTTCCACGAATACACGCTGAAACCGACAATGTCCGCGCTGTCGAGATGGGCGACCGCGTCAGCGACCTTGTCGCGCCGAAAGACGGGCAGGAGAAACTCGTACGCCTCGGGATTTCGAAGATGCCGCCGGGCATATGCCTGAAGAATCCCCGCCGAATAGGGGAGGTAGCACTGCCCCGAAAACTCTGCGTTGATCTGGACGCACCCCACGCGCATGTGTGGACCTTTCGGGGACGCCGCCGACCGACGCCGGTTTGGCTGGAGTGCTGGAGACTCCGCTCAGGTTCCGGCGACTTCTGGCCGCGGCAAATTAAATAAAAAACACCCGTCGCGGACCGCAGCCTAAGCACGAGGCATGCCTGAGTCAGATCACTAAGATATTGGACTACTTGGAGTTACGGACTTGAAAGTCTCCGGAGGCAACACCTTTTGGTAGATATTTTATGGATTATTATAGCGTGCTGCTAATTAACGAAAAAATATAGCTCTTCAGTCCTGATGGAGGTCCCTGCTCGGGTCGAGAGGCCATCAGAGGCGCTGTTTCTGGGCAATGGCAGGCCGGGTTCGGGAGCGGCAGGGCGCGGGTCTTTGGCCGAAACCGTTGTGGCGGTTTTGTCTGGCCGGACCATTCGGCGCCAGACCCACCGCATACCCAATTGAAGCTTCGCAGATCCCGCTGGCCGGATCTGATGCATCCGAAGAAGGCCCTGAGGGGCGCGGCCCGGGTTCAGTGGCTTCGCTGGACGGCGATGCGCTTCTCGATCGCGAGGTCGACGCTGAGGAACGCCCTCAACGTCAGCCCGACGGTCAGCGCCACGACAATCGACAACAGCATGGACACAACGATCTTCAGGTGGGCGGAGGCGTTAACGGCTGCAAGTCTGTAAGTCGGCATCCATCCTCGCGTGCACTCCGTTCGAGCACACGCTATGCCGAATCCAATCGAGGAAGAGGGCTGAAACCCGCCAGGCGCGGCGTCAGAATTCTGGTTGGGAATAGACCTTCGTCTATCCCGGCGTCGAGGTCAGTGGCGCCATTCACTCGAAGCGTTGCCCCTGTCCGAAGGTGCGACGAGGAGCAAATCCGCGTGGTAGCTATGCGGTAGCTACCCATTGCGCCGAGAGCAGTCGGTCCGCCCCGGCACGCTTGATCAACTCGGGCGCGTTCGTAATCGGTCGCGATCTCGACGTTAATTGACTAGAAGCGCTTCCCAATCCCAAAGCTCCACTGGCGGTTGCGCATAGTAAAGCCTGCAACCTCTCGTGGAGGCCGGAACTGTGGGAGGGCCACCACCGATCGCGCGTGATACCTGACGAGGGTGTCGCCGAGATCGAAGCGGAAGATGAGACCGCGGGGACTGTAGTACTCGATTACGCCACCGACGTCGAGCGCCGGATCGAGGCTGTGCGCCCATTCCATAGCCGCGAAGGGTGCAGGACGCTATCTAATCAACACGCTATCCCAGGCCCGAAGCAGCAGCTTCTTAAGTTGAGTGAAATCCTTGGGCCCAAGTTCGGTGCTCCACTCTCGTTCGATATCCCGAAGGATCTCGTGGATCTTCTCGTAGGCGGCGCGTCCGCGTTTGGTCAGGCGGACGATTCGTGCGCGGCCTTCATCGGGGGCGGCCGACCTCGCGAGATAGCCAAGCCCCTCGAGACTCCGCAGCAGCTGGTTCATCGCCTGCTTGCTGATGCCGGCGCGCTCGGCGAGCACACCGGGGCGGACTCCATCGGGGCCCGGGAACTGCAGCACCGCCATATGCGGCACGCGCAGCTCCTCGAAACCGGCCGCGTTCAGCTCGGCAATGATCCGGCGGTGAATGACCTGGGCCGGCACTCGGAGCAGGGCGCCAATCAGCATCTCCGCTGGGCGTGCGGCGGGCGCAAATGGGGGGCTTGACATTGTTAGTAAATCTCATTTACATTCTACATCAGTAAACTACGTTTACTTTAAAGGAGCTGGCCATGGCTGCGCAGAAGACCGACGTCCACATCAATCCCGCGGACGAAATCATCCACCTCGGGCCGCTCGCCGTACGCTTCCTTATCACGGGGGACGACGCGAGCGGCAGCCTCGCTCTCTTCGAGCTCACGGTTCCGGCCGCGCAGCGGCTGGCGGCGCCAGCGCACAGTCATGATCACTACGAAGAGACCATCTACGGGATCGAGGGGGTGCTGACCTGGACCGTGGACGGCAAACGGATCGACGTCGGACCGGGGCAGGCCCTCTGCATTCCGCGGGGCGCCATTCACCGGTTCGACAACGCCGGCAGCCAGGACGTGAAGGCCCTCTGCGCCATCACGCCCGCCGCCATCGGTCCGCAGTATTTTCACGAGTCTGCCGCGGTGCTCAATGCGGCTGCGGGCGGGCCGCCGGACCCCGTCAAGATGGCCGACATCATGCGCCGCCACGGTCTTACGCCGGCGCCGTAACCCGCACGTTGAGCCCGGTTCTTTGCGGTCTGGAGAACTCACGAGAGCCAGGTGAACAGAGAAAGATCACGCTCCTGAGCCGTCATCGCGGCGGGGGCAGAGGAGGACGTTATGAGGGCGGTCGTGGTGGCGCCAGGCGCTGGGCGGTTCATTGCAGTCGGGTCAGCTGGGACGGGCGTGATGGTCAAGGCTTCGCCAGCCGAAACCGGGGGCCTGTGTACGGTCTGGGAAGGACGAGTGCCGCCTGGGACGGTAGGTGCCGGGCCGCACTACCACCGCGGGCGCGACGAGTTCTTCTACGTGCTTGAGGGCGAAGTCGTGCTGCGTGTCGGCGACGAGAGGCAGACCGCTCCAGCCGGCACCTTTGCTTTTGTCCCGCGAGGCACGATCCATGGCTTTCACAACGCGAGCAGCGACGACGCCACTCTCCTGGTCATGCATCATCCGGGCGGCTTTGAACAGTTTCTCGAGGCCATGCAGGAACTGACGATGCGGAACGGCAGCAAAGAGGAGCGGGCTGCGCTTGCGGATCGTTTCGACATGATTCCCGTGCCGGCGGGCTCAGAGGCGGGCGGGTCACGGCCAAGTCCCGAGTAGTCGCCCAGTGTTAGTAGTCCGCATGAACGCACTCACGGACCGGTACCGATTCGGCGTTTTGTAACAGGCTTGTGAAGAAAGGGAAGAGGTGAAGGTTGGGCGCCACGGCCCTGTCGTCAGTGGTCGCCACCAACCGACCCCTGTCAGAGTGTCGAACGTCTTGCAGTTTTCTTGCAAACAGAAACGGCCCGACGAATGCCGTCGGGCCGTAACGTGTTGATAAATTGGAGCCGGCGATGGGACTCGAACCCGCGACCTGCTGATTACGAATCAGCTGCTCTACCAACTGAGCTACGCCGGCCTGGGCGGGGAACCCGCCGCAGCGGGGCGGCAGGAACGGTTATTCTAGCAGACCGTGGTACGCACTCACAAATTCGCCGTCCGCACCAGCGGGCAGGGGGACGCGCACGACATTACCCGGACGGTCGCCCGAGCGGTTCAGGATGGCGGTCTCCGTGAGGGGATCGTCACGGTGTTCGTGGTCGGATCCACGGCCGCCATCACCACGATCGAGTTCGAGCCGGGCGCCATCAGCGACTTCAACGGGCTGCTCGATCGGCTCGCGCCGGCCGAGGGAGACTACCGGCATCATCTGCGGTGGGGCGACGACAATGGCTCCAGCCACGTCCGCGCCGCGCTGCTCGGTCCATCCATCACGATCCCCATCGTCGACGGCACGTTGAGCCTGGGTACCTGGCAGCAGATCATGCTCCTCGAGGTCGACACCCGTCCGCGTGAGCGGGAGATTGTCGTGCAGATGATCGCCTAGCGACGCAGTCGGGGCTCGGCAGTCTTCGGTCGGCGGTCTTCGGTCGGCAGTCGCAGTCTGCGGTCAGCGTCTTCAGTCGGCGGTCGCAGTCGACACCTCGACCGTCGAGCGCCGACCGCCGACCGTCGATAGTTCGACCGCCAACACTGCTATTTCACCCGCGTGACCGGCGGACCCGGCTTCGACACGAACGCGACCGAATGCGCCGACGCTTCGGGACACGTGCTTCGATACGCCGACATCCACCTGTCGAGGAATTGCCGGTCGTCCTTCTCGCCGGCGCTCTCGATCATGGCCCACGCGCTGCCGCCAAACCCCGCGCCGAAGCTTCGGGCCGCGACGGCGCCCGCATCGCGAGCGACCCGAACGAGTGCCGAGGTTTCGGGCACTTGATTCGCCAGCAGCAATTCCGCGTCAGCCTGCGACTCGGCGGCGAGACGACCGAACGTATCCGCGTCCGCACGGCGCAACGCGAGGACACTCTCCGCTACGCGCCCATCTTCGCGCGCGAAGTGGTCGAGACGGTCTCTCAGCGCCGGACCGCTCCAGTCAGGCAAGGCCGAACGCTCGGCGATCGCCCGGAGCCTCTCGAGCGCAGACTCAGACGATGCGAGCGCAGCGCCGAGAGAGTCGCACGGCGTCTCGCGGCGATTCCACAAATCGAGCAGGACCGCCGTTCCGGCGGACAGCCGATTGTAGGCCCCTCGCTCGCTGCCCGTCTTGTGCGATCCGATGCCGCTCGATGCCACGACGAACGTCCACGCGGGCGGAATTGAAACAGTCTCCACGAGTCGCAGCGGAACGAATGCGAACTCGCTGCAGGCGCCGGCGGTGCCCGCAAGCATCGCCGCGTGATCCTCGCTGCCGCCGTGCGTGCCGACGCCCGCGTCGCCGGTGAGCGCGCCGAAGGCGCGGCCGTTCTCGACACAGCCCAGATATCCAGCTTCGTCGACAATCGAGCGGACATCGGCCTGCCACTCGGGGCGTTCACGGAGCCGCCCGGCGTACGACAGCGCGATGGCGATTCCGACGATCAGCGCGCTCGAGCTGCTCATGCCCGCAGCTCGAGGCAGATCGCTGGCGAAGGCGATATCGGTCCCGAGCTCACTGCCTGGAAAATTGCGCGCGAGCCGTGCGGCGGTCACCTCGACGTAGTGCCGCCAGCCGCGGAAGCGCGCAGGAGATTGCTCCTGCGAGATGGCGACGGACTCCTGGTGGGTGGCGTTCCTCTTGTCCCAGGGATCCCTGACATCTTTTGCATCGATGGCCCGGATCTGGCGATCGAGACGACTCGCCGCCAGGAACACGAACCCGCGCGGGACAGGTGCGACGAGCGATCGCCCGCCGGCGTAGTCCGTGTGCGTTCCGAAGACCTCCAGCCGTCCCGGCACCCACCACGCCGCGGCAGGAGCCGATCCGATATCCCGCTGCCAGCGATCGAGCGTGCGCTGGAACAGCTGGGCCTTCGCCGCGCGTTCCGCCTCGTCCAGGCCCGCGGATACGAGATGCCCGGCGAGCGTGGCGGCGTCCGTCACGGCGCGAGATGTGCTCCGCGCAGGCGACGCGCGACTTCGGCGGTGTCGGCGCGACGCGACAAGTCGAGGACCGGCCCGCGCGCGGGAACGGCACGGAATTGGACTCCGCGCCGGAGAGCAAGTCCGACTGCAAGGGGGAGCTCGAACTCCCCCCGCGGCGACGGCTCGACGTCGCGGCACGCGGAGAAGATGCGGCTGTCGAATCGCCAGCAGTTCATGCTCACGAGCATCGGCTCTCCGGCTCCGGGCATGTCGGCATCCGCGGGCTTCTCGACAATCCGCGTGAGCACGCCGTCGTCGACCTCGAGCAGCGCGAACGACTGGACGCGCTCCGGCGGGATGTTGCTCGACGCGATGAGATCCTCCCGGTCGAAAACGGGCAGGCCGGGTTCCTGGAGGGCGACGAGATCCCTGAGCACCTGCACGGGGTACAGGTTGTCGGCGTTCAGCGCCAGGAATGGCGCATCCTCGGCCCAGCCCTCCGCCGCCAGCACTGCGTCCGCAGTCCCGCGCGCCTCCGGCTGAACGATGAAATCCAGCGACACTGGCGTTGTGAGGTTCGCGTAGTGCGACCGTACTGGATCGGCGCCGGGTCCGATCACGAGGCCCACGGAACGCAGGCCGGCATCGGCAAGCGACCCGAGCACGTAGTCGAGGAACGGCCGGCCGTCGATCGGCATCAGGGCCTTCAGCCCCGCCTCCGCGGCGCGTTGCTGGTCGGCCGTCAACTGCACGCCATGGTCGTCCTTGCGCATGCGGCGGCCGAGGCCGCGGGCAAGGACGAGCGCGCGGTCGGTATGTCTCATCGGACCTGAGCGGTCGGCTGCGGACTTCTCACATCCGGACGATGTCGAGCGGAGGGTTGGTCTTCCACTTGCCGCGAGTGAAGTCCGGTACGTCGAACGGCGCGCTCTTGTGCGCGTTCGAGCGCGTACTCAATTCGACGACGGCGCTCAGCGCCGCGGCGTCGTAGACGTTCATGTCCGTCGGGCGTCCTTCCCGCAGGCATTTGATCAAGCGGTAGTCCTCGATGTAATCCATGCCGCCGTGACCGGCGCCCGACGCGCGCTCGGCGAGATCTTTCCAGAGCGGATGCTCGAATTGCTTGGCGACCTCGGTGGCTTCCTGCCACTCGTCCTCCTTGCCGCGTCCTTCGACGTACACGCGATTCGGATAGCCCTGGAACAGACCCTTCGTGCCTTGAACCATGTGGATGCGGCTGTAAGGCCGCGGCAGGTTCGTGCAGTGCTCGACAACGATCGTCCGGCCGCGGACTGTCTTGATCATGCTGACGTTCACGTCTCCGAGGACGTACTCCTCGCGGCGCTTGGGCGAGTCCGCCGGCGTGTGCTCGGCCGCCCACGCTTGAAGCCCTCGTGACGGTCCGCTCATCGACACCAGATAGTCGAACCGGTCGCCGCGATTGATGTCGAGGCAGTTGGCGACCGGTCCGAGGCCGTGCGTCGGATACAGGTTGCCGTTGACTTTCATCGCCCAGGCGCGGCGCCAGAGCCCTTCGCCCGTGTCGGCAAACTTGATGGATCGCAGGTCGTGGAGGTACCCGCCTTCGGCATGCAGGATCTCTCCGAACAGGCCCTGACGGACCATGTTGTAGACCATCATCTCCATGCGGTCGTAGTTGCAGTTCTCCATCAGCACGCAATGCTTCTGGAGCTTCTCGGCCGATTCGACCATCGCCCAGCAGTCGTCTACCGTCATGGCCGCCGGCACTTCCGTGGCGGTGTGCTTCCCGTTCTTCATCGCGGCGAGCATGATGGGAACGTGAAACTCCCATGGCGTGGCGTTGTAGACGAGATCGAGCTGTTCGGTTTCGCACAGGCGCTCGAAGTCGCGTGGGCCGCGGGTGTAGGCAGTCGGCGCCGGGTGGCCGGCGGCGGTAATCTGCTTCGTCGCCCACTCGGTCCGCTCGGGCCTGACGTCGCAGACGGCAGTGATCCGGCAGCCGGGAATGCCGAGCAGGTTCCGGACGTGCCCCGAACCCTGGCCGCCGATCCCGACGTACCCGATTCGCACCATCTCGATCGGCGCCGCGCTGAACGGGGCGTTCTGCGCAGTCGACTGGGCGGCTTGTGCGGCAAGCGGCGTCGCGCCGGCGACAACAGCCGCGCCGCCAAGCTTCAGGAACTCACGTCGCTTCAAGTCGTCCATAGCTGACCTCCGCTGAGAGCAGACGGTATTATCACCGGCTTTGTGAGTTTTCCAGACGGCCCTGCTGGCTTTTCTTACTGCGCGGGGCCCCACCCCCGCGGCTTATCCGCTGCTCGCTTCGCTCGCAGGCTGCTCAGCACGACAACCCGCTTTCACCACGGCTCTGTCTCCTAGCTTCTAACTCCTAGTCAAGATCGATCGTCCCGATCAGCGGAAAATGATCGGACCCGAAGCGTGAGCTGCCGCGTTGCGAGTGGGCCCGCCAACCCGTGGGCAATCGAAAGAAGACGTGATCCAGCCGAAGCAGGCCGCGAAAGGTCGCGCGTCTATCGGAAGTCACGGTTCTCGGGAAGGCGCGCGCGGTCTCGAGATACGCGCGATCGGAAAACCCGAACCACGTGTTGAAGTCGCCGCCGAGCACCGTGGGGCCAGGGTCCGCCAAGTATGTCACGAGCGCCCGGGCCTGCCGCGTTCGGGCGAGCTCACTGCCGAACACCCAGAGACGCCGCGGACCGGCGACGTTGTCCAGGTGAGCCGACACGACTCGAAGCTTCCACGCCTCGCCACTGGCCGAGACGCCGGCGACAGTTGCGGCGATTGCTACACGGCGCTGCCGCTCGAACGGCAGCTCGATTGCTGCCAGATCGGTCAGCGGCGAACTGGACAGGATCGCATTCCCGCGATCCTCAGCTGACGACAAAGGCGATCCGTTCCGCATGGACGGCGCGTAGTAGACGTTGAGCCCGGTCGTCTCGGCAATCGTCGCGATGTCCTGGCGGTGCGGCTCGGGACTATCGGAGAACCCGAGCCGTGACGCGAATCGCGCGTCGCCGTCGAGCGCGATCGGAACTTCCGCGCCTTCCCGGTAGGCCTCCTGGAGGAGGAGCACGACCGGCACGTCCGCCCCGCTGCGTTCGCGAAGATCCCGCAGGAACGCCACGACATCGGCCGATCCAACCGCAACGTTCCAGCTGACGACGATCACCCGCCGCACGGGACGATCGACGACGGTGGACGACTTGTTCACAACCAGGGCCGGTCCGACGCTTCGCCGCCAGCGATCGAGAGATCGCAGTTCTTTCGATGTGGCCGGAGCGAGCCACGTGAGGCCGTCGCCCGCCGAGAGTCGCGGCAGGAGGCGGTAGTTGCCTGCGCATCCGGTCGCCAGAGCGAAGGCCGTCAGCGCTGCTGCAATGCGGGAGCGGCGACGACCGGGAATTCGTTCGAGGAACCAGGAGGCAGGCATAGCCAGAAGGACTTCGGACCGTCATCGTGGAGTGTACCATCCACCGAAGGCATCGGGACGCCTTGGCGAGCGGCGTGCATGAGTTCTCCCGGCGCGCGGGGTTTTCGGGTACGATCAGGAATCTCAGTTCAGCATTATCGGGAGCGGGAAACCACCTATGAAGATGAGTCGTGCCCTTGTTGTGCTTGCTGTCGCGACGCTGTCCCTGCCCACCGCCGCCCGCGCGCAGAGCCAGAGCGCGACCGACATTGTCGGCTTCCTAATGCTGAACCAAGCGGTGCCGACGGCCGATTTCGAGCGGGATCGCGCCGCCGCCGACGCCGCACGACAAACCATCGTCAACGCACTCCTCGTGAACCTCGCGTCCGTGCCGCTCTCCACATCGTCGGGCGGGTTCGTCTATCGAATCAACGAGCTGTTGGGGACTGCTGAGAGGGCGGGCGATACGTTCGGACCGTTCTTCGTGGAACGCGCCCTGACGCCGGGCAAGGGGCATCCGTCCTTCGGTGTCTCGGCGGCAACGACGTCGTTCAGCGAACTCGATGGGAAAAACCTGCGCGACGGTTCGCTGCTCACGATCTCGAACCAGTTCCGGGACGAGGCTGCTCCCTTCGACACCGAGAACCTGACCCTGAAGATCCGCACGAGCGGGATGACGCTGTTCGGCAGCGTGCCTGTGACCGATCACTTCGAGATCGGCGCGGCGCTGCCCCTCGTTCGCCTGGAGCTGGATGGGGCACGGGTCACGGTGCACCGAGGCACGACACTCGCTCAGGCCAGCGCCCAGGCGACCGCAAGCGGCCCCGGCGATCTGGCGTTACGCGGCAAGTACGTGCTGTTCGACGAAGAAGGATTCGGGATTGCGGCGGCGGCGGAGCTCAGGGCTCCGACCGGCGATCGAGACAACCTGCTCGGTGCCGGCAAGGCTGGCTATCGTGTCTCCGGTCTGGCGTCCTACGAGCCCTCGCACTTTGCCGTCCACCTGAACCTCGGAGTGGCGGGTGGGGGAGTCTCGAACGAGGTCTCGTTGAGCGCGGCAGGGCTGGTCGCCGTCAATCCCCGCGTGACGCTTTCAGGTGAAATGCTCGCTCGCCGCGTTTCCGAGCTCCGCGACCTCGAACTGGTGGCCGCTCCGCATCCGACGATTCCCGACGTGGACACCTACCGGCTGGTGTCGGGCAAAGGCGACAACACGGCCGTGCAGCTCGTCGCAGGCCTCAAGTGGAACGTCGCGAGAACGATGGTCGTCGGCGGGCACGTGAGGTGGTCGGCCAACCACAGTGGGCTGACGGCGACGCTTACCCCGACCGTCGCATTTGAATACGCCTTTTGACCGGGTTACTGGACCCGGACCGAGCCGATCTGCCAGTCTCCGGCGACCTGTTTCAGGTCGAACTGCCAACGCCTGGCCTGTTCCTTTGCGCCGCCCCCGACCTTGGGCGTCCAGCTCGCCTTTCCCGCGCAAGTGGCGCTGGCAGTTGACTGCGTCACCAGAATCCGGCAGTCATCGAACTGAATCTGCTGTGAGCTGAGCGTTCCAAACGCGCGTGAGAGCGCTTTTCGATCCACGCCTGGATACAACCGGGCTGCGGCCGCTGCATCGAGCTGGCTGAAGGCGCTTTCGTATCGCGACAGCACCGACCGTACCTTGTCGCGGTCGGCGCTCCGGATATCTGTGACCGTGTTGCCGCTTGTCGGAACCGGCCGCGCCGGTGCTTCCGGAGCAGGCGCCGGCGCAGCGGCTCGATCGCGGGAGGCGGCCAGCGGCACGGATTCGGGTGCAGGCGGGGCCACTGGCTGGCCAAGCCCGGAGACCGTGTCCGTCTGCTCCCTTGACGCGTCCGGCGTCGGGGCAGCACGGCGAGTGTCGGCTTCCGGAGTCACTGGGGCCGTTGCGGCTGTCCTGGTTACGGCGACGACGTCCGGTTTCTTCGTGTCAGGTGTGGACCGGGCCGCTTGCGTCTGCTTTTGCAGGTCCACGCGCTTGGTCGGCGGCTCGGGAGTTCGCGACGCTCGCGCTTCGGACGCACGCACTGGGCGTCCGGGCGGCTGAGTGGCCGGCTCCGGCTCCGGCAGGGTCGCAGGCGCGACGTCGGCCGTCTGCAAATGCGCCGGTCTGAGCGGTGCGGGCGGCGTCGAGTCCGGCGCTGGGGCAGCGGCCGACGGAGGAGACAATGCCGCCGTCTCGGACACCGCTACTTCCTGAACCGCCGTCGCGGTCTCGCCGCCTTGCTGATAAGGCATCACCACGAGCCACACGAACGCCGCCACGCAGGCGAGCGTGACCGTCCCCTGAAACACCGGGAGCAGCGTCTGGCCCACGGTTCGTGGCCGACTCGGATAGTAGATCGGCGGGGGCTCTACAGGCGGTCGGATCAGCAGCGGTCCCTCTGCGAGCGGAACGGTCCTGGGAATCAGTGGAAGGTCCGGTTCGAGAGCCGGCAGGGGAATCCGTTCCAGGGTCGGCCGTGAAGTTATTTGAGGAACACTGACGGGAGTCCCGCCGGGCTCGTCCGCGAACTCCTCGATCGGCTCGGGCACGATCGACGCCGGCCCGTGCATCCGCAGTTCCGGCTCCGGGGCAAATGCTGCCTCGAGATCCAGGTCGGAGGCTTCGTGTCTATTGCGGGACGGTCGCATGTTTCAGAGTGTCATGCAATAGCTGTGCGCCTCAGCCGGAGCCGGGCTCCGGTCCTGGCGCGGGCCGAGACTACTCGTCGTCGGCCTCCTCCTCTTTCGCAGCCGTTGCGATATCGTCGGTCTCGACATCGTCGGGCTCGCTCCGCCAATCCTCGTCCACATCGTAGAGCTTGCTCACCGGGCGCTCTTTGATTGGGCCCTTCGGTCCGCGATCGGAGTCCTTGCGCGGCGGCTTGCGCTTGTTCTTCGGCGGTGCGTCCGGTCCGAAGTTCCGACTACGGGGGGCGCCGCCTCCGGCACCCGGATCGGCTGGCCGCGGAGAGAATCCCCCAGGACCCGGGGGTCTCGGACCTCCGAAGCCGCCAGGGGCGCCCGGTCTCGGGCCTGAGAAGCCGCCAGGACGCAGACCGGGCGGACGATCCTCCCGAGGTCGGGCCTCGCTGACGGCCAGGGGCCGCCCCTTGAATGGCTGCAGGTTGAATCGTCGGATCGCCTCTTCAGCGACCTCTCGATCGTTGTAGTCGACGAATGCGAAGCCTCGCGGGCGGCCGGTCTCTCGATCCGTGGGCAGCACCACTTGCGCCGGTTCGCCCACGCTGGACAGATGTTCCCTCAGGTCGGCTTCGTTCGCCGAGTACGGCAGATTTCCTATGAACAGACGGACTGACACGGCCCCCTCGTGAGTGTTTCGGCATGCGGGCATGAGGACTTGACCCCCGCCCTGCCGACAGGTCCCAACAAAATAGCACGGACCGCCGCAAACGGGTGACTCTTCGCCGAAACGTCCCGTTGCTGCGGCAGTTCTGTCGAAGGCCGAGGTTGAGCCGGCTGGCTTCGTGCGCTACCATGAAATGTTACGGTTCTCGCGAAAGCGCTCACAGTACATGTCCACCAGTCCTCACGCCAACGGGCAGATTGTCGTCCGCGGCGCGCGCACCCACAACCTGAAGAACGTCGACCTGGCGTTTCCTCAGCGCTCACTCGTCGTCATGACGGGCGTTAGCGGCTCAGGCAAGTCTTCCCTGGCGTTCGACACGATTTACGCGGAAGGCCAGCGACGCTACGTGGAATCGCTGTCCGCCTACGCGCGTCAGTTCCTCGAGCGGATGGAGAAGCCTGACGTCGATTCCATCGAGGGCATCTCGCCGGCGATCGCGATCCGCCAGAAGAACAGTATCCGCAACCCCCGGTCCACGGTCGGGACGACAACCGAGATTCACGACTATCTGCGGCTGCTCTACGCGCGGATCGGCCGGACGATCTGCCGCTCGTGCGGCAAGGAAGTCATCCGCGAGACGGCGGAGGTCGTGGCCGGGTCGCTCGCCAAGCTGCCTGCCGGAACCAGGCTGTTGGTCGGCTTCGATATGCCGATCGTTCCAGCTTCGTCGATGTCGCTTCCCATCGAAGGAACGGACGATGACGAGGCGGTGTCGGAGGGCAATGGTGATGCGGAGATCCCGGCACAACCGCAGCCGCCCCTTCCGGGGCTGGGCGACTCGATCGCCGAGACGCTGGGCATCCTGCGCCGCAAGGGATTCGGCCGGCTCTACGTCGACGGCCAGACCGTGATGCTGGAAGAAGCGGACGCCGCAGCGCTCCGCGATCGGCCGATGCTGCAGGTGATCGTCGACCGGCTCAAGGTCGATGGCGACCTCCGGGCGCGCCTGACTGACTCGATCGAAACGGCCTACACCGAGGGCGGCGGCGCCGCGTTCGCGATTGCGCTTGATCCGGAGCCCGTGGTGCACCGCTTCAGCGAGCGTTTCGAGTGCCGGGCGTGCAGCCTGCAGTACGAGGTGCCGCAGCCGCGGCTCTTCTCGTTCAACAACCCGTTTGGGGCCTGCCCCGTCTGCCACGGCTTCGGGAACGTCATCGAGCTGGATATGGATCTGGTCGTGCCGGACGTGTCCAAGTCGATCCAGCAGAATGCGATCGAGCCCTGGAGCAAGCCGCACTATCGCACGCAGCTGGCGGAGCTGAAGCGTGCGGGCCGCGGCCGGGTCCGGATGGACGTGCCGTGGTCTGCGCTGAGCGACGAAGAACGCCGCTTCGCGATCGAAGGCGACGGCGGCAGCTTCGAAGGCGTCAAGGGATTCTTCCGGTGGCTCGAGCGGAAGAAATACAAGGTGCACGTGCGCGTGTTCCTGAGCCGGTACCGCGGATACCTGACCTGTCCGGAGTGCCAGGGCGCGAGGCTGCGGCGCGAAGCGCGGGATGTGCAGGTCGGCGGCTGCACCATCGACGACGTGTGCGCGCGGACCGTGCGCGACGCCGACAGATTCTTCGCCGACCTGGCCTTGTCGGAGAAGGAGGCGGCGATCGCCGACAAGGTGCTGAAGGAGATCCGGAAGCGACTGGGGTTCCTGCGAGACGTCGGCCTCGACTATCTGACCCTCGATCGCCTGTCTTCGACGCTTTCGGGCGGCGAGTCGCAGCGCATCAACCTGGCGACTTCGCTGGGGTCTGCCCTGGTCGACACGCTCTACGTGCTCGACGAACCGTCCATCGGCCTGCATTCGCGCGACAACGATCGCCTGATCACGATTCTGCGGAAGCTGCGGGACCAGGGGAACACCGTTCTCGTCGTCGAGCACGATGCGGACATGATCAGGGTCGCTGACGTAGTGGTCGACATGGGGCTCGGCGCGGGTGAGCAGGGCGGGCGCGTCGTGTTCGCGGGCACGCTCGCCGACCTGATGCTGGAGCCGCGATCGTTGACCGCGAAGTATCTTCGGGACGAGCTCGCCATCCCGGTCCCGCCGGCGCGGCGGAAGCCAACCAACCAGAAGATCCGCGTGCTCGGTGCCTCGGAACACAACCTCAAGGACATCGACGTCGAGATCCCGCTGGGGTTGATGGTCTGCGTGACAGGCGTCAGCGGATCGGGCAAGAGCACGCTGGTGCACGACGTGCTGTATGCGGCGCTGAAGCGCGCGAAGGGTGATTGGGATCGTCGCGTGGGGATCCATCAGAAGCTCGAAGGTGCGGAGTTCATTACCGATGTCGTCCTCGTGGATCAGGCGCCGATTGGCCGGACACCCCGCTCGAATCCGGTGACGTACCTGAAGGCGTTCGATCCGATTCGAGAGCTCTTCGCCACGACGAAAGACGCGCGATCTCGAGGGCTGACGGCGAGCCACTTCTCCTTCAACGTGCCGGGCGGCCGGTGCGAGGCGTGCGAAGGTGAAGGCCAGGTCAAGGTGGAGATGCAGTTTCTCGCCGACGTCTTCGTCCCGTGCGACCAGTGCGAAGGCAAGCGGTTCAAGCCGCAGGTCCTCGAGGTCAAGTACCGCGGGCGAAGCGTGGATCAGGTCCTCGACATGACCGTCCGAGAGGCCCTGGCTTTTTTCAGCAGCTCCCCGAAAGTGCTTCGGCGGCTTCAGGTGCTCGACGAGATCGGGCTCGGATATCTGCGGCTCGGCCAGCCGGCCACGACCCTGTCTGGCGGGGAGGCGCAGCGCATCAAGATCGCCGCCCACCTGTCATCGCACACGGGCGATCGAGTGCTCTACATCCTGGACGAGCCGACCACCGGCCTGCACTTCGACGACATCGCGAAGCTGCTCGCTGCGTGTCGCAAGCTCATTCAAGCGGGACACAGTCTGCTCGTCATCGAGCACAACCTGGACGTGATCAAGACGGCGGACTGGATCATCGATCTTGGTCCCGAAGGCGGCGAAGCCGGCGGCGAAATCGTCACCACCGGAACGCCCGAGCAGATCGCGCAGGTCGCGGCGTCCCATACCGGCCGCTACTTGCGGGACGCGCTCGCCGTGGGACGCGCCAACGCGTATGGGGCGGCAAAAAACTGAAAAGGCCCGTCTGTTCAGACGATAAGTACTTCATGACACCAGTGGTTCGGACCTTGTTGTCGTCCCTCCTGCTGACGGGTTTGACGATGCCGTCCCTGGCTTGGCAGACCGGGTTCGAGGACGTCGTTCGCAATCTGCGGAATCCCGATCCGAAGGCGCGCCTGAGCGCCGTTCGCATGCTGCGCGAATCGCAGCACACGGCCGCGGCCATTCCGGTCGCCGCGGTCGTCAACGATCCGATCGACGAGATTCAGCTCGAGGCGATTGCCGCCGAGCTGTCGTTCTTCCTCGTCCAGGACATGCCTCTTCGGAAGCGGGTGGGGCTCGTGGTCGAAGTGCGCAGCAAGGGGCAGGCGGTCCAGGCATTCGAGCAGGGGCCTCTGGCGGCCTGGCCGCGGCCCGTGCCGCCGGAGGTCGTTGACGCGCTCCTCAAGGCGGTCGACGACGAAAATCCGCGCGTCCGAATAGAGGCCATCTATGCGCTCGGCGCCATGGCGCGGCCGCCGCTCACCGACGGCGCCTCCGAGCGGCTGATCAAGGCGCTCGATCACTACGATCCGGCGATCCGTGCCGCAGCGGCGAGAGTTGCCGGGCGTCTCGACGTCAAGCGCGCTGGCGACACCCTCATCAACGCGATCAACGATTCGAGCCCTGCGGTCCGCTTCGCGTCCATGAGAGCCCTCGGAGACATTCGAGAGGACCGCGCGGTGCAGGCGCTGATGGAACAGTTGAAGTTCTACGGCAAAGGCGATGGGGGCTGGTCTGCGCTCGACGCGCTTGCCAGGATCGCACACCCTTCGAGCGCGCCGCTCTTCAAGACCCGGATCTCGGACAAGGATCCGTTCATGCGCCGGGCGGCGGCTGAGGGGCTCGCCCGAATCGGCGACGCCTCCGAAGCACCAGGCATGCAGACCGCGGCCACCTCGGAGTCTTCGGAAATGGTGAGGGCTGCGATGACGTTCGCGATGGTGAAGTTCGGGCAGAACTACATGGCGCGACTCATCGACTTCTTCGGATCGGACCGAACGGCGCTCCAGGTGCAGGAATACCTGCTGGAGATTGGCCCGAGCGTGCTGCCGGAACTGACGCCAAAGCTGAAGGAGCCCGTCGCCGGCGTCCGCGCCGGCGTCGTCGAAATCATCGGCGCGCTGGGCCAGTCGGACAGCATCCCGGTGCTGGAGCCTCTGACCAGGGATCGCGATCGAAGCGTCGCCGAAACGGCCGTGGTCGCTATCGAACGAATCAAGATGCGTCAGTCGCAGTAGGCGATCCGCGAGCGATGCCGCTTGAGGGGTCCGGCGGGGCGAAGCCCCCCGGATTCTGTGGCGCGCCGGGCGAAGCCCCCCGGAGAGACATGACTTTTTCGCGCGAGTTCTACGCGCGTCCGACGCTCAGCGTGTCGCGCGAGTTGATAGGCAAGGTGCTCGTCCACGAGTCTCCTGCCGGCCTCACGTCAGGGGTGATCGTCGAGGTCGAAGCCTACATCGGTGAGGAGGATCCGGCGTGCCACGCCGCGCCAGGGCCCACCGCGCGCAACGCGCCGCTCTACGGCCAGCCGGGATTCGCATATGTCTATCTCAATTACGGGATCCACAACCTCGTGAATGTCGTGACGGAAGAAGAAGGCTCGCCTGCGGCGATTCTGATCAGAGCCTTGGAGCCGCTGGAGGGAGAGGCTTTGATGCGGCGGCGCCGCGCGCGCGGGTACCGGCCGTTCCGCCGCGGAATTCGACTCGACCGAGCTCTGTCGGGGCCCGGGCAATCTCACTCGCGCGCTCGGGATCACCCTTCGACACAATCGGATGGATCTCACGGCGAGCGCGCTTCGAATCGAAGATCGAGGACTCCCGGCGCGCGACGTGATCTGGAGCCGGCGGATCGGGATCAACGTCGGTACGGACATGGAGTGGCGGTGCGCTGCGCGAGACAGTCAATCCGTGTCCGGCGGACGGGCCCGCTAGCGCTACATCCGGCGTCTGCTCGTCCGGCTGCTGGCCTGGGTCACGACGACCTTCACCGTCTCCTGACGCCCCTGCCGCAGCACGCCGAGCGTCACGGTGGATCCGATCTGCGCGTCGGAGAGAAAGCGGATGAACTGGTACGTGTCGTCGACATTGGATCCGTTGAAGCTCACGATGATGTCCCCGCGGGCGAGCCCCGACCGGGCTGCATCCGCTCGCGGATCCACCGAGTACACGAGCGCGCCGCGAGCGTTCGACGCCCCGAGCTGCTGCGCGACTTGCGTCGTCAATTGCTGAATCTGGATCCCGGGGATCGTCGCTCGGCGCACCTCGCCGAGCTTGATCAGATCGTCCATGACGTGGCGGGCGAGGTTGCTCGGAACGGCGAACCCGACGCCCTGATATCCGCCGGATTCGGTGGCGATCGCCGTGTTGATCCCGACGAGCTCTCCCCGCGAATTGATCAGGGCTCCGCCGGAGTTTCCCGGATTGATGGCCGCGTCGGTCTGGATGAAGTCCTCGTAGGTCGCGAGCCGGCCCTCGAGGCTTCGGCCGGTGGCCGACACGATGCCCAGCGTGACGGTCTGATTGAGCTGGAAGGGGTTGCCGATGGCGAGCACCCATTCGGCCACTTTGAGCTTCGACGAGTCGCCCCACGGCAGCGCCGGAAGACCGCGCGCGTCGATCTTCAGCACTGCGAGATCGGTCATCTCGTCCACACCGACGATTTTCGCCGGCATCTCGCGCTTGTCGCCGAGGACGACTGACACCTGCGCGCTGACGTCGCCGACGACGTGGTTGTTGGTGAGGAGGTAGCCGTCGGGCGACACGATCACGCCCGATCCGAGGCTCTGCGCGCGCCGGTCCCGGCTGTTGAACGGGTCATCGTCTCCGAAGAAATACCGGAAGAAGGGGTCGTTCTCGAACGGTGATCTCGATCCGCGGACGATTTGCGTCGAGGAGATGTTCGTCACGCTGCCGACGACCCGCTGGGCGACGCCGGTCAGATCGGGAAGTGCGGCGGTCGCCGGAACCGCCGCGGCCGGACGTGGGGCTGGCGCGGAAGCCGCCTGGTCGGCGGCCGAGGATTCCTCGGCCGATTTCAGGCGTCCCGTAAGGACCAGGCCCATGAGAAGACCGAGCGTAATGCAGAGTGTCGCGAAGCTGATGCGTCTGGCCATCTGTCTAACCCACCTCAATCTTCCGGGCAGGACGTTCGGGGAGCTTTGGAAGCGTGATCGTCAGGACCCCGTCTGAAAGGTCGGCGTTTACGCGCGACGAGTCGATCCGCTCGGCAAACTCGAACGTGCGGGCGAACGGCCCGCGTCCTCGCTCGACCTGATGAAATCGGACCGTCCCCGCCGAGGAGGCGGGAGGGTCCGGTCGGCGTCCACTTATCGTGAGCCGCATCTCCTCGAGCGCCAGCTCGACGTCTTCGCGTGTGATTCCGGGCACTTCGGCTGTGATGACGTACGAATCGCCCGTCTCATACACGTCGATGGGGGGCGACCACGTGTCGTGGTGATGGCGCCCCAGGCGCTCGTGCCAGGCTTGAAATTCGCGAAGAGGATCCCAGGGCATGCTTGCCTTCGATCCTACCCCCGATTGGGGTCGCCAGGCGCCGGGCGCGCGGGCGCTGCGGCAACGATTGCGTGCCCCTCTGTTTACCTGCTACGATTCGACGGATCGGGACTCTGTCGGGATGTGAGCAGGGCAGCGCCGCGGCCTCTTAGCAGGACACAATGGCTTCCATTCAAGCAACACGCCTCAAGAAGGGGATGCTCGTGAAGGTGGGCGCGGACCTGTTCCGCGTCCTCGAACTTCAGCACGTCACACCCGGGAACCTGCGCGGATTCGTCCGGGTCAAGTTCCGGAACATCCGGAATGGCTCGCTGTCGGACCAGAAGCTCAGGTCCGAGGACAGCCTCGACCGCGCGGTGCTCGACGAACGTGAAATGCAGTACCTCTACAAGGATGGCGACTCGTTCCATTTCATGGACACGGGCAACTACGAGCAGAGCCACATTTCGGGTGAGGTTCTCGGCGATTCGGTGAACTACCTCATCCCCGAGTCCACCATCAAGGTCGAGTTCTACGGCTCCGAGCCTGTCGGTATCGAGCTTCCGCCGACCGTCGACCTCAAGGTCGAAGACACCGCGCCAGGCATCAAAGGGGCAACCGCCAGCGCGCAGGTAAAGCCTGCGCGTCTCGAGACGGGCCTCGTGGTGCAGGTTCCGCCTTTCGTGAACACGGGCGACATGATCCGGGTCAATACGGAAACCGGGGAATACCTCTCTCGCGCATGATGGTCCACGGGCTCATGAGCCTTCAGTAATGGACGTCTCGCACATTCCAAACCAGGGGTGGATCGAGGTCATCACGGGAAGCATGTTTTCCGGGAAGAGCGAGGAGCTTATCCGGAGGCTGCGCCGTGCCCAGATTGCGCGGCGGAAGGTCCAGATCTTCAAGCCCACAATCGACAACCGGTTCGGTGACGATCACATCACCTCGCACAGCGAGATGCGCATTCCGTCCGAGAACCTCTCGTCCTCGCGCGATCTGCTCGCGCGCGTGGACCCCGACACCGAGGTCGTGGGCATAGACGAGGGGCAGTTCTTCGACGCCGACCTGCCTGCCGTTTGCAGCACGCTCGCCGATCAAGGCAAGCGCGTCATCGTGGCGGGGCTCGATCAGGACTACCTGGGCAAGCCGTTCGAGCCGATGCCGCAGCTGCTGGCGATCGCGGAATACATCACCAAGACGCTCGCGATCTGTATGGTCTGCGGAGCGCCTGCCAATCACACCCAGCGGCTCGTGGCCAGCAGCGAACGGGTCCTGGTGGGCGCGTCCGGCACGTACGAAGCCCGCTGCCGTCACTGCTTCGATCCGCGTCTCGGGCAGTAGGGAATCACAATCGCCGGGGGCCGCCCGATGCCGTACTTTCGGCGGTGCGGCTCATTCGTGACGCCTGAAAAACCTTTACAGGGAGGACGGGAGGAAGGAGGAAATCTTTCTGTTCTTCGAATCTTTGCGGTCGCTGCTCGCGCGCCCGCCGAAGGCGGGCGCTGGAATGAGCGGGCGGGCGCGAGATCGCGAACGCGGTGGCGGTCATTTCGCGCTCGCGATCTCGTGCCCGTCCGCTCATTCCGCCGCGCTGCGCGCGGCGCGAGCAGTCCTGATGGTGGCGAGAAGACAGGAAAGCTCCTCTCCGTCCTCCCTCCTCCCCACCTCCTGTAAAGCTTTTCGTGACGAGTGAACACCGTCACGACGGACCTCGACCTGCTACTTGAGGCGATCGATCAGCCACCCGATGGGCCCGTCGCCGGTGGCCATCGGATCGTTCAGCCAGTCCGGCGGCGTCAGCCAGATGAACGCGAGGATGGCCACGACCATCAGGTCGTATTGCCAGGTGGCGCGCTCGTAGGTCCAGAAGAACGCATTCCAGAGGACGCGAGCCGGGAGCGTGACGGGATTCCTCATGCCGCGTTGCGAAGCTCGCGATGGGTCAGGATGATCCGATCCGCCACCGTGAAGATCGACAGGATCAGGATGACCCACAACACGGCCGCCATCCGGTTCGTGAAGGCGCCGATCATGAACAGGACGATGCGCTCGGGGCGCTCCATGAAGCCGACTTTGCATTTTGGGATGAGCGACTCGGCGCGGGCCCGCGTGTAGCTCGTCATGATCGCGAACATCATCGCGAGAGCGGCGATCATGACGTAGTCGGTGCGCTCGTGCTGCGAGTAGAGGAAGATCAAACCGATGAAGAGCGAGATGTCCGAGAAGCGGTCGATGACCGAGTCCCAGAACCCGCCGAACGCGCTCACCGCATCGAGCTCGACGGCCACCTTGCCGTCGATGAAGTCGAAGATGTTCGCGACGATCATGATCACGCCGGCCAGGACGAAGCGCCCGAGCCCCAGCGCGCACGCCGCGGCTACGTTGATGAGGACGCCGACGAAGGTCAGAACATTGGGGTGGATTCTGAGGGCCACCGCCGTCGCGATGATCGCGCGCAGCGGAAACATGCAGATGCGCCCGATGAGCCCGGTGAAGGTCATGACTGTCGTGTGCGGCGCGCTATAATGAAAGGTTCAGGACTGCGCCAAAACTCGCAGTGTAGCGCATGCCGATTCGTGATCTCAAGGCCCAGATAGCGCGTCTTCCGGAGCAACCGGGCGTCTACCTCTATTACAACGAGGCGGGCGAAACGCTGTACGTCGGCAAGGCGCGGGTCCTCCGCGATCGCGTCCGGAGCTACCTGGGCGCGCAGGGCATGAGCCCTCGCATCGACGCCCTGCTCGACGAAGCGCAGCGCCTCGAGGTCATCGTCACCGACTCGGTCGTGGAAGCGCTCGCGCTCGAGAATCACCTGATCAAGCAGCGCGGACCGAAGTACAACATCCTCCTCCGGGACGACAAGAACTACCCGTACCTCCAGCTCACGACGGGTGAGGCGTTCCCGCGGGTGCTGGTCGCGCGCCGCGTCGAGCGCGACAATCACTTCTATTCGGGGCCCTACCTGCCGGCGTCGCTCGGCCGGCGGACGATGTCGCTGACGCACAGACTGTTCGGGATCCGATCCTGCAACGAGACGATTACCGGCCAGCGCGGCCGGGCCTGCCTCGAGTACGACATCAAGCGGTGCATCGCGCCGTGCGTGCGGGAGCTGTGCACCGAGGAGGAATACCGGGTGGCGGTGGAGCACACGAAGCTCTTTCTCGAAGGCAGGAGCGACGAGCTCGTCGCCGGGCTTCGCGATCGGATGACGGAGGCGTCGGCCGCGGAGCGCTTCGAGCAGGCGGCGCAGCTGCGCGACGCGATCAAGACGATCGAGACGCAGAGGACCCGTCAACAGAAGATGGCCGGGGTCGAGCTCGGCGATCGCGATGCCTTCGGCCTGAAGCTCGGTCCGGCAGGCGCCGTCGTCCAGGTCTTCCAGATGCGCGGAGGCCGGGTGATCGAGCGGATCGAGCTCGTCTCGGAGCTGGGAGAGACGCTCGACGCGGGGCCGGGGGCGGCGCCGAAGGGTGACAACGGGGAGTGCGACGTTCTGCAGGCGGCCCTTCAGCAGTTCTACGCCGATCGGCCGGCGCCGCCGGAGGTCCACATCCCAATCGGCTTCAGTGATTCAGACACCGAGATGCTCGAAGGCTGGTTGTCCGCGCAGGCCGGACGCCGCGTCCGGCTCGTGGTCCCGCGACGCGGGGAGAAGCGCGGGCTGCTCGAGCTGGCGGCGCGCAACGCCGAGGTCGCGTATCAGGCGCGCTTCAACGAGAACGTCGCGGCGCACTACGACGCGCTCGAGACCCTTCGCGCGGTACTCGCGCTTCCCGCCGTGCCGCGAAGGATCGAGTGCTTCGACATTTCGACGATCCAAGGGGCCGAGACCGTCGCATCGATGGTGGTCTGCGAAGACGGACGAATGAAGCGGTCGGAATACCGGAAGTACCGGATCCGGGGCTCGGCGCTCGGCGACGCAGTCGGCAGTCGGCGGTCGGGCCTCCTGCCTCTGAGTCGCTCGTCGGCTGACAAGGACACCGTGGAGAGCCCGCCGACGGCGATGCATGCTGAGGTGGGCGTTGAAGTCGATTCGCCAGCGCCGGCGGCCGCGGCGAGCCGCGAGTCCTCGAGCGGCGCAGCCGCAGCGCGCGGGGGTGGGGCCCCGCGCGCATTGATTTTGGACGACTTCGCCTCGATGCACGAAGTCGTCCTCCGTCGCTACCGCAAGCTTCTCGAGACGGGCGGGGCGTTTCCGGATCTCCTGCTGATCGATGGCGGCAAGGGCCAGCTCTCGGCGGCCTACGAGGCTCTCGAGGAGCTCGGGCTGGGATCGCTCGTCGCGGTCGGGATCGCGAAGAAAGAGGAGTTGCTCTTCACGCGCGATCGCGAGGATCCGATTGCTCTGGCAACCGAGAGCCCCGCGCTCCTCTTGATCCAGCGCATCCGGGATGAGGCGCACCGCTTCGCGGTGACGTTCCATCGGCAGCAGCGCAAGACGCGCGATCTGCGCTCGGAGCTGGACGAAATCGGCGGGATCGGCCCCCGGCGGCGCAAGGCCCTGCTCACCGCGTTCGGCAGCGTCGCGGGTGTGCGCCGTGCCGCACGCGAAGAGCTCGCGCGCGTGATCGGCGTCAAAGGGGCCGATGCCGTGCTGGCGCACTTCGGATCGCGGACCTGAGCCGTCGCCTTGCGCTGGCGGGAGCGCGAAGCCGCTGTAGCGACGGAATAGGCGCGCCACGGGCGCGCCCCGCCGGAGCGGCGCGGGGCATGGGGTCCCCGCGAGCGACGGCGCTGGGGTCCGGGGGCGAAGCCCCCGGACAAACGCTTGATAAATCAGGAGATTTGCCGTACTCTTGACCGTCCCTGACGCCAGCCGCGGGCCCCTGGGGCCGCTCTGAGTTCACGGTTTTTGGACCTACTTTCAATAGCTCTCCCGTTCGCGATCGTGCTCATCTCGCTCACGATCCATGAGGCGGCGCATGCCTGGACCGCTGAGCGGCTCGGTGATTCCACCGCGCGGCTCCTCGGGCGCGTGTCGCTGAATCCGATCGTGCACATCGATCCCATCGGGACGATCCTGCTGCCGCTGGCGGCGGCGTACAGCGGGCTCCCCATCATCGGATGGGCGAAGCCGGTACCGGTCAACATCAACCGACTGCGCCGCGGCCGCAAGGATTTCATGTTGGTGGCCGCTGCAGGGCCCATCAGTAACCTGCTGCAGGCCGTCGCCGCCGCAGTCGGTACTCCGGTTGCTGCTCGCAGGCTCGGGAGGCGGTGGGCTCCCCGCACAGGTCTGTGTGGCGTTCATCGTCATCAATCTGCTGCTGGCGTTCTTCAACCTGATTCCGATTCCGCCGCTCGATGGCGGGAACGTGCTCGCCGGTCTGCTCCCCCACAGCGCCGATCCTCTGATCGGATTCCTGCGGCAGTGGGGGTTCGTCGTGCTGTACGCCCTGATGCTGACCGGCATGCTGAACGCGATCATCGAGCCGCCGACAGCCTTCTTTCAAAGGATTCTCGTTCCGTGAAGCCACGCGTCGTGTCGGGCATGCGCCCGACGGGGAAGCTGCACCTCGGTCATCTCGTCGGAGCCCTGCAGAACTGGGCCAAGTTGCAGGAGCCGTACGACTGCTTCTACTTCGTCGCCGACTGGCACGCGCTCACCAGCGACTACAGCGACACCAGCGGCATCGTCCCCAACGGCGTACGACATGGTCGCGGATTGGATTGCGGCCGGCATCGACCCGGAGCGGAGCACCTTGTTCGTGCAGTCTCTGGTGCCGGAGCATGCCGAGCTGAACCTGCTCCTGTCGATGACGGTGCCGATTCCCTGGCTCGAACGCGTTCCGACGTACAAGGAGCAGATTGAACAACTGTCGGAGAAGGACCTGTCGACGCTCGGGTTCCTCGGATATCCGCTCCTCCAGACAGCGGACGTCATCATTTACGACGCGCACTACGTGCCAGTCGGCGAGGATCAGGTTCCGCACCTGGAGCTGAGTCGCGAGATCGTGCGCCGCTACCACAACTTCTACGGGCAGCTCTTCGTCGAGCCGCAGCCCCTGCTGACGCCGATCCCGCGCCTTCCCGGCCTCGACAATCGAAAGATGTCGAAGAGCTACGCCAACACGATCGATCTCTCGGACGACGCGGAGACGGTGCGGAAAAAAGTGATGCAGATGTACACCGATCCGAAGAGAATCCGTGCGGATATTCCGGGAACCGTGGAGGGGAATCCGGTCTTTCTCTACCATGACGCGTTCAATCCGGACACGGCGGAAGTCGACGATCTGAAGACGCGGTATAGAGCCGGAAAGGTGGGCGACGTCGAGGTGAAGACGAAGCTTGCCAAGGCCCTCAACGCACATCTCGATCCGATGCGCGCGCGGCGCGCCGAACTGGCCGCGAAACCGTCGGCGCTGCGTGAGATCCTCTTCGAAGGATCGCGAAAGGCCCGCGAGATCGCCGAGGCCACCATGGAGCGCGTGCGCGCTGCCGTCAAACTGCGGTACTGACGCGGGACTCACCAATGGAATTCGAATCCACGCTCGAGGGCTATCCGCGTCAAGCTGGCCAATTTCGAAGGGCCTCTCGATCTGCTGCTCCATCTCATTCGCAAGCACGAGATCAACATCTACGACATTCCGATCGTGCTGGTGACGAAGCAGTACCTCGACTACATCGACTTGATGCAGGAGCTGAACCTCGACGTTGCGGGGGATTTCCTCGTGATGGCCGCGACGTTGATCCACATCAAGTCCCGGACGCTTCTCCCGAGGACCGATCCGACGCAGGAAGATCCGGACGAGGATCCGCGCGAGGCGCTGATGCGCCGGCTGCTGGAACATCAGAAGTACAAGGCCGCGGCGGAACTGCTGCACGAGCGGGAGACGCTGCGAAGCGCACAATGGACGCGGCCGGACGGCCCAATCACCGAGATCGCCGGCGAGGCGCCCGAGCCCGAGGTCGAAGTCGATCTCTTCAGCCTGATCAGCGCGTTTCGGGCGGTCGTCGAGCGCGCGAAGCACCGGCCGAAGGTGTACCTGCCCGCCGAGCAGATACCGATCGAGGATCGGATCGAGCAGCTCATGACGCGTCTCTCGGAGACCGAGGCCTGCGGCTTCGAGGACCTGTTCGCCGACGTGCAGACGCGGGCCGGCCTCATCGTGACGTTTCTCGCGCTGCTCGAGATGATTCGGCTCAAGCTGGTGCGTGTCTTCCAGGCAGGATCGGTGGGGCCGATTCGCGTGTATCGTCGCGCGCGTCCGGCCGACGCTCCACATCCGCTGCTCGATCCAGAAACGCGTCATGCCGCCGAGGAAGCAGCGCACGCGGCTCGAGTCGAACCGGCGGCGGCCGGCGCAAGTATCGAAAAACCAAACGGGGAGTAGAGGCGAACCGTGTCAGACCATCTCAAACCGATCGTCGAAGCGCTGATCTTCGCGTCGCCCGATCCGGTGACGCCCAAGACGCTCTACAAGCTTCTCGAGTCTGAGCCTCGCGAGGATGTCGACGCCGCAGTAGCGGCGGTTCGGGCCGACTACGACAGGCCAGGCGGTCTTCAGCTGGTGGAGGTTGCGGGCGGATACCAGATCGTGACGCGTCCGGAGCTGCACGAGTGGGTCCGCAGGCTGTTTCACGAGCGGACGACGCAGAAGCTGTCGGTCCAATCGCTCGAGACGCTGGCGGTCATCGCGTACAAGCAGCCCATCACCGCTCCCGAGATTGCCGAGATTCGTGGCGTCAGCAGCAGCGGAGGCGTGCTCTCCACGCTGATCGAGCGGAAGTTGATCAAGACCGTCGGCCGCAAGCAGGTGGTCGGGCGCCCATTCATGTACGCGACGACTCGCGAGTTTCTCGAACGCTTCGGGCTCAACGACCTGAGCGATCTGCCGAAGGTCGAGGAGATGTCCGACGTGCTCGGCTTCGAGCTGCCGAATGCGCTGCTGGAGCCGACTGCGACGACGTCGGCGCTGCCGTTCGAGGGCTCGCCGGAGGAAATCCACTCAGACGCTTCCGCAGAGGAGCCCGCTGTGGTCGGCTCCGCGCGACGACACGGTGCATTGAGCGTCAGACCTGACCGCTCGGATTCATGCCTCAGATCCGCCTTCAGAAGATTCTCTCGACGGCCGGCGTCGCCTCGCGCCGCGCCGCGGAGGAGCTCATCACCCAGGGCCGCGTCACGGTCAACAACTCGACGGTTCTGGAGCTCGGATCGAAAGCGGATCCGGAGGCGGACGACATCAGGGTCGATGGGAGACGAGTCAAGCCGCCGGCACGTCGCCGTTACTTTCTCCTGAACAAGCCCCGCGGCTACATCACGAGCCGCGTCGATCCGCAACATCGTCCGACGGTCATCGACCTTCTCGCGCGCCACGGGATCCGCGACTACATCTATCCGGTCGGGCGACTCGACTACGAGTCGGAAGGCCTGCTGATCCTGACGAGCGACGGCGACCTGGCAGCGATGTTGACGCATCCAAGCCATGGCGTCGGGCGCGAGTACGAAGTCCGCGTTCTCGGCGTACCGGACGACCACGAGATTGGAGCGGATCGCGCGCGGGGTCGTGATCGATGGACGCCGCACCGCGCCGGCCGAAGTGCAGCGCATCAAGCTGGTCGGGCCTGACGAAAGTCGCGTGGAAACGCTCCTCACGATCGTCATTCATGAAGGGCGCAATCGGCAGGTTCGGAAGATGTTCGAAGCGATCGGCCATCCCGTAGTTCGGTTGCGGCGTGTGGCGATCGGACCGATCAGAGACGCGAAACTGCGCCCAGGCGATTTCCGAGAGCTGTCAGCCGACGAGGTGGCGGCGCTCAAGAGGCACGCAAGTACCGGACCCTCCAGGCGGGCCGTGCCAGGCGCGCCGGGGGCGAAGCCTCCGGGTGTAGCTAGTCGTCCAGCACCGCACTCCAGAAGCGAACGAGGTCCCACGCGGAGGACGCGAGCGCCGAGTGCTCCACGGAGGCGTGGGTGACCATCGGCGTTGCGAGAAACCGTACGTTGACACCGCGGTCTCGAAGCGTACGCGCCAGCAGCGCTGACTCGATGGCAGGGATGACGTTGTCATCCATCCCGTGCAGGAGATACACCGGGCACGCGGGCGCGGGCGAATGATCCGGTGAGAGCGCCGGATCGCCTCCGAGCGCCGTGAGATGCGGCTCGAGGATCGGACCGAGGTGGGCGACGTCGCGGTTGTTCACGTACGTCATGAGCGTTCTCGACGGCTCCGGAAGTGTGTCCGCCAGCGTCCGTGCGTGCGCGAACTCGCGGGAGGCCTGTTCCTTGTCCATCATGTCCAGGCGCGAGGCCTCGAGGAACGAAAGAATCGCAGCGCGTAGTGCGGGAGCCTGAGACTCCGGCACCACGCGGTCGGCTACGCCGAGCAGGATGATCGCAACTCCGTAGTCGTGCGGCGGCCGATGCATGCCATCGGGCTGCAGGCCGGTCGCGAGATAGTGCAGCGTACGCGGCAGGTCCCCGTGCCCCCCGAACGACAAGACGAACGCGACCCGATCGCGGAGCGTCGGCCGCCCTGCAGCGACGATCGACAGTCCGCCTGCGAAGCTGATCCCAATCATCCCGATCCGGCCATCCGCCGGAAGATCGGGCTGCTGGAGCAGCCACAAGGCGGCATCTTCGATCATGTCCGTACTTCGGGCCGTGACGCTGTAGTGGGCGAGGTCCGACAACTCCGCTGTCACCGTGGTGTGACCCATGGACGCGAGCTCGCGCGCGAACCCGATAAGGCGAGGCTCGTCGATGCCTGAGGCGTGGACGCCTGGAACGAGCAGCAACGGCCGGCCCGTCGCGCGGCTGGGCTGATACCGGTGGCCCCGGAGGGAGCCTGCTCGCCAGGCGATCTCGATGGAGGATTCGGTGACCGGCTGCCGGTGCCAGTCGGCGACACTGCGAACGAGGCCTGTCGCGCCGGCGGCGCGGGCAACGAATGCGGCGCCTCGGGCGTATTCCGCAACGAAGCCGCCGAGCGCCAGCACGAGGGCGACGGCGACGAAGGTCAGCGCCGTTGTCCTCGACCGTCGCATCGCGAGGATAATAGCAGTGGTATGCGCAACGGTCTCATCATCGCTATCGACGGACCCTCGGGCGCCGGCAAGGGTACGATCGCGCGTGCCGTCGCGGCACGTCTCGAATACCGGCACATCGACACGGGCGCCATGTACCGAGCTGTCGCCTGGAAGGCGCTGCGCGATCGGGTTGATCTCACAGACGAGGCATCGGTGGCTGCGATCGCCGAGCGTCTCCAACTGGAGATAGGCGACGGCGTCACGCGGGTCGATGGAGAGGACGTCGCGGAAGCGATTCGCACTTCCGAGATCGACGCGGCGTCGGCGGCCGTCGCGCGCCAACCCCGCGTGCGGGAGGTGCTCAACGCTCAGCAGCGCGAGCTGGGCAAGCAGGGAAGCGTCGTCATCGAGGGGCGCGACATCGGGACCGTCGTGTTTCCGGATGCTGACGTCAAGATCTTCCTGGACGCCTCGCCTGAGGAACGCGCGCGCCGTCGAGCGCTCGATCCGCTTCACGCGTCGGGACGGACCGGCGCAGCGCTCGCGGAAGTGGCCACCGCTCTGGAGGCGCGCGATCGGAGCGACCGGACGCGCGCGGCGGCGCCCCTCGTCCGCGCGGCAGACGCCGTCGCGATCGATACGACGGGCGTTGCGATCCAGGACGTGATCGATGAGGTCATGCGAATCGTGCACGAGCGCCAGGCCTCGGGCCGATCGCCGTCGCCCGGCGACACCACACTCTGAGAGGAATCCCGCAATGATCGCTCTTCGCCCGGCATCAGTGCTCGGACTCCTGCTTGCAGCCTGCTGGTCGATCGGAGCGCTCCCATCCGATCCCGCGGCGGAGGGCTACTGGGCCCAGTGGCGCGGACCGTATGCGACCGGCGTCTCGAGGCGAGCCGATCCGCCCACCGAGTGGAGCGAAACCAGGAACGTCCGCTGGAAGGTCGAGATCCCCGGCCGCGGCTCCGGCACGCCTGTCGTGTGGGGCGACCGCATCTTCGTGCTCTCCGCCGTCCCGCAGGGTGTGGGCGCGGCCGCTGCGCACGAGCCGAGAGGCATGATGACGCCGCGTCTCGTCCACCGCTATGTCGTCATCGCCATCAATCGCGCGGACGGCAAGGTGGTCTGGGAACAGGTCGCCCGCGAGGCGCCCCCGAGTGAAGGATCCCACCAGGACAACGGCACGTTCGCTTCGAGCTCCGCGGTCACCGACGGTCAGCACGTCATCGCGTCATTCGAGTCGCAGGGGCTCTACGCCTACGACATGAACGGCAAGCTCCTGTGGCAGAAGGATCTCGGCGACAAGCAGATGCGCAACGAGTTCGGCGAAGGCTCCACGCCGGTCCTCTTCGGCAGATATCTCGTCGTGGTCTGGGACCATCAGGGTGAGTCGTTCATCGTCGCGCTCGACAAGTCGAGCGGTAACGAGATCTGGCGCGTGCGCCGGGACGAAATCGATTCCTGGGCCACACCGCTGGTCGTCGAGCACGGGGGGCGCCCGCAGGTCGTCACGTCCGGCATGAACAAGCTGCGAAGCTACGACCTCGAAACCGGCCGCCTGGTCTGGATAACCGCGGGGGTGACCATGAACCCGATCCCGTCACCGGTCGCGGACGATGGGATGGTGTTCGTCACGAGCGGCTTTCGCGGCAACAGCCTCAAGGCCATTCGACTCGGTGACGCGAAGGGCGACCTGCCCGACGCCGCCCTGGCGTGGTCGATCGATCGCGACACGCCGTACGTGCCTTCGCCGCTGCTGCACGAAGGCATCATCTATTTCCTGAAGACGAACTCGGGCGTGTTGTCGGCGTTCGACGCGAAGACGGGGAAGCCACACTACCAGATCCAGCGACTCGACGGCGTGCCGAACGTGTTCTCGTCACCGGTCGCCGCAGCCGGGAAGATCTACATCGTCGGTCGTGAAGGCACGACCGCAGTCGTCAAGCCAGGCGCGAAGTTCGAGATGCTGCGAACCAACACGCTCGACGACCACTTCGACGCGTCGCCGGCGCTGGTCGACAAGGAGACTGTATCTGAGGGGAGTCAAATACCTGTACTGCATCGCCAACTGACGTTGGCCGGGATGTAGGTCTTAGCTCTCAGCGGTCAGCTCTCAGCCCTCAGCCGGTGAGAACGGCCGAGAGCTGATAGCTGACGGCTGAGAGCTTCTCCGTCAGTCTCGATCTGTATAGTCCTCCGCCGACGCTGGATCGAGCTCCCATCGATGCCGATCGCGTTCGGTGATCTTGTCGGCGGCTTTCAGCTCTTCGCTGTCTTCGTACTCGACGCCCAGCGCCTTGCCGATGTCGTCCACCCGATCCTGATCAGGCGTGGGGTTGTCGCCGCCCGGGGCTTCGTCGCCCCCGGCGTAGGCGTCTTCCCAGTCGGCGTCCACGTCACCGGCGGTCATGACGGGGCTCGTCTCGGTGTGCTCCCGGCGGGCCTGCTCGAGCTCGCGCCGGCCGGAACGTGCTGCGGATGCTGACTGGTCGAGATCCAAGCTCGAGGGTGGGCCCGGCAGCGACTCTTCCACTTCCCGAAGCTGGCGACGGGCTCGATCGAGGCCTGGCGCGAGTCGAGTGCCGCCCGCTCCAGCTGGCGTGCCGGTCGAGCGTCTGGTCTTCATCGGGTTCGTGCGACCTCTGACGCTGCGGCCGGTCTCGGGCGTCTGAGCGAGGGTGCGCTCGTCGCCGTTCCCTCCAAGCCGCTGCCGTTTTGCCTTCGGCTTCGGCTTCGATTTGGACGCCGCCCGGACTGACTTCACCGGCTTCGTGGGCTTTCCTTTGCGGATGGCTTTTCGAGCCGTCTTGCGGCTGGCGCTCGCAGATTTCCGTCCGCCGCGCGCGGCCGCGCTCTTCTTACGGACCGCCAGCTTCTTACGAACCGCCACCTTCTTCCTGGCCGCCCCTGCCCGCCTGGGCGCCCTGCCGCGGCCTCCCGCCTTCTTGCGCGCGCCCGCAGTTGCCTTGCGAGCCGGTGCTTTCTTGGCCATATGGTCTGTTCCTCGAAAGGAGGTTCCTGCCGCGGTTGACCCTGAGTCCGTAAGTGATGTATATTCTATTGCTTATCGCAAATCAGAGCGATGCATCCTACAGCCCGCCGGAGCTGAGATCCGGTCAGTACGATCGCAGGAGGACCCGTTACGCATGCCCATTGACCAAGCGCACCACAACAACCCACAAGGAGGTGGCATCACTCGGACCGCTGAAAAGTCCTCGGGTTTCCCGCAAGACGATCAGGTCGATCCACAAGAGTATGCTCGCCTTCTGGACCTTTACGATAGCAGCTTCCGCAACATCGCGGAAGGCGAGGTCGTGAAGGGTACCGTCCTCAAAGTCACCGCTTCAGAAGTCATCGTCGACGTCGGCTACAAGTCCGAAGGCATCATCGCCGTGGACGAGTTCGTGGACGAAACCGGGCAGATCGCCGTCCAGCCCGGCGACATCGTCGATGTGCTGCTGGAACGCACCGAAGACCGTGAAGGCTACGTCGTCCTCTCGCGCGAAAAAGCCGAGAAGATGAAGATCTGGGACGACGTCGAGAAGGCATACGCGGAGAAGAAAGTCGTAATCGGCCGAGTGATCGAGCGGATCAAGGGCGGTCTGGCGGTAGACATCGGCGTGCGCGCCTTCCTGCCGGGCTCCCAGATCGACGTTCGTCCCGTTCGCAACCTCGACGCTCTGCGCGGCCAGGAGCTGCGTATGCGCGTCATCAAGGTGAACAAGAAGCGCGGGAATATCGTGCTTTCGCGCAAAGTCCTCCTCGAGGAAGAGAACGCGGAGAAGAAGAAGCACACGCTCGACACGCTCGCCGAAGGCAAGGTCCTCCGAGGAGTGGTCAAGAACATCACCGACTACGGCGCCTTCATCGATCTCGGCGGCATCGACGGCCTGCTCCATATCACCGACATGTCGTGGGGCCGCGTCTCGCATCCATCGGAGCTCTTCAAGGTCAACGAAGAGATCGACGTCATCGTGCTGAAGTACGACCAGGCGACCGAACGTGTGTCGCTCGGCCACAAGCAGCTGATGAACGATCCGTGGTCGAACGTGATCGAGCGCTATCCGGTCGGCGCGCGGATGAGCGGCAAGGTCGTCAGCCTGACGGACTACGGCGCGTTCGTCGAGCTGGAGCCGGGTGTCGAAGGGCTGATCCACGTCTCCGAAATGTCGTGGAGCAAGCGCGTCAAGCATCCCTCGAAGATCCTCAACGTCGGCGACACGGTCGAGGCAATGGTCCTCGGCGTGGATCCCGGCGCCCGCCGGATCTCGCTCGGCCTCAAGCAGGTCGAGAGCAACCCCTGGCACGAGCTGTCGGAGAAGTATCCGATCGGCACGACGATCACCGGCAAGGTGCGCAACCTGACGGAGTTCGGCGCGTTCGTCGAGGTGGAAGAGGGGATCGATGGCCTCATCCACATCTCGGACATGTCCTGGAGCAAGCGTCTGAAGCACCCGTCAGAGGTGCTGAAGAAGGGCGACACGGTCGAGGCGATGGTGCTCAACATCGACGCCGAGAACCAGCGGCTGTCGCTCGGGCTCAAGCAACTGCAGACCGACGTGTGGGACGAGTTCTTCTCACAGCATCACGTCGGTGACGTCGTGGAAGGCAAAGTCGTTCGGCTGACCAACTTCGGCGCGTTCGTCGAGCTGGCAGAAGGGATCGAAGGGCTGATCCACGTGTCGGAGTTCGACGATTCGCAGCACGCGGGCAAGGACGGGAAGCTCGAGCTCAATGTGGGCGAGAGCTACCAGATGAAGATCATCAAGCTCATTCCTGCCGAGCGGAAGATCGGACTCAGCATCCGGGCGCTCAAGAACGACGAGTTCCGGGCCGATTGGGAGGCGTACACGGAAACGACCGGACGACCCGAAGTGACGCTGGGGGATCACTTCAAGCATCAAAACTGAACGCCAGTAGCTTTCGGCTCTCAGCTGTCAGCTTTCAGCTACACAGGCTGAAACGCAGGGCAGCTGAGAGCTGATAGCCGTAAGCTGACAGCTGGAGAAGCTATGAACACCGGTAGCATGACGAAAGCGGAGCTCGTGGAAGAAGTCTCACGTGTCTCCGACCTCACGAAGAAGCATTCCGAGGTCATCGTCGACACCGTTTTCAAGAGCATCATCGACGCGCTGCATCGCGGCGAGAAGATCGAGCTGCGAGGGTTCGGCAGCTTCCGCCTCCGTCGGCGCGAACCGAGGAAGGGCCGCAACCCGAAGACCGGCGACAAAGTGGACGTTCCGCCGAAGAAGGTCCCGTACTTCAAGCCGGGGAAAGAGCTGAAGGAGCTGATCAACCGCGAATCCGACGCTCCGATTCCCCCCGCGTCCACTGTGGCGCAGCCGAATACCGATCCCGACCTCGCTGGCATCTAGTGGGGATGTACGGGCTGAATCGGTAGCAGCCACTCCGCTGTCGCGGCCGGTGCGCTCATGGACCATCTCTGGTCTCCCTGGAGACTCGAATACGTGACCGGCAAGAGCTCCTCTCCGGGGTGCGTGTTCTGCGAAGCGCTCGCGGGCAACTCGCAGGCCGATCTCATCGTCTTCCAGGGCGACGCCTGCTTCGTCATCCTCAACCTCTATCCCTACAACAACGGCCACCTGATGGTCGTGCCCAAGCGGCACATCGCCAAGCTCGCCGAGGCGACGACGCCCGAGCTCAACGAGCTGATCGAGCTCACGCGCCGCGCGGAGATCTCGTTGATGCAGGCCTACTCGCCTCACGGCCTGAACGTCGGGATCAATCTCGGAAAGCCGGCTGGCGCCGGCGTCCTCGATCACGTGCACCTGCACGTCGTTCCGCGCTGGAACGGGGACACGAACTTCATGACCGTCGTCGGGACGACGCGCGTGTTGCCGGAAGAACTGCCGGAGAGCGCGGCGCGTCTGCGGCCGATCTTCGCGGCGCTCGATAGGGCTTGAGCGCCGGGCCTCCGATCGAGCGGCTGTGACAGCTTGGAAATTGATGCAACCGGCTGTTTCGCGGCGCCTGCCTGACAGGAGATAAGAAGGTCCTGAACTCCTGAACTCCCTGTTGCAAAGACAAGCCGCTGATGGTGAGGCACAGCACGAGACGCGGAAAACGGGGTAGATTCATACCGTGCGACTCGAATTGACCGACGATCAGCGGGCGTTTCAGGAAGAGGTTCGGGCGTTTGCCGCCGAGCGCGTCGCCCGCGCGGCGTCCGAGATCGACGAGCGAAACGCATTTCCTCTGGAGATCGTGAGAGAGGCTGCCGCGCGAGGCCTGCTCGGCATCACGATTCCGCAAAAGTGGGGTGGCGGCGGTCGCGACCACGTGAGCTATGCGTTGGCCATCGAGGCCCTCGCGAAGGCGAGCTCCGTGCTCGCGGTCATCATCAGCGTCAACACGTCGCTCGTGGCCGAGCCCGTCGCACAGTTCGGCTCAGAGGCGCAACAGCAGCTGTGGCTGCCGCGGCTGGCGTCAGGCCATTCGATCGGCGCTTTCGCGCTGTCCGAAGAGCATGCCGGGTCCGATGCCGCCAACCAGCAGACCGTCGCGCGGCTCGACGACCGCGGATACGTGCTGAACGGGCGGAAGGTCTGGGTGGCCAACGCAGCGGCTGCGGACCTCGTCTTGCTGTTTGCCGCCACACAACCGGGGATGCGGGGTCGGGGGATCAGCGCGTTCCTCGTTCCAATGGATACGCAAGGGCTCGAGCGCGTCGCGGCAGCCGATTCGCTGGGCGTGCGCGGTCTCGGCTGCATGGATCTCGAGCTGCACGACGTGCGTGTCGATGCGGACGCGCTCGTCGGCGCGCCTGGCGACGGGTTCGGTATCGTCCTTCGCGCCCTCGACGGTGGACGTGTGGCTATCGCCGCGCAGGCGCTCGGCGCGGGCGCCGCGGCACTGGACGAGGCGCTCGAGCACGCGAAGTCACACCATGCGTTCGGTCAGCCGATCGGCAACTACCAGGCGATCCAGTGGATGCTGGCGGACATGGCCACCGAGCTCGATGCCGCCTATCTCCTCACGATGAAGGCCGCCGACGCCTACGAGCGCGAGGCTCGTCCCACCCTCGAGGCCTCGATGGCGAAGCTCTTCGCCTCTGAGGCCGCGCACCGTGCCGCCGACAAGGCCATGCAGATCCTTGCCTCTCACGGATATCGCCGAGGATCGGTGGTGGAGCGTCTCTTCCGGGATGTGAGAGCTGCGGAGATCTACCAGGGAACTTCAGAGGTGCAGAGGATGGTTATCGCGGAGCAGATCCTGAGTTGAGCGACCGGAGCGCTAGGGATCGGCGCTGAACAGCGCGGATTCGAATGGCAGGACAGAAGCTTCGAAGTCTCGCTCCCGGTGACTGATCCTCCTCCTCCTTTCCTCCTGTAAGCGTTTCGCCGAGTCCCGGGCGGCCTCAACCCCAGGATCTGCTTCGCGATCGTCTGCAGCTGCAGGTTCGACGTCCCCTCGTAGATCTGCCCGATCTTGGCATCCCGGAACAGCTTCTCGACCGGATACTCCTTCACGAAGCCGTTGCCGCCGAACAGATTGACGGCGAGTGATGCGACGCGCTCGGCTACCTCGGACGACAGGATCTTGCAGATGGCGGCCTCTGTGAGGAACGGCAGGCGCGCGTCACGCAGGCGCGCCGCGTTGTAGACGGCAAGCCGCGCGCACTCGACGTCGACGGCGGCGCGCGCGAGCTGATGCTGCACGGCCTGGAACTCCGAGACGGGTTTTCCGAACTGTCGACGCTCGCGAGTGTACGCGATGGCGTGATCGAGGGCCCCGCGGGCGAGGCCCAGCATCTGTGCGCCGATGCCGATTCGTCCTTCGTTGAGCGTCTCGATGGCGACCTTGTAACCCTTGCCGAGCTCGCCCAGCACGTTCGCCGAAGGCACCCGACAGTCCTCCAGGATCAGCTCGCACGTGCTGCTCGCTCGAATCCCGAGCTTGTCTTCCTTCTTCCCGACCGTGAACCCGGCGAAGCCGCGCTCGACGAGGAACGCCGTGATGCCGCGGTAGCCGGCATCCGGGTCGATCGTCGCGAACACGATGAACAGGTCCGCCTCGTTGGCGTTCGTGATCCACAGCTTGCGCCCGGTGAGCACGTATCCGTCGCCGTCCTTGCGCGCGCGCGTCGTGAGCCCGAACGCGTCGCTGCCCGATCCGGCCTCCGACAGGGCATACGCGCCTACCGTCCTGGTGGACAGTACCGGCAGGTAGCGCTGCCGGATCTCCTCGTTGCCCCAGCGAACCAGTGCGTTGATGACGAGTGTGTTCTGGACGTCCACCAACACGCCGACCGAGGGATCGACGCGGGAGAGCTCTTCGACAGCCAGGACGGAGTGGAAGAATCGGCCGTCGGCTCCGCCGTATCGCTCCGGCACTTCGATACCCATGACCCCGAGGTCGAAGAGCTGGTCGATGAGCGACCGTGGGATTCTGGCCTGTTCGTCCATCTCGCGGACGAGGGGGCGGACGTGTGCCTGGGCGAAATCACGGACGCTGTCACGAAAGATGCGCTCGTCTTCAGCGAGGACCGTCAACGGCTGGACGTGGTCGAGGGCTTCTGAAGACACGACGAATCCTCCTGCGCGCGCTCCGGAGAGGGCAACGGCCAATGCTATCATTGGCTAGAACGTCCACTCAGCCTCGACGGAGGAAGCGCGACGCGGCCAGCCCTTGGCGTGCGTCGCCCTTATCGCCTATGCGTATCCCCGCCCCGCTCGCGGTCTCTCTGTTGATGGTGCTTCTCGGCTCGGCGCCCTTCGCGCGTCAAGCCCAGCAACCGGCGCAACCGCCGCAACCGCAACCGCCTGCTGGAACCGCCGCGCCGCCGCCGCAGACGGCACAGCCGGAGCGCTCGCAGCAGGGCCCAATCCGCACCGGCATCAACTACGTCCGCGTCGATGCGATCGTGACCGACAGGCAGGGGAATCCCGTCCTGGACCTGAAGCCCGAAGAATTCTCGCTGTCCGAGGACAACAAGCCTCAGAAGATCGAACAGTTCTCCGTGGTCAAGATCGACGCCGACACACAGTTCAACGCGGGGACGCCGACGGAGATCCGCAGCCTCTCGGACGAGGAGCGCGAAGCGGCGCGTCCCGACGTGCGGCTGTTCGTGCTGCTCCTCGACGACTACCACGTCAAGAGGGGCAATGACCTGGCGGTCCGAAAACCGATCATCGAATTCATCCAGAATCAGCTCTCCCCGCTGGACATGGTCGCGCTGATGTATCCGCTCACTCCGGTCACCGAGCTTCACTTCTCGAGGGATCGAGGGGCGCTCATCAGCGCCGTCGAGCACTTCCTGGGCCGGAAGTTCGACTACGAGCCGCGCAACATGTTCGAGGAGAAGTACGCCTACTATCCCGCCGCGACCGTCGAGAAGATTCGGAACGACGTCACGATGGGCGCGCTGAAGGGCGCCGCGGTCAAACTGGGGGGATTGCGCGAAGGGCGGAAGTCGATCATTTTCGTCAGCGAGGGTTTCACCAGCACGCTCCCTCCGCAGTTGAACGATCCCGTCGCCGCCAACCCGCGCATCGGCAACCCCAACCGGAACAATCCGTCCGCGACGACGAGCGATACCGTCGACTTCTTCAACCAGGCGGACATGCTGGGGGACATGCGGGAAGTGTTCGATACCGCCAACCGTCAGAACACCTCCATCTATTCCGTCGATCCCCGCGGGCTCACCCCATTCGAGTACGACATCAATGCCGGCGTCGGCCTCCAGACCGACAAGAAAGGGCTGGACCAAACCATCGACTCGCTGAGGGTACTCGTCGGACAACACCGACGGCCGCGCCATCGTGAACCGCAACGATCTGGCCGTCGGGATGAAGCAGATCATCCGCGACGCCAGCGGCTACTACCTGCTCGGCTACAACTCCACGCAGGCCCCGACCGACGGGAAGTTTCACGAGATCAAGGTCCGCGTGACGCGGCGGAACGTCGACGTCCGCGCACGCAAGGGCTACTGGGCGTACACGAACGAAGACGTCGCGCGCGCGACGGCGCCGCCGAAGCCGGACGCGCCGTCAGCCGTGACGGCCGCACTCAATGCGATTGCCGAGCCACCCCGCGGGCGTGTCGCGAGGTTCTGGATCGGCACGGCGAAGGGGACGAACGGTTCGCCTCGGGTCACGTTCGCGTGGGAGCCGATGTCGAGCGAGGATGCTCAGGCGCGCGGAGCCGAGAGCGGCGCGAATCGGGTCATGCTCACGGCGACTGCTCCCGACGGCCGTCCGGTGTTCCGCGGACGTATCCCTGAAGAAGGGGCGGCGCCAGCGGGCAATTCGGGCACGACGATGCCGTCTTCGGGAGGGAGTGCCGCGAGCACGCCCGTGGCCGCCGGCGCAAGCGCTTCGTTCGACGCCCTACCCGGACCGCTTCAGCTTCGCATGGTCGTCGAGAACAGCCGCGGCCAGGTCATGGACTCCGCGACCCAGGAACTGACCGTTCCGGACTTCTCCAAAGTGCAGGTATCCCTCAGCACGCCGCGCGTCTACAAAGGCCGGACGGTCCGCGAAGTGCAGTTGATCAAAGCGAATGCCGCGGCCATACCGATCGCCGATCGTACGTTCAGTCGGGCCGAGCGCCTCTACGTGCGGGTCGAGGCGTACAGTGGCGACGGAGCCGCGCCCGCAGTTTCAGCGCGGCTCCTCAATCGCGGCGGTACGTCGATGTCGGAAGTGCCGATGCAGACAGCCACCCCTGGCCAGGGCGAGTTGGAACTGGGGCTCTCTTCTCTGGCGGCCGGCGACTACGTCATCGAGATCAACGCGAAGACCGCTACCGGCACAGCGCAGGAGCTCATCGCCTTCAAGGTCAGCCGCTAGGCCGCTAGTTTCGCGTCCGCGCCATCAAGGACGAGATCACGAGGCGGTACGATGCACCGCCTCGCCGGACCGGCGTCTCACGCGTACATCCCTCGCATTTTCGTCACCGTCGCGACCCGGTTGATCGCTACGATGTAGGCGGCGGTCCGCATGTCGGTCTTGTACTTCAGGGACGTCTGCAGGACGGCGCGGAACGCCTCACGCATCATCGTCTCGAGCCGGTGGTTCACTTCGGGTTCGGTCCAGAAGTAGCCGTGGCGATCCTGCACCCACTCGAAATACGACGTCGTGACACCGCCGGCGTTGGCGAGAATGTCGGGGATCACGAAGACGCCCCGCTCGTGCAGATGCCGGTGCGCCTCCGGCGTGGTCGGTCCGTTCGCTCCCTCCGCCACGATCCTCGCTTTGATCGCCGGCGCGTTCTCCATCGTGATCTGATTTTCGAGGGCGGCCGGAACGAGCACGTCCACTTCGAGCGCGAACAGCTGCTCGTTCTCGATCGACTCCCCGCCGGGAAAACCGTCGATCGTTTTGTGCTGGCGAGCGAAATCGAGCATCCTGGCAACGTCGAGGCCCGTCCGGGTTGTAGACGCCGCCCTTCCAGTCCGTCACGGCGACGATCTTCGCGCCCAGTCCCGCGAGCAGATCCGCTGAGACCGACCCGACATTCCCGAAACCCTGCACCGCGACTGTCGCGCCCTTGATGTCGAACCCCAGATGCTGCGCCGCTTCGCGCGTCACGATCATCACGCCGCGTCCGGTAGCCTCGCGCCGCCCGAGCGATCCGCCCATCTCCACGGGCTTACCCGTGACGACGGCTGTGGACGTATGGCCGACGTGCATGCTGTAGGTGTCCATGACCCACGCCATGATCTGATCGTTCGTGTTGACGTCAGGCGCGGGGACGTCCTTCTCTGGGCCGATGGAGTCGATGATTTCCGCAACGTAGCGGCGCGTCAGCGCCTCGAGCTCGCGGCGCGACATGCGGGTCGGATCGCAGACGACGCCACCCTTGCCGCCGCCGAACGGCACGTGCGCGACCGCGCACTTCCACGTCATCCAGGCCGCGAGCGCCGTGACTTCGTCGAGCGACACGTCGGGGTGATAGCGGATGCCGCCCTTGGCCGGGCCAAGGGTGATGTTGTACTGCACGCGGTATCCGGTGAAGACTTCGATTTCGCCGTTGTCCATCTGGATCGGACAGGAGACGGTGATTTGCCGCTTCGGACTGGTGAGGATCTTCCAGATGCCAGGATCGAGACCGAGCAGCCGCGCGGCGCCGTCGAACTCCTGGAGCATTGCGTTGAAGATGCTTCCGCCTGCTTCCATAACACTCCTGAGGATGTGATCGCCTTCGTCTACGTGCGCCGCCGGATCCCAAACGGCTCAAGCTAACGTGGCCCCGTGCGCAAGTCAAGAACAGGCGGGTCTCGAGAAAGCCTTGTGAGGCGAGGATTTCTTGCGGCCGACAGAATCGAAATCGGGAGTGCGTCTCCGTCGTATCGGCCCCGTGGACCGATGCCGATCTCGAACTTGTGCGCCCTGTTCCGTAATGCGCCACGATCGAGAAGAGAGGGTGAGCGGTGCGGGCTGTGTGCACCCACGCCAAACCCGCTCACGTCGCAGCGCTTGCGCGCGTCGCAAGGGCGAAATGGTCGGGTGGTCCTCCTGTTGCCTGATCCCGGGTGGAGGTGGAGGCCATGCGCACATCCAGGTGGAAGCTCGTTGCGGCATTTCTGCTGATGGGGACCTTCGGCGGGGGCCGAATCGTCCTCGCGGGACCAGACAAGCAGCTCGTCGTGCTCAGCGCCGCGGTGAACCGACCAGCGGAGACGCTGACGCTGAAGGGGCAGAACTTCGGATCGACTGCACCAGCCGTCTATTGCGAGTCGATGCCGATGACGGTCATCAGCGCGAGCGACACGCAGCTCGTCGTCATGTTCCCCGCAGCAATGCCCGATGGCACTTATCTGGTGACCGTCGCGCGCGGCAACGGCAAGCCGGATGTCGGCGTGTTCTACGCGACTGCGCAAACGATTGCGACGGTGGAGGGCCCCACCGGAGTGACTGGCTCTCGTGGCGAGACGGGCCCGCAGGGGCCTCCTGGACCGGCGGGGCCAGTAGGACCAGTCGGACCAGCAGGGCCAACGGGGCCAGCGGGACCAGCAGGGGTTGCAGGTCCAAAGGGTGACATCGGCCCAGTCGGACCGCAGGGACCGGGCGGTGCGATCGGTCCGCAGGGCCCGAAAGGGGATGCAGGCGCTCAGGGCATCCAGGGAGCGGCCGGTCCCGCGGGTCCTGCCGGCAATCCCGGTCCCCAAGGTCCCGCGGGAGCGCAGGGTGCCTCAGGCGCGATCGGGCCAATGGGCCCTGGAGGGCCGATCGGTCCGGCAGGACCAATGGGCCTCCCAGGTCCCTCCGGCGTCAGTGGCTACGAATACATCGTCGTCCCCAACACACCGTTCAACGCGAACCCGGCGGTGGTGCTCGCGCCGCAGTCGGCAAACTGCAGCGCGGGGCGAATGCCGCTTGGCGGCGGCTTCGAGCTCGTCGGGTCGGGGCAGCAGCTCACCGTCCTCGCATCCGAGCCGTTCACCGGATCGACGTCGGGCTGGCGCGTTGCGGTGCGCAACAACACCGCCACGACCCTGATGAGCGCGCAGGTGCGCGTCCACGTGACGTGCGCGGTGATGCAGTAGGTCGGCTATCAGCTATCAGCTATCAGCTATCAGCTCCCAGCTTCCCGCTCCGGCGTTGGGTCCGGCTGAGTCGAAAGGCGAATGACCAGCCGGGCTCGCGTGACGCGCGGGAAGCGGGAACCAGGAAGCGGGAAGCGGGAAGCGGGAAGCAGCAAGCAGGAACCACCAGCTGACTATAATGTCCGGTAATGAAGAGTGCGAGCGCTGAGGCCGCGCGCGACCGCTGGCAGCGCGAGGTTCTCGAGCCGGCCGCTGAAGAAAGCGCCGGAGCGGCCGACGCCGTTCACCACGATTTCCGGACGTCCGATTGACCGCCTCTACACGAGCGAGGACGTTGGGGAGCTCGACTACGCGCGCGATTTGAACGATCCCGGCCGATTTCCCTACACCAGGGGCATTCATCCGACGGGTTACCGCGGCAAGCTCTGGACGATGAGGCAGTTCGCGGGCTACGGGACGCCGGAGGAAACCAACGCCCGCTACAAGACCCTGCTCGCGGCTGGCGGCACCGGCCTCAGCGTCGCGTTCGACCTCCCGACCCTGATGGGGCGAGATCCGGATCACGAGCTCGCGCTTGGAGAAGTGGGGAAGTGCGGCGTCAGCATCGTGTCGCTCGCCGACATGGAGCGGTTGTTCGACGGCATCGATCTCGGTGGCATCACCACGTCGATGACGATCAACTCGCCGGCGCCGATGCTCTTCGCGATGTACCTGGCTGTCGCCGAGAAGCAGGGCGCCGACTGGAAAAGGCTCTCGGGTACGATCCAGAACGACATCCTCAAGGAGTTCATCGCGCAGAAGGAGTACATCTATCCGCCGCGCGAATCGATGCGGCTCATCACCGATGTCTTCGCCTTCTGCGGAGAGGAAGTGCCGCGCTGGAACACCGTGTCGGTGAGCGGGTATCACATCCGCGAGGCGGGATCGACGGCGCTGCAGGAGCTTGCGTTCACCCTCCGCGATGGGATCGAGTACGTCCAGTACGGCATGGACGCCGGGCTCGACGTGGACGACTTCGCGCCGCGGCTCTCGTTCTTCTTCAACTCGCACAGCGACTTCTTCGAGGAGATCGCCAAGTTCCGGGCCGCCCGACGGCTCTGGGCCGAGGTGATGCGGGATCGGTTCGGCGCCAAGGACGAGCGCTCGTGGAAGCTGCGGTTTCACACCCAGACGGCCGGCGTCTCATTGACGGCGCAGCAGCCGTACAACAACGTCGTGCGAACGGCGCTGCAGGCCCTCGCGGCGGTGCTGGGCGGCACGAACTCGCTCCACACCAATTCGCTGGACGAGGCCCTGGCGCTGCCGACGGCGGAAGCCGCCACGCTGGCACTGCGGACGCAGCAGGTGATCGCGTACGAGAGCGGTGTCACCAACACGGTCGATCCGCTCGGCGGATCGTACTTCATCGAGCGGCTCACGCTCGACATGGAGCGCGGCGCTCGAGAGTACTTCCAGACAATCGATCGCCTCGGCGGCATGGTCGAGGCAATTGAAGACGGTTATCCCCAGCGCGAGATTGCCGAAGCCTCCTACAAGTTCCAGCAGGCCGTCGAGGCACGTGAGAAGGTGATCGTCGGCGTCAACGGCTTCGTCCAGCAGGACGAGGCGCCGCCGCCGATCCTCTACATCGACGACAGCACGGCCGAGAAGCAGCTCGCCGGTCTTGCGAGTCTCCGCCGGACGAGAGACAACGCCGCCGTGCAGCGGTCGCTCGATGCGCTGCAGGCAGCCGCTCGCGGCCGGGACAACACGATGCCCCCGTTGCTCGATTGCGTCCGCGCCTACGCCACTGTGGGCGAGATGTGCGATGCGCTCCGGCAGGTGTGGGGGGAATATCAGGAAGTGCCCCTTATCTGACGCTGACGGGATCCAGCTGGTCCGGGATCCGCAAAACCTTGCGATCTCGGTCGAAGGATCCTACACAGATAATCGCTCCTGACCGCAGGCTGTCGCTGCTAACCAGCCGCGAGCGGAGCGAGCGGCGAATGGGCCGTGGGGTGGGGCCCCGCGGCAGTGAGAGAAGCTGACACCGTTGACTAATGCGCAAAATCCGAGTCGTCATCGCGAAACCAGGCCTCGACGGGCACGATCGGGGTGCGAAGGTGATCGCGCGCGCGTTGCGCGATGCCGGCATGGAGGTCATCTACATGGGCCTCCGCCAGACGCCCGAGCAGATCGTGGCTGCGGCCCTCCAGGAGGATGCCGACGCGATCGGCCTCTCGATCCTTTCCGGCGCGCACATGCACATCTGTCCCCGTGTGCTCGAATTGCTCGAGGCGCGCGGGCTCGGAGATGTGCTGCTGGTGGTCGGCGGAATCATCCCGGACGTCGATATTCCAAAGCTGCGCGAGATGGGCGTGAAGGGCATCTTCCTTCCCGGAACCCCGATGCAGCAGATCGTCGAGTTCATCCAGGCCAATGTCCGGCCTCGCGTCGAGCAGGTCTAGGATACGGTTACGAGATGCCAACACTGCTGCTCGCGGACGACAGCCTGACGATTCGGCGCGTCATCGAGCTGACGTTCGCCGACGAAGACATCACCGTCGTTACGGCCAGCGACGGGCGCGAGGCGATCCAGAAGATCAGGACCACTCCGCCGGACATCATCCTCGCGGATGTCGGGATGCCGGAACACGACGGCTACGAGGTCGCGGCGTTCGTGAAAAAGATCCGCGCACCTCGCGCACATCCCGGTCCTGCTGCTGGCTGGAGCTTTCGAGCCCGTCGATCACGCTCGCGCGCGGGACGTCGGCTGCGACGGCGTGCTGGTCAAGCCGTTCGAGCCGCAGCTCGTGATCGCTCGTGTTCGCGAGCTCCTGGCGGGCCGTCACGCATCCGCACGTCCTTCGATTCCAAACGGGCCAGCGGCGGCCTGGGGCTCCGCGGCTGACGCGCCCGCTTCGACGCCGCCGTCATCCGCGGGCGAAGACTACCTCGATCGCCTCGACGCAGCGTTCGCCTCCATGAGCACAACCCCTCGACCGTTTGGAGTGCCGGTGCCGTCTGCCGCGGCGGGCGCGAGTGAAGAAGCTGACGGCGCGTGGAATCCGCAGATCGTGACGAACTCCGGGCAGCCCGTCCACGTGGCCGGCGCGACGCCGGCCACGGATCCAGGCTCGGTGTATCAAGGGTCGGCCGCAGCAGAGGCGTCGACGTCGCCGTCGTTGTCCGATGCGTTCGGCGCGCTGCTTGCCGCGGAACGGGGGACCCCGTCTTCCGGTCCTGCCCTTCCGCCACTCGCCTTGTCGGATGCGACGCTCGATGAGATCGCGCGTCGGGTGATTGCCCGACTCGGTGACGAGCCCATGCGGCAAGCTGTCCTCGACGCGGCGGAACGCCTCGTCCGCGAAGAGATCGAGCGCATCAAGAAAGTGCAGCAACGACAGAGCGGCGGCGCCTGATTCAGCAGAATCCGACAGCTTGTTGTCGGATCCGGTCGCGCGTTGTTGCCGCTCTACTCCGGTGGTTCGCCAGACCGGCCGTACACAGTGCCTCCAACACTGATAGGATGGAGGGTCATGCCAGACGGTCTGGACCTCCAGCGTTCCTTCACCGTTCCCGACAAGCCCGCGCTCGAAGGCCTCGAGCAGAAGTGGATGGCCCGATGGGAATCCGAGGGCGTCTACCGCTTCGATCGCACCAGGTCGCGCGCAGATATCTTCTCGGTCGACACACCGCCGCCGACCGTCAGCGGGTCGCTTCACGTCGGCCACGTCTTCTCGTACACGCACACTGACGTCGTCGCTCGCTTCCAGCGGATGCGTGGCAAGGCCGTCTTCTATCCGATGGGGTGGGACGACAACGGACTTCCCACCGAGCGACGGGTGCAAAACTATTTCGGCGTGCGGTGCGATCCCTCGCTTCCATACGATCCGGCGTTCGTTCCGCCTGAGAAGCCGGGCAAGCAGCCGGTGCCCGTCTCCCGACCCAACTTCATCGAGCTCTGCACGCGGTTGACCGCAGAGGACGAGAAGGCGTTCGAGGACTTGTGGCGGACGCTGGGGCTGTCGGTGGACTGGACGCTGACCTACGCCACGATCGATCGACGTGCCCAGCGCGTATCACAGCTCGCGTTCCTGCGGCTGCTACGGCGCGGCCTCGCCTATCAGCTCGAGGCGCCGACCCTGTGGGACGTGGATTTCCGTACCGCCGTCGCGCAGGCGGAGCTCGAGGATCGCGAGCAACCGGGCGCGTATCATCGCATCCGCTTCGCGCGGCCGGACGGCGAGTTCGTCGAGATCGAGACGACGCGCCCGGAGCTGATTCCGGCGTGCGTCGCGCTCGTGGCGCATCCGGACGACGAGCGCTACAAGCCGATCTTCGGTACCGACGTCGTCACGCCGATCTTCGGCGTCCGAGTGCCCGTGAAGCCGCATCACCTCGCCGATCCGGACAAGGGATCGGGCGTTGCGATGATCTGCACGTTCGGCGACGTCACCGACGTCGTCTGGTGGCGCGAGCTGGCGTTGCCGGTCCGCTCGATCCTGCAGCCGAACGGCGCACTGCGGCCGGTGACGTGGGGGGAACCCGGCTGGGAAACGGTCGATCGGCCGCGCGCGCAACACGCATACGACCAGCTGACGAACCTGTCCGCGCTCAAAGCGCGCATTCGGATCGTAGAGCTTCTGCGCGAGAGCGGAGACCTCCTCGGCGAGCCCCGCGCGATTACCCACGCCGTGAAGTTCTACGAGAAGGGCGACCGTCCGCTCGAGATCCTCACCAGCCGCCAGTGGTTCATCAAGACGATGGACTTCCGCGGGGCATTGCTCGCGCGGGCCAGCGAGCTGCGATGGCACCCGGCCTACATGCAGGCGCGTCTGGAGAACTGGATCAACGGCCTTGTGGGCGACTGGTGCGTCAGCCGGCAGCGCTTCTTCGGCGTGCCGTTCCCCGTGTGGTATCGAATCCGCGAGGATGGGACGCCCGACCACGCGGCGCGGCTGCTTCCTGACGACACGCAACTACCAATCGATCCGTCGACCGACGTGCCGGACGGCTACCGGGCCGAGCAGCGCGACGTCCCTGGCGGTTTTACGGGCGATCCGGACATCATGGATACCTGGGCGACATCCTCGCTGACCCCGCAGATCGCGGCGCGGTGGGAGGAGGATCCCGATCTGTTTGCCCGCGTGTTCCCCATGGACGTCAGACCGCAGGCGCACGACATCATCCGCACGTGGCTGTTCTCGACTGTCCTGCGATCCGAGCTTGAACACGATTCCTTGCCGTGGAAGAACGCCGCAATCTCCGGATGGGTGCTCGACCCCGACCGCAAGAAGATGTCGAAGTCCAAGGGCAATGTCGTCACCCCCAAAGGACTGCTCGACGAGCACGGGTCGGACGGCGTGCGCTACTGGGCCGCCAGTGGCCGGCCAGGCACGGATACGGCCTTCGACACCGGCCAGATGAAGGTGGGCCGGAGGCTCGCGATCAAGCTGTTGAACGCGTCGAAGTTCGTTCTGTCTCGGCCCGATCCGCGAGGACCGGTGACGGCCGCTGTTGACCGCGGGCTCCTCACGTCGCTCGCTCGGCTGGTGCGGGAAACGACGGCAGACCTCGACGGGTACAACTACGCGCGTGTGCTCGAACGGACGGAATCGTTCTTCTGGTCGTTCTGCGACGACTACCTCGAACTCGTCAAAGGCCGTCGCTACGGCGATCAGGGTTCGGAGCTTGCCGCGTCGGCGAACGGCGCATTGATGGCGGCGCTGTCGACGATGCTTCGGCTGTTTGCGCCTTTCCTCCCGTTTGTAACGGAAGAAGTGTGGTCCTGGTGGCAGGACGGGTCCGTTCATCGGGCGCCTTGGCCGACGCCGGAGGAAGTCCTCGCGGCGTGTGAACCGTCAAGAGAGCACGAGTCGGGCGTGCAGGCGCTGGAATTCGCCAGCGCCGTTCTCGGCGCCATCCGCAAGAAGAAGTCGGAGGAGCAGCGGCCGCTCAAGACCCGCGTGGCGCGCGCCGCAATCCTGGCGCCGTCGGCACAGCTGGCGCTGCTGAATGATGTCGAGCGGGACCTTCGCGCCTCCGGGCTCATCGACGGCCTCGAGTCATCGGCATCGGAAGCCTTCAATGTCAGTGTCGTGCTGGCAGATCCCGAGCCGCCACTGGACGGGCGGACATGAAGAGCGTTCCCTTCACTCCGCTCGAGCCTGGCACCTACCGGGAGATCGTGCGGCGCGCTCTGGCCGAGGATCTCGGCTGGGGAGATGTGACGACGGAGGGAACCGTTGCCCCGCAGCAGCGAGCGACGGGTGTGCTCCTGGCGAAGGGAGCGTGCGTGGTGGCAGGGCTCGATGTCGCCATCGAGGTGTTCCGGCAGCTCGATCCGTCGGTCACGGTCCAAAGCGGTCACGAGGATGGGGACGAGTGCGCTTCCGGCGACATCGTCGCGACTGTCAAAGGCTCTGCGGCGAGCCTGTTGACAGCTGAGCGCACGGCGCTCAATTTCCTGCAGCGGCTCTCGGGGGTTGCGACGCTCACACGTCAGTTCGTCGAGGCCGCAGGCGGCCGAATCACGATCCTCGACACGCGCAAGACGACGCCGACGCTACGCGCCCTGGAGAAGTACGCCGTGCGGGCTGGCGGTGGGATGAATCATCGGGGCGGCCTCGACGACGGGATCCTGATCAAGGACAACCACGTGCGTCTCGCCGGTGGAGTCGGGGAGGCTGTGCGGCGCATGAAGGCGGCCGGTCAGGAGATGCCGATCGAGGTCGAGGCGCAGAGCCTCGAGCAGGTCGATCAGGCGCTGACCGCCGGCGTGGACGTCATCCTGCTCGACAACCTGTCAACCGGGGACATCCGAGAAGCCGTGCGGCGCATCGCGGGGCGCGCCAAGACGGAGATTTCCGGCGGCGTCAGCCTCGAGCGGTTGCCTGAGCTCGCGGCGACTGGCGCCGACTACGTTTCCATCGGAGCGCTCACGCACTCCGCGCCATCGGTCGATCTGAGCTTCGAGCTCGAGCCGGATGCCTGAGCCCGTTCCCCAGGAACTTGAAGCGGCGCTCCAATCGTCCGCGGCACGGCGGGGCAGGCTCGGCGTAGAGATCCACTACTTCACGGAAACTGGATCGACCAACGACGTCGCCGCAGCGCTCGCGGACGGTGGATCACCCGAAGGCACGCTCGTCGTCGCATCGTCTCAGACCGCCGGTCGCGGCCGGCTCGGCCGACGATGGCATTCCCCGCCGGACGCAGGTCTCTACGTTTCGCTCATCGTCCGGAACCCGAGCGCGGCTCCCTTTCTGACGCTCGCCGGCGGCGTGGCCGTAGCGCAGGGAATCACGCGCGCGACAGCGCTGCCTGTTCAAATCAAGTGGCCGAACGACATCATCGTGCCCGACAGTGCGCGACCATCTCGGCCGCGCAAGCTCGCAGGGATCCTTGCGGAAGCATCTTCTGGCGCCGAAGGCCTCATCTACGTCATCCTCGGCTTTGGCATCAACCTCAGGACGACGGCGTATCCGCCGGAACTGAGAGATCGGGCGACGTCGATCGAAGCGGAGCTCGGGCGCCCCGTCGACGCGGGGTCGGTTCTTGCGGAGACGCTTGCAGCGTTGAGTTCGTGTCTGTCGAGTTTCGAGAAAGGCATGGCCGTTCGCGTCCTCGAGGACTGGCGGATGTTGTCGCCCTTGTCTCGGAGCGGCGGCGTGGAGTTCGGCACGCCGTCAGGACGGGTGGAAGGCGTTGCGCTCGGAATCGACGACACTGGGGCGCTGCTCGTTCGAGTTGGAGGCCGGATCGAGCGCGTCATCGCGGGCGAGGTCGTGTGGAAGTGAATGGTGAAGATCCAAAGGCGATCGCGGAGTACTGCCGGCAGATCGAGAGTTATCTGTGCCAGAAGAACGGCGGACATCTGATTCGCATCGTGGGCCCTGCGTTCGAGGAGGTTCGTAGGTGGGCGCGCCAGGGCATTCCCCTCAAGATTGCGTTTCGCGGCATCGATCAATGCTGCGAACGGCGGATAGCGCAGACCACGCGTCGTCGGCCGATCCGGATCGAGTTCTGTGCCGCCGACATCCTTCAACTGTTCGACGACTGGCGACGTGCCGTCGGAGTCGCTCCACCAGAGGCCGCCAGCGCGGCGACACGTAAGCCGAGTCTCGCGTCGCACATCGAGCGCGTCGTCTCCCGGCTCATCGCGCTCAGAGGGACTGAAGGAGTCGCACCGCTGCCGGAAAGCGCGATAGACGAGGCCGTTCAGGCGCTGGATCGCATCGCAGAGGCCGCTCGAAGGGCACGTGGAGACGAGCGTCAGGCGGTGATTGCGGAGCTCGATTCGATCGATCGCGGGCTCATGCGGTGCGTAGCCGGCCTGCTCGACGAACCGACCTCGCGACGTCTGCGACGCGAGGCCGAGGAAGAGCTCGCAGCCTTCGGGGAGCGAATGCCGGCCGACGCCAGGGCGACGGCCGTGGACATGGCCTACCTTCGGCTGGTGCGTGAAACCGCCAGGCTTCCCCGCGTGGCGTTCGACTGAACGAAATGTTGACGGCAGGCGATCTGATCGAGCTCGCGATCGAGCGGCCGGCGGCGGGCGGGCGCATGATCGCCCGGCACGAGGGGCAGATCGTCCTTGTATCCGGCGGGATTCCCGGCGAGCACGTCATGGCGCGCGTCGAGAAGGTCGAGCGCTGGGTCGCGTTTGCGATCGTCGTCAACGTGATCGAGGCTTCTCCCGACCGTCGCGATCCGATCCACGATCCGTTGTGCGGCGGATGTCTTTACGCGCACATCTCTGGCGATCGTCAGCGAGCGATCAAAGGGGAGGTGATCGCGGATGCGTTTGCGCGGATCGGCAAACACACCCTGACCGTACCAGTCGGCGTGGCGGCGTCCCCGGAGCACGGCTATCGGATGCGCGCCCGTCTGCACGTGCGGAACGGTCGTGCGGGCTTTTATCGCGAGGGATCCCACGAGCTCTGCGATGCCGCCGGAACGGGCCAGCTCGCGGCAGAAACGCTGTCGGCGGTGGCGCGGGTGGTGGAGAGCCTGACACGGTCAGGAGCTCCCGTTTCGTCGCTCGAGATTGCTGAAAACATTCCGGCAGACCAACGAGCGATCTTCGTGGAAATCTCCAGTTCCCGGCGGCTGACGCCGTCGAATCTCGAGTCCCTGATCGGAGAGTCGATTCGGTCCGTTGTGGCGGCCACCCCGGATGGAAGCCGGACCTCCGCAGGCGCGCCTGGCATCTCGGATTCCCTGTCGACGATCACCGAAGGCAGAGGCGAAGGGGAGCTCGCAAGGACCGCCGAGTCGTTCTTCCAGGCCAATCGCTTCCTGCTGCCGAAGCTGGTGACGAGGGTCATCGACAGCGTTCTGCCAGAGGGAGAAGTGCTGGATCTCTATGCCGGTGTCGGCCTGTTTGCCGTGTCGCTGGCTGCTTCGGGCCGGGGCGGTGTGACGGCGGTTGAGGCACCCGGAGCGAGTGGCAGCGACCTGCAGCGAAACGCGGCGGGCTTTGCAGAACGTGTGACGGCCGTCGTTGCGCCAGTCGAGCGGCACCTCGCGCGCGGTCGCCAGCTGCCACCCACCGTGATCGTGGACCCGCCGCGCACGGGAATGTCAAGAGCGGTCCTGGACCATCTCGCTGCGCACGGCGGCGCCCGGATCGTCTATGTCTCGTGCGATCCGCCAACCCTTGCGCGCGATGCGCGAGCGCTGTTTGACGGCGGCTACAGACTCGAGGCGATTCGCGCATTCGATCTGTTCCCGAATACTCCACATGTTGAAACAGTCGGAGTGTTTGAGAGGAGCTAGTGACTCGACACTAGTCAGAATTCGGACTCCGTCATCCGCTCGCGCGCGGCTGCCACGAACGATTCGAACAGCGGCTTGAACTCGCCGGTCCGCCAGAAGTTTTCCGGATGCCACTGAATGCCGAGGCAGAACCGCGCCTCGGGCTGCTCGATCGCTTCGACGACGCCGTCGGACGCGGTGGCCGTGGCAACGAGTCCGGTCCCAAGTCGTCCTACGGACTGGTGGTGCCGACTGTTGACGCGGCAGTCTCCGGAGGCGGCGACCGACGATCCCAAAGCCTCGTGCAAGCGCGATCCGGGCGTAATGCTCACTTCGTGGGCAAGTGCGTCCCGCGGCGTCGAGATCGCGTGCTTCAAAACGGACTCAACAGACGAGGGTATGTCCTGGATCAGCGTTCCACCGACGGCCACATTCAGCACCTGTGCGCCCCGGCAGATGGCTAGCAGCGGCAGATCAGTCGCCATCGCGCGCCTGGCGAGATCGATCTCGAACTCATCGCGCCCAGGCTCCGCGTCCTCGACCGACTCGTGCCTGTCCTCGCCGTAGAGCACTGGATCGACATCTCCTCCGCCCGTCAGCACGACGCCATTGAGCACGCCGACGAGCGCCCGAGGGCTGTCGCCGACTTCGAGCACTCGGACTTTTGCTCCCGCCTGTTCGACAGATGCGACGTAGTCGTCGAGTTTGCTGCAGCGGGTGATGCCGATGATTGGGGAGGACATAGTGGTTGTCAGGGATCAGGGTCGAGATCAGGGATCAGGGATCAGGGATCCGAAGAGAGCCGTCGATCGAGACTCCAGGATTTTCCGGATCCCTGATCCCGAGATGATCACTTCTTGATCACATCTTTGCCGGCACTTCACATCCCATCAGATCCAGCGCCCGGGTGAGCTGCGCACGGTAGTAGGCGACCGCCGCCGCCCTCCACTGACGGACATCGTGACGTTCCTCGTTGAGGATGGAATACCGATGGTAGAAGCCGTTGAACGCCTGGGCCAGGCTGAACGCGTACTTCGCCAGCACCGACAGCTCCAGCGTCCGCACGGTCTGGTCCACCACCTCGTCGAGCCGAGCCGCCTCGAGAACGAGGCCCCAGAGGTCGAGCGATTCCTCCGATGCGCCGGTCAGAGCGTCAGCCGGAGTGCGATCGAGTGACGCGAGGACGCCGGCGACGTCGATGCCGTCACGCTCTCGGAGCTTTGCGAAAATGTTGTTGGCACGCACGACAGCGTACTGCAAGTACGGGCCGCTCTCGCCTTCGAAGCTGAGCGCCTCGTCTATGTCGAAGACGATGATCTTGCCGCGCGAGAACTTCACCATGAAGTACCGCACCGCGGCGACCGCGATCGATTCCGCGATGCGGCGGCGATCCTCGGCGGGCAGATCCTGATTGCGCTTCGCCACCTCGGCGGCCGCCTTCTCGGTCAGCCTGTCCAGAAGATCGTCCGCCTTGACGCCAAGACCCTTCCGTCCGGACACTTCGACGAACGGCCGATCGGCGTCGACACTGGGGTCGTATCCGAGCTCGCGCGCCGTGGCGTGGGACAGAGCGACCATTTCGTAGGAGTAGTGCACCGAGTGCGAGGCCTGACGCTCGTACCCGAGCACGGCGAGCGCCTGCTTGACCAGCTTCTGCAGGTACGACTGCCGCGTGTCGATGACGTTGCACACCCAGGAGGCGCCGCCGAACGCGGGGTGATTCGAGTCCGCGTTCGCCGCGTCGGCGCTGGTCGACCAGAGGGGGCTCGCGGCGGTTCTGTCGAAGACACGGTAGTGAAAGTCTTTGCCCAGCAGCCCGAACTTCCAGAGCTGGTAGGCCATGTCTTTCCCGACGTACGTCACCGTCCCGTCCGATCGGACGATCACCTTCTCGCGAGGCTCGATTCCTCCCGGCTCGGCCGCCGATCCTTCGACGATCGATCCGGAGGTCGGGCCTGCGTCAGGACCAGTATCCGCGCCGGACGCCGGCGCAGCCGGCGGCTCGTCGCCCGCGGGTCCCGGTTCCTCGTCGATCCGCATGACCCAGCAGCCCTTGAGCCGGCCCTCGGGCTGAAGGAACACCGCGCCGGTCTTTTTGAGAAACTCGAACGCGTGCGACCAGAAGTGGAGCTTCAGGATGTCCCCTTCCCACGTGAGAAGGTCGTATCCGATGTTCATCCGCTTCATCGTCCGGAGATGGCAGCGAACGATCCGATCGGCGATGAAGTGCGCGAGATCGGCGGTGGGGTTCTGGCCCCGCTCGATGTCGTGGAGCGTCGTCGCGCGTATCTTGAGCCGCTCTTTGTCCTCTTCGTACCACTCCGTGACGCGGGCGTAAAGATCCCAGCATTCGTAGTCGAAGCGTCCTGCGTCGGCAATCTTCCGGACCTCGTCGAGGGACTTGCCTTCGAGCTCGCGGAATCCGACCGCCACGTCCGCTACCTGGACACCGGTGTCGTCGATGTAGTTCTGGATTTCGACCGTGCGCCCCAGGAAGCGAAGCAGCCGCCCGAACGCGTCACCGAGAGCGGCATTCCGAAGATGCCCGATGTGGGCGGCCTTGTTCGGGTTGATCGCCGTGTGCTCGACGATGGTCTTGGTGCCGGGATCGGACGGCGACGCCTGGTCGGCGGCCAGCCAGCGAGTGAGCGCGGCCCTGCGGTCGATGAACAGGTTCACGTAGCCGTTGGGTGCCGCCTCCACGCGATCGATGCCCTCGATCGCCCCGAGCGTGCCGGCGATCTCCTGCGCGATGGCGCGCGGAGCCTTGCGAAGCCGGCGCGCGAGCTCGAACGCGAGTGGCACGGCGAGATCGCCGAGCGCGCGACGGGGAGGCATCTCGATCGCGATCGAAGCGAGCGCCGGGTCGTCCGACGGAATCCCGTACAAGCGGCCGACTGCTTCGATGAGGCGACCGCGGACCGTGTGCTGAATCGGTAGAATCATGAAGGGGAATGTTTATCCGTGATACCATCGCCCGGCCGTTGCGGCAGCGATTCGATCAGATCCCGGGCCCGTTCGTAATCATGCGGCGTGTTGACGTTGACGAACAGCAGACCGTCGGGATCGTACGCCGCGAGCATCTCCGGCCCAATCTCTTCGACCCGCACGCCCTCCGGCGGAATTGCCGCCCTGAGCGCTCCGCTCTCGAGCCGCCGACGTATCGGTCCCGCACAGGCGCTCGAATACACCGCGCAGAGCGGCTCGTTGCCCTGCGGTCCGCGCGGCACGACCAGGTCGGCATCCGTCTCCTGTACCAACCGTGCGAGGAGCGCCGGGCTCAGAAACGGGAGGTCCCCGGCCACGACGAGCGTCCGGGGCCGCGGCGAGCGGACGATGGCGGTGTAGATTCCGCCGAGCGCCCCGCAACCCGGTACGACATCGGGAACGACCACCAGGCCGAGCGACGCGAAAGGAGCCGGATCCTGCGCGACGATGAAGATCGGATCCGCGACCTTTCGAAGCTCGGCGATCTGCCTGTCGATGATGCGTGCGCCGTCGAGTACCAGAGTGCTCTTGACGACGCCGCCGTAGCGACGTGCTCTGCCGCCGGCCAGGATGGCCGCCGCCACCGACGTTCCCGTCATCGTCTGACGGAACGATATCAGAACCGGCCAGCGGATGCCGTCCGCAACTGGGGTGCCCGCCGCGCGTCTTCTGCGCGCTGGGGTGGAGGTGGGGGGTCCGGCGGGGCGAAGCCCCCCGGTTTCTTTCGATGAGCGAACCGAGAATCGGGCGGGTGCTTGTTGCCAGCATGCACCAGGCCATCCAGGACGTGCTGCCGAACAGGATCGAGTTCTACGAGAACTGGCTCAGCACGTCCGGTTTGCGCGAGGGCACGATTGGGTTGGCACCTCTCTCGGCCGTCCTGAGCTTTCTCCGGGTTGAAGGCGACGCGTACAATCAGATCACGGCGAAGGCCGGAGAGTACGCTGCTGATTGGACCGTCAGCGGCATGCCGAATCTCGAGCGCAGGATCATCCAGGCGCTTCCGGAATCCTGGCGGGTCCGAAGCGCACTTCGGGTAGCCCGCGCGCTCGTGACGACGACGTATCCGGGCACTCGCGCTCTGACGAAGCTGCGCGGGGGCAAAGCGTCTGTTGACCTGCGCGGCTCGTTGTTCTGTGAAGTGCGCGAAGCGTCGATGCTTCCGCTCTGCGGTTTCTACGCCGCCGCCATTGCTCGCGTCCTGCGGCATTTCTCGCTCCCGGCTGACGTACAGGTCAACGAATGCCGAGGGGCCGGTGCTCGCAAGGGATGCGTGCTGGCGGTCGTGCTGCAGCGCCCAGCCCCCGAAGGGCCCACGGCCGCCTAGTCGTGGCCGCCGTGCTCGAGGGGCCCCAGGGGCGGAGCCTGAAGTGCGCTCTATACCGACCGAGGAAACCAGTCTCGGGCACGCTCGGCGGCGACGTCGTGAGACGATTCAACGACATGCCTCGGCGAGCACTCGCACTCTCGTCCCTGCTTCTGATGCTGGCGCCGACGGTCTCGGCCCAGACGTCCTCCCCGTCTGCGTCCGCTGCGCCGTCGTCCCAGACCCGCATCCTCGTCCTTCCGTTCGAGAACACCGGCGCCGACGCGGGTATGGTCTGGCTCGGCGAAGCGTCCGCCATTCTCGTCGCGGACGGACTCAGGTCTCAGGGTCTTGCGGCAATCAGCCGTGACGAGCGGGTGCGTGCGTTCGAGGAGCTCCATCTGCCGCTGTCCGCCACGCTGAGCCGCGCGACGGTCATCAAGGTCGGCGAGCTTCTCGGCGCCAGCGAGCTGGTCACCGGCACGTTTCGCGTGCAGGATCGGAGTCTCACCGTTCAGGCCCACACTATCCGCGTCGATGCGGGACGCGTGCGGCAGCCAGTCATCGAGAAAGGTCAGCTCACGGAGCTCTTCGATCTTCACGATCGCCTGGTCCGCAGCCTGACGTCCGAGCTGTCGCCGGCGTCGCGGGCTTCGACGCCAGGCGTACGACCGCCACTCGGCGCCTTTGAAAACTACATCAAAGGCCTCGTCGCAACCAGGCTCTCGGATCGCGCGACATTCCTGGAGTCGGCGCTCCAGGATTTTCCGGCGTTCGATCGGGCCCGACTGTCGCTCTGGGAGGTACGCACGGATCAGGGGGACAACGTTGCAGCGCTGGCGGCCGTCCGGGCCATTCCTTCGAGCTCCGCCGCTGTCTCCACGGGCGCGCTTCTGTGCCGCGACCTCGATGCTCAATATGGAGCGGTACGACGATGCGTTCGAGACATTTGGCGGACTGCTGCAGGCCCCGGGCGCGGCCCCCGTTCCCGGATTGCCTACGCGCGGAGCCGTCGACAACAATCTCGGCGTGATTCAGATCCGGCGTGGGGGCACGCCGCAGTCCGGGACGGCAATTTACTATCTGACCAAGGCTACCGAAGAGGATCCGGGAGCGGCGGACTATTTCTTCAACCTGGGTTATGCATACGCGAACGACCGGAACTTTCAGGGGGCCATCTACTGGCTGCGGGAGGCGCTTCGCCGCGATCCGGCCGACGCCGACGCGCATTTCGTCCTCGCGGCGGCCCTGCAGGCGAGCGGCAGCGCCGTGGAAGCAGGACGCGAGCGGGACCTGGCGCGGCAGCTCTCGTCGCGGTACGAGGATCTGGTTCGGACGGGAGCGGCCGAGCGTCAACCCGTCCCTCGAAATCTCGAGCGCGTGCAGCTCGATCCGGACGGCTCCGGCGGCCTCCACGCCGGCGTCATCGTGAGCGCGTCGGCCCAGCGCGATCAGCGCGATCTGGCGACGTTCTACCTCGAACGTGGACGCCGCCTGTTCGACCGGGAGCAGGATGGCGAGGCGCTCGCCGAGTTGCGGCGCGCGGTCTATCTGTCACCATACGAAGCGCAGGCACACCTGCTGATCGGTCGGATCTATCTGCGGGGCGGAAGGGCCGGAGACGCGGTGGACGCGCTGAAGATCTCCATCTGGAGCGCCGATACGGCCCAGGCGCACGTCGCGCTCGCCGAGGCGTACTTGAAGACGGGAGACACGAAGCGAGCGCGCACGGAAGCGGAGCGCGCTTTGGTGATGGATCCGACGTCGGGGGAGGCCAGGAAGATGTTGGGGGAGATACGGTGAGAGAGGGTTCTAGGGGTTCCAGGGGTTCCAGAGGTTCTAGAGGTTCTAAGGGTTCGAGGTTCTAGGGTTCTAGAGGTTCGATCTGAAGTGCACTTGTGTGGCCTAGCTGTCAGCTGAAGGCTGAGAGCTGATAGCGTTCGCTTCCAGGAGTAATCCGATGTGGATTTCGCGCACGTTGGCGGCGGCGGGGTTGCTGGCGGTGGCGTCTGGCGTGGCGCCGGTCCTCTGGCGTCGGCGCCCGACGGGCCACAGCCGGTTGTCTATCTCGCCGAGGTCGACGGCATCATCCATCCTGTTTCCGCGGAATACCTGCAGGGAGCGATCGCTCAGGCCGATTCGGCGGGTGCGGCGCTGATCGTCATAACGCTCCGGACTCCCGGCGGGCTCGTGGACTCGACGCGGGACATCAATACGGCGATTCTTGCGGCGAAGACGCCGGTCGTGGTGTTCGTCGGGCCGTCGGGTTCGCGTGCGGCCTCCGCAGGCTTTCTGATCACGATGGCTGCTGACGTGGCAGCGATGGCGCCGGGGACGCACATTGGCGCCGCCCATCCCGTGGCTGGCAACGGACAGCAAGTTGACGAGGTGATGGCCAAGAAGATGGCCTCCGACGTCGCCGGCTACGCCCGCACCATCGCGACGCAGCGCAAGCGGAACGTTGACCTGGTGGAGAAGGCGGTGACCGAGAGCCGGACCTACACGGAACACGAGGCGCTCGAAGCAAAGCCGCCACTCATCGATCTGCTGGCCTCCGACGTACCCGATCTCCTCAGGAAGCTCGATGGCCGAACGGTCAACCGCTTTGACGGCCACGCCGTCACGCTGCACACGGCAAACGCCGTCACGCGAAGCGTCTCGATGACATGGGCCCAGCGGACGCTCAGCGCCCTGGCACACCCGCAAATCGCCTACCTCCTGCTGATGCTCGGGACGCTCGGCTTGACGGTGGAGCTCTGGTCGCCCGGCGCGGTCCTGCCGGGCGTCGCGGGCGGCATCTGCCTTCTCCTGGCGTTCTTTGCCTTCCAGGTCCTGCCGGTCAGCGCGGCGGGCATCCTGCTCATCATGTTCGGGATCGTTCTACTGGTTCTCGAGGTCAAGGTGACGAGCTACGGCGTGCTCGCTGTTGGCGGCATCGTCAGCCTCCTGCTCGGGTCGCTGATGCTCGTGGATTCACCGCTGCCTGAGCTTCAGGTCGGGCTCAGGCTGATCGTGCCTGTCTCAATCGCGGTGGGCGGGATCGTGCTGTTCCTCGTCAGGTTGGCGGTGGGAGCCCAGCGGCACCGGGCCGTGACGGGCGACGCCGGCATGCTCGACGAGGTTGGACGGGCGCTGACGTCGTTCGAACGGGGCAGCGTGGGCCAGATTCAGGCCCACGGCGAGATCTGGACTGCCAGGGCCGATGTGCCGATACATGCAGGGGATCCCGTGCGCGTCGTGGCCGTCAAAGGGTTGATGCTGACGGTCGATCCGGAACCGACGACGAAAGCGAGCGGCTCAGCGACCTTGAGCTGACCGTCTCGGCCGACCTGACCGCCTTCGCTCGTCGAGCTTCGTCGAGAGTCAGGTCCGCAGCGCAACCCGCGAAGGGCGAAGGTCACGGCTTCGTTTAGCCAGAGGGAGGTCCAGTGCTGATGCTCTCGCCGCTCCTGATCTTCGTCGTCATCGTCGGGTTCTACTTAATCAGCTCGATCAAGATCCTGAACGAGTACGAGCGCGGCGTCATTTTCCGGCTAGGCAAACTCCTGCCGGATCCGAAGGGTCCCGGCATCATCCTGGTGTTCGCACCGATCGATCGGATGATGCGGGTAAGCCTTCGGACGATCGTCATGGACGTGCCGCCGCAAGACGTCATCACCCGCGACAACGTCTCGGTCAAGGTGAACGCGGTCGTGTTCTTTCGGGTGATGGACCCGCGCCGCGCGATCGTGGAGGTCGAAAGCTACCACTACGCCACCTCGCAGCTCGCGCAGACGACGCTCCGCAGCGTGCTGGGGCAGGTGGAGCTCGACGACCTGCTCTCGCAGCGGGAGAAGCTGAACACCGACCTGCAGCACATCCTCGATCAACGCACCGATCCGTGGGGGATCAAAGTGTCGGCCGTCGAAGTGAAGCACGTCGATCTGCCCCCGGACATGCAGCGGGCTATGGGCCGTCAGGCGGAAGCCGAGCGCGAGAAGCGTGCTAAAATCATTCACGCCGAGGGGGAACTGGAAGCGTCCGCCAAACTCAGTCAAGCTGCCGCCGTTATCGCTACCGAGCCGGTGACCGTCACGCTGCGTTATCTGCAGACGCTGACGGAGATCGCATCCGAGAAGAATTCCACCATCGTCTTTCCCCTCCCATTGGAGCTGATCAATCTGATCGGCGGCCGCAAGGAATAAGCCGTGGCTGACATGACACAGGACATCGCCGACGACGGTTTCCACGAGATTCAACTGAGCGGGAAGCAGCTCGTTTTCCTGTTCATGATGACGACCGCCGTGTCCGTCGTCATCTTCCTGTGCGGCGTGCTCGTCGGGCGCGGCGTGCGCAACGAACGGGCAGGTGAGCCGACTGACGCCGCGCTCACGAGGCCGGCGTCCGCTCCTGTGGCTGGGACGCAGGCGCCGCCGCCCGCGGCACAGGCACAGCCTCCAACACCGGTCACCGAGCAAGCCGCCGGCAAGCCTGCGGCAACGGCAGCGGAACCGCCGTCGCCTCCCGCAGACGACGAGCTCACGTACCGCAAACGCCTCGAGAGCGAGAAGGCGCCAGCCGAGAAGTTGAAGGCCCAAGGGACGACGGCGCGCACGGATGCGAGGCCTCAGCCCGTCAATCCGGAAACGGTGCGTCCGGAGCCGCCGCCAACCCCGAAGTCCGCGCCGGCCGCGAGCGCCGCGAAGGGCGCCACCGAGACTCCGGCCGCTGCCGGTGCGCGTCCCGGGCGATGGGTCGTTCAGCTCGTTGCCCTTCGGGACCGCGGGGCGGCATCGTCCATCGTTCAACGTTTGTCAGGGAAGGGATACCCGGCGTTCATCGTGAACCCGGCGGGCTCCGCGTCGAGCCAGATATTCAAGGTCCAGGTCGGCAGGTACGACGATCGCGGCGAGGCCGAACAGGTGGCGCGGCGGCTCGAGAAGGAAGAGAAGTTCAACCCCTGGATTTCGCGCTAGCTGCGCTCTCGGGCGTACTCCTCGCACTGAGCTTTCCGAAGTTTGGCGCTCCCGCCAGCGCATGGCTCGCGCTGACGCCGCTCCTGGTGGCGTTGGCGCGGGACGTTGCCTTCCCGCCTCCATATCGACGCGCCTTCTTCCTTGGTCTCGTGGCCGGAGCGGTGTGCTTTGCCGGGACGCTGTACTGGCTCGTCGAGACGATGACCACGTTCGGAGACCTTGCGCCGCCGCTGGCGGTCGTCGCCGCCGGTCTGCTGGTCGCCTATCTGTCTCTCTTCCCGGCGTTCTTTGCCGTCCTCGTCGTCAGGTTCGTTCGTGTTTTTGGACCAATCGGACTGCTCCTGGCATCACCCGCCTGGGTTGCGAGCGAACTCGGACGGCAGTACGTCTGGGACGGCTTTCCGTGGGAGCTTCTGGGCTACAGCCAGGTGACCTGGCTGCCGATCGCGCAGCTGGCGAGCGTGGTCGGGGTCTACGGACTTTCGGCGCTTCTTGCGCTGTCGGCATCCGCGGTCGCGCTGGCGATAGTCGACCGGGGTCCGCGGCAGTTTGCCCGGCGGTGGACGCCCGCTGCGTGCACCCTTCTGCTCGTCGTGTGCTCGGCACTCTGGGGCAGGTCGCGAATGGCGGCCTCGGCATTGACGTCGGCGGGCGAGCCGGTGCGGGTGGCCGTTCTGCAGGGCAACGTCGAGCAGGGCCAGAAGTGGGACCCGCGCCTCGTGGACGAGATCTCTGAGCGCTATCTGGCGATGTCGCGGGAGGCGCTGGCGGGCGGGGCGACGTTCATTCTCTGGCCCGAGTCGTCGACGCCGTACCTCTTCGAGCGCGACATCACCAGGGGCGGCGCCGTTCGCCGGTTCGCGCATCAGGGACAGGCGACCGTCCTCGTGGGAAGCGATCAGGTCGAGCCGATCAAGGTCACGGGACCGGGAGAGAAACCGTCCTCTCGCCTCTACAACGCCGCCTTTCTGGTGAAGCCGGACGGAGCCGTCGGCGCTGTGTATCGGAAGATGCACCTCGTGCCATTCGGCGAGTACGTCCCGCTCAAGCGGCTGTTGTTCTTCGTCGGGCCGATCGTCGAAGCGGCGGGAGATTTCACGCCTGGCCTGGACCCGGTGCTGCTGCCGGTCGGATCCCACATGGCGAGCACGGCGATCTGCTACGAGGTGATCTACGGGAACATGATCCGCGATTCGGTCCGGCAGGGGAGCGAGCTGCTGACGACGATCACGAACGATGCCTGGTACGGCAGATCCTCGGCAGCGTATCAGCACTGGGATCAGGCCTCGATGCGCGCCATCGAGAACGGCCGGTATCTCGCCCGCGCGGCCAATACCGGGATCAGCGGTTTCGTCGATCCGTACGGGCGCGTTCTCGATCGGTCGCAACTCTTCGAACGGAAGATCCTCATTCGAGATCTGCGGTTCCTGACGGAGCGGACTACATACAGCCGCATTGGCGATTTGGTCGCCTGGCTGTCGCTGGCGCTGGTGACGGCCGCGCTGCTGGCTTCGCTGGCTGCGAGGTGATCCGGCCCTTGAGTGCGCGGAGATACTGGAGTGGGCGGAGATAACGGTTACGTTCACAACGGAGAAACGGAGAAACGGAGAAACGGAGAAACGGAGAACGAACGGAGAAGAGTTGCTGAATCCGTTCGTCGTTGTCTGCGCCGCGCGCAGCGCGGTAGGGTGCGAGGAAGAGTCGGATATCGCAAGCATCCCCGTGTTCCCGATGCTTGTGATATCCGACTCTCCCTCGCGCCCACGCCGGTCCTTCGGACCGGCGCGCAGACAATGTGAGAAACCGGCCCAGACCACGTCGAGTTGTCTTCTCCGTTCGTCCTCCGTTGACTCCGTTTCTCCGTTTGTGAATCTCCGCTCCCTCCGTCCCGGGCGCCATTCACCCCGCATCTCTGAGCTACAATACTGGTCACCAATCTATGGCCTTACAACTGGACGAACAGCTTCGCAGGCATGACGATCTGGCGCGCCGCGCCAAGGACCTGCGGAGCTATCTTTGACGCCGCCAAGCCTGCCGAAGAACTGTCGAAAATCGAGTCCCGCGTAGCCGATCCGGACTTCTGGAAGGACCAGGCGGGTGCCCAGAAGCTGCTCCAACGCCGCAGGCGGCTGGAGGAGGATCGCGATCTCAGCGATGCGTTGAGGCGCCGCGCCGAGGATCTCGCCGTCCTCGTCGAATGGGCCGAGGCAGGGGAGCCCGTCGGCGACGACCTCGCTCGCGCGCTCGACGACCTGTCGGCGCAGGTCGATGCCGGCGAAACCAAGAAGATGCTCGGCGGCGAGCACGATCGCAAGAACGCGATCGTGACGATCCATCCCGGCGCGGGCGGCACCGAGTCACAGGACTGGGCCGAGATGCTCCTGCGTATGTACCTGCGATGGGTGGAACGCCGCGGCTTCAAGCGCGACGTCATCGACCTTCAGCCCGGCGACGAAGCCGGCATCAAGAGCGCCACGCTCACGATTGCCGGCGACTACGCGTACGGATTGATGCTCGCGGAAGCGGGCGTCCATCGCCTCGTCCGCATCTCACCGTTCGATCAGGCGTCCCGCCGGCATACCTCTTTTGCTTCTGTCTTCGTCTGGCCCGAGCTGCCCGACGACGTGGATATCGAGATCGAGGACAAAGACCTCAGGATCGACACGTATCGCTCGAGCGGCGCCGGAGGGCAGCACGTCAACGTCACCGATTCCGCCGTCCGCCTCACGCACCTCCCGACGGGCATCGTCGTATCGTCGCAGAACGAGCGATCGCAGCACCGGAATCGCGATTCGGCGATGAAGGTCCTGAAGTCGCGGCTCTTCGACTTGAAAATGAAGGAGCAGCAGGCGAAGCTGGATCAGCTCGGAGGAGAGAAGAAGGACATCGCATTCGGCAGTCAGATCCGCAGCTACGTCCTTCATCCGTATCAGTTGATCAAGGATCACCGCACGAAAGAAGAAGTCGGCGACGTCAACCGCGTCCTGGACGGCGACATCGACGGGTTCATCAAGATCGTACTTGATGAAGAAGGCGGCGGGCACGCTGGGTCAGGCCACTCCCGACGAAGACTAGCCGTTCTCATCGGAATCCTGACCCGGGCTGCGTGCCTGCGATGAAGGCTTCCGTGATGGCGCCCGGCGTGCCGTCTGTGGACAGCTCACCAGAGAGCCGATCGACCGACAGGAACACGATGTTACCGGGCGGCTCGAACTTCGGCGGGTCCTTCCGGTCGCCGATATAGGCCTTCATGATGTCGATCCAGATCGGCAGCGCGATTTCCGCGCCGGTCGCGGCGGGACCCAGTCGTCCGCTTCTGGTCGTAGCCGACCCAGACCCCGATCGTGATGTCGGGATCGAACCCGATGAACCACGCGTCGGTGTAGTCGTCTGTCGTTCCCGTCTTGCCGCCGATCGGCCAGTTGCAGAGCAGCCGCCTTCGCCGCGGTCCCGCGCTGCACGACGCCCTGCAGCAGGTTCGTCATGACGAAGGCCGTGTCGGCGCGGATCGCATCCTTCGGTTCCGGGCGGTTCTCCTCGAGGACGTTGCCTTCCCGGTCGGTGACCTTGAGCACCGAGTACGGGCGCAGGCGCACGCCCTGATTCGGGAAGACCGAGTAAGCGCTCGTCATTTCCATCAGGGTGGCCTCCGCGGCGCCGAGGGCGACGGCGAGGTACGGCGGGAGTGGCGACTCGAGGCCGAGGCGTCGCGCGTATGCAATGACCTGCTTCGGACCGAGCTGCTCCATGACGCGCACCGCCGGCACATTGCGCGATTCCTCGAGCGCGTGCCGCAAGCGTGATCGGCCCCTCGAACTTCTTGTCGTAGTTCATCGGCGAGTACGCGGGCTGGCCCGCGCCGCCGGAGAAGCGTGGCGGGCGTGTCCAGAGCACCGTGACCGGCGTGTAGCCGCGATCGATCGCCGCGGTGTACACGATCGGCTTGAATGCGGATCCGACCTGACGGTACGCCTGCGTCGCGCGGTTGAACTTGCTGCGATCGAAGCTGTAGCCGCCGGACATTGCGCGGATCTGGCCCGTGTGATTGTCGATCGCGAGGAAGGCGCCTTCGACGGCTGGCGGCTGCTCGAGCGTGCCGGTCGCGGCCGTGCCCGGTCTCGGGGACGGTCAGGAGACGTGTCTCGATCAGATCACCGGCCGCGACGAGCTGCGTGGGGTTCGTCTTGCCCGTCCACGCAATATCCCTTCTTGTCGATCGTCACCCGCAGCTTGCCCGCGTGCGCGACGATGGACGCTCCCTCAATCCCGCTGACGACCGCCGGCACGACGTCGCCAACAGTCATCGGGTGATCCCAACGCGGGTACTCGAGAACGCATCGATGGACTTGCCTTCGGCCATGATGTTGCGACGCGGCTTCCGGAACCCCCGACGTTTGTCGACCCGTCGTAGACCGGCGTCCAGGGCCGCACTGGCCGCTTCCTGCAGCCTGTACGTCGAGCGCGGTCTGCACCGACAGGCCGTTTTCGTACAGCTGCTTCGCGCCGTACCGGCTCTCGAGGTCCTTGCGCACTTCCTCGACGAAGTAGGCCGCAATGGAGTTGCTGGCCGCCGGCGCCGCCGCCAGCACGATCGGCCGCGCCTTGGCGTCTTCGGCTTCCTTGAGAGTGATGTAGCGTTCCTCGGCCATTCGATCGAGCACGTAGGCGCGGCGCCGCTTCGCGCGGTCCATGTTCACTGTCGGCGCATTGCGCCACGTCTGGAAGAGGCCCGCGATGGTCGCCGCTTCGTCCAGCGTGAGATCCTTTGCCGACTTGCCGAAGTAGGTCCGCGATGCGGCCTCGACGCCGTACGCGCCCTCTCCGAGGTACATCTGGTTGGCGTAGAGCGTGAAGATCTCGCTCTTGGTGTAGCGCTTTTCGATCTGCACCGCGACGAGCGCTTCCTTGATCTTTCGCTCGAGGCTGACGTCGCCGATCTGGAACCCGACCGCCTCAGGAAAGAGCCCGCGCGCCAGCTGCTGCGTGATCGTGCTGGCGCCTTTGGGCCGGGATCGGCGGCCGGTGATCTTGTCGCGAATCGCGCCCAGGATGTCGCGCGTCGCGGCCATCACGATGTGCGGCATGCTGAGGCCGAAGTGCTGCTCGAACTCCGAGTCCTCCGCGGCCAGAATGGCCTGCTTCAACTTCGGAGAGATGGCGTCGTACGGAACGATCTCGCGGCGCTGCGTGGAGAACTCGCCGACGATTTCACCGTGAGAGCCGTAGACACGGGAAATCGTGCTCGGTGTGTAGTCGTCCAGCGCGGAGATCTGAGGCAGGTCGCCGGCGTACGCGAAGATCACACCGGTCGCGATGCCGAGGATTGCGGCGACGACGAACAGCGCCGTGATGACGGCGTGGCGGGCGAAGCGGATTGCGTAGATGGCCATAAAACGATCGAGACGGGATCCGTCCCGACTTCTTCTTATCCCCGGCCTCGACGCACGGCCCCGCCGCGGTCGGATTGGCCCTGACCACCCGATGGCCTCGCTCGGCTGCCTTCACCTCGAGAGGGTGATTCGCCTCGAGAAGGCGCTTCGCCGCGCGAAGGTGCCTCGCCCCGTGATGGGCCGGCGGCCGGCGGGGGCCCGGGCTCTCGTGCCGGCGCTGCGGCTGGCGCTGGCGGAGGTGTGCCTCGGTGCTCGATGACCCCCGGGTAGGATCGGTACGACGGTGGTGAAGCGCTCTCGCCGGCGCCGCGCGGAACTGCGCGATAGCCGTCAGTACTCCGGGCGTCCGCCGCACCGCCGTCGGGCACCTGGCGTTCGGGCGACACACGGCCACCGCGGTAGACAACTGGGCCGCGATCGTTTCCAGAGGGGCGCGAAGGCAGCTGTCGATCAGGGGCGGACCACGACCGGTCGGCAGGCGCGGGGCCGCCAGGCGCCGTTTGAGATGCGGCCGGCGCTCGCCGATAACCGGGTACTTCCAACCGTCCGCGGTCCGGACTGGGAGCGGCCTGCGAGCCATCAGGCTGACGTGGAACTGCGCCTCGATGAACCGGAATATCGGCTGTGTCAGCCGATCGGGACGAACCGGCGGGCTCGCGTGGCGTTCCCATCCTCCCGATCACGTCAGCCGACTCGCGCGGTGCTCGTGCGGCCGGCGGATAGCCGACGCCCGAGGACGCCGAAGACGGCCGACGACTCCTGAACACTGCAGCGGCATCGTCTGCCGCGCCGGCGCGAGGCGCCTCCGGCGCGCCGCCGCGGACCGTCGCCCGAGATCGCGAGTCGGTCCCGCCCTGAACCGCGAAGCGGCCGTCACCGGCACCCGGGCCGGCACTAGCCCTGCGGGTTCCGGCAGCGTAGATTGGTGCAGCCTGTCTCGGCACGGCGGGCCCGCGGAACGCCGGCGAGGTGTCGCGGACGACGAACGCGCCGCGAGTACGGGCGTCGATGTGGGTTCCGCCAACATAACTGCTATTGACGTACCCGTATCCGAATCGCTGGTGCGGCACGACCGTCCATGCGTGCCACGGATCGTAGCGTCCGCCGTAATATCCCGCGTGCCCGAATCCGATGGCGGCTCTGTTGTCCCACCCCAGCGGGCACCAGCTCACGTAGCCCGGAGCGTACGCCCAGGACACCCACGCCGGACCCCACGTACGCCCGGGGATCCAGAACCACAGGCCGGCTGAAAAGCCCCAACGCCCATAATGATGCGTCGGCCAGGCCCACGCGTCCGAGCCGATCCACGTCCACCCGAACGAGGGATAGTTCGCCCACCGGCCGTAGAAGTAGGGTCGCCACCCGACGCTCACCGTCGGATACCACACGTACCCGTAGGACGCGTCATGCCGCCAGGAACCGTAGCGATCGAACGTCGAGGAATAGTATTGAACCGTCTCGGGCAGATACTGGGCGGAAGCCCCGTTCCGTTCCGCTCGCCGAGCCTCCGACCACCGGTCGAAAGCATCCCAGGCGGCCGAGTTGTAGACGTACGCGTAGGACGGCGCTGTTCCGGCGCGCGCAAACGCGCGTTCTCCGGCGCGCAGCGTGGTCTGGCCGTCTTCATTCATCAGGTCCGCAGCGCCGCGCACAACGACGAGCTCGACCTCATTGGCTTGGGGATCGCGGGACGACTGCGAGTCACGACTGTTGCGGGTGACCGCGACGCGGTATTCACCCGGCTGCTGAATCTCCGCCCACCCGGACGCCGCATCAATACGGTAGGACACGCGTCGGGGTGGTCCTGGAATGGTCAGCCGCACGCGCCCTTCCAACAACCGGATCACTTCGTCCGACTGAAAGTCGACGGTGGAATCGTTGTCGAGGTGCAGCGTTGCGCCGTCGCCGAAGAGAACCTCGATGCGGCCGTTCTGGGTTCGGAGTCGATCTCCGGCGAGCAACGGCATCGAGGCTGGCGACGTTTCGGTCCGGCCGTCCCTTTCAAGGGAGGCGGTGCCGTCCACTACCGAGATGTGTGCCGGTGGATCCGGGGATGTCTCTTGAGCTGAGGCGGGTGCGCCGAAGGCCCCGATGCTAACCAGCAGCGCTGCCACGCAAGCAGAGGATGCAGGGCGCGACGTTGCCCACAATCTCATGGGGAACCTCTGGGGAGTGACGTTGTTCCCGTAACAGCGGAAAAAGCATCCCGCTGAGGCAAGCTGGCAAGACGCAGTATAGCACCAAGTTACGAGAATTCTGAGGTCCAAGCATTGACATGAGACCGCTCAGGTTTTATATTGTCAGCGTTATAAAGATTTAGCCTGTTGGCGGGTGTCCGGCGGGCAGGAGCGAGGGACAGCACAATGAGCAAGATCATCGGAATCGACCTCGGAACGACGAACTCGGTCGTGGCGGTGATGGAGGGTGGCGAGCCAGTCGTCATCACCAACCCGGAAGGCAGCCGGATTACACCGTCGGTGGTCGGTTTCACCAAGTCTGGCGAGCGGCTGGTCGGCCAGGTCGCCAAGCGGCAGGCGGTGACGAACCCGGAGAATACGGTCTTCTCCATCAAGCGGTTCATGGGCCGCAAGTACGACGAAGTCAACGAAGAGATGAAGATGGTGCCGTACTCGGTCGTCCGCGCGAGCAACGGCGACGCGCGCGTGCAGGCCGGTGGCAAGGAATACTCCCCGCCCGAGATTTCCGCGATGATCCTGCAGAAATTGAAGCAGGCCGCCGAGGAGTACCTCGGTCAGCCGGTGGCGAGCGCTGTCATCACGGTGCCGGCGTACTTCAACGACGCGCAGCGTCAGGCTACCAAGGATGCCGGGCAGATTGCCGGCCTCGACGTCAAGCGCATCGTCAACGAGCCGACAGCGGCGGCACTGGCGTACGGCCTGGACAAGAAGAAGGACGAGACGATCGCCGTGTACGACTTCGGCGGCGGCACGTTCGACATCTCCATCCTGGAAGTCGGCGAAGGCGTCGTCGAGGTCAAGGCGACCAACGGCGACACGCACCTCGGCGGCGACAACCTCGATCAGCGGATCATCGACTGGATCATCGCCGAGTTCAAGAAGCAGGAAGGCATCGATCTCGGTCGTGACCGCATGGCGCTCCAGCGGCTCAAGGAGTCGGCGGAGAAGGCGAAGATGGAACTCTCCACGGTCATGGAGACCGACGTCAACCTGCCGTTCATCACGGCGGATCAGACCGGCCCGAAGCACCTGGCGATGAAGCTGACGCGGGCGAAGTTCGAGCAGCTCGTGGACGACCTGCTGCAGCGCACCGTTGGCCCGACCAAGCAGGCGCTCGCAGACGCGGGTGTCGACCCGAAGTCGATTGACGAGGTCGTGCTCGTCGGCGGATCGACGCGCATTCCGAAGGTGCAGCAGATCGTCAAGGACCTCTTCGGGAAAGAGCCGCACAAGGGCGTGAACCCCGACGAGGTCGTGGCGGTCGGCGCCGCGATTCAGGCTGGCGTGCTTGCGGGTGAAGTCAAGGACATGCTCCTCCTCGACGTGACCCCGCTCTCGCTCGGCATCGAGACGCTCGGCGGCGTGATGACGACGCTGATCCCGCGGAACACGACGATTCCCACGCGCAAGAGCGAGACGTTCTCGACCGCGGCGGACAGTCAGACGAGCGTCGAGGTGCACGTCCTGCAGGGCGAGCGGCCGATGGCGCGCGACAACCGCACGCTCGGACGGTTCCACCTCTCGGGCCTCCCGCCGGCACCTCGCGGTGTGCCGCAGATCGAAGTCACGTTCGACATCGACGCGAACGGCATCGTGAACGTCTCGGCGAAGGACATGGCGACGCAGAAGGAACAGAAGATCCAGATCACCGCGTCGAGCGGCCTCAGCAAGGACGAGGTCGATCGGATGATGCGCGAAGCCGAGTCGCACGCCGACGATGACAAGAAGCGCAAGGAAGAGATCGAGACACGCAATCAGGCGGATGCGGCGGCGTATGGAGCCGAGAGGATGCTCAAGGACTCCGGGGACAAGCTGGATGCCTCGGATCGGGCGGCCATCGAGTCGGCCGTCGGCGACTTGAAGTCGGCCATCGAGCAGAACGACGCGTCGGCCATCAAGAAGCGGATGGACGCGTTGAACCAGGCGCAGCACAAGGCCGCCGAAGCGATGTATCGCGCGGCAGGGGCCGGCGGTGGTGCGGGCGGTCCTGGCGGCGGGCAGCCTGGAGGGGAGCCGTCCGGTGGTGCCGGTCCGTCGCAGGGGGATGTGATCGACGCCGAGGTTGTTGAAGAGGAGAAGAAGTAAGGAGTCGGGACTCGCCGCTCGGGACTCGTGGCTCGAAAACCTACAGATGTTCGCCTGAGGTTGTGAGGTCTTGCGAGCGGCGAGCCCCGAGTCCCGAGTCCCGGAACGCCATCACGATTTACGACCATGGACTTCTACGTCATCCTGGGCATCGGGCCGGATGCGAGCGCGGCGGACATCAAGCGCGCGTACCGGCGCCTGTCGCGGCGGTATCACCCGGGGATCAATCCGGGCGACCGCACTGCCCAGGAGATGTTTTCTCGAATCTCGGAGGCGTACGAGGTTCTGATGGATCCTTGCCGGCGCCAGGAATACGACACAGGAGGAGCGGCCCAGCCGCAGGTTCCGCAACCGGACGTGCCGCAGTTCACGGAGTTCGACTTCTCGATGCGCGCGCACGGCGCGCAGGCGTCGACTTTCAGCGAGCTCTTCGCGGAGGTCCTGAATCCGGTGCCGGTGGCAGGTGCCGGGCGGCCGGAGCCGGGCGCGGACCTTCACGCTACGCTGGCGGTGTCATTCGAGGTGCAGTTCACGGGGGACGAGGGTCAGGTAGTCGTGACTCGCCAGGTCCCCTGCGGCGCGTGCCGAGGCACCGGGCTCAGGGTGACGGTCGAAGGACGATGCCCGAGCTGCGAGGGTCGCGGCCAGACCCGCTGGGCCCGCGGGCACATGGTCTTTGCGAAGGACTGCGGGGCGTGCGGCGGCACGGGCAGGCGGCGCTCGGACGCCTGCCCAGCGTGCATGGGACACGGGCGAGCGGTCCGAAGCGAGGCCGTGTTAGTTCGGATACCGGCAGGTAGTCGCGACGGTACGCGGCTGCGCGTCCCCGAGGCGGGCAATGCAGGCCGGCATGGCGGCACGACAGGCGATTTGTACGTGACGATTCAGGTCGCGCCGCACGCATTCTTTCGCCGTGTAGGTGACGACGTGCTCTGCACGGTCCCCGTCGCGGTGCACGAGGCAGTGCTCGGTGCGCGGATCGAGGTTCCGGCGCTCGACGGTGCGATACGGCTCAACCTGCCACCAGGAACCCAGGGTGGCCGTCAGTTCCGTGCGAGGGAACGAGGGTTCCCGACGGCCGGCGGCGGAGCAGGCGACTTCATCGCAGAGGTGCGGATCGTGCTGCCTTCGACGATCGACGATCGCTCGAGAGAGCTGATTCGCGAGTTCGGTCGGCTCAATCCAGGAGACGTGCGAAGGGATTTGGCGTTCAGGGCCGGAGGCGGGCAGGACGAACAGAACAAGGTTCGGCGGACGTAGAGAGACAGGCGGGCAGACACGGCGCGCCAACGGCGCGCCCGCCGGAGCGGAGTGGGGCATGGGGCCCCCGCGAGCGAACGGCGATGGGGGGTCCGGCGGGGCGAAGCCCCCCGGTTAGCAATGAAGCGCAGCACAGGCGGTCAGGCGTACTACATGATCAGCGTGGTGGCCCAGAAGTACAACATCCACCCGCAGACCCTCCGTCTGTACGAGCGCGAGGGCCTGCTGAAGCCGTCACGCACCGACGGCAACACGCGGCTCTATTCCGAGCAGGATCTCGAGCAGCTCGAGACGATCCTTTCGCTCACCAGAGATCTCGGCGTGAATCTCGCCGGCGTCGAGATCATCCTCAACATGCGCCGGAAGATCGAAGCCATGCAGCTCGAAGTCAACGAGTTCATGGAGTACGTGAAGCGCGAGCTGTCGCGCGGCATCGGTGATTGGGAGCAGCGGCTCAGTACTGCGCTCGTCAAGTCGTCACCAACCGATCTCGTGCGGACCGTGCAGGCCGCCCCAACGATCAAGGAAGCCGACGAAGACATGACCGCAGAAAAAGGTGCGGTCAGCTCGAAACGCTGACCGGAGCGGATCGCCGCGGTCGTCTGACCCACTTCTCCGGAACTCGAGGCAGTCCAGATCATTCGACGCTTTCGTCTCACGGAGATCTGAGGTTCAGAAGACAAAAGAATTCTCCTTCTGAACTCTTTTATCTCTGTTCAGAGACGGTCGACGAACGTTTTGTTGATTGCTGCATCGTCGATCGTTCGCTACACTGGTCTTCCTGCCTCTGATGCCCTGCTCCATTTGCGACGACACCGGTTGGAAAGCGATCGAGTCCGATGGCGGACGACGGGTGGTCCGTTGCGATTGCTGGCGCAACAGCCTGGCGGCGCGGTTGCTCGACAACGCCCGCATCCCTCCGCGCTACAAGCGCTGCGATCTGGAAGCGTTCGTCACTTACACTAACGAGAAGTTGCTCAGCGCGGTCCGTCAGGCGCAACGGTTCGCGGCGGAGTTTCCAACACCGCAAAAAGGGCTGTGCCTCATCGGGCCGCCCGGAATCGGAAAAACACACCTCGCAGTCGCCGTGCTGCGGCGCGTGATCATCACGAAGGGGGCGCGAGGACTTTTCTACGACACGCGCGATCTGCTTCGTGTGATTCGCAGCACATACAACCCGCTGGTGCGTACGGCGGAGATGGACATCCTCCGTCCGGTGATGGATGCGGACCTGCTCGTGCTCGACGATCTCGGTTCCGAGAAGACCTCCGAGTGGGTGGAAGAGACGATGAACCTGATCGTGAATACGCGCTACAACGAGCGTCGGCTCACGATCTTCACGTCGAACTACGACGACACCCCGGAAGTCGAAACCGAGACCCAGGACTTCACGCTGAAGGAGCGCATCGGTTTCAGGATTCACTCACGTCTTCACGAGATGTGCGAGTTTCTGGAGTTCGACGGCGCCGACTTCCGGCATGCGCCTCCGAATGCCGGCGGAGATGACCTCCTGGCGATGTGGAAGGCCAAAGCCGCGCGCAGGTCGTCGCTGCCGGCGCGGACGCGTGGCCAGGTCCGCGCGCAGCTCAGGGCCCCCGATTCTCTGAAACAGCCGGACCGGAAACGCGAGCTCGGCTGGTCGGGAGGCAAGGCCGGGTCATAATCGCAACGGCGCGCCACAAGCGTGCCCCCTGCCAGCCACCGCTAAAAGCTACGGCGCCCCGCCGAAGCCTTGGCGAAGGCGGGAGCGGCGCGGGGCACGGGGTCCCCGCGAGCGACGGCGAAGGGGGCCGCGGGGGCGAAGCCCCCCGGATCTAAAAGATGCTCGGGCTCTACCTCCACATCCCGTTCTGCTCCTCGATCTGCAACTACTGCAACTTCAACCGGGGTCTCCTGGACACCGGCCTGAAAGACCGGTACGTCCGGGCCCTGGAGGGCGAGATCCGGCAGTCCGGCAGGGGGGAGCGCGTCGACACGATCTTCTTCGGCGGGGGAACGCCGTCGCTCCTCGAACCGGAAGAGATCGGCCGAATACTCACGGCCTGCCGTGAGGCGTTCGACGTCACGTCGGGCGCCGAGGTGACGCTCGAGACCAACCCCGAAACGTCGACGGTGGCCAGGATGGAGGGGTTTCGGGGCGCCGGCGTCAATCGCGTCAGCTTCGGTGTCCAATCGTTCAAAGGCGAGGAGCTCGCCCGCCTGGGACGAGTGCACTCGGTCGCCCGGGCGCGGGAGGCGATAGCCGAGGCCCGGGCTGCGGGGGTCGCCAACATCAGTCTCGATCTGATGATGTGGCTGCCGAAACAGTCTCCGGCTGACTGGCGCGAAAGCGTAGAGGCGCTGGTGGACGTCGCTCCGGACCATGCGTCGCTCTACCTCCTTGAGCTGTATCCCAACGCGCCGCTCAAGGAAACGATGGCTCGGGCTGGCTGGTCCCTCGCCCCGGATGACGATGCCGCGGAGATGTACCTGTGGAGCATGGGCAGGCTCGATGCGGCCGGCTACCGTCAATACGAGATATCGAATGTTGCGAAGCCGGGCGCAGAGTCGCGGCACAACCTCAAGTACTGGGAAGACGGCGAGTGGCTCGGGTTCGGGTGCGGCGCGCATTCAACCCGCGACGGCATTCGCTGGAAGAATGTCTCCGCCACCGAGGACTACATTCAGAGAGTCGTCGAGGGACGAGCGCTTCCGGTTGAAACCCGCCGACTTACCGCCCTGGAACGAGCAGAAGAAGCGCTCTTTACCGGCCTGCGCCTTGCAAGGGGCGTCGACATCGCGGCGGTCGGCGCGCGGTACGGCCTGGACGCCTGGGGACGGTTCGCGCCGGGCCTCGCGCCCTTCATCGCGGAGGGGATGGTCCTCCGTGAGGGCAACCGGATCCGGCTCTCCAGGGAGGGAATGCTGGTTGCCAACGAGATCATGGCCGTTTTCGTGTGAGTCCTGCGTAACTTTCTAGGCGCGCGCCATCGGCGTACGGTAAAGTGTCGCCTTTCCAGTCGGGGCCGTCGTAGGTCGCTGGGCAGTAATGGTGGGTGCCGGGCCGCAAGGGTGGCTTGTGCCGCTTCGCGTGCAGTAATCGAAACGGTCGCCGTTCCGTTGAACGGTATTGGGTTGTGATCGCGTGCTAGATCAAGGAGGAGAGTGGATGCGTCGCTCCGTCATCAACATGACTTTTACATTGGCGCTGGCTCTGGCGCCGGCCGCAGTATTTGCTCAGGCCCCCGCGGGTCAGCCCCCCGCAGGGCAGCCCCCCGCAGGGCAGCCCCCGGCCGATGCGGCAGCCGCCAAGAAAGAGCCACGGATGGCACTGACCGGGCCTGCTGGCGCGTTCATGTTCCTGATCAAGCCGGATCAGACCGCCAACTTCGAAGAGCTGATTGGCAAAGTGAAGGACGCGCTCGCCAAGAGCGAGAACCCGGTGCGCAAGCAGCAGCTCGCCGGCTGGAAGGTTTTCAAGGCCGCGGAGCCGTCGGGGCAGAATGCACTGTATCTGGAGATGATCGATCCCGCAGTCCCGGCCGCCGAGTACGATCCTCTGGTCATCCTTTCGGAGAGCCTCGGGACTCAGGCAGGAACGCCTGAGAATCAGGAAATGCTGAAGAAGTACGCCGGCGTGTTTGCCAACGTGAGCCGCCTGAACCTGACGCCCATCGGCAAGTGAGCTCCGCGGGAAACCGCCGTTCAGCACGTTTCAAGGCCGACAGGTCTCATAGAACCTGTCGGCCCCGTTTTCATCACCCTTTCTGACTCGCCCTCAGAACTTGAAGTTCACTCCTGCGTAGAACCGCTGCGGCTTCGGGTGCCGCGCGTCCCCCTGCAACGTCATCACCCGATAGTCGAGTCGAAGCCGGATCGGTCCGATCAGCGAGATCTTCACGCCGCCGCCGACGTTGACGCCTACGTTCGTCTCCGAATTGTCGTTCAGCGTCTCGCGGTAGGCGCCCGCGCCAGCCGTCCCGTAGAACTGCATGCCTGCGATTTTTATCGGCGTCTGCAGGAGCCCGTTGAACATGAACGTCCGAAGGGCGGGCGATCCCTCGGAGAGGTCCTCGTTGCTGTGCGCGTACTCGAACTCGAAGGCGACGATGACGAGGCCGGTTCCGATCGCGAAGCCTCTGGCGGCTCGATTCGTGGGAGTAGGGTTGACGCCGAGAAAAGCGGTGATGTCGGCGGCCGCAGTGGACGGGATTCCCAGAAGGCCGACGACGAGAAGAACGGACACGATCCATCGGTGCGGGGTGAACATCCCCAAGGATAACGCCCGTGATACATTCGCGAGCGATGGACTTCCGGCCGACAGAAGAGCAGGAGCTCCTGCGTCGCACCGTGAGAGAGTTCGCCGAGTGTGAGATCCGCCCGCATGTGATGGAGTGGGACGAAGCTCAAGCGTTCCCGGAGACGCTCTGGCCAAAACTCGCGGGACTTGGACTCACCGGCATCCAGTTTCCCGAGGAGTACGGCGGGTCGGCGATGTCGGCCGTGGACTACTGCATCTGCATCGAAGAGATCGCGCGCGTCTGTCCGGGTGTGGCGCTGTCGGTCGCGGCGCACAACGGTCTCTGTTCGGCGCACATCGCGATGTTCGGGAACGACGATCAGAAGCGCCGCTTCCTTCCCAGGTTGACCCAGGGTGAAGTGCTGGGGGCCTGGGGCCTCACAGAAGCTGGCGCGGGCAGCGATGCGGCCGGGATGAGGACCACCGCCGTCCGCAAAGGTGGCGAGTGGGTCATCAACGGATCGAAGAGCTTCATTACGCACGGACGGATCGGTGGCGTCATGGTGGTCATGGCGATCTCCGATCGCACGAAGGGGCATCGCGGCATCTCGGCGTTCGTCGTCGAACGCGGCACCGCTGGCATGACGCCCGGCAAGAAGGAGAACAAGCTGGGGATGCGCGCGAGCGACACGAGCGAGGTCGTGTTCCAGGACTGTCGCGTGCCTGAGGCCCAGTTGCTCGGCGACGAAGGGCAGGGCTTCATCAACACGCTGCAGGTGCTCGACGCAGGTCGCATCGGCATCGCGGCGCTCTCCGTGGGACTCGCGCAGGGCGCCTACGAGGCGGCGCTTCGATACTCGAAAGAGCGCCGGCAGTTCGGCCAGCCCATCGCGGCCTTCCAGGCGATTCAGTGGAAGCTCGCCGACAACGCCACGCGAATCGAAGCGGCGCGGCTGTTGACCTATCGGGCCGCATACCTGAAGGACTGCGGCGTCCGGACGACTCGCGAGTCGTCGATGGCCAAGCTCTATTCCAGCGAGATTGCCGTCAAGGCCGCAGACGACTGCGTGCAGATCCATGGCGGCTACGGCTTCGTGAAAGACTACCCGGCTGAGAAATACTTCCGCGACGTGAAGCTCCTGACCATCGGCGAGGGGACGAGCGAGATACAGCGGCTCGTCATCGCTCGCCAGCTGCTCGGCCAGTGACAGATGGATCGCTCTCAGCGCGCGTCCTCGGGGGCGATCCCCGGGCCCTGGCTCGCGCGATTTCCCTGATCGAAGACGAGTCGCCTGCCGGCGACGAGCTGCTGCGGCAACTCTTCGTCAGAACCGGACAGGCCTATCTCATCGGCGTGACGGGTCCGCCGGGCGCAGGAAAGAGCACGCTCGTCGATCGTCTCATCGGGTCGTTTCGAGCGGACGGCCGGAGCGTCGGCGTCGTCGCGGTCGATCCGACGAGCCCTTTCACAGGCGGTGCGATCCTGGGAGATCGTGTCCGCATGCAGGCGCACGCTGGAGACGACGGCGTGTTCATTCGGAGCATGGCGACACGCGGCCACCTCGGCGGGCTTGCGCGTGCGACCAGCGAGGTCGCCCTTCTTCTCGACGCGGCCGGCAGAGACGTAGTCCTCATCGAGACAGTGGGCGTGGGCCAGGACGAAGTCGATATCGTGCGAACGGCGGATGTGTCGCTCGTGACGATCGTGCCGGGAGCGGGGGACGAGGTCCAGGCGCTCAAGGCCGGCATCATGGAGATCGCCGACATCTTCGTGGTCAACAAGGCCGACCGCGAAGGAGCCGACAGGACCGTCGCGTCGATAGAAGCACTCCTGTCGTTGCAGTCGTTCGGTCCGCAGGAGTGGCGTCCGCCAATCGTCAAGACCGAAGCGACGACCGGGCGCGGCCTTCCCGAACTGCTCGATGCGATCGAGCGCTTCCGGAGGCACACGGCGCCGGCGGCGGGTGAGCGCCGGCGCACGCGCGCAGAGTGGAGGGTCCGCGAGCTGATCGCGCAGCGTTTCGTCCAGCACGTGGAGGCGAAGGTGCTGGGCCCCGGCGAGTTCGACGCAATGCTGGATCGCATCGCGCGGCGCGAGGTGGATCCCTACACGGCGGCCGACGAGATCGTGACGCGGGCGCTACGGACCGGCGAGTAGCCGGAGTGACGAGATCGGGGATCGGGGATCCGGGATCCGGAACTTCATGCTCGTCGAAGGGCTCAGATCTTTCGGATCCCTGATCGCGGATTCCGGATCCCGGCAAGCGGAGAGACAATCATGCGCGCGAGACTCGATCACATCGGCATTGCGGTAGCCAATCTGGACGACGCCCTGGCGTTCTACCGCGACGCGCTGGGCCTCGAGATAGATCCTCCCGAAGACGTTCAATCGCAGCGCGTGCGCGCGCACTTCATCCCGTTGGGCGATGCGGCATTGGAGCTGCTCGAGGCCACCGGCGATGACTCGCCCATTGCGAAATTCCTGAGCCGGCGCGGCCCCGGGCTGCATCATGTGACCCTGGAAGTCGACGACATCGCCCATGCCCTGAGCGAGCTGAAAACGCGTGGCGTGCGGCTCATCGACGACCAGCCTCGGCCCGGCGCGCATGGCTCACTCGTCGCGTTCATCCACCCGTCGAGTGCGCAAGGCGTGCTCGTCGAGCTGACACAGGCGGCCGCGAAGGAGAGGAAGATCTCCGGCTTCACGCCGAGGGGAGCGGAGTAGCGGGCGATGCGGTTCGGTTCGCTGGAGATCATCTCGCTGTATGACGGGCACTTTCGCCTCGACGGAGGCGCGATGTTCGGCGTGGTGCCCAAGCCGCTCTGGGAGCGGCGCGCGCCCGCCGACGATCGAAATCGCATCCGTTTGTCGATGCGGCCGCTCCTCGTTCGCGGCGATCGGACGATGATCGTCGATGCCGGCGTCGGAGACAAAACGGACGCGAAGGGCGTGGAGATCTATGCGATCGACCGTACGCCGACTCTGAGCCAGAGCCTCGCCCGGCACGGGCTGAGCGAGGGCGATGTCGACGTGGTCCTTGCATCCCACCTGCACTTCGACCACGCCGGCGGCTTCACGCGCCGCGACGGCTCCGGCAGGCTCGTGCCGGCGTTTCCCCGCGCGCGCTACGTCGCGCGCACGGCGGAATACGAGGACGCCACGCATCCGAACGAGCGCAACCGCGCGAGCTATCTGGCCGAGAACTACGTGCCGCTTCGCGAAGCGGGCGTCCTCGATCTGATGGACGGTGATGGTCCGATCATGCCGGGCGTGAGAGTGGTGCGGACCGGCGGACACACCATGCATCACCAGGTTGTGTACGTCGAGTCGGGCGGCCTGACGGCGGTGTTCGTCGCGGATCTCATTCCGACGACGGCGCACATCGACAACGCGTGGGTGATGGGATACGACCTGTACCCGATGGAGACGCTCGCCTTCAAGCGCGCCTTCATCCGCGAGGCGATCGACCGCGAATTTCTGATATTCTTCGAGCACGATCCGGAGGTGGCCGCGGGCTTCATCCGCGAGGCGAACGGCCGCCGTCACGTGGAGGCGGTTGCGGTCGCCTGACGCACAGACTCTCCAGACGTTCGAGACTCACTGAACATGTCGACGACGATTGGCATCATCGGCGGCAGCGGCCTGTACGACATGGCTGAGCTCACCGATCGGGAAGAGCGCCGCATCGAGACACCGTTCGGGCCTCCGTCCGCGCCGTACGTGCTCGGAACGCTCCGCGGCAAGCGCGTCGCCTTCCTCGCGCGTCATGGCGCGGGGCACCGGCTGCTCCCGACCGAGCTCAATTTCCGCGCGAACATCTACGGCTTCAAGCTGCTTGGCGTCGAGTACATCCTCTCGGCGAGCGCGGTGGGGAGTCTCAAGGAACAGTACAAACCGCTCGACCTCGTGATCCCGGATCAGTTCTTCGATCGAACGAAGGGACGCGTGTCGACCTTCTTCGGCAACGGCCTCGTCGCCCATGTGGGTTTCGCCCATCCGTTCTGCGGGCCGCTGAGTGACGTCGCGTTCGCGGCGGCCGGCGCGTCCGGCGCGACAGTCCACAAGGGGGGCACGTACGTGTGCATGGAAGGGCCGCAGTTCTCGACGCTGGCCGAATCGCGGCTGTACCGATCCTGGGGCATGGACATCATCGGCATGACGAACCTCCAGGAGGCGAAGCTCGCCCGCGAGGCGGAAATCTGCTACACCACCATCGCGCTCGTCACGGACTACGACTGCTGGCACCCGGATCACGATCAGGTCACGGTGGAGATGATCATCGGCAACCTGACGCAGAACGCGAAGATGGCCCAGCACGTGATCGCATCCGCCATCGATCGCCTGCCGTTCGATCGCACGTGCGAGTGTGCCAGCGCGCTCAAATACGCGATCATCACGCGCCCGGAGGCGGTCCCCGATCAGGTGCGACGCGATCTAGCGCCGCTCGTCGGCCGCTACCTGTATAGCTGATAGCTGATCAGCTGATAGCTGATAGCTTTCTTGATCTCGCTTATGGACATCATCGTCACCGGTTCGATCGCCTACGACTACCTCATGTCATTTCCGGGGCAGTTCACCGAGCACTTCCTGCCTGAGCACATGTCGCGGGTCAGTCTCAGCTTTCTGGTCGACACGATGGACAAGCGGCGGGGAGGCTGCGCGCCGAACATCGCCTACACGCTGGCGTTGCTTGGCGAGCGCCCACGACTGATGGGGACCGCTGGCCAGGACTTCGAGGAGTACCGCCGCTGGCTCGATGCCGCGGGGATCGACACCTCGCTGGTGCGCGTGATCGACGGGAAGTTCACGGCGTCGTTCTTCTGCAGCACGGACGCCGTCGGCAATCAGATCGCGTCGTTCTACACGGGCGCGATGGCGAATGCCGGCGAGCTGTCATTCCGCACGCTCGCCGATCGGGGAATCGTCATCATCTCGCCCAACGATCCGGGAGCCATGCTCCAGTATGCGGAGGAATGCCGAACACTCGGCATTCCGTACGTGTGGGATCCCGGGCAGCAGTGCGCACGCATGTCGGGCGACGAGCTTCGCGACGGGCTTGTCGGCGCCACGATCGTCATCTGCAACGACTACGAGCTCGAGTTGCTCCGTCAGAAGACCGGTCTGGACGAGGCCGGTATCCTGGCGCATACTCGCGCGCTCGTTGTCACGCGGGGCGAGCACGGCTGTTCCATCCAGGAGACGACTGGCCGTACGGATGTACCGGCGGTTACGCCTCATCGGATTGTCGACCCAACTGGTGTCGGCGATGCCTATCGGGGCGGCTTCCTCAAGGGATTGGCGCGCGGCGTGAGCTATGAGATGTGCGCCCGGCTCGGGAGCGTCGCAGCCGCCTTCGCGCTGGAACATCTCGGCGGGCAGAGCCATTCGTATACCTGGGGGGAGTTCAAAGCGCGTTATGAAGGGCAATTCGGAGAGCTCACTGGGCTCTGACCACTGACGACACGGCGTGCCGTAAGGTCCGGCGGGCAGCGACCACAAGGGGAACCGGCGGGACGAAGTTCTCCGGAATAACGGATGGTGGGGCGTTATTACGTAGCTCGTTCCGGCTGCACGCCGACCAAATGGGTTTTCAGGCGCATTCCAGGGCCTGCGAGTTCGGAACATCGCTTGCTTGGGACGGCGAAAACAGGAGGATGTCGTGCCGCGCCTGGTCCCAGCAGTTGCTCTCGCTCTCATCCTCGCGGCACCGATTGGCGCACGCCAGGTCCCCGAACAGCCTCAGGCTGCCGACCAGAACAAGGACGCCGTCTTCCGGAGTGGGGCCAGCCTCGTCGCGCTGAACGTGAGCGTGCTCGACGGTGCCGGGCGCAAGTTCGTGACCGACTTGTCCAGAAAAGACTTCGCCGTCTTCGAGGACGGTGTGGAACAGCAGGTCAGCTTCTTCGAGTCCTCCCAGGTTCCGGTCGACCTGATCCTGATGATCGATACGAGCTCCAGCATGGCCGACAAGATGGATGTCGTACATGAGGCAGCCATCAACTTCCTACGCACGCTTCGCCAAGGCGATCGCGGCGCCGTCGTGAGCTTTGCCGACGGGGTCCAGATCCTCGAGAAGCTGAGCGCTGAGAAAGCCCAGGCTCGAACAGGCTGTGCACCAGACCGTGGCGCACGGCGGCACCGCGCTCAACAATGCGCTGTATGTCGCACTTCGCGAGTTCGGTGGGACGACGCGCGACGACGGCCCGGTCCGCCGGCGGGCCATTGCCTTGCTCACCGACGGCGACGACACCTCCAGCGTTGTCAGCTTCGAGGACGTCATGGGTCTCGCGCGCAAGGCGGGCGTGAACATCTACACGATCGCCCTGCAGACGCAACCGATCGCCGCGAACGCTCCAGGCCATCGATTTCTGTCGGCCTCGCAGTTCTCGTTGAAATCGCTCGCGCAGGAAACCGGGGCCCAGGCCTTCTTCCCGACACAGATCACGGAGCTGCAGACCGTGTACGGTTCGATTGCCCAGGAGCTCTCGAGCCAGTACTCGATCGGATACTCGCCCTCGAACTCGCGCGCCGACGGCCGATTCCGCCGGATCGCTGTGCGTGTGGTCACCCATCCGGAGATGCGCCCGAAGGCTCGCGCCGGGTACACGGCGGACGGCGGGGGCGCACCACTCGACAGCATCCGGCGCTGACGCGACAATTGATAGGTGCCGCGATCGCCGGGTCTTCTTCTCACGGCAGGTGCTCTCTCGTGGGTGGCGCTCGTCCTCGCCGCGCCGCTCGCGCTTGCCCACGGCTACACCGTTCTCCCTGCAGTCGTGTACGAGGCGGCCGGCCTCATCTGTCATCAGCGGCCTGAACGATCGTTCCATCTGGCCGGCATCCAGCTTCCAGTGTGCGCCCGATGTTTCGGGCTCTATGCCTCAGGCGCAGCAGGCGCGTTGATAGCCTGTCTGGCGGGTCTTTCAGGGGCCGGGCGAGCGCCTGCCCGATCCGCTGCGTTCGCAATCGCCGTTGCGTCGATTCCAACGGCGCTGACGGTGATTGCCGAGTGGATCGGGTTGGTTCATCCTGGGGGGCTGACCCGAGCGATAGCGGCCGTTCCGCTTGGCGCGATGGCCGGATGGGTGTTCGTACGTCTTCTGGCATTGGAGTCGCCGCACCGCCGGGCATCCCGACAAGTGCGCTATCATTCGTGAACGCGATGGCCACGAAATTAACGACTGCGGAGCGGGCACGTCCCGCCGCCGAGCCAGGCATGCTCGTGCTCGTCTGCCTGGCGGCCTGGGCAGTGCCCGGCGCCGCCCATCTGTGGTTGGGACGACGTCAGAAAGGGCTCGTCTTCCTTCTTGCGCTGCCCGCAATGTTCCTGATCGGACTGTTCTTGCAAGGTCGAATCTTTCCTTTCGACCTGTCCGAGCCGCTCGTTGCGCTGGCGGCTGTCGCGGATATCGGCTGCGGGCTGCCATGGATTGTCGCCCGGGTCGCCGGCGCCGGCGGCGGTACGGTTACGGCCGCTACCTACGAGTACGGCAACTGCTTCCTCATTGTCGCGGGGCTGCTCAACTCTCTCGTCGTGCTGGACGCGTTCGATATCGCGATGGGTCGGAAGTGACGAGCCATTTCGTTTTGTTGTCGGTCTTCGCCTTCCTGGTCTCCCTCGTGTTCGCCGTACTGATGCGGGACGATCCGGGCACGCAGCTGCGGACGGGCGCGCTCATGTTCGGAGGCTTTCTGGTCGCGGCGGTCGTGATCGGCTGGCTGATGTACCCGCTGCCGCTGTGAGGGCGGCTCAGTTCCATCGCGCGTCGAGCCCTGCGCCTCTCGAGCGCTCGAGCAACGCTCCACCCCCTTCTGAGTAGCAGCGCCGGTCCGGAAGGACGCGACCCTCGCTGTATACTGCCAATTCCGTGGTCAGATGGATCGCTGGCTCTATGTCACCGCAGACGCGCGACAACCTCGAGAACCTGATCGTCGATCGGCAAGACGCCGTCGCCATCGTCACGATCAATCGACCTCGCGTCCTGAACGCGCTGAACAGCCACACACTCGAGGAGCTTGAGCGCGTCATACTGGGCCTCCGACACGATGCGGCAGTCCGCGTCGTCGTCCTGACGGGCGCCGGTGAGAAAGCGTTCGCGGCGGGTGCAGACATCAACGAGCTCGCCGAACAGACGCCGGCGGCGGGACGGGACTTCGCGCTTCGCGGGCAACACGTGTTCGATCTCGTTGCCAGCCTCGGGAAGCCGGTCATCGCCGCAATCAACGGTTACGCGCTTGGCGGTGGATGCGAGCTGGCCATGGCCTGCACGATCCGTCTCGCGGCGGAGACCGCGAAGATCGGGCAGCCGGAAATCAATCTTGGTCTGATCCCCGGGTATGGCGGCACGCAGCGGCTGTCACGACTGGTAGGCGCCGGCCGCGCACTCGAGCTGCTCCTCACGGGCGATCAGATTTCGGCTGCCGAGGCCCACCGTATCGGACTGGTGAACAGGGTGGTGCCCTCGGCCGACCTGATGCGGGAGGCTGTCGCGCTGGGCGCGTTGCTCGCGACAAAAGCTCCACTCGCGGCACGCTACATCATTGACGCCGTGCAGACAGGACTCGACCTGCCGCTGCCTGCCGCGCAGGTGGTCGAAGCGACGCTCTTCGGTCTCGTGTCGAGTACCGCCGACATGCGGGAAGGGACCCGCGCCTTCGTCGAGAAGCGCAAACCGGTGTTCCAGGGAAAATAAGACGTGCGACATCCCGACCCAGCGCCCGGGCCGCTGCCAAGCGCCGCAGGTCTTCGCTTCGCCATCGTCGTGTCGCGGTTCAACATCGCCATAACGGACAAGCTTCGCGACGGCGCCAGGGCTGCCCTCGCCGAAGCCGGAGCCGCCGCGGGAGACGTGGAAGTGGTGTCCGTGCCCGGCGCATTCGAGATTCCGCAGGCTGCCCGGGCCATTGCCGAAACCGGGCGGTGCGACTCGGTCGTCTGCCTGGGATGTGTCATCCGCGGAGCGACCGCGCACTTCGAATACATCGCCAGCTCCGTCGCGCACGGGATCCAGCAGGCGTCGGGCGACACGGGCGTGCCAATGGCGTTCGGCGTGTTGACGACGGACACGTGGGAGCAGGCGGAGGAGCGCGCGGTGGACGGCCGGGAGAACAAGGGCTGGGAGGCGGCGGCCGCCGCGATCGAGATGGCGGTGATCTTCCGACGCATGCGAGACGCCGATCGGGTCGCCAGTCGGTCCGCAAGCCGCCCGGATGTCGACCGATGACGCGTGTCGACGCCGCCGGCCTGCGTCGCGCCCGCGCCGCGGCGCTGCAGATGCTCTACCAATGGGAGGTCGGTCGCGTCAGCGCGCACGAGGCCATCGTGACTTACTGGCGATCCCGTGAGGGTGAGCCGGGCATCGAACTGGAATCCGACGGCGAGCGGACCGATGGCGACTTGCCGGATTCCCTCCGGGACTTCGCGAACGGGCTGGTCAACGGCACCGTCTCCAGGGTCGCAGAGATCGACGCACTTCTCGCGGCGCACGCGCAGAACTGGCGGGTGGAACGGATGGCCGTTCTCGACAGGCTCGTGCTGCGTCTCGCCGTGTACGAGATGTTGACGGCTTCGGACACGCCGGCGAAAGTCGTCATCAACGAGGCCCTCGAGCTCACGCGCGCCTTCACAGGCGACGAGGCAGTCGGCTTCGTGAACGGGATTCTGGACGCCGTGAGGAAGCATCTGGGCCGCGAATAGCGCCGGGGTCAGACCGGTGCCAGACCGGGTCTGACCCCCTTTGGGCGGTCGACCCAAGCCGGACACGGGATCAACAGAACATGTCAGACGATCAGCAGGAACAGCGACGAGCCAACTTCGATCAGCTGGTGAGGCTCGGAGTCGATCCCTACCCCCACGCCTTCGATCGCACTCACACGGTCCACGACCTCGTGACGCAGTTCGGCGAAAAAACGGGACCCGAGCTCGAGGCGTCGAAAGTGGAGACCGCGACGGCTGGACGGATCCTGGCGATGCGGAGCTTCGGGAAGGCGAATTTCCTCGTCATTTCCGACGGGCAGTCGCGGATCCAGATCTACATCCGGCAGGATTCGCTGCCCGAGCGTGCATTCCAGATCTTCAAGCTGCTCGACTTCGGAGACTTCATCGGCGTGCGCGGGCACCTGTTCCGCACCCGCACGAACGAGCTGACGATCTGGGCGTCCGGACTCGAGTTCCTGACGAAGTGCTTCCTCCCGCTGCCCGAGAAGTGGCATGGCTTGAGCGACGTCGAGACCCGCTACCGCCAGCGTTATCTCGACCTGATCGTCAACCCAGACTCACGGCGAGTGTTCGAAGTGCGCAGCCGCGTGCTTGCGGCGCTCCGCTCGTTTCTGAACGCTCGGGGGTACCTGGAGGTCGAGACGCCGATGATGCAGCCGATCGCGGGTGGTGCGCTCGCGCGGCCGTTCGTGACGCACCACAACGCGCTCGACATGCAGCTCTTCCTTCGCATCGCGCCGGAGCTCTATCTGAAGCGGCTCACTGCCGGCGGGATCGAACGGGTCTACGAGATCAACCGTAACTTCAGGAACGAGGGTATCTCGACGCAGCACAACCCCGAGTTCACGATGCTGGAGTTCTACCAGGCTTACAGCGACTATCAGGCATTGATGGTGATGACGGAGGAGATGCTGTCCAGCGTGGCGCGCGAAGCGATAGGGACCGATCAGATCACGTTCGGGGACCATCGCATTTCGTTGGCGCCGCCCTATCGCCGTGTCTCGCTTCGCGAGGGAGCCCGCGAGGCGGCATCCGCGAAGCTGGCCGTCAGCGTGACGGAGGCGGATCTGAGGCAGGGCGACACGGCGTCGGCCCTCGCGAGACGCCTGGGAATCGAAGTCAACGACGTCTGGGGGCCGGGCAAGGTCACCACCGAGATCTTCGAGCGCCTGAACGAGGGCGGGCTCATTCAGCCGACGTTCGTCTACGACTTCCCGACGGAAGTGTCACCGCTCTCGAAGCAGAAACCGGACGACCCGGAAACCGTGGAGCGTTTCGAGCTGTACGTCGGCGGATTCGAAGTGGCCAACGCCTTCAGCGAGCTCAACGATCCTGCCGAACAGCGCCGCCGTTTCGAGGCGCAGCTCTCGGATCGCGCCTCGGGCAACCTCGAGGCTCATGCCATGGACGAGGACTACATCCGGGCGCTGGAGTACGGCCTGCCGCCAACAGCCGGAGAAGGGGTTGGCATCGATCGCCTCGTGATGCTCGCTCACCGACAGCCCGTCGATCCGTGACGTCATCCTGTTCCCCCTCATGCGTGCCAGAAAGCAGGGGTGACGTGGATCTCCCGTTCGAGCTTTTCGTCGCCGTCCGTTACCTCCTCGCCCGGCGCAAGCAGGCATTCATCTCGCTGATCTCGCTGATTTCAGTGCTCGGGGTCGCTGTTGGCGTAATGGCGCTCCTGATCGCGCTGGCTCTGATGACGGGCCTGCAAGGAGAGCTGCGGGATCGGCTCGTCGGATCGACCGCTCATGTATACGTCTTCAAGGTCGGTGGCATCAAGGACCCTGAGGGTGACGTCAAACGCCTGCGCGAGATCCCGGACGTCATTGGCGCGGCACCGGTCGTCGTCGGGCTTGGGATGATCCAGGCCGGGTCCGAGGAGGCGTTCATCTCCATCAAAGGAGTCGTACCGCAGCTCGAGCCTACCGTCACGAACGTGTCGTCCTCGATGAAGGCGGGAAGCCTTGCCGCGCTGGTGCCCACCACTGACGGCCCCGCTGGCATCGTGCTCGGCGCGGACCTGGCGACGAAGCTTGGTGTGGCGCTCGGCGACGTCGTTCAAATCACGACGCCGAACGGAGTGTTGTCTCCCCTCGGTATTCTGCCGAAGCTGCGAAAATTCAAGGTCGTCGGAATCTTCAAGCTGGGACTGTACGAGTTCGACTCCGGATACGGGTTTGTCCACATCGACGTCGCGAAATCGCTGGCGCGGGACGCGCCGACCTACATCGAGCTGCGGGTCCGCGATCTGTTCAAGGCGAAGGAGGTCGCGGCGCAGATTCCGGAGAGGTTCGGGTCCGACTACGTGGGGCAGGACTGGGCGGACATGAACAAGTCGCTCTTCTCCGCGTTGTGGCTCGAGAAGATGGCGATCTCGATCACGATTGGCCTCATCGTGATGGTCGCTGCGCTCAACATCATCGCGTCGCTGATCCTGCTCGTCATGGAGAAAAGCCGCGATATCGCGATACTGAAGACGATGGGAAGCTCGTCGGCGAGTATCCGGCGGATTTTCGTTCTGCAGGGGCTCATCATCGGGCTGATTGGCACCTGTGCCGGGGCGTTCGGCGGACTGATCCTGATCTATGTGCTGGACCGCTTCCAGCTGATTCACGTTCCGATCGACGTGTATCAGATCGCTTACGTGCCGTTCAAACTCGAGCTGATCGATGGGATCGTCGTGATTGCCGCGGCGGTTCTCATCTGCTTTGTCGCCACGATCTACCCGTCACGTCAGGCATCCCGCCTCGACCCGGCACAGGCGCTGCGGTACCAGTAGGCCGACATGGGGTTCATCGAGGTCAGCAGTCTCACGAAGAGCTACCCGGTCGGGGGGCTTCCACTCACCGTCCTCCGCGGTCTCGATCTCTCGATGGAAAAGGGAGAGATGGTCGCCATTGTCGGGGCGTCGGGCGTGGGGAAGAGCACGTTGCTCCACGTCCTCGGCGGCCTCGACTCGCTGGATAGCGGCAGCGTCCGGATCGACGATACGGACCTGGCGTCGCTCTCGGACGGCAGTCTCGTGGCATTCAGGAACCGGCACGTGGGCTTCGTGTTCCAGTTCCACCACCTGCTCCCGGAGTTCACGGCGGTCGAAAACGCCGAGATGCCGATGCGGATTGCGAGGTGTCCGGCCTCGGAGCGGCGCGCCCGCGCCACGGCACTGTTGCAGAGTGTCGGATTGGGAGAGCGGCTGCTGCACCGACCGGGTATGCTGTCGGGTGGCGAGCAGCAGCGTGTCGCGATTGCCCGCGCGCTGATCATGGAGCCGAGCCTTCTCCTGGCTGACGAGCCGACGGGAGACCTCGATGAGCACACCGCGGATGCGCTGCACCTTCTGCTGCGCGGCATGACGCGCGAGAGGGGATTGACCTCGGTGATCGCCACGCACAACCCTCGGCTCGCGGCGGCGTGCGACCGGGTCCTGCGCCTCGAAGAAGGCCAGTTGCGGGCCGCGTAAGCGCAAGCGGTCTGGTCTGCCAGGCGGCCTGGTCAAGGTCGGGCCACAGGCGGCTGAGCGGCGAAGGGAGGACGACGTGCACATGCGAGTTTCTGTGCTTGCGTCAATCCTGCTGGCGGTGGGCTGCGGCGGTTCCGGATCCCCAACCGCGTCCGCGCCGGTGCCGCCGGTCAGCCTGCCCGATGGCAACTACCAGCTGGCCGTGTACTCGTCCGGGTTCAACTGCGTCATGGCGACGTACGGCAGCGGCGGTACCCCGGGCAGCTCCGTCAGAATTCCCGTCGCCGTCGCCCTCGACGGCGATCACTGGCGGGTCGGCTCCCGCGACAGCGCCGCCGGATCCTTGACCATGACCCTCGCGCGCACTGACGTCGGCGTCAACGGCAGCGCCCTGGGGACGCTCGCGCAGCCCGGCGTGCTCGTCACGCTCCAGCACCAGGTCAACGGCACCGCCAACGGCCCCTCCGCCGGCGTCGTCGGGTCCGTCGAAGGAACCGTGAACTACGCCGGCACCAACGGCACCGCGTTCTGTGCCACGAATCTGTGGAGTCTGACGCGGGAATAGAGACGGGATCGGGGATCGGGGATCGGGGATCGGGAATAGAGACGGGATCGGGGATCGGGGATCGGGGATCAGGGATCCGAAGAGCGTCGAACCCGATCGCGGGGTTTCGGATCCCTGATCCCTGATCCCGTCCCCGTCCCTGACCACGGATACCGACTCACCCCCAGCGAGGCGTTTCGTCCGGATTGATTCCCAGCGTGAGCTTTCCGACGACTTCGTGCGACAGCGCCGAGTTCGCCGGGTGGAAACGGCCCGCGCGAGCGTCGCGGAAGAGGCGTTCGAGCTCGCTTTTCTTGAACATCCCGAAGCCGCCCGAGACGTCCATCGCGCGGTCCACGATCCGCCAGGACCCCTCAACCGCGCGGTACTTCGCCGCAACGATCTTGATCGGCCAATCGGGGTGCTTCACGCCTTCGGACCAGTCGCGGGCGACGGTCTCGAGCTGCGCGCCGATGGCTTCGAGCTCCATCACAATTTCGGCGACGTCGTGCTGCACTTCGGGGTGATAGGCCATCGATCGGGTCAGCGCAATCGAGCTGCGGGACTTGACGAGATCGAGCGTGAGCTCCAGCACGCGGCGGGCCAGGCCGTAGTAGACGTTCCCGAATCCGACCAGCGCCCAGGCGAAGATCGAGAGCACGAAGAGATCGGCACCGGCAAATCCCATCGGGACGACCCGAGCGATGTACTTGTCAGGGACGAAGGCGCCGTCGAGCACGGTATCGTCGCTGCGGGTGGCGCGCATTCCCAGGACGTCCCACGTCTCCTTGATGCTGAAGTTGCCGGAGTCACGCGGAAGGAAGGCGTGGACGACCTTGGGCGCAGCAGGGTCGCTTGTATCGAGCCCGTGGAGGCCCAGCCGGGTCCAGACAGGAGTCAGGCTGCCGAAGGACTTCCGGCCGGTGAACTTGTACCCGCCGTCCACCCGTTCCGCCTTGGTGATGGACATCACGACCGACGTTTCGTTGCCGCTCTCGGCGTGTCCGGCAGCAAATACTTCGCCTGCGGCGGCTTCTCTGAGGATCCACTCGCACGATCGGTCACCGTTTCGCCACAGCTCCGACGCCACTCCCACCCAGTAGTTGTGCATGTTCATGCCGAGCGCAGTGGCTGGAGCGTAACTTGCGAGGCTTCTGGTCTCGCGCGCAACGTCGGCGAGCGAGAAGCCCAGCCCCCCGAGCTCCTTGGGGACGGCCATTCGGAGGTAGCCGGCCTGGCGCAGGTCGTCGAAGTCCTCCTGGAAGAAGCGGTTCTCCCGGTCGTACCCGGCAGCGCGCGATCGAAACGTCTCGAGGGTAGTGGTGGGCAAGATGCCGGTCGATATGACGGACATATGGAACAACCTTCCTGAAAGGGGGTACCACGCTCCCTGGTGGCTGAGAGCAGCAACGCTACTGAAATCGCTTTCTGAAATCAAACGGGTTGCGCTGTCGTCATACCTACTACAGGAGGGTGAAGGAGGGCAGCAGAGGCGAGGAGCTTGCGAGTCGCCGTGAGGCTACCACGCTCGTCCGCGAGATCAGCCTCGCACGGCTAAACGCCCTAGGTAACCGCACTTAGCCCTAAAAATCGCTGGATGGGGTTTCCCCGTTACCGTATAATGCACACAGGGAAAGTCCACCATTTTCAATAGGTAACCCGGATGTTCGAACGCTATACGGAACGTGCCAGGCGCGTGCTGTTCTTCGCGCGCTACGAGGCGAGTCAGCTCGGCAGCATATCGATCGAAACCGAGCACCTGTTGCTGGGATTGATCCGCGAAGGGAAGGGGCTGACAAGCCGGATCTTCGCGCGATCGCACCTGTCCCTCGAGAGCATCCGGAAGGAGATCGAGGGTCGCACCGTATTCCGGGAAAAGGTCTCAACGTCGGTCGAGATTCCCTTCAGCGCAGAAACCAAGCGCGTCCTGCAGTTCGCGGCCGAAGAGGCCGATCGGCTGCTGCACAACTACATCGGCACCGAGCACCTGCTACTCGGCATCCTTCGCGAAGAGACGTCGGTCGCGGCCACGATCCTGATGGAGAAGGGCATGCGGCTCAACACCGTCAGAGAGGACATCGTCGCGCTGCTCAACGAGAAGACGACGCTGACGCGCGTCAAGGAGACGCCGCTGCTCGCCGAGTTCAGCCGCGATCTCACTGAAGCGGCGATGAAGAACCAGCTGGATCCACTGGTCGGGCGCCACATCGAGCTCGAGCGGGTGCAGCAGGTCCTCTGCCGGCGCACGAAGAACAACGCGGTGCTCATCGGAGAGCCGGGAGTCGGCAAGACGGCGATCGTCGAAGGGCTCGCGCAGAAGATCGTCTATGGCGACGTTCCGCATTTCCTCGCCGACAAGCGGATTCTGGCGCTCGATATCTCGCTCATCGTCGCCGGCACGAAGTATCGCGGTCAGTTCGAAGAGCGCCTCAAGGCGATCATGAAGGAGTTGACCGAGAACCCGAACATCATCGTGTTCATCGACGAGCTGCACACGCTGGTCGGCGCGGGATCGGCCGAGGGATCGCTGGACGCCGCCAACATCCTGAAGCCGGCGCTCTCGCGCGGCGAGATTCGCTGCATCGGGGCCACGACGCCGGCGGAGTACCAGGAAGTACATCGAGAAGGATCGCTCGCTCGAGCGCCGCTTCCAGGCGATCAAGGTCGATCCGCCGAGCGAGCGCGAGACGGTCGACGTGCTGCTCGGCGTCAAGGACCGGTACGAGTCTTTCCATCACGTCGAGTACACGCCGGAGGCGATCGAGGCGGCGGTTTACCAGTCCAGTCGCTACATCACCGATCGGTTCCTGCCGGACAAGGCCATCGACCTCGTGGACGAAGCGGGCGCTCGCGCGAAGCTGCGCGAGGCCGGCTACAGCGAGGAGTTCGGCGAGATCAACAAGAGCATCCGCGTCGCCGTCGAGCAGATGGAGAACGCGGTTTCGGAGAAGAACTTCGAGAAGGCGCAGTTCTATCGCGAGCAGGAAGTGCAGGCGCGCGAGAACCTGCAGTTCGTCCGGGAGAAGTTCGACGTCAAATCCAGCACGCGCCGCGTGGTCGTGGGCAAAGCCGAGATCGACGAGGTGGTGTCGAAGTGGACTGGCGTGCCGCTGACGTCCATCAACCAGGACGAAGGTGACAAACTGCTGCGGATGGAGGCCGAGCTGCATCGTCGCGTCATCTCGCAGGAGAAAGCGATCTCGGCGCTGTCTCGGGCTATCCGCCGGTCCCGCGCCGGGTTGAAGTCGCCCAGTCGTCCGACCGGCAGCTTCGTGTTCCTTGGTCCGACAGGTGTCGGCAAGACGGAGCTCGCCCGGGCGCTCGCGAACTTCCTCTTCGGAAGCGATCACGCGCTGATCCGCTTCGACATGTCCGAGTACATGGAAAAGCACTCGGTCTCGAAGCTGATTGGCTCGCCGCCCGGATATGTCGGTCATGAAGAGGGCGGGCAGCTGACGGAGAAGGTGAAGCGGAACCCGTACTCCGTGGTGTTGCTCGACGAGATCGAGAAGGCGCACCCCGATCTGTTCAACATCCTGCTGCAGGTCTTCGAGGATGGTCACCTCACCGACGGCCTCGGCAACCGGGTGAACTTCAAGAACACGATCATCATCATGACGTCGAATATCGGCGCCCGCTTCATTCAGAAGAAGGCGTCGCTCGGCTTCCAGACGACCGATTCGGGCGCCATCAGCCGCAGCGTCAACGACATGGTGCTCGGTGAAGTGCGCAAGACGTTCAACCCGGAGTTCATCAACCGCATCGACGAGATCATCGTGTTCGACGCGCTTTCGGACGACGACCTGCGGACCATCACCCGTTTGCTGGTCAAGCAGCTCAACGACAATCTCGTGGACCGGAAAATCCACCTCGATTTGGCGACGGAGGTGGTGGACTGGATCATCGAGCAGACGTGTAAGGACCGCTCGTATGGCGCCCGCCCGCTGCGCCGCGCCATACAGCGCTACATCGAGGATCCGCTATCCGAGGAGCTCATTCGCGGGCAACTCAAAGGCGGCGAGATCGAGGTCTACCTGGACGGCGGAGTGCTTGCCTACCGCCCTGCCGGCCAGGTCGTGGACGGTCACCGGCTGGCCTGATCCGCTTTGGCCTGGGCTTCGACGGACTTCAACAAGGCCGCAGAGTGGCCTTGCACGTCTAAGATCCAGTAAACTCATGGCTTGGCCTCGTCTCGGACATCCCGTCCGGGCCGAGGCCGCGAAGTTCCAAGCCCTGAAGTTCCACATCCCGTTGCTTATGCGCGTGTTTTTCGCTCTGCTTCTGGCCCTCTCGGCCGCTGTTCCGGCGCGCGCCCAGACGCCGCCGCCGGGGCAGGCACCTGCTCCCGCACAGACACCTGCTCCGCCGCAAACAGCCCCGGCTGCCCCGGCGCCCCCGGCGTCAACGACGCAGGCTTCGACCGATGCGCCTCTCGACCTCCCGGCAACCATCTGCGGGCTGACCGTGCCGCCGCCGGCCAAGCTCCCGCCGGCCAATTCTCCGCCGGTGCTCTACCAGATCATGCCGTGTTTCGAGAAGCAGGGCGGCTTCCCTGTGATCGAGGCGAACACCTACATCTACTACATCCAGCTGACGCAGCGCGTGAGCCGGCCGTCCTCGGATGTCTGGACGCCGTACAACGATGAGTCCGAGCGGATCATCGTGGCCGACTTCAAGCGGCTGTGGGGTACGAACTTCCTCGACGATCTGGTTGCCGAGGTGCGCGACGTGCGCTTCTCGAATGGCGTGATCGGGAAGGTCGTGGTCTACAACATGGAGGAGCGGCAACGGGTCAAGATCGTCGACTACGTCGGCACCGACAAAGTCGACCAGTCGAAGATCGACGACAAGCTCAAAGAGAAGCAGCTCCAGATTCGACTCGACTCGTTCATCGATCCCGGCCTGCTGCGGCGCGTCGCTGACACCGTGCGCGAAGTTTACGCATCGGAAGGGCATCAGTTCGCCGAGGTGAAGCCGGAGATCAAAGAGGTCGAGGGCGGTCCGAAGCTGGTGAACGTGACGTTCCACATCAACGAGGGGCCGAAGGTCCGCATCCGCGAGATCGAATTCCTCGGGAACAAGGACATCAAGGATAGCTCGCTCCGGCGGCGGATGAAGGAGAACAAAGGCGGGGGCTTCTTCTCGTTCATCCTGAAGGGCGGCACCTACAAGGAAGAGAAGTTCGAAGACGACGCGCAGAACCTGATCGACTACTACCGGGATCGCGGGTACGTGCGCGCGCAGGTCGGACAGCCGGAGCTGAAGACGCTCGAGGACTCGAGCGACCAGAAGACACGCTGGGTCCAGCTGCAGGTGCCAATTACCGAGGGCAAGCAGTACAAGGTCGGGGACTTCAAGTTCGACGGCAACACGGTCGCGAAGGGAGAGGGCCTCCGGCCCCTCTTCAAGATCGATCCGGGCGAGACATACAGCCAGAAGAAGATCAAGAAGGGGATCGAGAAGGTCCAGGAAGTGTACGGCGCCGGTGGTTACTACGAGTTCACGGCCTATCCGGACTTGAAGCCGCGGGATCAGCCGCTCTCGGATGTCGGCGATGCCGACGGCAATGGCGGCGGGAACGGCAACGCGGTCGGGCCTCCTGCACCGACAGGCCCGCCGGCACCCACAGGGCCTCGTACGCCGGCTGCCGGCCCGGAGTCTCCTGCGCCGGTGCCGCCCCTCGAGGTGGCGACGTCGGCCGGGGCAACAGGGAAGGCCGCCAAGCCCAGCGAGCCCGGCAAGCCCGGCAGGGCTGACGCGCCGGTCGTGGACGTGACGCTCCGGATCCAGGAAGGCAAGCAGTACTTCGTCAATCGGATCACCTTCACCGGCAACACGACGACGCGCGACAACGTCATCCGGCGCGAGATGCGGCTCGTCGAGTCCAACGTGTTCAACACCGAGGCGCTCAAGTACAGCGTGCGTCGGTTGAATCAGCTCGGCTACTTCAAGGAACTGAAGGGCGACGCCATCAACGTCGAGAAGACGCCGGGCGTCGACAACAAGGTCGACGTCTCGCTCAAGTTCGAGGAGCAGAACCGGAATCAGTTGACGTTCGGCGCTGGCGTCTCCCAGTTCGACGGGTTCTTCGGTCAGCTGTCGTTCCAGACGTCGAACTTCCTCGGCCGCGGCGAGACGTTCAGCATGTCCGCCCAGCAGGGCGACCGTGCGAAGAACTACCAGATCGCGTTCACGGAACCCTTCCTCTTCGACCGGCCGATCACGGCAGGCGTCGACGTCTTCATCAGGGAGATCCGCTACATCAACCAGTTCACGCAGGCATCGACGGGCGGAAACATCGTTTACGGCTTCCAGGTCAGCCCGTTCTCGCGCATGTTCGTGAATTACAGCCTCGAGAACGTCAAGGTCAAGGACCTGAACCCGCTGTACAAGGATCCCCGGGTGCTCGCGGGCAACCCGTTCCTCGCCGACTCGCTGCTGATCGGCGCCGGCCAGCATCGAACCATCAGCAAGATTGGCCCGAGCTACGTCTACAACACAGTCGACAGCCCGATTACGCCGACGACGGGTAAACGCCTCACGGCGTCGCTCGACGTGGCTGGGCTTGGCGGCAACACGAACTTCGTGAACCCGCGTGTCGAGGGTGTCTGGTACCGCGCGCTGAACCGGAGGACGTCGCTCGGAGCCCGTGCTCAGGCGGAGTACATCACCCCATACGGGAGCACGGTGGCCCTTCCGATCTATGAGAAGCTCTACCTGGGCGGCGAGTACAGCATGCGCGGCTTCGACCTCAGAACAGTCGGTCCGCGCGATGACGCGACCGGCCTCGTGCTGGGGGGCAACAAGAGCCTGTTGTTCAATGCTGAATACCTGATCAACGTGGCGGGTCCCGTCCGGCTGGTGCTGTTCTACGATGCCGGGCAGGTCCGCGACGTCGGCGAGCACTTTGCCTGGAAGGAAGACCTCACGGCGCAGCGGTACCCGCCCCAGCTCACCGGCGTTCCGCTGTTGTACGATCCCTTCGCGGTCGGTTCGCTGCAGAACCCACTCGATGTGATTCCGCGGCTCGAGACCGTCGTGACGGGTCAGGCGAATGCGTTCAAAACGTCGACCGGCGCCGAGATCCGGTTCTTCATGCCGGTGCTGAACGTGCCGTTCCGACTGATTTTTGCGATGAATCCGTCCCGGGAAGGGGTGCTCGACAGCAATCTCCAACCCTCGAAGAAGTATAAGTTCCGTTTCGCCGTCGGCTCGACATTCTAAGGGACATCGCATTCGTACCGTGGACTGGTTCTCACATTGAAAGGGATTTGCTACATGAGCGTGCAGAAGGTGCCGGAGATAGCCAACGCAAGGAAGGCAACGAAGCTGAAACTGACGATCTCGACCATGTGCGCCGTGATGTTCGCGCTGTTCGCCGGCGCGGCAATGGCGCAGACTGCGCCAGCTCCGGCTCCGGGCACGCAGAAGCCGACACCCCCGGCGCCAACCGCTCCCGCGCCGGCGGCTCCAGCGGCACAGGCGCCTGCTGCCCCGGCCGGGCCGCCCAAGCCGTTCCCCGAGGGCGCGAAGATCGCATACGTGAGCGTCCAGGCCATCGCCTCGAACTCCGTCGAGGGGAAACTGGCGACGTCCAAGCTCAATGACTATCAGAAGAAGAAGGCAGGCGAGCTCGGCGAGAAGAACAAGGCGCTTCAGGCCGCCCAGACCAAGCTGCAGCAGGGCGGGTCGGTGCTGAACGATCAGGCGCGGTCGCAGCTCGAGAAGGAAATCGAGAAGATGAATCGCGACATTCAGTTCTTCCAGCAGGACGCCCAGACGGAAGGGCAAGAGCTCCAGAACCAGCTGCAGCAGGAGTTCCAGGACAAACTGAATCCGGTCCTCGAACAGGTGGCGACGGAGAAGGGTCTCCACATGGTGATCGACATCACCAACTCAGGCGCTGTCTGGGCCAACACCGGCCTCGACCTCACCGCCGAAGTCATCCGCCGGTTCGACGCGGCTTCCAAGACGGCGCCCGTCAAGAAGTAGGGCGAAGTCGGGATCGGGGATCAGGGATCAGGGATCAGAAAACCTTGAGATTTGGATCGAGGGGTTTCCGGATCCCCGATCTCTGACCCCGGATCGCGATCCGTTCATCCCCCTGATACACTCCCGTTAGTGCACATCCCGATTCTTCAGACGATCGAGCGTCTCTGTTATCGCTATCCGTCCGCCCTGGTCGATGCCGTCACGGACTACGAGCAGGGGCATCGCATGGTGGCGGTCAAGAACGTCACGGTCAACGAGGACTACTTTCAGGGGCACTTTCCGGGCACGCCGCTCCTGCCGGCCGTCCTGATGATCGAGACGCTCGCCCAGGTCGCGACCATGCTCGTCGTGTATCGCAACGGAGTACCAGAGGGTCGCGTGTACCTGCGGGGTGTGGACAACGCGAAGTTCCGTCGTCAAGTAGTCCCAGGCGATCGACTGCGGCTGGAAGTGACTCTTGGAGCTCGCCGTTCGAGGCTCGCGCGCGCCCACGCAGTCGCCTATATAGACGACGCGGTGGTGGCGGAGGCGGAGCTCGTGCTGGGGGTGCTTCCCGACGAGGGTCCCGAGAGACAGCGGGGCATGCGTGCGGATCCGTCGGCCATCGTTCATCCGGGGGCGCACATCGGCGCCGGCACGGTGATCGGACCCCACGCAGTCGTCGGTGAGCACGTGCGCATTGGCAAAAACTGCAGAATTGGTGCGTCGAGCGTCATCGACGGCAACACTGAGATCGGAGACGAGAACGAGATCTTCCCGTTCGCGTCAGTCGGGTTGATTCCCCAGGATTTGAAGTTCAAAGGGGAGCCGACGCGCCTCGTCATCGGGCACCGGAACGTGATCAGGGAGTTCGTGACCATCCATCGGGGCACCGCGGGTGGCGGCGGGCTCACCGAAGTCGGCGATCACAACGTCTTCATGGCCTCCGCCCACGTCGCCCATGACTGCCACGTGCGGAACCACACCATCTTCGGCAATGCGGCGACGCTCGGCGGTCACGTGACGGTCGAGGACTACGCGACGATCAGCGCCTTTTCAGGGGTCCACCAGTTCTGCCGCGTCGGCAAGCACGCCTTCATCGGCGGCTTCTCCGTCGTCACCAAGGACGCCTTGCCGTACGCGAAGACCGTCGGCAACCGCGCGCGGATTTACGGCCTGAACACTATCGGGCTGGTGCGCCGGGGTTTCTCGCCCGACGCCGTCACGAAGCTGCGCCGCGCCTTCCGCTACCTCCTACACTCGAATACGAGCCGCGCGATCGCACAGATCGAGCGGGATCCTTCGCTGAGAACCGAGGAAGTCGCCTATCTCGTCGATTTCATCCGGACGTCGAGCAGAGGGGTCGGCCTTCGCCGGCCGAGCAGGCGTCTGGAGGAAGTGGTCGAGGAATAGCCTGACAGGCCGCCTGCGCTGAGGCTACGCCCGGACCAGGCCTCCGACGCTCTGCTGCTCTCCAGCCGCATCCGCCGGCATTGCGGGGAATCCCGCCGCAATGCTTCCAGCGTTGTCAGCTATCGCCGCTACGGATGGACGACGGTGATCGTGTAGGAGAGCGGATCGGTGAGCTTGCCTACGTCGTAGACCCGTGCGCAGAGGCTCGTGGCGGCGGTGACGTTGCCGGTGACGGTGGCGTTCAGCGCGGCGGCGTCGTTGGCAATCACGACCTGACAGGCCGTCCCGTTCCACGTCCCGAGGCTCAGGCCGAAGACGGGGGAGCCGGCCGGATCGATTGCCGTCAGCTGAATCGTGACCGTGCCGAGGGAGGACACAAGAAAAACGTGTGTCGCGGCGCCATTGACCGTCAGATTCCCTGAGAAGGTCTCGGTAGTGGTTACCGGGGTTATCGGAGTTGTCGGGACAGTCGGGGTGGTGGTGTTACTACCGCACGCGCCAGCCATCAACGATGCTGCGGCGACCATTGCTGCCATTGCCCCCCGCAGCACGGTGCGGCCAATCGAACGACGCATTCAAGCTCCTTTTGCGAACTCGGCCTTCCAAACGCCCTGACGGCCACTTATTTGACGTAGAACGGACTCGGATGGCTGGCCAAAGCCTTATTATCCGTCGGCGGACCCAACCGCGTCCTCAAGAGCCCCGGACTGCCTTGCATTCCCCGTTGACGGCCCGCTGGCTCGCCCAAGGCCGGTCTGCCTTCCGACGGCGTTCAGAATCCCGAGCAACGTCGAGGGTGAGAACCCAAATCCCGCCTCAATATCGGCGGCTCGAGGTCTCCTCCGGTCGCTGTGCCCTCTGATACACTGAGCGTACTTCATCATAATCGTTCGCCGGGCAGATTTTGCTGCTGGGGACGACCGGACCGGCTCCTTCCGCGCCGCCTGGTGGAGCATCACAGCCCCGAATGAGCAGGATTGGCCTCGTCGCCGGCAACGGCCGGTTCCCGTTTCTCGCCCTCGAGGGTGCGCGCGCCCTCGGCCACGACGTTACGGTGGTCGCCATCAAAGAGGAAGCGTTCCAGGAGCTGGAGCAGGCTGCCCGCGACGCGCAGGCTGACCTTCACTGGGTGTCCCTCGGCCACCTGGGCCGTTGCATCAAGATTCTGAAAGCGGCCGGAGCCTCGCAGGCGATCATGGCCGGTCAAGTCAAGCACGTGAAGATCTTTTCGGGCATCGTGCCCGACTTGACGCTGCTGTCCGTCCTGACGCGTCTGAAGGCGCGCAACACCGACGCGCTGATTTCCGCTGTCGCCGACGTCATGCGCGATCAGGGCATCGAGCTCCTCGATTCGACAACGTTCCTGTCTCCGTTGCTGGCGCGCGAGGGCGTGCTGACCGCGCGTCAACCGACCGAGGAGGAGCGCGCGGACTTCACCTTCGGATACGAGAAAGCTGACGGGATCGCCGCGATGGACATCGGTCAGACGATCGCGGTCAAGCACCGGGCCGTCGTCGCGGTGGAAGCGATGGAGGGCACCGACGAGACCATCTCGCGGGCCGGAGCGCTCGCGGGCAGCGGCGTCTGCATCATCAAGGTCGCGAAGCCAAACCAGGACATGCGATTCGACGTGCCGGTCATCGGCATCGCGACGATCCAGGCAATGCAGCGCGCCGGCGCAGCGGCGCTTTCGGTGGACGCGGGCCGGACGTTGGTCATGGACGGCGATCGCCTCCTGTCTGCCGCCAACGAGGCGGGCATTACGATCGTCGGTCGCGAGATCGCCAATCAGCCGGCCGGCCGCTCTCCCGGCAGGACGCCCGCGGTGGAGACGACAAGTGAACGCTGATCCTCTTCAAATCGCAGTCGTCGGCGTCGGCCATCTGGGCCGGCATCACGCGCGGATCCTCAGCTCAATGGACGGCGTCCGGCTGGTCGCGGTTGTCGACACGAAGCCCGGGCGCGCGCAGGAGATTGCGTCTCAGACAGGCACCATCGGGCTGACTGACTATCGTCAGCTTCTCGAACGACGGGTGGATGGAGTGGTGGTGGCGGTCCCCACCGAGATCCACGGTGAGGTGGCCATGCCGTTCCTGGAACGCGGCATCGCAGCGCTCGTCGAAAAACCGATGGCGCACTCCCTGACGGAAGCCGACGCGATGCTCGCTGCAGCCGCGGCTTCGGGTGCGACGCTGGCCGTCGGTCAGACGGAACGGTACAATCCCGCGGTTGCGACGATGCTGCCGCTGGTCACTTCGCCTCGTTTCATCGAGGTGCATCGGCTGGGCGCGTTCTCCGAGCGGAGTCTCGATATCGATGTCGTCTTCGACGTGATGATCCACGACCTGGACATCATCCTCGCGTTGGTGCGCTCGGAAGTCGCGGCGATCGAGGCGGTGGGCGTGCCCGTCCTGACCGAGAAGTTCGACATCGCGAACGCGCGCCTGCGGTTTGCCTCGGGATGTATCGCGAACGTGACGGCCAGCCGCATCAGCCGCGACCGCGTCCGCAAGATTCGTTTCTTCCAGCCTGACGCCTACCTGTCGATCGACTACGCCGCGCAGGAGGTCGAAGGCTGGCGCCTGGTGCGTCGGGACGGCCAGCGGCCGGAAATCCAGGGCGGTCAGATTCCCGTCAAGCAGGAGGAGCCGCTCCGCCGTGAGCTCGTGGACTTCGTGCGGGCGGTGCGCGAGCGCAGCCCTGCGATCGTGGACGGAGCTGCCGGCCGCCGCGCCCTGGCGCTCGCGACCGAAATCGCGGCCAAGATGGAGAGTGTGTGACTCGGGCGCCCGCGCGTTCGTCCTGCGCATTTGGATAGCTGGGCGGCCGTTTCAACCAGGAGACCAGGAGTTCAAGAGAATCGTTCCGGGCTGGCCTGAAAAATGAGCCCATTGATCTCCTGAGCTCTTGATCCCTTGTTTTGGCAGGGGTAGGGACAATATACGGTGTTCAAGGATCTCAACGATTTCATTCGGGCGCTCGCCGACCAGCATGAGCTGGCGCTCATCACGGAGCCCGTCAGCCCGGACCTGGAGATGGCTGCCGTCACCGATCGAGTGTCGAAGTCGCCCGGCGGCGGCCCCGCGCTGCTGTTCGAGAATCCAACCGGCTTCGACGTTCCAGTCGCGCTGAATCTGTTCGGTTCGATGAAGCGCATGTGCATGGCGCTCGACGTCGCGAGGCTCGACGATCTCGCGTCGGAGATCGACGACCTCGCGACACCGAAAATGCCTGGCGGCGTGATCGACGCCGTCAAGATGCTTCCGAAGCTGAATCGGCTGCGCGACGTGATGCCCAAAACGGTCAGCGACGCGCCGTGTCAGGAAGTGGTCAAGAAGGGCGGGTCGCTCGACGATCTCCCAATCCTGCAGTGCTGGCCGGAGGACGGCGGACGCTACATCACGCTGCCCCTTGTCTTCACGAAGGACCCGGAGACCGGCGCCCGCAACATCGGCACGTATCGGATGCAGGTCTACGACGGTCGAACGACGGGCATGCACTGGCAGCGACACAAAGGCGGCGCACAGCATCATCGCGTTGCCGAGCGGCTCGGCCGACGCCTGCCCGTCGCTGTTGCGCTCGGGCCGGATCCGGCGCTGACGTATTCGGCGACGGCGCCGATGCCCGAAGGTCTCGACGAGCTGATGCTCGCTGGATTCCTGCGTCGGGAGCGCGTGGAGCTCGTGAAGTGCGTGACGGTCGATCTCGAGGTGCCTGCGAACGCGCAAATCATCCTGGAGGGCTATGTCGAGCCTGGCGAGCGGCGGCGCGAAGGTCCGTTCGGCGATCACACGGGCTTCTACTCACATCCGGACGACTATCCCGTCTTCCATCTGACCTGCATCACGCAGCGCCGGCGTCCCCTCTACCTCACTACAGTCGTCGGCATCCCGCCGATGGAGGACTACTATCTGGGCAAGGCGAGCGAGCGGATCTTCCTGCCGCTCATCCGAAAGACGCTTCCGGAAATCGTCGACATGGCATTCCCGGCCGCGGGCATCTTCCACAACATCGTCCTCGTCTCGATCGATAAGCGGTATCCCGGCCATGCTCGGAAGATCATGAATGCGTTCTGGGGGCTCGGCCAGCTCATGTTCTCCAAAACGATCATCGTCGTGGACAAGGACGTGAACGTCCAGAATGAAGCAGAGGTCGCGTGGATCGTCGGGACGCACTACGATCCGGAGAGAGACATCCAGTTCACGCGTGGACCGGTCGACGACCTCGAGGATGCGAGCGATCTGCCGGCGCTCGGCAGCAAAATGGGGATCGACGCCACCCGCAAGTGGGCGTCGGAGGGATTCAAGAGGACGTGGCCGACGCGTATCGTCACGACGCCTGAGGCGGGTCGCAAGGCGGAAGAAGTCTGGCAGAGGATCGCGAAGGGATGGAAAGCATGATGGCTGGCTCGCTCCCGATTGAGGCGCTGGCCGAGCGGGTGGCTTCGGGCGGCGAGATCCTCGAGACTGACGCGCAGCTGCTGCTCGATACACCCGACCTGATCGCCGTCGGGGCGATCGCCGATGACGTCCGGCGGGGCTTGCACGGGGCGAAGACGACCTTCGTTCGCGTGTTCGAGGTTCATGTGGACGCGCCTCCCGCGGCCTTGCCACCGCGCACCACTCCTGGCGAGATCCGCATCGTCGGAAAGCCGTCGTCGCTCGAAACGGCAATCGCGGCAGTCACTGCCGCCGTCGCGCTGGGCGCGTCCACGCCAGTCACAGGTTTTTCGCTTGCCGATCTATCGGCCATGGACGGTGGTGCTCTTCGGGATATCTGCGCCCGCCTGCACGACGCAGGGCTCGTCGCTATTGCCGACGTGCCAATCGATCTGCTGCTGGATCCGGAGTCAGCCGTTGCTGCGGCCAGAGCTGCGGGCTTGAGAGTAAGCCGAGTGACAACCCACGCAATTCTGCCGGAGCGCCGGCTGGAGGCAAGTGTGCGCGCGCGCGATCTGCAGCAGGTGATCGGCGGCCTGCAGGCGTTTGCCCCGCTCCCGGCACAGGTGTCCGTCGCGTCGCCGACGACAGGGTATGACGACGTGAAGCAGATAGCCGCCGCGCGCCTGCTGGTGACGAATATTCCGTCGATTCAGGTCGACTGGACACAGTACGGACCGAAGCTCGCGCAGGTGGCGCTGACGATGGGTGCCGATGATGTCGACGGCGTGGAAGCCACGGATCCGGGCCTGCTCGGCACGAGGAGGTCGCCGCTCGAAGAGATCAGGGGAAATATCCGTGCGGCAGGCCTGGAAGCCGTCGAGCGGGATGGGCTGTTCGTGGAACAGAGATAGGGAGAAGAACCTTCCTTCCTCGCTGTGAAAGCTTTCTCTGTTGACTCGTGAAGGGTGTCACCAACTCGCAATGCCTCCTATTCGTCTCGGTGCTGTTGGGTATCTCAACGCAAGGCCGCTCGTGTATGGGTTGGAGCTCCGGAACGCGCTGTTCTCGTTGCGGTTCGACGCCCCCTCGAAGTGTGCGTCGCTGCTCCATGAGAACGCGATCGACCTCGGGATGATTCCCTCTATCGAATACCTGCGTGGTCACGAGCCTTACCTGCTCGTTCCGGGGCTTGCGATCGCGTCGGATGGTCCAGTGAAGTCAGTAGCACTTTTCTCGAGAACGCCGCTTCAGTCCGTCCGTACGATTGCCGCCGACACGAGCTCCCGCACGTCGAATGCACTGCTCCGCATCTTGTGCGTCGAACGGTTCGGCATCGATCCCGAGCTGGTGCCTATGGCGCCGGACTCCGGCGCGATGTTGCAGCGATGCGATGCGGCGCTCATCATCGGCGACCCGGCGTTGTATCTCGAAGGCGACGCGGAGACGCGCAAGATCGACCTTGGAGAGGAATGGACCGCCATGACCGGGCTGCCTTTCGTATGGGCATTCTGGGCCGGCCGATCCGGAACCCTTTCCAGCGAGGGACTGACGGCCCTGACCGCCGCGCGTGACGCGGGGGTTGCCGCATCCGACAGAATCGCTGACGACTACTGCGGGCCGGCGCGGGCCGCGCTCGGGCGCGCCTACTTGAGGGAGAATATCCGGTACTGCCTGGGTGAGCGCGAACAGGCGGGGTTGCGTCAGTTCTACGAGCTTGCTCTCGGTCACGAGCTCGTCGAGGCGACGCGTCCCCTCGCGTCCTTCTGAGGTCTGTTTCGGAGCAATCCACTATGACGATCGCCGATCTCGAGAGGAAGGTCCTGGAGGGCGGCCGTGTGGATCGTCACGAAGCGCTGGAGCTCTATCTCCGCGCGCCCACGTCCAACCTCGGGCGGCTGGCTGACGACATCCGCGCCCGCAAGCACCCCGAGCGCCTGGTCACATACATCATCGATCGGAACGTCAACTACACGAATATCTGCGTGGCCCGGTGCAACTTCTGCGCGTTCTACCGGCCTGTCGGCTCGAGTGAGGGATACGTTCTCGGGTTCGACGAGATCTTCAGGAAGATCGACGAGACGATCGCCCTTGGCGGCGGGCAGCTGCTCCTGCAGGGGGGGCACAACCCCGATCTGCCGCTGCAGTGGTACGAGGACTTGTTTCGCGCGGTGAAGGCGCGTTATCCGACCTTCCGACTGCACGCGTTGTCGCCACCCGAGGTCATCCACATCTCGAGGCTCTCGCAGCTGTCGGTCGCGGAAGTCGTCGATCGGCTCATCGAGGCAGGACTGGACAGCATCCCCGGCGGTGGTGCCGAGATCCTGGTCGATCGCGTGCGCAAGCTCCTGAACTGTTACGGCAAGGCGACGGCCGACGAGTGGCTGGGAGTGATGCGGAGCGGGCACCGCGCCGGGCTTCGCACGACGGCGACGATGATGTACGGCACTGTCGAGACCGTCGAGGAGCGCCTCGAGCATCTGTTTCGCCTCCGCGAGCTTCAGGATGAGACTGGCGGCTTCACGGCCTTCATCACCTGGAGCTATCAACCGGAGCATACCGAGCTCGGTGGCGGGGAAGCGACCGGCATCGAGTACCTCCGGACGCTCGCCATTGCCCGGATAGTGCTCGACAACTTCGACAACCTGCAGGCGTCGTGGGTGACGCAGGGCGGCAAAGTGGGTCAGCTGAGCCTCGCCTACGGCGCCAACGACATGGGCAGCGTCATGATCGAGGAGAACGTCGTGCGTGCAGCCGGCGCGAGCTACTGCATGGACGAGATCGAGATCGTGCGCAACATCGAGAACGCCGGTTTTACGCCGAAGCGACGGAACATGCACTACGAGATCCTTGGCGATCCGGTTTTCCGTACGCGTGCCGTCCCTCGGATGCTGGAGCTCGCCGTCGCACGCGCGGAAGGCGACACGAGCCGCGCGCCGGAGGTCGATCGCTACGCGGCGCGGAGCGCTGGGGAGAAGCGGCTGAGAGGACAGCAGCCCTGAGCGTCCATGATCCAAGTGCATCGCGCCGCATGGGTATTGCCCATCGCGCAAGCCCCGATTCGCGACGGCTGGGTCGCGCTGGATGACGGACGTATCGTAGGTGTCGGGTCTGTCTCTGAGATCCCTCCACCGTTTGACAGCGCCGAGCGCCGAGCGACCGACAATCGACCTGTCGCCGTACTGCCCGGCCTCGTGAACGCGCACGCGCATCTCGAGCTCTCCTGGATGCGCGGGCAGGTTCCTCCGTGCGGGTCTATGCCGGAGTGGGCGTCGGCGCTCATCTCGCTACGCAGGAACAGCGTCGTCGACCCGTTGCCGGCGATCGAATCGGCGATCGCGGAAGCGTCAGCGACCGGAACCACGCTGATCGGAGACGTCGCGAACACCACTGCCACGCATGCGCCGCTCGCGCGGAGCGGGCTGTCAGCTGTCATTTTCCTGGAGCTTCTCGGGTTTCGCGTCGACGAGCCGGCGACAGCGATCCAGGCCGGTCAGGCGCAGCTCGACGCGCTGACTGAGTCGCCCGCAGTGCGAACGACGCTCGTCCCTCATGCGCCGTACTCCGTGTCGACGCCGTTGCTGGCGGCGCTGGGAGCGCACGTACCCGCTCGACCAGTGTCGATTCATCTCGGCGAATCGGCGGCGGAGGTGGAATTCCTCCAGACGGGCGGCGGCCCGTGGCGCGAGGTCCTTGATGCCATCGGTGCGTGGAATCCGGCCTGGCAGGTTCCTCGTTCTGGTCCCGTGGACTACATCCAGCGGCTCGGGCTTTTGGGTTCCCGGCTGCTCGCAGTCCATTGCGTTCAGTTGACCGACGCGGAGCTCACGCAGCTTGCGCGCGCCGGCGCGACGATCGTAACGTGCCCTCGAAGCAACGCGTGGACCGGTGCGGGAGTGCCTCCGATCGGACGGTTTTATGACTGCGGCGCGCGCGTCGCAATCGGGACCGACAGTCTCGCCAGCGCCGAGAGCCTGAACATGTTCGACGAGATGGCCGCAGTACGACGACTCGCACCCGCCGTGCCCGCAGCTCGCATCCTGCGAAGCGCCACGCTCGACGGGGCCGCCGCACTGGGATTCGACGATCTCGGCTCGATCGCGCCCGGAAAGCGGTCGGCGTTGCTCTCCGTCCGACTCCCGCCGGGGATCGATGATGTGGAAGAATATCTGGTGCGCGGAGTGCCCGCGTCAGACGTCAGCTGGTTGTAACCGAACCTGGAACCTAGACCTGACCCTCTTGACCCGCCTCCTCACCTACGCCAGCTTCGTGCGCTTCAGCCATTCGGTCTTCGCGCTCCCGTTTGCGCTGACCGGAGCGTTGCTCGCCCTGAACAAGACGGGCGAGTGGAGCCCTTCTGCTGTCGCCTGGCGCCTGCTGTGGATCGTCGTGGCGATGGTCGCGGCGCGCAGCGCGGCGATGGGATTCAACCGGCTCGTCGACGCCTCCTACGACGCGCTGAATCCTCGAACGGCCTCACGCGAGATTCCTCGAGGCGTCATGTCACGCGGTGAAGCGGCGATCTTCATCACTGTGTCGTCCGTGGTGTTCGTCTATGCGGCGTGGAAGCTTGGAACGATCTGCTTCGTGTTGTCGCCCGTGGCTCTGGCGATCGTCTTCTGGTACTCGCTCGCGAAGCGCGTCACGAGCTACACCCAGGTGTTTCTCGGCCTTGCGATGGCTGTCGCGCCGGTCGGCGGCTGGCTCGCGGCAGGTGGACGCGGTGGCATCGAGCCGTGGCTCCTGGGTCTCGCGATCGGGACCTGGGTTGGAGGGTTCGACGTGCTGTACGCCTGCATGGACCTCGACTTCGACCGGGCCCACGGCTTGCGGTCGATTCCCGTTCGTTTCGGTGTCGCGCGCGCCCTCGGCGATCTCCAGGGTCACGCACGTCGTCACCGTGCTGTGCCTTGCGCTGCTCGGGATTGCTGCGCACCTGGGCTGGGTGTATCTCGCAGGCGTGGCCGGCGTCGCTGCACTGCTTGTCTTCGAGCAGTCGCTCGTGTCCGAGCGGGATCTGTCGCAGGTCAAGCGTGCGTTCGACCTGAATGGGTACGTCGGCATCCTGTATTTCGTCACGACCGCGGCTGCCATTTATGTCCGCTGACCCCGCACGTCGACGTTCGATCGTGCTGGCCATCACCGGGGCGAGCGGCGCGCTGTACGCCACGCGCACGATGGCCGCGCTGCTCGAGCGAGGCTGTCACCTGGAGCTGATCGTGTCGGACTACGGGCGGCGCCTGCTTCGAGATGAGCTCGGTGAGTATGCGGCCGTCGATAAGCTCGCGGACTTTCTGGCGTCAACCTACGGCGAGAGCGTGCGCGCAGGAACCTATACCCTTCACAGCAACAAGGACCTCGGGGCCAAGGTCGCCAGCGGAAGCCAGAACTGCGAGGGCATGGTCGTCGTGCCCTGTTCGATGAAGTCCCTCGCGGGAATTGCGCACGGGTTGTCGCGCAACCTCGTCGAGCGAGCGGCAGACGTGATGCTCAAGGAACGTCGAACGCTGATCGTCGTTCCTCGAGAGACGCCCATGAGCCTGCCGCAGCTGCGCAACATGGTCCTGTGCGCCGAAGCGGGCGCGATGATTCTGCCCGCGATGCCGGCGTTCTATCAGATGCCGAAGACGCTCGACGATCTCGCCGATTTCATGACCGGAAAGATTCTGTCCGCACTCGGCTTCGCCCACGATCTCTATCCGGCCTGGCAGGGATGACGACGTCGGTGCCGGCTCGGACGCCGGCTTCGCCTGCCGTCGACAAGACCCCCACGCGGATTGCCGGCATGTTCGACGCGATTGCGCCGCGTTACGACCTGCTGAATCACGTGCTGAGCGCCGGCCTCGATCGCCGCTGGCGCAACCTCGCCGTCGATGCGCTCGCTCTCCCGAGTGGGGCGCACGTGCTCGACCTCTGCACAGGGACCGCGGATCTCGCCGTGGCCATTTCGCGGAGGATCTCCGGAAGTTCGGTGATTGGCGTGGACTTCGCGGGCGAGATGCTCAAGATCGGCAGCCAGAAGGTGCGCGCTCTCGGGCTCGGAAAGTGCATCAGGCTCGTGCGTGGCGATGGTACGCGCATTCCCCTCCGGGACGCCTCGTGCGACGGGGCGACAGTGGCGTTCGGTATTCGCAACGTGGTCGAGCCGTCGCTGGCCCTGGCCGAGTTGGCGCGAGTGCTCCGGCCCGGCGGGCGATTGGCCATCCTCGAGTTCGGCCAGCCCCGCATTCCGGGAATCCGCACGCTGTACGCGTGGTACTTCCGCTATCTGTTGCCGCTCATCGGGCGCACGATCTCGAAGCACCAGAGCGCGTATTCCTACCTGCCGGCGTCGGTCGGCACGTTTCCGTCACCGCCGGAGTTTTTACAAATGTGTGAAAGTTCGGGCTTTAGCCGAGTGCGTGCCGTCCCTCTGACGTTCGGCATCGTCTATCTCTACGTTGCGGAAAACGGGAAGACGGGGTCTCGGTCCAGGGTTCCAGAATGCTGAAGGTTCGGGGTTCTGATATTCGATGAGGTCCTGGAGGTTCCGTGTTCGTGCGCTCGTTCTCGGCGGTTCGGAAGGGACGAGTCGCCGGCAAGTCGCACTCCGATGGCATCGGAACCTGATATAATCTCGTAACCCACTGATGTACTTCGACTTCGAGGATCAGCGACCGGACACGCCGAGACTCGCGCGCCCGCTCTCGACGCGCGAGGGCGTCATGGTGACCGCGATCATCCATCTCCTCGCGGTGATCCTGATCCTCGTTGCGCCGCGCCTGCCGTTCATGAAGGAGCTGGAAGCCAAGCGTCAGCAGGCGCTCGAGGAGCAGCGGCTGCGCGAGCTGCAACACGAAAAGGAAAACCGGCAGTTCGTCTTCGTCCAGCCGCGAGTGGATCTCCAGGCGAAGAAACCGCCGCCGCGGGCGGATCTCTCCGATATCGACCGCCAGGCACGAACCACCGAACGGGCGCCGAAGCCGACGAATCCGATGCCGTTTGCCCGGGGCAATACCTCCGAGCGCATCGAGGCCGCAGCCCCGGCCGAGGCCCGGCGCACCGCGCCTCCGCAGCCCGAACCGGCGCAGCCCCAGCCCGATCCGTCACGCACCTTCACGCTGCCCGAAGCCCAGAACGCGCCGCAGGCCCCGCTTAACAACGCACAGCAGAAACCGCAGCAGGATCCAGCCGCCGGGGTCATTGCCGATGCGATCCGCAACGTGCAGAAGTACGCGCAGAAGGACAGCTTCTCGAATCCGCAGGGCGGTGATCAGGAACCTGCCCCCTCCATCCAGTTCGACACGAAGGGCGTGGAGTTCGGTCCGTGGCTCCGCCGCTTCGTGGCGCAGATTCGTCGCAACTGGTTCATCCCGTACGCCGCGATGTCGATGCGTGGCCGGGTCGTCGTCACGTTCTTCGTCCATAAGGACGGTCGTATCACCGACGTTCAGGTTCTGCGGCCATCGCCGATCGACGCCTTCAACCACTCCGCGCAGAACGCCATCCTCGCGTCGACCCCGACGATGCAGCTGCCACCGGAGTATCCGGACGACAGGGCATTTTTCACAGTGACGTTCTACTTCAACGAAACGCCAGCGGGCCAATGAACCCTTGAACCCTAGAACCTTAGAACCCTGGAACCCTCTCCTGACCCGCCTATGACCCTCCCGAACCGTACGCAGCAGATCGGCTTGATGATGCTGCTGGCCGTGCTGGCCGCGCTGGCGTTCGTGCGGGCGCTGTCGGTCCCGTGAGCCATCGGCCGCGGCTCGTTGCCATCCTGGGGCCAACTGCGGTCGGTAAGAGCACGCTCGGCATCGCGCTGGCGCAGCGGTTTGGTGGCGAAGTCGTCAGTTGCGATTCAACGGCGGTCTATCGTGGATTCGACATCGGTACCGACAAGATCCCGTTCGATCAGCGTGGCGGAATCCTTCATCACCTCATTGACGTTGCCGACCCGATGGAGGAGTACTCCGCTGCGCGGTACGCGCGTGAGGCGGCCGCCGCGATTCGCGACGTCTCGGCGAGAGGCAGACTGCCGATTCTCGTCGGGGGGACGGGCCTGTACTACCGTGCGCTCACGCGAGGCTTCTTCCCCGGCCCCGGACGCGACTCGGGACTGCGCGCGCGGCTGACACGCGTGGCGGAGCGCCGTGGATCCGAGCGGCTGCATCGGATGCTCCAGCGGGTCGATCCAGGGTCCGGCGCCCGCATCCAGCCTCAGGATCGCAAGCGCGTGATCCGCGCGCTCGAGGTCTATCGACTGACCGGGCGTCCGCTGACCGAGCACTTCGCCAGGACCGAGTCACCGCTCCCTGAATACGAGGTCATCGCGATCGCGCTGAGGATCCCTGCCGAGTCGACAGCCGCCCGCGTGGCCCGACGCGTCGACGCGCAGTTCGAGGGCGGGTTGCTCGACGAGATACGTGGGCTGCTCGCTTCCGGGATACCGGAGACCGCGCATCCGTTCTCGGGATTGGTCTATCGGCAGGCGCTCGAGCACCTGCACGGAGAGAGAGACGAACCGGCGACGCGAGCGCTCATCGTCCAGGAGAACCGGAAATACGCACGGCGGCAGTTGATCTGGTTCACGAAAGAGCCTAACCTACTGTGGTTTTACGGCGCGGGCGAGCGTGACGAGACTCTCGAAGAGGTCACGCGAGCCCTGGCCACCCGCATCGACTGATTGAGTGGCGACCCTTGGCGGTCGTTCGCCACGGTCGCTGCCGATTCAGGGGTCACGAAGAAGTGACCGTCCTCGTGTGAATCAGAAGCGGATGATCGTGGTTGTCCGGCCAGAATTCCGCAGACGCGACAACAGAGCGCCTGCGACGGATTCAGCCGCCGTTTCCAAGTAGCCGGTGCCCGGGAGATTCGCCGCAATGGCCCAGACACGTGAGTCGCGTCCTTCAGTTGCGCAGCCGAACATTCAGGACGTGTTCCTGAACTACGCGCGGCGCGAAAAGCTGGCGGTGCACATTCGATTGATGGACGGCTCGGACTTCGAGGGGCGAGTCAAGAATTTCGATCGGTTCGCCGTGATCGTCGAGCACGCAGGCGCCGATCACATGGTCTTCAAGCACGCCATCGCGACGATCCGCTCGCCGCGGACCATGAGCAACTACTACTCCAGCCACGAGGCCTGAACAGGCCGTGCCGCAGGCGCGCGATACCAGGCGTTTGCCGCGGCCCAAGCGCGCGATCCTCATCGTTCTCGATAGTGTCGGTACGGGCGAGCTGCCCGATGCCGCTTTGTACGGCGACCAGGGCAGCGACACGCTCGGCCACATCGCGCAAGCCGTCGGTCTGCGCGTGCCCACTTTGCGGCGTCTCGGACTGGATCGGGTCAGCGGTGTGCCGGCAATCGGGGCCGTGGAACCGATTGGCGCGTTTGGCCGCATGGCCGAGGCGTCGCCAGGCAAGGACTCCGTGACGGGTCACTGGGAGCTGATGGGGCTCGTCCTGGATCGTGCCTTCCCGACGTTTCCTCAGGGCTTTCCAGCCGACGTCATGAAGGCCTTCGAGGCACGGATCGGGCGAGGTACGATCGGCAACATTCCCGCCTCGGGAACCGCCATCATCGACTCGCTCGGGCCCGAGCATCTCTCTACGGGCAAGCCGATCGTCTACACGTCAGCCGACAGCGTGTTCCAGATAGCGGCGCACGAGGAGATCGTCCCGGTACCGGAGCTCTATCGATATTGCGAAATCGCCTTCGAGCTGGCAGGTGTCGGCCTGGGCGTCGGCCGCGTCATCGCGCGACCGTTCGTGGGCGTTCCGGGAGATTTCAAGCGGACGGCCAATCGGCGCGACTTCGCCCTGACGCCGTTCGCGCCGACCCTGCTGGATCGCATGAAGGATGCCGGAAAGACCGTCCACGCGATCGGCAAGATAGAGGATCTCTTCGCCGGTCGCGGTGTCACGCGCGCCGTGCACACGACGAGCGACGACCACGGGATGGACGAAGTCGAGGCTGCGCTGTTGTCGACGGAGGCCGGGCTCATCTTCGCCAATCTCGTCGACTTCGACACTCAATACGGACATCGCAACGACACGGCGGGGTACGCGGCGAACCTCGAGCGATTCGACGCGCGGCTCGCGACGTTTCTGCCGCGCCTGACAACGTCCGACCTGCTGATCGTCACCGCGGATCATGGGAACGATCCCACGACGCCGAGCACCGATCATTCGCGCGAGCACGTCCCGGTGTTCGCCATTGGCGCTTCGGTGCGCGGGAATGTCGATTTGGGCGTCCGCTCCACCTTTGCGGACCTCGGTCAGACGCTCGCCGATCTCTTCGACGTGGGTCCGCTCGCGAACGGTCGCAGCTTCCTGGACGAGATCCTGATGTGAGCCGGGTGGGAATTCCATGGAGCTGTCAGCTCTCGGCTTTCAGCTCACGTTCCAAACAGCTGACAGTTGACAGCTGAAAGCTGAGAGCTACAGAAGATTGTTTTCATGACCAGCATCCGCGAGCAACTGGAGCAGCGCGAACGGGAGATTCTGGCCCCGGCGGCATCGAAAAGCGCCGACAGTCGCGGCAGGCTCCGTCCGGAGGAAGAGGACGGGATCCGGCCGGCCTTTCAGCGCGATCGCGATCGGATCATTCACTGCAAGGCCTTCCGCCGGCTCAAACACAAGACTCAAGTGTTCTTCGCGCCGACAGGCGATCACTACCGCACGCGGCTGACCCACACACTCGAGGTTTCCCAGATCGCGCGCAGCATAGCCAAGGTACTCAGGTTAAACGAGGAGCTGACTGAGGCGATTGCCCTCGGGCACGACTTGGGGCACACGCCGTTCGGCCACGCCGGCGAGCGCGTCATCAACGAGCTCGTGCCAGGCGGGTTCAATCACTACGAGCAAAGCCTTCGCATCGTCGACATCCTCGAGCACGACGGCGTGGGGTTGAATCTGACGTGGGAAGTTCGCGACGGCATCGCACGCCACTCGAAGGGGAAGAGTGGTATGCCTGTCGGCGCCGATCCCGAGCACCGCGCGAGCACGATCGAGGGCCAGATCGCGCGAGTGGCGGACATCATCGCCTATGTGAATCACGACATCGACGATGCCGTTCGGGCGGGACTACTTCGAGACGAGGACTTGCCGGCGGCGAGAGTCGAGGTGCTCGGGCGGTCGTCATCCGAGCGCATCGGGCGTATGGTCACCGACGTCGTCCTCGAGACGCTCGCCGGGGGGATGACCGAGATTCGCATGAGCCAGAACGTGCTTGACGCCACAGTCGGGCTGCGTGCGTTTCTCTTCGACGCCGTCTACGAGAACGAGCTTGCGACAGCCGAGTTCAAGAAGGCCTCGGGCATATTGGGAGGCCTCTGGACCAAAGTGCGTGAAGAGCCGGCCACGTTCCTCGACGCGCGCGTGATCGCCGCTGAAGGGCTGGACGCCGCCGCGCGGGACTTTCTGGCCGGGATGACGGACCGCTACGCGGTCAACCTCTACGAGCAGCTGTTCATTCCAAAGCCCTGGGTGTCGCTTACCGAATTATGACTCTCCAGTCGGCGGTCTCACAGTCGGCGGTCGGCAGTCTTCAGTCGCGGTCGTCAGTCACATTGTCAATAGGCCTGAGTCACGGTACGGTAGCGGGTAGCGGGAAGCGCGGAAGCGGAAGCGGGAAGCTGGAAGCTGGAAGCTGGAAGCATTTTCCAGCTATAATGACGGGTTCCCGCCCGTCCCGATGGGACGGTCTAGATCATGTTGTTCGACCTCAGGCAGCTCCACGGTGATCGGGCGCATGTCGAACGGACGTTCGAAGCCGCCGCGTTCGAGCCGCCGGATGAGGACTACCGTGTCTCGGCACCGGTCCACCTCTCGATGGACGTCGAGAAGGCGAGCGCGGACGTGTTTCGCGTCGCCGGACGCGTGTCTACGCGGCTCGAGCTGGAGTGCGGGCGGTGCCTCGAGCCGTACGAGATTGCGGTCGATGCGCCTTTCGAGCTGCGATACGTTCCGCAGAGCGAGAACAGCGGCGAGGGCGACCACGAAGTGGGCGAGGACGACCTGACGACGTGCGTATTATCGCGAGGGCGTCGTCGACGTCATCGACCTCCTGCGCGAGCAATTTCAGCTGGCGCTGCCGATGAAGCCGCTCTGCAGCGAGGCGTGCCAGGGGCTGTGTGCCGTGTGCGGGACCAACCTCAATCGCTCGAGCTGCGAGTGTAAGCCCCGATGGGAAGATCCCCGGCTGGCAGCCCTGAAGGGGCTCCTGAACCGTCAGAAGGAGAACTGAGATGCCCAATCCAAAGCGCCGGCACTCGAAGACGAGGACCGCGAAGCGCCGCACGCACGACGCGCTCAAAGCGGTCCCGTCGGGCACGTGCCCGCAGTGCCAGGAAGCGAAGTCCCCACATCATGTCTGTCCGCACTGCGGCTACTACAAGGGCCGCCAGGTGAGGGCGGTCGACGAAGGCTGATTGTTCAGGTTTCCAGCTTCCAACTCCCAGCTTCCAGCTCCGGTCTTGATTTCCCAGACGGGGACGCACCTTCGGCTTGATGCGCCAGCAGAATCGAGCCTTCGCCTTCTCGAGGGTGTCGGGCGTCCGGGTTCCGCGCTCGTGCTGGAATCGCGGGGAGGCTGGGAGCTGACAGCTGGCAGCTGGAAGCTGTTTTGATGCGCATCGCCATCGACGCCATGGGCGGTGACCATGGGCCCGGCAGCATCATCGACGGAGCCCTTGTCGCGGCCAGGCACCTGCAGATCGGGCTGCTGCTCGTCGGCGCGCGCGGGGTCGTCGATGCCGAGCTGAGGCGGCATCCCGGCGCCACAGCGCTGGACATCGAGACGCTCGATGCTCCCGAATGGGTCGAGATGGCGGAGCCGGCGGCCGCCGCGCTCCGGCGAAAACCCCGGGCATCCATTCGTGTCGCGGCGGAGGCGGTCCGCAATCGTCGGGCGGACGCGCTCTTCAGCGCAGGACATACCGGCGCCTCGGTGATCGCGGCGCACGCGGCATTCGGGCGGCTGCCGGGCGTCGATCGGCCCGCGCTGGCGACAATCGTTCCGACCCGCGGCCGGCCGGCGGTCCTGCTCGATTGCGGCGCGACGGTCGAATGCCGACCCCAGCATCTGGTGCAGTTCGCGCTCCTTGGGTCGGCGTATGCGCGGCTTGCGCTCGGGTGTGAATCGCCGCGCGTGGGGCTGCTGTCGGTGGGCGAGGAAGAGAGCAAAGGCAACCCGTTGACCCGCGAGGCGCACAAGCTGCTGAAATCCGCACCCGTGCGTTTCATCGGGAACGTCGAGGGGCGTGACGTGTACGCGGGCGGCACCGACGTGATCGTCTGTGACGGGTTCACCGGGAACGTCACACTGAAAATCAGCGAGGGCCTCGTCGAGACGATCGAAAGACTCCTGCACGAGGAGCTGTCGTCGACGTTTGGGACGCGAGTCGGCTACCTCCTCTCGCGCCAGGCGTTTCGACGCTTCCGGCGACGAGTCGACTATTCCGAGTTTGGCGGTGCACCGCTGCTCGGTCTGAACGGCCTCTGCATCATCGGTCACGGGCGGTCGTCGCCCAAGGCAGTGCGCAACGCGGTCCACATGGCCGCGCGCTTTGCGGATCAACATCTCGTCGATAGCCTTGCGCGCGAAATCGTCCAGGACGCCCCGTCAGGTTCACGTCCATCATGATTGCGTTCGTCTTTCCTGGTCAGGGTGCGCAGCAGGTCGGGATGGGGCAGAGCCTTGCCTCGCGGTTCGACATCTGCCGCGAGACGTTTGCGGAGGCTGATGCGGCGCTTGGCGAGTCGCTGAGCGGGCTATGCTTCGAGGGGCCAGCCGACCGCCTCCAGCTCACGGAGAACACTCAGCCGGCGATTCTTGCGGCGAGCGTGGCCGCCTGCCGCCTCATCGAGTCTCGAGGTCTGCGCCCGTCATTTGCAGCGGGCCACAGCCTCGGCGAGTACGCCGCGCACGTGGCGGCCGGTACGCTATCCTTCGCGGATGCCTTGAGGACCGTGAGGCGCCGAGGGCAGTACATGCAGGAGGCCGTTCCGGTTGGCGAGGGCGCCATGGCGGCAATCCTCGGGCTCGACGAGACAGCTGTGACAGACGCCTGCCGTACGGCTGTCGAACAGCTGTCGGGGCGCGTCGTCTCGCCGGCGAACCTGAACGCGCCGGGTCAGGTGGTCATTGCGGGCCACGCCGACGCGGTCGCACGCGCAGGGGAGCTCGCGCGTGCCGCCGGCGCGAAACGGGTGATACCCCTGGCAGTGAGCGCACCGTTCCATTGCGCGCTGATGAAGCCGGCGGAGGAGCGGCTGGCCGTCGATCTCCGGGGCCTTGCGGTACGGGATCCGCGCATTCCGGTGGTCGCCAACGTGGATGCCGAGCCGAAGCGCAGTGCGGCGGAGTCGGTGGACGCGCTCATACGGCAGGTCTCGTCGCCGGTGCGCTGGCAGGATGTCGTCACGCGGTTGGTCCGCGAGGGTACGACGCGGTTCGTCGAGCTCGGTCCCGGCAACGTGCTCGCCGGCTTGATACGGAAGATTGACCGGACCGTACCTGTGGTCAGTGTCGGTGACGCGGAAGGGCTGGACGCGGCGCTCGCGCAGCTGACGGCGGGCTGACGGCTTCAACTATGATTGACCTATCGGGTCGAGTAGCACTCGTGACGGGTGCTTCCCGGGGGATCGGCCGGGCGATCGCGTCGCAGCTGGCGGCACAAGGCGCGCACGTCGTGGCGGCCGCGCGCGGGGATCACGCCAACGTCGTGGCAGAGGCGATTGCCGCCACTGGTGGAATGGTCGAGGCGATTGCGCTGGACGTGACGGAACCCGCCGACATCGATCGCGCGGTAGCCGACGTCATCGCCCGTCACAGCCGCATCGACATCCTGGTGAACAATGCCGGCATCGCGCGCGACCAGCTGCTGATCAGGCTGAAACGCGACGACTGGGATTCGGTGCTGGCGACGAACCTGACAGCTGTGTTCGCGCTCACGCAAGCCGTCCTCAAGCCGATGATCCGGCAGCGGGGCGGACGCATCGTCTGCATCAGCTCGGTGGTGGGGCAGTCGGGCAATCCCGGTCAGGCGAACTACGCAGCCTCGAAGGCGGGTCTCATCGGCTTCGTGAAGTCTGTCGCGCAGGAAGTCGGGTCCCGCGGAGTTACCGTCAACGTCGTTGCGCCCGGGATGATCGAGACGGATATGACGCGCGCCATCACGGAGCGGGCGCAGGAGGACTGGATGTCCCGGATCCCGCTCCGGCGCTTCGGCACGCCGGCCGACGTTGCGTCGGCAGTCTGTTTTCTGGCCTCGGACGAGGCGTCGTATATTACGGGGCAGGTACTCGCCGTGAACGGCGGAATGTACATGTAGGACGGGTCATTCGACCCGAATCGCGCGCGGGTCTCCGGGCCCGACCCACTGGTGAGAGATGGAGGACTGAATGGCCGTCGCAGACAAAGTAAAGAGCATCATCGTGGAGCAGCTGGGCGTCGACGAAGAAGAAGTGACCCCGGACGCCTCGTTCGTGGACGATCTTGGGGCCGACTCGCTCGACACGGTGGAGCTGGTGATGGCCTTCGAAGAGGAATTCGGCATCGAGATTCCGGACGAGGACGCCGAAAAGATCACGCGCGTGAAGGAAGCGATCGAATACATCGAATCGCACAGCAAAAAGAAGTGACCACCCGGACGGAGGCGCTTTGAGCAGGCGGGTCGTGGTGACGGGCGTCGGCCTGGTGTCGCCACTCGGAATCGGCACCGAAGCGAACTGGGAGGCGCTCTGCGCCGGTCGCGGCGGGATTGGTCCCATCACGCATTTCGACGCCGCGGAGTTTTCCTCTCAGATCGCGGGAGAGGTCAAGGGATTCGACCCGCTGCAATTCGTCAACAAGAAAGACGTCAAGAAGATGGACGTCTTCATCCAGTACGCCATCGCGGCCTCTCAGTTCGCCATGGACGACGCCGGCGTGTCGGTGACGGAGGACATCGCGACCCGTGTGGGCGTGTTCATCGGGTCCGGGATCGGGGGATTCAGCACCATCGAGCGCGAGCACAAGGCGCTCATCGAGGGCGGCCCGCGGCGGATTTCGCCGTTCTTCATCCCTGCTTCCATCATCAATCTGGCGGCGGGCCAGGTCTCCATCCGGTTCAGCGCGAAGGGCCCCAACTCGGCGACGTGCACCGCCTGCTCCGCGTCGGCCCACGCCATCGGCGACGCATTCGAGATCATCCGGCGGAACGAGGCTGACGTGATGATCGCGGGCGGGTCGGAGGCGGCGATCACGCCGTTGGCCGTCGGCGGCTTCGCCGCGATGCGCGCGCTGTCCACGCGCAACGCGGATCCGCTGCACGCCAGCCGTCCATTCGATCGCGAGCGCGACGGCTTCGTCATGGGGGAAGGCGCCGGCGTCATCATTCTCGAGGAACTGGAGTTTGCCAAGCAGCGCAGAGCGCCCATCTACGCGGAGCTGGTCGGTTACGGGATGTCCGCCGATGCGTTCCACATCACGGCGCCCTCCGAAGACGGAGACGGCGGGATGCGCGTGATGGACAAGGCGCTCAAGCACGCCGGGGTGCAGCCGGCGCAGGTCGACTACATCAACGCGCACGGCACGTCCACGCCATTCAACGACAAGCTGGAAACGCTGGCGATCAAGCGCCTGTTCGGCGATCACGCCCGCGCGCTGGCGATCTCCTCGACCAAATCGATGACGGGGCACCTGCTCGGCGCTGCCGGCGGCCTCGAGGCGGGCATCACCGTGCTCGCCGTGAAGCATCAGGTCATTCCGCCGACAATCAATTACGAGTTCCCCGACCCCGAGTGCGACCTCGACTACGTTCCCAACCAGAAGCGCGAGAAGAAGATCGAATACGCGCTGTCGAACTCCTTCGGCTTCGGCGGCACCAATGGGGCCCTCCTGTTTAGACGGTATGGGGAATAGCTCTCAGCCATCAGCTCTCAGCTGTCAGCGGAGCGGGCTGACCGCCTCCGCAAGGCTTCGGCGAGTCTCCCAGGAGCGCGTCGCGCGAGGGCGGAAGCCCGCGCCCTGCACGAAGAGCTGGGAGCTGGAAGCTGGTAGCTGGAAGCTTTCCCAATGAAAATCGCCGTCTGCATCAAGCAGGTCGTGACGCGCGAGTGGCCGTTGCGCGTCAGCGAGGCCGGCACCTGGATTCGCGACAACGACGCCAGCTTCGAGCTCAACGAGCCCGACGCGTACGCGCTGGAAGAAGCGCTCCGCCTCAAGGAAAAACATGGCGGCGAGGTCGTGGTCTGTTGTGCGGGACCTGCCCGCGCGTCGCAGGTGATCCGCGAGGCGCTGGCCCGCGGTGCCGATCGGGCGGTTCACGTCGAGTACGCAGATGGTGCGGACACGGCGGGCCTCGATGCAGCGTCGGTGGCGGCCATGCTGGCCTCGGCCGCGCGCGACGAGAAGTTCGATCTGGTCCTCACGGGATTGCAATCCGACGATCAAGGGTTCGGCCAGGTCGGCGTCATCCTTGCCGAGGCTCTTGGCATGCCGCACGCCACGATCATCATGGAGGTCCAGGCGAGCGACGGGTCGCTCCGCGTCAAGCGCGAGCTCGAGGGCGGGTGGTTTCAGTGGCTGACCATTCCGCTCCCGGCGCTTCTGACGATTCAGAGCGGGATCAATCAGCTTCGCTACGCGACGCTCAAAGGCATCATGGCCGCGAAGAAGAAGGAGATTCGGAAGGTGGCGCCGGCGGCCGTCCCGGCCGGGACCCAGCGGATCCTTCGCGTATACGTTCCCGAGAAGGCCAAGGAGACGCAGATGATTTCCGGTTCTCCGGCCGAGGCCGCGAAAGCGCTCGTCAGCCGCCTTCGTGACGATGCGAGAGTGATCTGATGATCCTCGTTGTCGCGGAGCAGCGACAGGGCAAGTTGAATCGCGCGAGTTGGGAGGCGATTGCCGCGGGCCAGCAGGCTGGCGGGCCGATCGCCGTCGTTGTGCTGGGTTCGGGTCTCGACGCCGCAGCGCAGGAGCTCGCGGCCGCCGCCGTGGGCGAGGTCCTGACCGTCGATGCGCCCGCGCTCGAAGAGTACACGGCCGACGGGCACATCGTCGCATTGCGGGCGGTGATCGAGCAGACGTCGCCGACGTTGGTGTTCTTTCCGCACACCTACCAAACGCGCGATTTCGCTCCCGCGCTGGCTGCGAGGCTTTCCAGGCCGCTCGTCACCGACGTCGTGGCGCAGCGCTCGGAGGACGGCGGGTTCGTGTTCACGCGGCCCGTGTTTCAAGGCAAGTTGGCCGCTGATGTTCAGCCCGCCGGCCCTGCACCACACCTCGTGACGTTCCAGATCGGCGCCTTCCGTGCCGATGCCGTGTCGAAGGGTGACTCGCCGGCTCCGGTTCGTGCGCTGGATGTCGCCCTCGATGCGTCGGCCATCCGGCAGAAGCCGGAGCCGCCGTTCAAAGAAGCCAGGCAGGCCGTCGACCTTTCTCAGGCAGAGCGGATCGTTGCGGTGGGGCGCGGAATCAAGGGGCAGGAACATCTCAAGATCGCCCAGGATCTCGCCCAGGCGCTCGGCGCGGAGATCGCCGCGTCGCGGCCGATCTGCGACGCCGGGTGGCTGCCGATGGACCGGCAGGTCGGCAGCTCCGGTCAGACGGTCGCACCGCGTCTCTACCTCGCGCTCGGCATCTCCGGCGCCATTCAGCATCTCGTCGGCATGAAGGGCGCAAGAACGATCGTGGCCATCAACAAGGATCCGGACGCGCCGATCTTCGAGGTCGCCGACTATGGCATCGCCGGCGATCTGTTCGAGATCGTGCCGGCACTGATCGCGGAATTGAACAAGTAGCTCTCAGCTGTCGGCTCTCAGCCGTCAGCAAGGCTGGGAGCTGAAAGCTGTAAGCTGAGAGCTGATGGCTGCCCAACGCGAAACCCTCGAAGTCGATGTGCTCATCGTCGGCGGTGGACCGGCTGGAATGTCCGCGGCGCTTCGCCTCGCCCAGCTTCAGAAAGGCGCGGGCGGCGAACCGCTGGCGATCGCGGTACTGGAGAAGGCGCGGGAAGCGGGCGCGCACATGCTCTCCGGCGCCGTCCTGGACCCTTCAGCGCTGAAGGTGCTCGTCCCCGACTTCAAGGAGCGCAACGCGCCGCTCGCATCGGACGTGCACCACGATCACGTGTATTTCCTCACACGTGGCGGGAAGCTCCGGTTTCCGATTACGCCGCCCCCGCTCGCCAACCACGGCAACTACATCATCTCGCTGAACAAGTTCGTGAAGTGGCTGGTCGGCCTCGTCGAGGCGGAAGGCGTGGACGTGTTCACCGGCTTTCCGGCGGTCGAGGTGTTGTACGAAGACGATCGGGTGGTCGGGGTGCGGACCGGGGACCGCGGAATTGGCAAGCACGGCGAGCAGAAATCGTCCTTCGAGGCTGGCGTCGATATTCGCGCAAAGGTCACGATCCTGGCGGACGGAGTGCGAGGGAACCTGACCAAGGCCGTCGTGCGCCGGCTCGCGCTCTCCGAGGGCCGTCTACCGCAGCTCTATGCGCTGGGGATCAAGGAGCTGTGGGACGTGCCCGCGGACCGAGTCCCATCCGGCACCGTCATGCACACGATGGGGTTCCCGCTCAGGATGGAGGAGTTCGGCGGAGGATTCATCTACAGCATGCCCGAGGGGCGGCTGGCGGTCGGGTTCGTGTGCGGGCTTGACTACCAGGATCCGATGTTCGATCCGCACGTCCGCTTCCAGCACTTCAAGAGGCATCCGTTCGTGTCGGGCCTGCTCGCGGGCGGCCAGATGGTGCGCTACGGGGCCAAGGCGCTGCCTGAAGGCGGATGGCACACGATCCCGCGCGTCTACGCCGGCGGTGTCCTGATTGCCGGGGACGCCGGCGGGTTCCTGAATTCCATGCGCCTGAAGGGGGTCCACCTCGCGATGCGGACGGGCATGCTGGCCGCCGAGACGGCATTCGAGGCGGTCAAGCAGGGAGACGTTTCGGCGACGCGCCTGCGGTCCTACGAGGAGAAAATCGCCGCCAGCGAAGTGCGGAGCGAGCTCTATCCGGTTCGCAACGTGCACCAGAGCTTTGGCTACGGACTGCTGGCGGGCCTCGCCTACTCCGGCCTCTCTCTCGTCTCTGGCGGCTGGTGGGTTCGCGATCCGATGCCGGCGCACGCGGGCTACGAGCGCATGAAGAAGATCGCGGACTACTACCGTGACGGGCGGCCGGATCCCGACGCCACGCTGAACCCCGCGAAAGTCGATCGGCAACTCACGTTCGATCGCCTCACGAACGTTCACTACTCGGGCACGCGCCACGCAGAGGATCAGCCCTCTCACCTCATCGTTCACGACACGGACATCTGCCGGACGCGTTGCCGTGAAGAATACGGGAACCCCTGCACGCGATTCTGCCCGGCGAACGTCTACGAGATGGTCGATGCCGGCGACGGCACGAAGCGGCTGCAGATCAACGCTTCGAACTGCGTCCACTGCAAGACGTGCGACATCATGGACCCCTATCAGATCATCGACTGGGTGCCCCCGGAGGGAGGGGGCGGTCCGGGCTACGAAGGCATGTGAGCACGTCCGAGTCGTCGCTGTCCGGGATCGATCGCCTGAAAGCCAGGGCCATCGCTGCGATGGCCGCGCCGCTCCTGGCGGTGCTCGGCCGCACGCTGACGTGGCGGTCGGAGGGCGACGACCACCTGGACGCGATCATGAGATCGGGCCGCCAGCCGATCTTCGTGACCTGGCACGGCCGGATCTTCGGCGGGCTCTACTACTTTCGAAATCGCCGGATCGTCGTGATCACCAGCCGGAACTTCGACGGCGAGTGGATCGCCGGGATCATCGAGCGCTTCGGCTTCGGAACGGCGCGCGGATCGACGTCGCGCGGGGGCGCGCGCGCGCTCGTCCAGATGCGGCGTGATCTGGCCGCCGGGCGGCCGGTTGGGTTCACGGTGGACGGGCCGCGCGGGCCGGCGCGCGTCGTGCAACCCGGTGCCGTGTGGCTCGCGGGCGCGACCGGCCATCCGATCCTGCCGTTTCACGTCGAAGCGGATCGCTTCTGGGAGGCGCCGAGCTGGGATCGCACCCAGCTGCCGAGGCCCTTCGCCACGGTCGCCGTTGCGATTGGGCCGCCGCTGGCGGTGCCGGATGCGACCGAAGCGACAGTGGAAGAGAAGCGTCGGGAGCTCGAGCAGACGCTGGCGACGCTCGAAGGCCGGGCCCGCGCCCTGTTGACCGGAGGTCGTACATGATCCTCATCACATCACCCCGGTTCGGTGCCCACGTCACGCCACCCGGCCATCCGGAGCGGATCGAGAGGGCGGAGGTCTTCGATCGGGTCGCCGCCGACTGGGCTGCGAGTGGTGGCCACGCTGTCGAGCCGCGACCCGCCACGCGTGAGGAGCTTGCGCGCGTCCACGGCGCGCAGTACCTCGACGAAATCGACGCAACGGCAGGCCGGGCCGTGATGCTCGACGCCGACACGTTTACGTCGCCAGAATCGCAGGAGGTCGCCCTCCTGGCGGCAGGGGCGGCCATCGGCGCTGTCGACCATGCGCTTGATGCTCGAGCGCCGGCGTTCGCTCTGGTCCGGCCTCCCGGGCATCACGCCGAGCGGGACCGCGCCATGGGCTTCTGCCTGTACAACAACGTCGCGGTCGGCGCGGCGCACGCGCTCGCCCGGGGACTCTCCCGCGTCGCCATCGTCGACATCGACGTGCACCATGGCAACGGCACTCAGTGGATCTTCTACGACGATCCACGCGTCCTATATCTATCCAGCCACCAGTTTCCGTTCTACCCGGGCACCGGCGCCGCCGACGAGGTCGGTCAGGCCGCCGGCGCCGGATTCACCGTCAACGTTCCGCTCGAGGCGGGGGCTGGCGACGCTGACTATGCGCTCGTCGTACAGCTCGATCGTGCGTCCAGTGCTCGCGCAGTTCGGTCCGGAGCTGGTGATCGTGTCGGCCGGCTTCGACGCGCACGATCGTGACCCGCTGGCGTCGATGCGCGTCACCACCGACGGATACGCGGCGATCGTGCAGGCGCTGCACGGCTGGGCGGGAGGAGCGGGGATCGCGCTCGTCACCGAGGGCGGCTACGACCTGCAGGCACTCGGCGAGTGCGTCGAGGCGTCGTTCTCCGCGCTCGCCGGTCCGCCCAGGGACGCGCTCGAAAAGACGCCACGTGAGGCGGCGATCCGCGGCGGACGGGCGTTGAATGCCGTGCGGACCGCCCAGTCGCCGTATTGGCGTGGGTTATAATTTTTGGATCGTGCCGGAATATAAGCCCCAGACCATCGAGCAGAAGTGGCAGGAGCGCTGGCGAAGCGAGCGCACCTTCGAGGTCACCGAAGATCTCGCCCGGCCCAAGTTCTACTGCCTCGAGATGTTCGCCTACCCATCGGGGCACGCTCACGTCGGCCACGTCCGCAACTACATGATCGGTGACGTCGTCGCGCGGATGAAGCGCATGCGCGGCTTCAACGTCCTCCATCCGTTCGGATGGGACGCGTTCGGCCTGCCGGCGGAGAACGCGGCGATCAAGAACGGCACGCATCCCGAGACCTGGACGCTCGAGAACATCGCGCACATGAAGGGGCAGCTCCAGCGTCTGGGCATCAGCTATGCCTGGGATCGCGAGATCGCGACCTGCCTGCCAGACTACTACCGCTGGAACCAGTGGCTCTTCGTCAAGATGCTGGAGCGCGATCTGGCCTACCGCCGGCGCTCGAGCGTCAACTGGTGCCCGAGTTGTCACACCGTGCTCGCCAACGAGCAGGTGATCGACGGTAAGTGCTGGCGCTGCGACTCGGTCGTCGAGACCCGCGAGCTGGAGCAGTGGTTCTTCCGGATCACGAAGTACGCGGACGAGCTCCTCGAAGGCATCGAGCGGCTGCCCGAATGGCCCGACAAGGTGTTGACGATGCAGCGGAACTGGATCGGGCGGTCCGAAGGGGCGCGCGTGAAGTTCCCTCTGCAGAGAGGGCCCGGATCAGATCGAAGTGTTCACGACGCGGATCGACACGATCTACGGTGCGAACTTCTTGCTGCTCGCGCCGGAGCATCCGCTCGTCCAGCAGTGGGCCGGAACCGGCGCCGATGAGCAGTTTCGCAACAGCCTGAAGAGATTCCAGGCGCAGGATCGCACCGCGCGCATGACGGGCGAGGTGGAGAAGGAAGGGTTTGCCACCGGCCGGGAGGCGATCAACCCGTTCACGAAGAAGCCGGTTCCGATCTGGGTCGCGAATTTCGTGCTGATTGAGTACGGCACGGGCGCCGTGATGGGTGTTCCCGGACACGATCAGCGGGACTTCGAGTTCGCGCGCAAGTACGACCTGCCCATCACGGTTGTCGTGCGGCCCGAAGGGGAACGGCTGTCCGCCGACACGCCCGGCGAGCCGTACGATGGCGATGGGACGATCGTCAACTCGGGAGAGTTCGACGGCCTCTCGACCGACGTGGCGCTCGAACGCATGTCGGCGGCCGCCGAGGAGCGAGGGATCGGCGAGCGGACCGTGCAGTACCGGCTGAAGGATTGGGGCATCTCGCGCCAGAGATACTGGGGCACCCCGATACCTGTCGTCTACTGCGACACGCACGGCATGGTGCCCGTTCCGCCGGACGATCTGCCGATCGAGCTGCCTCGCCTGGCGGCGTTCAGCGGGCGCGGCGACTCCCCGCTGGCGCAGATCCCGGAATTCGTGAACACCACGTGTCCCGAATGCGGCGGCCCCGCGCGCCGCGAGACGGACACGATGGACACGTTCGTCGACTCGTCCTGGTATTTCTTCCGGTTCTGCGACCCGAAGAACACCGACCTGCCGTTCGATCCCGAGAAAGTCTCTTACTGGGGGCCGGTCGATTTCTACAGCGGAGGTGTCGAGCACGCGATCCTGCACCTCATCTACTCCCGCTTCTTCTCTCGCGTGTTTCGCGACATCGGCCTGACGGGGATCGACGAGCCGTTCACGCGGCTGCTGACGCAGGGCATGGTGCTCAATGCCGGCCAGGTGATGTCCAAGTCGAAGGGCAACGTCGTCGATCCGGACGACATGATCCAGAAGTTCGGCGCGGATGCGTTGCGGCTCTACGTCATGTTCGTGGCGCCGCCAGAAAAGGAAATCGAGTGGACGGACGCGGGCCTCGAAGGCAGCTTCCGGTTCCTCGCGCGCGTCTGGCGTCTCGTCGACCAGTTGTCGGAAACGATCGGCGGCGAGGGCATTCCAGGCCCTGGCGACGTGCCGCTCGACGATGCTCGAGCGAGCGCTGCGGCGGAAAACGCACGAGACGATCCGGCGCGTCACGGTCGATCTCGATCCTCGGGTTCACCTGAATACCGCCGTCTCCGCACTGATGGAGCTCGTCAACGAGCTGTACGGCTTCTGCGGGAAGAGCGAATGCGTGTCGCTCGCAAGGCCAGCGGATGATGAGACGGCTGTCGGCGCGCAGGTGACGCCTGGCACGGTCGCCGTGCTGAAGGAAGCGGTCGAAGCGCTGGTGCTGATGATTTCTCCATTCGCACCGCACATGGCGGAGGAGTTGTGGGAGCTGCTCGGGCACCGGGGCGGTGTCACCGCCGCCGGCTGGCCGCAATTTCAGGAGGATGTCGCTCGGGCGTCGGAGATCACCGTTCCCGTCCAGGTCAACGGCAAGGTCCGGTCCCGTCTGACAGTGCCCGCGGACATCTCTGAGGGCGACCTGCGGGAGGCGGCGCTGAAGGATCAGCAGGTCTGCCGTTACACTGAGGGAAAGACCGTTCGCAAGGTCGTCATCGCCGGAGGCGCAGCACGCCTGGTCAGCATCGTTGTGTCCTGATGATGGATCGCCGTCATTTCCTGCTCGGTGGTCTCGCGGCATTGGCCTTGCCGGGCTGCGGATACTCGCTTTCGGGCCGCGGGTCGTTTCTGCCGGCTTCGATCAAGACCATCGGCGTGCCGCTCTTCACCAACACGACGAGCCTCTTCGAGATCGAGCAGCGGGTGACGGACGAAGGTCAGAGCGGAGCTGACGGGACGAGGACGCTGGACGGTCACGCCGACGCCTGAGGGAGTCGACGCGCTGCTGACGGGCGAGATCACGAACGCCATTCTCGCTCCGGCAGCCTTCAACGAGCAGCAGCAGGCGACGCGTCTGGTGCTGACGATCGTCTCGCGCGTCGAGCTGCGCGACGTCAAGGCGAACAAGGTCATCTGGGCCAATCCAAGCATGCAGTTCAGCGAGACCTACGAGGTCAGCACTGCGGCCAGCGCACTGGACGCGAGCGCCTTCCTTCGGAACGACGCGAACGCGCTCGAACGCCTCTCCTCCGAATTCGCGCGGGCGGTCGTCAGTGCGATGCTGGAAGCCTTCTGATGCCGGCGCTCCCGGTAGCGGCCGTGCGCAAGCAAATCGCGCAAGGGCGCCCCGATCCCATCTACCTCATTGTCGGCGACGATGACGCGGAGATGTCACGGCTGGCCGGCGATATCGCGGGTCTGGTCGAGGAGGAGCTCCGGGCGTTCAACGTCGAGCGCGTCTACGCGACGGATCGCACGGTGAACGCCGCCTCGATTGTCGAAGCCGCGCGGCTGCTGCCCATGATGGCGTCGCATCGAGTCGTTGCGGTGCTGCGCGCGGAGAAGCTGCTCAAGCCGAAGCGGAAGGGTAAGGCGGAAGAGGCACTCCCTCCGGAAGACGAAGAGGCAGCCCCGGACTCGGACGCGCTCGAGGCCTACGCGCGTGCGCCGGAGCCATCCACGGTGCTCGTCCTCGTCGCATCGGACGTCGATCGCAGCCGCCGGCTGTACAAGCAGCTGCAGAAGACCGCCACGATCGTCGAATGTTGGGGGCTCAAAGGATCCAAGGACGCGCGCGTAGATCCCAGGCAGATCGCGCGTCAGGCCGAGAGTTTGGTGAAGCAGGCGGCCGCTGAAGCCGGAGTCCAGATCGAGCCGGCGGCGGCCAGGCTCGTTGCCGAGCGCGCGGGCGCCGACATCTCGAGGCTCCGGGGTGACGTCGAGCGCCTGATGCTCTTCGCCGCCGGGAGCCCGAAGATCACAGTGTCGGACGCCAGGGCAGTGGTCAGTGCCGAGTCGTCTCAGGACGACTGGGCGGTCACGACGGCCATTCAGAGGGGCACATGCCGCCGAGGCGCTCCGCGAGCTGGCGCTGTCACTCGAGTCGGGCGGCGTGCCCTACATGATCCTGGGGCAGCTGGCGTGGTTCGTCAGGGAAAAGCTCGCAATGACCGACCCGAGGCGCGTTCCGGGAGCCGTCGAAGCGCTGTTTCGAACGGACCTGGATCTCAAGAGCTCGGTAGGAGACCCACGGGTGCTCCTCGAGCGACTCGTGGTGGAGTTGTGCGGGTGATTGCTGCGAGGCCCGACGTCCGTCAGGCCTGCGCTGTCGCTGACTTCCGGCCGACACGTGCCGCAAGGCGTGACTTGTAGCGCCCGGCCGTGTTGCGGTGAATCAGGCCCTTGCTCGCCATCTTGTCGACAAGCGAGATCGTCTGACGGAGCGCGTCCTTCACGTCGTCAGGCGTGCCTGCGTCGATCGCGGACCGGATGTCCCGGAGGGCGCTGCGAAGCCGGGTGCGGAGCTGCCGATTCCGTTCGCGCTGTTTGACGTTCTGCCGATGCGCTTTGAGCGCGGATTCGTGACTGGCCACTGTGCGTCGTTCCTCTGGTGCTGAGCTCCGGAACTTGCCCGGAGCTGGTTGGATTCGAAGTCAGCCTATCGAGGGCCGCAGAGCGGCCGCAAACTGCTTATTCTAGCACACCTTCCGCTGGACCTCTGAATTCCGACAAGTCCGTGAGATGATCTTTGGAGCGGCCGACCGGGCGGTCTTTTGCCGAGCGAGGACACATGACCGACGAGGAACGGGAAGACCTCCTCCAGCTGCTCGCGAACTACGAGAACATGGCGCGCGGGGTGGAGAGCCTGATCCACTACCTCCGGACCGAGCCTTCCCTCAACCTGGACACGAGCCGCTACAAGGGACCCCTCCAGGACATCATCGAGCTCGTTCCAGTCTGGCGGAGCTACGCTTCTGCGCTTCGGGTCAAGTTCATGCTCGATCGGCGTGCGATTCCCCGCGACTGATCCCCCGCGACACGGTCCGATCAGCTCTGCTCCTTGAGCTTCCGGAGCGCCCTACGTTGGCGTTTGTCGGGTGCGCCGGTCGGCCGCGCCTGAAGGAACGGTCGCATCAACCTCGCCATCTGTCGTGCCTCGACTTCGTCGGCCGTCGGCGTCGGCGTCACATCCTCGTACAGCGCGCGCGCCTCCGCCTTCGCGATGTGTCGATCGACCAGCGTCTTGACGACGACGCGCTGGCGCCGGCCCAGGGGTCGCTTGATGGTGAGTGTGTCGCCGGGATGGATCTCGCGATGCGGCTTCGCAGGCTGATCGTTGACGTCCACCCTTCCGCTCCTGCACGCCTTCTGCGCTTCGGAGCGCGTTCGGAACAGGCACGCGACATCCAGCCAGATGTCGAGACGGATGGCGTCCACGAGTTGATTGTAGAATACGGCAACCACCCGTTCCAGGAGTGCGCTGCGTGCAGTTCGATCCGGTGACGTCGGAAGGATCTCCCTTGACGCCCGTTCGAGAAGGCCTTCCGAAGGCCTTCCGGATGCGGCATGGCCGGCACTACGTCGAGCAGTTGATGGGGGACGCACCCCTGAGAACCGTTCGCGAGATCGCCGTTGCGGACTTTCACGCGGTGCCGGACAGCGAAGCGGACCTCTCCACGTTGCAGCAGTCGATCGGATCGGTCGGCGTGCTGCAGCCGCTCCTCGTCACGCTCGACGCCGGGCGCTACCGCGTGATCGCCGGGCGCAACCGGCTTCGGGCGGCGATGGCGGTCGGCCTGCAGGCCGTGCCATGCCTCGTGCACGACGTGCCAGGGGATGGCCTCGACAGTCTCAGGCAGGCGGCCGGACGCCGTGCCGTCGCGCCGCGCGTCGCGGAGATCAGAGCGAAAGAGACCGTTCCGCTGGAAGTCGTTCCGGTCGACGTGCGCAGTGCAATCAGCGTCGCTGCGAGCAGCGCCCTGTCGCCTTCGATGATCGCGGCAGCTGGCGACGACAGGCTGCGGCTCGCGGTGCTTGCCGACCTGATGGGCGTGGAGCTGCAGCGCGCAGAGACGCTCGCGAGGGCGGCGGCTGTTCTCGACAGCCACACGCCTGCCGCGCGGGAGCAGGTGACCGTGGGTGCCCTCGTCAACCGGTTGTTAGCCCGGATCAGGCCCGAAGCGCGCCTGAGGAACGTCGTTCTGGACGTGACCGTTTCCGATGCGGGCTATCGGATTCCCGCGGACCCGCGACTGCTGGCGATCGCGTTCGAGTGCATGGCGCACGGCATTTTGCTGCTGTGCACCGGCGAGATGTCGAAGTTGCGCATCGCCGTCGAGAGCGCGCGCGTGCGGCCGGCATTGATTGTGGAGGTCTCGCAGAACATCGCCTCGATCGACGTGCACGGGTCCAGGCGATTCTTCGATCGGGATTTCGGTGAACACCCGAGCGGTCAGCCGGGAGCGCTCATGGCGGCGTGCCTTGCACGAATCGCGCGGCTGCATGGTGGGCGCGCGGGTCTGCGGGCGATCGCACCGCGCGGCTGCGCGCTGACGCTGGTAGTGCCGAGACCGATGGAGGGCTGACGCCTGGACCGGTAAGATCACCGCCTCGACGCCGACGACACGAGCTCCGCGCCAGGCGCCGCGACGTTGGAGTACTTCACGACCTCACGCCCGTCGATGATTTGAACGACGCGATACAGGCGAAACGGCGCGTGCGCCTGCGGGTCCGCCTTCATGCTTCCCTGGATCCGATCGACGTAGTCGATCGTCTCGCGGTAGGGTGGGACGGCGTTGCCATATTTCTCAACCGCTCCCGGGCCTGCGTTGTAGGCCGCCAGCGCGAGCTCTTCCTTCTCGTCGTACCGTCGCAGGAGTGACCGCAGGTACGCCACACCAGCGCGGATGTTGTCCTGGGGATCGTATGGGTTGGCGACGCCGTACTCTGCAGCTGTCGCAGGCATCAGCTGCATCAGGCCCATCGCGCCCTTGACCGATCGTGCGTTCGGGTTGTAGGCGGACTCCGCCTGGATCACCGCCCGAACGAGGGCGGGTCGGACTCCCTGGGCCGCAGAATGATGTTCGATGAGGTCGTCATAGGCCGCGGCGCGGCGGCTGACGGCCTGTCGCGTGACCCTCAGATTGCCGGTGGTCGCGACCGCGAACGTCCGTGCCGAAGGATCCTTCGGTCGATCCGAGAGCACCATGTTGCCGGCCGCATCCCGCCAGACGTAGATCTGCGCGCTGGCCGGAACGGGCGTCAACGCCAGCAGCGTCAGTGTCGCGAACGCGAGGGAGAGGAGTCGGGACAGCATTGAAGTGACCGGACGGGAGTCGTCCGAACCACCTCAATCGCAAGGCCAGTACCCGGCCGAATCAACGACTTACGAGGACAGGCCGGCCGTAAGTGTTCCGAAACGGCACGGTCTCTCTCAATTCTGAGGGCGTCAGGCGAGCAGCTTCTGCAACACGTCCGGCACGGCCTTCAGCAGGTCCTGGATTTTCGACGGGTCCTTTCCGCCCGCCTCCGCGAAGTCCGGCCGGCCGCCGCCCCCTCCGCCAACGATCGGTGCGAGCTCCCGCACGATGCGACCGGCTTGGACCCGGGACGTCAGGTCCTTCGTCACGGAAACCACTACCGTGACTTTGCCGTCGGTTTCGGACGCCAGGACGACCACGCCGCTCCCGAGACGATCGCGAAGCGAGTCGGACAGCCCGCGAAGCGCCGTCTTCTCGAGGCCGTCGGCCCGTTGGGTGGCGACCTTGACGCCGGAGACCACGAGCGGCGCGTCGGCCTCTGCCTGCCGTCCGCTACCCGAGAGCGCGAGCTTCATCTTCAGCTGGTCGACCTCTCGAGCCAATCGTTTGGCGTCGGCCTGCAGGCGCTGCACCATGTCGGCGGCATGCGGAGGCGTCGTGTTGAGCGCCTGGACCACGCCCTCGAGCGACGCGCGCTGTTCCTGTATCCGGGAGACCGCCCCCATGCCGGTGAGCGCTTCGATGCGACGGACTCCGGCGGCGACGCCAGATTCCTCGACGACTATGAACGCACCGATATCGCCGGTTGCGCGCACGTGCGTTCCACCGCACAACTCGACGCTGAATTCCGGGATCGAGACGACGCGGACGCGATCGCCGTACTTCTCACCGAAAAGCGCCATCGCACCGGCAGCGATCGCCTCCTCCGTGGAGCGGACTTCGGTCTGCACCGCCATGTTGCGCACCACCTGCTCGTTGACGATGGTTTCGATCGCATCGATCTGCTCGCGCGTCATCGCAGCAAAGTGCACGAAATCGAACCGCAGGCGATCGGGTGAGACGAGCGACCCCGCCTGTTTGACGTGGCCGCCGAGGACCCGCCGGAGAGCCGCGTGCATGAGGTGCGTGGCTGTGTGATTGCGCCGCGTCGCATCGCGCACCGCGTCGGCGACTTCAGCCGTGACGATCTGTCCCCGCCGGAGCCGCCCCTGTTCCACGCGGATCTGGTGGAGACGCGGGCGCCCGCCAGGCTGCCGGAGCATCCGCTCGACGCGCGCCTCCGCGTCCGCGCCGACCAGCCGGCCGCTGTCCGACACCTGGCCTCCCGCTTCGATGTAGAAGGGCGTTCTGCCGAGTGCGACGTAGCCCGTTTCGCCGGAAGGCAGCTCGTCGACCGAGGCGCCGCTCTGGTCGAAGATCGCGAGAATCGGCGTCCCCCTTACGGTCGTCGCGTCGTAGCCCGCGAAGTCGTCCCCAGCCGTTGCGAGCGCCTGTTCCACATCCGGCGTCGCCGTCCACGTGATCGCCCGCTCGGCGCCCTTGAAGGCGCTTCCGGCCCGCGCCTTTTCCCGCTGGCCCTCCATCGCGCGGTCGAATCCCTCGCGGTCGATCGCGAGCTGACGCTGGCTGGCGAGATCCTCCATGAAGTCGAGCGGCACCCCGAGGGAGTCGTACAGCCGGAATGCCTCCTCGCCGGGCACCGGTGTCCGGGCCGCCGCCGCGCGATCGAGCGCCTCCTCGAGGCGGGGGAGACCCGCCGTCAGCACGGCGTCGAATCGCTCTTCCTCGCTGCGCACGACGCGGACGATGGCGTCGCGGTTCTGTCTGAGCTCCGGGTAGGCATCGCACATCTCGGTGACGACGACGTCGACGAGATCGTGGAGGACGGGTTTTGAGAAACCGAGCTTCTTCCCGTGCCGCATCGCGCGACGCATGATCTTCCGGAGCACGTAACCGCGCCATTCGTTGGACGGCACGACGCCGTCGGCGATGAGGAACGTCATCGCGCGCAGATGATCCGCGATGACGCGCATGGACACGTCGGCCGGTTCGTCGATGCTCGACCCGTAGCGCCGACCGGCGCGCTGCCCGATCGCTTCGAGGATGGGCGTGAAGAGATCCGTGTCGTAGTTCGAGAGCTTGCCCTGGATGACCGCCGTGATGCGCTCGAGGCCCATCCCCGTGTCGATCGACGGCGCCGGCAAGCGGCTGCAGCGCGCCGTCCGGCTGGCGGTCGAACTCCATGAAGACGTTGTTCCAGACCTCGACGAACCGATCGCAGCTGCAATCGATTCCGCGGCATTGACGTCCGTGCCGCTCCTCGTCGCACGGAAACTCGTTGCCGCGGAAGTAGTGAATCTCGGAACAGCGACCGCACGGACCGGTGTCCCCCATCGCCCAGAAGTTCTCGGCGAGCCCGAGCTCTGTGATTCGATCGGACGGGACCAGCTTCGTCCAGATGCCGAACGCTTCGTCGTCCCGCGGAATGCCCGCCTCACCCTTGAAGATCGTCGGATAGAGGCGATCGGCCGACAGCTGCCACGCGGTCGTCAGGAGATCCCAGGCGAACGGGATCGCCTCTTTCTTGAAGTAGTCTCCGAACGAGAAGTTCCCGAGCATCTCGAAGAACGTGTGGTGTCGCAGCGACGGGCCGACGTTGTCCAGGTCGTTGTGCTTTCCGCTCACGCGCATGCACTTCTGCGACGTAGTGGCTCGCACGTAGGGGCGCTTCTCACGGCCGAGGAACGCGTCCTTGAACTGATTCATCCCGGCGTTCGTGAAAAGCAGCGTCGGGTCGTCGGCCGGAACGAGCGAGGAGCTGGAGACGATGGTGTGGCCGTTCCGCTCGAAGTACTCGAGGAAGCTGCGGCGGATCTCACGTGAGCGCATAACCCTCAATTGTACGGGATCCTGTCAGTCTTCCTCACGCCCGCCTCTGATCTTCCGCAGCGCGGCGACCACGGCGGCGGGCGTGTAACCCTGACGCATCAGGTATTGGTAGAGTCGTGCGGATTCGGCGCGGTCCTTCAGTGTGGTCCGGCCACGAAGGCGCTTCTGGATCGCTCGCGCAACCATCGCCCGCTCGTCCGTGTCGCCGAAGGCTTCGGAGAGTGCCTCGACGGCGATGTCGCGGGAGATGCCTTTCTCCTGCAGCTCGCGCTGAATTCGCAGGCGACCACGGCCCTTGACGTTCAGCGCGGTCCGGACGAACGCGCGCGCAACGCGGCGATCGTCGAGGGCGCCGGTCTCGAGCAGATGCTCGATCGCCGGCTCGATTTCGTCCTGGGGATGGTCTTTGGCAGCGAGTCGTGCACGGCACTCGGCGATCGAGAGCTCGCGGCGTGCCAGCAGGTGCAGTCCGTCGAGGTATGCCGAGCGACGCTCAGTCACCGAACCGGAAGATTTCCGGAGTCGCCCCGACGCCGCCACTCTTGGCCATCTCGTCGCGTGCGAGCTCGGAGGTGGTACCGATGCCCTGGACCTTCAGCTTGAACTCGTCGACGTTCGTCGCCCAGCGCAGGGCCTCCTCGAGCGTGACGAGTCCCTGCTGATACAGGCTGAAGATCGACTGATCGAAGCGTCTGCATCCCGTACTGCGACGTGCCGGCGGAGATCGCGCCGTGGATGTGACCGGTCCGGTCCTTGTCGACGATGCAGTCGCGAATGAACGGGGTGGCGATCATCACTTCGACGGCCGGCACGCGGCCGAGCCCGTCCGCGCGGGGCAGCAGGCGCTGCGAGATCGCCGCCTTCAGCACGCTCGAGAGCTGGATGCGGACCTGGCGCTGCTGATGCGGCGGAAACACCGCGATGATGCGGTTGACGGTCTCCGTGGCGTCGAGCGTGTGCAGCGTGGAGAAGACGAGGTGACCGGTTTCGGCGGCGATCAGCGCCGTTTCGACGGTCTCGTAGTCGCGCATCTCGCCGACGAGGATGACGTCGGGATCCTGACGCAGCGCGCTCCGCAGCGCCTGCGCGAACGACGTCGTGTCGACCGAGACCTCGCGCTGGTTGACGATCGAACTGATAGTCCCGATGCAGATACTCGATCGGATCCTCGATCGTCATGATGTGCGCCGAGCGCGTCGCGTTGACGTGATCGATCATCGCGGCGAGCGTCGTGCTCTTGCCGCTGCCGGTCGTGCCGGTGACGAGGACAGCCCGCGCTCTTCCTGTGCGATCTGCTTCAGGACGGGCGGAAGGCCGAGCTCGTCGATCGACCGGATGCCGAACGGGATGACGCGCAGGACGATGCCGACCGTGCCGCGCTGCTGGAAGACGTTGCAGCGGAAGCGCCCGAGGCCGGGCACGCTGTAGGCGAGGTCGACCTCCTGGGACTTGCGGAACTTCTCGACGTGCTCGGCCCCCATGATGGCGCCCGCCATCGCCTCGGTGTCGGCCCGGTCCAGCCGCTTCTCCTCCGACGCCACGACCAGCAGGCCGTTGACGCGCATGATCGGATAGCTGCCGACCTTCAGGTGAAGGTCGGACGCTCCGCTCGCGACGGCCGTCTTCAGCAGATCGTTGATGTGCATGGTGACGGAACGCCGAACTCCGAACTCAGCGCTGACGACCGGTTCCCGCAGCGGCCCCGCCTGCGGCGCCGACGGTCTGGAGCGGCTCGCCCGGATACACGAACGTCAGCCAGCCGTGCCGATCGGGCGTCTCGCCGTTGATGATGTCGAAGAACGCTTTCTGGATGCGCCTCGGTGATCGGGCCGCGACTGCCGCGCCGATCGTGATCTTGTCCACCGATCGGATCGGCGTGACCTCGGCTGCGGTGCCGACGAAGAACGCCTCGTCCGCGATGTAGAGCAGCTCGCGCGGCAGGGCTCCTCGTGCAACCGTGAAGCCGAGGTCGTGCGCGATCGTGCATGATCGAGTTGCGAGTGATGCCCGGCAGCACCGCGGCGCGAAAGCGGCGGCGTGTAGAGCACCTCGTCGCGGACGAGGAACAGGTTCTGGCCGCTGCCTTCGCTGATCTGCCCGTTGGTGTCGAGCGCGATGCCCTTCGCTGTAGCCCTCGACGATCGCTTCCATCTTGATCAGCTGCGAGTTGGCGTAGTTCGCCGCGCTCTTGGCGAGCGTCGGGAACGTGTTCGGCGCCGCGCGCGTCCACGAGCTGACCCGTACGTCGACGCCCTGCTCGAGCGCATCGTCTCCCAGATAGGCGCCCCATTCCCAGGTCAGGATCGCGATGTCGATCGGGCACGGGAACGGATTGACGCCGAGCGCGTCGTAGCCGCGGTAGACGATCGGCCGGATATAGCAGGCCTTGAACTCGTTGGCGCGAATCGTCTCGAGGACGGCCTCGGTCAGCGCCGGCTCGGATCGACCTCCGGCTCCATCCGGTAGATCTTTGCCGAGTCGAACAGCCGCCGCATGTGCGCGTCGAGTCGGAAGCAGGCCGAGCCGTTCGGCGTGCTGTAGCAGCGCGCGCCCTCGAAGACCGCGCTGCCGTAGTGCACGACATGCGAGGCGATGTGAATCTTGGCGTCCGCCCAGTCGACGAGCGTGCCGTTCATCCAGATCTTGCCGGTGCCGGGGAAGGACATCCGCTGCTCCTTGACTACGGGTGCGAGGGCTCTAACCTGCTGATCACCCGGGATTTGCGGCGGGAATAAAGACATCCTGCCATGAGAAAGCTTAGCACAGCGAGTGGAGGAGGCCCTGAGTCCAACCCTCTATTGCTCCTCGTTACAGAACGGGCAGCGATCGCTGCGGGCGTGCAGCGGCTTGCGGCACTGCCAGCAGAAGCGCGCGGCCGGCGATTCGCGCTGACGCGAGCCGGCTCTGAAGGCTGCCGGCGTCCTCGCGTGGCACGCGCGACGGGCCATCGCTGGCGGCAGGTGTCGGCAGGCTGTTGAGATCGTCTGGAGCCGGTGGCGTTCGCGCCCCGAGCACATCGTCAAGGAGATCGGACGCCCGCTGGTAACGGTCCGTGACCTCCGGCGCCATCGCTCGCAGCACGATGTCGCTGATGGCCCTTGGGATCGACGGGTTCAGGAGGCGCGGAGTCGACACGAGCTCGCCGGACATCAGCTTGTCGATATCGGCCGGCGCCGGCGTGTCGTACGGCAGCACTCCCGGTCAGCATCTGGTACATCGTCACGCCCAGCGAGTAGATGTCCGACGCGAACACGGCCTTGCCGTGGAACTGCTCGGGCGCCATGTAGGGCGGGCTGCCGATGACCGTCGTGCCGTGCGCGGCAATCTCGAGAAAGCGCGACGTGCCGAAGTCGGCGACCTTCAGCCATGTCGTTCTCGCCGACGAGCACGTTCGCCGGACGCAGGTCGCGATGAATGACGCCCTGCCGGTGCGCGTGGTCGACGGCGTTGCAGATCTGGCACGTGAAGTCGAGCGCGCGGTTGAGATCGAGCGCGCCCTTGAGCGCGATGATGTTCTCGAGCGTCTCGCCCGGCACGTACTCCATCACGATGAAGAAGATGTTGTCCTGCTTCTCCGCCGTGGTGATGGCGACGATGTTGGGATGGCTGACGCTGGCGAGGAGGCGCGGCTCCCGCAGCAGCTCGCCGAAGTCCAGGTTCTGGCGATGCGGAACCTTGATCGCGACCTTCTTGTCGATCCAGGTGTCCTGCGCGAGGTAGACGGTGCCGAACCCGCCGCTACCGAGGGGGGCGATGATCCGGTACTTGCCGAGCGTCTGGCCTCTGAAGAGCAATGGTGGATGCCGCGTCCTGCCGATCCCGTCGCGCCAGGTCTCGGATACCGTGCCCGCGTCGGCGGGGATGTCGGAATGCGTGCTGGCGAGCTGCAGCCGCGATCGGCTCGCGCAGCCTCGCGAGCATTTGCATGGCAGTATAGCGCGAATGCCGACGAAGCCGTCGCGCGTGCACCCGCGGTTTCTCGTGCCGGACCTCGATCCTGCTTCGGGCGAAGCGCGCCTTCCACCGGATGAGTCCCGACACCTTACACGCGTGCTTCGACTGCGTGAGGGTGAGACGGTGTGCGCGTTCGACGGACGCGGGCACGAGTTTCTCGCGCGCGTGACGAATACGCGGGACACCCTCGTCACTATCGCGCTCATCGAGCCCGTGGAGCCTGCGGCGGGTCCCGTCGTGCCGTTCGTGCTCGTTCAGAGCGTCATCAAAGGCCGTGGGATGGACGAGATCGTCCGCGACGCCACGATGATGGGCGCGACGATCATTCAACCGGTGCTGACCGCGCACACGGCGGCCAAGCCAGCATTCGCGAAGCGTCGAGAGAACGTCGAGCGTTGGCGCCGCATTGCCATCGCGTCGGCAAAGCAGTCGCGACGCGCGACGCTGCCGGATGTGCGCGAACCGATCGGTCTCGAAGCCGCCTTGTCGGCGCATTCGGCGGATCTCGCATTGATGTTCGTGGAGCCGTCAGCCGGCCGTGACACGCGATCGCTGCGGACGTTCGTCGGCAGCAGGCGACCGGATCGGGCGGCGTTGATCGTTGGTCCCGAAGGCGGGTGGTCGGAGGAAGAGATCACCTGGGCGGAGGCGAAAGGCGCGTCTCTCGTAACGCTCGGTCAACTCACGCTTCGCGCCGAGTCGGTCCCCATTGCGGCCATGGCGGTGTTCAGCATGCTCTGGGAATAGGGAGTCTCGGGGCGCACAGGGAGACATCTTGTGCGCAAGGGAAAAATGCGGGCTCGACGGCGAGCCCCCTGACACTTGCGCAGGCTACTCTGTCTTGTCGGTCAGGTGGAGAGAGTGTTCACACGCGGAGCATCGCCGCCGCCCATTCGGCTTCAGCCGCGGTGCGAACCTCGCGCGCGTCGAACGGCGCCGTCACGTCCGCCAACTCCTCAGGGCTGAATCCACTGACGATCAGAACTCCGTGCGGTGCGACGAGCCTGCGCAGTGTGGACGCGTGATGCCGCAGAACAGCGGCGGTGAGGTTCGCGACGACGATGTCAGCCGGCGCGGCCGTGAACGCCGCCAAGTCGGCCTGGACGATCTCGACGATGACGGCGTTGCGCTCGACGTTCTCGCGCGCGTTGTGAAGCGCGTCTGAATCGTAGTCCATTGCCGTGACCGACCGGGCGCCGAGCGTGGCCGCCGCGATGGCGAGCACGCCCGAGCCTGTTCCGACGTCGATCAACCGGCGTCCTGCGATCTCTATCGACTGGAGCAGCGACAGGCACAAGCGCGTCGTCTGATGGTGTCCGGTCCCAAACCCCATGGAGGGATCGATCACGATGACTATGTGATCGGTGACGGGATCGGGGATCCGGGATCCGGGATCCGAGTGATCGGTGACGATGACTATGTGATCGGTGACGGGATCAGGGATCAGGGATCCGGGATCGGTGACGGAATCGGGGATCGGGGATCGGGGATCGGGGATCCCGAAAGCGGCATCAGGCACATCCCACGGTGGGGCAACCGTGATGCGGCCAACGGTGATCGCCCTCAGGTTGGCCTGACTTCGGCGAGCCCAGTCCTCGTCGGGCACGTCGAGCGACGTCAGGGTGAGGGAAGGGTGAATCTCGAGTCGCCGCAACGCGTCTGCCGCGCCGTCCCGATGCAGGGCGTCACGAAAGAACACCATCCATCCGTCGGCCGATTCGTGCTCCTGAATGGCGAGCGGCTGGAAGTCGTCGAGCGCCGCGTAGAGCAGGGCCTCGATGCGAGGCCCGACCGAACCTGGCTCGAACTGAAGGTCGATGGCGGGGTAGTCAGCCAGCGCAATCAACCAAAGATATCTTTGACGCGCTCGAAGAACGGCTTTTCGCCGTCCGCGCCGTCGCCCGACACCTTTTCGTCCCGGAGCGTCTTGCCCAACTCCTCGATCAGGTGCTTCTGGTCCTTCGAGAGCTTCTTCGGGATCGCGACGCGCGCGATGACATGGAGATCGCCGTGGCCACGGCCGGAGACGTTCGGCATGCCCTTGCCGCGCAGCTTGAAGCGGGCGCCGGCCTGTGTGCCCGACGGGATGTGCACATCTTCCTGACCGTTGAGCGTCGGAACCTTGATGTTGCCGCCAAGCGCGAGCGTCGGAAAGGAGACAGGCATCTCGCAATAGAGATCGTCTTCCTCGCGATGGAAGAACGAGTGCTCCTGGACGTGCACCACGACGTACAGATCGCCGGGCGGGCCCCCGGCGCTGCCATGTTCGCCTTCGCCATAGAGGCGCAGCCGCTGGCCCGTCGCGATGCCGGCGGGAATCTTGACGGTCAGCTTGCGCTCGCGCGCCGTGCGTCCGGCTCCGCGGCAGGTGTGGCACGGCTTGGCGATCGTCTTTCCGGTCCCGCGGCAGTTTGAGCACGGCCGCGCAACCGTAAGAAAGCCCTGCTGATAGCGCAACTGGCCGGCGCCACGGCATTGCGAGCACGTCTCGGGCTGGGTGCCAGGCGCGGCTCCGGAGCCTTTGCAGCTCTCGCACGTCTCTTCGCGCGGGATCTGGATCGTCGTCTCGGCGCCAGTCGCGGACTCCTCGAAGGAGATCTCGAGGTCGTACCGAAGATCGGAGCCGCGCTGGGGACCTCCGCGGCGTCGCCGGCCGCCGCCGAAGATGTCGCCGAAGCCGAAGACGTCTCCAAGGCCCGAGAAGATATCCGAGAAGTCCGCGAAGATTGTCGGATCGAACCCTGCGCCGCCCGAGGCTCCGCTGACGCCCTGATGGCCGAAGCGGTCGTACAGTGACCGCTTCTCTTTATCAGCGAGCACGGCGTACGCCTCGGCCGCCTCCTTGAAGCGCTCTTCGGCCTCGTGGTCTCCGGGATTGCGGTCCGGGTGATACTTCAGCGCGAGCTTTCGGTAGGCGCTCTTGATCTGCCCATCAGAGGCCTCCCGCTCGAGCTCGAGGATCTCGTAGTAGTCACGCTTGCTCACGCTCGCCCTCACTGCGCACCTTTCGCGACCTTCACCATTGACGGGCGAAGCAGTCGATCGCCGAGCATATAACCCCGGCCGAACTCTTCGATGACCTCACCGTCGCGCCGATTCTCGGCCGGCTCGTATGCGACGGCTTGATGATAGTTGGGATCGAAGTCGAGCCCGAGAGCCTCGATCGGACGCACTCCGCGGCGCAGCAGTGTGTCCTCGAGGCGCTTGAGTATCAACTCGACACCTCGGCGGTATGCGTCAGTTCTCGTCTGCCGACTCCGCCTTCAGCGCACGCTCGAGGTCGTCGACGAGCGGCAGCAGCTCCTTGAGCACATCAGCCGCCGCGGACTCCGCCTGGGCCTGGCGCTCGCGCTCGATTCGCTTGCGATAGTTGTCGAATTCGGCTGTCTTCCGAAGGAGTCGATCGTAGTACTCGTCACGCTGGCGCTGGAGCTCGGCTACGTTGTCGACCTCTTGACCAGGCGTCTCCATCTGATCTCCCGCCTGCGAGGAGTCGGCGGCGGTATTCGTCTGATTGTCTTCCATGGCGTGTTGTGCTGAGCGAACGGAAGGCCGTCCCGCAAAACGAGGGTCAGGGTTTCGAGCTGACCATCCGGCTGATGGCCTTCGACAATGAGTCGACGGCGTTGATTGCCTTCGAGTAACGCATGCGCCTCGGCCCGATGACGCCGACCGCGCGGACCGCGCGGCCGTCCGAGTAGCTCGAGACTACCAGGCTGAAGCGCTGCAAGTCTGGCGCGCTGTGCTCGGAGCCGATCACTATCGTCAACCCGTTGGCGTCGATGTAGTCGTCGAGCAGATGCAGCAACCGTGTCTTTTCCTCAATCATCCGCAGCAGGGTTCGCAGAGCCTCGAGCGTGAGCTCCGGATCCTCCGCACTGACCTCGTCCAGAAGGAGCGAGGCGCCCTGCACGAACAGCGTCGGCGCCGAGTCGATGTCGGCAAAGGTGGAGCTGGCCAGTCGGAGCGCGCGCGCAAGCAGGACGTCGTAGAGCGTCCGCTCCTCGCGCAGCCGATCGAGCACGGCCTGCCGCACCTGCAAGAGCGACTGCCCTTTGAACTCGCTGTTCAGATAGTTGGCGGCCTGCTGCAGCTCGGTGTGATCGTAATCGTCGCTGGGCTCTATCACCTTGTGCGAGATGTGGCCACCGGTACCCACGACGATGACGAGTACCCGGCCTCCGTCGAGCGGCACGAAATCAAGGCGCTCGAGCGTCGTCGCGTCCACGCCCGGCGCGATCGCGAAACCGACCTGGTGCGACGCGCGCGAGAGCTCGTGCGAGAGGTGCGTCATCAGGTCTTCGGCGCTGGCCGCGCGACGCAGACGCGCTTCCATCTGCGGGGTTGCCCTCGGCGTCCGCCTCTCGGACAACAGCACATCGACATAGTTCCGGTAGCCGAGGTCGGTCGGGACGCGTCCGGCCGACGTGTGCGGCTGCTGGACGTACCCGAGATCTTCCAGCCTGGCCATGATGTTCCGGAGGGTCGCGGACGAGACACCAAAGCCCTGGCTCGCCAGCCAGAGCGATGAGACGGGCTCTCCCTGGTCGATGTACGCCTGGACGACGGCTCCCAGGATCCGTCTATCTCGTTCCGGCAGCTCAGGATGGCGGACCATGTTCATTTAGCAATCGCGGCCCAGGACTGCTAAGAATTATACGGGAATTGACCCATCCGTGGAAGCCTCGTGGATTTCCCGGGCTTCGCCGGAAAAATGGCAGAGTTCAATTGCTTCCTCGGCGACCTCGTCGGTCTCATCTCAGACCCGCCCGGGACGCCAGCTCTGCAGCAGCAACTCGCGCGGCGGCGACAACTTCGGGCTCGTCTTCGCGCGTGAGCTGGAAGTCGCTGACCAGAACCTCGCCATCAACCATCGTCAACAGGACGTCGCGACCGCGCGATGAGTACACGAGCGTCGACCACGGATCCCGATCCGGCTGCACGTGCAGGCCGCCGCGGCTGACGACGATGAGGTCGGCACGCTTCCCGGGCTCGAGCGATCCGATTTCTGCCTCCAACCCGAGCGTCTGCGCGCCGCCGCGCGTCGCCATCCACAGGACGTCGCGGGCGGGCAGGGCGCCAGGTCCGTGACGGAGCGCCTGGAGCGTGGCGGCAAGCCGCATCTCGTCGAACATGTCGAGCCGGTTGTTGCAAGCCGCTCCGTCCGCACCCAGCGACACGCACACGCCGCGCGCCCGCATCTCGACGACAGGTGCGATTCCCGATCCGAGCTTGAGGTTGGAACCGGGGCAGTGCAGAACCTTGACGCCGCGCTCCGCGATGAGCGCCTGCTCCGCATCAGACACCCAGACACAATGTGCGGCGCAGAGCCGATCGCTTGCGAGGCCGGTGTCAGCCAGGTACTCCATGTTGGTGCGCCCGCCCGAGAGGCGTCGCACCACCTCGACCTCGTCCTGCGATTCGGATGCGTGCGTGTGGACGAGCACGCGTTGCTCGCCGGAGAGCGCCGCGACCGACTCGAGCAGTTCGCGCGAGCACGACACCGCGAATCTTGGCGCGTAGGCCGCCCGCAGTCTGCCGTTGGCGGCGCCGTCCCATCGACGCCGCAATGCCGCGCTCTCGTCGATCGACTCACTCGTTCGCTCACGCAGGCGCACAGGCACGTGGTCGTCGTCTGCCGAGTCCATCATGCACTTCCCGACGGTCGCCCGCATGCCACTGGCCTCGAGCGTCTCGAATACGACGTCGGTGTCGTGAACCGTCTCCATCGTCAAGGCCGTCGTGGTGCCGGAGAGGAGCAGCTCGGCTGCGGCGAGGCGTGTCGCGGCACGGAGCGTCGAGGGCGTGTGCGCGGCCTCGAGCGGCCACACGCGCCGCCGGAGCCAGTCGAGGAGCGGAAGATCGTCGGCGAAGGATCGAAAGAGCGTCTGGCACAGGTGGACGTGCGTCTGCACGAATCCCGGAAGTACGTAGCCGCCGCGCGCATCGATGACGTGGTCCGCTACTTCGTCGGCCCCGCCGACTGACACGATCCTGCCGTCCCTTACCAGGATGTTGCCATCCAAAACCTCGAGACGATCGTTCATCGTGACGATGGTGCCGTTGCGGATGAGCGTCGTCATCGAAAGGAATAGTAGATGGCAACAGCCGGCGAGGAAAGGCCAGCCTTGAATTGCCGTAGGGCGGGGCCTTCAGGCCCCGCCGGTCGCGCGGGCTAAAGCCCGCCCGCTACGACGGTGCCCCGGCATGCGGGAGTTCCACTGCAGGCACGACGCCCCTCACGACGCCGAGGTGCGCAGGGCCGGACGCTTCGACGACATTGAGAGCGATTTCGTGTCGATGCCGCGACGGATCGCCACGAGCTCCGCAACGATGCTGATGGCGATCTCGGCTGGAGTCACAGCGCCGATGTCGAGGCCGATTGGCGCGTGCACCCTCTCGAGACACTCCGCGGGAAGGCCGTCGGCAAGGAGCGTCTGATTGATGCGGACGATCTTCGCGCGGCTTCCGATGAGGCCAAGATACGTAAGGTCCCGCGCCGCGAGCGACCGCATGGCTTCGAGATCCGCCTGGTGCCCGCGAGTCACGATCACTGCGTAGGCCGTCGGTTGCAACGTTGCTCCTTGCAGCCAGTCGGCGATCGGCTCCACGATCACTTCGTCGGCATCGGGAAAACGCTCGCGATTGGCGAACTTCTCGCGGTCGTCGACGACGTGAATGCGGAATCCGGCGGAGTGGGCGAGCCTGGCCACCTGCCAGCCGACGTGGCCGGCTCCGATGATGTAGAGATGCGGGGCTGGCGCGAGGGGATCGATGTGGACGTCCATCTGCCCCCCGCAGACGAGGCCGTTCTCCTGAGCGAAATCGTCGTTGAGATCGAAGTGGAGCAGCGTGCCCCGGCCGGTCGTGATGGCTTCGCGGGCCTTCCAGAAGGCGTCGTTCTCGTAGCACCCGCCGCCAATCGTGCCCACCGTGCGCCCGTCGGCGAAGACGAGCATCTTGGCGCCCGCCCGCTGCGGCGTCGATCCGTTGGCGCGCACGACCGTGACGAGCGCGGCCGCCTCGCCCCGCGCCAACGCGTCGGCTGCTGCGGCGAGGACCTCCTCGTTCACATCAAGACCTCGATCTTGGATTTCTGCTTCAGGCTCGCGATGAAGGCGTCCGCCTTCTCCTGTTTCTTCTGACCGGAGAGGAACTGCTTGACCTTCTCGGCCACCTGATCCAGCGGAACCGTCGCCGCCTGCTTGCGGTCCGTCACCTTGATGATGTGATACCCGAACTGGGTGGTGACGACATCGCTGATTTCGCCTGGCTTGAGCTTGAAGGCGGCCTCGTCGAAGGCTGGAACCATCTGGCCGCGGCCGAAGTAGTTCAGGTCGCCTCCCTGCGCGGCGCTGCCATCCGCGGAGTTCTCCTTGGCGAGCTTTGCGAAGTCCTCACCGGATTTGGCCCGCTTGAGGATGGAATCGACCTTCGCGCGCGCTTTCTGCTTCGTCGGTGGGTCGGCCTTCTCGTCCACGCGAATCAGGATGTGGCTGGCGCGAACCTGCTCGGCCTGCTTGAACTTGTCCGGGTTCTTCACGTAGAAGTCTTTCGCCTCGGCGTCCGATGCCCCGGGGGTCGTCGAGACCTCCGCCTCCATCATCTTCGAGATCACGAGGTTGTCGTGCGTGTCGCTGCGCAGCCGCTCGATCGTCATGTTTCGTTCGCCGAGCGCCTTCTTGAACGCCTCTTCGTTCGGGAACTGCTGCTGCATCTGCTTGATCCGATCGTCGACCTCCGCGTCGGTCGCAGTGACGCTGCGCTTCTTCGCCTCCTGCGACAGCACGGTGTAGGTGATCAAACGGTCGAGCGTTCCGCGGAGCACCTCGTCTCGACGGTCGGGGGGAACCGGACCCTGACCGAGCTCCATGTCCTTGACGAGCATGTCGAAGTCGGCCTTCTTCACGTCCTGTCCGTTGACCTTGGCGAGAACGTCAGGCAGCTGCGCTGGAACGGGTTTCGGCGGCGCCGGGGTGGCGGCCGAGGGAGCGGCGGCGGGAGCCGGAGCAGCGGTCGAGGCCGCGGTTCCAGCGCTTTTCTTGCAGGCTGCAGCAGGCACGAGGGCTGCCGCAAGGACAAGTACGCAAAGTGGTTTCACAGGCATTCCCGGATCGTGATCGGAGGCTCGTCCTGTCGGCAGGGCTCAGCGCCTCGTGTGTAAACGAAGATTGTACCCTATTCGCTGGTGCTGTCGAAGCTGTGGAGCGGGCACGGACGCACGGGCTCTGTCCCCTGGATGAAGGCCTCGTTGAAGATCCTCGGGCAGGCCGGTGTCGCCAGATATCCCGTGTCGCGATCGATGTCCACGAAGGTCAAGCCGTCCGGGGATTCGAAGGGGAGGTTCTGATGACCGGCCAGCGCTCGAATCATGAACGACGTCCAGATTGGCAGTGCCGCCTGCGTTCCGCTCAGGCCGAGGGGCTGGTTGTCGTCGAGGCCGACCCACACGACCGTGAGCAGCTCCGGTGTGAACCCAACGAACCAGGCGTCGCGCAGATCGTTCGTGGTCCCGGACTTTCCCGCGGCATCCAGCGCGAAGCCGGCGGCGCGGGCCCCGGCGCCGGTACCCTCGTTGATGACGCTCCGCATCATGTTCGTCACGAGGAACGTCGTGTCCGGACGCGCGACTGATTTCGGCGTCCCCACCTGGACCGCCAGGTCGCGGCCGCCGCTCACGAGCCGCTGGATCGCCACGAGCGGGCGCAGCGTGCCGGCATTGGGGAAGAGCGTATACGCCGAGGCAATCTCCATGGGCGTGGCTTCGAAGACGCCGAGGGCGATCGATGGATACGGCCGCGGCGGAGTGCCGGCGCCGATCTTGCGCCAGAGCGCCGCGACGTGGTCGTACCCGGCAGCCTCCGCCACCTTCACGGCCACGATGTTGCGGGACAGGGCGAGCGCACGGCGCAGCGTGACGGGGCCCTCGAACTCGCCGTCGTAGTTGCCCGGGTTCCATTCCTGATCGTTGAACGTGAAGGTCGTCGGCACGTCCGGCATGACGGTCGCCGGCGTCACGTCGGTGCGGCCATCCTCGTGTGCGTGCTCGAAGGCCGCGAGGTACACGAACGGTTTGAACACGGACCCTGGCTGACGACGCGCCGCAATGGCGCGGTTGTACTGGGACTGGTTGTACGAACGGCCGCCAACGAGCGCCAGGATTTCACCTGTGCGCGGATCGAGCGCGATGAGCGCCGCCTGCGCCCGCTGACGCTTGCGCTTCGCGAGGAACTCATCCACGCGCGTGAGCCCGTCGCGGACGGCATCTTGTGCGACCCGCTGCAGGTGCAGGTCGAGCGTCGTGTAGACATCGACCGAACCCGCGTATTGCTTGTATCGATCCTGGATCTCCTGGCTGACGTAGTCGATGAAATACGGTGCTTCGGCCTCGAGCGCGCGAGCCACGACCTGGAGCGGCTCGCGGCAGGCCCGGTCGGCATCTTCCGCCGTGATGAAGCCGCTGTCCGCCATCGCGTGCAGGACGACGTTGCGGCGTTCACGCGAGCGATCCGGGTTGTTGAAGGGTGACAGGCGCGGGGGGGCCTGGATCGTTCCGGCAATCGTCGCCGCTTCGGTGAGCGACAGATTGGAGATGTCCCTGCCGAAAAAGAGCCGCGCGGCTTCGCCGACGCCGTGGATCGCGAACGATCCGCGTTGACCGAGCCACACGTCGTTGAGGTACAGCTCGAGAATCTGCGGCTTGGAAAGCCGCCGCTCCAGAACGACCGACATGAACCATTCGGTCATCTTCCGGCGCAGGGATTTTTCCTGGGTCAGGAACGTGTTCTTCACGAGCTGCTGGGTCAGCGTGCTGCCGCCCCGCGTGTACTCGCTCTTGTGGAAGACGTTGCTGAAGACGGCCGCGCTGATCGCGATGGGATCGATCCCAGGATGCTCGTAGAAGCGGCGGTCCTCGATCGCGAGGACGGCATTGATCATGTTCGCGGGAATGGCCGCGAGCGGCACGTCGCGACGCTTCTCACGGCCGGTGGGGACGAGCGCAGTGATGAGCGGTGCGCCCAGCGCCAGGTCGGCGGTCGTGGCCTTCGTTCCGACGACCTCGATCCGCTCGATGACGGCGGGGTCCGCGTCTTTCGCCCGCTTTCCGCCGAACACGACGCGAACCTGCTGCTCCTTGAGGCTGCCGTCCTTCGGCACGATCACCAGGGCATCGCGTCCGATCGTGAACTCGCCGCCGAGCGCGGCTTTTGGGCGGTTCGCGTATCCGAGGTCGTTGAGGCGGTCGACGAGCTGGTGCGCCGTCAGTGACTGACCGCGGTGCAGCTCGAAGGGACGGGCGAACACGCGCGGGTCGACCCGCTGCATTTCACCGTGGATGCGCGCATCGATCATCCGGGAGAACAGGACGTAGTAGTAGCCCATGACCGCCGACAGGACGATGAGCGGGCCTGAGAAGCCCACAATCGCGAAGAACTTCCAGCCACGCTTGCGGCGAGCGCGGACGGCCCGCTTCTTCGCGGGTCTGGCCTTGGGCGCCGGTGTGCGGGGAGGGGTCGTCGTCACGTCTTGGGACACGCCTGTTTCGGAAGGGACAGCAGCGCCAGGAGGCAACCCACTCCCCATCTCAGATATCGGCTGGATCGCCGCTGCTCATGACTTGGATTGTCCTTGCTCGTCATGACGTCTAAGCACCTGGACAAGTCTCTGAGCGGATGGATGTTATGCGGAAGACCGAATTGTATACTGCGAGCTTGCCCTCTGTGCGCCTGTGATTCACATGCCCCTTGTTGACGTGGGCCGGTCACAGCAGCGAACGAGCGGCGCGAGAGAGCCACACGAGCGGAGCGGGGAGTGTGGGGCCCCCGCGAGCGAGTGTGTAGGGGAGTCCGAGGGGCGAAGCCCCTCGGATCTTGGGGTCGGGGAGAGTTTCCTGCTGCCCGGGAGGGCACCACATCATGTTGCGAATATTCGGGATAGCAGTTCTCAGTGCGGTACTGGCACTCGTGTCGCCGCACACCGCGGCCGCACAGGCGCAGGCCGCGAACGGAAACATCGAGGGGACGGTCCGCGACAGCAGCGGCGCCTCCCTGCCGGGCGTGATGGTCACCGTCACGAACATGGATACCGGGACGACCCGATCCGTGGTCACCAACGAGACCGGCGTCTATCGCGCTCCGCTGCTTCCGCTGGGGCGCTACAAGGTGTCGGCGGAGCTTCAGGGGTTCAAGACGTTCGAGCAGCAGGGCATCACCCTGTCCGCAGGCCAGACGGCGCTGATCAACGTGGAGCTCAGTGTCGGGAGCGTCTCGGAGACGATCACCGTATCGAGCGAGTCGCCGATCGCGCAGCCGGGCAAGATCGATCTGGGGCGAACGATCGGAGAGCAGGAGGTCCGCAATCTCCCGCTCATCTCGCGCAATCCCTACAACTTCGCGTTCCTCCAGGCGAACGTCACGGGCTACGAGAACAACGAGTTCGGCGTACCGCGCATCAACGCGAACGGCTCGCAGATGCACACCAACTACCAGCTCGACGGCAACACGAATACGGAGAAGGACCGGGCCGGTCTCCGCATGCTGCCAATCTCCGAGACGCTGGTGCGGGAAGTAAAAGTGATCACCAACGGGTTCGCGCCGGAGTTCGGCCAGACGACCGGCATGGTCTACAACGCGATCACACCGTCAGGCACGAACGACCTTCACGGCTCGACGAGCTTCCGGTTCCGGCGCAATCCGATGTCCGCCCGGCCGTTCTTCCTCTCCCCGACAGCACTCAAGCCTGACACCGAGGTCAACGACTTCAACGCTGCGCTCGGCGGACCGGTTGTCAGAGACAAGATCCACTTCTTCGGGGCGTACGAGTATGTCGACCGCAGCCTCGTCACGGGCGGTCAGGTGATCACGGTCGATCCCGCTGCGGCCCAGACACTCGGCATCACGCTGCCGTCGAGCGGGGTGATCCCGGCCCATCAGAAGGTCAACTTCCTCTTCGGCAAGACGGATTACCAGATCAACACGGCGAATCGCCTCTCGGCGCGCTACTTCCTCTTCAAGAACTCGTCGGCCTCCAACATCGCCGGAGGATTGACGACGACGGACCGCGCGACGGACTTCACCGATCGCATGGACTCCGCCTCAGCACAGCTCGTGTCGAGCATCGGCTCCTCGACGTTGAACGAGCTCCGCGTGCAGTACGCCCGTCGTCACCAGTTCCGCACGCTGGCGGACTCGGCAGCGGATGGTCCCGCGATTACGGTTAACGGCGTGGCCAATTTCGGCGGGCCGCGCATCGGCGACGGGAACTCGGTCGGCTTCGACTTCAATCAGGGCATCTGGCAGGTGATCGACAACATGACCTGGCTGCGCGGGAAGCACAGCTTCAAGGCGGGAATCGATGCGCAGTTCATCGCCGACGATCGCGTGAAAGGCGAGCGTTTCCTGTACACCTTCCCGAACTCCGACACGTACCTCGCGGCGAAGAGCGGGGCGGCGCCACTCGGGTACACCAACCTGCAGCAGGATTTCGGTGACCTCAACGTGTCGTACAACTCCGCTTTTTACGGCTTCTTTGCGCAGGACGACTGGCAACTCAGCCCGACGATGAAGCTGCTGTTCGGGCTTCGGTACGACGTCTTCGACGTACCGTCGTCGCGTCCGTTTGCCGCCAACCCGTTCTCGAATGACTTCACGATCGACAAGAACAACCTGGCGCCTCGCGCCGGCTTGTCCTGGTCGCTCGACAACCAGGCCAGGACCGTCCTGCGCGCCTCGACCGGCCTGATGTTCGAGCCGCCGCTGCTCGACTTCTACGACAACGCGATCATGAACAACGGCGATCCGATCAGCTACACGGCCACGGTGGCGGGGACGGACCCCGGCGCGCCGGGTTTCCCGGGCAGCCTTGCCTCGACGCCTCCAGGTTTCGCGCTGCCGCGCCAGAACGTCACAGCGGTCTCGCCGGACTTCCGCACGCAGTCCGCCTGGCTCACCAACGTGCAGATCGAGCGCGCCCTGAGGACCGACGTCGCGGTGGCGGTCGGCTATGTGAACTCGATCGGCCGCAATCTTCCCGTCTTGATGGACGTGAATCTGCTGCCGTCCGGTGCGGCGCTGGCGGATGGCCGGCCGATCTACACGGCTGCGGTCAGCGCGGCTACGCGCGTCGATCCGACGTTCAACCATGTGAACGTGTTCCAGTCGATCGGCGAGTCCACGTACAACGCGTTCACGGCTACGGTGACCAAGCGGATGACGCACGGGTGGCAGGCGCAGGGCACGTATACGCTGGCCCGGGGCGTCGACACGGCGCCTCTGACCGGGACCTACGTGGTTGGCAGCGGCGACGATCGGGTCTCCGATCCCTCGAACCTCGAGCGCGACCGCGGGGTGACGCCATTCAACCAGACGCACACGTTCTCGTTGTCGACGGTCATCTCACCATCGGTGTCGGGGACAGGCTTCGCAGCGGCGCTGGCGAATCACAATCAAGTCGGATTGATCCTCCAGTCCAACAGCGGCCTTCCGTTCAACATCGTCTCGAACAGAGACTTGAACCTCGATGGCAACAACAACGACCGGCCAATCGGCGTGGAACGCAACCTGGGCCGCCTGGGCAACGTCGTCGTCCTCGACCTGCGGTACTCGCGGTTCGTGCCACTTGTCTCTGCGCAGCGCCTGGAGTTGTTCTTCGAGGCGAAGAATCTCTTCAACAGGCAGAACATCTCCAGCGTGAACCGTGTGGTGACGACCGATACCGCCGGCGTACCGGCAACCGCACTCCTGACCAACGCCAGCGACTATCCTGACGCCGGCAAGAGCGGTTACGACCAGCGCCTCATGCAGCTCGGCGTCAAGTTCCTTTTCTGATGCTTGTGGTTCTAGGGTTCTACGTTCTAGGGTTCTAATGGTTCTGGGTTCCAGGTTCCAGGTTCCAGGTTCCGGGTCCGACCGAGCCTTCTGGCGCCGTAGAGCGGGGCCTTCAGGCCCCGCCGAACCTTGAACCTTGAACCTTGAACCTTGACTGAACCTGTAGAACCTGAGAACCCTAGAACCCTAGAACTGTCCTGCCCCCCTATGTCTGTGAGTCGCCTTCTTTCTCTCGTCCTGGTCGCGCTTTTTGTCGTCCCGGTTTCCACTCAGCTTCGTCCTCAACCTGTGGGCGAGCTGCCAGGCGAGGTTTCGCTGCAGCTGATGCTGCGGAAGCTCGCCTCGATCGGGACGTTCATGCAGACCGATGCGCACCCGGACGACGAGGACAACGGGCTTCTTGCGATGCTGGGGCACGGCCAGGGGATGCGGACGGTGCTCGTCACGGCGACCCGCGGCGACGGCGGCCAGAACGAGATCGGCCCGGAGCTCTTTCAGTCGCTCGGCGTCCTGAGGACGGAGGAGCTCCTGGCTGTCCATCGCTTCGACGGGGCGGAGCAGTTCTTCACGAGAGCGGTGGACTTCGGATTTTCGTTCAGCGTGGAGGAATCGATCCAGAAGTGGGGCCATGACGAGATCGTCGGCGACTACGTCCGTCACATCCGGGCGCTCCGCCCGGACGTGATCGCCGGCTTCCTTTGCGGCGGTGAGGGCGGGGGGCAGCACCATCAAGCCTCCGCGCGGCTGACCGTCGAGGCGTTTCGTGCCGCGGCGGATCGGACGAAGTACCCCGAACAGTTCAAGGAAGGCCTGCGGCCGTGGCAGGCACGTCGTGTCTTCTGCACTGACACGACCAGCTTCGCTCAGGGATCCGGAGTCAAAACGCCTGATCTCCTCACTGTGGACGTGACCGGCTTCGATTCAGGTACTTGGCCGGACCTACGGCGAGCTGGGAATCGAAGCGCGTTCGATGCACAAGTGCCAGGGTACGTCCCAGCTGCTGCCGCTTCCGGGTCAGTCGGTCAATCGGACCTATCGCCTCCGCGACAGCGTCATCGGTCAGCCGGGAGTCGCGCCGGCGTCGCTCTTCGAGGGGATCGACACCACGCTGCCGGGACTCGCGCGGTTTGCGGGCGAGCAGACGCCCGGCGGCCTGACGGCGGGGATCACCGCGATTGCGACGTCGGTCTCCAAGGCGTCGGCCGCCCTGGCGGCGCAAGGTTCGACTGCCGCGGCGCCGGCTCTCGTCGATGGCCTCGCTGCGGTTCGTGCGCTTCGCCGACAGCTGCCGGGGCTCACGCTGTCCGACGACGCGCGCTACGAGATCGACTTTCGTCTGTCCCGCAAGGAAGATCAATTTCAGCAGGCAATCGTGCTCGCCTACGGCATGCGATTCGAGGCGCTTGCAGACGATGGCGTCGTGATGCGTGGTGAGCCCTTGAAGCTGTCGTTCGCTGTGGGGAACCGCGGGCCGGCCGACGTCACGGTCTCGGGCGTCGATCTCGCCGGCCTGAGCGGAGCGTCGGCGACGTGCAGCGGCGTGATAAAGAAGGCTTCCGCCTACACCTGCACGGGCACTGGTGCGATTCCTGCGTCAGCCGGCTTCACCGGGCCCTATTGGACGCCGAGGTCCGACTCGGCACGCTACGACTTCGATCCGGACGCGCCGTTCGGTCTGCCGTTCCGTCCGTCGCCATTCAAGGCGACGTTCCACGTGTCGGTCGGCAACGCAGAGATTCAGATCCCTCGCGTCCTGCAGTTCCGGTACGACAACGTCGTCGCGGGCGAAAAGCGGATGGAGTTGTCGGTGGCGCCGGCGTTCTCCGTGCGACTTGCGCCGGACATCCTGATCTTCCCGGCGACACGGGCGCTCGGCGCGAAGGATACGGCCACGCGGCGCGTCCAGGTGGTCGTGACCAACCAGCACAAGGGTCCGGCGGAGGGCACGGTTGCTCTCACTGTGCCGCAGGGATGGACCGCCATCCCCGCGCGCGCGACAGTGAAGTTTGCGCGCGAGGACGAGGAGACGACCTTGCGCTTCGACGTCTCTCGACCGGCGACCGCCGGGCCGGGAGACTACACGATCGGCGCCAGCGCCAGTGACGGCGAGGGGAAGTACGACACAGGTTACGACGTCGTGGAGTACCCGCACACGACTCGACGCCACGTGCCGAAGCCTGCGACGGCGCGCGTCAAGGTGCTCGAAGTCTCGGTCCCCGACGGCCTGCGGGTCGGCTACGTCGTGGGCGTCGGCGACCAGGTGCCACAGGCCCTGACGCAACTGGGAGCAAGTGTCGACTTCATCTCGCCCGAGCAGCTTGCGTCAGGCGATCTGTCCCAGTACAACGTCATCGTCACCGGGGTACGCGCGTACGAGCGCCGCCCCGACTTGCGTGCGAACAATCAGCGCCTGCTCGTGTACGCGGAGAGCGGCGGCACGGTGCTGGTGCAGTACAACAAGTTCGAGTTCAACGAGGCGCAGTACGGACCCTATCCCGCCAAGGTCTCGTCGGATCGCGTCACCGACGAAGACGCGCCAATCGAGGTCCTCGTTCCGGATCATCCTGTCTTCTCGACGCCCAACAAGCTCGGTCCCGAGACATGGGCGGGCTGGGTGCAGGAGCGAGGGCTCTATTTTCTCGGACAGCGCGATTCGCACTACGTCGATCTGGTGCAATCGAGCGATCCGTTCCAGTACAACCCCGGTGTCAAGAAGGGCGCGCTGGTCGAGGCGCGCGTCGGCAAGGGTCGGTGGGTGTACATTGGTCTTGGCCTCTGGCGGCAGCTGCCCGCAGGTACAGAAGGGGCGTACCGCTTGATGGCAAACCTGATCAGTCTGCGCTGATCGCTGAGCGGCCGCAGGCGAAGCCCCCCGGGATAACAATGAAATTTGCTCCCGAGTACGTTAAGTGCGTCCTGAACGAGAACTTCGAGGACGCCAAGGCTCTCTTCCTCGTCCCCTTGATGCGCATCCACTATGCGCATCTCGTGATGCTCACCGAGCAGAGAATCGTTCCCGCAGACCGACGCACGGGCGATCCGGAAGGCGCTCGACACGATCTCGACAGACGACGTCAGGCGCGTCACCTACGACGGCACCTACGAAGATCTCTTCTTCTATGTCGAACGGCTGATCGTTGCTGCGTGCGGAGAGGATGTCGCCGGGCGCCTGCACACCGCGCGTTCCCGCAATGACATCGACATGACGATGTATCGGATGCAGCAGCGGGAGCTGATCCTTGCGGTGCTGGAAGCGTCGCTGAGGCTCCGGGGGGTGCTGTTGGATCTCGCTGGCCGCCACCTGGAGGCCGTCTTCGCCGCCCATACGCATACCCAGCCCGCACAGCCCAGCACCGTCGCGCACTACCTGCTCGCCGTCATCGAGCAGCTCGAGCGCGACGCCGTGCGCCTCGAGGCGGCCTTCGCGAGCACGAACCGCAACCCGCTCGGCGCCTGCGCGATCACCGGCACGGGATTCCCGATCGATCGCGCGCGGACGACCGAGCTCCTGGGCTTCGACGCAGCGACGGGGAACACCTACGGCAGCATCGCCACCGTGGACTATCTGCTCGAGAGCGTCTCGGCGACGGCCGTGCTCCTCACTGGCCTCGGCCGCGTCGTGCAGGATTTTCTGCTCTGGTGCACGAGCGAGTTCGGCTATCTGCGGCTGGCTGACGGGTTCGTGCAGTGCAGCAGCATCATGCCGCAGAAGCGGAATCCCGTCGCGCTCGAGCACGCCCGCGCGATTGCCAGCAAGGCTGTCGGTCAGGCGGGCGCAATCCTGACGGCCGTCCACAACACGCCATTCGGCGACATCGTGGACACGGAGGACGATCTGCAGCCGCTCGTCGTGTCGATGTTCAAGGACGCGATCCGGATGATCGGGCTCGTGGCGGCGGCGATGTCGACCGCAGAATTCGACAGGCAGCGCCTGGCGGAACGGGCGGGGCAGGGATGGATCACCGTAACGGAGCTGGCAGATACCCTGGCGCGAGACCACGCTGTGCCGTTCAGGAGGAGCCACGAGATCGCGACGCGCCTCGTGGCCGAAGCGTCAAGGCGACCTGGGGCGCCGCTCGACAGGCTCCTGGCGGACGTGTCGAAGGAAGTCCTCGGCCACGCTATCGAGTACTCCGCGGTGGCCCTGGCGGAGGTCCTCAGCCCTCAGCACTTCGTCCGGGTCCGGACAACACCAGGGGGGCCAGCCCCATCACAGACCAGGTGCGCCTGCGACACGTCGACCGCACTCCTGGCAGCTGACCAGAATCGGCTCGCCGAGACCGTGTCAAGGCTCCGCCTGGCAGAGAAACGCCTGGACGAGGCCGCTGCCGCGCTGTAGGCCTCGAATTCACCTGGGTCGGGGGTGAATTCCCGCGAAGCTGACAGCTACCTTTAGAACCCGAGAACCTTAGAACCCTAGAACCAGAGAAATTCAGATCGCGATGACCCAGTGCTGCCCCATCCCGAGCGGGAGCTCTTCGATCAACCGATCGACGAGGTGCGGGCCGTATTGATTGAGGAAGTAGGTGAGCGAGAGCGTCCGTTCCTGCGGGTGCCCGAGCGGGAAGACCTGGGCCTGCACTCGGGTGAACTGGCGTCGGAGCGTCTCGTCGCGGCGTTTCGCGGCGTGGATGATTTTCGAGTGCAGGGCGCGCAGGTCGTGCTCCATGCGGCCGAGCGTCGTGCGGGCCGCTCCGGCAAGCGTCGGGTCGAGCTCGGGCAGCGCATCGGCAACGCGAGCCATGCTGCGCTGCAGCGCCTCGCCGGCCTCGCGCATCGCCTGTTCTACTGACTGCGGGAGCTGCGACTGCAGGAGGCGATTCAACGCGGATTCGTCCTGCGGCTGGAGACCCTCGAGATCGACGGCGTATCGACGCAGGAAGCGCACGGCCGCGGAGTCCACGATCGTGGCGGTCGCGCGGGCGTAGATGAGCGGCATCGGAATGCCGAACTCCCGGTAGACCCCTCCGAGCTGTGCAAGGTACGCCATCTCGCTCGGACCGGCCACGTAACAGACCGTCGGAAAAAGTGTGTCCTGCACGATCGGCCGGAGCAGCACGTTGGGGCTGAACTGCGCCGGCGAGCGCTCCGCCTGCTCGACCAGAGTGCTCGCGGGAATTGTCGTGTCGCCGACGACGAAGGCCTCGCCGTTGTGCCGAATGGGTGTGCGCGCGCCATCGAGGTGGAAGATCGACGGCTGATCCAGCTGCGGCTCGACTTGAGGCGCGTGTCCCAGCGCCGACATGGACCGGCCTGCCGCGGCCGCCAGCGACGCCGTGCTCCCGACCTTACGCAACTCGTGCGCGAAGACACCGGCGGCGAGCGGCTTCGCTGCTGGATCGGACGATTCGAAGACCACCAGCCCCAGGCGACCGAGGGCGGCCTCGATGAAGCGAGCGAACGCCTCGGCTGCGCCGGCGCCGGGCCGATAGGTTTCGCGCAGGGTGGTCAGAAGCGGTTCGGTGAAGGCCGTGGAGGGGAGCACAGCGGCGAGCTCGGAGATTGTCTGCTCGACGCCTTCGTCGAGGGTCAGTCGCGCGACCGGAAGGTCGCCGGCGCCCTCGGGGGCGCGCCAGCGTGACGCTCCGCGGATGGAACGTCGAGTCGAGCACCGTACATCCCGCGATCTCTTCCCAGTCGTGATCCTCGGCATCCACCCAGAAGATCGGCACCACGGGCACGTGGTGTTCGCTGGCGATGCGCCGGGCCAGCTGGACGGCGGTGACCGTCTTCAGCAGCGTGTACATCGGGCCACCGAACGCCCCGGCCTGCTGCCCGGTCAGGATAGCGACGGCCTTGGGGTCCGCGAGCTGCGCGACGGCCGCCCGTGCCTCGGGCGGCGCGTTGCGGCGCGCCTGCTGTGCCGCGAGCACGTCCACAATCTCGCGCCGGTGCCGCTTCTGTGCCTGGACCCGCCCGATGACATCGCTCCACGCCTCCGGTCGAGTCGGATCGCCAGCGTACAGCGATGCGACTCGATCGAAGTTGTAGGCGTAGTCGCCGGAGAGAGGCCGGATCCAGGGGAAACGGCGGACGTCGATGCCCGCTCGGCTGGCGCCTTTTTCGAAGAGGACGGCGCTCCGGCCGTCCGTGCTGGGCTCGACGGACACGGTGTCGTACTCTCTCAGAGCCTTCGAAAGCATGTCAAGGTAGTCTGCCCGACTTTGACGCGGATCGCCGCGCGGCGGATCCCCGTAGGAGTGGTCTCCGGTGCGCGACCGACTCTCTATTGCGAGGTGCGCCGTCGAGCTTTTGCGGGATGTGACCGCTGACGCGTGGTCTCGCAGAAGCTGACGATCTGACCCGAAGCGTCAAATCTTGCATCTTCAGTCAATACAAGTTCTGACCCCAGCAGGCGAACTGTGTTACATTTTTTCGATCCCGCCGAGGAGTCCCGTCACTGACCAGAGACGATCCGACCGCATTCGCTCCGCCGCCGGCGTTTGGACCCTTCAGGGTCCTGCATCAGATCGGCGTCGGCGCGCTCGGTCCGGTATTCCGCACGTACGAGCCCACGCGTGATCGCCTGGTGGCGGTCAAGGTCTTCCGACTCGACGTGACGCCGGAGCAGGCGCAAGCACTGGCCGACGAGCTCTCGCACGCGGCGGAGGCGGAGCTGTTCCAGTCTTCGATCGTCGAGCCGATCGCTGCCGGCGTGGAGGGCACCGTCGCCTATCGCGCCGAAGAATACGTCGCCGCCGAGTCGCTCGATGTCGCGATGCGCCACTACGCGCCCGCCTCGTACGACACGATGATGCGGATCATCGGGCAACTGGCCGAAGCGGTCGATGTCGCTCGCAGGGCCGGTGTCGGACACGGCGCGCTCCATCCTCGTGACGTCTTCGTTACACCAGACGAGGCTCGCGCCTCCGGCTTCGGCATCGTTGACGCCCTCGAGCGTGTCCGGATTCGCGCTCCTGTCCGCAGGCCGTACAGTGCACCGGAACGGATTGCGGGAGGCGACTGGTCGACCCCAGCCGACGTCTTTTCGCTCGGCGCGATTGCGTTCGAGCTGCTGACCGGACGACGACCCTCGGGGACCGGACAGGACATCGGACCGCTGACCGGTTCGGTCGTTCCAGGCGCGGATCGTCTGCAAGCCGTTCTCGCGCGCTCGATGGACGAGAACCCCGACGAGCGTTTTGCCACTGGCCTCGCGTTTGCGGATGCGCTCGCGTCAGCCGGCGCGCTCGCGGTTGCGGAGCCCGTCGCGGCGCCTCCTTTGGCGGAGGCGGCTCACGAGCCGGCCCCCGTGGCCACGCCGATTCCCTCGGAAGCGCACGTCTTTGCAGACGAGGGAGACGAAGAGCTTGAGACCCGGCAGGACGAGACTCCAGTCGTCGAGGACGCCCACGCCGAGCCTGTCCGCATAGACGCGGCGGAGCCCGAGACGGTGACCGAGCAGTGGCAGTCGTCGAGGGTTGAAGTCGGCGAGCCTGCGGAAGCGCCGCCTCACGTCGACGACATGCCGCGGCATGGCGAGCGCGATGCGCACGACGAGGTCGCTGCCCACGCTCTCGAAGATTCCGATCTCGGGCTGCGCGACGATCGAAGCGCCGCCTGGCACGGGCAGGACTACCGAACGTCCGGCGACGATCGCTCGCCGTATTCGGAGCCTGAATGGCGGAAGGGCGCGGACGTTGTATCCGTGCCGCGGGAAGACGACATTCCCCCGATTCTCACCGCGCCGTCGTTGTTCGATCGAACCGCTGACGCTCCTCAAGTCATCGAGCGCGACCCTGGGTCGCATGCCTCGGACGACTCTGACGACAGGGTCCCTTACGAGCCATTTTTCGCTCACACCGCCCAGCCGGAAAGGCCTCGGGCCGCGATCCTGCCGGCCGCGCTGATGCTGATCGTCGGCCTTCTGATTGGATGGGGAGGCGCGAAGTTTTCGGAATGGCGTCGTCAGGGGCGGCAGGAGGCCGTCGAGTCCACCGAGGCGTCGAGGACACCCCCGACGGCGGCGGAGCCCGAGGGCCGTCCGGCAGGAACGCGCGGCACACCGGCTGACACAAGCGACCGGCCCGTGCCTCCGGGAAGCGCGGCGGTACCCGCCCCGTCACCGGCACGGGAGTCCCCGTCACCGCGACTTCCGGCGGCAGCCGCGTCGTCGAAAGCACGCTCGGGCACGCTCACGGTTCAGTCGACGCCGCCCGGCGCCGCAGTCACGATCAACGGCAAGTGGAGCGGGCGCACGCCCCTCACGCGTGCCACGCCATTCGGAGACTACGCGGTCCGGGTTCTCCTTCCCGGTTATCAAACGCGGCAGGAGCAGGTGAGCCTGTCGGCGGATTCGACGTCCGAAACCGTGTCCGTGCAATTGCAGCGCGAACCTGCGACCGCTCGTTCGAATACGCCGTCGGGTGGCCGGCCGCAAGGCCAGCCCGCGGAGGCGTCCGGGCGACGGCAGGCGCCCGGAGGAGCGGGCGGTGCGGCGGTGCCTCCCGCATCAAGGGCGCCCGCGGCTGCGCCGCCTGCTGATATTGGAGCGACCACGGGCACTCTCGAAGTGGACTCCCGGCCGGTGGGTGCGCGCGTGTTCGTCGACGATCGCCCCGTGGGCACGACGCCGGTCCGCGTGCCCGACGTTGCGCCTGGCAGCCGCGTCGTGCGTCTCGAACTGCTCGACCATCGCTCGTGGACAGAGGTCGCGCAGGTCGGTCCCGGCAAGACCACACGTGTTGCCGGATCGCTGGAACCCATTCGATGAAAGCCACTCTCGCACTCGAAAACGGAATCTGGTACGACGGGGAAGCTGTCGGCGCGACGGGGGAGACCGGCGGCGAGGTCGTGTTCAACACCAGCATGACCGGTTATCCGGAAGTGCTGACGGATCCCGTCGTACGCCGGGCAGATCGTCACGATGACGTGCCCGGAGATCGGCAATTACGGCGTCGCCCTGGAAGACGGCGAGTCACGGGGTCCGAAAGTCGCCGGGTTCGTCGTCCGAACCGAATCGCCGGTGGCGAGCAACTGGCGCGCCGACGGAACGCTCCGCGACTACCTGGTCCGGAACAACATCGTGGCGATCTCCGACATCGACACGCGCGCGTTGACGCGGGTGCTGCGATCCGCGGGCGTGATGCGCGGCATCATCGCGACTGGCGACGTCGATCCGCGTGCGCTGGTCGATCGTGCCCGCGATCTCACGCCCATGGAGGGCTCGGATCTCGTCGTCGGGGTGACGTGCAAGGAGCCGTTCGACTGGCAGCCGTCTGAGAGCCCGTCCGGCGAGTTCACGCCCGTGCCTGAGCGCCGCGCCGATCGTCCCCTGAAAATCGCGGCGTACGATTTCGGCATGAAGTGGAACATCCTGCGCCGCTTTACCGCGTATGGCTGCGACGTGCGGGTCTTCCCGGCCACCGCTCCGGCGTCCGATCTGCTGGCGATCGATCCGGACGGTGTGTTTCTCAGCAATGGCCCCGGCGATCCGTCGGCGCTCGACTACGCTGTCCAGAATGCGAAGGACCTCGTGAAGTCGGACGTGCCCGTCTTCGGCATCTGCCTCGGGCATCAAGTGCTCGCGTTGGCGCTCGGTGGGCAGACCTACAAGTTGAAGTTCGGTCATCGTGGCGCGAACCACCCGGTGAAGGAGCTGCGACTCGGGGAAGATCGAGATCACGTCCCAGAACCACGGGTTCGCCGTGGATCCGCAAACGCTGCCGGCGGACGTGCGTGTCACGCACACGAACCTGTACGACGGCACGGTCGAAGGGCTCCGGCACGAGACCAAGCCGGTGTTCTGCGTGCAGTATCACCCCGAAGCGGCGCCGGGGCCCCACGACGCGGATTACCTGTTCCGTCAGTTCCTGGACGTGATGGAGCGGCGGACATAGCGACAAGTCGTTACTGAGGTTCAGGCTGTCGCCGCTTCAGCAGGCGCGAGGTCAAGCGAGCGGCGGGTGGCCGCGGGAGCTGGGGACCCGCGGCTGAAGAATGAACGCGGTTTACCCCGAACAACCGATAGCCCACCGACATCCGTCGAAATGCCCAAACGCACCGACATCAAGCGCGTACTCGTGATTGGCTCTGGTCCGATTGTGATCGGGCAGGCCTGCGAGTTCGACTACTCAGGCACACAGGCTTGCAAGGCCCTCAGAGCCGAGGGGCTCGAGGTCATCCTCGTCAACAGCAACCCGGCGACGATCATGACCGATCCGGAGCTGGCCGACCGGACCTACGTCGAGCCGCTCACGCCGGAAGTGCTGGCACAGATCATCGATCGCGAGCGCCCGGACGCGGTGCTTCCGACGGTCGGCGGGCAGACGGCCCTCAATCTCGCGGTCGCTCTCGGCGAGAACGGGACGTTGGAGAAGTACGGCGTCGAGCTCATCGGCGCATCGGTCGAAGCCATCAAGGTCGCGGAGGACCGCCTCCAGTTCCGCGAGGCCATGCGATCGATCGGCGCGGACGTTCCTGAGAGCCGCTACGTGCGGACGATCGAGGAGGCCGTTGCGGCCGTCGAGATCCTCGGTTTTCCGAGCATCATCCGGCCGTCCTTCACGCTGGGTGGGGTCGGCGGCGGCATCGCCTACAACATCGAGGAATTCCGGGAGATTGCCGGGCGCGGCATCGACATGAGCCCGGTTCACGAGGTGCTGCTCGAGGAGTCGGTGATTGGCTGGAAGGAGTTCGAGCTCGAGGTCATGCGCGACCGGGCCGACAACTTCGTCGTCATCTGCTCGATCGAGAACATCGATCCGATGGGCGTGCATACCGGCGACAGCATCACGGTCGCCCCGGCGCTCACGTTGACCGATCGCGAGTATCAGCGCATGCGCGACCTCGCGCGACGGATCATCCGCCGCGTCGGCGTCGAGACCGGCGGATCGAACATCCAGTTCGCGATCAACCCGGAGAACGGCCGCATCATCGTCATCGAGATGAATCCGCGCGTGTCGCGCTCGTCGGCGCTGGCCTCCAAGGCGACGGGCTTTCCGATCGCCAAGATCGCGGCCAAGCTGGCGCTCGGCTACACGCTGGACGAGATCCCCAACGACATCACGCGGCTCACTCCGGCGTCCTTCGAACCGACGATCGATTACGTCGTCGTCAAGGTACCGCGCTGGGCGTTCGAGAAGTTCCCGCGCGCTGACCGCACGTTGACGACCCAGATGAAGTCGGTCGGCGAGGCGATGGCGATCGGGCGGACGTTCAAGGAAGCCTTCATGAAGGCGTTCCGGTCGCTCGAGTTGGGCAGCAACAGCGGGCTCGTGGGGCAGCCAACGCAGCGGCCGCCGACCATGACGGCGGAGGAAGAGGAAGGCGCGCTGCAGCGCGAGCTGAGCATCCCGAACGATCGCCGCATGTGGGCGCTCTTCCGGGCGCTCGATCGCGGATGGACGGTCGAGGAGCTCCACGAGCTCACGCGAATCGATCGATGGTTCCTCACGCAGTTCGCGCAGATCGTGGAGTTGTGCCAGGCGGCATCGCTCGTGGGTTTGCGCGGCATTTCAGACGACATGCTGCGGACCCTCAAGCGTGCCGGGATTGGTGATCGTGAGCTCGGTGCGCTGCTCGGCGCCGACGAAGACGCCGTGCGCATCAAGCGCCTCGAGGCGGGCCTTCGCCCCGCCTACAAGCGGATCGATACATGCGCGGCGGAATTCGAGTCGTACACGCCGTACATGTACGGCACGTACGAGAAGGAGTGCGAGGCGGAGCCCACTTCGCGCCGGAAGGTGGTCATCCTCGGCAGCGGTCCGAACCGGATCGGCCAGGGAATCGAGTTCGACTATTGCTGCTGCCACGCCGCCTTTGCCCTCCGCGAGGAGGGCTTCGAGACGGTGATGGTGAACTGCAACCCGGAGACGGTCTCGACCGACTACGACACGGTCGACCGCCTCTACTTCGAGCCGCTGACCTTCGAAGACGTCTCGTCCATCATCGCGCGCGAGAGCGAAGCGGGCGGCGACGTCGCGTGCGTGGTGCAGTACGGCGGACAGACGCCGCTCAAGCTCTCGCTCTCGTTGCAGGAGGCCGGGATTCGAATTCTGGGTACCTCGCCGGACTCGATCGACCTCGCCGAGGATCGCGAACGGTTTGCGAAGCTGTTGTGGGATCTCGGCATCCCCCAGGCAGCGAGCGGAACCGCGACCACGCCGGAAGCCGCACGTGAAGTCGCCACCAAGATTGGCTTCCCGCTCGTCGTTCGTCCGTCGTACGTCCTGGGCGGGCGCGCGATGGCGATCGTCTACGACATGGGCGCGCTCGATCGCTACATGCTGAACGCCTTCGCCGCTTCACCGGGACACCCGGTCCTGATCGACAAGTTCCTCGAAGACGCCGTTGAGCTCGACGTGGACGCCGTCGCCGATTCGACCGGCGCAGTCGTGATCGGCGGGATCATGGAGCACATCGAAGAAGCAGGCATCCACTCCGGTGACAGCTCCTGCGTCGTCCCGCCCTACAAGATTATCGACCGCCACGTCGCGGTGATTCGCGACTACACGCAGCGCATCGCCCGTGCGCTGAAAGTCGTCGGCCTCATGAACGCGCAATTCGCGATCAAGGACGACACGGTGTACGTGCTCGAGGTCAACCCGCGGGCATCGCGGACCGTGCCGTATCTCTCGAAAGCGACCGGCGTTCCGCTCGCCAAGGTCGCGGCTCGGGTGATGGTCGGCCGTACCCTTGCGCAGCTGGGCCTGACTCAGGACCTCGAGGTGTCCGGCTTCTTCGTCAAGACGCCGGTGTTTCCTTTCGTGCGGTTCCCCGGAGTGGACACCATCCTGGGCCCAGAGATGAAGTCCACGGGCGAGGTGATGGGCGGCGCGTCCACGTTCGGAACCGCGTTCGCCAAAGCACAGCTCGGTGCCGGCGCCAAGCTGCCGCTCGAGGGCTGCGCGTTCATCTCGGTCAACAACCACGACAAGCCGGCTGTTGTGCCGATCGCGCGCGACCTCAGTGCCCTGGGGTTCAAGCTGATGGCCACGCGCGGCACCGCCAACTTCCTTCGGGCCCACGGGCTCGACGTCGAGATCGTCTTCAAAGTCAACGAGGGCCGGCCCGCACGTTGGCGACGAGATCCTGAACCATCACATCCAACTCGTGATCAACACACCTCTCGGGCGCGAGTCCTTCTTCGACGATCGGATCGTCAGGCGCATCGCGACGATGCAGTCGGTGCCGTGTATCACGACGTTGACGGGCGCGTCCGCCACCGTGAGCGCGATTCGTGCATTGCAGACCGAGGGTCTGAGCGTGCGGGCGCTTCAGGAGTACCACGCACAAATTGCGACGGATCCTGCCTGAGCGGGGCGCAGTTTCTGCGCCCGATTCCCTCGCGATTGTCGCAATCCGCGTGAGAAACAGAGCAACGGGCTAGACTCCGGGCCACCCCGCTTCTTGCAGCGTCAGGCCGCGTGTCCGTGCCTGCGGCAATCGTGGCGCTGCCTCTTCTCGCGGGAGCGCTGACCGGGCTCGTCATCTCGGATGACACGGCCACAGCCCTTTCAATCTATAGCGCGTCAGGGGCCCTGCTGGCGCTCTTGAGCGCGGTGGGCGCGTTCTCGGTCGAGTCGGGCCTCGATGCTGTCATCGCCATCGCGACAGGCTGCCTGCTGGCGGGGCTCTCACTGGGCGTGACCTCGGCGTTTCTGGCCTACCATCCACCGCTTCTTCAGTGGTTCGAGGCGCGTGCTTCGCAAGATCCACCCACGCCGATTCTGATCGACGGAATGCTGCGCGAGGATGCAGCGCTCTCGGGTCCGTCGCCTTCCGTCGTCGTCGATGTGCAGAGCGTCGGCGTGAACACCGCGGACGGATGGGTATCGTCGGCGAGGCCGGGGGGCGTCCGCTTGTCCGTCGGCGGCGCGTTCGGACCTGCGCGGCTCGAGTCGTGGCGGGCGGGCCGCCGAGTACGGATCTCGGCATTGCTCCGAGCGCCCTCGACTTACCTCGATCCAGGAGTTCGCGACGATCGACGTGCGCTGGCGCGGCGGGGCATCGTCCTGGTCGGCACCGTGAAGAGCGCTGCGATGGTCGAGATCGTGGCCAACGGGTCGTTCGCACGAGAGCGGGCTGCAGAAGTACGGTCGTGGGTTCGCGACCGGCTTGGCAACGCCGTCGGCAGGTGGAGCGCGAAATCGGCGGCGGTCGCGATTGCCGTGCTGATCGGCGACCGCACAGGCCTTCCAGATGCGGATACGCGTCGCCTGCAGGATGCCGGGACGTATCACGTGATAGCGATCTCGGGCGGGAACATCGCGATTCTCACGGTCCTCGTCATGGCCGCGCTCAGCCAGGTGAGAGTCCCTGCCAGGGCCGCGGCGGCTACGACGATCGTTCTGCTCCTCGTCTACCGTGAAATTGTGGTGCCTGCGCCGTCGGTGCAGCGTGCGATCAGCGCCGCGCTCCTATATCTCTTCGCGCGCGTTCTGGACCATCGCGGCTCTACGCTCAACGTGCTCGCGATCGCCGCGACCCTCGGGGTCGCGGGTGGGCCTGTCGTGCTGCTGGATCCCGGATTCGTGCTGTCGTTCGGAGCTACCTTGGGCATTCTGGTTGTCGCCGCCGGCAGGCCCGGCCGGGCTGCGGGCCACGCCGGAATCGCGCGACGAACCATCGAGGGGCTCCGGGCGCTGTTCTGGACAACCATGGCAGCCGAGGCTGCGCTCCTGCCCGTCGCCGCGGTCTTCTTCGGGAGAGTGACGGTCGCTGGTCTGCTACTCAATTTCGCGGCGATACCGCTCATGTCGCTGCTGCAGGCCGCATCGCTCGCGACGCTGGCGGCCTCCTGCGTGAGCAGCACTCTGTTCCGGGCCGGTGGCTACGTGACGCACCTCGCGGCGGCGGGAATCATCGAGTCAGCGCGCCTTACGGACGTCGTGCCTGGCCTCGCGCGCGACGTCGTCTCTCCCGCGTGGTGGGTGATTGCGACGTACTATCTGGCGGCGCTGATCGCCATCCTTTCGAGATCGGCCCCCATCTCGCGCGCGGCTGGCGGAGCCGTCGTCACCGCGGCCGGATTGATTGTCCTGAGCCCGACCTGGACCGCCCAGGAGCGCATTCCGCCTGCATCGGGACTCAGGGTCGTGTTTCTCGACGTCGGCCAGGGAGACTCGACCGCCGTCCTCCTGCCGGGAGGGCAAGCCATGCTCATCGACGCAGGAGGCGTCGCGACTGCGCAATCGCCGGAGTCGCCAGAGTCGGACACGGGAAGCTTCGACATCGGCCGAAGAGTCGTTGCCCCCGCACTCTTCGCGCTCGGTGTGCGGCATCTCGAGACTCTTGCGATCACGCACGGCGATCCCGATCACATCGGCGGGGCACCGGCGATTGTCCGCGCGTTCCGGCCAGGCGTCGTGTGGGAGGGCGTGCCCGTGCCTCCGCATCCCTGGCTGCGCAGCCTCAACGACGCCGCCGATGCAATTGGCCTGCGCTGGCGAACCGTGCAAGCAGGTGACCAGGAGCGTGTCGGAGCGGTACGAATACGTGTGCTGCATCCGCCGCTGCCGGATTGGGAGCGACAGCGGGTCCGCAACGAGGACTCGATCGTGCTGGACGTCCACATCGGTGATGTCTCGATCGTCCTGCCAGGAGACATCGGCGGGGAAGGGGAGAGCGCGCTCCTCGATCAACTCGAGCCCTCCCGCATTGTCGTCCTGAAGGCTCCGCACCACGGCAGCGCGACGTCGAGCACACCGGCGCTGCTCTCGGCACTTCGTCCTGCGGTTGTGGTCTTCAGTGCCGGAAGAAACAACCGATTCGGTCATCCACATCCGGCTGTCGTGGAGCGGTATCGCCGCCTTGGTTCCGCGATGTTCTCGACAGCCGAGGATGGCGCCGTGATTCTCGACACGGATGGGAAGACGGTTACCTTGACCGGCTGGACGGGGAGACGGGTCCAGTTGCGGTCTCCCATGTAGGGCGCGGTGAATTACTCTGCGGCCTTGACCTGCTGCCACTCCGCCTCGAGCTCCTCGAGGTGCGTCTCCTGGACTGTTCGCGATCGCTCGGCAAGCCTTGCTTCGAGGCTGCCGAACCGTCGCGTGAATTTCTCGTTGGCCTTCCTGAGTGCAGCTTCCGGCTCGATGCCGAGCTTCCGCGCGAGGTTCGCGATCGCGAACAGCAGATCGCCCATTTCCTCTTCGGTCCGCTGAATCCCTTCTTCCCTGACGGCCGTTCGCAGCTCGGCGAGCTCTTCGTCGATCTTGTCTACGACGTCCGACGTCCGATTCCAGTCGAATCCAACCGCCGCGACTCGAATGCCAATCTCGTGAGCGCGGAGGAGCGCCGGGAGTGCCCGCGGGATTCCTCCGAGCAGCGACCGCGTCTTACCGGCGTCTTTCTGCTCGCGCGCCTTGATCTGCTCCCACTGCTCGACGACGCGGCGCGGCGTTTCCACGCCCGAGGCGTCGCCGAAGACGTGCGGATGACGACGGATCAGCTTGTCGCAGATCGCCCGCAGTGAGTCCGCAACGGTGAACCGCCCTTCATCCTCCGCAATCCTCGCAAGGAAGACGCCCTCGAAGATGAAGTCGCCGATCTCTCCGCGAAGATCGTCGTGATCGCCGCGATCGATCGCGTCGAGGACCTCGTACGCTTCTTCGAGCACGAACTGCCGCAGCGACTCGAGCGTCTGCTCGTGATCCCAGGGACATCCGCCGGGTCCACGCAGCCTCGCCATGATGTCGACGAGCTGCTGGAATGCATCGCCGGCCGATCGATCTGACGTGCGCAAGGGCGTGCTCATGAGGGGTTTATGCTAGCATTCCGAAGTGGACAACGCGGAACATCAGGAAGGCTCGGGCATCAACTTCGCCGGTTTCGTCCTGTCGCTGGCGACGACGGCCGCCGTGCATTTCGGCGATATTCCCGATCCGAACACCGGCCAGAAGGCGACTCCGAACCTGCAGGCTGCGGGGCAGATGATCGAGATCCTCGGCATGCTCCAGGAAAAGACCAAGGGCAACCTGCTCGACCCGGAAGCGCAGCTCATCGACGATCTCCTGTACGAGCTTCGCATGCGCTTCGTCCAGGCCCAGGAAGGCGACAAGCGCATCATTCACCCATAGCCGGCAGCCCTCGCGCATCCGTCGCACTCAGGCCCCGCGCCTGACCTCCGGCGCGCGCACTGCCGTTCAATCTTGAAGATCACATTCCTCGGAACCGGCACCTCGCACGGCGTGCCGATGATCGGCTGCGACTGCGCGACCTGCCGCTCGCAGCGATCCGCGCGATCGCCGCCTGCGCACCTCGGTACTCGATCGCCACTGATGACGACGGCCGTCTGCTCGTCGACGCTGGGCCCGATCTGCGCGCGCAGGCGCTGGCGCACGACATCCGGCGCGTCGACGCCATCCTCTTCACGCACGGCCACGCCGATCACATCCTCGGGCTGGACGAGGTCCGGCAGCTACAACATCCTGCAGCGCCGGCCGATGGCCTGCTACGGCGACGATCACACGTTGACGACATCCGCCGGACGTTCGCCTACGCCTTCGAGTCCAAGGGCCAGCCGCAGGGTGGCGGCGTCCCGCAGATCGAGCTGTTCGCCATCGTCGGACCGTTCTGCGTCGGCCGGCAGGAAGTGCAGCCGGTGCCGACTGATCCACGGCACGCGGCCGATTCTTGGCTATCGGCTGGGCCGCTTCGCGTATCTGACCGACTGCAGCGCGATTCCGGACGAGTCCTGGCCGCTGCTCGAGGATCTCGATGTCCTGGTGCTCGACGCGCTTCGCGTGACGCCGCACCCGACGCACTTCTCGCTGTCCGAGGCGATCGACGGCGACGCGCCGGATCGCGCCGCGCCGCGCCTACTTCACGCACATGTGCCACGATCTGCTCGCACGCCGACGACGTCTGCGCGACCTGCCGCCGGGGATGGAGCTGGCCTATGATGGGCTCGTGGTGGAGTGCTCATGACGCCGAGGCGAGGGCGAGGGCGCGCGTTCGCCGATCGAATCCGGCATGACGATCGCCCATTTCCCCGACGACCCGCCGCTCCGCTGGCACCAGCCGGTCGTCGCGCTCGGCAACTTCGACGGTCTGCATCGCGGGCACATGAAGATCATCGACCGCGTGCGGCGCCGCGCCGGCGAGCGCGCCGGCACGCCGGCGGCGATGACGCTCGATCCGCATCCGCCGCGCGTGCTGCGGCCCGACAAGGCGCCGCCGCTGCTGATGACGACTGACGCAGAAGCTCGAGGCGCTCGGCCGCGCCGGCATGCAGGGCGTCGCGGTCGTGCGGTTCACGCGCGAGCTGTCGCTGTGGGATCCGGAGACGTTCGTCCGCACCGTGCTGGTCGAGTGGCTGCACGTCGCCGAGGTCTGGGTCGGCGCCAACTTCCTGTTCGGGCACGAGCGGGCCGGCACGTTCACGCGTTCTGCGCAGCCTCGGCGCCCGCTACGGGTTCCGCGCCGAGAAGATCGATCCTGTCCGCTACAAGGACTTCGTCGTCAGCAGCACGCGCATTCGGCGGCTGCGTGCAGGAAGGGCGCGTGGACGAGGCGGGCGCGCTGCTCGGACATCACTATTTCATCGACGGCGTCGTCGCGCGCGGCGCCGGCCGCGGCCGCGGAGATCGGGTTCCCCACCGCCAACCTCGACACCGCGAACGAGCTGCTGCCGCCGGCCGGGGTCTACGCGACCACGCATCGTCGATCGACGGCCTCGTGCTGCCGTCGATCACCAATGTCGGCCTGCGGCCGACGTTCGGCGACGTCGACCGGCTGATGGTCGAGACGCACGTCTTCGATCTCGATCGCGACCTCTACGGCCAGACGCTGCGGCTGTCGTTCGTCCAGCGGCTGCGGGACGAACGGGCGTTCCCGGACGTCGACGCGCTGCGCGCGCAGATCGAGGCCGACTGCCGGAGCGCGCGCCGGCTGTTCGGACGCATTTCGCTGTAGAATCTGGCTATGTCCGAATCGAGCGGGGCGCAGGACGCGTCGACGCTGGTCCTGCGGATCTCCGTTCCCGCCGGGGCCGAGTATCAGGTGATCGTGAAGGAGTTGGCCGCGAAGGTCGCGGCCTACCTGGGCGACACGGACCCGGACGGCCGGGCGGCGGCGGACGCGCTCGACCAGGTCGCCGTCCGAGGTCGCCGCGGCCGACGGCAGCGAGCGACGGAGACCGTCGTTCGAGTTCCGTCAGACCGACGATGCGTTGCTGATTCGTGCCCGCGGCGCCGGTCGGTCAGCCGACGCGCGGCGGCCTCCGTCCTAGCCTGCGTCGTAGGTCCAGCGATGGATCCCGGCTCATCCGCAGACGCGACCGAGCCGCTGCTGCTGATTTCGCGTTGCGTTCTGATAGACGGCCTCGACCGCCGCGCCATCCGCAGTTCATGCGCCTTTACAACACGCTGACCCGCCGCGAAGAAGACTTCGCGCCCTCCCGCGACAACCAGGTCCGCATGTATTCGTGCGGCCTGACCGTCTACGCGCGCGGCCACATCGGCAACTTCCGCACGTTCGTCGCCGTCGACGTCCTGCGCCGGGCGCTCAAGTACCAGGAGGGCTTCGACGTGCGGCACGTGATGAACTTCACCGACGTCGACGACAGCACGATCCTCGAATCGAACAAGGCCGGCGTGCCGCTGCGCGAGTACACCGATCGCTACATCGCGGCGTTTCGCGAGGACGCGGCGGCGCTCGGGCTCGAGACCCCCGAGCAGCAGCCGCGGGCCACCGACGAGCGAGAACATCGCGGCGATGGCCGAGACGATCGTCGCGCTCGAGCAGCGCGGGCCACACCTATCAGAGCGACGGATCGATCTACTTCAAGATCTCGACGTTTCCCGAGTACGGCCGGCTCGCGCGGCTCGATCACTCCGGCATCAAGAGCGGCGCGCGCGTCGACAGCGACAAGTACGAAAAGGACGACGCCCGCGACTTCGTGCTGTGGAAGGCGAGCAAGCCCGGCGAGCCGGCCTGGGATCCCGGCTTCGGCGCCGGCCGTCCCGGCTGGCACATCGAGTGCTCGGCGATGGCGCTGCGCCTGCTCGGGCGCGCCGATCGACCTCCACGCCGGCGGCGTCGACCTGATCTTTCCGCATCACGAGAACGAGATCGCGCAGAGCGAAGGGCGCGACCGGGCAGCACGTTCGCGCGCTTCTGGATGCACGTCGAGCACCTGATGATCGAGGAGGACGACCGGCCGCACGGACAAGATGTCGAAGTCGCTCGGCAACGTCTTCAACCTCGCCGACATCGTCGAGCAGGGCTACCGGCCGTCGGCGCTGCGCTACCTGTATCTCGGCGTGCACTACCGGAAGCAGCTGAAGTTCTCGTGGACCGCGATGTCGCAGGCCGAGGAGTCGCTCAAGCGGCTGACCGACTTCCTGGCGCGGCTCGACACGCTGCCCGCCGGGCCGCAGCACGATCAGGTCGCGACGCGGCTCGCGGAAGCGCGCGACGCTTTCCGCGGCGCACATCGCTGCCGACCTGAACACCGCCGCCGGCATCGGCGTGATGTTCGACCTCGTCCGCGCGCTGAACTCGTCGATCGACGCCGGCGAGCTGAGCGCAGGCGGACGCGGCGGCCGTGCGCGAGACGTTCGCGGAGTTCGACCAGGTGCTCGGCGTGCTGTCGCTCCGGCAGCAGGAAGACGAGCAGCCGCCGGTGCCGATCGAGGAGATCGAGCAGCCTGATCGAGGCCCGGCGCGCGGCGCGGCTGGCGCGCAACTTCGCCGAAGCCGATCGCATCCGCAAGGATCTCGACGCGCGCGGCATCATGCTCGAGGACTCCGGCGCGGTCACGAGGTGGAAGAGGAAGTAGGAACTGACGGCTGAGGCTTCCGGCTCCCAGCTGCCGGCTTCCAGCTATTGGCCGAGGCCTCGAATTGAGCATTCAGGCCCGACGTTGGCGACCGGTTCAGGCCGCTGGAAGCCGGGCGCTGCGAAGCGGGAAGCGGGAAGCCGAAAGCAAGAATCATCTGATGGACGCCCCCGATATCAAGACCCCGCTGCCCGGCCCGAAGGCCAAGGCGATCATCGAGCGCGACAGCCGGTACGTGTCGCCGTCCTACACGCGCGACTATCCGTTCGTGATCGCGCGCGGCGAGGGCGCGGTCGTCGAGGACGTCGACGGCAACCGCTTCCTCGATTGCGCGGCCGGGCATCGCGGTCAACTCGACCGGCGTCTCGCATCCCGGACGTCGTCCGCGCGATCACCGAGCAGGCGCAGAAGTTCATCCACATGTCGGGGACGGACTTCTACTACGAGCCGCAGGTGCGGCTCGCCGAGGAGCTCGCGTCCATCGCGCCGATCGACGGCGACGTCCGGACGTTCTTCGCGAACTCAGGGACCGAGACGACCGAGGCGGCGATCAAGCTGTCGCGGTATTTCACGAAGCGGCAGGGGATCATCGCGTTTCTCGGCGCGTTCCACGGACGATCGCTCGGCTCGCTGTCGCTGACCGCGAGCAAGGCGATCCAGCGGCGCGGCTTCGGTCCGTTCATGCCGGGCGTGTACCACGCGCCGTATCCCGATCCCTACCGCTTCGACGGCAGCGCCGACGCGTGCGCGGCGCAGTGCCTGTCCTTCATCACCGAGCAGATCTTCGTGCACCTCGCGGCGCCCGACGAGATCGCCGCGATCGTCGTCGAGCCGATTCAGGGCGAAGGCGGCTACATCGTCCCGCCGCCGGCGTTCCTGCAGGGCCTGCGCGAGCTGACCACCCGGCACGGGATCCTGCTGGTCGTGGACGAAGTGCAGTCCGGCATGGGCCGGACCGGGAAGATGTTCGCGTCGGAGCACTTCGGTCTGAAGGCCGACATCGTCAACATCGCGAAGGGCATCGCGTCGGGCCTGCCGCTGGGCGTCACGTGCGCGCGTGCCGACGTGATGACGTGGCCGCCCGGCGCGCACGCGAGCACGTTCGGCGGCAATCCCGTGGCCTGCGCCGCCGCGAACGCGACGATCAAGCTGCTGAAGGAGTCGCTCGTCGCGAACGCCGCGGCCGTCGGCGCGCACCTGATGGACGGCATCCGCGCGCTGCAGGACAAGCATCCGTTGATCGGCGACGTGCGCGGCAAGGGGCTGATGATCGGCGATCGAGCTGGTGCGCGATCGTCAGACGAAGGTCCGCGCGATCGAGGAGCGGAACGCGCTCGTTCAGGCGATGTTCCGGCGCGGCGTGCTGCGTGCTCGGCGCCGGCCGGAACGCGCTCCGCCTCGCGCCGCCGCTCGTGCTCTCGATCGCGCAGGCCGACAGCGTGCTCGCGCGTGATGGACGAGGCGCTGGAGGAAGTGGGGAAGGAGCCAGGAGCTGAACTCAGGACGTAGTTGGAACGTGCTGAAAGTGGGCTGTCGTCACTGAGCAGCCCGCGAGCGAGCGAGCGGCGGATAGCCGCGGAGGTGGGGCCCCGCGGCTGTAAGCGATGACGTCCGAACGTCTGACCCAGCGTCGCGGCTCTGGCCTTGCATCGTCGGACGGCGATGACCCTCCAACGCCAGGAACTCGGGAAATCCGGCGAAGATCTCGCCGTCGCGGAACTGGAGCGCCGCGGGTACGCAATTCTTGCGCGCCGCTACCGCACCAGACATGGCGAAATCGACGTCGTGGCGCGAGATGGCGAGACGACCGTGTTCGTCGAGGTCAAGGCGCGGACGACGGGGGAGTTCGGGACGGCGGCCGAGGCGGTGACACCGCTGGAAGCAGCGCCGGCTGGTGTCGATGGCCACCGACTACCTGGTCGCGGCATCGGCTGACCGGACGGCCGTGCCGGTTCGACGTGGTGGCGATCGACGAGACGGCGGCGGCGGGACGGTCGCGGGGCGCCGAACGTGGTCGACGCTCTACCGGAATGCGTTCGACGCGTGAGCCGTTTTCTTGATTCCGGTTCGGAGCGCTGTGGTACGATTGGCGTTCTCGACGAGCGAGATGCGCGCGGCCGTAGGGCGTCGTGTGATGCGTCGGCGGGCGGGAATAACTCAGTGGTAGAGTGCGACCTTGCCAAGGTCGAAGTCGCGGGTTCGAATCCCGTTTCCCGCTCCAATATTGAATCGGCGGGGCCCCCTGCACCCCGCCTGGCTCTCTGCACTCCGCCGGCGCTTCGCCGCCGGCTCCGTTCCGGTCGCTCAATTGAACTCGTCGATGCTGTCGATTGTATCGGGCTGGCGGGCGGTCCCCAGGCGCGACTGCGCGCTACGCTCCGTGGGGCGCAACGCCCACTCCGCTCCGCGCGCTACCGTCGCCGAGGGTCCCCTGCGCCCCGCCTGGCTCTCTGCACTCCGCCGGCGCTTCGCCGCCGGCTCCGTTCCGGTCGCTCAATTGAACTCGTCGATGCTGTCGATTGTATCGGGCTGGCGGGCGGTCCCCAGGCGCGACTGCGCGCTACGCTCCGTGGGGCGCAACGCCCACTCCGCTCCGCGCGCTACCGTCGCCGAGGGTCCCCTGCGCCCCGCCTGGCTCTCTGCACTCCGCCGGCGCTTCGCCGCCGGCTCCGTTCCGGTCGCTCAATTGAATTATTCGACGCTGTGGATTTTATTGGGCTGGCGGGCCGAATCGTCAACTGTGGGATCCTGGCCTCGCGAGATCAAAACCGGTCTGGACAGGATCGGACCTCCCCTGTAAAGATGTAGTGTTCAACGCTCCGTCAGGAGCGGCTCCTTTCGAACGGCGCCGTCGCCAAGTGGTAAGGCAGAGGTCTGCAAAACCTCCATCCCCGGTTCAAATCCGGGCGGCGCCTCCAAGAATCATTAGGAAATTAACGTAGATCGGCCGCCATCGGGCGGCCGTTTCTACGTACGCTACCCGTTCCGCTAACCATTGAAACCCTTCCCGCTCAACGGACAATATCCGTTGACACAACGGACGTCGTCCTGTATAGTTTCCCTTGCCCACTTATAACGAGGCGAGGAAAGACACCGAGATGAATGCAGACGACCGGTTCACCACTCACGACGCGATGCGGCGCACAGGCGCCAAGCTCGATCAGATCGCTCACCTCATTCGGACGGACACCATCGTCCCGGTCAAGCCCGCAAGCCGCCGCGGAGTCAGCCCGCAGCTCGACCGAATCAACGTTGCGCAGATTGCCGTAGCGGTCCGGATGCTCCAGTGGCGCGTCGGCGTTGAGCAGATCGCGGACATGTTCGATAAGGCCGAGATCAAGTCGGCCTGGGACAAGCTCTTCGATCCAACGCAAGCGGCGTCCGTCGAGACACTAGTCGTGTTCCGAATGGTCGAACGAACCGAGACAGGGCTGAACACCGTCGAGTATCTCGCCCACATGGTCCCCGCCAAGATGATGGCCTCGGCGGTTGTCGCGGGCAGCGACGGGTTCTTCGTCAACATGAAAGCGCTGGTGAAGCAGATCGCAACCGACCCCGCCGACGACGACACCGGCAAGAACGATCAGCCCATCAACCGCAAAGACATTGACTACTAATCCGGGAATCACGCCGCGCCTGCTCGATCGCGAGCAGGCCGCAGCCTACATCGGTAGCAGCGTCGATACGGTGGACCGTGGCATTCAGTCCGGCGCGATCCCGATCGTGCGGTTGCCCGTCGAACGTCACCGCCGTACGGGCCGAGGAACACCCGGCGTCAACCGACGCATCCTCATCGACATTCGCGACCTCGATGCGCTGATCGAGAAGTCGAAGGAACTGCGGACGCTCTGATGCCACGCGACTACCGCGACCTGACGATCGAGCACCTGACTGAGACAGTCCACGACAGCGACTTGATCATCACCGATATGGCGAACGTGATCGAGTCGTACCGCCTGATGTTCAACGTGCTGCTGGATCGCCATCGGAAGACACTGCGAGATCTTTGGCAGACCACCAGGGACAAGAAGCAACTTCGCGATCAGATGGATCACTGGCTGGAGACACGCCGTTGAACGTGGACGCTATCAAACCGCTGGACGCCGACGATCTGACCTGGGCATGGTCAGACGATCCGCAGGATCGAGAGCCGCCAGCAGCCGCACCGCCGGCACACGAGCCTACATTTCCGGAGTCCTGGCGTCTGTTGAACGACGTCGAGATCATGAGCCTGCCGGACCCGCAGTGGATCATCGAGAACGTACTCCAGTATCGCGGAATCATCGTCATCTACGCGCCGCCTGGGGCCGGCAAGACCACACTGACGGCGGGCATGCAGGTGGCGATCGCGACCGGTAGAGACTTCCACGGCCACAAGGTGTTGATGCCGGGGGCAACCGTCAGCGTCGTGGCAGAGGACGCGCCCGGTTACAAGATGAGAGTCCGTGCCGCGAAACGAGCGGCACGACTGGACCTCTGCGATCCGATCGGTGTCTATGCGTTCGCGGAAACCATTGATCTCCGCGACCCCCTGAGCGTCGGTCGGTTCCGCCTGTTCCTACAGCGTCAGGTGTGGCCGCAACCGTTGGTAGCGGTGATCATCGACACCTATGCGGCCGTGATGTCGGGCGCAGCCGAGAACAGCTCCGAGGACACCACGGCCGCGATGGTCAACGCGCAGCATCTCCGCGATGCGTTGGGCGTCTCCGTCGTCCTGGTGCACCACACGAATGCCGGCGGCAGTCGCGAGCGCGGACACAGCGCGATGCGTGGCGCAGCGGACTGCATGATCAGCGTTACGCCCGTAGACGACGTGATCCACGTCGAATGCAGCAAGCAGCGGAACGCTGCGCCGTTCGAAAAGATGCTGCTGAAGCTGGTACCCGCGCCGGATGGTGAGGGCTGCGTCCTACGGTCTGCCTCAGAAGTGCTCCCCTCAAAGGATCTGACCCCCGCGCAGCAGAAGGCCATCAGCATCCTGTGCGAGTCGTTCGCCAGCACTGGCGCTACGAAGTCGGAATGGCAGCGAGCGGCGCAAGACATCCCGGAACGCACGTTCCATCGAGCCTGTGAAGCGCTTCTGACGGCTGGATATGCCCGTCAGGACGGATCCCGCTTCTGGCCGACGAGCAAGGCTGTAGCGTCGTGAATCTACTGCCAAACCCGCATGGCAGTAACCCTCTGGCACTGCCATGCTACTGCCACCCCACTGCCACTGTTTTTAGGCCCGGAAACATTGAAGGTGCCATGCACTGCCATCGGAGTGCCACCTACTGCCATTTCTGAGATGGCTATAGGTGTTGGCAGTAGTGGCAGTAACCCCCGGATTGGGCTTGTCCGCCTGTGCTTCAAGACCGGCATCGGAGCCTTGGGGGCGTTGATGCGCGGGATCGCGAAATTGGGCATGGGGGTCCCGGCTGGGGATCTCAGCCTGTGCCTCCAAGCATTCTTCCCAGCGTCGCGCGAGTTCTCGCTAGTCCGTGCAGTGAATAAGTTGAGGCTCGGGGCCTTCGACCCGCCTTCGTTTACTCGTCCGCGTGCGTGGATAGGCCCGCATGGCTTCGCCGTTTGCTGGCTGGGCCAGGCTTTTTCCCCCAACGGGGAGGCGTCGGGGCGTGGCGCGGAGTTCGCTCTCTTTGCGCGTGTTCCAAAGTTTCTAGGTTTGGAGATTTAGCCCGTGCACGATAGCTGCCCAAGCTGCCGCCGAGTCAGGATCCGAGATACGCACGCCGTCACCGGCGCAGCGTGGCCTGACGTCGATCCGCCGTCCGATCGTTGCTGGGGCTGCTGGACGCCGCCCTGCTCGATTTGCAGGAACGCCGAAGGGTCCAGCCCCACGCTGGTGTTCGACGAGCCGAAACGGCTCTACCCGCGTGTGCGTCCGGACTACATCCCAGCCCGGCGCGATGCCCTAGGCGTTCGGATCTGGCTCTGCACCGCTTGCGACGGTCAGGAGCTGCCCCCGACCGAGGGAGCGCTCCAGGCTGTCAGGAGCGGGGCGCGTGTCTCTGCGGGCGAGGCAAACTCTGCACGTGTGCAGAATTTGATAGGCATGCGGCGACGGCTTCTGGATCTGCGTCGTGCATGACAGGCACCATCCGCGCGATCAGTCGCCGACTGCGCGCATTCACCACGGGCGAGGGTTCATCGAGCCACCCGTTCACCACCGGCCGAGGGTTCTTCGAGCCAGCCGATAGCATCCTGACGCGCATCGCGCGGGGACGCACTCAGTAGACAGATAGGTAGAGTCAGAGATGAACATCACAGAATTCGTAGAACAGACAAGCAAGGGACAGATCAGCCTGACGGAACTGACAGCGCTCGCGGCGGATCCAAACGCCTACGGCGCGGACGTCGCGGCCGCATTCGAGACACAACTGCAACTCCGGGCAGCGGTGCTAAACGACATCAATAGAGACTGCGAGGCCGCCGGCCGTGGGGACATGCTGGCCGACGAGAATAAAAAGTGGGGCCGCAACCTTCGCGAGCGTGACGCGATCCTCGGGCTGAAACGGAGCGTGGAACAGCGCGGCGAGTCAGCCTACGCGGTACCGGCCTCGCAGACAGTCGTGAGCCGGGCGCAGACATCGGAGGATCTGTCGCCAGTGCTGACAACGGAGCAGCGGTGCGCCGACTTCGTTCGCGGCCGTAACGTCCAGTACGTTCAATCAGCCGGGATCCGATCGGCTCTCCTTCGGGCGCGTCATTCGCGGGTTCGCGGTTGGCGATCGTCGCGGGCTGAGCGACCTGGAGCTGCGTGTGCTCTCCGAGGGCACCGATTCTGCGGGCGGATTCTCCGTTCCGGACGTCCTGGCCGGTTCCTTCATCGATCGCGTGCGCGCTGCGATGGTTGTAAATCGCGCGGGCGCGGTGACGGTGCCGATGACATCGGACAACCTGTCGCTCGCCCGTGTGGCGACGGGCGCGACGGTTGCCTGGAAAAGCGAAAACTCCGCGATCACTCCGAGCGACATCGTTTTGGAGCGCGTCACCTTCGCGGCCCGGACGCTGCCGATCCTCGTCAAGTTGTCCGTCGAGTTGTCGGAGGATTCCAACAACGTCGATCAGATTCTCGAGCGCGAGATGTCCAACGCGCTGGCGCTGGAACTGGATCGGGTGGCGCTTCTAGGAACCGGCATTGCGCCGGAACCGCGAGGCGTCATCAATCAGAGCGGCGTCGTGTTCCAGGCGTTCAACGATACCGGCAGTCCGGCCGACGGTATCCCCGGCGATTACGACTTCCTGATCGACGCGATCGGCTCGTGCTGGGGCCAGAATTTCACGCCCAACGCGCGAATCTACAACAGCCAGATCGCCACGATCCTGGCGAAGCTGAAGGACACGACCGGACAACCGTTGCAGGTTCCGGCCGCAGTCGCAGCCGTGCCCGAGTTCCGGACAAACCAGATCCCCAACACGTTGGGCGACCTGGGGTCCCCGGCAGAGGACGATGCCACGGTCGCATTCGTGGGCGACTTCCGCGAGCTGATGGTCGGCCTGCGGACGTCGTTCCGAATGGAAGTCAGCCGGCAGGCGGCCGAGGCATCGAGCTCCGCGTTCTCGAATCTGCAAGTCTGGATTCGAGCGTACCTGCGCGCTGACATCCAGCTTGCACACCCGAAGGCATTCACGGTTGTCGAGGGCATCCACACGAGCTGATCGCAGCCTCTGGGCATCGCAGCGGGCCGGGCCGGCAGATGTCCGGCGGCCCGCTGATTCTCAACCCTACAAAACACAAAAGGACAACCCTGATCATGAACACCCCCATCAACGGCAACGCCTACATCCCCGACGCGCCGATCCCCACGAACAACACAGAAGCAAACACCCGCATGGTTCGCGGACAGGCAGCGAGACTAATCGTCAAAGCCTTGCAGATGCTGCAAGCAGTGGACATCCCGCAGGCGCTGCGCGAAGCGGCTGACGAGATTGACCCGCAAGGGCACGACATCATTCGGATGTATTGCATCGAGTGCCCCGAGAGTTTCACGTTGACTCGCGCGCAGCGCGATTGGTATCGCGTACGCCGCCCTCACCCTTCCGCGCCGTTGCGAAGCCTGCCGAGACGAACGCCGGCAGGAGCGCAACGGCGCTCGGGGCGATCAGCAATGACGGGCCAAGTATTCATGATCGCCGGCTTCGTCCTCGCGATCGTCGGGTTGATGCTGATCTCCGTGCCGATCGCGCTTGTCGTGGCTGGCGCGGTGCTGTTCCTAGCGGGCGGATTTGAAGTGAGGCAGAGCGCGAGATGAGAACCCCGTTTACATCGCTATTTGAGCGGCGCTCGTGGAACCTCAGCCAGCTCCAGAACTGGAGCGACATGGGCATCGGCCCTGGACCGACGCATGCCGGTGTCGCCGTGACGGAGACGACGGCCGAGGGACTGCCCACGGTCTTTGCGTGCGTGCGCGTCCATGCGTCCGCGCTGGCGCAGTTGCCACTGAAGCTCTATCGCCTGAATCCAGACGGGACGAAGACCGAGGCGACGGACACGCCGCTCAGTTCCGTGCTGACCGAAATGGCGAATCCAGAGCAAACGTCGTTCGAATTCCGATACCTGATGCAGCAGCATCTATTGTTGTGGGGGAACGCATACGCGCAAGTCGAGCGCAACGGCCGTGGTGACGTGACGGCCCTGTGGCCGCTGGCGCCGTGGCTGATGCATGTCGATCGCGACGAGCGGCGACGGTTGCGGTTCACGTACGGCGGCGACAAGTGGATCTATGACCCTGCGCGGCCGCCGATCTTCCGGCTGATGATCCATAGCTGCGACGGCATCACCGGCCGCTCCCCGATCCGCATACTCCGCGAATCGCTCGGGCTGACGGCAGCGATGGAGCGATTCGGCGCGACCTTCTACAAGAATGGGGCGGCCCTCGGAGGCGTACTGTCTTCCGATCAGGACCTGGACCCCGAGCAGCGGAAGGAGATCCTGGAGGCGGTCGAAAGCATCCACGCTGGCCCAGACCGCGCGCATCGGTTCCTGATCATCGGTGCCGGCATGAAGTACGCGGCGACGGGCGTGCCGCCACAGGATGCGGAATTCCTGGCGAGCCGGAAGTTTCAGCGCAGCGAGATCTGCGGGCCGTTCGGCGTACCGCCTCACATGATCGGAGATCTCGAGCGCGCCACGTTCTCCAATGTGGAAAACGAATCGCTGCGATGGCTCCGCGATGGCCTGGAGCCGCACCTTGTGAATTGGGAGTCAGCCTTGCGCCGCGATTGCCTGGGGCCGCGATCGTTCAACACCTACTACGCGCGATTCATCCGGGCAGCGATGCTCAGAGGCGACATGGCGAGTCGCTCGCAAGCGCTGGCGACCCAGCGTCAGAACGGCGTGATCTCCGCGAACGAATGGCGGGCGCTCGAAGAGATGGATCCGATCAGCAAGACCGATGGCGGCGATACCTACATCGTCAACTCTGCGGCGCAGCCGGCGGTAAGGCGGCCGACGGAGCAGCAGCCCTAAAGTGCCAGCTCCGGCAGAACAGGGCGGAGAGTCGTACTTGTGCAACAGCAATCTGACGCCCCTGACTCAGACCGGCCGGACGCCGGTCGCAAACGAGCAGAGCTGAGGCTCAAGCCGATTCGTCCGGAATGATCGGTAATCTCGCACGCAGGGCCAACTCGAAGACTCTTTCGTAGGCTGCGAAGTTTACATGAAGCGGTTCCACTTCAACGTCGAGAAGCGCTCGTACCTCGTCGATCAAGACAGGGCGACTTGACTCTCGCAAATCATCTCGTGCTGCTGAATCAAGTTCCCTTGCTTCTTCTATTAGTAATTCGTCTGAAATCGCACATGCCACTCCCGTACGTAAGACGTCCAGAAGAAACCAAAACGGGTGAAGCTCGATCGGCAAGTTGAGATGGAACCGCTCGGCTCGATTTGCTCGCCGCATGTCGAGATAGTAGCTGGCCCGGTCTTGCCGCTGCGAGGCATAGTGGTGCTGAAGATACTTCTCGGCGGCGATCTCGTCTTTGACATGGAATAGTTGAATAGCGACATGAAGGGCAGCAGCATCGACGAAGTGCCGAGTCTCGCTCGCCTCGGAGTGATCGACTGTGTATTTAAGGTCGATCGCCTCGTTTCTGGTATACCAGTCACGGCAAAGACCCGTCCACAATGTCAGGTGAATCGTCTCGTGAAGGAGCGTGAGAACCTGTCGCTCAGCCGGAAGAAGAAAGAACTCGTCTCTCAGTCGGATGTACGCGTCAACTTCGCGATCGTGCGGCGCCAGTTCGGTGACCGCAATTCCATGCAACCTGAAAGTGCCCTTGTCAATACGGACGGTGTCACAGAACGCCAGCGGGTGGGTCGGTACCCGCTCTCCGAGCAGCGCCCATGCATCCGCCGCTGCCTGCTTAAACGCCGAATCCGGAACGATGAGGCGAATCCCGCGCATTGAACCTAGAGTGTGATTTCGTTGAGGGCAAAAGCCAAGAACCAAAAGGCGTAAACGTTGCGGCCTGAGCGCGGATGGGATATAAGAACGGAACGCCGGCCGGTGTAGTCAGCACCGAACCGGCGCCCCTAAACCCGTTCAGCGTGATAGGCGCCGATCGGATCTGCGAATCAGTTTACAGCAGCCGCAATCCGCTCGACGCCTCCGCGCACGGAGGCAGCATGGTCGAAGACAGCCGAACTCACCGTCAACAGCAGTGCATCACCATTGATTGCACGTTCCGAGCGTGCGGCGCCTGGCGGCGTCTGCGCGTGGCCCTGTGGATTCTACGATGACTGACTCAGAGAGGGCGAGGCTTGACCGGGAAATGCTGTTTGAGGCCGCAGCGAATTCACCGGTTGCGTGGCATCCCGTTGCCTATGAACTGATCGCCGCTGGCAATCTGTGTTTTCGTCGATGGGTAAAACACGATCTTCAGACTCGGCGAGTGTTTGATCGTCGTCCCTATGGCGGTGTGACTCATCGGACGTTTCTGATGCTGTACGCCTTCGCGCTTGAATGTCTGCTCAAGGCAGCGTGGCTTGCGCAAGGCAACAAGGCCGCTCAGTCCGGGAAGCGTTTGAGCAAGAAGTTCATGACCCACGATCTCAACCGATGGTGGCGGGACGCGAAAATGCTACCGCTGACGCCACACGAGTCGGCCGCATTGGATCTGTCTCAACGCATACGCCGTGACCGGACGGTATCCGGTTCCAGCAGTGGTCTACGAGGATTCGCGACTGTACAACGTCATGGCAGCGCATCCCGTCATCATCGCGATGCTGACCGCAGCCGATGACCGGGTTCGGGAACTACTTCCGGAGTTTGGAAGGTTTCAGAGGCGTTCGAAGCTGAGCACGCTCGGCTTCCAACGGCCACTCAAGGTTGGACCGAAAAAGCTGAAAGCGGGGCGGTAAGATGGGCACGGTGTTCCGTCAAAAGGCCGCTCGACCTGGATGATCAAGTACTACCGGGACGGGCGCCCGATCTTCGAGAGCTCCGGGACCGACGTCAAAGACGACGCGCGGAGCACGCTGAAGCTCCGCGAGGCGGCGATCGTGAACGGCGTGCCCGTCTCCAACAAGACCGGCAAGCTCCGCTTCGAGGAAGCCGCGAAGGATCTCGTCAACGACTACAAGGTGAACGCTCGACGCTCGCTCGACGAATTGGAGCGACGCGTCAACAAGCACCTGGAGCCGTCACTTCGGAGCCGCCGGCTGTCGACGATCACGACGGCGGACGTCCGCGCGTACATCGCGAAGCGGCTGGCCGACACGATCGTCGTGCGCAAGGCGCGCGAGGAAGGGGAAGAGGACGTCACACGGCCGGTCTCGAATGCCGAGATCAACCGAGAGCTGACGGCGCTGAAACGGATGTTCACGCTGGCGGTGCAGGCGGGGAAGATCCTGCACCGTCCGCATATCCCGCTGCTGAAGGAAGACAACGTCCGCGTCGGGTTCTTCGAGCCCGATCAGTTCTCGAGCGTCCTCAACCATCTGCCGGCGGAGCTGCAGCCTGTCGTGACGTTCGCGCACATCACCGGCTGGCGCATCGCCAGCGAGGTGCTTCCGCTCGAGTGGCGCAACGTCGATTTCAAGGCCGGCGAGGTGCCGGCATCGACCCGCGGGAAGTCGAAGAACGGCGAGGGCCGGGTGTTCAAGATGACGCACGACCTGCGGGCGCTGCTGAAGGCGCAGGAGGCCGAGCGCGACGCGCTGACGACAGGCGGGGGAGATCGTGCCGTGGGTGTTCTTCCGGATGGTCGCTGAGGGCCGCAGAGGGCCGAAGAAGCCGCAGGCCATCGTCTCGCTCACGAAGGCCTGGGCGGCCGCCTGTCGGGCCGCTGGCTGCCCCGGTCGCATCCCGCACGACCTCCGACGGACGGCAGTCCGGAACATGGTCCGAGCCGGCATCCCGGAACGCGTCGCGATGAAGCTGACCGGGCACAAGACGCGGTCGGTCTTCGAGCGCTACAACATCGTGAGCGATGGCGATCTCGACACGGCAGCGGAGAAGCTGAACGCGCTGCCGACGCGTCGACGGTCGCGTCGAGCAGCGCTAACCATCGCGCTAACCATTGGGGGCGGATTCGGGCGGATTCGGGCGGACTCAGGCGGTGGAATTACTGAGGAAAATACGCAAATTCGCGCCACTTCTGAGCGTCTAGATTCCGGACTGCAAAACCTCCATCCCCGGTTCAAATCCGGGCGGCGCCTCCAAAATTCCTGAGCAAAATAGGGCGGTTTTCATCGGCCAGTCGGCCGCCGTGGGCCGAAATCGCGCAGCTTCCCCGACCGATGCTCGACCGGCCCGCGAGATAAGCTCTCGCTACGCCTCGCAGCGACTACCTTCGGTAGCCACTTCACGACAAGGGAGGACCTATCCGCCTGGCCGCGACGAGCTGGAAAGTTATGCAGCCTCGGTGACTGCTGTACCTTCTTGAACACCCGCCGTGGTGGTCACAAGGGCGGTACGTTGCTGTCCCGCCGCCCTTGTGGTCGTCGGCTCCCGTCGCAGGCGGATTCCATACCAAGCTATCGGATGGCTGAGAGCTCCTGTTTGACTCGCATTCTGTTCAGCAAGAGCCCCCGGAGCCCTGGGCAGCTGACGCGATCGCGCCGTACCATCTCCGCCGCAACAGCCACGCGAACTACTTCAGGGGTCGAAGCACGTTTGTACTGGCAAGATCGCCAGCATCGACTACCCGCATAGTCACGTTCCCGAGCCTAGCCACCGATGCGAGCTCGGCGACGTCGCGGGCGAGCTCCCCACCTGGATCCGCAACCGCCGCTTCGAGCGCCGTGGCTGCTGTTTCGGCCGAGCTCTTGAACACGAAGTGCTTGGACCCTCCTTCCATTTTTGCGAGGTTCCGGACGACGTCCGTCGCTGTCAAGAATGCTACGTGGGCGTCGCGGCGGGAATCTGCACTGTGAGCCGTGCTTCCGGAGGCTGGTTCTACCACCGGCAGTAGACGACCGTTCGCAATTTTTCGAATCGAGTCGTTGAGCCTCCGGGGATCAGCGGCAGAGTGTAGGTCCGTCGCGACACTAGAGGGCCCCGTGGACACAATCCCGACGAGGTCGGCCTCGGTCAAAATCTCGTCACGAAGTAGGGCCAACAGGCGCTCGGCGTTCCGAGTTTCAGATGGTTTGAAGCCCAAGTCGTCAACCACAAATACGAAGATCCGCGCGGAGGTCTGGGCCTCGGCCGGGGGCGCGAGACAACCGAGCAGGACAGTGAGCGCGGCCGTCGTTCCAAATTTCATAATATCCCTCGTGTTCGATGAGTCTGACGCCAATGCCGCCCTGTCGGCCGGGCTACTTCGTCATGACCGCAGAAGTCCCGTACCGATGCCGCCGGACGATCGGTCAAGATCCGGGGCGGTTCATGGTTCTGCCCCGCAAAGGGTGAAATAGGCCCCCCTTAACGGCGTTCGAGGTGGCCGTTGGCAGCGCAGAAATGCGCCGCGTCGTGATCTTGCTGGGATTCAGGCGGTCGGGCTGGTGCCGCGCCGGAGCGCGAGAAACTCCGGCAGGGTGACCGCAATCAGCACGACCGCGACCAGCGGAAAGCTCCAGAACATGCAGCGGTTGAGCAGATCGATGACCCGCGGCAGCCGCCGGCCGGCAAGTGCAACGCACTCCCGGTGTTTTCAGCGCGAGAAGCTGTAGACCACGTTCACCAGCGGGAAGGCGACGGCGGAGCCGCCGTCGGTCGGCACGACCAACGCGAGATCAGCCGAAAAACGTTCGCCCAGCCACCGCACGCCCCCCGTCAAAATTCCGCCCCCGTTGAAAATGTAGTTTTCGGTCAGGATTTTTAGCCCGCGCGTCACGCGATGCTCTCCGCCTATCATCACCACCGGCGCACCGTTCTGGGTGTTGTAACTGCGGTCGTAGGCGTAGCCAACGCCGCCGGTCACCGCGGAATCCGCGGTGCCCCGCGTGCCGACCACGTAGGCGATGCCAAAGTTGCCGTCCCCGACGTTGAAGAAGTGCATCACGCCGACGCTCGCCTGCACCGATTCGGTCCCGTAGACTTGAATTTTCGGCGTTATCCAGAAAGGATGCGCGCTACCGTCGCCGAATAGCAGTGGCGTACCGGCCCCGAGCGATATGCGATCGGTCACGCCGACTTGCACGAACGGCAGCAGAACTTCGTAGATGCCGAGGTAGCCGGTGCCCCGTTTCAGCGAGCGACCGGTGGGGCCGAAGAACAGACGCGTCGGATTCGGATCGGCCCGCCGAAACTCTCCTGCGACGACTCGACCGCTCACCGGCCGGATAGATACGATCTCCGCGGCGCGGACCTGAATCGCTGCGCCAGCCGTGGTGATGAACGTCACGACGTCGCCGTCGACGCTTTCAACACGGCCGTACGCGCGCGTGCCATCGCGCAGGATCAGTTCATCCGTGACGTCGGCGGGAGTGATGACGAGTTGCGTCGCCGCCTCCTGCAAGAGCCCGCGGGTCGCCGCGACGGCGCTTGCCGGGCCCGCCAGCGCGAGCACGAGGCAGACCGCCCATGCGTATCGGATCCTTCGACGTGGCATAAAGGATGAGTGTCGATCATCCGACTCGACGCGGAAGGGATACTCGACGCTCTCGTCACCGACGGTGCGGCATTCGGCCTCACGGACGTAACGACGGCCTGTGTGACGCCCGGACTGGCGCCCTTCACGTGCCGGTCTTCTGACGAGTTCCTGTATGGGACGGAGCCATCCGACCGAAGCCGTCCATGCCAGCTGCGACTGGAATACTGAAGGTGGCGCCAGCAGGACGGCAGCGCCAGCGCACGACGCAGACGGCAAAACTCTCATCGTGTCCTCCTGATATGGCGCAGCGCCAGCCGCGCTCAGGAGGTACTTCAGGAAAAGGACAGCGAGGTTACAGGCCTCACGTATGGGGCCTGACGGTTCTGCGAGGATATCGCTGATCCGGTAGCGGCGCTGGCAGCTGCTCGGAGGCGCGTGGCCGGCACACCTGAACGAAAATTCACAACCGCATTCAGCGTTAAGCGACAGCTCCGACGCTGTGGCACGTCGGCCGTGCCGCGAATCCGTACTTTCGCGGCCCAACACAGCCGGATTGCCCCGAGCGTCACGCCCCACCATGCCCGACATTCGATCTTGCCGCGTGAAGCGGAGGCGCGTCCTCCTTCGTTTGATACACGGCAACAGACGAAGGTCTGGTCCTGACCAGACATGCCAGGGCACCTTCGGAAAGTTCCGCCCGTTTCCTTCATCGGTTCATCGGCATCGCCTGTGCTGTACTCCCAGCAACGATCAAAATCACGAGCGTCGGTTGCGCCGAATGCCATTCTCCAGGGAACCCAATCGCACTGGTACTGACCGTTGCGACGGCCACTGTCCTGTGTGCGACCAAACCGGCCTCGCCGTCGTTGCGGAGTTGTCGACCAGTCTGTTTTTTAGATGCGAGACCTGCGGTTTCATGTGGATAGAAGACAAGCCGGAGACACTCGACACACCGAAAGGTCATCTCGACGACTGACGTTGTGGTCCAAGAATTCCCGTGAGCGACTGGAGACCCGATGCCCCACTACAGAATCGCAACCACCGCTCCGGTTCATCTGAAAATCATGGTGTCGCTGCTGTTGTCGTTCCTGGTGGCTGCGACCGTGGGGCTCGCGCTGAGGTCTGCCCTTCGCGTTGACACCGTGATCGATAAGCACATCGGTCGATACCGAACTCAGAGACCCTAAACGTCTACGCCCAGCGTGCTACGATGCCGGCCGGGAGCGGACCGCCTATGACAACAGCCGGTCGATTTACCGTCTGGGTGATTGTCGCGGTGATCGCGATCATGGTCGTGTACTTCATGGCGTACTCCGGGATGGATCAAGCCTCCCCCGCCACACGTTGACGCTGTGCAACCGTAGTACGGATTGCGACACGTGCAGATCACGCTCGACGAGCACGGCGAGCTTCTCGCCGCAAGCGATCAAGTGATGTTCGTCCGCGAGACCACTCCAGACGGCGAAGCAACAACCACCGATCACGAGAGCATTGGCGGGCGGTTCGAACGCGAGGGGTCGTTTCGCGGCACGCACTGGAACTCGCGTCTCGAGAGTGGCGGCGTGAATGACGAGGACTCCGTGACGACCGGCGCATCGAAAAAGCCGCCGACCGAGAGCGAGATCGTCGCGCTCAGACGGATCGTCGAAGACGTGTTGGCGAAAGCGTCGAGCTGACGTCGAAGCACCAGACAGCGAATACGCGTGTGCCGCATTGCGGCGCTCTATTCGCAATTCTGACCGTACTACTGCATTTCTCTCAATCTGAAGTCGTCGAGATTCCGGTCAGTTAGCGGTAACGGACAGAGGGTCGACTGATATCAGCCGGTTTTCGGATGGGCCGCTGTTGTTGCGAATCTCCGGCAACAGCTTCGAAGTTGTTCCTGGTGTCCTGATGGCGCTCGTCGTCCTCAGCGTCCAAACCTGGTAGCCGCCAAACTGTTGTTCCATGCGGAAGTCCTGCTGAATCCAGTCATGAAGGCTCGACATGTTGAGCAGGATCGGATCGTTTTCGAACAACGGTCCCTCTAACACGACTGCGGTTACGTGATTCTTCCTCAAGCTATTCACGATGACCGCACTCACGCGAGCGAAGTCCGCCGACAGGAAACTGTGATCCGGCGTGAGCAGCACCCACGGCTGCGGTGATATCCGCTGCTGTAGCCCGTATAGCAGGGTCGAACTCGAGAAGACGAAGAAGTTGCGCTCAGACCTAGCAAGCCAGGCATTTAGGTCATCGAAATCCTGTCTAGTCACTCTCGAGGTGTCGTTCAGGAATGTCGGCGCGCCCCACAACACTCGGGAGGCGCCCTTCACGTGCAGCGGCTCCGCGAACGTTGTGTTGCTGTCGAATTGCTGAACGGTGCGGTTCATATCAACCCGCCACGCGTTCATGCTGGATCGTCCAAACAGCACGAGCGCGGCGAGAATTGGCACGGTCCGTTTGATCCATTTCACCGCCGGATACTGGGTCGACGTCCAGAAAATACGGGTCAACAGAATAAACGCCGACGCGTTGAGAAGGCCAACGTACGCTACGCTGTTTTCAACGTCATTCAACGTCAATTCAGCGAACACATTCTGCAGAATCACATAGCCGATCAGCAGTGAGAGGATGACAGCGTTGTGACGTCGAAGTAAATGGCGTGGCGCGATCGCACACAGAGCAAGTGTCGCGACTGCCACGCGGATAAATGGCCACGTCTTTCGCAGGAGAAGCAAATCGCCGGTGCTGTGTATGAGCCCGAGGCGCTGCGTTCCAAGCGAACGCGACATCACGATGACGGATAGCCAGAATCCCTCGATAGACGACGCAAGTAGCAGCCAGGCGGTGAAGAGCGTGAAAACGACCAGGATACCTGCGAGTACCTGACTTAGCGTCACCAGCATCCGCCGCCAATCAGGCGCGCCCGTCAGAACCACGATGGCCAGAGGTACCGGCGCGAGGACGACGCCCGCGCTTTGCTTGCTGAGAACGGAAAGAGCCAAGGAACATCCGGCGGCGATCCGAAGGTAGGGCGCTGCCCGCTCGCCTCTGTACTCTGTTTCCAGCACCAACGCGGACGCGATCAGATTGAAACAGAAGGCCGTCTGCTCGTACCAAAGGATTCCAGACGGAGCCCCAAACCACATTGCGGTCAGGAATCCGCCGGCCAAGGCAGTCAATCGATGCGCCGGTGCAGGTGCCAATCGGCGCAGGATCCAGATCACGCAGGTTACAGCTATCGCATTGACAACAGCGCCCGCCATCACCATCGAAGAGAACGTGACGCCCATCAAACGAAAGAACTGCGACTGCAGCCAGTAAACGACCGGTCCGTACGGCGCGAAAAAATCGCGATACATGACCTGGCCTTGCAGGATGCGCCATCCTCCGTCGAAGACTGTGGATTCGTCGTACAGGTAGATGCCGCGATGACCCACGATCCAGACGACAGCAATGGCAAACGTGGCTGCTGATATGTAGGCTGCCGACCAAGAGAACCGCAGCCACAACGGTGATGTTGGCGATGCCTGGAGCGGGTTTACCAGTTGGCGGGTGGACTGAACCCGCTGCCATGATTCCATTGGTGGACAGACGCAATTGTAGGCGTGATGACGCGACCCGGCGGGCCGATAGTGAATGCCTTGGTCGGGACCGAAGACCTCGAATCAAGTATAGATCCCCGGAGAGGTCGGCGGTCGCGTAGCGCCGGCGGTCGGCCGGGATCGGCCGGAAATCGCGCCGATGCGAGCACTGGTTCTCAACGAAATCAGGAAGGTGCTGGCCCCTCGTCGCCGTGCTACCGTACGGAGAGGAATCGCTATGGCCTCTTCTATACGAGCGGCAGTGCTCGCGGCCGCATGCTTGGTTGGCCTTCTGGCGCCGGCCCCCGCGCGCAGCCAGGATTCGGGCAATTTGACGGGCCGCTGGGTCCTCAACCGCAATCAGAGCCAGGTCGACAAGGAAGTCGGGTTCAATCCCGACTGGCTGATCGCCGGCGTCCGCAGTGCCCAGCGTGAGTCGGGTGGCGGCGGGGGCGGTGGACGAGGCCGCCGGGGATCAGGCGGTGGCCAGCAGGGCGATTTGGCCGCGCCGCGCGAAAGCGAGGAAGACGCGAGACGCGTGCAGCAGTTCTCGGCCGAAGCGCGGACGCCGGCACCGCACCTGACCATCGTCGACACCCGCGGCACGGTGACCATCACCGATGCCGACGACGTCTCGCGCACCCTCCATACGGACGGCAACGACGATTACCTGCAGGTCCACGGGCTGCCCATCACCGCCGTCACGGTTCGCGACAACGGCCAATTGGTGGTCCGCTACAAGGTCGAGCAGGGACGCGAACTCCGGTACACCTATAGCCGGGAATCGGCCGGCCCGAGGCTGACCGTAGACATCCAGTTTGTCGAACACGGCGGCATCGCCGACACCGTTCGGCGCGTCTATGACCTGATCGGGCCCGAGGATCCGTTCCCGACGCCGGATGTGAGGTCCAAGACCGACCCCGGAGCAAACGGAGGACTGCCCGCGGTTCCCCCGACAGCCGGCCCGCGAGGGGCTGCGCCGGCCCCGGCGCCGGGAGAAGCGCCGCCCGAGCCTTTCAACCAGCAGCCGGGCGCCGAGCTGAAGGGACTGACGCGTCTGGGGATTGTCATCGAAGGCCTCGGCGCGCAGGCGGCGTCGTGCGGGCTGACAGAGGCGGCGCTCGAAGCGGCCGTGGCCGGCAGGTTGAAGAGCGCCGGCTTCACCGTCCTGACGAACACTGACGAGGACTCGTACGTCTACGTCAACGTGATCACCGGCAGCCTGTCGACCGGATCGTGCGTGTCTCGCTTCGACGTGACCGTCTATACCCACACGACCGCGCGGCTGACGTATCAGCCGTCGCCGGTCCTGGTCCAGGTGTCGCTATTGCACAAAGGCGGTATCAGCGCCGGCGCCTCCGCCGGGCATGCTGCCACCGTGGTCAAGGGCGTGTCCGAGTACCTGGACGAGTTCATCACCCGGATCAAGGCCGCTAACAATTGAGTAGTCAAAACTCCGCGTGTCTTCACCGCGATGAGGCGCCTCGGCGGTGCCCATCTTCTGCACTACGAGATGGCAGATCCCGCGCTGGTCCAATCAAGCTGTTTTTCTTCTTGTAAGCAGCCGGCAGAGTCGAAGCGATTGGGCCGCGCCGCTGGTTGGATCGATCGATCGTGGTGCGTGGCTGCAGGGCACGCTGGACGGCTTGATGCCAATGGCGCAAGCCGTGTACGCTGTGCCCCGGCAAGATGAGTCCCTTCCTCGCTGAATTCCTGGGCACGACGCTGCGGGTTCTGTCTGGTGACGTCGTCGTCGCCAACGTTCGGCTCGCGCACGCGGCTCCTGCCGATTCCCGGCAAGGGGACTTCCGATTGGGGCTACGCGTGGGTACCGGTCATCGGCCCGATCATCGGCGGCGTCGTGCGCCTGGGTCTACGTCGCGCTCTGGACCGCCTGACATCGCTCGTATGAAATGAATCCTTGCCCTCGATCAGGGCACGACCAGCTCGCGCGCCATCATCGTCGACCATGGCCGCGCCGTGGTCGCAATACCATCGTTGGTGGAGCGCACATGAAGAAACTGATCAACGACCCGGGGAATGTGATGCGGGAATCGCTGGCTGGGTTCGCCGCAGCCCACTCCGACATCCTCAAGGTCTCCTTCGATCCGGTGTACGTGGTTCGGGCGGACGCCCCGGTCACCGGCAAGGTGGGCATCATTTCGGGCGGCGGCAGCGGTCACGAACCCCTGCACGGCGGATTTGTGGGCCAGGGCATGCTCGATGCCGCCTGTCCCGGCCAGGTCTTCACTTCCCCGAGTCCCGACCAGATGGAAGCGGCCACCTCCGCTGTCGATGGCGGAGCCGGCGTCCTCCACATCGTCAAGAACTACACCGGCGACGTCATGAATTTCGAAATGGCCGCCGAGCTTTGCCAGGCTCGCGGCATCGAGGTGCAGGCGGTCGTGATTAACGATGACGTCGCCGTCCAGGACAGCCTCTACACCGCCGGCCGCCGCGGCGTCGGCGCCACCGTGCTGGCCGAAAAGATCTGCGGCGCGGCCGCCGCCCGCGGTTACGATCTCGGCCGCGTCGCGGCGCTGGCCCGCCGGGTGAATGACTGCGCTCGTTCCATGGGCATGGCCTTGAGCCCCTGCACCGTGCCCGCCGCCGGCAAACCCAACTTCGTGCTGGGCGATGACGAAATCGAGATGGGCGTCGGCATCCATGGCGAACCGGGCCGGCGCCGCATGTCTCTTATGCCCGCCGCCGAGTCGGTCGCGCACATGGCCGAGGCCATCCTGGCCGATCTGCCATTCCGCGCCGGCGACCGCGTCATTGCCATGCTCAACGGCATGGGCGGCACGCCCCTCATCGAGCTGTATCTCGTCTACGGCGAACTGGAACAGCACCTGCGCGGCCGGCAGATCACCATCGCCCGCCGCCTGGTCGGCAACTACATCACCAGCCTCGACATGGCCGGCTGCTCGATCACCCTGTTGCAGGCCGACGACGAGTTGCTGTCCCTGTGGGACGACCCGGTGCTGACGCCGGCCCTGCGCTGGGGGATCTGAACGTGGCGGTGAGCAAGCAGGACGTGCTGCGCTGGCTGGACGCGTCGCAAAAGGTCTTCGCCGAAAACCGGCAGCAGCTGACCGAGCTGGATTCAGCCGTCGGCGACGGCGATTTTGGAATCAGTCTGGACCGCGGCTTCACTGCGGTGCAGGCGGAGCTGTCCGCTAACCCTCCGGCCGATCTCCGCTCTGTCTTTCAGAACGTGGCGACTGTCCTCATCCGCACCATGGGCGGCACCTCCGGGCCCCTCCTGGGCACATTTTTTCTCCGCGCCGGAGCGGCCTGTGCGGGCAAGTCCGAACTCGCGCCCGCCGACGTGGTGGCGCTGTTCCAGGCCGGCGTCGACGGCATCCAACAGCGCGGCAAAGCCGCGCTCGGCGACAAGACCATGCTGGACGCTCTGCTTCCCGCAGTGGATGCGATGCGAGGTGCTCTGGAGGCTGGAAGCGGTCTGGCGGAAATCCTGGAACGGGGCGCGGCGGCGGCCGAAGCAGGCATGCAGGCGACCAAGACCATGCAGGCGCGCAAGGGCCGTGGCAGCTATCTGGGAGACCGCAGCATCGGACACCAGGACCCCGGCGCGACCGGCGCTCATCTCTTGCTGAAAGCCGCTGCGGACGTGTGGCGGTCGTGATCGGTCGAATGTCCAATTTCCAATGTTGCGCATTCGACATTGACGCCTCGCATTGAAGATCGCGACGTTGCGTTACATTTTGCACGTTGTCGAGGGTAGCCTATGAAAACACGTCGCATTAGTGGGGTGGCCGCGGCGCTGGCGCTGTCAGCCGCCGTCACCCTGTTCGCCCAGACACCAGCATCCTCCTGGCGGTGCCCAGGCCCCCCCTGGCGGCGCTCAGGCACCTGCTGGCGGCGCCCAGGCACCGCCTGGCGGCCGTGGCGGCGGCCGTGGCAGCCGCGAACCTCCGGCCCAAGGCCCTGGACAGCACGCCCGATATCCCGTTCGAAGTGGTGCCCAACTTCTTCAAGTTGCCCCCGAACGTGTATATGGGCGAAGGCATCGGTGATCGCCACCAACTCGAAGGGGCACATCTTCGTCAACACCTGCGCCCAGCAAACGCGCAATTTCGAATTCGACCAGAACGGCAACTTCGTGCGGGAGATCGGAAAGGACCTCTACGGCAACGTGTTCTGTCACGGCATACGCGTCGATGCCCAGGACAACATCTGGGTGATCGACGAGGGCGCCAACTCGATCATCAAGTTCAACCCCGAAGGGCCCGCGTGACCATGGTCTTGGGCCGCCGGATCGAGTTCCCCTACAATGGGATCGAGCCCGCCGTGCAGGCAGGCCAATCCGGCGCCGCCCTATATTTTCAATCGCCCCACCGACGTCGCCTTTGACGCCGCAGGGCAACATCTTCGTCGCCGACGGCTACGTGCAATTCACGCGTCGTCAAGTACGACAAGAACGGCCGCTTCGTCAAACGACGTCGGCAGTCGCGGATCGGGGCCCGGCCAGATTCAACCTGATGCACGCCATCGTCGTGGATGCCAAGGGAAATGTCTACGTGGGCAGCCGCAGCGACCAGCGCATTCTGGTGTTCGACAACGACCTGAATTACAAGACGACGTACGACCACGTCGGCGCGCCCTGGTCCTTGTGCATCACCCACGGTCCGCATCAATACTCTACACCTCCAACTCGAACCCTGACTCCAAGACACCGAGGTCCACAAGGTCACCGGCCAGATCTTCAAGATGGAGCTGGACGGCACCGTCGTCGGCAAGTTCGGTGATCCCCGGCAAAGAGCAGGGACAGTTCAGCACGGTGCACGGAATCGATTGCCGCGTTGAAAACGAAATCTCTCGTCAGCGAAATCGTCGAGTGGCGCGTCCAGAAATTCATCCTGCACCCCACCGCCGCGAAGGGGGCAAGAAATGAAATCCTCACGTCTCGCAGCCACTGCGCGCAGCCACGCTGGTCTTCGCCGGCTCGCGTTCTCCGCTCGCGTTCTCCGCGCTGGTCGCCCGCGCAGGCTCAGGCCAGCGCGAAATCGCGTTCGAGTCCGCCGGTGACTTTTTGAACCTGCCGGCCGATACCTACTCTCGGTGAAGTGGCCGGCGTGGCCACGACGTCGACGGGCAACTGCTGGTCTACTCCCAGGGCGGCGGCCCGAACGCCACGATGGGCGCGTCGCGCATCTACATCAACGGCGGTCGCGCGCCTGTTCGAATTCGACAAGGCCGGAAAGTTTCTGCGCGAGATCGGCAGCTCCAACGACGACAACCGCCCCTACGACTTCCTGTTCGCGCAGGGCGTCAGGGTCGATCCCCAGAACAACATCTGGGTTGTGGATCGCGCCTCGAGGATGGTCGTCAAGTTCGACCAGTCCGGCCGCGTCCTCCTGACCTTGGGCCGCAGGCCCGAGGCGATCGGCGAACTCGGCAGCAGCGCAGGAGTGGCGTCTTCGGCCGCGCGTCCGGACCTCCGGGATCTGGCGTCCCCGGCGACAATTTCAACCAGCCGACCGACGTGGCCTGGGACGCTGCCGGCAACATCTTCGTCTCCGGACGGGTACGGCAACGCCCGCGTCGCCAAGTTCGACAAGAACGGGAAGTTCATCAAGTCCTGGGGCTCGACCGGTGCCGAACCCGGCCAGTTCAACATTCCCCACTCCGTCGCCGTCGATGCCACGGGCAACGTCTACGTCGCCGACATGGGCAATCAGCGCATTCAGGTGTTCGACAACGACGGCACGTTCAAGAGCGAGATCAAGAACGTGGGCGCGCCGCGTGCCATCTGCATCTCGCCCGGCGCGCACCAGTTTCTCTACAGCTCCAACTCCAACCCGACCGAGGACCCCTTCCTCAACGGCGAGATTTACAAGATGGAGCTGGACGGCACGGTGCTCGGCACGTATCGGCCGCGCCGGCAAGCAGTTCAAGGAATTCGGCATGGTCAACGAAATCGACTGCCGCGATCCCAACACCTTGTACGTCGCCGAGCTCATGAACTGGCGAGTGCAAAAGCTCACCCTGCATTAACTGAGCCGGCGAGCCCGGCAACACAGGAACGGCGTGGACCCCGGCTACAGACGTAGAGGGTCCACGCACGAAAGAAAGCGCTCCGAATGAGCCGCGCCGGGTTGGGTTGGGTGAGCTGACTCGTTCGCACCGATGCGGCGATTCACCGCCGAGGTGCCGCGCCGGCGGGTAGCGTGCCAGTCCGCTTACTTGGTCGCCGGCGTCTTGATGGTCTTCGCAGTGATGGTGTCGCCCTCGATGGTTCCGATCAACTCGACCTGCTGCCCGGCGTGACTCGCAATCGTTCTCGATTTCTGATTGGCGAGCTGGTAGACCTTGCCATCTGACACGAATACGTACTTGGCCCCCTTGGTCAGGCACACCTTTGTGCATTCCGCGTCCGTCATCTTCTTGCCATCGTGCTCACCCGCCGGGTGCTTGCCATTGCACTTGCTGTCGCTGATGGCGCCTTTCCACGTCTGGTCCTTCTGAGCCGCGGCAGGCACGACCGCGAACGCGCCGATGACGACGATCACGCCGAGTGCTGATCTCATCGAAACCTCCTGAGTGAAGAATTGAACGAAACCGGCGCCGAGCATATGCCTTTTCCGCACTGACGGCACGCAGGAATGCAGAGTCGATCGGCTATGGACGTGCTGGCAAGCCCATCAGTTGGTTCGCTCCTCACTGCCTTCCTGGCGCAGCGCGTGCTCTCCGTCGGCCGAACCTACGACGCGCGCACGAGCTCGGTGGCGAGCTGTGACGCCGAGACGTAGTCGATCTTGCCGGTCCCGAGGATCGGGACCTTGGCAACGAGCACGATCGATCGCGGAACGAAAATCTCCGGCAGGCCGGCGGCGCGCGCGGAAGTCGCCAGCGCCGCGCGATTCGCATCTGCACGATCGGTGACCAGCACGAGCTGCTCACCGCGCTTCGGGTCGGGTAGCGTCACGACGGCGTGCTGACTCTCGGGCCACATCGCCGTCACGAAATCCTCTACGGCCCCGAGCGGCACCATCTCGCCCGCGACCTTCGCGAAGCGCTTCGCGCGTCCTTTGATCGTGACGAAACCATCTGAATCGATCTCGACGATGTCGCCGGTGTCGTACCAGCCATCCGGCGGTGGTTCGAGGACGCCCGGTTTCTCAGTGCGGAGATACCCGAGCATCACGTTGGGCCCGCGGACGAAGAGACGTCCGCCCCTCTCGATGCCAGCCACCTTCTCGAGACGATGTTCGATGCCGGGGAGGAGACGGCCGACGGTGCCTGCCTTGAAATGCATCGGGGTGTTCACCGCAAGACCGGGCGCCGTCTCGGTCGCCCCGTAGCCTTCGAGAATGCGAATGCCGAACTTCTCGAACCAGATGCGCCGTGTGTCCGGCTTCACCCGCTCGGCGCCGGCGAACACGTAGCGCACGGAGTAGAAATCGTAGTTGTCTGCGACGCGAGCATAGCCGGAAAGGAACGTGTCGGTTCCGAAGAGGATCGTCGCATTTGTGCCGTACGCAAGCTCCGGCACAGTGCGATAGTGCAGCGGCGACGGATAGAGAAACGTCCGCACCCCGGCCAGCAGCGGCATGAGCAGACCGCCGGTCAGTCCGAAACTGTGAAACACCGGCAGCGCGTTGAAGACGACGTCCTTCGGACTGATGTCGATGACCGACGACAACTGGTGGCGGTTGGCCAGGAGATTGCGGTGACTGAGGACCACGCCCTTGGGCGTACCCTCCGATCCTGACGTGAAGAGCACGACCGCCGGGTCGTTGGCGCGCTCGGGCCGGTGGCGCGGCGTCGCTCGGAGCGATCGCGCCAGGGCCCTGACCTTCGTGAACGTCCCGATGTCCCCGCGGATGTCCTCGAGGTAGTCGATTGTCGCGTGCGGTTCGAGCGCGGCAACCAGGGCCTGCAGCTTCGCTTTCTCGATGAACAGACGCGCGGTGACGATGCGGGTGATCTCCGCGCCGCGGCAGGCAGCTATCGCCGATGCCGGGCCGGTCGAGAAGTTCAACATCGCCGGCACACGCCCCTCAGCCTGGAGCGCGAAGAACGCGATCAGCGAGGCGCGCGACGTCGGCAGCAGCAGACCGACGCGCTCGCCCGGACGTGTGCTGCGCGCCAGCACTGAACCGAGCGCGAAGCTTCCGGTCACGAGCCCGCGATAGCTCAGTGGCTGCATCTGGAGATCGTCGGCGATGAGGTGACCGCCGCCATGCTGCTCGCGCGCTTCGAGCAGCGCGTCGAACAGCGTCGTATCGATCCGCGCGGCGGCGAACATCGAATCCACCATCTGATCGCGGAGCGTTCGGCGCAGCGCGGCGCGACGCGCTCGGCCGCTCACACCGTCCGGCGCGGTCAGCACTCGCGGCGGCAGCACGCGAATCCGGATCTTCGGCAGGAGGCGCCGACGAACCTTGCCCGCGAGCCGCGAGAACGGAGTGAACTCGACGCCATCGATGCGAATCGGGAGAAGCGCGGCCCTTGTCCGCTCGGCGATGACGGCCGGCCCTTCGTAGACCTTCATGAGAGACCCGGTCGTGGTGATTCGGCCCTCGGGGAAGATGATGCAGGCCGCCCCGGCCTCGACGGCGCGAATCATCGCCCGAATCGACAGCGGATTGGTTGGATCGACCGGAAGTGCGTTGACGAACACGAGAAACGGCTTCGCCCACCACTGCCTCGCGATAAACGTATCGACAGCGAAGATCGGGTCGCCAGGCAGAAACGCGCCGAGCAGCAGCCCGTCCAGGAATGACGCGTGATTCGCGGCGATCACCGCCCGCGGCATCGCCGCACGGACGTGCTCGAGGCCTTCGACTTCAACGCGATACAAGAGCCGCAGCACGAGTCGCACCAGGCTCCTGGCGAGCGTGCGCCGCAGGATCCACGCCGAGATCAACGCCACCGGCAGCGTCGCGATGCCGCAGAGTCCGAACAGTTCTCCCATCGACATGCCGCGGGCGAGGAATGCCGCGGCGGCAACCGCCGCGACCGACATCGCCAGCGCATTGATGATGTTGTTGGCGGCGATCACCCGTGCGCGGTGCGCCGGCTCGCTTTCGTGCTGAAGTACCGCGTAGAGCGGCACGGTGAAGAGACCGCCCGCGACCGCCAGGCCGACGAGATCGGCGAGAATGCGCCAGCTGCCCGACTGCGCGAGGAACGCCGGGATGTTCGCCAGCGTGCCTGTCGACACGCGGCCACTGCTCGCGAGGTGCAGATCGACGGCGAAGATCGCCATGAACAGCGCCGAGACGGGAACGTGTCGGGCGCTGACCTCCCCGTGCAGCAGCCGCTCCGCCAGCATCGATCCCAGGCCCACGCCTGCCGCGAACGAGGCGAGCATCATGGTCACGACCTGTTCATTTGCGAAGAGCACGTCCTTCGCGAACGACGGTAAGCCGGACACGATCGTCGCTCCAAAGAGCCAGAACCACGAGACCGCCAGAATCGGCAGAAGGAGGGCCGGTCGAGACGCGGCGTAACGGATGACGGCGATGGTGTCGCGGAAGAGCCGCGGCCGCGGCGCATCAACCCCCGCCGACGACGGCGCGGGTGGGATCTGCCGCGCCGCGAGCCATCCGAGGAGCGCCGCCGTGATTCCACAGCCGCCCACGATCAGGGCGCCGTCGCCGAGCAGCACGAGGCTGCCGCCGAGAATCGTACCAAGAAGGATGGCCAGGAATGTGCCGGCCTCGATGAGCGCATTGCCCGCGACGAGTTCGTCCGCGCGCAGATGCTGCGGCAGCAGCGCGTACTTGATCGGGCCGAAGACGGTCGAATGCGTGCCCAGACAGAAGAGCGAGGCGAAGAGCAGCGGAACGCTGCCCAGCCACAGTCCCAGGGTCCCCAGCGACATGATACCGATCTCGGCGACCTTGACCATGCGCGCGATCGTCGACTTGTCAACCCGATCCGCGAGGGTTCCGGAGGCGCCGGAGAAGAGAAAGAACGGCGTGATGAAGAGGGCGCCGGCGAGCATCACGAGCGAGGCCGCGCCGAGGCCCGACTGCTCGGCAAGACGGAAAGTCACGACGATGCCGAGTGCGCTCTTGAGCAGGTTGTCGTTGAACGCGCCCAGGAACTGCGTGACGAAGAGCGGCGCGAAGCGACGAGCGGTCAGCAACGGCACGATTGGCGAACCCATGACAACGGCTCCTGATTCAGACCGTCGTCACGGCCGCCCACGACGCGGCGATGAGACGGTCACACATCGAAGTCAGCGAGGACGACAACCGTCCGTAGGCGGCGAAAGTCACCGGCTGGAGGACTATGCCGAAGACAAGCGCCGTCGCGAGATCGGGGTGTTGCTCTGGAATCTCCTTCGAGGAGATCCCCTGCGCGATCACGGCTCGGACCGCATCGACGGGCGTCGGGGAACCCGGCGCGAGCTTGCTCAACTGGCCGTGCTGCACGAAGAGCAGAAACCGGAAGAGGAGCGGGTCCTCGTCGTTCGCGTGACAAAAGCCCCGAATCATCGCGGCGAGCTTTCGGCGTGCGGTCGTCTCGGCAAGTGCCAGCGACTCGAGTCGCCCGGCAAACTGCACGTAGTTGCGCTCGAATACTTCCCACACGAGTTCGTCCTTCCCGTCGAAGTGGCGATACAGAGCCCCCTCAGAGATATCGACAGCCCGAGCGACATCCCGGACGGTCGTCGCGTTGACGCCCTTCTCGGCGAAGAGTTGAATCGCCGCCCGCTCGATGCGCTCTCGAGTGTTGGTGAAGCGGTGTCTTGGCATAGCAAGTAAACGTTTACTCACTATAAACGCGCCTGGAGAGTGTGTCAAGTCGGTGAGGATTGGCCGCAGGTCCCGGGCCTACTCGATCCCCACCTCCCGATTGAGGAACCCGACGATAAACTTCCAGACCAGGTAGTACAGCGCCATGACGAACGGGACGGCCGGCAGCGCGGTCGCCAGCCCGATGTTGACCACGTCGAGCGCGCCCAACAATGCCACGCCTGCCCGAACGAGGAGCAACACGACCAGCGCACCGTCAGCCCGAGTGGCACCAAAGGTTCCCTTTCAGTCGCCGCGAAGCGCAGTTATGGGATTGACGGAGGTCGCGGTGCGCGCGGGAATCCACGCGGCGATGAGCGCCACGGCCACGAGCAGCGTCGCGGCCAGTCCAATCGTGAGCGGATCGATCGGCTGGACGCCAAAGAGCAGGCCGCCGAGCAGCCGGGAAAGCGGAATTGCGGCAAGGCCGCCGACCAACAGGCCCACGACCGCCATCGCCGCGCCTTCACCCAGGATCATCCGCAGGATTGCCCCTCGCTCGGCGCCAAGTGCCAGCCGGATGCCAAGCTCGTTCGTGCGCTGGCTGACCGAGAAGGCGAGGACGCCCGCCACCCCGACCGTCGCGATTGCAAGCGCGAGCAGCGCAAATAGTCCGATCAGCGTCGCGTTGAGCCGCTGGGGGGCAATCGTTTCGTCGCGGATCTCCTCGAGGGTCTGCACGTGGTCGATCGGGCGATTTGCATCCAGGCTGCGAATCGTTTCGACGACGCGCGGGGCAAGCCGATCGGTGGGTCCGGAGGTTCGGACGAGCAACGTCGATGGCGCGTTGGTCTGCGCGTCGGGCTGATACATCGTGTGAAGCGGGCTCTGCTCGATTCCGTCGGCGCGAGAGTCGGCGGCCACGCCGACGATTTCAGCCTTCGGCGACCAGTTGCCGTTGAACTGCTTCCAGCTGATCCTCCGCCCGATAGGATTCTGATCCTTGAAGTAGTAGCGCGCCATCGACTCGCTCAGGATCGCGACAGGCGGTGCAGTCGCGGTGTCGCTGGCCAGGAATCCACGGCCGGCCCGGAGTCGTGTGCCGACGGTTTCGAAGTAGCCCGTGCTGACCACGCGCGTGACCGTCTTCGGTGCGGCTGCGACCGCGGTCAGATCGGCGCCATCCACCTGAAACTCCTGCTGCTGCGGAAACGAGCCGGCCAGCGGCGCTGCCGAGGCCATTGCAGCCGACTGCACCGTCCCCTCCGCTCTGACACGATCGAGCACGTCACGGTTGAATTGCATCCGCCGTTCGCGATTGAGCTGGCTGAAGTCCGGCGCCTGCAGGCTCAACACGTTGGACAGGTCGAAGCCCGGATCCACTGCGTAGAGTTGAAGCAGGCTGCGCGTCAGCAGCCCCGCCCCGATCAGCAGCGCGAACGACGCCGCGAGCTGGCTGACGACGAGGGCCCGTTGTGCACGACGCCGGCCGACGCTCCCGGTCGCGCGCCCGCCGCCACTGGCCATCGCCCTCACGGGATCGTTCAGGAACCTGAGCCGCGGCGCCCAGGCAAACACGAGCGCGAGACCGATCGAGACGATCAGCGTGAAGGTCAGAACCCAGCGATCGAGTGCGATCTCGCCGGTGCGGTTCGTGAATCGTCCTGCGTAGTTGATCAGGAGACCGAGGCCGGCGAAGGCGAGCCCGAGTCCGAGCACGCCGCCAACCACCGAAAGCACGAGATTCTCGGCGAGCAGCTGACGGCGGAGCAGAGCTCCGCGCGCGCCGAGCGCCGCGCGGACCGCCATCTCGCGCTCGCGCTGCACGAGCCGGGTCAGCGTCAGATTGGCGACGTTCGCGCACGCGATGACGAGGACGAAGACCGTGGTGATGAGCAGAATCATCAGCGTCGGCCTGGCCTTGGCGGTCAACTCGTCCTTCCACGGCGTCGCGAGCGTTTCGAAGCCTTGCGACTTGGGGTATGCCGCCGGGTATTCATCGTGAAGCCGCGTGGCGATCTGCCGGAGCTCCGCCTGGGCGGCCCCGACGGTGGCGCCCGGCGCCAGCCGCGCGTAGACGTCGGTCATGCGATGACGGCGTTCGTCCTGCATCGACGCGCCCACGTAGTGGTCGTTCGCAGCGTAATTGACGTAGAAGTCCTGCTTCCGCGCCGTCGCGTAGTGCGCGCCCGGCTCCAGAACACCGACGATCACGGCTTTCTTCACCGTCAAGTCGAGCGTCTGTCCGACGACTGCCGGGTCCGATCCGAACACGCGCTGCCAATACCCGTACGTGAGCACGACCACCGGCTGCGCGGTCTTGCCTCCGTCGCTCGGCAACAGCAGACGCCCCAGATGCGGCCGGATGCCGAGGAGCTGGAAGAAGTTCGGCGTCACCAGCCCGCCGGTCGCCCGGTGCGGGTCGCCACGTCCCAGAACGTTGAACGTCCAGTCGCCAAACTCGATGAACTGGTCGATGGTCGTCGCCTGCGACCGGTAGTCCGCGACTTCCGCGAACGAGAAGCTCGTGTCCTCGACGCCCGCCGCGACCTGCGGCTGTCGCAGGTGGACGATGCGGTCAGCTTCGGGGTAGGGAAGCGGCCGCAGCAGCACGCCGTTGATGACGCTGAAGATCGCTGTATTGGCGCCGATGCCGAGGCCTAGCGTCAGGATGAAGGCCAGAGAGAACCCGGGCATGCGCGGCAGCGTGCGGAGCGCAAGACGGATGTCGTTGATCACGGTGGCTCCTCCAGGCAGTCGACGCCCGACGTCGGGGAATCGTCCTGTCCGTTGTAGAACGTCTAGGAGAGTAAGAGTGTACGCAATAAATGGTCAAGGCCCGAAGCGCAATTTGGAGGGCTGGATGGAGGGACGAGCCGTTGGCAGCTCTCAGCCGTCAGCTCTCAGCCGTCAGCTTTCAGCTCTCAGCGGTGAGCTGAAAGCCGAGAGCTGAAAGCTGAAAGCTGATAGAGCTTAATGAGGAATTCACACCGACTCGAGTGAATTCCGCGTTTAGGGCCACACATATCCGCTGCGCGCGCGCACCTGGACGTTGCTGCGCTTCACCCGCACATCGAGCGTGTGGGCGCCGGCTCGCTCTACGCCTTCCGGCGTGAAGTAGAGCACGTAGCTCGCACGAAAGTTGTCCAGCACCCGCCCGAACGTTGTGGCGAGATTGTCACCGGACGAGATGGGCACGACCGTGCCACCCGTGTCCCTGGCGATCCGATCGTAGAGACGTTCGACGGTGATTGCCCCAGGAACCCGACGTGAAAACACTGACGCCGGAGCCTGCGAATTGGTGGAGGCCAGAACCACCGCGACCGTAGATCCACTGCCTCTGGCGAGCTCGAACAACATTTCGGGATCGCTGATGCTGCTGCTGTCGACGCCGTCGCTGAACAGCACGACGAGGTGCCGCCGCGCGGCCGTCGTCGGCATTGCCAGCGCGACGGCCAGGGAGTCGAACACGGCGCTCCCGCCGACCGCGGAGATTCGAGCAACCGCCGCGTCGGTTGTTGATGGTGGCGACGCGAAGTCGCCCAGCCGTTGGATGCGCTGGTTGAATGTCTGCAGCTTGAGGCGATCCTCCGCGTGAAGACCGCCAGCGAGCTGCTGCACGGATCGCCGGAGCTGGCTGAGCACGGATCCCGTCACGCTCGCGCTGACGTCGAGAGCCACGGTGACGTCAATCGGCAGTTTCTCGTAGCTGACGTCAGTCACTGTCTGAAGCACTCCGTCGTCGACGATCTCGAAGTCCGCGGCCGTCAGCCCGGTCACGGGCCGGTTGTTCCGCCTTACCGAGGCATCGACGACGACGGCATCGGCGCCCGCACGGAATGTCGGCGGCGACTGCTGATCGATTTGCGAAGTGTTGCGCTCCACGAGGGTTCCGGCCAGCGGCGTCGAGGCGCCGACCGCTATCAACACCGCCAACGATCCCAGCTTCATCGTGTCATCTCGCGGAGTCGAGCAATGATGTCCGGATAGACGCGGGCGTCGCCGAGCCAGTAGGTCCACCAGGGATCGAGCTGCCCATCGGGTGCCGTTTCTACTGCCGCGGCGAGTGCCGCCGCTTCGAGACGGGCGCCCCCGGTTGCGAGCAGCGTCATCAGCGAGATCCTCGCGGATTGGGCTCCCGGCCAGGTCGCAAGTGCGGCGCGGAACGCGGCTTCGGCCTCGTCGAGCCGGCCCAACCTGTGAAGCACCTTGCCCCTGACGAGATCGACGAGGTAGCGCACGTACGTGTCCGGCGATTGAGGCATCGGCCGATCCAGCAGGCCGATCGCCTGACGGTAGTCTCCGAGCCTGTAAAGGAACAACGCGTTCCGAACGCACGCCTCCGCTTCGGTCTCCGGAGACTTCATCGCCTGTTCGTAGCGGCGCGTCACCTCGGCGGTCTCAGCCGCGCTCGGCTGAACGTTTCGCAGCCATTGCTGATCGGTCACGACGGCGAGGGCCAGGTTCAGGCGGGGCTCATTCGGGCAGCGCTGAAGCGCTCGAGCGATGAAGACCGCTGCGATATTGGGGCGTACGGCGCCCTCGAGACCGGCCGCCTGGGTCCAGAGCCACGCGCATTCGAAGACGTCACCGGCGCCAGGCTGACGTACGAGGGTGTTGTACTCGGCGAGAAGCCGGCTCCCTTCGTCACGTGCATAACCGTTGTCGCTCCGAACTCCAGCGAGCCCGATCTCGAGCGCGAACACCGCGCGGCGCCGCGGCTCGTCCGGCCACGGACGATCTGCCGCGCGGAAGCCGGCGACCAGGTTGGCCAGGTCCTTCGTCTCGGTAAGGCCCCGCTCCATCCCGGCCCAATCGCCACGCTCGAAGGCATCTGCGAGTGTCTGGACGTCACGCGGCAGCGGGCGCGGGGTCGGGGTTGCCAGTCGCGGCGCCGACGACGCCAGCGACGATGTGGATGGTGCGGATGATGCTTCCGCTGGAGTGGCGCCCGTGGCGTCCTTGCCTCGCTTCGGTATGGCGACCCACTTTCGACCGCGGACCGTGAGGTTGCGTCTCTTGACCTTGACCTGGATTTCCTGGGTTCGCCCATCACGGTCGGCATCGCCCACCTCGACGCCCAGGAGGTAGTAGGCTGTCGTTTCCGTGAGGATGCGGTCGTACGCCGCTTCTCCGCTGCCGGCCAGCACCTTGAACAGCGTCCCGCCTGCCTCACCCGAGAACTGGTCGAGCCAACCTCCGAGCAGGACGCTATCGCGAGCGATGTTATCGAAGCTCCGATCGGCGGCGGCTGTCTGCGCCGACACGTGTTCGAGCGCGCTCACGTCGATGTGAAGTGTGTAGACGGCGGTGTTCGCGAGCGCAGCCTCCCGGCCTGCCTGATGACCCAGATCGCTGACGTCGGGCCGAACGCCGGGCCTGTCGCTCGCGATCATTCCGCCGGTGACGAGGACCAGGATCTTTCGCCCCGTCAGGCTGCCCATTTCGCGGAGGAGCCCGCGAAGGGTTCCCACGCTGGCGGTCGCCTCACCCTCGTAGTACAACGTCGCGCCGTTGACGTCCTGGATGAGCCGCCTCACGCATTCCAGGGGGAGCGACTCTCCACACTCCCTCCTCGCCACCTGACCGCCTGGCGTTGTCTCTCGGAAGGGTTCGGTCTCGCCATGCGCGAGTTCCGCACTGAGATCGATCAGCTCCGACGGCCTCAGCTGAAACTGCAGGCTCGTGAGCGTGTTCTCCCGCTGGCCGACCACTTGATCCAGCGCGCGTATCACGGCGGCGTGGTCCGTTGTCGGATCCATCCTGGGACCGATCGGATAGGCGAACAGACCCACTCGGTCGGCGGGAGACAATCGATTGATGAACTCGCGGGCGGCGTCGGTCGCGCCTCGGGTCACCGCGACGCTGATGCTGAGGCAGTCGATCGCGATCACGATGACGCGTCCACCGTCCGCAACGGCAACGGCGCTCGTCGTCGTTGGCTGGCTTTCTCGACTGGCGGTCGCGCTATCGCTGATGAGCGTCGCGGAGATGACCCGGCGCCGACGCCTGTTGATGGTCACTTCGAACTCGCCAGGGGTCAGATCGACAACGGGATGGCCCTGGCCGTCGAGCACCTGCACGTCGACCGGAACCAAATCGACCGCCACGCGGAACGCCGACGGCTGCTCGTGCGCGGCAGCCGGAGCGCCGCTCGACGCGGCCATGCCCACGGCGAGCAACGCCACCGTGATCGCGGTCCTCTGCGGAATCAATCGGAGCAGCTGCATGAGGTGTGCGCACAGATTATGGTCCAGAGGTCTCGCAAGATCCGCCGCGGCTGGCAGCGGCTGGACGCTCGTCGTACAAACGACGAAGGGAGATTCAAACCGCCGTGCAGTCGTTCAGTAGGGGGCTGGTTTGGCAGGAAGGCTAGGTTCGGAACATGCGCTGGACGACGAGATCCGCGAGGCGGCCGCGCACCTGCGACAACTGATCTTCAATCGCAAGGACGGTCATCGTCTCGCCGGATATCGTCGTGGCATCCAGCCGGCGGAGCATCTCGAGCAACTCGTCGACTTCCTGAAGAACGTCCTTGAACGTCAGCGGCTTGTCGGGTGTCGGCACGCGAGACAGTATCCACGAAACGGTCTTCAGGTTCAACTACTCAATGTAGTAGTACGGCCTGGCGCAGAGTCTCCCGCGCACCGGGCTAGCCGTCGAACCGGCCTCACTCGCGCTCAATGGGACGATGACGCGATCGGAGCGCGCCCGAATCTGCCCCAGGCGACGAACGCCGCAAGCGCGCCCAGACCTCCCGTGAAGGGCAGCGCCGAGATCTCACCGCGCGTGATGTGAAAGAGCGACGCGAGGATCATCATGAGCACGAGCCCGCCGGCCGCGAGCGGCGTGAGCGCCGGCTTGATGCGCGTCATCGACGGCACCACGACTCCAATCGCGCCAGCGATCTCGCAAGCTCCGATGAAGCGAACCAGCGCCGGTGGTAGGTCTCCGGCCCATTTGAGACTCTGCGCGAGCGCAGCGATTGGCATCGAGGTCTTCATGGCTCCCGCCAGGGCGAACGCCGCGGCCAGCAGAATCTGAGCGATCCAGAGGGCAACGTTCATGAGTGGTGCGCCTTCCTTTCTGTGGGCTCCGGGATTGGTCCACTACTAGGATGTAACGCCTGAATCAGCAGCAGCCGCTCCGTTGTCGCGGCTGCGAAATCGGGGCCGAACCACTGGACGACACGCTACTGAATCAGTAGATACGGGGCACTAGCGAAGGCCTTCCAGCAGCAGGACCCAGTCCCGGCCGCGTCCCGAACTGGGTGGCTGATAGGTCTGGAAATCCATGGTGTCCGTCGTGTGAAACTCGTACGTCACGCCGTATCGAGGATCGAACCACGACTCTCTGACGCGCGGTGCCTTGATCAGAGACCTATCCAGCGTGAAGCTCGCGCCCTGCGCTGAATAGACGACGGCGAGTGATCCATCCGCCGCCCGCGCCGCCCGGATCTTCGCGCCGCCTTCCAGCGGACCGTTCGCGATGATCCTTTGGTCGGGCACGAGGGTCTGGAACGCGTGCGCTTCCATGAACCTCCGGAGGTAGCCCATCTGCGTGGCGCCAGGATGATCCAGCGCCTCCCGCCATGGAGTGGACGCGTAAAGGATCGGCGCACGCCCCGGCTGCCACATCTGCCAGATGTTGTTGTTGCCATAAGTGTGGCCGCAGGCGCCGGCCATCACCGACCACCATGCCGCCTGCCGCACGTCGTCGTCATCGAAGCGATCGAGACGGTTGTGATCGCGGAGATAGAAACCCACGGGTATCGTCTCGTATCGTGGTTCGCCATCGAGCGTCGGCCGCGGCGGAGTCAACGCAAGATCGCGCTCGGCGAACAGACCAGTGTCGTGGTCGCGCGCGCCATGGGAGCTCTGGGACATGTGGAAGTCGAGCCATCGGGCATCCTGCAGCTGGAGTGATGACTGGCCAGGTCCTCGCGGGTGAAACGTGATCAGGTGCGAGCCGCCGTCGCCCGCCTTCAGTCCTTCGGCCATCGCATCTACGATCGCGCGCTCTTCGGGGGTGGCGACGTTTTGATCGCCGCCCATGATCCAGATCACCGATCGATCCTTGTACCGCCGGCCCAGAAAGAGCCCGTACGCGCGGGCGTTCTCGCGATCGAAGATCTTGAACTCGCCCGTCTTCCAGTACTTGCCCCACGTGGGGAGGAACCCGACGAACATGCCCAGGGCCTCTGCTTTGTCGACAATGAAGTCCACGTGCGTGAAGTAGGCCTCGTTCGGGCGCGTCGGATTCTTGTCCACGAGCGGGAGCGCGCCGTACGCGTTGGGTGTTGTCAGGCCGTCCAGCTCGGCGAGCGCAACAGCCTGGATCGCCGTGAACCCTTTGCGGGCTCTGTCCTCCAGGTAGCGGGTCGCTTCCTCGCGGTTCAATCGGTGAAAGAGCTCCCACGCAGTGTCGGCCAGGTAGAAGAACGGCTTGCCGTCGACGTATTGAAGGAACCGTCCGTTGGAGGAGACCTGCAGCCGATTCGGTGCCGCCGATCCGGCGCCGGTCATCGCCAGGAACGCCGTCGCGAGAACTATCGGGTGTCGGAGTATCGCAATCATTGATGACCGCATCCATCTCTTCATTTAACTTCCCATGTTCACGCGAAGCGTAGACTCGCGAACCCCGCGAGCAGTGTGCGTAGTCGATTCCTATTATTGAGCGCGCGCGCCGCCGTTCCTACAATCCGACGTCCGCTTCCCTGACGCATGTCACACATCCAGCTGCCGGAAGGTTTGCCCGGGATCATCTTGGCGGGTGTCGATTGCCGGATGGGGCTTCGCCTCCTGACGATCCTCATTGGCCTAGCGGCGCTGCCCCCTGGTCTGGCAAACGCTCAGGATCCCACCGGTGCGATTGAAGGTGCGATCACCGACAGCTCGGCCGCCGCCATTCGAAGCGCTCGTGTGGTTGCCGTCAATCTCGACACGGGGTTCACGAAAGAGAGGGAGTCCGGGCCGGACGGTTTCTACCGTCTCCTCTTGCTGCCTGTTGGCCGCTACCGCGTGACGGTCAGCGCGCCGCAATTCGCGAGTCACGTTCGCGAGTCCGTCGAGGTCAACGTGGGGCAGGCTGCCCGCGTGAACGTACAACTCGAGCTCTCCTCGTTGACCGAGACCGTGAAGGTCGCTGGTGACGCGCCGCTCGTCGAGACCTCCAGCAATGCGCTCGGTCGGGTCATCACGGGCCGAGAGCTCGTCGACTTGCCTCTGAACGGCCGCAACTTCACCCAGCTCGGGCTGCTGCAGACAGGCGTGGCGCCACTGACGGCTGGCGTCGCGGCCGCGGGTGGAAGCCTCCGCCAGGGGCAGGCGTACGCCGTCAACGGCATGCGCCCCGAGCAGAACATGTACCTCGTCGACGGCGCGCAGAACCTGAACCGCATGGATGGCGGGTACGCGCTGAAGCTGCCGGTCGACGCGATCGCCGAATTCCGGATCTTCTCGCAGAGCGCGCCGGCAGAGTATGGCGGCACCGCTGGCGCGACGACCAGCGTCGTCACCCGATCGGGCAGCAACCAGTTTCACGGCACGGTCTACGACTTCGTGCGCAACGATCGGTTCGACGCACGCAATTTCTTCTCGGAGGAGGTCGAGCCCCTTACGCAGAACGAGTTCGGCGGAGCGATCGGCGGCCCGATCACGCGCGACCGGATTCTGTTCTTCGGGTATTACGAAGGCCTGCGGAACGAGCAGGGTCTCACGACCAGCGCGACGGTGCCGAGCGTGCAGGAGCGGCAGGGGGACTTCTCCGCGCTCGGTCAGCCGCTGCTCAATCTGGCTGCCGGCGGCGTGCCATTTCCGGGAAATCGCATACCGGAGGCTTTGATCGATCCCGTCGCGCGCAACGTCGTGGACTTGTACCCGGTCGCCAATATCTCGCCATCCCTGTATCGCGAGACGGTCCTGATGAGGAACGACCTCTATCAGGCCGGCGGCCGTGTCGATCTGAACCTCTCATCGAACGATCAGCTCTTCGGGCGCTATTCGTTCTCGGGCGGTCACAATCTGAATCCTGTGTCCGTCCGAGGCACCGATGCGCCGGGGTTTCCGACTCGAGACGATCTCGGCACGCACGCGGTCACTGCATCGAGCACGCACATCCTCTCGCCATCGCTGACGAACTCGCTGCGCGGGACCTTCCTGCGTCACGAGTTCTTGTTCGATCAGCGGTTGAACCGGACTCCGCCGGGCGCGCTGGGGTTCGGCTACTCGTCGTCGAATGAGGTCGGGCAGGGCCCGCCGTTCTTCAACGTCAGCGGGTATTCGCCGATTGGCGGCGCGATCACCGGTCCGCGGAACACGACGCAACGGACGTTCGAGGTTCAGGACAGCGTGGCCTGGACCAATCAGGGTCACCTCGTGAAGGCGGGCGCGGAGTTCCGGGATACGGGCGTCGACATGGTGCAAGCGATCGCCCCGAATGCCTTCTTCGTGTTCGCGGGTACTTTTCCGACGAACAATGCGATCGCCAACCTGCTTCTCGGGGCGCCGGTCACGTTCTATCAGGGTCTCGGCGACTTCGCTCGGGACGTGCGTGTGTGGGGAGTTGGCGCATTCGCGCAGGACGAGTGGCGGGTGACGTCACGACTTACATTCAACTACGGCCTGCGGTACGAACGGATCAACCCCTTCACCGAGATTCACGACCGCCTGAATGGATTCGTACCGAACGTGCAATCCCGCGTCCGGCCTGATGCGCCATCGGGGCTCGTCTTTCCGGGAGACCCTGGAATCGGCCGGGGCATCGCCGACAGCGTCAATGCGTTCATGCCGCGTGTCGGCGTGGTGTGGGATCCGACTGGCGCGGGTGTCTGGGCGGTCCGCGCGAGCTACGGCGTCTTCTACGATCAATTCCAGAACGGTGCCGGAACTGCGTCTCAGGTCGCCGTGAGCGCGACGCCGTGGGCGCAATTCGTGCAGTTCAGCGGCGCCGGCCTCAACTTTCAGAACCCGTACCAGGGTCGGCCATCCCCCGGCCCGGAGACATTCGTGCGGCCGTCCACGGTGTTCGCCCTTGACCCCGAGGCGAGGCCGCCCGTTGCCCGGAATTGGAACGTGAGCATCCAGCGATCGCTGGTCGAGAAGTACCTCGTCGAGCTTCGGTATGTTGGTGCGTCCGGAAGGGATCTTCCGAGAAACGTCGAAGCCAACCCGGCCGTCTTCGTGCCAGGTGCGACGGCGCAGAATGCAGACCGGCGGCGCATCTACGGCGGCTGCCCGGCCGATGGCTCTGCTTGCGCGCTCTCGACTGTAGCCATGCTGCGGAGCGTGGCACGATCCAGCTACCACGCCGGCCAGGCGAGTATTTCACGGCGCTTTCGCGATGCGGTGGCGTTCAACGCGTCGTACTGGTTCTCGAAGTCGCTCGATCACCTGTCGGCGATGAACCTGTCGGGCGCCGCCGCGAAGCCCCTTGCGGGCGAAAACGATCTCGCACAGAACCCGTTCGACCTCGACGCGGAATGGGGCCCGTCGCTCTTCGATGCCCGTCACCGTATCGTCGCGAGCGCGAGTTGGGTGACGCCAAAACTGAACGGCGCGTCGGCAGCCGTTCGGTCGGTGCTCGGCGGGTGGCAGGTCAACGTGATTGCCGCACACAACTCGGGCACGCCCTTCACGGTTTCAGACTCCGCCAACGTGGCGCTGCAGGCGAACAGCCCTCCGATCTCCGGCTTTCCCGCCAGCCGTCCGAACCTGGTCGGCGATCCGAATGGCGGTCCGCATACGGTCGAACAGTGGATCAGCCGTTCGGCGTTCGAACGGCTGAACGTGCTGACGCAGGCGGGGCAGTTCGGGAACGCCGGTCGCAACATCGCACGTGGGCCCGGCTACACCGCCGTCGACCTCGCTCTCGTGCGAGACTTCACGTTGACGAGTGCGACGCGCCTCCAGTTCAGGGCGGAGGCGTTCAATCTGACCAATCATGCCAACTTCGGGTTGCCTGTCGCGGACCTGAACTCGCCGAACTTCGGTCGCATCCTTTCCGCGGGCCCGCCTCGGCTGCTCCAATTCGCGGCGAAGTTGATTTTCTGATGCGATCCGGCGAGGAGACCAGCCTGGGGTACGAGGGCTGGCGGGTGGCCGTGGCGTCCGGTGTCGGCGTGTTCGTCAGCTTCGCCTCGGTGCTCGTCTACACGTTCGGGGTCTTTCTCAAGCCGCTCGCCGAGGAATTCGGATGGTCTCGTGAGGCTGTGTCGGTGGCGTTTGGCATCGCCGCGATGACTGTAGCCGTCTGTTCCCCGCCCCTCGGATATCTGCTCGATCGGATCAGCCCGCGCCGGGTGATCGTCCCTTGCCTGACGATCTTCGGTTGCGCGTTTGCTTCGCTGTCGCTGCTGACGCCGCGGTTGTGGCATTTCTATCTGGTGTTCGTTGTCCTGGGCATCGTCGGCAACGGGACGGCGCAGATGGCATACTCACGTGCCGTCTCGAGCTGGTTCGACAAGAGACGCGGCGCCGCGCTGGCCGTCGTCATGTCGGGCGGGGCGATTGGCGCGCTGGTGCTGCCGCCGGCCGCCGCAGCGCTCATCGACTCACTGGGCTGGCGGAACGCGTGCCTCGGGCTCGGGTGGATGGTACTCCTGCTCGGTGTTCCGATCGTGGCGGGCTTCGTCCGCGAGCGTCCCGTGTCGCGCAACGTTGCCGACAGCCGAATCGACGGCGCGTCGGTGCGTGAGGCATTGCGTTCACGCGTGTTCTGGATTGTCGTGACCGTGCTGTTCTGCAGCTCCATCGGACAGAACGGTGCGATTACGCACATGGCATCGCTCCTGACGGACCGTGGCGTGTCCGCCCGCGGCGGCGCGCTCGCCATCTCCGCGATGGGCGGCGCGAGCCTCTTCGGCCGGCTGCTGACTGGTTGGCTCCTCGACCGTTTCTTCGCGTCCCGCGTGTCGTTCGGGTTGCTCGCGGCCGCCGCCCTGGGCATGTTCGTTCTTTCCGGCGCTGATTCGCTTGGCGCCGGTATGATTGGCGCCGGGCTCATCGGTCTTGGCATGGGCGGGGAGGCCGACGTCACGCCGTACCTGCTGTCGCGGTACTTTGGATTGCGATCCTTTTCCGCACTCTATGGGCTGACGTGGACGTTCTACGCAATCGCGGGAGCGATTGGACCGGTGTTGATGGGAAAGGCGTTCGACCTCACAGGGTCCTACGAGGCTTTGCTCCTTCGCCTGTCGATTGGAACGTTCGCGGTAGGAAGCCTCATGCTCTTCCTCCCTCGCTACCGCGCGATCCCTTTTCCTTCGATGCACACGTAGGCGCGCCCCGTTGCGACGTCCTTGAACTCCTCCGTGCGTCCGTTCGGCCACACGATGGCGACGCGGTCCACGCGATCGCGCTTTCCCACGCCAAAGGTGACCGGCAGCTCCGACTGCGAGAGATAGCTCGAGCCGCTTCGCACGGTGCGTGACTGCGAGCTGCCCCCATGGTCGATGCGCACCGAGGCGCCGATCGCATCGCGATTCGACTGCGTTCCGACGAGACGGAACCGCAGGCTTCGGTTGCCGGCGGTCTGGTCGTTTCGAAAAAGCACCGCCGGGCCGTTGTTGACCGTCATCAGGAGGTCGACGTCGCCATCGCCGTCGAAGTCGCCGCACGCCAGCCCGCGCCCGACCCTCGGGTTCGCAAAGCCGGGGCCGGCCGCCGACGCCTCGTCCACGAAACTGCCGTTGCCCTGATTCAGGAACAAGTGCGGGGCCTGTGCGTGCCCGACATTGCCTCGGATGTTCCGGACGGTGTCATCGATGTGCCCGTTGGCGACTACCAGGTCGAGCCGGCCGTCGAGGTCGAGATCGGCGAACAGGCAACCGAACCCCAGACGGTCGCGGGAGGGAGAGCCGATGCCCGCCTGCGTCGCGACATCCCGATAGTTTCCGGACTCGGACCTGTACAGACCGATCATCTCGCCCTCGAAGTTCGTGATGGCCAGGCTCGACGTGCCGGAGTTGTCGAAGTCGGCGACATCGACGCCCATGCCGGCCCGGGCCTTGCCGTCGGTGCTCAGGGCAATCCCGGACTCGAGCCCGACGTCCTTGAACGTACCGTTCCGTTGATTCCGATAGAGCTTGTTCGGCTGTGTGTCGTTGGCGACGAAGATGTCCGGCCATCCATCGCGGTCGTGATCGAGCAGCGCAACCCCCAGCGACTTCGAGCTCGAGTCGAAGATGCCGCACGTCGCGGTGACGTCCTCGAACGTGCCGTTGCCCCTGTTGCGGAACAGCCAGCACGTCTCTCCGCGGTACGCCTCCGGAGTGCAGTACGACTTCTGCTTGCCGTCGAGGCTGCAGAAGACGTCGTGCTCGGCGGACCACCTGACATAGTTGCAGACGAACAGATCGAGGAAGCCGTCGCGATCCACGTCGATCCACATCGCTGACGTGCTGAGGGCCGTTCGTCCGCCAAGACCGCTGGCTGTGGTCACGTCGAGGAAGGTGCCCTGGCCCGTGTTGCGGAACAGCCGGTTCTGCCCGACGCAGGTCACCAGCACGTCGGTGAAGCCGTCGTTGTTGAAATCGCCGACAGCGACTCCCATCCCGTACATCTCGACGTCCAGACCGGCCGCGCGCGTGACATCCGTGAACGTGCCGTTCCGATTGTTCCGATAGAGGCTCAGACTGGATCGCTGACGCCTGTGGCCTGGCCAGTCCATCCCGTTGACCAGCAGGATGTCCTGCCAGCCATCGCCGTCGTAATCGAGAAACGCGCAGCCGGCCCCGAGCGTCTCCGGCAGCAGCTTGCCGCCATAAGCGCCGCTGTTGTGCCGGAACTGCACCCCGGCGGCGGCGGTGACATCGACTAGCCGAAAGCCGGGCGCGCCAGCCGGCTGGCCAGCCAGCGGCACCGGCAGCATGGACAGACCGATGCCGCCGCAACGTCGCAGGAACTCGCGCCGGCTCGCCATTGACCTACGTGCGTCCCGGGTTTGTCGAAGGCGGCAGCGGGCTGACCAGGCCGTGCTGAAGCGCGTACATGACGAGCTCGGCGGTCTTGTGCACGCCGAGCGTGTTCATGATGTTCGCGCGGTGTACTGCGACCGTGTTGGCGCTGACGCGCAGCCGGGCCGCGATATCGCGGTTCGAAAGGCCTTCACAAATCAGCTGCAGTACCTCGAGCTCGCGTGCCGTCAGCCGATTTCGCTCGCCGGCCAGCGGCGCCGGCCGTACGACGGCCGGGTCGAGCACCGTTTCTCCGGCCGCGACCCGCTTGATGGCCGCCGCAAGATCCAGGTCGACGACGTTCTTGAGGATGTAGCCGCGCGCTCCGGCGTCCATGGCCTGCCGAACCAGCGTCTCTTCGGAATGCATGCTGAGCATCAGGACTGCGACCCCGGAAGTCGAGGAGAGGATGGAGCGCGTCGCGGCCAGTCCGCTCGTGCCGGGCATTGCGGCATCCATCACGACCACGCGCGGCCGGAGCTCGGCGGCGAGCCTGATCGCGTCGTCGCCATTGGCGGCTTCGCCGACCACTTCGATGTCCGGATCGTCCTCGAGCATGCGTCGAAACCCTCGACGCACGAGGTGATGATCGTCGGCGAGGAGGACAGTGATCCGGAGAGTCATGCAGCGGTCCGCCCGGCAATGGGCACCTTGAGCCGCACGAGCGTACCACCCTGCGGCGGCTGCAGGAATTCGAGGGTCCCACCCAGGAGGGCGGCGCGTTCGCGCATGGCTACCAGCCCGAGCCCGCGTCGGGAGACGTCCGCGACGATTCCCCGCCCGTGATCCTCGACCTCGAGCTCCAGGTTGTCCGTCGTGGCGCGAAGACGAACGAACGCGTGCCTCGCGCCCGAGTGCCGCGCGACGTTCGCGAGCGCCTCCTGCAGCACACGATAGACATGAATGGCTGTGTGCTCGTCTACGATGGCGCGCTCGCCGAGTCGCTGGTAACTCACCTCGATGCCGAACTGCTTCTGCACAGTCGACAGGTACCAGTCGATCGTGCTCTCGAGCCCGAGCTCCTCGAGGATCGAGGGATGGAGCGATTGTGACCTCCCTCGTACGCTGTCGAGCGCGCTCTGCGCGATTTCACTGACTTCACGGAGATCTCCTCGCAGAGGCGACCCCTCCGGCACCTGCTTGCTCGCGCGGCCGAGCATCGAGCCCATCGCGGTCAGGAGCTGTCCGAACTCGTCGTGGAGCTCCCGCGAGATCTCACGGAGTGTCGCCTCACGGGTCGCGATGAGCTGATGCGCGACGCCACGGCGCTCGTCCGCAAGCGACGCGAGCTCCGCGAGCACGCGGCGGTTTGCCCGAATCAGGTACAGGCTCGTGGCGGCAATTGCCACGAGCGTCGCAGCCAGGAACAAGTACACTTGTCGCTGCACGCGATCGTAGATGTCCTGTACCTGGCCTGCGACCGCGGCTTCGGTTTCGTTGTTCTGGACGAGCAGCCGGGCCACGAGCGTGCTGAGGGAAGACTGTCGTGCCTGGAGCGACAGTCGAATCTGCGAGCGGGCTTCCTCCTCGCGTCCGCTTCGGGCCAGGTCGAAGATGCGGTTCGAGGCGTCCCAGAACTGCGTGACCGAACTGGAGAGAAACTGATTCTGTTCCGGAGTTCGCCGCGCGACCGCCACTTCCGCCTGCCGCGCCAGTGCGTCGTTCAGATCGGCGCGGATCCGGTCGAACTGCGTGGACCACGCAGAGAGTGGATACGGCTCGCCGCTGTCGAGCATGTCGCGCATGGCGAGGCCAAGCTGGTTCAGGTCGTTCTGGATGCGCAGCAGTTGGAGCGACTCGCGGCGGTTGCGGTCGGTGAGCTCTGTCTGAAGGCGGCGCAGCCCGGAAATCTGCCGGGAGATGTACCAGGAGTACGTGACGACCATCGCAAGGGTCAGGACGAGTCCGAACAGCAGGGCAGTGGTCGTCGACCGATGCGAAGCGTGTGCGGCTCTCGTCAATATGCCCGATTATAGTCTCCTCGTATTCCGACGTTCACCGGTCACGCCCGCAGCTTCACGGCGCGCGCGGTAGCTCCGGCCCTGAACGCCACTGGTGCGGCCGCCTTGGAGAGGTCTCCGCCGTCAATCGTGATGCGCTGATTCGCGGAGCCTTCGAGCTGGAGGAAGGCGGATGACGGCGTGAGGACACGCGTCGCCGTGACGAAGACATCCTTGCTGTCGATGACGCGCAGCACCGATTCCGCTTTGAGATTGCCTTCGACGCTGAGGCCGTTGATCGCCGCATCGACCACGTGATCGAGGATCAGGGCGGGTCGGAGCTCCGGGGCGGTGACCTGGAACCGCACGTTCTGAAGCGTCACACCGCGGGCTCGGCGGGCGTAGAGCCCGTACGCGGGCAGCGGACCGAGCATGAAGTACTCTCCTGCGACCTCCGGGAGATCACGCCGAGCGGCGTCCTCCGCGGTGCCTCCACCGCCGAATGTGAGGTGGACGTCCGAGAACGAGATGTTCTCGACGACCGCATCTCCGATGGCATTCAAGACGATGCAGGAGTGGCCCTCGCCTGGACGTACTTGGCTGGTGAACGGCACATCAGAGAGCTGCGGCGGATCGGTCGTCACGGTGCCGTGGATGTTGCTGAACGAAATGTTGCGGACGATGCCGGGTGGGGTGTCGGTGGCGGCCGCCGCTGTGCCTCCCGGAGGTGCGGTCGCGTTGGCCGATGGCCCGACGCTGATGCTGATCGGGCCCGTCACATCCTGGAGCACGATGTTCGAGAACGACATGTTCTCGAAGCGAGTGCCGGGGCTCCCGTGGAACTTGAACGGGCAGCCATAGACCTGATGGAGCACGCAGTTCGAGACGGTGATGTTCTCTGCAGTGCCCCCGCCGAAGCGGAACACGGACCATCGCGTGCTGAAGGTGCAGTTGGTGACCGTCACGAACCTGCAGCTGCCGAACAACGCGCACACGTCGTCCTGTGCCAGGACGGTGCAGTTGCTGACGTGGACGTACTCGCAGCTGACGAAGTGAAAACCGTCGTCGTTGTTGTTGACACGGTTGTAGATGTGCAGGCCGTCCATCAGCACGTGCTTGGACTGGATGACACGCACGCTGTGGTAGGCGCTCTGGAACAGTCGGATGTGCTGCACACGCAAGTGCTCACAGCGGTGGAAGAGGAGGTGATAGGGACGCTGATTCCCCCCAAGGCCGCTCGGGGGAGGGACGCCGCGCTCCGGCGAGTGAAACTGAAGGCCTTGGCCATCGATGAGCCCGGTGCCTTCGATCGTGACGTTCCTGGCGTCGACAGCAAAGATGAGCGCCCAGTTGCCGTCGCCGAGCGTCGAGTCCCCGCGGAGCGGGATGGCGTCGACCGCGTGATATTGCTTCCCGTCGGCGCTGCCGAGCAGCGTAGCGGCGGCAGCCAGGTGCAACGTCACGTTGCTCTTGAGCTCGATGGTGCCGATGTGGAACGTGCCGGCGGGCACGAGCACAGTACCTCCGCCGTCCCTGTTGCAGGCATCGATCGCCGACTGGAGCGCCGCGGTATCGAGCGTCTTCCCGTCGCCCTTCGCGCCGTGGTCGCGGACGTTATAGGTGCGCGCGCCATTCAGCGCGTCCAGAGACGCCGAGGCCTGGTCTGGAGCTGCGGAGACCGGTGATGGCGAGAGCCCTGCCCCGATGGATACGCCGACGGCGGGCACCGAGAGGCGTTCGAGCCATTCACGCCGCGACAGATTCGAATCCGGCATTTCCGTCACCTCGCCGCCTGCGGCAAGTCGTCCCGCTGACGCAGGCTACCACGTAACGCCGGATCGAATCGTCACAAACGCACTAACTTTATCGGTAAAGCGTGAGGTGCCAAAGGCTACGGTAGTCCGCCGAGCTGCCGCGAAAGGTGGAAGACGCCGCGCTTCGTCAACCGACGTGAATCGCAATGCAGGAGATCGGCGACTCAGGGCCCCGGCTGCTGCCAGATCGCGACAGACGACAGGCCGTTGACCTGACACGCCCGAACAGTTCCGAACGTCGCAAGCGCCGCGGCAAAGAAGAAGAGCAGGAGCATCCCGGGCCGGATCTTCCCGATCGGGGGCTGTGCAACCGGCGCATCGATCGGCGTCTTCCTCACCTCGAACAAGCGAATGGGGCCGTGGTCGCTCTCCGTCCGTAGGACAGGATCTTTCCCGTAGTCTTCGTCGGGAAAGATCTCGAACGCCAATGCGGTTTCGGACACGCGTATCGGAGTCGCGACCGCGAGAGGTTCGTCGAGAAATCCCGATTCCTCAACGGCCCTGGCAAGTGGCGCCACCCGTCTCACTCGGTCGGCGGGCCTTCCGCCGAACTCAATCGTTCGTTGGTCCTGAAGCATCTCTTGTCCAGGTCTCTGGCCGGGGCCAGACATCCAGACAGTTGTCTGGTTGCAGGCTGCGCTCGAGACGAAACTGCCCTCGTTTGGCTGGGGTACTGGGAGATGATGCAGGTTGCGGGCCGACGTCGAAGACCCTCAAACGTGAAGTGTGCGGTGAAAAGCCCGGCGTGCTGGTGGGGCGCGAGCGAGGGCCGTCAGCGCGATCACGGAATTGCGATGGCTTCTATAATCGCTGCGGAGGCGACGTATGCGACGATTTGCGCTGATTGTGGTTCTGGCGGTGATGTTGGGATCAACGGGAGGGCGAGCGCAGGCACCGGCAAAGCAGGCGGCAGGAGAGCCGAAGACGACCTGGTTCTTCTATACCGTCAAGTGGGGCGGGCAGGACGAGTTCCTCGACCTGTTCCAGCGCAATCACTATCCAATCCTGAAGGCGATGCAGAAAGCCGGGCAATACGTCTCCGTCCGTACGTTCGTGCCCGAGAATCATGGCGACGGTCGGGCCGATTGGACGTTTGCCGTGGAACTCGTCACGCCGGCGAGCAGGCCCGCCTCACCGACAGAAGAAGAGATCGTCGCGAAGCTGTATCCGGATCGCGCCAAGCTGGCGCGCGAGGAGCAGCGCCGGTTCGAGCTGTTGCTCGCCCACTGGGACGTGCCCCTGAATCACCTCGATCTCGATGCTCGAAAGCCGAGCCGCTGAAGCGCGGTGACTTCCGGCCTTCGTTCAGCGGCGTGTCGGCGTACGCCGCTGTCGCACGAAGCCAATCGTGAAGACCGCGACCGTCAGCAGCGCGAAAACGAGCAGCTCGAACGAGCCGTTGCCTGCATCCGGTGAGAATCCGAGCAGCCGCTCGATGAAGTCCATCGATGTCGTCCTCCACAGGTCTTAACGCCGCAGCCAGCCGTCCTGAACAGTGGTGAGTGGCCCTTCGCCGGATACCGCCGGGAGCCCGGAACAGGCTCGGCGTGGGCGCCCGGAGCCAGATCCTCCGATTGGACGGGGCCCACGAACCGGAAGAGTATCAAATCGTTAGCGGCCGAGCTGGATCGGGTGGCTTTTCGGCCGGACCGGCGGCGTTCTTGCCCAGGAACATCGTCAGGGTGATTCTCGTCGACTTGTGATTGATGGGACGACGGCGGCTGCGGGGTTCACCGCTGGGGCGCCACCGCTTGCCGCCGGCTCCTTGATCCCCGTGTCTGTGGACGTTAGACTGCCTGCTGTCGCCGCGGTCGGCCGGAAAGCCGACATCGGAGGCCGCGCCACTCCATGCACACACCCGGCAGATTCGTGGCACGGTCGGTTGCCGTTCTGATGCTCGGCATCACGGTCACCGCCGGTTGCGAAGTCCGCGAGCCCTCGGAGCGCCGGCGCCAGCGCGCGGCGGCGCCCGCCGACGCGCCATACGAGGCCGCAGTCGAAGAGGGCCTCGGCGCGGCGGTCGCGATCATCGTCGACACGTCGGGCTCGATGAAGGAGGCGGCGCCAGGCGACGGCCGGCCGAAGTTCCAAATCGCGCAGCAGTCGATCGAGCAGATGCTCGATGCGACGGACGCGTTCATCGCCAAACGGCCTGACTTTCCCATCAAGATTGGTCTCTACAGCTTTTCCAGCGACGTCCGTGAACTGCGCGCGATTGCGCCGTACGATCGGGCCTCGCTGCGCGCCGCTCTGGCCGCGATCCCGGCGCCGGGCGGCGGAACCGCGATCGGCGACGCGATGCGTGCGGCCCGCCCGGCGTTGTATCGCGCCGGTGTTTTCCGCAAGTACCTCCTCGTCGTCACCGACGGGGAGAACACCCGCGGCCGCGATCCGGAGCGAGTCGCGCGCGATATCTTCGATAAGAGCGACGGGGCCGTGCAGATCTACTTCGTGGCATTCGATACGAGCGCCGAGAAGTTCCGTTTCCTGAAGGATGTCGGCGGCGACGTCGTGGGCGCAGGCACGGGGCCCGAGTTGCGGAAGGCGCTCGACGGCATCTACCAAGGCAAGATCCTCGCGGAAGCGATGGACGCGGGCGAGCGTGAGCCGGCGAAGAAGTAGATGGTCCCATGTAAAGAAGGCTGTCGTCGCTGACCAGCGGCGAGCGAAGCGAAGCCGCGAGTATCGGCCGTGGGGCCAACGAGGCGCCCTGAAAGAAGGCTGTCGTCGCTGACCAGCGGCGAGCGAAGCGAAGCCGCGAGTATCGGCCGTGGGGCCAACGAGTCGCACTGAAAGAAGGCTGTCGTCGCTGACCAGCGGCGAGCGAAGCGAGGTCGCGAGGATCGGGACGTGGGCCAACGAGTCGCCCCAAAAAGAAGGCTGTCGTCGCTGACCAGCGGCGAGCGAAGCGAAGCCGCGAGGATCGGGACGTGGGCCAACGAGGTCGCCCTGAAAGAAGGCTGTCGTCGCTGACCAACGGAGAGCGAAGCGAAGCCGCGAGGATCGGGACGTGGGGCCAACGAGTAGCACTGAAAGAAGGCTGTCGTCGCTGACCAGCGGCGAGCAAAGCGAAGCCGCGAGTAGCCGCGGGGGTGGGGCCCCGCGGCAGTAAATAAGGAGACGCCGGTGATTTTTCACAAGTTCTGGTCCGCCTTCGTGGCGCAGATCAACAAGGTTGCGAATCTGTTCTGGGAAGCGGATCCCATCGCGCAGATGCGCTATGAGTACGACCAGGCCGTCGCGCAGCTGAAGGAAGGCCGTGGGGGGCTCGAGCAATATCGGGGGCTCGTCGAGCGTGTCACCCGGCAGGTGTCCGCCAATCGTTCGCACGTCCAGAAGCTCGAAGCCGAGACCAAGGCCTACCTGAAGGCCGGCGACCGCGCGACGGCCGCCAAGTTTGCCCTCGAGCTCCAGAAGGCGAAAGAGGAGCTCGGCGCGAACGAGCAGCAGCTGAACCTGCACGAGACCGCGTACGGCAACAGCCTCAAGAAGATCCAGCACGCGAACGAGAAGCTGATCGAGCTGCGCGAGAAGATCACGAAGTACGACGCCGAGCTCAAGATGAGCGCGGCGGAAGCTGAAATCGCGAAGCTGTCAGAGACGTTCAACGTGAACCTGACGACCGATTTCGGAGAGATCGAGAGCGTCATTCAGCAGCGCATCGACCAGAACCGCGGCAAGGTGCGAGTGGCGGCCGATCTCTCGCAGCAAGGCATCGCCGATATCCAGGCGGAAGAGCGGATGCGCGCCCAGCTTGCCGAAGATGCCCTCACGAACTTCGAAGTAGAGCTGGGGTTGAAGTCGCCCGAGACCACTCCCGTTGCGCAGAGCTCGAAGGACCTTGGGCCGGCCGCGGAGAAGGTGCCCGAGAAAGCGATAGAAAAGCAGATGTAGACGACGCGCCGTTCGACCGCCTCACTTTCGCATTACATTTGCCTAGGCGCGCCGAAAGCGCGCGTAGATGGTGATGGGGGCCGGCCCGCCTCCGCCGCGAAGCGGCTTTGGCGAGGTCTCGCCGTAGTGCGCGTGACAACGCGCGCGCGAAGGCGGACGGGGCGAAGCCCCCCGGTTAAAGAAGGAGCTTCTGCACATCATGGCGAACGGACAGCCCAAGCCTACGTTTTACGTCGCCGTCTTCATCGTGATTCTCGGCCTCGTCGGCCTCGCTCTGTACCGCTACGGAGCGATCGGTTCCCGGAATCAGACAGGGCAGATCTCCGGCGACGAGCTGAAGCAGATGCAGAAAGGCGCCGAGGCGCCCGACGCGTCGGGGATCACCACGAAGAAGGAATACAACTACGTCCCGGCCACGAAGCTGCCCGAGGTCAAGGGCATTTCGAACTACACGCCGATGGCGGACCGTACCGTCCGGTTCGCGATCAACGTGTGGGCCGGCTGGGCCCCGATCATCTACGCCAACAACGGACTGAAAGCGGGCAAGGTCTGGAAAACGCCCTCGGGCAAGGACTTCAAGGTCGAGCTCGTCCTGATCGACGACCCGGTCGCCATGCGTGACGCGTTCGCGGCCGGCAACGTCCACATCGGATGGGCGACGCTCGACATGGTGCCGCTCTTCATGGAAGGCCTGCGGAAGGACTCCCGCGTCATGCCGCGCGTCTACCAGCAGGTGGACTGGTCGAACGGCGGCGACGGCATCGTCGTCCGCGACACGATCAAGACGATGAACGATCTGCGCGGCAAGACAGTCGTGCTCGCGCAGAACTCGCCGTCGCACTACTTCCTGTTGAACGCCCTGATCAACGGCGGCGTCCAGCCTGCGGAAGTCAATTTCAAGTTCACCCAGGACGCGTTCCAGGCCGCGGCCGCTTTCAACGCGGACCGGAATCTCGCAGGCGTCGTGAGCTGGGCGCCCGACATCTACAACCTGGAGAAGGTGAAGGGCAACAAAATCATCGTCACGACGGCGACGGCGAACAAGCTGATCGCCGACGTGTGGTTCGCGCGCGCGGACTTCGCGAAGGACAATCCGGACGTGATGGAAGGCATCGTTCGCGGCATCTTCGACGGGATGCAGGACCTCAAGAACCAGGACGCCAAGCAGAAGGTCTCGAAGCTGATGGGCGCAGGTTACTCGATTCCGGAGAGTGACGCGCTCGGGATGCTCGGCGACGCACACTCGACCAACTACGCCGAGAACCGCGAGTTCTTCCTCAATCAGAACAATCCCACGAACTTCGAGCGTACCTGGAACACGGCGTACTTCCTCTACAAGAAGATCAACGCCGTCACGCAGCAGACGCCCTTCGACCAGGTCATGGACTTCTCGATCATCCAGAAGCTCTCGGGTGAACAGAAGTACGCCAGCCAGAAGAACGAGTACGACATCCAGTTCGCTCCGGCGACGGCCGGGTCGGTGCAGGGCGAGAAGGAAGAGATCCTCACGAAGACCGTCGTGATCCATTTCTTCCCGAACTCCTGGGACCTCACCAAGAAGGTTACGCGCACCGGCGACAACGGGAAGGAAGTCGAGGAGCTCTACGATCCGAACGTCTCGTTCGTCGTCGAGGAAATCGGCAAGCTCGCCGGACAGTATGGCGCCGCGCGCGTCGTGATCGAGGGGCACACCGACGCCTCGATGCGCGGCCAGGTGCCGAAGAGCCTTGTGCAGGAGCTTTCGCTGAATCGCGCGAACTCCGTGAAGGAAGCGCTCGTGCGCAAGTTCCCGACGCTTCAGCCGAACCAGTTCTCGACGGCCGGGCTCGGGTGGGACCGTCCGGCGGACGACTCGGACCAGTCGAACGCGGCGAAGAACCGCCGGGTGGAGATCAAGGTGTACCCGGCCGAGTCGACCGGCACGAAGTGATGGCACGCGCGTCGTTCCAATCGTTGATGGAGCTGCGGCACGAAGCGCCGCAGCCCATCCGCGCTCTGGCGGGCGTAGCGACGATGGGGATTGTGCTGCTGTTGTGGTGGTTCGTCACGTCAGGCGCAGTGGCAGAAGAGCGAATCATCTCCCCAGCCGTGCTGCCGAGCCCGGGCGAAGTGATCCGCAGCTTTTCATCGCTCTTGAACGAGCGCGCGCTCGTGCAGAGCATTGCCGCTTCGCTCCAGCGCGTGCTCATCGGATTCGGCCTCGCCATCGTCGTCGGAGTCCCCGCGGGGGTAGTCGCGGCGAGCTGGCGGTTGTTCGAAGCGGGGAGCGCACCGTTCGTGCTCTTCGGCAGGAACGTGCCGATGGCGGCGCTGATTCCGCTCACGATGATGTGGTTCGGGATCGACGAGACGCAGAAGGTAGTGTTCATCTTCATCGCCTGCGTGCCGTTCATCTTTTCCGATACGGTCTCGGCGGTTGCGGGTGTTCCGGATCGCTATGTCGAGACCGCGCAGACGTTGGGCGCTTCGGAGCTGCAGATCGTCGGCAAGGTGCTCGTGCCGTTGGCGCTGCCGGAAATCTACAACGGCCTGCGTCATCTCTTCGGTCTCGCGTTCGGCTACATCATGCTGGCGGAAGTCGTGAACGCCGAGCACGGGCTGGGCAAACTGCTGATGGACAGCCAGCGGCGGTCCATTCCGCAGCACGTCATCCTGATCCTGATCATCGTCAGCCTGCTGGCCTATGGAATCGACCGGCTGCTCCTCTGGTTCCAGCGCGGGCTGTTCCCCTATCGCACGGTCGAATCGTGACAACGGAGCGTCCCGCAATCTCCGCATCCACCGCACCGTTGACGGCCCCGGGCCCGGCCCCGGCCGCTGACGCAACGCCTCCGCCCGTCGTGGAGTTCCGCAATGTCACGAAGCGGTTTGGCAGCCTGACCGTCATCCGGAACGTGACGTTCTCCGTGCCAGACCTTCCCAACAAGGGAGAGTTCATCGCGATCCTCGGCCCTTCAGGATGCGGCAAGTCCACCGTCCTGCGATTGATCGCAGGTCTCCGGCCGCATCATCCCGCGACGGAAGGATCGGTCCTCGTTATCTCGAAGCCCGTCGAGGAGCCGGGGTCGGATCGCAGCATGGTGTTTCAGGACTACACGTCCTTCGACAACCGCACGGTTGAGGACAACGTCGCGTTCGGTCTGGAGTGCCGCGGCGTGCCGGCGGCCGAACGCCGGGAGCGCGCCCGCGAGTGGATCGCCAAAGTCGGCCTCAACGTCGATCGCGACGCTCAGAAGTACCCGAGCCAGCTGTCAGGCGGGATGCGCCAGCGCGTGGCGATTGCGCGCACCTTGATTCTGTCGCCGAGGATCATCCTGATGGACGAGCCGTTCGGCGCGCTCGATCCGACAACACGCCTGAACATGCAGGCGCTGCTCGTGGATCTCTGGCGTGAGGCGCAGGCGACGGTATTCTTCGTCACCCACTCCATCGAGGAGGCAGTTTATCTGGGCGACCGCGTCTACGTCTTCTCCTCCGCGCCCGGGACGATCCTGAGGGAGATGGCTCTGCCCGCGCCGCACCTTCCGCCGAAGGAGATGCAGCGTGAGCCCGAGTTCGTCGAGCGCTGCTTCGACATTCGTGACACCATCGACAAGCTCGAAGCCTCGACACGGGCGGGGGACGATTGAGCGAACCGCAGCCTTCGACACAGCCGCCACGCGCGCCCCGAGAGGCGGGCATGACGGACTACGTCCGCGAAGCGTTCTTTTTCCGGTGGAACCTCCTCGCCTTCGGAGGTAGCGCGATGGCGGTGGCCCTGACGCCGCTCGGGCCCATCCTCCTGCCGCTCGTCGTGGCGGGTGAGCTCGCGTACCTGACGGGCCTCGTCTCGATTCCACGATTCCGCGCCGCGATCGACGCCAAGGTGCACGCGGCCCAGAGCGCGCCTCTGACCGGACAGCCGGAGGCCGCAGCCCCGCCCTCGCTCTTCGAGATGCTCTCCGGACTTCCGCTCGACGCGCGGAAGCGATTCGAGCGTCTGCATGCGCGGTGCGTTGAGATGCGCACCATTGCCGCTGGTGTGCGAGGCGCGTCCACGGACCGCACGTCGGTCGGCGAGGAGATGCGTACTCCGGGCCTCGATCGGCTCCTGTGGCTGTTCCTGCGTCTGCTCGTCTCCAAGACCGCTCTCGACCGGTTTCTCCAGACGATGAACGAGGCCGAGATCAACGCGCGCCTCACAGACCTGCGCGCCAGCTTCGAGAAGGCGCAGGCCGGAGGCGACGAGCGCGTCATCCGCTCGCTCCAGGACAGCATTGCCATGGCGGTGCTGAGGCTCGACAACTTCGGGCGAGCCAAGAAGAACGCGGACTTCGTGTCCATCGAGTTGGATCGAATCGAGGGCAAGATTCAGACGCTCGCGGAGATGGCCGTCAACCGGCAGGATCCCGATTTCCTCAGCAGCCAGGTCGATTCGGCCGCGGAGAGCATGCGGCAGACGGAAAAGGCCGTCAGCGAACTGCAGCACCTGACGGGACTCGCCGACCAGCTCGAAGAGCCGCCGCCCATCATGGAAACAGATCTTCGTGGAGCGCTGCGTGACCACGCCTGAGATTCAGGAACCGCGTCGCCCCGCCGACTTTCCGGAATGGGTCCCGGCCTGGGCGCACCAGCTCGCCGATCTCTATTTCTCGGGCACTACTGCGGCCTTCGTGCTCCACGGCAACACGTACGACCTGTTTCGGATGGACGCAAAGGCCGAACGCTACGGTGTTCTCGCGGAGTTCCTCGCCGAGCAGCTCTTCGGCCGATGGTCGCTCGTGCTGCACTACGACCTGGGCCGCGGGCTTCGCGTGTTCGCAGGCCGTGACGAAGCGCGATTGAAGGAGATGGTCGCGCTGGCGAACCGGAGGGTTGGCGATCTGAGCGCGCTCTCGAAAGAGCCGGCCGCGACGTTCGCGACGCTGGACCGCTTCGTCCGCGCGAACATCATGTCGAAAGAGGAGGATCGCCTCAGCGTCGCGGTAATGATCGACCAGGCGTCGTATCTCTTTCCGGCGGGCGAGCCGGGCCGCGCGAGCCTGCAGACGTCCTCGCAGCTCGTGACGATGCTGAATTGGGCGATGAGTCCGCACGTGAAGCGGTTGAACATGGCGTTCGTGCTGATGGACGAGCGCCTCTCTGACCTCAGCGATCGGCTGACTGGCAATCCGCACGTCGCCACCGTAGAGGTGCCGCTGCCGGCCGAAGAGGAACGCCGGCTGTTCGTCGAATCGTGTGGCGGGTCGACGCTGTCGACGATCTCCGACTACACCGCAGGGGAGCTGGGGAAGCTCACGGCGGGGATTTCGATCACGGACCTCAACGTCCTGGTCCAGTCAGCGCGGGAATCGGGGAAGCGTCTCGATGCCACGGTATTTCGATCGCTCAAGAAACGTCTGTTGGAGCGGCAGTGTCGCGGCCTTCTGGAATTCATCGAGCCGAAGTGGACGCTCGACACCGTCGTAGGCCATGACGCGGCGAAAGCGCGGCTTCGAGAGGACGCGGCGCTGCTGAAACGCGGCGCGCTCGACACGCTGCCCATGGGCTACCTGCTGTGCGGTCCCGTCGGCACCGGCAAGTCGTTCCTGGCTCAGTGCGTCAGCGGCGAGATAGGCGTTCCGTGCCTGATGCTCAAGAACTTCCGCTCGAAGTACGTCGGCGAGACCGAGGGAAATCTCGAGCGTGTCCTCGCGGTGTTGCGCGCCATGGGGCCGGTGGTTGTCGTCGTAGACGAGGCGGATGCGGCTCTTGGGAGCCGTGAGCAGGATGGTGATTCCGGCACGTCGAGCCGCGTCTTCGGCATGATCGCATCGCAGATGGGCGACACCCGCTACAGAGGCCAGATCATCTGGATGCTCCTGACCGCACGTCCCGACCTGCTGCCGATCGACTTGAAACGCCAGGGTCGCGCCGAGGTACACATTCCGCTCTTCTACCCGACCGACGAGGCCGAGATACGGCAGATGTTCGTGATCATGGCGAAGAAGCTCGGATCCACCGTGGCCGCCGAGGATGTGCCGGCTATCCCCCAGAAGGGTCATCTGTCCGGGGCTGACATCGAAGGCATGGTGGGCCGCGCCTGGCGGATCTCACTCCTGGCGGGTCGCGACCGGATTACGAAGGAGGCACTGGCGGAAGTCATCGCGCAGTTCATGCCGTCGACGCAGGGGCTCGAGCGCGAACTGCAGGAGACGGCCGCGATGCTCGAGTGTACCGATCGCCAGTTCCTCCCGGAGGCGATTGTCGCAAAGATGGAAGCCGAAGGCGGGCGCGGCAAGCTGCAGGCCCGGTTGACGGCGATCAAGCAGATGGTCGAGGAGATGTAGGTAGTTAGCTCTCAGCTCTCAGCTGAGAGCCGAAAGGATTGGATATGCCGCGCACAAGCTGGTTCGACGAGAAGTCTGATGTTCCTCTGATTCAGGAACAGGTCTCGAAGCTCGAGTCGTTCACGAGCGCACTCGCGGACGGCGTCGTGACGAAGCAGGAGCTTGCCGGTCAGGAGCAGCGGCTCGTGGCGGCGATGAAACAGCTCGAGCCTATGCTGAGCGACCAACAACACGCCGAAGCCACGCGGACCCTCGTGGAGCTGACGGCTTACAACATCATGCGCCTGCTGCACGAGCTGCAGGCGGAGCGAGCGCGCCTGGCGTTCAAATAGGGTGTGTATGATCGAGTCGGGATCAGGGATCAGAGATCCGAAACCGTCGGTCGAGTTCCGAGGTTTTTCCGGATCCCTGACCACGGATCCCTGATCCCGACTCGATCACGGCCGATCCCCGATCCCGGATCCTGACTGTTTCTCCCCCAGCCACTTGTCGAACCAGCCGACGATGTGCTCGAGGCGCTCGACGCGGTGCCAGGGTTTCCCCGAGCGGGAGAGCTCGTGGTTCTCGCCAGGGAAGCGCACCATCACTGTCTGTCGCTTCAGGTACTTCAGCGCGCGAAATAGATCTTCACCGCCGGCTCCTGGCGGCGTGCGATAGTCCTCGTCGCCCAGGATGAACATCAGCGGCGTCTGAATCCGATCGACGTACGTGATGGGCGATCGTTTCGCAAACTCCGCCGGGTCCTCGAACGGCGCCTTGTGGAACCAGGTCGGAGTGAAGAGGGTGAAGTCGGCGGTGTACCAGAAGTTGCTCCAGTCCGAAATGTCGCGCTGGCTGACCGCGGCCTTGAACCTCGTGGTCTGAGTCACGACCCAGTTTGTCAGCAGGCCGCCCCCGCTTCCGCCGGTGACCCCCATCCTCGATTCGTCGATGTAGCCGCGCTTGAGGATGTCATCGACGCCTGCCATCAGGTCCTTGTAGTCGTCTCCCGGATACGCGAACTGGATGCTGTTGCCGAACTCCTGTCCGTAGTTCGAGCTGCCGCGCGGGTTGGTGTACAGGACGACGTAGCCCTTCGCCGCCATCCACTGGAATTCGTGCGTGAACGTGTTCCCGTAGGCGGTGTGCGGGCCGCCGTGAATCTCCAGTATCAGCGGGTATTTGGTCGACGGTGAGAACCCCGGTGGCTTGAGAATCCATCCTTGAATCTTCTTCCCGTCGAAGCTCGTGTACCAGATCTCCTCCGGCTCCGGCATGTTGAGTTGGTCGCAGAGCGCGTCGTTGAATGTCGTCAGCTTTCTGGGAGAGCTGCCGGTCGAAGTCGGGACGACTTCGAGATCGCCGATGACCGTGGCAGTGGAACGGACAACGGCGAGCCGCGTCGCCCCGGCGTCCGCCGTGAACCCCATGATCTCCTGGTTGCCTTTGGTCAGAGGCGTCATCTGCCCGCTTGCGGCGTCAACTTGCACCAGGTTGGCGTTCCCCTGCTCGCCGACCTTGACGATGATGTTGTGTCCGTCGGGCGTCCAGACTGGTTCGGCAGGGATCTGGCCGCGCGGCGAACGCTGGTCGCCGCCGACGCTGCCGTTCACGTCGAAGTCGTAGGTCGCGGTCAGATTGCGTGGCGTGCCGCCGGGAAGATCGACGACCCAGAGATCGGCCTGGCTGTACGAGCGTTCGGGTTCGCCGTGGAGGGTGCCGACGAACGCGAGCCGCTTGCCGTCCGATGACTGGGCGTAGGCGCCGATCGTTCCCTCGATGCTGACGATCCGCGATGGCTCCCCGCCATCCTTGGGGACCTCGTAGAGGTCGCTGTCGTTCGCGTAGTAGTACGACTCACGGCGGCGATCGGAGACGAAGAAGATCCTGGTTCCGTCGGTAGACCACCGATGGTTGCTGGCACTGAATTCACCCGACGTCAGGCGCTTCGGGGCCGCGGGCGGTGCACCACTCGCCGGCACTGCGACGGTCCAGATTTGACCCGGCCGATCGCTGTCGACGAAGCCCGAGCCTGCGACACCGTTGGCGCGGTATGCGGCCTGTGTGATGACTCGCACGTCGCTCTGGTGCGGCGTCTCTTCGGATTTCGCGACTGGTTTGGGCGTGAGCTCGTCGGGCCTGGTCGAAGACGAGAAGGCGATCGTTTTCCCGTCGGGCGACCAGACCGGATTTGCCGCCCCCTTCGGCAGGTCTGTCACGGCTCGCGGCTCTCCGCCGCCCATCGAGATCAGATAGAGCTGGGTGGGCTGCGGCCGGCCGTCCTTTTCGGGCGCACGAGCGAACACGAGGTGTCGACCGTCGGGCGACCAGCGCGGCGACGTGTCCCGCTGGCCGCCGGTGAACGCGCGCGGGGGCTCGCTCCCATCGGTAGGTGCGATCCAGATGGCCGTGTCGTACTGATCCTTCTTCTCGTCGGCTGTGACGCGCACGAAGGCCACGCGCGATCCGTCAGGAGAGATTTGCGGATCGGCGACCCATACGAAGGCGAAGAGGTCCTTCTCCGTAATCGCCCGGCGCTCGGCCGCGGTGACCGAGCGGGCTCCGTTGGCAGTCCATCCGGCAACCGCGAGAATCCCGACCGCGATCAGATGCCGTCTCATTATGATGTGCCTCGCTGCGACAGGTCAGGGATCTGACGTCCGGATCATGCCTTAAGCTGGGACTGAGAAGCTATCAGCTGTCAGCTATCAGCTCACAGCTTCAGTTTTCAGCCAAGACACAGAGGCCCAGAATGCGACCGATACTGCTAATCGTGCTCCTGCTTGGTCAGGCCGGGGCGACCGGCGTGAGCCGCCCCCCATCGCCACCGGCGTCCGTCGTGTTGAAACCCGCCCGCGTTTTCGATGGCGAGGTCATGCACGAAGGGTGGGCCGTTCGGGTGAAGGGCGACCGGATCGAAGCCGCGGGGCCCGCGTCAGAGATGGCGGCGGCCGGCGCGACGGTAACCGATCTTCCTGGCGCGACGCTGCTGCCCGGCCTGGTCGAGGGGCACTCGCACGTGCTGTTGCATCCGTACGACGAGACGCCGTGGAACGATCAAGTGCTCAAGGAGTCGCTCGGCCTGCGAACGGCGCGAGCGGTGGCCCATCTCCGTGCCACGTTGTTCGCCGGCTTCACGACCATCCGCGATCTCGGCACGGAGGGCGCGGGCTATGCGGACGCGGAGCTCAAACAGGCAGTCAACGAAGGGATCGTGCCCGGGCCAAGAATGCTGGTGTCGACGCGCGCAATCGTGGCGACCGGCAGCTATGCCCCGAAAGGCTATTCGCTCGAGTGGCGCGTGCCTCAGGGCGCTGAAGAGGCCGACGGCGACGTCCTCATCCGCGTCGTGCGCGACCAGATCGGACATGGCGCCGACTGGATCAAGGTGTACGCGGACTACTCCTGGGGGCCGCGTGGCACGACAATGCCGACGTTCTCGCTGGACGAGCTCAAGTTGATTGTCGACACGGCCCGGAGCAGCGGGCGGCCAGTCGTCGCCCACGCGAGCACACCGGAAGGGATGCGTCGGGCCGTGCTCGCGGGCGTCGAAACGATAGAGCATGGCGACGCTGGAACGCCGGAAGTCTTCAAGCTGATGGTGGAGCACAACGTGGCGCTCTGTCCGACGCTCGCCGCCGGCGACGCGACCTCACAGTATGCGGGCTGGAAGAAAGGGCAGACGCCGGAGCCTGCATCGATCACCCGCAAGCGCGAAAGCTTCAAGGCGGCGCTCGACGCGGGCGTCACGATCCTGAGCGGCAGCGATGTGGGCGTGTTCGCGCATGGCGACAACGCGCGAGAGCTCGAGCTGATGGTCGCATACGGCATGACGCCGACGGACGCACTCAAGAGCGCCACGTCAATCGCTGCTCGCTTACTCCATCAGGAGTCGAGCATCGGCAAGGTGCAGCAGGGACTGTTCGCAGATCTGATCGCTGTCGACGGCAACCCCGTGCAGGAGATCGGGGCGCTCCGGCGCGTCCGCTTCGTGATGAAAGGTGGAACTGTCGCGTTCACTCGCCCCTGAGGTGCGCGCGCAGCTCTCGCCGTATTTCCTGGATGAGTGTTTCCGGGTCCATCTTTTCGTTCAGGATGACCACGGGCAGATCGGCGGAGTTGGCCTGCCGTAGCGCGGCGGCCTCAGCCACCGACGCTACGACGATGTTGGGGCGAAGCGAGTCCATGACCCGTCGCGCCTCCTCGATCGTTCGTGTCGGCGCGACCGCAAAGTGGAGCTTCGCGAGTATCGCCTCGCATCGGGCGTTGGTGTTGGCGTCGTGATCGACGAGCAGTACCAGCGGCGCGTGCCCCGCCGTGTCCGTCGCTCGCCGGCCACCACGAGGGTAGGCGCGACGGTCGGGATTCCGCCGGGGGTGCGACGCCTCGGGCATCCGAGGGAACGGGATGACGTTTGACATGGGCTCGACTCACTCCCGACGTTGGGGGACCATTCTTTCCGCGTTGGGCACCCACGTCAACCCTCATCTCGCATCCGAGCCGGCACGAGCGTCCCGCGGGATCCTCCGGATCAGCCGCTTCGAATCTTTCGAATCTTGGCGTCGCGATCGGTTTCGAAGCGATCGAGATCGCGGCGGAGCTCTTCCTCGCGCTGGGCGCGCTCGGCGGGGTCCACGATGGCGGCGATTGTTGCCTGGTGCATGATTCGGCGCTCCGCCACCCGCGCCTCGTACATCGAACGGGCATCGGCGATCGCCGCACGCTGTTCGTCAGTGAGCGGCGCGTCCTCGACGCCGGCCTCGGCGTCCTTCTTGCGCAGCCGCTCCATCACCAGCTCCAGCGCGCTCTTGGGGGCGTCAGACATAGTGGTGTTTTACCAGAGGGGAAGACAGGACGCAACGCGCACGCAGACGGCAAACGACCTGTCGCGGAGCACTTGCGCAAGAAGCGTGATTACGTCCTCTGCGGCCCGTAGCGCCCCACGATTCCTCCCCACACCATCTTCGCGAAGATCCTCGCGGCGCGCGCGATCGAAAGCGCTTCGCGCCTGACCTCGACCCGGCCGTCACGGATGGCCTCGCAAATGGCATCGGGATCGCGTTCCGCGTCGATCAGCGAGTACGTGGTTCCCATCTGCTCCAGCAGATGCAGATCTGTATTGCCCACAACCGGCTTTCGGTTCGCGCGCGCCCAGGCCAGCGCAGAGCGATTGAAGTCGATCGCCCGGGTGTACATGGCATTCACTTCGACCGCGTCGATGAGTGACGCGCACGCGTTCAGCTGACCGCGAAGCGCGCTGGCGACCGGATAGAACGGGTGGGGAGCCACGACGAGCCCGTTCGTTCGAGCCTTGAGCGCCCTCACGTCGTCGAAGCTTGCCACGCGGGAGACGTCCTCTGGAAAGTTGATCAAGAGGACGTGCTTGCCCTGGATCGTCCGCTCGATTCCTGAGAGAAGCAGCACACCGCAGCGTGCGGCCTCGTCGGCGTGCGGGGCCGGATCGAAGTAGCGATCGTGAAGTGTGACGGCAAGCGCGTCGTATCGGAGGGACGCCGCGTGCTCGAGGAGCTCCCGAGTCGTGTGAGTGATGCGGTCAGCCGGGTCGCGATCGGTGTGCGTGTGGAGCTCGACCTTCAACACCTGGCGCGGCCCAACCTCGAACCTCCTATGCCCCGACTCGGTCGACAATCCTGATAGCGCTGCGCTGAGCCGCAGGCCGTCCTCGACGCCAGAGGTTGATCCGTCGAGCCGACCTTTGGGGCAGGACTTCCGGAAATCACCGTGAGCTCCCGCTCTCTGGCCGCGGGATCTTTGCGTCCCGGATGGCGGCGTGCCACGCGAAGGACGCGAAGAGGATCGTGCGCACGAGACCCGAGGGCCCTGGTGTCATGCGGGGATTATCGCCCGGAACCCGTCAACCGCCTTCGTCAGCCTTGCGTTCAGACTCGGCGAGACGTCGCAGCAGGAACCGGCGCTCGGGCTCGTCGGTGAGCTTGTTGCTCGCGGCCAGTACCCGGCTTGCCAGAGCTTCTGGCCCCACGCCATGCACTTTTCGACGGCTGCCTGCATTTGTTCGGGGCTGAGTCTTGCGAAGCCGCTTGGATCCTGATGGAGGAGGAGCATGTACTGTGGCATCGATCTCTTCTCCCGGCGCCATCGGCGCCCGACATCGTCAGCGTCGTCATGAGGCTGACCCTCTGTGTTGATCCAAAGACGAAGGAGTCGCGCCAGAATCGACGCGCTCGCTTTTCGCTCCGTGAAATGTCTGACGCAGTGGGGTCAGACCCAGGTCTGACCCCACTGCCCCTGCCTCGGGGTCAGACTCAGGTCTGACCCCACTGCGATGGGCCTCGCTTCAATTGATTGGACGCTGGCGAACGTCAGGCTGCGGGTATTTGGATCGCCGCGGCTCGCGGACACGGACGGTGCGATGGCGCTTGCTCGGAATCCGGGGCGATCGATGCTGGAACTGGATGATTTGAAAGGGCTGCGAGGCTTCGAGCCCCACCAGTGTCCTGGAGGCTGCCGGCGAAGCGCGTTGGCGCTGCGATTGCTCTAGTGCCAGCCACCGCGGCTGTTCGTTCGTTCCGCGTACGCCGGCGAGCCGGGTCGCTCTGGTTCGCCCGAGGAGGGGCGTACGCCAACGGGCGCAGCCGCGTTTCTTTTTTGGTCTTCCTTTCGATCCTCTCCGTGGGGTCAGACCCAGGTCTGACCCCACTCTGAAACAGCAGACCTTGGATATTCCTGTCGAACAGGCACTTTGGGGTGCGGCAGCCTCCTTGCAGCGGGGGCCGCCCTTGGAGGTCAGCGATGAGCCTGACGGGATAAGTACGCCTACGCGATTCAGACGGCCAAAGGGAAGTTCGATGGTAGTGCGCAGGAGAAAGACGGGAAGCTGCACTGGGTCGGATCCGTCAAGACAGAAGAAGAGAAAAACGAGATCTGGACTGCCATCAAGACGATTCCCGACTGGCGGAACGATATCGTCGCGGACATCCAGGTGACCGGCGTGAAGGAGATGTCGGCCGCTGTGGGCGCGTCAGCAAAAACATACACAGTGAAGGCCGGCGATACACTCAGCGCCATTGCCAAGTCCCAGCTCGGCAATGCAAACGCCTATATGAAAATCTTCGAAGCCAACAAGGACCAGCTCAGCGACCCGGACAAGATCAAGCCAGGGCAAGTCTTGAAGCTGCCCTGAACGAGACGTCACATATTGCCTCGAGTGCCGCGGGCTACACTGGCCCCGGTCTCGAGCCGAACATACTTTCGAACGTCGATTTTCAAGCCATGGCGCCGGCCTGTTGCGAGCAGGCCCCGCGCACTGCCACCCTGTAGCAACGTGCCATGGCTTACGCTTTCTAGCGATGAGCGAGATCACTACACGCCCGCTCGTGCTGCTCGTCGAGGACTACGACGACACGCGGGAAATGTACCGCGAGTACCTCGAGTTCAGCGGATTCTCCGTGCTCACGGCGCGGAACGGCATCGAGGCCATCGAGCTGGCGACGAACGCGCATCCGGATGTGGTTCTGATGGACCTGTCGCTGCCGATCATGGACGGCTGGGAAGCCACGCGACGACTGAGGTCTTCGCCAGCCACGGCAGCGCTGAAGATCATTGCGTTGAGTGCATATCCGCGGGCCCTCGACGGCGCCTCGCGTCAGGAGCCCGGCTGCGACGCCTTCATCGCCAAGCCCTGCCTGCCAACTGACCTCGTCGAAAAGTTGTCTGCTTTCCTGAACCTGGACCCCGCAACGGCTAACGTCCGCCGCTCGCAGGGACCGCAGCTGTAGCTGCGCTCAGTCCACGCGTCCGAATTCCGGAATCACCTTTCACCACGACCTGCCTTCGCTGCCTGCGCGAAGCGCGAGGGAAGGGCGTGGCCGACCCTGGACTCGATAAAGCGTGACGCGTCGACCACCCGCGCGAGATCCACGCCCGTCTCGATGCCGAGGCCGTCGAGCATGAAGATCAGATCTTCCGTGGCCAGGTTTCCTGCCGCTCCTGGCGCGTACGGGCAGCCCCCGAGTCCGCCGGCCGACGCGTCGAACGTCGCGACGCCGAGGTCGAGGGCCGCGAGCACGTTTGCCAGCGCCGTGCCCCGCGTGTCGTGGAAGTGCAGCGCGACGCGGTCGAGCGGTACTCGCAACGCCAGAGCACCGACGACCTCGACGACCTGACCGGGGTGCGCAACGCCGATGGTGTCGCTGACGGCCACTTCGAATGCACCCATAGCGATGAGCGCTTCGGAGAGCTCGACGACCCGCGCGACGGCAACGGCACCTTCGTACGGGCAACCGAACGCGGTGGACAGATATCCGCGAACGCGGACGCCGGCCTGCTCCGCGCGCGCGCAGACGTTCTGGTAGCCCGCCATGGATTGTTCGATGGTCTGATTGATGTTACGAAGGCTGAAGGTCTCCGACGCGGCAGCGAAAATCGCGACCTCGGCGACATTCGCCGCCAGGGCGCGCTCGAGCCCGGCGACATTCGGTACCAGCGCAGTGTACCGGGCTCCCGGCCGCCTGCGGATCCCGGCGAACACTTCGGCGGCGTCCGCCATTCGCGGCACCCACTTCGGGCTGACGAACGCGGAGACCTCGATCACCGGGCAGCCCGCGTCGCTCAGTCGATCGACGAAAGCCACCTTGTCCGCCGTCGAGACCTCCGCGGCCTCGTTCTGCAGTCCGTCCCGAGGCCCGACTTCGACGACTGTCACCCTGGGCGGGTAGCGCATGTCAGGCTCCGGGAGTCTCGGTGAGCTCAATCAGCGGCAGTCCGGGCTGGACCAGTTCTCCCTCGGCGCAGCGGACCGCCGCGACGAGACCGTCGGCGTTCGCGCGCACCGGCAGCTCCATCTTCATCGCTTCGAGGACGATCAGCGTGTCGCCGCGCCGGACGGCATCGCCGGGGCCTACCCGGATTTGGCGAACGGTTGCCGGCATGGGGGCTGACAATGATCCCTGATGGCGGCTGCCTCGCCGGCGGCCAGCGTGCTGCTGTTCGAGCTCGTAGACGCAGCCGTCATAGTAGACCCAGCGGATATCTCCCGCGCTGACGACCCAGGCAATGCCCCCAGGCGCCCCTTCGACGCGGATCCTGCGGCCCTCGGCTCTCACGTGGAAGGCTTCACCTTCGATGCGTACCACGGTCCCGTCGGGGGTGTCGACGACGTCGACTGCCTGATCCTTTTCGCCGACTCGGAGTGTGATGCGGCTCGCGGACATCCCGTCAGCGTCCCCAGCCTGTCGGCTGTGACCAGGGGTCCGGCGTCGAAGGCGGCCCCGAGGTAGCGGCTGCTGCGGCGCCCGCGCCTGCAGCGAGCGCGGCGGCCGCATAGACGTACCCGTCAGGCCTGGTGCAACCGGTCAGCGAAGCCATGTGCTCGTCAACGAAACCAGTGTGCAGCCGCCCTTCGACGAAGTCCGGCAGATCGATCAGACGGAGCAGGAACGGGATGTTGGTACGGATCCCCAGCACGGGATACGCGCGAAGCGCAGACCGAAGGCGCGACAAACAGGCATCGCGAGTCTCGGCCGACGCAATCAGCTTTGCGAGCAACGGGTCGTAGTTGACGGCGATCGCACCGCCCTCCTCGACGCCCGAGTCCACGCGAATGCCGGGCCCGGCCGGCTCGCGATAGAGCAGCAGGGGTCCGGCCTGCGGAAGGAAATTCTGATCCGGATCTTCGGCGTAAATGCGGCACTCGATGGCGTGCCCCCGGGTCGACAGCGACCGTTGGTCCCACGGCAGCGTCCCTCCGGCAGCCACCGCAAATTGGGCCTGCACGAGATCCACGCCGGTCACGGCTTCGGTGACCGGATGCTCGACCTGCAGCCGCGTGTTCATCTCCAGAAAATAGAACTCCGCGTGGTCCCCGCTTCCCTCGAGAAGGAACTCGACCGTCCCCGCGTTGCGGTAATCGGATGCCCGCGCCGCGGCAACAGCAGCGGCGCCCATCTTGTCGCGAAGGGCAGGAGTCAGTGCTGGCGATGGGCTTTCCTCGACGATCTTCTGATGGCGGCGCTGGAGTGAGCACTCCCGTTCGAAGAGGTGCACCGCGTGACCGTGCGCGTCGGCGAAGACCTGAACTTCGACATGTCGGGGACGTTCGATGACGCGTTCGACGTAGAGGGTACCGTCGCCGAATGCCGCCGCCGACTCGCGTCTCGCAGCCGAGACGAGCTCACGGGCCTCGACATCCGATCGAACGAGCCGCATGCCTTTTCCACCGCCGCCCGCCGAGGCCTTGACGAGCACCGGATAACCGATCGTCCGCGCCGCCTCCAGCACGCCATCGTCAGTCTGATCGCTTGGTGTGCTGCCGGGTACCACCGGCACCCCGGCCGACTGCATCAACGCGCGCGCCGCGATCTTCGAGCCCATGCGCTCGATCACAGCGGCCGGAGGACCGACGAATACAAGTCCGGCGTCCTCGCAAGCCCGGGCAAACGCGGCCCGCTCCGAGAGGAACCCGTATCCGGGATGCACCGCATCGGAGTCCGTGACTCTGGCGGCCTCGATCAGCGCGTCTATGGAGAGGTAACTCTCTGCGGGCGATGCCGGACCGATGCGGACTGCGCGATCCGCATCCCTGACATGGACGGCGCGCGCGTCGGCGTCCGAGTAGACGGCCACGCTCTCGATCGTCGCCTCGCGGCAGGCACGGATGATCCGTACCGCGATCTCGCCGCGATTCGCGATGAGCACGCGCCGGAGCTTCATCGGGCCCAGTCCGGCTTGCGTTTCTGGAGAAACGCGCGCATGCCCTCCTGGCCCTCGGGCGAGACGCGCTGGGCGGCGATGCGGCTCGTCGTGAGACCGATGACGTCTTTCGGGCTCTCGCCAGCGACATCCCGGATCAATGCCTTGGCTGCGGCAACCGCTTTCGGACCCGACGTCAGAAGATCCGTGATCCGACGTTCGATCGCGGAGTCGAGCTCGGCTTCCGGCACGACCTCGTGGACGAGCCCGAGGTCGCGCGCGCGCCCCGCGCCAAAACGGGCGCCGCTCAGAAACAGCTCGCGCGCGGCGGAGACGCCAACCTTGCGCAGGACGTATGGCGAGATGACGGCGGGGAGGATGCCCAGCTTCACTTCGGTCAGGCCGAAGATCGTGTCCTCGGCGGCAACGACAATGTCGCAGACGGCGGCCAGCCCGACGCCGCCGCCAAGCGCCGCGCCGTGCACACGCCCGATCACCGGCACCGGCAGCGTGTCGATCCGCTCGAGCATCAGCGCGAAGTCTTCCGCATCCGCAAGGTTTTCGACCTGACTGTAAGCGATCGCCTTGGCCATCCAGCCCAGATCGGCGCCTGCGCAGAAGGCTTTGCCTGCGCCAGAGAGGACCACCACGCGCACGTTGGTATCGGAGGCGGCGCTCGCGGCGCACGCCGACAGTGCGTCGATCACATCTTCATCGAACGCGTTCCGCACGTCGGGACGATTGAGGACGATACGAAGCGTGGGGCCATCGTGGGTGACGTGAATCGGGCTCATGTTTCCATCCGCGTGAAGTGTCTACATCCGAAAGACGCCGAAACGCGGTTCTGCCACGGGAGCGTTGAAGGCACTGGACAAACCAAGCGCCAGCGCCTGCCGCGTATCGGCCGGGTCCAGGATTCCGTCGTCCCAAAGACGCGCCGTGGAGTAGTACGGAGAGCCCTCGGCCTCGTACTTGTCGAGGATTGGCTGGCGGATGGCCGATTCCTCGTCGGCTGTCAGCGTCTTGCCTTCGCGGGCGAGCTGATCGCGCTTAACCGTCGCGAGCACGCCCGCTGCCTGTTCACCGCCCATGACGGAGATGCGGCCGTTCGGCCACATCCACAGGAACCTCGGCTCGTATGCCCGGCCGCACATCCCGTAGTTGCCGGCGCCGAACGAGCCGCCGATGATGACCGTGAACTTAGGCACGACCGAGTTCGCGACGGCGTGCACCATCTTCGCGCCGTCCTTGGCGATGCCGGCCCGCTCGTATTGTCGCCCGACGATGAAGCCGGTGATGTTCTGCAGAAACACCAGGGGAATATCCCTGAAGTTGCAAAGCTCGATGAAGTGCGTGGCCTTCAGCGCGGACTCGGAGAACAACACGCCGTTGTTGGCGATGATCCCGACCAGGTATCCGTGGATCCGCGCGAAGCCCGTCACCAGCGTGCTTCCGTACCGCTCCTTGAACTCGTCGAAGCGAGAGCCGTCGACCATCCGCGCGACGATCTCGCGCACCTCGTACGGCTTTCGCGTGTCGACGTTCACGATTCCGTAGATCTCTTTCGGATCGTAGAGCGGATCCTCCGGCGTTGCCATGTCGGCCGGGGCCGCTTTGCGCGTGTTGAGCGTCCCGACGATCGTCCTGGCGAGGTGCAGTGCGTGGTCGTCATCTTCGGCGAAATAGTCCGCGACACCCGAGAGCCGCGTGTGGACATCAGCGCCGCCGAGCTCCTCGGCCGTCACTTCCTCGCCCGTCGCCGCCTTCACGAGTGGAGGCCCACCGAGGAAGATCGTGCCGGTACCCTTGACGATGATTGTTTCGTCCGACATGGCAGGCACGTACGCGCCGCCGGCAGTGCACGATCCCATGACCACGGCAATCTGCGGGATCTTCTGCGCGGACATCCGCGCCTGGTTGAAGAAGATGCGGCCGAAGTGATCGCGATCGGGAAAGACCTCGGCCTGAAGCGGCAGGAACGCGCCTCCCGAGTCGACCAGATAGACGCAGGCCAGTCGGTTCTGGAGCGCGACTTCCTGAGCGCGGACGTGCTTCCGGACGGTCATCGGATAGTACGTCCCGCCCTTCACGGTCGCGTCGTTGGCGACGATCAGGACTTCGCGGCCGGACACGCGCCCGATGCCGGTGACGATCCCCGCCGCCGGCGCCTCGTTGTCGTAGAGACCCCACGCGGCAAGGGGAGAGAGCTCGAGGAAAGGTGAGTGCGGATCGAGCAGCTTGTCGATGCGCTCCCGTACTGGAAGCTTGCCCTGCTCGCGGTGACGCTGGACGTATCGATCGCCCCCGCCGCGCCTGACGACACCGGTTCGTTCGCGCAGCTCGGCGACGAGCGCCATCAGGCGCGCAGAGTTCGTCCGGAACAGCTCCGAACGGGTATCGATCTGGGAGTCGATGACATCCATGTGTGGCGACGCGGTGGACGGCAGCTGATACGGGAACGCGCGGTGACCGCGTCAGCCGTCACCAGCCGCAGCAGTCCGTCTTGTAGCGGCAGACAGGACAGCGCCAGACCGCGTGCATGCGGAACATCTCCGCTCCACAGCGTTCGCACAGGACTTTGTCGGCATCCGGACGCATCCGCTCGGTCGGCGCGGGCGTTGGGGCTGACGCAGGCTTGCTGGGCTCCGGCATGGCCCGGATTATAGCTGACGACGTGAGCGAAGGAGGGGATGGAGGTTCCGGAAACGTTCACAAACGGAGCAACGGAGAAAACGGGGCACGAACGGAGAAGATTGCACAGTCGTCGGTCCGTCTGTGACTCTGATGTGCGCGACCGCGCGTAGCGCGGTCGAGTGGGCGAGCGTAACGGTGGGCGCAAGCCGTCCATGACCCCACCGGCTTGCGCCCACCGTTACGCTCGCCCACTCGGACCCCGGCCTGCGGCCGGCGTCGCGCCCGGACCGCCGCAAGCCGTCCCGGCCCCTCCGTTTCGTCTCCGTTTTCTCCGTTTCTCCGTTTGTGACCGTCTCCGTATTCTCCGTACCCTCCGTTCACCCGGCGCGGCATAATCGGCTGGTGGACGAGACGGCTGCGCGGCTCGCCATGGTCGAGCAGCAGATCGCGCTGCGCGGCATCCGTGACCCGCGCCTCCTGGCTGTGTTGCGCGAGATTCCACGCCATCAGTTCGTACCTCCCGACAGCCGCGGCCAGGCCTATGAAGACCGGCCGGTCCCGATTGGGGAGAAGCAGACGATTTCGCAGCCCTACATGGTCGCCCTGATGACGGATGCTTTGGCGCCGGCCGCCACCGATCGTGTCCTCGAGATTGGCACCGGCTCGGGCTATCAGACGGCGATTCTGTCGCGTCTGGCGGCGGCCGTGATTTCGATCGAGCGCCACGGGAGCCTCGCCCGGCAGGCTGCCGATCGACTGCACGAGCTCGGATGCGACAACGTCCGGGTCGTCGTAGGAGATGGATCGGAGGGCTGGCCGGAAGCCGCCCCGTTCGATCGCATTCTGGTGACGGCCGGCGCCCCGGCGGTTCCCGAAACGCTGCTATCCCAGCTTGCCGACGGCGGCCGGCTCGTCATTCCCGTCGGACCGCCCGGCCTACAGCGACTCACCCTCATCGACCGTGAAGGCATTCGCTTCCAGACCCGCGAAGGGGAGGCTTGCTCGTTCGTTCCACTGATTGGCCGCCACGGCTGGGATAATTCCAGCTGAACAACCAGAGTGTGTCAGAATCTGGACACTCTTTAGCCGATGTGTATGCTTATCGTCGCCGGTTTCGCCTCGAGCCGTATTATCATTGTCCACGGAAGCCTCGAGGTCACAGATGACTCTGAAGAAAAAGAGCCGCGTGCTCGCCATAGACGACGAGCCAGCGATGATCGAGTGGCTGAAGATTCTGCTCGAGCACGAGGGTTATGAGGTGCGGACCGCCATGATCGGCACCCGCGGCGAGGAGATCTTCAAGACCTGGAAGCCGGACGTCGTCGTCACCGACATGATGCTGCCGGATGCCGACGGGCTCGAGTTGCTCCGTAAGTTCAAGCAAATCCACGCGGATACAGAGGTCATCGTCATCACGGGGCACGGCAGCGTCCCCAAGGCCGTCGAGGCCATGAAGGCGGGGGCGCACAGCTTCGTCGAGAAGCCCATCGAGCCGGACACGCTCCTGGCCATGCTCGAGCGGGCCATCGAGCGTCGAGACCTGGTTGGCGAAAACCTTCTTCTGAAACAGAAGCTGGAAGGGCAGTTCCGATTCGGGAACATCATCGGCAAGAGCAAGAAGATGCACGAAGTGCTCGAGCTGGTCGAGAGCGTTGCGGGCAGCGACGCGAACATCCTGATCCAGGGCGAGAACGGCACCGGCAAGGAGCTCATCTCGAATGCACTGCACTACAACAGCAAGCGCGCCAAAGGCCCGTTCATCAAGATCAACTGCGCGGCCATCCCGAAGGACCTGATCGAGTCGGAGCTCTTCGGGTACAAGAAGGGCGCGTTCACGGGCGCGCAGAACGACAAGGAAGGCTTGTTCGAGATGGCGGAGGGCGGCTCGCTGCTGCTCGACGAAATCGGCGAAATGCCGCCCTACCTGCAGACCAAGCTGCTCCGGGTGCTCCAGGAGCGGGAGTATCGTCCGATCGGCAGCGATCGAATCGTCAGGGTCGATTTCCGGCTGATTTGCGCGACCAACATCGACCTCGACATGGCGCTGCGTGAAGGCAAGCTGCGCGAGGATCTCTACTTCCGCATCAATACGATTACGCTGCGCGTGCCGCCGCTCCGCGAACGCACCGAGGACATTCCGCTCTTATGCGAACACTTCCTCGAGAAGTACCGCCATCGCCACCAGCGAAACGTCAAGTCCATCGCCCCGGCGGCGTATCACGTGTTGATTCGCCACCGGTGGCCGGGCAACGTCCGCGAGCTGGAGAACGTCATCGAGCGCGGAGTGCTGGTGACCAAGGGCACCGAGATCACCGTCACCGACTTGCCGGAGTCGCTTCGGAGCGAGAGCACCACGGCGGCGGAATTCGTGATTCCGCCGCACCGCACGCTTGCCGAAATCGAGAAGATGGCTATCGTGCAGACGCTCCAGCGCACGAACTGGAACAAGCAGGAAGCCGCGCAGATCCTCGGGCTGTATCGTCCGACGCTCTACAGCAAGATGAAGAAGCACGAGATCCAGGACGCCGGGAAGAGCGCGGCCCGACGCGTCGCCCCGATCTGAGTCACCTGGCCTTCTGATTGCAAGCTCGACGACGCATGCTTGAACGCGTAGGCCGCATCGTCGTCACGCTGCTCGCCTCGGCGGGGGCCGTGTCGATCTTCGCGTTCAAGGCCCTGAGAGAGCTCATCGTCCCTCCCTTCGAGATCCGCGAAACCATCCGGCAACTGTTCGAGCTGGGGCTGCGATCGGCGCCGCTCATCGCCGTCTCCGGCATGGCAGTAGGCGTGGTGCTCTCGATGCACACGCGGGCATCGCTCGAGCGCTTCGGCGCAGAGGCGATGATCCCAGCGGGCCTGGCCATCGCGCTCGTACGCGAGACGGGTCCGCTGACCGCTGGCCTGCTGCTGTCGGGCCGGATCGGCGCGGGAATCGGCGCCGAGCTCGGCGCCATGCGCGTGACGGAGCAGATAGACGCCCTCGAGGCCTCCGCCGTGGACTCGTTCCGCTACCTCGTCGTCACGCGCGTCGCGGCCTGTATCATCGCGCTGCCGATCCTGACCACCATCATGAACTTTGCCGGGATGCTGGGCGGATTTCTCGCGGAAACGGCGACGACCGGCATGCCGCTGCTGCTCTACTTCAACCGCGCGTTCTCGATCGTCGATCTGACTGACTACGTTCCCGCGACCGTCAAGACGATGGTCTTCGGCTTCATCATCGCCACGATGTCGTCTTATCTCGGGTTCACGACCGAGTCGGGAACGGAAGGCGTCGGCCGCGCGTCCACGCGCGCCGTCGTCTTCTCCTCGATGCTGATCATCGTCGCGAACGTCGTCCTCGTGCGCCTGATCTTCTTCATCTTTCCAAAGGCAGCCGGCGGATGATCGAGGCGGTTGCGGAGCGCTCGACGATGCAGTCTCGCACCTCGGAGGCGTTGCCCTCGGTGCGGCTGGAACACGTCACCAAGTCGTTCGGCTCCCGGTGCGTACTGGATGACGTAACCCTCGACGTGCCGGCCGGTTGTGGCTTCGTAATCCTCGGACGGAGCGGTACGGGAAAGAGCGTGCTGCTGCGGCACATCATCGGGCTGGTGAGGCCCGACAGCGGGAGCGTGTTCGTTCAGGGTCATGAAGTCAGCAGCCTGACCGGTCAGGACCTCGCACGGGTTCGAAAGTCGGTCGGGTTTCTCTTTCAGAACGCCGCGCTCTTCGACTCGATCTCGGTCGGCGAGAACGTGGCATTTCCCTTGAGACGCCACAGCAGGCTCGCCGATTCTGAGATCCGAAGCCGTGCGCAACAGAAGCTGGCGGCCGTGGGGCTCGAACGGGAGTACGACAAGATGCCCGCGGCGCTCTCTGGCGGCATGCGGAAGCGCGCTGGCCTCGCGCGCGCGCTCGCGCTCGATCCGCCCATCCTCCTCGTGGACGAGCCGAGCGCCGGACTCGATCCGATTACGTCCGACGAGATCGACGCGCTGCTGCTCGGGCTCAAACAGAAAGGCGGAACGACCGTCATCGTCGTCACACACAACATCACGAGCGCGCGCCGGCTTGGGGATGAGCTCGTGATGCTCCACGAAGGCCGAGTTCTCGCAAAGGGCACCGCAGCAGATCTCGACCAGAGCGATAACGAGCTGGTCCGCGCGTTCATGGCTTCAAGTCACTCGGGCTGATATGCCAAACGCGCGACTCGTTGCCGTCGGTGCGTTCGTCGTAGGAGGCATCCTTCTCTTCACTGTCGGCATCTTTCTGATCGGCAGCCGCCGCATGCTTTTCAGCGACACCTTCGAGGTGTACGCGGAGTTCTCGCAGATCGCCGCCCTCGACGGCGGAGCCAAGGTCAGAGTGTCCGGAATGGACGCCGGCGAAGTCGTGTCGATTCGAGTGCCGGCTTCGCCAGCAGGAAAGTTTCGCGTGCGGATGCGCGTCAGGAGTGACCTGCATCAGCTCCTGCGTCTCGACTCCGTTGCGGCGATTCAGAGCGACGGTCTCGTCGGCAACAAGTTCGTGCAAATAGATTCGGGAACGGAGCGGTCTCCAGTCGTTCCGGATGAGGGCACGATTCGAAGCCGCGAGCCAGTCGACATTGCTGATTTGATGTCGAAGATGAGCGACACGATCGATACCGTCACCAGCACGATTCTCGACCTGAAAGGCGAGGTGGACAACGTGCTCACGACGATTTCGGATACGACTGCCACCGCGCAGAGGATCCTGGACGACGTCGGCGACGACGCCAAGGCGATCCTCGTGTCGGGCAAAAGAGTCAGCGCGGATCTCCAGGTCATCATCACGGGCCTTCGTGAAGGTCGGGGCACCGCCGGCAGGCTCCTCACCGACGACGCGCTGTATCAGAGTGCCAAGAAGATGGCGGCGGATGCCGAAGCGACCATGGCGAATGTCCGGGAAGCGAGCCTCCAGGCCAAGACCGCGCTGGCGAACCTCCAAGGCGAAGATGGTCCCGTGAATGGGCTGACGAGCAATCTCCAACAGACGCTCACGTCAGCCAGGGACGTCATGTCGGACATGGCCGAGACGACCGAGGCGCTCAAGCACAACTTCCTGGTCCGCGGGTTCTTCACCCGCCGAGGCTACTTCGATCTTGCCGACGTCAGCGTGGACGCGTATCGGCAAGGCGCGCTCGAAAACAAGGAGCGCCGCGCGCTGCGGCTCTGGATCCGGGCTGAGCTGCTTTTCGAGCGTAACGCCCAGGGGGCGGAGCGGCTCAGCGATCAGGGGCGCAGCCGGCTGGATTCGGCCATGTCGCAGTTCGTCCGCTACCCCAGAACGAGCCCCATTGTCGTGGAAGGCTACGCACAGAAGCCGACTGCGGACGAGCGATTCCTTCTCAGCCGTTCGAGAGGGCAGCTCGTCCGTGACTACATTCTGAGCCGTTACGGGCTGGATCAGACGACCATCGCGGTGATGCCGATGGGATCCGAGGCCGCGGACAGCCCTTCCGGCGACACTTGGGACGGCGTTGCGGTGGCGATGTTCATACCGACCGGTCCGCCAGGATAATGCTGCCGGTCAGAAGTAGATGGCCTTGGAGTGGTACGCTGTTTGATAGGTGTTTGTCGGTAGGGGACGTACCACGGGTTCGTGGACAAGGAGGACGCTGTGGACGAGCGATCGCGTGTGCTGACGGCGACTCTATTCGGCGCTATCGCCGGTGGAGTCTGGGGATGGCTGTACCTGACGGAGCGCGGACGCCGCACTCGCGATCAAATCGAGCCGAGGTTGGATGACTTCATCGGCGAACTGTCGCGAGTTCGGAGCACCGTCGAAAAAGCCAGGACAGCCGCGGACGAAGGATGGAGATCGCTGAGCGACATGGCCGCCGGGACGCAGGGCGGCCGTTGGTCGGCGTAGGAGGCTGCAAATGGGGGTGGATCTGAGCACGACGAACGTGTTGCTGGGCATCATGGCGGGCGTCAGCGTGCTTCAGGCGCTGGTGCTGATAGGCGCAGGCGTTGCCGGCTTCATCGTGTACCGGCGTATAACGCAGCTCGTGAACGACCTCGAAATGCGGCAGGTCGCGCCACTGCGTGAGAAAGTTGAGGCGATTCTCGGTGACGTCAAGACAGTGACGTCCCGCGTGAGCCAGCAGACCGAGCGGGTGGATTCCGCGATCAGCGGGACCATGGATCGGGTCGACGAGACGGCAGAACGAGTGAAGCACTCGGTGCGCGACAAGGTGAATCAGGCAACTGGCGTCGTTCGAGGCATTCGCGCGGTAGTCGCGTCGGTGCTGAGCAGTGCCGCCGGACATGGCAATGGTGGAAGGCCAGGCTCCTCGGCCGATTCGGCGAGCCGGCTTTGAACCGTTGAATTTGAACGGACGTAACGGGATCGAATATCAGGAGGGTACATGGCGTACGAATACGATCGTCTCGAGCGTGAGGATGGCGGCGGGTCGTTTCTGATGGGACTGCTTGCGGGAACCGTGCTGGGTGCGGGTCTCGGGATGCTCTTCGCTCCGCGAGCCGGATCGGAGCTGCGGAATCAGCTGAGCGATCAGGCGGGCAAGCTGCGGGCAACGGCGAACGACACATATCAGCAGGCAACAGAGAAGGTGAGCCAGATAGTCGATCGCGGCAAGGACGCCTACGATCGCGCGCGCACCAACGTGAGCAACATCAGTGGTGCGCCGACGACCGGTCAGGGGCCGGCCAGCGCGACTGGCACGACAGGTCCGTCGACCTACCCGTCGGCCACCTCCATCAATCGGACGTAAATCTGCCGGGACAGGTGCGAGTCGCGCCTGTCCCGCGTGACGCGCGGCTCGAGTCACTTTTGCGATCCGCGGGTTCGGGTCTCCCATGACTGATGAACGCGCCGAGCAGGTGGCGAATGTGCTGCTGGCCAGCGCCGCGGTTGGCGTCGCCATTTACGTCGTCAGAACGCCTCCGCTGCGGCGCCTGGCCTGGCGCTTCGCCGTGACGGCGCTGACGGCGACTCTACCCGCATGGATCGGCCGGGAGGTGCAGCACGCCTGGACCGAGAGCGGCCACCGCGGGATATGATCGTGGAGTGACGGCGACGGCGGAGGCGATCCGCAACGCCTCCAGGCGGCGGCGTCTGCTCACGCGCCTCCGTTCGGAGATTCGGCTGACCGGACTCGCCGTGTGGCGCGGTGTCACCGGGATCTACCACAGCAACGACCTCACTTTCGCGTCGTCGATTGCGTACTACTCGCTGCTGTCGCTGTTCCCCTTCTTCCTTCTCGCGTTTTCGATCATTGCCAGCGTCACCAGTTCCGAGAGTGACCGTTCGGCGGTGCTGGCCTTCGTGCTTCGCTACTTTCCCCGGCAGTTCGAGTTCGTGACGGTGCAGCTCGACGCCCTCCAGCAGGCTCCCACCCGGTTGGGCGTTGTTGGCAGCGTGCTGATGATCTGGGCGGCGATGGGGGTCTTCGGGGCGATCACGTCGGCGATCAATCACGCGTGGGGAGTGGAGAAGCAGCCCAGTTACCTTCGCCACAAGCTCATTTCCTTCCTGATGCTCGTGGCTGCCGACGTCCTTCTCCTCGGTGGCCTTCTGCTCGTCACCGCCATCAATGTCGCGGAGTCCCGATGGTTTTCCGGCGTGCTGGTGCGAGTCCCGGCTCTGCTCGTGCTCCAGAGCCTGGCGATCAAGTGGGCAACGACCGGGACGTTCATCTTCGTGGTAGGCCTCATTTTCTATTTCGTGCCGAATGCCAAGGTACGTTTCCGGGACGTGTGGGTCGGGGCCATATTGACAGGGCTTCTCTGGCGGGGTGCTCTGGCCGGCTTTTCGATCTACGTGCGGGATCTCTCGCGGTTCAGCACCGTCCACGGATACATCGCGGCCGTCGTCGTGTTTCTGATCTGGATCTACATCTCCGCCGTCATCCTCCTGTACGGAGTCGAGGTGACGGCTGCCTACGCCCGCCTGCGCCGCCATCGCCCCGAAGCAATTCCAGCCGCACCTTCTCCGCGCACCTGACGATCAGGAACGGACCGCGGCTGCCTCCGCCAGAGGTGCAACTTCAGTCCACTAGCCCGTCACCATCCCGAGATTTTCCCGCCGTCTAGCGAGCAGGACGCGCACCGGCCGGAACAGCAGGCGATTGAGGGCCAGTGCGAGGGCACACCAGATCAGCAGCATCAGGAGCGTGAGCTCCGGCCGGTGCAGCGTTCGAATCCCAACGAACGCCAGTGCGACGACCGGGAGACTCGAGAGAACGATGCTGGCCACGCCGAGCAGGCCCGCCACGCCGTGCGGGTTGCTGCCGCGGCTGATGCTGTTCAAATCGACGGCGCGGGGAAATGTCGCAGACACGGCAGCGGCAATTGGGGCGACGAGCAGGCAAATCGCTGCGACGCCGGCAGGAACGCTGATCCAGAGCGCCAGGGGCCCACGTGGAAATAGAAGAAAGGCGACGATGAGGCACGCGAGTGCGGGTGCCGCTGCCATCGCGCCGATGGCCACGGCCTTTCCGTCGAGCAACTGTTTGTCCGAGAGCGGCGACAGCAACTCCAAGGTGAGTCCCGCGCCGTCGAGAGCGAACTGGTTCATCGCGAAAGGCAGCGTAGCCATCACGCTGAAGAATCCGGCAAAGGCGGCGAGGCCGATGCCGCTCTCCGGCACGATGCTGAACAGTGCGTCGCCGGCGCGAATGGACAGTATCGTGAACACGAGAAAAATCAGGAGCGGCGCAAGAAAAGTGGATCGGCCGCGCGGCGTCCGCAGAGTGAGCCGGATCTGGGCCACCGCGACCGCGCTGGCACCAGCCGACAGTCCGGGAATCCGCCGGACAGGTTGGGAGCGCTTGCTGGCCGAGCGACGACCCGCGATGGCGCCCGGAAACGCGAGGAGCCGCTCGAAGACGAGATAGGCCGAGCCGTGTACGAGCGCCGCGGTGGCTGCGAGAAGCAGCAGCGCTCCGGCGCTCGACGGGAGGTCACCCGGAATCGCGGTCCTCGTCACCTTCACGTACTGCTCGGAAGGCGTCATGCTGAAGGCGACCTGGCCGATTCGCTCGGCACGCCCTGGGCGCGTGGCTTGTTCTATCGGAACCGGCCCACGACGGCCGCGCCGCGAGACGCTCCAATGCACGGCGTTCATCGAGACGCCAATCAGCGGGATGAGAAGAATTAAGGCAAGCGCCGCGAGCTCGCCTCGTCGCCGGTCGCGCATGACGAGTTGGACAACGCAGCCGGTCAGCGTTGACAATCCGACGATGACGCACAAGAACAGGAGACCCGCGACGATCGTGGCGGCAGCGGCCGCGTATGCCTGCCCGGCGGCGAATCCTACAGGCAGGAAGATGACGAGCGGGAGCGCGATGACGGTCCAGGGGTCCGCCAGGGCCCCCGACACCTGCGCAATGTATAGCGTCGCCCGCGGGATCGGCAGGAGCATCAGCCTGACCGGGTTCGTACGTTCCATGACAGGAAGGAGGATCGGACCGACGATCGCAAGGCCTGTCAGCGCAAGCGCGAAAGCCCGAAGTATGATTCCAGCGACCGGAAGATAGCCCGGTTCTGCGGCCAGGATGTAGCCCCCGACGGCGCTCAGGGCGGACACGCCGATCATCGAAGGCACCAGCAGCACCGCCGCGACGATCGGACCGATCTTGTCTATGGCGATCGAGAAGCGTTCGAGCGTGTCCCGCCCGCCAGTTCGCTCGAACGCATTGATCAGGGCCCGCCAGCGCAACCAGGCGAACGCTCGCAGAATCCGGAACATCGATCAGATCCAGTCGAGAGCGACGATTGCGCGCGCGTCGCCGCCGACGAGCTCGATGAACAACTCTTCGAGACCCTTGCCCGCGGCATTCGCACGCAAGTCGTCTATCGCGCCCTGCGCGACCATCCGGCCTCGCGCAATGACGCCGATGTGCGTCGACAGGCGCTCGACGATCTCCAGAATGTGTGAGGTCAGGAAAATGGTACCGCCGCGAGCGACGAACGCGTGGAGCAGATCTTTGATCTGGCGGGACGCGACAGCGTCGATGCCTTCGAAGGGCTCGTCAAGGAAGAGCAGCCGAGGAGCAGGAAGAAGGGCCGCGGCGAGCGACAGTTTCTTCCGCATCCCGTGCGAGAAGTCGACGACGAGCGTGCTGCCGGCGTCTTCGAGATCCATGAGACCCAGCAGATCGGACGCCCGGTTCCGGGCTGTCGCATCGTCGATCCCGTGGACCTGCGCCACGAAGTCGAGCGTCTCGCGCGCCGTCAGGCGATCGAAGAGCGCCAGATCCTCGGGGACCACTCCAATGCGGCGCTTGACGGCGACGGGATCCGCGAGCGGATCGATCCCGAGAATCCGCATCGAGCCCTTCGTCGGGCGCAGCAGACCGGTCAGGCACTTGATCGTCGTGCTCTTGCCCGCGCCATTCGGCCCCAGGAAGCCGTAGAAGCTTCCCGCCGGCACGGCAAGGTCGATCGCATCCACCGCGCGGAAATTCCCGAACTGTCGCGTGAGCCCGTGCGTCTCGACGGCGAGATCCATGTCCGGGATTCTATCCAAGACGGCGGAACTCCGCCCAGGGAGCGTCATTTGCTCATCAATCGCGGCCGCATCCGATGCCGCGTGCGATAGGCTCCCGGCGCGTAATGCCGTACGATTGCTGTAATGAATCGTCTTTCCCGCGAGCGCAGCCCTTACCTCCTTCAACATGCCGGCAACCCCGTCGACTGGTACCCCTGGGGAGACGAAGCGTTCGCCCGCGCGCGGGACGAACAGAAACCGATCTTTCTTTCGATCGGATACTCGACGTGCCATTGGTGCCACGTCATGGAGCACGAGTCGTTCGAGAGCCAGCCAATCGCCGAAGCCCTGAACCAGGACTTTGTTTCTATCAAAGTCGACCGCGAGGAACGGCCCGACGTCGACCGCGTCTACATGTCCTTCGTGCAGGCGACGACGGGATCGGGCGGATGGCCGATGAGCGTGTTCCTGACACCTGATCTAAAACCGTTCTACGGCGGCACGTACTTCCCCCCGACGTCGCGTTGGGGCCGTCCGGGTTTCGCCGACCTGCTCACGGAACTCGCCCGCGTGTGGCGCGATGACCCCGCGAAGGTTCACGAAGCGGCGGCGGAGCTGCTGGACCGGTTGAAGTCAGTCACGGGCACTGATGGTAAGTCTCGCGCGAGTGCGACAGTGGCCGGAGTCGACGCGCTCGACGCCGGGATCGAGCAGTTTCAGATGGCGTTCGATCGGCGCCACGGAGGGTTTGGAGACGCGCCCAAGTTTCCCCGGCCGTCCGAGATGCTGTTCTTGCTGCGGGAGCACGCGCGGCGCGTCGCGAGTGGTGTCGCGGCGCAGGCGCCGCTCCTCATGGCCACGGACACGCTGCGCGCGATGGCAATGGGAGGCCTGCGCGATCACATCGGCGGAGGATTCCATCGGTACTCGGTAGATGCGCAGTGGCGTGTACCGCACTTCGAGAAGATGCTCTACGACCAGGCACAGCTCGCCATGGCGTATCTCGAGGCAGCTCAGGCCACCGGCGAGGACTTCTTCGCGACCGTCGCCGAAGACACGCTGAACTACGTCCTGCGCGACCTCACGGATCCTCTGGGCGGCTTCTATTCCGCCGAAGACGCCGACAGCTTGCCGCCTGATGCTCCTGCAGGCACTCACAAGTCCGAGGGAGCGTTCTACATCTGGTCGGACGACGAAATCGCGGCAATCCTCGGCGCCGATGCCGACGTCGCGCGTCGGCGGTTCGGCATCGAGCCCGATGGGAACGCGCCGCAGGATCCGCAAGGGGAATTCCGTGGCAAGAATCTCTTGTATGTCGCCGAGTCGATCCACGATATCGCCGCCCGCAGCGGTCTGGGCGAGGCCGACGTCATGGCGGCGGTCGGGCGTGCGCACTCAGCGCTCTTTGCCGCGCGGTCCTCACGTCCAAGACCTCACCTCGACGACAAGATCCTGACGGCCTGGAATGGCTTGATGGTCGCCGCCTTTGCCCGCGCTGCGCGCGTGCTGGTCGCCTCTCCATCCAGGGCACGCTATCTGGCGGCGGCAAGGAAGGCTGCGGAGTTCATCCGGACGCAACTGTGGCTCCCTGGTGAAGGCCGCCTGCTTCGACGGTATCGCGACGGCGAGGCCGCAATCGATGGATATGCGGAAGACTTCGCGAGCCTGATCTACGGCCTGCTCGAGTTGTTTCAGGCCGACGGCGATACGGTGTGGCTCGAATGGGCTGTCTCTCTGCAGGAAAGACAGGATGCGCTCTTCCGCGATCCGTCAGACGGCGGCTGGTTCAGCACCACCGGGACGGATCCGAACGTTTTGCTGCGTCTCAAAGAAGATCATGACGGTGCCGAGCCGTCCGCGGGCTCGCTTGCGACCCACAACCTCATCGTGCTCGGCCATCTCGTTGGAGGCCTGGAATACCTCGAGCGCGCGGAGCGATCGCTCGCGCGATACGGATCGCGCGCCGGCGCTGCCGGGCGTGCTATACCGATGATGATGGCCGCACTCTCCGCCTGGCATGCCGAGCACACGCAGGTCGTGATCGTTGGATCGCCGGAGCTGCAGTCGACTCGTGAACTCTTCGCCGAGGTTGCGAAGCACTATCGGCCCTTCGCGGCGACAGTACCGGTGGCGCCCGGTTCGTCGCAGCAAGCGCTGGCGGGCCTGTTGCCGTTCGTCGCGGCCATGCAGGAGGGTCCCTCTGGCGCTGCTGCGTACATCTGCCGGAACTTCACCTGCCAGGCGCCGGTGACGACGGCGGACGCGCTCGCGGCGAGGCTGTAGCGACATCGCGCAGGTATACTGAGAGGCCAATGACATTCGATGTCGAAATCGTGCTGCGCGAGCGAACCTATGCGGTCACAGAGCATCTCGAGGTCGCGGACGTCCCTGCGTCGTGGACGGATCGGGACGTTGCCGAGGTTCTCAAGTCCATCCTGACGGCGATCGATCGCGTGAAGAATCCGGAGGCCGAAGAACGATTCGTCGCGCTCCGCGGTTTCAGCTGGATCGTCGAGCCGACTCCGGAGGGCGTCGTGATCGCCATCGAGATTCCGACAGGCGCAGCCGTGGCCGGTCCGTTCCAGATGGAGCAGCGCAAGCTCGATGCGATGATCACCCGAGTCCTCGCGGCGGCTGCTCCAACCCGCCCTGTCGTCCACTGACCAGACTTTTCCGCCCGTTTCTTTGCGCCTCGGCGCTTGCAGTTTCCTTCCCCGAGTTACGAATCCGAGCCCGGACGGTGAGCGCTTTTCGACTCTGCGCACCGAAGTCCGAAGGTTTCCGGCTGCGTTTCTCTGGCATTCTCATTGCGGCCCGATTGGCATCACCACCATGAAGCTGCTCTTTCGTATTCTGGTCCTGGACGACGATCCGCACGCGCTCGAAGGGATCAACGAGCTGCTGCTGGGGGCGGGTACGACGTCACGGCCGCCTCGAACTATCAGGCCGCGAAAGAGCTGATGGCCGCGAGCACTTACGATCTGCTCATCTCCGACGTCAGGTTGCGGAGCTACAACGGTCTTCACCTGGTGATGCAGTGCCGGCGCGAGTACCCGGAGATGGGGCTCATGATCATGACCGGCTACGACGAGCCGTTGATGGAGCTCGAGGCCGGCCGGTACAACGCGGAGTTCGTTCGGAAGCCAATCAAGCCGGCGGAGTTTCTCGAAAACGTCGCGCGCTGCCTGGCGGCCGTGCGACGGCAGCGCCGATGGCCCCGGATGCCGGTTGCGGGCGGCTTTCGTGTGACAGCGGCGGGGCTGCCGGCCGCGGTGCTCGAGGTCGGCTACGGCGGACTCCGCCTGGAGATTCCCTCGACGGCGTCGATGCCTCGGCTCTTCTACGTGGAGGTTCCGAGCATCGACCTGAGGCTCGAGGTCGAGCCGGTGTGGTCGTATCCGGCGCCGGGCGGCGAGGCGCTCGTCTGCGGCGCTGCGCTCGCATCGGATACCACGGCTGCCGCGCGCACCTGGCGCACCATCGTCGACCGCCTGCGCGCCTGACGGCGCCTCACCTCACCTCGCCGTGCTAGGCTGTCGCGCATCATGCGACGAGCCCTTACCTTGTTGAGCATGGCTATCGGTCTCGCGCCGCTGGGCGCTCAGCAGCAGGCGTCCAATGCCTTCGAGTTGAACGAAACGACGATCGCTCGGCTCCAGGACGGAATGGCGGAAGGCCGATACACCTCCAGGCGACTGGTCGAGCTCTACCTGAAACGCATCGACGAGACCGATCGCGGCGGATCGGCATTGCGCTCGATCAGCGAAACCAACCCGGAAGCGCTGGCAATTGCGGACGCGCTCGATGCGGAACGGAAATCGAAGGGCTCACGCGGCCCCCTGCATGGAATCCCGATTGTCATCAAGGACAACATCGATACTGCCGATCGAATGACGACCACCGCCGGTTCTCTCGCGCTCGAGGGATCCATCGCGGCCCGTGACGCATTCGTCGTCAAGCAGCTGCGCGCTGCGGGCGCCGTCATCATTGGCAAGACGAATCTGAGCGAGTGGGCCAACTTTCGATCCACGAAGTCGACGAGCGGCTGGAGCGGGCGGGGCGGTCAGGTGCGCAACCCGTACGTCCTCGATCGAAACCCGTGCGGATCGAGCTCCGGCACCGGCGCCGCGATAGCCGCGAACCTCGCCACCGCTGGCGTCGGCACGGAGACGGACGGATCGATCGTGTGCCCGTCGGGAACGAATGGTCTCGTCGGGATCAAGCCGACGGTCGGATTGGTGAGCCGGACGGGGATCATCCCGATCTCGCACACGCAGGACACCGCGGGGCCGATGGCGCGATCGGTGGCCGACGCGGCGGCGCTGCTCGGAGGGATGATCGGCCGGGATACCGCCGACAGAGCCACGACGCGACGGCCGGTGAGCGTGGCTGTCGACTACACGACTTCGCTCGACGCCGGAGCGTTGAAGGGCGCGCGTATCGGCGTCGCGAGAAAGAAGTACACGGGCTACAGCCCGGCGACGGATCGGCTCCTCGAGGCGGCGATTGCCACGCTGAAGGCCCAGGGCGCCGTGATCGTCGATCCGGCGGATATTCCAACCGCATCGCAGCTGGACGACTGTGAATTCGCGATCCTGCTCTACGAGTTCAAGGCGGATCTGAACGCGTATCTGAAAAGGCTGCCGCCTTCTGCCAACGTGCACTCCCTCGCCGATCTGATCGCGTTCAACGAGCGCGAGAAGGAGCGCGAGCTGCAATATTTCGGTCAGGAGATCCTGACGATGGCGCAGAGGAAGGGACCGCTGACGTCCGCCGCATATCGCAAGACGCTCGCTACGTGCGGTACGCGTGCGCGGATGCTCGGAATCGACGCCGTCCTGACGAAGCACCGCCTCGATGCGATCGTCGCGCCGACAGGCGGCCCGGCCTGGACGACCGATCTCGTCAACGGCGATCACTTTACGGGCGCGAGCTCGACGCCTGGCGCAGTGGCGGGCTACCCGAGCGTGACTGTGCCCGCAGGCGACGTTCAGGGTCTGCCGGTGGGCCTGTCGTTCATCGGCACTGCCTGGAGCGAGGCCAGGCTCATCGCGCTCGCATATGCGTACGAGCAGGCGACGAAGCACAGGAAGCCGCCGGCGTTTCTGCCCACTCTACGTTTCTGATCCCGGAAGTCACTCGGGTCGCTGTGAATTCTCACGAAGCTGAAAGCTGCGAGCTGAGAGCTGACAGCTACCAGAGTAGAGTACCAACGAGGTCAGGTGACGAGATGCGAGTACCGGCTGTCTGCATCATAGGAATGGTGGTGATCGGGTCGGCAGTGGCCGCGGGCGCCCAGGGGCTGGGGTATGGCGCAGAAGGCGGGCTGACGCTGGCCGACTTGAACGAGACCAGCGACGCCGATACGGCATCCTTCGACTTCCGCGTCGGGTTCCTCGTTGGAGGATTCGTCACCTGGCCCCTCGGCGGGCGGCTGGAGCTTCAGCCGGAGGTCCTCTTCACCCAGAAGGGGGCCAAGTCGGATCAGCTGGGCGGGACGTCCACCGAAAAGCTCGACTATCTCGACGTCCCGATCCTCGTGAGCTATCGAATGAAAGGGAGTCGGGAGCGCAACTTCGCGGTGTTTGGCGGGCCGTCGATCGGCGTGCTCCTGCGAGCGAGGAGCAGCGCGTCATTTGGCGGGACGTCGTTCGAGGAGAACGTGAAGGACCAGGTCAAGTCCACCGACTTCGGGTTCGTCGGCGGACTGGCTTACCATCGCGGCCGATTTGTCGTGGACGGGCGCTACTCCTGGGGACTGACCGACATCGACAAAGAGACCGGCGACGGCGTGGAAATCCGGAATCGAGGGATCTCGTTCCTGGCTGGCTGGAAGTTTTGACGACCTTGGGTGCGCAGAAGCGGTCGCATTTGGCGCAGCGGCTACCAGGCCCTGGCGTCGAGGGCGGCGCGGACGGCGTCCAGGCCGGCGTCAACGGTCGTGGTCAGGCCGCCAATTCCGATGCGGAAGTGGGCCGGCGCTTCGAAGAAGTGGCCCGGGACGACTGCGGTCTCGCGCTCCGCCAGCAGCCGCCTGGCGAACACAGCGGTGTCGTCGACGCCCTTGATGCGAGGGAAGATCACCGTGCCGCCACCTGGATCGACGTACTCGAGCTCCGGTGACGCGCCGAGGAATGCGCGCAGCCGGCGGCCGTTGGCGGCCAGCAGGGAAGTCGATCGCTCGAGCAGAACGTCGATCTGTTCGAGGGCAAGGGTCGCCAGCCGTTCGGCCGGCACGGATCCGTTGCCGTCGATCACGTCCCGCGCACGCCGGATCCGTTCCGCCACGTCAGGAGCGGCAATCGCCCACCCGCACCGGAGGCTCGACAGTCCGTAGGACTTCGTCAAGCTGCTGGTCGAGATGAAGCGCTCGCCAAGCACCGCCGCCGGCGGGCGTCCGTGCGCCGCCGCATCGAGATAGACCTCGTCCACGAGCACGTAGGCGCCGACGCCCTCGGCGAGACGGCCGACTTCGCGCAGCGCGGTGAGGTCGACTGTGGCGCTGCTCGGGTTGTGCGGGCTCGTGATGATGACGAGACGCGTGCGCGAGGTGATCCCGGCTCGGACGCGATCGGGGTCGAGCGCGTAGCGGTCCTCGAACCTCCGCTCGAAACGCTGCGTCCTCGCGTTGACGAGCCGAGCGGCGCCGAGCAGCGGGTCGTATCCCGGACGCTCCATCAGGACCTCGTCGCCAGGCTCCAGGAGTGCGGCGCAGGTCTGAAAGTTCGCCCCTGCTGCACCGGTCGCGGTCGTCACGCACGCTGGGTCGACCTTGTAGTGCGCGGCGATCGCCTCCATGAGCGGCGCGTATCCGTTGTCGTTTCTGCCCGAGAGCGAAAGCGCGTCGCGCGCGCCCCGGATGTCGTCGAGGTCGCAGGCGAGGACATTGCTCCCGGCAAGATCGAAACGAGCGGACGGGCGGGTCTTCGCCCATTCCATGTACGGCGCGTGAAATCTCGACGACATGTGTCGCTATCGTAGTCCACCGGACGCGGCTTCGAGGCTGCGTCGGGAGCTCGCATCGCTCGATGTATAGTGCGGCGCGTGACCTTGCGCCGCGCCCTCGGGCCGTTCGACGCCACGATGGTCGTGATCGGCGGCATCATCGGCTCCGGCATCTTCATCAATCCGTACATCGTCGCGCGGACGCTCGACAGCAGCCTGCTCGTGCTCTCGGCCTGGATTGCCGGTGGAGTGATCGCTCTCGCGGGCGCCTTCGCGTACGCAGAGCTCGGGGGCCTGTTTCCGAAGGCCGGTGGGCAGTACGTCTATCTGCGCGACGGCTGGCATCCGCTTGCGGGCTTCATGTACGGCTGGGCCCTTTTGCTCGTGATCGAGAGCGGCGCCATCGCGGCCGTGGCGATCACCTTCGCGACCTACGCGCTTCGCCTGGTCGGACGGCCCGACATCGCGGCTGTGCCCCTGGCCGTTGCCTCGATCGTGCTGCTCTCGGTCGTGAACTACTTCGGGGTCAAGCCCGGCAGCCGAGTGCTGAACGTCCTCGTCGTCCTCAAAGTCGCAGCGCTGGCGGTGCTCATCGCCGCCGCGGCGCTGAGCCCGTCATCTGACGGTTGGCTGTCGGCGGTGCGGACGGCCACGCCGGGCAGTCCTGGGACGGTGGTGGCGTTCGGTGCGTCGATGATCCCGATTCTCTTTGCGTATGGCGGTTGGCAGAGCGCCAACTACCTGGCCGAGGAAATCGATCGTCCCGAAAAGAATCTCCCTCTGAGCCTGGTGATAGGCACCGCGATCGTGGTGCTGATCTACGTGCTGGTGAATGCCGTCTATCTGCGGGCGCTCGGGCTCGACGGCCTGGCTCAGACGGTGACGCCAGCGTCCCGGGCCGCGGGAATGATGTTCGGCGACTTCGGTGATCGCTTCGTCACGGCGGCGATCGCAATTTCCACGTTCGGATTCCTGGACCTGGGCATCCTGGCGCCCACCCGCGTCTACTACGCGATGGCGGCCGACGGTCTGTTCCTGCCGGCGCTCGCGAGGCTGCACCCGCGGTACCGATCGCCGTGGGTTGCCATCATCCTGCAGTCAGCATGGTCGTGCGTGCTGGTCCTGACGGGACGATACGAGCAATTGCTCAATTACGTGGTGTTCGCGGACTGGATCTTCTTCGGCCTGACGGTCGGGACGCTGATCGTCTTCCGCCGCCTCGTGCCGCTCGAGCAACGCCGGCCGGCGGCGTTCCGGTGTCCCGGTTACCCGATCGTCCCAATCGCTTTCTGCCTCGTCGCCGCCGCAGTGGTCGCCAGCGTCGTGCGCGCGGATCCGGTCAGTGCCGGCCGTGGCGCGGCGCTGCTGGGCGCGGGAGTCCCGGTGTTCTTCTGGTTCCGGGGTAGAGCGTAGAGCGATCGCGCACCTCCTCGCACGCTCCCATCGCTTCTTCGACGGGAGATTGGACCCGCGGAGATCGAATGCAGCTTTTTTGATCTCCTGGTCTCGCGATCTTTTGAGAGAGGACTGTCGGTCGAGTGATGCCTGCCGTAACTCACGGGAACAGTCGCTCGGTACGCCAGCCCGATCCCTCCGGCACGTAGACGATTCGATCGTGGAGGCGGGCCGTTCCTCCGTACCAGAACTCGATGCGGTCGGGAACGATGCGGAACCCTCCCCAGAACGGCGGCCGTGGCACTGGCTGTCCGTCGAATTCTGCTTCGACGCTTCGCACGCGCTCTTCGAGGACGCTGCGGTCGGGCAATACCGCGCTCTGTTCCGACGCCCACGCCCCGAGCTGGCTCTCCCGCGGTCGGCCAGCGAAGTAGGCATCCGACTCGTCTGCCGGGAGGCGGACAACCGAGCCCTCGATCCGGATCTGCTCTTCGAGCGTCGGCCAGTGCAGGCACAGCGCGGCGTGTGCGTTCTCGGTGAGGTCGCGCGCTTTCCGGCTGTTGTAGTTGGTGTGGAAGACGAACCCGCGCGGATCGGCGCCGCGCAGGAGGACCATTCGGACCGAGGGTCGTCCCCGTGCGTCGGCGGTGCCAAGTGCCGCGGGGGCGGTGTCCACGCCCTTTGACTGTGCATGTTCCACGGCTCTGGCGAATCGGTCGAAGGGATCCGGAATCACCGGTACTGCCGGAAACTGGCGATCCACCAGTCCCAACCGGTATAGCAGCGGTGACCGGTGACCGATCCGGTTCAATCCACGAGGCGCGCGCGCGATCGCTTCCGAGTATCGCGGCGGAATAGAAACGCTCGATCGCATGCGCGTCCACGAGGAGCGGGCAAGCCGCCATCAAGGCCGGCGCCGTGCGGGCGTCGGGATACCGCGCACGTGCGTCGACAATCAGCGCAACCCAGGCTCGCGTCAGGGTGTAGTGGAACTTCGACGTCTGGCCCTTGGCGTTCGCGAAGCGCTGGATTCCCTCGAGCATGGATGTCAACGCGCGATCCGGCCCGTCCCGCTCGACATAGGCCCACGCCGCGCGGACGTGATCCACGTGCCGGAAGTCGGCGAGTTCGGCGGCTTCGAAGCGTTGGAGAAACTCTTGGTCGGTCATTGCTCTTCAGCCGATCGTATCAGGGTCTCTCGAGCGTCGTCCGGTCCAGGGCGGAAGCGGTTCTTTGAACGCCCGTTCGTTTCGAGTTACGCTGTGCCCGGTTTTGTCAGGATGCGGTGGACCTCCTTCGATTGCGAGGAGCTCCTTGAGGGTCAGCGGGCGGCGAGTGAGCCCTGGCTCGAGTTCCTCCGTGTTCCGAGGCTGCGCGCCGGCTTGTACGTCCTGGCCGCCGGCGCGTGGGACCACCAGACCCCTCACCAGGAAGACGAGGTCTATTACGTCGTCTCGGGACGGGCGACTTTCGAGGCGGGGCAGGACCGCCGCGAGGCCATTCCGGGCGCCCTCATCTATGTTGCCGCGCGGCAGGAGCATCGGTTCACGGACATCGTCGACGAACTGCGCCTTCTGGTGTTTTTCTCGACGTCGCCGCATTGATTCGCCTCGTGGGCCCGCTGACGACTGGTTGCTGGTCGAGCGGCGAGGCGGTCAAATCGAGCGCGGTGTTCGAAACCGTCACCCGTAACGTTCTTTGTCGCGGAAGTAGTGTGAAACGACAGACGTGCAGGCGCTCTCCCCGGGCGAAGTCTCAGAGCTGCGCCGCTTCATGGCTACGGCGAATCGATATGAGGTGGATCTGGCGGTGAAGTCGATCGCCGTCGACCCATCCGGCCGGACGGCGGTGGCCCAGGTGGCCATGGTCCGACGCTTCGTCCCGAAGATTGGGCGCGCGCCTGGTCCACAGCAGGCGTCCGAGGTGCGATTGGAGAAGCGCGGTGACACGTGGGTCGTGGTCAGTGTCCAGTAAATGGCACGATCTGATAAACTGAAATACCCCAGCTCTTCACTCGGAGGTAGAACGTGCGAGCATTTGTGCGTACAGCACTCTGTGCGGCTGTGTCGATTGTGTGCGCGTTGCCGGCGGCGGCGCAGGCTGGACGGCCAACCGTGGCGGTCCTGAATTTCGAGTACGGCACCCTCGAGCACTGGTGGAGCGGGAATCAGGACATCGGTCAGGGCATCTCCGACCTGCTGGTCGACGAGCTCGTGAACGACGGCAGCTTCCGCATGATCGAGCGGAAGCGCCTCGACGCGATCCTGGCGGAGCAGAACTTCTCCCAGAGCGAGCGGGCGGACCCGAGCGCGAAGACGCTGGCGCAGGTCGGCAAGGTGCTCGGCGTGAAGTATCTGGTTGTGGGGTCGGTGACGAAGTTCGGTACCGAAAAGAGCAACAAGAGCTTCGGTGCGGGCGGCTTCGGCAGCAAGTACGGCGTCGGCGAGGTCGGGACCGCGAAGGGCAAGGCGAACGTGGCGATCACCGCGCGGATGATCAGCACGACCACCGGCGAGATTCTCATCTCGGCCAAGGGTGACGGCACATCCAAGCGCAGCGGCCTGCTGCTCGGCGGCGCAGGCGGTGGTGGCGGCGGCGCGGGCGTGGGCCGGATCGAGTTCGGTGCGTCCGACTTCCGTGACACGATCCTCGGCGAGGCGACCGAGATGGCCGTCAAGTCGACCGTTGCACAGCTGCTCATGAAGAAAGAACGCTTGCAGTAGTTTTCCGCATCGTCCGCATGGTCCGCGCGGGCCGTTCGTTCAGAACGGCCCGTGCGCGTCGTTCATTTCTCCCTTCTACAATTCGATCCGGCGCCCGCTAAGAGCCTTCGACGAAGCGCAACGACCCGAACAGGCCATGCGTCTCGTCCTCCGGGCCTGCCGCAAAATAGAGCGCATTCCGATCGCCGCCCGATCCGCCATTGCCAAAGATGATGCCCCACAAACCGTCGATGACGATCGGCTTCCGGTCGGCATTGCCGAGCTCGCCGAGGAACCTGCCGCTGTCCGGATCGAACGCTTGAAGGTGACCGTTGCCGAAGTTGCCGACGATGAGCGCATTGCTGAACGGGCCGAAGTTCCCCGGCGCCAGCGCCAGACCCCACGGAGCGTTGAGGTGATTCCCTTTGATCAGTCGCTGAAGCAGGTGACCGCTCGTATCGAACACGTCGACGAAGCCTGATCCGCGATCGGTCTCCTCGTCTGGTTTCTTGTGGTTTTGCTGAGCGTATGTGACGTAGAGCCGCCCGCCGAGGTTTTGAATATTGAAGGTGGAGTAGCTGTTGGGAATGTTCGGATCGCTGAAGGATCCATCGAGCTCCACGTGCTGGAAGGTTTTGTCGTACACATCAATCGTGTTGTGCTCGAAATCGGCGGCGTAGAGGTAGTTGGCGCCGCCCGATTGGCCGATGGCGAGTCCGGTGTACACGGCGTCGCCCGTTCCTCCGACCTGCGCGCTGGTCGACGTGGGAGGCGGCGGCACCGCCGGATTCCACCCGCTGATCACGCCCGTCTGCGAAGCGAAGATGAACCGCGCCGGGCCGCTCGACGTCCCGGAGTGCACGACGAAGTCCGCCGTGCCGTTGGCGACGATCCCTGTTGGCGCGCCGCCACCGGGAATCGTCACGACCAGCGATGACCTGACGATCGAGCTGCCGCCAACGTCGCCGGAATACAGTGTCGACACTCCGGAGACATTGTCCGCAACCCAGAATGGGCTAGTGGCGGTGGACGTGACGCCCCATGGGTTCACGAGGTTGGAATCCTGTATCACTGCGACGCTTGGCTGATCCGATATGAGGTTTTTTTGCTGGTAGAACCCATTGGGCGCTGCAGCATGGACCCGCAAGGGCACGATGAATGTAAGAGAGCCGACTAGAGCCACCGCCAAGCCGATCACGCCGACGACGGTGATTCGCTTCCGATCGCCGAACAGAACGCTCATGTGACCTCCGCTGCAGCAGGGACTCGCTGCACAACACGCCAGCCCGTCGTCCAGTGGAGGAGGCCGGCGGACCGGCGCAACAACCGTGAAGGCACCGTAATTAGTGCATCGACGAGCGTGTCAGTTCCGTGTCCGGAGGGCAATACTCACCCTGCGTATGCTGCCTGTCCGGTGCGGGTCGCCAGGTTCCGGAGCCGACTGATGTAGTCGCCAGACGTCCATCACGGGCTGGCGAATCGACGCCATGCGCTCGGCTGGGACAACTGAGCCGTTGAACGACCGTGTTCGCCGCACCGTGATCGATCGCGATGCCCTCGGACACTCTGATGTCGGGATGATGTCCGCGTACTCGAGCGTGCGGACTACCGGCGTCATGCCCACCAGGCGCGACTGCGGCTGAGGGGGCATCGGTCCACGCGCCAAATGCGGCGCGCGAGGTGGAAGTCGTCCCAACTGCTAGAATCCAAACGCACGCCGGGGTGGCGGAACTGGCAGACGCTCGGGACTTAAAATCCCGTGGCCTTCGGGCCGTGCGGGTTCGATTCCCGCCCCCGGCACCATAAAACGCTAAGGAATTCGACGATCTGCCGTCCCGTCCTACCGACGCACATGGCAAAATGGCCGTACTCTCACGCAACTCTCACAGATGGCGGCGGATGCCCTTTCGAGGTGGTGTAGCATGCGCCCCATGCTGACGCACGACCGACCACGCATGCTGGCCCGCGAGGGTAACCGCCCGGCCGGAGGTACAACCATGCACGTACACACGTTGGGATGCGTGGCAGCCGTTCTGTAAGGCGTGGTGGCCTGGGTACAACCGACCGGCGCTCAATCGAAACCGCGGATTGTGATCGTCGCGACCGGCGGCACGATTGCCGGCTCGGCGGAGTCCACGACCGCCGCGGGGTACAAGTCCGGGGCCGTCGCCGTGGACGTGCTCATCAACGCCGTGCCGCAGATGAAGAAGTTCGCGGACGTGCGCGGCGTCCAGGTGTCCTCGGTGGGCAGCCAGGACATGAACGACGAGATCTGGATCAAGCTGGCCAGCGAAGTCAATCGGCTGGCGGCCCAGTCAGATGTCGACGGCGTGGCGATCACGCACGGTACCGACACGATGGAAGAGACCGCGTACTTCCTCAATCTCGTCGTGAAGACCGACAAGCCGGTGGTCCTGACGGGCTCGATGCGGCCGTCGACGTCGCTGAGCGCGGACGGACCGCTGAACATCTACAACGCCGTCGGCGTTGCGTCGGATCCGAGAGCGAAGGGGCGTGGCGTACTGGTGGTCGCGAACGACGATATCCACGGCGCGCGCGCGATCACCAAGCGCCACACCACCGACGTCGAGACTTTCGTCTCGCCTGAAGTCGGATTGATCGGTGTCTGCCTGTTCGACGACCGGGAGTTCTCGCGATCCCCGGCGCGGGCACACACGACGGCGACGCCGTTCAGCGTCAAGGAGGGCCAGACGCTGCCGCGCGTGGACATCATCTATGCGTACGCCGGCATGTCGCCCGACCTCATCGACGCGGCCGTGGCGAACGGCGCGAAAGGCCTGGTCATCGCGGGCGTAGGCGACGGCAACATGACCACCCCGGCACTCGAGGCGGTGAAGCGCGCGATTGCGAAAGGCGTCGTGGTCGTGCGGTCCAGTCGCGTCGGCGAGGGGATCATCCGGCGCAATGTCGAAGTCGACGACGACAAGGTCGGCACGGTCGCCTCGAAGGAGCTCAATCCGGCGAAGTCTCGCGTGCTGCTCAAGCTCGCGCTGACCAAGTCGTCGGATCCGAAGGCAATCCAGGAGATGTTCGACAGGTACTGAGGGGGGGCACGATGGACTTCGCTCCAACCGCATGGGTCGTCCAAACCGTGCGCGCGTATCCGGAACTCGCGGTGTTCCTGGCGAATCGGCGGACTGCGGAAGCTTCGGTATCGGGCGGCGAACTGGTGGACTGGATTCTGACCTTCACCGTGCCAATTCAGGCAAACTTCCCGACGGCGGAAGGGTGGTAGGCAGTGAGCTTGCGGCCGTATCGGTCGCTAGGTTCGTTTCCAGAGCAAGGGCTTGCTGGGCCACAGTAGGCACGTGGCGAACCAGAGCAACACGAACACCCACAGTGGCAGGGTGAACATGGCGAGCGACGCCAGGATGACCACGAACGCCAGGACGGACTCGGCCAGCGCGCGGGTTCGATCGCTCCACAACGTCCTCGACGGTTTCCTCATTTCTCGTGTCGGCATAGACCTCCAAAATGTGACGCTCGTGTGAACCCAGCACAAGATGGAGAGCAGACCGCATGCCATTACGAAATGTTCGAGTGGTCGCGCAAAATGAGCAGATTACTTGAGGAAGTCTGGTCCGAAGCAGACGTTGTTGCCGTTCCCGTAAAGCAACTGGAATCATGACGAATCAGGAGGCAGTAGCGTGTTTCGGTGTGCTGGTTGAAACCGCGATTCGCGAATACGTCTGACCCCGGAATTCATTCCGGCCTCATGGCCGATTCGACGCACTCGAGATCTCACGCAGGGGCGCCAGCGAACAGCGGTACGCCAGCCTCGAGAGGAATTGCGGACTGAATCCAGACTTTGCGGCAGTGGCCGCCAGGGCGCTCGGGCCGGGCTGAACGTGGTGGAGCGGGCGCCTTGGGAACGCCCGCTCCGTTGCGCTGAACTGTCCGTCACTCGTTTGGGAATGACTCCCATTCGAAATGCTGCTGATCCGGAACGCTGTTGACTATTGGAGCGGGCTTCTGGATGCACCAGAGATAGGCGCAACGGGCGCAATGGTAGTACACGGCGGTGTCGGTGCGGAAAAGCGCAGGCGTTGCGAGCGAGTGACACTCGGGGCAGGTGGACGGATCCAACGGCCGGGAGGGCGAACGCCGGTCAGGTTTGGGCACTGGGTGCATGAACACCTCGCATGGGCGCGCGGAGCCCCACAGGCATGCAATCGGCCGATACCGGCGGACCTTGAGAGACGGGCTTTCGTGAGGCCCAGGAAAGGACGGTGAATTTGGATGGCCTAAACGGTGATTTCTGGCAGATTCCCACCTACTCGTGCCAGCCGGCGCCGATCATCGCGCCGAACCACTGCTCGCACGTGTCGAGTGCTTCATCGCGTAAACGGCAGACCTGCGAACGAGAGAGTAAGCCCTGAACCTTGAGCAGGATTTCAATTCCCAGTTGATGCGTCTGAAGAGAACACACCGCGTTCAGCTCGCGCTCGCCCTTGTGCCTGCGCAACTCGAAGCCAGTCCGAGCGATACGGGATGGCCGTCCCAGAATTCACGCTTGCGCGTCTGCATGGCGGGCGGGATCGTGCGTTCGTGCTCCATTGTTTATTCAATCCGCCACGGAGGCGTTCGGCATCCGCTCGATAATCCAGACTGCCATCATTCCCCCTTTGGTGCGGTTCGGCTCCATCGCTTTCCACAATCACATACGAAATGGAGCAAGCCGGTTTGATATTCTCCTTCAATGATTTGTGGAGCAGCGTATTTCAGCTCATAGGACTTTCCCCCACAAGTAGGGCAGGAATCATTTAATACCCCGATCATCCGCTTGTCCTCTATTTCATCTGGAAAGCACCATAGCGGGGAGACAAAGCTTGTGGTCATTTCATCCCCTCCAATCCAAGTGAAAGGCTCGATGTTCCGCCATCTGTGTTTCGAAGTCTGTGGCTCAACGTCCTCCGGTGAAAACGGAAGGCGGGATCCTAACATATGCGAACGGCCCACGGGGAGTGACGGACCGTGCATAAACGTGCTTATACACATGTCGCGGACCGCAGTTAAATGGGAACAGTCTGCCGTCAGAAGGGCCGCTCGGCCTGGATGATCAAGTACTACCGGGACGGGCGGCCGATCTTCGAGAGCTCGCGGACCGACATCAAAGACGACGCGCGCAACACGTACAGCACCGGGAAGCGGCGATCCTCGATGGCTTGCCCGTCCGCAACAAGATGGGCAAGGCGCCTGCGTCGACGATCGCGTACCGCCGGTAGATCGAGAAAGGGCCGACATGATACCTTGCCATTGCGTCGAACGCTGTGGATGGTCACAGGAGGTGTACAGTGCAGAAACGAATTGCTGTCGTCGTCGTGACATTGGCGTTTTTGGTCGTAGGCTCAGTCGCCCGAACCCAATCGAGCGACCCTTGGATTGGAACGTGGAAAGTCAATCTGGAGAAGTCGACCTACAGCCCCGGCCCGAAGCCAACTGTAGCCGCCACAGTTGAAATCGAACCGTCCGCTGGCGGCATCAAGACCACTCTCGACGCGACGACTCCAGAAGGCCAGGCAACCCACCAGGAGACCGTCGGAAGCTTTGACGGCAAGGATAATCCGGTGAAAGGCGCTGTGGCACCGAATACGACAAACGCACTCAAGCGTATTGACGCTCGAACGTTCGAGGTGATGGGCAAGGTAGATGGCAAGCCAGGGGTCACCACCAAAGCTACGGTGTCGGCCGATGGGAAGACAATGACCGCCATGCAAAGTGGCAAGAACGCCCAGGGCCAAAGCCTCAAGAACGTTATCGTATTGGACAAACAGTAGCCGATGGGACGTCAGCCCCCTTGGTTGGCGAATGAAACGGCGTGCACCGCATCAGGCGATATTCAATGCCAAAGAGCGCGTTTCTTTGCTCGAACGTGACGTTTGCGGAGGTGTCCCATGACCGATGAGACTGTCACGCTGATCGCGCGACTCTCGCGCTCGGCGGGCATGATCGTTCTGGTCTTTGTGGGAGCTTTCGCCGCCTCTATTTCGTCATGATTGCGGCCAGCGTGAGAATGCCGTTCCACAAGTTGCCCGGGCGGAGATTCTCGTTGTCGGTGTGCTGGTTGTCGTCGAAGTTCGCGAGCGAGACGCCCACGGTCGGCACGTGAAAACCGTCGATGAACCGGTCGGCGGGAATGCTCCCCCCGAGGGTACGAATGCGCACCAGCCCTTCACCATAACGCGACCGCAACGCGTCGGTAACGAAACGCGCTTCCGGGACATCGGGGTCGGTTCGCCACGCGCCGGTCCCGGCCGCGCGCTGTGCAAACCGCCGCCACTCGTCAGAATGCACCACCTGCATCCCGTTCCGCTCAGGAGCCCTTGATGCGCTGGGTGAACGACGCTCGCGAGGATTTCTGGTTTGGCTGCCGTCGCCTGACCCGCGACCTGGACGCCACGACTGCGGTCGTTCTCGTTCTGGCGTGCGGCATCGGTCTGTCGGTTGCCATGTTCGCGGTCGCCGACACCGTGCTTCGTCGCCCGCTGCCGATTCTCGACCAGGAGCGCGTCGTCGTGCTCTGGGGGGAAGCGGGCGGGAGCATGCGCACGTTGCCGCTCACCCCTCAGCACTTCAAGCGCTTTCGATCCGAAACACGAACCCTCCAGGAAGTTGCCGGCACCGTGAGCATCGACTCGTGGGCTCAATCCGTCCGCGATGGTGAGCAGACCTTCCGCGTCAACGTTTCGCCGGTCACGGGGAATTTTTTCGTCGTGCTGGGGGCGAAGGCGGCTCTGGGCCGCGCGTTGGTGCCGGACGACGATCATCCGGGCGCTGCCCCCGTCGCGGTTCTCAGCTACTCCCTTTGGCGCGGCCAATTCGCCCGTAATCCGGGCGTGCTCGGACGCCGCCTGGAGCTGCGGAACTCACGCGTCGTTACGGTCGTCGGCGTTGCACCCGCAGGCTTGGAGTTCCCCAGCGGGACGGAATTGTGGGTGCCTTTCGCGAACCTTTCCGCTGGGGAAGTAGTGCCGCTCGGCCGCCTGTCGTCGCACGCCACTGCTCGGGCGGCGGCGGCGGAGCTCCGTGCATCGTTTGAGCGCGAGCCGAAGAACGAGTGGGGCGGCCTGCGCGCGGCAGCGGTCCCCCTGCCCTCGTTGATCCTCGGCGAAGTGCGGCCTGCACTCCTTCTTCTCACTGTGGCCGCGGCCGTGCTGCTGCTCACGGCTTGTTTCAATGTCAGCAATCTGCTCCTGCTTCGAGGCGCAGCGCGTCAACAGGAGATTGCCGTGCGCGCGGTTCTCGGCGCCAGCCACGGACGAATCATCCGGTTGCTGCTCGTCGAAAGCCTTCCCCTCGCGCTTCTCGGTGGCCTGGTTGGCGCATGGGTGGCGACTGAGCTCGTTCGAGTTCTGGTCGGCATTGCGCCCGCCAACATTCCGCGGCTCGAGGAGGTCCGTCTCCAGGGAGTGCCGCTGGGGCTGGCTGTTCTCGTCGCCTCCGCGGCCGCACTTGGTTCCGGAGTGATGCCGGCGCTCTGGTTGTCTCGCGATGTCACGTTCCTTCTCAGAAGTGGGAGGAGCATGACCGCGCCGAGAAATGCCGTGTTCGCGCAACGCGCGATGGTCGTTTCTCAGATGGGCTTGGCGGTTTTTGCTCTGTTCGTGGCAGGACTCCTCAGTCGGACCCTTCAGACTCTCCACGCCATCGACACCGGGCTGGCAGTGGACCATGTTGCGGTTGTCGAGCTCAGTTTGCCGGACAGGAGGTTCGCCAGCGGCAATCAAGTCGCTGCGATGTACGTGAGCCTTCTTCCACGGATCAAGGCGCTGCCAGGTGTGACATCCGTCGCGACTGTAAACGTGGTGCCCTTCACCGGGGCAACGAGTGGTTGGGACGGCCCCTTCGTTGCTGACGGGCAATCCTCTCCGGCACTGGTGTTCAATTTCGCCGTTGTCGGAGCCGAGTACTTCGAGACGATGGGCGTACGGCTGCGCCGCGGCCGGACATTCGACAGGAACGACCGTAGCGGCGGTGCGCCGGTCGCGATTGTGAGCGAGCAAGCAGCGCGACTGCTCGGTGTCGAGAGCGGAGCGGTCGGGCGGCGAATACGTCTCGGCGGTTCGCCGGGAGAGTGGCGGACCATCATCGGCGTTGTACCAGAAACGAGGTATCGCGCGTTCCGTGAAGCCGCTCCGACCGTATACCTGCCCCTCGAGCAGTTCCCCGAAGTCATGACACTCATCACCACTTTGGTGGTGCGAACTGATGGTCGCCCCGCTGCTGCTGTCCCCTCAATCCGTGACGCCGTCGTGCGAACCGATCCCGATGTCACCGTGCTCCACACGGCTGCTCTGAGCGATCTCGTCAGCGGACAGTTCACCGGGCCGCGACTGAACGCCGTTCTACTCTCGCTGTTTGGCGCAGGAGCAACGCTGCTGGCGACCGTTGGCCTCTATTCAGTGCTCGCGGCAACAGTCAAGGGGCGTCGTCGCGAGCTTGCCATCCGTCAGGCCATTGGAGCCGCGCCTGCTCGCTTGCGGCGTATGGTCGTTCTTCAAGGGATTTGGCTCTGTGGCGCAGGGCTGGCGTTCGGGCTCGCCAGCGGGCTGGCCTCTGGCCGGCTGCTCCGCACGGTGCTGTACGGCGTCGCTCCGAACGACCTCTACACGGCGTCAGGCGTGATCGTCCTCGTAATGATCACTTCGGTAACGGCCAGCTATGTGCCGGCGCGGTTGGCCACTCGACTCGATGTAGCCGCGCTGTTCCGGGATTCGTAGCGGCGTCGACGCAGCGGGGCGTTGCCAGACGTATTTGCCAGACGCCGGTTCAGGCGACGCGTCCCGCTGCCCGCGTCAGCGATGCCGCGCCGTCTTCCTCGATTCTGCAGGTTCCCACGGCGAGCACTCGGTGGTGCATTGTGTGTGACCCGTGCGTCGCTCGAGCGATGACAGGGCCGCCTGCTTGGCGGCAGTCTCGTCCAGGTCGACATACTCGGACATTCCGCGGATACCGCGCGGCGCCGCCCACGCCGCGAACTTACCCTGGGCCGTCTGGACCACGTGGGTGTCCCACCCGTTTCCATGACGCGCAGTCAGAACGATTTTCGAGCCCACCAGAGTCACCTCCCTGCCCGGAGAGATGCAGTCGGTACGCCAGATCGAAGCGGTGTCCTGAACGCGGCCCGCCGGGGCCGATTGGGCCCGAAAACGCGCAGATTCCGATACGACGAGCGCTATGCCCGTTGCGGACGTGCGAGCCGACGGGTGCTTTGAGTGGGGAGAAAGTCTACTCGCCTCGAGTTCTTGGTCTGGTGCTCACCAGACTGTGGCGCGTCGCTCCCCGGAACCTCATGGTTCTAGGTTCACTGTTGGCGGTACCGTCTGTGCCTTCCTGCCTTGCATGTCGATCTGGCTTGCGCACTCCGTTAATCGAAGGCTGAAAACCGATGGGCGTCAGCAGGCTGGGGAGAGTCGTGGCGCGACGAGTGTACTGGATAGCGTCAGTCCGGACCCCTGCGATGGATGTGGATCCGAGGAGTTGGAGGAGGTGTCTTGCGAGTCGACGTTCGTCGAGTACCGGTGCCCGCGGTGCCACTACCGCCTGTATCGCCAGCGCCTCGGCTGAACGCGGCCTGGGAGCCGACATCGGCAGGGCGCGTCAGCCTCTGTCGGGCAAGGATGGGGGTGTGCGCTCCCGGCACACGACGTCCTCGCATTGATGCGGCGCCCAACACTCTATCGACGTTTGTGACGATGTTGGGGGGACGGGAATGACGGTCGATTCAGGCGGAGCGTGTCGGTATAATCCCTGCGGTGCTATGGTCGAGCTGGTCGACTGCCGATGGTCGCATGGGCCGTCTATCCAGCGCGATGCCGGCAGAACCTCGGTCCCGAAGACTAATGGCGTGCGCGCCCTGTGTCGATACCCGACAGGGGTTCTTGTCGTTGCTGGAGCGCACCGCCAGGCCCAACGCCATTTTCTTTCAAAACAGATTTGCGAAGGAGCATAGGAATGAAAGCGCACCGTGTCGTTCTGATGTTGGCCATGTGCACGGTCTTCTCCGTGCTGGCACCTGCCGTCGCAAGTGCGCAGGCGCCGCCCGCCTGCGCACTTGCAGACTTCGCGCTGCTCGGCGAGGCGTCGACGTTCAACGGCGTTGCGTCAGCCGACAGCATATATCTGAAGGCGCGACTGAAGGCCGGGCGCTCCTACGTGGCTATCGCGTGGGCCCCGATCGGCGGCGGGCCGCTTGGAGAAGATGATGCCGATCTGAGCATCGATTACTTTACTGACAGTACCTGCACGACGGCTGCGACGACCGTGTCAGTGCTCCCCGCGACGGCGGAACCATCCGTCACCGTGCCAGGGCATACGGGGGCGCAGGTCAGCATCATTCCCACAACCACTGGTCCGGTCTATGTCCGCATTCACAACAACGCGCCGACGCAGGTTCTGCTCAAGGCCATGGTGTTCGAGACGACGGTCTTCTCTCCGTGGTGGTTCGCGGGCGGCGCGAACCAGGCCTATGCCGAGATCAGGAACAACTCAGGTGACACCGTTGCCGCGACGCTGACGGCATTCCGGCCGAATGGGACGGTCTGTGGCACGACCAATCTGACCATTGCGGGCGACGGCAACACCGCCGTCGAGATCGGATCGCTCGGCACGTGCCGGGCGGCCGTGTCTGGATCGGCGCAGATCGCGTTTCAGGGCGGGCCCGGTGGACTGACGGCCAACATCACGACGATCGACGTCACGCTCGGCACCTCGTTCGATTCGCCGTTTTCGCCCCGGATGGTCTGGTCGCTCCTGGATCGCTGATTCGATCCCTCACCGTCGAGTGGCTGGGCGGGGCATTGCCAAATGCCCCGCCCGTCGACGCGCCTGCGCACGTGGAGCGCCGCGGCACGGCCCCCCTCGTCCTCCTCGTCTTTCTACTTGATCGTGATCCCCTTGAACGCGCTGTTGTTGGTCTCGCTCGCCTCGGCGACCGTGTTCGTCCCGTCGGTCACAACGATGATGTAGTAGATGCCGCTCAGCCCGGTCGGGAGCGTCACGCTTGCGGTTCCCGTGTTCGTGGCGCCCGCCGCGACAACCGGCACGCTGCGGGTGCCGGGAAGGAGCACGTCCCCGCTGTCGAAGAGGACGTTGTTCGACAGGTAGAAGCGAGTGACGGAGGGTCCGGCATCTCCGGCTCCCTGGTTACGGACGCCGTCGGTCACGCTGATGGTCGAACCGGCCGTCGCGGACGACGGCGCGGCTATCGACGAGACGGTCAGGTCCGGCCCGACAAGGATGGTCACGTACTTGACGTTGTTGGTTTCGTACGTCTCTCCAACCTGTGCTCCATCGTCGGCATTGGCGATCAGATACCACAGGCCAGGCTGCAGATCCGGAACGGAGACTGTGGTCGACGTGGTGCTCGAGACGCCCGGCGCAAGAGCCGGCACCGCACGGGATGGCGTCAGCCGGATGTCGCTTGCGTCGAGCGCGTAGTTCGACGAGAAGTAGAACGTCGTCGTCGAGGCGTCTGCATTGCCGCTCCCCGCGTTCGCCGTCGTGTCCGTGATGGCAATCGCACCGCCGGATCCAGCCCGGGCCGGCGCCACTATGCTGGAGACGACGAGATCGGGACCGACGCGGATGATGACGTACTTCGCGTTGTTCGTCTCGACCGGTTCCGCAACGGCGTTGGCGTCGTCCGCGTTCGCGATCAGGTAGTACTGACCGGTCTGCGTTCCCGACGGGATTGACACCGTCGTCGTGGCACTGCTCGATCCGGATGCCGCGAGGCTTGGCACCGCGCGGCTGCCGAGCGGCGAGTCGTTCGCGTCGAGGGAGAAATTGGCGGAAAGGTAGAACCGGGTCGCGGAGGTGCCGGCGCTTCCGCCGCCCTGGTTCAGCGTCGTTTCGGTGATGGCTATCGTCGCGCCTGCGCCCGCCGTCGCCGGGGCGCTCATCGCGCTCACCACCAGGTCCGGCCCGATCCGAATCGACGTGACGCGGGTGTTGTTGCTCTCCTGAATCTCAGCGATCTCGGATTGATTGTCAGCCTTCGCAAAGATCGCATAGGTGCCGGAAACGAGTCCTGTCGGCAGCGTCACCGTCGTCGTTCCCGAATCCGTCGCCCCCACGCCGAGTCCCGGAATGGTGCGGGTGCCGAGCGGCAGGTCCGCCCCATCGAGCAGGTAGTCTCTCGACAGGTAGAAGCTCGTGACGGATGGTGCGGCCGAGCCAGTCCCTTGATTCTTGGTTGTTTCTGAGAGCGTCACGGCATCTCCTGAGCCTGCGATCTGCGGAGCAGTCAGGAGCGAGACGATCAAATCGGGCGCGATATCGTCGCTGATGATCGACAGGCTGGCGGCGCTCGGTGAAGCGATGGTGTAGGCGGTGCTGGTCCGCAGCGTCAACGAGACTGACTCCGATGGCTCGACAAGCGTGTCGTCTATCGGTGTGATGATCAGGTCCGCAAAGAGCGAGCCGGCAGGAATGACGGCCGTCAACGGCGTCGACATGTAGTCGGTGCCGTTGGTTGCGGTTCCTCCCAGGAGAAATCCGACCGTCAAGGCTCTGCTTCCGACATCGCTGCGAGTGATGCGGAAGCTGCCGCTGACCGTTCCAGCTTCGTTCGCGGTCGCGTTCAGCGTTGTCACGCTCACCGATGGCGGTGGAGGCGGCGGCTGGCACCCGTTCGGCACGGTAAAGGCCGCCTGGACGCGATTCTGACCGTTGTCCGCGGTGTCGGTCGAGTCGAGTCCCATCCCGCGAGCGGCAAACGACTCCCAAATCCGGCAGAAGTTCGCGCTATTCGACTCCGAGGGGTTGCGTAGCGTGTCCGCCAGCAGGATCGCGTCGCGCATGTCGAGCATGGTGGGTGCGGGCGGGGACAGCGCGAGCGCGTCGACGTAGAGCTGGTGCACCTCGTTGATGGCCGCCGCCGTGCTGCCGCGGACGTTGTCGCCGCGAAATCGCTCGCGGACGTCCCACAGAACGTTCGCCCAGATCTCGCCGTTGCTGTGGGGATCGCAGATGATGCTGAGCAGGCAGCTCCAGTCGCCGTATGTCTTGCTGTTGACGCTGCGCAGCCCGCCCGGGTAGGAGTACTCAGCCAGCACGGTGTCGCCGTTGACGCTGTAGGCGAAGAAGTCGCTGCCGCCTTCGCCCATCGCGTCCGCTTCGTTGCCGCTGAAAGCGGTATTGAGCCGATGGCTGACGCCGTGGTGGTACTCGTGGAGCACGATGTCGAGATCTTGGTCGCCGTCGAGATCGATCGATCCGTCGCCGTCGAGATCGCGCCCCCAGCAACCGACACCGTCCCAGAGGAACATGCTGATCGTCGGACTCGTGCCATCGGGTGTGGGTTGAAACGTGGCGTTGTTGCGGCCGACCGCACGCGCGAGGCCGACAATCGGATCGCCGCCGAGCCCGCCGCGTCCGAAGTTGTCCACCTGGAAGTTGCCGGCGGCTTCGTTGAAGCCGAGGTCGTAGAAGAAATCGTGCGCGAAGTTGAGCGCGAAGAAGAGCGACGTCTCGGCGCCCCCGGAGGACTCCAGCGGAAAATCGAACGTCCATTGTGTGCCGTCGAACACGCCAGGCTCCGCTTCTGACGCGGCTGTCTTCCGGAAGACATGGCTGTTGTTGCCCGACAGCCGCCCTGTGGATCCCAGGACTGTTGCGGGATCCCGGAACGGCGAAGCCAGGTCTCGCAACTCGTAGTTCGTTGCTGGCGGGCAATCGGCAACCCCCGTGGGGTGCTGCTCCGGACGCCGCGCGTCGAGGAGCGTCATTGCCGCCGATTGCAGCACGCGTCCCTGGCCTGAGGCGTAGAGGATCTTGTTCCGCCTGAGGAGCACTTCACCGGACGCGGCATCCACGACGACGTCGTAGCGCTGCGGGTCGCCGTCGGGCTCGATGTCCACCAGCCATGCGAGCCGAAGCGCATCGCTCATCGGAAACCATGCAGGCGTGACGACGAGGTCGCTCTTGAAGGGGCCCCGGGCGAACCGCGCGGTCTGAGCTTGAGGACCGACGGGGACGGGCGAGAACGCGACTGAAGGCCTGACGTTGGCGGCCGCGGCGACCGCGGCTTGTGCCGCAGATATCAGACGCGCATTGCGGCGGCTCTGTCCACGCGCTGCGCTCGAAGTGATGCGAACGGCTCGACCCGCGCCATCCAGATGAACCTGAATCTCCGCATCGAGCACACGGATTCCGTCGACGGTTTGACCGAACACGACGTGGCGAACATTGTTCGACGCGCTCGTGAAGTCGCGGAGTGGTGTGAGGGATTCCAGATCTGGCGCATCGAGGCCGAGGCGAGCGGCCACGCGCGTGAGCGCGGTGCGGATGCCCTCGGGAGGCAGCTCTCGCGCGATCGCCAGATCTGTGACGTCGACGACGCGAAGCGCGCCGGTGTGAGGGTTGCTGCGGGAGCGTCTCTGGCCTGGAGCAGCACTCTGGCCTGGAGCAGGATTCTGGCGATCTGCCGCGGAAGACGGAGCAGGCAAGTCACGATCGCGAATATCGAAATTCGGGAGAGGACGATCAGAGCCCTGAGGCTGCTGAGCGGCCATTGGCCCTGTCGTACCGCCGAGAGTCAGCCAGAACACTGTGACGGCAATCCACGTTCGGGACATCATGGCGCACGTCTCCCTGGGAGCAGCGCCGGACGTGCCAAGAGTGGGCCACGACACGCGATCCAGGACGGTCAACGACTTGCGGCCGTCCGCCTTCGGAAGCCATCACAGTTCCGTGGGATGTCTCACTAAACGGTGCGCCGAACTTGTGATGTTGAGGTCCAGAGGGTCGAGCGATTTGTTCGAGAGGAATTCGTGGGGCAGACAGAATTGTCTGTGATGCTCGCGTTGCATCCTCGGTAGATAATCAGCGGATGTCGTCCCCGTCCCAGCATCGCAGTGTCGAGCTGGTGCTCGTGGCCGTCCTGGTCGGCCTCGTGATCTGGATCCTCGTAGTTTCCTTTTGACCGAGCGCGCACGGCCGGACGGCCGCATCGACCTGATGAGCACGATGATGCGCATCGAGCTTCCGAAAACCCGTTCCTGACTGCCGTTGCGCGATCACCGTTCCTGACCTCCTCGACCCGTCAATTCCGGAGCAACAGATGTTGGTTGTAGGGCGGGGGCTTTCCGCGAGGCGGAAGGCCCCGCGCTGCGCCAGGGAAATGAATCGCGGTATGAGCTGCGCCGACGGCGGGTCGGAGCATACACATCCGCTCTGGCTCGGCGCACTCGTGCGGCGAGCGGGTCGAATCAATTGATATCGACTTGTGGCGGTAGAGCGGACGTGCGCTCAGGGATTTCGCCGCGGCTCGGGGCTCGTCGGGCCCGGCCCGTCACCGTTGGCCTTTTTCCGGCGGTTTTTGCGAACACGCCAGAGCGTGAAGGCGGTGCCGCCCGCGAAGATCGCCGCCAGCAACGGCCAACGCCGGGGCTGAGGTTGTCTGAGAACGCGCTCGAGATGGCGCCTGGCGCTGTCCTGGGCTGGATCTCCAGCGAAATAGATGTGGTCGCTCATGAGGTCTGCGAAGTACGGGACCGGACGCCCCCCCGCGTCGAACAAGTGTAATACAAGGCGGCTAATGTCGGGCTTCGCGGGTGACCTGGTCTGTCCCGATCCAACCGTAGACTGACGGAGCAGGTCGCGGCGCCAGCTTTTAGAGTCCATATATATGTTACTATGTCCATATATGGATATCAGGGCCGGTCGGCGTCGTCAGGTTCCTGCACACCGTGAAGTCGCAACCGCTGCGCCCGTCGAGCTTCGTCCGGATCCCGATGTCCGCCGCCGCCTCTCGGGTCCTGCGCTCCGGACGTTCTTCAATATCGCGGGAGCCTGGCAATTGACGGTGCAGGAGCAGCGCGCGCTCCTGGGCTGGCCCGCGGCCTCGACGTTTCACAAGTACAAAGCAGGCGACCACGGCGCGCTGACGTTCGACACGCTCACGCGTCTGTCACTCGTCATCGGGATCTACAAGAGTCTCCAGTTGCTATATCCGGAGCCGGCGTTCGCCGACAGATGGCCGCGCATGCCGAACAGCCACGCGCTCTTCGGCGGCCGCCCGGCGCTCACGCTCATGACCGACGGCGGCATCGACGGTCTCTTTCGCGTCCGCCGCCTCCTCGACAGCCGGCGGGGCGGATGGAGCTGAGCCCGGTTACTTCTCTCGTTCGGTGGACCGGCGCGCCACGTCTCATTCCGAGCCGGTACCCGGTCGTCGGACTCCTCGATCGCGTGGCCGCACCCGCGGACCTCGAAGCGCTGTTCGAGCTGGAAGGCTGGACCAACGACCGCATCAGCAACGAGCTGGGCCTCCTGCACACGATTCCGGAGCAGGAATGGGTCACGGGCGAACCCATGGCGAGCGTCGTCATGGCCGCGTATTGCCATCCGCGTCCTGGCGGCGGCCGCTTTTCGACCGAGGAACGGGGAGCCTGGTACGCAGGGCGTGCGATCGCGACGGCGCTCGCCGAGTCCGTGTATCACCGCACGGCGGAGCTTCGTGAGGTCGGGGGCTTCGAGACGGCTGTGCAGATGCGCGTCTATCTCGCCGACTTCCGCGCGCGGTTCCACGATGTGCGGCCTGCCAATCGGGCCTGGGTGCCGCTCTACGATCCAGACGACTACAGTGAGTCGCAGGCGCTGGCGCGACAGCTGCTCCAGGCCGGATCGAATGGACTCGTGTATCGATCGGTTCGGGACCCTGAAGGGGAGTGCATCGCCTGCTTTCGGCCGCCGCTGGTGCGCCACGTCCGCGCGGGCGGCCACTATGAGTTCCGATGGGAGGGACGACCTGACCCGGTGATTCGCAAGCTGTGAACGTGTACACTTGAAGGGATGCATCCTTGGCACGATTGCTACGTCGACGACGCCCTCGTCGAGGCCGCCTTTCCCGTCATCATCGAAGTTCCGAACGGCAGCAAGAACAAGTACGAGCTGGACAAGGAAACGGGCCTGCTCCGACTGGATCGCGTCCTGTACAGCGCAGTCCACTATCCCGCCGATTACGGCTTCATTCCGCGGACGTTCTGCGACGACGGCGATCCGCTCGACGCGCTGGTGCTCGGGCAGGAGCCCGTCCACCCGCTGACGATCGTCGAAGCGCGCACGATAGGCGTGGTGCGCATGCGCGACGAAAAAGGGGTGGATGACAAGATCGTCGCGGTCAGCGTGAAGGACCCCGCCTTCTCCGACTACACCGACAAGAGCCAGCTGCCGCAGCACGTGGTCCGCGAGATCCGCCGCTTCTTCCAGGACTACAAAGTGCTCGAGCAGAAACAGGTCATCGTCGAGGAGATGCTGGGCGTGCAGGACGCCGTCCGGATCATCCGGGAGGCGCTGGAGCTCTATCGGCAGCTCCGGCGTGGCGAGCTGGGTTCCACGCGCACCCTCCAGGTCTGACGGCAGAACCACGATTCCCCGACCGGATGTCGTTGGGATCTGGGGCTCCCGGAACCCTGCGATAATCCCACGGTATGCCTAACGGAGACGAGTTCGAACGGCTCATTCTCGCCCTCCAGAGCACGGACGAGCAGCCACCGCCGCCGGCGGAGGGTAGTGCCGCGCCTCGACTCGAGCAGTGGCTCCGGCTGGTGGCCGAACGCGGCGGCAGCGATCTGCTGCTCGTCGCCGGCGCGCCCCCCGCGATTCGCATCGACGGCCGCGTACTCCGGCTGGACGCGGGCCCGCTTGACGGCGACGACATAGAAGAAGCTGTGTTGCCGGTCCTGCTGCCCCATGCAAAGGAGCAGTACCGCGACAGGCCGGTATCGCCGACGCCTCGTTCCGCATCCAGGGTCTCGCGCGCTTTCGCATCAACCTGCACCACGAGCGCGGACGAGCGGCCGCCGCCGTGCGCATGCTGCCCGTACGCGTCCCTCGCCTCGCCAGCCTCGGGCTCCCGCCCGGTGTCGAACAGATTGCGTCGCTCCAGCGCGGGCTCGCGATCACTCGGGGGCGCGACCGGATCGGGCAAGACGACGACGCTGGCCGCGATCGTCGACGAGATCAATCGCCGCGACCCGCGGCACATCGTCACGATCGAGGACCCCGTCGAGTACGAGCACGTCCACAAGAAAAGCGTCATCGAGCAGGTCGAGATTGGGGTCGATGCGCCTGATTTCCCGACGGCGCTGCGCGCCGCGCTCCGTCAGGCGCCGGACGTGATTGTCATAGGGGAGATGCGCGATCCGGAGACGATGCGCATCGCGCTCGCGGCGGCCGAAACCGGGCATCTGGTGCTGTCGACGCTGCATACGACGGACGTCGCCTCGACGGTGTCGCGCATTGCCGATTCGTTCCCCGTGGAGCGTCAGAACACGATTCGCCAGGAGCTCGCGATGGCGCTGGCCGCCCTGGCGACGCAGATGCTGCTACCGCGGACGGGTGGCGGGCTCGTGCCGGCCGCCGAGCTCCTGATGGTCGGCTACGGCGCGCGACAGCACATCCGCAAGAATGCGCTGCAGCACCTTCATCAGGAAATCACGATCACGCGCAAGCACGGATCGCTCACGCTCGAAGAGTCGCTCGCGGGTCTGGTGCGCCAGGGACTCGTGGACTGGCGGGACGCGCACGGGCGCGCGGCTCACACCGAAGAGTTCGAGCAGTTGTCGCCGAGAATCGGGGCGTGACGCAAGCGCGCGAGCCGGCGCCTACAGCGTCCGGCCGATTCGATCCTGCAGCTTTTCGCGGTAGCCGCGGCTGAGCGTGAGTCGCGCGCCCGTCCGCAGGAACACCACGTACTCCCCGTTGAACCAGGGCTGCAGCTCCTTCACCCGCTCGATGTTCACGATGTGGCAGCGGTGGATCCGGTAGAACGTCTCGCGCGGCAGCTGCGTCTCGACGGCAGTTCATCGTCTCGCGCAACAGGTGCGTTTCGGTGCCGACGTGGAGTTTGACGTAGTTGCCGGCCGCCTCGATCCAGTCGATCTCGTCGGCGCGAACGAAGAAGACGCGGCCCCCTGACTTGATGACGAAGCGTTCGAGGCGTTGCGGTGCGGGCTCCAGATCCTTGACGAGCGCGAGCAGGCGGCTCCGAAGGTCGCTGTTCGAGGGACGCTCGAGCTGCTGCCGCGCCCGAGCGAGCGCCTGGAGGAAGCGATCGCGATCGAACGGCTTCAGTAGATAGTCCAGCGCATGGACGTCGAAGGCCTTGAGCGCGTACTTGTCGAAGGCGGTCACGAAGACGAAGAGCGGCAGCTCCTCCTCGCCCAGCGCGGAGACGACTTCGAAGCCGTTGGCGCCGGGCATCTGAACGTCGAGAAACACGAGATCCGGCTTGCTGCGGCGGATGGCATCGATGGTCGACGGGCCGTCGTGGCACTCGCCGACGACCTCGAATCCCTCCTGACCCACGAGCAGCATCTTCAGCCGCTCGCGGGCGAGCGGCTCGTCGTCCGCGATCAGGATTCGGGTCATGCCACGCGAACAGCTTCGCCGTCAACCGAAGCTGTGTTGAAGGGAATATCGATCCGCACCGCCAGGCCAGGACCGCCGTCCGAGAAGTGAAGCTGATGGCCGTCGCCGTACAGACACGCGAGTCGATCGCGGGTGTTCGCCAGGCCGATGCCGCTGCGCAGACGGGCGCGTGCGCCCGCGTTCAAGCCGACGCCGTCGTCCCGGACTTCGAGCCAGAGGCGGCCATCTTCGCGACCTGACGCGACCTGCACCTGCCCAGGCCCGCTGCGCGGCGCGATGCCGTGCTGAATCGCGTTCTCGACGAGCGGCTGCAGAATGAGACGGGGCACTTCGGCGTCGAGCGTCTCTGGATCGATCTCGAAATGGACCGTCAGGCGGTCCTGGAAACGTGTCTGTTCGATCTCGAGGTACTTCTGGAGGAACTCCAGCTCCTGCTGCAGCGGAACCCTGTTCACCCCCGACTGATCGAACGTGAGCCTCAGGAGATCGCTCAGACGACTGATCATGCGGTCCGCGAGCTCCGGCTTCGTGTGCACAAGCGTCGAGATGGCGTGGAGCGTATTAAACAGGAAGTGCGGATGGAGCTCCGCCTGCAGCGTCCGGAGCCGTGCGTCGGAGAGCTGCGCCTCCAGTTGCAGGGCGTTCATTGCGCGCGACTGCGATTCCCGGTGATACGCGAGCGCGTGGCTGAGACCCACGATGGCGGCGTATGTCATCAGCGCCCAGTCCATGTTGGTCAGGAACTGGCGCTGGGCCACGGTGAGCCAGTTGTAGCTCGGCGAGCTGATCATGTCCGGCCACAGCATCAGGCGAACCCCGAACAGGACGCTGAAGTGCAACGCCGAGAAACCGAGTGCAGCCGCGGCATGAGCGGCGAGCGCCCGAGGCCACCTGGGCGTATCCAGACGGAATCGATGCGAGAAGCTGAAAATGACAGTCGTCAGGGCGGCCGGTACGTACCAGTAGGCGAGGTTGAGGACGAGAAGGCGCAGGATGTCAGGCCGGGCACCCTTCCAGACCTCGAGCGTCATCAGCCGATAAGCCTGGAGAGCCGAAAAGACGCCGAGGAAGGTCGCGACGACGAATACCCATCGGACAGGCGGCGTCCAGGCTTTTTGCATTAGTTCCACTATCTTGCCTGATGGGGTCGGCGTCAAGGCAAGAGTCGGCCTTCCGGGGACACTCGGGGCGAGCGTCATCCCTGAAATCCGGTCGTTCAAATCACGAAGAACAACTTTAGTCACGCAGAAAAGCTGATTCGACCCCTATCGATGGTTGCTGGCCATCGGCACTCTCGGACTATTCGGCCGCCATCACGATCAGGGTCGCGTCATCCTGGAAACGTCCGGACGTGAAGGCCGACACGGTGTCGGTGATCCGAGCCTGCAGAGCTGGTGCACTGCACGCCCGATGCTCCCTCGCGAGCGCCACGAGCCGATCCTCACCGAACTCCTCGTCGGCCGCGTCGCGGGCCTCGGTGATGCCATCCGTGAAAAGGACCACGCGATCCCCGCTGCCGATCGAAACCCGTTCCTGACCGTAGGTGCCCTCAGGAAACACTCCGAGCACCGCGCCTCCGGAAGTAAGCCGCTCGACGCTGCCGTCGGAACGGACGAGCACGGGCGCATAGTGCCCGGCATTCGCAAACGTCAGCAGGCCCAACTCGGAGTCGGCGACGCAGTAGAAGAAGCTGATGAAACGATCTTCGGCGATGCGGCCGCACAGGATGCGATTGACTTGCTGACAGAGCTCCGACGGCTGCGCCGCGTCCGTTGCGAACGCGCGGACCGCAGCCTGCAGGTTGGACATCAATAGAGCGGCCGGGATTCCCTTGCCGACCACGTCGGCGATCGACAGGCCAAGCCGGCCCCGCCCGAACGGGATCGCGTCGTAGCAATCGCCGCCAACTCCAGTCGCCGGCTGCCACGATGCGGCGATCTCCCAGCCATCCAGCGACGGCATGACCGCAGGCAGCAGCTTGCGCTGGATTCGCCGCGCCTCTGCGAGCTCACGCTCCTCGGCCTCGGCGCGCTTCCGCCGCAGCCGTCCGTCTTCGACTTCTGCCCGCACGATGCGTAGGAGATCGCTGTTATCCCAGGGCTTCTGCACGAAGTCCCTGACCCCGCGCCGCATTGCCGCGACGGCAAGATCGACGGAGCCCCAGCCCGTCATGACGATGATCGGGAGCAGGCGATCGATTGCCTGGACGCGCGCGACGAGATCGATCCCTTCGCGTCCCGACGTCGTGTCGCTCGTGTAATTGAGATCCATCAGCAGCAGATCGAACTGCCGGCTGGCGACGGCGGTCAGCGTCGCCTCCGGCGACGTGACCGCCTCCATGGCCATGCCTTCTCCCTTCAGGAGCAGGCGGAGGGCGTCGAGCAGGTCCGATTGATCGTCGGCAATGAGGATGCGTGGCTGAACGTCGCAGGCGAGCATGATGGGCCCTGGAAGTCAAGTCGCATGCCACGACGCCCGAATCACCCGGACGCTGGAATGCTCGATATTCCTCAACGTTTAGGACGGTCTGCCGGGCGGCGCGGTTGACAACCGTCCGCAAACGGACAGGACGTTTTCGAAAGCGGTAGGCGGCCATGACGGTTCGTTCAGCGTGTGAACGGCCTCAACGCCTCTACAGTTACGTGGACTGGGACCGATACGGGGTGAAATGCTTTGGTTCTTCCGGAAGCAGAACGCGCGCGTTCAGTACCAGATACGGCGCCAGAGCGATGGCGACGATTTCGAGCTCGTGATTACGCGCGAGGATGGGCGGGAGCAGATCGAGAAGTTCGCAGATGCGAGGGCGGTCGTCGAGCGCTCGCAGCTGCTGCACGACAGCCTGATCGCGAGCGGATGGCGTCCGCCGGAAACGGCCGGGACGAGCCGCGCGATCGCGACTCCCAGCCGCATCGCCCTGCCGCGGTCGGAGAGGGATGCCTAGGCCGGGATTTCCATGCGGCTATCAGCTGTCAGCTATGAGCTGACAGCCGCATCCTGCTATTGCTTCTTGCCACCGTTCCGCACATCGCGCACCCTGATCGAGCCGCCGAACGATTCCAGGTCCATTCGGGCGCTCCCGGTTCCGAGCGTGTACAAGGCATGACCGCCGCGCCGCGGTGGGCCATTGCCTTTGACGGGGACCTCCGAGCTGAAGCTGCCGTTGTACGTCCTGACGTCGAAGGTCACGTTCGATCGTTCCGACAGGGCCACGAGAATGTCGCCGTTGTGCGTCGAAAGGGAATAGTGCCCCTCGTCGGCGATGGGGCCGTCGTAGGCGATGCTGCCGTTGACGGTCGTCGCCTCGACCATCGATGACTGAACCCGGCTGAGCGTAATCCCGCCATTCGTCGTCTCGACAGAGATTTCGCCGACGGTGTTCTCGATCCGAATCAGATCGTTCACGGAGCTGGCTTCCAGGCGGCCCTTCGCTCCATCGACGATCACCTTGCCCTCGACCGATTCGGCCTTGACGGCGCCCCGGCCTCCCTTGATGGTGATGTTGCCCCGTACGGTCTCCGCGGACACATCGCTCTCGGTTCCTTCGACCGTGATGTCGTCGTAGGTGACCTCGATCGACACCGGCATCCAGCTGGGAACGCTGATGTCGTAGTCCACGTTTCCTGCTGGTCCTCTGTTCGATTCGGTCTGTACGGACAGCGTTGATTTGACGTTGCGGACGGATACCTGCGTCGCGGTTGAATGTCGCGCCTGGACGCGCACGACGTCTTTGTCCCACGCGCGCACGATCACGGTACCCGACAAGCTCTCGAGCGCCAGCCGTGTTCCGCGCGACACGTCGACGGTCTGATCGGTCTGCGCCGCGCCGCGGCGTCGATCCTGTGCGCAGGCGCTTCCGGCCGGCGCCGCTCCGAACACAACAACGAGCGCGGCAATCAGGGCGAGTCTCATGGCTTGTCTGCGCTGCCTCCCTCCGCTACGACTGCGCCGCGACGAGCGCCGTCGCGCGCCGAAGCAGCGTCAGCTTGCGCCGCTGAGCGTTCGCGAGATGGGTGCTGAGGTACACGCTCCCCGGATCCGTGGCGAGCGCAGTGCGGCACTGCTCGATGGCGCGATCGATCGACTGAAGGTTGGTCTCCAGCACGCGCAAGGTCGCGGGATCGAGGCGACCGCGTCCGGCATCCATCGTTCTCTGGAGCTCGGCGATCGCCTGGTCGTAATACGCGTCGACAGCGTGGACATCGGTGAGCTGCCTGTCATCCCGCTGCGCTGACACAGGCGGGAAGTCGGTCCGCTGCCCGCCCATCCTGGCGAGCCACACAGTACCACCCGACAGGAGCATCAACGCGAGACCAGCGGCGACCAGCTGCGGAACGGTGAACGAAAACCGCCGGGCAGCCGGTCGCATCGGAAGGATCGCAGGCTTCTGCGGAGCGGGTGCCCACGCCTGCTCGATGCCGCCGATTCGCCCGGCGACGCCGGGCCAGAGATCCACTGCCGGCGGAGTGTCGACGAGCGCCGATGCCTGCAGAGCCACCTCTCGCAGGTCTGCCAACGTCGCACGGCACTCGCCGCATTCGGCGAGGTGCTTCTCGATGCGATGCCGCTCCTCGAGCGAGAGATCCTCGTCGTCGAGGTAGTCCGACAGCAGGTCGGTGAACGGGTCAGCCATGTGTCTTTACTCCGGCCCCGGAGAGCTCCTTCCTGGCTTCAAGTACCGGCGGAGCATCATCCGCGCGCGGTGAAGTTGCGCCTTCGACGTCCCCGGCGATAGGCCGAGCAGCGTCGCGATTTCGTGGTGCTTGTACCCGTGGACGTCGTGCAGGACGAAGATCCGTCGGGCGCCATCCGGCAGCCGCGCGATCGCTGCTTCGAAGTCCATCGCGAGATCGCCGGAGCGCTGGAGCGCCGGCAGGCGATCGAAGATGCTTCCATCGTCGTGCAACCGTCGCTGGCGCGCGGCGTCCGAACGAAATCGTTCGATCACCACGTTTACCGCCAGCCGATGGAGCCAGGTGCCGAACGCCGACGCGCCCCGGAACGTGCCGAGCTTCTGCCAGGCGCGGACGAAGACATCCTGGGTCAGCTCGTCGACGTCGCGCCCCGCCGTCATCCGCCGGACGAGGCTGTGAATCTTCGGCAGGTGCGCGCGATAGAGGGCTTCGAACGCCCGAACGTCTCCCGCCGCGGCGGCCGCCACGTCGTCGGCTACAGCATTTTCGGCAGCAGGACCGGCGCGGTCCGGCCTCTGCTCGCTCTGGAACGGCAGCGGTTGTGCCCTCGTGTGCGGGCGCCGGACGGAGGTTCGTCCTCCTCTTCCGCACCAGGTTGGACGGACATTCCCTCGTGAAAGGTTGGAACGGCTCTACCGCAGCACGGTTTCCGACGTCGAGCCGTCAGGCCGCGCCTCCACAGCCGGCGGCGGCATCCTGACCTCGACGACACGGAATGGGCGATCCGGGAAAAGCTCCCGCATCATCGACATGGAGACGTTGAAGACTGGTGCCCCGGTGCTCGTGCGGCCTTCCGGCCGGCCGTGGTGAGCGTGGCCGTGAAAAACGGCCGTCACGGGATACCGGGTGAGTGGCTCCTCCAGCCGGCTGCAACCCAGGAACGGGAAGATCTCGCGGGGCTCACCCTCGACGGTCGCCTGGATCGGAGAGTAGTGGAGGATGGCAATCAGGCGCTCGGTCCTGAGGCGCGCGAGCGCCGTTTCGAGCTTGAGCGCCTCGTTCACCGCTTCGTGCACGAATTTCTTGATGATGTCCTCGCCCCAGGGTCCGAGGGCACGACGCCCGAAGCCGCCTGCGAAGCCCTTGATGCCGGCAAACCCGATCCCGTGGATTTCGGTGGTATCGCCATCCAGAGCCGGTATGCCGGCGTCGGTGAGAATCTTGACGATCTCGGACTCCTGACCCGACTGGAGGTCATGGTTGCCGAGCACCGTAACCGCCGGGATCTTGAGCGCTGCCATCTCGCGGACCAGGGACCGGGCTTCTTCGGCGAGTCCATAGTCGGTCAGGTCGCCGCAGAGAACCAGGGCATCGGCCGCTTCGTTCATCTGCGCGAACAGCGATTGCAGCCCCCCCGGCGCAGCTGTGCGGCTGTGATGAAGGTCACCAAGCGCCGCGATTCGGACGGTCTCTTTTGCAGCCTGCGTCATGCTCCCGTCCGGGCTCCAACCCGGCCTATCGACACGAGACAAAGCGAGCAAGATGTATTCCGCGGCAGGGTCACTTGAGCGATCCGAGCTGAGCGTCGAGCTCCGCCAGCGCGCGCTCGAGCATGCGACGATGGGGAAGAGCGGACGCCCGGTCCAGATCGGCCGCCAGGCGCGCCCTGGAGAGCTCGAGCGTCCTTCGGCGGACGAGCCCTTCCCGCTCCTCCGGCGTCAGCGCGGGCCTCAGTTCTTTCCGTCGTGCCGCATCGTCCTGCTGCGATTCGACCGACTTGGACTCCCACCCTCTGGCCATGAGAAGAGAATATCGGAGCTGGAAGCCGGCAAACTCAGAAACCGACAGAACCGTTTGCTGAAGCCGGGCTGTGTTGCCGAACGAAACCGGAACCCCCGTCACGTGGATCAGGTCTATATAATTTGATAATCCATGATTTTGCGCCGACAGCCGGACCTCTCGAGGCTCGCACTCTGCGCCATCCTGCTGGGATCGCTCGCCGCGTGCCGTGGGTCGCAGGAGGGCCAGGCGAGCCAACCGGCGGCGGAAACCCCGGCCCCCGCCGGAAACGCCTCATCCGCTGAGTCCGGGCGGCCGAAGGTTGTCCTCCTGGGTGACAGCCTGACGGCCGGTCTGGGCCTCCTGGAGACACAAGCCTATCCCGCCGTGCTCCAGCGGAAAATCGACGCTGACGGCTACGACTATGAGGTCGACAACGCCGGCGTCTCCGGCGACACGTCAGCCGGGGGCTTACGCCGGCTGGATTGGGCGCTTCAAGGAAATGTCAAGGTCCTTGTCCTTGCACTGGGCGCCAACGATGGCCTCCGCGGTCTGTCGGTTTCCGAAATGACAAACAATCTGACACAAATCATCGAACGCGTGCGTGCCCGGAACGTCATGGTGATCCTGGCAGGGATGGAGGCGCCGCCGAACTACGGGCAGGAGTACGCGACTTCCTTCCGTCAGGCGTTCAGGACGATCGCTCAGCGAGAGCGGGTGGTGTTCATCCCATTCCTTCTCGACAAGGTCGCGGGGCAGCCGGAGCTCAATCAGGGCGACGGTATTCATCCAAACATCAAGGGCGCGGAAATCGTCGCCGATACGGTCTGGAACGTTCTCCGGCCGGCGCTGGATCAGATTGCCGGGTCATGATCGAGCTTCGCGGCATCTGCAAGCGCGTGCCGAGCGGCAGCGGCACGCTGACGATCCTGCACCCACTCGACCTCACGGTTCCGTCGGGACGCGTCCTGGCAATCACCGGTCCGTCCGGCAGCGGGAAGTCCACGCTGCTCGGGCTCCTGGCGGGGCTCGATTCGCCGTCGGAGGGACGCGTCGTCCTCGACGGGGTGGACATCACGGCTCTCGACGAAGACGCCCTCGCGCGTCTCCGTGGACAGCGCATCGGCTTCGTCTTTCAGTTTTTTCATTTGCTCCCTTCGTTGACTGCGTTGGAAAACGTGCTGGTCCCGATGGAGATTGCCGGCGCACGCGACGCACCGCGGCGAGCTGACGCCCTCCTCGTCGAAGTCGGACTTGCCGACCGCAAGCATCACTATCCGTCCCAGCTCTCCGGCGGCGAACAGCAGCGCGTCGCCATCGCCCGCGCTCTGGCCAACGAACCACCGCTCCTCCTGGCTGACGAGCCAACCGGAAACCTGGACAGCCAGACAGGCCATCAAGTCATCGAGCTGCTGCTCAACGTGAATCGCGCGCGCAAGACGACCATCGTCCTGGTGACCCACGACCCGGAGCTCGCAGGGATGGCCGACATCACGATCGCGCTGCGGGACGGGAGCGTCACCCGCGTCACGGAGCGCCAGCGCGGAGAGCAGGCAGCGGCCGTATGAGGTTCGTCCTTCGAATGGCGGCCCGCGAGCTCCGCTCTTCCTGGCGCCGCCTGCTCTTTTTTTTCATCTGCGTGGCTGTCGGTGTCGGTGCGATCGTGGCGCTGCGCTCGATCGTCCAGAGCGTTCGAGCAGGACTCACACGCGAGGCGCGGACGCTCCTGACTGCAGACGTCGTGGCCCAGACCAATCGCGGGTGGGACGCGGCGACACGGAGCCGACTGGAACAGCAGCTCGCCGATCCGCGGATCCTCGAACGCACCGAGGCGCTCGAGACGGCGACGATGGTCAGGCCGGATTCGAGCACGGCGGTGGCGAGGATGGTGGAGTTGCGCGCGGTCCAGGCGAACTTTCCGTTCTACGGCAAGATCGTGCTGCAGGACGGCGTGCCGTACTCGCACGATCTGTTGAAGAGTCGGGGCGTTCTGGTCCGGCCGGACCTGCTGACCCAATTCAATCAGAAGGTCGGCGACCGGATCATGATAGGCGGCAAGCCGTTCACGATTCGAGGCGTGATCTCGAAGGAGCCGGGCCGCCGTGCCGGAGCCTTCAGCCTCGGCTCGCGGGTGATGGTCGACTACGAGGACCTGAAGAGCACCGGACTGCTGTCGTTCGGGAGCCGAGCCAACGAGCAGGTGCTGCTGCGCGTCGCCGACGGCCGCAGCGAGGCGGTCGCGCGGGACTTGCGCCAGGGTCTTCGCGACCAGTTCGTCAACGTGCGGTCGTACCGGGCGACCGAGGACCAGATCGGCGAGGATCTCGAGCGTGCCGAGAACTATCTGAGCCTCGTTGGCTTCATCATCGTCGTCCTCGGAGGCATCGGCGTCTGGAGCGTGACCCGCGTATTCGTCCGGCAGAAAATCCGCAGCGTCGCGATCCTCAAGTGCCTGGGCGCGACGGTCCGGCAGGTGCTCGCGACGTACGTGCTGCAGGTGGTGCTCCTCGGCCTGACTGGCAGCCTGCTCGGCGTCGTCCTCGCTGCGGTCGCCCTGGCCTCGATTCCGGCGTCTCTGACGGCATCGATCGGTGACATTTCGTACGGGCTGACTGCGTCGGCGGTGCTGCAGGGGCTTGCAGTCGGGCTGCTCGTTTCGCTTCTCTTTGCGCTCGTGCCGCTTCTGGAGGTGCGACGAGTCAAGCCGCTCCTCTTGATCCGGGGGCTTGACGCGCTTCCGGGCGCGGCCGGAACCGTCACCACCCCGGCCGGCGGCCCGATCGCCAGCAGATGGAGAGCGATCGACTGGACGCAGGTGACTGCCACGCTGGCCGTCACGGTCGCGCTCGTCGGCGTCGCCGCCTGGCAGGCGGCATCCCTTCGGGCGGGCGCCATCGTCTCGATTGGGTTCGGAGCTGTCGCGCTCGTGCTGCATCTGGCGGGTGCGGGCCTCGTGCGTGCCGTGCGCCCGCTTGCCCTCGCGCCATGGTTCCCGCTCAGGCATGCGGTCATCGGACTTCGCCGGCCGGGCAATCAGACGCGCGTGATCCTGCTCGCTGTCGGCCTGGGCAGCTTCTTCGTTCTCGGCGTGCGCGCGCTGCAATCCAGCCTCATTTCGAACTTCTCGCTGGAGGCGCAACGCGGCGGGCCGGACATGTTCCTGATCGACATCCAGCAGGATCAGGTCGCGCCCATGCGCAGCTTCCTCGACCGGCGATCCAGCAGCCCTGTTCTCATTCCAGTGCTGCGCGCGCGGGTTACCGGTGTTCGCGGCAGCGACTTGAACCTGGACAGCTATCAGGACGTCCGAGGCCGCGGGTCGCTCGCCCGCGAGTACGTCATTACCTATCGAGATCAGCTCGAGTCGAACGAACGAATCACGGACGGCAAGTTCTGGTCGGGGCAGGGCCCGCTGGCTGCAGATGCGCCGCTGCTCGAAGTGTCCATCGAGCGGAGCATTCACGAGCGCTTCAGGATCAATGTCGGCGATCAGATGCGATTCGACGTGCTCGGACGGGTCCTGCAGGCGCGCGTCACGAGCGTGCGTGATGTCAAGTGGGAGGACTCGCGCAGAGGCGGGTTCATGTTCGTGTTCCGGCCGGGGCCTCTGGACAAGGCGCCGCACGCCTACATCGCAATCCTGCGCGCACCCGAAGACGCAACCGCACGCGCCACGTTCCAGCGGGACCTGGTCGCCCAGTTTCCGAACGTCTCGGCCATCGACGTCCGCGAGATCATGGCCACGGTCCAGTCCATCCTCGACAACGTGACGCTCGCGATCTCCATCGTCGGCGGGATCGCACTCACGAGTGGCGTTCTGATTCTGATAGGCGCCGTCGCGATGACGAAGTTCCAGCGCGTCTACGAAGCTGCAATCCTGCGAACCCTCGGCGCCAGCACGCGGCTGCTCGGTACCACGCTCGCGCTCGAATACAGCACGCTCGGGCTTCTTGCCGGCGTGATCGGCGCCGTCGGCGCGCTGGCCCTCAGTTGGGCGGCGTGCCGATGGGTCTTCCACATCGAATGGCAGCCGGCCACGCTCGTCCTCACGGTCGGAGCGCTGCTGACAGCGCTGCTCGTAGGCGTCATCGGCGTGCTCGCGAGTGCAGATGTGCTGCGCAAAAAGCCCTTGGCTACGTTGAGAGCGGAGTAGGACAGTCGACGGTCGGCGGTCGGTAGTCGGCGGTCACAGTCGACGGGCGGTCGACGGTCGCCAGTCACGTTTTTCTGTAGGGCGGGGCCTTCAGGCCTCGCCTCCGAGCGGCGAGTCCCGAGCCCCGAGCCCCGGAGACGTCTTTTTGGAGGCCTCTGAATGGTGACACACGAAATCATCGGCGACGACATGCAGGCGGTCATCCTCACGCTGGCGCCGGGCGACGAGGTCCGCGCCGAAGCGGGCGCGATGATGTACATGACCGATGAAATCGAAATGGACGCCAAGATGGACGGCGGGTTTCTCGGCGGCCTCAAGCGCAAGTTCCTCGCGGGCGAGAGCTTCTTCATTACATACTTCCGGACCACGCACGGCACGGGTCGTGTGGCCTTTGCCGGGCCGTATCCTGGGAAGATCATCCAGATGGACCTGAGCTCGAGCCAGATGCTGTGCCAGAAGGATTCCTTCCTCTGTGCGGTCGGTGCGATCGACTTGAGCATCGCGTTCACCAAACGGCTCGGCGCAGGCTTCTTTGGCGGGGAAGGCTTCATCCTCCAGAAGATGGAGGGCACGGGAAAGCTCTTCATTCACAGCGGGGGCACGATCGTGCCGATTACCCTTGCGGCAGGTGAGCGCCTCAAGGTCGACACCGGCTGCCTGGTCGCCCTGGAGCCCACCGTCGATTACGACATCGTAAGGGTGGGCGGGATCAAGACATCGCTGTTCGGCGGCGAAGGCCTTTTCTTCGCCTCGCTGACGGGGCCCGGGCGGGTGTGGCTTCAGACATTGCCCTTCTCCCGGCTCGCCGATCGGATCCATGCAGCGTTCAAGGGTGACCGGGAGGACGTCAAGCGCGACTTCGGCGGCCTGGCGGGCGGCCTGGGCGACCTCATTGGGGGCGACCGCTGACGGTTTCCCGGCTGCCGGGGTGGGTCGGATCTGCTAAGATCATGTTTTGCCGTGTGGGCGAAAGGGACGCCTGTGCAGAAGGAAATTGCCGACGAACTCTCCCCGTTCAAGGACGCGCTGCTGAGGAAGCGTGGCGAGATCCTCGCCGCTGGCAGCGCCGCGAAACCTATTCAGCAGGCCGGGATGGAGAACAACTCCCGGCAGGGCGATCTCGCGGATCAGGCCGCCGGTAACAACGAAGTCCATATACAGCTGAAGCTGAAGCAGGTCGACGCGAAGATTCTCCAGGCAATCGAAGAGGCGCTCTGGCGGCTGGAAAAAGGGACTTACGGCATCTGCCGCGACTGCGGCGAGCCGATCGCGCCAGCCAGGCTCAAAGCGATTCCGTGGACGCGGGTCTGCATCACCTGTAAGGAAAAGCAAAGCGCTTGAAGGCCACTGAACTCCTCGACCTGCTGAGCGAGATCTACCGGGACAAAATGGCAATGCGCCAACGCCATGTCGCGGCCGCTCGCCTCGTCAGCGACTACGACTTCAACAACACATACCAATACATCATCGCCCGCGAGGATCTTCAGCTCAACTGGCTGCGAGATGCGGTCACAGACATGGGGAACGTGCCGCCCGACGTTCCGGAGCCGGCGCTGAGCGGGAACGGTAAGGGTGCGCAGGTTCAGGCGTCGATCCTCAAGGAGGATCGCGACGGTGCGCAGGCCTTCATCGACAAGTGGAAGCCGCGCGTCGAGGGCTTGAGCCACGCCCGGCATCGGACGATGCTGAGCGTGATCCTCGGCGAGACCGCGGAGCATCGCCGCTTCTTCGACCAGGCGCTTGCCGGTCGCAGCGACCTCCTCGGCCGTCGAGCCGACGGGGCGGGCACGGGCGGGGGAGTCCTGCCTACGCGCTGGGTCGAGTAACGTCTGGTGCCCGACCCACCGCGTCGCCGGGTTGCTGTCGCCCTTGGCAGCAATCTGGGTGACCGCCATGCCGCCCTGGCGTTTGCAGTCGAGCGCCTGTCTCGTCTCCTCTCCAACATCCGAGTTTCCAACATCATCGAGACCGATCCCGAAGGTCCGGGCTCCGAAGGACAGCCGGTCTACCTCAATGCCGCCGTCGTCGGCGAATCCGATCTTTCTTCGCGCGCGCTGCTGGACGCGTTGCTCCGCATCGAGCAGGACTTCGGTCGGCAGAGGCCGTATCCGGGCGCGCCTCGAACCTTGGATTTGGACCTGGTCCTGGCTGGAGACGACGTGGTCGATGAGAAGGATCTGACGGTGCCCCACCGGAGATTTCGATCGCGGTTGTTCGTCCTTCAACCGCTCGCGGAAGTGGGGGCGGATCTCCGAGACCCGGTGTCAGGGCTGACGGTGGGGGAGCTCCTGCTGGCGCTATAGCCGGACCAGAACCGACAAAAAAGGCCGGAAGCGTTTTGCTTCCGGCCTCGAGCGAACTAGCTTCTAACTTCCAGCTCCTGCCTACGTCGTCTTCTTGTAGGTCATCTTCCCAGCGCCACGGCCGCCGGTACGCTCGATGGTGAGGTTGCCCCCCTCCATCGACCAGGTCTGTACCTGATCGCCGTTGTCGGTCTTGGTCGTGATGACCAGCTTGCCGCCGTCCCACTTCGCCGTGGACACGACATCGCCTCCGCGGCCCGCGTTCTTGCTCTCGGAGCCGTCGAGCTTGTAGGTCTGGGTGACCTTGTTTTCGCCCATCGTCCGCTCGATGGTGAGCGTGTCGCCGGTCTGCTTGACGGTCATCGGGCCCGCCATACCCCGGCCGCCGCCACCACCGCCGCCTCCTGCGGGCGGCGCACCGCCGCCGGCCGGAGCTGTACCGCCCGTGCCCGCCGGCGCGGCTGCCGCGTCAGGCGCCCAGGTCCCCGAGAAGTCCGGCTTCGCCTGTGCGAACGCCATCGTCGCCACCGCCAGTACCGCGGTTGCGATCATTCCAACTGTTGCCCGCTTCATGCGCTCTCTCCTTTGATGAATGACACTGTCGACTTTCCCGCCGGTTTCGCTTTCAAGCTTGAATGCGATGGAGCCCTTCAAGTCGTTCTATTCGAACCGCAGAGCTTCGATGGGGTCCAGCCGCGACGCCTTCATCGCCGGATAGAAGCCAAAGAACACGCCGGTCATCGCGGCGAATCCAAATGCCATTCCAATTGCTTCAGGTGGGATGGATGTCGGCCAGGAGAGGAACTTTTCGGCAGCTCCTGACAGGGCATAGCCCATTCCGATGCCCAAAAGGCCGCCAAGGAGGCTCAAAACGATTGCCTCGACCAGGAACTGGAGCAGGACGTCTTTGCCGCGGGCGCCGATCGCCAGACGCAAGCCGATTTCCCGTGTCCGCTCCGTGACAGAGACGAGCATGATATTCATGATCCCGATTCCCCCGACGATGAGCGACACCCCGGCGATCGTGGCCAGCAGGGTCGTCATAGTCTTGGTCGTCTCGGTGCGGACGCTCGCCATTTCCTCGAGTGTCCGGACCATGAAGTCGTTCGGATCGTTACCGATGAGCTTGTGGCGAACTCGCAGGGCCTGCTCTATCGCCGCGGCAACCGGGGCGGTCTCGGCCGTCTCCGCGGACACGGTGATGTTATTGATGTGCTGGATGCCCTGAAGCTTCTTCTGGACAGTTGTGTACGGCGTGAAGATCACGTCGTCCTGGTCGTTCCCCATCGCGCCGGTTCCCTTGCTGCTCATCACGCCGATGATCTTGAAGGGCTGATTTCGGATGCGAATGATCTGACCCGTCGGATCGACGTCCTCTCCGTACAGCGTGTTCGAGACGACGGTTCCCAGCACCGCCACCTTCGCCGCGCTGTTGACGTCCTGCTGCGTGAAGAACGAGCCGTACTTGGGCGGCCAGCTCCTGATCAACGGGAAGTCGACTTCGGTCCCCTGAATCTGCGTCGACCAGTTCTGGTTCCCGGCGATGACCTGCGCTCGACTGTTGACGCCCGCCGCTACGTACTGCACGCCAGGCAGCTGCCGAATCGCCACCGCGTCGTCGGCCACGAGGGTCGTCGAGTTGCCCTGACCCTGACGAACGCCGCCCTGCGAAAAATTGCCGGCGTTGATGTTGATCATGTTGGTGCCGGCCGCCTTGACCTGCTCCTCGATGGTCGACTGAGCGCCGCGGCCGAGCGCGACCATCGTGATCACGGCGCCCACGCCGATGATCATCCCGAGCATGGTCAGGATGGTGCGCATCTTGTTCCGGTTGAGCGCTTTCAACGCGATGACCAGCGTCATCAGGATAGACATGATGTCTCCTAGGCGACCCCGCCGATGTGATCCGGCGCCGGATCTGCCTGCACGGTATGCGGATCGATTTCTTCCGGCGGGGGCAGCGCGGCGAGCTCCTCCGCCGCGTCCCGGCGATTCTTGATTGGTTCGTCGACCTGAATCTTCCCGTCTCGGAACCGCACGAGCCGCGTACCGTACTCTGCGATGTCCATTTCGTGCGTGATCAGGATGATGGTGATGCCGCGCTCGATATTGAGCCGCTGGAAAATCCCCATCACCTCGACGCTGGTGCGTGTATCCAGGTTGCCCGTCGGCTCATCCGCGAGGATGATCGACGGCTCGTTGATCAATGACCTCGCAATGGCCACGCGCTGTTGCTGCCCGCCGGAGAGCTGATTCGGATAGTGGTGATAACGCTCGCCGAGCCCGACGGCCGTGAGGGCCGCCATCGCGCGCTTGTGGCGCTCCGCCAGCCTCATCTTGCTTCCGCCGTTGTAGAGCAGCGGCAGTTCGACGTTGTCGAGGGCCGTGGTGCGCGAGAGGAGGTTGAAGCCCTGGAACACGAACCCGATCTTCAGATTTCGGACCGCCGCGAGGTCGTCCTTGGACATCCGCGAGACATCCTTGCCATCCAGGAAATACTGGCCGCTCGTCGGCCGATCCAGGCAACCAAGGATGTGCATCAGAGTCGACTTGCCTGAGCCGGACGGCCCGGTAACGGCAACGAACTCCCCCTTCTCGACGTCCAGGTCCGCGCCGCGGAGGGCACGAACGATGACCTCACCCACGGTGTAGGTCTTGACGAGGTTTCGAACGGAGATGACAGGCATCGGATCAGGGTTCTACGGTTCTCGGGTTCTCAGGTTCTAAAGGTTCTGGGTTCCAGGGTTCTAGGTTCCAGGCTTCTAGCTCCTAGCTTCTATCCCGGACCCCTGCCGCCACCGCCGCCGCCGGGGCCACGACCGCCGCGCTGCGGACCCATCAGCGGGTTGTTGGCGTTGTTCTGGTTCGGAGTCCCGGTCTTCGGCTCGAGACCGGTCACCATCGCGGTCACGACTTCCTGACCCTGCTGAATCTCGCCGCTCAGGATTTCGGTGAACGTTCCGTCGCTGATGCCGAGCCGGAGGCTGATCGGCTTCAACTTCTTGTCGATGTAGAGCCACGCACGGCCCCGGCTCTCGACCTGAGGCAGCGGACCGAACAACGCGTCGATTGTGGTTGCACCAGACGCATGTGTCGGTCCCGGCTTGATTGTCGCGGTCAATCCTTTGGAGAGGTCGCGTCCGGCCCCTGGGGCGGCTTTCTGCGCGTTCTGTGCGGCCGGCGCTCCGCCGCGTCCGCCGCCCGCGTTGTCGCCTCCGGCGGAGCCCTGGCCACCGCCACCGAAGCCTTGGCCGCCGCCACCGCCTCCTTGAGCACGGCGCGCGGCGCGCATCTCCTCGAATTGCTTGCGCTCCTCGGGCGACATCTTTGCCAGCCGCTCTTCCATCGCCTTGCGGCGCTCTTCGGGCGTCATGTTCGGGTCGAATCCGCCGCGACCGCCGAATCCACTCCCGCCGCGACCGCCGCCTTCCGGTCGGTCGCCGCCGCCGCGGGCTTCAGGCGCGCTCGCCTGTCCGTTGCGGGCCTGACGGCCTTCGGGCGTCGCCGTGGCGGCGCCCCCGGGAGCAGCACCCTTCTGTGCCTGCGTTGCCTGTGGCGCGGCAGCCGCCGCCGGCTGCGCAGACGCTGCGGCACCAGCCGGCTGGCCCTGCCCTTCGCCGCCCTGGCCGTTCCGCCGGCCACCGCCGTTTCGTCCGCCGCCGAAGCCACCAGCGTTCACGCCGCCTCGGCCACGGGCTTCAGGAGGCATCTCCTGGTTGAGCACTTGAAACATTTCTTCCGTCGGCCGGAAGCGCACCGCCGCCGCCGGGAGCCGCAGGACGTTCGATTTCCGTGCGACCTCGATGTTGACGTTCGCCGTCATTCCCGGCTTGAGCTTCAAATCCGGGTTCGGGACGGCGATGACCGTCGAGTATGTGACGACGTTCTGGACGACCGCCGGCTGAAGCCGGACCTGCTCGACTACGCCGTTGAACGTCTCAGTGGGGAAGGCGTCGACCCGGAACGTGACGTTCTGGCCGGGCCGCATGCGGCCCACGTCAGCTTCGTCGATGTTCGCCAGCACCTGCATCTTCGTCAGGTCGGCGGCAAGGATGTAGAGCGTCGGGGCGTTCATGCTGGCCGCCACGGTCTGACCCTGGTCCACGTTCCGTGAAATGACGATGCCGTCGATCGGCGCCGTGATGATGGTGTGATCCAGGTTCACCTTCTGGTTGTTCAGGCTCGCTTTGGCCTGCACGAGGGCCGCTTCGGCCGACTTGATCTGCGCGTCGGCCGACTTGACGTTGACCTCGGCGGTCTCCAGGTCAGTGCGCGGAATCAGGCTCTTGTCGAACATCGCCTTTGCCCGGTCGTATTTCTGCTTGGCATCCGCCAGCCCGACCTTCAGGCGCTCGAGATCCGCATCGGACCTCGTGACGTTCGCTTCCTGCTGCTCGATCTGCGTCTGAATCAGCGACGGGTCGAGACGGGCGATGACCTGTCCCTTGTGCACGATCTGGTTGAAGTCGGTGTACAGCTCCTGGACGGTGCCTGACACCTGTGTGCCCACGTCGACGGTCTCCACGGCCTGGAGGGTTCCGGTAGCGGCGACGGCATCCACGACATCGCCCCGCGTGACAGGCATGGTGGTGACTTTCGGCTCGGGTGCCTGACGACTACGGTAGTACGCCCCGGCGCCGACCCCGACGGCCGCGAGCACGACGACAATCGCGATGAGCTTTTTCATGTCAACGATTCCCGATTCTAGTAACGCCAGCCCAGGAGTGCGGCCGAGGTCCGGATCAACCTGATCAGCGAGTTGCCATACTTACGACCACGGCGGCGAGCATGATTACCCGTTTCGCCGGCCGTGATCGTGACAAATGGATGGCAGACGGTTCTGCCCGCCGTTTACCTCGGGCTGATCTGCGACCGTTCGAAGTCCACCAGCGCACGCTGATAGTTCAGCGTTTCGCGGAGCTCGCGGTTCCGTGCATCCGCGAGGTCGCGCTGCGCCTGCAACACCTCGAAGTTGTTCGACATGCCGACCTCGAACTTGCTCTGCGCCGCCTCGAGGCGCTTCTGCGAGAGCTCGCGCGCCGCCGTCGCCGCCTGCATCGCCTCGAGCGAGTTGCGAATGGCGAGCGCCGCCGTCGTCACGTCGGTCGCAACCGTGAGCTCGGCGGCTTTCAGGTCAGCCTCGGTCTGGCGGCGGAGGAGCCGCTGCCGCGCGACGTTGGCCTTCGGCGCGCTGATGCCGATTGGCAGCGCGAACTGCAACAGCGCGTTCCACGTCGGCGCGTCGACCGTGCCAATCCCGTGGAGCGCATCGATATAGCCGCCCGGGATGGTGTCGGCGATGATGAGCGGATTGCTCGGGTCGCGCAGCAGTCCGGTGCCGCCGCGGCCGTTCAGCGTGTAGGTGCCGATGAAATCGAGCTGCGGCAGCGTCTGGTTGACCAGCGTGCGGAGCTGCACGTCGGTCGACTCGAGGTTCTTCCTGGTCGTCGCGATGTCGGTGCGGTTCTGGAGCGCGACCTGGACCGCCGCTTCGAGGTCGACCGCCTGCGGCGCCGCGGTCGGCAGGTCGGTCGGGACGATCGTGGCTCGCCACAGCTCGTCGTCGGTGCCGCTGACGATGAGGCGCTTCAGCGCGAGCTCATCGTTGCGGAGCGTGGCCTGCGCGTTGACCAGCGTCTGCCGGCGCGTGGCTTCGTCGGCCTGGGCCTGCACGACATCGATGGGCGCCATCGTGCCGATCTCGACGCGCGAGCGGTTGTCCGCGACCAGCTTCGACGCCAGGTCCAGCGACGCCAGCGCCGCATCCACCGCCTGGCGGGCGTAGACCAGTTCCCAATAGGCGTTGCGGACCTGCGCCACCGTGCTCGCCGTCGTCGACTTGAGGGCGATCTCGGAGATGTCCTGCGAGATCCTGTTCGACTGCACCAGCGCGCGGTTCTGGTCGATTTTAAAGTTCTTCAGCAACGGCTGGACGTACTGCGCCCGGAGGCCCGACTGATAGCTGGGATTGACGGTCGAATTCGTCGCATCGCTGGCGGCACGCTGGTTGGTGAAGTTCACCGTATAGTTGCCGCCGCCCTTCCACACGTTCTGCGCGAGTCCACCCGACCAGTTCTGCGTGTCCTGCGTGACGCGGTTGCCGCCGGCGAAGAGGTTCGTGTTCAGCTGCACCGCGCTCTGGTTGCTGAACGCCGACGTCAGGTTCGGCTTGTAGTTGGCGAGGTTCGCCGCGATCGCCAGATCCCAGGTTTCCGGCGTGATGCGCTGGCTCGCCAGCGTCAGGTTCTTGTCGAGGGCGCGGGCCACGGCCTGCTCTGAGGTCAGCTCGACGGTCGGCCCTTCCTGCGTCTGCGCGGCGGCCGCGCCGGCAGGCTGGCCGACGGGCGTCTGCCCGCCCATGACCTGCGCGATGAGGGCGCGCGCCTTTTCCCGATCCGCATTCTGCGCGGCGGCAGGTGCGGCGATGACGGCGGTCAACCCCGCCACGAGCCAAAATAATGCGGTCTTGCTCACGAAACGCCTCCAGGGTGGTATGCAGAACTGCGGGATCGGAGTCGTGGCGGTGCTCAGCGGTTGTCGCTCTTGCCTTGCTTGCGCCGCGCTTCGTCCTCCTTGCGGCGCTGTTCTTCGTAACGCTCGTTCATCGCCTTCACCTTTGTCCGCTGCTCCGGCGTGAGCACGAGGTTCATGCGATAGAGCATCACCGTGCGCGCCTTGTTATAAGCCGAACGAGCCGCCTCGACCTTGTCAACCTGTTGTGAGACGGTGAAGACGTCCGCCGTGTTCTCCTGAATGGTGCGGGACAGCACTGCCTCGAGTGCGTCGAGCTCTTTGTGGGCGTCCCGCAGGCCCCCGATACTGGCCGAGAAGATCGACTCGAGGGCGGCCGACTGTGCGTCGGTGATCCCAATCTCCTGACGCAGCTTCGGTTCAACCCAGAACTTCGGTCGCGGGGACTGCTGCGAGCTCGGTGAGGAAGGATTCTTGTCCTTGTCCTGCTGGCAATCCGCAAACACCGGCGTTGCCATCAGCAGCACGGTGACGCCGAGGGCCCACGAAAAATGCCTGACCATGCTGTCTCGCTCTCCAATACGAGGTAACGACGTCGGTATTACGACCAGGGGCCATTCGACGTTTACCCATCTGCTGGAGAGCCGACAGCTGCGCGCAACCCGCGACCTGTGTAAGTTACTGTATCCGGTAGGAATACGGTGTGAAAATTCCGTGGCAGGTGGCTTGCAAGACTCGGCGCCGCGCAGCCACTTTGCTGGCGCGCCAGGGAGGTCCGTTCATGCGGCGGAGACAGAGACTTTGGTTCGCGCTGTCGTTGCTCGTGCTGGTGACCCTTGCGGGCCTTCGAGCCAGCGACCGGGACGAGACAATCCTTACAGTTCAGGTGAGCTCCGCCGAGCACGAAGCCGCCGAAGGCTACTTTTCCCTGGGGGATACGGCGACCGTGATGGCGAAACCGGGGTCCGATCTGTACCGCTTCCTGTCCCGGCACCGCGGGCGTTCGATCAAGATCACGCTCGCAGAAAACACCGGCCGACAGCTCTCGCGGATCGACAAGGAGCCTTAAGCGAAGCGTTCCAGGCGATCGATCACCTGCCCGACGATGTTGTTCGGGGTCGAGGCGCCAGCCGTGAGGCCTACGGTGAGCGTGCCGGATGACGGCAGCCAGCCGAGCTGCGCCGATTCCAGCACCTTTCCGGTTGACGGAGCCCCGACGGGCCGGTACCGGATTTCCGAAGACGAGACGAGGCAGTCCGGTTCGGCGATGTGAAAGGTTCGCACGCGCTCCGCGCAGAGGCGCGCCAGGTTGCAGGTATTGCTGCTGTTGTAGCCGCCGACCACGAGCATCAGATCCAGCGGGTGCTCGTCGAGCAGCGCGATGACGGCGTCCTGGCGCTCCTGCGTCGCGCTGCAGATCGTGTCGAAGGCGCGGAAGTGGGCCAAGAGGCCGGCGCTCGCCATATCGGTCCGTCATGGCCTTCCGGAACATCTCCCCGATCTCCAGGGATTCGGTCATCAGCATGGTCGTCTGGTTGGCGCACCCCACACGGACCAGATCCAGTTCGGGATCGAAGCCGGGGGAGGTGACGTCTCCAAACCTCGCCAGAAACCCCGCTGAATCGCCACCCTTTCGAATGAACTCGCACACGATGCCGGCTTCCGCTCGATCGAGGACGACCAGGTAGCGGCCGCGCGGATACTTCAGGGCCTGCGACGCGGTCGCGCGCGTCTCCTCGTGATGCACTTTGCCGTGAATGATCGCGGTGAAGCCGTCCTGCGCATAGCGGACGACGTTCTTCCAGACGTTCAGAACCGACCCGCACGTCGTGTCGACGAGCGTGCAGCCCTGGTTCACGAGCCGCGACATGTCGCCCACCGTGACGCCGAAGGCGGGAAGGATCACGACGTCGTTCGGTCCCAGCGTCTCCCAGCGTTCTCCCGGATCGCTGAGGAACCGGATGTCGGCGGCGCGCAGCTGATCGTTGACGTGCGGGTTGTGGATGATCTCGCCGGTCAGGAAGACGTTCCGTCCGGGGAAGCGGCGGCGCGCTTGATACGCGTAATCGACCGCGCGGTCCACTCCGTAACAGAATCCGAACTCGCGCGCGAGGTGAATCGTGACGCGGCCGGCGGAGTACTGGTAGTCGTTGCTGCGCACGCGATCGACGATGGTGCTGTGGTAGGCCGCCGCCAGCTCCCCGGCGACGGCGTCCTTCATGTCGAGGCCTTTGCGGAAGATCAAAGGCTGGGAAGGCGCCACGTACCTACCTGACCTGATCCAGGTCCCGGACCCGTGGTGTCAGCGCGTCGAGCGCCTGCAGCGCCTCGACACTCGGCGACGTGCTCGCCGCGTCGGAATCGTCGTAGAGAAAAAGGTCTTCCGAGCTGAACGCAACCGGCTGGAGCGTGCCACGGGCGCTCTGGCCGAGCGGTAGTGGCTGACTGCCGAGATGTCCGGCGGAAGCGCCGCTCATGCTCCGGCGGAAGTCCAGCAGCTCGCCGGCGCCCACCCCGACGATGAGGCCGGCGACGGCGGCCGCCGCGATCCATCGCTGCGGTCCGCGGCGGACGGAGGTTCCGGAGTGGCGGAATCGTGGGAAGGCGATGACTCGCCCCGGACGTTCGAGCGTTTCGAGCCGCCGCAGAATCTGCGTCTGCTGCGCACTGAGGCGTTCGGCCGAGAAGATCTCGTCGGCTTCGTCTATCGCCTCGGCGCGCGCGTCGTCCAGCCAGCCGGCGAAGGCGTCGTAGCGCGAGCGGCACTCGGCGCACGAGCGGAGGTGGGCCTCCTCGTCCGCAGATGCGGAAGCGGGACCGGAACTGACCTCCGATGCGGCCACTCTGGAGCTCCACAGTGCCGCAATGGCATCGTCGTCCAGGTGACGTCGCCGAGGGAGTGGACTAAGGATGAACACGACGTTTGCCTCCGGTGATCGCGGCCGACCGGCTGTTCTGCGAGGCGGCCGATTGGCCCCCGTCGGTGAGCAGCGTGCGCAGCCTCCGGATCGCGCGAAACAAGTGCACTCGAACCGTCGACTCGTTCAAGCCCGTGAGGGCGCTCACTTCACGCGAGGTGCACCCTTCGTAGTGGCTCAACATGAACACCGAACGCTGTCGATCGGGCAGCCGCGCGAGCGCGTCTGCAAGTTTCTGCCGGCGTTCTCTCGCGAGGACCTGGTCCTCGGGCGATGGGCCGGCGCCCGCGACGCGATCCGTGAAGTCCGACTGCCCGGGCGATGGCTCGGGCGCCGAGACGAGCCACCGCTCGCGACGGGTTCGCGCCTTGATGCGGTCCAGGCACCCGTTGATCAGTATCCGCGTGAACCAGACCTCGAACGGGAGCTCCTCCCGGAACGACGCCAGGTGCGAATAGGCCTTGACGAACGCGTCCTGCACCGCCTCGTCGGCTTCGGCGCCGTCCCGGAGGTAGTGGAACGCGATCCGGGAGGCCCGGCGCTGGTGCCTGGCCACGAGGTCCGCGTACCGCTCCCGCGCCTCCGAATGCCGGCCTTCGGCCTGCATCGCCTTGACGGCCGAGGCCGACGCGCTGTCAGCCTCGCGGGGCGGTAACCCGACGGCGTGAGCTCCTGTCATTCAGATACGCCTCAGCGGCTCGGGTGTTTACCCGCGCCGGTATGGTCCAATTATAGAAGATCGCTCTCGAGGTGCGTCGGGACGGTCCGCCAGGCGCTTGGAGGGCCGTTTCCGCACGCTACAATGCGGTGTGGCGCCCGATCCGGACGGAACTGCACACCTGTCACAAGGACGCCCCCGCGCATCGGAGTTCGTCTTTGCCCGCCTTCGGTACGACTCTGGTGACTGGGACTATAACCCGAAGGTCGCCGCCAACGTCCTCAATTCTGTGGTCGAGTACACCAACATTCCGGTCTATCCGGAAGAGGTGGTGATCACTGCCGGCAGCGAAGAACTCCTGGCGTTTCCTTTCCTGTTCATGACGGGCCACAAGTTGGTCCGGTTCACTCACGACGAACGAAATCGCCTCCGGCTGTTCGCCGAACGGGGCGGCCTGCTGTTCTCCGACGACTGCAACCACGACATCAACGGTCTCTACGCGAGAAGCTTCGAAGAGGAGATGAAGACGACTTTCCCCGAAGGCGGGAGCCTCCCAAAGCTCCCCAAGGAACACGCGCTCTATCGCAGCTTCTTCACGTTCGAGAGCGGTCCGCCGACCACCTCCCACGAGCTGAATGGCTGGGGCGACGAGATCGTCCACGACTATTTGCGTGGTCTCGAGCGCCGCGGTCGTCTCGGTGTGATCTACAGCAACAAGGACTACGGCTGTGAGTGGGACTACGACTGGCGCAACAAGCGGTTCCAGCGCGAGGACAACACGAAGTTCGCGGTCAATCTTGTCGTGTACGCGATGACGGCGTGAGGCTGGTGCCCGGGTAGTAGTGCATCAAGACCGCACGCGGCGTCTCGCCGGCCGTCACGCGTGCGAGCGCGCCAACCTGGCACAGGCCGACGCCGTGACCGAAGCCACTTCCTGAAAACCGAAACTCGCGGCCGTTCGCGACCACGTCGAACAACGTGCTCCGGATCGAGCGGATGCCGAACGCATTCGTCAGCACTTCCCGCAGATCGGTGCCGCGAACGCTCACGTCGTTGTTTGGCGGTTGGCGCGGTCCGCGCGCAGCAGGACTTGCCGTCGCGCGCCCGGACGCATCCCTCGAGAGCACGGTGATGGCCACGAGCGTTCCGTTCAATCGGCTGCGAGAATCGGAGTTCAGCGCACGCTGCAGTGCGTCTCTGCCGACCGAGTACTGCCAGGCCACGTGCGCATCCTTGGCGTCGCCGCGATCGGGCCGGGCGGGAAGATACGCCCGCGGCGGCCCACTCCACACGTCCTCTGCGGCGCTCGTCCACCCTCCGCAGTCGGCGTGGTACACCGCGTCGGCCGGCGCGCCGTCATACATGAGGATCACGCCGGCAGTGCGCTGCACGGCGTCGAGGACGACCGGGGCCCACCGCGATCCGGCGAGGCGAGCCGGCTCGTAGATCTGGCAATGAGTGGTCGAGCAGAGATCGAACCCCTCGCGCGCGTGACGGCCACGGTGCGCCTCGGCGTACGTCCGCGCGACGATCGCCTGAACTTCGAACATCGCCTCTGCCGCGCGAGCGCCGGCGGCCCCGGGCGCCGCCTCGCTGAGCGCCGCGCCGGCCACATAGTCCTCTAGTGGCAGGTCCCGGACGGACTCGAGAGTCCCTTCCTTCACTTTGATGCGAATCGTCGCCCCGCCAGGATGCCGCGGCAGAACGGGCCGCGGCGCGCAGGCCGCAATCAGCAGAGCTGTGATGACGGCAATCGCAAGTAAACACCCTCGCACGATCGCAGTATCGGTTGAGTAAGGCGGTAAACTTACCGCCGTCGACCCGTGGATCGGTTCGAGCTCAGGGCGACGGCCTGACCGCTGGAGTCCGGCTGTCAGGGGAAAACCACGGATGGCGAGAATTCTCGTAATCGATGACGACGCCGGCGTGCGCGAGAGCATGGCACGCATGCTGCGCAGCGCAGGCTACACCGTGCTCGTTGCCGCGAGTGGCGAGGAAGGCTTCGACCTCGCGCGCGGTGACGCGTTCGACGTCATTCTGTCGGACATGCGCATGCCGGGCCTCTCGGGCCTGGACATCCTCAAGAAGCTTCGCGACGTCAACGTCGACGCGTGCTTCATCGTGATGACCGGATTCGGCACCGTCGACACCGCCGTGGAAGCAATGAAGCTTGGCGCCGTCGACTTCGTGCAGAAGCCATTCTTCCGCGACGAACTCCTGATGCGCGTGCGCGCCGCCACCGATCGACGGCAACTCGCGCGGCAGGTCACGCTGCTGCAGCGCCAGCTTCCGGCATCGACGCCGCCCGAAGGGCTCGTCGGGCGCAGCGACGTGATGGCGAAGGTCAAGGAAGTCATCCGCCGCGCCGCCGCCGCACCGGGCACCGTGCTCATCACGGGCGAGACAGGCACCGGAAAAGAGCTCGCCGCGCGCGCGATTCACGCGGGCAGTCCCAGGGCGTCGAAGCCTTTCGTTGCGTTGAATTGCGCGGCCTTGACCGAGTCGCTCCTCGAGAACGAGCTCTTTGGTCACACACGTGGCGCGTTCACCGGCGCGGCCGCGCCCCGGTCCGGGCTGATCGAGCACGCGTCCGGCGGCACTCTCTTCCTCGACGAGATCGGAACGATGAGTACGGCGCTCCAGGCCAAGCTGCTGCGTGCGGTCGAATCGGGCGAGGTCCGCCGGATCGGCGAGAACGAGAGCCGTCGAGTGGACGTGCGTTTCGTCACCGCGACGAACGTCGATCTCAAGGCGGCTGTAGACAGCGGCTCTTTTCGAAGCGATCTGTACTACCGCGTGAACGTGCACCGCGTGCACATGCCGCCGCTGCGCGAGCGCGGCGGTGACGTGCCGCTCCTCGTCGAGCACTTCCTCGAGAGGTACGGACGCTCGGCCAACATCACCGGAGTAGCCGCGCCCGCGATCGAGGTGCTCGAGTCGTACTCGTATCCGGGAAACGTCCGACAGCTCGAGCACATCATCCAGCGCGCCGTCGCCATCGCGCAGCCGCCGGAGTTGGTCCTCGGCGATCTCCCCGAGGAGCTCCTCGTACCGGAACGGCCACATCCACCGCCATCGGAAGGGACTGTCTCGGCCGCGAGAGAGCGCGCGGAACGCGAGATGATCGTGACCACGCTCGCGCGCTGTCACGGCGAGATCAGCGCCACGGCCCGCGAGCTCCAGGTGAGTCGAACCACCATGTGGCGTCTGATGAAGAAGCACGGCATCGAAGCCGGATAGACGCCGGTTCCGTCGCCCTGGCCCGCCGGCGCGCGTTGCACGTCTGAAACGGACGCTCGTTTCACCGATGGAACCGTTCTCCGCTCCTGGATAGCCAGCTCGTCTCTTTTCGGCCTTCTAAGTTCCTGAAAACACAAGGTTGTCGCGGGGGGCGCACACGTGCGCGGATCCGGCCTCGCTCTTGCGAGAGGGCGCGCGTCCCGCGGATTGCGCCGATTCACAGATGTCGGGTGGCGTAAGGCGCGGCGACACCCGTTGCCTATGGCCGACGCACTCCCCTCGGTTCTAATCGTTGCCGACGATCGCGATCTGGCCGGCCGATTGGCGGCTCTCGTCCTCCGGCTCGGATATCGCCAGACGTCGGTGCTCCCGCTGACCGGCTCCGAGCGCGCACTCGTCGAGGGAACCGTGGGATCCGCTGGTCTGACGATTCTGGCGCTCTCCTCGGCTTCGGATCGGGCGATCGGGATTGCCCGATCGATTGCGAGTCAGTCGCCCGCCCGTGCGCTCGTCGCGGCGCTTGCGCTGTCAGGCGACGAGGCGGCGCGGGCAGCGGCGGCACTCACTCCGCTCCTCCCGGTCGTCGACGTTTCGGAGGAGCCCGCGCTCGCGGTGGCGATGCGGGGGGCGCTGCAGGCCTCGCGCGCGACGGCGGCCGATCGACGCAGGGTCTGGGAGCTTCAGATCGTCAACGAGATCGCCGAGGTCATCGCACGCTCGCTGGAGCTCGAGGACGTTCTGACGGGTGCCTTGGAAAAGCTTCTGCCGGCGCTGGATGCAGCCGGAGGATCGATTCGGCTGCTCAACGAAGTTACCGGCGAGTACGAGACGAAGGCTGAAGTGGGACCCGCCGACGTCGCGGCTGTGTTCCAGGGTATCGCCGGCTCGACGGAGCGCGTGATCGCGACGCGATGTCCGTCGGTCATCGACGATCTCGCCGCCGACGCCCCCGCGGGGCTCGAGGAGCCCCTGCCGGTCAGGAGCACCATCAGCGTTCCGATGCTGGTCAAGGACGAACTGGTCGGGACCCTGAGCGTCGCAGCCGCGGACCCGTACCGGTTCGAGCGGGACGACGAGCATCTGCTCCGGATCATCGCGGGCCAGATCGGCGTCGCCGTGCAGAACGCCAGGCTCCACGACGTCGTGCGTCGTGGGAAGCAGGAGTGGGAACACACGTTCGACGCAATCAGCGACGCCATTGCCGTGTTCGACAGTCGTGGTCGGCTGCTTCGGGGGAACAGTGCCCTCGGAACGCTTCTCGGGCGTCCTGTCACGGAGCTCCCACGCTCGACGTGCCACAGCGTCGGGTTCTGCGGGGGATCGTTTCCGCGGTGTGCCGTTGGCGAGGCCGCGATGCACGGCGCGTCCGGGCGGTTCGAGGTCACGCTCGGAACGGGAGAGATCTTCAGCGTCACGACGTTTCCGATCGTCGGCGAGGGTGACGGGCCGTCGGTCGTGCAGGTCGCGAAGAACGTGACGGAGGAAATCCGGTCCGCCCGGCGGCTTCGGCAGATGAGCGAGGAGCTCGGTTCGGCGAACGGCCGTCTGACCGCGACGGTGGACCAGCTCAAGTCCACGCAGGCGCAACTCCTCCAGTCGGAGAAGCTGTCAGCCATCGGTCAGCTCGTCGCGGGCGTTGCGCACGAGTTGAACAACCCGCTGACGAGCGTTATCGGATACGCGCAGCTGCTCGAAGAGGAGCTGCGCGACGCGCGCGGCCCGATCGAGCTGCGACGGCCGTCGGACCTCGCGCAGGATCTCCGTCGGATCGTCGACGAATCGGAGCGCGCGGCGAGGATCGTGCGCGACCTGTTGGCGTTCGCGCGAAGACAGGCCGCGGCGCGGGCTTCTCAGGACATCGCGGAGCTCGTCACCCGAGTGCTGTCGCTGCGTGCCTACGACCTTCGCCTCAACTCGATCGAGTTGAAGACGGCGTACGAGCCGGGGCTGCCGCCGGTCGTTGCAGACGCCGGCCAGATTCAGCAGGCGCTGTTGAACCTGATTCTGAACGCCGAGCAGGCCATGCGCGGGCGTGCGACGCGCCGTCTGACGGTGGCCGCCCGGTTCGACGAGGCCGCTTCCGCCGTCGAGCTCTCGGTGACGGACACGGGCCACGGCATCGACGACGCGAGCCTGACGAGGATCTTCGATCCGTTCTTCACCACGCGCGACGTGGGTGATGGCACGGGTCTCGGCCTGAGCATCTGCTACGGGATCGTCCGTGACCATGGCGGTCAGATTCTCGTCGACAGCCGGGTTCAGGTGGGGACGACGTTTTCGATCCTGCTGCCTGCGAGACCGGACGATCCATTACCTGTCACGGAGCCGATCCTCGTGGCGCATCCGGATCAGGGAGAGCGCGAGTTCATGACGGCGGCGCTCGTCGCCTGGGGCTACACGGTGTCGTCGACCGACGAGCCGCAGGAAGCCCTCAACAAGTATCGAAAGGGCGGCCTGCAGGCGCTGCTCGTGGATCGCGGCGTGATCGCGGCAGACCTGGCGGCATGGTCGAGCGCGCGTGCGGCTGACGCCCGGCAGACACCGCTGGTGCTTCTGTCGCGGGCGGCGGACGAGAGCGAGATCGATCGGTTCGGACGAGAGCACGCGAGCGCCATACTGGCGCCGCCATTTCAGCTGCGGGCACTCCGCTCGGTGATCCGCGCTGTAGCCAAGGAGTACGTATGACTGGGCAGCGACCTCTCCTTCTGGTCGTCGACGACGAGCAGGGCATTCTCGACGTCGTCGGGCGGTTCGCGCGGCGCGCCGGCTTCGACGTCGTGGCATGTTCGGGAGGACAGGAGGCGATAGCACAGATGCAGGTCCGTCGCGCCGACCTGGTGATGGTCGACTTGCGCATGCCCGACGTCGGAGGGCTCGACGTCCTCCGGGCGATCCGCGAGACCGATCCTCACTGTCAGGCGGTCCTGATGACAGGCTTTGCCTCGGTCGACACCGCAGTGGAAGCGATCAAGCTCGGCGCCACCGACTATTTGAGCAAGCCACTCGATTTCGCACGCCTCGAGCAGCTTCTCACCGGCGTGCGCGAGGAGCTCGAGCGGCGCCGGAGCCTGCTCTCGATGGAAGGCGACCTCGCCAGGCGACTCGAATTCGCCGGCATGATCGGCCGCGGGCCGGTGATGCAGGAGCTGTTCGGCATGATTCGCCGGCTGGCGCCGCACCTTCGCACGGCGCTCATCACGGGCGAAACCGGCACGGGCAAGGAGCTCGTCGCGCGTGCGCTGCACAAGACAGGACCGCGCCGCGACCGCCGCTTCGTGACGGTGAACTGCTCCGCGGTGGTGGAGACTCTTTTCGAGAGCGAGCTCTTCGGCCACGTCCGCGGAGCGTTCACGGGCGCGACGGAGAACAAGCCCGGCTTCTTCGAGCTCGCGGACGGAGGGACACTGTTCCTCGACGAAATTGGCGAATTGCCTCTGACGGTGCAGGCCAAGCTGCTGCGCGTGCTCGAGCTCGGCGAAGTGCATCGTGTTGGCTCGCTCGAGCCGCGACGGGTCAACGTGCACGTGCTCGCGGCGACCAATCGCGACCTGCGCGCCGAGGTGGCGAGCGGGAGATTCCGCAGCGACCTCTATTATCGACTCAACATCGTCGAAGTGAAGCTGCCGCCGCTGCGGGATCGCCGCGAGGACATTCCATACCTGACGGCGGCGTTCGTACGGGACACGTCGGATCGGTTGCAGAAGCCTTTGCTCGGCCTGACCCCCGGTGTCGAGCGAATGCTGACGGCGGCCCAGTGGGACGGCAATGTCCGCGAGCTCCGCAATGTGATCGAGCGCGCGTGCATCCTGACCGACGGCGACTTCATCACGGAACGTGAGCTCGCGAGCAGCCTGCCTGTGGCAGGGCCTGCCGCGGCCGCGCCGGTGATCCCGGCAGCCGGGTCGCAGGCGTTCGTTCCCGCAGCGTCGCCCGAAAGCGATCTACTGGTCAACGTCGAGCGCGATCACATCCAGCGGGCGCTCGTGCGTGCGAACGGCAACAAGAAAGCGGCCGCCAAGATGCTGGGCCTGAGCCGGCGAGCGCTCTATCGTCGCCTCGAACGGCTCGACCTCTCGTCCACCATCGCCCGCCGGCGAGATGTGGCCCTGATGGAAGCGTAACGGCAGGAAGAAACACCTGCGACGTACTGCCATCCGGACGGGCCTAAGGGCCCGTCCGGAAATAAGTGCACCATTCTGGCCGCCGATGCATCCCGCCGGGCGTCGTTGCTCGTCGCTTACATACGCCCGGTATGCGCGCTCCTCGCGCCTCGCCGGGCGGGCGCCTCGACGCCCAGCTTGGCGCACTTATTTCCGGACGGGCCCTAAGCCACGCCCAGCCGGGGTCCGCCTGTCGGCGATGCTCGAGCAACACCGAGCTGCAGTCGAGGGTGAAGACTACGCCCTGCATCGATCCGCGACGCGGAGGTTTGACTTCCCGGATCACCTCTCGGTACCATCCTGCGTCGCTACGTGCCCATGTCCTTCGAGCCTGTCATCGGTCTGGAGATTCACGCGCAGCTCCTCACGAAGACGAAAATCTTCTGTGGCTGCAGTACGCGATTCGGCGCGCCTCCCAACACGCAGGTCTGCCCGGTGTGCCTCGGACTGCCGGGCGCACTGCCCGTGCTCAACCAGCGCGTCGTCGAGTTCGGGACGCGCGCGGCGCACGCGCTCGGCTGCACGGTGCAGCCGGTCTCGATCTTCGCGAGGAAGAACTACTTCTATCCTGATTTGCCGAAGGGATACCAGATCTCGCAGTACCGAGCGGCCGCTCGCGACAGCCGGGCGCGTGGACTACGAGAGTGGCGGCGCGGCTCGAACCGTCGGGATCACGCGGGTGCACCTGGAAGAGGATGCGGGGAAGTCGCTGCACGAGGGTTTCCCGGATTCGGACCGCTATACATACCTCGATTTCAATCGCAGCGGTGTGCCGCTCATCGAGATCGTCACAGAGCCGGATCTGCGATCGGCAGCCGACGCGAGCGACTTCTTCAGCCGACTCCGCGCGATCCTCGTGGCCATCGGCGTGAACGACGGGAACATGGAGGAGGGCAGCCTGCGGTGCGACGCGAACGTCTCGGTCCGCCCTGCAGGCACCGCGACGTTCGGCGTCAAGGCGGAGGTGAAGAACCTCAACTCGTTCCGGCACGTGCAGCGGGCGCTCGAATACGAGATCGCACGACAGACGGCGCTCGTCAGCGAAGGAGGCCGCGTCGTGCAGGAGACGCGCCTGTGGGATACGGCCGCCGGTCGAACAGTCTCGATGCGCAGCAAGGAGGAGGCCCACGACTATCGGTACTTCCCGGAGCCGGACCTCCCGCCGCTGGAGCTCGATCCGGCCTGGATCGAAGAAATCCGCGGGACGCTCCCGGAGCTGCCGGATGCCCGGCGGCGCCGCTTCGTGGAGCAGTACGCGCTCCCGGAATACGATGCCGGCGTGCTGACGCAGTCAGGCGACGTCGCGGATTACTTCGAAGCGACGGCGGCGGCTGCGGGCAACGCGAAGGCCGCGAGCAACTGGGTCATGGGCGACCTGATGCGAAAGGCCAACGAGGACGGCGTCAGCCTCACGCAGCCTGCCCATGACGCCCGCGGCGCTGGCCGGCCTGATCCGCCTCGTCGACGCCGGCACGATCACGAGTCCCGTCGCCAAAGAAGTCTTCGAGAAAATGCTGGCGAGCGGCCGTCCCGCTGACGTCATCGTCTCTGCCGAGGGTCTCGCGCGGATCGACGACGACGCGGCGATCGAGGCGGCGGTGCGGCAGGTCATCGAGTCGAACGCAGACGCCGTCAAACAGTATCGGGCCGGCAAGCAGCAGACGTTCGGCTTTCTCGTGGGCCAGGTGATGAAGGCCACGAGAGGGAAAGCCAGCCCGGCGCGCGTGAACGCCTTGATGCGAAGTCTCCTGGAAGGCACACCGTGAGCAACCGCGAACCACGCACCGAGGGCCGTTCGTGATCGAGGCCAACGGTGTCTCGAAGATCTACAGCCGCGGGCTGTACGCGCTGCGCGATCTCACGCTCAAGATTGAAAAAGGAGAGTTTGTCTTCCTCACCGGCCCGAGCGGGGCGGGGAAGTCGACGCTGCTTCGCCTGCTCCTCCGGCAGGATGTGGCGACAGAAGGCGAGCTGATCGTCGGGGGACGCAACCTGGCGACCCTCACCCCGAATCAAGTTCAGACATACCGGCGCTCGCTCGGTTTTATTTTTCAGGACTTCAAACTGCTGCCGCAGAGCACCGTCCTGGAGAACGTCGCCTTCGTTCCGCGAGTGCTGGGGATGCCGCCGGCGCAACAGCAGCGGCGGACCTTCCAGGTGTTGAAGTGGGTCGGTTTGCAGCATCGGATGAATGCGTTTCCGATGGAGCTCTCCGGCGGAGAACAGCAGCGGATCGCCATCGCGCGGGCGCTCGTGAACGATCCGCTGATCATCCTCGGCGACGAGCCGACAGGGAATCTGGATCCGGATCTCTCTCTCGAAATCATGAATCTGTTTCGCGAAATCAACGCGCGTGGCACGACCGTGATCGTCGCCACGCACGACCGTGAGCTGATCCGGCGCGTAGGCCGCCGCACCCTGACGCTCGATCACGGCCACATCGTGGAGGTGGCCTAGTGCTCCGCGCGATTCGGTACTCGCTCAACGAGGCGGCCGCCAGCCTGTGGCGCGCGCGGCGCTCGGCGTCGCTCGCCATGCTCACGATCGCGGCGGGTCTCTTCGTTCTGGGTTTCTTTCTCGTCGTGAACTCGAACCTGCAGCGCGTCATGGCGCGCTGGAGCGAAGCAGCCGAACTGTCGGTCTACCTGAAGGAAGACATCACCCGGGAGCAGCTGGACGCGCTCCAGGCTCAGATCGACGGGAGTGGCCTGGCGGCCGGGCGGCAGTACGTGTCCAAGGCGGATGCCGCGGGTCGTTTCCGACAGGACTTCCCAGACCTGTCCCGCACGGCGGACCAACTCGGCACCAATCCCTTTCCTGCATCGCTGGACGTTCGACTGAAGTCCGAGTCGCGCGAGACCGGCGAAGCGGTGGACGCGCTCGCCGAGAGTCTCTCGACAGCGCCAGGCGTCGCGGACCTGCGCTACGACCGCAAGCTGCTGGCAAGGCTCGGAGCGGTGATCCGCGGCGTACGCGGCGTCGGGCTCCTGATCGTGACGCTCCTCGCCATCGCCGCGGCGCTGACCGTGGCCAACGTCGTTCGGCTCGCGGCGCACGCCAGGCGAGACGAGATCGAGATCATGCAGCTGGTAGGCGCGCCGCTGGCGTACGTGAGAGGACCCTTCGTGGCCGAGGGCGTTCTTCAAGGTGGGGGAGGCGCCCTGTTCGCTCTCCTCGCGCTCTGGATCCTGTTCCTGCTCGGGCGCGCCCGGTTCGGTCAGGTCGCGTCAGAGGCCCTCGGATTGGCGTCTCTGTCGTTCCTGCCATTTCAGTTCTGGATTCTTCTGGTGGCCGGGGGCATGCTCCTCGGCTGTATCGGCGGTCTCATTGTCGCCCGGAGCGTCCGATGACAATTCCGTGACCTTTTCGTGGAATTGTGTGACAGTGGTGGTTGACAGAGCTTCTTCGGCACGCTTACACTGAAATTACGCAAACATGCCGCACGCGAGGAGTCGCATGGCACGCGTCGTCAGCCCGGCAGGGATTTCGAGCGCTCCTGCTACCCGCTTGACCGACTTCTACCGCCAGGAATTTCTCAAACACCGTCGATGTCTGGCGGCCCAACGCGAATACTTCTCGGAAGGCGCCATCTCAACGGCGGATCAAGCACTCGCCAAGGTCCTCGGTCAGCTCGATCAGCTGTGCGCCCAGGACGATGCGGACAAGCTGATTAGCGGGCTCCTTCGAAAGTTCAATGCCGTCACCGGCTTGTCCGGCTGGCTCGACCCCACACAGCTTCACTGACTCCTCCTCCAACCGTTCTTCGCGACGATCTCCACCACATTCTCGACGGGGCTCTCGAGGCCATCGCGCCAACTTCGCTGATCGATGCGGCGGCCGCACAGGGTGTCTTCGACTCCATCGCCGGAACGCGCGTGGTCGTCGTCGCCGCCGGCAAGGCAGCCTGGAGGATGGCCGCGGCGTTCTCGGAGCGAGCTCCGGTTTCGGTCGATCGAGGCATCGTGGCGGGGCCCAGGGTCCGGCAGGAGGCAATGCCGGACCGGTTCGAATGGTTCCCGGCCGGCCATCCGGATCCCAATGAAGCAAGCCTGGCGGCAGGCATTCGTGCGGTCGAGCTGGCCCGATCGACGAACCAGGCTCTTGGCCTCGTCCTGCTCCTCTCTGGAGGCGCGTCTGCTCTGCTCGTCAATCCTGCTCCCGGCCTCACGATAGGGGACAAACTCGCGACGGCGCAGGCTCTGATGAACGCCGGCGCGGCCATTGATGCCCTGAACTGCGTGCGGAAGCACCTCTCTGCGCTCAAGGGCGGACGGCTTGGCGCCGAGGCGTCGCGGAGCCTGACGCTGGCAATCTCCGACGTCCACGGTCCGGTGCCCGACGATCCGAGCGTGATCGGATCGGGTCCGACTGTTGCCGATCCCACGACCTACGCGGACGCCCTCGAGTTCGTGCGAACGGCGCAGGAGGAATCGTCCAGGGCCGATGCCGTTCCTCCGGCCGTGGTCGCTCATCTGGAACGCGGCAGACGCGGCGAACTTCCGGAAACAATCAAGCCGGGAGATGCGCGGCTTGCGCGGGCAGAGTTCCGGATCATCGGCAATCGCTCGACCGGCGTGGAAGGCGCGGAGCGCGCGGCCGTGCGGCTGGGCTATGTCGTGCGGGTGCTGCCAGACGCCACGCACGGCGAGGCGCGTGAAGCGGCTGAGCGCTTCCTTGCGGAGGCCACACGTCTTGCTGAGCGGCGCTCCCGGCCGGTGCTGCGTCCTGGCGGCGGGCGAGACGACGGTCAAGGTGAAGGGACGAGGCCGTGGAGGACGCAACCAGGAGTTCGCGCTCGCGCTGACGCCGCATTTGGCGCGGAGGGCCCGTGCCGTCGCCGTCGCCAGCGCCGGCACCGACGGCATCGATGGCCCAACCGACGTTGCCGGCGCCATCGTCGACAACTTCACGCTGCAACGGGCAGAAGGAGCCGGCCTGGACTGGCAGGCCCTGCTCGCGGACAACGACGCGTATCATTTCTTCAAGCCGCTCGGCGACTCGATCGAGTGGGGTCCGACGGGGACCAACGTCGGCGATCTGCACGTTTTTCTGACTGGGTGACGATATATGACTCGCCTGAAGCTCGCTCTCGGGGTCCTCGTAGCGCTGGTGGTCGCGCTGGGAATCGGTTATGTGTGGGGCGCGTCCGGAAAGGGGGCGTTGACCAGCGCACTCGACGACATGAAGCAACAGGTCGACGTGGCGGAGGCTCGCGGACACCTCCTCGATGCGCGCGTGAGCCTCTACAACGTGAACTTCGGCGACGCGAGCCGCCAGTTCGAAGAGGCGAGCGCACCTCTGCGTCGCGTGCAAGACCGTTATCAATCAGAGGGAAAGAAGGCCGCCGCGGAAACCATCGCGGCGGCGATCGAACGAGTGGCGGAAGGGCAGCGCCTGGCGGCGAAGCTCGATCAGACATCGAACGCGAAGGCTGCGGAGGCGCTCGCCGCGATCAAGCTCGCCGGGCAGAAGTGACTACTTCGCGATCGTCGCGCGGAGCTCGACGGTGATCTTTCGGTCTGAAGCGGCGTCCGCCGCTTGCGAGATCACGAGCGGCTTGCCGTCCTGCAGGATCACCGCAAGGCGCTGATTGACTTGTGACATCCGTGAGGGCACGACGTTTGCCTGCGCCGCGTCCGTGATGGGGCGCGGTTGATACTCGAGCCCGAACAGCATCCGGATCGATCCATCCCGCAAGATCGTGGGCGTCGCGTCAACGTTTATCGTGAGCGGCTGCGCGCCGTTGACTGTCGGGATCACCGTGCCGCCCGTCCTGATGCTGCCGGCCGCGCGGTCGGCCACGACCATCGACACCGTCTTGCGTGAGGGCTCACTGGAGGCTCCCTGGTCGGTGATGGTGATGTCCAGCTTCACGTTCAGAGGCTGGCCCGCCGGTTCGGCCGCACGGACCGGCGCGGGTGACTCCTCGCGCGCAGGTGTTGGCTGGGCGGCCTTCGGTGCGGGGGCGGCGGCCGGTCGAGCCGGACTCGGCGCGGGCTTTTGTTGCGCGACGAGAGCAACGGTCAGAAGGCTGGCTGCGGCCAGGGTAGTCACGGTCTGCTTCAGCATGCGTACCTCGGAGCCGCTCAGCGCGGCGTTGACGACAACGGCTCAATCCTCACGGGTTCCATCTGCCGCAGCGGCGCGATTGCGATGTCGTCCATCTGGACGACGTCGGACTCCACCGGTGCAGGGTCGATCTTCCGAAGCGGGTCGAGCGGCGCAATCACCACGGCACCGTCCGGGTCCGTGAGCGAAGTCGCCGATACGATGCGTTCGTCCTGCGCTCGGGCGCGGCGTTCCCGCACGGCCCCAGCGGGTGGCCGGGTGCCCCGTTCCGCGATTCGCGATGAAGAGTTCTGCGTCACCTCTGAAGCCGCAACTGCGCCCCGCTGGTCCCGAAGGCTGCGGTGCCACGGCGACCTCGATCGGCGCGGTTGTCCGACCGCGATTCATGGTCAGCATCACGAACGCGCCGACGGCGACAGCGAGCACTACGGCTGTGACGAATGCAAGCCTCGGCACGGCAATCCATGCACGCCGCTCCGGCTCCGCCAGCCTCCGGATCACGCGCTGGCGCAGTCCTGCTGGCGGCTCCGTGCCCATGATCTCCCGCACGGCACCGTCGATCGCGTCATCCAACCTGTCGCCGCTCACCCTCGATGCCTCCAAAGTCTTCACGACGCCGGAACCTTAGAACCTCGAACCTTAGAACCCCGAACCTTTAGAACCTGAGAACCTTGAGAACCTGAGAACCTTGAGAACCCTAGAACCTTTCCATCTTGGCCCTGAGCACCCGCCTGGCCTCCGCGACGCGCCATTTGACTGTTCCAACCGGGACTCCGAGCATTGCGCCGATTTGCTCGTAGCTGTAGTCTCCCGAACCCGCGAGCAGAAGGGCGTCCCGGAACTTCCGTGGCAGCGTGGCAATCAGTTTTCGCACCCGGCGCTGGAGCTCGGCTGCGGCGAGCTCTTCATCGTGCGGTCGCGCCGGAGACGCGATGCGCTCGAAGACGTCCCCGTGCTCGTCGTCGAAATCGGACTTGCCGGCCAGCCGGAGCCAGCGCGTGAGTCCCTTGCGTCGATCGAGCGCCTTGCGCCACGCAATCGACAACAGCCAGGTGCGGAAGGCCGATTCCGCCCGGAACCCGGCCAGCTTCCGATAGGCCGTCACGAACGTCTCCTGCGCCACGTCGTCCGCCTCCGCGGCGTTTCCGACCGCCGCGAGGGCGGCGCGGAACACCGCCCGACGATTGCGCTCGACCAGCTCCCCGAACGCGTCGGAGTCTCCAGCCTGCGCCTGGCGCACCAGGTCCAGGTCCGAGGGCACGGCACGCTCGGCGGCGGTCACACGATGAGTAGACTGCAGCGGGGCGGAGTCGGTTGGAAAAAGATACCGACGAGACCGGGACTCGGGATCCGGGACTCGGGACTCGGATTTGGAATGGCTAGAGGCCTTGACCGACTCGATTCTGAGATTTTGAGTCAAGTTTTCGGTCAAGGCCGCCCGCGCGTCAGCGCGGCGTTATCAAGCTTGCGGTCTAGCGAGGCGGAGCCTCTCGTTGGTCTGAGGCCCAGCCTCGCTAGAACGCATGGCTCGACGCGAGCACGAGGCTCCGGTCGTCGACCGAAATCCGAGCGGCGAGTCCCGAGTCCCGAGCGGCGTGTCCCGACTCAGGACTGCACTAACATCACATCATGCTGAATCACGAGCAGCTGCTCGCGCTGATCCGCGACACGATCGACCACCCTTCAACGCCGCGCGAGATGCTTCAGCGCCTGAAGATTCCACGCGACCAGCGCGCAACCTTCAAGCGGCTCCTGACCGATCTGGTAGGCACTGGGGACCTCATCGAGACACGCGGCAACCGATTCGGCCTTCCGGATCGCATGAACCTCGTGGTCGGCCGCATCACCACCCATCCTCGAGGGTTCGGCTTCGTCGTGCCCGACCGTCCGCTCGACGAGGTGGAGGGAGACCTCTACATCGCCGGCAGCAACCTGAACCAGGCGATGCACGGCGATCGCGTCGTAGCACGGATCGAGCGGATCACGAGCAAGGGCGCCGAAGGTCGGATCCTGCGCATCCTCGAGCGCGGCGCGAGTACCATCGTCGGTCGCTACGACGTAGACCCGTCAGGATTCGGGTTCGTCGTGCCCTTCGATCGCCGGATGATCATGGACGTCCAGATTCCCAATGGAGAGGCCCTCGACGCAAAACCCTCCGACATGGTCGTCGTCGAGATCACCCGTTGGCCGACTCCGACGCGCGGACCAATGGGTCGCGTACGCGAGGTCCTCGGCGATATCGACGAACCGGGTGTGGACAACGAGATCATCATCCGGAAGTACGGAATCCCTGACGAGCACAGCGAAGATGCGGTGAATGAGGCCAAACGCCTCGGCGCGGAGGTGAAAGACCGCGACATTCGCGGGCGGACGGATTTCCGAGCGCAGCTGACCGTCACGATTGACGGCGAGCATGCCCGCGATTTCGACGATGCCATCACGATCGATCGGCTACCCGGCGGGAATCTCCGGCTGGGTGTGCACATCGCAGACGTCGCGCACTACGTGCCCGAGGGCGGCGCCCTGGACGTCGAGGCCTACGAACGCGGCACCTCCGTGTACTTTCCGGAACGGGCGGTCCACATGTTCCCGGCCGAGCTTGCGACTGGCCTCTGCAGCCTGAACCCGAACGTCGATCGTCTGGTGCAGTCGTGCGTGATGGAGATCGACAAGCGCGGGACCGTCGTGAGTTACGAGATGCACGACGGCGTCATCCACAGCGACGCTCGGATGACGTACACGGACGTCAGCGCCATCCTGACCGACAAGGCTCCGGAGGTCATCGCCCGGTACGCGCGGCTCGTGCCTCTCTTCGAATCGATGCGAGAGCTGTTCGAGATCCTTCACAAGCGCCGCCTGCGTCGCGGATCGATCGACTTCGACCTCAAGGAGCCCGAGATCGTTCTGGACGACGAAGGGCTGGTCGAAGAGATCACGGCCGCAGAGAGGAACATTGCTCACAGGATCATCGAAGAGTTCATGCTCGTCGCCAACGAGACGGTGGCGCAGCATCTCGACGACGCGAAGATGCCGACGCTCTATCGCGTACACGAGCAGCCCGATCCGGTCAAGGTGGCGCAGTTCGAGGAGTTCATCTCTACGCTCGGGTACGGCCTGAGCCGGTCGGGGGAGGAGGTCACGCCCCGCGATTTCCAGAAGCTCGTGGAGCGGATGCGAGGCACGCCCGAAGAGAAGCCGATCGCGTTTCTCATGCTCCGCACCATGCAGAAGGCGCGCTACGACGCGTCGAACCTGGGGCACTTCGGGCTGGCGGCGTCGAGCTATACCCACTTCACGTCCCCGATACGCCGCTATCCGGACCTCATCGTTCATCGCACGTTGCGCGAGTTGCGACACGGCCAGGTCACGGAAGACCGCCGGGCCGAACTGACCGACGATCTTCCCGAAATCGCGCGTCACACCTCCGAGAGGGAGAGACGGGCCGACGATGCGGAGCGGGAGCTGGTGCAATGGAAGAAGGTCCGCTTCATGGCGGACAAGGTTGGAGACGAATTCGACGGCTACATCACCGGAGTGAGCGCGTTCGGGCTCTACATCGAGCTCGTAGAGCACTTCGTCGAAGGCATGGTGCACGTGTCAACCATGGCGGACGACTACTACCGGTTCGTCGACAAGGCGCACGTGCTGAAGGGCGAGAACACGGCCAAGATCTACCGCCTGGGAGACCGTGTCTCGGTGCAGGTCGTGAAGGTCGACATGGAGCGCCGTCAGATCGATCTGGGCCTGACGGAGATTCTCGACCGCGTGCGGGATTCCGAAAAAAATCGCGGTCCGCGCCGCAGCAAAGCGGAGCCGCGCCGCGAAACGGAGGCGCGCCGCGGATCCTCGAAGCCGGACAAGTCGACACGGCGGAAGCCGCGCCCGGGAAAGAAGGAGCGGGCATCCAAACGCAGGCAATGAGCGGCCGTTCAATCGTCATCGGCACGGCGGGGCACATCGACCACGGGAAGAGCGCGCTGGTGCGCGCCCTCACCGGGACCGATCCTGATCGGCTGAAGGAAGAACGCGAAAGGGGCATCACGATCGATCTGGGGTTCGCCCATGTCGAAGCGGGCGATACGACCCTGTCGTTCGTCGACGTCCCGGGCCACGAGCGCTTCGTCAAGAACATGCTGGCAGGCGCCGGCGGCATCGACCTCGTGATGCTGGTGGTGGCGGCGGACGAGTCAGTGATGCCCCAAACGCGTGAGCACTTCGACATCTGCCGGCTTCTCGATCTACGCGCCGGGCTCATCGTCCTGACCAAGTGCGACATTGCGGACCCGGACATGCAGGAGCTGGCGGCGCTGGAGGCTCGCGAGCTGACGTCGGGCTCGTTTCTGGAGGATGCCCCGATCCTCAGGGTGGCGTCGACGACCGGTGCGGGGCTCGACGCATTGACGTCAGGGCTGGTGCAGTTGTCGTCTGCCGTACGGCGCCGCCCGATGGACCGGCCGGCGCGGTTGCCGATCGATCGCGTCTTCAGCGTGAAGGGCTTCGGCACCGTGGTGACGGGAACGTTGGTAGCAGGGCAGCTTGCCGAGGGCGCCGAATTGATGGTGCTGCCACGGGGGATGACGGTCACCGCGCGAGGGCTCCACGTCCACGGCGCTCGGCGCACGGAGGCGGTCGCGGGAGAGCGCGTGGCGGTCAATCTTGGCGGCGTGGAGGTCTCGGAACTCTCTCGTGGGGACACACTCTGTTCGCCCGCGTCGGTCGAGGTGACGCGCCGCTTCGATGTCGCGATTGACCTGCTCGGGAGCAGCAGGCCACTGCGGCACGGCGCGCGAGTGCGCTTCCATCAGGGGACCAGCGAAATCATCGGTAGAGTCTCCGTGAGTGCACCAATCGAAAGGCGAAAAGAGGGTGTCGTCCCAATCGGAACGGCACTCGTCTCCCCACTCGGGAGCGCCATACCTCCGGGAGCTTCTGCTTACGCCCGCATCAGGCTCGAGGAACCGGCCGTATTGACGCGCGGCGACAGGTTCATCCTTCGTTCGTACTCGCCGGCCGCCACCATTGGCGGCGGCGTCGTCCTGGATCCGCAACCACCGCGCGTCGCGGTGCGGACCGAGGCCGCAGGGCAGCGCTTCAAGGCGCTCGACTGGGCCCTCGCGGAACCGTCCCGCGACGTTAAAGCAATCGTCCAGGAACAGGCGGCCGCCGGCCTTCAGCGCCGCGCGTTGATCTCCCGTCTCGGATTGTCCGCGCCCCAGGCTGACCGGGCCGTGGCGGAGTTGTGCGCCGGCGGCACCGTCGTGTGCATCGGGGAGGGCCTGGTCGCGAGTCAGGCGATCGACCGCTTGAGCGACGATCTCTGTGCCGCGGTGGGCCAGCACCATGCTCATCATCCCCTGGACGACGGGCTGCCAAGAGAGGAAGCCCGCGAGCGTATCTTTCGCCGGGCGGCGCCGGGCGTCTTCGAGCACGTCCTTTCAACACTGGTCGCTTCGGGTCGGATCGTCGCGCGTGAGCGGCTCGCGCTCGCGGGCCATCGGATCTCGCTGAGCGAAGAGGAGGCCGCGGCGCTCGCGGCGATCGAGGGTCTCTTCAAGGAAGCGCGCTTCGCGCCACCGGAACTGGCTGCGGCAGCGCTGCAGGCGCGACTTCAGGTGGATGTCGCGGATCGGATGGCGAAGCTGCTCGTGCGTCAGAACAGGCTCGTGCGGCTCGGGGGGATGCTCTTCCACGCCGACACGCTCGAGGACTTGAAGAAGGAAGTTCGTGCGATGAGGGCTTCGGGGATCGAGAAAATCGACGTGGGAACGTTCAAGGATCGCTATGGGCTGTCACGCAAGTACGCGATCCCGTTGTTGGAGCACCTGGACCGGGAACGTGTTACTCGTCGCGCGGGCGCGAGCCGCGTCATTCTCTAGCCGTTCAATCTTTCGGCCCCCCACGCGTCGCGTCCTTGAAGTTCCGGATGCCTTTGCCGAGCCCGCGACCGATCTCCGGAAGGCGGCTTGCCCCGAAGATCAGGATGATGATGAAGAGGATGACGATAAGTTCGGGAATCCCGAGGCCCATAAATACTCCTTCAACTGCAAGATGCGCTCTGGATTCTATCACTTTCGCTCTCCTGGCGGCGCTGACGGCCGGGCTCTCCGTCCCGCTGTCCGGCCAGTTCTCGTCTGGCGTCAGCGTCGTCGAGGTGTATGCGAGCGCAACCGACAGCCGAGGAGAGCCGGTCACCGGCCTCACGGAGAAGGACTTCGATGTGCTGGAGGACGGCAAGCTTCAGACGGTTTCGGTCTTCAGCGCGGGGGACTTTCCCTTGAGCGTGGCGGTCGCCCTCGACCGGAGCTTCAGCATGGCCGGCCCCCGGCTGGCGAACGCTCGATCGGCTGCCCGGGTCTTCCTGGGTGAGCTTCGCGCCCAGGACGAGGCGGCCATCCTGGCCATCGGCTCGAGAGTCGAGACGGTGGCGCCGTTGTCGACCGACCGAGCGGCGCAGTTCGAGGCGCTCGCTCGAATCGACGCATTCGGTACGACCGGACTCTACGATTCGGTCGTCCGCGCGATCGAGCTGACACAGCCGGCAAAAGGCCGACGCGCGCTCGTCGTCCTGTCGGATGGTGTCGATCGGTACAGCACAACGACGGCGGAGCGTGCGCTCGAGCAGGCGCGCCGTTCCGATGTCATCGTATACCCGGTCGCTGTCGCCGAGTCGCCGTCGTCATTCTTCGAGAGACTAGCGGCGCTCACCGGAGGGGGCGCGTACCACGTGCCTGATCCAGCTGAGCTCTCGAAGACGCTCCGGCGCGTTGCGCGCGAGCTGCGTTTTCAGTACCTGCTCGGCTACGTGCCGCCTGCCACGGGGACGACCGGAACGGGGGAGTGGCGCCGTATTGCTGTCCGTGTGAAGCGGCCGGGCGTCACCGTCCGAGCTCGCGACGGATACGTGGCTAAATAGCTGCCGGCTGTTCGCTTCGCGCTTCCCGCTCCCCGCTGCCCGCTGTCCGCTTCCCGCTCCCCGCTTCCCGCTGCCCGCTGCCCGCTTCCAGCTCCCGCTTTCAGTCTCCAGCGGCCAGCTGCAGTGAGACATCAGGTTGATAGCAGCCGGCCACTCCACAGCTCCAGCATCACGCGCAGCTCCAGTGTCGAGAGCAGGCGTCGCCGCAGGCCATGGTATGTCTGCTGGCCGGCGACCAGGTCCCCCATGATTTCGCGGATGGGCGCGCTGGATTGCAGAGCGCGCAGCATCAGACCGATGAAGCGCGGACGGTAGAACCGCGCCTTGAGTCTGGCCGCGCGCCTCAATTCGGCGTGGATCTCGTCGCGGATGCCGGCCGAAAACCGGCTGGCGGGATCGCCCGCCTCGAGCAGGTTCTGCGCAGCGAGATCGCCAGATCTCAGGGCAAAGTAGATGCCCTCCCGCGTGATCGGATCGACGAGGCCGGCGGCGTCGCCGAGGAGCATCCACCGATCCGCGGCGGGTTCCTCCCGTGCCAGAGCGGATTCGCTCAACGACGGGATCGGCCACGCATACCGATCGAGCGCTCCTCCAGCCGCAATCGATCGCGCCATCCAGGCGCGCGCGCGAAGCTGCAGTTGCGGGGTCGTTGATTCGTTGGCCTGCGCGCAGATGCCGACAGCGAGATGATCCGGCCGCGGGAACGACCAGACATAACCGGGCGGCTCGGTTTCGAACGCGATCACGACGTCGCGTCCGGTCGTGCCGCGGACGAACCAACCCGTCGCAATCGACAGGTCGGACCGTTCGAACGCCCTGAAGACACGACGCCGAACGAGACTGGTCGGACCGTCGGCGCCGATGATCCAGCCGCAATCCACGTGTCCATCGCGCGTCATGACCCGCCACCCGCCACTGTTGCGCTCGACGTCTCGCGCGCGTGACGCGACATGCCTCGCCCCCGCACCAATCGCCGCCCGCAGCAGCGCGGCGTCGAGGTCGCGCCGCGAAGCGACCACCAGCGGAGGGGTCGCCTGGTAGTTGCGCAGTCGCACGGACACGCGATGGTCGCCATGCTGGAAGAGGGCGCCTGAGATCGTGACGCTCGGAAACGCGCCCGGATCGATCGCTCCATCGATCAAATCGAGCGCGCGCCCCGTCAGCCCGCCACCGCACGGCTTTTCGCGCGGATGGCTGTCGTCGATGATCGTGACCCGCGCTCCCGCCCGCACGAGCCGATACGCCGCCCACGCCCCGGCAGGCCCAGCCCCGACGATCCCGATCTCCGCCTTCATCCTCCCAACCTCCGAAACACCCGAACCCCTTGGAACCCGCGGAACCCTCGAACCTGGAACCCCTGGAACCCCTGGAACCCTTAGAACCCTTAGAACCCTTGAACCCCAGAACCACCATTGATCGATCGTAAGATACCCGAGTGCCCCATCCCCTCGTCTTTGGCCTGTACTCCACCCCTTCCGCGGCTGCCGCGGGCGCTCGCGCGCTGCACGCTCTGGGCGTCGCGCGCGATCAGATTTCAGTCGTCTCCCGGAATCACGACGAGGAGGGAGCGCTCGCGGAACAGATGGACGCATCTCCCGGAGCCGACATCGAAGACTCGCGCCCGGCCGCGCGGCTTGGGGAGCTTGGCGGTCAGGTCCTCGCCGCCATCGCCCTCGTGATGCCAGGCATCGGTCCGATCGTCGCGGCAGGGCCACTGTCGGCGGATCTTGGTGAGGCAGTGGGTCACGCCGCGGGCGGACTGGCCTCCGTGCTGGCGGGCGCCGGCGTGCCCCAGGCGCGAGCCGACGCGCTCCAGCGCGAGGTCGAACGTGGGAGCGTCCTCGTGGCGATCCACGTCACGAGCGGCCACACGCCGGCGATCGTCGAGGCGTTGACCGCGACCGGCGCGGTCAATGTCGACACTGCCAATTGGGAGGCTGACGAGTGACCCACGTTCGGCGAGACACCGTGCGCATGTGCCGGTCCGCCTCACAGAGCCGTATCACCTGATGCAGTAGCCGCGACCTCGCGGTCCGGCGCGTGCTCCTTGCTGCCGCTGGTGGAGTGCTCGCCGGTCATTCAAGCGTTAATGCCTATCGGTGTCTCGACCTGCTGATCTCCACGTCGTCGCCGTGTTCCAGGACGCCGAATGGGCGCGTCGCGGTCTCGAGGCGCTCGTCCGAGATGGCTTCACGCCGGGGACGCTGAGCGCGATCGCGTTGCCATCCCCCGACGTCACGTTGCTGTTCAGCGGCATTCTGATTCAAACGCCTCGAACCATCGTGCTGCGTGACGTCGGTCACGTGTCGGCGGCCGGTCCGCTGCTGCTGGTGCTCGAGGGTGACGATGAAGGCCTCTCGCGGCGTGGGCTGACTGCCACCATCCATCGTGCCGGCTTCCAGCCTCACGACGGACAGATCTTCCAGCGCCTCCTCGCCAGGGGAGGTGTGCTCGTTTCGGTCGTGAGCGAGCCTCGCGCCGCGGACGCCCTGGCCAGGCTGCATTCGTATGGTGGCGGCAATGCGGCGATTGGGGCGTGGTCCGGCCGAATCTGACGGGCCGGCCCAAGCGTCCATTTGTGGCGGAACGGCGTCCAAAGGAAGTGACGCTCGACGCGGGGCGCGCCCGCTCCTGCAAGCGCGTGGGCGAGGCACCTTTATTGCACCTTGCGGATCGCGGCGGCGTCAGCGACAATGGCTTTAGCTTCACCTATTTCACAGTCTCCGATGGCAGCTTTCCAGGGCGCGAGTCCCAACGCCCGGTTTCTCACTGGCCAGATGCCAGGGAGCGACACGGGAGCACAGCGGTTCGGCGGCGCTCTAAGCGTCTCGCTGGTGACCCATGTGGGCATGCTGCTGCTGTTCCTTTTCATCATGAGCTTGCCCGCGGCGTCGCCTGCTGCGAAGCAGCCGTTCCAGATGCCCACGGAGATTGTCTGGCTCGATATGAAAGGGCCGGGCGGCGGTGGTGGCGGTGGCGGGAACAAGACTCCTGAGCCTGTCCGAAAGGCCGAGCTTCCTGGCAAGGAGAAAATCACGGTGCCCGCCGCGAAGCCGCCGAAGCTCGAACCAGAGCCTCCCAAGGAAATTCCCAAGCCGGCCGCGCAGCTGACGATTCCCGCGCAGACCATGGCGACCGGCGTCCAGGAGCTGCCGGGCGCAATCTCGAGCCTCCCGACCCTCCCGACTACATCGCAGGGCCCCGGCACTGGCAATGGCGCTGGAACCGGGACGGGAACTGGAGTCGGTCCGGGGCGCGGCTCCGGGCTCGGCGACGGTGAAGGCGGCGGCACCGGCGGCGGCGCCTACCGGCCAGGCAATGGCGTGATCTCACCGAAGTTGCTGCGCGAAGTGAAGCCGGGTTACACCGGCGAGGCGATGCGCGCCAAGATTCAGGGTGTCGTGCTGATGGAAGCAGTCGTGATGCCGGATGGCTCGATCGGCAACGTCCGCATCACGCGCTCGCTGGATCCGACGTTCGGGCTGGATCAGGAAGCGATCAAGACTGTCCGGAAGTGGCAGTTCGCGCCAGGCACCCGCTTCGGTCAGCCGGTTCCCGTGCTGGTCGAAATCGAGATGACGTTTACGCTTCGCTGAAGCTTTCAGCTTTCAGCTGACAGCTGAGAGCTAACTCTTCCCCCGGATCGCGTAGTCCACCCAGCACGAGACTGGGTCCACACTCACGTCGAAATCGAGAGCAGCGTCCGCGGCTGTGCGATTGCCGGGACCGGGTGCGCTCTCGTGAACGGATGGATCCAGCGCGCGGGCGATCTGCATTCGCACGTCCTCGAGGTGCAGGCGAGTCTCCCGGTCGGAGGCTCTCGGGGCCGCCGCCCGCAGGTCGGAGTCCAGCGTCTTCAGCTCGCCGCGGAAGAACGCTCGAGCGTCGTCCACCGCTGCCTGACGACCGTTGATTCGGTCCGCAAGCGTCTCGACGTATGCGCGCTGCAGATTGCGGCGGTACGCGTCGATCTTGACCGGCGTCGTGCCGTACGCCTCGCTCCAGATCCCCTTGCGGACGTCGGCGAGAAAATCAACGGGGCGGTAGGCGGCGGCGCCGTCGATTGTCTCCTGCTCGACGAGGCGGGCGATGCGCGTACTGCTCAGGAGCGAGTTGAGCACGCGCTGCTGACCCGTCCGGATGCGATCCAGCACGCCGACCGGCTCGATCCGGCGCAGGATGTCGGGGTTGACCGCCCAGGACGGCACCTCGAAGGCATTCGCGTTGAGGAACCGCGACGGCGTGCGCCTGCTTGTCGCGCGGGATCGGCGTGAACCGGACGCCGGTCTGCCCGACGTGCTTCTGCTGCGAGTTGAAGCCGCCGACGATCGCCGCGACGTGGTTCATCTCGAGCGCCCACTGGCCGAGCATCCGTCCGTAGACCTCGTCGAGATCGTCGTAGGGTTCGCCCGGCTTTGCGGTGGTGGCGGGGAGCAGCATGCCGGCGACGCGCTCGAGGTTCTTCATGCCGAGCGTCGTGGACGCGACGGCATCCTCGTCGCCGACCGCCTCGGTGAGCTCGCCGGGATCGGCGCCGCGCGAACCGGCGGTCGAGAAGCGCAGATAGGGCTTCTCGTCCTGCTGGCGCGCCCAGTCGTCGAGCGTCTTCTTCTCGTCCTCGGCGGACGTCGGCTGCCGGGATCGGCTTGTAGCCCCACATCGTCGCCCACTTGTCGTAGGGCCCGATCCGCGGGATGAGATCGGCGACGTCGACTCTTGTCTTCGGGCTGCGCGACGTAGTTGAAGCGCGAGTAGTCCATCAGCGTCGGCGTGTGGCCCATCGTCTTCAGCCACTGCGGATCGCGCAGCTTGGCGGCGGGATACATCGAGCTCGCCTTCATGTTGTGCTGGAAGCCGAGCGTGTGGCCGACTTCGTGCGCGGCGACGTACTCGATCAGGCGCCCCATCAGGTCGTCGGGCAGCGGCAGCGTCTTCGCGCGCGGATCGAGCGGGCCGACCTGGACGAAGTACCAGTCGCGGGCCAGGTTCATGACGTTGTGGTAGAACTGGATGTCCGGCTTCGAGAATCTCGCCGGTCCGCGGATCGTGGATGTGCGGGCCTGAGCGTTCTCGATCGTCGACGGCAGCCAGCGGATCACCGAGTAGCGCGCGTCCTCCGGGCTCCAGTCGGGATCCTCCTCGGGCGTCGGCGCCTCCTTCGCGATGATGGCGTTCTTGAATCCGGCCGCTTCGAACGCCGGCTGCCAGCTCTCGATCCCGCGCTTCAGATACGGCACCCACTTCGTCGGCGTCGCCGGATCGATCCAGTAGACGATCGGCTTGACCGGCTCCGAGACCTCCGCGTTCGGGTCCTTCTTCTCGAGACGGTAGCGCGTGATGTACCGGCGCTCCGGCGCGCGCTGCTCGTCCTTGCCGTAGTCCATCTGGCTGACGGAGAAGTAGCCGACGCGCTCGTCGAAGAGACGCGGCTGCATCGGCTTCTCCGGCAGCAGCACCATGCTGTAGTGCATGACGACGCTGGAGCTGCCGGTGCGGGCGGGTGGAGCGCCGCGTCCGTCCGGTGCGGGCGCGGGTCCGGCGCCGGCCGCCAGGCGTCGTCCGGCGGATTGTTGTAGGTGTGGGTGGCTTCGACCTCGATGTTCTCCGGGAACGAGACGGCGCGCTCGACGAACGAGCGTGTCGTGTCGAAGGTCCGTGCGCGCACGCGGGTCCGTCCGCTGAACTCCGGCACGTCGGTCGTGAACAGGCGCGTGACCTCGATCACCGGCGCGTCGTCTTTGCCGAGCGCCTCGATGTTGAAGGCCATGAGGATCGAATCGTAGTTGGCCGCCTGGACCGCCCTCGAGATCGGCGTCGACGGCGTCCGCCACGACCTCGTACGACACGCTGCGGAGCAGGATGCGATCGCCGCGCCGCTCCCACTTGACGACGCGATTGCCGGCGGCCTGCCCGCCGTAGCCGGCGCCGAGCGTCGTCTTGGCGATCTGGCTGACCCAGAGGAACTCTTTCCCGAGTCTGTCCTTGGGAATCTCGTAATAGAGCCGATCCTTGATGCGATGGACGGTGAAGACGCCCGTCGTCGGACTTCGCGTCCTTGGTGATGACGCGATCGTAGGGTCGCATCTGCGGCTCCGGTGCCCGGCCGCCGCGGCCACCGCCGGCGTCCTGCGCCTGCGCGTCGGGCGGCGCCGCGGGTGGGTCCTGGGCGTAGGCCGAGAACGGAACGAGCGCCGCGGTCAACGCGAGCGCTGCTGCCTGGATGCGCATGGTCGGGCTCCTCCTCGAAAGGATCCGCTTATAGCACAAGGCCGCTGTTACTGCAGCGCGCAGCGGGGGGGTAAACCGTCAGTACAAGAAAAAACCGGCCGGGATTGCTCCCGGCCGGTTGACTTGCAATTGCCGTGGAAAAGGCGACTGCCGACCGCCGACTGTCGACGATGACTGTCGACCGCGACTGACGACTGCCGACTGACGACTGCCGACTGCCGACTGACGACTGCTGACTGTCAGTACATTCCGCCCATGCCGCCGCCGCCCGGCATGCCGCCGCCGGCCGATTCCTTCTTCTCCTCGGGGATCTCGGAGACGAGAGCCTCGGTGGTCAGGAGGAGCGACGCGATGGACGAGGCGTTCTGGAGCGCCGTGCGAACGACCTTGACCGGGTCGATGACGCCCGCCGTCACCAGGTTCTCGTACTTGTCGGTCGACGCGTTGTAGCCGTCGTCACCCTTGCTGTCCTTGACGGTCCGGACGACGATCGAGCCTTCCTGGCCGGCGTTGGTCGCGATCCAGCGGAGCGGCTCTTCGATCGCCTTGCGGATGATCTCGGCGCCGACCTTCTGGTCGCCTTCGAGCTTCAGCGAGTCCAGCGCCTTGCTGGCGCGGATGCAGCGCGACGCCGCCGCCGGGGACGATGCCCTCTTCGACCGCCGCCTTGGTCGCGTGCATCGCGTCCTCGACGCGCGCCTTCTTCTCCTTCATCTCGGTCTCGGTGGCTGCACCGACCTTGATGACGGCGACGCCGCCGACGAGCTTCGCCAGCCGCTCCTGCAGCTTCTCGCGGTCGTAGTCCGAGGTCGTCTCCTCGACCTGCGTCCGGATCTGCTTGACGCGGCCCTCGATGGCGCTCTGGGCGCCGCCGCCCTCGACGATCGTCGTGTTGTCCTTGTCGATCGTGACCTTCTTCGCCTTGCCCAGGTCATCGAGCTTGATGTTCTCGAGCTTGATGCCGAGATCCTCGGTCAGCGCACGGCCGCCGGTCAGCACCGCGATGTCTTCGAGCATGGCCTTGCGGCGGTCGCCGAAGCCGGGAGCCTTGACGGCCGCGCCTGCAGCGTGCCGCGCAGCTTGTTGACCACGAGCGTCGCGAGCGCCTCGCCGTCGACGTCCTCGGCGATGATCACGAGCGGACGGCCCGCGCGCGCCACCTGCTCGAGCAGCGGCAGGAGGTCCTTCATCGAGCTGATCTTCTTCTCGTGGATCAGGATGACGGGATTCTCGAGCACGACTTCCATGCGCTCCGGATCCGTCACGAAGTAGGCCGAGAGGTAGCCGCGATCGAACTGCATGCCTTCGACGACCTCGAGCGAGGTCTCCATGCTCTTGGCTTCCTCGACGGTGATGACGCCGTCCTTGCCGACCTTCTCCATCGCTTCCGCGATGATCCGGCCGATCGTCTCATCGCTGTTTGCCGAGATGGTGCCGACCTGCGCGATTGCCGTGCCGCTGACCGGCTTCGCCTGCTTCTTCAGCTCGGCGACGACGACCTCGACGGCCTTCTCGATGCCGCGCTTCAGCTCCATCGGGTTGGCGCCGGCGACGACGTTCTTCGCGCCCTCGCGGAAGATCGCCTGCGCGAGCACGGTGGCCGTGGTGGTGCCGTCACCCGCGATGTCGGACGTCTTGCTCGCGACCTCGCGAACCATCTGGGCGCCCATGTTCTCGAGCGGATCCTTCAGGTCGATTTCCTTGGCGACGGTCACGCCGTCCTTGGTGATGGTGGGGGAGCCGAACTTCTTGTCGAGGACGACGTTGCGTCCCTTCGGGCCGAGGGTGACCTTGACCGCGTTGGCGAGGGCATTGACGCCGCGCAGGATCGCCTGCCGCGACTCCTCACCGTAAATAATCTGCTTTGCCATGTTGTTTGAATCTCCGTGCTGCCAGGTGAACCTATGAATTGATGACGCCGAGGATCTCTTCCTCGCGCATGATCAGATACTCCTCGCCGTCGAGCTTGATCTCCTGGCCCGAGTACTTGCCGAAGAGGATCGTGTCGCCTTCCTTGACGTCGAGCGGCGTGACCTTGCCGTCCTTCTCGACCTTCCCCTTGCCGACCGCGATGACTTTGCCCTGCTGGGGCTTTTCCTTCGCGCTGTCCGGGATGATGATCCCGCCGACCTTCTGCTCGCCTTCCTCGATGCGCGAAACGATGACGCGGTCGTGGAGGGGGCGAATTCTCACTGCCGTCTGTGTTGCCATAGCGATGTGACTCCCGAATAAGTTAGGGGTTGAGCGAGTTAGACGTAAGCCGTGTGTTGTGAAGCCGGGGTTGCTCTGCGGCTTAGCACTCAGCCCTGGCGACTGCTAATTCTATGGGGCTGTCCGGGTGTTGTCAAGCAGTCGGGGGCTGGGAGTGCTAAACGGTGTCAGCTCTCAGCTTTCGGCTGTCAGCCCGCGGCACGGAGCCGGGTGACCCGGCGGCTGGAAGCCGGCAGCTGTGGCTACGAGCGTCGAATCCGATACTCCGTCATCTTGCGCGCGACGGTGTTGCGGTGCAGTCCGAGGAGGCCGGCGGCATCGCCGACGCTGCCTTTCGAACGCTGCAGTGCGCGCGTGATGAACATCTTCTCGAACTCGCGCCGTGCATCGTCGTAGAGGATTCCCTTGTCGAGCATCTCCTGAATGAGTCGGTCGAGTTGATCGCGCACGTCGGCTACTTCAGTTCGCGGCCTGAAAGCAGGGTGAAGGCTTCGACGTACTTTTCCCGTGTGCGACGCACGACGTCGTCGGGCAGCGACGGGACCGGAGGCTGCTTGTTCCAGCGGATCTCTTCGAGATAGTCGCGCACGTACTGCTTGTCGAAGCTTGGCTGGCCCCGGCCGGGCTCGTACTTCGACTCCGGCCAGAACCGCGAAGAGTCGGGCGTGAGCACTTCATCAATCAGCACTAGCTCGCGATCCGGATCGCCGCCGGCCGCGGCGTCGCCGCTTCGGCGAGCCAGGCCAAACTCGAACTTCGTGTCGGCGACGATGATGCCCTTCGACACCGCGTGGGCCGCACCACGCCTGTAGATTTCGAGCGTCAACGCCTTGAGTCGCGCCACGAGCTCGTGTCCCACGAGGCGACCGGCTTCCTCCTCGCTTATGTTCTCGTCGTGTCCGCTCTCCGCCTTGGTGGCCGGAGTGAAGATTGGCTCCGGCAGCCGGTCCGATTCGCGCAGTCCCGCCGGAAGTCGAACGCCGCACACGCTCCCGGTCTTCTGGTATTCCTTCCATCCCGATCCCGAAAGGTAGCCGCGTGCGACGCATTCGATCGGCACCGGCTCCGTCCGGCGGACCAGCATCGTCCGTCCGCGAAGGATGTCGGCATGCGCGCGGGCTGGCTCCGGGAACTCCGCGGTGTCCATCGAGACGAGGTGATGCGGGACGAGGTCTGCCCACCTTCTCGAACCAGAAGCCCGAGAGCTGGGTGAGCACCTTGCCCTTGTCGGGAATGCCGGAACCGAGAACGTAGTCGAACGCGGAGATGCGATCCGTCGTGACGATGAGCAGCTGATCGCCAATCTCGTAAACATCGCGCACTTTGCCGCGACGATGGAGTGTCACGCCGGTCAGGGAGGTTTCGAGCAGGGGAGCGCTAGTGGAGATCACGGCAGCCTCGCGAAAGGCGGAAGCTTACCAGATCTCCGAATCAGCGCGACTCGAGTTTTGAGAGTTTCGGAGGTCGCGGCGGCGCAGGAGGCTTCGGCGGTTCGGGTGCTTCGGGCATTCGCACTGAATCCGGAGTACGCAGAACGATCTCGCCGTGGGTAGCACGCACCGTGATCGTCGGGCCGCCTCCGTTCACGACTCCGGATGCGCGCTGCTCGGCATTCTCGACCTTGACGGCGATCTTCGAATCGCCGAGTTTGTCCGGCGCCGAGATGCGTCCGCCTCCGCTCGTGACGGCATCGAACTGGAAGCCGCCGGGCGCCGGCGTGACCTCGACCTGCTCGCCACCGTCAGCGTACACGGCGAGCGTCGTCGGCCGTGCCAGCGAAACCGTGACCTCCGCGTTGCGCGCATCGATGCGCGTGTCGGTGCGGGCCCCGTTGATCTTCACGGAGCCATTCGTCGCCGTGACGTGGATGGGTGATTTCGTGGCATCCAGGCGGTCGAGGGTCACTTCGGTGTTGTTGGATTCGATGTCCACCGCGCCCTCGAGCTCGCTCGCAGTCAATTCCCCTGCCTGGGCCTGGACGGTCAGATCGCCTCGCACCCGCGCGATTCGGACGTCCGCGCCGCGGACGGTCAGCTTGATGGTCGCCACATCGGCGATGTTGAGATCGCCTCCCCGATGCGAGACCGCCACATGCCCGGTGATGTCGCGCACTGTGGCTTCGCCCCTCGAATCGAGGAGCTCGACGTCCCGGGTGCTGGTGATGGCGAGCTTCCCCGAATACCGCGCGATGCTGATCCGCATCTTCCTGGGCACGTGCAGCGTGATGTTGGCTCGTTGGCGCGCCTCTCTGGGGAAAGTCAGACCGAAACTGAGGCGCCCGCCCGCTTCGGTGCCCTTCAGCACGGTCGCGTGCGCGTAACGCTCCGCCTCCGCGTCGTCGAAGCCATTCGACCAGACGTGGAGCTCCGACGACACGTCCTCGCGATCCTCCCCCGTGATGGTCAGGGTCTCGGCGCTGCCCTTGTCGAAGGAGACACGCAGCTCCGACGTCTCGTCGGAGACGGGGTAGTCGGCGTGGGTTGTCGTTTCGGCGGTAGCCCGATTCCCGCGGACTCCCCGCCGGAAGTGGTCGATGACGGTCGACAACGAGAAGCGGGGCTCGCCTTCGGCGGCGGGTCTGGCGGTGAACTGGTAGACAATGGTGCCTACCACCGCGAACCCGAGAACGAGCAGTAACTCGCGTTTGCCCATAGACTTGGCGTGGTTGATGTAGTAGAGTCGCCGGGCGTCCTCCGAGTGGGACGCCTCTTGTTTTCGTTCGGATTCTAATCTCGACTACCGCCCACTCATGCGGAGACGCGTTCGTCCCGTCCTCATCTTCCTGCTTACGCTGGGACTGCTGGCCTTTTCACTCCGCAACGCCAATCTGCAGGGAGTCTGGGCTGAAACCCGTCGCGCGGACGCTCTTCCCCTGGCGCTGGCGCTCGTGGCGACGTTGTCTACCTATGCCATCCGTGCGCTCCGATGGCAGTATCTGCTGGCGCCGCTCGGAAAAACCCATTTCAGCACAGCGTTTCGAGCGACCGTGATTGGGTTTGCCGCGAGCTTCCTGCTTGCCTGCGCGAGCCGGAGAGGTCATCCGCCCTTACGTGCTGGCGCGTCGCGAACGGCTGAGCCCTCCCGCTGCCTTTGCGACGATTATCCTCGAGCGGCTCCTCGACCTGTTGGTCGTGCTCCTGCTCTTCGCGCTCTTCGTGCTCACCGTCGGCCCAGGCGTCGTCGTGGGAGACCCCTCGGAGCTGGCGCGGGTCAAGCTCGGCGGCGTCACGGCACTCGTCGCCGCGCTGGCGGGCGTCGCGTTCTTCTTCGTGATGGCCGGGCATCCCGAGCGGCTGGGCGAGCTGGCCCTGCGCCTCGAAGCCGTGCTCCCAGCCAAGCTTTCTCACGCCTTGGCGGGCTTCGTTCGAACATTCACCCAGGGTCTGGCCGTCATGCGCCAGCCTCGCCGCCTGTTCGTGTCGCTGCTGCTGTCCTTCCCCCTGTGGCTGTCGATCGCCTTGGGGATTTGGCTGACATCACGGGCCTTTCATATTACGTTCCCGTTCGATGCTTCGTTCCTCGTGGTAGCGGTTCTGGTCGTAGGCGTGGCTGTGCCAACCCCCGGGGCGATAGGCGGGTTCCACGCCGCGTACGAGTTCGCGGTCCAGACGTTTTTCGCGGCGCCACCCGATCGCGCGGTGGGAGCTGCCTTCGTCCTCCATGCGATTTCTTTCGTTCCCGTGACGATTCTCGGCATTGTGTTCATGGTGAGGGAGGGGTTGACCCTCGCCAGCGCCCGCGAGATTGCGGCGTCGGCAAACGCCGGCGATGACTCTCAGGGGCCGATGCGCGCGGAAGACACGCCCGGTCTCAGCGACCGGACAGTCGGACGCCCCCGGCTTGGGCCTCCCGCCAAGAGGGGCGCGAGGTGAAATGCCCTTATTGCGCGCACCTCGGGGACAAAGTGGTAGATTCCCGCGAGAGCAAGGAAGGGGAGGTCATCCGGCGGCGGAGGGAATGTCTCGGGTGCGGCCGTCGTTTCACCAGCTACGAGCGGATCGACGAGATCCCGTATATGGTGGTCAAGAAGGACGGCAGCCGGGAGCGATTCGAGCGGCAGAAGCTGCTCGCCGGATTGTTGAAGGCCTGCGAAAAGCGTCCGGTCAGCGTGGCGTCGCTGGAGGCCATAGCGGACCGGGTCGAATCGGCGCTCCAGGAGAAGGCTGAACGGGAGATGAGCACGGAGGAAGTGGGGGCCTTCGTCATGAACGAGCTTCGCCGTCTCGACAAGGTCGCCTACGTGCGGTTCGCGTCGGTCTACCGCCACTTTCGAGACATCGGCGAGTTCATGTCAGAGCTCAAGGACCTGTTGAATACGAAGGAATGATGGCTGCAAGAATCACCCTCGTGGTCGCGCTCGTGTGCATGGTGTTCGGCGGCGTCGTCCGCGCCGAGCAGAACATGCAGGTCACACCGCTCGCGCGCGACGGCCGCCTTCTCGTGACGTTCCGATTGAGCGATGCGTTCAACGAAGACATCCGGACCGCAATCCACAGCGGGCTCACGATCACCTTCGTCTATGACATCGAGCTTCGCCGCGGCACGTCCCTCTGGCTCGATCGAACGATCGCCGAGGCGACGGTGATGGCCACCGTTCGCTACGACAATCTGACGCGGCGGTACTACGTCACCCGGCGGGAGGACGGCCGGCTCGAGCGCGCAGATACGGTCGATCGGGAGGATGTCGCCCGCGAGTGGCTGACGTCGTTCGACAAGCTGCCGCTTTTCAACAGCGACATCCTCGAGCGGAACGGCGAGTACTACCTTCGGATCCGTGCCCACACGATGCCGCGAAATGCCTCGTTCGTGTGGCCGTGGGAACGGGGCATCGCCGGTCTCGCGAAGTTCACGTTCCTGCAGTAAGCAAGAGGGGACAGTGGCATCGCCATGACCCTTGCCCGCGACACCGCTCCTCCGGGCCTTCCACCGGCGGCAGCCGAGCGGCGGCCCTTCCGCGACAATCCCCGCCTCGTTCTCCTCGGCATCCTGTTTCTCATCGTCGCCCTGGTGGCGATGGTCACGTTCGCCGACCGATCGACGGAGCTGAATCCGGACTTTCTGAGCGAGGTCGTCCTGTACGCGGTTTCCGCCGCCGATCTGACGATGCTCGTCGTGCTGGTGTTCGTGCTCGCGCGGAACGTCGTGAAGCTGATCGTCGAGCGGCGTCGAGGGCTGCCGTTCTCGCGCTTCAGGGCGAAGCTGGTGCTGGCGATGCTCGGCTTGACGATCGTGCCGTCCGTCCTCGTGCTGATCGTCGGCGGCGAGTTGATCCGGAGCAGCACCGAGCGATGGCTCCGGGTGCCGATAGACGACGTGCTGCGACTCTCCACGCAGATTGCGGGCGACTACTACCGCGAGCGCGAAGCGCGCGTCGAAGTGGACGTGGCGCGGATCGCGGCGTCGGTGCCAGCCGTGGCGGTTGGCAGTGGAGATGGCGAGACGGTTCGCCGCGCGATAGCCTCGGAGGTTACGGAGGGTCGAGTCGCGCTCATCCATGTCTATCGCGTCCAGCGAGAGCCCGGGGGCAAGCCCGCTTTGTCTCCACTTGTTGCGATCGAATCGCCAACGCTGTCCGCAACGCAGACACGAGGAGCGGCGGACCAACTGGCCTCGCGGGTCCTGGCGGGATCGCCGACCCCGCAGTCCTTCGAGCCGCTCGAGGCGGGCAGTGACCTGGTGCGAGCGGGCGCCGTGATTCGAGAGAGAGATGGGGCGGTCGTCGGCGTGGTAGTTGCCAGCGATCATCTCCCGGGTCAGCTCGCCACGCACGCGCGGCGCATCACCGAAGCGTACGAGAAGTACAACGAGATCGCCGTCATGAAGCGCCCCCTTCAGGGCATCTATCTGTCGCTCTTCCTGACGATGACGCTGATGATCCTCGTGAGCGCGACCTGGACCGGCGTCTATCTGGCGAAGCGGATCACGCGCCCCGTCCAGAGGCTGGCCGCCGGGGCGCGCGAGATCGGCGCGGGCCATCTCGATCACCGCATCGAGCCGGAGACGCGGGACGAGTTCGGCTCGCTCGTCGAGGCCTTCAACACGATGGCCGGGAGGCCTGGCGGCGAGCCAGCAGAAGATCGAGCGTTCGCGGCTGGATCTCGAACAGAAGAACCTGCAACTCGACGAGCGGCGCCGTTACATCGAAACGGTTCTGGAGCGGATCGCGACCGGAGTCGTGTCTCTGGGTGCTGACGGGCGTATCGAGACCATCAACAGTGCCGCGCTGCGGCTGCTCGACGTCGACGGCAGGGTCATCGGCTCCCAGGCTCACGCCTTGTTCCAGCGCGAAGACCTGCATCCCCTCGAGCCCCTCCTGCGCCATGCGCGTAACGGCGCAACGCCTGCTGCCGCGCAGGAGTTCGCGCTCGTGCGCGAAGGCCGAGAGCTCCACCTCGCGGCCGCGGCCACTCCGCTCTTGCGGGAAGACGGCAGCTTCGGCGGCGCCGTGCTCGTCTTCGACGACGTCACGCCGCTCATCAGAACCCAGAGGGTGGCCGCCTGGCGCGATGTGGCCAGACGTCTCGCGCACGAGATCAAGAACCCGCTCACACCCATTCAGCTCTGTGCCGAGCGCATGCGCCGACACTTCAGCTCTGCGCCGTCGCCTGCCCGCGAGCTCGTCGAGGAGTGCACGACGACGATCGTCGGCGAGGTCGAGTCGCTCAAGGAGCTCGTCGACGAGTTCGCGCAGTTTGCGCGCATGCCGGCGCCACGGGTCGTACCCGCCGACCTGCATGGCCTGCTGGCCGATACGCTGGGTCTCTACAACGGCCTCTTCCGCGACATTCGACTGGAGCGCCGTTTCACCGAGGGACTCCCGCGAGTGCGCGTAGACGCGGAGCAGATCCGGCGTGTCGTCATCAACCTCGTCGACAACGCGGTCGAAGCGCTCGGCGGGACAGCGGCGCCGGCGCGCGACAACGGGGATCCGCCGACGATCGTCATCGAGACCCGGCACGATCGCGTGAACGGGGTGGCGCGCATTCTCGTCGCCGACAACGGTCCGGGAATCCCTGCGGCGGACAGGGACAAGCTGTTCATGCCGTACTATTCGACGAAGCGCCGCGGCAGTGGTCTCGGGCTCGCGATCGTGCGCCGGATTGTTGCGGAGCACGGCGGAAGCATCGAGGTCGCGGACAACGTTCCGGCCGGCACGGTCTTTACGATCGATCTGCCGGTGTGAAGTGATGCCGGATCCCGGATCCCGTCAACGCAACGCATCATGAAGCCCACGGTTCTCATCGTCGACGACGAAGCTGGCGTGCGCAGCGCGCTCAGCGGAGTGCTGCGAGACGAAGGGTACGAGGTCGAGACGGTAGAGTCTGGCGAGGCCTGCCTGGACCGAGTGGGACGCGCGCCGTACGACGTCATCGTGCTCGATATCTGGCTGCCTGGAATGGATGGTCTGGTCACACTCGCCCGGCTGCGCGAGCGCCGCGTCGACGCTCCCGTAGTGATGATTTCGGGCCACGGCAACATCGAGTCTGCGGTGCGCGCGATCAAACTGGGCGCGTACGATTTCGTGGAAAAGCCGCTCTCCCTCGAGAAGACCGTGCTCGTCGTCGGCAACGCCGTCCGTCAGCGGCGGCTCGAAGCCGAGAATCGCGCACTCCGAGCCCATGCCGATCGCCGGTTGAGGATGGTGGGCGAGAGCTACGCGATGGCGCAGCTGCGCGAGCAGGTGGCCATGGCGGCGCCGACCAACGGTCGGGTACTGATCTACGGCGAGAACGGGACCGGCAAGGAGCTCGTCGCCCGGAGCATTCACGCGATGAGCCGCCGTCGAGCGGGACCGTTCGTCGAAGTCAACTGCGCCGCGATACCGGAGGAGCTGATCGAGAGCGAGCTGTTCGGACACGTCAAGGGATCGTTCACGGGCGCCACCGCGGATCGGCGCGGAAAGTTCGAGCTCGCCGACGCCGGCACGCTGTTTCTCGATGAGATCGGTGACATGAGCCTGAAGACGCAGGCGAAGGTCCTGCGTGCACTTCAGGAGCAGTTCGTCGAGCCGGTCGGCGGGACAGCAGGCGTGCGGGTGGACGTGCGCGTGCTGGCCGCGACCAACAAGGATCTGCCGACCGAGATCCGGGCCGCGCGATTCAGGGAAGACCTCTACTTCCGGCTGAACGTCATTCCGATCTCGGTTCCGCCGCTGCGCGACCGGCCAGGCGATATCCCGCTGCTCGCGGAGCATTTCATGACCGAGCTCGCGTACGAATACGGCCGTCGGCCGAAGCAGTTCGATGCGGGCGCGGCGACCGGCCTTCAGAGCTATCGCTGGCCGGGCAACGTCCGTGAGCTTCGAAATGTGATCGAGCGCCTGATGATCATGGTGCCCGGCGAGACGGTCACGGCCGCGGACCTGAGTTTTTTCGACGGCGGGATCATTCCGATTCCGGTGATTTCAGGCCCGCAGATGTCTCTGCACGATGCGCGAGAGCTCTTCGAGCGTGAATACATCCTCCGCGCGCTGTCGGCGCAGCAGGGCAACATCTCCCGCACAGCGGATGCACTCGGCGTCGAACGCAGCAATCTCTACCGGAAGATGCGCGCGTTCGGGATCGCGCCGTCGCGCAAGTCGGAAGGCGAGGAAGAACCAGCGGAGCACTGACGTCCGGATCAACCTTCCCGCAGCTTGTTCTCGAGCACCTGGTGCGGGCCGAACCGCTCGATCTGCAGGTAGTACTCGGCGGCGGAGACGAGCGCCGCCGATGGAACCAGTCCCACGATCTCGCTTTCGAGCACGGTCACGCCGTATCGGGCCGCTTCCCGGCGAACGAGATCGAATACACGGAAGATTGGTGTCTTCTCGTAGTTCGTCAGGTTCATCGACACCTGAACGATGCCGCGATCCTCGAGCGCGATGCCCATGGCTTTGACGTAACGCAACCCTCCGCTGCTCTGCCGGACGGCGGCGGCGATCTTCTTGGCGACGTCGAGGCGGTCGGTCTGCAGGTTGATGTTGTAGGCGATGAGGGGCATCCGGGCGCCGATGACCGATGCGCCGGCGCTCGGGTGCGGAACCGGCGGGCCGAAGTCCGGAGCCCATCCGGCCTGGATCATCTTCTGACCGAGACCCTCGAATTCGCCGCGGCGGATGTCTTCCAGGTTCTTGCGGAACGGATTGGCGGAAGCCTCCTCGTAGAGATAGATCGGGACGTCGAAGCGTTCGGCCACGCGTGCGGCGACGTCGAGCGCCAGCGCGACGCACTCTTTCATCGTCACGCCCTCGATCGGAACGAAGGGTACGACGTCTACCGCACCGAGCCTTGGATGCTCGCCCTGGTGATTCCGCAGATCGATCGAGGCCACCGCCTGCTCGAAGAGCGCCATCGTGGCCGTCTTGATCGAAGCGGCGTCGCCCGCCAGCGTGAAGACTGACCGGTTGTGCGATGGATCGGAGGAGTAATCGAGGAGCCTGACGCCCGGAGTGCCCCGGATCGCGTCGGCCAGGCGCTCGACGATTTCGGTGCGTCGGCCCTCGCTGACGTTGGGGATCGACTCGATGATTGGCATTCGCAGGGTTGTACCACAGTTGCACACGCTGCTCCTGGCGTGTGCTTGCACGTGTGCTTGCACGTTGACGCGGGCTGTCGCGAGCGCTCATAATCGCCGGAGTCGGGCCTACTTCACGCTTCCAAGAATCTGATGACCGACCCGCTTCGCTCCAACCGGCCCGCGACACCGGCCGATCTTCAGGAGCGAGACCGCGACGCCCGAGTCGAACACCTCCTGCTCGCCGGACTCGACCATTATTTTGCCGGCCAGTACGAGCTCGCGATCAGCGTGTGGACGCGTGTGCTGTTCCTCAATCACGGCCACGCGCGCGCGCGTGCCTACATGGAGCGGGCGCGCAGCGCGATCTCCGAGCGCCAGCGCGAGAGTGAGGAACTGCTCCACACGGGTATCGAAGCCTTCGGCCGCGGCGACGTCGTGGCGGCGCGGCGCCTCCTGATGTCGGCCGTGGACCGCGGCGCCGCAACCGAGGAGGCGCTCGCGCTCCTCGATCGTCTGAATCGTCTGGAGGCGGCCGGTGCCGGAAGTCTGACACGTCTCGAAAAAACGAGCTCGCCCGTGTTGGATGTTCCCGTCGATGGGTCGGACGTCGCGCCGTCGCGCGTGCGGTGGGTCGCTGCGGGCGTGGTTGGCGGAGTGATCGTTGCGGCGGCGACCACATGGTTGTGGCTGCGTGGCGCAGATGCCTGGCTGGTGCAGCCGACGACACCTTCACGGGGAGCCGTGACACAAGACGCCGAACCGCTGCCCGTCCCGGCTGCCTCCGAAGCGTCGCTCGCTCGGGCGAGGGCGCTGCAGGTCAACGGACGATTGCACGACGCATTGGCCGCGCTCGATGCGGTGCGGAACGGTGACGGTTCGTGGCCAGAGGCTCAGGCCCTGCGCGCCGCGATTCAGCGTCAGTTGCTGGCCGGCGCCGGGGCGCCGCTTGCGCGTCCGGACGGCGGCTCCGACCAGGGTCCCCGGCAATGAGATGTCCGAAGTGCCGGTACATCAGCTTCGACGAGGGCGATCGCTGCCGCAACTGCGGCTACGACTTCTCGCTGATCCAGCCCGAGACGCCGCTCGATCTGCCGATTAGACAGGACGAGACTCTCGGCCCAATGGCGGACCTCAGGCTGAAGGTCGCCCAGAGACGTCAGGGCGCCGCCGCGCTCACGCCGCCGGGCGCCCAGAACCTCTCGCTTCGCCAGAGCCTCGACCTTCCGCTGTTCAATCAGACGCGAGATGCGGGTGTGTCACCGAACGACCTGGTGGACGACGAGCCGCTCGTCAGCGGGAATACGCCACCACGACCTCCGCTTGCCGTGCGGCGTGCCCCGCCTCCGCCGATCGCGCCGACTCCCGTGGCGCGCCCGCGGATCGAGCAGCCTGTTCTAGACGAGCCGTCGCTGGATTTTGCCGACTGGGCCGAGGTGGTTCGTGAAGAATCCACTTCTCAAGAGGAGCCGCGCAGCGTCGGGATAGTCGACACGACCGCGACGGCATCCGCGGGACGCCGATTGTTCGGGGCCGTCGTCGACGTGTTGATCGCGATCGCCATCGATTGGGCAGTGCTGTATTTCACGCTGCAGGTGGCCGGGCTGCAGCTCGCCGAGGTTCGCCTGCTGCCAATCGTGCCCATGGCCGCGTTCCTGTTGCTGTTGAATGGCGGATACCTCACGATGTTCACGGCGGCGGGTGGACAGACCATAGGGAAGATGCTCGCCGGCACACGAGTGGTCCGGGCAGGCCCTGCGGATCGGCCGCAGCGGCTGTCCTTCGGGACCGCTATTGTCAGGACAGCGGCCTGTCTCGCATCGCTCCTGCCCGCAGGAGCCGGTTTCTTCATGGCGCTCTTCCGCGCCGACGGCCGCGCCCTCCACGACGCGGTCGCCGATACTCGCGTCATCAAAGCGTGACACGTCTCGCGGTCTTCATCGCCACGGTCGGCTACTGCGGGTATTTTCCATTCGCCCCGGGCACTGTCGGATCGGCCGCGGGCCTCGTCGTTTATCTGCTCGTGTGGTGGACGCAATCTCCGGTCGTCGAGGGATCGCTGATCGTTGCCGTATACGCGATCGGCATCTGGGCCGGCGACAGCGGCAGAGCGCTACTTCGGCGGCATCGACCCGGGCCCCGTCGTGATCGATGAAGTGCTCGGGATGCTCATCACGCTTGCGTTCATGCCGGTGGGGCTGTGGACCGCGTTCGCGGGTTTCGTGTTGTTTCGCATCTTCGACGTGATCAAGCCGTTTCCCGCCGGACGATTCGAGCGACTGCACGGTGGCCTTGGCGTGATGTCCGACGATGCCATGGCGGCTGTCTACGCCAACCTCTCGCTCCGTCTGACGGTGTACTTGTTTCCCACACTGTTCGCATGACGCCCCCTGCGAAACCGCTTCAATCGGCTGAGATCATCGCGGTTGGAAGCGAGCTCCTCGGATCCACACGCGTGGATACGAACTCGCTTTTCCTCGCCGAGCGACTGGCCAATCTCGGCATCGCGCTTCGGGCGAAAGGCGTCGTCGGAGACCGTCGCGCTGATCTGGCGACGTTCGTCCGGCTCGCGCTCGAGCGCGTGGATCTCCTGATCCTCACCGGAGGGCTGGGGCCAACCGATGACGACCTCACCCGCGATGTGGTGGCAGAAGTGTTGGGCCTCCCCATGGAGGAGGACCCGGCGATCGTTGCCGGAATCGAAGCGCGGTTCGCACGGCGCGGGCTGAAGATGCCGGCCATCAACCGGCGGCAGGCCATGGTCCCGCGCGGCGCGACAGTTCTCGACAACCCGAATGGCAGCGCGCCGGGGCTGCTGATCCAGGTCGGCGATCGTGTCGTGCTGCTGCTGCCGGGACCGCCGCGAGAGTTGAAGCCCATGTTCGAGGGAGTGGCCGCCGCCTTTCTCAGCGAGCGCGTGGGTCGTGAGCGGTTCTATCGGGCGACGATTTTCATCGCCGGGCGGTCCGAGTCGCACGTCGAGGAGACCGTTCAGCCGATCTACGGACCCCTTGCGACAGCCTTTCCCCCAATCGAGACGACGATTCTGGCGGCGCCGGGCCAGATCGAGGTCCACCTGACCGCGCGATCCGACGATGCAACGGTGGCGGAGGCGGCGCTCGGCTCCGCGCGGGATCGAATCGCGGCAGCCATCGGCCCGGACGCCTTCAGCATTGACGGTCGATCGCTTGAGGAGATCGTCGGAGACCTGCTGCGGGCGTCGACGAGCACGATCTCGGTTGCGGAGTCGTGCAGTGGCGGACTGCTGCTCTCGCGTCTGACCGACGTACCTGGCAGTTCCGACTACGTGCTCGGCGGCGTCGTCGCGTACAGCAACGAGGCGAAGACGGCATTTGCGGACGTACCAACGGCAATGCTGGTGGAGCACGGCGCGGTGAGCGAGCCTGTTGCCTCGGCGCTTGCCGAAGGCATCCGGCGCCGGATGGGCGCGACGATTGGCGTCGGTATCACCGGGATCGCGGGTCCTGGCGGCGGAACGCCGCGGAAGCCGGTCGGCACGGTCTGTCTCGCAGTCACCGGGCCTGAGGAGACCGTGGTGCGCACCTCGCAATTCACCGGCAGCCGGACCATGATCAAGCACTACGCGTCGCAGACTGCCCTGGACATGGTCCGCAGAATGGTCTTGCGGCATGCGCCTGTTCGTCGGAATTGATCTCGATCCAGTGCTGGCAGCCTCGCTCGAAGAGGATGCCGCTGTCTTGCGGTCGACCCTCCACCGCGTCTGCCCGCGTCTGCCCGCGCGATGGGTCAGTCGCGCGAACCTCCACCTGACGCTCGTATTCATCGGACACGTTGCAGATGCCGACGCATCGGTCCTCACGTCGAGGCTCGCGCCGCCGTTCGAGGTTCGACCGTTCGAGCTCCGGATCGAAGGGTTCGGGGCCTTCCCGGCGTCCGGGCCGTTGCGAGTGATCTGGATGGGTGTTGTGGCCGGCATGCCGGAGTTGTCCCTGCTGCACTCCGAGATCGCCGCGCGCCTGGCGAGGGAGGGACACGCCGTGGAGGCGAAGCCTTACACACCGCACCTCACGATCGCGCGCGTGAAAGACGCACGTGGTCCGTCGGCGCGAGCCGCCCGCGATATCGCACGAAAGGCTCGGGGGAGAGGCGGCTCCGCCCGGGTGGGAGAGGTCACACTGTTCCAGAGTCACCAGTCGGCGGCCGGATCGGTGTACGACCGCCTATTGCGGATACCATTGCTGAAGTGATTGCCATCCTGCTGGGATATCTCGCGGGATCGGTGCCGTTCGCGTTTTTGCTCGCGCGACGACGCGGCGTCGACGTGCGTGTGGCCGGCAGCGGGAACGTGGGGGCCGCCAACGTGATGCGGACGACCGGGACCGGACGCGCGGTGGCAGTGATGGCCCTCGACGTGGCGAAGGGTGCGACTGCCGTCGCACTCGCGCACATGTCGAGTGGCGGCGCTCCGCTCGCGGCCGTCACCGGAGCCGCGGCAGTCGTCGGGCACATCTATCCGGTCTGGTTGAAATTTCATGGTGGAAAGGGAGTGGCGGTGGCGGCCGGTGTGTTCAGCGTGCTCGCGCCGATCGCGACGGGCGTCGCGGCCGGGTTGTTCGTGGTAACCGTCTGGTTGACGCGCTACGTGTCCCTCGGATCGATTGCGGCCACGATAGCGCTGCCGCCGGCGGCGTGGCTGGCCGGCGCGCCGGGTGCGGTTGTGGGGGCCGCAGGGGGGACAGCGGCCCTGATCCTGTTCCGTCATCGCACCAATCTTCGGCGGCTTCGAGCCGGCACCGAGCACCGGATGTAGCTCGGGCAGCCGAGGTCATGGTGGACAGGTCTGACCCCTATTGGAGGCGAATGACGCGCGGACGAGCAGAACGAATCGCCATTCTTGGTGCCGGCAGCTGGGGCACGGCGCTGGCGGTTCATCTTCGCCGGACGGGACATGACGTGCGGCTGTGGGCCCGGGACGAAACGCTGGTGGAAGGCATCCGGGCGCACAGGATCAATCCGCGATACTTGAGCGACGTTACCGTTCCTGAGGGCGTGCTCGCATCGACGGACGGTCGTGCCGTTCTCGACGGCGCACGCACCGTCGTTGTCGCCGTTCCGTCGCACGTGCTTCGATCGGTGGTCGCCGCGCTGCGCGACTGGATTCCGCGCGACGCCGTGCTCGTCAGCGCGGCGAAGGGCCTCGAAACGAGCTCGCTGAGCCGGATGTCGCAAGTGATCGCCGACGAAATGCCCGTCGGGATGCCGGTCGTCGCCCTCTCGGGACCGAGTTTCGCGCTCGAGGTCGCTCGAGGGCTGCCAACCGCCGTGCTGGCCGCCTCCACCGACGCTTCGGCGGCCGCCTATATCCAGGAATGCTTCCGCGGCCCGTCGCTGCGGCTCTATGGCAGCGATGATGTGGCGGGGGTCGAGATCGGCGGCGCCCTGAAGAACGTGATTGCGATTGCCGCAGGCGTCGTAGAAGGACTGGGCCTCGGGCACAACTCGATGGCCGCCCTGATCACACGCGGACTGGCCGAGATTTCGCGATTGGCGAGCGCCGAAGGCGGCCGTCGCGAGACGCTTTCGGGATTGAGCGGACTGGGAGATCTCGTGCTGACGTGCACAGGCGATCTGAGCCGGAATCGCCACGTCGGGATCGAGTTGGGGAAGGGCCGCAAGCTGGACGACGTGCTCGCGGGCATGCGGATGGTCGCCGAAGGCGTACGAACCACTGGGGCCGCGATTGCGCTCGGTACCCGTCACGGGATCGAGCTGCCGATCGCTTCGGAGATGTCTGCCGTGCTCGAGGGTCGCCGATCGGCGATCGAGGCAGTCGAGCTCCTCATGGGCCGGCGCCAACGGCTGGAGCCTGAGCATCAGCATTAGCGAATCGAGACCACGCCCGAACTGACCGCCGCCGCTGAAGCTCCGGCGGTCCGCCGTAGTCTGTCTTGGCGAAGGCGGAAGGCCGGGCCCGCGTTCATTCGAGCCTCCGACGGATTGCCACGATTTCTGACCATGGGTGTCTTCGACAAGATCAAACAGTCCCTGACTCGCACCACGCAGCAGTTTCTGCAGCGGTTCGACGAGGCAGTCTCGCGCGCCGACGATCCCGACGGCCGGAGCCGGGCGGTAGACGTCGAGACGATCGAGGCGCTCGAGGAGGCCCTGATCTCTGCGGACGTCGGCGTGGCGGCGACCGAACGCATCGTCGAGGCCGTCAGAGCGCGGAAGCGCGAGGGGGGATCGCTCCGGGATCTGGTCAAAAGCGAGATCCTTTCCATCCTTCGCGGAGCCGACACTCCGCCTGCCGATGGTCACCGCCCGCACGTCGTGCTCATCGTCGGCGTGAACGGCACGGGAAAGACGACGACCGTTGGGAAGCTGGCGCGGCTGATCAAGGATTCCGGCAAGGCTCCGGTCATCTGCGCCGCCGACACCTTTCGGGCGGCGGCGGTCGAACAGCTCGAAGTCTGGGCGCAGCGGGCCGGCGTCGACATGATTCGTGCGCGGACCGGCGCCGATCCCGCCGCGGTCGTGTTCGACGCGATCGCGGCTGGCAAGGCCCGCGGCCGTGACGTCGTGCTCGTCGATACGGCTGGCCGGCTCCACACCCGCGTGAACCTGATGACGGAACTGGAGAAAATCCGTCGCATTGCGGCGCGGGAGGTCGAGGGTGCGCCTCACGAGGTGCTGCTGGTTCTCGACGCGACCGTCGGGCAGAACGGCCTCGCACAGGCGCGCGAGTTCATGTCCGTTGCCGGAGTAAACGGCATCGTGCTGACCAAACTGGATGGCACCGCGAAAGGTGGGATCGCCGTCGCGATCGCCAACGATCTGAAGCTGCCGATCCGCTACGTCGGCGTTGGCGAAGCGATCGACGATCTGATCCCGTTCTCGCCGGACGACTACGTCACCGCGCTTTTCGAGGACAAATGGTGACGTGACCTCCGACGCGGACTACATGGCGCGCGCGCTCGCGGTCGCCGAGCGCGGCCGGGGAACCACCAGCCCGAACCCGATTGTCGGTGCCCTCATCGTGGACGACGAGGGGGTGGTGGTCGGACGCGGTGCGCATCTGGTCGCCGGAGGGCCGCATGCGGAGGTCCTGGCGCTTGCCGATGCGGGTGAACGTGCACGTGGAGCGACTCTTTACTGCACGCTGGAACCGTGCAGTCACACGGGTCGCACGGGTCCATGCGCTCCAAGGGTCGTGGCGGCAGGCATCAGGCGCGCCGTGATTGCGATGGGCGATCCGAACCCTCTCGTCAGCGGTCGCGGTATCGAGTTGCTGCGGTCGCGGGGCGTGGAGGTGACGGTCGGCATCCTGGAAGTGGACGCGCGCCGACAGAACGCGCCATTCCTGACGAGAATCGGCCGCGGGCGGCCTCACGTCACGATGAAAGTGGCGCTCAGCGCCGACGGCAAGGTGGCGCTCGCCGGTGGCCACTCCACGCGTCTGACGGGGGATGTGGCGAACCGCCGTATCCATCGCGATCGCGCAGAGGTTGACGCGATTGCTATCGGATCCGGCACGCTGCTGAACGACGACCCGCGGCTGACGGCGCGTATCGCGTACCGCCGCCGGCCGTTCGTCCGGGTGATCTTCGACCGGCGACGCCGAACACCTCCGGCAGCGCGCGTTCTGTCGACGCTCGAATCCGGGCCTGTGATAGTCGTGACCGGGAATGCTGACGCGTCCTCCTCCCAGGAGCCGATGATCGCCTTGACGAGGGCCGGCGCGAGTGTCGAGGCCATCTCGCCAGACGGCGAGCCGTTCGAGGACGCCGCCCTCCGTCGTCTCGCGCAACTCGGCGTGTCTTCTGTCATTCTGGAGGGAGGCCCCACGACTCAGCGTGCGTTCTGGGACCGCGGACTCGTGGATCGCGTCCAGATGTACGTCGTTCCGCGTTCGATTGGCCCCGACGGCTTGGGATGGTGGGCGACGGTTGACCAGGTTGTGGCAGAGCTGGAAGACGTTCGACGGACCAGGCTCGGAGCCGACATGCTGATAGAGGGCGATGTTCACCGGATTGATTGAAGCGATCGGCACGGTTTCCGCCGTCGACTCTTCGCCGGCGGGAATCAGGATTCGGATCGATACGACGCTCGCAAACGAGCTGACACCCGGGGACAGCCTGGCCGTCAACGGCGTCTGCCTGACGGTTGTCACGGCTGGCGGGGACGATGTGGAGATGGACGTCTCGCCCCAGACGGGGCGTGTCACGACGCTTGGAACCGTCGCGGCTGGCACCGTCGTGAACCTCGAACGATCGCTGCGCGCTGGGGTCAGGATCGGCGGCCATTTCGTTCAGGGCCACGTGGACGCGACGGGGACCATCGACACGCTCAAACCGGAGGGGGACTCTCACTGGCTGACGGTCCGATACCCGTTGTCTCTCGCTCGATACATCGTACAGAAAGGGTCGATTGCGGTAGACGGGATCAGCCTGACGGTCGCCGACCTGGACAGCGTGCGATTCAGCGTGCAAATCATCCCGTTCACCTGGGAGCACACGAATCTGCGCCGCCTCGAGGCAGGCTCTGCCGTCAATCTGGAGTCCGATATCCTAGGGAAGTACGTCGTCCACGCGATCGACGCGCGGCAGGTGGAGCCAGGCGGAGCGAGTCGGTGAGGGGCGGACGGAGCCGGTCAGTGATCAGCCGTGGAGCGCAGCCGAGATGAGCAAACCAGGACGCTCTCGAAAGAAGTCGCCTTTCGCGACAATTGACGATGCGATCGCCGCCATCGGGCGCGGCGAGATGATCATCGTCGTGGACGATGAGGATCGCGAGAACGAAGGCGATCTCACGATTGCCGCCGACAAGATCACTCCGGACGCCATCAACTTCATGGCGAAGCACGGGCGCGGGCTGATCTGCATGCCGATGCTCGAGGAGCGCCTCGAAGAGCTCGACATTCCGCTGATGGTCCAGGAGAACACGGCGCGCTTCGATACGGCATTCACGGTTTCGATCGAGGCCAAGCGGAAGACGAGCACGGGTATCTCCGCCGCGGATCGCGCAGTCACGGTTCTGGCTGCGGTCGATCCCACGACACGGCCGTCCGATCTCGCCAGGCCCGGCCACATGTTCCCGCTCCGCGCCAGAACCGGTGGCGTGCTCGTCAGAGCGGGACAGACCGAAGCTGCGGTGGATCTCTCGCGTATCGCGGGGCTGTACCCGGCCGGCGTCATCTGCGAAATCATGAACGAGGACGGGACGATGGCGCGGGTGCCGGAGCTGACGAAGTTCGCGAAGCGTCACCGGCTCTTGATGATCACCATCGCCGATCTGATCCAGTATCGGATGAGGACGGAAACTCTGGTGCGGCGCGTGGCGTCGGCGTCGCTTCCGACCTCTCACGGCGACTTCAGGGTAGTGGCGTTCGAGAGTCTCATCGATCGAGAGACCCACGTCGCGCTGGTGAAGGGGGAAATCGGGGAAGGCGACAACGTGCTCGTGCGTGTGCATTCGCGCTGTCTGACCGGCGACGTGTTCCACTCGGCGCGTTGCGATTGCGGTCCGCAGCTCGACGCTGCGATGGAGAAGATCGGCGAGGAGGGACGCGGCGTCCTCCTGTACCTGAATCAGGAAGGCCGGGGAATCGGCCTTGCCAACAAGATCCGGGCCTATGAGCTCCAGGAGCAAGGCCTCGACACCGTCGAGGCGAACGAGCGGCTCGGGTTCAAGGCCGACCAGCGGGACTACGGGATTGGCGTGCAAATCCTGCGGGATCTCGGTGTCCGGTCGATGCGGCTGCTCTCCAATAATCCGCGAAAACTGGTCGGGATCGAGGGCTACCACCTGTCGGTCGTCGACTGGATCCCCCTGGAAATCCCGCCGTCTGAGCACACCCGTCGATACCTCAAGGCCAAGAAGGACAAGCTCGGCCACAAGCTGACGTCCGTCTGAGTCGCTCTACACTTGAGCGATCGGGCGATCCTCTGGTAGGATAACGGTTTGCGTCTGAGCCAGTTAGCGCCCCGCTCGGGGTGTTCGGGGGCTGGTGGGCGCGCCAGACGTCCATGCTCGATTCACTCAGCAACCGTCTCCAGGATGTGTTCCGCTCGCTGCGGGGCGAGGTCCGCCTCACCGAGCAGACGGTCGAACTCGCGCTGCGCGAGATTCGAATGGCGCTGCTCGAGGCGGACGTCAACTTCAAGGTCGTCAAGGCTTTCATCGATCGGGTGCGCGATCGCGCGGTCGACCAGGACGTCCTCAAGAGCCTGACACCGGCCCAGCAAGTCGTCCGCATCGTCCGGGACGAGATGCTCGGGCTCTTTGGCGATACTGCCGGTGGTCTTCCCCCTTCCACGCAACGTCCCCGGGTCATCCTTCTTCTTGGCCTGCAGGGTTCCGGCAAGACGACGACGTCCGGCAAGCTCGGACGGTGGCTCGCGAAACAGGGCCGGCATCCGCTGCTCGTGTCCACCGACGTGCGCCGGCCGGCAGCCATCGAGCAGTTGTCGGTGGTCGCGAAACAGGCGGGCGTCAAGGCGTACGATCCTGCCGGTGAGCTCGACCCGGTGCGGCGCGCGTCGGGCGCTCTGACCGAAGCCAGAAACAGCGGCTTCGACGTCGTGATCGTCGACACCGCCGGCCGTCTCCACATCGACGACGAGTTGATGGTGGAGTTGCAGGCGATCAAGACGGCCGTCGAACCGACCGATCTGCTCTACGTCGCGGACGCGATGACGGGGCAGGACGCGATCAAGAGTGCCGGCGAATTCAATCGCCGCGTGGGCGTGACCGGCGTCGTCCTCAGCAAGATGGACGGCGATGCCCGCGGCGGCGCCGCGCTGTCGGTTGTCGGCGTCGTCGGCGTTCCTATCGCGTTTGTCGGGAGCGGCGAGCGGCTTCAGGATCTCGAACAGTTTCACCCGGATCGTGTGGTCTCACGCGTGCTCGGCATGGGCGACGTGCTCTCGCTCATCGAGAAGGCCGAAGAAGCGGTTTCGCTCGAGGATGCCGAGAAGCTCGAACAGAAGATCCGGCGCGATCAATTCACGCTCGAGGATTTCCGCGATCAGCTGCGGACGATCAAGAAGATGGGACCGCTCGAGCAGATCCTCGGGATGCTGCCTGGCATGGGGCAGATCAAGGAGCTCGCGGCCAATCGCGATGCCGTGGACGACAAACAGCTGGGGCGCATCGAGGCCATGATCAACTCGATGACGCCCAGAGAGCGGCGCAATCACCAGGTAATCAACGGCAGCTGCCGGAAGCGGATTGCGCGCGGAAGCGGCACGTCGGTCGAAGAAGTGAACCGGCTCTTGAAGCAGTTCGTGCAGATGAAAAAGATGCTCAAGCAGCTCGGAGGGATGGCGGGACTCGGCAAGAAGCGCGGCGGTCTCGGGATGATGAAGTCGTTGATGAACCGGTAGGAGTTTTCGACGGTGTAGCTGTCAGCTCACAGCTGTCAGCTCATAGCTTCAGCCACGAACGCTCAGCGCAAGGCGCGAAGCGAACATGCTGAGCGAAGGGGACAAGAGGATGTTGGCTATTCGTTTGAGACGCACGGGGTCGAAGAAGCGGCCGTTCTTCCGGGTCGTGGTGACGGATTCGCGAACGGCGCGCGACAGCCGGTTCGTGGAGGTGCTCGGCCATTACAATCCGCGAACGACGCCGGAGACCTTGAAGATTGATCGCGAGCGTCTCGAGCACTGGCTCAAGACGGGGGCGCAGGCGTCGGACACGATCCGGACCCTGGTCGCGCGGATGCCGCCGGCGGAACCGGCGCCGGTCGAGCAGCCAGCATCGTGAGCCGGGCGCGCGACGTCGTGGAAGTGGTGGCGCGGGCGCTGGCGGATCATCCTGACGCCGTTCGCGTCACGGAGCGCGAGCATCGCGGCCAGACGCTCGTCGAGCTGTTCATGGCGCCTGGCGAGCTCGGGCGCGTCATCGGGCGCCAGGGACGGACCGCCGCGGCGATGCGGACGCTCGTTGGGGCAACCGCGGAGATCGAGGGAATCAAGGCGACGCTCGAGTTCCGCGATCAGCAGTAGCTGCGACGCGGCGCGGAGGCACCAGCAGCGAAGGACTGATGGCGAGCGACGACTTCGTGGTCGGACGAGTGGCGAGGCCGCACGGAATCCGTGGCCACGTCATCGTGAATCCCGAGACGGACTTCCTCGAGCAGCGTTTTCGCGTGGGAGAGGTCCTGCTGGTGGCGCGACCGGGTGCCGAGCCAGACTCGAGGCGCATTCTCTCGGTCCGGTTCCATCAGGGACGCCCGATTCTGGAGCTCGAGGGGATCGCGTCGATGTCCGAGGCCGAGATTCTCGCGGGCTCGGAACTCCGACTTCCCGCAGCAGCGGTCGGACGGTTGCCGGAGGGCACGTTTCACCATCACGAGCTGATCGGATGTGAGGTGCGCGATCGGTCGGATGCGTTCCTGGGTCGGGTCAGCTCGGTGGAAGGACCGATGGAGCGAAGTCGACTCGTGGTGCAGGGGCAGCGCGGAGAGATACAGATCCCGATGACGGCCAACATCTGTATCAGCATCGATCCGTCGGCGTCGCGGATCGTGGTCGATCCTCCGGAGGGGCTCCTGGATTTGAACATCACGTCGCGATCGAGTTGAGGGCTGAGCGCAACAAAGGATCCCGGTGCTAAGGCGCGCCAGCGGCGCGCCCCGCCTAAGCGGAGCGGGGCATGGGGCCCCCGCGAGCGACGGCGATGGGGGGTCCGGCGGGGCAAAGCCCCCCGGTGTGAAAATTGATATCGTCACCATCTTCCCCGCGATGGTGCAGGCGTCGTTGAGCGAGGGGGTTGTCGGGCGCGCCGCTGGACGCGGAGTGCTCGATATTCGGGTGCACGACCTTCGGGACCACACGACGGACCGTCATCGCGTCGTGGACGACGTGCCGTTTGGCGGCGGGCCGGGCATGGTACTGAAGCCCGAGCCGCTCTTTCGGGCCGTGGAGTCGATTCGTGCCACCCGCGGCACGCCGCGCGCGGTGATACTGACGACGCCCGATGGCCGCCGCTTCTCGCACGCCGAAGCGGAGCGCCTGAGCGCGCTGGAACACATCGTGGTGTTGTGCGGCAGGTACGAAGGCGTGGACGATCGCGTGCGCCAGTCGCTTGCGACCGATGAGATTTCGATCGGGGACTACGTGCTGTCGGGTGGCGAGCTGCCGGCCCTGGTGATTGTCGACGCGGTCGCGCGCCTGGTACCGGGAGTCGTCGGCGACGAAGCGTCGGTGGCGCGCGACACGTTCGCGCGAGGGATGCTGGATTTTCCGCAGTTCACGCGGCCGGCGGAGTTTTCGGGCATGGCGGTGCCGCCGGTGCTGCTGTCAGGGCACCACGCCGAGATCGAGAAGTGGCGGCGGCGCGAGGCGCTGAAGCGCACGCTGGATCGCCGGCCTGACCTGTTGAGCGACGCGCAGCTGGACGAGGCCGACCGCCGGCTGCTGCACGATCTGTTGGAGCAACGAGCGAAGGAGTAGTGTGATGATTGCCGTAGATTCCGTCGAGCGCACCCAACTCACCACGCGCCCGGCGATCAAGCCTGGTGACACCGTGCGTGTCCACGTCAAGGTCCGCGAGGGCGACAAGGAGCGCATCCAGGTGTTCGAGGGCATGGTGATCGGCATGCACCGCGGCGGCGCCCGCGCGACGTTCACCGTAAGGAAGGTATCGTTCGGCCAGGGCGTCGAGCGCATCTTCCCGCTGCACTCGCCGATCATCGAGAAGATCGACGTCATCCGCACGGCGCAGGTCCGGCGCGCCAAGCTGTATTTCCTGCGCGACCTGAAGGGCAAGGCGGCGCGCATGAAGGAGCGGAAGAAGCCGACGGCCTAGTCGCGCGTTTCGGGGCGAGGCTGATGGCCAAGGTCCGCGCTTTCCGCACAATGGAGAACGCCATCCGACGGATGGGGTTCGTGTACGTGGCAGGTGTGGACGAGGTCGGCCGCGGCTGTCTTGCCGGGCCAGTCGTGGCCGCGGCAGTGGTGCTCAATCCCGACCGCTACGTTCCGCGCATCAGCGACTCGAAGACTGTGACGGCGCTGGAGCGGGACAAACTCTACGACCAGATCACCAGGAACGCCGTCACGTGGGGTGTCGCATCCGCTTCCTGCGGCGAGATCGACACCATCAATATCCACCAGGCATCCCTTCGCGCGATGCAGCGCGCGGTCCAGCTCCTGGCACCATCCCCTGATTTCGTGCTGGTTGACGCCTTCCGGATTCCCGGCCTGCCCATGGCTCAGCGGGCGGTCATCCACGGGGACAGCCGGTGCACGGCCATCGCCGCCGCCTCCATCGTCGCCAAGGTCACCAGGGACCGGATGATGCTGGAATTGCACGCCGAAGACCCCCGATACGGTTTCGATCGGCACAAAGGCTACGCCACCCGCGAACATTTGCAGGCCGTTGCACAGTTTGGCTACTCTCCGGTGCACAGACAGTCGTTCCGTCCGCCGTCGCTCTTTGATACCATCAATTGATCCCCTTTCGGACGCTCCCCGGCGTCACGGGCCCTGCGGAGAACCCCCTTGGCCTTCGATCGCGACAGCACGCTGAAAAAGGGCGAGAAATTCCTTCGCCAGGGTCGTCTCGACGCGGCCATCGGCGAGTACGTCAGAGTTGTCGAGGAACAGCCCCGGGATTGGAACACCGCCAATCTCCTCGGCGACCTGTACTTCCGCGCCGGGCACGTGGATCAGGCGCTTGGGCAGTACCATCGCATCGCCGACCACCTGATGCGCGAGGGGTTCTACCCGAAAGCCTCGGCGCTCTACAAGAAGATCCTCAAAGTCAGGCCGGACGACGAAGAGACGCAGCTCCTGCTGGCGGATATCTCGACGAAGCAGGGCCTGCTCGCGGACGCCAAGGGCTACCTCACAGCCGTCGGCGTCCGTCGGCGCGCGCGCGGCGACCGCGCCGGCGTAGCCGACATCGCGATCCGCCTCGGTTCGCTCGACCCCGCCGACTTCGAGGCCAGGCTGGGTGCGGCGCGCACGCTGGAAGAGATGGGGCAGCCGGCCGAGGCTGCGACCCGGTTCCGTGCAATCCACGACGATCTCCAGGCAGAGGATCGGATCGGTGAGGCACTCGACGCGCTCCGGCAGGCCGTGCGGCTCAACCCGCAGGATCGCGAGGGCCGCACCATCCTTGCGCGTGCGACTGTCGCCTCTGGCGACGTGCTGTCGGCGCGCGAGTACCTCGATCGGGAGACGGCCGGCGACGATCCCGTGCTGCTCGCCGCGCTCGTCGAGCTCGATCTCCGCTCGGGTCGGATCGAGCCGGCGCGCGAGCTGATGACCGAGCTGCTCCACCGCGATCGCGAGCTGCGTCATCGGCTGCTGGCGACCGGTTGGGCGGTCTGCGAGAGCAATCCCGACGCGGCATATGCGTGCGTCGACGCCGTGACGGACTCCGCGATCGCCGCGACTGATTTCTCCGAAGCGGCCGCGCACCTCGCGGAGTACACCTCGCGTCGTCCGGGCCACGTTCCCGCGCTGCTGAAGCTCGTGGAGGTTTGCGTCGACGGAGAGCTCGAGAGCGCCCTTTATCAGGCACAGGTTCAGCTCACAGACGCGTACCTCGATAACGGCCAGGCGGTCGAGGCAAGAGTGATCGCCGAGGATCTCGTCGCTCGCGAGCCGGAGGAGCGCGCGCATCTCGATCGCTTCCGCCGCGCGCTCGTGATGCTGAAGGTCGAGGATCCCGACAAGCACATCACCGATCGACTCAGCGGTCAGACGCCGTTGATGACGAACGAGCCGTTCGTCGACCTGTCGACAGATGAGCCGCCGACCGAGCCTGTCGATCCGCCGGGCGTGGAGCGGCTGCCGGTTTCGGAACCCGCGATTGCGGGAGCGACGGCTTCCTCCCGTCGACCGGCCAAGGCCGGCCGGCGTCAGAGCGGCGGTGCGGCGCCGATCGAGGAAATCGACCTCACGAGCGCGCTGGGGAATTTGGACAACATCGCTCAGACCGCCAGCGAGCCTTCCGAAAACCTCGAACCGGCCTTCGAGGAGATTCGCGCGGGTGCCGAGGACGAAGACGCCGAGTTCGCGGCGCAGTATCTCAAGCTGGCGAACACGTACATCGAGATGGGTATGCTCGATGACGCCGTGTCGTCGCTGAAGACAGCCGTCAAGTCGCCGACGCACCGCTTCGAAGCGGCCGCCATGCTCGGCCGGCTCTACATGCGCCGCAGTGAAACGTCGCAGGCGATCGAGTGGCTCGAACACGCCGCCGAGGAACCCGCTCCGACGCCGCAGGACGGACGTGCGTTGTTGTACGATCTGGGTATTCTGCTGGACCAGACTGGTGAGAATGCTCGGGCGCTCGCGGTGTTTCTGGAGCTCCAGGCCGACGCCGGCGACTATCGCGACGTGCCCACGCGTATCGATCGCCTCGCGCGCGTGCAGAGCGGAGGCTGATCATCTCGTTTTTCGTGCGGCTTCTTTTCGCGGCGTACTTCCTCGAGACCGGTCTCATCCTCGTCGTGATGCCCTGGTCCTCGTTCTGGGATCGTAACCTCTTCATCGTGGCCCTTCCGGTCGTGGAACGCTTCCTCGGAAGCCCCTATGCACGCGGCGCCGTGTCGGGCGTCGGGCTCATCACCGCGGTGGCCGGCGTCCTGGAACTCGCCGCGGCGTTCGGCGCCCGTCACACGGCTGCCCCCCAAGAGCCGAAGGCCGGCGTCTGACGCCTGGCATGGGCTCCACCCTCCGGCGGCCTGTGATTTCGGCCGTCACCAATCGGCGCCTGTTCGACAGCCGTGACGACGCAGCATGCGACCAGCTCGTGGAGTGGTCCGCAGCCGTGTCGAAGGCCGGCGTGGACGTCCTGCAAATCAGAGAGCGGGGTCTGGATGATGCGATTCTCGTCCGGCTGGTGCGCCACATCCTGGCGGGAGCCGCCGGCAGCGGAATGCGGGTGCTGCTGAACGATCGGGTCGATGTTGCGCTCGCAACTGGAGCGGCTGGCGTTCATTTACCCTCGACGGCGCCTGCTGTCGCCGTCGTTCGCCGGCTGGTGCCCGACGGTTTGCTCGTCGGGCGATCGGTTCACGTCGGCGACGACGTGCGGGAGATCGAGCGGCAGGGCGGCTGCGACTATCTGACGTTCGGGACTGTCTTTCCTTCGGCCGGCAAGCCGAAGGGACACGCGGTGGCGGGCGTCGAGGCTCTCTGCCGGGTGTGTGCCTCGACGAGCCTTCCGGTGCTGGCGATTGGGGGCCTGACGGTGCCGCTCGCGGCTGAAGCCGCTCGCGCCGGCGCAGCCGGTGTCGCCGCAATCGGTCTCTTCGCGGACCCGTGGCGGTGCGAGAATCGCGATACGGATCGGACGCAACGCCTTGTCGAAACCGTCGCGACGCTCAGGGCGGCTTTTGCGGCCGTCGCCGGAAATATCTGATCAGCGAGACTCTGACATATGGATCCCGTCTATCGCACGCCGCTCATCGATCTCTTTCGCAAGGGCGACGTGGACAAGGCCATTCGCCTGCTGGGTGCGCAGGGGGCTCTCGCCTTGCGCGCTCACGAGCAGCTCGCGCTCTTGATGATCCTGCTCGAAGATCCTGATCCAGACGTCGCGGGCAAGGCCGAGGAGACGATTGCCGCTTTGCCCCTACCCGCGCTGTCAGCCTTCCTCGCGAGGGGGGACGTGCCGGAGACAATGCGCAGTTTCTTCGCGAGTCGCGGCGTACAGCCGTCAGAAACGTCGCCGGCGCGAGAGACGGGCGAGGATTTCGCCGAGCCCTTGCTCGACATGCCGGACGACCGTGAAGAAGGAGGGGAGGCCGACGCATCGCCGACGGTTCTCTCGTCGTTGCCGGTGATGGATCGGCTGAAGCTCGCGACGAAGGGTACGCGAGAACAGCGTGCGCAGCTCATTCGCGACTCGAACAAGATGGTGTCGACCGCGGTGCTGAGCAGCCCCAAGATCAACGAGTCCGAGGTCGAGGCCTTCGCGAAGATGGCCAACGTGTCCGAGGATGTCCTGCGCATCATCGGAGCGAACCGCGGCTGGATGAAGCACTACGGGATCGCACACGGGCTGGTGCGCAACCCCAAGACGCCTCCAGGCATCTCGACGAGGCTGCTGCCCAGGCTCAGCGCTCGAGACGTCAAGGCAGTGGCGACCGACCGAAACGTTCCGGAAGTACTGCGACTGGCCGCGCGCCGCATCACGGTGACGACGCAGCGGTAGCCGACCGTGGCAGAAGCGACTCTTGCTCCCTGAGGGATTTCCGATGCCCTACGATATGCAGATCCGGCGGCTCGACAGCGTCCCAGTCGCCGTGATCCGCCGCCAGGCGAGCGCGTCCGACCTCAAGCGCGTCGTGCCGGAGTGCTGCGGCCTCGTCTGGAACGCAGTGCGCGCGCAGCAGGCACACGGCGGCAGGCACCTCGCGATCTACTGGGACTGCAGCATTCGGCTCGAGGTAGGAGTCGAGATCTCGGGTCCATTTGTGGAGGTTGGCGACGTCGTCCGCTCCGCGACACCGGCCGGTGTGGTGGCGTCGGCGACGCACTATGGGCCCTACGGTGGGCTGGATGCCGTGCACACCGCCCTTCTGCAATGGTGCGCGGCCAACAGCTATCAACTGGCGGGGCCGAGCTGGGAGATCTACGGGCACTGGCAGCAAGAGTGGGATGCCGATCCGTCGCGAATTCGCACGGACGTCTACTACCTGCTGGCAGACGAAGCCGGGCGCTAGCGCGGCCGGCGCTTGCCCCATTCCTTCCGCATCTCCGCAAGGCCCTCCATATAAACGGTGGCCTTTTCGCGTTCGGCTTCGTTTGGCAGCGACTTCAGGAGGTCGATGGCGCGCTCGAAGTCCCGCTGGATCGTCGCGGGCGCCGCCTTGAAGTACAGCTGCCTGATTTCCGCGAGTGTCGTTATCGGATCCATCGTCATCCCGTAAACGTGGGAGAGTGGGACGGCGTGTTCCGGCGTCTGCGGAGGCTCGCACGGAACTGCTCGATCGGACGCGTATTCAGGATGTCCTCGGCGGTCAGCCAGGCGCGGCGGGCAACGAGCACGCCCCAGCGAAGCCCTTCGAGACCAGCGGCGCTGTGCGCGTCGGAGTCGATGACGAGCTTCAGCCCGCGCTCTTTTGCCAGACGCGCGTGGGTGTCCCTGAGATCGAGTCGATCGACCTTGCTGTTGATCTCGACGGCCACTCCGTATCGTGCTGCGGCGTCGAATACCCGATCCATATCGTACCGGTAACCTTCCCGTTTGAGGAGAAGCCGCCCCGTCGGGTGCGCGAGGACATCGACCCATGGGCACTCGATCGCGCGAAGGAGCCGATCGGTCATCTCTTCGGGCTCCTGGCTGAACGCCGAATGCACAGACGCGATGACGATGTCCAGTGCCGCCAGACAATCGTCAGCCAGATCCATCCGGCCATCCGGCCGGATATCGCATTCGATCCCCGCCAGCAATGTGATCCCGTCGAGACGATCGTTGAGCGAACGAATCCTGGCGGCGTGCTCCAGCGCACGCCGCTCATCGAGCCCGTTGGCCATGGCCAGTGACTGGCTGTGGTCCGTGATGGCGATGTAGCTATGGCCCACCGCCAGAGCAGCTTGCGCCATCGTCTCCAGATCGGCGCGGCCGTCGCTGGCGGTCGTGTGCATGTGGAGATCCCCGCGAAGGTGCTCGCGGGTGACGAGCGCGGGCAGCTCATCGCGCTCAGCCGCCTGGATCTCGCCCCGGCCCTCACGCAACTCCGGCGGAATTGGCGCGAGCCCCAGCGCTCGATAGATCTCGTCCTCGTCAGCGCCCGCTACGGCGGCATCGTCATCGGTCCTGTAGACGCCGTACTCGTTCAGCTTGAGTCCGCGCTGCAGGGCACGGTCTCTGAGCGCGATGTTGTGCGCTTTGGAGCCTGTGAAGTATTGAAGCGCCGCGCCGAGGCTCTCTCTTGGCACGACGCGCAGATCGGCCTGGAGGCCGCCGAAGAGCAGAACGCTCGATTTCGTCTCACCGTGCGCGAGCACCCGTTCGACGAGCCGATATCCTGTGAAGGCCGCCATCAATGACGGCGGCGCTCCCGCCGCCAGGATATCGAGATCGCCCGTCGTTTCGCACCCCCGGCGCAGGCTTCCGACGATGCTGATGGTGGCGTCGGGAGCGTCACTGCGCAGAGCAGAGACGATGGCCTCGGCTGCGTCGCTGGCCTCGGCGAGGAGGCGCCGGCCGGCGAGTTGGGCGCGCTCGCTGATCGCGCGCAGAATCTGCGCTTCCTTTTTGGGGCCAAGTCCCTTCACGGCGCGCAGGCGGCCTTCGCGGATCGCCCGCTCGAGCTCGTCGAGATTCTTGATGTTCAACTCCCGGTAAAGAAGCGCCGCGGTCTTGGGACCGACGCCTTGCAGGTGGAGGAGGTCGAGAATCGTCGCGGGAAACTCTCGCAGGAGCTCCTGGTGATATGCGATCACGCCGGTCTCGATCAGCTCGCCGATCTTCGCGGAGAGGTCCTTGCCGATGCCTGGTACGGCGAGGCGCTGAGCGGCCGTCAGATCCGCGAGACGCTGAGTGGAGTGGGCGGCTGAGTCCGCGGCATTGCGATACGCGCGAATTTTGAACGAGTTTTCGTTCTTGATCTCGAGAAGGTCGCCAATCTCGGCCAGGACGCGAGCGATCGCGAGGTTGTCCACGGAACCGAAGAATCAAGCCGGAAAGCGGCTCTCGACGCGGAGCCCTTCTGGCTGGAGATGGAAGTCGCCGAAGCGCTGACGATTCGGGCGAATCGAAGGGCGGCGTCGGGGGAGCGTGATGCGAACGGGCCTCCGCGGATCGATGTACAAACCGCGCCCATTATAGGTCAGGCTCGATTCGAACGGCCGCTTCCTGGATGACGGCGCAAAGGCCCCGGGCCCTGGGAGCGGCTGTGAAAATGCGGGCACCGCCCTATAATTGAGCGCGATGATCCCGAGAGAGATTCGTCGACACATCGGTCAGTTGGCGATCGCGGGCTTCGGCGGTTACGAGATTCCCTCCGAGATGCGATCGATCGCGCACGAGTTCGACCTGGGCGGCATCATTCTCTTCGCTCGAAATGTCGAGGCCCCGGATCAGGTGGCTGAGGTGTCGAGGCAGGCGCAGACGCTTACGCAGGAACTGCCCCTGTGGGTGAGCGTCGATCAGGAGGGTGGTCGGGTCGCGCGGCTCAAGTCGCCATTCACGGTGTGGCCGCCGATGCAGACGCTCGGGCGCAGCGGAGATGAGAAGCTGGCAGCGCGCTTCGCCAGAGCGCTGGCCTCCGAGCTCAAAGCGGTCGGCATTTCGCTCGACTACACTCCGGTTCTGGACATCCTCACGAATCCAAAGAACCCCGTAATCGGCGATCGTGCACTGGCCGAACGCGCTGAGGATGTAGCCAGGCTCGGACGCACCATTATCACGACTCTCCAGTCTGAGGGCATTGCGGCGTGCGGCAAGCACTTTCCCGGACATGGCGACACGAGCACGGATTCGCATCACGAGCTCCCTCTGGTCGAACATCCGCCCGATCGGCTGAACGCCGTCGAGTTCGTGCCGTTCCGCGCAGCCATCCAGGCTGGCGTCGCGGCGATCATGACGGCGCATATCCTCATCCCCGCACTCGACGACGAGCGGCCGGCGACGCTTTCGCCGCGCATCGTCGATGGGATATTGAAGCGCGAGCTGGGATACGCGGGACCGGTGATGACGGACGATCTCGAAATGCGCGCGATCAGCAGCCGATATGGCATCCCGGAGGCTGCCGTCGCGGCGATTGCCGCCGGGTGCGACGTCGTGCTGCTCTGTGGTCCCTCACAGGAGACACAGGTCGCCACCTTCGAGGCGCTGATTCGGGCCGTCGAGGCCGGGACGCTGCCGCTCAAGCGCGTCGAGGATGCGCTCGATCGGCATCGCCGCGCGAAGGAGCGTTTCCTCGCGCCGGCCCACCCGCGGCCGCTGACCGGGACTGCGCTCCGCGCCGCTCTCGGGAGCGACGAGCACCAGGCGGTGGCTGCCGAAATGGCGCGATTCGTCTAGCGCATGCGAAAACCGCGCGCTCTTCGCCCAGGGGACCGCATCGCGGTCGTCGCCCCCGCCAGCGCGTTCGCACGCCATGAGTTCGAGGCCGGCATCGCGGAGCTGCGCGCGCTCGGCTTCGACCCGACGTACGAAGAGAGCGTCTTCGAGCGGCGCGCGTACCTGGCAGGCCCGGCAGATGTCCGCGCATCAGCCTGGCTGCGGGCGTGGACGGACCCTTCGATTGCCGCGCTCATCGCCGTGCGGGGAGGGTTTGGCAGCGTCCAGCTCCTGCCGGCGCTCGCGGAGCTGGACTTCGACAGCCTCGCGCCGAAGGCGTTCATCGGCTACAGCGACAACACGTCGATTCTGTCCTGGCTGACCACGCGCAAGGGGATCGTCACCATCCATGGCCCCATGCTCGAGGGCCGGCTGGCGCATGGCGATGCCGGGTACGATCGCGACACGTTCCTGCGCTGCGTGTGCCGGCCGGAGCCGATGGGGGAGATCTCGCACCCCCAGACCGAGACGCTGCGGCCGGGGGAGTGTGACGGGATGCTCGTCGGCGGCACGCTGACACAGCTGGTTGGCTCGCTCGGTACGCCCTACGCCTTCGATCCGCCCCAGGGGTGTGTGCTCTTCGTGGACGAAGTGGCCGAGCGCCCGTATCGGCTGGACCGTTTGCTCATGCAGCTCAAGTTGAGCGGCCTGTTGCGGCGGGCGTCCGGAGTGGTCTTCGGCGAGCTTCCAAAATGCGACGAGCCTGACGGCAGCATCGACGCGCGGACGGTGGTCCGTGAGTCGTTGGCGGAGTTCCCAGGTCCTGTGCTCTTCGGCCTTCCGTCAGGGCACACGGCCGGGGCGACCATCACGCTGCCGCTCGGCGTCCGAGCCCGCGTAGTGGCCAATGGCCGACCCTTGCTCGTGATCGAAGAATCCGCAGTGGAGTAGAGCGTTCGATGGCGCGTATTCATCTGATCGGCGTGTGCGGCACCGCAATGGCGACACTCGCGGCGCTGCTGAAGAGCAAAGGCCACGACGTCCGTGGGTCGGACCAGAACGTCTATCCGCCCATGAGCGACTTCCTGCAACAGCAGGGAATTGCCACGTTGCAAGGCTACAAGGCGGAGCACATCAAGGCCGACATCGACCTCGTGGTCGTCGGCAACGCCATTTCCCGCGGCAACCCCGAGCTCGAGGAAGTGCTCGATCGGAAGATTCGATACTGTTCGATGCCCGAGGCCATTCGCGACTACTTTCTGTGGGGCGCCAGGTCGATCGTCATTACGGGGACGCATGGCAAGACCACCACGACGTCGCTCACGGGGTGGGTCCTGGCGCACGGCGGCTCCGACCCCAGCGTATTCATCGGAGGCATCGCCGAGAATTTCGAGAGCAGCTACCGGATCGGCGGAGGGCGGGAGTTCGTCATCGAGGGCGACGAGTACGACAGCGCCTTCTTCGACAAGACCGCCAAGTTCCTCAAGTACCTGCCCGACATCGCCGTCGTCAACAACATCGAGTACGACCATGCGGATATCTACCCGGACCTTGCATCGATCCGGCTGACCTTCCAGCGATTCGTCAACCTCGTCCCGAGACGTGGGCTGCTGCTGCTGGGCGCGGACAGCGAGGAAACGCTTGCCTTGAGGACGCGAGCGCATTGCCCGGTCCAGACGTTCGGGTTGTCCGACAGCGCCGACTGGCAGGCGCACGATCTGAAAACGAGCCAGACTTCGACGTCGTTCACGGTGCGGCATCGGGGCGACGCGATCGGCAGCTTCGAGCTGCCGCTGCTCGGAGCGTTCAACGTTCGAAACGCGCTCGCGGCGGTTGCCGTCGGAGCGGCGATCGGCCTGAACACCGACACGATGCGTGAGGCGCTTCGACAGTTTCGCGGTGTGCGCCGGCGCATGGAGCTCAGGGGCACGGCCGATGGCGTCGCCGTGTACGACGATTTCGCTCATCATCCGACGGCGATTGGCGAGACTCTCGAGGGGATCCGTTCGGCTTTTCCCGGACGCCCCGTCTGGGCCATCTTCGAGCCGCGGTCGGCAACATCCTGCCGCCGGATTTTCCAGCAGGACTTCGTCAAGGCACTGGCCAGGGCTGACCACGTGATTCTGCCGGCCGTCTTCCGATCGTCTCTGCCCGAGGATCAGCGGCTGAATGCCGAGCAGGTCGTGGCCGATCTGCGGCCGCAGGGCGTGGACGCGCGCTACCTTCCGATCGTGGACGACATCGTTCGAACCGTCGCGCGCGAGAGCACGTCAGGCGACATCGTGGTCGTCATGTCGAATGGCGGCTTCGACGATATTCATGGAAAGTTGCTGACCGCGCTGCAGACGCGGGCCGGCCGGTAGCTTGCCGATGTACCCGGTCCAAATCCTTCCGGCGGGGGACGCCGCGCTTCTAGTCCAGCTCCCGCAAACTATCGACGCCTCGGTGAACGGCTGGTGTGTGGCGTTTGCGGACGACACGATTCGAAGGCATGGAACGGCTGTGCGGGACGCGGTCGTCGGCTACTGTTCGGTGACGGTCTATTTCGATCCGGTGCGCACGGATCCCGACTGGCTGGAAAAGGAGCTGCTCGACGCCGCGACCGCAACGGGACCGACGACGGTCCAGTACGGCAGGAACGTCGATGTCCCTGTCGTCTACGGCGGATCGTTTGGTCCCGACATCGAGGATGTGGCGCGCTTTGCGAGATGCACGGCTGAAGAGGTCGTTGCGCGGCATTCGGCCGTGACGTATCGGGTGTATCTCGTCGGGTTCGTTCCAGGCTTTGCGTACATGGCGGAGGTGGACCCTCGTATCGCCGCGCCGCGCAGGGCCACGCCGCGCACCGAAGTCCCCGCCGGGTCGGTCGCGATCGCCGGCGGGCAGACCGGAATCTATCCCGACGTCACGCCCGGCGGCTGGAACATCATCGGGCGCACGCCGCTCCGGCCTTTCGACGCGGCTCGAACGGAGCCGTCGCTCCTCAAAGCCGGGGACCAGGTGCGTTTCCGTCCGGTCTCGGAGGCCGACTTCGCGCGGCTCGGCTGCGAATCGTGACGCCGGTTCTCACCCTTGAAGGTTGAACACACTTCCGGACTCACCGTCCTCCGCCCCGGCATGCTCACGACGATCCAGGACCTCGGGCGTTGGGGTCGGCAGGGCGAGGGGATTCCAGTAGCCGGACCCATGGACGCCTACTCGCATCGATATGCGAACGCGCTGGTGGGAAACGACGAAGCGGCAGCGGCCCTCGAGATTACGCTCATCGGTCCTGTACTCGAAGCGTCGCGGGATGTGACATGCGCTGTCACGGGCGCCCGATTCGAGGTGTCCATCGACGGCCACGCTGTTCCGCTGGACCGCACGTTCGAGGTGGAAGCCGGCCGCCGGATCCGTTTTGGCGCTCGCGGAGCAGGCGCCCGCTCGGCCCTCGCAGTGCGAGGCGGCTTCGTCGTCAGCAGTTCGTACGGTAGCCGGTCCACGAGCATTATCAGTCGCATCGGGCCGTTCGGCGGACGCGCGCTTCGCGCGGGCGATGAGTTGCCGGTCGGGAAGGAGCCGGCCCGCTCCCACCGCCTGAATGCCGATCTCGGTCTGTCACTCCCGAAGGGCGGCGCCCGGCTGCGGGTCCTCGAAGGACCGCACGCCGACATGTTCGACGGCTCGGCCCTCGCGGCACTCTATGGATCCCGCTATCTCGTGACGCCCAGCTCGAATCGAATGGGTTACCGCCTGGAAGGGCCCATCCTGGGCCATCGCGGTCCGGCCGACATTCTCTCCGACGCGACACCGATCGGCTCTTTGCAGGTGCCGGCCTCGGGACAGCCGATTCTTCTGATGGCCGATCGGCAGACGACCGGCGGATATCCGAAGATCGCCACCGTGATCACCGCCGACTTGCCGCTTGCAGGCCAGCTCGCGCCGGGCGACTGGATCGAGTTCCATCGCGTTTCGCGGCACGAGGCCGTCGCCGCGCTCAAGCAGCAGCTCTCCCGACTCGAGGCGGGCGCATGACCGCTGCCGCGTTCGATCGGCAGCTCCTGGAAAGATTCGGCTCCGCACGAGTGGGCCGGCTCGTACCGCTCGCGCCGATGACGACGTTCAAGGTGGGTGGTCCGGCGGATTGGCTCATCGATCTTCACGACGCGGACGAGCTGCGGGACGTGCTTGCCATTGCCGACGCTCATGGCATTCACGTCATTGTGCTGGGTGGCGGCTCGAACGTCCTCGTTTCCGATGCCGGAATCAGAGGCCTGGTCGTGCGGCTACGACGGCGGTCACGTCGCGCGGATTGCCGATGATCGGATCCGTGCCGACGCGGGTGTGACGATCAATGGCCTCGTGCGCTGGACGCTCACGCACGGTCTCGCCAGCCTCGAGGCGTGGGCCGGGACGCCGGGAACGGTCGGCGGAGCGATGTACGGGAACGCACATTTCCGCGGTCGGCTGATCGGCGAGCTCGTCACCGCCGCGACGCTCGTCACCCGCGACGGCCGAGTCGAAGAAGTCCCGGCATCAGCGCTCGAGTTCGGTTATGACTACAGCCGGCTGCAGCGTACCCGCGAGATCGTCGTATCCGCGGACTTCATCGTCAGGCCGGGCGATCCGGCGGTCCTTCGTGCGGTCGCGAGGGAGTCGCTGGCATTCCGAAAACGCACGCAGCCTTTGGCATCGCCGAGCGCCGGCTGCATCTTCCAGAACCCTGACCCCGCGCGCGATCTGGTCCCTCACGGCATGCCGTATTCGGCCGGGGCGCTCGTCGATCGCGCCGGGTTGAAAGGAGCCCTCGAAGAGCAGGCCCGCGTTTCGCCTACCCACGGCAACTTCATCGTCAACGAGGGCGGCGCGACGGCAGACCAGATTCGAACCCTTGTGGAGCGCTGCAAGGACGGCGTTCGAGAAGCGTTCGGTGTGGAGCTGCGCGAAGAAATCGTCTACCTGGGATTCGATTGAATGATCGGAGTGCTGGCGAAATGGCAACGCTGAGGATCGAAGGAGGGCGCCGGCTGTCGGGCCGCGTCGCGGTAGAGGGCAACAAGAACTCGGCGCTGCCGCTGATGGCAGCCTGCCTGCTCACGGACGAAGAATGCGTGCTGACGAACGTTCCCCGAATCCGCGACGTAGGGGTCCTTGCCGATCTACTCAAGGGACTCGGCGCCACCGTCGATGGCGTCGGCACGTCGACGCTTCGGATCCGCTGTGCGACAGTAACGGGTGAGTCTCCGGACGCGGCGCTCGTGGGCAAGCTCCGAGGGTCCGTGCTTCTGCTCGGCCCACTGCTCGCACGGCGCGGCGCAGCGCGGCTCGCGCAGCCAGGCGGAGACTTTCCGGCCCGGCGGACGATAGGGACACATCTGCGTGCGCTGATTGCGCTCGGTGCCGTCGTCCGCGACGAGCCGGGCTACGTCCTGGACGCGCCGGACGGATTGACGGGAGCGTCCTTCTACCTCGACGAGGCGTCGGTCACCGGGACGGAGACGGCTGTTCTCGCAGCCGTTGCTGCACGCGGTGTCACCGAGATCCGGCATGCGGCAATGGAACCGCATGTCGCCGAGCTCTGTCGTTTCCTTCGCGCGATGGGTGCATCGATCGAGGGTGAGGGAACGACCACCCTGCGAGTAATTGGACCGGCGCGGCTTCGCGGCGCACGCCATTCGCTCGATGGCGACTACATCGAAGCCGGGAGCTGGGGCGTAGTCACGGCGATCACCGGCGGTGACATCGAAGTCACCGGAGCCCGCGGTAGCGACATGGAAGTCGTCGCGGCACCTCTCCGCAAGATGGGCCTGCACTGCGTGACCGAAGACGACCGCTTCGTCGTCGAACACAGGCCATTGACCGCCGCGAGACGCATCACGACGGGACTCTGGCCGGGATTTCCGAGCGACATGATCAGCCTCGTCACCGTGCTGGCGACCCAGGCCGATGGGCGGACGCTGGTCCACGACTGGATGTACGAGCTCCGACTCTTCGCGCTCGAGCAGCTCAGTTCGATGAAGGCGGATCTCTTCCTCTGCGATCCCCATCGCATCATCATCAGCGGTCCGACGCCGCTGCGCGGCCGCGGTCTCGACAGCCGTGATATCCGCTCGGGAATGGCACTCATCGCGGCGGCGCTCGCGGCCCAGGGCACGAGCGAGCTGGCTCCGCTCGAGACAGTCGAGCGGGGTTATGGTGCGCTCGTCGAACGCCTGCAGTCACTTGGCGCGCAGGTGGAGAAGACGGATATGTAGGCTACGCTACCCGCGCACGGCGGCTTCGGGCACGTCGGTGTGGGCTGGAGCGGTTGCGGGAACGGCGGCGCCGCCGGCGGAGTTTCCGGAGGCTTGGTTGTCGGATCCCGAACCATCGGAAGATTGATCGGTTCATCCCGCGGGATCTGGGGCGGTGCCTCTCCGACCGCGGTCCCCGAATCGCGGCCCATCCGGAAGGGGCGAAGGTCCTCCTCCGACAGATCCAGAACCCGGACGATGTGCGGCGTCAACGTGAGGACGATGTCGGTCTGTTGCGTCTCCTTGTGGTTGCTGGCGAACAGGTGTCCGATGAGCGGCAGATCGCTCAGCCCTTGAATGCCGGAGAGTGTCGTTCGTTCCTCGTCGCGAATCAGGCCCGCGAGCATGTTCGTCTCGCCGTCCTTCAGCCGGATCGTCGTGCTGATCTCACGGTTGCCGAAGGTCGGCAGGCCGCCAAAACCAGTTCCCGAAATGTTGCTCAGCGCGATCTTCAAGGTCAAGGAGACCTCGTCGTCGTGGTGCATACGAGGCAGGATGTCGATGTTGACCCCGATGTTCTCGTAGTTGAACGACGTGATCGGCTGCTGATTGACCCCGCCAGATGCGATGGGAGCGAACGTCGTCACCGGGATCGGGACCCGCTCGCCGAACCTGGCTTGAGCTGCGATGCCTTCGGACGTGCGCAGCTGCGGGTTCGCGAGGGTCCGGGTGTTCACGTCGTTCTTCAGCAGTCGATAGTAGATACCAGGTACACCGGCAAGCACGACGTCCGACGCCGTGAGAGTGCGCAGATCCTGGAGCGTCAGGCCGGGTTTGTTGACGTCCGCGCTACCGGAGATGCCGTCGGAGCCCGGGGACGCCAGCCAGAGCCCATATTCCCGCAGGCGCGTGCGATCGACCTCGAGCAGCTCCACGTCGATGATGACTTCGGGCCGCGCCTTGTCGATGGCGGCAATCAGCTTCGTTGCCGCGGCGATCCGCTCGGGCGTGTCCTTGAGCGAGATGGCGTTGGTCGCCGTGATTGGGGAGATCTGCCGGATGTCGACGACGATCCTGAGCAGGTCGATAACCTCTTTGACGTCCGCGTTGCTCAAGTAAAACGTCTTGACGACCGACTCTTCGTATTCGCGACGCTTGGCGGGCGTATCCGGGATGATCGTGATCGTGCGTTGTGCCGTCACGCGGTAGAACGTCCGCGTTGCGGCCGTCACCGACGCCAGCGCGTTGGCGAGCGTGGCCTTGCGCAGATCGATCGAGATTGGCGCCTCACGGAAGGCCGTGTCGAAGACGATGTTGAGCCCGGAGAAACGCGCCAACGCCGTGAAGACCGCGCGACTGCTCGCCGAGCTGAAAAGCAGGGAGTCCGGCAGCGTGGCATCTTCTGGAAGATCGAGTCCGGGCGGCGGGAGATCGCGAGTGCGATCCAGGAGCGTCTGCAGCTCGGTTTTTCCACCGCGCGACACCGAGATCTTGTTGCGGAGGAACTGCCGCGTTTCCCGGAGCGCGGCCTGCACCTGCGAATCGGTCGGATTGAGCTCCGAGGCGAGTTGATACTCGACAGCAGCCTCTTCGATACGGTCCGCCGCAGCGAGGCGACGACCCGCAAAGAAGTGCTGTTGGGAGGCCCGCAGCCGCGCGCGCTGCAGGGCCTCGCGCGCGTTGCGGTCGTCGGGGTGAGTCTTGACCGCCGAGGTGTACTCGACGACCGCGCGGTCGAAATCCTGAGAGCGTTCGGCCTTTTCGCCAGCCCGGAGGGCGTCGTTCGTGGCGCAACCACAGACCGATAGCCAGAGGAGGCAAAGCCCCATCGCCCCCGCTCGGCGGAGCGAATCAGCGTCCGGGTTGGCCAGCCTGAATGACATCGGCACCGCGCGGGATGGAGAACTGAAACGTCTTATCGGGCAATCCGACGTTTTCCTTGAAATTCGAGAACGTGAACGTCGATCGTGTGCCCTGCTTGTCGGCGGCCGTCAGAGAGCGGATCTGGAACGTCGACCGGTCAACCACGAGCTGAAGCCAGTCGTAGTCCCGCTCCTCGAGCTTGGGCTGGAGCTTCAACACGTAGGTGCCGGCAGGTGCGCCTTCGATCAAGCTGACAGTGAAGTCCCTGGTCAGCTTCCCCTTGCCCGTCAGGAACAGGACGGCGGTCGTCGCCTGATCGTCCGCGGGAACCGCGCTGACGATGACCTGGTTGTCCGCGGGCGTGTGCATGTACATCCGCACCCCGTCGGAGACGAACAGCTTTTCCTCCGGGGCCTTGTATGCCCAGCGCATCTTGCCCGGCTTCTTCACCATGACCGAGCCGCGCTCGACGAGCTTCTTGCGCAGAACGCCGCTTTCGGCCTCGTGGGTGAAATCAGCCGAGAAGTCCCGGACCGAATCGTACTTCTGCTGTACCTGCGAGGCGATATCGGCCGCCGACGGACCCTGGGCGGCAGCGGCGACAGCACCGCCCACACAAGCTGCGAGGAGCAGCGCGGGAAGTAGGTGTCGCTTCATGATCGGGCTGGCCGGATCATCGTATCAGCTTTGACTGTCGGGGGATGGCGTCGAGTGCGATCAGCCCTTGAAGGGGCCTGGAACCTAAACGAGGGTCTGGGGTGCGGGTTTTCGGTCGGTAGGCAGCTTCGCGCTGACCCATGCCGAGATGCCACCAGCCAGGGCAGATGCACGGTAACCCAGCCGGATGAGCTCGTCTGCAACCTGCTCCGCGACAAGCTCATCAGGATCGGAGTCATAAGTGACAATCTCCCGATCCAGAGGAAGCCGGGTTCGATCGAGCTGTCCTGGCGACATCCGCACCGCGCCGGGCAGCGTCACCGTACTGTGCTGGTAGGGGTATTTCAGGCGAACGTCGAGGATGAGAGGGCGTGTTTCAGGCGAGCCTTCGAGGCGGCTCTTCAGGTCTTCCCGCGAGATACGCGGCACGGGCATATGGGCTAATCTTCCCGCCCGGCTCGGATAGTGTCAAACCGCCGTCAGACGGCCTGTCGGTGCGGGTGAGCGTGTTCGGCATGGACCACCCACCCTTGCGATCGACGTCCGCAGGCCACACAGCGCAGGAACATCGCGCCGTTGACGCAGCAAACCGAGTAGTCATGCCCGGTGACATAGCATCGAATCCAGTTCCACATGGCAGATTCCTTTTCAAAGTGTCGCCCGGCCGACGGCAAGGAAAGTGCCACGGTCTGAAGGTCTGATCCTTCGAATTGATGGTGCAATTTTGCGGCGTACGCCCTAGGGACAGCGCGAAGCCGGATCGTTTCTGTGGTGTCGATTACGGTTTCGAAAATGAACGCCACTGCCAGGTGACGACAGGTTTGGAGCCTGGGAACCTCAGGGCTGTTGCGGCTTCGTGAAGTCCACCGCCACGGCCACGGGCTCCCCGGCCCGGATCGTCGCGCTGACCTTGCGCTCACCGAACTGTGGGTGCTTGAAGACGAGCTCCCGGCTGCCGAGCGGCAGCGCGAAGTTGGCGATTGGCGTGTCGCCAATCTTGCGTCCGTCGGACCAGACTTCCGCCCAGGGGATCGCGTTGATGTTCGCGTGTCCCGTCGGCTCGAGCCGCACGGAATTGGTCTCTCCCGCCGCTACCGTGACGTCCTGTTCCGCGCGATATCCCAGGTCCGCGTTGGTGAGCACGAGGTGATGCTCGCCCGGGGCGAGCATGATGCGGTCCTGTTCGGTCGAGCCGATGGATTTCCCGTTCTCGGCAACGTCGACGACGAACGGCGCGAGCACCGAGACCCAGCCAGAATAGATCGGCACTTCGACGCTCACGGACTTGCCGGCGATCACCTTCACCGTGCGCTTGACCGATCCAGACGAGGATAGCAACGTCAGGACGTGACGTCCTGCCGCGACGCCGCTGAGCGTCACCGGACTCTCGCCGGCGGGCTTGCCGTCGAGGAGTACGCTGGCGCCCCCAGGCTCGGTCTTGATCAGGATCTGCCCGGTCCCGGGAGGGGGTCCAGTAACCGGCGCTTCGGGCTCCGCGGGTGGAAGCGTCGCAGGCGCGGCTTCGATCGGCGCCTTGGCGAGCGCGCCGCCAGGAAGGTACGCGCGCCCGGCGAGGATTGCTCCGGCTACCAGCACGACGACGGCAACTGTGAGCTTCCACGGGAACCCGCGCTGGGACGCGTCCTCGACCGTCGGACCCCGGAAGGTGCCCGGCAGCAGTGTCACAGGATCGAGGGCCTGCTCGACGCCGCGCCCGACACGCCTTGTCTTGGTCGTAGGCGCGTAGCCGGCAGGCGGTTCCGTTTTCACTTTCACGGTCGACAGCCGCGTCACGGATTCCATCGCCGGTGCAGCTGCCGGAGCCGCAGACGTTTGCGGGGGCGCCGAAGCTCGCCCGGCGGTGGGCGCGCCGAAGCGTGGCATCTGGGCGGCCGGTGTAGCCAGCGCCGGGAATGCGGGCGCAGGCGGTGGCGGGGCCATGTGCGGCGTATACGAGACGATGGGTTGCGGTGCCGCAGCGTAGGGCGGAGGCACCGGAGCGGTCGCAAACGGCGGCGGCTGAATCACCGCGGGCTGGAATGCGGGAATCAGCTCCGGTGTCCCCGTCTCGAATTTCGCTGTCTTCTCCGGCGGGATCAGCCAGCCAGACTTCGACGGCGCGGGTGCCGGCTGCACTGGCGGCGGCAGCGGCGCTACTGGAACTGCTGCCGCGACAGGCGGTGTTTGAGCCGTGACGGTTTCCGATTTCGAAGCGGTCGAACGGAGCTTGTCCTTTCGAGCCCGGGCGGACTTCTGCTGATGCCGTTTTCGTCGGCGGTTCTCACTCTTGGATAACGCCGGTAGCGACGCGGCTGAATCGCTCCCGATCTCCTCGACCTCTTCTGACACCTGTGGTGCCGATGCGACCTCGGATGCAGCGGCGATAGTTTGGATGGACGGCGCCTCGGCGACTGCGACCGCAGCTTCGACGGGCGGCGGGGTCTCTTCGATGATCGCTGCCGAGGCTGCCTCGAACGAGCCTCCGGTGAAAATCGGCGCCGCTGGGTCTGCTGTCCACGCGTCCGTCGCACTCAATTCGGTCGCGGGAGCCTGGTCAAGGACTGGCTCCTCGAGTCCTGACGGAGCAGCATCCATGGACGCTGGTGCGAGCTGTTCGGGATCCTCGACCATCGACGAGGACGAAATGACGTCGCCTTGCGGTTCAGGATCGACGGCCGCGTTTTCGAGCGCCGGCGCCTCGGGAACAGCGACGGCATCAGGGGTAGCGATCGGGGCAAGAGCTGCGATAGGCGCAGCTTCGGTCTCCCGCGCGGCTTCCAGCTCGCATTGCGCTTCGATTTCGACCGATGGCGCGGACACGTCGGTCGGCTCGATCTCTCGACTGTCGGGCGTGGCCTCGGTTGTGCGGATGGATTCTTCGACGACCGGCGTTGGGGGGACGAGCGACACCGGTCTGATGCGTCCGGGTGCCGCGAATGAGCCGAACTCTTCGTTCAAGTCGTCCGAGCTGAGCTCGTAGACGTCGTCATCGGTCGGACGATCCTCGCGACGCTCGACGTGGCTATCGAGATCGAGCTCGAACTCGACGATCGATTCCTGCCCGGGCGATTCCTGCCCGAGGGCCTCGTCCTCGTCCGGCTCCTCCAGGAAGTCTTCCGCGCTCTCCTGCTCCAGAGTTTCATCCTCTGACAGCAGCGACACCGGCTGAGCCGGATGGAGCTGTTGAATGAACTCGACCAAGGCTTTCTGGCAGACGTCAGCGCCCATTTCGCGGCGGAGCAGCTGCCGGAGATCGGCCACGGCTTCTTCCGCCGTTTCGTAAGGCCTGCGGCCAGGCAGCGGAAGCAGCCGCTGAAGAATTCGCTGCAGGCCCAAGGCGAATGCGCTGCTGCCGCGAATCTGCGCAACCTCCACGACTTCCATCAGGAGCGACGGGATGTTATCGGGGTAGTCCGCGTCGTCGAGCCTCCGGCCGAGGATCAGCATCATCGCGATGAGGGCCGCCTGACTCAGATCGCTCGCCGCGTCGAGCCGCGCGGGTCCCGGTCCGGGAGCGGCGGCAATGCCGAATTCCGTCCACAGCGTGCGGCGGGAAAGACCCAGGCGATCCACCACGGCGGCATACGCAGGGTCGAGGAAGAGGAGTCGGCCCTCAGCCGTGAAGACGGCGCGGTCGGGGGCGATAAGGCCGTGCGGAAAACCCGCGACCTGATGAAGGGTGCCGAGCGCGGAAAGCGATTCAGTGAGGTAGCCCAGCGCGGCGTCCACGCCGGGGACGACCGTCTCCTCGAGCGATGTGTCGAGCAGATCTGCGAGGCTGATACCGGAGACGAACTCGGAGACGACCGTCAGATCACCGGACGCGCTCCGTTCTGCCGCGTAGGTCCGGGCAAACCGCGGATCCTCGAACATGGACAAGCGTTCGACGCGTTCGCGAATCGCGGCCTCGAAGGCGGCCAGTTCCGGGCGGACGTGCAGCCGCTCGAGCATCGCGCCGGTTTCCCGGTCGAAGCACAGCTCGCGTCGCCCCAGACCATCGGTGTGGCCGGACGAAGAGATGGTGATGGCGGGTTCGAGATACGGTGCCGACATTGCAAGCGACCCAACGACTTTGCAACCCGCGCACCAGCGGAGCAATTCCGTCGGACACGCCGTAATTCCGTCATTCCACACACTCGCGACCCGAAGCCGCTCTCGCGTGCAGCGTGGGCCATCGGGCGACGTGCCGGAACTGTAAGCGCCGATCGCAATTCTGTAAGTGCGATACAGTGCTGGCGCATGTCAGAGGTTGGTCGTGTGGAGGCGCTGAAGGCGTCGTTTCGTGGGGTCGTGCGCGCGGCGGAATCGCTCGACGCGGTGCGGGAGCGAGTCGAAGCCCTGTCGGACAAGGAGGGACCGGATGCCGCGCTACTCTTGGAGCTCGCGCGGATCGGGACGGGAATTGCAGTCGCCGCTGCGGCGCTCCGCAGCCTGAGCGAATCACCGTCGCAGGAGCGCGAGGAGACGTCGTAGGGAAGTCCGCGCGCGTTGCGGCTCTCGGGAAGCGCGTGTTACACTCGATGTTCGTGCTTGCGCTCGGATTTGAGTCCGAGAGGCCAGGTGCGCACACCCTACACAGTGGGCGGCTAGCTCAGCTGGGAGAGCGCCGCGTTCGCAACGCGGAGGTCGGGAGTTCGATCCTCCCGCCGTCCACCAAATCTTCCCCACGAGACCGGCAAAACGCTTCGTGTTGCGGTGAACTCCCCCTACTTCAGCGACAGGTGAACGCCGTCAGTTCATCGGACGAGGCGTGTGATCTTCAGGAACGTGGCAGGTCCTGCCGAGCCTGAATAACCGGAAGCCTGGCCGGGATAATTCATCAACCTGCCGACCACGGACTTGTTGGCTTCGGCCGGCGTGCCGCAGTACCACCGGTCGCGTTGCAGCGTTGGGATAGACATCGTTGCACATACCCTCGACGAAGAAGCCGAGCAGGTTCTCGACCTGCGCGACGCCATTCGTGCCCGTGTAGCCGCCCGCTACGTAGCTCGCCGGGTTGAAGATGGCGAGCGGCACAACACGCGCACTGAGAGCTATCGCGTTTCCACTGTCGTCGAGGCACGTCCCGGTGACCATGCAACCGCCCTGGACGGTCTTCGTGGTCGTATTCCACGTAGCGCCGGGATCCAGTCCAATCAGGGTTGTGACGCCCTGTGAGGTCGGTCCCTGGGACATGCCAGTCTTGACACCAATGCAGCCCTTCTCGGGGTTTTCGTCAGCACGGGTAACGCACGACTCAGCCGGATCATAGAGGCCGACGACCGGGACCCAACCCGGACAGCCTTCAATCTCGTCGCGATAGACGTTGCCGCCGTTCCCGCCATCCGAGGTCGATCTCCATCGTCCAGCCGGAGCTCCAGTCCGATGTTTCCCTGCCCTTGAGCACCAGCTGCAGTCCGTAATCGTTCCGTCCGGTGGCGTGAAGCCTGGTGCCTGGCGTGTAGGTATCAACCCGGGTTGAAGATGTCCATCTGGTCCCACCCGCTCGGATTCGGTCCCGGTGCCGGAAGTTGTCGGTCCATTTGTCGACGACGACCCACGGCTTGATGCACTCGACGGCGTTGCCCGCCGCGATCTGGGCCGTCGCCGTCGCTCGGACGCCCTGAGTCGTCAGGTCCCCGCATCCCCATCATCAAGCGTTGGAATCGTGTTCGTGTGCGCCTGCCGTCGTGGGGATTCGGCAGTCCGCGGAATACGTCTACCCGAATGCAGCCTGGAACACCGTCCGGGCAGTTGAACGGCAGGGGCGAAACCGTAATGTCGGCGTCTGCCGTCACCCTGGCCCCAGACGACGTTTTGGCGTGCGAAGTCCTGGGCGGCCGTCGTAGCGTCGGCTGTTCGCGTCCGGTCCACGCAGCAGCGTGATGGCACCCGCGAGCGCGCCCGCATCGGCTGCGTTCTGGGCCTGTCGCCGGGCGACAAAAAAGACACCCTGGTCGAGAACGATTGCCGAAAGCACAGGAGCGCCATCAGGGCAATGGCCACGTGGATGATGATGGCGCCGCGTTCGTTTGTTCGCATAGACTTTCGCCTCTTCAGCTGATCCGCAAACCGCAAGCCAGCCGTTACCCTGCGAAATCCCGGCAAAACCAGCCTGGACACAGAAGAAGTCTCGCCCGGGACATAGTTTAGTCATCCGCGGCGGATCGCGGGGAGGCGCGCCGGGCCGTCGAAATGAATGTCCTTCGCGTCGGAATACCCTAATTTAGGCCAACTCCTGCCTCGTCCGCAATGTGGCCCGTCGACATGTCCGAGGATGAAGCGAATGCCGGCCGCGCGACGTAAGGTGGGATCGGGCAGCGCTTTGCGCCGCCCGGCAACAGGGAGGCACACGAAGTTGAACCAGGATCGTCGCGGACCGTCGGCCGCTCATGCGCTGCTCGTGGGTGCCGCCACACTCTCGATGGCGGCCTTGTCCCTGCTCGCTCAGTCCCCGCCGCCGCAGCCTCCGTCGCCGGAGCCCGCCCCGCAGCTGACGCCGGCACAGGGTCAGCCGTCAGGCGGAAGAGGGGGCCGTCGCGGCGCCGGACCGGGAGGTCAGGACAACACCGGCGCGGACTTCTCCCCGAAGCCGGCGATCCAGGCGAGGACGCCCGAGGAAGAGGCGAAGGGCTTCCTGCTTCCGGCGGGATATCGACTCGAGCTGGTTGCGTCGGATCCCGAGATCAACAATCCGGCGGTCGTCGAGTGGGACGGCAACGGCCGCATGTATCTCTCGGAGTTTCGCAGCTACATGCGGGATGCCGATGCGACGAGCGAACACGAGCCCACGAACCGCATCAGCCGTTGGGAGAGCACCAAAGGAGACGGCAAGTACGACAAGCACACCGTCTTCGTCGATCACGTGATGTTCCCGCGGATGATCCTCGCGCTCGACGACGACAGCATCCTGATCAACGAGACGCATTCCGACGACGTGGTTCGATACTGGGATACGAACAACGATGGTGTCGCGGACAAGAAAGCGATCTTCTACTCAGGTGTTGGCGTCGGCCGTGACGGCAACGTCGAGCACGAGCAGAGCGGCTTCCTGTGGGGCCTGGACAACTGGATCTACAGCACGTACAACGCGTTCCGCTTCCGTTGGACACCACACGGGATCCTTCGCGAGCCGACGGCCCCGAACGGCGCCTCCTGGGGCCTGACCGCGGACGACGACGGGAAGATGTGGTTCATCAATGCAGGTGGGGAGCGCGGTCCGGTCAACTTCCAGTTCCCGATTCAGTACGGCAGCCTGACGCTGGACGACGGTTTCGAGGCGGGCTTCGACACGGTGTGGCCTGCTCCGGGGATCGGCGATATGCAGGGCGGGATGCGGCGGGTCCGCCAACCGCTCGGCGCCCTCAATCACTTCACGGCGACGGCCGGCGCGGATATCGTCCGTGGCGATCGACTTCCGCAGGATCTTCGCGGCGATCTCCTGTTCGCCGAGCCCGTGGGCCGACTGATCCGTCGCGCGAAGATCGTCAAGACCGACGGGTTGACCCAACTTCGCAACGCCTATTCCGGCTCGGAGTTCATCCTCGGGACGGATCCGCTCTTCCGGCCGGTGAACATGAAGACCGGGCCCGATGGCCTCGTGTACATCACCGACATGTACCACGGGATCATTCAGGAAGCGCAGTGGACGCCGCGCGGGTCGTATTTGCGCGCGAAGATCGAGCAGCATCAGCTCGACAAGATCACGAGCTACGGGCGCGTGTGGCGCCTGCGATTCGACGGGCTTCCTGCCGTGCCGGCGACCGACAGCAGTCCCGCGCGCGAGGCGATTCCCGCACTGCAGCCGGACCTGACGCAGCCGCGCATGTTGAGCGAAACGCCGGCGCAACTGGTCGCGCACCTCGCGCACCCAAACGGCTGGTGGCGGGACATGGCGCAACGCCTGCTCGTGTTGAAGCAGGACAAGTCCGTCGTTCCCGCCCTCCAGACGATGGCGCGCGGGACCCCGCTCCTCGCACGGTTCCATGCGCTGTGGACGCTCGAGGGGCTGAGCGCGCTCGACGCGCCGCTCGTCCGCGAAGCGCTGAAGGATCCGAACCCAAGAATGCGCGTCCAGGCGATCCGCCTGAGCGAGACTTTGTACAAGGCAGGCGACCGTTCGTTCGCGGAGGACTACCGCGCAGCAACGAAGGATGCCGACGCGGACGTCGCGATCCAGGCGCTGCTCACTCTCAACACGTTGAAGGTTCCCGACGCGAGCGCCATCGTGCGCGCGACCATGGAGGGAACGAAAACACGGGGCGTGCAGGAGATCGGGAGGTACTTGCTGGCGCCGCCGGCAGCGGCAGCGACGACCAACGCCAGTCTGCTTCCGGAGCAGCAACAGCAGATGTCCAAGGGCGGCACGATCTACACGGAGCTCTGCTTCGAGTGTCATGGCACCGACGGCCTGGGCGCGCCGCTGGCTGGAGCTCCAGCCGGTACGACCATGGCGCCGCCTCTGGCAGGATCTCCGCGGGTGCAGGGGCACCGGGACTACGTCATCAAGGCGCTGCTGCACGGTCTCACGGGTCCGCTGGCGGGCAGGACGTACACGCAGGTCATGATTCCGCTCGCGGCCCAGAACGACGAGTGGATCGCGGCGGTCGCCTCGTACGTGCGTAACAGCTTCGGCAACAAGGCGACGTTCGTCTCGCCCGCAGATGTCGCGCGCGTTCGGGCCGCCACTGCCAGCCGCAAGGCGATCTGGACGCAGCCGGATCTCGAAGGCTCGCTCCCGCTTCTGCTCCAGGCGCAACCGACATGGAAGCTGACCGCCAGCCACAATGCCGCTGCCGCCACGGGCGGCCTGACGACCTTCGGCTGGAATTCCGGCGAGCCGCAGAGGGTCGGCATGTGGTTCCAAGTGGAATTGCCCGAAGCCGTGAGCGTTGCCGAGGTGCAATTCGACTCGGCCGCGGGTGGGCGTCTGGGCGGCGGTGGCGGCGGCCGTGCTCAACTCACGACCGGCCCCGGCGCGCGAGGGCAGACCGGTGCGGCGCCCGCAGTGGCAGCCGCCGACGGATCTGAGCCGCAAGCCGGACGCGGCGCTGGGCCCGCCGCGGTCCCACGGCCGGTGCCTGGTTTCCCGCGGGAATATCAGGTTCAGCTGTCGCTCGACGGGAAGGACTGGGGAAAGCCAGTCGCGACGGGGCACGGGAGTCCGCTTACCGTGGTCTCGCTGAATCCAACGAGGGCGAAATTCATCCGGATCACCCAGACTGGATCGGTGCCTGATGCGCCGGCGTGGGTGATCCAGAACCTGCGCGTGTACACGTGCCGCCCACGACGGCGGGACGGACGCAGTAGAGCGGCGGGCTCCGTATAGAGCGGGGCCTTCAGGCCCCGCCGCGGCGCGGGCTGAAGCCCGCGCCCCACACGTAGTTGAAGTGTGGCTCAGCTCGGACGGCGCGCACGATGCCGGATCATCTCGATGCCGATCGGGATCACAGAGACGAACACGATGCCGAGCGCGAAGAGTGAGAAGTTGTTCTTGACGATCGGGACTGTCCCGAACGCATAGCCTGCGAGCGTACAGATTCCAACCCAGATCAATCCGCCCACCACGTTGTAGACGGCGAACCGGGCGTAGGTCATCGCCCCCGCGCCCGCGACGAACGGAACGAACGTCCGCACGATCGGCACGAACCGCCCGAGGACGACAGCCTTGCCTCCGTACTTCTCGAAAAAGGCGTGCGTGCGCTGCAGGTGTTCACGATTCAGCAGCCGGTGGAGACCGCTCGAGCGATCGGTAGCGCTGAACACGCGCGGGCCCACGAATCTGCCGGCAGCGTAATTGACGGCGTCGCCCAGAACCGCGGCGACGCTCAGGAGCGCGATCACCGCCCAGACATTCAGCCCGCCGGCTGCAGCCAGCGCCCCCGCGGCGAACAGCAGCGAGTCGCCCGGGAGAAACGGCGTGACCACGAGGCCCGTTTCCGCAAAGACGATCAGGAAGAGAAGCGCGTAGACCCAGCCGCCATACGTCGCGACGAACTGCGTCAGGTGTTTGTCGAGGTGGAGGAAGATATCGACCAATCCGCCCATCAGTGTCCGCCGCCGCCCGTCAGGGCTTTGACGACCTCACCGAGGACGGTTTTCGCGTCGCCGAAGATCATGAGCGTGTTGTCCGCCGAATACAGCTCGTTGTCGATGCCGGCGAATCCCGGGTTCATCGATCGCTTGTTCGCGATGACGAACTTCGCGCGGTCCGCGTCGATGATCGGCATCCCGTAGATCGGGCTCTTCGTGTCGTGACGCGCGGCAGGGTTCACGACGTCGTTGGCGCCCACGACGAGCACGACGTCGGTCTGCGGCAGATCACGGTTGATCTCGTCCATCTCGACGAGCGCGTCGTAGGGGACTTCAGCTTCCGCGAGCAGCACGTTCATGTGCCCCGGCATTCGGCCCGCGACCGGGTGGATGGCGAACTTCACGTCGATGCCCTGCTTGGTGAGCGCGTCGTAGATTTCGCGAACGCGATGCTGCGCCTGCGAGACGGCCATCCCGTACCCGGGAACGATCACGACTTTCGAGGCGTTGCCGAGAAGATCCGCCGCGTCCTGCGGCGTCCCGCTCTTGACGGCCTTCGCCTCTGCCGCGCTGCCGCCAGCCTGCACCTGCCCGAACGCTCCGAAGAGGACGTTTGTGAACGATCGGTTCATCGCGCGGCACATGATCACCGACAGGATGAAGCCCGACGATCCGTCGAGTGCGCCCGCCGTGATCAGGACCTTGTTCTCGAGCACGAAGCCCATGGCGACGGCCGACAGCCCGGCGTACGCGTTGAGGAGCGAGATGACGGTCGGCATGTCAGCGCCTCCGATCGGCACGATCAGCAGCACGCCGAACACGAGCGACAGCAGGATGACGACCGGGAAGAGTTGCCACAGCTCGGGTCGTGCGACGAGCACGACGCTCGCGATCACCGCGATCGCGAGCAGCCCGAGGTTGACAACGTTCTGTCCAGGATACGTGATCGGGCGCGTCGGGATGATTTCCTGGAGCTTGCCGGCTGCCATCAGGCTGCCGGTGAACGTCAGGTATCCCAGAATGACCTCAATCGCGATGGCGCCGGTGCGGAACGCCGTCAGCTGGCCGTCCTGGAGCCAGAGCATGTATTTCGCGGTGCCGACCAGCCCCGCCGCGAGGCCGCCGAATGCGTGGGACAGCGCCGTCCGCTGAGGCACGGCGGTCAGCGGCACGCGCGAGAGGGGAACGCCGATGGCCGTGCCGACGACGATCGCCACCGCGATCCACTTGAAACTGACGATATCCGGGTGGAGCAGCGTGCCGGCTATCGCAAGCGTCATCCCGCCGACGCCCGCTCCGACGCCGCGCCGCGCGGTCTTCGGGTTGCTCAGCCAGCGCAGCGAAAAAATGAACAGCGCGGCCGCGGCAAGGTAGCTGGCCTGCGTGAGGTGCTCAGCGATCACGAGCGGGGCCCCCGTTCGCGGAACATCTTCAGCATCCGGTCGGTGATCAGGAAGCCGCTGACGATGTTCGTGACGGAGGCGGCGACGGCGATGGTACCGAGGACGGTGCTGAGCGTGGTCTTCTCCTCACCGGCGATGATGAGCGAGCCGACGATAGCAATGGCGGAAATCGCGTTGGTCAGTGACATCAGCGGCGTGTGCAGGAGACGCGACACGTTCTGGATCACCTGGAACCCTACAAAGGTCGCGAGCAAGAACACGAAAGCCATCGACCACAGATCGAGCGCCATTCACACTCCTCCAGACTGCCGCCGGACGCCGCGCGTCGAGCCGACCGCCGTGCGCGGCGAGTGTAGCCAACCACATGCGCATCGGCAAGTGCGCGCAGACGGAGCGCGTTGTCGGACGGACTCGCAACGTGCCCGTCGATTTTCGACGTCGTGCGGACGGCCCGTGCGATTGGGATCCCGCTCGGCGACTGAGTCGGCTCGACTTACGCGAGCACGTCGAGATACTTCAACGCGCCGCCCGTATTGAACAGCACCACCGAGTCCGTGGGCCGGATCCGGCCGTCCTCGACGAGGACCTTGATCGCCTGCAATGCGGCGCCGCCTTCCGGGGCCGCGCTGATCCCTTCCTTCGATCCCAGCTCGCGCATCCCCGAGACCATCTCAGCGTCGGACACGGCGATGGCTGTGCCGCCGCTCTCTCGGATAGCGCGAAGCACGAGAAAATCGCCGATGGCCTTCGGCACTCGAAGTCCGTCGGCAATGGTGCGGGCGCCTTGCCACATCTCGGAGCGCTCGGCGCCGCTCTCGAACGCGCGCACGATCGGCGCACAGTTCTCGGCCTGGACGGACACCATCTTCGGCCTCGTCCTGGACGTTTTCCACCCGATCTGTTCGAGCTCTTCGAAAGCCTTCCACATGCCGACCATCCCTGTACCTCCGCCGGTCGGATAAACGATCCAGTCCGGGAAGTGCCAATCGAGCTGCTCGCCGATCTCGTAGGCCATCGTCTTCTTGCCTTCGATTCGGTACGGCTCCTTCAAAGTGGAGACGTCGTACCAGCCGAGCGGCTTTCCTTTCTCTGCGGCGATCCGGCCGGCGTCGGTGATCAGACCGTCTACGAGGTTGACCACGGCGCCGTACAGCTCGCACTCGCGGATGAAGGGCACCTTCACGTCACGGGGCATGAAGACCTGGGCCTCGAGCCCCGCGAGCGCCGCGTAGGCAGCCATCGCGTTCGCGGCGTTGCCCGCGGACGGCACGGAGAGCGTGCGCGCCTTCAGATGTGCCGCGCGCGTGACGGCCGCAGACAGCCCACGCGCCTTGAAGGAGTTGGTCGGGTTCAGGGACTCGTCCTTGATGTACAGGCGCTCGAGACCCAGCACACCTCCAAGCCTCTTCGCGTGCATCAGCGGCGTCCAGCCTTCACCGAGTGTGAGGGGCTGCTCGTCATCGAGCAGCGGCATCAGCTCCCGATACCGCCACATCGTCGGCTCCCGGCCGACGAGGGAGCCAGGCCGCCAGGTCCGCGCGGCGGCCAGGTCGTATCGCGCGAGAAGGGGAGCGCCGCACTTGCACAGGTGCTGAGGAACACGAGGATCGTAGCGCTCTGCGCCGCACGGGACGGAGCACTCCAGATGCGTGAAATAAGACATGAGTTGGAAGCTACCAGCCCTCAGCGCTCAGCTGTCAGCTGGAGCTAACGGAGAATCGGAGTTCCTGGCGTTCCGGCTGGAAGCTGGCAGCTGGAAGCTGGAAGCTATTTGTTGAGCAGATCCGCGTCCTTCTTCTTCTGCAGCTCGTCGATGTGCGTGATCTGCTGATCCGTGATCTTCTGCACGTCCTCCAGTCCGCGCCGCTCGTCGTCTTCCGAGATCGCGTGGTCCTTGAGGAGCTTCTTGAGCTTGTCGTTGGCGTCGCGCCTGACCTGCCGCACGCCGTTCCGGCCTTCCTCCGCGTATTTGTGTACGAGCTTCGAGAGCTCCTTGCGGCGATCTTCGGTCAGCGCGGGAATGGGGATCCGGACGATCTTTCCGTCGTTCGTGGGGTTCAGCCCGAGGTTCGAGCTGCGGATCGCTTTCTCGATGGCGCCCATCAGTGACGGATCGAACGGCTGCGCGACGATCAGCGTAGGCTCGGGAATCGAGAGAGAAGCCACCTGGTTGAGCGGCATGTGCGACCCGTACGCCTCGACGTGGACCGAGTCCAGGATGGTCACGGATGCGCGTCCGGTTCGGACTCCTCCGAGCTCGCGGCGGACGTGCTCCAGCTGCGCCTCCATGCGTTTCTTGACTTCCGCGAACAGGCTCTTGATGTCGGTGGCGTCCATGCGTGTGCTCCAGCAGAATGTCAGCAGTGCTGCGGTCGATCGAGTCCTGCGCGCGAGACCTGCAGGCCGCTCATCGCGAACTCAGGCCCTCACGGTCGTGCCCACCGGCTCGCCCATGACGACGCGGCGGAGGTTGCCGCTGGTGCGCAGGTTGAAGACGATGATTGGCAGCTTGTTGTCCATGCAGAGCGAGATGGCGGTGGCGTCCATGACCTTCAGGCCCTCGCCGAGGACCTTCAGGTAGGAGATGTCGTCGTACTTCGTCGCTTCGGGATGCAGCATGGGATCGGCGGTGTAGATGCCGTCGACCTTCGTGCCCTTGAGGATCACGTCCGCCTTCATTTCCATCGCCCGCAGCGCGGCTGCCGTATCGGTCGTGAAGTAGGGATTGCCCGTCCCGGCGGCGAAGACGACCACGCGGCCTTTCTCGAGATGACGCACGGCGCGCCGTCGTATGAAGGGCTCTGCGACCGCACGCATCTCGATCGCCGTTGCCACCCGCGTGACGATTCCGACGTGCTCGAGCGCGTCCTGGAGCGCCAACGCGTTGATCACGGTGGCGAGCATGCCCATGTAGTCGGCCGTCGCGCGGTCCATCCCCTTGGCGCTGGCGGCGAGTCCGCGGAACAGATTGCCGCCTCCGATGACGACCGCCGTCTCCACTCCGAGTCCCTGAATCTCGCTGATATCCTTCGCGATCTGTGTCGTGACTGCCGGGTCGATCCCGAACGCCTGCTCGCCCATGAGGGCTTCGCCGGAGAGCTTCAGAAGAATGCGACGAAACACGGGGACGGACATATCCGGGCGATTATATCAACGCGGGCGCGGAGGCGGCTCTCGAATCGAGGACCGTTTTCGAGCAAGACCTTCACAAGAGAAGGGGAGGAGGGAGGATCTTCTTTTTCAAGGAAGGCTTTTCCCGAGGAAATGTCCTCCCTCCTCCCGCCCTCCTGTGAAGGTTGTGTCTGTGCAGGTTATTCCCTATGCAGTTTCTCCGAGTTTGAATCGCACGAACCTCGGGACCGAGATGTTCTCGCCCATCTTCGCGATTGCCTGCTGCACGAGCTGACCGACGGTGAGCTTCGGATCGCGGATCGACGGCTGATCGAGGAGGCAGACCTGCTCGTAGAAGCTCCCGAGCTTTCCCTCGATGATCTTGTCGACCACAGCGGCCGGCTTCTTCTGATCTTCCAGCTGCGACCGGTAGATGCCGCGCTCGCGCTCGATGATGTCGGCGGGAACGTCTTCGCGCCGGACGTACTGCGGATTCGCGGCGGCGATGTGCATGGAGATTTCGCGTGCGAGGCTCTGGAAATCGTCGGTACGCGCGACGAAGTCGGACTCGCAATTCACTTCCACGAGCACGCCAATCTTCCCACCCATGTGAATGTAGTGGCCGATCAGGCCTTCGTTGGTCGAGCGACCGGCTTTCTTGGTCGCCGATGCGAGACCCCGTTTGCGCAGGATGGTCGTGGCGTCATCGAGATTTCCGCCCGCCTCGGTCAGGGCCGCCTTGCACTCCATCATGCCCGCGCCAGTCGCGTCGCGGAGCTTCTTCACCAACGCTGCCGTGATTTCCATGTCTGCACTTTCTCCTGAATCGGCGGAAATACCCCGCTCTACCCGCATCGAACGCCGTGGCATCGGTCTTCAGACCAGGCCTCGAACCGCCGCCGTACAAAAAAACCGCCGGCCAGGGATCCGGCCGGCGCGCGCGTGACAGCCGTCCGTTCTACACAGAGGCGGGCGTGGTCGCTTGCTCCGGACGCGGCTGGCGCTGGGCGCGCGCTCGCCGGGTTCGATCGTCGCCGTTGACGTCAGTGTCGTCGTCAGCCTGCACCGACTCCCGGATACCTCGCCCAGAGAGCACCGCATCGGCCACGCGGGACGCGAAGAGCCTGATGGATCGCAGCGCGTCGTCATTCCCGGGGATCACGTAGTCCACTTCGTCCGGATCGCAGTTGGTGTCGACGACGCCGATGACGGGGATCTTGAGCTTGCGTGCCTCGTCTACGGCGATCTTCTCCTTCCGCGTGTCGACCACGAAGAGGGCGTCTGGCAGCCGGGACATGTTTCGGATGCCCTCGAGGTTCTTCTGAAGCTTGCGCTTCTCCTTCTCGAGCTGCGAGATTTCCTTCTTGGAGAGCGTCTCGTACCGGCCGTCGGTCTCCATGGCTTCGAGATCGCGAAGCCGCCCGAGGCTGCGCTGGATCGTCGAGAAGTTCGTCAGCAACCCGCCGAGCCATCGCTGGTTCACGAAGAACATGCCGCAGCGCTGCGCCTCCTCGGCCACGGCGTCCTGCGCCTGTCGCTTCGTGCCCACGAACAGGACCGTCCGCCCGTCGGCCGCGAGGTTCGTCGTGAACTGCTCCGCGTCGCGGAACAGCTTCGCGGTCTTCGAGAGGTCGATGATGTAGATCCCGTTCCGCTCGCCGAAGATGTACGCCTTCATCTTCGGGTTCCAGCGCTTCGTCTGGTGCCCGAAGTGGACGCCCGCTTCGAGGAGATCCTTTAACGCGATGCCGGCCAAGCTGCCTCCATAGAACTTTCTGCCCCTTATCGTTTGCTGAACTGGAAGCGTTTGCGCGCTCCCTTCTGCCCGTACTTCTTGCGTTCCTTGATGCGCGCGTCGCGCGTCAGGAAGCCGGCCTTCTTGAGCCGCTGACGAAGCTCCACGTTGTACTCGACGAGCGCACGAGCGATGCCGAGCCGCAGTGCGCCGGCCTGCCCGGCGATCCCCCCGCCGGCGATCGTGGCGAGCACGTCGAACTTGTCGCCCGTCTCGGTCACCGCGAGCGGCTGCTTGATCTGGGTGCGAAGCGCTTCGGTCGGAAAGGCCTGCTCGATGGGCTTGCGGTTGACGGTGATGCCCCCCGCGCCGGGCCGAAGGAACACGCGAGCGGTGGATGTCTTTCTGCGTCCGGTTCCGTAGTATTCGATGCCTGCTGTCACGTTATGCGACCTCGCCCTTACTCGTCTTGTGCCTGGTGGATGACTTGCCTGACGCCTTCAGGGCGGTGGGCTTCTGCGCCTGATGAGGATGCTTCGCGTCGGCATACACCTTGAGCTTGCGCCACATGGCTTCGCCGAGCTTGGTCTTGGGGAGCATCCCGCGAACCGCCTCTTCCACGATCCGAGACGGGTTCTTCTGACGAAGGTCCTTGGCGCGCTCTACGCGAAGGCCGCCCTCGTATCCGCTGTGATACCGGTAGACCTTCTGTTCGTCCTTGCGGCCGGTCAACCGCACCTTGGCGGCGTTGACCACGACCACATGGTCGCCCGTATCGATATGTGGCGTGTATACGGCTTTGTGCTTGCCCTGCAGCAGACGCGCTGCTTCGGTCGCTATCCGTCCGAGGACCTGACCCTCGGCGTCAATCACGTGCCACTGCCGCTCCACACTGCCGGCGGTGGGAACAAACGAACCCATCGAAATCCTTTCGGCCTCTGTTGGATGCCTCGGTCCCTTTCGGCCTGCTGCTGGACGGCCACGCATCGAAGCGAGGCGCAGGCGGTCGGCCTCTCTCAAAGGACGGCAAACCAAGAGGATACGTCTCATCCCGCACATTGTCAAGCTTGCGAGACCGCACCTCTCTTCCCCATGAGTCGAGCGCGCGCCGCACCCTGCCGGAGAGGTACGCAGCCGCTTCACTTACAGAACCGTTACCGGCGATCAGATTTGTCGATGCTCCCGCGAGTCGTCGGCGCCCACCAGTGTCAGATCTGAGGAATTCCTGCGGTTTTCGTCGCTGCTGAGCCGTGGCACCCAACTTGCGCTAATGACGCGTGACGAGAGGCGGATCCACACCGCACGTGCGGCCGGACGCCCGCCGTTCAGCAGACCGGCGGCCGACGCCGTCGGGCCCTTTTCACAGGACAGGACTACGCGGTGTTTGGACGAAGAGCCAAGTCGCTCGTGGGACTCGATCTGGGATCGAGCGCCGTCAAGGCCATCGAGCTGAAGCCCGTTGCCAAGGGCTACAAAGTGACCGCCTTCGGGTCCGAGCCGATTCCACCCGACAGTATCGTGGACGGCGCGATCATCGACGGCGCAGCGGTGGCGGCCGCCGTGCGCCGCCTCTTCGAGAGCCGCAACATCAAGACCAAGGAAGTCGCGGCGTCGCTCTCCGGGAACGCCGTCATCGTCAAGAAGATCTCCCTTCCCGTCATGACCGAGGCGGAGCTCGCCGAATCCATCTACTGGGAAGCCGAACAGTACATTCCCTTCGACATCCAGGACGTCAATCTCGACTACCAGATCCTCGACGGCCGCGACACCGGCAAAGGCACGATGGACGTCCTGCTGGTGGCCGCGAAGAACGAGAAAATCTCGGACTACACCGGCGTGATTGGCCAGGCGGGACGGAGCGCCGTGGTCATCGACGTCGATGCCTTCGCGCTCCAGAACGCCTACGAGGCGAACTACGGAGCCGACGCCAACGCGGTGGTGGTCCTGCTCAATGCCGGCGCCAGCGCCACCAACATCAATATCCTGAGCGGCGAGCAATCGGTCTTCACCCGCGACATCTCAATCGGCGGCAACGCATATACCGAAGCCTTGCAGAGGGAACTCAGCCTGCCCTTCGAGCAGGCTGACCAGCTCAAGCGAGGTCAGACCGTCAACGGCACCACGTACGAAGACGCGCGCCCTGTGCTCAGGGCCGTGACCGAGAACGTGATGCTCGAGATTCAGAAGACCTTCGACTTCTTCAAAGCCACGGCCGCTTCCGATCGCATCAATCGGATCGTCATCAGCGGCGGGGCGTCGCGCGCGGAGGCCTTCGGCGAGATGCTCGCCGACCGTTTCGAGGCGCCGGTCGAACCGTTCGATCCGTTCAAGAAGATCTCGTTCGACGCGGCCAGGTTCAAGACCGACGTCACGGAGGTGGCCCCCACGGCCGCCGTCGCTGTCGGCCTCGCGCTTCGACGGGCAGGTGACCGGTGATTCGCATCAACCTCCTGACAGTCGAGCGCACGCGGACGCGTGCCAAGAAGCCGGCCGTCATGATGCCGGCGGCGCAGCGGGTGACCGTCGGTGCCTGCATCGTGCTGCTCGGGACGGTTCTCGGTATTGGTTGGTGGTTCTGGTCGCTCCGCACGCAGTCCCAGATGCTCGATCGAGAAATTGCGAAAGCCGAGACCGACACCAGGAACCTCCGCTCGGTGCTGGCGCAGGTCCAGAAATTCGAGACCCGCAAAGGGCAGCTCCAGCAGCGCGTGACGCTGATCGAGCAGCTCCGGAAGGGGCAGGCGGCGCCGGCGCGCGTCCTCGATCAGATCAGCCGCAGTGTTCCCGACCGGCTCTGGCTTGCCGATTTGAAACAGGCGGGCAATGACTTCACGCTCGACGGCTTCGCGACCTCGATGACGGCGTTGTCGGACTTCGTGGCCGGCATCGAGGGCACGAAGTGGTTCCGCAAGCCGGTCGAGATCATCGACAGCCAGGTGACGTCCGACGCGAAGAACGGGGATCTGGTGCGGTTCACCGTGAAGGCCAGCTACTTCGATCCGAACGCTCCACCGCCGCCCGCGCCCGTCAAGGGCGCGGCGAAGAAGTAGACGGAAGGGTAACAGGTTTCATGCAGCTCTCGCTCAGCAAGCTTCCTTGGTACGCACAGATTGGCGCGTTCGTTGTCGTGTGCCTCGGCGCGGTCGTGGGCTTCTGGTACCTCTACGTGCTCGAGGTCCAGAGCGACATCGCAATCCGCCGCACGCGATTGACGGCACTCCGCGGCGACGTGACGCGCGGCGTGGCGACGGCGAAACGCCTTCCTGAATTCGAGGGCCAGGTCACGGAGCTCGAAGGGCGGCTCGAGAACCTCCGCGCCGTGTTGCCGGAAGAGAAGGATGTCGCCGACATCCTGCGCCGCCTGCAGGGCCTCGCCGCGGAATCCAGCTTGTCGATTCAGCGCTTCACGCCGCAGCCGTCGGTGCAGCAGGCGATGTACGCGGAGGTGCCGTTCAAGCTGCAGGCCGAGGGCACGTACCACAACCTCGGCGCGTTCTTCGACCGGATCAGCAAGTTCCCGCGAATCATCAACATCAGCAGCATCAACATCAAGGCCAACCCGAAACCGGAGCCGAACTCCACGATCATCGCGGAGTGCATAGCCACCACGTTCGTACTGCAAGAGGGTGTTGCGGCAGGGAAGAGCAAGACGGCGGTGCCGAAGCAGCCGTCGATCGCAAAGTGAGCGGATCGGAGCCGAGGATCACATGCTGACCAACCTTCTCATCGGGGTGATCGCAGCCGCAGGCCAGGCGGCCCCGGCGCCTGCCCGTCCTGCGGCGCCTGCGACGGCATCGCAGATGGCCCAACAGGTGGAGAGCCCCGCGGGTTACTCGTACGCGCCGGAAGGTCGGCGGGATCCATTCGTGAGCCTCGTCGGCCGTGGCAGCGATCCGAAGCAGGGCGGCGACCGCGCCGCGGGCATCCCGGGACTTCTGGTGAGCGAAATCACGGTCAAGGGCGTCATCCGCGGCCGCTCCGGCTACATCGCGATGATCCAGTCTCCGGACAACAAGACGTACATCGTGCGCAGCGGCGACAAGCTGCTCGATGGATCAGTGAAGACGATCACGCAGGAAGGCGTGGTCTTCTCTCAGGACGTGAACGATCCGCTCTCGCTCGTGAAGCATCGGGAAGTTCCGAAACGAGTCCGTGGCATCGAAAGCCGCGGTTAAACGTGCTGTAGCGCAGCCGTCGAGGCTGCCACAACCAGAACAGTGGAAAGAGCCGAAGTGATGATCGCGCACAAGGTCGGGCAACAGCGGGGCCGCATGGCCGCCGCACTAATGACGGCGCTGGCGGCAGGCGGCATGCTGGTCTCAGCCGCGACTGCGCCGGTGCGGCTCGTGGGTGTCTCGTCGCAGGACAACGCCGTCCTCATCGAATCGACCGAGCCGGTGGCGTATGCCGTGAGCAGGCCGGACCCGCTCACGCTGCTCGTGGATCTGCGAAACGTCAGCGTCTCGGACGCGCGAGCCGAGGTCGTTCGAAGCGGTTCGCTCGCCGGCGTGAAGCTCGAACAAGCCGCCGCGGTCGACGGCGCGTCGCTCGCCCGCGTCCGCGTGTCGCTGACGGGACCTTCTGAGTATCGTGTCCGGAGCGCGCGCAACACCATCCGCGTCGAATTGACGGCTTCTGCCGCTCAGGCCAAGCCTGACGCGTCGTCCACGGTGAGCGTCCAGAACCCGCTCGCCAGCCAGATCGAAAGCCCGGGGCCGGCCACGCTCCTCGAGCGCGTCCGATCGCGCCGCACGCCATCGTCCACCACCATCACGTTGAGCGGGAACGGTCAGCTGGTGCCGTCGAGCGTCGTGGAGTCCGAAGACGCTCCGCGCCGCCTAATGCTCGACTTCCCCGACGTGACGTCCAAGGCCGGAAGTCAGCTGAGCGTCGACAGCGCGCTGGTCAAGAAGGTCAAGGTCTCGACAAACGGCCGCGATCCGCTCGTCACGCGCGTCGTCATGGACCTGAGTGCAGACGCGACCTATCACGTCGAGCGCAGCGGACCGGCAGGCCGGGACCTCGATGTCGTGTTCGAGCCGCCGACGGCCGCGACCGATCGGGTCATGCTCGCGCCACCGGATGGCGGCGCCCCCGGCAACAACGAAGCGCCCGACCCGCCGATCAGCATGGGGCAGGCGATCCGGAACGCGGCGGCGATCACACCGGACACTGCGCCCGCGGACCCGATGACGGCGCTCGACAACGCGCGCCCCGTCACGCCCGCCGTCGAGCCTGCGCGCGCCGCGGCTCCCGCCGGCAAGGCTGCCGCGCCGGCTCGGACGCCCGCGCCAGCCCCCAAGGCGACGTCGACACGCCGTGAATCGAGCCCCCCTACGGTTGTGCTCGGGCCTCCGCCAACCGCACCCGGAGCCGCGCTGCAGCAGACCGCCGGAGGGGAGAAGCGCTTCACCGGTCACCCGGTGAGCCTCGACTTCCAGGGCGCCGACCTCCGCGCGGTGTTGCGCGGGTTCTCTGAGATCAGCGGTCTCAACATGGTGATCGATCCGGACGTGCAGGGCACGGTCGACATCATCCTCAACGAAGTACCGTGGGATCAGGCGCTCGACGTCATCCTGCGCGGCAATCAGCTCGACTACACCGTGGACGGCACGATCGTCCGCATCGCGAGAGTCGACACGCTGCGGAAGGAGCAGGACTCGCGGCAGGCGCTCGCCAAGTCGGCCGCCGACGCAGGCACGCTCGCCGTCCGCACGTTCTCTCTCAGCTACGCGCGAGCGTCTGCCGCTGCGCCGCTCGTCAAGAAAGCCGCGCTCTCGGCGCGCGGCGACGTGCAGATCGACGATCGCACCAACACGCTCATCATCACGGACCTGCCTGGGAAGCTGGACACCGTCTCCGCGCTCCTCTCGACGATCGATCGCGCCGAGCCGCAGGTCGAGGTCGAAGCGCGCATCGTGCAAACGACCCGGGACTTCGCGCGCGCGGTCGGCATCCAGTGGGGCCTGAACGGCCGCGTCATGCCGGACGTCGGCAACACGACAAGCCTTGCGTTTCCAAACCAGGGCACGCTGGGAGGCCGTCTCGGTTCCCAGGGTTCGACGGATCCGCGCGCCTCTGCGACCGAGCAGACGAGCACGGCCGTCAAGCTCGGTGTGAACGACGCGAACTCCGCGATTGGATTGGCGCTCGGTGCCGTCAACGGCGCCTTCAACCTCGACATCGCCCTCTCGGCGCTCGAGCGCACGGGCAAGGGCCGCGTGCTGTCGACGCCGCGTCTCACCACGCAGAACAACATCGAGGCGGAGGTCGCGCAGGGCATTCAGATCCCGATTCAGACCGTCGCGAACAACACCGTCACGGTCTCGTTCAAGGACGCGGTGCTCGTCCTCAAGGTCACGCCGCAGATCACGGCGGCGAACACGGTGATCATGAAGATCACCATCGAGAACGCGACGCCGGACTTCAGCCGTCAGGTAAACGGCATCCCCCCGATCGACACTCAGCGCGCCAACACCCAGGTGCAGATCAACGACGGCTCGACGACCGTCATCGGCGGCATTTTCGTGAGCCAGGAGCAGTCGTCGAACGACAAGACGCCGGTGCTGTATCGCGTGCCGCTCCTCGGCTGGCTGTTCAAACGGGATCGCGTCGAGGACTCGAGCCGCGAGCTGCTCATCTTCATCACGCCTCGGATTCTGAAGGGTTAGGTCAATGAGAACGGGAAGACAGACGGTCGAACAGCGTCCCGCCACGCGTCGGCGCGGACTCCGGGTCGCGACAGCGATTCTGGTGGCGGTGGCAGCTTCGGCGTGCGGCGAGATGCAGCGAGAGGGCACCGGGTCCTCTTTCCTGATTGTGGACGCGCTCAGCGCCGCCCCCGGAGCCGAGCCGGACAAGTTCGGAAACACCCTGTTCTCCGACGTGATCACCACCAAAGACGGTCAGACGGGAGTCTTCGCCGACATCGGCAAGGCGACTTTCTCGCTGGCGATGAAGGACGCGGGGAGCGCCACGGCGCCGACGACGGCGAACTTCATCACCGTCGATCGCTACCACGTGACGTTCATTCGCTCCGACGGCAGGAACAAACCCGGCGTCGATGTCCCGTACCCGTTCGACGGCGCCTTCACGACGACGGTGGGCAGTGACGGAGCCAACGGCGCGTTCACCATCGTCCGCCACACGTCGAAGCTGGAGGCGCCTCTCCTCGCGCTCGGAACCAACGGGGTCATCATCTCGACCCTGGCGGAGGTGACGTTCTACGGGCACGACCAGACAGGACGCGAAGCGTCCGCCTCGGCGCGCATGAGCGTCGATTTCGGCAATTTCCAGGATCCGAAGTGAGCGCTCGAAGATCGGCTTCAACAGTGGTGGATACAGTCATGAATCGAAGAACCAGGTGCCGCGTGGCGGCCGTCGCCGCGGCGCTGACCCTTGGAAGCGCCTGCACGATGAAGAGCCAGGAGGCGCCGCCGCTGTCGGGGCCGTCGGAGTACGCGACCTCCATCGCGATCGCGGCGTCGCCGGACGTCCTGACGCAGGACGGCGCCTCGCAGAGCCTCGTCAGCATCACCGCGCGAGACAGCAACGGCTCGCCGATCCGCAACCTCTCGATGCGCGCAGACATCACCGTCGGCGGCGTTCACGCGGACTTCGGGTCGCTTTCGGCTCGGAACATGGTGACAGGCTCGGACGGCCGGGCGTCGGTGGTCTACACGGCCCCGGCGGCGCCCAGCGTGGCAGTCGACAACGGAACCGTAGTCGAGATCGTGATCACGCCGGTCGGCACCGACTACGCCAACACCACGGCACGCACCGCGGCGATCCGCCTCGTTCCGCCCGGGAGCGTCGCGCCCCCTGACGGGCTGAAGCCGAACTTCACGTTCACACCATCCTCGCCTGTGGACAGCCAGACGGTCCTGTTCGACGCCAGCGGGAGCACGTCGGCGGCCGCAAACCCGATCGTGAGCTACTCGTGGAACTTCGGCGACGGCGGCCGCGGCTCCGGCGTGACGGCGGGCCACTCGTACACGACGGCTGGTTCCTACGTCGCCACGCTGACCATCTCCGACGCCTTCGGGCGCAGCGCTCAGAAGTCGGCCAACATCGTGGTCACTGCCGGAGTCAACCCGACGGCAGCGTTCACGTCGTCACCCAGCGATTCGGTCGTGAATCAGGCGGTGAACTTCAACGCCTCGGGCACGCGCGCAGCGCCTGGCCACACGATCAAGAGCTACGACTGGGACTTCGGCGACGGAGTCTTCGGTGCGGGAATCACCGCCACGCATACCTACGGTCTCGCCCGGTCCTACGTTGTCGTCCTCACGGTTACGGACGATTCCGGAAAGAAGGGCACGGCAACGGGGACCGTCGCGGTCAAGTGACGCCGCTGTGGCCGTAGAGACCGATCGCATCGACGAACTGAGGCGCCGGGTCGGCAACGACCCGGCCTCGATCGCCTTCGCCGCACTGGCCGAGGAGTATCGGCGCGCGGGCCGGCACGAGGACGCTATCTCCACCTGCATGGCCGGGCTCGCGCGTCACCCGGCGTACGTGTCAGCCCGCGTGACTCTCGGGCGCGCGCTGGTCGAAACCGGGAAGTACGACGACGCGCGCGTGCAGTTCGAGCATGTGCTCCGGCTCGCCCCGGAGAACCTCGCGGCGATTCGAGCGCTTGCCGCGCTTCACGAGCGGTCGGAGGATCCGGCTCCGTCGAACGTCGCCGCTTCGGCTGCGGCGTACCCGGTCAAGATGGCGGGTCCGTCCGCTGTCTCCTCACCGGACGCACAAAGCCCGCCGTCGAGTTCCGCACTGCCGGACCTGGAGTCCTTCCTCGCCGCCATCCAGAAAAGTCGGAGCGAGTCGTAAAAACCGCCCGGCAGCGCGTCGGCCTGACGTAGGCTGACGGGATGATTGCCGTAACATCCGCCGTTCAGGCCGCAAGACTCGCACGGCTCCGCGCCTCCCTCGCGCAGGCATCGATCGACCTTCTGGTCGTGTCCCATCCTCCGAACGTTCGATACCTGACGTCGTTCACCGGATCCGCGGGATTGCTGCTCGTGGATGCCGTGGGTGCCAAGCTGGTTGTGGATTTTCGCTACGCGATTGCCGCGCGCGCGGCCGTCGCGGCCGCCGGTGGAGCGCCAGACGGGATCGAGGTGGTCGTCGCCCCGTCGAGTCTCGACGATACGGCGATCGAACGCCTGAAGGCGAGCCGGGCGCTTCGCATCGGGATCGAAAGCCAGTGGATGTCGGTGTCGCGGTTCAATCGTGTCTCGAAGGGGCTGGCGGCCGACGCCCCGACCCTCCTCGCGAGCCCGGACCCGTGCCCGTCGCTGGTGACGACGGAACGGCTGATCGAGCGCAGCCGCGCCGTCAAGGACGACGTGGAGATCGCGACGCTGCGCGAGGCAGGTCGGCGGCTGGCCCAAGTGGCGGAACAGGTACCGACCCTCGTGCTGGAGGGACGAACAGAACGGGAGGTTGCGGCTGACGTGGACGCCCTGCTGAGGAGTGCGGGATTCGAGCGCCCAGCCTTCGAAACGATTGTGGCGTCCGGTCCCAATGGTGCTCTTCCGCACGCTCGGCCGGGGCCCCGGCCGCTCAGGGCGGGGGAGGGGGTGGTGCTGGACTTTGGGGGCGTCTACGACGGATACTGCGTGGATCTGACCCGCACGGTAGAGCTTGGGTCTCCAACCGCGGAATGGCGCCGGCTGGCGGCCGCAGTGGCGGAGGCGCAGGCGGCAGCCATCGCGGCCGTTCAGCCGGGCGTTCAGGCCAGTCGCATCGACGCCGCCGCTCGGGAGGTGCTGGTGCGGCATGGACTTGGCGAGGCCTTCGGCCACGCCACCGGCCACGGGATCGGCCTCGAGATCCACGAGGAGCCCCGGATCGCGAAGCGCATGGAGGGGCAGACGGACGCGTTGCTCGAACCGGGGATGGTCTTTACGATCGAGCCAGGCGCCTATGTGGAAGGGGTCGGTGGCGCTCGTCTCGAAGACGACGTCCTCGTGACGGCAACCGGCTGCGAGGTGCTGACACGCAAGTGACCGGCTGGGGTGTAGGGCCACTGACTCGGAGGCGGATTGGAATTCGACGACATCGAACGGATCCTTGAGCTCGTCAAGCGGCATGAGTTGGCAGAATTCGAGCTCGAACGTGATGGACTGAAGCTCCGGATCCGAAAGACGGGGCCGAGCGCGCCACCTCCGGCACCGCAGGCTCCGCTGCCAACGGTCACTTCGCACCCGGCGCCGCCGCCGAGTCCCGTGCTCCCTCCCGCCTCTCTCGCGGAGACAGTGGAGGAGGAATCGCCGGTCGAGCTCGTCGTGGTGAAGTCGCCGATCGTCGGAACGTTTTATCGCTGCCCTGAGCCAGGCGCCGCCGCGTTCGTCGAAGTCGGCGAGCGGGTCAAGAAAGATCAGGTGCTCTGCATCATCGAGGCGATGAAGCTGATGAACGAGATTACGTCGGAGTACGAAGGCGAAATCGTCAATGCCTACGTCGAGAACGGAAAGCCCGTCCAGTACGGCGAGCGGCTTTTTGCCATCAAGACCTCGTGACCAGCCACTGAGCGATCTTCTTCGATCACACAATGTTCAAGAAAATCCTGATCGCCAACCGCGGAGAGATAGCCCTTCGGATCATCTGTGCCTGCCGCGAGCTCGGCATCCGCACCGTGGCGGTGTACTCGGAAGCGGACGAGAACTCGCTGCACGTGCGCTTTGCCGACGAGGACGTGTGTATCGGCCCGGCGCGCAGCTCTGACAGCTATTTGAGCGTCCCCGCGGTGCTGAGCGCCGCGGAAATCACGGGCGCCGACGCCATTCATCCCGGCTACGGTTTTCTCTCTGAGAGCGCGTACCTCGCCGAGGTATGCGAGGCCTGCCACATCAAGTTCATCGGGCCCGCGCCGAACATCATCCGGCTGCTCGGCGACAAAGCCCGCGCGCGACGCGCGATGAAGAAGGCGGGGGTCCCGATACTGCCGGGCAGCGACGGCCCGGTGGACGGCGAGGAGAAGGCCCTCAAGATCGCGAGGGAGCTCGGCTACCCCGTCATCATCAAGGCGATCGCGGGCGGCGGCGGCCGCGGCATGCGCGTCATTCGAGCGGCTCCGGAAATGTCGAAGTCGCTAAAGACCGCGCAGCGCGAGGCGGAGGCCGCGTTCGGCGTCGGCGACGTGTACCTGGAGAAGTACGTCGAGCATCCGCGGCACATCGAGGTTCAGGTCCTGGGCGATCACCACGGGGCTGTCGTGCACCTGGGCGAGCGCGAATGCTCGATTCAGCGGCGTCACCAGAAGCTGCTGGAGGAGGCGCCGTCGGTCGCGTTGACCGATCGGATGCGACGCAAGCTCGGAAGTACGGTCGTGGACGCGGCGCGTGCCGTGCAATACACGAACGCCGGCACCTTCGAGTTCCTGATGGACGACAAGGGAAGCTTCTTCTTCCTCGAAGTGAACACCCGCCTGCAAGTAGAGCACCCGGTCACGGAGTTCCTGACCGGCGTGGATATCGTGAAGGAGCAGATCAGGATTGCCGCAGGGGAGCGCCTGTCCTTCAAGCAGGGGGACGTGACGTTCACCGGGCATGCGATCGAGTGCCGGATCAACGCCGAGGATCCAGACACGTTCGCACCGTCGCCTGGCGTCATCCGCGCCTTCAGCGTTCCCGGCGGTCCCGGCGTTCGCGTAGACACGTTTGCCCATTCAGAGTGCACGATCCCGCCATACTACGACTCGATGATCGCCAAGATCATCGTGCACGGCCGCGACCGCCAGGAGGCGATCGCACGCATGCGGCGCACGCTCGAAATGACCGTCATCGAAGGCATCAAGACGTCGATTCCTCTTCACCTTCGCATCCTGAAAGAGCCCGACTTCGTCGCCGGGCGCCTCAACACGTCGTTCATGGAGCGCTTCATCACGGAGAAGAAGCCCGGCCGGCTCGCCGAGGCGGTATGAAGCCAGAAGCTGGAAGCTAGTCGTTTTGAAGCCGGGCTGTCGTCGCTGAGCAGGCGCGAGCGTAGCGAGCGCCGAATGGTCGTGGGGGTGGGCCCCACGACGGTGAGATTGCTGACACCGCCTCGCAATAGCCAGCAGCTCGAACACGTTTCGAGGCCGACCATCCTCTACGCCATCATCGACACTGAGGTCTGTCAGGTACGAGGCCTCGATCCACTCGCCGTCACCGACGCATACCTTCGTGGCGGCGCGACTCTTCTGCAACTGCGCCACAAGTCCGGCGGAAGCGGAGGCTTCCTGGATCTGGCCGAGCGCGTGGTCGCCGTCGCGCACGGGCGAGGCGCCAGGGTCATCGTCAACGACCGGGCGGACATCGCGATGCTTTCGAAAGCCGACGGCGTGCACGTGGGCCAGGAGGATCTCGCCGTCGCCGAGGTGCGCGCGATCGTCGGACCTGACGCGATCGTCGGGCTCTCGACGCACACGCGCGAACAGATCGATCGCGCGCTCCAAAGCGACGCCAGCTACATCGCCGTCGGTCCGATCTTCGCGACATCGACGAAGCAGACCGGCTACGATGCACGCGGACTCGAGCTCGTCGCGGCCGCCGCCGGTCGTGGGAAGCCGGTCGTCGCGATTGGCGGAATCACGCTGGCGAACGCACGCGCGGTGATGTCCGCCGGCGCGTCCGCTGTCGCCGTCATCACCGACTTGCTGCCTTCCGGCGATCTCGGAGAGATCGAAGCGCGTGTTCGCACGTTCGTCCGCGCCCTGCCAGCCCTTCCGTTCAAGGTATAATCGCCGCGTTTTTTGCCACGTCCGAGACAGCGTCGGCCGGTCATCTCCGTAAGCGCTCGATCGCTGCAGAGCCAGCGTGCGGATCGGGTAGCGGATGCGCCTGCCTTTCACGGAGGGTGAATGGATTCGAATCTCCTCAAGACGAAATCGATCGAGCAGCTGGTCGGAGACGTCGAGCACGGCTCGAAGGCGTTGAAGCGCACGCTCACCGCCATGGATCTGACTCTGCTCGGCATCGGGGCGATCATCGGGACGGGTATATTCGTCCTCACCGGAACGGCGGCCGCCAGTAAGGCCGGCCCGGCCATCGTGCTCTCCTACGTCCTGGCGGGCCTCGCTTGCGGCTTCGCGGCGCTCTGCTACGCGGAGTTCGCGGCGATGATTCCGATCTCCGGCAGCGCGTACACTTATGCGTACGCGACGCTCGGCGAGATCTTCGCGTGGATGATCGGCTGGGACCTGATCCTCGAGTACGCGGTCGGCTCCATGACGGTTGCGGTCGGATGGAGCGGATACTTTCAACGCATCCTGGCCGGATTCGATCTCCACCTTCCGATCTGGATGATGGCAGCGCCCGCTGCGGCGGCGGGGGCGGTCATCAACCTTCCCGCCGTGCTCATCGTGCTCGGGATCATGGTGCTGCTGGTGGTCGGCGTCCGCGAGAGCGCGCGCTTCAACGCCGCGATGGTCACCATCAAGCTCGCTGCCGTGCTCTTCTTCATTGCCGTCGGCGTGACCTACGTGAAGCCGGCCAACTGGTCGCCGTTCATGCCCTACGGCTTTCCCGGGGTCATGACGGGAGCGGCAGTCGTCTTCTTCGCTTACATCGGCTTCGACGCCGTCTCGACGACTGCGGAGGAAGCCAAGAACCCGAGTCGCGACCTGCCCATCGGGATCATCGCATCGCTCATCGTCTGCACTATCCTCTATCTGGTCGTGGCTGGCATCCTCAGCGGGATCGTCCCGGTCGTGCAATACAAAGAGGACCTCCAGTTCATCAACGCTCCCGTGGGATACGCGCTCGCCCTCATCCATAAAGACTGGGCCGCTGGTCTCGTGTCGGCAGGCGCGGTCGCGGGCATCACGAGCGTCCTGCTGGTCATGCTCATGAGCCAGCCGCGCATCTTCTTCTCGATGAGCCGTGACCAGTTGCTGCCTGCGGGCGTCAGCAAGGTTCATCCGCGGTTCCGCACGCCCTACATCACGACGATGATCACCTGCTTCATCGTCGCCCTGGTGGCCGGGTTCGTCCCCATCGAGATCCTCGGAGAGATGACGAGCATCGGCACGCTGTTCGCCTTCGTCGTCGTGTCGCTCGCCGTCATCGTCCTGCGGGTCAAGCGGCCTGACGCTCGGCGTCCTTTTCGCGTGCCATTCGGCTTCGTGATCCCGGTGCTCGGGGTGCTGTCGTGCCTGTATCTGATGGTGAGCCTGTCGGTCATGACATGGGTTCGGTTCCTCGGCTGGCTCGACGTCGGGATGGTGATCTACTGGTTCTACGGCCGCACGCACAGCCCGCTGGTCGACCGGGCCGAGGCGGCGCGCCGGACGGGCGTCGAGAGCCTCGCGAACTTTCTGAAGATCGCGGGGTGCATCCTCCTCTTCAACGGCTTCTGCATCACACTGCTGGCGTTCCTGACGATCTGGGGCGTGACCACCGAGGTGCAAGCCAAGTGGGCCGAGCTCGACGGCGTTCTCAGCTACGTCGGCATGCACATCAACCCGGAAATCGCCGACGCGTTCGGACTGAAGATACTGGTTCTTGGGGCTGTCGTTTCGGTTGTCGGTTACCTTCTCGGGCGCGGGAAGAAGTAGCGCGACGCGTCGTCCCGTGCGATGCCACAGTTTGCAAGAGCTGACCACAAGACCGCCGACCATCCCTCTCCATGGTGGGCCGGTTGGCGGCTGTCCGTCGTCCTGCTGATCGGTGTTATCGCTGGCGGGACGCTCGGTTACACGCTGATTGAAGGGTGGGATCCGTGGGACTCGCTGTACATGACGGTTATCTCGGTGACGACCGTCGGCTATCGCGAGGTCGAGCCGCTCTCGCGCGCCGGACAGTTCTTCACGATGATCATGGTGACGGTCGGCGTGGCGACTGTTCTCTACACATTCTCGTTCTTCATGGCGCGCCTGGTGGAGGGCGATCTCCAGGCGCGGTGGATCCTCCGGCGGCGTGAACGCATGCTCGACGACCTCGACAAGCACTTCATCATCTGCGGCTTCGGCCGCATGGGCCACATCATCGCGCGCGAGTTCGCGCGGCAGTCGGTCCCGTTCGTCATCATCGAGCGGGATCCCGACCGCATGCACGAGGCGATCGACCTCGGCTACCTCGCCGTCGAGGCGGACGCAAGCAGCGAGAGCGTGCTCGAGCGCGTCCAGATCCGCCGGGCGCGCGGCCTGATCGCAGCGGTCAGCACCGACGCGGAGAACGTCTACGCCGTCCTCACCGCCCGACTCCTTCATCCGTCGCTGTTCATCATCGGCCGCGCGGAGACCGACGACGCCAAGTCGAAGCTGGTGAGGGCGGGCGCGGATCGCGTCCTGTCGCCGTACCAGATCGGCGGCCTCCAGCTTGCGCAGACGGCCCTTCGGCCGGCGGTCGTGGACTTCGTGCAGCTGGCGACGAGCTCGGACAACCTCGATCTGAACATGGAGCAGGTACGCATCGAAGGCGGTGCCTCGCTGGCCGGCCATACGATCCTCGAGGCAAACCTTCGCCAGCGGTTCGGAGTCGTCGTGGTAGGGATCCAGCGAGCCGACGGGCGAATGGAATTCAATCCGGCACCTGATGTGAAGATGGAGCCGGGAGACTATCTGGTGGTGCTGGGGAAATCCGAAAATCTGCGGGAGCTGGAAGTCGTCGCGAGCGGGTCGAGCGCGCGAGCGTGATACGCGTGCGCGTGGCGCGGGTTGTAGTCCACGTCCTGCATTTCGGTGAACGTGTCAGGTCCGAAGGTGATTTCTGATCGGAGTGAAATGAGCGCACGTCTGCTGGATGGTCAGGCTGTGGCCGCGGCGATTCGCGAGTCGGTCCTTCCGGATGTTCACGCGTTTACGGCAGCGGCAGGACGGCCGCCTGGCCTCGGCATTGTCCTCGTCGGCGACGACCCTGGATCCGAGATTTACGTTCGCAACAAGATTCGCGCGGGCACGGAGTCCGGCCTGTGGGTGGATTTGCGTCGGTTGCCGGCGGCGGCAACGCTGGCCGATCTGCTGGCGCTCGTGCAGGAGCTCAACGACAGCGACCGTCATGACGGCATCCTCGTGCAGTCCCCTCTGCCGAGTGCGATGGGCAAGGGGGCGTCAACGCAGGTGTTCGACGCAATCGATCCTGCCAAGGACGTCGACGGTTTTCATCCGATCAACGTCGGCCGCCTTGTACAGGGACGCGCCCTCCTTGCTCCCTGCACACCGTCGGGCGTGATCGAGATGCTCGACCGGACGGGGATCGCGATTGCGGGCGCGCGCGCCGTCGTCGTGGGCCGGAGCGAGATCGTCGGCAAGCCGATGGCGATGCTCCTGCTGCATCGCGACGCAACCGTCACGGTCTGTCATTCGAAGACTCCGGACCTGCCGGCCGTCTGCGCCCAGGCAGATCTCCTCGTGTCGGCAATCGGACGCCCCGGATTCGTGACTGCCGGACTTCGTCCAACGGGGCGCCACCGTGATTGACGTGGGCATTTCAAGGCTGACAGACGAGGCGACAGCTCGGAAGATGTTCGCGCCAGGCTCCCAGCGGCTTGCGGACTTTGCCAGGCGGGGAGCGCTGGTCGTCGGCGACGTCCACCCGGCTGTGGCCGACAAAGCGGGCGCGCTCACACCGGTCCCCGGCGGCGTCGGACCGCTCACGATCGCGATGCTGCTGAAGAACACCCTGACCGCGGCCCGGTCGCGCCGCGGCACGCGCGTAGAATCCGATGCTCAGGGCCGCGCTCACCGGCGGCATCGCCACGGGGAAATCGTTCTGCTTGTCGCGGTTCGCGGCCGCGGGCGCCGCTGTCATCGACGCAGACGACCTGGCGCATCAAGCGGTCGATCGAGGATCGGACGGCCTGAAGGAAGTCGTTCGTCGCTTCGGCCGGGGCGTCCTGCTTCCTGACGGCGCCCTGGATCGGAAAGCGCTCGGCCGCATTGTTTTCAGCGATGCGTCCGCGCGCGCAGATCTCGAGGCGATCGTTCACCCGCGCGTCTATCGCCAGATCGATCAGTGGTTCGCCGACCTGCCATCGGGCACGCGTGTCGCGCTGGCGGACATCCCGCTGCTCTTCGAGACCGGCCACGAGCACGACTTCGAGCGCGTCGTCGTCTGCGCGTGCGATCCGGGCGAGCAGCTGCGGCGCCTGACGTCGAGGGATCTCCTCGATCCGGAAGAAGCCAGGGCCAGAATCGCCGCACAGTGGCCCATCTCGGAGAAGATCAGGCGCGCGGACTACGTGATCATGACCGATTGGACGTTCTCGGAGACGGAGGCCCAGGTGCGAAAAGTCTTTGAGGTCCTGTCGGCGCAGGCGTGAGGCGCGTCAGCTCGTGAGCGTGGATTCCGTGTCCTTCGCGGGCGCGATCCGTTCTTCGATGAACGTGTTCCACTCGTGGCAATGCGGGCACTGCCAGAGCAGCTCGGTACTGCGGTAGCGGCAGCGCACGCAGATGTGGGGATCCAGATAGAAGATCGAATCGCGCGTCAGGTCGACGTAGCGGTTGACGAGCCCAGGCGGCAGGTGCAGGCTCGAGAGCGTCTGCCAAATGGCTTGATGGATGACCAGCGCGTGCGGGTTCAGTTCGATGGCGTCGAAGAGCAGCTCCAGCGCTTCGGCGGCGCCCCCTCTCGAGGAGAGATGCCGCGCCAGAGCAAGCCGTGCGCGCCAGTCCTGGGTGTTCGCGGCGATCAGCTTCCGACACAGCTCGGCGAAGCGTGGCGCACCGCCGACTTTCGTGTACGCCCCATCGAGTCGCGAGAACGCCAGGTACGCACGCTCGGGCGATTGATCGATCAGACGCTCCCAGACCGCGATCGCACCCTCGACGTCGCCTTGGTAGTGCCGGACATCTCCGAGGTTGAGATACGCCGGTGCATTCGACGAATCCAGGTCGATGGCCGCGCCAAACCGCCGCGCCGCCTCCGCATAGTCCCTGCGCTTCAGCGCCTCCATCCCGAGCTCGTTCTCGAGATAGGCCAGAGTTTCGTGATGCCTGACAGGGGTCATCTGGTCGCGGCGGGCGGCGAGCTTCTGGCGTGTCGCGTAGGCTTCCGCCCACTGATGCTGTTCTTCGTACAGCTTCTCGAGATTCGAGAGGGCGTACTGGTTCTCGGGATCTAGGCGAAGGACCTCGGTGAACGCCTCCAGCGCGCGGTCGACGAACCCGCCGCGCTTGTAGTCCAGCCCGAGACAGAGCACCACGTTCGCGTGTTCCAGCTTGCGGAGATCCGAGCGCTGGAGCAGCGCCTGATGCTCCTGGATGGCGCGCCCGACCTGGCCCTTCTCCCGGTAGAGATTGCCGAGAATCATGTGGATCTCGAGCGGATCCCCGGCGCTGTGCGCGGCCTTCACGAGCTCTTCGATCGCAGGATCGATCTGATTCGCGACGAGAAAATTGAGGCCGAGCATGTAGTGAGGAGAGTCGCGCGCGCGCCGACGATCCACCCAGCGGCCATCCCGCAGCTTGTAACGCTCCCAGGCCTTGCCGATGGCGAGACCCGCCAGCAGCGCCAGCAGCGCACTGAGGAGAACGACCGGGTTTTCCATTTACGTCCTGGCTACGCTCTTGCGCCGTATTGCTGCACGACGTCGTTCCAGCGTCCTTGGGCCCGCAACACGAGCTCGATCAGCTCCCGAGCCGCGCCGCGGCCTCCGCCCGATGAACTCACCCAATCCACCGACGCAAGCACCTCGGGCGCCGCGTCAGCCGGCGCCGCCGACAGACCGACTCGCGACAGCACCGGCAGGTCGAGGAGGTCGTCGCCCATGAACGCAACTGCCGAATCTTCGAGTCCAGCCTGCCGGCAGATCGCCTCATACGCGTCCGCCTTGTGTGCGACCCCCTGCGAGACGATGCGGATCCCGAGCTGGGCCGCGCGCTGCGCGGTGGCGCCTGACGTTCTGGCCGACAGGAAACCCACCGAGAGACCCGCCCGCTGCGCCCACACGAGCGCCGCGCCGTCTCGAATGTGGAAGCTCTTGGACTCCGATCCGTCGGCGTGCATCAGCACCGCGCCGTCGGTCAGCACGCCGTCGACGTCGAAGAGCAAGAGCCGCACTGCCGACGCTTTCGCCTGCACTGACATCGGATCAGAACATCTGCGTTCGCCACAGATCGTGCAGGTGGACGACACCTTCGACGAGTCCGTGGGAATCGACGACGACGACCGACGTGATCTTGTGCGTTTCCATGATCCGCAGTGCTTCGACCGCCAGCAGATGACGCGGAATCGTGATCGGCCGTGGCGTCATCGCGTCGGCGGCCGTCAGGGTCAGGACGTTGACGGCGCGGCTCATCAACCGTCGAAGGTCGCCGTCCGTCACGACGCCCACGAGGAGCTGCTGGTCGTCTACCACGCATGTCATGCCGAGCCGCTTGCTCGACATCTCGTGGATCACTTCCGGCATGGGTGCAGACGACCTTACGATCGGGGCGGCCTCACCAGCCTGCATGGCGTTCTCGACGCGCAGCAGGCGGCGGCCGATTCTGCCACCCGGGTGGAAGGACGCGAAATCATCCTCGCCGAACCCCTTTCGTACGAGGAGCGTCATGGCGAGTGCGTCGCCGAGCGCGAGCGCCGCCGTAGTGCTCGCGGTCGGAACCAGGTTCATCGGGCAGGCTTCCTCGGCGATTCCTGAATCGAGCGTCACGTCGGCTGCCCGGCCGAGCGTCGACCGCGGGTAACCCGTGACGGCGATCAGTCGGGCGCCGATTCTCCGGATCGACTCCAGGAGCCGCAGCAGCTCCTCGGTTTCCCCGCTCTGCGACAGCGCCAGCACCACATCGTCCTCGCGAATGGCGCCGAGATCGCCGTGGATCGCCTCGGCAGGGTGGAGGAACCACGCGGACGTGCCGGTACTCGAGAGCGTTGCGGCGATCTTGCGGCAGATGATGCCGGACTTGCCCATACCGGTGACGATTACCCGCCCGCGGCACTCGAACAGCAGATCGAGTGCGCGCTCGAAGTCCCCGCCGACGCGATCGATCAGGCTGGCGATCGCGTCAGCCTCGATCCGGAGCACCTTTCGGGCGAGATCGATCGCGGAGGACGTCCCGTTCCTGACGCCAGGCTTCATGCCGGGCTCCCCATCGCGCCCGTCTCGAGCGGCGACGAGGGCTCGCGAGCGATCGCGTGAATCCGCACGAGCCGGTGGAGCAGTCCTTCGAGCAGATCGAGCCGCAGCGCGTTTTGCGCGTCGCTTTTCGCCTGCTCCGGCCGTTCGTGGACCTCCATGAACACGCCATCGACGCCAGCCGCGACGCCGGCCGAGGCCATCGGCTCGATGAACTCGGCCTGGCCTGCCGTGACACCGTCCCCCGCGCCGGGAAGCTGCAAGCTGTGCGTGACGTCGTAGACGACTGGAAAACCGAAGCGCCGAAGGATGGGAAAGGCGCGCATGTCCACGACGAGGTTGTTGTAGCCGAAGCTGAAGCCGCGCTCGGTGACGATCACCCGGTGATTGCCCGCACCGGTGGCTTTTTCGATCGCGTGCCGCATGTCAGCAGGTGCGAGGAACTGACCCTTCTTGAGGTTTACGACGCGTCCCGTGCGGGCTGCCGCGAGGATCAGATCCGTCTGCCGGGCGAGGAACGCGGGAATCTGGAGGACGTCGGCGACTTCGGCCGCGCGCGCCGCCTGCCATGGTTCGTGGATGTCCGTCAGGATCGGCACGCCAGCCGCTTCGCGAACGCGCGAGAGGACACGCAGTCCTTCGTCGATCCCCGGACCGCGAAAGGCCCGCGCCGACGTGCGGTTGGCCTTGTCGTACGACGCCTTGAAGACGTACTGCACTCCACTGCGGCTGGCAATATCGCGCACGGCAAGAGCGAGGCCGACAGCGTGCGCCTCGCTCTCGATCACGCACGGGCCTGCAATCAGGAGGAGCGGCGAGCCACCCCCGACTGTCAAGCCGGCGAACTGAATCGGCGTCACGCCGCTAACCTACCACGGACGCGGCAGGTTGCTCAGCGACGGCGGATTTATGCCGGTAGCTCGCGCCGACGAACCCCGCGAAGAGCGGGTGCGGCTTCAGCGGCTTCGATTTGAATTCCGGATGGAACTGGACCGCCACGTACCAGGGATGCGAGGGGACCTCCACGATCTCGACGAACTTGCCGTCGAGGGATCGGCCGACGATCTCCATTCCCTTGTCGGTCACCGCCTTCTCGTACAGGCAGTTGAACTCGTACCGGTGCCGGTGCCGTTCGTGGATCACCGCCTCGCCGTAGAGCTCGCGGATCTTGGATCCCGCCTTGAGCTCGCACGCGTAGCTGCCGAGACGCATCGTGCCACCGAGGTCGTCGACGCCGAGCAGGTCGCGTAGCTTATAGATAATCTTCGTCGGCGTGTCGGGCGCGCATTCCGTGGAGTCGGCATCTGCCAGTCCGCAGACGTGCCTGGCGTACTCGACGGTCGCCCATTGGAACCCGTAGCAGATCCCGAAGTACGGAATGCCACGCTCTCGCGCGATCTCGGCGGCGCGCATCATGCCGCGCGTGCCGCGGTCGCCGAATCCGCCCGGTACCAGCACGCCGTGCGCCCCGTCGAGCAGTTGTTCTCCGCCGGGCTGTTCCAGCGCTTCGGCCTCCACCCAACGGATGTTCACGCGCAGGCGGTGCTTGAAACCACCGTGGTAGAGCGCCTCGTTGAGGCTCTTGTACGAGTCCTCGTAGCCGACGTACTTTCCGACGACGTGAATCGTGACTTCGTCAGAGGGATGCTTGATTCGATCGACGAGATCGGACCATGCCTCCATGTGCGCTTCGGTTCGAGGCAGATGGAGCCGATCGAGCACGATGCGATCGAGCCCTTCGTCCGCCAGGACGAGCGGGACCTCGTAGATGCTGGACACGTCCTTCGCGGTGATGACCGCCTCCTCGTCCACGTCGCAGAACAGCGCGATCTTCCGCTTGATGTCCTGGTCGAGGTATCGATCCGTCCGGCACAACAGGATGTCGGGCTGAATGCCGATCGCGCGCAGGTCGCGGACGCTGTGCTGCGTCGGCTTCGTCTTGAGCTCACCCGCGGCGCCGATGAACGGGACGAGTGTCAGGTGGATGTAAAGCGTGTTCTCGCGGCCGACGTCCTGTCGCAGCTGACGGATGGCCTCGACGAACGGCAGGCTCTCGATGTCGCCGACGGTCCCGCCGATCTCGACTAGGACGATATCGACGTCTTTCGCGACGGACCGGATGCTGTCCTTGATCTCGTTCGTGATGTGCGGGATGACCTGCACGGTGCGGCCAAGGTAGTCACCGCGGCGCTCTTTGTTGATCACCGACAGATATATCTTGCCCGTCGTCCAGTTGTTGTTCCGTGTCGTGATCTGATTGGTGAAGCGCTCGTAGTGCCCCAGGTCCAGGTCCGTCTCCGCGCCGTCGTCAGTGACGTAGACCTCGCCGTGCTGGTACGGGCTCATCGTGCCCGGGTCGACGTTGATGTACGGATCGAACTTCTGCAGCGCGACCTTGTAGCCGTGGCCCTCGAGGAGGGCTCCGATCGACGCAGCAGCGAGTCCCTTGCCGAGCGACGAGACAACGCCGCCGGTTACCAGGATGTACTTGACGGGTCTGATGGCGTCCGAAGAAGGCGCCGACGAGGCAACGTCGCGGGGCGTGTCGGTCATCCGTGTACCGTGCTCCTGGGTTTCGGTCCGGCAGTGGCCATGGGTTGCGCTGCGAGCAGCGCGCGAACGCGATCGAGATCGGCCGGCGTGTCCACGCCGATTGACTCCCAGGCCGTTTCGACGCACTTGATCCCGATCCCGTGCGCGAGCGCCCGGAGCTGTTCCAGCGCCTCCGACTGCTCGAGCGCACCAGGTGGCAGGCCCGCGAGGCGCAACAGCGTATCGCGCCGGTAGACGTACATTCCGACGTGTCGCCATGCCGGCGCGGCCGGGCAGCCTTCGCGGGTGTGCGGAATCGGCGCACGGGAAAAGTACAACGCGAAGTCCTGATCGCTTACGACGACCTTCGTCACGTTCGGATTGAGTAGCTCGGACGGCTCGTCGATCCGCTTGCGGAGCGTGCTCATCTCGAGCGCTGGATCGGACGCGAACGGCGCGATGGCCTCGTCGATCATCTCCGGTTCGATCAACGGCTCGTCGCCTTGGACGTTGACGATCAGATCGCAGTCGAGCGATGCCGCGACCTCCGCGAGCCGATCGGTGCCGCTTTGGTGCGAGGTTGATGTCATCCGCACGTCGCCGCCGAACGCCAACACCGCTTCAGCGATTCTTCGATCGTCGGTCGCGACGATGACGCCACTGACCGAGCGGGCGGAGGATGCGCGCCTGTACACGTGCTCGATCATTGGTCGGCCGCCAATATCCGCGAGCGCTTTGCCTGGCAGTCGCGTCGACTGATACCTCGCGGGGATGATGGCGATGGCGAAACGGGAACTGACTTGAGGGGGCTGCCCGGAGTGTGAAACAGGGGGCACGGCAAATATTACCACAACTGCACGAAGTGACAATGCGCTGTCTGGAGTCCGTCGAATTGACGGGAAGGTCTGTTGAGCGAGCGTTTTCAGGACGCTAGCGCAGCGCCAGGCGGCGCGTCGCTGTGGTGACGAGATCGGTGAGCTCGACGACGTCGGGTCCGACACTCTTCACGCGGTAGCGTCCACCCAACGTGTCGCCCTCGATCAACATGAACAACTCGTCGGAGTCCGCCGTGATCATTGCGGTCCGCACGGGACCCGCCGGTGTTTCACGTTCCGCGACGCCGACCAGTTGTAGTGGAGGCTCCGGGGGAGTGGAGGGAACGGGCGTCTGGACTCGGCCCGCCGTACCCGTCGGTGAATTCGCCTGCCGGACGAACCGCGCAGCGAACGTGAACGGATTCCTGGACGGCTGGCGCGGCTCCGGCGCGGCCGACAGCCGCTCGCGGAGCCGGGACGACTGCGCCTGGACTTCGTCGGCCAGAACCTGTGTCGGTGACGGTTGGGCGCGTTCGGGCGAAGGCTGCGCCGGGGCGGATCCGACGGACAGTCCCGTGGCATCCGCCAGCCAGGCCACCAGCACGAATGCGAGACCGACGTACCCCGTTGCGCGGGTGGGAGTCATCGGAGGATCGCCGACATGGTACCACAGCGCCGCCGGGCCGGCAGCCAGTGGAGCGTCACCCGCCCGAAGTCGGCAACTCCGCTCGTCGGTTCACGAAAGCGCGCCGATTTCGTCAGCGGCGAGGCGTAATCGTGGCCGTCCGCGCGTCCTTGACGGCAGGGAGAGCCCGGATCTCCTGCACTGCCGCCAACAGGGCTGGCGCGTCGGCGTCAGAGTCCAGTGCGACGACGCCGACCGCTCCCGTCGCGCTCCGCCCGAGCGCAAAGCTGGCGATGTTGATGCCGTGTCGGCCCAGGATCGTGCCCACGCCCCCGATGACGCCCGGACGATCGTCGTTGCGCAGCACCAGCACGACCCCCTCGAGGGGCGCCTCGACGTCGACCCCGTCGAGCATCGCGAGGCGAGGACTTCCAGGCTCGAAGACGGTGCCTTCGATCCACCGTTCGCCCTCGCTCGTGTGGAGCTTGATCGAGAGGAGGTTCGCGAAGTCGCGCGGCCGTGAGCTCTTCGACTCGACGATCTCGATGCCGCGGCTCTCCGCGACCGTTCGTGCGTTCACGACGGTCACCGTCGACGACAGCATCGGGCGGAGCACGCCTGCGACAACAGAACTGGCGAGCAGGCCGGCATTCGCGCTCACGAGTGGTCCGTAGTGTCGGATTCCGATGGAGTGTGTGCGTCCCCCGGCGAGCTGCGAGACCAGCGCGCCCATCCGATCGGCGAGGACCATGAACGGTCGGACCTTCTCGAAGTCCTCGGACGGAACGGCCGGGAAGTTCACCGCGTTCCGAATCACGCCGTCGACCAGAAAATCCCTGACGGCCGCGGCCGTCTCGAGTCCCACCTGTTCCTGCGCTTCGACCGTCGACGCCGCGATGTGCGGCGTTGCAACCACTTGCGGGAGCGCCGTCAGCGCGCTGTCACGCGGCGGCTCTGTTTCGAACACATCGAGGCCGGCGCCAGCGATGTGTCCCGACGTGATGGCCTTGGCGAGCGCGGCTTCGTCGATCAATTCACCACGGGCGGTGTTGATGAGGCGCGCGTTCTTGCGGCACTTCGCCAGACGATCGCTGTTGAAGAGGTGTCGGGTTTCCGGCGTCGCAGGGATGTGGAGGCTGATGTAGTCGGCGCGTGCGCAGAGGCCGTCGAGATCGAGCAGCTCGACTCCGAGCGTCCCCGCAACCTGCTCGGAGATGAACGGATCGTGCGCCACAATCTCCATGCCGAACGCGCGCGCGCGGGCGGCAACTTCCTGACCGATGCGGCCGAGGCCGACGAGGCCGAGCGTCTTGCTCCGCAACTCGATGCCGGTGAGCTTCTTCTTGTCCCACACGCCGCGCTTCATGGTCGCGTCCGCGGCCGGAACGGCTCGCGCGAGCGAAAGCATCAACGCGAGCGCGTGCTCGGCGACGCTCACGCTGTTGGCGCCAGGGGCGTTCATGACGACGATGCCGCGCGTTGTTGCAGCGGGGACATCGACGTTGTCGACACCGGTTCCCGCGCGGGCAATCACCCGAAGTTTCGGCGCTGCTGCAATCAGCGCCTCGTCGACGGTCGTCGCGCTGCGGACGACGAGGGCGTCCGCATTGGCGAGATCGCGCGCGAGGTCAGCGGGCGCGCGGCCGGCTTTGGCGTCGACGGTGCAGCCGGCAAGACTCGTGAGCAGTCCGACCGCGGAGGCCGGCAGTTGATCGGCGATGACGATGTGCATGGAATAACGGAGCTGGTGCGGTGAATGTTGCGTCCGGACGTGCTGTCGGACAGGTTCTCGTCGCGGGCGCTCGAGCCTTCGAATCGATCGGGCCGAACCCGCGCTCGACCAAGTATAATCTGCAGTTGCGCTCGCGACACCTTCGCGCACCTCGCACCAACGTGGTGCAAAGCGGTCCGAGCGCCCGAATGATGCGGATTCGCGGGCGTTTCGCGAACGTTTTCCACAACCTTTTCCACAGTTTCTGTGAAGATCCGGTGACAGCCCGCCGGTGATGTGACCTAATTTCCGCTTATGCCAACCTTCACGCAGCTCAAGCCGCCAACCACTGGAACCGCCATCACAAAGAAGGACGGCCGTCTGATCGTTCCGGACGACCCGATCATCCCGTTCATCGAAGGGGACGGCACGGGTCCTGACATCTGGCGCGCCAGCGTGCGGGTGTTCGACGCGGCGGTCAAGAAGGCTTACGGCGGCAAGCGGAAGATCGAGTGGGTCGAAGTGTTCGCCGGCGAAAAGAGCTTCACGCAGTTCAACACCTGGCTGCCGGACGACACCGTCGAAGCGTTCCGCCATTATCTCGTTGGCATCAAGGGACCTCTCACGACGCCGGTGGGCGGCGGCATCCGGTCGCTCAACGTCGCTCTCCGTCAGATGCTCGACCTGTTCGTCTGCCTCCGTCCGGTTCGCTGGTACCGAGGCGTGCCGTCGCCGGTCAAGCATCCGGAAAAGATCGACATGGTGATCTTCCGCGAGAACACCGAGGACATCTACGCCGGGATCGAGTACGCGGCCGGCACGCCGGAGGCGCAGAAGATCCTGGACTTCTTCGCCCGGGAGTTCCCGAAGGAGTTCAAGAAGATCCGCTTCGGCACACAGCAGGCCGCGACCGAATGGCAGGCGATGGTGCGGGCGATCGGCGGGCCGGTGCGCGAGGTCGGCGTGCAGGTCGGCGTCGGCCTCAAGCCAATCAGCTATCTCGGCACCGAACGTCTTGTGCACAGCGCGATCAGCTACGCGATTACCAACCAGCGCAAGAGCGTGACCCTGGTGCACAAGGGCAACATCATGAAGTTCACCGAGGGCGCGTTCCGCGACTGGGGCTACGACGTCGCCAAGTCGTTCTTCGGTGCGGTCGAGATCGACGGCGGGCCATGGTGCCGCATTCCCGACGGCCAGCCGGGGGCCGGCATCGTGATCAAGGATGCGATCGCCGACATCACGCTGCAGCAGGTCCTGACGCGGCCGGACGAGTTCGACGTTATCGCCACCCCCAATCTGAACGGGGACTACCTGTCGGACGCGCTGGCGGCGCAGGTCGGTGGCATCGGGATCGCGCCGGGCGGCAACATCAACTACGTGACCGGCCACGCGGTGTTCGAGGCCACGCACGGCACCGCCCCCAAGTACGCGAACCAGGACAAGGTCAATCCCGGTTCGGTGATTCTCTCGGGCGAGATGATGCTGCGCCACCTCAAATGGGGCGAGGCGGCGGACCTGATTGTAAAGGGGATGGACCTGGCGATCGCCGCGAAGCAGGTCACCTACGACTTCGCGCGGCTGATGGACGGGGCCGTCGAGCTGAAGACGTCGGAGTTCGGGGACGCAATCATCAAGAATATGTGACATAGCTTCCCGCTTCCCGCGGGACCGGGGTAGCTCGATCGCCTAGCGTGAGCCTTGAGCCGCTTTCACGGAAGCGCGGCGGACGCCGTCCGAGTTCACCCCAACGATCGAATTGCCCGGATGCGCTGAAAGCTGAAAGCTGAAGCTGAGTGTTTTGGAGGACTCGGATACATGAATCGTAAAGTGACCGTTGTGGGCGGCGCCGGCAATGTCGGCGCTACTGTCGCGCGCGCCCTCGCCGACAAGGAACTTGCGGACGTCGTCATCATCGACATCGCCGAAACCAAGTCGGCGGGCAGTCGCCCTCGACATGCTCGAGGCCTGCCCGATCGAAGGGTCGGATTCGCGCGTCGTGGGCTACGGGGCAACCGAGGAGGGCTGGAAGCAGACGGCCGATTCCGACGTCGTGGTGATTACGTCCGGAGTGCCCCGCAAGCCGGGCATGAGCCGCGACGACCTGCTGCAGACGAACTACAAGATCATGCAGTCGGTGACGGAGCAGATCGTCAAGTTCTCGCCGAACACGATCATCGTGCCCGTCGCGAACCCGCTCGATGCGATGTGCCAGGCCGTCTACCGGTTGAGCAAGTTCCCGCGCGAGCGGGTCATCGGCATGGCGGGCGTGCTGGATTCGGCGCGGATGCGCACCTTCATCGCGCTCGAGCTCAACGTCTCGGTCGAGAACGTGCACGCGTTCGTCCTCGGGGGCCACGGAGACACGATGGTGCCTCTCGCGCGCTATTCGACCGTTGCGGGTATTCCGATCACGGAGCTCATCTCCAAGGAGCGCATCGAGGCGATCAGCAAACGAACCGCGGAAGGCGGCGCCGAGATCACCAAGCTCGTCGGGACGAGCGCGTGGTACGCCCCAGGATCGGCGGCGGCGGAGATGGTCGAGGTCATTCTCAAGGACAAGAAGAAGATCCTCCCGTGCTCGGTCTTCCTTCAGGGCGAATACGGCGTTCGAGACCTGTTCGTCGGCGTACCGGTGAAGCTTGGCGCGCGAGGCGTCGAACAGATCATCGAGATCAAGCTGACGGCCGACGAAGATGCGGCGCTCAGGAAGTCGGCCGCTGCAGTGAAAGAGCTGACAGACGTCATAAAGGTGTGAGGCTGTCGGGATCGGTGGTCCGTTGTCTGGGATCCGACAAGACCTTTGAAGAGAGTCCGAGGGTTTTCGGATCCCGGATCCCGGATCCCTGATCCCGATAAAGTTACCCTCTAGAGACCAGCATCGCCCGGAAGTACTCCCGGTTCATCCTGGCGATGTTGGTGATCGAAATCTCCTTCGGGCAGACGGCCTCGCATTCCCCTTCATTCGAGCAGCTGCCGAACCCCTCGGCGTCGTGCCGCTCAACCATCGACACGACTCGAGTCTCGCGCTCCACCTGGCCCTGCGGCAACTGGGCGAGGTGACTCACCTTCGCGGATGTGAACAGCACCGCCGATGCGTTCTTGCACGCTGCCACGCATGCCCCGCAGCCGATGCATGCCGCCGAATCCATCGCATGTTCGACCGTGTCCCTCGAGATCAGGATGCTGTTCGCGTCCTGGGCGCCTCCGACGTTGACCGACGTGTAGCCGCCCGCCTGGATGATCCTGTCGAACGCGCTCCGATCGACGACGAGATCCTTGACGAGCGGGAACGCCCGCGCGCGCCACGGCTCGAGGACCAGCGTATCGCCGTCCTTGAATCGCCGCATGTGGAGCTGGCACACCGTTGTACCGGGATCCGGACCATGCGGGACGCCGTTGATCAGGAATCCGCATGCGCCGCAGATCCCCTCGCGGCAGTCGGAGTCGAACGCGATCGGGTCGTCGCCCTTTGCTATGAGCGATTCGTTGACGACATCAAGCATCTCGAGGAACGACATGTCGGCGAGAACGTTCTCGGCCGTGTAAGGTACCAGTCGCCCCTGCTGTGTCCGATCGGGTTGGCGCCAGACTTTGAGGTTGATACGCATGGTTAGCTTTCAGCTCTCAGCTGATAGCCGACAGCTGAGAGCTGACGGCTGATGGCTGATAGCTATTTGTAGCTCCTCTGACTCGGCTTCACGTACTCGAAGACGAGCGGCTCGATGTGCAGCGCGGGGGGCTGTCCTACACCCTGGAACGACCAGGCAGCGACATAGCTGAAGCGCTCGTCGTCTCGAAGGGCTTCACCGTCGGCGGTCTGGCTTTCTTCTCTGAAGTGCCCGCCGCAGGACTCCGTGCGATGGAGAGCATCGAGCGTCAGTAGTTCCGCGAACTCGAGATAGTCGGCAACTCGGCCCGCGTACTCGAGGTTCTTGTTCAAGTTGTTCTTCGGGCCAGGTACGGAGACGTTCTGCCAGAACTCGTCCCGGAGTTGAGGAATGCGCGCCAGCGCCCTCTTCAACCCGGCGTCGTTGCGCGCCATTCCTACGTCGTCCCAGAGGATCGCCCCCAGTTCCCGATGGAGCTGTCGCGGTGTCTTCGAACCTTTGATGGACAGCAGCTTGTCGATACGGCCCTGGACGGCCTCTTCCGCCTCCTTGAAGCCGGCATGGTCGGTGGTGACGGGCGCGAACGTCGTGCTGCCGAGATAGTTTGCGAGCGTATACGGGATCACGAAGTACCCGTCCGCGAGACCCTGCATCAATGCGCTGGCGCCGAGACGGTTGGCGCCGTGATCCGAAAAGTTGGCTTCACCGAGCACGTGCAGACCTGGGATCGTGCTCATCAGGTTGTAGTCCACCCAGAGCCCACCCATCGTGTAGTGGATGGCCGGATAGATCCGCATCGGCGCCCTGTACGGATCCTCGTCGGTGATCTTGGTGTACATGTCGAAGAGGTTGCCGTAGCGCGAGCGGATCACGTCGACCCCGAGCCGTCCGATGGCGTCCGTGAAGTCGAGATACACGGCCAGACCGCTGTCCCCGACACCGCGCCCCTCGTCACATACCGCCTTCGCGTTGCGGGAGGCGACGTCCCGCGGCACGAGGTTGCCGAAGCTCGGGTACCGGCGTTCGAGGTAGTAGTCCCGTTCCTGTTCAGGAATCTTTTCCGGAGCCCGCGTGTCGTGCTTCTGCTTGGGCACCCAGACGCGTCCATCGTTTCGCAGACTCTCGCTCATGAGTGTCAGCTTCGATTGGTGCGTGCCTGAGACCGGGATGCAGGTGGGATGAATCTGCGTGTAGCACGGATTGGCGAAGTACGCGCCGCGTTTGTGGGCGCGCCAGGCAGCCGTCACGTTGGAATTCACGGCGTTGGTCGAGAGGTAGTACGCAGTGCCGTAGCCGCCTGTGCAGAGAAGGACGGCGTGCCCCGCGTATCGCTCGATCTCTCCCGTCAGGAGGTTGCGGACGACGATGCCGCGCGCCTGGCCGTTGACGATGACGAGATCGAGCATCTCGCGATTGGCGAACGACGTGACGCGCCCGAGCTCGACCTGGCGCATCATCGATTGATACGCGCCCAGTAACAGTTGCTGTCCTGTCTGCCCGCGGGCGTAGAAGGTTCGCGAGACCTGGGCGCCGCCGAACGATCGATTGTCCAGGAGGCCGCCGTATTCGCGGGCGAACGGGACGCCCTGGGCGACGCACTGATCGATGATGTTGACGCTCAGTTGCGCCAGCCGGTAGACGTTCGCTTCACGCGATCGGTAGTCACCGCCCTTGACCGTGTCGTAGAACAGCCGCTGAATGCTGTCGCCGTCGTTCTGATAGTTCTTCGCCGCGTTGATCCCTCCCTGTGCGGCGATGCTGTGAGCGCGGCGCGGGCTGTCCTGGATGCAGAAGCTCAGGACGTTGTACCCGAGCTCGCCCAGCGACGAGGCTGCTGACGCGCCGGCGAGGCCGGTTCCCACGACGAGGATCGTGTATTTCCGCCGATTGGCCGGGTTCACGAGCTTCGACTCGAAGCGGTAGCGATCCCACTTCTCGGCAAGCGAGCCGCCTGGGATTCTTGCGTCGAGCGTCTTGCTGGTGTTGGCTTCTGCCAGCCGGTGCATGATCGCTGTCCTCACGTCGTCAAGTAGACGAGAAGCGGAATGACGGCGAGGCCACCGCCGACGACGATCGCCCCGATGATGCCCCACGTCACGAGTCGCCGCGTGTAGAGCGGATGGTCGACTCCGATGGATTGGAATCCGCTGGCGATTCCGTGACGAAGATGCAGCGCAACAAGGGCGGTGCAGACTACGTAGAAGGCCACCCACGCCGTGTGGTGGAAGACGTCGACCTCCGTTCGATAGAGGTCGCGGACGATCGGGTTGCCCGCGGTGGCGTAGTACGCGCCGTACTTGAACTGTTTGACGTGGATCATCACGAACAGCAGCGTCACCGTGCCCGTGACGATCATCGTCGAGGAGGCCAAGCTCTTGCGGCTGGTATGCCCGGCCCGACTCTTCTTCTGATACCGCACCGGGCGCGCCGACTGATTCGCGATCCACATCGCGGCGGCCTTGTACACGTGCAGCAGGAAAATGAGGAGAAGGCCGATCTCGATCGGCACGATCAGCGGATTGGAGATGAGCGTGTGCGAGTACGCGTTGAACGTGTCCTGCCCGAGAAAGATCAGCGCGTTTCCGGCCAGGTGCAGGATGAGATATGCGAAGAGCGCCAGCCCTGTCAGCCCGATCAGCAGCTTCGTGCCGACCGATGACGTGAACACGCGGCGGAAGTTGGACGTCATAGCCATGGTGATGAGCGTTCGTCGATCCGTACGATTGTAGCTGGTGGATTTTGGGGCGTGCAACTCACGGGAGTGGACGAGGGGTACGGAGAAGGCTCACAAACGGAGGAACGGCGTCAACGGAGACGAAACGGAGAGGCCGGGACGGTTTGCTGCACACAGCAGGTCGCGGCCGCGCGCAGCGCGGCGATTCCACGCCGGCTTGCAGCCGGCGCCGCGACCCAGGAGTCGGGAGCAGACTCGTCTTCTCCGTTTCGTCTCCGTTTGCTCCGTTGCTCCGTTTGTGAACTCCGTTCTCTCCGTCACCTCCGACGTCCAGGTCTTGATTCCCCGCGCAAGCCCGGCACATGATGGTGGGATTGCGCAGGCGCTGACGGACGCTCTGTGCCCAACACAGTCGAGACACGATGAAGATTCACGAGTATCAAGCCAAGGCGATCCTGTCCAGGCACGGCGTACCAATTCCCCAAGGCGACGTCGCGCTCGATGCGGACGCGGCGCGCGCGATCGCCGAGCGGCTTGGCGGGGGCACGGTGGTCGTCAAGGCACAGATCCACGCTGGCGGACGAGGGAAGGGCGGCGGCGTCAAAGTCGTCAAAGGCCCGCAGGCCGCGTCGGAAGCCGCCGGCAAGATGCTCGGCATGACACTCGTCACGTATCAGACGGGACCCGCCGGGCAGAGGGTCGGGCGGGTACTGGTGGAGCAGGGGCTTCAGATCAAGCGGGAGCTCTATCTCGGGCTGGTGATCGATCGCGCGAGCGAGCGGCCGGTGCTCATGGTCAGCCCCGAGGGGGGCGTCGAGATCGAGAAGGTCGCCGAAGAGACGCCCGATCGCATTTTCAAGGAAGTCATCAGCCCGGGCGTAGGCCTTGCGCCGTATCAGGCTCGCAAGTTGGCGTTCGCCCTCGGCCTGGAAGGGAAGCAGGTCTCGCAGGCGGTCGGGTTCATGACGGCGGTCTGGGAGGCATTCAAATCGACCGATGCCTCCCTCATCGAAATCAACCCGCTGATCGTGACCGAGGACGGCAGCCTGCTGGCGCTCGACGCGAAGATGAACTTCGACGACAACGCCCTCTACCGGCACGCCGACATCAAGGCGCTGCGGGACGTCGACGAAGAAGCTCCGCTCGAGGTCGAAGCGTCGAAGTTCTCGCTCAACTACATCAAGTTGGACGGAACCGTCGGCTGCATGGTGAACGGCGCGGGTCTGGCGATGGCCACGATGGACATCATCAAGCTTGCGGGTGGGTCGCCGGCCAACTTCCTGGACGTCGGCGGCGGCGCCAACGCAGAGCAGATCAGGAACGCCTTCAAAATCCTGATGTCGGATACAAGCGTGAAGGCGGTCCTCATCAACATCTTCGGGGGAATCCTGCGGTGCGACGTCCTGGCTGAAGGCGTGATCGCGGCTGTGCGTGAGCTCGGCGTTCCCGTGCCAATCGTCATCCGGATGGAAGGGACCAACGTCGAGAAGGGAAAGCAGATGCTCAAGGAGAGCGGCCTGAATTTTACGACCGCAGACACGATGAGCGAAGCGGCCGAGAAAGTCGTGGCGCTGACGTAGAGACGCCGCTGAGAGCAGGCTGTCGCAGATAACCAGCCGCGAGCAGAGCGAGCGGCGAGTGGCCGCGGGGGTGGGGCCCCGCGGCAGTGAAGAAGAGTACACGATTCAATGGCCGTACTGATCGATCGCAACACACGCCTCATCGTTCAAGGCATCACCGGACGCGAGGGGACCTTCCACGCCAAGCAGGCGGCAGCCTACGGAACGCAGGTCGTCGGAGGCGTCACCCCCGGCAAGGGCGGGACGACGCATGAAGGCTGGCCCGTGTTCAATACCGTCTCGGACGCGGTGAAGGCCACCGGCGCCAATGCAACCGTGATTTTCGTGCCGCCGCCGGGAGCGGCAGATGCGGTCATGGAAGCGGCCGACGCAGGATTGCCTCTGGCTGTCTGCATCACCGAAGGCATCCCGACGCTCGACATGATGCGGGCGCTGACCGTCGTACGAAGCTCGAAGACGAGGCTGATCGGACCAAACTGTCCCGGCCTGATCACCGCCGGTCAGGCGAAGGCCGGCATCATTCCTGGACACATTTGCAAGGAAGGCCGCGTCGGGATCGTGTCCAAGAGCGGCACACTCACCTACGAGGCCATTCATCAGCTCACCCGACTCGGCCTCGGTCAAACGACCTGCATAGGAATAGGCGGCGACCCGTTGATCGGCACGAGCTTCATCGATGCCCTCTCACTGTTCGCGGGCGATTCCGCGACGGAGGCGGTCGTTATGATTGGGGAGATCGGCGGGAGCGCCGAAGAAGAGGCCGCCGCCTTCATCCGGCGATCGTTCAAGAAGCCGGTGGTGGGTTTCATCGCCGGCCAGACGGCGCCACCCGGACGCCGGATGGGCCACGCCGGCGCAATTATCGCTGGTGGAAAGGGCACAGCGGCCGAAAAGATGGATGCACTCTCAGCTGCCGGCGTCCACGTGGTCAAGAGTCCGGCGGATATCGGAGCCGCAGTGAAGACGGCCCTGAGGGCATAAGGGTCCGCCCTGCCCCCCGACTTGGGCGCCGGTCGGATGCTATAATTCCTCTCAGGTCGACTATTACAAGAGCTCCCGTCGCGGAAGGACAGCCCATGTCTCCGAGCGATGTTGCGGTTCGGGGCACAAACGGCCCGACCGCGCCTCGTCTTATCGTCAACGATTTCAGCATTCAGGTCGCTACGGTCAACGGATCCGGAAGCCAGACCGCAAATCTGGTCCTGCTCCGTTCGATCTTCCAGATGGGCGTGCCGGTATCGGGCAAGAACATGTTCCCCTCGAACATTGCCGGCCTGCCGACCTGGTACACCATTCGCGCCAACAAAGACGGCTACATCAGCCGGAAGAAGGAAATCGACTTCCTGGTTGCGATGAACCCCGAAACCGCCCGCGAGGACGTGCTGTCGCTGGAGGCTGGCGCCGCCGTCCTCTACGACGAGCCCCTCAAGCTCAGCGGTTTGAGGGACGACCTCGTTTTCTACCCGGTGCCGTTCGACAGGATCGTTTCAGAGGTCTGTAAGGACGCCAAGCTCCGCCGGCTCGTCAAGAACATGATCTACGACGGCGTGCTCTCCCGGTTGATTCATGTCGACCTGAACCAGATGGAGCATGCGCTGCGACGCCAGCTCGGCAAGAAGACCAAGGCGATCGAACTCAATCTCGCCGCGCTCGAAGCGGGGGACAAGTACGCCGCGGACCACCTTCAGAAGCGCGACCCCTACTGGATTGAGCCGGCCGATAAAACCTCGGGGCTGATGCTCGTCGAGGGGAACGTCGCCGGCGCTCTTGGATGCATGATGGCCGGCGTGACCGTCGTCGCCTGGTATCCGATCACGCCGTCCTCCTCGCTCCCCGAGGCGTTGATCGGGTTCATGAAGAAATACCGGATCGACAAGGAAACCGGGAAGGCGACCTACGCAATCGTGCAGGCGGAGGACGAGATTGCGTCCATCGGGATGGTCGTCGGCGCCGGCTGGGCGGGTGCGCGCGCGATGACGTCCACTTCCGGTCCAGGCATCTCGTTGATGGGGGAGTTCGCCGGCCTCGCCTACTACGCGGAGGTCCCGGGAGTCGTGTGGGACATCCAGCGCGTCGGGCCGTCGACGGGCCTTCCGACACGCACCGCGCAGGGCGACATCCTGGCGACCGCGATCCTTTCGCACGGCGATACGCGCCAGATCATGCTTCTGCCGGCATCGCCGGAAGAGTGCTATCTGATGGCGATGGACGCGTTCGATCTCGCCGAGCGTTTCCAGACGCTCGTCTTCGTGATGAGCGACCTCGATCTCGGCATGAATACATGGATGGCGGAGCCGTTCAAGTATCCGGAAGGCCCGATCGATCGTGGCAAGGTCCTCGACGAGGAGACGCTGGCACGGCTCGGGCAGTGGGGACGCTACAAGGACGTGGACGGCGATGGCATCCCGTATCGCACGATCCCTGGCACCGGCATGCCGGCGTACTTCACCCGCGGATCGGGTCACAACGAGCGCGGGCAGTACAGTGAACGGCCGGACGACTATACGCACAACGTGGATCGATTGGCGCGCAAGTTCGAGACCGCGCGCCAATACGTGCCGCGCCCGATCGTGGACGAGCCCGCCGGCGCGCGGATCGGGATCCTCGGCTACGGCTCCAGCCACTGGGCAATCGACGAAAGCCGGGCTCAAATCGCGGACGAGGCAGGGCTGCGCACTGCCTATCTGCGGCTGCGCGCGTACCCGTTCACCGAGGACGTCGCAACTTTCATCGATCGATACGATCGTGTTTACGTCGTCGAGCAGAACCGGGACGCGCAGATGGCGGCCCTTCTGCGGCTCGAACTGACGCCCGGGCAGATCGGCAAGCTGCGAAGCGTCCTGCACTACAACGGCCTGCCCATCGACGCGCGCTCGATCACGGATGAAATCCTGGTCCAGGAAGGCCGTAAGGCGGAGCAGCCGCTGGCCAGCGGCGTCGCGTAAGTAACCTGGGTGCGCCCCCGCCGGAGCGGAGCGGGGCGAAGGGGCCGCCACCACCCCAGCGCGCACAATACGCGCGCCGGGGACCCCGGCCCGCGAGCGACGGCGATGGGGGGGCCGGCGGGGCGAAGCGCGCCGGTCTAACAGGTTTGACCAGGCCGCATAAGGTACGAGGCGCGCCAAGGGCGCGCCCGCCGGAGCGGAGCGGGGCGAAGGGGTCGCCACCACCCCAGCGCGCACAATACGCGCGCCGGGGACCCCGGCCCGCGAGCGACGGCGATGGGGGGTCCGGCGGGGCGAAGCCCCCCGGTTGAGGAAGAATGATGGAAACCACAGCACCCGAACCCGTCAGGAAGTTGAATCGCATCGGGCTGGACGTTCAGCCGTATCGCGGGGGCAAGACCACGCTGTGCGCCGGCTGCGGCCACAACGCCATCTCGGAGCGAATCGTCGACGCGTTCTTCGAGATGGGGATCGATCCGCGGAACGTCATCAAGCTGTCGGGCATCGGCTGCTCGAGCAAGAGCCCGGCGTACTTCCTCGGCGCCGCTCACGGCTTCAACACGGTGCACGGCCGGATGCCGTCGGTCGGGACCGGGGCCATGCTGGCGAACCGGACGCTGAAGGCGATCGGTGTGAGCGGGGACGGTGATACCGGGGCGATCGGGATCGGACAGTTCGTCCACCTGATGCGGCGCAACGTCCCGATCGTCTACATCATCGAAGACAACGGCTGCTACGGGCTGACGAAGGGGCAGTTCTCCCCGACCGCCGACGTGGGCTCCACGCTCAAGACGGGTGTGGTCAACGATCTGCCGCCGATCGACAGCTGCGCGTTGGCGATCCAGCTTGGCGCCACCTTCGTCGCGCGATCGTTCTCCGGGGACAAAAAGCAGCTGCTCTCGATCCTGAAGGCATCTCTCGGTCATCGCGGAACGGCGCTGATCGATGTCCTCTCACCGTGCGTCACCTTCAACGATCACGAGGGCTCGACCAAGAGTTACGCGTACGTAAAAGATCACGACGAGCCGCTCGGCGAGGTGAGCTTCGTCCCGTTCTTCGACGACATCACGATCGAATACGACGCGGGGACGACCAAGGAAGTGAAGCTGCACGACGGATCGAAGCTGTACTTGAAGAAGGTCGCGGAAGATTACGACCCGACCGACAAGCTCGCCGCCATGCGCTTGATCCACGAGACCTCGAGCCGAGGCGAGTTTGCGACCGGCGTCCTCTATGTCGAGCCCGCCAAAGAGGACTTCCTCGGCCTCCTGAACGTCGTAGACGAGCCGCTGGCCACGCTGCCGCTCGAGAGAGTCCGTCCTGGACGTCACGTCCTGGACGAGGTGATGGACTCGTTGAAGTAGCGCACAGGAGGCTTGATGCGCCGAGTGGTCGCGCTTGCGCTTGCCCTCGGGACGTGTGGCGCGGTGGCCTCACACGCGCAGTCCCGCCGGCTCCTTACCATCGACGATCTTTTCAATCTGCGGGAAGTGCGCGACCCACAGCGGTCTCCTGACGGTCAGTGGGTGTCGTACACCGTCACTCGGGCGATTCGAGACACCGACAAGAACGACACGGACGTCTGGATGGTCAGCTGGGATGGCACGCAGCAGATCCAGGTGACGTCCACTCCCGAGAGCGAATCCCGGCCCCGCTGGAGCCCCGACGGCAAGTATCTGTCGTTCGTATCGTCCCGCCAGGGCGCGAAGCACGCGCAGGTGTGGCTGTTGAACCGTGCCGGTGGCGAAGCCGTCAAGCTGACGGACGTCAAGGGCGGTGTTTCCGACTACGCCTGGTCCCCAGACAGCGGGCGTCTCGTCCTTGTTGTCGAGGATCCCGATCCCGCCGACCCACCAGAAGACAAGGAACCGGCGAAGGCCGATCCGCCCAAGACGCCGAAACCGATCGTCATAGATCGGTACTACTTCAAGGCGGACGTCGACGGATATCTCCGCGGCCAGCGATCGCACCTGTATCTGTGCGATGTGGCTTCGAAGAAGGTGGACGCGCTCACACCGGGCGCCTACGACGAAGAGTCTCCGGCCTGGTCACCGGACAGCAAGCGCATCGCGTTCATCAGGCGGCACGGGGAAGGGGACGTCGATAAGGCGCCGAACCGGGATCTCTTCGTCGTCGAGGCGCGCCCAGGCGCGCAGCCCGCTCGCCTGACGACGACCACGGCCGAGGAGACGGGACGGGTCGCGTGGAGTCCTGATGGCTCGTCGATCGCCTACCTGCTGGGCGACGAGCCGAAGTACTCCGCGTACGATCAGCATCGCCTGGCCGTTATCCCGGCAGCCGGTGGCACGCCGAAAATTCTGACGGACGCACTCGACCGACCCGTTACTGTTCCGATCTGGTCCGCCGACGGCCGCTCGATCACCTTCGTCGTCATCGACGATCGTTCGGAGCGCGTCGCGCGAGTTGCCGCCGCGGGCGGGCCCGTCCAAGAGATCGTCTCCGGCCCGCGGGTCGTCACGTCGATCGCGTCTGCGGCGGACGGAGGACTTGCGGCGCTGGTGTCGAGCGCCACCGAGGTTCCCGAGGTCTACGCGATCGAAAACGGGAAGCTCCGACGGCTCACGCATCAGAACGACGAGTGGACGAACGGCGTCTGGTTCGGCACCACCGAGCTGTTCAGCTCTACGAGTCGCGACGGCACCGAGGTTCACGGCCTCGTCGTCAAGCCAGCCAGCTACGTCGCCGGTCGGAAATACCCGACGCTTCTCAGAATCCATGGCGGGCCCAACGGTCAGGACGAACAGGCGTTCAACTTCGAGCGCGAGCTGTTCGCTGCGAATGGCTATGTGGTCGTGGCGGTCAACTATCGGGGCAGCAACGGACGGGGAGGTGTCTATCAGAAAGCGATCTTCGCCGACTGGGGGAACAAGGAAGTCGTCGATCTGCTCGGCGCTATGGACCACGTCGTGAAGATCGGCCTGGCGGATCCCGATCGGCTTGGCATCGGAGGCTGGAGTTACGGTGGAATCCTGACGAACTATGTGATTGCAACCGACTCCAGGTTCAAAGCGGCAATCAGCGGCGCGGGGAGCTCGAATCAGATCTCGATGTACGGCACCGACATGTACATCCAGCAGTACGAACAGGAACTGGGGCCGCCCTGGAAAGCGCAGGACCTGTGGCTGAAGCTCTCCTATCCTTTCTTTCACGCCGACCGCATTCATACGCCGACGCTGTTCGTTGGAGGCGAGAAGGACTTCAACGTGCCGCTTCTCGGAAGCGAGCAGATGTACCAGGCCCTGCGCAGCCTCGGCGTCGAGTCGAAGCTCGTGATCTACCCCGGCCAGTTCCACGGGATCGCGACACCCAGCTACAAGAAGGATCGGCTCGAGCGCTATCTCGACTGGTACGGGAGGTTCCTGATGTTCCCGGCCTCGACGACGCCCGCCGGCCGGTAGGCCGGCCGCATCATCCCTGCGTCTCGTCTTCGTTCGCGCCGAGGACATCCTCGGAGATCCCGACGTCGTCGTTCTTCGGCATCCCCTCGTCATCGAGAGCCGGCGCATTCCGGTTGCCCTGCAGAGTGTCGCTCGCGCGATCGCCTTCGACCGCACCGAGATGCTCGTCCGAGATGGCGTGCGTGATCTTCGGTTTCGGATGGGATGTCGAGTCGGTCATGGTCAGGGTTCCCGGGATCGAATGAGGCGTTAGCGAACGTGCATGGTGCGGTCCGCGGCTGCGTTTCCGGTCGCGCCGAATGTTCGTCTGTGACTATAATCGGCCGGATATGGAACAGACATTGGCCATCATAAAGCCAGACGCGGTTGCGGCGCGATCCGCGGGCCGGATTATTCATCGCATCGAGGAAGCCGGATTCCAGATTCGTGCCATGCGCCTGCTGCGTCTGTCTCAGACAGAAGCGGAAGGATTTTACGCCGTCCACCGGCAGCGGCCGTTCTTCAAGAGCCTCACGTCGTTCATGGCATCCGGTCCCGTCGTCGTGCTCGCCCTCGAGGCGGAGGACGCGATCAAGAAATGGCGTGCCCTGATGGGCGCAACGGATCCGGCCAAAGCCGACGCGGGCACGCTTCGGAAGGAGTTTGGCGCTTCGATCGAGAATAACGCAACTCACGGATCCGATGCGCCCGAGACGGCCGCCTTCGAGCTGGGGTACTTCTTCCAGGGCATGGAGCTGGCCGGATAGGGATCAATTGGGAAAGCTGTTGGTTGTCGTCGGGCTGGTCATTGCCGCGATCGGGGTCTTGATGATCGTCGGCGTACCATTCGGCCGGATGCCTGGCGACGTCGTCTACCGCCGCGGCAACGCGACGTTCTATTTCCCTCTCGTGACGTCGATTGTGCTCAGCGTGCTCGTTTCGCTGCTGCTGGCGCTGTTTCGACGTTAGGAGAAGCGTGACTGGCTATGTCGATAAAGTCGGACAAGTGGATCAGGAAGATGGCGCGCGAGCACGGGATGATCGAGCCATTCGAGGACCGTCAGGTCCGCGAGGGCGTCGTCTCCTACGGGCTCTCGTCGTACGGCTACGACATCCGCGTGGCCGACGAGTTCAAGGTCTTCACGAACATCAACAACACGTTGATCGATCCGAAGAACTTCGACCCGCTCTCGTTCGTCGACATCAAGTCGAATACCTGCATCGTCCCGCCGAACTCCTTCGCCCTCGCCCGCACGATCGAGTACTTCCGTATTCCGCGGGACGTGCTGACGGTGTGCCTGGGGAAGTCGACGTACGCGCGGTGCGGGATCATCGTCAACGTCACGCCATTCGAGCCGGAGTGGGAGGGGACAGCGACGCTCGAGATCTCCAACACCACGCCGCTGCCGGCGAAGATCTACGCCAACGAGGGCATCGCTCAGGTGTTGTTCTTTCAGAGTGACGAGCCCTGCGAGATCTCGTACGCGGACAAGAAGGGGAAGTACCTCAAGCAGCAGGAAGTCACGCTGCCTCGGATTTGAGCTGAGCGTCCGTCGGTGGCCAGGATGCGCGGGGTCAGACCTGGGTCTGACCCTTGACTTTCGGGCTCAGATTTCTGACCGTTAGGGTTCTCCCTAGGACAGCGTCTCGCGCGCCACTTTGAACAGCCCGGGCGCTCGCTGATCGATCTCCGCCAGCCACTCTGCGTCGAGCTCGAGCTCACTGGTGACCGGATCGCTCAAAGGATCCGTCGCGTCCGGCTCGCAGCCGAATCCGTACCGATGGCTCAACCGGTTGGCGAGATAGATCACCGCCGCCATTCGGCGTGCAGTCGTTGCCTGCGTGTAGTCGTGGTGATGTAGCACCGGCTCGTCGAGCTCGGATGGGAGGCCCCAGCGGCGGAACGCGAGGCTCGCGACCTGCGGGTGCCAGCGCGTCAGCAGCTCCGCGAGCTCGGTTGCATCCATCGCTTGTCCCGTGCGCTTCACGTGATCGTAGTGCCACTTCAGGATGACCATCTTGCCGATGTCGTGCAGCAGACCGCACAGGAAGGCCTGGTCGGGGTCCGCGCCGGCGTCGTCTGCGACGAGACGCGCAACGTACGCCGTGCCAAGACCGTGGTCGACCAGCAGCTGCCCGTGCGCGCCGTAGACGTTGCGGTCCAGCATGCGCGACGTCACGCACAACGTGACGGCCAGGTTGCGGACCGCCCCGGCGCCAATGCGCATGATCGCTTCCGGCACGGTGGTGACGTCGATCGACGACATGTAGTACGCCGAGTTCGCGAGGCTCAACAGGCGCGTCGTCAGCACCTGATCCTTCGTGATGAGCTGTGCGAGTTGGGAGATGGTGACATCCGGGCTGGATGCGAGGGTGATCACGCGCGCGGCCGCCTCGGGCAGCATCGGAATATTCGAGGTGTTCGACCGCATCCAGTCCGCAAGCGGGCCGATGGGTTTCAGGCGTTCGACGTCGGTGGCCATGTGTCAGTCCTCGGCTCTGAGCAGGCCGACGGGCGACGCGCCCGCGTCACAATCGACTCTCAGCGACATAATCGGAACGAGGCCAGGACACCTTGAATCGCGTCAGTCGGGCGAATGGCCAATCACGCTTAGAATGATGACCATCGGGTGTCTGCACGTTCACGCACCGGCCTGGCACTTCCCATATGACCTCTGAAGGCGAACCCCCTGGCGACCCGAAGATTTCCGACGCCACACTGTTGCTTCTGAACCGCGCGACGCTCGTCGTCCACTCGGTCCGCGGTGCGGTACACGAGCTGAACAACATCCTCCAGATGATCAGCGGGTCCGCTGAAATGCTCGCGTCATCGGGCATCCCCTCGGCCGCGACGACGCGTGTCGACGGCATCATCAAGCAGACAGGGCGCGGGCACGCCATCCTTCAAGCCGTCGGAGACCTGGCGCGGGCCGATCGCGTTTCACCGCAGGCGATCGATGTGACCGCGATCGCGAGTCGAGCGCTGGAGCTACGGCACTACGAGCACAAGCGCGGTTCGATCAACACGGTGCTCGAGCGAGGAGGCGGTGGTCCCAAGCGCGTACGGATGGATGCGCAGCAGTTGCTCCAGGCGATTCTGAACCTGATCGTCAATGCGGAGCAGGCGGTCGCCGGCTCGCGGACCGGCGCCATTCGAGTCTCGGTGGCGGCCGACGATCGGCACATCGAAGTCAGCGTCGCAGACAACGGGCCTGGCATCGCACAGGATCTCGACCTTATTGCGCCATTCGTGACGACCCGCGGCTCGGCGGCTGCGGGTCTCGGCCTCGCCGCCGCACGACTCATCGCGCGGCAGGCCGGGGGTGAGTTGGAGGTCGACAGCGGCGCGGACGGCGCACGCTGGACGCTGCGCCTGCCTGCCGCAGGCGCAGCGGCATGAAGTCGTGAACCGACAGTCCTCTAGCGCTAGGAAGCCGCGGCCGCATCGTCGGCAAGGTGCAGCCGCTGCAGCTTGTCGATGAAGGTCGTCCGGCTCAAATTCAACAGGCGAGCCGCCTGGCGCTTGTTGCCGCGGGTTTTCTCCAGCACGCGCAGAATCAGCTCGCGTTCGAGCTGCGAAACGACCGACGTGAAGTTGATTCCTTCGTCTGGAATCGAAACTGTGGGAACAATCGTGGAGTGCCCCGGAGCGAGGACGTCTTCCGGCAGTGTCGCCGCGCCGATGACCGCTTCGGCTCCCGACATCGCGACCGCGTGCTCGACGGCGTTCTCGAGCTGCCGGATGTTCCCTGGCCACGTGAAGTTCATCAGCGCCCGGACGGCGTCCTGCGACAGCGTTTTCGCGGGCAGGTTGTTGCTTCGGCAGGACTTCTGAACGAAGTGCCGTGCCAGGAGCGGCACGTCTTCGCGCCGCTCGCGCAAGGGGGGCAGCGTCACGGGAATCACGTTCAGCCGGTAGAAGAGATCCTCGCGGAAGGTCCCCTCCTTCACCATCTTGCGGAGGTCGGTGTTGCTGGCTGCGATGATGCGGGCGTCGAACTTGATCGGCCGTGATTCACCGATGCGCTCGATCTCGCGCTCCTGCAGCGTGCGTAGCAGCTTCGACTGGAGTGAAAGCGGCATGAGCCCGACTTCGTCGATGAAGAGCGTGCCGCGGTGAGCCATTTCGAACCGTCCGACCCGACTGTTCACCGCGCCGGTGAACGCGCCCTTCGTGTGGCCGAACAACTCGGCCTCAGCGAGGGTCTCGGGAATCGCGGCGGCGTTGAACGCCACGAAGCGTTGATCCGCGCGCGGGCTGTTGTGATGGATCGTTCGTGCGATGAGCTCCTTGCCGGTGCCGGTCTCTCCGTGAATCAGCACGGTGCTGTTCATCGGCGCCACGAGCTCCAACGTCGAGAAGACCTGCCGCATCGCCGTGCTCTGACCGACGATGCTGTCGAAGCGGTAGCGATCCTGGAGCTGGGCTCGGAGCTCGGCGTTCTCGGCGCGAAGGCGCTGTTGATCGAGACCCGCTGACAGGACGCGGGACAGCCGTCCGAGCTGGAACGGCTTGATCAGGAAGTCGATCGCCCCGTGTTTGATCGCCGTCACCGCTTCGTCGACACCGCCGAATCCGGTGACCACGACGCCGAGAATTCCGGGATAGCGTTCGGTTGCCGCCGTGAGAACGTCCATGCCGTCCGCGTCCGGAAGCCGGAGGTCGACCACCAGCGCGTCGAACGCGAAGGCGTCGAGGCGGCTCATGGCTTCGGCCGCCGTCGCCACGAGCACGGGCTCGAAGCCCGCTGCTTGCAGTGAGTCCCCAACGAGCTGTCGGAGGTCGCTTTCGTCTTCCACGACGAGAACGGACGGGGGCGTGACGTAGTTCATACTCGGGCTCGTCTCCTCAGCGCGGGCAGGAATTCATGTTTTGCCGCGCCGTGCCGATTCTAGTTGAGGGGGTGCTTTCGGCGGCCACCAAGCAATGCCCATGCCACGTACCGATCAGCCAGCGAAAGGTTTCGAAATCCTCGTCATCGACGACGAGCCGGAGATCCGAGAGTTGCTCGCCGAGCATCTCCGAGCCCGCGGCTACCGCGTAGCCACGGCGAGCGATGGCTTCGCCGCTGTCTCGCTCATCAACCGAAGCGCCGGGCAGTTCGGTCTGATCCTGACCGACCTGCATCTTCCGGGTGCGGACGGCCTGGGCGTTCTGCAGGCGGCGCGCGCTGCGAGCCCGTCGACACAGGTCGTAATTATCACCGGATACGCCTCCCTCGACTCCGCCATAACGGCCGTCCGTCTTGGGGCCTATGACTATCTCACAAAGCCGTTCTCGCTGGGGCAGATCGATGTGCTGCTGGCGCGGGTGGAGGACCGTGTGGCGCTCGAAGCGGAGAATCGCGCGCTGCAGCGACGGATAGACACACGGGACGCCGAAACCGCACACGTTGCACAGGATCGGCTGGGCGCGATCGAGGCACGGCTGGGGGCTATCGAGGTATCGCTGCGGGATCTTATGTCGGAGTTGACGCGCCGGCGTTAATAGGAGCTGCGCGGCCGGTCCGCCGTCCGTCGGTGTCGGGCAACCGGCGCTATTTCTGTTGAGTCCGGCCGCTTCCCTGGACCTTCCGTCCTTCCATCCCGGGCACCCTTCTTGCTCAACTGCTGGCAGCGTGGGTGTGTGAAGCCTGCGCTCATCTTCACAATCGGCGCGTCACCGTTTTCCTTGAGGCACCAGCATCGTGGGCGAAATTCGCGATACAGCAATCATCGACGCGCTGCGGCGACAGATGTCCATCGCGGCGGCAAAGCAGGTCGTCGCGGCCGGCAATCTCGCCAACGTCAACACGCCGGGCTATCGCGCGCGTGCCGTGGATTTCACGGCCGCTCTCGAGCAACAGCTTGGCGGGAGCATTTCGCTCGCTGGAACCTCTGAGAGCCATCTGCAGGGGAAGGTGAGCGAAGCCGTCGGTACCGAGGAAGTCGACGGACTTCCAATGCGCCGGGACGGCAACAACGTGCAGATCGACCGCGAACTCCTGACCATGTCAACCGCCGCGGGTGACTTCGCGCGGGCCCAGACGGCGCTCGCCGCGCGCTTCCGCATGGTGCGCTACGCGCTCAACGAAGGACGCTGATCATGCCGAGCCTCAGTGCAGCCATTGCCGCGAGCGCGAGCGGCCTCAACGCCGAGCGCGCGCGGATCGAAGTCGCAGTCTCGAACCTGGCCAACTCGGAGTCCACGCGCAGCGCCTCGGGCACGCCCTATCGCCGGCGCGACGTCGTGCTGGCTGCCGATGGCGTGAAACCGTTCGAAGGCACGCTGCAGGAAGCGGGCGCCACGGGCGTGAAAGTCGCCGCCGTCTTAGAAGACCAGACTCCCTTCAAGCGTCGGTACGAACCGTCGCATCCGGATGCAGACAAGGATGGCTTCGTCGCGCTTCCCAACGTGGAGCCGGCCGAGGAGATGGTCGACATGTTGTCCGCCGCACGCGCCTACCAGGCGAACCTGACCGCGATAAACCTCGTGCGCGACATGCTTCAGCGGGCGCTGGAGCTCGGACGCTGAGGCGCAGCCTCCAGAGTTGAGGAACTAGACCATGCCCATCCAGCCGATCGGGACGATTGCCACGCAGGCCGTTTCCGCCCTCTCGTCATCGTCCTCGTCAGCCATGGCACCGGCCGCCGGATCGGGCGCGGCGTTCACGGCTTCGCTCGGCAAGATGCTCGATGCCACCAACGTGTCGGACCAGGCAGCCAATACCGCCGTCGGTCAGATGCTCGACGGCACGGGCGACGTGCACGAAGCCATGATCGCCTTGCAGCAGGCGGACATGATGCTGCAGCTTACCGTCCAGGTGCGCAACAAGCTCGTGCAGGCGTACCAGGACATCATGCGGATGCCCGTTTAGTCCGCGAAACGACCCCTATCCGTGGATTTCTCCCAGCTGTTCTCCCGTCTCAAGACTCTCGGCGGAGCCCTGTCGAACGCTCAGCGCCTGAGCCTCGCGGGCGCGTTCCTCGTGGTCGTAGGCATCATGGGTGCGTCGACGTACTGGATCCAGCGTCCGAGCTACGCGCTGCTGTTCGCCGATCTCGATCCCGAATCAGCCGGCGACGTTGTCAGCCGGCTCAAGGCCGCGAAAGTCGAGTACCAGCTGGATGAGGGCGGTCGATCCGTCCGCGTCCCCGCGTCGAAGATCGACGAGCTGCGTCTGGAATTCGCCTCAGGCGGCCTGCCGTCCTCGGGACGCATCGGCTTCGAGATCTTCGACCGCACGGCCTTTGGCGCCACGGAATTCCTCGAACAGGTCAACTATCGGCGGGCGCTCGAAGGGGAGATCGCCCGGACGATCGCGACGCTCGGAGAGGTCTCGAGCGCGCGCGTGCATATCGCCATGTCGCGGAGCTCGCTCTTCGCCTCGAAGGAGCAGCCGGCGAAAGCGTCGGTGGTACTCAAGCTGCGCGGCAACCATTCGCCGACCAATGCCACAGTGCAGGGGATCGCAAATCTCGTCGCTTCCAGCGTGGAGGGTCTCCGGCCGGAAGCGGTCGTCATCCTCGACAGCTTCGGACGGCCGCTCGCGCGGCCGGCCGGCTCGGACGACGAGCCGACGGGCGGCCCCCAGATGGAGCGGCAGCAGCGCATCGAGCACGACTTGACGACGAAGGTCGTCTCGCTGCTCGAGCCGGTCGTCGGCTCGGAAGGCGTGCGGGTCAACGTGTCGGTCCGGCTCGATCCTCAGAGCGAAGAAGCGACAGAAGAGAAGTGGGATCCGACGACGCAGGCCATTCGCAGCCGGCAGGTGACGGGCGACGCGGGTGCGCCCGGTGCGTCCGGCGCGCAGGGCCTGGCCGGTTCCCGTGCGAATCTGCCGGCGCCTGTTCCGCCGGCGCCCACCGGCACCCCTCCGCAACCGACGCCAACGCCCGCGGCGCCGCCGCCGACGTCTCCTGTTGTCGCGCGCGGTTCCGAGACGACCAACTACGAGATCAGCAAGATCATCCGCCACACGATTCGACCGCGAGGTGAAGTGGCGCGATTGTCCGTTGCCGTCATCCTCGACAACGAAGCGGTCGTTGCGAAGAATCCGGATGGCACGACCTCGCGGAGCACGCACGCTCGAAAGCCCGAGGAGCTGCAGAAGATACAGTCGATCGTCGCTGCCGCCGTCGGTCTCGACGCCTCTCGCGGCGACCAGCTCACGATCGAGAACGTGCCGTTCGAAGAGGCGCCCGTCGAGGAGCCGACCAAGGTCACCCTCTGGCAGCGTGTGGCGCCCCAGGCCTGGGAAGGCGGTCGCATTCTGGCTGTCGTGGTTCTCGGCATGCTCGCGTTCTTCATGTTCGTGAAGCCCTTGATGCGGAGCGCCACCGCCACCGTGACGGGAGTCGCCATGCCGACGCAGACGCTCACGGAGGGCGGCCCGATGCCTCGAACCGTCCGGGATCTCGAGGGAGAGATCGAGGCGCAGCTCGACGCCGCCGTGGCGGAGAAATCATCCGAGAATGTCAAGTTGCCGGTCCTGACGCGACGGCTCGGCGCGCTCGCGGCAAAGGAACCGGAAAACGCGGCTCGCCTGCTGCGCATGTGGCTGTCGCAGGAGAATCGCTGATCCATGTCCGCCACTCCCGCCGCTTCACCGTCGATGAACGGCGTCCGCAAGGCCGCGGTGTTCACGCTCCTGCTCGGAGAGGACGCCTCGACCGAGGTGTTCAAGTACCTGCAGGAGGACGAGATCGAGCAGATCGCCAGGGAAGTGGCGGTGCTCGGCAGCGTGCGCGCGGCGTCCGGCGAACAGGTTCTCGAAGAGTTCCACAACATGTGGATCGCGGCGGAGTACGTGGCGCGAGGCGGCGTCGACTACGCGCAGAAGCTGCTCGTGAAGTCGCTCGGTCCAGAGATGGCCAAACGCCTGCTCGATCGGCTCGTGAAGTCGTTCGAGTCGACGCTCGTGTTCACGGCCCTCGAAAAGGCGGATCCGCAGCAGCTCTCGAAGTTCATTCTTGCCGAGCATCCGCAGACGATCGCGCTCATCCTCGCGCATCTCAAACCGGCACAGGCCTCTCAGCTCGTCGGGCTGCTCCCTGATGACGTGCGCGTCGATGTGATCTCGCGGATGGCGAGCCTCGAAGAGATCTCTCCGGAGGTCATCGCGCGGATCTCGTCGGTCATCGAGCAGCGGCTCAAGTCACTCGGCGGCGGCACACACGAATCGTACGGCGGCGTTCGCGCCGTCGCCGAGCTGCTCAACCGGATGGACCGCGGCCTGAGCGGTCCGGTCATCGAGGCGATCGAAGGAGAGTCTCCGGACCTCGCGGTCTCGATCCGGAATCTGATGTTCGTCTTCGAAGATCTGGCCAAGGTAGACCCCGCTGGAATTCGAGAGATCATCCAGCGCGCCGACAAGAAAGTTCTCACGATCGCGCTCAAGGGAACGAACGAGGAGATTCGCATGCGCTTCTTCGAGAACATGTCGAAGCGCGCCGGGGATCTCATCAAAGAAGAGATGGAAGTCCTCGGCCCCATTCGCCTGCGCGAGGTCGAAAAGGCCCAGCAGGAGGTCGTCGCCATCACACGCAAGCTCGAAGAGGAAGGCCTCCTGACGACGGGTGCGGCGGAGGACGAGCCATATGTCACCTAGAGCCTCGCGAATCAATCCCGCGCAGGCCGTCAGCGTTCCGTGGTCCTCGTCGATCGGCATGCCGCTTCTGGGTATCCCTGAGACCACACCGGAGCCGACCGCTCACGCACAGCGTCAGCCACCGGACCCCGTCGAGCAGGAGTCTCATCTGGCGGCCCTCGAGCGTGATGCGTTCGCGAAGGGCTACGCCCAGGGCGAACGGGCAGGCGTCGAAGCCGGAAACCGTCGCGGCGATGCGATGGTGCGGCGTCTGGGCGAAACGCTCGAGGAGCTGGCCTCGCTTCGCCAGACGCTTCTGCAGCAGTCCGAGCGACAGCTCGTTCAGCTCGCGCTCGCGGTGGCCCGCCGCATCGTGCGTCGCGAGGTCGCCGCCGACGACGAGCTGCTCACGGCCCTCGCGCGGGTGGCGCTCGACAAGTTGGGCGAAGCAGGGCAGGCGACGATCCGGCTCCATCCCGAAGACTTCACCCGCGCTGCGGCGCGCGGCGCGGAACGGTGGGAGGCTGCGCACGTGACCGTGGTGGCGGATGCCGCAGTCAGCCGCGGGGGATGCCTCGTCGAGTCGCCGTTCGGCTTCGTCGATGCTTCAATCGACGCGCAGTTCCAGGAGCTCGCGCGCGCTCTCCTCGATGGCGAGACCGCAGGCCTGGAAGTACGAGCCGATGTCTGACGGTTTCTCGCTCGGCCGGTATCTCGACATCGTCCGGCGCACGGATCCCCTGCCCCTCTGCGGACGCGTGACGAGGACGGTGGGTCTCGTGGTCGAGTCGAGCGGTCCGCGCGCGAGCGTCGGCGAGCTCTGCATGCTCCACCGGGACGGCCGGTCACCGCTGCCGATGGAAGTGGTCGGATTCCGGGATGGCGCCCTCCTCACCGTTCCCCTCGGCGGGACCGCCGGCATACGTCCCGGAGATCGGCTCGTCGCGCGCGGCACCGTCGCATCCGCGGCAGTGGGGGATGCCCTTCTCGGCCGCGTGATCGACGGTCTCGGAAATCCGCTGGACGGCCTCGGACCTCTCGGTGCGACGACGGAATATCCGCTGCAACCGGTATCGATCAACCCCCTGGCACGCGAACCGATCGCGGCGCCGCTGGGCACGGGCGTGCGAGCCATCGACGGATTGCTGACGTGCGGACGCGGCCAGCGCATTGGCGTCTTCGGTGGCAGCGGCGTGGGCAAGAGCACGCTGCTGGGGATGATGGCCAAGGGCACAGCTGCCGATGTCGCGGTCATTGCCCTCATCGGCGAGCGCGGCCGTGAGGTTCGCAGCTTCCTGGAACACGACCTCGGGCCCGAAGGCCTCAAACGCGCGGTCGTCGTCGTGTCGACAACGCGACAGCCCGCCGTTGGTGCGGCTGCGCGCGGCGTTTGCGGCGACAAGCGTCGCGGAGTATTTCCGCGACCAGGGCAAGCACGTGCTCCTGATGATGGACTCGGTGACCCGCTTCGCGATGGCGCAGCGCGAAGTCGGCCTCGCCGCAGGCGAACCGCCAACGGCAAAGGGCTATCCGCCGTCAGTTTTCGCGATGCTGCCGGGGCTGCTCGAGCGGGCGGGGAATCTGCGGGGCGCCGGTGGAATCACGGCGTTCTACACAGTCCTTGTCGAAGGCGACGACCAGACCGAGCCGGTCGCCGATTCGGTTCGCGCCATCCTGGACGGCCACATCGTGCTGTCGCGGGAGCTTGGCGCTCGCAATCACTATCCAGCCATCGACATTCTCTCCAGCGTCAGCCGGACGATGCCCGATGTCACGCGGGTCGATCACCGACTGAAGGCAGGGCAGGTGCGCGATTGGATGTCGGCGGCGAAGGAGACCGAGGATCTCGTCAGCGTCGGCGCCTACGTCGCCGGCAGCAATCCGCGCGTCGACGAAGCGCTGGCGAAGCGCGGGCAGATCGAAGCATTCCTGAAGCAGCCGGCGGACGTCGCCTGCAGCCTCGATGAGTCGATCGCAGCACTGCGGGGGATCTGAGAACAGCTCTCAGCTTTCAGCTCTCAGCTTTCAGCTGACGGAGTGACTCGAGGTACGGAGAGCGCATGGCTCCATTCCGATTCAGGGCGGCTGCGGCACTCGATCTCCGCCAACAGACCGAGGATCGTGCGAAACGGGCTCTGGGAGACGCGCAAGCGGCGCTCGAGCGCGCCGAGCGCGCGCTCGAAGAGGCACGTACCGCGCTGGACGCGACGCTCGCAAGCGGTGCGTCGGCGGTGGCCGATCCGGGCCTGAGCATCTGGTACCGGAATTGGATTACCCGGCAGCGTCACGAGTTTCAACGCGGGCGAGCGATGGTCGCGGACCGTCGTGCGGCCGTCGATGCGGCCGTGGCGCGGCTCCAGGCGGCGCATCGCGACGTGCGCGTGCTCGAACGCCTGCGTGACCGCCTGCACTCGGAATGGGCGCTCGCAGAACGGCGGAAGGAACAGAAGGAATTGGATTGGCTCGGGAGCGTTCGGCATGCGCTTGCGGCCGATCCGCATGAGGAGGTCAGATGACCGTCAACTCGACAAACAGCATCGCCGCACCGACAACTGGCGCTGACACGACGTCGACAACCGACACGAAACGCGAGGCCCTGGGCAAGGACGCGTTTCTTCAGCTCCTGGTCACGCAGTTGCAGCACCAGGATCCGACCAAGCCGCAGGACCAGGGCGAGATGATCGCGCAGCTCGCGACGTTCAGCTCCCTCGAGAAGCTGACGCAGATCGCGACCAGCATCGATGCTCTGAATACCCGGCTGGACAAGATAATTCCGACTACGTAACTCTTTTTGAGGAGTTCATCATGGCGGTAGGTTCGTTCTCGGCAGGCCTGTCCGGTCTGAACGCCAACGCCGTTTACTTGAGTGTAATCGGCAACAACCTGGCGAACATCAATACGATTGGTTTCAAGTCGAGCTCGGTGTCCTTCATGGACCTCGTGAGTCAGACCGTCGGCGGAGCGAGCGGCAATCCCATGCAGGTCGGCCTCGGTGTCGTCACCGGATCGATTTCGCCGGTTTTCAGCCAGGGCACGATCGAGAACACCCGCGAAGCCACCAACGTTGCGATTCAGGGCGGCGGTCTCTTCGTGGTCAACGGTGCTGACGGCAACACGTCGTATACTCGCGCCGGCCAGTTCTCCTTCGACAGCAACGGGACGCTGGTCACGCCAGACGGGTCCAACGTGCAGGGCTACACCACGATCGATCCCGCGACCGGAGAGATCCTCGCGACGGGGCAGCCGACCGACATCACGATTCCGCCAGGCGTGCTGCGGCCGCCGAGCGCGACAACGATCTTCGGCACGACCTCGAACCTGGACGCCGGCGCCGCGGCGGGGACGACTGCTATCACCGCCGTCCAGGTCTACGATGCGCTCGGCGAACCGCACGTCGCGACGATCACCTACACGAAGGGGGCGGCTGCGGGAGCCTGGACCTACGGCATCACGGTTCCGGGTGCCGAAATCACGGGCGGCACCGCCGGCACGCCATTCTCCATCGGCTCCGGCGCACTGCAGTTCGACACGGCGGGCAAACTCTCGTCGTTCACTGCGGCGGCTCCGGCGACCGGTGGCGGCACGCCTCCGGCGGACATCACGTTCACGACGCCGGCCTGGAAGAATGGTGCGGCCGCTTCTTCCCTCAAGTGGGACATCGTCGATGCGAACAACAAGGCATCGATCACCGGGTTCTCGGCGCCGTCTGCCACCTCGTCGAAGACTCAGAACGGTTCCGCGCCCGGCATGGTGGACAACATCAGCATCAGCGCCGACGGCACGATCGTCGCGACGTTCGGTGCCGGACAGACCGTCGGCATCGGCCGCCTCGCGCTGGCGACCTTCAACAATCTCAAGGGCCTGGTGAAGCTCGGCTCGAACCGCTATGGTGAAACGCAGGCGGCGGGGCTGCCGAACGTCGGCGTCGCGGGCACGGGCGGGAGGGGCACGCTCATCGGCAGCGCGCTCGAACAATCCAACGTGGACATCGCGCAGGAGTTCACGCAGATGATCCTTGCGCAGCGCGGGTATCAGGCCAATTCGAAGACCATCACGGTGTCGGACGAGATTCTTGTCGACACGCTGAACCTCAAACGGTAATCCGCCGTGACCATCGCAGTCGACCTGGGGCCGCTCGCCCTGGGGAACGTCGACGCCGCGGCGTCTCCCCCGGGAGACGGAGCGGCCGCAGGCACAGTCGCGGAGCTCGCCGATCTCTTCCAGTCGCTCGTCGACGATCTGGCCGCTGCGGCCAGATCGTCCACGGCGCCTGCTGACGCATCGCCCGGCCGTCCCACGAAGTCGAGTGCGCCGACTACCGCTGGCGCGGCCGACGGGAGTGTCGACTCTACGAACACCTCCGAGGCCGAAGACGCGAGCGCTTCTCTGGTAGCGCTGCTTGGAATGGGCCCGTTGCCGGTGCCGGTGCCGATCGACCTGACGGTCGCTCCGGAACCGAGTGCGACATCGAAGGACGCGGCGATCGACTCGCAAGCTCCGGCGGTCGCTGCAGACGGAACACAAGCGCAGCCCGCGCAGGCCGCCGGGTCCGATCAGACCGTTCCCGACGCTCTGGCAGCGGCACAGGACCCCGTTGGGACCGCCCTGCCTGCGATTGACGTTCCCTCGGGTCAAGAGCGGCTGCCGCAGGCCATGGCCGCAGCCGTCGTGCAAGAGACGGTTGCATCAGCGACTTCCGTGACGACGCCTCCTGCATCGGACAAGGCGGGGCCAGCGGCGGCCGAAGCGCCGCGTGTGGCGGGCAGGACCGACGCTGCGCCAAGTTGGGTGCGGCCGTCCGCGGCAGGGAAGGCGCTCGCACGGGCGTTGAGCGCTCTCGCCGCCGACGCGCCAGCACAGAAACCAGCGCAGGCCCCGAGCCCTACGGCTTCGCCTGTAACGTTGACCAATCAGCAAACCACTGCTCCGGCGACGGCCGAATCGCTCGCTGCGAGCTCACCGGCTGCGGCGGCCGACGCGGTGCCGCTCACGAAGGCAACCGCGGCGGCACAGCCGGACACATACTCGTTTGCCACGACGGCCCGGCCGGTGGAATCGCAGACCGCTCAGGCCTTACCTGCCGAGGACGCCAATCGTCCGGCTGTAGCTGCGGACGTGGCCAATCGCGCGGTGCAAGCGGCCGCGCCGGCGACGAAAGCCACGGTCGACATCGACGTCGACGCCAACATCATCAAGGCGCGACAGGCGTCACTGGCCTTCCAGGTGCCCGTTCGAACCGACGGAGTCCAGGTTCAGGCCGCTCAAGGCGGGCAACAGGCCTCGATTGCACTGGCGGCTCCCGTCCTGATGACAGATGCGGGCGATGCGGGCACGGTGGCGGACCAGATCGTCAAGGCGATCAAGATTCAGGTTCGTGACGGGATCGGCGAGGTGCGTCTCCGGCTGCAGCCAGAACAGATGGGCGAAGTCCATATCGCGCTGAAGGTGGATCGCGATCGCGTCTCGGCCGTGCTTCAGGTCGAGCGTCCGGAATTGCGGGCTCAGATCGAAGGCCAGGGTCAGACCCTCCGCGCGGGGCTCGCCGCTCAGGGGCTGCAGCTCGAAGACCTCACGGTTCGCCCCATGCTGAGCGACGACCGCCAGGGACGCGAAGGAGGCCAGCGCGGCAGCGCCAGGGACACTCCGCAGAGGCGACGGCGGCAATCCACGACGAAACAGTTCGAGCTCGACGATCAGTGACGCTTTGGTTGGCCTGATTTCTAGCGAGGCTCCGCCTCGCTAGACCGCAAGCTTGATAGCGCCCCGCCCGGAAAACGATACTCGCCACGTGCTGGCCGCCCCGCCGTCACCCCTGTCCGGGCGACCGGCCTCCGCATCGCCGGAACCGCCAGAAACAACAGCGTTTCCAGTCATGTCAACCACGAGATCCCAGGTACCCCCCTTGCTCTGTGACGGGTGCGCGATCCTGCGCACTGGTCACACTTATGTCAGACACAAAGCCTGCTGCAGCAGCCCCGGCCGCGAAGAAGGGCGGCAAGGGTCTCATCATTGTCATCGTCGCGGTCGTCGTTCTCGGCGGGGCAGGCGGCGGGGGATTCTGGTGGTGGCGCAAGTCGCACGCGGAGGCCGCCAGCGCGAAGCCTGAGTCCAAGCACGTCGAGGCGACCGGGGTCGTCCAGATGGAGTCCTTCCTCGTGAATCTCGCGGACAAAGAGGCGTCCCGGTTCCTTCGCGTCACGCTTCGGCTGGTCGTGGACACCGAAGCCGAGGCGAAGGAAATCGAAGAGACTCCCGTCGACCTCGCGCGGGCGCGCTCCGCGATCCTCGAGGTCCTCGCGACGCAGGAGTCGGCGGCTCTCGTGACGCCGGCCGGGAAGGCCGAACTCAAGAAAGCCATTGCCGAGCGCACCACGGTCGCGCTGAAGAAGGAAGTCCGGGATGTCCTCTTCACTGATTTCGTCGTCCAGTTCTGACGTGTCGGACTCGTCAGCGTTCGATCAAATTGGCGACCTGCGCTGCCCGGTCACCGTTGTGCTCGGCACGGCGTCGATTACCGTCCGTCAGTGTCTGGCTCTCGGACCGCAGGTCGTGCTGCGGCTCGAACAGGCAGCGGGAGAGGACCTGAGGATCGACGTGAACGGGGTGACGATCGCCAGAGGAGAAGTGGCGATCATCGACACGTCCACGGCAATCAGGTTGACCGATTTCGCTCCCGCGCCGGGACGGAAGCGGTCGTGATGTTCCTGGCTCTGAACGCGGCCGCGGCTCAGATGGATCCGCTGCCGTCGCCGGCCGGCGGCTTCCGTGCGGTTGTGGGGCTGGTGATCGTTCTCGGGCTGCTCTTCACGCTCGCGTGGATGGCGCGTCGTGGAAAGTTGCGCTTTCCGGGTGGGCGCAGCCGTGCGCTCGTTTCGGTCGAAGCTGCGGTGCCGCTTGGCGATCGGCGGTCGCTCGTCGTAGTGGCGGTCGAAGGCCGCCGCCTCTTGCTCGGCTTGACGCCGGCGCAGGTTTCTCTGGTTACGGAGCTCGCCGGAGCGCCACAGGCCGCGTTCCAGGATGCAGTTGACCGACGCGTAGCGCCCCCGACTCCTGGATCATGAAAAAACCGCTGCTGCGTCTGCTGCTCGTTCTCGTGCTCGTCCTGGTGGCCACGCCTGTGCTCGCGCAAGTCCGCTCGACCGTCGACCTGAAGGTCGACGGCGTCGGGTCGGTGTCTGCGCCGCTTCAGCTCGTCCTGCTGCTCACGCTTCTCAGCTTCCTGCCGGCCATCCTCGTAACGATGACCTCGTTCACCCGAATCGTCATCGTGTTCCATTTCTTGAGGCAGGCGATTGGCACTCAGGAAGTTCCGTCGAACCAGATCCTCGTGGGGCTGGCGCTCTTCCTGACGCTGTTCATCATGTCGCCAGTGGCCGAGCGCATCAACGCGCAGGCCGTTCAGCCGGCGGTTGCGGGCTCCATCGATATGGGGGAGGCCATGACCAGGGCGGCACCGCCGCTCCGCGAGTTCATGCTCAAGCAGACGCGCGAGACCGACCTCGCGCTGTTCGTCGAGGCGGCGAAGGCGGATCGTCCCGCGACGCAAGCCGACCTCCCCATGAAGGTCGTGATTCCCGCCTATGTGATCTCCGAGATCAAGACCGGGTTCCAGATGGGGTTCTTTCTGTTCGTACCCTTCATCCTGATCGATCTCGTCGTCTCGACCACGCTGCTGTCGATGGGCATGCTCCAGCTTCCGCCGGCAATGATCGCGCTGCCGTTCAAGCTGCTGCTCTTCGTGATGATTGACGGGTGGGCGCTCGTTGTCGGCTCGCTCGTCAAGAGCTTTGTGTGAGCCACGGGGACCATGCCTGAAGCCCTTGTCGTCGGCGTCACCCGTCAGGCCATCGAGCTTGCGCTCATGGTGAGCCTGCCGATGCTCCTTGCCGGCCTTGTCGCTGGCGTCCTCGTGAGCATGTTCCAGACCGTCACCTCGATCCAGGACAGCGTGCTCGGATTCATTCCGCGTGCGCTCGCGATCTTCGTGACCTTCGCGCTGACGTTTCCGTGGATGCTTCGGATGACCTGCGGATTCGCGACGCACCTCCTCCAGCGGCTGCCGGAGTTCGTCCGGTGATCGACACCGCCACGATCTCGAAATTCGGGCTGCTGCTCGTCCGCCCGGGGCTGCTGGTGAGCACGACGCCGGTGTTCGGAGGCATCCACGTGCCGGTGCCTGTGCGGATTGCGCTCGGGATTCTGTTGGGCCTCACCATCGCGCCGGCCGTGCCGTCGCCGCAGAGCGCCGGCACGGCGGGTCTCGTCCTCATTGTTGCTGGAGAGGCGCTCATCGGGATCGCGCTCGGCCTCGGTGTCCGCATCCTCGTCGGGGCAGCCGAGCTCGCGGGCCATCTCGCCGGCTTTCAAATCGGTCTCTCCTACGCCGCGGTCGTGGACCCGCAAAGCGGCGTTCGCAACAACGTCGTCGCGGCGCTGTACGCGAATCTCTCCATGGTCACCTTCCTCGGGATCAACGGCCACCATGCCGTGATTCGGGCACTGGCGGCTTCTTACGAGGCGCTGCCAATCGGTGCTGCCGGCGTGTCCGGGCCCCTGGCGCCGCTCGTTGCCCACATGCTCGGACTGGTGTTTGTGACGGGCACGCGGCTCGCTGCGCCGGTCGTGACGGCGTTGCTGCTCGTCGAGATCGTCATGGGGCTCGTCGCGCGCGCCGCACCATCGCTCAACCTCCTGATCGTCGGCACGCCGCTGCGGCTCCTGGCCGGGATGCTCGCGCTCTCGGCGGGAATCCAGGTAGTGCCCGGCGTGATCGCCGGCGCGACGACGCCGGCACTCGAGGCGGCAGTTCGCCTCGTGCGGGCCTTCCACTGAGCCTGCGCCGTGTCCCAGTCCTCACAGGAACGCACAGAACAACCGACAAGCCGCCGGCTCCAGGACGCGCGCCGAAAAGGCAAGGTCGCGCGTACCAAGGAGGCCGGGCAGGCCGCCTCGCTCATCGCTGCCACCGTGGCGCTGGGATGGATCGGCGACGGCGTGCTGTCGCGCCTTGGCCATGCCCTCGCGGCGGGCATCGGGCGCATGGGCGCCCTCGCGCGGACGCCGCTCGATCAGGCGCAGGTCGCGACGCTCGCAGTCGACGCGGTGACCACAATGGGGATCGTCACGGCGCCCGTCGCGCTCACTGCAATCGTGACCGTGGTCGCACTGCACACTGCGCAGGGTGGCTGGGTATTCGCGTCAGAGGCGCTTCACCTCGACTGGAATCGTCTGAACCCCGCAACCGGCTTCAAGCGTCTCGGGCCGTCGACCGGCGGCGTCGAGCTTCTGCGGATGCTGTTCTCGGTGACGCTCATCAGCGTGCTCGGCTGGTTGGCTCTGAGCACGTACGTCGAGGGAAGCGGTCAGCTGGCGAGACTCGCACCCGCCGATGCGGCCTCCGAGATGTGGACGGTGGCGGCACGTCTGCTCAAGCAGTCCGCGATCGGGCTGCTGGCGATTGCAGGCGCCGACTACTTCGTACAGCGTCACCGCCTGATGCAGTCGCTCAAGATGACGCGTCAGGAGGTCAAGGACGACCACAAGATGACCGAGGGTAACCCGGAGATCAAGTCCCGCGTCCGGCGCGTGCAGCGGGAGATGGTCAAGCGCCGCATGCTCGCGGCGACGAAGAAGGCGACGGTCGTCATCACGAACCCGACGCACTACGCCGTCGCCCTCGAGTACCGCCGTAGCGGCATGAGCGCGCCGCTCGTGGTCGCGAAGGGCCAGGGCTTCATGGCGCAGCGCATCAAGGCGATCGCACGCGATCACGGCATCCCGATGGTCGAGAACGTGACGCTCGCGCGCGCTCTCTACGCCGAGGCGGAAGTCGGCGACGTGATACCTGGTGCGCTCTTCGAAGCGGTCGCCGAAGTGCTGGCGTACCTGATCCGCCTGAAGCAACTGGTGCTCTGATATGGCGCAATCCGCAACAGCGACACGGCGACCGACCACCCGCGGCCAGCGCGCGGCGCATCTCCTCGCGCCCGGCGCCATCATCGCGATCGTCGGGCTGATGATCGTGCCGCTGCCGCCGCTGCTGCTCGATCTACTCCTTACAATCGACATCGGCCTGGCAGTGGTCCTGCTGCTGACCGCCATCTACGTCAGGGAACCCGTCGAGTTCTCGGTCTTCCCGTCGCTCCTGCTGGTCCTGACGCTGCTGAGGCTCTCGCTGAACGTCGCCGGCACGCGGCTGATCCTGCTGCACGGGTCGGACGGCGTCGAGGCGGCCGGCCACGTCATCATGTCGTTCGGTCAGTTCGTCGTCGGCGGCAACTTCGTCGTCGGTGCGGTGATCTTCCTCGTCCTGATCGCGATCCAGTTCCTCGTCATCAACCACGGCGCCGTCCGCATCTCTGAAGTCACAGCCAGGTTCACGCTGGACGCGATGCCCGGCAAGCAGATGGCGATCGACGCCGACCTGAACGCGGGCCTCATCGACGAGCGCGACGCCAAGAAACGGCGCGAGACGATCCGGCGTGAAGCGGACTTCTACGGCGCGATGGACGGCGCGATCCGCTTCACTCAGCGCGACGCGCTCGCGGCCCTCCTCATCACCGGCGTGAACATCGTCGCCGGACTCGTGATTGGCGTCCTGCAGGACGGCATGGACCTGTCCACCGCGGCGCAGACCTTCACGATTCTGACGGTGGGCGAAGGCCTCGTCACGGCGATCCCGGCGTTGCTCGTCTCGATGGCGGGCGGCCTCATCACCACGCGCGCGGCCTCCGAGTCGAATCTCGGCGAGGAAGTGGCCGGGCAGCTGCTGGCGGGGACACGGCCGCTCGCCGTCGCCGCCGGCGTCCTGACGAGTCTCGCGCTCGTCCCCGGCCTGCCCAAAGTCGCCTTCTTCGTCGTCGCGGCAATCATGGGCGCCGCAGCCTATGCGAATCGCAAGCGTGACGATGCGGAGGCGGAGGATGCAGCGCTGCCGACGCCGTCGCCTGACGCAGCCGATGGAGTGGCGGCCGTCGAGCCGCTCGGCATCGAGGTGGGCTACGCCCTGGTGTCGCTGGTCGACGAGAAACAGGGCGGAACGCTCCTGTCGCGCGTTCGATCGATCCGCCGCCAGATCGCGTCCGAGACCGGACTCGTCGTGCCGTCGGTTCACATCGCGGACAACCTGCAGCTTGGGCCGCGGACGTACTCGATCCTGTTGAAAGGTGTCGAGGTCGCGCGCGGCGAGCTCTATCCGGATCGCCTGCTCGCGATCAATCCGGGCACGGCCGCGTCGACCCTCGAGGGAACCGCGACGAGAGAGCCTGCGTTCGGCCTGCCTGCGACGTGGATTTCGACCGAACAGCGCGATCGCGCGTCCGCCGCCGGCTACACCGTCGTCGATCCCACAACAGCGCTGTCGACGCACCTGTCGGAGATCATCCGAAACTTCCTGCCCGATCTGCTGACGCGGCAGCATACGAAGGAGATGGTGGACCGCGTCGCGCAGACCTCGCCGAAGCTGGTCGAGGAGCTGGTGCCCAAGGCACTGTCACTCGGAGAGATCCAGCGCGTCCTGCGACAGCTCCTGCGGGAGCGCGTTCCCGTGCGCGATTTGACGACGATTCTCGAATCGGTGGCGGACATCGCCGCCGTCACCAAAGACCTCGACGCGCTCACCGAGGGCGTGCGCGCGTCGCTCGGGCGTGCCATCTGCCGGCAGTATCAGACTGACCGCGGCGAGCTGCCGACGATCGCCTTCTCGCCCGGTCTCGAAGAGCGGCTGCTTGGCTCGATCGTGCGGACCGATCAAGGTGCCGTTCTGGCGCTGGATCCTTCGGAAGCCCAGGGTCTCGCCTCGAAAATCGCGCGCGCGCTCGAAACTGCCGTGGCACAGCCTGTGCTTCTGTGCACGCCAGCGCTCCGGCCTCACCTCTGGCGATTGTTCGCGCGGGTGCTGCCGCACATCGGAGTGCTCTCACACAACGAAGTACCGTCGCACGTCCGGGTTACACCGGTCACGGTGCTGGAGTGACATGCATCTGAAGCGATTCCGCGGTGAGACTGTGCGTGACGCGCTGGCGGGCGCTCGAGCGGAGCTCGGGCCGGACGCTCTGGTGCTGTCGACACAGCTCGTCCCGGCGGGCGGATGGCGAGGCTTTCTGGGTGCGCGCGAGGTCGAAGTGACTGCCGCCACCGAACGCGAAGTGTCGGAACCCCGGTCGGCGCGGCAGGAAGTCCGACAGCCTGAGCCCGGACCACTCACGTCGTCCCTGGTCGCGCGCCTGGAGGCGGCCGGTTTCGCCCGGTCCGTCGCTCGCGACGTGAAGCCGGCGCGAGGGATCAAAGGCCGGCGGAGCGCGAGCGCCGAAGCTGTGCGCGTTGCCGTGAGCCAGTGGGTTGCGCCGTACGTCGCGCAGGACGAGAGCTACACGGCGGTGGAGGTGTTCATCGGACCTCCCGGCGCCGGCAAGACGACGACCGTGGCCAAGATCGCGGCGCAGGAGCGCGCCCGGCGTGGTGCGCGCCTGCGCCTCGTTTCAGCGGACGGCTTCCGCGTGGGCGCCGTCGAGCAACTGCGGCTCTACGCCGAGATCATCGGCGCGCCGTTCGTGGCGGCACGCACGCCAGGAGATCTCGATCGCGCTCTGATCGATTCGAGCGGGACGGTTCTCGTCGACACCGCCGGCCGTTCGCCGCGTGACGGTCCCGCCCGCGAGGTGTTGTCCGTTCTACGGAGCGCGCGTGGCGTTCGCACGCACCTCGTGGTGCCGGCAGGCAGCTCCGCTCGAGAAGTGTCGCGCCTCATCGCGCTGTACTCCGAGTCCAATGTGGATCGGCTCGTCCTCACGAAGCTCGACGAGGCGGAGTCGGCTGGCGCAATAGCCTCGGTGCTCCGCGAATCAGGGCTCAAGGTCTCGTACCTCGGCAACGGACAGCGCGTCCCAGACGATCTTCTTCGGGCGACGCCGGCGCACCTCGCCTCGGCGCTTCTCGGCGATGGATGCACGGAGAGCGCGGCTTGAAGACCAGGCCGCACGGCATCAACGGGCTCGTCAGCATCGCCGTCACGAGCGGCAAGGGCGGCGTCGGGAAGACGAACGTCGCGATCAATCTCGCTGTTGCCCTCGCCCGCCTGCGGCATCGCGTGGCGATTCTGGACGCGGACTTCGGCCTGGGCAACGTCGACGTTCTGCTGGGGCTCGCGCCGTCCTCGCACATCGGTCACGTTCTCGCCGGTGAAAAGCAGATTGCCGACATTCTGGTGGCCGGTCCGCGCGGCGTGCGGCTCATTCCGGCGAGCTCCGGAATGGCGCAGCTCACCGCGCTGACGGCAGAGCAGTGGGACCTGATCGGCGACGCGCTCGACACAATCGCGGCCGATTTCGACTATCTCATCATCGACACCGGCGCCGGTATCTCGGGCAACGTGATCGACGCGATCAGGATTGCCTCTCGAGTGATCGTGGTGACCTCGCTGGAGCCGACCGCCGTGGTGGACGCGTACGCCGTAGTCAAGCTGTTGTCGACCACGGATCCGGCGCAGGAGATCGGCATCGTCGTGAACAACGCGCACGACGCAAGCGAAGCCCAGCTCGTCTTCGCGCAGCTCGAGGTCGCGGCGTCGCGGTTCCTGAATCGCCGCCTGACCTATTTCGGGTTCATCGCACACGATCCCAGCGTTCGGGATGCCGTGCTCGTCCAGCGGCCGATTGTCGATCATCTGCCGCAGGCGCCGGCGAGCCGCTGCTTTCGCATTCTTGCTTCACGTCTGTCCGGAATGGTGCCGCAGGGCGCAGCGGGCCTCAGGCTCGTCGCGCCCCTCCAGTGCGCCGCTCCCTCGCCGCCAGAGACACCGCAATGCGCATGATGAAACGGGAGATCGATCACTCAGAGCGCGACCGCCTCGTGGTGGCCCACATCGGGCTCGTCAAGGCGCTAGCCCATCGCCTCGCACAGCGGCTGCCACCGCAGGTGGAGATCCCGGATCTGATCAGCATCGGGGTGCTGGGGCTGATGGACGCCGCCGGTCGATATCGCGCCGCGCTCGGCGTACCGTTCGACGCGTTTGCGCGCCGCCGCGTGCAGGGTGCGATGCTCGACGCGCTGCGCGACCTCGACTGGGCGCCGCGCTCGCTTCGCAAGATGCGCCGCGAGCTCGATGTCGCGCTTGCCCGGCTGCGTCACGAACTGCGACGGGAGCCGACCGAGGAAGAGATTGCCACGACGCTCAACATGACGCCCGCCGCGTACGGACGCTCGCTCGAGCAGCTTCGAACGCTGGAGCTCGGCGCCGTTCGGCCGATCGACGATGCGAGCGGAGAGGGCGGGCTGCTGGATCTGTGCTTCGATCCGGACGACGGTCCCGAAGTGCGGCTGCAGCGCACAGAGCTGCGCGAGCACCTGGCGCGCGCCATCGAGAAGCTCCCGCCGCGCGAGCGGCACATCCTCGCGATGTATTACCAGCAGGAGATGACGCTCGCAGAGATTGGGCAAGTCATCGGCGTCGGGGAATCGCGCGTGTCGCAGCTCAGGTCGCTCGCCATCTCGCGTCTCCGGACCTCGCTCCGCGACACGCTGGGGATCAAGGAGAAGGCGGCGTAAATGGGACGCATCCTCTCACAGGACGAGATCGACGCCCTTCTGGGATCCTCGCCGTCGAGCGAGGCCACCAGCCGAGTGCCCGGCGGGCACGATGCCATCATCACCTACGACTTTCGGCGGCCGGATCGGGCGTCCCGTGAGCAGATCCGTTCGCTGCACGTGCTGCACGATCGATTCGCCCGCAACATGTCGACCTCGCTCTCGGCGTATTTGCGCGCGGTGACCGAAGTGACCATCGTTTCGGTGGAGCAGTTCACGTACTCCGAGTTCCTGATGTCGCTTCCGGACCCGACGGCGTACTACTCGCTCACGCTGCAGCCGATGGAGGGCATTGGGGCACTCGAGCTGAATCCGTCGGTCGCGTTCACGATGATCGATCGCATGCTGGGCGGCAAGGGGCAGCGAGTCTCCACAACCCGCGCGCTGACGGAGATCGAGCAGAACGTCGTCGACGGCGTCGTGAAGCTGGTGCTCGAGAACCTCAGCGAGACGTGGGCCACGATTGTTCCCGTTCGCTTCAAGACGAAGGCACGAGAAACGCGGCCTCAGATGCTTCAGGTGGCCGCGCCGAACGATCCGATGATCCTCCTGGCCTTCGACATTCGAATCGGCGGCTCCAGGGGAATGTTGAATTTCTGCATTCCCACGTCCGTCATCGAAGCGTTCGGAGCCTCGTTCACTCAGGGCTGGTACCGGACCAAGCGCGAGCCGACCGAGGAAGAGCGGATCGGGCTGCTCGAGAATCTGGCGCGAGTACCGCTTCCGGTGGCGGCTGTGCTCCGTACGACGCTGAGCGGCCGGGAGCTCCTGGAATTGCGGCCCGGTGATGTGGTCTCTCTAGGGCTGCCTGTCCAGCGCCCGCTCACCGTGAGAATCGGTCAGATGGATCAGTTCGAAGGCGTACCGGTTCGGACAGGTGGAAGTACGGGTGTTGCGTTGACTGCCGCGCTCGGCCCGGCCGGGGAAGGGGTGGCGCGGTGAACAATGCGACGTTGATTGAGGCCACCTGCGAACAGCTGGCAGCGGTAATCCAGGCGCTGCTGGATGCGCCCGGGACAGCGCAGCGATCGGCCGGATCGGTCAACGCGCAGTGGGCCGTGTCGCTGGCGTTTGCCGGTCCGTCGCAGGGCACGGTGATTCTCGGGTTCGAGGCCGAAGGTGCGCAGACCCTCGCGAAGCTGATCATGGCGCTCGAGGAGGATCCCACCGAGACCGCCGTCGCGGACACGCTGCTCGAAATCTGCGGCCAGGCGCTGAGCGCGGTCGGACAGCGTGACGGATTCGAAGGCATCCGGCTGGTCGAAGCCAAGCTGGTCGCTATTCCGCCCATGATGGAGCCGACAATCTTCGCGCTCCGCGCCGGAGATCGATTCTCGACATCGATCGCGAGCTGGGCGTTCCTCGAGCCGGTGAGTGCCGAGCAGCCTGCGGCGGCCCCGGCGGGCGCCGCGGCTTTCGCGACGGCCGCCCCGGCGAATCTGGATTTGATCCTCGACATCGACCTGCCGCTGACGGTCAGGTTCGGCGAGACCGAGATGTCACTGCACTCGCTGATGCGTCTCGCGCCCGGATCGATCATCGACCTCGGTCGCTCGCCAGACGACCCTGTCGACATCCTGGTCAACGGCCGGCTGGTTGCGCGCGGTGAGGTGGTGGTGGTGAGCGGCAACTACGGCGTACGAATCGTGGACGTGAACAGCGCGGCCGACCGGCTCAAGACGGTTGCCGCCTAGGAGACTCAGATGACGCTTCAACTCGGACTCTTCGCGACCATGCTCCTGCTTCAGGGCGCCCTGGCGTGGCGGCTCATCGCGACGGAGCGAGCGCTCGAGCGCGTGCAGATCCGCCTCGCGAATCAGGGCGAGGCGCTCTCGCTGCTCACCGACACATCCGAGAACGGTTTTGGCGCGATCGCGCGGGAACTGGACCGCCTGGCGACGGCGGAGGTGAAGTCGGCGCGGCGCCCGAGCACGAGAAGCGTGGCCACGGCCGCACGCAAGGGTCGCAGCGTCACGGACATCGCGGCGTCCGAGCGCGTTTCAGAAGGGGAAGTCCGGCTGCGGTTGTCGATGGCCTGTCAACGGCAGCCCGTGATGGCTGCGGACCGCGGCTGAGCGAGACCATCATGTCCAGCGGAGCATACGTCGCGCTGAGCGGGCTTCAGGCCCGCGCCGAACAACTCAATCGTCTGGCCGGCGACCTGGCCAACGTCAACACCGCCGGCTACAAGGCCGAGCGGGGGACGACAGCGGCTGCGGAACGCCCCGTCGACTCCTTCAGCAGCGCGCTGCAGTCGGCCATCGACGTGGCGGAGGGGCCCCGCTCGCTCGACCTGCGGTCCGGCGTCGTGACGACGACCGGTCGCGATCTCGATCTCGCCATCGACGGCCGCGGATTCTTCGTCATCGATACACCCGACGGCCTGCGCTACACGCGCAACGGGCACTTCACGAAGCGAGCGGACAACGTGCTCGCGACCGAACAGGGTTACGCCGTCATGGGCGATTCGGGTCCTCTGACGCTGCCCTCGGGCGGTGGGCCGCTCCGCATCGGAGACGGTGGCGAGATCATGAGCGGCGACACGCCGATCGGCACGCCGCAGATCGTCGACTTCGCACAGGCAGTCGGATTGAGCCGTGAAGACGGCGCGCTCTTCCGCGCGGGCGGAGCCAGTGTGGCGGCGCCCGTCACAGGCGCCAATCTGGTCGCGGGCGCGATCGAGCAGTCGAACGTTTCGCTCGTCGAGCGCATGGCTTCGTTGACCGAAGTCTCCCGCAGCTTCGAGGCACTCCAGCGCGGCGTGACGATCATGATGAACGACATCGACGGGCGGGCGATCACTGAGTTGGGGAGACGGTGATCGGAATCGGTTCTAGGGTTCTAAGGTTCCAGAGTTCTAAAGGTTCCAGGTTCCAGGTTTTAGGGTTCCGGCGTTCGGGTTTGGTTTATAGGGGCGGCCAGTCAGCTAATCGGCGCAGGCGGTCGAGGCTGTAGCGACGGAGCCGTGCTGAAAGCGGCCTGGCGGCGGTAACGAGCCGCGGGCCCAGCGCCTGCGGCCCGCGCGAGGAGAGCGAGTCTTCGAGCGCCGCAGCGCGAGCGCGTGGGGTGGGGCCCCACGCGCAGTAATAGATGAGGACATCATGATTCGAGCACTCTACACGGCGGCGAGCGGGATGGCGGCGCAGCAGGCCAACATCGACAACGTGGCGAACAACCTGGCCAACGTGAACACGACCGGCTTCAAGAAGAGCCGCATGGAGTTCGAGGACCTCGTCTACCAGGTGACGCGGACGGCGGGCACGCCGACTTCGACGTCCACCGAGGCGCCGATTGGTCTGGAGACGGGCCTCGGAACGAAACCTGTCGCGACGGCACGCGACTTCACGACCGGCAACCTGAAGTCGACGAACGGACCGCTCGATCTCGCCATCGAAGGGCGCGGGTTCTTCCAGATCGCGTTGCCCGACGGGACCACAGGCTACACGCGCTCGGGCGCGTTCCACCCCGACGCGGATGGGCGCCTGCTGACAGCGGAGGGCATGCCGCTCCAGCCCGAGATCACCATTCCTTCGAACGCGACGTCAGTCAGCATCTCGAAGCAGGGCGTCGTGTCGGTGAGCATCGCCGGACAGACCGGCACCCAGCAGCTTGGCACGATCGAGCTCGCGACGTTCCAGAACTCGGCGGGGCTGCTCGCGCTCGGCGGCAACCTCTTCGCGGCCACGACTGCGTCGGGCGATCCCACGACAGGCGTCCCGGGCACCGACGGCATCGGCACGACGACCCAGGGATTCCTCGAGGAATCCAACGTCAGCGTCGTCGAGGAGATGGTCAACATGATTCTCGGTCAACGCGCATACGAGGCGAACTCGCGCGTAGTGAAGGCAGCCGATGAGATGCTCGGGCAAGTCAACAACATGGCGAGGTAGTGCGGTGATCTTCTGGATGATCGCAGCATCGGGCGTGACCGCGGCGCAGGCGCAGACAGAGACTGCGGTCAGAACGGCGATTGCGTCCGCCGTGCAGGCACGCGTCGGCGTCGAGGCGCCCGTCGCGGTCGATCTGCGGGTCGTCGAGGTCGCCTCGGGGGTATCGCCCGACGCAGCCGAGATCGAGCCGGGTGCCCGCTTCGGCCGTCCAGCGCGCTTCCGTCTGCGCGCGTCCGGTCGGACGATCGGGTACGCCATCGGCCTGGTTCACGTGACGATTCCTTACCTGCGTGTGATTCGGCCCCTGGACGCGGGCGACGAGGTCAAGGCAGGGGACGTTCGTGAAGTCGTCGGCGATCCCGGAGCGCTGCTGATCGAGCCTCTGCCCGCTGCGGCGGCCGTCGTCGGCAGCAAGAGTGTTCGCGCGGTATCGGCGGACGAGGTCCTCACGACCCGGATCGTCCGGAGTCCGCCGGCCGTTCGCAGCGGCGACGTGGTGACGACGCATATCGTCGTTGACGGTGTCGACGCAGTCGGAGCGGCGACGGCGCTGCAATCAGGCAGCGTGGGCGACGTCATCCGGCTGGTGAACGCACAGAGTCGGCGTCAGCTTCGCGGACGCATTACCGGCAAGGCCACAGTCGAGGTGCAGCATGAATCGTAAGGCGATGGTCGGCGGCTCGGTGGTGCTCGCGATGTTGGTATCCGTTGCAGTTCCTGCGGCCGCCGCAGCCGACGAGCGCAGTGATGACAAAAGCAGCAAGACGAAGCAGGGTTCCGCAGCGGCTGACACCTACGACGAGCTGTATGCGCGCTACCTGCAGGCGGCGCGCACGACGGCAGCGCCAGCTACGACGGCGCGGGACATTTCGTGGATGACGGGGCTGTCTACCGACCACCGGGCGCGGCGCGTCAACGATCTCGTGACGATCAGAGTAATCGAGAGGATTTCTGCGACCGGCGCGGCCGATTCGTCGCTCGACAAGTCGAGCAGCGCCAACGCGTCGGTGACGAAGCTATTCGGGCTGGAGGGCCATTTGCCCAAGTCGGTGGATCCGACAGATCTCGTCGGCGCCGCGGCGAGCACGAAGTTCAAGGGAGCCGGCACGACGTCGCGCAGCAGCGACCTCACTGCCATCGTCACGGCGCGCGTCGTCGAAGTCCTGCCGAACGGCGATCTGGTGCTCGAGGGTGCGCGGGAGATCGACATCAATGGTGACCGGCAGCTCGCTGTGCTCACTGGCGTCCTGCGCACTGCCGACATCGAGCCGGACAACGTCGCATCGTCCACGTCGGTGGGTCAGCTGCGGATTCGGTACTTCGGGCGCGGCTTGATGAAAGACAACCTCCAGCCCGGATGGCTGATTCGAGTTCTGAACAAGATTTTCTGAGGCTTCGATGCGGATACTCACAGGTTTCGCCGTCGCCATCCTCGTGTGCGCTGCCTGCGCCGTCGTCGGCGCAGGTGCGTGTCAAGGACGTCGCGACCCTCGACGGCTACAGGCCCACGCCGTTGCTTGGCTACGGCCTGGTCGTAGGGCTGAACAAGACAGGCGACAAACGGCAGACGATCTTCACCGCGCAGACGCTCGCGAACATGCTCGAGCGCCTCGGCGTTGGGGTCGACGGCGGCGACATCAAGATCGAGAACACGGCGGCGGTGCTCGTGACGGCGGAGCTTCCGCCGTTCGCCCGGCCCGGGGCGCGGCTGGACGTGACGGCATCATCGGTGGGCGACGCCCGCAGCCTGCAGGGCGGGGTCCTGCTCGCGACGGCGCTTCGTGGGCCGGACGGATCGACCTACGCGCTGGCGCAAGGTCCGCTCTCTATAGGGGGGTTCGGCGGCGGCAAGTTGGGGAACAGCGTGCAGATCAATCACCTGACTGTCGGACGGGTGCCGGGTGGCGGTCTCGTGGAGTCGGGAGTGCAGTCGGCGATGAAACCCGCCGACGAGATCCTGCTCTCGCTCAAGGATGCGGACTTCAGCACGGCCCACCGCCTCGCGGACGTCATCAGCGGGGAGCTCGGCGACTCTGCTGCCAAGGCCATCGATCCGGCGACGGTGTCGGTTCGAGTCCCGGCCGTGTACAAGGATTCGCTTCCCGACCTGCTGGCGCGCATCGAGCCGCTTCGCTTCGAGATGGACGCGCCGGCGCGCGTCGTCATCAACGAGCGAACAGGCACCGTGGTGATCGGCTCGGACGTGCGCATCGGCCGTGCGGCAGTGGCGCATGGGAACTTGTCGGTGCGAATCTCGACGCACTACGACGTGTCCCAGCCAAACCCGTTTGCGGGTGGGCAGACCGCCGTCGTACCGCAGGAGAAAGTGGACGTCTCTGAGGGCGCAGCGCAACTCATCGCACTCGACGAAGGCGTCACGCTCGACGCCGTTGTCCGGGCGCTCAACGCGCTCGGTGCGACGCCGAGGGATATCATCGCGATCATGCAGGCACTGAAGACGGCCGGAGCGCTTCGTGCCGAGCTGGTGATCATGTGAGCGTGGAGTTCGCGAACGTCGTTTCGGGCCAGAGCGCGACGGCGCAGGGAGCGACCGACACCGGCGCTCGTCCAGACGCGGACCGCGCACGCATAGCCGAAGCAGCGAAGCAATTCGAGGCCATGTTCCTGCTGCAGATGCTGAAGCAGATGCGGCAGTCGATGCTGGCCGACGAGAACGAAGAGCCCGGGCTGGGCGCCGGGACCATGTTCGACACCATCGACGCCGAACTGTCGAAGCAGCTGGCTGGTCAGACTGGCGGGTTGGCTTCGACGATGTTCGAGGCGATGTCGAAAGCGGACGCGAGTGGAGCATCCTCGACCTCGACGCTTTCGCCCGTGCCAGCGGCAATTTCGTTGAGCCCGGCGCCGCCGCTGCCCCTGTCGCACGAGCACGAGATCGACGCCAAGACCGAGGCGGTGTCCGGGACGACGTCGGCGGCTGGGGACATCACGTCGGGCTTCGGATGGCGCAAGGATCCGTTCACCGGAACGTCCCGGTTCCACGCGGGCGTGGATATCCGGGCGTCATACGGAAGGGACGTGGCCACCGTGGCTGCCGGTCGGGTCGTGGCGGCGGGCGTCGAAGGAGGGTACGGCCAGACCGTGATCGTCGAGCACGCTCCCGGGCTCCGCACGCGGTACGCGCACCTGTCGGAGATTGACGTGCAGCCCGGGCAGGCAATCGAGAGCGGATCGGTCGTAGGGAAGGTGGGCCAGAGCGGCCGGGCCACGGGCCCGCACCTTCACTTCGAGGTGCTCAAGAACGGCAAAGCCGTGAACCCGGAGGCGGGCGGCCGACTCCTCGCGGCGGTGTTAAAGGAAACGTCAACGGGTGCCGATTACCCTACCGGGTCAGCCGGCCTGCGCGCTGACCCGTCAGGAGACCAGGAATGAAGATCGATAGCAATCGTCCGAATCTCGATCATGCGGCGTTGCAGCGGCTCGAGAAGGCTGCCGCGGAGGCGTCCAAGCAGTCGGCCGCCGCCAAAACAGCGACCGGCGATACGGTCCAGCTGTCGGCGGACGCGGCCCTGGCCAACGACGCAGTCAAGGCTGCCAACGAGTCGCCCGACATTCGGACCGATCTCGTGGAGCGCATGCGCGCACTCCTGGCGGCGGGTGAGCTCGGGAGTGACGCCGGGTCGCTGGCCGACAGCCTGATCGACAGCATGCTCGACAAGACGGGCGGCACGGACAAGAAATGACGACAGAGGAGAAGGCGATCTTCAAACGGCTGGAACGGGCGCTCCAGGCGGTTGGCGATGCTCTGAGCCGCGCAGACCTCGATCGGTTGCTCTCGGCGGAGCCGGAGCTTGCCGCGGCGCTCGAGGCCGTGGTCCACGTGCGGGCTGCGAGGCTCGACGCGGACTACCGGGCTGCGATCGACGGCGGCCGCGCGGCGTTGCTGCGCTGCCGGCGCCTGGGCGCCGCACTCGTCGAGTTCACACGGATCTCGCTCGATCCCTCTGGCGAGGCAGGGTATTCGCGCATGGGGATGCTGCCGGGCGCCGATCGCGCGGCCATGCCTGGAGCGGTAGGCCCCACGATGGAAGCGAGGGGTTAGATGGCCGGACTCTTCGGAAGCCTCTCGATGGCGGCGCGCGCGCTCGACGCGCAGCGCTTCGGGCTGGACGTCGCGGGTCAGAACATCGCAAACGTCAATACGCCTGGGTATTCGCGCCGCAGTGCGCTGCTTGCGGCGATTCCGCCGTACGAAAAACTGAGCGCGGGCGGGGGCGTCGAGATCACAGGCCTCCGCGCGATGCGCGACGATCGACTCGAGCGGCGTCTGCAGCAGGAGCGTCCCGCCGAGCAGCGCGAGCAGGCCATCGCGCAGACGCTCGCAATAGTCGAGACCGCGCTCGGGAAACCGGGTCAGTCCCTCGACGCGTCGCTCAATGCCTTCTTCGATTCGCTGGGGCGGCTCGCGGCCGATCCGACGTCCGCGATCGAGCGCCAGACGACGGTGTCGCAAGCCGATGCGCTCGCGAGCAGCTTCAAGGACATGGTCGGCCGGTTGGATCAGGCGCGGCGCGACGCGGATAACGGCGTGCGCGACGGCGTGGGGCAGGTCAACGCGCTCGCGCAGCGGATCGCGAGCCTGAACGCATCGCTGGGGGCTGCTGCCGGCGGCGCGCCCGGCGGCGAAGAGCTCAAGGACAGCCTGAACGAGGCGCTCAAGTCGCTGTCGGGCCTGATCGACATCGGCACGATTCAACGGGCCGACGGCGGTGTCGACGTGTCGTTCGGAAACGGCCGGCCCCTCGTGATCGGGGCGAACACGTACACGATCGACGTCGCTTCAACGCCGCCTTCCGGGTCCGCTGCGCTCCTCAGCGACGGCACGACCGTCACGAGCGAGGTGACGGGCGGCTCGATCGCGGGACTCATCCAGGCTCGCGACGTTCTGATTCCCGGCTACGTCAGTCAGCTCGACACGATTGCGTACAGCGTTGTCACCGAAGTCAACGCGATCCATCAGACCGGTTACGACATGAACGGCGCGACGGGCGCCAGCTTCTTCACGGCGCTGCCGTCGGCTGCTGGCGCGGCACGAACCATTTCGGTGAGCGCCGGCATCGTGGCCGACCCGAGCAAGATCGCCACCGGAGGAACGGCAACAGCGGGGGACAACACTGTCGCTCGCAAGCTGGCCGATCTGCGCGACGCGCGGGTCCTCTCGGGCGGCACCGCGACGCTCTCCGATGCATGGGGCTCGCTTATCTATCGCGTGGGCGCGGACACCAAGAGCGCCAGCGATGAGCAGAGCAGCCGGGCGGAAATCGTCCAGCAGGTCGAGCTCCTCCGAGAGCAGGTCTCGGGCGTGTCGCTCGACGAAGAAGCGATGATGATGATGAAGTTCCAGCGTGCGTACGAAGCCAACGCGCGTTTCTTCCAGGCGATCGATTCGGCGCTCGATACGCTGTTGTCGCTGCACAAGTAGACCCTCGTTCGCCACGGAGATCCGATGCGGACCACATTCAATTCCTCGTTCCTTCAGAGCGCTGCGGACTTGTCGCGGACGTCCGTGGAGCTTGCCAGACGGCAGCGGGAGGTGTCATCCGGCCGCCGGCTCAACACCGCCAGCGACGATCCGTCGGCGGCTTCGGGATCCGTGCGCGAGCACAGCGAAATGGCGGCGCTCGACCGCTACGATCAGACGGCGGACACCGCGAACTCCCGGTTGTCGGTCGCCGATTCGGTCCTCTCGGACATGCTCGATCAGCTGACGAACGCGAAGACGACCATCCTGGCGGCGCAGGGCAGTCCTGTGACCGACGAGCAGCGCGACGCCTACGCCAGGGAGCTCGCGGCGATTCGAGATTCCCTCTTCAGCGATTTCACGACGACGTTCAATGGCACGTATCTCTTCTCCGGGCAGGCCGCGACAGTCGCGCCGTATCAGAAAGCCGCGAATGGAACCATCTCGGCGTACAGCGGCACGACGTCTGCGATTGCCGTGGATATCGACCGTCACACGTCCGTGACCGTGTCGTTCAACGCGGACGCGATCGCTCGCGGGTCGGACGCCGCTGACATCTTCACGTCACTGACCCAGGCAATCGCCGCGGTTGTGGCGGGTGACGGCGCCGGAATGGCGGCGGCAGGAACCGCGGTCGAGCGGGCCTTCCAGCGCACGACGGCGGCTCAGAGCCAGAACGGCGCGGGCCTGCGGGAGATCGAGATTCAGAAAGGGCGTCTGGCCGACCAGCGCAACGCCAGCAAGACGCGCACGTCGAACTTCGAAGACGCGAACATGGCCGAGTCCATCACGAAGATGTCGCAGGCGGACACCGCCTACAAAGCCGCGCTCGGAGCCATCGCGACGACCGGTCGCGTCACGCTCATGGATTATCTGTGATGGGCTCGCCGTGTCCGGCGTCTCCTGAGGATCGCATTCGCCTGAACACGCGCTTCGGCGATTTCGAAGCCGACTCCCGCAATCTACTGTCGTTTCCCTCCGGGCTTCCGGGGTTCGAGCAGTGCCGGCGCTTCGTCCTCCTCTCGTCCATGGACGCCGCTCCGCTTCAGGTCCTGATGTCGGTCGACGGACCACCGGCGTCGTTCCTGACGCTCGATCCGCGGCTCGTGCTTCCCGAGTACCGCTGCCAGCTGACGGCGTCCGACAACCAGCGCCTCGGCGTGGGGGCCGGAGATGCGCTCTTGTGGCTCGCGCTGGTGACCATCAACGATCGCGGCGCCGCGTTCGCCAACCTGCGGGCTCCTATCGTCATCAACCCCGCGGACATGACCGGGTACCAGGTCGTGCTGCAGGACAGCCTCTATCCCTTGCGCCACCCGGTGGCGCTGAGCTGACGCATGCTTGTCTTCAGCCGCCGCCGCGGCGAAGCCATCGTGGTCGGGGACGGGATCGAGATCGTCTTCCTCAGCGCCGGACGCGAGGGAGTGCGGATCGGCGTGAAGGCGCCGATCTCCGTCCCGGTGCACCGCAAAGAAATCTACGAGCAGATCTGCGAGGAGAACCGTCAGGCGGCTGTCGCGCTGCTGCCCGCTACGTCAGAGAAGACGCCGGCCGTTCCGACGGAGTCCGGTCAAGAGCCGCAAGTCGCATTGGTCGAGGGTTCGTCGCTGTGAAGGCGCCGTCGTGCGTCAGGAGCGGGTCGTGACGTGCCAGGACTGGCGCGACGCATCTCCAGACGAGGTCGCGTCGCTCTACGCAGCCGAGCGCGAGCGCTGGCTCAACGAGCTCGCGTGGGATCCCGCGGAGCTCCTCGACGTCGTCGAACGCGGCCGGCTGGCGGGGCACGTCGCGGGCTGGATTGCCTTCGACCAGGAAGATCGCCCGAGTGGCTGGACGTTTTACGTCCTTCACAACGGCGTGCTTCAAATCGGTGGACTCGTGGGCGAGCGGCCCTCCGTCATCCGGCGCCTGCTCGACGCGGTGCTGGCTTCGCCGGAGGCGTCGGTCGCTCGCGGCTTGTCGTGTTTCGTGTTCCCGAGCACGACCGGGACCTCCAGCGCGCTCGAGCGCCAGCGCTTCAACCTGCGCGAGTCCCTCTACATGACACGGTCGATCGGCGCTTCCGATATCGATGAAGATTCCATGACCGACGAGGGCGTCCGACCCTGGGTGACCGCAGACTTTTCGGGCACCGTCCGAGTGCTCGCCGCATCGTACGCCGGCGTTCCGGCGGCCGAGTGTTTCGCACCTGACGGCACCCGCCAACAGTGGGCGCACTACGCTGGCCAGATTCTTCGAACACCAGGCTGCGGCCGCTTCGACGCCGCGCTGAGTCGCATCGTGTGTGCGGCAGGATCCGCGATGCCGGCTGCGGTGGCGTTGACGACCTGGGTCGGGCCGGATGCCGTCCATGTCGCGCAGATTGCCGTCTCGCCCGATCGGAGGCGCCAGGGCCTTGCACGCGTCCTGATGCAGTCGGTGCTGCGCGCCAGCGCACGGGCCGGCGCTGCGCGGATGACGCTCATGGTCGACGGAAGCAACGTTGCCGCGGTCAGCCTCTACGAGAGCCTCGGATTCTGCGAGCGCAGCCGGATGATCTTCGGCAGCCGCGCCGCACGGACGAGGGCGGCGGCGTAATCAGCTTCCCGCTTCCCGCTTCCCGCTTCCCGCTTCCCGCTTTCAGCTCCCAGCTTCCAGCAATCATTTCTTGTCGGGTCCCTCCTCGAAGCGGAGGTGTCGTATCGGCAGCTGCCTTCCAACTGAAGGTGGAAGCCACGAAACCAGTCATCTGTTGCTTGGGACTCAGAGGCGCGGGAAGCTAGGAGCGGGAAGCGGGAAGCGGATAGCGGGAAGCGGGAAGCGGGAAGCAGGAAGCTGGAAGCGGGAAGCGGGAAGCCCGGAAGCCGGAAGCTATCCTCGTCTATCAACGAGCGACGGAACGCTCAATGACGGATTGATGACGCGGCGGTAGGCGTTGAGCGTGGTTTCTCCGGCCTCGATGGCTTGGGTGGCCTCGCGGCGGGCGACTTCCGCTTCGCGAAGGGCAGCCATGGTCTCCTGGTCTGCGGAGATGATGCGCGACACGAGGGCGGCTGCCATCTGATGGAGCTCGACGACCTCTGTGAAGCCTGCCAGCTGTGAGGCGAGATTCTGGTGCTCTGCGAGCACGTGACGGGCAGCCCGGATTTCGTGCTCGATCCTCACGAGTCCCGTCATCAGGCGGACGCGCTCGTCGGCAACCTGATGCAGTCGATCGATGTCGTGGCTGCGCGTCGCCTCCTGCTGCTCGCTGGAGAGGCGCTGGATATGACGCAGCAGTGCGAGCTCCGCCTCGAGTCCAGCCGCGTAGGCCAGCAGCGACTCACCCAGCTCGCGGCGTGTCAAGGGCGTGCCCCGGCAGTCGCAGGCTCGCCTGCGGCGATCTGCGCCCAGGCATCACGAAGCGAGCGAAGGAGGTTCTCGACCTCCGGCAGCGCCTTGACGTCCTTCCGCGCCGTCGCGTCGACGAGCCGTCCGGTCATGTAGGTGTACAAGCCGTCGAGTTGTTGTGCGATCGCGCCGCCTTCTTCGAGATTCAGCGTGCTCTGCAGCTCTGTGACGATCGCAAGGGCCTTCGAAAGAGCCTCGCGGCGGGTGATCAGGTCCTGCCGGTCGACGGCCTCCCGTGCGGCAACGAGATGGCGGAGTGCGCCGTCGTAAAGCAGCACCACCAGCTCGAGAGGGGAGCTGGACTGCACGCTGGTCTGGCGATACGCGCTCGCGCCACGAACGTGTTGTGAGTACATCGATCCCTTGGTCCCTCTAGAACAAACGATACTGTCCGCCGAGCGCCGACAGCGACGACACGTCGCTTTTCAACTGAGTCATCGCCGAATCGGCGGCGATGTATTCCTTCTGCAGCGCCAGGCGCCGCAGCGCGAGGCGATCCGTAAGATCGGCGATGCGCTTGTCGAGCGCCGAGACCTGCTGCGTCAGCCGGTCGTCCGTGTTCTTCAGAAGGCCGTCCGCCTTCGTGTACTCCTGGACGAGATCGGCCAGGGTCGTGAACGCACCCTTGTTCGTTCCGTCGCCGGCGAACAGACGCCGGACGTCGGTGAAGTTCGACGCGGCGGCCGCGTCGAAGCGACCCGCGTTGAACGTCATCCGGCCGGTCCGCTGGAATTCGATGCCAATCGCCGCGAGCGAGCTGAAGCTGCCGCCGGAGGCGTAATCTCCGAGGAACGCGTTCCGGAGCGCGTTCCGGACGCCCCGCAGCAGCGGGTCGCGTCCGACGCTGGACGCATCGCCCTTGCCTGCGGCCGTGTTCTGATCTTCCGCGAACTTCACGAGGTCGTTGAACGCGTCGACGACCTTGCCGATCTTCGTCTTCGCCGTTCCGAGATCTTCTGCGACAGAAATCGTCGTGGTCGCCGCGGGATCTTTTTTGAGCAGGCTCAGCGACACGCCCGAGATCGCGTCATCGATCGTGTTCGTGCTGCTGACGACCTGTACGTTGTTGATCAGCACCTGGGCGTCGCTCGCGTTCACGGCGTTCGCCCCGAAGCCGACTCCCGCTCCACCCGTCATGCCGTTGGTGATGGTGAACTGGCTGGCCGTACCGGTCGCACGGGCCGTGAGCACCAGATGAAAGGCGCCTGCGCCCGACTTGACCACCGTGGCGGTGACGCCGATGTCCTTCGTGGCGTTGATGCGGTCGGCGAGCCCTTTCAGGGTCACCGGGATGTCGACGATCACAGCAACGCCGCCGATGGTCAGCGTGCCGCCCGTCGCGACGACAGTGGTGTCGGCGTCGGGAGTCGTCGTCGTGGAAGCGGTGACCTGCGCGCGGGCGAGCTCCTGCACCACGACATCGTAGATGCCTGGCGCGGCGGTGCTGCCGGCGTTGACCGTGACGGCCTTGTCGTCCGTGCTGCTGGCCGTTCGCCCGAGCATCGACTGATCGTCCTTCAGGTCGGCCACCGCGCTCTCGAATGTCGCGAGCTTGGCCGCCAGCGTCCGGAATGTCGACGCCTTCGACTCGAGGGACTTCTGCTGTGTCTGCAGATTCTGGAGCGGGACGCTCTCCTGCGTCATGACCGCTTCGAGCACGGCGTTGAAATCGATGTCGTTGAATCCGCTGAGCGTAATGGGAGAACCCATGGTTCCGCTCCTTAGCTCTCAAAAAGAAAAATGACGGCGGAAGGGCGAATGCCAGATCCGCGCCAGCCGCCGTCATCCTGTTTGTGAGGCGAGACCGGTATCCCCGGTGCTCGCCCCCTCACGCGCTTACCGGAGCAGTGACAACACTGACGCCGACGTCTGGTTCGCCTGGGCAAGGGCGGCGATACCGCTCTGCTGCAGGATGTTGAACTTCGTCATGTTCGCCGACTCCTCAGCCACATTGGCGTCGCGGATCCGGCTCTCGGCGGCCTGCTTGCTGGTCTTCTGCGACTGCGCCAGCGTGATGGCGAACTGCAGCCGGTTCTCGATGGTGCCGACCGAGCCCTGAACGGTGCCGAGCGTCGCGATGGCCGTCGTCAGGGTGGCAACCGCCGTCTTCGCAGCGGTGATGTCGTTGATGTCGAGAGCGTTGATCCCGAGGGAGGTCGTGGTGACCTGCGAGAGCGAGCCCGAGACCACGCCGTTCGTGCCGTCGTTGCTCACGAAGATCGAGAAGCCCGCCTGCGTGTCGAGACCCGCCACCGTCGCCTCGCGCCCGATTTCCGCGACGACCGCGTCCGCTTCCTGCTGCAGCGTCAGGCGGCTGGCGTCGGTCGTGGAGCCGGACGCCGACTGCGACGCGAGCGTCGCGAGACGGTCGATCAGAGTTGCGATGTTGTTCAGCGCGCCGTCCTTGATCTGGAGCGTCGACAAACCGTCGTTGGCGTTGCGGATGCCCTGGTTGATGACCGCGACGTCCGAACGATACGCGTTCGCCACCGCCAGCCCCGCCGCGTCGTCACCCGACATGTTGATGCGCAGTCCGCTCGAGAGCCGGGTCAGGGCCTTCTGGAGCCCCGCCTGCGTCGAGTAGAGGTTCGCCTGGGCGTTCTGCGACGCGATGTTGCTGACAACTGAAAATGAAGCCATTGCACTGTCCTCCTTGAGATCGGCCCGGCATCCTTGCCGGCCGGGGTGGAGCGTCCTGCCCGCACCCTGAAGTCATGCAGGTAATCGTCGGCTGCCCCAGGTTCTTTAATCGCCCGTTGGCCCTGGCAGACTTCTGGCTCTTGCCGAGGGTTTACGAGGCAACCATGGCCACTCTGATGATCGATGGACGGGCGCACTCTGGTGAGAAACCCCTGAAAACAGTGGGGGATCTGGTGGCTGCCGCCGATGACTGGCTGGCCCGCAGCGGGCGCATAGTGACGGAGCTCCGGCTGGACGGTGTCGACGAACCGGCCTTCAGGGAGCCCCAGATCGTCGGGCAGAGCGCTTCTGCCTATTCAGAGGTCCGGATCGAGTCCGGCACGCGGGCGGACCTTGCCCTGCGCTGCCTGCATGAGGCCGGTGATGCCTTGAAATCGCTGGCCGAGGCCGCCGCCTCGGTCGCCGATCTGTACCGCCTTGGCGAGATCGCCGAAGCAAACCGCGAGCTGGCAGCGATCACGGATGGCATCGGGACTGCGCTGGCGATCACCGGCGCGGCGTCGCTCGGTCTCGGCGTGGACCTCGGGACCATGGCCACCAGCGAGGGCACGCTTGGAGACCTCACGGCCGCTACGTCTCAGGAGCTCCAGGGGCTGATCAGCGCGCAGCTCGAATCCGACTGGGAAGGGACGGCGGACATGTTGATCGGGGGGCTCTCGCCGGTGCTCCGCCGCTGGAGCGTCGCGTGCAGCGTGCTCGCGCCGCCAAGTCCGTGCTGATCGGCGGTATTTCGCTTGCAATTCTGATCGGCGGGGCAGGCGGCCCAGGCCAGACGCCCCAAATCTCTCAAGAAGCGCGGCACGGCCAGCGCGAAACCGGACGGCACACCGACAGGCTGTCCGGCGGTCCGTCTGTTTTCGGGATCGCGAAAGAGATTCAGTAGATGCCTACGACAGCGCCGCACGTCGAGACCGATGCCCCGGCCGTCCCGGTCGCCTTCGCGGCGCCGTGTATCGGTATCGAAGAAATCGACGAAGTCGCCGCGACCTTGAGCTCCGGGTGGCTGACGACCGGTGCACGGGTCCGCGAGTTCGAGCGGGCCTTCGCTGACTACGTCGGCGCTCCGTACGCCGTAGCGGTGAATTCATGTACCGCCGCCCTGCACCTGTCGCTGCTCGCGGCCGGCGTGGGGCCTGGCGACGAAGTCATCACCTCGCCGCTGACCTTCTGCGCGACCGCGAACACGATCATCCACGCGGGAGCGACACCCGTCTTCGCCGACGTCGACCGGCACACGGGCAACATCAGCCCCGAATGCATCGAGGCGGCGCTGAGCCGACGCACGAAAGCGATCCTTCCGGTGCACTACGCCGGTCGCGCCGCGGACGTCACTGCCATCCAGCTGATTGCCGCGCAACACGGATTGCCGGTCATCGAGGACGCCGCGCACGCGGTCGAAGCGCATTCGAACGCCGGGAAAGTGGGCGCGACCGGCGACTTCACCTGCTTCAGCTTCTACGCGACGAAGAATCTGACGACGGGTGAGGGTGGCATGGTCACGATGCCGTCCGGCACGCACGCCGAGTGGATTCGCGTGGCGTCTCTCCACGGCATGAGTCGTGATGCGTGGGCCCGCTATACGCCATCGGGTCGCGCCGACTACGACGTCGTGATGCCCGGATTCAAATACAACATGATGGACATCCAGGCGGCGCTCGGGATTCATCAACTCGCGCGGATCGAACGGCAGCTGTCGTCTCGGGAAGCCATCTGGCATGGCTACGAGTCAGGCCTCGCCGAACTGCCGTTGACGCTTCCTGCACCTACCGAACCTGGCACCCGCCACGCCCGGCATCTCTTCACGGTCCTCGTCGACCGCGAGATCTGCGGCACGTCCCGCGACGATCTCCAGCTCGCGTTGAAGACCCGAGGGATCGGCACGAGCGTGCATTTCAAGGCGCTTCACCTCCATCCGTACTATGCCGAGCGGTTCGAGTTGGAACGGGGCATGTTTCCCGAGGCGGAGTTCATCTCCGATCGGACGCTCTCGCTGCCGCTCTCGCCCGCGCTGACCGAACCCGAGATTGACAGAGTCATCGAGGCCGTGACCGAGTCGCTGGTGTCCGGCGCATGGTGAGTCGCGCGTCACGGCCCGTTCGGGCGCTGTTCCGTGTGGCTGCGGGACCTCGGATTGGTTTCGGCCATCTGGTCCGCGCGCGCGTGTTGTCGCGAGCTCTCGGGATCGACAGGCCTGTCGTGTCCCTCCGAGGACGCCACGCACCGCGGAAAAGCGCTCTGACGCTTCGGATGCATCCCATCGCGGGTCCGGCGGCAGACGTGATGGCCCGGCTGCGTCCGGAGATCCTCGTGATCGACGATCCGTCCGCAGTGGCGGCGCGGGTCTGGTGTGAAACCGCCCGTCGGGCAGGTATTCCGGTCGCGAGCGTTCACGATCTGGGGACCGCCTTCTGCGGCGCCGATCTGACGATCGATGGCAGTATCGTCCGGCTCCGCCGACGCGGCGCTGCAGCCGGGCGCGCGGGACGTTTGCTGGCCGGCGTCCGCTATACCGTCCTTGACGAGGCGCTGCGGTCGGTGAGGCCGACCGGAACGCCAGCTTTTTCGGTGCTCATCGCGCTCGGCGGCGGCCCCCGACACGGGGTGGCGCGACGCCTCGCGCTGGCGATTCGCGAGGCGCGGCCGGAGTTGCGCATCCGGGTCGCAGGCGGCTTCGGGCGCACAGATGCGCGCGACGCCGACGGCATCACCTGGCTCGGTCCTCAGCGCGGCCTGGCGTCCGAGCTGGCATCGTGCGGCGTCGCGATCACGGGTGGAGGAGTCTCGCTCTACGAAGCCGTCACGCTTCGGACCCCGGTTGTCGCGTGGCCCGTCGTCCGCGCTCAGATTCCGACGGTCCAGGCTTTCGGCCGCAAGGGGCTCGCCGCTGCGATCATGCCTGGACCACGACGTCTCCAACGAGCGGTGAACGCTGTCTTGTCGGCGATCGATTCGGGGAGCGCCGCCCGGCCGCACGCACGCAGACACGGTTTCGATGGGCGCGGCGCCAGGCGCGCAGCGTCGGCAATCAGGTCGCTCGCCCGGCAAGCCAGCGAGGCGCGCGCATGACCCTTCAGCCGCGCGCCGTCCTGCTCGACCTCGACGAAACGCTGTATCCGGAGCGCCGGTTTGCGTTGAGCGGCTTTTCCGCTGTCGCGCGCGCAATCGCGGACGACGCGGGCGTGAGCGCGGAATCAGTCTTCCGGAGGCTCGTCGGCGCCTTGAGGCGCGGCGAGCGCGTCACGGCGTTTCAGCAACTCTGCTCCTCGCTGCGCTGGCCGGAGGCGCGCGTGGCCAGACTGGTCGACATCTACCGACGCCACGATCCGAACCTCCGCCTGCCTGGCGCAAGCCTGCGAATGCTGAGTGCTCTCAGGCGTGATTGGCGCCTCGCCATCGTGACCAACGGACCACCGTCGATTCAGGCAGCCAAGGTCGAGGCGCTCGGAGTGACCGATCTCGTCGACTCGGTGATTTACGCCTACCAGAGCGGGAGTGGCCGCGGGAAGCCGGAGCCCGAGCCATTCGTCGACGCCGCCAGATTGCTTGGCGTCGTTCCGGCGCGCTGCGTGTTCGTTGGAGACGATCCTGTGTGCGACGTCGCGGGCGCGCGTCGCGTGGGCATGAAGACTGTTCGCGTTCGTCGGGGCGTGCACGCGCGGGAGATTCTCGGCGCGCACGAGGAAGCAGACGCCGTCGCCGATTCGCTGAAGGACGTGCCACGTCTGGCCAGCGAACTGCTCCTTGATGGGCCCGCCACGACGATGCCGCGGCGTTTCCCGGCTGCCTCGAAGCAGGAAGGCGCGCCAACGGCGCGCCCGCAGGAGCGGAGCGGGGCGTAGGGGTCCCCGCGAGCGACGGCGTTGGGGGGTCCGGCGGGGCGAAGCCCCCCGGGAGAAGCAGGAAGGCGCGCCAACGGCGCGCCCGCAGGAGCGGAGCGGGGCTTAGGGGTCCCCGCGAGCGACGGCGTTGGGGGGTCCGGCGGGGCGAAGCCCCCCGGGAGAATTTGGAGAGCGTTATGTGCATGAACATTGCGGGTCGTTCCATCACGTCTGACGGGCCCTTGTTCGTCATTGGCGAGATCGGCTTGAACCACGGCGGCGAGCTGACCGAGGCGCTGGCGATGGTCGACGTGGCCGCCCTCGCGGGAGCGTCGGCCGTCAAGCTCCAAAGCCTTCGCGGGGAGACGCTCGTAACCGCCGCCTGCCCGGCGCCGGCACACGTCGACTCTGCATCGCTCCAGGACTTCTTCCGCCAGTTCGAGCTGGACGAGGCAGCGCACGCGGCAATCGCCGAGCGTGCCCGCTTCCTCGGCATGGCCTTCATGTCGACGCCCTTCGACGAAGCAGCAGTCGCGATGCTGGAGCGCGTCGGTTGCGACGCCTACAAGATCGCCAGCGGCGATCTGACACATCACCGGTTGATCGAGCGTGCGGCCGCGACGGGCAAGCCGCTCGTGCTGTCCACAGGGATGAGCAATCTCGACGAGATCTACGACGCCGTGGACGTCGCACGCAGCGCAGGCGCGAAGTCGATCGCCCTGCTTCACTGCGTCTCTGCCTACCCGGTGCCGAAAGGGAGCGAGAACCTTCAGGCGATAGCGACGATCGGCAAAGCGCTTGGTTTGCCCGTCGGCCTGTCGGACCACGGGACGGACGTCAGCGACATCGTCATTGCGGTGACGCTCGGCGCCGTTCTCTATGAACGCCACATCGTGCTCGAAGAGGATTCGTCGGCCATCGACGCGGCGGTGTCCTCGACCCCACACGACCTGGCCCTACGCCTCCAGGCCGCTGACCGCGCGAAGGGTGCTCTTGGGGACGGCCGGAAGGTGTGTCTACCTGCCGAGGCCGCGAACGTCACCGCGAGTCGCCGCGCGCTCTATGCGACGCGCGACCTCGAGCCGGGCGAGACCGTTCGCGCCGAGGACGTCGTGGCTCTCCGACCCGCTTCGGGACTTCCGGCGAATCGATGGCACGAGCTCGTGGGCTGCCGCCTGCAGCGGCCTGTTGCGGCCGGCGCGCCGTTCGAGATCCACGATCTCGATCTGTGGGCCGCGATCGGCCGGGAAATCCGGAATGCGGCGTAGCGTCCTCATCACGGCGGCGTCGCGTCGGGTGCCGCTCGTCGAGGCATTCCGCAAAGCCCTTGCGGACGCCGGTGGCGGCCGGGTCCTCGTCGCGGACGTCAACGCGATGTCGCCGGCCGTGCACGTGGCTGATGCCGCGTTCCGTGTGCCCCTCGCGACCGATGCCGGCTATGTGGAAGCGCTCGCGACGATCTGCCGCGACCATCACGTTGGGCTGCTCGTCCCGACCATTGACGACGAGCTCGAGGTCATCGGCGAGTCGCGGCAGCAGTTCGAACAGGCGGGCGTTCGCGTCGCCGCGTCGCCGACGGCGACCGCCGCCATCTGCAACGACAAGCTGCGAACCGCAGAGGTGCTCCGGGCGCACGGCGTCGCGGCCGCCGAATCGTGGCTTCCTGCCGACGTCCCTGCGGGGGCGCCATTTCCGCTGTTCGTGAAGCCGAGGAACGGCAGGGGCGGAGTCGGCGCTTTTCCGGCGCGAAACCAGGCCGAGCTCGATTTCTTCACCGGCTACGTCGACCGGCCCGTCGTCCAGGAGTACCTCCAGGGCCCCGAGTTCACGATTGACATGCTCTGCAACGAGGGGCGTCCCCTCGCGGTGGTTCCCCGGGAACGTGTCGTCATCCGCGCGGGCGTCATGGACCGCGGGCGGACGGTGCGCGATCAGTCGCTCATCGATCTGGGGCTCGCATGCGCCGCAGCGCTCTCGTTCCACGGTCCGGTCAACATCCAGTGCCGGATGCGCGGCAGCGTAGCGGCGGTCTTCGAGATTAATCCGCGGTTCTCCGGCGGCATCCCGCTGACCATTGCCGCCGGCGCCGATTTCGCACGGATGCTGGTCGACCTCGCGCAGGGACGCACGGTTGCTCCGAAAATCGGCCACTTCAAGGACGGGCTCTGGATGACGTCTTATGAGGCCGGTATCTTCCTGCCGGCGGATCAGGCCGTCGTGTTTCCTCGGCCCTTTTCTGCCATCCAGGAGGTCGCGTGATTCCGGGCAAGGTTGCGGTGATCCTGCAGGCCCGTACCGGGTCGCAGCGGCTGCCTGGCAAGGCGCTCGCGTCACTTGCTGCCGCGACCCTCCTGGAGCACTGCGTCGCGCGCCTTCAAGCGTCCAGCGTAGGGCCCGTCATCGTCGCCACGACGACCTTGCAAGCCGACGACGTCATCGCGTCTGAAGCGCGCCGGCTGGGCGCCACCGCGTTTCGCGGCAGCTGTGATGATGTGCTGGAGAGGTTCGTCGGGGCAGCGGAGGCGGTTGGGGCCGAGTTCGTGATCCGCGCAACCGCCGACAACCCGGCGGTCGATTCCGATTCGGCTGTCCGGCTCCTCGAGTGCCTGCGCGCATCCTTCGCGGACCATGCCGTGGAGGAAGGCCTGCCCTATGGGTGCACGGTCGAAGCAGTCACGGCTCAGGCGCTCCGCGATGCCGGGACGCAGGCCGTCGCCCGGAGCGACCGGGAGCACGTGACCACCTACATTCGTCGTGCGGGCTCCGGCTTCAAGAGCGTGATTTCGATGGCGCCCGCTTCCGTGCGGCGACCCGATCTGCGATTCACAGTCGATACGCCGGCCGACCTCGCCTACATGCGCCGGGTGCTCGGGCAGGCGGGCGCCGACACCGATCGGGCGATCCCGCTCCGCCATCTGATTACCGCGGCGGATGACCTGTCGCGCGGCGAGGAGGTCGCGTGATCGACGTGACCCGGCTCGGCGGCGGCGCACTCGTCATCAACATCGATCTGATCCTCTCAATCGAGCAGACACCGGACACGATGATCGTTTTTGCGAATGGCGAGAAGCTGCTCGTTCTGGAGACCCCGGCCGTGATTGTCGAACGAGCGCTGGCGTATCGGAAGCGGTTCACTGTCTCAGGCGCGGCTGGATACTGCGGTGGTGAGGCGGATGGCGACTAAATCGCCAGGCTCGGGCCGCGTCGACTTCGGCTCTCTCCTGGGAGGGCCGATCGCCATCGGCCTGATTTTGGTCGGACAGGCGATCGAAGGTGGCAGCGTCCGCACTCTGCTGCAACTCGCGGCAGCGCTCGTCGTGTTCGGTGGAACGTTCGGCGCCGTGCTGCTCAGTTTCGGATCCGCCGACGTGAAGCGGGCGTTTACGAGCCTGCGTTCGGCGTATGCCGACCCGCTGGAACCGGCGGCCGCCGTGATCGGTCGGGTGCTCGCGTACTCCAACAGGGCCCGACGCGCGGGCATGCTGTCCCTGGAGTCGGAGCTCGAAAAAGAGCCGGACGCGTTTCTGCGCCGCGCGCTGACCATGGCGGTCGATGGCACGAGTCAGACGCAAATCCGGCATGCGCTCGAAATGGAGCTCGAGGTGCTGGCCGAACGCGACGAGGTGCCGTCGAGAGTGTTCGAGGCGGCTGGCGGCTATGCGCCCACCATCGGCATCCTTGGCGCCGTTATCGGTCTGATCCACGTGATGGAGAACCTGACCGATCCGTCGAAGCTCGGTGCAGGCGTCGCGGTGGCGTTCGTCGCGACCATCTATGGCGTCGGGTCCGCGAACCTCATCTTTCTTCCGGTGGCGAGCAAGCTGCGTCAGCGGGCCGAGCAGGCAAGCCGCCGCCGCGAGATGCTCATCGACGCGGCTCTCGCCGTTCAGGAAGGCGTGAATCCCCGGCTCATCGAACAGCGGTTCTCGAGCTTTACTGCGGCCCGGCTGCCTGAGAGACCGCGGCTGCCCCGGCCTGCGATCGCCATCCGTCCGAAGACGTCATGAGGCGTCGGCGCAGGCTCAATCGTCGCGTTGCGCCCCCTTCACACGAGCGGTGGCTCGTGTCGTACGCGGACTTCATCACGCTGATGTTCGCGTTCTTCACGGTGCTGTACGCGAGCTCCACGGTGGATGCCCGCAAGCTCGCCTCGGTTGTCGACTCCATGCAGCACGTCTTCGCCGGCGAAGGCGCGCCGCCACTCTCCGGACCACCCGTCGAACAGCACATCGTGCCGCCGCCGCTGGAACCGCCCGGCGCGGACCTGGTGGTCGTGCGGGACGCGCTGCGCAAGGACTTGTCCTCCGAGATTCAGGACGGTCGTGTGGCGCTCGAACCGGATGCGCGCGGGCTGGTCGTGTCGATTCAAGAGTCCGGCAGCTTCACGACCGGCAGCGCGGATCTTCCGCCGGCCGCGCAGCAGCTGATCGCTCACGTGGCCGATCGGCTCCGGAACATCCCGAATGCCATCCGCGTCGAGGGCCATACCGACGATGTTCCGATCCAGACGTCCAAGTATTCGTCGAACTGGGACCTGTCGACCGCGCGGGCGACGCGTGTCGTCGACTACCTGATTCACGCCGGAGACATCGATCCGGTGCGGCTCTCGGCCGCCGGCTATTCCGAATTCCGCCCCCTCGTGCCGAATGATTCACCGGCAAACCGCGCCAGGAACCGGCGGACGGACATCGTGATCCTGAACACGGCGACCAGGAAGGCCGAGGAGCCCGCGAGGCGATGAGCCGCCGAACGGGGCTCGACATGCGCGACGACCGTTTTCTGTGCAAGCTGCTGGGCCGCGAGCCGCGGCAGTTTCCGCGGAAGCCAGAGACGGGAGGCGTCGGGGACGGTTGCGTCATGGTGACGGGCGCCGGAGGCTCGGTCGGGTCGGAGCTGGTGCGCCAGCTCGCTGGCCGTCGTCCGGCGCGGCTCGTCCTGGTTGACCACTCCGAGTACGCGCTCTTCCGCATCGAGCAGGAGATGCTCGAGGCGTGGCCGGGGTTGGCTCTGCATCCGGTTCTCGCAGACGTGACGCGGCCTCGACAGATGCGCGAGCTGTTCAACCGGACGTGCCCGACGGCCGTGTTCCATGCCGCCGCGTACAAGCACGTGGCGATGATGGAGCGCGACGTGCTCTCGGCCGTGCGCGCCAACGTCCTGGGAAGCCTCACGGTAGCGAGGCTCGCCGCGGAGCACGGCGCCCGGTTCCTGCTCATTTCGTCTGACAAGGCGGCAAACGCACGGAGCGTGATGGGGGCGAGCAAGCGCCTCGCGGAGCTCGCCGTTCTCGCCGACAGCGGCATTTCGGCGCGGGCCGTCATCGTACGATTCGGCAATGTCCTCGCGAGCAGCGGCAGCGTCGTCGAAGTCATGCTCGAGCGGATCCGGCGAGGCCTGCCGGTGCAGGTCACCGATCCGCTCGCGACCCGATATTTCATGACTGCCGGTGAAGCGGTGGCGCTCGTGCTCGAGGCCGGCCGCCTTGGGAGCGCCGGAGAGATTTTCTGGCTCGACATGGGCGAGCCGATCAGGATCGTCGATCTCGCGAATCGGCTCAGAGCTCTTGCCTTCGCCGCGGGGCTGCCCGATGTGGAGGTGGACTTCATTGGTCTGCGACCCGGCGAGAAGCAGCGGGAGGAACTGACGGTTCAGGGTCTCGAGCTGCTTCGCACCGCTCATCCCGCGATCTGCGTGGCGCGCCAGTCGCCTTTTGACGCGGCAGCGATTCGACGCTGCGTGTCGAGGCTCAGAACCTTGCTCCAGTGCCAGGATGCGGCCGGTGCGCTCGTTGAACTCCGCGCGGCAATCCCGGAGTACGAGCCGAGCGTCGCGGCCACCGAGGCGGCCTTTGCCCGGCGGAGGCCCGAAGCGGCGCAGTCGTCTCGATCGGCGCGCCGCGCACCCGCCTTGGTTGCCCGGATCGCGGAGTGACTCCCTCAGACGGCATCGCGGACGCCGCGCGCTGGCTGGATCACCAGCTTGGCGGCCGTCCGCTCCCGCCTTTGCTCGTGGTCATCGGTCTGGGCCAGGGGTATCTGCTCGAGGTCCTAGAGCATCGCGGATTCGGAACGCGCGTCCTTGCCCTCGAACCGGATCCTCAACTGGGCCACAGCTTCCTGGCGCGCCGCGACTGGACCGCGTGGCGCGATGCCGGCCGTCTCGCCCATCTTGTCGGCCCTGACTACGTCGGTGCGGACGATGCCTGGCGCATGTTTCCTTCGAAGCCAGAGGATCACGTTCTGCTCGTCGATCCGGTCGTCGCGCGCGATCATCGGGACGCGGCGCTTGGCGCAGCGCGTCTCGCCAAGCGCATCGTGTTCGGGGCGCAGGCGAACGCTGAGGCGCGCAGGCGGTTCGCCCCACGGTATTTGACGAACGCGCTTCGCAACGCTCCCGCGATGACCGCCGGGAGCGATGTGCGAGCGCTGACGAACTTCTATCGCGGAGTGCCCGCGGTTATCGCCGCGGCCGGTCCGTCGCTCGATTGTGCGGTCGATGATCTGAGGGAGTTCAGCGATCGCGCGGTGCTCATCGGCGTGGATACCGCGCTGCGACCGTTGCTCGACGTCGGTGTCAGGCCCGCACTCGCGATCGGCATGGATCCGAGCGCGAAGAACGCCAGGCATTTTCGCTCGCTGCCCGATTGCAGCGAGACGTGGCTGGTTGCGGAGACCGCGCTCGATCCGGCTGCCGCGGGCGCATTCGAGGATCGCACATTCTGGTTTCGCGTCGCCGACCATCACCCGTGGCCATGGTTCAGGGAACTTGGGATCGACGTCGGTCGAATCGACGTGTGGGGATCCGTGCTGACGGCAGCGTTCCAGGTGGCGATCCTTGCTGGATGCGATCCGATAGTGCTGGTCGGCGCGGACCTCGCCTGCACGGACGGACGGCCGTACGCCCGCGGAACCACGTATGAATTCGATTGGGGGTACTCCACGGCGCTCGGCGCTGACCTGGAGCACGCGTGGCGCATGCAGGTCGGGATGTTCGAGCAGCTCCGAGTGCCGGACCTGCGCGGGGCCGAGACAATTACGACTCCGCCGCTGCAGGCATTCAGGGATTGGATGGTCGCGCAGGCCTCTCGATGCGGCCGTCGCGTGATCAATGCCACGGGCGCGGGAATTCTGTTTGGGCGGGGCATCGAGCAATCGTCATTGCGCGCCGCGCTGACGGCCCGGCGCGAGATTCCATCGCTGAGGAGTGTGGGGCGGCGTGGGCCTTCCAGCGTCTCGCGTGCAACGCTCGCGGCGCAGTTTCGGAAACTGCAACAACATGCCGTTGAGCGCTCGATGGCTCCGATTGCGCAGTGGGCGGAGTTCACTGGCGACGGGTTCGATCCGTCAGCGATAGACGACGCAATCGACGCGGCCGCCGGGATCTTCGAGTCGCCTTCAGCTGATGGGATCCATTCGGGCCGCCGCAGGAGCGTCGATTCACAGCCGAGCGGGTTTGTGGGGCAGCTCCCTGAAGGGATCGCTCGATTGCGCGCCGCGCTGCACGACGTCCGGCCGGTCCCGGCACTGAGTCCGCCGAGCCACGGGCCGCACGATGAGCTCGCGACTCTCCGTCGCGCTCTGGGTCTTCTCGTCAGGCTTCGTGGCGCGTTGGAGGAGTTCGCCGAGGATGACGCCTCGCCCCTCGCCCGCCACAGCATGGGCCGGACGACCGTCAGCGGCCTCTGCGGCTGGCCCGAAGAGATCGCATGGCCCATGGCGCTGTTCGAAAGCCTGCTCGGCAGAACGTTCACATCCGCATGGCCCGTTGCCGGCGACTCGTTTTTCTCGCGTGCGGTCGTCTGTCGTCCCATCCCTCCGGCCATGCGCGGAGCAGTCGCATCGCGCGGCAGGTCGGATGCCTCGCGGGCCGCTGACCGACTCGCCCTGGAGTGGCTGACCTGTGCCAGCTGGGTGCATCAATGGCCCGCGTCTGCGTTCGCGAGGCTGCGCGGATTGCTGCTCGCCGCCGAGCCCGACGATCGACGGAGCGTCACCCAGGGGCAGGCCGGAGAGATCGACTTCGTGCTCGGTGACGACGCCACCGGCGAAGTGCGGACGGTCAACCTACCGATAACTGCCGACCAGCCGTCGTTGGCACGAGCGCTCAGTGGGCTTGTCACTCTGTCGAGCGCGGCGTCCGAGAGTGGGCTGGCGACTTCGGAGACGGACGGCATGCACGGCAAAAAGTCGCGTGTCCGGGCGCCGCGCGCCTTTGCGGCGGGCGCCGGAAATCTCGTGACGATCGTGGCGCGCACAAGCGGTTCAGACGGAAACCTCTGCGAGTCTCTGCTCCTGACGCCGCGCGTACTGACCGACGAGGGCGTCTCTCGGTCGATCCTCGGCTACTCGACGTCTGGTGGCGCGGTGTTCGTCCCTCTTCTCGGGCGCGAGAGCTTTCTCGTCCGTCACGACGGCTCAACGGACGTCCACCGATCGTGGCCGTGTCCGATCATTGGCGAGTTGCCGCTCGGCATCGACGGCGCGGTCGCCTGGAACAACTGGCCGGAGACGGGACCAAGCTACGTGATGCATCGTTGCAGTGCCGGCGACACTCCGGAAATCCAGGACCTGCCGTTCAAACCGACGATCGGCGCCTGGTGGGGGAGCCGACTCTATTGGAGCGGCTTTCCGGCCGGCATCGGATCGTGGGCCCCCGGTGAGGACGCTGCCTTCTCGTTTCCTGACCTGACGCTGTTATCCATCCATCCCGACGAAGCCGGGCTCCTCCTTGCGCCTTGTGTTCGAGACGAGGGAGGGACTCCGCAGCGACAGCGTTTTCTCGAAGGCTGGCGGTGGCGGCCGGGAGCGGATCTCGAGGCGCTCCCGCTAGGCCTGAACGGCGCGACTTCCTCTCGCGCATCCCATGCCGGCTGGACCGCCTTTGCATTCCCCGACGCGGATATCGTGGAACTGGTGTCAGACCGGGGCATCGCCGTCGCGATGACCTGCTACTACCCGTTCACGGTCGCCTGGGCCGGCAGCTCGCTTCTCGTGTCCACCATCGAAGGAGAGCTGCTGTTGTTCGAGGATCTGGCGGACGAGCTCGGACACTGGGTTCAAGCCATCACGGGTCTTTGATCGCGCAGACGGTTCGGGCGCAGCGCGCATGAGTCCGGGTGTCGGCCAGCCGGCAGCGGGTGGACGGCATTTCGCACATCCTCGAGGGCAAAAGGTGCGCGGCTGTGGACACGCCGAAATCCGAGTCTTGCGGATGCGCGGTGTCATCGCTGCGGCCGCGATCAATGGCGGAAGAAATCTTCGGATTCAAAGGCAATTCCCGCCGACTTGTGCGTCCCTGGCCAACGCCTGTTCGCGTGCTCGATGCCCTCGGCGCCGTTCGACCGGGACCGTCTGAGCCCTCGAGCGTCGACGGCTGGTGGCATCGGCCTTGCCCCTCCAGACCCGGTCACGGCGTCATCAGGGCTCTTGATGCAATCCATTCTGCCAGCCAGTTCAGGACCGGCCGTCGTCTCGACGCGTCGGAGCGGGCGCATTCCGCACCGCTCGCTTGCCACATATCCGTCCGTGCTGGCCTGGCTCGCGACGCGGCCGTCGTTCTGTGTCGTGCAAATCGGGGCGAACAGCGGGGACACCCCCGAAGATCCTCTCTACCGGTTCCTTCACGACGAGCTCCGGGACCTGACTCCTGAGCGGCGTGAGAGGACCCACGTGGTCCTGGTGGAACCCGTCAGGGAGTACTTCGACCGGTTGCAGGAGGCCTACGCGGGCCTGCCGTGTGTGCGATTCGAAAACGTGGCGATCGCCGAAACCCGCGGCTCACACGAGTTCTATCGCCTGGACGCCGATCCAGCTGCCCATGGGTATCCGGCGTGGCTCGGGGGACTCGGCTCTCTGCGAGCGGAACGGATGACGAGCCTGTGGGAGCGCTACGAGAAAAGGCATGGCGGCGCGATCTACGAGGAGATGAGGCGGTTCTACGAGGAGCGCCGCGTGATCGAGTCGGTGCGCTGCATCACCATTCAGGACCTCGTCGAGCGCCACGGGATCGAAGACATCGACTTGCTGCAGATCGACGCGGAAGGGTATGACCACCGGATCCTGCAGACGATTGATTTCGATCGGCTGCGACCCTCGTTCATCAACTACGAGCGGGTGCTCCTCCAGGATGACGAGGCCGCCTGCCGGCGCTTGATGACCGAGGCCGGCTACGCCCTGAACGACTGGGGTCAGGACACGTTGTGTGTCCGTCTCCGCTAGTCACATGCGCATCTGTCTTCTTTCCAGTGACTATGCGATCGGCGCCGCGGGCGGCGGTGGCGGCATCGAGACCTACGTTCGGATGATGGCTCGAGGCCTGGCCGATGCGGGTCATGACGTGCATGTCATCGCATCGACCACCCGTGGGCGCTGCTATTTCAAGGATGGCCGAGTCCACGTCCACGGCATCCAGGTTGACGACGACTGGCGGGGCGAGATGCCGGAGCTTGGCGAGGCTCGCGCCACCCTGTCGTTCGCGTGGCACGCCAGGCGCAAGGTGCGGTCTCTGATGGCGAGCGGTGGTCCGTTCGACATCGTCGAAGCTCCCGAATACAAAGGGCAGGGCCTGTACCTCGCGGACGATCCCGACGTGCGCCTCGTCGTGAAGTGTCATGCCCACCTTCTGCTCTGCCTGGCGCTGAACGGCATCGACCTGACGCCCGGCACGGCGCTCGTCGCCGATCTCGAGAACGAAACGCTCCGCAAGGCCCGCGCGATTCACGCCAACTCGAAGGCGCTGGCGTCGCGCTGCGCCTCGGACTATGGATTGCCGCTCGAGCGATTCACCCGCATTCCATACGGGATCGATACCGCGGTCTTCCGTCCGACGCCTACCCGCCTGCGCTCGCATCTCGGGCTCGACGACGCGCGCATCCTGCTCTTCGTCGGACGCATGGAGGAGCGCAAGGGTATCTCGACGCTCGTCCGGGCGTTTGCGGATGTGGCGCGTGCGTTACCGGATGTGGTCCTCCTGCTCGCAGGACCGGATGTGGTGGGCCCGCCCGCGCACGCAAGCAACGTCGTCTGGATGTGCGAACAGTGGGAGGCGCTCGGCGTGTCCAGCGACCGGTTTCTTTTCCTCGGAACGGTTGCCAACGACGCCCTGCCCGGCATCTATTCCTGTGCCGACGTCATGGTTGCGCCGTCTCCCTTCGAGGCGTTTGGCCTCGTGTATCTGGAAGCGATGGCGTGCGGATGTCCGGCGGTCGCATGCGGGACCGGTGGTGCTGCCGAACTGATCGAGGACGGAGAGACAGGCGTTCTGGTGCCGGCCGTGGATGCGCCGGCGCTGGCCCACAGCCTCATCGAGTTGTTGAACGCCCGGGAGCGCCGGAGCGCGATGGCCATTGGAGGCCGTGCGCTCGTCGAGCGCGAGTACACCGTGGAGCACATGGTGAGTCGCACCGTGCAGTTCTACGAGGAGGCGCTCGCATGAAGCTCGCTCTGATCGTCACGATTCGATCGGCGGCAGAGCACGAGCTGGCTCAGCGCCTCGTGGCGGGAAAGCCCTGGATCGTCCGGCTCATCGAGCGGCTTCAGGGCGCTGCCTCGGTCGGGCAGGTCGTCGTGACGTGCCGGGAGCGCGAGCACGAAATCGAGGCCCTCGTCCGCTCAGCGCGAGTATCGGTCGTCGCCGACGGCGATCCGATCGTCGTGGGGCGCAGTCTCGAGGGAAACCATGACGGGGTCGCGTTCTGCCCAGTCTCCCAGCTCTTTGCCGATCCGGGGCGGCTCGACGTACTGGCCGGGCTCGACCTGCAGCCAGACACTGCGAAGGTCTTCGCCGTCCTCGCGTGCGACCCGACGATTCGATTGACCGGTGGCGCATTTCTGGAAGTGGTGACGCGTGTCGGACTGCGCTCCTCTGGACCCGACGCCGCGGAGGAACCGAAGGCGGCCGCCTGGCAGACGTGGCCAGAGCCCGCCGAAATGCGCCTCGACACGTGGGCCGACTTCGACTGGGCGATTCCCGTCCAGGAAGCGTTGCTTGCGCGCGATCCGTCCGCAGCCCTCGATCGATTCGAAGAGGTACTGGAGCGCCACGGGATGCGCCGCTTCACGTTCTGGGATGAGATGGGACCGCTTCCACGGTCTGTCCTCACGATACGTTGCCTTCGGCCCCAGTTGTTCGAACAGCTCCTTCGACATCTGAATCGGCTGCGCGGCACGACGATCGATGTGGTGTGCCGGGCGGACCAGGCTGAGGAGACGAGAGCGCTCCAGGGCGTCGGAGAGGTATTCACGTTCGAGGCGCCGGCATTCAGCGTCGAGACATTGCCTGCCGCGACCCTCGCCTCGATTCGTGCGCGCGCGTACGACCTGTGCGTGCTGCCGCGCCGCGAACCGACGGGCTGCGGCTTCGACAATACCGTCGCACTGGGCAAAGCCTCGGGCGCCAGAGCAGCGATTTGGATCGATATCTTCGGGCGCTCCGGCCTGATCGCTGGGCGCCGGTACGGTTGGGACCCAACTAGCACGGGTGGGCCCCACGAGCGGGGCGACTTCTATCTGCGGCGCGCCGTGAAGGCACTCGACGTTTACGCGAAGACGCTCGACGGCGAGCTGCAGTCGTTGGCTACTGTGACGGCCTGAGGGAACGACGACGGATGGGCACGAGTAACTGGCAGAATATTTCGTATTGCGTGGGCGTCCTGCGGCGGCTCAAACCGGCCAGCGTCCTCGACGTCGGCACAGGCTTCGGGCGCTGGGGCGTGCTGTGCCGTGAGTTCCTGGACGTCTGGGAAGGACGCGAGGCACGATCGCTCTGGCAGACGCGCATCGAGGGCATCGAGGCGTTCCCCGGTTGCCTTACACCTCTCCACGGCTACATCTACGACCGGCTCCATGTGGGGGATGCCGTTGAAGTGTTGCCCGCCCTCGGCGTGTACGACGTCGTGTATCTCGGAGATGTCGTCGAGCACCAGGCCAAGTCCAGGGCCTGGGACCTCCTCGACGAAGCAGTCCGCCATGCCCGGCAGGCCGCGATCGTCACCATTCCGATCGGCGACAACTGGCCCCAGGAAATGGGTTGGGACGGGAATGCATACCACACACATCGCAGTGTGTGGGAACCGGAAGACTTCGATCGGTATCCCGGGGCGCGGCGGCACGCGTTCTCGGACTTCCTCGGACGCATGTATCTCGTCGCGGAACTGCCGGGCGGGGCCAGCGACATGTTGCCGCGATCGCTGCGCGCCGCGGACGACGCGGCCATCGCGCGGCAGGTGTTCCGCGGGGACGCGGAGCCGTTGTCCTCCGAGTTGCTCGATCGGTTGGACGAGAACCTGTTGTGCCGGGCCCTGACCGACAACCCGGGCCTGCACATCGATCTCTCTGGCTCGCTGATCTTCCAGCTCCCAGCGACGGTCGAGATCCAGAAGTCCATCGGACGCCTGCAATCCGAAGACTTGCCCTGGGTTCCACCGCTCGTGGCGACTGTCGACGCGCTCTTCCAGCATTGTGTGAGTGTCCAGAGTGGCAAAACGCGAGGACCACGCGACCTTACACCTCCCGCTCACATGGTCGAAGTGCTCGAGCGTCTGGCGGCTGCGCTGTCGAGTCTGGCCGCGCAGGCACACGCACACGCTGAGATTCCGGTGGGCCGGTAGGACCGAACGTGCGCATCGCCCTTGCTTCGCTCGATTACCCACCTAATTCCACCGAGGGCGTCGCCCGGCAGAGGCACGCGCTTGCCCACGGCCTGGTGCGCCTCGGGCACGAAGTGCACGTCGTCACCCCGGGCGCGCGCCGCGAGTCGATGAATGACGATGGCGTACAGGTTCATCGCTACAGCCGCGGCGACTCGTTCAATAGCTTTCTGCCGGAGCTGCCGGTTCTCGATCGGCCCTTGAGCGACGCGCAGCTCCTGTGCGAAGGCGTGCTCGCGCTCGCCGATCGCCTGCCGCTGGACGTCGTGGATGTTCCGCTTTGGCTTGCACAACCGCTTGCGCTGGTGCGTCACGCGCCATGCCCCGTGGTTGTCTGGCTGCAGACGACCCTGCTGCACCTCGTCGAGCTTCAAGCGCGCGCTCCCAGAACCCATGAACGACTTCTCGTGGACATCGACCGCTTCTGCCTGACCGGAGCCAGCGGCTGCATCGCTGACTCTCGATCGATCCTTTCAGACATCGAGCGGCTCTACGACCTGCCCGACCTCGGAGCGCGAACTTCCGTGGTGTTCCCGGGGCTTCCCGCAACAGCGCCGCCGTCCCCGGCGTTGCCGCACGACGGTTTCGAGGTGCTCGTGGTCGGCCGGCTCGAGCAGCGCAAAGGCACGCGCCTGCTGCTGGATGCGCTGCCCCGATTGCTCGACGCAGCGCCCGGACTTCGAATCAGATTCGTCGGCAGGGACAACAGCTCGGGGGATGGTTTTCAACGCGAGACTCAGCTGACGTACCCGGACGCATTCGCGCGCACCCATCCGCAACTGATGGCGCGTGTGGAGTTCGAGGGCTATGTCGACGAGCCTACGCTCGCCAAACGCTACGCGTCGGCCGACATCCTCCTCCATCCCGCCCTGTACGAATCGTTTGGCCTGATCTTCCTGGAAGCCATGCGCGCATCGTTGCCGACGGTGACGTTTCGCAGTGGAGGAGCGTCGGAGGTGTTTGCAGACGGCGAGAGTCAAGGCGGCGTTCTCTGCGAACCGGGCGACACCGACGGGCTCATCGCGGCCGTAGGCAGTCTCGCTCGAGATCCTGAGCGCAGAGCCTCGCTGGGGCGCGTCGCGCGGAAGACATTCGAATCGGCCTACACGAGCGATCGCATGGCGCTAGCGACGGCCGGTGTCTACGAGCGGATTGTGGCGGGCCGGCAGGACAGGTCACGCGAGCGGCGGCGGTCATCGCGGATGTTTCAAATCATGGAGGCCCTTCAGGATCGCGACGCGGTCAGCCGCATCGCGCGGACGAACGCGTCCACGCTCGCAGAGCTTGGTGCCGAACGACCGGTCATGGCGCTGTTCGCCGAAAAAACCGTGCGGGCCGAAACCGGACGGCTGCGTGGCGCGCGCTTCCTCCCGGGCGACAGCGCGATCGTCCACTACTGGGGGTTCAGCCGGTTGGAGCGGCTGATCGAGGAGTTCCCTGGACGGACCGCGATCCACTACCACAACATCACGCCGCCACATTTCTTCGCCGCCCGAACTGCGCATTACGAGATGACGGCGCGTGGGTACGCCCAGCTCGATCGGATCGCCGACCGTTTCGATCTGGTGCTCGGGGATTCCAACTACAACCTCGAAGCCTACGCGGATCACCTGTCTGTTTCGAAGCCGATGCTCTGCGTCTATCCAGTCGTGGACGCAGACGCCGTGCAGGCCGCCCCCTGGAATAGGGAGCTGGCGGCGCGAATCAAAGAGGCGAGCGGCGGACCCCTGTGGTTGTTCGTGGGGCGGTTTGCGCCGAACAAGCGGCAGGACCAGATCATGCGCGCGTTCGACCGATACGCCACGGAGGCCGGAACGGGACGGCTGACGCTGGTCGGCGATATGACTTCCGTGCCGTCGTTCGTCCACCGGCTGACGCGCCTGCGTGAACAACTATCGAACGGCCACCGGATCGAGTTCGTGCCGTCTGTGAGCGACGAGGTGCTGCGTGCGTACTACCGCGCTGCAGATCTCTTCGTGTGTGCTTCCGAGCACGAGGGGTTCTGCATGCCGCTCGCCGAGGCGATGGCGTTCGGCGTTCCGACGCTCGGTCTGGACCGAGGCGCAGTCGGCGAAACGCTGGGCGCGTCCGGCCTGCTGCTGAAGGAGTGGGATCCGCGACACGTCGCGGAAGTCGCGGCGGAGGTAGTCGGCGACCGCGCGCGTCGCGACGAAATCCTTTCGGCCCAGCGAAAACGACTCGAGTCCTTCTCGGCCGCCGCCGTCCGCGAACGGCTGGCTGCGGCGGTGAAATACCTTCGCGCGGGCACAGCCAGTCCTTTCTTCGTCCACCCCGAACCGCGACGTTCCCGGCTACTGGAGGCAAGCTAGAAATGGCGCTCTTGGATGACTTGAAACTGAGCGATCTCGGACTGCAGTCTCGCATCGAGGCTCTCCTCGCCGCGCCGGCCGAGCTCCTGCTCCCCGAACGGCTGCTGCTGTACGCGCTTGTCCGTGGTCTCAGGCCCGAGCGATGTCTGGAGATCGGAAGTCATTTCGGGGGATCCACGACGATCATCGCCGGTGCGTTGGACGACGTTGATGGGGGAGCGCTCGTCTGCGTGGATCCCAGTCCGCTCGTACCACCCGAGATCTGGTCACGGATCGCGCACCGCGCGACGATGGTTCGCGGCTATTCACCCGACGCGCTGGTCGAGGCGCGAGCGAACGTCGACGGCGACTTCGAGTTCGTGTTCATCGACGGCGATCACACACGGGCGGGCGTCGTCCGCGACGTCAAGGGCGTGCTGGACTTCGCCGCGCCCGGCGCGCATCTGCTGTTCCACGACTCCCACTACTGGGAGGTCAGTGCCGGGATCGACGATTGCGTTTCGCGTCACGCCGACAGACTCGTCGAGTGCGGGACGTTGTCCACCCTTTCGACCGAGCCGATCGTCGCGCCGGACGGAAAGAGGGCCCGGTGGGGCGGGTTCAGGATGTTGCGTGTGGCTGCGAGCCACGTTGCGGGAGGTCGATGATGGCGACGTCAGCTGTTCCTGTTCGCGATGAGATGAGGGCGTACTGGGACGCCGGGTTCCTGGCGGCCGAGGCGCGCCCGGGGACGTTCTACAACCTCGCGAAGCTCCCGGCCATTACGCAGGCGAGCCACTTCCGCCGCATGGCGCTGCTCGAGGCGCTCCCGCTCGGCGACCTTCGCGACAGCGTCTGCGTCGACTATGGCGTCGGCCCGTGGGGCTTCGCCTGTATTTTTCCGAAGCTCCAGCATTGTCGCGAAGCGATAGGCATCGATCTGTCACCGGAAGCCGTGCGCATTTCCGAAGGCGTGTCCCGAAATGGCCAGCATCCGTACGGCGATCGCTTCCGCTACGTGACGTCGACGGGCAGCGCGCTCGACCTGCCCGATGCCTCGGTTGACGTGTTCTTCGCAGGCGAATCGATCGAGCACGTGTTCAACGTGGATGCGTTCCTCGACGAGGTCTACCGCGTGCTCAAGCCCGGTGGACGCTTCATCGTCACGACGCCGAACGCCGACGCCTGTCTCTATCAGGCTCACGGAGAGCGCTACTGCCACAACGGTGAACATGTGTCGCTCATGACGTACGCCGAGCTGCGCGGTTTGATCGACACACGGTTCGACGTCCAGATCGCGAAAGGCTTCAATGGATCGTTGTACCGCGCGTTCGACGACGTTGCCGACGAAGGATTCGCTGCGAAATGGACGGCGGCATTCGAGGACCGCCCGGACCTCGCGACCGGGGTCGTCATCATGGCTACCCGGCGGCCGGGGGTTACGGTTCGCACGTCGTTCGAGACGGAGTTTCATCACACCTCGCCGTCGATCGTTTACGAAGGCGGCTGGGACCGGTGCAAGCTCCATGGCCCCCTGACCGCGGCCTGCACCACGGAGCCAGCAGCCCGCATGACGCTGACCTGGGAAGGCGACGGGCTGATTCTGTTCCTGTGGTCGCATCCGTGGACCAGCCACGTTCGGATGGTGCTGGACGACGCGTCGACGTTCCGCCGGACCTACAGCCCGATTGGCGGATTCCTGCAGCACCGGTGGCTCGATTTGAAGCCTGGACGTCACACGCTCGTCCTGTCGCCTGCCGATGCCATGGCTCCGGAGGCGAAGGGTCGGAACGCCTTTTTCTGGAAGGCCATCGGTCTGAGCCGAATCTGATGACGGCGTCGATCATCGTCAACACGTACAACCGCGCGCGAAGCCTCGAGCGATTGCTTCCGTCACTGGACCATCTCGACGCTGTGCGCTTCGAAGTCGTCGTCGTGAACGGGCCGTCCACGGACGACACGGATGTGGTGTTGGCGCGTCATGCCGATCGGCTGAAGATTGCCCGGTGCCCGACGGCGAACCTGTCGCGCTCGCGGAACATCGGCATCGCGGCGGCGGCGGGCGACGTGGTGGTCTTCATAGACGACGATGCGCTGCCCGGAGATGCGGAGTGGCTGCGTAAGCTCGTGGACGTCTTCGAGCGCGATCGCGAGGGCCGGATCGGAGCAGCCGGAGGAGCATCGATCCACCGCGACACCGAGTGGACTGAGTTCGCCGGTGGATGGACCTCCGACTACGCGGAACAGATTTTCACAGGCGAGGAGCTCGCGCCCGAACAGGATCAGGCACGCTGGTACCGCCGGACCGTGGGGAACAACAGCGCGTTCAGGCGGTCGGCGCTCCTGACAATCGGAGGGTTCGACGAGCACTTTCGCTACTACCTGGATGAAGCCGATGCCTGCCTCCGGTTGGTTCGAGCCGGGTACGACGTCGTTTATCTCCAGAACAGCCCCGTGCGCCACTATCCGGCTACATCGCCGCTGGGCGCTCCGTTCATTCGCGATCGCCGGCTCATCGCGCGCAGCGATACGTACTACTGCCTGAAGAACGGCGCGGACACGCTTGGCCGCCGGATCGTCGAGACGCTGCGGCGCGCACCGCGGAAGCATTTCGTCCGTGAGCTCCGGACACTGGTCGCGGAAGGCCATATCACGGTCGCCGATTCGTGGCGGCTTCGTGGGCGCTGGCTCCAGGGTGTCCTCGAGGGTGTTGGTCTCGGTCTCTTGGGTTCGCGTGCGACCCGCTTGACTGCGGCAACTCCGCCTGCCCTGGTGCCATTTTCTCGCGAACGTTCGGATACGCGTCTGTCGGTCTGCCTCTTGTCGCGGCGCCTGCCGCCCGACCCTCATGCTGGCGGCATCGGCCGTTACACCTACGATCTGGCGCGTGGACTGCACGAGCTGGGGCATCGCGTCACGATCATTACCGAGAGCGAGGTCGCAAGGCGGCACGACGGCCTCGGGTTCGAGGTGGTCGGAATCCGCCAGTCGGCCTCTGTCGAGGGGCTCACGCAGACGCCCATCCTCGCGCAGACCCTGGGTTATGCCGAGGCCGTGCTGGCTGCGGTCGAGAGGATCTCCGCCGAGCGGGGTCCATTCGACGTCGTCCACGCCTCCAACTGGGGACTCGAGGCTCTCGGCGTGGCGCAGCGCGGAGTGCTGCCGCTCGCGCTGATGCTCGTGACGCCGCTCGAGTGCGTGATCCAGTCAGAAGGCTGGGACGTCACGCTGGACCTCTCCGCCAACATCGAGCTCGATCAGTGGACCGTTGAACAGGCCACGCGTGTCTGCGCGCCATCGACGGGTGTCCTCGGAAGCTACGTGAGCCGCGCGGGCTGGAGCGGCCGAACGGTGCATACGGTTCCGCTCGGGATCGTGTGCCAGCCGCAGGCGATACGGCAGGCACGCACTAGCCGTCGCCGACTGTTGTTCGTCGGGCGACTGGAGCGCCGCAAGGGCATCCACGTGTTGCTCGAGGTGCTTCCCCGTTTGCTCGAGCGACACCCGGACTGGCAATGCGATCTCGTCGGCGACCGTTCGATTCTTGCTGCTCCCGGTGTGACCTTTGAGTCGGTGTTTTCCGAACAGCACGCCGGCGCAGCGTGGAGAGATCGCCTCGTTTTCCATGGCACGTTGCCCGATCGGGATGTTCAGAGCTTCTACCGGGATGCGGACCTGTTCGTTGCGCCCTCGCTCTACGAGTCGTTCGGGCTGATCTTCCAGGAGGCCATGCAGTACGGAGTGCCGGTCGTCGGCTGCCGCGTGGGCGGCGTCCCCGAGGTCGTGTCGCACGAGGAGCACGGATTGCTCGTTCCGGCTGGGGACACACGCGCCCTCGAAGCTGCGCTGGACCGTCTGATGTCCGACGACGCACTACGTGCGCAAATGGGCGCGCGCGCCGAGGCTGACGTGAGGGCTCGCGGCAGCCATCTCGCGCTCGCCCGGCGGATGGTGATCGAGTACAGGGCCGCAATCACGACGCACGCAACCGAGCGTCGCAGCGAGAGCGTGAGCGCAACAGCCGACGCAGTGTCGCCGGTGGCCGACGCAGGGCTCGCCATCCTCGAGGCCGCGCCCCCGACCAGGGGGCTTGGGCTCGCATTCCGCGCCTCGGCGGCGCTGGCGCATGGCGCGCACACCGAGGCGTCGGAGCTGATAGCCGCCGCCCTCGGCGCGTCGGCGCATCCTGAATACTTCGCAATGGCCGTCGAGTTGGCGCTTGCGGAGGGGGACACGACTCGGGCTCTCGGGTTTGCGGCGCGCGGATTCCGCGCGACCCAAGACGATTCGGACGTCTGCCTCGCGTTTGCCGCCGCGATTGTGCGGGCAGAGCGTCGTGGGCCTGTCAGTGTCGAGGGATGGGATGTCTGGCGGAACGCTCATGCCAGCACGTGGGCCACGCGACTCTTCACTGCAGCGTTGACGGCAATCCGGGCGGGGCGGGATCACACCGCGATCCTCCTGCTCGAAGGCGCCCTTGAAGCCGGCACGATTGAGCCCGTCCTGAGCGCTCAGGCTCTGTATCACCTCGGATCGGCGCTGAAGCGACGCGCGAGAAACGAAGACGCCCGGGCGTGCTTTGCGCGCCTGGGCGCGGGCGACCTCTCGACGCTGCTCCCGCCGCCGGTGCAGGCAGCGCTGCACTTTCATCTCGGGGAGCTGGATCTCCAGGACAATCGCCCAGCCAGCTCGATCGAACACTTCGAGGCATGCCTCGAGATCAACGCCGCTCACGGCCGGGCGCGCGCACTCCTGGCGGAGGCGGTCACGGCGGCTGCCGCCGCGGCCTGACGGCATATGGCAGCGACGATCCCCGACCGCCGCATTTCGATCGTTGTGCCGTGCTACAACAGGGCGGCATATCTGAACATCTTCCTCCAGTCCCTGACATGGTCGGAGGTCTCGCAGGACGAGTTCGAGGTCATTGTCGTCAACGACGGCGGCGTCGACCATCTCGAGCTCGTGGCGGATTCATGGCGGCATCGTGGGCTGGACGTGCACGTGGCCACGCTACGGGCCGAGGGCGCGCCGCGGAACAACGCCGTCGCCCGTAACGCTGGCATCCGCGCGGCGCGTTATCCAATCGTGCTGCAAACGGACCCGGACATCGTGTTCGTGTCCGACGTGCTGCGGCGCGTCCGCGACACGCTCGCGCCGGGAACGTTCTGCTCGGTCAGTGGTTATTACCCGCTGACGCGCGAGTCAACGCTGGACCTCGCCTTCAGAGACGAAGCGCCGCTCGCATCGGCGTCCGCGTATCTCGCATGCGCGCACGGGCGACCGAATCAAGTGCTGAGCCCTGATGGCGTTGGTGGCTTGCATGGCGCCTTCGCCTGTGCGAGGCGCGACCTGGAGCGTGTCGGGCGCTATGACGAATCGTTCGCCCACTGGGGCTGGGAGGATCGCGAACTGCTGGTGACGCTGGCGTTCGACGGCCGTCTGACCCGCCGCTACATGGAAGACACATCGGTTGTGCACCTCTGGCATCCCATCCTGCGAAGCGAGACCTGGCGGGACGAGCTGGCCGCTGAGGGGCTGTGGTCGCGCGTCGCTTGGGAAGTCCAGATGCAGCGCGTGGCCGCCGAATATCCGCGGTCGATCCGGCCGCGCCGTCGCACTCCATGTGCGCAGAACGATTCCGGTGATTGGCGCGTGTTCCGAGCGGATGCGTACGACGCCTGGGAGGCCGCCGAGGATCAGGACGCCTCGCGCCCACAGCGTCCGCTCTTGTATCAGCTCTTTTTCGACGCGCACCGCCTGGAGGCCGCTCAGCTCCGCGCGCTCGGTCATCCATCGGTCGCCAGGGCGTTGCTGCAGTACACGCTGGAGCGCCCGTGGGAACGGTCTCGGCTGGACGCGAGCACGTACGAAAACCTCGACCTCGCCCTCGAGGAGCTCGCGTCCTGCGACGAGGACCTTGGCGACCTGCGAGCTCGGGATACGACGTTGCTGGCGCTGAGCCGGTTGCCTGGCGGCCACGCATCTGCGAGCGTCGTGCGCGCACGCTCCGCCCTGCGAGGGGGTGATCTCGGATGCGCCAACCGTGAGGTGCGACACCTGGGCGGTGAGCCATGGACCCAGGGTAGGGCTGGCCCTCGGCATCGAGATAGCGCTCCTCTCAGGCGACTTCGAGACGGCGCGCCGCCTTGCGACGATCGGCTATGGGTCCGGCGACGTGGCGGGTGATTACTTCGAGCATCTGCGTCTGAGGAGCTATTGCCGACTGATCGAAGAGTTGACGGCACGCAAACCTAATAATTCGTTCAGTCACATCGACGAGGAGCGAAGTGAGTTCCTGTATTCGGCAGCCATCCGGAGCATGAAGTCAGGGCTGGACCTCGCCGCGTGCCTGTTGCTCGATCGGTTCCTTCGAGGCCGCGGAGCGGCCGAGGCTCGCCTGTACGAGGAAGGCCGTCGGCACCTGGCCGCTGCGCGCGCGCGAGTGGCCGGGAAGCTGGAGCCCCGCCTCGCGAGCAGGATTCTGATATCGCTCGATTGCGCCTCGGCAAGGGAGCACGAAGGGACGTACTCGGGCGCTCAACCCCAATAGAGTTGCTCGAAGGCTCTGACGGTCTGCGACCAGGAATACCGCCGGTCCACCAGCCTGCGGGCATTGCGCGTCACCGTAGCAATGCGCGAGGGAGAGGACAGGACGCTGAGGATCGCGTCGGCGGACGCGGCGGCCGACCGTCCCTCGATCGAAAACCCCGTTCGGCCGTCGACGAGAAAGTCGGAGATGCCTGCGACGGCGCGCGCCGCGACAGGCACGCCGAGGGCCATCGCCTCGAGCACGGCGAGCCCCTGGCCCTCGTCTCGGGACATGGAGACGAACAGGTGCCACCTGGTCACGTGTCTCGCGATATTGCGGACCGCACCGCTGAGGATCACGATGTTCCGGAGACCGTGGCGGACGATGGCCTGACGGACGCGCTCCGCGTAGTCGTCGTCGGCGACTGGTCCCACGAGCTCCAGCGTTGCCGCCGGACAGGCCTTGCGAACTCGGGCGAAGGCGTTCACCAGCTCCAGCTGTCCCTTGCGCGGCTCGATCCGGCCGACAAACCCGATGGCCGGACCCGTCGGGTTAGTGGGTTGGATCCGGTATGGAAGCGTTTCGAGCGGCAGTCCCCAGGGGAGATACACGAGATTGCGCGGCCGCACGCCGTAGCGCCCCAGCAGCTCCGCATACGCCCGTGCTGACACGATGACGCGATCGGCCTGGCTGAAGCCCCACATGTCCTGCTCGTTCATCCATTCAGGCCGATTGGGCCCCCAGCTGTACATCTGGGCGAGCAGCCGCGGTCGGTAGCCGCATCTGTCGCGCGCGAGGGCCGCGGCACAGGCCGGTACGCCGGCGTGCGCATGAATGACGCCCGGAACGAAGTGGCGCACCAGATCGGTCAGCGCATGCACGCGCGGCCAGAATTGACCGTCCTCTCGGTGGAAGAAGTCGAGGGTGTGGTGCTCGACGCCCGCGCGCCTGAGACGCGTCCTGTAGGCCGGCCAGTCGGGACGGTCGCCGTTCCGGCCTGACGTGACGATCGCTACGGGCCCCTGTCGGCTCTGGGCCTCACAGAGCCGGGTCACGACGCCCCCGGCGCCGCTCCAGAGGTACGGGATCACGTGCAGGACGGGCGGCCGCATGGCGGGATGGTAGCAATCCTCGGAGGGCTCGGAAAGGAGAGGCTGCACGCTTCTGCGCATTCAAGATCGTAAAGGTCGCCGCCGATTGTCTGGTCGGGGCACACGCAGGCTCTCGGAGCGGACATTCCATGTTGTTTTTCGTCGGCGCAATTATCGTCATCGGGTCGGTGCTCGGCGGCTTCATGATGCACGGGGGGAAGGTCCTCGTCCTGAACCAGCCGACGGAGTTCATCATCATCGGCGGCGCGGCGCTCGGATCCGTCATCATCAGCACGCCTGTCAAGGTCCTCAAGGCCGTGATCGCGCAACTGCTGGGCCTGCTCAAGTCTGCGCCGGGGAAAGCTGACTACCTGGATCTCCTCGCGATGATGTTCCAGTTGTTCCGCATCATTCAGCAGTCCGGCATCATGTCGCTCGAGTCCCACGTCGAGAAACCGGAGGAGAGCCCGATCCTCTCGAGGTATCCAAAGTTCCTCGCTCGCCATGGGTCTGCGCACTTTCTGAACGACTCCATCAAGGTCATGATCCTCGGCGGCATTTCGGCGTACGACCTCGAGGCCCTGATGGACGAGGACCTGCAGGTACACCACTCCGAAGCGCTCAAAGCCGGCGGCGCCGTCAACAAAGTGAGCGACGCCATGCCTGGACTCGGCATCGTGGCCGCCGTCCTCGGCATCGTCATCACGATGGGGCTCATCGACGGTCCTCCGGCAGAGATCGGTCATTCGGTCGCCGCCGCGCTCGTAGGCACCTTCCTCGGCATCCTGCTCTCCTACGGCTTCCTGGGCCCGCTCGCGACGAGCATGGAGCATCGCGTGGAAGACGAGGGCCGCTACGAGCATTGCATCAAGGCGGGTCTGCTCTCGGTCTACAAGGGACTGCCACCCGCAATTGCCGTCGAGTTCGCCCGGCGTGTCCTGCCGCACGATGTCCGGCCTTCATTCGAGGAGACCGAAGCGGCGTGCAAAGGTGCCAAGGCGGAGTCTGCGGCCGCGGCCGCCTGATCGAAATGTCGAAAGCTCCGATCATCATCGTCAAGAAGAGGCCCCATGGCGGCCACAGCCACCATGGCGGAGCATGGAAGGTCGCTTTCGCCGATTTCATGACGGCGATGATGGCGTTCTTCCTGGTCATGTGGATCGTCGGTCAGGCGCAGACGACGAGGAAGGGCCTCGCCGGCTACTTCCGCGATCCAGGCGTCCTCGAGCACGAGCGTTCGACGGGCATCCTTCCCGGGAGCACGACGGGCATCGCCGAGAGCGGCGATACGCCGTCAGTCGCACAGGAGAAATCCAACAAGCAGGGTGACATCGATCGCGCAGCGCTCGAGCGCAGCGCGCAGCGCATCCGCGACGAGCTCGCCAAGTTGCCTGATGCCGACAAGCTGAAAGGCCAGATCGAGATTCGGGCCACACCCGACGGCATGCGCATCGAGCTCATCGACTCGAAAGAGGGCACGTTCTTCGACAACGCGAGCGCGGTGGTCAAGCCGGCGACCGAGCGGATCCTCGGCGTTATCGGCCGCGAGATCACGACGCTCGACCGGCCCGTCGCGATCGAAGGGCACACCGACAGCCGTCCGTACAACAAGTCCGACGGGTACACGAACTGGGAGTTGTCTGCGGATCGTGCGAACGCGGCGCGCCGGACGATGGAGCGCACAGGGCTCAAAGCGTCGCTCGTTCGGGCCGTTCGGGGGCTTGCCGACCGTCAGCTCGCCAACGCCGCCGACCCGATGGATGCGCGGAATCGGCGGGTATCGATTCTGGTCGTTGCTCACGTTTCCGACAACGCACCGAAGGCTGCGGGGTCGGCGACGCACGCGTCCGAGTCGTCACCGCACGCGGATGATTCCACGTTGCACCCTTCCGAGTCGTCTTCGGAGGCCGCCGGTGCGGCGGCACACGCCACCGAAAAGCCCCGTCACTGATATACTGCCACGCGCCCGCCGACCATTCGGCTCCGCATGGCCCATGACTCCATCGCCGTCCTCCTGGTGGAGGACGATCTCGCCTACGCTCGATTCGCCACCCAGACGATAGCGGCGGTCGCGCCCGAATGCGTTGTGGTCCATGTGCCGGCCCTCGCGCCCGCGCTCGAACGGCTGCAACACGCCCGGTTCGACGCCGTCCTCCTGGACCTCGGCCTGCCTGACAGCGAAGGCTTGACCACGCTGGTCGCCGTCGCCCAGGCAGTACCGGCCCTTCCGATCGTCGTGTTGACGGGTCGATCGGACGAAGAGCTGTCGCGCGCGGCGCTCCGGCAGGGAGCGCAGGACTACGTCATCAAAGGGGAGACCCACCCCGACCAGCTCGCCCGCGCGCTCCGCTACGCGATCGATCGGAAGCGTGCGATCGCGTCAGTCGAGCGCCGCCTGCGGCTCCTGAACGACGCGAGCGCCCTCCTCGAGGCCGGCAACTACGACACGATGCTCGATCGAGTCGCGCGGCTGATCGTCTCGTCGTTCGCAGAGCTCTGCGTGATGCTGCAGCTGAATCCCGGCGGCGCTGTCGAGCAGGTGCACCTCGCGCACGCGCGCCCGGAGCAGGAAGGCCAGCTCCAGTCGCTGGGAGACGCATTTCGCGACTTCACGGCGCCCGTTCTTCCGGAATACCTGACGGCGATCCTCCAAGGCCGATCGGTCATCGTCGACGCGGATCACGAACCGATATCGCGGGTGCTGCAGACCGATCGGGCGGTTGAGGCATGCCGCCGGCTTGACGTGCGATCGGTGATGCTGGTGCCCATCGCCGCAGGCGCTGCGCCGTGCGGCGTCATGATTCTCGGTTCCAGCCGGTCGGCCCCGCCGTTCGACGCGACGGATCTGGCGACGGCGGAAGATCTGGCACGACGCGCTGCGTTGGCGATCGAGAACGGCCGGCTGGTGCGCGAAGCGCGAGAGCTGTTCGACGCGGACCTCACCGGGAATTTCGTTGCGGCGGTTGACGGCACGCTGACCGACTGCAATCCGGCCTTTGCCCGGATGCTCGGATACGAAAGCGGGCACGAGGCCGTTCAGGGAGGAGCGCTGGCGATTTTTGGCGGGGACGTCAGCTGGCGCGATTTCGTCGGCGGCGTGGCCCGCGATCGCCGGGTGCGGCAGCACGAGATGGCGCTGCGCGGCCGGGACGGCGTCGCGGTCCACGTGCTCGTGAGCGCGACCGGCCTCTTCAGCGAGCGCGGTCAGCTGGCCACCATCCGCGGCCAGCTATACGACCTCACCGCCCACAAGCAGCTCGAGGAGCAACTCAGTCAGTCGCAGAAGATGGAGGCGGTCGGCCGTCTGGCGGGTGGCATCGCGCACGACTTCAACAATCTCTTGATGGTGATCGGAGGGCAGACGGGCCGTCTGCTCGAGCAGCTGCCCGAGACCGAGCCGCTGCGGCGGAACGCCGAGGCGATTGCGGCGGCGGCCGATCGTGCCGCTGGTCTCACGCAACAGCTTCTGGCATTCAGCAGGCGCCAGGTCTTGTCGCCACAGGTCGTCTCGCTCAACGCGGTCGTACGGAATGTCTACGGCATGCTCGAGCGCGTGATAGGCGAAGACATTACCTGCGTCCTGTCACTGTCCGAAGGCATCGAGAGCGTGAAGGCGGATCCCGGGCGTATCGAGCAGGCACTATTGAACCTTGCCGTGAATGCCCGCGACGCGATGCCGGAGGGTGGCACCCTCGCGATTTCGACTTCCATTGTGGAGCTCGACGAGCTCTACGCTCGACAGCACATTGGCGCGCGGCCAGGGCGCTTCGTGATGCTCGCCGTCAGCGACACCGGCTGCGGCATGGATCCCGAGACCAGGACGCGTGTGTTCGAGCCGTTCTTTACGACGAAAGAGGTGGGGAAGGGCACCGGGCTCGGCTTGTCGATGGTCTACGGGATCGTCAAACAGAGTGGCGGATACATCTGGGTCTACAGCGAGCTGGGGCTCGGGACCACGTTCAAGATCTACCTGCCCGCCACCGAAGCGCCGCCCGAGACGCTCCAGCCGCGGCCGGCGCCGTCCGTGCCGACGGGCACCGAGACGATTCTGCTCGTCGAGGACGAGGACGGCGTGCGTGAGCTGCTCGAGGAGATTCTGAGCGCCCAGGGCTACCGCGTGCTTGCCGCGAGCCGAGGCGTCGAAGCGCTCCAGATCAGCGAGTTGCTCGACGAGGAGATTCAAGTACTCGTCACCGACGTCGTGATGCCGCACATGAGCGGACACGAGCTCGCCATGCGGCTGCGCGCGCGTCGGCCGGCTCTACGCGTCCTCTATTTGTCTGGCTACACAGACGACGCGATCGCGCACCACGGCATCGTCGAAGTGGACGCGTCATTCCTGCAGAAGCCGTTCACGCGCGCTGCGCTCGCCACGAAGGTGCGAGAGGTGCTGGCGCCGCGCTCGGAGGCGTAGGCTGCGGTTCAGAGCGTGTTGGGTGTTGTTGTGAGCTGCGGTGGTGGTCACCTGGCGCGTCGAAGACGCGATGGGGTCCGGCGAGGCGAAGCCCCCCGGAAGGAAAAGAAATGATCCCGATCCGCACATACGGCGGCATCGGGACCACTGTGTCGCGAACCTGACGTCAGACCAGAAGCGCTCCTATTCGGGCGCCCACTGCCATGCCGTGCCGCCCGCTCCGGCGGACTGGAGTACGTCGATCACGCCGACCTTGATGCCCTCCGGCGAAACGTAGCTTCCGAAATCGAGCTTGTCGCCCTTGCTGCCGGTGATCGCGAGCCCCGGCACGAGCTGCTGCAGCTCCGGAAGGGCGCTCTTCAAACCAGTCGGCGTGTTCGGGTAGTCCTGCAGAATCCGCCCGATCTGATACTTGGGCGACGTGTGCGACGCGTTGGCGAGCTTGGCTGCATCGAAGCCTGCCATCGTGCCGACCTTCGGGCGATCGGCCGCCGCCGCGGTGGGCGTCGAAGCGTTCGTGCTCGAGAGGGCGCTGCTGGACGATGTCAGGGGGTTGTTCTGCAGGCTCCCCAGGAACGACGAGAGGAAGCCCGAGAATTCGTCCGACGACAGACGCCCGTCGCCATCGGCGTCGTAGCGGCTGGTGATGGTCTTCGCCAGATCCTGGATGACCGTCGTGGCTTGAATGGGGCTGGTGGCCATGCGTTTCCTCGAAAGGTTGACTGTTCGGGCCTCCCTTGAGCAAGGCCGGTGCCGCGCCGAGATCTCGTGATTCTCGAGGCATTCTCGGGGAGCCGGTCTGCGCAGACTGTCGGACGGCCGTCAGGCCCTGTCGGTTCCACCCCTTGAAGATTCCTGGTCGGACGCCGATTGACTGGAAGAGTGGCGTCCCGCATTTCGCCGGCCATCGTCCGCAACGACGCGGGGTACCGCGAGTTCGTGGCCAAGTGTCCGGACGGCGTCTGGTGCCTCGAGCTGACCCACCCGGTGTCCGTTTCTCTCCCTCCGAGCGAGGCGGCGGATCTGATCGTCCGCGGCGGCAGGATTTCTGACGCAAACGATGCGGCGGCCGCGCTGCTCGGGCGGAATCGCGGCTACGAGCTTCTCGGTCATCGCCTGCCAGGGCTGCTCGTGCCCGATCCCGAGTGCCTCCGCAAGGTCTTGATGGCCTTCACGGCGCAAGGTTATCGCCTGGCCGATCGCGCCCTCCGGATCGGAACGGGCAGCGAAGAACGCACGCTGGTTCACAGCCTCACCGGCGTAGTCGAGCGTGGCGCCCTCGTCCGTATCTGGGGCGTTCAGCGGCCGGCCTCGACTCTGCCGACGATGCCGCAGCAATTCCACGACCTGCAGAAGACGGCGTCGATGGGTCAGCTCTCGGGCAGGCTGGCGCATGATTTCAACAATCTGTTGACGGCGATTCTGGGCTACGGAGAGATGGTCCACGATTCGCTCGAGCCTGGAACGGTTCCCCATCGCGACATGGAGCAAGTGCTGACTGCCGCGCGTCGCGCCGAAACGCTCACCCGACAGCTGCTGACGTTCAACCGGCGACAGCGCAGCCGCACGGAGCTTTTCGATCTGAACGCCGCGCTCGTCGAATTCGAGCCCTTGCTGCGCAGGATGATTCCCGAGAACGTCCAGATCGTGTTGTCAACCGCGTCGGGTTCGACGCTCGTGCAGGGCGATCAGGGCCAGCTGGAGCTCGCGATCATAAACCTGGCGGTCAACGCCCGTGAGGCGATGCCAAATGGAGGATGTCTCACGATCCGCACGACGCTGGACGACAGAGACGACGACGGGCCGGCGCACGTACGTTTGGAGATCGCCGATACGGGCACGGGCATCCTCCCCGACATCCGCGCGCGGATCTTCGATCCGTTCTTCACCACCAAGCCGGGCGCGATCGGACTCGGCCTCTCCACCGCTCGCGACATCGTCGTGTCGCAGAGCGGGGGCCGGATTGAGGTCGAGAGTGAGCCTGGCCGCGGCACCACGTTCGTGATCGCGTTGAACCCGCCGGAGACCGACTTCGGGTCAAGCGCGCCTGCTGCCGTCGCCCGGATCGTCGAGCACCGTTTCAAGCAAGACGGGTGAGTCTGCCATGACGTGTTGTTTGAAGTCGGCCGTCGTACGGGATGGCGCGCCAGCGGTTCCGGACGATATGATCTGCCGGATGGCGTGCCGGCCGACCGAGTCATCCCGTCGGAATCCCAGGCATGCGAATTCCTGCAAACCATCCTCCCGCGCGAGCCGCGCGCCCATCACGATTGTCGGCAATGCGAGCCGCCCTCGTACGTACGAGGGTCGCTCGTGAAGGTGCTCATCGCCGAAGACGATCCGATCGCGAGTCGCCTGATGCGGGCGGTACTCGCCGATTGCGAGCTCGAAGTCATCGTGGCAGCGGACGGCGACGAAGCGGTCGAGATGATCGAGCGCGAGAATCCTGCGCTGATTCTTCTCGACTGGAACCTGCCCGGCCGGACCGGCCTGGAAGTCTGCCAGCACGTTCGACAAAGGAATCAGAGGGAACGTCCCTACATCGTCATGGTGACGTGCCGGGATGCGGACGACGACGTCGTGACGGCGTTTGCGGCGGGAGCAGACGACTACGTCAGGAAGCCGATCCATCCGAGACAGCTGCTGGCGCGGCTGCAGGCGGGGATGCGGCTCGTGCTGCGTGAGCACGCGCTCGTGCAGGAGCACGCGGCGCTCCAGACCGCGCTGGCGAGCCTGCGTGATATGCCGGCACTCGTGCCGATCTGCAGCTGCTGCCGCCGCGTGAGCGATGGCGAGGACGCCTGGCTCGCAGCCGACCGATACCTGGCGCTGCGTGCAGGCGTGCAGTTCACGCACGGCCTGTGCCCGACGTGCGCGCCGCGATTCCTGGAGCCGAAGCGCCGCACCGTCAGCGGACTGCCGGAGTTCGGAGCTGACGGCGGGGATCCGTCCTGACCGTAGCGCCCGCGGTGGCGAGCGCCTTCTCGCGCTGCCTCCTCAAACTAGAATCAGATCGTGAGTGCCTCGGTCGCGTCTCGAGTGCCGGTCGTGGGCGGGTTGGCCTACATCGAGCGCGTCCGGCTGCTGCCGTCGAGCTTCTCGGCGACCTTGGCGCCCGAGCCGGACAATCGCTACCTGCCGCATGCCATTGCCGTGACCGTGGCCGGTGAAAAGCTGGGGTATGTCGCGCCGGAAGTGTCACGGGAGTACTGGGACGCGGTCCAGGCGACGGCTTCGACGGTCGTGTGTCCGGCGCGGCGTGGAAGCCTGGCGGATCACGAAACGTCTGGAGTCGAGCTGCTGCTGGATTGTTCCGGGTTCTTGGCGCCGGTGTGACCCTTGCGCACATCGGCACGGGGTGTTACGATCTGTTGGTTGACGCGGGGTGGAGCAGTCCGGTAGCTCGTTGGGCTCATAACCCAAAGGTCGCGGGTTCAAATCCCGCCCCCGCAACCAAAATTCGATGTTCCCGGGGACAAAACGGGGACAATCCGGTAAGAGAAACAAGGCCGATCAGCTTCCCGACGCCAGGCGAAGCGGTCGGCCTTTGTTGTTCCAGCTCACCTCGAGTCCTCTCCGCAACTCTTCGTCCGTCACGTTGAGGTATCGCTGCGTCTGCTGAATGCTCGCGTGGCCGAGCATCAGTTGAATGATCCGGATGTCGACGCCATCCGCGAGCAATCGGCAGGCGCCTTCGTGGCGCAGGTCGTGCCAGCGGAGATCGATCCGTTCGAGCTGCTCTCGATTCCATGGCGCACCCTCTCTTCCGGGCTTCGGATCGATGCCGTTCGCGAGTAGCCGCAGGGTTTCCCAGGCGGTCTGGATGTTCGGCTGGTAGGCTGCCGGTGGCGCTGCCGAACACGTAGGCGTCCGGTCCGAGCGTCGCCCGTCGCTTGAGAATCGCCGCGATCCGTCCTTTCGGGTTGAACGGGATTCGACGGTTCTCTTTGTCCTTTGCGGTCGCGCCGGGAATGCCGATCTGGCAGGTGTCCCAGTTCACGCGCTTGTTCTGCATCAGCAGCATCTCGCCGCGGCGGCAGCAGAGCTCCAGGGCGCCGATGATGCGATCGTGGAGCAGGGCACCGACGTACTGATGCTCCGCGGTGTTCATCTTCTGCGAGCGCGGCGTCCAGGAGGCGTTTCTCTTCGTCCCTGGTGAGCCGGCGGTCGCGAGCGGTCTCGGCTTTCTTGTTCAAGCGAACGCCGAAGCGATGAAACGGCGATCGGTTGAACAGCGGTGGCGTCTGGGCCATGCCCCAGTTCATCGCCGCTCGCAGCGTTTCGAGGACGCGGTGCATCGTTGCGATCTCCACGTCCTCGGCGTATTCCGAGTCGGTCTTGAACTGATTGATCTCGTCCGGTTCCTCCAGCGCGATCAGTGGCAAGGTGCCCAGGTGTTCCTTCAGCACGCCCACGCGGCTGCGGATTGCGGAGACGCTCCGCAGGCCCGCCGGCTTGACGCAGCGCTCGATGTAGGCATCCAGGAACGCTGAGACGTCGCCGAGGTGCGTGCCTGCCTCGATCGTTCGCCGTCGCGCCCGTCGAGGATCGCGTCCTGCCTTGATCTCGCCGATGAACCGGCGCTCCCAATCGCGAGCTTCCTCCATCGACTGGATCGGACGCTGCTTGCCCGCCTCCATTCGAGGAATCGCGAATTCGTTGACTGGGATGCGGTAGCGTTTGCCGCGAAACATCAGGTCGAAGCGCAGATGTTCGAGGCATTTCCTTCCGTTCTTGCAGTTCCGTTCTGTGCACCTTCGTCTGATCATCTGACCTCCTCTACATGGCTGGCTCCTCTTCGGTTTGTTACGAGACGCGCGTCGGCGCGCCTCGTCTGATCCAATCGAGCACGTCCGCGGGATGGAAGCGGCGACCGCGAACACCAAATCGCTGCGACGTGAGCAGTCCGCGCGAGTAGGCGCGGCGGACGGTCTCCTCGTGACAGCCGATGTACTCGGCAACCTCGAACGCTGTCAAGAGGCGGTTCGGCAGTCCGGCATTTCCGGAGTCGCCGTCGTCGCTGAGTTCGTCGTCACGAGGCGGGTCCTGGTCGGCGTACGTGTGGTCTCCTCATCGCGTCCTCCGAGATCTGCGGCGCCGCGCGCAGCGGCGCCAGGTTGAGATGAAGACGCGAGCCGGTGGACGCCGCCGGGAGTGAAGAGACCCTCAGGTCGGATCACTCACCGGCGGCCGGCTCGGAGGACCGGCGGTCATGCTGGCTGATAGCCGCGCATGCCATGCCGGTGTTGAGCGCGATGGCGCCGACGATGACTCTGCCCGGTCGGCGCTCACGGACGCGATCCGCGATGCTCGGCTCATGGGCCATAAACGCGCTGGAGTGGCTCCAGGTGCGTCGATGGCCGGAGTCCTGTCTGCGACCTCTCCTGAGGAGGAAGTCGCGCACAGGGCTCTCCGTGCTGATTTTCGGTTTCTGGTGGTGCGCTCGAGTCCGGATGGCCTATGGCCGAACCGAAGGTCGAGAGCGGTCGCGTTGGTGTGCCGTTGCCGCGAGTGGCCTCAAGCCGTCTGCGGCTGCCTTGAATCGGCTGCGATCCTAACCACCGTTCTGAGGTGCTTCTCGCTGTGCCCGACGGGCGAGGAGTTCGAAGCATGCCCACGAGGACCTGAGGTCGACGTGGGGAGTGGCGACGAATCGCCACTGACGCAATGAACTGAAGCTACGCCTGTCAGTCCGAGGTGTCAAGGGATTGCAGTCTTTTACTTCGCACTCTTCGCCGAGTTCGTGCTTGTCCAAACACGCACGACAAGGTGCAGAGATGTGTGTCGTTCCGCAGGCGGAGCAAGCGGCGATTAGCGATTCGGCTGGCGGATGTACTTCCGCTGAATCGTACGCTCTGGTTCAGCTGGAGGGCTCCAGTTGACAAACTAGATGAGAGGCGTATTCTGCCTTTAAGTAGTTTGTCTAGATGAGACAAACGAATGGAGGATGAGGATGCCGGGCGAAGCGAAGCCAACGGACCTTGTGCAAGGCACGCTGCACATGCTCATTCTGAAGACCTTGGCCTTGGAACCAAACCACGCGTACGGGATCGGCACGCGTATCGGACAGATCAGCAAAGGCGTGTTTCTCGTGAACGCCGGGTCACTGTTTCCCGCACTGCGTCGCCTCGAACGTGACGGTATGATCGAAGGCGTCTGGCGCGTCACTGAGAACAACCGGCGCGCGAAGGTCTACAGGCTGACGGCACCAGGACGTGCCAGGTTCAAGAACGAAGCGCGCGACTGGGAGCTGCAAACCGCCGCGATCTCGAGAATCCTCAAGGCCTCACTGGGAGAGATTTGATGGCCCTCTTCAGCCGGCTCATCGGCGGGCTTCGTGGCCTGTTCCAAAAGAACCAAGTTGAGCAGGACTTGGATGACGAACTGCACGACTACCTGGAGAGTGTCGCTGAAGAAAAGGTGTCCAGCGGCATGAGCCAGCATGCGGCCGTTCGCGCCGCACGCGTCGAGCTCGGTAGCGTTGAAGCGGTGAAAGATCGGGTTCGGGACGTTGGCTGGGAAACTGTGGCCGAGAGCGTGTGGCAGGACGTCCGCTTTGCCTTTCGCATGCTCCGTAAACGGCCTGCGTTCACCGCGGCCGCCGTTGCGACGCTTGCTCTCGGCGTGGGGGGCACGACGGCCGTCTTCAGCGTCGTCGATGGCCTGTTCCTGCGTGCGCCGGTGGGAGCATCAGCCCCCGAATCACTACGCAGGCTGTACATCAAGCGTGACGCCGGCTACATGCAGACGCCAGACGGTGGGCCGGGGCTGTGGATCGATTACGTTGCGATGCGCCACAGCGGGCCGGCGCTTAACGGCATCGGGGCTTACCTGTCTCCCGAACTCGTCGATCTGGGTCGCGGCGCCGAAGTGGAGCAGGTACGCGCCAGTGTCGTTTCGCATGACTTCCTGGCCGTGCTCGGGATCCCAGCGGCCTTGGGTCGCTTCTTTATCGCGGAGGACGACGGCGTCGCAGGTGCGCACCCGGTCGCCGTGATCAGCCACGCGATGTGGCAGACGCGCTTTGGCGGCGCGGCTGACGCGGTCGGCAAGACCCTGCTCATCAACGGCGTCCTGCTCGAGATCGTTGGCGTAACGGAGAAAGGCTTCACCGGCGTCGAAGCGGACGGTGTTGATGTGTGGCTTCCCTCGTCCATGGCCGCACCGCTCGGATTGGAAAGGGCCGATGGCGACTGGCGCAGGTCAACCCTTGCAGTGCGCTATATCGCTCGATTGGCGTCCGCCGCCGACGACGCGATCGCCATGAGCCAGGCGGCAGAGTCACTACGGCGGATCGCAGACGCCGAGCTCGATCCCACGCCGGAAGTTCTGATGTCTCCTCTCGTGCTGGCGGCAGCGAATCGAGGGACGAGAACTGTGAATCTGTCTCTGTGGTTGGTGCTTGTTGCGGCTCTCGTCCTGATCATTGCGTGCGCGAACGTGGCCAACCTGTTGCTCGCCCAAGCGATTACGCGTCGACGCGAGCTGGCTGTTCGTTTGTCGCTAGGGGCGGGGGCGTGGCGCGTCGCGAGGCAACATCTGACCGAGAGCGCGGTGCTGGCTGTGTTGGGCGGTGTCGCCGGCGTAGTGGTGGCGTACTGGGCGATGGGACTGATGCGGCAGTTTCCCCTACCGCCGTCGGCCGGACGCATCGACGCGCGACTACTGACGTTCGCACTGGCGGCCTCGCTGCTGACCGGCATCCTCTTTGGTATTCTTCCCGCGATTCGCGCCGTGCAGGTCGATCCGGGACTGGCGCTGAAGGACTCGCGCGCCGGCGGCGCGCTCAGACAAAACCACCTGCGGCGGGCGTTGGTCATGGTCCAGATGGCCGTGTCGCTGGCACTCCTCGTCGGCGCCGGGTTGTTCGTCCGGTCACTGCACCACGTAAATACAATTCACAGCGGTGTAGACGTCGATCACGCGCTCATTGTCAGAGTCGATTTGCAACGCGCTCGCTACACGCCGGAGATGCGTCAAGAGTTCTACGAGAGCGCGCTATCGCGGTTGGCAAACCTTCCCGGGGTCCAGCGCGCAGCGATCATTCAGTTGGAGCCTTTCCACGGTGGGACTCCGGTGGCGTTCTGGGCTAAGCCCGGTGAATCGACGATACAACCCACCCCGGGGGTTCTCGCTGTGGCTGGTCCTGGATATTTCGAATCCGCCGGTACCAAGCTTCTCCGCGGCCGAACATTCGAGGCGACGGACCGGCGTGGCGGCGAGCCGGTAGCGGTCGTGAACGAAGCCATGGCGCGGATGATCGTCCCTGACGCCGACGTTCTTGGACTCTGTGTGCCGTTCGACAGACAAGTCAGGCGGAGCGGTTGTACGCGCATCGTCGGAGTCGTCGAATCAGAGCGGCGCTTCTATCTCGACGAGAAACCGCAGCCACGAGTGTTTCTGGCATGGGCGCAGTCGCCGAACGCGGTGCCCTTCGGTACGCCCTCGCTCATCGTGAGGACGCTCAACCCAGCGAGCGACGCGCCGGCCGTGCGGGCCGCACTGCAGGGACTGCGGAGCGATCTGCCATTCGTATCCGTGGAACCGTTGGCTGAAAGGATACGCAGCGACGTGCTGCCTTTCCGACTTGGCGCAATCCTTTTCACCATGTTCGGTGCGCTCGCGCTAGCCCTAACAGCGATCGGGTTGTACGGCGTCCTTGGCTATTTCGTAGCTGAGCGTACGGCCGAAATCGGCATTCGGCGATCGCTCGGCGCGCCAGTGCGTAGCGTCGTCACGCTCGTGGTGCGACAAGGCATGATACCGGTCGGCGTTGGCGTCGTGTTCGGCCTGACCGCCGCCCTCGCCGGCACCCGCTACCTCGCCGCGCAATTGTTCGGCGTCGAGGCCAAGGACCCCGTTTCGTTCGTCGGTGCGTGCGCCTTCCTATTGTCTGTTGCCCTGCTGGCCACTCTACTGCCCGCGCAACGCGCCGCACGAATCGATCCGCTGACGGCGCTACGCCAGGACTAGCGCCCGTGAGACCGGAGCCGGCGACGCTATATTCAGTAGCCTCCATGGCGTCGATCACGAACGGAGCGCGCCGCCTCGCTGTATGCCGTCGCTCCGATAATTGCCGAGTCTCGGCCCGCGCGCGGCGGGTCAAGGCCGCGCAAGCGGCGAGCGAAGCGAGCGAAGCCTTGAGGCGCCGGAAGCGCTGGCCCACACTGCCTGTCGGAGCGAGATACGCCGTGAAGCCGCTACGAGCCGCTGCAGCGCCGTGGGCGCCACGGTAGTGGATCGTCAGGACCTCCACGTCTTCATGCCCGGACCGGCCCTCGAGCTCGTATTCGATGCGCAGGTCGGGGAAGTGCACCTGGTCGTCGAAATACGGGAGGTCATGCTCGAGCGCCCATCGCGCGATCTCCTCAGCGCTCCGATCGGGATGCCCGTCATAGTCGTCCCGATCGCGGTCCCGCTCGTGGAGCCACTGCTGGTACTCGCGCTTGAGCTCGTAGTCGAGAACGACCCGGTCGATGCGGGCATCACGCTCTGCCAGACGTTCCGCCTCGCGCTCGTACGCGCGGTAGATCTGGGAGTCGTGGTCGAGCTCGCGCTCCCGTTTGAGGCCCGAATAGAACTCCTGGCGCGGCTCGTGGCCGCGGTCTCGGTGCGACTCCAGTACGTCACGACCGCGGTCGGTCAGGGCGACCGCGACATCACGTCGGCCGTCGAGCCGAACGGTCTGAACCAGTCCCTGCTCGCGAAGATGCCGGAGATCGCCTTGCCGCGGGTCGGCCGGCCGGTCGTTGTGGTCGCGGAGATCTCGCGCCGACACCACCCGGAACGACCCGACGATCGCCAGGGTGCGAGACTCGGACCCGCGAAGCGTGTACGCCCGTTCGCGTGTGTCGTGGACGATCTCGCGATCGCGGCCTCGCGGGAGGTCGACGTGCCGCGTGAACACGTCGCGCGGATCCTGCGTCCCGCGGATCGCGACCGCGGTCCGTCCATCGTTCGTCGTTCCGCTGACGCGCGTCCGCGTCTGAGGGGTCCTTGTGGTAGCTTGGGCCACGGCCCAGATCTCGGCCGAAGTCGTCGTGGCGATCACGATCACGCTCATTGCGATCGTCGTGCGTCCCATCGTCGCGCGGATCGTCGCCCCATCGAGGATCAAAGGACATGACATTGCCTCCTCTCGCGGGCGACGATGGGGAACGTGGAAGGTCTCTTTCGCCCGCCGTCTGCATCGGAATAGAGTCGGCAACCAGGGGGCGAAAGTCCGACTCGAGAGGCGACAATTTCGCGGGGACAAATCGGGGACAATCGGGCGCGGTTCCGGGTGGTCGGGGGTTGCCCCCCGACCACCGATCACCCAATAAAAATGGGCCTGATCGTCTCGTGCTGTCCCGGGCTGTTTGGCTGCGAGCGGCTCATAACCCAAAGGTCGCGGGTTCAAATCCCGCCCCCGCAACCAATGTTTTCAAGGGGTTACGGTCACCAACCGTAACCCCTTTTTGCTGCCATCTAACAACCATCTAACAGTTCAGTTCGGCGCGGAGACGGCGACTGGAACTGCACGCGCACGGTCATGGAAGGACGACGTGGACCAAAGGGATATCGGCCCACTTGGTTTCTCTCCAGTTGATCTCGGCACTGCAAGTGTGATCGAGCATTGGAAGCGACTGCGGCAAGCGCAGACTACCGCCGCGCTCTCTGGCGTGAGTGCCACTGGTGCCGTCGGCAATCTCAACTTCCCTCTCGGAGAACTAACGCTTCAGGCTGAGGGTGTCGTCGCTGCCGTCGGTCAGGCAGCGGGCACGTCCACCGCTGAGGCAGTGGGCGCCATTGTCGAAGGGCCTCCTGAAGTCGCCCTCGCATTCGGGCTGCTCGACTTCGGTGAGCGGGTCGAAGAAGGACAAGTAATCCTCGCGATCACCCCCGCCTGGGTGCAGATCATCACGGACTTGGAGAAGGATCCCAACGCGCTGTACCGATTGTCTCCGCGCGAGGCCGAGGAACTCGTCGCGGGTGCGTACCGCAGCCAAGACTGGCAGGTGACGCTCACGCCGCGTAGCGGTGACGGCGGCGTGGACATCATCGCCACGCGCAGCGATGTCGGGGCAATTCGGATCCTCGATCAAGTCAAACTCTATAAACCCGGCAACCTTGTACCTGCGCACGATGTCCGCGCCATGTGGGGCGTGCTCGACGCGGATAAGCGGGCCTCAAAGGCGTACGTCACAACAACGTCGGGCTTTGCTCCCGGCGTTCAACAAGAGTTTGCCGATCGGATGCCTACCCGATTGGAGCTTCGCGATGCCGTTGCGCTGCGAGACTGGTTGCAGCGATGCCTTCGCGGGTAACCGGAAGACAGGGCTCATCGGTGGCGCGCATCCGTCGCCATTGGTCCGGCGTCCCCAACCGGATCAGATACCGATGGTGACGGTCGAAGGCATCGTGCGGGTGGCGTAGAGACGCCTGACATCCTCACCCGCCCGGACGCACTCGGCGTCAGCGAGCGCCCAATCTGGGCCTGCTGACGCTTGTAGCGCTCGAACGTCTCCTCAGTGACAGCGCTTTGCAGAACCGCCAGCTTCCGCTCGGCGGGAGCTCCAGCCAAGGCGTCATGACGCCAGACCCGTCGTCAATCGCGCCGACCTGCGCAATCTCCCTCAAGGTGTCGGTCAGCGCCTTCAGGTGCGGCGCCGTTATCCGACCATCGGGCGCCGTTCCCTTCGCTACCTGCCGTCCAGGGGGGAACACCCCGCGCGAGGGCTCGTTCCCCCAAGCGTTCCCCCCCTCGCTGCATTCGCGCAAGTATGGTGTTGCGCACGAATAATTGTGCAGCACGTAAATCACGTGCTACGATGAAAGACACCATGAAGACCAACGTGACCCTCAAACTCGATGCCGATCTGCTCCGAGAGGCGCGAGTCGTGGCGGCAGAGGAAGGACGTTCGATCAGCGCACTGCTGAGCGACCGCCTCGAAGCGATCGTGCGCGAGCGGAAAGCCTTCGACCGAGCTCGCCGACGCGCGCTGGCGCGCCTCCGCGAAGGCCTCGACCTCCAGTGGACGCCGCCCCGATCACGCGACGAACTCCATGAGCGATAGATACTTCGTCGACACGAACATCCTCATGTACGCCCACGACACGGCCGCGGGCGACAAGCACCGCCGGGCCAGAGCCCTCGTGGAGGAACTGTGGAACACGCGGGCGGGTGTCGTCAGCACGCAGGTCCTCCAGGAATTGGCCGTCAACCTGCGTCGAAAAGCGAAGAAACCTCTCGATGCGAAGGCGACGCGTGACGTCGTATCCGACTATCTCGCGTGGCACGTGGTCGTGAACAGCGGCGACTCGATCCTGGAGGCGCTCGACCTCGAAACGCAGTATCGGCTGTCCTTTTGGGATGCCTTGGTGATCCACGCCGCTCACGTCGCAGGAGCGGAGATTCTTTATTCCGAGGACTTGTCCGACGGCCAGCGGTATGGAACAGTGCGGGTCAAGAATCCCCTTACGAATGGGGAGTGATACGCCATTTGCGTTTCGCACGGTGGAAATTACGGCCGCCACGTCGCGCTGAAGTTCCTGTCTGACGATCGCCAGCCCGAGCAGACCCGCCGGTCGAAGCGCGATCCGCGTCGGCGCTCAACCACCCAAACATCTGCACAGTATATGAAGTCGCCGGTGGGCGTGCCCTGGCGTAATGTGCAGGCGGCAAACGACTGGCCGGCCGGCCAGTCGTTTTCGGTGGGCGCCTGATCAAAAGGCACTAGCTGGGCAGATTGAATAGATGATTCTTCGAGATGGTTCTCAGTGGTTTAGAAAGATGGATTTGCGGGCTCGCAACCACATTATCTGCAGCTTTGGCGCAGCGGTCGTCAATCGAGGCGAGCGACGTTGAGAGGTCCGGGCGCGTCGATCTGCGCTCTCAGGACGTCTGCGTTTAGGGCGTCGTCGCCACCCCTCTATAACGCGACGCGGCTGAGTTTCACGCCGTCCAGCGTCAGAACGTAATCTGCTCCAAACGCCATCGACGGCGTGTACGCACCAGGTGCGAGGCGGTCTTCGATGACCTTCAGCGTCGCCTTGACGCCCGACTCGGCGGTCAACGTGTACGCTTCCCGGGTGCGCAGGCGCATGGCGACCTTGTGTCCGCCGTGATCCCAGGCTTCGCCGTAAATGTAGACTTCGTCGCGCGCGCGCTGATCGTCGGTGGGGCCGTGCACGCGACTCGCGATCGGTCCCTTGAGAAATGCCTGTACCGGCCCACGCCCCAGCAGCCAACGGACGAAGCCAGGAATCTGCATCTTGCCAATCTGTTGTTCCGGCACGCCTGCGAAGACCTCGATGTTCGGAATCCCAGTGGAGTAGTACGCGGTCGACACGTCCCCCCAGGGAAGGGTGACAGCGGTGGCTGAGAGCGTCTCGGTGAACGGAATAGTTTCGACCTTGTACGCTGGGGGAACCCTGATGATCGTCCCGTCTTTACGAATCCGTCCGCCCTCGGGCAGGCCTTCGAACATGGTTTTGGTGGTGCCAGGACTGAGTTTGCCGAAACGCGGCTTGAACGCGAGCCTGAGATGGGTCGCGGACGGAAGGTCGCGTTTCAGCATGGCCGCGAGACAGTCGGTGGGCACGACGTCAAAGCCGACTGCGGGAATGGCGACGATACCCGCATTCCTGATTTCCTCGTTACGGGAGTGGATGGATTCGAGTACCGCGATTTCTCCGGTGATGTCAAGGTAGTGCGTGCCGGCGCGCATGCACGCGGCGAGCATCGGCCTGCTGGTCGCGGAGAATGGACCCGCGCAGTGCAACACGGCCGCGACGCCTTCAAGGTTCTTGACCGCGACCGCCTCGTCGGCGAGGTCGAATACGCGCGCTTCAAGACCGAGTTCGCCAGCCAGCGCCCGGATGCGTTCGCGGTGGCGACCGGCCACCACCGGGCTGAGATCATGATCTTTCGCGTAGCGCGCGGCGAGCCTGCCCGTGTAGCCGTTGGCGCCGTAGATCATCCACATAAGCTCGGGCTGTCAATACCCGTCGTCTTACTCCAACGAATCAACAGGAGACTGTCAAGAAGCGCCGTGCGCACAGCGAAACTCGTGGCTGCGCGGAGGTAGCGGATCTGAAGAAGACGGTCTGAGTCACCCGGCGAACCGCGGAAACAGGCTGGCGGCATTCCCTCGATCGATGTCGCGAAGCTCGGCGTCGGAAAGACCGAGCGTTTGGAGATCGTCTAGATTCGCTCTCACACTATCCGGCGGGGCGAACGGGAAGTCCGTTCCGAGCAAGATCTCCTTGGACGTCACGAGCTTCAGTAGGGACGAGAACACGGCCGCATCGGCGGAACTGGCGGTATCGTAATAGAGATGCTGGAGAATGCTTCGCCACTCAGCTTTGGCGCGTGTGATGCGCTTGGCAAGGAACGGGATTGTTCCTCCGGCGTGCGCGAAGATGAAACGGATATTCGGACACCTGACGAAGGTGTCGCTGTTCAATAGACTGACGACGGCTCTGGTCGTGCTGTGAGGGAACTCAATGATCGGGGGCGCAAAGCCGGGTAGAACGTCGAGATCGCAGTCGCAGACCGTCGGATGGACAAAGACGACGACCCGGCGCTGGTTCAGCTCGTCAAATAGAGGTCCGAACTCCCGATCACCAAGATAGCGGTTTCCGTAGTTGGTCATGAGCACGACGCCGTCGCACTGGAGCCGTTCCACGGCGTGCGTGAGTTCAGTGATGCTGGCCTTGACGTCAGGAAGCGGCAGAGAGGCAAAGAAGCCGAAGCGCGTTGGATGGTCGGCGCTCATCTGGGCGGCGAACTCATTGCAGGATCGCGCCAGGCGCTGCGCGAACGGGACGTCATTGAACCACAGACCCGGGGCGCTGACGGACACGACAGCGGCCGAAATGGCACGTTCGTCCATCAGTCTCAACGATGCAGCAACGTCCCATGTTGGCAAGGTTCCGCTTGGGGTTCCCCTCCCAAGAGGGAAGATGGCGCCGACAAGTCGAACGTACTCCGGCGGCAGAATATGGTGATGCACGTCGATTCGTCGTCGGGCATCGGTCGGTGCATTCGCGGCACCACCTTGAACAGCTGCTGAGCTGACACCCACCTTGCCAAGAACCGAAATCCCGGCGGCCCCGAGTGCCGTCATGAAATCACGGCGGGTTGTCCATCCATTCGCTTCAGTCATATCAGGCTCCTTACCTACGCTATTTCAGCGGCGCCGTGGGCCTCGACCATTTCCCGCGCATCGTTTCAAAGGCACGCTGAAAGAAGTCCACCTGCGGACTGCGGGCATTGGAGCGGACGGTCACGCGATCGCCGAAGTCGAGCAATCGATAGTCAGGCGAACGGTAAGCAGGCCATTGAGGCAGTCCGACGCCGTTTGGATTCCCGGCCTTTGCGAACTGCACCCACGCGTCGGCCATCGCGCGAGACACGGTGCGATCATCGTCGTCGAACTGTGACGTGTCGGCAGGTGTTGTCGAAGACGTACGGTACTTCAGTGGTGTGCGCAGCTCCCCCCCAGGCTGACCGGTTGGACGGTGCGACACGTGAAAACCGATACATGTAAACGTCGGTGGTCTTCGACGCCGCACGAGCCGTGAGTACCGTGGGCGCGATGATTCCGACGTCGCCGTTCATGCGCGGTCCCGCCGCGGCGACTTCGGCGTCTGTCGCCGCCGGATACCTCGCCAGCACGGCGTCGGCGAGGTGCGCGGGAAACCTCGTGCGAACGAAATCGCGATATGCCGAAACGGTCTTGGGCAAGGTGCTCGCCCAGAAGAGGCCCTCGTCGGCGTTGTGACCAATGAGCAAGGGCACTTTCAACTGGCTGTGCGTACCCACCAGAATGGTGGGATCGTCGGGGACGACGTAACCGTCGATGAGAGGGAGGTAGCGAAGACTCCCGTACTCCGTGCCCGCCCTTGCGAGCACCTCGTCCGCGCTCAACGCCCGGAGTGTCGCGATGTCCTTCGCCATCGACTCGCCTTCGGATTCGGCCGCCGGAAACCCATAATAAGGTTCGCGAAGTTTCCGCTTCGGCCCGGCGACCGATGACCCAAGGCTCTGGGCAATGGCGCGATGGAACAGCCCTCGTGCAAGCGGCGAGACCATGAGGAATCCCTGGCTGGACGCGCCGGCTGACGTTCCGAACAAGGTCACGTTCGCCGGGTCGCCCCCAAACGCCGCGATGTTGGCGCGAATCCATTGGAGCACCGCGATCTGATCGAGCAGGCCGTAATTGCCGGACACTCGATGTTCCGATTCGCGCGAGAGCGCTGGGTGCGCTAAAAACCCAAGCACTCCCAATCGGTACTCGAACGACACCACCACGACGCCACGATGAGCCAAGTTCGTCCCATCGGTGCGGGGCAAGGCGGCTCTCCCTGCGGTGAAACCGCCACCGTGGATCCACACCATCACAGGGAGACGCTCGCCGGTCGACTTCGCCGGGGTCCACACGTTGAGCGTGAGACAGTCCTCGTTCGACGTTGTTGGCGGCAGCGCCAACCCGCGCGGCGCGTTGTCCGTCTGAGGACACTGCGGTCCAAAGCGACTGGCGTCTCGAACCTCCGTCCACGGTTCGGGCGGCGCGGGTGGACGCCATCGACGGTCGCCGGTGGGAGGGGCGGCGTACGGAATGCCCTTGTACACAACGACATCAGTCCCACTGCCTCGAACGGGCCCAGATTGCGTCTGAATCGTCGTGTGTAACGAGTCAGTTGCCTGACCGTGCACGACGACTAGCGCGAACAGGGCACACGCGAGCTTCAGGACAGCGCGCATATTTACCTCCGGACTGCCTGGACTCGGCCAGGAGACGTCTCCAATCGCCGCGACAGCTACACCCCGACACCAAGTCGCGGTTGAGACTCGTGCAGGTAAAATAGCCACCACCTGGCAGGCATGTCCCAGGGGATTTCCAGGGGTTTTGCAGGTTTCATCCCGGGAGCCGCCGTGCGCATTCGCTTCGGCCCGTTCACGCTTGATCTTGCGAGCAGGCAGCTGACCAGCGCCGGCCGCGAGATTCATCTCGAGCCGAAGGCATTCGAGCTGCTGTCGGCGCTCGTTCTCGAGCGGCCGAAGGCGCTGTCGAAAACGGACTTGCAGGAACGCCTCTGGCCTGGCACCTTCGTCGCCGAGGCCAACCTCTCGAACCTCGTGGCCGAAATTCGGGCGGCGCTCAATGACCCGGCCCGTGCCCCCAGGTTCGTGCGGACCGCGCACCGTTACGGCTATGCGTTCTGCGGTGATGCGGCGTCGTTGACCGATCCTGGTGATGCGGCGCCGGCTGGCCTCTGGTGCAGGCTCGAACTGAGTGGCCGGCGATTTCCACTTCCGATCGGCGAACACATCATCGGACGGGATGCCGATCTCGCAATCAGATTCGACACGTCCACCGTCTCCCGCCACCATGCCCGTGTCGTCGTGACCTCCGACGCCGCAGTCCTCGAAGACTGTGGCAGCAAGAACGGAACGTTTCGCGGCGACGAGCGAGTGATGTCGCCCATGGCGCTCGCTGACGGCGACACCATCCGCATTGGGTCTGTGCGCCTGACGTTTCACGTGTCCTTCCCATTTGGCCCGACGGAGACGCATGAGGAGGCCCCGCCGTGGCCCTGACACACGGGATGCGGCTTGGCGCGTATGAAATCCTGGGGCTCATCGGCGCGGGAGGAATGGCCGAGGTCTATCGCGCCCGCGATACGCGGCTTGACCGAACCGTCGCGATCAAAGTGCTCCATGCCTCCTTCGCCTCGAGCCCGCAACGACGAGAGCGCTTCGAGCGGGAGGCGCGCACCATCTCGTCACTCAATCACCCACACATCTGCGCGCTCTATGACGTCGGCACGCAACGAACCCCGAACCGTCGGAGTCCGCGGGTGACCCAGTTCGTTTTCTCGTGCTCGAGTATCTCGAAGGCTCGACGCTCGCCGAGCGACTGACCCGCGGTCCCTTGCCGCCGGCCGACGCCTTGCGCCACGCGATCGACATCGGCGACGCGCTCGACGAGGCGCACCGCTCGGGCATCGTCCATCGCGATCTGAAACCATCGAACGTGATGCTGACGCAGGCGGGGGCCAAGCTGCTGGACTTCGGGCTCGCGAAGAGCGCCGCACCGGCGGTCGCGGCCACGGCGAACACCGAGTCGATGCTTCGGTCAGCCCTCACGGTGGAGGGAACGATCCTCGGCACGTGCCAATACATGGCGCCAGAACAGATCGAAGGCCTCGAGGCCGACGCGCGCGCCGACATCTTCGCGTTCGGCGCGCTGCTGTTCGAGATGCTCACCGGTCGCACGGCCTTCGAAGGCCACACGCGCGCGAGCCTGATCGGCGCGATTCTCAAAGACGAGCCGCCGATGGTGTCGCGCGTCCAGCCCGTCGCCCCTGCGGCGCTCGATCGCATCATCAGCACGTGCCTCGCCAAGGATCCGGACGACCGCTATCAGAGTGCGCGCGATCTGGTGCGCGATCTGCGGTGGGTGGCATCCGGGCCGATCGACGGCGGCGGGGCACGGACGATGATGTCGACGGCGCGATCGAATCGCGTCCCGTGGCTGGTCGCCGCGGTGTTGGCACTCGGACTGTTGGCCACCGCGGTCATGAACATGCGGCCCGCCAGCGGGCGCACGCCCGCAGCGGGTCCGGCGCGGTTCACCATCGCGCCGCCGGAGAACACGTCGTTCGGAGGTCCGGCCGCCGGCGGAACTGGTAGCGCCACGCAACTCGCCGTCTCTCCCGATGGCCAGCACATCGTCTTCGTCGCAGGAACCCGGCCCTCGTATCGTCTCTGGCTGCGGCCCATCGCCAACGTGACGGCGACCCCGATTGCGGGCACGGAAGGTGGAACCTTTCCGTTCTGGTCGCCTGACAGCCGGTCGATCGGCTTCTTCGCGGATGGGAAACTGAAGACCGTCGCGATTGCCGGCGGACCCCCGATCGTCGTCTGTGACGCTCCGCGCGGGAGCGGGGGCAGTTGGAATCGAGACAACGTCATTCTCTTCGCCCCGGGGCCCTCCCAAACCGGCCTGCTGCGCGTCTCGAGCGCCGGCGGCGGGCCGACGGTCGCCACGACTCTCGACAAGACGACCGGGGAAGACGTCCATCGGTGGCCACACTTTCTGCCCGATGGCCGGCACTTCTTCTACACAGCCGTGACGGGCCCCTGCTGTCCGCCGTCGGAGCCGTCGGTGATCAGAGTTGGCTCGCTCGATGCGACTGGCCCCGACATCCCTTTGCTTCAGGCGGAATCACCGGCGTCATACGCCTCCGGCCATGTGGTGTTCGCCCGTGACGACACCCTGATGGCGCAGCCGTTCGATCTCGGTACTCGCCAGCTGAAGGGCGAGGCCGTCCCGCTCGCCGAGCACGTCACCAGAGAGGCTAAGCCGCTACGTGGGTGCATCGGTCTCGGAGAACGGCACGCTGGTATACGGACAAGCCACCCTGGAGCCGGCGCCTCAGCTGACATGGTTCGACCGCACCGGGCATGTGCTTGGAACGCTCGGCGACGCGGCTCCCTACTCCAGCCTCGCGCTGTCACCCGACGAGCGCCGCGTCGCCGTCGCACTGGGGACCGGCAATCCGGAAAACGTCGACATCTGGTTGATTGATGTCGCTCGCAATGTGCGTTCACGCCTGACCGTCGATCCGGGGCGGGACGTATCGCCGGTGTGGTCGCCAGACGGCACACGCATCGTGTTCCAGTCCTCACGATCGGGGCAGCCGGTCTCAGTGCGTCAGACCATGACGAACGGATCGGGTGCGGATGAATTGCTTCTGGCGGGGCCGGGCAATTTCACCATGACGCCGAGCGGCTGGTCCGCGGATGGACGTTTCATCGCGTACACCACTCGAGGATCCAATGTCTGGGTCCTTCCGTTGTTTGGCGATCGGAAGCCGTTTGCGGTAGCCGCAACTCCGTTCACCGAAGGATCCGCAGTGTTCTCGCCGGATGGCCGATGGATCGCATATACCAGCAACGAAGGAGGCCAGCTGGACGTCTACGTGCAGCCTTTCCCGGAGCCAGGCTGCGAAATCTCAAGTGTCGAGAAACGGCGGCACGCCATCCGCTCTGGCGGTCGGACGGCAAGGAACTGTTCTACCTTGCGGCGGATGGGACCATGATGGCGGTCCCCATCGTCGCCGCGCCTTCATTCGACGCCGGACTGCCGCACGCTCTATTTCCCGCAAACGCACTACCCGGGCCTAACCAGGCCTACGCGGTGACCAAGGATGGACAGCGATTTCTCGTCAACGCGAGGTCTCGCCAGGTCAGTAGCGTGGCGCCGCTGACCGTCGTCCTCAACTGGACGGCCGCGTTCCAGAAATGATCGTCGACCCGATGTCAGATGGCGTGCTACCAGCCGGTTGGCATCCGGTCCACTTCGACGCCAGATTTCCAAACTCGACGATGTCGCGGATCGCCAATACGTCCGATGTGTGCATTGTCGTCACGCTGCCGGCCGCCAGAGCTGCAGATAATGTTGGTTGCGAGCCCCCGCAACCATCACAACTTGCAGCGAGAGGTCGCCCGTTTCTGGCGACCTCTTCGCATTTTGGGCGGCTCCCAGCATGGCCGCCAGATTCCCTTTCAGCTCGATTTGGAGCTCGCCCTGGTTCGGCGTCAGGACGATGGCGTCGATGAGGCCACGAAGCGCCTCAGAGGCTTCCGTGCGGGTTTCTGGATGCTCCAGGGCGTGTCCCAGTACGGTGACTTTTTGGCGGTACAGCCCAGCCATCTCAGGGTGCAGGAGCGGCGGTGGCGCGTCAGCGGCCGCGAGAGTTGCCTTCAGTTCCTCGCGTTTGGCTGCGTTCGCGTTCAGCTCGTCCTTCACCTCCGAAGGCGCCACGCCGTTCATCACCATCTCGATCAGCTTCTTGCGTCTAACCTCGATGCGCTCGATCTCGCGCTCGGCTGCCGACAGGCCTGCGCGGTGCTCCATCCGCAGACGGTTCATCTCGCGCGTGAACTCGTCGCAGAACTCCTCGAAGAGGTCCGGGCGCATTAGCTTGTCCTGAAGCGCTGTCAGTACGCGCGCTTCCACTTCGTCCCGGCGGATGGTCAAGTGGTTGTCGCACCGTCCCTGATCGCGAGCGCCGAAGCACCCAAGGCGTTTCTTTCCCCGACATGATGAATCCAGCGCCGCAGATGCCGCACTTCGTCAGCCCCGAGAACAGGTACTGCGGCCGCTTCGCCGCGCCGATGGCTCCCGCTGTTTTCATCGCGTGGCGGGTATGTTTCTGACGCGACTTCGCAGCGGTCCAGAGGTCATCCAGCAGGATCCGCAGCTCCGGGACATCCCGTGACATCCGCTCGGATGTCGGGTTGAGCCGCGACACTCGCTTTCCGGTATCGGGATTCTTCACATAGCGAAGGCGATTCCAGACCAGGCGGCCGACGTAGAGTTCGTTGTTGAGGATGCCGGTTCCACGCTTGGCGTTGCCGTAGATCGTGCTCGGACTCCATGGACCACCGAACGGACCTGGCACACCCTCGCGATTCAGGTTCTTCGCGATCTGCTTTGGCGACACGCCTGCAACGAACTCGCGGAAGATGCGCTCCACAACGGCGGCCTCCGCCGGTTCGATCTCTCGCTCGCCCCTCGTCACCGTTCTGCCGCTGATCGTCTTGACCACCCGATAGCCGTAGCATAGGCCGCCGGCAGACTTGCCGTCCTCGATTCGGCCGCGCAACCCACGGTGCGTTTTCTCTGCGAGATCCTTCAGGAAGAGGGCGTTCATCGTCCCTTGAATCCGATGTGCAGGGGGGTGATGTCGCCCTCGGCCAACGTGACGATGTTGACGCCGGCGAAGGTGAGACGCTTGAACAGGCCGGCGGTGTCTTCCTGGTCGCGACTGAAGCGGTCCAGCGATTCGGCGAGCACGACGTCGAAGCGCCGGTTCAGCGCGTCGCGCATCAGCGCCTGGAATCCCGCGCGCGGCAGCGTGGCGCCGGACAACGCGTGGTCCGTGTACTCCTCGCAGATCGCCCAGCTTTGCCACTCCGCGAACGCGCGGCACACGCGCAACTGATCCGCGATCGACGCGTCCCGCTGGTTGTCCGAGGAATAGCGCGCCTAGATCGCGACTTTCACGTCATCTACCTCATTGAATCGGACGCGATCGCTGCTTCAGTTCCAACTCGAAACACTCGCGCGCGGCCTGCCGCGCCAGCGCGCGCACGAACGCGCGAAGCGACGCGTCCGCGCCACTGCCACAGCGTTCGCTGTCTTTCCCGCGGGCGCGAACCGGGTACCGCCGGCCGCGTCCCGTTCGCGATCGTCGTCCTTCGGCCATGATACGCCTGCCCATTCTGAGCGTCGATGTCGTGGTTCTTCCGCAGTGAAATGGGCGCACTGGGTGCGGCTCCGACGCATCGACTTCTGACAGGCGTGTCGCCGTGGCAGCGTGACGATTGCCAACGTGTGTCGAACGGGCGGAACTGCGCCTGGCCTGGGACCGAGGCACAGCCCGATTCGGTGTAGCGGTTTCGCGGACGTGACGTCCCCACGAACAGACAACCAGGGAGTGGCTCGAGTAGGGAACGAACCGTGGCCTGAGACCGTCGCCATGAGTTCCGTTCGCCAGAGTGCCTCCTCGGGGTCCTTGAACGCGAGTGGTGCGGATGACCCTCAGCCGTTCGAGAGGGGTTTGGCAAGGAGGCGGAGCACGAGAATCACGCTGTTCTCATTGGAGCAGGTCGTTCGATTTCCAGCTAGCGCTGAAGCGCGCTTCAAGACCGCCGACGGCGTGTTTCGCGATGCTCGCGTTCTCGCTCGATAACGTCCGGCAGGACGTCTCGGCCGTTCAATAAGACCTGAGCTATCGCGTCTTCGCTTGTCCGCCTTCACGGTCGGGAGGCGGTGAAGAACGGCCTCCGGCTAGGAACACGTCCGCAGAGGCAGGACGAGCGGCGGCGCCGGCGGCTGCGTGAAGTCGAACATGTCGAGCAGACTGTTGGCTTCGACATCCCGCTGCGACAGCGCCTTGACGTTGTAGCGGTTCTCGATGAACTGCAGGATCGAGCCGAACTCGTAGGTCGTATGCGAGACGAGCCCTTCCTTGACGTACGGTGACATCACAATCAGCGGCACGCGTGGACCGAGGCCGAGCTGATCGACGAAGGGCGGCGGCACGTGATCGTAGAAACCGCCGAAGTCGTCCCACGTCAGGACGATTGCCGTTGTCGGCCACAGCGGCCCCTGCATGATCGCGTTGATCTGCTGCACCGTCCAGTTCTCGCCGGCGCACGCGGAGACGCTGAGCGTCGTCCCGGCGAAGGCGTTCACGGTGGGATGCTCGCTGACACCGAAGTCGGGAATCAGCCAGCTGACCGCTGGGAGTGTGCCCGCCGCGGCGTCCTTCGCGAAACGGTCGTACGAGACGACGCGCTGCGTCCACAACGGTCCCGTACGGATGTGACGGACGGCGTCGAGCGCCGACCAGATGTACCCCGGCTCGCCGGGCTGCGGCGCGTAGTAGCGCCACGACACGCCCGCCGACTCGAGCCGGTCCGTGACCGTCGTGGTCTCGAAACATGGGTACTGACGGGTGAGGATACCGCCGGCACTCATCACCTCCACGGTCGTTTTCGGTTCGGCGTCGCAGCCCCAGGCGAACGAATCCGGATTGTTGATCGCGCCCACCGACTGCGCCGCGACGGTGTACAGGTGGTTGGGGAAGCTCGGACCGGCGAGCGACGAGAACATGCGATCCCCCAGCGCGAAATGCTCGGCGTAGCTCCAGTAGTTCGGGATGTCGGATCGAAGGTATTGCGTCAGGCTCAGCATGTCGTTGCGCTGGTTGCCGCGGATCATGTCGAAGCGGTCCATCGCGCCGTTGTGCATCGCGACGCGCGCGTCTTCCCAGTCGTGGCCAACGTCGCGCGGCATTCGGTCGAGCCCGTGGCGCAGCGTCATGTGCTCACCGGTCGAGATGGTCGCGGTCGTCGCGCCGTCGGCACCCGGGAACGTGCCGAAGTACATGTCGAAGGAGCGGTTTTCCTTGATCAGGAAGACGATGTGCTGGATCCGCGAGCGGAACGCCGCCAGCTGGGCCTGCCTCGGCGTGCGCGCACCCGGCAGAACCGGGATGTGCTGCTGCGCAGCGCTCTGCGCTGGCCGGATCGCGCCGCCGGCGACACACACGACAACGCCGGCCGCAAGCGCGCGGCCCCAAAACCCATAATTGAGCATGGAGTGCAGATAGCATATAGCCATCCGCCTCCGGGATCGAGAGGATTCTTCAAAACACGAGATGCAGGCCGCCGCCAATCTCGACGCCGCCGAGCCGTACGGATGTGACACCGGCGTCGGGGAACGCGGCATTCGCGCGTGAATAGCGGAAGAATCCGCCGACGCCGACGTGGCTGACCAGGCGGACGCCGACCTCGGCTCCGACGTTTCCTCCTATCACGTTCTTCTTGTCGTGGGTCAGCGTGGCCGACTCGAACGTGACGCTGTCGTATGGGAACGTTTGCGAGTAGGTCACGTCGGACACAAAATCCTGCTCGCCGGTCATGAACGAAGGACCGCCGGACAGGATGACGTCCACGCGCGGCGCGACGCGAAACCAGTACGCCGCCACGACGTGCAGCGCGGATTCACGGTGCGCCGCGCCGACGCTGCCGGTCAGCGTGCGCGGCTGGTTCGGCGTGATGGGGTGGGGAATCGCGCCGGAGATCTGCGCCGGGTCCGTGCCGCTGAACGATGTGCCGGCCAGGCCGGCGCCGAGCCCGCGCCACAGCCGCACGACGCCGCCGACATTCAGGCGCAAAGGCGGCGCGATCGTGTAGACCGTGGTGAGCGAGCCTGTTTCCGCGTACGCCTCGAAGGTGATCGACTGCGAGAAGTTCGTGTCGCTCATCCGCCCGGCCACCCCGACGGAAAGCGAGACGCGCTCGGTCGGCGTCCCCTGCGCCAGTGCAGGAGCGCTCCACGCGAGCGCCGCCAGGATGATCGTCAGCCGTATCAGCGACATCCGCCGGAGATTCTACTCGGATGCCGGGCAGTCGCGCAGCGGCAGGATGTAGGGCGGCGCCGGCGGCTGCGTGAAGTCGAACATGTCGAGCAGGCTATTGGCTTCGACGTCACGTTGCGTCAGAGCCTTCACCTTGAAGCGGTTCTCGATCAACTGAAGCACCGAGCTCATCTCGTACACCGTGTGCGAGACTGAGCCTTCCTTCACGTACGGCGACAGCACGATCATCGGGACGCGCGGTCCGAGGCCGTAGGTGTCGACGCGAGGCGGCGGCACGTGATCGTAGAAGCCGCCGAAGTCGTCCCACACCAGCACGACGATCGTGGACGGCCAGTTGCCGCCCTGCATGATCGCATTGATGTGGCGCACCGTCCAGTTTTCGCCTTCGCAGACGCTGACGCTGCCGAACCCGGCGAGCGACGGGTGATCGCTCACCTTGACGTCGGGGACGAGCCAGCTCATGGCTGGCAGCGATCCGCTCGAGGCGTCGGCGAGGAACTGTTCGTCGGTCAGCACTCGATCGGCCCAGAGCGAAGTCCGCCGGATATGGCCGATGGCGTTGAGCGCTGACCAGATGTATCCCTGCTGTCCACGCACCGGCGCATAGTAGCGCCACGATACGCTGGCGGTCTCCAGCCGGTCGGCCATCGTCTGGTACTCGAAGCACGGATACACGCGCGAGGTGTTGCCGTCGGCGTCCATTACGCCGGCGGTGACGTTCGCCGCGGCGTCGCAGCCCCAGTTCAGCGAGTTAGGGTTGGTGAAGACGCCACCCGACTGCGCCGCCACGGTGTAGAGATGATTCGGAAAGCTCGGCCCCGCCAGCGACGAGAACATGTGATCGGCGATCGCGAAATGCTCCGCGTAGTTCCAATAGTTCGGAATGTCGAAGTCCCGGTGCTGCGACATGCTGAGCATATCGCCGTTGACGTTGCCGTTCGTCACCAGATCGAACCGGTCCATCCGCCCATCGTCCATCGCCAGGTGCGTGTCTTCCCACTCGTGGCCGAGGTCGTGCCGCGTACGATCCGGCGTATGGCCGAGCTGGATTTCTTCGCCCGTCGAGATGATGGCCGTCGTCGTCCCGTCGGCGCCGGGGAAGGTTCCGAAGAAGTTGTCGAACGAACGGTTTTCCTTGACGATGAACACGATGTGTTGAATCTTCGCGCGCAGCCCGATGAGCTGCTCGACGGTGGCTGGCGTCGGCACGACTCGACTGTCCTGCGCGGCGGACACGCGAACGTCCGTTTTTCTGGCCGCTGCGGCGGCCAGGAGCAGCAGCGCCGCGGCGAGCGCGCGCGTAAGTGGCGTCTTCATGGGGGTCTCCGTGGTGTCCGCAACGCGCGTGGTAACGTGAGGCCTGCTTCATGAGCAATGCCGTTGCCACGGCCGTCGATGCACGCGCGATCGCGAAGCGCTTCGGGGAACTCAGTGCCCTTCGTGACGTTTCGGTGACCGCGCACGCGGGCGAGATTCACGGCCTGCTCGGCCCGAATGGCGCCGGCAAGACCACGCTCCTCCGCATACTCCTTGGACTAGTAAGACGTGACGCGGGTGACATTTGGCTTTTCGGCCGCGAGCTGCCGCCGCGAGCGGAACGAGTACCCGACGGCGTGGCGGCGGTCTTCGAGCATCCCGGCTTCTATCCCTATCTCTCGGGGACCCGGAATCTCTCGTTGCTCGCGCGGATGGATGGCAGGCCGGCAGGGGATGCCGCGCGCGCGCGGGCGATCGAGCGCGTCGGACTGACGACGGCCGCCGATCGCCGGGTTGACGGGTATTCGGCGGGGATGCGCCAGCGTCTCGGGCTGGCGGCCGCCCTGCTGCGCGGGCCTCGCCTCCTGTTTCTCGACGAACCGACGAGCGCGCTCGATCCGGCGGGGGCGCGCGACGTGCGGGAGCTGGTACGGGAGCTGGCCGCCGCGGGCGCCGCGATCGTCATCAGCAGCCACGATCTCGTGGAAGTCGAAGAGCTCTGCACGTCGGTGACGATCCTTCGCGCCGGCGAGCTGGTGTTCAGTGGATCGCTCGAGCACCTTCGCGCGCGTGCGGGCGACGACGCCCACCACTTGGCCACGAGCGACGACGACACGGCTCTGGCGATCGCGCGCGACTGTCGCGGCATCCGTGCGGCGCGCACGGGCGACTGCACGCACGGATTCGACGCCGTCGGCGAACGAGATGCCGTCGATGCGTACGTCGTCGCGCTCGGTCGAGCTGGGATCGCGGTCCGCGTCCTGCAGCCCCGCCAGCGCTCCCTCGAGTCGGTGTTCCTGCGGCTGACATCCACCGGAGACCACCAGTGACGACGACGGGGCGCGGCGTGTGCGTCGTCGCCGGCGTCGAATGCCGCAAGCTGATCGCGCAGCCGCAGACCTGGATCATCCTGATCCTTTGCGCGAGCGCGCCGTTTGGATTCGTCGTGGCAATGCGCACACAGAGCGCCGTGCCGTCCGACACGCTTTTCGGCCGCCTCGTCCACGAATCCGGCCTGGCGACACCGCTCGTCGTGCTTGGCTTTGCCGGGCTGTGGGGACTGCCGATCGTCGCGGCGATCGCCGGCGGCGACATGTTCGCGTCGGAAGACCGCCACGGGACATGGCCGGCAATGTTGACGCGATCGCGCAGCCGTTCCGAGACCTTCGCCGCGAAGATCCTCGTGGCGTGTATCTTCGCCACCCTCGCGCTCGCCCTGCTCGCGACGAGCGCAGTCGGTGCGGGTTCGCTACTCGTCGGGCTTCAGCCGCTGGTGGATCTGTCAGGCGTCCTGCTGCCGCCGCGCGCCGCGTTGATCAGGATCATGCTCGCGTGGATCTCGGTCGTGCCGCCGTGCCTGGCGATCACCTCCGCCGCGATGTTGACGTCGGTCGCCACGCGGAGCAGCGTTGCCGGTGTCGGCGTTCCGGTGGTCGCCACGTTCGCGCTGCAGCTGATCGCCTTCGCCGACGCGCCGGCGCTCTTTCGATTGATACTGCCGACTACGGCCTTCGAGGGGTGGCACGGGCTGCTGGCGCAGCCGGCGTTCTACGGGCCGATCGTCTTGGGAACCGGCGTCAACGTCGTCTGCGCGGCGGTGTCGATCTCGATCGCCCGCCGCATCTTCCTTCGCCGGAATATCGTGTGATCGCGCGCGCGAGGACGGCGGCGGGCGCGGCGTTCCTGACTCTCGTGCTCGCGGGTTGCGGGAGAAGCGTGATCACCGCTGGCCGCCTCGAGCCAGCGATCGCGACGACGTTTGCCAATCTCGTGCATGCGCAACTCGCACGCATGGGTCTGCACGCGATTCCGGCGTCCGATCTGAAGGTCGTGGCCAGCTGCTATCGTGTGGGCGGGGGATCGTCGGGCGCGGGAGAATGGGCGTGCACGCTCGTCTGGTCCGGCCCCAACGGTGCCACGCTGCGGGACAACTACGACGTAGTCGTTGGCGCCAACGGCTGCTACACGGCGACGCTCACCTCCGCCGAGGCGCAGCTCGGTGGGCCCACCGTCGTCGCCAGAGACGGACGCCACGTCAGCAACTTGCTCTATGCGTTCGATGGCTGTTTCGACACGATGTGAGGAGATCATGAGTCGCCTCGTCGTGCCTTCACACTTGACGTCGTCCCGGACGTCTTCGCGCAGGTGAACGTCGGCGCGACCCGGCCCACGATGGGCGGGTTCTACGTCGGCGCCGATCAGACGACGACCAGCTGGAGCATCAGAACTCGTACGTCGCCCTCATGAACGCCGGCGCTCAGACGCAGGCCGACGACATGGCGGACCTGGGGTGAACCTGGATGAGGGGGACCGGGTCACCAGCTCGCCTCGCGGCTCCGATGCGGGAACGAATCCCCTGCGGTTGGGACCTCATGTTGAGCATCGACGGCCAGACTCTGGAGGGTCAGGGCGCTCGCATTTGATTCCTTCAGTCGTCGGCCACATGCCGGTTATCTGCCGTACTGCTCGTCGGTGACGTGTTCCATCCACTCGACGACTTTGCCGTCGAGCATCTCGGCAATGGCGATGTGCGTCATCCCTGTTGTCGGCGCCGCGCCGTGCCAGTGTCGTTCGCCGGGTTGAAACCAGACGATGTCGCCGGCGCGGATCTCCTCAATCGTTCCACCGTCCCGCTGCACGCGTCCACAACCGGCCGTGACGATCAGCGTCTGCCCAAGTGGATGTGTGTGCCAGGCCGTGCGGGCACCGGGTTCGAACGTCACGGTGGCACCGCCGATGCGCGCCGGTGCGGGTCGCTGAAACCGGGAGTCGATCCGCACCGACCCCGTGAACCAGTCCGCGGGACCTTTTGCCGACGGCTGTGATCCGCTCTTTGTAATCTCCACGACTGTTGCTCCAGTTCTTGTCTACTGCGCCCGCACTTCGGCGACGTCGCCGTACCAGTACGCGGCGGTCACACCACCATCCATGAGGAAGTCACTGCCCGTGATGAAGCCGCCGTCCGGCCCCATGAGCAGCGCGCCGACGGCACCGACTTCGTCGGGGTACCGGCTCGCTTGGCCACCGATCCTTCAATCATGCGGCGGTAGCCCGCGCCCCGGGGTCCCGAGAGTTCGTCCTTGGCGAGCGGGGTCATGACAATCCCCGGGCTGATCGTATTGATTCTCGCGCCGCGCTTGCCCCAGTGCACCGCTTCGGCCATCACGCGCAATGAGTTCCCGCGCTTCGAGAGCTGATACGCGTGCAACGAGTCCTTCACCTGATCGAGTTGGAGGAAGGGCAGCTCGAGCAGTTCCTCCGCTGGCGTCATCGCCAACGCCTTGTTCTGCTCGATCGTGAGCGCGGGCAGGCGATGGCCAGACTGCGACGAGATGACCACGCCGGAGCCACCGCGGGCCATCACTTTCCCGAACTGCTCGAGCACGACTGCGGTGCCGTAGAGATCCACATGAAGGATCGTTTCGGGTGACGCCTGGCTGGGTGAGACGCCAGCCGCGTGGATGAGTCCCACGATGTCGCCGACTCCCGTCGCCTTACCGACGAGGGCATGCACCGTCTCGCGCGAGGACACGTCGACGGTCGCCACGCTCACCTCGAACCCGGCGTTGCCCATGACCTCGGCCGCTGCGTTAGCGTTGGCTTCACTGCGGTCAGCGAGCACGACGTGCTTCCCGACTCCGACACGGCGCGCGACGGCCAGACCAATTTGACCAGCTCCAACGACAACGACGACGTTCTCCATGTCTGCCTCTATTCCGTGGTGAAGCCTTGGAACCTCTCATCGGGGACAAGAATGGTTCGCGACGAACTCAGCCGCTTCGACAGATGCGGCGAAGCCAGGACGGCGTTGTTCGACTCGAAGTGTCTCAGAATCAGCGCCGCCGGCAAGCAATAGTCGGCCAGATGAGTCCGACGGGCTTCCAACGCGACCGATGCAGCCAGCGGCGCTATGAGGTCCACGTCGCGGACGCGCCGTCAGTCGCCGTCAGTAGTGCCGAACCCCTCCTCGCGCAGCCGGGCGATATCTTTGCTCGGCGCATTCCCGTAGAAGCGGCTGTACTCCCGACTGAATTGCGACGCACTCAAATAACCGACGCGGTGACACGCGTGACTCGCGTCCACGTTCTGAAACAGCATCAGCCGCCGGGCTTCGTGCAGCCTGAGGACTTTCTGATACTGGAGCGGGCTCATGGTGGTCACCGCTTTGAAGCGCTGATGAAATGATGACGCGCCCATGTGGACGGCGGCGGCCATCTCTTCGACGGTCACGGGCTGCGCGAAATGCGCACGGATCCAGGTGACCGCCTCGGCCATCCGCTGCACTCCAGACTTGGTGTGCCCAATCTGCGCGAATCGGTAGCCGACCGGCGTGCGCAACAAACGAATCAATATCTCGTCGATGACGAGCGGACCGAGCAGATCGGCTTCCTCGGGCTGGGTCATCAGGTCGAGCAGGCGCGTCACCGCGTCGACGATGTCGTCGTTCGCGGGTCCGACGTAGAGCCCCCGGTCGTCGGGCGCTTTGGGGACGCCCCGCGGGTAGACTCGCGCGGCGAGCTCTCGCACCCGGGCGGGATCCAGATCGAGCGTGAAACCGAGATACGGATCCTTGCGACTGGCGCGCGTGACCTGGCTGGAGATCGGCAGACCCACGGCGAAGACGAGCATGTGCGCGGGATCGTATTCGAACACGTCGCTGCCAAGCATCACGACCTTAGCCCCCTGCGCGGCGACGCACAGTGCAGGGCCCAAGGTGGCATAGCTGGCCTCGTTCGTCGTCCGCGACAGCCGGATGGCCCACGTGCCCGGGAGGCGGAGCTGAAAGGCTCCGTCGTGCGGCGCACACACCGCGAGCCGATTCGCGAGCCGTCGGAGCGCCAGTGAGCCGGGCGTGGCCAGCGTCGTGTCGTCGACGGGAGCCGTGGCCGATCTCGTGAATCCGTCGACGCGGCGGTGGGGGCGTGACTGCGGGCTCGACGTGTGTCGAAGACGCGGTGCGTGCGGACGGGCTTGTCGGGAAGATGTGCTCATCGAGCCATCGTACAGGCAGTGCGACTCAGACGTTTGCCTAAACCTGCGAGTCAGACGCGTAATTGCGCTGGATCCATGCAGGAATAGGCAACGAAAGCCCGGCACGCTCAAGTAGTCTGGTCGCCTGATGATCTCATTGGACATGCCACGCGATCCGCGTGCGCGGCAGAACCCGCTGGCCGACCCGCTCATCGTCGCGCTCGCCGCCAGGTATGGCAAGACGCCGGCGCAGATCATTCTGCGGTGGCACCTTCAGCACGGCGTGTCAGCCATTCCCAAATCCGTCAAGCCGACGCGGATCGCCGAGAACTTCAAGGTCTTCGGCTTCGCGCTCACGCCCGCGGAGGTCGCCGCCATCGACGCACTCGACACGGGCGTGCGTGGTGGCCCGGACCCGGACGTCATCGATACGAAGCTGTACACCAAAACGATTCCTGACTGAGCGGCTCCGCGGAGGCATTCGTCGCCAGTGCGGTCAGGACGAGGAGACAACACGTGAGAAGCGCGCAAGACATCAACGTCATCCGGTCATCGTTCATCGTGGGGGCCGCCCTTGCAGCAGTGCTCGGCACGCCCGTCGACGTGGGGGCGCAGGGCCTGAAGGACGTCAAGACTCCTGAAACGCCCTTGGTGCTCAAGGCGCAGGGCAGCTTCTTCGTTGGCGGAGAGAAGGTTGACCAGACACAAGGTGAGCTGGGGGATCTCGGCCCGGGAGGGCACATCACCGTCAATCAGATGTACGTGCGGTACATGGTGCCGCAGGGGGGCGACGGCAACGTGCCCGTGGTGATGGTGCACGGCGCCACCCTGACCGGCAAGTCGTGGGAGACCACGCCCGACGGCCGCATGGGATGGGACGAGTACTTCGTGCGGAAGGGTCATCCGGTGTACGTCCCGGACCAGGTGGGCCGGGGACGGTCCGGATTCAATCAAGCCGCGTTCAACAACGTGCGAGCGGGCTCGGCGCCGGCGGCCAATCTCCCTCGATGGATCCGGTTCAGCGACGAGGTCGTCTGGCCGAACTTTCGCTTCGGTTCGAAGGCTGGCGAACCCTACGGGGACAGTCAATTCCCGTTGACCGCCGTGGACGAACTGTCGAAGCAGGGTGTCCCGGACGTGAGCTTTGGTGGCGTCCCCAACCCGAACCCCACGCTCAAGGCGTTGTCGGATCTCGCCGGTCAGGTGAATGGCGCGGTGCTGATGGGGCACTCGCAGTCAGGGGCTTTCCCCGTGGCGGCAGCTCTGCTCAATCCGTCCGTGGTCAAGGGCTTGGTCCTCGTCGAGCCGGGAGGCTGTCCGGGCAACCTCACCGACGAGCAGATCAAGACGCTGGCGGCGCTTCCCGTTCTCGCGATCTTCGGCGATCACCGCGACACGCCGACAGGGATTGGGATCCGGCCTTCGTGGCAGCTGTCCTTCGAGGGCTGTCAGGCCCTCATCAACCGCCTCAAGGCGGCAGGCGGCCAGGCGCAGATGCTCAGCCCATCCGAGAGCGGCATCCGCGGCAACAGCCACATGATCATGCAGGACAAGAACAACCTGCAGATCGCCGACCTGATCCTGAAGTGGATCGACGAGCGCGTCACCAAGCCAGGCGGGGCAAACAAGTGAGCCGCGTGAGGTCGACCGCCGCCTTCGCTGCGACGACGAACCTCGGCCTCCTGGCCGGAGCCCTGTTGTTGGCCTTCGCGGCAACGCGCCTCCTGGCGCTGCAGGCCGCACCGCGACTCGCGCTGGAACTCGAGGACTACGCCGCGCTGCCGATCACGGCGGACAACACGGACCAGAACACACGCGCACAACTCGCCCGCGTCAACTATCTGCGGGACGAACCGGGTGGGCGCCGCTTCTTCGTGAACGATCTCAACGGACCGCTGTACATCCTCGACAAGCAGACGAAAGCGTTCACGAAGTATCTCGACTTCAACGGTCTCGCGGAGCGGCCGGGCCTGTTCCCGAAGTTCACGTACGCGCGGAACTTCGCGACCGGGCTCACCAACGTCATCCTCGATCCGGACTATGCCCGGAATGGCGTGTTCTACACCCTCCACATGGAAGACCCCTCGACACTCGGATCTGCCCTGCCTCGGAGCGGGGTGGTGCCAGGGCTCGATCTGTCGGGCTATACGACGACGCCCGCCGTGCCCACGCCGACTGTCAACGGCCAGATCGATCGCGAGGTCGTGCTCGTCGAATGGACGGATCGCAATATCGCGAATGCCACATTCGAAGGCACAGCCCGGGAGATCCTGCGCGTGCAGTATCCGCTGGCGCCGCATCCGCTGGGGGAGATGACCTTCAACCCGGTCGCGCGCCCCGGCGATCCGGATTACCGGGTGATGTATCTGGGAGCCGGCGATTCGCAGTCCGGCGAGCAGCGCGACAGCCGCCGGCTGAACCCGCAGCGGCTCGACACCCTCGTCGGCAAGATCCTCCGCATCATCCCCGACCTGCGTGAGCACACGAACACCAGCACCGTCAGCGAGAACGGCCGTTATCGGATTCCGAACGACAATCCGTTCACGACAACCGACGGCGCGCGCAAGGAGATCTGGGCGTACGGCCTGCGCAATCCTCATCGCCTGGCATGGGACGTGGACCCGGCGCGGCCCAGTGCGCCGACGCTGCTGGCCTTCAACATTGGGCTCGTCACCTGGGAGACGGTCGACGTCATCCACAAAGGCGCGAACTACGGATATCCGCTGCGTGAGGGCACGCAGAGCATGTCCTCGACGAATGGCATGGGCCCGTTGCCGGCAGACGACGTCATTCCGATTCAGATCTCGGACATGGTCACGCATGGCACGGTCCAGCCCACATACCCGGTCATCCAGTACCCGCACAATCGGGACGCAGGCGGGGACGCCATCGCCAATGGCTTCGTCTACCGCGGCACACGGGTTCCGGCGCTGAGGGACAAATTGATCTTCGGCGACATCACCACCGGTCGGGTCTGGTACGCGAATCGGGCCGACGTTCTTGCGGCTGACGACGGCAACCCGGCGACCCTCGCACCGATCTACGAGATGGACGCCGACCTGCGCCGGCTCACGGAAGAGACCTATCGGAAGCGCGGCGGGAAGGGAGACGCGATCCCGGGGATGGGCGCGCAGGCGGGCCGCGGCCGCGTGGACCTGCGCTTCGCCGTCGACAACGACGGCGAGCTCTACATCCTGACCAAGAGCGACGGCATGATCCGGAAGGTCGTCGGCGTGAAGAACGCAACGACGTCGGCGCCCGCAGCGAACGTGCCCGCGCCGGGTCCCGGTCAGAACGTCATCGGCCAGTCAGGCACCAGCGCGGGAAATCCTGTCGCATCCACGCCCCAGTCGATCGCCGCCGGGAAGCGCGCCTACGACGCCAATTGCGGCGCCTGTCACGGAAACCTGGCGCAGGGCGCCGTCAAAGCCGGCATGACGATCTCCATCATCGAGGAGCAGCGCGGCAAGCAGCCACCGGATCTCACCGACGACCAGTGGGATCACGGCTCGACCGACAGCGACATCTTCGCCGTGATCAAGCGCGGTGTGCCGCCGACGATGATGGCCGGATTCGATGGACGCGTGCCGGACCAGGACATCTGGAGCATCGTCAACTACCTGCGCTCGCTTCGTCCACAGAAGTAGAGCCAAGTGAAACGCCGTGTCAGGCGTCGACGTTCACGGTGCTCGCTATCCCGAGCGCCTGTATGGCGGGGAGATAGGCATGATGATGGGTACGCGTTCGTTTCTTGTCGCGCTCTGCGCCGGAATAGTGGCCACAGGCCTGACGTCCTCCGCCCGCCAGGGCCCACCGCCGCCCGCCGGGCCGCCCGCGCCGTTGGTGCTCCCCGCTGGATTTCAGGCGGACGTGTTTGCCGAGAAGGTGGAGAACGCCCGCTCGATGGTGCTCGGTCCGCAAGGTACGGTGTTCGTCGGCTCGCAGTTCACCGGCAAGGTGCACGCCGTTGTGGATTCTGACCGGAATAACAAGGCCGATCGCGTCGTGGTGATCGCCAGTGGCCTGGATCAACCCAATGGGGTCGCGATGCGAAACGGCGCGCTGTACGTGGCGACCGCGAGCCGGCTCCTGCGGTTCGACGACATCGAAAAGCACCTCGACGCACCGCCCGCGCCGGTCACGGTCCGCGACGACCTGCCGAACCCGAAGGCCGGCCACACGTGGAAGTTCACCGCCTTCGGGCCGGATGACATGCTGTACATGTCCGTCGGCTCGACATGCAACGTCTGCGCACCGCAGGCGATGACGGCAGCCATCCTGCGGATGAAACCCGACGGTTCCGGGCAGGAGGTCTTCGCCGAAGGCGTGCGCAACAGCGTCGGGTTCGACTGGCACCCGGTGACACACGAGTTGTGGTTCACCGACAACGGCCGCGACATGCTCGGCGACGACGTGCCGAACGACGAGCTCAACATCGCACCCAAGGCCGGTCTGCACTTCGGTTTCCCGTATTGCCATCAGGGGGACGTCACCGACCCCGAGTTTGGCGCCCAGCGCGCCTGTTCCACGACCGAGCCTCCCGTCCAGAAACTCGGCGCGCACGTGGCGGCGATTGGCTTCAGGTTCTACACCGGCAACATGTTTCCGGCCAGCTACAAGAACGCGGCGATCATCGCCCAGCATGGGTCGTGGAACCGATCGACGCCAAGCGGCTATCGCGTCATGGCGGCGCACACGGATGGGCGACGCGTGACAGGCTACGAACCGCTCGTGGAGGGCTTCGTGCCCGCGACGGCGGCGGGTGGACGAGGGGCGACCGGCGCGGCCACCGGCCGACCGGCTGACGTGCTGCAGATGCCCGACGGCTCACTCCTGATCAGCGACGACCGCGCGAATCGTTTGATCCGCGTCAGCTACCGTCGATAGCTCGTAGGCGATGGCTGCCACGGAGATCCATACCATGCACAACATCCAAGATACCGTTCGTCTCTTTCTCCTCTTCGTTGTTAAGGCTCGGTGACCTACGCCGACGGGCATCTGTACGTCCAGAGCGAGAACAACATGGTTGGCCTCGCGGAGGCGTCACCCGCCGGATACCGTGAGAAGGGGCGCTTCGAAATCCCCGACAAGGGGCAAATGAGCTGGGCGCACCCAGTCATCAGCGACGGTCGCTTGTACGTGCGCAATCAGGACACGCTGCTCGTGTACGACATCAAGGGCGCGCGGTGATCTCGGATGTCAGTCGGGGCTGAGTGCGCCGGCCTCACCGAGTCGGGTTGCGAGCAGCGTCCTTCGTCGATTGATGGCAAAGCACCGCGACGGCGCCGTGCCAGGGGGTCTATTACAACGTTCCCGGAACGTACCCCGGTCGACCTTTCAGGCTGCCGGGCGCCAGAGCTGCAGATAATGTTGGTTGCGAGCCCCCGCACGCGATCATCGTGTTAACATCCGCCCGCACAGGGATACCCGGTGTGGAGGAGGCCTCGCGTATGGCTGCCCAGTGGACCGGCTTTCTACTCCAGAACAAGGTGGGCGGCCGGCAAAGACCTTCCTGCGTCGACGCAAACCCACGGCCCCTTCCCCAAGGCCCTTGCCTCGAGTCGCGCGAGATTATCTCCGTCCTCGGCACGGAGTAGGCGAGGCGTGTCACGTCGCGACGACCGGTCGACGTTTCGACGCCTCACGGTGATGTATGAGGCCTGAGCGCCGGGCGCAGATCGAACAGCTCTATCACACCGTACGGACGCGGGCGGCTGACGAGCGTGCATCGTACTTGGATGCGGCCTGCGCAGGTGATCCAGCGCTGCGGCGCGAGGTGGATTCGCTGCTGGCGCAGCACACGGCGAGCCTGCCGGACGAGCCGGGCGTCCCGCGTCTGGCCGCAGGGTCACAGGTCGGACCGTACCAGATTCACAGCCTCTTGGGGTCGGGCGGCATGGGCCAGGTCTACAAGGCGTTCGATGCCCGGCTGGGTCGTGACGTCGCGATCAAAGTGGCCGCGGCGCGCTTCAGCGAGCGATTCGACCGCGAAGTGCGTGCCGTCGCCTCGCTGAATCATCCCAACATCTGCACGGTGTACGACGTCGGCCCCAATTACCTGGTGATGGAGTTGGTTGACGGCAAGACCTTGCGGGAATGGTTCCGGGGTGCGCTGCCGTTGGAACGCAGCCTCGGGATCGCGCGGCAGGTGCTCGAGGCCCTGAGCACGGCGCATCGCGCGGGTGTTGTCCATCGTGACCTGAAGCCCGAAAACGTGATGGTGCGCGCTGATGGCTACGTCAAAGTGCTGGATTTTGGCCTGGCGAAATGGTTGCCGGCGACCGCACAGCTTCAGGCCGAGCGTACAACGACGGGACTTACTCAGCCGGGTCAGATTCTCGGGACGGTCGCGTACATGTCACCGGAGCAGATCCAGGGGCAAGACGTTGACGCACGGAGTGACCTGTTCGCGTTCGGAATTGTCCTGTATGAAATGCTCACCGGGAGACATCCGTGGCCACGCCCCTCAGCGGTGGATACACTGCACGCGATCCTCCACGACGATCCACCGCCGATTGATGCGTCGCCGCCGGTAGGCGCGGACCTCGCCGCCATTGTACAGACGCTGTTGCGCAAGTCCTCCGCGGAACGGTATCCGTTGGCGGAAGCGGTACGCGAAGCCCTTGCGGCTTCTGCGGCTGCCCGTGAATCTTCAACGCCGAGGCGGGCGAGCCCGAAACTGCTCACGTCCATCGCCGTCCTGCCCTTCGTCTTCCTGAGCGATGTGGAAAGCAGCCGAGCGCTGTCGCTGGGGTTTGCGGATGCACTCATTACGATCCTCGGCAATCTCGAGGATGTGGTGGTCGCGCCGACATCGGCGATCCTGAACTACGCCCCGGGTACCGAACCCGCCCGGGTCTGCCGCGATCTGGGCGTTCGCCACTCTCTGCAGGGGACGGTCCAGAAGCTGGGTGCCCACTGGCGCGTCTCGATGCAGATGTTCGATGCGACGACGCAGAAGATCGCGCTGTCCGAGAAACATGACTTCGACCTGGACAACGTGTTCGAGGTCCAGGACGAGATCGGACGCCGCGTTGCGGAATCACTGCACAGTCGTTTTCCGTCGGCTGTGGGGAAGTCGCGCGAACGATACAGCAGCGACCCCGAGGCGTACCACGAATTCATGGCGGGCCTGCACGAGAGCTTCTCCGACGTGCAGGACACGTTGCGGAGCGCGGCCGAACATTTGTCCAGCGCCGTCGAACGCGACCCGGAATTCGCGCTGGCGCATGCCACGCTGTCCTTCGTGTCGATGAACATTCACTTCCAGTTCGACCCGCAGCGCACGTGGCTGCAGCGGGCGGAAGACCATTGCCGCCTGGCCCTGGCGCTCGATCCGTTGCTCCCGGAGGGACATCTGGCGCGCGCGTGGATCCTGTGGAGCCCTGCGAAGAACTTCCAACACGCGGAAGCCATCGCCGCGTTGGAACAGGTGCTGGCTGCACGACCGAATCTCGAGCGTGCGCATAACCGCATGGCTACGATTTGCCTGCACATCGGACGGCTTGAAGAAGCGCGAATCGCACACGAACAGTCGCTGCGGTCGAACCCACGGACTCGAACCGGCAACCTCGAGTACTTCCAAATTTATAGCGGCGACTTCGCGCGCGCGGACGAGGCAGCGGAGGCCTGGTTCCGAGAACGCCCCGGAAGCGTCTATGCGTCCACGACGCGCGTCCTCATTGCGCTGTTGCGCGAAAACCTTGAGCTCGCCGAGCAACGGTTGGCGACGTCGCTGAAACAGCTGCCGTACGAGCCGGTGCTCGACACCTTTCAAGGCATACTGCATGCTCGGCGCCATCAAACCGACCCCGCGCTCCAGTGCATTCGTCAGGCGTTGGACTCCCCGCGTTCTTTCGGCCACACGCATCACACCTACTACAACATTGCCTGCATCTATGCGGTGCTCGGGGACACGGACAAGGCGATGGCGTGGCTTGAACGGAGCGTCGAGACCGGGTTTCCGTGCTGGCCGTTCTTCCGGGTAGATCCCCATCTCGAAAACCTGCGCGAAGAGCCCGCATTCACACGACTCGTCGCTGATCTCGAGCAGACATACGCCGCACTCAAGATCCAGCGGTTATAGATCCTGGTCGTCAAAGTCGGGCTGCGGCAGTGGAGCGGGTTTGGGCACAAAGGCACATCCAGCGGGACGTCCGATTCACGACAACGCATCCAGGGAGAGTTTGCCGCACCCGGTGCGTGCCGATTCCAGTTGGCGCCGCGGCATGATCACTCCGCGCCGGAGCGCCTGGTCAACGGCCCGGACCAGCGTCTCTTGGGCGACTGCAGTTCTTGAACGTCGGAGGATGGACGGGTAGAAGCAAAATCGAATGGGTCCGAGCGGGTCATCAATCCGATCCGAGCTGAGCCCCGACTCGAGGCAGAATGTCCGGCATGGATACCGTGACGAGCCGCTATCACGAGGTGTATGACCGCTGGCAGCGCGACCCGGAGGGCTTCTGGGGCGAGGCCGCGCAGGACATCGATTGGATTGAGCCGCCTCGCCAGGTGTTCGATCCGAATGCGGGCGTGTACGGGCGCTGGTTCACCGACGGCGTCTGCAACACCTGCTGGAACGCTGTCGACCGCCACGTGATGGCCGGTCGCGGCGAACAGGCCGCGATCATCTACGATTCCCCCCTCGCCGGCGAAAAGCGCGCCATCACCTATCGTCGTCTCCAGGTCGAGACCCAGGTGCTCGCCGGCGTCCTGCGCAATTTCGGAGTCACCACAGGGGATCGCGTGGTGCTCTACATGCCGATGGTGCCCGAGGCGGTGATCGCGATGCTCGCCTGCGCGCGCATCGGCGCCGTGCATTCGGTGGTCTTCGGCGGCTTTGCCGCCAACGAGCTCGCGTCCCGCATAGACGATGCGACGCCGAAGCTGATCCTGTCCGCGAGCTGCGGGCTCGAAGTTGGACGAATCGTCAAGTACAAGCCCCTGCTCGACGACGCGATCCGCCTCGCCCGGCACAAGCCCCAAGCGTGCGTCATCCTGCAGCGTCCGCAGGAAGAAGCGGCGCTCGTTCCCGGCCGCGACCACGACTGGGCGACGGTGAGCGAGGCGGCCATCGAATCCGCGCGCTCGGTTCGCGAGTGCGTGCCGGTAGCCGCCACGGATCCGCTCTACATCCTTTACACGTCAGGCACGACCGGAAGGCCCAAGGGCGTGGTGCGCGACAACGGTGGCCACCTGGTCGCGCTCAAATGGTCGATGCGGAATCTCTACGGCGTGGCGCCCGGCGAGGTCTTCTGGGCGGCCTCTGACGTCGGTTGGGTGGTGGGCCACAGCTACATCGTCTATGGCCCCCTCTTTCACGGCTGCACCTCGATTCTTTACGAGGGGAAGCCGGTGGGCACGCCCGATGCCGGCGCGTTCTGGCGGGTAATCGCGGAGCACGGCTGCGCGGCCATGTTCACCGCGCCGACCGCCTTCCGGGCCATCAAGAAGGAGGACCCGCACGGCAAGCTGCTCGCGCAATACGACCTTGCGAAATTCCGCACGCTGTTCCTCGCCGGCGAGCGCGCCGATCCCGACACAGTGATGTGGGCGGAGAGGCTGCTCAAAGTGCCGGTGATCGATCATTGGTGGCAGACCGAGACCGCCTGGTGCATCGCCGGCAATCCAGTGGGGCTCGGCCGGTTGCCAGTCAAGTACGGTTCGGCCACGGTGCCGATGCCCGGCTATCACATCGACGTGGTCGACGCGCACTCGAAGCCCGTGCCGGCAAACACGATCGGCTCGGTCGTGATAAAGCTGCCGTTGCCCCCCGCGTGCCTGCCGACGCTCTGGCAGGCCGACGAACGATTTCGGGAGAGCTACCTCGACGAGTTTCCCGGCTACTACAAGACTGCAGACGCCGGTATGAAGGACGAAGACGGCTATGTCCACGTGATGGGCCGGACCGACGACATCATCAACGTCGCCGGCCACCGGCTCTCGACCGGCGCCATGGAGGAGGTGCTCAGCGGCCACCAGGACGTCGCCGAATGCGCAGTGATCGGGATCGCCGACGCGCTGAAGGGGGAGGTGCCCTGCGGGTTCGTCGTGCTCAAGACTGGGGTCAACCGTGCGGTCGGCGACATCGAGCAGGAATGCGTTGGTCTCATTCGCGAGAAGATTGGCCCGGTTGCTGCCTTCAAGCTCGCGATCGCAGTGGGCCGGCTGCCGAAGACCCGCTCGGGCAAGATTCTCCGAGGCACGATGAAGAAGATCGCCGACGGCGAGCCCTGGACCATGCCGGCGACCATCGATGATCCCGCGATCCTCGGCGAGATCGCAACCGCGCTGAAGGGAAGGGGAGTGGGGACTCACAATCGTGCACACCGGCCGTGAGGAGGTGGCACTTGGCGCACATGGCCGTACTTGGCACTTGGCGCGAACCGCGAGCGGTCGCGCAAGGACGATCCCCGGAGCCGCGATTGCCGCGAGCCAGCCGGCCTTCGTGAGTCTGGCGACCGGGGAGGAACCAATCAGGTGACGTCTTTACATCATCGAGTGCTCAAGAGTACGCTCTGGCGTTCGTTTTTCCAGTCGCGTGGATCCTGCGGAGCGTCATCGACGGAGTGCAACATGAACATCAACGGCACTGTACGGTTGATTTCGTTGGCGTTGCTGGCCACGCTGATGGCGCCGGCCTCGACTTCAGCTTCGAGCATCGTCCTGTCTCAAGCGACTTTGGACTGGAGCGGCTTCACCTTCAGTGTCGATGGGGGGCTCGTTGTTGACAGAATCGACTACGCGCTCGCGCCGTTTTCGCTCAGCTACGCGGAAACCCCCATAGGGGGACCACAGTCTGCGCAGGGTAACGTCAGTATCGCGTCCTCGTCGTCGACTCAGATGGGCGGCGCCGCGCTCGCCTCTTCGTCCACGAACAACGGGTTCCTGCAGAGCGGGTCTCAATCGGCAACGTTCGGCGAAAGTCCAGCCGGGCACCTGAAAGCGAACGGGGATGCCTCCGCGTTGGTGGATTTCTGGCTGTACGGGCACGGTTCGGGGAGCCTGACGGTCTCGGTGCCCTACACATTGCAAATCCAGGTGACCGCCGACCAGCCGCCGGCCGGTTCGTTCCGGGACGACTTCGTCTCGGCCGCGGGCTCCGCGTCACTCACCTTGGGCCCTGGAGCAGGTTTTGCCGACGAACAGTGGTTCGATTCCAACGTGCTCGCGTGGCTGCCGACCGATCCGGTCGTCGACGGCGTGCTCACGAAGACGGGCACTTTAACGGTGTGGCGCAGCCTTGTGAACCCGACGTTTGGTCCCCTGATCTCTCTAGAGGGTATTGTCAGGACGGAGGCCGTGGCGGCCGTTCCAGAACCTGGCGAGTTCGAGCTGCTCGGGTGCGGACTCGTAGGAACGCTGCTTGGACTTCGCCATCGTCGAGGATGGTGACCATCGCGCCGCCGGCCCGACCGCGCGTCCTCTTAGCCGACGACCACAGCGCGTTTCTGGAATCGGTCAGTCGGCTTCTTGCTGCCTCCTTTGACATCGTGGCCCTTGCGGGCGACGGTCGTCAGGCGCTGGACCTGGCCAGGCGCCTCCGGCCCGACCTGGTCGTGCTGGACGTCGCAATGCCCGAGCTCGATGGTTTTCAGACGCTCGAACTGCTGCGGCGAGATGACCCTGAAGCCAGAGTCGTCTTCTTGACGATGCACCGGGAAGACGAATTCGTCTCCGCGGCAATCAACGCCGGCGCGCACGGCTACGTGCTGAAATCGCGCACCCCCCTGGATCTGATCAGGGCGATCGACCACGCCCTCGCGGGGCGCCTGTTCGTGCCATCCCTGACCTCGCTCTCGACTGTCGCAGGCAGTCGGCACGCCGTCCAGTTCCATAACAATGACAGCCACTTCCTGGACGAGGTGAGCCAGCTCGTGGCTGCGACACTTCGGTCGGGCGAGCAGGTCGTCATCGTCACCAACGAGGCGACCCGCACTGGCGTCGCTCAGCGCCTGCAGGCGCGGCAGATTGACCTTGCAACACTCGCAGCGCGGGGACAGTACGTCGCGCAGGATTCCGCGCTGGCCTTGTCGCACGTGATGCACGAAGGGAGACTTGACAAGGAGCGCGTCGCGGAGATGATCCACGGCCTCGACCTGTTGCGCCTGGCCGTTCCGAATGGACCGCGAGGTCGTTTGACGCTCGTCGGCGACATGGCCGCCTGCCTGTGCCGGGATGGGCATGGCACGCGGAGAGGCCCAGCGCGATTCCGCTGGCCACGCCGCAGGGCTCCGCGGCACGGTCCAGGACATCACGGAGCGCAAGGTTGCCGAAGAAGCGCTGTCCAGCGTGAACGGCCGTCTCATTGAGGCCCAGGAGTCAGAGCGCGCCAGGATCGCCAGAGACCTGCATGACGACATCGGTCAGCGCCTCGCAATGCTGGCGATGGCGCTGGAACATGTAAGGGGACTGCAGCCGGATGCCTCGGGCGAGGTCGTCAGCTGCCTGGACGCGCTTCAGGAGCAGACCGCGGAGATCATGGCCGGAGTGCAATCGCTGTCACACGAGCTGCACCCGCCACGGCTGCTGCATCTGGGCGTTGTAGCCGCAATGCGAGGTTTCTGTGGGGAGCTCTCGGGGCAGAAAAGCGTCGAGATTGATTGCCGCTACGAGAACGTTCCTGCGAGCGTACCGCCCGACGTGTCGCTCTGTCTCTTCCGGGTCCTCCAGGAAGCTCTTCACAACGCGGTGCGACACAGCCGGGTCCGGCATTTCAACGTCCATCTTCGCGGAACCGAGGACGCCGTCCATCTCACCATTCGTGATGAAGGCGTTGGCTTCGACGTCGATGCGGCGAGCCGAGGCCTGGGACTAGGCCTGACCAGCATGAGGGAACGTCTGAAGCTGGTAGGTGGCGAGCTGTTCATCGAGTCGCAATCGACTCGTGGCACCACCGTTGTGGCCCGCGCGCCGGTTCGGCAAAGCTAAGCTCCGTTCCGAGGTACGAGGGGCCTGGCCGGGATTATCCCCCGGCGTCGGGGACTTGGCATCGACGATGCGGTGTGTGACCTCTTCGCGCGAAACCGCACCAGAGCGGCTGCGCCGTGTCCTGCTGTAACATGCGTTCCCCCGGACGAATTCGAGGCCGATCCCCGTGGCCGATGTGCCCAGCCATGACGTCACGCGTCTCCTCGCCAGATGGAAAGACGGCGACGAGTCCGCGCTGCAGCAACTCCTTCCGATCGTCCACGAGGAGCTGCGAAGGTTGGCGCGGCGACAGATGGCTGCGGAGCGGCCGGGCCACACGCTTCAGCCGACAGCGCTCGTCAACGAAGCCTACCTGCGGCTGGTCAATCTCAAGCAGATGCAATGGCAGAACCGCGCTCATTTTTTTGCGATGGCCGCCCGATTGATGCGGCGCATTCTCGTGGACTTCGCGCGATCGCGCGGCTACCAGAAACGCGGCGGCGGCGCGAAGCAGGTCTCGTTCACTCAAGCGTTGGAAGTCGCCGAGGGCCAGCCGACAGACGTGGTGGCGCTCGACGACGCGCTCGAGGCGTTGGCCCAGGTCGACGAGCGCCAGAGCCGGGTCGTCGAGCTGCGCTTCTTCGGTGGGCTGAGCCTCGAGGAGACGGCCGAGGTCCTGAACGTTTCGCGTGAGACAGTCAAACGCGACTGGAAGGTCGCGAAGATGTGGCTTCTGCGGCATTTGCGCAGGTAACGGCGGCTCGCACGCATTCAGGGCCCGCGACCGACGCGGGCCCTGCCCGATCCAGAAAGGGAGGCTTCCGCCTTCGCTGAAGCTACGGCGGACCACCTAGCCTTTGCGCGTGCCGTGGACCTCCACGCGCTGCGCGCATTTCATTTGCCGTGCCTGCGTCTGAATCTGGCAAATCTTGACCTGCCGCCCGAGCTTGGCACCCCGCTCGTCGGACGACCGAAAATGAATCCCGGAATAGACGCGGGCGTCGATGACTTCGCGAACGCCTTCGCTGAAGGTTGTCCAATGGCGCTCGAAACCTGGATTGGTCGGGCTCGTGGCTGTAAACGCAACCCCGGGGTCGTCGTCGAAGAGCAGCGCGAGAACAGTGGCCATTGCACTGCTATTTGTCGTGTGCGCGGACACATACTCCGGAAAGTTCGGCGTGGCGATTAGCGGTGTCCAGCCTGGATCGGCCTCCGTCGCGGGATTGCCATCCTCGTCGGCGCGCTGGATCGCCGTCACCGGACGCCAGAAATTGAAGGCATACTTCGTATCCCAGCACGCGATCCGCGCGTCAGCGCCGGCGACGTTCATGAGCGCGAAATCACCAGCTGCCTCCGACTCGTCGAGGCCGAGCTCGAGCGCGACTTGTCGGAGCACGCTGTTCCAGATCACCAGGGCCGACGTCAGCCAGAATCTCGCGATGTTGGTCTGCTCGTCGGTCCGGGTCGCGCTGTTCAGCGCGCCGATTTCCTTCACCTCGTTCAGGTCTCGGGCATAGCGATGGCTCGCCAGGTCGGGACCCTCGTCGGGCCTGAATTGGGCGGCCGACTTGAGCACCCATGGTTGCACGGATCCCCAACCGGGCAGCAGCGCCGCCGCAAAGCCGGGTGGCGTCGGCACCCACACACCGGGTGCGCCGGTGTTCGGAGGTGTGTACGGATACTGAGCCAGCGCCGCGCCGTCGGCTGCGCGCATCGTGACGATCTGGTCGGCGACCGCCTCGCCAAAGGCGAACCCCGGGTCGACCAGGCTCACACCAAACTTCGCGAGCGACTGGGCCAGCATGGTGTCCAGGAATTGCGTTTGCGACGGCAAAAGCTGCGTCAGCGCACGATACGCAGCGCCGATTGCCGCGGCTGTGGTCGAAGCACCCGCCGGGGGCGTCAGTCTTGATCCGTACCGGGTGTACTCGTTGGTGATCCCATTCACGGCGTCGCTGACGGCGACGCTGGTGATCGTGATCGACCTCTCCTGCATCAAGCTGCTCTGGCCGGCTGCACCGGCGGCCGTGATGGCGAACGCGTTCCAGTCGACGACGACGTTTTGCGCCGCAGCGCGCCGCGGCGCACAGACGGTTATCGCGGCGCCGATGAGCACGGCGGCCATGCCGCCCCGCAGTCTTTCAATTGACACGTCTCGCATAGAAACCTCCTCTGGCGCCGCAGACTCATCGCCCGCGGCGCGATTTGACGTTGCGTGTCCCTGTCACTCACTGACCGGGGCTCGTCAAAGGAGGCGTGAACGCGAACGGAAAAGGCACAACTCACCAGAAGCACCGGGGGCCCTGGCGTAGAATGTCTGGCTTCGGAGAGGAAGCGAGGCGCGAACCCAGATGTCGGCCGACCGGCAGCGCCAGATCACCGAGCTCTGCCATGCAGCGCTCGAGCGCAACGCATCGGATCGCGCGGCGTTCCTTCGTGAGGCATGCGCGGGTGACGAGGCACTCCGGCAGGAGGTCGAATCGCTGCTGCGCTATGAGGACGCCGCCGACCGTTTTATTGAGCGGCCTGCCGTCGAGGAGGTCGCGCGCCTGGTGAGTAGCCATCCCGAGTCGAACGTGGACTTGGCAGGACGCCGTCTGGGTGTCTATCAGATCGAGGCGCGGATCGGCGCGGGCGGCATGGGCGAGGTCTATCGCGCGCGGGACACAAAGCTCGGGCGCGACGTCGCGATCAAAGTCCTGCCGCGCGCATTCACCCGCAGTGCCGATCGCCGCGCGCGGTTCGAGCGCGAAGCGCATCTGCTCGCGTCGCTCAACCATCCCCACATCGCGCAGGTGTACGGCTTCGAAGAGTCCGACGAGATCGCGGCGCTCGTGATGGAGCTGGTGCCCGGCGAGACACTCGACACGATCATTCAGCCCAGGAGGCATCAGGCCCGCGCACGCGCTGGCCATCGCGCGCCAGATCTGCGATGCGCTCGAGGCCGCGCACGAGAAAGGGATCGTTCATCGCGATCTGAAGCCGGCCAATATCAAGGTGACTCCAGACGGCGTCGTGAAAGTGCTGGACTTCGGATTGGCGAAAGCGGGCGCGGGCGAGTTCGTCGATGCGGCGGAGCTGCCAGCCACGATGCCCGACGGCACGAACCAGGGCGTCATTCTGGGGACCGCGACCTACATGAGTCCGGAGCAGGCGCGGGGCCAGCCGGTCGACAAGCGCACGGACATCTGGGCGTTCGGCTGCGTGCTCTATGAGATGCTGACCGGCCGTCGGGCGTTCGCGGGCGACTCGCTGACCGACACGCTCGCGCACGTGATCGAGCACGAGCCCGACTGGCGCGCGGTGCCGGAGACCACTCCCGAAGTCGTTCGCCGCCTGCTCGAACGCTGTCTTCGAAAAGATGTCCGGCGCCGCCTGCGTGACATCGCTGATGCGCGAATCGAGATCGACGATGCGATCGCCGCCCGGACGGAAACGTCGTCGCCGACAGACCACACGCCGAGCGGATCCGATCGGCGGCTGCCGGGCCGTTCACGCCGCTGGGCTCCGATCGGTTGGATCGCCGCGATTGTTCTCGCGTCCGCGGTCGGCATCACCTGGCGCCTGTGGGTCAACGACTATTTCTGGCAGAACCCGCTCGCTGACGCGCGGCCCGTGCGTCTGACCGACTTCGAGGGCGAGGAGGTCGATGCCGCGATCTCGCCGGACGGCAAGTTCATGGTCTTTCTCTCGAACCGCGATGGACCGCTCGATGTCTTCGTCAGCCAGATCGGCAGCGGGGCGTTCACCAACCTGACGAAAGGAGACTTTCGGCCGCCATCGTGGGCGATGGTTCGCGAAACCGGGTTCTCGGGAGACGGAGAGCAGGTCTGGTTCATGCGCCAAACACCGGGATCTCCGGCCATTTCCATCCTGATGGGACCCACCATGGGAGGCGTTCCGAAGCTCTTTCTCGATCATGGGTCGGATCCGACCTGGTCGCCAGACGGGAAGACGCGTCGCTTACCACACGCCAGGATCCCGGCGATCCGATCTTCATCGCGGACAGGAACGCGAGCAATCCCCAGAAAATCTTCGCCGGCGAACCGGGCGTGCATTGTCACTTTCTGATCTGGTCGCGCGACGGCCGCTTCATCTATTTCGCGAAGGGCACGCCGACGACCGACATGGATATCTGGCGAATCCCCGCCCGGGGTGGTAACGCGGAGCAGATCACGTTTCATCATGCGTGGGTGGGCTACCCGGCGTGGCTCGATGCCCGGACCTTGATTTACTCCGCCACGGCCGACGACGGATCGGGGCGGTGGCTCTACGCGATGGACGTCGAACATCGCATCCCTCACCGCGTGAGCTCGGGCATTGCGGAGCAGTATCTTTCTGTCGCGGTCGACCAGGTCCAGCCGCACCATCTCGTCGCAACCGTCGCGAATCCCACAGCCGGCTTGTGGACCGTGCCGATTACGAATGACATCCAACCCGAAAGCGCCATCAAGCCGATTCAGGCAGCCAACACACGGGCGTTGAGTCCGCGGTATGCCGGCGACTATCTCGCGTTCCTTTCATCCAAGGGCGGTGCTGACGGGCTCTGGAAGATCGACAACAGCGGCACCGCAGTGGAGCTCTGGAAGGGCGGCGACGGCGGGGTGGTCGCGGCTCCGGCGATCTCACCCGATGGAAATCGAATCTGCTTCTCGTACCGCAAACAGGGACGTGCCGAGCTGTACGTGATCAACGCCAACGGCACGGGTCTCACGACATTGACGACGTCCATTGAGGTGCAAAGCGCCGCGTCCTGGTCACCGGATGGCAAATGGGTGGCGGTTGCCGCGAATCAGGGCGAAGGGACGCGCGTGTTCAAGGTTTCGCTCGACGGCGGTCCGCCGGTCCGGCTGCGGGATACGCTGTCGTTCAATCCCGTCTGGTCTCCCGATGATCGCTTCATCGTCTATTCCGAGCAGCAGCGCAAGCGGGAGCTTCGACGTCAAGACGATGACTCCTGATGGCGCGCCAGTAGTTGTGCCCGCGGTGGCGTCGTTGGGTTCGCGTTTTCCCCTGGCGTTCGGGACGCCGTATCGCTTCATGCCGGGCGGAAAGACGCTGATCACTCTTCAGGGCACGGCTCCCAATCAGAATTTTTTCAGCCTGGATCTCGAGACCGGCGAGCAACGTCAGCTCACCAGCTTCGACCTGAAGAGCGGCTCGGTGGTTCAGAACTTCGACATCTCGGCCGACGGCAGGCGAATCGTGTTCGATCGACTGCGAAATCACGCCGACATCGTGTTGATGAATCTGGCCCGCTAGTGGCCTGGCACCTGACGATTGTGTTCAATTCAGCACTGCGAGCGGACTTGTCAGGCTGGTACAGGTCGATTCGCGGGTGCTACAGGCGCATTTACCGTCCACCGCATTCTCAATCAGGTGACGGGTGTGTCCTCCGGGTCGTTTGACGGAACCATCAATCCGAGCCACTGAACCTTGATCGAGTCACTCGCCTTTTCCGGCGAGCGATATGCATTTCCGATTCGAGTTGGGTCTAGCGCAACTGCCGGCGGAAGAACTCGCGCGCCACCTCGAATACTCCCAACCGTTCGGTCCGCCGCACCTCGGGTCCGCCGCCCAGGTGTTCGCGCACCTGCATCTGAAATGGCCCCGCCGTCTCGTCGAGGTCGGTGCGATTGAAGAAGGTGTGGGGCAGCCCGTCGATCAGCCGGAGCGTCACCTCGCGCCCCTCGCCCTTCAACGCGTCGTACAGCATGACGCTCTGGCCGTGCGGCACCGAGGCGTCAGCGAGACCATGCATGATCAGGAATGGCGGCGCGTCCTTCCCGACGTACGTGATCGGACTGGCCGCGCGAACGCGGTCAGGAACCGTTTGTACCGGCGCCCCCACCAGCCGCGATTCGGGCGACGCCGCCGCATCGTGGGGCACGGCCCCGCGCCCTCCCGCGCCAGGTCCTGCGCCCCTCGCGTCGGCTCCCGTCACCGGCGCAGCGGAGGCTGGCGCTCCGCGTCCGCCGGCACCTACGTTGATGCTGACCACCGCGGGCTGCAGGGTCGTCCGCTCCTGGTCGGTCTGCGCGTCCATCGCGTCGAAGCGCGTCGGGCCGTAGGCGTCCAGGACGCAGCGCACTGTGCTCGTGTAGTTCAGATTGTCGCGGCCCTCGAACATCCCGCGTGGCGCCAGGCCGGCGACGGCTGCCAGATGCCCGCCCGCCGAAGTGCCCCACAGGCAGATGCGGTCGGGATCGAGCCCGTGCGCGGCGGCGTTGGCCTTCAGCCACCGGACGGCCGTCCGGACGTCTTCCACGTTGGCGGGGAAGGTGACCGCGGGAGTGAGCCGATACTCCATCGACGCCATCGCGAACCCGTCCCGCGCGAAGTAGCGCTTGAAGTCAGGACCCGTGGTCCGCGTACCGCCGGACCATCCGCCGCCGTGCAGAAACAGGATGACTGGTATCGGGCGGCGAATCGGCTGGGCAGGCAGATACAAGTCGAGCAGAAGATCGGTGCCGTCGCGCGACGCGTAGGTCAGCGTACGCACGTCGTCGCTCGGCGGCGCCTGTTGCACGGCGGTGATGGCAAGACCCGCGAGCCATGCGACGAGCACGCACCCGGTGACTCGTGCACCGGCGATCAAATGAAGTCCTCCGGCCGCGGTTTGAGCGCCAGCGCACGTCGGAGCTCCGGCGTGATCTCGCGGCTGATCGGGACCCCGCAGAGCGCCTGCGCATGCGCGAGCAGCGCGGCTCGATCCGATAGTCCCGCCGCCTGTTTGATCCAGACGGGATCCTGCGGCGGCAGGGGCAGCGTTGGACCGTGGACGTCGAGCGGATAGCCGTCCGGGCCCCGCCCGCTCATCTGCAACGTCCTGAACATGTCCGGCGCGCCGCCTGCGAATGCCCCGCGGCCGCGGGCGCCACTGTCACCGCGACCGGCAGAGCCGTCGCCGCGCCCGTCGCCGGGACCGCGGCCCCGGCCGCCCATCATCACGAAGAAGTTCTCGAAGATGCCGGGTGTGAGGAATGCGGCGAACCGGTTGTAGGCCTGATTCAACCGGAACCCGTGCAGGTTGCGCGGCGGCGCCTGGAAATAGTCGCCCATTCGCAGCGGCACGGCCTTGCCGTACGCCCAGCCGAGAGTCTCCCCGTCCAGCCCGAAGAAGTTCTCGAAGTGGCGCGCGTGAAAATGCGCGCCCACGCCGCCGCCCGGCCCTCCCTCGGTAATGATGAACAGGAACTGACCGGTCGTGTTCGCGTTGCGGGCGAGGAACGTGTTGCCGCCGAACCGCTCGCCTCCTCCGTCCGCGAGCACGTACGCGCCGGGGGTCAGCGGCAGCTGCTTGTTCGTGACGCGGACGGGCGCCGCCGCCGGCGCGCCAACGGGCGTGAGCTGGAAATCGCCTGCGGCCGCGCCACGCGCCAGGGCCGGTCCGGGACGTTCATGGGCCGCATCTGTGGGCGGCTGTGCATCCTCCTGCCGTTCACCCATCGCGGCGAAAGCGGCCCCGACCCGATGGTTCATCGAGAACAGGGCCAGCTGTGCGCCGTCGGACCGCATCGTCCAGGCGTGCGGCGTGCCCGGTGGAAGATTGGCGAAATCTCCGCGCATCATCGTCCAGCGCGCGTCCCCGAGCTCGAACTCGATCTCTCCGCGCATGACGAGCACCGCGGCGTGGCTGCTGAGATGCGCGTGCCGTGGCATGGCCGCCCCGGAGTTACCGGTGAAGGTGGCGAGTTCGTAGACATCGCCGGTGTCGGTCGGCCGTGCGATCCGTTTCATGACCTGACCGGCCACGCGATGGTATTCGCCGGCGTCGGCGGGCAGGACGTACATGCGCTTCTGTCCCGGCAGCTTCCCGATCAGGGGCACGGCCTCAGCGCCACTCACCTCGACCGGGTTCAGGATCTCGTCAGGTACGCCGGGCATCGGTGCCTGCGCGAGCAGGCCACGGGTGCCGAGTGGGTGCCAGCCGGCCAGCCCGCCTCCGGCTGCCAGGGCCGCAGTTCCGATGAAACGGCGCCGATTCCACTCTGCCATCGCGGTCTCCTTCTGGGATGCGCCTCGAACCGGTCAGTGCGTGGCCGCGCGCGCGATCGCACCCCGCACGACGTCGAAGAGGTCGTCGGCTCGCCAGGAATTCGATCCGAACATCCGGACGACGCGTCCGTCCCCGCCGATCACGGCGGTCGTCAACGTGTGCGTGACGAACCCGCCTTCAGCGCGGTATCCAACGCCGAAGAACCGGGCAACCTCCTCGACCTGGGCAACGGTGCCCGTCGCCAGCGTCCACTGGTCGAATCGATTGGGCTCTTTCAACACCGATTCACCGTACGTGCGCAGCACGGCGGGTGTATCGAATGCCGGATCCAGGGTCACGCCGAGCAGAGCCAGCCGGCTGCCCATGCCCGCGTCGTTCGCGCGCCGGCGCACCGCCTCCAGGTGCCGAACCATGAGCGGGCACATCTCCGGCATCGGGCACCGCGTGTAGAGAAAAGTGACGACGAGGACCCGACCGGCCGGGTCGCGCAGCGTCACGGGTGTCCCGTCCTGACTGACCAGCCGCAGATCGGGCGCGACTGCTCCCGCCGTGGCCCGGACCGCGACTCGCCCGTCCGCGCTTGCGGCGCCATCGCGGCCCGTCACCCTCACGTTCTCGAGCCAGCTCCTGCTGTCGCTCAGGGCGAGGGTCGCGACGATACGATCGCCGTTGTTCGGCGATGCGCCCTCGATGTCGAACGCCATGCTCATCGCAGGCATGAGGCCCTCGATCGCCTCGTGCGCGATCACCATCCGAGACGAACCACCATCACGGCTGACGACGACGCCGGTGAGTTGATAGCGTCGAGCCTCCACCCGCGCGGCAGCCGTGCAGGCGGCGCTCAGGAGCGAGAGCAGAACGATGACGCGGCCGGTCATGCGTGTCTTCGCGTCATTTGAACGGTCACGATTGGGCCGGCTTCGCCGCGACGACCAGCGTCGTGCCCGCGAACGGATTGCCGTACCAGAAGCGCCATCCGAGCCCGCGGCGGTTCACGCCGGCTGCGCCCAGCGCGCGGAGCGTGGCAGCGTAGCGCGCGGTCGCGCGGATATCCGCAATCGCCAGCCGTCCCCCCGGCTTGAGCACCCGCCAGGCCTCCGCCACCGCTCTCGCACGCTCGGCATTCGAGCTGATGTTGTGGATGGCGAGACTCGAGACGACGAGGTCGAAAGTGTGGTCGGAGAACGGGAGAGCCCGCATGTCGCCCGTTTCTATCTCGACTCGATCCTGCACTCCCTCGAGCGCGGCATTCCGCATCGTAACGTCTCGGGCATTGCCCGACTGATCGTGCGTGCTCCACAAGTCGATGCCCGTGACCCGGCCGCTGCTCAGCCTTCGCGCGACGGCGACGAGTACGGCGCCGCGCCCGCAGCCCATGTCGAGCACGCGTTCGTCCTCGCGCAGGTGCAGCCCATCGAGGACTTCCTGCCAGACCTGGAACTTGCCACGCCGGGTGGTGTAGAGAAAACTGGAGGCGTTTCCCAGGAAGAACCCGGCATACAGCGCCATGATCGCTGACTGGCGCGCGATGCCGTTCGACCACGAGACGATCGCCGCGACGAGGCTGATGGCGCCCAGCACGGCAAACGCAATGAGGGCATAGGGCGCGTCGTAGCCGTAGTCGGCGTGCGGTTCCATCGTGGCGACATTCTCGTCGCGATCGCCGCGCAGGACAATCGCCGACTGGAGACCGCCCGCCTTTGCCTATTTCCTCCCGGCAGTCCCGTACACCTGCTCTTTCGTAAAGAAGTTGTCGCTGATCAGGATCGGGAGAAGGTCCTTATGGATCGTGGTTGGATTCAAGAGGACCGCCTGCACCTGCTTCATGCCGTTGTCGACCGTTGACGTGCCTTCAACTTTTTCGCCCTTGGCCATCTGCACCGCCGAGGCGGCAGCCTCCCGCGCAAGGGTTCTGAGCGGCTTGTAGACTGTCATGGTCTGCGTTCCAGCGACGATTCGGCGCACCGCGTCCAGGTTCGCATCCTGACCCGAGACGAGGACTTTGCCCGCGAGGCCCTGCTTCTCGAGCGCCTTGATCGCTCCGCCGGCTGTAACGTCGTTCGACGCCACGACGGCGACGACCTGATTGCCGGCCTTTTTCAGTGCCGCTTCGGTCAGCGACATCGCGGCGTCGGCCTGCCAGTCGGGGGTGAACGGGTCGGCCACGATCTTGATTTCGTGGCGCTGTACGGCGTCCTCGAGCGCGGCCATCTGTCCCTCGCGAATGAGCTTGGCGTTATGGTCAGTAGCCGCGCCGCCAATGAGGATGTAGTTCCCCTTGGGCGCCCGGTTGCGCAAGAACTGAGCCTGCTGCGCGCCGATGTCCCGATTGTCGTAAGAGAGGTACAGATCTACGTCGGCGTTCATGATCAGCCGGTCGTAACTGATCACTGGAACGGAGCGCTTCTTGGCGGCCGCGACGATCTGGCCTGCGGCCTCGGCGCCGTGCGGAACAACCACAAGCACCTGAACGCCCTGCGCAAGCAGCGATTCCGCCTGCTGCAGCTGCTTCGCGTCATCCCGTTCCGCGGCCTCCACGAGAACATCGGCGCGCAGCTGCTTGGCGCGTTCCACGAAGAGGTCCCGGTCACGCTGCCATCGTTCCTCTTCCCGCAGCGTGTCCATGAGGAGCCCTATTTTCGGTCTGGGATCCTCTTTGAACCGCGCACGGTTGTCGGACGATGAACCGCAGGCGCTAAGGAGAGCGGACAGCATGACGACAACGAAGGCGGAGCCGTATTTGGTCATTGGAGACCTCCCGTGATGTCGAGAGCGCGGATCCGATCGGGACCGTCGGGGCGAGCTTCAGCGGAAGAGAACATCCGCATCATCGTGGGCGGTTGTCGGTGTGTCGCGACAGTCGGCCGGCGCCCGCTGATACGGATCCTGCGTAGCTGCCGGAATCGGTGGCAGTGTATCACCCACATCTCAAACGGCTGCGCCAGGAATAGCGTTCTCCTTCCGCATCGGACGGCCAGACCCGCCGCTCGTCGTCCAAGCGACGCCATCACGCCCCGCAACACGAACGCATCGGACCCAAGTCAGCAGTATCGGGTACGCCAGCTGATCCACAGGACACCTCTTGTTCCTGTTCGTCCAGGCGATCGCGGGCGTTTGAACGATCAGTTCGTCCTGCCGCGCAGGCAGAACGGAGAAGGAGATTCAGATGGTCTCGAAGGCTCTGCTCGTGGCAATCATCCTACTCGTATCACCCGGTCGCTCAGTGGCCGGCGGCACGTGTGACGTCCCCAGCGGCATGACCACCCGAGAGAAGCTCCCGTGCGTCAGTGCGAGCACGGTGCTGCTCGAACAGCCATCCCTGACGATCGAACAACTCTCCAAAGGACCGGATTTCGACGCGGCTGACCCTGTGAAATCGCGATTCGCGTATTTCACGCCGGAGGACACGATCAGCTGCTATTTCAGGCCGTTCTTCGCGTTCCTTCCGGACAAGGGTCGTACGCCGAAGTTCCTTTGCTGGCAACTCGACAGCACCGGGAAGTTCTTCGACCTGGCTGGACAGACAATCGAATTGGACGACGCGAAGGTGGTCCCTGGCAGGGGCGGGCGCGGCGCGCTCTACGCGCGAAGCGATACGGCCGACGCCCACGAAATCAAGGCAGACGTGTTCAAGATCAAGTACCTCACACCACCGTTTCCGAACCACGACCGCCGCGACAACGAAGTGTTCACGGAGGTGGCGGCGGCTCGGTTTCTTTGGGCTCTCGGCTTTCCGGCCGATCACATGTACTCCGCGCTGGCGGTCAGGTGCATCGGGTGCAGCGCCGATCCGTTCAGGAACAACCAGGGTACCAACACCGCGTCCCTGAGAGACGAGCCAGTCGTGTTCCGAGTGGTGGCGGTCGAGCGACTGTTGCCAATGGATTCGATCGATCCTCAGCACGACGAAACATGGTCCTGGGCGGACGCGGCGGCGCTCTACGCCAGCGGCTGGACGCGAGAGCAGAAGGTTGGATTCGACGCCTACCGGCTCGCGCTCGGGTTGCTCACCTATCACAATCCGCTCGACTCGCAGAACCGGCTGGTATGCGCCGAATGGAAAGTCGGGGTAAACGATCCGAAGGTGTGTCAGCGGCCAATGATCCTCGTGCAGGACCTCGGGTCGTCTTTCGGCAAGCCTGGTTCTCTTGGGACGAACCCGCGAGGAGACTTCCGAGCCTGGCAAACTCAGAGCGTCTTCGCCAATGCCGATCGGTGCGAGCTGAAGTATCCGCTCAAGGGTGAGAGCACGGTGCTGCAGGAGGCGCAGGAGCTGCTCGTTGGACGGCTCGAGAAGTTGGATCGCGCCGCGGTCAAGGCGATCTTCGCGGCGGCTCGCTTTCAGATGGTCGATCAGAAGCAACTCGAACGGCTCCGGCACGGCGGCGCAGCAGACGCAGAAGACGCCGCGCTGAACGAGTGGACGGACGTGTTCCTGAGCCGGGTCGCCGAGCTGCGCGCTGCACGCAACTGCCGGAACTGACTCCGCGGTCAAGGCGAGTTACGGACGAGTTCCAGCGATCCTGTTGCTGCTGGCGTCGAAGAGTACATCCCAATCGATCCCGGGCGCCCTGACAACCCTTGGACGTCCGCGCCAACCGCTAGAGCATTTATTTCCAAGAAAACGCCAATCAAGCTCAGTTTTCTCTACGAGAAGCCGGACACAAGTGTGCGCTAGGATCAGCGAGATCGACAGGGCCTCACGTTTCTCCTCACCGGATCGTCGAGGATCGTCGCGTTGAGGGAATTGGTTCCCACGGACTGCCATCGACTCGCGTGAGTTATCGGACCATGTGCACCGGCACGGTCATCAGGTGCGGCGTCCGATTCAACGGCAGATCCGCGGACGAACGTTACGGATAAAGATCGGAGGATCGCTTGGTACATCCGGCGCATTTCTGGGTGGATAAAACAGTTCTGGTCGCCGGCGCAACAGGGTTCCTCGGAGGGTGGCTGATTCGCGCGTTGCTCCAGCAGGGCGCGAAGATCGTCTCTATCGTGCGGAGGCCCAGGGATCAGTCGCAAGTCTCGCTCCGTCGACTGTTGGGCCAGACGACGGTCGAGCAAGGGTCCGTCTACGATGGCGACTTCATCAAGGGGCTGTTCGATCGGCACGCCGTCGACGTCTTTTTTCATGCGGCGTATGGGAGTGACGTGAATCGCGTCCTGGAGGAGCCGCTGGAGTGTTTCCGGTCAAGTGTCGAGAGCACTTGGTTGATTCTCGACACTATTCGACAGCGGCGGCCTTCCTGTATCTCCGTCATCAGCTCGAGCGACAAGGCATATGGCACGCAGCCATTGCCCTACCGGGAGTCCGGAGGACTGACGCCGATGCACCCCTACGAAGTGGCCAAGGCGTCACAGGACCTCGCGGCGCAGTCCTTCGGCAAGATTTATGATCTGCGCGTTGCGGTGACGCGCTGCGGCAACTTCTTCGGTCCGTACGACTTCAACTTCACGCGGTTGATGCCGAGTGCATGTCGGAGCCTCGCGAACGGGGAGAGTCCTGTTCTGCGATCGGATGGGCTCGCGACGCGGGACTTCGTGTACATCGAGGATGCGGTGGAAGCGCAGATGTTGCTCGCCCGCCGGCTCGCCGACGATCCGACCCTGAACGGGGAAGCGTTTAATTTTTCGTACGGCGCGCCCATCGAAGTTCGGGAGATCCTCCGGCGCATCTCCGCCTTGTCCGGAAAGAATCTGGAACCCGTGCTCACGGACTCTGTGAGATCAGAAATCCGCCACATGCACCTGTCGTCCGAGAAGGCGGCGAGGCTCCTCAGGTGGAAACCGAGTGTTGGATTGAACGAAGGGCTGCGCAGAACCGTCGACTGGTACGCGAACTACTTTCAGGGAGTCTCTGCCCCAGGCACTTCGGAGCTCGCGTTCGTTCGAGAGTAGATGTAGGGCGGGCCTGAAGCCCGCCCCCACGTTCCAACACTCGGTAGAGCCGCGTCTCGTCAAAACGCGACCGCATCGGGCCCCTTCAGCCCCAGCCATCCGCGCACCTCGGCCGGCGTTGCGATCTCGTGTCCCAGACTCTCGACGATCGTGCGCACTTTCACGACCTGTTCTTCGTTCGAGCTCGCCAGCTTTCGATGCCCTATGAACAACGAGTCTTCCAGGCCGACCCGGACCGATCCGCCAAGGAGCACGGACTGCGCCGCGAAGGGCATCTGGAACCGTCCGGCCGCGAGGACCGACCAGAGATAGTCGGCGCCGAACAGACGATCCGCGGTCTGCTTCATGAACATCAGATTGGCAATGTCCGGACCGATGCCTCCGAGCACTCCGAAGATCATCTGAATGAAGAAAGGCGGAGTGATCAGTTTCCGATCGACGATGTGCGCAAGGTTGTACAGGTGGCCAACGTCGTAGCACTCGTGCTCGAAGCGGCATCCGTGCTCCTTTCCCAGCACGGAGAGTATCTTCGCGATGTCGCGGAACGTGTTCTTGAACACGAAGTCCTCCGTCGCGCGAAGGTACGGCTCTTCCCAGTCGTATTTCCAGGACTGGTACCGGTCGGCGAGCGGGAAGAGCCCGAAATTCATGCTGCCCATGTTGAGCGAGCACATCTCCGGGCGGAGGAGGGCAGGAGCCTTCAAGCGATCGTCCACGGTCATGTTGAGGCCGCCGCCCGTGGTGACGTTGATGATCGCGCCGCTGCCTTCCTTGAGCCTGGGCAGGAACGCCATGAAGGCTTCGGGATCCGGAGTCGGGCGCCCGTCGCGCGGATCACGCGCATGCACATGAAGAATGGCGGCTCCCGCGCGGGCAGCCGCAATGCCCTGCTCCGCGATCATGTCAGGCGACACAGGCAGGGCAGGCGACATCGTCGGCGTGTGTATGCCGCCCGTCAGGGCACACGAAATGATGACTTTCTCAGACTGTCGCGACATTGGAATGCTCCCGTATGGACGCTGCCATTGTGTCGTCGTAAAGAAGAGAGAGGCGACCTGCTCTTGGTCCGTGGCCGCAAGTCGTCCGATCGGGCCGAGGATGGATCGTAGCTCGGGAAGATCGAGTCTTGCACGGCGAAGATGTGGGCCGTGGCACACTGCGGACCCTGCGGAGCCGTTACACTGTCTGGAGAGCGCACCGAGGAGTGCTGATGCCGTCCAACCCAGATCTCATCGTCCTTCACGAGCATCCCGAGTGGCAGAAGCCGCTCTTTGCGGCGCTGCGGCGCCGCGGCGTCTCGTTCGAGCCGTTCGACGTGACCAGGGCGGCATTCAGCAACGTCGAGCCGCTGCGCGCACCGCTGTACTTCAACCAGGCGAGCCCCAGTGCCTATGTCCGCGGGAACACCCGTGCGGTGCCGCTGGCGCTGGCGTACATGCGCTCACTGGAGCTGCTCGGCGCGCGTGTTCTCAATGGCGCCAACGTGTTCGCGCTCGAATTGAGCAAAAGCGCGCAGGCCACGCTCCTGCGGACTCTCGGCATCGACTGCCCCCGGTCGATCACGTTCAATGACGCTCGCGCGCTGCGGGCGTACGCGCCGGAGATCCGCTGGCCCGCGCTGCTGAAGCCGGACCAGGGAGGCAGCGGCGCGCGCATTCAGGTAGTTGACTCTCTGGAGCAGGTGGAAGCGATCTTTGCACGCGATCCGGACGTGTGGCTGCCCGACAACCTGTTCCTGCTCCAGGAGTATCTCGCGCACGATCCCGAGCGTGGCATCGCCCGTCTCGAGTTTCTCGGCGGCGAGCTGCTCTACGCGATGCGAGTCGTCACGCACGGGCGGTTCAATCTGTGCCCCTCGCCGGTGTGCAATCCGGACGACGACAGCGCCGGCGTGTGCGAGCTGCCGACCGAGGCGCAGATATCTGCGCCTCCTGTCGAGTTCTATCCGTTTCCGGAGGTTCCAAACGACGCCGTCGATACGGCACGGCGAATCGCCCGCGCTGCAGGACTCGACGTCGGCGGCATCGAATACCTCGACACCCTCGACGGGCGGCGCGTCTTCTACGACATCAACGCCAATTCGAACCTCCGCCCGTCGGTTGCCGCTGCGTTCGGCTTCGATCCGTTCGAACGTGTGGTCGACTTCCTCGAGAGTCAGCTGGCAAAGCGGTAAGAGCAAGTAGCTGTCAGCTCACAGCTCACAGCTCACAGCTCACAGCTGATGGCTGTTTGGTTGTGAGCTCACCTCTAACGAAGTACGACGAAACAGCGGAATCCAGAAAATAGGGAAGCGATCTGGTGTGAGCCCTCTTCGCTATCACGTGTGACCGTTCGGCGCGCATAGGCTACCTGCTCTGAAGGTAGGCGATCAGGTTGGCGACCTCCGCCGGCGTGAAGTTCTCCAGCAGGAAGTTGTGCCGCTGGCGGGCAGTGGTCTTCCTGGTGTCGTTCAGCGCATCGAGCGTAAAGGCCTGGGCTGCCTCCAGGCTCGCGGGTCTCAGCAGCCGGTCGCGTATTGTCGCCGCATCGTATTTCTTGCCGATGCCGTTCAGATCGGCGGCGTGGCACGAGGAACAGTTCTGAGCGAAGTACGATCCGCCGGCCGCCGCGTCGCCGGGCGCGGTCTTCGCCTCGACGACCTCCCTGTATCGTCCCTGCTGCCGAGCGTAGTGGATGTAGCGGGCAATGTCGTGCAGCTGACGATCGCTCAGGTCCGAGAACTGCGGCATCGGCGACAGCTTGGCCGTACGCGGTATCCCGGCTCGAAGGAGCGCGGCGATCGTGTCACCGTTGGTGTCGGCGCCGACCAGCACTGAATGCATGAGATCCGCTGCCTCACCTCGAGGCGTGAGCGTCACGCCATGACAGTACGCGCAACCGAAGACCACATAGGTTTCCTTCGCCTGTTGCATGACTGGATCCGGTAGCGACGCTCCGATGTACTCGACGTCGTAGCCGGCTCGAGCGCCGGGTCGGGAAGGCGCCGAAGGAGACTGGCCGGCCAGTGAGCCAGCGGCCAGCGTCACAGCGCACACCAGCACGCAAAGTTCGACGCGAAGTGACATCGGCATTCTCCCGCAGTCGACTACGACAGGACGGCCCGCTTGCAGTAGTCGAACATCAGCTGGACTTCCTCGACCTGGGGCCGAAGGGTGCCGTGTTCGAACTCGAGCAGCGCGGCGATCGGCCACCGGTTGTCGCGAATCATCCGGAGCACCTCGATGATCGGCGCGTCCCCCTCGCCAAACGGCGTGCTCCGGCCGTTGTTCTTGCGCCGGTCGCCGAGGTGCACGCTGGACATGCGCTCGTGATGCCGTTGCAGGAACGCGAGGCAGTCGCCGTTGGCGGCGGTGAAATGCCGCGTGTCGAGGGTTGCCTTCACGTCCGGCGAAAGCGCCAGACCCCTGACGAAGCTCTCCTCTGTGTTGAACGCGTCGGGGTCGGACAGATTGGCGTGATTGTGGATACCGAGGAACATGCCGTGCTTGCCCGGAAATCGCGCGAGTCGCCTCGAGACCTCGAGCCCCTGCGAGCCGACACAACCGCTCGCGCCCAGCAGCTTCGCGCCGTCGAACATCGCGTCGATCTCGGCGTCGGTATGGCTCTCGTTGATATTCACGTAGTAGCTGTAAATCGCAATCCCAGCGTCGTCGAATTCCTTTTTGACGGTGCGATAGTGATCCAAAGGACGACTGAGTCGCCAGCCGCGCAGCTGGTCGCGCGCCTCCGCCGCCGTTCCAGGTCCGTCGAAGCGGGGCTCGACCCAGGTCGCGTGCAGTTCGACCATGCCGAATCCGTTCTGCACGAGCCGCTTGATCAACGTGCCGCGGTTGTCGGGCGTCATTGCGAGGTCGTGATAGCAGAATGGCTGCAGACCGAACTGAACACCGCCGATGAGCGAACGGTTGCCGGAACGATCGGTGGGCGCCGCCTGAGCGTGGAGGGCCAGACCGGAGCCGTTCACGGCGGAACACACCGCCCACGACGAGACGCCGGTGAGAGCCCGTTTGCCAAAGTCACGGCGCGTCATTCCGATCATGCGATCCCCCGCAGAAAGGTTGAACACTGCAGCCACTCAGGTTTCTTCACAAGTAAAACCTTTACAGGAGGAAGGGAGGAGGGAGGATCTATCTGGGTATAAACAAAAACGATCCTCCTTCCTCCCTTCCTCCTGTAAGGGTCTTACATGTAGTAGATCTCCTCGGCGACCTCAGATTCTGACACGTCCGCTGCCCGGGGAGTGAACCTCCATCGTGGCAGACGTCGGTGTTCGAGGTGCGCTTGACGACCAGGCACCAGACCGCGTACATCTCTTCGCCATGAGCACTCTCCGTCTCTCAGTCATCCTTGGACTCTTCGCCACGCTGACTGCCTCCGCTCAGGACCCGAAAGTCCCGGGCATCGGCGCAGCGATGCAGGAGATGATCGCGAAGAAGGAAGTCGCCGGCGCGGTCACTGTCGTCGTCACGAAGAGACAACGTCCTGCACCTGGAAGCCACCGGTTTCGCGGATGTCGCGGCGAAGCGTCCGATGACGCCCGACACCCTGTTCTGGATCGCCTCGATGACCAAGCCGGTCACCGGCGTCGCGATTCTGATGCTGCAGGACGAAGGCAAGCTCAAGGTCGGCGATCCCGTCGCGAAGTATCTGCCCGAGTTCGCCAATCTGAAAACGCCTTCGGGCAAGCCCGCGAATCTCACGATCACGCAAATCCTCACGCACACCTCCGGACTCGGCGAGGCGAACGGCCCCGCGGCGCAGGAGGCCAAGACGCTCGCCGACCTGGTCCCGCTCTGGCTCGCCGCCCCGATGCAATACGAGCCGGGCGAAAAGTGGAAATACACCCAGAGCGGCATCAACGCCGCCGCGCGCATCGTCGAAGTCGTGAGCGGCATGACGTTCGACGCGTTCCTCCAGAAACGGATCTTCGATCCGCTGGGGATGAAGGACACGACGTTCTACCCGACGGAAGCGCAGCGCGCCAGGCTCGCAACCGCCTACGCGAAGAACAAGGACACCGGCGCGCTCGAGCCGGTGCCACCGCGCGCTGATTTCGGCTCGCGCAACCGCCCGCCGCAGGGCAACGGCGGCCTCTACTCGACCGCGACCGACTACGCGCGCTTCTGCCAGATGCTCCTCAACGGCGGCACGTTCGACGGTCACCGCTACCTCAGCGCACGGGCGATGAAGTTCCTGACCACTCCGCAGACCGGCGACCTGCCGACCGGCTTTTTCCAGAACGAGGCCTACGGCAACCGGGGCGCGAACTACGGCTGGGGCATCGCCACGTGCATCCTGCGCACGCCGCACGACGGCGTGGCTGCGATGCTCTCGCCCGGCACCTACGGCCACGGCGGCGCCTGGGGCACTCAGGCGTGGATCGATCCCGTGAAGGGCGTCGCCTATGTCCTGATGGTGCAGCGCTCGAATTTTCCGAACAGCGACGCCAGCGAGGTCCGCCGCGACTTCCAGCAAGCCGCCGCGAAAGCGCTCGCGACAAAGTGAGCTTCGGCGGGGTCTTGCACCTCAGGATGCTCTCTACGCGAGGCCCAGGAAAACGATCATCGAGGGGTTGCCGACCGCGGCGAAGTGGCCAGTGAAAGAGAGGCCGCCGGTCCCACTGTCCGCGCGGAAGACGGTAATCGCATCCCCCCGCTGATTGCAGCAGTACAGGAACCGGCCGGCCGGATCGAAGGCGAAGCTGCGAGGGTAGCTGCCGCGCGTCCATTCCTCGGAAACGAACGTCAAGCGGCCGTCGGACCCCACGGAAAAGATCGCGATGCTGTCATGGAGGCGGTTGCCGGCATACACGTACCGGCCGTCGCCGGACAGCAGGATCTCGGAGCAGAAATTGGTCCCGGCAAAGCCGGAGGGCAAGGTCGATATCGTCTGTCGCGGGGTCAAGCCTCCCGACGTGGAATCGAAGTCGAACAGCACGACCGTGGAGCCTTCCTCCTGGATCGAGTAGAACCAGCGGCCATTGGGGTGGAAACGGAAGTGCCGTGGCCCGTCTCCCGGCGGAAGGGAGACGAAAGCCGGGTCGTTCGGAGTCAGCAATCCACGCTCCGTCTCGAACTTCCAGATGTAGATTCTGTCCAGGCCCAGGTCGGCGTGAAGCACGAAGCGCCCTGAGGGATCGGACTGGATCATGTGGGCGTGCGTGCGATCGTGGCCGCTGACGGCGAAGCTGCCGGGCGGGGCGTGCGTCGCTTTTGTCGGACCGATCGCTCCCGCAGCGACCTTGACGTCCGAAGCATCGCCCAGCCGGCCGTCGGCCGTGATTGGGAGCACAGCCACGGAACCGCCGAAGTAGTTCGCCACGAGCAGGTGGTGTCCGCCTGGGTGCACGCTGATATAGGTCGGCCCGGCGCCCCCGGAACGCACGGTGTTGAGCAACTCCAGCTTTCCGTCGGCCCGATTGACGGCGAACGCGGTGATGCTGCCTTGCTTGTCGTCGCCGACCCGATCGGTCTCGTTCGCGGAATAGAGGCGGGTTCCGTCGCCGCTGAGGGCGAGGCAACTCGGGCTCGTGCCGATCTCGACGGCGCCGAAGGGCGTCATCGATCCGGTGGTGCGATCGATCCGAAAGAGATGAATGCCACGGCCATTCCCGGGAGGCAGATCGACCTGTGTCGGGAGCGTGTCGCGAAGCGGGGAGCTGAAGGTCCCGACATAGCCGACCAGACGCGCGGCATTTCCGGCCTGTTCCAAGAGATGAGTCATCGGAAGGATCCCTGCGAGTGCGGTTGAAGTCTTCAGGAACGATCGCCGAGAGGTTTTGCGTCGGGCCATGGACGATGCGTCTCAGTTGTGGTGTCGCTGCCTATGCTACATCCGGCGCGGATTGTCCGGGTCCCAATACGCGGCAGCACTTGTCGTGAAGAGGACGCTGCTCTCAGACGACCACGACTCTCGCGGCGACGTGATGGCTGAAAAGAATCAACTCCTGAAGGTTGGCCCCCGTGAGAGTGTCAACGGTGACGGGATCCGGTTCGGAGTGGACGATGGCCAGGAGCACGAAATGCCTTTTAGCGCCAGTCAGCGCGCCGAAGTTGACGTCGAAGGTGACGACCCGCGGGTTGCGGGCGTCGACGTCAAGGCGTGGCGACAGGACACGCTGGACGCCGGCAATCAACCAGCCGTCGGGCAGCGTGAGGCCTGGTGGGGGATTGTCGGATAGCAACTGCGTCACACGCGTCTTCCACGCCCCAGTAATCGCGATCGTGATCCACTGCGGCTCGGTGTCGGGGATCGGCCGCCGGAGCAGAGTGACCCGGACGCGATCGTGTGCCACCGGAAGCTGATGACGATGATGGACGAGGACGTCGACGCGATACAGGCGGCGCTCGAGCTCCGGTTGGCGAGGAATGGTCAGCAGTCCCGTAATACCGGGTTCGACGACAAGCTCGTGGAGATCTGCCTCCGTCGGTTCGTTATCCCCCCACGGCGGCTGGTAGGCAGCGGCAGGCGTGACGACCGCGTTCCACACGTCCCGGTCGATCCGGGCCGTCACCTGTCCCAGGCGGACACGCAGGAGCTTCTCGAATTGACGTGACCATATCCCGTCCGGCCGGCACAAGGGTTCGCGCGCACGGAATGCGGTCTGAAAGGTCCACAGGTGAAACCTGTCCTGTCCGATCGGCTGGCTGGTCCACTTCAGCGCATCGCCACCGGGTGGTGGCGGCGCCGTGGCGGCGGGCGCCGGCCGAAGCCGGATGTCCGGGCTCACGAACCACGGTAGCAGGACGTTGGTTTCCGGTGCGGGGTTGATGGTCGACGTCAGTGCCCGACGGCGCGTGTCGAAGGCGTGCACCCGCAGATAGGTTCGTGCAATCGGACGCGGCACCGCACTCAGGTCCGTTTCCCAGATACCGCGTGCCGCAAGCGCGGCGCGCAGCAACTTCAGCCCCTGGTGGCCGAAGAACGCAAGATCGTACACCGCTGTTTCCGGGAGACCGTTCGAGAAGATGAGCCACTTCCAGGTCGGAGTCTGCCCGGCGAACGTCAGCAGACCGCGCCAGACGCCAAGCGCGGTTCCCACATAGACAACGTTCCTGTCGTCAGGATCCACCGCCACTGCGATGGCCGGTGCTTCTGTTCCGACGTCGTCCGGCGGGGTGTTGTGGTTCCGCAGGCCGGTTGGATGGAAATGCCCCGAGCCGTCGTACCACCAGAGCGTGTCCATCCGGTCGAACTCTTTCGGCGTATTGTCGTCGAGCTCGGTGTGTCCAGTGGTAGCGATGTAGAAGCGGCCGTGGTTCCCGAGATTGTCATAGATGGCGATGTCCGTCCATGCGCCGCACGGAGGGAGCCACTCGCTCGTTCCGGCGGAGATGTCATCGTTGTCGAGGTCGCCGCACTTCTCTTTGTGATCGGAGAGCACGGTACGCGTCCAGTCCCCGTCTTGATCCCGATCGAGAACGGCCACAGCTCGTTCGTGGAGCACCACGACGCGATTGTCGTTAGCCCACCGGCAGCTGATCACCGCCCCGGCGCCCTTGAGCGTATCGGCGCTCGTGTCGGTTCCGTCTTCGTCGTACGGGTCGATGGCGCTCGGCAGCGTCACCCATTCGTTGGTGCGGTTCTCCGTGGGCCGCCAGTTCTCGTTCAGCCACACACGATTCGTACCGATAACGATCTGCGCCTTGCCGCCGATCAGCCGGATGTCCGCCGAGGAGTAGAACGCGGCGTCGCTGCTTTCCTTCCGCTGTGCTTTCTGGGCCGCGGCCGTTGCGCTGGCGCGGAACACCGGCGGCGTGAACCGGGAGTCGTTGCTCTTCCACAGGCCTTCACGCTCGTGTCCCACCGCGAATTGCGAGTGCACCGGATGAACTAGCACGCACCCCGCGTCGCCGCCGAAAAGGTCGTTCACGGCCCAGATCGTGTCACCTGACCGGATGATGGTGCCGTTGTCCTGCGTGCCGGTGAAGACGTAGCTCTCGATGGTGGGATGATTCGCGACAAAACCGCAGAGCAGCGAAGCCAGGCCCGTATTGCGCGCGCCGAACCGCTGCCGCTTGTCTTGCGTCGTCGAGCGAAAGAGGCCGCCATCGGTGCCAACCCACAGGTGTGCCGCATCAGCTCCATGCACGTCGGCGAAGACCGCGGCATGCACGTCCGCATGTACGCCATCTCCGATCCAGGTCAGGTCCTTTCTCGGCGTCGGTTGATTGGCTTCGTCGAAATCGAGGACGAGATGCCCGTCGCTGTCCACGCCGGTGGTACACGCGAACAGCAGCGCGTTCGGATCGAGACCGGCACCGCCGAGGATGATGTCGTTCACGTTTCGTGGGTCCACCGCAATCGTCAGGTCGAATTCCGACTGATCGCCACTACCGAAGAGCAGCTTCGGAATGCGGCGGATGCGCGATCCGCTCGTTCCGGTGATGCGCCACAGCTTCGGGCCGCTCGTGAGCACGTAGACGATGTCCGGATTGCTTGGCGCGACCGCCAGGCCGATGCGGATCTTTCGCGGTTCGTCGATATCGTCGAGATCGACCTCCTCGAACGGGCCCGAGACTCCGTGCGCCGAGACGTGGACCCCGGTATCGGAGAACCGGGTATCGTCGATCAGACCGACGAACAGTCGCCCGGACGCCGTCCACAAAACATCGGTCGTCCATTTGTTGTCGTCGGCATCGAAGTCGAAAGGGCCGGCCTTGATCTGCGTCCAGGGCTTGTCTTCTTGGAAGTCGCCCTGACGGGTAAAGAGTCCTACGCTCGTCGCCGCCACGAGCCGCTTGGGATCCGCGGGATCGCGAGCCAGGCGGTAGATTCCGCGACCAGCGAGGTTGGTGGCCTCGCGCTTCCAGGGATTGCCGAACGGGTTCGCGAGTGCGACCTGGAGCGGCACCTCAAGGTGGAGAACCCCGACGCCGGCCAGCCTGTCCACATGACCTCCGGTGATGGAGCTCCGTGGCTCTCCCGTCCCGACGTAGACGTCGTCAGCCGACCCGTCGTCCGGTGTGCCGAACGTGACCAGCAGGCAGCCGCACGACAGGGCGTTGGCCCCACGGATGAACGTGGCGATGGTCGGCGTCGGCGACCAGTTGCCGATCGGCGACCAGCTCGCGCCGGCATCTGACGAATACCAGACGCCGCCGGCCGCTGTTGCCGCGTACGCACGCATTCCATTCGGACTGACCGCCACATCCCGCACCCGTCCGGTGCCGCGGGGCGAATCGTTCGGCAGCGAATGGAGCACGGTCGAGGGTCCGATCGGCACCCAGACGTTGACGTCTCCCTGCGGTGCGCGAAGGTTGCTGCCCGCCGCCGAGAGCGCAGCGCGACCAGCCGCCACTGCCCGCTCCGTCATCACGCCTGACGTCCGGTCGTCCCATCGCAGGCGGGCGCTGCCACGGTGCTGCTTCTTGGCGACCAGAGGCCAGTCGTATCGGCTCATGTCTTCCCGCTTCAGACCCGAATGACTCTGGCCGCGGTATGGTGGCTGAACTGCACGAGGTCCTCGAGGGTGTCACCCGCCAGCGTCTGGGGGCTCACAGGATCGACATCGGAGCCCACGACAGCGAGAAGCACGAAAGGCCGGCGTGTTCCTGTCACGGCGGTGAAGTTGACGTCGAACGTGACGACGCGAGGATGGCTCGCGTCGACCTCCTGGCGTGGCGATGCCATTCTCGGGGAGCCGGCGGCAACCCACCCATCGGGAAGTACGAAGCCAGGAGGCAGCGTTTGGCCTGACAGCAGCTGCGTGACGCGAGTCTTCCACGTTGCCGACAGAGCGACAGCGCCCCAGGTGTCCTGATTGTCGGGGAGCACGCGCCGCAGCAGCGCAACGCGCACCTGGTCTCTCGGGACGGGCTGCTGGTGCCGATGGTGGACGAGCACGTCCACGTTGTAGGCGCGACGATCGAGAACCGGCCGCCGCGGAATCGTCCAGCCCAACGAACCCTGCTCGACGATCAGCTCGAACAGATCGAGCTCGGTTGGCTCGATGTTGCCCCACGGATTCTGGAAGACGTTGGCCGCGGTGACGATCTGGTTCCAACGCGCCGTGGTAATCCGGATCTGACCGAAGTGCGTGCGGAGCAGAGCCTGGAACTGTTCCGTCCAGACTCCGTCGGGGCGGCACAGCGGTTGCGCCACGCGGAATGCTGTCTGGAACGTCCACAGCTCGTGCGTGTACGCATCGCCTGGAAACGACGTCCAGTCGATGTCTCCGTCTGGTACAGGGGGCACGGGTCCGCCCGGTGCCGGCCGGATGCGGACGTCCGGACTTACGTACCAGAGGAACCGCAGCTCGTCGTCTGCCTCGGCTACCGGATTGTTCAGCGACGTGAAGGCTCCTCGGCGTGTATCGAACGCGTGCACGCGCGCGAAAGTACGCGCGACCGGACGAGGGCTCTGACTGAGATCGACTTCCCAGATGCCCCGCGAGCCGAGCGCTGCGCGCAGCAGCTTCAAACCCGTGTGGTTGAAAAACGACAGGTCGTAGACGGCCGTCTCCGGCAGGCCGTTGGAGAAGATGCTCCACTTCCAATTCGGTGTGTCGCCCGTGAGAGTGAGAGTGCCGCGCCAGACTCCTACCGAGGTTCCGACGTAGACCGTGTTCTTGTCGTCGGGATCAACGAGGACCGCGAGCGCGGGTGCCTCGGTGCCGACGTCGTCTGGCGGAGTATTGTGGTTGCGAAGCCCCGTCGGAAAGAACTTCCCGGTCCCGTCGTACCACCATAGCGTGTCAAGCCGGTCGAACTCCTTGGGCGTGTCGTCGTCCATCTCGACGAAGCCTGTAGTTGCGACGTAGAACCGGCCGTTGGTCCCGAGGTTGTCGTAGATCGCCAGGTCCGTCCACTCGCCACGCGGCGGTACCCAATCGCTCTTGCCGACCGGAATGTCGCTGTTGTCGATGTCGCCGCATTTTGGATCGTGGTACGAGATGACCTTGCGTTTCCAGTCGCCTTCGTCGTTATCCAGGAGGAGCACGGCGCGCCGGCAGAGGACCACCAGCCGGGTGTCGCTCGCCCAGCGGCAGGCAATCACTGTCCCGTCGCGGCCGTGAAAGGTGTCGAGCTTCGTATCGTTGGCGTCGTCTTCCAGCGGATCGGTGGCGCTCGGAAGCGTGACCCACGACGTGTCGCGGCCTCGATTCGGGTTCCAGCTCTCCGCGAGCCAGACACGATTCGTGCCGATCGCGACTGCCGCGTGGCCTCCGATTTTTCGAACGTCTCCAGCAGAGTAGAACGAAGAAGCTCTGCTCTCGGCGAGCTGCGCCCGGGTTTCGTCGCTGCCGGTTCGGAACACCGGGGGCGAGAAGACCCCGCGGTTGCTGTGCCACCGTGCGTTGTGCTCGTGGCCGATGATCGTATTCGGGAAGTCCGGATGAACGATGACGCAGCCGCCGTCACCTCGGAAATTGGGCGAGCATTCCCACATGGTGTCGCCGATGCGGAAGAGGACGCCGTTGTCCTGCGTTCCCGTGAAGACCAGGCCGTCGCAGGTCGGATGGTTCGCGACAAAGCCGCATTGCACCGCCGCAAGGCCGGTGTTCCGGGCCGCGAACGAGAAAGACCTGGCTGCCCGGGTTGATTGGAACACACCGCCGTCACATGCGACCCAGAGATGCGGAGCCGGCGATCCCGGCACGTCCACGAAGAATGTCTGATGCACGTCGTCGTGGACGCCAATCCCGATGTAGGTCGGATCGTCAGTCGGGGTGCGTTGGTTGCCTTCCGAAAAATCGAGAACCAGGTCGCTGCCTTGTGCTTGAACGTTGCACTGGAACAGCAGCGCGCCCGTTCCGTCGACTCTCGGTATATCGAACCCGGCACCGCCGAGGACGATCCGGTTGGAATCCCTGGGGTCCACCGCGATGGCCAGGTCGTACTCCGACTGATCGCCAGTGCCGAAGAGCAACTTTGGCACCCGGCGGATGCGTCGCCCGGATGTACCGTCGATCCGCCAGAGCTTCGGACCGCTCGACAGCACGTAGACTCTGTTGAAATCGTTCGGTGCGACGGCCAGCCCGATTCGGATCTTCCGCGGATCGTTGATACCGTCAAGATCGACTCTGTTGAACGGACCGTCGGTGCCGTGGGTCGAGATGTAGACGCCCGTGTCGCTGAACCGCGTGTCGTCGATCAGTCCGACGAATAGTCGGCCTGCGGCGGTCCACAGCACGTCGGTCGTCCACTTGTCGTCGTCGGCGTCGAAGTCGAGCGAGCCCGTTTTGACGCGGCTCCACGGGCGGTCCTGCTGAAATGGTCCGGTGCGGGTGAAGAGCCCGATGTCGGTCGCCGCAACCAGCCGGTCACTGTTGTTCGGGTCGCGGGCGAGCCGGTAGATACCGCGTCCCGCAAGGTTTGGCGCCTCGCGCTGCCAGACGCTCGCAAACGGATTCGCCACTGCGTCGGCCAGCGGGGCGACGAGATGTAGAACTCCGGCGCCGGCGACGTGATCACCATGAATCCCCTGCATGGGACCCCGTGTTTCTCCTGTGCCGACGTACACGTCGTCGCCCGAGCCGTCTGCCGCGGTCCCAAATGTGACCAGCAGGCATCCACACGACAATGCGTTCGCGCTCCGCACGAACGAGGAAATCGTCGGCGTGTTGGACCAGTTGCCGACGGGCGACCAGCTCGTTCCGGCATCGTTGGAGTACCAGACGCCACCTCCCGCCGTGGCAGCGTATACGCGCATTCCGTCACCGCTGACTGCGATATCGCGGGTTCTGCCGGTCACGCGAGGATTGCTGGTGATGCCGGTATTGAGCGCGGCGGCCGGACCGATTGGCACCCACAGATCTGCATCGCCGCCCGGCACGCGAAGCGCGCTGTCCACGACTGCGCGTGCGACACGGGCTGACGAGCCCGCGCGCTCCGCCATGAGCCCGGACGTGCGAAGGTCCCACCGTACGCGGGCTACGCCGCTGTGTCCCCTCTTTTTCGAACCCGGCCACGCGTACCGGCTCATGGCTGTCCCTTTGTGCCCTGCGCGACGGGCGCAACCCGGATGTAGCCCTCCTGCACCTCGGAGGGGATTTCCGGCAGCAGGGCAGTCTGGGTTGCGGCAAGTATCGGATCGCTCTTCCACGTCGACGGCGTGTCGCGGCGGGTCCAGATCTGGTCTTTTGGGAAGGCAGAGACCTTCGGAAGGCGGATCGCATCCTGATCGACCAGCACCGGACCAACGCGCACGGAGGGCGCTATCACTGCCAGGCCAGGCTGCACCCAGTCGCGCGCGAGCTGCAGCGACTTCCGCGGCAGAATGCCGGACGTGAGGTGCACCTTGCCGGCGGGATGCATCAACAGCGTCAGGCGCACGACCTGACCGGGATGAACGAGCAGTTCGTCCTCGGCGACGACGTAAGGATGGGTGATCGGCCGCACCTCGGGAATCTGGCTCGTCGTCCCGAGCTGCGCGAGCTGTCCGCGTCCACGACCGCCATCGAGCGCACCATCGCGGACGGCTTTGTCGACGACGTGCACGCGTGAGTAGTCGTCGTCGACGAAGAACGCGAGCAGCCCGTCGTCGGTGCGCGTGAGCTCGCCGAGCCGGACCGGAAACACACGGTCGGCCAGCGCGCGGTACGACGCTTCGCGCGCGGCCCGAATCGCCTCGTCGGAGAGATCCAGCTCGTCGAGGTCGTCATCGATGTCCACGCGAAGCGTCGCCCGGACGACCGCGATCGGGCGGCCGACGAGGCCGGCGATATGCTCGCTGCCAAGCTGCGCAAAGGTGTCGACGGTCCACAGGGTCGTGTCGACCGCTCGCAGGAGCGCCGACAAAGCGGATTCCTGATCCGAGTCCGCTGGCCGTCCTTTCCGCGCCGAAGCGTCCGCGCCGACCATTCCGGCGGCGATCAGCCCCACGAGTTGCTGCGCAGCGCCGAGGTCGTGCAGCGGGCCTGCGTCCACCGGACCGGATCGCCCCGGAGCGATCTCCCAGACGACGCCGCCGCCGAACGGCTCGTGCATCAGCTGTCCGACAGGTTGACCGGCCGTGTCGAAAATCTCGAGCGCTTCGTCGATATGGTCCGGCAGGAGGAATCCCGAGACGGGATTCACCATCTGCGTCGCGTCGATTTGATCGATGGTTGCTTCGCGCGACGTGACGCTCGTATCGGCGGGATCGACGAGCCGGAAGAGCCAGCGGGCGGGCCGGTTGATACGCGGCCGCAGCCGGAGCTGTCCCTGGGACCCTTCGATCTCGTCCCGTGCGGGCACTCTTACCTGGTCGAGCGGGAGGTCGAGCGTCCGTCCGAAGGCGTCCACCAGACGCGCACGCCTGAACCCGAGTGCCCCGGCAAGGATCAGCTGTGGCACGTCGACAGGCACCGGCTTGACGATGCCCGTCTCGTCGCGGCGCCGGAGCACTCCGAACGGATCCACGGAGAGTCCGAGGAGCTGCTCGCGGATCCCGTCGAGCGTTGCCGCGACGATGTCCAGCTGTTCGATGGCGTCAGCGATCCGATCGAGCGCCTCGGCCGTCGGGGCGTCGATCTCGCCGATGTTGTCCTGATCTCGCTCCTCTTCGGCCTTCAGCCATTCCGCGATTGAGGCCGCCAGAGTGCGCGCCGTCCCGGTGGTCAGTGGACTCCGGCCCATCAGAGTGCGAGTCGTTCCTTCGAGGGCAGACTCCGGCGGCTCGAGATCGATTTGCCCGAGCTTCCAGTCTTCGAAGCGATCGCGACCGTCGATCGCGACTTCCCACTCGAGCCACAGCGGAACCCACGGCTGCGACCAGACTGTGATGCCGACAGGATCGGTGTCCACACCCGCGACAAGCGAGAAGCGTCGCAGCTCGTCGGCTATCCTCGCGCGCGTAGGCGCGGACGACTTGCTGCTCGTGAGCACGCTGGTCGTTCCGTCGTAGACGCCGTTCGACCCGAATCGGATCGCAGCTTCGGCCGTCAGGCGTTGCCGGACGGCGCCCTCGTTGAAGCCGTGGCGCGAGGCCTCGACCTGCGCGACCCACGATACGAGGTAGGGATCCTGAACGATGGCGCTCCGCGCGAGCAGCAGCACTTCGTCCGGCACGCCTCCACTCGGCAGGCTGGCAATCAGGTCAGCGCCGTTGACGAGCCCCTGGACGTTGGTTCCCACCTGTGAGGGCCACCGGCATTGCAGCTTGCCATCCGGCGAAAAGCGGCCGTCTCCCTGATGCCGGAGGCTGCGCCTCGCGCCGCGGATGGCGACGACTGGCTCCATGGGAACGTGAAAGCGCGGCGCGGGACGCCGCACCTCGCGGACCTCGGTTTTGGACTCGGCCGCCGGCTGCGGCGCGACCATCTCGCCGAGGACTTGACGCTGTTCGGCGATCGTTGACTTGTAGAGATCCGTCCGGCTCCGCCCGGCCCACGAGATCCTGGTGGACGGTCCACCCGGCGTCCTCGCGCCGGGTCCTTCCGCCTTCACACGCGCGAGCTCACTGCGCGCCGCCCGTCCCGCCGTCAAGGGACCGGCTTGACCGCCCATCGTCAGGCGTTCGATCGCTCCGGGTCCGCCCGGGAGCGACGCGAAACCCGCTTCGTGCTCGTACTCCTCGGTCGCAACGACTCCTTCCGGCGAGCCCAGCTGCGACAGGAGCTGACCGGTGAACGCGGACAGCAGGCGCTCCATTCCGCGGCGATCGGTTGTTGCAGTGGTGCCGAGATTCGCCGCCGCGAGCCCCGCCGCCACATCGTCGAGATGCCTGCCGAGAACGATGTCGATCCCGCTGGAGGGGCGTTGATCGATAGTGACAGGGCCGGCAACAGGGACGCCGTGAATGGCGCCATGCAGGAGCGTCGAGCGCGGCCATCGGGGCTCGGTGGCGACGACGACAGACGCGTCGTTCACGAAGGTGGACGCGGCGGGTTTGAACTCCGTGATGGGATCGGCGAATTCCTGAAGTCGATCGCCCGCAAGCCGTGCGCTGCGCTGCGTGAGCCCGGCTTTCCCCGTCGAGTACCGTGCGCCCGTTGGCAGACCGAGGCTTTCGCGTCGCAGCGCTTCGACGGTTCGTCGTCGACCGATCTGATCGCCGCCTTCCACGTCTTCGACGAGCCTCCACGCGAGACTTGCCAGGCGATCGTGGAGGCTCGCCGATGTTTCTGCTCCGTCCAGCGGATCGAGCTTGGGATCCGACCACCAGCCGGCCACGACGTACGCCGCGAGGTTGTCGACCGCGCCTTGCGGAGCGACCGTGGCGAGGTCCGTCAACGGATCGTGGAACGCGAGCCGGTTCGTCACCGCATCGTAGACTCCCGCCCAGTTGACGGAACCTCCCGCGGAGCCGGTCAGCTCTTCGCGAGTCAGCGTCATGCCCGCTGACGGCGTCGCCGCGGTGGCCGACGGCCACTGCGCGATCGAAACGGCCTTGGCCGTGTCGGCTTCGATCACCCATCCTGTTACGTTCGGAACCGACGCGCCGTTTGGAGCCAGGATTCGCAGGACGACCCAGCGGTCTGGAAGCGGCGGAAGCCCCAGACGGTTCCTGGAACCCTCTTCGACGCGCCGCACTTCGCCGCGCAGGAGCGCATCGGGCGGAGCCCAGTGAAGGTGAACTCCAGGCTCTCGCGGAGTACCTGACGCCATCGGCGCTGGCATGTCGGCCGGTGGCTGCCCGTCCGGCGAGGTAACGGCAAGCGGCAACCGAACGAACGGAGTCGTGTCGCCGGCGGGCACGTACAAGGCCTGCACGTCGATCGGAACCAGGACGCGTGTCTGGCGAATCAGCTGCGCATCCCATTGGCCGACGGCGTCGACGGTTGTTCCCAGGCGGGTGATCGCCGCCCAACGGGGCGAGACCATCGCTTTTTTGATCACGCCGGGATCGAAGCCGTCGCTCATCGGAGCGCCTCCTCGAAGCGCGCCTTCAGGACGGCGAGACCGACAGACGGCCGGAAGACTTCCTCGATTCGAGGTTCACCCGCCGGATCGCCGAAGACCTGGCGGTAAGGGAAGCGGATCATCTGAAGAGCGAACTCGGCGCCATCCACTTCGGCGCCCATGTTCGTGCCGTGTTCGGGTTTGAGGAACTCCTGCGCTGTCCGACGCAAATCCAGAACGCCAGGCGCGCCGGGCCGGAACGCGATCGGCATCGGCCGCTCCGGCGAGTGCGTTTCCGACGTCGTCACATCACGGGCCGCGACGCGAGCGCTGAACTCGTTCGGGCCGCCCGCCTCCTCCAGGATGATGCCGAACTGCACGCCCTGGCGCGGTTCCTCCACGTGCACGACTCGGGGGACGCCGTCGAAGAGCGCCAGCAGCACGGCCGGCGCGAGGCGTTCGAGCCGGAGGACCTTGATGCGATCCGGATGCGATTCGGGAACGATCTCGTCGTCGCCCACGACGTCACGGCGATACGCGCGCACGTGGACGCCGGGCCAGCCCGAAACGGCGCGCGAACGCAACAGGAAGCCCGTAATCGTCCCGGCCGGTCCCTTCTGGGCCGGCTCGCCACCTGGCAAGCGCACGAGCCGCTCCTCTTCGTCGATCTCATCGCGAAGCTTCCCGTGCAGCTGTTCGAGCTGCGCGCGATCCGCCGAGTTCGCGGTCCCGACACTCAAGGCTCCCTGAACGAGGGCGTCCGTCCACGCCCTGTCGACGTAGAAGAACCGGATCGACTCGGGAGGCAGGAGGAGGGAGTCCGGCGCGAGATACGCGAATGGCACGCCCTCCAACAGCCGGAGCCGCGCCAGCCACTGTCGCAGCTCTCGCGGGATGATCCGGTCGCCGAGTTGTTCGTCTTCGTCCGAAGGTGTCGGCTCGACCGTCGTGGTCGCGGTCATGATCGCCTGCAGGACGATCTGGCTCGTGAAGATTCTGGGATTCACTGTTCTTCCTCGTCACTGGAGCTTGCACGGTCGATCAGTTCGTCGAGTGCGTCGCGCTCGGCCTTCCGGCGATTGAGGAGTCCTGGCGTGCTCCCCATGGCCTCGGTCGTCATCTTCACGACGGTCCTGGCGAGCCCTTGACGCAGCCCTTCGGCCGCCGCCGGGTCGAGCCGCTCTGCCGGCGCATGCGGCACGACCTGCGCGGCGAGCGCGCCAGCCATTCCGAACGTGTTCGCGAGCTCTCGCACCTTCGACAGCGAAATACCGAAACCGTCGGCCACGAGTTGATCGAGGTCAGCCGAGGGAAGGGGAAGTGGCCGGCCGGGATCGACGACGGGACGGCTCGGCGCGAGGACTTTCTCGGGCGCCTTGGCCGCCTCGAGCACGATGCCGCGGCCGATCAGTTGTCCGAGATCGGCCAGGTCGCCCGTCGCCTGCGGCTTCACGACGTCGAGTCCTTCCAGGGCGATCTCCGCGAGGCGTCTGGCGCGTTCGGCGCCGAACTGTTCGCGGCGCCATCGCATCAGCGCGGCCACAATCGAGGGCTGCGAGAGAGCGAGGAGCCGGCCGATCTCGAACGCCGCCGCAAGGGACAGATCCTCGCGGCCGTCGGGAACGATCCGCCGGAGCTGATCGCTCGTGTGCGCGAGGGGCAACCGGTCGTCGGGATCCGGCGTGTCGCGCGTGGAGAGGTGCAGCATCAACGGTCCGCGGTACCAGGCGCGGTGCTCGTCCCCGCGGCGTGCAAGCTGCCTCAGACCGACGTGGCCCGTCTCGGTGAGTTCCGGCTGCGGTCGCGGCGATGGAGCAGCGGGCGGCGCGTCGCCCTTCCGGAGTGGTGCACATTCGGCGCGGGGCCGCGCCGAGGGATCGGCGGGCAGCGTGCCGAGCAGGCCGACGTCGAGGCCCTGCATCAACGTTCGAAACGATCCAGCGCCGGTGCATGTAAACGACCAGTGGGCGAGCACCGGGAAGCGGCGCACCTGTTCCAGAACGAGGAACTCGACGGGAAATCGAAAACCCTTGCCCATCGCGTCGCGCACGAGCCGGCCCGCCTCCGCGGGCGTGGCCGACACGGCGATCGACTCGATGTCCCTTGGCGCAGCGCGCCAGTTCGCGCCAGCGGTCTTGCCGCCGGTGGCCGCCGAGATCGGACGCAGACGAGACACGTTCTTCGTGACCGCGGGCGCGTCGGCCCGGGGCCGACCCGCGTCCAGCGAAGGCGTCCCGCCCTTGCCCATGACGGTTTGATCCGGATCGAGATCGACGGCCCTGGCGAGCAGCGAGAGATCCTGGACGAACTCGGTCGCCAAAAACTTGTTGGAGACGATGCTCGGAGGCGCCGGCAGCACACCAAGCTGATTTTCGAGGTTGATCAGGCAAGCGAGATAGCGGACGGGCTGGCAGTGTTCCCGATCGAACTGCGGCAGCCGGTTTGCCAGGACCACCGCGAGGAATCCGTCGTCGTCGCCCATCGCCAGCTCGGTGTCGTTGATGTCGACTTCGCGAACATTGACGAGCAGTTGAAGATCCTCCTGCGTTGGAAAGACCTTCTTGATGACGGTATCGCTGACGGCGAGATAGACACCGCTCGCCACGTCGTTGGGTCCCGTCAGGACGACGCCCGGTGTGACACAGTCTGCGACGGGCACTTCTCCGGACAGCTGGCCCTCGCCTTCGGCGATCACCACCAGCGCCATCCACGGGATTTCGCGGTGCACGTCGCTGAGGACGCGCTCCCACGGCAGCGTGCGCCGCCGGAGGACGATCTGCGGCAGTCGCGACTCGAACGCGCCCTCGGCGTTCGCCGGAGGAAACGTCGACAGGATCTGATCCGGCGGCATCCGATAGCGTGGCGACGTAATCCGCACGTGCCCTTCGTAGGGGGCCGTCGGGCCGCCGGCGACCTGCTGTGTGCCGCGCAGCACGTAGTCTCCCGCGCCGAGCGGCGGCTCGGCCCGGCTGTGAAGAACGAAATGGCCTGGCGTCGGCATTGCCTACTTTCTCCTCTTCGAGACCCGGCCTTCGCCACGGCCGGTGGACTTGCGTTTGGCGGGTTTCGCGCTCGCCTTCTTGCGCTTCGTCTTGCGCGACGCGCTGGTCTTCCGGCCCGGTTTCGACTTCGACCGCTTCGCCGTCGGAGCTCTCGCAGCTCTTCCTGTTTTGAGCAGCGAGTCGGCGGGTGGCGGCGGCGTCGGAGTCGCTTGTGGAATCCACACGAGCTGCACAGTGCCCCCTGCGCTTTGGACAAGCGGCTGCAGCACCGCGTCGAGTCCGTTTGCAACGACGCGCTCGACGATGAGCGCGCTGCCTTCCGCGGACCCGAGGACGCCCGCGAGATGCCAGCCGTCCTGACTGAGCACTGAAACGGTCACCGCGCCCGCCGCGCTCCGCGGGGTCGCTGGATCGGGAACGATGTCGTAGACCAGCACGCTGCGGTTGCCGATCGCGACGATGGCCGGCGCGACTGAAGATCCGTTTGGATTGCTCGCGCGGTTCGCACCCTCGAGCGTCAACGACAGCCCGCGCGCCGCTTCGCTATCGATCGGGTCATCGAGGACGATGGCGACCGCCGTGACGGCTTCGCGGAACCGGGTGCTGACGATGGCGGTGCCGGCGACGAGCTCCGCGGCGTGGATCCAGCCCGCACGGAAGCGCTGACGCGTGCGGCCGATCGTGGCGCCTTCAGCACGGACGACCGCTCCTGCGCCAAGCGCCGAGGCCCAGCCGATGTAGGGGAGCTCCTGACCGCTGTGCCATCCCAGGAGGCCGGGGGACGCGGGCGCTGGGATGCCGACCGCCAGGACAGCGACGCGCTCGGTGCCTGTCGGCACAACGAGGCCGTCGGATGGCAGTGGACCGTCGAACGTGATCGTTCCGCCTGCCTGGCATGCGACCGCGCGTGCGGTGCCGGATGGCACGAGGCGCGGCCGGGACGATCCTTCCCCGAGATCGCGGATCGCGTTGGGCAGCTGGAGCACGGCGATCTCACCCGGATGCAGCACGCTCGCTCCCGTGGCCGCGGATCGGTCGTAGAGACTGGCGCTCACCGCGTCGAGACGCGCGCGCGCGTCGCCATAACTGCCACGAGCCGCGACGCCACTCACCGACGATCGGGCCGGGCGGGTGAGTGGCACGACGCCAGTAGCCGTGAACGTCTGAGTCGTCGCGGCGGCGGCCGCCGGGACGCGAACCAGCTGCGCGGCGACTGCGAGCGGTTGTGTCGCCTGGATGGCCGCGAGCGTCGGTGCGGGCACGCGCGGGACCGTCGCGCCGCTGCTGACGGTCGTCCGTGCCACGGCGCGTTCCTCGCGGTGTTCTGCCTTGAGAATCGCAATCGCGCGTGGTGGCAGCACGCGCGTGTCGACCGGTGGCGGCACGGCAGGGTCCGGGAGGTCGATGGCGGGCGGGGGGAGTTCCTCGTGAGCCAGCTGCTGTGTGAGGGACCCGAGCCTCGGCGGCGAGGAGCGATCACGCGGGAGCGCGGCAAGCGTAGTGCGGGAGACACCGGCACGCGCCAGCCAAGGCATCGCGGCGGCAAACGTCGCCTGGGCGTCCGACGCATCGGGCAACAGCGCGGTGACCGCGTCGGCTTCAGCAAGGAAGCCGGGCCGGAACTTGTCCGCATAGACGAACGGCAGGGGCTTGCGCGGGCCTGGCGGATCGAGCTGGTTGTACTTGATCTCCTTGGGGAGCGTGTTGCGGAGCGCCGCGCGCGCTTCGAATCGGTACGGCCTCGACGGCCTGGATGATGTCTCCCTGGGGCACCTTGCGATCGTCGTCTGGCTGCGGCGCTCCCCAGACCCCGATCGGAAATGCGCCGGTCTTGCGGATCTCCGTCAGGAGTGCGCCCAGCTTTTCGACGTTCGCGCTGTTGAACAGGTGCAGATCGAGGCTCGAGTTCGCCGCCGCGATGCCCATCGGGGCAAGCCCGAGCGCCCGGCTGGGCGAAACTGTGGAGGTCACGCCGGCCACGACAACGCTGCCGGTGGGCACTGTGGTGGTGACGGTAATCTCGAATTCGCTGAACACCTCGAACGGCCGCTGGGCGGTGCCATCCGCGGTCCCGGTCTCGGTGGCCCCTCCCGGGCCCGCGCCGGGCGGAAGGGATCCTTTGCCTGGAATCGCGCCTATCACGCGTGCAACGCCAGGAGACGCTTCCTCGAGATACTTTCGGGCGAATTCCGACCACGAGAGCAGTCGGTTTTCTCGCGAGTTGCTGCTGCCGAACTGCACCGTGAGGCCGACGGGGCCGACATCGAAGTGTGCTCGGCCGCGGAACCGTGGACCGGACACGACGATCTTCGCGCCGATGGACACCTTGATCGTGATCTCGCCGATCCAGACGTCGATCGTCACCCCGGCCGACACCCGCGCGTAGACTTCGACCTCGAGCCAGAACGGATCGAAGTAGATGATGCCGTTCGCGCCGAACGTGACGTGCGCCCATGCAGAGCCCCAGTCGGCCGACGCCGACAATTCCCCACCGGCCATCAAGGCCTCAGAGGTGAGCGCGAAGTAGCTCTCACCCTTGACGACGATGTCGTCGTCGACGTCCCAGTGAAAGCCGAGCCGGGGGACGCTCGGGTACCCGGCGCGCTTGAATCGGGGATGGAACCCTCCCAGCGTGAGGACGAACTGTCCGCGGTTGGGCCCCGTGAACCACATGACGAAGGCGAATCCGCCTGTCAGCCGGACCGACTCGTTCAGAATCCACGAGTTGTCGGTGAGCTGCGCCTGGATCCAGAGCACGCCTTCGCGCGTGGAGAATCGCGCAACCAATCCGAGCTCGATGCTGACGAGCGGGAACTGTGGCCGCGGCAGCGCCATCCGCGCCAGGCCGAGGAGCGAAATCTCGAAGCCGTCGCCGATCGAGATGGCCACGACCGCGACTCCGTCCACCAGCGCGAAGCTCGTGAAACTGATGCCCGCGGCGAACCAGAACTGGCCCCGCGCGGCGGGGAAGTAGTCGCGGAGACGCGCGAGCTCCGCCATCGGATCGGGACTCGGCGCCGCCGCCGGATCGAGCGCCTTGATGAACGGGAATTCGCCGAACGTCGCGAGCTCCTTCGGGAGGACGAGCGCGCGATTGATGCCGAAGCCTCCGCCGATGCCGGTGACGAAAAAGGCGGGCGGACCTCCGATCGGACCGTTGACCGCGCCGAAGACGAAGAACGCCGCGAATCGCTCGCCGTCGACGACGCCGGAGCCGTAGCCGCCGTAGACCGACAGGCCGTAGACGGCGAACCGGGCCAGCAGCATGCCGACGTACTCGACGTTGTCCCCGTCCCCGAACTTGCGCAGGCCGCCGGCGAGGACGATCCCTCCCAGGTCGGCGTCAATCGCCAGGCCCGCGAGATCGACCGCCCAGCGGCTCGGGTCGAACACTGAAGCGTCCGACGCCACGACATACGTGAGCTGCAGATCGTCGACGGCGGCCGTGAGGCCGAAGAGGGAGACCCGGCCGTCGAGTAGCAGCGAGATGCGCTCGAGTTGCTGCTCTTCGAGGGTGACGCCGAGTCCGACCTGTTCGATGTAGATCGGGCCGAAGGCCTTCTGAATCGCGAGCCACCAGGGGCCGCTGCCCTCTCCAGCCGAGAGCGAAACGAGCACAGGGCCGCCGGAATGCTTCTGCACTGCAAGGGCCGGGCTGAACGACGGCGCAAGCTTGTTCGGCCCCTTGCCCGCGTCGGCCATCAGCCCCTGCCCGATCGGATTTCCGCCCTTTGCGCCCGAGACTCCGACGGCCAGATCGCTCAACTGCAGCTGAACTCCTCCGGACAGCAGGCCGGGACGCACAGCGCCGAAGAGGTGAACCGCCACGGACCCGAGCGTGACGCCGACGTCGAGAAGCGGTCCGCTCTTCCGCGAGACTCTCAGGCCAATCCCGTTGACGGTCACCGACGGCGCAAATGCCAGACTGCTCGCGTCGAGCAGTCCGAGCTCGAAGCCGGCCGCCGGCTGGTCCTGGATCCAACGCGAGTCGGCTTCGATGGAGACGACGACGTCCTGCTGGTTCAGGGGAATGCGGCCCTCGACTCCGAGGATGAGCGTCAGAACGCCCGCGTTCTCGCCGAGCCCGATAGTGAGACCTCCGCCGACATCGATGGATGGTTCCGCACCGGCAAGATTGCGTCCGAGCTTCTTCAGTCGATCGAGGAGCTGGTCGGAAGCGAAGAGTCCGGCGTCGACGTGAACGGGATCGGCGGGGTCGAGCACCACGTCCTTCAGCACGTCCCGGACCGTCGTGGAGCCAACCGGATTGGCCAGCAGGCCCTGGACGGCCGGTGTGGCCAGCGCGAAGCTCGCCACGATGTCGATCACAGCTTCGACCAGCGCGCTCGCCACACGGGCCGGCTCGACGTTCTCCGCGATTCCGTCGATGGCAACGAGCCTCAGGCCCGAGCCATCGAGGTGCCAGCGGCCAGCGATGGCGTGCGCGATCCTGGCGTCGGCGCTGAGCCCGATCTCGATGCGCCGTCCGCCTGCTGGTGACTCGCCAACGGCGATTCGCGCGAACGGCCGGAGCGTGACGCCGCCCGCGTCGAGGGCTGCCGGGCCGACGCCCGCGGTGAGGGTTCGGAGCCCTGATGAGTCAAGTGCGATGGCGACGTCGATCGTCTCGACTGCCGGCACGCCGGTGAAGGCTCCGCCGAGCGTGACGACAAACGGAGACGGCCGCCATGCGAGCGTGGCCGGGCCGACGCGTACGCGCAACTCGCCCTCGGCCACGCTTGCTGTCGCGCCGGACGGCAGGAGTGGTTGCACCGCAGACGCGATCGCCGTCAGCGCCGCGTTCGTCAAAGTCGGCAATGCCGTTTCGAGCGATCCCGCGGGATCGCCTGCCCACGCCTGCAAGCGTTGCGGGTCGAACGCTCCGGGCGCGCCGGTGCGCAGGTTCAGCGCGTCTCCAACAGCACGTACGACCGCGCCGACGTGGCCGGCGAGATCGCTGCCGGTTTGCCCCGCGAGGTGATCGAGCACGAATGGAAGCGCCCGCTGGATCGCGGCATCGAGCAGCTGGCCCAGACCAGGCGGATCCGGGTAGAGGCGGAGATCCGCGCCCGACTCGGGGCGAAGAAACACGCGCAGGCTCTCGCCGACGTCGAGATGAATCGCGCGCCTCCCGGCCGCCGCGCCTGCGATGCCGACCGCGAGATCGATCTGCGGGCGTGGAACGCCCGAGGGCTGGAATGCAAGTGAGAAGGCGCCACCGACGACGAGGCGTCCCGCTGCTGTGCCGATCGGCGCCAGGCCCGATGTGTCGGCTCGCAGCGTGAGCCGCAGCCGCCCGTCGAGCGAGTCGGCTGAGACGCTGACGCCCGTTCCGAGAATCCACTCGCCGGGGCCGCCTTGGAAACCGGCGATCGGTTTGATGGCGTCGAGAAATGCCGCAACTCGCGCCCCGTTGAACCCGTCGGGTCCGCCTAGCGCCGTACCGTGGCCCAGCCATCCGAAGGGATCGACCATCAGGCCAAGGGGCAGCAGCACTTCGCGCGTGCCGCTTTGATCGGCCGTGCCGAGGAGGCCGATCGCATCGAAGGCGGCGTCGAGCACCGTGCTGGCCGAAGGATCCAGCGAGCGCAAGTACTCCAGGGATGCTCGCGCGCATTCCGCGGCGACTACGAGTGCCATCGCACGCGCCGCTGGGGCGCCATCAGGCGATGGCCACAGCGCAATCCGCTCGGGTTGTGGCGAGCCGGGCCGCGTCCAGTCGAGATCCGCGCGGAGCGGACCCGTGTCGAGGCGAATCAGCGCGCCTCCCGCCGCAGTGGTGCCTGAAGACCCGATCTCGACGTGGGCCTGCAGTGCGCCCGAGCTCCGGCCTTCGACGTGTGCCGACCAGGCCGCCAGTCCGCGATCCCCTGGCGTGCTGCCGGCGTCGAGCGCGAAGCGGCCTTCCGCGAGATCGAACGACAACGACGGCAGTCCGGACAGCAGCTCTGTCAAGGCCGACGACAACTGCCCGCGCCGTTCGTCGGATTGCAGTGCCTCGCGGACGTGCGGCGCCGGGTCGTTCAACAGGTGATCGATCGCATCCGGAACCGATCCCCCCTGCGGCCCGATCACGTCCAGCGCCCGGAACAACGTAACCGCCGCGTCCACGGGCGGAGACGTGGCTCGCGCCGCTTCGATTTCAGCGGCGACGAGCGACAGCAGCACGCGAACCTCCGGCAAATTCGGAGTCGCCGCGGACCGATCCTGGCCCGACGACTCGACGCCGACAATCCACTGCTCGCGCGCGATCGCGAAGACCCGCGCTTCGTGCAGGACGATGGCCGCCCGCCCGTCACCTTCGCCGAATGGCAGCTGCACGTCAGCTTCGAGCCATCGGATCTCCTGATCCGGTCGCGGTCCCGGGCCGCGAGCGGGATCAGGCCCGCCGGCGAGCCAGCCGGCCGCGCGACGCAGCTCGACGTGTGCGGTCAAGCCCCGCGCGCTCGAGGCGACCGCAGCGCCCTCGACGAGATCTGCGCCGCCAAGTTCGATGAGGCCGTGGCCTGAGACAGTGACGCCGGTCACCGCGGCGTCGACCGGAAGCCTGAGACCGACCCTGACGCCGGTCACCGGCCGGCGGTCGGCGTCGTCCCGCGCCCGGGCGCGGGCAGCCAGACCCGCGGCCACGATGGCCGTCATTCCCGCGAACACCGCGCTCTCGTCCATCACGGAGAAGAGCGCAGTCACGGTCAGGCCGGGTCGTGGGGTCGGAATACCCGCAGCCGGCGGCCTGATTTCACGAGCGGGATCGTCGCCCGAGAGCAGGGGCGTGAGTCCGTCCATCAGTGCCCGGCCCAGAAGGAGAGACCCGTCGTCTGGATCTTCCGGATCGGATGGAGGCAGGAGACACTGCAGCAAGCGGAGCGCGTCCGCGCCCGGCTGCTCGTCGAGGATCGTGAAGGCAACCGGCGTGAAGGCGGTTCCGGCCGTCACCACGGTCTGCACGAACGGAAGATCGTTGGCGGCGGTGATGGCGGCGTGCCCTGCGGTGTCGCGCGCCGCGAGAACGACGGGATCCGTCAGCGTCCCGAACGGCGCGAGCACAGTGCGAAGCCGCGCGGCCTGACCGAGCACTCCATCGGGGTCGCCGGTCGCCAGCCTCGCGTCGTTGCGAGATGCGAGGGCGATGAACCATTCGCCGGGAGCCGGAGACGGTGCGGCGAACGCATCGGGCGCGAGACCGGGCTGCCGCACGTCCACGAGGCGGCCGGGCGGCACGTTGGGCCACGGCACGTCCTTGTCATGATCGACGACGGCGATGCGGACGAGATTGATTGGTCCTTCGCCGAGGACCTCGGTCAGGCGGGCACCGTTGAGAAGGGCGTGCGACGGCAGATTCTCGACGCGCTGGACCGTCACTCCAGGAGGATCGGTTGTCGGAGGAACGAGACGTCCGTCCGTTCCCGTCCAGCGGGCCGCGAGCTGGGCGAGGCCGTCAGCCAGGTTGTCACGTCCGCTGACAAGCGCCGCGATGTCCGGGGCGGCAAGGGCTTCGCTCTGCAGCGACTGCGCGAGAAGCGGCGGCTCGAGACCGGGATCGCCCGGGCGCCATCGGCGGATTGCCACCGGCGCATTCGTCACCGGAAGGTCGGGGCCGTCGGGAACCAGCCAGGCCGCGAGCTCCGGGCTGGCGCCGCGCGGGAACAACGGGACGCGCCAGGGATCGTTCGGTCGGCCTGTTCCGTCGAACTTGCCGAACGCCCCCCGCGTGCCTGTCAGGACGCGCGCGAGCACCGCGAGCGCGTCGGCGAGCCGGCCGCTTTCTTCGATTGCGATCCCAAGCAGCCACTGTCGAACGGCGGCGGGTGCATCCGTCGCGAGGTCGGCGAGCCGGAGCCGTGGCGTGCCCGCCCTGCCGTGCGACCACCCGAGCACTTCTGCGAGCTCGCCGATCCACGGGATGGGGGCGGCAGAAGCGAGCAGCCCCGCGAGTGCCTCCAGCGCATCCCACCCGGCCGCGTCGAGCGCGACCGATCCGTCGCTGGCGATGACCGGCAGCGCGACCGGGATCGGCGCACGATCCTCGATGAGGACGGAAAGGTTCGGCGCGAGCACCTCGAAGCCAAGGCCCGTCGCGGGCGTCCAGCGCGCCGCCAGGCCGATGGCATCCGCCGTGAGCACGATGGCATCCAGATCTATGAAGGCGCGCGTGCTGCCGCGCGCGCGAGCGAGCAGCCGCACGTCCACGAGCCCGAGAAACGACGCCTGTCCGGCGGCGAAATCGAGCGAGGCGAGGCCCGCCGTCAGCCTCAGCTCGACGCGCGTGCAGCGTTGACCGAGCTCGTCGGCGATCGACCGTGCGGCGATCGCGAGGTCGAGACGGTCGTCTGCCGACCGCCACGCATGCAGCTCGATCGGCTGGACCAGCTGGACCAGAACGATCCGCCAGGGGTCCACATCCGTGCCGGCGCCCTCGATCGACGAGCCACCCGACGACTGGTCGGCAATGAAGTCCCTGAGCGTCGCGAGGATCTCGGGAACCGCTGCGGCGTGGTTTCGCACGAGTCCGCGCCAGTACCTCCCGGATCGCCCCCAGCGGATCCCGAAGGAATTCCGGAAGGCTGAGGAGCGTGACGCCCGGGTCGCTGGCCGGCGCGCGAAGCCCGATGACGATCTTCAACGCATCGCCGATGGGTCCGAGCTCCGCGAGGAGATCGTCCACGACGGTCTCGAGAACCGTCGCGCCGACGCTCGCGATCGCCTCGGGCGTGGAGAGATCGAGCGTGGCGTACCCGTGCCCCGTCACGACGACGCCGTCGGCGGCCAGTAGAAAGGCGGGCCGGCGAGCCTCGTCGACTGTCATGCCGATCCTGACGGCATCCACTTGAGGGTCGCCGCTCAGCAGACGCGTCCCGCCGTCCGGGCGCAGGCCGGCGTGTACCAAAGCGGAGAGCCGCGGCAGCGCGTGTGCGGAGCCCGTGGCCAGGTCGAGGCGGAAGAGATCGGCCGTGACGCGCGCCAACGCGGAGTCGCTCGCAGCGACGCGGATATCGAGGTGCGGCGTCACGATCGGCCGTCCGCCGCTGCCGCTGCTGACCGCGACGCCGATCGTCAGTTGCGCGATACCGAGAGCGAGCGTGATCTCGTCGCCCGCGACACTTCCGGAGAGTAGCGTGGCGAGGTGCGCGGTCCACCCGGCGCGCGCCGACGGCGACGAGACGACGCTCGTGAACCAGTTGCCGAACGCGCCGACGCCTTGCGTCGTCAGCTCCCGGATCGGCAACGCCGGAATGTCGCCGCCCGGAACGAGGCCGAGGAGCGCTGCGACCGCCGCAAGCGGAGAGCCGGGTCCAAGCGCGTCGGCCTGGGCCCGCACGACGCCGAAGACGAGCTCGAGCGCCGTGTCGTCGAGCTGGTCCAGTTTGTCGAGCGACACTTCGAGATCGCGCGGCGCGCTGGAGCCTGGCAGTTGGAGCTGTTTGAGGGCGAGCGAGAATGCCGGCGACTCCGACAGATCGGTCGGCACGTCGATGACGAGAGAGATCCCGCCGAGGGGCGGTCCGCCACCCGTAGCGATCTCGGTCTGGAGCCGGAGAACGGCGCCGGGAGTGCCGATGAGAATCGAATCCGGAATTGTCTGGCCGCTCTTGGCGGCACGAAAGACCGGAATGTGAAGCTGCGTGGTCGACGTCGGCGCCGCTGGCGGACCGGACGTCAGGCGCACGCCGATTCCGATCGCGATGTGTGTCGCGGGTCGCGAGTCCAGCACCGCGAAAAAGCTGACATGCGGATCGTCGTGCTCGACGATCGGCAGCCACACGACGTCGTCCTGTGTCTGCGCCTTGGCCCCGCCCAGCACGTCGTCGACGAAGCTGACCATTGCGTCGCGCTGCGCCGGATCGGCGAGCACACTCGACAGGTAGTGGCCAGGACGACTCAGCCAGTCATCCCGGAAGTCTCCGGAGCCGTCGACCAGGCCGAGGGCCGTGGCAAGCTGGGTGAGTTCTCCGAGATCGCTCGGCGCGAGGCTCATCGGGCGATCCGGTCGAATGCGTGGCGTGACATGGTGAGGACCCGTAGTCCATCAGGCGAGGCCGTCAGCGCTGCCGGAATCAGCCCCGCGCCGTCCGTGTCGCTGCCACTCGCGTTAGCGACGGCCGTTGCGACGGTGAGCAGGACGTCCCAGGCGAACGCGACGAGCGCGTCGCCCCACGCGTCGACGATGATCGCGGGCCCGCGAGGCCGTTCCTCCGTCGCGACGAGCATGCCGGCGGGATGCTCCTCGTCACCAACCGCGAAAGGCACGACGATCAGGGCGGCGCCCGTCTGATCGGAGCTCACGGGGATGCTGACCGTCACGAGCCCGCGATCGAGCGCAACCGCGACCTTCCCCACGGTGACAACCAATTCGCTTTCACCCTGAGTCCACACGACCTCGGTCGCCGTGCCGTGCCTGGCGGCTTCCAGGACCAGGACCTGCACGTCGTTCTTTGTCAGCGGAATCTCGGCTCCGACGGTCCCGGGGGGTAATGGATCAGGTGGCAGCAGATTGGGACAGCGATCGCGCAATTGCTGGAGGAGGCGTTTGCATTCGGCGTTCGGCGGCACGGCACTGACGAGCTGCCGTGCGAGCCCGCGCAAAGGGGGGCGGATCGGCACGATGACCTCCGCGAGGCGACGAGATCGTTGGCCGAGCGCGCGGAATGGAGAACGCTGGCGGGATCGTTCACCGATCAGAGCGACGCCGACGACTTACGTCCGACGTTGATGCGGAGGCCGATGCTAAACCAACGCCCGCGTGCGATCAACCGCGACCTGAACGCATTCTTCCGACTTTTTCTTTGCCCGGTTGTCGGCTAGAGTGGCCAGATGGGTACCTATATCGACTCGGGGTCGTCAGCTCAAGGAGGAATCGCGTGTCTCTCTCGTTGCAAAGCCGTCCTGTAGGGGAGGTGACGGTCGTCACGTGTACGGGTCGGCTGGTCGCCGGAGAAGAGACAGCTGCCTTCCAAGGGTATCTGGACAATCTCACGCCGATGAACCCCCACATCGTTCTGCACCTCGCCGGCGTGGAGTTCATAGACAGCGGAGGGCTCGGGGTTCTCGTGCGGTACTTCACGCGCGCTCGAAACGCCCACGGCGCTCTCTCGCTCTGTGCGGTGTCGCCCAAGATTGCCGAGGTACTGCGGATCACGCGCCTGCAGGCGGTGTTCGAACCGTACGAAACCGAGGCTGAGGCCATCGCTGAAGCGCACCGGCCCGGAAGGCGTCAGGATCCGTCCTTCGTGGACCCGAGCATTCTCTGCGTCGACACGTCGCCTGATGTGCTGGCGTATCTTCGCGAGCTGCTGAAGGAAGCCGGCCACGGAACGCTCACCGCTGGAAACCTGCCGGACGCGTTGATTCTGTTGAAGGCCACACGTCCGACCCTGGTCGTGATGGGCGCGGAACTTCGGGCGGCAACCGGAATTGGGTGCGCGGAGGAATTCCAGCGGCTCGCGAACGCGCGTGCGGTCGTTGAGCTGCCCTCTGACTTCGCTGCCCTCGACGCCGGTGCGGCCGCCGAGCAGGTGATCGACGCCGTCCGTGCCCACGTGCCTGTCGCGAACCAGTCCCCGAACGCCCCGAAAGCCCCGAGAGCCCCGAGAGCCCCGAGAGCAATGACGAACTGATCAACAACAATCCAGGCGCCGTTCATTCGCTGAACGTTTTCCGCAGGCTGCTGACCCACGAGATCGGCCACGCGATCCCCGGCCCCTTCATCGACGACAATTTCGATGCCTCGAGCAGCGCGACAGCGCTCGCGACGCTGACCAACTCCTTGGTGGGCCAATTCACGGATGCTGCCCAATCGAATGGTCTCTCCGGGAAACCGACGGGCCCTTGGCGCCCTTTTCGAGGTACGCTCAGTGTTGACGCCATGTCGACGCGCCTAATCATTGTTGGTCTGATCGCAAGCCTCTCTCTTGTCAACGGCGCCGGGCAGGAGACGTCGAGAGCGCTGAGAGTTGTCGGCTACTACGCTGACTGGACCGCCGCGAGATACCCGCTCGCGGAGATCCCCGCGGACAAGCTCACGCACGTCAACTACGCCTTCGGCAAGATTGGTCCGGACAACCGGCTCACGTGGAACGCCAGCGCAGCCGTCGAGCACGTGTATCCCGGTGACTGCGCTGAGGAAGGCTGCCCGCACGGATTGTTCAATCAGATCAGGCTGCTGAGACAAGAGCATCCCCACGTCAAGTTCCTCATGTCGGTGGGTGGGTGGACCGATTCGGCACCGTTCTACGGGATGGCCGCCTCCGAGTCCACCCGGCAGACATTCGCGGAGTCGTGCGCCGATTTCCTGAGGGCCTACCCGCAGTTCGACGGGATCGACATCGACTGGGAGCATCCGGTTTCCGGAGGCCTGCAGCCCGGAAGTCCGGCGGATGCGCGGAACTACGTCCTGTTGCTCGATGCGCTTCGCAAGTCAATTGGACCCGGGAAGCTTCTGACCATCGCGGCGAGCGCCAGCCCGCGAGGCATCGATCCGATCGAATACGCCGACATGGCCGGGACCCTCGACTGGGTCAACGTGATGACCTACGACTTCCACAGCGGCGGGACCCGCGCCGGGTTCAACTCGGCGCTCTACAATCACGACGATCCCTCGAACGCCCGACTGAACCTGCACGACGCCGTGCAGGCGATCGTCACGAAGGGCATTCCGCGGACCAAGCTCGTCGCCGGCGTGCCGTTCTACGGGCGCGGCTGGCGCGGCATCGAATCATCGCAGGCGTGGAACACAGGGACAGGATCGCTGCAAGTCGGTGGCTACCGGGTAATCGCCGACACCTTCCTGAAAGCCGAGGGATATGTCCGGTTTTGGGATGACGTTGCCAAGGTCCCCTGGCTGTACAACGCGGACAAGAAAGAATGGATTACGTACGAGGACCCGGAGTCCATGCGGCTGAAGGGGCAATATGTCGCGGCGCAGGGTCTCGGCGGCGCGATGTTCTGGGAGCTGTCGAATGACGACGGGACGCTGCTCGACGCCCTGCGAAGCGGTCTTGGGCTGACTGCGGCCGTGGGGAAGTGACTCTGGAAAGCGGTCCGAGCTTGAGGACTGTCGCGGAGACGCATAGAATTTACATTCATACTGCTCACGTTGGCCGCGGTCGGCCCCTCTGGGCAGCGCTGCGTCGGAAGGTTGGGGGTCAATGGGAACTGTAGGAATGTGGAGGCTGCTCACCGTCGTTGCGCTGACAGCTGGGACCGCGACGACTGCTGTCGCGCAGGAGCCGGAGCCGACGACGCGTGAGGCGGCGATCGAGCAGGAGCAGGCGGAGAAAGCGAAGAACCTGCATCCGTATACCCCGGGCAAGACTCGAAGAGCTGCTCAACAGAGCCGAGGACATCCTGGTCAACGGGGTGCCGAGCTGGCACCCGTTCTTCGACAACGCGTACTCGGGCGGCGGCTTCACGCTCGGCGTCGGCTACGCGCATCACGTCACGTCCTACAACCTGCTCGACGTGCGCGGCAGCTATACGATCATGGGCTACAAGCGAATCGAAGCGGAGTTCACCGCGCCTCGTCTGTTCCATCGTCGCGGCTCGTTGTCGCTCCTCGGCGGCTGGCGCGAGGCGACACAGGTCGGCCTTCTACGGCATTGGGATGGACACGTCGACAGACGATCGTGCGAACTTCGAGTTTCCGACAGCCGTACGGGTCGGCCACGCTGACGTTCTGGCCCGACCCGCCGTCTGCTGATGCTGCGCGGCGGCCTGGAGCTGTCCCAGTGGTCGCTGCGGCCCGGTGAGGGGAACGTCTCCATCGGTCGAGACGGTCTACACGCCTGCAGACCCTGCCGGGCCTCGGCACCGACAACCACGTATCTGCACTCCCAAGGCACCGTCGGGTTCGACTGGCGCACCTCACCCGGCTATACGCGACGCGGCGGCTTCTACGGCGTCACGCTGCACGACTACAACGACAGGGACGAGCGAGTTCGGTTTCCAGCAGATCGACTACGAGGCGATCCAGCATTTTCCGATCCTGCGCGAAGCCTGGGTCATCTCGCTGCACGGCGTGGTCGCAGACGGCCTTCAGCAAGGACGGTCAGCAGATCCCGTTCTTCATGCTGCCGTACGGTCGGTGGTGGATCGACGCTGCGAGGATTCAGCAGCTGGCGCTTCCGCGACCAGAACAGCCTGGTCGCTTCAGGCGGAGTGGCGCATCATGGTCAACCGCTTCATCGACACGGCGGTCTTCTACGACGCCGGGAAAGTCACGTCCGCGCACCGGGCGGATCTCGACTTCAACGGGCTGAAGAGCGACTACGGTTTCGGCGTGCGTTTTCACGGGCCCGTTGCGACGCCACTGCGCATCGAGGTGGCCAGGAGTCCCGAAGGGTCTGGCCTTCATCTTCGCGTCGACCGCGAGTATTCTGAGACTGACTGCCATGTCAACATCATCCTTCGCTCACATACACGTCCCGCCAGGCCTCGCTGATTCTGTCTGGTCGCTCGCGCTCGGCATGTTCGCCAGCGCCGTCTCGACGAAGGGTCCCCACTTCTACCCGGACGATCCGATCGCGCGCGAGCCGGAGTCGCAGGACGCGTCGAAGGCGCAGCCCTATCAGATCGGGTCGCTCTACGAAATGACGAACAACCTGTTCGTCACGTCGGGCTACAAGCCGTCGGGCACTGCGCGCGAAGAACATCAACACGATTGACGAAGTGCCGGACTCGAGCTGGTTCACGAACCGGATCGGTCACGACCACGGTCACGGCTCGAAGAGATCGTCCGCGGCCCCAATCGCGGCGCCGCCGCCTGACCCCTCGCGCTGGGTGCTCACCAGGGAGAAGACGTCCGGCGCCCATCCGGGCTTCACGGCGAGGGATGCGAAAGGCGAGACCTGGTTCCTCGAGTTCGATCCCCCCTACTTCCCGGAAGGGGCGACCGGGGCCGTGGAGGTCGCGACGAAGATCTTCTGGGCGCTTCGGCTACAACCAGGTGGAATCGTTCCTGACCACGTTCGATCCGAAACGCGTGGAGATCGACCCGAAGGCCACGATTCGCCGTCCGAACGGCGCGAGGACCAGGTTCACGCAGGATGACATGAACGCGATCCTCGAAGCGCGTCGCGCGAAACGCGGACGGGACCTATCGCGTCATCGCCGGCCGGCTGATTCCCGGCAAGATCCTGGGCGGCTTCCAGTATGACGGCACCCGTCCCGACGATCCCAACGACGTCGTCCCGCACGAGCACCGCCGCGAGCTGCGCGCGTTGCGCGTCTTCGGCGCGTGGACGAACCTCACCGATCTCAAGGCGGCGAATACGCTCGACACGCTCGTCACGGAGAACGGCCGCTCCGTCGTCAAGCACTACCTGCAGGACGTCGGCTCGACGTTCGGCATGTGCAACGACTACTACGAATGGGACCTCAGCTGGGAACACTTCTACCAGGGAGATACCACGGCAAGCGCCGCTCTTTTCCTTCGGCTTCGCGCTGAGCCCGTGGCAGACGGTCGACTACGTCGAGTACCCGTCGATCGGCAAGTTCGAGGGCGATCGCTTCGATCCCAGAACGTGGCGGCCGCAGACGCCGACGACGGCCTACCTGGAGCTGCGTGACGATGACGCGTTCTGGGCGGCGCGACGGGTCGCGGCATTCACCGACGACTTGATCAGGGCGGCGGTCCACACCGGCGAGTACAGCGATCCGATGGCGGAGAAATACCTGGCCGACGTGCTGATCAAGCGTCGCGAACAAGATCACCAGCATCTACCTGACCGCCGTGAATCCCGATCGTCGCCCCGCGTCTCGATGCGAACGGCCGGTTGACGTTCGACGAACGCGGCAGTCGCGGCTGGCGTGGCGAGCGGTCCGGCAACCTACCGCGCCTCCTGGTCTCGCTTCGACAACGCGACGGGCGAGACGCAAGCCGCTTTCAGAAACGCAGAGCCAGACGACCACGATCGAGGCGCCGCGCGACCTGCCGACAGCGTCCGGCAGCTTCGTCAGCGTGGACATCTCCGTAGACAGCGAGGCGCACCCGACGTGGCGGCGGCCGGTCCGCACCACTTTCCGCCGGGGCGGCCAGGGCTGGACGCTCGTGGGGCTCGAACGGTTGCCGGACCTCCCCACCAGTGAGGCAGGAGGTCAGAAGGCGAAGAAGTGATCCAGCGATTCTAGTGGACTGCATTGTTGAAAACCATCGTGACCGCTCCGTTGTCGCGGCCGGAAACGCGCCTGGAGAACGAGGTTGCTCCTCGAGACATGATTGATACGGTCCACTAGGTAGAGATTCCGCCCCGATAGTGCGAGGCCCTTCGGTTCCGCGAGCCCGGCGAGCCGGGCAGGTCCGCCGTCACCTGAGTACCCCAGATCCTGCACACGACCGACTGACGGTCTCAACTCCCTAAGCGGGCGCCAGCCCGCACGTGCAAAAAAACTTCTTGACGCCGGCGAAGGGCAGTTGTATTTTCCGTAAAGGTTAATTAACCGAATGGTTCAATACGCATGGCAATCGACCACTTGAGCAGCACGTTCGCCGCGCTCGCCGACCCCACTCGGCGCGCGATCCTGGCGCGGCTGGCGACGGGCGAGTGCTCGGTCACCGAGCTCGCCGAGCCGTTCGAGATGAGCATGCCCGCAGTCTCCAAGCACCTGCGCGTTTTGGAAAAGGCAGGGCTCATCGCACGGAGGCGGGAGGCGCAGCGGCGACCTTGCCGTCTGGAGCCGGGCCCCCTGAAGGACGTAGCCGATTGGGCCGAGCGCTACCGCTCCATCTGGGAACAGCGCTTCGATCGACTCGAAGCGTATCTGCACGAACTGAAAGCCAAGGAGAAGAAACATGCCCGTAAGCAGCGCAGCAAATAGCGACACCTTCACAGTCACAACGCCGTCTGAGCGGGAAATCAGGATGACGCGTCTGTTCAACGCGCCGCGGCACCTCGTCTGGGAGGCGATGAGCAAGCCCGAACACATCAAGCGATGGTGGGGCTGTCTTGGCGAAGGGTATTCGGTTCCTGTGTGCGAGGTGGACCTGCGGCCTGGCGGCAAGTGGCGATTCGTCAACCGGCACTCCAAGGGGGAAGCCGAGTTCTACGGCGAGTATCGTGAGATCGTTCCGCCCGAGCGCGTCGTGTTCACGGAGATTTTTGCTCCTTTCCCCGACGCAGGATCGCTCGTGACAGCAGTCCTTACCGAGGAGAACGACAAGACGCGGCTCACGGTCACCGCGCAGTATCCATCTCTCGAGGTTCGCGACATGGTGATCGGCACTGGTATGGCCAAGGGCGCGGCGGCCAGCTACGACCGCCTGGAGGAGGTCGCCGCCGAGCTCCAGCGTGGGTAGGTCGAGAAAGCGTCGCTGCCTGGCTCGGGGTCAGACCCAGGTCTGACCCCGAATGACGGGCTGCGGCTGGTCCGTGCGCAACTCGACCAGGGATCGACCCGCGACGCGGCGAAGGAGTCTGAGAGCCAGCCGGACGTCGCGAAAGAGTGTGGTCATCTGGGAACGAGGCGGCACGGCCCGCGTGCAGGTTCCTGAGCTGCCTGGAACCTCCTAGTGGACTGTATCTACTGATTCAGTAGCGCGTCGTCCCGTGGTTCCGCCCGATTTCGCAGCCGCGACAACGGAGCGGCTGCTACTGATTCAGGCGTTACATCCTAATAGAATGTCCCAATGTTCAGCCACAGACTTCTGCTGCGTGCCGTCGTGGTCCTCCAACTGGCGACGGCGATTGCCTGCTCCAACGTCAGCGCACCGGGCGGTCCTCCAAATCCGTCGTCAGCTCCGACCCCCGCCGACGCGAAGGCCTTTCTGACCGACGTGAATGCGGCCCTCTTGAAGTTGAGCGTGGCCGGTTCACAGGCGGGATGGGTGGCGCAGAATTTCATCACCGACGACACCGAGGCGCTCGATTCCCGCGCGACTCAGGCGTTCTCTGACGCGTCAGCCAGGTTCGCCAAGGACGCCGTTCGCTTCGACAAGGTGCAGCTGTCTCCCGATTTGCGGCGACAGCTCGACCTCCTGAAGGTCGCCCTCGTTCTGGCGACGCCCGCGGACCCGAAGACCTCGGAGGAGCTCACCCAGATCGTGTCGCGGATGCGGGGCGTGTACGGCAAAGGAAAGTGGTGCCCGGACCCAGCGAAGCCGGACGCCTGCCACAACATCGACGACGTGACGAAGGTGCTGGCGAGTTCGCGCAACGAGCCCGAGTTGCGACGGGAGTGGGAAGGATGGCACACGATCTCGCCGCCGATGAAGAAGGACTACGCGCGGTTCGCGGACCTGTCCAATCAGGGCGCGAAAGAGCTCGGGTTCACGGATACGGGCGCGATGTGGCGCGCGAAGTACGACATGCCTCCGGACGCCTTTGCGAAGGAAGTCGATCGGCTCTGGGACCAGGTGCGGCCCCTGTATCTGGAGCTGCATGCGTACGTCCGGATGAAGCTGCGAGAAAAATATGGAGCGGCAGTGCCGGAGAAGGGGCCCATCCCGGCCCATCTTCTCGGCAACATCTGGGCGCAGGACTGGTCGAACATCTATCCGCTCGTCGCGCCGGCGCGATCGGATGCCGGCTTCTCGCTCACCGATATCCTCAAGCGAAAGAAAGTCGCACCGCTCGATATGGTGCGGATCGGTGAGCGCTTCTACACCTCATTGGGATTCGCGCCGCTTCCGCAGACGTTCTGGTCGCGTTCCTTGTTCGTGCGTCCTCGCGATCGCGAAGTCGTCTGCCACGCCAGCGCCTGGGACGTCGATCTGGAGTCGGACCTGCGCATCAAGATGTGCATCGACCAGACCGCCGAGGATTTCTCGACGATCCACCACGAGCTCGGGCACAACTTCTATCAGCGCGCCTACAAGGATCAGCCCGTCATTTTCCGGGACAGCGCCAACGACGGGTTCCACGAGGCGATCGGGGACACGATTGCGCTGTCCGTGACCCCCGAATACCTCGTGCGCATCGGCCTCCTCGACAGGGCGCCGGATTCGTCACGCGACATCGGCCTGCTGATGTCGCGCGCGCTCGAGAAAGTGGCGTTCCTGCCGTTTGGCGTCGTGATCGACCAGTGGCGATGGAAGGTGTTCTCGGGCGAAGCGAAGCCGGAGCAATACAACACGGTCTGGTGGGATCTCCGGCAGAAGTACCAGGGAATTGCACCGCCCGCGTCCCGCGGCGAGGAGTTCTTCGACCCTGGAGCGAAGTTTCACGTTCCGGACAACACGCCCTACGCGCGCTACTTCCTGGCCGACATCCTGCAGTTTCAGTTCCATCGCGCGCTGGCGCAGGCGGCCGGCTGCAAGGTGCCGCTGCACCGCTGCTCGATCTACGAGAGCAAGGAAGCCGGGCAGCGTCTCGGCGCCATGCTCGCGATGGGGATGTCGAAGCCATGGCCCGAGGCACTGGAGGCCTTGACCGGATCGAAGCAGATGGACGCGTCCGCGATTCTCGACTACTTCGCGCCGCTCAAGAGCTGGCTGGACGAACAGCTCAAGGACAAGCCGGTAGGGTGGTAGAACTTCTGGGGTAGATAGTTTTCACTCCGACCTGAGGGCCTGTATCACGTCGATCCGGGACGCACGCGCCGCAGGCATCAGCGACGCGAGAACCGCAGCGGCAACGAGCACCAGCGCCGCACCGAGCGTGGTCAACACACCCGGGATGCGAACGTCCTGGATGTAGCTTCCGACGAGTCGGGCCAGCAGGATCCCGCCGATCGCCCCGCTGAGGATGCCGCTGAGGGCGATGACGGCGCCCTCGCCCAGAACGCCCGTCAACAGATGGTGCGGCGCCGAGCCGATGGCCAGCCGAACACCGAACTCCCGCGTGCGTGCGCTCACAGAGAAGGCCAGGACACCGGCCACGCCGACGATGGCGATCAGGAGCGCCACGCCGGCGAACCCGCCGAACACCATCGCGTTCAGTCGATTCGGCGCGAGGACTTCGGCGCGCACGTCCTCCAGCGTGGCCGCCTGCTCGACCGGCTGTTCCGCCGAGAGCTCCCTGATGATGCGGGTGATCGGCGGGACGAGCGCATACGGGTCGGTCTTCGCGTGGACGAAGAGACGGCCGCCGCCGATTTCCTGTTCGAACGGGTGATAGACCGTCATCGTGGCGCCCGGCACGACGTTCTCGTCATCGATGTCCGCAACGACGCCCACGATACGCCGAGGGTCCGGGCTGACGTCGATGAACTTGATCACCGGATCGGTCCACATCAGTCGGCGGTTGACGGCATCCTGGGTGGGGAACAATCGCTGCGCCACACTCTGGCTGATGATCACGACCTTGTCGGTGTCTCGACGATCGGCATCGGAGAAGTCGCGGCCCGCGATAATCGGGACGCCGAGGGAAGCGAAGAATCCGGGCGAGACGGTGCGGAACCGTGCTCGCGGATCCTCTTCGCCGTTCGCCTTCGCGTATCCTTCCGCGGAGAACTGCGCTTCGAAGAAGCCTTTGTCCCGCCAGGGGACGGCCGTGCCGATCGCGACCCGCTCCACGCCGGGCACCTGACCCACGCGCCGGATGACCTCCCTGTAGAAGCCGGCGATCTCCTGCGGTTTGCGCGCGTAGGACACGATCGGCACGTTCAGCGCCAGGACGTTGCGTGTCTCGAACCCCGAATGCGCCCGCTGCAGACTGAACAGCGTCGTCAGCAGCATGCCTGCGCCGGCGAGCAGGATGAACGAGGCGGCAATCTGCGTGACCGCGAAGAGCCTGAGCCGTCCATTGGTGGCGGACGTGATCCGGACGCTGCCGTTCGACAGACCGAATCCATTCGCGGCGCCCGCAGACGGCAGTCGTGGGACGAATGCCAGGAGGATGGCGGCCGTCACCGCCAGGACCACACCAACCCACAGCAGGCTCGCATCGACCGTCACGTCGAGTGCGCGAATCGAAAAGCGTGCGGCGTAGCGCGACAGCACGGCGACCATCGGCCGGGCGATCAGGACGGCGAGAACAGCGCCGGCACCACAGAGCAACAGGCTCTCGACGAGCAGCGTTCGGCGCAGTGCGCCCGCGCTGGCGCCGAGCGCCGCGCGAATGGCCAACTCCCCCTGGCGACGAACGGAGCGCGCGAGAATCAGGTTCGCCACGTTCGAGCAGGCCACGATGAAGACGAGCGCCGACGCCGCAAGCAGAACGAGCAGTACCGTTCGGGCGGGAGAGATGATCTGGTCGCGGAGCCTGACAGCGTCGATCCGGAAGTCGGCGCGCGCCGTGTACGCCTCAGGGTGCTGTTTGACCACGGAGCTGTGAACCGCGCGCAGCTCCGCGAGAGCGGTATCCAGATCGGTTCCAGGAGCGAGTCGGCCGAAGAGGTCCGTCATCCGATGCACGCGGCCTTCGACCATGGTCGCGTCCAGATGATGCGGACTGGTCACGACGTTCGCGATGATCTCGGTCTCCGTCGGGTAGGGCACGGATGGCTCGAGGATGCCGACGATCGTCGCGCTGCGATCGCCCAGCCTGATCACTTTTCCAATCGCCGACTGATCGCTGTGCAGTCCGTTGGTCCAGAAGCGGTATGTGAGCACTGCTGCGCCAGCCGCCTGCGGGCCGTCGTCGTTCGCGTTGAGGAGGCGTCCGCGGATCGCGCGAAGGCCCATGACGTCGAAGTAGGAGCCGCCGACGACTCCCGCGCGCACGACGCGCGGCTCCCCGAGCCCGACCATTGTGAACTCGATGGTCGAGAAGTCGCCAAAGACAGCCATGCTCTTGACCCGAGCTCGCAGGTCCCGGATCTCCGGCACCGAGAACTTGGCGTCCTCGACGCCGATCCCGCGAGCACTCTGGCGGATGTAAATGAGCCGATCCTGATCCCGATTGACGAGCGGCCTCAGCAGCACCCCGCGGACCACGCTGAAGATGGCCGCGTTGGCGCCAATTCCGAGGGCCAGCGTGACTATGACAGTGAGGGCCAGGCCCTTGACGCGGGCGAGTGACCTAAGGGCAAAGCGGAAGTCAGTCAGGAGCTTCATATCAATCCCATTACGCGTTGGCGGAGGGATCCTTTAGCGGGTCTCTGACACCGCTCGGCACCCACCGGCTGGGCCGGCCGATTATCCCTCTCTATTCGTCTAGTAGTCGACGCGGACAGCAGGAGATCGACATCCCCGAACGCAGAACCGCTAGAACCTTTGGAACCTCTGGAACCCCTGGAACCCCTGGAACCCGCCTGGAACCCCTGGAACCCCTGGAACCTTGGAGTAGCATTCCCCATGGCTTTGACCGTTACGAAGGATCTGATTCTGCCGAGCACCGTCACCGGCTCGTGGCCCCGGCCCCGGTGGTTCGATACGAGCATGTGGGGCAAGTCGCTCGACACCTGCATGCTGGACGTCCGGTTCCGAGAGAAGTTTCAGGACGCGCTTGCGGTGGTCCTCGCGGACGAAGAGCGCGCGGGGCTCGACATCCTCACGCACGGCGACTTCCACTGCGACGAGGACTTCGCCGGCCGCAGCTGGCATCACTATCCGCTTCAGCGCTGGACCGGCTTCGAAGGCGACTACCTGCAGTCGGAGGACACGCGCAGCCCCTGGCTCAAGTACCCGCCCGGCACGCTGCTCAACGAAATCTACACAGGCTGGCGCTGGCCGCACGTCACGGCAAAGATCGAGCATCGCCCGCTGGACTACGCCAAGATCTGGCGCATCGCCCAGGCGCGAACTCCCAAGCCCGTTCGCTTCGGCACGTGCTGCTCACAAGTGATGGGACTGTTCCTCGACATCCACACGAAGGCCTACAAGGACAGCCGCGAGGTCGTCTGGGACATGGCGGTGGCGATGAACACGGAGCTGCTCGCGTTGCGCGATGCCGGGTGCAGGTGCATCCAGATCGAGGAGCCCACGCTCCACTTCATGGCCAATACCTTCGGCGCCAGGGACGAGAAGGTCAGGTTCATGGTCGAGTGCTACAACCGCGAGGTGCAGGGACTCGACGACGTGGAGATCTGGATTCACACGTGCTGGGGCAATCCCAACATGCAGCGCGTCATGGACGACACGAGCTACGAAGCATCCTTCGACCTGTATCTCAACGAGATGAGGGGAGACGTCTGGACCATCGAAACGAAGGACCGCGGCTTCAGGGACATCGAGCTGTTCGGCCGTTACAAGGGCAAGCTGCCGAAGAAGGTCTGCATCGGGGCAGTCAGCCATCGAACGCTGCAAGCGGATCGTCCCGAGGAAGTCGCGGATGCCGTCCGCACGGCGCTGAAGCACATCGCGCCCGAGCAGCTGATCGTCTCGAGCGACTGCGGCTTCGGCCGTCAGGGCTGCAATCGAGAGATTGCCTTCTACAAGGCAACCGCGATCGCTCAAGGCTGCAACATCGTGCGGAAGGAGCTTGGCGTTCCGACGCGGGACGTTCCTGCCGCCGATCCAATCCTTCAGACCGACATCGTGCCGAGGGGCACCCAGGTGGTGAGAGCGTAGGGATTGCGCGTTGCCAGGTAGGGCGCGGGCTTCAGCAAGCGCCTGCAGGAGGCCGGGGCCAAAGCCCCGGCCCTACACCTACAAATGACTCTAGAAGCTGTCTCATAAACCTGACGCTCACAAGATGCGAGCGAGCACTGCGAGCGAGCCACGCGATCGGAGCGCGCCGTCGAAGCGGCGCGCGAGAGCGCGTGTAGGGGAGTCCGAGGGGCGAAGCCCCTCGGACTGAGACTAGTTCGATCCTCCGGGCGGTAGCGGCGGCGTCGGCACCGTCGGAACGTTGCTGCCACCGTGTCCCTGGAAGAGACCCTGGTGGGCTGGTGCGAGGAACGGGAAGAGCGGGTTGTAGTCCTTGTCGTTCACCTCCACGCCCTTGGCGAGCCCGGCGGACGGATTTCCCGCGACGATCAGGCTGATGAGCACGCTGTTCACGTTCACCTGATTGCGGTTTGGGGCGGTCCCACCACCAACCCGGCGGCCGTTCGGGAAGCTCGAATTGATCGCCGCGTCCAGTGTGATGACGTCACCAGTGAAACCGTCGGCGACAGGAATCGGGCGCCCGAGATTGATGGCGCTGATGATGTCCAGCCGCGGTCCCTTGAGCGTTGCAACCGCGTCGTCAGGAACACCCAGCGCTTTGTAGATGCCAAGCGCTTCGGCGTCGCGGACCAGCACCGGGAACAGAACGTCCGCTCCGAAGTTGCTCACGTCGTGGAGTGGGCTGGTCCTCAGATACAGCGTCTGACGCTGTGTGCCCACGAGTCCCGCATTGAACAGAGGCAGCGCGTTCCGGCCGACCTGCACCCACTCACCGGAGCCCTTGAGGCCCGTGATGATGTTCGTGGCGTCGACGGTCTGCGTCGCCCGGCGGCTGATGGTCGCCCACACACGGAGCAGGCTGTCAGTGCTGTCGGCGTTGAGCTGGCCGTTGTGAGGGATCCCTTTGGGGAAGATGTCCGACATCGGGATCTCGAGCGCGATCGAGAACAGATTGAAGCCGGTGAACACGTCAGTCGGAGGAGCCTGTCGCGCGCCGGGGATGCCGCCGAGGTCGCTGGTGCTTAGGTTGACGAGATCGAAGATGCCTTTCTCGTCCAGCTGATACGGATCGTCGAACTGACCGGCGATGACGCGGCCGCCGTTCGACAGCGGCTGGATATACGTGTCGACGAACGCCTGGTCGTAGAGACCGACTTCGCGGCTCGTCGCGTCCGGCGCGTCGTAGCCCTGGAAGTCTCCGAGCTTGTAAATGAGCCGATCGGTCTGCGGTCCATGGTTGTTGGGAAGGACCGGCAAATCCCGGCCGAGGAGCGCGACCTCGTCGTCACCGCGCCCGGGCTTGTCGCCATTGTCGACCCGCGTGACGCGCATGGTCTCGGTTCCGCCCGTGAGCTGCCAGAGGAGCTCGTTGCCGCCGCCGAGAGGATCGGAGGGGCTCGGCGTCGACTCCGCCGCGAGGCGATTGGTGAACTCGACGCGATAGACCAGATCGTTCTTGAGGCTCTTGCCCTTGGCGATGTGGAACTCGTAACGGTAGCCGTTGCAGGCGCGGAGTCCCTGGTTCCCCTGCCCCGGTTCGTGGAGCGGGTTGAAGTCCATGATCAGGTAAAGCTTGTCGTGCGTCGTGTCGGACACCCACGCGAACGTATCGGTGTTGTCCGCGCACGGCTCGTTGAGGATGGCGAGCGCCTCCCGATGACTCGACGCCCTGGTGCGTTCGGTGGTGCCGATCATCGCCGCTGCGGCGACGCCGGCGACGATGATCGCGCTGACTGCCTTCTTCATTTGCGCGCCTCCAGTGTGTGGCAAGACCATCTCGCCACTGCCGGTCATTTCTACGCGTGAGGATCGCGAATGGATTTGTCCATCCCCTTTCGCTGAATCGCGGCCGAACGGCCACGGGTCGGCCAGGCGACTCCCCAAGTGACTACGGCTGCCAGGGCGAGTCGGATGTGCGTTGGCCGTACGCTACAATCGCCGCGTGACCCTCCGGTCGCGGACCCCTGATGAAACGACCGCCGACCTGTCGCGATTGCAGCGCGTTGCGGCGAGGGATGCGTCCGCTCTGGCCGAGCTGTACGACGAGCACAGCCGGTTGCTCTTCGGCCTGATTCTTCGCATCCTGAAAGATCGCGGGGAGGCGGAGGAAGTCCTGCAGGAAGTCTTTGTCCAAGCCTGGACGCGTGCCAGCACCTACAACCTGCAGCTCGGCTCACCTGTCGGGTGGCTGGTCGGCATCGCCCGCAATCGCGCGATCGATCGTCTGCGGGCCAACTCGGTCCGGGTCAGGACCCTCGAAGCAGTTCCGGAATCTGCCTCTGTCGAAACACCGGAGGGGAGCGCGGCCGTCGGCGAAAAGCGTCGCGACGTCCAGCGTGCGCTGGATGCGCTGCCGACAGAACAGCGTGAGCTGATTGAGCTGGCGTATTTTCTAGGGTTCACACACTCGGAGCTGGCGGCCCGCTTCAGTCTGCCGCTCGGAACGGTGAAGACCCGCATCCGGACGGGGATGCTCACGCTGCGTGGCCAACTCGAGGCCAGATTGATGGGGCAATGAGCGATTTCGTCGACGACGTCGTGGAATTCGAAGAGTTGGTGGCCCTGGCGCTCGCGGAGGCCTCGAGCGGGCCTGCGCCGCGGCCGATCGTCAAGGCTCAACTGCTGGCGCGTCTCGCGGAGGACGCGCCGGTTCCGGCCGGATTCTCGCTGCGGTTCGCGCCGGACGACGACTGGGTCCCGCACCCGGTGCCCGGTATCCGGATGAAGGTGCTGTCGGTCAACCGCCGAAGCGGCTACGCGACTTTGCTCCTGGACGTGCAACCCGGTACTCGGTTTCCAGCGCACCATCATGGCGGCGACGAAGAGTGCTACGTGATTTCAGGCTCGGTGCATACGCTTGGCCGCCGGCTGGGCCCGGGCGATTTCGTGCACGCGGACGCCGGCACCGAACACGGTGAGCTGTGGACCGACGAGGGCGCTCGCGTGCTCCTGGTCGTTCAGCCGGAAGACTACATGCGATCGCCGGCCTCCTGATTCGTCATCGGCGGCGCTTTCGAGCGTCCCGTTTCCGAAGACGGCGCGGCTCCTTGCGACAATCGTAATCCCCCTGACAAAAAGAGCCTTTGGCTCCCGCCGCGGTGCGTGCCGCGACAGCGGATGGCGGCGAGAAGCCTGCGGCCGAGGATCTCGTCCGTGGCACATTCGTTGCTCAAGCGGCACACGATGTCAGAGAGGGCGAGCTCCAATCGTCCGGGTGAGAACGACGAGCAGACAGGTGGACGCCTGCATGTGCTGCTCGCGGACGACAGTTCGTTCGGCCAGAAGGTTGGGAAGCGGTTTCTCGAGGGACTGGGCTGTTCGGTCGACGTGGTCGACAACGGGGAGGCTGCTGTTTTACGCGTGTGTGAGCGCCACTACGACGTCGTCTTCATGGACTGCCAGATGCCTGGCATGGACGGGTACGAGGCGTCGCGGCAGATTCGACTCGTGCCGGAACTTGCCGGTCTACCGATCATTGCGTTGACCGCGGAGACGACTCCGGAGGCGCGCCAGCGTTGTCTCGATGCGGGTGCCACCGACTTTGTCTCGAAGCCATATGGCGCGGAAGTGCTCGACACGGTGCTCCAGGGTCTCTCGAGACCGGTCCCGGCAACTGCCACTCCCGCACCTGCCGCCACTCCAGGAGATGCCTTTCAGTCCGGCGAGATGTGGGAACGCTTCGCAGGCGACGTCGAACTCGTCGGCGAGATCCTCGATCTCATCGACCGCGATCTCCCGCAGTACGTCGCCCGGCTCCGTCGCGCGGTAGACGACGGCGACTGGGCGGTCGTGGCGCGCCTGGCGCACACGATCAAAGGCACCGCCGGAGAAGTGGCGGCGGTCCATCTGCCCGGTCTGGCTGTGTCGATCGAGCAGGCGGCGCTCGCGTCGGATCGCGCGGCCGTCTCGGCACTCGTCCCGATCGTGGAGGCAGCCGCGACCGATCTCCTGGCCGCGCTGCGCACCTGGCGCGACGAAGTGAAGTGTTGACGCTCGGCGGCCTGCAGACCGAGACAGAACCCCAACTCTAAGAGGCTGTATCAAAACCTCGCGCCGCAGGCCAGTACCGGTTCGCTCATCTACCTGGTCGGCACGCGCTGCTTCAGCTCTTCGCTCCAGTTCAACACGACCGTGAAAGGCACCGATGCGCTGGGCCCGACCGGCGTCACGAGGAGAAATCGCTTGCCGTCCGCGGTCACGTCGCCGACGACCACACCGGGCGGCGCCTGAAAGAGCGGCGTCGGCGTCCCGGCGTGGAACTCCTGGCCGGCGATCACCTCGACGGCCATCATTTTGCCGTTCGGTGTGAGGTAAAAGAGCTCGCGGCCATCTCCACGCCAGCGTGGTCCCGTGCCGCCGCCGTGGGACACCAACACGCTGCCTCCCCGGCTGGCTGAGCCGCTGCTGAAATCCGTCGCAAACTCGCGAACGTAGACTTCGCTCAGGCCGGACTGATTGGACACGTAGGCAACCCATCGACCATTCGGCGAAAACCTGCCCTGTTCCTCGTTGAATCCAGTCCGCACGAATGCCACAGGCTTGGAGTCGGCGCCGGGAAGCACCAGGAGATCCAAGCTCCCCGGATTCGACGCCGTTGCGACGTAGGTGGCGTACAGAAGGAACCGTCCGTCAGGCGACCAACTGTTCGCAAAAAGGGAGCTTGCACTGTTGGTTCGCAACAACTCCTTCTCGTCACCCTCGCCGCTCGCGAGTTTCTGACGGAGCATGCTGTTGTTGAACGAGAAGACGATGCGCTTGCCGTCGGGAGACCACACAGGAAACTCGGCGACTCCGGCGCCGAGCGTCAGTCGTGCGGCCCCGCTTCCTCGCGACAAATCGAACAGCCACAGGTCGGCCTTCGTCGTGTCCAGCGGATTCGTGCGCGATGCGACCGCCCGAGCGCCGTCCGGGGAAAGCGCCACGCCGCGAAAGCCGCCCGGTTCCGAGGCCCGGCCGGATACCGCGCCTTGCCGGTCGAACCAGGTGAGCTGGGAATCGGTGTCAGCGGTGCGGTACACCAGAACGTCGTTGGCGGAGACGGAAAAGTAGGCGCCGTCACGAAAGGAGCCGACCCGCTCGGCCACCGGCACCGGATCCCCCGACAGTGCAAGGCGCCGCGCATCGAACGGCTGCGCCATGAGCGTCCCTTCGCGAAGGAACAGCAACCATCCCGGTCCGGAATCAGCGGCCGCGGCGTAGGTCACGCCGACCGCGTACGGCATCAGCCGCTGCGCGCTTTGCGCTTCAGGCCTGGCATCGATTGTTCCGATGTACGTGCCGCTCATCTCAGGGGCGCTCGGCGAGACACGCAGGTACACGAAATGACGGCCGTCGGGAAGAAATGTCGGAAGCAGATGGAATTCCTCCTTCCGCGACGGATCGAGCGCCGTGACTGGAACTGCGGCGCCGCCCGTCTCGCGGACGCGCAACAGACCGCCGAAGTTCCCGAAGATGATGTCGCCGTCACGGTTCCACGAGCCGCCCACGGCGACACTCCCAGGCGGCAGATCGCACAAGGTTTGCGGCAGACCGCCCGACACATCCAGCTTCTTGAGCTTCCCGCCGGCGTCGAACGCGACGAACCGTCCGTCAGGGGACCAAAAAGGAGGCGGCACGGCCGGGCCGGTCTCTGAACCGGGAAGAGGGCGGACTTCCAGCGAATCCATGGCCCGGATCCAGAGCCGCGCGATCCCATCGGAGCCGAGCCCCGCGAATGCCAGGTGACGGCCGTCCGGAGACAGGCCGAAATTTCCCGGCCCGCCGAATTCGACGATCGGGGAAATCTGGAAGCGCATCGGGCTGGGCGGGACAGGCCGCTCGCGGATGTGCTGATACGCAACGGGCGCCAGCGTCGCCAGCAGCAACGCAGCGGCGGCCCAGCCGAGCCACACCTGCTGGACCCGACGCCGCGTCACGGCGGGTGTGGTTGTCGACACGCCCGACGCGTTCGACAGGCTGTCCAGAGCGAACGCGAGATCGCTGGCCGTCTGAAATCGGTCCGACGGATTCTTCTCGAGGCAGCGACTGACAATCCGTACGAGCCCTGGCGGGAGAGCGGCCGCAGCCGCGCTGAGATCCGGCGGATCAAGATTGAGGATTGCCGCCATTGTCTCAGGCGCCGTCTCGCGGCGAAAACGCGCGCACACCTGACAGGAGCTCGTACAGGATCGCGCCAAAGGCGAACAGATCCGCGCGTTGATCCACTGGCAAGCCGCGCACCTGCTCGGGGGCCATGTATCCGACGGTGCCGAGCACGATACCAGGATGCGTCGGCGACGGCACCGTGGCGGCTGCGCTCAACGTCGCGAGCGCCGGTCGATCCTGGGTCAGCTTTGCCAATCCGAAGTCGAGAATCTTGACGCGATTGTCCCGGGTAACGAACACGTTTTCCGGCTTGAGATCGCGGTGCGTGATCCCTTTTTCGTGCGCCGCCGTGAGGCCGCGCGCGATCTGCAGCGCATACTCAGTCGCCTTGCGAACGGCGACCGGGCCACTCCTCGCCCGCTCTCGAAGCGTCTCGCCTTCGAGCAGCTCGGACACGATGAACGGCGCCCCGCCCTCAGTGCCGATGTCGTACACCGCAAGGATGTTCGGGTGGTTCAGCGCCGCGGCCGCGCGGGCTTCCTGCTCGAATCGATGGAGGCGATCGATGTCGGCAGAGAATGCGCTGGGCAGTACCTTGATCGCAACGTCACGCCCGAGCCGCGGATCGCGCGCGCGATAGACCTCGCCCATGCCGCCGGCACCGATCGGCGAGGTGATCTCGTAGACGCCGAGGCGGGTACCGGCGGAGAGGGCCAAACTCTTGTCTGGATTATACGGGCCGGATAGCCAACGCGGACTGGATTACTCCTGAGTGACGGTAGGGTTACCAATAATCGTGGGTCGGGGTCTTTGGGGGCCCTGACAATGGGTTGGGATTGCTCGCTGCACCGCGACTTTTCGCGTCCATTCTGAACAGCGACCAAGGAGAACGTGGCTCCCAGATCGGTCACCCGACCAGTTCCTCAGAGTTGACCATCCTCGCGTTGATAGAGTGAAGTCTCCGCATGGTCCAGTTCGAAGCGCTCGTGGGCTTCCTCCTGGCGGCCGTTCTCCTCGCGGCGCTGGCGCGACGAGTCGGCGCGCCATATCCCGCCTTCCTCGCGCTCGGTGGCGCAATCCTCGCGTTCGTGCCCGGGGTTCCGACCTTTTCTGTTCAACCGGAGCTCGCCCTGGCGCTCTTCGTCGCGCCCGTCCTGCTGGATGCTGCGTACGACACCTCGCCCCGCGACCTCAGAGAGAACTGGGCTCCTGTCGCCGGCCTCGTCATCGTGAGCGTCGTTCTCACGACCGTTGCGGTTGCGATCGTCGTCCGAGCGCTGGAGCCTGGAATGCCGTGGGCCGCCGCCGTGGCACTCGGCGCCGTGGTCGCGCCTCCGGACGCCGCCGCGGCGATCGCGGTACTTCGGCAGCTCAGGCCGCCGCACCGGATCCTGACGATCCTCGAAGGCGAGAGCCTGCTGAATGACGCGAGCGCGCTGCTGATCTATCGGCTGGCGGTTGGCGCGGCGGTCTCGAATGCGTTTTCGCTGCGCGACGTGGCGCCTGCGTTCGCCCTTGCCGTCGCCGGAAGCCTGGTGGCGGGTCCGGCGCTCGGCTGGCTCTCCATGAGCCTGACGCGGAACGTGCGTGATGTGCCGACCGCCATCATTCTTCAGTTCATCGGGACCTTCGGCGTCTGGATCCTGGCCGATCGCATCGGGCTGTCGGGCGTGCTCACGATGGTGTGCTACGCCGTGTTCGTTGCCAGGTCGGCGCCGGAGCGGACGCCAGCACGGATCCGCCTGCCGTCGTACGCCGTGTGGGAGACGGTCGTCTTCGTGCTCAACGTCCTCGCGTTCGTCTTCATTGGCCTTCAGATCCGTCCGATTCTGACCGGCCTCGATCCGGCCGCGCGAGCACGGTACCTCTACGTCGCGGGGGCCGTGCTGGTGACGGTGATCGTGGTCCGGGTGGCCTGGGTGATGACGCAGAACGCGGTGTTCAGATGGAAGATCCAAAAATACGGCTTCCATCCGCCCCGCCCGACACTGCGCCCCTCCGTCCGCAGCGGCCTGATCATCTCCTGGTCGGGCATGCGCGGCATCGTCTCGCTCGCGGCAGCGCTGGCGCTTCCAACGGCCGCTACCGGCGCGACCTTCCCATTCCGCGATCTGATCGTGATCACCGCGTTCTCCGTCGTACTTGGAACGCTCGTCATCCAGGGCCTGACGCTCAGGCCGTTGATCGAGGCGCTCGACCTTCACGACGACGATCCCGTCGCGCGGGAAGTAGACGCGGCGCGCAACAGGGCACTTCGGGCCGCTCTGGCCACATGCGCCGACGACATGTCTCCAGCCGCGGAAGCGGTGCGTCAGGAGTTCGCCGCACACCTGAAACCCGCGACGCCAGTCGAGGCGGAGGGGAGCTCTCGCGAGTTGGACCACGAAGCCGTCCATCAACGCGCGATTGCCGCGGCCCGACAGGTGATCCTCGAGATGCGGTCAACAGACGACATCGGCGACGACGCCTTCCATCAGCTCGAAGCGGAGCTCGATTGGCTCGAGATGGGGAGCGGCGGCCGGGGAAGTCAGGACGTTCGGTCCGATTCCTGAATGACAATTCTGTGGATCCAATGGTCTGCCCCGAGGCGGACTTTCTTCAGAGGCCAGCCAAGATTCGTGACTTTTCCTGCCGACAATTGAGCAATTTCCTAACGAAAACCGACCGACCCTTGCCGCTGCCTATGGAAGAGTTTGTGCTAGGTTGCGTAGCGACCTCATGCTCAAGTTCATCAGGCGGCTGCTGGTCAGGTCGGACGGACAGGACCTGATCGAATACGCCCTGCTCGCGGCCTTCATCTCAATCGCTACGTTGGTCGCCCTTGGCGGGATCGGCGGCAACGTCGGCGCCACCTATCAGAAGGTCGACACCGCAATCGCCGCGGCCAAGACGTCGGATGATCCAGGGCAACCCGGCGCGGGCGGCAGCGATCCGGGCGGCAGCGATCCAGCCAGCAGCGATTCGGGTGGTGGCAGTGGTTCGGCCGGAGGCGGCGCTGGCAACGGCAACGGCAACGGAAACAACGGAAACGGCAATGGGAACGGCGGAGGGAACGGTAGCAACGGCAGCGGCAATGGGAACGGGAACAACGGAAACGGCAATGGGAACGGCGGAGGGAGCGGCAGCAACGGCAGGGGCAATGGAAACGGAAACAACGGAAATGGCAATGGCAATGGCGGCAGCAACGGCCAGGGCGGCGGTCGCGGCAACTCCGGTCTGATCGGGCTCTAGGACCTGGAATTCACTCGAGTCGGGTCTGAATTCATCAAGCTCTCAGCTTTCAGCCATCAGCCCTCAGCCCTCAGCCAGATCGCTGTCTGGGGCCCGCGAGCTGAAAGCCGATAGCTGAAAGCTGAAAGCTGAAAGCTACTCAATCACCCCCCAGCGGTTTGTTATAGTCCTCGGCGGCTCGCTCGCCGCGGAGGACCACATGAGATCCGCCACAGCTATCGTCCTGACTCTCGGCTTGTCAGCCGTGCTGCTCGCGCAGGTCGCGCCAGCCAACGGCACCCTCCTCGTTCTTGCGAAGTCCGACCTCACCCTCTCCGTCGTCGATCCCACGACGTTGAAGGTGGTCGGGCAGGTGCCCTCAGGTCCGGATCCCCACGAAGTGATCGCTTCGACTGACGGCCGCACGGCCTACATTTCGAACTACGGCGGCGGATCGCTCAACACCATAACAGTCGTCGATCTGGTCGAGCGGAAAGCCCTTCCGCCGATCGATCTCGGGGCCCTCCGGGGACCGCACGGCCTGACTTTCGTGGAGGGCAAGCTGTGGTTCACAGCCGAGGGTGCGAAGGTCGTGGCCCGATACGATCCTGCGACCCGCGAGATCGATCTGGTCCTCGGCACCGGCCAGAATCGCACGCACATGATCTTCGTGTCCGGCGACGGAAAGCGCGTGGTCACCTCGAATGTCAGCTCGGCGACGATGACGATTCTCGATCTCGTGACGCCCGGACGAGGGCGGGGGCCAGCGGGACCGGCGGGGGGAGGGAACCGCGGGACACCGCCGGGCGGGCCGCCGCCGGGCGCGCCTCAAGGCGGCAGGGGTGGGGGCCAGGCCAACTGGGATGCCACAGTGATCGGCGTGGGCCGCGGTGTCGAGGGTTTCGACGTCTCGCCGGATGGGAAAGAGATCTGGGCCGCGAACGCGCAGGACGGAACCATCTCGGTCATCGACGCGTCCGCCAGGACCGTGTCGCAGACGATCCAGGCGAACGTGAACGGCGCGAACCGCCTGAAGTTCACGCCGGACGGGACGAAGGTTCTCGTGTCGTCACTCGGTGGACCCGAGCTCGCGGTCTTCGACGTCGCGAAGCATCAAGCGTTGAAGCGGATCCCGATAGGGAAGGGTGCAGCCGGCATCGAGGTCCAGCCGGACGGCGCGCGGGCGTACGTCGCGTGTACGCCTGACAACTACGTCGCGATCGTCGACCTGAAGACGCTCGAGGTCGCCGGCAGGATTGAGGCCGGCCGGCAGCCTGATGGCATGGCCTGGGCGGTACGCCGGTAGCGCGTTGCCATGCCGAGTGAGCTCATCCGACCATCGCCAACTGCATGCAACGACGGAAGTCCGCCGGTTGTTGCGTCTGTAAAGGATTTCTTTGGGCGTTTCACGGGGGTTTCAATTTTGTGGCGAATTACAGGGGCCCGATGCAGCTGGACTTGACACCATGCACAGGGGGGCCTAACCTTTCGGGCGCTTTCCAGCCGACGTGGAACGGCCGCAGAGGTTTGAAAGAACAAGGAGGAGACAAATGGGTTTGTATGCCGGCAAAGCCGGACGGCAGTGGTGCCTGGGCATCGCCTGCCTCGTGGGAGTGCTGCTCGGCGCGGCTCCCGCCTTCGCACAGTTCGATCGCGGCCAGATCTCTGGCGTGATCAAGGATCAAACCGGCGGCGTCATGCCAGGCGTCACGGTTACGGCCACGCAAGTGGCCACGCAGACGGCGCACACGACCGTCACGGACGCGAGCGGGTTCTACACGTTCCCGAACCTGTCTGCGGGCCGGTACAACATCAGCGCCGAGCTTCAAGGATTCAAGAAGGCGGTCAAGGAAGGGGTTCAGCTGGATGCGACCGGCTCCTTGACCATGGATTTCTCGCTCGCCACCGGCGCGCTCACGCGAGCAGGTGACCGTCACGGCGGAGCAGACGCTGCTCCAGACCGACACGAGTCTGCGGAAGACCGTCGAGGCGAAGGACATCGAGCAGCTGTCGTTCAATGGCCGCAACCCGATTGGCGTGGCTGCCCTGAAGCCGGGCGTCATCGGTGGCAACTTCAACAACTCCGGCTTCTCGGACCTCGGCAACGGCGGCTTCAGCATGAACGGCAGCCGCCCGGCCGACGAGAACAACATCACCGTGGACGGGGCAACCGCGATCCGCACTCGATCGAACGGAGCGATCGTCGGGATCCAGAACGTCGATGCCATCCAGGAAGTGCAGGTCCTGACGGGCGGCTACATGCCCGAGTACGGCCGCGTCAGCGGCGGTCAGATCCGCATGGTGACCAAGAGCGGCAGCAACCGCTTCAGCGGCAGCGGTTCTTACTTCCTGCGGGACGACAACCTCCAGGCGAACACCTGGGCGCGCAACCGGAGCCCCAACTCGTTCGAGAACAGCGGCGCCGCCCCGTTCAACTACAAGCAGTACGCCTATTCGATTGGCGGCCCCGTTCCGTTTGGCGCGACTGAAGGACAAGTTGTTCTTCTTCGGAGCGCAGGAGTGGGTCAACTACAAGGCGATACAGACCAACACGGCGACTGTACCCACCGCGAAGATGCGCACGGGCGACTTCAGCGAGCTCCTGGATCCCGCTAACGGATTCTTCACCGGCGCCCGGCCGATCATCGATCCGCTGACCGGCGTGGCGTTCCAGGGAAACATCATCCCGGCGAACAGGCTCAGTTCCAACGGCATTGCGATGCTGAACGCGTTCCCGCTCCCGACGCCGGGATTCCGGCAGGGGACGGCAAACAGCATCATCTCGAGCGACAACCCGCAGGACCAGCGGAAGGACAACATCCGCCTGGACTACCGTTTCAACGACAAGAACCAGGTCAGCTATCCGGTACGGCAAGTACAACTGGACGGCCATCGACGCGTTCCGCGGCACATTCCCCTATGCCCGGACGGACTGGGACCGGCCGAACACCACCCAGACGGCGAGCTGGACCAGCACGATCAAGAGCAATCTGATCAACGAGTTCAGCTTCACCCACTCTCTGGACGAGGTATTCATCGAGGTCTTCCGGGGCACTGATCTGTTCCAGCGCAGCAAGTACGGCATCAACTATCCGTATCTGTTCCCCGACAACAAGGAGATCCCGGACAAGATCCCCACGATCAGCATCGACACCTTCAGCGAGATCGACGGTGGGCCATATCCGTCCTCGTCTCGTGGGCCGATCTACACCTTCAACAACGCGACCACGTACCTGCGCGGCCGGCATACGTTCAAGGCCGGCCTGACGTTCGAATACTCCGGTGAGGACGACTTCGATCAGATCAACGTCCAGCCGATCCCCGGAAGCACGAACAACCAGAACGGCCGGTTCCAGTTCACGAATGCGGCGGCCGGTTCGCTCAGCACGGGCACCGGGGTAGCGAACGCCGCGCTCGGAATGTTCACGGGCTATGCTGAAATCGGCCAGCGCGCCTTGACCAAGTGGCGTGCGGCGGCGACGGACGTGTTCGTCCAGGACTCCTGGAGACCGACCAACAACGTCACGGTCGAGGGTGGCCTTCGCTGGGTGTTCTGGCCACCGTTCTACGGGCTCGACAACAACGCCGCGACCTTCGACCCGGCACACTACAGCACGTCGAATCAGGCGGTGATCGATCCGGCGACCGGGCGGATCACCTCGGGTCCGCGTTATAACGGCATCGTACTGCCTGGCGACGGGTTCCCGAGCTCGGCGAGCAATCTCGTCGTGTACAACGACCCGGCTGTGAACGCGCTCTTCGTCGGCGCCCCGCGCGGCTTCGCCGACACTCACTACAACACGATCGAACCGCGGCTGGGTATGTCGTATGCCGTGGACCCGAAGACCATCCTGAAGGCTGAACGGCGGAATCTTCCACAACCGCGTCACGCTGAACGACTCAATGCTGCTCGGTGGCAACCCGCCGTTCCAGCCGCAGGTTTCGATCAGCAACGGCCAGGCGGACAGCCTGGGATCCATCAGCGCAGCGTCGCTGCCCGTTCGGCATGACCGCGATCGATCCGGTGTTCAAGCATCCGACGGCTTACTCGTGGTCGGCGGGCGTGCAACGAGAGATTCCGTTACAACTTCATCGTCGATGTCACGTACGTCGGACGACGCGGCGCGTACCTCCAGCGCGAGCGCGACATCAACCAACCGGTGGCCGGGCACCGCTCAGGCGAATCCGGGCGTGAACATTGCCGCGCTTCGACCCTTCAAAGGATACGGGCCGATCCGGCTGTCGGAGAACGCGGGCTACTCGAAGTACAACAGCCTGCAGGTCAGTGGGGAGCGGCGCTATAAGAACGGTTTCAAGTTCAGCGTCGCCTACACGCTCGGCCACTCAGAGGACAACGCGAGCAACAAGCGCGACGTCATGTTCAACAGCTATGACGACACGTGGCTTCTGGGGCAACTCGACCTTCGACCGTCGCCATGTGTTCGCCTTCTCGTACATCTACGATCTGCCGTTCTACCGCGAGCAGGCAGGACGTCATAGGGAAGATATTGGGCGGCTGGCAGATTACAGGGTCCACCTTCATGCGAACTGGCAATCCGCTGTGGGTGACCGAAGGCGCAGACCTCGCAGGGACGGGCGACACGTTCGCCATTCCCTGGAATCTCAACGGGGATCCGAAGGGCAGCTCCAACCAGAAGTTCTCGGCTGGCAATGGCCTTGACGACAACTACTGGTTCGACAAGACGGTGTTCTCGCGTCCCGCGGCCGGCACGTATGGCAACGGACCGCGCAACAACATCTACGGCCCGGGCCAGTATCAGTGGGACATCGCGCTGTTCAAGAACGTCAATGCCGGTGGATCCCGAAACTTCCAGTTCAGGGCGGAGATCTTCGACTTCCCGAACCATGCGAACTTGAACAACCCCGAGACCAATCCGACGAACGCGCAGTTCGGCCGGGTCACAGGCAAGGACGGACTCTCGCAGGGACATCCAGCTGAGCCTGCGGTACCTGTTCTAGCACGGGAGATCGGGAGAAGTTCTTCACAGGGAGGAAAAGAGGAAGGGAGGAGCCCATACGGGTTCCTCCCTTTTTCTTTGGCGAGCAACTTTCTGGCTACTGCGGCACTATCTGATAGCTCACGAACGCCAGATACTGACTGTTCGGGGACCACGACGCCACGTTGATCGTGCCCTGCCCGCCGAACAGCTTCGCCAACACGTCGACGCTCTTCGTCTGCAGGTTCATCACTCGGAGTTGGACGTCCTTGTTCTCCGGGTGATCGCCAACGCCCTTCTCGTAAGTCAGGAACACCATCGACATCCCATCCGGCGAGACGTGCGGGAACCAGTTCTCGGCGTCGTCCGTCGTGACCTGCTCCTGCTCTGTACCGTCGGCCTTCATCCGCCAGATCTGCATCGCGCCGCTTCGTTCCGAGTTGAAGTAGATGTATTTCCCGTCTGGCGAGTATTCCGGACCGTCGTCTTTGCCCGTGGCAGTGGTCAGTCTCGTTTCCGCCCCACCGTCGGCGGAAACCGTGTACACGTCGAAGTTGCCATCCCGCTGTGCGCAGTAGGCGAGCGTCTTTCCGTCCGGAGACCACCCATGGAAGTAGGATGGCCCGCGGTCGGTCACGCGTCGCGCGTCGGTTCCGCCGACCGGCACGACGTAGATCAGGGACGACCGCTGTCCGTTGACCGTTTGTGATTGATCGCTGATCGCCCAGGACTTGCCGTCGGCGGTGACGCCGTGGTCGTTGTTGATCCGTGTCAGCATGCCGAGATCGACAGCCTCCGGCGCGGCCAGCCGGTTCGGGTTGCGCGGCGCGCCGGGCGGGTCCGCCTGAATCTTGAACAGCTTTCCGCCGTTGTTGAAGTAGAGGGTGTTGGTGGCATCCGGGAACCAGTTGGGCGCCTCGATCCGCTGCGGCTGCGTCACGACGTACACCGCGCGACGATCCTTCGATTTCAGGTTGATGGTCTCCAGCGTGTTCACCAGCGTGGTCGTGCCCGTAAGCGCCGGCGGTACCCCCAGCTTGACGTCAGAGAACTTGACGCTCTCCAGTCGGCCGACGTTGTGCGACGTCACGCCCAGGCCCACATAGAACTCGCCGTTCAAGTCGATTCGTGCGGCCCCGCCTGACGGCCGGAGCTCTTCTCCCGGGCCCGCAATCGACATCGAGACGTAGTTGCCGCGCCTTTCGATACGGAGTCGCGTGGGGCCCACGGCGCTCGATTGGACCTCGTGCGTGGCCGCCCCGGCGGTGTCACGCCACTGAAGGGACGTCAAACCATCGCCGTGGCGCGCCGCGTCCACATAGACGGCGTTCGAGTCGAGCGACTGGCGAATCACGAGACAGGCCTTCCGGTGCCCTTCGGGCGGGCTGCCCGCAGGGCGGCTGTCGACGAACTCCACCGAAGCCTCGAGCAGGACGTCACCCGACACCTTTTTCCAGAGGTAGTGGAAGTGATCGGCCGCGGCCCACATGTTCTCGCCGCCTCCGGTGACCGTGTAGCTCTTCGTCGAAGCGTCGTACTGCGAGGAGCCTGGTCCGATCGTCGAGGGCGTGCCGACGTCGCTGCCTTGAGTGAAGAGCCCCAGCGTCTGGGCAGCCGCGTTGCACGGAAGGAGCGCGCCTGACAACCCCAGCGCTCCGCACAGAATCCCGGTTCTCATCCAGCCACGCATCAGCGCTCTCCTTGTGAACAACTCGAACCACTGGGTCGCGGCAACGATTATCGATGGTTCGTGCGCCCAGTCAAGATTCGGGTGCATAATGTTCCGCACTCTTTCCATCCAGTCTCACTGGTCATCTCAGGAGGTCGGAATGATTCTCGTGCGCAACGTTTTTCGCCTGAAGTTCGGCAAGGCCAAGGAGGCGGTCGCACTCATGAAGGAAGGTCTCGCGATCCAGAAGCGGGCCGGCGCTCCGTACACCTTCCGCATCATGACCGATCTCACCGGGCCGTTCTACACGATGGTCCTCGAACTGACCGTACAGAGTTTCGCGACGTTCGAGGCAGAGGCGCCGCGATACATGGGCGACAAGGATTTCCAGGCGAACTACCAGAAGCTCGTGCCCCTCATCGAGTCAGGGTATCGGGAGGTCTTCACGATACTGGAATAGGAGAGCGTCGTTCTCTAAGCTGCTCTGGACCATGAGCGCCAGCGACGACGTTCGGATCGTGCAGAATGAGGACGGACGTGCTTAAGGTCGTCTTCATCGCCCTCGCGATCCTGATCGTCCTGGTAATCGTCGTCGTTGCCGTGGGCTACGCCTTGCCCGTCGGGCACGTGGCGAGCAGTCAGGCGACGTTGCCCCAGCCCCCGGATGCCGTCTTTGCGACGCTCGCGGATGTCTCGCACTTCCCGGACTGGCGGAAAGACGTGTCCCAGGTGGACGTGCTATCGACAAATCCGCTGCGATGGCGCGAGCACGGAAGCTCGGGCGACATCACATTCGTCGTCGTGGAATCGGTGCGGCCGGTGCACCTGTTGACGAAAATCGACGACAGGTCCCTCGCGTTCGGCGGGACATGGTCGTACGACCTGGTGCCGAGCGGGACGGGCACGACCGTGACGATCACCGAGAGGGGAGAAGTCTACAACCCGCTTTTCCGTTTCATGTCCCGGTTCGTCTTCGGGCACACCGCCACGATGGAAGGATTCCTCGGCGCGCTTGCGGCGCGGATGGGGAGTTAGCGCAGGGATCGGGCGATGACGCCGAGCCCGCCAAAGAACAGGCCGAGCATCATCAACGTGTTGTAGAGAGTGGTCGGCTTGAAGTAGATGTCCATGTTCATCAGCACGCCGGCGAGGATGATTGCCGCTCCCACGATCGTCAGCAGCCAGCCGACGACCGACTTGCCGTCGTAGAAGAGAAACGCCACGCCAACCAGCAGCGGGATCAACGTCAGCCCGAAGCCCCCGTACGCCCCGAAACGCCAGAAGGACGTGGTGACCTGCACCTGGTTGAGCAGCAGGTAGGCGCCCGCGGCTGACATGATCAGGCCCACGAAAAAGGTCCCGACGCCGCCCGGCGTGCCGCCGGCGCCGCGAGGCGTCTGCAAGGTCGTCTCTGGCATGGCGAGAATATATCCCGAGATCGACGCGCTGTTGCGACCGGCTCACTGACGACGACCGGCTGCCGTGTTCAGGATCTGGAAGCCCTCCGCCAGGAAAACCATATACTTTGGCCGTCCGCTGAAGGGTGAAGCAGAGTGGACCTGCATCCTGGCGCGCGGTTTGGCTCCTATCAGATTCTCTCGCTCCTCGGTCGCGGGGGCATGGGAGAGGTGCATCGCGCGCACGACTCCAAGCTAAGGCGGGACGTAGCAATCAAAGTCTTGCCGGTTTCCCTCGCAAGGGATCCCGAACGGCTCCGGCGCTTCGAGCGAGAGGCGCAGGTGCTGGCGTCGCTGAACCATACCCATATCGCGGCAATCTATGGCGTCGAGGAGTGTGACAACACGGTCGGTCTCATCCTGGAGTTGGTCGAGGGTGACACGCTCGAAGAGCTGTTGCTGCGCGGAGCGTTCGCCCTGGAAGACGCGCTGCCAATCGCCCGGCAGATAGCGAACGCACTCGAAGCCGCCCACGAGAAGGGCATCGTTCACCGCGATCTCAAGCCGTCGAATGTCAAGGTGACTCCCGACGCCGTGTGCAAGGTCCTGGATTTCGGGATCGCCAAAGCGAACACGGGGTTGGATGTCGATCCGTCCCAATCGCCGACCATGGCAGTCCTGACGCATGAGGGCGAGATGGTCGGTACCGCCGCGTACATGAGCCCCGAGCAGGCGCGGGGGAAGGCCGCCGACAGGCGCGCGGACATCTGGGCGTTCGGCTGTGTCCTCTACGAAATGCTCACCGGAGGCCGGGCGTTCGCGGGGGACAACATCGGCGACACGATTTCAGCCGTCCTCGAGCGCGAGCCCGACTGGTCCCGTCTGCCCGAGCGGACGCCGGCGGCGATACGACGGCTCCTGCGGCGTTGCCTCGCGAAGGACCTTCGCGAGCGGTGGCGCGACATCGGCGATGCCCGCCTTGAAATCGACGAGGCTCTGGCCGGCGCACCTGAAACGGAAGTCTCCCGCGCCACGAGTCCAGCGCAGCGCGACGTGAAGTTCCGGCGATTGACTGACTTCGTCGGTCTGAAGGAGTCTCCCGCGATCTCCCCCGACGGGAAGATGGTGGCCTTTGTTTCGTTTGTCGACGGAAAACGGCAGATCTGGATCAGGCTGCTCGCCGGCGGCGCGCCGCTCCAGGTGACGCGTGACGCGGTCCATCACCAGCATCCACGATGGTCGCCTGATTCGAGCGCCCTTCTGTATTACACGCCGTCGGACAGTCCGGGTGTCGCCGGGACTTTGTGGGAAGTGTCCGCCTTCGGGGGCCGTCCAAGGCGGATAGGCGCCTCGATCGGCGGTGGCGACATGAGCCACGACGGGCGACGCATCGCGCTGTTTCGAACAGTCGGCGAGTTTGTCGAACTCGCCATCGTGACGCGCGACGGCAACATCACGGAATCTGCGTTGATTCTGCCCGGCGGATTCGTCTACAGCTCACCTCGATGGTCGAATGACGACAGGACGATTGCCTGTCAGCGTGGCAGTACTATCGCGTTCGAGATGTCCGTCTGCGTGCGGTCGGTTCGCAGTGGAATATTCACGCCGATCGCAAGTGCCGGGTGGATTCAAGGGTTATGTTGGCTGCCGGACGATTCTGGTCTGGTCTACAGCTCGTCTCTCGGAAGCACGTTGCTCTATCCTCCGGTGTTCAATTTGCGGAGTGTAGCAGCCGACGGGGCCCTGGACAGCCAACTGACGTTTGGTGACGGATCATACGTCGAGCCGGACTCCGATTCCTCCGGCCGGCTCGTCGCCACGTTGGTGAAGACTCAATCCGACGTCTGGCGATTCGCGACGGAAGGTACTCCTCGGAAGAACACTCGGGGCGCTACGCGAATCACGACACAGACGGGCCAGGTGCAAGTGCCGTCGGCGAGCCCTGACGATCGCCAGATCGTGTACCTGTCCGACAACGGCGGCCACAGCAACCTCTGGGTCGTGAACACGGACGGAACGGACCCACGTCAGATCACTTTCGAAGAGGATCCGCGTGTCTCCATCGGCGCACCGATCTGGGCCCCTGCCGGAAACCGCATCGTGTTCGTTCTGGTCCGCTTGGGACACGTCGAGCTATGGCTGGTCGAGCCGGACGGAAGCGGCCTCCGTCAAATCGTCAGCAAGGGCTGGTATCCCTGCTGGGCAACTGACGCCCGATGGCTCTATTACAACGACGCCAGTAGTACGAACGAGATCCACAAGATCGAGATAGACACTGGAACCACGGTGCATGTGCGAGATGATGGTCGCGTTGCGGCGGTGGCCGGCGAACGATCTGTCCTGTACTACCTCTCGACCGTGAAGCTGAACACGTCGACGTGGGGCGACGTCGAAGTTCGCCGTGCTGACCCGGAAGACGGCCCGTCGGAGGTTCTTGCCCGTCTCGTGAGCTCGCGAGTTCGACCGTTGATGTTCGTACCGGCGCTTTCTCCCGACAGCCGGATGCTTGCCATGCCATTGCTCGACGGGCCGACGATGAACTTGTGGGTGCTACCGACCTCAGGCGAGCCGATGCGCCCAGTCACCAGCTTCGACGACCGATCCGTGCTCATGACCCGCCAGCCGTCCTGGTCGAGCGACAGTCGCCACCTGTATGCGGCAGTCGCGAAAATCGAGAGCGATGTTGTCTTGCTGGACGGCCTCTTGCTGTGACCTGCTCGCCCTACTTCGGACTGACGACGAGATCCTTGAAGTAGCTGGTGCTGTCGGTCTTCGACCACAGACCGACTCGCCCTTCGACAGGCGGGCGGAGCACCGCATTGTTCTCGGGGAACAAATCAGGATTTGGAGCGGCGTTGTTCCGTCCGGGCCCGGGCGCGCTCCCGAGCGTGTGCTCGAGCGCCAGGTTGCCGTCGATCCAGGCCTTGAAGCTCGCGCCGTCGACGGTGGCCTTCAACTCGTGCCAGGCCGCGCGATCCAGCATCCACGTGCGTTCCGGGCCCCGCTTCACCGAGCGCCGGATCCCGTTGTGGAACTCCCAGAGGACGATGTTGTTCTCCGTGTCGTTGTAACGGATCGCGAGCCAGTCGCCATTCGGCTTGACGTTGAATACCATGCCGGAGCATCGGTCTGACTCGCCCGAGACGGTCTTGAACTTCATGCTGATCGTGCCGTTCGTGAAGTTGCTGACGCCTTTCACGAGCGCCACGGGGTAGTACGCGAACTGCTTGGCGTTGTCCATCAGCTCTTCGTTCGATGTTCCATAGAGCTTGCGGGCGCTCTCGATCAGGAGCTTCGTAGGATTGTCCTTGCTCGTGACCCACGGACGTCCGTCGACCATCACGACCTTCTCGCTGCCGTCCTGAGCGATCACCCAGGAGCCGACCATTGGTTCGAGCGCTGCTGGCGGTTTGCCCACTTGTTCCTTCGTCAGATCGACCTTCGTGTCCGCGGCGACAAGCGGCGCCACGATTCCGACGAGCGCGCACACGAGCAGTTCCCGCCGCACCAGCCATCTCATAGTGACCTCCCCCGAACGACCAGTCCGGCGGCGACCACGAGCGCCGGCCAGATGCCATAGAACACTGTCGCCGCGCCCTTCGGCGGCACCGCGAGCGGATGCCCGCGGAACACGTCGCCGTTGTCGACGGGTGGGACGACACCCGCCAGAGAGTAGACCGTTTCGAGCACGCCCTCGGCAGTGGTCATGCGGCTGACGGCTCGCCGGCCACCGAGGTCGTACCAGATCTCGCCGTAGTGCGGCGCCGTCTGCTCGAACATCCCGATTGAAGTACTCGAGACGTATCGGACTTGGATTTTTGGCATGACGCGGCGCAGCTTCGAGAGCGCGCGATGTTCCAGATCGAACCGTCTGGGATCCTCGGGCGCAAGGTGCGCCTCGATGGCCAGGGGCGCGCGGATGCCTTCGAGGGCCCGCTCGTCGGCTTCGGAGAACGAGTTGCCGCGATTCTCGGACGTGTCCCAGCTCGTATTCACCAGCGTGAACGACAGCGCCGCCGCCGCCGCGAGCGCCGCGAGCCCAACAGACTCACGCAGGCGGCGTGCGACTGCAACGCCAAGCCGGGACCAGATAGCCCCCAGGGCAAGACCGCTCAGGATCAGGGTCGCTGCGATCAACACGACGTCGAGCCGCACGAGTCCGTGCTGGAACTCGGACACCATCGCCGTCGGCGTGTAGCCGGCGGCGCGCTCCCAGACCCCACCCTGTACGGCGGCGATGAAGTTGACGATCCAGGTTCCTACCGTGACGCCGAGCGTCAGGATCGCGGCGGTGGACGGATGCTCGGTCAGCGACGCTGTGGCCGCTGCGAGTGCGACGGTCAACCCGGCGTTCAGGAAGTGACCGAGCAGGACAGTCATGAGCTCCGGCAAATAGACGCTTCCACCGTAACTTCGCCAGAGAACGATCGCCAGCAAGGGCGCGCTCGAGGCGATGAGCCATCCTCCAACGAGCACCAGCGCTTTTGCTGAGAAGCGCGCGAAGGCGGGCAGGCGCTGCTGAAGTTCGATTTTGAGGGCGCCGGACTGCCTGTCACCCGCGACCTGTCGGATCGCGACGAACGGAAGCAGGAACGCGGCGGCCAGCTCGCACGCGCTGAACGTCGGCGCCCAGATCCCCACCAGCGGAGAGAACGCCTCGCCCACGCCCGCCGCGGTTCCGTTCAGGCCGCTGGCTTCGGCATAGGTGCGGACAGCGCTGATGAACGAAACGCCGACGAGCGGTCCGACGAGGAGGAGCATGACCCACCAGGATCTGGACGCCATCAGCTCGCGCCATTCCTTTGCGAGCAGCCATCCCCACGGACCCCTACGTGAGCGCAAGGAATACCTCCTCGAGATTGGCGGGGCGCTCGCCGCTTCGCGCTTCCGCCACGGCCGTCAGCTCCTGGAATGTGCCCTCCCCGCACACGCGGCCGTTGCTGAGCAGCACGAATCGATCGCAGACTCGTGCCGCGTCGCTGATCTGATGGATCGACAACACGATCGCTCGTCCGGTTGCAGTCTCGGAGCGCAACAGGCGTGCGACGTCACGTGACTGCCGAAGGTCCAGACCGTCGAACGGCTCGTCGGAGAGCAGCACCGGCTGCGGCGTGAGAAGGCCCATCGCGAGTAGCGCTCGCTTCCGCTGGCCTTTGGAGAGCGAACCGAGAGGTGCTTCGAGAAGAGAGTCGAGCCCGAGCTCGCGGACCACTTCGGCCGCTGCGATCCACGGGTCCGCCGAAGAGGCCGCCTACGTAGTCGAGCAGCCAGTCGACTCGCTGAGCGGGCCAGGGCGCGATCGCGTCGGGCAGGTAGAAGAGCAGTTCCGCACGCTCGCTGGACGTCAGCCGTCGCGCGCTCCGTTCAATCCCTCCGTCGTCCATCGGGAGCACGCCGCCCAGGCATTCGAACAGCGTCGTCTTGCCGGATCCGTTGGGACCGATGAGCCCCAGCACCTCGCCCGCATGGATCGAGAACGACACGCCGGAGAGCGCGGTCACGCGAGCGTAATGCTTCGTGACATCGCGTATGTGGAGGAACGGCTCGCGCGAGACGCGCGGTTGCGAGAGCGCTGCAGCTGTCGGCAAGGCCCCAATCTACCGGGGCCCTAGCGCTACTACCAGAAGTCGTAGTGTCGGAATTACGTCAGCGCACGCTGCTCGGTACTGGTGCGTCGGTGGGCCGGATATCCTTCAGGATGAACATGACTTCACCGGGCTTTGCCAGGCCAAGCTGGCGTCGAGCCTCGGCTTCAATCGTGGACGGTTCTTCGTTCAACCGTCGCTTTTCCTCACGAAGCCGCGCGTTCTCCTGTTTGAGGGCGGCGACACGCGCTTCTTCGACGTGTGCCTGCTGCCTGGCACGCATCGTGACGAGGAATCCCTTCTCGCCAACCAGCGCGTCCGCCGCCAACACGACCGCCACGAACAGGAGCGCCGCGTTCAACAGCCGCCGCCGACGCGGGGATGGCGGCACCGGGGCTGGTTTCCGGTGCCGGAGCGGCTCGGGAGTCGCCCTTCGGCCGGGTGCAGACACAACGGGAGGACGCACGACAGGAGACGGCATTGGCTTGGGGGAGTCCTTTGTACAATACTTTTCGAGCCGAGGCTGCGCGGAAATTAGGGTCACGCGGCCTTCAGGCTGTGAATTTTCGATATTGAGGCGACATGAACCCAGAGTACGTCGTCATCCTGACGACCTTGCCTGCCGACGCGGATGCCCAGGCCTTCGGCCAGGCGCTCGTGGAGGCGAAGCTCGCGGCGTGCGTGAACCTGCTTCCGGTGATGGAGTCTGTCTATCGCTGGGAAGGGCGGGTCGAGCACGAAACCGAGCGTCAACTCGTCATCAAGACGTCCCGTGACCGCGTCGTTGCCCTCTGGGATCGCGTTCGAGAGTTGCACCCCTACGAGATTCCCGAGTTCCTCGTGTTGTCGGTGGTCGACGGCAACGAGGCTTACCTGCGCTGGGTGGGCGAGAGCACGCGCGAGTGACCGTCGGGGGAGGTTGTTGTAGGGCTACATCCAGCCTTCACTCCAGCGCCTGGCGGAGGTCGTCGATCAAGTCCTGCGGGTCTTCGATGCCCGTGGAGATTCGGACCAGACTGTCCGTCAGGCCAATCTGCGCCCGGCGCTCGGGAGGCACGGACGCGTGCGTCATCGATGCCGGATGGCTGATCAGCGTTTCGACGCCACCCAGACTTTCGGCGAGCGCCATGAGGCGGACACGGTTGCAGACGCGCCGCGCCTTCTCGAACGAGCCCGGATCGAACGACAGCATGCCGCCGAACCCTCGCATCTGCCGCCGGGCGAGCTCGTGCTGCGGATGACCCGGAAGCCCCGGATAGAAGACCTGCTCGACTCCAGGGTGATTTGCGAGGTATTCCGCAAGCGCCAGACCGTTCACGTTGTGCTGCGCCATTCGCACCGCTAGCGTCTTGGTCCCTCTCAGCACGAGCCAGGCGTCGAGCGGGCTGAGAATCGCCCCTGCCGCGTTCTGGATGAATCGCAGCCACTCTATGTGCTCGTCCCGCACGGCGACGACAATGCCGCCGACGCTGTCGCTGTGGCCGTTCAGATACTTCGTCGTGCTGTGCACGACCAGGTCGGCGCCAAACTCGATCGGACGCTGCACGCTCGGGCTCGCGAACGTGTTGTCCACCGTCAGCACGAGATTGCGCCGCCGGGCGATTTCCGATGCCGCCGCGAGATCGGTCAGCCGCATGACAGGATTTGTCGGCGTCTCGAGGAACAGCATCCGCGTCTGCGGCTGAATCGCAGCTTCGATGAGATCCAGCCGAGACGTATCGACATAACTGAACGTCAAGCCGTAACGCGTCAGGACCTTGTCAAAGAGCCGGAAGGTGCCACCGTACGTGTTGTCGGTGACGACGACGTGATCGCCAGACTCGAGGAGCGTGGTGATCGCGTCGATGGCCGCCATTCCCGAGGCGAAGGCAAAGCCGGCGCGGCCACCCTCGATTGCCGCAATGTTTGCCTCGAGCGCGGCGCGCGTCGGGTTCTGCGTTCGGGCGTACTCGAACCCCTTGTGCCGCCCGAGCTCTTCCTGCACGTACGTGGACGTCTGATAGATAGGCGTGATGATGGCGCCTGTCGTGGGGTCGGGCTCCTGGCCGGCGTGAATGCAGACGGTCGAGAATCGCGCGTGCTCTGGAAGTTTCATGATGATTCGCGGGTCAACAGTCGGTTGATGGTCGGTTCATGATCGCCTGCGGCTGCGCCCTTCGCACCGAGAGGCCTTGACCAGCCCAATTCTGAGCATTTGGGTACGTTCCCGGTCAAGGCCGTCCGCGCGTCAGCGCGGCGTGATCAAGCTTGTGAGCTATCATTCGATATTCTTCGCATGGGCAGCCCACGACTCCCGGTCGAGCCGTCCGCGGCGCGCCGCCGGCAGCCTGTGCCGTTGCTGACGCCGCCTCCAGAGGTCACCGCACCGTTCTCCGCCCGCGACATCGTCCTCGGCACCTGGTCGGGGCGACTGTTTCTGATTGCCACCTTCTTCAAAGTTCTCTTTGCCATCTGGCGCCGGCTCGCCGTGGTGCCGGGTCCAGTGCAGCTGCTCAGCAGCCTGGCGACGATCGCTCTCATCGTTGCTGTCGGCCACCTGGTCTGGGGACTCTTCGTCCGCGTCCGGCGGCAGCTGCTCTGGCGCGTCCGCCGCAAACTGATCCTCTCGTACATCTTCATCGGCGTCGTTCCCGCGTTGTTGCTCGTCGGTTTCGGCCTGATCGTCGTCGGCGTTCTGTCGATGAACATCTCGTCCTATTTCTTCAAAGACGGCTACGACGAGATCATCAAGAACACTGGACTACTCGCGGACGCGGCTGCCGCCGACATCGGGAGACCTTCAGCGAACCCGCGGGACGCGCTCGAGCGTCTGATGACGAACAATGGCAGCCTGAATTATCCGGGCCTGTCGCTACTCTTCATGCCTGCGTCCGGCGATTCATCACGGTTCGTGACGGCCGGTCGATGGGACCATGCCAGACCCCCGACCAACCTTCCGGCCTGGGTATCGAAGCCGCAAGGCTTCACGGGCACCATCGACATGGCGGTGCAGGAGTCGCCAGGCAAACACGAGCTGGTCGTGCGGGCGGTGCGCCGGTCGCGACTCGGGATCGTTCTTGTGGACGTGCCCATCGACGCGGAGATGATCTCGCGCCTGCAGGATTCCACAGGGATCAAGGCGGGAACGATCACCGTCAGTGACGGAGCGAACAATCTTCGAGGATCGGCGACTCCGGGCGGCGGCGAGAACGAGACTCCGTCACTGTTCGGCCGAAGCCTGGCGTTTTTCGACAGCACAGACTGGGAGACGGGAGCGGTCCGTCGTGTCACCGTCGCGATGACGTACCGCGTCGGCGAGCTGTATCGGCGGCTGGCTCTCGCGCAGAACGTCATTTTCAGTGGATTTCCGCTCAGTCAGCTGATCCTGTACGTCCTGATCATCGTGGCCGGCCTGTTCGTGGTCATTCAAATCGTGGCGCTCATCATGGGCATGGCGCTGGCGCGCTCGATCACAAGCTCGATCCACGAGTTGTTCATAGGCACGGAGCGCGTCCAGCAGGGAGACTTCACGCACCGAATCAGCATCGAGACGAAAGACCAGCTGGGCGAGCTGGCCGACTCGTTCAACGAGATGACCGGCAGCATCGAGAACCTGCTGCAGACGGCCGCCGAGAAAAAGCGCCTCGAAGAAGAGCTCCGCATTGCGCGCCAGATTCAGATGTCGCTGCTGCCGCGGGGTCCGCTGGACGTTCCGGGACTCGGCGTCACGGCGCTGTGCGTCCCCGCACGCGAGGTAGGAGGGGACTACTACGATCTCTTCCCGTTGCCGGGCGATCGACTTGGCGTGATGATCGCCGACGTCGCCGGCAAGGGCACGTCGGCGGCGCTCTACATGGCGGAGCTGAAGGGCATCGTCCTGTCGCTCAGCCAGATCTATCCGTCGCCGCGGCAGCTGCTGATCGAAGTGAACCGGATCATCTCGGCGAATCTCGACAGCCGAAGCTTCATCACGATGACGTATGCCGTCATCGATCTCAACGCGTCGACGATGACGTACGCCCGCGCGGGCCATACGCCGCTGCTGTACATGCCGGGGCCGGCATCCCCGACACGAGGAGCGCAGATTCTGACGCCGAGCGGCATGGTCCTGGGCCTTCGGATCGACGGCGCAGAGGAGAAGTTCAGCGAACTGCTCGAGGAAGAGCGCGTGTGTCTCTACGAGGGCGACATCATCGTCCTCTACACCGACGGCATCACCGAAGCGATGAACGCGGAGAGCGATCTCTTTGGCGACAACCGGTTGAGCGATATCGTCGAGGAGCACGGCCACCTCGAGTCCGGCGAGCTTCGAGAGCGCATCCTGCGGGAGATCGAAGCCTTCGTCGGCGGCGCCGACCAGCACGACGACATGACGATGATCCTGATGAAGGTTCAATCGACGGCTGCCGCGGCGCGGGTCGCAGTCTGACTTGGAGCCGATGTCCGATCTCGTCGTCATCTTCCGCACGCCATCGTCAATCGAAGCCGACGTCGTGCGCGGCCTGCTCGACGCGCATGGCATCCCGGCGATTGTGACCTCCGACATGGCGAGAACGGCGTTTCCATTCTCGCTGAACGAGCTCCGCGTCACTGTGGGCGAGGAATTCGCGGTACAGGCGCGGCGGCTCATCGAGAGCCATCGCGAGGAAGTTGGACCGGCCCGCATCGCGCCGTTCGGGTCGGAGCTGGCGCCGCTCGAGCAGCGGATCGGATATCGCTTCCGCGATCGCGGGCTGCTGGAGCACGCGTTGACGCACCGCTCTCGCGTGCACGAGGATGCCAGCGGCGGCGTGATCGACAACGAGTCGCTCGAGTTCCTCGGCGACTCGGTGCTCGGCTTCATCATCGCGGACCTGCTCTTCCGGACATTCCCGCAACACAACGAAGGTCAGAAATCGAAGCTCAAGGCGTCGCTCGTGTCCGCTGCCTCACTTGCCCGGCTCGGCGATCGGATGGGGCTGGGGGAGTTCCTGATCCTCGGACGAGGCGAGGAAAAGACCGGAGGCCGCAAGAAGCAGGCGCTCATCGCCGACGGGTACGAGGCGCTCATCGCGGCCGTCTATCTGGACGGAGGCATCGAACCGGTCCGGGCCTTTCTCGAACGTCAGTTCGAGGAGCTCATCGCCGAGGCGCGCCGTACCGGCGCGGAGCCGACGTTCACGGAAGACTATAAGTCCGCGTTGCAGGAATGGCTGCAGTCGCACGACCGCGGCCTGCCGGTGTACCGACTGGTGGCCGAATCAGGTCCGCCGCACCGGCGGACGTTCGCCGTTGAAGTGCTCGTCGGTGGCCGAGGCGTGGCACGTGCCGACGGGCGGAGCAAGAAAGAAGCGGCTCAAGCAGCGGCCAAGCTCGCGCTCGACGCGCTCACGGCGCGTTGACGCCGAGCGAGGGGAGGCTTTCTCGCGTCGGTGTCCATGTGCCGCGGGCCGGACTCAGTCGATCTCGATGATTCCCCAGTTCTTCTCGCGTGCCCCGGCTCCGCCCGGTCCACCCGCCATGACGAGCGCCGGCTCCGTGCCGGGAAGGCGCGTCATCACATAAGAGTGCACTTCGCGCGCGAGATCTTCGTCGGCCGGTGGGACAGGGTGGCCATGGAGGCGGACCCAGAGCCGGAGAAGGGGATCGGCGAAGCTGTAGCGTTTCTGTCGCGAGACGATCAGATCGACGTCTTCGAGCCAGGAGAGGTAGTCCTTGGTCGATCCGGGTGTGCGACCGAGGCGCAGGGCTATCTCCGTCAGGGTCAACGGCTCTTCTTCCGAGAGGACGCTCAAAATGGCCTTGAGGGCGCCGTAGCCTCGCGCGCGATGCAGGCGGAGCTCGTACGAGAAACGGCAGCGGCGATCGAGCGCGCCGTCCTGCGCCAGCAGGGCGGAGAGCGCACTCACGGGATCGGCGCCATTCGGGTCGAGCGTGGCGGACGTGTCGGCGATCAGCCGTGCGTACGCGGGCCGGCCATCGGAGAGGGCATGTACCAGGCGCGCGAGCTCGTCGTGCGCGCGCTCGACCTCTGCCTCGCGGAGGGCATTCGGTGCTCCCGCGCCGTCGACCGGAGAGGGAAGCGTCGACCGAATCTCCGCCGTCGTCAGCGGCGTCACGTGGATGATCTCGAACGTGCTCGGGGCTTCGCGGAGCAGCCGCAGCGCCCGCGCCGGATAGCGGCTGGCCAGCACGAAGCGATTGCCGCTCGTTGCGAGTGCGTCGATGAAGTCCCGCAGCACCGTCCGCAGGCCGGGGAAGCTCTCGAAGGTTCGCAACTCCAGGAACTCGTCCAGCAGAAACGTCGCCGGTCCGCCGCCGGAGACTCGAGCGGTGTCGAGGAACGCGAGCGTCGCGTCGAAGGCCTGGCGCGCGCCGGCTTCGGCGGGCTGTGCCCCGGCGTGCGGGGATGGCAGCACGGCGTACTCGCGGATCGACGAGAAGAATCGCTCGGGCGTCGTCGCCACGCGCTCGACGTCGATGTACTGGCACGACGTTCGGCCGATGAGGTCCCGCAGCCGGAGGAGCAGAGACGTGCGGCCGGCGCCGCAGCCTCCGAGGACGACCGGGATGCGCGCGGGGACGCCTGCCGACCCCTCGAGGACGGTCAGGACGCGGCGCTCGAGAGACGGCCGCTCCGGAATGATCATCGCTTCGATTCCTCCTGCACGAGCGATGGCATGTCGATGCCGTGCGTCCGCGCCATCTCGATTGCTTCAGGATAGCCCGCGTCAGCGTGTCGCACGACGCCGAGCCCAGGATCGCACGTCAACACGCGCTGGAGCTTCTCGTCCGCCTCGCGCGTGCCGTCGGCGACGACGACCATGCCGGCATGGATCGAATTACCTATTCCCACACCGCCGCCGTGGTGCACGGACACCCAGGTGGCGCCGCAGGAGGTGTTGAGCAGCGCGTTCAGGACGGGCCAGTCGGCGATGGCGTCGCTGCCGTCGCGCATGCCTTCGGTTTCGCGGTTGGGTGACGCGACGGAGCCCGCATCGAGATGATCGCGTCCGATCACGATCGGCGCCGCCACGATCCCGCGCCGCACCAAGTCGTTGATCGCCAGACCGAACTTCGCGCGGTCGCCGTAACCGAGCCAGAAAATGCGTGCCGGCAGCCCCTGAAAGACCACGCGCTCGCGCGCCAGGCGGATCCACCGGCAGAGCGCGGCGTCGCCGGCGAACATGTCGAGCGCAAGATCGTCGGTCGCGGCGATGTCGGCGGGGTCGCCCGAGAGCGCCGCCCAGCGGAACGGCCCCTTGCCCTCGCAGAAGAGCGGCCGGATGTATTCAGGGACGAACCCCGGGATCTCGAAGGCCTCGGCGACGCCCGCCGCGAGCGCCTGCCCGCGGATGTTGTTCCCGTAGTCGAATACCACCGCACCTCGCTGCTTGAATGCGAGCATCGCCCGCACGTGCGCCGCCATGGCTGCCATCGACATCCGAATGTACGTTTCTGGCGCACGCTGCCGCAAGGCGATCGCTTCGCGAAACGGCACCGTGTCCGGGACGTACCCGGTCAGCGGGTCGTGCGCGGAGGTCTGGTCCGTGACGACATCGGGCGTGATGCCACGCTCCACCATCTCCGGCAGGACCCGTGCCGCATTGCCTTCGAGCGCGATGGAACGTGGGATGCCGGCCGACACGGCTTCGGTCGCGCGCGCGATCGCTGTGTCGAGATCGCCGCACCGTTCGTCGACGTACTTCGTGGCCAGCCTTCGCTCGATTCTCGCCCCGTCGACTTCGACGACCAGCGCCACGCCGCCGTTCATCGTGACCGCAAGCGGTTGGGCGCCGCCCATCCCGCCCAGGCCGGCGGTCAGGACGAGTCGTCCGGTGAGCGTGCCGTCGAAGTGCCGCCTGGCCAGCGCCGCGAGCGTCTCGTAGGTGCCCTGGAGAATGCCTTGCGTACCGATATAGATCCAGCTGCCCGCGGTCATCTGTCCGTACATCGTGAGGCCGCGATCCTCGAGATCGCGGAACTGCGGCCACGTCGCCCACGCAGGCACGAGCAGCGCGTTCGCGATGATGACGCGCGGCGCCCACGGGTGTGTACGGAAGACGGACACCGGCTTGCCTGACTGCACGACGAGCGTTTCGTCGTGCCCGAGTCGACGCAGCGTGTCGACGATCGCGTCGAACGCTTCCCAGCTCCGAGCGGCGCGTCCCGACCCGCCGTACACGACGAGGTCGTCTGGGCGCTCGGCGACGTCAGGATCGAGGTTGTTCATCAGCATCCGCAGCGCGGCTTCCTGAGGCCATCCCTTGCAGGAGAGGACGGTGCCTCGTGGCGCGCTGACTTGTCTGCTGAGAACGCTCATGATCAACTGACGATGAATAATGCGGTTCCGCTTCTGGGCGCGGCCGCGCGAACACGCGGACCGCGATGAAGGATAGCAATCTAAGAACGTACGCGCGTGTTGTCAATTGGTTTTGAGAAATTTCTTACTTGACTTCTCCGTTGCATGCACGGTCGAGAGAGCCGTCCGCGATCCAGGCGGCAATCGTCTCGATGTCAGGCGACTGCGCGCGATCGTCGATCAGCATCGGCACGCGTCCGCGCAGCGATGTATGCACGCTGCGGAGGCTCGCCGACGGCTGCAGCGGCGCGAGCAGGTCAATCGCCTGCGCGCCGCAGAGCAGCTCGATGGCGACGACGCGCGTGGCGAGGTCGAGCGCCCTGGAAGCCTTGTGCGCCGCGCCCATGCTCATGCTGACGTGGTCCTCGCGGTTGGCCGAGGTCGGGATGCTGTCCACGCTCGCGGGAACCGCGAGCGTCTTGATCTCCGAGGCGAGCGCCGCGGCCGTCACCTGCGCCATCATGAACCCTGACTGCAAGCCACTGTGGCGGGTCAGGAAGGCCGGCAGATCGCTGAGCACCGGATTGACGAGGCGATCGGACCGCCGTTCGCTGATCGTCGCCAGCTGGGCGAGTGCGAGGACGAGGAAGTCCGCAGCCAGCGCGATGGGCGCGCCGTGGAAATTGCCACCGGAGATGATTTCGTCATCCCGGTTTGCGCCGTCAGGGTCTCCGAGAAAGACCATCGGGTTGTCGGTGGCGGCGTTGGCCTCGAGGGTGACGATCCGGCGCACGAAACCGAGCGCCTCTCGCGCGGCACCGTGCACCTGGGGCGCGCAGCGCATCGAGTAGGCGTCCTGGACGCGGCCGCAATCGGCGTGCGACGCGTTGATCGCGCTTCCTTCCAGCAAGCGTCGGATGTTGCGGGCGGAGATGATCTGGCCATCGTAGGGCCGCGCATCGTGAATCCTGGAGTCGAACGGCTTGATCGATCCCCGGAGCGCGTCTATCGACAGCGCCGCCGTGACGTCTGCCGCGCGGGCGAGCCGCTCGGCGCCGACGAGCGCGAGTGCGGCGATCGCCGTCGAGGGCTGGGTCCCGTTGATGAGCGCGATGCCCTCTTTCGGTCCGAGGGTCACAGGCTCGAGTCCGGCGCGGGCGAGAGCGGCCCGGCCGCTGAGTACTTCCGGGTCGGCGGCGACTGTCGCCTCACCTTCGCCCACGAGAACCAGCGACAGGTGCGCGAGCGGGGCGAGATCGCCGCTCGCTCCGACCGAACCGCGACTCGGAACGCGAGGGTGCACTCGACGGTTCAGCAGCGCCAGCAGGTGCTCGACGGTCGTCCGCCGGATGCCGGCGAAACCCTTCGCCAGCACGTTCGCGCGGAGGGCCATCGTGGCGCGCACCGCCCGGACCGGCAGGGGTTCGTCGACGCCGGCGGCATGGCTTCGGAGCAGGTTCAGTTGGAGCGCGCCGAGCGCTTCGTGCGGAACGAGCGGTCTCAGCGAGCGCGCCGAATCCGGTATTGATGCCGTAGACCGGCTCGATTCCGGCTGCCGCACGATCGACCACCTGCCGCGATGCCTCTATCCGGCGAGCTGCGTCCGGCGCCAACGCCACCTGCACGTCGTCATCGGCAATCGCCGTCAGCTGTTCCAGGGTGAGCGATGATCCGTCCAGGAAGATCATGAGACCGGGTACAATACTTCGGTTATGAACATCGCGGTACTTGGCGCCCAGTGGGGCGACGAAGGCAAAGGGAAGATCGTCGACCTGCTCACGCCACGCTTCTCTATCGTTGCGCGGTATCAGGGCGGACACAACGCGGGGCACACGGTGTACGCCAACGGACGCAAGTTCGTCCTGCGGCTGTTGCCTTCGGGCATCCTGCACGACGGCATCACGTGCGTCATTGGCAACGGCGTGGTAATCGACCCCCAGGCACTGTTCGCCGAGATCGACGAGCTGGCGGCCGCCGGGATCCAAGTGGGTGACCGGCTGGTCGTCAGCGACAAGGCACACCTGATCCTCCCGTACCATCGAGAGCTCGACCTCCTCAGCGAGGCGCGCCGCGGTGAGCGGAAGATCGGCACGACGTCCCGCGGCATCGGCCCCGCCTATGAGGACAAGATCGCCCGACGAGGTGTCCGCGTCGGGGATCTGGCAAACCCGCAGTCGCTCGCCGAGGCCGTCGAGCACAACGTCGCCGCTCGCAACCGGTTGATCGCCGACTCCACCATGGATGCGGCGCAGGTGCTGGCGGACTTGAGCCGGGCGTGGGATCGGATGCGGCCGTGGGTGAAGGACGTCTCGGTCTTTCTGGCGCAGGCTCGGGAGGAGAAGCGCACGATCATGTTCGAAGGCGCGCAAGGCACGCTTCTCGACATCGATCACGGCACGTATCCGTACGTGACCTCCTCGAACGCCACCATCGGCGGCGTCTGCACCGGGTTGGGCGTGGGTCCGCGCGCCATCGACCGCGTGCTCGGCGTGGCAAAGGCCTACACGACTCGAGTCGGCGAGGGGCCGCTGCCGACGGAGCTGACGGGCGAAATCGGAAACCGGCTCCGCGAGAGCGGGCAGGAGTTCGGCGCTGTCACGGGGAGGCCCCGCCGCTGCGGCTGGTACGACGCGGTTGCGGTGCGATATGCGGCTCGCGTGAACGGCCTCGATGCCCTCGCGTTGACGAAGCTCGACGTGCTCGATGACCTTCCGGAGCTGCAGGTGTGCACATCGTATCGCTGCCGGGGCGTCGAGCTGAGAGACATGCCTGGCGACCTCGCGCAGCTGGCCGCGTGCGAGCCGGTCTACGAGACGCTGGCGGGATGGTCGCAGCCCACACGCGGCGTGCGTGCATACCACGACCTCCCGCGCGAAGCGCGTGCCTACATCGCGCGTCTCGAGGAGATTACGGGCGTGCCCGCGGCTATCGTGTCGACCGGATCAGGACGCGAGGAGACGATCTTCAGGGAGGGAATGCTCGCGGAAGCGCTGCAGCCGGCGTAGGACCCCGCGTAGGATCTAGTGGACCGTATCAATCATGTCTCGAGGAGCGACCTCGTTCTCCAGGCGCGTTTCCGGCCGCGACAACGGAGTGGCCACTATGGTTTTCAACAACACAGTCCACTAGATGCGCTCGAGCGCGCGCCGTTTACGCCTTGTGCCGGGCGCAGTAGAGGTCCATCGCCGCACTGTCAGCATCGTTGAACTCGACGCCGGCACGATAGCGCGGCAGTTCCGAGGGCCGGGGCAGCTCGAACCTGGCCCAGGCTACGGTTCCACGAAAACGCATCACGAAGTCATCGGACGGTACACTCACGCGCACCCGCTGATTCGGCCGCAGGATCGTCACGGATACGACCTGTGCGCCGACGACCGACATGTCAACGATCGAGACGGGGTTGCCATCCAATTGAATCTCGACACCGGGACGAAGACGATGGCGCGGCGCCCGACGCGTTCCGTGCCAATCGAGCACCCGTGGCGTGTCCGATGGAGGAGCCACCATCGGGACAGCCGCATAGTCTTCGCCGACGAGCACGCTCGCCACCTCCATCGGGGCCGGTTCCTCGACGATCGTGGAGCGGGAGACCTGCCGGACGTAGTCACCGGTGTGCGACATCACGCGCACATCCGCGCCGGAGATCTGCGGATCGGTTCTGATTCGATTGATGAGGGCCGCGCCGCGGGGCGTCGCCGCGAACAGGCGCTCGAGAACGATCAGACCAGGACGCCGTTCCAGGATGGCCTGGAGTGCCTGTATGGGTTCGGTGTCGGCGAAGGTCAGGAGCTCGCCGGTTTCGCCTTCCTGGGCGAGGCGTGCGCACAGACCCGGCATCAGATTGGACGCGGCAATCACCACCGCTGCGGACATCAGCTCAGTTTAGCATGGGCGTCCGACCTCGCTTCCGGAGCGTCGGCCCTTCAGAGCGCGGCGCGTTGATTCGAGCGGTCCTCTTCGATCTCGACGACACGCTCTTCGACCATCGACACGCCTCGCGACAGGCGCTGGAGGCCGTCCGTGAGTGCCACGCGACTGTCGCGCTCGTCGACGCCTCGGACCTCGATCGGCGCCACGCCGAAATCCTCGAGGCGCTGCACCTTCGGGTCCTCGCAAAAGAGATGACGCTGGACGACGCGCGGCAGGAGCGTTTCCGTCTCCTGTTCGAATCTGTCGGTGTCTCCGCCGCGGATCTCGAAGACGGGTTGCTCGCGCGGCGGGCCGCCGGGGCGTACCGTACCCGCTACATGCAATCCTGGCGGGAAGTGCATGGTGCGACGGCGTTGCTGCACGCCCTGAAGCCTCAGGTACGCATCGGCATCGTGTCCAACAACCTGGCACGTGAGCAGCACGACAAGCTGCGCTTCTGCGGATTCGATCGACACCTGGACGCGATCGTGATCTCCGAAGAAGCGGGCGTCGCAAAACCGGACCCTGCAATCTTCCGTCAAGCTCTCGAGCGTCTGTCCGTGGACGCGGCAGAGACGGTGATGATCGGAGATGCCTGGGCTACGGACATTGCCGGCGCGCGCGCGGCAGGTGTGCGTGCGATCTGGTTCAATCCACACGGGACATCGCGACCTGAGGCGTGGCACGACGTCGAAGAGATCCGGGCTCTCGCGCCGGTGCCGACCGTGATATCCGTGGTGTTTGGCAACGACAAATCGGCGTGAATGAATGGTTTCTGAGCCCAGATACGCCTGGAACGATCGAACGAAACTGGTGTCGCGTCCCCGAAGTCCTGTTACATTCGGCCGGCGCTGCATCCCGGGGCGCGGCGTTGCTCGTCGGTTGCATACTCCCGGTATGCGCCCTCCTCGCGCCTTGCGCGCCGGGCGCATCGCCGCCCTCGGTGTTAACAGGACTTCGGGGACGCGACACTAGCGACCGGTGGAGGGCGCGTGCGGATCGGAGTCGACGTCGGCGGCACGAAGCTCGAGATCGTCGCCATCGATGGCAGCGGTGCGGTGGTCCTGCGTCGTCGCGTGCCGACGCCGCGGGGAAGCTACGAAGGGACTTTGGAGGCGATCCGGTCGCTCGTCGCCGATGCGGAAACACAGGTGGGACGATCGACCGTCGGCATCGGGATGCCTGGCGCAATCTCGCCAGCCACGGGCCTCGTCAAGAATGCGAACTCGACGTGGCTCATTGGCCGTCCGTTCGGCGTAGACCTTTCGGCGATGCTCGCGAGAGAGGTGCGGCTGGCCAACGACGCGAATTGCCTCGCGCTGTCGGAGGCCGCGGACGGCGCTGCAGCCGGGCGTTCACCGGTCTTCGGAGTCATTCTCGGCACCGGCGTCGGCGGTGGTCTCGCCATCGACGGCCGGATCGTCGTAGGCGCCAACGCCGTGGGCGGGGAATGGGGGCACAATCCGATGCCGTGGCCGACACCGGCCGAGTGGCCGGGCCCGGCCTGCTATTGCGGCAAGACGGGTTGTATCGAGACGCTGCTGTCGGGGCCGGGGCTCGAACGCGACTACGCGCAGGCGGCGGGCAGTCGGCTGAGTGCCCTCGAAATCTCGGCGGCGGCGACAGCGGGGGAATCCCTGGCGCTCGAGACGCTCAGACGGTACGAGGACCGCCTCGCGCGCGCTCTCTCAGTTGTCATCAACATCGTGGATCCCGAGGTCATTGTAGTCGGCGGCGGCGTGTCGAATATCGACCACATCTATGAAGCGGTTCCTCGACTGTGGAAATCTTTCGTGTTTTCTGACCGGGTCGAGACACAGCTGGTTCGAGCGAAGCACGGAGACTCGAGTGGAGTCCGCGGAGCGGCGTGGCTGTGGCCCGAAAAGCAGGAAAGAGCGGGCGTTGAAGAATGAGGCCTGGTGGATCAGCCGTCGATGTGCTTGCTCAGGGCGTCGGCTGTAATCCGGAAATGCGACGCGCTCCAGACAGGTCGCCCGTCCCGCAACAAGATGGCCTGGGGCGTCTCGTGCCGGATGCCGAGGCGCGCCGCCATGTGGTCGGAGACTGTGCGATGGCTCTGGACGGTTACCACTTTGTAAACGGCGGTGCCGTCCGTGCGCTCGACATGAGCCTGCAGCTCATCGAGGGCCTCGCAACTGACGCCGCAATTTCGACTGTGCTTGAACAGCAACACCGGCCGGCGACGGGACTCTTCAACCGCGGCTTCGAAATCCGCGGGCTCCTGGAGGTGCGTGACTCTGTGCATGGGGCAGTCATTATTGTACTGCCTCGACGGTGGTATCGCGAGCCCGGCCTCCAGGGGACCCTAGCCCGGTGCCTGGTGGGATCGTGTGTGGAAACCGGCGGCCTCGAGCTCGTGGCGCGCGTCCGTAAAGAGAGGCGCCGCCTCGGCCGGAATCGGCAGGTCGGTCCTGGTGAGCAGCCTGTCGACGTTATACATGCGGAACCTGATGCCTTCCATGTGGAAGGCCTCGATGGCTCTGGCCAGTGCCTGGCACTCATCGATCAGGGGCCCCAGAGCCTCCGAAGACTGGGCCGTCAGCGCCTGAATGAGAGACAGAACGTGGGCTTTGGCCGCGAGTCGATGATCCGAGGTCGGCGTGGGCTGCATTCAAAGTAGCCTATCGGCCTGTCCGGACCGTCGTCAAGGCGGTCGTCTTCCAAGCGATCGGCCCGGCACTTGCGCGTTGCCTTGACCCGGTTCGGGCACGCGAAGGATAACGAACAGTCATGACGCACGAACAGTCACAGCCTGAGTCCGGTGGCGCCCGAATGGAATTGCCGGATCTCAGCGAAAAAGGCGGGCTCAAGGGCGGGCAGCCGCAGCGCTCGGACGAGCGGCTCTTCATGCAGCTCCTGGCATTCACCGGGTGCACTGACGCGGCCGCCGCCGGCGCCCACCTGGCAGCCGCATCGGTGCCAGGAGTCCTCTACGAAGATCTCAACGATCCGCAGGGCATCGCGCTTCTGAGTGTCTCGCCGACGCCCGATCTCTTCGTCGACGTCGTGCGGCCTGCCTGCACGAGCGGCGTGTTCGCAAGCTACACGCTGAAACCAAACTACACGATGTTCGGGCGGACCTACTCGCTTGGCTACGAGCCGGACCTGGAGGATGCCCTCATCGGCCGGCCGCGACGCACGCTCTTCAATCCGGATTGGCGTTGGGCCGTGTGGTATCCGCTGAGGCGGAGCGGCGCCTTCGCGCGGCTCCCCGCCGATCAGCAACGCACGGTTCTGGCGGAGCATGGTGCGATCGGGAAGTCGTTTGGTGCAGCGGACTACGCCCATGACGTCCGGCTCGCGTGTCATGGCCTGGATCGCGACGATAACGACTTCGTGATAGGGCTCATTGGCAGGGAACTGTTTCCACTGTCAGCGGTCGTCCAGTCGATGCGTAAAACCCAGCAGACAGCCTTGTATCTCGATCGGCTCGGGCCCTTCTTCGTGGGCCGCGCCAGGTGGCGCTCTGAATGAGGAGGGCTCCGGGGTCACGGCTTGAGTTTGGAACCCTCTTTGCACAGTGGAGACACGCCATGGCTGACTCCGCCATTTGGCAGTGATGCAGCAGACGGGCGGTTCGAGCTGTACAAGACGACAGCCGAACACCGACGGCGTCGAGGGCCGAAAACAGCAGGCTATCCCACGAGCGAAGTGACGACGCTCTGAGGCACTCTATTTATGGCACGACCACTTTGGAAGGGTGCAATCACGTTCGGTCTCGTGAGCATCCCGATCGAGGTGCACACGGCGGTTCGCGACCGTCAGCTTCGATTCCACCTGCTGACAGCCAAGGATCGGGCGCGTGTGAAGTACGAGCGCGTTTCCGAGAAGACGCACAAGCCGGTCGCATGGGACGATCTCGTCAAGGGATACGAATACGCCAAGGGCCGCTACGTCGTCCTGACGCCGGAAGACTTCGAGGCGGCGGCCCTGGAGAAGACACGCACGATCGATATCCTGGACTTCGTCAAGGCCGAAGAGATCGACGACCGCTTCTTCGAGAAGCCTTACTACGTCACCCCGGGCGCCGGCGGCGATCGCGCGTATGTCCTGTTGAGGGAGACCATTCGCGAGACGGAGCGGATCGGCATTGCCAAGTTCGTGCTGCGGGAGCGTCAGCACCTCGCGGCGCTCGAAGTCATAGACGACGCGTTGGTACTGACGACGCTCCGGTTCGCGGACGAGTTGATCCCGGCGTCGGAGTATGACTTTCCGGCCTCGAAGGGGCTTCGTGCCCCCGAACTGAAGACGGCGCGAATGCTCGTCGAGGAGCTCGCCTCGGAATGGGACGCCGAAAAGTACACGGACGACTATCGCCGGAATCTTCTCCAGATCATCAAGGCCAAACAGAAGGGTCGCGAGGCGCAGCTGGAGGCCGAGCCAGAAGAGCGTACCGGCAACGTCGTCGATCTGATGGAGCGGCTCCGCAAGAGCCTCGAAGGAACTGGCGCACGGACGTCGGGCCGCAAAGCCGGTGGCCGGAAGACGAGTGCCGCCAGGGCTGCCGGCGCGAAGAAACCCAAGCGGACGAAACGGGCCGCCTGAAGGACAGGTGCATGTTGCCGAACTTCAGGGAGCGCCGCCTCCGTCAATTGACACCGGAGGAGCGCAAGTCCGTCACGCACGGTGATTTCTGGATTCCGGATCACGAGCGTGAGATCTACCGGCGCGCCCTCGAGGCGCTCAATGCCGCCGACATTCCCTATGTCGTCGCGGGCGCCTACGCGATCTACGAGCACACAGGGATTTACCGGAAGACGAAGGACCTGGATCTGTTCTTCGAGCCCTCGAGCGTCGTTCCCGCCGCCCGGGCGTTGCGGGATGCCGGCTTCGAGACGCGACTGGAGGACGCGCACTGGCTCGCCAAGGCGACCATCGGCGATACATTCGTCGATCTCATCTACGGCATGGGCAATGGTGTGGCTCGCATCGATGCGGAGTGGATCCGCCACAGCCGCGCCGGCATCCTTGCGGCAACCCCCGTGCGGATCGCGCCAGCCGAGGAACTGATATGGCACCGGCTGTTCATCGGCGAGCGGCACCGTCACGACATGTCGGACGTCCTCCATCTGATTCTCTGCCTTGGCGAGACGCTCGACTGGGAGCGCCTGGTCCGGCGTGCGGGACCCGACTGGCCCCTCCTTCTCGCGCAGTTGCTGATGTTCAACTATGTCTACCCGGGATACCGGGCCAACGTACCCGCCTGGGTGCTCGGCCAGTTGCTCGAGCGCGCCCGTACCGAGGACGACGCGGATCCGGACAACCTCGATAGGACTCGAGGACCCTTGATTTCTCAGTTCAGCTTCACGATCGACGTGCGCGAATGGGGGTTTGTCGATCCGCGCGCGGATCTCGTCCGTGAAGCGCGAGCCCAGCCCGAGATCCGGACGATCATGACGTCCGACGTCTGGAGCGAGCGTGCGGACGGACGTCCGGAGGCACGCGAAGAGAGCCTTCCAGCGGAGTAGCTACTCGCAGGTGGCGTCGGTTGACACTGCGCCCAGAAGCCCGCGATACTTGCCCTTCATGTTCAACGGGACCTGGGTTTCGAGCTGGTTGCGCGGCGAGCGCGACCCCCTACACGCCGCGCTCGGTCACCTCGAGCGCGAAGTCATGGACATCGTGTGGAACGCGGAAGGCGATCGAGGCGAGTACTCGCATACCGTCAGGGACGTGCAGTGGCGGCTCCCGCGCAAGGCGGCCTACACGACGGTGATGACGACGCTGGATCGCCTGTTCAAGAAAGGCTTGGTCGTCCGGCGCCGCGATGGCCGGGCGTTCGTCTACACGGCAGTCCGAACGCGCGAGGAGATGTCCGCAACGTTGACAGGGGGCCTGCTCCGCGGACTTCTCTCGAGTGGTCCTGACGCGGCGCGTCCGTTTCTATCCAACCTGGTCGACGCAGTAGGCGAGGAGGACTCCGCGTTGCTCGACGAGCTCGAGCGCCTCGTCAGAAACAAGCAATCTCAGACGCGGAGAGCTGGGAAATGAGGCTCCTCGTCTCGACCCTGGTCCTGACGCTTGCCTGGTTCTCAGCGCTGAATATCGTTTCGTCATTGCTGGTATGGCTGATTGCCGGTGGACTCCGGCGTGGTCAGTCCTTTGTCCGGCCGTCGGCTCAGTGGCTCTTCGCCCTCCGGGTGGCGCCGTTCCTGATCTCGTCCGTCTTCGCGATTGGCGTGTTCCTGCCGGTCCACCTGATGTACGAGGGCAGGGAAGGATCGGAGTACTTCGGCGCGCTGCTCTGGTCGGGTGCGCTTCTTGCCGTCGGCCTGATTGGCGAGAGTGCCCTGCGCGTCGTTCTCGCCCTGCGCGGTTACGCCAGGCTCAGGCGAACGTGGGGCAGGCCGGTCGGCGAGAGCCCCCCGATCGTCAGCGACTGTGAAATCCTGGGCATCTCGCTCGCAGGTATTCTTCACCCAACGATCGTGGTCGGCCGGCGTGTCCGAGAGGCGCTTACGCCCGAAGAGCTGGACGTGGCTCTCGCCCACGAGGGCGCACATTGGCAGTCGTGGGACAACGTCAAGCGCTTCGCGATGTTTGCTTCACCAGACGTACTGCGCTTCACGCGGGCCGCCGCCGATCTGGAGCACGGCTGGTGCGCCGAAGCGGAGTGCCTGGCGGACGCGCGAGCTGTCGACGGCGATGCCTCCCGTGCGGTCAACCTTGCATCTGCGCTCGTCAAAGTGGCCCGGCTGGCGACGGCCCGGACAGAGGCTTTCGTCGCTGGTCCGTTGTGGAGCGCTTTCCACGAGGAGGGACTGCTCGAACTGCGTATTCGCCGCCTCGTAGACGGCCCGATCGTCGCGCCCCGGTCCTCCTGGCTGTTGCTGGTTGGATCGACGGCGGCGGCGGTGGGAACGATCGCTCTCGCATACCTCGCAGACGTCCCCAGGGCGGTGCATTTCCTGACCGAGGGCCTGGTTCAACTGCTGCCCTAGCAGCCCGAGTTCACACGCGGGGTCTGAAGACCCCGCGCTACCGCACCTCGAAGGCGGCTCGCACGTCCGCCTCAAGCTCAATCACACAATTATGGCAGCCGGGAATCGTCGCGCGAGCGCTCGTGCGGCGACTCGTGCCGTGGCCCAGGCCCACTGGAAATTGAAGCCTCCAATGCGTCCGTCCACGTCAAGGATCTCTCCAACCAGGTAGAGTCCACCGCACTTTCGAGACTCCATGGTCGAGGGCTCGATTTCGCTGAGGTCCACACCACCCGCGGTTGCCTCGGCGAAGTTATATCCCCGTGAATCTGTCACGCCCAAAGGCAGCTCGAGGATCGCGTGTACGAGCTGCCGTCGATCGTCACGACTGAGATCCGAAAGCCTCAGCGTCTTCGCGAGCGCCAGTCTGCCGATGATCGCTGAGCCCAGCGCCGCCGGCAGCATCGTGGTGAGCGACGTCTGAATAGAGATCCTGGGCTGCTGTCGGGCGAGAGCAATCCAACGCGTCTCGAGTGTCTCGAACGTGTCATCGGGGGACAAGGACGCGGACAACTCGGGAGCGTTACCGTTCGCGCGCGCTCGAAGCCAGTGGCGCGACATGTCCAGGGCTGCTGGGCCGCTGATGCCGAAATGGGTCCAGAGCATGGATCCCGACGTGCGCTGTTGCACGCGCCCGTTGACCCGAAGCTCGAGCCCTACGTGTTGCGACACTCCGCTGAGCTCCGCGTGGATACCGGCGGCGTCCGGCAGGAGCAGCGGCGCGAGGGCAGGCGTTGTCGGAACGATGGTGTGGCCAAAGCGACGGGCCATCTCGTATCCGCCGCCGTCACTTCCCGTCTTGGGCAGGGAGAGCCCGCCGGTCGCCAGGACAACCGCCCGCGCGCGAACCTCCCCTCCGGCTGTCTTGAGGAGATACTCACCGGGTGCGGCGGCCACTTCCAGGACCCGGTGATCACTCATCACCTGGCTTCCGAGGCGGGTGAACTCGTTCAGCAGCGCATCGAGCACATCCCTCGATCGATTGCTGTCCGGGAACAGCTTGCCGCCGGCCTCCTCGTGCAGCGGAACGCCGATATCGCCGAAGAATGCCACTGTCTCGGCGACAGGGAACGCCCTGAGGATCGTACGGATGATGGAAGGCCGGCCGCCACTGAAGTCAGCTTCGCTGACGACGGAGTTGGTGACGTTGCATCGCGATCCGCCGCTTACGAGGATCTTCGCGCCCGGACGTCGTGCGCCGTCGAGGAGCGCAAGCCGGACACCAGGCTGCTGCTGAAGTGTGAAGATGGCTGTGGCAAGTCCGGCGGCTCCGGCACCGACAATGGCGACGTCGACCTCGCGAACTGGACCATCGCGCTGCTGGTCGGCTCTCATTCCGGATGGCAGCGCTCTTCCACCTCCATCAACAGCCGGTCCACTGAGACGGGCTTATTCAAGCATGGTACCGCCAGCCGCTCGGTCACGTACGCCGCGTCGAACATCGCCGTCAGACACAGGACGGGCACTGGAGCCAAGGTGGGTTCCTGCAGCTGACGCGCACGGAAGTCGAACCCGTCCATTACGGGCATCATCAGATCCAGGAGAACCATGCAGGGCCGACGCTCGCGCATGAGGTGGAGCGCCTCCTGACCGTTCGCCGCGGTCATCGTTTCGTACCCGGAGGCCGAAAGCAGGAATTGCATGAAATCCCTGATGTCGGCGTCATCTTCCACTATGAGGACGCAGGGCACAGGGTGTCTCCCGAGGGGAACCGATCACGATCATGGGTTCGACATGCGATCCTCCGTGTCGCGGAGGATGCTGGAGGCGGGCGCGTTCGTGACCGCACCTGCCGCGGGCCGGGCAAATGCAGGGCCCTCTTCCGAACGATATCGACTTGCCGATCTAACGTCCAGGGTCAACGCGCACGAAAGCCTTCTGGATATAGCCCACGCGCCGGCCGTACTGGCGGTCCTCGAACTCGACGTGCACCCATTCGCTGGTTTGGTCGAGTACCCGCAGCCGGGTCCCGACAGGAAGCTGGCGGAGCGGAACAAGCGTCATGTCCGGCCGAAGGAAGACCGGCGCCGTCGCCGTGGTCACCGCTGTGGGCAGTTGCGGTGCGTCACTGGCGGCCATCCCGGATCCTGGCGCGTTGCGCGGTGCGGTCTGCGCAGTGGGCGTAACCGCCCGTTCCTTGCCGAGGACGCGGATCTTGACGACGACAGCAGCCTGGAGGCCGCCGGCGTCGAGCGAGATGGAGCCGCCAACCGGCGTAGAGAGATCGATGTTTGCGCGACTGTATCGGACCAGACCGCCAACCGCCACCTCCCGGCTCACCAGCCAGGTGACGTCGGCGCCTCCGTGGGCGCCGATGGCCGTCTCGCCGACTCGTTCTACAGTCGCCTGAGAGAACGTGGCCGTGTCGTACGGGTACGTTTCACCGTACTCGACGTCTTTCACGAGCTGACGGGAGACGTTGATGATGCTGGGTCCCCCGAAGATCCCGACCTCGAGCCGGCGGCCGACAGGGATGAGCCACGTGAGGCTGATGTGCCCCCCGTTCTCGTCGTGCGCGAGATCGCTCGACTCCCCGGAGATGTGCCGCGGCTGATTGAAGAAGAACGGATGCGGGATCTCCGCCGTGACGTCAGCTTTTCGCGAATCGTGGAACCTCGTGTACGTTGCTCCGGCGAACAGGTTGCTCCAGATCCGCCATCCTCCGCCGATCTCGAACTCCACACCCGACCTGAGGGCGTAGTTCGCCGTCCATGTCTTCTGCTCGCCATTCAGCGGCTCGCTGTGCGCCTCGCTGAAGTCGGTGGACGCGAACTGCCCGCCCACGCCGAAGGTCACGAACCCTCGAATGTCACGGTCCCCAGAAGATGGCGCCGCCTGGTGCGGAGCTGGCGTTGCAGGCTGCGGCGTGCCTGGAGGAGCTGTGGCTTGGGCGGAGGCACGTGAAGGGACGCACGTGATGCTCGCAGCAAGAACGACAACGGTCGTCAAGGCACGCATAGCCGGGAGATTCAATTGACACCCACCGCGGTCCAGGCTTGCGTGATTGCCCGCTCCGCGGCGCTGTTCGCGCCATAGACGTCCCGGGAGGCCTGAATAGTGGCGGCTCGTGCCGTCGAGAACGTCGCATTGGCCGGCATCAGGAAGGCGAACGCGCGATAGAACACTTTTTCGATCTGTTCCCGGTTCGCGCCGCCCACGCCCGTAACCGAGAGACCGGAGGTGCGGTTGGTGCCTCCTTCGATCGCGAGATAGAAGGCGTGGCTCGCAATCAAGGAATTCGTGTGCACTCCGCCGTTGTCGGCAGATCCCGTGAACCTCTTCGTATAGTGGTCGGGATCGCCATACGAAGCGGGATTCGCAAGCGATCGATCGCCGCCCGGGCGGATGACGTCTTCGCCAATCAAATAGTCAGCCTGCCGAAGGCCGCTTCCCGGCGTCTGATAGAAGAACTCGGCCCCGGTTCCGAGGATATCGGAGAAGGCCTCGTTGAGGGCGCCTGACTCGTTGCGGTAGATCAGGTTCGACGTGTACTGCGTGAGCCCGTGTGTCAGCTCGTGGGCGACGATATCGAGGGCACCCGAGAAGAAATCGAACGTCTGACCGCCGATCGAGAGGTTGGGCGGCAGTCCGTCGCCGAACACCATCGCGCCGCGGAACGTCGGCCCGCAGCCTCCGCACCAGAAGGCATTCAGAAGGTAAGTGTCGATGTCGTCTAAGGAGAGCGTCGCGAGATCGCTGCGCCTGACCGGATGCGTGATCGCGTAGATGGGGGCATTCCGATCGTCGAGGCCGGAACGGCCGAAGCGCTTGAAGTAGTAATCGTACGTATAGCCGAGATACACGTGGGCATCGACAATGGCGGTATCCGTCCACACGTTGTCCGAATCGCTCGCGATGTCGGTCAAGGTCGGGACGTAGAGCCCGTCCAGATAGTCTTCGGTTCGCGCCAGGTTCCCCTGCAAATCGTACGTAATCAGCACCGGGGGCCTCAGCGCATCGTCGGCAGTGTAGCGGCCTGACTGCAGCCGGGTACTGATCTTCTTCGCGTCGCCGAGGACGCCGGTTCCCGTCCCCACGGCGGACTGTGTCTCGAGGTCGTTGTAGCGGAGCAGGAGGTCGCCGTTCAGCGCGTCGATGTAGGTCTGCATCCACCCCTCGCTCGTCCACACGTGCGTCGAGTACGAGAGGGCGTACGTTCCATCGTCTTTCTGAAGGATGACCAGCTCGATGGGCCGGGTTTCCGGCAACTCCTTCGAAGTCATGCCCCGGAATACGTCTCGGGCCGCATCCTCTGAGATCTCCGGTCGATCGGACACGCCCGACACCTGGTGGATCTCACCGAATATCGAGCTGGTGACGCCGCGGGTCAGCTGACGGGTCACCTCGCCGCCGACGATCCTGATCCCGTGGAAGTACTGTTCGTATCGTTCGTGCGTCCGTCCGGCAAGCACGGTGTCGGTCCGCGTGCGGGTCAGTACGAGCTCTCCGCCCCGCCGCATCGCGTCGACTGTCGCGTCCCAGCTGCGGAGGAGCGTGCCGTCCGCGGCGCCCACCGCCACTGCTCGCGTCTGCCGAGGTGCAACGGTCTGCGGCGATTGCGCGGCGACAGCAACACCGGCCACCACCAACACCGCACACGATGCAAGACCACGGCGTCCCATAAGTTCTCCTGAGTGGATGAGAGTAGCAGCGATATGGTAATACGCGTCGAGCGACCCACCGAGGGAATTGCTTGGGAGGCATCCCGACTAGAATGCAGTGTGTGCGTCCTCGACACAGTGCGATCCGGCATGGCCGGAGTCACGGAGAATTGACGTCATGTTCAATGGTGCTCGACCACGTGTTCCTGGCTTGCTGTTCGCGCTCGTCTTCGCCGGCGCGCCCGCGAGTCCGGCCAACCTGATGCCCTCACGCGTCTCAAGTCTGACGACGGCCGTTGCTATTGCGGAGCCCGTCAAGATCGGTGGCGTGTGGAAGTTTACAGTGGAGCTCGAAATCGGGACGGGTCACCCGACCGTGACGTTGAAGCAGGACGGCGAGAAGCTGACAGGCACTTATGACGGGCGCTACGGCGCCGCACCGCTCGAGGGCACGATCAAGGAGAACAAGATCGAGTTCACGGTGTCGATGACGGCCGAAGGTGCAGCGGTCACGGGCGTGTTCTCGGGTGTTGTCGAGGGAGACAACGGGAATCAAGGGATGCGCGGCGCCGTGGAATTCGACCAGGCCGGTGAGGGTACGTGGACGGCGGTCAGGGCTGCTGCCAGGTAGCGTGAAGCTGGAGCACGCATCGCTTCAATCCGACAAAAGTGAAGGCCAGCGGTCCCGCCCTTGCAATGAAGAGAGTCGAAGGAGCAGGAGATCGCTGATGCAGAAGAAAGCGCAGTTTTCCACACTTCGCGATCCACTATCGATGGAGGGAGAGGAGCGTAGCGGGCAGGCGACTCGAGTTCTGTCGACGCGCGATCACGGCCTGATTCGCGGTTGGGCCGCCCGACACGGAGCCGAACCAGCTACAGGTGAGGCCACCTCGTCTGGTCCGGCCACTGTTACCGTCAACGATGGCGGCGCGGGCGTGCGGTTCAACTTTCCCAGCGCGGCGAGATTTCGGCCGATCAGCTGGGAGGAGTGGTTCGCGAATTTCGACAATCACGCCCTGACGTTCGTGTATGAAGAGGAAGTCGCGGATCGCGCGTACGAGCTCTTCGAGGCGCGTGGCGGCGATCACGGCAGGGATCAGGAAGACTGGTTCGCAGCAGAACGGGCGATGCAGAAACCGGGCGTCCCCAGTGCCCGGTACCGGCTCATCAAGGAATAGATACCAATCTCGTTCGGCACCATGGCCCTACACTGGAGGTGTGCGATGCGCCGAAGACTGCCCGGAATTCTCGTCGTACTGCTCACTGGTGCGGCCGTGGCCGCCTGGGCGCAGCAAGGGCAGCCGCGGCCGGGGCCGGGCAGCGGTGTGGTCAGTGTGAACGGGACCGTCACACTCGCCAACGCCCCGGGCACGACGAAAGAAGGGGATTGGAGGGTCGCGGTCGCCAATACGCCGTCGGTCAACGTCGCCAACACGCCGTACGTCAGCTTCGCCCCTCTGGCGTTCGTCACTCCCGGCAAGCGCTATCAAATCACCTGGCCGAGCGGTGAGACCGAGCAGATTACTGCCGCAGCCGCAGCCGCGCGCAGGCGCCTGGGTACGGGTCGCTGGACCGGAACGGTGGGTCAACCTCGCGCAGGCACGGAGCATCGCGCTGGTGCAATAGGGACAGCGCCGACGCATTCTCACGCTTCCGCCGACACGGCGGCGATGAGCGCCTTGATGTAGCCGAACGCGAAGGCGAACGCCTGGAACTGATTCGTGTCGCCCTCGATCTGCGGGACGTGGTCCGGCATCATCATCCCGTCGAAGCCGATTTCCCGATACACCCGCATGGCCTTCAACATGTCGACGTCACCGTCGTCGATGAACGTCTCACGGAAGTTCAGGAATCCACCCGCGATGTTGCGGAAGTGCACACTGAAGATCTTGCCGCGACTTCCGAAATAGCGGATGACGTCGAAGATTTCCTCGCCTGGCTTCGCCAGCATCTCTGAGACGGTGCCCTGGCAGAAGTTCAGCCCGTGGTACGGACTCTCCCTGATCGAGACGAACCGCTTGAGTCCGTCGACCGATCCGAGCACGGTCTCGATCCCGCGCCAGCCCTTGCCCTTCGGCATCCCCGGATCCTGCGGGTGGCAGCCCATTCGGACCTTGTATTCGTTGGCCACCGGTATGACGCGGTCGAGGAAGTAGGTGATCCGCTCCCAGTACATATCGGTGTCGATCCGCCCGGCTTCGGTGAGCGGCGGTTCCTGCTTTCCCTCGGCATAGACGAAGGTGCTGTAGCGCGCTTTCCCGCGGCCGACAGTGGGCGTCGTGCGCGGGACACCGATGAAGGTCAGGTTGTATTTCACGCCAGGGATCCCGGCGCGCGCGCAATTGCGAACCATCTGGCAGATATCGTCGATCTGCCGATCGCGATCCGCCGACGCGAGCATGATCGCTGGGCTCTCGGAGCTCGAGATCTCGCTGGAGCTGAGGGGCAGCGGCACCATGTCGAGGCTGATGCCGAAAGACGCCACGTGCTCCTTGAGCCGCGTCAGGCCTTCGACCGACCAGGCATCGTCCATCTTGGCCGACGGCAGCCTGCTGCAGATGTTGGTGACGCCAAATCCAGCCATGGCGCGAAGGATGGCATCCGAATCGCCATGCTGGGTGCCGACCTTCATGCGTGCAGGCTTGCTCGTGCGGGTCTGGAGAGGGAGAGGGCTGGCCGCCACTGTGGCTGTCGCGACGGCTTCAGCCATTGCGGCGCCAGCGGTGGCACCGCCAGACAGTTGCATGAACTCACGGCGATTCATGAATCTCTCCCGGTCCGACTTGTGCGCGGGCGACACGCCGGCGCCAGTTTTCGCCCGGGAACGTACTACGGCTTGGCGGATAGAGACAAGCGAGCCCAGGAACGCACGCGATCAAAATACGCGGACATGTTGAAAGGCAACAGGAATTCCGGGTCTAGAACGTCCAGCCGATGCGGCCGTACAGCGTCCGGCCGTTCATGCCGAACGGCGACTGGCTTGGAAACGTCTGGATTCCGTTGAACGAATTGACGGTCGTATTGCGGTCCGGGAAGATGTCAAAAAGGTTCTGGACTCCCGCGGCCAGCGTGTACCCTCCAACGCGGTAGGAGGCTTCGACGTCGGTCAGCCACTTTGGCGCGTAAGTCTGATCGTCGCTCGGGTTCAGAGTGAAGCTGCAGAACTCCCCGTACCGGCCTGCGTCGAGATTGACGCCAAGCCGGTTGCGATGCCAGTCGCCGCCCAGACGCAGGCTGTCCTTCGGCTGCCCGCACTCGATCCGACGCCGCTCGATCCGATCGAACAGGACCGACTCGAACCCGGCCAGCTGCGGAGGCGTGGCTACGGACCCGACGATCTTCGATCGTGTGTTGTTGTACCCGGCGCGCAGTCGCACGTCGCCGGCCGTGGCCAGCAGGATGTGGTAGTTGGCGGTCACGTCCACTCCATTGGTCCTGGTGTCGATCGCGTTCGTGAAGAACCGCGCGCTGTTGGCACCGAACGGTGCAAGGAGCGCTGCGATCGGCGCCGCAGTGAAGTTGCCCGACAGCACGATGCGGTCGTCGATGGCGATGCGGTAGTAGTCGATCGCGACGTCCAGCCTGGGTAGGGGAGTGATGACGACGCCGCCGCTCGTGTGAAGCGAGTTCTCGGGCTTGAGCGGCTGGGCGCCGAGCACCTGCGCTGGCGCAGAGCTGACCGGGAGCGTCAACGACTCGACCGGCACGAGTCCCTGACCCAGATTCACGAAGTTGGTGGCCGTCGAGGAGAAGAACGACTGGCCGAGCGACGGGGCACGGAAGCCGGTGCTGATTGAGCCTCGGATAACGAAGCGCGGATCGGGCTGGACACGCACCGTCAGCTTGCCGTCGAGCGTACCTCCGAAGTCATCGTAGTGTTCGGCACGGCCGGCGAGGCCGAGCCGAAGCCACGTGATGACATCTCCCTCGACATCGACATAGCCTGCGACGCTGTTGCGCGACGCGTCCACTTCGTTCGAGGGACGGAATCCAGGAAACACCTGGGCTCCGATGGCAGCCCGGGCGCCGAACTGATTCGCGAGGCCGCCATCTCCGTAGGAGTCAGGCTCGCCGGCATGGATTTGGTAGTTCTCGTGGCGATACTCGCCGCCGAATGCGATGTTGACCGGTCCTGCGAGGTTGGCGACAGCGAACGGCCGGCTGATGTCCATGTTGCCGACGAATTGATTGAGCTCGAGAGCGCCCGCGTCGAACTGCGTCTTGTTCGGCGGCATCGACGGTCCGAGCGACACGTTGAGCGTGTCTCCGATCGTAAAGCCGAAGCTGTTGTGCCCGTATTCGCCGCTCGCGTCGTAGGTCCATTTGCTGTAAAGGCCGCGGACGCCGGCGGTGCCTGAAGCATCGACCACGGTGGGCTCGATGACCGGCAGGAAGCCAAGTGGATAGATCTGCGGCCAGTTCCGCGCGTCGAGCGCACGGCGATAGAAGCCCGCGCTGTTCGCCGTCCTGCGGCTGTAGCCGGCGAAGCCGTAGAGAAACCGCGTCTCTTGGCTGTTCAACGGAACATTGGCGTTGAGAAACGTCATGACGTCCCGCGTATCCGGATCGCCCCACCGGTGATTCGGCTCGGCCACCGCATTGCTGCCAGCATCACCGGCGACAACCTGATCGCGGGGATCGAAGGATGCGCGGTTTGTCCGGTTGTGGTGCCGATACTCGGCAGCCACGGTGACCGTTCCCTTGCCTGCCGCAAGCCCCCACGATCCCCCGGCGTCGAACAACCCACCGTCGGAAAAGTCGATGTCGTTCCCCGCCGAACAGGCCAGTCCGGTCGGTTCGCAGCTGTTGCCCGCGAACGACCCCTTCGACATCCCGAACTTCGAGGTGACCGCCGCTCGCGAGACACCGCCTTTGAGCACGATGTTGATGACACCCGCGATCGCGTCCGACCCGTATTGAGCCGCTGCCCCGTCGCGGAGCACTTCGATGCGATCGATGGCCGATACTGGTATCGCGTTCAGGTCGACGCCGGTCGACCCCCGGCCGATGCTGCCGTTCAGGTGCACCAGTGCGCTCTGATGGCGCCGCTTGCCGTTGACGAGAACGAGCACCTGGTCGGGTCCGAGTCCCCGTAACGTCGCAGGGCGCACCGTGTCCGTGCCGTCCGTAATCGTCGGCCGGGGGAAGTTGAACGACGGTGCGATCGCCTGGATCACCTGCGCCGTCTCCGCGTAGCCGGTCGCCGCAATCTCGTCCTGGGTAATGACGTCGACCGGCACGGCCTTCTGCGCCTCGGCGCCGGGCGTCCGCGATCCGACCGTCACCTGCTCCGCGAAAGTCAGGGTCAACGCGACGTCCACCGTGAGCGCGGGCGAACTCACAGCCACGTCGGTCACTTTCGATGGAAGACCGGGTGCGTCTACCTTGATTTGAATCCGAGCGCCGCGCGCGACTGAGCGCGGGACCTTGAGTGCGTACCTCCCGCTGGTGTCAGTGATGGCGGTGATCGTGGTGCCGGGGACCGACACGGTTGCGCCCGGAACGGACAACCCGTCTGCGCGCGTCGTTACGGTTCCGGCAATCGTGATGACATCCTGTGCCGCGGCCGCGTTGCCTAGCGCCAGCACGAAGATGCAGGCCCACACCAAGCGTCGTCTTGCTGCTTGCATCGGTTCTCCTTCTTGTTGGGGCCGCCCGGGAGTAGAGTCCCGTTCCTACAAGCGGCCACCCAGCAAGATCGGGAACCGGGGGCATCTGCGACAGCCGAGTCGTCGGCGAGAAGTGAAGGATCGGTGAGGATTCTGTGAGACCCTCCAAAAACCGCGGCTTTGCCAGTCAACCCGGGCGCTCGGGGCATGCCGTAGCCGACCCGCCGACGCCTCGCATACACTGCGCCATGCTCGTCGTGGTGTCCGGCCTTCCAGGTGTTGGAAAGACCACGGTCGCCCGCGCGCTCGCCCGCGCGACCGGCGCGGTCCACCTCCGGATCGACTCGATCGAGCAAGCGCTGCGCAATGCGGGACATCGAGTCGAAGCGGAAGGATACGGCGTTGCGCACGCGGTCGCCGAGGACAACCTGCGCCTCGGTCGTATGGTCGTCGCCGACTGCGTGAACCCGTGGACGTTGACGCGACTCGAGTGGCGGTCGGTCGCGGACCGTGCCGGAGTGGTCATGGTCGATGTGGAAATCGTCTGTTCGGATCTCGAGGAGCACCGGCGTCGCGTGGAATTCCGCGAGCCGGACATCGCGGGGCACACGTTGCCGACCTGGTCGGACGTGACGCAACGGGACTATCGTGCCTGGGACAGGGAGCGTCTGGTGATCGACACGGCCCGATCGAGCCCGGAAGAGAGCGTCCAGACGATCCTCTCGGTTCTCTTCAGCGACCGTGAGGACGAAGCCTCGTAGCGGCTGCGGGCCGTCACTCGTCCGCCTGCTCGATTTAGAACCGCTGCTCGTCGTCCGCCGCCGCGGCGATCCAGGCACGCCAGCGAACCCGCATTTGCAGCGGATGTCGGCCGGTGCCATGATGTGCCTCGCAACCCGTCGACAACTTCATCCCCGTTACACAAGGAGGCTCGATGAGACGCCGTCTATCTCTCGCGGTTGTGGTCTGGCTGGGAATCTGTCTGGTTCCGCTCGCGCTCACGGCTGCCCAGAAGAAGGAAGAAAAGGCGCCGGCGAAGGAGACCCGCGTCGAAGGGAATGTTCACATGATCGATGCGGCTACGAAAACGGTGACGGTGACCCTGAGGGGCAAGACCAACACGCGCGAGGTGGTCTACAACGACGCGACGAAGTTCACGTTCCGCAACAAGCCCAGCACCGTGGCCGAAGTGAAGGACGGCCGCCATGTCATCTGTCTTGGCAAGGACAACGACAAGCATCAGTTGGTCGCGACGCGAATCGACGTTCGAGATGAGATGTAGTCACGCTCGGGAGGGCCTATCGCAGGAAATCGGGGCCGAACAACCGGACGACACGCTGAATCAGTAGGATACGGCCAATCGGATAGGGAAGTCCGCGGAGTCTGACCGCGCGGGAAGGTTCACGTACGAGAGACACGAACCTCCCGCGCCCGGATCGGCATCGGGCCCTCAATATTTCGGAGGCACCTTCGGAATGTCGAGAGCTGCAGGACCCGTCACCACCCTGGAATCGGCGCAAATCGATTGATTTCCTAGCGATTGAGCGTGCCCCGCCATTCTGGAATTGCCTTTGCTGTGGTCCATCGCAATGGCGAACGGACATCGGCAAGAGCGACTCAGTCGGTTGAAGTCAGGCTTGATCGCGGCGACCCTCGGACTGACCGTCCTTGGTGCTGGGGTGAGGCCAGCGGTCGCTCAAGAGCCCGAGCCGTCGGAAGCCACGGCCACTGTTCAGGGAATCGCGGCGGAACCCACCGCCGGCAGTGCGTTGGCGGCCCACTCGCCGAATCATCACCGCGACGGTGGCATCGAATGGCGGCCGGTTCTGAGCGAGAGCCTGCTCTTCCTGACGGCCCAGCACCTCACTCGTTTCACTGAAGACCGTACAGTCAGGGAGCTTCACGGGCCGTTCTTGAAGGACTGGTTCGACTCCGTCGGCTCGCTCGATCGGTTCAGCGACGGCGGCCACATCTTCACCAACTGGATCGCCCACCCGTTGATGGGATCGGTCACCACGCACATCCTCGGGCAGAACGACCCGGAGTACTTGGCGAACAGGATCGGTTCCGGCGACCGCTACTGGCGGGCGAAGGGCAAGCAGTTCATCTTTGCCACCGTCTATTCCGTTCAATTCGAGCTCGGGCCTGTATCGGAGTCCTCCCTCGGGAACATACACCAGGCCTGGATCGACCTCGCGGTCACGTCCAGCCTGGGAACGGTGTGGTCGGTGTACGAGGACCTGATCGCGCAGCACGTCCTTCTGCGGCTGCGTGCGAAGCACGCGATCTGGGCCAACACCCTGACGATTCTCCTCAACCCGACGAGGAGCTTTGCCAACGTGATGGCGTTCAAGCGGCCCTGGGCCTGCGAGGCGGCGAGCTGCTACTGAGCGCTCGTGCCCGCGGCACGGTCCGGGTCACGTTCCGTGCAAGCTCGATGGCGGGAGACGGCCCAACCTGACTAACGCCCCCAGCCTACGCGCAGCTGAGCGCGCTCCTCCCACTGCAACGTCTAGATGCAGGTCCAGAGCTGCGGCGTTACGTTTGGAACGGGAGAAAGCGCGCCAGCGAACCTATGCGCGATACGACGCCGACGCTCTCGCGGTCATGGAGGAGCGAGCGGCGTTGCGGAGCATGCATGCGCGGAGGTCACAGCCGACGGGTCATCGTGGCGGGACCGACGGGGCCGCGTGGATCTCAGGGTGTGATGACGTCGATGAACCATAAAGAGTAGGCTGTTGCATCAGACTGAAGGGAGAGCGCCGCATGTTGCGAATTTCCGTGTCCCATCCGCTGCCGCGCCGCCCGCGTGCCCTCGCCGCTGATGAACTGAGCCGGGTGTTCGGAGGCTGCCTCAAATATTATGATTCGTGCGTCAAAGATGCCGACTGCTGTGAGAACACGGCTCGCTATGGTTGTGTCGGCGGTGTTTGCTCGGAAAGGCGAGCTTACTGACGCGGCGATCGGACCAGACCAGTTTTCCAACCGTGACGAATGTCGATGTGTTATCGGCCCGGCTCGACCGCGTACAGTCGGCTTGGGGCGTTCTGCCAGGTCCCCGAGCTCACAAGCCGGAGGTCCGATACTGCATCGATTCGTTTCAGCAGCGAGTCACATCCGGATTTGAAGAGCGCGCACGTCACGCTCACATGCGTCGCGCCGCGCGCTTTCAGCAGGTCGAGTGTCCGACTGTCGGGGAACCGCTTCATTTCCTCCTGGAACTCGGTGTAGCCCTTTGCTAGGTGACCGCTGTATCCGTTGATCAGGCTGCTCCAGTGCCAGAGGGAAAAGTACATGTGTGGCGTGTCGGTGATCCAGGCACGAGCGTCTCCACCCATCGGAAACTCGGCGAGCACGACATTGGACGTCCCCGCAAGTGAGGCGTAGATTGGCGGAGGGTCCGGCCACACCCGTTCGAGCAGCAACGCTGGGCGCAGATCGACAGCAACGGCGGCGACCAGCCCGACGAGGATCGCTCTCGCCCTGAATGAGGACGTGGTGGCCAGCAGACGGCGGACCCCGAAACCCGCGAGGATGGCCAGCGTCATGCCGACGAACATGCCGGCTCGGGCCGGCGAGCGCAGGCCGCGTATGAACGGCAGCCAATCATAAAGGACGGGATAGACCAAGCCGTGCAAGCCCCGCGAGAGTTCGACCGCGACGAGCAGCGCGGCTGCATACGCGACGCGCGTCCTGCCGATCGGCGGTACCAGGGCGACAGCCGCCAGAATCAACGCCGTCAGGCCCGGAAACAACGCCCGTTCATCGGGTACCGGTGAGGATCCGGATGGCCGCAGGTGGCCCCAGAGCGCGCTGCGTTCGGGTGGCTGCAGGTAGTCCCGGGCCGCGGCGCTGTACGGCGCAACTTCATGCCGTTCTCGGTCGCCCAGCTCCGCCGCTCGATAGCTTCGATACAAAGGCAACGCGAGCACGGCCGCCACCGTCGCCGCGAGCGCCATCGGCCACACAAGTCGACGGAGGATTGTCCGACTGCCTGCGCAGAGAATCACCGCGACCGTGGCCGCGTACCAGAGGAAGAAGACGGCGTAATACATCGAGCAGTACAGTTGACCAGCGGCGAGCACCGCAGCGCTCACCGCGTCGCGGGTTCTTGTGCTCGACAGGAAGTTGTGCAGTGCCAACAGCGACAGCGGCATGAAGTACGTCGCCAACAACTCCAGGTGGGCATAGTGCTCGAACCGATACGGGTAGAACTCGAAGATGAGCGCGCCGACGAATGCCGAGGCCGCGGATCCCGTCAGGCGCTCGACCAGCAGGTAGAGCGCAAAGGCTGACGCCACGAAGCTCAGGAGCAGCACGATGTTGTAGGTCACGACGGGGTGCACGCCGGCGGCGAAGAAGGGCATCGCCGTGAGCGCCGGGAAGAGCATCGAATCGGAGTACGCCAGCGTGTGCCGTGCCGGGTAGAAGATGTTCGCGTCGAAGAGTGCGCCAGGTGCTCCCTGCAGCTGGTGATACACCCACCCAAGTCGCCAGATGGAGAAAAGCGGATCCCCGAGGTCGGGCACGGAATCCATCCTCGTCAGCTGCCCGTGGAGCAGGACTCCGCTGGTCGCGATGATGCCAACAGCAGCGTTGACGCGTCGCGCGAGGGCTGCGCCGCGTGGCAGCGGCGTAAGCGGGTCAGCGTGTGGGTCGTCGAACCCGTGGCGTGTACGGCGCCACCAGCCCTCGCGTGCCCCCCACGGCCCAGTCCGGCGGTCAACGGCCAGACGGACGAGCAGGACGGTCGCGAACACGATGAAGGCTCGGTGCGGCGCTCGCGCGGTCAGACGGATGTCGTTGAAGCGGACTGAGAACCCGCCTGCAAGAAGGATCAGGATTCCGGCAAGCAATCCGCCGAGCGCCAACGAGTCCAGCGTCTTGAGCAGCCGGGTCCGCGACACGGGACGAGTCTACCTTGCGGCGCCGTTTCCCCAGAAAACGCCGAAGCGCATCTTTGGCTCACCAGAAGATCCTTTCAAGGAGAGTGAAGGGTGAAGGTATTGGCAGGGCTGAAAATGGCCCACTTGAGGGCATGAATCGGCTCGGATCTCCCGCTGTTACCTCAAGTGCTGAGCGGGTACATATCATCTGTGGACCTTGACGCAACCGTTGCGGCCCTGGCGCCGCGTCTGGTGGCGTACGCGACCGGTCGTACGGGATGCCGTAGCACCGGCCAGGACATCGCGCAGGAGGCGCTCGCAGCTCTGGTACTCAGGTGGCGACGTTTTGGCCCGCCCGAGTCGCCGGAGGCGTTCGTCTTCTCCGTCGCCAGGCGGCGCGCCGGAAGGGCGATCAAGCGCCGGGCGCTATTGAAACCGCTTGATTTCATCCTCGCGGCGCAAGCGAGCGATACGGGAGTCGACTCATACGAACGGCGGGCAGAGCTGGAGATCGTCATTCGAACGATAAAGCGGCTGCGCAGGGCCGACCGCGAAGTTCTCCTGCTCCGCGCGGTAGGGGAATTGTCGCTGGACGAGATCGCCATCGTCACGCGTTCGTCTGTAGCTGCCGTCAAGATGCGGTTACACCGAGCACGCGCCCGGCTCATGGAACTTCTCGAGGAGGCACCACATGCGCGATGACGACGTAACCAGCGCGGAGCGCCGCCTTCGGGCGGTGCTGCAGCCCGACGACGAACGGGTGCGGCAAGTCATCGCCGGCGCGCTCTCTCCGGATCGTCAAATCCATCCGCTCCGGCCTCTTGGACTGCTCGCGGCATGTGTCGTTGCGCTGTTGGTGATCGTCCAATTGTGGCGCGCCTCAGCCCCCTTGCCTCCGGCGCTGCACATCTCCGGAACTGGTTCTGTCGTCGTGGTGACGAGCGACGATGGCAAGCGATGGGTAGTGAACGTGCGGCGCGAGTCGACTGCCCGCGGCGAGTATGTAATCGCGTTTCCGCGATGAAGGAGTGCATCATGACGAGACACACGCGAATGATTGCCGCGACGGTTTTCATGTTGCTGCTGGTGCCACGGATGTTGGCCGGGCAGTCGAGCTCCGGTGCGACATCGGAACCGGCGCAACCTCAAACTTCCGTAGTATCCGTGGAGCAGAGTTCTCGCGATCTGGCACAGCCGTTGGAAACCCGAGTGTCCGTTCAATTCATCAACAGCAAGACAGCGGACGTTCTGCAGGTGCTCGCGAAGGCGTCGGGGCTGACGGTGGAATTACCGCAGGCCTCTCTGCTGCCCGTCACAATCACGCTGACGAACGTCCGACTCCGCGTCGCGTTCGACGCGATCTGTGACACGGCCTCCTGCACATGGCGGCTAGAGGGTACGACCGTCAAAGTGGGGGCCACCGCAACGGCGACGCGTGGAGGGCTCCCGCCAACCGTATCGTTGGCCCTCGACCAAGTGCCACCGGCGGAGGTATTTCGCGCCCTCGGCGCAGCCCTTGGAGTCGCCGTGCGCATGGAGGGGTCGGTCGATCGTCCGCCGGCGTCGCTGAAATTCACGAACATGGACACGAAAGTCGCGCTCAACCTGTTGTGCAAGAACGCCGGCTGCGCCTGGGAATTCGACGAGGGCGCGCGGGAGCTGCGGGTTCGATTCAACGCGCGCTGAGGTTCATCGAATCACCACGTCATCCCAACGTATCTCTGGAGCGTGCGACTGACCTTCAGCGCTGGATCTCTTCGAACCGCGGGTATCGCCAGCTTTTTCAGCGGCCTGGGGCGACCCGATGTCGAAATAGGTGAATTGGCGTCCCCAGGCGGGATTCGGACGCCTGTGGGACTGGACCATCGAGCGTGACCTCACGTGGGTGGCGTAACGCCGATGATTGGGACGTTCGTCTATTCTGTCCACCCGTTGCGCTGGGCCGTCGCCTGCGAGATCTGCCGGACGCCGGTGGGGCAGAACGGCCGGCCCTACTACTTCTGCGCCCCACGCGGGCAACAGGCGCGCTACCGCTGTCAGGCGTGCCGACGAGCATTCGAACAGGTCACGGGAAGGAACCCAGCGCGTTGATGTCTCACTGATCGCGTACGCGACGACTCACGGTCAGCCGACGATCAGCGACCGGGCACCCACAAGCTCGGTGAGCGTGGCGACCCGCCATTGCGCGAGATGAAGCGCATGCGATGAGGACGACTGGTGTCAATTCTCGCCACCGCCGGCCGGGACCCCACCCCGTCGTTCGGCGCGCGATCCCGATCGGGGTCCCGGCCCCGGCGCGTGGGCGTTGCTTTCAAGGGAACCGCTGCGGGTTTCCGCGCCTGCACAACATCGGAAGCCACTACGGCGTTACAGAGGAGTGATCGCGTCCGTACGACGCTAACCGCTATACTTCCAGCCGTTTGGCCCTCAGTCCTGGCACGCGCCTCGGCGTCTACGAAGTCACCGCGCAGATCGGCGAGGGCGGGATGGGGCAGGTGTATCGGGCGACCGACAAGAAGCTGAAGCGTCAGGTCGCGATCAAGATCCTTCCGCCCTCGCTCGGGGCTGACCACGATCGGCTCGCTCGTTTTCAACGCGAAGCTGAAGTCCTCGCCTCGCTGAACCATCCGAACATTGCCGCCATCTACGGGCTCGAAGAAAGTAGTGGCGTCTCAGCGCTCGTGATGGAACTGATCGAGGGGGACGACCTGTCACAGCGCATTGCGCGCGGCGCGATTCCCCTCGATGAAGCGTTGCCGATCGCGAAGCAGATCGCCGACGCGCTCGAAGCCGCGCACGAGCAGGGGATCATCCATCGGGATCTGAAGCCCGCCAACATCAAGCTGCGGTCCGATGGGACGGTGAAAGTGCTGGACTTCGGCTTGGCCAAAGCGCTCGAACCGGCGTCGGCAGCATCGGCCAACGTCACCGCTTCACCGACGATTACAAGCCCGGCGATGATGACCGGCGTCGGCGTGATTCTCGGCACGGCCGCGTACATGGCGCCCGAGCAGGCGAAGGGACGGCCTGCGGACAAGCGGGCGGACATTTGGGCGTTGGGATGTGTGCTCTACGAGATGGTCACGGGACAGCGCGCATTCAGCGGCGAGGATGTTGCTGAAACGCTGGCGCACATTCTGACGAAAGAGCCGGACTGGACCGCTCTGCCGGCGAGCACGCCAGCGCCGATTCGTCGCCTGCTCCGTCGCTGCCTCGAGAAGGATCGCACGCGCCGCCTGGCTGATGCCGCGGACGCGCGGCTCGAGATGGACGAGGCGCTCGCATCAAGCGGTGACGCAAGCGCGATGAGCCTACCGATCCAAAAGGCCGCATGGGTGCGCACGCTGCCGTGGGCAGTCGTGGGGCTTCTCGGAGCGGGCCTGGGGCTCGTGCTCGTACTCTGGGCGCCGTGGCGCCAGACCGCCCCACTCGGCGTCACGCGTTCGACCATTACGCTTTCCGGCGCAACAGAGCTGGCGCTGGGCGGCATCGGCCGTGAAATAGCCCTTTCGCCCGACGGGAGGCGGCTCGTCTATGTCGGCAACAACTACACGCAACTATTTGTGCGTGCCCTCGATGCGCTCGAGCCGGTCGCTCTCGCGACCGTAAGTAGTGGAATCTTTTCCCCATTCTTCTCATCGGATGGTCAATGGGTCGGCTTCTTCACAGGCTCATCCTTCGAGCTCCAGAAGGTCGCGATCACGGGCGGTGAAGCGACGAAGATCGCGCGGGTCGACGGGATTATTCGGGGAGCGACGTGGGCGGCAGACGACACGATCACCTTCGCGACCATGAATACAGACACCGGGTTGCAGCGCGTCTCGGCCCAGAGTGGGTCGATCGACGTGTTGACGCGGCCCGATCGCGAGCATGGGGAAGCTGACCATCTCTGGCCGGAAATTCTGCCCGGCGGCCACGCCGTCCTGTTTACGATTACATCGCAAACGGGCGGACTCGATACAGCCCAGGTGGCTGTGCGCGACTTGCGCACGGGTACGCAGAGAGTACTTGTGCACGGTGGCAGCGACGCACACTACGTCACCAGCGGGCACTTGATCTACATCGCGGCGGGCGCGCTACGAGCGATCCCCTTCGATGTCGATCGGCTTGAGACTCACGGTTCAGCGGTCTCGATGTTGCCGCTCTCTACGACGGCTTTAGGAGCGGCGAATCTCGCCGTTGCCAATGACGGGACGCTCGTGTACGCAGATACGACGAACGCACGTACGCTCGTGTGGGTCGACCGAACGGGCAAAGAGGAAGCCGTCGGGGCGCCGCCGCGCGCCTACTTGCAGCCCCGCCTCTCGCCCGACGGAAAGCGCATTGCAGTCTGGAGCAACGACCAGACGAACGACATTTCGATCTGGGACCTGGAAAAAAAGACGCTCACGCCCCTGACGCTGGATCCGGGCGAGGACCAGCACCCGTTATGGACGCAGAACGGCAAGCGGATCATTTTCAGCTCGAACCGGAGCGGCGGGAGCGGCGTCTTCAATCTTTGGTGGCAAGCGGCCGACGGCACCGGCGGGCCCGAGCCGCTGAGCCAGAGCAGCGAGCAGGGGTTTGCCTCCGGGATCACGCCGGACGGAACCGCCGTAGTGTTCTTCAGAAACCAGGGGACGACAGGCCGCGACTTGCTGAGGCTCGCTCTCGATGAGGCGCACCGAGTGACTCCGATCCTGGCGACGACCGTCCACGAAACCGAGGGAGTAGTCTCGCCGGACGGCCGGTGGTTGGCGTACGAATCGACGATGACGGGCTCCAAGGAAATCTATGTTCGGCCTTTTCCGAACGTCAGCGACGGCCAATTTCGCGTCTCGACGACGGGCGGCACGCGACCGCTCTGGGCGCCCAGCGGCAAGGAACTCTTCTATATCGGCGTCGATGGATCGTTGCTGCAGGTATCCGTAGAGGCAAAGGGCGCGACGTGGAACTCACGCGCGCCGATCAAACTCTTCGAGCGGCGCTACTTTGTCGGCGCCAACTCTGGGCGCTCGTACGACGTGTCGCTCGACGGGCAACGGTTCCTGATGATCAAAGGGCCCGGAACCGACGCGAGCGCTTCGCCCTCACTCATCCTCGTCCAACATTGGGACGCGGAGCTGAAGCGCTTCGCGCCGACGAAGTAAGGTCCCTGCCGTCACATCGCTGAACGCCGAACGCGTGGGGTTTCTCCTGGCTTGTCGCCCAGTGGCAACGAATCGACGTCGGTCGGGCGCGATCACGTCGTCACTTGAGAGCGATTCCGTTCGGGTGATCAGTTGAATCAGGTCCGTCCTCGGTTCATCGTTCATCGGCGTGCGCGCATCTTGGGAGCCGAGCGGGATCTGACGTCGCGGCGTGGCCGTACGAATCAAGTCCCGCCGTCCTTCTGTAGGCAGACCAGGCCTTCTCTAGCGCCCGTGCCGGTTCTCTCGCGGCCACGCTGAAGCGAGCCAGCGCCAATATCGTGGCGCGAACACTGACGTGGGGATCGGGGCCGCGTCCTAGGCGCCTCGTTGCTGCGGTTGGATCGTTGACAGAAAAGGGCTCCGAGACGGATGGTCAGCGTACTGCCGTGATCGGATTCGCGGAGGGAATGGCCGCAAGGGCCATGTCGATCGGCGTTCGCGTCAAGCCAAACGTCTGCTCCGTGAGCGTGGAGTCCAGCAGGAACGGCCGCGTCCACTGGTAGTTCGTGGCTCGCAGCTCGCGCATCAGCGGGGAGAACAGGCCGGCCGCCCAGAGCGCCGCGTACGGCACCGTCGTCAGCTTCGGCGCCGGCAGACCCCTCAGTATGGCGAACCTGGTGGCCAGCTCGCGGACCGTCAATGCGGGATTGGTCGGCACCAGCCATGCCTGTCCCCAGGCCTGTTCCCGCGTCGCGACCATGACCAGGGTCTTGGCCACATCGGCAATGGACGTCCAGCTATGAGGTACGTCGAGGGCCGCCGGCACGTACGCGCGTTTGCCGGCAGACAGCGGTGCGGCCAGGGCGAAGCTGAAGATCGAATTGGCCTCGATGTAGTCGCTGCCACGGATCTCCGTGGCGCGTATCCGGCCGGCTTGGTGGGCGGTCAAGGCGTCGCGCCACATCTCAGCCCGCAACCGGAGCTTGGGATGCGTCGCGGCGAGTGGCGTTGCTGGCGTGATCGGCGCGTCGACGGGGCCATAGCCGTAGAGGTTGCTCACGGTGGCCAGCACCGCCCCGCTGCGCTCGGCCGCAGCGAGCAGCGCGGACGCCAGTGGCGGCCAGTCGGTAAGCCAGCGGTGGTAGAGCGGGTTGGCGCAGTTGTAGAGCGCGACGGCTCCAGCAGCCAAGGCGCTGAGCCGCGCCGCGTCGGTGGCGTCCGCAGTGATCCGTTCGATTGCCGCGTGCTCGGGGCCAGTGCCGCGTCGAGTGACCATCCGCACCAGCTCGCCGCGCTCGGCGAGCAGTCTGGCGGTGGCGGTACCGACCGGACCGGCACCGACGATCACATGCAGCGACATGATATGACTCCCTGCAGGTAGCCAGTTGATTGTCGCGGTTCCAGCAGTCGCGTGCGCGCTTGACTAGCCACTCGATTCTGCTCGAAACAACGCTTTGGGCGGCCATCATTGGTCAGCGAGGGCGTGTCTTCCTGTCTTCCCCAGCTCGAACTACTAGGACGTCAACGAGGGACCAGATAGCGGCGTCGTAGTCCTGGACCACCAAAACGCGACGAGTTCAAGATGCGACATAGCTACTCAGATTAACCCCTGAGTTGTCGCCTTGTGGCGCGAGCCTGTACGCTATGCGGTGTCCTGAGGCCACTGGGGACTCAAGCGGCAGCAGTTCAGAACTTGAGCTGCGATCGCGATGCGCGGCAGCTTACCGTGCCCCTCAGCCCAGCTTGGACCTGGCGTCCTTCACCATAGAGATCAGAGCGGCGCGCACTTCCTCCGGCGTGCTGACCGGCTTGCCGAACGCCAGACGGACGGGTCGTGGTCCCTTTGGGGTCATCGCCGACATCTCGAAGCCGTACCGGTCGACGCCCGTCATGCTCGCGGAGGTGATCTCGGTCGCTTTTGAAAAGGCCTTGCAGTAAAGCACCATGGCGTCGGCGTGGTCGGCGTTCATATGAGCAATCATGCCGGCGGCCGACGGACCGAGGGGATCCGGTTCGGCGGCCCGCCAGTCAGCCTTGCTGATCCACGACATCCGGCCATAGCCCCCAATGTAGCGGACAAAATCTACATGCAGCTTCCAGAACGCGAAATCGCGGAAGTCAGCGTAGTAGCTTGAGTTCGGATGAGCAGCGAAGAATGCGGCACGCGCGCTGCCGCAATCCCCTTCGACGCGCGTGCACGGTCCGAGGATGGTGACGCGGCCGTTGGCGAGCGGATCTGCAGAGCCTCCCTCGGCCACCAGCAGCGACGCGCGAGGATCCCGCTCCAAGTTCTTGGTGTGCTCGGCGAGTCCGCTGATAAGGAAGATTGGGTTTCCGTTGTCAAAGGCGACGGTCACGAACGAGCCGTAGGGATAGCCCTCCGGCTCTAGAGCCAGAGTGCACAGGGTCCCGGTCGAGATCTGGGCGACCAATGTTCGCGCGCGCTCCGCGTGCGTGGGTGTCGGGATATTTACGTCGTACAGCGGCTCCGGCGCGTCGCGTGTCGGTCGGGCGTGTGCATCTTCGCTCATGATTCTCCCTAACGGGCGATCGGCTGCCCCGCGGCATGGGTCTGGAATGCCTCTGACATATGGCTCAGCGTGCTCGTCGATCAGCCCGGCGGTTCGTCGCGCCCAGGATTATCGCCCCGCGGAATTCGTGATCAGGAGTGAACGGACATCGTCTGACAGCTGGCTTTGCCGACGACCGCCTGCTGTCAGTGAGCTTCCTGCTACGGAGTCTTTGGCCGGGCCTTGTCCTGCTTCTTTTGCTCCTCTTGTTTCTGTTTCGTCAGCTGCTGTTGTTTGTTTTTTTCCTTGTCCTTTTTGCCACCCTTGTCTCCCATGCCTGCTCCTTTTCAGCCATCATGACTCGTCACGGCGAGTGAGTGTGAAAACTCACCGGGAGGGCTGATTGATTGCTTCTGGTCCAGCTCGTGCCCGAGCGATGCTGGATAGATGATAGGTAACGATCCGTCCAGGGCGGATCCAGGATCCGCCCTGCCCACGAGTGAGTCAAGCGGCATCAGGCTCGATGCAGGCGGTCGTTCACCGCGCACCGAAGCTTCTGCGTGCACCCGAGGTAGCGCTCGGTCGTCTGAATCGAGACGTGCCGGAGGAGGACCAGGATCTGGTTTAGGTCGCCGCCGGCGAGGTGGCACAGTCGGGCACATGTGCGTGGCAGATCGTGCGGGGCTAGATGTTAATGCCGGCGACGTCCCACAGAACTTTCGCCGCTATCCCGTTTTCCCCAAACGCGGCTCCCTCGCTGATAGTCGTGCGGAATGCGGCCGCCGCCTGGGTCAAGGACGCCATCGACGCAATGGACCGCGCTGGCCAAATCACCGAAGGTACGGGGCCGTCGGTCGGTTTCACCATCAAAGTGACCCTCGTTCCAAACCCGGAAATACCCTTCGAACGTGACGGTCGTCCCTTCGCGGGTCTCCAGGTCATGTTCCTCCGTCGTCGTGACGCGAGGACGCGAATCTTCTCGAGCGCATCTCGACCATGATGCGGCAGCAGGGCTACGTCGGGGGCGTTCAGGGACCGCCCGGTGAACGGGACGGAATCCAAGTACCTGCTGACCGGCCTCGCACAGTGCGGCTGGTGCAATGGCGGCCTGTTCGTGTACAACCGCGAGCATGGCAGCCAGCGCGCCTACTTCTACGCGTGCTCAACGTACGACCAGCGGGGCAAGGCGCTCTGCGGGAACAGTCGGCCGCTCCCGATGCCGCACGTCGATGCGGCGGTGCTCTCCGCCTTCCAGGAAAGCTTGCTGTCCCCGGCCGTGCTCGAGCGGGCGCTCGAGAAGTTGCGCGCACGCCTCTCACGTGTTCCGGACGAGACGACCGGGCGGCACGGAACGCTCATAGCCGAGATGGAGCTGCTCCAAGGAGAACTCGACCGGCTGACGGCGGCCTTGGCGCAGGGCGGCGACCTCCCGACGGTACTCGCGGCGGTCCGTGTGCGTGAACAGCGCCTCGCGTGTCCCGCGACAGAGTTCGCGGCACTCGATGGCGCCTCGAGCGGCCTCCTGGCGTCGATGGATGCGGTGCTGGCGGTACCGGGCGTGGTTACATGGAGTTCGGCCTGTTCGTGGCTGCCTGATGGAGGGCGAACTTCCCAGATGGCACACTTCGACCAATTCCTTGGTTCGGCGCGGCTCGGCACGCGGGACCGCGCGGCGGTCAGAGTCGCGCAGGGACGAAAAATGGATTCAGGATCGAAACCCGCCTCCAGAACGTTGCGAACGGTTAGTGCGCAGCGGCCTGTCCGAGCGCGGTGCCGTATTCGTCGCACACCGGCGAATACGGGTGGGACTGCACGGCGGGCACGATCTTCTGATCGACCCTGGACGGGAACTCGTCACGATCCTCATGACGCAGAGCTCGCCGCCCAATCGGGACGGCCTTCGCCGGCACTTCAAGACCATCGTCGGGGGGGCTGGTCCTCGACTCGGGTCCGCTACTTCTCGTCGCGAATGTGTGCTGCGTCCACTGTTCCCTCCAGTGTCCCTGTGCTCGTCAGAAGCAGGGGCTGACCGGAGGCGCTGAAGAAAACCACGTTCAGCGTTGCATTCAACGTCAGGCTGCCGGTCGCGCCTTTGAAACGCCCGGTCCCACCTGTGATCTGATACGTCTCGGTCAGGTGTGCCACCGGGGGAATGATGCAGAGGCCTCCTGTTTCCTCGAGCACAACCGTCAGGAGACTTCCATCCTGGAAGCGAAGAACGCCCGCGGCGGCCAGAACGGGAATATTCAAGCCGGGGCACGTGCTGGAAGCCTCCGGAGCCACCGCGTCGGTGCGTAGCTTTCGAAACGTGAACGATCCCAGTGCCCCGTCACCGGCCAGGAGCTCTTCGTCGGTAATGGTGTTCGGTTGCTGGACGATCGACGTGGGCACCATGCTGCCCGAAAACTTCATCTTGACGGGCCGCTCTTGCGCGTGGACGCTCGCGACACCAAGGCCGAGCATCAGCGCCATCATTGCGACGTGTTTCATACACTCCTCCTGCGTCTACTGAAATGAATCGTTAGGCGTATTAACGTCGTGGCCCGTCGAATCCAACACGACGTCCGAGACTCTACTCTAGACGGACGCCTGCGAGTAGCTTGGACGCTCTGGCGCGAACGGAACCCCATTTGCTGGTCTGCGGGTGTTTGGGCGCCCGCAGTGGCACAGGTCGAGGGTGGACTTGTCTACCAGTAGGGGGCCTGCCCGGCGCGCGCCACGGCGAGCTTTTTCAATGGGTTAGTGCATCCACACGCGGGGGCGTCCCCAGCGGGATTCGCGGCCAGGACGTGCTGCCCGCCGTTTCGGGGGTACTCTGATTTGAAAGTGGACGCAGCGTAGGACGTCCGATGCCTCGGCGGCTACGGGATTGCTACCCGAAAGCCGGCTCTCCGCGCGTCGTGACGCGATGGAATTCGGCCTGTTCGTGGCCGCCTGAACGCCGGGCGATTCGAGACGGGGACCGCTGCCGAATGGGACTTTCCTGCCATGCGGACTCTCGGACCTGCATGCGCATAGATCGACTTCCAAGGTGAAAAACCGTGAACTCAACCTCGGCGGTTGACGGCCGATTCCTTGTGTGAGATAACATTTTGTTAAGATGAGTGGTGCAGCGCGCCCTCCTGCGCCCTCCAAGGCCGATGCACAAGCCGCGCTCGATAGGGTACTTGGACGTCCCCACCGCCTCGTTCGAACCCGGCACGCCAAACTGAGGCGAGGCACGCGTAATTTCGACGATCAGGACGCGCGACGGGTCCTCGACAAAGGTCGCGTCACCGCCGTCGAGTGGCATGAAGGTTTCAATCAATGGCTGTATGTGGTGAACGGACGGGACATCGAAGGCGACGATTTAAGTGTCCTGGTTGATGTTGATGAGTCCGAATCTGAGGTCCGGATCGTAACTGGATACTAATGTATGACACGACGACCTACTCTTCGCTCCTGTTTCGAGTGCGGCGCTGCCATGCACCGCCGGACGCAGGACGTTCACTACACAGAATCTGGCATTTCGAACCTTGTTCTAGAGGGCGTCGCGGTCTGGGTCTGCCCAAATGGCCATGATCCCGTGATCGAGCTGCCGGATGTTGACGCTCTGTACCAGCGACTGTCGGAATCGATTGTCGTGAAGCCAGGCCCGTTAGCCGGTGAGGAGGTACGTTTTCTCCGTAAGCAGTTAGGTTTTGCGAGCAAGGAGTACGCGCGGCTGATTGGAATCACTCCGGTTCATCTTTCCCGTTCCGAGAACTCAGACACTGTCAGCCGGTTGGTTGACCGCGTCGCTAGGCTTGTTTACGTGCAAGGTCTTGCCGCCCGTGGTGTGCGTTTCCCGCACGACTTGCTGGAGTTGTTCGCGCGTCTCCCCGACAAGTTGGAAAGCTTCGAGCATCGGTTGCGGGTGATTGACGCCGCCGAGCGTGCTGGAACCGATTTCCACGTGCTCGAGTGGAGAGCTAAGCACGTCGCACTGGAAACGCCAGTTTTGGAGGACATAAGCAGTGTCTTCGACGATTTGATCGAACCGTCAGATCTAGCTGACCTGTTCGAAATGGGTCGGGGGCAATGGGTGGCCGACACCGGACTGGCTTCTGCGCAGACCTCCACACTTGTTTCTACGCACACGCCGACTCGTCCGCACTTGTCGCTGGTTCATGGAGACGAGCAAAAGGAGAAGTCGGCCTGAGCTATGGCAAAAACGACGTCGGGTAAACGGCGTAGAGATGTCACTAAACGGCCGCGTTCGGGCGCGTCTCCGGCCCAACAGAGACAGCGTTCAAAGCGTGCAACGACGACGACCACGGAAGTCTCCCCGGTTCTTCGACCGCCGCAGATGGAGGACGTGCGTTTCACGCGGATCGTGACGCGTTCATCTGTCAAGACCTTTCAGAACGCGCCTCCTGGCGTCTCTATCCAAGCTGGGTTTCGCAAGCCCAGGTTCGAGAGAACCAAAGGCAAGATCGCTTTTCTGACGACGTTTATCTTCAGGGTCATCGCCGCCGATGGCACAGATCCCGTGATGGTTCTCACGGCCGACACAGAGCTGATTTACGCGATCCCACCCGGCGCGGCGACGCCAGGCCTTGTCGGAAGATACACACGGTTCGTTTTACAAAACGGCGTTTTTCATCTGTGGCCCTATTGGCGCGAGTTGGTACAGACAGCTCTAAACCGACTGGGCCTACCGGTGATCAGATTGCCGATTGTCTATCACGATGATCTCGGCAGCTTCCTGATCGCCGATGAGGAGGCCCCTCCGATAAGGTAAGCACAGAGGCGACGCCAGAATCTTGATTCGGCGGCTAGGCTGATCCCCGAACACCGGCACTCCGCGCCGGCTGCCGCCGATTACATTCACTGCGGAGAGCTGTCGCGGGGGCAGCCAGCACGTGGAATCAGACGCCGACCGTCGAGCCGAAGAGCGCAAGATCGCAGCCGAGTGGACAGCGCATCACGCCAGCCAGTACTCGAAAACAGCCAATACAGCATTCGTTTGGTTTGCGATTGGGGAGTGCATTACGGCCGACTTGCCGCTCCCCACTTGGATTCGAGACTATCTGATGGCGGTGAGCCGCGAGATCCGCAGCCTTTCATTTGAGCGCGTACCCGAGGAGGGAGCGATCGCGCGCGCAGCCGCAGGGGCCGTCGGCCTAAAGGGCAAACCAAAATTTAACCCGTTTCGAGAGGTCTCGCGAGCTGCGCATGAGATCTCGATCGCCATGGAGGTGTATCACTGTCATACGAAAAACAGGAACTACAATGGCGCTGGGTACAGCTGGAATACCGTATTCGAGGAAGTCGCTGCCGCACACAAGCGTCCGTGCAGCATTTGCAAAACCCTGAAATCTGGATCGGTTAAGGCAATCTGGTACCGACATGCGCTGGCCGTGATTCCCGGGCATTTGGTGGAAAAAGCGAAGTCTAAAAAACCCTCCGACATTCTTAGATAACGACCCCCTACCGCATCAAGCCGGCCTGGTTCAGACTCCTTGGTAACTAGTTTTTGCCAGGGAGAATGCCAATGCTCGTCGCGGTCAAAACTGCGATCATCTACTCCGGTCAGACTCAGCGCGAGATCTCCGCTCAGACTCGCATTCCTGAAACGCGGCTATCGAATATCGTTCGCGGCTGGGTAGCACCACGCCCAGATGAGCAGCTCGCGCTCCAGCGAGCACTTCGCCTCGGCCCAGACGCCTTCACCTCCAACTCAGCTCCACTCGAAGCCAGGAGCGCCCGGTGACTGACGCAGTGCGTCGAGCGCTCGTGGCGGCATTGGTCGCTGCGCTCGTCAAAGAAATCCGCAAGGAAGACGAAAGGAAAGTCGCCTGACACGGCGCGAGCCGGATCAGCGGGTGGCTCCGCTGCCGGCTCGGTTGCCGATGCGAGGACGCGCATCGACATGGAAACGATACCACAGACGCCTCACCGATCCGAATCTGCGAGCTACGATCGAGACGTTGACGCAAGAAAACCTCGAACAACGCGAGCGCATCGCTGATCTCGAATATCAACGCGACGCCTATAGCGTGTGGTTGAGGGCCGCACTGCACATGCTGGCCAGCCTGACCGCACAACTCAGAGCAAAGAGCGAAACGATCAACCGACACCGCGAAGAATTGCGCGAACAGGCGATAGCGATCGCCGCGCTGACCGATCGTGCGCGCGCCACGCCATCGTGATCAGTCATTCCGCCGCATCGTGATCACCTGTTCCGCGCCATCGTGATCACTCATTCCACGGCATCGTGATCACCTGTTCCACGCATCGTGATCACCGCGTTCCAGGGGTCGTGATCACCGTGGGCGACGCTGGGCATCGGCTCTACCATTCGCTCTTTGTCCCACAGGGGAGACAGGGAGCGAATGGCCACGGAGCGCGTGCCGATGCGAAAGATTCGAGACATCCTGCGACTGAAATGGGTGCTTCAGCGCAGCCACCGGGAAACGGCGCGGAGCTTGGGCGTCAGCCCCGGCGCGGTGGCGGCGGCGATCGGCCGGGCTCGGGCCAGGGCGCTGACCTGGGAGGCGGTCGAGGAGTTGAGCGACGACGCCCTGGAGCGCACGTTGTACGGCCCGACGCCGGCGGAGATCGACGGGACCCGGCCAGAGCCGGACCTGGCCTGGATCCACCACGAGCTCCACCGGCCCGGCGTCACGCTGGAGCTCCTGCACGTCGAATACCTCGCGGCACAGCCAACCGGGTACCGCTACTCGGCGTTTTGTGACCGCTATCGTACCTGGCGCGCCCGACAGCGGTTGTCGATGCGCCAGGTACACAAGGCCGGCGAGAAAGCCTTCGTCGACTACGCCGGCATGCGGCCCACGATCGTCGACGCCGCCACGGGCGCCGTGATCGCGGTCGAATTGTTCGTCGCGGTGCTCGGCGCGTCGAACTACACCTTCGCCGAAGCGACCCGGACGCAACAGAGCGCGGACTGGATCACGAGTCACGTCCACGCCGTCGAGTACTTTGGCGGCGTGCCGGCGGTGTGGGTACCGGATCAATTGCGCACCGGCGTGACGGTGCCGTGCCGGTACGAGCCGGGCGTGCAGCGAACCTACGCCGAGTGGGCGCAGCACTATCACACCGTCGTCATTCCGGCGCGACCCGCGAAACCCCGGGACAAAGCGAAGGTCGAGGTGGCCGTGCAGGTCGCCGAGCGCTGGATTCTGGCCCGGCTCCGTCACGAGACCTTTTTCAGCCTCGAGGCGCTGAATACCCGCATCCACGAGCTGCTCACCGCGCTGAATACCCGCCCGATGAAGGGCTACGGCGGCCGCACGCGGCGCGACCTCTTCGAGCAGTTTGATCACCCCGCCCTCCAGGCGCTGCCGGCCGAGCGCTTCGTCCATGCGGACTGGCTCCAGGCGCGCGTCAACATCGATTACCACATCGAGGTCGATCGCCACTATTACTCGGTGCCGTATCCGCTCGTGCACGCGGTGCTCGACGTGCGCCTCTCGGCCACGACCGTCGAGATCTTCCAGCGCGGCACGCGGATCTGGGTCCATACGCGCAGCCCGGTGGCGGGCCGACACACCACGGTGGCCGACCACATGCCGAAAGCGCATCGCGCGCATCAGGAGTGGAGCCCGTCGCGGCTCGTGCGCTGGGGCGCCACGATCGGCCCGGAGACCGAGAGGCTCGTGCAGCAGATTCTCGAGAGTCGTCCGCACCCGGAGCAGGGCTACCGATCCTGCCTGGGACTGCTGCGCCTCGGGAAACGCTACGGCCCGACGCGGCTCAACGCCGCGTGCGCCCGCGCGGTCGCGGTCGGGGCACGCTCGTATCGCCACGTCGATTCCATGCTCAAACACGGCCTCGATCGCCAGCCGCTCCTGCTCGAGGCCCCGGACGCGCGCCCCGTCCTCACACACGATAACGTCCGTGGGCCGGCGTACTACCACGAAGGAGAGCCCTCATGATGCTGATGACCCGTGACCGACTCCGTGCCCTGCGCCTGAGCGCCATGGCCGATGCCTACGTCTCGCAGCACCAGGACGCCGGCACGTCCGCCCTCGGCTTCGACGAGCGCTTCAGCATGCTCGTCGACGCCGAGCAGCTGTTTCGCGACAACCGCGCCTTGACGCGGCGGCTGAAGGAGGCGAAACTGCGCCTCCCGCACGCGTGTCTCGAAGATCTCGACTACACCCCGCGTCGCGGCTTGGATCGGGCCGTGATCCGGCAGCTCGCGGTGGGCCGCTGGATTGTCGAGCACCACAACATCCTGATCACCGGCGCCACCGGGGTCGGCAAGACCTATCTGGCCTGTGCCCTCGGGCAGCAGGCCTGTCGCCAGGGGCACCGTGTGATCTATCGACGGCTGCCGCGCTTCTTTGCTGAACTCGCGCTCGCGCACGCGGACGGCTCCTACATCGCCCTCCTCGCGCGGCTCGCGCGCGTCGACGTCCTCGTGCTCGACGACTGGGGCCTCGGCGCGGTCACTGATCGGCACCGCCATGATCTGCTTGAGATCCTCGAGGACCGCGATGGCGCGCGATCGACCGTCATCACGAGCCAGCTGCCACGAGAGCGCTGGCACGACTATCTGGGGGACCCGACCGTCGCCGACGCGATCCTCGATCGACTCGTCCATCGGGCCCATCCGCTCGCGCTCGGCGGCCCCTCGCGACGCAAGACGGATCCGCCGCCGAAGCCCGCGGCGGATTGAGGCCGGCCGTGGACGCCGCCAGACCCATGGAAACCACAGACCGGTTTCCACAGGTCTTTGGAAAACCGCACAGAGCGCGGTTTCCCACCGCGCCCACCGCCATTCTCGATCGTGTGTACGGACAGAACGAAGACAAGAACCCGGATCCCTTGTCACGGAGGCTGAGGACTCAGTACACTGCCGGACGCCCAAGCGTCGCTTCGCTCCGATCACGATGCCCGGTCCGACTGATCACGATGACCTGGACGGGCTGATCACGATGCGGCGGACCAGCTGATCACGATGCGTGGAATGCGCACGATCGTGTTCATTGTGAGAGGGCGGCGTGAGATTCAGCGACGCCTTCATCCGCGAGGAGGCGACACAGATCGGGCGCGAGCTTGCGGATCGGCAGCCGGTCAGAAGGCCGCCACTCAAAAGCAGGCCGACGACTAACAGGCCGGGAGAACAGGATCCACCGACCCCAACGCTCGAAGTCGTGGCAGCTCCTGCACCGTATTGCTTTGCCCCCGCGTTCGATGACGATCATTTCGTCGGCTCGTATGTCGCCTATGCCGCGCAGCGGACAGACGCTGCCCTCGAGTATCACGAGGCCAACGCGCTCTGCCTGCTCGCGGCAGCGACGCCAAACGTCAGGGCGCAGTTCGGACCATACCCCGACGGTCTCGGCACCAACCTCTACGTCCTCGAGCTAGGCGACAGCACGACCGCCCGAAAGTCCAGCGCACAGGAAACCTCCAAGGACATTCACGAGCGCGCGCTCCCAGGTAGCATCCTGGCTGAAACCTCTACACCCGAGGCATTCGCCGAACAGATGGCCGCCCGTCCGCGAAAGTCGTCCACGTTTTACGTCGATGAGCTGGGCGAACTGTTGATCAAGATCGAGCAACGGCCGTACATGGCCGGCCTCAAGGGCCTGTGGCTGACGCTCTACGGCGGGACGAACTACACGATCCGCCGGGCAGCCAAACGCAGGGAAGGCCAGAAGAGCGAGGACGTCGAGGTAATCGAGCGTCCCCATCTCACGATTGCCGGCTGCGCCACGCCGACCGTCTTCGAAAGACTCGCCGAAGGTGATGTCCTTGGCGGCCTGATGCCCCGCTTTGCCGTCGTGTGGCCAAACGGCAAGCCTCCCAGGCGTCCGTTCTTCGAGGTGAGCCTGGGCATCGAGCGGCATCGTGACGACTTGGTGCATTGGCTTCGGAGCCTTCATGGTTGGGCCACCGACGGGGATCGCACCGTCCGCTTTCATGCCGATGCGCTCGGGCAGATAGACGCCTTTGCCCAGCGGCTTGAGTCGGAGGCTGTCGCCAGCGCCGATGAGCCGACGAAGGTTTATGTTGCAACGGCTCATGCCGATGGCGCTCAAGCTCGCGATGCTGGCCGCAGCCGGCCGGATGCAATCCATCCAGGAGCACGCGCTGCTGGTGACACCGGCCGATGTCGAGGCCGCTCTGATAGTCGCCAACCGCTGGCGCACCTACGCCCACGCATTCGCCGCGCACGTTGGGCAGAGCGATTTCGAGCGGCGCGCCACACGGTGTCTTGCGGTCCTCAACAGCAAGGGCGGACAGAGGGTTCTTCGGCGAGACATCGCCAAGCGAGCCCATATGGAGAAGCGACAGCTCGACACCATCGAAGACACGCTCGTGGATCGAGGCCAGATTCGGGTGGACACCGAACAGGCTCCGAGCGGACCGTCAACCAAGTATTGGAGCCGGGTGGATCTATGAACTCTCCTCTCTACTCTCACTCTCCTCACTCTTCTCACTCTCCGCAGAGCAGTGAAGCGATAAGGACAAGTGCGGATAGTGCGGCGAGAGTGGCAAGTGCGGCGAGGGCGGATTGTATAACTGGATGGAGCTGGTGGCTCCAACCCAGCCGTGAAGGGTTCACCCTCATGGCCGAACGCCGCCAGCGGTTACTCCGTCGCGAGGACGAAGTACAGGACCACGTCCGATGGTTCGGTGTTGACCGAGGTGCCGGCCGATGACCCCCCCGGGACTGGGTAAAGAGGTGGCCGCCTCCAGATGCGAAGCCACGCGGGCTTATTCGCACCCACGGACGACTTACGCAAGGGGGTATGCCTCGAGAGCTGGCGAGGCGGATTCCTCTCAGCGTTGCGCGGGATCGGACGCGAGCGGGCGATATCTGATGGTCACCAAATTCAAAGATTTTCAATCTGAGAGGCGCGCCGATGGGTAGGAGGGGCGGAACACGGGCCGGGGCCGGAAGGCCCCGCAAATCGACCGCAGAGCACATCCTGGCCGGGTCGTTTCGGGCTGATCGGCATGGTCCTCGGCCGGCACATGTCCACGCGTTGGTCGCTCCGACAGCGGATCTGGACTGGCGGCCGTCTCCGGAGGATCTCGCAGCGCTCGGGGATGTCGCGCAGGCGTGGCTGGCAGCGGTGTTGGCGACCTGGCGCTTCGACAATGAGATCGAGGGCCGACGGTTGTTGCTGGCGCTCGAGAGCCTCGACCGCGCGGATCAACTCAAGCGGGCGTTAGGCCGAGAAAGTCGGTCAGAACGCTGGGCTCCATCGGGCGCTCGATCGGGAACTGCGGCAGTTTGCCGCGCAGTGGGCGGAACTCCGTCTGGGGCGGGTCTGAATGGCGAGAACACGAACGCACGCGGCGCTGCCGCTCGAGGTCACTGACTTCCTGCTCGGAATTCATCGGGGAGCTGAGGACGTCGGCGCTCTGCATGCGGCCGGTTACGCGTACGACGAATTCCTCGAGTTCGATCTGGATCGCCTGTCGGCAGAAGAGATCGATCTCCTGCGGACGGAACACGGTGATCTGCTACGAGCAGAAGCGAGACGGCGCGGCATCGTACCGCCCGGAGGGGTTCGGTGATGGCCTCAGTACGCCGCTCCCTGTGCGATTCCCTGCCCGAGGCAGTCAGCCATCTGCTGAGAACCGGCGCGCTCGCGCCAGCCGGCACGCCTGGGCGCACGGTTGCATTCCGTCTGATGGGACCGAACGCGCCGGGCCAGCTCGAAGCGCTCTGGCGGGAGCATCGCGCCGTGTTGCTCGCTCAATGGGAACGGGAGCACGGATCTGACTTCCGTCCGTGGGCGCTCGCGGAATTCGATGAGGAAACAGACGATTGAGTTTTGGCTCGGCCATGTCGGGCCAGCAAGAGAGGAAAGGAATTGGACCCCAAAGACATCATCAACCAGGCACTGAACAACGGCGGACCGTTCGCGATTTTGGAAGCGCGTGTTTCAGAGCTGCTGGAGCTGCATGCGAGCGAGGTGCGGCATCGAGCGTCGCTCGAGGCAAGTCTAGAAGCGAGAGAAGGCCGGATCAAAGCGCAAACATTTCAAATTGAAGCCCAGGCCGATCACATCCGGGCGCTCAGCGACATGCGGGACGTGCAGTGCCGGCATATCGCGAGCCTTCAAGGGACAGTGCACACGCTTAGTAGCGCACTCGAGTCAATCCAGGAGATGGTCAGCGCAGATGGCGGATCCGGCGCTGCGGTCTCGGTCTAAGACAGTCGATGGCGATCGACACAGTAGGACTCGCACTCCGCGCCCAGCGCGCTGATCTCTCAGTCGAGGTGACCAAACGCCTGCGGAAGAGGCATCGTTTCCGGTTGCGAGACGACCAGGAGAAGGCCATCGAGGCCGCCACTGATCGCATTGTCGAGCAACTGATCGCCAGTTACCGGCAGACCCGCCGCACGACAAACGGTCGGCGGCCAAGCGCGGCGCTGTGGCTTGACTACTTGGAGAAGCAGCGCGAATCCCGTGATCAACCGGGTGCCGACCGTCTGCGGGCGCACGCCGCAAAGCTCGCCCGCGATCACGGTGTCGAACTGAGCGACTGGGAGACATGCCGAGGTGGCGGGTACGCACTGGTGCAGTTGCGTATTGCTGTCGGCCCTCCGATCAGGAGCGAGTTTTCCTACGCGACCCGCGTTCACGAAATCGCGCACTGCGTCAACAAGTGTCTACCTAGTCATCGGCCGACGGTCGGATTGACGGGTCACCGGCTCTGTGTCGCGTGCGAGATCAGGGCGTGGTCATGGTTCATCGATCGAGCGCTCGTCTGGACGCCACTGTGTCATGAAAACCTCACGCAGGGATTGCGCAGCTACCGATGGTACGCCACGGCCGAGGAGCAACACACGATCGACTTTATGTGCAGCCCGACGGGTTTCCGCGCTGCGCACGTCAGACGCATTGAACTCGGGCTCGAGTAATGAACAGGGAGAACGGTATGGGAACGAACCGATTTGAGCAGGCGACGGCATTTCGAGACAGCAGTCCGCTGACGCCAGCGCTTCGCACGGCAGTCGCTGAACTCAGGGCGAACAAGACGAAGTGCGCGGCATGTAGCCACAAACTGGCGCCGTCCGTGTCAACGCGAGACGGGCAGCCACGAGCGCTGTGCTCGGATTGTCAATTCATAGAGCGATTGCGTGCGGATCGGGCTGCCCTCTCGGCCGGCTGAGACGACTGCCTCTTTCGGGCAAACTCCACCGAGACCGCGCGGCTATGGCCAACCCGCGTTAATCGAACATCAACCGGCCACAACACAGGCGAATCACGAGCAAATCAATGTTCAAACGAAGCAAAACCCTTCCGGAAGTTCCACTGACGTTCGACAAGCATCCGGACTGGCTCCGTCACCTCGAGCAACTGGGCCGCCTCGAGCAGACTGCCGCAGCGTCCGTGAGCGAGCTCGCCCGACTCGAGGACGAGCGACGCACCGTCAAAGCAGCCCTCGAAGAGGCGCGCGTCGGCATTCTGCTGGGCGAGACACAGGCCGGCGAGCAGGTCTCCGGACATGAGCATCAGCTCACGCAACTGGACGCGAACATCGCGGCGACGCGTGAGCGCGCGTCCGTCGAACAAGCGGCCGTGCGTCGTATCCAGGAGCGCGGTATTGCGATTCAATCGCAGATCCGGGATGAACTGCCAGCCCTCGTCTCGACTGCTCACCGACAACTGATCGAACAGCTCGGGGCGCGATTCGATGAACTCCAGCCGATCCTCGAGCGCCTTCGCGAGCTGCGCATCGCGCATGACGGCGCGTATGGCACGACCGGTCTGCCTCAGTTCGATGAACTGTTGGCGACGATTCCGCATTCGAAGATGAGCCTGTGGATTGCAGCCGCGCGGAGTCTGGGCGTTGAAGTTGCGGCCTGATCGCTAAAGCGGCCCCATTTCGCCTTTTGGGGACGTGGTTGGGGTCGGCCGCGCATGCCCGTGCGCGGGACGGAGGCCACGTTCCATTTTCACGAGATCACGATCGATGGAAGATTACGAGACTACAGACAACAGCACCGAAGATCAGTTCCTCACCTGCCGCGATTGCGACCTGACCTTTTGCCATCCGGCGCACGAGCAGGAATTCTTTGCCGAGCGTGGCTGGCCTCAACCGGTGCGGTGTCTGGAGTGCCGACGTGCGCGCCGGGCCGAAAGAGAGCGCGGCTGATGCCGCCTCCTACGAACATCAGCGCGGAAACGGCGCTCGCCATCTCGGCTGGCCAGACGTTTACGGCAGACATCACCGATCTGCCCGAAGATCTACACCTGTGGTTCAGGTACACCGGCCGTTCCTTGGAGACGACGATCAGCGTGAGCGGGAAGGCGCCCGTCACCAGTCCGCTGTCGCCGGCCGTAACGGCATGGACCGGCACGATTGGATCGCTGACGGTGCTTGCCGAGCTGCTCGGCATCAATAACGCGCCGATGATCGTGCCTGTCAGCCCTGGCCAGGTCGTGTACTTCGAGATGGTGCAGGAAGCGCTAGTGAGCGCGAACGCGCCTCTCTCGTTCAACATCACGCAGACACCGTCGGGGATCGCCCCCGTCGAAACGATCTTCATCAACGATGACTCGCCTGCGTTTCCAGCGACGTTCGTGTCGGGAACGACGGGGGCCGTCCTTGGTTACAGTCCGTTTCCCTCGGGTGAGGCTGGAAACGTCCTTCCTGACGGAACGCTGTTGCTCGAGGACGCCGTCGCCGATACAGTGAAGATCTACGGCCCTGATTGGCGCCTGCAAGCGACGGTGCCGATCTCGATGACTGGGATTGTGCCCGTCACCACGAACAAATCCGACACGTTCTATGTGGCGTCTGGCGGCAGCGTCTACGTGGTCAGTGCTGCCGGAACCATTGAACGGGTGATCACGATACCGGGCGTGATCAATTTCAAGGGATTGGGCGTCTCGCCCGACGAATCGATCCTCTACTTCACCCCAAATCCCACATCGGTTGTGAAGGCGTGGGATCTGGGATCGGACACGTTGATCGGGACGCTCACCGCATCCGAGCCGCACAATGTTGCCGAAGACCTGATCGCGCTCAGTGACGGATCGATCGTCGTGTCGTTCCTGAGCGGGTACGCCAAGCGCTACAGCGACGCCGGCGTCGAGTTGAATAACTACACGCTGATGGGCACGACGATGCACCTGGCCGATGCGATTGATGGCACGTCGTTCTGGGTGTGGTTTCAGGACTACGGGACGCAGGCTGTTCACACGTTCCAGAACATCCGCGCGAGCGATGGGGCGATCCTCCACGAAGCCACGACGCCGATCTTTACCGGCGGTTCCTCGGACGATGACATCGCGGATGATGCGCCGATCTTTGGCGCTGCGAGCTCGTGTCCGTTCATCATCACGCGCACGCCGTTCACGATTCCGACGCCGGTCACTGAGCCGCCCCCGCCTCCCTGCGTGTGCGTACCGCCGCCGCGCCGTCAGCCGACGTTTCCGCCGCCTATTCCGAAGCGGCCGACGAAGAGGCCGCCGATCATCGGCGCGCAACTGGCGTGTACTGGGCGCGGCTCTGTGCCGACGCAACCGGATCTCGTCTACGTCGATGCGTGGTGGGATCTCTAGCTTGCGGCCTCTGCCGCGAGGGCGCTAGGGCCAGTGCCTAGACCTTGTCGCGATGGCAACCGGCGGGGGCGCTCTCTACGCCGGGCGTTTCCGCCGGGCGCGGCGATGGCTCCACAGGACGCGAGGATTACGGGGAATGTAGGTCAGCGCAGTGGCACGTCAATCGGCCACGCGGCCGGAATGAAATCGCTGTCAGACGCGCGTGGAGGAATGGCGCCGCGCGATGCCTCGAGAAGGGGCTGGAGCTGATGCCCTGCTCGAGATCTCGCACGACGGAATAGGCGAGCAGCGGTACACAAGCCTCGGGGCGGGCGCTAGAAACACCTTTTACTCGTTCGGCAATGGTCGCCAGTCGAACTGCTCTTGATAATACGGAGCGCCGCTGCTCATCAGAGCCGATTTTGGGATGCACCAGAGATAACCGCAATGGGCGCAATGGTAGGTACACAGCGGTGTCTGTGCGGAAGAGTGCAGGCGTGGCACTCGCGTAGCACTCGGGGCAGGTGGACGGATCCAACGGCCGGTAGGGCGAACGCCGGTCAGGTTTCGGCACTGGGTGCATGAATACCTCGCATGGGCTCGCGGAGCCCCACTGTCATGCAATCGGCCAATTACGCCAGACCTTGAAAGACAGTTCGTGAGGCTCAGGAAAGGACAGGGAATGCTGCTAGGCCGAGGTTGCTGAAGGTCGCGCAGAACGCCGTTCTGAGGCGTGCTGGTGCGAGGCTGATAGCTGATAGCCATCAGCCAAAAGCTTGTTATTAATAGCCATCCCCTGCTATCACTGCGGCCTGATGTTCGGAACCGACACGGCCGCACCAGAAGCACTGCAAGCCGTCGTGCCGGATGGCCGCGTTCAACGCGAAGGCCGATCGACCCGCGCAGCCGGGACTGCTCGAGGACGAGCTGTTCAGGGTGCCCTTTGAGTAGAGCGGCGCGCTCTTTGACAATTGAATACCGTCGGCTGCCATAGGACCCCAAGGATTACGTCAGTCTTGGTGGGTCCGCTCGGCATCCTGCAAGGCCGCCTGGAGGATCACCTCGCGGGCTCTCGCTTCGGACATGCCGAGATGGAGCGCGACGAAGCGGCAGACCGCCTGGGTAGAAGGGACCTCGGGGGCCGCCTGTTCTCTGACGTCGCCGATCAGCAGGCGAACGCGTCGGAGGATGTCGTCCGACCACATGCGGCCACTATGCTCCTGCGCTAGGGCGCGATTCAATCGGCAACCCTACACCGCCATCGGGAATTCCACTGATGATCGGCGCGGACAAGTCCCTATGGTCATGCGGCTAGCTCCAGCCCTTCTCCAGCAACGCGGCTCGCCACGTCTGGACCAAGGCAATCATCTCGTCGGCGGCCCGGACGACAGTCGTGGTTGGCATGCCGTGTCCGTCGAGAGTCAAGCGCAGCTCCCATCCGTAGGGATTCGTCCAGACTTCACACACGGCCACGTGTGAATAGACACCTTCCGGCTTCGTCATCGTGAAGCCGTCAGTTACCCGCGCCGGCGGACTTCTCCAGCCCTTGGGAGTCGGCATCTTCAGATCCTGTGGATGTCGAGAGAGGCTCCGGACTTGCGATGGACCACTTTTCCAAGGCCCACACATGCGCGCACGCCGCGCAGCGGTAGTAGACGACGTGCTCAGTCCGAAGCGTGGGTGTGTTTTGCGTGGATCGACAGGTGGGGCACCTGGGCTCAGGTTGGCGGGAACTGGATCGCCGCTCAGCAACTTGTCGATCCACCCGTCGAGTATCTGGCCGCACAAACCATGCTGACCATCAGGATTGACGAACGGGACCTCAGGGAAAACCCGGATGAGTTTTGGCAGACTTCGGATCATTCAAGGTCTCAACCTTGGGCGCGTCACGTCCAGCCGTTCTCGAACATCGCGCCCTGCCACTGCTCGCAGAGGGCCAGGACTTCGTCACGCGAGCGGCAAACCTGCGAACGCGACAACAGGCCGTTGACCTCGAGCCGAAGTTCCCAGCCGAGGTGATGCGACCACAGCGCGCAGATGGCGGTGAGTTCCCGGCTGGCTTTTGGTTTTTTCAACGTGAAGCCGATCCCAAGCGGTACGGGGTTTCCGTCCCAGACGGCGCGCTGGATCGTGGTGCTCATGGGCAGGGGAGCAATCCTGCGCGTGTGCGGCGTGTGCGGTCAAGCGGATTCGGATCAAGACTCCGCGCGGGCTCTTCGCTCGACTCGCGAAGCAGCCGTTGAAGGCGCACGTCGTGTTCCGTAATTGTCTGTCGCAGCGTCGGCGGCCGACCGTAGGCGGACTTCTCGAGCGTCCAGACGTGTCCGCACGCCCGGCAGCGCAAGTACCAGACGAGCGCGACGGAAGACGAGTACTCCAGCAGGTTGACGGTATCAGCGCTGCAGGCTGGACACGTCACCACGGCGTCGGGCTGCTCGGACATGGCCTGGAATGACGGAATGATACGTCGCACGGACCGCGAAAAGTAAGGAAGGTGCGGCTACGTGGATTTGTGCGTCGGTGCGAGAGAACCAGGTATGCAAGCACGCACGACACTGCAACGCGAGAACGCCCGAATCCATCACCGCGTACTGATTCATCAGAGCCTCCTCTATTCGAGCAATGCGGAAGCGCGGGATCGTAGCACGCTGGCCGCCAGTTGACACCGTAGAAACATGTTTATACAATCGAGTCGTTCATGTCTCCTAAAGAGCTGACTGCGTTTCGGGTAGATCCAGAACTGATGGAAGGGCTGCGGAAGGTTAAGGAAAGAGATGGCATCCCGCTGTCGGTGCAGGTTCACCGTGCCTTAATCGCTTGGCTGGAATCCAAGGGCGTCATGAACAAGTCGGACCGCAAGCGCGCGTCAACGCGCAAGCGGTCCTAAACCGCCAAACCTGGGTAAGCAGGTCGGCGGTCTGCTACGAAGTGTAGCAACCCGCCGGCCATCGCCGCGAGAGCGGCAGGAGGCCAACCGTGAGCAAGCCAGTTACATCCCAGCCCGCCGAATTCAGAGGACCGAACGTCGAAGAACTCCTCAACGACGCCTATCGAGCATTGGTGCTGCAAGCGCGATTCTTCCATGCGCTCGGGCAAGACGAGGCCAACGTGCGCACGCTCTCGAGCGACGAGTGTGACGCACTCGTCGCCCAGACGCGTGTGATTGCCGGGATGATCAAGCCGGTGATCGACAGCCTGGGGCACCCCGAATTTAACTGTTGCTTCGAGCCCGCGAACGGGGGTGCGCGATGAGCAAGACAACGGCCCGCAAGACAGCCCGTCCGAAGGCCAAGGCAATCGGTCACATCTCAGAGTCGGATCTCAAGGACCTTACCGCTCGCATCGATCGCACCATCGCTTTGCTTGCGAAAGAGAACGCCTGGGAAGAAGGCGAGGTACTTCCGGATCTAGACGCGATGCTGAGAGTGGCGCGCATCGAGTCCGAAACGTTGAATCCGGAGCCGGTGCAGCAGGCGCAGCAGATTCTCAGGAACGGGATTCGGCTGACGTCGGAAGTCGTGGACATGGCAGCCGTGCTGGAGCCGATGCTCGAGGCGGTGCAGCGGGCTCTCGACGCAACCGAGGAACTGGCGGCCCGATCGGGGTTCTTCGTCGGTCTAGCGTGCGGGACAAAGCTGATGATGGACATCTACGAAGCCAAGGCACAGATGAGTGAGGCATCCGCGCAGACGGCCGAAACGGTAGGTGCGCGATGAGAATGATTCCGTTCGCGTTCGTAGCGTCAACGTCGATGCTGATCGGTGTGGTCGGCGCGCTGGTGTCTCCTGGCAGCGCATCGCGGAACGTGACCCGCTGGCGCTGCTTCAGGGCGTGCGGGGCAACCCGATGGCAGGCGGCAAGGTGGCTGGTGGGTTGACGGCCGAGCCGCATGGCCACTACCGCCGGACGTGGCGATCCCGACACAGCAACGGCTGGGAAGCGTGGGTCGGCGAGAACGAGCACGGCGACTTCGATGTGTGGACGTGTCCGGCTGGCGCTTCAATCGTCAGCCGCGACACCACCGAGGACACCGAGACGCACGGCAAGGATGCTGCGCTGCTCGCGCTCAAGCGAAACGCTGGGCACTGCTGCGAGGCTGGTTGCGGCGGGTGGCATCTGATCGAAACCGACGCCTCATGATGTGCCTGGGCCGGCCCCTTTCAACAGGCGCGAAGGAAATCCAATGACCGACAACGCCCCTGACGAGAGAATCCCCACGTTCGACGTGGCCGTGCTTTTTCAGGTCCTAGGGCTCATGGGTCACGCACTGAATCTGCCGGATGAGTTCCTGAAAAACCTCCTCTTTGAGGATGACGACTGGTCCTTCGTGATCAAAGCGCATGCTCTCCTCGAGGCAGCCGTCTGCGCGTGGATTGCTGCTAGCGTGCGGCGCCCGGAGCTTGAGAATGCCCTCACTGAAATCGACATGCGCACGCGAATAAAGCTTCTATCTGCCCTGAATCTTGGCACGGCGACGCAGCGGCAGAAGATGGCTGCCTTCGGCAATTTGAGGAATCGGCTTGCGCATCGCGCATCGGAGAGTCATTTCACGTTCGTCTCGTATCTGTCTGAAAAGGGCCGCCGTGGAGAATTTTTTAAGAACTCCGGACTGGAGAGTCTCGAAGGCAAGCAACCGCTATCCCTACTCGTCAGGGTGGCACTGTGGGGTTTCGTGGGCACTGTTGTTATTGAAACACTGAACGAACGAGATCGCGGCGCCGCCGAACAGTTGCGGCTGCAGTTTCTGGAGAAGGCAAACGAAATATCGAAGACTTTTTTAGAGTGAGCCGACAATGATCGCAGCCATCTACGCGCGCAAATCGACAGACCAGTCAGCCGTGGCCGACGAGCAGAAGTCGGTCGCTCGCCAGATCGACCACGCGCGGCAGTACGCGGCGCGCAAGGGCTGGAACGTGGACGATGCAAGCGTCTACATGGACGACGGGATCTCCGGGGCGGAGTTTGCGAATCGCCCAGGATTCCTCCGACTGATGAACAGCCTGAAGCCGCGACCCGGTTTCCAGGTGCTCGTGATGTCGGAAGAATCCCGGCTCGGACGCGAGGCGATCGAGACCGCGTATGCCCTGAAGCAGCTCGTGCAGGCAGGCGTGCGCGTCTTCTTCTACATGGAGGATCGCGAACGCACCCTCGACAGCCCGACCGACAAGATCATGCTGTCGCTGACGACGTTCGCGGACGAACTCGAGCGCGAGAAGGCGCGTCAGCGGACCTACGACGCGATGTTGCGGAAAGCCAAGGCCGGACACGTGACGGGCGGGCGCGTGTTCGGCTACGACAACGTCGAGATCCTCGGCGCGGACGGCAAGCGGTCGCACGTCCAGCGGCAGATCAATCCAGACGAGGCCGCGGTGGTGCGGCGCATCTTTGAGATGTGTGCCGCCGGCGCGGGGCCTGACGGTAATCACCAAGACACTCAACGCCGAAGGTGCGCTAGCGCCGAGACCGCAACAGGGGCGTCCGACTGCGTGGGCACCGTCCTCAGTCCGCGAGGTCCTGAATCGTGACGCTCTATCGTGGTGTCATCGTCTGGAACCAGACCAGGAAGCGCGATCGGTGGGGCCAAGTGCATGCGCGACCGCGCGCCGGCACCGAGTGGATCCGTGTGCCGACGCCGAGCCTTCAGATCGTCTCGGATGTGCTCTGGGCAGCGGCGCAACGGGCGCGGACCAAGCGCGAGACGCAATACTCGACCGGTGGCCGCGGCCATCGCGCCTCCCGGTACCTGCTGTCAGGCTTCGCCCGGTGCGCGCAGTGTGGCGGCGGGTTCGCGTCTCACAGCCGCACGCACGGGACGCCGGCGCGTGCACTTCTACGCCTGCACGACACACTGGAAGCGCGGGCCGGAGGCGTGTGGTAACGGCCTGGTCGCACGGATGGAGGCTATCGACGGGGAAGTGCTCGCGACGTTGCAAGAGGACATCCTGCGCCCAACGATCATCGAAGAGGCCGTGGCGCTCGCGCTCGAGGAGTTCAGTCCGCGACGTCAGGAAGTCGCGCACGGGAAGCTGGAGCGCGAACTGCTCGAGGTGCGCGCGGAATGTGAACGTCTCGCGGAGGCCATCGGCCGAGGCGGACCGCTGGATGCCTTGCTGGAACGGCTGACGGCTCGCCAGGCGCGACGTGTGGAGATAGATGCCATGTTGGCAGCGGCGCGCACAGTTGCGCCCACGGCGGGGCCAGCGCTCGAGCAGCGGCTGCGGGCGAAACTGGCCGACTGGCGCGGGCTACTCACACGGAACGTCGAGAGCGGCCGAGACGTGCTGCGCGCATTGCTCGTGGGACCGCTGAATTTTACGCCTGTCCTCGAAGCGAGGCGCCGCGGCTATGCCTTTGAGGGTGCGATTGCGCTGGATCGGCTGGTTGCTGGTGTAATTGACGCTGCCAGCACTGACTGGCGTGGCGTCCCCAGCGGGATTCGAACCCGCGTTTTGGCCTTGAAAGGGCCACGTCCTAGGCCTCTGGACGATGGGGACTGGAAGGAAGAGCCGATCGTCCGATGATAGCAGGCGCGTGCGGCATCCATCAAATGCGCACCGAACGGGGATCGCGAAGAGATCAGAGAACCGAGGAGACGGCGGTAAGGTGTTCGATCATGCGGCGCGGGACGCGGCGACGAGGCGTCAGCCGGACGATCGGAATGTGCGCGGTCGACGGGCACGTCGCGAGCAGACGGTTCGTCTCTTCCACCTCTTCCGAACCGAGCGACGCATCGAGCAGGATCAGGCTGGGCAGGTAGTACGAGGCCTTGACGATGGCTTCGAAGCCCGTGCGCGCAAGCCGCACGCGGAGGCCGGACGCCCTCAGCTGTCGCTCTCGGGCTTCGCGCACGCCCGCGTCACACGCGGCAACAAGTACATGCGGATCCTGCGACAGGGTAGGAACGACCAGCCGCGCAGTTGGGCGCGTTGGTGATCCGGACACTTTCGACGTGGCAGCGCGCATCATCGATGCCCCTGAGCAAGAACTACGCCGGGCCGATTCGAAGGATCGCTTATTGAGTGGGGCAGACGCCCATCGCCGTTCGAGCGGGATCGCGCGCCTTGTCTCGGACGAAAGTCATCAACGAATCGAGCCCATGATTTCCTGCTCGCGTCGGACGTCGGAGATGGTTGGCGCGAGCGGATGATGCGCTCCCTTCCACTCGAACGCAAGCACAATCGACGATGCATCAGCACGGCGATCGGAGATCGAGAGACGCCGGAAATCCGGTTGCGCTCGTGTCGGCGGTTCGGCATTGCAATGCCACCGAAACTCTTCGAGCGCCCGCGGACCCGCGCGTCAGCTCCATGAAAATACACGTGATTTTGCTGCTCTCTATCGCCTGTGTGGCCGGCGCCGGACGTGAGCGCCGACAAACGGCGGACGCGGCGTCGCGAACCGCTGATACACTGCGAAGCGTCCCGCTGGAGGTCTCTCGTGGTTGCTGTAGTCTGGCAGTTCGACACGCGTCCGGATCAGGCGGAAGCCTTCGAGCGCTTCTACGGCGCTGACGGCGAGTGGACGCGGATGTCGCGCCGGAGCCGCTCGTTTCTCGGCAGCTCGTTCCTCAAGGATCTCGGCACGGACCATCGCTATCTCCTGATCGAGTACTGGAGCGAGATGCTGGTCTACGAGCGGCATCTGACGGATTTCGGTAGTGAGATGAAAGAATTGGAATCGGAGCGCGACCGGTTCGTGGTGCGGATGGAGCCGCTCGGCGTCTTCAGCGCGCTGGACGTGCCGGAGCGGGTCGGCCCTACCTGGTCGCGCCGTTCCGGCTGAGGGCGCAGCGGTTCGGCCGGATCCTGCGTGGTAGGATCGGCCGTCAGAGGGCCGCTAGCTCAGTGGTAGAGCACCTGACTTTTAATCAGGGTGTCCCGGGTTCGATCCCCGGGCGGCCCACCAGCAGAATCAACAGGTTACGGCCCGGCGACACTGTCGGGCCGTTTGTATTTTGCAAGGCCATTGGAACGTGAGCGAGTTGGCATCCGTTGACTTCGAAAAAGCCACGAGTCACGTGCCGTCCCCTCCGTGGGCCGCGATGGTGGCGCTTTGCCTGACGGCCTGGGTCGTCCTGGGCGCCGCGGATCAGACTCCCTCCGCCCCGGTGACTCCGCAGGCCACATTCCGCGCCGGAGTCGAGGTCGTACAACTTGACGTCCTGGTTCTCGACAAGGACCGGCAGCCGGTGCGCGGGCTCGCCGCCGCCGACTTCACCATCCTCGAGGACGGCAAGCCGCAGCCCGTCGTCGCGTTCGCGGCCGTCAACCTTCCGGACCGCGACGTCTCTGCGGCCTCCTGGGTCCGCGACATCGGCCCGGACGTCGTGACCAATCGCCTCGACGAGAAGCGGGTGGTTGTTATCCTGCTCGACGACTTTCATGTCTCCTCGGATCCGTCGAACGTGATCTACACGAAGAACATCGCGCGCGCGGTCGTGGAGCAGCTCGGGCCAGCCGATCTCGCCGCCGTCGTCTATACGTTCATCGAGAGCAAGGGGCAGGACTTCACGACGGATCGCTCCCGTCTCCGCGCGGCGGTGGATCGCTTTGAGTCAAGCTCGTTTTCGAGCGCGGGGGGCACGTTCGAGGGACTGAACGGGATCCCTTCCGCCGTCTGCTTCCGCGGGGAGTGCGTAACGGCGGCGTTCCGCAACATCGCTGCGGCCCTCGGCGGATCGCCGGGCCGCCGGAAGCTGGTCGTCTATGTCAGCCCGCAGCCGGCCTTTAATATGGGACCGCAGAACATCGAGCAGGACGCCTTCACGAGCAACATCACCGGGTGGGACTCGGTCCCCGATCTCCAGGAGACGTTCACCGCGCTGTCCGAGTCTAACGTCAACGTCTACCAGTACGATCCGCGCGGTGTGTTGCCCGGCGGCATTGACCCGAAGTTCGGGATCTTTGCCGAGAACACCGGCGGCCGGGCAGTGACCAACACCAACACTCCCTGGGAGAGGGTGCCGGAGATGTTCCGCGAGAACAGCTCGTACTACATGGTCGGATTTCAGCCGACCAATCCGAAGACCGATGGGCGGTTCCGGCGCGTCAGCGTGAGGGTCTCCCGGCCCGCTGTGGAGGTGCGAACGCGAGGGGGCTACTATGCGCCGGTCCCTCTCAAGAAATCCGCGCCTGCGAGTAGGCCATTCACGGGCGCCGTCGACCGGGCACTGGCGGGGGCCCTACCGAGCGGCGACCTTCCATTGAGCCTGACGGTCGCGCCGTTCGCCGTCCCCGGCACACGCGACGCAGCCGTGGCGATCATTACGGGACTCGACCGGTCGGCCGATCTTGCGGCACGCGACGAGGTGGAGGTGACGGCCAAGGCATTCAACGCTGTCAGCGACGATCGGACATCGCGCCGTGTTGCCACCTCGCGAGTCGCGCTGACGCCCCATGCAGGCGCGAGCGGAACTGTTCACTTCGATCTCCCATCGCGCCTGAATCTGCCGCCGGGCCGGTACGACATCCGGGTGGCCATCGACAGCCCGGCGACCGGCCGCACGGGCAGCGTGTATACATCCGTGACGATCCCGGACTTCGTCAAGGAGCCGCTGACACTGTCAGGCGTCGTGCTCAGTCGTCTGCCGGTGCCTGGAGCCGCCGAGAATGATCCCCTTGGCCACCTCGTTCCGGTCATTCCGACAGCGCTGCGCCAGTTCGCGCCGACGGATCGCGTGACCGCGTTCGCACGAATCTATCAGGGCGGCAAGGCACCAACGGTTCCTGTTCGACTCACTACGCGCCTGGTGGACGAAGGGGGGCGTGAGGTGTTCGCCGCGACGACGCCGCTCGGAGCAGACGACTTTCTTGATGCGCGCGCCGCGAGCTATCGCTTCCAGCTGCCGCTCGCCCGGCTCGCGCCCGGCGCATACCTGCTGTCACTCGAGGCGACCGCGGGGAAGACGACGATTCAGCGCACAGTGACACTGCGAGTCGCGCCTTGATATCTTCCAAAGCCGGTGACCAACAGCAACTCACAGGATCTTCTGGCCGAGCGCGGAAGAAGCCAGTTCGGCGCCGAGAACCGCCGTCATGTTGCGATCGTCCAGGATCGGATTGACCTCCACGAGATCCAGCGCGCGAAGGAGACCGGAGTCGGCGACCATTTCCATCAGCAGGTGGGCTTCGCGGTAGTCCAGCCCGCCCTTCACCGGCGTCCCGACACCGGGCGCAATCGTCGGATCGCAGACGTCGAGATCGAACGACACGTGGACTCCGGCCGTCCCGCGTCCGGCAATCGCAAGTGCCTCCTCGATCACCACGGCTATGCCTGCGCGATCGACATCCTTGATCGTGAAGACCTTCACCCGCGAGCCGCGGACGATCTCCTTTTCCCGATCGTCGAGGTTCCGGATCCCGATGAGCACGGTGCGGTCGGGTTGGACCTTCGGCGAGAACCCGCCGATGCGCGAGAGCTCCGCCGGCTCCGACCCGAGGAGCGCGGCCAGCGGCATGCCGTGCACGTTGCCGCTGATCGAGGTCGACGGCGTGTTCATGTCGCCGTGCGCGTCCACCCATATGAGGCCCAGAGGCTTGTTCTCCCGGCGGACGAAGTCCGCTGTGGCGGCGACCGAGCCGGTCGCGAGGCTGTGGTCGCCGCCGAGAACGATCGGAATCCCACCCTTCTCCAGGGCGGCGAGCGAGGTCTTGTAGAGTCGCTCGCAGACCTTCGCGATCTCACGGACGTACTTCTTGGTGGGATCGCCGAACGACTTCACTTCGGGGATGGGCGCCACCAGATCGCCCTCGTCTATGACGGGAAATCCGAGGGTCGAGAGACGCTCGGCCAGCCCGGCGATCCGGAAAGCTGAGGGGCCCATGTCAACGCCACGGCGGTTGCCGCCGAGGTCAAGGGAGACGCCGATGATGTGGGCTGCGCGCATGGTCTGAGGGACCGCCCGCGCGACGATGCGGGCACCGCCGCCACTGTACTACACGCCCGAGATGTTGACGAAGACGGTAAATGTCGGATAATCTTGCAGTTGCGGCGGCGACGGTGCCGGCCGCGAGCGGTCAATAATAGCGCCGCGCGGACGCGCGGATCGGGAGCTCGTGATGAAGCGGTTCGACGTCGGTGCGCGGGTCGTAGAGCCGACCTACGGTCTTGGGTCGGTGGTCGCGGTGGAAGATGCCTATACCCGCGTGCAGTTCGACGAGCATGGGGTGAAGAAATTCCTCACCAGCATGTCCCGGCTCGAACCCAGCGATGAGCCTGTTCCTGCGGGACTCCGAAGCGGCAAGCCCAGGAAGAAGCGGATCACGAAGAAAGCTGCCGCAGCCGCCGCCACTGCCGAAGCCGAAGAGTAGCTCTCAGCGCTTCAAGGACACTGACATTCCTTCCCCGGACGGCGAGACGATAGTCGTCCACAGCGACGGATTCTTCTGAATCGCGTCCAGGAAGTCTCCCATCTCACTCTTCTTGTTGACGACGTTGTGGGCGAGGAACAGCGCGCCCTTGTCGAGTCGAGGGAAGACGAGGTCCAGGAAGCGCTTGTAGTCCTTCTTCCACGCATCCAGGAAGACGAAGTCGAACGTGCCGGTGACTTTCGGGATCTGCTGAAAAGCATCCCCGGCCATCACCTGCACGACGTCGGTCAGCCCTGCACGGCGGATGTTCTCCGCCAGTTCCTTGGCGCGGACCGGGTCGTACTCGATCGTGACGAGCTTGCCGCCCGTTTCACGGAGTCCCATGCCAATCCAGATGGCGCTGTAGCCGCTCGCGCCGCCGATTTCGAGTGCGTGCCGCGCGCCTTTCGACGCGACGAGCAGCCTGAGGAACCGGCCGTCCTCCTCCGATACGGCGAGCTGACCCGAGTCTCGAGCCTTGATGTCGGCAAGGATCTTCTGCAGCTCGGGCGACTGCGCCGACGCAGGTCGCAACAGCACGACTGCCAGGGCAACGACCATCCATGGCAGCAGAATGCGTCTCTTCGGCAACTCAACCTCTTTCAAATTCGCGCCGCTGGCAATCCCACGATCTTACACCTGCGGGTTCGCGCGCTGCCTGACGAACTCCGCCGCCGCGGCCGCCGCGGACCGGCCATCCGTGACGCAGTCAGGGATCCCGACGGCCCGAAATCCACTGCCCGCCACGAACAATCCTGGATGGCAGCGCGAGGCGCGCTTCGAGTCGTGCGATCCGTTCGGCGTGTCCGACATTGTGCTGCGCGCCTGCATCCCGCCAGCGATGGACCAGCGCGAGCAGGGGAGCGCCCGATATGCCGAGCACGGTCGAGAGCTCGCGTGTGACGATGCCGGTGAGGTCGTCGTCTGAGAGATCGACGGCGGACGGATCGTTTGCGCCGCCGAGGAATGCGCGGAGGAGCACGCTGCCCTGCGGCGCCCGGCCCGCCCACTTCGAGGAGACCCACGTGCACGCCGTCAGTCGCGCGGCGTTCCCGGTCCGGGCAACGACGAAGCCCGAGCCTTGAAGCGGGTGCGCGACCTGCTCGCGCGAGTAAGCCAGCGTTACACCCACGCTCGAGACGTACTGAATCCCGGCGCAGAGCGAGGATGACTCCTGATCGACTGACATGAGCAGACGCGCCGCGGCATAGGCCGGCGCCGCGAGGACGACGCTTCGAGCATCGACATTCCCCTGGGGTGTCCCGACGCGCCAGACATCGTCAGCCTTCGAGAGTGTGCCGGCGCCGGATGCCAGCCTTACGCTCCCCGGTGGGAGCCGTCTGCCAATCGCCGAAACGAGCTCGCCCATTCCAGAAGACAGCGTGCGGAAGGCGCCATCCGTCGCGACGCCCGCGTGGCTGTGCCGGAAAGCGCGCAACACGCTGCCGCGATTCTTCTCCGCCTCGACGAATCTGGGGAAGAGCGACTGCATCGACAAGGCGTCGACTCTTCCCGCGTGTATGCCGCCCAGGAGCGGGGCCGCGATGAGCGGCACGGTCGCGCGTCCGAATCGCCGCGCGAAGAACGAGGCCACTGATTCGTCACCGGACAATTGCGCGCGACGAACGAACGGCTCGAGGGCGACTCGAGCGCGAGCGCCTGGCGGCAGAACGTCGTAGTTGAGGAGGCCCTTGAGCGTCAGCGGAATTCCGAGCAGCGAAGGGGAGGGCACCGGAACCAGCCGCAGTCCGTGCAGAATGAACGCCGTGCGCGGCGTGAGTGAGGAGACGATCCGCGGGCCAAGCCCGAGCTCGTCGCAAAGCTGCAGCGCCGCAGGCTTTTGTGCGAGGACCGACTCGGGGCCGGCCTCCACCGTGAAGCCGTCGAGATATTCGGTCCGGATCAGGCCTCCGAGTCGCGTCGAGGCCTCGAGCAGCGTGAACGGAGATCCCGCGGCGCTCGAGCTCGTACGCGGCTGAGAGCCCACTGATCCCGCCACCGATGATGATCACGTCCACGAAAGTCAGAATTCAGAATTCAGAATACAGAAGTCGGAGGTCAGATGCTTTTCATAGAGGCGCCGCCTCGAAGCGTCGCCAGACATGGAATTCTGCATTCTGACTCCTGAATTCTGATTCTGAGTCCCTGTCTAGCGCAGCGAGTGCTCGTGAACGTGCCGCGCCAGCGCTTGCACGTGCTCGACTGGAGTCTCCGGCAGAATACCGTGTCCGAGGTTGAAGATATGTCCCGCGCGTCCGGCCGCGCGACGAAGCACGTCGTCTGCTGCCGCCAGGAGGCGGTCTGGCGGGCCAAGCAGCAGCGTGGGATCGAGATTGCCCTGGATGCCGCGGTTCGATCCGACGATGGTCCACGCATCGTCGAGCGGCAGACGCCAGTCGACGCCCACGACGTCGCCGCCGGTCTCCGCGAGATCTCGCAGGATTGCGGTGGTCCCCACGCCGAAATGGATGATCGGGACCCCGACGCCGCGCAGTTCCTCGAAGATTCGGGCGCTGTGTGGCATCGCGAACTCTCGATAGTCGAGTCGGCCGAGGGCGCCAGCCCACGAGTCGAAGATCTGCAATGCCTGGACACCCGCTTCGACCTGGGCCTTCAGAAAATCGATCATCACCGTCGCGAAAGCGCCGCAGAGCTGGTGCCAGGCGCGCGGCTGCGAGTACATGAAGGCCTTCGGTACGAGCGTAGTTGGTTGAAGGCCCGCCTTCGATCGCGTATGCGGCCAGCGTGAAGGGCGCACCGCCAAACCCGATGAGGGGCAGACGACCGGTCAGCTCACGGCGCAGCAGGCGGATCGTCTCGAGCACGTGGGCGAGTGCCTGTCTGGGCTCGAAAATGCGAAGGCGGTCGACATCTGCGGCACTGCGGATTGGACGTTCGATCGACGGCCCTTCCCCTTTGATGAAATCGAATTCGAGCCCCATGGGGGTGAAGGGCAGCAGCAGATCGGAGAACAGGATTGCTGCGTCGACCTCGATGGCATCGACCGGTTGCAGAGTGACGGCGACGGCCAGCTCCGGCTGCGCGACTATCTGAAGCAGGCTGTAACTCTGCCGCAGCGCTCGGTACTCCGCCATGTAGCGCCCGGCCTGGCGCATGAACCAAACCGGAGTGCAGTCGACCGGCTCGCGACGGCACGCCCGCAGAAAGCGATCGTTCACGAAATCAGCGTGCGAGCCAGGGCGATCAGATCCTCGAGCCAGAGGGGCTTGAACCGAATCGATGCGCCGAGCGATTTGAGCTCGTGCTGGATGGGCTCCGACAGAAAGTAGTCGCCCGTGACGATGGCGACCGGTACGGCGGCGAGGTGGGGCTTGGCGCGTATCATCCGCAGAAACTGCAGTCCGTTGGTGATCGGCATGCGCATATCCAGGATGATGGCATCCGGGTTTACGCTATCGGCGAGCTCGAGACCCGTCTCTGCCGAAAGAGCGGTGGCGACGATGAAACCCTCGAGCTTCAACATTCGTGAGAACGTGTCAGCAACCGAACGGTCGTCGTCCACGATCAGAATTGTACGGGTAGCAGATTCGGCAGGAGAGCTCTCGGCCGGCGCGATCACCGCATCATTCTGAGGGGTAAAGACATGCGCCGTCAAGACAGGAGGCGCAGGATCGGACGCCAGCGGTATATAATTTCGGCGGATTCTGGCTTCTGACTATAATTGCCGCTCCTGCAGAATCCAAACGATTGGTTCTTCTCCTTCGGGAGGTTCCGTGAGCCCCATCCTCGTCCGCCCCGTGCGCGAGCAGCTCGAGCACGACCGCGTCATTCGGCTCCTCATGGTGCGCCTCAAGCGCAAGGGCGACGTAGTGGCGAACATCGGTGAATCGCAAACCACTCCAGTTCGCATCGGGCAGGTTCAACTCTTTCCGGATCTGGTACTTACGACGGCAGACCGCAGCCACAAGCTGGTCGGAACGGTCGAGGTAGAAACCGCCGAATCGGTCAACCACCTCGAAGCCATGGCGCAGTGGGCGCACCTGGGTAAGGCCCGAGCGCCTTTTCACTTGTACGTGCCAGCCGGATCGGTTGAGATTGCGAGACGGCTCGCGGCCGAGAACCAGGTGAACGTCGCGGAGATCTGGAGTTTCCATACGCTTGGCGATCAGACGCGCTTCACGCTGGTTCATAAGACCGCTCCTGAGGTCAAACGCCCTGCCGCAACTCCGGCGCGCCACGCCGCCGTCAAACGCGCAGCATCCGAGTCTCGGCCATCTGCCAGCAAACGGCCTGCAGCTGCGGCCAGGAAAGCTGCGCCCGCGCCGAGCAGAAAGGCAGCGCCTCGGGGCTCGCGTCATGCTCGGCCCGCCGCGAAGGCTGCCCGGGCACAGAAGAGGAAATAGCCCTGCCGTACCTGCGGTTCAGTCGCGACAAGCGCGGCTACGAACACACCTTCGTCATCCACAGCGATCGCCGGCGGGGCCGATCGCGAACCCGAATTCTCTACTGGTTTCGCACTCCACCGGGCGTCAAGGTCGGACGGTCCGCCCTCGACGAGATCGCCATCCGATCGATTGAAGAGAGCAATCCGGACATCGAGTTCGACTGGACCAGAATCCTAAAGGAGCAGGGCGTCCCCGAGGCCGTTCCTCAGGGGCAGCGGCCTCCCAATATCGAACGTCGAACGCCCCGCCGACCAACCGAGCCTCGCGGGCCTCGAACGGCCCTGCCACCTGCCGCACGAGTGCAGGAGAGCCAGGCCGCGGTGGTCGCCGATGCGCCCTCTACAGATCTAGCCGTGCCTCCAGGGCCCGGTTACGAGGAGCCGGTCCCCGAGGACAGCGACTCCGTGGCCGACGTCTCCGCCGGGACGGAGGTTCCGCCGGCGATCGAAACCGCTCTGACGCCATCGCACGCCAGGCTCGGCGCCGAAGGCGTCCTGCGCTTGCGAGCCCGTCACGCGGAGATACTTGCCAGAATCTCCGAACGGGTGCCGGATGCAACTCGACAGGAAGAGCTGAAAACGCAGGCCGAGCGTCTAAACCCCGATACCTGGGTCACGGATGGGGAGGTCAGCGCAGGTCTCGAAGGATATGAGGCCGTGCTGGAGTCGCTTCGAGCAGTCGTAGGTCAGGGCCGCCGTCGCCGCCGGCGCGGTGGTCAGGTCCGGGAAAGCTCACCTGCCGGCCCCGCCTCGCCGCTCGTCGACAATGCGGGTACGGCGATCGAGTCAGGTCCTCCCGCCGCCAGCGCCGAAGGTCAGGATGACGACGCCGAGCCGGAAGAGGAGCCGGTATAATCAACCTATGCAAGTCAAGGATTCCGGACGCGTTCTGGGTCTGGCCGTGTCGACGCTGGCGTTCGCGCTCGGCGCCGGCACGCACGCGCAAAACCCGCCGCCGGCCCCGACCCCGCCGGCCAGCACCACCCCGCCGGCGAGCACGACTCCGCCGGCAGCTCCCGCTGCAGACGCTCAAGATCCGCAGAGGGACATCTTCCGGAGCCGCGTGGACGTCGTCACGACCGACGTGATCGTCCGCGATTCGCAGGGTCAGTTCATTCCCGATCTGAAGAAGGACGAATTCACCGTCTTGGAAGACGGGGTGAAGCAGGATGTGATCTCCTTCACGCTGGTGCACGGCGGGCGGACGACGAATCTCGCGGCGCCGCCGCCGCCTCCAGTTCAGGAGGGCATCATCCTGCCGCCGTCGCGGCCCACGAGCGACGCGTCCGGGCGCGTTTTCCTGATCTTCGTCGATGACCTGCACCTGGACTTCCGTAACACCGGACGCATCCGCGAGCTGTTCAAGAAAATTGCGAAAGACCTGATTCACGACGGCGACATGTTCGGCATCGTGTCGACAGGCCCTTCGTCACTGGCCATAGACATGACGTACGACCGGAAGCGTCTGGATCAGGCAATCGAAAAAATTTCCGGCGCAGGCCTGAGCCCGAAGGACATCCTCGACTCACCAGACGGCAGTCAGGGGCCGCCCGAAGTCCGCTATCGCGCGCACGTTGCGTTCTCGACGGCCTACGACATCATGGGCAACCTCGAGCAGGTGCACAACCGGCGCAAGGCGTTCATCTATGTCAGCAACGGCTACGACTTCAATCCGTTCGAGGCGGGCCGGCAGCGGGCGGCCGCCGAGCGCGCGGGCATGAGCTGCGATCGATCGGTCCCCGGGCAGGCGAACTGCAGCAATCCCTCGAGCGACAGCGGTGATGGCAGCAGCAGCAGTAGCAGCTCGTCGAACTCGTCAGATCCGAACCCGTTCGCAAAACAGGGAAACGAGTTCGCCGATGCCGATCTGGCCTCTGAGCTGGGTTATCTGACCCGCGCCGCGAACCGGGCGAACGCGACGATCTACACGATCGACCCCCGCGGCCTCGTGGGCGGACCCGACATCGATCAAGAAGTCGACATGATGGATTGGCAGAACTACGTGACCGAGTCGCAGAACAGCCTGCGCGTTCTCGCGGAGTTGACCGGCGGCTACGCAGCCATCAACCAGAACGACTTCACGAAGGCTCTCAAGCGGATCGACGCGGAGACGAGCGACTACTACGTGATCGGCTACTACTCGAGCAATCCGGATCCGACGAAGAAGCGGCGCCGCATCGACGTGAACGTCACGCGGCCGAACGTGAGCGTCCTCCACCGGACGGAGTACACGCTCAAGGCGCCGCCGGTCCCGCGGCCTGCGCCAGCAAAAATCACGAAGCCTACCGACAAGGACAAGGACAAAAAGGGTGGGGAAGGGTAGGTTGTAGCTCTCGGCGATCAGCTCAGAGCTGTCAGCTAGTGCCAAAAGGGCCGGGGCGAATTGCCCCGGCCCTTTTGTTTTTTCACTGAGGCAGCGGGGGCTGAAGCCCCGCCCTACGATGCTCAGAACGTGTAGCGAAGCGCGAGCTGCACCTGACGTGGCGTGAAGACGAAGTAGTTGCTGTTCGCGTTCGTCAGCGACTGGAACGTCGGGTTGTAGGTGAGCGTCGGAGCAGCGACGGTCCCTCCGACGGTGTACATCAGCGTGTTGACTGACGTGTAGTTCAGACGGTTCGTGAGGTTGAAGATGTCGAGCACCACTTCGGCCTTGTGCGTTCCCTGAATCCCGAAGGCGCGTGAAATCCGAAGGTCGACGTTGGCCGTCTTCGGCAGGTTGTAGGCGTTTCGCTCGATCGAGGGGAGCCGGTTCGAGCCGCCAGCGCCGAGGACACCGGTCGAGACACGAGCGGTGTTCGGCGTGTTGCTCGTGAGGGTGGCGGTGTAGGGCACGCCGGACGTCGTGCCAAACGTCGGCGAAATAGTGAATCCCGAGAAGATCGCGTTCATCGTGGTGCCCTCGGCCCCCACTTTGGGACTCCAGATGGCGTTGGCGACGAACCGGTGACGGACCTCGAAGTTCGACGTGCCGTCCTCGAGCCCGAGCTCGAACGGATTCAACACGTTGTTGGCCGAGGTGAAGGTCTGCGAGCTCTGGCCGTTGTCGGTCGCGCGCGCTTCGGTGTAGCTGGCCTGGAACTGTAGTCCCTTGTTCAACCGGCGATTCACCTGCAGTACGAGACCGTTGTACTTCGAGTCGACCAGGGGCGAAACCGTCGTGATGCGCCCGAAGTTCGCATCCGGTCGTGCCCCGGTGAAGATCGGCGTCGTGATCGTCTGACCATCGAAAGGTCCGCCGATCGCGGCGTAGCTGACCGTGCCCGAGGGCTGGGGAAGGTTCGCGTCGATGAAGAGCGGCAGGTTGCGGCCGGCGCTTCCAACGTAGGATGCCGACAGCATCGTGCTCGCACCGAGCCGCTGTTCGACGATGGCGTCCCACTCGTGCACCATCGGGTTCTGCATGTCGTCGGCGAAGACCACGACGTCTGGCCTGACCGGCGTGGCAGATGCGCTCGCGAGCACATTCGGGAAGCTCGGCGCACCCGCCGACGTGGTCTGGAGCTGCAGGGAGATCTGACCCGATGCCGACCCGACGTTCGTGATCGCGTTCGAGATCGTCGAGTTGATGATGCGGCCATAGAACAGACCGTATCCACCGCGGATGATGGTGGTCCCATGACCGCTGACGTCGTACGTCGCGCCGATGCGCGGCCCGAAATTGTTCCGGTCGCTTGGGAAGGTCGACGTGGCGGCCAGCAGCGAGTTCGCGATCTGCGGCTCCGGCATCTTCTCGTAGTCGTATCGCAGCCCGAGGTTCAGCGTCGTCCGCGGAATTGACGTGCCAGGTGTCCTGAATGAACACGTCGTAGTCCCACGTGTGGAACTTGAACCGGGTCGGCCCGATGCCCTGGTTGAAGCTGCTGTAGTTGCGCGTGGGGACACCCGCAAGCATATTCTCGTAGTCGGTGATGAAGTCGGCTCGGCCGCTGTAGCTGTAGGCGCCGGCTTCCTGGAAGAGGCTGTCCAGTTCGTCGGAGACGCGGCTGATATCCGCACCGATTTTCAAGTAGTGCGAGCCGCTCGAGATCGTGAACACGTCGCCGAGATCGATCCGTCTCTCGTCGGGATACGACGTCCGCTCGAGGAAGTCAGGCTTCCCGAAGGCGAAATTGCCTGCGCCGGTCAGCGTGACCTGGGGAGTCCGCCCCAGCGCCGACACCGGCTCGCCCGGCGCCGGCTCCTGACTGCTCTGGAATTCGAAGTCCCGGCCCCACTGGAATTTGACTTCGTTGGTCATTCGCGATCCAAGGACGGACGTGAACCGGGCGGTCGTCCAGTCGTCGTTCACGCCGTCGTTCCCCCAGCTCTCGATGCCCCGGTTGACCACGGCCGCCGTCTGGACGCCTGCGGGCGAGTCCCAGCGCAGCCGGTTGTAAGTGACCGCGAGTGAATGGCTGTTGTTCAACTTCCAATCCACCTTGGGCAGGAAGAGCGTCTGGTCGCCGGTTCGCGGCACGACGCCAGTGAGGCTCGTGAGGAAGTTGATGCCGTCAGCCTGCTGCGCGGGCGTAATGCCTCGCGTCTGGAACGTGGCGAGCTCCGCCGCCGTGAACGGACCGAACACCGACGTCGGATTGGTCGGCGCCGCAACGCCGGGAAAATTGCGTGCCTGCTGGTCGTAGCTGAAGAAGAAGAACACCTTGTCCTTCTGGATCGGCCCGCCGACCGTCCCGCCGAACTGCTGACGGCGATCCTTCGGCTTCACCTGGACTGTGGTGCTCACGCCATCCACGAACACGTTCTGCGTCTGGAACGGGTTGGTCGCCCCCCACTTGTTGTCGCGAAGGAAGTAGAAGCCCGATCCGTGGAACTCGTTCGTCCCGCTCTTGGTCACAGCGTTCACGACTCCGCCGGCGGCGCGGCCGTACTCGGCCGAGTAGTTCGACGTCGTCACCTGGAACTCTCGGACGGCGTCGGCGCTGACCGAATACGCGAGACGCGTGCGGCCACGTTCCTCCGCGAAGAAGGCCTGCGTGTTGTCCCCACCGTCGACGGTGTTGTTGTTCAGGAGGCCGGAGATCCCGCGGAAGCTGACGAGGCCGAAGGTGCCGTCCGGTGCGGCGCCAGGCGTCATCAGCGCAAACGTCGACCAGCGACGCGTGTTCGTCGGCAGGTTGGCGATCGTCGTCTGGTTGATGTTGGTGGAGAAGTCCGACTGCTCGGTGTTGATGATGGGCGATTCCGCCGTGACCTGCACGGTCTCGACCTGACCGGCGAGCCCGAGCCCGACGTCGAGCGTCGTCGTACGACCGACTTCCACGATGACGTTGTCACGCTTGTACGGCGAGAAGCCGCTGAGCGTCACTTCGACGGTGTACACGCCGGGCGCCAGGTTGATGACCAGGAAGCGCCCGTTGACATCCGAGGCGGCGTCCGATGCCGCGTTGGTGGCGACGTTGCGGACGGTCACGGTCGCGCCGGGGACGCTGGCCTTGGACTGGTCAGCGACAAGTCCACCGATCGCGCCCGCCGTCGTGGATTGCGCCAGCAAACGCGGACCAGCAGCACACACGAACGCTAAGACCGCGGCGACCGCGAACGTGCCGCGGGCCGACTGCAGATACTTCATTACCCGCTCCTCCTCGAATTGGGTTGTTGCGAAATGACGTGCAATTTTACCCGCCGGGGTGAGGCGGGTGGAACAAAAAAACAGGTCAACTCTTCGTAACGTTCGTTCGTGGTCGCGAGACGACGAACGCCGGTCGAGCCGCTTTGGTTCGCGGATCGACGACGACTACGGACGCGCGCGCGTGAAAACAACTCGTAAAGTGGTTGCGAGAGCCGGTGGGGACGACGATGTCCGAGATGATCGTTCGTGGCAATCAAACTGCAAATACGACCGGCCGCCACCGTGGCGGTGGCGGAACAGTCTATCGGCGCACGACAGCACGCTGCCGTCCTGCCGAATAGCCGCTACGACGCTTTGGCGGTGACGCTACCCATTCCGAACCGGGCCGGCGCCAGCGTGTGATTGCGGCGATGGCCGTGGTGTTCGCAGGTAGTGCCTTTCTCCTCGACGTAGGTGACCTCGCGGCTGGTGGCGATTTCGCGGTAGTGCCCGGTGACGCACCCGCACGCCAGCGACGTGTACCCGAGGAGCCGAACGAGACTCATCATGCGACGCTCCTGCCCGACGGTGAGCAATTCCTGTACCGACGAATGCATGTGCGGTTCTCCGTGCCGAATCGACAGAACTGCATCGCGATGTCTATCAATTCCCGGAGTTTCATCTAGTCCACGACAGCCTTTTGTCCGGCGCGGAGCTTCGCTCGCGTGTGCAGACAGTGACGGCTGTGCGGGTAGACGAGCTCTGTTGAATCCCGTCCCCAACGAATTGGATCCAGCGCTTGTCGGCTGCGATAGAGTGGCGGCACATGACCGCCAGGTACCGTACCCGCCTCCTCGCGACGTTCCTTCACTCGGCCTTTCGAGCGCTCGCAATCGTCGGCGTCAGCGGAGCAGCGTCAGCCGCGATGCAACGGCCCACACCGTCTACTGAGACGCTCGCGTCCGAGCCCGCGGTTCGCTCCGCGGTCGACTTCATCAGGGTCAACGAGCCGGAGCTCCTGAACGAACAAACTCGCCTGTGCGAAATCGCGGCGCCGCCGTTCGCCGAGCGGTTGCGCGCCGAGGCCTATCGTGCCGCCTTCGAGCGTCTCGGGCTGAAGAACGTTCGAATCGATGCGGTCGGAAACGTCATCGGAGACCGGCCGGGCCGCGCCGCCGGGCCACGCGTGGTGATGAGCGCGCACCTCGACACCGTTTTTCCTGAAGGCACCAACGTCAAGACGACGCGTTCGGGTTCGACGATCGCGGGACCCGGCATTTCCGACGACTGCCGCGGGCTGGCCGTCGTCCTTGGCGTGATTCGAGCCCTGAACGAAGCGCGGATCGAGACCGCCGGCAGCGTGACCTTCGTGGGGACGGTCGGGGAGGAAGGTCTCGGCGACCTCAGAGGCGTGAAGCACCTCGTGGGCACCGAGCTTCAAGGGCGCATCGATCGCTTCGTGTCGATCGACGGTGCAGGGCTGTCGATCACGCATATCGGCGTAGGAAGCCGCCGATACCGCGTCGCCTTCAAAGGACCCGGAGGCCACAGCTTTGGAGATTTCGGTATCGCCAATCCCGTACACGCCCTCGGACGCGCGATTGCCAGGATTGCCGCCCTGGAAGTGCCTCACGATCCGAAGACCACGTTCAACGTGGGGCGCGTCGGCGGCGGCACGTCGGTCAACTCGATCGCGGCCGAGGCATGGATGGAGATCGACATGCGGTCATCGGACAAAGCCTCGCTGACCGACGTAGACAGGCGCGTGATGGAGGCCTTGGATCAAGCGCTTGCCGAGGAGAATGCGCGCTGGGGCAACAAGGGCCGCCTTACGCTCGAAAAGAAGCTGGTTGGCGATCGGCCGCCGGGATCGACGCCGGCGAGCGCGGCAATCGTCAGAACGGCGCTGGACGTCTCGCGTTCTCTGGGTTTGAACTCGCCGCTCGAAGAGGGCTCGACTGATGCCAACTTTCCGATGAGCCTGGGAATTCAGGCGATCACGATCGATGGCGGCGGCAGCGGGGAAGGCTCGCACTCACTGTCCGAGCGCTTCGACAGTACGGAGTCATGGAAAGGAACGGCGCGGGCGCTGCTGCTGACAGTCGCCCTGGCGCGGTAGCCGTCCGCGCCTGTTCAGTTGATGGGCGTCGAGATGTTGACCGAAACGACGGGTAGGGGTATCGGCTGGCCCGGCGAAGACCGAAGTCTACCCCTCAGATGAACTGCACTGAATCCGGTCATTGGCGAGCTCGAAACCCGAATGGTTGTGGTTGGTATATGTCTTGTAGGCGACACCGCCGGCTATGTAAGATTGGCCGAAGCCCCTGCGTCCGACAGACGGAATTTCGCAGCTCAGTTACATAAATGGTTGATGACCATGGGGTTTGTTGTTAAACTTTGGTCGTTCCATTTTTACAGCATTGGTTGCCCCCAGCCAGCTGGTGTCATCCCGGAGGATTCGTGCGCCTGATCCGCCCTCGGAGCGTAGACACATTCTCAGCCCTGCTGTTGGTCGTCGGTATTGGCGCAATGACGGCTCCGGCTGAGGCTGCGCGGCAGGCGGCGACACCGACCAAGACGACGGCGAGCGCGAGCTCGACCCCGAGCAGCTCGAGCAGCCGGCAGTCAGCCCCGACGAAGAAGCCCACATATTCTGCGAAGTCGTCGAGCGCCCGGAAGGCCCGGCTCGAGCGTGCGCGGACCGCGGCACGCACCCACGAGCAGGCTCGCCTCCGATCGCTGCAGGCGCTCCAGGCGGCGATGACGCCGCGCTACAAGACCGACGCGACGGGCGCGCTCGTTCCCGATATCAGGGCCGCCGCCGCCATCATCTTCAATCCCGAAACCGGCAAGGTGCTCTACGAGGAGAACGCGCAGGACAAGCGCTCGATCGCCAGCATCACCAAAGTGATGACGACCGTGGTGTTCCTCGAGGACAATCCGGATCTGTCGAAGGAAGTCACCGTGGAGCGCGGCGACGTCTACGCCGCGTCCACCACGTACCTTCGCGCCAACGAGCGTGTGACGCTCGACAATCTGCTTCACCTGACGCTCATTGCATCGGACAACGCGGCCGCGCGCGCGTTGGCCCGTCTCTCGCACGGCGGCACCGCCGCCTTCGTCGAGCGGATGAACGAGAAGGCCCTGGAGCTCGGTCTCGAGAGCACGTCGTTCGTCGACCCGTCCGGTCTCAATCCCGACAACGTCTCTTCTGCCTACGATCTCTCACGGTTGATCTCGTTTGCGGCGTCGGACGATCGAATCTCGCCGATCATGCGGACCGCCTGAGTACCAGGTCTCGACCAATCGGCGGACGTTCACGATCCACAGCACGAACCGGCTCGTGCGCGGCGGTGAGGTCGAAGTGATGGGCGGGAAGACCGGGTTCATCAGCAAGGCCGGCTACTGCCTGGCGACGCTCCTCCACTTGCCCGACAGCAATCACAACGTCGCCGTCGTCGTCCTCGGCGCCACGTCGAACAACGGCCGCTTCTGGGAGACGCGCCACCTGTTCAACTGGCTCTCCGACCAGGCGGATATCTTCAAGCAGGATCCGCAGTAACCGGGAGCGGTTACTTATAGCCCTTCTGCATCGCTGCCGCGTCCAGCGGCAGCGTCGCCACTCCATCCACACTAGGTAGCACCGGTCGCGTCGCCTGACGTGCGTCGTACGCCTTGATGTAGCGGGTGCACACGTCGCAGGCGTAGAGCCGGTACCGGCCATCGCGGCTGGCGAACGACGTGATCTTCTTGCGATCGTCGTTCAGACAGAACGGGCACGTGAGTTGGTGGAACCGCCACCGCGCGTTGCATCGCGCGCAGATCAGGACGCGCTCGGCGGCAGGTGTAATGACGGCAAGGTCCGGCTCGCCGAAGCAGAGCGGACATGTGCCTCTCTGCCAGCCGGCGAAGTCGATGCGCGCCATGATGGCTTCGGCCGCACGCGTCAGGAACGGACGCATCGACTGGAGCAGCACGCTGTCGAGTCCCGCGATCTCCGCCGCTTCTTCGGTGCCGGGCCGAACGCTTTCGTACCAGTTCTTCGCGAGCGCGAGAAGACGATCGCCGTCGCGCGAGAGCCCCTCGGCCCGCCGGCACGCTTCATCATCGAGCGCTTCGTGGTGGCGCATCGCGGCCGCCGTCGCCCGCACGAGGAACCGCATGTCACCCCAGTCGACCGGGATCTGATCGAAGTCGAGGATCGGCGCGCGCGCGAGCCGCGCATTCAGGTACTCGGCATCGAGGGGCATCGACGGCAGCGACACCCGCGACTGTACCCGTCGCTGGAGCTGCAGCAGCTCGATTTGAAGATCGACTGCTGCGGCAAGGTCCGGGTGATCTTCACGCAGCCGGCGAAGCTCCGCGATATCTCGAGGGTCGGAGCGTACTGGAGGACCCTGATTGGGGGGCGGCACCGCAGGATTCTAGCACCCGAGCTCGGTCGGGACGGCCGCGAGGGTGCCGATCGCACGAATGCATGAGTCGGGATCGAGGCAATGCGCGTGACGAATCGCGGGACCAACGCGAGTGCAACGCATTTCGTGTCAGCAGGTTGTTGCCTGTCAACTCGGCCGACTATATACTGCCGCGCGAGGCAGACGTCGTCAGCTTGCGTTTGCATCACGACGTTCCGCCTCGAATGAGGAGGAACCTTGGGAATCCTAGGCAGCCTGCAGTCCAGCACGCGACTGACGCGCGTGCTCGGCGCTGTGGTCGTCGCGCTGATTCCGTGTTCAGCCGCAGCCTCAGACGTTAGAACGCCTCCTAAAGAACCGCTGCGAACCGCTCTCGCCGAGCTGCGCCCGCGAAATGTCGCAACCCCTCGGCCGCCTGCGACCGTTGCGCGTCGGTCCGAACAGGCCTCGACTCCCGCAAAGCAGTCTCCAGCGTTCTTCAGGACCCCTGCCGGGATTGCGGTTCTCGCCGTCCTCGGTGCCGGAGCAGGTTATGCGATCTATTCCGCGCAGCACGACCGCATCCACTCGCCAGGAAAGAAGTAGGTGAGCGCCTTGAGACGTGTCACCGATCTATTGGCGGTCGTGCTATTCATCGCGCTCGCGTCGACCGTGGCGCGTGCGCAGACGCAGACGGGGACGGTTGAAGGCAAAGTGACCGATCCGCAGGGAGGTGTTCTGCCAGGCGTCACGATGACGCTAACCGGAGCCCGAGGCAGCCAGACGACCGTCACTGAAGGTTCAGGTGATTTTCGGTTCGTCGGCCTACAACCGGATAGCTACCGGTTGAAGGCGGAGCTCACCGGATTCCTTACTCAGCAGGTCGACGCGGTCGTCGTGGGGCTGGCCAAGACCGTCACCGTCGATCTGTCGCTCAAGCTCGGAGGCGTGACGGAGACCGTCGACGTCAGAGCGGAGGCATCGACAGTTGACGTGAAGAGCGCCGCGACGGATACGAACCTCTCGAACGATCTCCTCACGCTGATACCGATCTACTCGTCGACATCGGCGACTCTGATGAATTATGCCCCCGGCATCAACGATCGGTCTGCCTTTGGAGCACAGGGCCCCTACGGCAATGCGCTCCTGCTCGATGGCGTGGACACTCGAGATCCGGAAGGCGGATCGGCATGGACGTTTTTCAATCAGAACCTCGTTCAGGAAGTGCAGATTGGCGGGCTGGGCGCCCCGGCGGAATTCGGCGGTTTTACCGGCGCGATCGTGAACACCGTGACGAAGTCCGGGGGCAACGCGTATGCGGGACTCTTCACCATTCGCTATACGCGCGATTCGCTCGCATCCGACAACATCAGCAGCAGCGTCCTTGCCGCAAACCCGTCGCTTGGTCAGGCGGCGGTCACGAAGAGCTTGACCGACTACACCGTGCAGTTGGGCGGCCCGTTGAAACGGGACAAAGCGTTCTTCTTCGCGAGCGTCCAGCGATTCTCGACCAGCTCAGACCCGACTGGGCCCGTCGCGAACTCTACGGAGATCAGTCCGCGGTTCAACGTTAAGTTCACGTTCCAGCCGTCCACGAGTGATACGTTCGTTGCCGGCATGCAGTACGACTCGTACAACCTGACGGGGCGAGTCGGAAACTGGCCCGACGAGCAAGCGACGGATCGGCAGACTGTTCAAGAGGACGCACCCGAGTGGGTGTGGAACTTCCAGTGGAGGAAAGTCTTCGGCGCGAGCGCCTTCCTGGAAGCCAAGTTCACCGGATACAACGGCTACTACAATCTCGATCCGGTCGACCCGTCCCCGTACACGTTCGACGGTTTCACGGGCGAGTACTGCTGCGGCGGCGGCGGCGGGCTTCTCTACAACGACCGGAGCCGCAACCAGGTACAGGTCGCGCTCACGAAGTACGCGGAGAAGTTCGGGAGACACTCGCTCAAGTTCGGCCTCGAAATCGAGCGCAGTCATGTCCGCGACGTCGCGCAGCCCTTCGGGCCGGCCGGCTTCTACATCTACGCCTACGGTGGTGTTCCGTACTATCAATTGAGCTACGGATACGACATCCAAGGCGACAACAAGCGCACGTCCGCGTTCGTTCAGGATCAATGGACCGCCGGGAAACTGACGCTGAACCTCGGCCTGCGCCTGGATCACATCAGAGGAAGCAGCCCGATTCTGAACGAGGATGTCTACACGCCCGGCACAGCCTGGGGGCCGCGGATCGGTGCAGCCTACGATCTCACCGGCAAGGGGACGACGGCGCTGAAGGCGTATTTTGGCCGGTACTTCGAAGGAGCTGCGACAGGGTTCTATACGTCCGCGGTTCCCGGTGTGGAAGACGTAGCTCGTACTCCCATCCTGGAGAACGGATTGGGCCCGCGTGAAGTGTTGATTCCAGGCATCCCCTACGGCATCAGCTCGGATATCAACCATCCACGAACCGATGAGTTCAACGTTTCGTACGAAACACAGCTCACAAGCAAGCTGCGGTTCACGGCCACCGGCATCTGGCGGGACACCAACGACTTCATCAACAACGTCATCAGCAATGCGAGGTGGCTCCCGGTCCAACTCACCAATCAGCTGACCGGCCAGCCGTTCACCGGCTATTCCTGGGCGAACAGCGGAAGCTCGAACGACAGCTTCTTCATCCGCAACACGGAGGGCTTCCAGTACCTTGCGACGGACGGGAGCGTCATTGCGACCGCCGATCCGAAGCGATCGTACAAGGGGCTCATGTTGTTGTTGAACAGCTCGTTGAAGAGTCGCTTCGGCTATCAGCTCTCCTATGTGCTCTCGAAGACCACTGGAAATGTCGATAACACCGGTTTTGGGAACTGGCTGGGGGGCACGGCCTGGAACTCGCCCAACACGGCGATTATCAATGCCGACGGGGAGTTGACGAACTCACACCGGCACGAGGTAAAGGCCTATGTGTCGTATCAGGTCCCGAACATAGACGTATTGGTCGGTGGCGCGTATACCGGCTACAGCGGCACTCCGTTCACGCCATACCAGCAGTTCAGCAGCTCACAACTGAACCTGCCGTCGCCGAGCTCGCGGCGCCAGATCTTCCTCGAGCCGCGCGGCACCGAGAAGAATGACTTCTACAACAACTTCGATCTGCGAATAGAGAAAGCCTTCGAGGTCTCCGGACATCGCTTCGGTCTCTTTGCCGACATCTTCAACCTGTTCAACGCCGCGACCGTCACGACGCGACAGGCGCGGTATCCGGACACGACGATCTCCGGTTCGACGGTAGCCTACAAAGCGCCGACGGCCGTGCAGGCCGCACGGCAGCTCACGATAGGCGGGCGTTGGCTGTTTTAAGCCCAACCCGTTGGGGTCAGATCCAGGTCTGACTCCGGTCTGACCTCTACCGCTTGCTGACCGTCGAGGGCGCGCCCGAGCGCCACTTCCCGATCGGCGTCAGACCCTCGGCCTTGCCGATTGTAGAGATCCGCGAGGACGTAGTGGCCCAGCGACGCGTATTCGGACCGGGGCGCCAGCTCGAGTCCTTTCTGCGCCAGCTCGATGGCCTCGGAAAACTTGACCCCGGAGTCCAGATACGCCTTCGCCAGGAAGAAGTGTCCTTCCGCAAAGCCCGGATTGCTCTGTAGAGACTGCTCGAGCGCGGCGACCTGCCCTTCGCGATCGCCGACCTGCTCGTAGAGGCGTGACAGGTTGAACGCGGCCTTGTAGCTCTCAGAGTGGAGCTTCAGTTCTTCGAGGTACTCGCGCTCAGCCTGTCGAACATCCCCCCGGCTTTCTGCGAGCAGTGCGAGATTGAAGTGCGCCAGCCGGACGTCCGGTTTCGCCGCGATCGCCTCGCGGACCAGCCGTTCGGCGCTTGCGGGATCCCCTCGTTGCAAGGCGATCACTCCCAGCGCATTCTTCGCAGACGCGACGTGCGGGTCGATCTCCAGCGCCTTCCGGAATTGCTCCTCCGCTTTGGCCAGGTCCCCGCGGTCCAGCCAGATCTCACCAATCTGGTATCGCACGAAGGGCGCCTTGGGATCGATCGCGAGATACCGCTCGAAGCCCGCCAGCGCGGCGTCATCGTCGCCGAGCCGGCGGTACGCCTGTGCCAGGTTGATGACGGCGAGGTCGTAGTCCGGCTTCAGGCTGAGAGTCCGTTTGTAGTAGTCGATCGCGCGGCGCGGCTCACCGTGCTGCAGGTACTGCGTGCCCAGCATGAACCAGGCGTCGATGACGGCGGCATCTTCGCGCACCACCTCATTGAGGAGAGCGATGACGCTCTGAAATGACGCCTCGTCGCCGCGGTCGCGGTCCTTCGACATCTCCGTCGCCGTGCCGAGCTTGTTGAACAGCGAGATCTTGTCTTTAGGGTCCGCGCGGTTGGTTCGAGGATCCGACGCGCTCGCCACGAACGAGCCGACATAGCCCAGTGCCGCAAGTCGTTCTCGCGCTTCAGGGTCGACATCGACAGCCGGCAGCGTCGCCGTCGTCTTCGCAAACGTCCCCTCCATCGTCCGCAGCTGGGCGATCATCCGATCGCCGAGCGCCTGACGGTCGGCGAAGATGTTCGTGGCTTCGTGCGGATCCCGATCGAGGTCGTACAACTCGGGCCGCGGCGAGTCGATGACCTTGTAGCGGCCCGATCGAAGCGCGCGAAGGTCGCTCCAACCGTAGTGATGCAACGGGTACATCGCCTCCGAGTATGTATCGAGCCCCAGCTCGCGTTTTGCTCCGGTCATCAACGAGACGAGGCTAACGCCGGAGATGGCTCCGGGTTGCGGCACGCCGAGAAGGTCGAGGACGGTGGGCATGACGTCAACGGATCGAACCGGATCGGCGACTCGACGGTTTCCCGTAAGGCTGAACGGCGCTCGAATCACCAGCGGCACATGCGTGACGCTCTCGTAGATGAAGAAGCCGTGCGCGCTCTCACCGTGATCGCCGAGACTCTCGCCATGGTCGCCCATCACGACCACAACCGTACGATCGAAAAGGCCTGAGGACTGAAGCTGCGCGACGATGCGGCCGACCTGTGAGTCGGCAAAGGCGATCTCGCCGTTGTACGGATGGCCGCGGTAGCGCGAGGCAAACGGTTCGGGCGGGCGATACGGGGAGTGCGCGTCGTACAGATGAATCCAGGCGAAGAACGGCGTCGCGGCTGACTGCTGAATCCAGGGGAGGGCCTTGTCCACGACTTCGTTGCCGGGCCTCTGAATCGCTCCCAGAGAGACGCCGCGGGTCTTACTGAGGTCGAAGTCGTCCACGTACGTGTCGAATCCCTGGTTCAAGCCCCATTTCGAGTCCAGCACGTATGCGCCGACGAACCCGCCGGTACGGTAGCCGCGCGCCTTGAGCACTTCCGCGAGCGTGAGTTGCTCGGGGCCCAGGAAGAATCCACCGTTGTCGCGAACGCCGTGTTCGGGGGGAAACCTGCCGGTGAAGAGGCTGGAGTGGGCCGGCAGCGTCAGTGGAGCCACCGAAACAGCCTGCTCGAAGAGCACGCCACTCTGTGCGAGCGCATCGAACGTCGGAGTCTCGACGTCCCGGGCGCCGTATGCGCCGATCCTGTCGGCCCGGGTAGTGTCGAGCGTGACGAGGACGAGGTTCAGATGGTCACGGAGGACGCCGCGTGGCAGCGCCCCAAGGACGACGCCGCTTCCGGTGCGTGTGGGATGGACCCCCATCCACCGCCAGCCGGCGAGGGCTGCGACAGTCAAGGCGAGCACAGCCGCTGAAATGCCAAGGAGTCGCCGGACAACAGCGCTGCGCGGCGTCCGGCGGGTAGAGCGCATGTAAGACAATCGTCTCTGTTGACGGAAGACGAGTCAACGAGCCGGACGCCCGAGACAGTTCGAGAAACGTTCGGTCCGGGCGCTTCCGGCGTGAGCAAGCAGTGCGCCTGAGCGCGTGTTAAACTTAGAGTTTTCAGTCATTCACATTTACACGCATAGTTTGATGTCACAGAAGAAACGCTCATCATCAACACCGACTGTCAATACACAGCCACCCGTAACCAGCGAAGCATTGCCTGAAGTGCGGAATGCGCCTTCGGCTTCGCCAGCACGTCGGAAGACGCCGGCACCCAAAGTGGCCGCCGTCGAATCGTCCAGTGCGCCCGCAGGGTCGGCCGAGTCCCTGCCACCGGAAGGTCCTCCGGTTCCTCCAACGAAGAAGGCTGCTCCTCGACCACGGACCCGCAAGCCAGCGCAGGAACAGCCTGTAAAGGCGCCTGGGGTGCGGGCCAAGCGCGTCATGAAGCCATCGGCTCCGTCAAAGCCGCCGACAGTGGCCGCCTCCATCGCCAAATCGGTCCCACAGAGCGCGCTCGCGGGATCGACAGCGGAGATCGCGAAGCCCGATGGCGCTCGTCTATCGATCCTGATGGTCACGCCTGAGGCGCATCCGTTTGCGAAGACTGGCGGGCTTGCTGAGGTCGCCGCGGCGCTGCCCCAGGCCCTCGTCGCGCTCGGTCACGACGTGACCCTCGTGCTCCCGCGGTATCGTCGCGTCGATACGTCGGCGACGAAGGCCATTCCGATCTCCTTCCGTCTCGGAAATCGGCCGGTATCGCTGTCGATCCTCGAGCAGCAGCCGCCGACCGGAATCCCGGGCGTGAAGGTCGCGTTCGTCGACGCGCCGGATCTCTTCGACCGCGATGGACTCTACGGCGATGCAAGCGGCGACTACCCGGACAATCCGTGGCGATTCGCGGTACTGAGTCGCGCAGCCCTCGAGTACGCGCGTGCGACGAAGCTGCGGCCCTCCGTGATTCATGCCCACGACTGGCAGACGGGCCTCGTGCCGGTATACCAGAAGATGGCGCTGTCGTCGGACCCTGTCGTCGGCGGTGTGCCGGTTGTGTTCACGATTCACAACCTGGCATTTCAAGGTCTCTTTCCGGCGTCGACGGTCGAATCGATCGGATTGGGCTGGAACGTCCTCGACGTGCAGGCGATGGAATACTGGGGGCAGATCAGCTATCTGAAAGCCGGGATCAACTTCAGCGAGAGGATCACCACCGTCAGCCCGACGTACGCGTCCGAGATCACGACGCCGGAGCTCGGGTTCGGGTTCGACGGCATCCTGCGCCGGCGCGCGGGCGACCTCGCGGGCATCCTCAACGGCATAGACATCACGCGCTGGAACCCGGCCAACGACGAGTACATCCCCGCGTCTTTCTCCGAAGAGGACCTCAGCGGAAAGGCCGCCGCGAAGCGTTCGCTTCTCGAGGGCGCCAGTATCGGATCGGATCCTCGTGCTACGGCCAGGCCGCTCATCGGTCTGGTATCCCGTCTGACAGATCAGAAAGGCTTCGACCTCGTCGCTGCGAGCGTCGACGAGCTGATGTCGCTCGATGCGTCGTGGGTGATGCTCGGAAGCGGTGAGCGCCGCTACGAAGATCTCTGGAAGGGGCTCGCGGCGCGGCATCCCGGCCGCGTATCGGTGACGATCGGGTTCGATGAACGGCTCGCTCATCTGATCGAAGCCGGCTCCGACATGTTCCTCATGCCGTCCCGATTCGAGCCGTGCGGCCTCAATCAGTTGTACAGCCTTCGGTACGGGACGATCCCGATCGTCCGTGCGACAGGTGGGCTGAAGGATACCGTCGAGGATGCGGGCGTCAGCGGCAAGGGCACCGGGTTCACGTTCACCCAGTACACGCCCGGAGCGCTGGTAGACGCCGTCCGTCGCGCGCTCGTCAGCTACCGGAACCAGGACCTCTGGCGGGCGATGCAGCGACGGGGCATGCAGCAGGACCATTCCTGGGACGCTTCGGCCCGAGAGTATGTCAAAGTGTACAGAGCCTTGACGGAAGCTCAGCAGCGTGCCACCGCTGGAGCCGCCGTCACCGCTTCGCCGACAAATAACTGAGGATAATTGACTTGTCGGCGGACTCCTCGCCGAACGGAGACATCGCACATGGCATCTGAGAAGGTACAGACTTTGACGGACGCGAACTTCGAACAGACCGTGAACCAGGCGACCCCGGTTCTGGTCGATTTCTGGGCCGAGTGGTGCGGCCCCTGCCGGCGTCTGGAGCCGACCGTCAACGAGCTGGCCGGCGACTACGATGGGCGTGTCGTGGTCGGCAAGATGAACGTCGACGAGAATCCGGCGACGCCCATGCGATTCAGTATCCGGGGGATTCCGACGCTGTTGCTCTTCAAGAGCGGGCAGATCGTCGAGCAGGTCGTCGGTCTCGCCGACAAGGCGTCGCTCAAGAAGCTGATCGACAAGCACGTCTGACCGAGTCGGCCAGCCGCCAAGATTTCCAATGACCCGCAACGTCATCATCATCGGCTCGGGCCCAGCCGGGCTCACAGCAGCGCTGTACACCGCGCGGGCGAACCTGAAGCCCCTTCTCATCGAGGGGCTCGAGGCCGGCGGACAGCTGATGCTCACGACGCTCGTCGAAAACTGGCCTGGATACCGGGACGGCATCATGGGCCCGGATCTGATGGCCGAAATGCGCGCCCAATCGGAGCGCTTCGGCGCCGAAGTCGTCCGGGGCATCGTCACCGCCGTCGATTTGAGCCGGCGTCCGTTCGTCGTCACGACGTCGGAAGGGGAGTACCGCACTCGAGGCCTGATCATCGCGACCGGAGCAACCGCCAGGCTGCTCGGGTTGCCTTCCGAGCGAGCCCTCGTCGGCCATGGCGTCTCCACCTGCGCGACGTGTGACGGTTACTTCTTCCGCGGAAAGCCGATCGCTGTCGTGGGCGGGGGAGACTCGGCGCTCGAAGAGGCCATCTTTCTCACACGCTTCGCCTCGCACGTCACGCTGATTCACAGGCGCGATACGCTGCGGGCGTCGAAGATCATGCAGGACAAGGCATTCGCGAATCCGAAAATCAGCTTCGAGTGGAACAGCGAAGTCGAGACGGTGCACGACCAGGGAAAGGGCGAGGTCTCATCGGTCGTGGTGCGGAACACCCAGACGAACGAGCTCAAGGAGATCCCGATCGAGGGCCTGTTCGTGGCCATCGGCCACACGCCGAACACGAGCCTGTTCCGCGGTCAGCTCGAGATGGATCAGAACGGATATCTCTGCACGCATTCCGGCACGAGAACGAGCGTCCCCGGAGTGTTCGCCTGCGGCGACGTCCAGGATCATGTCTACCGGCAGGCGATCACCGCCGCCGGCACGGGCTGTATGGCAGCTCTCGATGCGGAGCACTATCTGGACGGCCTGCCACAGCATCTGGGAGAAGCGCAGCTGAGCGTGTGAGGAACTGACGCTGACGGGATCCGTCTGGGTGCGATCGAGACGGGATCTGCGATCCGGAAGAGCCGCGAAGCCTGAAGGCCCCGCGCTACATCGATTTCAAAGTCGACGCGATAGAAAAGGGTTGTAGGGCGGGCCTGTAAGAGAAGCTACGGATCCCGGACCACGGACCACGGATCCCGACAACGTCAGTCCTCAGTCTATCCACCCACCTCCCACAACTCGTTCCCCGTCATACATCACCAAGGCCTGGCCGGGTGCGACGGCGTGCTGCGGCAGGTCGAACTCCAGCCTCACGCGATCGCCATCCTCGGCGGCGGCGGTGGCAGGTGCCTCCGGGTGCCTGTGACGGATCTGGGCGGTGACCCTGATTTCTCCCGCGGGCGGAGAACCGGCTATCCAGTTCACCCCGGAGGCCCTCACTGTGCGTCTCTCGAGCGCGGCGCGCGGGCCGACTGTCACTGTCTCCCGCCCGGCATCGATTCCGACGACGTAGAGCGGCACTCGCGAGGAAAGGCCGAGCCCCTTGCGCTGCCCCACGGTGAAACGGTGCACCCCGGCATGTGTCCCGACAGCCTGGCCCTGCAGGTCGCGGATGACGCCGCCGGTTCCGCCGCCGCCCCGACCCTCCACGAACGCCGCATGATCGCCGTCGGGCACGAAGCAGATCTCGTGACTGTCCGGCTTGTCGGCGACGGGAAGGCCAAGCTCGCGCGCGTGCTTCCGAACGGCGTGCTTGTCGAGTGAGCCCACGGGAAAGCTGGCATGGGCGAGCTGTGCCTGCGTCAAGGTGAAGAGGAAATACGACTGGTCTTTCGCGGCGTCGAGTCCTCGCTTGAGGAGGTAGGTGCCGGTCCGGTCGTCCTTCTCGACACGCGCGTAGTGTCCCGTGGCCACGAGCTCGGCGCCGAGTCCCTGCGCGCGCGCCGCCAGCGTCGCGAACTTCAGGTCACCATTGCAGTGGACGCACGGAATCGGCGTCCGGCCCGCCGCATACTCCTTGACGAAGTTCGAGACGACGTGATCGCCGAACTCCTCTTCGAAATTCACGATGTAGTGAGGGATGCCAAGCCGCGCCGCGACGCGCCGCGCATCGTGCAGATCGTCGATCGTGCAGCAGCTCCCGAAGCGGACGTCGCCTCCGCTCTGATCGTAGAGCTGCATCGACAGACCGATGACGTCATGCCCGGCCTGCGCCATCAGCGCTGCAGCCACGGACGAATCGACACCGCCGGACATCGCTACGACTACTCGCATAGGTGGCTGCGCCGACGGGATCCGTGGTCCGGGATCCGTGGTTTTATTGAGAGGGCCCGAGGCCCTACGTATGCTCGGGATCGACTCGTGCGCGGGGCCTTCAGGCCCCGCGATCACGGGCCCCGGCCACAAGCCGGGCCCAGCAAACAAAAACCGCGGACTACGGATCCCGGATCCCGGATCTCTGATCCCGACGGCGTAAGTTCCCTACGCCCTCGCCGGTACCCGCGTCAGGCTTCGGAGCTTATCCACGACAGGCGGCAGCTTCGAGAGGAAGAAGTCGACTTCTTCGACGGTGTTGCCGGCGCCCAGACTGAGGCGGATCGAGTTCTGCGTTCGGTGTGCTGGCAGCCCCATCGCCCGCAGCACGTGCGATGGCTCGAGCGTGCCCGACGAGCACGCCGACCCTGTCGATACGGCGATGCCCTCGAGGTCCAGCGCTATCAGCAGCGATTCCGCTTCCACGCCATCGAAGCTGATGTTCGTGGTGTTCGGGACACGAGGCTCCCGCACGCCATTGACCGCGGTACCGCGCCACACGAGACGAGCACACCCTCTTCGAGCCGATCCCTCAGCTGCGAGAGGCGACCAGCGTCGGCTGCGAGCTTCTCAACCGCCAGGCGCGCCGCCACGCCAAGGCCCACAAGGGCCGGAACGTTTTCCGTGCCCGCGCGCCGGTTCCGCTCGTGCTTGCCGCCGGTCATGTGCGCCGTCAGGCGCGTGCCGCGCTTGATCCACAGTGCGCCGGCACCCTTCGGACCATTGAACTTGTGGGCGGAAAGCGAGAGGAGATCGATCCCCAGCGCCCGAACATCGACCGGAATCTTCGCGACCGACTGCACGGCGTCAGTGTGGAACAGCGCCCCGCGTGCGTGCGCCAGCCGCGCGAGCTCCAGGATCGGTTGAATAGTGCCGATTTCATTATTGGCGTGCATGACCGACACGATGGCGGTCTGGTCTGTCAGGCTCGCCTCGAGCGCCTCCGGACGGACGATTCCGGTCGCGTCTACAGGCAGGAGAGTCGTTTTCCAGCCGCGGCGGGCGAGTGCCTTGAGCGTAACGAGGACGGCCTCGTGCTCGATGGCGCTCGCAATCAGGTGGCGTCGCCCCGTGGGTTCGAGTGCCTCCGCAACCCCGCGCAGCGCCAGATTGTCGGCCTCGGTGCCGCCGCTGGTGAACACGATCTCGGAAGGCTCGGCGTGGAGCAGGCGACCGATGTCCGATCTGGCTTCGTCCAGGCGAGCTTTGGCCCTTTGCCCGAAATGATGGACGCTCGACGCGTTGCCGAAGTCCTCGAGGAGGGCCTGTGTCATCGCCTCGGCCACTGGAGGGGCCACGGGCGTCGTCGCGTTGTGGTCAAAATAGATGCGCATGGACCTGATCGGTAGATTGTAGCATGCCGCTAAGTCTCAGCAGTAAAAGGACTAGACAGCAAAATCGGCCTCTCGTATACTGACCCGGCCTGCTGACCCAGCCGACTCACGCCGATAATAGGAGCACCTGGAGAGGTGTCATTCCTTCTTTCGACTGTGTGGAGAGTGACCAATGTGGAAACGGGATGAAGCGGTGAAACCGACGCCGGCTGCATCGGGACCGTCGCAAGCGCCGAGCGTTGTTGGAGCACCGCCAGATCGCGGCGGCCGAGCCGGTCCGGACCTCGAATGTCGCCAATGAGCCCCTTCGCGGAATGGAGAAATCAACCGTGAACATCGGAAAGTCGGTCGTCATCAAGGGCGAACTGAATGGAAGCGAGGATCTCACCATCGAAGGCCAGGTCGAGGGCAAGATCGAGCTTCGGCAGAACGTCCTGACCATCGGACCGAACGGCAGGATCAAGGCACAGGTCTTCGCGAAGTCTGTCGTCATTCTGGGCGAAGTCACGGGCAATGTCACGGCGAGCGAGAAGGTCGACATCCGGGACAACGGCTCGGTGGACGGCGACATCGCCGCTCCCCGCGTTGCGATCGCCGAAGGCGCGCACTTCCGAGGCAGCATCGACATGCAGAAGGCTGGCGGGAAAGCTGCGGAGCCCAAGTCCGAAGCGAAGCCGGCCGCGGCGCCGGCGGCCCCAGCGGCTGCGGCACGATAAGTCGCAGACGCAGCAGGGAGGGCACCGTGGGGGTGCCCTTCGTCGCTGTGAATGCCGGGTCCATTCCGTCCGATGCTGAACGATATTCTGAAGTGGGGAGCCAAGCGCCCGGATCAACCCGGTGTCGTGGGTATGAGCCCGTCTGCCACGCGGGCCGACGAGCCGGTCATTCCTTCGAAGGCATTCCCGAAATTCCTGTCCCTCCTCTCCCAGCAGCCGGCACCGGTGCTTCTCGACTTCGGGCCGGTCCTCGGAGGCAACGTCGAGTTCTTCGGGGATCGTCTCGGCTGCAAGCTGTTCATCGAGGACATCTTCAAGGACGTCGATCGGCATACGCGGGCCGGCACGCTCGAGGACCTGGCCAACGGGTTCGAGACGCGGTTCCGGCACGCCGATGGCAGCATAGACGGCATCCTGTGCTGGGATTGCTTCGACTTCCTCGACAAGGCCTCGGTTCAGGCACTGGCCAAACAGATCGTGCGGCTCGTGCGCCCGGGCGGCGTCGTGATGGGTCTTTTCTGCACGTCGAGCGTCGAGCGCACCAGCTACACGAAATACGAGATCGTCGACGAGAAGAACCTCCGCTACCGGCAACACGCCGGCGTCGGCGGCAACCGGCGCGCACTCCAGAACCGGGACATCATCCGGATGTTCGAGGGCCTCTCGGTCTCCGACTCGTTCCTCCTCAAGAACAACACGCGAGAGATGCTGCTCCGACGACCATAGCGCCTCTCATCCCCGCTATTCTCCCGGCATGCCCCCGATCATCGCTCTCTTGAGCGACTTCGGCACCCGCGATCACTACGCGGGGACGATGAAGGGGGTCATGCTCGGCATTGCTCCGGACGCGGTGCTGGTCGACCTCACGCACGACATCCCGCCGCACGACATCCTTCACGGCGCCTTGCAGCTGGCTGCGGCCGTGCCGTACTTTCCGGCAGGTACCATCGTTCTTGCTGTCGTGGATCCTGGTGTCGGGACGACGCGACGCGGCATCGTGGTCGAAGCCGGGGACTACCGGTTCGTCGCCCCTGACAACGGTCTGCTGACGGCCGTCCTCCAGGCGATTCCGCCGCGCCGGATCGTCGAGCTCACCGAGGGCAAGTATGCCAGACCGGCGACGAGCAGGACGTTCGAGGGCCGCGACCGATTCGCGCCGGCGGCGGCGTGGTTGGCGCGAGGCGTAGACGTGGCCGCATTCGGGCCCGTCGTCGACACCTACGAACGCCTCGGAATCCCGTCACCCGAAACAACGGCCGATCGGCTTCGCGGGGCGGTCCTTTTCGTGGATCGCTTTGGCAACCTCGTCACCAACATCGACCGCGAAACCCTGAACCGATTCGCACAGGGGACACGAGTGTCGATCGCTGCTGCGGGCTTGTCGAACGGGCGGCTGGTGGAGACCTATGCGGAGATCGGCGACGAGCAAATCTGCGGTTTGTTCGGGAGCACCGATCATATCGAGCTCGCCGCGCACTCGGCGAGCGCAGCGGACCGGCTAGGCCTGGCGGCTGGGGCAGTCGTCGAGATCGCACGCGTCCGCTGAACTGAAGCAGCGTGGCCGAGGTCCTTCGTCTCTACGATCCCGAGCGCCGGCCGGCGAACTGGGTCGACATCGTTCGTCCCAGCCAGTTCGTCGTGTTCTGCAGCGACGTCCATAGTGGCGGCACGACAGACGCAAACGGAAAGCCTTTTCCATCGCCGGGAGCCGCGACGTGTCTGATCTTCGATACGCTCAATGACGCGCGGCGATTCTGCGAGACGCGCGTCGCTGAAGTCCCTTCATTACGGCTCGAGGTCTTCGACGCGCGCGGCCGGGTAGAGTCGCCGCTTCTCGTGATCGTCGATCCGGCGCGCGCTGCGAACCTCGATGGCGGCGTGCGAAGTCTCCGGCTGAGGAAGTGGGCCGCGCTGTTGATGATCGCTGTGGCACCTGTACGCTGATCTGGTACGACTTCGCGACGTCGCGAGGCAGCCTGGTGCTTCCGAGCTTCCTGGGTGTCAGCATGGTCGTCGCAGGGCTTCGGATTCTGTTCATGAACATGGCGGTTCGCGAAGCCGAGCGCACGCGCCGCGCGCGACTCGAGCGGCATGAATAGCGCGAACACCTGTCTAACAGGAGTTCAGGAGTTCAGAAGATCAAAAGAACAGAATCCCCTTTGATCTCTTGATCTCTTGCTCTCCTGTGTTGGGGTTTAATGAGAAAAGGCTGAGAAAACAAGGCGTGGGAGGCGTGCGATACAATCCAGCTCCGATCTCATTTCCGGGACGTCACTGACATGGATTTCGATCTTTCGGAAGAACATCAGCTGATCGAGCGCACGGTGCGCGAATGGGGCGCCCGCGAGGTGGCGCCGCGCATCCGGGAGCTCGATCGGGCGCATCGGTTCGACCCGCAGATCCTTCCGCAGATGGCGGAGCTCGGGCTGCTCGGATGTTCGGTGCCGCAGGAGTATGGCGGCGCCGGCATGGACTACATCAGCCTCGGGCTCGTGAGCGAGGAGCTGGAGTACGTCGACACGTCCTTGCGCGTCATCATGTCCGTTCATGCGGGGCTCAATTGTTTGTCGCTCCTCACCTGGGGGACCGAGGATCAGAAACAGAGGTATCTCGTCCCTCAAGCACAAGGGAGAAAGCTCGCGACGTATGGCCTGACCGAGCCGTCGGCCGGAAGCGACGTGCGCGGTATTCAGACCGTCGCGGTGAAGCGCGGGGACCGCTACGTCGTCACCGGCGAAAAGATGTGGATCTCGCTCGCCGACATCGCCGACAACTTCCTCGTGTTTGGCTGGACGCGACCTCGAAAAGAAGAAGCCAGCGCGATCCATCAGGCCTGAGCGCGTTCATCATCGAACGGAGTTTCAAGGGCTTTTCGAGCGGCACGCTGAAGGAAAAATGGGGCATCCTCGCCGGCAATACCGGCTTCTTCAAGATGGAAGAAGTCGAAGTGCCGGAGCAGAACGTGGTCGGGCGTCCGGGCGAAGGCTTCAAGATCGCCATGTTCGCGCTCGATCAGGGCCGGTACACGGTTGCCGCCGGCGCGACGGGGCTCATTCGCGCGTGCCGCGACGCGAGCGCCAGCTATGCGAAAGAGCGCCGCGCGTTTGGCGCTCCCATCGCCGAGCATCAGCTCGTGAAGGAGATGATCGCGCAGATGGAGTCGGACTACCAGGCGGCGCGCCTGCTGTGGCTGCGATCGGGCTGGCTGAAGAATCAGGGGCGGCGAAACACGAGGGAAACCGGGTTGGCGAAGTGGTTTGCCACCGTGGCGTCGGAGCGTGCGGCGGGCGACGCCGTGCAGGTGCACGGCGCCAACGGCTATTCGGATGAATACCCGGTAGGACGTTTCTACCGCAACTGCAAGGGCGCCGTGATCTACGAGGGCACACGCGAGATCCACAAGTTGATGCAGGCGGACTACGTGCTCGGGTTCCGTGAGGACAAGCCGACACGCTGCGCGCTTCCAGCCGCCGGCGCCGAGACACCGGCTGCTCCCGAGGTCAAGCGATGAGCTCCGACCTCTCGCTCGAGTTCCTTCGTGTGGTGGAGCAGGCGGCGATCGCGTGCGCGCACACGATGGGTCAGGGCGACGGCCACAAATCCGATCGCGCGGCAGTCGAGGCCATGCGGCAGTGTCTCGATACGGTGCCGATCGACGGCACCATCGTCATCGGGGAAGGCGAGCGGGACGAAGCGCCGATGCTCTTCATCGGTGAGCGACTGGGGCTTGCAGCGAGTGTCCGTCACGCCGGGTTCGGCTTCCCGCGGATAGACATCGCCGTGGACCCGCTCGAGGGGACGAACCTCTGTTCGACCGGCGCTGCCGGCGCGATCGCCGTCCTTGCTGCGTCCGAGCAGGGCGGCCTGCTGCACGCGCCCGACCTCTACATGGAAAAGCTCGTCGTGGGTCCAAGCTCGAAGGGCGCCGTCAACCTCGATGCGCCGGTCTCAGAGAACCTCCGTGCCATCGCCCGGTGTCTCGAGCGCGATGTGGAGGATCTGATCATCACCGTCCTCGACCGCCCTCGACACGCTGCCCTCATCGACGAGATCCGAGCCACGGGCGCACGCATCCGCCTGATCTCGGACGGTGATCTGTCAGCCGGCATCGCGGCTGCGGTGTTCGGCAGCAGCGTTCACGCCGTGATGGGGATCGGCGGTGCTCCTGAGGGCGTGCTCACCGCCGCCGCCATGCGGTGCCTGAACGGTGAGATCTTCGCGCGTCTCGTCGTGACGAAGCCGGAGCACGAGGAGCGGTGCCGGACTATGGGAATCACCGACGTCAAGCGCGTCTACACGTCGCAGGACCTTGCGTCTGGCGAGCACATCGTGTTCGCGGCGACCGGCGTTACGGACGGACCGCTCATGAAGGGTGTGCGGTTCTTTGGCGATGGTACCCGTACGAGCTCGCTGGTGATGCAGAGCAACCCGGCTCGCATCCGATTCGTGGATACGATCCACGTCGAAGAATCGAAGACGGTGAGGGTCAGATTCTAACCTGGCAGAAGAATCTCTTCGCCGTCACCGCCGCCAGCTTCATCGGCTTTACCGGCTTCACGCTGGTGATGCCGTTCCTGCCTCTGTACTTCCAGCTGCTCGGTGTTCAGGACGTCGGTGAGATCGCGCTGTGGTCAGGGCTGAGCCTCGGCGTCACGCCCGCACTCACGGCGTTGCTGTCGCCATTCTGGGGCCGCCTCGCGGACCGGTACGGCCGCAAGATCATGGTCGAACGCTCGCTCGCGAGCTTCGTGATCGTCATGGCCGCGATGGCTTACGTGAGCCGGCCGTGGCACGTCTTCGCCCTGCGTGCCCTCCAGGGCTTCTTCGCCGGATACGGCGCGCTGACGCTGACGATGGCAGCCGACTCCGCGCCGCGCGACCGGATGGCCTCGGCAATCGGGATCATCCAGACGGCCCAGCGGCTCGGACCCGCCCTCGGTCCGATCATCGGTGGCGCCGTAGCGCAGGCCGTCGGCTTGCGGCGAGCATTTCTCGTCACGGCTGTCTTCTACGCCTGCGCGCTCGTGCTCGTGTTCTGGATGTACGACGAGCGCGCCGTGCACCACGAGCTGGCCACCGATCGCGAGGGCCGCATCTCATTCCGCAACGTCCTCGCGTTCGAGAACTTCATCCTGTTGATGGCGGTCATCTTCGCCCTGCAGTTCGTGGATCGCAGCTTCGGGCCCGTCCTGCCGCTGTTCGTGCGCCAGTTGGGAACAGCGGCTTCCAGAGTGCCGCTCATAGCGGGCTTGCTGTTTTCCATTACCGCAGGGGCCGGCGCGCTCGGTCATCACCTGTGCAGCAAGCTCCTGCGCTATGCGTCCGCGCGGACTCTCATCGGTGCGAGTGCTGCCGTGGGCTCCGTGGGCGCTGTGGCATATGCCGTCGCAGGCGGCACCGGGCTGCTCTTTGTCGGGACACCGATCTTCGGCCTCGCCATCGGCGTCTCGACGACGGCCGCTTACACGGCGGCAGGCACCGTGATTCCGGCCTCGGCGCGAGGAGCGGGTTTCGGGCTCCTGACCACAGCGTCGCTCGTAGGCCTCGCACTGAGCCCGGTAGTCAACGGTTTCCTGGCTGCGACGAGCATCCGCGCGGTGTTCGTCCTCGATGCGGTGGCGCTCATCGCGCTCGCTGGAGTCGTCACGCGGCTGATGATCTCGGAGAGCTCGGGATCGACAGTCACGCCCGAGACGGCGGAGGACATCTGTAGGATGTATCGCCTGAATCAGTAGCAGGCGCTCCGTTGTCGCGCCTGCGAAATCGGGCCGACCACGCTAGGCTCCCGATTGTGCGCATCCTGAAAATCGATCCTCACGCACCGGACTCGACGACCCTGTCCGTGGCAGCGACGATCATCGCTGCTGGCGGGATCGTCGCTTACCCGACCGACACGCTGTATGGACTCGCGGTCGATCCTCGAAACGATGCGGCGGTCGAGCGGCTGTACCGCGCAAAAGAACGGGACTCCAATCTAGCCGTGCCCCTCATCGCTGGCAGCCTCGAGCAGGCATTGGCGTCCGGCACGTTCACCGATGCGGACGTTCGCCTCGCTCGCGCATTCTGGCCGGGGCCGCTTTCGATTGTCGTCCCGGCATCGGCGATCGTGTCGGCGAGGTTGGTCGGTCCGGGTAGCGACGGTTGCCGTGCGCGTGCCCGCCCATCCTGTCGCGCGCGGACTTGCGCTGGCTCTCGGGTGTGCGATCACGTCGACAAGTGCGAATCGATCCGGCATGCCGGCGGCCACATCGGCGAACGAGACCGCTGCCGCTCTCGCCGATCACCTCGATGCAGTCATCGACGCCGGGGCCAGTCCAGGTGGCGCGCCATCGACGATCGTACAGCTCACACGCGACGGGCCGCGGCTGCTGCGCGCCGGCGCGATCTCATGGGAGCGCGTGCTAAAATTCGTCGAGTGACGCGCCACACGGCCTCACGGTCGACGTCGACGGTTTCGCTCGAACGCGCCGCGCTCGTCGGTTTGATCAGCGGTCCTTCGCGCCGGTTCGATCCCGAACATTCACTCGATGAATTGGCCGGCCTGACCTCTGCCGCCGGTGCGGAGGTGGTGCTTCGCGTCATGCAGGAGCGCGCGAAGCCGGATCCGGCGACGTTTCTCGGCAGCGGAAAGCTCGAACGCTTGTCGGTATCGTGCGACGAAGTGCGGGCGAACGTCGTGATCTTCGACAACGAGTTGAGCCCGGCGCAGCTTCGCAACATCGAAAAGACGATCGACCGCAAGGTCCTGGATCGCACGCAGTTGATCCTCGATATCTTCGCCAAACGCGCAAGGACGAAAGAAGGGAAGCTCCAGGTCGAGCTGGCGCAGCTGCAATACTTGATGCCGCGACTCGTCGGCTCGAGCGATGCCTTGTCCAGGCTCGGCGGTGGCATCGGCACCCGCGGCCCCGGCGAGACGAAGCTCGAGACCGACCGGCGGCGCATCCGGCACCGCGTCAGCATGATTTCGAAGGAGATCGATTCGGTTCGCCGGCGGCGTGCCCAGTCGAGGGAACGGCGTCACAAGGCGGCCGTGCCGACGGTGGCCCTCGTCGGCTATACGAACGCGGGAAAGACGACGCTCTTCAACACTCTGACCGGCGATGAAGCGGTCGCGTCGAACGCACTCTTCGTCACGCTGGACCCGCTGGTCCGTCGCGTGCGGCTTCCGGATCGCCGCGAGCTCCTGGTCTCGGACACGGTGGGATTCATCGACCGCCTGCCGCATTCGCTCGTCGCGGCATTCCGCGCGACGCTCGAAGAGGTCGCGGGCGCGGACCTCCTCGTTCACGTCATCGACGCGTCGAATCCTGAACGCGAGCGCCAGATTGCGGCCGTGAGGAGCGTCCTCTCGGACGTCGGAGCGGAGGCCGTTCCGATGCTCGACGTCTTCAACAAGTGCGACCGGCTCGACGATGGTGAGCGCGGGCGGCTGCGGGCGATCTCGCCCGGCGCACTGTGCGTGTCCGCCCTCACCGGCGACGGCCGTGACGACTTGATCGCCGCGATGGAAGCCAGGCTGGCCCTCGATACCATGCGCGTCACCCTCACGTTCGATTCCCGCAGCGAAGAGTCGCGGACGCGCGTCGCGCAGCTGTATCGCCTTGCCAAGATCCTCCAGCACGTCACGAGCGACGGACAGGTGTCCATCGAGGCCGAGGTGCCCCGTCGTCTGCTGACACGCTTCAGTGACGTCGCGGTGAGTCCGCAGTGATGCGAGGAGAGATTCCGGCGCGGTCGGGGTTTGCGGATGGCGCGGGCCGGATCTTCGCGTGCGGCTGTTCCTGGAGGCGTGTCCTCGTCGCGTGTGTGCCAGTTGTCGCGCTCTTCCTCGTCAGCGCCTGCGCGACGAAAACCGTTCCGCCGCCGGCAGTCTCGACGCCGCATTACCCTGACTTCGTGTTTCCCGCCGCGCCCGCAGGGATCGGGACGGCGGCGACTCTCGAGCGTCACAAGGCAGGCTGGCAATGGCTGCAGATCGGCGACCTCAAGGCAGCCGAACGAAACTTTGCCGCCAGCCTGAAGCTCACGCCCGATTTCTATCCCGCCGAGGCCGGGCTTGGATACATCGCACTCGCCCGCAAGGATCACGACGCCGCCCTGGAGCACTTCGATCGCGCGGTCGTGGCGAATCCTCGATACGCGCCGGCGTTGACGGGGCGCGGCGACGCGTTGCTCGCGGCCGGTCAGCGAGACACTGCGCTCAAGAGCTTCGAGGCTGCAGCCGCTGCCGATCCAACGCTCCAGTCCCTGCAAAGCCGGATCGACGTGCTCCGGCTCCGCGTGCTGCAGGACGATGTGGCGGCAGCCCGCAAGGCGGCGGAGAGCGGAAAGCTCGCCGACGCCAGGCAGGCGTACCTGCAAGCGATAGCGGCGTCACCTCAGAGCCCGTTTCTGTATCGAGAGCTCGCGGCCGTCGAAAAACAGGACAATGACCTTGCCGCGGCCCTCGTGCACGCGCAGAAGGCAAGTGAGCTGGATCCGTCGGATGCGCGTGCGCTGGTCCTGACGGGAGAGATTCTCGAAGCTCGGGGCGCCTTCGACGCGGCGCTACAGACTTTCAGCGCGGCTTTGGCTCTCGAGCCGAACGCGCCTCTCGAAGCTCGGATCGGGGATCTTCGAGCGAAGGCGTCTGTGGCCGCCATGCCTCCGGAGTTCCAGTCCATCGAAACGGCGCCAACCGTGACGCGCGCGCAGCTCGCGGCCGTACTCGGTCTCAGGCTCGACCCGCTGTTCAAGCGCATGGACCGCACGACCGCCGTCGTCATTACCGATGCGCGCACGAGTTGGGCGGCGCCGTGGATCATGTCCGTCGCCCGCGCGGGGGTCATGGAGGTCTACGCCAATCACACCTTTCAGCCGTCCGCGGTCGTCCGGCGGGCGGACCTCGCTCGCGCGGCGAGCAACGTGCTGGCGCTCATCGCGGACGAAAAGCCGGCGCTTGGCGCGCAGTGGCGGAACGCCGCCCGGCGCCGGTTTCCGGACGTCTCGCAAGGGCATCTGAGCTATTCTTCAGTGTCGCTCGTCGTCGAGGCGGGCGTCATGACGCCGGCAGAAGACGGCAGCTTCCAGTTGGCCCGGCCGGCTACCGGCGCCGAGGCGATCGCCGCCGTCAGGAAACTCGAGGACCTCGCCAACTCCCCCGCGCGATGAATCTGACGGCCGCCAACCAGCTCACGATCACGCGGATGCTCCTCATCCCCGCGTTCGTCATCCTGCTGCTCTACGGCTATCGCGGCTGGGCGCTGATCACGTTCTTCACTGCGGCCATCACCGACTTGCTCGACGGCCTGATCGCACGGCTGACAGGTCAGAAGACGACGCTCGGCGCGTGGCTGGATCCGATGGCGGACAAGCTGCTGCTGGTGACGATGTTCGTGATGCTGACGCTGCCGGATATCGGATCCGCCAATCGGCTGCCCCTCTGGTTCACCGTCCTCGTGATCAGCCGGGACGTCGCGATCGTGCTCACGGTGGCTGTCGTGAATCTCGCTGTGGGTCCGCGGACGTTCCGGCCGTCGATTTTCGGAAAGGCTGCGACCGCGATGTACGTCTTCACCGGGGTCGCGGCGCTCTACTTCAACTACCTGGGCCGGCCGTCGGCGCTCGTCACGGCCTTCGTCTATGCGTCACTCGTCATCACGTTCGTGTCGGCGGGGCACTACCTGACACAGGTCGTGAACAAGCTCGGGCATTGAGATCAAGAGGGGGCTATTCCCCCAACACTGCCTTGGAGTTGGGTGACTATTCGGTGGTTGCTTTACAGGAGATCAAGAGATCAAGAGATCTGTTAGTCACGTGGCCGAAAGGGATCGTGATCTCCTGATCTCTTGATCTCTTGTGCGAGACCGCCCATCGAATGGGTCATACGCTTCGACCGGAGCGGGGGCGAACGTCGGCCGATTCAGATCTTCGTGCGGAAATACTCCAGCGTCTTGATCAGCCCCTCTTCGAGAAGGACCTTGGGCTCCCAGCCCAGTAAGGTGCGGGCCTTCGTGATATCCGGCTGCCGGACCTTGGGATCGTCCTCGGGCAGCGGCTTGTATACGAGCTTGCTCGACGATCCCGTCAAGCGCAGGATGTCGCGCGCGATCTCTTCGATCGTCATCTCGCGGGGATTTCCGATGTTGATCGGATCGTGCTGGTTCGACTCCAGCAGCCTGATGATTCCGTCCACGAGGTCGCTGACGTAACAGAAGCTCCGCGTCTGTTTCCCGCTGCCGAAGATCGTGATGTCCTCGCCGCGGAGCGCCTGGCTCATGAAGGCCGGAATGGCGCGGCCGTCGTGCAGCCGCATGCGCGGTCCGTACGTGTTGAAGATCCGGACGATCTTGGTGTCTACACCGTGGTAGCGGTGATACGCCGTCGTCATGGCCTCGGCAAAGCGCTTCGCTTCGTCGTAGACGCCCCTGGGGCCGATCGGATTCACGTTCCCCCAGTACGTCTCCTTCTGCGGATGCTCCAGCGGATCTCCGTACACTTCCGACGTGGACGCCAGAACGAAGCGCGCCTTCTTCTCTTTGGCGAGGCCGAGCGCCTTGTGCGTGCCCAGCGCTCCAACCTTGAGCGTGGGAATTGGCAGCTCGAGATAGTCGATCGGGCTCGCAGGGCTCGCCCAGTGCAGTACGGCGTCGACCGGGCCCTCGACGAAGATGTAGTTCGTGATGTCGTGCTTGATGAAGTGAAAGTCGCGGTTCGCCAGGTGCGCGATGTTGGCGGTCGCTCCCGTCAGGAGGTTGTCGATCCCCACGACCGAGTGCCCGCGATCGAGCAGCGCCTCTGCCAGATGTGATCCGATGAAGCCGGCCGCGCCGGTGATGACGATTCTAGACATGATTCAGTTCTTGGCTCCCAGGTGAAAGGGCTTCCCGCTTCCCGCTGCCAGCTTCCCGCTCCAGCTGCCCGCTCTCAGATTCTCCGCGACGCTCAGGCGGACGCGGTGTGCGGCAGGAGGAAATGAGCCGGAAGCTGGGCGCTGGAAGCCGGAAGCGCAACCCGTGTCAATACGCGTGCTTCTGCAGCCCCCGCAGCAGCGTGAGCCACATGATCTTGATGTCCAGCCCGACCGACCAGTTCTCGATGTAGTAGAGGTCGTATTCGATGCGCTTTTCGATCGACGTGTTGCCACGCCACCCGTTGACCTGAGCCCAGCCCGTGATGCCGGCCTTCACTTTGTGACGAAGCATGTATTGCGGGATGCGGTGCTTGAACTGATCGACGAAATAGGGACGCTCGGGTCTCGGCCCGACGATCGACATGTCGCCACGGAGCACGTTCCAGAGCTGGGGCAGCTCGTCGAGGTCCAGCTTCCTGAGCCATCGGCCGACTGGCGTGCACCGAGGGTCGTTCTCACGAGCCCACACAGGTCCCGTTTCCTCTTCGGCGTTCTGGTACATCGATCGGAACTTCAGGACCTGAAATGCCTTGCCATCGAGCCCCATGCGCTCCTGCGTGTAGAACACGGGACCAGACGACGTCCTCCGGATGAGAGCGGAGATCAGCAGGAAAGGGGCTGACAGGAGCAGCAGCGCCGTGGACGAGATCGCGACGTCGATCGTTCGTTTCAGGACGCTGTTGAGCCCGCGCAGCGGAACGTCGTTGAGGCTGATGATCGGAACGCCGTCGAGGTTTTCGAGTCGCGCGCGGAGGGCGATGAACTGCAGCAGATCCGGAACGACGTGGACGTCGACCCCTTCGCGGTTCGTGGCCTCGACGAGGTTCAGCATCTTCACGTGCTCCTCGAGGGGCAGCGCGACGTACACGTGGTCGATCCGCTCGCCGCGAATGATCTCGTCGGCGTCGTTCAGCGTTCCGAGCAGCGGCAGACCGCGATAGCCGATGTGGTCGCCGCCGGCGCGGTCGTCGATGAACCCGACGACCTTGAACCCGAGCTCCCGGTGCTCGATGACCTTGTCCGCGACGAGCCGCCCGAGGTCGCCGGCCCCGGCAATGAGCACGCGCTTCAGGCCGATACCGGCTCTCCACCGCCGCTCCAGCGCCTCGCGCACGAGCTCTCGAGACGAGTAAGTGAAGAGGACGTTGATCATCAGGAACAGCGCCCAGACCGGCTGCGACACCTCGTAGACGCCCTGATCCTTGAGTTCCTGCGGCACGTAATACGTCTGGAACACCAGCGTGCTGATGATCCCGAGGACGACAGCCAGGATGCTGCCCACGAACACGGCGAAGAAGTCGTCTACGCGAGAGCGGCCGCGCCGAAGCCGGTAGAGGCCCTGGACCTGAAACGCGATCGGAACCAGTATCCCGATGAACGGCAGCATGTCGACGTACTGGCCGAACGGCGGCTTGCCCTTCGTGACGGGAATCAATTCGGCGATCAGCGTCTCGAAGCGGAGGAGGTACGCCAGAGTGAAGGCGGCGGCGCCGAGGAGCAGGTCAGAGATGACGTAATAGGCGACGAGCAGCCAGTTGAACCGGCGCATCATGACGGGCGCCCCGCGGTCTGTCTGCTGCTGGTTTGATCGGAGCTCCCATCGACGCCCATTGCCTCGGAGACGACGCCCGGGAAATCGCGCAGGAAGCGCTCCCGAGAGAAGCGCTCGGCGCCCGCCCGGATCGCCTCCCGATCGAAGCGCTGCCGCTGGCACTCGTCTATCCCGTTCGCGAACGCCTCGACGGACTCGTGGTCGACGAGGACGCCGGTCACGCCGTGCTGGACCGTCTCGCAGGCCCCCCCGGCCCCAAGGGCAACCACGGGGGTTCCGCAGGCCTGTGCTTCGACCGGAACCATTCCAAAGTCTTCGATCCCTGGCAGCAGGACCGCGGACGCCCGTCGGTACAGTTCACGGACCTCCTCGTCGCTGCGCCAGCCGAGGAATTCGACGTGACCGTTCGTCCCGGCCCGGCGCGATCGCAAGCTGCTCGAGCCGTGGCTGTTCCGGACCTCGACCCACGATTTTGAGGGGCACCCCTATTCGCCGGCAGGCCTCGATCGCCACGTCTACTCGTTTGTAAGGCACGAGGGCGGACACGAGAAGGACGCTGGGGTCAGTGGCACTCTGGTCGGCAGGACGGTAAAAGGTTGTATCTACAGGAGGATACACAACGGTCGACCCGCGATTATAGTATCGGCGGATCCGGGCCGCAACATAGGCCGAGTTCGCGACGAAACGGTCCACCCGGCCCGCCGTCGAGGCGTCCCACCTCGCGAGGCCGGCCATGATCGGCCGAAGCACCCGACTCGTCATCCTTCCCACCTGACGAGGCCCGAAATACGCATCAAATTGGTCCCAGGCGTAGCGCATCGGGGAGTGGCAATAGCAGACGTGGACCGCTCCGGGGGAGATGATCGACTTCACGGCGCAGTGGCTGCTGCTGATGACGAGATCGTAATCGTCCAGGTCGAAGCACTCTACGGCTGCCGGGAAGAACGGGAGGTAACTCCGGTACCGGCGACCTACGGCTGGGAGGACCTGCGCGAACGACGGCACGATTCGCCGCGCCTCGATTGCCGGCGAAACCGATCCCTTCACTCGAACCAGGGTGTACAGCGTGGCATCGGGATAGAGCTCGCAGATGGCCTCGAGGACCTTCTCGCCCCCACGCATCCCGGTGAGCCAGTCGTGGACGATGGCGGTTTTTTGGGGTGTGGGGGGGTGCGACGCGATCGTCCCGCCAGTCACCGGGACAAGACCTCCTGGTAGATCTCGTGGACCCGCCGCACTGACCGGTCCCACGAGAAGTGTTTCGCGCGGACCTGCCCGCGTTCTTTGAGCTGCTTACGCAGCGCCTCGTCCGACAACACACGGCGAATCGCGTCGGCGATTGCTTCCGGATCGTACGGATCGATCAGGACCGCTGCGTCACCGACGACCTCGGGAAGCGACGAGACGTTGGACGTGATGACGGGCGCGCCGCTCGCCATCGCCTCGAGCGGCGGCAACCCGAACCCCTCGTAGAGCGACGGAAATACGAACACCGCCGCCAGGCGATACAAGGCCGCGAGCGTCTGATCGGGGACGAATCCGAAGAAGCGGACGTGCTTGTGGAGCTTCAAACGGTGGACGGCGCGCCGCAGCGTCGCGTACTTCGAGATCTCGTCGCCGATGATGAGCAGCTTGACGTGCTCGAACATCGGCCGGCGGAACATGTGAAACGCTTCGATCAGGCGTTCGAGGTTCTTGTGCGGCTTGATGTTGCCCGCGTAGAGCACGAACGGTTCGTTCAGTTGGTAGCGCACCTTGACGCGCTCGATGTCGTCCGGCGCAGGGGGCTCGTTGAAGCGCTCGTCGATCGCATTGTAGATGACGTCGATCTTCTGTTCGGGAACGTGGAAATAGTCGAGGATGTCTTTCTTCGAGGCTTCGGAAACCGTCAGGATGCGGTCGGACTTGTGCGTTGCCGCCCACAGTGACCCACGCGCGTACGCATGAGCGGCCCGGCTCGGGAGGTACTGCGGGAATCTCAGGTGGATGCAGTCGTGGATCGTCACTACCGAGCGGCAGGGGGTCAGCGGCGGGAGCACGTAGTGGGGCTCGTGGAACAGGTTCGCGCGCTCCCGACGGAGCGCAAGCGGAATCCTGAACTGTTCCTGGACCGAGTAGGGAGCCGCGCGCTCCTGAACGGTGCGAAAATTGGTGCCGAGCGTGGCCGCCAGATCGCCCTCCTCCGGACGGCAGAGCAGAACGTACTCGGTCGCGCGATCGATCCGCGACAGGTGTCGCAGCAGATTGCGGATGTACGTCCCGATGCCGTAATCGCGCAGTTTTCGCGCGTCGATGGCTATGCGCACGCTCCGGGGATCTTACTTGACCGGGGGGCTTCGCCCCGCCGGACCCCCCATCGCCGTCGCTCGCGGGGGCCCCATGCCCCGCTCCGCTCCGGCGGGGCGCGCCGGTGGCGCGCCTAGGTCCCGCTCCGGCTTGACCGGGGGCTTCGCCCCGCCCGCCTCCGCCAAGGCTGCGGCGAGGCGCGCCGAAGCGGCTTTCGCGCGAAGGCGGCCGGACCCCCCATCGCCGTCGCTCGCGGGCCGGGGTCCCCGGCGCGCGTCTTGTGCGCGCTGGGGTGGTGGCGGCCCCATGCCCCGCTCCGCTCCGGCGGGGCGCGCCGGTGGCGCGCCTACTCCGGAGCTCACTTGAGTAGAAGTAGGGCGGGGTCTTCAGACCCCGCCTGGGCGGGCCTGAAGGCCCGCCCCACGCGCCAACCCAGGAGTCCCGGTTATGGTCCCGCTCCGTGAGCCTCACGACTTCATCCGCAGGTACGCCCGCAGTACCGGCGCCCAGCGCGGGTGGTGCTTTTCGTAGAACGCCATCTGGCTGCGGCGGTAGGCGAGGTTCATCCGATCCGGCACGGTCGCGCGGGAACGCCCGCGAAGATGCGTGATCTGGGCCGATGGGGTGAAGAGGATCCGGCGCCCTCGCGCTCGCATGGCTGCGCAGAAATCCACGTCCTCTGTGTAGAGGAAGTAGCGCTCGTCGAGCAAACCCACCGCTTCCGCTTCTCGACGGTGCACCAGCAGGCAAGCGCCGCTCACCCAGTCCACGAAATGCTCACGCCGCGTTGTTCGCTCGACCCAGTTCACGACGGGACCAACCCTGCGCGCGTACAGGGCCATCGTCGCTTTCTGCCTGAGCTCGCCGATTGGTGAGATCATCGGTCCGAAAGACAGCTCCGCCCGACCGGCTGCGTCCACGAGCCGGGGTCCGGCGACTGCGGCTGCCGGAACGGCCATCAGACGCTCGCACAGGCTGTCAATCGCTCCCGGCGGCACGATGGTGTCGCTGTTGAGCAAGAGAATCAGATTGCCCCGGGTCGCACGGATTCCGGCGTTGTTCGCTCTTGCGAACCCGACGTTCTGCTGGTGCACGATGAGCTGTACCGCAGGCCAGCGTTGACGCGTCACCAGTACGCTGTCGTCGGTCGAGGCGTTGTCCACGACGGTGATGTCGTGGGCCGTCGCCGGCGGCGTGACGGCGAGCGACGAGAGACAGTTTTCGAGGTGTTCCCGCGCGTTGTAGCTGACGATCACGATCGAGACGCTCATCTCGCCGCGATCCTCTCGAGATGCGACAGCGTCCGCGCCGCCGTCTCCTCCCAGGAGTAACGAGAAAGAACTGCCGGCGCACGCTCGAGGACGTGCCTGGCGGCTCCCGTATCGGTCAGCAGCCGCTCGAGTAGGCGCGCGGCCCCCGCGATGTCCCCCGGCTGGACGTAGAAGGCCGCCTCCCCATACACCTCCCGAGCAACGGGCGTGTCGAGGACGACCGGAGGGACACCGGACGACATCGCTTCAAGTGGCGTCAGCCCGAAGCCCTCGTACTCCGAGAAGAACGCAAACACCGATGCGCGCGCGTACAGCGACGCAAGAGCGTCTTCGGGGATGTAGCTCAGAAACTCGATTCGCGCCTCCACGCCTTCCGTCCTTGCGATGCCGCGCAAATCCTGACGCGGCCAGGTGCGATTGTCGCCGACGATGACGAGCCGCGCCTGCGGGAGTGCCGTCGTCGCGCGCGCGAAGGCCGCGATGAGATCCGGCAGGCGTCTCCGGTTGAAGAGGGAGCCTACGAACAGCACCAGCGGTTCACGGTCTGGTTCCGGACCCCTCGTCGACGGACGGGGCGCTGTCGTTCCCGGCGGAATGACCTGAATCCGTGAGGGATCGACTCTGAGATAGCGCTCGAGCTCCGAACGCGAAAACTCCGAGTCGGTGAAGATCACCGACGCCATGCTCGCGCCGCGGCGCGTCAGCCACCGGCGCCGCAGCCCTTCGCTTGCCCTGAACCATTCGGGATGGGCCACGAACGAGATGTCGTGAATGGTGAGCGCCAGCGGGAGTCCTGTTCCCAGCGGCGCGGTGTAGGCCGGCGCGAAGAACACGTCCAGTGAATCGTCTCGAACGGCGCGTCTGAGATGCGTCTGTTCCCACCAGGTGCCCCGGCCGCCGCCGATGACGCGGGTTTGGGCCGTGTCGGGCGGAAGCGTGAGCGACAGCCGCTCGGGAGTATAGAGAACGAATCGCCTGTGCTCTGTGTCGTCGCGCGACGTCCAGCGCGTCAACAATTCACCCAGGTAGCGGCCCACACCAGTCGAATCACCGAGGAGCTCACGCGCGTCGACCCCGATTCGCAGCGGTCGATTCACGCCGTGGTCCTTCGGCGCTCGTAAACCTCTCGATAGGCCTGCAGCAGTGTCTCAGCGCTCGCGCGCCACGAATACTGCCTGGCGCGGCGGAACCCGCGTTCCACCGACGCCTGTGCCACGGCGGGCTCTTCGAGAATCCTGAGCATGGCTTCAGCCATCCCTTCATCGTCCAGGGGATCGACGAGTTGGGCGGCATCCCCCGTGACCTCCGGCAATGCTCCACGATTCGCCGCGACAACCGGTACGCCGATTGTCATCGCTTCGACCACAGGCATGCCAAATCCCTCGTCGAGCGACGGCACCACCAGCATCGAGGCGGACCGATAGAGGCGCTGGCGCTCCTCGTCGGTGACGTACCCGAGGTGACGGACATATGGCTTGAGCGGGGGCCGGGAGATCGTCTCCAGGATCTCGGAACCGGAATCGGGCGGACGACCCGCCATGACCAGCTCCGGTGCGTCGGCCAGCCGCGAGCGAAGCCGTGCATACGCGCGCAACAGCCCGGGCACATTCTTCCTTCGCTCGAAGCTGCCGATGTACAGGATCGGTCCGGAGGAATTCGTCCCGGCCCGAGGGCTCCAGGAGGGTGCCCCGGGCGGGCAAAGGACGATCCGCTCCGGTGCAACGCCAAGCTTCGAGATCGCTTCACGCGCCGTGTACTCCGAGATGACAACGACGGCGTCGGCGCGGCGGGCATGGATGGCGGACAGAGCAGGGTAGTCGCGTCGGATCTCGGAGGCGGTTCCGGCCGAATCGTGGAGGAAGAAGAGGTCGTAGATGGTGACGAGCTGAGCGGCTGCACGGGCCGGCATCAGCAGAGGATGCATCGAGTGCGCGACGTCGACGGGCCCGGCCAGGGTCTCGACGACCGGACGCTCGAACCGGTGCCAGGCCAGATTCAGGATTCGCACCGGTATCCTGACATCGACGATAGCAGCGCCTGGCAGGCGGCCCGGCTCGAGGCGGTGCTTCCACGAGCTGGAGAAGAGGGTCAGCTTGTCGTCGGATGGAAGCAGCGACAACAGCGCCTGTGCCATCTCGTGCGCGTACTCGCCGACCCCTGTTCGCTCGACGAGCGCGGGACGATAGTCGATCAGGATGCGCACGTGCCTGCATCCTAGCACACGTAAAAAACTCACAACCCCTTTACACTCAACGGATTGACACCATTTTTTAGGCTGTGCTAGTGTTAGGGATTTGCTGTCTTCAGGGGAGCCGTGACCGATGAAAATCGCCGTGGTCGGTAGTGGATATGTGGGACTCGTCGCGGGCGCCTGTCTCGCGGAGAACGGAAACGAAGTCGTCTGCGTCGACAAAGATCCCAACAAAATCAGGCTGCTGCAGCGCGGCAAGATCCCGATTTACGAGCCTGGGCTGGAGGAAATGGTCCGCCGGAACCGCGAGGAGAAACGGCTGACCTTTACCACCGCGCTCGCGCGGGGTGTCCGCAGCGCGCAGATTATCTTCATCGCGGTCGGCACTCCCACCGGAGAGGATGGCTCGGCGGACCTGCAGCACGTGCTTGCCGTGGCGCGTGATCTCGCGCGCGCGATGAATGGCTATAAGGTCGTCGTGAACAAGAGCACCGTGCCGGTCGGCACCGCCGCCAAGGTCAGGGAAGTCATCCGACGCGAAACCACGCACCCCTTCAGCGTCGTCAGCAACCCGGAGTTCCTGAAGCAGGGCGCTGCGATCGACGACTTCATGAAACCCGATCGCGTGGTCATCGGCGCCGAGGATCCGCGCGCCGCCGAGCTGATGAAAGAGCTCTATGCGCCGTTCACCCGTACAGGCGCGCCCATCATGATGATGGACTGCGCCAGCGCCGAGCTGAGCAAGTATGCGGCGAACGCGATGCTGGCGACGCGCATCTCGTTCATGAACGAAGTCTCGAACGTCTGTGAAGCGATGGGGGCGAACGTGGACTCCGTCCGTGCCGCCGTGGCGTCCGACCGGCGGATCGGTCCGTCGTTCCTGTTTCCTGGCGTCGGCTACGGTGGGAGCTGCTTTCCCAAGGACGTCAAAGCGATGCTGCACTTCGCCGCGACGAGCAAGTATGACTTCCAGATCCTGAAGGCCGTGGAGGACGTCAACGAGCTCCAGAAGGTCCGGCTTCTGACGAAGATGCAGAAGCATTTCGGGTCGTTGAAAGGGAAGCGCATCGCGGTCTGGGGTCTCGCGTTCAAGCCGAGAACCGACGACATGCGCGAGGCACCGGCGGTGCCGTTGATCCAGGGGCTGCTCGCTGCCGGCGCGAGCGTGCAGGCGTACGACCCGGAGGCCACGAAGATCGCCAAAGGGATCTTCGGGTCGAAGATCACGTATGCAGAGACCAGCTACGAGGCGCTGACAGGCGCGGACGCCATGGCGCTCGTCACGGAATGGAGCGAATTCCGCGAACCGGACTACGACCGCATGCGGAAGATGATGCGCACTCCCGTGATCTTCGACGGCAGGAACATCTACAAGCCGGAAACCTGCCGGGCCCACGGCTTCACGTATCTCTCGATGGGACGGCCGTGAACCTTCACGTCGTCCCCGGATTGCCGCGCGAATCGCTTATGCAGCTCGTAACGAGAATTCTCTCCTCGTTGCCAAGGGCGCATAGCGGGCTAGGCGCGCCACAGGCGCGCCCGCCGGAGCGGAGCGGGGCACGGGGCCCCCGCGAGCGACGGCGATGGGGGGTCCGGCCGTCTTCGCGCGGAAGCCGCTTCGGCGAGCCTCGCCGCAGCCTTGGCGGAGGCGGGCGGGGCGAAGCCCCCCGGTTAGCCTGATGTCCCGGTTGAAAGGAGTGCTCGCCGATCCGCTGTTATCCGTCGTCATGCCGGTCTATAACGAGCGGGCGACGATTGACGAGATCATCCGCCGTGTCCTGGCAGTACCGATCAGGATCGAGCTGATCATCGTCGACGATGGGTCGAAGGACGGGACGCGTGACATCCTGTCGCAGCTTGCGGCGACGCTGCCTTTCAAGCTGGTTCTGCAGCCGTCGAACAGTGGCAAAGGGGCGGCGCTTCGCCGCGGATTTGAGGAGGTGAGCGGGGATCTCGTCGTCATCCAGGATGCCGATCTCGAGTACTCGCCGGAGGAATTCCCGCAGCTCATCGAGCTCATCTGCCAGGGCCGCGCGGATGTGGTGTACGGCTCGAGGTTCCTCGGGCGTCATCGCGTGTTTCTCTTCACGCATTACGCCGGGAACCGTTTCCTGACGCTCGTCACCAACGTGCTCTACAACACGATGCTGACGGACATGGAAACCTGCTACAAGGTGATGCGGACCGAAGTGCTGCGCTCCATGACGCTGCATTCTGACGGGTTCGGCATCGAGCCAGAGCTGACAGCAAAGATCTTCAAGCGGCGCTATCGCGTGTACGAAGTACCGATCACGTATGACGGCCGGGGGTATGAAGAAGGCAAGAAGATCACCTGGCGTGACGGGTTCGTCGCGCTCTGGGTCCTGCTGAAGTATCGATTCACCGAGTGAACCCGCTCCCTCGCCTCTTCACTTACGCGCGCCCGTATCGGGGGCGCCTTGCCGTGGCGGTCGCGGCCATGCTGCTCTACGCCGCCGCCGCGGCTGGCCTCACGACACTCATCAAGCCGCTGACCGACGGCGTCCTGACGCACCAGCTCGCGCCGCTCTCATTCTGGGGCGTGCGCATGAACTGGCGCGCCTGGGGTCTCTCGGTCATGGCGATCTACCTGGCAAAGGGCCTCGGGGCGTACTTCTCGAGCTACCTCATGACGGATGTCGGCCAGCGCGTCGTGCGCGACATCCGGAACCAGCTGTTCGGCCACATTCTCGAGCAGTCCGCAGGCTTCTTCTCGAGACAGACCACCGGCGCGCTGATGTCGAAGATCACCAACGACGTCAATCAGGTGCAGCAAGCCGTTTCAGAAACGGTCGGCGACTTGATCCGAGAGGGCCTGAGCCTCGTCGGCTATGCGGCTGTCATGTTCTACGTGGACTTCCGGCTCGCGCTCGTGTGCGTGACCGGCGCGCCGGTTGTCGTGTATCCGCTCGTCCGACTCGGGCAGCGTGTCCGCCGGAGCACCCGGCGGGGGCAGGAGGAGCTCGAGCATCTCTCGCACGTCACGGCCGAGGCGTTCACCGGCCACCGGATCGTGAAGGCGTTCGGGGCAGAGGCCCGGGAAAGCCAGCGGTTCCGGGACGCGTCCCAGCGGCTGTATCGGACCAACCTGAAAATCACGAGCACGGTCGCAATCCTGCCACCGCTGATGGAATTCCTCGGCGGCCTCGCTGTCGTGGGCCTGATGTGGCACGGGAGCACACAAATCTCGCAGGCGCGCATGACGCAGGGCGACTTCCTGATGTTCGTCGTCGCCGCCTTCATGATGTACACGCCGGTTCGAAAGTTGAGCCGCGTCAACGCCAACCTTCAGCAGGCAATGGCGGCATCCGAGCGGATCTTCGAGATGCTCGACACGCACTCGGAAGTCCTCGAGCGTCCATCCGCGCCGGCCCTTGCCGCGCTCCGACGGGAGATCGAGTTCCGCAACGTGAGCTTCGAGTACGACGACGGGTCCGGTGATTACGTCCTGCGTGACGTGTCGTTCACGATTCCTGCCGGACAGATGATTGCGATCGTCGGTCTCAGCGGCGCGGGCAAGACGACGCTCGTCAATCTGATTCCGCGGTTCTACGACGTGACGTCCGGCGGCATCTTCATCGACGGGCAGGACATCAGGGAAGTGACGCTCCGCTCGGTGCGCGCCCAGGTCGGCATCGTCACCCAGGATACGGTGCTCTTCGACGACACGATCGCGGCCAACATCGCTTATGGCGCCCCGCAGGCGGCCGAGGCCGACATCGAGCGCGCGTCCCGCGCCGCTCACGCGCACGAGTTCATCGAGATGCTGCCCGGCGGCTACCAGAGCACCATCGGCGAGCGCGGCCAACGGCTCTCGGGTGGGCAGCGGCAGCGGCTGGCCATCGCGCGGGCTCTCCTGAAGAACTCGCCAATCCTGATCCTCGACGAGGCGACGTCGTCGCTCGATGCCGAATCCGAGCGGCTCGTGCAGGAGGCGCTGGCGAATCTGATGCGGGACCGGACGGCTTTCGTCATCGCACACCGGCTCTCCACGGTGCGGCGTGCCGACGCAATCATCGTCCTGGAGCACGGCCGTATCGCCGAAAAGGGGAAGCACGAGGAGTTGCTGGCGATTCCGGGCGGAGTCTATGCGAAGCTGTATGCTCTCCAACTTTTCGACAGGCAGGAAGCGGAGGCGGAGCCTGCGCCAGAAAGGGCTTGAACGCTCCCGATGATCAAGAGCATGACTGGCTTCGCGTCGCTCACTCGCGAGTTCGAGGCTGCGACAATCAGCGCGACGATCAAGTCCGTCAACCATCGGTTCCTCGATCTGCAGCTCCGCATTCCGGCGTCGATCGCTCCGCTCGAGACGAAACTGCGAACGCTGGTCCAGAAGCGGGTCGCGCGCGGGCGCGTCGAGATCGTCGTGGGCGTGCAGCAGCGCCGCGCCGCCACCCTCGACGTCGAGCTGAACGAAGAGTTCCTGACGGCGCTCGGTGGGGCGATCGAGCGCGCGCGGCAGCAGGGCTACGTTGCGGGTGAGATGACGCCCGGCGATCTTCTGCGTTTCCCGCAGGCGCTGGCGATTCGAGAGCGCATCACCGAAGCGGACGCCGACCTGGCGCTCCTCACGCCGCTGGTCGAGAACACTGTGGATGCGGCGCTCGACGAGCTCGATGCCATGCGCAACACTGAAGGCAGCTATCTGCGGACCGACCTCGATGCGCGGCGGACGCTCCTTGGCGAGCTGTTCGAACGCGTCGCGCGCGCAGCCGACCTGGGGATGGAAGGCCTCCAGGCGCGGCTCCACGAGCGCGTGCGGGAGCTGCGGGCCGACGCGCTGACCGACGAGGCGCTCATCGCCCAGGAAATCGCGAAGTTCGTCGGCCGGTCGGACATCACGGAGGAGGTCGTGCGGTTCCGCGGGCATCTCGACCACTGGCAGGCGCTCTCCGAGGGCCCGGAGCCGTGCGGGCGCAAGCTGGATTTTCTGCTGCAGGAGATGAATCGCGAGGTCAACACGACGGGGTCCAAGGCGGAAGGACCAACCGTGTCCGAAATCATCGTCTCGCTGAAGGCGGAGCTCGAGAAGATGCGCGAGCAGGTGCAGAATGTCGAGTGAGCCGCGGCCCGACTGCGAGTCCGGTCTCCTCATTGTCGTGTCCGCGCCGTCGGGCACAGGCAAGACGACGGTGGCCGAGCGTCTCGTGCAGGTCGTGCCGAGTTTGTCGCTCTCCCGCTCGTACACGTCGAGGGCCGCGCGGCCGGGCGAAGCCGACGGCGTGGACTATAATTTCATTACCCGCGTACGGTTCGAATCGATGATCGCCGAAAGCGCCTTCCTCGAATGGGCGGACGTGTTCGGCAACCTCTACGGAACAGCCGAGGCCGACACGCGACGGGAACGCGATTCCGGCCGGGACCTGGTGCTCGTGATCGACGTGCAGGGCGCGCGCCAGGTGCGCGCCAGGTGCCCCGAAACTGTTGGTGTATTCGTGCTGCCGCCGTCCTACGAGATCCTCGAGCGCCGGTTGCGCGGTCGCAGCAAGGACAGCGAGACGGCCATGCAGCGGCGGCTGGCCACCGCGAGGGCGGAAATCGCGGCGTTCGTGGAGTACGACTACGTGGTCGTGAACGACGAGCTCGAGGCCTGCGTCGAGCGGCTGCGCTCGATCGTGCTGGCCGAGCGATCGCGGCTCCGGACGATGCGCGGGAAGGCCGAGCAGATTGTGGAATCGTTTCTCGAAAGGACAGATAGTGGTTCACCGAACTGATGTACCGAATGCGTTCGAATTCGTCACCCTTGCTGGCGCCCGCGCCCGGCAGCTGCTGCGCGGCTGCGCACCGCGGACGACCGGCACCGAGAAGCTCGTGCGACTTGCCCAGAAGGAAGTGAAGGAAGGCAAGGTCGAGGAAGTGGCCGTCGAGCCCGCCGAATAGCCATGTCCCTGATCGCGCTCGGCGTCACCGGCGGCATCGGCGCCTACAAGGCCGTGGAAGTGGCGCGGGAGCTGCAGAAGCGCGGCCACGAGGTCGCCGCGATCATGACGCGGTCGGCGACGGCGTTCGTCGGCGAGGTGACCTTCGAGGCCATCACGCGGCGCCGGGTGATCACAGACCAGTACGCGCGCGGCGCGAACTCGGACATCGAGCACATCTCCCTGGCGTCCGGCATCGGCCTGCTGCTGGTGGCGCCGGCCACGGCGAACATCATCGGCAAGTTCGCCAACGGCATCGCTGACGATTTTCTGACGTCGCTCTACCTCGCGACGCGAGCTCCGGTGATGATGGCCGCCGCCATGAACACGAACATGCTGGAGCACGAAGCAGTGCAGCGGAACATCGCAACGCTGACTGCGCGGGGCGTGCAGTTCGTCGATCCGGGCGACGGGTACCTCGCCTGCGGATGGATCGGCAAGGGACGTCTCGCGGAGCCCGAAGCGATCGCGGATGCCGCGCACAACCTGCTGCAGCCGCGAGGCTCGCTCCTCGGACGACTCGTCCTCGTGACGGCTGGGCCGACCTACGAAGACATCGACGCGGTTCGCTACGTGGGCAACCGGTCCAGCGGGAAGATGGGCTACGCCGTGGCCGCTGAGGCTGCGCGTCGCGGTGCGCGGGTGATCCTCGTTTCGGGTCCGTCGCGAGAACCGGTGCCGGCAGGGGTCGAGGTCGTCAGGGTTCGACGTGCGCTGGAGATGCACTCGGCCGTTGGACAGCGCGTTCGCGAGGCGGACATCGTGATCATGGCGGCGGCCGTCGCCGACTACATGCCCGAGGGCGGCGGCGAGGCAGGCAAGATCGAGAAGACCGATGGCCCGTTGCGACTCACGCTCGTGCGAACGCCGGACATCCTGGCCGAATTGGGCGCCGCCAGGAAAGGCGCGAGCAGGCCGGTGCTCGTCGGGTTTGCGGCCGAGAGCGGCGATCCGCTCGTGCGCGGTCGCGCGAAACTCGCTCGCAAAGCGGTCGACCTGATCGTGGCCAACGACGTCTCGCAGAAGGAGGCCGGCTTCGACTCCGACCTCAACGCCGCCACCCTCATCAGCCCGGATGGGGAAGAAGTGTTTCCGACCGGTCCGAAGACGGCATTGGCCTCCCTGCATCCTCGACCGCGCGGAGCGCCTCCTCGCGCGCGTTCCGCGCTGATCGCACCACCCGTGGATCCCCGCGAGATAGCAGAACACCTCCGGTTTTATGAGGAGCTCGGTGTGACCGGAATCAGCCGCGACCCGAAGTGGCGCCGGCGAGGCGAGGAAGCGCCGAGGGCGGCGTCCGAAACTGTTTCGACTTCGGGCGGAAGCAGTTCGCGTGTGACGTCCGAGCCAGAGGTCGGCCCGCCAAGCGTTGTGGCTCGAATTGACGTTCCCGCGTCTGTCGATACCGCCCCCGCGAAAACCCTCATCGCCATCCGCGAGGACATCGGCGACTGCACGCGCTGCAAGCTCCACAAGCAGGGCCGCACGCAGGTGGTGTTCGGAGTCGGGAATCCGAACGCCGACCTGATGTTCGTCGGCGAGGCCCCCGGCGGCGACGAAGACATCCAGGGCATTCCGTTTGTCGGGCGCGCGGGTCAGCTGCTGACGAAGATCATCGAAGCGATCGGCCTTCGGCGCGACGAAGTCTACATCGCCAACGTGATCAAGTGCCGTCCGCCCGGCAATCGCAATCCGGAGCCGGACGAAGTCGAAACGTGCGAGCCGTTTCTGTTCCGCCAGATCGATGCGATCGCTCCGAAGGTGATCGTGGCGCTCGGCACCTTTGCGGCGAAGACCCTGCTGAAGACAACCGACCCGATCTCCCGACTGCGCGGACGCGTGTACGACTACCGCGGGGCGAAGCTGATCCCGACGTTCCATCCCGCCTTTCTGCTCCGCAGCCCCGAGCGCAAGCGGGACGTCTGGGATGACATGAAAAAAGTCCGCGCGCTGTTGCAGCATTCAGACGACGATTAGTCGTCGTGTCATCGCATCCAGTAGCGGCGCGGCGACGATGGTGCGGTCCGCGTCTGCCGGCCGCCTGCTAGCTCCAGACAAGTCAACTCGAGAGTAGAGCTCCACAAAATGCGCCTCGTTTCGGTCGCCGTACCCGTTCCGATGCTCGAGCCGCTCACGTACGCGCTGCCAGAGGACGTCGCGGTCCCGCCAGTAGGCGCGCGTGTGCTCGTGCCTCTCGGCACGCGCATGATGACCGGTTGCGTGCTCGGCACGGCCAATGGCGCAGGCGGCGAGGACTCCGCCAGGTCCACGCAGATCAAGGAAGTCGTCGACGTTCTGGACGATCGACCATTCCTGCCGGACGACGTCGTGGCGCTTGCGGTGTGGGTCGCGGACTACTACGCGTGCGGCGTGGGAGAAGCGGTCGCCGCCGCGATGCCTCCTCGCGCCTGGATCGAGAGCGAACGCCACGCGCACATTACTGAAGCCGGCCGCATGCGCATCAGCGGTGAGCGTGGCCTGCGGCGCACGGTGCTGGAGAAGCTGCAAGCAGGCGCGCCCGTACGCGTGTCGTCGATTGACGCGGCGGGCCGCGGCGTCCACGCTGCGCTCGTCACGCTCGAACGAGATGGCCTGGTCTCGCTGACGCAGCCACTGAAAGGCCAGGCGTCCGCCTATCACACCGTCCGCATCGTGACGCTGACGGCGCAAGGACACGACATCGCCGGCTCGGACGACGAACCGTCCACGCCCGCCGGTCCGGCTCCGGGTTCCGGCGGAAAGCCTCCGAGCCTCAAGCTCGGAGAGCGCCAGCGCGCCGCGCTCGATCTCCTGCAAGGAGCTCCCGATGGCATCGAAGCCTCGGAGCTGCGGCGCGAAGGCATCGGCGCGCAAACCCTCGCCCGCCTTGCGGTCCTAGGCCTGATCGCGTTCTCGAGGAAGCGAGTCGAGCGCGACCCGTTCGAGGTCGCCGTCGCTCGCGTCGTTCCAGCTCCGGCCGTCGTTTTGACGGGCGAACAATCCACGGCGCTCGCGGGGTTGACGACGCTGGCGGAGACGAGAACGTTTCAGCCGGTTGTGCTGCACGGCGTGACGGGCAGCGGCAAGACCGAGATCTATCTGCGGCTGGCGGAGCGTGTTCGGGCGATGGGACGCGGCGTTCTCCTCCTCGTCCCGGAGATCGCGCTGACTCCGGCTGTCGCGATGACATTCCGGCGGGCGTTCGGCGACCGGGTGGCGATCCAGCACAGCGGGCTCTCCGACGGCGAGCGTCACGACCAGTGGCAACGCATCAGGCGCGGCGACGTCGACGTCGTCGTCGGCACGCGGTCAGCCGTGTTCGCGCCGTTGGGAATGCCGGGGCTCATCATCGTGGACGAAGAGCACGATGGATCCTACAAGCAGGAAGAGAGCCCGAGGTACAACGGAAGGGATGTTGCGGTGATGCGGGCGCGTCATGCTGGTGCGCTGGTCGTGCTCGGGTCGGCGACCCCGTCGCTCGAGAGCTACTACAACGCGCAGAACGGGCGCTACGCGCTCTCGACGCTCGAGAAGCGCGTGCTCGATCGACCCCTTGCCGACGTGCGGGTCGTGGACATGCGGGAGGAGTACGCGGCTGCAGGGCCTGACGTGATCCTGAGCTCGGTTCTCTGCGAATCGCTGACGGCGCGCCTCGCCGTCGGGGAGCAGGCGATCGTCCTCCTGAACCGCCGCGGATTCGCCACGTCCGTCGTGTGCCGGCAGTGCGGTTCGACGCTCGAGTGCCCGAACTGCAGTCTGTTCCTCACGGTGCACCGCGCGGCGCGGCGCGCGCGCTGCCACTATTGCAACTACGCCATCCCGGTGCCGAAGTCGTGCGTGAAGTGCTCTGGCGACTACCTCGAGCAAGTCGGCTTCGGCACCGAGCGGGTCGAAGCAGGAGATCCGCGGCAGGTTTCCTGAAGCAAGAGTGGACCGCGTCGATCGCGACACCATACGCCGGCGCGGCGCGATCGCCGGGCTCCTCGGGAGGTTCTCGGCGGGTGAGCTGGATATCCTTGTCGGCACTCAAATGCTCGCGAAGGGCCACGACTTCCCGAATGTCACGCTCGTCGGCGTGATCTCGGCGGATGTCGGCCTGGGCCTGGCGGATTTTCGCGCCGGCGAGCGGACCTTTCAGCTGCTTACGCAGGTCGCCGGCCGCGCGGGTCGAGGTCAAGTACCGGGGCGAGGCCATCGTGCAGACGCTGTTCCCGGACCACTACAGCATCCGCCACGCCTGCCGTCAGGACTACCTCGCGTTCTACCGGGAAGAGATCAAGTTCCGGCAGGCGATGCGATATCCGCCGACCATCGGCCTGATCAATGCCGTCGTGCGATCGCGGACGTTCGACGCGGCCATGCAGGATGCCTCTGAGCTCGTTCGAATCCTTCGATCCGGGAAGCAGGCTTTTCGCGTGCTCGGTCCCGCACCGGCGCCTCTCAGCCGTCTCAAGGGTGAGCACCGAGTCCAGTTTTTCCTGAAGGGGGCCAATCGCGGCGTCATGCGCCGTGCCCTGCAAGCCGCGCTGGCCGCGCGGCCGGAGACCGCGCGAAGGATCACGGTCGACGTGGATCCAGTCAGTGTACTGTGACGGTTCTAGGGTTCTAGGGTTCTAAAGGTTCTGGGTTCTCAGGTTCGGGAAATCGATGTCGCCCGGGGCCTTTCCAAACCCCGAACCTTCTAGAACCTTAGAACCCTAGAACCGCAAGCGTTAGCGCCCCAGCAGCTGGATCGGAATCGGCGTGAAGCAGAGGATGAGCATCACGAGGGCGAAGACTGCCATCGCGTTACGTCCCGGGCCCAGCGGTTCGTCCTCGTTGAGCACGCGCGGATGGCGGGGACCGACGACGAAGAGCATCACGACCATGATCGCAGTGGTGGCGAGCCAGGACGTGGAGAAGAAGCACATGATGACGGCGGCGAGGACGGTCACGCCGGAAATAATGGTCGAGTGACGTTGCATCGTCGCGTGCGTGAGGTGCCCGCCATCCAGTTGGCCGAAGGGCAGGAGGTTCAGCGCGGTCGCGAGCATCCCGAACCACGAGGCGAAGACCATGGGGTGGGCGTTGAGGGCCTGGCTGTCTGGAATGGCGCCGAACGTCATCCACGAAACGAATCGGAAGAGAAGCGGTTCGCCGAAGGCCAGGCCGCTCTCGATTCGCGGGGCGGGTACTACCTGGGACAGCGCCATTCCCCAGACCAGCACCGGCAGCAGGGCGACGAAGCCGGCAATCGGGCCTGCGACCCCGATGTCGAACAGAATCGTGCGCGTCGGGAACATCTCCCGGATCTTGATCACGGCTCCCAGAGTCCCCGTGGGGAACATCGGCAGCGGAATGAAGTACGGCAGCGATGCGTCTACGTTGTAACGTCGGCAGCACAGGTAGTGGCCCATCTCGTGCGCGCCGAGGATGAGCAGCACCGGAACGCTGTACCAGAGACCCTGCAGCAACAGCGCAGCGTTGAACGATACCGCCCGACGACCGAAGTCGCTCGCGAACGAGGCGTAGTACGACGCGCCGACGAACGTCGTGGTGCAGATGGTCAGCACCAGAAGGAGCACGTGCTTCCACACGCGGTCCTGAAATCGTCGCCTTGGCGGCCGATAGGTACTGGAACTCGGGAGAGGACGGGATCGCGACCGGTGAAAACGGCGGAAGCTCTCCCGGAACGGGCGAGTCAGTCAGTTCGTGGGACAATCAGGACGCGCCGTTCAGCCACCGATGTTCTGGAGATCCTTGCCCGGCTTGAACCGGATCGTGCGGCCGGGCGGAATGCGGACTTCCTTGCCCGTGCGAGGGTTGCGGCCGATGCCGCGCTTCCGAGGTTTCACTTGGAATACGCCGAACCCCCGCAGCTCAATCCGCTCGCCCCGCTGCATCGAGAGCCGCATCGCATCGAAGACCGCGTCCACCGCCACCTCGGCTTTGACCTTGGTGATGTCGGCGATACGCGACACCTCGTTGACGATGTCAACCTTGATCATGCTTAGCCGCTCCTAGGATGTTGTAACTACTATAGATTGATATACTTACGCTGTCAAGGTCCGTGCTAAGTCATCTTTCCGTATGGCTCTGAAACGCCAGTCCGCCGGGCCGGCGGTAGTTCTCGTCGGCCGCCCGAACGTCGGGAAATCCACACTCTTCAACCGCATCACCGGATCGCGCCGCGCGATCGTCACGGCCATTGCCGGAACGACGCGCGACGTGAATGCTCAACCGGCGGAATGGCAGAACGTGGGCTTTACGCTCATCGACACGGGCGGAATGTTCGGTGCCAGCGAGGACCCGCTTCATCGGCTGGTGTACGAACACGGGCAACGGGCTGTCTCGACGGCTGAGGTTGTCGTGTTCGTCGTCGACGGCCGGGAAGGTCTCGTCCCAGGCGACGAGGACATTGCCGCCAGCCTCCGCAGCGTGGAGGCTCCCATCATCCTGGCGGTGAACAAGATGGACGACCGCCGTGCGCGCGGCCGCGCGGTGGAGTTCTACAAGCTGGGATTCGAGCCGGTCGTGGAGATTGCCGCGGAACACGGCGAGGGGACCGGCGATCTGCTGGACGAAGTCATCTCCCGGCTGCCGGCCCGGCGGTCGCATTCGACCAGTTCCGGGCAGGCGCATTCGACGAGCTCGACCCATGCCCACGATCCCGATCACCCGGATCACCCGGATCACCCAGATCATCCGGAGTCCCGAAGTCTGGAACGGGAAACCTCGGTCGCCATCGTGGGACGTCCGAACGTGGGGAAGTCCTCGCTGCTCAATCGGATCCTGCGGGAAGAGCGTTCCATCGTGAGCGACATGCCGGGCACCACTCGCGACTCGGTCGACGCTCTCCTCACCTGGCACCGGCGCACCTTCCGCATCGTCGACACCGCCGGCATACGCCGGCCGGGCCGTGTGGCACGGTCCGGCCAGCTCGAAGCGGTGAGCGTGCTGGTGGCGAAACGGGCGATTGAAAAGGCCGACGTGGCGGTGCTCGTGGTTGACGCCACGGAGGGAGCCACCGACCAGGACGCCGCAATCGCGGGGGAGGCGGAGAAGGCCGGCTGCGGCGTCATCATCGCGGCGAACAAGTGGGACCTGATGAAGGGACGCGGCGCGGAGTTCTCGAAGGAGTTCGACGAGGAGCTGCGCCGCCAGGTGAAGTTCCTCGACTACGCACCTCTGCTGCACATCTCCGCCGCGACCGGAGAGCGCTCCGGTAAAGTCGTCGAGACCATCGACAAAGTCGCCGAAGCGCGGATGCGGAGAATCCCGACTGGAGAGCTGAACCGGTTCGTTCAGGCTGTCACGGCAGTGCACCCGCCCGCCAGCCCCGGCAAGCGCGAGGTGCGCATTCTCTACGCGGCGCAGACGAGTGTCGCGCCGCCGACGTTCGTCTTCTTCACCAACGTCGCCACCGAGTTCCACTTCTCCTACGAGCGATTCCTCGTCAACCGTCTGCGCGAATCCTTCGGATTGCTGGGCACTCCGGTACGGATTCAAGTCAGGAAGAGAAGCTGACTACAGCGGCGGAGTCTCGAGACCCGCCGGACAGCGTTGCGCCGCGACGTCACGCGCCCTGCAATGAGTAGCGTCGCGCGGGCTGCGCCACCGTTGACGCGCGTGCGATGTAGCACGCGCCGAATCCGATCGCGGCGACGGTTGCCAGATACCAGAGACCGATCGGTCCCCACCACGTCGAGAGATGGGTCGTGAGCGGTGCACGCAGCAGGATGAAGTGAATGGCGAGGGCGGCAATCGCCCCGAGCAGCCCGACTCGAACGATCACGAAGACGAAGACGGCGATCATCGCGGCTCCCAGCGCGAGCGCCAGCGTCGGGTAGCCCGGGTTGAACATGCCGCTCACCGCGACAGGCGTGAAGCAGAGGATCGCCGCGGCGATCGCCAGGGTGCGTCGCTTGAAGAGGATGACGAACGAGGCCAGACCAACCGTTCCGAGCATCGCATTGGAAATCGCGCTGCTCACCTGCAACACCAGTCCGCCGAGCACGTGCCGGACCCCCATGAGAGGCCTGAGGTCCGGCAGGACTGGGATGGGCTCCGGCACGCCGACGAGCGGCGGCAGCAGGTAATAGAGCGGAAACAGCACGGTCATGAGCAGGCCGGCGGACGCGCCGATGAGCACGTCCCTCCCGACATGTGGATCGTTCCATCGGCCGGCGATGAGCCGTGTCCAGCCGATGAGGCTGTCAGGCGAGGTGCGTCGGACGTATGGTTCGAGGCCGAGATAGGTCAGCCACAGAATTGCGGCGTCGAGCAGGCCGGAGCCTACGGCCTGGAACAGCCGGTTGATCTCGACGCCGACGTCGGAGACATGGGTCGATCCGAGCGCCCACGCCATCAGGCTCGCGATGAACAAGATGGAGGCGGCGCGGAATGCCCCCACGCGGTCGCCTCGCTGAAGCTTGACGTTGTGCCTGGCGAGCACTGCGCCGGCAAGCATGAGGCCGGGCATGATGAGGCTCGCCAGCCATTCGATGGCCGCGTTGAATCCGGACGGCGCGACAGGCGCCGAGCGGGCGGAGTGCGTCCACGGGCCGCTGATCGCGAAGAACACCGGGCGGCCGTGATAGGCCGCTGCCTCGACCCGGAAGGTCAGGTCCGGTCGATCGGCGGGACGGCCCTCCCACGCCGCCCGCTCGTCGGCGAAGACGATCGGGTTCCATTTCGGCTCCACCGAGGTGAAGCTGTTCATGTCGAGCGCGGCCGCTTCGAACAACGCCGACCATCGGGTCGGCTCGTGCGGCGCGCCGCTGTCGATCGGCTCAGGAATCGCGTGGAATTCGGACAGGCGTCCGGACGCGTCGAAGACCGAGAGCGTCATGTCGCTGATGTTCAGTGGCGGGTTGGTCCCATCTACGTCGCGGTCTCGACCCCATGGGATGAGGGGCCGCGGACTCGTGCGGTACCAGAAAACCACCGATTCCGGTCGCAGCGTTGCGAGACTCTTCCATCGGTCTCCCGCGCTCGACGTGGCGTCGACGTACCGGAGGTAATCTTCAGAGACGGTCATGCCGCTGGCTGCGGCTCGAGGCGTTCCGGAGTATCCAAGCTTTCCAAGTGCTTCCTGTGCGCGATCGGCGAGGGCCTCGGCAGGCTTCGGAATAGGAACGCGATTCACGAGCAGCACGCGCTGATACATCAGGAGCACGACGACGAGGGACGCAGCCATCCACGCGGCTGCCATAATCGTGTGCCGGCTGCTCATCGCGTCGGTCATCCCGGCGGCAGCGACCATCGCCGGCGATGGCGTTTCGCCGGCGGCAAGCGCCGCCGCGAGCGGATCGCCTCCCGGAAGTGAGGCCGCAACAGCGAGGACGGACGGGGGTCGGGCATCCGGCTCCGGGCGAAGGCAGCGCATGATGCCGCTCTCGATGTCCGGATCGAGGTCTTTCACGAGTACCGGTCGGCGGGACGATGCCCGATTGTTCCCGCTGCTTGATCAACTCGGCGAGGTTGCGTCCTTCCAGGGCACGCTGGCCCGTGAATACTTCATACAGCACGAGGCCAAGCGCGTAGATGTCGCTGCGGACCGTCACTTCGCCGCCAGACAGCTGTTCCGGGGCCATGTAGGCCGGCGTCCCTGCGCGGATCGTTTCGCCCGAGGCTCCCGCAAGGCCGAAGTCAGTGACGCGCACTTTGCCCGCGCCGTCGATCATCACATTCGCAGGCTTGAAATCCCGGTGGATGACGCCCCGCTCGTGCGCGGCGGCGAGGCCGGCGCAGATCTGTCGCGCGATCTCGAGCGCGCGATCCTGCGCAAAGCGCCCTATTCGCCGGAGCAGAGACGCGAGATCCTCGCCGTCCACGTACTCCATCGACAGGAACGTGTGGCCCTCGATTTCATCGATGTCGTACACGCGGCAGACGTTCGGATGCGACACCTGCCGCGCCATCCGGACCTCCGTGTGGAGTTGGGTGAGCCGCGCGGGATCCCGGTCCACGTCGCCCCGCAGGAATTTCAGCGCCACCGACTGTCCAAGCTTCAGGTCGTCGGCGCGAAACACTTCCCCCATTCCGCCCTTTCCGAGCCTGCCGACGATGCGGTAGCGCCCGCCGAGGAGGGTGCCCGGAGGGAAGCGGCCGTGATCGATATCGCTGGTCGACGAGAGCAGCCCGCCGCCGGACGATCGCTGCGAAGAAGCCGGTCCGCTCGATGGAGGTTTCGCGGACCCGTCCCACAATCTCGTCCGATCCCCATCGTCCAAGGCGCCGGCAGCGAGCTTCGTCACGTCGGCGTCACCAGGGCAGCGAGGACAGGTGCCGTCCGGGGAGAGGGAAGTGGCGCACTTCGGGCAGGTGGGCACGGGAGGATTGTAGTCGGTTCGCCCGCGAGGCCCGGCGGGCGGGGCTTCCGGTCTCGGCGCTCAGGGTTCGGCGTTCGGCGCTCGTTTGTGGATTGGGTAACCAGCTGCTGTGCGGCTGAGGAACGCGACTGCCGACTGCGACTGTCGACCGTCGACTGTCCTGCCGACTGCGACTGCCGACTGATGACTGTCGACCGATGACTGGAAGTGTTTGATATACTTACGCTCCAACGCATTGATGCCCCAACTGGACAGCATCGAGATTCCGAATCGCTCGCTCTTTCGCCAGCCAGAGGTCTGCGAGATCGCGCGGATTCAGGCGTATGTGCTGCGATCCTGGGAGGCGGAGTTCCCCGACCTCGGGGTTGCCAAGACCGAGGGCGGCCCCCGGGTCTACCGCCGGGCGGATGTCGAGCGCGTTCTGCGGCTCAAGCACCTGCTGTTCGTCGAGGGGTTGACGCTGGCGGGTGCCAGACGGAAGATCGCAGAGGAGCTCCCGGTCGTGGCCGGGAAGGGCGAGCTCTCCGGGCTTGGCGAGCTGCTGGGGAGCGACGCGCGCGAGCGGATCCTCCAGGTCGAGCGGACGCTGCGCGAGCTGGCCGGCATGCTGTCACGGCAGCCTGGTGCGGCCGCGCCGAGCGGCGAGCCATTCCAGCTCCGGAGCGTGGATGCGGCGCGACCGAAGATCGTCGCCCGTACCGCAAAGCCCGCCGCGAAGACCTCTTCGAGCGCTCGCCCGGCCGTCCACGCCAAGCCGGCGGCGAAGAAGAGACGCTAGGTTCGGCCAATTCGGGATGTAGCGCAGCCTGGTAGCGCACCTGACTGGGGGTCAGGGGGTCGCAGGTTCGAATCCTGTCATCCCGACCAATTTCCTCAATAAAACGGCTCTTTTCCTATGCGAGAGGGCCGAACATCGAGTCAGGGGGTCGTCGTAGGCCCGACTCGTCCCATTCCGATCAATTCTTTAATGAAGATGCACGCTCTCTTGATGCGTGGAGCAAAACACCGCTGATCTTGGCACGCGCTTGGCACAAATTCCGGCGCCGCTGTCGATACTGTCCCCAAGAAGGGGCGTTAGATCCCGCACGTCTTCCCTGAGTTCGAACGGCATGTCGATGCTGTCGTAGACGGAAGCGCCCGCTACTTGGCAACCGCCGCTCCCAAAACTCTCCGCAACGAATTCTGGGAGCTCCCGCGCCGGCGCCGAGTAGCGTCGACGCCGTGAGTTGCTTCCGTCGCCTCGGCGTTGGTATGGCGACGCTCTGGTACGGACGACGCGTCCCTATTCGAGCGCGATGGCACCGGCGAAGCCAGTGACAGCACGAAACCCTCAGGATTCCAACACGTTCGGAATATTCAGCAGGGACAGGCGCTGACGGCGGGGCAGTCGGCAGGCGAGCCCGTGTTCCGTAACCGGCGGCGAATGCCCATCACACGGTTTGTCGTCCACGCGACTGTCGCACAGTATCTGACAGAGGCTGGCGTGACGTGCCCGTCGCTCGCCAAGAAGGGGCGATCAGCCCGCACGTCACCCGCCATACGACTGCCAACCACTATTGCGAGCAGGAGTGGACATCAACACAAATCGCGCGTGGCTGGGTCACGTCTCGATCGACACGACCAACGTGTATGCCGAAGCGGATTTGGAGACGAAGGCTCAAATAATGGCCGCGTGCGGATCGTTCACATCCGGCAAGGTGCCCACACGCCGCTGGCGGGACGATCCATCTCTGATGCAGTTCCTCCGCAGCCTGTGAGAGTCCGTTGGTTGACTTATCCTAAACTGAGGGGGCGGAAAGTGGACTGCTGACTGCCCGCGCTCGTGTTGGACGCTCGTGCAAGCAGTGACGGTCATCCTCTTGGCCGCGATAACGACTGGGCAGAGCGTCTCCGATAGTCCGCCTTATCCTCCGCCCGGACGTTTGATCGATATCGGCGGTTGGCGCCTCCATCTGAATTGCACCTGCGATGTTCGCCCGGGGCAATCGACGGACATTCTCGAAGCGGGTGTCGGCGATTTCTCCGTCGAGTGGAGCCTCGTCGAAGCAGGCGTCGACGATCCCTGGCGCATAATGCCCGACGGCAAGTTGGTCAGGTCGTCGACGCTCCTCACGACAAAACCGATTCCGTCTGACTGGCCGGGAGCTCCCGGCGGAGTCCGCCATTTGCAAGGACTTCGACGCGGAGCTCGTCGCGACGTTCAAGTCCATTCCTCTGGTCCGTTTCCTCAACGAGCCACTCGTCGGACCCTGAGCCACGGGGTGATCAGTTCGTAATCCCCACCACTGGCGTTTGTCCGGTTGGGAGGTGCGTCATGCGTAGCCGGCAATCAACCAGGTTGTGGACCGTGGTCAGGACGTGCGTCGCTGCCGCTGGAATCATACCGTTCCCCGCCTGCTCGTTCACCGGACCTGATAGGGTTGAGCTCGACAAGCTCTTCGACGCTCCAACCGCACCCCTATCGCAATCGGGCGAAACTATCGTTTTCGAGGAACCTGACCGGCTCCAGGTCGTCCACGGTAAAGGGTGCGCCAAGATGCAGGACGGCAAAGGAGCCGTCCGGGTCGAGCAGTCACGCCGCCTGCCTTCGTACGCCTCGCAGGCCACCGTGTTCCTGAATGGCCTAGATCTGCATTACCTCGACAGCGATCACCACGTGCACCGCGTGGCGGCCGTCGTCGGACGGATCAGGCTCTTGAACAGTGTCCTCGAGTGGCAGGCCGCGGGTGCCCTCGAGGACCAGAACGGAGACGACGATTTCGAGTGGTGCTACAACTACACGATCCTCGGGTGGAACCCGGCGCAACTTCGCGCGCGAGCCAACCACGAGGACGGGCTGATCAGCAACAGCGATGGCCGCACGGGCAGCGCACTGCAGTCGCTGCCCGCGTTCGTGCAGGGTTTTTATCTCGGCAACGATCAGTACGCCGTCTTGCCGCGCGGCTTCGGCGTGGCGTGGGCCAACGATCACAAGCTTCACCAGCTGGGATATGCGTTGGGCGCCAGCGAGCGTTTCGTGCAGAGCAAGCGCGAATACATGACGCCTGGTCCACAGACTCGGCCGGAACCGAGCCTTTTCGGCCCAGGATTCGTCAGCTGGGATGGGGCCACAATCCTCAAGGACTATTCATCGCAAAGAGACTACAACGCGTCACAGCTCGTGTCGGTGATGGGAGGCGACGATGTGGGCATCGTGCAGCCACCGTTCACTCTCGTGCCAGCGCGGGCCACCGGATGCCCCAACGTGCAGGATTCTCATCCGGTCCACACCAATGACCATGTCGTCGATCACCTCCCGTATCAATGGGCGGTGCCGGTCCTGGCGGCGTGGGATCTCACGTTCCTGTGCGAGGACCACAATGTCGCGCACGTCGGCGCGACCATCGACAGCTTCTCCTACGAACATGCGCCGGGTGCCCCGACGGGCACCCTGCGCTACCGCGTAACGACGAATCTGAGCGACCAGGACGCGGATCCCGTCCACACGGCCCGTTACGGGGTCCACATCTTGGGGATACGAGAGCAACTCGCGACAACTGCGAAGTAGCGACGCCCTTGAGCGCGGCGATTCTGTCGGATCCCGACACCGAGCGAGATCAGTACCGATAGTGCTCCGGCTTATAGGGCCCTCGACCTTCACACTGATGTAGTCGGCCTGTTCCTTCCGCAGCGTGGCTAGCTTGAGGCCGAGGTGATCAGGTGGAATCGATTGATGCTCGACGCGGCGAGACGCGGATCGCCCAACATGCGACATGTACGCTCGAGAGGATGACAGAGCATGAAGTTGAGTGCGCCGGATGGCCTGTGGCCCTGTAGCGTCGGTGCACGTAACGCGACGTCACACCATGCCCAGGCGCCACAGCGCTGACGGTAGCCACAGCATCCTCGAGGTGCCGACAGTGTCGCTCTCCATCGTCGCAACCGAACCGTGGGAATGCTGCGATGGTCGGCTTGATGGCGGCCGACTCACTTCGGCCCGTGGACGGTCGCAGCTGGGCGGAAGGCATATTCGTCTGCAGCGACGAGCGGTTGGAAACGCGAGTCCCTGCCCTTTGTTCACGAATACACCGTTGTTCGGCACTTGCTGCTCCGATGGCCTCCGCGTTCCAGCGATGGCGCCCTCAGCTCAGGACGTGCGCGCGCGCGATGGAAACGCTTCGCAGCCGCAATCGAGCGTCCCCGTGGGTACTGCGATTCCGCGCAGGCGCTGCACGTCGGGCAGAGGCCGCTCGTTCCGCGTCGTGCTAGCTGCGTCGCGACTCGCGTACACCCAGGGTTCCCGCTGCGCCCGCAGCTCGTGAATGCGCGGGCTGCCAACACGCCTTCAATCCCCATTGGATCAAAAACAGGAGCGTTCTCAATGCCCCGTTGAGATCGGCATCAGCGGCGCGTGTGATGATTTGGCGGACGAACAGATAACCGATGTTTCGAGTACGAAAACCTCGCGCTTGGCGCGAACGCCAGCGTCGATCCGTTCACGCGGCGCAGCAGCTCGTCAACGGTCCACGGGGACTCGCCAGCCGCAACCGCGCGGTGGCGGCGACGTGTGGACGGCGCGTGTTCCGAGCCAATTTCCTAACTCGAGGCGAAATTGAAGGCGCCCACCCGGAGTACGCTACCTGAGCGTCGGAGTTGCGGCCGAAGGGATCCGAAGGTTCCACGGTAGATTTCCTGCGTCAGGATGGAGGGCGTAGATGGCACTGCACGAGATCCGTTCAGTCACGCTGGCCTCTGAAACGCCAGCAAGCGCGGGCGCGCTGGAAGGCGCTGCGCGCTCAGGCCCGCTCCTGCAGCGGCCCGAGGATGGGTGTGCGTTCGTCATCTTCGGCGCCAGCGGCGACTTGACCGGTCGCAAACTGGTGCCGGCGCTGTACAACCTGTCATGCCAGGAGTTGCTTCCTCCCGGCTTCGCCGTCATCGGATTCTCCCTGACGCCCATGACGGATACCAGCTTCCGAGCTCAGATGGAGCAGCGCGTGAAGCACTCGCCTGACGTGCTGGCGTTTCGCCAGAAACTCTGGGACGAGTTCGTGCCGGCGCTGCACTACATCACGGCGCGCTTCGACGGCCCGGAAGGCTATCTGCAACTCGACGCCCGGCTGAGCGAACTCGATACGCAGCGCGGCTGCTCGGGCAACCGGCTCTTCTACCTCGCAACGCCGCCCAGCTTTTTCCCGACCATCGTCGAAAATCTCCACCGGCACGGCCTTGCGGGTCGAGGCAATCGTTGCGCCGGCTGGACGCGCGTCGTCATCGAGAAGCCATTTGGGCGCGACCTGGCCAGTGCCCGGGCGCTCAGCGGGACGATCGAAGGGGCCCTTGACGAGGAACAGGTCTATCGGATCGATCACTATCTCGGCAAAGACACCGTCCAGAACATCCTCGCCTTTCGGTTTGCCAACTCGATCATCGAGCCCATCTGGCATCGTCAGTACGTCGATCACGTGCAGATCACGGCCGCCGAGACACTCGGCGTGGGGCATCGGGGCGGGTATTACGAGGAAGCCGGCTGCCTCCGCGACATGTTCCAGAATCACCTGCTGCAGCTCATGGCGCTCGTGGCCATGGAGCCCCCGGCGCGCCACCACGGGGAGTCCGCGCGCGATCGTAAGGCCGACGTGCTCCGGGCCATCGTCCCGATCCCGGCAGGACAGCTGTCCGAGGTCGCCGTGCGCGGCCAGTACGGGAAGGGGGAGATCAACGGCCAGCCCGTGCCGGCCTATCGAGACGAGAGCGGAGTCGCGCCCGACTCCAGCACCGAGACCTTCGCCGCGCTGAAGCTCATGATCGATAACTGGCGATGGGCCGGCGTCCCGTTCTACTTGCGCTCGGGCAAACGAATGCGGGAGAAGCTCACCGTGATCTCCATCGAGTTCAAGCGCGTCCCGCATATGTTCTTCTCCGACGTTCCCCAGAATCAGATCGAGCCGAACGTGCTGACGATCCGGATTCAGCCTGACGAGGGCATCGCACTGAAGCTGGGTGCACGGGCCCCGGGCCCGGCGATGTACATCCGACAGATGCTGATGAACTTCTCGTACGGCGACGCATTTGGCGATTTTCCGGCGACCGCCTATGAGACTCTGCTCCTCGACGCGATGCTGGGTGACCTGACGCTGTTCAATCGTCGGGACGGCGTCGAGCTGTCGTGGCAGATCCTCGAACCAATCATCGACTCCTGGCAGGCGACCGGCGCCTCTGTGTCGTTTCCCAACTACGCGGCCGGAACGTGGGGGCCTCCGCTCGCCGATGGGCTCCTCGCGCGTGACGGGCGCAGCTGGAAGAACGCCGCCAGCCTGGCGCGGTTCGACCTGACGGGAACGGCAGCGAGCGGGGAGGAGAGCAGCGATGCCTGAGAACGAGGGCTTCTTCGCGTTCCTGGGCCTGTTGTCTGTCGGTCTCTCGTATTTCGGCTGACCGTCGCCACGGCCGGCTTCTATTCCGTGAAGGAGCGGATGGCTTCGTCTTTCGTGCCGCAGATGTCGAAGATCTTGTGCATGCGGACGAGCTCGAAGAGCGCACGCACCGGCTTGGTCATCCCACACAACTTCAAGTCCCCGCCGGTAGCGTTCAAGTGCCTCTGCGAGGACAAGAAGGCACCCAGCCCGGAGCTGTCCACGAACCGCAGGCCGGTCAGGTCAAAGATCACCTTCCCGTTCGGCTCGAGCAAGGGCGTGACGTCTCGCTTGAACTCCTTGGCATTGCTGGCGTCGAGCTGATCGCCCGGCAGAACCACGACCGTCACGTCACCGATCTTCTCCGTCGTCAGCTCCATCCCGATCTCCTCGTTCAGGCTGCGTTGCGGTTCTTGACCAGGGAGATGGTGTTTCTCCCGCGCTCGTCGCGGTAGTACCGCACATCGTCGACGGACTGCGCGATGATGTACATGCCAAAGCCGCCGTCCTGCGTGCCATCGAACGCCGGCGTGCTCACCGCGCCCGGGTCGAACGATTCGCCCAGATGGTGAAGCCGCAAGACAATCCGGTCGGCGAACACCTCCGCATCCAGCTGGATCCGCTGATCGGTGCGGCCGCGGTAGGCATGCCTCATCACGTTGCTGGCGGCTTCGGTGATCGCGAGCTCGAGCTGGCTGACCCCTTCCTCCTCCAGCGCCAGGCCAGGGAGTGTTCGACAGACCTCTCGAACAAAGGCGCGCGCCCGCCCCAGCTCGGTGAGCTCGCTTGAAATCTCGAGCTCCGCGCGCGCCAGCGGCGGCTCCCGCTCCTCAATCTTCACCGCGACGCAGGTCAGATCGTCCCCGAAGGTCTCCGAGTCCGAGAACAGAACGGCCGTCTGGTGGATCCGCTCGATCAGCGCTTCGGGTTCGAGCCTGCCGTGGGTCCGGAGGCATTCCGCAAGCCGCTCTATTCCAAAGAGCTCGCCGGCGCTGTTCCTCGTTTCGGTCAGCCCATCGGAGTAGAAGAGCAGGACGTCTTGGGGATGCAGTGGAACCCGGATCTGACCATAGATTTCTCCCTCGCTGACTCCTAACGGAAGGTTCTCTCCCTGCAGCAGGGCGCAGGTCCCGGTGCTGGCCTGGAAATGGATCGTGGTGGTGTGGCCGCAGTCTACGAAATCGACCCATCGATTTCGCAGATCGAACCGGGCGTAGCAGAGGGTCACGAAACTCTCGAGTTCGATCAGCTGCCGAGCGACTTCTGAGTGTGCCAGTGTCACGATGTCCTTCGGCTCCGGAAGGGTTCCTGGTGCAGCCAGGGAAATCAGGCGACTGAGGGCCTGCAGGAAGTGGCTCTTGGTGGCGGCACCGAGCAGTGCCGCGGGAATCCCCTTGCCCATCACGTCGCCGACGATGACGTCGAGACAGTCGTCCCTGTGCTTGAAGAAATCGTAGAAGTCGCCGTCGATGCGCTGCGATGGAATCGTGAGCGCGGCGACCCTGACGCCCGGCACGTCGCGGGGCGGCTGGTCGAGCAGGAGCGTCTGCTGGATCTTGAAGCCGATCTCGACCTCCTGCTCACGGGCCCGCGCCAGTTCCTCCTGCGCGCGCTTGCGCTCGGTGATGTCTTCGGAGATGCCGACCAGATACTTCGGCTGCCCGTCGGCGCCGAGAACCGGGACTTTGATGGTGTGCAGGTAGCGCAGACCTCGATGGGCCGTCTGGATAGCTTCCTCCGGGATGTCCACCAGCTGACCGCCGCTCAGCACTGCCCGGTCTTTCGCCACGAAGAAGCTGGCCTGCTCCTCGGGAAAGAAATCGTAGTCGCTCCGGCCGATGGCCGCGCTGCGGTCGATGCCCAACGCCTCTTCCTCGGCCTTGTTCCAGCGCACGAACCGCAAGTCCTTGGCGTCTTTGACGAAGAGCATGACCGGCAGGTGCTCGAGCACCGAGTCCAGGAAGTTCCGGGCGTCTTCGAGTTCAGCCGTCCGCCCCGCCAGCGTCTCCTCGGTCCGCCGGTGCTCGGTCAGTTCTCGTTCCAGTTGAGCGTTGGCCTGAGCCAGCTCCGTGGACAGTTCGTGCACCTCGCCCCGGGAGCTTCCGATTTGCGCTCCCCGCTCAGCGGATTCGCCAACCGAGCCGCTCACGAGGGCCAGCCCGCGCCGGATCGCCGTGCCCCATGTCCTCGACAACGCCCGCGAGGCGAATTGTCGGAATGAGGCCGCTGGTGGGGATTTCATGCAGTTCTCCCGCCGCGTGCGGATCTGTCGATCTGCGATGCCGGCTCGATCGGGTCGCGAGGGAGGAACGATCGCGCAGACCCTGCGGCGGAGCGCATGGCGGCAGCCGCCAGCGGCCGGCGCATGGGCGAATCCTAACATGACGAGCACCGGCTCCTCACCGCAGTCTGGGTTTTCCAGCGTCACGTCAAGGAACGGAGCGGCCACTGCGGGACCTGGGGCTGGCTCGCGCTGGTCAACGGGGCATACATCGGACCCGACGCGTCCACGGCGGTCAACGACTACACCTGCTCGGGCTCCGGCAGCTCGATCACGACTACCGGGACCGCCACCGGCACGGGCGCGACCGGCGTCCTCTACTCGGGCCTACGCGGGAGGATCTAGTGGATAGCACGCCTAGTGTGCTATCCTAAAATTCAGTCGTGATTCAATCCTTCGGCGACGCCACCACCGAGGATGTCTTCCACGGTACGAACAGCAAAGCAGCTCGAAAGATTCCGAAGGGCCTGCGGGCCGCCGTCCGACGCAAGTTGGATTTCGTGAATGCCGCGACGAGCGTGAAGGCCCTTCGCGTGCCGCCTGGCAACCGGCTCGAGGCGCTCCAGGCGACCGCGCAGGTTCGTTCAGCATTCCAGAACGACCAGTACCGCATCACGTTCCGGTTCGAAGGTGAACACGCCCACGACGTCCAGTGCGAGGACTACCACTAAGAGGCCATGATGTTGCCGAAACACCGCCCACCGACACACCCCGGTGAGATGCTACTCAAGGAGTTCCTTGAGCCAGCCGGCGTCACCCAGGCCGAGGCGGCCAGGCGAATCGGCGTTCCATTCCAACGCCTCAATGCGATTGTGCGCGGCCGGCGCGCGGTCAGCGCCGACACCGCCATCCGGTTCGAAGCGCTGACGTCAATGGAGGCCGCCTTCTGGCTTAGGCTACAGAGTGATTGGGATCTCTGGCACGCCCTGCGCGCGCGTCGTGGCCGGCTTCATGTCAAGCCGCTCGCCGTATCCGCCTGACCCTGAGAACGCGAAGCGTCGATCGACCCTCATGACGCGGACACGATCGGCCTGTCGTTGCGCACGCAGAAGACGCGCATCGTCACGGATCACGGACGAGGGTGCGGTCTTCGCGTTCCTGGCATTCGGTTTCGCTGGGTGCCGTGCACGAGACCGAGGGCCGCGTCGTACGGGTCGGCTTGGCACAACTTGGCACGGCTTCCCGGACAAGCGGCAATCAGCGGGCACGAACGGCGGTAATGTGGGACAAGCGGACGCGGAAATCCCGCATAAAAGGTCAGATGCCACCAAAGCTTTGAGACTGGGGTCAGGGGGTCGCAGGTTCGAATCCTGTCATCCCGACCACATCGTTTCAACGAGTTACGGCCCGGTGAGAAATCGCCGGGCCGTTTCCGTTTGCAAGATAATTGCAAAGCTGCCCTGGGGCGGCTATTGGGCGGCACGAGTGATCGCGTTGAGATCGCGCAGGCAGTCCAACCCTTGCATCAACAGCACGGACGTTTTTGCGTAATCGTTCGGTAGCGTGGTCCCTACGGCCCAGTGCACAGCATTCCTCGCCTTCCGAAGGACATCCGACCAATCCCGAATTTCCGCCAGACGCCACGGTTGAATCAGGGCCTGAGCTTTAACCGAAGCCGCTCCGGGGTCTTCGTACAGCTGGACAACCGCATCGACCTTTTTGATTAATCCATCTCTCGGGCTGTCCAAAGTTGTACGCGTCTTTGCCACTCGGGGCAATGACGACAACTTGTTGCACAGAGCGTGGCGGCGACTGCGCATGGAGGGCCAGACGCAGTCGCCACGCTCGCGTCGCATCAGCTACGGCTTGACGAAGAACAACGGGCCTTGCAAATCAGAATAATTGCCGGTGTTCAGAACCTGGATCCCGGCATTGTGCTCCCCGTTGAACGGCGTCGTATCGGCAGGGCAGCCGGCATTCTTCGCATCCTCGGACGAGTTGAACCAGAGGCCGAGGTGAAACGTGTGCACCGGGTCGGTCACCGGATTGATGCTCGCGTCAGGAAACGCGTTGTTGTGCACCACAGGAGCCGGCACGGGGGGAGCCTGCGCGACGATGAAGGTCTCTTCGTTGAAACGGCCGATGAAGCGTCCGTGGCCTTCGCCGTTGTCATCGGTCTCGATATCCCCCTGATACCAGGCCAATCCAAACGGCGCGCCGGGTTTCTGGATGACGAAGAAATCGAACTCGGTGTTGGGTGGCAGCCCATCAACGTGCACGTCCATGACCTCGACGGGGCCGCCGGGCTTGATGCTGACCGTCGCGGCCGCGTTCGGCAGACAGCCGGATGCGACGAGCTTGGCGCCGCGCTGCATCGGGAATTCGAATTTCTTCTCGCGGGCTGCGGCGTTGACGCCTGCCAGGCCGGTGAGAACCGTTGCGGCGACGATGCTGGCGCCAATCGAACCAGGTACTTTCATATGTGTCCTTTCGAATCGAAGAGCTCAGGACGTCATGTCCATCGGCAGTCTCTAAAGATAGAAGCGTCACGCCGATGAAAATATTTCAGCTGAGGGAGCGCGGTCCTCCGCGCGGGGGGAAGCCTCAACAATACAGCCCCCTCGGACCGGAAAGCCTTTGGGGTTTTCGCGAAGGCCACGGTTATCCAGGCGAGCAGTTTTCGATCCTGGCAATCGGTGCTCGTCATGGCTGTTTCTTCTGACGCAGAGTCATACGATGCGATTCCGTATCACGAACAAAGCGCCCATCCCTTGAGCTGGACAGCTGCCGCTGTTCGACGTATCGTCCCGTCTCACTGGGTGCTCACGCGCTGCGCGCACCCCGCGGCATGAAAATGAACCTTCTGGTCTGCGAGCATCCGACGCACGACGGACAGGCGATCCACAACGTGACCGCCTACACGACGTAGTAGCTCCCCGGCGCTGTCTGATCGGGCAGCCCGTTCGACCGGCCTTTCGTCGATCGCGCGGCCCAGGGGTACGCGAGCCTCTGTCTCGCGCGGAACGCCATCGAGGCCGACGGCCATGTCACGCCCGCAGGGCGCTACGCCAATCGCGTTGCTAGTGTTTCTGCGCGGCGCCCGCGTCCGGATCCTCGGTATTGCGCTCCTCCTCGGCATGGCCGGTTCAGTCGACATTCAGGCTGAACGTCTGGCAGTCCAGATCTACGACGCCTCGAATGGCCTCGCGCACAATCGCATACGCTGCGTCGTTCCCGATTCGCGGGGTTTCCTCTGGTTTTGTACAGCCGATGGACTGAGCCGGTTCGATGGCAGCCGGTTCGTCAACTACGGGCCCGAGCATGGCCTTCCACACCCGACGGTCGAGAAGATCGTAGAAGTCGGGCCCGGCGTGTACTGGATTGCCACGTTCGGTGGACTGGTCCGGTTAAAATCGGATACCAACCCTTCCCCCGAGCGCAAAGCCGCCGGGGCTCCTGCGACACTTCCGTTGACCGCCTATTCGCTGGGTTCCGACGGTTCAGCCAATCAGGTGCTCTCACTAAAGCAGGATCGCGCGGGCCGGCTGTGGATTGGCACGGCAGGTGGGCTGTTCGTTCTCGAGCAGCCTCTGCGCGAGCCGAGCTTTCGTCGCGTCGAGCCACATCCCTCGACCGGTCCATCAGCGCTCGGGCAGGTGCTTGCATTCGCCGAAGGTCCTGACGGCGTGCTCTGGATCGGCACCTCCACCGGTCTCTTTCGGCGGCTTGTCGACGGTCAGATTCTTCGCGAACAGACGTTCCGACTCGTCGAGGAGGTGCGGCAGCTCCTGGTCGATCGCGCGGGTCGGATTTGGATCGCACACGGCCTCGTAGTGAGCGTGGCCGTTCCGGCCCGGTCGACGGCGCCGCCGAATACGTCGCCGTCCGGGCAGACGATCCCTGTCTGTCGCGGCGGTCCAAATGACCCGCACCTTCCCGTTACGGCTGGCGAGATCTGTCGATTCGAGACGCTCGCGGGGGTGCCGGCGTTCGTACGAAGCCTGTCGGCTGGTTCCGATGGCCGGGTGTGGATCGGTACGTCGGGCGGGCTGATCGAGTTCGACGGGGATGGGTTCCGGGCCTACTCGGAAAGGCATGGTCTCTCGAACCAGACCATCAACGCCGTCTCCGAGGACGTCGCGGGCAACATCTGGGTCGGTACCGACGCCGGCGGCGTCTCCAAGCTGACGATGAACGGCTTCGTCAGCTTTCGACAGGAAGACGGGCTCCGGCACAATTACGTGACGTCGATTTCGCAGAGTCGTGCAGGTCGAGTGCGCGTCGGAGGAGGGTGGCAAGTAGTAAATGAGTTCGACGGCCAGCAATTCACCTGGGGACGGTTCAACCTCCCTGGACAGGTGAGCTGGGCACGTGGCTATGACATGCTCGAGGACCACACGGGCGACTTGTGGGTTGGCACTGTAAACGGGTTGTTTCGATTCCCCGAAGTCCCCAGCGTCGACCAGCTCGTTCGCGCCAGGCCAAAGGCGATCTATTCGCTCGCGCACGGACTCCCTGACGCCCGCATGATTCCAGCGTTCGAGGATTCGCGTGGCGACGTGTGGATGAGCGCAGAGCTCGGATCCGACCGGCGCGTCGTTCAGTGGCAGCGTTCGACGAACCGGTTTCACCAGTATCCGGAAACCGACTCGGACTGGGTGTCGTTGGGTCGTCCCGCGTTTGCCGAAGACGGCACCGGGACCGTGTGGACTGGATCGAGCCGGGGACTGGCCCGGCATCGGAACGGGCGTTTCACGAACATCTCGATCGGCGACGAGAACAGCGGCGTGCAAGTGACCAACCTTCACGTCGATCCTCGCGGCCGATTGTGGGTTGGTACGCGAGGGTCGGGCCTGTACCGGTCCGACAATCCGGAAGCCGAACGCCCGCGCTTCGTGGCCTACACGGTCGCACGCGGGCTGAGCAGCACGACCATTTGGTGCATAACGGACGATGGCATCGGAAACCTGTACGTTGGCACACCCCGCGGCGTCGATCGACTCGAACCCGGGCGTGACCAATTCAAGCACTTCTCTGTCGCCGACGGTCTGGCCGGAAGCGAAGTGATCGCCGCATTCCGGGATCGGGAGAGTGCGCTGTGGTTCGGCACGTTCAGGGGGATCTCGCGTTTCACCCGTCGTCCGGATGTCGGTCGCGGTCCTCCCACCGTCTGGATCGGCGGACTGAGCATTCACGGCGTAGCCGCCCGATTCGACCCTCTGGGCCTGGCCCACTTCTCCATACGCGACCTCGAGCCACATCAGAATCAGATCCAGATCGACTATTTTGGTCTCTCTGCCGCCAACGGAGAGTTCAGGTATCAGTACCAACTCGAGGGAACTGATTCGACATGGACGGCGCCGACGGCGGAGCGCAGCGTCAACTATGCGGAGTTGGCGCCAGGCTCCTATCGTTTCCTGGTGCGTGCCATCAATTCGGACGGGCAGGCCAGCATTACGCCGGCATCGGTCTCCTTCACGATCGTACCGCCGGTCTGGAAGCGTTCATGGTTCCTGACCATGGCGGCGTTGCTGGCCTTGGCCTTGGGGTATGCCCTCCATACGCATCGAGTGAAACGACTCGTCGAGATCGAACGCCTACGCACACGGATTGCCAGCGATCTGCACGACGACCTGGGATCCAGCCTCAGTCAGATCTCCATCCTCAGTGAAGTCCTGCGCACCCACCTGGGCAGTCCCGAGGCCCACATCGCTGGTCCGCTGTCGCGCATCGGCACACTGTCGCGAGAGTCGGTCGACTCGATGAGCGACATCGTCTGGGCCATCGATCCCCTTCGGGACACGCCGTTTCACTTGATTCAGCGGATGCGGCGCGTGGCCAACGAGCTCCTGATGGCTGCCGGCGTGCAGCTCCGCTTTGCTACGTCGGGCGACGCGAGCCCACATCTGAACGCCGATGTACGACGGCATGTCTTCCTGATCTTCAAGGAGATCCTCAACAACATCGTCCGTCACGCGGAAGCCTCCGAGGTCACCGTCGAGGTTGATGTCGGGTCACGGCAGTTGCAGGTCACGGTGACGGACAACGGCCGAGGGTTCGATACGGCATCCACGGAGGGCCAGGGATTGCGAAGCATGGAACGGCGAGCTTCCGGCGTTGGAGGATCGCTGCAGGTGACGTCCCACTCCGGGTGGGGAACGCGGGTGACGTTCGCTGTGCCCGTGCGCTGAAGGAACGCCCACCTGATTAGGTGGCTGGCCCCCGACACTGAAGGGATCTACACTCGCCGCAAGTCTTGGCCACACAGTGAGGGATACCGTCAGAGTTGCCACCGTCGAAGACCAGCCGGGGATCCGAGAAGGTCTGCGGTTCTTCATCGACAACGCGCCCGGCTTCCGGTGCACGGGATGCTTCGGCTCCGTGGAGGAGGCCTTGCCCTCGCTGACGGCGGGCAGTGTCGACATCGTCCTCATGGACCTCGGGCTGCCCGGAATGTCTGGCATCGAGGGCATTCGCATCATCAAGGAGCGCCACCCGTCGCTGAAGCTGGTGGCGCTCACCGTCTATGAAGACGACGATCGAATCTTCGAGGCGCTGTGCGCAGGCGCCTCGGGATATCTTCTGAAGAAGACGCCGCCCCCACGATTGTTCGAGTGCCTGCAGGAGGTCGTAAGCGGAGGGGCGCCGATGTCCCCAGAAGTCGCGAGCCGCGTCGTCGCGCTCTTCCGCGAGTGTCGCCCTCCCTCGCTCGCTGACTATCACCTCACGCCACACGAGCTGCGACTCCTGGGACTCCTGACTGAGGGGCATAGCTACAAGACCGCAGCCGCCACCCTCGCCAGCAGCGTAAATACCGTCGCCTTCCACATGAAGAGCATTTACGCCAAGCTGCAGGTGCACTCCAAGTCCGAGGCCGTCGCGAAGGCGCTGCGGCATCGCATCGTTCGATAACCTGGACCGGTTACGCGGCGGCGCTGTCTCTCCGTCACTGTGGGGCGGCCGGTGCGATGTCGGGATTACCGATGAACACGCTCGTGGCTCCCGTCTGACGGTTGTAGACCTCCAGAGTCGCGAAGTACGCGCCCGGGGGATCGGGTTGAGGGTTGAAGCCGACGATCTCGGCGCGCAGCGTTCGCCGCCCGGCTCTCTCGGCAGGGAATATGTCGGGGTTCCCAATGTTGACCTCGACCGACCCCGTGACCCCGGGGGCCAGCCGGAGCCGCTGCTCCTGAGCGATCTCACCGCGTCGGTTGAAGATCCGCAAGACGAAGTCCCATTGAGCGTCATTCGGGTCGCTGATGCGACCCGTGTTGGCGGCATAGACGTTCACCCGCACGGCCTCAGACGGCGCGACGCCAATCGGCCCGAACTGCAGGGTCTCGCCACCCTGAACCGCCAGCCCGCGGTCGCCCCGGCTGCCGACCGCTGCTGCGACCAGCAGCACCAGAACCATCCTTCGAAACCATCGAGATCGAAGAGACATCGTGCTCATGTCTGTTCCTCCTTGCGCCGAGTTGTGCAGCGCCATCGACCGGCTGACCGACGCGCGGCGTCGCGCATGGTGTCTTGGTCAACTTCGTTGTCTAGGGTGCGATCACACGCGAGAGACGACAATCCCCTGATTGAGTAGGTTGCGAGCGGCGGGATCATCAGCGTCGCCGGGGTTCTGGGCTGCGGAGAACGAACGCGGCGCCCGAAGGAGCGCTAGCACATACCCACCTAGTCAGGTGATTGTCGCCGAAGCATTTCGATCGCATGCTTCAGCCACGCGAAAGCGTGAGGGGGAAATCGGCATGGCCTGTGCCCCTTATGCGTTTTCGACAGTGGAGGAGATTCGCCATGCATCGATCTCTCGTTGCCGCTGTTTCGGCCACCGCCCTCACGTTGGTTCTCGTCGCATCCAGCGTCGCGCTCGTCCCCTCGTCGTGGATACCGATGGAGGTTTCGGCAGCCCAGGTCGATGAAGGACAGCGTCTCTTCGACCATGAAACCTTCGGCGGCAACGGCCGCACCTGCCGAACCTGCCATTCCGGCGCTCACGGCACGATCAGCCTTGAAGACGTTGGAGACCGCCTTCGGGAGGACCCGTCCGACCCGCTTTTCCTTCATGACGGCCTGGACGATTTTTTCAGCGGCACGACGCGGATCGCCGCCCACGCAACGATCCTGATCGAGCGCGAGCTCCCGGAGGGGGTCGTCCTCGTGGATGATCCGTCCGCGACCTCGGTGGTCTTCGCGCGCGGCGTCCCGAGTACCGTCAACACGCCGGCTCTCGACCCGGCGCTGATGTACGACATGCGAGACCCGGACCTGCAGGCTCAGGCCGCGGGAGCGATCGATCGTCATGGGCAGTCCACCGTCCCGCCCACGGCGCAACAACTCGACGCGATTGCCCGGTTTCAGCAGACGGACAAGCGGTTCTTTTCGAGCAAATCGCTGAAGGCCTTTGCTGAAGGCGGCCCGGCGCCCGTGCTTCCGGAAGGGAAGACGGCTTCTCAAAGACGCGGCCGCGAGTTCTTCGTCGATGCGCCTTTCGACCCTCCTAACAAGAGGGGTACGTGTGCGCTCTGTCACAGCGGGCCCCTGTTGAACACGTCGAACGAGTTCACAACGGCCGCAACGGGCGCGCCACCCGGCTGGCGTGCGTTCGACATTGGGGTGAGTTCGCGAAATCTCCTGAATAATCCGGTCTACACGTTCGCGGTCACGGATGCGTGCGGCAGTACCCTCGAGGTGCGTTCACCCGATCCCGGGGTCATGATGCCCGGCGTGTACAACATCCCGATGCTGGCGCAGTTTCTTCCCCCCAAGGAGCTGTGCCTTGTGCACCCCGCGTTCTTCGCCAACATGTTCAAGACGCCCCAGCTGCATGGCGTGAGGCATACGGCGCCGTACTTTCACGACAACTCGGCGAAGAGCCTCGAAGACGTCATGGAACAGTACGTGCTCTTCTTTACCTCCAGTCTCAACATCCAGCTGACGCAGCAGGACGTCGATGACATTCTCGCGTTTCTGCGGCTTCTCTGAGCCGCCGTGACTCTTCAACCGGCGCTGTCGGCGCGATGCTAGCGGAGGATAGTTCACAGTGAACGCGTTCAGGCTCGTCATTGTTGTCGTGATTTCACTGGTCTCTTCACTAAGTAGTTCGTAACACCTTCCGAGGGATGTAATCACAATTACGAGGGCAAGTGACTCATTGTGGGCGCGCGTCTCCCGGCTGAGATATCAGCTATTCGCCGAGGGCCCACAGGAGTGTTTCATGAAGGCTATGGACGCACGAATCGCGTTCATCGTCGACGGCTCTGGCACCAGCACGCGCCTCGCCTTGCGCACGGCAACATGGACTTCACCGCACGGAAGGTGGGATGACCGCCAACGAGCGCCACGTCGAATTGGCACCAGGACCGACAGAAGCAGCGTCGTCTGCGACCTTGCAGCGCCGAGCAGACGACACCTCTGAATTCCACATAGACCACGATTCAGTTCCCGTCACTTTCGGAGTTCCAGCCGCCACCTGACCGTTTCTCGAACCCACGGTTCGACCTGAGCAGCGCTCGCCTGACGCACCTGCGAGACCTCCGCTAGATTTCGTCGCGAACTTGCGTTCGATCGATGCGGGGTCGAAGGCAAGGCTCTGGCTGGTCGTCCCCGAAACGTCGGATTGGTCGAGAGGCGCGCGGCGTCGTGACGGCGCTCATCACGGTCGTGGCGGCCGCCGCCAGCCTGCTACCCGCCGTTCGCGCCACGCGCGTCGATCCGATCGCGGCGCTCAGGGACGAGTAGCAATTTTCAGGCGCAGCTGACTCACCGTGATCGGCGGCCTAGAGATTGCGCGGGTTATGTGATCAGGAACGTGGGTGTCGTAGGCGTCTGCCCTGTAACCGCGGCATCATTGGGCGCCCCTCTTCATCCTCCGTCGCGCCTCGACCATTGCCAGGCTGGCGCTGAACAGGATCAGCGACGCAGGTTCCGGGACGGGACTCGCGACGATGTTGTCGAGGCCCACTGGATTGCTGCAGCACGGAGTGGCGGGGTTCGAGAGCGTGATCCGGAGCGTGTCGATGATTTGCATCGAGCTCGAGTTCACGGTCGCAAAACTGCCAAAGGTGTTCGGCACCGTCCCGGCAAGCGTGAAAACGGGACTGGAGTCTCGAAGTCCAGTGACCAAGTACGGGATCGTCGTAAGACTCGAGTAGAGATCGATCGACGAAAACCTGAAGGGCGCTCCGGAGGCGGTCACGTCAATTTGGGTGCTGATCGTCGGCTCGCTGGCCGCACGAGTGAAAAGGATGAACGGAGCCGGATTTCCGAAACTTGTAGACGCCTCCCAACTACCCGACACGGCTGAGACACTGAAGCCTGACTCAGTGTAGGTCGTGAATGGGCCTGGAGTCAGGAGATCGCTGAAGCCGATGGTGGACGCTGACGCGGGACCGACGGTGATCAGAAGCGCAACCACCAACCCGAGGAACGTCGTTCGCATGTGAGTTAAGCCTCCGTTACCGAAGGAAGTGACCGCATCTCCCAAAGCCATACACCACCGGCTGGCGCGAGGTCAATTGACGCACGAGCTATCGAAGCTCGCATCGAGCGCCCGCATGGCACCTGTCACGGTCGGCCGGTAGGTGTCCTGCACATCGACCTGCCTACAACTATCAAGGATAGTTGATTCCCACCCAGCTCAGGCGCATACTACAGAAATGCAGCATCTCAACGGCTGGACGGGTGTGCCCGAGCGGTTGCCTCATGGCTTCACGATGAACAAGCCGGAAGGCGGCCAGACGCATGTTGCGAAGTGCGAGGCCTGGACGAATGCAGACGGATGGGAACTGCGCTTGACTACGGACGGACAGGGTGTGCCAATAGCCACGATCGTCCGATCTGCCGACGAAATGCGCGCTTTGATCGAGACATGGCGAACCGCGTTGCTGGAGACCGGCTGGAGCTAGCGACACCAGCCAGGCTATTTCACGAACGAGCAGAATCCCTCGGGCAGATCCAGCCCAAGCGACGCTCGACCAGCGCGTTACTTTCGAAACGGGTAGAAGGCCACGCCGAAATTCGCGTGAAGGTTGCTTTCATCCCACCGCCCTTCGAATCGCTCGGTCGGCGTCGTCACGACGATGCGTGGACGCATGTATACGTAATCTCCCGAGACCCTCACGCTGAATTTCGGAGTCAGAAAATATTCGGCTTTGACGGAGGGTCTCAGAAGCCAGGAGTTTCCGACGTCAACGGATACCATCGCCGCGTTGAACGCGTGCTCCAAGTCGCCTTTGACGCTCACATGGTTCAGCGCGTAGCCCGTTTGCAGCTGCACACCAGTGCTGAACCGACCGAAATGCCAGCCGTATCCGATGCCTCCGAGAAGCGCCCGCGTTCTGATCGAAGCGAACTCGTCCCCATTGGGGCTGTGCAAATCCTGGGTAAGGAAGCTCAGCGCAAACGGATATTTCCAGCCGTTGGTGTGACCGGGACTGAGACCGATAGACACGCCGTAGCCCCAGCCTTTGGTGACGTCCCTGTCCAGCGGATGGCGGTAGCTCCCGTTTCCGTGAATGCCAATCTTTCTGATCAGCCGCGCAAGGTTGTCTTTGATCACACCCGCTCGTGCCGGCGCCGGCACGAGCACGAGGATCAGCGCAGCAATCACACGGAAGTCGCAGATCTTCATAGGCCGCGATTATGGCCACATGCCATGAGGTCCGGCAATGGGCCTGATCGCCCGATCTTCACGCGGTCTCCGATTCGTCGCGCATACGCTCACCATTCCCTCTGTGTCTTGATCCCCTAGAGGGCATCAGGGATCGTCCCGATAGCATTCGAGCCGTGCGCGCGCGCACGATGTTCTGTCCCCCAAAGGCTCGCATGATGGTTCCAGCCACGTTCCCGGTCGACGATCGACGCGCTGTAGGTCGTCGACCGGATGCCGGATGCCGAACGTGCGACGGCAGCGATGTCCAGGCTGTGTTCCGTACCGAGATGGCGGTGTACTTCCGCTGCCTCAGTTGCAATCGAGTCTGGGGCGAGCCGAAACCGTCCGCACCCAAAACGATCCAGGATGCGTTCCGAGCGCTCACCGCCTTGCTGAACGTAGACGCCGGCAGGATTCTCTGATCGCTCTCCCCACGCTTGCCATTGCGCGACAAGCTCAGGAGGGCTGAGCCGCCCTTCGCGGCAAGCGGTCCTCACATCTTAGGGCGCGTGGAGTTGTCGTCGGAGGTCAGCGATCAGCTCGTCGAGATCGCGCGATTCTTGCCAGAGCTGGAAGGCCGGCTCATGACTGGCGTAGCCCGTGAATCGAGATTTCGATTCAGGGTCATCTTCGACTTTTTCGCTGTAAAAATATGGATTTCCGAGGGCTTGTCTAGTCTTGTCAATACTGGCAGCGTGAGCCTGCATCGTGAGCCGTAGCGTTGAGCGCCTTAGCTCGGCGTCGGAGAGCCGAGCTACCAATTCATGGCGTGTCTGGTCGTCCATCTCAGAATCTCGCCTCCGACCATCGGCGGGCTGACCTTTGGCGAAGAGCACCAACCGGGAAACGTTCGGAGGACTGCGCGGAATCCCCCCGGACCCGCCACTACTGAGGCTGGGTCAGATGCTCGCGACACCACGTGTCGAACGAAACATTGAGGGCACCCACAGCCTCAGGGACTGTAGGACCGTACGTGTCGTCAACAGCGACTGGGATGCGCGTGAGCCGTCCACTCTCGAGGCGTTCCGCATGGTTCAGATGGGCGCGGCACCGGCGAGTCACTGGTACCGAGTCGTCCTTCGTGACAGTCACGTCGTAGATGTAATCGCCCCGCCGTTGAGGGTAGTACGAAGGCAGCATTGAGAGCCCCCCGGAATCGTTACTTGCTACGATAGCATCATGGGGGAGAGACCTAGCTCAAGAGTGCGACGATTTCCTCAATGCTCCACATGTCGTGCGCTCCATAACAAGCGGAGGTGACATGCCGGCGTCATCGGTTCAAGTGCCAACACGTCCGTTCGGGCGAACGGGTATTCCGGTCTCGATCCTGGCCCTCGGTGGCTGGCATCTCGGCGTGGCGGAAACGGAGCGGGAGTCGACTCGCCTGGCCCACGCGGCCATAGACGGCGGCATCACGTTCATGGACAACGCCTGGGACTACAACGAGGGCGCGAGCGAGACGCGGATGGGCAAAGCGCTGGTCGGGCGGCGCGACAAAGTATTCCTGATGACGAAAGCTTGTCCGCATGGCCGGGATGCGCGCACGGCGATGCGGCAACTGGAAGAATCACTCCGCCGGCTGAAAACGGATTACCTGGATCTCTGGCAACTCCATGAGGTGATCTTCGACGACGAGCCGGCGAGGTACTTCGCGCCGGGCGGCGCGGTGGAGGCGCTCGATCGCGCACGCCAGCAGGGAAAGGTCCGGTTCGTCGGCTTTACCGGACACAAGGATCCGGATCTGCACCTTCAGATGCTGGCGCACGATTACCCGTGGGACTCCTGCCAGCTGCCGCTGAATTGCTTCGATGCGACGTTCCGGAGCTTCGAACAGCGCGTACTGCCAGAGTTGAACCGCCGAGGGATCGCGGCAATCGGCATGAAGAGCCTTGGCGGCGACGGCCGCGCGGTGGAGTCCCGAGTCGTCACGCCGCAGGAGGCGATCCGCTACGCGCTGAGCCTGCCGATCGCGACGCTGGTCAGCGGGATCGACACGATGCGTGTCCTTCGGCAGAATCTGGCGATCGCACAAGGCTTCCGTCCAATGACGGCACGTCAACGTCAGATGCTGTTGCGACGTGTGGCGTCCAACGCGCGTGACGGCCGGTTCGAGCTGTACAAGATCTCCGCGGCGTTCGACGGCAACGAAGCACGCCGCCAGCATGGCCTCCCGCTGATGGACGAGCTGACGGCCTAGTCAGGAATTCACTTCCTATCTCCTCGACTCGAGCCCTCGGATATACCCGAAGAGCAGAGACAGATCGGCCAGTACCTGATCGGGGTTTTTTGCAAAGAAGTCGTCGGTCGTGACCACGCCCGTCCCCGCAATAAGGGCAGCATACCGCTCGTAGATGCTTTGGATGAACGGGTCGGTTGACAGTTCGCGCGCCGGTGTCGGTTGGTCGTCGTGTGTGTCAGTCATGTTGTCCTCACACCAGTATCTGCCAAAAGTGGTGGCACCCAAGTTTCCTCTCCAGGTCAGCGCTCGCGTAAGATCCGTGTAGTCATGCCGACCTATTCCTGCCGCGTCAACGGTCGAGTCGCGACGTTGGACAGTTGGGATCCAAACCAGCCGCTTCTGTATGCGCTCCGCAGCTCGCTCGGGCTCACAGGTACCAAGGCCGGCTGCGTGATGGGACAGTGCGGCACGTGTACGGTGCTCCTCGACGACCAGCCGGTGCGGTCGTGCGTGGTGCCGACGAGCGGCGTCGCCGGGCGCCGCGTCACGACCATCGAGGGGCTGGGCACGCTTGAGAAGCCGGATAGTGTACAGGCCGCGTTCATCGCCGAGCAAGCGGCGCAATGCGGCTATTGCACGAGCGGCTGCGTGATGGCGACGAAAGCGCTGCTTATGCGTACGCCGAATCCGACACTGGACCAGGCGAAAGAGGCACTGGCGGGCAACCTCTGTCGCTGCGGAGCACATACCCGAATCCTCAAGGCCGTCATGCGCGCTGCGAGCCGATGAGTATCATGCGAGCGAGCACGGCGAGCGAGCCACGCGATCGGCCCGCCTTCGCGCCGCAGGCGCTACGGCGAGGTCTCGCCGTAGCCTTGAGCGGAGGCGGAAGCGCGCCGGCGACGCGGCGCGCGAGAGCGCGTGTAGGGGAGTCCGAGGGGCGAAGCCCCTCGGCTGAGAGATGAATCGGCGCGACTGGCTCAAGACGACCGGCGGCCTCGTCGTCGGCTTCACCTTCGGCGGCGTGCCGGCATTCGGCGCGCAGGCAGTGCCGGCGAGTCTTTTCGGAAACGACGGGAGGTCGCTCGATCCGAAGGATGTCGACAGCTTTCTCTCGATCCACCCGGACGGCTCGGTCACGGTCTACACGAGCAAAGTGGACGTCGGGACCGGCATGCGCATCGCGATGGCGCAGATGGCGGCCGAAGAGCTCGGCGTGGACACCGGGCGGATCACCGTCGTCGACGGAGACACGGCGCGATGCCCGAATATCGGCGGCACGGGCGGCAGCACGGGGCTGACACGCGGAGGCACCGCCGTTCGTCAGGCTGCGGCGACCGCCCGCCAGGTGCTCCTCGGTCTCGCGGCGACGCGCTTCAAACGCCCGGCCGCTGACCTCACGATCGTCGCGGGCGAAGTGCGCCCCGCTGCAGGCGGTCGCGGCATACCCATAGGCGACTTGATCGGCGGCCGGCGCCTCGAGTTGCAAGTGGACGCGAAGGCACCGCTCGTCCTTCCGTCGCATTACGTGAAGGTTGGACAGTCCCCGCCGAGGCCCGACGTCCCTGCCAAGTGCACGGGGCGCTATCAGTACATCCAGGACTTCAGCGTTCCCGGCATGCTCCACGGCCGCGTAATCCGGCCGCCAGCCGTCGGTGCGACGCTCGTCTCGGTCGACGAAGCCTCTGTCGCGCAGCTTCCTGGCGTTCGCGTTGTCCGGGTCGAGAGCTTCCTCGCGGTGGTCTCGGACGACGAGTGGGCAGCGGTGCGGGCGTCGCGCGAGCTCAAGGCGAAATGGACCGCGTGGCGCGGGCTGCCGGGGCACGACAACCTGGAGCGCTATCTACGCGAGGGTGTGGTCGAGCGCGACCAGGCAATTGTGAACCGCGGACCATCGGGGCCAATCAGCGACGGCGATCAGTCCGGGTCCGCGCTCGAGGCAGCGCTGGCGTCGGCAAAGACGACGATGGCGGCGACGTACTTCTGGCCGTGTCAGAGTCACGCGTCGCTTGCGCCGTCGTGTGCCGTCGCAGACGTTCGCGGCGACGCCGCTACAATCTGGACGTCGTCGCAGGGTACCCACGGGATGCGCGCTACCTTGTCGCGCGTCTTCGGCCTCCAGCCCGAGAAGGTCCGTGTCGTGTTCGTCGAGGGGTCCGGATCGTATGGCACCAACGGCGCCGACCACGCGGCGGCCGATGCCGTGCTCCTGTCGAAGACGATCGGCAAGCCGGTGCGCGTCCAGTGGTCGCGTCAGGACGAGCATGGATGGGACCCGAAAGGCCCGCAGCAGCTGCTCGACCTCAGGGCGGGCCTCGATTCCGCCGGCCGGATGGTGGCGTGGGACACGCAGATGTGGATTCCCGCGAACCGCCGTGGCGCGCGGATTCTCCTCGCGGCGCAGTCGGCGGGCATTCCCCAGGACAGCGGGCGCGACGCCGCCGCCGTCTTCGAGAACGGCGATCCGGCGTACCTCGTCGATCACGTCCGCGTGCTCGCGCACTGGATGAGGGATACGCCCCTCAACCCGTCCAATCTGCGCGCGCCTGGCAAGCCGGCAAACGTGTTTGCGGTCGAGAGCTTCACCGACGAGATCGCCGCGAAGCTCCGCGCCGACGCGCTCGAATTCCGGACGGCGCGCCTGACCGATCCTCGCGCGTTGGAGGTGCTGGAGCGCGCAGCGGCGGCGTTCAAGTGGCAGCGGAGGCCCTCACCGAACGACGCGGGCCCGGTGGAGGGCGCGCTGTTGGGACGCGGTGTCGCTTACACGCGCTACAAGCAAGCGGAGAACTACATCGCGACGTTCATCGAGGTGGCTGTCTACCCCGAGAGCGGCAGGATCGCGGTGCGGCGGGTCGTCTGCGCTCACGACTGCGGCCTCGTCGTCAACCCCGAGGCGCTGCGGAATCAAATCGAGGGCGGGATCGTGCAGACCCTCAGCCGGGCTCTGCACGAAGAAGTGCAGTTCGACGAGTCGCGGGTCACGAGCGTCGACTGGTCGACCTACCCGATTCTGACGTTCCCGGAGGCACCCGCGGTCGAGGTGATCCTGATCGAGCGGCGGGACCAGCCCCTGTGGGGCGCGGGCGAAGCCTCGACCGTGCCCGTCGCGGCGGCGTTGGGAAACGCGGTGTTCGACGCGACCGGAGTTCGCCTGCGCCGCGTCCCGTTCACCGCCGCACGCGTCAAGGCGGCGCTTGCCGCGGGGCGCTGAGACCTGGTGCTCCTGAAGGCCTACCTCCGACCGGCCCACGTCACCGCGTTGGCGAGCAGCGTCTTGAAAGCCTGAAGGTCATGGACGCGTTCGTCGTGGCCCAGCGCGACGACGACGATGCGGGCCGTGGGGTGTCTCGTAATCCAGACTGAAGGGTGAGGCTGCTTGAACCGCCGCCGTCTCCGGCGCGTCCGCTGACATCGTCGAATTGTTCTTACCTGCGGTGAAGGGTCATCGGGGACACTCGCTGTCCTTCGAAGTCGCCGCATTCGATCGACCTGGGATTGTGAGTGCTACTCCCCGGGAAGCGAAGGCTGTCCGACGCCATCACTCAATCACGCGCCACGGGCGAGGGGCACCCACCGGCTGCTGCGTCCCCTGCCGGCTCCGTCGCGGGTGTAAGATCGCGCGCGAGAGGTGGGGGCACGCGGCTCCAACACGCCGGCCGAGAGGTACCGCCCCGAAGGCGACGGCTTCATTTCTAAGGACTGCTATGACCAAGTCCGCATTTGCAACCGCCCTGTTGTTCGCCTTTGCCCTGAGCGCGATGGGTGCGCAGCCCAATGCAGGCACTGAGGAGTTGAAGCTGAAGCTCCCCAAGCCGATGTTCATCGGCACACCGACGAACCTGAAGAGCGCCAATCTCGAAACGATCACCGGGAAGGCTCGCGGCCCTTTCTACGTCCCGAAGGGCACCGTTCTGCTGTCGGCGAAGAAGAAGGTGACCTCCAGCGACATGAACCCCGTCATCGGTGAGCTCGAGATGGTGACCGATGGCGAGAAATCTGGCGCCGACGGGTACTTCATCGAGCTCGGGCCAGGGGTGCAGTGGGTGCAGATCGATCTTGGAGCGTCCCACCCGCTCTTCGCGATCCTTGCGTGGCACTACCACAGCCAGGCGCGTATCTACCGCGACGTGATAGTCCAAGCCTCTGATGACCCCGCGTTCAAGAGCGGCGTGACGACGATCTTCAACAACGATCACGACAACTCGTCAAAGATGGGGCAGGGGCAGGACAAGGAATACATCGAGGTCGCCGAGGGCAAGCTGTTCGACCCGAAGGGCGCGAAGGGCCGCTACGTGCGGCTCTCCTCGATGGGCAATACGACGAACGATCTGAACCACTACGTCGAAGTCGAGGTCTACGGCTTGCCGAAATGACACGCGCCGTCGCCGGTGCCCTGATCGTAATCGCGCTGACGGCTGCGCTCGCGCTACGCGCAGCCCGGCTCGACGTGCGCCCGATGCACCACGACGAAGCGAACCAGGCGATCAAGTTCGGCGACCTGCTCGAACGCGGCGAATACCGCTACGATTCCCGGGACCATCACGGTCCCACCCTCTACTATCTGACGCTGCCGTCCGCCTGGCTCGGCGGACAGCATACGCTCGCGTCCCTCGATGAAGTGACGCTCCGGCGCGTACCGGTGATGTTCGGCGCGGCGACGATCCTACTGCTTCCGCTCGTCTCGGCTGGAATTGGCCGGACCGCGGTCGCCGCCGCCGCGATCCTCATGGCGCTCTCGCCGGCGATGGTCTTCTACTCGCGGATGTTCATTCAGGAGGCGTTGCTCTCCTGCTTCACGCTCGCCTTCGTGATCGCCGCCGGACGCGTCGCGATGGGTGGGGGCCGCGCGTGGTGGGTCCTGGCTGGTGTGGCCGCGGGTCTCGCCGCCGCAACCAAGGAGACGTCGGCCATCGTGTTGCCCGCCGCGATGGCGGCCTGCGCGGTTGCCTGGTGGTCGCTCGAGTCGGAACGCCCGCGGGGCCCGCTGACCGACGGCGGCTGGCGTGGGCCTGCCGTCGCGAGCGTTGCAGTCGCGGCAGCGGTCGCGGCGCTGTTCTATTCGTCCTTCTTCTCGGCGCCGGCAGGCATGCTCGAGCCTTTCCGCAGCGCCGGGACATACCTGGCCCGCGGGATCGATCCCGGCAGCCAGGCACATCCGTGGGATTACTACCTCCGCCTGCTCGCTTACACGTCGTCTGGGGGGGCGACGTGGAGCGAAGGTCTCGTTATCGTGCTGGCCGTCATTGGCGCAGCCGCGGGGTGGCGCCGTCTCTCTGAGGCCAGTTCCGAGGCGACGTTCTGGGCTCGCTATCTGGCCTGCGATGTGGCCATCGCGGGGGCGATCTTCTCGCTCATTCCTTACAAGACGCCGTGGAACGTGCTTCCGTTCTACGTTGTGGCGTTCGCGCTCGCCGGCATCGGGTTCGCGACGCTCGTCGGGATCGCGCGGTCAGGCGTGATGCGCAGCGTGCTTGCAGCGGCCCTCGCCCTGGCATCTTTGCAGCTGGGATGGCAGGCCTGGCGCGCGGCGGTGACCTACGCCGCCGACCCGCGCAATCCCTACGTCTACGCCCAGACCGTCCCCGACGCCGTACGGATGGCTAGCCGCATCCGGGAACTTGCGGCGCTTCACGCAGACGGAATGCGCATGCAGGTATCGGTGATTGCACCGCCGTCCGAGCAGTGGCCCCTCCCGTGGTATCTCCGGACGATGCCGAACGTCGGGTACTGGACGGCGCCCGGTGACGCGTTGGCGCTGCAGGCTCCCGTCATCGTCAGCTCGATCGCACACACGCCCGCTCTCGACACCGCGCTCGGAGGTCGATACGTGTCGGAATTCTTCGGCCTCAGGCCCGATGTACTCTTGACTCTCCACATCGAACGTGGATTGTGGGAGCGCTTTCTCGCGAACACGCAGTGACGGCTTCCGTTCCCCGGACGGCGCAGTTGCGCCGGCCTTTCCGAAATCGTGACGTCATGATTCAATACACACCTCGGGCCCACCAGGAGAGCACACGATGAGCAACCAGAACGAGCCTCCCACGGGAGTGTCGCGCCGCAGGTTCATGGGCACGGCCGCCGCCGCTGCCGGAGTAACAATCGTGCCGCGCCACGTGCTTGGAGCCGGGTTCCAGGCACCAAGCGACACGGTCAACGTCGCTGTCGTCGGCTACAAACACGGCATGGGCACGAACAACCTTCTGAACGTGGCCCGCACCGACAACATCGTCGCGCTGTGCGACTGCGACGAGAGCGAGGCGGCCACTACGACGATGGTGACTCGCGGCACCTCCGGGAAGTTCCCGAAGGCGGTGCAGTACACGGACTTCCGCCAGATGTTCGATAAGCAGAAGGACATCGACGCGGTGGTCGTCGCCACGCCCGATCACAACCACACCATCATCGCGTTGACGGCGATGCAGCTCGGCAAGCACGTGTACGTTCAGAAGCCGTTGACGCGCACCATCAGCGAAGCACGACTCCTGACCGAGGCGGCGCGCAAGTACAAGGTCGTGACGCAGATGGGCAATCAGGGGCACTCCGAAGAAGGGCTGCGCCTGATGCAGGAATGGTTCGACGCCGGAGCGATTGGCCAGGTGCGCGAGGTGCACTGCTGGACGAACCGGCCGATCTGGCCACAGGGTATGCCGCGGCCGACCGACACGCAGGCGGTCCCGGAGGGGATGAACTGGGATCTGTGGATCGGTCCGGCGCCGATGCGCCCCTTCCACCGGACCTATCACCCGTTCGGCTGGCGCGCGTGGCAGGATTTCGGCGCCGGCGCGATGGGCGATATGGCGTGCCACGTGATGGACGCGTCGTACACGGTCCTGAAACTCGGTGCGCCGACGAGCGTGATTGCAACGCTGGCCTATAACTTCCTGCCGCCGTCACCCGGCGAGCGCGGATTCGGCAAGCGCGTCGCGTATAACGACAGCTATCCGCCGTCGTCGGTCATTCACCTGACGTTCCCCGCGCGAGGCGACCTGCCGCCGGTCAAGCTGCACTGGTACGACGGCGGCCTCTTGCCGGAGCGTCCGGAAGACCTCGAACCGGAGCGGCGGATGCCGGAGTCGGGTACGATCTTCGTCGGCGACAAGGGCAAGATGTGGTGCGAGACGTACTCTGAAAGCCCGCGGCTCATCCCCGAATCGGCGATGACTGCGTTCGCGCAGAGGCCGGCGAAGACCCTGCCTCGCGTTCCCCTCGGACGCGATGGACACGAAAAGAACTGGCTGGACGCGATTCGGCAGAAGGGGCAGGCTGTTTCAGACTTTGCCTATGCCGGTCCGTTCACCGAGGTGGTGCTCCTGGGAAACATTGCGCTGCGCTTCCCCGGCACCCGGCTCAATTGGGATGGGCCGAACATGTCCGTCACGAACGTGCCCGAGGCGAATCAGTATGTTCAGCACAGCTACCGCACAGGCTGGTCGTTGACGACGTAGCCTGCTGATTCCGTTCATGCCTGGGGGCGCGGAGATCGACGGCGGCGTTGGCATCGAGCAGCCGCGCGATCTCCGCGACGTGCGTCGTTTCTCGCACGACGCGATGGCGACCGTGTACGAGGTCTACGCGGTGCACGCCGACCGTCAGTACGCGGCACAGGCGGCACAGGCCACCTTCGACCTCGTGGATCGGCTCGAGCGCGAGCTGAGTCGATTCCTGCCGAACAGCGACATCACCCGGATAAATCATCTCGCTGCGGGCGAGAGCACTCTCGTTGCTCCGTCGACCCTCGAGTGCCTCCTGATTGCGCGGCACATGTTCGATCTCACAGACGGCGCGTTCGACGTGTCGATAGGCACGGGGTTCGCGTCACTCGAGCTCGACCCCGACAAGTCGGTCGTCCATGCCACGACACGCGGTGTGCAGATCGATCTTGGCGGGATCGGTAAAGGGTACGCCGTCGACCTGATGGCGGAACTGCTCGAGGAGTGGGGCCTGCAGGCCTCGCTCGTGCACGGCGGGTTCAGCTCGGTCCTCGCCCTCGAGCCGCCGTCCGGGCTTGACGGCTGGCCGCTGACGTTGAGCGACCCGAGCGCCCCCTCCCATGTGCTCGCGCGGCTCTCGGTGCGCCAGACGGCTCTCGGCGCGTCCGGGTTGCGTAAAGGCGATCACATCGTGGATCCGCGCACGGGTCAGGCAGCGCGCGGGCGGCTCGCCGCATGGGTCGCGGTCCCCAGACCCCGCGAGTCTCAGGACCCCGTGTCCGAACAGCAGCCTCGCGCTGCCGCCGCCGCAGTGACTGATGCCTTGACGACCGCGTGCATGCTGCTGCGCCGCGACCAGGTCGAGGCGCTGTGCCGGAGCAGCCCGGGCGTCGAGGCCTGGATCCTCGAAGACGCGCAACTCCTTCACTTCCCGGCCTTCGCTTGCGGCTTCGGCCAGGTCTCGCCGGAGCCTTCGGCGTAGGCGGAGGCTGATATACTCCGATCCCGTTCACCAGCATCCCGCCAGACAACCGCGGCGCCGTCCGTTCCGGGCGACGAACGCGTGCTTGGCGCTGAGCGCATGACGGAGACGAGCCATGGCAGGCGACGACCTCGAGAAGGGTAAGGCGCAGGTCGCGTCGGGCGAACCGAGAAAACTGGATCGCCGCGACGTGCTGAAGGGCTTGTCGACGGTCCCGGCGCTGGGCCTCTTCGCCTACGCGTGGCGGACGCAGCGCGCGTTCCAGCAGGCAAGAGTCGAGGAAGCCGCCGCCGCGGCCAAGGCGCCCGCGGATCTGCAGGAAATCAACATCGCCCTCCTCGGCGCCGGTGCGCAGGGCCAGGTGCTTACCGACGCCATGCTCCGGATCGCCGGTCTCCGCTTCCGCGCCGTGTGCGATGTGTGGACGGAGTACAACCAGAAGCGCGTCGTCAACAGCCTCAAGCGGTTCAAGCACGAGGTGAACGGCTACGAGGATTACCGCGAGATGCTCGACAAGGAGAAAGAGCTCGACGCGGTCGTCATCGCGACGCCCGACTTCTGGCACGCGCAGCACGCGATCGACTGCCTCAAGGCGGGCAAGCACGTGTACTGCGAGAAGGAGATGTCGAACACGCTCGAGGGCGCGCGCAGCATGGTGGCCGCCCAGCGTGAGACGGGCAAGCTCCTTCAAGTCGGCCACCAGCGCCGCTCGAACCCGCGCTACCTTCATTGCTACAACAAGATCCTGCGGGACGCGAAGATGCTCGGCCGGATCGTCACGGTCTACGGGCAGTGGAACCGCGGGGTGACGCCGGATCTCGGGGCTCCGGATCGCTACGTCATCCCGGAGGCGCGGCTGAAGCAATACGGCTTCAAAGACATGCACCAGTTCCGCAACTGGCGCTGGTACAAGGGCAAGGGCGGCGGCCCGATCGTCGATCTCGGGTCGCATCAGATCGACATCTACAGCTGGTTCCTCGGCGTAAACCCCTCGCATGTGATGGCAAGCGGCGCCAACCTCTATTACGACACGAAGACGCACGAGTGGTACGACACCGTGATGGTCGTGTACGACTACGACACGCCGCTCGGTCCTGCCAAGGGCTACTACTCCACGCAGACGACGAACGGGAGCCAGGGGTACTTCGAGAATTTCATGGGCGACCAGGGCACGCTCCTCATCTCGGAGTCGGAGGTCAACTACGCGGGTCAGCTGTACCGCGACCCGAACGCGCCGGCCTGGGACGAGTGGGTGCAGAAGGGTTACGTCAGTGCCCCGAAGGAGCAGGAGACGAAGGCCAAGAGCGACGCAGGCGCGATTGCGGACGTGCGCGAGTCGGTCGCGCCCGATCAGCACACGGTGCCCGTGACGCTGCGCGATCCGTATCACCAGCCGCACCTTCAGAACTTCTTCGACGCGATACGCGGCAAGGCGACGCTCAATTGCCCGGCCGAGGAAGCGTACCAGACCGCAGTCGCTGTGCTGAAAGTCAACGAAGCGATCGAAGCGAAGACGCAGCTGGCGTTCAAGCCCGAAGACTTCAAGATATGACCGGGAGCGGGGACATGGAAGACGCGAGGCTCTCGCGATCGGCGATGATCGCGATCACTCTGTTGCGCGTTATCGTCGGTTGGCACTTCCTCTACGAAGGCATCGCCAAGCTGACGTCCTCCTCATGGTCCGCGGCGGGATACATGAGAGCGTCCCGCGGACCGTTCGCGGAGTTCTTCCGGTGGATCGCGAGCCAGCCGCAGCTGCTCGACAAGGCGAACCTCATTACGATGTACGGGCTGACGATTGTGGGCGCGCTGCTCGTCCTCGGCCTGTTCACGCGGCTCGCGGCCGTCGCGGGCATCGGCTTGATCCTCTTGTTCTATCTCTGCAACCCGCCGTTTGTCGGCTACTTCTACTCGATTCCCACCGAGGGCAGCTACCTGATCGTCAACAAGAACCTGGTGGAACTGTGCGCGCTGGCCGTCGTCCTCGTCACGGGCAGCGGCCGATTCGCCGGGCTCGACCGCATCGTGCACCTCCTCCTCGCCAGGCGGCCGCGGCTTGCCGCGGCGTGAGGTGCGGACGATTACTTGACCGTCAGCGTCGCCTTCAACGTCGTGTTGGAGCTGGTACCCACCAGGATCTCGAAGTCCCCAGGCTCCACGCGCCTCACCATCTGCTGATCGATCAGCCACAGTGCTTCGGGCCCGATCGACAGTGTGACCAGTGTTGACTCACCCGGCTTCAGTGACACACGCTGGAAGGCCCGCAACTGCTTTACAGGCCGCGTGACCGACGCGACGAGGTCGTGCACGTACAACTGGACGACTTCGTCCCCCGCACGCGTGCCGGTATTCGTCACCCGCACCTTCGCCGTCGTCCTTCCGGCGGGTCCGATCGTGGTATCGGCGAGCTCGAGGTCGGCCAGCGCGAACGTCGTGTAGCTCAGGCCGTGACCGAAGGGAAAGAGCGGCGCGCGCGACTCGAATAGATAATTGCGGAATGATGTCGCCTTACGGTTGTAGTAGACCGGCAACTGTCCGACCGTCCGCGGCACGCTGATCGGCAGCTTGCCGCCGGGATTGATGTCGCCGAGTAACGCCTCCGCGATCGCCGTGCCTCCCTCCTGACCCGCGTACCAGACCTCTAGAATCGCGGGGACCTTCGCGGCGACCTGCGTGATCGACAGCGGACGGCCGTTCATGAGCACGGCCACGACCGGCTTGCCCGTGGCGACGAGCTGGTCGATCAGCTCCTGCTGGTTGCCGATCAGGTCCAGCGTGGCGGCGTCGCCGAGATGGTTATCGGCATAGGCTTCGCGTGACGTCGATTCGTTGGTGCCGATGACGGCGACGATGGCGTCGGCGGTGCGGGCGAGCCGGATCGCCTCGGCAATCCGCTGCGCGTTCTTCGCGGGATCGGCGGCGGTCACCTCGTTGTTGCCCCAGCTGGCCGGCGATTCGGTGATGCGCGTACCTTCGGCATAACCAACCTCCACCCCGCGGCCTGCCTTGTCCCTGAGTCCCTGGAGCACGCTGATGCCGCGTCCCGGGTCCTCGCTGTAGCCGCCCAGATGGACGTCGGCGGCGTTCGGCCCCACGACGGCGAGCTTGTGGACCCTCGAGCGGTCGAAAGGCAGTGTGTTGTTGTCGTTCTTGAGCAGCACGAGGGACGCGCGCGCCGCCTCGAGCGCCAGCGCCTGGGCGTCGGCGGTGTTCGTCACGCGCTCGGCTTCGTCGGGATCCGCGTATGGATGCTCGAACAAGCCGGCGAGGAACTTCAGCCGCAACACGCGCCGCGCCGAGGCGTCGACGAGGCGTTCGTCGAGACGTCCAGCCTTCACGTCTTCCACCATCGTGAGGTAGGCCTTGCGGTCGGGCAGCTCCAGGTCAACGCCAGCGGCGATCGAGAGTCTCGCCGCCTCGTTCATCGAACCAGCCACCTTGTGCCGATCGGCGAGCTGCTCGATCGCGTTGTAGTCTGAGACGACAAATCCCTGGAATCCCCATTCCTGCCGCAGGATGCGCTGCAGCAGAAACTGGCTCGCCGTCGAAGGGACGCCGTCGATTTCGTTGTACGACGGCATCACTGACATCACGTGCCCCTCGAGGATCGCGCGCTCGAAGGGCCAGAGCAGCGTTTCGCGCAGCTCGCGCTCGGACACCTGCGTCGGCGCGGTGTTGATGCCGCCTTCGTTCGGGCCGTGCGCGGCGAAGTGCTTGGCGGTGGCGAAGACGTGGCCGGGCGTCAGCGCCGGCCCTGGACCCTGGTAGCCGCGGATCGCGGCGAGGCCGATGTCGGAGACGAGCTGCGGATCCTCGCCGTAGGTTTCTTCCGTGCGTCCCCACCGCGGATCGCGCGCCAGGTCGAGGACGGGAGACAGCACCTGCTGCGCGCCGCGCGCCCGCGCCTCACGAGCCGCGACTGTCGTGACGCGCTCGACCAGGGCCGGGTCCCAGGTGCTGGCGAGGCCGATCGGGACGGGAAAGTTGGTGCCCTTCGCCGCCGCGAGGCCGTGCAGCGCCTCTTCGTGGAACATCGCCGGAATCGCGAGGCGGGTGTGATCCATCACCCAGTGCTGGATCGCGTTGACGAACTCCGCGGTCTCGCGCGGGCCGCGCCGCTTGTTGCCGCGCTCCACGCCGTCGCTGGCACGGGTGATCTGGCCGATGCCGTTCTGCAGAATCGGCGCCGCCTTCTCCGGATCGAACGCGCCGGTGGCGTCCACCAGCCCGCGCTTCTGCTGCCACACCGCCAGCGTCTGGGCGACCTTCTCCTCGAGCGTCATCCTGGCGAGGAGATCTTCGACGCGGCGTTCGACCGGAAGCGAGGCGTCCCTGTATGGGAGTGTCGATTGGGCGGAGAGCGTGAGAGCCGCAGCTATCGCAAGCGGCAAGGCAGTAACATCAAGGCGCATAGGCGGAACATACCACTTCAGATCGTCACGCGAGACTTCGTCTTTATGGCCTCGTTGGCTCGGATGCACGCGCGGGCGGAGCCAGATGCCTTGAGGGGCCCGCACGCGAGCGGCGTGCCGACACGAATCGCCGAGCAGAACCGCCGCTGCTGAAGGCGAGTCGGCGCGGGGCGGGTGGTTGTCTCTCCGACAGCCGTTGAAGCGGCGGGTCTGCCGCCCGCCTGGTTCGTATTGGCGGCCATCGTTTCGGACGACTGCGCCACGGCGCCCGTCCCGGCGGGCGTCACCTCGATGCCCGTCTGCCGTCCGCCGCCCTCCTCGAAGAGCAGCGCATCACGCTCGCGCAGCAGGATCAGCGTGCCCTTCGTCCCGAAGTACGTCTCGTAATAGTCGTCGAAGGCGTTCGATTCGATCGAGGAGAAGACCGCGGTGCGACCGCCGGGATACTCGAACGTGGCGTAGACGTGGTCGTAGACCTCGCGGTGGTCGGGAAAACGGTACAGGCCGCCGGAGGCGATCACGGCCTCCGGCACGGACCCCAGGTACCAATTGGCGGCGTTCACCTGATGGCTGCACAGTTCCGCCATCAGGCCCTGCGAGTACTTCCAGTACAGCCGCCAGTTGTACAGGTGATCGAACGTGGGGTATCCCCACTTCGACGGATCGTAGTCCGGCGCCGGCGGCTCGCCCTTCCGGCGCCAGGTGCCGTTGCGGTGCCAGGCCAGGCGCACGTGGTAAATGTCCCCGATCGCGCCGGTCTTGATGATCCCGTCATAGGCCGCCTGATACATCGGGTTGTAGTTGCGCTGGTAGCCGATTTCGAGGACTCTGTCATTCCGCTCGGCGGCCGCGCGCATCCGCTCGCAACCCTCGATGTCCCAGGCCATCATCTTCTCGCAGAGCACGTGCTTGCCGGCCTCCAGACAGCCGACGGCGAGATCCGCGTGTGCCCAGAGCGGCGGCGCCATGATGACCGCTTCGACGTCTTCCTTCTGCAGCATCTCGCGCCAGTCCGAGTAGTGCCGCGCCGGAGGCATCGAGTTCTTTGCGAGCACGGCATCCGCGAGCGCGAGCTGCGCCGGATTGATGTCGCAGAGCGCGCGCACTTCCTCGTAATCGGGGTCCACGTTCCCGAGCTGCGCGCGCCCCTGGGCGCCAACGCCAACGAATCCCACACGAACGCGCCCGCCCGGTATCGGACCGCGAAGCCCCGCGGCCACGCCCAGCGCCGCCATGGCTGGCGTTCCTGCCAGGACCCTGAGGAAGTTGCGGCGTCCCCGGTCCATCTGTTCGGGTGTGAGATTCATACGGCCGCCTCCTTCATGCTCGCCCTTGCGGTCGGCGCAGGCCTCCACAATCGATCGAACCCTGCTATGGAACCCGTGCGACAAGCGAACAGCACGGCGACCGCGCCCGCCTCGATGAGCGTCTTGTTGACCAGGAGGTACGTCCCTTCGGCCCGGGCGTCGAGCCGTCCGGTCGGAATTGCCGCGAGATAGAACATCGTCAGCAGCGCCAGTGCCACGGCGCAACCGGTCTGAGTGAAGTACCCGAGCATCAGGCTGACGCCGACAGCCGTCAGCGCGACCGCTACGAGAAGATCCAGCGACCCGACCCACGGCGCATTTCCCATCCAGTGGAAAGTGAAGGCGAGTGGCCCCGTGGCTGCTTTCAGGTACGCCGCGGACGACCATGGCGGGATCGGCGCGCCGTTTTGACCCCAGGCCGGATAGAGGAGCTTCGTGTAGCCCTCGTACAGGAAGTGCCAACCGACGAGGGTGCGCAGGACCACAAGCGTCGCCTGCTGGAGTCTCGAGAAAGGCATGGTGGGCATGATTGAGTGCACCGTTGTCGATCAGGGCGTGACGAATCGCACGCCGGGGTGGCCCCCGATCGCGATCGGCCGTTCAGACCCGTCGTCTGGCGTGATGAGCGCGAGCACGTCGGAGTGCTCAGCACAGTACCGGCCCGCCAGGTCGATGCCGCCAACGAGGAAGGCGGTCGACAGCGCATCCGCGCGTGCCGCATCCGAGGCCACGACGCTGGCGGTGACGACGCCATTCGCCGGCCAGCCGGTCCGGGGATCGATGACGTGACCGTAGCGACGACCGTCGGCGATGACGAACTGCTCTCCGGCGCCGCTCGTGCCGAGCGCGGCGTTCAGCAGCCAGAGCCCGGCGATCGCGTGCCCGGCCACCATCGGCGACACGATGTCGATCCGCCAACCGTCGCCGCGACCGCCAACGGCGAGCAGGCTACTGCGGCCCGCCGAGAGCAGGGCGTGCTCGACGCCCGCCCTTCGGAGGCCGACGCTCGCACGATCAAGGGCGTAGCCCTTGCCGATCGCACCGAGGTTCAGCTCGATGCCCGGCTTGCCGAAGCTGACGGAGCCGTCATCGCGAGAGATGTCCACGGCGCCGAACCCCACCATCGCGCGCGCGGTCTCAATCGCCTCAGGGTCGGGGAGGCGCGCCTCCCGCCGCAGGAACCCCCAGCACCGGCTGAGCGGCATCGTCGTGATGTCAAAAGCGCCGCCCGTCTCCTGGTGAAGCCGCTGGCAGGTCGCGAGCAGGTCGGTCACGTGCCGCGGGACGACGACGGGCTGGCAGGCCGCGTGGCGATTGACTTCTGAGATCGTGCTCGCCTCGCGGAACACGCTCAGCTCCTCCTCCAGCCGGTCGATCTCGTCGAGCGCGGTTCTCGCCGCCGGCACGAAGGCGGCATCCTCGTCCGCGAGCGTGATCTCGAAGCGACAGGCCATGGCGTAGCGATGGACGCGGATCCAGTAGCCGCGCGCCTCGTCTACCGGCGTGCGATCGCTGCGGCGGCGCGGAAGGGAGGTGAGGAACCGGCGACGAGCGGTCGTCGAGGAGATTGTCGGCAGGGAGGCGCGATCAGCGACTCGGCGCATGTGGAGGACCTGGGCCCGAAGAGCAAGCGTCGATCTACGAAACGCCAGGCGGGCAGTACCTGCGGATCACGCCTGTCCGCCGTAGCCCAAAGGGCGGACCTTTTCGCACCGATTGCAAAACAGTGCCATTGGTCCGGGGCTATTCTCGCATCCATCCGGCCGTTTGTGTGCGCTATCTCCAGGCCCTCCGTGGTAACACCATTCTTTCCAGAGCGCTCCGGATGAACAACGTGTTTAGCAAAGACAGCTAGGCCCTTAGTGCATCTCCACGTCGCACGATCCAATACCGCCGCGGAAGTAGTTGAACTGCACGTTCGGGTGATCCGCCAGAAGCGACATCGGCACAGACGAGTCGACCATCCGTTTTGAGATCATCAGCGCAGTCAACCGCTGGCCGAACGGGTTGTCGTGCTGGCCGGCATGCCAGATAGACACCTTCTCCGCCTTCCAGGTTTCCATCGGTCCGACGCTGATCGCTTTAGTCGGCACGAGCGAAATGTTGCCGCCGCCGCTGGTCCGCGCATTCTGCGCGATCGTCAGCGGATGCAGGTCGACGACCCGCGTGGTGAGCTGCCGATACTCCGCTGGCGCCGGCGGCTCGTCCTTGTGCCGCCCGCGTCGCCGCATCGGATCGTTGAAGGCCCAGTGCTTGACGTCGCCCTGCCCGCCCTGCATGACCGCGCACCGCACTCCGGCGTCCCACGACTGGCGGTAATGCGCCGTGTCGGCCTTCGGGAAGTGCAGATGATCGTCGGGCATCCTCAGGGCGCGGCGGATCCGGTTGAAACACAATTCACGGTCGGCCCGCTCGAAGCTCAATGGATGCGTCAGGTCGACTTCGCGGCCGGTCTCGACGTCGAACCACTCGTCCATTCCCCAGAAATGTCCCGCTCGCACGTCGAGCTCGAGCGCATTGACGATGCGCGCGACAAGCGGAAGGTGCTCGGTAGGACCGATCGGGCCGCAAATGCCGACCGGGCTGTCGTCGGTGCTCTGCCGCCACGCCTCGATGTACTCGAGCGCCTCGGCGAGATAGAACTCCTCGGGCGTGTCGTAGAACACGACCCGGAAGCCCGGCCTGGTCAATCGCCGGAGATCGCGGGGCGTGAGCCGCGCCGCCTCCTCGATGATCCCCCGGTCGAGCGTCGTGTAGTCCCACCAGTCGGGCGCGATCGCGCTGAGCCTACGCGCCATGTCCCAGGGCCTCTGACCGCGATGACATCTGACTGCGAACTCTCACCCCAACTCCAGCCGTGTCGTCCCTGGTGCCGGCACGTCGAACGCGGCCGGCAAGAAGACGTAGTCCCCAGTCGACAACTTTTGTGCCGCGGTCCCGTCCAGGGTCGGGTTGTCAGCCTTCGCTGCACATCGCAGCGGCCGCCGGCGAACTGCGCGGCGGCTGGTCACGGCTCAATCGCGGCGAGAAAACGCAGGGCCGTGATGCTGGGCATGAACAGGTACGCGCCGGCCTTCACGTGCACGACGCGCGGCAGCGCCGCGGTTCGAACAGGGAACGGCTGTCGGGGAATCGTCATGCGGCTCGACGTCTGATTCGGTCGGGCGTTGTCACCGAGAATCGGATCCTTGTTGTCGTTGAGGCCCGCGAAGCGAGGGTTGTTGCACCAGGTCTGCTGCACGAACTCGAACTGACTCCTGATGTTCGCGTTGACGCAGAAGAAATGAATGCCGCGCGCGATGCCGTCGTCGGCGATCTCCAGCAGAGATGTCCGTCCGGCCAGGTCTGTGGGATCCGTCAAGACAGCCGGATCGAGCAGAGCCGGCCCGAAGACTCGCGCTCGGCGGAGCAGTCGATGGGCCTCGGACATGCTGAGGGATTGAGCGGTGTCGTAGGGCTTGATGACGTCGCGCGGGTTGGTACGGCGGATGTGAGCGCCGAGTGGACAGGCTAGACCATCGGGATCACCGCCGTACAGGAAGTCGTCTCGCTGGCTGGATCGAGGATCGTCCGCGCCTGGCTCCAGAACCAGCGGCGCCCCGCTCGGCCATCGTCCGACGCATCGCGACGCCAGCCAGATCATGTAACCGATGTCGTCCACGCCCTTGGTTCGAACGGCTTCGCTTTTCATGAACCGCCAGAACCCTGCGACGTCCTGCTGGAGCTTTCGATATACGACGTAGGAGCCGTTGACACCAAGATCTCGCAGCTTGGTGGACGCGTGATAGGGGTTGGCCAGCGGAGACAGGATTCCGTCAGGGTCGAGTTCCGCGGGCACGACGGGCGTGGGTGGAACGATCTGAAAGTGGTTCTGATACCCGAGAATGAACTCTCCAGTGGGCACGCCGTCGCCGGCGATTCCCGCGATCGATGGCTGGGCGATGCCGTCGTGGAATCCGAATGGCTCATGATCGCCGTCGGGCCTGTATCCGCTCTGCATGCTCGCGGGAAGCTCGACGACACCTCCTGCCGCGTCGTGCAGGAGCGTGCGTTGCGTGTGGCACGCGGTCTCGAGCCCTTCCTCCGACGCCGCATGAACGACAACGACCGCATGGATCGGCGGCTTACCTGTTCCGCCCAATTCCCATTCGATGGGATCACTCTCCTCTGTATCTCCGAGGACTCGCGATCGGTCCGGGTTCGCGATCCCTTCCTGGAACTCGGGGGCAAAGGTGCACAACACTCGGGGTGGCAAACCGATAGCGGCGAGACCGTCGGGGCCGAACGCGATGTTTGTCGCCACCGGCGGCTTGATTCTCCCGCCGTCTGGCGCCATGGGCCACGGGCGGGCGGACGTGATCGCCGGCGTCAGGCGCCGCAGCCACCGCCGCGCCTGTCCTGCATCGTCAAACTGAACGAAGAGGTACGCGGCACGGGGCAGGTGCCCGTACCCGCTGGTGATGAAACCCTGGATGTCGGCCAGGACGTCATCTGTGAGACGGGCCGATCGCGGCATCATCGCCTCACAACTGCCGCAGCAGATCGACAACAGAGCCGGACGCTCTGTCCGAACAAGCGCGTGCGAACGCGCGGTCGTTGACGATATTCAGCACCGTCTCCTCGGGATACGCGCTGTAAAACATCTCCGCCGGCACTTGATGGCGCCGCAGGAACTGCTTGAATCCGGGCAGATCTCTCGCGCCGTCCGGGGGATATCCATCCGAGCCCTCCCAGATTGCGTCCAACCCCGAGAGGATCAGCTCAGCGAATTCGTCGATATAGCTTTCCCAGGATCCGTCGTAGTCGCTCACCATCATGAGCCTCCGGCCGTCGTCGAGCAGGAGCCATCTGACGAAATGAATAGAGCTCACGCCGGTGAGGGAGCCGGCCGGCGCCAGCCGCTTGGAGTACGAATCGATCGCTGACATTACGGCTCGGACGCGATCGACTCTTCCCGCGTGCACTTCAGTGATCACCGTGAGCTGGTTCTGGGTGACCACATCTTCTCTGAACGAAGGAGGTAGCCGATCCGGACCCAATGAGATCGGAGCGGCCGTCACGATCGGTGCAAGGGCGGCGCAGTTGTCCAGGCCAACGCTCGAGTACATTGATCTCGGCGGAGGCAGATGATTTCTCGTGATCCAGTTGAGCCATCGGACCAACGCGTACCGGTCGAGGCTGGCAAGGATCCGTTGCGCTCCCCGAAAGACGTTCATGAAGCCGCACCGGGCGATCGCTCTCGGCACATCGGCCACAATCGGGACCGCTCTGATCATCCGTTCGATTCCGGCGCCGAAGTTTCGTCCGGCGTTCACCAGCGCGAGGCGGACCGCAGCGACCCAGGCCGGTTCGCCCGTTGAGGGGCGCGGCAGGATCGCAGCAAGGGACCCGCCAGGCGCCGCGTCGAGCAAGGACTGCACCCGCTGTCGGAGCGCGATGACCTGGCGGATGCGTGCGACGGTGTCGTCGCGGAACGCGATGTAAAACGCCTCGGGCTCTCGAGCGTGCGCCCGGATGAACGCCCCGAACCGCGCGGCGCCGGCATAGCCTTCGCAGCGGCCCCAGATCGTGTCCAGGTCGGAGGTGATCGCCACCAACTCGGCCAGGTGGTCGTCCAGGTCGCCGTCGTAGTTCGACGAATAGAGCAGGCGCTTCCGTTCAGGCCCGCGGTTTGGATCGTCCAGAATGGCGAAACGCGCAAAGTGGATCGTCCGGCTGCGAGGGAAGTCGATGTGCGGACGATTGACGTCGGTCAGCGTGCGGCCCCGGATGTCATCTCCGATCGGCCGGAGCACGTCGCGCAGGCGCATCTCCTCGCCAGGTCGAATTGCCGCAAGTACCGTCAGCCCCTGTGCCACCAGGGTGGGGAGTCTACATCCGGAAGGCGAGGCAGCCAAGGTTGCGGCTGCGCACGTGCGGCATTTGCAGCCCGACTGGGTTTGTTGCAATCTGAGCAGACGGGGGTCAGGATCGAGCCACGCCGACATCGGGTGATGATCGAGATACGGAGCGTCGAGGATTCCGAGTCACTCGTCGCCGCGCGGTCGCTGGTGCGGGCCCACATGGCAGTCCACTCCGCGATCCACGACGCCGAGGCCATCGAGCGCGTGGTCGCGGCTCTACCCGCGCCGTATCTCGCGCCCGGCGGCGGCCTCTGGGTGGCCTGGGAGGGAGCGGAGGCGCTAAAATCGCGCGCCCCGGCTGGCTCGACAGACGAGTCCTACGCTCTCAACCCTTGCCCTGGCTCGCGAACCGGCGCTGCACCTCCTCGGATGTCACGTTTTCCACCCGGCTGGCGATCCACCACGTGTTGCCATCGGAGTCCTCGATCCCTCCGCTTCGATCGCCGTAGAAGTGCGTGGTGGGCTCACTGATGGTGCGCGCGCCGGCACCAAGAGCCTTGTGATAGGTGGCGTCCACGTCGGCAACGTAGACGTAGACGGCGTTCGGTTTGCCCCGCCATTGCTCAGTGGCCTGTCCGATCATCACCTTGGAATTGCCGATGCGCGCTTCTGCGTGCCGGACCCGGCCGTCGGGGCCTGCCATCCGCTCGGTCTCCTCGGCGTCGAAGACCTGTTTCAGGAAATCGAGGAAACCGCCCGCGTCAGCCACGGTGAAGTAGGGAGTGACTGTGTGGTAGCCCTCAGGGACTGATTTGACCGCTTCCGTCATATCGGTAGCTCCTTTGCGCGCCAGTGTCGCAGAAGGAGTGTGGCGCGCAGCTCCTCCCGGCCTGAAGTGAACGCCGATCACCGATGCTTCGTGTGACGTGTCGAGCATGGAGTGCTCGGAGTGGGGGCCAACCACGATCGGCGTACGGAAGTCGGGCTGGTCTTCGCGCAGGTTCACGACCAGGTCGACCGTTCCGGTCGGGAGGAGACGCTCCTTCGTGTGCGAAATCGTGAAGCCCTCGTACAGCCAGAGCATCTCGACGAAATCCGAGAGCGGTGGGCCGGGGAAGTGATGGAGGAACCGCATTCTCTCACTCGCGACGATTCTACGGCAGTCCAGCCAGGAGGAGCTTCACCCGCCCGAACGGCTTCCGCATCGGTCAGTGGATGACAATATGTGGAGACCCGTCAGCGCTATCGAGGCTCACCAGGTATTCGAATGAGACGAAGAACATTCCTCAAAGAATCCGCCATCGCGGCGGCCGGTATTGCCGCCGCCGGAGCGGTTCGGGTTGCCGCGGCGGAACCCCTTGAGGCACAGACGCAAGACCGCAGTTCCGTCCTGGTGGATCCGAAGCCGCTGTTCGAATTGTCGCCCTATCTCTACATGCAGTTCATGGAACCGCTGGGTGCAACAGATGGTTCCGTCGAGGCGGCCTGGGATCACGTGCGCGATCAGTGGCGCGACGACGTCGTGGAGGTCACGCGCGAGCTCGGGCCTCCGATGATGCGGTGGGGCGGTATCTTTTCGGACTTCTATCGGTGGCGAGAAGGCGTCGGGCCGCGCGGCACGCGCCCCCCCATGCTGAACCTGTTGTGGGGTGGAATCGAATCGAACCAGGTGGGCACTGGTGAATTCGTCGACCTCTGCCGACGTGCTGGCGCGGAGCCGCTGATCTGCGTCAACTTCGAGTCGGACGGCCGGAAGCAGTACATGAAGGTCAAAGACAGCGTGCGCACGGCCGACGCCAGGGAAGCTGCCGAGTGGGTAGCGTATTGCAACGATCCGGCGAACCGCCGAGCGGCAGGCGCACGGGAGCGCGGCGCCGCTGGGTGTCCGCCACTGGCAGATCGGGAACGAGACGTCCTACGACAAGAACGGCTTCGATCTCGAGACGGCGGCGCGAAAGACCGTCGAGTTTGCAAAGTCCATGCGTGCAGCCGATCCCGCGATTCAGTTGATCGCGTGGGGCGACAGCGGTTGGGCGGCTCGTATGGCGGAGGTCGCCGGGGAACACGTTCAATATCTCGCGTTCCATCACATGTTCGATCCCGATTCGCCAAACCAGCCGGTGCTGCGAGGCGAGCTGTATCGGCGCGATCCTGATGCGACGTGGGAGCAGTTGATGACGGCGTGGCGGGTGACCGACGCCAAGATCCGCACCGTGCGCGACAGCCTGGGCCCGCGAAGCATTCCGCTGGCGATGACGGAATGCCATTTCGTCATCCCCGGCCGCGATCGCGGCGACGTGCTCGCCACCTGGGCAGCCGGTGTCTCCTACGCGCGCATCCTCAACAACCATCAGCGGCACGGTGACGTGCTGAAAATTGCCACGGCCGCGGACTTCTGCGGGACACGCTGGCAGAACAATGCGGTGATCATTCCGACGCCCAAGGGCAACAACCGTGCGTACCTCCAGCCGGTCGCCCGTGTGATGCGGCTGTATCGTCACCACATCGGTAGTCACGCCATCGGAGTGGGTAGCCCGCCGGACGGCCTCGATCTCGTCGCGAGCCGCCGCGGAGACACGGTGTATCTACACGTCGCCAACATCCGGCGCACTCGAGCTGTAACCACGACGATTCAGATCGCCGGACACGACATCCGCAGCGGGCGTGTCTTCGAGATCACCGCAGATCCCGCAACGGAGGTGTCGTATCTGAATGATGCCGACGTCATGAAGACGCTGGAGAAACCGTTTGCCCCGGACGGCGTGTGGGAGTTCCCGGCAGCCTCGGTATCTGCGCTGGAGCTTCAGATCGGACCGAATTGAGCAGCGCACGCGAATGGTGCCCGATCCGGGATTCGTTCACAGTCCGCACCTCGAACGCGAATGCCGGCGCATTCTACGACAAGCGCCCTTTGGCGCGGATCGCTGGCGGACAAAGGGTCGAACTTGCGTTTCACGCCGTCCTATTTCGCAGGAGGCACACGCGCTCTGAGTTCCTCGGTCCAATTGAGAACGACTTGAATTTGCGAGTTCACGCGCCTGATAGACTCCGCATATCCCGGTGGGATAAGGCCCAGGAACTTGCCACTTGGCGTGACGTCGTACCACGTTCGCATATTGGGCGCCCCTACTTGGAATGGCCTCGGCACACGCACGGCATTGCCGAAGGCAAACGTCGGCTGCGTCGTGACGGAGACGGCCTCGAATTCACCGAGCCTCGGAACGTAGAAGAGTTCCTTGCCATCTGGTGACCAGGCAATTTTGTGCGCGGTAGGGATGGATCCTCTGACGAAAAGCGGAAACTTGTTTCCCGTGGCCGTGAACCCGCGCTTTCGCAGCGATTGCCAGTGGTTCGGCGCACGGCCAAATGACAGGGACGCCTCGTGGATGTTGGGGCCATCTATACGCGGACGGGCCGCGGCAGTGCCTTTCGATGAGCCAGAACCCCCCGTGGTGCTGCCTATTTCTGGATCGTGGCGATCCAGTTGACGACGACCGTCAGCTGCGGCCCGCTGGATTGTTGCGATGGCGCGTTGACGAGGAATCGTTGACCGTCCTTCGTCACCGCGAACTGCTGTCTGTAGGAGTTGGCCACCGGGCCCATGCGAAAGAGGGGCTGCGGCGCTCCAGCATGGAATTCACCCGTCGCGTCGACTGGTACCGTCATCATCGTCCCGTCCGGCGCGAGATAGAACAATTCCTTGCCATCCGATCGCCAGCGTGGTTGGTAACCTCCGTCGCGTGATACAGGATATTTTCCGCCGGTTCGGAGAAATGGTTGAACGTAGACATTCGGCCAGCCGGGCTCATTGGTCGTGTACGCGACCCACCGACCATCGGGAGAGAACGTGGCCGACCCCTCCAGGAACTCGGTTTCCGCCAGCGGAAAGGGTTTCCGATCGCCAAACAGCGGAAAGATCCAGACATCGGCAGTGCGCGGAAATCCGCCGGCCAACGTGTACGCGATGTAACGTCCATCTGTGGACCAGGCGCTCGGCACGATCGTGCACTGTCTCGATTCGCATCGCGGCAGGACAGCAGGGACCCCTAATTGCGGTATAGAAGAAGTGCTGGCCATCGGGCAGAAAGTGCGGCCAACGATGGTTGTCCTCTTCCCCAGTCGCGGGATCGACGGTCGTGACAGGGGTCGGCGTCCCACCGGCGCTCGATACGCGCAGGAGGCCTGCGGGCTTTATCGGCGCGAACAGGATGACATTGTTCCGGCTCCAACTCCCGCCGCGTCCGCCCACCGCATCGCAAAGGACGCTCGGCGGTCCACCGTCGATCGCGACCTTCTTGAGTTTGCCGGCCGCGAAGAACCCGACGAACCGGCTGTCTGGCGACCAGAATGGAAACGTTCCGCCTTCGGTGCCTGCAAGTGGCGTGGCGCCCAGACTGCCGACGGGCCGCAGCCAAATCTGGTAGACGGATTGTGCACGAGCAACGAACGCGATGTTGCGGCCATCCGGCGATACCGCCACTTGCGTAATGACGCCTGTACCAGGGCCCGCAGGACTGGCAAACGACGTGTTGACCGGCGGCTGAATCGTGAACTGTGTCACGCTGGCCTCCGGTGCGACGTGACTCGGGCGACGTGCGAGGATCACACCTGTTGCGATCGAGGCGAGTGTTGACAACGCCGCGATCAACCACGCTACACGGTTCGATCGAATTGACCACTTTGGTGCAGCGGCTGGGACCGCCGCGTCTCCGAATACCGCCGCGGTGGGATCTTCGAGGGCGATCCGCGCTTCGCCGATATCGCGCAGGCGGCGCCTGACGTCCCGCTCGAGACACCGCGACACGAGACGCCGCACAGCAGGGGGCGTCGACGCGGGGAGTCCCGTCACGTCGATCGTCTGACGCAGCACTGCCGCGAGCGTGTCCGAGATGTCCTCCCCCTTGAACGCGCGCTGACCCGATAGCATTTCGTACAGGACTGCGCCGAACGCCCACACGTCGCTGCGCTTGTCCGCCGGGCGCCCTTTCACCTGCTCCGGGCTCAGATAGGCGGCCGTGCCGAGGATCATCCCGATCTGGGTCAGCGCTGGACTGGTGATCGTCGGCGACGCTGTCACATCGCCGCGCCCGACCTCGACCGGTTCGAGGGCCTTCGCCAGCCCGAAGTCCAGCACCTTCACGGCGCCGTCCGGTCGCACCTTGATATTCGCCGGCTTGAGATCGCGGTGGATGATCCCTTGCTCGTGGGCCGCTTCGAGGGCTTCCGCGATCTGCCGGGCCATCGGCAGCGCGTCATCTATGTGAATTGGCCCCTGCGCGACGCGATCGGCGAGCGTGGGCCCCTCGACGAGCTCCAGCACGAGCGCCTGGACGCCGTTCGACTCTTCAAACCCGTAGATCGCGGCGATATTCGGATGGTTGAGCGACGCGAGCACCTGCGCCTCGCGTCTGAAGCGCGCGAGCCGGTCGGGATCGCACGCGAAGAGCTCGGGAAGGACCTTCAGCGCGACGTCACGATTGAGCTTCGCGTCACGCGCACGATAGACCTCACCCATGCCGCCTGCGCCGAGTGCAGAGACGATCTCGTAAGTGCCGAGACGCGCGCCAGCGGACAGCGGCATGAATCGAGGCTGATTGTAGCGACGGAGCCCGCCACGGCAAAGGCGAAACGGCCAGCACACATACTGTTGGGGCGACGGGCGACGGCACTCGAAGTATGAAGCAGCACCGGCCGACACCCGATTGGAACGACGTCCTCGCTCCGGGCGTCAGGCCGCCGAGGGCAGCCCGAGCAGCTTCTCGCCCCCCTCGGCGCGGAACACGCTGAGCGCCTCGTCCCGGCGGGCCTGCGCGCGCCGAAGGATCTCGATAAAGCGCGGGTTGTCGCGGAGGGGCGCCAACCAGGGGTCGTGCAGCAGCGGTTCGGTGACGGCGTAGCCGGCGCGAAGAATCGTCCCCATCAGAGCCACGTCCACGTCGGCGTCGCCCGCGAGCTTGCGCAGGTCGGGCGCCTGCGGGTCGAAGCGGGCCGCGGCGGCGCTGGAGCGCACGAGCAGGTTGCGCGTGCCGGTGAGCGACATCGTGACGGCGTCGGGCAGGCTGAAGGCCAGGAAGTCGGTCTCGGCGTCCGGGCGCAGTACGCGGAACGGCAGGGCGATGAATCGAGTCATCGTGCGGGCGGACGGCGCGGAGAGCTCCGCCGAATCGCGATCCGCGATCACCTCGCGGATGGCGGCGGCCATCGCAGTCGCCGAGTCGTAACGGTCGGCGGCCTGCTTCTGCAGCGCCTTGTGGATCACGCGGTCGAGCCCGGCCACCGTCGCGCCGCCAGTCAGTGCCGGCGGCTGTTCGTGCAGCACGGCGTGGAGCACGTCGATCATCGTCGGGCCGTCGAACGCCACCTTGCCCGACAACATCTCGAAGAGCATCGCCGCCAGGGCGAAGAGATCGGCGCGGGCGTCGAGCGCCTCGCCGCGCACCTGTTCCGGCGCCATGTAGCTCGGTGTCCCGACGATGACGCCGGCTTCGGTGAGGCGCGTCGCGTTGTCTGCGCCGAAGCCGCTGGCCATCGGCCGGGCCAGACCGAAGTCGAGCAACTTCACGCCGTGCGGCGTCAAAAACAAGTTCGACGGCTTCAGGTCGCGATGGATCAGCCCGCGCGCGTGCAGCGCGCCCAGCGCGTCGAGGACCTGCAGCGCGATGGTGGAGGTGTCGGCCGGCGACAGCGGTCCGCGCGCGACGCGTGCGCCGAGCGGCTCGCCGGCAAGGAGCTCCATCGCCATGACCAGCCCGTCGTCGGTCTCCTCGACCTCGTAGAGCTGGCAGATGTTGGGATGCGAGATGCCGGCCGCGGCGCGGGCTTCACGCCACAGCCGTTTGCGCGACGTGTCGTCCGTCTCGCCGCGAATCGTCTTCAGAGCGACAGTGCGGTCGAGCCGCTCATCGCGGGCCGCGTACACGATGCCCATGCCTCCCTCGCCGATCTTCCTTTCGATCTTGTAGCGTCCGATACGGTCGGGTACCGGCGGCGGCGCCGTGGAGGACATAGGGTTGATTGTACCCGCGCCAACCTTGCTCACTGACGCTTGGAATCTCCTGCTTGCGGAGGGTAGTCGACCAGAAACATGTACGCTGCCGCCACTTCCGCATCTTTCAGGTAGGAAAACACCGGCATCCGCCCGCGGTAATGGAACGCCGGATCTTTCGTCATCACCGGCGCACCGCTGCGGACCTTCGTCACGAAATCGACGACGGGTTTGTCCTCGAGCAGCGTCGTAAACGGCGGAATCGTTCCTTGTAAGAGGCGCGCCTCTTCGGATGGGCGTGGACCGACGGCATCATGGCAGATGTGGCAGGTGCCCTTGACGACGTGCTCGCCGAGCCGTGCCCAGCTTGTAGGCCGTCCCGACTGCGGTGACGCATCCGGAAAACCGGCGAGCTGCGTCAAGTAGGCGTAGAGCACGTCGATGTCGGCTTCCTGCAGATGCGCGAGCGCCGGCATCCGTTGTCCACCTTTTTGAATGCGCTGGTAGAGGGCGGCCCGCGCGCGAGTAGCCTCCGCGCGAACCGTCGAGCGAGTCGCCGCTTTCCCCTCCTGCTGGAGGTGCTGTCGCACCAGCTCGAGCGACGACCCCTGCACGAGCCCGAGAACGGACTTGATCTCCGGGAGTGACCCCGTGCCTTCGGCCCGATGGCAGGCTTGGCAGTTGAGGCGGTACAGGTCGGCGCCGCTCAACACGACCGGACGTCCAATCGCCAACGGCGCCGCGCTCGGCTGTGACGGTCGTGCAGCGGGCGGACCGGACGTCGGTGGCGTGGGGGGAGGACCGTACGTCGCCCCGCTGCGACCGAGGGAGCTTTCGCGGTAGGTAAGACCCAGTCGGTTCAGCCAACTGGGACCTGCGACCGGCGTGACGACGGGCTCGCGTGGCTTCGTTACGGGCGCGCCTTGCTCATTCGAGAAGTCGCCACCCAGGATCGTCAGCGTCGTCCCGACAATCAACCCCGCAATGAGCGCGAGCCATGGTCTCCGCATGTGAGGCCTACTTCGTCATACCACGTTCGATCCGCAGCTTATTCCGAGCAGCCACGTGGGTCGCTGCTCAAAGCGTCAGCGTTACCGCAACCACAAGCACGAGAACCATCATGTACACCCTTTGCTGACATCGAAGCAATGCCCGTGCCCCGCTTCAGCCCGCTCCGCCTCTGAAACCAGCGGCTTCTGCACGGGCGCTGGGCAGGGTTCGATCCTCGCCAACTGAGTAATGCGGAGATTCTCACGCTGCGTGCGGACTTTCCCGCAATGCCTCTGATCACACTACCGATTGAGGTTTTGCTATCGACGCAATCCGTCGATGAATGTCGTGACCGCCTGCCGGACGTCGATCTCCACTTGTGGCGTGAACGGGGAGGTTCGCGTCTCGTATCCTCCCTCCTCGAAGCCCTTGGCGGTGGGGAGGTATCCCAGCCAGCCGTTGGTGTACCCGAAGTAGAACGTGTTGGAAAACGGCGACCGCTCCCGCACGTCCATCGCGATGTCACAGAACATCTCGACCGGAGCGGACCAGATCAATGTGTCGTTGATGCGAACGAACCTGATGGGCAGGCGCACGAGCAGTTGTCCGGCGTCAGTCCTGCCGTACGCTGCGAGGCTCTCAGGCCAGTCGAGTTCCGGCTTTCGCGGCGTCTCCACGACTTTCTCGCCATGCCGGATAGTGACGTCTCCAGTTCCGACACCGAGTGAGCGGACGGCGGACAGAACGCGATCCCCCAGCAGCACCCGGAACTCGGACAGGTGACCCGCGCTGGCGCTCGGGTAGACGGAATAGATGGGGGCGATGTTGCCGGCGGCGCCGTTGATGTACAGAACGGGCGCGCCGAGTTGCTCTTCGAGATACGCGGCTACCACGCCCGGAGCGTCGCCGCTGACCTTCAGGTTCTGGCCGTTCATCACCGTGCCGTGCATCGCGTAGTTGACCACCAGTGCGATGACGCTGCCGTCCGGGCGGGTCAGACGAATCAGGTTGAACTGGCGGTCGACCGGACCGTCAGGGTTCAACCCGATCGAGACCCGGCCGTCCACGTCTTTCGCCCGGCGGTTGATGTTCGCCATCGATGTGCCCGTCCCGAACACGACGCGCGCCGGCTCGAGCTTCTCGCGCGCGCGATTGACGGCCTCCAGCAACGCGCTGATGGCAAAGCGGGTGTACTCCCGATCCCATTCGTGATCCGAGCGGCCGAGCAGCGCCTTGTACATGTCGGGCGGCCCAATCTCCGGAGCGGAATGGCTGTGAGTCACACTCCACAAGACGTGTTTCGGATCGATCCCCATCGCGTCCTGGAGCTCGCGCATGACGCTGTCGTAGAACGCAGGCGAGAAGAGGCAGAGGTCGCTCGAGATCAAATAGAAGGGCGTCCCGCCGGCGTCAAGGGCAACGACCTTGTGGTGAATCGGATCCAGAACGCCGTCCGACTGTCTTGGTCCGTATCCCGACAACCACGTAGGCTTCTGCGGGGTGATCTCGACCGTGGCGGCCGACGCGCGAAACGCCACCTGTTGACTCGCCGCACCCGGCGACAGCGGCAGGGTGCCGGCCTGTTCATGTGACGCGGACGACACCGCTCCTCCGTGGCCGGCTGCCGCCATAACGATCAAGAGGAGCGCCATTGCCGCCACCGTGCGGCAGCCATACCAAACTGTTCTGACTGTCATATCGCGATCACCGCGCCGATCGTAACCAGAGCGCTGTGGGTCGGACCCGTCCAGGCGAAGTCTGAACACCGGGCCCCTGCGCCACTATCGTGTCGTGCGAAGTCAGACAGTACCCGAATACACGCCGTCGTCGTCGAACAGCCGGACTCGCCTCAAGGCCAGATCGACGAACCAGAGGACGAGTGCGATTCCGACGAGTGCCGGCCAGAGTTGACGATGTCGCAAGCGCCTGTCGGTTGTCGAGGCTGCGAGTGAGGCGGGTGTAGGATGCCAGGCGCCTCCTGTCGCCGACGCAATCGATCGCAGCATCGCTTCGTTTCCGGGCCTGAAGCGGAGTTCCGCTGCGGGATCGGGAAGGATGACTCGAGACGCTACGCCGATCCCGTCGCCGGCTTCCGCGCCAGACATGGCGATCGTCACCCGCCGAGTGGCGTTTACGATGACCGACGCCTCGTATCGGCCGGGTGCGACCTGACGAAGGTTCACTTCCGCTGGCTCCTTATCCTGGTCCTGAACAGTCACAACCGGACGAAGAAGATCCCGGTAGCCGCCGCCAGTGTCGCGGGCCTCGACGGAGATGGCGACCGAGCGGGCCGCACCGTGGACAGGCCCGGCGACGGCGTCGAGCGTGACTGCCGGAGGACGCCGGCGCTCCAGCGCGCGGATCAGTGCCGTGAAGAACGGACCGTACTCGCGCCATCCCACCCACTGCGCCGCCCAGCGATCTTTGACGTCCGACGCGAAGACCGCCGTCCGCCCAAGCCCGATGGGCCAGAACGCGAGCAGCGGATCGTCGGCCGGGGTTGCGAGCACTTCGAGCGCCGTGTCCTTGAGCACGGTCGCGGTGCGCCCCAACAGGGGGGGCATGTGTTTGAGATCCACGCCGGTGAGAAAGGCCGGCGTCTTTACGACCGGAGTGATGTTGTTCTCGTCGAACGCAGGACTCGAGGCGTCCTTCGCCTCCTTCACGAAAATCTGCGGCAACTGGTTCGCGTCAGCCACGCGATGCGCGCGGCCACGGCCCCATTGAGCGATGTTGCGCAGCAGTTCCGGATCCGCCGAAGGGCCGACGGCTACGGTAGACACGGTGATGTTCGCCTTGACCATCTTGCCAACCAGCGCTTCGTACTGGTCCGGGTAGGATTTCCCGTCCGACAGCAGCACCACGTGCTTGACCCGCGCCTTCGCCGTGTGCAGCGCGAGATACGCCTGCTCGAGAGCCGGAAAGATCAGCGTTTCGCCACCCGCCGTGATATCCGCAATCTTGCGGCGGATCTCGGCCCGGTTGGCGCCGACGTTACGGAGCGGGATATTCCAGTCGTACCTGTCATCGAACGTCAGAACGCCAAGGGCCTGCTCGTCGGCCATGACGTCGACGGCTGCCTGGGCGGCGGTCTTGCACAGCTCCATCGACGGACCGTTCATGCTCCACGATCGATCGAGCACCAGCACCAGCGCGAGCGACGGCTCGTCCCGCCGTTCGAATGTCACAGGTGCGAGGCGCTCGATCTCGGTCTGGCGATAGCCCCGCTCGCCGAACACAGCCGCTCCTCCAGCCACCAGGAGTCCGCCGCCCGCTCGCTCCACCCACTGACCGAGCGACGCCATCGCCGGAGCGCCGATAGCGTCGCGCGGGACGTCGCTGAGGACCACCACGTCGAACGGATTGAGCTCGCTGTCGGTCGACGGCATTCCGGCTGGCGGCCGTACGGCGACGTCGAACCCGGATTCCTGGAGCGCGCTGGAGAGATAGCGTGCGCTCGACGGAACGCCTTCGACGTACAGGACTTTTGACTTCGGATCCGCCCACACGCCGCGCTCGAGCGTATTGTTCTCGGCGAGGGGGTCGCCTGCGGTCGTGACGGATGTTTGAAGCACGTGAAGCCCCGGTGTCGCGAGCACTGCGCCGACGCCGACGTCGGTCATTCCCTTTCCGATCGTGACGGAACGCGATCCGATCACCGTGCCGTCCGACCTCACCTCGACGAGAACGGATGCGTCGCGCTGGCTGCCCACGCCGACGGTCGCGACGAGCGTCGCGCCGGCAGGGACGCGATCCGGCAAATCCAGTCGATCGACCCAGGTGTCGCCAAGTACCGAGGTGCGAGCTGTTCGACGGACACCGGGATACCTGCACTCGCGAGACTCACCACGGCCGCGTCGGTGTCTCCTGCCGTCGGCCGTCCGTCAGTGAACAGGACGATGCGTGGCACGTAGCCCTCCGCGAGCTCTGCTCGAGCCGCCGCCAGCGCCGCTTCGAGATCCGTGCCCTGCCTGTTGATTGCGCGTGCGGCGGTCGCCGCGGGGTCCATGCTGGCCAGTTGGCGCAGCGCGGCGGTGTCCGGCAGCGCGGCCACGGTCGACCCGAACGCGACGATCCGCGATCGGGATGGACGGACGGTGCCCTCGATTTCGTCAATCCTCGCGGCGGCCGCTTCGATTGCCGCGCTCGAAACGCTGTACGACACGTCGACTGCGTACACGATGGACTGACGGGCCGTCTCGGTTCCGACGACCGGCCGCGCGAGCGCGATCCCCAGCACACCGAGAAGCAAAGAGCGCGCAGAGGCCTGGATCCATCGCTGGCGCGGAGTGAAATTGTTCCGCGCCATGAACACGGCAAGCCACACGAGCGGCACCGCCAGCAACAGCCAAAGCGCCGACGGGGCGGTCCAGGTGACAACCATTCAGTTCGCGATCGCGAATCGCCTCATACGGTGATCCGCCGCTGCCACGTCCACCATTCCACCAGTACCATTCCGAAGGCGCACGCGATGCAGTACACCCACCACGACCGTCTCGCGAGGATTGCCTTCACACCTGATTCCAGCTCGGTCGGACCGAGCGTGGTGCGGCCGACGTTCGACAGCTGAGGGTCCCCGATGTTCACGGCAAACGTGCTCTGTGATGCGCCCTCGTCGACGACGTAGAATCCCGGATCCCGCAGAAGACCGAGATTGGCGGCGCCGGCGGGCGCGAGGCGTATCTGTGAACCTCCAGGGCCATTCACTCTCACCGCTCTCTGGCTGAACGAGGTCAGGCCGGCCGGCCGCGACCTCTGCACCTCACGGCGGACGAGCCAGTCCATCGCGTTGCCCATCAGGACGGGGAACGCAGGGGCTGACGCCAGGTTCGATTCATCGGGGCCGAACGTCACGACAACCATGCGCCGGCTCGGTGCGTCGTCAACGTACACGAGCGGCGTCCCCTGCGTGGACTGCGCCACGGGCACGAGCGCCGGTGAACCATAAGCGCGTGCCTTCCCGACGGCCAACGTGAGCGAGTCGACGCCGCGAACGATCGGATGCGGCCCGACGACTTCCCAGCGTGGGTTGCTCTCCGCAACAGTCGAGGAAGGCGTCGCCGCTGACAGCCCGCTCGCGAGCCACGGTGTCTCGACCGGCGGCGCAATCATGAGCGCGGGACTCGCGGGCGCCTCGAGCGGCGCCCATCGATCGAAGACGACGAGATCCTCGTGATCGCGGGACTGCGGTGTGGTCGCCCCGTCTTTCCCGGGGGCATAGCCCGATACCTTGACGAATCGCGCGTGGATTTCCGGATTCCCCGCGAACAGCGGCCGCAGCCAGTCCGTCGCCGTACCCACGATTGTCACGGACAAAGGCCTCGCGTGCTCGATCCAGGCGAACGCCTCATCGTCCAGACGGAGCGCGTTTCGGGGTGCATCGACGTGCGCGCGCAGCGCGGGATCGGTCCCGCCGGCGAGAGGAATTACCTGCCGCAGCGTCTCGCCGGCACCGAGATTCAGGTCGCGATCGAGGATCGACGTGTTGCCGCGGGTGAGCGTGAGGCGGACTGTCTGCGAGGACCGGGCGAAATTGGCGATCTCGAGATAGGCGTCGCTGGTGGTCCCGGCCCCGAGCGCAGGGCGGACGTCCAGAGCTGTGATGGCGACGTTCTCGGCGGCTTCGAAGACGGAGTGTACGACGACTCCGGAGGCGACGGGGTGCGCTACGGCGCCGTCCGTGACGAAGTGCACGCTGTCCGACCCAGCGAGCTGGGGCCACGATGCCGCATCCCCGCCGCCTGCGGACAGCCCTTTCAACGCGTTCACAATGAGGGTCGGGTCTGTCGTGGGCCCCGCAACGAGACCATCCGCGGTCGTCGCGAGGGCGACCTCGTCGTCGGCTCCTTCTGCGAGCCGCCTGGCCTCCTGCAGCGCGCGGTCCCATCGCGACCCGCCGCTGGCCGTGCGCGTCGCCATCGACCACGAGGAGTCGATGACGATCAGCGTCCGGCTTCCCGACACTGACGCCGCGCCCTGAGCGCAAAGCCGGACGGGTCACGGCGAGGGCAAGTATCAGAGCGATCGCGACGGTCACGATGAGCGACACGGTGCGGCGGATGCGCTCCCACAGCGTGAGCTCACGCGCTTCGTCCAGAACGCGGCGCCAGAGCAGGAGAGACGGCAATCGACTTTCGGGGCGGCCGCAACTTACGCAGGAACAGCCACGCGGCTGCCGCGCCAACTCCTCCGAGCAGCGCGAATGCCTTCCAGGCGGACATCGCGTCGAACGTCATGCGACGAACCGACCTTGTCGGAACGCGTTGAGGACGATCTCGTCGAATGGCTGCTCGGCGTCCGCGCGAAGATACCCGATGCCGGTAACGTCCGCAGAACTCGCTCGAGCTCGCGCGGCGTGCGCGTTCCACGCCTCGACGTAGGCTGTCGCCAGCCGTTCGGCGTGACATCGATCTCGCGACGTTCGCCGGTCTCGGCATCGACGAACTGCACTTCGCCGAACGTCGAAGGGATCGCGGTCGCGTCTCGACGTGACGTGCACGGCGAACACGTCGTGGCCGAGCGTTCGAAGGATTTTCAGACCCGCTTCAACTCCCTGGGGGTCCAGGAAGTCGGAGATGATTACCGTCAGCCCTTTGTGGCGGGGCCGTGAGGCGAACTCCTTGAACGATCGCCGCAGGTCCGTCGCGCCGGACGCCTGCATCTGCTCGAGAAGCTCGAACACCTTGAAGATGCGTCCCTTGCCGCGGCCGGGCGACGTCTCAGCGCCCAGGCGCGCGCCGAACGACAGGATCGTCATGCGATCGAGATGTGCGAGGCCGATGTAGCAGAGCGCCGCCGCGAGCCGGCGCGCCATGTCGAACTTTGCCGGTTCCGCCATCGAGCGGCTGGCGTCGATCATCAGGTAGATCGGCAGGTCCTGCTCTTCGTCGAACAGCCGCAGCAGCAGCCGGTTCAGGCGTTTGTAGGCCTTCCAGTCGATGTGGCGGAAATCGTCGCCGGGGGCATACGGCCGGTGGTCGGCGAACTCCAACCCGCGGCCGCGCGTCGGCGTGAGTCGATCGGCGCGGTTCTGCCCCGCGAATGCACGCTTCGAGACGACGTGGAGATACTCCAGCTTTCGGAGGAAGTCGTCTTCGAATCGAAGGGGCATGGCGGCCAGCGCAGTCGCTTTCGAGCGCTATGCCGTCGAGACGTGCGTCAGCAGCTCCTGGACGATCGCATCGGTGCTGACCTCGTCGGCTTCGCCCTCGAAGTTCAGGAGCATCCGGTGGCGCAGCGCCGGCAGCGCCACCGCCCGGATGTCGTCGACGCGAGACGTAAGCGTGGCCCTGGTTGAGCGCCTGGATCTTCGCCGCGAGGACCATCGCCTGCGCCGCGCGCGGGCTGGCGCCGTAGCGCGACGAACCGCTTCACCAGCGGCTGGCATACGGTGACTTCGGGTGCGTGCCCAGCGTCAGGCGGATCGCGTAGGCCTGTACCGGGCGGGCGATCGGCACCGCGCGCGCGACCTGGCGCATCTCGAGAATCTCCGCGCCGTCCACGCACACGCGTCACTGGCGTGCTCGAGTCGCGCGTCGTCCGATCGAGGATCGCGTGCATCGCCTCTTCGGTCGGATACGTCACCTTCAGCTTGAAGAAGAAGCGATCGAGCTGCGCCTCGGGCAGCGGATACGTGCCCTCCATCTCGAGCGGGTTCTGCGTCGCCAGCACGAGGAACGGCTGCTCGAGCTGGTACGTCGTCTTGCCGACCGACACGCTGACGTCCTGCATCGCTTCGAGCAGCGCGGACTGCGTCTTCGGCGTCGCGCGGTTGATCTCGTCGGCGAGCACGACGTTCGCGAAGATCGGTCCCGGCTGGAACTCGAAGAACGGTCCCGCCGTGCGGGCTGTTCCTGCACGATGTTCGTGCCGACGATGTCGGCGGGCATCAGGTCGGGCGTGAACTGGATGCGCGAGAACTTCAGGTGCAGCACGTCGGCGAGCGTGTGCACGAGACTCGTCTTGCCGACGCCGGGGATGCCCTCGAGCAGCACGTGCCCGCCCGCCAGCAGGCTCGTGACGGTCAGGTTGACCACTTCCTCGTGACCGACGATCCGCCGGCCGACTTCGTCGGTGATGCGGACGAAGCGGTCGCGAAACTGATCGATGGACTGTTCGACGCTGATGGACGTCATCGTTTGCGGAGGAAGTAGCCCTGAACGGCCGCTCGCCGCCCTTCGGGAACCGCCGGAGGCGCGACGGCCTGGCCACGATCGAATGCGCCGGCAGCGGAGTGAGTGTATGCCGCGGTCGCCTCGCCGCGGTCCGTATTGTGCCGGACATCGCTCTGAAATGTCTGTCCGGCTCCTTCCGTGTCCGCTTCGATGGTCGCGCGGCGGAGGACCGCTTCGAGGCCGGCGATCCTCGCGGCCTCATGCTCCCGGTCGGATCCACCGCCGAGACCGAGGCCGGGTGTCGTTTTCTTCGAGACGTCGCCATCGCCCTTGGACGTCATGGTTCCTGCCACGCCGGCGCCGGCGTCGGATTCGCGGAGCGACTGGATCGTGGACTCGTCTACGGCGCCGCGTCCTTTGCCGCGAACGAGGTCGCCGCTCGAGTCCCTCGACCCTCCAGCGTTGGGCGAGGGCTCTTTCGGAGAACCGAGCTTCCCGCCGTCCTCGGACAACGTCTCGGAGACCTTCTCGAGCGCCTCTCGTACTTCGGGCGCAACGTTTGGACGCCGGGCTGCAGCTCGGATGCGCTCAGCCAGCGCAGTCACCTCGGCGGCGGGGCTGTCTTTGCGCGCGCCACTGACAGGGGCGAGGGCATGCGCGAGGTCCGCCAGTCGACCTGCGGCGCGCAGCGCCTCGATGCCGGCGATCAGACGCCGCTGGTCGGCGGCGATCTCCCGCATGTCAGTCGGGAGCCGCACCCCGGCCTCGGCGGCGACGAGAAGCGCCTCCAGTTGCTTCTGCAGTTCCGGGAGGGCAGCTTCGGGGCGATCCAGGCCCGGTGACGATCTGGGAAGGGCGGCGGTCTTCGGCGACGTCGCGGCTTCAGGACGTGCCGCGGACGGCGACGTCATCGACAGCGCCAATGTGCCCAGAACGAGAGCGGCGGTTGTCAGTTGCGCGCGACGGGCGGGGACCGGAGGATACAGCTGCGGCAGGGAGATTCCGCGAAGCCGTGTCGCCGCGCGCGCGACGTGGCACTCGGCCCACGTATCCCGTTCCGGGAGTGCGGCAAACCACGTGGCGCTTCTCAGCTCGCCGGCGAGACCGGCGTCCTCGTCGATGGTGGCGGCGTCAAGGTCCGTGGCACGTCCGCCCCGTGCGACATAGGTCCGGGCAACGATGATCGCCGCGGCAACTGAAAGAGCCGCCCAGGGCAGCACCGCCGGCCCCTGAAGCCAGCGTGTTGCGGCAGCGATGCACAGGCAGCCAGCCGCCATCCATGGCGCCAGCCGCCAGCGTTGCCGGCTCGAGGTCTGACGCCGCCGCTCGGACGCTGCCGCGTCGACAGCGGTTCGCACGAACTGATCCGCGGATCCGGAATCGATATCGTCGGGGAACACCCTGATGACTACGATACCCGAGCCGGTTGGCGCTCCGCCACCACGATTCGAGCAGAAGGATGAAATGCGGCACCACGCGCCCCGGCGCTCGGAGTGGCGAGCCGATCTCCGAAGCCGTGGTCTCGGGCTATATTTGTTCGTCCTGGAATCGCCCTCATGCGGGGAAAGTAATGAAAATCCGCCGTCTTCCAAAGTCGATCGTCATGTGCGCGTTGTGCCTGTGCGGGATCGCCGCCGGATCCTGTGCATCCTCCCCGCCCTCGCCGCAGGGCTACCAGGGGACGTGGGTCATGAAACTGGGTGAGCGTGTGTTCATGCTGCTGAAGATCGAGGAGAAGCGGGGCGTCTTCACCGGCACCATCAGCATGCCCGCAACGTTCGACCTGGGATCGGGGAAGGCCGTGTTCTCCCGCATTGGAACGGAGGTCACTCAGAGGCCACTGGCAAAGGCCTTCGTGCAGGAAACGCACCTGCATTTTGCTGTGGACGACCCCAAGGCGCCGAAGGAGCCTGACGAGTTCGACATGAGGATCACGAGCCCGGATCACGCCTCGATCCAGTGGGTAGGTGTGCCAGTGGGCGCGTGGCCCTTCGTACGAATTCAAGGCTCGGCTGTGCCTGCCGTGGCCACTGACTGGGATCCGCAACGGACCTACGCGGCCAGGAACGAGAACGCGGAATCGAATCCATTCATGCGCGCGATCTACGACGAGGATCAGCAGGCCCGAAAGGACCAGCTCACGATGTCCCCGGCGCAGTGGGAGGCGCTGGCCAAGGAAGACGCGGCGCGCCAACAGCGCACGCGCGCGCTGCTCGCGAGCGAACAGCTGCACAGCGGTGAAGACTTTCGTCAGGCGGCCTTCATCTTCCAGCACGGCACCACTCCGGAGGATTTCCTTCTGGCGCACACGTTGGCGATGGTGGCCGTGTCCAAAGGCGACGACACCGCGGTCTGGATTGGGGCCGCGACGCTCGACCGCTACCTGCAGTCCATCGATCGGCCACAGGTCTACGGCACGCAGTTCAGGAACGAGTCGAACGAGCCCGGGACCCAGGAGCCCTACAATCGGACGTTGATCTCCGACTCGCTCAGGCTCGAGCTCGGCGTGCCGCCGCTCGACGCGCAGCAAGCGCAGTTCAAGGCATTGCAGGAACAGGCGCCGGCCGGAAAATCGAAGTAGGGCCATACGTAGAAGACCCTTTCGGGAATCGGATCGAGCTGCTCGAGCGGCTGACGCCGAGATCCGCTGGGGCTCGTCCATAACAACCTCGGCTCGTCTGCCAGTTCAGCAGTAGCCTGCGGCGAGAGATCGCGAGACCGTTTGCTCGATACGTAAACGATTTGGGCACCGGCGCTCGTCTTTACATCTTTGGAGCGAATAAAAACTGATTCGGGTGACAGGTGAATAGCTTTCAACTCACGACCGTCTGGGTCCTCGGCATCGCCTCTGGTCTCGGTTGTGTGTATTTGTTGATGTGGTTGAGAGGACTGCCGCGGCACTGGCCTCGAGTGTCCTCCCACCGTCCGTACCGCATCGATAGTCCTTTCGTTGAGATCTGCGTCGAGGACGGCTACTCCCTCAGCGAACTACGGACGCTGTTCGAATCGATCCGAGACGATCCGGGACTGCCGTCGGAAGCTCTCCTGTTGTTCGACGGCAGGACGCGAAAGGAAAGGCTCCCGGAGGCTGACGTCCGTGCCCGCCTCGCGGTGTTCCTGGACACCTTGCGCCCGAGGATGGCGCCGGCGTACGCCGTCGTCGTGTCGGCGGCCATCGTGTCTGCGGCCGAAGCCGCCCAGCGCGAGGCTGAAGTTGCGGGTCTTCGCGTGGGCCTGTTTCAGGACTTCGACCGGGCCCGACGCTGGCTCTCGGGGTATGCCCCGGCGTCGAGCCACTCGTAACGGACGGGTTGCCGGGCAGCATCGCCACGGCACTTCCTGATTCCCTTGACAGTGTATTATTGTACTAGTACAATAGCTTCATCGCACGTGAGGCTGGTCTTCGCGAGCGAGGCAGCCCCTCGAGCGGCGACGTAGCGCGGCCCGGGCGTCGGTTGCTAGACGAAACGGAAGGAGGCGTCCAATGGAACCTCTGGTCTTCGTTTTGATCCCCGGCGTGTTCGGCGGTCTAGTTCTCGCCCTGGTCCTCGCCGGCAATCGCTGGAAACGATCCACAACCGTCGTGCCCCGGCGTCTTGCGGCCCCTTCACCTGCGCTGATCAACATGGCCCGGATCCCCGTGGAAGGTGTTGGTGGCCTGGGAATGGTCGCAGCCGTGATCGCCGTCGCCGTGACGGACCCGCGTATCCGTGTCGCCACGATCGTCGCGGCGATCCTCGGAGGTGGGCTGGCCCTCCTCCTGATAGCGATGAGAAAGCACAATGGCTCGCTGCCGTCCGGCGGCGACGGCAGTGACGACGGCTCGACGCTGCACCTGGATGCGGAGCGGCGACAACAGTATCTCGAGGGCGTGAAGCGAGCAGTCCACCGGTCGGCCTTCCTGCCAACGTATCGCCCGGTCGCCTGACCGCCTCGATCTAGGGGTCAGACCCAGGTCTGACCCCGGGACACTACAATGGCGCCATTATGCGACGCCATCTGTTCGCGGCCGCCGTGCTGCTCGTCTTGCTCTCGGGCACGTCGGGACGAGGCGACTTCCAACCTGCCAACGCACCAGCACAGCCCCGTGTGGATCCGACCGCCCAGCTGCTCGCTGACCTGATTCGCATCGACACAAGCAACCCCCCCGGACACGAACAGCGGATTGCCGATTTTCTCGGGCCGAAGTTCTCGGCGCTCGGCTTCCAGACAGAAATCGTCCCGACGCCGGAAGCGGGGAAGGCTGCACTCTTCGCTCGATTGAAGGGAGACGGCAGCCGCAAGCCAATCCTCCTTGCGGCGCACGCCGACGTCGTCGGGGTCGAGCGGGAGAAGTGGAGCGTCGATCCGTTTGCCGGAATCGTGCGCGACGGCAAAGTCATCGGACGCGGCGCCATCGACTTCAAGGGCGGGATGGCGGTGTTCGCGCGCGCGGTCATGATGCTCGCCGAAAACCGGGTGCCGCTCTCGCGAGACGTGATCTTTCTGGCGGAATCGGACGAAGAGGCCGCGCAATACAACACGACATGGCTCGCGCAGAGCAAGTGGCCGGCGATGGACTGCGAGTTCGCCCTGAACGAGGGCGGGTGGATCATCAAGGGCGAGGACGGACGCGTGAAGTACGTGAGCATTTCCACTGCCGACAAGAGCAGCGTGATCGTGCTCCTCACGGCGCGTGGAACGTCGACTCACGCCTCCATGCCTCGACCCGACAGTGCGATCTTCACCCTCTCGAGAGCGATGGCGAAACTCTCGCAGCTCGAGCTGCCGCTCGATCTAACGCCGAGCACCCGCCAGTTTCTTCGGGCGCTTGCGAAGACGAGTGCCGCGCCCATGTCCGGATACTTCGAGACGCTGGCGGACGGCAAGAACCCCGCGGCCGTGATGCGCGCCGATGCGGAAATAAGCAAAGACCCATTGCTGCACGCGATCATGAGGACGACACTTGCGCCGGTCCTGTTGAACGCCGGCTTCCGCAGCAACGTCATCCCGGGAACAGCACAGGCCACGCTGAACGTTCGGATCATTCCAGGAACCGATGTGGATGCGCTCCGTGTGACACTCGAACGCTTCATCGGCGATCCGCTCATCAGCGTGACATTCGCGGATCCCTCGGCCGCAGCCGCCGCCGGACGCGGTAGTCCGTCCCCGGAAGCGACGGACCTGTTTCGCGCGCTCGAGCGCCAGGCGCGAGCCGTGTTCCCGGGAGCCGAAGTCACACCGTACCTGTTCCAGGCAGGAACCGACGCGGGAGCCTGGCGGACCCGCAACGTGCCGGTGTACGGTATCTACCCGTACCCCATTACCGCCGAGGAGCTGACGCGCATGCACGGCAACGACGAACAGGTCAGCGTCGAATCGTTGCGGGCCGGAACCGAGATGATCTACAAAACGCTGCTCGATGTGGCGGCCAGGTAGCGGACGAGGCCATGCTTGACGCCGCTCGCATTGGCTTCGGCGACGAATCGCGAGGGAGGCGCATGGGGAATGGACGCAGGAGGCTGGCCGCGATCGTCGTCGGCGCCGTGACGCTGTCGGCCGTCGCGCAGACGCAAAGGCCCGCGCAAGACGAAGGAGCCGCAGGCGCCTGGCAGAAGCTGCTGAAGCTCCAGACGACCGCCAGCGCCATGCACACCACCGCGCATCCCGACGACGAGCATGGGGGAGTGCTGGCGATGCTCAGTCGAGGACAGGGCGCGCGCGTGTCGATGCTCACCCTCAACCGGGGCGAGTCGGGCGACAACGCGATCGGTTCCGAGCTGTTCGATGCGGTCGGTCTCCTCAGGACCGAGGAATTGCTGATTGCCGATCGGTACTACGGCGTCGATCGCCAGTACTTCACGACCATGATCGACTACGGCTTTTCGAAGCGTCTCGACGAGACACTCGGGAAGTGGGGTCGCGACAACGTCCTCCGCGACGTCGTTCGTGTCATACGGACCGAGCGTCCCTTCGTGCTGATCTCGCGCTTCCAGGGGAACGAGCGAGACGGTCATGGCAATCACCAGGCGGCCGGGCTCGTCACGGTGGAGGCCTTCAAGGCCGCCGGCGACGCCGCGATGTTTCCGGAGCAGATCGCGGCTGGTCTCAGGCCGTGGCAGCCGCTGAAGCTCTACATGGGCGGTGTGAGAGAGAACGAGGACTGGACGCTTCGGGTCGATACCGGCGTCTACGATCCGGTCCTTGGCGAGTCTTACCAGACGTTTGCACGGCTGGGCCTGAGCTTTCAGCGATCGCAGAACGGCGGTCTGTTTTCGGCGCAGCCCGGACCGTCCGTGTCGTACTACAAGCGGCTGCAGTCGATCGTCGATACGCCGGCAAAGGAAAGCAGCTTCTTCGACGGTATCGACACCACGATTCCTGGCATCTACAAGGCGCTCCGCAAGACGGCGCCAGCCGGCGCGGAAGCAGCGCTCCAGGCGATCGACCGGGAGATCAAGTCAGCGATCCAGAGCTTCAAGATGGTCGAGCCATCCGCGTCGACACCGGCGCTGGCGAGAGCTCTCGCGGCGACGTACGCCGCGCAGCGACAGCTCGGCGGAGATCCTGACGTTGCGTCATTGCTCGCCCTGAAGGAACAGCAGCTTCAGGCAGCCCTCCGCGCCACGTTGGCCGTGTCGTTCACGGCGCTCGCACAGCCGGCCGGAACCGAGGAGCCCACAGGCCCCTTCGCCGCATTTGCGCGCCCGCCGGCGATGCCGCCCGTTGTGCCAGGCCAGGCGTTCGAGGTGAAGACGACGTTTACGAATCGCAGTCCGATCGAGTTGAAAGCGCTGCGGGTCAAGCTCGAGGGACACGGGACCTGGCCGGCACAACCCGAAACCTCCGCACGGGACGCCGGTAGCAACATCCCGGTGTCGTCCACACTCACGCTCACGACTCCGGCCGACGCCGCCCTGACACGGCCCTATTTCTCGCGGAAGTCGATTCAAGATCCCCGGTACACGATGTCGGACGAGTCGCAATTCTCCCGGCCCAACGGAGAGCCGCCGCTCGTAGCGGTCGCGACTTTCGACGTCAACGGCGTGCGCATGGCGATCCGCGAGCCGGTCACACGTCTGGATGCGAACCCTCCGTACGGCTACGAGACGCGCGAGCTCGCCATCGTGCCAGCGATCGCAGTCACCATGCGCCCGAGCCAAGTGGTGGTGCCGCTCGGGGCGGGGGAAAAGAACGTTCGTCTGCGGATCGAGGTGTCGAGCAATAAGGAAGGCAGGAATGAAGGCACGCTCAGGCTCGACGCGCCATCGGGCTGGAAAGTCGAGCCGGCTTCGCAGCCGTTCCAGTTCGCCCGCGCGGGTGAGCGGATGTTCTATCCGTTCACCGTGACGATTCCGTCGCTCGAGAACCGCGAATACCGCCTCGAAGCGGTGGCGTCCTCCGGTGGCCGCGAGTATCGCGAGGGATACGAAGCCATCCAGCATCGCGACCTCCAGCCGCAATTCTTCTACAGGGACGCGTCAGCGAGCGTGCGGGGCGTTGATGTGTCGATCGCACCCGGACTCAAGGTCGGCTACGTCATGGGCATTGGCGATGACGTTCCGGCTGGTCTGACGCAGCTTGGCGTCGACGTGCAGCTGCTCGCCGCTCAGGACCTCGCAACCGCTGACTTGAGCCGCTTCGACGCGATCATGACAGGCACCCGCGCCTATGCCGTCAGGGACGACCTGAAAACATACAATCGGCGGCTGCTCGACTACGTGAAGGGCGGCGGTAACCTGATCGTGCTCTACAACACCCAGGAGCTCGTGCCCAATCAGTTCGCACCCTTTCCCGGAGAGTTGTCGCGCGACGCGGAAGAAGTATCGGAGGAAGATTCTCCCGTCGAGATCCTCGCGCCGTCGGACCCCGTCTTCAACACGCCGAACAAGATCTCGAAAGCGGACTTCGACAACTGGGTCGAGCAGCGTGGGTCGAAGTTCTGGTCCACCTGGGACGCGGCGTACTCTCCGATGATTGCGACATGGGATCAGGGACAGAAACCGCAGAGGGGTGGATGGCTCCACGCCAAGTACGGCGCCGGCCACTACACCTATTTCGCCTACGCCTTCCATCGTCAACTGCCGTACGGCGTCCCCGGCGCGTATCGGCTGCTGGCCAATCTCCTGTCGTTGAATCGCCCGGCACCAGCCTCGCAACGCGGTCGCTGAGCCGGTCCAGCATGGCCTAATGTCCGGAATCGCTGTAAAATCGGCGGCCCAACTCTAAGCCGGGAGGAACGTCGTCTCAATTCAGGAGGGTGCAGGCATGAGGACCGGAGTCGCATCGGCCGCTGTCGTTGCTGCTTGCCTTTGTGTTCAGAGCGACGTCCAGGCCGCACCCATCACCTTCGAAGTAAGCGCGGTCGTCTCGTTTCTCGACGGATCGGCCGCGCTCGCGAACGTCTTTCCCTCCGTGGCGCTCGGTCAACCGATCAGCGGCCGGTACACCTTCGAGCCGCTCGCTCCGGACACGAATCCCGGCGACCCGACAGAAGGTCTTTATCCCGTGTCGGGATCGCCGTACGGGATGACGTTCAGCGCAGGCGGCGTGACGTTCACCTCGAACGCCGTCAGCGTGGTGATCAGGGACGGTGCCGTAGGAGGCATCTACGACGAGTACATCGCGTCCTTCAGCACAGCAACTCCATTCTCTCCGGCCAACGCTTCGCCGCCGCCGACGGCATCCACCAACTTCGCGATCCAGCTGGCGCTGACGTCAACCAACACGTCGCTGTATTCGAGCGATGCACTGCCGGCGGGAGTCCCGGATCTCGCACAATTCGACTTCCGCCCGAGTTTCAGCTTGAGCTTTTTCGACCTCGCGGGGAATTTTGGCAACGTGGAAGCGACTCTCACCTCGATTAGAGAAGTGCCCGAACCGGGTACGATGGCGCTCCTTGGACTCGCCCTCCCGGCGATCGCGCTGCGCCGACGCCGGGCTTCCCCTTCGTCTCGCCGCAGCTTCACTGCCGAGCTGGAGTAGAATCTCGGCATCCGGAGGCTGTGATGACGAGACGCCTTCTAGGCTCTTTACGTGGTGTCGGCGCTGTTCATGCGGGTGACCTCCTGCTCCGGACAACCGCTTACGATCTATCACTATGGACGGACGACCCGCCGTCGACAGAACACGCCGATTCGGCCTCTTCAATCGACGGCCACATCGACATCACCGGAATCCAGGAAGCCGTCGTCCTCGCGGGTCCTGGAATGTTGACCCTGACAATCGAGGACGGCCGGCGCATGGCATTCCAGCTCACGAGCAGCTCCGGGGCGATCTCTGGCCGCGGCTGGTTGCCCTGAGCCGATTGACCGGGTTCCCGTCTCGACTCGCGCATCAGACAGTTCCGTCGAACTCCTGACCTGCGAGGACGTGGCCCAGCATGCAGGTGGGCCGTCTTTCACGCACAACCAGGGGCCGCGCTGACCGGCTGACGGCCCTCCGCTGTATAACAGTGGCCATGGATATCAGCCGTCGCGAGCTCCTCATCCTCCCAGCTGCCGCCGCCCTCGCCAACGCCGTCTCGCCGGCGCGCAGTTCAGACACGGACACGATGCAGGATGTCCCGTGGTCTCGAAAGGTGCGCCGTGTCGGACAGCTCAACATGACGGAGCACGACCCTGCGGTCCTGGATGTCGAAGCGTGGGCCGACTACTGGGCCAGCCTGAAGGTCGACGTCGTGCTGGTGAGCGTCACTGGAATCCTGGCGTTCTACCAGACCAAAGTGCCCTTCCACAAGAAGGGAAAGTATCTCGGCGACCGGGATTTCTTCGGTGACTGCTGCAGCGCCGCGAAGAAGCGCGGCCTGCGCGTCATCGCTCGCATGAGTCCCGACCTCAACTGGGAAGAAGCCGTTCGCGCGCATCCTGAATGGTTCCAGCGCAACGCCCAGGGTGAAGCGGTCCACCACACGGAGGACCCGCGCCTCTTTCGCACGTGCATGTTCACGAGCTACATGACGGACTACATGCCCGCGATCATGAAGGAAATCAACTCGCTCTACGACGTCGACGGTCTCTTCACGAACGCGTGGCCGCCACTCGGATCGTTGCCGGTCTGTCATTGCGAGCAGTGCCGCACGTTGCCGACGCCGGGGACGATGGCGTACTGGGAGCGGTTCAACGAGCGGACGATGTTCCTGTGGAAGATGTACGACTCCATTGCAAAAGAGAAGAACCAGTCGAACTTCTTCTTTGCGAATCTCGGCGGTGGCGTTCGATCGAGTGCGAATCTCGTGGAGCTGGGAAAGGTGTGCGAGTGGTTCCAGTGCGACAACCAGGGGCGCGGAGGCGACGACACTCCAATCTGGGGATGCGCGCTGCAGGGTCGTGTCTGCAACGCCGTTCAGTCCGGCAAGATGGCCACGAACGTCACCGGTGCGTGGTCGACGGGCGCTGTCCGCTGGCGCAACGTCCACAAGTCGCCCGAGGAAGCGCGGATGTGGATGAACGAGACGCTTGCCTCCGGTATGGTCCCGTACCACCACATCGTCGGAGGCGAGGCCGGCCTTGGCGAAGATCGCCGAGCGCTCGAACCTGCGCGGCAGTACTTCAACTGGATGGCGAAGCACGAGCCGCACTTCGTCAACAGCCGATCGATCGCGAGCATCGGCGTCGTAATGGGTCAGCGAACACAGCTCTTTCACACTCCACCGCGCGGGACCGTGATGCAGCAGTACATCGACGGGCTGTACTACGCGCTCCTCGAGGGCCGGTTCTTCTTTGATTTCGTGCACGAGGAGAAACTGTCGGCGAGCGACCTGTCGAAGTACTCGGCACTGATCCTGCCGAACACCGCGCTCCTGAGCGACGAGCAGTGCCGTCAGATCGGCGCGTTCGTTGCGGAGGGCGGATCTCTATTGGCGACGTTCCAGACGAGCCTCTACACCGATCGCAACGAGCCGCGTGCGGATTTTGGCCTCCGGGACGTGTTCGGGATCCGCAAAGCAGGCAACGTCATCGGCACGACGGGAAATGCGTACATGGCCCGGATCGAAAGGCGCCACGACATCCTGAGCGGCTTCGACGGGACCCCGTTGATCCCTGGCGCCGAGAATCGTGTGCCGATTGCTCCAGTGGAGGATCCAGTGCTGACCGTCGTGCCAGGCTACACCGCCTATCCGCCGGAGCTTTCCTATCCGGATGCGCCGCGCACGACCGAGCCAGCCGTCGTGCTGCGGGAGAGAGGCCGAAGCCGCCTGGCGTACTTTCCGGGAGACATCGAGCGCACGATGTGGAAGTCGGGACACACCGATCTGGCGCGGCTTCTGCAGAATACGATCCGATGGGTCAGTGGCTCGAATACGCCCGTCACGATTCAGGGTGACGGAGTGATCGAAGCATTCGCCTGGGAGACGTCGGCGGGCTTTGCCGTGCACGTGCTGAACTACACGAACCCGGCGATGCACCGGGGCTGGCTCCGCGCGTTCTATCCGATCGGCGAGCAGCGTGTCCGGCTGGTGCTTCCGCCGAACCGGAAGGTCACCCGGATCGAACTGCTGCGGCGGAAAAGGACGTCCAGTTCGAAGTCGCCGGGGGCGCACTGTCTTTCACGATACCAAGTGTCCTGGACTACGAAGTCGCGGCGATCTATTCGGCGTAGGTACCGAGCACAGCGATGTTGATGCGGGGCTTGGAACCTCGAACCCTAAGAACCTTTAGAACCCTGGAACCCCTGGAACCGCTGGAACCTAGAACATCCAGACACACACCGCGACGGCAGTGACTGCGGCAACCACGTCACCAATGAGCGCGGCCGGCACCGCGTGTCTCGTGCGCCGGACACCGATCGCCCCGCAGTAGACGGCCAGCACGTAAAAGGTGGTCTCGGACGAGCCGTACATCGTGGCGGCCATCCTGCCAATCACGGAATCGGGCCCGTGGGTCTTGATGAGATCTGTGGCGAACGCCAGCGATCCGCTGCCGGTGAGCGATCGCAGCACGGCCAGCGGCACGAGCTCGGCGGGGAAGCCCGTCGTGGTCGCGACGGGCCGAAGCGCGGCGACGAGCAGGTCCATCGCACCGGATCCCCGGAACATCCCGATCGCGACGAGGATGCCCACGAGGAAGGGGATGATGCGCACTGCGACGTCGAATCCCTCCGTCGCGCCTTCGATGAAGACGTCGTACACCTTGACTTTGCGAAGGAGCCCGACGAAGGGGATTCCCACGAGCATGACGGGAATCGCCCAGAGCGAGATCGCGTCGAGCGCGGCGCGGATCATTCCGCCACCTCGAGGGCCTTTGCCGCGGGTGGCGGGTAGAGGCGCTGCAGAATTTTCGCCGCGAGCACCGCAGCCACGGTTCCAACGAACGTCGCCAGGATAGAGGGCGCAATGATGGCCGTGGGGAGCTGCGATCCGGCGGCCGCAAGCACGCCGATCATCGTGGCTGGAATGAGCTGCACGCCAGAAGTCGTCATCGCCAGGAACGTGACCATCGGGTTGGTGGCCGCATCCTTGTCCGGATTCAGCGCCTGGAGCTCCTCCATCGCTTTGATCCCGAGCGGCGTCGCGGCGTTGTTGAGACCCAGCATGTTCGCGGCGATCGCGACCACGATGGCCCCGGCCGCCGGGTGATCGGGCGGGACCTCGGGAAACAACCGGCGCAGCAGCGGCCGCACGGCACGTCCCAGGAGCGACACCAGGCCGGCGGCCTCGGCCACCCGCATCATCCCGAGCCACAGGGTCATGATGCCGACGAGTCCGATGGCGATCTGCACGGCGGTCGACGCAGATTCCATCGCGCCCCGCGTGACGCCGTCGACCGTTCCGTTGAACGCCGCAACGACCAGGGCGACGGCCATCAGCCCGAACCAGATGTAGTTGAGCATCCGGTGATGGTAACGCAGCGGGGCGACGCACCGTCACCCGAGGTCGACGAGCACTTTCATCATCGGCCCACCCGCGAGGACCTCCTCCATGCCCTTCTGCAGATCCTCGAGCGGGATACGGCGGCTCACGAGCGAGGCGACGGGTATCGCGCCCGTCGACGCGAGCCCGATCGCCTCCTCCCACGCCGCGCGGGTGTAAAGCCTGCTGCCGAGCAGGGTCAGCTCCCGCGCGAACACCGCGTAGAGATTGATCGGTACGGGTTCCGCGTAGATCGCAATCACGTTCACGGTGCCCCAGACGCGCACGACGTCCGTGACCAGTCGCGCGGCGCTCGGATGGCCGCTGACCTCGAACACCACGTCCGCGCCGTCGCCGCCGGTCCACTCGTTGATGGCGGAGAGAGGGTTCTCGTCGGGACCGATGGTTTCGAGCCCGAGCTGCCGAAGCATCGCGATCCGGTGCGGGTTGATCTCCACCACCTTGACCCGCGCTCCGCGGTGACGGCAGACGAGAGCAATCAGGCAGCCGATCGGCCCGCCGCCGAAGATCGCGACGGCGTCACCGGCCTGGACCTTCGCGCGTGTCACGTCGTGGGTGGCGATCGCCAGCGGTTCGATGAGGGCGGCGTCGTCATCACGCAGCGTGTCCGGGACCTTCAGGAGCCTGGCGACGGGAATCGTCAGGTACTCCTGCATGCCGCCGGGCAGATCGACGCCGATCACCTTCAGCCGGTAACAGAGATAGCCGGCCCCCATCCGGCACGCCCGGCAGGCGCCGCAGAAGGCGAGCGGCTCGACGACCACGCGGTCACCCTGGCTGAATGCGCCAGCCGCAGGTGCGGCAGCGACTTCCGCGAAGATCTCGTGACCGATCACGCCTCCTCGCGGGACGCGGTGATCCATGTGCCCCTGGAAGATGTGGAGGTCCGTGCCGCAGATGCCCACGCGGCGAACCCGCAGCAGCGCTTCGTCAGGTCCCGGACGCGGCACTTCTGAGGTGCCCGTCTGGAACGTGCGATTTCCGCGATAGAACGAGGCGCGCATCCCAGCACCCTCCACGGTCTGTTCCGGCGGCGCAATCTTACCAGCCGTGCTTATCAGGCCGTCCGGCCGGACCACACCTCTTCTGCAGGGCGTGGTCCGTTCAGTCCAAATTGAAGAACCATCTAGGTTTACGCCGTCCAAACGGTGAACGCCCAGCCATGAACGCACGTCTACGTCTACAGAAACAAGAGGCGGAAAGGAGACTCACATGACAACGCGCACAGGGATCATCGTCGGGCTGGTAGGCGTCGCATCGCTCGTGGGAGCGGCACCGGTGCGGGCGCAGTCGGACGGCATGCGAGCGGTGATCCCGTTCGAGTTCAAGGCGGGCAAGGCAACCCTCCCGGCGGGCACCTACACGGTCTCGCAGCAGGGCGCGACGAGCAACGCGGTCCAGCTTCGCACATTGCGAGGCGGAGCGATCCTGCTTCCGCAAGGCGCGCAGATGGGTGTCGGCGGCCAGGAGACGCAGCTGACGTTCAACCGCTATGGCGACCAGTACTTCCTCCATCAGATCCGGTTCTCGCGCGATCGCGAGTACACGCTGCCGGCCTCCGTGGCGGAGCGGGAGATGATTCGGGCCGCGGCGGACACGCACGGTCCGGGGCAGGTTCTGGTGACAGTCGCTGCGGAACGGTGACGCCTGTGCCGCGATGCACCAACAGACCGGGCTCGTTCGAAGCGTCGGACGAGCCCGGAGCTGCGATTCAGTCGCTTAGTTCTTCGACGGAAGCTTGCTGAGCGTGGCTTTCGCTTCAGCAGCTGGAATCTCGCGGATGTAGATGTTCCGGAATCGGATCTCGGAACCGTGCGTCTGCAGCTCGATGGGACCGCGGGTCACGATTGGCTGCGTCTTGTCGAAAAAGTTGTCGAGGACCTGACCGTCGACTGTCACTTTGTCGTTGAGCGACACCCAGACCCGCTCGCCAATCATCTTGATCTTGAACGAGTTCCACTGACCGACGGGATTGTCCGCCTTGACCAGCGGCCACTTTCCCGGATTCTCGGCACTGTCGTTCCAGAGCGCGCCGGATCCTCGCGGTGCGCCGTTCTTCACCTCCCGCGGATTCTCCGGATCCCAGACCTGCACCTGCGGGTAGCCCCGCAGATAGATGCCGGAGTCGCCGTTCGGGCTGACCATCAGCCAATCGACATGGAACTCGAAGTCCCCGTAGTCCTTCCCGGTCGCAAGGTGCGGGCTCTGGCCGTCCGACACGATCTCACCCTTTGCGGTGTCTACCTTCCAGTGCTGATCTTTCGCCTTGTCCCATTCCGCCTGTTTCGCGGCGTGCTCTTCCTTCGACAGCTTCGCCTCCGCGACGGGATCGTAGTTCGGCTGCCGACCGCGCCAGCCGCTCAGATCCTTTCCGTCAAAGAGGCTCGTAAAGCCCTTGGGCGGCTTTGCCGTCTGGCGGGCCGCCAGGCCCGCACCCATCACGACTGTCAGAACCAGGACACCAATCGTTCGCGCGTGAGCCATGTTTGCGGTCCTTTGCGGAAGATCTCCAGCGTGACCGGCGCGGCGACAGCCGGCGCTCGTCACACTGGAAGCTGGAAGCTGGACGCCTCCTAATACATCACGAACGCGAACAGCGTGTCGCCGGCCGCCACGAGAAGGTACTGACGGCCGTCGATCAGGTACGTCTGCGGTGGATTCGTCACGTCGCCGATTTTCGAGTGCCAGAGCGGCACTCCCGTCGACGCGTCGTGCGCGACGATGTTGCCGCCGCCGTCACCGGCGAACACGAGGCCGCCCGCCGTGGTCAACACGCCGCCGCCCCCGCCCGCGCCGCCTTCGTACTTGTGCCGCCAGGCAGCCTGCCCGGTCTTGTAGTCGATCGCGGTCAGGAAGCTGCCGCCCGAGCCCGCGCGTGATTCCTCGTGCCCTCCCAGTCCCATCGAGCCTCGCGGGTCCGTGTCGAGGAGGTAGAAGATCGAAAACTGATTGCTTCTCGGAGACGTAGAACAGGCCAGTGGCGGGATTGAACGCAGGCGGCTGCCAGTTGATCGTGCCGCCGGCGGAAGGCGACACGAGTGCGCCGCCGATCGACGCATCCTTTTCGGGGTTTCGCATCGGACGCCCCTTGGCGTCGATTTCCTTGACCCAGTTGGTCGACGATCCGTACTTGGTGGTCAGCAGGTGCTCCCCCGTGACCCGATCGAGCACGAAGAAGTAACCGTTGCGCGCCGCGGTCATGACGAGCTTCCGCGTGCGGCCTTTGAAGGGTGCGTCGACGAGGACTGGCGTCTGCGCCGAGTCCCAGTCGTGCATGTCGTGCGGCGCCGTCTGGAAGTACCAGGCCATCTTCCCGGTATCGACGTTGACGGCAATCAAGGACCCGGTGAAGAGGTTGTCGCCCTCGCCGCGGCCGACCGTGTACGCAGGCGTCGGGTTGCCCGTGCCGAAGATGTACAGGTGGGTCTCAGGATCGTACGCTCCGCCAAGCCATGGCTGCGCTCCACCGTGACGCGCCGCTTCGAGGCTGGGCCATGTGTCGAGACCCGGATCCCCCTCTTTCATCGGGACGGTGTACAGCTTCCACTGCAGCTCTCCCGTCTCCGGATCGAACGACTGCAGGAAGCCCGGTGCATCGAGATCGTTTCCCGTGCCGCAGATCACGTGATTGCCGATGACGACCGGCGCCATCGTGGAGAAGTACTGCTGGCTGAACTCCGAGATGACCTTGTGCCAGCGCTCTTTTCCCGTCTTTGCTTCGAGCGACACGAGGTAGTTGTCGGGGGTCTCCATGTAGAGGTAGTTGTTCCACATGCCGAAGCCGCGTGTGGCGATGTGCGTGCCGCCCTTTGTCTTCCAGAAGTAGTGCCAGAGCTCGCGGCCATCGCGCGCGTCGATCGCCCAGGCGTTGTCCGGCGACGTGACGTAAAGGGTGCCGTCCACCGCGAGCACCGACGCCTTGACCGTGACGTCCGTGCCCACCGGGTACTCACCGGTACCCTCACCGCCGACAATCAGCGGACCGCGGGCGCCGCCCCCGAAGCCGCCGCGGCCAAAGCCTCCGCCTCCGGCGCCGGTGGTGCCGACCGATCCTCCGGTCAGCTTCGCCAGCCATGCGAGCGTGAGGTGCTTCACGGTCTGGCGGTCAATCTGAGTCAGAGAGCTGAAGCGCTTCCCGGAATAGTCGCCGTTGTACGTCGTCCAGGAGTCGGCGAGGGGCTTGAGGAGCTCGGCCGGATCGAGGCCCTTGCCCTGAGCCGAGAGCAATACCGGAACTGCCAGCAGCGGCAGCACAAGAAGCACACGTTTGAAGGTCATTTCAGTCCCGCCAGGTACGCTGTCACGTCGTGCATGTCCTTGTCTGTCAGCTCTGCGAGGAGCGCCTTGTGGCCGGCGAGCGGATCCTTCAGCTCGACCTTCGGCGTATCGCCCACTCGCCGAATAGTCCGCTGCGAGCCGTCAGCCTGTCGGACGGTGATGAGGAAATTGTCCATGCGCACGACCGTCCCCTGGACGGTTTCGCCGCCGGGCAGCGTGATCATCGCGGTCACCGCCCGCGGATCCGGAGTCGGTGGCCCGGGCGCGGCGGCGCCGCGCCCGCCGCGTCGTCCGCCGCCCGCCGAGGTACCAGTCACCCAGGTGTTCTGCAGGGCTTTGCCTTCGGGCACTCTCGTGCCGATGCCCTGAAGGTCTCCGGTCGGCGAATGGCAGCTGCTGCACTTCGTCTTGAAGTACGTCTCTCCCGACTTCGCGTCACCGACGATCGCGTTTGGCGGCGGCGCCTCGGTCGCGGGAGGGGCTCCCTGATTCCGTGAAGTTGCGGCAACGCTGTGGATGTACTCGGCCACGGCGACGACGTCCGGATCGGGCAGCGGCAGTGCCGGCATGCCTCTCTCCGCCCGTGCTCCGTGCACGATCGGGAGGATCAGCTCTCCATGCTGATCGCTGAGGACGACCTGCGACCGCAGCAGGTTCGGCCCACCAGTGGTACCACCACGAAGGTCGGGCCCATGGCACGCGCTGCAGGTAGTGACGTAGATGCCTTTGCCTCGCTCGATCACCGCCGGATCGCCGGGAGGCCGCTGCTGCGCAGGGAATACGGCCGGATTCCCGCCGCGTCCTTGAGCCATCAGGTGGCTCGCCACAACCGTCACCGCGCCAAGCACCGACGCGACCAGAACCTTCCGCATTCCCTTGACCTCGTTGTCTATCGCGTGGGGGCGAACCGCCGTAAACCGTCGAAAAGCTGGATGAGCCAACTAAGGTACGGTCAGCTGGCATCTGCCGTCAACCGAACCCTGCGCGCGATGACATACACTCCTTCTGCCGCGGCCCCGGCCGCACCCGCTCCGGAGGACTTGTGAAACGCGCGATCGTGCTCCTCGCGGCCCTGCTGTCGCCACTCTCTCCCGCACATGCGCAGGCACTCCGTCCGCCGGCCGTGCCACTGGTAACGCACGATCCGTACTTCAGCGTGTGGTCCACGGCCGATACGCTGACGGAGGATCAGACGCGGCACTGGACGGGGACAGTGCAGAGCCTTTACTCGGCGGTGCGTGTCGACGGCAAAGTCTTTCGGGTCATGGGGCGCGAAGTGCGGGGGCCGCAGACTCCGGCGCTCGAGCAGAAGACGCTGACCGTCTCGCCCACGCGAACCGTCTACACATTCAGCGGCGCCGGCATTGGCGTCACGCTGACGTTCCTGACGCCGGCGTTTCCAGACGACCTGGATGTGCTCTCTCGGCCGACAACATACCTCACCTGGGAGGTGACGTCTTCGGACGGCCAGCCGCACGACGTCCGGCTGTACTTCGACGCGTCCGCCGACCTCGCAGTGAATACGCCCGAACAGCCGGTGACGTGGAGCCGATTCCGTCTCGGTCCGCACACTGCGCTTCGTGCCGGCTCGGCATCACAGCCGGTCCTCGAGAAGTTCGGCGACAACCTGCGGATCGACTGGGGATATTTCTATGCAATTTCACCGAGTGACGACGTCGCCACGTACGCCGGCGACCGGGATGCCGTGCGCGCCAGCTTTCGCGGCAGGCGATCCGCTGCCCGATCGGGACGACTTCTCCTCACCGCGCGTCGGAGGGCGGCGCGGCGCTTCACTCGCCTTTGCGTGGGACCTCAAACGCGTGGCCGCCCAGCCCGTCTCCCGCTACGTGGTTCTCGCATACGACGATGGCTTTTCGATCGAGTTCCTGAACCGCAGGCTGCGCCCGTGGTGGCGGAGAAACGGCGCCGAAGCCGGAGATCTTCTCGCAGACGCCATCAAGGACTACGACCGTCTCAATCAGCGCGCTCGCGAGTTCGACGATGCGCTCATGACGGATCTGCGGAAGGCTGGCGGCGAACAGTACGCCAGGCTGGCCGCGCTGGCGTATCGACAGACGCTCGCGGCGCACAAGCTTGTTGCAGACCTGGATGGCACGCCGCTGCTGTTTTCGAAGGAGAACTTCAGCAACGGCTGCATCGCGACGGTGGACGTCACGTACCCGAGCAGCCCGTTCTTCCTGTTGTTCAATCCGACGCTGCTCCGCGCGATGCTCGACGCCGATGATGGAGTACGCGAGTCTGCCTCGGTGGCGCTTTCCCTTCGCGCCGCACGACCTCGGTACGTATCCGCTGGCGAACGGCCAGGTCTACGGCGGCGGAGAGAAGACCGAGGAAAACCAGATGCCGGTCGAAGAGAGCGGCAACATGCTCCTGATGGTCGGTGCGCTGGCGCAGGTCGAGGGAAACGCCGACTACGCGCAGAAATACTGGCCGCTGCTGACCCGGTGGGCGGAGTACCTGAAGGATCGGGGCTTCGATCCGGAGAATCAGCTGTCGACGGACGATTTCGCCGGCCACCTCGCGCACAACGCGAACCTGTCGATCAAGGCGATCCTCGCGCTGGGCGCCTACGCCAAGCTGGCCGACATGACCGGGCATCGCGCCGAAGCGACGGCTTACCGTACGCTTGCCAGTCAGTTCGTCGACAAATGGACCTCAATCGCGAATGACGGAGGGCACTATCGACTGGCGTTCGACAAGCCTGGCACCTGGAGCCAGAAATACAACCTCGTCTGGGACCGGCTTCTCGGCTTGAATCTGTTCCCGTCGACAGTGAGCCGCACGGAAATCGCTTACTACAAAACCGTGCAGGCTCCGTACGGGTTGCCCCTCGACAACCGCGAGCGCTACACGAAACTGGACTGGATCGTGTGGACCGCCACGCTGTCGGAGTCACAGGCAGATTTCACGGCGCTGGTGGATCCCGTTTATCGGTTTCTCAACGAGTCCACCAGCCGCGTCCCGATGACGGACTGGTACTGGACTCACGACGGAAAGCAGCGCGGCTTCCAGGCACGGTCCGTCGTCGGCGGCGTCTTCATCAAGATGCTCGCGGATCCGACGATCTGGAAGAAATGGTCGACCGCCGCTGAAACGGCCGGGAGGAAGCAGTGACTCGCTCTCGGCTCTATCTGCGAGGCATCGCCGCGAACGTTCGTTCGATGTTCTCGAGCAACGCGAGCGTCGACCGGACGCCCGCCGCGAGGTAGCGCTCGCCGGCTTCAGGATTCGACTTTCGCGCATCACCCCACGTGCCGCTTTTCGTGGCCCAGTACACCGATCCCGGGTTCGTGAAGAAGAACGCCGAATGGACCGGGCCGGTTGGCACCGTGAACTCGGGGAATGGCGGAAACTCCGCGTTGGCCTTTTCGAGATCCACCAGATCGGGGTTGATCGCCATCACCGCCGAGGTTTCCCCGAGATTCGCGTGCAAGCCGTTCTTCAAGCCTGAGAACTCGGCGATGTCCGACTCTGTGAACGCGTCCCAATAGTTGACGGGGAATGCCTGCACTTCCTTCGGCAGCCGCTCGGCGGCGTTCGCGCACGCGTACGCGATGGCGTATGTGTTGTCGTAATGACCGTTGAGGAACACGAGCCGCTTGAAGCCAATGTTCGCAAACGACGCACACAGATCCTCGATGAGCGCCATGAATGTCGGGATCCGGATGTGCACCATTCCGGTGAAGCCGACGTGCGGGTATGACAAGGCATAGCTGAGAGAAGGCGCCACGACCGCGCCGATCCGCGGCGCAACACGCCGCGCGATTTCCACCGGAATGAGAACGTCCGTGGCCAGCGGGCCATGCGGCCCGTGCTGCTCGGTCGCACCGACCGGGATGATGACGGTATGGTGCTTCGCGAGAAATGCTTCGACCTCGAGGTTGGTCATTTCGCCGAGAAACACCGTCGCGGGTTTGGTCATGTCTATTGGTTCTATTGGTCTCTTTGCGCAGCAGGGGAGCGCCGGCCTGTAGACTAGCTGGCCTCTTTGGCGTCCGGAGCGTTGACGTCACGCAGGCGTCGGCGGCGGCGCATGTTCTCGAGATAGTGCTGCTCCAGATACTCGACGCCGCCTGCTGTGATGCTCAGGCTGGAGCTGTCGCTTCGCACCAGGAGGTTCTTTTGCACCAGGAACCATGTCGCGAACTCCAGGTGTTCGCGAGGTGTTCCGGTAAGACCCTCCAGTTCCGCCGGAAACAGCGTCGGTGTGCGCGGCTCCAGGCGGCGCCGCGTGTAGAAAGCCTCGAGCAGAGTAAGGCGGAGGGCTTGCTCCGCCTCGAAGTCGTTCTCAGCCTGCGCGGCGCTGGTCAGCAGCCGCCACTTCTGCTGCAGCTGCGTCTCATGGATGACGTCATATTGCGCCCGTTTCTCAGGATCGCTGAGCACCGTATACGCCTCGTGGAGCTGTCGAAACAGCGTCGCATTGCCCGTCCGTTGATTGTCGGGATGGTAGCGCCGCGCCAGGAGCCGGAAGACGCGTTGGATCAGCTCGACATCGGCGTTGGGACTGACGTGGAGCACTTCGTAGTAGTCACTCGGCTTGTTCTGGTCCATAAGTGGTCGCCATCAAATCTCGGAGGTCACATATGTTGGCTGTCGGGCGGGCTTCCGCCTTCGCTCGAGCGGCGGCGGACACCGTAGCCCGGCCGGAGACGGCCAAGCCCCGCCGACGCGGAGTCCCAAGACTCAGCGCTTACGCCAGCCGAAGTGAATCGCGGGTAGAGCCGCATAGACCTAACTGAACGGTGTGGGACAGATTACCACCTCTTGGCGCGGGAGATCGGTGGAATCGGTTGGGCACCGATATGATGAACGGGTGATACGAAGGCACACCCGATGAATCCCACTCGCTTGTATCTCGTCCGACACGGATCGACCCAGCTCACGGCTGAAGGACGGTTCTCCGGCAGCGAGGGGGCCGACCTCTCGGACGAAGGCCGATGGCAGGCGGCGCAGCTGGGCGAGCGGCTGCGAAGAGAAGGGATCAGCGCGGCGTACTGCAGCCCGCTTTCTCGCAGCGCCGAGACGGCTGCCATCATCACCGCCCCGTGCGATCTCGTGTCGACTCAACGAGACGGGCTCCGTGAGATCTCGCACGGGCACTGGGAGGGGCTTACCCGCGCCGAAGTCGAGGAGCGCTTCGGTGACGAGTACGCCAACTGGGAAGAAGATCCGTTCACGTTTGCGCCACAGGGTGGAGAGTCCGGCCTCGCAGTGCTCGCCCGCGCGCTGCCGGTCATCCGGGAGATTGTCACGAGCCACCGCGCCGAGCGTGTGCTCGTCGTCTCACACAAAGCCACGATTCGATTGCTCCTGAGCAGCCTTCTGGGCTTCGATGCGCGTGGCTACCGGGATCGGCTGGATCAGGCGCCTGCCTGCCTGAATGTGCTGGATTTCAAAGATTCGGCGCGCGCGCGGCTCATGCTCTTCAACGACACGGCGCACTACAGCCTCCGGCCGCGCGTCCCGACCGGAAGCCTCTCAAAGTGGTGGGATAGGCCTGGACAGGAAGGCGCCTGATTCGGTCGTATCAGCAGAATCAGCGGCGGAGCGCGGCGATCTCCTGTCGCAAGGCTCGAACCTCGTGCAGTAACTCGTTCAGCCGGGCGGAATCCTTGGACTCTCCGCCTTTCATGTAGATCGTGCCGTTCGGATACAGCACCGCGGTCTCGACCTCGCTGAGATCGTCGAACCCCCGCTCGTGCGCGCGCGCCGTCAACTCGCCAATGTTGATGCCCAGCTTGTGCAGCGCCTCTTCCTGTGGACGATGGTCCCTGATCAGATAGACGTCGTCTTCAATCATCCGCCGGTCCATCGTCGCGCCACGGTAATAAAAGCGAACGAGCGCGCTATTGATCCCGAGAAGCGCCGCGGCCCCGATGATGCCTCCTGACAGGGACGAATCGTTTCCGATGATTGCGTTCTGGACGGTGTTCGAGAGCGTGAGCAGGACGACAAGGTCGAAGGGGTTGAGCTGGGCGAGGATGCGCTTGCCGAACGCCCGCAGTGCGAAAACGAGGAGGAGGTAAACAGCAACCGGCCGCAGCACCTTCTCGAGGATCGAGACCGTGAGGTCGCTCGGTACCGAGCCGGAGGAGGTTCACGCCAAGCGCATGGAAATCCAGCAGCACCACGCCACTAAGGTAGAACAATCGGAGGAGACTGCGCCAGGTCAAGGAAAGCCCGACGCGCCGACCAAGATCGCGTGCTACCGTTCTTCTGGTGGGACGTGACCCCAGAATCGGCGCAGCCGCTGCGATTCCGGGGCTGCCGAACGTGGGGCGAAACACGCTACGCCAACCGAAGTGAATCGCGCGATTCGTTGTGAAAACCGATTGACCCGACGGAGGCCAATTGCAGGACGTCGTGATCGTTGGGGCAGGCCCTGTGGGCCTTGCCTGCGCCCTCGAGGCCAGGCGTGAGGGACTTCAGGCGCTCGTGATCGAAAAAGGGACGCTCGTGAACTCGCTGGTCGGATACCCGGCGCGGATGGAGTTCTTTTCGACGCCCGAGTTGATCGAAATCGGGGGATACCCCTTCCCGATTCAGGGCTACAAGCCGACGCGGGAGGACGCGATCGAGTATTACCGCGGCGTGGCCGGGCAGGAACGGATCGACGTGCGGTTGTACGAGCGCGTGGTGGGCGTTACAGGCGGACTGGGGAACTTCACGGTTACCACGGATCGCGGGCAACACCCCACGCGGCACGTCATCGCGTCGATCGGGTTCTTCGATCAACCGAACACGCTGGAGGTGCCTGGGGCGGATCTGCCCAAGGTGAGGCACTACTACAAGGAGCCGTACGCCTACGTACGCCAGAAGGTCGCCGTGATCGGCGCACGGAACTCAGCGGCAAAGGCCGCGCTCGACTGCTATCGACACGGCGCGGAGGTGACGCTCATCGTCCGCGGGCCGTCCCTGTCGGACAAAGTCAAGTACTGGATCAAGCCGGATCTCGAGAACCGGATCAAAGAGGGCACCATCAAGGCGTTCTTCAACTCAACGGTCGAAGCGATTCACGAGTCGTCCCTGAACCTCCGCACCCCGGAGGGCGGGACGTCGATCGACAACGACTGGGTGCTCGCCATGACCGGCTACCACCCCGACTACGACTTCCTCGAGGGGACGCTGCAGATCGCAATCGGGGACGATCCGCACCGGACACCGGTGTTCGATCCCGACACTTTCGAGACGAGCCGGCCCGGTGTCTACCTCGCCGGCACGGTGTGCGGCGGCTACCGTACTGGCCGGTGGTTCATCGAGAACGGTCGGTTCCACGCACGGCAGATCGCCAGGCACATCGCGCGGGGCACGATCGAGAGGGTCGCGTACGATCGGATCCATTGGAAAACGGAAGAATAATTCCGACGCGGCCCTACGCGACGCAAATTCCCGAGGGTTCCAGCAGTCCCTCCGAGCCGGTCACTCGGTAAACGTTTCACATCGCTGAGTCGTTACTTGTCGAGTACCCTATGTCTCTGTATCCATGCTGATTACTGCGCGCTCGGCAACGTCTCCGGCGATCCTCGGCCGGTTCCTGATAGCCGCCTTCGTACTGTCCTCCGTGATGGCAACCTCGTGCTCCCGTGAGGCGGCCAACCAGCAGGCTCCCGGAGGCGATTCCGCTGGTGGCGCCAACGCCCGGGGCGGCCGTGGCGGCGGACGGGGCGCGGGGGGCGCACCAGTCCCGGTCGTCACCGGCCACAGCGTGTCGAAGCCCATGCCCGTCACCATCCCCGCTGTAGGCACGGCGGAACCCTTGGTAACGGTGCAGGTGCGGGCCCAGGTCACAGGCCAGCTGAGCCGAGTCCATTTCCGCGAGGGTCAGGACGTCAGCAAGGGCGACACTCTTATCTCTCTGGATTCCAGGCCATTCGAGGCTGCGCTCCGGCAGGCGGAGGCCGTTCTGGCCAGGGATACGGCGCAGTCGAAGAACGCTCAGGCACAGCAGACGCGGTACAAGGAGCTGTTCGACCGCGGCCTCATTCCGCGCGACCAGTACGAGACGCAGTCGGCCACGGCCTCGGCTCTCGAGGCTACCCTCGCCGCAGATTTGTCACAGGTCGAGAACGCCCGTCTGAGCCTTCAGTACGCGACAATCAAGGCACCGATCTCCGGCCGGACGGGAGCCCTGGCCGTGCACGAAGGCGACCTGATTCGCGCGAACGATACGGCGCCGCTGGTCGTCATCAACCAGGTCGCGCCCATTTACGTGTCGTTCTCGGTACCAGGCCGGTATCTACCGCAGATCCGTCAAAACCAGGCGCGTCAGCCGCTGCGGATCGAGGCCGCCAACAAGTCGGGTGAGGCGCCCGGAGCGCCGCCAGGAGTGCTCGGCTCGCCTGCCCCTGCTCCGGTCCAGGCACCCGGAGGGGACCCCGTGAGCGGTTCGCTCAGAGAAGGAGGCGTGGTCACTTTTATCGACAACACGGTGGATCCCACGACCGGCACGATCAAGCTGAAGGGTACGTTCGCAAACGCCGATCACGCGCTCTGGCCCGGCCTCTTCGTGCAGGTCACGCTGGTCCTTTCCACCGATCCCAAGGCCATCGTCGTGCCGGCTGCAGCTGTTCAGGCTTCGCAGGCCGGCCAGTACGTGTTCGTGGTGAAGCCGGATCGCACCGTCGAGCTGCGCAACGTCACGATCGAACGCCAGCAAGGCGAGGAGATGGTGATCGCGCAGGGTCTGGCTGCAGGTGAAGAGATCGTCACCGACGGTCATCTCCGGTTGACTCCAGGTGCGCGTGTCGTGACCGGTACAAGAGGGCAGGGCAGCGGCGAACCTGCCAGGGGCGGGCGAGAAGGCAACGGCGAGCGCGGCGACGGCAACGGCCGAGGACGTCGCGGCAGGGAAGGAAATGAGTCATGAATATCGCTGAACCATTTATCAAACGCCCTGTCGCCACGACGCTCCTCGTCACCAGCATCCTGATCTTCGGCATCATGGGCTACCGGCTGCTGCCGGTCAGCGACCTGCCGACGATCGACTACCCGACGATTCAGGTCAATGCCAACCTGCCCGGCGCCAGCCCCGACACCATGGCGTCGTCGGTAGCGACTCCCCTCGAGAAGCAGTTCTCGACCATCGCGGGCGTCACGTCCATCAGCTCCACGAACAACCAGGGCAGCACGAACATCACCCTGCAGTTCGATTTGACCCGCGACATCGACTCCGCGGCACAGGACGTCCAGTCGATGATCGCGCGGTCGGCGCGGTCGCTGCCTCCTGGCATGCCATCGCCTCCCTCGTACCAGAAGGTCAACCCGGCAGATCAGCCCATCCTCTTCCTGACGCTCAGCTCGAAGACGATGCCGCTGTCGAAGCTCGACGAGTACGCCGAATCGGTGCTCGCGCAACGGCTCTCGATGGTCAGCGGTGTCGCCGGCGTCAACGTCTTCGGCGCGCAGAAATTTGCGGTTCGGATCGATGTGGATCCCACGCAGCTCGCCTCCCGGCAGATCGGGATCGACGAGATCGCGCAGGCGGTTTCCACGGCGAACGTCAATCGGCCAACGGGGACGCTGTACGGCCCGCAGCGGAATTTCGTGGTCCAGACCAGCGGCCAGCTGATGGATGCCGCAGGGTACAAGAACATTGCCGTCGCCTACCGCAATGGCAGCCCCGTCCGGCTGAGCGAAGTCGCCAACGTCTACAACGGCGTCGAGAACCCGAGAGACGCGAGCTGGTTCAACGGATCACCCACCATCTATCTGGCAATCGCCCGTCAACCGGGCACCAACACGGTGCAGGTCGTGGACGCGATCAAAGAGCTCCTGCCGCAGCTGCAGACGCAGCTGCCGGCTTCGCTGGAGCTCGGTATCCGCAGCGATCGATCCGTCTCGATCCGGGAGTCGGTCGACGACGTCAAGTTCACGCTGCAGTTGACGGTGTTCCTCGTCGTGCTCGTCATTTTCCTTTTCTTGAGGAACCTGTCCGCGACGATCATCCCGAGCCTCGCGCTTGCCGTTCTCGATCGTCGGCACGTTTGCGGTCATGTGGGCGCTCGACTACAGCCTCGACAACCTTTCTCTGATGGCGCTGACACTGTCTGTCGGCTTCGTCGTCGACGACGCGATCGTCATGCTGGAGAACATCGTCCGGCACATGGAGATGGGAAAGCCGCGCATGCAGGCGGCCTTCGACGGGTCCAAGGAGATCGCGTTCACCATTCTCTCGATGACGCTCTCTCTCGCGGCAGTCTTCATCCCGATCCTCTTCATGGGCGGCATCGTCGGGCGCCTGATGCACGAGTTCGCGGTGACGATCGCCGCTGCGATTCTCGTTTCGGGCGTCGTGTCGCTGACGCTGACGCCGATGCTGTGCAGCCGCTTCCTCAAGGCGCCGCATTCGGTGCGCCACGGCCGCATCTACAACGCGATCGAGACGCTGTTCGATACGTGGCTGCGAAGCTACGCCTGGACGCTCAGGCAGACCATCCGGTTCAAGGGTGCGACGATGGTGGTCTCGGCGCTGCTTCTGGTAGGAACGGTCTATCTCTTCCGGATAGTGCCGACCGGATTCATTCCTGCCGTCGACACCGGGCAGCTGAACGGACAGATCGAGGCGATCCAGGGCATCGGCTTCGATGCCATGGTGGCCCACCAGAAGGAAGTGATGGCCATCCTCGCGGCCGATCCGAACGTGGCCTCCTTCACGTCCAACGTTGGGGGACGAGGGGGCGGCCGCCTGAACGTCGACCTCAAGCCGAGGAACGAGCGCACGCTGACAGCCGACCAGATCATCGAGGAGCTGCGGCCCAAGCTGGCTCGGGTTCCTGGCGTTCGCGCGGTGCTGTCGAACCCGCCTGCCATCCGCATCGGCGGCATGCAGTCGCGCGCGCAGTATCAGTTTTCGCTCCAGGATCCTGATACCGAGGAGCTCTATCGGGTCGCGCCCGGCTTTGAGGCTGCGCTCAGAAATGTCCCGGGGCTGCTCGACGTCAACTCCGACCTGCAGATCAGGAATCCCGAGCTGAGCGTCGATCTGGATCGCGAGCAGATCGCCGCCCTGGGCCTGACTGTCGATCAGGTGGAGTCGGCGCTGTCCTCGGCCTACAGCCAGCGTCAGATCTCGCAGATCTTCGCGCCGAACGACGAGTACCAGGTGATGATGCAGGTGATGCCGGAATACCAGCAGAATCCGGCTGCGCTGTCGATGCTGTACGTGCAGGCCCCTGGCAACAAGCTGGTGCCGCTCTCGGCCGTCGTTACCACGCGGCAGAGCGTGGGCCCGCAGTCCATCAATCACATCGGACAGCTGCCGTCCGTCACGCTGTCGTTCAACATCGCGCCTGGCGTCGCTCTCGGTGATGCGGTCGCGCGCGTCGAACAGCTCGCCCGCGAATCGCTGCCGAGCACAGTGTCGGGCAGCTTCCAGGGAACGGCGCAGGCCTTCCAGGACTCGCTGCGCGGTCTCGGCTGGGTCCTGGCGCTGGCGATTTTCGTCATCTACGTCGTGTTGGGGATCCTCTACGAGAGCTTCATCCACCCGCTGACGATTCTCTCCGGACTGCCGTCCGCCGGTTTCGGCGCGCTGCTCACGCTGCTGATTTTCAAAGAGGACCTGAACATCTACGCCTTCGTTGGCATCATCATGCTCGTCGGCCTCGTGAAGAAGAACGGCATCATGATGATCGACTTCGCGATCGAGAAGAGGCGGGAAGGCAATGTCACCGCGTCGGACGCGATCTACGAGGCGTGCCTCGTCAGGTTCCGGCCGATCATGATGACGACGATGGCCGCGTTGATGGGCACGCTGCCGATCGCTCTTGGCTGGGGAGCCGGCGCCGAGGCCCGGCGCCCGCTGGGGCTGGCCGTGGTCGGCGGTCTGCTCGTGTCGCAGACACTCACGCTCTACGTCACTCCGGTGTTCTATATCTACATGGAAAAGCTGCAGGAACTGTTCGCACGTCGCAAAGCGAAGCAGCCCGCGCTCCCTCGCCTCGAGCCGCAGAGCCTCGAACGGTAACGGCCCAGCCCTACCTGTTCATCACGAACGCCACGACGTTGTTGCCCGAGGCGACGACGATGTGCTGCTCGCCATCCAGCTCATAGGTAATCGGTGCGTTCGTGACCGTGCCGATGCGTGCGTGCCAGAGCGCCTCGCCGGTTGTGGCATTGAGCGCCTCGAGCCCCCCGGAACCACCCGTGAAGACGAGATTTCCTGCGGTGCTGAGAACACCGGTGGCACCGCCACTTTTCCAGGCGTGGCTCCAGCGGATCTTTCCGGTCTTGTAGTCGATGGCCTGCAGCATCGCCTCCGAGTAGCCGCCCCGATCGGAGCCTCCCCAGCCGGCAGGGTTATCGCTCGGATCGTAGATGTAGTACACGCTGAAAGAGCGCGTCGCGTTCACGTAGAAGAGCCCGGTCATCGGGCTGAACGACGGCGATTGCCAGTTCGCGGCGCCGCTCGAGTTCGGCGTCACGAGCGCGCCGTCGATCTGCGGCATCTTCGCCGGATTGGGTATCGGCTGGCCGCGCTTGTCGTAGCCGAGCGACCAGTTCGTCCTGATGAATTCGCTCGAGACGATGGACTTGCCGTCAGTGCGATCGATCACGAAGAAGTGCCCGTTTCGCGACGCCTGGGCCACGAGCTTTCGCGGTTTGCCGTCGATCGTTCCGTCGAGGAGCACCGGCGCCTGGGCAGCGTCCCAGTCGTGAGTGTCGTGCGGGGATGCCTGGAAGTACCAGACCATCCTTCCCGTGTCGGCCGTGAGCGCCACGATCGATCCGGTGAACAGGTTGTCGCCCGAGCGGTTCTTGTGCGCGATGACCGGTTGCGGATTGCCTGTTGCGACGAAGATGAGATTCAGTTCGGGATCGTAGGTCACCGGGATCCACGTCATGCCGCCGCCATGCTTCATGACCTCCTCGTTCGGCCAGGTTTCCGATCCGAACTCACCCATCTTCTGGGGCACTGTGTACCAGCGCCATTTCATCTCGCCCGTCACCGGGTCGTGCGCCTCGACGTACCCCGGATTGTCCATGTCGTCGCCGCTCACACCGGCAATGACCTGGTTCTTGACGATGACGGGCGCGACCGACGCGTAATAGAAGCGGTTCATGTCGCAGATTTCCTTGTCCCACTTCTTCACGCCCGTCTTCATCTCGAGAGCGACCAGATGGCAATCGGGCGTCTCGAAGTAGAGCGTCTCGGCCAGGGCAGCCATCCCGCGGTTGCCGAGGTGATTGCCGCCCTTCGAGGGCCAGACGTAGTGCCAGATCTCGCGGCCGGTACGCGCCGAGACGGCATACGCGTGATCGGGAGTGGAGAAGTAGAGGATCCCATCGATCATGAGCGGTGTCGATTTGATCGGGCCGCCGGCCGGTATCGTGTAGAGCCAGGCGAGACTGAGCGTCTTGACGTTCGCCGCGTCGACAGCCTTCAGCGTGCTGAAGCGCCGGCCCGAATAGTCGCCGTTGTGGGTGGGCCACGAATCCGTTCCCGGATTCAGCAGCTTCGCCGGGTTCAGCCCGTCCTGTGCAGACAGGATGGCCGTCATGCCGATGACCGTGGTGATGACGGCCAGCGCCACCGCGCGCGAAATCCCGGCCCGTTTCATTTCAGGGTCTCCAGATAGGCTACGAGGTCGTGGATGTTCTTGTCCGTGATGCGGTCGAGCAGCTCGTGGTGTGCCTGCAGCGGATCCATCCGGTCGACCTTGACGCCTGCCGCTTTACGCACGACGCGGATGCCGCCGGAGGCGTCGCGGAACGTCACATGGAAGTCATCCTCCTCGAGGAGGACACCGGATTGCGGCGCCCCAGACGCCGGCGTCACGTTCACGGTCACCGCGCTCCGCCGTGAGGCCGGCGGCCGCTCCACGGCCACCGCGGCCGCTCGGAAAGAGCATGCGCTGCTGAACATCGACTGGCGCCGAGATTCGGGAGGCGATGCCGGCGAGGTCACCCGTGGCCGAATGGCAGGTCGTGCAGTTGCCGTCGCCCGTGAAGTACGTTTCACCGGCCTTCGGATCGCCTGTCAGGATGTCCTTGACGTCGAAGACGTCGGACCCTCTCAGCGTGTCGTTGATGCGCTGCCGGAGGAAGTGCATCAGATCGACAACCTGCGCGTCGGCCAGCCCGTTGCTCGGCTTTCCGCTCTGCATCGGATGTCCTTTCTTGAAGAACGGACCAAGCAGGCTGCCGTAACGATCGTTCAGGACCACGATCGACCGAATGAGGCTGGGCGCCGTGTCGGTGCCTCGTGCTGACGGCCCGTGACAGCTCACGCATTCGCCGGCGTACAGCGCTCTTCCGCGATCGGCGGCCGCGGAATCGACTGGCGGGCGATCCGGTGGACCGACGAACGGTCTGGGCCCAATCGTCGGCGCCTGCGCCTGGCCCCCGGCCCGGCCTTGGGCAAGCGACCCCGGCGTCGGCATCGCACAGATGGCGAGGATGCCGAGGCCGACGAGCATCACGGTTGCGCGAGTGGAGTTGGACATGGCCAGAATTCAGCAGCCAGGATACTGAATTCGGAAGGTCAGGTGCCAGGAAGGAGGCGCAACGGCGAAGCGACCGGCGGGGCGAAGTCCCAGATCAACGATACCAGCGAACGAGCGTGAGGGAGTGAGCCGCGGGAGCGGAGCGGGGATTTCAGGGCCCCCGCGAGCGACCCCTTACGACGTCGGTTTGAACACCATCGCGCCGCCGTTCATGCAGTATCGCAAGCCAGTCGGTTTCGGCCCGTCGTCGAACACGTGACCGAGATGGCCGCCACAGCGATGGCAGTGAACCTCCGTTCTGAGCATCATGTAGCTTCGATCTTCGGTCGTGCCGACAGCCCCGGGAAGTGGCTCCCAGAAGCTCGGCCAGCCGGTGCCGCTCTCGAACTTCTTGTCCGACGAGAACAGGGGGAGGTCGCAGCCGGCACAGTAGAAGACGCCCTTCCGGTGCTCCTTGTTGAGGGGGCTCGTTCCAGCCGGCTCGGTGGCATGCTTGCGGAGGATCTGGAACTGATTCGGGTTGAGGACCTGCTTCCATTCAGCTTCGGTCTTCGTCACCTCGAAGGTCTCGGCGCCCTTCTTGGCGCCCTGCGCCGCGCCGGCTGAAAAGGCTGGACCTCCGAAGCCGAACGCCACAATGGCGGTTGAGAGAAACTCGCGTCGCTGCATGACCTGGCCTCCTGTGGGACGTCGGGCGCGCCTCCACACTAAGTAATAACCGGAAACCCTGCAAGTTATTCCCTCTTTCAAACGATCCCCTCGAGGGTAACGTCTAACGTCCCAAACATGGAATCCTTTGTCCAGGACGTCCGCTACGCGCTTCGAAAGCTTGCCGCGAGCCCCGGCTTTACGCTCTTGACGGTGGCCACGCTTGCGCTGGGAATTGGCGCGAACTGCGCGATCTTCAGCGTCGTCAACGGCGTCATCCTCAGACCGCTCGCCTATCCCGAGCCAGGCCGACTGACGTTCATCACCAGCCAGTTTCCGGCTCTCGGGTTCGATCAGTTCTGGGTTTCTGCGCCCGAGTTTCTCGAATTCCGGGACTGGAACCGCGCTTTCGACTCCGTCGGTGCTTATACCGTCCGTGGAGCCAATCTCGGAACCGACCAGCCGTCGCGCCCGACCACGGCGCTCGTCACGAGCGAACTCATGCCCACGTTGAGTGTTCCGGTGCGCATGGGCCGGCTCTTCACGCTGGAAGATACGCTTCCCGGCGCGGAGGACGTCGCCATTCTTTCCGACGGTCTCTGGCGGGCAGGTTTCAACGCCGACCCGACGATTCTGAACCGAAGCGTGAAGATCGACGGTCTGCCGACCAGAATTGTCGGGGTCATGCCGCCGGGCTACGACGTGCACGGCCAGAAAGTCGAGCTGTGGCTGCCGTTGACAATCGATCCGCACTCGCCTGGCGGGCGGGGCAGCCACTTTCTCTACCTCGTGGGACGCCTGAAGAGCGGAACGACGATTCAGCAGGCCCGCGTGGATCTCGATCGTCTTCTCGGAAGCTGGCAGGCGCAGGCGAAGTCCAGCCATGCACCCGATCCGAAGAATCATCGCTTTCGGATCGACAACCTCCAGGACGACATAGTCGGGAACGTCAAGAAGTCGCTGTGGGTGCTCCAGGGCGCCGTCGGGTTCGTCCTCCTGATCGCGTGCGCGAACCTGGCGAACCTCCTTCTCGCTCGCGCCGACTCCAGGCGCCGTGAGTTCGCCGTCCGGGCTGCCCTCGGCGCGAGCCGGCTCAGAATGCTTGGCCAGTTCGTCACCGAGGGGATCGTCATCTCCGTTCTTGGCGGGGTCCTGGGTGTCGTGCTTGCCGCCGGCGGTCTGAGAGCCCTCCTGCGGGCGTACCCGGACAGCATCCCGCGATCCGCGGAGGTCACGCTCGACTGGCGAGTCCTCATTTTCACGCTGGGAGTCGCCGTCGCCACAGGCATCGTGTTCGGCCTCGCGCCGCTGCTGCACGTGCGGGAGCAGGGCGTAGGCAGCGGCTTGAACGAAGGCGGTACTCGCACAACCGCCGGGACTGCCCGCGCGAGGACTCGCAACGCGCTCGTGATGTCGGAAGTCGCCCTGGCGGTTGTCCTGGTCGTCGGCGCAGGGCTGCTGCTCAGAAGCTTCTGGGAGCTGATGCGAGTGGACGGCGGCTTCGACCGATCGCGGCTCGCGACGTTCGGTCTCGTCCTCCCCGATGCGGCGTTCCCAGGCCCGCAGCGGAAGGTGGACGTCTTCACCAGGCTCATCGCGCGCATCGAGCGCATTCCGGGTGTGCAGGGCGCGGCGGCAATGAGCGGCCTGCCGCCCCGGAGACCCGTCAACGCGAACGACACGGATTTCGAGGGCATCCCCCGGACGCCCGACCGTCCCATCCAGAACGTCGATTACTACAGCTACGTGACGATCGGCTACGTCGATGCGATGAAGATACCGGTGGTTTCCGGCCGGGGATTCCAGGAAGGCGACGTTACCGGACAGCCTGTGGCACTGATCAACCAGACGCTCGCCAGAAAGTTCTTTCCGAGCATGAACCCGATTGGCAGGAGAGTTCGTCCAGGGTCTGCCCGATCGACGCAGCCTTTCGCGACCATCGTCGGCATCCTGAAGGATCTCAAGCAGGGCGGGCTGGACGCTGCCGCTGGTACAGAGTTGTTCTTGCTTGCGGACCAGGCCCCTCGCGTCTTCCAGAACGCGCCGTCCAGCATGAACCTCGCCGTGCGGTCGACGCTGCCGTTCGAGACGCTCGCGCCGCAGTTGCGCGCAGCGGTAGCGGAGGTAGACACGTCGCTTCCAATCGTGCGGATGCGGACGATGGAGGAGGTGTTCGGGGACGCCGTGCAGCGGCCGCGGTTCCTGGCGCTGCTGCTGATGGTGTTTGCGGGGCTCGCCCTGCTCCTCGCCGCAGTGGGAACGTACGGAATCCTGTCCTACATCGTGATGGAGCGCCGGCGCGAAATCGGGATCCGGATGGCGCTTGGCGCCGACCGTCGATCCGTCTTACGGATGGTCCTCAGGCAGGGGCTCACGCTGACGGGCATCGGGCTCGCCGCGGGCATCGCGGCGTCGTTCCTCGTCAACCGGGCGCTGGCGTCGCTCCTGTTCAACGTGAAGCCGAACGATCCCGCGACGCTCGCCGGCGTGTCCGGACTCATCGCACTCGTCGCGTTGCTGGCGTGCGTGATTCCCGCCCGCAGCGCCACACGAGTCGATCCGCTGGTGGTGCTGCGGCAGGATTAGTTGCGGAATTCACTTGAGCCGGGTGTGAATTCCATGAAGCTATCAGTTATCAGCTCTCGGCTTTCAGCTCACGCCCCAAAGCTGAGAGCTACGCTACACAGTGTTCGCGGGGTCTGAAGACCCCGCGCTACGAGCGGCTCTGGTAGAGCGCGACGAGGCCGGCGCCGATGGCTTGCGACAGATCGCCGAGCGCCGCGGGGACCACGCTCAACCGCTCGCGCTGCGCGGGCCAGAGATACGGGTCCGCTGCCTCTCGCACGATCCGAAGATAACGCTCGCGAAATGGCTCGGTCGTCGCCTCCGGATCCATCAGGCCGCCGCCGATGACGACAAAGGCGGGATCGACTGCCATGGCGAGCGTCGCGACGTGAAGACCGAGCACGCGCGCCTGGAAATCGAAAATCTCGCAGGCCAGCGGGTCGCCTTTCTGGGCGAGCCCCCGCAGCCCGAAAGCGCGTTGTTTGAGCTCCGCCGGGGCAATCGAGTCGCCGATGCGCTCCGCGAGCAGGTGGGGAAGTCCCGAAAGCGTAGTGTAGACCTCGACGCATCCCCAGGTCCGGCCACATCCGCACGGGTACGGTTTCGCATTGAGCAAGTGGAGCGGCGCGGGCATGTGAGCGCCTTCCATACCGGCAAGCGTGTCCCCGTCGAGCGGCAAGCCGCGGGGATCGATGTAGGCGCAGCCCAGACCCGAACCGGGCGCGAGCATGAGGACCGCCGAAGCGCTGCGCCCACGAACTCTCTGCGCCTCGGCCACGCCACCCATGTTCCCGTCGTTCCCGACCACGAGCGGCACAGCAAATCCCGCCCGCTCCGCCAAGGCACCGGCGTACGCGGTGTGAACGTCGAACCCCGCAAAACTCTCCGGCAGGTTCGGAGACTTGTCGAAGACGCCGTACCGCTGAAACGGCCCCGGAATCGCGAGCCCCACGCCGCCGACGCTGTCCCACGCGAGATCGTTCTCGGCAAGGTACTCGGTGATCCCGCTCACCCAACCCCGAACCACTGCCATCGGTCCGTCGGCTGAGCCTGTCGGCCGCTGCAGCAACCGCGTGGACACGGTAGTTCCATCCGCCCAGACCGCGCCCGTCTTGGAGGTCGTTGCGCCTCCGTCTGTCCCCACGTACACCTGTCGCCGTGCCGCTGTCATCCTCTAGTCACCTGCGACTCCATTTCGTTGGTTTTGCGCAGCGATCATATGCGGAGTGGGCCTGGATTTCACCGGTATGGGTCTTGACGGACCGGCTTGCCCGAGCGTAAGCTCATGCTATCCAGAAACAGCGTTGGCGCCAGCGGGGGTGCGCCAGCCGTGAGTCCATCCGACTTTCCACCCAACGGGCGTGTGTTGTGGTGTCTCCGACGGCGCAAGATCGACGTCACTTGTGTTCTCCACGGTGGGCCCGTTCCAGTGGAAGTGCAGGTCGTTCACGATCGTGACGTCGTCCTCACCGAGCTCTTCGAGGAAGAGAAATTTGCACTTGGCTGGGCTCGCAGCTACGAGCTGCGTCTGAGGCAGCAGGGCTGGGATGATAGCCCCGTCCAGAAGAAGGCCAGCTGAGTCTCTTCCTTCCGCGTAGACCTGTTTTCGCATAGACTTCCCCGGCCAGCGCCGCCGGTCAGGACGTCACGTGCGCCCATCAATTCGAGCTCTCGCGACCGTCATCACGCTTGGTCTGTGCGCCTGGCCGGCAGCACAAACCGCCGCGCCCCCCACGTCCTCGTCACCACAACAGCCGACATCGTCACAGCCGGCACCACCCAATCAGGCAACACCAACATTCAGGACGGAGGCCAACTTCGTCCGCGTTGACACCTATCCCACGAAGGACGGCAAGCCCGTCACCGATCTTGGAGCGGCCGATTTCGAGGTCTTGGAGGATGGCGTCCTGCAGAAGGTCGAGTCGTTCGAGCATGTCGTCGTTCGTCCCGCGGGACCGGAGTCGCTGGCCATCGAGCCGACGTCGGAGCGCGAGATGCTGCAGGCCGCGGCCAACGCGAGGAATCGCGTGTTCGTGATCTTCCTCGACGGCCCGCATGTCTCCGTAGTGGGCTCGCACGACATCGCGGAACCATTGATACGCCTGATGAACCGCATCCTCGGTCCGGACGATCTCGTAGGCATCATGACGCCCAGCATGACCGTGTCGGACGTCGTTCTGTCGCGACGGAGGGCGGTCACAGAAGAGCAGTTGAGGAAGCACTGGATCTGGGGTGAGCGCTTCGGCGCGACGCGAGACGAACGCGAGGACGCCTACAGCATTTGCTATCCGCCGATGCCGACCGAGAAAACCACCGAGTCGGCGCTCGCCCGACAGCTCATTGCGCGGAAGAGAGAACGGGTCACGCTCGAAGCTCTCCAGGATCTCGTCAGATACCTGAACGGCATTCGCGAAGAACGGAAAGCCATTCTGACGGTGACCGAAGGCTGGCAGCTGTTCAGGCCCGACCCCAGCCTCGAGAAGCTTCGCAAGGATCCCGTTACGGGCCTGGAAGATCCGATTCCCGGTCTCGATCCGGTCCGCGTCGGGCCGGACGGCAAATTTACGACAAAGGACAATCGCAACAGCAGCCTGCCCGTGAGCAAGACGGAGTGCGACGCGGACCGGCAGCGGCTGGCGGCCATGGACGACGAGATGTTCCTCCGCGACATCATCAACGATGCCAACCGCAGCAACTCGAGCTTCTATCCGATCGATCCTCGGGGCCTCGTCGCATTCGACACGCCGATCAACCAGGGCCTCACGCTGACGCAGGACGCTCGCTCGCTGAGGACTCACCAGGACGCCATGGGCACGCTTGCCGTCGCAACCGACGGCATCGCCGTCATGGACAGCAACGATCTCGACATGAGTCTACGGAAGATCTCAGACGACCTCACGTCCTACTATCTGCTCGGGTACTACTCGACGAACGGCAAGCTCGATGGCGGGTACCGCCAACTCAAAGTGCGCGTCAAGCGGGCTGGCGTGGAGGTGCGGGCACGCCACGGCTATCGGGCAGCGAGTGCGGACGAAATCGCGCGCGCCCGGAAGGCGGCGGCTTCTCCAGCGGTCACGGTCACGAGCCCGGTTCAATCCGCGTTGGGCATGCTGGCCGAGATCCGGCCGGACGCGCGCATCAGGCTCCGGGCAACGCCGGCGCCCGGCGGCGACCTGTTGTGGATAGCCGGCGAGTTGCTGTCGCCGTCCGGACGGAGCGACGAGTGGAGTCAGGGGGCGACGGCCGCACTGCAGATCTCCAGCGGAGGCGCGTCAACGGGGTCCCGAGTGACCGTCAAGGCGGGCGAACGGACGTTCCTGACGTCGGTGAAGATAACGGCGGCGAAGGAATCGCCGATCGACGTGCTCGTGCGCGTCTCCTCGACAGACAGCACCTCGGCTGCGGTGACTGACGGCATCCGCGTACCCCTCGCGCCCCAGCCGCTGTTGTATCGTCGTGGACCGGCAAGCGCCAACCGGCAGGTCGTTACCGCAGATGCCCGCTTCAGTCGTGCCGAACGGGCGCATCTCGAGCTGCCGGTTTCGGCCTCCGCGAAGCCCGGGACGGGCCGGATGCTTGATCGCGCCGGTCAACCCTTGGCGGTGCCAGTCACAGTCGGAGAGCGTACGGACGATTCGAGCGGCCAGCGATGGATTACCGCCGACGTGGCGCTCGCGCCGCTCGCGCCTGGCGACTACGTCATCGAGGTGGGAACGATTGAGACGACCGGCGAAATGCGCGTCGTGACCGGCATCCGCGTCGTACGCTGAAGCGAGCGCGAGGCGCCTGGCCTCATGCATCCTGCACTCTTCCGTAGAGGGTCCTCATGAAGCTGCTGCGATTTCTGCTTGCCGTTACCGTCGCCTCGATCTTGGCCACTCCGGCGGCCGCACAGCGTTACACCGCAAGACAGGACGGCGACGTCGTCGAACTGGCGGACACAACCGCGCAGATGAACGTGTCAGTTGTCTGGAGCATGAGCAATGCGTGGCGCATTCAGGTCAAGGGCAAAGATCTGGTGCGCCCGTCAGCGACCCTCGCCGACTTTCAGGCCAGGCCGGGTCTGAACGGAATGCCGCTCCTCGCGCCCTTCGCCAACCGACTCGATGAGACAGCCTTCTACGCGAACGGCAAGAAGTACAACTTCGACCTCGAGATCGGTAACGTGCGGGGGCCAATCCCGGGAACGGGTTTCGTCAACGGCACCAAGACGTGGGAGCTGGTCGAATTCAAGGCCGACGGAGGGAGCGCGTGGGTGACCTGCAAGCTGGATTTCTACAAGAACTCGCAGTTCATGAAGCAGTTCCCGTTCGCGCACACGATCACGATGACGTACAGGCTGGCCGACGGAACGCTTGAAGTGCGCACCCGGCTCGACAACCTGAGCAACGAGCCAATGCCGGTTGTGATCGGCTATCACCCGATCTTCGAGCTGCCCGACGGCAACCGCAATGACTGGAGCGTGTCGGCAGACGCCAAAACGCACTGGATTGAAATCCCGCAACGGCTCCCAACGGGCGAGACGCAGCCGATCGAGAATTTCTTTGGCGCTGACCGGACGGCGATTCAGCTCGGGAAATACGCGCTGATCGACGATGTCTTTACAGATCTCGTGCGAGACGCGAACGGCCGCGCGACGATGAAGCTTATGTACAACGGGAAGGAACTGCACACGATCCTCGGTCCGAAATACAAGACCGTGCTGATGTGGTCGACACCGCTCGGTGGTGGTGGCGGCGGGCGAGGCGGCGGCGCGGGACGCGGCGGTCAGGGCCAGGGAGGCCCGCCGGCTGGCGGCGGCCGACCCGCCGGTCCGGCACCCGCAACATCCGGCCCGTTCCCCGTTGATCCTGCCCAGGGCGTGAAGGTCGCGCCTCCGGCGGTGCCCTCGCCCGATGGCGGACCCGCGCCCACCACGAGAGGTTTCATCGCATTCGAGCCAATGGTGGCCATCACCAACGCCCTGAACCTGGCGCACAAAGGCGTCTACAAGGACTTGCAGAGCATTCCGCCCGGCGGCTCGTGGGAAGAGAGCTTCTGGGTCACGACGAAAGGGTACTGACGCTTGGCGCGACGGTCACCGCCGTGTGCTGTCGTGCGAACGTGGACATGGTGAAGGTTCTCCGATGCGTCGCAGGCCACTTCGTCATCGACGATCTGCAGAGAACGGACCTTCCTCGTGAGTCGCGAAGCTCCAGTGCTTCTTCGCCCGTGTGAGGATGCCGTCGAGATCCTCAGCTTGGAGAATCGCCTTCTCGCCAAGATCGGCCGGCTGGCTCCGGGAATGGGACTCCGTCATCGGGCCTGGCCTGCCGGTGTTTGATAGAACGCTGTGACGTGAGCGGCCACGGCTTGCCAGGCACCCGACGTGCTCAGCGGCAGTACGAGTCGCATCGTCAACATCGCGGCGATTCCTATCACATACACCGGATGCACCATGCGTCTGGCGCGGAAATCGTGAACCATCGCGAGATAAACGGGCAGCGGCCAGACCAGCATGAACTTCCACAGCGCCACGGGGAACCCCAGAAAGGTCATCCGACTGACTGCCGGCAGGACGAGGATCGTGGTTGCGACGAGCATCACCCGCTTGTGAATCTCGGGCCTCCGTCGATAGACCCACCCGGCGACCAGGAACGGCACGAAGAAGACGACATCGCGGAGCGTGCCAAACAGCCAACGCTGCGCTCTGAACACATCGCCCGCCGCAAGCCTGGCGGCGAACCCCTCGGAGATCGCCAGCAGGGCCACGGCCACCAGGACGATACCAAAGCCCATCACCCACGGTCCGAGCCGGATGTGGAGACGAACCCGCCCGGAGGCGGCGAACCAGACCTGCGCCATGAACAGAACGAGCCAGGTAACCATTACCGCCGCATGGATGTGGATGATCGTTGGCTCGTGAACCGTGCCGGCGATCAGCGGACCACCGTACGTTTGCCAGAATCCGACGACGGCCAGGACGGTGCCGACGATGGCGGCCGGCAGGAAAATACGTCGTCGGGATGCCTGGTGCGCCGCGGACGAACCCCGCAGCGGCCTCACAGAAACCGCGACTCTCGACATCAGTGTGCTCCTCTCAGTTCTTAAGGCGGAGGGCACGTCCGAAAAAGGGCATCCATGGCAGTTACGCCGTAAACTTGGCTGGTGAACGACCGGGCTGAAACCCCGACCGATCTGCTGCTCGCGTGGGGCAATGGGGAGCGCGCAGCCTTCGACCGGCTCCTGCCTCTGGTGAGTCACGAGCTGCGCCAACTGGCCGGGAATTACTTGCGTCGCGAGCGCAGGGGCCACACTCTGCAGCCAACGGCGCTGGTCAACGAGGCGTACCTGCGCCTGATCGACCTCAAGCGCATCCAGTGGCAGGATCGTGCCCACTTCTTCGCGATGGCGGCGCGTACGATGAGGCGGGTTCTCGTCGATCACGCGCGTGCCCGCGACAACGACAAGAGAGGCGGAGGAACGCCCAAAGTCTCGTTGGAGCTGGCGATGGAGGTAGCGCTGTCGCCCGAGCGTCACCTCGTCGAACTGGACGAAGCGCTCAGGCGGCTCGAGAACGTTCACCCGCGCAAGGCGCAGGTCATCGAGCTGCGTTTCTTTACGGGGCTCAGTCTCGAGGAAACGGCCGCGGCACTGCACATCTCCGTCGACACGGTGAAGCGAGACTGGCGGTTTGCCAAGTTGTGGCTGCTGCGGGATCTGGCGGGAGAAGGAACGGCCAGTGACTGAGCGCGAATCAGCGATCGAGCGTATCTGTCAGGCCGCGTTGGATTGCGCTCCCGAGTCGCGCGCAGCACTCCTCGCGATCGAGTGCGGCGAAGACGAGAGCATGCGTCGTGAGGTCGAAGGTCTGCTCGCCTTCGAGACCGCCGCCGACCGATTCCTCGAAACGCACGCGCTCAGGGTGCCATCACGACTCGGTCCATACGAGATTCAATCCGTCCTCGGGATTGGCGGCATGGGCGAGGTGTACCGCGCTCGCGACACGGTCCTGGGGCGAGACGTGGCGCTCAAAGTGTTACCCCGGTCGCTCGCTGCTGATCCGGAGCGGATCGCACGGCTGCAGCGCGAAGCTCGCACGCTCGCGTCGTTGAATCATCCCAACATCGCGCACATCTACGGTGTCGAGCAGGGCGCGCTCGTCATGGAGCTCGTTCAGGGCGAGACGTTGAAGGGACCGTCGCAGATCGAAACGGCGCTCGACTACGCGGGTCAGATCGCCGCCGCGCTCGAAGCGGCGCACGAGAAAGGCATCGTGCACCGCGACCTGAAGCCGACCAATATCATGGCGACGCCAGACGGCACGGTGAAGGTGCTCGACTTCGGCCTGGCGGCCGTCGAACTCGAGTCGTGGAGGGCCGGTCCCGAGACACCGGAGGAAGCCTCCGCACCTGAGGCCGCCACTCGCGGCGGCGCCATCATGGGCACGGCGGCGTACATGAGTCCCGAGCAGGCTTCGGGAAAATCCGTCGACAAGCGGACCGACATCTGGGCGTTCGGCGTCGTGGTGTGGGAGTTGTTGACAGGTCGGCCGCTGTTCGAGGGCGAAACGACTGCCGAGACGTTAGCCAATGTCAAGACGGCGACGATCGACCTGCGGCGGCTCCCGCGTGAGACGCCGGTCGCCATTCGTGATCTCCTGGCACGATGTCTCGACCGCGACGCACGGACTCGGCTCAGAGATATCGGCGAAGCGCGTATTCGGATTCAGAGATCGCGAGCAGAAACGCCGCAGCCAGCGGTGTTGCTGACAGAGCGGCTGTTTCGCGCGGCGGCGTGGGTGAGCATCGGTCTGGCGGTGTTGTTCGGCGTGCTGTTCGCGATTGAGCGTCGTGCCGCCCGACGTCTGGAGCCGCCGCTCCCACTGACGTTCCACATCCTGGCGCCTCCGCAGACAACATTCGCCAGCGGGCCGGCGCTGTCTCCCGACGGACGTCACGTGGCATTCACCGCGAGAAGTGCCGACGGTCGCGTGCGCATCTGGGTGCATTCGCTCGACTCGGGGAACGCGCGTCCACTCCCCGGGACGGAGGATGCGTTCAGTCCGCTGTTCTGGTCCCCCGACAGCCGCTTCGTCGGGTTCGCGACCGGGATGACCTTGAGCAAGATTCCTGTGGCCGGCGGCCGTCCTGTGGCCCTCTGTGATCGCTGCGGTCCGACATCGATCGGTAGCCGCGTTTTTCGCGGCGGCACGTGGAACGCCGACGGGGTCATCGTCTATGCCATCTCGAGCAACGGCCTGTGGCGCATTCCGGACTCGGGAGGCGCCCCGCTTCGAGTGACGCCGGCTGGCGATTACGGATATCCGGCCTTTCTCCCCGATGGCGGGCACGTCCTGTATACCTGGTTCGGCCGTGATCCGCAGCCGGGTTTGTACCTTGGCGACATACGACTTCACGAACCGCGGCCCTCGAGACGTCTCATCGACGGAGCGTTCGTCTTGGGCGGTTACGCGCCAGGTGTTGGCGCGAAAAATGGACATCTACTCGCGTTGCGAGAAGGCGTCCTCACCGCCCGGCTGTTCGATCCGACAACGGCGACGGGGAGCGGAGAGGCCGCCGTTGTAGCGGAGGATGTGCCGACGCTGGACCCGCCTGCGGCATTCTCAGCGTCATTGACGGGCACAGTGGCGTTCAGCTCGGCGACATCGGCAGATCGATCACGACTGGTGTGGTTCGATCGTAGCGGTACGGAATTGGGGCAGCTCGGATCACCATCCTACGGTTCCAACATCAGTATCTCGCCAGACGGCAAGCAGATCGCATTCGACAGTATCGACGCGGACCGGCACACGCGCCACATCTGGACTGCGGATCCGGTTCGCGGAGTCGTCACGTTGGTGAACACTCCGGCGCGGAACTGGACGCCGGCGACATCTTCGAATGGTGACGTGGCGTTCGTCTCGGCGGAGACCATTTTTCTGACCCGGCCGTCCGCCATCGACGCGCCGGAGCCGCTCTATCGGTCTCCGAACCCCAAGCTGCCGAACGACTGGTCGCCCGATGGCCGCTTTCTCATCTTCAATGAACTCCATCCGACCCGGCGAGCCGATCTCTACGTGCTCTCGACCGAACAGCGCCAGGCGATTCCCCTCATCGTCACCGACGCGGACGAGTGGCCCGCGATCTTTTCGCCGGACGGAAAATGGATTGCGTATAGCTCCGATGAAACGGGGACCCGCGAGGTGTACGTGCGCGACTTTGCGTCCGGCAGCGTACCAGCCGTGGGCTCCGTCAGGATTCGAGTCTCCACGAACGGAGGCGACAAGCCTCGCTGGCGACGGGATGGGACGGAGCTGTACTACATTTCGCCTGATAGGCGTCTCATGGCCGTTCCGGTCACGAGGACGCCGGCGTTTAGCGTCGGCCTACCCGTCAGGCTTTTCGAAGTGCGTCTGCCCGCGACCAATTTTCCGTACGACGTCGCGTCGGACGGCCGCTTTCTGATGAGCAAGCTCGACGCTCCGTCCGCAGATCCATCGGCCGGGATGACTGTCGTCTTGAACTGGACGGCCCGCTGAACCTTCTCTGCGCGGAAGCGGCGATCGTCAACGGGTTGCTCAACTTGATCGGCAAGAGGAGCTTATGACCATGTATCGCTCGTCACAGGTCCTTGTCACAGCCATCGTCACGATGGCGGCGGTCGCCGCAACGTCTGTGCACACCGACGAGTCGCAGACGCCGCAACAGGCAAGCGCCGTTCAGGGCTGGGCGGGGACGGCGCCGAGTGCCGAGCCTCCGCTGGAGCCGAAGCCGCCCGCGACGGTCAAGGAAGGTGAGGTGTGGATTCCACCGCTCCCGACGATGGAATCCGTCACGCCGCCGCCGGGATGGGTGACCAGCGGACCAGACGTGCCTCCGATGCCGCCGACACTGCTGCGGCTGCCGCGCACGAATATCACTCGCGCGAAGTTCCCGGCGATCGACTTCCACGTCCACGCGCCGCAGTTGACGACAGCAGCGGCGTACCAGGGCCTCATCACATTGATGGACTCGATCGGCATGGGGGCGATCGTCAATCTGAACGGCGGCACGGGATCGACGCTCGACGCGGCGTTGAAGGCGGGCGAGCCGTACCGCGACCGGGTGGCGACCTTCCTGACCTTCGATCCCGACGGCATCAATGAGCCTGGATGGTCCGAGAAATTCGCTGCCGAGATGGAGCGCGGCTTCAAGGCCGGCGCGCTCGGTATGAAGGTCTTCAAGTCGTTGGGACAGAGCATCAGGAATTCCGACGGCAGCTTCATCCAGTGCGACGATCCACGACTCGATCCGATCTGGTCGATGGCCGCGAAGTACGACAGGCCGGTCATGATCCACACCAGCGACTCGATCGGCCGTTTCTATCCCATTGGACCGAAGAACGAGCGCTATGAGGCGGGCCTGTGGCGGCGGCCGGGAGACACATCCGAAAACCTCTATCGCGATGGCCCGAAGCACGACGTGATCGAGAAGGCGCGCGAGAACATGCACCGGAAGCATCCGAAGACACGCTTCGTGAACGCCCATCTGGCGATGCTGTATTACGACCCGCAGAAGCTCGCCGCGTTTCTCGACACGTATCCGAACGCCGACGTCGAGATCTCGGCCACGCTGCAGGATCTCGGCCGCGCGCCGCGGCTGTGGCGCGCGTTCCTGATCAAGTATCAGGACCGGGTTCTGATGGGATCCGACGGGTCGCCGAACCGCGGAGCCGACGAATTCTGGCGCCCGCACTGGCGGTATCTCGAAACCTACGACGAGTATTTCTACCACCCGGCGCAGCTTCGCACGCCCGGTGGGTCGCCTGGTCACGGCCGCTGGAACATATCGGGAATCGGCTTGCCCGATGCAGTGTTGCGGAAGATCTATTACCAGAACGCGCTGCGGCACATTCCATCGCTGCGGCCGTCAATCGAACGGCAGCTCGCGGCGCGCGCACGCTGACGGAGGGTGCAGTCTTATGTTCGTCGAATTGCGTTCCCGACTCCCTTTCGCAATCGCCATGCTTCTCACCGGACTAGTCTCATCCGAGGGGCTTCGCCCCTCGGACTCCCCGACACGCTCGCTCGCGTGGCTCGCTCGCGCAGCTTTTGTGGGATTCGGTCTAGTCGCGTGGACGGCGGCACAGGAGCCGTCGCCGGACTACACGCAGTGGCGGGGACAAGCCCGGGACGGCTCGGCGTCGGCGTTCACCGAACCCAGAGCCTGGCCCGAGACGCTGACCCAACGATGGCGGACCGACGTCGGGCTCGGCTATGCCACACCGCTCGTCGTCGGCGACCGGCTGTATGTGTTCTCACGGCGAGGCGACAACGAGGTCATGAGCGCCCTGGACGCGGCAACCGGCAAGACGATCTGGGAGACCCCGACTCCCGTGTCGTTCACGATGAACACGGGCGCTGCGCGTCACGGGCAGGGACCGAAATCGACACCGGCCTACGCGGATGGGAAGCTGTTCGCGATAGGCATGACCGGTGTGATCTCCGCCTACGACGCAAAGACGGGAAAGGCGCTCTGGCGAAAGCCGGGCTCGGAGCTGGTGCCGATGTTCACGACGCACGCGTTCTCGCCGATTGTCGATCGCGGGCTGGTGATCTTTCACCCGGGAGGCCACAACAAGGGCGCCATTACGGCGTTCGACGTCAACACGGGAGCGACGAAGTGGAGCTGGGATGGCGATGGACCGGCCTACGGCTCGCCCATCGTGGCGGATCTCGGCGGCACCCGGCAGCTCATCGCCCTGACGCAGGCGAAGCTCGTCGGCCTCGACGTCGAGACCGGCGCGCTGTTGTGGGAACGGCCCTTCGTCAGCGCCAATTTCACGAACTCGGCCACGCCGATTCTGGCCGGTCAGACCGTGATCGTCTCGAATGGCGGACCGATGACCGCAGTGAGCCTCACGAGACGCGACGGCAAGTGGACCACTGAAGACGCCTGGACGAACGCCGATCAACCCTATCGCCTCAGCAATCCGGTCCTGGTCGGCGATACCTTGTTCGGGCTGTCCACGCGCAACAGCGGACAGTACTTCGCCGTCGACGTAAAAACCGGAAAGAGCGTGTGGACCTCCGAACCGCGTCAGGCCGGCCAGGCGGCCGTGGTGAAAGCCGGCAAGATCGTCTTCAGCCTCGAAGATGACGGCGAGCTGGTTGTCGGACGAGTCGGGACGACCGCATTCGAGGCGCTGCGTCGCTACAAGGTGGCGGACAGCGAAACGTGGACGCAGCCCACCATCTCCGGAAACCGGCTGTTCGTGAAGGATGTGTCGACGCTGACCCTCTGGACGATTCCATGATCCGAGGGGCTTTGCCCCTCGGACTCCCCTACACGCGCTCTCGCGCGCCGCTTCGCCGGCGCGCTTCCGCCTCCGCTTAAGCTACGGCGAGACCTCGCCGTAGCGCCTGCGGCGCGAAGGCGGGCCGATCGCGTGGCTCGCCTCGCTGAGCTCGCTCGCACCGTTCCTACCAACAGTAGATTTGTGAGATGGCCTCTAGTAGCTGCGGGCGCCGCGCAGTAAGGCCCGTCGGTTTTCGGGAATCTTCAATCATTTTGAATGCCGTCATCTGCCGCCCTGTGGAACCGGCCTCGAAGGCACTTTGAGTAGCTCGGCGGGCGTCAATGCCCGCCGCGTGAAACGCGCCGAGTGAATCGCACCCTTGAAGTAGTAGACCAGGTTGATGCGGACGCCCATCGACGATCGCCCGACACCCTGCGGTGAGAGCTCGACCTCCGCCTTCCCGTCCTGGACGCCATTGACGTAGCTGCTGAAGACCTTGCCGTCGTACACCGCGGCCACGTGATACCAGTCGCCGAGCGGATGCAGACTCTTCTTGTTCATCAGCGTCGCGCTGCCGGTCGTGCTCTGATTGAAACTGTCCAGGAACCAGTAGTCGCCGACGACGCGGATCTCGAACAGCATCCGGTTCTCGGACCCTGCCTCCTGCAGATGAAACCAGCGCTGCTCGATGCTACCGCCATCAGGACGGAAGATCGCTTCCCACGTGAACGTCTTCGCTCCGGCGAGCGGGTGCACCTCCACGAACAGGGCGTCATCGACGCCGTCGAACTCCACGGCTTTGCCGATCGGTGTTTCGATCACGCGCGGATTGCCGTGGATGGTCGTGGCGTGCTCACCGATGCGGTCGAGCCGGTCGAACATCCACACCTCTGCCGGGTCTGCCTGCCGGTAGGCGAGCGCGCACAGGGCGACTGCGACGACGGCAAGTCTCAGCACATCACGTCTCGGGCCCGAAGCGCGGGCCGACCGAACCGGCGGCCGGGCGACGGATGTCGATCCAGACCGCCTGTGAACTCGCGCGCGACTCCGCGCTTCTGGGCAGCGTACGACGATCTTCCTGAACCCGTCAAAGACGCTGCGCGCAAGGCATACCGGCTGTTTCGAGAGAATCCCAACCATCCCAGCCTGCAGTTCAAGAAGATTCACGCTCGAGAGCCGATCTACGGTACCGGCATCAGGCCCCACCCGCACCAGTTCGACTCGTGGCCGGTCGGCGCGGTCGGCCCGATGTAGATGTCCACATTGCCGTCCGCATTGACCTGCATGTTGGACCTACCTACCAAGGCGAGGAGCCAGTGCGGCCGAAGCGACGGGCGCCGGGTTCCCTCGGCCACCACGACCACGGCCCGCTGGCGCTCGCCCGGCAGCGATTACGGCGTCGGCGCCCACTGGGATCGCGCGAGACACGATGATTCGGTCGCCGAGATCCATGATTGCCTTGTTGTCGGGCGTCATCGCCGGCCATCGGGGTAGTGATCCGCCGTTGGGATCGCCCGTCTTGACGAAGTTTGCCACGTATGACGAGAGCTGATCGGCGAGCCGGCGATCGACGTCGGTGAAGTCTCGTCCTGGCGACAGATGCAGGGTGTTGAACTCGTACGGGACCTCGGAGGTATGGAACGCGCCATACCGACCCGACTCCGGACCTGGCTCGACGTGCGTGAATAGATAGGCGAACACCGGCTTGGTCGCTCCCCGCGTCGCCAGCCAGTCCACGAGCTTCAGGTTGAAGCCACGATCGACAGCCTCACGCTGCGCCGATCGCGCGGCCTCCTCGTCCGTGCCCCCCGGATAGAACTTCAGGAACTCGCTGGCGCGATCGCCGTAGCGGTCCTGGACTTCGGCGCGCCAGCTTTCGGCGGTCGCGGGCGGGCGCGAGACGAAGAGGTCGTTCAGCGTGTACCCGGTCATCACGGGCACATCACTTGCGAACCCGGGTGGAGTAGCCCCTATCGGAATGATCCGGCCGTCGGCCACGAGCCCGCCCCGCCCGCCCGCGCTGTAAGCCTGCGCGGCCGGCAGTGCGCGCGCGTCCCTGACAGAGTGCGCCCCGCCGCGTTCGAGCGCGGCGACGGCAGCCTGTTCCGCGGTTGCCCGCGGCGTGTAATTGCCGTTCGTCCCCGGGGCCGCAGGGCTCTGGATGATCGCTGCACGAAAGAGGCCCTTCGCAACGGGTGACACCAGCAGTGCCTGCACTGACATCGCGCCGGCCGACTGGCCGGCAATTGTCACCTTCGAGGCGTCACCGCCAAATGCCTTGATATTGTCGCGGACCCACTGCAGGGCCGCGATCTGGTCCTGAATCCCGTAGTTCCCCGATGCGCCGCCCTGTTCCGCTGTCAGCTCGGGATGCGCCATGAAGCCGAGGCTGCCCACACGGTAATTGACGTTGACGACGATGACGCCTTTCTTCGCGAGGTTCGCGCCGTTGTAGACCGCTACCGCGCCGGACCCTTCGTTGAATCCGCCTCCGTAGATCCAGAATAGGACCGGCAGGTTCGCGGCAGGACGTGCCGATCCGGTGAGCGTGACGGGCGTCCAGATGTTCAGGAACAGACAGTCCTCGGACACACCCGGCGCCTCAGGACTCATGTACTCGCTGGTCCACTGTCCCGACCCGCCCGACTTGAGCGTCTGGGTGCATGCCGCGCCGAAGCTCGTCGCCTCACGTGGCTGCGAGCCCCATTTCGCCGCAGCTCGAGGCGGCGTCCATCGAAGGTCACCCACGGGCGGCGCGGCAAACGGCACGCCACGGAATAGGGTCACACCATTGTCCGTTGTACCCGCAAGCACGCCTTGCGCGACGGTCGCATGCGGATCGGCTGGACCCGCGCCCAACCCCAGGCACATCGAAGCGACAACCGGCATGAGCGCAACCAACCGCCTCATCATTCAACCTCCATTGAACGGCAAATCTTCGAGGCCCACGCGCACGCCTCCCGAGCTAACCGTGCTCCCGTTCGATCAGCGCCCGAAAGTCTTCGGGAATCGGGCCGCCTCTCAGCCTACCGCCCTCTGCGAAAGCCCAGGCCCGAACCTCAAAGCCTGCGGCAATCGGTTTGTCCTCTCGAACCAAGTCGTAGGTCAGACGAAATCGACGCTCCTGCCACTCTGCAACCCGAACATGGATCTGAAACTCGTTGTCGTAGGTGAGGGGTGCCGTGAAACGAGCTCCCACGTCCACCAGCGGCAGCTCGGCCCCGAATCGCTGCTTGAATGCGCGGTAACTCAAATCGCGCGCCCGCAGAAGCCGGTGGAAGGCAGAATCCATCCAGTAGAAATAGCGCGGATAGTAGACGATCCCGGCTTCGTCGCAGTCTCCCCATTCGACAGTGAACGATGTCGTGAACACGGCCGCGCCTCAGCTGCCCTGGTGGAAGGCGATGCGCTGCGCGACGATCTCCCGGAGCTCGCGCTTCAGTATCTTCCCGGCAGGACTGATCGGGAACGACTCCATGATTTCCAGTCGTTCGGGTAGCTTGAACGAGGCGATCTGCTGCGCACGGAGGTGGGCGAGCAAGTCCTTGAACGTCAGTGCCGCCCCGGCCTGGAGAACGACGCAGGCGCACGCTCGTTCGCCGAAGACAGGGTCCGGCATTGCGACGAGGCTGACTTCCCGGACCTGAGGAAGTTTGAAAATCAGGTTTTCCACCTCGTCACAGCTGATCTTCTCGCCGCCGCGGTTGATCAGGTCTTTGCGACGACCCTCGGTGTAGACGTAGCGCGCCCGTTTCCTGACGATGTCTCCCATCCGATAGAAACCGTCGTCCGTAAAGGCCTGGGCGTTAACGTCGGGGGCGTTGTAGTAGCCGCGAATCGTGTACGGCCCCCTCGTGATCAGCTCACCAGGCTCACCGTCGGGCACCGGGCGATCCAGGCCGTCGATGACCGCGATCTCGTCCCATTCACTGACTGGCGCCCCGGAGCTCTCGAGCAGCAGGTCGTCCGGGTCCGACAGACGGGTCATGTTGACGAGCCCTTCGGCGGTGCCGTAGATCTCCTGCGGCGTGCATCCAAACTCGCTGCGAAGCCGGCTGCGCAGCTCCGGTGGAAGCCGCGCGCCGCCATTTTGCACCACGTGCAGCGAGGACACATCGAACCGCTTCGCAGTCCCGTCGTTCAACCACGTCGTAATCAACGGCACGACGGCGGCCATGTTGGTGACGCGTTCACGCTCGACGGTCGTGAACAGCTCGTCGGTGTCGGTGCTCCTGGCGATCACGAGCGTGCCGCCGGCGTGGAATACGCCGAGCATGCCGGGGCACGCCAGGTTGTAATTGTGTCCCAGCGGCAGCATCGCCATGAACACTGTGTTCGAAGAGAAACCGGCAATCTCGGCGCAGACCCGGGCGTTGTAGACGTAGTCGTTGTGTGTTCTGGGAATCAGCTTCGACAGCGACGTCGTCCCGCCCGACAGCAGCATCGTCGAGACGTCCGACGGGTCGGGACGGCGCTCGTCGAACAGTCGATCGTCATTCGCGCCGTTCGCAAACAGCGCCTGGTAGGGAAGCTGGCCTGGCCCCGGCTCACCCGTGACCACCACGTGCCGGAGAAAGCGGAACTCCGCGGCCATCTCGGCGGCCATGGGACGATAGTCGAACGAGCCTACGCAATCGGCAATGAAGTAGGCTGAGGCTTCCGACGACCGGATGAAGTGGCGAACCTCGGCGTGGCGATGCGCCCGCAACGCCATCACCGGGATGACACCGATGTAGTTCAGTGCCAGGTAGAGCGACACGAACTCCAGACCGTTGGGAAGCTGGACGACGACGCGATCCTGCGCCTGTAGTTCCAGCTCCGAAAGGCCGCGAGTAAGCCGCTTCGCCGACCGAACCAGGTCGTCATAGGTCGCGCGCGTCTCGCCGTGCACAACCGCAACTTTCTGAGGTTGCCGACGCGCCGTGCGCTCGACCATCTCCGCGACAGTCAGACCTTCCCAGAGGCCGCCGTCCGTATACCGACGCACCATCTCCTCCGGCCAGGGCACGCAACCTTGCAGCATGATGGGAGCCCTACTCGGCCGGGCCGATCGTCGGCGCGATTGTGCCGACCCCCGCAATCGGCGCTTCACGATCGACCGTGACGCCCATTTCTTTGGCGTGCGCCTCGTAGTTACGACCGACGCAGAAGATGCGCCGAATCGGGACGCGTTCTGGTCGCCCACGCACAGGAGCAGTGACGATGGGTGGTGCAGCGAACACTAGTTGGCTCATTCACGACCTCTCAGCAACAGGGTGGAGCCTTTCGTACGCCGCCGCCAATGCCGGATCGCGCTTCTGGATTTCTGCGTGACTCACTCGGCCACTGCGACGCAGGTAGTCGTAGGCGAACGAGATCGGATCGAGATGGAGCCTCTGGCCGAGGGTCTCGTACCACTCGGTGCTCTTGATGGCGGCCTGTTGCAGCGAATCAGACCCATCACGGCGGATCCGTCGGAACTCCTCGAGCGTGGCTCGCACATCACCGGCACCCCGCTGACAGGCCTCGAAGAGCGCGATGGCGTCCTGCAGCGCGAGTCGGGTACCGGAGCCGATCGATGGATGACCAGTACGCAGGGCGTCGCCGAGCAGTACAACGTTGTCGAAGTACCACTGGCTATTCTTGACGATGGTGTAGCGGAACCAGGTGCTGCGATTGGACAGGAGCGGATGCCCCTGCAAATCTTCGGCGAACGCCGTTTCACAGTAGGCGAGGCTCTCGGCCTCCGACATGCGATCGAGACCTGCGTTGTAGAACGTATCCGGAGGAACTTCGACCAGGAAGGTACTATGCGTCCGGCTGTACCTGATAGCAGTGGGCGATGATCAGGCCGTCCCGGTGCTGCCGGAAGATCAACGAGAGCGGCTCGAACAGCCGTGTGGTTCCGTACCAGGCCAGCAGGTTCGGCCGTTCGTCGAGCGTCGGCCCGAACCGGTCCCGGTGACGGGTCCGAATCGCGCTGCTGGCTCCATCAGCGGCTACGATTAGATCGGCGTCGGCCAGCTCCGCCACGTCGTCGCAGCGGCGATTGAAGTCGAGCGTCACGCCAGCGTCCCGGCAGTGATGATGCAGCGCCGTCAGGAGGTCGATCCGCGCCATGCGGTGAAAGGTGTTGCCGGCGAGCGTCACATGCCGGCCCTTATGCACGATCTCGAGATCGTCGAATACCACCTGTCCACGGGTCACGGAGTCGTAGACCTTCGGCGCGATCTCACGGACGAAGGACAGGGCGACGTCGGAGAACACGAGTCCCCAGCCGTAGGTGGCGCCTTCGGGATCTCGCTCGAACACGCGGATGTCATGGCCGGTACCAGTGCGGCCCATCAGGTAGGCAAAGAACAACCCGGCCGGACCGCCGCCAATGATTCGAATCTTCACGCCCGCGCGCGCGCCTCGTTGAATTGAGAGATGTTCCGCCGGATCTGCTTCTGGTGCTTCGCGACGTGGTCCACCAGTAGATCGTCCATCACGAACGAAGCCGGCTTCACTCCCCAGCGAGGGTTCTTGCTTGTGGCCTCGGCGGCGAGGTCCTCGTCACTCAGTGACCTCAGTGCATCGGCGGATCGACGGACCGCATCGCGGATGTCAGAAGCGACGTCCTCCAACTCAACCGCGGCGGTGTTGGTGACGGCCGCTCGGCGCGCTGTATCGGTGTGGTCGCGGCCCCACGGTTCGGCGGGTCGACGCACGATACGCAGCGTCTCGGCGGTCCAGAATGGCAGGAACTCCCGAATGTGACAGAGGTTGTCCATCACGGTCCACACGCCTGCCGACGGCACCCAATAAACAAGTTCCGGCGGCAGCCGCTGTACTTCCGCCAGGATCTCGTCGACGGTCTCCGTCAGCCGATCTGCGGCAACTGGCCCACGCGTCCGTTGTTCAGGCATCGTGGCGCTTCTCGCGAAACAGGTGCAACGCTTGCTGGACGGGACGGTCGGAAAACGAGAACAGCACGGCCTCGTCTGCTGCCTCGTGCACGACGGGCTTCCAGCTGGGTACCACAAAGATGTCGCGCGGTTGCCACTCGACGATGAAGTCCTCGCCGATCCGCGTGCGGCCCCGCCCTTCGACGGCGACGAAGATCGTCGCATCGGTCGACTGGTACCGGGCCGAGTGGAATCCCCTCGGCAGCAGCTGGATGAAGGCCGCGATCGTCGTCATCGGGTATCCACCGGTCACAGGATTGCTGTAGCGCATCTTGAGGCCGTGGCAGGGATCCCACGCCTGGGTGCGTGCCAGATGCGACAGCGCCTCGCGCGTGCGCGCGTACGGGTAGTTGAAGACGGGCGAGGCGCCAGACGAGGCGGGCGGGTCGATCGGCAGCAGGTTCGAGCCGTAACGCGCCTGCGAATCGCCGGCAGACCGTGCGATCGGCTGCTCTTCTTCGTCGTGGTGCTCGGCGAACGACGCGTCGAGGAACTGGACGATCGGGATGTCCAGCCCGTCGAGCCAGAACATCGGTTCATCCGTCTCGTTCCCGTGGTCGTGCCACGCCATCGGCGGCGTGATGATGAAATCGCCGTAGTGCATCGACGTCCGCTCGCCATTGACGGCCGTATGCGCGCCGTCGCCCTCGAGCACGAAGCGGAGGGCACTCTGCGTGTGCCGGTGCGCGGGAGCGACTTCGCCCGGCAGCACCAGCTGCACCCCCGCGTAGAGGTCGGTCGTGATCTTCGACTGGCCGCGCAGCCCGGGATTCTCGAGGATGAGCACGCGGCGTTCGGCCTCTTTGGCGGTGATCAGGCCGCCGGCCTCAATCATTGCTGCCCGAATCTCGGCAAACGACCATGCCGCCGGCTGGCACGCGCTGACCGGCTCGGGCGTGACGAGCTTTGCGAGCGACGTCCAGAGCGGCGTCAGATGCTTCTTGCTAATACGCTCGTAGAAGGCGAGACGATCCGGCGTCTCGGCGGGTGGCGCTGCAGGCAGCGACGACATGAAACCTCCTGAAAGAATTTGACAGTATACGGACAATCTCTATACTGTCAACCGCCATGACCACTGCTGCGAAACGCCAGGCGGTGAGAGAGTCGTTCTCGCGGTTGCCGGGCCACCTCATCCGCCGAGTGCATCAAATTTCGACGGCCTACTTCACCGAGGAATGCGGTGGCGACCTCACGGCCGTCCAGTACGCCGCGCTCGTCACCATCGGCGCCCACCCCGGGATCGACGCCACCCGGCTGTCGGAAATCATCTATTTCGATCGGTCGACCATCGGCGACGTGCTCGATCGGATGGAAGGGAAAGGCTGGATCGTGCGGGCCTCGACGCCGAACGACCGGCGGACCAAGCGGCTCGAGTTGTCTCCTGCGGGTCTGGCGGCCCTGCAGCAGGTCGAATCGGGAATCCGTCGTGTGCAGGAACGATTGCTCGCAGTGCTGACAGCTGGCGAGGCGACGACGCTGGTTCGTCTATTGGCCAAGATCGCCGACGGCGCCGAGGACGACGGGAGCGGCGACTGAGCGCAGGAGCCTGTATTTCGTGAGCCGATTCACACCTCGCTGACGGCCCTCGTCCAACAGTTTGGCGGCGCTGTATCGCCGCTGTCAGGCAAACCGGCAAGGTGCAGCGCGATCATCACGGTCTCCGATCAGCCTGCCCGTTTTGAGAGAGGGAACGCCCGAGATGGACATCAAGGCTGCCGTCGTTCGCGAGAAATCTGGTCCATTCGTCATGGAAGATATCCAGCTCGACGTTCGGCAAGAATCGGGGCGGGGCTTTTCATCAAGGGAATTGCGTAGGCGGCAAGCGCAACTCCGACGGAATCGTAAGCGACGCGTCCCTTGACGATTGTAAAGTGTCCAGCGAGGCAGTGGCCGAGATGGACCACAGCCAACGGGGCTACTTGCATACTACCAAGAAGCGGGGACGCAAAGATGGGTGCTGGATTGTTCATGACGCCTCTCGCCTGACACATCTACCGAACGCAAGGAAAGGATCATTTAATGCGACCTCATGCTCACTTCCTCGGTGGCGCCTTGACGCTGGCCGCTGTCCTTTTTGCCAGTCCCGCTCCTGCCCAACAGAGCGCGGCGCCGTCGGCGGCCCAGCCCGCGTCGGCGCAGTCGTCCACCCTGCAGACCACACTCGCCAACGACGTCAGCACGTTGTCCGACAAGTTCACCGGACTCGCGAGAGTGATGGCGGGCAAATATGACTGGCGCCCCGGGCAAGGCGTCAGATCGGTTGGCGATGTATTCAACCTGATCGTGATGGAGAACAAGATGCTGACGGGGCTTCTCACTAGCGCACCGTCTGCGGGCGGCGGGGGCATGGGCGGCCGCGGCAATCAGATTACAGATCCTGCAGCGATACAGGATGCCCTGCGCACGTCCTACGATGCGCTGAAACAGGCGCTCTCGGGTCTCTCGAATGCCGATCTCAATGCGAACGTGAAGATGTTCGGGCGGGATATGACCAAGCAAGACGCCGCGCTGATGCTGTTGTCCGATCAGCATGAACATCTCGGTCAGTCGATCGCTTACGCCCGCAGCAACAGTGTCGTTCCGCCCTGGAGCAAGTAGTCGGTCGACGTCGATATGCGGGCTGCGTGGTACGAGAGGCAGGGCCCGGCCCGGGAGGTTCTGAGGGTCGGCATGATGGCCGGCCCCCTCCCGGGGCGGGAAGGCGTTGACACACGAATCACGGCGTCGGCCGCCCAGACAACGCTCGCCAGGGCCGCCGCGGAGATCAACGCCGGACTCGGGAGCGCCGCGGCCGCTTCAGACAGAACGCCGCCGACGGCCGGCGCTGCGGGCCGCTCCGGCACGAATCAAACGTCGAGTCGTCGCCCGCGGCGATCCAGTTGACTGCGCCCTTGACTCGTTGCGCCTCGACATCCCCGTCCCAGACGGTGAGTGAGTGCGACCACGTGGACCAAGCCGACCCAACCGCGGACCCAACGGCGTTGCCCCGCTCTGAACGCATAAAGCAGGACCGTCTGCGTGCCGAACAGGCGCCATCGTATGCTACGACTGGGATGGCCGCCGTTCGACAGCTACCGTCGGTATTTCGGGGGCGAACGCAGCCGGGTCACGCAGAACCGGCGCGGCAGCTTCTGTTCCATGACTTTGGCGAAATAGATACCGTCAGCCGCCTGGAACGCATCGCGCTGATCGGTCTGCGGGGAGCCGACAAGTCCACACTGGGCACTGCGTTGACGCGCCGGCTCGGTGTTCCCTTTGTCGAGCTCGATCGCCTGATCGAAGAGCAGAGCGGCCCGAAGTCCTCTCGCTGAACATGGCCTCCGGGACGTTCAACGCCGCCAGTTATTTCATCGACCGGCATCTCGAGGAAGGCCGTGGCCCGGCCGTCGCGATCGAATGCGGTGATCGCCGCATTACGTATCAGCAGCTGCACGATGAGGTCAACCGCGTCGGGACCGTGCTCAAGGAGTTGGGTATCCGCTCCGAGCAGCGAGTGCTGCTCCTGATGCTCGACGTACCTGAGTTCGTCTACGCGTTTTTTGGCGCAATCAAGATTGGCGCCGTGCCGGTGCCGCTGAATACGCGCTGGACGACAGCCGACTACGAGTACGTCCTGCAGGACTCGGGCGCATGCGCCATCATTATCAGCAGTCCGCTCTACGAACAGATCATCGAGACCGTGCGACACGCGCCGGCCGTCCGCCATGTACTTGTCGCCGGCGTCGATGGCGAGGCCCCGGTCCCCGGACTCGAAACGCTCGCGAATGCGGCATCGCCACGGCTGGCGGCGGAGCCAACGCACAAGGACGCCCCGTGCTTCTGGTTGTATTCCTCGGGCAGTACGGGATCGCCGAAGGCATGCGTCCATCTTCAGCACGATATGGCCGTGTGTGCCGAGACATACGCGCGGACGGTGCTCGACATCCAGCCGAGCGACCGCTGTTTCAGCGTGGCGAAGCTGTTCTTCGCATACGGCCTCGGAAACGCGATGTACTTTCCGCTGGCCGCCGGCGCGACGACCATCCTGTGGCCGGGTCAAGCGACGACCCTCGCCGTCTACGACCTCATCCAGCGTTATCGGCCGACGCTGTTCTTCTCGGTGCCCACACACTACGCGATGCTGCTGGCTCACGAGAGTCCGGGCCGCGAGTTCGATCTGTCCAGCATCCGATGTGCGGTGTCCGCCGGCGAGGCGTTGCCTCCTGCGTTGTTCGAGCGGTTTCGCAATCGCTTTGGGATCGAGATTCTCGACGGCATCGGCTCGACCGAAGTCCTGCACATCTTCATCTCCAACCGGCGTGGCGGCGTTCGGCCCGGGTCGAGTGGGCGCGTCGTCTCTGGCTACGAGGCGCGCGTCGTCGATGAGGACGGTCGTCCCGTTCCGACGGGCGAGATCGGCGATCTGCTGGTGAGGGGCGATTCCACGTGCGCCTTCTACTGGAATCGGCACGAGCAGACGAAAGACACGATTGCCGGCCATTGGATCCGGACCGGCGACAAGTACTGGCAGGATGAGGACGGCTTCTTCTGGTTTGCGGGCCGATCCGACGACATGCTCAAGGTCGGAGGGATTTGGGTCAGTCCCACCGAAGTCGAACACGCGCTGCTCGAGCACCCGGCGGTTGAGGCGTGCGCTGTAACAGGACGCGAGGATGGCACTGGCCTGATCAAGCCGATGGCTTACGTCGTTGCTCGCGCCGGCGTGGCACCGGGCACCGAACTCGCGGCCAAACTACAGCAGTTTGCCCGCACGCGCCTGGCGGAGTACAAGCGTCCGCGCTGGATCGAGTTCGTCGACGCGCTGCCGACAACCGCCACGGGAAAGATTCAACGTTTCAAGCTGCGCGGTGGATGAGGGAAGAGCCACATGTCATCGATCCCGAGGCCAGCGAGGGCGCCGCCCTAGCTTGCAAGACCCTGAACACCGGCCACCGCTTCATCGCGTTCAAGCTCGATCGTGAAGAGTACGCCCGCAATGTACCATCCCGCTGGGCATCCACCAACTCTCGCTTCGCTGGTAGACGTTTGCAGCTAGTCGGGATCGCCCGCACCTGTAGCCGACGGCTACGGAAGACGCGAGTCCGGTTGCTCGACGGGCGCCAGTCCGGCCTCGAACCGATCGAGCAGTTTGGAGATACTTTGACTCAGTCTGCCAGTGTGTAGCGAACGAGCGCCGCGAGTGAGCCACGCGAGCGGAGCGGGGATCATGGGGCCCCCGCGAGGGAGCGTGTAAGGGGTCTGCGGACGAAGTCCCCAGACCAAGCGCGAACGAACGCCGCGAGTGAGCCACGCGAGCGGAGCGGGGATCATGGGGCCCCCGCGAGGGAGCGTGTAAGGGGTCTGCGGACGAAGTCCCCAGAACAAGCGCGAACGAGCGCCGCGAGTGAGCCACGCGAGCGGAGCGGGGATCATGGGGCCCCCGCGAGGGAGCGTGTAAGGGGTCTGGGGACGAAGGCCCCAGAACAAGCGCGAACGAGCGCCGAGTGAGCCACGCGAGCGGAGCGGGGATCATGGGGCCCCCGCGAGGGAGCGTGTAAGGGGTCTGGGGACGAAGTCCCCAGATGAGAATTGGATAGCGGGCTACGGGAATCGAACCCGTCTAGCTGGCTTGGGAAGCCAGAGCATTACCACTATGCTAAGCCCGCGCTCTGGACGCGATCGTAACATGGGGTCAGATCCGATGCGACTTTGGGATCAGACCTGGGTCTGACCCCGCTCTGCGCCCCGCGCTACGCGCGGATGAAACCCAGCACCTCGTCGCGCTTCGCTTCCATCATGGGCGCCGTCGTCGCCTCGAGGTTCAGGCGCAGCATCGGCTCGGTGTTCGACGCCCGGACGTTGAAGTGCCAGTCGGGAAACTCCGCCGAGATCCCATCCAGCGAATAGACACGGCCGTCGGAATATCGCGCCGCCAGCCCGTCGATCTTTTCCTGCACGAGGTTCATGTTGCCGACCTTCGTGTTGATCTCTCCCGAGATGAAGTATTTCTCCCGCAGCGGCGCCAGCAGCTCCCGCAATGTCTGACCTTTACGGGACATCAGCTCCAGGATGAGCAGCGCCGGGATGAATCCGTTGTCGGCGAAGAAGTTGTCCCGAAAGTAGTAGTGCCCAGTGACCTCGCCGCCGAAGATGGCGTCCTCTTCGCGCATGCGGCGCTTGAAGAAGGCGTGCCCGACGCGGTTCATCAGCGACGTCCCGCCGTATTTCGCGACGATGTCCTTGACCGCGTAGCTCGCGCGCACGTCGTAGACGACCTTTGCCCCGGGATGCTTGAGCAGAAAGGCCTCTGCGAGCAGCGCGGTCACGAAGTCGCCGGCGATGAACTCGCCGCTTCCGTCGATGAAGAAGCAGCGGTCCGCGTCCCCGTCCCACGCGATCCCGATGTCCGCCTTCTCCTTGATGACGCGCTCGACGATGTCGCGGCGGTTCTCCTCGATGAGCGGATTCGCTTCGTGATTCGGGAACGTCCCATCCACTTCGAAGCAGAGCGTCGTCAGGCGACAGGGCAGTCGCTCGAACAGCCTGGGCGCGACCATCCCGGCGATGCCGCTGCCGGCGTCGAGCACGACATTGAAGGGCTTCACAAGGGACGGGTCGATGAACGACATCACGTGCTTCACGTAGTCGTCGATGACGTCCTTCGTGGCGAGAGTGCCACGCGCGGGCGCCTCCGGCGGCAGCGACCCGCTCGTGATCATGTCCCGGATGTCGTTGATGCCAGCTTCGCCGCTCAGCGGAAAGGCTTCGCGACGCACCATCTTGATGCCGTTGTACTCCTTCGGATTGTGGGACGCAGTGATCATCGCGCCGCCGTCGTGATGATCGCGCGCGACAGCGAAGTACATCATGTCCGTGCCCATCATTCCGTAGTCCACGACGTCTGCGCCCTGGGCGCGCGCGCCATCGATGAAGGCTGCGGCAACCGAAGGAGACGACAATCGCATGTCTCGCGACACGGCGATGCGCTTCGCGTTGAGGTAGCTGACGAAGCCGCGGCCGATCGAGCGCGCCGCGTCTTCATTCACCTCCGACGGGTAGAGGCCGCGAACGTCGTAGGCCTTGAAGATTGACGTGTTGATGGTCGTCATAGCCGGCTGTAGTCCGTGATGACTGTCTTGTCGCCCAGCACCGACTGGTTTTCCAGCACGGCGTTGCGTCCAATATGGCAGTTGCGGCCCAGAATAGTCCCGCGCACGACGGCCTCCCGGCCGATCCAGCTGTTGGGCCAGATGACGGCGCCGTCGATCAGCGCGCCTTCGTCCACGTGGGTCTGACGTCCGAGAACCGAATACGGCATCACGCGGGTGCCGGTCTTGAGCACGACGCCTTCGTCAACAAAGCACGGGCCGTGGAGCTCGACGCCCTCCTCGACACGCGCCTCGGGCGATACCCAGGCCGCCTGCGGCGTCCCGACAAAGGGCGGCGCGGAGTACTGGCCGTCCATGATGTCGCGGTGCACCTGGAGGTATTTGGCCGGCGTGCCGATGTCGATCCAGTACCCGTCGTAGACGTACGCCACGAAGGTCTCGCCGCGCTCGATCAACGACGGAAAGTAGCTGCGCTCGATCGACCAGGCCGTGTCCTTCGGAATGCGATCGAACGTCTCGGGCTCGAGGACGTAGATGCCGGCGTTGATCGTGTTGCAGGTGATCTCGTCCTCGCCCGGCTTCTCGAGGAAGCGCTTGACGTTGGCAACCGGGTCCGTCTCGACCAGCCCGTAGGCCCTCGGATTCTCGACCGGTGTCAGGACGATGGTGGCCTTGGCCTTGCGCTCGCGGTGAAGCCGGAGCACAGCGCCGAGGTCGACCTGGGTCAGCACGTCCCCGTTGAACACGACGACAGACTCGGTCAGCGAGTCGCCTGCATAGCGGATCGCGCCACCGGTCCCGAGCGGCATCGGCTCGACGACGTAGCGGAGCTTGACGCCGAGACCTTCGCCCTCGCCGAAGATTTCTTCGATGCGGCGCGGTTGATAGTTCAGGCTGAGAATCACCTCGTCTATCTCGGGCACCTGGCGCAGCAGGTCGATCTGGTAGTAGAGAAACGGCCGGTTGAAGATCGGCACGATGGGCTTCGGCGTGTGGACGGTCAGCGGCCTCAGGCGAGTGCCCTTGCCGCCAGCGAGCAGGATGGCCTTCATAGCAATCCCCGATGATACCTGAACACGCCAGAAAAACCTTCAACGGACCGCGGGAAAGAGGAAGGAGCGATCGGTCTGCAAGGTCTCTGCAGGGAGAACGTCGCCGCAGCGTGAGGACTTCGGGTTATTCTGGGAGGTGAGGCGCTCTGCGACGAACCACGGGCAGCGCATGAATCTTCCGAACGCTCTGACACTCGGCCGGATCTTCCTGGTGCCGTTGCTGGTCGTGGTGCTGCTGACCAAGTTCGACGGCCGCCTGATCTTCGGCGTACGGAAGGAGCTCGTCGGCGCCGCGATCTTCGGAATTGCCTCGCTCACCGACTGGCTGGACGGCTACCTCGCCCGGCGGCGTAAGCAGATCACAACGCTCGGGCAGCTCATGGATCCGCTGGCGGACAAGCTGCTCATCACCGCCGCGCTCGTCTCGCTGGTCCAGATGGATCTCGCGCCGGCGTGGGTAGTGGCCGTCATCCTCGGACGTGAGTTCCGGTCACGGTCCTTCGCAGCATCGCACACGCGCGCGGCGTGGTGATTGCGGCGTCGCCGCTCGGCAAGTTCAAGATGGCCTCACAGGTGATCGCCATCCTTCTGCTGATCCTCGGCCGCGATCATCTGCAGCAGTTCTTCGTGCTCGGCCGCATCGCCTTATGGATTGCCGTCGTGACCGCGGTCGCCTCGGGTGTGGACTACTACCGCCGGTTCAACCACGTCCTGACCGGCAGCCGAAAGCCCGAGGACCTGGTCGTCCCAGCCGTACAGCCCGCGGGCCCGAGCATCGAAGTCGCCGATGTGGGGAGGCGCGACCGTCGGCCCGGACGCCTCTAATGGGATGTAGCGCCTGCATCACGGCATCCGCTCCGTTGTCGCGGATGCGGAACTGAGCCGAGCGCTCGTGAAAACGCGCTCTTGAATCATCGCTGTCCGCTCCGTTGTCGCGGATGTGGAATTGGGCCGAACGCTCGTGAAAACGCGCTCTTGAATCCCCAGCTTCCGCTCCGTTGTCGCGGATGCGGAATTGGAGCCGACCGACCCCGAAGACGCACCGCTGAATCAGCAAGTACGGGCCTCGAGTCGAGCACCCCTCAATAGCCGCCGGATCCTGGCGCTGCCTTGGCTAGTTCCGCTTTCAACGCCGTCGATCGCTTGTTCGCTTCGGCGAGGTACTCGCTCGACTCGAATTCCTTGATCAGCTTCTCGTAGAGAGGCAGGGCCTCTGCAGGACGCTTGATCATGACCAGCGAGTCGGCGAGATGAAAATAGACCGCATCCCGATTCGTGTACTGCCGGATCGGACGCGAGTATCGATTTGAACCGATCGATCGCGCCCGGATACCAGTGCGAGCGCCAGTAGAAATACCCCACTCGGTACTCCGCCTGGCTGAGTCGATCGCGCGCCTCACGAAGCCGTGCGCGCCCTTCGGAGATCGAGTTGTCTCTTGGATATCGCTCGACGAAGGCGGTCAGCTCCTTGATCGCCTCACGCGTCTCGGTCTGATCGCGTTCCGCACTGTGCATCTGATAGAAGTGCGTCATTCCCAGTTTGAACTGCGCGTATCCCGCGCGCTCGTGCGTCGGGTAGAACGTCATGAACTCCCGGAACTCGTTCGCGGCGAGGACGAACGCCTCGGACGAATGCTCGCCCACGTACGTGTCGCCGACGCCGAGTTTGGCGTCCGCGCGGTACCGGCTTTGCGGATAGCTGTCAACGAGCTGCCGGAAGTACTCGCGCGCCGTGAGCCAGTGTTTGCGATTGAGCTGGTCGGTACCTTGGTCGAACAGGAACTTGTCGGGCTCCGGAGTGCCTACGGGCGGTTTCTTGGCCGCACTCGAGCAGCCGGTCAGCCCTATCGCCAACGCGAGGCACGCGAACGCCAGCCGCGCACCGGCGGCACGCCCGCCGGGGCGGAGTGGGGCACGTGGTCCCCGCGACCTTTCGAGAACCTCAGCATCGCCCTTTGCATCGTCCAAGGGCGAGCGAGGGCGCTCGGCGGGCCGGCGTGGTGAAGTTTCCCGGTCTGGATGGAGCGCGCGCACGGCGGTCATGCGTGCGCGGGCAACGTCGAAAGCCATCGATACTCCGCTTCGAGACCCTGTTCGAGCGACACCTTCGGGGCGAACCCGAGATCGCGGCGCGCCAATGAAGTATCCGCGAACGTGTCGCGAACGTCGCCTTTCTGCGCGCCTTCGCGCGCGATCTTCAAGGGATGGCCGCTCAGACGCTCCAGTATGTCGAGCACGTGCTGTACCGACACCCGCGAGCCGCCACCGACGTTGTACGCCCGACCCGGCACGCCACAATCGCCGGCGGCGATCGTGGCGGCAACGGCGTCCGCCACGAACGTGAAGTCGCGCGTCTGGCTTCCATCGCCGTAAACCGTGATGGGCTGGTCCGTCAGCGCAGCGGTGATGAAGCGGTGGAACGCCATGTCCGGCCGCTGCCGCGGTCCGTAGACCGTGAAGTACCGCACCGACGTCGTCGGGACGCGATGGTTGGCCCAATAGAGCTGACAGAGATGCTCGGCCGCCAGCTTGGTGACGCCGTACGGCGACAGCGGTCTGGGCAGCGCATCCTCCGCCACGGGGATCGTCATGGCGTCCCCATAAAGAGAGGAGCTGGAGGCGTAGACGAACTTCTGAATCGGACGGCCGACGCACGCTTCGAGCAGTCGCTGCGACGCATCCACGTTGTGCTCGGTGTAGGTTCGAAAGTCGCGACCCCAGCTCTTTCGCACGCCGGCCTGCGCCGCCAGGTGGAACACGTGGGTCACGCCGTCGAGCAAGGCACCCAGATCCGCCATCTGGATGCTCGACTCGACGAACTCGAACTCGGGCCTCCCGGCGTTGACTGCAAGGTTCGCTTCCTTGAGCGCGCGTGCGTAGTAGTCGGTGAAGCAGTCGATCCCGACGACCGCAGTACCGCGGTCCAGCAACGCCGCGGTCAGGTGCGAACCGATGAATCCTGCCGTGCCCGTGACGAGCGCCTTCACGCGAACACCTCTCGAACCCGAGCCGGAAGCTTGCACGGCCGCCCGCGCGCGTCGAGCGCCGCATGCACGGTGCGCCCTTCCGCCGCCACTGCGCCGTCGCGCAGTCGCCGTACCTCGTACGTGAACTCCATTCGGACGGGCGACAGCAGTCGTCCCTCAGTTACTACTTCCAGCTCGTCGTCGTACTTCGCTGGCTTGCGATACTCGCAATGCGCCTCGATGACCGGCAGCGACACACCCGAATGCTCCATCTCGCGATAACTCCATCCACCTGTCCGCAGCAGGTCGGCGCGCGCCACCTCGAACCACACGAAGTAGTTCGCGTAGTAGACGACGCCCATTTGGTCGGTCTCGGCATAGCGAACGCGCACGGTCGAGGAAGAGGACGCCGTGCTCACTGCAAAAGGGCCGTCTCGGCCGCGGCGCGAAGATCGCGAATCCCGCGGGCGAGGTCCGCCTGCTTGAAAAGAGCGCTGCCCACCACCAGCATCGTCGCGCCGGCCCCGACGATCCGGCCGGCGTTGGTCGTATCGACGCCGCCGTCCACGCCAATCCCGACGGGATTCGACGCTTGCGCGAGCAGATCACGCACACGACGGATTTTAGACTCACTGCGGGGGATGAAAGTCTGACCCGAGAACCCCGGGTTCACCGACATCACCAGCACGTGGTCCAGATCCCCGGCGATCTCCTCGAGCGCTCCGACCGGCGTGGCCGGGTTGATTGCGACGCCCGCCCGCATGCCCAGCTTCTTGATCGCATGAATCGTGCGATGCAGGTGGGGGAGGACCTCGACGTGCACCGCAAGACGCGAGGCCCCGGCGTCGAAGAATGCCTGGAGGTACCGGTCGGGGTCTGTGATCATCAGGTGGACGTCGAGCGGAAGGCGAGTGGAGCGCCGGATCGCCTCCACGATGACCGGTCCCATCGTCAGGTTCGGCACGAAGTGGCCGTCCATGACGTCCACGTGAATCAGGTCGGCCCCTCCGGCCTCCAGCGCCGCAAGCTGGTCCCGCAGGACCGCGAAATCGGCGGCAAAGATGGACGGCGCAATCAGGACGGGCATCAGCGGCTGACTTCGAGGGAGATGGGCTCCCCGGGCGCGATTTGGAATCCTGCCTGCGGATTCTGCCGGAGCACGATGCCTGCCGGAACACCGGGATAGGGATGGTCCCCGACGACCGAGGCCCGGAAGCCGCGGTTTCTGAGCAGATCCGCTGCCCGGTCACCGTGGACGCCGATCAGGTCGGGCATCACGTACGTGGCCGCGCGCTCGCCCCGGTTGACCAGCAGCGAAACTCGTCCGCCCGCGCTTGACGGCGGCGGCGTCTGGGCGACCACGACGTCAGCCGGGTAGTCCGCCGACCTGATCTCCGAAATCCCTGCCAATTCCAGGCCGTCCTGCTGCACCCGGAGCTGCGCCGTGCGCTCCGATTCCCCGATGAACGCCGGCAGGATGCTCGACCGCGGCCCGGCGCTGACCCAGACCTTGACGCTGCGCTGCGGGCGCGTCCGGACGCCGGCCTGCGGATCCTGCGTCAGGATCTGGCCCGCCGGAACCTTTGGATCCGACCGGCGAGACTCCTCGACCTTCAGCGTCAGCCCAGACTCGGCGAGCGCGGCTGTCGCCTGATTCACGGATTGTCCGGTCAGCGTCGGAACCATGACCTCACGCGTCCGGATGGCGATTCGCATCGACGCCGCCGCAAAAACGACATAGGTCAGCACCAGCGCTACGCCGAGCAGGAGCAACTTGCCCGCGCTCCATACGCGCGTCGTAAGTGCCATGAATCTTGAAGTTTACTGCGAATCAGACCTTTTGACCAAGGTCGCGGCGAAAAACGATTCGAGGCGATCTTTGTGCGGAAGAGTGCGCATTCGACCTCTCCGATCGACCAGCGCCTGGACTGCTTCCGATAGTTCCGGGGGCTGACCAGGCCGGAAGTCTGGCCGGGCGTCCAGGAAGCCATCGACGACCTCGTCGTTTTCCTCGGGCTCGCTGGAACAGGTCGCGTAAATGAGACGCCCCCCGGTGCGCAGAACGCCGGCTGCCTGATCCAGGAGGCGGCGCTGGGCAGAGGCGAGCGCGACGAAGTCTGCTTCCGTCCGCCGCCACTTGACGTCGGGGTCGCGCCGGATGATGCCAAGCCCCGAGCAGGGTGCGTCCACCAGGACGGCATCGAAAACCGGAGAGAAGGGAAGCGGCTGCTCGGCGTCCGCCCGCAGCACGCGAATCGAGCGCGCACCTGAAACCGCGACCGTTCGGGCCAGAAGCTCGACGCGGCGGCCGCGGAGGTCCGTGGCGACGATCAGGCCTTCGTCCGACATGGCGGCTGCCATCGCTGTGGTCTTCCCGCCCGGCGATGCGCAGGTATCCAGGATCCGCTCGCCGGGCCGTGCACCGACGAAGAGGGCGACGAGCTGGGACGCCTCGTCCTGGACGAAGAAGGAGCCGTCTCCCGCCACCGTCGTCAGCACCGGATTTCCGTCGAGCACCACCAACGCATCCGGGCCGAAGCGGCCAGGCTCGACGTGCACCCCTTCCCGCGCCAGTGAGGCGATCACAGCTTCCCTGGTCGTTTTGAGAGTGTTGATTCGCAGTGTAAGGGGCGCAGGTGCGTTGTTGAATCCGGCCCAGGATTCGGCCGCCTCGAAGCCGTACCGGGAAACCCACCGGTCCGCCAGCCAGGCTGGCTGCGACAACGTCACCGACAAGTACGCGCGGACGGCCGCGCTGTCGGTGGTATCGGAGGGCCGAACTGGAAGCTGCAGCTTGTCCCGTCCCCGGCTCACCCGCCTGAGCACGGCGTTCACGAGACCCGCGGCGCTGCTCTTGCCGGCGCGTTTGGTCAGGCTCACAGCATCGTTGACCGCCGCGGACGCGGGGACACGATCGAGGTGAATCAGCTGGAACAGCGTGAGGCGGAGGACGTCCAGCACCTCGGGATCGAGCCGAGCCAACGGCCGGCCGGTCGCCTCTGACACGATGCGATCGAGGGCCGCCTGCCAGCGCAAGGAGCCTGTGGCGATCTCTCCCGCAAGCGCGCGATCGCGATCGTCTTCGAGCCTGGACCGGACTTTCGCCAGCGCCTGCGGCAGATCCTGGCTTCCCGTGCCGACCATGCGCAGGACGTCGTAGGCGGCAACCCGGGCCGGGGCAATCATGCCGGCGCGATCGACGCGCCCGCCGGGACCCGCCTCCCGGCGAGGAACTCCCGCGCCCTCATCACGCGTCGTCCTTCTGGCTGGAGCTCCAGGATCCGAATGACGATCCCGTCTCCGGCTACGACTTCCAGATCGTCGCCAGCCGCCCGAAGCACCGTGCCGGCCGGTTGACTCGACTTCTCGTTCGTCAGCTCGGTCCGGTGAACGAGCACGCGAAGATCCGCAAGACGCGCCGCGACGAGCGGCCAGGGCTGCAGGCCGCGGACCAGGTTGTGAATCTGCGCCGCCGGTTCCGTCCACGCCACGGCGCTCTCGGCCTTCGTCAGCTTGGCCGCGTACGTCACGCCCTCGGGTGGCTGGGGCGTCTCGACAGCGCGGCCGTCCGCGAGTGCTTCTACGGTGTCGGCCAGCAGACCGGCACCGAGCTCCGCGAGGTCTCGCTCCACTTCGACGCTTGTCTCGTTCGGGCCGATCGTCCTGGGGACGGTCGCGAACATCGCGCCCGCATCCAGCTCCTTGACCACTCGCATGATCGTCACGCCCGTCTCGGCGTCGCCGGCGATGATGGCACGGTGGACGGGCGCTGCACCGCGCCACCGGGGGAGAATCGAGCCGTGCACGTTGATCATGCCCAGGCGCGGGATGGCGAGCAACGCGTCTGGAAGGAGCCGCCCGTAGGCTGCTACCACGCCGAGATCCGGTCGCAAGTCACCCACTGCTCGAAGGAAGACCTCGTCCCGCAGACGCTCCGGCTGCAGAACAGGGATTCCGTGCGCGAGCGCCACTTCCTTGGTAGCTGTGTGGACGAAGTGCTGCCCGCGTCCTTTCGGCCGATCCGGCTGCGACACGACCAGCGCCACGGCGTGCCGGGAGGCGAGCAATCGCTGGAGCGTCGGCACTGCGAACGCCGGCGTACCGAAGTAGACGATGCGCAGCGCCTGAGAGGTCACCATTTTCCGGTGCGTCTCAGCTTCTGGATTTTGCGCACGATCATGTCGCGCTTGATCCCGCGCAGTCGATCGATGAACACCATGCCGTCAAGATGATCGATCTCGTGCTGAAAGGCGCGCGCAAGGAGGGTGGTTCCCTCGATTGTCTGTTCCTGGCCCTGCCGATCGAGCCCCTTGACCGTTACCCGCGCGGGCCGCACGACCGTCGCGTTGAAGCCGGGTACGCTGAGGCATCCCTCCTCTTCGAGCTGCATCCCGTCGCGCATCACGATTTGCGGGTTGATCATCACGATCAGTCCCTTCGGATCGCGACCCAGGGACACATCGACCACGAACAACCGCAGCGGGACGCCGACCTGCGTTGCCGCGAGCCCGACGCCGGGCGCGGCGTACATCGTCTCGATCATGTCGTCGATGAGCCGCTGAAGGTTGTCGTCGAAGGTGGCGACATCGGAGGCGGCATCGTGCAGCTGACGGTCGCCGTACCGCAGGATCGGTCGGATCATTGGGGCTGGAACCGATCGCGCACGGCTTCCGACGAAGCCGCGAGCGCGCGATCGAGATCCGCGATCGTGTCGCCGCCGTAGCGGTCGACCAGCGCATCGGCCAGTACGAGCGCGACCATCGCCTCGCCGACGACAGCTGCCGCCGGCACCGCGCAGACGTCGCTCCGCTCGATGGCGGCGGGCGACTCCGTCATTGTCGTGAGATCGACGGATCGTAGTGGCTTCATGAGCGTCGAGATCGGCTTCATCCACGCCGACACTCGAACGTCCTCACCATTGGTGACGCCGCCTTCGAGGCCGCCTGCGTTGTTCGAAGGCCGGCTTACCCCGGTGATATGGGTCCCGAAGGGATCCGGGACGATCTCGTCATGAACGCGGGAGCCAGGCCGAGCGGCGACCGCCGGCCCGAGCCCGATGCCGACGGCTTTGATCGCCGGGATCGACATCAGCGCCTGGCCGAGCCGGCCGTCGAGCTTGCGATCCCACTGCACGTAGCTGCCGAGCCCGACCGGCACACGCGTGGCAATCACTTCGAACGCCCCTCCGAGGGTGTCGCCCGCCTCCTTGGCGGCGTCAATTCCTGCGATCATCTGCTGCGCGATTGCAGGATCGACGCAGCGAACCGGGGAGTCATCGGGAAGAGCCGCCGCGAGGTCGAACGGGACGTGCGTATCAGGCGGCAGACCGGCATTGCCAATCGTGAACACGTGGCTGGTCAGACCGACGCCCGCGTGCGCGAGGAGCTGCCGGGCGATGGCGCCCGCGGCCACGCGCGCCGCCGTCTCGCGCGCGCTCGCTCGCTCGAGGATGTCGCGCACGTCCGAGCGGCCGTATTTTGCCACTCCGGCGAGGTCCGCATGGCCGGGACGTGGCCTGGTCACCGGTGCGCGCCGCGCGCCTCCTGCATCGGGTGGCGGCTCCTCGGTGACCCGCATCGTGTACTGCCAGTTCGCCCAGTCGCGGTTCTCGATCATCATCGCGATCGGGCTGCCGATGGTCTGACCGGCACGAACGCCTGAAAGAATCTGCGCGGCATCCGACTCGATCACCATCCGCCGGCCGCGCCCGTAGCCACCCTGGCGGCGACGCAGCTCGCGCGTGATCGCATCGAGGTCGAGGGAAAGCCCTGCCGGAATGCCTTCGAGGATGACGATGAGCGCGCGGCCGTGCGACTCACCAGCGGTCAGAAATCGCACCATTCGAGAGAAATTGTATACGAAGTTTCTGCGTCACCCGGGCGCCTGAACAGCGTCCATCCGGCGGAATTCCCTGAGTTTCGATCCGGCGATGGGCTTGCACTGCGGCGGCGGCATGAGCGAGCTCATCGCAGGCAGGTTCATTTCGTCCGGAGGGTGGCAGCTGGATCTCGCGCGTGGCGCGCCTGTCAGCCTTCGCCTCTTCGCCGCAGGCACGAACGCGCATCAAGCTGTCTGGTCCGACAGCTGCGCGACCCTTGCCCGGCTCCGACATCCGCTGCTCAACGCGCTGGTCGACTACGGGGCCGCCGATCGCTACCGCCTCTTCGAGGCCTATGAGATCACGCCCCCGCTCAAGGGTGCAGGTCTGCCCGCGTCGCGGCTGATCGGTCACGTCACGCGTTTTCTCGAGGCGCATGCGGTGCCGCTCGGCCGCGATGCGGCGAAACGCGCAGTTCGCGAAGTCGCCCACGGACCCGGACCCCGCGGACGGCCGGTCGGAATCGTATTGCAGCCGCGCCGCGCGCTCGACACGATCACCGACGTGCTCCGCGACGCCGCACCTGGTGGCGTCGCGAGCATCGAGGTCCGCGGCACCATGGGCAGCGGGATCCGCACGCTGTGGATCCTCGCGGCGCGCGCAGCCCGGCTGGAAGGGTACGTTCCCGTTTCGGCGAAAGCACTCGAGCGGCGGCCCTGGCTCGCGGAGGCGCTGCTCACTCGACATGTCGCGCTCTTCGTCGAGAGCGGAACGCAGCCCGTGCGAGCCGTCGCGGCGTTCATCGCCAGGCTCGGCGCCGCCAGCGCGCGGCGGCACGTCCTCATCAAGTTTGGCCGCGCAGAGCCCGGGCCAGGAGCAGTGCAAGTTGATCGGATGGGATGCACGACCATGCAGGCAATGCTCTACCGCGATCCGGACGAGGGCCCGTGCCGGGAGGAAGTGCTCGGCGGAATTCAAGCTGCGGACGGGCATCCGGGAGCGCTGGTCGAGTGGCTGCGCGCGATACCGCTTGGCCACGAAGTCAAGCCGACGACGCTCGTCCGCGAGTCGCGCCCGGAGTACTTCACCACAGCCGCTGCTCCAGAGCGTCCGCTCGCGCAGCGTCGCGTCAGTGCGGCCCTACAGAGTGCGGCGGCGCGGGCGGAGCGGCTGGCGTCGCGCGGGCGTCATGCTGCCGCAATCCGGGCGCTGGATCGCGCAATCCGGGCGCTCGAAGGACGCGTCCGCCCCCTGGATGCCGCGCGGTGCGCGCTGGCGCTTGGATGGATTCTTCGAGACCGCGGCCGAAACGCCGAGGCGGAGAAACGGTTCGAGCACGCACGAACGCTGATGCCGGACAGCATGGAAGGGATCCAGGCAAGTATCGCCATCGGGACCCTCTGGACCGACGATGACCGCCTGATTGATGCAGAAGCGCTTCTGCGATCGGTACATTCTGCTGCGGCATTGCTGGAAGACCCCCAAACGGAGCGGGCAGCGGCCCTCGCGCTTGGGCGATGTCTGCTATGGCGCGGACGGATCGACGAAGCGGGCGCGGTCGTGGCGCCGCTACTCTCGAACGCTGCTCCGGCGTGCGCGTGGGCGCTCGCGGCGCGCATCCGCCTGGCGTCCGGTGCGGCGGAACGCGCCGGCCACGCCGCATCCCGGGCGCTCGAGTGCGCGGCAACATCGAGGTCCGGGCGGGATGCCGCCGTCGCTTCACGAGCGATGACGCTCGTTCGCGCCGCGGTCGGAGACCTCCACGGCTCGCGTCAGGCGGCAATCGAGGGTCTGGCGGCGGCGTCTGCGAGCCATCTGCCGCTCACTTCGCTCCGGTTGCGGGCGGCGTGGCTTTCCGCCCATCAGAACGCCGCCGCTACGCGTGAACAGGGCGACCTGAGCGCCCGGGAGCCTCAGCAACCTGGCTGCGCCCTGGAACCCGAACGGCTCAAGGCACACCTCAGGGCCGCGCTGCATCGTCCCCTGCCGCCGCTGCTCAGGCGGCAGATCGAAGCGGCGTGCCGAACGGACATTGAACATTCACCCCAGGTCGCGGTGTTCGACGGCACCATCGCCGACCTCCGGCAGTTGCTCGAGACCACGCAAAGCGCCCCCGACGACCAGGCGGCCCTCGAGGGCGTTGCCGATGCGCTCGTCAGGCGACTTCGCGCCTCCAGCGTCGCTGTCTTCGCGACCCACGAGGCGCGCGTGGTCGTCCACGCGGGCCGGCCCTGGGGTGCCGACCAGGGAATCGCGCTCCGTGCCATGGCTGCCAATGGGGTTGTGCGATCCGCCAGACCGCCTTGCGAATGCGGCGCGCCGATCAGGTTTGGAGGTGAGACGATCGGCGCCGTCGCGTGCCGATGGTCTGCCGGCACGGTCGTCAATCTCGATCACGGAGCGAGCGTCTGCAGCGCTGCTGCACTCGCAGCCGCGGCAAATCTGCGCGGCCTCGCTGACCGCGCGACGGCGATTCAACAGGACACCGGCTGGGAGGATCTGCTTGGTACCAGCCCGTCAGCCGCCGAGCTTCGGCACGCGATCCTCAACGCCGCTCGAGCGCCGTTTCCCGTCCTGATTCTTGGCGAGAGCGGCAGCGGCAAAGAGCTCGTGGCGCGAGCGATCCATCGGCTCGGCCCGCGGCGGAACCGGCGCCTCTGCACGATCAACTGCGCGGCCATCTCGGACGAACTCGTCGAAGCGGAGCTCTTCGGTCATACCCGCGGCGCGTTCACAGGCGCCATGGCTGAGCGGGCGGGTCTCTTCGAGGAAGCCGACAGCGGGACCCTGTTCCTGGACGAAGTAGGGGAGTTGTCCGGACGCGCTCAAGCAAAGCTGCTGCGCGTGCTCCAGGACGGCGAGGTGAGGCGAGTCGGGGAAAACCTGCCGCGCCGCGTTGACACGCGCGTCGTCTCGGCGACCAATCGATCGCTCGAACAGGAAGTCGAGGGCGGCCGATTCAGGGCCGACCTGCGTTTCAGGCTCGACGTGATCCGGATTTCGGTGCCGCCGCTGCGCGAGCGCGCGACGGACATCCCGGCGCTGGTCGCGCATTTCTGGGAGGACGCGGCCGCGCGCGTCGGATCTCGAGCCACGCTTGCGCCGGAGACCGTCGCGGCGTTGACCCGGTACGACTGGCCGGGCAATGTCCGAGAGCTCCAGAATGCCGTGGCGTCCCTCGCCGTCCATGGTCCGCGCCGGGGCAGGATCACGCCCGGCACGCTGCCACATCAAGTGGCGCGGGCGGCTTCGATCGAGCCCGCGTCATTCGAGGCAGCGCGGGAGGCGTTCGAGCGCCGGTTCGTGCGCGCCGCACTCGCCCGGGCGGGCGGTCAGCGCTCGCGCGCCGCACGAGCGCTTGGAGTTTCGCGTCAGGGATTGGCGAAGATGTTGAGGAGGCTGGGAATCGACGGAGGACTCGAGGGCCGCTGAATGGCTTCGTTCAACAGGGAGGTGGGGAGGAAAGGAGGAGCAAAATCAGGTGGTTGCAGATCCTCCCTTCCTCCCCACCTCCCTGTGAAAGAAGGACCGCTGACGCCCAGAAATCGCAAGAGGTAAGATCACGGGCGCCGCTGACCTCCCATGCTCTCGTACCTCATTCGCCGCTTGGTGCTCACGGTCCCGGTGCTTCTCGGTGTGGCAACGCTTGTCTTCGCCCTCATTCATCTCGTGCCGGGCGACCCGGCGCAGTCGATGCTCGGCGAAGCCGCCTCCGCTGAAGAAGTGACGGCGCTGCGGCACACCCTCGGCCTCGATCGGCCGCTGCTCGCGCAGTACGTCTCCTTCATGGGTGGCGCGGTACGCGGGGATCTGGGCACGTCGTTCCGCTACGGAACGCCTGTTGCCCGCGAGATCAAGTCGCGGCTGTACCGCACCGTGCAGCTGGCGCTCGCCGCGATGGCGGTTGCGCTGGTGTTCGCGATCCCGCTCGGCATCGTCTCCGCGGTCTTTCGTGGCACTTTCGTCGACCACGCCGCCATGACGCTGTCGCTCGTCGGGATCTCGATGCCGAACTTCTGGCTCGGACCGCTGCTCGCGATCCTGTTTGCCGTACGCCTCGGGTGGCTTCCGGTCTCGGGCACAGGCACCCTGGCGCACCTGGTGCTGCCTGCCGTGACGCTCGGCGCCGCGCTGGCCGCCATCCTGGCGCGAATGACGCGTGCGAGCGTGCTCGAGGAACTGCGCGAGCTCTACGTGCTCGCGGCCCGTGCGCGTGGGCTCTCTCGCACGCGCGCGATCGTCCGGCACGCCTTCCGGAACAGCCTCATTCCGGTCGTCACGATCGTCGGCCTGCAGTTCGGCGCCGTACTGACCGGGACGATCATTACCGAGACGATTTTCGCCTGGCCCGGCGTCGGCCGGCTCTTGATCCAGTCGATCAGCTTTCGCGACTACCCGCTCGTGCAGGGTTGCATCCTGTTCATCTCGATAACGTACGTGCTGATGAATCTCGTCACGGATCTGACCTACGGCCTGGTCGATCCGCGCATTCGTTTCGACTGATGGTGCGCGGGTGATGATCCGGGTCGGCCTCGTGATCGTGCTCGTAGCAGTCCTCGCGGCCCTCGTCGGACCGGCGCTGTCTCCGTACAACCCTGCCGCACAGGAGCTGGCGCGGCGGCTGGAGCCGCCTACGCTGTCCCACCCATTCGGCCTCGACGAGCTCGGGCGGGACATCCTGGCCCGCCTCCTTGCTGGTGCCCGCATCTCACTGTTGGTCGGCCTCGCAGTCGTCTCGGTCTCCTCTGTCGTCGGAATGCTCGTCGGTTCCATCGCCGGCTACTTCGGCGGCCGGGTGGACGATGTGATCAGCAGGGTCGTGGACATTCTGATGGCGTTCCCCGGGATTCTCCTGGCGATCGCCCTCGTGGCCGTTCTCGGCCCGAGCCTTACGAACGTCGTTCTCGCGCTCTCAGTGATCGGATGGGTGGGATACGCGCGCCTGGTGCGCGGTCAGGCTCTGCGGGCCCGAGAGCTCGACTTCGTCCAGGCCGCTCGGGCGCTCGGCGCCGGCTCGCCGCGAGTTGTCCTTCGCCACGTCCTGCCCACGGCCTTTCCGGCTGTCGTCGTCCAGGCCACGTTGGGCATGGCCGGCGCGATCATCGCCGAAGCATCTCTGAGCTTTCTTGGCCTGGGCGTCCAGCCGCCGACACCCAGCTGGGGGACGATGCTGGATGCAGGGAGGGCGCACTTGTTCGATGCGCCGCACCTGACGATCTTTCCAGGTCTCGCGATCGCGCTACTGGTGCTCGGCTTCAATTTTCTTGGAGACGGGTTGCGGGACCGAGTAGATCCGAAGCTGGTGAAGTAGCGCTACCTACCGCAGCTGTCGCGCGAGGGCGCGTGCGGCGATATTGCCGGCGTCACGTTCAATCGCCCTGGTGACCGTCGCCCTGGCGGCTTCGCGGTCGCCGGCGTCGGCCTGCGCACCGGCAAGCCGGACGAGCAGCACCGGGTCAGTTCCACCGCCCGCATCGAGCGCTCGCTGGTACCACGTCACCGCCGCCTTCGGGTCCTGCGCGCGCATCGACAGGTTCCCGATGCGCTCGGCCATGGCGATGCCGCGCCGGGCGTCGCGCTCTTCGCCTGTCAGAGTGCGGTAATCGAGGAGCGCTTGAAGCGCAATCCTGGGGTGATCGCAGCGCTCCGCCGCGTCGGCGAGGTAGAAGAACGCATTCGGATCCACGGGCTCACGGGTCGTGGCGTCCTGGAGCATCCGCTCGGCGAGCTCGTGGTCGGTTGCGAGGAGCAGCGCCCGCCCGAACAGCGTGAGCGCCTCGCTGCTGTCGTCGTTGCCGACCGCCCCTTCCAGAGCTTCGAGCGCCTTGCCGAGCGCGCCGCGGTCGCCATGGGCCTGCGCGGCCTCCAGCCAGACCCGGCCGAGGGCAACGTCGATGTAAGCGACGTCCGGGTAGCGTTCGGCGGCCTGCCGAAGCGTCGGAACTGCGCGATCGATCATGCCGGCTCGGGAATACGCGAGCCCGAGTGCGATGCTTCTCGACGGCCCCGGATCGAGTGCCGCCAGGGCTTCGAGTTGAGTGAGATGCTCGTCGACGCGGCCCAACCGTCCATAGAGCTCGGCGAGCTCCTCGCGAGCGGGCAGGAGCGCCGGAGTCAAGTCGACTGCGCGGGTCAGGGCACCGAGCGCCTCGACATTCCGGTGGACGTCCCGGAGGCAAAGGCCGAGGACGTATTCCGCTTCGGCAAAACGCGGGTTGAGCGTGAGCGCCTTTCGAAGCACGGCAATCCCCTCAGCGGGCTGGCCGGCCCGGTAGCGCACGAGACCCAGCTTGTAGAGCACGCGCGGCGACTGGTCGTCGATCGCGAGGTAGGCCTGGTAGCGCGCGGCCGCGCGATCGTATCGGAGGAGCGAAGCGTTGACGTCGCCAAGGAGCTCGAGCGGACGCGGTGCAGTGGGGTCCAGCTCGGAGGCCTGCAGGAGGTCTCGAAGGGCGTCGTCCAGCTCTCTTCGGCGGCGGTAGGCCTCGCCGCGCCGGAGGTATCCGAGCATCGAGTCCGACTTCAGGGCCACGGCGCCGCTGAAGGCCTCGATGGCGGCGGAGGTGTTGCCGGCGGCCAGCGCCACCTCGCCCTTATCGATGAGGCGACGATAGTTACGCTCGCGACGGGTCTCGAAGAACCCGTACGCAGCCGCCAGGCTGCCGGCCAGAAGGAGCAGGACCAGCAGGAGCCGTTTCACGGGGAATCATGGTACCAGAAGCGGGTTGGTTCTACGGTTCTAGGGTTCTAAGGTTCTAAGGGTTCTAAGGTTCTAAGGGTTCTCTAGGTTCTAGGGGTTCTACGGTTCTTAGTTCCAGGGGTCTTGGTTCCAGGTTCTTGGGTGCTCTAGAGTTCGGGCGCGTGGCCCGTGCGAGGGGAACATTTCGTCCCGGCCGGGTTCTAACTGCTTCAAGGGCAGCAGCATGAGTCACTGCTGGTGGGTGATAAGATGGCGGAAGGTCTCTCCGTGAAGCCTGTTCGAGCCATCACCTGGACGGAGGTCGGCGGCCGAGAGGCGCTGCTGGTTCAGCGCTGCGCCGCGCACGACGAAGATGCGTGCGCCGACCTGGTCAACGAGCATCAGCGCATGGTCTACCAGCTGTCGTTCAACCTGCTGGGGGATCACAACGAAGCGCTGGATCTCTCGCAGGAGGTCTTCCTGCGGGTCTTCCGCACCATTCACACCTTCAGAGGCCATTCGGCGCTCCGCACCTGGATTTTCCGGATCGTGGTCAACCAGGCGCGCAACCGGCAGCGCTGGTGGCGGCGTCGCCATCGTGCGCAGCAGATATCCCTCGACGAGCACATTCGCGATCACGGCGATCCCGCCGGAGCCGGGCAACGGTTCGTCGCCCGATCGGCTCTTCGGCCAGAAACAACTCGCGGAACACATCCGTACCGCGCTCGACCGGCTGCCGTTCGACCAGAAGAGCGCGCTGGTCCTCCGCGAAATCGATGGTCTCAGCTACGAGGAGATTGGTTACTCGCTCGGCATAGCTGTCGGGACGGTCAAGTCACGTCTGGCCCGGGCGCGCGAGAGCCTGCGGGCGCAGCTGAGGCAGGCATGACGCTTCTGACCTGTGCGGCGGTCCGTCGTCGGATTGCGGCCTTCCATGATCGCGAGCTGCCCGTCGGCGAGATGATCGCGATCGAAACGCACATCCAGGAATGCCCGCCCTGCGCGAAGGAGCTGCGAGAGCTCCGGTCGGTCGGCGATGCGCTGCGCGCGGCGGCCGCTCCCGCGCCGTCGGACGACTGGACCGGGCTGCAGTCCGGCGTGATCAGCCGGATGCGCGCGGAGGCGCACGAATCCTTTGGCGCGCGCGCCCATCGGATGTTCGAGGACATGCATCTCGTGTGGATCGCCCTCGCGTCCACCGCGGCAACCTTCCTGTGCGGCGGAATCGTTCTGAGCATGCTGCAGTTCGCGTCGCCCGAACGAGGCGACTCACTGGCGGCCGTGATCGCCGTCATGAGCGCGCCGCTCGGATCCGATCAGAACCCCGCCCGGCTCGATCGGTTCCTGAGTGTGCCGAGCACGGTGCCCGGAGAGGACATCATCCCTGCCACGTTCGCGGGCCGTTCCTCGAAGGACGAGGTCGTGCTTCCGCTGTCGGTCATCATCACGCGCGAGGGTCGGGTGCAGGGTGTGTCCGTGCTCAGCAACGACCACGACGGTCGCGATATCGACGATGTAGTGGATGCCATCTCGAGGGCCAAACTACAGCCCGCGCAGGGCGGCGGCGGACCAGTGGCCGTAAGCCTCGTGTGGCTCCTCACGCACACGACGGTCAAGGGCAAGATGAGCAGTTGAGACAGTCGGCCTTCTGTTGAAAGCGGCGTCCCGTACGCCGTCTCCCCTCGACCTCCGCCGCTACCGGATCTGAGCCACTGCCGTCGCGACGTTGTTCATGGCATCCGTCGCGCGAATGATGACGCTCTTTCCCGGCTCCCGCTCATCAACCAGCAGATCGAACTCTTCACGAGGCGAATCGGGAATGCCGTCTTTCGGGTAAATCACGCGCCAACGGCTCGCATCCAGCGAGTACTCGACCCGCTGCACCGCTGATTGCGAATCACGGACGACGAACGGAACCGATATCCGGTTACCCGAGTGAACCACCGGCTGCAGTTCGATGACCGGCGGCGAATTGTCGATGTCGAACGGCAAGCTCTCCATCTCGCCCACGAGCGCGGCGTCTGGCGCGTTCGCTGGAGCGTCGGACGCGACGACTTTCACGACGTACGTGCCGTCCGGGACGGAGGTGGTGTCCCACACGACGATCGGATCCCAGAGCCCGCGTTTCAGCACCTTCCACGCCGTCTCACCTTCGCGCCGGTACAGAACGTCGTACTGCAGACGGTCGTCGTTGCCGTCATCAGCCTTCCAGACGATCGTCTGCAGCCCCTTCTGGTAGATACGCCTCCCGAGTGCCGGGGTGGGCGACGATGGAGCGGATTCGGAGACGGGAGGGGGAGACTGAGTGAGCGGGCGGTTGTCGGACGTGTTGTCCTCGTAGCCGGCAATTTCCAGTTCGCCGGTTGAAAACGGACGCTGGAAGACCGTTCCCGACGGATGGACGGTGATCGAAATGACATCCGGCCGCAGGTTCCGCGGAAGGTACGCCGCGGTCACGGACGTAAGGGAAGGTGAACCGGTCCCGTCGCCCGTGAGGACCGCACGCCACTGGAGATAGCGCGCGGTCGGGCTCTTCATCGGCTCGCCTTCCGGATTTGTGTAGACCCCGGACCACTCGCTCCACGTTTCGTCCGGCGTGGCGGTGTTGCCGCTCCGCGTGGAGATCTGGACCTGGCCAGGCTTCCCGGCCGCGTGCCATCGAATGACACCCCAGCTTGCCGTCGTACCGGCATCGCGAACGTCCGACTCGTAAGTTCCGCGCTTGGCGACATCGGCGCCGAGGGCGACGAGCTTTCCGGGGTTGCTGGTGGCGCCAACGATGCGTCCCGAAGATTCGCGCAGGAGCGCGGTGACCTGCCGGGCGGCGGCTCTGGTGACGAGCGTCGCCCGTGCCGGATCGCCGGTGATGCGGAAGATCTTGCCGTCGGTGCCTGTACCAACGAGCAGGCTTCCTCCTGGCTCGATGAGGAGGTCGTACGGCGCATCGTCGCCTGTCTCCCAGAGCGGATCGGCGAACCCGTTGGTGCGGATGCGATAGATCGTCCCCCGGCCGCCGTGTCGCGGACGCGTCGTCAAGGGCCCGCCGGCGGATGAGGGCGCGTTGTCGACCACGCCGACGGTCGTGATCTCCGTTGACACAGTCGGCACGGGTGCCCTGTCGGACTCGGGAGCTTTCAGACGGTCTGCGGGACGATCCCCCCCGGCGCCGTTCATCGCGGCGGCATAGATGGTCCCGTCGGAGGCGACGCGTACCGCGTGAATCTCGCGGAAGGGAGAATCGAGCAGCACGAACGCTTTGCCCGGAAGCATCGAGCCTGAAAACCCGACCGGGCGATTCCGTGCCGGCGATGAGATCGCCGGACGGTGCAACCGCCAGGGACACGACGTTCGTCGTGTTCGTCTTGTAGAAAGGACTCCCCGCGCCGGCAGGCGTGATCTTGTAGATCACGCCTTTGTCGCCCGTGGCGGCGAAGACGTTGCCCGTGCGGTCGACCGCCAGGGCCCAGATGTACTTGTCGTCCGGATCGAAGAAGGTTTTCGACGTGCCGTCAGGCGCGACCTCGTAGATCTTTCCGTCCGGTGACGTTGCGACGTAGAGACCTCCACCGGGCGCCGCCGCAATGGCGTGGACTTCGAGCTCCGCGGCGTCGAAAAACGTCGACATCTTGCCGTCACGGCCAACACGCAGGACCTTGCCTTCGTTCCCGGATCCCGCGAACAGAGTGCCGTCGGGCAACGCCAGAACCGTCCACAGGAAGGGCGCGGCGGTCTCCGCTACGAGAGCTGGTGAAGGTCCGAGGAAGACGCGGCCGTCGCTGTCGATGGAGAGATCCTCGACGTCGCCCTTGAGGAACTCCGCCTGGGTCGCGACGCTCCAGAACACGGGACTCGCGGCTGACAGGACGACAACGAGGGTCAGGACGAGAGGGATCGCAAGGTAAGCGCCGGCTCGCGCGGCTTCAATGAACGACGTCCGCATGGCTGTGAACGTTAGCAGAAAGCCAGCGGCTGAACCCGCCTACCGCCCATCGACGTCGATTGTGAGGAGGCGGGAGCCCGAGATGGCCGAGTCCATCACCAGCTCCCATTCACCGATCGTGGCACTGCGGATGGGGGAGAAGCTGCCGCCGTTCCGCTCGCTCTCCATGATCGACAGAACGGAAGGCGGCAGCGCCGTCATCGCTTCGCCCTTGACGACGGCGCCGGGCGTGCCGGTCAGCAGCCGCACGTAGATGCGGTTGTTGCGCCGGGTGTCGTTCAGCAGGCGCATCAGCTGCGCGACGCTCTGGGGCTGGAGCGAGCGGCGAAGCTCACGCTGTTCCATCGAGTTCAATTGACGGCCGTCGGTCACGAGAATGGACAGATCGCCGGTAGCGTTGGCCGGTATCTCGATCGGCACGGTCGAGATCTTTTCTTCTCCACGATAGCTCCGCGTCAGCACCTTCAGGGGAATGGTACGCCCGGGCCGGGGCCTGACCTCGTCGAGCCAGACGCGCTCGATCGTGGCGCTGCGCGGTGTCTCTGTCGTGGCAACGGTGATATCGAGGCCATCGATCGTCACGGGCTCGACGTCGTTCGACAGGAGCATGGTGAGCGGGCCAGCCACGGCCGTCGAAGCTCCCAGCATCGGGCTGTCGCCGGTGAACACATCGTCCACGGCGAGGTCGCCATGTCCCTTGACGTGCGCGCGGCTCTGCACGCTGAAGGTGGCGGCGCCGAACTGGCGTTCGTATGCGCCCAGCGTGTTGAACATCGTGACGTAGGCAAGGAGCGGGGTGAAGAGCTGATCGTTGACGAGCTGATAGTTCAGCGTGCGCCGGGACGCGTCCGCGCTGCCGGTTCGCTCGAGCGTCACCTTCATCGGGATCAGACGTGGACCCTTGCCGAGCGTTCCGGCAATGGCTGTCGCGCGATCCTGCTGCATCGTGCCGATCGTTTCGCCGAGCGTGGAAATCTTGAACGACGTCATCAGGCTCGGAAGGATCGTGTACACGTAGGCGCGCGTGAGCGGGAATTCCGTCGGGCCGAGGTCGTAGAAGGGATGCCCGAAGGCGTAGATGCGATTGCCGTCGATGTGCGTGACGGTGCCGGTCGCGCCCATTTCAAGGTCGCCGCCGACGAGCGACACGCCGATCGCGTCGCCCTCGCGGAGCGCCGACGGGGGCGGAGAGGTTTGCTCTGGCGACGCAGCCGATGCGCCGGTGACGAACGGAACGAAGCCGGCTTCGCGAAATGCGCCTGCAATCAGATCGACGGTCGCCGACTCGAAGCCGCTCATCATCAACGGCGTCGCGATCGGACGCAGCATCGCGCCGATCTGGGCGCCCGCGGCGGAGGGCAATCCGATCGACTGGACGTCGGCCGGGCGCTGACTGAACGGTGCCAGCCGGGCATACGCCGCGCTCAGCGCGGAGGTGAGCGCCTCGGCTGTCACGGGAAGCTCGAGGCGCGCCTGCCCGGTTGCGGCGCGCCGCGGCAGGACGGTCGCGTCCTTCATCTCCGCAATCGGCGTGATGCCCGCGATCGGTTCCTTGGAAAACGCTCCAATCGAATACGAGACCGCCCCGATCAGGCGTCCGTCGACGTAGACGGGACTTCCGCTCATTCCCTGCGCGACGCCGGACTCGGCCAGGCCCGCGCCTTCGAGCTTCGCCAGAATCAGATCGCGCTTTGGTCCCTGGATGTTGCGCAGCACGCCGAGAATGTGGACCTTGAAGTCCTTCAGATCGGTGCCAGCGAAGACCGTCCGGCCGACCCCCTCCATTCCTGGGCGGATCTCGTCGACGGGCATCAGGGGTGTGGCGGCCGGAAGAGAGACACCGAGCAGAGCGGCCGCACCCAGGGCCGCGAGGGCAGTTCGTATCTTCATGTGTCTGTTCGAGAAAGGGGCTCTTAGTTCAGTTATACGAACCAAGTGCTTGCGGGTCAAGCAGAAAGGTGGTAACGTGGCGCCATCTTGGTGGCCCTCTTCAGCCTGCCGCACGCCAATCGCCGCGGGACGTCTTCGTCCTATTGGTGGTGGTATGCGTCCGCTGGGGAGCGCCTCCGCTAGCCTGCATCCACGCAGGTCGGACTTCACGGAAGCCTCCCAGCCAGACAGGCTGTGGAGGCTTTTTTATTGTTCGAGCAGGCCGTTTGCGAGTGCTCGATTCTGGTTCCTGGTGAGTGAAAGCTGTGAACGACGAACCCTTGCTCTGTGCGACGGTAGCGGCTCCCACCATGGGAGAAATGCGCGCCGCACGTGACGCGGCCGACGCCGACCTGATCGAGCTCCGCCTCGACAAGGTCGACCACCCGGACGTCGCGGCGGCCCTCGACGGACGCCGCTGTCCAGTGATCGTCACTTGCCGGGCGCAGTGGGAGGGTGGGGGGTTCCGGGGATCTGAAGAGGAGCGTCTCCGCATCCTCGAGGCCGCGCTGGCCGGAGGCGCAGAGTACATCGACATCGAGGCCGCCGCCGGGTTCACCCCTGACTTGATTCGGGCGCACGGTGGACGACGAATCGTCGTTTCGAGACACGATTTCGAGGCCCCGCCAAGGGACGTCGAGGCCTTGTACCGCCATGTGAGGAGCCTCGGCGCGGAAATCTCCAAGCTGGCAGTTGCGGTTGACACGCTGAGCGAGTCACTGCCGCTGTTCGCGCTGACACACGGAACGCCCCAGCCTCACGTCCTCCTCGCGATGGGACCCGCGGGCCTTCCCTCACGCGCCCTTGCGGGACGCCTGGGCAATAGATGGACGTACGTCGGCGATGGCGTGGCGCCGGGCCAGATTCCGGCCGACCGCATGCTCCGCCACTTGCAGTTCCGGCGCATCCGGCCGGACGCGGCGCTGTACGGCGTCGTTGGAAAGCCGATCGGGCACTCACGGTCTCCGATCATGCACAACGCGGGATTCGCTGCGCTCGATCTCAACGCCGCGTACCTGCCGCTCGAAGCCGCTACTGCAGCCGACGTCGTCTCTTTCGCGAAGGCGCTGTCGCTGGGCGGACTGAGCATCACGGCGCCGTTCAAGGTCCCGCTCATGGCTTCGGTGGACGAGATCGAGCCTATCGCCAGGCGGGTCGGTGCGATCAACACGATCGTCAACCGCAACGGCCGCTGGCTCGGCGCGAACACCGACGTCGGCGGATTCCTCGCTCCGCTGACGAATCGCATTCCACTGCGCGGCTTGCGCGCGACCATTCTCGGCGGCGGCGGCTCGGCGCGCGCGGTTGCCTTTGCGCTGGCGGATAGCGGCGCGCAGGTCACGATTTCCGCGCGGCGCGAGGACTCCGCCAGCGAGGTCGCGGATCTTGTCGGCGGCCGTACCGAGGTCTTCCCGCCCCCTCCCGGAACGTGGGATCTCCTCGTCAACACCATTCCCGCTAGCAGCGTTCCCGCGGGCGCGAGCCCGATGGGGCTCACGCCGCTCGACGGAAGAATGGTCTACGACCTCGTATACGAGCCGGAAGAGACGACGCTCCTGAGCGATGCGCGTGCCGCGGGCTGCGACACGATCGGCGGGCTCGAGATGCTCGTCGCGCAGGCGGAACGTCAGTTCGAGCTCTGGACAGGGCAGCGGCCGCCCGAGGGCATTTTTGCGACGGCCGCACGATCCGCGGTGCCAGTGCCAGTGCAAACGGCCGGAAGCAGCTTGCGTATCCCGACGCATACTTTATGAAGCAGACAACGTTCGAAGAGTTCGTGGAGCTGACCCGCCGGGGAACGTTCGTGCCGGTCGTCAAGGAAATCATCGCGGACTTGCTGACCCCCGTCTCGGCGTTTCTCAAGATTGCCGAGCACTCGGACTACGCGTTCCTCTTCGAGAGCGTCGAGGGAGGCGAGCAGGTCGCGCGGTACTCCTTCCTCGGCAAGGATCCCTTCCTCGTCCTGCGGTCACGCCAGGGCAAGACGACCATGGACCGGTCTGGCGTGACGACCGACGTGACGGACGGATTCGTCACCGCCCTCCGCCGGCTCATGACCGAATTTCGATCGCCGTTCGTTCCGGGCCTGCCTCGGTTCACGGGCGGCGCCGTCGGCTTCATCGGCTACGACGCCTCGCCGAGCTTCGAGCCGGCGCTCCTCCAGACATGGCAGGAGCGAGGACTCTCGGGCGGGGCCGCCGACGAGGATGAGGCCGGTTTCATGCTCTTCGATACCGTCCTGGCCTTCGATCACGTCAAGCATCGGATCCTGATCGTGGCGAACGCGCGAATCACGCCGGACGAAGATCTCCAGGCCCTGTATCAATTCGCGTGCGCGAAGATCCAGTTTCTCGAGCGCGAGCTCGAACGGAGCCTCTCGCAACCATCGGTAGCCATACGCAACCCTCCCGAATTCGCGTCGAACCAGACGCGTGAGGTATTCGAAGCAGGCGTGCGCACCATCAAGGAGCACATCGCCGCAGGCGACATCTATCAGGCGGTCCTGTCGCAGCGCTTCGAGGCAAAAGTCGCCGCCGACCCGTTCACGATCTACCGCGCCCTGCGTCACGTCAATCCGTCGCCGTACATGTATTTCATGCGGCTCAACGGCCTCGCGATCGTCGGCTCGTCGCCGGAGATGCTCGTCCGCGTCGAGGGGCGAAAGGCCGAAACGCACCCGATCGCGGGCACGAGACCCCGCGGGACGAACGAGGACGAAGACCTTCGCATGGCAGAGGAGCTCAAACGCAACGAGAAAGAACGAGCCGAGCACGTCATGCTGGTGGACCTCGGGCGCAACGATCTCGGACGCGTCTGCGAATTTGGTTCGGTGCGGGTCCCGCAGTACATGGCGCTCGAGCGCTATTCGCACGTCATGCACCTCGTCTCGACGGTGGATGGCCGGCTCGCCGAAGATCGCGACCATCTGGACGCGCTCGTCGCGTGCTTCCCGGCGGGAACCGTCTCGGGCGCCCCGAAAATCAAGGCGATGCAGATCCTCGCGTCGCTCGAGCCCACGCGGCGCGACATCTACGCGGGTGCAGTCGGTTACATCGACTTCGCCGGCAACCTTGATTTCTGCATCGCGATCCGGACGATCACGATCAGAGACGGCGTCGCTCGCGTCCAGGCCGGCGCCGGCATCGTCGCGGACTCGAACCCGGCAGCGGAATACGAAGAAACGAGAGACAAGGCCCGGGCGTTGTTGCAGGCGCTCGCCATGGCGGAAACCGGACTGTGATACTGCTGCTCGACAACTACGACTCGTTCACGTTCAACCTCGCGCAGTACCTCGGAGAGCTGGGCGCGCCGCCACTCGTGCGCCGGAACGACGAAATCACGCTCGACGAAGTTCGAGGGCTGCGCCCGGAGCGCATCGTCATCTCTCCTGGACCAGGCCGTCCCGAGGATGCGGGCATTACAGTGGAATTGATTCGCGAGATGGGTCAGAACGTGCCGCTGTTGGGCGTGTGCCTCGGCCATCAGGGCATCGGCCTGGCGTTCGGCGGATCGATCGTGCGTGCGCCGGTGCCGATGCACGGCAAGGTGTCGTCGATCGAGCATGACGGCAAGGGCCTCTTCCGCGGCATCTCGTCGCCTTTCGTCGCCGGCCGTTACCACTCGCTCGTCATCGCCGACCCCGTACCCTCGGAGCTCGACGTCTGCGCTCACACGGAGGACGGCACGATCATGGCGGTCAGACATCGCACGATGCCGGTGCACGGTGTGCAGTTTCACCCGGAATCGGTGCTGACGGGCGAAGGCCGACAGCTGCTGCGCAATTTCCTGGAACTGTGATGTTCAGCTCCCTCATCGAGAAGCTTCAGCGTCGCGAGGACCTCACGGTCGACGAGGCGGCGGCGGCGATGGGCGAGATCATGGACGGTCGAGCCTCGTCTGCGCAGATAGCCGGTCTCTTGATCGCACTGGCGATGAAGGGAGAGCGGCCCTCCGAAGTCGTGGGTCTCGCGCGAACGATGCGCCTGCGCGCCGTACCGCTGTCGAAGACATTCGACCCCGTCTTCGACACGTGCGGCACGGGTGGCGATCGTTCCCACACCTTCAACGTGTCGACGGTCTCGGCGCTGGTCGTGGCGGCAGCGGGAGTGCGCGTCGCCAAACACGGCAACCGGTCGGTCTCCAGCCAATGCGGCAGCGCGGATCTCTTCGAGGCGCTCGGCGTCAACATCAACGCCGGTCCGGCCGTCGTCGAGCGGTGCCTCGAGGAAGCAGGCCTTGCTTTCTTCCTCGCGCCGACATTCCATCCTTCGATGCGCCATGCGGGGCCGACTCGGAAAGAGCTCGGCGTCCGAACGGCGTTCAATCTGCTCGGCCCTTTGACGAACCCTGCGGGCGCTTCACGTCAGCTCGTCGGCGTACCCCGCCCGGAGCTCACGGAACTGGTCGCACGGTCGCTGGGGCTCCTCGGGTCGGAACGAGCGTGGGTGGTGCATGGTGCGGACGGTCTCGACGAGATCTCGACGACCGGCTACACAAAGATTTCGGAATGCCGGGATGGATCGGTCAACACGTTCTACCTCCATCCGTCCGACGTGCGAATCCCGAAGGCGTCACCCGAGACGCTACGGGGCGGCGGAGCGGACGCCAACGCGGAAATCGCCCGGGACGTTCTGGCCGGCCGGGCCGGCGCACCGAGAGACATCGTTCTGCTCAACGCAGGCGCGGCGCTGTTCATTGCTGGCGCCGTAAGCAGCATCTCGGACGGTCTCGTCATGGCAGCGGACGCGCTCGACTCCGGACGTGCAGCTGACGTGCTGGCGACGCTCGTTCGCGTCTCGAACACGTCACCGGAGGTGGCGCGCGTATGACGGCCGCCAACCTCCTGGGAACGATCGTGGCCGCGACGCGACACGCGGTGGACGTCAGACAACAGCGCCGACCGCTGGCAGCTGTCACGAGCGAATCGACGCGCAAGGCCAACGGTGCAAGGTTCGCGGCCGCGCTCCGCGAGCACGAGACGCCCCGCATCATCGCCGAGTGCAAGAGACGGTCGCCGTCCAAGGGGATTCTTCGCCGCGACTACGATCCGGGGGCGCACGCGGCGGCCTATGCCGAGGCTGGCGCGGCAGCCATCTCCGTTCTCACGGAGCCGACGTTTTTCGATGGATCGCCCGAGCACCTCGCGCAGGTCAGGGCCGCGGTCGACATCCCCATCCTCCGCAAGGACTTCATCGTCACGGACTACCAGCTGGCGGAAGCGGCAGCGCTCGGCGCGGAGGCGGCGCTGCTGATTGTGGCGGCGCTGAGTGATGCCGAGCTGCGGTCGCTGCTGCGAACGTGCGGTCAGCTGGGGTTGGCCGCATTGGTAGAAGTGCATGACGTCGAGGAAGCGGCCCGGGCGGTCGGAGCGGGCGCCGCGATCGTCGGAGTCAACTGCCGGGATCTTCGCACGCTTGCGGTCGATCCGGCGGTCCACGAGAGCGTCGCTCGTGCGTTACCTGTCGGAGTCATCAGGGTCGCGGAGAGCGGCATCCGGACGGCGGGCGATCTCGAGCGGCTCTCACGGGCAGGTTACGACGCATTCCTCGTGGGGGAGCGCCTGATCGCGCAGCCGGACCCTGGTGCGGCTCTTCGAGAGCTCACACAATCGGCGAGGATTCGGCGGGAGCCAAGAGAAGCCTGATGAGAACGCGGGTGAAGATCTGTGGCGTGCGAAGGCTGGAAGACGCCAGGCTGGCCTCCGAGCTTGGCGCGGATGCGATCGGGTTCGTGTTCTGGCCCGCGAGCCCGAGGTTCGTCGATCCCGAGCGCGCGCGTGCCATTGTCGCAGAGCTGCCGCCGTTCGTCTCCGCTGTCGGCGTGTTCGTCGATCAGACGCAGGATTACGTCAACGGCGTCGCGGGCCTGGTCAAGCTGTCGGCCGTGCAGCTGCACGGGCACGAGCAGCCGGACAGTTACTCGAGGAGCCGCTATCGCGTCATCAAGGCCGTTCCCGTGACAGGCACTTTCAATGCGGCCCGGGCCTGTAACGAATTGCCGGCCACTGCGACGATGCTGCTCGACGCGCATGATCCGATACGTCGGGGTGGCACAGGGCGCGCCATCGACTGGACCGTTGCGGCAGCCGCCGCCCGGCTGCGTCCCATCATCCTTTCGGGCGGGCTGAGCCCTTCGAACGTGTCGGACGCGATCGATCGCGTGCGGCCCTACGCCATCGATCTGTCGTCCGGCGTCGAATCGTCGCCCGGCATGAAGGACCACGACAAGCTTCGACACCTCTTCACCGTTCTCGACGATCCCCGGCTCGATCCGGACAACCTGGCTACGCTATGACCATGTCTTCTTCACCTTCGTTCGCCAAGCGCGACCCTGATTCGCGCGGATACTACGGCGTCTACGGCGGCCGGTTCGTGCCGGAGACGCTCGTGGCCCCGGTCGCAGAGCTCGAAGCCGCGTACTTCGCCGCGCGAAAGGACGACACGTTCGTCGCGCGCCTGCGCCAGTTGCTCGCCGACTACGTGGGCCGCCCGACTCCCCTCTACGAGGCCCGCCGGATCGGCGAGGCGCTCGGCGGCGCACGCATTTTTCTGAAGCGCGAGGACCTGGCACATACGGGCGCGCACAAGATCAACAACGCTCTCGGTCAGGGGCTCCTCGCGCAGCGAATGGGCAAAAGGCGCGTCATCGCCGAGACCGGCGCAGGCCAGCACGGAGTGGCGACGGCGACAGTCTGCGCGCTTCTCGGGCTGCGCTGTGACGTCTACATGGGCGCCGAGGACATGGAGCGACAGGCGCTCAATGTCTTTCGGATGGAGCTGCTCGGCGCGACGGTCAGACGCGTCGACGCCGGAGCGAAGACGCTCAAGGACGCCATCAACGAGGCAATGCGCGATTGGGTCGCCAACGTCTCGGACAGCTACTATCTCCTCGGGTCCGTGCTTGGTCCGCATCCGTATCCGCTGATGGTCAGGGAGTTTCAGTCGGTCATCGGCCAGGAAGCGCGACGTCAGTGCCTCGACAGCATCGGCAGGCTGCCCGACACGATCGTCGCCTGCGTCGGAGGCGGCAGCAACGCGATGGGCCTCTTCGACGCGTTCATCGACGATCGAGGCGTGAAGCTGATCGGGGTCGAGGCGGGCGGCCGCGGGATTCGTTCGGGCGAGCACGCCGCGCGCTTTGCCGGCGGCAGCGCAGGCGTGCTGCAGGGGACCCACACGTACGTGCTCCAGGATTCGGACGGCAACATCGAGCTCACGCACTCGGTCTCCGCGGGGCTCGACTACGCCGCCGTTGGGCCTGAGCATGCCTGGCTGCACGACAGTCATCGCGCCGAGTATGCATGGATAGACGACGATGCGGCGCTGGCGGCGTTTCAACGCCTTGGCCGCGAAGAAGGCATCCTGCCCGCACTCGAATCTGCCCACGCCATTGCGTATGCCTGCAGGCTCGCGCCGACGATGCAACGGGATCAGGTGCTGCTGGTCAACCTGTCAGGGCGGGGGGACAAGGACGTCCAGAGTGTCGAGAAGGCGCTCCGTCGCGCGGGGAACGGTGCCTGATGTCACGACTGCAGCAGACCTTCGACCGGCTGAGAGCGGGCGGGCGAGGCGGCCTCGTCGCCTACCTCACGGCCGGCGATCCCGATCCGGAGAGATCGACCGCCATTGTCACGGCAGTGGCGCAGGCCGGCGCGGATGTTCTGGAGATCGGCGTGCCGTTCTCCGATCCACTTGCGGACGGCCCCGTCATCCAGCGGGCGATCGAGCGGGCGCTGGCTGCCGGGATGACCCTGCGTGGGTCCCTGGAGCTCGTGCGTCGGGTCAGATCAGCCGTCGATACACCGATTGTGCTCTTCACTTACGCCAATCCTGTTCTGCGAATGGACGCCAGGGCCTTCGCCCGGGCCGCTGCCGACGCGGGAGTCGACGGCGTCTTGATTCTGGACTACCCGGTCGAAGAGGCGGAGCCGCTCCGGCAGCCGCTCGTCGATGCCGGTCTTGATCCGATCTTCCTGGTAAGTCCTACGACGACCGATGCGCGGATTCGACGGTCCGCGGAGCTCGGTCGAGGGTTTCTGTATGTCATTTCGAGACTTGGTGTGACGGGCATGCGCGATCGGCTGGCCTCTGACGTCCCGGTGCTGCTCGAGCGGGTACGCGCCGCATCGTCGCTTCCCATTGCGGTCGGCTTCGGGATCTCGAGCCCTGAGCACGTCGCCGAAGCCTGCCGCGCGGCCGATGCCGCCGTCGTTGGAAGCGCGTTGGTCGACACGATCGCACGCAACGGGTCCGTCGACGTGTGCGCACACGCGAGCGAGTACGTGAAGTGGCTGAAGAGCAGCCTGTAAGCCTCATCGAGTCTTTGCGGAAGCGCATCGACGAGCTCGATGAGCAGTTGGTACGCCTCCTCTCGGCGCGCGCCGCCTGCGCGCTGGAAGTAGGTCGGGTGAAGAAGACGGCGGGCGTCGACATCTACCAGCCGACCCGCGAGGCCGAAGTTCTCGCGCACGTCGCGCACGTGAACCGGGGGCCGCTGGACGATGGGGCGATCAGACGCCTGTTCGAACGAATCATCGACGAAGCCAGGCGGCTGGAGCGGATGGCGGACGGGCAGGAGGATCCAGACGATCCAGTGATCGATCATTCCGGCTCATAGAAGGCGCTGGGGGGTCCGGCGGGGCGAAGCCCCCCGGTTATTCTTAGACTGAAAAGGCAGACACATCATGGTAGTGGTCATGAAGGAGCTTGCGACGGACGAGCAGATTCAAGGCGTCATCGCGCAGCTGACCAGCATGGGTTTCGACGTGCACCGGTCCACGGGCGCGCTGCGAACGGTGCTTGGCGCGGTGGGCGGTCAGCGACAGTTCGACTCGCGGCTGCTGGAGGTTCTCGACGGCGTGCAGGAGGTCGTGCGGATTACCGAGCCGTACAAGCTCGCCAGCCGCACCTTCAAGCCAGACAACACCGTTGTCGTCATCGACGATCTCCGCATCGGCGGCGACGAGGTCGTCGTCATGGCCGGGCCCTGCTCGGCCGAGACCGACGAACAAGTCGAGGCGACAGCGGCGGCGGTGCGGGCGGCGGGCGCCAAAGTCTTACGCGGCGGAGCGTTCAAGCCGCGCAGCTCTCCGTACAGCTTCCAGGGGCTCGGCGAAGAGGGCCTCCGGATGCTGCGCACGGCGGCCGATCGCCACAACATGAAGCTGGTGTCGGAAGTCATGGACATCAGCCAGCTCGATCTGATCGAGAAGTACTCGCACATCCTCCAGGTCGGCGCGCGCAACATGCAGAACTTCACGCTCCTTCGGGAGCTCGGGCACACGCGGACGCCGGTCCTGTTGAAGCGCGGCATCTCTGCGACCATCGAGGAGTGGCTGCTGTCGGCCGAGTACATCCTGGCCGGCGGGAACATGAACGTGATGCTCTGCGAGCGTGGCATTCGTACGTTCGAGAGCTACACGCGCAACACGCTCGACATCTCGGCGATCCCCGTCGTGCAGAAGCTCAGTCACCTGCCGGTTCTCGTCGATCCGAGCCACGGCACGGGACGGCGCGACAAAGTCACGCCGATGGCGCGCGCCGCGGTCGCCGCGGGCGCCGACGGCCTCCTGATCGAGGTTCACAACGATCCGGATCACGCGTTGAGCGATGGCGCACAGTCGCTCTTCCCCGGCCAGTTCGACCGCTTGATGGCGGAGCTCAGGATCATCGCGCCGGCCATCGGGCGCAGCATCTGCCTCGAGGCGGTCGCGCGGCGCGGTTGGGGAGTGTAATGGCAGAGTCGCGGGGATCGCTGGCATTTTCTCCGCAATGGGATCCCCAGCATGCCTCGAGGTAGGGCGCTGGCTGCAGCCCGCTCCGCGATGGTGGGTCTGAAGGGCCGCCCCAGCGCCTTTTTGGCGAGCGCGTCGTGAAGACACTCCCCATTGCCGATCGGCAGAAGCCGCCAGACGAACCGCCCCTCTTTCCGCGTATCGGCATCGTCGGGTGCGGCCTCATCGGCGGGTCGCTCGCGATGGCGGCGCGTCAGCGCTGGCCGGGCAGCCTCGTGATCGCGGTGGACAGCAAGGACGTCCTCGAAACCGCGATGCGGCTTCACGCCGTAGACGTCGGTGGCGACGACCTGGTCATGGTGGCGGACGCCGATCTGATCGTCCTGGCCGCTCCTGTTCGCCAGAACATCCGGATCCTCGAACGGCTCCCCGACTACGTGGCCGGGCCCGCGCTCGTAACGGACGTGGGTAGCACCAAGGTGACGATCGCCGAAGCGGCGCGAGCGCTTCCCGCGCGTCTCCGCTTTATTGGCGGCCATCCGCTTGCCGGCGCCGCGACCGGCGGCATCAGCGAGGCGCGCGGGGATCTCTTCGCAGACCGGCCATGGTTCCTTGCCGCAGAGGCGTCCCGGACGGACGACGACATCCGGCGGCTCGAGGCGTTCGTCACCGGGATCGGCGCGATCCCGCGACGGGCCTCGCCTGACACCCACGATCTACTCCTCGCGTACCTGAGTCACTTGCCGCAGCTCACGGCGAGCGCCCTGATGCACGTGGTGGGGGAGCACGCCGGCGCAGACGGCCTGGCCCTCTCCGGACGCGGACTGCGCGACACGACGCGGCTCGCCGCAAGCCCTTCGGACATCTGGCGGGACGTCGCAGCGACGAACCGGGAGCATGTGGGGGCCGCGCTCGACGATCTGATCGCCGTCCTTCAGGCCATCCGGCAGGATCTCGAGGAAGGCGCGACGATCGACACGGTGTTCGAATCAGCAGCGGGCTGGAAGCGCGCACTCGAAGCGGATCGTCAGGACTGACGCGATCATCACCACGATGGCAACTGCGCAACGCACTTATCTCGAGATGCGCGAGCCCTCGGCTCTGCGCTCGGCGCGGGTTGCCGATCTCACCATCAGAGTCGAGCACGCCGCAGACTGCTTTCCCGCCCTCTGGCGCTTTCTCTATTCCGAGGTCGGCCGGAAGTACCGCTGGGTCGACCGGCTCGGGTGGACCGACGAGCGGATTCGCTCACACCTTGACAACGATGCCGTCTCGATCTGGTTGATGACGGTCAAGGGAACCCTCGCCGGGTATTTCGAGCTGCAGCGGGATGCCGACGATGGGATCGAGATCGCGTACTTCGGCCTCTTCGACGAGTTCACCGGACGCGGGCTTGGAGGGCATCTCCTCACCGTCGCCGCGGAAACCGCGTGGCGGATGACATCTCATCGCGTGTGGCTGCACACGTGCTCGCTCGACCATCCGGCGGCGCTGCCGAATTACATGAAGCGGGGCTTCACGCTCTTCAAGACCGAAGAGTATTCTTTGTGATGTGACACAGCCAGTCTGGGTGCCGTCGCGCGAGCGTGTGGCCGACGCCAACCTCACGCGGTTCATGCGGGATGTCGGCGAGAAAAACGAAATACCGGTTGCCGACTACGCTTCGCTCTACCAATTCTCGATCGATCGCCCGTCGGACTTCTGGCGGGCTGTGTGGGACTTCACCGGTATCATCGGCGAGCGCGGCAACCGTGTCCTCGAGAACCCCGAGCGGATGCCGGGCGCGCGCTTCTTCCCTGACGCGCGGCTGAACTTCGCCGAGAACCTGCTCCGTCGCCGGGACAGTCAGCCCGCCATCCTCTATCGCGACGAGTCGGGGCGCCGCCGGACACTGACGTGGAGCGAGTTGCATGGCGCCGTCGTTTCGTTCGCCGGCGGGCTACTGAACGCGGGCGTCGGGCCCGGCGATCGCGTGGCGGGTTTCGTGCCCAACCTGCCGGAGAGCATCATCGGCGCGCTCGGCTCGGCGGCCATTGGCGCTGTCTGGTCCTCGTGCTCGCCGGACTTCGGCGCCCAGGGCGTCCTGGATCGATTCGGGCAGATCGAGCCGAAGGTCCTCGTGTCAGCCGATGCCTACGACTACGCTGGCAAGAGACACGACTGCCTCGTGCGCCTCCACGAGATTGCGCGCAGCATGCCCAGCCTCCGTCGCGTGGTCGTGGTACCACACGTCGATTCACAACCGGCGATTGCGAGCCTCGACCGCGCCGTCGTGTGGGACGAGTTCCTGGATTCCGGATTCGGGCACGACGTCCGGTTCGAGCGATTCCCGTTCGATCACCCGCTCTTCATCCTGTTCTCCTCGGGCACGACAGGGGTGCCGAAGTGCATCGTCCACGGCGCCGGTGGCACGCTGATTCAGCATCTCAAGGAGCATCAGCTGCACTGCGACATCCGCGCCGGTGACCGCGTGTTCTACTTCACCAGCTGCGGATGGATGATGTGGAACTGGCTCGTGTCCGCGCTCGCCTCGGAAGCGACCCTCGTTCTCTGGGATGGATCGCCCATGCACCCGGATGCGCGCGCGCTGTTCGATCTGGCGGACGACACACAGGCGACGCTCTTTGGCACGTCCGCCAAGTTCATCGACTCGATCGCAAAAGCCAGGTGCGAGCCGGCCGCCTCTCATAACCTTGATTCGATTCGGACGATCGTGTCGACGGGCTCGCCGCTGGTCGCCGAGAGCTTCGACTTCGTGTACTCGAAGATAAAGCAGGACGTTCATCTGGCGTCGGTCTCGGGCGGCACGGACATCGTCGCCTGCTTCGTCGGCGGCAATCCCACAGGGCCGGTCTGGAGGGGCGAGATCCAGGCTCGGCTCCTCGGGATGGCGGTCGAGGTGTTCGACGAGGCCGGACACTCTATACGCCAGCAGAAGGGCGAGTTGGTCTGCACCCGGCCCTTCCCGTCGATGCCGGTCGGGTTCTGGAACGATCCGGACGGCCGCCGGTACCACGCGGCGTATTTCGAGAGGTATCCGGGCGTCTGGCACCACGGTGACTACGTCGAGCTCACGGAGCACGACGGTATCGTGATCTACGGCCGCTCCGACGCCGTCCTCAACCCAGGCGGCGTGCGCATCGGCACGGCGGAGATCTATCGGCAGGTCGAGCAGGTGCCCGAGGTCCTCGAGGGCCTGGTCATCGGACAGCAGTGGAACGGCGACGAGCGGATCGTGCTCTTCGTGCGTCTCAAAGAGGGCACGACCCTGACGCCCGGGCTGCAGGAACGCATTCGCGAGGAGATCCGACGGAATGCCACCCCGAGGCACGTGCCTGCCCGCATCGTCGCGGTAAGGGACATTCCCCGGACCAAGAGCGGCAAGATCGTGGAGCTGGCGGTTCGCGAGGTGGTCCACGGGCGGGCGGTCAAGAATCTGGAGGCGCTCGCAAATCCGGAGGCACTCGAGCAGTATCGCGACCGGCCCGAGCTCGAACGGTGAAACCCATCACGCGCGAGGACTCGCACCGGGCACGACGTCTTCGAATTCCATCACACGTTCTGGCGGACATCGTCGCGCACGCGGTCGCCGAAGCGCCGCGGGAGTGCTGCGGCTTGCTCGTCGGCGCCGGCGATTCCGTCGACGAGAGTGTCAGGACGCCCAACATCGAACCTGGATTGACGCGGTTCCTCGTGGATCCTGCCGCGCAGGTGGCGCTGATGAAGCGATTGCGCGGCACACGCCGGGAGATTCTCGGCGCGTATCATTCCCATCCGCAATCGGAACCGGTGCCTTCGCCGTCCGACATCGCCGAGAACTTCTCGAACGACTTCCTGTGCATCATCGTGTCGCTGCTCGAGCCGCAGCGACCGATCACGCGCGCGTTCCGCATTCGTAGCGGGCAGGTCGAGGAGTTGGAGATCGTGCGGATGGTGGCTAGCGGATAATCTCGTCGCCGTCCCTCATACCACGCACGCGAATCGTCGTGACGCCGGTGCCGACGACCTTGTTCTTCTGCTTCAGCTTGAAGACGACCCTGAACTCGCCGGGAGTGTCGAAAACCTGCTCCCGGATGTATCGACGTTTGATCTGACTCTTGCCTGCCTCATACGGATCACAGTCGTCGGCCTGCTCGGCCCGGTTGCCATCACCCATGTCCCATTCGGCGGTTGCGCAGTAGGTACTGCTCGTAGTCGTCCGGGCCGCCTTTGACATCGACTGTCAGCACTACGCGAAATGGAGCAAAACCCATCGCTGGGGCAGACTTGATGGCGATTGTCGGCTTGTTGTCCTTGTTGGATGCGGCGGCCGTCGGGAGGACAGCGAGGCCGCTGCACAGGACGGCGACGAGGCTTCCGCGTGACGTGGCTGACCAGATGCTCATGGCACGCTCCCGGGGAGTCGTTCGTGGATTGAAGGCATTGTAGCAGGGGACCAAACCCAAGCGATAGAGGCGCAATCAGTCGGTCCGGGCGTGACCGGTTCAGCATGATCGATCGAGGCTCTCGGCCGCCGGAACAGGGCCTCATTGGTGATTACCATATAATCACGCGATGTCCTCTTCGGTTGCCGGGCCCCTTGTCAACCTGAGCACCTCCCGATCTGCGGAGATCGACACGGATGTGCTCTTCGTGCCGGTGTTCGAAGGCGAGGAGCCATACGCACTTCTCGAAGGCCTCAACGAGGCGACCGTCCAGGCCGTCAAGCGCGCCGTCCTTGGGAAGGAGTTCCAGGCCAAGCCCTACGAGCTCTTCGTCCTGCCTGTGGTCTCGGGATGGCGGGCAGCGCGGGTCGCGCTTATCGGGTGCGGACGAGCCGACGAAGCCAGCATGGACCGGCTGCGTCGAGTGGCCAGCGCGGCGGCGCTTGCCGCCCGGCAGCGGCGCCTCGGGCACGTTGCAGTCCTCAATCGAGGTCTGGAGAATGGCGCCGATTCGGCGCAGGCAATCACTGAAGGACTCGTCCTGGCGAACTACAGCGGGGATCGCTACAAAAGCGGAGAGCGAGGCGGTCCACCCGCAGACCGCGCGGTCGTCGTGGACCGTCGCGGCGGCGACGCGGCGCCACTCGAGCAGGCAGTGGAGCGCGGACGCGTCCTGGCCGAATCGTGCAACATCGCCCGCGATCTCTGCAACGAGCCATCGAACGTATTGACGCCCTCCGTCTTCGCCGATCGCGCCGGCGTAATTGGAAGAAGCGTCGGGCTGTCGGTCCAGATTCTGGACGAGGACGAACTCGCGCGACTCGGCATGGGTCTGCTGCTCGGCGTTGGCCGTGGCAGCGCGGAACCGCCGCGAATGATCGTCCTCAGGCACGATCCTCCAGGCGCACCAACCGCGCCGGTCCTCGGGCTCGTCGGCAAGGGCATCACCTTCGATACCGGCGGCATTTCGATCAAGCCGGCCGACGGTATGGAGAAGATGAAGGACGACATGGCGGGCGGGGCCGCCGTGATTGGGGCGCTTCGCGCGATCGCCCTGCTGAAGGCGCCCATCCGCGTCATCGGGATAGTCCCCACGGCCGAGAACATGCCCGGCGGCCGGGCAATCAAGCCGGGTGACGTGCTCACCGGGGGCAGCGGGAAGACCGTCGAGGTCATCAACACCGATGCCGAGGGTCGATTGATCCTCGGGGACGGGCTCTGGTACGCGCAGGAGCTCGGCGCCACTCACCTGGTTGACGTCGCCACGCTGACCGGTGCGTGCGTGGTCGCGCTGGGCCGGGCTGCGTCGGGCCTCTTCGGTCAGCCTGATGGGTGGGTCGAGGTCATCCGGAAGGTCGGCCTTCGCTCCGGCGATCGCTGCTGGCCCATGCCGCTCTACGACGAATACGCCGATCAGCTCCGGAGCGAGATCGCCGACATGATGAACACCGGCGGACGGCCTGCCGGCGCATGCACGGCCGCTATGTTCCTCAAGGAGTTCGTCGGGGACCTGCCGTGGGCCCATCTGGACGTCGCCGGCACCGCGTGGACGGACGAAGCAAAGCCGTGGCTCGCGAAAGGACCGACCGGAGTGGCCGTCAGGGCTCTGGCGGAGCTGGCATTCACGAGTGCAAGCTGGAAGTAAGGGCTACGCGCCCGGGCACCAAGTCGACGGTTTCGGAGTCTAAAGGGTGTAGGGGTCCAAGGTGTTCGCACTGCTGCAGCCGACAAATCCAATCATCGTTCGCGTAGCAGAGCAGCCCGTCGAGTCGACGTCGATGTCGGACATCCTCGTCGGAGCGCTCGGGCTCACGGGCGTCCTGCTGCTCGCGGCCCTGTTGCTCGGCGCGGCGCTCGGCGGTGCGCTGATCGGATTCAAACTCCTGCGCGCGAAATACAATCCCGAGCCGCAATCCGACCGCGACGCGCTCCGGGTCACTCCCAACAGCACGACCTAGTCCCGAATTCACTTGAGCTATCAGCTTTTGGCTTTCAGCTCACACGTCAAGACAGGATCTAGCTGACGGCTAAGAGCTGACAGCTACTGGACTCGAGTGAGCTTCACCGGAGGGCGCGCACCTGGCGCGCCTGGTCCTCTATTCCTCCCTCGGTACTCGACGCCACTGCGCTGCGAGACTTCAGCGACTTCTGGTATCCCTGAACTGCATCGAAGAGCGCTTCGGCGATCTGGTCCCGATACGCGGATGTCTTGAGCAGCTGGCCTTCCTGCCTGTGGGTCACGAACGAGATCTCCGCGAGGACGCTCGGCATTCCAGCGCCGATCAGGACCACGAACGGCGCCTGCTTGACGCCGAGATCCCTCAGCTCGGCATTCTTCACAGCGAGCTTCTTGACCATCGCCTTCTGAACGAGCTCGGCGAAGTCGCGTGACTCGTCGATCTTGTTGTTCAGCGTGATGGCGCGCACTATCTCCGGCAGACTGTGCATCGTTTTGCCGGAGGTCGTGTTCTCGCGTGCCGCCACGGCCGCAGCTTCCGGATTCGAGGCGAAGTTGAGGAAGTAGGTCTCGATTCCGCGTGCTTTTGTGTCGCGGCTGGCATTGGCGTGGATCGACAGGAAGAGGTCCGCCGATTCCCTGTTGGCGATCGATGTACGCTCCTCGAGCGGGATGAAGACGTCGGTGTCGCGTGTCATGACGACGTCCACGCCGGCCTGTTCGGTGAGGAGCTTCCGAAGCCTCAGGGCGACGTCGAGCACCAGATCCGCCTCGTTGATGCCATTCCCGTGAGCGCCTGGATCGTGGCCCCCGTGGCCCGCATCGATAACGACCCGCGAGACACCCAGCCCCAGTTGACGGGCGATCGAGAACCGGCCGTTCGAGTTCGCCGACGGCACTGAAGGCGCGGCGAGCGCAGGTGGAACTGCGGCGCGGGAGGGGAGCGGGATCTTCTCGATTGGCGCGGCCGCAATCGGCGCGGGCGGAACGACAGGCGATGGAATCACCAGCCCGGCTGTCGCTCTCGAGTCGAAGCCGGGCGACCCCGGTCTGAGCGAAACAGGCGACGCGACGGGCACGCGCGGAACCGCCGCTACCGGCGCGCCGCTGCGATGGAAGTCAACGACCACCCGATATGGGTTGTAAAGAGTGAAGACGCTGTAGTCGTCTGCGCCACGCATGTCTATCACGACCCGGGTCGTGTTCTGGGGATGCCGTCCGAGCCTGATTTCCGGAACCGGATCATCAGGGAACCTGAGGGTCGCATCGAGCAGCGCCTCGATCGGGCGCGCGCCCTTCAAATCGAAGAAGACGCGCCGCGGGTTGTCGAGGCGTTCCTGGTGGTAGGAGATCTCGCCGTCCAGTTCGATGCTCACCCTGACGCCGTCGGCAAGAGACGTCCGGGTGATGGCCCGGATGGCCACAGTCTCGCCGGTCGACGCGACTGCCTTGACGGAGGAAGCAGGGGCTGATTCCACGTTCGATCGCGCTGGTGCCGGAGGCGCTGACAGGGTCGCCAACGCCACCGGCGGAGCAGGCTTGGACGTGACCCTCACCGGCGCGTCATTGTCCGGCTGCGCGTCGAACTCCGCTACCGTCTCGTCGTAGCGCCCGAGAAGCGAACTCGAGGGATAGGACGACTTCAACTGATTAAGGAGCCGCAGGCCCGCCCGCCGATCGGATGTCTGCCCGAACCGCTGATAGGCGAGGAGCGACAGGTTTCCCGCCTGCCACAGCGCGTTGTCGCTGAAGCCGCTGATCGGAAAACGCCGCACGAATTGCTCGTAGGCGCCGACCACTTCCCGAATCTGTTGAAGCGTCGGTGGAGGGTTGCCATCGCGCACGATGCGCTCACGCGCGAGCGTTCGCGTGAACAGCTCCCGCTGCTGCTCGGGTGTGGCACGCAGCGGGGTCCCGACCGCCAGGCACACCAGCGCGACGCTTGCCACGAATCTGGCCAGGCTGGGCTTCGCCGGACCGCGAGCATGATCGCGCTCCGCTGCCGTGCCGACGGTGCTCATCTTCGACATGCTCCGCGTTCTCGACGTTGTCAACATGGTCCACCCGATGCTGGTCCGACGGCGCCGCGTTATCGCAGCTGAGCGTCGACCTCGTCGAAGTAATCCTTCTTCACCAGGACCTCGCGCGCTTTGCCGCCCGCCGCGCCCGACACCAGGCCCTCCGCCTCCATCATGTCCACCAGGCGCGCGGCGCGGCTGAAGCCGATGCGCAACCGCCGCTGCAGATACGAAATGGACGCCTGGCCGCTCGATACCACGATTCGAGCCGCCTCGTCGTACAGATCGTCCTTCTCGAACTCGAGATCTCCCGATGCCTGCTTGTCCTCCGCCGTGATCGTCTCGTCGTACGTCGGCTTGCCCTGCTTGCGCAGAAAGCTGGCGAGCCGCGCGCTCTCCTGCTCCGAGATGTAAGGGCCATGGAGCCGGACGAACCGGGACGATGCCGGGGGCAGATAGAGCATGTCGCCCTTGCCCAGCAGCTGCTCGGCGCCGTTGCCGTCCAGAATCGTCCGGGAATCCGTCTTCGACGAAACGCGGAACGAGATACGAGCCGGCAGGTTTGCTTTGATCAGTCCGGTGATGACGTCGACCGACGGTCGCTGCGTCGCCAGAATCAAGTGGATGCCGACGGCTCGCGCCATCTGCGCGAGTCGGGCGATAGATTCTTCGACCTCGTTGCCCGCAACCATCATCAGGTCCGCGAGCTCGTCGATCAGCACGACAATGAAGGGCAGCGCCTTGACCTCGTTCCCGTTGTCGTCGAGGACCGGTCCCTTGGCCTCTTCCTGCGCGAGCCGGAGGTTGCGGTTGTACTGTTCGATGTTCCGGACGCCGACGGCAGCGAGCGTCTTGTAGCGTTCCTCCATCTCCCGCACAGCCCATCGAAGCGCATTCGAGGCCTGCTTCGGATCGACCACGACGGGGGTAAGGAGGTGAGGGATATCTTCGTACATCCCAAGCTCGAGCCGCTTCGGGTCGATCATGATCAGCCGCACCTCGTCCGGAGAGGCGCGGAAGAGGATGCTCGAGAGCATCGCGTTCACGCTCACGGACTTGCCCGTCCCGGTCGAGCCCGCAATCAGGAGGTGCGGCATCGTCCCGAGATCGCTGACGAAGGGCTCACCATGAATGGTCTTGCCGAGGGCGAGCGTGAGCTTGGACGCTGAACGCCGGTAGGCATCGGATTCCATCAGCTCACGCAGGGAGATCTGCTCGCGATTCGGGTTGGGAATCTGGATGCCGACCGTGGATTTGCCCGGTATGCGATCGATCAGGACGGACTCGGCCTGCATCGCCAGACAGAGGTCGTCGGCCAGACCGGTGATCTTGCTGTACTTCACCCCGGCATCCGGCTTGAACTCGTAGGTCGTCACGACGGGACCGGGATGGATCTGCACGACCGAGCCCTCGACCGAGAACTCGCGGCACTTCTCTTCAAGGAGCCGCGCCCCCTCCATCAGCTCCCGCTCGTCGATCTTGCGCTCGCCTTTTGGCGCGTCCAGAAGCGCGAGTGGGGGAGGGATGAACGCCCCGCGCTTGCGCTCAGCCGGCAGCTTCTCCGGCTCCGAAGAGAGCGGCAGCGACGGTGTGGAAGGCGTCGGAGGTGGACGCTTGATCGCCGGCGGAGGCGTTGGCCTCGCTGACGCGGCCTTCAGGGCTGCCGCAGCCGCGCCGACAACCGCGGCGGCTCGGGACGGTTTCGGAACGTCCTCCGCAGCAGGCGTCTTGGAAGCGAGCAAGCCTCCCGATGGCCGGGCCGCGGCCTGAGACGGCCGCTGCGGCGTGACATCGGCCGCAATAAGGGGTCGGGAAGGCCTCGCCCCGCGCGCGTCCACGGGCTCCTTGCCGGGCTGAGCGTCTTGACCGTCCTTCGCAGCCTTTTCGAGGTGCTTCTTGATGACCTCCTGGCGCTGCTTGTCACGTCGCTGTTCCTCACGGCGGGCGCGAATGGCTCCCAGCAGGGCCGCCCATCGATCGCGTATCAACCCGGCGACAAAGGAGAAGAGCCGTCCGAAGGAGAACTGCGTCGACAGAATGATCGACAGGAAGAGGAGCGTCAGGATCAAAATGATCGATCCCGTGCGGTTCAGGTAGGCGGCGAGGAGCGACGCCAGGGCATCGCCGACGTAGCCCCCAGCCCTGAAGGACTTCCCGGAGATGTCGAGTGCCCCGAACGCCAATGACAGGAAGGAGGACACACACGAAAACAGGAGCGCCGCGCCGGTCAGCTTGGTGTACGCGGCGTCGACGATGTGGCACCAGAAGTAGTGCCAGCCGATGACCGCGAGCACGAGCGGGACGAGGTAGGCGCCGTAGCCGAGGAGCTGATACGAGAGCTCGGCCGCAAACGCGCCGACGCGTCCGGCGAAGTTGGCGGTTGCGATGCCGGATCCCGTGTTGAAGAACCAGACCGGGTCTGCGGGGCTGTAGGTGGCCAAGGCCACGAACCAGATGAGCGCGACAGCAAAGAGCGTCACGCCCGCGAACTCGCTCACACGACGGGAGACCGCGGATCCTGCCACGTTCAGACCTCCATCACGACCGGCAGCACCAGGGGCCGGAGGCCTGATCGTTTCCGGAAGAACCGCTGCAGATCCACGCGAATCTTCTCCTTGATGAGTCCGGGGTCCGTCCGTTCCTCGACGCTCGCGGCCTCGAGCGTTGCTGCGAGCAGCGCCGGGATTTCCTTGAGAAGCGCCTCAGTGCGCGCGTCCACCACGAAGCCGCGCGTGATGACGTCCGGCGTCTCTTCCAGGCTCCCGGACTGCCTCCCGATGCTCACGACCGCCACGACCAGGCCGTCCCCCGAAAGATGGCGTCGGTCACGGAGCACCTCGTCACCGACCTCGCCGCTCCGTGTGCCGTCGATCAGCACGCGGCCCGCCGGCACCTTGTCCGCAATCCGCCCCCCCTCGTCGTCGAAGCGGATGACGTCGCCATTCTCCGCCAGCAGGACTCTCGTCGTCCTGGACACGCGAGTCGCGACCCGGGCGTGCAGGGCGAGCTGGCGGTACTCCCCGTGTATCGGCACGAAGTACTGCGGTCTTACGAGCGACAGCATGAGCTTGAGCTCTTCCTCACTCCCGTGACCCGACACGTGCACGTGCTTGATCCCCTCGTAGACCACCTCAGCATGCCGGCGAGCGATGTGGTTCATCACGCGCCCGATGGCTTTCTCGTTGCCGGGGATTTCCCGGGCCGAGAACACGACGACGTCGTCGGGCTCGAGGCGCACGTGGCGGTGATCGTTGATTGCGATCCGCGGCAGCGCGGCCTGCGGCTCACCCTGCGACCCCGTGCAAATGCACACGACATCCTGCGACGGCGTGTTCCGAACCTCCGAGTCGCGCATCTGCACGCCGACCGGTATTCGCAGGTATCCAAGCCGCTGGGCAATCTCCGAGTTCTCGATGACCCCTCTTCCGACGAACGCGACCCTGCGATCGAACTGCGCCGCGAGATCGATGACGATCTGCATCCGGAAGATACTGGATGCGAACATGGCGACGACGATCTTTCCGTCGGCGCCCGTGAAAATCTCCTCGAAGGCATCGGTGACATCGAGCTCGGAGCCGGAGACTCCTTTCCGATCGATGTTCGTGCTGTCGGCCAGCAGCGCCAGGACACCCGCCGACCCGAGCTCCGCGAGCCTGGGAACGTCCATCGGGTCTCCGTCGAGCGGCGTCTGATCGACCTTGAAGTCGCCCGTATGAATCACGACGCCGCGCGGCGTTTCGATCGCGAGCGCCACGCAGTCGGGCATGCTGTGCGTGACGCGAAGGAACTCGATCGTGAACGCGCCGACCGTCACGCGGTCGCGCGGCTTCACACGAATCAGCCGCTCCCGCGCGGCCTTTGCGCCAGCCTCCAGCCTGGAGTCGGGCCGAGCCTCCCCACTTGGATCGAGCCGCGTCGAAGACTTCGCATCGAGCCGCGCCTCGAGCTTCGCCTCGACGAGCGCGAGCGTCAGGGCGGTCCCGTAGACCGGGCCATCGAAATACGGCAGCACGTGAGGGACCGCGCCGATGTGGTCCTCATGACCGTGCGTCAGTACGAGCGCCGCAATCCGATACTGCTGCAGTTGCCGCAGATCCGGAATCACCAGATCCACGCCGAGGAGCTCGGGCTCCGGAAACATCACACCGGCATCGACCAGAATGGCTGTCTCGCCGCAGGCGATGACCATCATGTTCATGCCGAACTCGCCGACGCCGCCCAGCGGGATCAGCTCGAGCGGTGCAGCAGCCACGTGTAGATCCGCAGTCGTCAGGATGAGACCCCAGTTAGCGATCTTGACGTCGAAGGGCAGGTCGCGTACGAAGACTTCCCGAGGGCCGGGAGCTTCGGACGGACGGCGGCAGGCGCCACCGGTTGCTACCCACCAGGACGGCTGCTGGGACAGCCTGCCCGGGACGGTTCGAATCGGGCTCGACTATAGCACAGACCAGTCTTCAGCTCGAACCAAACACCTCCGCAAGCCGCGCCAGTTCTGTGAGTTGCAGCGTCTCCGGCCGCCGGCGCGGGTCGATGTCGGCGCGTGTGAGCGCGTCACTCGCCGCCCAGCCCAGTTGCCCGGCAAATCCTGACAACGCGTTCCCAAGCATCTTGCGCCGCTGGGTGAACATCGATCGAACCATGCCCTCGAACAGCGCCTCATCCGACAGCGCGACGGCGGGGCCCCGAAAGGTCAGCGCGACAACGGCTGAGTGCACCTTGGGTGCGGGACGGAACGCGCCTGGCGGCAGGTTCAAGAGCGGGCGCACGTCCGCGTGAAGCTGGATCAGGATCGACAGCACTCCATAGTCGCGACTCCCTGGAGAGGCCCGAATGCGCTCGGCCACCTCGCGCTGCAGCATCAGGGTTGCGTCCACGAGACAGCCACAGGCGCGATGGGCCGCGAGAAGCCGGAACAGGATCGGAGACGAGACGTTGTAGGGCAGGTTGCCCGCGACCCTGACCTTCGAGTCAGCGGCCGCCGCCGGGATGTCGAATTCGAGGATGTCGGCGCCGACGATCGTCACGTTCGATGGCACGCGATGCGCCAGCGCGGCCACCATCTGCGGATCGATCTCGACAGCCGTCAGCGCCGCGACCCGGGGAGCCAGGCGAGACGTCAAGGCGCCAGGGCCGGGTCCGATCTCGAGGAACCGGTCGCCGGACCGCGGAGCGATCGCCTCCACCAGACGATCGGCCCAGGCCGGCTCCAGAAAGTGCTGCCCGTACTTCTTACGCGCGCGCATCTCTTAACCGGGGGGCTTCGCCCCGCCGGCCCCCCCAACGCCGTTCCGCCTACGCTAGAAGCTCCGGCGAGCTCGCCGAAGCGCCTTCGGCGCGAAGGCGGCCGCCATAGCTTTAGCGAAGGCTGGCCGGCGGGCGCGCGCAGCGCGCACAGCGTTGAGAGTATCCCTCAGACGTCGTCCAACGGCTCGCCCCGCCAGAACTTTTCCTCGATCTCTTCGATCTGTTCCTCGCTCATGCCGAAGTAATGGCCGAACTCATGGATGACTGTCTCGGCCACGCAGTCGCGGATTTCGTCTTCGTCTGCGCACGTCTCTTCGATGGGCCGCTGATAGATCGAGATGCGGTCGGGCAGCGCATTCCCGTAACTCCAGCTCCGCTCGGGAAGCGGCGTGCCCTGGTAGAGGCCGAACAACGTGTCCTCCGGATCGATCTCCATTTCGTTCAGAAGCGCAGGCGACGGCTCGTCCTCGACGACGACCGCGACGTTCTTCATCGCGCGCCGGAAGCGCCGCGGGATCTCGCGCAGAGCCTCTTCGACGAGACGTTCGAAGTCCTGTCGAGTCATTCTTTACTGCGTCGCCGCGCTCCCGCGCGGCGACCTGTACCTCGCGCCTTCGGCGCTCGGCGCTTTTGCGGCGTCGTGATGCTTGGAGCGGCATTAGTACGGGCAACCCCACCCCCGCGACCTGTACCTCGCGGCTTTGCCGCTCGGCTCCCATCCCTCTCTTTTGATACTACGTGTCGGAAGTAATCGCACTCCTCAGTCACTGCGCAGCGGTCGCAGAGCGGGCGCGGCTTGCAGATGCGGCGGCCGTGCAGGATCAGCGTGTCGGATGCGCGGGTCCAGTCGGCGGGCGGCAGGGCGGCGCACAATTGCTGTTCGACGACGACCGGGTCGTCTGAGCGCGCGATGCCGATGCGATTGGCGACGCGAAGGACGTGGCGATCGACGGGGAGGCCGGGGACGCCGAGCGCGTGCCCGAGCACGACGTTCGCGGTCTTGCGGCCGACGCCCGGCAGCTTGACGAGCGCCTCCATCGTGCGCGGCACCTCTCCGCCATGGTCGGCCACTAGCGCGGTGGCCATGCCTTTCAGCGATCGAGACTTGGCGCGGAAAAAGCCCGTGGACTGGATCTGCGGTTCGAGCTCGGATGTCGACGCCCTGACGAGCGCACGGGCATCGGGATAACGCCGGAAGAGCGCAGGCGTCACCTGATTCACACGCTCGTCGGTGCACTGCGCCGACAGAATGGTCGCGACAAGCAGCTCGTAGGCGTTCGAGAAATGCAGCTCGGTATCGGCGCCGGGATGTTGTTCGGAGAGCTGCTCGAGAATGTGGCGCGTCGCCGCGACGTTCTTGAGGGGTTTCAGTGGGCCCTTTGCCGCGGGGCCTCGCTTCGACATCCTCTGATTGTAACGCCGCCGATCGATGCGCGTCAGTCGCCGGATGCGACCGATCCGGAACTTGACTGCGGGGAACCTGACGCAGCCTGGTGTGCGTGCCTACCGCGCCGACTTCGAAGGTACGGCCGTGAGCAGGGCGATGAGCGCCTTGCTGTTCCCGCTCAATCGTGACGTGCCCACGACAACCGTCTCGCCGAGGTCCATCGTGAAGCTGGTGTTCATGATCGACCGATCGCCAAACTTCGGGCCCGCCAGACCTTCGCGCGAACGCTTCTCGCCTTCGACTTGACGCACGTACTCACCGGTTTGGGCAGCCTTCGCTTCGGCCAGACGCTGCGTGGCGGCTCGAAGCTCGGACTCGAGCCGAGCGATGTCCGGATGCTGCGGCGTCAGCTTCGCGCGTGCCGTTTCGAGCCGTTCCTTCGCAACCGAAACCTCCTGCTCCAGGGCGCTGGTCCCCCGCGTCGCAGATCGCGGGGCCGCCGCCTCGCGGGGCGCCGACTTCTCGGAGATCGTGACGTCACGCAGGCTGAACCGAACCGAAGTGCGATTCTGATCCGCAGAGCCCGATTCGATCTCGATCTCGTATTCGTGTTCGTCGGGTCCACGCAGCCGGGTGACCGCCCGGGTGCTGCTGCAGCACAGAATCCAGGCGGCATCGAGCAGCCGATACGAGCGGTACGGCAGAAAGTCCTTCATGTCCGTGAGCGCCTTGCGCGCTGCCGGCGGGATGTCCTCTTCACCCGCGACCGCGCGCAGATCCCCGAGCACGAGGACCACGCTGAATCCCTGCGGACGTGCCCACTCCTCTCGCACACCAACACCCCGGGAGCCCGAGCCACGACCTTTCGGCGGCGCGGGTTGTCCACTGGTCGCCTGCTGGGCCCGCAGGTAGAGCGGGGCGGCAGTCACCACTATGGCGAGCGCCAGGACCCGTACCAGCGCGGTCGAGGACTTCATGGGATCGTCTCCTTGACCGAGAAGTCGGAGTCGAACGTCCAGATGATGCGCGTGCCGCCGGGCGTCGCAAACTGGAGCTGGCGCCGCTCCGCTGGACGGGCCGAGTCAGCCACGGCCGCTGCTCCGGACGCAACAAATTGAGTCGGCGGCCGGCGCCGGGCCGTCAGGCTGACGGCAATCACAAGAGCGATGGCGGCCACAATCGCGAAGGCGCCCCTCCATGCGACGCGCCGAGCAGGCTGGCCGGTCGCCTCACTCACGACGCGACGCCGAATGGCCGATGCCTCCGCGTCGGAGAGCCCGTGATCGCGTGCCAGAAGATCTCCCTCGCGCATCAAGTCGGCAAGGGTCTTCATGTTCGTTCTCCCGATGGCGAGGCCGTCAGTGCTCGCGCCATCTCGCGTCGTCCCACCGACAAGTGCCAGCGAACGGTCACCGCGGTGACACCGAGCAGCCGCGCGATCGCAGGAATCTGTGTGCCTTCGAGCTCGTAGAGAATCAGGATCGCGCGCCGTCTCGGCGGCAGTTGGTCGAGCGCCCGCCAGACGAGCGATCTTGCGATCAACGCCGACTCCGGATGGGTCGAGGGTGGAGCAAGGTCGAGTGAGGGCTGATGGAACCGGCGGACCGCAACCTGCCGCCAGCGATCGCGGCAGATGTTGATCAGGACGCGGACGAGCCAGGCCTCTTCGTGCGCCGAGCCGTCCGGCACCGATTCGGGAGACCGGGCCGCACGGAGGAAGGTCTCCTGGACGAGGTCTCTCGCATCCTCGGCACTCCCCGCCAACCGGCGCGCCAGTCGGAAGAGCCTTGGCTGATGGGCGTCGAACAGCGCCCCCAGACGCACGGCGGCATCGTCCTTCGGACGTTCCGTCGTCGTGGCGAGCAGCAGTGCTTCACCCGTCATATTCAGACCGCGGGGCTTCGCCCCGCCGGACCCCCCATCGCCGTCGCTTGCGGGGGCCCCATCCCCCCCGCCGCTTCCGGCGCGGCGCGCTCTCACGCGCGCTCAAGGAGCTAAACGCTCGTCCTGAAGGATCTGTTGGTCGAGTCCGTCAGCGCCCGACACACTCAGTGAACTTTGTCCCAGCCCGGACCTGTCGATTCGTTGTAGATCCGCATGTGCTCCTGGAGAGCGGCAATGAGGTTCGGCACGACCTGGAGCGGAACGGCGACCTTGGCGCGAACGGGCGCGCGGATCACATGGTCGGCCTCGGCCGCCTGGACGTCCTTTTCGGTCAGCGGCATCACTTCGCAGAAGGAAAGCGTGAAGTCGAAAGGGGAGTGCGAGATGGCGCAGAAGTTCGCGTAAATCCGCGGGACGTCGCCGGCGTCGTCAGGAATGATTGTGAAGTTGATTTGCTTGCGTTCGGTCATGCCGGCACTGTAGCACGGCCTCAGTAGCGCCTCATGACGCCGACGACGACGCCCTGGACCTGCACCTGGTCGGGCAGCAGCATCATCGGCTGCATCGACGGATTCGCCGGCTGCAGGCGGATGCGTCCCTGCTCCCGATAGAGCTTCTTGAGCGTCACGTCCGACCCGTTCAAGCAGGGCAATCACCATCTCGCCGTTCTCCGCCGTGCGCCGGTCCTCGACGATGACGAAGTCGCCGTCCTTGATTTGCTCGTCGATCATCGAATTGCCCTTGACGCGCAGGACGTACGAATCGCGTTTGCCGGTCAGGTTCTCCGGAACGGCAATCGTCTCGCTGCCGGCCACCGCCTCGATTGGCGCGCCGGCGGCCACGTATCCAAGGAGCGGCAGTTCCACCGCGCGCCCGCCAACCCGCGTCGGCACGAGCTCGACCGACCGGCTCCGGTTCCATGCGCGCTTGATGAAGCCCTTCTCCTCCAGATTCGTCAGGTGCTTGTGGACAGTCGCGAGCGAGGAGAGCCCGAATCTTCGACCGATTTCTTCCAGGCTCGGGGCGTAGCCGTGCTGCTGGATGAAGTCGTTCAGGTAATCGAGAATCTCGCGCTGGCGCTTCGTCAGTGGCTGCATGGTCGCGCACTATATGCAAAGGAAAAGCGAAAGTCAATCGTCTACTGTTGAGTAACTTTCGCCCGGTTTCGCTGGTCTAAGCCATTAGCGGACTCGTCCCATGGACAATGTCTCTGCTGGCCGTGACGTGCGATGCTGACTCGAACATGGAACGCCCACGTGGGTGACGCCCCCGGCATGCGGGTTCGGGTGACGACTCCTGCGAGCCACGAGGCGGATGCGAACGCCGCTTCCCTCGAATCGCGCCCGATGGATGCGAATTGGGAAACCGCGGACGAGCAGACCCTCGTCGACGCCTCGCTCAGCGGCCGTGCCGGCGCCTTCGACGTCATCGTCGAGCGATACCGCCGGCAGGTGTACCAGCTCTGCTACCGGTTCGTGGGCAACCACGAGGACGCCAGCGATCTGGCGCAGGACGTCTTCATCCGGGCGTATCGCGGACTGCGCGGTTTCCGGGCGCGTTCGTCCCTGGGAACATGGCTCTATCGGATCGCGGTGAACGTCAGCCTCAATCGCATGGCGCTCAAGACGCCGCGAACCGAGGCGCTGGAGTTGCGCGAGCACAGGGACTCGGCAGCGGAACTCCCCGATACGACGCTGCTCAGAGCGGAACGCGCGGCAGAAGTCCGGACCGCGATTGGGCGGCTCCCGAGGAAACAGCGTGCGACGCTGATTCTGCGCGTCTATCATGAGCTCCCGCACAACGAGATCGCAGACATTCTCGGGAGCTCGGTGGGCGCCGTGAAAGCAAACTTTTTTCACGCGCTGGCCAACTTGAAGAAGCTGCTGCAATGACTCATCTGACGGACCCCGAATTCGCCGACCTGATGGACGACGCCTTGCCGCTGGACCGTCGAACGCACGTGCGCGACTGCGAAGCATGCCGCACGCGGGCGACGGAGATGGAGTCCGTGCTGGCCCGTGTCATCGACCACCGCGGTCCCGCGAACAGCGACGTCCCCGAACCGTCTCCATTGTTCTGGGACCACCTGTCAACGCGTGTTCGCGACGCCGTGACCTCGATACCGGCGACGATCTCCTGGCGCGATCGCCTCTGGCGACCCGGCACGGCATGGGCCGCCGGAATCGCCTCCGTGGCCCTGGCTGTCGCCATCTCGCACTCGATGCTGCCGCGCGCACCGCTCGACACTCCCTCGTCGATCGTGCTCAAGGCGCCGACCGCCGCGGCGGTTTCTGCCGGATTGGAGCTGCCCGACGATATCGACGCGGACGATGCATGGGCGGTCGTGCGGAACGTCGCCGATCAAGTCGAGTGGGACGACGCCCATGATGCGGGGATCAGCACGCGCCCGGACGCGGCCGAGCGGATGACGGCGGAACTGACGACCCAGGAACAGTCCGAGCTCGCGCGGTTGCTTCAACGCGAGCTCAATCGTTGAGGCGTACGGGAGTGACGAAGACGATTCGAATGCGATCGCTGGCGGTGCTGGTCGGCCTGCTGGTCGCCGGAACCTTGGGAGGCGCGCCTGCACATGCGGCGGCTTCGCTCCAGGCGCCGGTCACGCGTGACGCACAGGACCCGCCTGCCGCGCCGAATCGGAGCAATCGATCTGATCCGTCGGATCCACTGGCTCCCGTGTCGACGGGCGAGCTGGTCAATATGCTGGATACATACGCGATCGTTCGAGCGCAGGCCGAGCTGACGCTGACCGACGCGCAGTATGCACAGTTCGTCACCAGGCTGAAGCGACTCCAGGAAGCGCGCCGCCGGAATCAGCGCGAGAGGAATCAGATCCTGCAGGACCTGCGGAGGCTGACCGGCCCGCTAGAGCCCACGCCGGACGAGACGGTCGTGCGCGAGCGACTCAAAGCTCTCCGCGACCACGACGAGCGCGCCACCGTCGAGATGCGGAAGGCTTACGAAACGCTGGACGAAGTGCTGGACGTGCGTCAGCAGGCGCGCTTCCGGATCTTCGAGGAGACAATCGAGCGCCGGAAGCTGGATCTCGTGCTCCGGGCTCGCGAGCGGGCGAACCGGTCAGGGCGTGGAGGTCAGTAGCTGGTCAGTGCAGCGTCCCGACCCCGCAGTGGCGGTTCCCTCGATCGCTCAGACGAGGGCCGCAAGCCCCATTCTGACGCGGCATGGGATTGCAAGGGCCGGCCCTCCGTGTAGAATCGTTTCATGTCTGCTCCACGACTCGCCGTCATCCTGGCTGTGAGCGTGCTGACCGTCGTTCCGGCGGTCGCCCGGCAGCAGCCTCGTCTTTCAAAGCAGGATTCGGATCGATTCGAAGGCAAGCTGACGCGAATCGTGGCGTTCGGCAACGAGAAGCGCGCCCGTGCCGGAAGCCTGTCGACACCGATCTCCGAGGCCGAGGTCAACGCCTACTTCGAGTACGCAGCCAAGGGCCAGATTCCTCCCGGCATCGTCGAGCCACGGCTGAATGCGCTCGGCGAAGGACGTGTCGGCGGCCAGGCGGTCGTCGACCTCGATGCCGTGCGGAAGCAGAAGCAGCGCGGCTGGCTCGATCCGATGGCGTACCTGACGGGATCGCTGCCGCTGACGGCGAGCGGGCTCCTCATCACCAAGGACGGCGTCGGGCGTTTTCAGCTCGAGTCCGCGCAGATCTCCGGCGTCTCCGTTCCGAAATCGCTGCTGCAGGAGCTCCTGGCGTACTACTCGCGGACGCCCGAGAACCCGCGTGGGATCAGCATGGACGATCCCTTCGAGCTGCCTGCGCACATTCGCGAAATCCGCGTCGAGCGGGGGCAAGCCACTATCTTGCAGTGAGGTCGGCTGCATGCTGAGCGCTGCATGGACTACCTTGCGTCGTCACTTCAGTACCTGAAGGGTGTCGGCCCCAGACGGGCCGCCGACCTGCAGCGCGTCGGCCTGCAGACGATCGAAGACCTTCTCTATCGCTTTCCCATCCGCTACGAAGACCGCGGCCACTTCCAGACCATTGCCTCGCTCCGGCCCGGTGTCGCGGCTTCCATCATCGGGGAGGTCGTCAGCGCCGGCGTCAGGCCGACACGCCGTCCGCGCTTCCGGATATTCGAGCTGCTCGTTCGCGACGCGACCGGATCGATCCGCGCGATCTGGTTCAATCAGCCCTTCCTGGCCGACATTTTTCACCCGCGTCAGCGCGTCATCCTGTTCGGCAAGCTGGAGCTGACGTCTCACGGCCTTCAGCTCCAGAACCCGCAGTACGAAGTGCTGCGGGGCGAAGGCGCTGCGGACCCTGCGTCGCGGGAGTCCGTCGAAGATGACACGCTTCATACCGGCCGGATCGTTCCCGTCTACGAGAAGACCGGAAACCTGACGACGAAGATGCAGCGCGTGCTCGTGCACGAAGCGTTGACGCAGCTGCCCGAGACGCTGCCGGATCCGATTCCCTCGGCAGTGCTCGAACGTCAGGAGCTTCTCGACCGGCGGGCTGCGCTGGAGTACGTGCACTATCCGCGGGAAGGCGCCGACGTCGACGAGCTGAATCGCTTCCGCTCCCGCGCGCATCGCCGGTTGATCTTCGAGGAGTTCTTCCTCTTTCAGCTCGGGCTGATCCTTCGTAAGCGGAAGGCCGAAGCAGAGCAGAAGCCCCGCGCAGTCCGGATCACCGACGACATCCGCGAGGCCGTCCGACGAGTGTTGCCGTTTCGCCTCACCGGCGATCAGAAGAAGGCCATCGCGGAGATCGTGGCCGACCTGCAGCGGATGTCTCCGATGAACCGGCTTCTGCAGGGAGACGTCGGATCCGGGAAGACGATCGTCGCGCTGATGGCGGCCATCGTGGCCATGGAGAACGGCTTCCAGGTCGCGTTCATGGCGCCGACAGAGATTCTGGCGGAGCAGCACTACATCACGATTCGAAAGCTGCTGGAGTCGTCTCGCTTCCGGATGGCGCTGCTGACCGGATCCACGCCGGCGCGGCAGCGCCGCGAGGCGCAGGCGGAGCTGTCCTCCGGCTCGCTCCACCTTGTCGTGGGCACGCATGCACTCGTGCAGGATCCGATCGCGTTCCGCGAGCTGGGGCTTGTCATCATCGACGAGCAGCACAGGTTCGGCGTGATGCAACGGGCGCTGCTGCGCTCGAAGGGGCTGCACCCGGACGTCCTCGTCATGACTGCGACGCCGATTCCACGCACGCTCGCACTCACGACGTACGGAGACCTTGACGTCTCGGTGATGAGGGAAATGCCGCCGGGCCGGCATCCGATCAAGACGATCGCCAAGCCGGAGTCGCGACGGGACGAGATCTACGACTTCGTCCGCCAGCAGATCGACGCAGGCCGACAGATCTACGTGATCTACCCCCTCGTCGAGGAGTCGGAGAAAGTCGACCTCAAGGCCGCCACCGAGATGGCGGACCATCTTGCGCAGGACGTCTTCCAGGCGTACCGCGTCGCTCTGCTCCATGGCCGCATGAAGTCGGACGAGAAAGAACGGGTCATGGCGGCGTTCGCGCGCGGGGACGTCAACCTGCTCGTGTCGACGACCGTCGTCGAGGTGGGCGTGGACGTGCCGAACGCCTCGGTGATGCTCGTCGAGCATGCCGAGCGCTTCGGCCTTTCACAGCTTCACCAGCTGCGCGGACGCGTCGGACGGGGTCCGCACTCGTCGTACTGCATTCTGCTGTACCAGTCGCCGCTCACGGATCAGGGACGCGATCGTCTCAAGGCGCTGACCGAAACCACCGACGGGTTCGTCATCGCCGAGCGCGACCTCGAGCAGCGCGGACCTGGCGATTTCTTCGGCACACGCCAGTCCGGAATGCCGACCCTCCGCGTCGGCGACCTCCTGCGCGATCATCAGTTGATGGAAGAGGCGCGGCGGGAGGCGATCGCCGCCCTCGATGACGTCAACGAATCGGAGACGTTGACGGCGCTCGTACGATCGAGTTGGGAGCAGCGATTTGGGTTGGTCGGAGTGGGATGACACAGTCGTCAGTCGTCAGTCGGCGGTCGGCAGTCGCGGTCGGCAGTCGCGGTCGGCAGTCGCGGTCGGAGTCGGCAGTCGCGGTCGGGGTCGGCAGTCGCGTTCAGTGTAGGGCGAGGGCTTCAGCCCCCGTCCCACAGCCGAGTACCGAGCGCCGAACGCCGACTCCTCGGACTCCTGATCCCTGATCCCTGATCCCGACCTCACCCCCATGCGCATCATCGCAGGTACCCTCAAAGGCCGCCGGATCGAATCGCCCGACTGGGAGGGGCTGCGTCCGACGTCGGATCGGCTTCGGGAGACGTTGTTCAACGTCCTCGCCCCGCACATCGACGGCGCGCGCTTCCTCGATGGGTTCGCGGGTACGGGCGCTGTCGGCATTGAAGCGTTGAGCCGGGGAGCATCGCACGTCACCTTCGTAGAGCACGACTCGCGGGCGATCCGGCTGCTCGAAGGGAACCTGGCGCGAGCCGGCGTGAAAGACCGCTATGCTATTATCCGCACAGGGTTTGCGCAGGCATTCCGCGGCGCCGTGACGCCTTCGTTCGACATCATTTTTCTCGATCCACCGTACGGCCGTGCTTCTCTCGAAAGCGCGCTCGATGCTGTCGCGCCGCTGACAACGGACGGCACGTTGCTCGTCATCGAGCACGCCCGCCGGGACGAGGCGCCCGCCGAGCGAGTCACGTTGCGGCGGGTCCGGGTGCTGACGTCGGGCGACAGCGCCCTTGGCTTCTACAGGCGGCTCGAGAGCACATGAGCGTCATCGCCATCTATCCGGGATCGTTCGATCCGCTGACGAACGGTCACGTCGACATCATCCATCGCGGGGCCCGCCTCTTCGATCGGATCGTCGTGGCGGTGCTCCTCAACGTGGACAAATCGCCCCTCTTCACGGTCTCGGAGCGCGTGGACATCGCCCGCGAGGTCTTCCAGGGCACCGCCAATGTGGAAGTGGACACGTTCGACGGCCTGCTCGTGGACTACGCTCGCCGCAAGCATGCAGGCGTCATCGTGCGTGGCTTGCGAGCCATCTCGGACTTCGAGTTCGAGATGCAGATGGCCCTGATGAACCGGCGGCTCAATCCCGATGTCGAAACCGTGTTCATGATGCCGGCCGAGCCGTACACCTACGTGAGCTCGCGCCTTGTAAAAGAAGTCGTCGCTCTCGGCGGATCCGTTACGGGTCTCGTCCCCACGATTGTCGAGCGGCGGCTGCGCGAGAAGAAGCTCGCGCGCGAACCTTGAGGGACTGATGATGCTTGCTTCCCGCGCAGGACGGATCGCCCAGTCACCTACTATGAAGGTCACGGCTGAAGCCTTGAAGCTGAAGGCCTCGGGCGTGGACGTCATGGATTTCGGCGCAGGTGAACCGGACTTTCCAACACCGGCACACATCAGCGCTGCCGCGCACGCCGCGATCGACGCCAACTTCACGAAGTACACGACGAACTCCGGGACGGAGGAGCTGAAGCGCGCGATCGCCGCGCGCTATCGCGAGGACTATGGCGTCGAGTACGCCACGTCAGACATCATCGTGTCGGCCGGCGGCAAGCAGGCTCTCTACAACGCCGCGCTCGTGCTGTTCGGCGAAGGCGACGAGGTCATCACGCACTCGCCGGGCTGGCCGACGCTGGTCGAGCAGATCAAGCTCGCCGACGCCACGCCGGTTCTTGTGCACACGCACGCCGACGAAGGATTCCGCATCTCTGCGGCGCCGTTCATCGCCGCCTTCACCCCGCGCACCCGCGGCGTCGTCATCAACTCGCCCGGGAACCCGACGGGCGCGCTGATGCCGGAATCGGAGATGCAGATTCTTGCGGAAGAGGCCGCGCGGCGCGATATCTGGATCCTCGTGGATCTCTGCTACGAGAAGCTGATCTACGACCCGACGCCCCACAACCTGCCGGGGGTGCTGGCCAGGTCGAACCCCACGAGGTCTGTCCTGTGCGGTTCCGCCTCCAAGGCGTACGCGATGACAGGTTGGCGCTGCGGTTGGGGGATCGGCCCGAGCAAGGTCATCGCGGCGTGCAACGCGCTACAGAGCCACGCGACATCCAACGTCTGCTCGATCACGCAGAAGGCCGTCACTGCTGCGCTGAGCGGTCCGCAGGAATGCGTCGGCGAGATGCTGGCGGAGTATCGCCATCGCCGGGATCAGCTGTGCGCCTGGCTCGCGGACGAGCCGCGGTTCCGCTTCGTCACGCCGGCCGGGGCGTTCTATCTGTTCATCGATGTGTCCGCGTTCCTCTCGCCCGATGGCATCCGCACGTCAGCGGAGCTCGCGACATCACTCCTGAACGACGCGCGAGTGGCGGTCACGCCGGGAGAAGCCTTCGACGCGCCCGGCTTCCTCCGGCTGTCGTATGCGACGTCGCTCGCGGAGCTGGAACGCGGGACCGGAAAGATCATCGACTACCTGCGCGCGATGGCAAGCCGGACGAACGCCGTCGCCGGTTAGGCCGAGCGTGCTCGATTCCGTCTTTCTCGCGGAGCTCGAAGCGGCCGTCGGTCCTGCCAACGTCCGTACGGACGACGCCAGTCGACAGATCTACGGTACTGACGCGCTGAAGCGCGGCCATCCTGCCGACGTCGTGGTCTTTCCCGGTACGACCCTCGACGTGGCAGCGGTCGTGCGCGTGTGCGCGGCGCATCGCGAGCCGATCGTCCCCCGTGGCGGCGGCAGCGGCTACACCGGTGGATCGGTGCCCGTGCGTGGCGGTGTGGTGCTCTCGCTCGAGCGCATGAACCGCATTCTCGAAATCGATCAGGTCAACCTCCTGGCAGTGGTCGAGCCGAATGTCGTCACGGGTGACCTCCAGGACGCCGTGGAGCGCGTCGGGCTCTTCTATCCCCCGGACCCATCGTCGCTGCGGCTGTCGGCAATTGGCGGTAACGTCGCGGAGTGTGCCGGCGGCCCGCGCGCCTTCAAGTACGGCACGACGAAACATTACGTCCTGGGGCTCGAAGCGGTCCTCCCGACCGGCGAGATCATCGAAACGGGAGGCAAGGTCGTCAAGAACGTGGTCGGCTACGACCTGACGCATCTCCTGGTGGGATCGGAGGGCACGCTGGCGATCATCACCAAGGTCGTGCTCAGGCTCGTGCCACGGCCGCAGGTTCAGACGACGATCCGTGCGTGCTTCACCGACGTGAGCGGCGCCGTCCGTGCCGTGACCAACATCATCAAAGAGCGTGTGGTCCCGGCGGCGCTCGAGCTCGTGGACGGTGACTCGCTCGACGCGGTGGCCGCAGCGCTCGGAACCCGCTCGCTGGCCCCTGAAAAGACCGGCGCCATCCTGCTCCTCGAAGTGGACGGTGGTCCTGCCGCTGTCGCGGAGGATGCGACGCGTGTCGAGCGCGCCTGCCGCGACGCCGCGGCGATCGAAGTACGTCGCGCTGCAGACGACCAGGAACGCGCCGAGCTCTGGCGCGTCAGGCGGGAGCTCTCGCTGTCGCTCCGCATGATCGCACCCGTCAAGTACAACCACGACGTGGTAGTGCCGCGCGGCCGGATCCCGGAGCTCTTCGCGCTGGTGGATCGGTTGAAGACGCAGTTCGGCCTCAGGATCCCGTCGTTCGGCCACGCGGGCGACGGCAACATCCACGTCAACATCATGTCGGACCCGCAGCGGCCGGGCGAAATCGAGCGCGCTCATGAAGCGGAGCGCGCGCTGTTCGAAGGAGTCGTCTCGCTGGAGGGCGCGATCAGCGGCGAGCACGGGATCGGTTTCTCCAAGGCACGGTTTCTCGAGATTGAGCTGTCGCAGGACGAGATCGCCTTGATGAAACGCATCAAGCAGGCCTTCGATCCGCTGGGCATCCTCAATCCCGGGAAGATCTTCCCGGAGCCTGCGGGAGTCTGAAGTTCGCTTGAGTAGGTAGCTCTCAGCTTTCAGCTGTTAGCTGTTAGCTCACGTCGCAGGATTTGAGTTAGAGTGCCCAGATGCCCAGGCTTGCCGCCGTAACCCTGCTCGCGATGCTTTCGATGTCCGGGCCTCAGACCCCGCAGGATGAGGTCGCCGCGCTCCGGAAGGAGGTCGAGGCGCTCAAGGCGCAGCAGACCGCGATGCAGCGCGACCTGAACGTCATCAAGAATTTCCTCCAGGTTCTCGCGCAGGCACAACAGCCCGCGGAGGCGGCGCTTGTCGACAAGACGGTCCAGGTCGACGGCGTACCGATGAAGGGCGCCCTCAACGCGAAAGTGATGATGGTCGAAGTCTCGGACTATCACTGTCCGTTTTGCCGCCGTTTCCGGCAGCAGACGCAGCCGCAGATCGACACGCAGTACATCGAGACGGGTAAGATCCGCTACGCCTTCATCGACTACCCGATCGCACAGCTCCACCCGGATGCGTTCCGCGCCCACGAAGCCGCGAATTGCGCAGGCGAACAGGGCAAATACTGGGAGATGAACTCGCAGCTCTTCGAGCAGCCCGTCCGCGACGTGCCGGCCCTCGTCGCGCAGGCGGGGAAGGTGGGAGTCAACACGTCTCAGTTCAAGAGCTGCCTCGAGGGGGGCAAGTATGCGGCGCCCGTACGGGAGAGCATCTCGCGCATGCAGGCCCTCGGTATCGACAGCACGCCGACGTTCCTGCTTGGCGTCACGCCGTCGCCCGGCCAGCCGATGAAGATCGTGAAGGTCGTCAAAGGCGCCCTGCCGTTCGCTGATTTTCAGACGGCGCTGGATTCGATGCTGAAGTAGGCCGGAACATCGCCGCCACCGCCCGATGGACCCACGGATACGCCGGCTCGTCGAGAAACTCTGGACCTACCACCAACTGAATCATCAGCTCGCTCACGCTGACGTCATCCTCGTCCTGTGCAGCCACGATAGGGCCGTCGCCGAGAGGGGAGCGCAGCTGCTGCTCGAAGATTGGGCGCCGCTCCTCATCTTCTCGGGCGGCCTGGGCTCCATCACCAAGCACCTCTGGAACGAGCCGGAGGCAAATCAGTTCGCCGAAATCGCCATGCGCATGGGCGTCGCGCCGGAGAAGATCCTGATCGAGAACCGATCGACGAACACCGGCGAGAACGTCCTCTTCACGAAGCAGCTTCTTGCCGGGAAGGGCATCGATCCGCACACGTTCATCGTCGTGCAGAAGCCGTACATGGAGCGACGCAGCTACGCGACGTTCAAGAAGCTCTGGCCTGAGAAGGAGCTGCTGGTGACGTCTCCGCAGGTATCGCTGGACGAATACCTCGCCAGGTACTCGAACGAATCGCTCTCGAAGGACGATGTCGTCAGCATCATGGTGGGCGATCTCCAGCGGCTGCGCCTGTATCCCGCCAAAGGATTCCAGATTCCGCAGGAGATTCCAGACGATGTCTGGCGAGCGTACGAGGAGCTCGTGGAGGCGGGATTCAACCGCCACCTGATCGTGTAGTCGTTCCAGGTGTGGGCCGCACGTCGGCGGAGCCGGAGATGTCTGGAACTGGCATGGTGAGCTGGCCGCGGAGAGGCCAGAACCGCGGTGGGCCCCAACGTCAGAGCGTGCGCAGGCGCCTGCTGCCCGGCAGGAACGGCCGGTCCGTGATCTGTCCTTCGAATTTCGCAGCCCACCGACCGGGAATCGAGGCGTGGCAATCGGGACACGTGCCGCGCGGCGTGATCCGATACTGCTGCACGAAATACCCGAACCGCTCGACAAGGAGCGCCTGGCAGGAGTGGCAGCGCGTGTTCTCCAGATCGCCGACCTGCCCGGGAAGGTTCCCGGCGTAGATGTACTTCAACCCGTTCGAACGCGCGATCGAGGCTGCGCGCAAGCAGCATTTCTGGCGACGTGTTGGCGGGGTCGTTCATCCGGTAGTCCTGATGGAATGCCGTGACGTGCCACGGGATGAGCGGCGAAACGCCCGCGACGAACGACGTGAGACGCTGCAGTTCGTCGGTCGAATCGTTGAATCCAGGAATCAGCAGCGTCACAATCTCGAGCCAGATGCCCCTGTCGTGCAGCTCGCGAATGGTCCAGAGGATCGGGTCAATCCGCCCGCCCAGCTGACGATAGTGTCGATCGTCGAAGCTCTTGAGATCGACCTTGTAGAGATCCACCCACGGCTGGATGTAGTCGAGGACCCGCGGGGTTCCGTTCCCGTTCGACACGTATCCGGTGGCGAGTCTGGCGCTGCGCGCTTCCTTGAAAACCGAGACGGCCCATTCGCTCGTGATGAGCGGCTCGTTGTACGTGCTGACGACGATGCGTCCGCCGAGGTCGACGGCTTGATCGACGAGTTGGCGTGGCGTGACGTCCCGCGGCGGCGCGACAGCGTCGGGATCGCGGAGCGCCTGCGATGTCACCCAGTTCTGGCAATAGGAGCAGTGGAGATCGCAGCCGAGCATTCCGAAGCTGAAGGCGAGCGCACCGGGGTACGCGTGGAAGAAAGGCTTCTTCTCCACCGGGTCGCACTGCACGCCCCCGACATAACCCCACGGAACCTGCAGACGTCCGTTGCGATTGAAGCGCACCTTGCAGACGCCGACGGCGCCCTCGGGAATCGGGCATTGATGGCCGCAGGCGTGACAACGAATCCGGCCCTTGTCGATTAGGTCGACGAGCTCTGGAGCGGCCTCGACCGTTCGCGCCTGGAGGGCTTCGGCAAGCGACGGCATGGGGGCGATCTTATCGTGATCGGGGATCCGGGATCGGGGATCCGGATCAGGGATCAGGGATCCGGCAGTGCGCCGGGGCTTGAACGCCCCGTCTACATCGCTGCGCGAACCCCGGATCCCTGGTCCCTGATCCCTGACCACCGATCCCAGCTCCCTGATCCCTCGATCCCGACAAGGTACAATTCCGACATGGCGAAGACCGTGGCGGTCATCGGCGCCTCCGGAAACAGGAAGAAGTACGGCAACAAGGCGCTGCGCGCGTTCGAGAAGCAGGGCTACACCGTGATCCCTGTCAACACACACGAGGCGGAAATCGAAGGGCACCGCGCGTATCGATCTGTGATGGATATTCCTGGACCGATCGACATGGCGACTGTCTACGTTCCGCCAGCCTCCGGATTGCTTGTCGTCGAGGAGCTTGCGCGTAAGGGTGTGGCTGAAGTCTGGTTGAACCCCGGCGCCGACGAGGACGAGGTCGTTGAACGGGCCAGAGCACTGGGCCTCAACGTCATCCAGGCCTGCAGCATCACGGGCGTGGGGGAGAGCCCGTCCCGGTTTTGAGTTGTTCGCCTGTTCTTCGCTTCCTTTGCTCCCGATTGACAGCTCGGCCTGAGCTGCTATACTGCTATCTGCCAAAGACAACCGCACCGCAAGACTTCCCCTGACGTGTCGTCCGGGCGCCCCAGTCGCCCATCCGCAATACAAACAACGAGAGACCACGTCGATCGATCGTTCGCTGCCATCTTCAGAAGTTCACATCCACCATCTGACCGAGAACTCTGGTAGCCCCATGCCACCAACCAACAAGCGCTCGTCCGGGCGCCAGACCGCTGAACAAGCGGCCGCGCGCCAAACATCGACGGACACCGTCGTCGAAACTCCGGAGCCCGAAGCCACTCCGCCCCAGCCTCCATCTGAGGCTGCCGCGACGCCGGCCACCGCGCCTCCGGCCCCTCCTCCAGCGCCGCCCCCGCAACAGCCGCCGCCCCAGAACCAGCAGCGGCAGGAGGGCCGACGCGGTCAGGGTCTGAACATCACCGAGCTGAAGGACATGTCGATCCAGAAGCTCACCCAGATCGCGAAGGACCTGAACGTCGCTGGCGCGACGGGCATGCGGAAACAGGAGCTGATCTTCCAGATCCTGAAAGCGCAGACCGAACAGAGCGGGTTCATCTTCTCCGAGGGCGTCCTCGAGGTCCTGCCTGACGGGTTCGGCTTCCTCCGGGCGCCTGACTACAACTACCTGCCAGGGCCCGACGACATCTATGTTTCGCCGTCGCAGATTCGCAAGTTCGATCTGCAGACGGGCGATACGGTATCCGGTCAGATACGTCCGCCAAAGGAAGGGGAGCGGTACTTCGCCCTGATCAAGGTCGAGGCGGTCAACTTCGAGGCGCCCGACCAGGCGCGCGACAAGCTGTTCTTCGAGAACCTCACGCCGCTCTACCCGCTGGAACGCTTCGTCCTCGAGACTGCATCCGACAATCTCTCGGCTCGCGTCATGGACCTGATGACGCCTGTCGGCCGCGGGCAGCGTGGCCTGATCGTCTCGCCGCCGCGGACCGGCAAGACGATGCTCCTGCAGAACATCGCGCAGTCTGTGGCGAAGAACCATCCCGAGGTGTACCTCATCGTTCTGCTGATCGACGAGCGCCCGGAAGAAGTCACCGACATGCAGCGTTCGGTGAATGGGGAAGTCATCTCGTCGACGTTCGATGAGCCCGCCCAGCGCCACGTGCAGGTGGCCGAGATGGTCATCGAAAAGGCCAAGCGGCTGGTCGAGCACAAGAAGGACGTTCTGATCCTGCTCGACTCGATCACGCGGCTCGCGCGTGCCTACAACGCGGTGATTCCGCCGTCGGGCAAGGTCCTCTCCGGCGGCCTCGACTCGAACGCGCTTCAGAAGCCGAAGCGCTTCTTTGGCGCCGCGCGTAACATCGAGGAAGGTGGCTCCCTCACGATTATCGCGACCGCGCTGGTCGACACCGGTTCCCGCATGGACGACGTGATCTTCGAGGAGTTCAAGGGGACCGGCAACATGGAAATCCACCTGGACCGGAAGCTGTCCGACAAGCGCGTGTTCCCGGCGATCGACATGTTGAAAAGCGGCACGCGAAAGGAAGAGCTCCTGCTTCCACGCGAGGACCTGAACCGCGTGTGGGTACTCCGCAAGGTGCTCAACCCGCTTTCGCCCGTTGAGGCGATGGAGCTGCTGCTCGAGCGGATGGGGAAGACCAAGTCGAACAGCGACTTCCTCGCCGCCATGCAGAAGATGGGCTGATCGTCTCGAGCGGCGCCACTGCTGCGCGATCTTCGCCTGCGGGCGCGCACGTGTGCGCTCGTTCCGATACTTCCGGCGACACGGCAGATACTACCCCCGTGTCGATCGATCCGCGATGAACGTAAGGGACTCTCGCGCCTCCGCTGACGCGTCCAGGCGCTACGTGTCGGTCGCTGCCGCGATCGTAGCGATCGTGGCGGGGACTCTCGTGCTGCTCGGATGGCGGTTCGGTGCCTTCTGGCATTTCTCCGGACCCCGCGGCTTCCGGGTCATGCAGCCGAACACGGCGCTCGCCTTCATCCTGGCAGGCGCGTCGCTCTGGTGCACACGGCACGGCACCCGCGTCAGCCGATCGCTTTCCCGCTTCCTCGCGCTGGCGCTCCTCGCAATCGCCCTCATCACCCAGGTCGAGACGCATTTCTGGCCCCGGGTTCATTTCTATCGCCTGTTGGCCCCGGTCCTGCCCCCCGACGCCAACATCTCCCTCATGAGCGAGATGAGCGCCTTCTGCTTCGGCCTGCTCGCCATCGCGCTGCTGGCACTCGGCAGATCCATGACGCGGCGACGTGTCGGACATGTCTGCGCGATGACGGCCGTCCTTCTCGCATCGATTGTCCTCGTCGACTACGCGTACAACCTGACGCTGCAGTTCCGTCTGGCGTCGCAGTCCGTCATGGCGCTGCACGCGGCGCTTGCCATGCTGGCGCTCGGCACCGGCGTCCTGGCGGCCGATCCCGAAATCGGGCTCGTCCGTGTCCTGAACGGAGAGGGCCCGGGCGGGTCGCTGGCCCGCTCGCTCCTGCCCGCCATTGTCCTGGTGCCCTTCGTGCTCGGATGGCTGCGGCTGCACGCCCAGCGGCTCGGATATCTCGGGACGGAAACCGGCGTTGCGGTCTCCGCCGCGTCGACCGCACTGATCTGCGCGATAGTCCTGCTGATCTATGCCCGTCGTGTCGACGAGATAGACGATGTGCGGTCGGCTGCGGAAAAGCGGCTTCGCGAATCGGCACAATTCCACCGACAGGTGCTCGACAGCGCCCAGGAAGGGATCGTCGTCACCGACCGCGAGTCGAGGTTCCTGCTATGGAATCGTGCGATGGAGCAACTGAGCGGCCTCTCTGAAGCCGAGGTCCTCGGCCATCGGCTGCGCGACATGTTTCCTTCGTTCAAGGATCCGAGATCGTTCGAGGCGATCTCCCGTGTCCTGCGCGGAGAGATCGCCGCCCGCTTCGACGCTCAGCGGCCCTTTGCGGAGGCCGAGCACTGGTTCGCCGTCAATCATGCCGCCCTGCGATCCGACACGGGAGACGTCACGGGCGTGATCGTGACCTATCGGAACGTCACGGATCGCAAGAGCGCTGAAAACGCCCTCCGGGAGTCCAGCCGGTTCAATCAGCAGATCATCGACAACATGAGGGACGGAGTGGCAGTTTTCGATCGAGAGCTCCACGTCGTCTCGTTCAATCCGTTCCTCGAGAACCTGACGGGGATCGAAGCGGATGCCGCGATCGGCCTGCAGGTGATCGATGTCCTGCCTCATGCCGACCGGCAGGGACTGCAGGAGGCGCTCCGGAAGGCGCTCGCCGGCGAGACGGTGGAGATGCCCGACGTCCGGCGGGAGGTCGCCGGCTCCGAGTCCTGGAGCTGGATTCGCCTGTCGCCGCTGCGCCGGGCGGATGGTCAGGTCTCCGGAGTGCTCGCCGTGATCTCCGACATCAGCGAGCGCAAGCGCAACGAGCTCGCCTTGCGGCTCGCGCAGGACCGCACGAGCCTTGCCCTGGCAGCCGCGAAAATGGCGGATTGGGAGATCGACCTCGAAACACGACGCGTCACCTGGTCCGAGAACCTCGCAGCGCTCTTTGGCCGCCCGCTCGAAACGTTCGACAGCGCGGCCGGCGGGGGCCTGAAGTTTATGCACCAGGAAGATGCGCCCAGGGTCAGGCAGGCGCTCGAGGACGCCATCGCCAACCGATCCGCGTTTGCCACCGATTTTCGTGTCGTGCTTCCGGATGGACAGATCCGATGGCTGAGCAGCACCGGGCACATATCGGAGACTGTGGATCGGAGACCGCGCATGCTCGGGATCACGACCGACGTGACCGAGCGCCGGACGCTCGAATCACACCTCCGCCAGGCGCAGAAAATGGATGCGGTCGGTCAGCTTGCCGGCGGCATAGCGCACGACTTCAACAACCTTCTGACGGCCATCCTCGGCTACACGCAGTTCCTCGCGGAAGTCGTCACCGATCCGCGGCAGGCGAAAGACGTCAACGAGATCCTGTCCGCCGCCAATCGTGCCGCCGCCCTCACGCGGCAGCTGCTCGCCTTCAGCCGACGGGATCCGGCAGAGATCGTGACGCTCGACGTCAACGGGACAATCGGCGGCCTCACCAATATGCTGCAGCGGCTCGTCGGCGAGCACGTCGAGCTGAGTACCACGCTTGCGAACGATCTCCACGCCGTGCGCGCGGACCGCAGCCAGCTCGAACAGGTGCTCGTCAACCTCGTGGTGAATGCGCGCGACGCCATGCCGCGCGGCGGATCCATCGAAATCGAAACCTCGAACGTCCACCTGGCTGAGGATGGGATCGAACGGACGCTCGTGAAGCCGGGGCCCTACGTGCGACTGGCCGTGAGCGACACTGGTGTAGGGATCGCCGAGGCGATCCGGCCGCGGATCTTCGAGCCCTTCTTCACGACCAAGGAAACCGGAAAGGGGACGGGGCTGGGATTGGCGACCGTCTACGGGATCGTCACGCAGGCCGGCGGCTACATCTCGGTCTACAGCGAGCTCGGTCACGGAACGACGTTCAAGGTCTATTTGCCGGCAGCGGCTGGCGAAGTCGCGGTAGCGGGCCGAAGGGAAGAGGCGGAACAGCCTGCGTCCTCCGGAACGGGAACCGTCCTGGTCGTCGAGGACGAGGACGCTGTTCGTTCGCTGGCCGTGGCGATCCTCGAGCGGGCTGGGTACAACGTGTTCTCGGCGCGAAACTCCCAGGAAGCAGAGGCGGCGTTCAAGGAATCCGGACGAGATTTCGCGCTCTTGCTGACCGACGTCATCATGCCTGGAGGGTCGGGGCCGGACCTCCACCGCCGGCTCTCGGCGAGCCGCTCTTCTTTGCCCGTGCTGTACATGTCCGGCTATAGCGGACACGTCACCGTCGACCAGCGACGGCTCGAAACGGGGGCGCCGTTCCTGCAGAAGCCCTTCGATGCGGACGTGCTCCTGCGCGCGGTGAGGCGCGCGATGAACGGATAACCTATCTCACATCCAGTTTCCGCCCCGCATCCAGACTGTCGTGGTTCAGAATCGCGTTCAGTACCAGGGAGTAGCTGCCCTGCGTTTCCCCGCGCCAGAGAGGATTGTTGGAGAAGAGCACGACATGCCCTTTGTCGACCGGGACATCGACGACCATCGGCCGCTGGGCGATCTCGGTGCCGGCGTCTAGCAGACCTGACACGAGCAGGTCTCGGGCGTCTCCGTAGCGAAACACCACGCGCGGCCGCTGCGCGGGCGGAATCACGTTGATCCCGTTTCGCAGCTGCTCCTCCCGGATCGGCGCTGCCTGCCACGGCTCGACGCGAGGGTCGTCGGGTGCCGGCTCCGGCGGCTGGCGTCCCTGCGGCAGATCGGGGTCGTCGGGCGTGCCGCGACCGGTCGCGCGCCGCGTGTCCCCGCCGCCTCCGCGCCCGCTTCTGCCGCCCACCAGATTGCTCACTCCGAAGATCGGACCGTCTGACGAATAGATCGACAGGTTCTCGTCGTAACCGTAGGCGATCGGACTCGTCTCGTCGACGCGCTTCGAGCGCAGGACAGCGCCGGTGATCTTCAGCCGCTGGGCGGGCGTGATCGAGACGCCGCCTGCAAAGCCGTACTGCACGGCAAAGTCCGCCGTGTCGTCCACCGCGATCAGCAAGCCGCCCTCGCTGACGAACTTCTGCAGGTTGGCCATACCCGACCAGCCCATCCCCGGCCTGATGTCGTCGGTCTCATCCACCGTTCCAAGATTCGGCGTCATCTCTGTCTTCTTCCACGGGATGGGGTTGCCGAACATCGGCATGCCCGTGATGATGGCCTGGCCGGCCGCGCGGCCGATCGGCGGGAAGAGAATCACGTCGAACTTGGAGCGCAGGGCGGGATCGTTGGTGACATCCTGCGTGCTGATGTAGGTGAACGGTACGGAGATCTGGTCCAGCGCCAGGCGCCACCAGCCTTCATCCTGCGTGTTGATCCAGGTGTGCATGAGGGCCACGCGGGCGGCGCGCGCAGGGTGCGTCCTGACCGACGGGCTCGTCGCGAGCGCTACGGCGTTCAACCCGAGCTCTGTCGCCGCCTTTCCGAGGTCGCGGGCGCTCACGTTGCGGATGATGAAGGAACCGCGATTGAACTTCTGCCCGGCCGATTCGAACGCCTCCTCCGCGATGTCGATCTGCGCGTCCTTGAGCCGGTAGCGCAAGGTCGCGAGCTTCGGGTCTGCGTTGTGATTCACGGCGAAGAGGCTGCCTGTCCCGCTCAGACCGCCCGGCGCCGTCAGCTCGCCCTTCACCATCTCCATCGTCGCGTCCAGCACTGCGGGGTCCGTCACTCTGACGACGCGAACGTTGAAGAGCTCCCCGAAGGTCCAACCCGTGTCGTCGTAGGGACTGCGCTGAGGATCGTCGGGCGCCCAGTACTGATAGTCGAGCAACGTATCCGCAATGCGGCTGTAAGGTTGGTCCATCCGCAGGACATACGAGCCGGCCGGGAACGTGCGCGTTTCAGGCTCGGGGGCGCGTTCCGGAGGCTTTTCCTGCGACGGCCGATCCGGAGGCTTTTCCTGCGACGGCCGATCCTGAGGCCTTTCCTGTGACGGCCGATCCTGTCCCTGCTGGCTGTCCGCGTCCGGACCGCTGCGACCGGCGCTGCCCGAGTCATTCGTGAGTGCACGCGCCGGTCTGCGCCGGCCCGGCACGGTGACGGTGAAAGGGGCAGTCGCTCTGGAGATCTCGCATCCCTGCTGCTGCAGGATCTTCAATAACGCCGCCTGCGGCCCGATGCGGGGATCGTCTCCTGGAAAGACATAAGCGGCAGGTCCCTCCCGGTTCGGCTTGAGGATCGAGCGCTTGCTCTTCAAGTAGAAGTTCTTGAGGAACAGGTTCTTGTTGTCTGCGAAGTGATTCAGGGAAACGAGCAGGCCCGTTTCCTGATAGTTGTTGTTGTTTCGCTGCGACCACTTCGCTTTCGGCAACGGGGGATTCTGTTTGTACCAGGTCCGGGCAGTCTCGGTGGCGGTGAGCGTTCTCTCGAGCGTGTCGGCGCCCGCGTTGCCGAACGTCTCGTAGAGCCGGCTGATCCCGTTGTGCGTTGCGGCGATGAACATCAGGTACCCGGGCGTCCACGTGTCGAACGTGCCGTGAGTGAAGACGCCAGGCATGCCGAACTTTGTCATCTCCGACACGTTGTTCCAGCCGATCATCTGCCACTCGTCGGTGAGGATCGGATCCAGCCACGCGTTGTACGGACCGTCGCCAACGGTGTTGTCGTAGAGGTAGGCGACCGACTCGTGGAGGTCGTGGAGGACCTGCGCCTTCCAGCCGATGTAGGTGTTCAGCACGTTCCGCGTCAGGTTGAGCGTCAGGGCCATGGCGTCGCGGTTGTTGTCGTGTGCGACGTACTTGCCCCAGTAGAGCGTCGACGGCCAGTTCTTCCCGGGGTTCGCAAGGTGCCACCGGTAGACGTCGACATGCCGATCGCGCCCGTCGACCTCCACGATCGGTGTCACGAGCGTGACAACGCGACTGCGGATCTTCTGGATGTACGGGCTCTCGTCGACCGCCAGTCGATACACGAGCTCCATCAGCGCAGTTGGCGAGCCGGTTTCCGGCGAGTGGATCGCGCCGGTGATGTAGTAGACCGGCACGGACTGGTCCACGATCTTGTCGGCTTCCGCATCGTTCATGTTGATCGTGCGCGGATCCGCGAGCTTTGCCAGCCTTCCGCGGTTCTCGTCGAGCTTCGCGATGTTCGCCTCCGACGACACTGCGACGGCGATCATCTCGCGGCCTTCCTCAGTCTTGCCGATCGAGTAGACCTTCACCCGCGGGCTGGCCTTCTCGACCATCCGCATGTACTCGTAGACCTCGCTCGAGTACGGCAGCTTGCCGGGCGCACCGGCGATGTCGCCTATGACTTTTTGCGGCGTCGGTACTGTCTTCGAGGCCGGCAGGTAATCGACCAGGGGCGAGGTGAAAAACGAGCTCCGTCGTGTATTCCTTGATCTTCTGCGTGTAGGGCTCGTCGATCGGCTGTTTGGGATCCCGCGCATACGGGTTCGACGGCGACTGCGCCCCGCCGCGCAATCCGGTCGCCGCAAGAACAGCACACACCAGCGCCCACTTCGCTCTACGTCTCATTACCAACTGCCTCACGGAAGAAGGACCGAACCGCCGGAACCCGGATTGTAGATCGCGGAAGGCTGGCGGCGGTCGTGCGGGGAACCAATCAGGCTCACACCGGAGGGATTTCCGCCGGGAGTGCCTCGGCGGCCTTCGGGGGCAGCGGACCCAGGAGCGCGAGCAGCTCCGCCGATTCCACGACTTCGACTTCGAGCAGCCTGGCGGAGAGAGCGTCGAGCACCTGGCGATGGTCCTGCAGCACGCGGCGAGCTTCCGCATGCGATTCGGTCAGGATCCGCTTGACCTCTGTGTCGATGAGGAGCGCCGTCTGCTCGGCGTACGCGCCGCGTTCCTGGATGAACGGTGTCTCGAGGAACGGATTCCTCTTGTGGCCGTTGTGGTTGACGAGGCCCACGAGGTCGCTCATGCCGAACTCGGTCACCATCGCTCGCGCGATGTCCGTAGCCCGCTGCAAATCGTTTTGCGCGCCCGTCGAGATTTCCCCGAAGGCGATCTCCTCCGCGGTGCGGCCCCCAAGGAGCACTGCCAGCTGGCCGAGAAGATCCGTGCGGGTCATCAGATATCGTTCCTCGAGCGGCAGCTGCATCGTGTAGCCGAGCGCACCGAAGCCCCGCTGCACGATCGAGATCTTGTGCACCGGATCCAGCCCGGGCAGGACGCTTGCCACGATGGCGTGACCGGATTCGTGGTACGCGACGATGCGGCGCTCCCTGTCGCTCATCACGCGCTTCTTCTCCAGCCCTGCGACGACGCGATCGATCGCCTCGTCGAAATCCTTCATCTCCACGGCCGTCTTGTCGCGCCGGGCGGCGAGAAGAGCCGCCTCGTTGACGAGATTGGCCAGATCGGCGCCGGCGAATCCGGCCGTCCGGGCTGCGAGCACTTTCAGGTCGACGTTCGGGCCCACCTTCACGTTCTTGACGTGAATGCGGAGAATCTCCTCTCGGCCCTTCACGTCTGGCTTGTCGACGAGGACCTGCCGATCGAAGCGACCCGGACGGAGCAGCGCAGGGTCGAGCACCTCTGGCCGATTCGTCGCGCCCATGATGATGACGCCCTTCCGCGCGTCGAAGCCGTCCATCTCCGCGAGGAGCTGATTCAGGGTCTGCTCGCGCTCCTCGTGGCTGCCCATGGGTGTCTGGATCCGGATCTTGCCGAGCGCGTCGAGCTCGTCGATGAAGACGATGCACGGCGCCTTGACCTCTGCCTGAGCAAAAAGATCCCGGACACGTGCGGCCCCGACGCCGACGAACATCTCGACGAACTCCGATCCGCTCAGCGAGAAGAACGGCACCTTGGCTTCGCCCGCCACCGCTCGCGCGAGGAGCGTCTTCCCGGTGCCCGGCGGGCCGACGAGTAGCACACCCTTCGGAATCCGCCCGCCGATGCTCGTGTACTTCTTCGGAGTCTTCAGGAACTCGACGATCTCCCGGAGTTCCTCTTCCGCCTCGTCGACGCCTGCGACGTCGCCAAACCGGACGATCACGTCGTCTTCGGCGTAGATCTTCGCGCGGCTGCGGGCGAACGACATCACGCCACCCTCGGCGCCGCCCATCCGCCGGAAAAAGAAGCTCCAGAGCGCGACGAGAAAGACGAGCGGAATCACCCAACCCAGGATCTCGCCGATCCAGCGGCTCGTCACCTCGCCGGTGTACTTGACGGCGTGTGCCTCGAGATCCTCGACGAGCTTGGGATCGTCGACACGTACTGTCGTGAAGCTCCGCGGCTTGCCGCCCGGATTCTTGAGGGCGCCGTGAATGCGATCGTCACCGAGCGTGAGCTCGGCGACCTGTCCGTCGCGGATGGCTTTCCGGAAGTCGCTGTACGAGAGCGTGTCGCCTGACTGCACCGCGTAGAAGAACGCCTGGCCGAGGGCAAGAAGCAGCAGCAGGCCGACGACGTACCACATCGCCGAGCCTGGAGGCGTCCGCCCGCCCAGCTTCCGGTCACCCGGCCGCCGTCCGCGCGGGTTGGTCGGCTTTCCTGACATCTGATCGGCCATCGCTTTGATTGTACCGCCGCCACGCCACCTGCCGGGTCAGGCGGCGACGCCGCGCTCCACGCGCGCGAACTGCAGCTCTCCACCGGACGCGTCGATGCGAACGGCGTCCCCCTCTTGGAAATCGCCTTGGAGGACGCGCATGGCCAGCGGATCCAGCACCCGGCGCTGGATCGCGCGCTTGAGCGGACGCGCCCCGTAGGTGGGATCGTAGCCCTCGGCTATGAGCAAATCCTTGGCTCGATCCGTCAGCTCCACGTGGATCTTGCGATCCTCGAGACGCTTCGTCAGGCCGCGGAGCTGGATGTCGATGATCAACCGCATCTCCTCGCGGCTCAGGGCATGGAAGATGATGATCTCGTCGACCCGGTTGAGGAACTCGGGCCTGAACTGTGAGCGAAGGACGTCGAGCACCTGCCGTCGCGTGCCTTCGTCCAGGGCTGTCGACCCTGCACCCACCTTCTCGGCGATCAGATGGCTGCCCACGTTGGACGTCATGATGACCACCGTGTTCTTGAAGTCGACTGTCCGTCCCTTGCCGTCAGTCAACCGGCCGTCGTCGAGCAGCTGCAGCAACACGTTCAGCACTTCGCTGTGGGCTTTCTCGATCTCGTCGAAGAGGACGACGGCGTACGGCCGGCGGCGGACGACCTCAGTGAGCTGGCCGGCCTCTTCGTAGCCGACATAGCCTGGCGGCGCGCCTATCAGCCGCGACACCGTGTGCTTCTCCTGGTACTCGGACATGTCGATCCGGATCATGGCCTGATCGTCGTCGAAGAGAAACTCGGCGAGCGCACGGGCGAGCTCGGTCTTGCCGACACCTGTCGGTCCGAGGAAGATGAAGCTTCCGAGAGGACGGTTCGGGTCCTGGAGCCCCGCGCGCGCGCGCCGGATGGCGTTGGCGACCGCGGCAATCGCTTCGTCCTGACCCACGACGCGGTTGTGCAGCCGTTCCTCCATCTTGAGGAGCTTCTGGATCTCGCCCTCCATCAGACGGCTGACTGGAATGTGCGTCCACCGGCTGACGACTTGTGCGATGTCCTCTTCGTCCACCTGCTCTTTGAGCATCCGCTTGTTCTGCTGCAGGTCCGCGAGGTGCTTCTCCTGTTCCAGGATCCGGCGTTCCATTTCCGGCAGCCGGCCGTACTGGAGCTCCGAAGCCTTCGCGTAGTCGCCGCTTCGCTGCGCCTGTTCGATTTCGTGCCGGACCTGCTCGAGCTCCTCCTTGAGCTTTCGTCCTGTCTGAATGGCGTCCTTTTCCTGCTGCCAGTGCGCCGCGAGCCGATTCATTTCTTCCTTGAGGTCGGCGAGCTCCTTTTCGAGCTTCTGCAGCCGCTCCTTGGACGGCTTGTCCGTCTCCTTCCGCAGGGCTTCCCGCTCGATCTCGAGCTGCATGATGCGCCGCTGCACTTCGTCGAGCTCCGCGGGCATCGAGTCGATCTCCATGCGCAGCCGCGATGCGGCCTCGTCGATCAGGTCGATCGCCTTGTCCGGAAGAAACCGGTCCGTGATGTACCGATTCGAGAGCAGCGCGGCGGCGACGAGCGCCGAGTCCTTGAACTTGACCCCGTGATGCACTTCGTAGCGCTCCCGGAGGCCGCGCAGGATGCTGATCGTGTCCTCGACGGTCGGCTCGCCAATCATTACGGGCTGGAACCGGCGCTCGAGGGCCGCGTCCTTCTCGATGTGCTTGCGATACTCGTCGAGCGTGGTCGCGCCGACCGTGTGCAGCTCGCCTCGCGCGAGCATCGGCTTGAGCATGTTGGAGGCGTCCATCGCCCCTTCGGCAGCCCCGGCGCCTACGACCGTGTGCAGCTCGTCGATGAACAAAATCACCTGACCGGCGGCGTCCGCCACTTCCTTCAGCACGGCCTTCAGGCGCTCCTCGAACTCGCCGCGGTACTTCGCGCCGGCGACAAGGGCGCCCATGTCGAGTGCGACGACCCGCTTCTTCTTGAGGCCCTCCGGAACGTCCTGCCGCACGATGCGCTGTGCGAGCCCCTCGACGACGGCCGTCTTGCCGACGCCGGGTTCCCCGATGAGGACCGGGTTGTTCTTGGTGCGGCGGGAGAGAACCTGGATCACGCGTCTGATTTCATCGTCTCGGCCGATGACGGGATCGAGCTTCCCCTTGCGGGCGAGCTCTGTCAGGTCGCGGCCGTAGCGTTCGAGCGCCTGGTAGGTCGTCTCCGGGTTCTGGCTCGTGACCCGCTGGGAGCCGCGAATCGTCGTGAGCGCCTGCAGGATCGCGTCACGTGTCACGCCCCGTGACTGGAGCAGGCGGGCCGAGGCCGAACGCCCGCCCTCTGCGGCAATGGCGACCAGGAGGTGCTCGGTGCTGACGTAGTCGTCCTTCAGCCGTTCCGCCTCCTGCTCGGCGGCGTCGGTCACCTGCCGAAGCCGGGGTGAGAGCGTCACCTGTGTGCCGCCGTGCGCGCGGGGAAGCTTCTGGATCTCCGCGCGGACCGCGGCGGCGAGCGCGGCCGGATCCGCGTTCATCTTTCGCACGATCTCGGGCACGATCCCGTCGCGCTGTTCGAGGAGCGTCAGCAACAGGATCTCTGGAGTGACTTCCGGATGGCCCTCCCGGTCGGCGAGCTGCTGTGCGCCGAGGATCGCCTCCTGTGCCTTCTCGGTGTACTTGTTGATGTTCATAGGGCTTTCTCGGACTTTCTCAGGGCTTCGTAGTGCTCCCGTTGCTCCTCCGTGAGCGAGCGGGGTAGTTGGACGTCGACCGTGGCATAGAGATCACCGCGATCGTCGGGCTTGCCGACGGCAGGCATCCCATGTCCTTTGAGCCGGAACACCTGGCCGTTCTGCGTGCCCTCGGGAATCTTCAGACGGACGGCGCCGCTGATTGTCGGAACCTGCGCCTCGCCCCCGAGCACCGCGGTCGTGACGGGCACAGCGACGTGCGCGTGCAGATCGTCTCCCTTCCGCTCGAACATTGTGTGCGGACGAATCCGGACGCGCAGATACAGGTCGCCGGCGACACCGCCGTTCGCTCCCGATTCGCCTTCGCCTGCGGCGCGGACGCGAGAGCCGTCCTTGACGCCGACAGGGATGCGAACGTCGACCGTACGGGCGTGCCCGCCCTGTTTGATCGACATCCTGCGGGTCGTCCCGTGGAACGCTTCGTCGAGCGTCAGGTCGACCTCGTGCTCGATGTCGCGACCCTTCTGAACCCGCGTCGCGCGACCGGTCCGCTGCCGTCCGCCTGCGCTCGTTCCGCCGCCGCCGAAGAACGTCTTGAAGAAATCGGAGAACGGGTCCTCGTTGCCGAAGAGATCCCGCATCTCCTCTTCGGTCATGGTCCGGTAACCACCGGCGCCGCCCGTGTTGGCCGAGTAGGCGCCGCCGCCAAAGGGCGCGCCCCACGGCTGCCCCTGCTGCTGTGCCTGCTCGTACGCGCGCCAGTTGGCCCCCAGCTCGTCGTACTTCCGGCGCTTCTCTTGATCTCCGAGGACCTCGTACGCCTCGTTGATCTCTTTGAACTTCGCTTCCGCCGACTTGTCGCCCGGGTTCACGTCGGGATGGTGCTTGCGTGCCAGCTTGCGGTACGCCTGCTTGATCTCTTTTTCCGACGCCGTCTTGGAGACGCCGAGCGTGGTGTAGTAATCCTTGAAGTCCAATGCCTATAGCCCGATCTTCTACAGCCCGACCATCTGCCCGATTCGCTCGATTTCGCGTGCCAGGCGCTTCCGCGTGTCCTGGCGCCCGTGCTCTTCGCGCACGAGCGGCCGCAGACGCTGCACCGACTCGGCGATCGCAAGCAACCGTTGAACTCCTGCCAGGTTCACGCCGGCTTCGTCGACCAGGTGCTTGATGAGGCGGAGGCGCTCGAGCTCCTCCTCCGAATAGACGCGCATGCTGCCGACCGTGCGCGTCGGTCGCACCAGGCCGAGGCGCTCGTATTTCCGGAGCGTCTGCGGGTGCATGTCGAGCAGCCGCGCGGCCATGCTGATAAAGTAGAGATCGTGTTCGATCGTCATGCGTTTCTGAACCGCTGAAACCGACGTCGGATCGTTCCGGCGGCCCCTGGTCCAGTCGGAACCCTGCGTCGATCCAAATATAGACCTTGATACGAGTCGCGTCAAGGTTGGCCCGCTGTCGATGGACGTTCACGTAACCGATTTTCTGACGATAGGCCTGCTCGTCCTCCTGGAAGGACTGCTGAGCGCCGACAACGCGCTCGTCCTCGCGATTCTGGTGCTTGGTCTCCCAAGGAGCGACCAGCGCAAGGCGCTTCGGTATGGCATTCTTGGCGCCTTCGCCTTCCGCATCCTGGCGACCGTGCTCGCCATGCACCTTCTCCAGGTGGCGTGGGTCAAGCTGATTGGCGCCTGCTACCTCCTGTATCTGACGTGGAGCCACTTCTTCCACAGCGGCGACAGCGGCCAGCGTCGAACCGTCAAGCCGGCGAGACCCTGGCTCGGACTCTCCGCCTTCTGGGCGACCGTCGTGAAAGTCGAGCTCACCGACATCGTGTTCGCCGTCGACTCGATCCTCGTCGCCGTGGCGATGTCTCCGAAGATGTGGGTCATCATCAGCGGCGGCATCCTCGGAATCGTGACGATGCGGATGGTGATCGGTCAGCTGCTGGCGCTGGTTCGCCGGTATCCAGCGCTCGTGGATGGCGCGTTCCTGATCATCGCCTGGGTGGGCGTCAAGCTGATGATCGAGTACCTGCACGCCGAAGGGTGGGTCCACTTCCAGGTGAACAAGTGGATTTCGTTCGGTCTGATCGTCGTGATCTTCGGGGTCGCCTATCTGTACGCACGGCGCCAGGGCCCGGTGTCGGATGCCGCGGAAGATGAGGCCACGGCGCTGCTGAACGAGCCGTAGCTGAAACCGGTCAGCGGGCCGCCGCGGCGATTGGCAGCGCGCGACCCCGCTCGTACTGCTGGATGGTCGCGGTCACGACGTCCGCGAGCATGTCCAGGAACAGCGGATGGTCCCCGACCGTCTCCGCACGCGAGAGGCTGAGGCCTATCTCACTGGCGACGGCCGCCGCCTCGGTGTCGAGGTCGTACAACACCTCGATATGGTCGATCAGGAAACCGATAGGGGAAATCACTGCCGCGCCGACCCGGCGCCCGGGCATTCCGCGCAGGTACTCGCAGACGTCGGGACCGAGCCAGGGATCCTCCGGCCTGCCGCTCCGGCTCTGGTAGACCGTTGCGTAGTCAACCCAACCCGCCGGTCCGCGGGCCGCGTTCACGCGGGCGGCAACGAGCCGGGCCGTCTCTTCGAACTGTTGGCGATACGGATAGCGGTCCGACATCGAGACCGGGATGCTGTGCGCGGTGAAGATCAACTCCGCGCGATCGCGGAGGGTCGCAGGCAGACGATCGAACGCCTCCGCGACGCGCGATACGTTCGCGTCGACGAAACCGTCGTGCGTGTGCCAGTCGCCGACGTACGTGACTTCGACGTCGCGCAGCCCCTGTTTTCGCAGCGACGCGCGAGCCGCCTCCACGTTCTCGCGATACTGCAGGCAGCTCGAATAACTCCGGTGCGCCGCGGCGATGAGCCCGACCGCCCGTCGAAGACCGGCGCGGGACATCTCCGCGAGCGTATCTTCCAGGAAGGGATGCCAGTTGCGCATGCCCACGTGGACGGGCAGCGGCCGACCTGCCGCCTGCAGCCGCGCGCGCAATCCCTCCGATTGCCGGAACGTCAGGGCCGTCAGCGGAGACACTCCACCGAAGAGCTCGTAGTGATGCGCGACGTCCTCGAGCCGGTCGGGCGAGATCCGTCGCCCTCGAACCACGTTCTGCAGGAACGGCCGGATGTCATTCAGGCCCTGTGGGCCACCGAACGAGATCATCAGAACGGCGTCGAAAGGGGGCACGGGTGGAGAATATTGCAGGTTCGAACCTTTTAGAACCTCGAACCTTTTGGAACCTCGAACCTTTAGAACCTGAACCTTTAGAAGCTCGAACCTTTAGAACCCGAGAACCGTAGAACCCTAGAACCTGAATATGATCCCGCTCCCATGGACACGCTCTTCCAGGACCTGAAGTTCGCACTGCGTCTGCTCGTCAAGGATCGAGCCTTCGCGGCGACAACCATTCTGACGCTCGCTCTGTGCATCGGCGCGAACACGGCCATCTTCACCGTCGTGCAGTCCGTGTTGTTGCGGCCGCTCCCGTATCCGGCCGCCGCCCGGCTGGTCTTCGAGTACGACTCGTTCCCCGGCGCTGGCGTGGAACGGGCTGGAACCTCGGTGCCGAACTATTTCGATCGTCTCGCGTTTACCGAGGTGCTCGAATCGCAGGCGCTCTATCGGTTCGAGGGGTTCAAGGTGGGCTCGGGTCCCAGCGCCGAAGACGTCCGGTCGCTTGAGGTGACGCCGTCGTTCTTCCGCGTGTTGCGCGCTCAGGCAGTCCGCGGACGGCTGTTCACGGACGACGAAGGCGAGGTCGGACACAACCACGTAGCGCTCCTCAGCCATACCTTTGCCGCCAAGCAGGCCGGCGGAATCGACGCCATCGTCGGCCGAACCCTGCGGCTGAACGACGAGCCGTACCTCGTCGTCGGCGTTCTGGCGCAGGGCTTCGCGTTCCTCGATCCGGACGTGCGCATCTTCACGCCGCTGGCGTTCGATGCAAAGGCCCGTTCGGAGGAAGCGCGCCACAGCCAGAACCATCAGATGATTGGCAGGCTCGCGGTGGGCGCCACGGTGGAGCAGGCACGGGCACGGATCGATGCCCTGAACCAGCGGATCATCGAACGGTCCGGGCCCTTGAAAACCGCACTCGTGAACGCCGGATTCCACACCGTCGTTGTGCCGCTCGAAGCGGACATCGTCCGAAACGTCCGGGGAGTGTTGAATCTGCTCTGGGGTGGGGCGCTGTTCGTGCTGCTCATCGCGGCCGTCAACATCACCAATCTCGCCCTGGTTCGCGCGAGCGGCCGGCTCAAGGAAGTGGCCACGCGCCATGCGCTCGGAGCGGCCCGTCGGCGGGTGGCGCGCCAGCTCGTAACCGAAGCGATGGTGCTCACCGTTGCCGGCGCCGTCCTCGGGCTCGCGCTCGGGTGGTGGAGTCTGGGCTGGCTGACGACCGTCGGCCTGGCCGAGGTCCCGCGAAGCTACGAGGTCAGGGTCGACTCCAACGTCTTCCTCTTCATTCTCGGCCTGGCGGTCGTGCTCGGACTCGTGATTGGCGCGGTGCCTTCGATGCAGCTCGCAGGCTTGAACCTGAGCGCCGTGCTCCGCGACGAGGGACGGAGCGGCACGACGGGGCGAGGCGCGCGCCGCGTTCGCCGGGGGCTCATTGTCACGCAGGTCGGGCTGGCATTCGTGCTGCTGGTCAGCGCCGGTCTGCTGCTCACCAGTTTCCGGCTCCTGCTGCGTGTCGATCCCGGCTTCTCGCCAGAGCATGTTCTCACCGGGCGCGTCAGTCCGCTCAGATCCAAGTACTCGAACGACGCAGCGGTGCGGACGTACGCAAGCCGCGCGCTCGAACGGATCCGCACACTGCCAGGCGTGACATCGGCAGGGCTGACCAGCTATCTGCCTTTCAGCCTGGATTCCAGCAGCAGCGTCATCCTCGCGGAAGGGTACGCGCCGGCCCCCGGCGAGTCGGTCGTGTCGCCAAACCAACTGTACGTGTCGTCCGGATACCTGGAATCGATGCAGGTGCCGTTAAAACGCGGACGGTACTTCCTGGACAGCGACAAGGCCGATTCGCCGCGGGTGGTGATCATCGACGAGCAGCTTGCTCAGAAGTTCTGGCCGAATACCGATCCAATCGGCCGCCGGATGTACAAGCCGGACGGTCCCGAGGACCTGGTCAAGCCAGGTCCTGACGTGAAGTGGATGCTGGTTGTCGGCGTGGTCGCGAATGTCAAGCTCCAGGGATTGATCGAAGGGGAAGGCGCACGCGTCGGCGCGTACTACATTCCGTTCGATCAAGAGACCCGGCGTGACATCGCGTTCGCGATTCGGACCACGAACGAACCGGCGACCCTCACGAACACCGTTCAGCGAGCCCTTGCCGAGATCGATCCGGAGTTGCAGATGTTCGACGTCGTCACGATGGCGGAGCGAGTGGAGAAGTCGCTCAACCCGCGTCGCACGCCGATGCTGCTCTCGATGGCGTTCGCGATCGTCGCGCTCCTCCTCGCCGCGATCGGCATCTACGGCGTCCTCGCCTACGAAGTCGCTCAACGCACACGTGAGTTCGGGATCCGCATGGCCCTGGGGAGCAACGCACGTCAGGTCCTCGGCCTCGTGCTGCGGGAGGGCGTCGTGCTGGTGGTCGTGGGCCTGGCCGCGGGTGTCGGCGGCGCCGCCCTGCTGCGGCGCCTCATTGCGTCCCAGCTCTATGGCGTCGGAGCCTTCGATCCCATGGTGCTGCTGGCGGTGACTGGCGTCCTCGCGCTGGTCTCTTTGATCGCGTGTCTCGGTCCCGCCCGTCGCGCAGCCACCGTCGACCCGTCAATCGCTCTCGGACAACAGTAGCTGCTGCTGCGGTTTCCGCCGCTCTCGGGACTGCGCCACGGGTACGCCGGCTTTGCGCCAGACCTCCATTCTGCACCTTCGACCTTCAGACCTTGGGGTCGAGACGAACGCGGCACACCAGAGCTTCGGCGTCCGCCTTGATATACTGACAGACCCCATGCCGCGCATTCTGGTCACCAACGACGATGGCGTTCGCTCCGAGGGCATCCACGTGCTTGCGGGTGGGCTGCGGCGACTGGGTGAGGTGACCGTCGTCGCGCCGAACGTGGAGGCCAGCGCCATCGGCCATGCCCTGACGTTGCGGCGGCCGCTCAGGATGGAGCAGATCTCGGAAGGGATCTTCGAGGTCGACGGCACACCCACAGACTGCGTGAACATCGCGCTCACGCAACTCTTCGACGGGCGCATCGACTTCATCGTCTCGGGCATCAACAAGGGCTACAACATCGGCGACGATGTGACGTATTCGGGCACCGTCGCTGGAGCGATGGAAGGGGCCCTGCTGGGGATTCCAAGCGTCGCGGTGTCGCTCGAACGCTCCACAGGCACCTACGATTTCGGACCGGCGGCGGCCGCGGCAGCGACAGTCGTCGAGGCGGCGTTGCGCGGAGGGCTCCCGGCGCGAACGTTTCTCAACCTGAACGTACCGCCGGGGCAACCGAAGGGCCTCCGCGTCACCTTCCAGGCCAAGCGCAACCACGTCACCGTCGTCGATCCTCGCCAGGACCCGCGCGGCCGGCCGTACTACTGGATCGAGGAAGGGGAGAACGAGTGGGAGCCGCACGACCGCTCGGACTACCAGGCGGTCAAGGACGGTTTCGTGTCGGTGACGCCGCTACAGGTGGACCTGACCGCGTACTCGGCCATCGGGCTGGTGGAAACGCTGCTCGGTCAGCAGCTTTCGGAGCGGGGAGAGCAGTTGTTGCTGGATCCGCGCGTTGAGGTAGAATAGTCATTCACGCTTGTCGGGGCGTGGCTCAGCCTGGTAGAGCACTCGGTTCGGGACCGAGGGGTCGGTGGTTCGAATCCACTCGCCCCGACCATTTTTCCTAAAAAATTCCATCGAATTCAGACTGGACGAGCGCTCGGTTCCTCCCGAGCGACCCGATTGGCCAAACTGGGCTCACCGCGACCTCTTCTCCACAAAATCTAAGAAATCTCGCGGATCGCTGCGTACTTCAGCGAGGCTTCAGCCCGCATGCCGCTAAGTCTTATGCTGGCCTTATGCTCTGGCGAGCGTTGGCGATTTCTCGAGTAATCCGCGAATTGCGCATCCGTTTGGGAGTGAGGAACCAAGTGCACTGTGTCCGCAAAGCGGATCTGCCGAATGTCGCGCGTGGATCAGCTTAGTAGCGTCCGGTTCGGACCGGATGGATGCGCGCGATTTTCCTCAGCGAAACCTTCGTCAAGGCACTCGCGAGAGTCTGACGCGCGTATCGATTCGACCTGACCGGTCGCCGCCACGGTCGTTCGATAAGCGACAGCGAGCAGACAGGTCGACAGAATCCTGGCTCCTCAGACGCGGGGTCTTCGATAGGATTCAGACTGCGCGCGCAACGCAAGCACCGCCAGGACGAACCGTTCACGTTCCAACGGAGAAGGGTAACTAGTGAGATTCGCGGTCGCACCCAGTTTCTCATTGAATCGCGTCAGCTTGCGCGCGGCGCTCGTGACGACTCGGGGATCGAGTCCCAGTTCGACCAGTGTCAGCGCCGCGATCCCGTCGCATTTCAACTCCACGTCCCTCAAGACCCGCGCGTCAAGTCGTTCGCTCGCGCGTTGGTACTCGTCCCAGAAATACTCGTGGCCGATTTCGTGCGCGACGAGAGCCTGCAGTTCCACCGAGGAAACGAGCCGCAGCGCCGGCCGGGAAATGAGGATTATCGACCGCGCGTGGAGACCGACGAACGCCTGGACGACGTCGATGATCTTGACGTCGACGATGGCGGTCCGTTCGTGGAACAGGAGGATTTGTGTCAGCGTCGCGAGTTTCACGTTTTCGTCAGCGCTCGGCCGAAGGGCCCCGTCGCGGGGGAGATTCGCGATCGCCCTGTTCCGGTCATCCAAGCTGATCGGCGGCGGTCGGCGAGATCCCAGCGCGGCCGCGACGTCGCCTGCCGGCAAAGTGGCAAAGAACGCCAGCGCCCGCTCCGCTTTAACGGCGGGCCCCCGCGCAGCCACGATCGTGGGACATATCAAGGTCAACGCGAGCCCGCATGTCCACAGCATCCAGGCAAACTGGGCGCGCCCGCCTGACGGAACGCGTGAGGTCTCACGACGAGAGCACACGCTGGCCTCCTCAGCGCCGGGCAGCCGGGCATCTACATGACGTCGGTGCCGCGCGCACAGGCTAGAAGCGGAAGCGCCTGAAAAACGGGCTCATCGAGGTGAACGGGAGCGATGGAAGTCAACGTCGTGGCCGTCGCCGGGCGGCGTGCAGCCCGCGCGGATCGTCTCGCCTGAAAGCGTTGCGCCTCGTCCGTATCGGATGGTCAGCAACCGCTCGAGACCTTTGCGGGCATCAGCTCAAGCGGCGGTCACCGGCATATCAGTTGAGCCTTACCGGCATTTCAGCTGAGCCTCACTCGCCGTGGATCGTGTGGCGTCCAGACAGGTAGAATCGCGTCACGAGGACATGAGCCATGCCTCGCGAGGACGATGTGACGGGGTTGCTCGCGGCGTGGAGCCAGGGTAATCGCGCCGCCGACAGCCGGCTGATGGCGATTGTGTATAGGGACCTGCGCCGAGTCGCGCTCAGGAAGTTGCGGGCGGAGCGCGCTGCTCACTCGCTGGCGCCGACAGCCCTCGGTACACGAGGCCTACCTACGCCTCGTCGATTTCCGCCGGGTGCGCTGGCAGAATCGCGCCCACTTCTTCGCGATCGCCGCCCGCGTCATGCGACAGGTTCTGGTGGACCATGCGCGCGCGCATGCCGCGGCAAAGCGCGGCGGCGCTGGCTGGAAAGTGCCCGTGTCGGCCCCCGCGGGCGCGACGCAGCCCCGGGCTGTCGATCTACTCGATCTGGACGACGCGCTCGAAAGGCTTGCCGCGATCGACGAGGCGCTGGCGGACCTCGTCGTGCTGCGATTCTTCGGAGGTCTCACGGTGGAGGAAGCCTCTGAATCGCTCGCGGTGTCGCCGGCGACCGTCAAGCGGAATTGGGCGCGTGCTCGCGCGTGGTTGTTTCGCGAGCTTCAGCCCGCAGTCAGCCGCATGCCGCCCCCAAAAGGCAGGGTCTGAGCCGTGCTCAGCGGCCGACTCGAACAGATCTTCGCCATCTTCGATGCCGCGCTGGAGCGACCCGCGTGCGAGCAGAGCGAGTTTCTCGCGGAGGCGTGCCGAGACGATCCGCAGTTGCGCGACGAGGTCGAATCGCTGCTGGCCGCTCACAACGAGGCTGCCGGTTTTCTTTCGAGCCACCGACATCCGGACCAGGCACACATTGAACCGACGGAGTTCTCATCACCCGCGATCGCTCCCGGGACACGGCTCGGCGTGTTTGCGATCGAGAGATTGGTCGGCGCAGGCGGCATGGGCGAGGTCTACAAAGCAAGGGATACGCGGCTCGATCGCTCGGTAGCCATCAAGGTCCTGCCGCCTGTCGCAGCCGCGGATCCGAGAGCCCGTGCTCGCTTCACCTACGAGGCGCGGGCGATTGCACGCCTCTCGCATCCGCGTATCTGTGCCTTGCACGACGTAGGGCACCAGGACGGCGTCGACTTCCTGGTCATGGAGTACCTCGAGGGCGAGACGCTGGCGGTCCGGCTCAGTCGCAAGGCCTTGTCGCTCCGCGAGGCCCTCCGCACCGCCATCGAAATCGCCGAAGCGCTCGTCGCCGCTCACTCGAGCGGCATCGTCCACCGCGATTTGAAGCCCGGCAACGTCATGCTGACGGCGAGTGGCGTCAAGCTGCTCGATTTCGGGCTGGCGCGTCTTCGAGCCCAGGTCGGGGGCGGCCCGCTGCCGATGGCGCCCGGAGTCCCGCTCAACAACACAGGTTCGGGGGTGATTCTGGGCACGCTGCAGTACATGGCGCCCGAACAACTGGAAGCCAAAGACGTGGACGCACGCGCCGATATCTTTGCATTCGGCGCGGTGCTGTACGAGATGGTGACGGGCCGCAAGGCGTTCGACGGCAAGACTCAGGCGACCCTGATCTCAGCGATCCTTTCGGCGCCCCACGCGTCGGCAATCGTGGCGCCACTCGCTTTGGACCGCGTCATTCGGACGTGTCTGGAAAAGGATCGCCACGACCGCTGGACGAACATGCATGACGTTCGGCTGCAGCTGCAGGGGATCGCGCAGGAAGGAATTGCGCCCGCCGTTGAGGATGCAGCCGGCATCAATCGACGAAGCGCCGCGCGCTGGCGCGGCGTAGCGCCGTGGACCATCGCCGCGGTCCTGGCCGTCGGATGCGTGCTGGTGCTTGGACGCTGGGGACCCTGGAGGGGCACGCCCTCACTTGCCCTTCAGCGGCTGAACGTCGAACTTGGCGTGGACGGCACAGTATCGACGACCGACGCGCCGTTCGTACTTTCGGCGGATGGCACCCTGCTGGCGTTCGTGGCGCGGACGAACGGAGGAGGCCCGCAATTGCACCTCCGCCGCCTCGACCAGCTCACGGCCACGCCCCTCAGTGGGACGGAGGGGGCGAGCACCCCGTTCTTCTCGCCCGATGCGCAGTGGGTGGCGTTCTTCGCCGACTCGAAGCTGAAGAAGGTGCCCGTGACTGGCGGTACGGCGGTGACGCTCGCGGACGCCGCGGACAATCGTGGAGGCTGGTGGGCCGAGGACGGCACTATTGTATTCGCACCAACCAACCGGTCGGGCCTCATGCGCGTGTCGTCGGTCGGAGGACCGACGCAACCGGTCACGACACTCGAGGAGGGTGAGATCACGCATCGCTTCCCGCAGATACTGCCTGGCGGTTCGGCGGTGCTCTATACCGCGAGCACGGAGGTAAATATCGGGGATGAGGCAAAGCTGGTCGTCCAGCCTCTGCCATCCGGCAAGCGCATCATCGTCCAGCACGGTGGCTACTTCGGACGCTATGTGGCCAGTGGCCACATCGTGTATATGCAGGATGACTCGCTGTTCGCGATGCCGTTCGATCGCCAGCGCCTGGAGGTGACCGGCGCCCCGGGGCGTACGACTGCTGTCGTCCAATCGAATGCGCCGAGGGGTAGTGCACAGTTGGCCGTGTCGCAAATCGGCACGTTGGCCTACATAACGGGCCGGAACACCTTCGACGCACGGCCGATGGCGTGGTTGGACCGTACCGGGTCGCTCGCCACGCTTCGCGACGTCCCGGCCAACTGGAGGAACCCTGAATTCTCTCCAGACGGACGGCGAATTGCCATCGACATCAGGAACGAGGGGCACAGCGATATCTGGGTCTACGACTGGACGCGAGACACACTGACCCGCGTAACCTCCGAGAGTACCAACGAAGAATTTCCAGTGTGGACCCCGGATGGCGAACGCATTGTTTACCGGACATTCAGGTCGGCCACGGATCCATCCGGCGACACTCTTTCTTGGAGGCGCGCGGACGGCACAGGCGGTGCGCAGGTGCTGATCCGGGGCAAAGCGATGCTTAGACCCGGATCGTGGCAGCCCGGCGGAAAAGTGCTTGCTTACGTCGCGACCATGCCCCTGAGTGGCATCGACGTGATGACCCTGCCGATCACGGGTGATGAAAGCGGCGGCTGGAAGCCAGGGCAACCGACTGCATTTGTGAACAGCGCCGCGAGGGAGCAAGCACCGACCTTTTCGCCCGACGGAAGATGGCTCGCGTATTCCTCAAATGAATCCGGGAAGGACCAGGTCTACGTACGGCCATTTCCCGGACCCGGCGCTCGGGTGACGGTGTCAAGCGTTGGCGGCGTAGCTGCGTCGTGGTCACACGCGCGGCCCGAGCTGGTGTTCACCGCTCCCGCGATCGATTACATGTACGTCCTCATGGTCGCCCGCTACCGCGTGCTGAACGGTTCGTTCCGCGTCGACAAACCGCGCCTCTGGGCGGAGCGCGCCCCAAGACTGCGTGAAATGCTGGGGACCCGCTTATACGCTCTGCACCCTGATGGAGTACGGATGGCTATAGCGCCACCTTCCGAAAGCGAGAAGGCCGCGCCGACCCACCTGACGTTCGTCCTCAACTTCTTCGATGAGTTGCAACGCATCGCGCCCGCGAAGCCATGATGCCCAAATCGCGCACCAAGCTCTGGTCAAATCGGATTCAGGGTTGCAGCCGCTGCCGACTCCAAGAGACCGGGGCGGACGGCGACGTAGTACCTGTGCCTACCAAAAAGTCAGTCCTATTGCGGCTGTTGATGTTGCGGCCGACCATGGATACGCTTCTCGGCGATGTCTGGGGTGTGCAGCTCCCATCCGGAGCACGCGGTCGAGCACTCCTCGTGTCCCTGTTTACGAGGAAGGAGTCGCTCCTCCGGCTGGTCGCGTCCCTGGACTAGTCGAACTCGACGAGGTCGTGCTCGAGCGCGCGGCGCAGCCGATGCCCACCGAACTGGGAACCCTGGATGCCTGCATCTCGCCACTGCTTTGGCAGGAGATGTTGCGCGGCGATCTCATCATGGCGACGCGAGACACCGCGCTGGGGCTGGCGGCACGCGCCCACGGCGTTCCGGTCGTCGGACTGCACCCGTTGAAGGCGCTGGTGACGTTCAGCACCGAATCGAGGCGGTTATGGCGGGCCATGGCAGGCGATAGGGAGTCGCTGGGTCTTATGCTGGTCTTATGCTCTGGCGGGCGTGGGCGGTTTCTCGAGTAATCCCGCGAATTGCGCATCTGTTCGGGACCGAGGGGTCGGTGGTTCGAATCCACTCGCCCCGAGCACTTTTTCCTACGAAATCTGCGCGCTCACTCTGGCAGACCGCTCGGTTCCACTCGGTTTACGGAGTGACCGGCGGCTCAAATCGCACCTTCCGCGACCTCTACACGCCAAATCGTTCGAGATGTACCGCATTGCCGTCGGTCAGTCCCATTGACTGCCGCGGGCAAATCGCTACCCTTGATGCAGAGAGGCGGTTGCCGGCACGTCCGGGTTGTGCCATCGTAAATTCGATGGATCGACGCGAGACAGAACGGCTCCTCGACGCGATCCGCCAGGCGCGCGCGGCTGGCGAGCCAGCGGCGATAGCCACGGTGGTGCGGGTCAAAGGGAGCGCGTACCGCCGCGAAGGCACGCGGATGTTCGTCCGGCGGAACGGCACCTACGAATGCGCGCTGTCTGGCGGATGCCTAGAACCGACGGTTGCCGAGGCGGCAGCGCGCGTCATCGCGACCGGCGAGCCGGTCATCGTGAGCTACGACCTGGCTGACGATTCGGTCTGGGGCCTGGGCATCGGCTGCAGCGGCGCGGTCGACATCCGCATCGAGCGGATCGACGACGATGCGATCACGAACGACTGGTTGACGATTCTCGAACGCGGGGAGGCCGCCGTGCTCGTCACGCCGCTCTCCGGCGTGTCGGGCAGAGTGATCGTTCGCGGCACGGGCGGCATCGTCGGAGGGTTGACCGATCCGATCGTCGAGCAGCGGGCGGTCGCAAGTGCCCGCGCGCGCCTTGGGGCGCCGTATCCGGCCTCTGGTCCCGAGCGTCTGGGCAGCGCGGACGTCTTCTACGAAATCACGACGCCGGCACCCGATCTCGTGATCTTCGGCGCCGGACACGACGCGGCGCCGGTCGCGCGAACTGGCCTGGACGCTCGGGTTCGCTGTCACCGTCGTCGATGTGCGCGAAGCGTTCCTGACGAAGGAGCGGTTCGGCAGCGCGACGCTGGTGTGCGCGCATTTCAGCCAGTTCGCCGAGCGCGTGGCGCTCGGCCCAGGCAGCTTCGCGCTGATCATGAACCACCACGTCGAGCGTGATCAGGAGAGTCTTCGCTTCAGCCTCGAATCGAATGCGGCCTACATCGGCGTGCTCGGGCCCCGGTCACGGTACGACAAGCTGCTGGCAGGCCTGGCAGAACAGGGGTACGTGCCGGACCCGATCGAGGGCCGCCCGCGTGCGAAGCCCGGTGGGACTCTCGCTGGGCGCTGAAACGCCAGAAGAAGTGGCGATCTCCATTCTGGGGGAGCTGCTCGCGATTCGACGCGGTTTCGAGCGGCGGGTTTCTCAGCGGTTCGGTCGCGCAGCCTTCACCGCCCGGAGGACAGACGGCTCTTGGCCAGCTCGTAGTCCTCGGGCGTGTCGATATCCACCAGCAGATCCGGCGGAAACTGCAGGATCGTGGTCCGCTCGAGGTGGCGCTGCAGAACGGAACGCGCGCCGTGCTGGAGTTCGGCGAGCTCGGGGAAGAACTCCCGCTCGAACAGATGCGGCGGCGCCATGACTTCGCCGTACCGGACGCTGACGATGGGCGGCGCGTGCTGGCGGTAGGTGTCGAGCACGGTCCGGTACTCGTTCGTCGTCACGAACGGCTGATCGGCGAGCGCGAACATCGCGGCGTCGCTGTCGGCCAGATGCTCGACCGCCGTGCGGAACGAGCTGCCCATCCCGCTGGCGAACTGCATGTTGATGGCGTGCCGGACAGGCAGGCCGTCGAGCGCGGCCAGCGTGGCCTCGTGCTCGCTCCCAGCACGACCAGGACATCGTCGAAGCCCGCGTCGCAGACCTGCCGGACCGCCCGGCGGAGGAGCGGCTCGCTGCCGAACGGCAGGAGCAGCTTCTGAGTCCCCATGCGCGTCGACGCGCCTGCCGCGAGCACCACTGCGCTCACCATGGAAAGTAGTGTAGCGACAAACGGTTTGATCCTGCGCTACGACCTGAGCTGTTATAGAATCCGCTCTTCCAGTTTCTCAGGATCACCTTTGCGACGCCCGCGTGGCCTCGCCACGTGCGGCACCGCCGAGGCGGAGGTTGGCGACGTGATTCCTGCAGCCTTCGAGTACCTTCGGGCCCACACCACAGACGAAGCGTTCGCACACCTGCAGCAGCACGGGGCCGAGGCCCGCGTGCTGGCCGGCGGGCAGAGCCTCATTCCGGCGATGCGGTTCCGACTCGCGCGTCCCGCCGTCCTGGTCGACATCAACTCCGCTGACCGATCTGGAGCTACCTGCGCATCAGCGATCACGTGCTGGCGATCGGCGCGATCGCGCGAGACAGCGACATCGAGCGCGCGCCGTGGATCGGCGAGCGCCGCTGGAGCCTGATCCACGACGCGTCGCGCGTGGTCGCCGATCCGGTCGTGCGGCAGATGGGCACGGTCGTCGGCAGCCTGTGCCACAACGATCCGGCCGGCGACTGGACGGCGGTCGCGCTCGCCTCTCGCGCCAGCGTCGTCGTTCGCGGCAAGGACGGAATCCGCCGCGTCGCGATCGACGACTTTCTCGTCGACAGCTTCGCGACGGCAGTCGGTGAAGGCGAGATGGCGCTGGGCGCGGAATTTCCGGTGCCCGACGATCGCACGCGCCGGTTCGTACCAGAAGGTCGAGCGCAAGGTCGGCGACTTCGCCACCGCTGCAGCGGCCGTGCAGGTGTCGCTGAACGCCGACGGCACGATCCGGACCGCCGGCGTGGCGCTGTCGGCGGCAGGAGCGTGCGCCGTGCGCGTGGACGCGGCCGAGCAGTTGCTGGCCGGCCAGAAACCGACCGCGGAGCTGATTCGCGCCGCTTCCAACGCCGCGTGGCAGCGCAGCGCGCCGCAGGCGGACCTGCGCGGCACCGTCGAATTCAAGAAGCATCTGGCTGGCGTACTCGTCGCGCGGGGGGTGCGTCAGGCGCTCGCGCGGCTGGGGGTGCAGGCATGAAGGTCCACGTCACGATCAACGGCGTCAACTACGAGAAGGATGTCGAGCCGCGCACGCTGCTCGCGTACTTCCTGCGGGAAGACTGCGGGCTGACCGGCACGCATGTCGGCTGCGACACGTCGAGCTGCGGCTGCTGCGTCGTCGTGATGGACGGCACGCGAGCGGTGAAGTCCTGCTCGATGTTCGCGGTGCAGGCCGACGGCCACGAGATCCTCACCGTCGAGGGGCTCGCGGAAGGCGGCACGCTGCACGCGCTGCAGCAGGGCTTCTGGGATCAGCACGGCCTGCAGTGCGGCTACTGCACACCCGGCATGCTGCTCACGTCCTACGCGCTGCTGAAGCACAGCGCCAATCCGAGCGAGGCCGACATTCGCGAGGGGCTCGCCGGCAACCTGTGCCGGTGCACCGGCTACCAGAACATCGTGAAGGCCGTGCAGCAGGCGGCGGCGACGCTCGCGCCAGCCGGTCGGCGCCAAGTAACGACGGCACGAGGGAACAGCGATGAGCATTCAGGCGAAGCCGTTGCACTCGGTCGGCGTGCCGATGAAGCGCAAGGAGGATCCGCGCTTCATCCAGGGCAAAGGGAACTACGTCGACGACCTCTCGTTTCCGGGCATGCTCTACCTCTCGCTGGTGCGGAGCACCTACCCGCACGCCGAGATCAAGAACATCGACATCAGCGAGGCGATGAAGGTGCCCGGCGTCAAGGCCGTGATCACCGGCAAGGACCTCGAGGCCGCCGGGCTCGGGTGGCTGCCGACCTTCCACGGGTTCGACAAGCAGATGGTGCTCGCGATCGGCAAGGTGCTCTTCCAGTATCAGGAAGTCGCCGCCGTGTTCGCCGAGACGCGCGCCGCGGCCGTCGACGGCGCCGAAGCGGTGCAGGTCGACTACGCGCCGCTGCCGGTCGTCGCCGATCCGTTCACGTCGAAGACCGACAAGGTGCTGCTGCGGCCGGACCGCGAGAGCAAGACGAACCACATCTTCCATTGGGAAGTCGGCGACAAGGAAGGCACCGCCCGCGCCATGGCGTCGAGCCCGAAGCGGATCAAGCAGCGCATCTGGTTCCAGCGCTGTCATCCGGCGCCGCTCGAGCCGTGCGGCTGCGTGGCGTACTTCGACACGATGGGGCGGCTGCAGTTCCACGTGACGTCGCAGGCGCCGCACGTCTATCGCACGGCGCTGTCGCTCGTCACCGGCATTCCCGAGGACAAGATCCACGTGATGTCGCCGGATCTCGGCGGCGGCTTCGGCAACAAGGTGCCGGTCTATCCCGGATACGTGTGCGCGATCGTCGGCGCGCTCAAGATCGGACGGCCGGTCAAGTGGATCGAGACGCGCACCGAGAACCTGACGAGCACCGGCTTCGCGCGCGACTACCACATGGACGTGGAGATTGGCGCGACCGCCGACGGCAAGGTCACGGCGCTGCACGTCGCGACGACGGCCGATCACGGTGCGTTCGATGCGGCCGCCGATCCCTACCAAGTACCCGGCGGGCATCTTCGGCATCGTCACCGGCAGCTACGACCTTCCCGGTCGCCCACGCCGAGGTCGACGCGTACTTCACGAACAAGGCGCCGGGCGGCATCGCCTACCGCTGCTCGTTCCGCGTCACCGAAGCGAGCTACGCGATCGAGCGCGGCATGGACATCCTGGCCGACGAGCTGGGCATGGATGCGGTGGAGCTGCGCAAGAAGAACTTCATCCGGAAGGATCAGTTCCCGTACCCGTCGGCGCTGGGGTTCACCTACGACAGCGGCGACTATCACAAGACGCTCGACGTCGCGCTCGAGAAGATCGGCTACACCGCGCTGCTGAAAGAGCAGGCGGAGAAGCGCGCGCGCGGCGAGCTGATGGGCATCGGCTTCTCGACGTTCACCGAGGTGGTGGGCGCCGGACCGTCGAAGCACTTCGACATCCTCGGCATCAAGATGTTCGACAGCGCCGAGATCCGCATCCATCCGACCGGCGCCGGCATCGTGCGCACCGGCACCAAGTCGCAGGGCCAGGGGCACGAAACGACCTGGGCGCAGATCGTCGCCGAGGAGCTCGGGCTCGATCCGCAGAACATCATGGTCGAGGAAGGCGACACCGACACGGCGCCGTACGGCCTCGGCACCTACGCGAGCCGCAGCACGCCGGTCGCCGGCGCCGCCATCGTGATGGCCGCGCGTCGCATTCGCGAGAAGGCGCGCAGAGATTGCCGCGCACCTGCTCGAGGTGGGCGAGGGCGACGTCGAGTGGACCGACTACAAGTTCCAGGTGAAGGGCGTGCCGTCCAAGACGGTGACGATGAAGGAAGTGGCCTTTGCCGCCTACACGAACATGGCGCAGAACGAGCCCGGGCTCGAGGCGACCTACTACTACGATCCGCCGAACATGACGTACCCGAACGGCGCGTACGTGGCGGTCGTGGACGTCGATCGAGACACGGGCGAGACGAAGGTGCGCCGCTTCGTCGCAGTCGACGACTGCGGCATCGTCATCAACCCGATGATCGTCGAAGGACAGATCCACGGCGGACTGACCGAAGGCTTCGCGATGGCGTTCATCCAGGAGATCCAGTACGACGCCGAAGGCAACAACCTGAACACCAACTTCACGGACTACCTCGTGCCGACCTCGCTCGAGACGCCGCACTGGGAGACGGGGAACACCGTGACGCCGAGCCCGCACCATCCGATGGGCGCGAAAGGCGTGGGCGAGAGCCCGAACGTCGGCAGCCCGGCCGCGTTCGTCAACGCCGTCGATCGACGCGCTGTCCCCGCTTGGCGTGCGGCACATCGACATGCCGCTGACGCGCGACAAGGTGTGGCGCGCGATCCGCGACGCGGAAGCCGGCGCCGCGGCAGCGCGCGCTCCGGAAGTAAAGAAAGCCTAGTGAATCTTCAATACACCGGCGAGGAGAAGATCCCCGCCAGTCTCGACACGGTCTGGGCGTTCGTCACCGATCCCGAGAAGGTCGGACGCTGCTTTCCCGAAGTGGTCGACGTCACCGTGCAGGACGCCGACGCACTTCGAGGCCATCGTGAAGGTCGGCGTCGGGCCGGTGCGCGGCAAGTTCAAGATGAAAGTCGAGCTCCTGCCGGCACCGTCGAAGCGTCGCCTCGACATGAAGATGTCCGGCGGCGGGTTCGGGAGCACCGTGGATCTGACGGCCGGCGCCGATCTCGTCGACGCCGGCGACGGCACGACGCTGCTGAAATGGAGCGGCCAGGCCGAAGCGCGCGGCCCGATTGCCGCCGTCGGCGGACGTGTGCTCGACGCGCAGGCCCAGAAGCTGATCGAGCAGGCGTTCGGCAATGTCCGCCAGCAGTTGACGGCCTGAAGCCGTCCTTCGCACAGATGTCCAGATGTCCAGGGTCACACTCCGCGAGCGATTCTTCCCGCTGCATCAACCCGACGATGTGGAGCGCTTCCTGAGTGACTTTCCCTGGTGCGTCATCTTCAAAGCCGGCACGAGCGACAAGACCTTCGACGCGTGGCGGTGGTGCAGAACGCGCTGGAGCCGCGAGTGGACGTCGCCGTCGGCTTCATCCGGCTTCCCGAGGATCGCGCGGCGAGCGATCGCGTGAGCGCGCTCGTCGGCGTCGTGCACCGCAGCCCGCAGCTCGTCCTGTTTCAGGATGGGCACGCGCTCTCCCACCTGGACGAGTTCGCAATCGTTCCCGACCAGCTCGTGCCGCTGCTGCGCGAGCACCTTCCTGTCGACGTGGGCGCTCCCGTTCGCAACGAAGCGGTGGTCACGCTCGAGCCGTACCGGGTTCTCCTGTCGCAGTTCCTGCAGGGCCAGCTGCCTGAAGAGCGCTTCCAGTGGGGGTATCTGGATCGGCTGGCGAAAGAGGCGCTGTGGCGCGATGATGAGACATTCGCGCTGTTGAACGGCCTGTTCGAGAACCAGTGGGGGCGCGACGTGAGGGCGGCGCGGCTCGTCGCGGTGGAGTTTCAAGGTCAGCTGGCGGGCCGTCTCGAGCCGCTGCACAGCCCGGGCGGCGCGGATGCTCGAGCGGCTGTCGGGCCGCTGATGGCTCGTGTGGGCTGGTAGCATGAACGCTATGGATCTCTTCGAGCAGGTTGCGGCACTACGCCGCGAAGGGCAGTCGTTTGCCGTGGCGACCGTCGTGGCGCGGCGCGCGCCGGTGTCGGCGCACCTCGGCGATCGTGCGATCGTGTTCGCCGACGGCCGCATGGAGGGGTTCGTCGGCGGTGCGTGCTCGCGCGAGATCATCCGGCAGCAGGCGCTCGACGCGCTGAAGACGCGGTGCAGCCGCCTGGTGTCGATTCGACCGGACGCGAGCGAGTCCAGCCGCGTCGACCGCCGAGCATGTGGTCGTCCCGATGACGTGTGTGTCGGAAGGCGCCATCGACGTCTACGTCGAGCCGTTCGTGCGGGCGCGACGACTGCTCGTCGTGGGCGCCACGCCGGTTGCCGAGTGCGCTGGCGCGGCTGGCGCGCAGCATGGAGCTACGACGTGGTGCGCGTCGTGGATGGTCGCGAGCAGCGCGACGTCGAGCAGGAGGCTGCGACGCTCGGTGTGACGGTCGTGACGCTCGACGCGCTCGAGGCGATCCTGCGAGAGGGCGGCCCTGGCGGGGCCGATTGTGCGGCTGTCGTCGCATCGCAAGGCCACTACGACGAAGAGGCGCTCGAATTGATCCTGAAGTGCGGCGTGCCGTACGTCGGGCTCGTGGCGTCGCGCAAGCGCGGGGCGACCGTGCGCGCACTGCTCGAGGAACGCGGCGTGCCCGGCGTCGCGACGATTCGGAATCCGGCGGGGCTCGATCTGGGCGCGCGGACTCCGCCCGAAGTCGCGCTGTCGATCCTCGCGGAGATCGTCCAGGCGCATCCAGACGGCACGCGCATGGAGGCGACGGCACCGCCGGCGGCCATTCCCATCGTCGCGCCGCCTTCGCTGGCGACCGCCGTCGATCCGGTGTGCGGCATGAGCGTGAGTGTTGCGTCGGCCCGCCACACGGCGGACGTCGACGGCGTCGCGTATTACTTCTGCTGCGCGAACTGCCGCGCGACGTTTCTCAAGGAGCCGCAGGCGTACCTCGGCCCATCCATGATGGACGCTGCGGCCATCCACGACCGCTTCCGCGAGCGCGGCTTCATCGTCGACGAGGCGTTCGCCACCGCGCTGCAGATCATGCTCGCGCTCGAGAAGCCGCTGCTCATCGAGGGGCCGGCCGGCGTCGGCAAGACCGAGAGCGCCAAAGTGCTCGCCGAGGTGCTCGGCACGCGAGCTGATCCGCCTGCAGTGCTACGAAGGGCTCGACGCGATGGCGGCGCTCTACGAGTGGAACTATCCCGCGCCAGATGCTCCACGCGCGCCTGAGCGAGGCGGAGGGATCCAGCCTCGAAGAGCGTGAAGCGTACATGTTCAGCGATCGGTTCCTGCTCAAGCGGCCGCTGCTCGATGCGATCACGCGCGAGCGGTCGCCGGTGCTGCTCATCGACGAAGTGGATCGCGCCGACGAGGCGTTCGAGGCGTTTCTCCTCGAGGTGCTGGCGGAGTGGCAGGTCACGATCCCCGAGCTGGGCACGATCCGTGCGCGGCACAAGCCGCACGTGATCCTCACCAGCAACCGCACGCGCGAGCTGTCCGACGCGCTGCGCCGACGATGCCTGTTTCTCTGGCTGCCGTATCCGTCGCTCGCGCAGGAAATCGAGATCCTGCACGCGCGCGTGCCCGGTCTGTCGGATCGCCTCGCGCAGCAGATCGCGCAGCTCATGCAGGTGCTGCGCGGGTTGCCGCTGCAGAAGGCGCCCGGCGTGGCGGAGAGCCTCGACTGGGCGTTGGCGCTGATGAGCCTGCACCGCGAGCACCTCGACGCGCGCACGCTCGAGCAGACGCTGGGATGCGTGCTGAAGGTGCACGAGGATCAGCGGCGTCATGCGCGCGCATCACGCGGCGCTCGATCCGATCCTGGGCGACGTGCCCGCGAGCCTCGATTCCGGCGGGTACAGCCTCGACACCGACTTCGGGTTCGGTTCCGTGTCGGCGCCGCGACCGCTGATGTACCCCTTCGCCAGCCTGCCGGAAAATCTCGCCGCATTCTGCGAGGCGCTGCGCCGCGACCATGGCTTTCGCATCGGGCCTGGCGAGCTGCAGCGACGCCGCTCGTGCGCTCGACGTCGTGGATCTCACCGACGAGCGCGCGGTTCGCCACGCGCTTCGGCCCATTCTCTGCGGGACGCTGGACGAGGTCACGGTCTTCGACGCGGCGTTCACGCAGTTCTTCTTTCCCGGCCCCGCCGGTGGTCGCCACGATCAGATGCCTTCCACGCGGCGAGAGCCCGGGACGGACGCCGACGGCCGCGCAACGGACGCTCCGAGCACGCGCGCCCTGCTTCGTCATCAGCCGCTGAAGTGGACGACGCGTCCGGGCTGGGCGGCGGTCCGATGTCCCCGCTCGAGATCAGGCGGCGATGGGCTCGACGAGGCGGCGATCTTCGCGCCATCGAGCTACAGTCCGCTCGACGTCGATGCCGCCGACGCGCCCGAGCTGCCGCGGCGTCGAGCGCGCCTGGCGCGATGCCGCGCGATCGTTCGTGCGCCGGCTGCATCTGGGCCTGTCGCGTCGCTGGCGGCCGGCGAGTCAGGGACGACGCTTCGACCTTCGACGCACGTTGCGCGCGAGCCTGCAGACCGGCGGCGAGGCGCTGTCGCCGCGTTGGCTGCGGCGCCCACGGCGGGCGCCGCGGTTCGTGCTGCTGGTCGACGGCAGTCGCTCGATGAGCGCCCACGCACGGACCGCGCTGCAGATGGCGGTCGCGATGGCGAGCGTCACGATGCGCGTCGAGGTGTTCACGTTCTCCACGGGGCTCCAGCGCGTGACCGACGACGTGCGGCGGGCGGCGGCGGGAGAGTTGCGCCGCCTCGATCGTCTGCATCATGCGTGGGCGGGCGGCACCAGCATCGGCGCGTGCCTCCGCGACTTCCTGCGGCGGTTCGGTGACCGCATGGTCGGACGCGACACCGTCGTGATGATCGCGAGCGACGGACTCGACGTCGGCGCGCCGGACATGCTGCGCGACGCGATGCGCGAGCTGCACCGGCGGTCGGCGGGCGTGGTGTGGCTGAATCCGCTCCTCGAGACCGAAGGGTACGAGCCGACCGCGAGCGGCATGCGCGCCGCCCGGCCGTACGTGACGACGTTCACGAGCGTCAACGATGCGTCTGGACTCGCGCGCCTGTCGCGTGCGCTCCGTATCAGGGCGTGAACCCGCCGACCATGCTCGCGACGTGCGCCCCAGGAAGGTGCGAATGATCGACGCAACACAACGCAAACTGATCGTCGGCATCGTCATAGCGACGCTGATGGCGTTGGCTGTCGTGATCGCCGACTTGGCGAGCGGCGGCCGCCCTGATCCGCCGGCGCTGCGCGCCGCAGCGACCCTGCTCGATGGTGCTTGGCGATTCCATACCGGCGATGACCCACGCTGGGCTGACGCGAACACCGACGATAACGATTGGGAGACCATCGACCTGACCGCCGTGCCAGGCAGCCACGACGGCGACGTGGGTCTGCCCGATTACGTAGGCGGGTGGATGGCGCACGGTCATCCCGGCTATCACGGCTACGCTTGGTACCGGCGCGCGGTGACGGTGCCGGCCGGACGCGCGTCGTGGGACATCCTCGGGCCGACCCTCGTCGAGAACGGCTACGAACTCTATTGGAACGGCCAACGGCTAGGTGGGTCGGGCAGGCTCGGCCCGGCCCCGCGCGTCGTCGGCACGCGGCCGATGAGGTTCGCAGTTCCTACTGATGCGGCGGGTACACCTGGTGTGCTCGCCGTCCGCGCATACATGCGTCCCAGTTCCGGGGTTAGCGCAGACGGCGGCGGCATGCATAGCGCGCCCATACTGGCTCCGCGGCCCATAAGCGACGAGCTCCACCGCGTGCAATGGGAGCGAACCATCGCCGGTTACATCGTCGATGTGATCGAGCCGATCGCCATGTTGGCACTCATCGGCTTAGCGTTCGGGTGCCGGTCTCGCAGCAGCCACAAGGGTTTCTTGATCTTTGCCAGCATCGCGCTTGCACTTACGGCAGCCAGGCGGTTAAACAACGCGATCACTGCATGGACCGATCTGATGGATCTGGCCACCTATGCGTGGCTGGCGTCAGTGATGTGGGTGCCAGTGGTGGCCGCCTGGACGCTGGCTTGGAACCGCTGGTGCCTGCGTCCGTGGCGAAGCATCGATGGGGCGGCCGTGGTGCTGGCGGTCGCCGGGATCATCGGCGCCGTGATCCATTCGGCTAGCGTGACAAGCGGCAGCCGGCTCGGGTCGATCGCGTTGTTCGTCGTGATCGGCGCGCGCATCGTCCGCAGCGGACCGATGCGGATCCTGGCGGTCGTCACGCTCGCCTCGATAATGGCCGGGCTATTCGGCGGCGAGTTGCTCGATCCGATCGGCGTGCCGGGCATCTGGTTTCCGTTCGGCATCGGCGTGTCGCGGACGCAGTACGTTTACGCGATCGCCATCCCGCTCCTGGCCTTTTTGATCGTGCGCACCTTGCTCTTCAAAGAGAACGCATCGATAACGATGCGGCGAAGGTACGCCAGTTGATCTCGCGCTATCGTGGTGCTCGGTGAACCTGCTGTTTCGCGGCGAGTAGGCCCGACCTTCAGGTCGGGCGTCGTCGATGAGCCCGTTCAAAATGCGGTTTGCCCATCGACACTTTCATCGCGGGCGCGGCGGAGGCGTCAGATCAATCAAGGCGACAGCACACGCGGCATTCGGAGAGACCGTGGCCCATTGCTCAAACGGCAAGGTCGTGGTGGAGTACCGTGTTGTGACATCACGGCGCGCGGAGCGCCGATACTATGCGCGACTGGTTCAGCACGTTGGCGGCCACGAGCTCCCTTCCGGTGGATGCCGTTTCAGATCTCGCGGAGCGCGGCTTCGTCGTTCTTCCTGGACCCGTGCCCTCCGAAGAAATGACCGCGTTCGTCGCCGCCTACACGGCAGCAATGACCTCGGCGAGCCATGAGGACACGAGAGTCGGCACTACGTCGACGAGGGTCAATGACTTTGTGAATCGAGGCGTTGCGTTCGACAGGCTGTACGTCTTTCCGCCTCTGCTGGAGGCGTGCTGTCGCATCATCGGCCGGCCATTCAAGCTCAGTTCGCTGCTAGCCCGGAGCCTCCGCCCTTACGGCGTTGCCCAGGAGTTGCACGTTGATGTTGCGCGCGACTCCGTCGATTGGCCGCTCGTCGGCTTCATTCTGATGCTCGATGAATTTCGAGTGGACAATGGCGCAACGCGCTTCGTTCCCGGATCGCACCGCTGGTTGAGCGCACCGGAGGACGACGACGACGACGTCCGCGCGGACCGTGCCGATCAAGTACTCGCCTGTGGTCCAGCGGGCTCACTCCTGATCTTCAATGGCTCTACATGGCACGGGCACACGGCACACAGGTCGGACGCGCCACGACGATCGCTGCAGGGCGCGTTCATCCCGCGCGACGGGCGCACGGCGACCGACTTCGCGGGGCGCATGTCAGCGGCGACACGTATGCGTCTGACACCGCTCGCGCTTGATGTTCTTGGGTCTGAGCTTGGTGGAGATGAGGAAGACGTTGCCAAGCATCTGGACCGATAGTCGATGAGACCGACAGCGCTGTGATTACCGCTTCGGTTTCTGCTCCTGTTTCCGCTTCTGCGCCTGCTCGGCCTCCCGCTTCCGATCACAGACAGATAGTCTCCCGGCGGCACCGGAATCTAACACCTCGCGGTCGGCGCGGAAGCGCGGCGTGCGGTTGCACCTGCCCACCCGGACGGTAAATCGGGCCGGCCGCTCGCGAGCCACCACGCTTTCTCTTGTGCGACGTGCTCCGTGTGCGAGAATCACGGCCTGGCAGCGGTCGCGATCGACACGGCGGCCGTGGAGGCGCACGGGTGATCGGAACGAGACTCGGACAGTATGAGATCGTCGCGGCGCTCGGTGCCGGCGGGATGGGCGAGGTGTACCGGGCGACCGACGCCAGGCTCGGGAGGGCGGTGGCGATCAAGGTCCTGCCAGCCAGGCTCGCGGCGGACGAATCGGCGCGGGCGCGCTTCGAACGCGAAGCCCAGGCGGTGGCCGCCCTCTCGCATCCCAACATCCTCGCCATCCACGAGTTCGGACAGCAGGACGGCCTCGCGTTCGCCGTCATGGAGTTGCTGGAAGGCGAGACGCTGCGCGCGCGCCTGGATCGCGGCGCCTTGCCCATGCGCAAACTCCTCCAGACTGGGGCGGAGATCGCGGACGGTCTCGCCGCCGCGCACGACAAGGGCATCGTCCACCGGGATCTGAAGCCCGAGAACGTGTTCGTGACAGCGGACGGGCGAGTGAAGATCCTCGACTTCGGCCTTGCGCGCCGGGAAAATGTCGGCTTCAGCGGCGAGACGCCTGACGGCGAGACGGCTCTCGCCGGGACCGACCCGGGGACGGTGATGGGTACCGTCGGCTACATGGCGCCCGAACAGGTGACCGGACAGCCGTCCGACGCGCGGGCCGACATCTTCGCGCTCGGGTGCGTGCTCTTCGAGATGGCCTCGGGCCGCCGCGCCTTTGCAAGGGCGACCGTGCCGGAGACGATGGCTGCGATCCTGCGCGAGGAGCCGTCGCTGGCCACCGACACCGGTTCGCGGCCGGCCGCGTTCGATGCCGTTGTGCATCGCTGCCTCGAGAAGCGGCCAGCGGAACGTTTCCAGTCGGCACACGACCTCGCGTTCGCCCTCCGCTCGATTGCGGGCTCGAGCGCGTCCGCCGAACGGCCGGTGACGGGCGGGCCCGTGGCTTCTTTCCTTCGGCGGCGCTCTCCGGCAGCGACGATCGTGGCCTTCGCGGCCGGGGGCATCGCGCTGGTCCTGGCCGGCCGATACACGGTACGTCGAGACGTACCGCCACGGCCGGCCGGACCGGTGTTCGAGTCCTTCGACAGGGTGACCGACGAAGCCGGCGTCGAGACGACGCCCGCCATCAGTCCGGACGGCAAGTCGGTCGTCTACGCGAAGACCGTTGGTCTGGATACGGCGCTCTACCTGCTGCGGGTGGGGTCGAAAACGCCGCAACGGCTCTCGGGGGAGTCGCCGGCGCACGATTCGCAGCCGGCGTTCTCTCCCGACGGCGATCGAATTGCCTTCCGATCGGAGCGGGACGGTGGGGGCATCTTTCTGATGTCTGCGACTGGTGAATCGGTCACCCGGTTGACGAGCGCGGGGTACTCGCCGTGCTGGTCGGCAGACGGCCGCGAGCTTGTGGTTGCGCCGAATACATTCGCGACGCCGACCGATCTCAGTGGCACGTCGACCGGGTTGACGCTGGTGACCGTGGCGTCCGGCCAGAGCCGTGCGCTGGCTGTCACCGGGCGCGCGTTACAGCCGGCCTGGTCGCCAAGTGGCGCGCGCATCGCATTCTGGACGGTCCGCGGCCGCAGCGGTCAGCGCGACATCCTTACGGTCGCCGCCAATGGGTCCGACGCCGCCCAAGGCGGCCGTCTTGTCACCGATGACGCGGCGCTCGACTGGAGCCCCAGCTGGTCCCCGGACGGGCGGTCGCTGTATTTCTCCAGCGCCCGCGGCGGCACGATGAACCTGTGGCGCGTGGCGATCGATCAAGCCACGGGGCGTCCCCTCGGCGAGCCCGAGCCCGTGACCACGCCGTCCATCTGGAGCGGGGATCTCTCGTTCGCCCGTGACGGCAGCCGTCTCGTCTTCGCTACCCTCGACTATCGATCGACGCTGCTGCGCGTCCCGTTCGACCCGGTACGCGAAGCCGTGACCGGGCCGGCCGAGCCCATTCTCAGGGGGACGCGTCCGATTCGGGATCACAGCCTGTCTCCCGACGGCCGGTGGATCGCGTTCACACAGGCCGGGGCACAGGAGGACCTGTTCGTCGCGCGCGTAGACGGGTCCGAGTACCGGCGTCTGACCGACGACAGCTTCCGCGATCGCGGGCCCACCTGGTCGCCGGACGGTTCGCGCATCGGGTTCTACTCGGACCGCTCGGGCGTGTACGAACTCTGGACGATCCGGTCCGACGGCAGCGAGCTCACCCGGCTCACGACGTCCACGGGGAATCCGGGCATTCCGGTCTGGTCGCCGGACGGTGCGCGCATCGCGTCGGGGTACTTCACCTGGTTCGTCATCGACCTGAAGAAGACACCGGTCAAGGACCCGCCTCCTGAGCCGCCGTTCAGCGCGGACGAGCGCTTCAATCCCATGAGCTGGTCGCACGACGGCAGGCGGCTGGCGGGACCGGTACTGCCCAACGGCGGCACGGCATCTGCCCTCGCCATCTACGACTTCATGACGCACCGGTTCTCGCGCCTGCCGGGAGAGCTCGGACGCACAAACGACTGGTTTGCCCCTGTCTGGCTCTCGGACAGCCGGCGGATGATCGTGCGGCGCGCCGACGGCATCGCCGTGGTCGACGCCGAGACCGGAAACGGCCGGCTGCTGGTGCCCATAGGCGGCTACATGATCGGCGAGAGCGTCGGCGTGTCGGCCGACAACCGGTGGATCACGTACACGGACACGGCAACCGAAGGGGACGTGTGGATCGCGAACATCAGGAAGTGACCCGCAGAAGCTGTGCGACGCGGTGAAACGATCGCCGCCTTCGATCGGCAGACGCGCGTCGCCGAGATCGTGGCGGTAGCGGCCAGATAGTGCCTTGCGGATTCGCAAGCCGGCCGCCGGCGCGGGTGAGCGAAGTCAGCGCACCTTCATCACGATGAAGGTGAGATCGTCGTACTGCTCCGCGTCGCGGATCCAGTCTTTCATCTCGTCGGAAAGCCGCGCGCTGATCTCGTTGGCCGGGAGGTGAGCGGTCTGGCGGAGCAGCTGCTGCAGGCGTTCCTCGCCGAACTCTTCGTCCTCGGGGTTGTGCGCCTCGGGGACGCCGTCGGTGAAGGCGAGGAGCACGTCGCCGGGGCACAACTCCACGGTCGCCTCTTCGTACTCCATGTCCGGGAACATGCCGACGACTGTTCCTCCGGCGGACAGCTCCTCGATCTCGGGCGGCGCGGAGCCGGCCGTCGATGGCCGGCCGGCGCGCAGGAGATACGGCGCGTTGTGGCCGGCGTTGACGTAGCGCAGCTGCCGGCGCTGCTGGTCGAGCTGCGCGTAAAAGAAGGTGGCGTACTTGCTCGCTGGCGTCGACCGGTAGACGAACTGATTCATGCGCGCGACGAGGCGTGGCGGCGACACGTCGCCCTCGGACGAGATGATCCGCAGCGACGCCTGCACCACGGACATGATCAAGGCGGCGGCGACGCCCTTTCCCGACACGTCGGCCAGCGCGATGCCGATCCGGCCGTCACCCAGCTCGACGAAATCGTAGTAGTCGCCGCCGATGCGGCGGGCCGGAACGCTGATCGCGGCGAAATCGACACATTCGGCGCGCGGCGGGGCATCGGGCAGCAGGCGGCGCTGGACGTCCGACGCCAGGGCGATGTCGCGGCGCAGCGTTTCCTGTTCGACGACTCGATCGGTCAGCCGCGCATTTTCGATCATCAGCGCGAACTGATCGGCGCACGCGCGCAGCACCTGTTTCTCGTGTGCGCTGAAGCCGGCGCGCTGCGGCCGTTCGCCCAGCAGCAGCACGCCGAGGATCTCGCTGCGTGTGCGCAGCGGCACGGCCAGGCGGACGCCGGCGGCGGCGAGCGCGCGAATCTCGTCGAGCCGCGTCCGGGCGGTGCGCCGCGGCCCAGTCGGCGAAGGCGTCCAATTCGTTCGGCGCAAACGGCAGCGGCAGCGGATAGGCGCGCAGCCGCCTGATCAGGAATCCGTCGGCGGCCACGACCGGTGCGGCCGTTTCGAGCGCGCCGGCGGCGACGACGCAGCGGTAGTGCGCCTCCGAGCCGTCGCGCTCGCTCGAGCAGCGCGGCCGATTCGACCTGCAGTCGCGTCACACACGCTGGCGAGCACGGCGCGCAGGGCGCCGGGGTACGAGTCGGCGCCGCGGGCGGCGTCGACGAAGGCCGTCAGCATGTCTGCCGCCGAGACGTCCGATCCGCTGTCGTCGCCGCCGACCGCCTGGCGCATGTCGCGAACGGCGAGCTGCATCCGCTGACGTGCCCACCGCCAGACCGACGGTGGCTGCTCGCGAATGGCGGCCATCGGTGACAGCAGCGTAGTGCGCCACGCCGGCACCGACGCGGCCGCCGCTGCGACGAGGGCGACCACGGCCGTGGACGCCGCGAACGGCAGCCATCCGAAGTTGGCGACCCCGAGGTACCGCACGAGCAGCCAGACGCCGCCGACGAGCGCGATCGATCCCACCGCCACGCCCGCCAGCGACAGCTTCAGGCCGCCGCCCAGGACGAGCGCCACGAGATCGCGGTTGACGGCGCCGAGCGCCATCCGCGTGCCCAGCTCCACGGTGCGCTGCCGGACGAAGTACGACAGCACGCCGTAGATGCCGAGCGTCGCCATCAGCAGCGCCGCCAGGCCGAAGAACGTCATGACCAGCGAGCTGAGACGCTCGAACTGCAGGGTGTTGAGGACGATGTCGTGTATCGTCCTCACGTTTTCCATCACCAGTGTCGGATCGGCCTGCCGGACGGTCGCCGCGGGCGGCGGCGATCAGTTGATTGGCCGGCAGGTCCGAGCGGACCACGACGTTCATCGGGTTCACCCCCAGCACGGCGGCCGGCACATATATCTCGGGCGCTGCCGGCCTGTTCAGGCCGTTGTTGCGCACGTCGCCGACGACGCCGACGACCTCGAAGCGGTCGTTGTCGGGTGTGCTGAGGCGCGCCGAGGCGCCGATCGGATTGCGTCCGGGCCAGTACGCGCGCGCGGCGGCTTCGTTAATCACGACGGCCGGCGCATCGCGTTGCTGGCTGTCGGACTCGTTCAGCAGCCGGCCGGCGCGAAGCGGGATCCGCATCGTCGAAAAGAAGTCCGGTGTGGCCCCGACGGGGCACACGCGCTGTCCGAGAGCGTCGGGCGGCCGGCCCTCGACGTAGATGGGGGTGTCGCCGCAAAAGGGACCGGCTGGCAGCCGGCTCGCGAACGCGGCGCCCGTCACGCCGGGCGTCTGCCGCAGCGCGTCCATCAACCGCGCCTGCGCCGCACGCCGTTTCTCGGCACGTTCCTCCGATGTGCCGGCGCCTCTCGGCAAGGTGAGGTTGAACGTGACGAGACCGTCGGGGTCGAAGCCCAACGACACGCGTTCGAGATTGCGCATGTGAACGACGAGAATGGCCGAGGTCGTGAGAAGCGTGAAGGCGAGGGCGATTTCCGCGACGACGAACGCCTTCGACAGCCGTCGCGCAGGCGCGGCGGCTGACGCGCGCACGCCCTCGGAGAGCACCGCGTTCGGAGCCGTGTGGATCGCCTGCCACAGCGGCGCCATCCCCGCGAGCACGCCGGTGGCGACGGCCACTGCCACGCTGAAGCCGAGCACCGTCCAGTCGATCGCGATGTCATCGACACGGGGGATGAATCCGGACGCCGCGGCCAGGATTTGTCGAACGAGGATCACGCTCAGACCGACGCCGGCGGCGGCGCCGGCGACCGACACGAACGCGCCCTCGGCGAAGTAGCGCAGCGCGAGCTGCAGTCGGGACGCGCCGAGCGCGACGCGGATCGCCGTCTCGCGAGCGCGAACAACGGATCGTGCCAGCAACAGCGTGGCGACGTTGGCGCAGGCAATGAGCAGCAGGAGGCCGGCGCCGCCGAGCAGGATCAGCAGCGGGGCTCGGACGGTGGCGCCGACCATCCCGATCGTCGACGCGCGCAGGTCGGCCACGCCCGCGGTGTAGTTCCGGTAGCGTGCGGGATCGATGGCGGCGACGGCAGTGGCGACTCGCCTGGCGTCCGCCTGCGCCTGTTCCAGCGAGACCCCGGGTTTGCGGCGGGCGTACGCGATGTTGTTGCCGCTGCCCCGGTTCGCGTCGGATGGCGACGGACCGAGTGGAATCCACACCTCGGTGTCGCCGCGTGATATCCCCAGACTCACGACCGGAAGCTGGAACGTTGGCGGCATGACGCCGGTGATCGTGTACTGGCGCTCGTCGAGCGTGATGGCGCGGCCGATGATCTCGCGCCCGCCGCCGAGACGGCGCCACAGGGACGTCGAGATGACGGCGCTCGTGTCGTCAACGAACCACTGGCCGAGGCGCGGTGGACCGAGCTGCCGCGCGAGCGCCGGCGTCACCGCTGCGCCGGGAACGAATTGCGGCTCGCCAGGGGCCGTCAGAAGATATCGGCCGGCGCGGAGCCAGCCGAACACGTCGAAGCTCGTGGTCTGCCGCTCGTAGTCCTGCAGCTCGGGGACCGACATCAAATTGAACGCGCCCGGGTTGGTCGTGTTCACGGCGTACAGCGACACGAACCGCTCGCCGTCCGGGTACGGCAGCGGCCGCAGCAGCACGCCGTTGATGACGGTGAAGATCGCCGTGGCCGAGCCGATCCCGACAGCAAACGCGACCACTGCGAGCAGCGCGACGCCGGGCGCCGTTTTCCAGGAGGCCCAGGCTTGGGAGAAGGCCGACAGCACGTCGCCGTGATTTTAGCGCGGGTGAGCGGAGGTTGAGTTTACCCGCATAAACACGACGCCAACTATGAACTATCCTCCGCAAACAAATCGCAGCGTCGAAGCCGCGCGGCGACCGCCGGTCTTCGCGCCAGCGGCGGGGGAGTGGTATAATTTTTATACCTGATGACGTTCGAGTTCGATCCCGACAACTCGGTCGCCAACAAGGCGAAGCACAGGATCGACTTCGCTGAGGCGCAGGAGATTTGGACCGACACCGACAGATTGGAAATTCCGGCTCGTAGTCGCGGCGAGCCGCGGTTTCAGGTGATCGGTCGCATCGGCGAGAAAACGTGGTCGGCTTTATCACTTATCGCAATGAGAAAATCAGAATCATCTCGGTCCGCCGTGCGCGCTCAGACGAAGAAGCGCGGTACCTCGCAGACTAAGGCGCTGAGCGCTGAGCGCCTCGACGAGATGCACGACTCGGGGGAGGACCTGAGCGCGCATCTTCATCTCGGAAACGCCACGCGTCCTGGCCGCACGATCCAACGCGTGAATGTCGATTTTCCGGTCGACTTGCTACGTGCAATCGACCGCGAGGCGAGACGAATCGGGGTGACCCGGCAGGCATTCATCAAGCTTCGCCTCGCCGACACGCTCGCAAGTTCTCACTAGCCGCCGAACCCGCGTTCGTATCTCCTGTAGGTCACCTTCGTGACGTTCGGGGCTCCGATGCGTGCTGGCGCCGATGTTTCGACGACGAGATCGCGCGCCGCTCGAATCGAATGGCCTTGCTCGGATCCAGCCTCACCGTTTCTTCCCGCGGGTCACTCTCGTTGACGGCTACTCGGCGCGCAGCGCCGACCACGGGTCGATCCGGGTCGCGCGGCGCGCGGGCAGCCACGCCGCCATCAGTCCCACCGCCAGCAGCAGCAGCGTGACGATCGTGAACACCAGCGGATCGGTCGGCGTCACCCCGAACAGGAACGTCTGCAGCACGCGCGTCACGCCGGCGGCTCCGGCGAGGCCGACGATCAGGCCGGCGACGACGATGCGGAGCGCGCGCGTGAGCACGAGGCGGAGCACGTCGCGGCGTGTGGCGCCGAGCGCCATCCGCACGCCGATCTCGCGGCGGCGCTGCGCCACCGCGTAGGCCATCAATCCGTAGAGGCCGCACGTCGCGATCAGTGTCGCGGTCGTCGCGAACAGGCCCAGCAGCACCGTCCGGAAACGCGGCTGCGCCACCGACGCCGCCAGCGCTTCGTCCATCGTCACCGTGCTCTCGATTGGCAGGTCGGGCGCGGCGCGACGAATTTCCGCCCGGACGCCGTCGGCCACGCTGGCGGGGGTGACCGTGCGCACGACGAACGACACGAACCGCACGAACCCGCCGCGGTCCTGCTGGAACGGCGCGTAGATCATCGGCTTCACGTCCTGATCGAGCCCCCTCTGACGGATGTCCGCGACCACGCCCACCACCGTCAGCCAGTCGCCGGGATCGCTCACGCGCACGCGCCGGCCGAGCGCCTCGGCCGGGCCACCCGGAAAGTAGTCGCGCACGATGCGCTCGCTGACGATCGCCACTCTCGGCGCTGACGCCATGTCCTGTTCGGTGAAGTCGCGGCCCGCCAGCAGCGGAATGTGCATGGTGTTGAAGTAGCCGGCGTCGATTTTCGGCGTGCCGACGAAGAGCGTTGGCTTCGGCTGTCCCTCGATGTCGAAGTCGCCTTGAATGAACATCATCCCGAAGGGCACCGAATTGATCAGGCTGGCGGACTTCACGCCGGGCAAGGACTGGATGCGATCGAGCACGCCGCGCGCGAAGGCGTGGATGCGCTCGGGCTCGCTGTAAAGGCGTTCGGGCAGCGTCACCTTGACGATTTGCAGGACGCCGTCGCGCCCGCTCGATTCGAAGCCGGGCGACACCGACGTGAGACGCACGAAGCTGTGAATGAGCAGGCCCGCACCGATCAGGAGGACGAGCGTCAGCGCGATTTGCCCCGCCACCAGCAGCGTCCGCAGCCACTCGCCCTGCCGGTCGCCCGTCGCGCGCGCTCCGCCGGCGTGCAGCGCCAGGCCTTCGCCGAACGCCGTCCCGCTGACGCGCAACGCGGGCACGAGGCCGATGAGCAGCGTCGAGACGAGCGACAAGCCGAGGCAGAACGCCGCCACGCGCGCGTCGATCACGATGCCACCGAGGCGTGGCAGGACGGCTTGCGGCACGAGCGGCAACGTGCCATGAATCGCGATCTGCGCGAGCAGCACGCCGAGCGACGCGCCCAGCAGCGACAATACGACCGCTTCGGTCAGCAGCTGACGCACGATGCGCTGCCGTCCGGCGCCGAGAGCCATGCGCACGGACAGTTCGCCGCGGCGCGCGCTGAGGCGGGCCATCTGCAGATTCGCGACGTTCACGCAGGCGATCAGCAGCACGAATGACACCGCTCCGAGCAGGATCAGCAGCAGCGGGCGCGCCGAGCCCGTGCCGTTTGCCTGCAAGCCGCCCACCCGCGCGAGCATGCGCCCGGTGGCGGAGATGGTGCCGGCCTGCGCCAAAGCGCCGACTGGGGCGATCGACGGATCTTTCAACAGCGCCGTCAATTCGGCTTCCGTACGGCCCTGCGTCACGCCGGACTGCATGCGGCCCAGCAGCCACAGAAACGCGCTCCTGCCGGTGTCTCCAGGCCAGCGATTGGCCACGAAGATGTCCGGTTCCGGCAGCGCGCCCAGCCGGGGGATCACCGGCCTGAAGCTGAAGTCTGGCGGGAGCACGGCGACGACGGTACGGGGGACGCCGTCGATGGTGAGGGACTGTCCGACAATCGCCGGATCGGCCTTGAGCCAGGTGCGCCACAGCCGATCGCTGACGATCGCGGTGCGATCGTCGTCTGGCCCCGCCGCGCCGGTGAGGAACGCGCGACCGCGCGCGGGCGTGACGCCAAGGGTGGCGAAGAAATTCGGACTGACGTCGAGCGCCCCCACCTGCAGCGGCTCGCCGCGTCCCGTAAGCTGCACGTTGATCGAGGTGTAGGCGGCGAGCTGCTCGAGGGTGGTGACGTTCTGGCGGAGCGCCTCGTACGATCCGGGCGTCCAGGTATTGAATGTCTTGACGCCGGTCGCGGTCTGCTGCGCTGACGAGATGATGACCAGGCGATCGGGGCTGGGATACGGCAGCGGCCGCCAGAGCACGCCGTAGGCGACCGAGAAGATCGCGGTGTTGAGGCCGATGCCGAGCGCGAGTGTCGCGAGGGCGGTAAACGTGAATCCCGGATCGCGCCGCAGCAAACGCAGCGCGTGACGGGTGTCCTTGGCGAGTGTCTCGATCATCGCGAAGATCCACGGCTCGCGCGACGGTCGCGCAGCGGTAACGAATTGGTCGTTCGGCTGGTCACTGATGCATCCTTGGATCGTGCCGAGGGTCGGCATCCATCGACGGGCAACCGTCGTCGATGGCGTGGGGCCGAACGCAACCGCCGAGGATGGTCGAGCGGATGCAGCGGCTGGTGTTCGTGCTGGCTCGTTGGCGGCCATGCCACTATTCAACACGGCGTGGCGTTGTCGGCACGTATGTGGTTTTCGATATGCTGACGATATGTTCCGGCTCGTAGCATCGAGGGTGTATGCGTGTCTTGATCGTCGAGGACGAACCCTATCTGGCAGAAGCCATCCGCGATGGTCTGCGCCTGGCAGCGATCGCCGCCGACATCGCCGGTGACGGTGATACCGCGCTGGAGCTGCTGCGCCTCAACGTCTACGACATCGCCGTCCTCGACCGCGATGTCCCAGGCCCTTCCGGCGACGAGATCGCCAAACGCATTGTCGCCTCCGGCAGCGGCATGCCGATCCTCATGCTCACGGCCGCCGACCGGCTCGACGACAAGGCCTCGGGGTTCGAACTCGGCGCCGACGACTACCTGACGAAGCCCTTCGAACTTCAGGAACTCGTGCTCCGGCTCAGAGCACTCTACCGCAGGCGCGCCCACAACAGACCGCCCGTGCGGGAGATCGCAGGCCTGCGTCTGGATCCGTTCCGCCGGGAGGTCTACCGCGATAGCCGTTACGTCGCGCTCACCCGGAAACAGTTCGCCGTCCTCGAGGTCCTCGTCGCTGCCGAAGGCGGTGTCGTGAGTGCCGAAGAGCTCCTGGCACGGGCCTGGGATGAGAACGCAGACCCGTTCACCAACGCCGTGCGCATCACCGTCTCGGCCCTGCGCAAACGGCTCGGCGAACCCTGGATCATCGCCACCGTGGCCGGCGTCGGCTACCGTATCGACATCGCACCCGGCGCTGGACGTCGGGGAGGGAAGCGTGGGTAGGCCGCCCGGGCTGAGCGTTCGCCTCAAACTGACCCTCAGCTATGCCGGGTTCCTCATGGTGGCAGGTTTCCTGATGCTCGCGGCCGCGTGGCTCGCAGGCCAGCCAGGGCAATCGTTCGACTTCCTGCTGCGATACGTACCCGACGATGTGATCAGCATGCTCGGTGCCTTGGTGCCCGGGCACCGCTCGTTCCTCCTGCGCGCTTACGCTCCGGCCGCGGCCATCGCTCTGGCGTTCCTCCTGGTGTTCGGTCTCTTGGGGGGATGGGTCCTTGCTGGCCGCATGCTCGCCCCGCTGATTCGCATCACAGACGCCACACGCATGGCCACGAAGGGATCGCTCTCCCACCGAATCCGGTTACCGGGTCGCAGAGATGAGTTCCGCGAACTGGCCGACGCCTTCGACATTATGCTCGAACGGATCGAAGCCAATGTCGGCGAACAGCGGAGATTCGCAGCCAACGCCTCCCACGAACTACGCACCCCGCTGGCGATCACGCAGACACTGCTCGACGTGGCCCGCAACGATCCGAACCGCGACACCGGCGAACTGGTCGAACGCCTCCACTTCATCAACACCCGAGCGATCGACCTCACTGAGGCATTGCTCCTGCTCAGCCGCGCCGACCAACGGTCCTTCACCCGAGAACACGTCGACCTGTCCCTCATCGCGGAAGAGGCCACAGAAACGCTTCTCCCGCTCGCAGAAAAACGCGGCCTCAGCATCGAGACCTCCGGCGACATGACCTCCACCATCGGGTCGCATGCGCTCCTGCTGCAGATGACGACGAACCTCGTGCACAACGCGATCGTCCACAACCTGCCTGAACAGGGCACCGTGTGGGTCACGACCAGCGTTCGCCCCGAGGCTGCGGTGCTCACGGTCGAGAACACCGGCGAGACGCTCGCGCCACAATTGGTTTCCACGCTTGTCGAGCCGTTTCAGCGCGGCACCGAACGGATACGCACCGACCACGCAGGCGTCGGCCTCGGTCTGGCGATCGTCAAAAGCATCACCCAAGCACACGACGGCACCCTCACTCTCATCCCCCGCCCCGCTGGCGGGCTCCGCGTCACGGTGCAACTACCCGCCGGACCACACACGGAGAGATGACGATCAGGTGAAGATCGAGCCACGGCCGCGAGTTCCCGGTCACGGTCGCGGCGGTCCCGGGCGGCGCCCGCGATCGTGTTCGCGCGGTCGTACAAGTAACGCAGGCGGCCGTTCAGGTCAGCGACTGTCCGGCGAGACGTACCGGACGATGCGAACCGCTTCGAGGGTGACGAGCCCCTCGGTGACGAGTTCGTCGACCGTGGGAAGAAACGCGTCCACCTTCTCCTCCGAATCAACGATCTCGATCAGGATCGGCAGATCGGTTGAGAGCTCGAGCAGCTTCGCCGTATGGACCCGCGAGTGGCGGCCGAAACCCATCGGACCGCGAAGGACCGTCGCGCCCGCCAGATGCGCTTCGCGCGCGCGGCGGACGATCGCCTCATACAGCGGCCGGTCGCGCCCTGGTTCCTTGTCGCTCTCGCCGATGAAGATGCGGAGCAACACGCCATTCTCAGGTTTCTTCATCGGTACGTACTCCTGTCGCGGCACTGGTTGGCACCGTGGCGATGATGTTGCGGGCCGTGAGCGAGGCTGGGGTCTGACGCGGGCCGGCACGGTAGAGCAGCACGTGCGCCCGCTCGAGTGTGATGACACCCTCCCGAAACACCGGCTCAACTTTCGCGAGCAGTGCCTCGATACGCGCCGGTTCATCAACGACTTCGACGATAACGGGGAGTTCTTGCGAGATGGACCATGTGTGCTCTTCGAGCACGGAGCCTTCAGGGCGCAAGCCAAAAAACCCTTTCAGAACCGTCGCACCTTGGAGGCCTTCGCGATGGGCCGTCTCGACGATCCACTCGTAGAGTGGCGTCATGCCGTGCCGAACGAGGTTCGACAGCTGAAAGCGGCACAGCACCTGCTCGGCTTCAATCTTCATGGGGCGGTCTCACGTCATCCACGTCTTCGCGACCACGATGCCGGCGCGGACGGCAAGCAGCACCCGCGAACAGGCTGGCAAACATGTTCGTGGTCGCGGTCAGCCAGGAGCCATGTCAAAGAGCGCGTGGGTTTCGAACTCGAAGGCGGAGAAGGTGGCGGCCACCAGCTTCACGGCTCTAGTCCGCGTGGTCTGATTCAGAAAGGCGGGTGTCGACAGGCTTCCGAATCTTCCACAGCCTCCTGCAGCGCGAGCAGTGGAAGTACACGGCGGCGTCGGTACGCAGCACCGCAGGCTCCGCGATGGCGTGACAGTCCGGGCACGTTGACGGATCGAGTGGACGCGAACCAGCGCGGCGATTCGGTTCAGACAGAGTCAACTCCCGCTCATTTCTTGGTCACAACGGTCGCGCGGATGATCCCACCCTCCAATTCGACGCCCTCGACCTTGATGTCTTCGCCGGACTTGATGCTCGCGCACGAGCCCTTCTGGAAGTCAGTCGCTGGCGTCGTGACTACGGTACCTTCCTCCAGGACGTACGTCACGTTGGGACACATCCCCGAACTCGACTTGACTTTGCCGGAGAGCATGACCGTCTTCGGAGCTGGCGGAGGCGCTGGCGTCGGAGCGGGGGGTACAGGCGTCGGGGGTACCGGAGTGGGTGGTGCCGGAGTGGGTGGTGCCGGCGTGGGCGGTACCGGCGTGGGCGGTGCCGGCGCGGGGGGTACCGGCGTGGGCGGTGCTGGCGCTGGGGGTGCCGGAGTCGGCGGAGGGATAGGCGTCGGTGTTGGGGGCGGTATCGGCGGGGGAGCTGGAGCCGGGGCTGGCGGCGCGGCGCTTCGCTGCGAGAACGTGAGCTGCTGGCTCGCGATCGTCGCCCGTGTCGACCGTTCGGGACCAGAATTGGGAGCCACCGCGAGACGGACGGTCAGTGCGCCCTTGCCACTGTCAGGGCTCGGCGTGGCCCACGGGGCATCGGTGCTCGCCGTCCAGGAACAGGCCGCGTTCGTCCGCACGTCGATGGTGAGAGTGCCGCCTTCCGGGCCCACGACGTCGGTATTCGGTGAGGCGGCGTACGCGCACGGCGCGGCGTCCTGGGACAGTTCGACGGATCTGTCGCTGACGGCGATGGTACTCTGCCGAGCGACCGGGTCGGGGTTCTCCGCCACCCGAAATGAGAGGCTGCCGTCGCCCTGGCCGGATGCCGGCGGGATGATGCTGATCCAGCTCGCCTGCGCCGACGCCGTCCACGTACACTCGCGCGGCGCACCGACAGTCGCCGTGCCGGTCCCGCCGTTGGCTCCGAAGGCCGCCGTGGGCGCGGACACGGTCGTCTGGCACCGCTGAACGGTGCTTGGACTGGTCACGCTCGACACACTGGAACTACCGCACCCCTGGCCGACCAGCGATACAACAGCGCACAGAATTGTCGCCGCGATCGGTCTTCGAGGAACCATGTGTCGGACAATTGCACAACCGTCGCCAATGTTTCGCGTTGTGGCGACCACAGCGATTCACGCCTGCCAGAGACAGCGCGTCCGTCCGCCGTCACAGGCGTACGATTTTCATGCGGACCAGATGCTGGCCGCACTCACTTCCGTTGTTCGGCCAGCAGCTCCTCGACGAGAGCGATGACTCGCCGTCGAATCGCTTCGTCCGCACCCTTGAGATCTTCGCTGGGCCCTGGGACCTCATCCCATTTCTGAAGCGTCCGAGGCGCGACAGGCAGATGGGTGAGATCGCATCCTATTGAGATGACGACATCCGCGCCGGTGATGTCCTCTTTCGTGACAGCGCGCGGCTTCGTTACGGGCACCGTGTACCCGTTTCGCTGGAGGTGTTCCGTGACCACGGCCGAGACCGCCTCCTGTGGCTCGATGCCCGCCGCCTCGACGCGCACGTTCAGTCCGCGCTCCTTTGCGACGCGCGCGAAGTATGCGGACGCCAGGACGCTCTTCGCCGCGCCATGCGGGCACAGGAACAGAACTGTGGGCCGCCTGGCCTGTGTCGCCGTCGGCGGCGACTGCTGCGCGTTGGCCAGCTGCGTCAACATAACCAAAACGGCGATCGCGACGATGCCGAACCGGTGAATTGAGCGAGTCCGCGTCGTCATGATCTCCTCGTCAAGGGTGCACCTTCAAGCGCCAGGCTGTTAACCGAATCTCCTCTGCCTTGGTCATCGCGCCTCCACTCCAGGCTGCATTGCCTAGAAAGAGAGCGCGAACTGTCATCCGTGTCCTGAGGCTTCACACACGAATCGACCCGGTAACACAGGCCGTTCTAGTGTACGGCCACAGCCGCAGGGATCAGCCGGCGGCCACCGCGGCCGGCTGGATGTTCTGATTGACCCTGAAGAGATTCGCCGGGTCGTACTTCGTCTTGACCTCGACCAGGCGCAGGTAGTTCGGGCCGAAGGCCGCCTTGATGGCCTCGTCTTCGCCCTCGCCGAGAAAGTTGAGGAGGTAGTCGCCGCTGCGATAGGCGGACATGTCGTCCGCGAAGGCGCGGGCCCACGCGACGTGCCGGTCGGCTTCCTCCGGCCGCGTCCACTGCGCGAGGATACCGAGATCGTATTGCGCGTGTCGCTGTGCGAACGCCGTGTCGGTCGGCGCGACCCGGCTCGCGGCGCCGCCGTACTGCTCGACGAGAACCGCCGACAGCGGCGACGTCGCCTCGTTGGCGTGGCGCACCATCGTGCGGATCGCGTCGTCGCTGAGCTCGCGCAGGAAGGCGGACTTCCAGTAGTTCTGGTTACCGTCCGGGACGGCGCCGTCGAACGTGGTCTGCATCAGCGGGAACGGCATTGGCTGGATCGCGTCGACGAGCGGCGGCCCGAACTTGCGCAATGGCTCGAGCAGCTTGGCGCCTTCGGAGAGGTCGCCGCAGTAGCACGTGACGATCGCGGCGACGGGCGCCCCGTCGGGCGTGTGCAACATCGCCGCGTAGGCGCCCACCTCGTCCGGCGCGCTCTGCGTGAAATCGCGATAGCGCTGCAGCAGCTCCACCGCACGGTCGCGCGGATGGACGAGCAGGCCACCGAGCACCGTGCTGACCGGCCGCAGGCGGTACTCGAAGGACGTCACGACACCGAAGTTGCCGCCGCCGCCGCGCAGCGCCCAGAAGAGGTCGGGGTGCTCGTCGGCGCTGACCTGCCGGACCTGTCCGTCGGCGGTGACGATCTCGAAGGAGATGACGTTGTCGCAGGTCAAGCCGTACTTCTTGACCAGCCACCCGACGCCACCGCCGAGTGTCAGCCCGGCGACGCCGGTCTTTGACACGACGCCTGCCGGAACCGCCATCCCGTAGACGTGGGTCTCGCGATCGAGCTCGCCGAGCATGACGCCCGGCTGGACGCGAACGCGCCCGGCCCGCGGGTCCACGTGGACGCCTTTCATCCTCGAGAGGTCGATGACCAGCCCGCCGTCGCAGAGCGCCCGCCCGCCGACGTTGTGTCCGCCGCCGCGGATCGCGACGAGGAGGTCGTGGTCGCGCGCGAAGTTGACCGCCGCGATGACGTCGGCCAGCCCGGAACAGCGCGCGATCAGCCCGGGACGCTTGTCGATGCTGGCGTTCCAGATGCGGCGCGCGGTGTCGTACTCGGCATCCGCGGGTCCGATGACCACCCCGCGGCACGACGTCCGGAACTGCGCGATCGATTCGTCGGCGACCGCGGCGCCGGCGCGGTTGATCAGTACGACTGGCTGCCATGAACTCCTCCGATTGAACGAACAGACGGGAAATACTTGGTGTTCCTCGAGGTTATCATGGCGTCCGCAGGCGCTACTCTTGGATTCCGCAGGGCGCTGAGCCGGAGCGGGAGCTCACTGTCGCGTCTTACCCCTCTCTGCCGTCGGCGCCGTGTTCTGGCCCCGACGCAGTCAATGTCGAAATGGAGACGAACGCATGGGAAGTGGCGATGACATTCAAGCGGGACGTGTGACGACGGCAGAGAGTACGACCGACGTGCTTGGGGCAGTGCCGAGCGAACAGGATGTCGATTTCAACGGAACCGTCATCCTCCGCGTAGCACCGCAACCAGGACTCCTCGAGCCTACACACGCCTTGGACGGCATCCACGGCGTCGGACACAGCGACGTCATCTCGCCTGGAGGCACCGGAGTCGTCGGCTTCGGCGGGCTGCGCCAGGGGACGGGCCTGGTGGGCGTAGGCGGCGGGACAAACGGTGAGGGAGGCGTTGGCGTGCACGGCCTTGGCGGAAGCTCCTCGCAGACCGCGGTTGATCCTGGCGCAGGAATCGTTGCGCAAGGTGGCTTGATCGGTGGCGGCAACGTCAATGGTCGCCTTCACGGCGCAGGGGTCATCGCATTCTCTGGCGGGACTGACAAAGCGATCCCATCACTGACCGACACCGGCAGCGTCGGTGTCTACGCGCAGGGCGCCGACGCCGAGATGACCACGGTGGACATCCAAGGCGTTCCGACCGTCGTCGGCCCAAGTGCGCCAGGGCCCGGTGTGCTGGGCCGGGGCGGCGTTCCGATCCCACGAAAGGAGGAGCCTGTTGCGGCCGGCGTCATCGGCCTCGCGGGCGGCGACCCGATCCCGCCGATCGCCGAGTCCGGCAACGTCGGCGTGTACGGCACCGGACAAACAGGCGTGAGAGGGTCCGGTCCGAGGAGTGGCGTTGAGGGACTGAGCAACTTCATGGGGGTAAGCGGGCAAGGTGTCCACGGGCCTGGTGTGAACGGCCTGGGCCGCCCGGGGGTCGTCGGCATCGGGGCGGACGCTTCGAGCCGTGGCGGCCACTTCGACTCGAAGGGGGCGGCGCAAGTGCGTCTCGTCCCGCAACGACTGCAACAGCGCATACCCAATCAGGTCACGATAACCCCGACGGCCATACCCGTTGGAAGCGCCCCTGCGCTGCCACGCAGTGGTCTCGCGGGCGATCTGATGGTCATCGAAATGGAAACCGAAGACAAACAGCACGTGAGCAGGCTGTGGCTGTGCGTGCAGAGTGGAACGAGCACGCGACGTGCGCGTTGGTCGGAGGTACTGCTTGGCGCCGCCTTCGACGGACAAGCGTGATGAGCGGGCCCGCAGGATGTCGGTGGCTGTCTTGGCTCAGTGGCGCTTGTTCCTCTCGGACTTGATATCGGTCGAGACGTCGACCTGAAATCGTCGGAAGTGCGAGTAGACAGCGTGGCCGCTGAGCGCCACCGTCCCATTGACCAACCGGTAGTTTTCGTCCATCGACGCGGGCAACCAGACCGCAGGACTGAGCTGACGCGCGTAGGTCACGGTGATTGTCGCGACCACGTTCGGTGCGCTGATCGTCAACTCGCTGCGGACGACAGCGCCTGACGCCGGCTCAATCCAGAAGCGGCCGCTCGCGGCCTCATCGAGCGGTGAGCTGATCAGCCGTGGCATCGACTGCTCCCGGAACTTCAGTACGACCACTTTGCCGACATCGGTGCGCTCTTCGCCCGCGACGTCGAATCGCGAGCGTGACTGATTCATCTTGCGCAGGAATCGGAGGGCCTCGAGCGGAATGTTGAGAGTACGCTCGAAGGTAACGCCGGGGGGATTCAAGTTGAACCGCGCACTTTCCGCGACGATGCTCGCGGCCTGCTGCCGTGCAGTCGGGATCGATTTCAGGAACAGCTGTGCGATGCGGTCGTCGTGATCGCGGACGCTGCGGCCGTCCACCTCGAACACATCGCGAAACTCCAGCCAGCCGCGATCCTCGTTCGCGATGATGACGAGATCAGAGCGCAACAGTCGCGAGGGGAGCGTTGCGCTGGCCACACGCTGGCGATAGTCCTCCTGCGCGACCACTGCCACGACCTCTCGCTCGTACCTGGCAATGTAGTCCGCAGTGGCCGCAAGGATGGCGTCGGGATCTGGCCTCTGCGCGTAGGAGGCGGATACCGCCAGCAGCGCGCCGCCAAGACACAGGAGGCTTCTGGCGCGAAGATTCGTAGACAATGCGGCGGTGTCCCGCTCTACATCGCTTTCGATTTTGCGAACGCTGACATGAACATCTCCCAGAACTCCGGGAACTTCATGCCGGCGCGACGGGTCTTGGGGTCCCGATGGACCCGTGGTCCCCAGCGGCCGGAATACCCCGTGAAGCCCTGAATACCTGGCCACCAGACCTGTCGGAGGAGGGGATTCTGGCTGATCCTGTCGACGCGCATCGAATACAGTCGGCCACCCAGCTTCGTTTCGAGGGCCGCCTCGTTTGACAGCGGAAACTGCCAGGCGAATTTCTGCGCGGTGTCTCCGTTCGGCGGGTCGACCCCCGCCGGATGAATGATCGCGCTGAAGGAGTCCGGCGCATCGCTCTGCGGCGGGTGGTCGAACTGGTCCGACGTGCGCGAGCCAATGTTGTGGATCTCGCCGCCGCCGCCCGCGATCCACTCGACCGCTGCCCACACAAAGTTGATGATCACTTTCGTCCAGACAACCTCCGAGTCATCGACCCACGTGTCATCGGCGGCCTCCTTGGCTTCGTCATCCAAGGTCTTCGAGGCTCTTGTCGAGCAATTCCGAGGCGCCGCAGTGACGGTGTGCATCGTCGTCTGAAGCAAAGAACGGCACTTCCTCGCCCAGAACACTCTCTTTCGGATACAGGCCGTGCGTGCCCCTGGCCACGAACACGCGGGGATGAGCCCCTCGTATTTTGCCGGCTCCGCGGTCCTGGTCGACTGTTTCGATCGCCGAGTTCCAGTCGTAGACGCGCATGCCGACGCGGCGCTCGCCACCCAGGAATCCAATATCGCCGACATTGCGCGATGTCAGCCCGACTGCGACGGGAAAGCACACGTCATCTCCCACCGGTTCGCCGGTGATGATGTTGACTCCGGTCGGGCGGCATTTGAAGAGAATCGAGATGCACGCCCATTCGCCGGCATAGCTGCCGAACATGGCTGCTTCGGCGGGGCTTGGACAGTTCTCGAGCGGTTCGTCGTGCCCTGGAAAAAACAGGTAGTAGCAGAGCAGCAGCGGTGCGCCGTCCTCCGGAGGTGCGAGCAGCGTCGGGAAGAGGGCTTTGAAATCGGCAGGAGCGTCCTGGCTCGCCATCAGCAGCCGAAGGCGGGACGCGTCGAACGCTTCGGCGTGATACCAGAACCGGCTGTCGTGCAGGAGCGGGTCGGCCGGGCTCGACGGCAAATTGTAGAGAGAGTTCAACTGTTCGAGAAAGGCGAAGCGGTTGTCGCTCCCTGGCGCGACGTTTGGCCCGTCGATCCAGCCGCTCACCTCGAGGAAGCCCTCGTCGGATCCAGTGGCAAACAAGAACGGAAAAGCGCCGCCCTGGGACTCGCCCAGGAAGGTGCCGGGTTCGTCGGATCGTCCGGAAATCTTGTTGGAGTGGATGATCGGTTCTGTCGAGGCGCCCGGACTGCTTGTGTGCCAGGAATTGCGGTCGTCGAACGGAGCTACAGCGCTCCACAACGCACTCCGTTCAAGATAACGTTTGCAGTCGGATGGGTAGAAGCGTTCGCCCGGAGCGAAGTAGAGGATAGGCTCGAACGCGCGGATGAGATCGTTTAGATCAACTGCCATCTGCTTTGCTCACACCTGTGTACGCGGGTCTTTCCGTCGCGCGCGAAGGTTCGGAGGAACAGCCGCACCCTTCTGCAAACAGCCGCATCAGGGCAAGTACCTGCGGGTCGCAGTCCAGACCCTTGAGCTCGCGCTGAATCAGCTTCCAGCATTCGGACCGCTTGAACGCCTGGAACTCGTCGTCACCACAGGGATCGATACCGACCAGCCTGAGCCAGGCGCACCAATCGGCGAGCAGTTTGCGCATCTCCGGGCCGTCGATCTTGCCCTCGCGCCAGAGAGCCGCATATCGCTCCCGCACGTCGTCGAAACGCTCGCGCGTTTCCGGGCCCTGAGACACGACGGCTCGCAGCCAGCGATCCATGGCGTCACGGATCTCCGCCGTGAGCTTCTTCGCGCAGTCTGGATGTCTCCGAAAGGCATCGTGCAGGCTTTGCACGTGGCGCGCCCAGCAGTCGGCGGTCGCCTTGTCGACGGGCCGGTCCAGGAACTGTTTCCGAATGCGGTTGGGATCGAGGCGCCAGACCTTGACCTCGTCGATCTCGCCAGGGAACGGTTGATCCCCGTCCTCAACCGAATTGCCGATACAGATACCCTTTGTTCCGACTCCCGGAATTCCTGAGAGCACGCCGTGCGGAGAGGTCACCGCCTCGCCATCGACGAAGAGGCTCATCTGGGTCAGGCCATCGTGTACAAAGAGCAATCGCACCCACTTATTGACCGGCAATCGGTAGCCGGGAACCTGAACCCCGTTCTTGTAGGTGCCGGCGATGTCCCATTCGGAGTCGGGATAGGCGGCCGGACGCCCGCGGAAAGCCGCGAACAGATAGCGGTCCATGGCGTACACCTTGAACGCCTTGTGCGCATGGATCAGCATCTGCCGATGAGAGGCAACGCTGGTGAGCCGGGCAGTGCACTCGACTCGAAGGCCAACCAACGGCCCCCATCCGGGGTTGGTTGGTATGAAGACACGGCTGTTGGGGTGAAACTGCCAGGCTCCTGAGCCAGCCGCTGCTCCGTCTTGCCGGAAATCAGCTGCGGTCAGGCCTTGGGTCTGGCCATGGCTGTCGTAGACGGAGAGGTCGGTGGCCACTCCATGCCACTTGTATGTGTGATGGCAGATCAACTCCCACAAAGGGCCCTCCTCACCATGATTCGGTCGAGATCAGGCACGAACATCCGCGGAGCCTAGCACACCTCGAATGTTCGCCTCGGTCGAGATGTCGCACGGAACTTCGAATCTTCGGGAATCGCCGTTATCGATCGCAGAGGCTCGGCTTCTTCTCGAGGAACCGTTATGGCAGAGTTGAAGAATCCTGCGCTGGCCGGCGATTTCCTGTTCGACACGGTCGTTTATGCGTCAGCCGGCAGCAACTACGGCACGGTACCGGCACTCGTCCAGTACAAGGTGTACGACACGCCTGATCCTGCCTACGTCACGCCGCGGATCAACATGTCGCCGTTCGCGAATCTCGGGTCGGCACCCTGGACCTTCCCGAACACGAGCATGCCTCTCAACGGACACATCTGCATCCCTCGCGGGCGCGGACCCTTTTCGCTGATGATGTTCGCGGCTCCAAGGCAAAAAAAGGAGCCCGCAAGCGGAAACCGGCAGGTCCAGGTAGGCGACGGCGACTCCTCGTGGCTGCTGCGGATTCGTGGCGTCAGTCGATCCCGACTGTTACTTCATGAGCTCGGCCAGCTTGGACTGAACGGCTTCGCCCCAGATGTCATAGCCCTTGGCCACGGGATGAAGGTTGTCCGGCCTGAAGGTGTTCGCCAGGAACACGCCCTTCTCGTCGAGGAACTTCGCGCCGATGTCCATGTAGAACACGTGCCGCTGGTCGTCCAACCGCGCAATGGTCTTGTTGACGTCGGCGATCTTGTCGCGCACAGGATCCCCCGGTACGCTCCGGGGAAGATCGCCAGGAGAAGGATCTTCGCGTCCGGGAAATCGTGCCGCATCTCGAGCACGATTGCGCCGATGCCTTCGGCGATTTCAGGCGCGGTGCTTGTAAAGCTGTTGTTCGTCCCGATCATCAGCATGATCGCTCTGGGCCGGAAGCCCTGACCCTCACCATTCCGCAAGCCCCACAGCACACCCTGAGTCGTATCGCCGGCGACGGCAAAGTTCGCGGTCTTGTACTCACCGAAGTACTTCTGGAACATCGCCGTGTTCTCTTCGCCCTGGACCCACCAATCGGTGATCGAATCGCCGTGAAAGAGCAAATCGATGTTGCCGGCCTTTGCTGTCTCGACGAATCCCTCGTGCCTGGGCCCCATGCGCTGCACTGTCTGTGTGAAGGTCGCCGCCACGTTGAGTCGAGGAGGCTGCAGCAGTAACAGCGACTCGTACTTTCGGAGCACGGGACCCGCAGCCGACTTGTCGGCGGCGATGAACGTCCGCATCGCGTCGTTGACCTGCGTCAGCTCCTCGGGGCTCGGACGGGGAATAGCGACCTCGGGCGGCGCAGGTGCTGGCGGACCGATCTGCACCGGGACGAACCCGCGTCCGCGTTGACCGGCAGCCGGAACAACCGGCGGTTGCCCGCTGGTGGGAGCGCCGCCGGCGGCAGATGCCGGAACGGGAGGCGCGGCCTGCGTCCAGACGTCCGCATACCCGAGTGTCCCCACGATCGTCGTGTAAACAAGAAATCGAACCAGTCTTTGCGCACTCATCGTTGTTCCGTCGCTTCCCTTTTGTAGAATCGATGATGTCGAGCCATGGCGGAAACCGCCGCCATCCCGGGCGTAGTCTGTCGCGGATGGACGGCCCGTGCAACCGTTTCGAGCGTGTTTCTCGTGTAGAGCGCGCCCGCCCCGCCGATATACTCTGGCGCCAGTGCTGTCCTCCTTGCGCGACCCTGGGCATCCGCGGCGGAACCACGGAATTCTCCGGCCGCGCAAACAGGTCGGCCCTGTCATCTGGTCACGTGAATTCCGAATCAGTCGCCAAGAATACGGGAGCTTCCCATGAAACGCCTCCTTGCTGGATTGTTGTTCGTCGTTGGCGGTGCGGTGCTTCTCGCTGCTCAAGCGCGGAGCCCGAAAGGGCTCGACATCTGGGTCGTCGACGTTGAAGGCGGCAAGGCCGCCCTGTACGTGACGCCAACGGGCCAGACGGCCCTCATCGACACTGGCTTCCCGGGTGCGCGAGACCTGGATCGAATCATGGCCGCGATCGCGGACGCGGGCGTGAAACAGATCGACTATCTGATCTCCACGCACTACCACGTGGATCACATCGGCAACCTTGTCGAGCTGGCGAAGCGAATTCCGGTCGGGACCTTCGTCGATCACGGGCCGACCGTCGAGGGACCGGACGTAAAACAGATCGAGCCGGGGCCTGACGGACTCACGATCACGAAACCGCGAGAGCAGGTCGAAGGCTTTCAAGCCGCGTATGCCGAGCTGTACAACAAAGCGAAGCACATCGTCGTGAAACCTGGCGACCGCCTGCCGATCACCGGTGTCGAGTGGCGCATCGCGACGTCGGCCGGCAACCTCCTGAAGACGCCGCCGCTGCCGGGAGGTGGCAAGCCGAATCCGGCCTGCACCAACTTCACGCCGATGGCGGGCACGACCGGCATGGTCGACCCTGACGACGCCCAGTCGGTCGGCAGCGTGATCATCCTGGGGCAATTCCGTGCGGCGGACTTCGGCGACATGTGGCGCACCAAGGAGCTCGAGTTGATGTGCCCGAACAATCCGCTCGGCACAGTCGACCTGCTCTTCGCGAGCAGTCACGGCGCCATCGCGTCCGGTTCGCTTCCGTTCGTGCACGGGCTACGGCCACGCGTAGTGCTCGTCCAGAACGGCACTCGGAAAGGCGCCGCGCCCGATCCGGTCAAGACCATCCTGTCGTCGCCGGGCCTGGAGGGTCTCTGGCAGATGCACTGGTCGTACAACCTCGGTGTCGACGAAAATGCGCCCGGGCTCTTCATCGCGAACGTCGACGATGCGGCAACGATCGCGAACATACTGACAGCTCCGCCGCGCGGCGGTGGACCCGGAACGGCACCTGCCGGCGCCGCTCCAGCCAGTGCCCCTGCCGCAGGCACTCCGGCCGCAGCCCCGGCTGCCGGAGCCGCTCCCTCGGGTTCGCCGGCCCCACCGACTTCGACGACAGCCCCCGCGGCGCCCGCGGCTGCGGGTGGGCAGGCTGCCGCCCCCGCGCCCGCAGGTGGACGGGGTCGAGGAAACGCAACGGGGCATACGCCTGCGTACTGGCTCAAGATCACCGCGTCCGCCGACGGAAGCTTTACGATCACGAACCCGCGGAATGGGTTCAGCAAGACCTACTCGAAGTAGCGACGAGGGATCGGGCTGCCTCCCTTTGACAATCGAAAGGAACCACGGCTATCCTTCCTTCGTCTATCGAAAGGAGAACCGTGGCCACCGACAGAGGAGACGTCCTCCAGGGCACGCTCGACATGCTCGTGCTCAAGGCGCTTCAGCTCGAGCCGATGCACGGATGGGGCATCACCGAGCGCATCCAGCAGTGGTCGGAGAGCGTGCTGCAGCTCGGCCAGGGCACGCTCTATCCCGCCCTCTACCGGCTCGAACGGCAGGGCGTGATTCGGTCGGAGTGGAAGATGACCGAGAACAACCGACGCGCGCGCTACTACTCGCTCACACGCGCCGGCCGGCGGCAGTTCAGCGATGAGCTCGCGCAGTGGCGCCGGATGGCTCGGGCGGTCAACCTGGTGCTCGAGGCGACCATCGATTAGCGGCTTGTTTCTACTGATTCAGTAGCGTGTCGTCCTGTGATTCGGCTCCGAGTTCGCAGTCGCGACAACGGAGGACCTGCCACTGATTCAGGCGTTGGATCCTGGTAGACGAAGTGTCATGGGACGAATAGCCGAAGCCTGGAGACGGATCCGTTCGATCGAGGGCCGCGAGACGCTCGAGAGCGGCCTCGACGAGGAGATTCGCTTTCACATCGATCAACAGACCGAGAAGCATCGTCAGGCGGGCATGGGCCCAGCCGAGGCCCGAAGGCTGGCCCGGCTCGAGTTCGGCGGGATGGAAGGTGTCAAGGAGACCGCGCGCGACGAGTTTCGCTCCGCGCTTCTCGAGGACTCGGTTCGTGACGTCCGTCACGGCCTTCGCGTACTGCGCCGGGCACCTGCCTTCACCGCAGCTGCGCTGCTCACGCTGGCTCTCGGCATCGGCGCGACGTCAGCGATCTTCAGCGTGGTGCGCACCGTCCTCCTGCGACCGCTGCCGTACCATGAGCCCCATCGGATCGTGGCGGTGTGGGAAACCAACCGCGGCGGCACCAGTCGAAACGTCATCGCACCGGCGAACTTCGTCGCCTGGCGTGAGCGCACGCAGACACTCGAGCATCCGGGCATGGTGGGCCCCGCGACCGTAGCCATGATCGTCGATGGCCAGCCTGCCAAGGTTGCGGGGCTCACGTTCTCATACGACGTCTTTGCCGCGCTGGGGGTCCAGCCCGTGCTCGGCCGCGCCTACACGGCCGCGGAAGATCTCGGCAGCAACGACGCCGTCATCGTGCTGAGCCACGAGTTCTGGCAGCGACGCCTCGGCGGCCGCGCCGACGTGCTCCGGCATGACGCTCACGACGGACGGCCGGCCCCGGACGGTCATCGGTGTGATGCCGGCGGGCTTCACTGTCGTCGGTCAGAAGGCCGACTTTCTGATTCCCTACGGTCGGACACTGGAACAGCTTCGCGCCGTGAGCGGCCGCGACAGCTCGTACGGCGTCGCGCGCCTGCGCGACGGTGTGTCTCTCGAGCAGGCGTACAGCGAGATGCGCAGCCTCTTCGCCGACCTGGAGAAAGAGAACCCGCCGCTGAACGCACGCCGAACCGTGATGCTCATTCCGCTGCAGGAGCAGATGGTGGGCGAGATCCGGCCAGCGCTGTTCGCGCTCGTCGCCGCCGTCGTGCTGGTGCTTCTCGTGGCCTGCGTCAACGTCGCAAACCTGCTGCTCGCGCGGAGCGCCTCCCGCGCGCGGGAGGTCGGCATGCGAACGGCCCTGGGCGCCAGACGCGGGCGGCTCGTGCGACAGATGCTCACGGAAAGTCTCGTGCTCTCGGCCGCCGGCGGCATCGCGGGGCTGGCGGTCGCCGCGCTATGCCATCGCGGGCTGCTCGCGCTGGTGGGCGATCGGATTCCGATTCCGCGGTTCGACCAGATAACGCTCGATCCTCCGGTCGTGGCCTTCACCCTGATCACGGCGCTGGCGACAGGGATCGTGTTCGGGCTGGTTCCGGCCTTCGTCTCCACGAGCCACGCGAACGACGCGCTTCGCGAAGGAGGTCGACACGGCGGCGGCCGCCGGCTGCATGCCGTGCTCAACACGCTCGTCGTCGCCGAGGTAGCGCTGTCGCTCGTGCTGCTCGCCGGCGCCGGTCTGTTGATGCGCAGCTTCCTGAAGCTGCAGAGCGTCGACCCCGGCTTCCGCGCGGACGGCGTGCTCACGGCGAGCGTGCAGCTTCCCGCCGGCGCGATACGACCTCACCCAGGCGGGCAGCTTCTTCCGCGACTCACTGGCCGCGCATCGCTGCGTCTGCCCGGAGTCCAGCACGCGGCCGGCGCCTCGTGCCTGCCGGTTCCGTTCGCGTGCATCGGCACCAGCTTCTGGCGCGTCGATCGTCCGAAGCCGGCGGACGGCCAGCTGTCCTCGAGCCAGGTGCGACCGATTACGCCGGAATTCTTCAAGACGATGGGCATTCCGCAGGTGGCCGGACGTGACTTCGCCGATTCGGACACAGTGGACTCGGTGCCCGTCGCCATCGTCAGCGAAGAGCTCGTGAGGCAGCAGTTTGCCGATGGGAGCCCGCTCGGCAGGCGGCTTCGCATCAACGTCGATCACGCCAACGGCAGAGACGACGTCGAGTGGACGATCGTCGGCGTCGTCGGCAACATCAGGTCGACGCTGGACGGACCCGTGCGTCAGACCATCTTCATCCCGACGACCCAGCGTCCCGGCTACGCCTTGACCTTCTTCGTGCGCAGTCAGCAGGATTCGACGTCGCTCGGCACCAGCGTCACGGGCCTCGTGCGATCGAGAGAGGCGGAGTCTCCGGTGGAAGTCCGCGCGCTCGAGGATGTCGTCGGCAGCACCATCGCGCAGCCGCGCGCGATCTCGGTCCTCGTCGGCGTCTTCGCACTCGTTGCGCTCGCACTCGCGGCGGTCGGCGTCTACGGCGTGATGGCGTACTCGGTCCGCGAGCGGACCCAGGAAATCGGCGTTCGCATGGCGCTGGGCGCGACGGCCGCGTCGGTGTTTCGTCTCGTGCTCGGCCATGCGCTCCGTCTCGTTCTCGTCGGCGTCGCGGCGGGGCTGATCGCCGCGGGGATGCTTACGCGGCTGATGGAGCGATTGCTGTACGGCGTCGAACCGCTCGACCCATGGACGTTCGCGGCCACGGCACTGATCCTCCTCCTCGTCGCCGCTGTCGCGTCCTATCTGCCTGCACGCCGCGGGATGAACATGGCGCCCGTCGATGCGCTCCGAACGAATTGAGGAAGGCGCACGGTTGGTTGCCGGGTACGCCCGGTCTCGCAGCCGGTCCCTCGCTGGAGAACCCTGAACGCTCCACCTGACATATTGCATTCCAATATGACTCGTGACAGGATGCTGTTGGAGGCCAACAGGAGTCACTTTCATGAGATCCCGTCCTACTGCCCCCGCAAGGCGCGCGATCGGCTTCGGAGGGCTGGTCCTCGCGACTGTCGCACTGATCGTCCCGGGTGCCGGCGCGCGTCAGGCCGGGCACTACGCGCTGGAGTCCGTTGAAGGCCTTCGCCTGCACAACGTGACGGCCCAGCCAGCGACGCTGCAAGGAAAGAAAGGGCTGCGAGTCACGATCTCGGACGAAGCCGTCCGGCGACTACAGGGGATGACGCCCGCGGAGCAAGCGCAGGTTCAGCAGCTCGCTCTGATCGAAGGAGTCGATTTCACCAACGGCGTCATCCAGGCAGAGATCGCGGGGGTCCCGGCACCGGGCGCGCCCGAAGGGGCTCGCGGCTTCGTCGGTATCGCTTTTCGTCTGCAGAGCGACATGAAGACCTACGACGCCTTCTACCTTCGGCCCACGAACGGGCGCGCCGACGATCAGGAACGGCGGAATCATGCCGCCCAGTACATCTCCCACCCGGACTGGCCGTGGTCCCGGCTCCGGCAGGAGACTCCGTCCAGGTACGAGGCGTACGTCGACCTCATGCCGGACGTGTGGACGAAGATCAAGATCGACGTCCGTGGCGACCATGCCCGCCTCTACGTTCACGATCAGGAACAGCCGACGCTCGTCGTCAATGACCTCAAGACCGGCGCGCAGGGAAGGGGTGCGGTCGCGCTCTGGCTCGATGGCGGAACCGTGGGGCATTTCCGTAACCTGACAGTGGAGCCGTCGACCGCGAAGTAGTGACGACTCACGCCGAAGAATTCCGCGTGCGAACCGCCGCGACCGGGCGTCGAGTCCAGGCGACGCGATCCGCCCGGTCCGCGGCAGCCGATATCGATCTCACATGAACGGGTTCTCGTCGGCACTGGGCCCGTAGATCGACGGGACCGGAACACCCAGCTCCCGAAGGTACACGCTCAATTGCCCGCGATGGTGATACCAGTGATTGAGCATGATCGCCCGCAGGAATCCGGCCCGCGGAACCGCGAGCAGCTCGCGGTCACCATTCATCAACCTCCAGGTTTCCATCAACCTGCCGTCGTCCATCCCACCGAGCAGCTTCTTGGCCTTCGCAATGCTCTCGTCGAGCGCGGGAAGAAGGTCGGCGGCCTTGGCCGGGCTGGGATCCTCTCCGAACTGCGGCGCCTGAGCGGGCGACGGCGACGTCCCGAGCTCGGCGACCGCACCGGGCACCATGGCGATGTGAAGCGCCAGCTGGCCCAGCGTCCGTGACTTTTCGTGGGGCTTCCACGTAAGCCGATTGTCCGGTACTCGCTCGAGCACCCGTCGTGTCGTCTGTGCTTCCTGCTCGAGCTCCTGCAACATGCCGTCAATGAATGCCATGGGTCAGTTCTCCGTTTTTCACGGTATTCATCTGTCAACTCACTCGACGCGTCGCCTGATGCGGTCGAAGATGCTTTTGAATCCCTGCGAGAGGGCCTCGCGATAGCCATCCGGAAACAACCCCAGGGCGGTATGACGGAACACGATCGTGGTCCCGCCGTCGACTTCCTTGAGCCGGTACTGGACGTTCGAGGCGACGCCGAAAGACATCATCAGCGGACCGGTGATTTCCAGCAGCGTGGGGCGCTTGATGGCCTGCACGTGCCCCCACAGGTGCCCGTTGTTGTCGCCCAGATCGCGGAACCAGCGCCCGCCGGGCCAGGCTTCGAGCGTCATGGGCATGGGCACGTCGTTCTGCCCGACGTTCGATGGGCCCAACTCTTCGAGGAGCGCGGCGAATGTTGCCGTAACAGAGGAGCGCACGAGTGTTTCGTGCGAGATGTCGAGCGACAAGCTTTCGATGGCTGGTGCGGTTGCGGGCATGATTCCTCCTGCGTGTGTTGTCTTTCAGTAACGCGCTTAGCCTCGTGTCCTTCCGACTATCAGTTGCGCTCGGCGCGTTCTTTGATGCGGGCCAGCTGGTTTCGCCAGTAACGCTCGAACCGGCGGGTCCATTCATGGAGCGGCCTGATCCCATCAGCGTTCGTTCGATAGAAAATCTGTCGGCCGTCGCGCCGCGTCTCGACAAGGCCGACGTCTCGAAGCACCCTGAGGTGTTTGGACACTGATGGCTGGGCCAGGCCAAGCGCCTCGACAATGTCCCCGACCGCACGTTCTCGCGGCGCGAGATAATCCAGGATGTCCCTGCGCCGAGGCTCGGCGACTGCGTTGAAGGCGTCGGACGTCGTCGCCGCACGAGGCATATCGACATCATATTCCCATCACGGAATGTGTCAAGCAGATCCAGACGAGAGGGCGGATGTGAGTAGCCGGACAAAGTCACGTTGCAGTTGGGCTGGAGAGGACCCGCTCATGCAGGCGTATCACGATGAGGAGTGGGGCGTTCCTCAGCGCGACCCGCGCGCGCTGTGGGAAATGCTCATGCTCGAAGGCTTTCAGGCCGGGCTGTCGTGGGCGATCGTCCTTCGCAAGCGTGCAGCATTTCGACAAGCGTTCAAGAGCTTCGATCCCGATGCTGTCGCCCGGTTCACCGGCCGGGACATCGAACGACTCCTCGGGAACCCTGCCATCATCCGTGCACGCGCCAAGATCGAGGCGACCATTGCCGGCGCCCGAGTGTTCCGCGAGATGCGCGACCGCGGAGAACACTTTGGGGAGTACTGCTGGTCGTTCACCGAAGGGAAGGTACTGAGGGGCGACGGACGGTCGGTTCCGGCCCAGACCGCGCTGTCCGGAAAGATTTCCAAGGACCTGAAACGACGGGGTTTCAAGTTCGTGGGCGCCACGATCGTGTACGCATGGATGCAGGCCGTTGGCATCGTCAACGACCATTCGCTCCAGTGCTTTCGTAGAGATCAGGTAGGGCGAGTCAGACCCAGGTCTGACCCCACGCGAACTTAAGCGGCCCCAGGCGGTCCTTGAGGCCCCGTTGGGGTCAGACCTGGGTCTGACCCCACGCCGATCGCTCGCAGCATCCAACCCACACATTCACTGGCTGAGTATGAGCAGTACCGCTAGCTCGGGAGCGGGGGATGGTGTGCGGAAAATGCGCTAATCTAGGCGCTCTGGGGCTTCTGCCGTCCGCTCTATCAGTCGAGGCGTGCCCGATCGTGCGGTGAGCTGGAGGAGTCTTCCGCCTCCTCGTTGACATCATTCTGACAAAGGCATCATGAACGATCCGACATCCATTCCGTACACGCTGAGCGAGTTGATCGAGCGCGCGCCGGCCGACAAGATCGCCATCATCCTCCCCGAACAAGACATCCGCGTGACCTATGCTGCATTGCGCGCGCAAGTGCTGGCCGTTGCCGAGCAACTCGCCGCCGCCGGCGTGCGCCGCGGCGATAGAGTTGCGTCGGCCTTGCCGAACGGCCTGCCGGCGATCGTGTCGTTTCTGGCCGCGTCGTTCGCCGGAACGGCAGCTCCCCTGAACCCCGCCTACAAGGAAGACGAGTTCCGTTTCTATCTGGAAGACACGGCCGCGAAGGTCCTGATTCTCCCGCCGGAAGGGGCAGACGACGCGCGTCGAGCCGCAGGCGACGGCGTTCCAGTTCTCGGGATCGACGTCGATGCATCCGGCACGGCCAGCTTGAGCGGCGTGGCTGGCCGCACACCGGCAACGCCGCCGGCGGTAGACGACATCGCCCTGGTGCTGCACACGAGCGGCAGCACGGGGCGTCCGAAGCGCGTGCCTCTGAAGCACGCGAACCTCTCCATCTCGGCGCAGAACGTCGCTCGCAGCTATTCGCTCACGCACGATGATGTGTCCATGTGCGTGATGCCGCTGTTCCACGTCCACGGGCTCGTGGCCTCGACACTGGCCACGCTTTGGAGCGGCGGGACCGTGGTGGTGCCGGCGAAATTCAGCCCGCTCGCGCACTGGCGCGTGGCCCGAGACTACGGCGTCACCTGGTACTCGGCGGTGCCCACACTGCATCAGCTCCTGCTGGCGCGCGCGCGCGAGCCTGGCGACGGGTCGAGGAAGCCCGTGGGCACCGAGCGCCTGCGCTTCATCCGCTCGTGCAGCGCGGCGCTGCCGCCCCCGGTGATGCACGCGCTCGAAACGGCGTTCGGTGCGCCGGTGCTCGAGGCCTACGGCATGACGGAGGCGGCCCATCAGATGGCCTCCAACCCCCTCCCGCCGGCCGAGCACAAGCCGGGATCTGTCGGACCAGGCACCGACGTGCGCATCAGCATCATGGACAAGGACGGCAATCATCTGCCGCAAGGCACGGAGGGCGAGGTCGTCATCCAGGGACCGAACGTCATTCGCGGGTACGAAAACAACCCGGAGGCGAACGCGACGTCCTTCGTGGACGGTTGGTTCAGGACCGGCGATCAGGGCTTCCTGGACGCCGACGGCTACCTCCACCTCGTCGCGCGCATCAAGGAATTGATCAATCGCGGAGGGGAAAAGATCTCACCCCGCGAGATCGATGAGGTCCTGCTTGCGCATCCGGCAGTCGCCGAGGCGGTCTGCTTCGGCGTGCCGCACGCAACCTGGGGTGAGGAGGTCGCGGCGGCGGTAGTACTGCGCGAGCCTACGAGCGAGGCAGACCTGCTGGCATACTGTCGCGATCGCCTCGCCGACTACAAACGACCGAAGCAGATCCACATCACCGACGCCATCCCCCGGACCGCGACGGGCAAGATCCAGCGCGGCGCCGTTGCCAAGGCGTACATGCCGACGGCGTCGTGAGAATCGCGATCGCCGGAGCCGGGGCGATCGGCGGGTACATCGGCGCGCGCCTAGCGAAAGCTGGCGCCGACGTTGTCCTGTTCGCGCGGGGACCACATCTGCGCGCGATGCAGGAGACGGGGCTTCGCGTCGTCAGCCCGGAAGGGGACTTCGATGTCAAGCCTGAGGCGGTCGGAGAGCTGAGCGCAATCGGGCACGCCGACGTGGTGATTCTGGGGGTGAAGGCGCACGCCATCGCGTCGCTTGCACCCCAGCTCCGGCCGCTGTTCGGGCCGGACACGATGGTCGTCAGCACGCAGAACGGCATCCCGTGGTGGTATTTCCAGAACCATCCAGGCGATCTGGACGGTCTGCACCTGGAGAGCGTCGATCCGGGCGGCGCGATCGCGAAGGCCATCGAACCTGAGCGCGTTGTCGGCTCGCTGGCTTACTTTGCGACGGACATCGCGGAGCCTGGCGTGATTCATCACACCGAGGGGAACCGACTGACCCTGGGCGAGCCGAGCGGAGCACGGACGGAACGGCTCAAGGCGCTCGCAGACGTGTTGATCGCATCGGGCTTCCGCGTGCCCGTGACGACCAGGCTCCGTCAGGAGATCTGGGTCAAGCTCCTCGGCAACGTCGCCTTCAATCCGATCAGCGCGCTGACGGGCGGTACGCTCGAGGAACTGGCGCTCCATCCGGAAGTGTCACGAGCCGTGCGTGAAATCATGACGGAGGCCACCGCGGTCGCCGCGAAGGCGAACGTCGAGATTCCGATCTCAATCGACCAGCGGATGGCGGGCGCGGCAAAAGTCGGGGCACACAAGACGTCGATGCTTCAGGACTACGAAGCAGGGCGTCCGATGGAGCTCGACGCGATCGTCGGCGCGGTGGTCGAGCTCGGTGACCGGCTCGGCGTGCCAGTGCCGGCGACACGGACCGTGTACGGCTGCGCGAAGATGCTGGACGAAAGGCGACGGAGGAGCGCGTGAACGTCCACAACCGGTGGTTCCAGCTGGTGATGTCGGTGATCGCAATGATCATGATCGCCAACCTGCAATACGCGTGGACGCTGTTCGTCAAACCGATGCAGCAGGCGACCGGATGGAAGCTGTCGGACATCCAGTGGGCGTTCACGCTGTTCATCCTGTTTCAGACATGGGTGCAGCCGGCGCAGGGATTCCTGATCGACCGCCTGGGTCCCCGCGTCTTCACAACAGCCGCCGGCGTGATGTGCGGCGTCGGATGGGCGGGTCTCGGGCTCGTCACGACGGTGCCGATGTTGTACACGCTCTACGTCATCGCAGGGATCGGCGCGGCGCTGGTCTATGGCGGGTGCATGGGTTCGGCCCTGAAGTGGTTCACGAAGGACCGGGGGTTCGCGGCAGGAGTGATCGCGGCGGGCTTCGGCGGCGGGACGGCGCTCTTCATTCCCTTCATCGCCTCGATGATTCAGCATCAGGGCTACAAGACGGCCTTCCTGACCACCGGCATTTTTCAGGGGGCCGTGATCCTGGCTGTCGCGCAGTTCCTGCGTCACCCGCCGCGCGCCGCCGCGCCGGTCGCGTCGGCCAGGAGAGCGCCGGAGCTCGGCCACCATGACTACACTACCGGCGAGATGCTGCGCACGCCGCAGTTCTACATCCTGTATGCGATGTTCGTGATGATGGCGACCGGCGGTCTGCTCGTCACGGCCAACGCCGGACCGATGGCAGGATCGTGGGGCATTCCCGCCGCCGCCCTGGCCGCCGCGACCTCGTTCAACGCGCTCGCCAACGGCGGCAGCCGGATTTTCTGGGGCTGGGCGTCGGACCGCATCGGACGCGAGCTGACGATGGGGATCGCGTTCACGATACAGGCGGTCTGCCTCGTGCTGGTCCTGACGGTCGGCCGGCTGTCCGGCACCCTGTTCACCGTCACGCTGATCGTCACCTTCTTCACGTGGGGCGAGATCTTCTCGCTCTTCCCATCGCTCGTTGCCGACTATTTCGGGACACGGTGTGCCACTGCGAACTACGGCGTGCTGTACTCAGCCAAGGGAGTTGCGTCCATCATTGGCGGCGGCGTCGCGGCGGTGCTCTACGAGCACTTCGGCACCTGGTCCGCCTGCTTCTACGGCAGCGCGGCGCTGGCCCTCCTCGCCGCCGTCACGGCATTCGGCCTTCGCAGCTCGCTCGGCCGACGGGGGCTTCCACTCGGCGTGGCAGCGACCGCGAAATAATCCGACGATGTGCGCGCCGCTCGATGCCCGCCTCGTAGCGCAGGAACTGGCGGCCGCGTACGCAAGTCGTTCGGCGGCGGTCGCACCTTCCGAGCGCGATCCCAGCTTCGATCTTGCCAGGGCCTATGCCGTCGAGGCCGAGCTCACCCGAATGCGAGGAGCCGGCGGACGCGCAACCGTCGGCCGCAAAGTCGGCTTCGCGAACAAAGCGATGTGGCGAGTGCTCAAGCTGGACACGCTGGTCTGGGCGCACATGTACGACGATACCGTGCACTATGCGACAGCCGGCCATGCGTCGCTGCCAATCGGCCGGATGTTCTCGCCAAAGATCGAGCCTGAGATCGTGTTCAAGCTGAAACGTCCGCTCGCTGCCGGTCTGGATCCGGCGGCAACCCTCGACGCGGTCGAGTGGCTCGCGCCGGGCTTCGAGATCATCGACTGTGTATTTCCGGAATGGCGGTTCACGCCGGCCGATTTCGTTGCCGCCTACGGACTCCACGCAGCCCTCGTCATCGGCGAGCCGATGCCGATCGGCGCTTCGACCATTCCGGTGCTGGTGGATCAGCTGCCGCGGTTCGCCGCCCGCTTGCTGAAAGACGGAGAGCTCGCAGCAGAAGGTGCGGGGCGGAACTCGCTTCGCAGCCCCGCGCTTTGTCTTGCCGAACTCGCCGCGGCCGTATCCCGGCAGGCGGGCGCGGAACCGCTCGACGCGGGAGAGCTGATCAGCTCCGGAACGTTGACGACGTCGTTGCCGATCGCGCCCGGAGAGACGTGGAGGGTAGAGGTCGACGGACTGGATCTTTCGCCCCTGACACTGCAAGTGTTCCGCTAGCTTATCGGTTCGTCGCGACGATCGTCGCGGGCGGTGTAACACCCGCCGCGATCATCACCTCACGAATCGCGGCCTCCGTCTCGGCAGACGGCTTGAAGTTCCCGAACCGGTAGCCGACCGCGATAGCGAGTGGCGTCCAACCGAACTTGTCGTTCCGATTCCAGACGTCGATCCTGGCGCCTTTTGTCGCGAGGTACTTCACGACCTTCGGGAGATTCTTGTACGCCGCGGCGTGCATGGCGGTCTCGCCATTGTTGTCGACTGCGTTGATGTCAGCGCCGAGATCCAGGGCCGCCTGCACCGCTTCCAGCACTTCGCTCTCTGTCCCGGCGTCTTCGCCCGGTGACCGCGTGGCAAGCCCGGCCGCGACCATCAAGGGCGTGCTGTTGTCCACGTTGGGGAGCGATGGGTCGGCGCCCAGCTTCGCGAGGGTCCGCATCAGCTCGGCGTCGGCGGTCAGGGCGGCCAGCAGGAACGGAGTAGCGCCGATCTCGTTCAGCCGCGTGTTGTTCAAGTTCGCCTTCTTCGTCATCCGCGCATTCAAGTTGGCGCCCCGCGCGACGAGCTTCTTCAACAGCTCGAGACTGCTCATCGTGCCGGAGCCTTCGGGAGCCGGATCGTTGTCCCCGACACCAGGGTTGCGGACCGCCGCAAGGGTATGGAGGACCGTGTAGCCGGTGAGATCGGCGTTCGGATCGGCGCCGGCATCCAGCAACTGCGACGCCAGCTCGAAGTGGGCGTTCGTGACCGCCAGCAACAGCGGACCGGACCCGACGGGCGGCATCCTGCCGCCGTAGCCGATCCGCTTTCCCGCAGGTATCGTCTCGTTGACGTCCGCGCCCGCTTTCAGCAGCACGCGCACGACCTCGGCGCGACCGTCTCTCGCAGCGAACAGCAGCGGCGTGAAACCGGACTGCAGGTGTGTTCGAAAATCGGCTCCCGCCTCGATGAGCGACTGCACCACCGCGGCGTGACCCTCCGCCGCCGCCCATATCAAGGCCGTCTGGCCGCGGCGGTCATCCTTGGCATCGACACTCGCGCCGTGCGACAGGAGTGCCTTCACCGCCGGAAGCGCACCGGTTCGCGCTGCCGTCATCAAGGGAGTTTCTCCGCCCGGCAGGGGGGCGTTCGGATCGGCGCCAGCTTTCAAGAGCAGCTCGATGATCGCGCCGTTTCCGTTCGTGCAGGCCAGCGTGAGCGGCGTCAGGCCGTATCTGTTCACGACCTTCGCATTCGCGCCGGCCTGGAGCAGCAGTTCCGTTGCCTGCAGGTCGTCGTTGTAGGTCGCCCAATGCAGGGCGGTCATCCCGTCGACCTGTGGTGCGTTCACGTCGGCGCCTTGCTTCAGAAGATCGCCAATCCTCGCGCGATCCTTTCTTTCGGCAGCGTCCGAGAGCGGCGCGCGTGACGCAGCACCGGGCCCCGAGGCTATCCTGGGCGCGCCGTGGACGCTCACGGTCGAGAGCAGCAGCCCCAGGCCGAGCGCGCGGACCCACGAGCTACAGCGTGAGCAATTCATCGACTTTGCCCTTGCTGTCGGCGAAGGCGTCCATCCGGACACCGGCTCGCTCGAGCAGCGTCAGGTGGAGATTCGCGAGCGGCGTGGGTTCTTCGTACTTGAGATGACGCCCCCCCTTGACCGTGCCGGCTCCGCCGCCAGCCACGAGGATGGGGAGGTTCACGTGATCATGGACGTTGGGGTTGCCCATGCCGCTGCCATACAGATAGAGCGAATGGTCGAGCAGAGACCCGTCGCCTTCCGGCGTCGACTTCAGCTTCTCGACGAAGTAGGCGAACAGCGACACGTGGAAGGCGTTGATCTTCGCCATCCTGGCGATCTTCTCGGGATCGTTCCCGTGATGCGTGAGGGGATGATGCGGATCCGGCACGCCGATCTCCGTGTACGCGCGCGTGCTCGTCTCCCGGGCCAGCTGGAAGGTGATGACCCGCGTGACGTCGCCCTGCATCGCCAGGACCTGTAAGTCGAACATCAACTTCGCGTGATCGGCGTACGATGCCGGCACGCCCACGGGCCGATCGAGATCCGGCAGGTGGTCCTCGCTCGCCTCGGCTTCGGCCTTCTGAATACGGCGCTCGACCTCTCGAACGGTCTCGAGATACTGCCCGACCCTCGTGCGATCCTCAGGCCCCAGCTCGTTCTGAAGGCGGCTGATGTCGTCGCGTACCCAATCGAGCAGGCTGGCTCTTTTCTGGAGCGCCGCGCGACGGTCGGCGGCATTTCCGCCTTCGCCGAACAGCCGTTCGAAGACGATGCGTGGATGAGCCTCCGAGGGGAGAGGCGTCGTCGGGGACGACCATGAGAGGTTGTTCTGATAGACGCACGCGTAGCCGTTGTCACACTGCCCGACGGTCTGGAGCAGGTCCATCGACAGCTCGAGAGACGGCAGCAGCGTCTGGCGCCCGATCTGCTTGGCGGCAATCTGATCGACCGTCGTGCCGAGGAAATAGTCCGTGCTCTCGGTCCACTTCGCCTTTGCGGCGCTGAGGAACGCCGCGTTCGAGGTCGCATGCGTGCCTGGATACGCGTTCTTCAGCTCCAGATTCGTGATGACCGTCAGCTGATCGGCAACCGGAGCGAGCGACTGGAGCGTTGGAGAGAGATCCGTCAGCTTGCCATCGCCTGGCGGGGTCCAGCGCCCGATGTCGCAGCCCATCGGCATGTAGACGAATCCCAGACGCCGCACCGGTGCAGCCGGCGTCTTCGCGAAGGCCGTCATCGAGGGGACCATCGCGTCGAGCAGCGGCAGCGCCACGCTCGCGCCCATGCCTCGCAGGAACGTCCGGCGCGGAAGTGCCATCTTGGTGATAATCATCGCGACTTCCTCATCTGGAAGGGCTGGCTGTTCACGACGCCGAGGATGATCGACGAAGTGCGGTAGTCCTGCGCAGGCGCCTGGCGCACGATCGCTCGAACGGCGGGCGCATCGTAGTACTCGACGCCTCGCCCCAACGCATAGGTGAGAAGCTTCTCGGTGAACGCGCCGACGAACAGTTCCGGCCGGCGCAGGAGCGCCGTTTCCAGTCCATCGACGTCGGCGAACTTGTGACCGTCCGGAAGGCTGCCGGAGACATCGATCGACGTCCCGCCCTCGGCCGTCCGCCGCCGACCGACGGCATCGAATTTTTCGAGCGAGAGCCCGACGGGATCCATCAGGTTGTGGCACGACGCGCAGACCTGGTTGCTCCGGTGCTCCGCCAGTCGGCTGCGAACCGACAGCCTGCCGTCCACCGTGTTGTCCTTCAGCGCCGGGACGTCGGGCAGCGGTGGGGGTGGAGGAAGGGCAAGCAGATTATCGAGCACCCATTTGCCGCGCAGAACCGGTGAAGTCCGCGTCGCATACGACGTGACCGTCAGAACGCTTCCCTGACGAAGGAGGCCGCCTCGCCAGGTATCAGGTTCGAGCGCAATCCGTCGGAAGCGGCTCCCGTACACGTGAGGAACGCCGTAGTGCTTCGCCAGCCGCTCGTTCACGAACGTGTACTTCGCACTCAAGAGATCGAGCACGCTCCGATCCTCGCGCAGGATGCTCTCGACGAAGAGCTCGGTCTCCTCACGGAACGCCTGGCGGAGGTTGTCGTCGAAGTCCGGAAAGAGGCGCATGTCCGGAGTGATGGCGTCCAGGTTTCGCAGGTGCAGCCACTGCGAGGCGAAGTTGGTGACGAGTGCCTTCGACCGCGAGTCCGCCAGCATCCGCCGCACCTGCCGCTCCAGCTCCGGCGGTTCGTGGAGCGTTCCAGCAACCGCGACGTCGAGCAGCTGGTCGTCCGGAATGCTGCTCCAGAGAAAGAACGAGAGCCGGGACGCGAGCTCCAGGTCGCTGATGCGATACGGCGTGCCCGGCGGGACGCCGGCTGGATCCTGCTCGACGCGGAACAGGAATTGGGGGCTCACCAGCACCGCGGACAGCGCCATCTCGATCCCGGCGTCGAAGCCTCCGTCAGCGCGTGCTTTCCGATACATCTCGAGAGGCCCTTGAAGGTCGGGATCTCTGACGGGACGCCGATAGGCCCTCCGCACGAGCGTGCTCAGAATCCGCGTGGCGGCGGCGTCTTCATCCCCTTCGGGACCCGATCCAAGGATGCGGCGACGGCTGGGCGTATCACCCGGACCGCTGGAACCATACGGACCAATGATCGAGACGGAATAGACCGCCGGCTGAATGCGGGGATGGCGATACGAATTGAAGTGCGACTGGTACGGCTGGCGCACCGTCTCGAGCAGGACCGACGGCTTCTTCAGAAACGCGACGCCGAGCGCGTGCGGACCGGCGCTCACCCGCACGCGGATCTTGAGGTGCTGATCGATGCGGTCGTGGTTCGGCTGATAGTCCTCCGAGAACCCGGCCTCGCGCTGGGGTGGCTTCACCGTGAAGAGCTGCAACCGCTCCTTGTCCATCAGGAGCTCCAGCTCGTGGGCCTCGTTCAGCCCCTCGACATGCTCGTTGCGATCACGCGCCAGACGAACCTGTATGTCGTACTCGCCGTCTCGCGGGAACGTGTAGTGAATCAGCGCGCCGCCGCGAGTGCCGACGGGCAGGCCTTCGAGGTGCTCCTCCTGCGTGAGATCGGTCGGGACTCTGATGGTGTCGCCGCCGGGCGTACGGCTGGGCCGCCCGATCGCTACGCGACTGATTTTCTCCGCGGCCGAGATGTAACGGTCCAGCAAAGTCGGGGAGAGATCGCCGACTGTCACGTTGTCGAACCCGTAGCTCGATTCGTCTCCTGGAAGGAGGGCAGCAACATCGACGTCGAGCGCGAGGAGATCCCGAACCGCGTTCTGGTATTCGGTTCGAGTCAGCCGGCGGATCGTCGCCGTGCGGCCCGGATTCGGATTCGCTTCAGCAGCACGGTCGAGCGCTTTCACGAGATACGCGATCACGCTCTCGTACGTCGCGTCGTTCGGACGCGTTTTTCCAATTGGCGGCATCTGGCGCGCCCGGAGCTTCCGGACGACTTTTTCCCAGACGTCGGGATGCCGGGCTACGTCGTGAGCCGCAATCGCCTCGAGTGAGAGCTCGCCCTTCTTGTGGTCATCGTCATGGCACGACAGGCAATAGTCGTCGATGAGAGCGAGGTGAGGTGCGGGAGTGGAAGACCGGCGTGCGCGTTGTTGTTGCGCGTTCAGCGTAAAAAGCCCGCTGCTGGCCGCGAGCACAGCCAGCACGCCGACGGCAATTGAGGCCCTGCTGGGGTTGGGCACACCCATACGGCGGTGATCATACGCGCCTGATCTTCGGGAGTCGAGCCCTGAAAGACCGTAGCGCGGGGTCTTCCGCCTTCGCGCTTCGCGCTTGCGCGAAGCGCGAAGGCGAGACTCGCCGCAGCCTCGGCGGAGGCGGTCAGACCCCGCGTGGGCGGGGCTTGAAAGCCCCGCCCTACAGCCCGGTGACGTGGCGATTCACGCTGAAGGACGGCTGAGGCTTTCGACGGCGCCTCGCAGGAGCCGGGCATCACCGCGACCCGGGCACAGCGCGAACGCCGATCCAACAGGATCGCGCGCCACGCTGCGGCCGCGTCGCGGTAATGCCACATCGCAAACGATCAATTCTCCGGCGTGCTGGGGTTGAACGCGTCGCACGACACGTCAGGGTTCCAGTTCCCGAACGTACCGTTGGGATTGTCCTTCCACGCCCAGACGTGCAGCGTGTAGAACGGGTCGAGCCCGAACCGATTCGGACTGTCGAACAGATGGAACAACTGACCCATCAGCTCCGGCGGAGGCGCATGCTCCGCCGGGGGAACTGCGTGTGCGGCATCCCACGCGGCGACAGGTACCAGAAAGTCTACGCCGGTGATCCGAATCCCGCCATTCGGCGTCGGCTCGAACAGGACGATCTCGGGCTGTGTGACGTCCACCTCGCCGTCCACGAGGCTGAAGTTCACGAAGTGCATTCCCATCGCGCCGAAATCGCCGCCGCTGACGCATCCGAACTTGAGCTCGTAGCCGTCGCCGGGGCCTCCGATCGACCTGACGTTTTTGTATTTCTCGGTCGCCGACCTGACAGCCTGCACCAGTGCGTTCTCCTGGGGAGTCGGCTTGTGATTCTGCGAGGTGGCGTGCCCTCCGTGATCGTCGTGCGACTGCGCGACGCCCGGCATCGGCGAAATCGAAACCATGAGTGCCGCCAGTAAGGAATGCGCAAGCGGTCTTCCAAAACCTGCCGTCTTCATGAACAGCCTCCTGACGCGATTTGTTGATGCGCGTCTTCGAGTGATCCGCAGCGCGAAGCGCCCAATGCGCTCCGCAGCCTGCCGTCAGTCATAGAGGCCGCAACCGCGCGAAAACCGGCTCAACTCATCCGTATGAGGCTCGACGGAGGCCGCCACTCGTCCACGGAGGCAACGGTCACGTTCACAAACGGAGCAACGGAGAGAACGGAGAACAAACGGAGAAGAGGAGCACACTCACAGAATCGATGCTGCTCGCGCGCCCGCCACAGGCGGGCGCTGGCCGGGGCGGAGGTTCGGGATCGCAAGCAACCTCACGATCCCTTTGCTTGCGATCTCGAACCTCCGCCCCGGCCTGCCGCGCTACGCGCGGCGCGAGCAGCTCCGCCGGTGCCGGTAGTCATCCGGACCTCTCCGTTTCGCCTTCGTTGACTTCGTTTCTCCGTTTGTGAGCGTCTCTGATGTCCGACTCAATCCCCGAACGCGGAGGAACCAGATGAGCTCCACGATGACTCGAAGTCCTGAGGTTCGCGGGCTGGACGGATCAACGGGGCAAAGCCGATATATTGAACACACGAGATGGTTGCGCCGGAATGAGTCTCGACGAACGTCGCGCTGGGGTCGGGGCAGCTAGACGAACATGGCCGGATTGATCTCGAGGGCGATTTCGGAAACGCTGTCGACGGGGAGTCCCGCCCGTCGGGCATGTTCCCGGATCGCCTCGGCGCTGGGGGCGTCGTACTCGCAATAGATCTTGCCGTCGACTTCGGAGACATAGCTGCGGATCCACCGGACGTCCGGCATATCCGAAAGGGCGACGGCGGATCGCCGGCCCGCCGCGAAGAGCGCCTCGCGGGTGAGCCCGGGTACTGAGCGCTCAATGATGTAGCGTGGCATCGTCGTTCCTTATGATTGTTTGGCCGGCAGCGGAGCGGCACATGCCGCGATCAGGTCCGCGTCGCCGGTGGCGGCCGCCAGCATGACTGCCGCATCGGCAGCATCTCGAGCCGCAGTTTCATTTCCCAAAGCGGCGCGTGTTTCGGCGAGCCTGCGCCACATCCACGCTTCGCCGACGCGGTCGCCCGCCGCGCGACGAAGCTCCAGGGACCGCTCGAAGGACTCCGCGGCGTGGTCCAAGCGACCGAGCGAACGTGAGACGTGTCCGAGCCCTGCATGCGAATGCGCTTCGAGGAGCCGCTCGCCCGTTTCTCCGTTGAGCGCGGCGCTCTCTTCGAGCACGGTCCGCGCCTCTTCGGGACGATTCAGCTTCGAGAGCGTAACGCCCAGGCCGTTCAGGACGACACCCTCCTGGACTCGATCCTCCTGACCGCGCGCCAGGAGCAATGCGGCCTCATAGTGGAAGAGCGCCGTGGCGTGATTCTCCCGCGCCCATTCGACAATTCCGAGCGTGTTGCGGCATGCGAGGGCGCGACGGTCGTCACGCAGTGTCGATGCCAGTTCCAGGGCGTCTTCGAAGGCTGCGACGCACGCGTCGGTTGGACCATCGATCTGGCGTATCGCTCGCGCGATGCCTTCCAGCGCGTCGAGCTGACCTCTCGCATCCCCGAGCTGGCGGCAGAGTGACTGGACGCGGTGCCAGGCCTCCAGAGACTCGACCTTCAATCCCGCCCGCTCGCGCGCGGTCGCTGCGTACCTCCAGACCTCCGCCTCCGCCGCGGCATCTTCGAGCTGTCCGAGCAGCTCCGCCGCTTCACCCAGATAGGGCGCCGCCTCCTCGTGCCTGCCAAGCCCGAACAGCACTTCACCGAGAGTGCGCAACGAGTGGGCGAGGCCTTGCGCGTGACGTGCGCGCCGGCTCAGCTCGATCGCGTCCTTGTACGTCTGGATCGCAGCCTCGATGGAACCCTGCTGCAGCTCGATGTGAGCGATGGACGTCAGGTGAAACGACCGCTGGATTGGCAGCAGCTGCCCCGAGACCTCGTCGGCACGCCGAAGGCAGGACAGCGTCGCGTCCAGGTCGCCCATGAAGCGATGCACATTGGCGAGATTGTGCAGGATGTACGAGAGCTTCTTCGGATTCTGCGCGAGCGACGGCATGGCCAGCGCCTCCTCGACCTTCGAGAGCGCTACCGAGTACTCCCCCATGCTCTTGAGGATGTTCGCCAGGTTGACGAGATCTCCGGCCACCGCATCATCGTCTTCACGTTCGCGGTCGATGGCGAGAGCGCTTTCCGTCAGTGCGAGCGCCTCGGCATTTCGTCCCTCGTGCCAGCGGAGGAGTCCAACGCTTCGCAGAATGTTTCGTTCGAGTCCCGAGTCATCCAGCTCCCGGCTGATGCGAAGCGCCGTGCTCAGCGCGCGATCTGCGCTATTGAAGCGCTTGAGGAGCGTCAGCAGGTCCCCTTCGCGAAGGTACGTCTCTGCGAGTCGAGCGGACGGGCCGGCTGGCGCCAGGTGCGCGATGAGTCTTCCGATGATCTGCTGCTGGCGACGCCTGAGCCCCACCGTTTCGCACGCGCGTTCCTGCTGGAGGAGCAGGTCGGTTTTGAGGTGGTATCGTTCCTCGTCGCCCGGAAGACGCGGCAGCCACTCCAGAACCTTGTCGAGCGCATCGACCGCGTCCGCGAACTGACTGAGACCGCCCGCCCGATCTGCCGCACGCCGCCCGTAGTAGACGGCTTGGCGCCACGCCTCTGCGCGACTGTAATGATGAGCGAGGAGGGCCGCCTGCTCGTCGAGCCGTTCGGGATGATGTCTTTCGATCGCACCGCCGATCGCTTCGTGGAGCGACTTCCGCTGATGCGCGAGGAGACTCTCGTAGCTGACTTCCTGGGTCAGGACGTGTGTAAAACGATACCCGAGCCGAGGGGTCTCCGTGGTCTGGCGGGTCAGGCCCGATGCGCAGAGCCTCCCGATCGCGGCAGCGAGATCTATGTCGGGCCAGACCACATCCGCGAGGAGCGCGTACTCGAACTCTCGCCCGAACGCCGACGCCACACGAGCCACCTCTCTTGCCTGGGGCTCGAGATGGTCGAGTCGAGTCCGAATGACTGCCTGAACCGTGTCGGGCAGAGACAGCTCGCCGTTCACAACGGCCTCGTCTTCGTGCAGCGACACCGCACCCTGTTCGACGAGTGCCCGGCAGACCTGTTCCAGAAAGAACGGATTGCCCCCGGTGCGCTCGAACAGCCGTCGAACCAGAGCGTCGGACACGCGTCCGGCGCGCAATCCCGCCCCGATGATTGCGGTGGACGACGGGTAGTCGAGCGGCTCGAGCGCCATGCGGATGCTGCCGGCAGAGGGGCGCTCGAAGACGGCTGGCTCGGGGCGGCTCGTCACGATGCATACGATCCGCTCCGCCGAAACGATGCCCCTCATCCGGCCCAGCACGGCGCGTGAAGCGCCGTCCGAGCAATGCCAATCCTCGAGCAGCACTACCAACGTTGTTTCCTGCGAGAGCACGATGAAAAGGGTCGTCAGCGCCTCCACGAGCGCCGCCTCCAGGTGCTCACCCTGCAGGTGGCGGGGGATCGGATGCGACTCGCTGTGGACCGACAAGAGATGGAGATAGACGGGAACGAACGGCTCGAGCGATGCGTCGATCTCGCGGACCCTCTCTACGAGCTCCGAAGAACCGATCACACCCCGAACAGGGAGGCGGAGGACGCTTCGGACGATCTCGATGAACGGACAGTACGGCGCGACGTCCCCGAACGCCCTGCATCTGCCATTCAATGTCGTGACGTTCCGAGCCAGGACGCGTTCTCGAAGCTCGTGGAGAAGCCGGCTCTTACCGATCCCCGCCTCGCCGACGACTTCGATCACGCGGCCGGCGCCTTGCTCTGCCTCCTCGACGCAACGCTCGAGCAGCGCGAGGTCGCCCTCGCGACCGATGTACGGCGTCAGCCCGAGCTGCTCGGAGGCCTCGAGGCGCGTTTCGAGACCCGTCTGTCCGGTGACGCGAAACGGCGTGACGGCGGGAGCGCCAGGCTCGAGGACGACAGCGGCGCAGGCGGACGTGTCGACAAAAGGTGAAAGGACGCGCTGACACTCAGGACTCAATACGACATCGCCCGGCGCCGCGAGCGCCGCCAGCCTCGACGCCAGATGGCTCGGCGCTCCAACGAGGGCATATCGCCTGGGCCCTTCCGGCAGCCTCTGGGCGACGACGGATCCGACGTGAAGGCCAGACTGGATCCGCAGGCTCGCGATCCAACCGGCGTCCGCCGCCAGCTCTCGCACCCGGCCATGCAGCTCCAACGCGGCGCGGACAGCGCGCAATTCGTCGTCGTCGTGGGCCGCGACCACACCGAACACCGAGACGATTTCCTCGCCGATGGCCTGATTCACATGTCCGCCGTGGCGCCTCACGATATCGACGGCGAGGTCGCGTATCTGTGCGACGAGGCGCTCCGCATCGACAGGCGTCAGGCTCTCGACGAGCACGCCGTACTCCGAAACCATCGTTACGAGGACTGCCGCGCGTCGACGCTCGGTGACGCCCGCGGCATCCGACGAACGCGCGATGGGGGCGTCAAATCGCGAACCGGCGCGCGACGGTTCGCTGCGGCGCAGAAGGGCAGTCAGATCGGCGGCGAAGGCTCCCATCGACGGATAGCGGTCCTCGACCTGCTTCGCCAGCGCCCTTCGCAACACGCGGTCGATTCCGGCCGGGACGTCCGGGTGCGAGGTCGCGACGAGATCCGGTTCTCGATTGAAAATCGCCTCCGCGAAGCTTTGAGCGTCGTCCCCGTAGAACGGCCGTACGCCGGTCAGCATCTCGTGGACGAGGACTCCAAGCGACCAGACATCACTTCGGCGGTCGATTGGCGCGCACTTGAGATGCTCGGGGCTCATATAAGGAAGGGTGCCGAAGCGAGCGTCACCCGGCGCCGCGGACAAAGCTTCTGTCGACGCAATGCCGAAGTCGAGGATCTTGACGGTGCCGTTTGGCAGGAGCATGACGTTCGACGGCTTGATATCGCGATGCACCACGCCGCCCGCGTGCGCGCGACCGACTCCACGCGCGATCTGCACGGCGATATGGATTGCATCGTCGAAAGGCAGGCGTCCGCGCTTCAGGCGGGCCTGCACCGTCTCGCCGTCATAGAGCGGCATGACGATGAACAACTGCCCGTCTTCAGTCTCGCCAATCTCGAGAATCGTACAGATGTGGGGATCGTCGAGCGCCGCCGCGGCGCGCGCCTCGACGAGGAAGCGCTGCTTCGATGCCGGCTGTTTGCTCAGGTGCGGCGACAGGAACTTCAAGGCCACATGACGGTCGAGCCGAGCGTCGTGCGCCTTGTAAACGACGCCCATCCCGCCGGTATCGAGGAGCTCCTGGACCAGATACTGCCGGACTCTTCGTCCCTCCCATCCGGCGATCTGTGCACGGGCCCAGGCGGCCGCCGGCGCGATTGCGGGCGCGAGACGATCGACGGCGCCGGGCTTCTCGTGTGACGCGAGCAGCGATTCCACTTCACGCCGAAGCTCCGCGTCGTCGCCGCATCCTTGAACGAGGAACTGCGCTCGCGCCGTCATCTCGCATTCAATGGCGGCGGCGAACAGGTCCTGCACCCGCTGCCAGCGATCCGCCGACATCGGAGCGGAGCGGGGGCGGGCATCGGTCACGGCTGCATCTCTCGGTTCAACCAGGCACGGGCGATGGCCCATTCCCGTTTGACCGTCGCCGGCGACACGTTCAGGGCGTCGGCCGTTTCTTCGACGCTCATCCCTCCGAAGAATCGGCACTCCACGACCTTGGCTTGCCGCTCGTTGATGGCCTGAAGGCGCTCGAGGGCCTCTTCCAGTTCGACGAGCTCATCGGCCCGATCGTGCGCGATCGCCAGCGCGTCGCCGTCGTCGAGCGAGACAACCACTTGACCACCGCCTCGTTTCTGCCGGCCTCGGGCGACCGCGTAGTCAATGAGGATGCGCCGCATAGCCTGCGCAGCCACGGCGAGAAAGTGGCCGCGATTCTGCCACTGGATGCGGTTCAGCTTGTTGAGCTCCAGCCAGGCTTCGTGAACGAGGGCAGTCGTTGAGAGCGTGTGATCGTTCCGCTCACCGCGGAGCTTGCGAGCTGCGAGCTGGCGCAGCTCGTTGTAAACGACCACGAACATCTGTTCCATCGAGGGGGAGGACATCTGTATGAGTAAAGATCGTGATCCGCCGCCCAAACGACCTCAGCCGCGGCCCTCGTGATGACAGTACCATCGCTGAGGCGGGTCAACAAGGCATGAAGCTTATTCAGCCCGATGAAGCACGAGTGCCGCGATGAAGAAAACTCGCGTCGTCGTCAATGACAGGATGCAGCGCGGCTACGTCTACTACCGGACCGAGCCGGTCGGCCGGAACTTCGCGCCGGGCTTCGAGCCGGAGCTCGCTCCGCGGCAGATGCTGCGGCTGGGTGTGTTCGGCGGAAAGTACATGACCGATTGCCGCGACGAATTCCCATCGAGCTGGTTCCTCCACGCAAAGCTGAGCCCGAAGCGGCGGAACGCCAAGCTCAATTTCTTTGGAGTGACCGCTTCTCTACGACTCGCTGAGTGGCGCCGCAAGGGCTGGATTCGTTCTCAGGATCCTCGCGGTTGGTTTCAGTGGTACTGCCGCTACTACATGGGCCGCCGTACGGCCGACGACGCGCGACAGATCAAGCGCTGGCGCGCCATCCGGCGTCATGTGGCGGCGATCCAAAGGAATTGCGAGAAGCGCGATCTCGAGTGTCGCCGGCGACAGCGTCAGGCCGTGCTGCACTGGGCCTACGATAGCCGGAAGATCTGACCGGGCCCGGAGGCACCATGCCATTCAAGAGCCAGGCGCAACGCCGGAAGTTCGCGCAGCTTCTCGTCGAAGGCAGGATTTCCAACCAGACGTTCGAAGAATGGAATCGCGAGACCGGAAGCAAGCGGCTGCCGGAGCATGTCAAGCGCAAGGCCAGGGCGCGGAAGAAAGCGCGATAGGCTGTTCGCGTGAATCTGCGCGAAGTCCGGCCGATGCTGGCGACGTCGGCCGAGAAGCTGCCGGTGAGTACGGACTGGACCTACGAGGTGAAGTGGGACGGCTACCGGACCATGGCGCTCAAGGTCGGGCCGCGCATCACCCTGCTGTCACGCAACCTGAAGGACGCAACCGCCCAATTCAAGTCTGTCGCGCGGAGCATCGGGCAACTTCAGGCCGAGAAGGCACTCGTCGACGGGGAGATCGTCGCTCTCGACGACGAAGGACATCCGTCGTTCCAGGCCTTGCACCACCAGTCGGCCCACACTCTCGTGTACTACGCGTTCGACATCCTCCACTGCGACGGCCGGGACCTCCTGAAAACGCCGCTCGACGAGCGACGCGCGATCCTTGGGACGACACTGAAGGACACCCGGATTCTCAGCTCCGATCCGCTGCCCGGAACAGCAGATCAGATCGAACACGCCGTCCGGGAGCTGCGCCTCGAGGGCATCGTGGCCAAGAGACGCCACTCGATGTACGAAGCCGGCCGCCGAAGCAGCGCCTGGCTCAAGGTGAAGTTCAATCGCCGGCAGGAGTTCGTCATCGGGGGCTTCAAGCCGAACGCCTCGAACATCGAGTCGCTGGTGGTTGGCTACTACGATGCGGGAAAACTGCTGTTCGCAGGCCGGGTGCGCGCCGGCCTCACGCTGCACGATCGAGCTGACGTCTTCAAGAGAATCGCCGCCGATCGGATTTCCCGCTGCCCGTTCGCAAACCTGCCGAGCGCCGGTGCGGGCCACTGGGGCGAGGGCGTCACGTCCGAGGACATGACGAAGCTGCGCTGGGTGAAGCCGAAGGTCGTCGTCGAAGTGTCATTCGTCGAGTGGACACGGGACAACGCGCTTCGACACTCGGAATTCATCGCGGTCCGGGACGACAAACGCCCTGCCGACGTCACTCGCGACCGGAGCTCGTCGAAGGAGTGACCCGGTGCTGAGCTGCGGCCGAGGTGGCCCGGCGCGGCGACGTCAGCCTTGTTGTCGCAACCTGGGCCTTCGGCGATAATCACCGCGCTCTGCCCGCCAGTTGATCGCCTTCTAATCAGCGGCGGGGCGATGACAACGTCCACGGTTCCCAACGAAAGGTCCACTTCGTATGCGGTTTCGACAGTTGCTCGTCGTCTCGGTGCTGCTCGTCGCCGGCATTCCGATGCGTGCGGCGGATGGCTGGACAACGCTCTGGAACGGCAAGAATCTCGACGGCTGGACGACCTGGATGCAACAGCCGTCGCCGACCTCCGAGGTCCCCGACCTGAAGCGGGACGCAACCGGGAAGTATCTCGAGCCGATCGGATCGGGCCGGGATCCTCTCAAGGTGTTCACTGTCGTCAACGACGTCGACGGCAAGCCGGCGATCCGGATCTCCGGCGAAGTCTTTGGTGAGCTGCGCACGAAGGGAAGCTACAAGGACTATCACCTCAAGCTGCAGTTCAAGTGGGGCAGCACCAAATGGCCGCCGCGCAACAGACCGGAGACAGCGCGCGACAGCGGTCTGCTGTATCACGTGCACAATGCGCCGGGCGTTGACGGCCGCACCTGGGCGCGTTCGGTCGAATTGCAGATTCAGGAACACGACGTCGGCGATCTCTACGCGGTGGGCTCGGCGATTGCCGTCCGCGCCAAGCCGCGCGCCGGTACGCAGCCGACGCTCTACGACTATGACCCTTCCGGCGAGTGGACGTTCTTCTCGCAGATCCAGGGCTCGTCCGGCCGGTGCATCAAGCAGCCGGACAACGAGAATCCGACGGGGGAGTGGAACACAGTGGAACTGATCGCCTTTCACGATGACGCGATCCATATCGTGAACGGGAAGGTCGTCATGCGGCTTCATGGACCGTTGAGGATCGACTCTCCGGTGCCGACGCCGATCAACTCCGGCCAGATCATCCTGCAATCCGAGGGAGCCGAGGTTTTCTATCGCGACATACAGATCAAGCAGATCAGCGCCATCCCGCCGGAATTCGCCGCCAAGTAGAACGCGTCAGGCCGCCGCACGCGCAGGACTTCATGCCCGGATCCTGCGCTCGGCGGCGATCGGCACCATCTCCACGAATCGTCTGACCAGCGGCGCGTCGTCAGAGTCCCGATGCCAGGCAAGGGCGATGTTCCAGGCTGCCTTGGAGATCGTCAGCTCTCGGAAGCGCACGCCAGGAAGGCGCATGAGCGCTGCCGACCGCGGCACGAGGGACACCCCAAGCCCGGCGCGGACGAGAGACAGCACGGTGAACAACTCGCCGGCCTCCTGGACGATCCGCGGTGCGAATCCAGCGGCCGCACAGACGCTGAGCGCGTGGTCGTAGAAGCTGGCGGAGCGCGTGCGCGCGATGATGATGAAAGGCTCGCCGGCGACGGACCGCAACCCGACCTTCGGCACCCAGGGACTGCGTGGGCCCAGAGCCGCGACCAGCCGTTCGTCCAGGACCGGCCGCATCACGAGCCGGTCGTCGGAGACCGGGCGCCGGACGAACCCGACGTCGATCTCGCGGCTGGCCAGGGCACTCACCTGATCCGGTGTTGGCATATCGCGGAGGGAGAGCTGTACCTCCGGGTAGGCGCGCCGAAATCGCAGAAGCACGTCCGGCACGAGCCCCAGGATGGTCGCGATCCCGAAGCCTATCCGCAGGAGGCCGGCCTCCCCACGCGCCGCACGCTGGGCGAGCGCGACCGTCGCCGCTGACTCCTGGATCAAGTGGCGTCCACGGCCGGCCAGCAGACGCCCAGCCTCCGTCAGCTTCACATCCCGATAGCCACGCACCAGCAGCGGCCCGCCAATCCGCTCCTCGAGCCGCTTGATGCGCTTGCTGAGCGCCGGCTGGGACACGTGGAGCCGATCCGCCGCACGGCCGAAGTGCAATGTCTCGGCGAGGAGGACGACAGCTTCAAGATCGTCGAGAGCAACATCCATAACTTCAGGTTATCAGATTGGCCGTAATGTTTCATTGGACGGAATGGGGAGATGGAGAACATCATGGGTTCCAGAGGTTCCAGAGGTTCCAGAGGTTCCAGAGGTTCCAGAGGTTCCAGGGGTTCTCGGGTTTTCGGGTTCTAAAGGTTCGAGTGATTGCGGCATCGAGCACTCCCGAAATCCTCGAACGTCGAGACCTGAACTGCTGGAACGTTTCGAACCCTCAGAACCTCTAGAACCCGAGAACCCGAGAACCCGAGAACCCACGTATTTCTTATGTCCACCCCCACCCTGAGCACCATCGTCGGCACCGGCGGCGCGCTCGTGACGACGCTGTCCTTTCTGCCGCAGCTCGTACGCGTGCGACGCCAGGGCGGCCGAGACCTGTCTCTGACAATGCTCGCCATGTATCTGGCCGGCTCGGGTCTGTGGCTCGTGTACGGCCTGCTCAACGGCGCCATCGCGGTCATCGCGGCGAACGTCGTCGCCATGACGCTGGTGTCGGCCATTGTCCTTCTGAAGATTGCCGCCGATCGCCGGGCGCCCGTGACACGCCGGCTGCGCATCGCCATCGACATGGACGAAGTGATGGCAGATGCGCTGGCGGAGCACGTCCGCCGCTACAACGCACACTTCGGAGCGCGAGTGTCGATCGCGGAGCTGCGAGGCCGTCACCTGGAGGAGGTCGTCCCGCACGAGCATCGGGAGGCGACCGAGGCGCTGCTGGACGCTTCCTTCTTCGAAGACCTCGACGTCCTGCCGGACTGCCGTGACGTGATCGCGGAGCTCGCGGCCAGGCACGAGGTCGTCATTGCTTCGGCGGCGATGGATGTGCCGTGCTCGTTCGACGCCAAATACCGATGGCTCCAGCGCCATTTTCCGTTCATCCCGCCGTCCAACATTGTCTTCTGCGGCGACAAGGCGGTCGTCAATGCGGACTATCTGATCGATGACCGCGCGCGACACTTTGCGCGTTTCAAAGGACGGCCGCTGCTGTTCTCCGCGCCCCACAACGCCGCCGAGACACGCTATCCGCGAGTCGAATCGTGGGCGGGCGTGCGCGAGTTCTTCGGGCGGATCGATTCCGCGGCAGCGCGCGAGACGCGACCGTCGGTTCGAGCAGTGAAGCCTCCCCAGCATCCTGAGGTCTCACGCCAGCAGGCGTAGATGCCTGTCCCCGTTCTGGTCCCGCGCGGGCCCGATAGCCGATCAAGTAGAGTAGCTCTCGGCTAGCAGCTATCAGCTGTCAGCTATCAGCGTGTCACCACAGTCCGATCCGCTCCTGGTCCCGGCATCCGCCGGGATCCAGCTGAGAGCTGATGGCTGATCGCGAGGACGCACATCCATGCAGACGTACCGAGTGGCGGTAATCCCTGGAGACGGCATCGGAACCGAAGTGATTCCGGCGGCGATCGACGTAATCGATGCTGCCGCGGCACGCTCGCAATTCACCATGGCGTGGGAGTCATTCTCCTGGGGGTCCGATCACTACTTCGAGCACGGACGCATGATGCCGGCCGACGCCATCGACCGTCTGCGGCCCTTCGACGCCATCTTCCTCGGCGCCGTCGGCGATCCCCGGTTGCAGGACAACCTCACCCTCAACGGCTTGCTGCTGCCGATTCGGCGCGAGTTCGATCAGTACGCGTGCGTGCGTCCGGCGGTACTCTATCCCGGCGTTCGGTGCCCCCTGGCCGACAAGAAGCCGGGCGACATCGACTTCGTCGTCGTCCGCGAGAACACGGAAGGGGAGTACGCGCAAATCGGCGGCGTGCTCTACTCTGGAGGGCCTCACGAGGTCGCCGTGCAGTCGTCCATGTTCACGCGTCACGGCACGGAGCGCGTGATCCGGTTCGCGTTCGAACTCGCACGGCAGCGCGGCCGCAAACGCCGGCTCACGTCGGTGACCAAGTCGAACGCGCAAGGCTTCAGCATGGCGTTCTGGGACCGCGTCTTCACCGACGTTGCGCGCGATTACACGGACATTCAAACCGAATCGCTCCTGGTCGACGCCGCCTGCATGGATCTCGTTCGGCGGCCCGAGACGTTCGACGTCCTCGTCGCCTCGAATCTGTTCGGCGACATCCTCACGGACCTGAGCGCAGCCATCACGGGAAGCCTCGGGCTCGCCCCGAGCGCGAACCTGAATCCGTCGAAGACCTTCCCGTCGATGTTCGAGCCTGTGCACGGCTCGGCGCCGGACATCGCCGGCAAGGGCGTCTCCAACCCCATGGCGACAATGCTCGCCGGAGCGATGATGCTGGACTTTCTCGGGCAGCCCGCTGCGGCAACGCTCGTCGAGAAGTCTGTCCTCGACGTGCTCGCGGACGGGAAGGGCCTCACGCCGGATCTTGGCGGCTCGGGAACAACCCGATCGATAAGCGAGGCGGTCGCTCGGCGCATTCGATAATGTCGCCATCTTCATGAACACGACAATTTCGTCATTCGAATCGTCAACTCTCCGCTCCGCCCGAGACCTTTTTTCGACGATCGCTCGTTCCACGCCGATCAGCTGATGCGAACGTGTGCTACGGTGGAGACACACTCAACACAGCACACGTCGGAGAAGCCTGCGTGGAAACGTCCGCCATCAGCTTTCGTGTAGCCGATTTCCTCAAGAAGCACCCGCCGTTCCAGTCGATGGAGGAGAGCGACCTCCTAGAGCTCGCCGCGCGCGGGCGCGTGAAGTTCCACGAACCGAACGAGTACATCCTCTGGCAGGGCGAGCCTCACCGACACCAGGTCTTCGTGATCCAGCAGGGAACGGTCTCGCTGTGGGACGAGGCGGCAAGCGACGCCGAACTGCGCGATGTCCGCGGCGTGGGGGACATGCTCGGCGTCGAGCAGTTCAACGGAGCGCAGGCGTGCGTCCATTCGGCGCGCTCCTCCAGCGACGTCCTGATCTACGCGTTTCCCGCGTACGAGTTCGAGATGCTGCTCGACAAGTACCCGAAAGCCCGCCAGTACGTCATGGCGTATGGCTCGGTCGTCACCGACTACCAGTGGACCGACGGCATCCGCGATCCACGGACGACGTTCCTGCACGACATCGTGGCGGCGAACCCCCTGCACACAGTCGCCGTCGAGACGAGCATCGCCGACGTCGCGCAAACCCTGCTCTCGACCGGCGCCGGCGCGATTGCCGTCGTCGATACTGCCGGCCGAGCACGCGCGCTCGTCACGCCGGACTCGCTGATGGCATGGATTGCCACCGGGGGAGGCGATACCAGGTCACCCGCAACGGCGCTGATGGCCGGCCGTCCACTGTCGATGAAGCCGGACAGCACGATTGCCGAGGGTCTCCTGTCGATGGGCAGCTCCGATGCCGACGCACTCGCGATTACCGCCGACGGATCGCCGGACGGAGCGCTCCAGGCGGTCGTGACCTCGCGCGCTCTGTCGCCGATGTTCGGCGATCACCCGGTTGTCATCCTCCGCGATATCCGTCACGCCGGGACGCCGGCGGCATTGCGTGCACTGAATCAACGCGCGCGGGCGTTCGCACTCCAACAGCTCGCCGGCGCCGCGTCGGTCGATTGGGTTGCGCAGTTTCTCCACCTGGCCGACGCCGGGATCGTCAGACGGCTCATTTCGACGAGCGGCGACGATGGATCGTCCTGTTGGTCCGTGTGCGGCTCGTCAGGCAGAGCAGAGTCGCTGACCCGGCTGGCGCCGCGCATCGTGATGATCACAGCCGACAGCTGTTCCCAAGAGACAGCCCTCGCCACGTATCAGCACGTGACCGCCGCGTCTGTCGGACTGTGACTACCTCGATCGCCCGGAAGACGCGTTCGACCAGTCGTTCTACGTCGCCGCCTCTTCCGAATGGCGGACGCGTTGTTCCGATTGGATCCGCGATCCGGTCCTCAAGCAGACCTACCGCGCGCGGCCGTTGTTCGACCTCCGGCCGATCCATGGCGACGAGTCGCTGTGGCGGTCGCTTCAGAATGCGGTCAACCAGACCGTCGACCGCGATTTCCTGACCGTGATGGCCAACGACTGCCTGGCCAGCCTGCCCCCGTTGACGTTTTTCCAGGACGCCGTGGTCGACGAGTCCGGCGAAGAGAGTCCGGTCTTCCGGCTCGAACGGAGCGCGCTGCGGCCGCTCGTCGACGTCGGCCGCGTCTTCGGCTTCGCCGGCAGGCGCATCTTCGGCTGGTCGACACTCGAACGCCTCGAGATCGCGGGCAGCCTTTTCCCCGAGCACCAGACAGTGTTTCGAGAGGCAGCCGAGACGCTGCGGATCGTCCTGTGGCTTCAGGGTCGAGTTGGGATCAGCCAGGGCACGAGCGGCGCCGAGCTACCACCGGCTCTCGTCAGCCGGCACGAACGCCAGCTCCTCAAGAGCGGCTTCCGATCCATCCATCGGCTCCTCGAGATCACCGCCGCGCTTTCCTGGGCTGAGGCCCTGTGATCGCGCCGCCGTTCGTCGATCGGTATCGCCAACGATTCGATCGGACGTGGGACGGTGACACGGGCATCGAGCAGGTCCGTTTCGTCGTGCTGGACTCGGAAACCACGGGACTCAACCCGCGTGTGGACCGCCTCGTCACGATTGGCGCCGTCACGGTCCAGAACGGCGAGATCGCTCTGGACGATGCCTTCGACTCGCTGATCAAGGTAGACGAGAACACGACAGCAGTGACAGTGCACGGTGTGACGCGCGACGAGAGCCGCGCCGGCGTGGAGGAGCCCGAGGCGCTCGAGAGGTTCCTCGAATATCTCGGCGACGGCGTGATCGTCGGCCATCACATCGATCACGACATCGGCACGTTCGACGCGGCGTATGAGCGGCATTGGGGCTTCCGGATGTCGAATCGCAGCCTGGACACGATGGACCTGACGCTGCACCTCGAAAAGGACGGCGCATTCGCCGGCCGGCCGGCAATCCGCCGATTCACGCTCGATGCGCTCTGCGATCTCTTCGGCGTAGTCCCACACGATCGCCACACGGCGAGCGGCGATGCCTTCATCACCGCGCAGGTCTTCCTGCGACTGATCCGCCTCGCGGCACGACACGGAAGGAATACGCTCGGGCGTCTGAGCGAGCCGTTTCTCGAGCTTTCATAGCCGCGCGCCGATCAGCCGTCATCCCTTGTTTGGCTCGATAGCGCGGTTCAGCGGCGCGTGGGCGGCCGGCGATGATGTGTCGCCTGCTCGTAGGCGTACGCGAGCGCGAGCAGACGCTCGTCTGCCCACATGCGGCCGAGCAGCGAGATGCCGAAAGGGTATTTCCCACCGAGGAATCCGGCGGGCACGGTGACCTGCGGCAGACCCGTCATCGCACTCTCCTCGCACGTGCCTGGCTCTTCGCCGTAGCGCGCGAGCCCTCCCTCGTGAGTCGCGGGCCGGGCTTGATTGGAAGGGTAGAGAAGCGCGTCGAGATGCTCGCGGTCCATCAAATCGACGAACTGCGAGCGGAAGGCCTCGCGGCTCGCGTAGAAGGCCGCGGTCGCCGAGCGGAGCGCCTCTCCGACGGGCGCGGGCTCGAGAGCGCTCTCGAAACGGCGCGCGCTCACGGGCGCGAGCCGGCCTGACTTCATCAGATCGTCGAGCGTGAGCACCGTGTCTCCGGGCCTGGCGCCCCTGGAGAGGTACGCCTCCCAGCCTGCCTTGAGCGAGCCCGGTGCGCTGCCTCGCGCCTCCTTGTACCGCTCGTCGAGGGACGGAATCCGGACGTCCACGGCCTCGGCGCCCGCCGCCTTCAGCTCCGCAATCACCCGTTCCATGGCCTCCGCTACTTCGCGCTCGCCGGTGACGCCGACGAACAGCTGACGCATCACGCCAATCCGCGCGCCTTTCAAAGCGGCCGGGTCGAGTCCCTGCAGGAAGGAGCCTTTGATGTGCCGATCCGCATCTGCGGTCGCTTCATCTTCGACGTCGCTGCCGGTGACGGCGTCGAGCACCAATGCCAGCTCGCGAACCGACTTCGCGATCGGACCGACGGCATCGTTGTAAGTGTTCAGCGGCATCACACCCGCGCGGCTCGTCAGCCCGCGCGTCGTCCGGATCGTCGTCAGCGACGCGAACGATGCCGGATTCGAGAGCGAGTTGCACGTGTCGGTACCGAACCCCAGGGCCACGAGACTCGACGACACGGCGACAGCCGTCCCGCCGCTGGAGCCAGCCGTGCTGAGCGTCGGATCGTAAGCGTTGCCAATCGTCCCGGCCACCGAGCTGATGCCGAAATCGCCGAAAGGGAACTCGTCGAGATTCGTCTTCCCGAGGACGACGGCGCCGGCCTTGCGCATGCCGGCGGCAACCCGCGAGTCGAGTCTCGGCCTGTGTTCGACGAGCGCCAGCGACCCGCCGGTCGTGGGCAGACCAAGGACGTCGATGTTGTCTTTGAATGCGATGGGGATTCCGTGCAGCGGACCGCGCACGCGCCCGTCCGCACGCTCGGCGTCGAGCCGCCGGGCCTCGGCCACGACGGAACGGTTCAACGCGAGCATCGACCGAAGCGCCGGACCGTGACGGTCGAGAGTCGAGAGCCGCGTCAGGTACTCGGAGACGACGTCCTCCGTCGTCACCTCGCCGCGCGTGAGCGCATCCGCCATTTGCGAGGCGGTCTTCTCGACGACGGTGAAGGGTGGTGACGGTGCGCCCGTGCCGACGCGCCAGTTGACGATCTCGGCGCGCTGCCTGGCGGTCAGGCCGCGCAGGTCGGGTGCGGCGACGAGACGGCGTGCGGTCTCGGTCACCCTCGCGATTTCGGTTCCCGGCGCCGGAACTCTGGCGTCCGGCGACGCGTAGGGCTCCGAGAACTTCGGCGCGACGATCCCGTCCCGAATCGGGATGGGGAACCCGCCGCGCGGATCGTAGATTTCGCTCAGCCCCTTGACGACGAACGTCATCAACGCGACAGTCTGGCCGGGCGCAATCCGGAGAGTGAACACGTATCCGATATGGGCGGGATCGTAGCCAGGATATCTGTCGATGAACGGATTCCCGTACATGTCGCCGATCGCCGTCAATTGCCCGGCAGCGTGCGATCCCAGCACGTGAGCGGACGGCCCGTGCCCCGACGGACCCCTGGCAGGATCGGGCACGTCACGAGCATTCTGCATGACCGTCACGAAGGTGTCCGTAAGATCGATGCGACGATCGCCGCTGGAGGTTGCGGCGACGGTTACCGTCCCGCCATCCGAAAACACACCGGATGCGCCGCCCCAGGCGACGTCGATCGCGCGCACGGCCTGCGTCGTGTTGGTAAACCGATCGAGATATCGAAGATAGTTCGTGTCCTTCGGCGCGTAAATTCCGCGCGAAACGGCGACGCCGCCGGTGACCACCGGAGTGATCGAGTCGAAGCGCTCGGCGCCGTCGTGTGAGAGCCCGAATCCGCGCAGATATTCGTTCGGGATGAGCGCGCTCTGAGCGGAGGGGCCACCCGCGCGGACACGAATCTTGAGGTAGCCGAATCCGTTGAACGGGTTCGCTCGACCGCCGGTGGCGATGCCTCCGCTGTCCTGAGCCCATGGAGACGTGTCCTGAATGTCCCAGAACTGTCCGTCGGCGGAGGCAAGGCGAGTTACGGCGGCCACGCGGATGCCGAGCAGGGCGCTGACGATGACAAGGGATCGGAGAAGGTTCTTGGGAGGCATGGGCGTGCAAGTGTAATCAGATCAACGGTCTCTCGATCGAGGACGAAGGTGCTCGGTCAGCCGGCTCTTCGGCGGCACGGACAAGAAAGATAAGTAGCCGACACTGGGCTCCGCCCGCCTATAATCCGCGGGAATGGAGCGTCCATGCACACCGATCGTCGCGCGTTCATGACCACTCTGGCCGCGAGCATCGCGGCGCCCGCCATCCTTCGAGCTCGTCAGAAGAAACGCTGGCCGATTGCCTTCTCGACTCTCGGCTGCCCCGCGTGGCCCTGGAAAACAATTCTCGAACAGGCGGACAAGCTCGGGTTCGCCGCGATCGAGATCAGAGGCGTCGCGGGCGAGATGGACCTGCCGAAGGTGCCCGAGCTCTCGGGGTCGCGGCTGTCGGACACGAAAAAGGATCTCGCGGCACTCGGGCTCGTGGTGTCGGATCTCGGCGCGTCGGCGTCGATGCACGAGTCGGGCGCGGCGCGCGAGAAAGCGCTGGACGAAGGAAAGCGGTTCATCGATCTCGCCCATGCGATGGGCGTGAAGTACGTCCGCATGTTCGGCAACAGCATTCCGCCAGGTGAGCCGCGCGACTCGGTGTTCGCCCGCGTCATCGAGGGATTCCGGCAGATGTCCGCGCATGCCAGGACAGCGGGCGTCATCGTGCTGCTGGAATCGCACGGCGACTTCACGAACTCGAAAGACATAGAAGCGGTGCGTTCCGGTGTCGGGTCCGATGCGTTCGCCATCCTGTGGGACGCCCACCACACGTTCGTCGCCGGCCACGAAGCACCTGGCGACACCTACGCCGCGCTCGGCCGCTGGGTCCGCCATACGCACCTAAAGGACTCAAAGGCCACTGGCCCGGGGGTCGAGGACCGGCGGTACGTTCTGACCGGAACGGGGGAGGTGCCCGTCAAGTCCCAGGTGCAGGTCCTCGCGAAAGCCGGATACGCGGGCTACTACTGCTTCGAGTGGGAAAAGAAGTGGCACCCGGAGATCGAGGAACCCGAGGTCGCGTTCCCCCACTACGCGAGAACCATGACCGATTACTTGAAGGAGGCTGGCGTCAAACCAGCCTGACCCGCGTCTACGGAACCGCTCGAACCCTTGGAACCCCTGGAGCCCTGATTTCTAAACCGATGCAACATTTCCAGACCGCCGCCATCACTGACGAATTCTCCACCGACGATTTCGACACGGCGTTACGCGCCATGCGCGACGTCGGCATGACCGGCGCGGAGCTTCGCGTGATCTGGGGCCGCAACGCCATCGAGCTCTCGAACGAAGAGCTGGACAAGGCACGGGAGGCCGTCGAGCGTCACGGGATGCGCGTGCTCAGCCTCGCGTCGCCGCTGCTCAAATGCGTCCTTCCCAACGCTCCGCCGGTGGACCCGCGGTTTCAGCAGGACGTGTTCGGCTCCACGTACACCTTCGAAGACCAGCCACGGCTCACGCGCCGCGCGTTCGAGGTCGCCGAGAGAACAGGCGCCCGGATCATCCGCGTGTTCTCCTACTGGCGCACCACCGAGCCGGAGCGCGTGTTCGACAGAGTCGCGGCCGCGCTTCGCGACCTCGCCGACCAGGCCGTGCCGCGTGGAATCGTAATCGGTCTCGAGAACGAGCACGCCTGCAACGTCGGCACCGGCGCCGAAGCCGCGCGCTTGCTGGCGGCCGTCGACCATCCCGCGTTGGGCTTGATCTGGGACCCGGCAAACGCGTCCATTCTTGGCGAGACGCCGTACCCGAACGGCTACGCCACGCTTCCACACGCACGAATCATCCACGTGCACGCGAAGGACTGCGTCGTCAACGGGCACACGGCGACCTGGGGGCCGCTCGGCGAGATGCGGCTGGACTGGAAGGGACAGCTCAACGCCCTCCGGCACGACGGCTATAAAGGCGCTGTGAGCCTCGAGACCCACTGGCGTGGGCCGAACGGCGACAGGCTCGAGGCGAGCACCATCTGCGGGCGCAACCTCCGTGCCCTGGTGAGCGCCTAGTGTCGCGTCCCCATCAACAGCTGACCGTGTAGAATCCCTCGATAGCGCGCTTCCGCGCGCGACCTCCAGAAGGATCCGCGTGCACACACAAAGCTCGGCGAGCGAGACCGGCAAGGGGAGGGTATTCGAGGGCGTCACTCCCTATCACTGGCTCGTCGTGATCATTGCCTCGTGCGGATGGCTGTTCGACTGCATGGACCAGCGGCTGTTCATCCTCGCACGGGAGTCCGCGCTCCGGGAACTCCTCGCTGGAGATCCGCAGATCGCACAATCGATCAAGACGCTCAGCGGCTATGCCACGACGTCGATGATCCTCGGCTGGGCGACTGGCGGCATCATCTTCGGGATGATGAGCGATCGGCTCGGGCGCGTGAAGACCATGATGGTCACGCTGGTGATCTACTCCGGGTTCACGGGGCTCTCGGGGCTCGCCCACTCCTGGGTGGACTTCACGATTTACCGGTTTCTCGTCGGCCTCGGCGTTGGCGGGATGTTCGGCGCCGCGACGACGCTGGTGGCGGAGAGTGTGCCGGCGGCATTTCGCGCCATGGCGCTGGGCTCGCTCCAAGCGTTGTCGGCCCTCGGGAACATCATCGGCTCGCTTACGAGCCTTGCCATTCCGCCTGGAGCTCACGACGTCTTCGGTTCCTACAGCGGCTGGCGGGCGCTCTTCTTCGTCGGCATCGTGCCCTCCCTCCTCATCGTGCCGATCATCTTCGTGCTCAAGGAGCCCGAGGCGTGGCTGCGCGCGAAGGCAGGGGCGGCTTCGAGTGGGGGAGTCCGATCGAGCATCGGCTCTCCGGTCGAATTGTTCCGTGACCCCAGGTGGCGCAAGAACACCGTCGTAGGACTCCTGCTCGGCGTGTCGGGCATGATCGGCCTGTGGGGCATCGGCTTCTTCTCGCCCGAGTTGATCTCGACCGCGCTGCGAGGCGAGACGCAGGCTGTCGTCGATCGCGTCCGCGGACTCGGCACGGCGCTTCAGGATGTCGGCTCGTTCTTCGGGATGGTGACGTTCACGATGATCGCGGCATTTCTGAGCCGTCGCATCGCGTTTCTCGGCGCACTCCTGCTCAGCATGACCGTGACCGCGTTCGTGTTCACGTCACTCCACTCGGCCAGCGACGCCTATTGGATGCTTCCGATGATGGGCTTCGCGCAGCTGGCCGTCTTCGCCGGGTATTCGATCTACTTTCCGGAGTTGTTCCCGACGCGCCTGCGGGGAACGGGCGTGGGCTTCTGCTACAACACCGTGCGTTATCTGGCTGCCCCTGCGCCCATTCTCTTCGGATACCTGGCGACGGTGATGTCGTTTCGCACCGCGGCAGTGCTCATGTCGAGCGTCTATCTGATTGGGACCGTCGCGCTGATCTGGGCGCCGGAAACCAAGGGGACACCGCTCCCCGAAGACTGAGCCTCGTCGGTCCCTGGGCGCACGTTGTCACGAACCTGCGTCGCCGAGTCTGGCGCCGGATTCAGTTGCCAGGCCTGCCGGCCCCTCGTCTTCGCCGCCACCCGGTCGCGACAATTCGACATGTACTCGATGCTCTTGCGAGCGATGGTTTCCGGGTCGGGCGAGTAGTCGAACACCTCGACCGAGACCCAGCGGTCGTAGCCGGCATCCTGAAGCGCCTGGAAGATGGGAACGAAGTCGACGTCGCCGAAACCGGGACCACGCCGGTTGGCATCGTTGGCGTGGAAATGACCGGCGGCACGTCCATGACGACGGATCAATTCCGTTGGAGGCGTGTGTTCGCTGTACATGGCCTTCACGTCGAGGTGCAGCACGAAGTTCGGATGCGAGACCATCTCCGCCAATCGACGAGCGTCGTCACACGTGTTGACGAAGTCCGTCTCGGCAGGCGAGAGCGGCTCCATGCAGAGCGTGACGCCGACGTCGGCCATCCGCGGCATCGCTGAACGGAACACCTCGGACGCCAGTGCGAACGCCTGTTCCGTCGTCACGCCGGGCAACAGGGACCTTTGGCCGGGCGAGCCGAAGACCATCAGCCGCCCGCCGAGATCGTGGCACGCCTCGGCCAGCGAAACGAGATACGCGGCAGTCCGGCGCCGAACTTCGGTCTCCGGCGACGTGAGGTGGAAGCCCTGCGTTTTTGCCAGCAACCAGTGGAGGCCGAGGATCTCGATACCGGCGTCAGCAGCCTGCTGCTTCAGCTCGGCTCGCTGAGCGGGGGATACGTCCGTAATCAGAGGAGCCAGCGTGAACGGAGCGACCTCGAGGCCTTCGTAGCCTGCGCTCCGGACGAACTGACAAATCCGATCGAATGTCCAGCCTTCGAATTGTTCGTTGCAAATCGCGAATCGCATCGATCTCATTGTAGCCGTGCGGCTCCTGATCTTCAGATCCTCTTCAGACCTGCAGCGGCTTGAGGTCTCCGAGCACAGTCGGGATCAACTCGGACACCGTGGGATGGATGTTCACGGCGTGCTGGAGCACGTCACACGGGGCTTTCGCGTACATCGTGTCGAGCACGCAGTGGATGACCTCATCGCCGCCAGTGCCCAACACCGAGGCGCCGAGAATTTCGCGGCTGTCGCGATCCACCAGGACCTTCATGAATCCCTTTGTTTCGCCTTTTTCGACCGCGCGCCCGACGCGTGTCATCGCGCGGGTACCAACGAGCGCCGGTCGTCCGCGATCGCGAACCTGTGCTTCGGTCAAGCCGGCCCGTCCGAGTGGCGGATCGATATAGAGGGCGTACGCCGGAATGCGATCCGAGACTCGGCGTTGCCCGGACTCGAGGAGGTTGGCCGCGACGATCTCGTAGTCGTTGTAGGAGGTGTGGGTGAATGCGCCCTTCCCGTTGCAATCGCCGAGCGCCCAGACGCCCTCCACGCTCGTGCGCAGTTGATCGTCGACCACCACATAGCCCCGCTCGTCCTGCTTGATGCCCGCGGCATCGAGTCCAAGGTCGTCGGTATTCGGGCGGCGGCCCGTCGCCAGCAGCAGGTGCGAGCCCGTGACGGCCGGTTCGCCCTCCGTGCACTCGACGTGCGCGGTAACCTTCGAGCCACCGCCGCTGACGGTGATGCAGCGGGCGTTCAGGCGAACGCCGATACCTTCCTCCTCGAGCAGATCCCGGATGGCCCCGGAAACGTCCGCATCCTCCCGTCCGATGAGCGCCGATCCCATCTCGACGATCGTGACCTGACTTCCGAAGCGCCGGAACATCTGGCCGAACTCGAGGCCGACGTAGCTCCCGCCGACGACGACGAGGTGCTCGGGCAGGACGCTCAAGTCCATCATCGAGCTGTTCGTGAGAAACGGGGTGCGATCGATGCCGGGCAGCTTTGGGACCGCGGCACGACCGCCGACGTTGATGAAGATGCGGTCGGCGCGGAGGAGGGTCTCACCAACCGCGACCTCCCGTGCCGAGCGGAAGCGGGCGTGGCCCCGGAACACGTCGCACTTCTCGAGGCCCTTCAGCATCTTCTCGAGGCCCTGTCGAGACTTGGCGGAGATTGCGTCCTTGCGGGCCTTGACGCTCGGGATGTCCACACCGATCCGTCCATCAATGGTCACGCCATAGTCAACGGCGCGGCGCGCAAGATGGGCTGCATAGGCACTGGCGACCATGGCTTTCGTCGGGATGCAGCCTGTATTCACGCAGGTGCCACCGACGAGATGCCGTTCGACAATCGCCACGCTCATCCCTTCGCGGCTCAAGCGGCTGGCGAGCGACGGCCCCGCCTGGCCGGTTCCGATGATGATGGCGTCGTGCGTGGTGTTCATGTTGTTCCTCTTGGAGATCCGGGCCGCGTCCGCGTTCGCTTCCGGAACCGACGTTCCCACGAGCGAACAATTCGCAGCCGCGGGTGTCGAAGCCGAGAGACGCGCGGCCGAAATCTGCGGGATTCCGCGGCACAGGCTTTGTAACGAGTGGAAGGCGAGGCAGTCTCGACGCTCCGCACCAATTCAGAGAGTCCATTCTCTGTGGAAAGGGACGATATGGATCGACGAACCTTCCTGAGCCTGTCGCTGGCTCTGCCTGGTCTGGGGCAGACTGCCAAGCCAGGACCACCAGGCACTCAGTCCAAACCAGCAGCGCCTGCTGGTCAAGCTCCCAAGCCGGTCGTGCAAGCCACTCCCGCTGGCGTTCCCTGGACGCAATGGGGCGGACCGCATCGCAACTTCCAGACGGAAGCCACCGGGCTGAAGGATACATGGCCTGCCGGTGGACCGCCGGTCATCTGGAAGCGCCCGATCGGGGAAGGCTACTCGTCTCCGGCGGTCGAGAACGGCGTCCTCTACACGATGTACGGGAAACCGCGGCAGGAGTTCGTCCTCGCGGCAAGCGCTGAAACGGGCGCCACGATCTGGGAACAGTCCAACGCCATGACGTTCACGAGTGACGCCGCCAAGGACACGGGGAACGGTCCGTACTCCACGCCGCTCGTCGTCGGCGATCGCTTGTTCACCACCGGTGTCTTCGGCCGTCTCCAATGCCTCGACAAGAAAACAGGCAAAATGCTCTGGGCTCAGGAGCTCTGGGCACAGCACGGCGGCTCGCGCCTCATGTACGGTTACGCGTGCAGTCCGATCGCGTTCCGCGAGACGGTGATCGTGCCGGTCGGCGGCCCCGGCAAAGCCTTGATGGCGTTCCAGCAGGCGGACGGCAAACTGGCGTGGGCGAAGAACGATTTCGGAAACGTCTATTCCTCGCCGGTGCTGATCGACGTCAACGGGCTCGAGCAGCTGGTGGTCCTGCTGGACGGCGCCGTCATCGGTGTCAATCCGCACAACGGCGATCTGCAATGGCAGGTACCGTTCAAGGCCGACTACTCGATTGCCATCTCGACGCCCCTCTGGACTTCCGACAACCTGCTCTTCGTCTCGGCCGAGTACAACGCCGGCAGCAAGATGATCGAGCTGCAGAGGAATGGAATGCAGACGAAGGCGACCGAGTTGTGGTCATCCAACCGGCTGCGGCTCCATCACGGCAACGCCATGCGCGTGGGCAACGCGATCTACTTCTCGAGTGGCGGGAAGGGGAGCCAGGCGATTCTCAGCGCCGTCGAGGCCCGCAGCGGCAAGATTCTCTGGCAGGAACGCAGCATCGAGAAAGCCACCTTCGTGTGGGCGGATCAGAAGCTGATCACCCTGGACCAGGAGGGCACGCTCATGATCGCGCATCCCTCGCCGCAGGGATTTCAAATCGCCGCGAAAGCGCCTCTGCTGACGCACCTCGCATGGACACCGCCCGCGCTGGTCGGGTCACGTCTGTACATTCGCGACCGGCGCACGATGATGGCGGTCGACCTCAGCTGAATCGTGCTACGCTGCGCGCGCGATGGCCACCGATCGCGCGCCGCGCGTTCTCGCGATCAGCGTGCTCGTCACCGCCCTTCTGTATGCGGTCCCGTTCGGCCGCACGATCGCCTGGCCGCTCGTCCTCGTGTCGACGCTGGCACACGAACTGGGACACGGGCTGGCTGCGGTGCTCCTTGGCGGAAGCTTCGAGTCGCTCCGATTGCACGCAGATGGCAGCGGAGTCGCGCTCTGGAGAGGCGGCTTCGGCAGACTCGCTACCGCTACTGTAGCCGGCGCGGGCCTCGTAGGGCCCGCTCTCGCGGCATTCCTGCTCCTGGTCCTGGGACGCACCACCCGGCACGCCCGGGTCGCCCTCGGCATACTGGGCGCTGGCCTCGTCCTCGTCGCGCTCCTCCTGACTCGAAACGCGTTCGGCATGGTGTTCACCCTCGTCCTCGCCGCGGTGTTCCTTCTGATCGCCGTACGCGCGCCAGCGTTCTCTCAGACGGCACTCCTGCTGCTCGCAGTTCAGCTCGCCCTGTCCGTGTTTTCGCGCGGCGACTATCTCTTCACGAACGTCGCCCTCACGTCGGCCGGACCGATGCCATCGGACGTGGCCGTGATGTCCGACGCGCTCTTTCTGCCGTACTGGGTGTGGGGCCTGTTATGCGGAGGTGTGTCGGTCGGCCTGCTCGTCCTGGGCGGCACGATGTTCTTTCGCAGATAGTCCGACTCCAACCGATACGAAACGTCGTTTCGGTTGATCGGGTAGAGTGCACACGGAGGTGACGACATGGCACTCGACCCCAGGCTCGTGACGACCGCATTCGAGCTGCCGAACCAGCGCATCATCAGGAACCTGGGCCTGGTACGCGGCATCATCGTCCGCTCGCGGAGCATCGTTGGAACGATTGGCGCGGGACTGCAATCGCTCGTCGGCGGAAACATCACGCTCTACACCGAGCTCTGCGAGCGCGCCCGAGACGATGCTTTTCAGCTCATGATCGCCCATGCGACGGATGCGGGCGCCAATGCGATCATCGGCGTCCGCTACGACGCCAACGAAATCGCGGCCGGAATCACTGAGGTTCTCGCGTACGGCACCGCCGTCGTTGTGGAGCCGGTTGCTCGCTAGCGCAGGCGAGTTCACTGTCTCGTTCGTCACATCTGGATCGCTCAATGTATAGTTTTGTCGAATCGAGGAGGAATGTTTCATGCCCCAGTCGTCCCTCACAGACCTGCTCCAGCTGACCTCACCACCAGTCGCCATCACGTTCGCCGATGCTCCTCCAGCCGGTGTTAAGCATGTTTCAGCTGGAGAACCGGCAGGCTGCGGATACTGGCGGCGCGCTGCGCAGGGCGAGGTCTTCTTCACAGTTGCCGACGATCACAAGCGCTGCCCGGTGGGCGCCCACACCCACAACGTCACGCTCTCGCCGTCGGAGCAGCAGGAATTGATGGGCCTCGTCCAGACGATGGTGGACTTGTCCTATATCAAGATGGAAGAAGTGCCACGAATTCCGACGCGAAAGACTCCGCTCCAGGTGGCGGTGTACTCGCCGCTGTCAAGCGCGCCGGTACCACCGGACGTGGTACTGGTCCGCGGCAATGCCCGGCAGTTGATGCTCCTCTCCGAAGCCGCACAGGCTGCCGGCGTCGCCGGAGGCATGGCGACGATGGGTCGGCCAACGTGCGCCGTCCTGCCCGAAGCCATCAACTCGGAACGAACCGCCGCCAGCTTCGGCTGCGTCGGCAACCGCGTCTATACGGGCGCGGACGAAACCGATGCCTACTTCGCGGTTCCGGGTGCGCATCTCGGTGCGATCGAGCAGAGCCTTGGCGTGATCGTGCGCGCGAACGAACAGCTCGAAGTGTTCCATCGGGCTCGTGCCGCGGCAGGAACCATTCCTCGTTAGTCCATTCCTGGCAGGGCGTGTCGGCCGACCGAAGGTTCAAGCAAAGGCGACCGGCTGACGTGCCATGATTGACCCAGGAGAGTACACATCTACCCCGTTCTGTTTCGCATCGGCAGCTTCGAAATCACCAGCTTTGGCGCACTCGTGGCGCTCGGCGCGCTCGCCGGACTCTGGATGTTCCGGCGGGAGCTGAACCGCAGCGGACTTCCGGAATCCGGAATCGACGCTGCGATGGCCGGCCTCCTCGGCGGATTGGCGGGAGCCAAACTGCTCTGGGTATTTGAGCACTTTGGAGAGGAGCCGCTCCAGGACCTGGTTTTCAGTCGCGGCGGTCTCAGCTGGTTCGGCGGATTTGCAGGTGGCGTGCTTGCCGGCCTGTGGGTCATGCATCGCAAGCACCTGCCACGGCTCGCGGTGCTCGCCGCCGCGACGCCGGGGCTGGCGCTCGGCCACGCCATCGGACGGATTGGATGCTTTCTCGTCGGCGACGACTACGGCCGGCCCACCACACTCCCGTGGGCCGTGGCGTTCCCCGAAGGCCTGCCTCCGACGGACGTCCCTGTGCACCCGACGCAACTCTATGAGGCCGTCGCTCTGATGCCTGTGCTCTTCCTGCTGCTTCGATTCCGAAAGCAGGGGAGATCGGACACGATGGTCCTTGGCGCCTATCTCGTTCTCGCTGGCGCCATCCGGTTCGCAATAGAGTTCATCCGCGTGGACCGCCGTGTTCTCGGCGTCCTGTCCGTGGCGCACCTCGCATCACTTGCCGCAGTCGTCACAGGCGCGATCCTCCTTGCGCGCTCACGCGCTGCCTCCAACTCAATCCAATCGCGATGACACCGACTGCGCTCATTCTCGACTTCGGCGAAGTGCTCACCAACCCGCAGCCCCGAAGCATCGTCGAACGCATGGCCGCGATCGCGCGCCTGCCGCTGGAACAGTTCGTCACACGATACTGGGCGCATCGTCCTGAGTATGACGGCGGCATGGCAGCGACCGAGTACTGGCGGCTGGTGCTCGACGGCCTGGCCGGCCTGCCACCGTCGGTCGTCCGGGATCTCATTGACGAGGACGCGCGGTCGTGGCGCGACTACCGGACCGGGGTGTGGAACATTGCCGCCCGCTTCCGGGCGCGTGGACATCGCACGGCGATGCTGTCGAACGGCGTAGCCGAGGTCATGTCGAGAGTCCGCGCCGAGCGCAGCCTCGACAACTGGTTCGACGTCGTCATCGTTTCGTGCGAAGTCGGGATGTGCAAGCCGGCTCCAGCCATCTACCGGACGTGCATCGAGCGACTCGACGTGCCTGCCGATACGACGCTTTTCGTGGACGACCGGATCGAGAACCTGCGCGGCGCGGAATCGGTGGGTCTGCAGACTTTTCACTTCACGGGCGACGACAGCATCGGCGACCTCAGAGGCATCCTCGGGCTCTGAACGCTGCACGGATGGAAGAAAGCTCCCTCGGAACCAGGCTTCGTGAGCTGAGCCTCGTCTTCCTCAAGCTGGGCGTCATCGGCTTCGGCGGACCGGCGGCCCACATCGCGCTCATGGAAATGGAGGTCGTCCGGCGTCGAGGCTGGTTGACGCGGGACCAGTTTCTGGATCTGGTCGGCGCAACGAACCTGATCCCCGGCCCGAACTCCACCGAGCTTGCGATTCACATCGGCCGCGCCCGAGCCGGGCTTCCGGGCCTCCTCACAGCCGGCGCCGCGTTCATCCTGCCGGCGTTCTGCATCGTCTCTGCCGTCGCGTGGGCGTATCAGCAGTATGGCCGGCTGCCCGAGACAGCGGCGCTGCTGCACGGAATCAAGCCGGTCGTGATCGCCATCGTGGCGCAGGCGCTGATCGGGCTCGGGCGAACGGCCGTCAAGAATGCCGCGCTGGCGGCTGCCGGGATCATCGCCTTCGTCGCGGCTGTAAGGGGAGTCGATGAGGTGGCCATTCTCGCTGCGATCGGGATTGCTGCCGGACTGACGATGTGGGTGCGATCGAAAGGGCCGGACGCGCGCGCAACCGGGATCTTGGTGCCACTGTGGGCGGCCGTGGCGAGTCAGACCACGGCAGTGGGCGTCGCGAGCCCGATCGCGCTCCTGCCAATGTTCCTGGTGTTTGCCAAGGCGGGATCGCTGCTGTTCGGGAGCGGCTACGTCCTGCTGGCGTTTCTGCGCGCCGATCTGGTCGAGCGGCTTGGCTGGCTGACCAATGCGCAATTGCTGGACGCGATCGTTGTCGGTCAAGTCACACCCGGACCGGTCTTCACGACCGCGACATTCATCGGGTACCACCTGGGCGGCATGGCTGGTGCCGTGACCGCGACCGCCGGCATCTTCCTGCCGGCCTTCGTGTTCGTAGCGATCAGCGCGCCGATCGTCCCTGCGATGCGCCGGTCGCGTGTTGCCGGGGCGGTCCTCGACGGCGTCAACGTCGCGTCGCTCGCGCTGATGGCGAGCGTCACCGTCACGCTCGCGAAGGACACGCTGGTGGATGTCGTGGGAATCGGCATCGCGGTCGTCAGCGTTGTGCTCCTCGTCCGCTATCGAGTGAGCACAAGTATTCTGATAGTCGCCGGCGGCGTCATCGGGCTTCTGCTCAGATGACGACCGCTTCTGCCCACTCTCCTTGACGTCCTAGGAGAATCGGATGTATCTTCTCCAAGACGCGCTAGGAGAGAAGCCGATGCCCAAGCCCGTGGATTTGCTCCAAGGCACCCTCGACATGCTGATTCTGAAGGCGGTCTCGCTCGGTCCGCTGCACGGCTACGGAGTGCTGCTGCGGATCCAGCAGATCTCGAGCGGACGCCTGGAAATTCAGCAGGGCTCACTTTACCCGGCGCTGTTCCGGCTCGAGCATCAGGGGCTCATCGCCGGCGAATGGGGTGAATCGGAGAACAAGCGCCGGGCCAAGTACTACTCGCTCACTCCGGCGGGGCGCCGGCGCTTCCAGGAGCAGACGCGCGATTGGAATCGCATGGCGGACATCATCGCTGGCGTCCTGAGAACCGTGCCAGAGGAGTTGTGACTTCCTGGACGGCCTGAAGCCCGTCCCTACGCAGCAAGAGACTGAGAGCTGAGAGCTACGATACACACGAAAACCTCAGAATAGACCCGAGCTCCTGCCCGTCGAGGTCTCCCCACGAAGGACGCTCTGTGAGTCCTTCCTCCCGTTCTTCGTCGTCGTAGACTTCGGCGTCGTGTAGTCGCCAGTCTCGTCCTGACTCGGAACCTAACGTCCGCGGTCTGAATCGGAGGGCTGCAAAAACCCCATCGACATCCGGCGGAGGATGGATAGGATTCCACCATGCAGATCTCACGCTCTTCCGTCCGCCGGCTCGCGGGCCTCGGGATCCTCGCGGCTGCAATCGTGGTTTCGCTCCCCGTGCGGGGTGCGGACAAGCGGATCGTGTTGATCGCCGGCAAACCCAGCCATCCGCATGGAGAGCACGAGTTTCGCGCCGGGTGTCTGCTGATGCAGAAAGCCCTGACCGGTTTTCCCGGGATTTCAGTGCAGGTCTACGACGGCGGCTGGCCGTCGAAGATGGTGGACGGCACGCGTGTGGACGACAATGGCGCCCTCGACAACGCAGATGCAGTGCTGATCTACGCCGATGGCGGCCGAGGGAACCCCGCGATCCAGGGAGACCGCATGAAGGTCATCGATGCTCTTGCGGCGAAGGGCGTCGGCCTCGGGTTCGCTCACTACGGCGTCGAGGTACCTGCAGGTCCGCCGGGAGAGGCGATGCACCGCTGGATCGGTGGCTACTACGAGGATCACTACTCGGTGAATCCGATGTGGAAGCCGCCGTTCGACAAGTTCCCCAGCCATCCGATCGCGCGTGGAGTCGCCCCGTTCGCCACGCACGACGAGTGGTATTTCGGCATGCGCTGGTCAACCGATCCCGCGGTCCAGAAGCGCGTCACGCCGATCCTCGTAGCCACGCCGAGCGACGAAGTCCGAAAAGGTCCGTATGTGAGTCCCAAGGGACCGTACGACCATATCGTCGCGGCCAGCGGCCAGGCTGAATCGATGATGTGGGTGTTCGAGCGCCCTGATGGCGGGCGTGGTCTCGGCTTTACCGGGGGACACACGCACGCCAACTGGGGCGATCCCAATCAGCGCAGGATTTTCCTGAACGGACTGCTGTGGCTCGCGAAAGTCGACGTGCCCGCCAAGGGCGTGACGGACCACATCACCGCGGAGGACCTGACGCAGAATCTGGACGTCAAAGGCGGGCGCCAGTAGGGGACGCGGAGCTCAGCGCCACCGGAACAGCTTCAACGCCAGCGTGAAGCAGACCACGAGCCACGCGCCCAGCGTGGCGAGCTGCGGCCCGACCTGAATCAGGCTTGCTCCCTGCAGCATGTGCGCGCGCATCGCATCGATCAACGCCGTCAGTGGCAGAGCCCTGATAATCGGCTGCACGATCTCCGGAAACCGCTGAGCCGAGAAGAAGACGCCTGACAGGATCCACATCGGGACCTGCAGCAGGTTCATCAGGTTCGAGACTGCTTCGATCGTGCGAGCCCGGGACGCAATCAGCAGTCCGAGCGCGCTGAAGGATACAGACGCGAACACACAGATGACGGCCAGGTCGAGCAGCCGGCCGCGGACCGGCACTCCGAACGCCAGCGCCCCGAATCCGATCGGCAGCCCGACCTCGAACACCAGGATCACCATCCGCCAGACCAGATAGGACGCCAGGTAGTACGTCCGCGACATCGGTGTCGCCACGAGGCGCTTCGTCAGCTTGCGCCGCCGTCCGTCGACGATCGAGAACCCGATGCCCCAGACGGCGTTGCTCATGATGCCGAGCCCCACCAAGCCAGGCACCAGGAAGTCGATGTAGCGAGATCCCGGTTCGCGGACGAGCGCGTCCCCAGCGGCGACCGGATCCGTCCGTCCGGCGGCCCGCTGAACAGCCCGGTCTGCCAGCGCGCGCGCCGTCCGTCCTTCCGGATTGGTCTCGTCGTACCGATACAGCACGCCGTCGGCCGTCTGCTCGGCGACGAGCGCGATGGTTCCGACACGAAGTGCCTGCCGGGCCGCGTCAGCCGACAGCGTCTCGACGGAGAGGCCGGCCTCGCTGCGGATGGCCTGGGCGAGCGCTTGCGACGTGCTTGCGACCTTCAACACCTCGGGCGGACGGCTCCGGAACGCGATGCCGAGTCCGCTGGTGAGCAGAATCGGAAAGAAGATGGCCCAGAAGACCGCTTCGGGCTCACGGACGAACTCCCGGACACGAACGAGCGTGAGCTGCACGAGCGGGTGCCCGAGGATCCCGAACGGCCGCCGAACCCGCGGAGGAAGGCCGCCCCGAACGGATGCGTCGCTAGTCATCTCGGAGATGTCGTCCGGTGAGCGCTACGAAGACGTCCTCGAGCGTGGCCGAGTGCGTCCGAAGCTCTGTGAGCGGCAGGCCCTGCCGGGTCAGCTCCGCGAGAAGGGCAGGTACCACTCGATGGAGCTCGGTTGCCTGGACCCGCAGCCCACCGTCGGCGGCCTGGACGTCGCGGACGCCAGGCAGCAGCCGGACCGCATCGAGATCGACGGATCGGCCGGGGCCGCCCGTGGAACACTCCACGACGTGCTCTATTCCAATCGAGGCAATGAGCTCACGCGGCGTCCCTCTGGCGATGACCTCGCCGTGGTCCATGATCGCCACGCGATCCGAGAGGCGCTCGGCTTCTTCCATATAGTGTGTCGTCAGGAGAATCGTGCGGCCGGCCCGCTTGAACTCGTCGATGAGATCCCAGAGCTGCCGGCGGGCCTGAGGATCGAGCCCGGTCGTCGGTTCGTCGAGGAACAGCAGGTCCGGATCGCCGACAAGCGCGCACGCGAGCGCGAGCCGTTGCTTCTGTCCCCCGGAGAGCACGCCGACCCGCGCGTCACGCTTTTCCTGCAGTTGAACCAGCCCGATGAGGTCTGACGGATGCGGCCCCTGCTCGTAGAAGCTCCGAAAAAGGGTCAGTGTTTCCAGCACGGTCAGTTTGTCGGAGAGCTGGGTATCCTGCAGCTGGATCCCTAGCCGCTGCCGCAGAGCCGGAGCGTTCGAAGCCCACCGGAGTCCGAGCACCTCGACATCTCCGGCGTCCGGGGCCGTCAGCCCCTCGCAGATCTCAATCGTCGTCGTCTTACCGGCGCCGTTCGGGCCGAGCAGGCCGAAGCACTCGCCGGCCTGGACCTCGAGCGCGATACTGTTGACGGCAACGACGTCCTTGTACGCTTTCCGGAGCCCGCTGACGTGCAGGGCGGCTCGACCGGGAGAGTCCAACACGAACCCCAGTGTACTGTGCTAGTTTGCCCGGAGCGGCACGGCTGATGCTTCCGATCGACGCGTGAACGGTATTGCTGTCCATCACCTCGGCTCATTGATCTCGGCGCACGGCTACGTTGTCGTGGCCACGGTTGTCGGTCTGGAGAGCATGGGGCTTCCCCTCCCCGGTGAAACCACCCTTGTGACGGCAGCTGTCTACGCCGGAACCACGCACGGCCTCAACATCGGTCTCGTCGTGGCCGCCGCCTGTGTCGGAGCGATCGTCGGCGACAACATCGGCTTCTGGATTGGCCAGAGATACGGACGTGGTCTCCTGGAGCGGTATGGCCGGTATTTGCGGCTCGATGCCCGCCGACTGCAGCTCGGACGGTACCTGTTCGCGCGGCACGGCGGCTCCGTGGTGTTCTTCGGACGATTCCTGGCGCTTCTCCGAACGGTCGCGGCGCTCCTGGCGGGCATCAACAACATGCCCTGGCGCAGCTTCCTGTTCTTCAACGCAGCGGGTGGGGTCGTGTGGGCATCCGTCTTCGGCATCGGCGCCTACGTTGCGGGAGAACAGTTCGCACGGCTGGAGGGTCCTCTCGCCGTGGCCGGTCTCGTCCTCGGCGGCATCGCCTTCGGCCTCACGCTTCGATTCGTGCGGCGCCACGAAACGGCGCTGCTGGCCAGAGCAGAGCGCGCGCTTCAAGAGGTTCAGGCCGAGAACAACCGCAGCCGAAAACATTGACAGCGCCGGCACCAGTGCTCATACTAGGCCTAGGATAACTATGCCTAGAGACGATGGGCTGCCCCCCGGTACGTTGGCGATGCTGATCCTTCGCGTCCTCGCGACGCGGCCGCTGCACGGCTATGCGATTGCCCAGCGCATCGCCCAGCTGTCCCATCAGCAGCTGAGCGTCGAAGAAGGCTCGCTGTACCCTGCGCTTCAGAAGCTGCTGCTCAAGGGCTGGGTCAAGGCGGCGCCCGCGGTATCGGACACCGGCCGCGCCGTTCGCGAGTATCGGCTGACACCTGCCGGACGAAAACAGCTGGAGTTCGAGCGCGCCAACTATCGCCGCGTCAGCGAAGCGATTGTTGCCGTGCTCGAGACTGCATGAGGGTCCAGCCATGAGCGTTATCGGTGAGTGGTGGCGTCGAGTGTGGTTCCTCTTCAACCGCCGGCGTCTTGAATCGACGCTGCACGAGGAGATGGAATCCCACCGCGCCATGATGGCCGACGCGCGGCGCTTCGGGAACGTCCTGCGCCTCCGCGAAGAATCGCGTGAGGTCTGGGGATGGACGTGGCTGGACGACCTGTCCCGCGACATGCGATACGCGCTCCGTTCACTGGCACGCGCACCGGGATTCACCGCCGTGGCGGTGCTCTCGCTCGCGCTCGCCACGGGCGCAACCACGGCAATCTTCAGCATCGTCAACGGCGTGATTCTCCGTCCGCTGCCATTCGGGCATCCCGATCGGCTCGTTCAGGTGTACGGCAGGAACTGGGGACGTGACGAAGGATCCGTGCCCGACCCGCTGACGGGGCCCGTGGGACGGGAGCTCGAAGCCTACAACCAGCAAAGCACGCTCCTCGAGTCCACCGCCGGCTACGACCTGACCACGCTGCACCTCGCAGGCCCCACCGGCACGGAACGGCTGAAGGCCGTCCGCGCCGACCTGACGTTCTTCTCGGTCCTGGACGTTCCGGCGCAACTCGGGCGCACATTCCGCGCCGACGACGGACCGGACGTGGCCGTGATCAGCGCCGGCCTTTGGGAGAGGAGGTTCCAGCGCGATCCGACGGTTTCCGGCCGATCCATCACCCTCGAGGGTCGTCCCTTCACGATCGTCGGCGTCATGCCCGACGTGTTCCAGTTCCCGTATGGCGCGGGCTCGAGGCTGGCAGGCGCGCTCGCGGAAGCACGGACCGACATCTGGATTCCACTGCAGCTTGTCCGGACGTCGCCGTCCGGTCCGCTCTCGCGAGGGAGGGTCAGCGTCGTGGCACGCCTGAAGCCACGGGTGACGATCGCAGCGGCGGCGGCGGAATTGCGCGCAGTTGCGGCCCAGGTACAGCGGCAACTGCCCGATCCTTTGGCGCGCGTCGGCGTGCGCCTCGAGCCGCTCGATGAGGTCGTCATCGGCAAAGTGCGGCGTTCGCTTTGGATGCTGTTCGCGGCTGTTGGCCTCGTGCTGGCCGCGGCATGTGCGAACCTGGCCAACCTCCTGCTCGCGCGCATGACGTTCCGGGTCCGCGAGGTTGTCACGCGTGCGGCGCTCGGTGCCTCCCGAGAGCGACTGGCGCGGCAGCTCCTCACCGAGAGCCTCCTCCTGTCGCTGCTCGGCGGAGTCGCGGGGGTCCTGGTCGCACACTGGGGTACCAAGTTGCTGACGGACGTCGCAGCGGCGGGGATCCCTCGAGCCCACGAAGTCACCCTCGACTGGCAAGCCTTCGCGTTTCTGCTCGTGATCTGCGTCGCCACAGCAATCCTCTTCGGTCTGGCGCCGGCGCTCGCGGCTACGCGAGTCGACGTTCACACGATGACGCGCGACTCCGCGGGACACGCAACGCTCGCCGGAGGCTACGGACGGCTGCGAAACGCGCTCGTCGTTCTCGAAGTCGCACTGGCGTTCGTGCTCGCGGCTGGCGCCGCATCGGTCGTCCAGGAGATGTTCCGACTGCAGCGGGTGGACAACGGAATGGCGGTCGAGAATGTGCTGACGATGCACATGACGCCCCGTGCAAGCGCTGAGGACTACGCGGCCATCGAGCAGCGGGTCGCCGCGCTTCCCGGCGTGGCGGCTGCCGGGCTCACGCAGTTCGTGCCGCTCCAGAACTGGGGATGGTACGCGGGCTTCGAGATCAAGGGGCGCAGATCGGACACTCGACTGACCGCCTCGCTCCGTTACGTCACGCCTGGCTACTTCCGCACGCTCGGCATCCGCATCCAAAGAGGCCGCGGATTCACAGCGAGCGACGACGCCGGTGCCCCGATGGTGTTGGTGATCAACGAGGCGCTGGCGAAACGCTACTTCCCAGGCGAGGATCCGGTCGGCGTCGCGCTCGATCGCGGGCTCATCGTCGGCGTCATCGCCGATGTGCTGCAGGTCGGCCTCGATCGGCCATCCGAGCCTGAGATTTACTACGCCGCCGCGCAGAACGTCACGATGGCCCCGGACATCGGCATGTCGCTCGTCGCGAGAACAGACATTCCGCCCGAACGCGCGAGTGAGTCTATTCGAGCCGCCATCCGGGCGATCAATCCGAAGCTTGCGATCTTCAATGTCCGGACGATGACGCAGGTGGTCAGCGATTCGATGTGGGAGCTGCGACTGTATCGGTGGCTCATCGGGGTCTTCGCCGTGCTGGCGTTGCTCCTGGCTGCCATCGGGCTGCACGGTGTGATCTCGTACAACGTGACGTCGCGAATGCGCGAGTTCGCCGTGCGCCTCGCTCTCGGCTCGGATCCGGGCGATCTCACGCGGCTCGTCGTCAAGCGCGCCCTCCTGCTGGTTGGAGCAGGCCTGGCGGGCGGAATCATCTCCGCGATGGCGATCACGCCATTCGTGCAAACGCTGCCGATTGGCCCAGTCGCGGGTCCCTCAACCTATGGGATCGTCTCGGTCGCGCTCATCGTCATCGCGCTCGCTGCCTGCCTCGTCCCCGCGCTGCGGGTGGCGCGCGTGAACCCGGCGGCCGCACTGAGGCACGAATGAGCTTTCAGCTTTCAGCTTTCAGCTTTCAGCTACTTCCGCACGATCCGCGGACGACGAGCTCGCAGTGGAGCAGCACATCCCGCGGGGGAAGGTCGGTGCGCGCGACGCGCTCGAGCATGACGCCGAGGGCCACATCGCCGATCTGCTGCGTCGGTTGCCGCAGCGTCGTCAAGGGGACCGGCAGCAGTCCCGCGTATTCCACATCGTCGATGCCCACGAGGCGCACGTTGCCAGGGATGGCGTAGCCGAGACGAAGCAGCGTCGGCATGAGCCGCGCGGCGGTACGGTCGTTGGCGCAGACCACGGCGTCGGGGCGCGCCGTGCGCATGAACTTCTCCACGGCAGCGGAGTCGGACGGATCGAGCCGCACGGCGAGCTCCCGCGCGATCTCGAAGGTTCGCCGCGTAGAGCGCCTCCCGATAGCCGGCTTCGCGCGCATCGACAGTGGCGGCCGCCTGAGGAACGGCGACGAACGCGACACGGCTGCTGCCGAGCGACGTGAGGTGCTCCGTGATCATGTATCCGGCCCGTCGGTTGTCGATGCCGACGAGATCGTGGTGGCCGCGACGCGGATAGGGAAGCGCGGGACGATCGAGGAGTACGACCGGAATCCTTGCGGCATCGAGCGCCTCGACGATCCGCAGGTTGACATCGTCCTGATGGAGAGCCTCTTCGAGCGGCGCGAAGAACACACCGGACACGCGTCGATCGATGTACTGGCGGCACATCCGCCAGGCCCGTTCTTCCTTGGAGCTGCCGCCCCCATTCGGGCTGCCCCACACGAGGGCGTGCTGACGGGCCAGCGGCGAACCCATCATGCCCTGACAAATCGGCTCGAAGATCTCGGTCTCGCCAAGGTCCGGGATGAGCAGGCCGAACGAGAGACCTGTCGCGGCCTTGACTGCCTTCACGAATGTCCCCGAGCCGGCGCGACGCTCGATGAGTCCGGCGACCTGGAGGTCACGCATCGCGCGACTCACTGTGATGCGCGACGCCCCGAACTTCTGGCCGAGCAGGGCCTCGCTGGGAAGCCGCGCGCCATCAGCCAGGCGCCCTGACTCGATATCCCGCCGGACCGCGGCGTAGACCTGTCGATGCTTCGGCGTCGGAGCGGCTGTTGCCATGACGTAAATGATATATCAACTTGGCGCATCGACCAACATTAATGTCAGATTTTATGGCCATAATGTACGGTTTATTGTGCCGATTTTACAATTGCTCCACGGTCGGATGACTGCTATACTTTGAGCGTCATAATGCTATATCAATTACAGGATCCCATGCCCAACATCCGCCCCCCGTCGCACTTCCTGATCGCATCCGATTTCGATCAGACGTTGAGCTTCAACGATTCGGGAACTGTGCTCAGCGAGCTGATCGGCGCCTCCAGTTTTCACGAGAAGGTTGAAGGACTCGCGCGGAGCAATCTGGTCCAGCAGGGCGGGGAACTGGCCTATCTGATTCGTCACGATCCGGATTTCCGCGGTGTCCGTCGTGAGCACCTCGAGGAGACTGGCCGGCGCGTCCGGCTTCGGAGCCATATCCCCGCGCTCGTCGATCTGCTGGAGCGCGGTATCGACGGCCATCGGTTTTCGTTCTTCGTGATCTCCGCGGCACCGAAGGAAGTCATCGTCTCGGCGCTCGACGGCATCGTGCCTGCCGACCGCATCTTCGGAACCGAGCTGGAATACGAGTCCGGCACGGGGGAGGTGCGATCGATTCTGCGTGTGCCTGCGGGCTATGGGAAGGTCGCGGTCGTCGAGGAGCTCGAGAGCGGGCTCGGGATCGTGCCGGACCGGACGATCTACGTCGGCGACGGCAGCTCGGACGTGCACGTCATGCTTCACGTGAACAACCGTGACGGCTTCACGATCGCCGTTTCGGAGAATCGACAGCTCGCCAGCATCGCGAAGAGCACGGTGCTCAGCGACAATGCCTTCTCAATCATGGCGCCGGTGCTCGAGCGCGTGCTCAGGTGGGGAACGGGCCAAATCCGATCGCTCTTCGAAGCGAACGGTCTCTCGCTGCACGAGTGGGAGAAGGCGCGGACCGACAGAATCATTCTGCGCGAGACCGGAGCCAACGGAGGCGAGGCGGTCGCATGATGCCGGTCGAGTATCTCGGGTGGGCCGCCACCGCTGTTTTCGTCGCGTCCTACTTCTGCACGCGCAGTCACGTCCTCAAGACCGTGCAGATGATCGGGGCGCTGATGTGGGTCGCCTACGGCTTGTACATCGGCGCGTCGCCGGTGGTCGTCGCCAATCTCGCGGTCTTCGCTGCGGCGGGCTGGACCCTGGTGCGCCCGAGGCCTCTCTCGCCGCAATAGCCCTCTCTCGAAACGGATGCCAGCCCTTTGGCGTATTGTATCGGTTGGGTCGTCGACGACCGACGCGTCAAGGAGGCCGTATGGGAAGACCAGGTTGGAAGAGCCCACTGACTGCCGCAGTGTGTGCGACGACGCTGCTCGCGGTGGGAGGTGTCCGAGCCCAGCAGGCGCCGCCGGCAGCACAGGCGCCGCAGGGGCAGGCGCCGCCAGGGCAGGGTCGAGGTGGCGGTGGCCGTGGAGGTCCCGGGCCGTTGTTTACGCTGGCGGACGCCGATAAGGACGGCGCCGTGACGCGCGCAGAGTTGAAGGCCGTCTTCGATCAGTTCAGGAGCACGCTGGACAAGCGGTTCCCCCAATGGAATCAGGCGTCCGGCGCATTGACAGGGCAGGAGCTGGCGGCCGGCTTCAACCTCGTCTTCCCGTCCCCGGCCAGCAGCGCCGGCGGCGGTCCGCAGAATCAGACGCCAAAGCCTGAAGACCTCTCGGCGATGATGGCGGCCCTTCCCGACAAAGCGCCGGCCACTCCGGCGCGCGCGCGCAAGGTGCTGGTTCTGGGCAGCGCGCAGGGCTTCGTGCACTCGTCGATTCCGCTCGCCGCGAAGACTGTCGAAGCGCTCGGGAACAAGACGAAAGCCTGGGCGACGACGATCTCGTACGACCCTGCTGACATCAATGCCGAGAACCTGAAGCAGTACGACGCCATCTTCCTCGCCAGCACCACTGGAACATTCCTGGACGACACGATCGATCCCTCCGCGACTGCGGCGCGCAAGAAGGCGCTGCTGGACTTCGTGCGCGGCGGGAAGGGCCTTGCCGGCATCCATGCCGCGAGTGACACCTATCATGGGGATCCCGCTGCGACGGGCCAGGAAGGCTTCGGCGGCAGACCGGGACGCGCCCTCGCGACACAGCTGCTCTCTGTCGCCGACAAGAACGGGGACCAGAAACTGAGCAAGGACGAGTTCAACGCTGCCGCGGACGCGTTCTTCGACAAGATCGACTCCGACAAGTCGGGCAAGGTGGCGCAGGCGGACTTCGGGACGAAGATGGCGGCGGCCTTCCCGCAACCGCCGGCCGCGAGCGGAGGCGGCCGCGGACCGGGCGGTCCACAGGTAAACGAACCGCTCTGGCCAGAGTTCAACAAGATGGTGGGCGGCTACTTCAAGTGGCACTGGAACAACCCGCAGCACATTACGGTGAAGATCGACGATCCGAAGAGCCCGCTCACGGCGATGTTCCACGGCCAGCCCTACGAGATCAACGACGAGACTTACACCTACGCGCAGACGTCGTTCTCGCGCGACAACGTTCACGTCCTCACGAGCATCGACTACACGAAGATGAGCGACGAGGACAAGGCCAAGGAGCCGGCCGACACGGCCCGCACGGATCATGACTACGCCCTCAGCTGGATCCGCCGGGAAGGACAGGGGCGCGTCTTCTACGAGGCCCACGGCCACGACGAAAAGAACTACGCGTTCAAGCCGTTGCTCGAACACGTGCTCGCCGGTGTTCAGTATGCGTTGGGGGATCTGAAGGCCGACGACAGCCCCAGCACGAAGCCGAAGTCGACTGCCTCGAAGTAACTCGGAATTCGGGCGCGTCTGACGACCCCGCCCAGCACCAGCATGTAGGGGGGCGGGGTCTTCAGACCCCGCCCTACATGCACTCGTCAGAACTTTCGCGACCAGTCCTTCGGCCAGCGCTCGACGACGACTTTCTCCTGCGTGAAGAATTCAATCGCGTCCCGCCCCTGCCCGTGCAGATCTCCGAAGAAGCTCTCGCGGGCACCGCTGAACGGGAAGAACGCCATGGGGGCGGCCACGCCGACGTTGATCCCGACGTTCCCGACCTCCGCTTCATAGCGGAACTTGCGCGCGCTGGCGCCGCTCGACGTGAAGAGGCACGCCTGGTTGCCGTAGGCGCCCGTGTTCACGAACTTGACCGCTTCGTCGATGTCCGCGACCTTGTGGATCGACAGAACGGGGCCGAAGATCTCCGTCCGTGTCACATCGCTCTCGAACGGCAGGCCCTCGAGCACCGTCGGCCTGACGAAATTGCCGGCCCCGTATTTCGGGATGTCGGGTCGGCGGCCGTCGACGACCGGGCGGGCCCCGTCCTTCACCGCCTTCTCGATCAGGCCCTCGATGCGCTTCCGACTCTCCGGGGTGATGACCGGCCCCATCTGGACGCCGTCCTCGAGGCCGTAGCCCGTCACTCTGCCGCTCGCGCGATCGCGCATCGCATCGGTGAACGGCGCGGCGGCCTCACCAACGGCGATCGCCACGGAAGACGCGAGGCAACGCTGCCCGGCACACCCGAACGCGCTGTCGGCGACAATTTCCGACGTTGTGGTCAGATCCGCATCCGGCAGAATCACGACAGGATTCTTGGCGCCACCCTGGCACTGAACCCGCTTGCCGGCTGCCGCTCCACGCGAGTACACGTGTCGTGCCACCGCGCTCGAGCCGACGAAGCTGACCGCACGAATCGTGGGGTGATCCAGGATCGCATCGACAGCTTCGCGGCCGCCGTTCACGAGGTTGACGACGCCCGGCGGAAGCTTCAAGGCGTCCAGCAGCTCGAACACCTTCTGCATGGTCAGCGGCACGCGTTCGGACGGCTTCACCAGAACGGTGTTTCCGCAGGCCATGGCGTAGGGCAGGAACCAGAAGGGGATCATGCCGGGGAAGTTGAAGGGCGCAATGATCGCGCACACCCCGAGTGGCTGGCGGATCATCACTTCGTCGATACCGGAGGCGATGTCCTCCGAGTTGTAGCCCTGGATGAGGATGGGCGTGCCGCAGGCGACCTCGACGTTCTCGATCGCGCGACGCATTTCTCCACGGGATTCGGCGAGGGTCTTGCCGCATTCCATCGTGATCGTGCGCGCAATATCTTCGAACTGATCCTCGAGCAGGCCCTTCAGCTTGAAGAGGTACTGGATCCGCTCCGTGACGGGCACCCGACGCCACCCCGGAAAGGCCCGGCGGGCGGCTTGAACGGCCGCGTCAACCTCCGCGGCCGGGGAAAGGGGAGTGCGGCCAAGCTCCTCGCCTGTGGCAGGATTGATGACGGCGAGGCTCTCGACCGCCGCGGACTGCTGCCATTCACCTTGAACGTAGTTGCGCACGGCTGCTCCTTGTATCCTTCAGTGTACCGCCACTCCCGTTGCGCTGGATGGCGGTGATTGCGGTATAGTCGCCGTCGCCTGTTGAGCCATCCATGAATACATTCCTCAAGACTCGTCTCGGCGTGATGATGTTCCTCCAGTACATCATCTGGGGGGCCTGGTACGTCACGATCACCACGTACCTGACCAGCACACTCCACTTTTCGGCGACAGCGGCGGGCGCGGTCTTCGGGACCACCGCTGTGGCATCGCTCGTCTCTCCGTTCTTCGTCGGGTTGGTGGCGGACCGCTTCTTCGCGACCGAGCGCGTCATGGCGGTGCTCTACATCCTCGGCGCGATTCTGATGTATCTGCTGACCCAGGTCGATAGCTTCGGCGCCGTGTACACGCTGGTCCTGGCCTTCTGCCTGTGTTATTTCCCGACGATCGCGCTCACCAACTCCATCACGATGCAGCAGGTCGCCGACCCAGGGCGCGACTTCCCGCCAATCCGGGTGATGGGCACGCTGGGTTGGATCGCCATCAACAACGTCGTCGGCCTGATGCGGATCGAGGCTGCGTCGACTCAGTTCCTGCTCGCGTCTGCCGCCTGCGTCGTCATGGCGGTCTACAGCCTCGTCGCGTTGCCGCACACACCGCCCCCGGCGCGGGGCAAACAGGTCTCGGCCAGGCAGCTGCTGGGCCTCGACGCTCTGGCGATGATGAAGGACCGGTCCTACCTCGTTTTCGTGATCGCCTCCATCCTGGCGTGTATCCCGCTCACGTTCTACTACTCATTCACGAATGCGTTTCTGAATGACGTCGGGGTCGTGAATGCGGCGGGCAAGATGACCCTCGGCCAGGTGTCTGAGGTCGCGCTGATGCTGCTGATGCCCCTCATCTTCCGCGTGTCTTCGGTGCGCGGCATCCTGCTCTCGGGCCTGTTTGCCTGGTCGCTTCGCTACGTGCTGATGGCGTACGGAAACGCCGGTTCGGGAATGTGGATGTTCTATGCGGCAATTCTGCTGCACGGCATCTGCTACGACTTCTTCTTCGTGACGGGGCAGCTCTATACCGACCAGGAAGCGCCGGCCCACCTGCGCAGCACGGCGCAGGGCTTCATCACCTTCGTGACCTACGGCGTCGGCATGCTGATAGGGTCCCTGCTGTCCGGCAGCGCCCTCGACTACTTCACCACGACAACCGGCGGAAATCCGGTCCGGAACTGGACAGGTTTCTGGCTCAGCTCTGCGCTGATGTCGTTTGCCATCATGTTGCTCGTTCTGCTGTTCTTCCGCAGCTCCCGGCGGATCCAGGCGGCGAGCCCTGCTCCGGCGCCGTCAGAGGTTCCCGCGTGAGGATCGGTTGCTGCGTCTGACCACCTTCGCCAAGGCCATGGTGGTCGGCCGTAGCTTCAGCGAACGCAGAAGACCTCGCCGGAACTCAACATAGCCAACACCGGTTACTCCCGCCGGCGGTTTCCGCCGTGCGGGAAAGCAGGGTATCCTGTTCAGCCCCGGCTGACCGGCCTCCCTCATCCATGACCACGCCCCCCGCCACACGCGCCGCCGGACACCCGCGCGTCAACATCATTTTCATCGGACCACCAGGGTCGGGAAAGGGCACGCAGGCCGTTCGGATCGCTGAGCGCTATCGCATTCCGCACATCTCAACTGGGGAGATCCTCAGGGCCGCGGTCAAGGCCGGTTCCGAGCTCGGGAAGCAGGTTGCGACGACGCTGGCCACCGGCGGTCTGGTGGGCGACGGCCTGATGACGGACCTGGTCCGATCGCGACTGGCGCAACCGGACGTGCTGCGCGGACTCCTGCTCGATGGCTTCCCGAGGACCGTCGGACAGGCTCAGGCACTCGATGACCTTCTCGCCGGGGCACCGCTGATCGTCGCGCTGATCTCCGTCCCTGACGAGGCCATCGTCCGGCGGCTGGGCAGTCGGCGTGTGTGTGAGTCCTGCTCGATCACGCAATCGGTCTCGGAGGGAAGTGACGGCCAGAACGACTCCTGCCCGTATTGCGGTGGGCGACTCGTACGCCGTCAGGACGACGAGCCGGCAACCATTCGACGCCGCCTCCAGAACTATGCCGAGTTCGCCGAACCGGTTATCGCTTACTACCGGAGCCGCCCATCTTTTGCCTCAATCGACGGCGTCCAGCACCCGAATCAGGTCACCACGGCTTTGACGGCGCACATCGATCGACAGCTCAAGAGCGCCTGAGCCAGCGAATCCGACGGCTTGGCTTGCGCGATTCCCGCGCGGCGTGCCGCACGGGTAGATCCGCTCAAGGCTTTGCGGGCGGAGGAGTCGGCCTCATCTCACGCCCGGCAGGGCCGCGCCGGCTTCGAGCTTGAGTTCCGACAGGCTCTGCGCGCGATTCTCGACAGGCTCGCCCTTGACGAATTGGCGATCGGCGAGCGGCGAATAGACCTCGAGGCTGGCCTGGAGCAAGCCTCCCTTCCACAGCGTCGCCGCTTCGTCCGCGTTGAGTGCGGAGCGATAGATCAGGACGTCCCGGACGTCCATCCGTCTCGTCGGCGCCGGGCCTCCGACGACGAAGCCGGCCGGCGCGAACTGCTCCCGGGCGCGACCGGCGAGAATGCCGTCCACGAAGAAGAGCGATTCTCCTCGCGCTGTGTAGTGACTGACGAGCAGCTGGTGCCATCGCGTATCCGCGGGCACGGACGATGCGATCGATTCTCCTCGGGTGGAGGTATAGGTCCACACGCCTCGTCGGATTCCGAATGAGCCGGCCGCCGGATCCCCGTTCGTGAGGGTGGTCGACGCGATGGTCACCGGCGGCTGCCCGGTTCGCGTGACCGTTTTCGTGCTTGTCGTCGGAACAAGAGTGGTCCCTGTCACCCGCGCAATCGTCCCGTCGCCGGTGGTTCGGACCGTCATCGCGAAGGCGAACGGATGCATCGGCGCATCAGGAGCAAACGTCAGAGCTCCGCCGGCAAGGCGCGCGAACCGGACGCCCTCAGGTCGCCGCGGCAACGGCTTCCCACGCTCGAGGGCATCGAACAGCGACGGGACGAACGTCGCCGCGAGCTCCGCGTGGCCGGCCGCGTTCGGGTGCAGGCTGTCCCACCAGAAACCATTCACCCACTTGCCGGTCCCATCGTCGACGGCGCCGAGCAGGTTGACGCTCGGCACATCCCACTCGTTGATAGCGGCGTTCACGCGGCGTGTATAGCTGTACTCCACGTCGGTGAAGTCGTTCCGCGTGTAGCAGAGCGTCACGACCGGAACGATCCGTTCAGAGCGGCTCCGATCGACCAACGCCTTGATGCCGTGTGTGAACTGTTCGAAGAGCGCGTCCTTTGCTGCCGTGCCCTCGGCCGCGCGTATGCCCTCGTTGCCCAGGGACAAAGCAATCAGGACGTACCCTGGCTCGACGGGCAGCAGGAACCGTGTGCCTGGTTCCGCCTCGCCGTTCGGCGCGAAGCGCGACATCAGCAGCTTCGTGTTGTCGCCGCCCCGCGACCTGTTCACGATCTCCCAGCCGCGTCGCTCGAGCAGCGCGCGAAGCAGCCCGGCGTAGCCTTCTTGTCCCGATTCGTCACCGGTCCCGTTCGCCACTGAGGAGCCGAAGATCGCAATCTTCCGGATGGGAGCTGGCTGGACCGCCTGTCTCGCGAGCACTCCGGGAATGCTCGCGAGAACACAGGCAGCGAGGGCGAGGGCGCTCAGGCGACGCATCGGGTTTCTCCGCAGCCATGCTACTGCGGTCGAGCAACGTTTGGAGCGTCCCCCGCCGTCGTCAAGCCGTCCGCAATGCGGCCCACCAACCGGCCGCACGGAACTGCAGGAGGGCGAGACCGCAACGACCAAAGCCACGCCGATCGTCAAGATCCTGGCGACGGGCGCCATGTCCGCCCAGAACAATTCCAGGGCGATCACACTTCCGACAACCCAGGCGTCGTCTACGAGCGCGAATGCGAGCAGGGACCGCGGGCTGATCGATTCCTGCCGCGAAACGAACCACAACGCCGCGGCGTAGGCCAGGAGGCCAACGGCCAGGACGTCGAACAACATCGGCGAGCTCGAGCCGAACAGGGAGTACAGAAACCCTCGCCCGAGGAGCATCGCGAGGGCGCAGCCGGCTGTCGAGAACGCGTTGAGGGTCAGGATGCGACTTTCGGATAGAGACGTTCTTTCCGGCCGATCCGGAGTCCGAGAAAACGATTCGAGCCATGGGAAAGCGCGGCTGACGGGTTTGAGCTTCGAACGCTGAGAGCACTCCTCCCAGCAGGCGAATCGCGCCTACTTCACCTCTGAATAGAACGACCGTGCCGCCGCCCCGACGCGGTTCGGCGTCGTCCAGGAGGGATACTTCGCCTGCAGCTCCGACGTCACCGTCGAGGCGACGTTGTCAGCCGACAGTCCCTGTGCCTTCAACTCACCGACGCGTGTCCGAACCTGCATGAGCACCGTGCGCTGCCGCGCGATCAGGCTCTCGCCGCCCATCACGCCGTGGCTCGGGACGATGCGTTCGGGTCGGAGGGCTTCGAGCTGGTCGAGGACTTTCAGCCAGGTCTCGCCGCTCGACTGCGCGCCGAACGCCAGGAAGCGCTGGCTCATCACGATATCGCCCGCAAAGAGCACGCGGTCCTGTTCGACGAACACGATCGTGTCGCCGCGGGTGTGCGTCGGTCCAAGAGCGCGGAACACGACGTTCACGCCGCCGAGATCCAGGCGGTACTCGGTGTCGAATAGCAGGTCGGGTTTTCGAAACTGGACGTTGTTCAGGAGCTCCGCATGGAGGGGCGACATGCCGGCGAACGTCTTCATCATCCCAGGGCCGAGCTCCTCGATGTCCTGCTGCTGGACGCGAGCGACGATGAACTTCGCGTTTGCAGGAAGGGCCGATGAGCCTCCGGCGTGCTCGGGGTGGAAGTGCGTGGCCACCAGGTAGAGATCGGCATTCCGGCTGACCTTCGCCGTTTCGCGGAGCACGGTCTCCATGTTCCTCGGCCCGAGGCCGGTATCGACAATCAACGTGCCCTTGCTTCCCACGATGATCCCGACGTTCGGCACGCCACCGACGTTGCCGTCCGGGATGACGTAGACGTGATCGGACAGCTTGACGGTTGCGTTCTCCTTGACGAGCGGAGGCGGCGGAGGCTCGGTCGGTTGCCCCGACGCCGGAGCGCCAATCGCAAGGATGAGCAGAGACGCCGAAATCGCTGAGAAGATCGTCATCATAGAACCTTACCTTGACACCCCCTGCCCCTGTTGGTAGAAATACCAATAGCTCATGAGCTCTCCCTGTTGCTGTTGTCGATGCTCCTGCCGGCACACGTGTCGGTGCGGGTGTATCGTGCCGACAGCTTCCAGGTGAGAGGTCCCACGACGTTTTTTCCCACCGTCTTCTCCTCCTGCTCGCTCGTCGGCTCTTTATCTCAAGCTGCTGATAGCTCTTCGCCTCGACGGGCGGACGCCCGGTTGTCGTGTGCCGCTCAGGAGAATCTTGTTTTCGATGGATCGTCCTGCGAATTTGAATACAGGTCGACGCGCGCTGGCGCGGTCGCGCAGAGGTGTCGCCATCGTCGCCATCGGCATGCTTCTCTTCACCTCGAGCCTGGCTTCGTCGCAATCGCCCGACCCGGACGCGAAGCACACCGATCCGGGGCCGCCAATCGTTTCTGCCGGCGAGGACGGCTTCGTCATCCAGTCGCCAACCGGTGACTATCGTCTGCAGTTCGGCCTGCTCCTGCAGGCAGATGGCCGCTTCGATGCGGGCGACGATGACGGAGAACTGGTCGACACGTTTGCACTCCGTCGCATCAGACCTCAGCTGCGCGGACGCATCGCCCAGAGGTTCGAGTTCTTTCTGAATCCCGATTTCGCAGGCGGCACACTCGTGCTGCAGGACGCCTATTTCGATACCCGGTTCTCGCCAGCGTTCATCGTACGGATTGGAAAGGGCAAGACCCCGTTCGGGCTCGAGCGGCTCACGTCCGCCGGAACTCTCTTGTTCGTGGAGCGCGGGCTCCCGACCGCGCTCGTACCCAATCGTGACGTCGGCGTCCAGGTGTTCGGCGAGATTCCCGGCGGCATCGTCAGCTACGCCGCCGCCGTCTTGAACGGCGTCACCGATGGCGGAAGCGGCGACGTCGACACGAACGACGGCAAGGACCTGGTCGGCCGTATCGTGATCAGGCCGTTTGGTCCGGCCTCTACGACTGCGGACAAGCCACGCCCCGCGAGCGGCCTGACGATCGCGGTCGCAGGGACGACGGGAAATCAGACTGGCACACTCGCGAGTATCCGGACGCCATCCCTCCTGCGGACGTTTCTCAGCTACGCTGGCGCGACGGCGGACGGCCGGTTGAATCGATATTCTCCTCAGGCCTCGTACTACTTCAAACGATTCGGGGCGATTGCGGAGTACGTCCACACCAATGTGCCCATGCGCAAGGCAACGGTACGCCGCGAGATTTCGCACGAGGCGTGGCAGATCGCGGGCTCGTTCGTCCTTACCGGGGGTGACAGGGTGACGGAGCGCGGCGTGCGGCCTCTGCACAACTTCGATTTCGGCAACGGTCACCTGGGTGCGCTTCAGGTTGCCGCCCGGTACCATGCGCTGTTCGCCGACGAAGAGGCAGTCACGCTTGGCCTGGCGACCGAAGGGTCGAGTCGCGAAGCCAAGGCCTGGACTCTCGGCTTGAACTGGTATCTGAATCCGAATTTCCGGTACTTGGTGAACTTCGAACGGATCGACTTCGACCCCGACGACCTCGCCGCGCGTCAGGCGGAGAACGCGATCGCGTTCCGGGCACAGGTCAGCTTCTGAAAGGATCGCGGATGGTTGGTGCACGTGCGGACCGGAAAATGGGCGTGGAGAGATTGCGATGAGAATCCTGGCACGTCTTGCGGGAGTGAGTGCGCTGGTGCTGGCACTTGCGGCTCCGGCGTTCTCTCAAACGCTGCTCAACGTGTCGTACGACCCGACGCGTGAGCTGTACGCAGACTTCAACGCCGCCTTCGTCAAGTTCTGGCAGACCAAGTCGAACCAGAAGGTGACCGTGCAGCAGTCCCACGGCGGCTCCGGCGGACAGGCGCGGGCCGTCATCGACGGCCTCGAAGCCGACGTCGTGACGCTCGCGCTCGCGTACGACATCGATGCCGTGCAGCAAAGCGGCCTGATCAACCAGGGATGGCAGAAGCGCCTGCCGCAAAACAGCGCGCCCTACACCTCCACGATTGTCTTCCTGGTGCGCAAAGGCAATCCAAAGGGGATCAAGGACTGGGGCGACCTGGTGAAACCGGGCATTGCGGTCATCACGCCAAACCCGAAGACGTCCGGCGGCGCGCGCTGGAACTACCTCGCGGCGTGGGAGTACGCGAAGCGGCAGAACGGCGGAAGCGACGCCAAGGCGCGAGAGTTCATCTCGCAGTTGTTCCGCAACGTCCCCGTGCTCGACTCGGGCGCGCGCGGCGCGACCACGACGTTCGTACAGCGCGGGATCGGCGACGTGCTGCTGGCGTGGGAGAACGAGGCCTACCTGGCGCTCGAGGAGGCGAAGGACAAGGTCGAGGTCGTGACGCCGTCGATCAGCATTCTCGCCGAGCCGCCGGTCGCGGTGGTCGACAAGAACGTGGACAGAAAGAAGACCCGCGCGGTCGCGGAGGCGTACCTGCAGTATCTCTATTCGCCCGAGGGACAGGAGATCGCCGCGAAGCATCACTACCGGCCACGCGATGCCAAGGTCGCGGCCAAATACCAGGGCCAGTTCGCGAGCCTGAAACTCTTCACCATTGACGAGGCGTTCGGCGGATGGCAGACCGCGCAGAAGACCCACTTCGCCGACGGCGGCACGTTCGACCAGATCTACAAGCCGGGGGCACGGCGATAGGATGCGCACTTGAGTAGAAAATCCGGCCGCCGCCGCGTGCTGCCGGGGTTCCGCCTGACGATGGGCTTCACGATCCTGTACCTGGTTCTGATCGTGCTGGTGCCGCTTGTCTACGCTGCCCCTCAAGACGGCCACGTCGTCCTGGGACACCATCTGGAACACGATCACCGATCCGCGGGTCGTGGCGTCCTATCGGCTGAGTGTCGGTGCATCGCTGATCGCAGCCCTGCGTAAACGCCGTGTTCGGCGCGCTCGCGGCGTGGGTGCTGGTGCGATACGACTTTCCTGGCAGGCGGCTGGTCGACGCGCTGATCGACCTGCCGTTCGCGCTGCCGACGGCGGTGGCGGGCATCACGCTTGACGGCCTCTACGCGCCAAACGGCTGGCTGGGCCGGCCACTCGACGGATACGGCATCAAGGTCGCCTACACGCCGCTCGGCGTCACGATCGCGCTCATCTTCATCGGCCTGCCGTTCGTCGTTCGGACGCTTCAACCCGTCATCGAAGATCTCGATCCGGAGGTCGAGGAAGCTGCGACGAGCCTGGGCGCCAGCCGCTTCCACGTCGTGGTCCGCGTGATCCTGCCGTATCTGTTTCCGGCCTGGCTGACCGGATTCGCGCTGGCATTCGCGCGGGCGGTCGGCGAGTACGGGTCGGTCGTGTTCATTTCCGGCAACATGCCGATGCTGACCGAGATCTCGCCGCTACTCATCATCACGAAGCTGGAGCAGTTCGACTACGCGGGCGCGACGGCGATCGCGCTCGTCATGCTGACGATGTCATTCCTGCTGCTCCTGGCGATCAACGCGTTGCAGCACTGGAGCGGCCGCAATCTGGCGAACTGAACATATGGCTGGTGCCGTCCAACTCCGGATTCGACGTGGCGCGCCGCGCACCCGCCATTTGTCGGAGCCGGCATGGCTGCGCTGGCTTCTCATCGCCGTCGTGCTGGCCTTCCTCGTGCTTTTCCTGGTCTTGCCCCTGGCCCTCGTCTTCACGGAGGCATTCTCCAATGGGTGGGCCGCCTATGCTGCGGCGATCCGGAACCCCGACGCGATCGCGGCGCTCGAGCTGACGCTCCTCGCAGCGGCATCGCCGTGCCCTGCGAACCTCGTGTTCGGCATCTGCGCCGGATGGGCCATCGCAAAGTTCGATTTCCCCGGCAAGAACCTGCTGACGACGCTCATCGACCTTCCGTTCGCGGTGTCGCCGGTGATTTCGGGAATGGTGTTCGTCCTGCTCTTCGGGCGGCAGGGCCTGCTTGGCCCGTGGATGATGGATCACGGCCTCAAGGTCGTGTTCGCGGTTCCCGGAATCGTGCTGGCAACGGTCTTCGTCTCGTTTCCGTTCGTCGCGCGCGAGATCATTCCCGTAATGGAAGCGGCGGGAACCGAGGAGGAAGAAGCCGCGCGCGTGCTGGGCGCGAGCGGCCTCCAGATTTTTCTGCGCGTGACACTGCCGAACATCAAGTGGGGGCTGCTCTACGGCGTCATCCTCTGCAACGCGCGCGCGATGGGTGAGTTCGGTGCCGTCTCCGTCGTCTCGGGCAAGATCCGCGGCCTGACGAACACGCTGCCGCTCCACGTCGAGATTCTCTACAACGAGTACGCGTTTCAGGCGGCATTTGCCGTGTCGTCGCTGCTGGCCTCACTCGCGCTCGTCACGCTGGTCTTGAAGACCATCGTCGAGCGGCGGGTCGTGCACAGCTTCGTGGAGACCGCTCGCGAGGAATTCGAAGAATGGCGATCGACGTCCGCCACGTAACCAAGGCGTACGGCAGCTTCACGGCCGTGAAGGACGTGAGCTTCTCCGTCGCCGCGGGAGAGCTCGTCGCGCTCCTCGGGCCCTCGGGCTGCGGCAAGACGACGCTGCTGCGCATCATCGCCGGCCTGGAGACTGCCGATTCGGGCACGGTGCTGCTCGAGGGCGAGGACGCGACCGACACCAGCGCGCGAGATCGGGCAGTCGGGTTCGTCTTTCAGCACTACGCGCTCTTCCGACACATGACGGTGTTCGAGAACGTCGCGTTCGGCCTCAGAGTGCGACCGCGGAACCGGCGCCCGTCGGACGCGGAAATTTCCCGGAAGGTCGAGGATCTCCTCAAGCTCGTGCAGCTCGATTACCTTGGCACCCGATATCCGTCGCAGCTCTCGGGCGGTCAGCGGCAGCGCGTCGCCCTCGCGCGGGCCCTCGCCGTGGAGCCGCGCGTGCTGCTGCTCGACGAACCGTTCGGCGCGCTCGACGCAAAGGTCCGTCAGGAGCTGCGGCGCTGGCTTCGCCGCCTCCACGAGGAGATTCACCTGACGAGCCTCTTCGTCACGCACGATCAGGAAGAGGCGCTCGAGCTCGCGGGACGTGTCGTGATCATGAATCGCGGGCAAATCGAGCAGCAGGGGAGTCCGCAGGAGGTCTTCGAGCGGCCCGTCGACGCCGTTCGTCATGAATTTCCTCGGGCATGTGAACATCTTCCACGGCCGCGTCGAGTCAGGGAAAGCGCTGCTGGGCCCACTCGCCATCGACTATCCCGCCCACACGGATTCAACACCGCAGCCGGCCGCGGGGTACGCGCGCCCGTACGAGCTCGATTTGAGCCGGGCAGAGCTTTCGGGCGGACTGTGGGCTACCGTCGCAAACGTCGCCCAGGCCGGCAGCGTCGCGCGGATCGAGCTGTCGGACGACGACGGACGGGCTATTCAGGTGGAGTTGAGCCGGGAGAGATTCGTGGAGCTCACGCCGGCGGTCGGTGAGCGGTTCTACGTGACCCCTCGGAACGTCAGGGTGTTCCTGATGAATCGCCGCTGAGGGCCGCGACGCCGCACCGTCCGCATTCTTACAACCGCCGGTCCTTTTCACCGCCACGGTCCATTTTGGCGAGTCGCTGCGCTCGGGCCTGCTCGATGGCGACAACCGCCTTCGGAATGACTCCGTTTCTTACTCAGCGCCGGCGAGTCACTCCGCCAGACTGGGTTTGGAGGCAGGCGATGGAAGGCTCAGCGTCGGGAGTGCAGCGACGATCGCCGGCCGCTGCGGCTCCAGCCATGGTGGCAGCACGAGCGCCTCCCCGAGGTGCGCGGGGTCCTCGTCCACCGCGAATCCCGGTCCCTCGGTCGCGAGCTCGAAGAGGACGCCGCCTGGCTCGAGGAAGTAAACCGATTTGAACCAGAACCGATCGATTGGAGGCGTCGGTCTGCGGCCGGCCTCGTCTATCCGCGCGCGAAGATGATCCTGATGCGCTTCGTCTGCGACGCGCCAGGCGATGTGGTGGATGCTTCCGACACCCCATGCGCCTCGTCGGAGCTGCGGTGCCTCCTGAAGATCGACGTAGAAGCCGGAGGAGCCGTCGAGCACTCCGTAGCGATGCCACCCGCGCTCCTCGCGAAGCGGTGAGAAGCCGAGGACACTCGTCAGGAATTGCGTAGTCGGCTGCAGCTCGCGCTCCACCATGCGTGCACCTTCCAGGCCCCGGATCTGTTGGGCGACTGGAATGGGGCTGCCTTCCCACGGCTCGAACGTCCGCCGCATCGCAGATTCGCTCTCCACGAGCGCCACACGAAGGCCGTGCGTATCCGCGAGCGGAAGCACGCGCTCGCCGAATCGCGATTCGATCGGAAAGAGCGTCACGCCGTAACTCTCCAGGCGCTGTCCCCAGAAATCCAGCGTGCCGGGCGCCACGGCCAGGGACACCTCGCTGCTCAATCCGTGCCCCAGGCGAGGAGGAGCAAGCTGCGCCCAGGGAAAGAAGGTGAGGTCTGTGCCTGGATGGCCGACCGCGTCCGCGTAGAACAGGTGGTACGTCCCTGGATCGTCCTGGTTGACGCTCTTCTTCACCAGCCGCATGCCGAGGATCCCGGCATAGAAGTCTAGGTTCTCCTGCGCTGGACCTGCGATGGCGGTGATGTGATGAAGCCCTCTGACGCCTTCCATTGCTTCGCCTCCCGGGTCGGCTTATTCAGTGATCATCGCACGGCGCGTCGGTCGATCGACAGGGGCGGAGCAAGTGAGGAATGCTCAGCCGCTCCCGAAGACGCCATATCAATTGTGAAGATTTCGAAGCCCGCTAAGCTCGACGGTTGGGGCCGCATGGTATGCTGGCAGAGCGCCTGATCCGAATAACGTCCGTTTGGGCGCCGTCGTCGCGCGGCACGACGAGCCGAAGCGTCAGTCGACCTTGCACGCTGCGGCGAAGATCTGAAAGGGGACCTGCCTATGGCGAATCGAACCAAAGTAACTCAGCAGAAGCGCGCGCGCGAGCGCGCGAAACAGGAGCGCCAGCAGGAAAAAACCCGACGACGCGAAGAAGCCAAGAGCCGCAAGACCCCGAGCGCCCGGAGCGACAACGGCGAAGATCCAGACATCGCCGGCATCATTCCCGGTCCCCAGCCCAGCCCTTGGGGCGACGAGCTCCTGACTACGGAACCAGAGGAAGAGTAGCAGCGTTCCGTCCAGCTTCCACTTCTCAGCCGGCCCACTACCGAGTGTAGTGCGCCTTCCACCAGCTTGCGGATTGTTCGTGCAGGTGAACACGAGAGGCGAGTAGACAGCAGGTTGCGTTCGCGCTGGGGCTGCGTTGCGAGACCACAACCCGCTTCAGCCCGGAGGAGACCGAAGTTGCACATGAGCCGCCTGCTGCCTACTCTCCGCTTCCGCTGACTTCAGGAGCGTCGCTCGCGTCTTCGAAAGTGACGCGCTCGCGTCCTGGAAGCCCAGCGATAGGTGGGCGCCGCAGCTCACAGCAACTTGCGTTCCTGCAGGCTCTACCAGCGGTCAGTTGTTTTTCCTGAATCAATCGAGCGTTCTTGAAGCGCCGTCGTCAAACAGCGGCCAACGGCTTGGCCTCCGCCGGCCAAACCGTTGGCTGACAACTGTCGTCATCCGGCGCGCGACGCAGGCTCTGCCAGAACGGCAGCGATTGACGTCTCGCACGTCCAGCGGGTGACCGTCCGCTGGAACCCCCACCCACGGGCCGTCATCTTCAGACGGTTCGTCGTCCGCTGACGAGGCCGACCACGAACAGCACGAGCGCGATCACCAACAGCACGTAGATGAAGTTGCCCAGAGTGTAACCGCTTACCAACCCGAGCAGCCAGAGAACCAACAGAATCACCGCAATCGTGAACAGCATCGTTCTGCCCCTCCTGGATCACCGAGCAGAGCACAAGGCGTGCCGCATGCGGATCCGACTCATGAGATTCTGCGATCGATTAGCTCCAAGCATCGGAATCCGAGCTCACAGGACACGGACTGGACCTCGGGACTCGGTTGCCTTGTTGGAGGTTCCGCCTTCGCATAGCATCCCCCAAGCCAGTCAAGGAGAAGAGATGGGACTCCGGAGAACCAGCGTCAGGAGTGTAATCGGCGCATGTGCAGTGGCGTTGATTGCGTCGGCAGCGCCCGGCGACCGTTCCACGCCGATTCACGCGCAGGCCGCGCCCACGACGCAGCCGGCTACCACGATCGACCCGGCGCTGTTCGCCGGGCTGCGCTGGCGCTCACTCGGCCCCGCTCGCGGGGGACGGTCGCAAGCCGTCGCGGGCAGCAGCAGCCGCCCCCTGGAGTACTACTTCGGAGCCACCGGCGGGGGACTGTGGAAGACGACCGACGGGGGTCAGACGTGGCAACCGATGTCGGATCGCTTCTTCAAGTCGTCATCCGTCGGAGCCGTCGCCCTTGCCGAGTCGAATCCGGACATCGTCTACGTCGGTATGGGCGAGACGGAGCTGCGCGGAAACGTGCTCCAGGGGGACGGCGTCTACAAGTCCACGGATGCCGGGAAGACGTGGACGCACGTCGGCCTCGAGAAGACCTTGACCGTCGCCAGGATCCGCGTCCACCCCTGGAACTCCGACGTCGTATACGTGGCCGCGCTCGGAGATCCGTACGCGCCGAATCCGGAGCGCGGAGTTTTCAAGACCGTCGACGGCGGCAAGACGTGGCGAAGAATTCTGTTCCGCGACGACAAGACCGGCGCGGTCGATTTGTCGATGGACCCGAAGAACCCGGACGTACTCTACGCCGGCCTTTGGGAAGTCTCACGCACGCCGCACTCGCTGTCGAGCGGCGGGCCTGGCAGCGGTCTTTTCAAGTCAACGGACGGCGGCGAGCACTGGACCGAGATCACGAAAAACCCCGGCCTGCCGAAACCAATCTGGGGCAAAGTGGGCGTTTCGGTGTCGGGTGCGGATCCCTCCCGCGTCTACGCGATCATCGAAGCGGCGGAAGGTGGCGTCTTCCTGTCAGACGATGCCGGCGCCACGTGGAAGATGGTCAACGAGGATCGCCGGCTCCGGCAGCGTGCGTTCTACTACACGCGCATCTACGCCGACCCTCAGGTCAAGGACACGCTCTACATCCTCAACACCGGGATCTATCGCTCGACGGACGCGGGCAAATCGATTCGAGGCATCCGGGTGCCGCACGGCGACAACCACGACCTCTGGATCGCTTCGAACGATCCGAAGCGAATGATCAACAGCAACGACGGCGGAGCGAACGTCTCCGTGAACGCCGGCGAGACCTGGACCGATCAGGACTTTCCAACGGCGCAGTTCTACAACGTCTTCACGACGGCGCACGTTCCGTATCACGTCTGCGGCGCTCAACAGGACAACAGCACGGCCTGCGTGCCCAGCACCGGGGCCGGCGAGTTGTACGAGGTCGGCGGAGGAGAGAGTGGCTACATTGCGCCGGACCCGCAGGATAAGGACGTGTTCTACGCCGGAAGCTACGGCGGGCTCTTGACGCGCACGAACGTTCGAACCGGCGAGCGGCGCTCGATCAACGTCTGGCCGGACAACCCGATGGGATTCTCCTCGGGCGACATCACCGAGCGCTTCCAGTGGACGTACCCGATCGTCATCGCCCCCACGAACCCTGACGTCCTGTACGTCACGTCTCAGCACGTCTGGAAGTCGGTCAACGAAGGTCAGAGCTGGCAGCGCATCAGCCCGGATCTGACGCGCCACGATCCCTCGACGCTCGGACCCTCGGGGGGCCCGATCACGCTCGATCAGACGGGCGTCGAAACGTATGCGACCATCTTCACGATTGCGCCCTCGGCCGTAGACGGCAACGTTCTCTGGGCCGGCTCCGACGACGGCCTCGTGCACGTCACGCGTGACGGAGGGCAGAACTGGCAGAACGTCACACCGCCGGACCTGCCACCCTTCACCCGCATCAGCCTTATAGAGGCCTCACCCCACAGCGCCGGTACGGCGTACCTGGCCGGCAACCGGTATCAGCTGGGCGACCGCGCGCCTTACGTCTACAAGACCGCGGACTCCGGAAAGACGTGGACGAAGATCACCAACGGCCTGACGGGCGAGAACATCGCGCGGGCGATTCGCGAAGACAAGAAGCGCAGCGGCCTGCTGTTTCTCGGCACGGATACCGGCATCTATGTCTCGTTCGACGATGGCGCCGCATGGCAGTCGCTGCAGCTGGATCTTCCGGTGACGCCGGTGCACGGCATCGAAGTCAGGAACGACGACGTGCTGCTCGGGACACACGGTCGATCGTTCTACTCGCTCGACAACATCGGCGTGCTGCGGCAGATTTCCCGCGAGACGACCAACGAACCGGTCGTCCTCTTCCAACCGTCCGACGCAACGCGATCCATTTCACGCGGCGTCGCGATCGACTACTACCTCAAGCAGGCTGCCGACAAAGTCACGGTGGAAATCCTCGACCCGCAGGCAAAAAGCATCGTCACGTTCAATGGAACGCCTCCTGAAAGTGGCGGGCGAGAGGGCCGTGGGGCAGCGCCGGCCCCGGCCCCCGAGCCGGATGAAGAGGGCGGAGGCCGTGGCGGTCCACCGGCGACGGTAACGGTCAAGCAGGGGATGAACCGGTTCAATTGGGATATGCGATACCCGAACGCGCGCGACTTCCCGGGGTTGATCATGTGGGCCGGCGGCGTACGCGGCCCGCTGGCGCCGCCAGGAAAGTATCAAGTGAGGTTGACCGCAGCCGGCGTCACGAAAGCGCAGGACTTCGAGATCAAACGCAATGCGGCCGTGCCGACTGTCACCGACGCGGACCTCCACGAGCAGTTCGAGCTCGCGAAAGCGATCAACGACAAGGTCACCGTCGCGAACGAGGCAGTGATCAGAATCCGGAATCTCAAATCGCAGATAGCAGATCGGACCGGCAAAGCGAGCGATCAGTCACTGAAGGCAGTGGCGCAGACGCTGACGGACAAGCTGACCGACGTCGAAGGGGAGATCTATCAGTACCGGAATCGCAGCAGCCAGGATCCGCTCAACTATCCGATTCGATTGAACAACAAGCTCGCAGCGCTGCAGGGCATCGTCGAGAGCGGCGACAACAGACCGACCGATCAGTCCTACACCGTGTTCAAGGACCTGTCGTCGCGGCTCGACCAGCAGGTAGCGAGACTCGATGCACTCGTCCGCACCGAACTGACGGCGCTGAACAAGATTCTCGCTTCTCAGAAGCTGGAACTGGTGAGGGATGAGGGGAAATAGAAGCTGTCAGCTATCAGCTGTCAGCGTTCAGCTGAGAGCTGATCGTCATCCGTCCCCTCGCTCCATCGTGACTTCGACGTTCCCGAGCGGCTCCTCGATCACGAGGAAGAGATCGTCGGGGTTCTCGACGCCGGCGCTGAACAGATCCGCCGGACGGTAGGGACGCTCCTGCATTGTCAGGGTGATGTCGACGATCTCGGGGTATGAGGCGAGGGCGACCTCGCCGATCGCGTGGAGGGTGTGCTCGACGGAGAGCCGCGCGTGCGCGGCGAAGGTCTCGACGATGACCGCGCGGACGCCCTGACGGTAGGATCCGAAGGTTACGTCAGGGCTGCTGTAGCTCCAGCGCGCACCGAGCGCGCCGACCAGCAGTCGCTGGAGGCCGTCCTGCGCGCCGGTCACGTCCTCCTGCCGTCCCGCGGGGCGCAGGCCTGCCGTGCGCATCAGCGCCAGCTGATCGATCCCGGAGACGACCGCTATCTGCCGGCCGTTGCTGGTGACGGCCGTCGTCCGGCGTTCGCTCGCGCCCGCCTCGAACGCCTGGCCCTGCGCTCTGCCGCCGATCTCGAGCCGCGACCAGATCTGTTCGGCAATCTCCACGCGGACCTTCGTGATCTTTGGAAACGACGAAAGCAAGCGCTCGCACAGCGCGAGGCCGAACGACTCGATCTCGCCGTGGCCGTCGGTGCGCGCGGTAGCGTGCACGAGATTCTTCAGCGCCTCGCCGGGCACGAGCCCCTCGGAGCGGCCGGCGGTGAACGACACGCCGAAGTCGCCTTCGAAGCGGCACGAGACGGTCAGGTCCTTCGGGTCGTGGCGATCGCCGCGTCTGACGACACGCAACATTCGAAGCCTTGATTCGCCGTGGCTGCTGGCACTGATCCTTGGCATCTCTTGGAGGATGGCCTTCGTCGCTCCGGAACGGGGCAGATCGTTCAGATTGCGGCGCTGTCGCGCGGCCACTGAGTATACCGGACGTCGGCGCAGCGCTTGCCGCGGCACTCCCGGCCGATTCATAATCTCTGGTTCATGCAAGTCGCGCGAAAGTACGTGATCAGAGGCCGCGTTCAAGGTGTCGGTTTTCGCGCCTTCACCGAGACGCAGGCGGCGGTCGAGGGCCTGCATGGCTGGGTCCGGAACCTCGCGGACGGCCGCGTCGAAGTGCTTTTCGAGGGTGACCTGGAGGCGGTCAATCGCGCCGAGGCGAAGCTGCGGCGGGGGCCCGCTGGCGCGCGGATTGAGGATGTGATGGTCGACGACGTCGCACCGTCCGGAAGGGCCACGGGGTTCAACGTTCGGGGCTGATCTCAGGTCTTTCGTACAGTCGGGCACTCGCCCGGCACTCACCGACACAGAGGGTAGATGCAGGCACTCAAAGCAAAGATACGGCACGTCCCTGACTTCCCGAAGGCGGGCATTCTCTTCTACGACGTCACGACGCTGCTGCGAGACCCGGAGGGATTCAAGCTCGCCGTCGACGCGCTCGCCGGCCCCTACGCGAACGCTGACATCGCGCTGGTGGTCGGTGTCGAGAGCCGCGGGTTCATCCTGGGCGGCGCCGTCGCAGACCGGCTCGGCGCGGGGTTCGTGCCGGTGCGCAAAGTGGGGAAGCTGCCGTCGGTCACGGTGCGAAAGACGTACGACCTCGAGTACGGGACCGACAGCCTCGAGATCCATCGCGACGCGATCGATCCGGGCCAGCGGGTCCTCATCGTGGACGATCTGCTCGCCACCGGAGGCACGGCGCGGGCGACGGTCGATCTCGTGAAGGAAATCGGCGGCACCGTCACTGGCGTAGCGTTCCTGATCGAGCTCACCGATCTCAAAGGGCGTGCGCGGCTTGCGGGCGAGAACGTGCACGTGGTACTCGCCTACTAGGCGGGGCTCAAAAGCCCCGCCCTACAACGTCCCAGCGAAGACGGGGACGGGACAAGGGTCCAGCCCGACCGTGAGCTAGAATAGTACGTTTTACCGGCGCCCGTAGCTCAGCAGGATAGAGCATCGGTTTCCTAAACCGGGGGTCGCAGGTTCGAGACCTGCCGGGCGCGCCATTGACTCGCCTGCAGCCTGCCTCTCGCAGAACCGGCCCGCGGAGGGCAGGTCATAGAGTCAGATCGACTGCACGTCCAACGAGGTTTATGAAGAGCATCGAACGGCACAAGCTGAAAGAGAACGAGTTCGCGCGGACGGTCGCTCACACGCGTGAAGTGCTGGAAGCGCAGAAGCGCACCATCACCATGGCGTTGACAGCGCTCGTCGTGGTCCTGGCGGGAATTGGCGGCTATGTGTGGTGGCGACAGGCCCGCGACTCCGGCGCGAACGAGATGCTCGCCTCGGCAATCGCGGTCTACGACGCGCCCGTCGTGCCGATTACCGCGCCTGCGCCCGGAAGCCCCGCGCCGCTTCCTCAGGCAGGAACCTTCACGACCGAGCAGGAGAAACTCCAGGCCGCGCTGCCCAAGTTCCGCGAAGCGGCCGACCGTTATCCCAACTCCACGCCGGGACTTGTCGCGAAGTATCACCTGGCGGGGATCCTCGCCGCCCTCGGTCAATACCCGGAGGCGGAGCAGCGGTTTCAGGAAGTGGTCAGCAAAGGCACCGGCAGCATCTACGCGCGGACGGCGCGCCTCGGGCTCGCGGACGCGCAGGTCGCTCAGGGCAAGTACGACAACGCGATTCAGATCTACACGGAGCTGAGTCGCGACACCACCTCACAGATGCCCGTGGACGGCGTGCTGATGCAGCTCGGACGCGCGTACGTCCGGGCCGGCCGCAAGGAAGAAGCCGCACGAACATTCGACCGGATCGTCCAGGAGTTCCCGCAATCGAGCTACCTCTCGGAAGCGCAGCGGGAGCTCGAAGCCGCGCGGAAGTCCTGACGTTCCGGCGGTCCGCACGGCCCGGATGCTCGATCCGGGTTGGCATGCCGTCACGCTGCAGAAACAAGTCCGTAGTATATTTTCCGGCCGCCAGCGCGTACTCCGCCGTCTAAACGGAGGATCTTCGTGCGATCAATCCGCATCGGACCTCGGCTGATCCCGCCCAACCGGCCAGTCATGACTGCCCTGATTGTCTGTGCGCTGGCAGTCGTGCCAGGCGGAGCGCAGGTTCGCCGACAACCGCCACCGACGGGGCGCGGCCTCATCGTCGGACAGGTGATCGATGCGATCACGGGCAAGCCTCTGCGCGACGCGATCGTGACGATCACGGGTACGTCGCGGGTCTCCCGCGACGAAGCCCTGACGGCGCCGCGGATCCTGACGACGGCCGATGGCTACTTCGTGTTCCGGGATCTTCCACGTGGGAACTTCATCGTCTGGGCCACGAAACAGGGCTACACGGATGGCGTCTCGGGCCGTCGCCGGCCTGGCGGGCCCTCGCAGCCGATCGCGCTCGCAGACGGCGAGCGTGTTGGCGACGTCGCCGTTCGGATGTGGAGGCCTGGCGCTCTTACCGGTACGGTCGTTGACGAAGCGGGTGAACCGCTCGTCAACATCCGCGTGCGAGCCTTCCGTCGCACGGTCGGGTCAGGACGACCACAGTTTCTTGGCGCGGCGACGGCCACGACGAACGACCGCGGCGAATACCGCTTGGGCGGCCTCCTTCCCGGCGAGTACATCGTGCTGGTGCCGGCGCGGCAGGTGGTCATGGTGCATGCCCTGGCGCGCGAGGTTCAGGCGGGCCGCCTGCAGTCACGTCGAGATCTCGCGGCAGCCCTGTCACCGGAAGCCAAGGCGATTCAGGCCGGGGATTCGTTGATCGCCCTCGATGGATCGCCGCTGCCTCCGCCACCAACCGCCGAGCGGCTGTTCTATCCGCCGACCTTCCATCCATCCGCGCTGACAATCGACCTGACCGTGCCGCTGACGATCACCGCGGGCGAGGAACGCGGCGGGATCGACCTGCAGCTGCAACCGGTGCCAACGCTGCGCGTCTCTGGATTCGTCGTGGGTCCCGACGGTGCTGCGGCGGGCATGCCGATTCGGCTCTGGCCGAGGGCGCTCGATGACTTCGCACTCGACCAGGATGCGACGACGACGACCGCGGATGCGAATGGGGCCTTCAGTTTTCCGGCGGTGCCATCCGGGCACTACTCGCTGCGTGTGAGCAGCGTTCAGGCAGTTCCGGAAGGAAGCGTCTCGTCTCCACAGACCGCCCGCTGGGCCGACGTTCCGCTCGCCGTCGGCAAAGAGGATGTTGACGGCGTCGTCCTGACACTGAACGACGCGCTTCGCATTCGCGGGCACATCGAGTTGGAGAACGCGCGCCAGACTGCTTCGTCCGTTCGTCTGGAACCGGTTCAGATGCTCGTGCAGTCGGCTGGCGGACCTCCTGTCCTTCCCACCGCGCCGCCATCCGAACCGACCAGCGGCGACTTCACGATCGGCGGCCTCTCGCCGGGGAGATACTTCGTGCGCCCCGCAGGATCACCGGCCGGCTGGACGTTGAAGACGGTGATGTACAACGGTCGCGACATCTCCGAAGCGCCTCTCGAGCTTCAGGACAACGTCGACGGTGTGGTCGTCACGTTTAGCGAGAAGTCGACACTTCTCCGCGGTGCGGTTCGGCTGCCGCAAGGGGAGGCGGATGCCGGCGCGATCGTGATCGCATTTCCCACCGACATCGCCGCCTGGTCCGATGTCGGGCCGAGCCCGAGGCGGGTGCGGAGCTCCTGGACGAGCAAGATGGGCGAGTACTCAATCGGCGGCTTGCCGCCGGGCGAGTATTACGTGGTCGCACTACCCGATGACAAAGCGTCCGAGTGGCGGGATCCGGGCAGTCTCCGGGCGCTGGCGCGCGTGGCTACGCAGGTGGCGATTCGGGACGGCGAACAGAAAACCCAGGATCTTCGAACGCGGCCCTCATGGTGATTCGCTCCATGCTCGCGCTCCTGGCGATCGGCTGGTCGGTCGCGGGCGCCGCGTCCGCACAGACGCCGCGCGACGCTTTACGGACGGCGGCCGGCGGAACGATCACCGGAGTCGTTCTGTCGGACGATCGTCCGGCCAGGCCGCTGCGGCGTGCCCGCGTGCGGCTCGCTGGTTCCGAGCTGTCCATCGCCCGCGCGATCGTGACGAACGAAGACGGCACGTTCGTCTTCGACAAACTCTCGCCGGACGACTACACGCTTACGGCGGAAAAAGACGGATACGTTTCCATCAGCTGGGGCGCGACACGGCCAGGCAGGCAGGGGCGCCCGATCGTGCTCATTCGAGGAGAGACGCGCAGTGTCACTGTGCATCTGCCCCGGGGAAGCGTCATCACGGGCAAGATCGCGGACGCACAGGGTCAACCTGTGCCTGGCGTTCGGATCGACGTGCTGTCGGACCGATTCGTGCCGTCGGCAGGCGAGCGGCGCCTGATGCCGGCGGGCCTTCCGACTGTCACGGACGATCGTGGCGTCTACCGTGTTTTCGATCTGCCGGCAGGTGACTACCTGGTCACGGCCCATGTGTTTTCCACGCTCGACCGCGATGCCGTGTTGCAGGTTCTCTCCGCGCAGGAAGTTCGGCGGGCACTGGCGGACCTTCAGGAGGCGGGTCCCCAGGCGCAACCGGGAATTCCGAAGCCGGCGCCATACAAGCCGATAACGGAGCCGCGCCTCAGCGTCGGGTTCGCTCCCGTGTTCTATCCGGGCACGGTGGTGCGTTCGCGGGCTGCGACGGTGACTGTCGGCCCCGGCGAGCAGCGGGCCGGTGTCGATTTCGACGTTCAGTACGTTCCCACGGCGACCGTTTCGGGCACCGTCCCGGTATCCCCGGGCGGTCGGATCCCGTCCGTGGCCTTGATTCCGGATACGGATGTCGCCGAACCCGACTCGGTTCGGGTCCACAGTGTCAGCGGTGATGGCGCCTTCATATTCACTGGCGTTCCGCCGGGACGCTACAAGGTTCTCGCGCGTGGATTCTTACGAGCGCCCGGATCGCTCGACGCGCCGACCTGGTTCGTCACTGAAATCATCGTGGACGGCGAGGACGTGACAGGCCTCTCACTGCCGCTGCAGACCGGCCTCACGATTTCAGGACGCATCACCTACACGGGGTCGGAACGCCGGAACCCGCGTGCGGCGCAGTTCCAACTGCCGCTCGTGCTGGCGATGCGCGGAATCGAGTTTGCGCCGGCGGTCAGGATTGAGGCCGATGGTCGGTTCAGCGTGGAAGGCGTCATGCCCGGCACCTATCGGCTGCAGCGCGTCGAAGGGCTGCGCTCGCCGCTCGATCGGATGTGGCTGAAGTCAGTGATCGTCAATGGACGCGACATCCTCGATGCGCCGATCGAACTGCGCCAGAGCGCCGAGGATGCTGTCGTCACGTGGTCCGATCGGGTGAGTGAAATCAGCGGCGTCGCAACCGACTCGCGCGGTACGGTCCAGCCAGGCCAAACCGTCGTCCTCTTTGCCACGGACAGGAGCTCGTGGTTCTTCAACTCCCGCCGGATCGCCGCCGGCCGCACGAACGCACAGGGCCGTTATCGAATCGTCAACCTGCCGGCGGGCGAGTACTACGCCGTAGCCGCCAGCGACCTCGACGAGGGTGACTGGTTCGATCCCGTCGTCCTCGAACAGCTCGCGCGGCGCGCGACGCTCGTTCGGCTCGAGGAAGACGAGCAGAATTCGCTGGACATCGTCCAGCGCTGAGTGAGAGGGCGACAGCCTCTTACACGGCGTCCGACGCGCTGGAGAACGTGAACTCTCGGATGCGCGCCGCCGGGCAGACGACGGACAGACCCGCACCGCCGATCCCCTCGCCGCTGACGACACGCTCCGGCGCCGTCATCGCATCGATGTTGTTGAACGCGACGATCGGCGTCTCGTTCCAGCGCATGTTCTTGACCGGACGCGTGACCTTTCCTTTCTCGATGAGGAAGAGGCCGTCACGCGTGAGGCCCGTCACGAGGATGGTCTGCGGATCGAGCGGCCGGATGTACCAGAAGCGCGTGACCAGGACGCCGCGCTCGGTGCCGGCGATGAGATCGTCGCGGGTCGCGGTGCCGCCTTCCATGACGAAATTCAACGGTCCGGCGGTCGGTTCCTTCCCCATCTTCTCCGCCCAGTACCGCGAGTAGAACAGGTCCTTCAGCACGCCGTTGTCCACCCAGACGTGCCGTGACGCCGGAATGCCTTCGTTGTCGCAGCTCAGCGTCGGCGCCAGTGGATGCGCGGGATCGGACAGGATCCGTACCTTCTCGCCCAGGATCTGCTCGCCGACGCGGTTGCCGCCGCCCTTCTTCGAGAAGAAGCTTCGTCCCTCATCTGCCTGGCGCGCGTCACACGAGAACATCATGAAGGCGAGTAGATCCGCTACCGCCGCCGGCTCCAGAACGACCGCGTATTTTCCGGGCTCGATGGCGACCGGGCTCTTCGATTGCGCCGCCTTGTCAATCGCGGTGGCCGCGAGCGCCGCAGGATCCAGTTGCCTCAGCTCATTGAAGGAGCGCGACGCCCAACCGGACCCGGTGCCGTCAGGCGTTCGGGCGGTGAGGTTGTAGTCGGCCGCCGTGAACCTGTCGTACGCAAAGAGTCCCTTGGAGTTGGCAATCGCCTGAATCGCGGCCTGCGTCTCGACGAAGCCGGCCGAAACCACGTCCCGCTTCTTGCTCAACTCGATGGCGGTCTGCACGGACGACGCCCGCCACTCCGGTGACGCGCTCGCCGCGTCGTCGAAGAACGCCGACACGGGCGCGTACTTCTGCGGAGCGAGGGACGCCATCGCCTCGGGATTCTCCGGCGAGAGCCGCGCGATCTCTTCTGCGTTCCTGATGGCGCGCTGGAGCGCAGCATCGTCGAATTCCGCGGTCGTCACGGTGCCGGACCGCTTGCCGAAGCTGGATGCAATGGCCAGGCTGTACCCCGAGCTTGCGCCGGACGTCGTTGCGGTGTTGCGCGCGAATCTCAGGTTCGCGCGATCGCCCCCCGTCAGGGTGACGGTCGTGTCCTCGGCCTTGCAGAACGACAACGCGCGATCGGTCAGCGCCTTGGCCTGCTCTCGTGTCCAAATCATTGGTGTCCTCGAGCTGCAATCGTCGTATGCAGAAACGGGTCGAGATCAGGGATCAGGGATCAGGGATCAAGCCCAGAATCATTGGAAAATCAGAACCCCGGAACCCCGAACCTTTGAACCTCTGAACCTAGAACCCTAGAACCCCTTTACCGCGCCGTGTTCAGGATGTTCACCCGCGCAAACCGCGCGACGGGGCAGCCGTGACTGACCGAGTTGATCTGCGCGGGCTGGCCTTTGCCGTCGCTGAATGCGCCGCCCAGCAGGTAGGTCGACCTGCCACCGAGCATGTCGCACGACTTCCAGAACTCTGGGGTGTTCGACTGATACGCGACGTCCCGCAACTGCGCCGTGATCTTCCCGTTCTTGACTTCCCAGAACGTCTGGCCGCTGAACTGGAAGTTGTACCGCTGGTGGTCGATGCTGTAGCTGCCATCGCCCTTGATGTAGATCCCGTCGTCGGTGGCGCCGATGATGTCCTGCTCGCTGACATCCTTCTCGCCTGGCTCGAGCGAGACGTTCGGCATGCGCTGGAACGGCACCGAGGCCCAGTTGTCGGCGTAACTGCACCCGTGTGAGGCGTTCTGTCCGATGAGGTGCGCCTGATCGCGCGTCGTCTGGTAGTCGACGAAGATGCCGTTCTTGATGAGCGGCCACCGGGTCGTCTTCACGCCATCGTCGTCATAACCGCAAGTCGCCATCCCGTGGTCCTGCGTCTTGTCCGCCATGATGCTCACGATCTTGGAACCGAACTCGAACTTGCCGAGCTTGTCGGTGGTCAGGAAGCTGGTCCCTGCGTAGTTCGCCTCGTAACCAAGCGCGCGATCGAGCTCCGTCGGATGACCGACCGATTCGTGGATCGTCAGCCAGAGGTTCGTCGGGTGCAGGATCAACGCCTTCTGTCCGGCCTGGACAGGCTTGGCCTTGTGCATCGCCACGGCCTCCTCCGCAGCGACTCGCGCCTCCTTGAGGAGCGGGTAGGACTCGACGTACTCGTAGCCCATTCCCATCGGCGCCGTCAGCGAGTTGCGCGAGTAGAACTTGCCCGACTCCCGATCGACCGCCGTCACCGAGAATGACGGGTAGGACCGCACCAGCGACTGCTCGATGTGCGACCCTTCAGTCGACGCGAAGTACTTGTGCTCGTTGACGAACTGCATGAAGGCCGACACGAAGCTGGCGCCAGGCACCTTGAGGGCCTCTTCGTGAATCTGCAGCAGGAGATCGAGTTTGGGCTGCAGCGACATCTCGAACGGGTTCTTCACGACAGGCGTGTTCCACGTGCCCTCGTAGGACTCGACTGGCGCGAGGCGCACCGGCTCGACGTTGATCGTCTTGTTGGCTTTCGCAATCGTGACGGCCTGACCCGCTACGCGCGCGATCTCCTCCTTCGTCACGTTGCTGCTGCTCGCGAACCCCCACGTCCCGTCGACAATCACCCGCACGCCAAAGCCGTAGTCCTCCGTGTTGACGATGTTCTGGACACGGCGGTCGCGGGTGAAGATGAACTGATTGCGGTACCGGTTGATGCGGATGTCCGCGTAGCTGGCGCCCGCCCGGCGAGCGCCGGACAGCGCCGCGTCGGCGAGGTCGCGCAACTCGTCGGCAGGCGGACGGGCGAGCAGGATGGTAGAAGGACGCACGCCGGTGGCGGCCCCGAGAGCCAGCATCGACTGCACGAATCGACGGCGATCGATCATGAGAAACCTCGAAATCGGGTGACGCCGGTCGCCCGCATCCGGCGGTTCTGTTGAAGTCGTTCTTGTCGTTCCGGCGCGAGGTCTACAGCCTACCTCAGACAGGTGGGACCCGGAATCGACGAGCGACGGAAGCGCCCGTGGATGGGACGAACGGCAGGAAGACGAGGGTCAGTGGAACCGCGGGCCACCAGCCAGCGGCGGCCCCGCGGCTACTATGCCGTCAACGTGTGCGTGTCCTCGTTGACGACCGTGGCGGTCGGCGCAACACGCTCGGGCTCGACCAGCATCCGCAGCGCGTACTCGCTTGGAGCGCCCGTCGCCTGACGGCACGGACCAACTCGGAAGACCGCCGACAGCACATTCGACTTCCGCAGGGCGGCGGGAAGGTCCAGCCGCGTTCTGGCCTCGCGGTCCACCTGAAAATACACCAGCCGAAAAAGTGGAATCGGCATGCCTCCCAGGCAGTCGACGCTGACGCCGTTGTCGCTGACGTCTCGAGTGACGACGGCTGCCATGCGGGTCGTCCCTTTGGCATCCTTCCAGACGATCTGTCCTGGCACCGCGATACGGCGACGGTCCGCCGCTCGCTTTTCCGCACGGGACTGGCCACCCTGGACGAGGCGAAGTCGCTGTTCCATCTGTCTCGAACCTCCGACGCTTGTGGGTTTCGTGCGGGTATGTATCAAGTCGCACGCCCGCTGGGAACAGAGGACCCGGCCAAAAGTGAAATCGGCTGGAACAGTATCGTGATCAGCTACTTAGAACGAATCCGAAGCATCTGCTATATCCCCTTCGATTGCATATTCGGTATCCAAACGCCTGTTTCGCTGTATACGCAGTATCTAAACACCCCCGCACACGTGCGCTTCTCCGCGCGCTGATCAAAGGAACGAGGCAGACACCCCGAGACGTTCCATCTTCAGGTACAGACCGCGTCGCGTGAGTCCCAGCGTGCGGGCCGTTTCCGAAATATTACCCGCGGATCTCTCGAGCGCGCTCTCGATCATCTCGCGCTCCAGCCGCTCGACGGCGGCCGCGAGAGTCGTGCGCGCCTGGCGTCCTTTCAGCGGAGAGTCCACGCGGTCGACGGCGACGCCGAAGACAGGCGAGAGCAGCTCCGGCGTGATCAGACCCTCGCCTTGTGCCATTGCCACCCCGCGCTGAACCTCGTTGCGGAGCTGCCGCACGTTCCCCGGCCAGGCGAATCCGTCGAAGAGGTCGAGCGTTTCCGGGCTGAGACGCACGCCGGGCTTGCCCATGCGCTCCGACGCCTCGCGAAGGAAATACGTGCTGAGATGCGGAATCTCTTCGCGCCGCTCCCTGAGCGGCGGCACATGGATCCGGATCACGCTGAGGCGATAGAAGAGATCCTCGCGAAACTTGCCGTCGGCGACACGCTGCTCGAGATCGGCGTTTGTCGCGGCCACGACGCGGACGTCTACGCGCTGGGGCCTCGTGTCACCGACCGGCAGGACCTCTCCCTGCTCGAGAAATCGGAGCAGCTTCGGCTGCACGTCAAGGGGCAGATCGCCGACTTCGTCCAGGAACAGCGTTCCGCCCACCGCGGTCCGGAGCACCCCGGGCTGGTCGGCCACTGCGCCCGTGAAGCTTCCTCGCCGATGGCCGAAGAGCTGACTGTCGGCGAGTTCGCGTGTAGCGCTCGTGCAGTTGTACGGGAGGAACATGTTGACCTGACGCGACGATCCCGCGTGGATCGCGCGCGCGACCAGGTCTTTGCCGGTGCCGCTCTCCCCGGTAATCAGGACCGTCAGATCGTTCCCCTGGAGCCGCTGAATCTGGTCGGTCACCCGATGCATAGCCGCGCTGGCGCATACGAAGCCTGGCAGCAGCGGCTCGAGCTGTCGATCGGCGGGACCGCCGGCCACCTCGATCGGACGTTCCCGCGCGCTGCACAGGTCGAATCCCTGACGCAGAACAGCGCTGATCGTCCGCATCCGGCGCAGGGCCCCCTCGCCGAGCGCTCGCGGAATCTGGACGACCGCTGACCGTGGCCCGTCCGCCTCACGTCCGAGCGCCTCGATGGCGAGACCGGGCGCCGTACGACTCGCCGGCTGCGCGACCGCGCTTGCCAGGCTCCGCGCGGTATCGGCGTCACAGCCCGCCGACGCCACGACTCGTGGCTGACCCGACGACGGCTGCACGCAGATTACGACGGCAGTGGCGCCGCACGCCTCCATGAGTGCCGTGGCGGCTTCTCGCGCGAGCAGGGCAGGCATCACCGCGGCGTCCACGAGCCGCCTGACGATCGCGTCGTCGCCACCCATCGTGGAGACGGCGGGTTCGACAGACTCGGTGGGGGGCACCGCCTCGAGGGCGGTTCGCACTTCGGCGAGATCCGGCTCGGCGCCGAGGGACTCGAAGATCCGGGCTGCGTCCTTCAGATACGCCCCCGCTCGTGAGGCGGCCCCGGCGGCGGCCGACAACCGGCCCAGTTCCAGGTAACTCAGGCCCGCCTGGTGCTTCTCGCCGAGCAGATCGAACACGCTGACGCTCTGCCCGAAATCGTGGTACGCGTCGGTCACGCGACCTGCGGCGGCGTGAAGCCGACCGCGAAGCCGGAGGAACTCGCCCCAGGTGCCGCTCATCGCTCCTGGCTGAATCCGATCGGCGATCGTGTCGAGGTGTTCCTGAGCGCTCTCAGTCAAGCGGGATGCGAGCAATGCTTCGACGACGACCAGCTCGGCCTGCAGAGCGTAGGCGGGAGGCGCCTCCGGCGCGCGCGCGATGCCCGACGCGAGCGACACAGAGGGCCCGTGATCGCCGCGACGCAGGGCCAACCGGGCGCCCAGCAGATGCAGGGACCACTGATACCACCGTGTTCCCGGCATGCCGTACTCGCCATAGGCCTCGCGCGCCTTCTCCAGGTAGCGATTGGCCGCTTCGTACTCACCCCGAATCAAGTGAATCTGCGCGAGCGTGTCGAAGACCCCGCCCGTCGTCTCGCGCATGAACTGCTGCGGGCTTCGAACGTCGAGGGCCCGGTTCAACGCGGCTTCGGCCCGTTTCAGGTTGCCGAGCCGCACGCAGATCTGTCCCAACGACGCGAGCGCCACCCCCAGACCGTGCGGCGTACCGGAGTCCTCCTGCAGCTCGACGCTGCGTTCCGCGAGCGTCAGCGCCTGATCGTGACGGTGCTGCATCAGCGCGACGTTCGCCTGATTCCCACACACCGTGGCAAGGACGTCGCCGGCGTCCACGAGAAGGGCGAGTCGCTCCGCATGGCGCAGCGCAGCCATCGCTTCGTCAAGCCGCCCCTCTTGAGCGAGGGTGATGCCCGAGAGCGAGTGCACCATCGCGAGGTGCCGTTTGTCGCCCGCGGCGTGAAGCGCAGACGCGGCCTGCGTGATGTGGTCCCGGACGATCGCGGTGTCGCCAACCTGCCGATAGCACAGCCCGAGCTCGTAGTGGGCAAGCCCGATCGCCAGCGAGTCGTGGGCGCGCTCGGCCTGGCTCACAGCTTTGGTCAGGAAGGCAATTCCGCGCGACGGCTCGCCGCGGGCCGACGCGAGCCGGCCGTGCATGCGCCACAGATGGGAGAGGTGCGTCGGATCGAGCCGTTCGTGCGCTTCAGGCGGGGGACCGAGCGCCTCCGTCGCCTGCCTGACATCGTCCTGAAGCAGCCAGGCTTCGGCGAGCGAGCAGCGAATCTGGATCTGGTCCGCGCGTGGCAACCCGGGTCGCTTCAGGAGCCTGGCGAGGAGGGCTGCAGCCTCAGCTCCCTGACCCCGATCTAGGGCACCTTGTGCCTGCGAGAAGAGGTCCGAGGAGGACACGCCGGGAGTATATCTCGTATACAGCCGGCCAGACTCTACCTTTACGACGGCCGGCTGACCGTGACAGGGGCTATGACCCGCTTTCTCTAGTGCTTGACCGAATCGCGCCTACGACCGCACGCCCCTGCCGAAGCGGTATCCGAGAATCTTGTAGACCAGCTTCGCGCACAGGAAGTTCGGCGCCATGAGTCCGGGAAGCGGGCTCAGCTCGACAACGTCGCAGGCGACGACCTTTTTCTGAGCCATTACCTTGCGAAGCAGCCCCAGGACTTCGTACCACGACAATCCCCCCGGCTCGGGCGTCCCCGTCGCCGGCATGATCGCAGGGTCCATCCCGTCGACGTCGATCGTCAGGTAGACGGTCTCGGTCAGGCTGTCGACGACACGATCCATCCATCTCGGATCGCTGCGCATGCTGACGTCGTAGAACATCGTCGTGTTGAGCGATGCGAGCACGTCGGCTTCCTCCGTCGACATGCTTCGGATCCCTACCTGCGTGATCGGCGCGTACTCCAGGCTCCGTCGCATCGCGCAGGCATGGTTGTGCGGCGTGCCCATGTAGCAATCGCGGAGGTCGGCATGCGCGTCGATCTGCAGGACAGACAGCCCGGCGTGACGCGCGGCGGCGGCGGCGACGAGCGGCGGCGTAATGGAGTGCTCGCCGCCGAGCGTCACGAGGAACTTGTCCCTCGTCAGGACCTCCGACGCGACGCGACGGATTTCCTCCATCAGGGGCGCGAGCTCGCCGAACGGAAGCTCCATCTCGGGCAGCGTGAAAATCCCGATCGAATGGATGTCTGCACCTATTTCCTCGTCCCAGAGCTCCATGTGCGAGGACGCCTGCAGAATCTCGCGTGGGCCATTGCGGGTGCCTGGGACGTAGGAAGTCGTCCGGTCCAGCGGAACCGGAAGAACGACGGCTCTGGAGTCGTCGAACGAACGGGTCACCGGCAGCGCGCCGCCAAACGCCAGCGGTGCCCCATGGTCGTACTCGAAAGGAAAGCTCATTCGCGCGCCTCGAAACGGTCCTGTGGAAGCGGCCGTCCGTCGACGGCCATGGTCCGACCCGCCAGATCGAAACACAAGCGCTCGCGTGCCGCGAGGATCTGCACCGCGCTCGTCGCCAGAGCGCTCGCAATCAATGGCAGGGCAATGGTTGCATCGGCATGCACGGTCACCTGCTCCGCGTCCGCGGCAACCTTGCCCCAGCTGCGTGCCTCGTCCAGGCTCGAGCCCGAGGCGCCGCCATAGTAGGGCACGTCGGTCACGATCTGCAGCGCGTACTGATGCCCGCTGACGCGGTCGTCGTAGAACTCGGCCTGCACGGTGGCCTGGTTGATGAAATTCTTCGGCGTGCCGCCGCCGCATATTATCGACGCAGTTCGTGGCCGCCGAATGACGAGGTTCACGGATTCGATGATGTCGCCGATGACGTCAACGTGCCCCGCCTGTGGATCGCGGTGCCGCGCCTGCGAAAGGCCCATGCCGATCGAGGAATCAGCGATAGCCGGACAGAAAATAGGAACCGCGGCGCGATACGCGGACGTCAGGATGCCGTCGCGGCCGGTCTGATTCCACAGAGTACTCGCCCAATCGATACAGAAGTTCGCGGGAGCTGTAGGGACGCCTCTCCAGCGTCAGTACGAAAGCAGCGATCCACTCGTCGTTCTCGACGAACTCGTCCTCGCTCGCATACGTGTCGTACACGCGGTCGATTCGATGGGCTTGCAGCTCGGTGTCGTCGCCGCTGGCTGAGCCGATGTAGTGACGGCGCCCGAGCGTCTCGTGCAGATCGTGATACAGGTTGGCTCCGGTCGAGACGAGACAGTCGATGTATCGCTCGGCGATCAGGTGCGCGACGACGAGCCGCAGGCCTCCCGCGCTGAGCGCGCCGGCAAGCCCGAAGAAAATCGTGCAGTCGCCTTGCAGCATCTTCTCCCAGATCCGTCTCGCGGTCGCGAGGCTTCGCCCCTGGAAGGAGATGTGCTCCATCCGTTCCAGCACGTCGTCCACTGTCAGACCTGGCTGGACGACGAACGGCTCGACTGGAGCCCGTAGGAAGCGCGACTTGTCCTTCATGCGCCCAGACATGTTAACAGTCGGGGGTCGTCGGTCGGGGGTCGGCAGGCGCAGTCTCCAGTCATGGTCGGGGGTCGGCAGTCGGCAGTCATCCTCGGCAGTCGACAGTCGGCGGTCGGCAGGCGCCAGTCATGGTCGGCAGTCGGCAGCGCTGGGCTCAAAACGCGCGGCCGATGCGGCCGAAGATGGCGCCGCTGTTTCGATCGGTGACGCCGTCGTGGCGCCAGGCGGCGCCGGATGTGAACGTCACGGGCAGCGAATAGCCCAGCACCGTATCGACCGACAGCTCGACTCCGAGAGACACGCGGGCATCCTGCATCCTGAACGCCTGGTTCCACGCATGGCCGGCGTCGGCGAAGAGGGCGCCGTGCACGGTGCGAACGAACCCTGGGAGCGTACCGGCGCCACGCTCGATGCGCACGATTGGGAATCGATAGTCGAGATTGGCCACAACGGCGTGCGCGCCACGGGTGTCTTCGTCGAAGCCGCGAACCAGGCCGATCGCGTCTTCGCCGAAAAGGAAGCCGCCGGCCTGCGGGCCGTTGCCGCCTTCGGTGAACTCGCGTCGTACTTCTTCGTCGCCCCACGAGTGCGCGGCCGCGAACCGCGCCGCCAGCGCGCTGTGACGCGTGCCGACGCGACGGTAGCCGCGCAGGTCGGCGATCACCGAACCGGCATTTCCATCGCTGCCGAGCCCCCGAGCGATCAGCTCGTTCGTCGCCGTCAAGCTCCAGCCTTCCTCCAGGCTGACCGAGTATCCGTACCGCTTCGCGGAATTGAAGGCATAGCCGGTCCTGATCGAGCGCCGCTCCGCGCGCTCGTCGATGGGCCGCTCACACGTGGCGCACACGATGGTGTCAGTGGCGGCGTGAAAGCCAGCGAGCGCTGACTGTGCCCATCTGACCCGCTTCCAGGGAAACAGCACACCGGCATTCAGTTCGATCGAACGGACCTCGCCGGTTCGAAACGGGTCGGTGTCGTCGGAGGCGCTGACGAAGAGCGCCGCCCTCCACCGATCGTAGCAGTACCGACACGCCCCAGTCCGGGCGCGCTCGCGACGATGCCCATTCGACGTCGGCCAGATAGGCATGGCGGCCCAGCGCGTCGGCGCCGCCGACGGCGGCCCCCGCGACGATCTCTCCTCCATCCGATCCGACCGTCGGCGTCCAGTAGCGCGGCGCGAGGGTTGCCCACGGATGGTAGTCGTGGCTGGCATCGCCGCTCGACGGCGGCGGCGTCGGGACGTTCGCCGGCGTGGACGCGTTCTCGACTTGCGACCAGCGCGCGGCATCGAGCGGCAGTGTAAAGAGATCGTAGCCATCAGGCGTGTACCCGACGTAGACGACCGCACGTCCGTCAGCTGAGACGTCCGGAGATTGCGCGCTCGAACCGGTCCCTTCCAGTCGGCTCAGCCCGCCTGTCGCGAGATCGACGGCGAACAGACGAAACGGTCCGCTGCCGCGATCGGACGCGAACAGCACGCCGCGTCCATCCGGCATCCACACAGGAGACACGCATCTCGACGTGCCGGACGCTGCGGCGATCGTCACCGCCCGCGTGGCGACGTCGACGATCACGATCTCCGGCAGACTGCCGCGCACGTGACGTTCGACGGCTATCCGGCGTCCGTCCTGAGACCATCGCGGTGACGCAAACTCCGTTTCCGGCGCCGAGACGAGCACGGTGGGCGGCCCCAGCGACAGAGCGGCAGCGCCGTGCAGGATCGCGATCGAGAGATCGCGGCGATCGCCGCGTTGAACGGTGAACGCGACAGTAGCGCCGTCGGGAGCGACATCCGGATCCGCCGCACGCATGCCGTGCGTCAGCCGCACCCGGTTGCCGGTTTCTGGCGAGACCGCATGGAGGTCGCTCTGCAGGCCGACCTCCGCCGCCACTTCGATCTCGTCGAACACAATCGCCGACCCGGCAAGCGCCACCCGATCGCCGAGGTATCGCGTTGCGATCTCCCGGGGCCTGGCAGTACCTGGATCGAGCGACATCAACGCCGGAAAACCGTGAGGATTGACGGTCGAGTAGTAGATTCGACCATCGCGCGCGAACCGCGGTCCGGATACCGTGAACCCGTGATGCGTGAGCCGGCTTGCGATCGCAGGCTCGGCCTGTTCGGCCTGACGCATCTCGCCTTCGAAGTCAGACCAAAGTCCGCCGAGCGATCTGCCGAACACCCGTCGAAAGGCTGGCGCTCCGAAGTAGGGCAGCCGTCTGCCAGTCTCGTCGGTGAGGCGCCGCAGCGTGTCCGCCCCGTACCGATCGGCGAGGAAGCGATCGAACAACGCGCCGTACGCATACTGCGCGTTGCCGCCGGGCCAGTCGTCGAGTCCACCACCGACGCGATCGATCGGCTCGAATCTGGACGCCGATGCTGCGCGCCCGACTATCTGGCGAAAGTCCCCGGCATTCACGCGGCCCTGCCCTGTCTGCGCGCTCTCCTCGAACGTTGCAATGCCTTCGATCGCCCACAGCGGCAACGCCAGATTGGGGAAGAGCACCGGGTTTCGCCCGAGCGCCCGCTGGAGGCCGCCGATCCATCCAAGAGATCGGCCCAGGTGAACGATGTGCGTGTACTCGTGTGTGAAGACCAGCCGCAGCCAATCGTCTGCGTTCGCAATCGTGCTCTCGCCGTCGGGTCCGGCGGCGCTGATCTCGATCAGGTTGTAAGGGACGGGCGTGGCCCACCCGTTTGGCAGGTCGCTCTGGTTCACCAGCACAACGTGCACGCGCCCGGATGCGGGCCCGAGTGTCCGATCGAGCCTCGTCGCGACATCCTCGGCTACCAGCGCGAGCCGGCGCGCAGCTTCCTCCTCGCCCTGGTGAAAGTGGATGTCGAACCGTGGTGTCGCGATCGTGCGGAATCGAAGGCGTGGGTCGTATCGCGAGGCGGCGAGAGCAGGGGCGGCCGCGAACACGACCAGTAGCGTCAGTCCCACGATCAGTCCAGGACGTCTTGGGGACCTGGGGGCGTCTGACCTCCGGCGGATCCCGTCTCGGCGGCCGCCTGGACTCATTCGCGCGCGCCCGATGGCGGCATCGCGCGCGTGACGTCCTTGAGGAAGGTGAAGTCGGCCACGGGCGACAGATGAACGCCGTGCAGGCCGGCCTGAGCGACTGCAACGTTCTCCTTGTCCCAGAGGCTGATGTACGGCACATCCTGCGCGATCAACCGCTGCGCCTCGGAATAGAGCGCCTTGCGCTCGTCGTCCGATACGGCGGCCGCGGCACGCTCGATGAGCCGATCCACTTCGGCGTTCTGATAGAAAACCCTGTTGAGGCCGGAAGGCGGCGCCTGCTTCGAGTGGTAGACACGCCGCAGCATGTCCGGATCGGTCACGCCCACCCACTGCAGCGTGTACATCTGGAAGTTTCCCCGCGCTGCGTCCGAAAGCAGCGTCAGGAGCTCACTCGATCGCACGTCAACCGCAATACCGACACGGGCCAGATCCTGCTGAATGGCCGCCGCCTGGACGCGGTAGACCTCGGACGTCGAGGTCTTCAGCGACAGCCGGAACCGTGGCCTCGGACCATCGCCATCAGGATCGGGAAAACCCGCGGCATCGAGCAGCCGCCGCGCCTCCGCCGGATCGTGGCGAAAGTCGAACACGTTGCGCTCGAACGCCCAGGACATCGGTGGGACGATCCCGACCGCGACTGTCGCGAACCCGCGCCGAAGGTACTTGACGATGGCCTCGCGGTCGATCGCAAAGCCGATCGCCTTGCGGACATCCAGATTGCGCAGCACCGGATCGCGCTGGTTCAGGCCGATGTACGCGTAGTCGGTGCCGGCCGCTGACGTCACCTGCAGCCGGCCCTCGGCGCGCAGCTGCTGGATGACGTCCGGCGCCAGATCGTTGACGACGAGGTCGACTGTGCCCTTGCGAAGCTCGAGGCCTCGCATAGTGTCGTCCGGCACGACCTTCAGAATGACGCCGGAGTTGGCAGGCGCGCCGCCATAGTACGAAGGGAAGGGCTTGAGGACGATCCGATCGTCCTGAACGAACTCCGCAAGCTGGTACGGGCCCGTTCCAATCGGCTGTCGCGCATTCGCGAGACCTGAACCCGCCTGGACGATCCCCATCACCAGGTTCACCGGAAACGAGCCGAACGGCTCCTTCAGCGTGAACGACACCGTGTATCGATCGATGGCATTTACCGACGCGAGCAGCCGGTACGCGCCGGAGCGACCGCGAAACGTCGGATCCAGAAAGCTGCGGAATGTGTAAACGACGTCCTCGGACGTGAGCTCCCGGCCGTTATGGAACAGCACGCCGTGCCGGAGGCGCGCGACGTATGTCACCGGGTCCGGCTGCTCGAGTTCCGCCAGATCGGAGACGACGCGAAGCTTCTCGTCGATCCGCACGAGCGTGCTGTAGAGAAGCTGGTGCGCCTTCTGAGATGCCTCGTCCGATCCAACGCGTGGGTCGAGATTTGTGGCGGCGTTGGCTACCGCCACGACGATCATGTCGCCGGGCGAGCGATGCTCGGTGCAGCCGCTGCACAGCGTCAGCATCGCGGCGAGGAGCCAGGAGCCGCGACGAGTGGTGCGCATCATTCCGCCTCGCGTTTGAGCTCCGCGAGAAGCGCGAGCGCCTGCAGAGGCGTCAAGTTGTCGACGTCCACCGCGCGCAGCCTCGCACGCAGCGCGTCGTCCCCGGCAGCCGGCGTCTGGAACAGACCAAGCTGCTGCCGCCGCTCGCCGCTGCCGCTCAGTGACGGTCGTCCACCGCGCGACAGCTCGTCGCGCTCCAGCCCGTTGAGGATCTCGCGGGCGCGAACGACGACGGACGGCGGGAGGCCGGCGAGCCTGGCGACCTGGATGCCGTAGCTGCGATCGGAGCGGCCCGCTACGACCTTCCGCAGGAAGACGATGTCGTCTTTCCATTCGCGGACGACGACATGGAAGTTCGCCACCGACGGGAGCGCATCTGCGAGATCGGTGAGCTCGTGGTAATGGGTGGCGAAGATGGTCTTGGGCCGGGCACGATTGCCGGACGCCAGGTGCTCGGCGACTGCCCAGGCGAGACTCAAGCCATCGAACGTCGCCGTGCCCCGGCCAATCTCGTCAAGGATCACGAGACTCCGCGACGTGGCGCTGTGGAGGATGTTCGCTGTCTCCTGCATCTCCACCATGAACGTCGACTGGCCGCGCGTGAGGTTGTCGGACGCGCCGACGCGCGCGAAGAGTCGATCGACGATCGGGACTTTCGCGGAGCGCGCGGCTACGAAGGAGCCGGCCTGCGCCATGAGACAGAGCAGTGCGGTTTGACGTAGGTACGTGGACTTCCCGCCCATGTTGGGTCCGGTGAGGATGACAACCTGGTGGTCGGATGCGTCGAGCGCGACGTCGTTCGGCACGAACGCGTCCGCGACGTGCCGCTCGACGACCGGATGCCTGGCATCGGATGCGATCAGATCGTCTCCGGTATGCACCATCGGCTTCGTGTAGTTCAGCGCCGACGCCGTATCAGCCAGGGCGCTGAGCACATCGAGGGCCGCGAGTGCCCGGGCCGTGTCCTGAACCCGCGGCGCCGCCGCCGCGACCTGCATCCGGAGGGCCTCGAAGATCGCGAGCTCCCGCTCGAGGATCTTCTCGTCAGCGCCGAGGACTTTTTCCTCGTAGTCCTTGAGAGCGGGCGTGATGAAGCGCTCGCCGCCCGCGATCGTCTGCTTTCGGTGATAGTCGGTCGGCACGTTGGCGAGGTTCGACTTCGAGATCTCGATGTAGTACCCGAAGACCCGGTTGTACCGGATCTTCAAGGACGCGATCCCGGTCCGCGCGCGCTCAGCGTCCTCCATCTCGGCGATGCGCTGCTTGCCGGATCGACTGGTCGTTCGCAGCTCGTCGAGGTCCGGATCGACGCCATCTCGAATCGCGCCGCCGTCCCGGGCGAAGACCGGAGGCTCGTCCAGCAGCGTCTGCTCGAGAGCCCGGCGGACGTCAGTGAGGTCGTCGAGCTCCGCGATCAGGCTTCTGACGAGCGGCGCCTGAAGATCGTCGAGCAGGAGCTTCACGCGCGGGACCGCAGCGAGCGACTGGCGGAGCGAAACGAGATCACGCGGCCCAGCGTTGCCGAGTGCGGCACGACCGACCAGCCGCTCGACGTCGTGAATAGACTTGAAGGTATCGCGCACTTTCGCGCGCTCGGTCGTGCGGAACGCGAACTCCTCGACGGCATCGAGGCGATCCTGAATGCGCTCGATCGACACGAGCGGGCGCAACAGCCACGCCCGGAGCATCCGGCCGCCCATCGGCGTGACCGTGCGATCGATCTCGTCCAGCAGCGATCCCGCGCGCGTCCCGCTGGAGGATTCGATCACTTCCAGATTCCGCATCGTCGTCGGATCGATCAGGAGGCAGTCGGCGCCGGCCCGAAAGGCGATCTCGCGAACGTGGGCGAGGTCGGCCTTCTGCGTCTCGCGCAGATAGTGCACCAGCGCGCCGGCCGCGCGCACGGCGGAAGGGTGCGTTTCGAGACCGAAGCCGTCCAGGCCGTGGGTCTTGAGCTGTTCGACGAGCGCGCGTCGGGCCGCCTCGAGCTCGAAGGCCCATCCGTCGATCGACGTCACACGTGCCTGGACGTCGGAGCCCGCAGGGAGGAGAGACGGCATCGTGACGTGATCCGGCAGCAGCAGCTCCCGCGGCCGAAGGATCGTCAGCTCGTCGGCTAGTGCCTGGGCGCCGTCGGCGCCTGGATACTCCGCAGTCGTGAACTCGCCGGTGGAGAGGTCGAGCACCGCCGCGCCGAGTCCATGCGCGTCGGTCGCCGGGGCCACCGCGACCAGCAGCGCCGGCTCGCGAGCGTCGAGATACCCGGCGTCCGTGAGAGTTCCGGGCGAGACCACGCGTACGACTTCGCGGCGCACGAGCCCCTTGACCTTGCGCGGGTCTTCGACCTGCTCGCAGACTGCGACCCGAAAGCCCTTGCGCACGAGACGGGCGATGTAGGTGTCCGCGGCGTGATGAGGAACGCCGCACATCGGAATGGCGCCGCCGCTCGCGTCTTTCGACCGTGAGGTCAGCGTCAGCTCGAGGGCGCGCGCCGCCGTCAGCGCGTCCTCGTAGAACATCTCGTAGAAATCCCCCATGCGGAAGAAAACGATCGCGTCACGGTGCTGTCGCTTGGCGTCGAAGTACTGCCGCATCGCCGGCGTGGCGCCGGCAGGTTCGGAAAACACAGGGGAAGTCATCTACTGGGATGTAACGCCTGGTTCGGAAGCAGCCGGTCCGCTGTCGCGGCTGCGAGAATTGGGCCGAGCGGTCACAGTTCCACGGTACGGGGTCAGCAGTTGACTCGCTACGGGTTGACGGAACGAACGGGCTGGCGGAGCGTCGCTGCGAGTATAACATTGAGCCCATTGGCTTTCCTCGGATGATTGTCCTCTCAGTCGATACCACGGGGCGCGCCGGGAGCGCAGCCATCGTCGACGGTACCGTCGTGCTCGCCGAAGTGTCCGGCGATCCGACGCTGACGCACGGCCAGCGCCTGCCGGGCGAGTTGATGGAGCTCGTGAATCGCGCGGGCGTCGGCCTGAACGCCGTGGATCTGCTCGCCGTCGCCGCGGGCCCCGGCTCGTTCACTGGCCTCCGTGTCGGCATCGCGGCGATGCAGGGGCTCGCCATGGCACTCGGCAAGCCGATCGTGCCGATTTCGACTCTGGAAGCGCTGGCGAGGGCGGGCGCACGCGGCGATGACGCCCTCGTGGCGCCGTGGATCGACGCCCAGCGTGGCGAGGTCTTTGGCGCCGTCTACGACAGCGATGGCCAGGCGGCGATCGGCGAGCCGACAGCGCTCTCACCGACGGTAACGCTGGCGGCCCTCGGAAGAGTCGCAGCGGGGCAGCCGTTCCGCTTCATCGGCGATGGCGCGCTCCGCTATGCGGACGCCATCACCGCCGCGCTCGGTCCGCGCGCCCAGATTGATCCGGTGGTGCCCCACCTCGCCACGTGGGTCGGGAGGATCGCAATGGAGTCGCCCGACCGTGCCGTGGCGCCCCACGCAGTCGCACCGATTTATGTGCGACGGCCCGACGCTGAGATTGCGCGGGACAGGCGGACACGGGAAGTCTGACCATCTGGGATGCCCTTCGACATGCCCCCTCGCCATCGCCGCCCATGATCGTCGAACGAATGTCGGGAGACGCCGATCTCGACGCGGTCGCAGCGCTGGAGGCCTCGTCGTTCACGAACCCGTGGACGCGTGAGATGTTGCAGCGGGAGCTCGTGCAACCGACGTCGGCCCGGGTCTACGTGCTGCGTCTCCCCGATGCCCGCGTCGCGGCATTCTGCTCGTGCTGGGTCATCGTCGACGAGCTCCACATCAACACCATCGCGGTCGACGTGTCGCGGCGCCGCCAGGGGCTGGGGCGAGCGCTGATGCAGCACATCCTGACGGCCGTCGCCGGCGAGGGCGTCCGCCGCGCGACACTCGAAGTCCGTCGCTCCAACCTCGCCGCGCTCGGCCTTTACGAGGATCTGGGGTTCGAGGTGGCTGGTGTGCGGAAACGGTACTACACGAACCCGGAGGAAGACGCGCTGATTCTGTGGCGTGAAACGGTCGCGAACGACGCCGGTTCGCAGGATTCAGCGCAGCCGACGAACCGTCCTTGAAGGCATGTTCTTCTTGTGTTACCGTGCCGATACGAAGTGTTTCTGCGGAGGCGTATGCAATCTCTTCTCAAAGGAGGCGAAGATGCCGACAGACTTCGAAGAGCTGAAGCGAAAGCTTCTGCAAACCGATGAGGAGTTTCGCCAGCTCGCTGCTCAGCATCACCACCTCGACGAGCAAATCCACAATCTGGCCACCCGCCATCACCTTTCCGAACCCGAGCAGGTCGAAGAAGTCACCTTGAAAAAGCGCAAGCTCCAGCTGAAGGATCAAATGGAAACGATCCTGCGGCGAAGCGCCGTTGGTATGAGCGCTTCGGCGGCGCGGCACTGACAGGCCGCCCCGTTCGATTTGACGGATTTCAGGGCCAGCCACCGGCCCCGCCGGTGCTGGCCCTTCGTGTTCCGACGCCTTCCTCATGAGAATCGATCGCGCCGGCTATCCGTTCATCGCAGCTGCGCTCGTTCCCGCGGCGGGACTCGCTGCCGCACGTCGCTATGGCTGGAGCACCGGCTTTGCGGCGCTCGGTGCCTTTCTCACGTACTTCTTCCGGGATCCCGATCGACAGGTTCCACAGGGTCCGGATCTCGTGGTGTCTCCGGCTGATGGACGTGTGATGATCGCCGGCCCGAGCGACGGCCGCTGGGCGCCACCCGGAGACTGGCTGCAGGTCACGATCTTTCTTTCGCCCCTCGACGTGCACGTCAACCGATCCCCGGTGTCGGGACGCGTGCGACGCATCGAGTATCGTCCGGGCCGTTTCCTGCCGGCGTTCGACGAGACGTCGAACGACAACGAGCTGAACGAGATCTGGGTGGACCACGAGGGTCGGACGATCGTCTTCCGGCAGGTCGTGGGCATCCTTGCACGGCGCATCGTGTGCCGCGTGCGTGAGGGAGAAATCCTCGGCCGCGGGGAACGGATCGGCCTGATGAAGTTCGGATCGCGGATGGACGTGTTCCTTCCGACCGATGCCGGCCTGCGCGTCGCGGTCGGCGATCGCGTCGTAGGAGGTGAGACCGTGCTGGCGATTCTGGAGCCATCCAGTGCTCGGTAGCTCTACGCTGCGCCGTCGTGAGGATCAGCCGCGCCGTTTCCGCCGCGGCGTGTACCTGCTCCCGTCGCTCTTCACCGTCGCGAACCTGTTCTGCGGCTACGCGTGCGTCGTCTTTGCCACGCGTGCTGACTTCGACACGGCCGCGCTTTTCATCGGGATCGCGATGGTGCTCGATACGCTCGACGGCTTGATCGCCAGGCTGACGAACTCGTCCACCGCGTTCGGCGTGCAGCTCGATTCGCTGGCCGATGTCGTGTCGTTCGGCCTCGCGCCCGCGATCCTCGCGTTCACATGGGGGTTGTGGCCCCTTGAACGACTCGGGTGGGCGGCCGGTTTCATCTACGTCACGGCCGCGGCCATGCGGCTCGCGCGATTCAATATTCAGACGACCACCGCCACCGACAAGCGGCATTTCGTAGGCTTGCCCAGCCCCGCCGCCGGCGCCGTGATCGCCTCGACCGTCTATCTCTTCCCGTTCGGGTTGCAGGAACGAGGGCCGGCCTATCCGGCACTCGCAATGGTCCTCGTGCCCGCGGTCCTCATGGTCAGCACCATCCGCTTCCGGAGCGTGAAGGCGATCGACATGGGGTGGCGGAGGTCCTACCTCGCGCTGTTCATCGCCGCCATCGTGCTCGCCCTCATCGCCTCGCACCCGCGGCTCGCACTCGTCATCATCTCCTACACATACGTCGCGTTCGCCTGCGTGATGTGGGGGGTGAGCAAACTCGGGAAGAGGCATGGAGGAGAGGCGGCCCGGGTCGAGGAGCCGCAGGAGAGGTACTTGGAATAGCTACGGACAAAAACCTCCACAGGAGGAAGGGAGGAATGGAGGAGCATCGGCTAGCCAGGCTCATTTCCTAACGTCGGTCTGACGTTCGATCCCATCGCCAATGGCGCCGGACTCTACGCGTCGAATCCCATGTCGAAGCACGGGTACGTTGAAATTGAACAACAGGCCAACCGGGCAGCCTGTCAGTTTCAGATACGTGATCACTTGAGCCTGATGCACGGGCGCTAGAGTGTCCACGGCCTTGACTTCCACGACCACTGCGTTGTCGACGATCATGTCGGCTCGATAGCCGACCTCCAGCTGACATCCCTTGTAGAACAGCGGCAGGCTGCACTCAGTCGCCACCTCGAGTCCGCGGGCTTTGAGCTCGATGACCAGGCACGCCTTGTAGACCGACTCGAGGAGGCCAGGTCCCGTCTCTTTGTGAACCGTGATGGCGCATCCAATCACGCGTTCGGTCAGCGATCTCAGGATCAACGAGTCATTGCGCATCTCGGCGGACAGTGCAAGATCGCGACCCCATCGAAAACGCGCGACCAGACGTGAACTAGGCGTTGCGGCTGCGCAGTTTGCGCCATGGTCTGAATTGCCGGCGGTGGCAGTTCTTGCCGCATCATTGAGTCGTTAGTTTGGTTTCCTCCCTCCTCCCTGACTCTTGTGAAGGTCTTTGGTGCGTGAAGCGTCCTCGGTCACGCAATCGGCAGCCTCACCCTCACGACAGTCCCGACGCCCTTCTCGCTCTCGACCTCTATTTCTCCTCCACTCAATTCGACATTCCTCCTGGCAATCGGAAGCCCCAATCCCGTGCCGGTGGTCTTCGTCGAGAAGTAGGGCTCGAAGACGCGCGAGAGCGCCTCCTGATCCATTCCCACGCCACTATCCCGGATCACCAGAATCACCTCGGCGGGCTCAGCGAGGGCGTGGATGATCAATCGACCCTCGTTGGGCATCGCGTGGAGAGCGTTCTCGACGATATTGGCGAGCGCGCGGGTGATGAGGGTGCGGTCGACGAACACGCTCGGAAGCGGCGCCTGCACGCGATTTTCAATGGTGATGCGGCCGGCAAGGCCCGTTCGATAGGGATCGATCACTTCGGCCACGAGCGCCGGGAGGTCCACCTGCGCCCGGCGGGCGGTCGGCGAGGACGCAAAGCTGGAGAACTCCGCGGAGATCTGCCGGAGCAGACGGACTTGACCGAGGATCGAGTCGACGCAGCTCTCCAGCACCGGGCCCGAGTGGCTCGCCGCGATCGGCGTGCACCCGACGCAGGTGCTCGGCCGAGAGCTGGATCGGCGTCAGGGGATTCTTGATCTCGTGCGCGACCTGACGGGCCATCTCGGCCCAGGCCTCGAGCCTGTGCGTCCGTTCGAGCTGCGTGCGCTGGGCCTTCAGCTCCGACGCCATGCTGTTGAATGCGTCGACGAGGCGGCGGAGCTCGTCGGCGGAGCGCACCGCGATCCGCGCGTCGAAATCGCCCGATGCAATGCGGCGCGTGGCTCGGGTCAGCCGGCGCACCGGATCGGCGATGCGCTCGGCCAGCGAGAGCCCGATCGCGGCGCCGAGCAACACGAAGCACAGGACGGCGAGATGAACGCCTCGATCCAGGTCATCGATCTCGCGCTCGATTTCCCGTTGGCGCGTGGCCAGTGGGATCGTCAGGATGCGATCGCTCTCGCCGGTCCTGACAGGGGCGGCGGCGATGATGTACGGAACGGTCCCGATCTGATCCTCGTCGACGAAACTGGGCAGGCGATCGAGCACGATGGCACGGTAGACCGCGTCGGGCGTGCGCGTAGGGAGGAATCCGGAGGAGAAGAGATCGCGCTCGCTCGTCGCGAGCAACTCCGCACCGTCAAAGATGTTGATGTCCTGCTCGATCACCTGGCTGATCGACACGAGCACGTCGTCGCTGCCCGGCGTGATCTCTTCGTTGTTGCGACGCCCGAGCTCGTCGGATTGCTGAATGACGCGCTGTGCCACGGCGGCGATGCGCGCCGCTTCCGCCTGCACCGCATCGCGCAGGAGATCCGCGAAATACACACGTATCACGAAGGCCAGCGTCAGGACCGGGACCACGGCGGCGAGCACGAATGCAAAGAACAGCTTCCGATAGAAGCTGGCGCGGATCTCCCGAAGGAGAGCCCGGCCGACGCGGGCGCGGTGCCGGCTGACTCGCGTGAAGACCGCTGTGCCAATCAGAACCAGCACGAACGCGACGCCGGCGAAGGTCGTCAGCTCGGCCACATGGACGAGATGGTCGAACGCGATGAGCGACGGGTAGCCAATCGCATAGATGAAGAACCGGTCGTTCGAGAAGTACACCTGGAAGTCGCCGTCGCTTCGCGCGATGCTGGCCCAGAACGGTGCGCGCGACTTGTCGTAGATCCGCTGGAAGAGCGCATCGTCGATGGACCAGGCGGTCCTTCCCGACGTGTAGAGCGGATGCAGGCCCCAGCCGTAGATGGCCACGTCCACGTCGCTGCCAGGCGTGCCCTCGCCGGGCGCTCGCAACTCGGTCGGCCGGAACAGTTCGAAGTAGGGACTCTGCGAGCTGATGAACAGGAGGTTCCGATAGTCGAGCATCACGTGTACGACGATGCTTCCGACGACGATGCCTGTTGGATCGCAGATGCTGCGCTCGGCGTGGAGCATGTTGCGCTCCTCCGACCCGAACGGCTGTGCCTCCCCGAACATCTCCCACCTGCACGAGCCGGATGCGGGATGCTTCTGCGTGCTGCCCGTGTACTCGGGAAAGTTCAACCCGAACCGGCTGACGCAATCGCCTGCGCCGTTATAGAGCTCGATCGCGGAAGTCAAACGTTCGCGATTCAACGCCGTGCGCTGCCAGATCGCGAAGGCGCCGTACGAGCTCACGCAGGGACCCACTTGTGCGGCGGCTTCGCCGACGAGGCGGTGCAGGCGGGGGTCACGATCGATCTCGCTTCTCGCTTCGAGCGTGAGCTCCTGGAGACGCGTCACGTGGTTCTGTGCCTCGGAAGCGTACTGCGTCGTGATCAGCCGCCGGGTGGCGCGCTCCGCGAGAAAGTTGATGGACGGGTAGAGGAGCAGCGCCGGGATCAGGAACGCGCCGAAGAGCGACAGGATTCGCGTGACGGCTGTCGCGTGTCTGTACCAGCTCAGCGTCCGTCGCCCGACGAGAGCCACGACGCCGCACGTGACGCCGGAAAGCAGCAACCCGAGCGGCGGCACGCGCGCGTCGCGCGCGGCCAGGAATGCCACGGCAAGAACCGTCGGAAGCACCCAGCAGGCCAACAGCAGGAATCGCAGTGGCCAGGCCTGCGACGACAGGCGCCAGCGAGAGGGGGCGGCAACGAAGATGAGCGTGGCGGTCCAGAGGGCGGCCAGATGAACCGCCAGCAACCCGCCGAACAAGGCCAGGCGCGACCCCTCCCATGGGTGGAACGAGAAGTGCCGCAGATCGATCGACGACGACGACTGCACGATTGAGTCGAACAGTCGCTCGACTGCCACGAGCAGGAGCGCGACAAGAGCGCCGGCACCGAGCTGAACGACCAGCAGGGAGGTCAGGCTATCGGAAGCCGCCCGCCGGTGTTTCCTCAATCGCACCCGCAGACCCGCGACGCATGCCGCCCATAGTGCCGCCAGTGCTGCGGCACTCGCACCGCCAAGCAACAGGTTCCCCGGCAGGGACAACGGCGTGCCGCCGACGAGGCCGAAGGACGCCCAGAGTGCGAAGGCGCCGCCGACGAGCAGCGCTGAGGCGAGGAGCGTGTCGAGCACGAACCCCCGCGCTTCCCGGGCAGCCGTCCGGCGATCGAGAAGTGGACCGATCAGGAGGAGAAGAGTGATCCCTCCTGCGGCCAGCGCTTGAGCGTGCACCATGGCGCGCCAGGCGTCTCGTGCGCGTCGCACCGCGCCAGGCGGGACGGCCGCTTCCGCCACGGCGTCCCCATCGGGTGCTCGGAGCAGGAACGCGCCATCGGCGACGTTATCGCCCGCTCCTTCGTACCGTGTGCGAAGCGAGACGGGCGCGATGGGGTTCGACAGGGTGAACTCGGCCGGCGCCATGCTCGGCGCCGCAGGCGTGGGGGAGAGGATGTTCTCCGCCGCCACAGATCCCACGCGTCGCGTGCGCGACGCGCAGGATTGGTTGCACGTATACGAGACGAAGGCCGAGCGGGGACGGCGTGACGAAGAAATCTGAGGCGCCGGAAATACGACCTTGCGGCAGGGCCGAAGGCCGACCGGCCCACGCCCGGGCGCCGCCCTGCGAGTCGTAGATCGTGATCGCGACGTCTGTCGTGCCGCCGCGGCCGAAGCGGACGTCCCGGAGAAGATCGAACAGCGCGCGCTGTCCGTTTTCTCCGGCGTCGAGGCTCGTCGCCGCGGTGGGGTTGGACGCCACCGACGAGGCCACGCGCGCCAGGCCCTCCGACATGGCGGAGAAGTCCGCCTGCACGTCAGCCTCGACGCGCGCGGCAGTTGCGTCGTCGGTCGAGCCGAACCGCCAGAGCTCGGTCGCGAAACCTGCTCCCAGCACGATCCCGGCAGCCGTAAGACCGGCGGCAATCAACCGCCGCCAGCTTACCTGCCGTTCGCGCGGGAGAAAGCGAGGCACTCGTAAAGCAGGATACCGCAAAGGTAAACTGGGATCGTCCGATGTCGCATGCTCCGGGCCTGAAGGCGGCGCTCAAACGCGGCGCGCTCATTACAGCAGCGAACTGGCCGCTGGTGGTCGTGCAATTCGTCGCCGAATCCACGCTGAAGCTGCTGCTCGCGGTGCCCGTCCTGGGTGGGATCTTTCTCGTGGCGCTCCTGTTGAACGCGGACGTCGGGGAGCTCATCAGCGGCAGTCCCAGCGAGATCGTTCAGGCCGTCTTCAACGCGATGGCCGCAAGCCCGCCGGCGCTGGTCGCCTTCGTCGCAGCGTTCCTGCTCGTGATGCTCGGCGGATCGGCCCTGACGTTCGTCGTCAAGGCGGGCACCGTCTCGGTGCTCGTGAGCGCGGAGGCGGCGGCCGGACCGATCGACAGGCCGCCTCTGAGCCTGAGCGCGCTCCGCCGCGCGAACGTCACCAACATCGAGCCGGTTCTGGACGGATGCCGGCGACTCTGGGTGCGCTACGTGAAGCTGGGCGCGTGCCTGCTGCTCGTCTATGCCGGCACCGCCGTCGCGTACTTTGGACCTGTCCTCGGGGGCCTGGCGTTCGCGTGGAATTCAGGCATCCTCCTCGGGTGGACGCTCGTAACCGCCACCGTCTCGAGCATCGTGATCGTCTGGCTGACGCTGGTGAACCTCGTGTACCTCCTCACGCAGATGATCATCGCCGTCGAAGACGTCGGTGTCCGCCCGGCGCTTGTCGGCGTCGCGCGATTCGTTCGGTCGAGCCTCCGGGAGATCGCCGGTATCTTCGGCGTCGTGCTGGTGCTCGTGGCCCTCGCCACGATTGCTTCGATCCTTGCCACGGCAGGCCTCGGCTTGATCGCCTTCGTTCCGCTGGCAGGATTCGTCGTCTTTCCGTTGACCGCCGCCGGATGGCTGCTGCGCGGCTTCGTGTTCCAGTACCTGGCGCTGACCGCGCTCGGTGCCTATCTGACCCAGTATCGCCACTACTTGCGCGGCGCCCCGCCGATCGCCGCCGTTCCCGGACAACGTCCCGCATGACCAACTACGACGCGTTCTTCTCGAGAGCCGCGGAGAAGATGAAGGAGTCCGCCATCCGCAAGATGGGCATGCTCGTGGCCCAGCGACGCGACATCGTCTCATTCGCGCCCGGTTATCCGGCGCCCGACACGTTTCCCTGGGCGGAGTTCCGGGAGATCTCCGGTGAGCTTCTCTCCGGTCGTGACGGCGCGGTGCTGCAATACGGACCGACACGCGGCTATCGTCCGCTCGTCGAGTGCATCGCCGCGATCATGCAGAAGCGCGGCGCCGACACAACGCCCGAACGGCTGCTCGTCACCACCGGATCGCAGCAGGGGCTCGACCTGGTTGCCCGGGTCCTCCTCGATCCGGATGACGTGATCCTCGTCGAGCTACCGACCTACACCGGCGCGATCACCGCATTTCGGAACGTCCAGGCGGCGATGGTCGGCGTCCGTCAGGAGGCGGACGGGATCTCCCTCGACGACCTCGACGACACGTGGCAACGCCTGCGGCGCGAAGGCCGGCGTATCCGCGCGCTCTACGTCGTCCCGAACTTCCAGAATCCGACCGGCCTGCTGATTGGCCTCCAAAAGCGCAGAGCACTTCTCGAATGGGCCGACCGCCGGGACATCCTGATCATCGAGGACGATCCTTATCGCGATCTGTACTTCGAGGACTCGGCTTCCGAAGCGGATGTGCGGCCCATGCGCTCGGACGACGAGAATGGCCGCGTGATCTACTTGAGCAGCTTCTCGAAGACGCTCGCGCCAGGATACCGTGTCGCCTGGATCGACGCGCCGGCGCCGATTGCGGCAAAGTTCGAGGTGGCCAAACAGGCGGCGGACCTCTGCGCCGGAACGCTCGATCAGCGCATCGTCTACGAAGCATGCCGGCAGGGACTGCTCGATCGTCAACTGCCGATCCTGCGCGCGTACTACCAGCAGAAACGGGACACCATGGTCTCGGCGCTGCGCGAGGCCTTCGGGACGACACTGCAGTGGCCGGAGCCGCGCGGCGGGTTCTTCCTGTGGGCGACGCTGCCGGATGGCATCGACGCTGACGCCATGATCCCGCGCGCCATCGAGCAGGGAGTCATCTACGTCGCCGGTGAGGCATTCTTCGTGAACGGGTCAGGCCGTAATTTTGTGCGCCTGTCGTTTTCTGCGCCGTCACCCGATCGAATCAGGGAAGGTGTGAAGCGACTGGCCGCCGCCGTCCAGGGTGAGATCGCCGCGAGCGTGAGCCGGTCCCGAACGCCGGCCTGAGGATCTTATTTCGGAACCGCAGGCGGGGCTGGCGCCGCTTCAGGCATCGACACCGACACGGTCCATTGGTTCGTCAACCCGCCCGAGATCGTGACGACGGCCGGCACACCATCGAGACCGCTCGGCGGGACGAACGACGGACCGATCGCCAGCAGCACCGGCAGCGTCAGCTTTCCAGTAGCTTTGCCAGATGCCGCGTCCAGCCCTGGCAGCTCGGTGGTAATGCCCGGCACTCCGACCTGACCACCGATGACGACCGGTCCCCGGGTTGGACGATAGGCCAGAGGGTACGCCCAGCGTCGTCCTCCATTGCCGCGGCTCAATGCCCGAAGGATGTTGTCCATCGCGGTGAAGTAGACGCGCGATTCGTCGGCGGCCGCAGGGCCGATGATGCGCGTCCCGACCTCCCATCCCCATTCCTCGCGACCCGACGACGCCTTCACACTGACGAACCGCTTCGAGTCGGAACCAAAATAGACGCGGTCGCCGTACGCAAGGGGCTCTGTCGGCGAGGCTCCGACCTCCAGGTCCCACCTGACGTTGCCAGTTTTCAGATCGAGCGCGATCAGCCGGCCCTCCGCGATCGGCAGGTAGAGGCCGTCGCCGTCGATCGCGGGGCGCTCGGAGATTGCTCCGGTGCTCTTGCTCCAGATAGTTTCTCCATCGGCGGCGCGCAGGGCAGTCACGGATCCGCCACCGGCGACGATGACCCAGCCACCTCGCGCGAGAATCGGAGCAGACGGCTTCCCGACCTCCGCTTTCCATGCGCTCGAACCGTCGGCGGCATTCAGTGCGTGCAGCGTCTCGCCGGCGACGACGAAGATCTTGTCGTCGTCGGCCGCCAGGGGCTGATCGACCGCCAGCTTGACGGTCCAGGCCTCCGTACCGTCGGTCAGCAGGCGCGCCGAAAGAGTGCCCGAGCGCAACGCGAGGATCACCCGACTCTCTGCGACGAGCGGAGGCGCAACCGGCGCGGCGTCGACAATCACAGACCACTTGACGGCGGATGGAAATTTCGGCGGCGTCGGCGCTGGCTTCTGGGGCGCCTTGGGTTTGGGCTTCGGCGCCACTTGTGGAACCGGGGCGGTCGGCGGCGAGGCCGGCTGTTGAGTCTGCTGGGGCGCCGGGGCCGCGAACGGGACGCGGCCGGGAGTCGCAACGAGTATCAGAAGGAGTAGCGTTGGGGCGCTGAACCTACAAGATATGGTGGTGCCCACGTGACGCACACCTTATAATAGCGCTCTCCCCGTGGCCCATCAGACCATCATCGTCCTCGACTTCGGCTCTCAGTTCACTCAGCTCATCGCACGGCGCTTGCGGGAACTGTCGGTCTATTCCGAAATTCTCCCGTTCGACACGCCGCTCGAAGAACTGCGGAGACGAGCGCCGGTCGGCGTCATCCTGTCCGGCGGTCCGAAGAGCGTCTCGGAGCCGGGCGCTCCACATTGCGATTTCGGCGTGTTCGCCGCCGGAATGCCCGTGCTCGGCATCTGCTACGGGATGCAGCTGATGACGCACGCCCTCGGCGGAGAGGTGGGTGCGGCGCCGCATCGAGAATTCGGTCTTGCCACGATCGAGATCGCGCCGGACGCGCCACTTCTCGGATCGCTACCGCCGAGCCTGCGCGTATGGGCAAGCCACGGAGACTTCGTGAAAGCGGCGCCAGCAGGATTTGCCGTGACTGCGACGAGCGCGAACGCGCCTGTCGCGGCCATGGCGGCTGCCGACCGGCAGCTCTACGCGCTGCTGTTCCATCCCGAAGTCGCGCACACCGACCACGGCCTCGACATCCTGCGGCACTTCGCTTTCGACGTCTGCGGATGCACGGGCGACTGGACGATGTCCTCGTTCGTGGAGGAGGCGACGGCGCGGATACGGGCACAGGTCGGCGACGGCCGGGTGGTCTGCGGACTGAGCGGCGGCGTCGATTCCTCAGTCGCGGCGATGATCGTGCACCGCGCGATTGGCAATCGGCTGACGTGCATCTTCGTGGACAACGGCGTGATGCGCCAGGACGAAGCGGCGCAGATCAAGACGCGGTTCGAACGGCTGAAGCTGCCGCTCGTGTTCACCGACGCCTCGCAGCTCTTTCTGGAGCGCCTGGACGGCGTCACCGACCCGGAGCAGAAGCGAAAAATCATCGGCGCGGCCTTCATCGATGTCTTCGAGGCGGAAGCCACCAAGCTCGGATCGTTCGACTACCTGGCGCAAGGCACGCTGTATCCGGACGTGATCGAGAGCGTTTCGGTGATCGGCCCGTCGCACGTGATCAAGAGCCATCACAACGTCGGCGGCCTTCCCGAGCGGATGCGTTTCAAGCTCGTCGAGCCGTTGCGGCAGCTGTTCAAGGACGAAGTCCGGGTGCTCGGCACCGAGCTGGGTCTCGAAGACGAGTTCGTCTGGCGACAACCGTTCCCGGGTCCCGGTCTGGCCGTCCGGATCCTCGGGGCCGTCAGCCCATCGCGCCTCTCCCTGATCCGCCGCGCGGACCACATCGTGTCGGAAGAAGTGAAGAAGGCGGGATGGTATCGGCGGCTGTGGCAGTCGTTCGCCGTGCTGTTGCCCGTGCAGAGCGTGGGCGTGATGGGCGACGCCCGTACTTACGAATACACGATTGCGATCAGGGCCGTGGAGAGCAAGGATGGGATGACGGCCGACTGGGCGCGCCTCCCGCACGACCTCCTGGCGTCGATCTCGTCGCGGATCGTGAACGAGGTCAAGGGCATCAATCGCGTCGTGTTCGACATCAGCTCGAAGCCGCCGTCGACCATAGAGTGGGAGTAGCACAGTCGGCAGTCGGCAGTCTTCGGTCGGCAGTCGCAGTCGGCAGTCTTCAGTTGGCAGTCGCAGTCGGCAGTCGCAGTCGGTAGTCACTTCGTCCGCAAACTCGTAAGCTGGGAGCGGGAAGCTGGAAGCTATTTTGCGTAAGTTGCAATGACTGATTTCGTCCATCTGCACCTGCACTCCGAGTACTCGCTGCTCGACGGCGCGTGCCGCATCGAGGAGCTCCTCGATCGCGCAGTGCAGCTCAAGATGCCGGCGCTCGCGATTACCGAGCACGGCAACATGTTCTCGTCGATCATCTTTCACGACCAGGCGCGGAAGCGGGGAATCAATCCGATCCTCGGCTGTGAGGTGTACGTTGCTCCGGGCGATCGGCGGACGAAGAGCGGAACACCCGGCGAGACGGCGAACCACCTGGTCCTCCTCGCGGCGACCAACGAGGGGTATCACAACCTGATCAAGCTCGTCTCCTCCGGTTACACCGAGGGGTTCTACTACAAGCCCCGGATCGACAAGGAACTCCTCGCGCAGCACGCGACCGGTCTCATCGGACTGAGCAGCTGTCTGAAGGGAGAGGTCGCGACCGGAATCCGGACGGAGCAGCAGCAGAAGGCGATCAATGCCGCCGCCGCGTATCGGGACATTCTCGGTCCGGAGAACTTCTTCCTGGAGATGCAATATCAGGGCATCGACGAGCAGCGCGTCGTCAACGTCGGGCTCCAGCCGATTGCCAGGGATCTCGGGCTGCCTCTCGTCGTGACGAACGACGTCCACTACCTCCAGAACTCCGATTTCAAGCCGCACGACATCCTGCTGTGCATCGGCACTGGCAAAGGCGTCAACGATACGGATCGGCTGCGCTACCACGGCGATCAGTTCTATCTGAAGACCGCCGAGGAAATGGCCACGGTCTTTCAGGACTATCCGGAGGCGCTCGCGAACACGGTGCGCATCGCCGAGCGCTGCCACGTGGACCTGTCGTCAACGGCCAATTACCTTCCGAACTTCGACGTCCCGGCTGGATTCACGCTCGAAGAGTACTTCGAGAAGGTCGTGCGCGACGGTTTCGAGCAGCGCCTGCCGCGGCTGCAGGAGCTCGCGGCGCGCGGCGCCCTCGAGCACACGATCGACGAGTACGAGCGACGACTGAGCTACGAAGTCGAGATGATCAAACAGATGAAGTACCCCGGGTACTTCCTGATCGTCTGGGACTTCATCCGCTACGCGCGCGAGCGTGGGATACCGGTCGGGCCGGGCCGTGGCTCCGCTGCGGGAAGCTTCGTCGCGTACTGCCTCCGCATCACGGACGTCGATCCGATCGCCTACGACCTCATCTTCGAGCGCTTCCTGAACCCGGAGCGAGTCTCCCTGCCGGACATCGATATCGACTTCTGCGAGCGGCGCCGCGGGGAAGTGATCGACTACGTGACGCGCAAGTACGGTCGCGAGAACGTCGCGCAGATCATCACGTTCGGAACCATGAAGGCGCGCGCCGTGGTCCGCGACGTCGCGCGCGTGATGGACATACCGTACGCCGACGCCGACAAGGTGGCGAAGGCGATTCCGCCGGCACTCGACATGACCCTCGCCAAGGCCCTCGAAGAGAGTCCGACTCTCAAGGAGATGGTCCAGAAGGACGAACGGGTCCGAGAGCTCATCGCGGTCGCCCAGCGGCTCGAGGGGATGACACGGCATGCGTCGGTGCACGCGGCGGGAGTCGTGATCGCACCGAAGCCTCTCACCGAGTTCGTGCCGCTCTACAAGAGTCCGAAGGACGAAATCGTCACGCAATGGGCGATGAAAGAGGTCGAGCGCGTCGGCCTCTTGAAGATGGACTTCCTCGGGCTCAGCACGCTCACGTTGATTCGCGATGCGCTCGACGAAATCAAGCGCACGGACGACATCGACCTCGATATCGACGCCATCCCGCTGAACGACCAGAAAACCTACAAGCTCTTCTGCGACGGTCAGACGTACGGCGTCTTCCAGTTCGAGAGCTCGGGCATGCGCGAGCTGCTCCGGAAGGCGAAGCCCGAGCGCCTGGACGACCTGATCGCGCTCAACGCGCTGTACCGTCCCGGCCCGCTCAAGAGCGGAATGGTCGACGACTTCATCGCGCGCAAGCAGGGGCGAACGGAGGTGAAGTACGAGCTCGCCGCGCTCGCGCCGATCCTGTCCGACACGTACGGCGTCATCGCGTACCAGGAACAGGTCATGCGGATCGCGGCGGTCCTGGCCGGATTCTCGATGGGGCAGTCCGACGTGCTCCGGAAGGCGATGGGCAAGAAGGACCCCAAGGTCATGGCCAAGCAGCGCGAGGCCTTCACCGCCGGCGCGCGCGCCAAGGGAGTGAACGAGAAGAAGGCCACCAAGATTTTCGACCTGATGGAGTTCTTCGCAGGGTACGGCTTCAACAAGTCGCACTCCACGACCTACGCGTGGATCGCCTACCAGACGGCGTACCTGAAAGCCAACTATCCCCGGCACTTCATGGCCGCGCTGCTGACGATCGAAGCGGCGAACACCGACAAGCTCGCGATGTACCTAGGGGAGTGCCGCGATCTCGGGGTTCCGATCCTGCCCCCGGACATCAACTCGAGCGAGCTGGCGTTCACCGTCGGCCCCGAAGGCGTCCGCTTCGGCCTCTGCGCCATCAGGAACGTCGGCGAGGGCGCGATCCTCTCGATGATCGGCGTCAGGAAGGCGCAGGGCCCGATTCGATCTCTCTACACGCTCTGCGAGCACGCGGATCTCCGCCTGGTGAACAAGCGCGTCCTCGAGAGCCTGATCAAGTCAGGCGCCCTCGATTCGCTGGCCGGGACTGGCGTCACGCCGGCGGCCGCCAGGGCCCGGCTCTTCACCGCCGTCGACAGGGCCATCGAGCACGGTGGACGCCATCAGCGCGATCGCGACAAGGGACAGAACCAGTTGTTCGGCGATTCGCTCGAGGATGGCCCGGCCGTACCGGTGCCGTTGCCCGACGCACCTGCCTGGCCCGAGAGCCAGCAGCTCGCTTACGAGAAGGAAGCCCTCGGCCTGTACATGAGCGGGCATCCACTCGAGCGCTTCGCCGAAGAGATGAAGACGTTCGGCGCGCGGAGAGTTGGAGAGCTCGTCGCGTCGGAAGCGGATATCTGGGTCGGCGGCATCGTCTCCGGACTGCGGCCGTTGAAGACCAAGAAGGGCGACCGCATGGCCGTCTTCATGCTGGACGACGTGGCGGGAGCGGTCGAAGTCGTGGTCTTCCCCGAAACGTTCGGCAAGCACGGCTCGCTCATCGAGGCCGACGCGATGCTACTCGTGCGAGGCAAGTTCGAAAAAGACGATGAGTCGGCCCGGCTCGTCGCGACCGAGCTGATGCCCATGGCGGCGCTCCAGGAACGGACGACTCGCGAAGTAGCGATTCACTTGTCCGTACCGACACACGGACGGCCGGTCTTCGAAGCGCTCGCGGAGCTCCTCTCCCGACATCGAGGCGATCGCCGGGTCTACCTGGAGCTCGAGGTCCCGGGACCGCAGACGCCGCTGCGGGTGCGGGCCGACGTCGCACAGAGAGTCAGACCATCGGAGCGGCTCGTCAACGAAGTAGAACAGCTGTGCGGCGCGGGAACGGTTGAATTGCGATGAGGAACCGCTGGGGGCGACGCGCCAACCAAAACCCCGAGGCGCGCCCGGTTGTCGGGATCGGGGATCAGGGATCCGCAACAGTCGGCGGTCGGCAGTCGGGAGTCGACAGTCAACAATGCTTCGACGAAGATTCCGAGGTTTTCCGGATCCCGGATCTCGGATCCCCGATCCCGACGAGATCTGACGCCCCCGGATCCCGACACAGAATCCGAAGGGTTCTACATGGCTGACCTGCTGGAATTCGAGGAACCAATCGGCGTCCTGCTGAAGGAAATCGAAGCGCTGAGCATGCTGCCGCGCACGCCCGAGCGCGAACGGTCCATCGAAACCCTTCAGAAACGCGCCGACGAGATTCGAGTCGAGATCTACGCCAACCTCACGCCCTGGCAGCGCGTTCTCGTCGCCCGGCATCCCAACCGCCCCAACACGCTCGACTATGTGGAGCGGCTGTTCACCGGCTTCGACGAACTGCACGGCGATCGCCGGTTCGCCGACGATCACGCCATCGTCTGCGGCTTCGGCGACTATCGAGGACGCTACGTCGCCGTTATCGGGCATCAGAAGGGGCGGGACACCAAACAGAAGATCTTCCGGAACTTCGGCTACGCGCGCCCGGAGGGCTACCGCAAGGCGCTTCGTGTGATGCAGCTCGCCGAGAAGTTCCGGCGGCCGATCGTCGTGTTCATCGACACTCCGGCGGCGTACCCGGGCATCGAATCCGAGGAGCGGGGCGTCGCTGAGGCCATCGCCGTCAATCTCCGGGAAATGAGCATCCTCGAGGTCCCCATCGTCGTCATGGTGTGTGGGGAGGGCGGAAGCGGCGGCGCCTTGGGAATCGCGGTAGGCGACCGGATACTGATGCAGGAGTTCTCGATCTACAGCGTGATTCCGCCCGAGGGATGCGCTGCGATTCTCTGGCGTGACGCCGAACGCAAGGTCGAGGCGGCAGCGGCGCTGAAGATCACCGCGCCCGACCTGTTGGAGCTTGGAATCATCGACGCGATCGTGCCCGAACCGATCGGCGGCGCACACAACGATCACGATCGCGCCACAGCGCTCGTCGATCAGGCCCTGACCCAGGCACTCGAGGAGCTTGAGTCGCTGCCGGTCGAAGAGCGCCTCGATCGGCGCTACCAGAAATTCCGACGCATGGGACGGGAAGGGCAGGCGTTCGTGGATAGCGAGGCCGTCCCGCCCGCAGCGGCGCCGGGGAGCCCGCCGAGGGAATGAAGTCCCTCCTCTGGCAGCATCTGCCGTGCGACGACGGTCAGGCTTCGACGCTGGCGTCGGCCCTCGGGCTGCATCCCACCGTCGCCCGGCTGTTGTGCATGCGCGGGTTCGGAAACCCCGACGAAGCGAGCCGCTTCCTGAATCCGTCGCTCGAGCAGCTCCACGATCCATTCAGGCTCGCCGACATGGACCGTGCGGTGGTCCGCCTCGAGCAGGCGCTCGCCCGCAAAGAGTCCATCGCGATTCACGGCGACTACGACGTCGACGGGATCACATCGACCGTGATTCTGCGACGGACCCTCGAGCTGCTCGGTGGCACGGTGAGCCACTTCATTCCGGAACGGCTCAAGGACGGCTACGGCCTCCAGCCGGCGGCAATCGACCGGCTGCACGCCGAGGGTGTGTCAGTGATCGTTTCGGTCGACTGCGGGATCCGCGGCGCAGATGCCGCGCGGCGGGCTCGCGAGCTCGGCGTCGATCTCATCATCACCGACCACCACGAGCCCGACACCGAGCTGCCGGCCGCGTTGGCGGTCATCAACCCGAAGCGGCACGACTGCACCTATCCGGACAAAAATCTGGCTGGCGTCGGCGTCGCCCTCAAGCTCGTGCAGGCCCTTTGCGAGCGCGCCGGAAAAGGACACTGGCTGCCGGCGTTCGTCAAAGTGGCCGCAATTGGAACGCTTGCGGACGTCGTGCCTCTCGTCGGCGAGAACCGGGTGATTGCGAGGCTCGGGCTCGCGTCGCTCAGTCGTGGCCCGCATACGATAGGCCTGCGGGCATTGCTGGAAGCGACTGGACTCACAGGAAAGACAATCGACAGCTACCAGGTTGCCTTCATGATTGCTCCGCGAGTCAATGCGGCCGGCCGCATGAGCACTCCGGACATCGCGACGCGGCTGCTGCTCGCCACGGGCGAATCGATGGGCGACGAGGCGCGAGGCCTCGCACAGCAGCTCAACGACGAGAACCTCCGGCGCCAGCAGGAAGAAGCCGAGCTCGTCAGTCAGGCGAAAAAGGCGATTGAAACCGATCCTGCCGTCGGCGCACACAACGTGCTCGTCGTCGGAGGCGACGGATGGCATCGAGGCGTGATCGGGATCGCGGCCTCAAAGCTCGTCGACGCCTATCACAAACCAGCCATCGTGCTCTCGATCGACGGCGATGTCGCACACGGATCCTGCCGCAGCATCCCGGACTTCGACATGCTCGGGGCACTCGAGCACTGCGCCGACCTGTTCGCCAGGTTCGGCGGTCACCGCCAGGCTGCAGGGCTGACGATGGAGGCTGCACGCGTACCGGAGTTCCGGGCGCGCGTCAACGCGTACGCCGACGACGTCCTCGAGCCGGACCAACTCCGGCCACGGCTGCGGATAGACGGTCCCCTCCATCTGAAAGCCATCACGCACGACCTCGTGCAGGGGCTGGACTCGATGGGGCCGTTCGGCCTCGCGAATCCCCGGCCGGTCTTCCATGCAGGCCCGGTGCAGATCGTCGACGGACCGAAATCGATCAAGGACCGCCATCTGAAGATGACGTTCAACCAGGAGGGCCGGCGATTTCGCGCAATGGCCTGGCGGCTTGCCGAGCGCGCCCAGTTCCTCGAAAAACATCGCAGCGGCGTGAACCTCGCGTTCTCTCTCGACCGAAACGAGTATCAGGGCGAGACGTTCCTCGAGCTCACCGTGGCAGATATCAAGAGCCTCGACGGCGTAGAATAAAGAGCTGGGCTGTGGCATTCCGCAGCCTCACTTCTCATGCGCTGGCAGAAAGCCGCACGGCTCGCGATTGCCGTCTTCATCGTCGCCTTCGCAGGCTTCGTCTTCCTGGCGCTGCGAAAGACCGGAGTCACTCCGCCCAGGCCGGAGCGGCTGAAAATCGACGCGAAAGCGGTCGCCCAGACGGTGGGCGGCTTCCACTGGGAGCGCCGGGACAAGTCCGGCAAGGTGGAATTCTCGATCAAATCGCAGAACCACAAGCTGTACGAGGACGGGCGGAATCTCTTCGGAAACGCCACGCTGGATCTACCCGACCGCGACGGTCGCAACATCACGATCACTGCTGACGAGGCCGAGGCCACCCAGCCCGCTGACGGTGCCAGCGGGTTCTCTACGGCGGTGGTCCGGCGCAACGTCAAGCTACGCACCAGCGACGATCTGATCGTCACCTGCAACGAGGGCACCTACAACGACAAAGAGGGCATGCTGCAGGTCCCCGGCCCGGTCACCTTCACCCGCGGCCGCATGACAGGCAAGGGAACAGGGGCCACATACGACCGCAATCGTGACGTTCTCTGGATCCTGGCCGATGCGCAGATCTCCGTCACACCGGATGAGAAGGGTGGCGGGGCCATGCAGGGAAGCGCTGGCACAGCGGGCCTCGCGCGCGCGGATCACTACGTCCGACTCTCGAAAGCCGCGCACGTGGTCGCAGACAACCGCACGATCGATGCTGACGATCTCACGGCCGCGCTGACCCCCGACGATCAGAAAATTCAGACCATGCAGCTCCGGGGCAACAGCCGGATCGTCGGCACCGGCGCAAACGCCCAGTCGATGTCGGCGAAGGACATCGATCTGACGTACGGTCCTGACGGCCGCACGCTGCAGCTGGCGAAGCTGATGGAACAGAGCGCCGTCCAACTGCCGTCCGAGGGCGGCGCGCGCCGGATCGGCGCACGGATGATCGACATGACGATGGCGGCTGACGGTTCGACCGTCACCCAGCTGAACGCCACCGAGAACGTGCAGCTGGATCTTCCGGCTCAAGGCACCGTGCCGGCGAAAACGATCAAAGCGTCGACGCTTGCCGCCGCCGGTGAAGGGGATGCGGGGCTGCAGACCGCCACGTTCGAGGGTCCTGTGGACTATCGCGAGACCCTGGCCGCGCGCGGGAATCTCGCCGCCGTCGACCGCCACGGCACCGCGAAACGGCTCATCGTCCACACGAAACCTGGGCTTGGTGATCTCCAACAGGCGGAGTTCCGCGGCAACTTCAAGTTCGTGGACGGGACGAAATCGACAGCCGAGGCGCCGATCGGCCTGTATCAGGTCGACCAGGATCGTCTCGACCTCACGCCCTCGACGACCGACCCGGGCCCGCCGCCGACCGTCACGGACGGCCAGCTGACCGTGCACGCGCGAACGATCTCGATGGCGGTGTCGACCCAGAAGCTGAAGGCCGAGACGGACGTCCGAAGCATCATGGACCGGAAGCCCGACGCCGGCCGGGGCGCGCCGGGCCAGGCCACTCAGGACGCGAAAGAGCAGACGAAGCTGCCCTCCATGCTGAAGCAGGATCAGCCGGTGACGGTCCGTTCGAACCGGCTCGAGTACGACAGCGCAGCGTCGCACGCCATCTATTCGGGATCCGCACGACTCACGCAACCGGGCGGCACCGAGCTGCAGGCCGACACCATCGACATCGACGACAGGTCCGGCAACCTCATCGCACACCTCAAGGTCCGAACGAAGATGCTGATCGACGACGTCGATTTGAAAACGAACGAGCGAAAGTCCACGGAGACGATCGGCACGGGCGAGCACTTCGTGTACGACGACGCGAAGCATCTGGCGACGTACACGTCGGCGGCCCCGAACCTGGCGCATCTCGTCGGGGCGCAGGGCGACCTGACCGGCCTGCGGATCGACATGTTCCTCAAAGAGGGAGTGAACGAGCTGGAACGGCTGGAGGCGGAAGGAACGGTCACGACGATCGAGAGCGATCGGACGGCGCGGGGACGGCACCTGACCTACACAGCCGCCGACGAAACCTACGTGATGGTGGGATCGCCGGTGGAAGTGGTGCAGAAGGAGACGACGTCCTGCAAGAAAACGCTGGCGGGGGTGCTGCGCTTCCAGCGAGCCGTCGACAACATCCAGACAGAAGGCAGCCCGGTGACGACGACCACGATCGCATGTCCCGGGACGCGCGACTGAATGGCGACGCTGCGCACCCGCGATCTCACCAAATCGTACAGCGGTCGGACAGTGGTAAAAGGCGTCCAGCTCGAGATCGCCTCGGGCGAGGTCGTCGGCCTGCTCGGCCCGAACGGCGCAGGGAAAACGACGACGTTCTCGATGGTCGTGGGGCTCACCGCGCCCGATTCGGGCCGCGTCCTGCTGAACGACGCGGACATCACCGACGATCCGATGTACATCCGGGCCAGGAAGGGCATCGGCTACCTCCCGCAGGAGGCGTCGATCTTCAGAGGACTGTCGGTCGAGCAGAACATCCTTGCCATCCTCGAGACGCTTAACCTGGACGGCGCGACGCGGCGAGCGCGGCTCCGAGACCTCCTGGCGGAGCTCTCGCTTGACGCCCCTGGCGAAGTCGCCGGCATACACGCTATCGGGCGGCGAGCGCCGGAGGGTCGAGATCACCCGTGCGCTCGTCATGGCCCCGATGTTCATGCTGCTGGACGAACCCTTCGCGGGCATCGATCCGATTGCCGTGACCGACATCCAGAAGATCATTTTTCATTTGAAAGAGCGCGGGATCGGGGTGCTGATCACCGACCACAACGTCCGGGAAACGCTGCGGATCACGGACCGCGCCTACATCGTTCACGATGGCGTCATCTTCCGCAGCGGCACGCCGGACGGCCTGGCCGCAGACGAGGATGTGAAGCGGATCTACCTCGGTGCCGATTTCCGATTGGATTGACAAATGTGGGGTGAATGCCTCCCCGGGACCTGTACGCCGCTTGGCAAAGCCCTCGATGCGGCTGCGAAGCGAGTACAAAATTCGCGTCTCGAGCCGGATAACGGGCTAAGATTGTAGGGACGGACCAGTACCGAAACCCATGGCAATTCAGCAGAAACTGCATACAAAACTCGTTCAGAAGCTCATTCTGACGCCGTCGTTGCAGCAGGCGATCAAGCTGCTCCCGATGTCCACGCTCGAGCTCGCTGATCTGCTGAACCAGGAGATGGTCGAGAACCCGCTCCTCGAGGAAGTCGAGACCGAGGAGCTCCAGCCCGCCGAGCAGCAGCAGGCCGACAAGCAGGAGCCCGAGAAGCCCGTAGAGAAAACCGACTCGTGGGACGACGCCGACTACGAGTACTTCTTCGGCGACTATCTGGACGACGGCTACAGGTCTCGAACGCCCTCCGAGGTCAAGGAACTTCCGCCCATCGAGAACACGCTGTCGACTGCAGGGTCGCTTTCCGATCACCTGGTCTGGCAGCTCTCGATGCAGACCGACGACGACCAGCTCAAGGAGATCGGCGGAGCGATTATCGGCAACCTGGACGACGACGGGTACCTGGTGGCGTCGGTCGAGGAAATCGCGGCCATGGGAGAGTGGCCGGTGGCGGACGTCGAGCGCGCGCTTCAGCACGTGCAGACGTTCGATCCGATCGGTGTCGCGGCCCGCGATCTGCAGGAGTGCCTGTGGCTCCAGATCCGGCATTTGGGGCTGGAAGGCACCCCGTCAGAGAAGATCGTCACCGAGCACCTGCGACTGCTGCAGAACCATCAGGTTCCGGAGATCGCGCGCAAGCTCGGGATGAACATCGAAGACCTGCGGGAGCATATCGAAATCATCCGCGGTCTCGATCCGAAGCCGGGCAGCCGGTACAACCCGACACAGTCGCAGTACGTCATCCCCGACGTCTACATCGTCAAAGTCGAAGACCAGTACGTGGCCGCGCTGAACGAGGAAGGGCTGCCGCAGCTTCGCATCAGCCCGGTGTACCGGAGGCTGCTCGACAAGAGCGGCGCAGGTGGCGAGTCGAACGACGAGACGCGGGCCTACGTGAAGGACAAGTTCCGGTCTGCGCTGTGGCTGATCAAGTCAGTCGACCAGCGTCAGAAGACCATCCACAAGGTTGCCACCAGCATCATCAACTTTCAGCGTGAGTTCCTGGATCACGGCATCGAGTATCTGCGCCCGCTCGTGCTCCGGGACGTCGCCAACGACATCGGCATGCACGAGTCGACCGTCAGCCGCGTGGTGAACAACAAGTACATGCACACGCCTCAAGGCGTGTTCGAGATGAAGTACTTCTTCCACAGCGGCATCAGCAGCTCGTACGGCGAGAGCGTGTCGTCGGTGACGATCAAACAGCGGATCCGGAAGATCATCGAGAACGAAGACCCGCGCAAGCCGCTCAGCGATTCGAAGATCGTCAGCATCCTGCAGAAGGAGGGGCTGATGCTCGCCCGCCGCACGATTGCGAAGTATCGCGAGGAGCTCAAGATTCCGACGTCCAACCAACGAAAAGTGCTCTTCTAGCCTTCAGCTCTCGGCCTCAGCTGCCAGCGGACGAGCTCGATCCGCCGCTGACGGCTCGCGCTGATGGCTGACGGCTGATAGCTGTCAGCTGCCACCATGAGACTGGAAATCACCGGCCGTCACGTAGACATCACCCCCGACATCCGCGAGTTGATCGACAAGCGCCTCGTCCGCTTGGGTCGGCTCCTGAACGACAGCGTAATTTCCGCGCAGGTCATCCTGACGAAGGAAAAGTACCGACACCGCACCGAAATCGTCGTGCATGCGCGAGGAGATCGCATGCTCCGAGGCCGCGGTGAAGGCACAGGCTGGCCTGCATCGCTGAGGCAGTCGTCGGAGAAGATCGAGCAGCAGGCGCAGAAGGTCAAGGGAAAATGGGCCGAGCGCAAGAGGAGGGGCTCCGGCGCCCGGACCGTGGACGTCCCGGCCAACGGCGGCGCCGTCACCGCCGGCGCGCCGGCCCGGATCGTGCGCGCCCGGAGCTATCCGGTCAAACCGATGTCGGTGGAGGATGCCGCGCTGCAGGTGAACGCCGACCGCGAGAGCTTCGTCGTCTTCCGGAACTCCGACACCGACGCCATCAGCATTCTCTACAGGCGCAAGGACGGCAACCTGGGACTGATCGAGCCGGACTGATTCCGCGACGGCGCCGATACTGCTGGCCGTAGCAGACGCCCTCCTCGATGAGCATGGCCCATACCAACGAGCCCGCCGGCGTCACGATCCGGACGATCCTGCGCGACCTCGCAGAGTCGCGCAGCCTCGATCTGGAAGCTCCTGGCGGGCGCCGAGGGTCTCGATCGGCGGATCACCATTCCGCATACGCAGAAGACCGGACTCGCGCTTTCGGGATTCGACGCGTACCTGCGCGAAGGACGGGTGCTCGTGTTCGGCGAGAGCGAGATCAGGTATCTCGAGAGCCTCGACCACGACGCGCGGGTCGAGGTCCTTCAACGGATCCTGGGCTACGCGCTTCCGTGCGTCCTCGTCACCGACGGCTTCGACCCTCCTGCTGAAGTGCCCATCGAATCCGACCGCGCGCAGGTACCGCTCCTGAGGACCCGCGCCGCGACGCCGGAGGCGATGTCGCGGCTCTCTTCCGTCCTGGATACCTATCTCTCGGCGCGCGGAATCATCCACGGCGTGCTCCTGGACATCCTCGGGCTCGGCGTGCTTGTCGTGGGGGAGAGCGGCATCGGCAAGAGTGAGTGCGCGCTCGATCTCGTCGTGCGGGGCCACCGCCTTGTCGCCGACGACGCCGTCGAGCTCGGTGTCGGGCGCAATCGTTCGTCATGGGTACGTGCCCCGAGCTGACGCGTCACCACATGGAGATTCGTGGGCTCGGCATGATCAACGTCCAGGACTTGTTCGGAGTGGCCTCGACTCGAACGTCGAAGCGCGTCGAGCTCGTCGTGCAATTGGAACGATGGGAGCCCGGCCGGGAGTACGATCGACTTGGCGTCGACGACAATTTCTACGAACTGCTCGGAATCCGCATCCCGATGGTAAGGATGCCGGTCGCGCCCGGCCGGAACGTCGCGATCCTCGTCGAGGTCGCGGCTCGAAACCAGTTGCTCAGATCGAGCGGGCACCACGCCGCCCGCCGGCTCGTCGAGCGCGTCAACCGCGGGCTCGAGCTCCCGGCGGTCGATGTTGATGCGGACGTCGAGCCGGGAGAGGATCTGTAGTGGTCGTCGGCGGATGTGGAGTCGATTTCGGAACAGGGGCCTCGAGTGCCAGCGCGCGGCGACTGAAAACACCTGCAGTAACTGAAAGAGAGCAACGCCCGCAGGCGGGATGTCCCGCCCGAAAGCAACTCGACTCATGACGAGGACAGGCCGCTAAATGGCGAAGAAGCGGCACGCTGCGCGCAGCGCCGCGCGGACCGCCATCACGTCACGGTTCGTCGTGCTCACCGGGGTTTCAGGATCCGGCAAGTCGCAGGCGATCCGCGCCCTCGAGGATCTCGGGTACTTCTGCGTCGACAACCTGCCGGTCTCCCTGCTGCCGATGCTGGCAGAGCTCACACTGCGCGCAGGAAGCGAAATCGCGCGCGCGGCCGTCGTCGTCGACGTGCGCGAAGGCAAACTGCTGACCGATTTTCCGGCGTATCTACCGGCGCCTCAAAGCGATGCGCGGCCTGAATCCGGTGCTGATCTTCCTGGAGGCGTCCGAGCCTGCGCTCGTCCGCCGGTTCAGCGAGACCCGCAGGCCACACCCGCTCGCTCCGGACCGGTCCGCGATCGAGGGAATCCGCGAGGAGCGCACGGCCATGCGGGCCATCCGGCGCATGGCGGACCACATCGTGGACACGTCGGGCATGACGGTTCACGAGTTGCGCCACGCGTTCACGAGCGTCGCGAGCGGACGCGCGCCCGGCACCCAGCTCGTCGTGACGATCCTGAGCTTCGGGTTCAAGCACGGGATCCCCGTGGACTCGGACCTCCTGTTCGACGTCAGGTTTCTGCCGAACCCGCACTTCGTGCCGCGACTGAGGCCGCATACCGGGCGGGACCGGGACGTCGTGCGATACCTGGAGCGCTCGGACGCTACCCACGACTTCCTGCGCCATACGCTCAATCTGCTGAAGTTCCTGATCCCGCAATACGTCACGGAAGGAAAGAGCTATCTGACGATCGGCATCGGATGCACGGGCGGGCGTCATCGCTCGGTCGCGATTGCGGAGGCCCTGCGGAAGGGGCTGTCCGGGCTGACCGGGGTTCGTGTGAGGGTCACTCACAGAGATATCGCCCTGGAGGGATGAGAGATCGCATGAGGCTTGGTGTCGTGGTCGTCACACACGGTCAGCTGGCGGCGGAGCTGATGAACTCGGCGGAGATGATCGTGGGCGAGCTGCCGCACATGGCCGCCGTGTCGATCGGCTGGCACGAAGACGTCGATCACGCGCGTGAAGACATCGGCCGTGCGATCGAGCGCGTGCAAGCGTCTGCGGGGGGCACCGAGAGCGAGCCGGCGGACGTCCTCGTCCTGACCGATCTGTTCGGCGGCACGCCGGCGAACCTCGGAGTGACGTTCGTCGGCCCGCACGTGGAAGTGATCACCGGCGTCAACCTGCCGATGCTGATCAAGCTCGCGCGGCCGCCGAAGGAGTCGGACCTTCTCGCGCTCGCTCGCGAGATGCGGGAACACGGCCGGAACGCCATCTGGGTGACATCGGACTTGCTCCGCGGCGAGAAGGCATGACGACGAGCACGCTGACGGTCACGAACGCGCTCGGCATGCACGCGCGCGCCGCCGCAAAGTTCGTACACAGGGCCAGCGCGTTCGCGTCACAGATTCGCGTCGCGTGCGGCAGCAGGGAAATGGACGGGAAGAGCATCATGGGCCTGTTGCTCCTGGGCGCCGCGCAGGGGAGCCTGATCACGCTCACGGCCGACGGCCCGGACGAGCAAGAGGCGTTGGAGGCGCTGACCCGTCTGGTCGAGCGCGGCTTCGACGAAATGTCATGCGCCTGACCGGCCTCGGCGTATCGCCCGGCATCGGAGTCGGCAGGGCGCTCGTCCTCAAGGGCGCCGCGCGCGATTTGCAATTCGGGATCCCCGCCGCCCTCGTCGATCGCGAGCTCGCGCGCCTCGAGGAAGCACGAGAGCGATCGCGCGGGCAGATCCAGCAGATCAAGGAGCGGATCGCCCGGAGCGGCGGGCCGGAGCACGCATACATCTTCGACGCCCAGCTGTTGATGCTCGATGACGCGATGCTGATCGGACGGGCATCGACGATCATCCGGAACGAGCATCTGAACGCGGCGTCAGCCCTCCAGCGCGCGCTCGACGAGATCTCGGCGCTCTTCGACGAGGCGCAGGACAGCTATCTGCGCGAGCGCAAAGGCGACGTCGCCGACGTGGTCGGGCGGCTGTGCATGAACCTGCGGACGCGATGATCCGTCGGATCTCTTCGACGGCATCGAGGGGCCGCTCGTGCTCGTCGCCGACGAGATCACACCGTCCGTGATTGCGCAGCTCGACTGGCAGCGGCTCGCGGCGCTCGTCACCGAGGCGGGGAGCTGGACCTATCACACAGCCATCCTGGCGCGGTCGATTCACGTTCCGGCGGTCGCCGGCCTCAACGACGCCAGCGGCCTGATCGCGCCGGGCGCGCTCGTCGCGGTCGACGGACTCACGGGCGAAGTGTTCGTCGAGCCCGATGCCGAGACGCTCGCGCAGGTCACCGCCAGGCAGCGCCGGCTGCTGGCCTACGAGGCGACACTCGAGCCGTTCCGCGGACTCCCGGCGATCACCGAGGACGGCGTGGCCGTCCGGCTCGAAGCCAACATCGAGAGTCCGGACGACGCGGTACGAGCCCTGGAGAGGGGCGCAGCGGGCATCGGGCTGTTTCGATCGGAGTTCCTTCTCGCTGGCAGCGGACCATCAGCGCTGACGGAAGAGACCCAATATGCCGCATACCGTCGGCTGATGGAGAACGCCGCGCCACGCCGCGTCACGATCCGCACGTTCGACGTGAGCGAGACCCAGCTCCGGCTGGGTCATGCAGCGATCGACGGAGCGCGGGCGCCTCTCGGATTGCGCGGCATCCGGCTGAGCCTCGCGATGGAGCCGATCTTCCAAGCGCAGCTCCGGGCGCTGCTTCGCGCGGCGGTGCACGGACAGCTCCGTGTCATGTTCCCGTTCGTCTCCGGACTCGAACAGCTGCGCGCCGCGCGCGCGGCAGTCGAGCGCGCAGCTGACGCCGTGCGCGCAAGCGGGCAGACCCCGGGCGACTTCGAGATCGGCATCATGATCGAAGTGCCGTCGGCAGCGGTGATGGCGCCGCTGCTTGCCTGCGAAGCGGATTTCTTCAGCATCGGCACGAACGATCTGATCCAGTATTGTCTGGCCGTCGATCGCACCGACGACCGCGTCATCGAGCCTGTACGAGCCGATGCATCCGGCGATCCTGCGGATCGTGCGGATGGTCGCACGCGCGGGGCGGCGCGCCGGAATACCGGTCGCCGTGTGCGGCGAGATGGCTGCCGACCCGGCGCTGCTCGCATTGCTCGTGGGGCTGGGCCTGCGGGAATTCAGCATGGCGCCGGGCGCGCTGCCGCTCGCGAAGCAAGTGGTTCGAAGCCTCCGCGCAGGAGAAGCGCGGGTGGCGGCGCGGCGCGCGCTCGCCGCGCGAACCGTGAAGGAAGTGGAGCGCGCCCTGCTCGAGCTGCTGACGCCGCAAGCGCAGCCCGGTCGCTGAGGCTGTCGCCGCCTCGGCTCCCGACGAGAATTCTGTACCGAGGTCGAGGCCAGTTAGCGGGAGGCGCGCCCGCCGGCGCGGCGCGGGGCGCAGGGGCCCCCGCGAGCGACGGCGATGGGGGGTCCGGCGGGGCGAAGCCCCCCGGGTTTGAAGGTTGGCAACCGAGCGCGCCGGTAGGCGCGCCCGCCGGAGCGGCGCGGGGCGCAGGGCCCCCGCGAGCGACGGCGATGGGGGGTCCGGCGGGGCGAAGCCCCCCGGCTAAACAAGGAGCCGATGTGCCAGAGGACGTGACACGCGTAGACAAACCCTGGGGATACGAGCTGCACTGGGCGAAGACCGACCGGTACGTAGGCAAACTGATACACGTCGACGCCGGCCACGCCCTCAGCCTGCAATATCACAACAAGAAGGACGAGACGATCTTCCTCTGGGCCGGACGGTTGCTGTTCGAAATCCAGGAGCAGGGCAAACTCGTCAAGCGCGAGATGAAGCTCGGAGAGTCGGTCCACATCACGCCCGGCACCGTCCATCGCATGACGGCCATCGACGACTGCGACATCTTCGAAGTGTCGACGCCGGAGCTCGACGATGTCGTGCGGTTGGAGGATCGGTATGGGAGGAGGACGTAGCGCTCAGCTTCAGCTCCAGCTCTCAGCTCTCAGCTCTCAGCCGAGAGTTCGGAGAGACAGCGGGAGGCTGAGAGCTGAACGCTGAAAGCCGAGAGCTTCAAGATCGCAGCAGCTGCTCACCATCGACGCAGCCGCTATCGCAGTTCTTGCCATGCGCGGCTCGGCGCCGCGCAGATACCGGGCAATTCCGTGCCTGCCGGAGTGGCGGCACTCTTGAAAGGACGATCGCATGGGCAGTGTGAACAAGGTGATCCTCGTCGGCAACCTCGGTCGCGATGCGGAGCTGCGATACACGCCGGGCGGCGCGCCTGTCGCGACGCTGAATCTCGCGACGACGGAAGTGTGGAACGACAAAGGCGGCCAGAAGCAGGAAAAGACCGAATGGCACCGTATCGTCCTCTGGGGCAAGTCCGCCGAGTCCCTCAACGAGTACCTGGTCAAAGGCAAACAGATTTACGTCGAGGGGCGGCTCCAGACGCGCCAGTGGGACGACAAGGACGGCAACAAGCGGTACACCACCGAGATCCGCGGAGACAGGGTCGTGCTCCTGGGCAGTGCCGGCGGCGGCGGGGGAAGCCGGACACCGGCCCGCGTAGGGTCCTCAGCCTCGGACGAGCCCATGGGCGGCGAGCCCGGCTCGGAGCTCACGGACGACGATATCCCGTTCTAGCAGGATGTAACGTCTGCATCAGCAGCAGCCGCTCCGTTGTCGCGACCGCGAAAGCGGCCGACCACAGCGGGACCGCGAAAGCGGCCGACCAAGGAACGACACGCTGCTGAATCAGTAGATAGAGGCCACCAGGAAGGTTCCGTGCTGCGGACCCGGAGGCGGTAGGGCAGGGGTCGCAGGACCCTGCCCGCGCAGCTCAGGGTTCGTCCTGGTCCCGGCGCTTCAGGCGTTCGAGCGCCTGCTGCGCCATCACGCCATCGGAAGAATTCGGATACTTCTGGACGACGGTCTCGAAGGCCTTCCGCGCGTTGTCCGGTTGCTTGAGAGCCTCGTACGTCAAGCCGAGTTTGTAGTAGGCGGACGACACGCTGCCGCTCTGCGGATAGTCTGAGATCACCTTCTGCAGCGCGGCGATCGCTTCCGTGTTCCGGCCGGCGTTGTAGAGCGAATAGCCGATGTAGAGCTGCGCTTCGGCGGCCTTCGGCGACGTCGGGAACGTGCGGATGAACGCCTGGAACCCATCGACCGCAAGATCGAACTGACCAGCCGCGTAGTCGGCGTACGACTGATCGTACATGCGTGTCGGTGAGATATTCGATGCGCCGGGGCCAGGCGCTCCGCCGGGCGCACCCGCTGGCGCGGCAGGATCACCAGCCGCAGGATCGTTCGTGGTTGCGGGTGCCCCTGACGGCGACGGCATCGATGCCACGGTCTGTCGCAGCGCCTGCAGCTCCTGCGTCATCGTCGACAGGCGCACGTTCGTGTCGTCCGCCTTCTCGCGCAGCACGCGCACGATATCGCCGATCCCGCTGACCAGGAGCTTCTGATCGGCGAAGGCCTTTCGCGTCGCGTCGGCTTCGCTGTCGATCCGGGACGTCATCACCTTCAGCGTGTCGGCGAGTCCGCCAAGCATCTGCTGGAGCTGCTGCTGCTGTTCCTGCAGCATGCGGATCTCCGCCATCAGCTGCTGGTGCTCTTTGTTGGCCGCGCCCGCGACCGAAGGCACCGCCAGCGTCAAGGCCATGACCGCCGCAAAACGTCCGATCGATCTCATAGCTTCCCCCAGCCTCTATCGTTCAAGAAAACCGACGCACTCCGTGGCCCGGGAAACGTCATCCGGCTCTGGCCCTGCGTCGAGCCAGCGATTCAACCTGGGCCAACCCGAGAACCCCTGGCCCCTACTTCGACGTCACGACGAAGTGCGCTCGACGATTCTTCGCCCACGCCGACTCGTCGTGCCCGGGATCGAACGGGAACTCCTTACCGTAGCTCACGGTCTTCAGCCGATCGGCTGGAATGCCGAGCGACACGAGGTACGTCCGCGCGGCCGCTGCGCGCCGCTCGCCCAGCGCGAGATTGTACTCGGCCGTGCCGCGCTCGTCGGAGTGGCCTTCGATCGTAATCACCCACGTTGGATACTTTCGCAGAATATCGGCATTCGTGTTCAGGACTTTCTGCGCGCCAGCATCGACCTCGGCGCTGTCGAACGCGTAGAACACCGGTTGGAACGGGGAGTTCTTGTTGATGACGTCGATGTCGGTGGCGGTCAGCGGATCGCTCGTCAGCGGCTCCGGAGGCATCGGCGTCTCCCGCACCGGTTCAGGCGGCGGGGGCGGCGGGGGCCGCATCGTGTCACTGGCGGGCGGCGGCGGGGGAATGGGCTTTGCCACCGGTGGCTTCTTCTTGGAACATGCGCCGATGCCGACGGCCAGCGCAATCGCGACCACCACAGCTGACACTCGTCTACTTTTCATGCTCTCTCTTTTCGTTGATGCGCTCATCGCGTCGTTGATGCGCTCATTGCGACCAGTTCGGATACCGATTCCGTCCGGTCTTCGTAATCTGACGAAGATTCTTGCCGTCCCGGTCGATGAGGTAGACCTGCTCGCGCCCCATGCGATCGGACGAGAACGCGATGTGGCGGCCGTTCGGCGAAAACGCCGGACTCTCGTTGCTGCCGGTTCCGTCTGTTATGGTACGCGTCTGACCTGTGGCGAACTCGTACACGCGGATGTCGTGGCCTCCGCCGGATTGTGACGTGTACGCGATCTCGTTGAACGGCGCCGGCGACCAGGTGGGCCGATCGCAGGCCACCTCGTTGGTGATCTTGTTGAGTCCCGTCCCGTCGATGTTCACGACGTAGATCTGCGGACGACCCGTACGATCCGAGACGAACGCGATCTGCTGGCCCGTCGGCGACCACGTCGGCGTCACGTCGATCGCAGGACTGTTGGTCACCCGCCGCATCCCGCTTCCGTCGCGGTTCATGTAGTAGATCTCCGGGTTGCCGTCCCGGCTCGACATGAAAGCGATCTTCGTGCCGTCTGGCGACCACGCAGGCAGGTAGTTCTGCGCCTCGAACGATCCCTTGGCCGGTTTCTGGGCGGGCATCCCTGACACCATCGACTGGACGATGATGTCGGAGTAGCCGCTCCGCCAGGAGGCATAGGCGATCTCGGCCCCGTTGGGCGCCCAGGCCGGCGTGATATCCAGACCCGCGGTGTAGGTGATCCTCGTTTGATTCGCGCCATCGTAGTCCGATCGATAGATGTTCGAGATGTCGCGGTCGCCGACCGGTCCCTTCATCCGCGTGCCGTCGCGGTCGGACGAGAAGAGCAGCTTGGTGCGTGCGACACCGCGCACCTGGCGCTGGCTCAGATGAATGTCGTCCGCCGCCGTATGGGCGTAGATGCGCCCGCCGTCCTTGACCGAGTTGAGCGAACCGCTGTACTGCTTGCCCATCGCCACGCGCCCGCCTACGACCTGCAGCAGCCGGACCTCCACGACGTAGCCATTCGGGCCCTTGCGAATCGAGCCGACGACGACGCCGTCGGCGCCGATCTCCTTCCACCTGTCGAGCGCGACCTGCTCTGTCGAGGAGGCAACCGGAATCGACCGGTATGTGTCGCGCGGGATCAGATAGAACTCGCGCTCGAAATTCAGGTCGTCCCAGAGCACCTCGCCGACCGTCTTCGCGGCAGCGACCGTTTCCGGCTCGCTGCTCAGCGGTATGAGGTCGGGCACGGCAATCTTGGGCGGCAGGCCTGGCGCACCGTTGATCACCAGCTCAATCTCGCTGGGCTGCCGTGGCTGCTGCGGCGGCGCGGCTGGGGGTTGCGTTTGAGCCGTCAGCGCCATCGTCGCGCAGCCGGCAAGGGCGAATGTGAGCAGGCGGATCGGTTTCATCAGCGCACGTAGTCGAAAGTGAGATGGACGGTCAACGACGGTTCGGTGAACTGCGCCGGCAGAGGCGGCAGCTGCTTCGTATACAGAATCGCGCGACGGGCCTCGGTGTCGAGCAGATAGTTGTTGGTGCCCTTTTCCACTTCGACATTCGTGAGCATCCCGTCCCGCCTGATCGTGAACTTGACGATCACCTGCCCCGCCGCCCCTTGATTCTGGTTCCAGTTGGAACGGATGCGGTCGGTCATGGTGGCGAGGTACTCGGGGCAGCAGAAGTCACCCACGTCGAGCTTCACACCCCCGGCGCGCGCTCCACCAGACGTGGACAGCCCGCCGAACGGGATCGGGGTCGCGCCCGTGTTCACGCGCGCATCACCGGCGGTGACCTTCGGTCCCGTCGTCGGATTGCGAGCTGCCGACTTGTCCACTGCCTTGTCCGCCTTCGGCGACGCCGTCTTCGGCTTCAACAACGGGTCGGGAATCGTCATCTCCGGCTTCTTCGCCGCGGGCGGCGTCTCCGGCCGCGGCTTCTGCTCCGGCGGCGCGACCGCCTGAACCGGACGCGACGACATCTGCGTCATCCCTCCGTTGTTCGGCCCCGGCGCGCCCCCGTTGAGCGAGATCGTCATTCGTACGACGTTCCTTGTACTCTTCGCTCCACGCCAGTCTGCCGGCATCAGCACGAAAGCCGCAAGCAGGACGCCGTGAGCGATCAGCGACAGCACGATCATCCGCGAGAGCCCGTCGCTCTCGCGCATCCGCAGATCCAGAACGTCGCTTACCGCTTCTTCCATCTCGCGCGCCCTGGCCGGTTGCTAACGCGTTTCTCTCGGCTTGGACATCAACCCGACCTTGTCGACGCCCGCCTCTTTCAACTTCTCCGTAACGTCGAACAGGTCCTGCATGTTCGCAGTCGCGTCCGCCCGGATGAACACCGACTTGTCCTCACGTCCAAGAATCGTCTGGCGCACACGTTCCTGCAGGATATCGAGCCGGACGTTCTCGGCCCCGAGCTGAACCACGCGCGTCCGCCGAAAATCGGAGGAGAGCGTGACGGTCACCGGCTGGGCGTTGATCGGATCAGCCCGCCGCGTCTGCGGCAGGTTCACCTGCATGCCCTGCTGCATCATCGGGGCCGTCACCATGAAGATGATGAGCAGCACGAGCATGACGTCGATGAGCGGCACGACGTTGATCTCGGCCAGCGAGGTGACGACGCGCGCGCCCCGCCCGCGCCGACCGCCCGTCACAGCGATGTCATGAACCTTCGGCACTCTGTGCTCCGGAATAAACCGGGGGGCTTCGCCCCGCCGGACCCTCCATCGCCGTCGCTCGCGGGGGCCCCATGCCCCGCTCCGCTCCGCGGGCGCGCCTCACGGCGCGCAGAATCAACTCGCGGCAGCCCGCGCCGGCCGGGAACTACGTGAAGTTACGCTCCGAGATGTTCAGGAACTCGAGCGAGAAGTCGTCCATCTCGTTGCTGAAGTGCTTCACCCGGTTCGTGAAGTGGTTGTAGAAGATCACAGCCGGAATGGCGGCGAAGAGCCCCGCGGCCGTCGCGATCAACGCTTCTGCGATCCCGGGGCCCACCGTGGTCAGGCTCGACGAACCGGTCGCGCTGATATTCAGGAACGAGCTCATGATCCCCCACACGGTACCGAACAACCCGATGAAGGGCGTGACGCTCGCCGTCGTCGCGAGAAAGGGCAGCCGGCTCTCGAGCTTCGTCATCTCCACCGTCGCCGCGCGCAGCAACGCCCGATCGACCGCGTCCAGACTCTTCAGTGTAGGACGTCCGGCAACCGGCGACGGCTTTTGGGGCTCGGGCTGCGAGGCCCGCAGCTGCGCGTTCAGCTCCGCATACCCTGACTGAAACAACCCGACCAGCGGGCTCTCCGTGAGACCGGGACAGACCGCCTGCACCTCTGAAAACTTGCTGCTCTTCCGGAACACACCCAGAAAGGTGGCCGTCTGGCGCTCAGCGCGCCGGAAGGTCCAGAACTTGTAAAGGATGATGCCCCAGGAGGCAGCCGAGAAAATCAGCAGGATCAGAAGAACGACTTTGGCCAGCGGGCTGGCGTCCGTGACGAGGCGGACGATGTCGGAATTCGTGGTCAGCTCGCCGGCCCCAGCCTCCGGCTGCGCCGCTTGCGCGAAACGCGCAAGGGCGTAGACAGGCATGTGCAAACAGCCCTCCGCTACAGATTTGAGCGCCGCTGGGACAGCGCAGGTTCGACGCAGGGTAGCATGCCCTGATTTTTGCTGTCAAATATTTGATAAGATGGCACTTGGCCGTTCATGCTCCGCTTCCTCTCAATCCGCAATCTGGCGGTCATCGACCACCTCGAGCTGGAATTCGAGCCCGGCCTGAACGTCCTGACGGGAGAAACCGGCGCCGGAAAGTCCATCCTGGTCGGCGCTGTCGGACTCCTGGTCGGCGGGCGTGCGTCAGCCGACCTCGTCCGGACCGGGGAGGATTCGGCGGCCATCGAGGCCATCTTCGAGAAGCTGGACGGCCAGGAAGTCATTCTGCGGCGGGAGATCTCGGCGCAGGGCCGCAGCCGCGCTTTCGTCGACGGTGCCCTGGCAACCAGCGCGGCGCTCCGCGATCTCTCCGGCGTCCTGGTGGATCTTCACGGACAGCACGAGCATCAGGTCCTGCTGGACCCGGCCACCCACATCGACATCCTCGACACGTTTGCCGAGCTCACTCCAGAACGGGCGTCCGTCGCCGAGGCGTTCGCGACATGGAGAGACGTCCACGCCGAGCGCGAACGGCTGCTCGCCAACGTGCGGGAGAACGCCACGCGTACGGAGTTCCTGACCTTCCAGTTGACGGAGATCGAGAAGGTCGCGCCGTCGCCGGGCGAGGACGACGAGCTCGCGGCGACGCGTCAGGTGTTGGCGAACGCCGACCGGCTGCAGCGCCTCTGCGCCGAGGCGTACGATGCACTCTACGAAGGCGAGCAGTCTGCCCTTCCCGCACTCGCGATCGTCTGGAAGCGGCTCGCAGATCTCGCGACTATCGACGGCCGCTTCGCTCCGCACCTGGAGGCCCGGGACGTCGTCAAGTCGCAACTCGAGGACCTCGCGTTCTTCCTCCGGTCGTATTCCGCCGGGATCGATGCCTCACCCGAGCGTCTCCAGGAAATCGAAGACCGGCTCGCGCTGATCGAGCGTCTCAAGAAGAAACATGGGCCGAGCCTAGACGACGTCATCGCGAAGGCCGCGTCGTTGCGGCAGGACCTGAACGACCTTGCGCATGGCACCGAACGCACCGCGGAAATCGACGCTGCCCTCGCGGCAGCCCGCGCCTCGTTTCTGACGCGTGCCGAGGCGCTCTCGAAGAAACGGACAGCCGCCGCCGCAGCGCTCTCTTCCGCGCTGGAGCGGTCGCTGGCCGATCTCGCCATGGCGCGCACCCGATGCGAGGTGCGCTTCGTCCGCGCCTCGTCTGAGGCGCAGTGGTCGGCCCTGGGAATCGATCAGGCGGAGCTCTTCATCTCTCCGAACCCTGGCGAGGAGGTACGGCCTCTCGCCCGCATCGTCTCGGGCGGGGAGCTATCCCGAATCATGCTGGCGCTGAAGACCCTCGCGTCGACCGACGCACCCGGCAAGACGCTCATCTTCGATGAGGTCGACGCCGGTATCGGCGGGGCAGTGGCGGACGTGGTGGGAGGACGTCTGCAGCGTCTGGCGGATGGATTCCAGGTGCTCTGCATTACCCACCTGCCCCAGATCGCCGCGCACGGGGCGACGCACTTCCACATCAGCAAGTCCGTGCGCCAGGGACGGACGCTCACGTCCGTCACGAGACTTGGCGCCACCGAACGCGAGGAAGAAGTGGCGCGGATGATTGCCGGCAACGTCGTCACGCCAGCCGTTCGGGCGAGCGCCGTGGAGATGCTGAAGGCCCGTCAAGTGGGGGCGAAAGGCGAATACAAATCGAAAGGCGAAAGCGAAAGACCCCGCGGGAGAAGGGCCTAAGGGAGGGCCCGCTAAAGTCTCATGTCCCGGAAGTACTTCATCGAAACGTACGGCTGCCAGATGAACGTCCACGACTCGGAGCGCATGGCGGGCCTCCTGGACCAGGCTGGATACGAGCCCACGCCTGACGACCGCGACGCCGACGTCGTCGTCATCAACACGTGCAGCGTGCGCGAGCGGGCGGAAGAAAAGCTCTTCACGCGGCTCGGCGAGTTGAAACAGCGGGCGCTCGAGGAAGGCTCGCGGCCGATCGTGGCGGTGGCCGGATGTGTCGCGCAGCAAGAAGGCGATCGCATTCTCCGCCGCTCCTCAGCGGTTGACGTCATCATCGGGACTCAGAACATCCGGCGGCTTCCGATGCTCGTGGACGATGCCGTCGAGGGCCGGACGCGAAGACCGACCGTCGACCTCGAACCGATGGACGACGTGTCGTTCCCGCTGGGGATCGCACGCAGGCTGGATCCGGTGAAGGCGTACGTGACCATCATCGAGGGCTGCAACGAGTTCTGCGCCTTCTGCGTCGTGCCGTACACGCGGGGCCACGAGCGCATGCGGCCGGTTGCCGAAATCCTCGAGGACGCGCGGCAAGCGGCGGGCTCCGGCGCGCGCGAGATCCAGTTGCTCGGACAAATCGTCAACCACTATGAGGCGCCTGACGATCCGGGGTGCGACTTCCCGGCGCTGCTCGAGCGGCTGAACGAGGTCCAGGGGCTCGACCGGATCCGCTTCGCGAGCCCCCATCCGAGGCACGTGACACCACGAATGATCGCGGCAATGCGCGACCTCCCGAAGGTCTGCCGGCACCTGCACCTGCCGGTGCAGTCCGGCTCCACGCGCGTCCTGTCCGCGATGCGGCGGCGGCACACGCGGGAGGACTACCTGGCGCTCGTGGATCGCCTCCGGGCGGCGATGCCGGACATCGCGCTATCGACCGATATGATCGTCGGGTTCCCTGGAGAGTCGGATGCAGACTTCGACGAGACGCTCTCGCTGACGGCGGCAGTCCGGTATCACAGCATGTTCTCGTTCAAGTACTCACCGCGCCCGAACACGCTCGCACTGAAGCGGCTGCCGGACGACATCCCGGAGCACGAGAAGACCAGGCGCATCGTGACCCTTCAGTCGCTGCAGCGGGAGATTCAGGGCGGGCTGCACGAGCAGGCGGTCGGGCGCGTCGAATCGGTCCTGGTGGACTCCCGCAGCCGCAGGCGGGACTGGGAGCTCTCGGGGCGAACGAGCGGCAACACGGTGGTCAACTTCACGGGCGACGGGACGTCGATCGGCAGGCTCGTGCCGGTACGCATCACCGGCGCGAATCCCAACAGCCTGCGGGGCGAGATCGTGGCGCCAGAGCGCGGGCGGGCTTGACGATCATGCGGCGTGCGCATAGTGTCGCAGGAGCGAGGTCGCGATGCAGATCGAGATGACGGTCAAGACGCTGATGATCGACCCGGCGACCAATCTGCCGATCGTGATCCTCCGCGACAAGGATGGTTCCCGCGTGCTCCCCATCTGGGTTGGCGTCGCCGAGGCGAACGCCATAGCCCTCCAGATCGAGAACGTCGCGACGCCGCGGCCCATGACGCACGATCTGCTTCGCAACGTCATCTACGACCTTCAAGCAGGCATCGACAAAGTCGTGGTCTGCGATCTGAAGGAGAACACCTTCTACGCCATGATTTACCTGTCGGTGAACGGGGAAGCGGTGGCCGTGGACGCGCGTCCCAGCGATGCGATTGCGCTGGCGCTCCGGGCCAAGGCGCCGATCTTCGTCGAGGATCGCGTCATCGACGAAGCCAAGACAACCGACTTCGTGCCGGACAAGGAGAACGCGGAGCGGCTGCAGAAATGGCTGGAGAGCCTCGACCCCGACGATCTCGGCAAGTACAAGATGTAGCCGACCCCAGCCGTTAGGTCATTTTCAGCTCATCCTGACAAGCCCTTCACCTTCAGGGCTTTATCGCTGCCCCGCCAGATCCCGATCTGCCGCGACTCCACTTTCATTGACACTCCCCGTGACCGTCCCTACAATGGCGGCAACTCGGCGTGCGCTTTCAGCCCATCACCACCACATGATCGTTGCGATCGCAAACCAGAAGGGCGGCGTCGGCAAGACGACCACCGCCATCAACCTGGCGGCAGCCCTGTCGATGCGCGGCAAGCCGACGCTGCTCATCGATCTGGACCCGCAGGCCAACAGCTCGATGTCCTACCTGGACGTCACGACCGTGACGCGGAGCGTCTACGATGCCATCTCGGAGCCCAACGTCGGGTTCGCGGATGTCATCCTGCCCTCCACGCAGCCGAACCTCTTCGTGGCGCCCTCGCGCATTGCGCTGGCGAAGCTGGAGGCAAAGCTGGTGGGGGAGCTGGACGCGCATTTCCGCCTCAAGGACCGGCTCGATCCGATCCGCGAGCAGTACCCGCACATCGTCATCGACTGTCCCCCCACGCTCGGGCTGCTGACCGTCAATGCGCTGGTTGCGGCGACGCACCTGCTGATCCCGATTCAGTCGTCGTATTTCGCGCTGGAGGGCACGGACGACCTGCTCGAGACCATCGAGAAGGTGAGGGCGCGCGCCAACCCGTCGCTGCGCATCCTGGGTGTCGTGATCACGATGCACGACAAGCGAACCTCTCTGGCGCGGGACATCCGATCTCAGATCGACCGGGTCTTCGGGACGAAGGTGTTCAAGACGGTCATCACGAAGAGCGTCCGGCTCGAGGAGAGCCCGGCCTACAAGGAATCGATTTTTTCGTTCGCGCCCGAATCGAGTGGCGCGGCGGAGTACTACCGGTTGTGCGAGGAGGTAATTGATCGTGCCTAAGCGAGGACTCCCGAACAGCGTGCGCATGCGGCACGACGAGCACTACGTGGAGGCGCTGACGAGCTCGGCCGGCTCGCCGATCGGACGCCTCGTCCCGATCGATCAGGTGGACGCGAACCCGAACCAGCCACGCCAGGTCATGGGCGACCTCTCCGAGTTGATGGCGTCGATTGCCGAGAAGGGCATCATCGAGCCGATCATCGTCCGCCAGCGGGGCCCGCGCTTTCAGATCGTGGCGGGGGAGCGGCGCTACCAGGCAGCTGTCCAGGTCGGCATCCCCGAAATCCCGGTCGTCATTCGCGAAGTCGACGATGCGGAGATCATCGAGATCGCGCTGGTGGAGAACATCCAGCGGAAGGACCTGACGCCGTTCGAAGAGGCCGAGGCGCTGTTCTCACTCCAGACGCGCTGCAACTACACCCACGAAGACATGGCGCGGCGGCTGGGGAAGTCGCGGACTGCGATTACGGAGTCTTTGTCGCTCAATGGCATACCCGACGAGGTCAAGAATCTTTGTCGGCTGGCCGACATTCACTCTAAATCGCTGCTTTTGCAGGTAGTTAGGCAAAACGACCATCAGAAAATGGTCGCTCTCGTCGAAAAAATCGCCAGAGACGGTGGCGCCACGCGCGAGGAAGTCCGAAAAGAGACCGCCAAGCCCAAACCTGGCCGCCCCAAGGCCTACGTGTTCAGCTATCGAGCGCCCACCAAGGCATTCAAGCTCCAACTCCGCTTCACGAAGTCTCGCGTCGATCGCGAGGAAGTCATCTCGACACTCGAGGCGATCATTCAAGAGCTACGAGAGAGTCGGTAGCACAGTCGATAGTCGGCAATCGGCAGTCCGCAGTCGCGGTCGACACTCAGGGTCGATGGTCGGGAGTCGTCAGGGTGCCTCGCGCGGGGCTCGGGGCTCGGGGCTCAGGGCTCAGGGCTCAAGGGCTCAAGGGCTCAGGAAGAGCCTGCGCCATAGCCAATGCCACCAGTCCACATCCAAGCTCAACCTTCACGAGAGAACGGCGTTCGGCGTTCGGAAAGAGCCTGCGCATCCTTGGAGGACGCAGCCTGCGTCAGCGATCTCCATGCGAAAGGCCAGCGCTCGGCAGTCGCCGGTCGAGCGCGCGGGGCTCGGGGCCCGGCGTTCGGAACAAGCCTGCACACAGGAACAGTCCAATCGAACAGGCCAATCAAAGCAGCGGCATTTCCGGATCTGCCTGGCCCTCAAACTTCAGAGTTCGACGTTCGAGGCAATCCTGACGTCCTTAAAGCCCAAAACGAGCGCGCTAGGTTCCAATCCAAGCCAGCACCCGGTCTTTCGAACTCCGAGCGCCGAACGCCAGACAGGGAACGGCCACCCATCCAAAAATCCCCCCTTTCCGGCGCCCATCCGTCGCCCTTAGTTAACATAACACTCATTATCAGACCCATGGCTAAAGCCCAATGAAACCAGCCTGTGGACGACCTGTGGACGCGGTTCGCGGGGCCTCGACCTAGTTTTGCGTCCAACCAGCAAGCACACGCTCTGTCGAACCCGAGCGCCGAACCCCCAACGCCGAGGCGGTGCCAGCCCGGATGCCAGTCCCCGGTTCGGGACCCAAAGTGCCGACTCCCGAACCCGCGTGCTATCCTGAACCGCTCACCATGGTGCGGACGATCGATCGCTACATCATTCGCGAGGTCATCCCGCCGTTCCTGCTGTCGTTGCTGATCCTCACGTTCCTGCTCGTCCTGCCCCCGGTCATGGAGCACCTCGAGAAGCTCCTCGCGAAGGGCGTCAGCTGGACGACCGCCGCCCGGATCATCTGGACGGCCGTCCCCCAGGCGGCCGGCCTCACCATCCCGATGTCGCTGCTCGTCGGATTGCTCGTAGGGCTGGGCCGGCTGTCGGCAGACCGGGAGGCGGTCGCGCTCCTGGCGTGTGGCGTCAGCCCGTATCGGCTACTGAGACCGGTCGGCCTGATGGGCCTGGTCGCGGGGGCCGCAACCCTCTACGTGATGCTCGTGTCCATCCCGGACGCGAACCAGACCTTCCGGGAGCTCACATTCGAGGTCATCTCCAAGCGGATCGACAGCGACCTCCATCCCCGGGTCTTCTTTCAGGACTTTCCAGGCTGGGTCCTCTATGCGCGGGACGAGCCCGACCCGGGAGTCCCCGGCTGGAAGGATCTGCTGGTCACGAAGACCGACGAGGCCTCGGGAACCAGGACGATCTACTTGTCGCGCCGTGGCCGAATGGTCATCAACCGTGCCGAGCGCCAGGTCCACCTGGTGCTGGAGAACGGCAATCAATACTCGATCACGAAGGACGGCCAGGCCGATACGTTCAATTTCCCCGGAGCCTTCGTCCTGGCCCTCAACCCGGACCAGATCTTCCCGGACATCAACATCCAGCGCGGCCCGAACGAGAAGACCATCCCCGAGCTCCAGGCCGACATGCGGGACAAGATCAAGAACGGCATCTCGCCGCACCCGGAAATCATCACGATCCAGCAGAAGTTCTCTATTCCGGTGGCCTGCCTGGTCTTTGCGCTGGTTGGCCTGGCCCTGGGCATGTCGGTGGCCCGGGATGGCAAGCTGGCGGGCTTCGTGGTCGGGATTGCGGTGATCTTCGCCTACTACATCGTGTTCCTGCTGGCCGAGTCCCTGACGAAGGGGTACTACGCCAATCCTGAAGCAGTCAAAACCGGAGGCCGCTTCATGGCGGCGCACATGGCGAGGTGGATGCCGAACATCACGCTCGGCCTGTTCGGGCTGGCCGCGCTGATCTGGCGAGCGCGCTACACCGAGGGCGGGCTGCCTCTCCGCGTGCCCGACGCCGTCCGTCGCCGGTTCGACTCGTGGCGACAGAGCCGTCAAATGTCCGCTCCGGCCGGCGACACGAAGAGAGCCCCCAGGCCGGGCAAACGCCCTGTCGTCGTGATCCGGATTCCCCATCTGTCGGTGCCGGCGCCGCGCCTGATCGACCGCTACATCAGCCGCGTCTACCTCCGCATCGTCGGCCTTTCGTTCATGGCGCTGCTCGGGCTCTTCTACATCTCCACGTTCATCGACAAGTCCGACAAGATTTTCAAAGGTCAGGCGACGACCGGGACAGTCGCCTGGCTTCTCGTCTTCATGACGCCGCAGTTTGTCTACTACGTGATTCCGATTGCGGCGTTGCTGAGCGTGCTGGTGACGTTCGGGGTGCTGTCCAAGAGCAGCGAGCTGACGGTGATGAAGGCCTGCGGCGTGAGCCTTTATCGCGCCGCCGTCTCGGTCGTCCTGCTGTCGCTGGTTTTCAGCGGGATTCTGTTCGGGCTCGAGCAGAAGGTGCTGGCCAAGTCGAATCGCCGCGCCGACGTCCTGGACGCCCAGATTCGAGGACGGGCGCCCCGCCTGTTCGACATCATGAACCGGCAGTGGGTCATCGGGCACGACGGCAGCATCTACCACTACAGCTACTACAACCCGGAACGGGACGAGATGACCGGACTCGTGATCTACCGGCCGGACCAGCGAACGTGGACTCTGTCGAGCGCCACGTTCGCCGAGCACGTCTCGTGGAAGCAGGGCTGGCAGGCGTCGTCCGGATGGGAACAGGACTTCAAGTCGAATCCGCCCATATGGACGCCTTTCACGCAGCGGACGCTCGAAGGTCTGGAGACCCCAAAGTACTTCAAGACCGAGCAGCCGGTGGCTGACATGATGACGGTCGGCCAGCTGCGACATTACGTCGATGAGCTCTCCCAGAGCGGCGCGAACGTGGTCCCGCTCAGGGTCGACCTCCACAAGAAGCTCGCATTCCCGCTCGTCACGTTCGTGATGACGCTCCTCGCCGTCCCGTTCGGCGTGAGCACCGGGCGCCGAGGTACGCTCTACGGGATAGGTTTGGGAATCGTGATCGCGCTCAGCTACTGGATCGTCATCAGCGCGTTCGTCGCTGTCGGCAAAGGCGGATTGCTGCCGCCGGCGCTGGCGGGATGGGCCCCCAACATCCTGGTAGCTTCGGCGGCCCTATACCTTTTCCTGACCGCGCGCACCTGAGACTCCCCCTTCGCCTCGTCTCGGGGCGATTTCCTGAAGCGCGTTCATCAGGTCGCTCGCCAGCAGTCCGTGGCGGTAGGCTTCCCGCAGCATCTTCTCCGCGATCTGCCTGGCGACGGTCTGTTGCCGGGCCTGAAGATCCCGCGTCTTGGGCGCCGCGACGAACGTACCCAGTCCCCGACGGACGTTCACCGTCCCTTCCTGTTCTAGCGTCCGGTAAGCGTGCTGAACCGTGTTCGCGTTGACCTTGAGCTCCGCCGCGAGCGGTCCGCGCGGCGGGAAGCGCATCAGAAGGCTTGAGCACACCGATGGCCACACACCGCTGGACTTCGTCCACGATCTGCCGGAAGACAGGTCTGGGGTCCGCCGGATCAATGCTCATCAGCACACTAATACACTAGCACACCAGTAGACTAGTTCACTAGTTCTCTATCGCGGGGTTGCAGCAGCCAGGGCGAGGTGACGGACGAAGAACCGGCCGGACGCTCCCGGATGAGCGTTCACGAGATCCACGACCAGCAGCACCGAGGCGACGGCTGCACGATCGAAACGCCTCCCATCCTTCTCTGCCGATCGGAACTCCGAGGTTCGAAGGACGACCGGCCCGGCACCGGGCCCGACGTAGATCGACCTCACCCACCGAGCCGTTCCGTCAGCATTTCGAAACTGAACGGAGACTCGTCGAGGCGACGCGGAAATGATGTCGGCGACCAAGGCGTCGAACGCAGGCACGGGCTGAGGCAGCTGCGCTGCGAGCGCGGCGAACGGGCTGACCGACTTCGAACCCAACTCGAACACCAACCCTGGCACATCGGCGTCGACGACCGGGGCCGCGGTCGAAGAGTTGTCGTGCTCCCCATGCCACGCGCCGGGCGCGACTGCCACGACCTCGGCGACCTCGGGCGGACCCTCGGGCGGCACGGGCGCAGGAAGGTCGACGTAGATAGGATTGCTGAAGATCCAGGGCGCGCGCGAGCCTCTGTCGGCCAACCGAACCTCGACCCGGTAGGCCCCCGCGTCCGCCGTCGTCGTCGTGACTTCCCCACCGCGACTCTCTTCCACGACTCGGCCATTCCGGAGGATCAGCAACGTGCTTTGATCGGCCACGGACGACCGCGCCGTGAGCCTCGCAGGTCCCACGCCGAGGAGGGGCTCCCCCATCTGTGCCACGTGGCCGCCGCGTTCGCCCCTGAAATCGAGCCAGCCGGGAGACGCCACGCCGTCGAGCGTCGTGTAGGTCCGTCCAGCACGCAAAGCCTCCAGGAGAGCGGGCGCATCCGCTGCTGCGTTGCCTGACAGGGGTGTGCGAACTATCGCCCGCATGGAGAAGGAACTGAAGGCTGCCTCGTACGAAGGCAGACGTGGGAGGCCCAGGTGTCCAGCCTCCTCCTTCGATCGGCCTGGACCGCCGTGTGCGTCGAGCGCCGCGAACGCCGCCATCCGGCGCCGACTCGTAACGCCGTCCCATCTGTCAATAGTGACGCTCTCCCGATCGAGCATCGAGGCGAGCGCCGGGGCGGGTCTCGCAAGGTAGCCGAGCAGCGTCCGGCCCAGGCTCGGCCACGACTCGTTCCGCCATTCGCTGTCCGCGTTCAGCCACTCGACGCCGTCGGCGTCGGCGGTCCAGTCGCGCCAGGCCAGCGCCGGCCTCGGGGAATCCGGGTGCGCGACGATGCCGAAGCCTCCCAGACGCCGAACATCTTCGACTACCGCCGCTGCCTCGCCCCCGAGGCGATACGGCGCTGTACCGAGTCCCAGCGCTATGTAGTGCCCGGTGTTGGTGCTGATCTCCACCGCATCGATACACAGGACTCCGCTCGCATAGCTCGGGGGCTCGGGTTGTCGAGTGCCGTCGCCGTGATCCGTGAACACGACGAACTGGAGACCCGCGCGTCCGGCAGCGGCAGCGATCTCGGGCCGCGTGCCCGAGCCGTCGGACAACGTGCTGTGGACGTGGAAGGCCCCGGCGATGGTGCGCCGCTGAAGGTCTGGATCGAGGAAGCCGGTTGCGGGAACGGACCGGGATGGCCACGCGGCCACCCACAAAACGACAACGGCGGCCACGATGGCCGCCGTCATCACTATCCTCTTGCGCATGTGGACGACTGGGCCCTGACGGATTCTCAGCGCCCCGGCGTTGTGACGGGGCTCAGCGGCCCACGTCGGCGCGCAGCGCCTCGGCCTTGTCGGTCCGCTCCCAGGTGAACTCGGGCTCGGTCCTGCCGAAGTGCCCGAATGCCGCCGTCTTCTTGTAGATCGGCCGCCGCAGATTGAGCGTCTCGATGATGCCGCGGGGCGTGAGCTTGAAGTTGGCGCGCACGCTGTCGCTGATCTTCTCGTCGGGCACCGTGCCGGTGTCGAAGGTGTCGATCAGCACCGACACCGGCTCGGCGACGCCGATCGCATACGCCAGCTGCACCATGCAGCGCTCGGCGAGGCCGGCGGCCACGACGTTCTTTGCGACGTATCGAGCCATGTAGCAGGCCGAGCGATCGACTTTCGTCGGATCCTTCCCGGAGAACGCTCCGCCGCCGTGCGGTGCCGCTCCGCCGTAGGTGTCGACGATGATCTTGCGACCCGTGACGCCGGCGTCGCCGTGCGGGCCTCCGACCACGAACCGGCCGGTCGGGTTGATGAGGACGCGCGTGTTCTTGTCCATCATCTCCGGCGGGATCACGCGACTGACGATCTTTTCGGTGATGTCGTCGCGGAGGGTCTCGTTGGATACGAGGGAACTGTGCTGCGTGGAAACGACGACGGTGTCGACGCGGACAGGACGGGCGCCGTCGTATTCGACGGAGACCTGCGATTTGCCATCCGGACGGAGATAGTCGAGCAGGCCGTCACGCCGTGCGCACGAGAGCCCCTTGACGAGCTTGTGTGCCAGCATGATCGGCAACGGCATGAGCTCGTCGGTCTCGGTGCAGGCGTAGCCGAACATCAGGCCCTGGTCGCCCGCGCCGCCGGGATCCACACCCTGGGCGATGTCGGGCGACTGCTCGTGAATCGAGGACAGAACGGCGCACGTCTCGGAGTCGAAGCCGTATTTCGCCCGGGTGTAGCCGACCTCCTTGATCGCATCGCGGACGACCTTCTGGTAATCCACGGTCGCCGTCGTCGTGATCTCGCCGGCAATCATGGCGATGCCAGTGGTCACGAGCGTCTCGCACGCGACACGCCCGGTGGGGTCCTGCGCGAGAATGGCGTCGAGGACGGAATCGGAAATCTGGTCGGCGATCTTGTCGGGATGGCCTTCGGTGACGGACTCCGAAGTGAACAGGTATCGGCCCTTACGGCTCATTCGATGGAACTCCTGCGGTAGTCGGAAAAAATTGACTGAGGTGATTGGCCACGGCGTTCGAGCGCCGCGGACCAAATCACACCAATTTAACAGCTTCCATCGATCCGGACAAGCGACAGGAGTGTAAGGGCCGACCCGAGGGAATCAGGAGGGCCCGACCTCCGCGGGGGCCTCGCTTTCCGGGCTGGGCGGCGGTGCAGGCGACGCCGCCGGCGGTGCCTTTTCGACCTCGATCGTGCATTCGGCCAACACGGCCGTGAGCGCTCCAATGGCGGCCGCGACGGGCGCGATGACGGTCCCGACGACTCCGACTGTCAGCGGGAACTCCGCCACCGTTTTTCCCTGATGTTTCACGACGACGCGCCGGATGTTGCCCTCGTCTAAGAGCTTGCGAATCTGCGCCAGAATCTGGTCCGTCGTCCCTTCGATCTTCTCGCGCCAGGTTTTTTCCATTGTGTCGTTGCTCCTGCCCGTGGGCCGTCTCGGCCCACACTCTCACTATTGGACGAGCGCGCGGGGACAGAGTTCGCGGGCTCTATAAAGTAATAGAGACTGCGACTGTCCACTGTCGACCGACGACCGAGACTGTTGACTGCGACTGCCGACCGACGACCCCCGACTGCCGACTGTTATCGTCGAGGATGGAACTTGTCGTAGACGGTTCTGAGCCGCGCCTCGAGGACGTGTGTGTAAATCTGTGTCGTCGACAGATCTGAGTGTCCGAGCATCATCTGGATCGATCGAAGGTCGGCGCCGCGTTCCAGCAGATGTGTCGCGAACGAGTGGCGCAAGACGTGCGGGCTCAGCTCCCGGGTCACCCCCGCTTTGACGCCGTACTCTTTGAGGACCTTCCAGAAGCCGACCCGCGACAGCGCTCCGCCGTCCCGTGCGTTCACGAAGAGCCAGGGAGACCCCCGCTTGGCGAGCCGCGGCCGGCCCTCCCTGACGTACTTGCGAACCCAGGTGACCGCCTCCTGACCGAGCGGAACGATGCGCTCTTTGTCCCCCTTGCCGACGCAGGTCAGGTAGCCCTCGTCCAGATGAAGATCGTTCGGACGCACGGCGACCAGTTCGGACACCCGGAGTCCGGTTGCATAGAGCACTTCGATCATGGCCTTGTCGCGAAGCCCGCGTGACGTCGAGGTGTCCGGTACGGCGAGCAGCTTGTCGACATCCTCCAGATCGAGGAACTTCGGGAGGGCGGCCCAGGCCCGTGGCGCCTGGAGATCGTCGGCCGGGCTCGTCTCGCGTTTCTGCTCGAGCGAGACGAACCGGAAGAACCCGCGGATGCACGCGACCGTCCTCGCGACCGACCTCGGCGACAACCCGCTCGCCATCTGCGTACGAACGAAGGCTTCCAGGTCCCGCCGGGTCATCGTGTCGACTGGCACTTCGTTCGTCTCCGCGAACGCCGCAAGCGCCGCGAGGTCGCGAGCGTAGCTCTCCACTGTGTTAGGCGACACACGGCGGACATCGCGGAGATATGTCAGATAAACGTCAATCACGGATCCGCTCGGATCGATCGCGCCTGCGTCAACGCAGACCGCGGCGGCGTCTGACCAGCCACTCGGCCGCAAGTAGACCGCCGAACGCAAATGCCCAGACGGGCAACCGCATCGGATGGCGGACGGTGGGTACGGTTTCCCGGCTGAGCGCGCGCAGCCGCTCCACGAGCGGATCGATGTTCTCCGTCGTCACGACCACGCCGCCCGTCGCATGGGCGACCGCCTCCGAAGACCGTCCGGTGCGATCGTCGTCCATCATCGGATCTCCGACGGAGACGACGAAGGGAGAATCGGCCGACGTCCCAGCGTCCGTTTCCACTCGAACATCGTAGCGCCCGGGCTGCGGGGCAGCGAAGCTGGCTTCGAAGACGCCGGCTTCGAACGTCGGCCACAACCGCAGGAACCGCTGCCCTCCCCGCTCGTCAATCACTCGCGCGCTGACCCCTGGAATCGAAAGACCTGACCCATTCTCTGCGATGTCGGTAGCCCTGACCGCGGCGCGCAGTCGGACGAGAGTCCCTGGTGTCGCGGCTCCGGGATGAAGCATGACCTCCAGCCGCCGGGGCGCGCGCGCGGCCTCCCTCCCCAGCTGCGACCGCCAGAAGGTATCGAATGCGTCCTCATCGTCGCCCCGGTAGCGCCAGGCATCCAGCACGCCCGAGAAGATGACCCTGCCGGCGCCCAGCGGCATTGAAATGACTGGCGCTCTGCCGCCGCTCCCCTGCGGAAGGACGACGAGCGCCTCGGCGCCGGGAGGAAGCACACGCGGATACGCGAATTCAGTGGCGCGCAGACCTGTCGCGTCGGCGGCCGCCACCCGAATGGGTTTGTCGACAAGCGCTTCGTCGAACGCCTCCCCGCCGAACAGCCGCACGTATCGCCCACTCGGCTTGCGATCGGCGAGCAGGACGACGGTGCCGCCTCGCCTTCGGGCGAAGGTTTCCAGCGCGTCGAGCTCGGCGGAGGTCAGCTCTTCGGGCGCGCCAACAATCGCGAGGTCGAAGGAATTCAGCGCCTCTGCAGAGAGCGTCACCGGCGGGGTGCCCGTTCGAACCTCGAGGCCACGGGAGGCGCGCACCCGGGCGACGACGTCGAAGTCTGGATCCGCCTCGAAGACACGGCGGACAAATCCTGATGCCCAGGAAGGACGGGGGTCGAAGGCGAGGATCTTCAGCCGGCGCTGTTCCGCGAGGACGCGAACGGGGAGAGACTCGCGCGCGTCCGCACCCTGGGATGCGGGCCCAAGCGCGCGGACCACCAGCCCGAAGCTCCCGGCCGCAGGCGGCGCAAACGTCAGGCGGGCGGTGAACCGCTCGTCGCCTCGACTCCACTTGTGCTCCACACGATCGACCTCGATGCCGTTGCTCTCGAGAACAACTGCGGACGTCGAGCCCGTCGTCAAGCCGCGCCCATCGACCTCCGCGGAAACAATCGCCGACCAACCCGGCGGAACGGATCGAGGACTGGTGACCGAGACGACTCGAACGACCGGCGCCTGCTCCTTGGCGGGCACAACGTAGGACACCGGCCCGCTCGCAGGGAGCGCTGACGCTTCGAGCCGGGGGCCAACGACAACGACCGCGCGTGGCTCGGCGGTCGCATTGATCGCGAGCGCCCCCGGCATCGCAGACTCGAGCCGGGCACGAACCTTGGCGGCCTGGTGGGCCCCGGTCGCTCTCGAAGGATTCTGGACGAGACTGCCGCTCGGCTCGCGGAGTGCGACGGCGAGGGAAGCCGATGTTGCGCTTCGTGTCTGCGGGTCGATTGCACCGCCTATCGCTATGGCGTACGCAAGCAACCGGATCAGGGTCCTCGCGTTCATCGCCCTCGTGCCTCGTCCGCCCACGCGCTTCGAAGACTGTCCGGTGAGTCCGCGGTACTATCCAGGCGGACCGCGCCCCTCTTCGACATCTCCACCAGCGGCCTGACCGCGGCGCGCAGTGCGTTCCGAACGTCATCTGCGTTGCGGCCCGAGGCGAGCGCATCCCGCAGCGTCGTCAGCGCCGCCGAAACGCGTCGCCAGTCAGCGGCCCCGGGATCCACCGCAAGTGCCTCCTCGGCAAGCGTCCCAACGGTGCCTGTCGCCGTGGGCGCAGGCAGGCGTCCGTCGGGAGCAAGCGCGAGGAGCCTGGCCAGCAACGACCGGGCCCGCACCAGCGTTGCCTCCGTCGTCGCAGGCTCGACGGCGCGATGCCACCCGGATGCTTCCTTCAGATCGCCCGTCAGGCGGCGGGAGGGATCCAGCCGGCTTCGGACTGCGAGCGTGCGAAGGAAGTACCGGTTGCGCCCGAAAGCTCGCTGCAGCGCGTCGACGGCGGACTTCGCCGGCGGCAGTGCGGCTCCTGTATCGACTGCTACGAGGGCCTGTTCCGCCTGACCCATGAAGTGGATCGCGGTGCTGATCTCGCGCCGCGCGCTGTTCTCCAAACGCCCTTCCTGAATCTCGCTCGATTGCTCGGCCTCGGCTTCTTCGTCTTCGACCTGGCCGCCCATCAGGAAAATGAAGTTGGCCCGTACCGCGCGCTGCTCGGCGGCGAGGGTGCTCACTTCCTCGGCGAGCGCTTCACGCGATATCGACGCTTCACGCGCGCGCAGACGCTGCAGTTTCAGCACGATCATCTGCTGACTGAGCGCGTAACGCTCGCGATCGGGTGGAAGCTCGAAACCGGGAAGCGCGACCTGACCAGGACCTGCGATCTCGATGAAGAACGTGTCGGATGTGGCGAGGCCGCCTGGGCCCGGACGCCCGTCCCGGGCGACGGCTCGATACACGACCGAATCGCCGGGCTGCAGACCCAGCAACCCGAGATCGAACGCTCCGCTCGCCTTCCAGGACCGCGCGTTCTCGCGGGCTATCGAGAGCGGCAGGGAGCCTTCCACGAACTGGAACTGTTCACCCGAGCCGGAGACCTTCGTGTAGCGCAGCTCCAGCGACTGCAGCCCGAAGTCGTCGCTCGCCACCGAGGCGACCGCGATCGATCCCCGCGCGGACGGCATCAAGAGATCACGTCCAGGGCTCTCGATCCGAACTGCGGGCGCACGATCGGGCGTCACGATCACGGGCACGAGACGGCGGTCGCCTTCCGATCCCTGACGTTCGAACGCAAAATACCCACTCCCTTCAGGAGCGATCTCGATGCCGGGCGTGGAGGCCAACCGGCGCTCTCCAAATCTGACGGTCCATCCAGCGCCTCCGCTGAGCGCGAGCGCGATCCGGCCGCCCTGGATCACTTCGAGCGAACTTGGATCCGACAGGGTCTGCGGGGCGACGCCGGTGTAGGGTGGCGACCTGACAGTCGCGATGACGTGCAGTGGGGCGAGCGCGGCGACAGTCGCGCGATCCGCGTGTGGCGCAGCACTGCGCAGGCGCGCAACGCGTTGCGGCATCCCGAACGCGATCCCCGCCAGCACGATTGCAGCGATGCCCAACCAGAAGATGTCCCGGCCAACCGGGACGATGGCGGGAACACTTGCGCGTTCGACAATTGAAGCAGCGCGTTCCACGACGCGACGCTGCATCCAGGGAGCGGATTCGACGTCGCTTCCCAGCAGCTCGCGCGCAGTAAAGATGACGTTGTGGCTCTCAGGTATGCCGCGTTCGGCGAGCGAGGCGACGGCGCCCGGGGACCAGCGCTCGCGCGCGCGCCACAGCATCGACACGGCTGTCGCGGCGGCCGCGAGCGTTATCGCTATCCAGACGCCCGTGGATCGGTACCCGAGCGCCGCGGCTCCTAGAATCGCTCCGGCCGCTGCCAGCAGGGCGGACCTCGCCGCACGAACGGCGTCAACGACCTGTAACCGTCGCGCCAATCCAGTGAGAAAGTCCGTGAGGACAAGCTCCGAACGAACGAGCGCGTCAGGCGGCATCACGGACCTCTACCGGCTCGCGCGAGGCCGGCCGACGCAGCGTTTGCTCGATCCCCAACAGGATGACCGCCGCCAACCAGAGCCACCGACCATCCGATCCCTCGGCACTTCGCCAGGCGTCCGCCTCCACGGCGCCGGCCGACCGCGACCGCGCCGCCAGGATTTCGGGCGGTGTCCGGAGGATTTCCTGGTCCGGGTGCGACGGGTCACCGGCCCTTGCCCTGAGCAGCGCGCGCACAGACGCGGCAGCGACGAGACTGTCCGCTGGCGCACCGACCTGCATCAGTAACTGGCCGCCGCTGGTGGATACTCGCGCGAGCGGCCGACCGTTGCGATCGACAGCGACGACAGTCCACCGGTCGGAAGCCGGCAGAATCGCGCCCCCGACGCTGCTCGACATGGCTCGGAGATCATCGTCATCCTGAAGGCGCATCAACGTGCGAACGATCCAACGCGGCGTCGCTGAATCAATCGGATTGGCAGATAGGCCGGACTCGTTGGATCCAAACAGGCACACCAGGGGCTCCTCGGCCGATGGCGCCGGCGCACCTGCAGCCGCCACCGCGCGCCAGAGACCTTGCACCGCACGGGACTGCGAATCCGCACCGATGATTCTCAACCCCGATTGATCGGTGGGCGATCGAGTCAGCCGGACGCGCGTCTGAGGACCGTTCAACTCCGCATCGATCGACGCTGCCGGCATGCCTGGCGCGCCCAGCAGGGTCGACGAGGTGAGGCGACGAGAGGCGATCTGCTCACCCACGCGCGCGAATCGCAGGCCGACGTCAACCGGCACAGCGTCGAGGGCTCCGTCCCAGAGCGTGCCCTCGGCGAAGCCCGAGATCACGACGATCTCGCGACGGGCAGGTGGAACGTGCGTCAACCAGTTCGTAGCGCGAACCAGGGCGTCGCTCACGCTGGCGCTCTCGATTCGCACGGCCGTGACCGCCGAACGCTCTTCGATTGCAGCGACCTCGCGCGCCGCGTCCAGCAGCGGCTTCCCCGAACCATCCGCCAGCGAGATGCCCGGCGCCGTGTCGATGATCACCGCGCGGGCAGTTCGCGCATTCCACGCCCGAACCCGCGAGGCCGTCACGATCACCGGCCCGGCGACCGCTGTCACCGCTGCCGCCACGATCGCAAGGCGGACCAGGAGCAGGAGCCAATCCGCAGGCAGGCGCAAGCGCACCGCCGCCGTCTCCGATGGGACGACGAACCGCAGGCTCGGGAACGGAATCCGTTCTGCCTGGCGCGTCCGCAACAGGTGAATCAGAATCGGCAGCCCGAGGAGCGCCAGGCCGGCGAGTGCGGAGGGGTTCAGCCAGTGGATCATCGCCGGTCGCTCCGCGTCCGCCGGCGCAGGTAGTCCGAAAGCGCCGAATCGAGCCGCATGTCGGTCGTGACACGGTGATAGTCGATTCCAGAGCTCGCGCAGATCGTGCGCCAGCGCTCGAGAAACCGTCGAACGGCCACGCCGTACGAATCGCGAATAGCTGCGCTCGTCAGGACCCGACCCCCGGTCTCGAGATCCTCGAGCTCGACATCTCGCTTGAATGGCAGCGCCATCTCGTCGCGGGCGAGGACGTGGAAGACAGCTACCTCGTGCCCGATCCGAACCGCGCGGCGCAGCTCCGACTCGACCCCTTCCCCGTCGTCGTACAGATCCGACACCAAGACGAGGAGTCCACGGCGCTTCAACAGATCAATGGCACGGCGCAATGCGTTCGCACAGGAAGTTGTGCCTGACGCGTCCAGCTTCGTCAGAGCCACGAGAATCCGACGCAGATGCAGGCGCCCGGACCGCGACGGAATGTAGTCCCGGAGGGCATCCGCAAACGTTACGAGACCGACGGCGTCTCCTTGCCCCGAGAGAAGATGCGAGACCGCTGCCGCCAAGAGGCGCGCGTAGGCGAGTTTCGATACGGGCCCGGTGCCCTGGTAGGCCATCGAGGCGCTCGCGTCCACCGCGACCTGCGCCGGCATGTTCGTCGTCTCGCGATACTGCTTGGTGTAGACGCGGTCCGTTCGCGCGAACAGCTTCCAGTCCACGTACTTCAGATCGTCGCCGGGGCGGTAGTGCCGGTACTGGCTGAATTCGGCGCTGTATCCGTGGAAGGGGCTGCGATGAAGACCCGAGACAGTGCCATCGACCGTCACGCGGGCGACGAGCTCGAGATCGCCAAGGGCGCTCAGGACCGCGGGGTCGAGAAGAGCATCAGGCATGCGGCGTGGCCACGGATGACGACGCGTCCGGGGTCGTCAGGCGGTGGTGGTCTCGAGGAGGCGCCTGACTACCTGATCCGCGTCGACGCCGTCAGCTTCTGCCTGAAAGTTCAGGAGAATCCGGTGGCGCAACACCGGCAACGCGACGGCTTTGATGTCCTCGAGAGAGACGGCACTCCGGCCCTCGAGCAGGGCCCGCGCCTTCGCGCCGAGCAGCAGTGCTTGACCCGCACGTGGCCCGGCGCCCCACCGAACCCACTGCTTCACGAAATCCGGCGGCGTCTCATCGGTCGCGGTTGGGCGCGTCGAGCGCACCAGACGCGACGCGTAGTCGACGGTGTTCGAGGCCGCCGGCACCTCTCGCACGACGGCGTGCAGCCGCTCGATCTCGTCGCCTGAAGCGACCACTGCGATCGCGGGATCCGCGGTGCCGGTCGTCTGCGAGAGGATCCGACGCTCCTCGTCGGCGGTCGGATACTCGATCACGACGTTGAACATGAACCGGTCGAGTTGCGCCTCGGGAAGCGGGTAGGTCCCTTCCTGCTCGATCGGATTCTGCGTCGCGAGCACGAACAGCGGGCGATCGAGCGCGAACCGCACGCCGTTGACGGTGACCTGATACTCCTGCATCGCCTCGAGCAATGCCGCTTGCGTCTTGGGCGGTGTCCGGTTGATCTCGTCAGCCAGAATGATGTTCGCGAAGATCGGCCCGCGTATGAAGCGAATGACCCGCTTCCCCGTCGCGCGATCCTCTTCGATGACTTCGGCGCCGAGAATATCGGACGGCATCAGGTCCGGCGTGAACTGGATCCGGTTGAACCTGAGATCGACTGCCTCCGAGAGCTTCTTGATGAGGAGGGTCTTCGCGAGCCCCGGCACACCGCGAAGCAGGCAATGGCCGCCTGCGAGGAACGCAATCAAGATCTCGCGGATGACGCGCTGCTGCCCGACGATGACCTTGGCGAGCTCGCGTTCCAGTCTGGTCGAGAGCTCCGCCACGCGTTCGAGCGGGATCGGCGGCTCCTCGCGCCCGGTGAGGTGAAGGCTGCGCTCGGACATGACCGTCTGCGAGTCTACTACGACGCGACTGCGTTGACGGCCGCACCTCTGTCGCGTGCCCGGGATGAATGGTGACGTCAGTGTCGGAGCGCCCCGCGGCACCTGAATCCGTGTACCGTTCGCGCGCTCGGGTTGACAGCGATCCGTCAGGGGAGTACTCTACGCCGTTTCTCCGTCAGAAGACAGAATGCCTACCCGATCCAAGTGGCAGTCGCTGCCCACCGAAGCCATCAACCCCGTCAGCCTCGCGATCGACAAGGCGCCGGTGCGCGACATCATCGACATGGTGGTGAACGAGGACCGCAAGGTCATCGCCGCTGTGCAGAAGGAAAAAGAGCGCATCGCGCACGGCATCGAAATCGTCGTACAGGCGTTGCGGAAGGGCGGACGCATCATCTTCGTCGGCGCCGGCACCAGCGGCCGCCTCGGCGTCGTCGAGGCGGCCGAGATACCCCCGACTTTCGGCACCGCGCCGCGGATCGTGCAGGCCATCATGGCCGGCGGTCAGGAGGCGGTCTTCAAGGCCAAGGAAGGGGTCGAGGACAACTACGAGGAAGGCGCGCGCAGCATCGCGCGGCTTCGCCTCACGCAGAAGGACGTCGTCGTCGGCGTGTCGGCGAGCGGCATGACTCCGTTCGTCCGCGGCGGGCTGACCCGCGCGCGGAAGGCGGGCGCCAAGATCATCTTCGTGACGTGCTGGCCGGGCTCCGAGCTTCAGACATTCGTCGATCTCCAGATCGCTCCGGCCGTCGGACCTGAGCTGATCGCGGGCTCGACGCGCCTGAAGGCGGGCACTGCGACGAAGATGGTGCTCAACATGTTGACGACGGTCTCGATGATCAAGGTTGGGAAGACGTACGGCAACCTGATGGTCGACGTCCAGACGGGATCGGAAAAGCTCAAGGACCGCGCCCGGCGCATTGTCAGCATGGTCACGGGGATCGACTACGACGAAGCGGATGCTGTGCTCAAGAGCGCCAAGTTCAACGTGAAGGCTGCGATTGTGATGCAGAAGACCGGGCTGACGCTTCCGATGGCACTGCGACGCCTGAAGAAGGCTGACGATTCGGTTCGTGAGGCGATTGGAGAGGACGTCGAAGAGCGTCTCCGCGAGCAGCTGCACACCTGACGGACCTCGCCGGACGGTGTGCCGGACCCCGCCTCGGCCGGCCTTCAATCCGTCGCTACGCGCACATCAGTGCTCGGACACGGCGCCAGGAATGGCGCCGGCTGCCGCGGCATCCACGACGATATCGACGGCCGAGTGCAGCTGGAGAAATGATGCCGGCAGCTCCGTCGTGATGCCTCCACTGAGGAGCCGCGCAACGCAGGACGCTTTGGTTTGTCCGGTCGCCAGCAGGACGATCGATCGCGCCTGAAGAATCGTCGCCATCCCCATCGACAGCGCCTCCCGAGGCACGGCACCCAGATTTCCATCGAACAGCGCGGCGTTGCTTCGCCGGGTCTCGGGCCGCATGGTCACGCGATGGGTGCGCGCCTGAAGGTTCGGGCCGGGCTCGTTGAAGCCGATGTGCCCGTTCGTACCGATCCCCAGAATCTGTACGTCGATGCCGCCGGCGCGCGCGATTGCCCGCTCGTAGCGTTCGCACTCCGCTTCGGGGTCGGTGACGTCGCCCGCGAGAAAGTTGGTCTGAGACGCTGGCAGGTGCACACGACTGAACAGGTGCGTCTCCATGAAACGCCGATAGCTGCTGGGATGCGACGGCGGTATCCCCAGGAACTCGTCGAGATTGAACGTCGTCACGCCGCGGAACTCGAAGTACCCGCGCTCCGCCAGCGCACTCAGCTCGTGGTAGAAACCAACGGGCGTGCGTCCCGTCGGCAGCCCCAGGACGAGATCGGGCTTGACGCGAATGGCGTCAGCGACGTGTCGCGCGAGCGCGCGCGCGGCAGCTCCGCCGTTGGGGTACACGTGCAATCTGGCTTTGACGATTTCGCTCATCAGTCTCGTTTGTAGGAAGGGACAACCGTTCCGCCGGCAGCTTCCTTGATGGCAAGCGCCACTGCGCCAGCCGCCGGCTCCCGGGCGAGCAGCTCCGTGATACTTCCGGGTGCAGCCACCGGCAATCGGCGCTCGAGCTCTTCGCGCAGCCAGGGCACCGCGCGAAAGATGCCGCCGGAGAGGACGAACATGAATGGTTCGCCCACGAGCCCGAGCCGTCGCGCGACCGTCAGACCAGACGCTTCGAGCTCATTCGCTGCCGCTCGAAGGATGCCGATCGCAGCACTGTCGCCTTCCCGGAACGCGGCCTCGACGCACTGCGCGAGCGAACCGATCGAGGACGGCCGCAGGTTGCTGTAATAGACCTCGTGGAGCAGACCCTGCGCCTGGGCGATGCCGAAGTGCTTCAGCAACAGAGGTGTCAGCGCGGTCTGCTGGCCCCGATGATCGGACTCGCGCAACACCGCGCGCAACGCTGCCCGTCCAATCCAGTAGCCGCTGCCCTCGTCGCCGAGCACGTGGCCCCACCCGCCGGCACGGGCGGCTTCGTTCGCCTGGTTGCGGCCGTATGCAATCGAACCGGTGCCGGAGATGATGACGACGCCCGGGGACCCGGGGGCGCCTGCCTCCAGTGCGACGAGCGCATCGTTCACGATCAGGACGCGCGCCTTGTATCCGATCCTCCGCATGATCCCGCGCACCGCCGCGAAGTCGTCGGGGCGATCGACGCCCGCGATGCCGAGGCAGATGGCCGACGGGGTTACTCCGCGGTCGCCGATTGCCTCTTCCATGACGTGATGGAGAACCTTTTCCACCTCGAGCTCGCCGACCGCCTGCAGGTTGGCGCCGCCGCCACGCACTTCGGAGAGGACGCGACCCATGTCGTCCGCCAGCTGGCAGACCGTCTTGGTACCGCCGGCATCGATACCGATTACGTGTGGACCCTGGGTCATCGGAGAATGGCGGCTCGCTGCGACTCGTTGCCCGACGGCAGCGTCGGCTGACGACAAACGGCCGGCGGGTCTGTCCCCGCCGGCCGTTGTGTGGAGACGCTCGTTCAGCTTATCGGTACCTACTTCGGCGCGACATCTGCGGCTGCCATCGGTCGAAGGGGCCGTGTCGACGCGTTGACACACGTCTCGCCAAACAGTTACTCTCATATGTTTTATGCTGTTGGCTCGACTCGCGCCGCGTACGGCGCGCGGGCTCCTCGCCCTCGTTGCTGCCGCCGCGGTGGTGGTGTCCTCGCCCGGGATGCCGTCGACAACAGCGGCCGCCGAAGCCGACTCTCCAAGCGAAGTTCGCGCACTCTGGGTGCTCCGCACCTCGCTTGCGTCTCCGGAGAGCATCGCGTCGCTCGTGCGATCGGCTCGCGATCACGCGTTCAACACGTTACTCGTCCAGGTGCGCGGCCGCGGCGACGCGTACTTCAACAATAGCGTGGAGCCGCGCGCCACGCAGCTCCTGCACCAACCGGCCGGCTTCGATCCGCTCGAAACCGTCCTCACCTCAGCGCACGCTGCGGGACTTCGGGTGCATGCCTGGATCAACGTCAACCTGGTGTCGAGCGCGGTCGATCTGCCTATTGCACGCGATCACCTGGTCAACAGGCACCCCGAGTGGCTGATGGTGCCGCGCGAGATCGCCCAGGACGTCGCGAAGGTCGCGGTCGACAGCCCTGCTTACGTCGGCAAGCTCGCCCGCTGGACACGCGCGCAGACTGGAGAGCTCGAAGGACTCTACGCCTCTCCGATCGCCCCGGCCGCCGCCGACTACCTTCAGACCGTCGTGCGCGACCTGACACAGCGCTACGCGGTCGATGGCGTCCATTTCGACTACGCTCGATATCCGAACGCCAAGTTCGACTACAGCCGGCTCGCTCTCGCCGAGTTCCGGAGCTCGGTGCGGCCTCGCCTCGATCCCGCACGCCGGCAGCAACTCGACACGAGAGAGAAGGTCGACATCTTTGCTGTACGCCGATGCGTTGCCGGACGACTGGCGTGCGTTCCGCGTTGCCCGGATGACGTCGCTGATGCGCCGGCTTCGAACGACGGTGAAAGCCGAACGTCCCGACACGCTCGTGACCGTCGCCGTGAAGCCCGAGCTGCGGGAGGCGTACGACGACCGCCTGCAGGACTGGGGCACCTGGCTGCAAGAGGGCATCGTCGACGTCGTGTGCCCGATGGCCTACACGCCTGAGGCCGCGCGGTTTGGCGAGCAGATTTCGTCGGCTCGTGCCGCTGCGAACGGCCGCCCGTTCTGGGCTGGCATCGGCGCGTACCGCCTCTCGGCCGCGCAGACGGTCGAGAACATCCAGACGGCCCGGAAGCTCGGCGCCGCTGGCGTCATCCTCTTCTCATACGACAGCCTGACCGATCCGCACGTCGTCTCTGCAGACTACCTCGCGCAGGTCGCACGAGCCGCCTTCGCGCCTCACACCGCAAGTCCCGGCTCGCGATAGGGCTACCCCGGCGTCATGAGCCGCCATTCGGACTCGTGAGATGCCGCCACCGTTCGCCGAGGTTTCCGATCACCTCTTCGCCGCCATAAACGAGCGGGTTTTTCCCGCCGCTGCGATCGAAATTGGCGGACGGAAGGGCGTGCTCTGGCGTCGCGCCCTGGGCTTCCTGACCTACGAACCGTCTGCCAGTCTGGCGACGGCCGACACGATCTTCGATCTGGCCTCCCTGACGAAAGTCCTCGCTACGACTTCGCTCGCGATGCGCGCGATCGACGATGGGCGGCTGCGGCTGGAGGATACGGTCGAGCGCTGGATCCCTGAATGGAAAGGGAACGATCGCAGCGGCGTTACGATCGCGGACCTGCTCTCGCACTCATCGGGGTTGACGGCCTACCTGCCTTTCTACAGGGACTGCACCGGCCGGATCGACTACCAGCCGGCAATCTGTGGAGTGCCGCTCGAGTACGCGCCGCGTACGCGGTCGATCTACAGCGACCTGGGATTCATGCTCCTGGGATTCGTTCTGGAGGACGCACAGCGGCGGAGCGACAGTTTCACTGGAGCGCCGGGTGCCAGAGATCCCGGACGCCGGCTCGACGCGCAATTCCGACGGCTTGCAACTTTCCTCACCCCAGAGCCACTGGGATTCAGCCCGCCGAGAAGCTGGCGGGACCGCACGGCGCCGACAGAGGTGGATCCCTGGCGAGGGCGGCTCCTCGTCGGCGAGGTCCATGACGAGAACACGTGGGCCCTCGGCGGCGTCGCGGGGCATGCTGGCTTGTTCGGAACGGTCGCCGCCGTTGGAGCGTTCGCGCGCGCCGTGCTCGCCACGCTCGACGGTCAACCAGTGCTGGCAAGGACCGATACCATGCGGCGATTCATCCAGCCGTCAGGAGTGCCAGGCAGCTCGCGTGCGCTCGGATGGGACACCATGCTGCCGACATCGTCGTGCGGCACCCGCTTGTCTCCGACCGCGATCGGCCACACCGGATTCACCGGCACATCGCTCTGGATCGACTGGGAGCGCGACCTCTATGTTGTCCTGCTGACCAACCGCGTGCACCCGACGCGCGAGAACGATGCGATGCGACGCGTGCGGCCGCAGGTTCACGACGCGGTGGTCGAAGCCTTCGACAGAAGCTTTCGATAGAGGATGCGGACACGGGGTGGCTGCGGCCGAACGGACAGACGCTTCGTCCAATTGAAAGTGACGGCCAACCGTTCAGCGGTTCGGGTCGGGGTCGGCGCCGCCCGGCCCACGCGGGACACCTGGGGGTGGGGGCGGTGGTGGGGCCGGCGGAAAATTCGGTCCGGTGCCGCGACCACCACGGCCGCCGGGCACGTTGGGTCCCGGGTTGGTGTTGCCCCGTCCACCACGGGCTCCCGGAAGCTGCGCGCCGCCCTGCCCCCCTGGCATCGTCGCGCCCAATCCTCCGCCGGGACGATTGACGGCGGTCACCACGAAGTTCCACTGGTCGTAGCGGGTCTGACCTTTGTAGATGCGGATCGATGTTTCCTGGCTCTTGCTGTGAACCCCCATGATGCCGCCGCTCACGGCTCCGGTCGTGGGATTGGTGAAGCCGTTCTGGGACACCCCCGGCAGGTTCGTGAACCCGCTCGGCGATTGCATGGCGCCACGACTGCCCGCCGGCAAGGTGCTCGATGTCCCTCGACCAGTCTGGCTGGTCTGGGTGCTCTGACCACGGCCGGCCCCGACTCCGGTGGTCGGTCCAGTCCCCTGACCTTGAACTTGGGCCTGCGCTCCGACCCCGATCACGTCGAAATCTTTATTAGTGACTGGATCGACGTATTTCTTGCGCAGGAACTTGCCTTGAACGAGGACATCGACACTCGGCGGAAAGGCATTGGCGTTCTTGGCGCGGTACAGCGCAATCGCGCGCGCGTACTGCTCGCCCCGGAAGACCAGCTCCGCTTCCTTCTCGCGCTGGGCTTCATGCCTCCACGCGGGGAGGGCGACGCTCATGAGAACGGACATGACGGCCAGGCTGACGAGCAGCGCGGCCATTGCGTAACCCCGTTCTTGACCCTCTAAACTCATGAGAGTATTATCTTTAGCGCTTCCAATGCTAACACAACCAGGGCGCCGCGCGCGCCACGCCCCTCGTGCCGCCGTGGCGCTGCTGAGTACCATCGTCTTCGCCTCTTCGTGCGACAAGGTGCCCCTGCTCGCGCCGACGGGGACGGTGATCACGCTCTTCCCTGCCGCGACGACCGTTCCCATTGATGGCAACGTGGAAATTACCGCGACCGTGATCGAGAACGGCGTTGCCTCGGCGCCTTCAACCGGGACAGGCACTGGGACCGGAACAGGAACCGGCACGGGCACAGGTACCGGCACCGGCGCCGGCGCTGGGACAACGAGCACCTCGACCACCGGCTCGGGTACCCCCGTTCAGAACGGCACGCTCGTTTCCTTTACGACGACGATCGGACGGATTGAGCCGTCCGAGGCCCGCACCAACAACGGACAGGTGAAGGTACGCTTCATCCCCGGTGGTCAGAGCGGCTCGGCGACGATCACGGCGTACTCGGGCGGAGCGTCAGGGAAGATCGAGAATCTGCTGGTCGGGAGCGCGGCGGTCGATCACGTCGTGCTGTCGGCAACGCCGCAGACGCTCGGCGCATCCGGCGGGACGTCGGTGATTTCGGCGCGCGTCGAAAGCAGCACCGGGCAAGCCATCACGAGTGTACCCGTCAGCTTCTCGGCGGATGTGGGCACGCTGTCGGCCCCAAGCGCGAACACAGATTCCAACGGCGTGGCGAGCGTGACGCTGACCGCGACGGCAAAATCGACAGTGACCGCGAACGTGGCGGGGAAAACGGCGACAGTGGCCGTCTCGCTGAATCCGCGAACCGGCATCACCATCACGGCGCCGACAACGTCGATTGCTGCTGGGCAGCCGGCATCATTTACTTTTGCCGTGAGCGCGACCGCGAACATCCGCGACGTCAGAGTGAATTGGGGAGACGGACAGTCGCAGCCTCTCGGAGCGTTGGCCGGATCCACCACGTCGTCCCACACGTACACGGAAGCCGGAACGTACACGGTGCAGGCGACGGCGACGGATACGAGTGGGTTCTCGGAAACTGTGCAGGCATCGATTACGATCCTGCCTGCGCAGCCGCCGACGGTTCAGGTGACTCCATCGAACCTGTCGCCGACACTGAACGAGACGATCATCGTCCGCGTGCAGGTAACCGGCAACACGTCGAGCATCATCCGCTACGACTGGTCATTCGGCCCCGGCGCCAGCCTGGGTTCGACATCCACGACCAGCGCCCAGCTGCCCGTATCGTGGAATTCAATCGGCACCAAGGTGATCACGGTCACCGCCGTTCAGGCCACTGGCCCGAGCGGTGACGGCCTCGCTTCGGTCACGGTGCGTCAGTAGGGTTGACGCGCCCCGACACACGACGCCCGCGCGAGCTCGATCGCGCGGGCGTTGCTTTTTCCCGTGGCTCACGTGGGGCGTCGCGGCGAAGCCTTGAGACCTTCCGCACGCGGGTAGCCTCGCTGTCCCTGTGAGAAGAGTGTGGGATGAGGAGTCCGCGCGCCTCGTTCGTCCGCGAGCTCGAGTCTGTTGGTTTGAGGGCCGCCGACCGTCTAGCGGTAATTGCCGGTCACGTGAGAGTGCGCTGCCGACTGTCGACGCTGACTGTCGACTGCGACGGCCGACTGTCGACACTGACTGTCGACTGCGACCGCCGACCCCCGACCGAAGACTGCCGACTGTGCTGGCTACCAGTCCGTATAGTTCGTCCCGTCCAGCGCCGTTCCTTGTGCGCCGCTTTTGACGTCGTAGATGCCGGGCTCGGCGGACGGGTTGCTGGGATCGGGTTCAGCGGGGACGGTCTGCCACGATTCCGTGGAGTGCGTAAGCGGATCTTCGGGGATCTTGCGCAGGTAGTTGTCGGTCACGAGCGCGTCGAGCGACGCGGGGTACTTACCCTTGTCGGCGAAGTACTTATCGATCGCGTCGCGCATGTGGAATAGGTCGGTCTTGAGCGTCGCCTCCTGGGCTTTCAGCACCGAGTTGCGATGCTGGACCATGCCCATCGCGGCCAGGATCGAGATGAGTGACAGCACGACGAGCAACTCGATGAGCGTGAAGCCGCGCTCGCCTGGAACGACACGCGAATATCTCATCGATCTCGACTTTCCCAAGGGCGCCATCATCGACCCTTCGCTGCCACGACTTGCGAGCGCCCGCTCAACCTCATGACTGCTGACCCGCGACTGCGATTCCGATTCTGATTCCTGAATTCTGAATCCTGCTCGGTCACTTCCAGTCCGAATACTTCGTTCCGTCGAGCGCCGTCCCGTCGGCGCCGCTCCGAACGTCGTAGATCCCCGGCTCGGCGGACGGATTGCTCGGGTCTGGCTCCGCCGGGATCGTCTGCCACGAGTCGGCTGAGTGGGTGATCGGATCCTCGGGAATCTTCCGCAGGTAGTTGTCCGTCACCAGCGCGTCGAGCGATGCCGGATACTTTCCTTTGTCGGCGAAGTACTGATCGATGGCGTCGCGCATGTGGAAGAGATCGGTCTTCAACGTGGCTTCCTCGGCCTTCAGCACTGAGTTGCGGTGCTGCACCATCCCCATCGCGGCCAGAATGGAGATCAGCGACAGCACGACGAGCAGCTCGATCAGCGTGAAGCCGCGCTGACTACGAGCCTGCCGAGACCCACTCCGCGTCCACGCTCCAGACAGCGATGCTTTTCTGCCCATCTTCGTTGTCCAAATGAACCAGCGCAACAAGAGGTGACTGCCGACCGCGACCGCCGACTGCCGACTCCCGACTGCCGACTGTCCTCACCAGTCCTTGTATTTCGTCCCGTCGAGCCCCGTGCCTTCCGCCTTTGAGTACACGTCGTAGACGTTCTGGCCGCCCCAGCTGCTCGAGTCCGGCTTGTCCTGGTACGAGCGCATGCCCCATTCGGCGGAGTGCGCGATCGGATCCATCGGCACCCGCCGGAGGAACTTGAGCTTGATCCCGGACGCGTCGTTCGCCTTCGAAACGCCTTCCACGAGCGTCTCGAGATCCGGTGGATAGCCTTCGCTTCCCGCTCGAATGTCGGTCGATCCGATCTGCCCCGTGTCGACGGCGTCTTTGTACTTGTCGATGGCCAACCGGATCTCGCGCAGCGCGCGGTGGAGTTCCACTTCCCGCTCGCGCTGCAGCGTGACGCGCGCCAGCGGCATGATCGCCGATGCGAGGACGATCAGGATCGTCGTCACGACCAGCAGCTCGATGAAGGTGAAGCCGCGCTCTGACCTTCGAACCATAGAACCTACGAACCTTTAGAACCTTAGAACCCTGGACCCGGCCCTACCGCACCGTGACCACCACTGGTGTGAACTGGAGCGCGACCGGCGACCCTTCGGGCGAGCTGGCCACACCGCTCACGGTGATCGTCGAGTTGCCCGTCCCGACCGCGTCGAACATGAGCGCCGCGAGCAGGCCCGTCCCCGATGCGCCGGCCTGGTCGCCGCTGCGCGTGATTACGATGTCCACGCGGCCCGCGACCGCATCGATGCGAGGCGTGAACGTCGCCGTGACACCTCCCTGACGCATGAACGTCCCTTCCTGAACGGTCCGCACACGGAGAACGTTCGGGTTGAACGTCACGGTCAGCGTCATGGCCGACAGCCGCGAGGCGTTGTTGACCGAGAGCGGTACCGTCGACGGCCCACTTGCCACTCGCATCTCCGGCGGTGCCGTGACGATCACTTGTGTGGACGGCGCGACCGGCGAACCGGGCGGGGCGTTCGGCGCTGTCTGCGTCACGTCGCGCGGCGGGCCCGTCGGCGGCGCCACCGGCGTATTGGGATCGACCGGTGACGGCACCACCGTGGTCGGCGGCGCGGCGGTCGCCGGCGGCGGCGTGGCCGCGGGCGGTCCTGCCGGCACCGGAGCCGCCGGATTGACCACCGGCGGAGGCGGCGGCGGCGGGAAGTTCGGCACGGGCGACGTTCCTGGCGGCGGCGTCGTGTTGGGCTGCGGCACGCCTAGCGGCGCCGCCGCCGGAGGCCGCGCAGGTCCGGGCGGCGGCGTTCCTGGAATCGTCCTGGTCGGAGCGCCAGAAGGCGGCGCTACTGCTGGAGCTGGTTCTTCGTTCGGCACAGGCGCGATCAGCGGCGGCGGACCGCTCAAGCCGACGTTCTGTTGCGTGCCGATGTAGATCGGTGCGAGATCTTCGGCCGTCAGATCGTGCGTGCGCACGATGTGCGGCGTCAGCAGCATGACGATGTCGGTCTGGTTGATCGTGTCGGACGTGGACCCGAAGAGCGATCGGAGCACGGGAACGTGTATCGCGCCGGGGAATCCGGTCAGAGACTTGCGCTGATCGTCCCTGAGTAGTCCCGCGAGCAGGTTCGACTCACCTTCTCGCAGACGCAATTTCGTTTTGACTTTCCGCGACCCGAACGATGGCACGTCCTGCCCGGCAACACTGATCGACGCACCCAGCGTACTGCTCTCGACGGTGAGGTCGAGAATGACTTCACCTTCGTACGTCACCCGCGGTGTCATCGCGATGTTCACGCCGACGGGGCGGTAGTTGAACGACGATTGAGGGATGCTCGCGAATCCGCCGGAAACTGCCGCGCCGAACACCGTCGAGATGACCGGAATCTCCTCACCCAGATTGAGCGTCATCTCCTGGCCTTCTGCTCCGCGCAGCTGGGGCTTCGCAATCTGCTTCGTCTTGGTGTCGTTCTCGAGGAACCGCACCGCTGCGGTTGGAACCGTCAGGTAGAAGTCCGCCGTGCTGACGCCCTGACTGATCGTGTTCAGGTTGAACGGCGGGGGCGCCGTGGGAGGAGTCGGCGGATTCCCGCTGTTCGGCGGCGCCACTTCCGGCGAGAAAGTGAGGCCGAGTGCGTAGTTGCTCAGATTGATGCCGAACTCTTTGGTCCGGTTGCGATTGACCTCGAGGATCTGCACGTCGACGACGACTTCGGCGCGCGGCTTGTCGTTCGCGCGAATGACCTTGTCGATGACATCCATCATGGCCGCCGTCGCGCGGATCGTGATCGAGTTCGCCGTCTTGTTCGGGAAGAGCGCCGGCTGGGCGGCAGTTGGAATCCGCATCACCGTGTTGATGACTTGCGAAATCTCGGTCGGATCCGAGTGCGACAGGTAGAACACGCGCACGACCAGATCGTCGTACTTGGCGTGCGCCTGCGCGTTGTCCTGCGCGACGACGATGGTGCTCTGGTTGAGGACCTTGTAGAAGTGCCCGTTCGCGGAGAGGACCTGCTGCAGCGCCTGCTCGATCGTCACGCCGTCGAGCCGGACCGTCACGGGCGTGTCGGTGAAATACTGGCGATCGAACTGCACGGTGATCCCGCTCATCTCGCCGAGCGTCATCAGCACGTCGCGAAGGCTGGAATTATTGAACGTGATCCGCAGCGGATCGCGGTTCGCCGGATTGAGCAGGGGTTGTTGGGACGCCGCACGCGCCTGCTGCCGCAGCGCGTCAATCGGCGGCTTCGGACGGCTCTTCTCGATGCGATCGCGGATCGTTCGCTCGAGCTCGGTTGCCCTCGACTCGGCGAGGCGGTTCGTCGCGTCCATCTCGAGCGCCTTCTTGTACTCAATGAGGGCGCCGTCCAGCTGGTCCTTCGTCTCGAGCTCCCGTGCGCGGCTGATGTGATCGCGCGCCGAGCTCTGCATCGCGCGCTCGAGCGAAATCTTGAACTGCGCGTTGTCCGGGTCTTCCTGGACCGCCTTGGTGAAGTACGTCACCGCGGCGTCCCAGTCGCCCGCGCGGGCGGACTCCTGGCCGCGGCGGTACGCACGCCCGGCCGCACAACCCGAGCCCAATGCTGCCAGCGTCGCAAGAACGACGAAAACAACCAGCCTGTGCTTCAACGCCGATACTCCATTCAACGTGGCCGTCCCCGCGGGCTGCGGAGCGACCGTCACAGTAGCACGTGAGTTAGAACTTCGTATCGTCAGCGTGCAGGGCACCCGTCCAGGCGGACCGTCGTGCGCCCCCGCCCGTCCACGTGCTCGATCACGATAGACTCGACGCCAATTCGAATCAGCCGGTAGCGCCCGTCGATCGTCGCCCCCTCGGCGCCGTACAGCGGCGTCGACCGGCAGTCACTCAACGCCGCGACCTTCAGGCCCTGCTTCTCGACGATTCCGATGAACTTCAAAGGGATCGGCGGCGGGGGCGGCTCGGGAGGCGGACCAGGAGGCGGACCGGGATTCGTCACCGGCGTCGGCTTCGCGTCGGCTGGTGGTGGTGGAGGCGCCTTCGGTTGAAACCGGAACGGATTGCGCTCCACAGCCTCAGCACCCGGACGCTCGACGCTCAGCGCGTCGAGCCGAACGCTCAAGTCGGACGGATCGACGGTCGTACGATCCCGCCGCTGCTGGGGAGCCCGTGCCTGATTAGACGCCGGCACCTGGGGCGTGGCCGAACCCGTCGGCCACATCCAGTTCGACACCAACAGCACGACCGCGAGGCCGAGTGCGATCAGCAGCCACGGTCGGGGGCGGCTGCCTGGGACCGAGTTTTCAGATTCCATCGCCACCGGCCTGATAGTAGGTCGCCACCCTCACTGTCACGTTCAGGCCGCTGGACGCATCGGCGCCTTGCGACAGCGACACGGTCTCGAGAATCAGAAATTCGGGTGCGGCCTCGAGCTCGTAGATGAAACGCCGGATGTCGCGGTACTGGCCCGACAGGGTAATCTCCGTCGACAGCTTGCCAAGCGAGCTGTCGCGCTCCTGCGTGACTTCGCTAACTGCCCGTTCGTCGTTGACGTTCGTCTTCTTCGCCAGCTGCGCGATCTTGAGGGAGGTGATTCGGCGCGCGGCGCTCTGATCGGGCGGCAGCACCTCACCGTAGAACTTCTTCAGCTCGGCGTCCGCCGCGGCCTTTCCGGTGACGGTGTTCTTCGCCGAATCGAATTCGCGCCGCGCCGACATCGCCGCAATCGACGCAGCCTGCGCCGTCCTGTCCGCTGCGGCCACCTTCAGCGACAGCGGATAGACGACGGCGGCAAAGATCAGCACATTCACGATGAGCACGACGACGAGCGGATAGATCAGCCGCCGCTTTTCCCGGAAGATTCGTTGAGAGAGGCTCATGATTTTGCCTCGGCGAGCTTCGTCTGGACGACACCGCGCGTGCCAGCTCCTCCCGCCGTCTTCGACGTTGCACCGGGCTTGGCTCCCGGCCTGGTTTGATTGCCCGTCTTCGACCGGTCCTTCGGCTTCCCCGGGTCGCCGGCTTTGGGTTGATCGCCTGGCTTTCGCTGCCCGCCCGGCTTCGCATCCTCGGCCGGCTTGGCTTCCGCCTGCTCCGGCGTGTAGACCGAGTCCAGCACCGCTCGATTCAACCCCTCGTCGGTCTTGTCCATCTGTCGAGGGAGGATCTTCTCGAAGGCGCCCGTCGCTTCGAGCTTTTCGATGAACTCGTCGATGTCTTCCGGCGTGCGTCCGAGGACGACCATGCTCACCCGCGTCGCACCGCGGTCGATGCTGGGACGCACCGACACGAGCATCACGTCCGGCGGCAGCGTCGCCTCGAGATAATTGAAGAACGCCGTCCACGAGAACGTCCGCTGATCGATCAGCGAGTTCGCTTCACGCGCCGCAGCCGCGACGACGGTGAGCTCCTTGGGGTCGATGCCCTTGCGAATGCGCACCGCTTCACGCCTGAGACGATCCCCTTCGGTCCGATCGCGCCCGACCCGCCTCGAGAGATCGGTGTTCTGTCGCGAGAGGTCTACGACCCTCACGGCATTGAACACCGTGATCCCTAGGAGGATCACGCCCGCCAGGGCAATGAGCAGATGGATGATCCGCTCGTTGTAGAACGGACGTGTGGAAAGGTTGGTGCGGAGCACTAGTCGGTCATCCTCAAAAACCCGAACCGGGAACTTCGGCCTGTCATCACACGACCCTCTCGCGCAGCAGAACGCCCAGCGCCGGCGCCAGCGCATCCAGCAGCTCGGGACCCGCGCCGATGCGATCCCGAATGGGAACCGCGTTGCGGAAGTCGAGCGATTCGATCTTCGATGCGAGGCGCTCTTCGATGCTCCGCCGGATCCAGTCGGCCTGGTCCGGTCCGCGGAGCGCGGCGCCCGTCAGCACGACGCGCGCGAACCCGCCCCCGCCGAGTCTGTCCTCGTGGTACATCGACGTCTGATGAACGAGGTCCGCGAACTCCGCTGGCCCGGCCGCGCCGCGGTTCCGGAAGAACACGAGGTCGGGCCCTCTGACCACGGCGAGCGTGGCGTAGTCGGCACCGATGTGGACGAGCAGCCAGTCGCCCGGCGTGCTGGGCGTCACCGCCAGGACGGTGTTCATCAGGTTGAAGCTGGCCAGATCCACCACGCCCGCGTGCGCCCCGGCGGCTTCGCACGCCTTCTCGTATCCGGCGATCAGATCCTTTCGCGCCACCGTGACGACGAACTCGCGGCCGCCGCCGTCGATCGCGACGCCCGGAACCCACGAGACCTGCGCGTCTTCGATCCGGAAGGGCGCGGCTTTGCGGACCTGCCATCGAATCAACTGATCGAGATCCTGCACCTTCGCGGGCACCTTCTCGAACCGGATCAGCGACACCTTGGCGACGGTGTCGGGGAGCACGAGCGCGATGCGCCGCGGCCGCGGCGAAATCTTGTCGAGGGCGGCCCGAATGCTGCCCGTCAACGTGGCCGCGTCGTGGATGTTGACGGCGTTCAGGCCCGGCTCGACGGCGCCAGCCGGGAGGGGCTCGGCGCCGTAACCCGAAATCACCGAGCCGCCCCCCTGCGCCGCGATGGCGACGGCGGCGACGTGCCGCGACGAGATCTCGACCGCCGCGGACGGAGGCGGGCTCGCCAGCCAGCTCACGTGTCGCGCGCTTCCCGCATGCGCCTGCGTGCTCATTCGACGAACGTCACTTTGTTGATCTCGCGCAACGTCGTTTCGCCCAGCATCACGCGCTCCACCGCGGACTCGCGGAGGAAGCGCATCCCCTCTTCGCGCGCCGCCTTCTTGATCTCGGACGATGGCCTGCGGGCGAGAATCATTTCACGGATGTTGTCGGAGAGGTCCAGGAGCTCGCAGATGGCCGTGCGTCCCTTGAACCCGGTGCCCCCGCACTCGATGCAGCCGGCGCCTTCGAAGAAACAGCCGGCGTGCTCCAGCTCGGGATCGAGGGCCGACTCGAGGAGCTGCACGCGCGTGACCGCCGCCGGACGCTTGCAGTGCACGCAGATATTGCGGACCAGCCGTTGGGCGAGCACGCAGTTGAGGGCCGACACGAACTGATACGGCTCGACGCCCATGTTCAGGAAGCGGCCCAGGACGTCCAGGACGTTGTTGGCGTGGACGGTCGTGAACACGAGGTGACCGGTCAGAGCGGACTGGATCGCAATCTGCGCGGTCTCGGGGTCGCGGATCTCGCCGACCATGATCTTGTCCGGGTCGTGCCGCAGGATCGATCGCAACCCGCGCGCGAACGTCAAACCTTTCTTCTCGTTGATCGGGATCTGGGTGATGCCCCGCAGCTGGTACTCGACGGGATCTTCGATCGTCACGATCTTGTCCTCGATCGATTTGATCTCCGAGAGCGCTGCGTAGAGCGTCGTGGTCTTGCCGCTTCCCGTCGGTCCCGTGACCAGCACCATCCCGTAGGGCTCGGCGATGTACTTGCGGAAGCGCCGCAGCTCGTCCTCCGGAAACCCGAGGATGTCGAGCCTGAGCTCTCGAAAACGTTCGCTGAGCGACTCTTTGTCGAGGATACGGATGACGGCGTCCTCCCCATGGACGCTCGGCATGATCGACACACGGAAATCGATCGTCTTGCCGGGAAGGCGCAGCTTGAACCGTCCATCCTGCGGAACACGCTTCTCGGCGATGTCCAGCTCCGCCATGACTTTCACGCGCGAGATGATCGTGCTGTGATGCCGCTTGTCGATCGGCGGCATGGCCGGCTGCAACACACCGTCGATCCGGTACTTCACGTGGACCGAGTCGTCCTGCGTCTCGATGTGGATGTCGCTCGCACGGCGCTGGATCGCCGAGTAGATCGTCGTGTCCACCAGCCGGATGACCGGGCTCGAGTCTGCCGTGAGCTTGTCGACGGTCAGCTGGTCTTCGCCCGTGTCGTCCTCTCGAATCAGCTGGATCTTGAAGCTCTCGGTGGCCTCCTCCAGAACGCGCTGCGAGCTCTCGCTCTTCTTGAGAATGGCCTCGATGGCCGACCGTGTGCCCACTGCCACCCGGATGGGCGAAGCGAGCTGGACGGCCACCTCGTCGATCATCGGGAGATCGGTGGGATCCGAGACGACGATGACCAGCGACTGACCGTCCCGTCGGTACGGGACGAACCCGTACCGCAGCATGAGGTCCGCGGGAATCGCCCGAAAGAGCTCGTGATCGATGCTGAACTGGCCGAGGTCGACGAATTCGAGCCGGTATCGCTCGGCCAGCCGGCGGGCGCCGGACGTCTCGAGCGCGCGATCCGCAGGCGTCGTCTCGCGCCCACCCACGTACAGCTGAGGCTCAGGCTCGTTCGCGGGCGGAGATGGTGTCTGTGCGTTCATAGTCTGGCGATCTCTGGCGTCCCTGGTTCAGCGCGACTCATCGGTCTCGAGGCAGTGCATTCGCACGCGCATCATCGGAGCGCGTTGGACAGATTGAAGAGCGGCATGTACAGCGACAGCAGCAACCCGGCGATCACGAGGCCCATGACGATGAGGAGGATCGGCTCGACGAGCGTGACGAACCGTCCGAGATTCGTCTCAATCTCCTCGTCGTAGAAATCCGCGAGGCTGTTGAGCATCTCCTGCAGCGCGCCGGTCGACTCACCGACCTCGACCATCTTGATGGCGACGTCCGGGAACGCGCCGCTGTCCGACATCGCCAACGCCAGCGCCCGGCCCTCGCGCACCTGCTGCGCCGCGCTTCTCAACTCGTGCGCCATGTACTGGTTCCGAATCGAGCGGGCCGACACATCGATCGCGTTCACCAGCGGGATGCCGCCGCCGAGCAGCGTTGCGAGGGTTCGCGCCGCCTGCGACGTGGCGAATTTCTGGGCGATTCCACCCAGCCCGGGCAAACGCAGAACCATGCGATCGAACCACTCCCGCTTGCCAGGCCGCTGCAGCCACTGCCATGCTCCGACCGCCACGAGCGCAACGACGATCACGATCGGCAGGAAGTAGCTCGACGCGAACGACGAGATCGCGACGATGACCCGCGTGGAGAGCGGCAGCTCCTCACCGAACTGCGAGTAGAACTCGCCGAAAGCGGGCACGACTCGCAGCATGATGATGGACACCACCACCATTGAGAGAGCCAGCAGTATCAGCGGATATACGAGCGCGGACACCGTCTTCCGCTTGACGTTGGCCACGACCTTCACATACGAGACGTATCGCCTGATCACCTGCTCGAGGTTGCCGCTCTTCTCGCCGGCGAGGAGGGAGGCGGTGTAAACGCCCGGGAAGAGCGCGCCGTGCGCCTCGAAGGACTCGGACAGCGAGCTCCCGGCCCGCACCCGGTCGTTCACGTCGTCGAGAACCGCCTTGAAGACCGGATTGGTCGCCCGGCGCCGGAGGATGTCGAGGGACTGAACGAGCGGCATGCCCGCTTTGAGCAGCGTCGCGAGCTCCTGGTTGAAGACCACGAATTCGCGAGTCGCGATGCGCGCGCGCCGCGGCAACGCGATGCCGGCGAAACGCGCGCGGCCGGCCCGATGCAGCCCGAGGACGTACAGGCCCTTTTCCTCGAACTCGCGCCTGAGCCGCGCCTCGCTGTCGGCGACGTACAGGCCTTCGATGATCTCGCCGCCCGGGGTGCCGAGCCTGCAGCGAAACTCCATGCGCTAGTGCCCTGCTCCGTTACGGTTAACGACCGCGCAAGCTCTTGTCTTTGAGCACATTATCGGCTGGTTGCGCGTGGAATTATATACCTGCCGCGCCCCGAACGGGCCACGACACTACTCTCAGGTTAGACAGAGGAAACGGCCCGATGGCTGGGAAAGCGGGAATCAGGAACGTTCCGGGTTACTTCAGGCCCGCAAGCGCCAGAATCCTCGTGACGTAGTCTCGGGTCTCCTGGTACGGAGGAATCCCGTTGAATTTCGTCACGGCCCCCTCTCCGGCGTTGTACGCCGCCAGGGCGACCTCGGTACCCCACCGGTCGATGAGGATCTTGAGACGCTTGATTCCGGCCTCGATGTTCGCCCTGGGATCGAACGGGTTTCGGACGTTGTATTCCTTCGCCGTCGAGGGCATCAATTGCATAAGCCCCATGGCGCCACGAGGGGACTTCGCCCTGGGCTTGTAGTTGGACTCGACCTGGATCAGCGCCCGGACCAGAAGGGGGTCGACCCCGTGGGCCTCCGACACTGCGGCGATGATTTCATCGTAGGGAGTTTCCTCGGGGAGGTCGGCGCCGGACCGCGGCGGCTGTGAAACGGCTTCAGGCCCCGCGGGTTCGGGGTACGGGACCTCGTCGCTCACAATCTTCTCGATGAGCGACTTGTCGCAGGTGACTTCTCCGCCATTCCGGAGCTTCAGGATGATGGAGTCCCCTTCGACACGATGGCCCTTGACAGAAATCGTCCGGCTCGAAGAGAGATACACGATCTCTGCGTTCGCGGACGTCGCCAGCACGAGCGAACCCACCATCACCGTAAAGGTGATCGAGCAGAACCTAAGTTTCATGAGGGACGGTTATCCTACCACCCGGCTCGAAGACCTGTCCAGAAACAGTACAGTAGAGCTTCAAGAGCGACCTTTTGTCGCCCTCTTTCTGTATCGGCAGAAGACGGTCGTTACTTTGGCTCTACGAAGGTGTGAAAGACCTGAATTCCCAGCTCACGCGTATCGGAGCCGCCGGGCGACGAACGTCCTGTCGACGTCGAGGACGAGCTCCGCGACGTCGCCCGACCCGAACTGGGCGGCGGTGACTGGCAGGGTGACGAGCGTTTTGTCCTTCGACGTCGCCGTGAAGCTTCCGATTGACTGATCGCCGATGCGAACGGTGACCTCCTGAGGGGACGTGAACTTGTCGACTCTGCCGGCGTACTCGATGTACACCGTGGAATCCTTCTTCGGGTTCCGGAAGGAGATGGTGGCGGACTTCTTGGTCCACTGCCATTCGACGTTGGGATCGCCGGAGGAGACCTCCGCCGGGTGCCAGCCTTCTTTGAAGATCAGGAAGATGTTCTCAGACTGCGGCTGGAGCTCCAGCTTCGCGACCGGATACTCCTTGCGGGACGCCAGCTCGCCCGCCAGCGTCAATCGCTTGCTCGTTTTCGGATCGTAGAGGCCAATCCGCACCACTGCGGGCCCGATATACGGATAGTTGGGGACGAAGACGGTTCGCGTGTATTCGACTTTCTCTCCAGCCTTCCACGTGGACGTCGGCCTCGGCGGCAGGTGATCGTCGACCCACAGCCGTTCCCCATCGGGCTCGAGCACATGGACGAAGACCCAGTAGTCGCCATCGATCTTCGCGTTCGGCGCGACGTCGAATCGATACGTCAGCTTGAGCGGACTGCCAATCGGCACGCGTTCGCGGCTGAGAGAGAGCGACGGCGTGGCGACGGCCGGTTCGCTGTCGTCTTTGCTGCCGCAACCGGCCAGCAGAACGGCGGCCAACGCGCATACGAGAACAGAAGTCTGTTTGAACATCATCGATGCAGAAGGGCAAAGCCCAAAGCAGGGAATCGTACTGCAGTTGTCGCAGGTACTGCAATATGTTAGCCTTCGCTCGTTCCGCAGTCTGCTGCTGTCGTGATGCGGGTCGTGATGTCAGCTTCCGGTTGGTCGGAGACCGATCAAAGACCCGATTGAGGCTCCCAGAGAATGTCGCTCGAAGCGCTCGGGATGGTTGAGACGAAGGGACTGATCGGGTCCATCGAAGCGGCCGACGCGATGGTGAAGGCGGCGAACGTCGTGCTGGTCGGCAAGGAATACATTGGCGCGGGCTACGTGACCGTGATGGTCCGCGGCGACGTCGGAGCCGTGAAGGCTGCAACCGACGCCGGCGCCGCTGCCGCCCGGCGGGTAGGTGAGCTGGTGTCAGTCCACGTCATTCCGCGGCCGCACGCGGAGGTCGAGAAGATCCTGCCCAAGGTCCCAGGAAGTAAGGACGCCAAGGCGTCCTAACATATCCGTCGGCCTCGCATGGCGCAGCCCACGGCATCCACCGATCGCGACCTCGCGTCCATCCACGAAGCGCGCACCCTGGCGCGTCGGGCCAAGGAGGCTGCGCCGGTTCTCGCGGAGCTCTCCCAATCGCAGATCGACGCCATCGTCGACGCCATGGCTGCGGCTGTGACGCCGCAGGCCGAAGCGCTCGCCCGTCTTGCTTGCGAGGAAACCGGTTTCGGCGTCGTCGCCGACAAGATCCAAAAGAATCTGTTCTCGTCGGAGAAGATTTACAAGTTCATCCGGCCGATGAAGACCGTCGGTGTCGTGCAGCGACTCGAGGACCGCAAGGTTATCGAAATCGCGGAGCCGTTCGGCGTCGTGGCGGCGATCGTCCCATCGACAAACCCCACATCCACAGCTATTTACAAGATCCTGATCTCGATCAAGGCACGCTGCCCCATCGTCATCAGCCCGCATCCCTCGGCGGTGCGCTGCATTACGCGGGTGGCCGAGATCATGAGCGGCGCCGCGCGCACTGCCGGGTGTCCCGACGGCGCCATCAACTGGATGCAGACCGTCTCGCTCGAGGGCACTCAGGAGCTGATGAAGGCGCGTGAGACGGCGGTCATTCTCGCAACCGGCGGGATGGGACTTGTTCGCGCGGCCTACAGCGCCGGAAAACCCGCCTACGGCGTGGGACCGGGCAACGCGCCGGCGTACATCGAACGCACAGCGGATCTCGGAAAAGCCGTTCGCGACATCATTGCGGGCAAGACGTTCGACAACGGCCTGCTGTGCTCGTCCGAGAACTCGGTTGTCGTGGACGCGCCGCTGGCGGAGGAGGCAAAGCGCATCTTCACCGCCGAAGGCGCACATTTTCTGTCCGCCGCGGAGCGCGACGCGCTGGCGAAGGTCCTCGTTACGCCCCAGCGGCTGCCAAACCCGGCCCTCGTCGGACGGCCCGCCACCTACATCGCGCAGCAGGCAGGATTCCAGGTCGGGCCCGGCACTCGCGTGCTGATCGCGGAGCTGGACGGCGTGGGCCGCGACTACCCGCTCTCGATCGAAAAGCTCTGTCCGGTCCTCTCCTTCTATATAGTGAGCGACTGGCGTGAGGGCTGCGAGCGCTGCAAGCAGATTCTGCGCTACGGCGGCATGGGTCACACCATGTCGATTCATTCACGGAACGACGAGGTGATCCTGCAGTTCGGGCTGAAGAAGCCGGCCTTCCGAATCGTGGTCAACACTCCAACCACGCTTGGGTCGATTGGTTTGACGACCGGTCTGGATCCGTCGATGACGCTCGGGTGCGGCGGTTACGGCGGGAATATCACGTCCGACAACATCTCCCCTCGTCACCTCCTCAATATCAAGCGACTGGCCTACGAGACGACGCCGGTCGCGACGCTCCGCCCGCCAACGCGACCGGCCGCAGAGGTCGTGGCGCTGCCAAAGGCGCCGGCTGCGCCGAAAGCGCCCGCCGGCATCGGTGCGGCCTCGCTGGCGCGGCGGATCGACGAGTTCCTCGCCTCGCGCGGGTATGCCGCTCCGGCGTCCACGGACGGGCCGCCGGCGGGTCCTGCGCCAGCAGCAAAGCCAGAGTCTGCACCGAACGCCGGCCCAACGGCGGCGCCTGTCGTCGAAAAGGCTGCGGACTTCGTATGCGAGGAAGACGTCAGACAAGCGGTGCGGCAGGGACGCAAGATTCTGGTAGGGGATCGGACTATTGTCACTCCGGCGGCGCGAGATCTCGCCGAGCAGCACAAGCTGTTCGTCCAGGCGGGATGGCCCAGCTCATGACGGATACGGCTGTTATTGCTGAGGAGATTGGGGTTAGTTGACTGGCTGAGGTACGGGTGGTATCCTGAATGTCCCCAGCGAACTCAGGGCTACCCTCTCGGCGGGATGATTGCTCGGTGCTCGACAGCACGGTTGTGCACCGGTCGTAACACGGGAGCCCCCGACCCGATCACGCGGCCGTAGTTCGGCGCGCCGCGTCAGCCAACCTTGTCACGGCAACGTTGTGACTGGTTCACCGCGGGAGGGGGCGACCTCAACAGGCACCAGCATTGCTAGGAGCGGCCGCGTCGCTCTAGTAATGTGAGGTCCTCGCGGGAGCGCCCAGATGACTATTCGTGCATGGCTGCCGTCCATGGCAGTCATCGGACTCGCGTCGAGTGTCGGCTGCGGATCCAGCAATCCGAAGCTGCAGACGCCCAAGACGCCTCCTTCTCCCCCGGCGCCGGTAGCGCCGGTCACGGCCGTGCCCGCGCCCGTTGATCCGATCACCGCCCTCATCAGCACGTCGCAACAGCACTTCGACGCCGGCGAGCGCGAGCTCAAGGTCGGGCATCTCGATCGCGCCCGAAGCGAATTCGACCGCTCCCTGGACGTCCTGCTCGAGTCGCCGTACGGCGCGCGGACCGACGCCCGCCTCCGGGCGCATTTTGACCGTCTCGTGGACAGAATCAATGCACAGGAGATGACATCGCTGGCCCAAGGCGATGGCTTCTCCGAGCAGAAGGAAGAGCCGGCATCGATCGACGAGCTGCTCAAGATCGCGACTTTCCCGAAGCCTCCCGCGGATGCCGAGACGGCGGCGGTCGTGAAAGCTGACCTGGAAGCCACGGAGCACGACATCCCCATCCCGCAGAATTCGCGCATCTACGCGTACGTCGAGCTGTTTCAGGGGCGGCTTCGCGAGTACATCGAGGAAAGCCTCACCCGCGGGACGAAATACTTGCCCATGATTCAGAGCGTCTTCAAGGCGGAGGGTCTGCCGCTGGACCTCGCGTACATCCCGATCATCGAGAGCGGCTTCAAGACCAACGCGCTTTCCAAGGCGAATGCGAAGGGTCCGTGGCAGTTCATGAGGGCCACCGCGGTCGAGCAGGGACTCAAGCACGATTGGTACGTCGACGAGCGGTCGGATCCCGAAAAGGCGACGCTCGCGGCGGCGAAGTACCTCAAGTCGCTGTACAAAATGTTCAACGGCGACTGGCACCTCGTTCTCGCGGCGTACAACGGCGGGCTCGGCCGGCTGCAGCGCGCCATGAAGAACGCGCGCACCGAGGACTTCTGGCAGCTGTCCGAGAGCTCCCGCTTCCTGCCAAAGGAGACGCGCGAGTACGTCCCGCTCATCCTCGCGGCGATCGTTGTCGCGAAGAACCCCGTGCAGTACGGATTCAACGTCCTACCGGCGGCGCCGGTCGAGTACGAGAAGGTCCTGGTGCCGCGGGCGATCGACCTTCGCCGTGTGGCGGAGTGGACAGGACAGACGATAGACGACGTCCAGGAGCTGAATCCCGAGCTGCGACGCTGGACGACGCCGCTGGCGACGCCGAATTACGAGATCAAGGTGCCCGCAGGGACTGCGTCGATGTTTGCGAGCCGCCTGGCGACTGCATCGCCCGACCAGCTCGCATCGCTCAAGTTCTACACAGTGCGTCGAGGAGAATCGATCGCCACGATCGCACGCAAGCTCAGCGTCAGCCGCACGGATCTGGCGGAAGCCAACAAACTGTCGATTCGTTCCCCGGTTCGAACCGGTCAGGAGCTCCTGATTCCTCGCGCGCCGACCGGTCTGCTCGCGGCGAGTGCCTCCGCTCCAGCGCCTGATTCGGTGCCGTCACGGGCGATCAGCGCGTCGGCGACGGTGTCACCTTCCCGACGTGAGCCTTCCGCAACGCTGATGTATCAAGTCAAACGAGGCGACACGCTCTCGTCGATCGCGCGCCTGTTCAACACGTCCGTTGCCAAAATCAGAAGCTGGAACCGGTTGAACGACAATCACATCGTGCCCGGCGATCGGCTGAAGATTCTGGCTTCGCGGTAGGGCCGAACGAGCCTGAAGGCTCGTTGCCACACACCCGGGATCCCTACACGCGCCGTCGCTGGGGCGATCGCAATTCCTGCCAGATCCGCCCCTCACGCGAGCGGCAGATTCCTCAACGCTCCTCCCGGTTTACAACGAGATCCCGTGATTCTTGCTGTGCGGACCGCCTTGCATCTGGTCAAGGCGTGCTCGCATGCGTGCGCACCGCCGCGGTGTTTGGTGTCGAGGCCTGTGCGGTCCAGGTCGAAGTAGACGTGTCGTTCGGCCTGCCGACGTTCGGAATGGTCGGATTGCCGGACGCCAGCGTGAAGGAGAGCCGAGACCGCGTGCGCAGCGCGATCCGCAACTCCGGCTTCGAGTTTCCGCCTCACCGCGTCACCGTCAACCTCGGCCCGGCGGACATTCGCAAGGCAGGGTCTTCGTTCGACCTGCCGATTGCGTTGGGCATCCTTGCGGCCACGGGTCTCGTCAAGCGCCGGGACATCTCCGAGATCGTGTTGCTCGGAGAGCTCTCGCTCGACGGAGGCATTCAACCCACGCGAGGGGTGCTGCCTGTTGCCGCCGCGGCGCGACGGGATCGTTTCGCCGGACTCCTTTTACCTCTTCGCAACGCCGCCGAGGCTTCGGTTGTCGAGGGCTTGAGGCTGCTTCCGGTCCGCTCGCTCACCGAAGCCGTTGCCGCGTTGAACGACCCCGAAGCCTTCGTTCCAGCGCTGCCGGACCCGGAGCCGGCTGCCGAAGACCCGCTCGCCGCTGCCGGACCGGACTTTGCCGACGTCCTCGGGCAGGCGCTCGCTCGCCGCGCCCTCGAGATCGCCGCCGCCGGCGGGCACAACGTGCTCTTGATCGGTCCGCCGGGAGCAGGAAAAACGATGATGGCGCGGCGGGTGGCGGGGATTCTCCCGCCGCTCATGTTCGACGAAGCGCTGGAGGCCACGGCGGTTCACTCGGTTGCGGGGTTGCTGCCGGCTGGAACACGCCTGCTTCGGCAACGGCCATTCCGGGCGCCGCACCATACGATCTCCGATGTCGCGCTCGTTGGCGGCGGGCAGATTCCAAGGCCAGGTGAGATCAGCCTCGCGCATGCCGGCGTGCTGTTCCTCGACGAGATGGCCGAATTCAGCCGGCGCGCGCTCGAAGTGTTGCGGCAGCCGCTCGAGGAAGGCATCGTCCGCATCGCGCGAGCCGCGCGGACCGCTTCCTTCCCAGCGCGGTTCATGCTGATTGGAGCGATGAATCCCTGCCCCTGCGGTTTCGCCGGCGATCCCGTTCGGGTGTGCCGCTGCACGCCGGCTCACGTGTCGCGCTACGCAATGAGACTCTCCGGACCGCTTCGCGATCGCATCGACCTTACGGTCGCCGTCGCGGCGGTGCCCGCCGACGAGCTGCAACGTGATGACCTGGCGGAATCGTCCGGCGAAATCCGCGCGCGGGTGGTGGCCGCACGCGAGCGTCAACTCCAAAGGTCTGGCGCGCTGAACGCACGGCTGCACGGGCGCGCGTTGCGTGCGCGCGCCACGCTTTCCGCGGACGCGAGGCCGATGGTCATGCAGGCCATGGCCAGACTCTCACTAAGCGCCCGCGCGTACGACCGTATCCTGCGTGTGGCCCGCACCATCGCCGATCTCGAAGGGATCGAGCAGACGTCGGCCCAGCACGTCGCGGAAGCTCTGCAGTTTCGGGGACCCTAACTTCCTGGTTCTACTGTGTTCACCCCGTCCGTGTGGTAGAGTGCCACGGTTATTCATAGCTAATTGGTGCCCCCGACGGCCGGATCGGCCCTGTCGAGAGGATTCCCCGTTTGACGTTCAGACGCTATTCATTCGTTGTCACCGATTGCAAGTCCGGCACGGAGCGACGCTTCACCCTGGCGCTGGGGCCGGCTCTCGCGGGCGCCGCCGCCATCCTCGTTCTCCCAATCCTCGTAGGTCTTGGCGCTCGTTGGGCGGTCCGGACGGACCTGCAGGATCTGGCGGCGACCGCCATGGCGCTTCGAATGGAGAACGACAGCTACCGGGATGCCACCGGGCAGCTCGCGTCGCAGATCGCCGCGCTTCAGGGCGCCGTCGACGATATCGGTGCCAGGGCGGCGGTGGATCCGGCGGCCAGCCGCGCGATGGCGCGACTCCCGGCAGTCGTGAAATCACGAGCGATGGGCGGCGGGACCGGATCGGTCGCCCCCATGCTCGGGAGCGCGATCGGGTCGCCCGACACGGCTTTTGGTGTCTTGAGTGACCTGCTGATTGGGATTGAGGATCGCCTGGCGCTCGTCCGCTCGGGTGTCGAGCGGCGTCGGGCACTGGCGCTGGCAACGCCCTCCATCTGGCCGGTGACCGGCTGGCTCTCCTCTGCCTACGGCAACCGGCGCGATCCTTTCACCGGTGGAAGCGATTTTCATCCCGGGCTGGACATCTCGTCGCCGCAGGGAGAACCGGTTCTGGCGCCTGCTGACGGTGTCGTGTCCTCTGCGGGCTTCAGCGGAAACTACGGCAACCTGATCGTCCTCGATCACGGCTTCGGGATCATCACCAGGTACGGTCACCTCTCCCGCTTTGCCGTCATGAACGGCCAGCAGGTGCGGCGCGGCGATGTCATTGGATTCGTTGGAACGACCGGCCGATCGACGAGCCCGCACCTCCACTACGAAATCCTGATGAACGGTCAGCAGACAAACCCACTCCGCCTGCTGGCGCAGCGCTGAGCGTCACCCTCTTCTCTCTAAGCCGGCACCGCCGCGGCCATCCGGCGCTTCGCTTGCGGGCCTTCAGCGACGACAGCCCACTTTCAGAGCAGCCCGGACAAGTGGCGCCTCTTGAGGCGCGAATCCGTGTTTTGATCCGCGATATAATGTCCGGATACCCTGAGCCGCAGCGGCACTCCTGATGTTAGTCGACACACTCCTGGCAAAAGTTATCGGCACGGCAAACGACCGCGAGTTGAAGCGCGTCCAGCCGCTCGTCGTGGAAGTCAACGCCAAAGAACCACAGATTCAGGCGCTTACCGACGAACAGCTCCGGGCGCAGACCGCCGCGTTCCGCGAACGGCTCGCGGCCGGTGCGGCGCTCGACGATCTCCTGCCCGAAGCGTTCGCAGTCGTTCGCGAGGCGGGACGGCGCACGCTCAACATGCGGCACTTCGACGTCCAGCTCATCGGTGGAATCGTTCTCCATCGCGGCAAGATCGCCGAGATGAAGACGGGCGAAGGCAAGACGCTCGTTGCCACCCTGCCCGCGTATCTGAACGCCCTCGCCGGAAAAGGCGTCCACGTCGTCACGGTGAACGACTACCTCGCACGCCGCGACTCGGAGTGGATGGGCCGCATCTACCGCTTCCTCGGCATGTCGGTCGGCGTCATTCAGCACGACCTGAACGACCAGGAACGGCAGGTCGCCTACGGGTGCGACATCACTTACGGGACGAACAACGAGTTCGGCTTCGACTACCTGCGCGACAACATGAAGTTCGACCTCGCGCAGTACGTTCAGCGTGGCCACCACTTCGCGATCGTCGACGAGGTCGACAGCATCCTGATCGACGAGGCCCGGACCCCGCTGATCATCTCGGGTCCCGCCGAGGAGTCCACCGACCTCTACTACGAGGTCGACCGCATCATCCCGAAGCTCACGCCAGGAGCCGTCACGCGCGGCGACGTCAAAGCCGAGGAGCGCGAGGAGCTCGAAAAGACCGGCGACTACATCGTCGACGAAAAGCACAAGACCGTCACGCTGACCGAGACAGGCATGGCGAAGGCGGAGAAGATGCTCGCGCACCGTCTTCAGCCTGGCGGGCTCTACGACCCGGTCAACATGCCGCTCCTCCACCACATCAACCAGGCGCTGCGCGCGCACACGCTCTTCAGGCTCGACGTCGACTACATGATCAAGGACGAAGGCGTCGTGATCGTCGACGAGTTCACGGGCCGCCTGATGCCCGGACGCCGGTGGAGTGACGGCCTCCACCAGGCGGTGGAAGCCAAGGAGAAGGTCAAGATCGAGCGCGAGAACCAAACGCTCGCGACCGTCACGTTCCAGAACTACTTCCGCAAGTACGGCAAGCTTGCCGGCATGACCGGTACGGCCGACACCGAAGCGGAAGAGTTCATGAAAATCTACAAGCTCGACGTGATGGTGATTCCCACCAACCGCGATCTGAGGCGCGTCGAGGAGCCCGACACCGTCTACCGCACCGAACGCGAGAAATACGAAGCCATCGTCAGCGACATCCTGGAGAAGCAGAAGGAAGGGCGCCCGGCCCTCGTCGGTACGGTCTCGATCGAGAAGTCCGAACGGCTCTCGAAGCTGCTCAAACAGCGTGGCATCCGCCACGTCGTGTTGAACGCGAAGTATCACGCTCAGGAAGCGGAGATCGTGGCGCAGGCCGGGCGTAAGGCCACCGTCACGATCGCGACGAACATGGCGGGCCGCGGAACCGACATCCTCCTCGGCGGAAATCCGGAGTTCATGGCCCGCCAGCAGACGCTCGCTGACGAGATCGCCGAACGGCTCCCGAAGTCCGAGGCGAAGTTCGTCGACGATGACGAGTTCGTCTACTTCTATCACCTCGACAACTTCTATCGCGTGCCGCGAGAGTCCTACGAGCGCATCTTCAAGGCGCTCAAGAACCAGACCGATGCAGAGCACGACGAGGTCGTCTCGCTGGGCGGGCTGCACATCATCGCGACGGAGCGACACGAGGCACGCCGGATCGACAATCAGCTCCGAGGGCGCGCCGGCCGCCAGGGGGACCCCGGCTCGTCGCGCTTCTATCTCTCGCTCGAAGACGACCTGATGCGCATCTTCGGATCGGACCGCATCTCGGGGCTAATGCAGCGTCTCGGCATGGAAGAGGGCGTGCCCATCGAGCACAAGATGGTGACCAACGCCATCGCGCGCGCGCAGAAACAGGTCGAGGCTCAGAATTTCTCCGTCCGCAAACACCTCCTCGAATACGACGACGTGATGAACAAGCAGCGCGAGAGCGTCTATTCGCTCCGTCGCGAACTGCTCGAAGGCAACATTCACCTCACGGAGGAGGAACAGGTCGACACGCGCGAGTACCTGCTGGCCCTCGCGCAGGAGCTCCTCGAGGGCACGGTCGAGCGCTACGCCGGTCAGCAGGTCGACGTGGAAGACCGCGACTTCGACGCGCTGCAGACGGCCATCTCGGAGATCTACGGCGTCGAACCCGGCGAGCTCGAAGCGATCGAGCTCGAATCACTGTCGGCCGACGCGATTAACGACGAGCTCTGGGCGCTCGTCCTCAAGAAGTACGAGAGCAAGGAAGGGTTGATCCCGGTCGAAATCCTCAGGCGTGTCGAGCGCGACATCATGCTCCAGATCGTCGACGCGCAGTGGAAGGATCACCTGTACAGCCTCGATCACTTGAAGGAAGGCATCGGCCTGCGCGGCTACGGCCAGCGCGACCCGCTCGTCGAATACAAGAAAGAGAGCTTCGAGCTCTTTCAAGCGATGAAGGACCGGATCGAGGAAGAGATCGTCCGGTACCTGTGGCGGCTGACGCCGGTCGTCGGCAACGAAGCTGGACCTGCTGCGGCGCCGCCGGTGCGGCCGCCCGCGGCACGACGTCCGCCGCAGATGACGCTCAACTCGCCGTCCGCCTCGCAGTCTTCACCGTTCGGCGCCATTGGTGCCGGTCAACCCGACGCCGGGCGCGGGAACGGTCCGAGGCCGCCGCGCACCGGCGGCGACGACGTCATCAAGCAGGTGAAGCGCGACGAGCCGAAGGTCGGCCGCAACGATCCGTGCCCGTGCGGAAGCGGCAAGAAATACAAGAAGTGCCATGGTGCAGCCTGAATGGAAACGCGAACTGACGTTCTGAACACCGACCAGATCTCCGTGGGCCTCTCCACGGCGCTCACGTTCGACGATGTGCTGCTCGTGCCGCGGCACTCTCACGTACTCCCGAGCGAGGTGGACGTTTCATCCCGGATCACGCGCAACATCCGGGTGTACGTGCCGCTCCTCAGCGCCGCGATGGACACCGTCACCGAGTCGCGGCTCGCGATCGCGATGGCCCAGCAGGGCGGCATCGGAGTCATCCACAAGAACCTGTCGATCGAGGAACAGGCTTCCGAAGTGGATCGGGTGAAGCGGTCCGAGAGCGGCATGATCGTCAATCCGATCACGCTCTCCCCTTCCAACCGCATCGCCGAAGCGCTCGAGCTGATGAAGAAGTACCGGATCTCGGGTGTTCCGATTACGCAGGATGGCAGCAAGGAAGGCCGTCTGGTCGGAATCCTGACCAACCGGGATTTGCGGTTCGAGAACAATCTCGATCGGCCGATCGCCGACATCATGACGCGCGATCCGCTCTTCACCGTACCGGTCGGAACGAAGCTCGAACAGGCGCGCGAGATCCTTCACCGCCACAAGGTCGAGAAGCTGCTCGTCGTCGACGATCGGTTCATGCTGAAGGGACTGATCACCGTCAAGGACATCCAGAAGTCGATCAAGTATCCCAACGCCTGCAAGGACAGCCTCGGACGGCTTCGGGCAGGTGCGGCGATCGGCGTCGGCAAGGACGTCATGCCCCGGGCGGAAGCGCTCGTCGGATCGAACGTGGACGTTCTGGTGGTCGACACGGCGCACGGACACTCACAGGGTGTTCTCGAGACGATCAAGCGCCTTCGACGCGAGTTCCAAGACGTGGATCTCGTGGCCGGCAACGTCGCGACCGCCGAGGCCACTGAAGCGCTGATCGACCTTGGAGTGGATGCCGTCAAGGTGGGAATTGGCGCCGGCTCCATCTGCACCACGCGCGTCGTCGCGGGGATCGGTGTGCCGATGATCACGGCCATTGCCGACTGCGCACGAGCCGCTGCGCCACACAAGGTGCCCATCATCGCGGACGGCGGGATTCGCTACTCCGGTGACCTCACCAAGGCGGTCTCGGTTGGCGCGAGCGCGGTGATGATCGGGAGCCTGTTCGCCGGCACCGACGAGAGCCCAGGCGAATTGATCCTGTATCAGGGCCGCAGCTTCAAGGAATATCGAGGGATGGGTTCGCTCGGCGCCATGCGCCGGGGCAGCCGCGACCGATACTTCCAGGACGAGTTCGATCTCGACGCGAACCCCGAGTCAGCCGAGAAGCTCGTGCCGGAAGGCATCGAAGGACGCGTCGCGCACAAAGGCAGCGTCGCCGCCATGATCCATCAGTTGACGGGCGGCCTGCGGGCCGGGATGGGCTACTGCGGCTGTCCGGACATTCCGACCTTGCAGCGCGAAGCGCGCCTGATCCGTGTCAGCCCCGCGGGGCTCCGCGAAGGTCACGTGCACGACGTGATCATCACGAAGGAAGCACCGAACTACCGGCTCGAGTAGGCAGACCTTCGCTCTCGGCGCCGCTGGCCCGTCGCTGCCAGGACTTACGCCGGGCGCTCGATTCGAATCTGCCGCCGGTCCTCACCCGAGTCTTCGATTCGCACATCGATCGCATCGGCCGGAGGCTCATCCCATCGTTCCGCCCACTCGATCGCGACGATGCCGCCGCTGGATACCAGCTCGTCAAGCCCGAGGTCAGCCACTTCCGCCGCCTGAAGTCGATACAGATCCACGTGGTGGAGCGTCGCGCGGCCGCCGCGATATTCCTGAATCAGCGTGAACGTCGGGCTCGAGACGTCGTCGGGCGCCGCACCGACGCCGCGAGCGAGACCGCGCACGAACGCAGTCTTGCCGGCACCCAACTGACCGGTGAGCAACACGACGTCGCCGGGCCGCAGGCTCGCGCCGAGTTGCTCGCCTGCGCCGACGGTTTCTTCTTCACTAGCGGTCAGGATTTCGCGCGAGAGCATCTTCAGGACGCGGGACGTGAGCTACTCGGATGGGGGCGTCTTCCGCCTCGCCGTCAACTCCAGGACGGCATCTCCAAGCCGCGCGGCTATGTCCGTGGCGATGAGCGCGACTTCGCCTTCGTCTGCTTCGGCGAGATCGCCGGCGGTGCCGTGAAGGTAGACGGCGAGCTTGCAGGCCGCCTCGGCGTCGAGAAGCTGCGCGAACCAGGCCGCGAGCATCCCGGTCAGGAGATCGCCGGTTCCTCCGGTGGCCATGCCCGCGTTGCCGGTCAGGTTCACGAACGTGCGGCCATCGGGTCCAGCTATGACCGTGCGATGCCCCTTCAGAACGACGTGGACCTTGTGAGCGGCGGCGAACTCGCGCGCGTGTTTCAACCGGTCCGCCTGGACTTTCTCGATGGAGGTGTTCAGCAGTCGGGCCATCTCGCCCGGGTGCGGCGTGATGATCACATCCACTCCGTCGCGGCCCATCAGTCGTTCCGGCTCGCCAACGAAGGCGTTCAGCGCGTCCGCGTCCAGGACGAGCGGAACGCCCGCGCGCTCGAGCAGGGCGTGCACGAAAGCCGACGTGCTCGGAGCGTGACCGAGGCCGGGTCCCACCGCGATCACGTCCGCCTTGATGTCGAGGACTCGATCGATCGCGCCGTAATCGATCGTGCCTGACGCCGTCTCGTCCAGGCCTTCGGTCATGTATTCGGGCGCCATCGCGGCGATGACCGGCACGCAGGATCTGGGAGTCGCGATGGTGACGAGACCGGCGCCCGATCGCAGTGCGCCGACCGCCGACAGGTGCGCCGCTCCCGTGCGGCCATTGGAACCGGCCACGACGAGAACGCGGCCGAAGTCGCCTTTGTGCGAGTCGGCCACGCGCGCCGGCACGATCTCGCGCATGCGCTCGCGCGTCAGTATCTCGAGGTACTCGCCGTCGAGCTCCTCGAACACCGGATATGGGATGCCGATGTCCGCGATGACCAGGTCTCCGCCGTGCGAATCGGCAGGGGGAAAGACCAGCGGGATCTTCGGCGCGCCGAGCGTGACCGTCATCGAGGCATCGATCGCCGTGCCGTCGACCACGTGCGTGTCAGCCGACACGCCCGTCGGCAGATCGATCGAAACGATCGGCACTCCGAGCGCGTTCACGTCCGCCACGACGGTCTCGAGCAGACCGCTCAACTGCCCGCGAAATCCCGTGCCGAGGATCGCGTCGACAACGAGATCACACTCGGAAATCTCGGTGAAGTGCAGCTCCCACTCCTGCGCGGTGGTGATCTCGACGACAGTGAGGCCGATCCGGCCGAGGACTTCGAGATTGATCCTGGCGTCGCCGCTGATCTCGGACACGCTGCCGAGAAGAAAGACACCTACGTCGACGCCACGCTGAACGAGCGTCCGCGCGACGACGAAGCCGTCGCCGCCGTTGTTGCCCCGTCCGCACAAGACGCCAACCTGGCTGGTCGCCAGATCGTCGTACGCCGCCTCCATCGCCGCCACCGCCTGACGGCCGGCGTTTTCCATCAGCACGATCGATGGGATGCCGATCTCTTCTATCGTCCGTCGATCGGCATCGCGCATCTGTCGTGTGTTGAGCACACGCATCAGAAGTCGAGCGTACTGCTTGTGCTAGACTGCGGTCAATTGAGTCAGGACCTCTGTCAGGAGTCAGAATCTAGAAGTCAGAAGTCAGAATTCTTATCCTGACGGGCGCTGCCTGGAGGCAGCGCCGCCACAACAGCGTTCGTTTTGGAAAGCAGGCTGTCGCAACTAACCAGCCGCGAGCGAAGCGAGCGGCGAGTAGCCGCGGGGGTGGGGCCCCGCGGCATTGAAAAAATGACGATGCGCGGCGCTGTCTACGTCAACGGAACAATCACGTCGGCCGATACGGCCGTCATTCCGGTCTTCGATCACGGGTTCGTGTACGGCGAAGGCGTCTACGAAGTCCTGCGCACGTACAGTGGCGTGCCGTTTCTCTACGATCGACACATCACTCGGCTGCGCAACTCTGCTCGCTACCTCCACCTCGACGTGCCCTTCGACGACGAGACGCTGCGCTCGTGGGTCGACAAGACAGCTGACGCGGCCGCGCTCGCCGGAGACACTTACATCCGCATCCTCCTCACACGCGGCATTGGCGAACTGACCTACGATGTGCGAGCGACGCCGGCGCCATCGATCGTGATCATCATCAAACCGCAGGAAGGCGTGCCGGCTCGTGTGCGCTCCGACGGGATCCGCATCTCTCTCGTGCCGATCCTCCGCAACCATCCCGGCTCCGTGAACCCGATCATCAAGTCGAACAACCTCCTGAACAATGCACTCGCAATGCAGGAAGCCCACCGCCGAAGCGGCGAAGAAGCGCTGATGTGCAACTATCGCGGCGAGCTGTCCGAGTGCTCGCAGTCGAATTTCTTCATCGTGCGGGACGGCGTCGCCTTGACGCCGAAATCGGCGGCCGGTCTCCTCGAGGGCATCACGCGGGCGTTCCTGTTCGAGGTGGCCCGAGAGGTGGGCGTGGAAATGAAGGACGCCACGTTGGTCCCGGCGGACCTCGAGTCCGCCGACGAAGTGTTCATCACCAGCACGACACGGGAGATCAGTCCGGTCGTTCGGATCGACGATCGCGTGATTGGAAATGGCAGGCCGGGATCGATCACGCTCAAATTGTGGGACGCGTACCACCGGCGCGCCCTGGAAATGACGTCAGCCGACGTCGGCCAGGCGCGCTGATTCGCGGCAAGATCACGCATTCACCGCGTCTTACAGGAGTTCAGGAGTTCAAGAGTTCAAGAGATCAAAAGATCAGGAAGAACAGTTCTTTGATCTCGTGATCTCTTGAACTCCTGTGAGGACGCGCGCGTCAAACCACCCCTGTTGGTTCGAGTTCATGGGGAACAATCCACGCCCCCGAAAAACGAGAGCGCCCGCCGGTCGCTACGCCTGCACCGGCTCGTATGTCTCGATCGGCGGACACGCACAGATCAGGTTCCGATCGCCGTACGGGTTGTCGATTCGCGCCACCGGCGGCCAGAACTTGCCGTCACGCAGGTACGGCAGCGGATACGCCGCCTGCTCGCGCGAGTACGGATGCGACCAGGCATCCGCCGTGACTTCCTCTGCGGTGTGCGGCGCGTTCTTGAGGACGTTGTCCCGCGGATCGACCTTGCCGTCCACGACCTCCTGAATCTCGGCCCTGATTGCGATCAGCGCATCGCAGAACCGGTCGAGCTCGTCTTTCGACTCGCTCTCGGTCGGCTCGATCATCATCGTCCCTGCTACCGGGAATGACACCGTCGGCGCGTGGAAGCCGTAGTCCATCAACCGCTTGGCGACATCCTGCTCGTCGACGGAAGGACCGGCGCCATGCTTGTACGGACGCAGGTCGAAGATCATCTCGTGCGCAACACGGCCGTTGTGGTTCGCGTAGAGCACGTCGTAGTGACCCTGCAGGCGCGCCTTGATGTAGTTCGCGTTCAGGATGGCGACCCGCGTCGCGTCGGTCATGCCCTCCGCGCCAAGCATCCGGATGTAGCCGTAGGAAATCAGCAGGATGCTTGCGCTGCCCCACGGAGCTGCGGAGACAGCCGGAATCGCTTTCGCGCCGCCGACAGGCACCACAGAATGCCCGGGCAGGTAGGGCGCGAGATGTGGTGCGACTGCGATCGGGCCCATGCCTGGTCCGCCGCCGCCATGGGGAATCGCAAACGTCTTGTGCAGGTTGAGATGACAGACGTCCGCACCGATCGCCGCGGGGCTCGTCAGCCCGACCTGAGCATTCATGTTGGCGCCGTCCATGTATACCTGACCGCCGTGCTCGTGGACGACGGCGCAGATGTCGCGGATCTCCTCCTCGAACACACCGTGCGTCGAGGGGTACGTCACCATCAGCGCTGCGAGCGCATCCCGATGCTGCGCCGCCCGCGAGCGAAGATCGGCGAGATCGACGTTGCCGTTGCTGTCGCAGGCCACCACCACGACCCGCAACCCCGCCATCGTCGCGCTCGCCGGGTTGGTGCCGTGAGCCGAAGACGGAATCAGGACGATGTTGCGCCCGGCATCACCGCGATCGCGATGGTAGGCGCGGATGGTCATCAGGCCGGCAAACTCTCCCTGGGCCCCGGAGTTCGGCTGGAGGGACACCGCGGCAAAGCCCGTGATGCGGCAGAGCGCCGCCTCGAGCTCCTTGAAGATGCCCGCGTAGCCTTGCGTCTGCGAGGCCGGCGCGAACGGGTGCATCCTCGAGAACTCGGGCCAGCTCACCGGAATCATCTCCGACGCCGCGTTCAGCTTCATCGTGCACGAGCCCAGCGCGATCATCGATGTATCGAGCCCGACGTCCTTCCGCTCGAGGCTCTTGATGTAGCGCATCATCTGTGTCTCGGAATGATGCGTATTGAACACGGGGTGCGTCAGAAAGGCGCTCGTCCGGCGAAGCGGACCCGAATGCGACGACTCCGTGAAGCGGAGCTCGACGCCTGATGCCACTCCCGAAACCACTGCGACGATCTCACGGGCATCGTCGAACGTGACCGTCTCGTCGAGGGAGATGCCGATCGCGTTGCCGTCGTAGCGGAAGTTGATTCCACGCGCCTCGGCGGCCTGCCGCACCTTCGTGACGTCGGCGCCCTCGATCCGGAGCGTGTCGAAGTAGGCACGATTCGTCTGGCGGAATCCCAGCGCCTGCAGCGCCGCGTCTACCGCGCGTGTCAGCCCGTGAACCCGCTCGGCGATCGCCCGAAGGCCGTCGGGACCGTGATACACGGCGTACATCGCCGCGATGTTCGCGAGCAACGCCTGCGCCGTGCAGATGTTCGACGTCGCCTTCTCGCGCCGGATGTGCTGCTCGCGCGTCTGGAGTGCCATGCGATAGGCTGCCCTCCCGCGCGCATCGACCGAAATGCCGATGATGCGTCCCGGAGCCTGTCGGACGAAGGCCTCGCGCGTCGCGAGAAACGCTGCATGCGGCCCGCCGTAGCCGAGCGGCACGCCGAACCGCTGCGAGTTGCCGACAACGGCGTCAGCGCCCATTTCACCCGGCGGCGTCAAGAGCGTCAGCGCCAGCAGATCGGTCGCGACCGCCACCAGGACGCCGGCGGCGTGCGCTCGCTCGATCAACGCACGCGGATCCACCGCAGCGCCATGGTCGTCCGGGTACTGCAGCAGCAGACCGAACGCGTGCCCGAACTGCTCGTCAGTGAAGGAGTCCGACGAGCCGATCTCCAGGCGGATCCCGAGCGGCTCCGCACGGCCTCGCAGCACGTCCAGTGTCTGCGGAAAGCATCGATCCGACACCAGGAACAGACTCTCCTGCCCCGGTCTCGCCTTCTTCGTCTGGACGCGGAGGAACATCGTCATCGCCTCGGCCGCTGCGGTGCCTTCGTCGAGGAGCGACGCGGTCGCGATGTCGGTTCCGGTGAGATCCTTGACGACCGTCTGGAAATTGAGCAGCGACTCGAGCCGGCCCTGGGCGATCTCGGCCTGATAGGGCGTGTACGGCGTGTACCAGGACGGATTCTCGAAGACGTTCCGAAGAATCACGCTCGGCGTGACGCACCCGTAGTAGCCCATCCCGATGAAGGAGCGGGCAACGACGTTGCGCTCGGCGATCCCCCGAAGACGCCGCAGGTAGCTGGTACTCGCTGTCGCCGCGCGGAAGGTCGAGCGGCGACGCTGCGCGAATGCCTGGCGGGATGGTCTGGTCGATGAGTGCGTCGAGCGACGGGACGCCCACGACCCGGACCATCTCGTCGCGAGCCGCCGCGTCCGGTCCGATGTGTCTTGACTGAAACGATCCGGGGTTCTCTTGGGTCATTCGAAAATACTGAAGGCGTTGGACGCCGTTACTTCGTGAGTTCGGTGTACTGCGCGGCGTCGAGCAGATCCGAATTGTCCCCCGACATTTTCATCACGATCATCCAGGACTCGTGCGGGGCGGAGTTCACCGTCTCGGGCTTCTGGGTGAGCGCCTGATTGACCTCGGTCACTTCACCGCTGACCGGCGCGTACAGCTCGGAGACGGCCTTGACGGACTCGATGGTTCCGAACACGTCGCCCTTGTTGAACGTGCGCCCGGCTTCAGGGAGCTCCAGGTACACGACGTCGCCGAGCTGCTTCTGCGCGTAGTCGGTGATACCGACGCGAGCCTCACTGCCCGCGATCTTCACCCACTCGTGCTCCTTCGTATATTTCAGATCGGACGGATACATCAGAGAGATCTCCACGGTTCGCGTCTTGTGGCGCGGGGGCTTTAGCCCCCGCGGCGACGGGCCTGAAGGCCCGTCGCTACAATTGTTCTGTACGCCGACTTCCTACTTCGCCCGTTTGTAGAACGGCATCGGGACCACGGCCGCCCGAAGGCGGCGGCCACGACAATCGATCTCGAAGTCGGCGCCGCTCGCGGCGTGATCGATTGGCACGTAGGCCATGCCGATCGCCTTCTTCAGGTACGGTGTCTGCGTGCCGCTCGTCACGACACCCGCTTTCTGACCGGCGACGAACACGTCCTGGCCATGACGCGCGATCCCTCGATCGAGCACTTCGAACCCAACGAGCTTGCGGCTGACGCCGTCCTGCTTCTGACGGCGGAGCACATCCGCGCCGATGAAGTCCGGTTTCCTCCAGCCGACAACCCAGCTCAGATCCGCTTCGAGCACCGTCGTCGTCTCGTCGATGTCGTTCCCGTAAAGACGCATGCCCGCCTCGAGCCGCAGCGTATCGCGAGCCCCGAGCCCGGCCGGTACGATCCCCGCCGGCTGCCCCGCTCGCAGGACCGCATCCCAGACACGCTCGGCCATCGCCGGCTGCACGAAGATCTCGAACCCGTCCTCGCCCGTATAGCCCGTGCGCGAAATCGTGACCCGGGTAGCGGCGACCTCACCGGTCGTGAACCAGTAGTACTTGATCTGATCGAGCTGTACCGACGTCAGCGTCTGCAGCACTTCGCGGGCGACGGGACCCTGTACCGCGATCAGCGCGTAGCGCGAGCTCGTGTTGACGGCCACGGCATCGCCCGCCTCGCCAACGCGGGCCGAAATCCAGTTGAAGTCCTTGATGATGTTCGACGCGTTGACGACGAGCATGAAGTGCTCGCCGTTCAGCCGGTACGTGAGCACGTCGTCGACGAACGTGCCCTCGGGCGTCATGAGCGCCGCGTACTGCGCCTGACTGTCCGCCAGCTTCGATGCGTCGTTGGAGGTAATCCTCTGTACGGCGGCCAACGCGTCCTTGCCGGCGATCTCGATCTCTCCCATGTGGCTGACGTCGAAGACGCCTGCACGCGTCCGCACCGCCATGTGCTCGTCGGCGATGCCGGTGTACTCGACGGGCATGTCCCATCCACCGAATTCCACCATGCGAGCGCCAAGCGACCGATGCCTGGGATGAAGAGGCGTCTTCTTGAGCGTGCCGGTAGGCGCTTGGGCCATCGTGTGGATTCAGCGGTCGGCCGGCGGGTACCGCCAGCCACTTGCGGGATCAGCCCTGAGTCAGGGACGCCGGGCAGGCGCACTCTGCGCGCACTGCGGCCGGCACAACCAGTCAACGGTACTATGCCGCTCGCTGAGCGGTCAAGAACGCGACATCGAGCGCACCGTTGTGTCGACGGCCCGGACTTTTGTGTCGTAGAGGCGTCGCTTCAACCCGACGGGAACAGTAATTTTCCAGGGTTTTCGAGCGTCACGAAGTTTGCTGTTGCTGATGGGCAGCATGAACCAAATTGACGTCGAGCTTTGGCGCGTCGGCGCCGTCGCCTGCTTCTGGATGACCGACTGGCGCCGTATCCGGATCGTGTCAGCTGGCGAGACCCTGTCGGATCAGACCTTTACGTCGCCGTCCGAAGCGTTGGCCTCCGCGCGTGAGTTGCGTCGGTTCTTCAGGTTCGTCGCGTCTCGGACCACGCCACCGACAACGGAGGTCAGCGTCGCCTGAGGCCCATGACGGGATCAGCCCGGACGTGTCAGCTGCGCGTCTGCGGTCCGATAACGCGCATGATAGCCGCCGCGATCCGGCGCCACTCGCTCTCCTCCCGAACGAGCTCCTTACGACCTTTTGGCGTCAGCGTGTAGAAGCGCGCCTTACGGTTTCTCTCGGAGGTCCCCCATTCAGCGTCGATAAAGCCGCGTTCCTCCAGACGCTGGAGGGCCGGGTACAGCGAGCCGTGGTCGACGATCAGGACGTCCTCGGACTCCCGCTGGATGGCCCGGGCGATCCCCTGCCCGTGCTCGGGACCGAAGATCAGCGTTCGAAGGACCAGGAGGTCGAGCGTGCCCTGAAGGTGAGCCGCGTGATCGCGATCGCTCCGCTTACGGATAGACATTCGACCCGAGTATGTGGACTCTTGGGTCGAATGTCAACCCGTCTGGACGCGAGACGCTCCCGCCGGCTTCTCCGGACGCACGATACAGCGGAAGCCGAGGTGGCAAGTGGAAGTGTCGATCGGTTCGGGGAAGCGGGCCGCAGGCCGGTACCGGCGGCAGTAGTTCGGAGCACAGAGGTGCGAGCCTCCCTTGATGACCTTTCTGGGGATGCGGATCGCCGGCTGGCGCGGATCGTAGCTGTCGGTCTCCTGCGGCCCGCGTGGGTTGTGCGGCGTGCAGCAGGCTTTGATCGGATCGTTGGGATGCTTCGGAACATACCAGTCGGTCGTCCACTCCCACACATTTCCGATCATGTCGTGGAGCCCGTAGCCGTTCGCGGGAAACGCGCCGACCGGAGAGGTGCCGCGGTAGCCGTCGCGGTCGGTGCTCTCCCAGGGGAACTGCCCCTGCCAGGTGTTCGCCATATGTTGGTCGCCCGGCAGGAAGGTGTCCCCCCACGCGTAGGCAGCGCCTTCGAGTCCGCCGCGCGCGGCGAGCTCCCATTCCGCCTCGGTCGGCAACGACTTGCCGTCCCACCCCGCGAACGCTTCCGCGTCGGCGTACGCCACGTGCACGACCGGATGACGTTCGCGGCCGTCGATCGAACTGTCCGGCCCTTGCGGATGGCGCCAGTCGGCCCCTTTCACGAAGTGCCACCAATTGCGCATGTCCCGGCGATCGACCGGGCCACCGGGCTGGACGAAGACGAGCGAACCGGCGAACAGCATCTCGGGGAGCGCGCCCGGATACTGTGCCGCGTCCGGCGGAATCTCCGCGAACGTGACGTGTCCGGTGGCTTCGACAAATCGGGCGTACACCTCGTTGGTCACCGGAAAACGGTCGATCCAGAAGCCGTCGACCGAAACCCGGTGAACGGGACGCTCTTCCGGATAGTGCTTCTCCGATCCCATCTGGTAGGTCCGCCCGGGAATCCACACCATCCCCGGACGTGGGCACTCGCCTACTCCCGGCTGCGGCAGCGAGCCCGCGCCGTGCTCGTGTGTGATCATCTGCCTGCTCCGCGCATCCGGATTTAGCAGCGTGACGCTGAAACGCAGCTGCTGGCCGGCGGTGCCGTCCGGCCCTTCGACGTTGTTGTCGAAGGTGACACCGATGTGCATCGGCCGGCTGTTGAACACGGTCGTCTTCGTGAACCCGCCGCCGAGCGGCACCGTCCACTCGTTGCCGTCGCTGGCGTTCCAGTGGCGCGGGAGAAGTACGGGACACCGGCCGCAAGAATACGGTGTCCCGGCGATGGAGGAGTCACTTGGCGCGTTCGACGCTGGTCAGGAGCGCGCGCGTGTAGGTGATGTCGACGTGGTCGCCGACCTTGATGCCCTCGAGGATCTTTTTGTCCTCGATCTTGCGGGTCACGGTGCGTCCGTCCTCGGTGGTAACCGTCACGGATGGCACAGCCGGATCGATGGCCTTGACGGTCACCGTCGTCTTGTCCTGCGCAGCCATGGTCGCGCCCGGCAGCGCGCCCGTGCCGCGCGTGATCGCCGGCTCCCCCGCCGTGGCAACCGGAGCCTCGCCAGGCTTCCGGACGACGAGAACGACTGACTCGTAGTACGTCATTTTCACCGTGTCGCCGACCTTCAGCTCGTTGAACCGCTTCACCTCCGGGCCAACGCTGTAGGTGTCCTCGGCGCCGGACTCGTCCTTCAATGTGATCATCCGCCCCGTCGCATCGATCGCCTGGATGGTTGCCGTGGCGCTCACCGACTTCGTCTTCGTGATCGGCGCCTGGGCTGAAGCGGCCCCCGCCACCGCCACGCACAGCGCGACCGTCATTACCGTGGCTGCTATTCGCATGCGTTCCTCCTTGCATGTCTCCCGCGCCGGTTCGACGCGGACCTGCCACCTCAGATTACAGGAACGCGTGGCCAAGCGGGAGCGGAAGACTACGACCTGCCGGATGGAAGAAGTACGGCCGCGCGCTGCTGGTAATACGTTTTGGCTTCTGCTCAGCTGTCGATGCGACGTACTTTTTCACCCCCATCCGGACTGGAAGGATCGCCAGCCCTTCAAAGCGGTGCTCGAGACGGGCTGTGATGTGCGACATGGAACAGCGCACAGACGTCGGTCCGCTGTATTAGTTCCTGCGTGAACGTCTTCGAATTAATGGCGAGCTATCTCGTGGTTCTGGTTGCCGCCGTCGGCGTCATCGCGTTCTTGACCCGGACCAGACGACGGCATCACTGACCCTTGTGAAACCTTCGCTTTCTAGGCGAAACGCTGCAAACGTTACCACTACCAGGTCTCCCGACGAACTGCTCGCCAAGGGCAGTCAGGTTTAGTTGGAATGGGTGCCGTGTACGCCGCCCCCAGGTGTGCCGAAGCGGATCTTGCCTCCAGTGCCGGAGTATCGCAGCCGGGGGGCGACGGGCGTGCGCGCGACGTGCCACATACGTGCTGCGCGCGCGCAACGGTCGGTCCGCGTCGCCCCCGGAGCGGCTCGGGCCATGATGTACGCGTCTCATCGTCCTACTCGTCTTCCGTCCACTTGGACACGTTGCGGAACTTTGCGACGCGGGCGGCGCCGACGCCGGGAGCGGGTATTCCAGCGAGCAGTTTGCGGCGATGTGAATGTGGTCACCGTTGGGACCTCCAGAGACCCGGGTGCAGCGGCGGTCGACCTGCTATACTCCGGCATTCCCTTCAAAGGTCATCGCCATTTTCCTTGGAACCATCTCCGACCTGCGACATCGGCTCGCCGACCAGCACTACCTGGCGGACCGTGGCCTTGCCGTGTCGCTGTTTCTCTCGCTCCGACTCAAACGGCCGCTCTTCCTCGAGGGCGAGGCCGGCGTAGGCAAGACCGCGCTTGCCGGGGCGGCCGCCGCCGCGCTGGGCACCGATCTGATACGTCTCCAATGCTATGAAGGGCTCGATGTCCGTCACGCGCTGTACGAGTGGGACTACGCGCGCCAGCTCCTCGAGCTGCGCCTCCTCGACGCGACCGGGACGCTCAGTCGGGAGAGCGTGCGCCGGGAGCTTTACAGCGAGGCCTTTCTCATCAAACGGCCGCTGCTTCAGGCGATCGACCCGCTGCGCACGCGTCCGGCCGTCCTCCTGATCGACGAGATCGATCGTGCCGACGAGGAGTTCGAAGGATTCCTCCTCGAGCTGCTCGCGGAATTTCAGATCACGATTCCCGAGCTCGGCACGCTCCGGGCAGCGGAGCCTCCGTTGGTCGTCCTCACGTCCAATCGCACGCGTGAGGTGCACGACGCGCTGAAGCGCCGGTGCCTCTATCAATGGATCGAGTACCCGTCGTTCGACAGCGAACTGGCCATCGTTCGCGAGCACTCTCCCGACGCGCCGGCCCACTTGACCCAGCAGGTGACCGCTCTGGTGCAGGAGATGCGCGCCGCGGACCTGTACAAAAAGCCAGGCGTGTCCGAGACCATCGACTGGGTGAAAGCGCTCGTCGCGCTCGACCGGGACACACTCGATGCCGAGACGATCGAGGAAACGCTCGGCGTCGTGCTCAAGGCGAAGGAAGATCTGGAGTCGCTCCGCGGGCCCCGGGCGATGGAGCTTCTCGATCGCGCCATCGCGCGAAGTGCATTGCGGGCGTGAAGACGCCGCGCCGATGTCCCGTCTCCTCGATAACCTGCTGATCTTCGGCCGCCTCCTGCGGCGCGCGGGCGTCGACATCCATCGCGGTCGCCTGCTCGATGTCGTCGATGCGCTCGGGCACGTGAACCTCGGGGAACGCGGCGAGGTCTATCACGCGTGCCGCGCGCTGCTCGTCCATCGCCACGAACAGATTGCGCTCTTCGACGTCGCCTTCGCCTCCTTCTGGCGCGAACACGGCGGGCGAGAGGCGCGATCTGCACCGGAGCCTGCCGAGTCGCGGGCGTCCGTGGTCGTGTTCGAGGACGACCTCGCACGCGACGGCGTCAGCGAGGAGGGAAGGAGCGACGCGTCGGAAGACGACGCCCTGGCGACAGCAGGCGGACTGAAGACCTGGAGCGACCTCGGCGGTCTGGCCGGCAAGGATTTCGCCGCGTTCACGAGCGCCGAAACCGCCGAAGCGGCCGACATCCTGTCGCGTCTGGTCTGGAGCCCTGGTGAACGCCGGACACGGCGATGGATTCGAGGACACGGCTCGCGAGTCGATCTTCGACGGTCGATCGCCGACAGCGTGCGCACCGGCGGCGACGTGGTGGAGCTCAGGCGGCGGACGCCGCGCGTGCGCCGCCGCGCGCTGGTGCTGCTGTGCGACGTCAGCGGATCGATGGAGCGCTACTCCCGCATGCTTCTGCACTTCGCCCACGCCGTGACGAAGCGCCGCCACCGTGTCGAGGCGTTTCTCTTCGCCACGCAACTGACGCGAATTACGAGGCAACTCCGCGCGTCTCGGGCCGACGTCGCACTCGCCGCCGTATCGCAGTCGGTACCGGACTGGTCCGGAGGGACGCGAATTGGCGGAGCCGTGAGGGAGTTCCATCAACGCTGGAGCCGCCGCGTCCTGAGCGGCGGTCCGGTGGTCCTGCTCATTTCCGATGGATGGGATCGCGGGGATCCGGGCGAGCTGCGCGACCAGATCGCCCGGCTCCAGCGAAGCTGCCATCGACTGGTGTGGCTGAACCCGCTCATCGGCACGGCCGATTATGCGCCGTTGACGCGCGGCCTCCAGGCGGCGCTGCCGTTCGTCGACGATTTCCTGCCGGTACGGACCTTGAACAACCTCGCGGACCTGGCGATACACTTGAACGCGCTGGTCTGACCGGCCCAGAAGACAGCCATGGATATCTTCGGCTCCTATACGTTCGACGTGCCGGCGGACCGGGTGTGGGACCTGCTCATGGATCCCGCGGCGCTGTCCTCGTGTATCCCGGGCTGCACGCGCTTCGAGCCGGATGGCGAGGACCGATACGCCGTAACGCTCACGGTGGCCCTCGCGGCGATCACCGGAACCTACAACGGGACAGTCAATCTCACGGACAAGACCCTCCACACGTCGTACCGTCTGGTGATGGAAGGGCAGGGACGGGCCGGATTCGTGAAAGGCAGCTCTGTCATCTCGCTTCGACCCGCCGGCGGGTCCACGGCGGTGGACGTGAGCGGGGCCGTACACACGGGCGGTCCGATCGCACGCGTCGGCCAGCGGCTGATCGGCGGCGTGGCGAGGATGATGATGGATCGATTCTTCGCGTGCCTGAAGGCGAAGCTGGAGACGGGTTAGGCTGCCCGCTCCAGCGCGCGCTTCAGCGCGCGTCCGGCGAAGACGGGAATCATCGCGCGCCGATACTCCTCACTGGCATGGATGTCGGAGTTGATGTCCTGCAGGCTGGCGCCCGCGAGACGCGCGGCTTCCTCGATGCTGCTCACGGACAGCGGTGTCCCTGCGAGCGCTTCCTCCACGTCGGTCAAGCGGGTCGCGTGCGAGCTCGCCCCGGTCAGGCCGATTCGCGCCGATCGAATCGTCCCGTTCTCGACATCCAGAGCGGCCGCCACACCCACGATGGCGAAATGGGACGCGCGCTGATAGAGCTTGGCGTAGGCAGCACATTTCACGGGCCTGAACTGGACGCCGACGATGATCTCGTCCACCGCCAGATCGACGGTGAACAGACCGCGGAAGAAATCGTGAGCCTTGATCGCGCGCGAGCCACTCGGACCCTTGACATGGATGTCCGCGTCGAGCGCGAGCATCACCGCCGGGTAGTCGGCGGCGGGATCGGCATGGGCCAGGCTCCCGCCGAGCGTGCCACGATTGCGGACCTGCGGATCGCCGATCGTTGCCGCAGCCTCGGCCACCATGGGACAGCCCTGCTGCAGCAACGCGGATGTGGCTACGTCGTGGTGCACGGTTCCCGCGCCGATCTCGATCCCGCCCGCCGTCTCGCGGATGCCCGACAGGCCCGGAATGCGGGCGATGTCGATCAGCGTCCCGGGCTCACTCAGCCGAAGCTTCATGAGCGGGATCAGGCTGTGACCGCCGGCGACCAGCTTGCCGCCACCGTTGGCCGCGCGAAGCCTGGCGAGCGCGTCGTCCAGCGACGTGGCGCGACTGTACTCGAACGTCGTCGAAATCACGAGGCGCCTCCCTGGATGATGCGCCACAGTTTTTCGGGCCGGAGCATCATGTCGATGTGCTTGACGCCGAACTCGCTGAGCGCGTCGACCGCCGCGGCGACGACGGTCGGCGTGGAGCCGAGCGTGCCGGCTTCGCCCACGCCTTTCGCCCCCATCGGGTTGAGGGGCGTTGGGGTCACCGTAGCCTCGAGCTCGAAATGCGGGAAATCGATCGCCCGGGGAAGGGCGTAGTCCATGAAGGAACCGGTCAGCAACTGGCCTTCGTCGCTGTAGACCACCTCTTCAATCAGGGCCTGGCCGATGCCCTGCGCGAGGCCGCCGTGGATCTGCCCCTCGACTATGAGCGGGTTGATCAGGTTGCCCGCATCGTCCACCGCCACGAACTTCAGCAGCGTGGTCTCGCCAGTCTCCCGGTCGATCTCGAGCATCGCGATGTGACACCCGAACGGATAGGTGTTGTTGGCCGGCTCGAAGAAGGCCTCGTCGCTCAATCCAGGCTCGAGCCCTTCGGGCAGCGGCACCGGTATGTAGGCATGCGAAGCGACGCTCGCGAAGGACTTCCCGGAAGCGGGTGATCCTTTCACCGAGATCATGCCGTTCTCGAACACGAGATCGTCTTCGTGCGCCTCGAGAAGCGCGGCGGCGAACTTCGCCATCTTGGTCTTCACCTTCGCGCCCGCCATGTGCAGCGCGGTCCCTCCCACCGCCTGCGACCGGCTGCCGAAGGAGCCGATGCCCTGCTTCACGACGCCCGTATCGCCGTGCAGGATCGTGATGTGTTCGAGCGGCACGCCGAACTGGTCGGCGAGCATCTGCGCGAAGGTCGTCTCGTTCCCCTGCCCATGGGGAGACGCGCCGGTGGTGGCGCTGATCCGGCCATCCCGTTCAATCGTCACTTGCGAATGTTCCCACCCACCGGTCGGAAGCGACGAGGATGGGCCGATGCCGCAGACCTCCACATACATCGCCAGTCCCAGGCCGACCAGCCGTCCCTGGGCGCGCGCGGCGTCACGCTCGGCCTTCAAACGCTCCCACTGGGCCGTTTCGAGCGCCTTGTCGAGCGCCTTTTCGTAGTCACCCGAATCGTAGGTGGCGCCCATCTGCGTCGCGAACGGAAACTGATGCGGCTGGATGAAGTTCTTCCGGCGGAGCTCTGCTGGATCCATCTTCAGCTCGCGCGCGAGCATGTCCATCGCGCGCTCGACGAAGTAGGTCGCTTCCGGACGGCCGGCGCCGCGATAGGCATCCGTCGGGGTCTTGTTCGTGAACACTTCGGTCAGCGTCGTGCGGATGGCTGGAATGCGGTAGGTCGCGTTTGCCATCATCATCGTGAGCGTCGGGATGGCCGCTGTCAGCAGCATGTTGTAGGCGCCGATATCGGCGATCAGTCGCATCTTCAGGCCGAGCACGGTGCCATCGCGCTTCGCCGCGAGATCCACGTAGCCGAGGATGTCGCGGCCGTGGGTCGTGGCCACGAAGGCTTCCGAGCGGTCTTCCGCCCACTTCACGGGAATGCCGAGGCGCTTGGAGATCGCGGCCGCTACGTATTCTTCCGCGTAGATGTTGATCTTGGCGCCGAAACCGCCGCCCACTTCGGGAGCTATCGCCCTGACCTGATCCTGCCCCAACCCGGTCATCGCCGCGATGAACGTCCGCAGGATGTGCGGGTTCTGCGTCGACGACCAGATGGTCATCGTGCCTTTTCCCGGCTCGTAATGCGCCACCACTCCTCTCGGCTCCATCGCCGACGGCGCGAGCCGCTGATTCACCATCCGCTGCGAGATGACGACCTCGGCCCTGGCGAACGCATCATCGATCGCCGAGTCGTCGACGTCGCCGGAAGCGCTCACGCCGGTGCCGCTCGGCACCAGCGCCACCGCCAGGTTGTTCGGGAAGGCAGGATGGATTACCGTCGGCTGCCCCGTCATCGCCAACTCGAGATCGACGACCGCCGGCAGCGTGTCATAAGCGACGACGATCGCATCGGCGGCGTCCCGCGCAACGTAGCGATCGCTCGCCACGACGACGGCGACCGGCTCTCCCCCGTAGCGGACCGTGTCCACAGCCACCGCACGATGGTCGGGCGAGGGGAACGGCGTACCGATGGGCATGGGCGCCAGGAACTCCGCGATCTGCGCGCCGGTGAAGACCGCTTCGACGCCTTCCATCGCCTCAGCGGCACTTGTGTCGATGGAGCGGATACGGCCGTGCGCGACGTCGCTGCGCTTGAACGCCAGGTGCTGCATGGAGACGAGGGCGATGTCGTCCACGTAGGTGCCACGGCCCTGAATGAGACGCGGGTCCTCGCGCCGCTTGACGCGCTGGCCCACGAGCTTCGGCAACACAGGAGACGTCGGCATCGCTTATCCTTTGCCGGCTGCGCGTTGAATGGCGTTGACGATGTGCTGGTAGCCGGTACATCGGCAGTAGTTGCCGGAGATCCCCTCGCGTATTTCGCGCTCCGACGGCGTCGGATTGTCTTGAAGCAGCGTCACGGCCGCCATGATCATCCCCGGCGTGCAGTAGCCGCACTGGAGGCCGTGTTCCTCCCAGAAGGCTTGCTGCAGGGGATGCAGCTGGCCGTCCGGGGCGAGGCCCTCGATGGTCGTGATCTCGGAGCCGTCGGCCTGAACCGCGAAGATCGTGCAGGATTTCGCGCTTCGGCCGTCCACGAGGACGGTGCAGGAGCCGCACTGACTGGTGTCGCACCCGATGTGCGTGCCGGTCAGGCGCAGGTGCTCGCGCAGGAAGTGGACCAGAAGCACGCGGGGGTCGACGTTTCCCTTGCGCGCTTTGCCGTTCACGGTCATCGAGATGTGGGCCATGTGTGTGCGCTCTTGTACGGAGGCGCATAGCCTATCGCAAAAAGTCTCGCGACAACCGCTGATTTTTGGCGCAGACGCTTTGGCCGTTTCGGCCTCGCGCGACTGCGTACTCCTCGTATCGCTCGCGCCACCGCCGAAGCGTGCGCGGCAACCGCCGAGGATGTCCGCCGCTTGAACCCGTGCGGCTTGCCTCCTACTCCCCCGGCGGCGGCTCCGGCTCCGCATCCACGCCCGGACGGAACCGCAGATACGCATTCAATGTGTGATACGAGATTCCAAGCTCGCGGCAGGCGCGGCGCTTGTTGTTCTCGCACCGCTCGAGCACCAGCCGCGCGTAGCGACTCCCCCACGCGCGCATGCTTTCCTTCGAACGCAAGGACGGAAGCAGCACGTCTGCGTAGCCGCCAAGCAACGCCGGCGGCAGGTCGTCCGGCTCCAGGAACTCCGAGCCTGCGAGCGCGACGGCCCGCTCGATGACTCTTTCAAGCTCGCGAACGTTTCCCGGCCATTCGTAGGTCATCAGCGCATCCGACGCGGCCACCGACAGTTGCAGCGGGCGCAACAGCTGATGGCGATCGAGGAAGTACCGCGCGAGCTCCGGGATGTCTTCACGTCTCGCGCGCAAGGGCGGCACCTGGACGTCAACGCCATTCAGCCTGTAGTACAGATCGAGCCGGAACTGACGATGCTCGACGAGCGCGGAGAGCGGCCGATTCGTCGCGACGATGATCCGCGTGTCCACCTGACGGGTGCCGCACCCACCCACTCGCTCGACCGAGAGATCCTGGATCGCGCGCAGCAGCTTGGCCTGGGCCGCCGGCGACAAATCGGACACCTCATCGAGGAACAACGTCCCTTCGTGTGCGTGCTCGAACTTCCCGCGACGACCACGGACTCCGGTCGCCGTCCGGTCCTCGATGCCGAAGAGCTCCGCCTCGAGCAACGTCTCGACAATCGCCGCGCAGTTGACCGCGACGAACGGTCCTTTGCGCCGCCGGCTCAAATCATGGATCTGTCGCGCGACGAGCTCCTTCCCCGTCCCACTTTCGCCTTCGATGAGAATTGTGAAATCAGTGACAGCGACCCGCTCGATGCGCTCGCGCACCTGACGGATGGCTCGGCTGGACCCGATGAGGGGCGCCGCGCCATCGCGGCGGATGCGCGCGAACTGCGGCGGGCGTCCCAGCGCGCGCTCGATCTCCAGCACGAGCGCGGCGACATGCGTCGCCGCTTTCAGCAGCTCGCACGTCCATCCGTCGAGGGTGCGACCGGGATCGAACACGATTTCGATCCGGGCGCACTGCGCCAGCACGACGGACGGAATGTCGAAGACCATGACGTTGCCGGCGGGCTGCTGCGCCGACGACCCTTCACACACCGCCACCGCTCGCGCGCGCACCATGGACCGGAGTTCCTGCTCGAAGCGTTCGCGCACCGACGCCGGACCGGACGCGACCGACAAGGCGCTGATGACCGACTGGAGGAGCGCCGAGGCCCCTCGCCGACGTTCCGCGCCGCGCCCGTGCGCGCTCTTCGCTGCCGTAGGGACGTACAGCACATCGTCCATCGCGTTCACCTCTCTTCTCGACCTCTCTGCACGACGCCGGCATTCCAAGGGCAATGCCAAAGAAGAGCGCGCGCGATTGTCAGGGTTTTTGCGAGAGGGTGGTTCCGAACGCCGCTTGCCGATGGGGCATCCGGGTAGGCGATGCCCGGTGTTGGCCGCGGCTAGCAGGCGGTTCGCAATGGGCACTGTCTACCCGTGACGGGTCCGTTGTGCCCAGGTAATCAGTGAGGATTAGTTCAACTCGGCGGCCCGGCGCCGACCGCCGGAGTCTCTGTGTCGGCGGCTTCTTGAATCGCCTGTATATCTACCATCACCGACACCATTTTCGTCAAGACCTGACCGACATACTGGAATGACGAGATGGCAGCGTACGGCTCGTAGACGCAGCCGCGCGGAGGAGGAATGGTGCTTTCGGGGAGGGAGTTGGCAGCGCCTTCACGACTGGTGTGCGTCCTCGTTCTGAGCCGACGCTCGCGCGGAGGTGACCGTCGGTGCGTCTGACAGCAAGTCTCCGGAAATGGAGGGTGCTATGACAAACGATCCGTCTTTACGAGCGTTACCGCCGGGATGGGGCAGACCTGATTGAACGGTTAGACGAGCAGCGACGCGCCGCCGACGCGGCCGCACAATGGGAGAGTATTCGGCAGTTGATGCGTGCCCGTGGATTCCTCGGCGAGTTCGAATCCAACCTGGCGACCTTCACAGATACCGGATTAGATGGGAGCGAAAGCGTGGAGTCTCACTCCGCGCTGCGAGATCCCACGCTGACGACCGGATCGAACAAGTGAAGAAGGATTGATTGCGGGTTCTCCGGTAAGTCGACGTGATTCAGCCGAGTGCGACTTGCCGGCCGAGCAGTGACCGGACGCGGAGCACGCGGAGCCGAGGTCGCGATCCGTGATCCATGCGGGGAGGAATCCTGACCCAAGGGCGCTGTGGTTGGTGTAGGATGCGACCCATCAAAGCTCATCAAATCGGAAAGGTCGGCTAACACCGCGTTGCACCAGTCGGAGGCCATGTGTTGCTGTGCGGTCCCTGGTGAACGCTGGCCTTAGGCCCGACCACTGGAGGCATCGGCACGATGAGGTCGTCTCTCGTACTGCTCGCCATTGTCAGTTCGGTCCTGATCGCCGCTAACGTCGACGCACAGGTCGCTCCGCCAGACTCTCAGGGCAGTGCTCGCACGTTCCGCGTTTGGGTTTTTTCGGATGCACACATCGGCTCGGACCTCAGGCATGACCGGGAGAGCCTTGCCATACCGCTGCGTCAATCCGAAGGGCCAAAGGGCTTCGATTGGGACATCGCCCTCAATCTCGGCGACCTCTCCGGTGCACAGGGCACGCCGAAAGATGAGGAGGGCCGGGAAGTTGTCTCGCAATATGGCGCGCTCAGAAAACACAAACGCGAAGACGTCTACGATATCTCCGGCAATCACGACCGAGACGGACTGGATGAACCACAGGCGTGGTGGTTCCGGAAGTGGGTCGATCCGACCGGAGAGCAGACCGAATTCTCACGCGTCGACGCGAGCAAGCGCCGCTTTCCGATTGAGGGGACATGGGAGCGATATTCTTTTCGCGTCGGCAACCTGTTGTTCCTGATGATGAGCGACATCAACGAGCCGACCCAGAAGCCGGGACGCGGGCCACTCGGGGGTAATCCCGGCGGCGTCGTAAGCGGCGAAACCTTCGGGTGGTGGAAGCGCATGGTAGAGGAGAATCCGAACTCCATCATCATCAGTGCGCACCACTACGTGCTCAAGAACACGACCGTCGCGTCAGGCGAATGGGAAGGCTTGGTTAAGGACGATAGCGGCGAATGGAGAATCGGCTATCACGGCTACTTTCCCAAGGGCAACCCGGAATGCACCTCGTTTCTGTGCTGGGTCGACAGCAAGAAGGATTCGGGCGCATTCGAAAATGCGCTCGCTGCAATGCCCGGCCGCGTCGACATGTGGCTCGGCGGGCACACTCACACTGCGCCCGATGACACCTATGGCGGCAAGTCGCATATCGAACGACAGTGGGGAACCGTCTTCATGAACGTCGCTGCCCTTACCAAATACCAGACCCCTCCCGGGACCGGCATGCCCAGAAGCTGGCTGCTCACATTCACCGAGGGCAGCGATGTCGTCAACGTGCGGTGCTACTTACACGGTGACGAGTACGGAGACCCCTTCGCCGCGGGCAAGGTTGAGGCGCCCCAAGGCTGGTATCCGGCCGCTGGCGTTCGCCACGAGTCACTTGGCCCCAATATCAAGCTCTCGAAGCCGTTTCGGATGCCGGATCAGTAGGCTCGGCTGGCCCTGCCATTTGCAAGGTTCGAGGTGTGGTGAGATGATCCTCGGGTCGCTCGACAAGACCAGCAATTCACGTCAACTCGAGTGAGCCCCGGAGTAACGCGCCGGCCTGTTTTCCCTCTAGCCCTGAGCCGACCGTCCTACTTGCTGCACTCGAAGCTGGCCGCGGCCTCCGGGTCGCCTTGTCCTTTGTAGCGCGCGTACTCCGGATACGAACAGAGTGGACGGCTCCTGGCAGGCTGGGCGCGGCTCGTACCGGTAACCGAGTTCGGCGCCGCGCCCTTCTCGACCCAGTCGACGACGGCAGACAACAGATCGAAGGAGTCCACTGCGGCCGCGCCGCCGCTACAGTGCTTCATGCCCGGCACCAGATACAGCCGGCTCCATTCGCGCACTTTCTCCGGACCACCGTTGGCCGTCGTGATCCGGTCGTAGTAGTCGATGGTATCGAGCGCGGAGAACCAGGGATCGCTGACGCCATGGAAGAACAGGAGCTTGCCGCCACGCCCGGAGAATGTGTTGAGGTTCGTCCAGCTTGCAGTAGCTGTGAGGATATCCGTCTGGCTCGCAGCTGCCGCCGCTGCCCGAGCATCCACGTCCATCGTGGTTGACGAAAACGGCGGCCCTACCGGATTGGAACCGCCGTGCAGGAGTCCGGGAATGCCCTCTGTTGAGTCGATGCCGGTGTCGAACGGGAAGCCCGGATAGACGGCGCGCCCTTTCGAATCCTTCGGACCGGCGAATCCCTTTTCGATCGCGTCTGCTTGCGCCGCTGTCAGGCAGCCGGCAGATTTGCTGGCATCGCAGACCAGCGTCTTGGGATCGAAGCGGCATGCAGTCGTGTTGAAGATCATTCCATCCTTGAGGCCGTCGGCCTCGTCGCACGCACGCAGCAAGCCGTCCATCACGGTTTTCTTCTGATCGTCTGAAAGAGCCGCCCGAGGGTTGGCGCGACCCGTGGCGTCCTTCGGTGCGACGGTGTTCAACATGGTCGCGACCCATTCGTCGCCGATGCCTGAGTACGCGGTTCGCATGGCTGGCGCGCCAGACACCACGCCGTCGAAATACGTGGGATAGCGCTGCGTCATCAGCATCGCCTCGCGGCCTCCGGTCGAGCAGCCCGTGAAGTAGGAGTGACCGGCTGGCTTGCCGTAGTAACGCGCGATGATCTGCTTGGCTAGCACTGCGACGCGGCCGACGGCCAGAAACGCGAAGTCGAGGCTGGCCTGCTGTTCGCGCATAAAGGTCGCGTCGAACACCTGACCGGTGTGTCCGGAGTCGGTCGACACGACGGCGAAGCCACGCGTCAGCGCTGGTCTGTCCCCGGCTGCGGTGTTGCCGAGCGGCATCTGCACCGTGCCGTTCAACCCGCCGCCACCCTGAAAAAGAAAGCGGCCGTTCCAGTCACCAGGCAACGCGAGCGCGAAGCCGATGCCGTACGGCCTTCCGTCTGCGCCGGTGCGGCGATCGAGCACGCCATCCACGCGGCAGTAGGCGGGAAGCACTATCTTGGACGGTGGCGCACCAGGCGCGGAGGGAGGCGTCGTCCCGGCCGGAAACCACTGAGTCTTCGTGATCTCGAGCGACAGCCCCGGGAGCTCGAGCGTCGCCATCTGCGCACAGTGGGACTCGCCACCCGCGGGCTGGGCGAAGACCGGGAGAGCGGCGAGAATCGAGAGTCCGGCTGCGACGAACGTCAAAGGGCAGCGCATGTAGTCCCGCATTCTAAGCCCTGTCCAAGGCGACTGGGTGACGATAGGCCGTATTAGCGCGGTCTGGAGTCACATAACGCCCGTTTTTGGTCCCTGGTCAGTCCTTCCCCTTCGACAGCGCGCGCGCGGCCATGCTTCCCGATGATGTCGGAGAGCAACATCACCGAGTCGCCCTTTGGCTTCGGTACCGGCTCGACCCGGTTCTCGATGTGATCCAACATTCGCCGACCGAACCGCGGGCTCGGCGGCCGCTGTTCTGGCGGAATATCGGTGAAGAAGGGATGGGCGAAGCGTAACGGCCCGGGAGCGGACGGGTGTGGGGCAGGCATGGCAGTCCTCCTTCAGACGCATGAGAGGCATTGCATCGCACGACGACCGATGCGATCGGCACTGGGTATCTAAAACCGTCATTCGAGCCCGATCCGAGGCGCGATGGTCGATGCGTTCACGCTGCACATCCTGATGTCGTCAACAGCAGCGACAAGTGGGGCATGGGCACCCCTGAACCGAGTCCTACGCCACCTCTCGGGACCGCGCCGACTTCACTACAGTCGCACGCCAACGCCGAGCCTCGTCAGCATGTCGATCAAGGCGTCGGTGCTGAATAAATCGATCCGGCCACGCAGAAGATCGCTAACTGTCGGCTGTGTCACGCGAAGAACCCTTGCCGCTTCTGCCTGCTTGAGGCCCTTTGACGCAATGGCTTTCTGAAGCTGAATCAACAGGTCAGCACGGACCAGGACTTGGACGCGTGCGAGCATTCAAGCGGAGATCCGTCGGATCGTCGGGAAGCAAGTCGGCGCCTACAACTACAACCTCAAAGATCGATTCGTGGACGACATCGGAATCAACTAGCCCAAACTTATGCGGCAACCCGCAAGGCGTCGAGCCGCTTCAGCCAGGAAGCGAGCTAATTCCACCTGGCGCCGTTCTGGTCGACTACGCTGATTCGATCCATTCCGCGCGTCGAGACGCAGGGTGCGGCAATTGCTGGCGATTTCCGCGCGCGCCGAGTCGCCCGGCGGTCTGCACCCTGAATTTACCGACCAACGTTTTCCAGCATCCAGATGTTGCCCGTGACCGTCGCCATGGTGAGGACGACGCGCCGAGCAGACATCCCCAATTCGCCGACGCTGCCGTCGGCGTCGGGAGAGAACACAAGACGCGGGGAGTCGAACTTCGTGATCACGAATGGCGCGCCAACAGGGCGACCGCGGTCGGGGTCGAATCTGAGACCCCACAGGTTGAAGAACGATGAGCCCTTGTTGGAAACGAAGTAGAGCGTCCTACCGTCCGGTGCCCAGCGAGGCTGCTGACCCCAGAAGTCGCCCCCCGCTATTCGAGTCCACTCCCCGGCAGGAGCGCCGGGGGGCGCGACGTAAATCGCCTCATGTGCAGGGTCAGGGTCATCCACCATCCGCACGTTGAAGCTCAACCAGCGGCCATTCGGCGAGAAGCGTCCGTTACCCAGTCTTCTCTGAGGATCCGCCATGAGCACCCGCTCGGTTTGCTCAGACGATGGCGACAGCGGCCAGAGTACCACTTTGGCAACACCGGTATAGAGAGGCGCGAGATAGGATCCAACAATCGACGTGCCGTCGGGTGTCCAGCCGCTGGGCAGTACGACGGAGTCCGTGCTCCAGCGCCGGATGATTCGCTCGGGTCCCTTCACCTCGCGTACGGCAAGCGCCCACTCCCCCGGTGGCGGTCGATCGGGTCGGTTGAGTAAGTACGCCAGCGTTCGACTGTCAGGCGACCACGCCAGAGGTAGCGCATCGATCCCGAACAGCTCGGTCTGGCTCGAGTCGATGTCGGTCAGCAACATCTCCACGCGGCGGCGTCCAGCGCGTCGCAGTGAATATGCGGCGAAGCGACCGTCGGGCGAGAGCGCGGCAACATCGACGCTGCCTTCTTCCGGCGTCAGGGGCTCGCCCTTGCCGACGATCCGGCCGGACGTCGCATCGAACGGGAACGCCCACAAGCGCGTCGATTGCCGCTGCACGGTGAACGCCAGGTGGTCGCCGTTTCGGGAGATCGCGGCGGAGGCGTCCGGACCCGACCCGGTCGTCAATCGCTCGGCGGTCAGCCATTCGAGGGTTGCCGGATCGACACGCACTCTCCAGACGTTCCGCACCTCATTCAGAATCGCCTCGAGGTAAATCGCCGTACCTGTCGCGTTCCATTGAAAACGCACCAGGCGAGTGCCTTGGCTGGTCCACTGCAGCGGCAGGTCGCTCGCGAGCTTCGACGAGACGACCTGCCCGCCGTCGCGTGACACGGTGTAGAAGCCGAATCCGGTTTTTGCGTGCAGACCCATGATGGAAACGCGTCCGTCCGGGTGCGGCGCGATCCATCTCCAGGATCCTCCGCGGAGGAAATTCTGCAAGAGATCGCGCGGCGGCTCGCCTCCACCTGGAGACACGGCATAGAGGGCAGAATGCCTTTCAAAGAAGCCCGTCCGAAACAGGATTTCCGATCCGTCTGGTGACCACACCGGGAAGGTGCCGAATGACGTCAACTGTCGTGCCGCGCCGCCTTGCGCCGGAATCACAAACAGGCCTCCGCCATCGCGTTCGGAGCGGAAGACAATGCTCTTGCCGTCAGGCGACCAGGCTGGCTGCGTTTCCGGCTCGGGCGATGTCGTGATCTGCCGGGCCTCACCGCCGTCGAGCGGTCGCACCCAGATATCAAAATTCCCGGCACGGTCCGACGCGTACGCGATCGACCGATCATCGGGCGAGAACGCGGCGTCTGTCTGGAGGCCAAGGTCGAAGGTCAGGCGCGTGAGGGGCCGATCGACGGGCGCCGCCGACGCCAACGCTCTCGCTCGCTCTTTCGCAATCCACCAGCTGGCGGCCGCGACGGCAAGCGCGAGTACGACTGCGATTGCGGCGATCGAAATTGGACGCCGCCCAATCCTGCGAGCAATCGCATCGCCACTCGCGTGCGAGTCCGTCGTCGGAGGGGCCGCGATCTCCTCGCCGAGGGCCTGCAAATCGAGCAGCAGGTCTTTCATCACCTGATAGCGCTGCTCGCGATCCTTGCGCAGGCTCTTGCCAATGATGCGTGTCAGCTCCGCGGGCACGGAGGGATCGACACGGGTGAGCGGTTCAATCTCGTGCTCAAGGATCGCCGCCAGAATGTCACTCGTGCTCTGGCCGGAAAACGGCTGCCGGCCCGCCACCATTTCATACAGCACGACGCCCAGCGACCAGACATCGGTGCGGGCATCGACCGTGAAGCCGCGTGCCTGTTCGGGCGACATGTAGAGCACGGTACCGACGACTGTGTCTGCTGCCGTGTGCGCCGCCGTCCGCGTCGCCAGCGCGGGGCCCGAGTCGTTCGCCACGAGCTTGGCCAAGCCAAAGTCCAGCACCTTCACGAGCCCGTCGGCCCTGAGCATCACATTGTCCGGCTTCAGATCGCGGTGCACCACGCCGGCCGCGTGTGCGGCGGTGAGCGCGGAGGCCATCGGCACCGCGATGTCGAGCAGCTCGAGCCGTGTCGGACGGCCTCGCATCAGGCGCTCACGAAGCGTTTGTCCCTCGACGTACTCCATCGCGATGAAGTGCTGTCCATCAACGGTGTGACCAAGTGCGTGAATCGTGCAGACGTTGGGATGGTTGAGCGCCGAAGCGGCGCGCGCCTCTTGCTCGAAGCGACTCACACGCGTGGGGTCCGCCGTCAACGCACCGGGCAGAAGCTTGATTGCGACCTTTCGCTCGAGGCGGAGATCCGCGGCGAGCCAGACTTCGCCCATACCGCCCGCGCCAAGGGGGCGGATGAGCTCGTAGATGTCAAGGCGCGAGCCCGGACCGATCGCCATGAGGAACTGATTATAGGAGCCATACACGCGGAGCGTCACATCAGGCGGAGGCGAGGTCCGATGGCGGGAACCTGCTGATTGCAGAAGTTGACCGTCGCGTAGTCTGTTCAACTCCTATCCCAATTGCCGATGCTGACCCAACCCCTGAAAACCGACACACGGCAAAGGTGAGAACGAAACGATCATGCCGGGGCCACCCGAGTAGAAGACTGAGAAGCCGCCGGCCACCGGCGGGGGTCTTGAACGAATCGTCCCCGACATGAGGAGTGAAGGGTGAAGGTGAAAACCCACTCCTGACACTCTGCTCTTAGGAAATTAAATAATCCAACTGTTATTAATTACCTATAGAAGAGGAGTAGGAAAGCCCCTTTCACCTTCACTCTTCACTCCCCAGTCCCCTCCGACCGGCCTTTGGCAGGCCCAAACAGCACCGTGACCCGGTCATGCGGGCTGATGCGGAAAGACGGACGGGAATCGAGGCTGACGGATCGAAACCGAGGCACCTTTGGCGGCTTTAGCGCCCCGCCCCCTGGTGCCCCTCTGGTGCGGCTGTGGGCCCAGAAGGCCGGTTTTGAAGGGACAGGTGGGTTAAACGCCCAAGAAAACCAGACCGCGCCATGGGATTCCGCGCTGGGCACAGGCGCCGAACGGGGGCTGCCTAGGCGAATATATGGCGAAACTGATGAGCTCTCCTCCATGCCCGTCCGGCTCTGTTCCGTCGGTTTCAAGAGCGCGACGGGCATCTCTCACTCCGTCGATGTGGAGGCGGAAACACTCTACGAAGCGGCAGCTCTGGGCCTGGCGAGGCTGAAGAAAGATGGATGGATCGAAGGTCTCGGTCCAGGAACTCGGCTCGAGATCCAAGTCCGTGAGCCTGCCACCCACCACACTCTGTCGGTTCAGCAGGTCCAACGCTGGATCGACAGCGTGAATGCCAGTCCGGCCGAGACGCTGAAGAAGGCGAAGTTGCGACAACTACTCAAGTCCTGAGCACCCGCTTCGCCTTCACCTGACCCAATTCACGATTCAGAGGCAGCGTGGCTGACGGACGTAAAGATGATGGCGTCTTAGCGCGTTGCGCGAGTTCCACGTCAAAACCCCAGCCATCCTTCCAGCCTGGATGCTCGGCAGCCCACTGTGAGTGCCGGCTGCGGAGTTCTGAAAATCTCGGCGACTGCGAAGAGATCAAAACCCAAATTATGGTCGGCTCCTTGCTGATATGAATGATGTAGGAGGCGTGGTCTTGTTCTTCAACGGCAATGCGATCATGCGGGCACTCCTCGAGAAATCGAGCTACCTCCGCCGCGCACGCCTCTGTGAGCTTCGGCCGCGCGGTCGGAAGCCCCACCATTGCCTTTCCCACTGTGCGTCACCGAAACGGCCTCAACCAGTCGCTTGAGATCAGCCGTCTCGATGACGAAACCACCAGATCGACCATTCGGCATGTGAGCTCCCGAAGAGAGGCTTTTTAGCAAGGTTTCGGACGGAGCGCAGGCCGTGAAGTGTAACCCGATGCTCGCAAGTGTCAAAGGCGCCGCAGCCCTTTCGGCCCTGAAGGACCCTCGCAACTTGCCTCGTTTGCCGAAGCTACCGTACACTTGATCTCGACATCCAGAGTTCACTCGCCTCCGCGAGTGATGGCAACCGGCCCGGACAGGCACGGTGCATGGCGCTTCGGCGCAGATGTGACTTCCGATAGGAAGTAACCAACTGTCCAACCCTCCGGGTGTCTTCGTCCATGGAGACACCACAGTGCCCAGACAGACTCGTTCGAGAACGTCCAGTGCAGCACCACCAGTCGATTCACACGTTCTGAAATTCGTCTCCCGAGCGGAACAACTGGAGCTGCGCGGCAGGCGCAACTTCGACCGCTACATGCGGGTCAGTCAAGAAATACGTCGCGTTTGACAGCGCCGAGCATGCGCAGTGGCAGAAGGAGTCCGCTGAGGACGCCGTGTGGGATGCCGAGTGGAACAAACGTCATGGCCCCGTGGCCGGAGGCGCGAGGATTCTCCGGTGGCGACACGAGGGAGAACTTCAGGCGCGGGCCTTGGCATCGGCAGACACGAACATCAGGTGACGACGTGGCAAGCACACGCATTCTGAAGTAGGCACGAGTCGGCTACTCGAATGCGTTGCGAGGTGACACTCTGACTGAACGTCTGCTCGACGCGACTGTGTCGAACAGGGCCGTAACGCTACCCGTCACCGGGACTTGTCTCGCCACCGTACCGGCTGCGCAGACGGCCACTGTTTCCCAGCGCTGCTTCGAGTAGACTGTCGGTTCGCAGGTGCCCCTTGCCGAGGCGATGAATGGCTATTGGCGTTTTCGCGATTTCGGCGATTCTGTTGGCGAACACAGGTCAGGTATCGTCAATCGGAGGCGCGAAAAGCGAGGCACGGGCGGTATTCGACCGCCTAATGAACGCGTTTTCGCTCTGTGACCTGGGCGAGCTGGCTCGGCTGACTTCACCGGAGTGGACTTACATTGGGCTGGACGGCCGTATGTATACCCGCGACGAATATCTCAAGGATGCCGGCGAACACTGCAAACCCGCGCCACCACCAGTCTTGAGGGATGTGCAGGTCCGCACGTATGGCGACGACACCGCTGTTATCACAGCGGCCTTCGACCGGCCGGATTCGAGAAAAGTGGCCTCCGGTTCGGTTCGTGTTACCGTCGTCTGGATCAAGCAGAACGGCCGCTGGTCGAGCGTTCACGCTCAGACGGCTCAAATTCAAACAACCCCTTTACCGCGAACCGACCTCGACCGTGGCAGCATGAGAAATCATGAAACCACCCATCTGCGCTTAGTCTTGCTCTGACACTCAGGCCGAGCCGGCTGCGGTCGGCACCCAAGCGTCCTCAAAATCAAGAGGAACGACCCGAACAAACGACCGAATGTTGAGGCCACCCCGGCGTTGGAGGTGGCCCTGATTCATTGAGGATTCTGAGGCGAAAGGTCAGGCTTGAACGGAGGAGTTTTGTCGGGCCAGTGATCGCCAGCGCTGACGCGTTGATCTGGCGACGCCCAGGCGTCTAGCGCCCTCGCGCACTGAGATGTCCCGGACGGATTCGAGCTTCGCAACGGGCACCGGCTCCAAGGGACGCCCCAGACGCTTGCCCTGTGCCCGAGCGCGCTCAAGGCCCGCAACAGTGCGCTCTCTCAACCGCTCGCGTTCGAACTGGCTCAACGCGGCGAGAATCGCGAGTTGGAGCCGCCCGCTGGCCGAGCGAGGTCCAGGCCCTCCTTCAGCGACACGAACGGGATGTTGAGCGACTGGAGATCCTCGAGGACCGCCAGGAGGTGTTTCAGGTCGCGCCCGATCCGATCGAGCGCCCAGCACACAACTACGTTGAACCTCGCTCGCCGGGCGTCGAGGAGCAGTCGATCCAAGCCAGGCCGGCGATCCTTCGCCCCGCTCATTTCATCCGTGTATTCGGCGTGAATAACCCAGCCCCTCGCCTCGCAGTAGCGACGGAGCTCGAGTAGCTGGTTCTCGCAGGTTTGGCATCCGTTGGAGGTGCTCACCCGAGCGTAGATCGCGGCCTTCATAGCAGCACTGTCTTGGTGTCCGATGTAATCGTGGGTGGATTGCCTTTGTCGTTTGGAATGATCTTGACGGTCATCTTGTCCTCCCTGCGCTCTGCGCGGATCCGGGGTGGGAGTACAAGAAGCGTGCCGGAGCAAGCGAGATGGTTTACTGCGTGTTAGCGAACGCTGAAATGCGGCCACGACCGAACGTCTGAAAACCGGCCACTGCAGGTAGGGGTTGTCAGGCATCCTTGAGGGTTCGATTCCTCAAGGATGTTGATGCCTAACTACCTGAAGATGCCGAAGAAATCGCAAGTTCTCGCCCTGCTGGAGCTCGGCTGGAGCTACCGGCGCATCGAAGCCGAGACCGGCGTGCGCCGCGAAACGGTCAGTCGGCTACGACCGCGGCGCGCCGGGCAAATGCGGCCAAAACGTTCCCCGGCTCTGATCCCGTCGCCGCCGACCGATTCCCCCGATCGTCCGCCGGTCGACGGGTTCAAATGCGGCCAAAACGTTCGCCGGCTCGGACGCAAAACCGGCCAAAACGTTCCCCGGCTCGGCGCCGCGCCCGCGGTTCGCCGCGGCGCGTCTATCGCACGGCGATCACCGAGAAGCTCGACGCCGGCCTGAGCCTGCAGCGGATCTGGCAGGACCTGGTCGAGGAGTACGGCTACGGCGCGAGCTACGAGTCGGTGAAACGGTTCGTGCGGACGGTCGCGCCGACGCGGCGAGCCGTCGGCGTCTTTCACTGTGCGCCCGGCGCCGAAGGCCAGGTCGATTTCTTCCGCGGCGCGCCGACGCTCGACGCGGCGACGGGCGAGTGGCGACGGCCGTGGGTGTTTCGGATGACGCTGGGCCACTCGCGGCACGGCTACGAAGAAGCCGTCTGGGATCAGAAGCTCGAGACGTTTCTGCGGCTGCACGAGCGCGCCTTCCGCGATCTCGGCGGCGTGCCGCCGGTCGTTCGCCACGACAATCTCAAAGCCGCCGTCGTGCGCGCGTGCTTCTTCGATCCCGACAGTCACGAGGTCTATCTCGCGTTCGCCGCAGCACTGGGGCTTCACGCCGCTGCCGACGCAGCCGCGCCGCCCGCAGGAAAACGGGAAGCAGGAGCGCAGTGGCGGCTACGTCAAAGACAACGCGCTGAAGGGCCGCCGCTTCGACAGCCTCGACGCGCACAATGCGTTTCTGCGGCACTGGAATCGCACGATCGCGCGGCTGCGCATTCACGGCACGACGCGCCGCCAGGTCTGGACGCACTTCGTCGAGGTCGAGCAGCGCGGCGCTGCAGCCCGCTCGCCGGCGACGCCTTTCCGTTCTTCACCGCCGGCGAGCGGACGGTCCACACCGATGGCCACGTCGAAGTCGACGGCGCGTTCTATCCGGTGCCGCTCGCGCTGCTCGGCCAGCGGCGTCCGCGTGCAGTGGGACGCGCATCTCGTGCGCGTCTTCCACGGCGACACGCTCGTCATGGTGCACGCCCGGGTCGCGGCCGGCGTCTTTGCGCCGCGCGCCGGCGAGGCCGAGGCCTCGACGCGGCAGCAGGCGTTTGTCGATCGGCTCGTCGGCCAGTGCGAGCGCGTCGGGCCCGCGCGTCAAGCAGTGGGCCGACGCCGCGCTCGCCGCGCGTGGCGTCCGCGCCATTCGGCTCATTCAAGGCGTGCTCGGCCTGACGCGACGGCATCCGCGCGAGCGCGTCCTCGCGGCCGTCACCGAGGCGCACGCGCATCAGCACTTTCGCTATCAGACCATTCGGCGGCTCGTCGAGCGCACGCCGGCGCCGCCCACGGCCGACGCTCGTCACCGACGATCCGGCGATTCGCCCGATGACCCAGTACACCTTGGAGGACTTCTTACGATGAATCCACAGCTCACGACCCGTCTTCGCCATCTGCGGCTCTCCGGCATGGTCGAGGCCCTGCCCGGGCCGCGTCGCGCAAGCCGAAGCCGCGCCGCTCCCGCATCTCGAGTTTCTCGAATTGCTCGTCGAGGACGAGCTCGCCCGACGCGCCGATCGGCTCTTCGCGCGGCGCCTCAAACAAGCCGGCATCACCGTCGTGAAGACGCTCGCCGACTTCGACTGGACCTTCAATCCGAAGATCCCGAAGGCGAAGATCGTCGAATTGGCGAGCGCGCGCTTCGTCGACACGCACGGCGGCGTGCTCCTGATCGGGCCGCCCGGCGTCGGCAAATCGCACATCGCCACGGCGATCGCCGTCGGCGCGATTCGCGCCGGCCGTCGCGCGCTCGTGCGCAGCACCTTCGATCTGGCGGCCGACTTCGCCGAGGCCGACGCCACCGGCGCGCGCCGCGATTTCGTCCAGCAGCTCACGCGCGTCGATCTGCTCGTCCTCGAAGACTTCGGCATGAAGAAGCTCGGCTCGAACGCGGCCGAGGACCTCCTCGAGGTCTTCGTCCGTCGCCACGAAACGGCGTCGACGCTGATCACGACGAATCGGCCGACGCAGGACTGGGGCATCTTCCTCGGCGACGTGCCCGCGGCGACCGCGATCCTCGATCGCTTCCTCGCGCACGCCGACGATCGTCCAGATGACCGGCAAGAGCTATCGGCTGCGCCAGCGCGCGAGTACGACCGACGACTGAGGCCGTGGACGCTGCCGGCGCCGTGGACGCCCAGAACGCGCCCACCGCGCCTTGGAAATCGCTGACGCGTTTCCCACAAGCGTCCACCGCCATCGCTGTCTGTGACTGGATTGAAGACGACAGAACGACCCGCGCTTGCGCGCGGGCAAGGAGTCAGACGATACTCACGACCGCCTACCGCGTGGCCGCTTTTCAAACGTTCCTCAGTGGCCGCATTTGAACGTTCGGTGACCGGCGTGGAATGTCCTGAAACGCGATCACCGGGTGATCGCTTTCTGGGACACAGGTGAGATAAGAACTCGTTGCGATCCGGATGCGGGCAACGACTCCTCCAGATAGCCCCTGATTCGGCCCCAGCGCCCCGTAGGAAGGCGATCAGTGGCTGGATAGACCCGAGCCCCCTGGTTCCCCTGACGCCCTCCCAGCGATCCCTGAGCCCGTCAGCGGCACCGAAAACCCCTCCCCCCACCTCCCCTTTCGGACCCCGCCCCCGGGAGATTTCTATAAGCGCACAAACAATCGCGCCGATTTTCGGGTACCTGCCCTACCCACTGTAGTGAAGGGTGAAGGTGAAAGGTGGGTTACTACACTCTTGTTCTAGATAAATGAAAAATACAGGACGAGTTTGTATTTATGTGGGAAGAAGAAATAAAAATGGGCTTTCTACCTTTCTACCTTCACCCTTCACTTTCTTTAGCCCAAAAACCTGCAACGAACCCCCAGTCGGTAACCGCTGGGTGGATGTCTTCACGCTGGTTACCAAGCACTGGGCGACTTATGAGCACCAATCCTGAGTACGAGCCAGCTTCGGCTCCGGCAACCTCCCGTTGACAGGGCCATTCAGCCGGGGAGGGCCACCAGCCCTCCCCAACTCGCGCCAGTGTCTATGCGGTTGTTCTGTCGATCTCGGGGGGCCGTTTGCCGATGTCCGAAAGCTGTTGACGGACACGACACGGACACTTCAGCTTCTATCGACTAATTGTGATGAACTTTAATTAGTTCCCGCGCCCATCAGATTGACACTGCCCTCCTCATCGAAGACCCCGTCAAACATGAGGTAGGCGATGCGGTTACCTGTGGCACTCGGCCTGAACGTGATGTTGAATGTGCAGCTCGCACCCACGGCAATTTTCGATGGGCAATCGTTTGTCAGCGTGAAGTCCTGCCAAATAACCGGAGAGCCATTGACCCTGCCGAACACCGGCTGTGGCTCGCTCCCCGTGTTCGTCAGCGTGACGCTGTTCGGGGCGCCCGTCGTGTTAAGCATCTGATTGCCGAACGCGACTCCACTCGGGCTGACAGAGAAGGAAAAGGATTCGCCTGCAACGGCGACGATTACAATCGGCACAGTGTTGGACCACCGCGAATCTAGAGTCGATGTGGCTCTGACCATCACAGTCGCCGGATCGGGGACGGTCGCCGGCGCGGAGTATTTTCCGGTGGCATCAATGGTTCCGCAGCTTGCACCAGAGCAGCCCCTACCGGCGACGCTCCAGGTAACGCTCTGGCTGCCGGCCAAGGACGGACACGTGACGCCGATCGCGCAAGACACTCTCGCGCCGAACTGCCCCGTGCCACCGATCTGAAGGCACGGCCCACCCGACCAGTTATTGCTGAAGAACAACGTAATGCTTATCGGCTGATGCAGTGTCGACGGCCGTTAAGCGTCGGGGCGCTGCTGTCTCCGCACCCGGCAAAAAGTGCAAGGCCTGAAATTTCAACGATAACGAGCATGCTGATTCGCGGGTATTGGCACTTCATGGATCATCGATCTCCATTCCAAGGCGAAACCGTCTGCGGTTTTTGCAAAGACCTGCTATCTACCGCACCACGTTGTGAAGGCATTTGGCAAGGTCGCGCTGCTGCCGGCCACCGCTTGTCGAATGGTCGCGGCAGGTGAGAATTGCCTCATCGGCATAGCGACGCGATCAGTTGGTTCGCACCGTTGATCAGCGACTATCGATGCAGCGGCGCCCATGCCACCGTGCCCTCTTCAAACGGCGCGTCGGTTAAGTGCCGAACATCGGATCCATCAGCGCGCATTCTTCTCGCGACTTATGCCGGCAGGGTCACCTCGCACCACTCCACCGTTCTTTCGATCTGGCTTCATTGCTGTGAGAACGCTCGATTGCGAAAAGAACCGCGCTCCAAGCTCACCTCCGAGATCAGGGAAGGATGGCGTTCGTGAGCGTGAAGGAATGTGTCATCAAGGAAGCAGGCCAATGCATCTCAAGATACACGCGGATTTCGCCGTTGGCCGGCACGCTCGCGGTAGTCGCTAACGAACAGCACGTCGTCGAAGTCTCATCCACCCTTATTTGGGCCTGCGTTGTTGATGGGCTCGCCGACGCCTGGATCGCGACCATTGCACCGGGCGGTCCGGTAATGTGGACTGCACGGCAAGTAGGGCCATATTCGTCACCGGGATCGCAATTCGGATCGCCTGGCTTCACGTCGATTGTGGCAGACTGACCGACCGGCACGTAACGAATCCGGTAAATTCGCAGGTCTTGAATGAATGTCGACGCACCTGGCGATCCACAAAGGGGGCCGTAGTGGGGGTCGGACTCGTAACCATTCTTCTCGGTCTGAATCGAGACTCCCGGGTTTACGCACCCCGGAAGGCTCAGGGTGTCAAGCGCAATGCTGTACGTGCCATTGGCATCAGTGAGGGTTGTGACCGGAGCAGCCCTTTGGCCTCCCACGGCCGCGGGAAAAATCAATACGGTGACGCCAGGAACGGGCGCACCATCATCGTCGAAAGCAACGCCCGATAGCTGAATCGTCTGTAGTGTCCGTACATCAGGCGCCGCAGGTGGGCTTGGCGCCGTACTGGAGCTGCAGCCTGTTGCGACTATGGATCCGAGCGCGACCAGACATAACCACTGGCGCCGAATTCCGCGATCCGCAACATACTCTCGCATTGTCCTTCTCCCGTGACTCTTCGCCGGGGTTGATCGACGCTGGCGACCATTCAGAACTCATCGCACACCGTCGGCAGGTCCTTGATCCGATACAGGTACAGATCCTCTGATATCTTCTGACTGTTCTCATCGTAAGACGCGGGAAAGAGACCATCGCAAAAATGCTTGTAACCGGGACTATCGGCATTCACTTGTGCGAATGCGAGGGCTGGCCCGACATGGGTCGCCTCGAAGTCGATGCGGTAGGAGCCTCTGCTGTCGGTTACGGCTGCGAAGGATGGATAAGGGATGGGACCGCGATAAAGGCGGATGGTGACCGTCGCACCTGGCACTGGGGCGCCATCGTCGTCGGTGGCGGTGCCTGTTACGTGAAAGGTACTCATTGTATCGGGATGGCTCAGAAAAACATCCAGGGTTTGACGTGACCCCGGGGGCAGGGTCCTGATTGCCGACACGTAGTTCGTGGCGGACACGACGATCTTGATGAGGTCACCTGCAGGCGGCGGCGAAGTGGATTGCTGCAAACCGGTTAAGCTGTAGTTTCCTGAGCCGTCCGTGGACGTAAATTTCCCCGCGTCGGGACCCTCAGCGACGGAGACGGTTGCCCCAGGTATTCCGTGACGCTCCACCGAAACTGGAAGGGTATGACGGACGATTACGTCGTACACTTGTCCGCCGAACGCGAACGTTGTTGTTGAGGATGGTGTTGTGGACGGTGCTGTGGATGGTGTTGTCGGAGTGTTGCGGTTGCTGCAGGCTGTCAGTGTCAGCGCCAGGATGACGCCGAGGATGAGGGTCGCTCGGCCCACGGGACCCGCCTTTCGAAAGATGCGCGATGACGGGAACGAAACGGTAGATGCTACCCTTCTGCCGTTCCGGCGTCAACGTGCCCGCACGCCGAACACCTCATCAGCCGTTCCGCTCCGGAGAACTTGACAACAGGCATGACAACACAACCGAAGGCGAGGGTGGCTGGGGTGATCCGCTCACGCAATGTTGGGTTAGGCTTTGACGAGCGCCAGGCGTTTTCGCTGACGGTGAGTCGCTAACCGGACGAGCCCGATGTAAGACACTGCCGGATCGCGGTTTTGTGGCGGCCTGTCCGTGTGCTGTCCGCCTGATTCGCACGATTCGCTACGTCACTGGGCGCAGGTTTGGTCCCGAAAGACGTAGTGTAGACGGACTCTTGGTCCCGCCCAGCGAACCCATCGGAGCGCCGACACGGACGCGATTACGCCAGTAAGACGGCGACTGGCAGCATTCCAGAGCATCCGGCACCTTCTCTGCGCGTCATCCACGTCTTTCGTAGCGACTGCCAACAAATGAGCGCGCTTCCGAGCGTCAGGAACGCCTCGTGGTCAGTATCGTGCTGTTGCGGTGATACCTCATTCGAGTGCTGTGGATGCCGGCGACACTTTCAGTTGTGAAAGTTCGCTCAGTGTGTCGTATGTAGGCAACCAAAAGACGGCTCGTGTAGCGCAGCACGATGCTATCATCCGGCCACTCTTGGAGTTGCCGCAGAGGACATTGCGCCAGACCGGCCGCGGTTGGGTGCAGAAGACGCTCGGCGTCCACTTCAGGAGTCGTTAGCCGGACACTGGTACCACCGAGGAAGGGCACCATGCATCGCATCGTGGATTCCCGTTGCGTTCTTGCCGTACGTGATTTGCAAGCATCCACGCGGTTTTATGTCGACGTACTCGGATTTCGCAGGGATTTCGGCGACGGTTCGGATGGCTGGAGTTTTCTGTCGCGGGATGCGTTCAAGATCATGCTTGGCGAATGTACTGGCGAGAAGCCAGCAAGCGAGCTGGGGGACCACTCGTACGTGGCGTATCTGATCGTCGAGGGCGTCGATCAGTTTTATGCGGAAGTCGCCGAGCGAGGAGCAGAGGTGTTGTCCCAACCTGCGACCGAACCGTGGGGCCTGCGCGAGTTCAGCATCCGCACACCGGACGGGCATCGCATCCGCTTCGGAGAACCGACCGGCGTTGCCGGCTAACAGCGATTGGAGCCGGCGATTCGTGGGGCGCGAGTCGGTTGCGTCTTCGCAAGCGGGCCAGCTGAAAGCAATTGGCCGCCCACCACAGGACTACGTTAGGATCCTTTTCGCCCCGTCGACGGAGCTGAAAACCTCCTCCCCCACCTCCCCTTTCGGACCCCCGCCCCTGAGAGATTTCTATAAGCCCACAAAAAATGGCCTGAGTTTCGGGTACCTGCCCCACCTGCCCGGCCCGCAGGGTGGTGAAGAGTGAAGGTAAAAGGGGGTTACTACACTCTTGTCCTAGATAAATGAAAATACAGGATGCATTTGTATTTATATAGGAAGAAGAAATAGGAGCCGGCTCTTCACCTTCACTATTCACTTTCTTCATGACCCTGTACAAAACGCCCAATGAGTACCGGTGCGTGGGTGCGTTGATGCGGAATTAGTAAACACTCGACGACTTCTCAGGACGGATCCGATCAGCCGTGCTATGCGGCGACCCGGCGGGGTGTTATGCAGGTCGGCCTAATCAAGGCCTTACGGGAGCCCGCTTCCTCGACAAGTGCCTGTCGCGACACGAAGTTGTGCACATTCTTCGAGCAGGCCGTTTTGGCGTTATGCTGCCAGCCTCGCAAGGTCGTCCGAGATATGCCGGTCGGCCTACTAGACAGACTAGTAGTTGGGCAGACAACAACACATGAACGACCTGGTACAACAACGTCCCCTCACAGCAGCTGACACATCGTTGCTCGAAACATTCCTCGCTTTGCATCGTGACAGCTCGATGTTCCTGCGTGCGAATGTGCGGCGTGCGGGGCTGACCTATCAGGGGTTGCGAGGCGAGGCAAACTACGCGGGTGCCTTTCGCGACGACCGTGTGGTCGGTGTCGCGGCACACTGCTGGAACGGCATCCTCCTGCTGCAAGCGCCTGAGCACGCGGCTGAACTGGCACGCGCTGCCGTGGAATGGAGCGGACGTCCGGTCACGGGCCTGTCGGGACCGCTCGAACAGGTACGTCAGGCACGGTCTGAACTGGAACTCGATAGCGCCGATGTGGCGTTGGATGGAGCCGAGTGGTTGTACGCACTCGATCTATCACAACTCGTCGTTCCAGAACCACTTTCCAACGGAACGGTGGTGTGCCGACCTCCGCGTCCAGAGGAACGCGACGCTCTTTGTGCATGGCGACTCGCGTACGATATCGAGCTTCTGGGGGCAACCGATTCTCCGAGCACCCGGCGACGCTCCGAGGAGTTTCTCGACGCGCAGATTGCTGAAGGAAATGCGTGGGTCGCCGTTGTGGAAAACACGCCTGTTTCGCTGTCGGCTTTCAACGCCGCACTCCCAGATATTGTTCAGCTCGGGGGTATCTACACCCCGCCAGCGCTCCGCGGGCGTGGTTTTGCCAAAGTGGCTGTCGCGGCATCGCTCCTCGTGGCGCGTGACCGAGGCTCATCGCGCGCGGTCCTGTTCACGAACAACCCCAGCGCAGCGAGAGCCTACGAAGCGATCGGATTTCGCCGTATTGGAGACTACTCACTCGTCCTATTACGATGAGTGTCAAGGCGTGCCGACAGGAGCTGCCCAACAAGGGCGTGAAGCTGACGGCGCTGCGCGCCGCAGCTTACGCCAGAACGTTAGACCGTCGAAACACGATGCGACGAGCGGGCTCGCCAAACGTCTCGATAAACGCCGTAGTGTAGACGGGCCCTTGGTCGCGCCCAGCGAGCCCCTCCCAGCCGACTCGGACGCGATTACGCCAGGAAGGCGGCGACGTGGCGGCATCCGAGAGCACTCGGCACCTCCTCAGCCCGTCATCCACGTCTTTCGCAGCGACTGCGAACAAATCAGCGCATGTCCCACCGAGAGAACGCCCCGTGGTTAGCACCGTGATATGGCCGGTGACACCTCGAGTGCTGCGGATGCAAGTGACGCTTGCCGTTGTGTGCGAGCTCGCTCCGTGTGGACGCTGAAGTCGAACCACCACCCAGGGTTCCGCCGAGCCAATAAAATCCCCTCCCCCACCTCCCGATTCGGCCCTGGCCCTCCGGGAGATTTGTTCGACGAAGTGTATGTGCTCGCCCGTATGGCATGCGCAGCGTAGTGTCGAGCCGCTGCGTGGAGCGCCATCAGCGGCGCAAGTGTAGATAACTAGCGCTGAGGATGCGGAGCGAGCCGTTCGAGCTCCTGAAACCAATTGAGAACGATTCGCAGCTCGATCGGCCCTTCCATGGCCCTTGGAGAGCGCATCAGAAACCGACGTCCGTCAGGCGAAGGCATGATCCCACTCGGAAGACCGCGTCGCTCGTTGAGCGGTCGCGCTTGACCGATCCGGAGGACTGGCTGCGTCTGCACGTCCACGACCTTCATCTGCCCGGCACTCTGAAAAAAGAGTTGTCGTCCTCCGTTAATCCATGCAGGCGAGCCCGACTCCTCGGCCGAAATGGCGGTCCGGGGACCAGGACCCGGAAACGGCTGCACATAGACGTGGCTGACGCCGCCGTCGTCGGCATCGAAGGCGATGAAGCGGCCATCGGGCGAAAACCTCGCGGACGCCTCGTTGAACGGAGTCGCGATTAGTGGTGTCGCCTTGCCAGCCGAGTAGATCCAGATGTCTGTGTCGCCGCGACTTGTGTACTCGCTGAACAGGAGAGATCTGGCGTCGGGAGACCAATCCTCAGGTATCACAAAGAATCCCGACGCATGAGCAACTCGGCGGAATTGGTCCCATCCGCGCGTGTCCGATAAACGACGTTGCCGTCGCGCCCTGATGCGTAGGTGATGAAGTTGCCATCCCGGTTCCAGATCGCTGGACCGCCGTAGTCCTCGGAGACGAGCAGCCGCTTTGTCCCCCGCTCCAGATCGAAGACCCATCCCTGTTCCTTCGTTCCTACGACAAGATCAACCACCGCCTCCTGGCCATCTGGCGAAAGGGAAGCGGAGAGAATCGGCGCTCGACCGCCGGGCACAGGAGTGGCGTTCCCTTCACGGTCCAGCCAGAGGAGCTCTGCCTCGCGGACACGATCGACGGGTACATAGATCACAGTGCCGTTATCGGACACCCCCACGTTCGAGTGCAGATACGCTTGATCGATGCCATGCAGGACGACCGTTGGATCGCCTATGGGCTCGGACCTCCGGTTCACAGGCACCGCCAGGAGCGTATTGCCGTCCGAGTACACGAGATGGCCCGTCCTTGTGTAAAACGCTGGTCTGTTCCTGCCGCCGCGCAGCAAGCGTCGTCTCTTTCCCGTTTCACGCGACAGCACATCGAGCCAGGTTCCGTCGGCACCTGTGCTTGCGACGAGAAGGTCGTTGCTCCCCGGCACTCGCGCTCGCAGTGAAATGTATTCGCCGTCGGCGCGGTCTCTCACGTCGATGGATTTGGGAGTGCCGCCGCTGGCGGGGATCGACCACAGTTCCCCGTTCTGGGCGAACCCTTCGATCACAATCTCGTCGTTCGATGTCCAGAGCGCAACGAGCGGTGATTCGGTCGGAGCAATTTCGATCGGAGAACCGCCGGACAGCGAGACTTTGCGGAGGATACGATCCTCTGCTCGCCAGAAGCCGATCCACTGGCCGTCGGGTGAGAAGAACGGCGTCGTTGCCCCTTCGGTACCCGGGATGGGTCTTGTTTCGAATCCTGACAGCTCTCGAACATAGAGTTGGGATCGCCCGTTGCCGCCTGCATGAAAGACGAGCCGCATGCCGTCGGGTGAGAGGGCCAACGGCGCGAAGAACCTGCTGACCGAGAGTCGAAGGTTGCTGGCCGTCTCTCCCTCGATCTTCAGCAACAGACGCGCGACGGTGCTCTCGGTGTGCGCCGTCAGCCGCTGCCCTCCAAGCCAGGAAGCCAGTCCCACGGCGATCGCAATAAGGGCGGCCGCAGCCAGAAGGACCGGCACTGCGCGCGATCGCCACCAGCCGGCAGCCGACGGCTGATTCGTGTCGTTCCCAATCTCCTGCAGCTCCAGTCGTGCGTCTCCGATGTGCTGGAGACGCTGTCGAAAGTCCTTTGCGAGCGTTCGGCGAAGCAGCGTGCGGACGCCGTGAGGCACTCCATCGCTCAGAGTGCTCCAGTCCGGGTCTTTATCGAGGACCGCTGCAAGTATGTCTGTGACCGTAGTGCCGTCGAACGCACGTCGGCCCGTAAGACATTCGTAGAGACAGCAGCCGAACGCCCAGATGTCCGTGCGGCTATCCACCACCTGCCCACGCGCTTGTTCAGGGCTCATGTAGGCCGGTGTCCCGAGCATCATGCCCTCTCGAGTGGCGTCACTCGCGGCGACCGTCGGTTCGGCGTCGGTGTCCGATGCGGCTACGCCCTTCGCCAGGCCGAAGTCCAGCAGCTTCACACGCTTGTCGGGCGTGATCGTGATGTTTGCCGGTTTGAGGTCTCGATGGACGATACCCGAGTCGTGCGCCGCTTCGAGCCCTTCAGCGATCTGCCGGCAGATGTCGACCGCCTCGCGAACGCGAAGGGCGCCATGCCGCAAGCGCTCAGCGAGCGTCTCCCCCGGAACGAGCTCCATGACGAGAAAGGGATGATCCTCGTGCTTCTCGAGGCCGTGCAGCGTGGCGATGTTCGGATGATTGAGCGCGGCGAGGATGCGCGCCTCACGCTCGAGACGTCTGAGCCGTTCGGGATCTCTCGAGACCTCGTCGGGCAGCACCTTGATCGCGACGTCGCGCCCGAGCGATCGATCGCGCGCGCGGTAGACGTCGCCCATGCCTCCTGCGCCAAGGAGCGCGAGAATCTCGTAGCCACGGATCGTTCGTCCGACCCATGATGGCGCACGATCCGAGACCAGGTCGCGAGCCGCGACATCTAGCGCTGACTTGTCGAGCAGCGACAGACCATTCGTCGCAAGCAGCGATTCGAGCTCCTGGCGGAGGGTCTCGTCGCCCGCGCACGCCGAATCGAGAAACGCGCGGCGCTCCGCGACGGGCCGCTCGACGGTCTCGTGATAAATCCGCTCGAGCAGTCTCCACCGGTCAAGGTCGCGCGCGGTCTCTCCGGTTCAATTCTCGTTGAAGCCACACCTTGGCGAGTCTCCAGTCGCGGAGAACAGTCTCCGGCGAGACGCCAAGGATCCTGGCGACCTCCTCGACACTGAATCCGCCAAAGAAACGGAGCTCGACAACGCGGCTCTTGCGCGGATCGGTGTCCGCAAGCGCGCGCAATGCATCGTCGAGTCGAACGAGATCCGGTGCTTCCTCTGATGCCATGGCCGTGTCGTCCAAGTCGATCGGGCGTGCGGCCCCTCCGCGCTTCTGGCGGCCGCGAGACCGCGCGTGGTCGACGAGGATTTGACGCATGAGACGGGCTGCGAGCGCGTAGAAGTGACTGCGGTCGTGCCAGTCGGCAGGCGGCGAACCCACGAGGCGGAGATACGCCTCGTGAATCAGTGCCGTGGGCTGGAGACTGTGACCTGCGCGCTCGCGACCCATGAGGCCTCGCGCCCGCCGATGCAGCTCCCCGTACACGAGCGGCGTCAGCCTTTCGAGTGCGGTCTCGTCACCATTCCGCCAAGCTCGCAGCCATCGGCTGACGTCGTGCGGCACGGAATCCATGGGGCCTCGCCGGCTCTAATTCCAAGGAGCGGCTGAATCTTAACACCGGCGTTGTTGTTCTGACGCTCGTTTAGCGCATCTCCCTCTGAAGACCTCACCTCTACGACACCGCGGAGCTGAAGGAGACCACCATGAGATGCGCGTTCGGCATGGGCATCACCATCCTCCTCTCGTGCGCGCCCGTGTTTTCTCAAGCATCGGCGCCCCCGTCCGATTGGTCCCGGCGTGCCCAGATGGTGAACCTTCCGTCGTTCACCGAGGGTACCGTGCGCCGCGCGATCGATCTGGCACGAAGGCGGCTCGCCAGGCCTGAGTGTCGGCTCGTTTATGACGACTTCGAGTTACCGGATGGCCGGACTCCCCGCGCCGAGCTCGACAGACAGGGAATTTCGCCTGAGGAGTGGTTGGAGAGGTTGACGTTCACCGATGGCAGCGCCGATGCGGTCTGCCGAGGCGGATACGCAGCTCTCACTACCACGCCCGGCAGCCGGTTGATACGAGTGTGTCCGAGCTTCGCCCAGCTCGATCTACAGGACTCCGGAAGGTCGGCCGTTTTGGTTATCCACGAGTCGCTGCACGCCCTTGGATTGCGTGAAAACCCACCGACGAGCAACCAGATCACGCAGCGTGTGGACCGGCGCTGTTGGTAGTCACGATCCCGATGCTGCATCGATCTCCGCCTTCGACCGGTCGACGAAATCAAGACGTACGGGCGCAACGTCGATAGTGCTCGCACGCTCGAACAGACGGCGATCGCGCGGTTCTGGATGGCGAACGTGATCCGGCCGTACAAGAAATGTCCCCGGCCTCGGGGTTTCTACGGTGTCGCCATACCGCTGCGCGGTCAAATGCTCTGAGGCGTTGAAGGCGTTGGTTCCGGCGGCTTGGTTCGTTTAGTCCCGTCAGGAGGTGACCAATGCGTGCGTCGTATGTCCCACGGCTGGGCGCGTTCACGCTACCCAAGGCGAGGCCGGCCAAGGCCCGGATCAGTGTCAGTTCCGATGGCAGCGTGGTAGCTCGCGTCGATGTTCCTCTCAATGCGAGGACCCTCGAGTTGGTTGCGCACGAACTGGAGCACGTGCTCGAACAAGTCGATGGTGTAAATCTCGCGATTCAGGCCGCCCTCAGCCGTTCGCTGACGTCGCCTTCCGGAGTGGCAGTGCGGTTGCCAGGCGACGAGTTCGAGACCCGCCGCGCGATCGAGGCGGGGCTCCGAGTCGCGGCAGAGTTTCGTTCAGCCACGGCACGGCGTCGGTAAGGGAGCATGGGTCCCACGGTCAGAGCCTGGGCTATCCAACGCCGGCGACCTCTCGCAGAGAATCGACGACGTGCAGCCAGGTCACCGAGTGGTTCCAACTCGCGAAAATGCGGCTCACCACAACACGCCTAAAAACAATCGTTTCCCACAGATGGGGCCGAACGAGCTTGGGTTGACAGCCAAATTGACTGCCAGAAACATCAGGCTCTCAGCAGCACGTCCATGCTGTCGGCTGCCGCGCGGCTAACGGCCTCCAGTACCGTCGAGTACGTATCCATCGTCAGGCTGATCTGCGAGTGGCCGATGATTTCCTGCACGGCCTTGGGGTGCACGCCTTGCGCGAGCAGCAGAGTGGCACAAGTGTGCCGCAGATCAAGTAGTTACTGAGCGTGAAGCATCAAACATTTCCTTTGTCCGGACTACGAATGACACAATCACTGCGAGGGGAACGCTCGCATCTCCGAGATGCATAACTGTAAAGGTGCCGTCTGCCCCGTTGCCCCCGGCATCTCCGTCCGCTATCATCCCCGGATGACTATCGACATGAAATCCCTCGCCAGAGAGGGCGCAAAGGCTCGGCTCTGGCAGCTCGAAATCGAAACGAATCAACTACTCCGGGCATTTCCGGATCTACGCGAGGGGGACCACACTCGAACAACGTCACAGGATGGTTCCCGGCCCGGGCGTAAACAGATGACCGCCGCTGAACGGCGTTCGGTCAGCGTCAGGATGAAGAAATATTGGGCGGAACGGAGAAAGAAGAACGACTCACCCACACGTGGCCTCAGTCGCCCGAAGGGCTCGGGCAAGCGCAAAGGCATCTCCGCCGCGGGCCGCGCGGCGATTGCTGCGGCCCAGAAGAAACGGTGGGCAAAGCTACGGAGAAAAGGCAAAACCAAAGGTGGGGCTGTCGGCAGCGGATAGTGGCCGGTGGCCAAGTTCTGAGTATGAAATCCACACAACTACGGTGGGGACGCGTATTGGTCGGAGGGTTCCTGGCGGAGTTGATCGTCTTCGCCATCGTCTTTCCAGTGCTCTACCTGTTTGGGCAGCGGGCCTTTCTGGCGTCCATTCTTATCGCCTCCGCAGTGATGCCGTTTATCTTTGCGGTATGGGTGAGCAGGGGCATCGAGTCGCGCTTTGTACTCCATGGAGCACTCGTTGGCCTTGTCGCTGCGCTGATCTACATAGGCTTAGCGTGGGGTCAGCCACAGCCGCTGCTGTACAAGATCGCTCACGGACTCAAGGTCGTAGGTGGCGTGGCTGGCGGCATGGTGGCGTCGCGCCGGAAACCAGCGGACCGACCCGTTCTGCAATCCTAGCATTCAAAGGAGCCCACTACCGCCGGGTGCCACGAGCGGCGACCGCGAATGCAGACGCCGCAACGCGAATTGTGGATGGTGACCCCGATACGGTGGGCACCGCGGTCGCCGCTCGCTCACTTGCCAGCGCGATTCCTGGGGCCCTTTGCGGAACTCCCTCGTGTTGGCGGAACGCGAGCGTCCGTCCGTGCCGCGCTGGGCGCTCCCTTTACGTTGCCAGATCGGCGTTTATTGCGGTAACACCAACCTCCTGCCGCGGCCGCAGCGGCGCGCTGAGAACACCCACAAACGAATCATGCCTTGCCGTCTGCCGCAGCGCCTGGTTGGGTCTGCCTTTGATGTGCGGCGTCCATTACTTCAACGCCTCCGACTTGTCCGCCAAGTCCTTGAGCATGGCGACCGTCAGGCCCGCCGTTGGGCCAGCGGGAACGTCAGCTGGCCGGGAACACCGCACTCCCGAGCAAGGCTCGCCTCGGCCATCTTGTCGCGTTCGCTGTCCATGCCCGCCGAACTAATAGTGGGAGATCATCGGATACCTGAATGCGGCCCGGCTTCGTCGCCGCAGGGTGCGGGTGGCATGCCCGCACCCAAGTGGACGCGTTGATCCAACCGGCCCGACGGGAGGACTGCTATTTGCCGAACACCCTGGCTGCGGCTTCTGCTGCCTGGGCATCCTCGACGATCGGATTCAGTTCGATATCAATCAGGTCGCCCCAATTGTTCACATGCTCGGCGAGGGCGGTCATATCGTTCGTTTCCAGGACGTGCCAGCCCAGAACCGAGCCGGGCACGTGATACCGAGCAACCTGTTCCACTCCCTTGGCCGGCGGACCGCCGGTTTCGAGAAACTGCTGAAACGCCGCCTTGTAGAGGCCGGGGCGCGTTCTTCACGTAAGCATGAATTTCACGGGTACACTCTCCTTACTTCATTTTTGAGGTGTGGAGCGGACGTCGCGACTGGCTTGAACGTGCCGTCAGGCCGGCGATTGCTGTTACCGGTCGTGGCTGTGTATCGCCGGCGCAGGTCGACAAGAGACCTGAAAGCACGCGCAATACACCGGCCCATCAGCCGCCGTTCAGCTTCCTGTAAGGCGGACGTTTCGGAGCTGGCGGTGGCGATTTCTTCAGTTCATCGAGCGCGACGGCGATCGCCTTCTCGAGCTGTGGGTCGTGGCCGTCGATCACGTCCGCCGGCGTCTGCTCGACGTCGATGTCGGGCGGGACCCCCTGGTTCTCGACGACCCAACCATCTTCGGTCCAAATCGCGAGGTTCGGGGCAGTGATGCCTCCTCCGTCGATGAACTCAGGGAAGCCGAGGATGCCGACCAGCCCGCCCCATGTGCGCTTGCCGACGATCGGTCCCAGCTTGAACTTGCGGAACATCCAGGGAAGGAGATCGCCGCCCGAGCCCGCCGTCTCGTCGATGATCATCACCTTCGGCCCTTGGATCGACGCCGTCGGCGTCTTGAGATCCGCCCCGTAGCGCATCGCCCAATAGCTGATGAGCGGCCGCCGCAGCGCATCGATATAATAGTCGGCCACCTGGCCGCCGCCATTGAAACGCTCGTCGATGATCACGGCGTCTTTGTGCGCCTGCGGGTAGAAGTAACGCTTGAAGTAGGCGTGTCCGGGCTCGGCGGTGTTGGGGACGTAAACGTACGCCACCCGCCCGTTGGTCGCGCGATCGACCTTACGCAGGTTCCCCTCCACCCAATCGCGGTTGCGGAGCGCGAGCTCGCTCGCGATCGGCACGACTTGCACGGTGCGCGAGTCGGTGCCGTCGGGATTCGGGCCGACAGTCAGCTCGACGATCTTGCCCGACGTATTCTCGAACATGCTGAACAGGTTCGTGGTCGCGCGCAGATCCCGGCCGTTCACGCCGAGGAGATACTCCCCGACACGCACGTTCACACCTGGTTCGGTTAGCGGTGCGCGCAGCTCGGGGTTGAAGTTCAACCCGCCGTACACCCGCTTGAACCGGTAGCGGCCGTTCTCGACCGTGTAGTCGGCGCCGAGGAGGCCACCGGGCACGGCCTTCGGCGCAGCGGGCACGTCTCCGGGTGACGTGAGCCGGTGATGGCCCACGCTCAGTTCGCTCGCCATCCACTGGACAATGCGGTTTAGGTCACCGCGCGTGGTCACACTGGGAAGAAGGGCCGCGTATTTAGCGCGCGCCGCCTTCCAGTCCACCCCGTGCATGCCCGGGTCGTAGAAGTAGTCGCGATTGATGCGCCACGCCTCGGCGAACACTTCGTTCCATTCGGCACGCGGATCGACCTTCACCTCGATCGAGTCCGCCGCGATCTTGCCGTCGCCGGGCTTGATCTCTTTCGTGGTCGGCACGATGAACCACGAGTCCTTCGCTTTGTAGAGAAGCTTCTTGGAATCCGCGGACACACGGTAGTCAACCACGTCCGGCACGAGCGTCTCGGCCTTGCGCTTCTCGAGGTCGAACCGTTGCAGTGAGGTCTTCTCGTCCGCCTCGCGGAGGAAATAGATCTGCCCCGCGCTGCCGGCCTGGAGCTTCGAGAGGTTGGCAGCCGGGATGGGGAGGTCCAAGATCCGGAACTGGATGTCCTCGAGATCGACACGGAACGGCGCCGAATCGGCCGCCTTGCTCGCGGCGTTATCCGTCGCACCGCCACCGTGCGCTGCAGATGGGGATCCCGGCTGCTGCGCCGAGGTGTCCGGCTTCGGCTCCGACGGCTTCTTGTCGTCCGCGTCTTTATCTTTGTCCTTTGTGGTGTCGGTGCCCTTCGACTCCTTCTCTTCGTCGCTTTCTTTGACGAGCGGCGACGGCAGATCCTTGCGCAGCACGGCTAGGTAGATGTTGCGGGTCTCGCGCATGTCGCTGCCGGACTGAGCGAACCAGTCGAGTAGCGGACCGGCGTCGGTCGAGCCGAAGAAGTAGAGGTATTTGCCGCTGCGATCGAAGACCGGCTCGGTCACTTCGGCGAGGCCGTCGGTGACGGCGAACGACTTGTCCTGCTCGACCGAGTAGAGCGAGACACTCAGCACCAGAGCCTGCGTGCCGATCGTGTAGGCCATCCACTTCGAGTCCGGCGACCATGTGTGGTGGATCAGGCTTGCGGGCGTATAGGTCTGCTGCGACGCGACCTTTTTCGATTTGCCGGTCCGCAGATCGACCCAGTAGATCGATTGAGAATTGTCGATATAGGAAATCTTCTGGCTGTCGGGAGACCACACCGGATCCTCATAGAAGCCGTGGCCCTCGGCCGCTAACGCGCGCGGCTCCCCTTTGCCGTCCTGCGCACCGACGAACAGCTGATATTCACCGCTCTTGTCGGAGAAATACGCAATGCGGGTACCGTCGGGCGACCATGCGGGCGAGCGCTCGTGGATTCCGCTCGTCTGCGTCAAATTCCGGACATCTCCCTTCTCCGCCGGAACCGTGACGATGTCGCCGCGGAAGTCGAAGACGGCGCGGGCACCGGATGGCGACAGCGACGCGGTTCTGATCCACTTCGTGCCGCTGACGAAGCGCTCGCGCGTCTCGCGTTGATCCGAGGGAACAGTAAAGGTGAGCTGACGCGACTTGCCGGTCGCGGGGTCGAGAAGGTGAAGGTAGCCGGCCTGCTCGTAGACGATGTGTCCGCCGCCGGCGGCTGCGTTCAGGACCGGAAAGTCGATGTGCCGGGTGATCTGTTTGACCGCCGCCACCTTCGCATCGAACGCATACAGGTTGAACTCGCCATCCCGGTCCGACCGGAAAAACAGGGTGTCCCCGACCCACATCGGGTCGACGTCGTTCGCCCGAGCCTCCGGCTGCGGGATCTTCTGAACGGCTTTGCTCTGCACGTCGAAGATGCTGATGGTGGACACTTGCCCGCCACGATAGTGCTTCCACTGCAGGAACGCCGGCGCCAGCGGGTTGTAGGCAATCCTCCGCCCGTCGGTCGAATAGGCCGCGCGCGCCGCGTTCGGGATCGGCAGCGGTGTCTCGACGCCGCCGGCCTTGTCCACGGTAAAGAGCTGCGTGTAGCGGCCCGTGAAGACGGCGCGGGGCGACGTGAAAAGGACCTGCTTGCCATCCGGCGTGAAACCTTGGACCAGGTCAGGCCCCGGATGCCAAGTGAGTCGGGTCAGCGGCCCGCCCTCGACCGGGACCACGAAGACGTCGGTATTGCCGTTGTAGTTGGCGCTGAAGGCCAGCGTCTTCCCGTCGGGCGAGAACGCCGGATTCGACACTGGCCCTTCGCTCGTCGTCAGGCGCCGGATCTCGGTACCGTCGAGACTCGCGGACCACAGGTCGCCCGCATAGAGAAACGCGACATGCGTGACGCTGACCGTCGGCTGGGCCAGTAGACGCGTATCGGTGCCGTTTGTGCCGACCGCCGGGCTGACGGTCGTGACCGCTAGAAGAAGGATGGCGAAAGCGCTGCGGCTGCCCATAGAGGCCCCTGAGTCTGGAGGAATGAGCGTTCGAATTGGGATTATACGAAAAATCTCCTGGCGATCGACGTGAGTGCGACAACGGCGCGCGCAGTGGAACCTTTGCCGCTTGTTTAATGAGCGATTCCTCAACGCGAGCGAGCATCTCCGCGCCGGAACGAGTGACGCTGGACATCAGCAACCCTTGCCCATCGACCTGCAGCCGCAGTTCCCCCCCCATTTCGTGCGTCCGGACTTCGCACACGGCGGTGAGCACGTGATCGCCCGTCGCCTTCCTCACGGTGAATCGGTCAGGCAATCGCTCAAGATCGCCGTTCCAGCTTGAATTTGCGATGCCACGAGCGCCGCACAGATGTCTGGCGCATATCGGGCGCGATTCTGTCCGCCATGGCACGCCATCACGACGAGGACGTCGCGATCTGCGCGTCCGTGCAGCGCGGCCTGCGCTCACGTGCGTATGACGCAGGCCGCCTGTCCGTGCGGCGCGACGCCGGTTAGCACCTGTTTCACTGACCGCTGTATGACGACGTCACAGGTCAACGCGGAAGCATGAAGTGTTCAGCCGCGAACTCAGGCGCCTTCACGCAGAATCGCTGACTGGCTTCGTTGTCGAACCGGTAATGGAGGCCAGCGTAGATGCGACTGTCTGCTTCCTGCTGCGCAAGATCTGAGAAGCCCGTGTAAGTACGAGTCTCAGTGGGCAGGCCCATGGTTCGAGGGTAGGTGACGGTAAACGGAATGTCATCCCGACCGAAGGCAATCTGCAGCGCGCGCGCCGAAGCGGCCGACAGGCATGCAGCGTTGCCCGCGTACGACGGGTAGGTTGGCGTGTTCACGAGTGGTGTCCACTCTGCATCCTGGTCCGTCGCCGGATTCAGATCCTCGTCTGCGCGCCGGATCGCGGTGACCGGCCGCCAGAGCCCATACGTGAACTTGCTCGTGAACGACGTCTGCAGGCCGTCGTGCAGGCCAACCGTCAACAGCACGAACGTGCGCGCGGTATCGATGAGCGACAGGCCAGACTGCTGTGCCACATCCGCCGCCACGCGGTTCCAGACATGAAAGAAGCCGATCTGCGTGTTCACGCCTGCGTGAATCTGGGCCCACAGCGTCATTTCCTCGGGGCGAGCCGCGCTGTTCACCGATCCGAGCAGTTTGACCTCATTGAAGTCGGTGGCGTAGCGCGTGCTCGTGAGTGTTGGCGGTGGAGGCGGCAGGAATTGAGTGCTCGTCAACATCGCGAATGGAAGCACGTGTGGATAGAACGTAAACGTCGCAAAGCTGTTCGCCGGCGGTGTCGGCTGCCATAACCCCGGAAACGGGGGAAGCACGTATGTCGGGTCCGGAGCCGTGGCAGCCGCCTGAGTGGTCGGCCAGCCGTCGTTCTTCCGCCAGTCGAGAACCGCCTTGGCAGCTGCCCGCCCGATTTCCACTCCTTGTCGCGCGCGTCCGCGCGGTATTCCCGCCAACTGTGACGCCAGCAGGTTGTCGAACACGGTCTGCTGCGTCGGATAAAGCGCAGCCAGCACGTCTCTCGCCGCAGCGGCGGCCGCCGCTTCAGCAGAAGCGCCGTGCGAACCTTTGACCTGACCGAGATACGGCGTGTAGCGCTCCTCGATTGAGTTAATCGCGTCGAACATCGCGATGTGCATCATCGGCAGCGCGCGAATGTGAACGCCAGGCCCTGTTCCCACGAACTGCGCCTGCAGCGTCTGGTTCCACTGTATGACGACGTTCGAGGTCTGAGCGGATGCGCGCGGCCCACCCGCGTGCAAGGCGATGCCGGTCGCAACAATGACCGCCGAGAGCTTCGTCGCATTCAGCATGACGACCTCCTAGTTCCAGATCTCGCGTTGTGTGTGAGCCATGAGGGCGGACTGTGGCATCCGCGTTGTCCCCGTGACGCGCTCGAAATTCCACCCGGCACGCAATGCGATGGAGCCGTCGCGGAGACAGTTGTATATCTGCTCATGCTCGGAGGTGGACACGAACTCCAGTCGACAGCCACACCACGGGCAATTCAGCCTCGCTTGCGGGTAGATGAATGGCATGGGCACAGGATGGTGAGTGACGGCGTGGCGCCCGTCAATCCGCTCGTCGAGATATAAGGAAACCCGCTCGCTGGCACGGTTGAAGTGCTCAGCCGTAAATGCGATCTACATCCACACAGATTAGTTGGCGCGACTCTGGCTATCTGCCGCGTCTGTGGACATACGCCTGCGACGGAAGAGAGATCGGCGGGCGAGTGACCGTCGAGCGCTGAAATGCAACGCGTGCCGGTCGAGGCGGGTCACAGTGACGTTGCGCGCGGACGCAGGATTCTGCTGTCGGTGCGAAGAGTGCGGCCATCTTTGCCCGTCAGAAAACCGGGAGCACCCTACTAGACCAATGCTCGCCAGCGCGTAGAAATGGGGTTGGTCGAGCGCAACCAGCTCGTTGCCAGGGTGTCGCCGCCGTTTGACCATCTTCTCGCCACGCAGCTCGTGGACGAGTTCGTGTCGCAAGAACGGCGATACATCCAGCGAGATTGGGAGCCGGCGGAACTCGACGGGGGCCAGTCCTGCGAGGTTCTGGCCCGCATCCTCTACCATCAGGATTCCGGGAATCTCAGTCCTGGGAAGGAGTTCGACGACTGCGCGTCCTATATTGAGAACGAGCAGGTTCGCCACGCCATCTCCCCGAGACGGACTGCACTCCATCTTGTAAAGGTCTTAAGGACGGTCTACAAGTTCCGCAGCCAACGGGGGGCCGTACACATCTCGCCAACGTATGGCGCCAATCACATGGACGCACGTCTCATGATCGAGGGTGTGCGATGGGCCATGAACGAGACATTGCGTGTGTTCTGGAACGGCGACAGGCAGGGTGTCGCTAAGGCGGTCCGCGAGCTCTTGCAGTTCGATGTGCCCTGCATCGGTGTATTCGAGGACGTCGTCCTGGTACAGCGCACGGACCCGACACCTGATGAAGAAGTGCTGGCGCTCCTGCATTACGCTGGCGAAGCGGGGTTCACGCGGACGGAACTCGGCCACCACGTGAAACGCTCGCCTCCGCGAGTGACGGAAGCCTTGCGGCGACTCGCAGCCGCAGATTCTCGACAGGTCGTGCTGCTGTCCTCGGGGCGATACCGGCTAACGGAGCTTGGCTCGCGACGGATTCGGGAACATCTCGCTGACAAACTCTTGCTTCAATAGGTACTCGTCACGGACAGGTAATTCCTCTGTCCGGCCTGCAGTCAACACGGCGGGGTGTTAATCGGGGCCGGGCAGGCACAGGGCGCCCCTACGGGGCATCTGTCGGGCGTACAGCAGGCGTACGGCCCGGGGGGCGGCCAGCGTAGTCTGCGGGCAGGCTTGCCCGGCGTTTCCTGCCAGGCCGTTTGGCGTTATGCTGCGTGACGTAGAAAATCTGGACACGCTGTCGACGGACGGATAGACGGCGCCGCTCACAGGGCGGCCCGCCGCTTCTTCTGTGTGAGTTCGGCCTCGCGCTTGCGGATGTGAGTATCTGCATTGCGCGAAGGACGCCCGACCTGAAGGTCGGGCCTACGGTAGAGGTGAATTCGTTCGGCTTTTCAAGGGTTCAGGGCCCGAGAAGGACGCCGTGAGGGGCACTATCGCTTCACAGCGGCCTGCCAGTTGAAGACGACCGTGAACGGCGACGGCGTACCGTCGCCGGCAGGCGCGGCGAGAAGAAATCGTTCGCCGTCCCTCGTGACTGCCCAGTCGGCGGCGGCGCCAGGGACCTGGAACAGGACCTTCTGAGAGCCAGTCGGCACACCGCGATCTGTGGCGAAGGCAACCGATGTGACCGTTCCGTTCGGCGCGAGATAGTAGAGCTCTTTGCCGTTTGCCCCCCAGCGCGGCGACGTGCCTCCACCCTTGGACACGACCGAGCTCTCGACCGTGCCGGCCGCGCCGGCAGGCGTGAACGGCCGGACAAGCACCTCGTGGCGCCCGGATTCATTCGAGACGTACGCAACCCACCGTCCGTCAGGTGAGAACTGACCTTGCAGTTGATCGAATTCGCGGCGCAGGAACGGAAACGGCTTGCGATCACCCTTCAAGGGAAGCACCCACAAATCGAACCGGGTCGCTCTCGGGCTCATGACGGTGTACAGCAGAAAGCGTCCATCGGAAGACGCGCTGGTGGGAACGTTGTGCTCGTCGGTCTGGAGCAGGAGCGCCGCATCCGTTCCGCTCAGCGACTGCTCGAACAGCGATCCGGTTGTCCCTGTGGTCGTGAAAAAGAGCCGGCGGCCATCGTGCGACCAGACGGGGGAGTCTTCGAGCCTCGCATCGAACGTCAACCTCGATGGTCTCGATTGGGATAGCTCCAGGAGCCATAGATCCTGATCGGCTGTTGCCCGCTCGACTTGCTTGACCACGACAGCGCGCGTCTCGCTCGGGTCGAGAGTCAGCCCGCTGTATCGACTTGGTTCACCGGCGCGGCCAAGGATGTTGCCTCGACGATCGAACCACGTGAGCTGGCGGTCTTCATCCGGTCCTCTGAATACGAGGACGCCGTTGGTCGACGCCGAGAAGAAGGCGCCGTCCAGAAACGAGCCGACAGGCTCGGCAATGCGGTCGGGATCGCCAGAGAGCTGCAATCGCCCTGCATCGAAGGATTGCGCGAAGAGCGTCGAATCCCGGACAAACAGCAGGCGGCCGTTGCCCGACGTGACGTCGGGGACATAGGCTGCGCCAAAGCCCGTGGCCAGGATCCGCACGGCGGTCTGCTCCTCAGGCGTGGTATCGAGCGCCCGCACGTAGACCCCAGTTGTCTCCGGCGCGCTCCTCGAGACGCTCAGGTAAAGAAAGTGCCGGCCGTCAGGCAGAAAGGAAGGCAACAGGTGAGCGCTCTCTCCTCGGGACGAATCCAGCCGCGTGACAACGGATGCGGACCCGCCGGACGCCGGGCACCGTACCAGACCTCCCATTGGATTTCCCACGATGATGACATCGTCGCGATTCCAGGAACCTCCCACAGCCAGAGTAGGTAACTCGCACACGGTTTGCGGTGCCCCGCCCCGCACGTCGATCTTCTTGAGCAGTCCGCCGGCGTCGAAGGCGATGAATCGGCTGTCAGGAGACCAGAACATGGGCGGCGTCATGCCGCCAAGAGCCACTTCCGATCCTGACAATGGTTGTGGGGCCAGTGCATCCATGCTCCGGATCCACAAGCGCCCGATGCCATCTTTATCCGCGCCGGCGAACACGAGGTGTCGACCGTCGGGAGAGATCGAGAAAGCGGAGATTTCAGACAGGCGGATCCCAGTATCAATCTGCACACGGATTGGCCCGAACATCGGTGCCGTCTGCCGCGGGCGAACGAGCGCCAATGCCAGGGCGGTGGCGGCACACACGCCGCCGATGAACCAGACGGCTGCCGCGCGCCGGGACACGCGCGACTGGCGGGATGGTCGAGCGTCTGGATCGGACGTAATCTCCAGCGCTCGCGAGCCATTACCGGTTTTGTCTGGCGAGCGCGCTTCCGCTGCGTCGCCGCTCCCAGTCTGGCGGGACGCACGGCGCAGGTCGATGACCATCTCCCGCGCCGTCTGGTAGCGTTCGGCCGGATCCTTCTCGAGCGCCTTTTCAACGACCATTCGCAGCCGCACGGGGATTTCTCCTGCTAGCGGCTCCGGCGTGCCGTGAACAATCCGCTGCAGTTCTTCGAGATCGGACTTGGAAGAAAACGGCCGTTGCCCGGCAAACAGCTCGTACAAGACCGCCCCGAAGGAAAAGATGTCGCTGCGAGCGTCCACCGGATTCCCCGAGGCCTGCTCGGGCGACATGTAGCCAATCGTCCCGGCAATCATTCCGGGGCGGGTGGGCGCGATCGTCTCCCTCCGCGTCGCCGTGTGTTCTGTGTCTGGTTGAAACAGCTTGGCCAACCCGAAATCGGCCAGCTTCGCGTAGCCGCTCTTCGCGATCAGGATGTTCTCGGGTTTGACATCGCGATGGATGATGCCGGCTTCATGCGCGGTCGCGAGCCCGTCGGCCACGCCGACGAGCAGGTCGACAATCTGCCGCGACGACCGTTTGTCCGCCTCCGCCCAGCTCCGAAGCGTTCCGCCGTCGACCAGTTCCGTGACCAGATACTGCCGACCATCGTGCTCGCCGACGTCATACACCGTGAGAATGTGTGGATGATTGAGCGCCGTGACGGTTCGAGCCTCGCGCTGAAATCGATGGCGCGCAGCGGCGTCGGCGAGATCCGGCAGGAGTTTGATGGCGACGGGACGCCGAAGCTTCGGGTCGAACGCCCGGTAGACGACGCCCATCCCGCCTTCGCCGAGCAGTCCCTCGATACGATAGGGGCCGATCAGCGCGCCGGCCTCCACGTGCAGGTGATTCAGTGTCGAGAGCGCTGACCGATCCAGCGGGGTATCCGCCGTGGGTTGCGCCAGCAGCGACTCGACCTCGCGACGCACCTCTGGATCGGCGTGCGCGAGCAGCGTCGCTCGTTCGGCCACGTCGGAGTCGACGGCCGACTGGTACAGTTCTTCAATCCGACGCCAACGCTCAGGATCCATCGTCACTCATTGGACAATCGCCCGGTTGAGCGCTGGTCGAATTGATCGAGCGCCTCCCAGCGGTCAGCCGCCCTCGAGCTGTTCACCGCTCAGCTCCCGCACCAGCCACACCTTGGCCAACCGCCAGTCGCGCATCACCGTATCCGCGGACACGTGGAGCGCCTCGGCGGTTTCCTCGACGCTGAGCCCGCCGAAGAATCGCATTTCCACCACCTGACTCTTTCGCAGATCGAACGCCGCCAGCGCAGTCAGGGCATCGTCGAGCGTGATCAGGTCCTGACGAGGCTCGCCCGAGACGAGGAGCGCTTCGTCCAGCGATACCGTCTCAGCGCCGCCACCCCGTTTCTGATACCCACGGGCTCTGGCGGCATCCACCAGGATGCGCCGCATCACCCTGGACGCCATCGCGAAGAAGTGCGCGCGGTTCTGCCACCGCACCTGATTGACCTCGATCAGCCGGAGGTACGCCTCGTTGACGAGCGCGGTTGCCTGGAGCGTATGCCCGGCGCGCTCGCCGGCCATGTGCCGCCGCGCCAGCCGGCGCAGCTCGTCATGGACGAGCGGTATCAGTTGATCCAGCGCGGTTTCGTCGCCCCGCCCCCACGCCAGTAAGAGAGTCGTCGGATTAGCCGCCGCGCTCAACCCGCTCATTCTACGCCAGCGACCACGTGCGGCGGCCTCGAGATGCGGGTTTTGCGCCCGACTTCAGGCGCGTTCAAGTTTTAGCCCAGGGTTCTCGCCTCTCCGAGCGAGGACCGGAATCACCCGGTCTGCAGGATGAGGGCCGAGCGGCGGTAAATAGCCGCTGTTGTGACTCGTCGCTCCAATGCGTGCGCGGGCACCAGCCCGCGGCCGTTATCCGCGTCGTTTCTTCAACGAGAGGGAGGTCCCTATGCGACTCATCGTTCTCGGCGTGTGTCTGTTCGCGGCCGCCTGCAGCGGCCAAGCCTCAAATTCACCAACGTCGCCCACGAACGCGAGCTTGGGGCCGGCTCAAACAGCGGCGCGAGGTGGCACGGCGCTGCCGTTCCGCGGTTCGTTCACCACCCTTACCGATGTTCCGCCCCCTTCTGCCCACGCGACTGCCGAGGGTGCTGCGACCCACCTCGGTCAGTTCACGGGAACGCTCGCAGCCGAGGTAACTTCCGACAACACGTCGACGGGGACCTTCAGCTTCACTGCGGCGAATGGTGACCAACTGTCTGGAACATTTGTTGGTATTGAAGGTGTCTTCATTCCACCAAATACTGCAAGAATCACGGAAGTTGCGACGATCGAGAATGGAACCGGTCGGTTCGCGGGGGCCACTGGAACGTTTACGATGGTGAGGTTCGACACGATCGATTTCGCGACGGGCAAGGCGACTGGAACTGGAACGCTCGAAGGGAAGATCAACTTGAACAAATGAAGGACGCTTTCGCGCATGCGGGGCCGATTCGATGCCGTACAGGCTGAAGGCAACAGTCGGCCCACCAAGTGTGAGCGATCGCGACCTCTCCGTAACCCAGGACGCGATTCAGCGTTCGCGCCGGCACTCGGAAAGTACGCCAGTACTGGTCGCTTTCCTGGGGCCACTCATACGCCAGACGCGCGCTCAAGAAGCCCCACCTTGAGGGCTCGTTCGTACACCCTCAACCTGGGCGGCCGTTCCGTCAACTCTATTCCTGGCTTCGTCTTCTCACTCCCGTATCCCATCAGCCGAGGCTCGCGGAAGCCCTGCGTGGCCACTTCGTCTCGATCGTGTCCGTGGTAGACAGCGTCAACACTTCACTCGCGAGCTCCCGAAAACGATTCAGCGGGTCGGAACGCTCGGCGTAATCTGCTGCCCACGTGAGCCAGTTTTCCAGTTCGGACTGAGGCTCGACTTCCCCGCGGTGTCTCGGGGCGTCATCTCAAATCGAATCCTCTGTCGGGTAGGGATCGCTCAGCGTCGGAAGCCGCGGCCGCCGATCATCGGCACAAAGGGTTGCATGTCGTGCGGGCGCAAAAGCGTGTCCCACACGACTGTCCGCCGCTCGCCTAGAACGAGCGCGCCTCGGACGTGGTACTCGTCGACGCTGACGCGCGTGACCCACACGTCCGCCTCGACGCATTCAGTGGTCGACACGAATCAACGCCTCACCGGCGATCGTCGCTCGGCTTCGACGGGATCTCCGCTTTCGGCAGCTCGCGGCGCGGCAGGCGCTCGGGCCGATTCGCTGCCTGATAGACGACGCTGGCGATGACCGCTGATGCCTGCATCAGATCACCGGGCACGGCGTGGTCAAGTGTATCCGCGTTGGTGTGGTGCGTGAGAGAACTATAATCGAGTGGATCCTGGATGAACTGAAAGCCTGGCAGCCCCACCCGGTTGAACGACAGGTGATCCGTGCCCCCGGTATTCCGGATGGTGATGGTGCTTACGCCGAGATCGCGGAACGGGGCGAGCCATTGCTCGAAGAGCGGGCGCATCGCTTCGTGCCCTTGCAGGTACACGCCGCGTATCTTGCCGCTGCCGTTGTCCAGGTTGAAGTAGCCGGAAAGTCTTTCGTGCTCCGGCTTCAGGGCCATCGTCGCGGGATCGGCGAAGTGCGCCTTCACGTACGCCCGCGAGCCGAGGAGTCCCTGTTCTTCGCCGCCCCACAGAGCGATGCGAACCGTTCGATCGAGCTTGAGATTGAGCGTCTTCAGGATGCGCATCACCTCGATCATCACGGCGCTGCCGACGCCGTTGTCGGTCGTGCCCATGCCCGAATGCCACGAGTCGAAGTGCGCGCCGATCATGACGATCTCGTCCCGTCGCGCGCCGCCGGGAATCTCGTCGACGATGTTTCCGCCGTCGACTTCCTGTTCGGACGTCGCGGCCTTGAGATCGACGCGCAGCCGCACGGGCTGTTTTTGTTCGAGGAGCCGCGCGATCCGGCCGTAGTGCTCGGCCGTGACGACGAAGGTCGGAGGGGACTGGGAATCGCGAGCGCGATGCGAACCGGCGGCTTCGGCCGCGAGCATCCCCTCGCGTGCACGTTCGTCCGCAATCAAAACCGCGCCCACGCCTTCGGCGGCGAAGAACTGGCCGCGCTCGAGAGCCATCGCGTCGAACTTGTCGATCAACTGATCGATCAGCGGCGCGGGCAGGGCCATGAAAATTTTGAACGTCTCCTCCGGTTTGTCCGGCCAGACGATATCGTCGATCTTCGATACCCGCGCGAGGGAGACCGGCTCTGGCGCATTGGCCATCTGCGCTAGATCGGCGTCCGAGATCCGTGTGAAGAGTGGTTTCTCGAGCGGGGACTTTGGCCTGTCGGACGTCAGCAGAACGATTTTGCCGCGAAGCTTGCCGGTCCATTGCTTGCGGTACGCCTCGAAGGACTCCGACATCCTCTTGAAACCGCCGTCGGTGAACGACACGTTGAGCGGCGTGAGCATCGGCTCTCCGGTGATCGGGCCCGGCGTCGATGCACTCCACGCGAGCGGCATGACCGCAAGGCGCGCGTACTGCGGCGCCATCATCTCCACAGAGTACTGCTCGATCGACCAGCTCCTGCCGAACGGTCCCCAACGTTCGATCTTGACGTTGCTCAGGCCGTACTTCGTCAGGCGTTCGACCGTCCACTTGGCGGCGTCCTCGAACTGCGGCGAGCCGGTCAGCCTTGGACCGCGGAGGTCCGTCAGGTTGCGCAGGTGATCCATCACCTCCGACCGTGCAAAAGCCTCACCTTTTATCCGATCGACGATGCCGAGGTCGACCGCCTCCTGCGAACGCGCGATCGTCGCGGACGACACGACGATCGCCACAACAATGCGTGCCAGTCTCGTAGGACGCATGGCAATTTCTCCCGGTTTGACGGGTTATCGAGGTGACTATGTGCGCCCATGTTACTGCAGGGCTGGCGGCGAGGGATCACTCTTCACGCAGGACGAGCGCGTCGTATTCGATCACGGCGAGCTTGGCGATAACACTCCGTCTGGCGCCAGTAAATGGGCCGTATTTCGGTGTGCCGCGTAGTGCCGGGTGGTGCCTTGGCGGGACCGGAAAATCGGTTAACGTCCCCACTCGCGGCTTGGACGTGAATGCGCTCCCCGCGAGTTCTGTTTAGACCGGCTCGAACTGGTCGCCATGCGCGGCGAACTGGACCTCGGTAAGCGAAATCACGTTACCGGGTCGCTGATCCTCGCCGCCAGCTGCTGCTTCTTGGTCACAGTATGCGCGAGGCCGGGTTGCTGCCAAGCGCTGGTGATGGCTGTCAGTGACTGGCCTCGATGGAGTCACGCACTCTGTTGACGTGCAGGCGTCGAGTCTCTTCGAGGCGGCATCCGTCGCTCTGACGGCGTTTCGTCAGCACCAAGGCTGGGCAACCGAGGCGCTGACGCCGAACGCTCGGTTCCGATTGGAGGTGCACCACCCGCCGACGGTGCACGATGTGCCACTGAAAGCAGCGAACAGTGGCGACGCTCGCCGACCACGAGTCCACGGGACTACGTTCTCAAGCGCAAGGTCGGCCGCGAAGAGAAGCGGTGATCGCGTCCGCGCGGCGCTCAAGAATCGAACGGCGCCGTCCTCGACAAGCCCGAGCGCGCTACTTCACCGAATCTCGCCAAGCGTTGACTCTTTGAAAAATCGGGACGGCCTTGTCGATCTCAACGACGGGAACTGTCCGGAACTCGAAGAATGGCCCCCACGGCGTGTGCGCTTCCAGCAGGGCCTCAGGCGAATTTGCCTCTACGATGGCGATCCCACCAGTGCCGTCAGCGAGTGCGTAGTGCGCTTTGAATTCGTAGCCTGCCGGAGGCTTCCAGTTTGTGAACAGGTTGAGAGACCTTTTTTGGCTCTCCTCCGTTACGTCGCGAGCCGTGTACACGAGAGAAAACAACATCTGAAGCCTCCTTTGACGCAATTGACGCTTGTATCTTAGCGAAAAGCCATGACGAATGTCCTGGCGTTCTTGCACCTCATTCCGGCAGCCGTCTACGCCGGTCGCGACTAACAGCGGAGATGCGGATGATCGCGGAGGCTCGCCGTAACCGAGCGAGCCGTGGCGATGGAACGAGCATCGCCTTTGGATCCTACTGATCCCCCGGCTAGCTTCAGCCCGTCTCCAGCATCGGGGCTCTCGGCGGTGTCAACGGCCTGATGACGGTCCGGGCAATGCGACAGGAGACCGCTTGACTATCAGATCAGAACGCGGTCTGTCGGGCACGACACTGCCTGATCTGAATGGCACGACGACCGTCATGCGAGGTTCGGGCGAGGGCTTCAGTTCGGTCGCCATCAGAAAGGCAACGAAGACAAGCAGGAACAGGAGCGCCCGCAGCACGGCTCGATTCTACCGCCTAACGCCACGGGCGGTCCGGGTGCTCCTCGCAGATCCAGCCGTCGCGGCAATGGAAGCGCATTTCAGCTCCAGCCCTTCTTCGTTCGTCGCCGCTCGCTACTCGTCCGCGCGTGCCACATCGGGCAGTCCGAGCGCTATCTCAAGAATCTGAACGCGGCCAGCGAGAGAACGCCCACTGACGTAATGAGGTAGCGAACTTCCCAACCCATGGTTCGCTTGTCCGGCGAGACGCCGAGAGAGAATACGAGCGCTGAAAAGACCACAGCCGGGGCGATGCTGACCGGTTGCCAGCCATGCTTGGATATATTGGCGGCAACGGCAACGCAGCCGCGACGCCGAACAAGCGATACAGATACGCGTGAATCATCGATCAAGCACTCCGATCAGCTCCAGCCACTCTCCACCATCACCGCCCGCCAGTGCTCGCACACGTCGAGCACTTCGTCGCTCGATCGCAGACGTGCGAATGAGACAGCAGTCCTTCCGTTTCCAAAAACAGTTGCCACCCAAGAAAATGGCTCTCCAGACGGCAGACTGCGCGCAGCTCGCGAGCGCCCTTTCTGCTTGCGTAGCTCGAAGCCGATGCCGAGCGAGACCGGGTGACCGTCCCAGACGGCGCGCTGCAAGGTGCTCATGGCGTAGCACGGTAGCACGGGTTGACTGTGTGCGGAGAGTGGCAAGATCTGCGTTGCTGAAAGGCCCGAACGCTCTATTCGCGCTTCACGTCGCCTGCTTTCTTGTCCTCGCGCAGCGCAATGAACTTCGAGTGTCGCAGGTGGTTGTCGCCTGTCCATTCGAGGAACTCGAACTGGGCCACGAGCATCGGCTTCACCCAGCGGCAGTCCTTCATCTTGGCCTTCGTCAGCCCGGCTCCCCAGCGACCACTCTTGGACTCGGGTAGGTTCGCGAACGGACACTCTTTCGACTCCAGCCCGCGGAACTTCTTCATCAACTGGGCGCGCACCACCGGCGTGAATCCGTTGCGTGTCCGAGCCGCGTAGATCAGTGTGTCACCGTCGTAGTACCCGAAGATCAGGGCGTCGAATGTCTTCGACCCCACCGTATACCCGCCGATCACGAACTCCTGACCCTGGTTGACGCGCATCTTCTGCCACGCGCCCGACCGCAGGCCCGGCTCGTACCGGCTGTCGCGCCGCTTCGCGACGAGGCCCTCCAGCCCTTGCGCCTTCACGGAGGCGACGAGATCATGCAGCTTCGCATCCAGCTCCTGCAGGTACTGCACGGGCTCGGTCAGCTTGGGCAACACGCGGCGCTCCAGCAGCTCGCGCCTGGCTTCCAAGGGCTCCGCTCGCACGTCGCGGCCGGCCAGCACGAGGAGGTCGAAGACGTAGTAGATGATTGGGGTCTCGGTGGAGGCGGATGCGAACTATCCACGGAGGTACCAATGGCCGAAGCGCAAGGCAGCGACGACGCGGAAAACGACAGGGGCACGAAAGACAGCATCGAAGCGCAGGACAGGCGCTGGTCAACGCACCGAGATCGGCTCGAACGCGTACTCTTTCTGACCCCTCTGCAACTTCTGCGATTCCAATAGTCGATTGACCGTGATGTCATCGAGCGGATGCGGCCGCAGGCGGAGGCGAAGTCGATCCAGCTGCACGCGACGCCTCGACGCTGACGGTCCGCTCGCCCGGCTCGATGGAGACTCGATATCGGACGCCATGCGCAATCTAGTGGACAACGCGATCAAGTACTGGACCGCAGGAACCACCGTCGAAATCGTCTCGCAGATGACCGACGACACCGTCGAGCACGCTCAAGCTTCTCGGGCCCGGAGCGACAGAGCGATTTCTCCGACGCTCCACGTGATCCGAAATGCGCGAAAACGAGATCCACGGTTGCTCATCGTACATCGCGTCCTTCCCCTGTATTGGAGTCGGCTAGATCGAACCGTACGACGAGCAGCGTGATGTTGTCGCTGGCCGCGCCATCATTGGCCTGTGCCAGCAGCTTCCTGGCAGCCGCCTCAGGCGCGGGCTCCGCGTCGAGAGTGGCCGCGATCGCTTCGTTCGTCACCATTTCCGTCAATCCGTCCGAACACAGCAGTAAGCGGTCGCCAACGTGCAGTTCGATGGCGCGGGCTTCGACTTTGACCCCGAGCTCCGGGCCACCGACAACGTTCGTGATGGTGTGACGGAGCCGGTGTTCGGAGACCTCGTCGGACCGAAGGGCGCCGCTGCGCACCATATCGGCCATCAGCGTATGGTCCTCCGTGAGCTGATGCAACTCACCGTCTCGGTATAGGTACGCACGGCTATCGCCTACGTGCACGACACACAACTGCGCACCCAGGTGGAATGCCATCGTGACCGTCGTCCCCATGCCGCTCAGTTCCGGCTGGTCCGCGGCTTCTTCGAGGATGCGGGCATCGGCTTGAGTAACCGCGGATTGGAACTGCGCGAGAACCTTCATCGCCTCAGTCTCAGTCGCATCCGACCCAAAGAACCACTTGAACGAATTGAGCGTGAACTCCTCGATCGCGGCCACGACGAGTGCGCTCGCCCGTTCGCCCGCCCGGTGCCCGCCCATGCCGTCGGCCACGAGAAACAGATGTGCGCGCTCCTCTCCAACCTGCAGCTTCGGTTCCGGTAGGCTCGTCTGCCAGACGCGCATCGCTTTGGTGAGCTCGGCGATCAGGAATTGATCCTCATTGTTCGTACGCACTTTTCCTTTGTCCGTGACTCCAAAGGCTTTCACCGTCAGTGGGCGAGGACGCGTCGCCGTAACGGATTCGTCGGTCATCAGCATCTCCCACGTTCAGGCGACATGGAATCTTCACGAAAACCAGTAGACTCATTCTAATGTTGCTGCGGGTCGCTCGCAAACTGTTGATTCTAAAAGCGGAGAGATGTCCGAGTGGTTGAAGGAGCACGCTTGGAAATTGATTCCGCCTGCGCGTGCTGACGCACACTGAAACCCACCCACGCACTTCCGATCAACGACTTCCCGCAACAGTGATCTGCTTCAGCGTGCCCCCGTAAATGGCGGTGTTGCCCCAGAGTTTCGGGGGGCATGTGACACAGTTCTGACACAAGATATCGTTCAACTTACCGCTTGCCTACTCGTCCCGAAGGGCCACCGATGGATCGAGCCGCGCAGCCCGCGCGGCTGGCACGTAGCTCGCGGTAACACCGATCGCAATCCAGATGAGCCCCACAATGACATGGATGGATGCGGGTGTCCGCGCCGATGTTCTCCTGTACCGACGCGACGATGCCGGTCAGTACCGTCGTGAACACTTCGCCGATTGCCACTCCCACCACCACAATCGCCAGGGCGCTGCCGACGACGCCACGAAAGACGTTCAGTCGAGTGGCCCCCAATGCCATCCGTAGACCGATTTCTCGCGTGCGGAGACTGACGCGATAGGCAATGGCGCCGTAGAGGCCAACCGCAGCGAGGAGCAACGCCAGGACCCCGAACCCGATCAAGATGCTTGTGATCCATTGAAGCTGACCGAAGGAGCGCGCGACGTGTACGCTAAGTGGCTGCACCGTGTACACGCGAATGCCCGGCGCGAGGTCGAGCAGCGTGCGCCGCACCGTGTCTGTGAGACGCGCCGGGTCGATCGTAGTGTCCAGTAGCACGGCCACGAGGGCACCCGCGTCGGGTGCACCAAAGCGGCGATAGAGATGGGGCTGCGCCGGCTCGCCGACCGCACGAATCGAAGAGTCGCGGACGACGCCAATGACGAAGGCTGGCCGCGGGTTGTCGCATCCGATCATGACGCGCTCGCCGACAGCCGATCGGTCTGGCCAGAGCCGGCGCGCGAGGCTCTCGGTGACGACCGCCGTGTCTGCGGTCGCGTCGCTCGCGATAAATGATCGCCCGGCGAGACGCTCGATGCCCATGGTCTCGAAGTACGCAGGATCCACCGCGCTGCTCGTCACGCGCACGGGCGAGTCCGGAGACAGCGACGCGCAGTCCGATCCGGCAGGAATCAGCGGCAGCGATGAGGTGACGGCGGCCAGACGCACACCTGGAAGCGCGCGCAACCGATCGAGCGCTTGTGCATAGACCCCCCGACGAGCTGTCTGGTGCGAAAGGCGGCGACGGGAGAAAGGTATAGGCATAGAGCCGCCCGGCCACAGCAAAGCCTGGATACATCGCGTGCAGCCGCAGCAGCGCCGCGACGAAGCTGGCGCCGATGAACAGCAGGACCAGGGACATCACGACCTGCGCGACGAGTCCGACGGGCCTTCGCCGAGCGCTGGCGCCAACGCTGCCCTGAGCGACCAGCATCCCGGACATTCCGGACACGCGCCACGCCGGGAGCAAGCCACACAGCACCGTTGTCACGACGCAGATGCCCGCGGCAAAGACGAGGGCACGCCAGTCGAGCGATAGATCGACCTGAATGGCGAAAATGCCTGCAGCCAGCGGCAGCGAGCGTTCCAGGAGCTTCCCGGCCCACAGGGCGAACACGACACCGCACAATGTGCCGGCAACGGCGAGGACAAGGGCCTCGGTCAACAGTTGCCGGAGTAGCCGGGCGCGTGACGCACCGAGTGCGCGCCGAACCGCGAACTCACGCTGCCGAAGGGCGCCTCGCGCCAGCAAGAGATGGCCGACATTCACGCACGCGATCATCAGCACCACGGCAACGACGGCACCCATGAGCGCTGATAGCGTTCGCGCGAGACGCCGGCTTCCCGGATTTGGAAGGGTCCCTACGGCGTCGGCCACCAACGGAGTCGATGCCTCCGGCGTGGACCCGCTACGGTCGCGCATCTGAATGGCGAGCGTGTTCAGTTCAGTCGTTGCTTCCCTCGCGTGGGCGCCGGGACGCAGATGGCCGAAGAACATCAGCATTCTCGCCAGCCGTCGCTCCTCCGCTTCGGTCGTCGGCCGAAAACGGGTCTCGATGGGCGCCCAGAGATCGGTCCGTAGCGGTGCGCGTACGCCTGTGAATTCACGGGGCGCAACACCGACGATGGTGTACGAATCTGTGCCGGACTGGATGACCCGACCCAACGCGTCCGGGCGACGATCGAAGTAGCGCTCCCAAATGGCATCGCTGATCACGGCAACGGGTTCACGATCATCGACGAACCAGCGTCCCAATGACGGTCTGACGCCGAAGACATCAGCGTAGTTTGCAGTGGCGAACTCCGCGCCGATGAACTGGCTTTCGCCGTCGATCGCCAGATCGGACTCCATGGAAAGAGTTCCGGCAACGGCCCGTAGCGATCGAGTGCCTGAGCCGACCGCACGAAGCAGAGGGATTGACAGTGCTGTCTCCTGCCCGCGACTGATCCGTATCAGCCGATCCGACTCCGCGACCGGCAGCGGTCGTAGCAGCAGCGCGTTGACGATCGAGAAGATCGCAGTGCTGACACCGATGCCCACACCCAAACAGATCATGCTGAGGAGAGTAGAACCGCGAGCCCGGTACAGCATGCGCACGGCGAACCGCGTGTCTTGGCCGACGTCCTGGAGCCATGGCCAGATCCACACATCCCGGCTGCGATTCTTCAACACGCCTACGTTCCCGAACTGTCGTCGAGCCCTGATGCGAGCCTGGTCAGCCGGGGTCCCCGCCTGTCGTTCCCTCTCCTCGCGCATGGCCAGATGGAACGCCATCTCATCTTGGAGATCTTGCTCGAGTCGGGAGCGCCTGATGAGCGCGCGCAACCGAAGGCGAAGGCTATGCAGCCACTCGGGCATCCAGGACCTCCATCAGATTGCTTCCAACACGCGATTGATGGCGCTGCTCGCTCTGCGCCACGACTCGGTCGCTTCGCGGAGCCTCTTGCGTCCGCTCGGCGTGAGCCGGTAGGTACTTGGCGCGGCGGTTGTTGGCCGAGACGTCCCACTGCGCTGCCAGCAGGCCGCGCAACTCTAACCGGTGGAGGGCTGGATATAGCGCACCCTCTTCCACATCAAGCGCGTCGGCAGAAGCGGTGTGAATCCACTCCGCAACTTCATAGCCGTGCTTCTCGCCGGTCGCCAAGGTGCGGAGGATGAGCAGTTCGAGAGTACCTTGAAGAATTTCTGCTTCCTTGTCTTGGGCTCCCATAATGCGTTTATGGAAAGTGTCCCCTAAGGCATTTATGTGAGTCAATGGAAATGCTCACCTGACGGCCGATCGACGGTCCTTGGGCCTGATCCGATTCAGTGGACAGGTTGACTACGTGGTTTCCGTTGGTCTTTCTTCTTCGGTCTTAGAGAACATGGACGGGTGTGGGCGCGGTGGGAAACCGCGGTCTGGGCGGTTTTCCATGGCGTCCACGCCCTCTTCGCGTGCACGTCGTTCGAACGCCGCCGGACTGATCTGACCGAGCGTCGAGTGTCGGCGTCGCTGGTTGTAGAACACCTCGATGTAGTCGAACAACTCCATCTTCGCCTCGCCGTGGCTCTCGAAGTGCTCGCCGAGCTCGCTCTTCACCGTCGAGAAGAAGCTCTCCATCACCGCGTTGTCGTAGCAGTTGCCGCGGCGGCTCATGCTGCAGATGATGCCGTGCGCCTCGAGGACGGCCTGGTAGTCCTCGCTCGCGTACGTGCAGCCCTGGTCGGAGTGATGCAGCAGCCCGATCGTCGGGACACCGGCGCTTCAGCGCCATCTCGAGCGCCTTGATGGTCAGATGCCGATCGTTCACCGCGCTGACGCGCCCAGCCGACGACGAAGCGCGAGAACAGATCCAGGATCGCGGCGAGGTAGAGCTTGCCGCTGCCCGCCGATGACGAACTCGGTCGTGTCGCCGACCCACCGCTGATTCGGCGCCGCCGCCGCGAACTGGCGATCGAGCAGATTGGCCGCGACCGGCTGGTCGTGATCGCTCATCGTCGTGCATCTTGTACCGCTTCCGCGCCCGCGCCTGCAGCCCGTCGTCCTGCATCAGCCGGATGACGCGCTTTCGGCTGACGCGCTCGCTGCTGCTCGCGCAGATCTTCGTGAATGCGCGGGCTGCCGTACCGCTGCCGGCTCGCGTCGAACGACGCCCGCACCAGCACCGTCAACCGGCGGTCGTCCGCGCGTTCGCTGCGATTCGGGGCGCCGTCGCCAGGCGTAGAAGCCGCTCGGCGTCACCTGCAGACACCGGCACAGGATGGTGACCGTATGCGAGGCCTTCTCCGCCGCGATGAACGCGAATCTCATCGGCTCTGCTTCGCGAAGAAGGCCGCGGCTTTTTTTAGGATGTCGCGCTCCTCCTGGAGGATCGCGATTCTCTTTGCGCAGGCGGGCCAGCTCCTCGCGCTCCGCGGTCGTCAGGCCCGTCTTGCCCTTGGTCCGATCCGCCCGCGCCTGCTCGACCCAGTTGCGCAGCGACGGACTCCGTCAGGTCCAGGTCGCGCGCGAGCGGCGGCCGACGGTCTTGCCCTCGTCGAGCACCAGCCGGACGGCGCCGGCCTTGAACTCGTCAGTGAAACTGCGCCGAGTCCGTCTCGGCTTCGTGTCCGGCCATGGTTGGACATCGTATCCGCCTCTCGGAAGATGTCCACCAAATCGGATCAAGCCCAAACAGCACCCGCTAGACGCTGAATGTCGCGCTATTGGGGTCGGGCGACGTGCGGCGGACCCAGGTAGGGGAACTCATCAAGAAAATCGTCGTGAGGCCCAACGTTATCTCCAGTCACCTTCCCATTGGTGAGGATCGCGAGGAAGAGATCAGAGACGTCGTCGATGAGCGCACGACCGTTGTCCGGAAAGGAGGCGGGGCGTGCGGGGTCATATCTCAAAAGGTCCGGCAACAGCCTTCCCGCCACCCGCAGGGCTTCCTCTGGTGAGTACCCGCCTGTGTGTTCCAGAGCGTGCGCGAAGACAGGAATGAAACGCGCATCGTCGATTGGCTCCCCGGCGAGGTAGGCGCCGTTCTGCTCGCCGGCCAGAAAGGGAGTCTGGTTGGGCCGCGCCCCGCGATCTGCTTGAATCCAGCCTCCACCCCCGCCGTCTGCGGGAATCAACGTGCGCGCCCACAGGCCAACCTTTTGGGGCCCGAGAAGGGAATTGGGTACTTCGAGCACAATGCTGCACGTATCTTTGTCTGCGAAGAAATCTCCGCTCGTGAACTGGAACTTGTTGAGGGTGCCCAGTACGTCGAAGAAGAAGGGATCGCTGCGCCAACCGGCAAAGAACCGGTGGTCGCCAGCCTGCGTCACATGTCCTTCGTGCCCTGTCGAGACCGGCACCCCCTCGACGATCACCCTCCCGCCCGCGCCTGTTTCAGCCGCCTGTGCGCCCTCAGCAAGACGCAACGTCGCGCTCTGCTGGCCACCTTCAAACGATGAGAAGCGCACCTCGTAGCTGATATTGGCGATGGCGTCGCCGTCCGTATCGATCTTCAGCTCGTACCGGGCCTCAGGCGCGAAGGGCTCAGCAGTGGTAGGTCCCGGCGGATTGAGGCCGACGGACGGATGCACGTTCATGATGAAGATCGACTTGCCGGCGTCTCCTGGCTTTGGAAACGCGTACAGATCGGTCAAGTCGAGGCGTGCGTCCCCGCGCGGGAATCCGATATTGGGACCGGAGTAATGGTGCGACACGTTATTTTCTCCTGCTACTATCTTGGCCACAGAATTGGGTGAGAGCCGAGGCAACGCGGGACCAAATCCTGGTATCGGTCCGCGTGATCCCATCCGCGCCGAACGTCAACCGTAGGTGAATTCCGGCTTGCTCTCTCCGACCTCGATCACATAACCGTCAGGATCGCGGATGTAGCAGCGCGTCTCGCCGTATTTGTCCTTTGGCTCCGTGATGAACTCGGCTCCTCGACTTTTCCACAGGTCGTAGCACGCATGAATATCCGCGACGCGGATATTCATAGAGCTGCTGATCCTGTCCGGGTCGGCGAGGACGCTGAGCGTGACCGACGGCTTGTCCGGGGTCGGCCCGCCCCCGACGTTGACAATGAGCCACATGTTCGCGATCTGAACGTACCCAGGCGCGCCATTGCTGTCGCCTCTGCTCAGAATGCGACCGCCGAAGACCGTTTCATAGAAGCGAACCGATCGGTCGATATCGGCGACAGTAAGAAACTGTGCCACCGTGAATCCGTCGCGCGGAGGCATCTCATAGTTTTTCTGTTCGACTTGTACGCCGGCCACTGACGACTCCTTTCGACACGGCTGACACACACTCATGCCCAGGTGTTCTGATTTCCGCTGAAACGGTTCCCTTCCTGCGTGCAGATGCCCGTGAACGACCTGCCGGCTCACACGGTCGCCGACATTGCGCTCGAGTGTCCGACTCGCACCTGCGACTGTTCACCAGACGCGCCGCGCCCCGCGAGGACTTCCAGCAACCGCCTTCCCAGGACTGCGGCCGAGTGCGGGTTCTGGCCGGTGACCAGATTGCGGTCCTCGACCATGTACGGCTTCCAGATCTCGCCGCGGCTGAAGGAGACGCCGACCTTCTCTTTTAGCTCGGTCTCGAGCAGCCACGTCGCCTTGGCCGCCACCCCGACGGCCTCCTCCTCTTCGTTGGTGAAGCACGTGACCCGATAGCCCTTGAAGGGCGACACGCCGCGGATTCTGGTGGACAGCATCGCGGCAGGACCGTGGCACACGATGAACAACGGCCTGCCCGACTTGAGCTGTGCGGTGAGCAGCCGTCCGGCGTCGGCGTCGAATGCCAGATCAGCCATAGGGCCGTGACCACCCGGCAGGTAGACGGCGTCATAGTCCTCGAGGCGGACGTCCGACAGCTTGAGCGGGCGTCGCATCTCCTCTGCGGAACGGATGATAGCCTCCAACTCGAGGGCGCCCTCCGCGCCGCCCGCCATCTCGGGACGCAGACTCATCATGTCGACGTTCGGGGTCACGCCATTGGGCGTCGCGACCACGACGTCGTGGCCCGCATCTGTCACAATTTTGTACGGGTTCGCGAACTCTTCTGCCCAGTAGCCTGTCGCGTATCTGGTGCCATCCTTCAGAACCCAGTAGGTGGCCCCGCTCACTATGAACAGTACCTTAGCCATTGCGCCATCCTCCTCTCGCTTCCATGGGAAGCATCGTGGTGCCCGACCGTCATTTACCGAATGTTTATCAACAGAAGCACTGTGATGCGAATCGGCATCCACTCGATGTCATCGGGCAGAATCCTTCGCAACTGCGGATCCTCGTGCTGGTCCGGCGGAGTCGATGTCTGCGGTTCGTCGCTCCCGACATCCTCCGGCATCCATCAGAGCACGCGCAGGCTGGGTGCTGCCATTGGACCAAGGTATTGCCGACAGCGTGGCTGGAGGGTCTCTCTGAGCCACGACTCCCACGATCGTTCTGCGAACGGACACACGAAGCGTTGCCCTTGAGGTCGGAGGATGACTCGGGCAGGTTCGAGTCAGATTGTGGGCAGCGTACTGGAGCGCGGCGGTCCAAGGGATATCCGGACCGCATGCAAAGCCAGCCGACGGTAAGGCCCGTCGCTGATCGTTCCATGGCAGCTGCTTCATTCGACGTGCGCCTCGGAGTATCCGGGGGAGGCTCCTACAGCTAGCGCGGTGCACTGCGGGGAACACACCGAGAATCGCCGTAAGTGGTCGCACCACATTGCAAGGTCTTACACAATTTTCGTCAGAGTTCGTCCTCAGCTCCCCTCAACTTGCTGAATCCAAATGTGATCCCGTCGGCGCTAGGAAGGAGCCCTGACGTGTGGGATAATCTGATGCTGACCGCTCGCAAGTCGTTGATTCTAAAGATGGAGAGATGTCCGAGTGGTTGAAGGAGCACGCTTGGAAAACGATTCGGGCCACGCTCACCGAGCGATACCGAAATGCTTCTTCGCACAATCGATTCAACGACTTCCCGCCACAGAATGCTTCTGGATGTGAACCCATAAACGTCGGTGTTTGTCGGCGGTTCTAAGGCCACCTTACACAGTTTCTACACAGTTCTCCTCTTCACTTATTCCCGTACGTGTCTGTGCTCGTCGGCATGCGTCGACGGCAACACGCCGGCCATTCGATCAGCGCAGGATCACGCGCGTCCATGTAGCTCGCGTGTGAGCCATGCGCGAGCCAGTCGCCAGTCCCGCATCACCGTTGGCGGCGAGACGCCGAGTGCCTCGGCGGTCTCTTCGACCGTGAGCCCTCCAAAGAACCGCATCTCGACGATCTGTGCGCGGCGGGGATCGAGCTGGGCAAGGCTCGTCAAGGCAACGTCGACCGCACAGAGTTCGGCCGGCTTATCCGTCGCCGGCGCAGGAAACTGGTCAAAATCGATGTCGGTCGCGTGCGCCGCTTGCGGCACGTGGCCACCGCGCTTCGTCGACAGCCGCTTGCGCGCGGCGTCCACGAGCACACGCCGCAAGATGCGCGCGGCGACGGCGAAAAAATGCGCGCGGTCACGCCAGTCCAGCGCGCCGATCTTCAACAAGCGCAGGTAGGCCTCGTTCACGAGCGCGGTCGTCTGCAGCACGTGCCCTTGGCGCTCATTCCTCATGTGGTTCGAGGCCAGGCGATGCAGTTGCTCGTAGACGAGCGGCGTCAGCCGGTCGAGCGCACCTGGGTCGCCGTCGCTCCACGCCCGGAGCAATTGGGTGATTTCTGAGGACATCGGGAAGGCTCGCATCCCGATTGTAGCGTTCCGCCTCGTTTCGCGCTTACTCTCTTGGGGATCCACGATGCTCATGGCCTTACCGTTGCCGCCCGACCGCTGGAGCCGTGTGGCTGAGCTATACGATGCGGCCGCGACGCTGCCGAAGGACCAGCGCAACGCGTTCCTGTCGAGCGCCTGCGTCGGCGATCAGGCGCTGATCGTCGAAATCGAGTCGTTGATTGCGCAAGAAGATGTAGCGAGTCCGATCGACAATCCTGTGTGGATTCCCGACGATCTACTCACGCAACCTGCGGCTCTGGCGGTTGGCGCCTCGCTCGGCCCGTACGTGATTGAAGGCGTCCTCGGAACGGGTGGCATGGGCGAGGTGTATCGAGCCAAAGACACCAAGCTCGGTCGTCGCGTTGCGCTCAAGGTGCTTCCTGAAGGGCTCTCAGACAATCCCGAGCGCCGCGCGCGGCTTCAGCGCGAGGCGCAGGTCCTCGCCGCGCTCAATCATCCGTACATCGCCGCTATCTATGGGTTCGAGGACCGTGACGCCACGTATGCCATCGCGCTGGAACTCGTGGAAGGTCCGACGCTCGCGGAGCGGCTCGCGCGCGGGCCGATGACGTCCCACGAGGCGATCCCCATCTGTCAACAGATCATCGACGCGCTCGAGGCCGCACACGACCTGGGCATCGTCCATCGCGATCTGAAGCCATCGAATATCAAGATCAAACCGGACGGGACCGTCAAAGTACTCGACTTCGGCTTGGCACGGTTTGCATCCGCTCCCGATGACATCAGCGCGGATACCGGTGTGCTATCGCCGACGGACGCGGTCGTGAGCGCCGCGGGCGCGCTCCTGGGAACGGCCGCGTACATGAGCCCGGAGCAGGCGAACGGACGCGCGGCCGATGTCCGCAGCGACGTGTGGGCGTTCGGGTGCGTGTTCTACGAGATGCTCACCGGCAAGCGCCCATTTGCGGGTGAGGACGTCGCGGAGACGTTCGTTTCGGTCCTCAGCACCGAACCGGATTGGGACGCGTTTCCGTCCGAGACACCTCTCCCCATCCGCAGGTTGCTTGAACGATGCCTCCACAAGGATCGGAAGCGCCGGCTGGCCGCCATCGCTGACGCCCGGTGGCACATTGATGAAGCGAGCCAACCAGCCGAGCGGCCGCGTTCACCCGCTCGCCTGGCGTGGATTGCCGCCGGCGCGAGCACAATCGCAGCGGTCGCTTTGATTGCGTACATGTTTCGAGGGCCGACCGAAGTCGTCACTCCAAACCCTGCCGTGCAGTTCACGATTGATGCGCCTGACGATGTGTCGTTCGGCGGTCTTCGTAGCCCTGGCAGCGGAGTCGCCGCTCAGCTGGCCATTTCGCCGGATGGGCAACAGGTGGTGTTTGTCGGCACGCGCGACGGGGCGTCACAACTGTGGCTGCGGCCGCTTGGCAGCCTGACGAGCACGCCGCTCGCCGGTACGGAGGGGGCGGCCTTTCCGTTCTGGTCGCCCGACAGTCGGGTCGTGGCGTTTTTCGCGGGTGAAAAGCTGAAGAAGGTGACGCTCGAGGGTGGCAGTCCGATCGTGCTTTGTGATGTCATCGCCGGCCGCGGAGGCAGCTGGAGCCGTGACAACGTCATCATCTTCGCGTCGCTGCGTACCGATGGCTTACGGCGTGTCTCGAGTGCGGGAGGCGCTCCGGTCGCCGTGACCTCCCTGGCCTCTGGGGAAGACGCCCATCGCTGGCCCTTCTTCTTGCCAGACGGTCGCCACTTTCTCTTCACGGCGATATCGGGGCCCTGCTGTCCTCCCGCACAGCCATCCGTCGTCAAGATCGCGTCCTTGGACGCGAGCGCATCGACACAGACGCTCATACGGATGGAATCGGCCGTCGGCTATGCCGCGGGTCATGTGTTTTATGGCCGCGACGGGACGGTATTCGCGCAGCCGTTTGACGTCGGCACACACGCGCTGATCGGTGAGGCCGTGCCGATTGCCGAGCACGTCGGGTGGGAAGGCAGCCGTTACGTCAGCGCCTCGATGTCCACCTCCGGAACCCTGGTGGTTTCGGAGGGCGGGGCGCCCGGCCTCCAGCAGATGACTTGGTACGATCGCGCTGGGACCGTTCTCGGCACATTGGTCAATCAGACGTACGACACGTTGGCGTTGTCGCCCGACGAACGCCGCGTCGCTGTCTCGATGCGAAGCGCCGGCCTGCTCAATCTCGACATCTACGTCGTTGACGTCACGAGCGGCAACTCCACCCGACTGACCTCGGACCCTGGCGCGGACAGGTCGCCCGTCTGGTCTCCAGACGGCACTCTCATCGCGTTCGAGCGGGAAACGGATGGCGTGTTCTCGCTTCGCCAGCTGTCGCTCGATGGATCGCGCGAGGAGCTCCTGGCCAAAGACGGTGGCCGGTATATAGCGCCGAGCTGGGCGCCTGACGGTCGATTCATCACGTTCACACGCACGGGAGTCTCAGGATCAGCCGACGTGTGGCTGCTGCCGCTGGTTGGCGATCGGCGGCCGTATCCCATTATCCAGACTGCCGCCGGGGAAACATCAGGAACGGTCTCTCCCGATGGCCGCTGGATCGCGTTCGTCAGTGACGAGACTGGCCGTCCGAATGTGTTTATGGAGCCCTTCCCGGGCGGCGGCGGGCGGCGCCGGATATCGAGAGACAGTGCCAGTCATCCGGTATGGCGTCGTGACGGCAAGGAGCTGTTTTATACAGCAGACAACCCGTCACGCGGTAACGGCCTGTTCGCGGTATCCATCGATTCGGCCGGCCAGGCTGGTGAAACCACGCAACTCTTTTACGCCGGCGTTCCGAGGTTCAGTGACGGTCAGATTTATGCCGTCTCGAACGATGGGCAGCGCTTCCTCGGCGGCGGCGGCCCAGGGCCATCCCGATCAGCGGTCGGGCCCCTGCACGTCCTCCTGAACTGGCCCGCGGGCGTGCGCAATCGTTAGATAGCGTGATCGTTTCACCGATCGTTTCGCGCTTACCTCGATAGAGGAGGGGCGACATGACGGTCCCTCCCAGGCCGGCACAGATTCTCCCAATCACGTCGGCCGATTCCTTGGCGATGGTGCGTGTGTGCGACTGGCCCGGCCGGCTTCGCGTCATGCGTTTTCGGAGGCAATAGCGGTGCGACGCTGCGTTTTCATGCTGTCCTGTGTTTTCCTGCAGCCGCTCTCGACGTCCGCAGAGGTGACGAGCGTCACCATCACCTCTCGAAGCGTTGTCGCGGATGGGCGGACGTTCGGATCGACCGGCTCGTACGAGAGGCTCCTGGGTCGGATCGAGTTCGCGCTGGATCCCGGCGATCCTCACAACATCGGCATCGTCGACCTGAATCACGCCCGGCGGGATGCCGATGGCCGCGTACGGTTCTCTTCGGATCTCTACGTGCTTCGGCCGACAGATCCAGCGAAGGGGAATGGCGTCCTGCTGTTCGAGGTCCCCAATCGGGGCCGTCGGACGCTGCTGGCCCGGTTCAACCGGGCGACGCGATCCGGCAACGATCCGACCACCGACTCCGACTTCGGGGACGGCCTGCTCATGAGGGACGGGTACACCCTCGTCTGGGTCGGCTGGGAGATCGACGTCCCCGCTCCGCTGCTCCGGATCGATGCTCCCGCGGTGTTGCTGCCGCCTGGCGCCGAGGATCGGATCAGCGTCGAGATCATGAATAACGAGCGGGTCTCGGAGACGTTTTTGGTCGATGATCCGACATTCCGCCCGCCCGTGATCTACGTGCCGGTGGACGCTCGGAGCGCGGCCGATACGTTGACCGTACGTGATCGGTTTTGGGATATGGGCGAAACGATTCCGCGCGATCGATGGCGTTTCGTACTCGGTCCCAACGGTCTTCCCAAGCTACGCCTCGATACAGGATTTGAACCGGGTCGGTACTATCGTGTGACCTATCGCGCGGCGGGGCCAGTCGTCGCCGGCGTGGGACTCGCCGTGACTCGTGACGCCGCAGCCGCATTCCGTTACCGATCCGACTTGCCAATCCACGAACAACGCGCGTACGTAACGGGCACGTCTCAGGCCGGGCGGTTCCTCCGTCAGTTCCTGTACGACGGGTTCAATGTCGACGAGCGTGATCGCCGCGTGTTCGATGCCCTGTGGATCAATATCGCTGGCGCGGCGCGAGGTTCGTTCAACGAGCGATTTGCGACGCCCACTCTCGGTGCTGTCTTCAAGCCCACGCAGTTCCCGTTTTCCGATGTCGAGCAGGTTGATGTCGATGGCACGCGCGCCGGCTTGCAGTCGCGCTACCAGGCCGATCAGTGCGCGAAAGTGTTCTACACGAACACGCCGGTTGAATACTGGGGCGGAGGACGAGCCGCGGCCCTCACGCACACGACGGTTGACGGCAAGCGGGATCTTACCCTGCCGGACAATGTCCGGATCTATCTGTTAGCAGGGACGCAGCACGGCGTTGGGGCATTTCCACCGCTACGTACTTCGCCGACGTCGTCAGCAGGCGACGCGGGTGCTGCCCGGAGCGGTGGGCAACAGTTGACCAATCCAACACCCCAAGCCAACGTTTCGCGGGCGCTCCTCCGAGCGTGGCATCAATGGGCCGTCGAGGGCACTCCGCCGCCACCAAGCCGATACCCGCGGCTCAGCGATCGGACGTTGGTCCCCATTGCCGACGTCCAGTTTCCGTCGCTGCCCGGCGTGTCCGATCCGCGTCGCATTCAGGGACCCGCGCGAATCATTGGGGGCAAGGTCGTGGCGCTTCCGCATCTGGTGCCACAAGTCGATCGTGACGGAAACGAATTGGGTGGCATCCGCGACCCCGAGGCCGCGGTACCGCTTGCGACGACGACCGGCTGGAACTTCCGCGATCCATCAGTTGGGAATCCGGGAGACATTTATCAACTGTTGGGGTCGTATATTCCGTTCGCGCCGACCAAGGCGGCGCGGCAAGCCAATGGCGATCCGCGATCGTCAATTGAGGAGCGATATCGAGGCGTGGACGACTATCTGCAGCGAATCCGATCGGCAACGATGGATTTGATTCGACAGCGTCTTTTACTTGCGGAGGATGCCGATGCGATCATCGAGAGAGCGAAGAGCCACTGGAACTTCGCGCTCCGGGAGCAGGTCTCCCGGGCCGCGGGTCGCCAATGACTCAAGCGCTTTGCTCCTCTATTATCCGAGTCGTCGCCATCAGCCGGCGCGCTCGCCGCTCTCATCGAGACGCTCGGTATCTGTAGAACGGAGAGAGAAATGAGGCTTCGATTCTTGGTTCCGCTCCTCGTTGTTGGCGCCCTCGGCACGTCAAACCGAGCGGCTGGACCTGCAAAAATTGAGCTACACGTTCTCCAAACCACGACTCTAACCGATGAACAGTTCCTGGTCGGTGCCCGAGACGGTCGTCCCGGGACGATAGCCGCCGAACTGCGACTACCGGCAGCCGGTACTGCGCGCGTGCCGGCCCTGGTGATGGTACACGGATCCGCCGGAATCATGGGGGGCGACGATCGGTGGTCGCGCGAGCTGAACGACATGGGCGTCGCGACCTTCCTTCTGGATGGCTTCACTGGGCGGGGCATCGAATCGACGACGGCTGACCAGTTTCAGTTCGGCACGTTGACGATGATCAATGATGCGTATCGCGCACTCGAACTCCTCGCGAAGCATCCGCGCATCGACCCGACACGGATCGGAATTTTCGGCGGCTCGCGTGGCGGAAAGGTCGCGCTCTACGCCAGTCTCAAGCGATTTCAGCGCATGTATGCGACGCCGGGAACAGCGTTCGCCGTCTACCTGCCGTTTTATGCCCCGTGTTCTACCACGTTTGTCGACGATACCGACGTTGTTGATCGACCGATCCATCTCTTTCACGGCACGGCCGATGATGCCGCGCCGATCGCTCAGTGCCGGTCATACGTGGAGCGCTTGCAGAGAGCAGGTAAAGATGTCAGCCTCACGGAGTACGCCGGCGCGCACCACGCATTCGACAACCCTGCTGCTTCTCCAGTGAGGCGATTGGAGACCCGGTCGCGTAGCCAGTGCCTGCTGAACGAGAATCCCGTCGGGCGCATCGTCAATCGTGATACCGGCGTGCCGTTGACTCCCGCTGATGCGTGCATCGGGCGCGGTGCGACGGTCGGGTACGACGCTGCGGCACACGTCAAAGCCATCGCAGATGTGAAGGCCGTTCTCACTTCGGTATTCGGACTCGATGTGGCACGGTGACGGTTCTCTTTGAGACAAGCTAGATCAGGCAACGGAGACACACCCGCCACAAACTGGCCGCCTGGCGAGAAGTGATCAATCAGCCACGACGCGAGCCCTTTGACGCACTGCGTCTTTTCGCGGAGGATTTGCCGTAGGTGCGATGGCCATTTGTCCCCTGCTGCCGAGTGTCAGGTTTCGCGCAAAGCCGTCCGACGAGCCTGTCCTCCGCGACATGTTGTACCTGGCGGTGTTCGTTCCACCTGGGAGCCCTCCGCCGGACTACTCCGTCGTGGCGCAACCAGAGCTCGCGCGCTACGTCAGCTCTTGGGGCCGGCGAGGGGATGAGGCGATCATCGCCCTGGACTCGAATGGCGATGCGATCGGCGCCGCATGGCTGCGGCTCTGGGCTGATCACGATCACGGCTATGGTTTTATCGACACCGTGACCCCGGAACTCAGTATCGCTGTGCGCCCCGACGCTCGTGGCTGTGGAATCGGCACGCAACTGCTGCGGCGGCTTCTTCGACGCGCAGACGAATCGTACGACAGGGTTTCGCTGAGTGTGTCGGCGCAGAACCAGCCGTCCGCCTGTATGAGAGGCTCGGTTTTGCATCGGTGACGGGCGATGGAGCCTCGATTACCATGGGCCGGGCTAGACCAGCGATTGAACGATGAACTCAACGACCCTGCTCAAGGCACCCGTCAATTCACGGCGTTTGCCATACGACGTGAATGGCGTCTGCAACCAGCTACTTTGAGTGCTGATGAGGATTGCCGTCACGCTGCGGGCCGCCAGAGCTGCAGATAATGTCGGTTGCGTGCCCCCGCAAATCTCACTTTCTCAATCACTGAAAACGAAACGCTTGTCGGCAGTCGATCGCCGGGACATGACTTGAAGGCTCGTCCTAACGGCTTGAGCGGCGGCGATTGAAGGAGCACGCTTGGAAAGCGTGTTCTGCGCTCTCAATCCTACGCGGTTAGCGCGTCGGCCCTATCCTCCCCCGCTCCCGCCACCTCCCTTTTGCCTCAACTGACGGCAGCCTCACGCGAAACCTCAATAAAACTGGGGTGCGGCTGTGGACCGATTCCTCCCACCACGTCGGCGGGAACCTGTCTTCCCTCGACACGCGACCGGGGCGTTAGCGTCGGGAATTCGGGAAACGCTAGCGACTACTCGGGACGAATCACGAATTGACGCGCGGCATTCCCGGGAACTCGCTTGGCAGCGGAAATCTTGCTAGTTCTAATCCCCATCAGCCAGCCAAGCTCTTCCGCAAGACACACCGCCCCCTACAAGAGATGAACGCACGTTCGGGGCGATTCCTTACAGGCCGATAGCGCCTCACTGTCGCGAGGTCACCGCCGTCTCCTGGGATTCTGACCATCGGTCCCTGTTCCCGAGGTTGCCGGCGTACCGAGCCAACCGTTGCGCCCCTCGTCTCGTCAGACGGCGTAGTGCGCAGTCTCAGGTTCGCCATCAGAACGCTGCTGAGAACTCCCTTCGTCACCGCCATCGCGTGCGTCTCGCTCGCGCTCGGCATTGGCGCGAGCGCGGCAATCTTTTTAGTCTTCCATCAGGTGCTGCTGCAGTCGCTCACGGTTCCGAATCCTTCGGAGCTCGTGAACTTGAGCGCGCCCGGCCCGAAGCCCGGCTTTGGGAGCTGCGGCCGAGCGGGCGACTGCGACGTCGTCTTCAGCTATCCCATGTTCCGCGACTTGCAGAAGACCCAAACTGTCTTCACGGACATCGCGGCGCATGTCGGCTTCGGTGCAAACCTCGCGTACGACGCGCAGACATTGAGCGGCGAGGGCTTGCTCGTGTCCGGCAGCTATTTCCCGGTGCTGCAACTGCAGCCGGCACTTGGGCGGCTGCTCGATTCGAATGACGACAGAGTCGCGGGCGAGTCGCGTGTTGTGGTGCTCAGCTACAACTATTGGTCATCGCGACTCGGGCTCGACCCAACCATCCTCAACAAACAGGTCATCGTCAACGGCCAAAGCCTCACCATCGTCGGCGTCGCGCCGAAGGGCTTCGACGGCACGACCATCGGGATGCGGTCTGCCGTGTTTGTCCCGATTACGCTTCGCTCGATGCTTGGCGCCGATACCGACTGGTCACTCCGAACCGACTATTGGGCGTACCTGTTCGCGCGCAGGCGGCCGGGGGTGACGATTGACGCCGCACGCGCGTCGCTCGCGACCCAGTATCACGGCATCATCAATGAAGTCGAAGCGCCGCTGCAGAAGGACATGAGCGCGCAGACGATGGCGCGTTTCCGCGCCAAACCCATTCTCCTCACGCCGGGCGGACGCGGCCAAAGCTCGGTTCCCGACGAGGCGAAGACGCCGCTCCGCCTATTGCTCGGCGTCACGGCGTTCGTGCTGCTCATCGCCTGCGCCAACATCGCGAACCTGCTGCTCGCGCGATCGGCGGCCCGCGCCGGAGAGATGGCTGTCCGGCTCGCGATCGGCGCGAGCCGGGCCCGTTTGATCGGACAGCTCCTCACCGAATCGTTGCTGCTAGCGGTTCTCGGCGGCATCGCCGGATTGGTCGTTGCCCGTTGGACGCTCGCGCTCGTCAGCTCGCTGCTGCCGGCCGAAGTACAACACACACTCTCTTTCACCATCAGCGGCACCGTCATCCTGTTCGGAGTGAGCTTGACGTTCGCGACCGGCCTGCTGTTTGGGCTCTTTCCCGCGGTCCACAGCACGCGGCCCGACCTCGTCTCCACGCTCAAGACCCAGGCTGGCCAGCCGTCCGGCGCGAAAGGCGCCGTGCGCGCCGGGCTTCTGCTCGCCACGTCGCAGATCGCGCTCGCCATGATGCTGCTTGCCTCGTCGGGTTTCTTCGTGAAGAGCCTACTGAACGTCAGTCGGGTGGATCTCGGATTCAACGTCGATCAGGTCGTCACGTTCGGTCTGTCGCCCGACCTGAACGGCTACTCGGTCGATCGCACCCGTCTGTTCTTTCAGCGTGTCGAGGAGGAGCTTCGGGCAGCGCCGGGCGTGACGGCCGTGACGATGTCGAACGTGCCGCTTCTGGCGGCGGTCAACCGGTCACGGGGTGTCGCGGTACAAGGGTTCAAGGCCGGACCAGATACGGACACCGGTTCCCGCTACAACAGAGTCGGTCCCGGCTACTTCTCCGCGCTTGGCATCCCCCTCATTGCCGGACGCGAGTTCACCGAAGCCGACACGGTGAACTCCGCGAAGGTTGCCCTCGTCAACCAGACGTTCGCAAAGAAGTTTGGCCTTGGGAACGACGCCGTCGGCAGATCGATGGGATGGGCCCCGGGAGAAGGCTACCGCAGCGCACTTGACACGACGATCGTCGGAGTCGTCGAGGATGCGAAGTACAGCGACGTGAAGCAGGCGGTCCCGCCGCAATTCTTCGTGCCGTATCGACAGGACGAGGGGCTCGGCGGGATGCACCTCTACCTGCGAACTTCGGGCGATGTCGCGCGCGCGGTGTCGGCGATCACAGCCCTTGTGAAGCGGCTGGATCCGAATCTGCCCATCGAGGCGCTCGAGACCCTCCCCGAGCAGGTCCGCAACAACACGTATCTCGATCGCATGATGACGGCGCTCTCGGCGGCATTCGCGCTGCTGGCGACGCTGCTCGCGGCGATTGGTCTCTATGGCGTCCTTGCCTATACCGTCGCGCAGCGCACGCGTGAGATCGGCCTCCGCATAGCTCTGGGAGCCGCGCCTGGTCGCGTTCGCGGCATGGTGCTGCGTCAAGTGGCAACCATGACGGTTATGGGAGCGCTCGTGGGCCTCGTCGGCGCGCTCGGCGTCGGCAAGAGCGCGCAGTCGATGCTCTTTCAGATGACCGGTGCTGATCCGTCGGTGCTGGCGCTGTCGGCCGCCGTGCTGGCGGTGGTCGCGCTATGCGCCGGCTTCATTCCCGCGTACCGGGCGTCACGAGTGGATCCGATGAGGGCACTGAAATACGAGTAGCTTCTTGAGGCACGCGCGCCATCAGCGGCCCAGACTGGTCAGTTGGACCGCCAGGCCTTGTAGGAGCCCCAGCTCGAGACTCAAGGCGTGCTCTGGTGAACAACCAGAACGCCGTGCAACGTAGTGAGCGGCAACGCCACAGATCAACCCAACGCGATCGACTCACGGCCCATAGCGGCCGCGCCGCGCTGAGGGCAGCACTCGACTGCTTCTGGTACCTTCCCCTCTTAGCAATGGCGCCGGCTGCCCTCTGCTGGTGCTGCGAGAGCTGTCCGAAATTTGCATACAAACTTCGGACACTCGCTCCGTAGTCTTCGCCAGCAAGAACCCTTCGATCGATCAGTCAGTTGCGGAGATATTCGTTCACGCTGCCGTGAGCAGCCAGTTGCGGATTCCGTCCCTAACACCCAGCCAGCTAACGGGCGACATTATGGCCTCCGACCTAATCGCGCTTGCGGTCACGTCCGCCCATCCTCCCCCGCTCCCGCCACCTCCCTCGGGCCTCCACGGACGGGAGCGTCACCAGAAACCCCAATGAAATTGGGGTGCGGCTGTGGACCGATTCCTCCCTCGATGGATGAGGCCGACCTGATTGAACGGTTAGACGAGCAGCGACGCGCCGCCGACGCGGCCGCACAATGGGAGAGTATTCGGCAGTTGATGCGTGCCCGCGGATTCCTCGGCGAGTTCGAATCCAACCTGGGCGACCTTCACAGATACCGGATTAGATGGGAGCGAAAGCGTGGAGTCTCACTCCGCGCTGCGAGACTCCATGCTGACGACCTGATTACACGAGTGAAGAAGGATTTGATTGCAGGTTCTCCGGTAAGTCGACGGAACGTGGTCAGCACCGCAGGCCACGCGAACCCGGCGAAGTAGGCAAACCACGATCCGACGGAGAGCGTCTTCGACTGGACGCCCAGGGCCATTGTCATGAGCGCCGCGTAAAGCGCCAGCAGCACTTCGGGGATGACGAATAATCCACGGGATCAACGCGACGCCAATCAGCATCACCCTGTAATCTCCAAAGCCTCCAGCGCCTGAGCGTCGGGCATGGCGAGAGGAGCTTACGCCTTCCCGCCCCTTTTCGATGCCTACACTCCTTTCGGCGTGTACTTCGTGAGAATATTGATCAGCGGCTTGCTACCGGCCGGCGCCGGTGTGACACCCTTGAGAATCTCATCCGCGCTCATTGGCTTCCCGTACACGGCTTTGTTGGCGTCCTCGTCTTGGTGCAGGGTCACGCCCTTCAGCTCGATCCCCGCAAAGAGTCCGCGGCTCCGCGAGTAGCTCAGGATCTTCGCCTTCATGGCGGCGTCGGTTTCGGCAGTGGTCTCTCGGCCAACGGGCCCGCCGGCGACCGAGGCCTCACCCCCCAGCGTGAACTTGCTCTTGAGCAGGCTGTCGATCCCCTCTCGATTCATGATCAACATCACGACGTCGGTCGCCTCTGCACCGATTTGAAAGCCCACGCTGCCGCCCCCGAGTTCGATCATCACCGGCGCGCCCCATCCCGACTTGTCTTTGCCCCGGCAACTGAAAGCACCACGCCCGAACGACCCGCCGACGATGAATCCCCCTTTCGTCATACCGGGCACGATCGCGATGCATTCGGCCTTGTTGAGCACGGTCCCGGGAATCCCCTTGTCCGGCGCCGACATAATTTCGTCGAACGCTTTCGCCGCGTTGGCGAGCCGCTCGTCGGTCTTCTTGTCCGCGAGTAGCGGGCCGCTCGACAGCGAAAGCATCAGCACAGTCAGGAACACAGTTTTCATGACGACCTCCTTCGGGAACGTACCGGAAAACGCATGGTTCATGCCGAGGCCGTTTCTCGCGCGCTGCCACTAGCCGAGCTGGCCGCACCACGACCGGAACGTGCCAGGCGAACGTTAAGGATGAGGCAGCGGAGACGCTCGCGGACATGTTGCAGCGCGCGGCAAAGACGCAGGTCCTCGCACTACGGACAGATGTCAGAAACGTGGTCAGCGATTCGATCGCAAGAGTAGCGGCGTAGAAGAGGTCGCTCGCCGTTGCGGGCTTCGTCCGCGCGCGATTGATAACTGACTCAACTGTCGGCGCGGCGACCAAAGTTCCTGAGTGTGGCAGTTCGGTCGTCATTAAACGCCGCGCTGCTGATCCCGGCCATTCGAGATACGCTGGAATTCCCAGAGAAATTCGCACCTGGCATCTCGCGCCACCATTGCTCGTTGTGGCCTCGGCGTTGCTTGCGCTGCGACGGCGATGTGTCGGAAACCTGGCATCGCAGAACGGAGGTGGCATGAGGAAGAGAACCTCAGGGATTCTGATTGGATTCTTAGCTATTGTCGGGCTCCTCGGCTCGGGCGAGCGGGCAGACGCCGCGCTGATCGCCGCGATCTGCAACGACCTCGCGTGCTCGGGTGGTGACGATCTCATGGTCCAGGACAACGCCGCGGGTGACATGCTCTCGGCGTTGGGGGGTCTCAGCTTCTCCACCTCCGCATTCGGGTTCACGCTCGCCGTGAACACCTCCCAGAGCAAACCGATGCTCGGTTCCGCGACGGCGCCGCAACTGGATCTCACGTTCTCCGCCACCACAGCTGATTCTGGAACGCATTCCATTTTCTTGTATGCGTCAGATACCGGATTCACCGGTTCTCAGTCTCAGTTGCTGGCGATCGGCGGCACCAACTCAGGCGACAGCGGAACAGTGACCGGCCGGGCCTGGGGAGGCACATCCAACACGGCGTTGCAGTTCAGTGGTGCGAACCTGTTGAGCAACACTGGATCGTTCGCCGGTCCCGCGTATGCCGGGACGACGACCAATTCACTCGTTCCGACAACCGACCCGTATTCGCTCACGATAGGAGTCGCGCTGACGCGTACTACTGCGGGCACGAGCACGGGTGATCTGAACTTCGCCTCGACCCCGTCAAGCAACACCGTTCCGGAGCCTTCGTCACTGCTGCTGGGTGCTCTGGGGATGGCCGGCGTCGGCTTCAGGCGCCGACGTTCGTAACCTCGTCCGTCTCGCTGGGGCCCGGAGCGTCTCCGGCCCCAGCCGTCCAGCGACCCACGATCGACCACGATACGCGCCGTAATGACAGCGATGCCGCACGACTGTTGCGTGCAGCTGCGCTCGTTCGATGACTCCTGTCATCCGGCTTCCCGTTGTCGCCCTTCGGGCGAAACATCTTGATTTCGGCCCAAGAAAAGCCAGACTCCACGGGATTCCCCACTTTGCACCGGCGCCGGACGGTGGGTTTGGCGAATAAATAGCGAAAATGATAAACTCCGCCCATGTCCCTCCGGATCTGTTTCCGTTAGCTTCAAGAGCTCCGACGGGCATCTCTCACTCCGTCGATGTGGAGGCGGAAACGCTCTACGAAGCGTGCAGCGCTTGGCCTAGCCAGGCTGAAGAAAGATGGGTGGATCGAAGGCCTTGGTTCAGAACTCGGCTCGAGATCCAGGTCCGTGAGCCTGCCAGCCATCACGCTCTGTCCGTTCAGCAGGTCCAGCGCTGGATCGACAGCGTGAATGCCAGTCCGGCCGAGACTCTGAAGAAGGCGAAGTTGCGACAACTACTCAAGTCCTGAGGATCACTTCGTTGCGCGAGCGGCTGGTCGCACACGATAGACGGTCTTTGCCAGCATCGCCCCCTTGAACGGCGTTGGTTGTCGAAGAATGACCACCCTGACGCCATCCTTTTCTCGCCAGAGTACGTCTTGTCCATCGGGGGTGGTGCTGCCGTTGAGTAACGCCTCTCTGAAGTCGTGCTCCGAAATCCCGTCTTCGACGATCCGTGCCTGCGCGTGCCTGCTCACCGCCACATTGCCCAGCCCGGGAACGTCGGGAAAATAGTGATCCATGCGCGGCCCAAACTTACGATTATCCCACCGCCGATGACAGTCTTGAGAACTGTCCGGATGTGGTCAAAGCAGCCGCCGAGACGGCCCCAATGCTTCCTGAAACTGAACCTCGATCTCTGCCTGCAGCTTCTGGCGTGCCCGATACCAGTTGAATAGTTCGCGGGCGACCGTAGCGAGCAAGGTAGCGACAACCCCTATCAGGGGACCGGATATGTCGTTTATCGACGTTCCAGTTCCTGCCGGTACCTATCCAGGAAGGGTGCAATACCATTCACACGCTTGGTGTTGTCTTACTGCGTGGTCGTTTCTTCCCTTTCGCCTCAAGTACGGCGTCCCTAAGTGCGCGTGGTATTTTACGGAGTGCCGTCGATGTCTGCACGCAACTCCAAGTACCATCTTTGTGTTTCGTGCAGGTACCCTGCCAATAAGTACCACCGGGGTCGTCATTATCCCATGCAGCACATTTGGTGGTGTTCTTGCCGGTTTTTACACAATGTACTTCGACGTCCATATCTGCTGCTCCTTTTCTATCCGATGGGCTTGCAACCCGGCAGCGGCATCATCGCCACCAGCCACGTGATCCAGCTCGCCGTCCTGCCGATCACACGCTTCCCACGGCGAGGCCTCAATAACGAACGCGGCGCCTGAAGGAGATAGGCTACGACGACTACCAGAACGAGGAGCAGCCCGAGAGACTAGCGACGGGCTCCCGTCACCGGTAACCGGAAATCATTTTCAGAACCCCTCTCGCCCCCTTCCACAGCGCGGACTAGCCATGTGTACAGAGCATTATCGCAGATCCGAATCCGGCGAGTAACTGCCGAGGCGAGTGCCGGGAGTGAGGGGCAAGTGTGACCCGATTATATGGGCTGGACCGAAGAGCGAAGCGGATAACTCGTCAGAACGCCGAAGGGACGACCGTCTCGCGGGTCCTTCAGTCGTCCCCTTGGCGAGAGCCAAGCCGACGAGCGGATTGCCAAATTCGGGTCGTCCGTTGCTCGGTCTTCGGACTGCGCGATTTGTGTTAGTAGTAGCTGGATCGCGTGACGAATCCGTAGCCAAGAAATCGACACGAGTGGCGAATCAGTCGAGCGGCCTGATGCGGATGTTCTTGTAGAGCACCCGGTGAAAATACCCTTCGCGACTTACTCATGATTAAGGTTAGGCTGCCTCGCCGCTGGCACACCCGGCCGCTTAGAGGGGGCGACCGAGTCCCGCTCAGATGAGACGAAGTCGGAGTGTAAAGCTCCGAGACACCTCACGTTTTCCCAACGTACGTGTCGAGCCAGGCCAGCACCTCTCGCACCAGATCGTTGCGGACTTCAGGAACCGTCACCGCGTGGCCCGCTTTGAAGACGACGTGCCGCTTCTGCGCCGGGGACGTGCCCAGCCGCTGAAACATCGGCTCCTGCGACGTCGCGACGGGGAGGATCGAGTCGTACGCGCCGTTCACCATGAGCACGGGAATACGCACGCGGGGAAGGAAATTGATCGCATTGATCTCCGGCAGCTTGCCGAAGAAAAGACTGAGCCCTCCGGATAGCAGGACCGCGACGCTCACGCGCGGCTCCGTCGCCAGGAGCATCGGCGCGATCTCCGCGCCCATGCTGTGCCCCATATAGGCCATCTTCGACGCGTCGATGTCAGTGCGGGTTTGCAAGTAGTCGAGGGTTCTGCCGAGATCCTTGCGCCACGTGATCAAGTAATCGCGGATCGCGATCGGGTCGGTGGAAGGGCGTCCACGGTACCGTTCGAACGTGCCCTTGAAGATCGGATACACCATCGCTCGGCCGCTGGTCAAAACGTAACTGTCCGGACGAATCGTCGCTCCTGAGGCAGCCTGAAATGCGACGTCGCTCGGGACGTCGATGATGCATGCATAGGGCGGTTTGTGGTTCTTCGGCAGGAACACATAGGTTGGAATGGTCTCATCACCGTATGCGGCTTTGATCCGCACGGTCTCCCTGCGCCACTGCGTTGCGTCGTCTTGCGATTCCATCACGGCATTCACATCGGCCGGCTCGTACGCGTATACGCTTCTGTAGATCTCGAACGCGTCATCGCTCGCGGGCGCAGCACGGAGATACGCGGGCGGTGGAACTGGGATGACCGGATTCGTCAAGGACGGAGACAATGGACCGCTCGAATACTTGGCACAGCGGAATCCGTTGGTGATCGAGCGATCGAGGGGGGGAGCCAGTTGTCCTCTGGTCAACATATAGGCCGGATCCGCCCAGGAGCCGCCGAGCAGATAGCGCTGAGGGCCGCTCGCGTTCCAGCACCACTCGCGAACGTTGCCAGCCATATCGGCCGCACCGAAGGAACCAATCGCATTCGAACGCCCGACGGCCGTGGGGCCTTTCCCTGAAAAATTGCTGAGCGCCACGAGAAAGCGGCTGTCATCGGTGTTCGCCGCGCGAAACCAGTGATAGACCGTGGGGAGGCTACGGCCCGCGAAGGCCGCGTACGCAGCCGCTTCGTACCAGCTGACGCCCGCCACAGGATCATTCGCTTCGCCGTCCTTGTAGGCGCCGCCTTCCCATGTCGCGGGGCCGGGCCGGCCGGTCGGATCGACGAAGCGGCGCATGGCGTTTTCCCACGACACCGTCCGATCGCCGTCGACAAATGGCTCCGTCCAGTACGCGCGTGTCGTGTATCCGCCGGCGTCGACGAACGTCTTGAAATCGCGGTTCGTCACACCCAGCGACCAGAGGTCCGTGCGCCGATCGACGGGCAGCCCCTGCGCTTGTTCGGGTGACATGTACGGCCATGTGCCGAGGATCGTGCCCGCCATCGTCGCGGGCTCGGCAGTCAGAGTGGTCACGTTCGGCAACGCGATCGACCCGTCGCTCGACTTGGCGAGACCGAAGTCCAGCAATTTGACCGTGCCGTCAGGCGTGATCTTGACGTTCGATGGCTTGAGATCGCGATGGATGATGCCGCGCTCGTGGGCCGCGTCGAGCCCTCGCGCGATGTGCCGGGCGATCGAGACCGCTTCGGATAGACCGATCGTGTGCTGCGCGATTCGTTCGGCGAGCGTCACGCCCTCGACGAGTTCGAGGACGAGCACCTGTACGCCAGAGGCGTCTTCTTCGAGACCGTGAATCTGCCCGATGTTGGGGTGGTTGAGCGACGCCAGCGCCTGCGCTTCGCGCACGAAACGGGCCCGGCGACCGGTATCGCCCTCCTCTACCGGAGCGAAGAGTCTTCAACGCGACATCACGGTGCAGTTTCGTGTCGCGGGCGCGATACACTTCGCCCATGCCACCAACGCCCAGCAGCCCGACGATCTCGTAGGGGCCGACGCAAGTACCGGGAGCGAGCGCCAAACCAAGTGGATTATACGTGCCGGGCACTGGACCGGGCGTATTGCTCCCGAGTGACGATGTAGTGCAGACGGACCCCAGGTCCCCAGCGACCCCCTCGGAGCGGCGACACGGACCCGATTACGCCAGGAAGGACGGTGACTGGTGGCATTGCAGAGCAACTCCGCAGCTGCTCGACCCGTCACCCACCTCTTCGCAACGACTGCCAACAAATGAGCGCGGATCCCAGCTGGTGGTAGTGCTGTCCGGCCGCCTTCCACCCCCAGGGCCGGCGCGAGGCGCCGTTTGTCTTCCCGGCCTGTCATTTCCTTTGCTATTCTCCGACTGCCTGACGAAGATCGGCTGCAAGAATAGCGGGCTTATCCGCGCTGTGGAAGCGTCGGGGCAAGGCGTCGCGCGTTGAGCGAAATGCAGCGGGAGGTGGCCATGGAAGGACACACGAGGAGCTGGGACGCGGTAGCGGCCGACATGACGCGAACGCTTGGCGAGCGTTTCGAGCCGGAGTGGAAGGAGGGCCTGCACGAGCGAATCGTCAGGCAACTAACCCACGAACTGCCGCACCTGGACCACACGACGATCGGGAAGGCCGTGGACCGCGCCATCGGCGAGGTCCGCTTCCCGATCGACTGGCGACGCTTTCTCTGCTTCCTGCTCTATCACCTTCCGGGGCAGTGGGTGAAGGTCGCGAACAACCCCGGCTTCGGCGCGAGCACGATGCTGCTGCTCACCGACGGCACGGTGATGGTGCAGGAAGAGGGCGGCGTTCGCTGGAAGAAGCTCACGCCCGACGCGCATGGGAGCTACGTGAACGGCACCTGGAGTGACCTCGCGCCCATGCACCACACGAGGCGCTATTACGCGTCGGCCGTGCTCCGTGATGGACGCGTCTTGGTGAGCGGCGGCGAGTACAGCGACGCCGGCAGCGAGACCAACGCGACCGAGATGTACGATCCGGTGAACGACACCTGGACGGAGATCAGTCCGCCCACGGGATGGTCCCGGATCGGCGATTCACCCTGCGCCGTGCTCCCTGACGGCCGCCTCCTCCTTGGCAACCTCGACAACACGAACACCGCGATCTTCGATCCGGCTTCCGACTCGTGGACGGCCGGCCCGGCGAAGGGAGCGGCGGCCTCCGAGGAAAGCTGGGTGCTGCTGCCTGACGAGACTGTGGTCACGGTGCGGTGCAACAGCTCCAATCTCGCCGACAAGTACGTCGCGTCGTCGAACACTTGGGTGAGCGGCGGAACCCTGCCCGTTGGCATCGTCGAGCTGGCGTCGAGCGAAATCGGCGCCGGCGTTCTGCTTAACAACGGCCACGCGTTCTTCGCCGGCGCAACGAATCACACCGCCGTATACACGCCGCCCGCCGTGGCGAGCGATCCGGGCACGTGGACCCAGGGCCCGGACTTCCCCAACGACTCGATGGGGCAGACGGTAGGCTGTAAGGACACGCCGTCGTGTCTGATGACGAACGGCAAGGTGCTCATCGCCGCGGGGCCGGTTGACGGCGTGGGGAACGATTGGCTGACGCCGACTTACTTCTTCGAGTACGACGGCGCGAGCCTCAATCGCGCGGCCGATCCGCCGAATGCGACGAACGTGCCGTACATCGGACGGATGCTCCTGATTCCCACGGGGCAGATTCTGTTCGCGGCGCAGACGAACGAGCTGTACGCATACACGTACAGCGGCTGTCCGGACGCGAGCTGGCGTCCGCAGATCACATCGTATCCCAGCGACGTGACAGCGGGATTCACGTACACGATTCAGGGTGTGCGCTTTAACGGCATGTCGCAGGCGGTGGGTTACGGAGACGACGCCGCAGCGGCGACGAACTACCCGCTGGTGCGCATCCGGCACATCGCGACGGGCGCGATCACCTACTGTCGTACGTTCGACCACTCCTCTATGGGTGTCGCCACGGGATCGACGGCGCAGTCGACGAACTTCAGCGTACCGTTAGGCACGCCTGCAGGCGCGTCGGAGATCTGCGTCGTCGCCAACGGCATCTCGTCGCCGTGCTGTCCACTCACGACGTGGAAGCTCCGCTTCCCGTGGCCGCACTACGAGATCTGGCAGCGCCTCATCGGCAGTCTCGCCGACGGACCACTCTGGGGTCTCGGCCCTCATGGGCCGGTGCCGATCGATCCCTGGGGACCGAAGTACGCGAAGGACGTGCAGGAGGCGCAGGACCGCATCCTCGAGGGGTTCAGGGAGCTCCAAAACGTGGGGATGAAGCTCTTCGAGGAGCGGTTGCGTCGGGCGAAGGAGCGGCCGCTCGCGCCTGACGAGGCGAGCGAGGACGAAAGTGAAGGAAACGAGCAGCGTGACTACTAAGGCGGGCCGAAGAGCGAAGCGGATCACTCCTGCCTGACGCCGAGGGGTAGAAGGACTCCTGGTCTTGCCCAGCGAACCCCTCGGAGCGGCGACACGGACGCGATGACGTCAAGAGGGACGGTGACTGGCGGCATTCCAGAGCACCCGGCACCTTCTCAGCCCGTCATCCACGTCTTTCGTAGCGACGCCAACAAATCAGCGCGCGTCCCAGCGAGAGAACGCCCCGTGGTTAGCCCGGTGACACATCGAGTGCTGCGGATGCAGGCGACGCTTGCCGTTGTGCCCGAACTCGCTCCGTGTGGACCCTGAAATCGGATCATCGTGCAGGGTTCCGCCGAGCCAATTAAGCCCGCTCCCCCACCTCCCGATTCGGCCACGCCCGCCGGGAGATTTCTATAAGCCCACCAAAAATTGCCGCAGTGTTTTGGGCACCTGCCCGATCTGCCCTAGCCGCAGAGTGTGAGGGTGAAGGTGAAAAGAGAGTTACTACACTCTTGTTCTAGGAAAATGAAGATCCAAGATGAATTTATATTTATAAAGGAAGAAGAGATAGGAAGGGGCCCCTCACCCTCACTCTTCACTTTCTTCATGAGCCTGTAACAAAACGCCGAATCGGCACCACCGGTCCGTGAGTGTTTTCATGCGGATTACTAAGACTAAGAGCCTGTATCAAAACCCAATCGAGACACGCGCCTTCTTCGGTTCCACCGTGAAGGGCCATCACTATTGTGGAAAATTCATTTCTCGGAGCAGCACCTGGAAGCGCGGATCAGCGCGGACGGAATCCGCTGTCGAATCTACCGCCATGTAAATCATGTTCGGCGACCGTTCATCGAGGCCGCGCTGGTACCACTCGATCGCGCGATCGATATCGCCGACGCCCGCGTACGCATCACCCATCGGCACCGGGTCCAACCAGATTCCCGCCGGTGGGTGCTCGAGACGCTGCAAGAGTTGGCGCGCCTCGGTGGTCCGGCCAACGACGCCGAGATTCGCCGCACACGCCGCGATCGGTTGCATCACGAACGCGCCGGACAGCAGCTCCATCACGCGGGCGCACTCCCGGACCACTTCCGGGCCCATCCGCTTCGCGGCGTAGCCCCCAGCCAGAAAAAACGGGCCCATGAGGTTGTTCGGCGACAGTTCGACCAATGTCTTCGCATTGGCGATCGATTCGTCATACCGTCTTGAAAAAAACGCCACCCACACGGGCTGTACGCGCGAGAAGGGATTGAGCGGATCAATCTCGAGGATTCGTTGAGACGTCCGAGCCGCTTCCTCGGTCCGCCGCGACACGAGCGTCAAGTAGACCTCGGACGCCGCCAGGGCATCGACCGAGTCGGGGTTCAGCTGTAGCGCCCGTTGAATTTCGCGCTCGGCGCCGGCCCAATTCCAGTCGAACCAGAGGAACACCCCCGCGAGCGCCGCGTGCGCCTCTGCGAGCTGCTCGTCCAGCTCGACCGCTTTCAACGCCGCCACTCTCGCTCTTGGAAATGTGTTCTTGGGTGGACGCCAGCTGCCTAGGCTGGCTGTGATGTACGATGAACTGAGGCCCGCAAACGACGGTGCGTACGTCGGATCCATCTGAATAGCTCGCTCGAACTGTGCGATGGCAGCGTCCATGTACTTCGTGTCGGCAGAGTTGGTCATACTCGCAAACAATGAGGTCCAGCGTGCATGTCCAGCGCTGCACCATGCACAAGGGCCGTAACCTTGTGGACGCGTGCCCGGTGCACGCGCGCGCGGAAATGAAGCGCGATTATCACCGCATCATTTGCGCGCACGACGGTCTGGCCGCTCGCGCCGCCTACGACGCATTCCTGAAGAAATGGACGACGCTCTGTCCAGCCGTGGCGCGATCGATCGAGGAGGCCGGTCTCGATCTGCTCACCTTCGACGATTTTTCCTAGAGCATGTGGACGTCGTTGCGCACGACGAACACACTCGAAAATCTCAATCGCGAATTCCGGCGACGGACCAAGACGCAAGCGTCCTTCAGCACCGAGGCCGCGGCGGTCACGTTGCTTTTGGCCTGGTCGCCTTCGGCCAGATCGTGCTGCGACGCATCGATGGCCATGCAGAATTAATCGCGGCTCTTGCCAAGGAATGGTCGCACGTCGCGCGAGGACATAGAGACTAGAATACGCGGCATCGGAGGACCCTATGAGTCGTGCAGATACCCTGCCCCAGCGATTCAACTCAGTGACGCTATTGGTCGCTTTCCTCGCGATGCCTTTGACGGGTCGCCAACAGCCGCCCACGACCTCGCTGAGCCACACGCAAATTGTCCTGTTGGGAACCGGGGACCCTGCGGCGGACCCCGATCAGTCGGGACCGGCGACCGCCGTGATTGTCAACGACACGCCCTACCTCGTCGATCTTGGTGCCGGAGTCGTGCGGCGCGCAAAGGCCGCCGTTGTTGATCGGGGGATCAAAGCGCTCGAACCGACGAACCTGCGCGTCGCCTTCGTGACGCATCTTCACTCTGACCACACGGTGGGATACCCAGACCTGATCCTCACGCCGTGGGTGCTCGGACGGCGGGTCCCCCTCGAAGTCTACGGACCGTCGGGAATCAAAGCGATGACCGAGCACCTGCTCGAAGCGTACCGGGTTGATTTCGCGACCCGCACGAATCCCGAGACGGGCAGCGGCGGTCAAGTGGCCGAAGGCCACGCCGTGAACGCACATGAGGTCCGGACGGGCGTGGTCTACAAGGATGGCAACGTCACGGTGACGGCGTTTCCGACGAAACACGCGATGGAGAGTTACGGGTATCGATTCGATACGCCGGATCGCAGCATCGTCATCTCAGGTGATACCAATCCGACTCAAGCCACGATCGACGCCTGCCGCGGCTGTGACGTTCTGATCCACGAAGTGCGCTCGCTGGAGGGACTGGCCAAGAGACCTCCTGCCTTTCAACGCTTCGCATCCAGGTACCATACGACGACCGCGCAACTTGCCGAGCTCGCCACGCAGGCGAAGCCGCGCCTGCTGATTCTTTACCATCATGCCATTGCGTTGCGGCCCGACGTCAACCCAGGAGCGTCCTCGTCTGCAGAATTACTCAGGGAAGTATCCGCGCGCTATTCGGGCCATGTTGTCGTGGGTCGTGATCTCGAGGTCTACTGAATCGCTCGGTAGTAGGTGGAAAACCCGCAGACTTTGGTCAATCGCCGGTAGGAGCGTCACGCCAAAGTGGAGTGATCTCTATCACCTGATAGTCAGGAGTGTCGCACGAGACCGTGAGGCGCGTCGCCGGCGCCACTCGGCGATTCGCAGTAGTTGCGACGGATCTGTGCCGCATCAAGAAAGCTCAACCGAAATGCATTTTCAGTGGCGGTACTCTCCGCGGCGAACGCGCTCGCAGCTTCCTCCGGCGTTCGCGCGTTCTCATAGACAGACGAGAGGAGTTTGACAAGATCCGCCTCGCTCGGTCTGGGATTCGTCTTGAAACTACGGACCATTGTCAGAACGCGGGTCGACCAGCCTGGTTGAACACGTGACACCATGAAGCTCGCGACTTCGGCTGCAGTTGGAACGACAGGATCTTGAACGATTCCGAGAATGACCTGAGTGTTATTGGGACAAATTCATCATCCTCGCCAACTTCGGCCAACGTGCACTCGAGCGAAGTACCTGCGCGTGCGCGTTGAGAAAGAACAGCACGGCCGTTTGCCGCTCCTCGATGGCCCTTTCTGCCCAATCCGCCGTTCGATCAATTTCCCCACGCAGTAGATGGAAAATGGCCCGTCCGATCGGATCGACGTACCCCTGGTCCGGTGATAGCTGCCGAAGGAGGGTCTCGGCGCGGTCTGCTTCTCCATCCCGCGTGAGCAATGCCGCCATCAACCCGACCATCGGTTTAAACCATGGCGCGATGGCGAAACCACGTTCAGCCAGACTGCGTGCCTCGTCGCCGCGTCCATCCAAGGCTAGGTTGACGCCCAACATGAAGTACGGGAAAAAAAATGCTTCGTCGAGCTCGAGAATCTGTCGTAACTCGTCGTTTCCCTCCGTATATCTCGACGCCGCTCGAAGGCACACCGCTCGTTCCGCGCGAGAGCCGAGGTTTAAGGGGTCTTCATTCAGGCCGAGCGTATAGTGGTCAACGGCTTCGTGAGCGCGCCCAGTTGGCAGAAGACAGTAAAGAGCGTAGTTCCGATGTACCAGGGGAGTCACGACACCATGAGCCATCGCTCGCCGGAAATGCCGCTCGGCTTCAGACCAGTCGAAGTCGAACATCGCCGCGGCAGTCCCCAGCATGGCATGCCCTTCAGGCAATGACGGATCGATCGCCACTGCCCGCCGCGCCTCGCGTGCGCATGAGGGGCAACGCGTCGAGTGGTGGCGTGAGCCCGTAGACCCCGCATTGTAGAAAGAGGTGTCCGAATTCCGCGTGCGCTAACGCAAACTGCGGATCGAGGTTGATGGCCCGTTCGAAATGTTTCTGCGCGCGCGCCATCGCATCTGGCGTTCGCTTCTGGGCGTCGTAGAGAGCCTTTAGATAGTGTTCGTAAGCCTGAAGGTTGGGCGCACGGCGTCGAACCGGCATTGACGCTGACAACGTCACTTGCAGTGCGCCCGTGATTGCCGTGGCGATCTCGTCCTGAACAGCGAACACATCTGCCAGCTCCCGATCGTACCGTTCAGACCACAGGTGGCTCCCGTCGGCGGCTGTGATGAGCTGTGCGGTGACGCGGATGCGATTGCCGGCCTTTCGGACGCTACCTTCGAGAACGTTGGTCACGCCAAGGGCTCGGGCGATCTGGCGAACGTCCTCGTGCTTGCCCTTGAATGCGAACGCAGAGGTGCGCGCGATTACCCTCAGACCCGGGATTTGCGCCAAGAGGTTGATGATCTCCTCAGCAAGGCCGTCGCTAAAATACTCATTCTCTTTGTCTCCGCTCATGTTCTCGAACGGGAGGACGGCTAACGATGGCTTCTGGTTGTCAGACCCTATCGACATCTCTTCGAGCGCGACCTTTACGTCGTGCATTGGATCGCTGATACCTTGTACGCGTGGACCGTTTCGCAGTGATCTCCGGGTGTTCCGGCGGCGGCAAGTCAACGCTTTTGGCGGAGTTGGCGGGGCGTGGCTACGCGGTTGTCGAAGAACCGGGGCGACGGATCGTTCAGGAGGAGCTCGCCGGTAGCGGTGCGGCTTTGCCCTGGGTCGACGCAGCGGCCTTCGCTCGCCGGGCCATGACAGTGGCGCTCGCTGATCGTATGGCAGCGCGCCGACTGAACGGGTGGGTCTTCTTCGACAGAGGGCTTATCGATGCCGCCGCGGCGCTCCAACACGTGACGGGCGAGCCGGCCCTGGATCGCGTCGGCCAACTGCATCGCTATCACCGGCGCGTGTTCTTCGCGCCACCGTGGCCGGCGATCTACGCCACTGACGTGGAGCGCCGTCATGACCTGCAAGCCGGAATCGTCGAATACGATCGGCTTTTGAGGGCCTATCCTTCGCTTGGCTACGAAGTCATCATCCTGCCCAAGGTCGGCGTTTCCGAGCGTGCGGACTTCATTCTGCGTACGCTGTCGGAATAGTCTGGAGTGGCCCCGGGGCGACACAAGCAGGGTGTTGGGTATGGGACAGCGATGGGATCGGAGTCGAGGGCTCCGACCTCCGGTCGATACGCCTCCAGATAGCTTCTCAGACGGCCCCAGCGGCTCGCAGGAAGGCGGTCGGCAGCTGCATAGACGAGAGGCTCGTCAACGCCCAGCCGACCTGGTACGACCGGCAAGGCAGGGTGCTCGGTACGATCAGCGAGCCCGCAGAGTATGGCACCGTGAGATTGTCGCCCGACGAAAGGCGTGTGGTTCTGGAGCGTACGGGTGCGGGATCCGGACTGTGGCTGCTGGAGGCCGCAACCGGTATCCCGATGAGACTCACGTTGGGCCACGAAGCCGACGCCGTCTGGTCATCAGACGGGCGGGAGCTCGTGTTCAGCGACGCGTCGGGCAACTTGCGTCGAAGGGTGATCGGAAAGAATGACGACGAGCCGCTCCTGGCCAACGGGAATGTCAATTATGCGCAGGACTGGACGCCCGGTGGCGCATCGATTCTGTTCATCAACGGCGACGGCCGACTGGTCTACCGCTTGCCTCTTTCCGGGTCGCGGCGCCCGGAGCTGCTGCTGGAGACGCCATTTGCAAAGGACCAGTTCCGTGTATCACCGGACGGTCGTTGGGTCGCCTTCAATTCGCTGGAATCCGGTCGCTGGGAAGTGTACGTCGCGTCGTTTCCGTCGTTTACTGACAAGCGTCAAGTGTCGCGGGGCGGCGGCGGCCAGCCGGTGTGGCGCCACGACGGCAAGGAACTGTTCTATCTGAGTCTGCAAGGCAAGCTGATGGCAGTCGATACGACGCCCGGAGCGACGTTCGAGGCGGGTGATGCGAAGAGTCTCTTCCAGGCTCCGATCAGCGTGAATCCGGTCATCGATCAGTACGACGTCACGCGCGACGGCCAGCGGTTCATTCTTTGCGCGCTCGGCGATTCCGCCGCGCCGATTACGGTCGTGGTGAACTGGGCTGCCGGGATCAATCCTTTCGAAGGCGCTGCACGAGCGCCGCATTAGAGCGGACGCCGACGCTCGTTTTGAGCTTGCCACTCCTCCACATCGTCCCTGCGGATCTTCATGACCGCGATCGTGTCAAACCGTTCCATCAAGATTTTCATTCGCCACTTGAACGGCCGGTGGTCTTCAGTCTTCGATGCTCCGCTGGCTTTCGGAGTACTTGGCGAGTTGGCCCCGGGACTCGATCGATGATGCGTCTCACGAGTGTCTCCGCCCGCTCCGACACCAAAGCGTGTACCCCTTCGAACTAGACGAGGTCGTTCAATAACCTTATCGGCGGCGGCTCAATGCCCGGTTGTATGCTAGACCTATGACCCGCTCCGATCTTTTCACTCTCGCTCGCGCTGGTGCCCAGACCCGCCTGAATGAAATTGAAGCCGAGCGCCAGCGACTCCTGCGCTATTTCCCAGGCCTGGCTGTCGTGAGTCCTGCCGTGTCTCGTCCCCAACGCGTCGTCTCCGCCGCAGCGCGCCGGGCCGTCAGTGTGGCGCAAAAGAAGCGGTGGGCGGAATGGAGGGCCAAGCAGGCCAGAACGGAAACAGTCGGCCACGCAGCAGTCAACGGACACTCGCCCAAACTGTGCGGTCGCTCTGAGGGTACGGCCCTAATCTCATGACTTTGCGCGCACTGTTTCTCGAAAGAACGACGGCAGGAGAGACGCGTGCCACGCTGCGCGATCTGGACGAAGTGGAGCGCCCACAGGTCGCGAGCGACACGGTCACGATCGACGTCGCGTACTCAACGCTCAACTACAAAGATGCGCTGGCGATCACCGGCATTTCGCCGATCGTGCGCCGCTTTCCTATGGTCGCTGGGATCGATTTCGCGGGGCGCGTGATCGAGAGCCGTGACGACCGCTGGCACAGCGGCGATGAGGTTGTGCTGACTGGCTGGCACGCAAGCGAAACACATTGGGGTGGCCTGGCCCAGCGGGCCTGGATCCCCGCGCACTGGCTGATCCGAAAACCGTCGACACTGACACTCTGGGAAACGATGGCAATTGGCACTGCCGGATTCACGGCTGCGCTGTGCGTGCTGGCGATTGAGCGGCACGGTATCGCCTCCGGATCTGGCGACGTGCTCGTCACCGGCGCGACAGGTGGTGTTGGCAGCCTGGCGATCATGCTCCTGGCAGCAGCCGGGTTCCGCGTCGTGGCTTCGACCGGCAAGCCCGATCACGCCGACTACTTGCGTCGCCTCGGTGCGGCCAAGGTCATCGATCGATCCACTCTAGGTGCGCCTGGCAAACCGCTCCAGCCCGAGAGGTGGGCAGCCGCTGTCGACACGGTTGGGTCGCATACGCTCGCGAACATCTGTGCGCAGACGCGCATCAATGGCATCGTTACCGCCTGCGGCCTGGCGCAAGGCATGGACTTCCCTGCCACCGTTGCACCGTTCATTCTGCGTGGAGTCACGCTCGAGGGCGTCAACAGCATCTTCGTCGCGCCCGAGGCGCGTTTCGACGCGTGGGCTCGACTCGAGCAGTTCATCGACCGTGCCAGACTCCACGACATCACCCAAGAGATAGGACTGAGCGATGTCGTCGCGACGGTTCCGCGGTTTCTGGCCGGGCAGGTGGCAGGGCGGATTGTGGTCGATGTGAACCGCTGAGAACCAGTGTTCGCTGGGTGAGCCGAGCCCTGAGCAAGTCTGAAACCGAGCAACTTGGTAATCAAAAGGCCGCGTGGCCGCGGCATCCCCGGTCCCGCGACTGATCATGCGGCCACCCCTCGTTGGAATGCTGCTCGCAGATCCAGCCGTCGTTGCAGAGGCAGACTTGCGCTGGCTTCGTCAGGTGCCCTGTCCACGGAGCGCGAGAATCCATGGCTCAGACTTGAGCAGGCGAACGCGCTGGTGTCAGCGATTCTCAGATGACGTTCAGCGATTCGGCTGTTTTGGGGGCGAGAGCAGCTCACCGACGATGGCAAGTAGACGTCGGGACAGATTCCGGGTCATGTTGCGCTCTCCCCCTCGCTTCAACCGAGGGGAGCCGGACAAGAAACCTCAATAAAACCGGGGTGCGGCTGTGGACCGATTCCTCCTGTTTCGGTACGTTGAGGAACAGGCGTTCACGTTCAACAATCGCCGTGAGATGAACGACACAGACCGCGTTCGTGAAGCTCACGGACGACTCCTTTCTGTGCCGGCGCCTCCCGAGCGCCACTCAGTGCCTCAACCCGACATCCCAATTCATTCTGAGGTCAAAGGGTGAAGGCGGGCGCACGGGCACGGCGAGCAAAAAGCGGTTGCCGTCTGGGCTGACCCCCCAGAAAGGCAGGACCTCCGGCACTCGTACCTGCGTTGGAGCGCTGGGGCCAAAGCCACGGCCGGTCCTGGCGGCGACCATCACGGTGCCATCGGTTGTCAGATAGAACAACTCTCCGGTACGACGACTCCACCGAGGAGAGACGCCTCCGCCCTTCGAGACCCGTACGCCATGTCCCGCGCTTATGACGCCGGTCGCCGGATCGCGCGAGACGGGGGCGACGAACACGTCGCGGGGACCATTCTCGTTCGAGACGTATGCCACCCACTGGCCGTCGGGTGAGAGCTGGCCCTCTCCCTGATCGCGTTGGTCGGTGAGGAATGGGCGCCCCTCAGCGGACCCGAGGCCCAGAGGGTACGCCGAGAGATCGGTGTTGCCCTTTTGACTGACCACCGTCATCAACAGAAGGGGCGGGTCGCCCGAGACACTCGTCGGAGAACCACGAGCGCTTAGGCGAAGGGGTCGCGGACCCTCAGAGCCGCTGACCGACACCTCGTAGATGTTCTCGCCGCCGCCCCCTGCTGAGAAGATAACGTGGTCGTTGTCTGGCATCCAAACGGGAAAAAGCTCCAGATCCGGTTCGAACGTCCGCTTCCGAGGCGGCGTGTCTCGGGACACGTCGTCGAACACCCACAGATCCTGGTCAGCGGTGGTGCGCGAGGCGTGTTTGACCACGACAGCACGGGTGCCATCGGGCGACAGCGCGAGATCCGTGTAAGGACCCGGGACATCCACCGTGTTCGCCCCATAGCCCTTCCGCTCGAACCACGTAAGCTGCGTGTCCGGATCGGGAGCCTTGGACACCAGTAAGCCAGTGGAGGACGCGCTGAAGAAGGCGAAATCCAAGAACGAACCGACTCGCTGGACGAGAGGCACGCGATCGCCAATGAGCACCAGCCGTCGATCATCGAATCGCTGCGCGTAGAGCACGCCGTCGAGCATGAACAGGATCTGCCCAGGAATCGAATTCCGCTTCGCCACGTAGGCGGCGCTGAAACCTGTTTGAAGGAGCTTCTCTCCGCTCTGCGCGGCGGCATCGCTCGCAAGCGATCCCACGAAGACGCCTGATTTCTCCGGCGCGGTCCTCGAGATCCGCGAGTAGAGGAAGTGCTTTCCGTCGGGAAGGAATGACGGGAAGAGGTGGATCTCGTTTTCGGATGTGGAGGATGGGATCGTGATGGAGACTGCGGCGGCACCTCCCGACGCCGAGCACTTCCCCAGCCCTCCCCTCGCGTTGCCCACCACAATGACATCGTCGTCGTTCCACGCTCCACCAACGGCTAGGCCCTTAAGCTGACACACGGGTTGCGGCGCACCGCCAGAGATGCTGACCTTCATCAGTTCACCGCCGCGGTCGTACGCAATGAACGCGCTATTGGGGGACCAAAAGGGTGGAGCGATGCCGACCGTCTCTGTTCCTGGCAGCGGCCGAACTTCCATGCTGTCAAGGCTGTGCAGCCAGAGCTTGACGACGCCATCCGGCCCGGCACCAGGAAACGTCAGGTAGTGGCCGTCGGGAGAGAGTGAAAAAGCGTTCCCCCACAGCAGGTGGACGGGCAAAGGAATCTGGGAACTCACGAGTGCGAGCGATACCGGCTGTTCATGGAAGTGGATGAAGGCCAGGAGCAGCAGGCCGACCCACGACAGAATCGCCACGATCCAGGGCCACAGCCGCGCGCGGCTGCTGTGCCCGACCGGCAGCGATCCGACTGACGTCGGCAGGAATTCTCCAGACTCGAGCGACGTCTTCAGTTCGTCGAGGTCATTCCGTAGATCTTTCGCCGTCTGATAGCGGCGCTCCGGATCTTTGGCCAGTGCACGCCTCGCGATGCGTCCCAGATCGCGCGGCAGCGCCGGGTTGACAGCGATTATTGACGTCGGCGTGTCTTTGATGATGGCGGAGATGATGGCCACGCTCGTGTCGCCCGTGAATGGCCGGCGACCCGTGGCCATCTCATAGAGAATCACGCCGAGCGAGAAGAGATCCGAGCGCGCGTCGATCGCCTTGCCTTCTGCCTGCTCCGGCGACATGTACGCGACCGTGCCGAGGATACGTCCCTCCCCCGTCGCCAGCGCGGTGGGGAATGCCGTTTCAGCATCGATGCCGGCTGCCGAGCCCGTGAGCTTCGCCAGGCCGAAGTCGAGCACTTTCACACGTCCGTCCTGCTCCCCCGCACCAATCATGATGTTGGCCGGCTTCAGGTCACGGTGCGTGATGCCTTTCTGATGAGCCGCGGCGACCGCGTCGACGACCGGAATACAAATCCTAAGCACACGATCGAGCGGCAGGCCACCCCTAGGAATGGCTTCGGTCAATGCGTGACCCTCGACAAGTTCCATCGTCAAAAAGAACTGACCGTCGGCCTGCTCCACCGAATAGATCGTCACGATCCCTGGATGATTGAGAGCGCCAATCGCCCGCGCTTCGCGCTCGAACCGCTCGCGCCGTTCCGCGTCCTTCGCTGCGGTAGCCGGCAGAATCTTGATCGCAATCAGCCGATTCAGTCGCGGATCGCGCGCACGGTAGACCTCGCCCATCCCACCCGCGCCGATAGCGGATAAAATTTCGTACAGGCCCGAGGCGCGTGCCCGCGGAGAGGGTCATCGTGGCTGTCGATTATATGGCTGCAGCGTTCGAGGTAAATCCGTCCCTCCGGCGCAGGTTCAGCGCGGGCGTCTTCCCCCGTTCCCGCCACCTCCCTTTTGCGGTCACCGACGGGAGCCTCACGGAAAAGGTCAATAAAACTGGGGTGCGGCTGTGGACCGGATGCTCCGACCTCCTGACGATTGTCTGGATCGTCCTGCTGATCGTCCTCGGACGGGTGAGGTTGGCGACCTGGTACTACGAAGGCAAGTGACCGACGCGGCGCACGGATCCCGGCGCGGCCTCCGAGCGCCCCGTCAGCGCGATGCAACCGTTCGGCGATCGATCAATACGATATCGGAGTTGTCGCGCAGCCGATCGAAGATGATCTGCTTTCCATCGGCCGTCACGTCGAACGTGCGCATCGCATCGCGTTGCTGCAAGTGTGTCAGCGGACGCGCGGTCATCGTGGCCAGATCGAGACGCCAGAAGTTCTGGGCGCGCAGTTCCCCCTGCATGTAGATCAGGCTGCCATCGGGCGCGAAGCGAAGACGTTCGCCGTCGCGGCGCAGCTTGATCTCCGACAGCCGTAAGGGGGCTCCGTCGGGGCGTATGGCGAGCAGGGGCGCCAACGAGGATACGTTCGGTCCCGCATACGCGATGACGTTTCCATCGGGTGACCACACCGGATTGAGCGCCACACCGGTGGTCAGACGGATCGGCTTACCGCCGTCAGCCGGTATTTTGAAGAGTCCCGGGCTCCCATCTTCGTTGCCGCGCACGACGATCCATTCCCCGTCGGGGGACCATGACGCGGCGCCCCGCACGTCGATGGAATCCGCGAGAGCCCGGAGTTCACCACCCTCGGCGGACAGGACATGCAGTCGGAGCTTCCCGTTGCGTCGCAGGATGATCGCCACTTTTTGCCCGTCGCGCGAAACGTCGGGCGGCGAAAGCACGGAACCGTCGGCACCCTTCCAGATTTCCGTGGACTGGCCGTCATGGAATCGCCACACACCATCTCCGGCGCCGAGCGAAGACAGATAGAACAGGGGGCCGGCGCCGAATCGCGGTGCACTCGAGTGCGCTGTCGACAGGCGAAAGGGCTTGACGTCCGCTTCCTCTGCCAGGCGATCAGGGAATATCGGTACGCTCCACAAGCTGGCACTTGGATTTGCCACGGTTGCTACCAGCTGACTGCCGTCCGGTGTTGCCGCGACCGATAAGTATTTTTCGACGCCAAAGCTCACGCGTCGCGTCAGTTTGCGTTCCACGTCGATCGCCCAGAGCCACGGGCCGGAGCCGTCCTCGTCGTGCGAGACATATACGACCGTCCGCGAATCGATCGGCGTCGGGTACGCGACATCGCTGTTGTGGGTGGTCAGACGCTCCGGGGATCCACCATCCGGCGAAACTCGCCAGAGGTCCATCTCCTTCGTTTCCGGAGTGCCGCTCGTGAAATAGATCCACCGGCCATCGACCGACCAGATCAGAAAGTGATTGTGCTCGTTTGCGCGCCGTCGAAAGATCTGACGAGCGTTGGCGCCCGTGCGGTCGGCAACGAACACCGAATCACCGGCGTCCTGGAGGTGATACACGATACGTGTGCCGTCCGGGGACCACGCAACGGCGACGGCATTGTCCGAGAGGAAGGGACGTGGTGTGCCGCCCATCAACGGCAGAACGCGCAATCGTCGGCCGGGTCCCCCGCTGACCCAGATTTCCGATCCATCTGCAGAAAACCCGCAGCTCGGCGTGTCCGTCGCGAACTCGTCGTCAATCCCCTTCGTCACGTTCAGGAACCGGCCAGTACCAATCCGCGTGAGCCACACGTCGAGTGGGCCGTCTTGATCCGATCGAAACGCCACGAACCTGCCGTCTCGCGAGATCGCCGCACTGCGTTCGGTCCCTTCGAAGTTCGTCACGCGACTGAACAGTGCGTTTTCGAGCGGGTTCGGAAGCGTAGGCTTCTGCGACTGGAGCAACCACGCGCCCGCGATCGCGCCGCCACCAACGGCTGCCGCGGCGACGACGGCGAGAGTCCGCCACCCGAACCGACTGCGAGAGCGAGCCTCTGAGGCACCAGGATCGTTCAACACCTCCTCAATCTGGAACCGCCCGTCGGCGATGTCGCGAAGCCGCTGTGAAGGGTCTTTCCTGAGGCACCTCACGATGACTGACCGAACGGCTGCCGGCGTTCCGGGTGGCAGCGCCCGCCAATCGGGCTCGTTCTTGACGATCGCGGCGACGATGTCCGTCAGCGTCTCGCCATCGAACGGCTTCTGTCCCGTCAGCATCTCGAACAGCACGCAGCCGAACGCCCATATATCGGTACGTTTGTCCACGCCTTTGCCACGCGCCTGCTCCGGGCTCATGTACGCCGCCGTGCCCAAGATGACACCGGCGAGCGTGGGCGCCGGACTCAGCACGGTCGGCGACTGCGTCAGATCGCGTGGAAGCCGTGTCTGCTCGAACGACTTGGCCAGGCCAAAGTCCAAGACCTTCGCCGTGCCATCAGGCCGCAGCTTAATATTCGCGGGCTTGAGATCACGGTGGATGATGCCGTGTTCGTGCGCGGCTTCGAGTGCGTGCGCGATCAGTCGTGCGATCGGCAACGCCTCATCGATCGGAATCGGACCTTGTGCGATGCGATCGGCCAGTGTCGGCCCTTCGACCAATTCGAGCACGAGCGCCGTGGTGCCGTCCGCGCGCTCGAGGCCGTAGATGGATGCGATGTTGGGGTGGTTCAGCGAGGCGAGGACTTCGGCTTCGCGTTGAAACCGCGCTAGCCGCTCAGCGTCACCAGCCACCGATTCCGGCAACACCTTAATGGCCACCGCCCGCTTCAAGTTCGTGTCGGTCGCGCGATACACCTCGCCCATTCCGCCCACGCCGATCTGCGCGGTCACTTCGTACGGGCCGAGGCGAGTGCCAGGACTGAGCGACACAGCTTTGGTGGAACGCCGTGATTATACGAGGATGGCGTGGAATCACCAGCATAGGTAACGAACGCCGCAGTGTTGACGGATCACACGGTTTTGTCCTCGCGAACGCCCGAAGCGCACGCCTGACCGCGCGGAATGGGGTCCAGTCCTTCACCGCTTACGATCCTCCCCCGCTCTCTCCACCTTCCCCTCGCCTCAACGGACGGGAGCCGGACAGAAAACCTCAATAAAACCGGCGTGCGGCTTTGGACCGAATGGTGGCCACCAATCAGTATCGCTTCTCGGGAGCGGGACGATCAGCCGGCTTAGGCTCGTTAAGACGAATCGTGCGGGGCAACTCGACGGCATCGCCGTGTCGATCCAGATAGAGCACGGGCTTCCGCCCGACGCCGGGCTGCTCGACGGCATACACGACGCGAATAACTGGTACGATGTCGATGAAAAAGCCGATCGCGGGCGAGTGAATCACGCCGGCTTGGATCGACTCGGGGCGAGCTCCCTTGAGCTCCGGAGCCTTGAAGCCGAGTTTCACCACCTGCTGCAAGACGCTGGCTTCTTTGAAGACCGCCTCCGACACCTCCGGCCAATGGATTTCAACCGAGCCGACCGCACCCCTGGCCGTCAGCCCGACCGCGGCATACGAAGACCACACCGGGACACCCCGCACCGCCCTCCGGCCGCGCGCGATCTTCCGAAGGAGCACCGGCTCGCCGACGCGAAACTCACCTTCAGCGACACGTTGCGCGGTCTGGCCCATCTCGCGCTGGATCTCGATTGCTGCGATCTCTCCCGCAGGAACTTTCGCTGCGCGCAGAACGCGGCGGCACACGGCGACTATCGTCTTGTCCGCTCCGGTCCAAGCACCTGCTCGCCGGCCGTGGCCGTAGTCCGCGTTCGTCGCGAACGCGGTGAGGCTGTCGTGACGACGGCTGAAGGTCAGCGTCTTCGAGCGCACGCCAGAGACGTTCGCCGTCGAGGCAAACTCTCCGCGCGTGATCTTGAAGCCGGCAAGCGTGCGTGCCGTCTTGATCAGGTCCGCCGCCGCTATCTTCGACAACACCGGCTGTCGGGCATCGTTGGGCATGGTCACCGCTTCTGCATTCCAGCGCTGACGGCGACTGCAATTCGCGTCAGGCCGTGCGCCACTTCCAGGCGGCCCAGTTCACCGCAGGATCGCTCCGATTGTCTGTGATCCGCTCGTTCTCTCGCCGATCGATCGCTTCGGCCTCCGTCGCGCCAACGGCAAGCGCCACTGCGGAGCACCCGGATTGGATGTCGATCGTTCCGGCATCCATCCAGGCATCGCCGACGCTCTGCTGAGGAAACAGCCAGGAGAATGGGAACGGCAAGCCGGCTGTCCGCGCGGCCAGCTGGGAGCCACGCGCATCGCTGTCGAGCGCGTCCGCATTGGACGTGCCCGAGTGACCGGTCGCCATATGGAGCCCGCGAAATACCGGGAACCAGTTGTTCGCAAGCGAGACGAGATCCATCGGACACGAGGCGTCGACGAAAATGAACTGGAGACGGCCGTTGCTGTTGCCCCAGCGAGACGACGTGCCGACGTTGACCGTGTTTGGCGTGCCGAAGTTGCCGCAGACGATCAGGAAATCCGGAGTCGCAGAGGTCGGCGGATTCTGGCAGCTGCCGTGCCCCGCGAAGAGGTAAATCTCCGGCAGATCACTTCCACCCGACGCGTCGAGGTCTCCGCCGTCGTCTCGAAAGTCGGAACCCCACACATCGCCGTTTTCCCATGTGGAGACGGGCGTGTGCCCCGCCAGGCCATAAAAAGACTGAAAGGCGCGAACTTCTGTGATCGTTGCGGGCAGGTCGGGTCCCGAACACCCGTTCGGGATGTAGTCGCGGACGCCTCCGGTCGAATAGCGCATGGCCTCTCCCCCGATCGCTCTCGGTTGTCTGTCGGCTCAGCAACAACCTCAGCGTTAGCACGAACGTGACCGATCTTTTATCTATCGTGTCGGTCCGTTCGAATCAAGAGGAAATGCGGCGGGTCAGCGACCCCGAACCTTCCGAATCGCGCTGCCAGCGTCGACCCTTCCGCCGCAGCTTCGGGGCGTCTTCATCCAGGGTGCGGGGGTCAAGTTGTGGCGCGCACTGGGTAAGGCGGCTCCTTTCGATACGTCTGCCTGGCTCAAGCACGGCGCCGTTGTCGGTCGACTCGAGGATCCGGATGAGTGGACGGGTCCGAGCGGCCCATCCCCGGTGCGAGAGCATGCTGACCCCGAGCAAGATTACGGTCTCCGACCTGATCGGCTCATGCGGTCATCGCCCTGCCATCCTCCCCCGCTCCCGCGATCTCCCTTTTGCCTCAACCGAGGGGAGGCGAAGTAGAAACTTCAACAAAACTGGGGTGCGGCTGCGTGACGCCACAAATTGCGCGGTTGGGACATCGGTCTGCGCGATGCGAGGGTCTCAAGGCTTCGTGAGCCGCAGTGCAACAGTGGGATCAGACCTGGCGTGTGCCGGGACCGTATGCAGTGCCGCTCGATGTTCGTTCAGTTCGGGGACGTCAGCTGCGGCACTGGAGCCGAGGCGGGATGTCTTTCAGGGACGGGCTTACTGAGGGAATCCGCTGCGGCGCACGAGATCCTCGAAACGCGGGTCCGCTCGGAGAGGATCGAAGCCTGGTCGGATCAGGACGCCAGGGTTGAACCGCTCTTCGTGGCCTTTCTCGAGCCAACTCATCGCCTGATCCGTATCTCCGAGAGACGCGTAGATCACGGCGATTTCCGAAGCAAACGACTGGCCCGGGGTTGAGCGCTTCTTCAGGTCGCCTAGCAACTTGACCGCTTCGCTCCTCTTGTCGGAAGCGGCGTTGGCGCGCGCAAGGTTGGCGATGCAGGTTGGGCTGCCATTGGACAACTTGACCGCTTCCTGGAGCTCTGCGACCGCCTCAGTGTTCATGTGTTTCTGGAGGTATGCCTGGCCGAGGTGGTTGTGTGCGAGGCCGAACGCGGGATCCATTTCGATCGTTTTGCGGCTCTGTTGTATCGACTCGTCGGTCGCATGCGCGAGCGACAGGAGCTCGGCCAGATCGGCGTTGATGATGATGGAGAGCGGATCGACATTCATCGCCTTCTTCATTTCGACGATCGCTTCGTCGTATCGACGGAGGAGCGCCAGATGCCACGCATACCAATGATGAGCCGTTGCGTAGCCCGGGTTGAGTTCGATGGCTCGCCGGAATTCGTTCCCGGCAGCGTCGAAGTTCCAATCGAAACCGTCCAGGCAGAAGGCCAGGGAGGTGTGGGCTTCGCCCAGCGCGCTGTCCAGTTCCAGGGCCTTCATCGCCGCGGCCTTCGCCTGCGGCAGCGCCTCCTTCGGAGTCATCACCGCGTACTGCCAGTCGCCCAGCAACGCATAGGTGTCGGCCAGCCCTGAGTAGGCCTGCGCGTATTTCGGATCCTCGTCGATGGCCTCGTTGAAGTACGCCAGCGCCACCTTCAAACCATCCGCCGTTCGCTTGTTCCAGAAGAAGCGCCCCTTGAGATACGACTCGTACGCGACCGGGTTCACCACCCTGACGTTTCTCAGCGCCGACTGCTCCTGCGGATTCACGCTGATCCGAATCTGATCGGCGATGGCTCTCGCGACGTTGCTCTGGAGCGCCAGAGTATCCCGCAGTTCACCCTGATAGCTCTGGGACCACAGGTGCCTGTCCGCAGAGCCGTCGATCAACTGCGCCGTGATCCGGACGTCGTCTCCAGAACGGAGGACGGTACCTTCCACCACAGCGTCCACGTTCAGCTCGCGAGCGATCTGCGGCAGAGACTTGCGGGTGTGTTTGTACGCCATCACCGACGTGCGCGAGATCACGCGCAGCGCGCTGATCTGGCCGAGGTCGGAAATCAACTCGTCAGTCATCCCGTCAGCGAAGTAATCCTGGGATGCATCGTTCGAAAGGCTCTCCAATGGCAGGACAGCCAATGAACGGATGACCGGCGACGAAGTGCCGGCACTTCGCTGCCACAAAGCGAGGGAGGCCAGCACGACGACCAGCACCGACGCCGATATCGGCCACACTCGTGGCGTCCCACGACGCGAGACCGGCGGGAGGGAGCCGGCGGGATCGTCACGACCAGGAAGGTCTGGCGGGGGCTCAGGTTGAGGTGCGAGCTCCGGGGTTCGAACCGGTGCCGGATAGGCAACCCTGACGTCGGCCACGAAGCGGTAGCCGCGACGCCCCACCGTTTCGATGAAGCGGGGACTCTCGGAGGAGTCCCCGAGCGCCTCACGGATTTTGTTGACCGCCTTGTTGAGCCCATGGCCGAAATCCACGAAGGTATCTGCGGGCCACAGCCTCCTCTGAAGGTCTTCGCGCCCGACGACCTCGCCGGCGTGCTCGAGCAGCATCGCCAGGACCTGGAAGGGCTGCTGCTGAAGCCGGACCTTGAGGCCGCGCTTGCGCAATTCGCCAGCCCGAAGGTCAACCTCGAACACTCCAAAACAGAGCCGCCCGGCATCCCGATGGTCTCGTTCCATGTGACGTGCCCGGCGCTGCCGGACCACTGCTTAGTTGAAAAACGCGTGTGAGGCCCGCGTCCTCTGGCGGCAGGACCGCCTAGCAGCGGTCTTCTTCATCGGTCCTCCAGCCTCGGAGGACGCCACTCTTCCTATCCGCACGGCAGGTCTGAGTAATTCCGGCAGGTCACTGCCGAGCTAATCCGAGGGTGAAGCATACCACTCATTCCGCGACTGCCGGAGGGGACCTGACTCTCTAAGTCTTTCTGTTGCCTGGCGGTTACGAGGGGACCGCGGTTCCAGCGGGGAGTGACCGGCGGTCCATTGCCCGGATCGTCAGTGCCAACCATAGTCGGTGCATCCGCGACGCGCCAGGAACTGGCGCGAGGGGATGAACGCAGACAGGGTCGAACAGACCAGGAGGACGAAAAATGTCTGAGACGAACAACGACGAGGCGTTGCCCGGCCACGACCATGACGGCGTTGACCGGCGGGGATTCTTGAAATGCATGGCGTGGGCGGGAACCGGCGCCTTCTACGCCATGCACGGCGGCGTGCTGAAGTCATACAGCCTGAGCACCATGCTGCCGTTGGGGTCCACCTCGACTGCAGAGATCAGCTTCGTACAGATCAGTGACAGCCACATGGGGTTCAACAAGCAGGCGAATCCGGATGTGGTCGGGACGCTGAAGGCGGCCGTCGAGAAGGTCAACCGGCTGACGACGCCACCCGAATTCATGTTGCACACGGGCGACATCAGCCACCTCTCGAAGCCCGAAGAATTCGACACGGTGGACCAGGTCCTGAAGAGCGCGAGTGCGAAAGACGTGTTCTTCGTACCGGGCGAACACGACGTGCTCGGGGACGACGGCAAGCAGTATCTGGAACGCTACGGCAAGGGCGCCAAGGGCGCCGGGTGGTACAGCTTCGACAAGAAGGGCGTGCACTTCATCGGGCTGGTGAACGTCCTGAACCTGAAGGCCGGCGGCCTTGGCTCGCTCGGCGGCGAGCAGCTCGAATGGATCGAAGACGACGTCAAGCATCTGAAGCACAGCACCCCGGTCGTCGTGTTCGCGCACATTCCTCTATGGACCGTCTACCCGGAGTGGGGGTGGGGCACGGAAGACAGCGGGCAGGCACTGTCCTACCTCAGGAAGTTCGGCTCGGTCACGGTGCTGAACGGCCACATCCACCAGACGATGCAGAAGGTCGAAGGCAACGTGACGTTCCATACGGCCGCTTCGACGGCATTTCCCCAGCCGCGGCCAGGCACCGCCGAGTCACCGGGACCGATGACAGTACCCGGCGGATCAACTGAAGAGCATCCTCGGCATCACGGATGTGACCTACGTGCGAGGGAAGCACTCGCTGGCGGTAGTGGATTCCTCGCTCGCGTAACAGTCACGTAAGCACAAGCGACAGTCAAACAATCGATCAACGCAATGAAAGGAAGTCATATGAGGAGACGTGTGTCTACTGGAATCTTCGTGGCGGCGCTGGGATTGGGCGTCGCGGGGCTGGGTGTCAGACCCGCTGGTGTCGGAGCCAGCGCACTGCCGACAGGGGCAACGATGGAAGTGGCGATCGACAACTTCGCGTTCGGGCCAACCGACCTCACGGTCGGTGTTGGCACCACCGTGACGTGGACCAATCGCGACGACATTCCCCACACGGTCGTGAGCACGGAGAAGGTGTTCAAGTCGAAGGTGCTGGACACCGACGAGAAGTTCTCGTTCACGTTCAGCACGCCGGGCATCTATCCGTACTTCTGTTCCATCCACTCGAAGATGACCGGCAAGGTCGTCGTGCAGTGAGACAGCAACGCGGCCAGCTGCTCGTCGGAGCGCCTCATGAGTAACGAACGTTGTGGACCGGCGCCGGCACCGGCGATCGGTCAGAGTTTCGACGAGGTCGTCCTGCCCCACCTCAATGCCGCTTATCGGCTCGCGCGATGGCGACTGCGGCACGAGCAGGACGCGGAAGATGCCGTCCAAGAGGCGCTGCTGCGGGCCTTTCGATACTTCGGGACATTCACTGGTGGCAATGGGCGCGCCTGGTTCCTCAGGATTGTTCGCAACACGTCCTGCGGCTGGCGCGCCCGGAGCTTTCACGCACCAACCGACCTCTTCGACGAAGCGCACCACAGCACGTTTCGTCCGGGTTTCGATCCTGAAGCGCTGTTGCGTCACACCGAGGACGTCACGCTGATCGAGCGAGCGATGAGCCACTTGCCGGATCGTTTTCGCGAAGTGCTCGTGCTCCGCGAACTGGAGGGGCTGTCGTACCGAGAGGTAGCTGGCGTGATGGGCATTCCCATGGGCACCGTCATGTCCAGCCTCTCGCGCGCCCGGCAGGCGTTCCGTGGTGCCGTGACCAACCAGCTCAAACAATCCCGCATGCCCACGAGCGCACATCCTCGAGAGCCAGAGGCAGACGCGGTGCTAGGGTGAGCCGCGCAGAGCGGACGAACGGTACCGGAAGTTCAACGACGGAGGCGCGGCACGCTCGACGGCTGAGGCGAAGTGATGGCGCGTGAGTATAGACGGATCCTGGGGATCGTTCGGCTCCCAGACTTCGTGACGCCTATAGTCCGGCCCACGCAGCAGCCGATCTGCGTGAAAGCAATAGCCGATCGCGTCCTGGCGGGTGACCGCGAGCAACGCATCACGCCGGCGCAGTGGCTCGCCGCGGCTTGCGGGCTTCACGCCGCGGTGCTGGGCGTCGCGTGGTGGCACGCCTCGAGCCACCTGCTGTTGAGTGGCAGACCGGGCGGACAGGTAGTGGCGCTCGGCCGGTTGGCCGGGCTCCTGGTCGGCTCGGCGGTGCTGCTGCAACTGGTGCTCGTCGGCCGCCTGCCGTGGCTCGAGCCGTCGCTCGGAAGCGACCGATTGTCTCGGTGGCACCGGCGGCTCGGTTTTACGATCGGATCGCTCTTTCTCGCTCATCCCGTCCTGCTCACTGTCGGCTACGCCCGCCGGAATCACTTCGGCGCCGTCCAGCAGTTCACCGAGTTCATCTCAGATTGGCCGACCCGGCTGGCATTTGCGGCCTTCACCATTATCGCGCTCGTCGTGCTGTCATCGACTCCACTGATCAGACGCCGCCTGACCTACGAGATGTGGCACGTCAGTCATCTCACCATGTACGTAGCGATCGGCCTCGCCCTGGTGCACCAGGCGAACGGCGCGGACATCGCGGGGCAACCCTGGGCCATCTACTGGCTCGCCTTGCACCTGCTGGTGTTCGGCTGCTTCCTGACGTTTCGCGTGGGCCGGCCGATCGCCAGGTGCGCCCGACATCGATTCCGTATCGACAGACTCGTCGCGGAGAGCGGCGACGTCACGTCGGTGTATCTGACAGGTCGTCGGCTCGATCGCTTCGTGTTCCGTCCAGGCCAATACGCCAATGTGGCCTTCCTGTCGAAGGGCTGCTGGTCACCGCATCCCTTTTCGTTCTCCGCGGCCCCGAATGGTCAGTTCCTGAGGCTGTCAATCAAGGCGGTTGGGGACTTCACCGCTCGAATCCGCGACCTGAGGCCGGACACGCTCACCTTACTCGAGGGCCCGCTCGGCGCCTTCACCGCCGCTGCGCCGCGCGACAAATACCTCATGGTGGCCGGCGGGATTGGCATCACGCCGATCCGAGCGTTGATCGAGTCCCTGGCCGAGGCCGGTCGGGACATCGTGCTGGTGTATGCGGTCAGGACCGTCAACGATCTGGTGTTTGCCTCAGAGCTTCGCGCCCTGAGCGCGCGCTGTCATTTCGTTCTGTCTCACTCAGCCGACGCGGCTGGCGCACACGAAAGCGGCCGCGTCGACGGACCGATGCTCGCGAGGCTCGTTCCCGATGTGGAGGATCGTGAGGCCTTCATCTGCGGACCGCCGCCGATGATGGTCGCGGTGGCAGCAGCGCTGCGCACGTTGCAGGTGCCGGACTCGAGCATCCATTACGAGCAATTCGCCTAGGGCTCGTTTCCCTCAGCGTGACGAGTCGAACGTCATCGCTGAGGCGCGAAGTACGGCTGATAGGGTGCCCTCATCTCGCACCATGAGCGCGACCTCACCGTTGGTGGCGACACGGTCGTGCCGGGCTTCTGATCGACGAGATGGTCCAGGATGAAATTGACAGGCTCGCCGCCCATCTGCGGATGAATCTCGATGCGCCCGCCCGAGACGCGATACGTGCCGCGCTGCGCCTCGAATCGCTGAACCCCCGCCGCCGGCAGCTCGCCCAGGTGCAGGTCGATTGTCTGATTGGCATGCACCCTCACCAACAGGCGGAGGGCTGTCGGCAGTGCGACTGTCTCACCTAGACGTTCGACATGAACAGGCCCGCGGTTGATACTGCGCCAAGGAACCGCCCATGGCGCGATCGTCACCCCGGCCGCCGTAAGGTGAACTGCTGCACAGCACGCTGCCCTTGCTGATCCTGCGCACGCTCGCCACCGGTCCGAATCACGGTTTCGCGATCGCCCGCCGCATCCAGCCGATCTCGAATGCGTCCTGCGCATCGAGCAGGGATCGCTCTATCCAGCGCTGCACGGGATGCAACCAAACGGGCGGTTTAACGATTGCGCTCTTAGAGGCAATCCAGGTCTGACGTTCCAGGTCGACGTTCCAGGTCTGTATCGTTCCAGGTCTGTATCGTCACACACTCAATGACAATCCTCATTAGTGACAGCAGGTAGACAGTGCGCCGTGATCGCGTATCGCCCGTCACGCAGATAGGCAAATGCGATCAATTACGACTCCGCCGCGCCAAAGAAACGCGAACGAACGTTGTCGTCAATCGGAAGCTCCGGTCCGCTCATGATGTGGTCAGGGATTCGCGTGGGATCGCTGGCAATCAGCGATAGGGCCATGGCCCGCCGCTGATCGGCTTCGGGTCCCTGCTCCTGGAAGATTTGTCTTAACCAGCCGCAGGACGTGTGGATGGCAGAAAAGTAGCGACGGTGTTCCGAGGCGTACTCATTACCTGCAGTGTCCCAGTGATTGTTGCTGAGAAGCCTATCGCTGAGCGTGCGCACGTCACGCAGCGCCAGGGACAGCCCTTGCCCATACACGGGGTCGCTAGTAGCGGCGGCATCCCCAATCAGCGCGACACCGTCCTGGTACGGATGTTCGACCCAATCTTCGTCACAGGAAAATGACGCGAGGGGGCCAAGGAGATGAAGGGGACCGTCGTACACCTCGGGGAAAGGTGTCGTTCGTCTGGAGTAGTCCAGAAATCGGGGCAGTGCTTGCTCGCCCTGCAAACGATCGATGCCCTCACTGGGATAGGCGAGATACGCGCGAAAGCGATCCGCGCCTTGATAAAGGCTCGCTGCCGCCGTGGCGATCGTCGGATTGAAACAGTAGTAACCGACATCCTGGGGCGCAGTCAGACCCGTCAGCAAAACGCCCGCGAAGAAAAACGGATGCGGGTCACGCGTGACGGAAAATCGAGCCCACTTGCGGACAGCGGAATTGCGGCCATCCGCCGCAACCACAAGCCGCGCAGTGACTGTCTCAAGACTGCCGCCCGATTGATGGAGCTGCACTCGCGGCAGCTCGCCTGTCTCAACAGCCGTGACCACCGCTTCACGACGGACGTGGGCGCCGGCACTGACCGCCGCTTGTAGCAGCAGCTCCTGCATTTCAGGATGACTGACGCCTATCGCAGGCACACCCTGCGGCGTCGTACTTCGGAGATCACGCGGGCGGCCCAATCCCATCTCGACGAAGGGCACGTTGTGCCCACTCTTGCGAAACAAATCTGCGACGGCAAGCTGCTGCGCTTCTGCCACGCCCCACGGCGCCAGGAATTCCCCACGCACCCGATCTTTGAACTTCGCCTCTCGCTCGAGGATGAGGACGCGCGCTCCGGCTTTGGCCATAGCCATGCCTAGTGCCGCACCTCCAAGACCACCGCCCACAGTCACGACGTCGTAGTGAGAGGTAGACATGCAACCCTCCTATGGCGCATCACCCACAGCGCCCTGAACGGGCCCTACTCCGCGAATGGGTGGAAGCCAGAACGGCGTTCTTGCTCATGAATCCTTCGGGTAGCAATCCCAGATGCCTACAGAGATGTTGCCCAGCGCAGCAGCCGCCACGATGCTCGAAAAGGATGCGCCCAGCGAGCCGAGCGGGCCGCGCCCGAAGCGATGTCGTCGTGGGAGGGTCCGTTGGACGGGCTCGCGCCGCCGGCCAGAATAATTCACTTCGTGGTTCCTGCACCGATCACGACAACCCCGATCCGCAGCGTGTTGCGGTCGCCGCTCTGGGCCGGGAACACCTCGTGCTGAACGGCGAAGTGATCGCGCAGCACGCGGATGATCCCGCCGACCTCGGCCTGGTCCTCGTGGTGGTAGTGGACGACGACGTTGCGAATCGTGCCGTTCAACAGCAGCTCGAGGCCAAGCGGATCGTGGACCCGCTCGACAAGGTTCCCAGGCTGATTGGCGTACTCGCCGGTTCGGCCACAGATCGGGCAGATCTCGACGTCGGCATGATTCGGATTGCTGTGCCCGACTTCGTAGTGGGCGGAGGCGGCGACGCGATAGAAGTCACGGCTGCCCGCGCGCGTCCGAAGCGTGACGCGGTCGAGCTTCTGTGCCGCCAGCGCCGAATGGTAGTAGCGCATGTGGAAGGCGTGCGCGTGCTGCAGGGCGCGGTGCGCGGCGTCTTCCCAGGGCTGCAGATGCTCGATCGTCACCTCGAAGTCCGCCCCCTCGGGATTCGAGAAGGGGCCATAGGACTCGCGCACGCGCAGCGCCGCGCGGACCTGGTCGGCGACGACCCGCATTGCGGTCGCCTGTGAATCCGCCAGCGACGCGTCGACATAGAACCAGACGTTCGGATAACGCGGCATCGCGGGGTCGAACACGGTCTTCGGCGGCAGTTGGAAATCCTCGAGAGACGCCGCGTCGACGATTTGTGTCGGGGGCGCGGCCGCCCGAGATGGTCCGGCTTGCACGGTCGTGGGCCATTCCAGTTTCGAGCTGAAGTTGTAGGGAAGGAACCGCTGGTTGATGACCGCGTTGTTCCAGCGCGACACGCTCACCGTCTGGTGCGAGTCGAGCGGCGGTGGCGGATCGACCTCGCGGGCGCGGGCGCGGGCGTACTCGCGGCTGGCCTCGTCGAGCCGGCGGGCGTAGTGAGACTCGACACCGCGGGCATAGTGCCCGGACGCCGACGCCGTCGGTCCCGGCTCCTGCAACTGCGCGGCAGTCAACAGCCCTGCTGCGATCGCAACGCCCGAAACCATCCGGCAGCCCACTGTGTGCCACGTCAACGGCCGCCTCCTCTTCAGAAACACAACTTCAACACTTCAGAAATAGAACTTCAACCAGAACTGCACGATGCGCGCGTTGCCGGAGTTGAGGATCATGCCCGGGCAAGCGCGTTCCCGGCAAGCCGCTCGTGATCACCGTCATGAAGGAAGATCAGCGCGTCGAGGTGAAGGACCACAACGTGAACGGCAGATGCACGCGATCCAAGTTCGAGCGCTGTAGCTGAGCCCAACATTCCCGTCCCGAGAACGTCCGCCATCACCTGACCTCGCTGGAGTGGGCGCGGGGAAGCGGCTGCTCGCTGCTCTTGGGAATCTTACGAGCGGCGCGTACATCCGCATTCGAAAAGAGACTCCGATAGCTGTGAGAGTTCCACGCGGGAAACCATATCGTGAATAACAGTCTTTTGGGGATTTCCCTCTTTACGAGACTCCTCACACGCTGTGACAAATATCTATCCTGGTCGAGCGCTGGATCCAACTCTGTAAGTATTCCGGCCATCGTTATTCGCGACTTAATAAATAGAATCAAGCTGAATTTTGTCGCATATCCTTCTGCCCCCCCATTCAGCAAATGGGAAGACGCAAGAAACATCAGCACCGTTTCTGAGTCTGCGGGTCGAGGCCTTGCAGCAGGTTCTGTAATAAAGGACGTCCGGAGATTCCCGGTGTGAAGGTCTCGTAATGGCTGCGCGGAGTAGGCAGAGTGAGGTTGGACTCAGCTCTTACTGAGCGACCGCCTGCGAACAACAGCCCGAGAATCATCGCGCAGGTGATTAATCGGCCTGCGGGCATCGCACCCTGTCGTTCGTAGGCCAGAACCATTGGAAACATTGGGGCTGCCTCGCGGTTTCGCATGACGCCGGTTCTCAGCCCTCTCCCCTCTGCGAGATGAGGCTCAGGCGCGTGATGGCCCGAGGGTGCTGCAGTTTCCCGCTTCGCAGCAGCGTCGGCAGGAAACGCATCGAGCTGGGCAGCACTACGCCGCCACCACGGACAATCGAGCAAGCGGACATTTGATGGCAGGTCCTCTTCGACCCCATTTTGCATCGGAGCAGGGCGGGAATCAGGTCGGAGTTTTCCGACTGTCGAGGTCACCGATCAGCGACTGAATGGAGGCTCTGCGCCCGGAGGCGTACGCGCGCGCCCACCGATCCTCGCCCAGTCGGTCCCGGACCGTGCGCTCGGCTTCATCCTTGAGGTCCAGGACGGAGCGATCGACGGCGGTGGCGCCGGTCCGCTCGGTCACGGCGTCGCGGGCCCCGAGCAGGCGGGCGGCCCACACGTCCTCTCCCTTCAGCACGGCGGCAGCAACCAACGGCGCGACGGCGTACACGAATGCAAACTTGTCGTCGAGATCCCGGATGTGCAGCAGGCTCTCCCGGCTATGCGCAATTGCGGCGTCCGGCTTCTTCCGGCGCACCGCGACAACCGACTGGACGTACAACATCAGCAGAAGCGACCAGGGACCGCACTCGCGAAGCGCCAGCCTGGCCTCGTCCAACGCCTGCTCGGCGGCATCGAGCTCGCCGGTGGCTAATGCGACCCACGCCAGCCCTTCGAGCGCATTGCCGATGCCCCAGGCAAAGCCGACTTTGCGAAAGCCCTCGAGACTGTGGGTGAAGAGCTCGTAGGCCCCGCGCTCGTTGCCGGCGGCGTGTTCCACATGACCGGCAAGCAGCTGCGTCCACGATCGGATGCGGAGGTCGACGGGTTCGGGTATCGCGAGGCCGCGTGCAAGTGCGGCACGGGCACGTGCGATCTCTCCCAGTGTGTAGCACATCGCGCCGACGCCGAGCCGCGCCATCGCCTCGGCGGACGTCCTCAGCGGGCCGGCCGCGAGCGCTCGCTCGTACCAGTCCAGCCCCTGCCAGGCATGTCCGCGAATCACCCAGAAGAAAAACAGGTTGAACGCGATCTCGGTGGCTTCCACCACGCGGCCGCGTTCGATCAGCCAGCCGAACGCGGTCCGATAGTTCTCGAGATCGTCTCGCACCCGGTCCAGCCATCCGGCTTGTGCGTGGCCCACCAACCCTTCCGCGGATGCGCGCGCCTGCCCCGCGCAGTAGCGCGCGAGCCCCGTCAGGGCGCTCTCGCGCTCGCCGTGAACGGACGCCTCGAGGACCGCAAAGGCGCGAACCGTCTCGAGCATCTCGTACAGAGGACGTGACGGCACGGAGCTCTCGGCGCGCAGCAGCAGGCTCTTGTCGATCAGCGTCGCCGCGGTTCGAAGCACGTCGTCATGGGCCGGGGCGGCCGCGACGTCACCGGCCAGCACGGCAGCAGCAGCGTCGATCGAGAACTTTCCCGGCAGGACGCCGAGCCGGCGAAACAGCCGCTGCTCGGCCGGCGAGAGCAACTGACAGCTCCATGCGACGGTGGCGTTCATCGTCTGCTGCCGCTCGGGAAGGTCGCGGATACCGACGGGCGCCGGCAGCGCGTTGTCGCACAGGCGGCGAAGAAGCTCTTTGGGCGAAAGCACCTTCATCCACGGTGCCGCCAGTTCCAGCGCCAGCGGGAGCGCATCGAGGCGCCGGCAGATTGACGTCACGGTCGCGCTGTTCCCTGACGTGAGCCTGAATCCCGGCTCCACGTCGCGCACGCGTTCCAGGAACAGGTGCACGGCCGGCGTCCGCGCCAGGTCCGCGAGTGTGGCGAGCGTCTCGTCAACCTCCAGGTCCAGCGGTCCCACCGGGAACTCGCGTTCGCCGCGAACGCGGAGCGCAGCCCGGCTCGTCACGAGGACTCGAATCGAGCGAATACCCGCGACGAGATCGGCGACCAGGATCGCGGCGTCGAGGACCTGCTCGAAGTTGTCGAGGACGATCTGGGTCGGCTGATCTTCACACGCCGGACGGACGCACCGCGTGAGATCGGAGGCCGAGACGTCGGACAGCCCGAAGGCCTCGGCGATCGCCGGCGCCACGAGGTCGGGGTCGCGGACAGCGGCGAGAGGCACGAACACGACGCGCGTCCTGCCGTCGCTCGCGAGGCGGCGTGCGAGCTCCAGCGCCAGCCGCGTCTTGCCGGCGCCGCCGGTCCCCGTCAGCGTGATCAGCCGTACGGCGGAATCCTCGAGCCACTCGTGCAATGTTCCGAGATCGTTCTCGCGGCCCACGAGCGTGGTCGGTGGAATGGGCAACGGCGCATCCGGCAGGTCACCGTTCGCGACATGCGTGACCCGGGCGCGCGCGCTTTCCATGAGCGCGTCGCGTGCAGCGCCATTCAGGTCCAGAGCGGCCGAAATGGCACGAACGGTCTCCATGTGGGGCCGGCGCCGCTCGCCGCGTTCGAGCGCGCTGATGGCGTGGACCGAAAGGCCCGCGATGGTCGCGAGTTCCTCCTGCGTGAAGCCCGCTGCCTCCCGAAAGGCCTTCAGACGCGCGCCAAACGTCCCTGGTGAGCCCGATCTCATGAGTGAGCCAGATCCTTAGCGCCGAAACTGACGGGGCGACAGGAAGGTCGCCCGCAGTCGGTTGATCGTTCCCTTCGATCCGCAACTGTTACCCAAGTCTCCAGAATGGACGTCGCCATGTTGGCTCCGTGGACCGGCAAGCGCACCGGTCCGCCGCCTGGGGACCCTGCAGACAGCTACACGGCCAGATGTCACTCCAAGCACGCGAACCAGCTGCCGCTGGCGACAGCGATTCTGCTCTGGCAAGCATAATGCTGGGTGCAGGCTTCGGCTTTCGGCCTCGGCCTCCACCCCTCCTTGCTCCAGAACTCGTACTTCGGTGTTGCAGCTGAGCCGCCAGCACGCGTTGTGAGTTTTGTGGCGCATGCACGTTGATGTAGGTGCAGGCAGCGCGCTCACGATCGTCGGCCGGTCGGCAACGACGTGCATGCCGCGTTGATGTGCCTGCGCCTTGGAAAGTGAGGGTCACATGCGCGTATCAGGTGCTCTGTTGATGGGCCTGCTGGTGTTGACCGCTGGCGTGACAGCCGCGACACCGGAGGCAAGCGGCCGCTGGAAGCTCGGCGGTGATGGCGGGTGTTACTTCGACGCGACCGACGACGGGCCGGATCAGTGTGCACCTGCGGCCGGCCGCTGGAAGCTGGGCGGCGACGGGATCTGCTATTTCGACGCGACCGACGGTGGGCCCGATCAATGCGCGCCGGCCAGCAGCGCTCCCACGGAGATCGAGGCCGACGACAGTCTCGTACTCCTGGGCGTTTCCGACGTCAGGGTGAGCACTGACCGACCCGGCCGACATCCTGCCGAGCTCCGGCAGCGACCGGGTCCAGCCTTCGCTGCGTAGATGGCCTGGCTTCACTCCCGTCTGCGGCGAGCTGATCGCGGCGCGCACGATGCGATCAGCTCGCTCACTTCTGTGACAACCCCAAAAGGGCGCGTGTGGGGACACAAGCGCTGACCAAGAGCTGTAAAGGTGTAGAAACTCGCCTTAGTTACTGGATCAGCCCTGCAAAGAATTCCGGCTTCATCGCAATGAATAACGCGAGCATGAGACCGATGGCCAAACCCATGATCGTACCAGCAGCTACTCCGCGCACAAGCACTTTTTGTTCGCCGTTTGTCATTCACGCCTCCAAAGGCTACCGCTACGCTACCACGACCCTAGGTAGTAAGCGAGCGGGGATCTGTCGATCCCCTACGATGCTTTTTCAGCAGCCTCCTGGCTCGGAGACTGCCGATCTTGCAAGGAGCAACGACGGTTTCACGGCCGCAGGTTGTAGACCTCAAACGCCTGCTCTTGTGGTGACGCGATGAAGCCCCCCTTCACGCCCTTTTGGAGGGTAGGCATCAGGATGTCATCACGGAAGCGCTCCCAACTCTCCTTGGACTCATGGATCGCAATCACTGTCCAGCCACCAGCCGACGGGCCGGCTGCGTGAAAGGTTTGCCCTTTCGGCAGCCCTATTCCGCTGGGATGTACCGCCGCCAGGGATGCGTCGTACTGCTCCTTCGTACCGCCAGCAAAGAAATGCACGATGCCGTATGCCATCTGGTCTCCTTCACGCCACGGGAGTCACCTGTCGTGACCCCCAGGGACCCAAGCATAGCCGAAGCGCCACTGCTCGTTGACTCCTCAGTGTGGAGCGCTCGAGATCCCGGGCTTCCCGACCGTCCAGATCTGTCCGCACTTGCCGCAGCGGTAGCAGATGACGACCGACGTGCGCAGCGTCACTGTGGGAAGCGGAGAGTTGCAGTTCGGGCAATCGGGATCTCGCGGACGCGCGGGTGATCGCCGTTCTGTTGGTGGTCGGTCCATCAGCCACGATTATCTGACGATCACGAAGGTTGTGAGGATGCCACCTTCGACTCGATTACTAGATACGCATTCCGGCCATCGTGAAACAGTATCCGGCGATCCGACTACATGGGATCACCCGGAAAGCGCAGACCGAAGCGCTCGACGAGCCCTGGGACACTTTGAGGATCCATCTCGAGGCCGTAGCGCGCGCAGAGATCCGCGAGAATCTGCGGGGGTGCCCCGCCGACGCCCCCGAGGTCGACGAGTTCGGCGAAGAATCGCTCAAAGCCGGCCGGAGAGATGATCTCCAGAATCCGGGCAGGCACATCGCCCGCGTTCCAGAACGTGTGCCACTGGTTGCGGGGCTTGAATACCAGATCCCCCGGGCTGGCGACCAGCACCTCATCCCCCAGAAGCGCGCCCATCCGGCCCTCGAGGACATAGCTGTACTCGTCTTCCCGCGTGTGCCGATGCAGCGGGGCCGCCAGGGCGCGAGCCGACATCGGGTGCTCGACGAGAGAGAATCTCTCGCCCGCCTCCTCCCCGTCGATCATGAACCGGACGCCGATGCTCCCGAGGAACCCCGCCTTGCCGTCGCGAGGTCCGACAACCTTTGCTGACATGTGCTTCCCATCCTTCTTCTTTGGGCGTGTCGAGAGAAATCTAGAGGCCACGGGCCCGAGTGTCAATAGGTTGGGCAGGCTCGAACCCCCAGCAGCGTCCACCGCCGCGCCTCGTACTGACCACCTCCTGATCGGCTTCTCGAAGGGCAGCATGGGCGACGGCCCGCGTGCAGCTCGCGCTCACCCCTTGGGCAGCTCGAATCCGACGCCAAGTGAGACGGGATATCCGGGCCAGACCGTGCGAGGTGCGGTGTGCCTGACATATTATTCATTCGCCCCTGTTCACGCCCGCTGAACGCTGAACGGCAAGATCTACTAAAACTCTCGGGTTCCCTCTTCGAGTATCATCGTTAGTTAAATGACCATTGATATGAAATCGCTGGCCAGGGAGGGCGCGAAGGCTCGACTCTGGCAGCTCGAAACCGAGAAGAATGAACTGCTCCGGGCATTTCCGGATCTGCGCGACGGCGATCGCACTCCAGCGGCTTCGCAAGACGGCACTGGTCGCGGGCGTCGACAGCTGACCGCCGCCGAACGGCGTTCGGTCAGCGTCAGGATGAAGAAGTATTGGGCCGAGCGAAGACAGAAGAACGGCTCACCCAAGCCTGGCCCTGACCGTCCAAAGACACCCGCCAAGCGCAAAGGCATCTCTGCCGCGGGCCGGGCTGCGATTGCTGCGGCTCAGAAGAAACGCTGGGCAAAACTGCGGAGAGAAGGCAAGGCCAAGGGTAAAGGCGGTCAAGACATCCGGAGAGGATAGGCAGAAATGGGCTGTGCCCAACTCAAGAGACCGCTCGCTTCAAACCTTCCTAATCAGGCGTGTCGACGAGCTATGATCCCTTGGCGTTCTGGTACACTGGCTGGCTGCTCACTTTCCTCGCCACCGGTGACCAGACGCAGGGACGATTCGCGCTGATCGAAGCCCTCACCCGCAAGGGCAATTGCCCGCCTCGCCACATCCATCGCAACGAGGACGAGAGCTTCTACATCGCGCCCCCGGAAGGCCTGGCGCCCCATCTTCCACCGTTTAGTTCAGCGGCAGTGGCGCCACAGAGATCGTACTGGATGGCTTCCGGGTCAGGTACTCAGGATAGCTTCCTTGGTAACCTAACATCCGGGCAATTGGGGCAAGCAGGCCAAATAGCATCCTCTGCACGAATCGAGGTGGCCGCGTAAATTCCATGACGTCAGAGAACTCACGCGCGAAGACGGCAAGTTGCAGAACGTTTGGCATTCCAACCTTGTTCACCTTTCCGTCCTGTGCCAGCCCGAATGCGTTGCGGATCATGGCCTCAAACCGGGCCGCCGGCCGCATTTCCATGCGAACCAATGCTTCCTCCGTTCCGGCGTTCCACTAGTCGTGGGGAGTTCCCGGCGGGGCCATTAGTTCGACCCCAGGCTCCGCGATCGACACCCGACCCGCAAGCCGGAACCCGACTTTACCGCGCAGCATCACAAATCGCTCTTCCATCTCAGGGTGAATATGCTCGCCCATCACTCTGCCGCCGGGTTGGACGTAGACGTCCACGACCATCCGTTCGCCACCTGTTAGGTCCGTCCCGATCCGGATCACAGCTCGCTCACCGGTCACCGGGTTCAAATAGACTTCGCCGGCTTTAAACATTCATCCCTACTTTCCGACCCTCTTCTCCGGAAGCGCCTGCGATTTCTTCGACTCTAACTTTCGGGCCATCATAGAGGAAGCCCTTGCTGAAGGGAAGGACTGCACAGGAAGGACAAGTCCAGATGATCGATTGGTTGCAAAACCTCCCGCTCGGGTGGATGGCCCTCGTGGTATTCGTCGTCACCTACTTAGTCGCCGCGGGGATCCATTGGCTCGTCATGACTCTCGCGGTCGGCGTGCGGGCACGCGCGTTCAAGGCGATCTCGCCTGGCATGCTGCCCCCGCTGGGAATCATCTTCGGTCTGCTCGTGGCATTCATCGCCGCACAGGTTTGGGGTGATCTCGATCGGGCACACGCAGCGGTGAACCGTGAGGCGAGCGCGCTACGCGCTATCGTCCTCTTGGCCACGAGCTTCCCTGGAGAGCCCGAGACGCGGTTGCGCGCGCTCGTCCACCGCCAAATTGAAGACGCCGTGACGCAGGAATGGCCGGCGATGGCCCGCCGACGCGCCACGCTGACGATGACCCCGGCACCCTTGGCCGAGGCGTTGCAAGTGAGCCTCGCCCTGACGCCACGCGGCGACGGCCAAGTGGCGGCGCAACGCGAGATCCTCGCCGCGGTGGAGAACGCTTTTGATGCACGCCGGCAGCGCATCCTTGTCAGCCAATCGACGGTGAACTGGGTCAAGTGGACCGCTCTGCTCGTGCAGGCCGTCTGCACCTTGCTCGCTATCGCCATGGTCCATAGTGACAACCGAGCGAGCGCCGCTTTTGCCATGGGACTCTTTGCGACCGGGGTGGCCGTCTCAGTCGTGCTGATCTCCTCCCACGACCGGCCGTTCACGGGGGAGCTCTCTGTGGGTACAGACGTGCTGCTCCAGGTCCTGCCGGAGGAGGCAGGCCGGCACTGAGACCTGGGCCAAACTACAAGAAGCTTCCCCCCGGGGAGCAGATGGCCGACGAGGTGACGGCGCAACATGTCCAGAAACGTGATCATCGCCTGATCGGTTCATGGACGATGTGACGCCGGAGAATCCTGCTCCGCGTCAAGCCAGCGGAACCTCGGCCCGCGATGGCGTACGATCCGTCCGCACTCCTTCAACACAGCAGCGGCCGGAAACTTCTCTTGGACGATTTGCTCGAAGTTCTCGTGTCAAGCGGTGGAACGCGTCGCCTCCGTGGCATCGCGCGCAGTAGCCAGCGGCGCGCCGTCGACCGCGCAGTAGTGGCGGCGATCGAGCTTGCCGGCCGGGCACGGGTCGGCGCGATCGGCGACCTCGTTGCGGATCAGCGCCCACGCGAGCACTCCACCGGCCGCGGCCAGCGCGGCGCTGATCAGCATGGCGGCGCGAAAGCCACTCGCGAAGACCGTCGGATCCCTGTAGGCATCGCCGGTCAAACCGGTGAGCCCCGGAATCACAGCGACCGCGACGAGCCCGGCACCGCGTGAGATGGCATTGTTGACGCCCGAGGCAATCCCGGCGTGCTGCGCGGCCGCCGCGGCGAGCACCGTGCCGGTCAGAGGAGCAACCGTCAGCGTCAGTCCGAGGCCGAACACGAGCAGTCCCGGCAGCACCGAGCCGAGGTAGGTGGTCCCCGCCTGCACGCGGCTCAGAAGCGCAAGGCCGGCGGCGATGGCGAGCGGCCCGACGGTCATTGGCAGGCGCGGTCCAATGCGGGCGGCCAGCAGGCCGGCCCGCGCGGACAGGACCAGCATGAGGGCGGTGATCGGCAGCGTCGCCACTCCCGACTGCAGGGGCGAGTAGCCGAGGACCTGCTGGAGATGGACGACTAACAGGAAGAACGTAATGCCAATGCTGGCGTAGACGACGAACGTGACGAGATTGGCGGCGACGAACTGCCGCGAACGGAAGATATCGAGCGGCAACATCGGGTGTCGGCCGTGCCGCTCCACGGCGACGAAACCGCCCAGCGACGCCAGACCAACGGCGCCCGCCGACAGCGCCCCCAAGGTCGCGCCGCGCTCGCCGGCGTCAATGAGCGCCCACGTCACGCCGGCCAGGCCCAGAGCAGTCAGGACCGCACCCGCGACGTCGATGCCGCGGACGGCGGTGGGATCGCGCGTCTCGGGAACGTGGCCGACCGCCACAGCAACGACGAGGACCGCCAGCGGCATGTTGATCAGGAAGATCGGACGCCACGACCCCACTCCGATGAGCCACCCGCCGACGAATGGCCCAATCGCAGCGGCGATTCCGGACAGCCCCGACCATGCGCCGACCGCTCGCCCGCGGTCACCTGGCGCGAACGACGCCTGCAGGATCGCGAGGCTGCCTGGCGTGAGCAGTGCCCCTCCGACGCCCTGGAGAGCGCGGGCGGCCACGAGCGCCTGAGAGGTAGGCGCCAGGCCGCAGAGCAGCGACGCGGCAGCGAACCATACGATTCCGACAACGAAGACCCGTCTACGCCCGAACCGGTCGCCCAGGGAACCGCCGATGAGGATGAAGGACGCGAGCGTGAGGGTGTAGCCGTTCACGATCCACTGCAAGCCCGCGACGCTCGCGTGCAGCTCGGTGCCAATCGTGGGCAGCGCCACGTTCACCACCGTGGCATCCAGAAACGCAATGCCCGACCCCAGCACCGTGGCCAGCAGAATCCAGCGCGCTTCCGGCGTCCCCCACGTAACGGACCCGTCTCCCGGATTCGGCGCAGGCACGACCTCTCCCACGATGGACCATCGTCCTCGACGCGCCTCCGCACGTCAATGAGTCAATGGGTTCGCCTGGTGCCATGGGTCAGCCGTGGGACACAGCTGAGGCGCTACAGACGGCGCAGTCTTTCCAATACGGCAGGGAGGTTTCGGACATACCTGGCGACGCACCTTGGTGTTGACAATCGACACCAAGAACCACTAGTGTCGGCTACCGACATCATGACTCGAACCCCAGATCTGTTGCCCGGCACGCTCGACCTGCTGATCCTGCGCACGCTGCAGAAGGACGCCCAGCACGGCTGGGCAATCTCGGAGCGCATCCAGGCGATTTCCGAAGACGTGCTGCAGATCAACCAAGGCTCGCTCTACCCTGCCCTGCACCGGCTCGAGCTTCAGGGCTGGCTCGAAGCCGAGTGGAAGGTGTCTGAGCTCGGCCGCAGGGCCAAGTATTACCGGCTCACGACGTCCGGCCGCCGTCAGCTCACCGTTGAAGCGCGCGAATGGGAGCGAATGTCGAATGCCATCGAGCGCGTGATGAGGTTCGCGTAAGCCATGAACCTCCGCGATTGGACACATCGCCTGCGGGCACTCGTCATGCCACGCCGCGCCGAGCGCGACCTGCACGACGAGGTCTCCTTCCACATCGAGCGTGAAACGAAGAAGTTGATCGACGAGGGTATGGCGCCGGCTGGAGCCCGCAACACGGCGAAGGCCCGGTTTGGATCGACGACGGTGGCTGCCGATGCATGCCGCGACGAGCGCGGCACCGCCTTCGTCGACAACACGATCCGAGACGTTCAGTACGCGATGCGCACTTTCAGGCGCGGGCCGCTTGCCGCGATCACGATCGTGGTCACCGTCGCGATCGGTCTTGGTGTCGTCGCCGTCCTCTTCACGATCCTGAACAGGTTCCTGTTCCGGGTTGACACAGTGCCCGACGTCAGCGCGATGTACGGCGTCGAACGGCCGCGGGCCACTAGCGATCGATCGCTCCTGACGCGTCCGCAGTTTGAGGCCCTTCGACAAGAGACCCGCGTCTTCACCGATGCCTATGCGTCGCTGCACGACATCGACTTGCGCGTTGACGGACAGATAATGGCCGTCACGCTCGTCTCGGGAAATTTCTTCCAGGTCGTCGGCGTCAGGAGCGTCCTGGGACGGGCGCTCGCTCCTTCGGATGACGAGCGATCGGGCGGCAACGCGGTGATTGTGCTGAGCGACAAGGGGTGGACCCGCCGCTTCGATCGCGATCCGAACGTGCTCGGACGCACCGTGGTCGTCAATGGCCTGCCGTTCGACATCATCGGCGTCATGCCGGAGGGATTCCGCGGTCTCGAAGTGAGCGCGCCCGACTTCTGGGCGCCATTGTCGCTGCTGGCGCAGTTCCGGCCTGGCGACCGCGGCCAGGAAGACAGCGTCGCGCTGGATGTCGTCGGCCGGCTCAGGCCGGGTGTGGCGATGGAGAGCGCGCGTGCCCAGCTTACTGCGTGGGAGTCGAACCAACAGGTCTCCGCAGCGGATCGGCACACGCTGACCATCGACCTCGTCCCCAGACGCGGCACCCTGCCGCAGCCGATGGAAGCGATCGCGGTCTTTGCACCGCTGTTCTTCGCGTTCGGATTGATCCTCCTGATCGGGTGCGCCAACGTCGCGAACCTGTTGCTCGCGCGCGGCGTGGCGCGTCAGCGCGAGATCGGCATTCGACTGTCGCTGGGCGCGTCGCGACGCCGCATTGTGCGGCAGTTGATGACCGAGAGCTTGCTGCTCGCGCTGGCGGCGGCCGCAGGGGGCTACGTGGTGTCGCGCCTCACGCTCGAAGGATCCGTCTACTGGGTGATGCGCGTCATGCCGGTGGATCTCGGCGATGTGAATATCAACGTGCCCGCCACGGATTGGCGTGTCGCAATGTTTCTGGTGGTCGCCGCAGTTGCCGCCACCGCGTTTTTCGCGCTGATGCCGGCGCTGCAGGCGACACGGATCGAACCGGTGCGGACGCTGCGCGGAGAACTGGTGAAGGATGCGCGGCCCGGCCGTGCCCGCAGCACGTTGATTGGCGTGCAGGTCTTCGCATCCGCACTGCTCCTGATCTGCGCCGCGATCTTCCTTCGCAGTGCGATCGCGTCGTCGCGATTCGATCCGGGCTTCCGCACGGCCGACACCGTGATGATCGAGCTCGTCAACGAGCCAAAGCGCGCCGCGATGCGGCAGGCGATCGCGGCCGAATCCACAATTACGGCGTATGCGGCGCTGCGGCCTGGCATGTTGGACCAGCGCGCGGGTTTTGCCGATACCGGCGCCGGCAAAAGGAACGTTCCCTACAAGTTCGTGTCGGGCGCGTACTTCGATGTGATGGGCACTCCGATCCTGCGCGGACGCGCATTCACAGCGGCCGAACGAGAGGAGGATGCGGTCGTGATAGTTTCGGAATCAACCGCTCGCATGCTCTGGCCGAATCGCGATGCCGTTGGCGAGACGTTCCGGCTCGAGCCAGACATGAACGCTCCGACGCAGCCGAGAGATGAACCGCCGCTGCCGTCGCGCATGGTCACCGTCGTCGGCGTGTCGCGCGATGTCACAGGATTCCGGTTCACCGGCGTCAAGGGTTCGATCGTTTTCTTGCCGACCACGCTCGATGTTCCGAAGACCATGGCCATCGCGCGCGTGAGCGGCGATCCCGATCTGGCGCGGCAAACGCTGCTCGATCACCTCACGAGGATCGATCCGAACATGGGCATGATCGTGACGATGCGGACCGTGGCGAGACTCGAAGGATTTTTCCTGAACATCGCGTTCTGGATCGCGCTCATTCTCGGATCGCTCGCCTTGTTGTTGACGGTGTCGGGGTTGTTCAGCGTGCTGTCGTACCTCGTCGAGCAGCGCACCAAGGAGATTGCCGTGCGAATGGCCTTGGGCGCCTCGTCGCAGAAGATTACGCAGTTGATGCTGTGGCAAACCGCGAGCCCGGTGATGTACGGATTGGTCGCCGGCGCCGGACTCGCCATGACGCTCGCGGCAGCGCTGCTCACCACCGAGTTCGGCGCGTTCATCTCCGAGATCGTGCGCGTCACAGATCCGATCGCGTATGCCGCAAGCCTGCTCGTCGTCGTGGCCGGCTGCCTGCTGGCGGTCTGGATCCCAGCGACACGTGCGACCCGAGTCGACCCAATGAACATCCTGCGACAGGAATAAGGCGGACCATCGAGGAAGACGTTGCCCGTTTGCTCTGCGGAACGGGAGACTGGGATTAACTGCGAGTTCATCACGGCGCTCTGAAGCCTCGACGACGGTGTGGTGGCTGCACAGCCACACGGAGCGCATTCTGCGGTCCGTGAAGACGCATGTGAGAGAGAATGCTGTCCGACGAGCGCGTCATGTGGCAGCGACTCCGGAACCGGAAGGAGTGGACGTTCTTCAGCGTCCTGCCGAAGGCGGATGGCCCGCTCGCCGTCACCTGGTGGTGCATCCTCTTGCTGCGGGGCATCCTGCCCGCGCTCTTCGCTATCTCGATGGGCGTTCTGGTCGCGGCCGTACAGCACGGCGCAAGCCTTGCCGGTCCCCTGACATCCACAGGCATCGTCTTCGTACTCCTCCAGGTCCTGACGCCCATCCATCAGGCAGTCGGCGCCAATCTCGGCGACCGGACGGCCGCATGGCTTTACGACGTGCTGACCGAAGCCTGCGTGCGGCCGGCCGGGATGGGTCACCTCGAAGACCCTACGCTCACCAGCGACCTCACCGTCGCGCGCGACTTCGATTTGGGCATGACGGGACCGCCACTTTCCATTTCGATGGACTTCATCGCGGGAGGGTTGGTCGAATTCGTCGCCGGCGTCGCGTCGGCTGCCGTGCTGTTCGCCTTCGCCTGGTGGGCGCCCCTCGTTCTCGCCGGAGGCTGGCTGGCGACGCACTGGTTGCTGCGCGAGAGCGCGGTGTGGCACGACCGCAACACTGAAGAGGTCCGCGGCGCGCAGCGTGATGCCGACTATGCGTATCGCCTTGCCGTGGATCCGCCGGCCAGCAAGGAGCTCCGGCTCTTCGGCCTCGCCGCGTGGACGATCGATCGATTCATTGCCCGTCGCACGCGCCTGCACCAGCTGCAATACGCCGCTACGAGACTCCGCGAGCGGCCGCTGCTTCTGAGCGTTCTCCTCGTCCTCGGCGCGAACATTCTGATTTTCTGGGCGCTCGGAAGCGCGGCATCACAGGGCGGGCTCTCTCTAGGAGAAACCATCGTATTCGCACAGAGCGCGATAGGGGCTTCGATGATTGCGTTCGGCGGGCTCAGCTGGGCGCTCGACGGCGCCGCTGCGCCGGTCGCGGCCGTCCTGCGCCTGGGACCCGCAATGGCCAATGCGGGCGGGCTTCACACTGGTGATGGGCGCGCCTGGTCTCCAGCCCGGGAAATTCGGTTTCGCAATGTCACGTTCGCGTACCCGGGCGGCGGCAACGTTCTCGAGGGTTTCGATCTGACCCTCGCCGCCGGCACCTCCCTGGCGATCGTCGGTCAGAACGGCGCGGGTAAGACGACGCTCGCCAAGCTTCTCTGCCGCCTCTACGACCCGCAGTCCGGCGCGATCGAAGTCGACGGTACCGACGTCCGTACCTTCGATCTGGAGTCGTGGCGATCGCAGCTCGCGGCTGTGTTCCAGGACTTTCTCCGGTTGGAGCTTCCGCTTCGCGACAACGTCGCGCCGGGAGGCGCGCCCGATCAGGTGGTGCAGCGGGCACTCGAATCGGCAGGTGCCGCGGATCTCGCGAGACTGGACACGGTGCTGGCCCGCGGTTATGACGACGGCACCGAGCTCTCGGGCGGTCAATGGCAACGAGTGGCCCTCGCGCGGGCGCTGTGCTCCGTGGCCACGGGAGCAGGCGTGGTGTTGCTCGATGAACCCACCGCACAGCTCGACGTGCGCGGCGAGTCGGAGATCTTCGATCGGATCCTGAACGCGACACGACAGTGCACGACAATCCTGATCTCGCACCGCTTCTCGACCGTCCGCCATGCGGATCGCATCTGCGTGCTCGAGCACGGCCGCGTCATCGAGCTCGGAACTCACGACGAGCTCATCGCGCTTGGCGGACGCTATCGGACGATGTTCGATCTCCAGGCGCAGCGATTCGCGTCGGGTGAAGGTGAGGAGGGAGGGAGCGAGCTATGACGCCCTCTCTTGACCAGGACGCCCGGACCGCAGCCGATGAACTTCCGCCGGCGCTGTCATCGATGTGGCGGCTCTGCAAGCTCGGGTATCGGCACGAGCCGAGGCTGATGCTGGCGGCGTTCGTCCTCTCTCAGCTCGCGGCGCTGCCCGACGCGCTGCTGGCTCTGTGGTTGATGTTCCTCGGCCAGGGAGTCCTCGGACAGCGGCCCGGTCTCGTTCAACTGTCCGCCATTGGCCTTGGAGTCTCCGCCGTCGCGACGTGGTTCCTCCGCACCGTGAGCACCAGGGTGCAGCGTCGCTTTCGCGACAAGGTGACAATCGCGCTCGAGTCGCACGTCGCGCGCCTCCAGGCGACAGTCGCGACGATCGCCCACCACGAACGTCCCGACTATCTCGATCGCCTCTCGGTACTGCGCGACCAGGTGTTCGTGCTCGACCATCTCTACATGTCTCTGTTCTCGACCTGCGGATGGATTCTGCGGCTCGGGGTCACGATCACGCTGCTCGTCTCGATCCACCCTGCTCTTGCCCTTCTGGCCGTATTCGCGATTCCTACAGGTACTCACCTCTACGTGGCGGCCCGCCGTCGAGCGCGCGGCCCAGGAATCCAGCGCACAATCCAGCCGGCTCGCGCGGCATCTCTTCGCGACTGCGACGACCGCCGCGCCAGGCAAAGACGTACGCGTCATGCGAATCGGCGGGAGGCTGATCACGGACCGACGCGCCGCCTGGGAACGGTGGTACCGCCCGATCGCCACCGCTCGCTGGGGATCGGCGTTCTGGCACACGCTCGCATGGGCGGTTTTCGGAGCGGCGTACGTCGGCGCCGTCGTCTTCGTGGCGTCGGGTCTGGGTGCCGAACCGGGTCGCGTGCTGCTCGCCCTCGCGGCGGGCTCACGGCTCTCGGCTTACATCGGCGCGACGGTCGGAGAGATCGGATTCCTGCGCGGAATCTGGATGGACGGGTCGATCAGGCTTGCATGGCTGGAAGACTACGCGGCCTCGCTGGTTGCATCGGCCGACCGCCCGGTGCCGGCTCGAGTGGCCAGAGGCATCCGCTTCGAGCACGTCTCCTTCAGCTACCCGGGAACGACTCGCCGCGTTCTGGAAGACGTCAACCTGGACCTTCCCGCGGGCGCGGTGGTCGCCCTCGTGGGCGAGAACGGAGCCGGAAAGACGACGCTCGTGAAGCTGCTGGCGAAGTTCTACGAGCCGAGCGAGGGGCGAATCCTGGTAGACGATGTCGAGCTGTCGCGGATGGCGCCGGACGGATGGCGCTCGCGGCTGGCAGGGGCGTTTCAGGACTTCTTCCGCTTCGAACTGAAGGCTCGCCAGACGATCGGCGTCGGCGACGTGGGCCGGCTGGACGATGAGCCTGCCGTCGTTGCTGCCATGGATCGCGCCGGCGCAGCGGATGTCGTCCATCGGCTGAAAGCCGGTCTCGATACACAACTGGGGCCGACCTGGCCGGGCGGCGTCGATGTGTCCTTCGGCCAGTGGCAGAAGCTCGCGCTCGCCCGAGGCTTCATGCGCGATCGTCCGCTGCTGCTGGTGCTCGACGAACCGACGGCGGCACTCGACGCCGAAACCGAGCACGAGCTCTTCGAGCACTACGCCAGCGCCGCCCGTCGTCGCGACGGTGCCCGGACGGCTTCAACTGCGGACGATGGGCGGATCACCGTGCTCGTATCCCACCGCTTCTCGACCGTGCGGATGGCCGATCTGATTGTCGTCCTGAACGGCGCGCGGGTCGTCGAGACGGGCACACACGACGACCTGATGGCACAGGGCGGTCAGTACGCAGAGCTTTACAACATTCAGGCGGCTGCGTATCGATGAAGCGTGAGCGATTGGTTGCGTTACCGGTCCGCGTGTGCCAGTATTCCTATGGCCATACAATATGACAGGCCTCGCGCCGGGGCGCGAGGCGATCTCAGGCGGCCGCGGGAGCACCGGAGCGACGTGGCACCGGGTTGGATTCAAGCTCGTCGTCGTGGAGCTGGCGACAGCTGTCGTGCTGCTCGTCGGCGCCGGTCTGCTGGGCAAGAGCCTCTTCCAACTGCTTCGCGTGGATCTCGGTTTTCAGCCCGAACGCCTGGCAACCGTCAGGTTGGCGGCCCCGTCTGTCGGCTACACGAATCCCGACCGCGCCCGTCTGCTCGGTCATCAGGTTGCAGACCGGATCGCCGCTCTGCCGGGTGTGACATCCGTTGGGCTGACCTCTATCCTCCCCGTGAGCTTCAACGGAAACACCGACTGGATCAGGTTCGTCGGCCGTCCGTACGACGGCGAACACAACGAGGTCAACGTGCGGGAGGTGAGCGCCGGCTATTTCGCGACGCTTCAGGCGAAGCTGCTGCGAGGCCGCTACTTCACCAACGCTGACGGTCCCTCCGCCTCGCGGGTAGCGATCATCAATCAGACTCTCGCGAGAACGTACTTTTCTGGAGACGATCCCATTGGTAGGCGCGTCGGAGACACCAGCATGTCTCCCGATTCGATCAAGGAGATCGTCGGCGTCGTCGACGACGTCAGAGAAGGTCCGCTCGACGTGAAGATCTGGCCCGCCATCTACTACCCGTTCGATCAGGACCCCAACGCCGGTTTCTCGCTCGTCGTCCGGACCTCGCAGCCCGCCGAATCACTGCTCCCGACACTTCGGTCGGCGATTCGTGAAATCGATCCCGCGCTCGGCACCATTGGTGAGGCGACGATGACTGACACCATCAACCGATCGCAGGCGGCGTACTTGCATCGCTCGGCGGCCTGGCTTGCTGGCGGTTTTGCCGGGATGGCTTTGCTGCTTGGTGTGCTGGGACTCTACGGCGTGATCGCCTATTCGGTCAGTCAGCGAACGCGCGAGCTCGGCGTCAGGCTCGCGCTCGGCGCACAACGCAGCTCGGTATACCGACTGATTCTGAAAGACGCGAGCGTCGTGATCGCGGCCGGTCTCGGCGCCGGCCTGATCTGCTCTCTGGTGGCCGCGAGCCTGATTCGCAACCTGCTGTTCGACACTGTGCCCTGGGACGTTCCGACGCTCGCTGGCGTGGGCGGCCTGCTCGCCGCTTCAGCATTCCTGGCGAGCTACGTTCCGGCACGCCGCGCCGCGTCGGTGAACCCGATCACGGCACTGCGCGCGGAGTAATCGGCCGCTGTGTCGGCGGGGCTTGACCACCTTCGCCAAGGCTACGGTGGTCCGCCGTAGCTTCAGCGAAGGCGGCAAGCCCCGCCCTACAACCACACGCCCTACAACCAGCACGTTCTACCGCTGAATCCGCGCCGACCCGCCCTTGGCAAAGTCGCGCACCTGCTCGAGCGTCGCCATCGTCGTATCGCCGGGGAACGTCGTCGCCAGCGCGCCGTGCGCCCAACCGAGCTTCACGGATTCTTCCGGCGTCTCGCCCGTGAGCAGTCCGTAGAAAAGACCGGCGGCAAAGCTGTCGCCGCCACCGACGCGATCGTACACATCGAGCTGGCAGACCGGCGCGACGTATGCCTGACCGCCGATCCAGGCCACAGCGCCCCAACTGTGCCTGTTGGATGAGTGGACATCCCGCAGCGTCGTCGCCACGACCTTCATCGACGGATACCGCTCCACCACGCGTTCGATCATGGCGACGAAGGCGGCCGGGTCGAGCTTCGACTTGGCGGCGACCTCGGGTCCTGCGATGCCGAGGCCCTGCTGCAGGTCCTCTTCGTTGCCGACCAGCACGTCCACGTTGTCGACGATGCGCTGCAGGACCGAGAGCGCGCGGGTGTGGCCCCCCGACGCGCGCCACAGCTTCTCGCGATAGTTCAGATCGAACGAGACGACAGCTCCATGCTGCCGCGCCACCTGCATTGCCTCGAGAATCAACTCTCCAGTGGTTTCAGAGAGCGCGGCAAAGATGCCGCCGCTATGGAACCAGCGCACGCCTTCGCGAAAGATAGCCGCCCAATCGAAGTCACCCGGCTTCAGCTGCGCCGCTGCCTCGTTGCTGCGGTTGTAGAAAACGACGGGCGCACGAACGCCGTAGCCGCGATCGCTGTAGACCGTCGCCATGTTCGGGCCGCGCGCGCCGTCGTGTGCAAACCGCTTGTAGAACGGCTTCACTCCCATGGCCTGCACGCGCTCCGCGATCAGCGTCCCTATCGGATAGTCGACGATGGCGCTCGCGATGCCCGCGCGCGCGCGAAAGCAATCGGAGAGGTTGGCGGCCGTGTTGTATTCCCCGCCGCTCACGTGGATCGTGCAGGTCTGCGCCTTGTGAAAGGGAACGACACCAGGATCGAGTCGATGAACGAGCGCGCCAAGCGCAAGGAAGTCGAGCGCGCCAGCCGGTGGAATCGCGAGAGCGGTAGCCATCTATGTCATCTCCGGACGGTCTCGCGTTTCACACGCGAGTCAGGACAGATCGGGCGGCTGCCCGACGCGGAAGAGCATCTCCCCCGCCCGCGGAACGACGAGCGTGCCGTCGTCCGCCGCCCAGTCGGCGGTTTTTACGCTGGCGGGATCCATGTAGCCGAGGTTTATCCGATCGCATCGATCTCGTGCGATGCCGGTTGCGAGCGTCACCTGGATGCGCGGCGTTTCGACGCCGGTCGCCGAATCGTAGCTGCCGAGTCCTTTCACGTGTGTCGAGTGCGCCAGAATCCCGCCGGGATACGACCGGAAGCGGTCCCACTGCCCGAGGAAATAGTCGCGGCAATGATAGCCAATCTCTTCGATCATGCGTCCGTGGACGTGGCTGACCTCGTGGACGTGCGGCGCAAAGATCACGACCTCGCCGCCATCGGCGACGGCCGGCTCCGACTTGTAGGTGCCCTTCGCCGCCACCCAGAGGTCGTCGTACATCGACGGCATCACTGCCAGCACCCTGTCGAACGGCTGATCGATCCAGACGACGTGCCGGCGAGCCGAAAGGGATGCCGCCTGCCGCCACGTCTCGTGCACGTCGCCGCAGAACACGCCAGCCACGCCATCGTGGGTCACGACCACGGCCAGCAGGGAGACCGGTGTCTGGAGCAGATCCGCGGCGCGATTGATGACAGCCCGGACCGGCGTATCGATCGTCCCAATCACCTCGTAGCTGGTGATCAGGGCGCCGAGCCAATGCGTGAAGTGAATGATTTCCGGTGCGGCGATGCCCGGATAGAGATACTTCGTGCCCCCGGAAAAGCCGGCCACTTCGTGCGGAAACACGGGGCCGCAGATGAGGACGTGATCGTATTCGGTGACGAGCCGGTTGAGCGCGACCGGCACATCCTGACTGAGACGGCCGGCTGTCAGGTCGCTGATGTCGCGCGCGGGAATCGTTCCGATCTGCAGAAAGGTCGCGGGATCGTCCCATCGGTGATTGAAGATCCGGCGATCGCCGGCGCGACCGTCGACCACGGTCCGGCCCAGATGTGACGTCAACTGGCCGTCGGACATCGGCATGTGCGTGCCGAGGGCGACCAGGTAGTCGAGCGCCGCGACGCGAGAGCCGAGCGCCCGCTCGAGCGTCTCGAACATCAACGGCATCGGCATCGTTCGGGTCCCGTCCGGGATCAACACCAGGACGCGAAGACCGTCCAGCGGCAGTCGATCGAGGCCGTCCGTGGCCACTCGCCCCGCCTCTTCGGGAGTCAGGCATCCCTCGAGGAGACTCCGACCGACCGTGCTCACGTGTTCACCTCCGGGAGGGAGCGCTCAGTGCTGCTGCCGCTCGCTCACGATCGTTGCGTTGACCACCCAGCTCACGAGGCTGACGATGAGGGCGCCGAAGACAGCCGGCCAGAAGCCGGCAATGCCGAAGCCGGGGACGAGCGCCGCCGTCAGCGCGAGGCAGATGGCGTTGAGAATGAAGAGAAACAGTCCGAGCGTGATCAACGTGAACGGCAGCGTCAGCACGAACAGAACGGGACGGACGATTGCGTTCACGAAGCCAAGGACGAGGCCCGCCAGCAGGGCCGCTCCGGGTCCACTCAGCGTCAGGCCTGGGACGAAGTAAGCGGCCGTCATGACCGCGAGGGCGTTCAGCAGCAGACGCAGCAGGAACTTCATCGGACTACCGTCCATGCTGCGGGCGCAGCCGGCCGATCGTCGCTGCCGAAATCCTGCCAAGCCACGCTTTCCCCGTTTCGCCGACGAGCGCACGCTCGAGCGCGTCGAACTTCATGTAGGCGACCGGAACCAGCAGCAGCGTGAGGAAGAGGCATAGCGACTGGCCGCCAATGATGGTCACGGCGATGGCCGCGCGTCCCGTTCCGCCTATCCCGATCCCGAGCGACGTCGGGATCAGCCCTGCGATGATCGCCGTCGTCGTCATGAGGATCGGCCGGAGGCGCGTCCGGCACGACTCGACGATCGCATCTCGAATCGGGAGGCCTCTGGCACGAAGAATATTGGCGTAGTCCACCTGCAGGATCGAGTTCTTCTTGACGATGCCCAGGAGGAGGAGCATGCCGAGCGCGCTCCAGAGGTTGAGCGTACGGCCGGTGATCCAGAGCGTGAACAACGCAAACGGCACGGCGATCGGCAACACCAGCATGATGACGACCGGCTGGAGGAAGCTCTCGAACTGCGCGGCGAGCACCATGTAGACGAAGATCATCGCGAGGCTGATCGCCATGATCAGATTCGCCGTCGTTTCGTCCAGAATCTTCGTCTGCCCCTGCAGGCGATACGACATCGTCGACGGCATGTTGAGCCCGGCGAGCATCGCACGGACGTCATTCGACGCTTCGTCCAGCGCGTGGCCGGGTGCCACGTCGGCGACCAGCATGACCGTGAACTGCCGGTTCGAGCGCTGCAGCGTCGTCGGTCCCAGGCCGCGCTCGATCGTCGCGATGTTGTCGATGCGCACCGGGCCCGTCACAGAGGGCACCGTCAGCCGGCCGATCTCCTCGATGTCGCGCCGCTGTTCCTCGAGCACACGGATCTTGACGGGATACTGCTCCTGCCCTTCCTTGTAGAAGGAGATCTCGTCGTCGCCGGACACGGCGAGCCGGAGGGTGTTACCAACGGTCGCCATCCGGACGCCGAGGTCGGCCGCCCGCTTGCGGTCGACACTCACGTGAACTTCAGGATTCGAGACGTTGAGCGAGGCCTTGAATTCCGTGACGCTCTGCACCTTCTGCGCGGCGACCAGCGCCTTCATCGTGTACTCCGCGATCTGGTCCAGGTCCGGTCCGAGGATGTTCGCGGAAATCGCGAAACCGGTCGCCCCTTCCCCGCTTCCGAGGGCGTTCCTCGACGAGATCGACGGCCGGTAGCTGGGATACGCGGCGAGCCGCCGGCGCATCTCGGTGATGATCTGCGCTTGCGTATTCTTCCGCTCCTCGATGGGCAGCGCCTGACAGAGGAAGTGGATGTGCGTCGGCGACGAGCCCGTCTGGCCCGTTACCCCGATCGACGGCTCGATCTGCGCGACGCCTTCGATGCCGCTCAGTTCCTTGAGCAGCTTGAAGGAAACGTCGGTCGTGCCCGGGAGCGACGTCCCTTCCGGCGCGTCCAGGTGGACCGTCCACTCGCCCATGTCCTCGTTCGGAACGAACTCGCGCCCGACCATCCGGTTGAGCGGAATCGCCAGCAGAGCCGTGACGATCGAGATGGCGATGATGGCGGTCGAGTGGTCGAGAGCCCAGTTCACACGGCGCGTGTACCACACGTCAAGCCAGTGAAAGAACCCGCGCTCTTTGGTTTTCTGATCGGCCGCCGCATCCGCGATCTTCAGGAAGCGCGAGCTGAGCATCGGGGTCAGGGTGAAGCTCACGAGCATCGAGACGAGGATCGCGAACGCCATCGTCCAGCCGAACGGGTTGATGAACCGCTTGGCATAACCGTTCATGAAGGCGATCGGCAGAAAGATCACGACGAGCGACAACGTCGTCGCCATGACCGCCAGGGCCACTTCCTTAGTGCCTTGAATAGCCGCCTCGTAAGGCGTGCAGTTCTTCTCCTCGATGTAGCGGAAGATGTTCTCGAGGACGACGATCGCGTCGTCGATCACGATCCCGACAGCGAGCGTGATGGCGAGCAGCGTCATGTTGTTCAGCGTGAACCCCATGATGCTCATCAGGGTGAACGAGGAGATGATCGACGCTGGGATCGCCAGCGCAGAGATGATGACCGCACGGATGTTCCTGATGAAGAACATCACGACGATCGTGGCGAACAGTGCGCCGAAGACGAGGTGTTCCTCGAGCGAAGAAATCGAGGCGTAGATGAACTTCGAGTCGTCGCGAATGACCGTGATTTTCACCGACGGCGGGAGCGACCGCTCAACGTTCCGGAGGGCGGCGCGTACGCCCTCGATCACGGCAACCGTGTTCTCCCCCATCGCCCGCCGGATGTCGAGCATGACCGCCGGCGTTTCACCCAGCCACACCGCAGACGTGGGCCGCTCGAAGCTGTCTTCCGCGTGGCCGATATCCGAAATCCGGATCGGCGTGCCGCCCTTGGTCGCCACGACCAGAGCGTTGAAGTCCTGCGTTGCGTCTACGCGTCCGAGCGTGCGCAGCAGCAGCTGGCCTTTCCCCTGCTCGACCGTCCCGCCAGGGATCTCGACGTTCTCGGCGACTACGGCATCGCGCACTTCGCTGATCGAGAGGCCGTACGAATTCAGCTTCTCGACGTCGACGACGATGTGGATCTCGCGCTTGCGGCCGCCGGCGAGGCTGACTTCGCCCACGCCGTTGACCGTCTGGATCACGCGGGCGATCTGCTTGTCGGTCAGCTCGGTGAGCGTGCGCAGGCCCATCGCGTTCGACGACACGATGAGCGACATGACGGGATCGGCGTCAGGATCGACTTTCGTGATGACCGGCGGAAGGAGCGCCGGCGGTGCGTTCCTGATCGCGCTCGCGACCTTCTCGCGCACGTCGTTGGAGGCATCGTTGAGGTCCCGCTCGAGAACGAAGCGGACCGTAATTTGACCCCGTCCTTCCGATGCGCGCGCCTGGATCTCGTCGATGCCCGAGACGCCGCTGATCGCTTCCTCCATCGGCTCGATCACCGAAGTGGATATCTCGTCCGGGCTGGCGCCCGGCAGCGAGAGCACCACGCTGACGGTGGCGGGATCGGCCTTCGGGTAGAGATCGACGCCGAGGTCGCGGAACGAGAACATCCCGAGCACCACGAGCGACATCACCAGCATCGTCGCGGACACCGGACGGCGAACGCAGAGCTCAGAGAGCACCTAAGACCCCCAGTTACTTGGTAATACTCACGAGAGTGCCGTCGGCCAGCGTATCGACGTCGGTCACGGCGACCTGCTCGCCTTCCTTGACCCCGCTGACGATCTCGATCCGGTCGCCTAGACGCTCGCCGACCTGCAGCTCCCGCATGGCCAGGCGGTCGCCGTTGACGACGAATACGCGATTCACGCCGTAGCGATACTGCAGCGCCGCGTACGGCAGCGTGAGCACGTCGTCCACTTTTCCGCTCTCTACGTGGACGCGGGCGAACGTGCCGGGCTTGAGCACCGCGTCCGTATTCGGCACCAGAGCCTCGAACGGAAAGGCGCGCGTGCCGGTGTTCACGGCGGGGCTGATCCGGGTGACCTTGCCCGTGAACGTGCGGTCGCGGAAGGCGTCGACGTGCAGCTCGACGGGCCTGCCGCCGGTGATCCACGGCGCCATCTTCTCGGGAATCTCCGCGACCACCTTCAGGGGATCGAGGCGCACGACGGCCATGACCGGCATCTGTGACTTGACCAGCTCGCCAAGGTTGACCAGCCGCTTCTCGACGTACCCGTCGAATGGCGCGCGGATGTCGGTGTCCCGGAGCTGGCGGTCCGCGAGGTTCATGGTCGCTTGCGACGCCTGGATGCTGGCCCGGAGGTTCCTGGCGTTCTGACGCGCCGACTCGTGCTGGGCTTTCCTCGCCTGCAGGGCCGACCGTGCGTCGTCGAGCGCCTGCTGCGGGATGAGGGTCCGCTTGAAGAGCTCGCTGGCCCTGTCGAAGTTCTGCGTCGCCTGGTCGAGGTCGGCTGTTGCGCGCTTGACGTCCGGCGTCTGCTCGATCTCCGGCAGATGGTCCGCATCGGTCGCGCCGTACTGCGCCAGCGCCCGGGCGTAGGCCGCCTTCTGCTGCTCGAACGTGTACTGCTGTTTTTCGTTGTCGAGGCGGATGAGGACCTGCCCGGCTTTGACCCGGTCGCCGAGGTCTGCGAGCACCTCCTTGACCCTTCCGTCGGCCTCGGAGGAAATCGTGACCTGATCCACGGCCGCCAGGGTCCCTACGACGTCGACCGAGCGCCGGACGGAATTCTTATGGACCGGTGAAACCGACACCGACTTCGCAGCCGCGTCCCGGCTACGAGCCTGTGCGGTTTCCGATTTCGAGCAACCCAACGCTCCCAGCGAAAGGACCAGCAGGGCCGCGATAGTGGGCGTGGCAGCCCCGCGATGAATGGGAGTCTGTGAACGCATAGCGATGGCGGCGCAGTCGAAGGATGCCAGCAGGACACCCGGAACCTTTAGAACCCGGAACCTTTAGAACCCTAGAACCTGTAGAACCCTAGAACCCGAATATGGAGTATACGACGCTCGAGGTACACCTGCTGCTTCGACGCTGAGGTTCCAACCGGGCGGATGGATGTTGCGGCGGGGTCCCGACCGTGCTATCCCTTACGGCCTCGCCGACCTCTCTCAGGCCGACGGGCGCGCGGGCCGTCCGCACGCTGCGTTGTTTTTGGGCCATTCGGACCCGCCAGGCGCGGCTCTTTTCAGGCGCGTTCGGGTTCCGGGAGCTTTCCAGGGAGGACCACATGACTGCGACCGTGCGGCAGATGCTCGCGGGCAAGACCAGCGTGTACTCCGTGACACCAAAGGACACCATCTACGATGCCCTCCGCCTGATGGCGGACAAGAACATTGGGGCGGTTGTCGTCGTGTCCGACCGCGAGATTCACGGGATTTTCTCGGAGCGCGACTACGCGCGGAAAGTGATCCTGCTGGGCAAGGCGTCGCGAACGACGCCCGTCAGCGAAATCATGACGACCAACGTCATCTCGGTCGAGCCGGACTGGACGGCGGATCAGTGCATGGCATTGATGACGGAAAAACACATCCGGCACCTGCCTGTCGTCGAACAGGGGCGTCTCGTCGGCGTGATCTCTATCGGAGACGCGGTCCGGGCGGTCGTCGACGAGCAGCAGTTCACGATAAAATCGTTGGAAAAGTACCTGATGAGCGGCGGATAGGCCGTTCAGACTCCGCGTCGGCGGGGCTTGAAAGCCCCGCCCCGCAAGCGCCCCTCGCGCTGGTCGCGGCGGGCCTTCCAACACAGCTGTTTAGGGCTGTCCGGGCTGAGGGTCGCGGCCGACACCCAACGCGTCCGCGACGCGATTGATGTAGTTGAACCAGGACGCGATCAGCGTGATCTGCAGGATGCCCCGGTCATCGAAGCCTTCCGCGCGCAACCGATCGTGGAAGGCCGGCGTGATGCGCGTGGCATCGCGCGTAATCTGATCGACGTACTCGAGCATCACACGGTCCTGTTCCGTCATGGGCGCCGACCTGAAATCGGCCTTGAGCGCCTCGACGAACGCTTCATCCAACGTGACGCGACGCAGAAACTCTGCGTGGGATTCCAGTCAATACTTGCACCGGTTCGTCGCCGAGACGACCGTCGTAATCATCTCCTGCTGCCTCCGTGTGAGCGGCAGATCTGGCGACGTCAACACGCCGAATGCCGCGAAGGCATGGAAAAGGGCATCGGGGATCAGGGAGTGGGACGCGACGATTCCGTCAGTGTCCTTGTGCTCCGGATGCGTGGGCGTCGCGTACTCGACGGGGTAGAGCGCCCGTTGCGCTTCGCGCGCCCGCCGCAGCGTTTCGTCCGCGTCGAAAGGGATCACGTGAATCCAGGTCATTGAACTCTCCTCCAGCCTCGCCCTATTTAAACACCTCTTCGACGAACGCGTCTCGTCACAGCGACGACGAGCCAGCCAAGAACGACGACAACGCAAGTCGCCACTGGGAGAGCGTGATCGACGGCCAAGCCAAACACTTGGAGAAGTGTGAACGCTCGGTCGGCAACCATCCCAGTGCCGGGAGTTACTTCTCGAACGTAGAACGCACCGTCGAAGTCTCTGGCCAAGACAGTGGACTGCGTCCAACGACCCTCCATCCGCGACGACTGCGGCAACAGCCAGCCGGCTCTCGAATCATCGGTCGGCAGTGTTGAGACGTCGACAAAGTACGACTCGGCTCCCACTCCGTTGAGCAGTCGTTCGACGCCGACCTTGTTCAGGGCTGGCAGCGAGTGGACTGACAGAGGCGCGACATCAAGAAAACGACCGGATCCCGCAAACAGACCAATCGTGTAGATATCGCGTCCAATCCGGCGTCGAAGATGCTGCCCCATCGAGGGGATCCGGCTTGCAGTCGAGTTGTAGAACACATGGCTATGGTGCGCCCACAGAATGATCTTGTGCGTCGCTGAGACGTGCTCCCGCAACATCAACGCATTGTCCGCGTTCAGCTCGTCACGGGTCTGCTGCCAGGTCGTCGCGTGCTCACAGAGCTCGACATGGTCGCGAAGGCCGTCCGGAATCAGGCGAAGTGCAGCAACATGAGCGCCAGGTCGTTCACGGGCCACGGTCGGCGAAATCGCTTCGACCCAGCTCTGAAGTGCGTCGATGGCTTTCAGGGACGGCGCTTTCGCGGATTGCAAACCTCCGACCTGACCAATCTGACACTCGATGACGGGTGAAAGAGCACTCACCAGCTCATTCTTCGTGATCTGTCCATTGATGCGGCCAAATGACTCGAGGCGATCGAAAAGAGCCGTCAGAACCGCCGGAGTCAAGGCGAATTCCGCGGAGGCACCAGTCTGCACATCGAAGCTGGCGAGATAAAGGGGGCGTGACGTGCGCTGTGACGCGTCGACGTATGACAAGACCTCGCGCATCTGTGAGGTGTTCCAGAGCTTGAACCAGGCCATCTCTTGAGCCCGCGCGATCCGGCCCTCGATCCCGGGGGAGGTTTGGTAGAGGTATTCCTGGGCCAGCCACGCCTGAGTTTCGGAACCTTCGAGGGCAAGAACGTCAAATCCCAATCGTTCGTGCAGGAACCGCACCAGACCTAACCGTGCGCGAGGGAACTCGGCCGTCACGTGCAGTGACTCGCCGAGCGCAACTATCGACGCGCCTCTGACTGCTGCCGGCAAGAAATCGAACGTCGATGCAGCATACGGCGCTTTCAGGTCAACCTTCGTGCTGCGCTCGGCGATCGCAGCAACGTCGGAGGAGCGAGGTGGCGAAGAACGCGGAATCAGTCCAACGGCCGCATCGAATGCAATCACAAGGGGAACGGCGACCAGGGCGACAGGCCGGAGACGTATCCAGCGCATTGTCCGATCTACGCGAAGACCTCAAAAAGGTTGCACGCCGTCGCGGCGCACAACCACGCGAAATCACGCAGGCCATCGCTCAGGCGGCGTGCGTACGCTCGCGCGAACGAGCCAGGGTTCAAAGGTTCTGGCACAGTCGAGGTTTTGTTCTACATCAGGACAATATCCAGCGTAGCGCATCTGTTGGCGCCACTGCCACAAGACTGGGTGCGCATCCGGCCGCGGATCGCGTGGCTTGACGCACGCCGCGCCAAGCTTTTATTGTCTCGCTGTAAGACAAAAGTTTCCTGGACCACCCAACCAGAGGGTCTGCCCTGTGATGAAGAAGAACACGCTGATTGCCGCGCTGCTCGGGCTGGCGATTGCCTCGCCGTTGGCGTCAGTCGCCGGCGCCCAAGTCACCAGCGCCACGATTGTCGGTACTGTCACGGACGCGAGCGGCGCAGCGCTGCCCGGCGCCACCGTCACGGCTCGCAACGTGGACACCGGTTTCACCCACACCGTGCCGGCCAACGATGTCGGCGCCTATCGTCTCGAGTTCCTTCCCATCGGCCGGTATGTCGTGGAGGTCAGCCTCTCGGGATTCAAGACGGCGGTCCGCAGCGGCATCGTCCTGAACGTCAACGACACGGCCCGCGTGGACGCCGCCCTGTCGCTCGGCGGCGTCTCCGAGACGGTGAATGTCGAGAGCGCACCGACTGCGATCAACACGACCACGTCGGAGATCTCGCGGACCATCGACGCCGTCGCGATCCAGAGCCTGCCGATCGTCGACCGCAACGTCTACTCGCTGCTCGACCTCACGCCCGGCGTGCAGTCCAACAACAACGGCGTCGCGTCCGCCTCGGCCGCCACCAGCTCGCTCGTGCTCGGCTACCCCGAACAGCGCACGCTGATCAACGGCGGCGCTGACGGTGGCACCGGCTCGGTGAACTACTACCTCGACGGCGGGATCAACATGACGGGGTTGCGCAACACCGGCAACATCCTGCCCAATCCTGACGCCATTCAGGAATTCAAGGTCCAGACAAACAGCTACAACGCGGAGTACGGGCGTTTCGCCAGCGGCGTCATCAACGTCATCACGAAGGCGGGCACCAACGCGTACAACGGATCGGCCTTCGAGTACCTGCGCGACGAATCGCTGAACGCCAAAGACTGGGGCTCCCTGCTCGACAAGCCGCCACTCAACCGCAATCAGTACGGCGGCACCCTTGGCGGTCCGATCGCACGCAACAAGACCTTCTTTTTCGGCTCCTACTCGGGATTGCGCCAGACGACGAGCACTTTCCTGAACACGGCCATCGTGCCCACCGCGGCCGAGCGGACGGGAACTTTCAGTGCCTCCAACACGCTCCCCGTCGACCCGGCGACGGGGCAGGCGTTTGCCTGCAACGGCGTCACGGGCGTCATCTGCCCTGATCGGCTCGATCCGGTCGCGATGAAGATCATCAACACGTACATTCCGCTGTCCAACGTCCCCGGCAACATCTGGCAGGGCTTCGTGCCCAGCCCCTATGACACCGACGAAGTCCTGCTGAAGATCGATCATCAGCTCAGCAAGGCCCACCGTCTCGACGGCACTTACTTCTTGACCACGGGGTCCAACACGGTGAAGGCGGGCACGGGCAACCTACCCTGGGCCAATCAGGAGTTCAAGTGGCGGCAGCACAACGTCAACATCAGCGACACCTGGGTCGTCAACACGAACACGATCAATCAGGCCTGGTTCTCATTCAACCGCAACTTCGGCGGCCGCCTGAACCAGCCGGCGACGTCGCTTGCCGACCTCGGGTCCTCGGCCATCATTCAGGGCGCGCCGTCGCTCCCACAGATCACCGTCAGCGGATACTTCACCCTGACCAACGCGATCGGCGGGCCGAAGGCCGGCGGCGACTTCTACTCGATGCGCGACGTCTTCAGCCGCACGCTCGGCGCCCACGCGTTCAAGCTGGGCGGGGAGATCTCGTACAACAAGACCGTCCAGGACACGCTGCTCAACAACTACGGCGTCTTCACGTTCAACAACAGCGTGACCAGGAACGCATTCGCGGACTTCCTGATCGGCATTCCGAGCGCGGTGACGCAGGACGCGCCTGTCACCGCCCTCTGGAACAGCTGGTACGGTGCGGCCTTCCTGCAGGACGACTACCGCCTCAACGCCCGGACGACGTTGAATCTCGGGGTACGGTGGGACGTGCAGGCGCCCGGCACCGATCCGCAGAACCGGTTCACGACCTACGTACCGGGCCGGCAGTCCACCGTCAGGCCAGACGCGCCGGACGGACAACTGTTCTTTGGCGACCCCGGCGTGGAACGCGGGGTCATTCCGACCAGCTGGAGCCACGTGTCCCCCCGGATCGGTATCGTCTGGGATCCATTCGGCGACGGCAGAACATCGGTCCGCGCAGCCGGGGGCATTTTCTACGGCAGCATCTCGGGCAACGAGTGGAATACGATGACGAACTTCCAGCCGTGGTCCACACGCCTGACCTTCAGCAACATCAACCCGAGGACGAGTGCGACCGGTGTGCCGCTGGGCGCGTCCCTCAGCAACCCCTACACCGCCTTCGTCGGCGGGCCCCCTTTCCCGTATAACGGCTCGTACGCGACCGGCGGCAGCATCATCGGTGTGTCGCAGGACTTCAAGTGGTCGCGCGCCTACCAGACGAACGTCGGCGTTCAGCGCCAGATCGGCAAGTCCCTGGCCGTCGGCGCGGCCTACGTCGGGTCGTTCAACCGGAACCTCCCGTTCGGTCGTGACGTGAACTACCCGGTGGTCACACCGACCGCCACGGCGGCGGGCGCGAACATCCTGTCCCGCCGGCCCAACCCGGCGGTTGGCGCGGTGACGCTCCTGGACTCGGACCAGACCTCGGACTACAACGGGCTGCAGGTCACCGCAACGATGCGCCCCTGGCACCACGTTTCCTTTCACAGCTTCTACACGCTCAGCAAGACGCTTTCGAGCGTGGAGCTGCATAACAACACCACGCAGGGGCTGGCGCAGAACTACAGCCAGCTGGACGAGGACCGCGGCCGCGCGGACACCGACCAGCGCCACGTCTTCAGCATGAGTATGAACTGGGAGATCGACTACTACCGTGGCGGGAACGCCGTCCTCCGCCACATCGTCAACGGCTGGAGCGTGGCGCCCATCGTCAAGCTGCGCAGCGGCCTGCCGTTCACCGTCACCAACGGCAACGTCGACGCCAATCTCGATGGCAACACGAACGACCGGGCAGAGCTGATCGGCGATCCCCACATCGACGACCCCACGGCCGCGCAGTGGTTCAACACCGCCGCCTTCGTCCAGAACCGGGTGGTGACGGGCGTGGCGACCGACGGCAACTCGGCCCGCAACCTGCTCGATGGCCCCGGTTACCGCGCTGTCGATCTGGCAATCTCGCGCGCGTTCCAGTTGCCGGGGGACGTGAGGCTGACGCTCCGCGCGGAGGGCACCAACGTGTTCAACACGGTGAACCTCGGGCAGCCGGGCAGCGCCGTGCCGGCGGGCGCGACCTCCACGACCTTCGGCGTGATCCGCACCGCCAATGCCATGCGCAGAATGCAGCTGGGATTGCGCCTGTCGTTCTGAACCCGAGAGAGCACGCCGAACATGCGATCGTTGCACTCCCACAATCTGCGTGTGGCCACGCGGGGCACGAGCCGGGAAATCAACCGGCGCATTGCGCTGAATCTCATTCGCACCAATCAGCCGATCTCGCGGGCCGACCTCGCGAGGCTCATGGGGACTCGGCGCGGAGCGGTCAGCCTGCTGGTCGGCGAGTTGATCCAGCGTGGGGCGGTGTTCGAGGGCGCGTTGGGAGAAGCGAAGCGCGGGCGGAAGCCGACGTTCCTGTATATCGACTCGCGGAAGCGGTGCGTGGTCGCCATCGACATCCGGCCGACGCGCACCTTCATGATGGTGACCGACCTGGTTGGCCACCAGCTCGCCAGCGTGACCAGCTTCCCGACCGAGCACGAGCCGAAGCGGTTCGTCACGAGTCTCGCCAAACGCGTCAAGGCCGTGCTCGCCGAGAGCAAGGACCTCGGCCGCTGCCAGGGCGTCGGCGTCGTGGTGCCCGGCATGGTGGAAGCGGACACCGGCAGGGTGCTGCGGGCGCCCAACCTGGGGTGGCGCGATCTCAGCCTGCGCGATCCGATCGCGAAGGCCCTCGGCCTGCCGGTCCAGATCGAAAACGCCGGGAAGGCGTGTGCGCTCGCGCAGGTCTGGGCGACACGGGGCGCGCAGGCGCCCACCAACTTCGTCTACATCTCGGTCTCGGACGGGCTCGGCGTGGGGATTGTGGTCGGGGGCGAGGTCGTGCGAGGCCAGCACAACATCGCCGGCGAATTCGGTCACGTCCCGTTGAATGTCGATGGTCCGCGCTGCGGGTGCGGCGCCTCCGGGTGCTGGGAAGCGTATGTCTCGAATCTCGCCACCCTCTCACGGTATTTCGGGCGGGAAGTCGGCGATCATCCGGTGTCCCCTGACGTCGCGGCGCTCACGGTCGGCGATCTCATCGCGCGAGCTCGTGTGGGAGACGCGAAGGCGCTCGACGCTATCATGTCGACCGGACGGTATCTCGGCCTCGGCCTGGGCTCTGTCGTGAATGCGATCGATCCGTCGCACGTCTTCATCGGCGGCGAAATCACCGCGGCCTGGGACCTCATCGAGGCTGCGGTGCGTAGGGCGCTCGCCGAACGCGCGCTGACGCGGTCCGCCAGTGCCACGCCCATCGTGATTGTCCCGCCCGAGCAGTTTCCGCGCCTTCGCGGCGCTGCGGCTCTTGTGGCGGCCCCATCCTTCGCCAAAGAGATAGTCGCGTGAACGACCTGTGGCCCGAGTGGGCGCGATCGAGTCCGCCGGGGCAGCAGCCTTGTCTCTCGTATCCTTCGTAGCGTCCGCCTTCGGGCGGCCGAGGCGCACGTTGCCGGTTTCCGATCACTGCGACGGCGAGCGCTTCTTCAATCCTTCCGGTCAACGGGCCCGCCCCCTCGGCGATGTGCTCAAATGGCAGCGCACGCGGGAGAAATCGGCCTGGCCGGAGGCCGTGCCGCTCACACTGTATCCGCCACCGCCGCACGTCGACTCGAGAGCCATCGCCGCCACGTTCGTCGGCCACTCGACCTTTCTGCTGCGCACGACCAACGCGGTGGTCCTCACCGACCCGATGTTCGCAACCCATGCGGGGCCGTTCGGCCGTTTCGGCCCGCGCCGTGTGCGCCCGCCTGCGCTGCCGCTCGATTCTCTGCCGATTCCGGACATCGTCTTCGTCAGCCACAACCACTACGATCATCTGCAGCCGTCGTCTTTGCGCCGTTGTACGCAGGGCGCCGAACCGCAGTTCGTCACGCCGCTCGGGCTCGCGGCATTTCTGCGGCGGATGACACTACAGAACGTGATCGAGCTGGATTGGTGGGACGCGGCGGACCTGGGCGACGGACGCACAGTCACCTGTGTGCCGGCACAGCACTTCTCCGGACGCACCCCGTTCGATGGCAACCGGGCGCTGTGGTGCGGGTTCGTGCTGCGCACCGCGACTGAGACGATTTACTTCGCCGGCGACTCCGGTTATGGCCCGCACTTCACAGAAATTCGCCGCCGCTGCCCTTCCATAGACCTCGCGCTGCTCCCGATCGGTGCCTACGAGCCGCGCTGGTTCATGCGCTCCGTGCACATGAATCCCGCAGAGGCCGTGCAGGCACACCTCGACATCGGCGCGCGGGTCAGCCTCGGCATGCACTTCGGCACATTCCAACTCACCGACGAGGCGATCGACGAGCCACTCCTGGCTCTTGGCCGCGCCCTCGATGAAAGGGGTATTCCTGATCAGGAATTCACCACGCTCGACTTCGGAGAGAGCGTGGTCGTACCGCCTCGCGCAGGACGGATCGACGGAGATTGAGCAGATCAGGAGAGGAGGCCCCGTAACACACCAGGCACTTTGCGAGGTCGTTGCGCGACAGAATGAGCACAACTTAACCCGACAACCGAGCCCGACTATCTTATACAGCCGCCCGACCATGCGACACCTGTTCATCTGCACGCTGCTTTGTATTCTGCCCATACCAGGACTCGCTCAAACCACGCGTTCACTCCCTCAGCCGCGCCAGGCCAAGAGTTCGGATCTTTCCAAGAGCTCCGCTCAGGACTGGGAAGATCGCCTGATGGCCAGCGACCCGAAGGTCCGGGCAATCGCCGCAAGCCGCCCTGGTCCGAGGGGGCCGGGCGTTCGCTGCCTTTGCTGAGACGACTCCTCGACCGTCGACAATGAAGACCTGCAACTGAAGACGTTTGACATCATCCGGCGGATCGGTCCGCCGGCCATTCCGCTGCTGGTTGAACTGCTTCGGCATGAACAGGTCTCCATCCGGCGCATCGCCGCTGATGCCTTGATTGACCTGGCGCCCGATACAGAATCGATTCAACCGGCGTTGAGACGGGCACTGAGAGACGAGGATTCGGATGGTCGCGGGCGATGCCGCACGTGCCCTGGGCGCGTTGGGCAAGAAGGCCAGTCCTTCGGTACGCGCTCTCGTCAAGACTCTCTCGCACGAGGATCCATACGTCCGCATCTACGCGGCGGAGGCCCTGGCGTCCATCGGTCCGAAGGCGGGCGTGGCGACCAAGGACCTCGCCAGAGCCCTGGGCGATCCGATTCCCGGCGTCCGATGGGCGGCGGCGAGGCCCTCGCAAGCATCGGCCCGGCCGCGCAGTCCGCTGTGCCGCAGTTGATCGAAGCGCTGACGGATGAATTCCTCTATGTGCGCATCTGCGCGGCCGGAGCGCTGGGAAGCATCGGGCCGAAGGCACAGACGGCCCGGGAGGCGCTGAGAGCGGCCGCAAACGATCCCGCACTGCGTGACGAAGCTGAGTGGGCGTTGAATCGAATCGCCGGCGTCCAGTCTGGAGAGCCTGTCGCCTCGCCCCCCGTGCCCGCGCCTTCCGTCGCGCCACAACCCCACGCGACAGCGGCTCAAACAGGCAATCCTCCGATTGACTGGGATACGACCACCGGGCGGAACATCGTCTGGAGCGTCGAGTTGGGAAACCAGACGTTCGGCCGTCCCGTGGTTGCCGGCGATGCGGTCTATGTGGGTACCGACAACGCCAGGCACATGAACCCCGCCTTTCAGGAAGAGAGCGGCGTGCTCATGGCCTTTCGGGCGACGGATGGCGCGTTCCTTTGGCAGGACGTGGCCCCGAGAGTCGAGCGCGGCCTGCGCGAGTTCCTGCTGCCTTCGACGACGAGTGCGCCGTATGTGGAAGGGAACCGCTTGTACTATGTCACCGCCGAGTGCCAGCTCCGTTCCCTCGACACGCAGGGTTTCCGCGATGGCGAGAACAACGGTCCGTATCGGGAGGAGGTCTTCCAAGACAACGCCGCGGCCGACATCGTCTGGGAGTTGGACATGTGCGACCGCCTGGGTGTCTTTCCGCATGAAGCCTCCAACAGCGAAGTGTTGCCTGTGGGTGATCTGCTGATGGTCTCTACCTCCAACGGCCAGAATGAAGGCCACACGCGCGTCCCATCGCCGCGCGCCCCAAGTCTGATCGCGGTGAACAAGCACACGGGCGAAGTCGTCTGGCGCGCGATCGGCGCGGGCGGGCAGGTGCTGCACGGCCAGTGGTCCAGCCCTGTGGCGGCCGACGTCAACGGCCGCATCCAGGTGCTCTTCGGCGGAGGAGATGGCTGGCTGCGCGCCTACGACGCAGCGTCGGGTCACGAAGTCTGGCGATTTGACGGCAACCCGAAAGACGCCCGCTGGCTTCCGCGCCCCGGCGTCCTTTCGCGCAGCTCCATCATTGCGTCACCGGTCTTCGCCGACGGCCGCGTCTTCATTGCCATGGGGCATGAGTCCAGGGCACGACAACGGACCTTCGTTGATTTATGCGATCAGTCCCAACGGCCAGGGAGACGTCACCGAGAGCAGGCTCCTCTGGACTTCTCGCGAGGTCGGCCGCGTGGTGGGAACGCCCATTGTCAAGGACGGTCTGCTGTACGTAGGGGACCTGGGCGGAACGGTTCATTGTCTGGACGCGGCCACTGGCGCCCACGTCTGGAAGCACGAGACGAACGAGGCCATCTGGGGTTGCCTCCTGCTGGCCGGCGATCGGCTTTACGTTGGGAACGTTGAAGGCACCATGACCGTTCTTCGTGCCGGACGGCGAAAGGAATTGCTGGCGCAGATCGAGATGGATGCGCCGCTCTATTCGCGTCCGGCGCTGATCGGCGATGCGCTTTATCTGGCCACCGCGCACCGGTTGTACCTCATCGCGGCAAAGCCTTGATCCTGATACGGCAGTTGACACAGCGCGGGCAAGCCGCAGCCAAGCCCGGGGACAGTCTCTGTCGAACGCTTGAGCTGCCCAATCTCGGGCACCGCGTTCGCGATCTCATTTGACGCTCTAATGGTCTGGTGACATTCTATTGGCGTGTCTAATAAACCCCCATCCAAGGCTGATGTCCTGCAGGGTACGCTCGACCTGATGGTTCTTCAGACGCTGGATTCGCTCGGGCCGCTGCACGGCTACGCCATTGCCGCGCGCCTCGAGCAGGTGTCCGGCGGCGCGCTGCAGCTCAATATGGGCACGCTGTATCCGGCGCTGATGCGGCTGGAGCAGCGTGGCCTGCTCCGTGGGAATTGGGGCACCACGGAAACCAATCGCAGAGCCCGGTTCTACGCGGTCACGCCGGCGGGCCGGCGTCAGCTCGCCAGGGAAAAACACGCGTGGGACCGGATGGCGGGCATCATCCACACGCTGCTGCACGGCGAGCCGTGAGGCAGGAAGATCGCATGCGCGTCTTTCGCGAATGGATTCGCCGTCTTCAGGGAACGCTGTTTCAAGGCCGGCGCGACGCCGAACTGGAACGACGAGATCCGGTCGCATGTGGAAATGGCCGCAGAGGACGCGCGACGTCGTGGTCTCGACCCCGCCGATGCCTCGCGCGCCGCGCGGATTGAGGCGGGAGGCGCTTCGCAAGCCATGGACGCGCTCCGGGATCAGCGAGGCCTGCCGTGGTTGGACGACCTGGCGCGCGACGTGAGCCAGGGGCTGCGCACGCTTCGACGCACTCCCGTGTTCACGGCGGTCGCGCTCCTGACGCTGGCATTAGGAATCGGCGCTAATACGGCCATCTTCTCGATCGTCAACGGCGTGCTGCTGCGTCCGCTCGACTATCCCAAACCGGAACAGCTGATGTATCTGACCGCGGAGTTTCCGGCGCTTGGATTAACCAGGAACCCGCTCTCGGTGCCGGAGTACTTGGAGTTCCGGCAGATCAATCAATCGTTTGCTACGGTCGGGGCGTACAGAACCATGGGTGGGGCCTACACAACCGGCGAAGTCAACCTTACCGCAGGCAATCAACCTCTGCGCGTGCGGTCGATATCTGTCGACGCCCACCTGCTCGAGACGCTTGGCGTTCGGCCGGCCCAGGGCCGTTTCTTCAGCGAGGAAGAAACCGATCGTGCCGGGGGCCTGGCGCCACCGCTCGCGATTCTCTCGTACGAGTTGTGGCAAACCGTCTTTGGAGGACAACCACTCGTTGGACAAACCGTGAATGTCGAGGGCCGTCCCCACGAAATCCTTGGCATCATGCCATCCGGCATCGATGTCATGGACAACCGCACGGCAATCTGGTTGCCCCTCGGGCTCCCTGCGGCTATTCGTCAGAACCGCGGCTTCCACATCCTCCATGTCATTGGGCGCCTGAAGGACGGCGTCACGGCGCAGGCGGCGCAGACAGAGTTGAACGCATTCCTCGAGAACTGGGGCGAGCGTACCGGCTCGTCGGGCCATGTCCCCACGAATCGTCCGTCGCGCGCGGCAGACCACACCCTTCAGATGCAGCCAGTGCAGGACGCGATTGTTGGCGATGCCCGTCGTTCGATCTGGATACTACAAGTCGCTGTCGGGTTCGTCCTGCTGATCGCGTGCGCGAATCTCGCGAACCTGCTGATGGCCCGTGCCGAGTCACGTCGTCGTGAATTTGCGGTGCGCGCCGCTCTTGGCGCCAGCCGAAGCCGGCTGCTCAGGCAGACGATGACCGAAGGCGTGATGCTGTGCGTTGCCGGCGGCATGCTGGGCCTGTGGCTCGCCCGTGTCGCCGTGCAAGCGCTGATCCGCGCGTACCCAACCAGCGTGCCCCGGATGAGTGAAATCGCCATCGACCTGTCGGTCCTGTTCTTTGCGCTCGGGGTGTCAATGGCGACGGGCGTGCTCTTCGGCCTCGCGCCCGTCGCGCAGGGACGGATCGATGACCTCATGACTGCGTTCAAGGAAAGCGGGGACCGAGGGGCCAGCGGCGCTGGACGCCATCACATCCGCCGCACGCTCCTTGTGGCCGAAGTCGCGCTGGCGGTGATGCTCGTCATTGGCGCTGGTCTGCTGATCCGCACGGTCTACAACCTCACGAGCGTCGATGCGGGATTCGATCGGTCGCGCCTGGTGACGTTCTCGATGACCCTGGCAGAGCCATACGACCCCGACACGCGCGCTCCGGCGTATCAACGCCTTCTCGATAAACTGCGGGTTGCGCCAGGCGTGGAGGGGGCCGCCGTCATGTCGGGTCTGCCGCCGAATCGATCTCCAGAGACAATCACTACCCGTATCGAGAACCACGTCGCCCCTGACGGCAGCCCCGTCGAGATCATCGACTACTACCAATTCGTCATGGGCGACTATTTCGAGACGATGGGCGTGCCGATCGTCGCCGGCCGCAGCTTCGAACCGGCCGATGCAGCCTCACCAGGCAGGGTTGTCATCGTCAACGAAACACTGGCGAACAGGATCTGGAAAGGGCGCAACCCGATTGGGCAGCGTGTGCGGCCCGACCTCAGTGCGACGATTGGCGTTGACGGTAACTCCTGGCATACGGTGATTGGGGTGGCCAAGGACGTCAAGCAGGGCGGCGTCGAGAAAGAGACGGGAACCGAGCTCTACGTATCCCTCGACCAGCTTGCGATGGCTGCGCCGACGATGAACGTGGTGCTGCGGACGATCCTGCCGCCGGCCGCCTTGTCACGGACGCTCGAGCGACTCGTGCGGGAAGTCGATCCCGCCGTTCCCATCGTGCGGCTCCGCGACATGGAATCAGTATTCGCGGAATCGATTCGCCGGCCGAGGCTCCTGGCGCAGCTGCTGGGTGCGTTCGGCGGGCTGGCGCTGCTTCTTGCGGCCGTCGGCACGTACGGTGTTCTCTCCTACATGGCGACGGAGCGCCGGCGTGAAATCGGCATCCGCATGGCGCTCGGAGGTTCCCGTTCAAGCGTGGTCGCGCTGGTGATGAAGCAGGGTCTCCAACTCACTATCATCGGCGTCGTCGTTGGACTCGCAGGCGCGCTTGGGCTCAATCGGCTGATTGCGTCAGTGCTGTTCGGCGTCCAGCCGACGGATCCCACAACGCTGGCGGCCGTAATTATGACGATTACTCTCGTGGCGGCCGGCGCGTGCTGGTTGCCCGCGTGGCGTGCGTCGCGATTGGATCCCAGCGTAGTACTCAGAACCGACTAATCTGCCGCGTCCTCACCCGCCAATGTGATGCGGCTCGTCGCAGAGCCTCGATTTGCCATCGCTACCCGACCGATTCGGCGCGCTGCGCTTTCGATTATTTTGAGTGTCGCATTTGCCATTAATCTTTATTGACTCGTCGCGAGCGTGAACCGATCGTTCGTCGAAGACGCGAATTCGTCATGTCTCGCGCCTCAGGTGAGCTTCGAGTTCTCGGCGTGTCCCACGCGCCTGGCGGCAGGTAGTGAAATCGAATCAAGTACACGTTGTCGCCGCGGCCATGCCGTGCGATCTGCAGTAAATCATCGACGCTGGCGAACCCCGATTCCCGGGCCAGATCGTATGTGATGTCGCCGATCTCAATCGCCACAATCGAATCCACGACGACGTGCCCGTCGTCCATGGGATAACGGCCACCGACTTTCACGTGAGGACAGGTCCAGATCCTGATGCTGCACGTGATTCTGCCGCGTCGAATCCCCTCACGGAGTCGCTTCGTGAAGACCATATTCGGAGGATAGCCCGCATTCAGAGAGCGTTGGTCCTGAAGGAGCGAGGCCTCTGTGAGGAGGGCCGTGCGCACGCGATCAGTTCAACTTGAAACACAAGGCCCGTCGGTCCTGCTCCGATCTGAGGCTGACGAACAGACCCGACTCAGGGCCAGTCGGGGTTCTATCGGTTCCCGGCGCTCCCGCCGGGAGAGTACACGCTGCTCTTCACGCTCGAGGGCTTCAGCACGGTCAGTCGCGAAGGCGTCCACGTCGGCCTTGGTTTCACCGCGACCGTGAACATCGAGCTGGAGATCGCCGCGCTGAACCAGAGCGTGACCGTCGAACGGAAATCACCGGTCATTGACGCGCAGTCGACCGCGATTGCTACCAACTTCGATGCACGTCAGCTCGCAAACCTCCCTGGCTCACGAAGCACGTTCGCCATTCTGAGCGCCACACCGGCGGTCCAGGTGCTGCACTTCGAGGTCGGCGGCAGCAGCGGCGACGCAGGAGGTCCTTACAGCGCGTACGGGACACGCGGCGCGAATCGGCCGATGGTCGAGGGGATCAGCGTCAGCTGGGATTTTTCCTACCGGCTTCACCCTCGACTACGGGTCGTTCGACGAAGTGTCGGTGGGCACGGCCGTGCACGGCGCTGAGTGGCCGCTACCTGGCGTCCAGATGCAGTTCATCAGCAAGTCGGGAGGGAATCGGTACCGCGGCACACTCTACGCCGACTACGAGCACCACGACTGGCAGTCGTTCAACATCGACGAGAGTCAAATCAGACGCGGGGCGCAAGGCGGCAGCGGGCTATCACCGCGGGAGGCCAATCGTCTGTGGAGCTACCACGATCTCAACGCCGATGTCGGCGGATACATCAAGCCGGACCGGCTCTGGTGGTATTCATCGTTTCGCGAACAGGACGTCTCGGCCCGGCAGGTGAACTTCCCGGTCAAACCGCGCCGAGACACACTTGGCGAACTACACGCGCGAAGGGCACGTACCAGATTACCCCGAGCAACAAGCTCGTGATCTATGGGCAGGCTGGCCGGAACCATCAGTCCGACCTCGTCGAGCGGATTCACGCGTCGCCCCGACGGCCGCCGTCAGTCTGGCGGAAGAATCGACGGCGGAGCTGCTCGCACGCCGGCTGGATTTGGAAAGGCGAGTGGAACGCGGTCTTCAACAGAAGAGTGTTTTTCGAAGTTCGCGTTGGAGAGTTCGGCGACCGACCGTCCCGAGACGCCGAACGGCACGTCACCTCGCTTCGAGGATGTCATCACGTCTGTCGTCCAGGGCGGCAATCGGGACTGGCAGCAGAACCTGCACAGCAACCAGGTGCTCGGGTCCGTCAGCTATTTCAAGGATGGTTGGTTCGGGAACCACCATCTCAAGGTCGGTGGCGAGACGTTCCGCACGACGTTGACCGACATCTGGAGAAAGGGCTATCCAGGCGATGTGCTGCACGTGCTTCGGAACGGCAATCCCGCCGAGGTGTATCTGTTCCAGACGCCCTCGATGTCGGAGAATGGCTCGCGGACGTACGCGGCTTACGCCAGCGATTCGTGGCGACTCAACGCGCGCCTGACACTGAGCCCTGGATTGCGATTCGATCGATATCGCGTGTTCTTTCCAGAGCAGACTCACCCTCCGGCCTGTTCAATCCAACGCTGCAGCGATTCCCCGCCGTGGACAACGTGATCGACTGGAACCTGCTCGCGCCCCGGATTGGCGCGATCTACGATCTGGCGGGCGACGGCAGGACGCTCCTGAAACTCAACTACGGCCAGTACTCCTTCGGTGTCGGAAGCGAGCTTGGCCCCAACGCGAACCCCAACTCGAACGAGTGGTGGCAGCACTACTCGTGGTCCGACCTGAATAACAACGGCGTCTGGGAGCGAGGCGAGGAGGGTGGGCTCATAGAGAGTCGTGGCGGTGTCGAGCTCGAATCGATCGACCCGGGGCTTCAACTGCCATTGTTACGAGAGGTCGCTGCCTCGTTCGAGCGCGAGCTGTTTGCGAACGTCGGTATTCGAACGGGTGTCGTGTGGCGAGGCGAGCGACAGCATTACGTGCGCCAGAACCCGAACCGGCCGTTCGAGGCGTTCACTGTGCCCGTCACCATCCACGATCCGGCCCCGATGGCATGTCGGCACGCAGGACGATGGGCCTGCAATTCAAGGCTACGACCTGCCGCCAGAGCTCGGCGATTGCAGCAGGTCAACATCGTTCGCAACGTGCCCATCTCCAACCGTCATTACTCGACGTGGAACATCACGGCGAAGAAGCGCTTCAGTCGACGATGGTCGCTGGTGGCCGGGTTCGCACACACCTGGAACTTCGATCAGGCAAGCGGATATTTCGGACAGCCCGTTCGCCAGAACACCTATCCTCTGACGCCGAACGATCTGATCAATGCGGGCAACGACGGGCGGTACGATTTCAGAACCTGGTCGGCCAAGATCTACGGCACGTACGAAGGGCCGTGGAACCTGCGGGTCACTCCCTATCTGCGCCATCAATCCGGCCAACCCTTCGGCCGCACGTTCTCGACGACGCTGAACGTTGGGAACATCCGGATTCTCGCCGAGCCGATCGACACCCGCCGCATGGACAACATCACGATCCTCGATGTACGCGTCGAGAAGGGCTTCCGACTAGCCGAAGCCGTCACGTTGCGCCTGCCAATGGCCGATGCCCGCAATCAGGCGTTCGAAACCGTAGCCGCGGAAGATCAGCTCTTCGACGGTGTTGCCGTACAACAGTGAAGCCAGCGAAAACATCGCCAGCGTCGGATCGAATCGTGGATTGCCAACCCAGGGGAACGGCAGCACCAGCGCGATAACCATGGCGATGGCTACAACGAGCAGCGCGGCCCCGCCCAGACCGCAGACGAACTCTCCGGCTCTGCGCCACGCCAGATCAAGCCCGATCGCGGCGGCGGATCGTCTGTCCCAGCGCAGGAACAGCAGAGTGAGGCCGATCATCACGGGGAGCGTGAAGGGATAGCCCTGCCAGGCGGCATGCGGTACCAGCCACAGGGGCGAACAGATCAGCAGGAACAGCGCAGCCCGCCGAAGGGCGATCGAACGTGGACCCTCGGTCGGTCGCTCCGGGGACAACGTGCCCGGAACGGAGCTCATCATCGGATTGTACGTTCCACCGCGATGTGGAATGCGCCCTTCATCAATCTTTATTGACTCGTCGCGAGCGTGAACCGATCGTTCGTCGAAGTAACCAACGCGAATTCGTCATGTCTCGCGCCTCAGGTGAGCTTCGAGTTCTCGGCGTGTCCCACGCGCCTGGCGGCAGGTAGTGAAATCGAATCGATCGTACACGTTGTCGCCGCGGCCATGCCGTGCGATCTGCAGTAAATCATCGACGCTGGCGAACCCCGATTCCCGGGCGAGATCGTATGTGATGTCGCCGATCTCAATCGCCACAATCGAATCCACGACGACGTGCCCGTCGTCCATGGGATAACGGCCACCGACTTTCACGTGAGGACAGGTCCAGATCCTGATGCTGCACGTGATTCTGCCGCGTCGAATCCCCAAAGGGCGATGACTTCGTCGTCAGGCGTCGACGAAGTAATCGCTGTCCGGCTGGCACTCAGATTCTTGAACGGCAGCACGGCGATTACGGGAGGGTCCGATTTGCGGGCGGCAAGCCAGAGTGAACCCGCCCCCGCCGAGACGACGAGGACAGCAGCAATCGCGAGGATGCGTGGGCGCCAACGGGTTCGCTCCACCGATTCGAGCGGCAGCGCCCGATCGACCGCGGGCCTGACGACCGCTCCCGGCGGAGTTGTGACGCCGATTGATCGAGCGGCTTCCTTGGCGGAGACAAGCGCGGCCTCCATCGCGCCGGCGCTTTCGTATCGCCGCTCAGGCTCAGGCGACAGCGCGCGCTCGACAATCTGCACGAAATCATCGGGCAGATCCGGACGCGCGTCGCGCAGGAATGTCCGTTCTCCCTGCGAATGCTTGACCCGGATTTCCTGAACGCTGTGACCACTGATTGGATACGACCCCGTTACGAGATGGTAGAGAAGGACGCCCACACTGTACACCTCCGACCGGACAGTCGCTTCTCGACCCTCCAGAACTTCTGGCGCCATGTACAAAGGCGTGCCGGCGAGGCCAGCGGTCGAGTCGTTGGAATCCACGTAATGGATACCGGTGCCAAAATCCAAGAGCACGATCCGGCCACCATGCTCTCGCATCACGTTGTGCGCCTTGATGTCCCGATGCAACAGCCCGGCCCGGTGCACGGCGGACAGCGCACGGCAGACATCCAGCCCGATCAGCGTGGCTTCCCCGGCCCCGAACGCCCCGCGTTCATGCAGCAATTGCTCGAGGGTTCGACCGTGGATGAACTCCGTCCACACGCCGACACGCCCGTCGCAGCGGTCCGCGCCGTGCACGGTGACGACGTTCGGATGACGCACCTGCGCCAACATCCGCCCTTCGTCGATGACGGCGGAGGCCTCGCGTGCGCGGGGCGTATCCTGTCGGTAAAGCAGCTTCAACGCCACTTCGCGATCGAGTCGCGTGTCCCACGCTCGATGGACCTCCCCGAACGCACCTTCGCCGATCTTCTCTAGAAGACGCAGCGCGCCCCACGTTCCGTGTACCTGCGCCGGAGATTCAGCGCCCGCGCTGTCTCGCGGTTGTTGCCCGGAGGAGAGGTTTCCAGCTTCCGCGTCGACAGAAGGCGAGTCAGACGAGACGGCCGACGTCCCGTGCACGTCAGCGATTGCCGCGATCACTTTCAGTTCGCGGAGGATTCTCCGCATCGACTCATTGTCGGCCTTCGACTCGGCTGACGCCCAGTCGATCGGGGCGCCGTCCATCAGGGCGTCGCGACGTCGTGCAGCACACGTTCGTTCTCGATCACGTGTTCGTCTTTCCCATCTCCTTGGCGAGCCGGACGACGGCGCGCTCCGTGGCCATGCGTGCCGCATTCGGAGTCGGCTTGTCGAGGAGTTCGGCGATCTCGCGGTTCGTATAGCTTCACGGAGTCGCTTCGTGAAGACCATATTCGGAGGATAGCCCGCATTCAGAGAGCGTGGCCTCTGTTTTTTTTTTTATTTTACAAATAACGATCTTATTATGACACACAGCATAAAATATCATCACACCCCTCGATCCCCCGCAGATCCAGCTCGCTCCTCCCAGCGCACTGACAGTGCGACGTATGACGTGCCGCTCGCGTACTAATCTCTCCTTTACGCTCTCGAAGCGCACGGCGGAATCACGCCACCCGTGCAGGTCGAATCTTTACGTACATGGCCTGACTTCTACAGCGTCGTCGGCGGCATGCCGCACAACAGATCGATCGCGAGCTCGTTGCATGGCATCGGAGCCCTTCCCGCAGACCACGGCACCAAGTACTGGCCTCTCTTGCGAGCGCAGCCATGGCCGAGGTGATGCGTGGCTGTGGGGTGACGCGACAAACGTCGCGGCGCAGAACATCGCGGACATAGACTCGCTCGAACAACAAATCGCCAACAGCTTCGACCTCCGAGGTCGCTCGCGCGCCGCTCAATTGATTATGGCCACGCGGTCGCGCGGCGGTCTACCAGACCTCGCGCGACGACGGCGAGGATCAGAGCTACCTGACCAACTTCCCCACCAGCTACATTCCGCCGGTGTGCGACGGCTGCTGGGTCCCCACGGCACCCGGCCAGATCGCGCTACAGCCGTTCTGGAAGGACGAGATGACCACGTTCGTGTTGACGCCCGGCGACTGCGGGGAGGACGGCCCACCGGCGTTTTCGACCGACCCGGCCTCGGAGGTGTACCAAGAGGCGTACGAAGTCTACGTCATCAGGAACAACCTGACCCCCGAGCGTCCCCCTCCGAGTTTAGCCGACATCCCCTACAAGAACCCGCCCCGCCTCTTCGACTGGAACAGCCGCCTTCGAAAGGTCGCGTGCTGCGGCAGATGTTCGAGGGCGTTCCGGCTGGAGGGGGGCGAGGCTGGCTCCGTGAGGAGGCCTCAAGTCTCAACTGGATCGCGGTCACGTCCCCATTCCGTGCGATCTACGAAGGCATCGACCTGGCGGACCACATGCCCTGGCGACGCTCGTGATGCACGAACAGCAGTCCTGGCCTGACGATCTGGCCCTCGCTTCGCTTCGCCACGCGGCAGCGGCGTTCGTCGACCTCGATAGCACGCCCACTCTCGACGATCTGCCGATCGCGGTCGAGTGCGCGGTCAACCTACTCTGCCGCGCGATTGAACAGTGCGAGGACGCCGGGATCGACAAGTGGGAAATCCTCGCGCAGCTCGGTGACGCCCGGGCGCTTCACGCCCGATCCCCTTTCATCGCGCGGGCGCAGAACTGGCCGAGGGGCTATCCCGGAGACTTCGAGACAATCGAGTACCTGTGCGCCGCGGAGAATCGGTCGCTGCCACAGACGTTGCCGCACGCGCTGGAAGAGTTGGCGTTGCGCAGCTCCATCGCCGGACAGCATCGGAACAAGGTGGCGTTCCAGGCTCAAGCGATCCTAGCGGCCTGTCGCCGAACCAACGGCCGCGCCCGCATCCTGTCGATTGGCTGTGGCGGATGTCGCGACATCCGATCGATCGCGAGCACACTGTTGGCGACGGACGTCGAATTCGTGTTGTGCGATATCGACTACGAGGCGCTCGACTTCGCGCTTCACGCACTCGGTCCGCTTGCCGGCAGATGCACGTATCTCAACGCCACGGTTCCTCGCGTCCTGAGGAAGCTGCTCATCGAACGCGATGAACAAGACGTCCTGGCGCGACCGATCTGGCCGGCTCGAGTGTCCAGACGTCCGGCTCTGAGCTGCTGCGGGATTCTGCGTTTCGGCTTGGGGCAAACATCTGCGCCTGCCACACGCCGATCACTCTTGCGTATCAAACAACAAGGGCCGGGCGCGCGCGATCAGTTCAACTTGACTCGAATGTTCGCGTACGCGGTCATGCTGTAGGCATCGTGTGATTGGAACGCGATCGTGCCGGGCCCGATCTTGCGGCCGGGCGTATCGTAGGCGCCGGACCAATCGGCCGGCTGCGTCCAGCGAACGACTTCCTGCCCCTTCAGGGAAATGGCGATCGTGTTTCCCTGCCCCTTGATCTCCATAGGGATCCATTCGTCGTCTTTTCCCGGGATGTTCGACAGATCGACGACGTGATAGAGGCTGCCGGTCCTGATGCGATCGCTATGGCTGTTGTTAACCTGGATCTCGAAGCCCTTCCCCGGGAATCCCTGCGGCTGGAACTCCGTCATGACGTAGACGCCCCCATTCGAGCGATAGCGCGCCAGCACGTCGAGCCGCAGATCGAAGTCCTGAAACGCGTGATTGCCGGCCGGCCCGTCGTAGAACAGGTGCGACGGCTGGCCGACTGCGTTGGCGACGATGGCTCCGTTGGCGACCTTGAATGACTCGGGATTGGCGCTCGCCTTCCAGCCGGTCAGATCCTTGCCGTTGAAGAGGCTCACGAAGCCGGACTCGATCGTCAGAGTGGGGGGCGCGGGCATCGGCACCGGCGTGTATTTGACGTACGTCACGGTCCGGACGGGCGTCATCGATCCGTCAGGAAGTGAATTGGTCATCTCCAGCGTCAGTGCGTCACCGCTGAGCGAGTACGCCTGTCTCGCCGAGCCCGGGCCGCCACGGCCGCCGGTGACCGCCGACGCCACCACGAGCTTGGAGCCTTCCCACAGGGCCCGAGACGTCACCGTGGCGGCGGCGGCGCCGCCCTGGCCGCCGCCGATCTGCGTCCGGCTCTCCTCGCCGGTCAGCTTCAGCGTCACCGATTCCGGATTGTTGAGCGGGGTGCGGATCGTCACGCTGTCCGCCGCCTGCGTGATCGTGAACTCGAACGGGTTCACCTGTCCGCTCATCGCATTCTGTGGCCGCCACGTGCCAGACAGATTCGGGGGCGCTTGCGCGGCCCGCGCAATCATCATCACACTCGTTGCCAGCATTACCATCAACATCGCGCGCTTCATGTCCAGTTCCCTCGGTGCCGACATCCTACACCTGATTGGCATCCTCGCGAGCACCACTCGGGCCTGCGCAGCGCACGGGGGCTGGAGGGCCAGAAGGCACACGGAATCCGATTTGGCGCTTCGTGGCCCCGACGGAGTTGCGGGTCTGTGCGGGCTGCTACGCGGAAACGATAAATGAGTCCAGCAAGCATGGACGGCCTATCTGCAGTCGTCGAATGCAGGTCGGAGGTCAGCGCTGGAAGGTCTGGAGTACGCTGTCGTAAGTCTGAGCCGGCACCTGGAGGCGACTGATGAGATCACGATCTGGAATCGTCGGGTCGCTAAGCGCGATCCTGATAGTCGTCCACACCGCGGCGTTCGCGCAGACGCCGTCCGCGGAATCATGCGCGAGCATGGCTCGGCAGCAACTCCCGAGCACGAAGATCACCACCGCCGAGGCTATCAGCACGGGATCGTTCACGGCGGCTGGATCGACGAACGTTATTGGCAACCTCCCGCCCTTCTGCCGCGTCGCGGGAGTCATCGCGCCAACGCCCGAATCGCAGATCGTCTTCGAGGTCTGGCTGCCGTTCGACAACTGGAACGGAAAGTTCGCCGGCGTCGGCAACGGCGGCTGGGCCGGGATCATTTCCTACGGGCCTCTTGCCGACCAGTTGAGGCGCGGCTACGCGACGGCGTCGACCAACACCGGGCATGAGGTCAGCCCGGGTACGAACGCCGCAAGATTTGCGTTCGACAAACCGGAACAGCTGGTCGACTTTGCTTACCGAGCCCACCACGAGACGGCGATGCAGGCCAAGGCGCTCGTGCAGGCCTTCTACAGCAAACCGGCCGAGCGCGCGTACTTCATCGGGTGCTCGTCGGGCGGGTACGAGGGTCTGATGTCGGCGCAACGGTTCCCAACCGACTACGACGGCATCGTCGCCGGAATGCCGGCGAACAACTGGACACGATTGATGGCTGGCGACTTCGACGCGACGCTCGCCGTCTTCACAGATGCGGCAAGCCAGCTGACGCCAGCCGCACTGGGCGTGCTCTATCGCGGTGCGCTCGCCGCCTGTGACGCGTCCGACGGCGTGACCGACGGCATCGTCGGTGATCCTCAGCGATGCAGGTTCGATCCGTCGACGTTGGTGTGCACGGCGAACCAGGCGCCTGGATCGTGTCTCTCGCCGGCGCAGGCGGAAGCGGCGCGACGCGTGTATCAGGGCCTGAAGGATCCCAAGACCGGGGCACAGCTCTATCCGGGCCTCGCGCCTGGCAGTGAGCCGTTCTGGCCCAACCGCGATCCCGCCAATCCGTTCCCGATTCCCATCGCGCATTACAAGTGGCTCGTGTTCGCGGATCCCAACTGGGACTGGAGGACGTTCGCGTTCACCGATCCGGCCGACTACGAGGCGCACGCGAAGGCCGAAGCGAAGTTCGCGCCGATCCTGAACGCCACGGATCCCAACCTCCGCGCGTTCCAGAAGCGAGGTGGCAAACTGATTCAGTATCACGGGTGGGTCGATCAGCTGATCTCGCCACAGAACAGCATCGACTACTACGAGAGCGTGCTCTCGTTCTTTGGCGGCAGGAACAACCGAAGCCAGGCGGCAGGCGAGGTCCAGAGCTTCTACCGGTTGTTCATGGCGCCCGGCATGGCTCATTGCGGCGGTGGACCTGGCCCCAGCACGTTCGACATGCAGGCTGCGCTGGAGCAATGGGTGGAGCACGGAACCGCGCCCGACCGGATCATCGCCACGCGTTCACTCAACGGCATCGTCGATCGCACGCGGCCCCTGTGCCCGTACCCGCAACTTGCTTCCTATAAAGGTTCGGGAGACACGAACGACGCGGCAAGCTTCGTCTGTAAGACACCCTGAGTAGACGTAACGACGGGTGGTGAAGTGCAGCGTGTCCCAGCTCCGACGGTAGAGCGCAGTGGTCACATCCTCATATAGTTCACTTATCTTCGGAGCGACTGCCTGTGTTGAATGGACGATTCTCCCTGACGCGTCTCGTAGTCGAGGCGACGGTGCTGCTGTGTCTGCCGCTGCTCGGGCTCGCGCAGGACGATGCCGATCCCCGAAAGCCCGTCTGGGCTTACGCCATTACGCCGGAGATGCCGATTGCCGACGTGCGGGGCCCGCAGCCGCGCCCGGCTGGCGCGACCGGTCAGGGGGCGGTGCGTCAGCGCGCTGCCGCCGACCCGACGCTCTTTACGCTTCCCGGCTCGAAGTTCCAGTTCACGATGGCGCAAATCCGGAGCACGACCGACCCGGTGGACTGGTTTCCGGACGAGCACCCGCCGGTTCCCGAAATCGTCACGCACGGGCGGCCGCCAGTGGTGCGTCCGTGCTACGCCTGCCACACGCTGAACGGTAAGGGCAAACCTGAAAACGCCCCGATTGCGGGTCTGCCGAAGGACTATTTGATCCGGCAGCTTCAGGAGTTCAAGAGTGGAGTGCGTGATACGGCCGATCCGCACAAACCGAAAGACATGCGGGGCCTCGCGCAGGGTATGACCGCCGACGACATGGAGCAGGCGGCTGCGTATTTTGCGGCGATGCCCTGGACGCCCTGGATTCGAGTGGTCGAGGCGGACGTGATTCCCAAGGTACGGGTCGGCGGACAAGCCTTCCACCTCGTCGACGATGGAACGACGGAGCCGATCGGTCTCCGCATCGTCGAGGCGAACGAAAATGAAGCCGAGGAACGGCTGCGTTCGCCGCATGCCGGTTTTGTCGCGTACGTGCCGGTTGGCGCAATCAAGAAGGGTGAAGCGCTCGTGACGACTGGAGGCGGCAAGACCCTCCCCTGCGTAACGTGCCACGGACCGGATTTGCGCGGCGTCGGTACGATTCCGGGCATCGCTGGCCGCGGCCCGAGCTACCTCGCGCGGCAGCTGTACGACTTCCAAACAGGCACGAGAAACGGCGCGATGGCGCCGCTCATGAAACCCGTCGTCGAGAAACTCACCGCCGAAGACATCGTCAACGTCCTGGCGTACGTCTCATCCAGGCAGCCCTAGGACTAAGACCTCGCGACGACTTGCCTGCGCCGGCGCGTCTTGCGTAACAGTGGTGGAGACCGCCGACTTCAGGAGTCACGATGATCGGTCCCTCGGATGTCTCAGAGGCCGGCCGCCGATCGAGCGTGTCTTTCTCGAGTACGAAGTGCGTGGGTGTATGACGCCATCAGGCTGGAGACTGATCAGCGCGGCGCTCCGGCGCGGACTGCGGAAGCGCTGCCCGCACTGCGGCGAGGGGCCACTGTTCTCCGGGTGGTCCCATCATGAAAAGTGTTCAGTGTGCGGCCTGGTCTTCGTACGAAGTCCAGGCGATACCTGGGCCTTCACGATCATCGGCGATCGGCTGCCGATAATGGGGCTTATCGTCCTGATCTATTTCGGAGTGGTGCGTTCCCATCCTGTGCTGGGCCTGACGATGGGGGTTGGGTTGGTGGCGCTGCTGATCTGGACGTCCCCGAACCGCTGGGGCGCGGGCATCGCGCTGCATTACCTGTCGCGAGTCTACTGGCCCGATCCCGCGGATCCTATCCCGCCGCCTTCGTAACCGGCGTCTGCGAATGCGGGCAGATCGCACGGCGCGTCGAACTTCAGCGCGCGGACATACACTACACCGTCCGCGCTGATGCCCGCCGCTCAGCAGACGGGCCCTGCGATGCGGACGACACGCGGGCCACCGGCGCTCTCGGATGGGACAAAGCCGCGCTGGCGACCAATATCTGATATACTCGCAACTCGTCTACACGCCGCTTCTACGCTGAGCCTGAACTGCATTCGCCTCGCCCACCCTCCCGATGGGCTGCACGAACTCCTTCTGGACCACGCAGACGAGTCGGAGACAATGGCGCGGGATTCTCCGTGCCTCGACCCGATAGGCGTTTTTCAGTTCAGATGAACTGGGAGTTTCACATGTCATCCAAGGGAACCATCAAGCGTATCGTCTCGGACAAGGGCTTCGGCTTCGTGGCCGACGAGTCGGGCCAGGAGTACTTCTTCCATCAGTCGGCGTGCCAGTCGTTCGACTCGCTCCGTGAGGGGCAGGCCGTAACGTTCCAGACCGGACAGGGCCCCAAGGGTCCGCGCGCCGAGAACGTCCGCGAATCCTAAGCGCTCGGCACCATTTCGTGGGAGGGCGCTGTGGCGCCCTCCTCGAATCCCCCGCCTCTCCTCCTGCCCCCGCTCAGCGCTCTAACTCCGTCCCGTCTCCGTCGCGTGTCCTTGGCGTCACCGCAACTGAAATCGAAGTTGTTCAGAAGAGTCTCGGCCGAGGTCAGCACCGACTCTGTTTCGGGGAACGACAGGATCGCAGGGTCAGCACTGCTCACGCTGCGGGAATTACCGCACCGTGACTCTCACCTGCTCCGATGAGCGTCGCCCGAGATCGTCTGACGTATCGACGATGACGAGGATGGTGCCCTGGCTACCGGTGCCACACCCGATTGCGAGGGTCAGCGGCACGGTTGTGACCGAGCCTGCCTGCACCAGTGCGGACCCGAACTGTGTGGTCGGGATGGGTGCGGCGATCGTCACTGGGGGCATCGGCAGAGTAATCTGCGGGGTTTGGAGACCCGACGAGTCTGTGAACCGGAGCCGGACGCCGGCGATGATGACGTTGGACGAACCGTTCGCCCTCACGGTGATGCCGAATGCGACGTTGAAGGGCGCGATCGACGGACAGATCGGATTGTTTGTCGGTTGCGCAAATGCTGTCGACGATGCTGCGGCGACGGCCACGAACGATCCGCCGACAAAGCTCGGCTGTGTCATCTCCCAACGAGCATCGCTATCAGTGCACGACGAAGCGAGGAAAGCGGCGGCGACGAGGGCCATGGCCTGCTGGTGACGATGCATCTGGAACCTCCGCTCTTAGCGGTAAAAGAGCAGGGTTTAGCCGATTGCTGCTGGATCTGTCAACTGGATCGCGTGACGAAGACATTCGCGAGCTGCCACGTCACGGGCGCCCTCTGATGGCCCATCGACATCGCGACGAACAGGTCTTTCTTGTGCGCGTCGATCCCCACGTACGTGGTAACGTTTTTCTTGACCGGCTTCCCTTCGTTGCGGCTCTGGCGCCCCCGGGCGCTAACCCGCGATTTGGTGGCTCTGACCACCGTGTTGAGTGCTAAGACGCACTACAACCTTACGATGGCGAGCCGGTCATTCCATATTGTCTAACTGGTGGTGGGCCTTCCGTGCAGCTGTGACCTTCGATGACTCGCGGGCACTGATCGACGGCGCTCGTTTTGCCGTCAGTCCAAGCGAAACAAGGACAAGCCGCTCTAAGACAGGCGCGGAATTCGCCCTTTGAAATGCGACGCGAGATGAGGACCTTTGACGCGCGAGCTCGTTCGGGGGGACGGACGCCAGCGGGACGGCCTGACGGTCCGGCCACGGGCAGGGCGCGCGGTCATCGCGTCATCCGTACAGGGCTGGGTACTGCCGCACCTCATCGCATGGGTCGAAAGCCGCCGCGTCAACGCCTCGCCTATTCGCCGGCTTTTCGGGCGGACGAGGCTCGACGATCCCAACGTTCGCGTCCCCGAGGCGTGGCCGAGACGGCGTGGCGCCTCGCCGCGACCCTCACATGCGACGACGCTCTCGGCATTCATCTCGCCGAGTCGCTGCCGCGCGGCGCGCTCGACCTCATCGAGTACGCCCTGCGATCAAGCCCCTCTCTCGGGAAAGGGCTCGATCGTCTGGCGCGTTATGGGCGCCTGCTCAGCGATCGCGTGGCGGCGCGGACACACCGTAAGGGAGAAGGCCTGTTGCTTCTGGTCCACGACACCGCCACGACGCCGTTGCAGCCGGCACGAGCGGAGTTTGCGCTGGCAGTGGCGCTCAAGCTGGCGCGTGACAGTACGGGAGCAGACATCACACCGGTCCGCGTGTGCTTCGCTCATCCTGCACCGGACCATACTGCGGAGCATCGGCGGTTCTTCCACGGACGTGTCCGGTTTGGCGCCGGTTCGAGCTCGATGACCCTCAGCGCCTCCGACGCGTCTCGTCCGATGCGCGAAGCCGACGCGGCACTCGCCGGGATTATCCGCCGCCGGCTCGAGAACGCGCTGGGAGATCGAGACCGGTCGAAAGCCGGCGCCATGAGCACACGCGTCCGACGCATGCTGGTCGAGCGTCTGGGGCAGTCGGTCTTGACGCTTGACGCAGTCGCCACAGCGCTTGCGCGTCAGCCGGCGGACGCTGACCCGCCGTCTGGCCGAAGAGGGCGCGTCATTCCGCCACATTCTCGATGACGTGCGTAGTGATATCGCGCGCGCCTTGCTTCAGGATCGCAGCCTGAGCATCGCCGACATCGCGTTCTTTCTCCAGTATTCCGAACCTGCGACGTTCCACCGATCGTTCCGGCGGTGGACCGGTCTGACGCCACACGCGTTCAGAGAGGCCTGAGCGCTCTCACCATCCCCTGCCAGTTTCCAGAGCGATACGCTCCGCGGCATTCCCACTGACTCCTCGCGCCAAAAGGAGCCGAGTCTGGCCCGCCCGGTCATCGCGAGATCGCGGGCAGTTCGCTACGCTGATCTACCATGCTGCAGGTACGCAAACGCGAGTTTTGGAACAACGCGGAAGCCGAACGTCTGCCCGATGCGTGGCGCATGACGAAGGTTCAAGACGATCACATCCTCACCGCAGTCTGTGAAGTGTGGGCAGTCGAGATAGGCTGGGACTTGCGGTTGCAAATCGAGGGCCGCGGACTGCAGATGGCCGCGCTCTGTCGTTCGAGTCGCGAGATGGTTGACCGCGCCGAGGAGTGGCGAGCGATGCTCGAGAAGGGCTGGGAATGGCGCGCCCTGTGAAAACCCTTACGCACGCCGGCGAAGACTGGCGGGCCATATTGACGGGGGGCTGTACCAGCCGCGAGGACTACACCATCGGCGTGCTGTTCGTGGCTAAGACAACCGACCGGGAAGCGTTCGGACGGCTGCGCGGCATTCCTCCAGAGCACTTCGATCAGGCCACGGCAGAACAGCTCCAAGCGGCCCTCATCGCCGCGCTGTCCGGCGACGACGAGTAATGAATCCCCCCGGCAAAGCCGGGGGCATTCAAGTGTGATCCGCTCAACGCGGCTAGACGGGGTCGCCAACGTGGCCCCGACGGTTGTGGGCCACCGTGTCGGTGGCCGCTCAGCGCCAGAGCCCCCAATGGGTCCGGCGCGCGTCCTCTTGTTCCTGCTTCCATCAGGATGCGTTCGACGGTGGACACATTAGCGGTTCCGATCAGTGCTGGTCTCCATCGCGCGACCCGTCGCGCGACAGCCGTGTCGCCGTCCCTTGGAAGACGGTACCGGCAGTCGTCTGGATCATCCACAGCTCCTCGGCCTTGGATGAGAAGAATGTGTCGAAGGTCGGGCCTGTCGGGTCGAACGTAATCGTGCCGGCACACCCGGGCTCGACAGTGTAACCGCCCGTGCCCCCGGGCAGGGACCGGCCAACAACGCCATTCACGCTGCGCGTCGCGGCGGGAACCGATAGCGTCCCGTCTCCGTTGAACTCGATGACTTCAACGATGGCCTTCGGTTGCGGGACACCCGACACGATGTTGTGCCCGGTCGCGGCAAACACATAGGTACCGTGTAGCGTTTTCAGTGTGCAATCATCCCGACCGCCGTGCGCCCGGGCCACGCCCGAGGCGCTCAATGCCGCGACCACGACGACCACGCCGTACTGTGTAAGCCTTTTCATCGATGACTCCCAACCTTAGTCCGCGGCGAATGAACGCCCTCGTCATGCACGCGGCGAATCCGACGTGCAGCAACCGCTCCGTCCTGCGCTGCTAGGCAATCTGGTGTAGCAGATCCAGACGCGAAGAATGGACCAAATCCACTCGACGGTCTGTGCAATATTGAACTTGGGCGAATCCAACGCGCGGCACCGACTCGAGACGATGGCTCGCGCCTACCGGCTCGCCGAAAGGTCGCGTGACATTCGCTACTCTCTCTTGAAACGCTCCGGCCAGGGCAGGTCGCACGGCGTGTCGAACTTCAGCGCGCCGACATACACCACCCCGTCCGCGCTGATGCCGGCCACGCCGCACCGCAGCACGAGTCCCGAAATGCGGACGACACGCGGGCCACCTGCGATCTGGATGTGGATGGCCCGTCCCGGTCGCAGCGGCCGCGGCGAATGCACGAGCGCGCCGGTGCACGCCAGGTTGACGAGCGTCACGGCATTACCCGGACGCAGCGTGACGCGCAGGTGCGTGAGCAGCGGCGCCTCGAACCGCGCATCCTGTCGCCGATCTTCTAGCGCTCGACCCATGTCCGGCTCGCGGGCTTGTACTGCAGGACGCGCATCCTTCCCGTCGTGCCGAGAATGCGCACCGCATACTGACTGCGCCGGCCGTGCAGATACAGGGTGCCTGCCGTCGCCGTGCCATCCGGACTCATCGTGGCGATCCGCGCCTTCCCGATCCGCACTCCATCCCCACCCGTCCCGCCCACACCATCCGCATCCGGATAGCCGTTCATCAGGCCGAAGGTGACGTCCGGAAACTTGTCCCTGAGCGACTCCTGGCCGCTGACCGGCACATCGAGGCCGAGTGCGATGTCTTGTGTCCTGACACCATTGCCATTGCCGTCGGTGTAGGCGCCGTAGCGGTAGTCGCTGCCGGACGGCTCGAATCGCAGGGCGACGCACGCGGACCGGGCGACAGCACTGACACGCGCCTCGGCGAGCCGTCCCGCAAGATAGTGCGCCGCAGTCGCCGTCCTGATCTCGTCGACGGCGTCGCGCGTGGATGGTATGGCGACCGAGACCACGGTCGTGCCGAGGACAAGCGCAAAGAGAATCTCGACCACGGTGAAGCCGCAGTCGCCACCGGCGCGATCGGTAACGTATGACAGCATTCGCGTGCGCGCGCCCGGCGCCGGACGGGGTGTCCCCGGCGACGCCGGGCGTGCCTCCTCTACCGGTCCCCGGCTTTTTCGGCCTTGTCCACGCTGACCGTGACCATCGGCTTGAGCTTCAAGAAGCTCTTCTCTCCGATACCCTTCACGTTCATCAACTCCTCGATCTTCTTGAACCCGCCATTCTTCTGGCGATGATCGACGATGGCCTGAGCGGTACGCGCACCGATGCCGGGAAGCGCTTCGAGCTGGGCGGCGGTGGCGGTATTGATGTTGATCGGTGTCGTGATCGCGGCGGCTGCCTTGGAGCTCGCTTTCGCCTGGCCTTCCGCCGCGGCGCCCATGGTCGCCAACAGCACGAACATCGCAACAACGAACGAGAGTCGACGCATGACTGCCCTCCTGATCCCAACAGCTGTCGCCCGACCTCCCCGCAGCATCACTTGGGAAACTGAATGTGACGATTGAGCAGGTCCTCCCCGGCCGCCGCTCGCACGGTGAGAGGTCGGGCCACCGTTAACGTTCCGGGCCGACGAGGACCTGCCGTCCCTTAGGCAAGGCGACGGCCGTCAGCCAGCGAAGGCGTGATGTCGGTGGAAGTGACAGATGGAGGGACAGTTACTGTCCAGGGGCTCTCGACACGATCAACTCACCTGGAGTCTCAATCCGCCAGGAGCGACAACCGGAGTTGCCCTAGGACACCTACCCGATGCAGGAATATCGGCTGGAATCGCATCGATTCGACTGGATTCCGGGATTCCAGGAAAGCCACGATGGTTGACGAAGCACAGAGGGAAGATCGACGGGCTCAGGGATGACCGCGAAACGGATACTCCGCAATCTCGTGCCAGTCCTTCGGTTCCATGCTGTCGGACCTGATCAAAGTCACGCTCTTGACGAGAAATGACGTCCGAACCTCTGGCGGCAGCGCGCTGATGATCTCCAGCTTGCGCGACTCTGGAAATGAGCCGTATACGAGGCTCACGTGCGGCATATAGGGCTCCGGCTCCTTTCCGAACGCCTGCGCCGCCATTGCATGGCACGACAGGATGCCGGGTGTGGGGTCGACGAGCATGAAGAGGCTGCGGAAATGCTCGTCCAGATATGCCGCCTTACTCAGCACACACTGGTAAGGCGCCAATCGCTCGGCGAGCTCCGCTGTCCGGAGACCATGCTCCCGGTCGGTGCCATCGAGATAGGCAAGCAGGGTCACGTGAGGCTCGAACGCCGGAACCTGGAGCTCACGCGCCAGACGTTGGATCGTGCCTGAGAGCACCTCGTAAGCCGAACCCGAAGGCTTCAACCACAGGTGGTAGGTTGGCATGGCGCCGTCAGACATGGTTAGTGGACTACCACTAGATCGCGCTCGACGACAGCCGGATCGCCTCGACCAGGTGATCCGGTACACCAATGTCGCTGTAACTGTCGTCGGGAAAGACCAGCCCCCACATGCGCAGGCCTGCCTCGAAAGCACTCTTCATGACGGCGCCGAAAGGGAGATCGCCTTGCGAATCGATCTGCCGATATGCGTCCTTGTCAGCGTCACTCCTGCCGCGCGCCCGCCGCACGAACGTGTGCATGAATTCTGTGAAGACCGGCGACCACACGGCGCAGACCCATCCGTGACGAAGTTCGGTGGTCGGAGGCTTCAACACGATCGACTGCACGCGTCCGTCCTGATCGATCTTCACCATGTCCATGGATGCGGTGTCCTGGGCCTCGTACAGACCCAAAACGACGTCCGCGTTTGCCTCTCGCTGTTTCGCCAGCAGCTTCTCGAAGACATCGTCGGGTCCGAAAAGGATGTCGGGGAATCCAAAGACGACGGTGTCCTGGCTCACGAAGGGATAGGCTCGATCGACAGTATCTGGAGGACCGATCGACTCGGCGATCACGATGTAGGCGAGGTCGAGGCCGACGATGCGGCCGTCAACGAAATACGCCGGGATATCCCACTTCCCCTCGCGCAGGATCACATACGCCCGGCTGGCGCCCGCCCGGGCGAACTTGGCGAACAGATCGTGGCTGGCCACCCGCGGACGGACGTCGCCCTGCGCGTCTCGACGGAATCCGACGGGGAAGATTTCCTTGCTGCACGGCAACGGTGCAATGCGTTTGGCTCTGCCCGCGGCGGGGACGACTCCGACCACCGACGTGAGCTCTCCCGGCACGTCAGCCTCGCCGCTCGACGAGCCGAGCGCCCTGACCGTGATCCGCCACCGCGAAGCGCTGATGGATCTCGCTCAAACGGCAACCGTGTAGCGACGCGTCCACCTCGATAATCGCAAACCGCTGATTCCTGGCGGCCTCCGCACCACTGCGGAGCATCGGCATGGCGGCGCCGTCCTGCCCCGACGGGTCGCGCAACCACGAGAGTGACACGATATGCCCGTCGTCCGCGTAGAGCACTTTCAGCTTCACCGCTACTCCTTGTGAGACACGCGCGCCGTCAGCCTCGGAAGCGCGTGGGAGCCACCAGCACCGTTGGTGCGACCGTGAGGACCGCAGCGTAGTCATTCCGCAACCGCACCCACAAAGTCATGGTCTCGTGCTGACCCCATTTATCCTGCGAGATGTCGTGTTCGATCCATTCCGAAACAATCGTAACCCGCCCTTCACCGACAGGAGCGAACGACATCCGCTGCCAGTGGCGCGAATCGAAACCCCACGAGAACCACCAGACGGCTTCCTCGTTCGGCCCGAGCGTGATTTCGTCGAAATACCCGACATCCGTACTCGCATCCAGATTCCACCCTGCCATCTGCGTCCTCTCCTGGGATCATCGGGGCACCGGCTGCCGTTTTTCCTGACGCGGCGACTGTGCTATGGGATGCCTTAGCCATGTCCTCGGGTGTCAATTCCAGCGCCGCCGTCGGAACTGCAACCGAGGGCTGATCGTACACGCCCGTCGAGTCGTCGATTTCGTCGCTTTCTGTCTGTCGATGCCCCGTCTCTCGTCGCGCGTCTTCGGACGTGTCATTTGACCAGATATCGGCGGTGGCGCCAAACGGCTGATCGAGGTGCAGCTGGTAGACTACGGCGTCATGACTCGCTTCCCGATCGCGCTGCTCTCGGCCGCGCTGGCGCTTGCGGGTTCGCAGTCTCCGGCGGGCCGGCCGACTCCGGGACCACTGCTGCGGATAGACGCCGTCGCGCTCGACAGCCGCGGGAATCCGGTCACCGATCTCACGAGAGACGAGCTCGAGGTCCGGATCGCCAACTATCGCGTGCCCATCGAGTCGCTCACGGCGTCAGACGCGAGCGCCGAAGGCAATGGCCGCGTCATCGTCCTGCTCATGGACGACGCGGTCGTGCCGCTGGCGTTGACACCGCGGGTCCGTGAAATTGCGCGCCGGTTCGTCGATCGGATGTCATCCGGAGATCGCATGGCGATCGTCGCCTTGAATGGCGGCGGCATGGAGCTGACGGCCGACCGCAACCGCCTGCTGAAAGGCATCAACGACTACACCGTCCGCGCCGTCGGATTCACCCGTCTCGATCTGGCCGGCGAGCACGTGCTCAACACGGTCACAACACTGTCGCGACAGCTCGCGGAGGAGTCTCCGGGAAGGAAGACAGTCGTCGGCATTGGCGCGGCATGGCTCTTCGACACGCCCATCCCGTCGCCGACGGTAGGACGCGACCTTCGGCCAGAGTGGACCGCCGCGATGCGTGCCGCCGGATTCGCGAACGTCAGCGTCTATGCGATCGAGCCTGGCGGCGTCGAGACATCACGGTTCAGCGGTTCGGACGGCTTCGCGAGCGAAACGGGTGGTCGCACGTTCGTAAACACCAACGATTTCAACCAGGCGGTCGATCAGGTGATGCGCGAAGCTGCCAACTACTACGTCATCGAGGTTGCCGATCCGCCCATTCAGCGCAAGTCGGACCTCCGGGAGCTCGATGTTCGCGCACTCCGCCGAGGCGTGACCGTCCGGGCGAGGCGGCAGTTTCCCGGCACCGAGGTCCCGGCCAAGTAGCCTCCACTTCCAGGCTACGTCACCGGCTCTCGGATCTCATGTCGATTCTCTTCTGTTTCAGGCAAACCTCGAAACCCGAGGTTTCAAACCCTCCTTCAAAAAGCAGACGAAATTGATGTCGATTGGGGCGCTCGCGGAGCGACTAGCAGCAAGGAGCCATTTCAGGATTTGGGGGGACCATGAAGTACCTGTGCCTGGTTTACTTTGAGGAACCCGTCCTTGACGCGATGAACGGGCCGAAGCGCGATGCGCTCACCTGTGAGGCGCTCGACCATATCGACGAGCTCGGCGCCCGCAATCAGCTGCTCGCGGCGGAGGCGCTTCAACCCGTCCACACGGCTGTCTCCGTCCGCGTCCGCAACGGCAGGTTCTCGTCGACCGATGGACCGTTTGCGGAAACCAAGGAGCAACTGGGCGGCTTTGTTCTGATCGATGCGATCGATCTCAACGAGGCGCTTCAGATCGTGGCGAAGAATCCGATGGCGAGATTCGGCACGATCGAGGTACGGCCGATCATGCCGTTGGAAAGAAGGGGAACGTCCGGCGACCCGCTGGCGGCTAGACGGCAGCCTGCGTCCGCAGCGCGCGATACCAGTCCATCGTCTGCCGCAGACCTTCCTCCAGTGGGACCCGAGGCTCGAAGCCCAGCAACCGTTTCGCTTTGCTGACGTCCGCCTGGGAGTCGCGCACGTCACCTGTCCGAGCCGCCACGTAGGTCGGCTGCACTTTCGCGCCCACAAGGGTCCTCATCGTTTCGAACAGCCGGTTCAGGGAAATCCGGCCGCCCGCGGCGACGTTGATGATCTCCCCGCTCACGCCCGGCGCCTCTGACGCGCGCAGGACGCCGTCGACGACGTCGGCGACATACGTGAAGTCGCGCGTCTGCTCGCCGTCGCCGTAGATGGTCGGCGCGCGGCCCTCGAGCAGCGCCGTCGCAAAGAGTGAGATGACGCCGGAGTACGGGGATGAGGGATCCTGCCGCGGACCGTACACGTTGAAGTAGCGCGTCGTGACGGTCTCCAGACCGTAGAGCCTGGTGAACATCCGCAGATACTGCTCGCCCACCACCTTCTGAAGCGCGTACGGTGAGAGTGGATCCGACGGCATCGCTTCGTGTTTTGGGAGCGTCGCCGTGTTGCCGTAGGCCGAAGACGACCCCGCGAAGACGAGACGACGGATCCGGGCGTCCCGGGCGGCGATGAGGACGTTCAGCGTGGCCTCGACATTCGAACGATGCGAGGTGAGCGGATCGGCGACCGACCTCGGCACCGAGGGTATCGCCGCCTGATGCAGCACGACGTCCACGCCGTCCACTGCCTGTCGCGCGAACGGGAGGTCCGCGAGATCGCCCTCGAGGAACTCGACGCCGCTGAGATGATCGAGATTGCTGCGCTTGCCGGTGACGAGCGCGTCAGCAACGCGGACGCGATGTCCCCGCGTCACGAGCTCCTCCGCCAGGTGCGACCCGATGAAGCCCGCACCGCCAGTCACCAGAAAATGAGCCATGTATGCTTTCTCGCGAGAAGGCGGACGAAGAGAGGTCCGCCGCAGGAGACCGTAAGCCGAATTCTGTCCGCCATCGCCCGCTGACGCCCGCCTTCGCCCTTGCGGGCTACGGCGCGACGACGACGAGCTACGGCGTGACGATCATTCCTCTAGCCCCGCCATCACTGGCGGGGTCCAGCAGCCTACCCGGAGGCATGGGACGGGCCGTCCCATCGGCGACCCCGTGAGGGGTGCCAACGCCTCCCTATTTGGCCTTGCTCCGTGCGGGGTTTTGCCTGCCACCCGTGTTACCACGAGCGCGGTGCGCTCTTACCGCACCTTTTCACCCTTACCCGCCTTCGCCCTTCGGGCTTCGGCGCGGCAGGCTCCCCGAAAACTACCCAACAACGTGCCAGCGAGACCTTGGGGTCTGTGCCGTTTGTGGGCGCCTTCGTCGAGGGCCTGCCGCGCCGAAGCGCCGGAGGCGCGAAGGCGGGCGGTATATTTTCTGTGCCACTTTCCTTCAGGTTGCCCTGACCGGGCGTTACCCGGCGCACTGCCCTTCGGAGTTCGGACTTTCCTCCCTCCGCTTTCACCGGCCTTCGCCCGCCTTCGCCCTTACGGGCTACGGCGCGGCGGCGGCGCGGCTACGGCGAACGGCGATCGTCTGGTCACCTGCGGCGGATGTTATCCGTCCGTTTCCTGCGTGATGCCGTACTGTTCGAGCTTCTTGTACAAGTTGCTGCGCGGCGTCCCGATCACCTCGGCGGTCTTCGAGATGTTCCAGCCGTTCTCGCGCAGCTTGCCGACGAGGAACGCCCGCTCTGATGTTTCCTTGAACTCGCGCAGCGTACCCTTCTCATTATCCGTTCCCGCCGGCTTGGCTTCAAGCCGAACGATGTCGCGCAGGTCGTCGACGTCGACGACTTCGGACGGCGTCATGATGATCAGGCGCTCGACGGTGTTCTTCAACTCCCTGATGTTGCCCTTCCAGCGCGCGCGCTGCAGGTACTCCAGGGCTGCCGGCGTGAAGCGCTGGGGACGACGATTGTTGTCGCGGCTGAACAGGTCGGCAAAGTGCTTGACCAGCGCCGGGATGTCCTCGCGGCGATCCCGGAGCGGTGGCACCCGGATCGGGATCACGCTGAGCCGGAAGTAGAGATCCTCGCGGAACGTTCCCTTCTCGATCTCCAGTTCGAGATCCTTGTTCGTCGCCGCAAGCACGCGGACGTCGACTTTGATCGTCCGGGCCGATCCGAGCCGTTCGACTTCCCCCTCCTGCAGGACGCGGAGGACCTTTGCCTGCGTCTTCGGACTCATGTCCCCGACTTCGTCGAGGAAGATCGTGCCGCGGTCCGCCTGCTCGAACTTGCCGATCTGCTTCTCCGTCGCGCCGGTGAACGAGCCTTTCTCGTGCCCGAACAGCTCTGACTCGATCAGTTCCTCGGGGATCGCCGCGCAGTTGACCTGGACGAAGCGATCGCGGCTTCGAAGGCTGTTCCTGTGGATCGATCGCGCGACGAGCTCCTTGCCGACGCCGCTCTCGCCGAGGAGAAGGACCGTCGCGTTGGTCGGTGACGCCCGCTTGATGGCATCCCAGACCTGCCGGAGCCCAGGGCTCTCCCCCACCATCTGATGACGCACTTCGACGGCCCGCTTCAGCGACTTGTTCTCGTCCGCGAGCCGCGTCCGATCGAGGGCGTTCCGAATGGTCACGAGGACCCGCTCCGTCGTAAGCGGCTTCTCGATGAAATCGAAGGCGCCCGCCTTGGTCGCCTCGACTGCGGTGCTGACGGTCCCGTGCCCGGAGATGATGACGACCGGCAGCGCCTCGTTCGAAGCCCTGATGCGCTGCAGCGCGTCGAGCCCGTCCATGCCGGGCATCTTGATATCCAGGAACACGAGGTCCGGCGACTCCCGCTCGGCTATCGCCACGCCGTCGGGACCACTCGAAGCCTCGAGCACTTCGAATCCCTCGTACTCCAGGATCATCCGCACCGAGCGGCGGATCTCGGCCTCGTCATCGACAACAAGAATTCGTGATTTCATCGGGATGTACGCTACTCCACCGTGAGGGTGACGAGCGTGCGCTGTCCAAGGGTTGGATCGTAGCAGTAGATGGCCAGAACGTCGCCGGGCTTCGTCGCGGAAACCAGCCGATCGTACGACGCTACGTTCGGGGTGGCATGCCGGTTGATTTCCATGATCACCAGCCCTCGTCTCAAGACAGCGTACGCGGGCCCGACTTGATCGATCGATCGCACCACGACCCCGTGCACCGTCTCGGGAACCTCCAATCGCCCCAGCGATGCGCGATCCAGCTCCCGGACGGTGATGCCGAGCGGCGATCGCGCTCCCGGGCTCGGCGGCTGCGCTTGAGGGGCCCCTGGGGCCGCCGAGCGGCCCGCGAATTCGTCCCCTCGGCGCGGGCGTTCCCCGAGCTCCACCGACAACGCCTGACGCCGGCCGTCTCTGACAATCTGGAGGCGGGCGATGCTTCCGGGCTGCCGCGCGGCAATCTCCCGAATCAGCTCCTCGTTCGATGAAATCGGACGGCCCTCGACGTCGATGATGACGTCGTACGGCCGCAAACCGTCACGGGCGGCCGGGGAGTTGAGGCCGACGTCCTGCACGACGGCCCCGCGTGCAACGGTCAATCCCAAAGCGTGCTGGAGCGCCGGCGTGACGTCGGTCAGCGTCACGCCGATGAACCCGCGGGACACGCGCCCGCTCTTCTTCAACTGCGGCAGCACGGCGACTGCCTGATTGATCGGCACGGCGAACCCGATGCTGCTCGTTCGTGAGCTGACGGCCGCGTTGATCCCGACCACCTCGCCGCGCGCGTTGATGAGCGGCCCCCCGCTGTTTCCGAAATTGATGGCGGCGTCCGTCTGGATGTAGGCATCCAGGCTCGGATCGAACAGCTTTCGCCCGATGAAGCTGACGACCCCGACCGTCACCGAGTGCACGTAGCCGAGGGGGTTGCCGATGGCGCAGACCCATTCGCCGACCCGCAGATCGTCGGAGTTGCCCAGAGGGGCGGCGGGAAAGTCCGGCGGCCCGTCGACCCGGAGGAGCGCGACGTCGGTGGCGGTGTCGGCGCCCACGACTTCAGCACGAAACGTGCGCCCGTCGGCCAGGGTCACCGTGATCCGCTGCGCGGTCTCGATCACGTGGTTGTTCGTGAGGATGAAGCCGGTCCGGTCGATGAGGAAGCCACTGCCCGATCCCGGGCGAGGCCGGTCGAACTCCCTCATGGCATCCCCGTCATCCGATCCCGGACGGATCAGTCGCTGCGACCCGGGAGGAGGCGTGTTCGCAGAGGCGTCGATGTTCACCACCGCGGCGTTGATGCGTTCCGTGACATCCGCGAAGCTCGCCATAGTCGACCGCGGCGCGGCCGAAGCGGGACGCACGCGATCGTCCGGCGCCCTTCGCGGTACGGACGTCTCGATGCCCGGCCTCCCATTTGACCGGCCGGCAAGCGACAGCCCGACCAGGAAGGCCAGCGACGAGCACAATACGAGCGTCACGATGGCTAGGCGTCTTGACATGTCGGTTGTCAGTCGTCAGTCGTCAGTCGGCGGTCGGCAGTCGCGGTCGTCAGTCAAGGTCGTCAGTCATCGTCTTCAGATCGACTCTCCCGACCGATTATACGTTCGAGGAATTCCGCTTCGGTGAGGATCGCGACGCCCAACGTGCGGGCCTTGTCGAGTTTGCTCCCGGCCTCTTCGCCGGCAATCAGAGCCGTCGTTTTCTTGCTCACCGACGCGGTCACCTTGCCGCCGAGGGCCTCTATCGCTGCCTGTGCGGCATCGCGGGTCATTGCCGACAACGTCCCGGTGAGCACGTACGTCTTGCCGCTGAGTGGCCGCGGTCCCTCCGTCACAGCCGGGGCCCGGCTCTCCATGTTCACGCCGGCGTCGCGGAGCCGATCCACCAGCTCTCGATTGCGGGGCTCGTCAGCGAAGGCTCTGACGGATGCAGCGAGCACCGGACCGATCTCGCCGACCGCCTGCAGCGACTCGAGCGACGCGTTCAGCACCTGATCCATCGTCCGAAAATGCCGGGCCAGCGTGCTGGCGGCCTTCTCGCCCACGTGCCTGATTCCGAGCGCGTAAATCAGCCGGGAGAGATCGTTGCTGCGGCTGCGATCGATCTCCGCGGCGACGTTTCGTCCGACTTTCCCGAGCTTCCGCGGCCGCGCGCGGTCAGACCGTGGATCGCGCGGCGTCACGACCAGATCTTCGAGCGTCGCGGCGTCAAGGTGGTACACGTCGGCAAAATCGCGGACGAGACCACGCTCGAGGAGTTGATCGACGAGCGACTCTCCGAGGCCCTCGATGTTCATCGCCGACCGCGACGCAAAGTGCTCCAGGCTGCGGCGAAGCCGGGCCGGGCAGGACGTGTTCGCGCAGCGCCAGACCACTTCCTCCTCGTCCCGCTGCAGGTGGCTCTGACACACGGGACAGGTCGTCGGCATCTGCCATGGCTCGCTGCCGGCGGCGTGCTCGCCCATGGTCTTGACGACCTTGGGAATCACGTCGCCGCCCTTCTCGATCAGAACGGTGTCGCCCTCGCGCAGGTCCTTTCGCGCGATGTCCTCGGCGTTGTGCAGCGTGGCCATCGAGATCGTCGAGCCCGCGAGAAAGACGGGCTCGAGGACGGCATACGGGGTGACCGCCCCTGTGCGTCCGACATTGACCCGGATCGCCGTGAGCGTGGTCTCCTTCTGCAGCGCGGGAAACTTGAAGGCCAGGGCCCACCGCGGAAACTTGGCCGTGGTCCCCAATCGCTCGCGAAGCGACAGATCGTCCACTTTGATGACGACGCCATCCGTGTCGAATTCGAGAGAGAGACGGCGGTCCTGCCAGGCGTGGCAGTACTCGAGCAGCGCCTCGATCCCGACACACCGCGACCAGTTCGGCTCGACGGGCAGCCGCCAGCCGCGCAGCGCTTCGAGCGTGTCCGAATGGCGCGATCGCTCGCGCTCTCCCGGAACCAGCAGCTGATATACGTAGGCCCGCAACCCGCGGCGCGCCACCAGGGCGGCGTCGAGGGTGCGCATCGTACCTGCCGCCACGTTCCGCGGGTTGGCGAAGGGAGGCTCGTCGGCATCCTCCCGCTCACGGTTGACGCGCTCGAAAGAACGCCTCGGCAGGTAGATCTCGCCGCGGACCTCGATCGTCCCTGGCGGGCCGCCGTTGAGCCGCAGAGGAATCGCGCGGATGACGCGGACGTTCGAGGTCACGTCCTCGCCTCGCACCCCATCTCCGCGGGTGACGCCACGCGCCAGCACGCCATCGATGTACGTCAGCGCGATGCTCAGGCCGTCGATCTTGAGCTCGGCGACGTAGTCGACTGGCGCGTCCCCGCGGCCTGCTCCCTTTCGGACTCGCTCGTCGAACGCCCGGAGCTCGTCTTCGCTGTAGGCGTTGTCGAGGCTCAGCATCGGCTGAGGGTGCTCGGCCGTCTCGAAGCCTTCGACCGGGCGACCGCCGACGCGCTGCGTCGGGGAGTCAGGCGTCACCAGATCCGGGTACTCGGCCTCCAGCGCCTCGAGCTCCTTCACCAGCGCATCGAAGGCTTCGTCGGTGATCTCCGGATCGTTCTGGATGTAATAGCGGTCTTCGTGACGACGGATCTCGTCGCGAAGCTGGGAGATGCGTGTGACAGGGTCCATCGTGCTCGGGCAGCTCCTGCTAAGCGAGCGCCGACTCCACACCCGCGACGAAGTCCGCGTAGGCCCGGCTGCCGAAGAGGACGAACTCCACGCGACGGAGCGATGTGGCGCCCGCGTGCTCGCGCAGAACGGCGACCATCAGACGCGCGCAGTCCGCTACCGGAAAGCCGCCAACGCCTGTGCCGAGGGCCGGGAACGCGAGACTCTGAAAGCGCTCGGTGACCGCTATGTCGAGCGCCGAACGCGTCGCTGATTCAATCAGGTGCGCGTCGGTCTTGAGGTCCTCCGCCATCGCAGCGGCGTGAATGACGTGCCCCGCGGGCAGCCGGCCTCCGGTCGTCAGGACGGCCTCTCCCGGCTGAATCGGCCCCTGCGCCATCGCGGCCTTCTCGATTTCGTCGCCGCCACGCGCCTTGATCGCGCCCGCCACGCCGCTCCCCATCCAGAGCGCGTTGTTCGCGGCATTGACCACGGCGTCCACCTGACGAAGGGAGATGTCGCCTTCGACGACTTCGATGGTCAGCGGGGGAAGCGGGAAGGTCCGCATGTCGGGACCGGTGATGCCTACCGATCGCGCGACAGCACGTAGTCGGTCAGCGTCATGAGCGCATCGCGCTCCCGACCCGCGGGGAAGGCTGACAGGCAATCCTTGGCGCGAGCCGCGTATTCCAGGGCGCGGTTGTACGACTGCTCGGGCGACCGATGCTCGCGCAGCAATCGAAGGATCTCCCGCCACTGCTCCGTCGTGACCGCGCGATCGCGAACCACGCCACGAATCAGCGCGTCGGCCGCTTCGCCGCCCCGGCGCAGCAGGAAAATGATGGGGAGAGTGACTTTGCCCTCGCGGAGGTCGCCGCCAATCGGTTTTCCGAGGGCCGCGGCGTCCGCGGTGTAATCGAGCAGGTCGTCGACGAGCTGGAACGCGATCCCAAGGTTGAACCCGTAGTCCCGCAGCGCTGCTTCCTGCTCCGGGGTCACGCCGCCGAGCATGCCGCCAATCTGGGCGCACCCACCGAACAGGAACGCCGTCTTGCGGCGGATGATCTCGAAGTGCTCGTCCTCGGTGATGTCCACATCGCCGGTCTTCGTCAGCTGGTACAGCTCCCCTTCAATCATCCGCAGCGTGACGTCGCAGAGCAGCCGGATGATCTCGAGCGAGTCCTGCGTGAGCGCCATCGCCATCGACTTGATGTAGAGGTAGTCGCCCAGGAGGACCGTGATGTCGTTGCCCCATCGCGAGTGCACGGCCAGCCGGCCGCGGCGCAGGTCGGCGCCGTCGATGATGTCGTCGTGAACGAGCGTGGCCGTGTGGATGAACTCGACCACCGAAGCGTAAAGGACCGCGCGGTCTCCCGTGTAGCCCGCCAGGCGCGCAGCCATCAGCAGAACGGCCGGACGGACCCGCTTGCCGCCGCTCTTCTGGATGTAGCGCCCCATTTCGGGGATCAACGCGACGCGCGACTGGATGTGCCGAACGAACTCACGCTCGACCGCTTCGAGATCCTCTCGAATGGGCTCGAAGATCTGGGCAAGGTCAATCGCGGCGGCCGATTTCTGGGCAGTGTCGCTCAAAGGGATGCCGTAGAGTTGCAGTTCCGCCCACAATACTGGTTTTGCGACGGGAGTGTCAACGCGCTAAGCCTTGATCTGCGAAACAGTTGGACCCCACAGGGCGTCGAAGTTCGAGACCAGTTGCTCGCCGAGCGGCCCGATGCCCGTTCTGCGCAGGCCCGCAACAGTTTCGAGCACCCGCGCCACGAAAGCAGGCTCGTTGCGCTTGCCGCGATAGGGCATCGGGGCCAGGTACGGGGAATCAGTCTCGATCAGCAGCCGGTCGGCCGGCACGAATGCCGCGACGTCCCTGATATCCGCTGAGTTCGGGAACGTCACGATACCAGAGATGCTGATGTAGAACCCGAGATCGAGTGCCTTCCGCGCCATCGCGACGTCGCCGGTAAAGCAGTGAAAAATGCCCCTGACGACCGACTGGCCGGCGACTCTCAGCACCCGAAGAGTGTCGTCCTCCGCCTCCCTGGTGTGGATGACGATGGGCAGATCCAGCTTACGGGCGAGCGACACCTGGACGTTGAACACCGTCTGCTGCGTGTCCTTCGGCGAAAAGTCGTAGTGATAGTCCAGACCTATCTCGCCGATGGCGCTCGCGCCCTCCGCGGTGATCCCGGCGCTGACGACCGTCGCCGCGTCGGCCGCGCGACCCTGGAATCGGGACGCATGGTGCGGATGGACACCGACAGCCACCCGGATCTCCGGCCAGAGGCGCCGGACCTCGACCGCCGCAGCAGACTCAGTCGTGTCCCCCGCCCCCAGGATGCACATCGCTCGCTGCACACCGGCTGCCCGCGCACGCCCGACAACGTCCGCCAGGTCCGTGACAAATACCGCGTCCGCGAGATGACAATGGCTATCGATCATAAAACCGGGGGGCTTCGCCCCGCCGGACCCCCCAGCGCCGTCGCTCGCGGGGACCCCTACGCCCCGCTCCGCTCCGGCGGGCGCGCCTGCGGCGCGCTTCCCTTCACACATAAACCGGGGGGCTTCGCCCCGCCGGACCCCCCAGCGCCGTCGCTCGCGGGGACCCCTACGCCCCGCTCCGCTCCGGCGGGCGCGCCTGCGGCGCGCTTCCCTTCACACATAAACCGGGGGGCTTCGCCCCGCCGGACCCCCCAGCGCCGTCGCTCGCGGGGACCCCTACGCCCCGCTCCGCTCCGGCGGGCGCGCCTGCGGCGCGCTTCCCTTCACACATAAACCGGGGGGCTTCGCCCCGCCGAACCCCCCAGCGCCGTCGCTCGCGGGGACCCCTACGCCCCGCTCCGCTCCGGCAGGCGCGCCTGCGGCGCGCTTCCCTTCAAACATAAACCGGGCTTCGCCCCGCCGGACCCCCCAGCGCCGTCGCTCGCGGGCTAACGCACCCGCGTACCCGGCGCGATCTCCTGGTCGAAGCCGACGAGCGTCGGCTTTTCACCATCCGTACTCGCCGCAAGCACCATGCCGTTGGACTCGATGCCCATCAGCTTTGCCGGCTTCAGGTTGAAGACCATCACGATCGTCCGCCCCACGAGCGCGTCAGGTTCGTAGGCCTCGGCGATCCCGGCGACGAGCGTGCGCTGCTCCGCACCAGCGTCGATCGTCAGCTTCACCAGCTTGCGCGAATTTGGAACCTTCTCCGCCGTCAGCACCTTCGCCACCCGCAGATCGACCTTCATGAAGTCCTCGATCGATATGCGATCGCCGGTCGCGACCGTCGGCGGCGCCACCGGCTGGGCGGGCTGCACTGGTGGGGCGGCTGTGCCCGCCGTCTGATTGTTGTCGTCCACGTGTTTGCTCCTCTGTAGTTTCGGTTTGTGCGGATCGGAGCCGCCCGCCGGCTCGATGCGCGGCCACAACGCATCCCCTTTGATGAGCAGTCGCTCACCCTCTGCCCGCCATCGGGCATCGTCCAGACGCAATTCACTCGCCGGCCTCGTTTCGCCAATGCGCCGGAGAATCTCAGCGGCCGATTGCGGCATCACTGGAAGCAGCAGCACCGCAGCGATACGAACCGCTTCTGCCACGTCGAACAAGACCTGCGAAAGGCGATCTGTCTGGGCGGCGTCGCGAGCGAGAGCCCACGGCTCGGTGCTCGCGATGTAGCCGTTGGCCGCATCGATGAGACCGAACGCCGCGGCCACGCCCGCCTCGAGCGCGAACCCATCCATGGCACGCGCATAGTCCGTCAATGCAGCAGCCGCAGCTTCCGCAAGCGGACCTGCCCCGCCAGTGGTTGGTGTCAGCCTGAGCGAACGGTATTTCTCTGCCATGGCCACGGTTCGGCTCACGAGATTGCCGAGGTTGTTGGCCAGATCGACGTTGTAGCGGTCGTCGTACCGATCCCAGCTGAAATCGCCGTCACCGCCAAACGTGATCTCTTTGACGAGATACAAGCGGAGCGGGTCGTGGCCGAGACGGTCGGCGGCTTCGATCGGATCCACGATCGTCCCGAGCGTCTTGCTCATACGCTGACCGTTCAGCGTCATGAATCCGTGGCCGAACACCTGGCGCGGGAGCGGCAGCTTCGCCGACATCAGCATGGCCGGCCAGATCACGGTGTGGAACCGCGTGATGTCCTTGCCGATCACGTGGAGATCGGCAGGCCACCATTTCTCGAACGCCACCTGATCCCCTCCGAGCCCGACGGCGGAGGCATAGTTGATCAGCGCATCGAACCAGACGTAGACGACGCTCGAGGGGTCCCACGGAAGGGGGATGCCCCACGACTGGCCCGCGCGGCTGACGGAAACGTCGAGTAGCCCGCCCTCGACGAGCCGCAGAATCTCGTTGCGACGCACCTCGGGCTGGATGAAGGCGGGGTGCGCGGCGAAATGATCGAGCAGCGGCTGCTGATACTTCGACAGCCGGAAAAAGAAGTTCTTCTCGCGGATCCATTCGGGCTTGAGCGTGGGGTGGAGCGGACAGTTACCGTCGACGAGATCCTTCTCCTGCTTGAACTCCTCGCAGCTCACGCAGTACCACCCCTCGTACACGCCTTCGTAGATATCTCCCGCGGCGTAGATACGATTCGCGATCTCCGTCACGCCCGTCCGATGTCGCGGCTCCGTCGTCCTGATGAAATCGTCGAACGAGACGTCGAGCCGTGCCCAGGTCCTGCGAAACACCTGTTCCATGGCATCGCAGTACGCGAGCGGGTCCAGCCCTTCTTCCTGGGCCTTCTTGAAGACGTTCTGCGAGTGCTCGTCGTTGCCCATAACGAAGCGCGTCTCGAAACCGGCGAGCCGTTTGTACCGGGCGATGACGTCGGCGGCAATCTTCTCGTACGCCGTCCCCAGGTGTGGCCGGCTGTTTACGTAGTCGATCGCCGTGGTCAGATAGAAACGGGACATCTTTGTGGCTGTAGGTTCAAAAATACCGCGTGTGGCGTCCGTCTTCGGGCGGAAGATCCTCAGCGCCAGTTGCTATTCCGCTCGCATTTATCAGGGCGCGTGGGGCCCCACCCCCACGCGCTTTACGCGCTTCGCGCGACGGCCCTCCGCCTTCGCTGAAGCTCCGGCGGACCGCGGAAGCCTTGGCGGAGGCTGGTCGGCCTTGCCGCCCGCCGATGGACATCCCCGGCGGGCAGCCTATCGAGAATCCAGCCAGGCCTTCTGCGCCAGGGCTTGCACATCTTTGATCGCCATGCCTCGATCGGCCGCCGCCCTCGCGCAATCCTCGAACTCCGGTGCAGCATTGAGCACGCGGCCGTCGCGGGTGGCCACCTTGAACCTGATGGCTCCCACCGGCGTCTCGACGATCCGCACCTCTCTCGCCAGACGCTCGCGGAGCACTTCCTGGTATCTGACGCCGATTGTTGTCGAATCCGTGAAGAGTACCGCCGAGAGTGCTTCCCGACGATCGAGCGGCGAGATGACCGTGACGAGCGTGCCCGGCCGATTCTTTTTCATCTGGACCGGCGCGTAGAAGACGTCCAGCGCGCCGGCCGCATAGAGCCTCTCCATCAGCGGCCCGAACAGCTGCGGGTTCATGTCGTCGATCTCGCATTCGATCACGATGACCCGCTCGGTCTCCTCGGAGGAAGCGCCCTCTCCCACCAGCACACGCAGCACGTTCGGATGTTTGGCGAAATCCCGGCTGCCCGCACCGTAGCCGATCTGCTTCACGCGCATCGGCGGCAGCGCTCCGAAGCTGCGCGCGTACGACGTCATCAGAAGAGCGCCGGTTGGCGTGACGAGCTCGTTCGCCACAGCTCCGGCGTAAATCGGCACACCGGCAAGAAGCCGCGCGGTGGCGGGTGCCGGCACGGGAAACTCACCGTGCGCGCACCAGACCGTTCCGCTCCCCACGTTGAGCGGCGAGACGACGACCTCGTCGGCGCCAAGCCATTCCATGCCGAACACGGCTCCAACGATGTCGATAATCGAATCGAGGGCACCCACTTCGTGCAGATGGATGCGCTCGATCGGCACATCGTGAATTGCAGCCTCCGCCTGCGCCAGCTTCTCGAACAACGCCATCGCCCGATCCTTCCCTGTTCTCGAAAGGGCCGAGCGCTCGATGTAGCGCGCGATGTCCTTCAGGCTATGGTGGGCGTGCAACGCTCCATGCGCGTGCTCGTGATCTCTGTGATCGTGCTCGCGATCTTCGTGATCGTGCTCGCGATCTTCGTGATGATGCCGGCCGTGATCGTGCGACGTATCCGGCGCATGCACGTGCGGACCCGACGGGTGCCCGTGGTGTTCGTGACTCGCGGCATCGCGATCAGCCGCCGACGGGACCTGACCCGATTGCGCGAGACGTTCTTCCGCGTTTGCGCGAAATCGCGTGGCCGAGACGCCCGCGCGCAGCACGCGCTCGGCGGAAACGCCGCCGTACTCGATGTCGAGGCTGCCGAGCGCGGCGCGAAGTGTCTCGAGCGGGAGGCCGAGATCGAGCAGAGCGCCGAGGACCATGTCGCCGGACGCGCCCGAGAAACAATCGAAATAGGCGGTCTTCGCCACCCTCAGAGCAACCCCTTCTCGCGCATGCTGCAGTAGCGCGCGTCCGCAAGAATAACGTGGTCCACGACGTCGATCCCCATCAGGATGCCAGCCGCCGCGACCCGCCGCGTCAGCACCACGTCATCCTGACTCGGCTCGGGATCTCCCGACGGATGGTTGTGGAACAGTACGATGGCCGCGGCACCAGCGCTCGCCGCCTCGCGGAAGATCTCGCGTGGGTGGACGATACTCGCGTCGACGGTCCCGATGGTCACGACCGTCGTCCGGAGCACGCGGTGCTTGGTGTCGAGCAGCACCACGCCGAACTGCTCGACCGCCCGACTGCCATATTGCGGCAGCAGCATCTCGGCCAGGACGCGAGGGGACGTGATCTGAATGCGCTCGCGGCCGACGCGGGTCAGCGTCCGGCGCCCCAGTTCGACGGCCGCCACGATCTGCGCCGCTCGCGCGGCGCCAATCCCCGGAATGCGCCGAAGCTCGTCGTACCGGGCGCGCGCGAGCCGGTCGAGTCCCGCGACAGCGGTCAGCACGGCGTTGGCGAGATCGAGGGCGCTGGCGTTCGCGCGACCATGGCCGAAGACGACAGCCAGCAGCTCGTTGTCGCCGAGCGCCGTGGCGCCCACGCGCTGCAGCTTCTCGCGCGGGCGATCGTGCGCCGCGACGCTCTTCATCGTACACCATCCCTGCTATACTTCCGGCCCGATGCGCCGCGTTGCTGTCCGTCTGTGTCTTCTCTTCCTCATCGCCGGCTGCTCCGAGCCACCGCAGAAAGAAATCGATAGAGCGCAAGGTGCCGTCGACACCGCGCGCGCGGCCGGCGCTGAACAGTACGCGGCTGCGGAATTCGCGGAAGCTACGACCGCGCTCCAGCAAGCGCACGACGCCGTCACTCAACGCGACTATCGCCTCGCGCTGACACGTGCGCTCGACGCCAGCCAGCGGGCACAGGAATCGGCGCGCCTCGCCGCGGATGGCCAGGCGCGAGCACGCAGCGACGCCGAGGTCGCCGTGCACGGCATGGAGACGGCTCTTCAGCAACTGGAAACCAAGCTCAAAGTCGCGACCACGGCACGCACGCCGGAGCCGGAATTGAAATCGGCGCGACAGGCGCTCATCAACGGTCAAGGCACCCTGCAAAAGGCGCGCTCGGTGCTGGCGGGAGGAAAATACCTGGAAGCCCGCGCGGTAGTAAAGGAAGCGGTCGACGAGATTAACGCACAAATGCGCGCGATCGACGAGGCTGCCGGCGCGCGGACGTCGAAGCGCCGGCGCTGACGGCTGCAGCATCGATCGCAACGTCGTCGTCATGGTGGACGGCGCCACCACGCAGAGATTGCGACCGGCGCTGGATCGGTCGCTCAAGGGCAGCGCGCCGTCGGATCAGCGCTCTGCCTGCTTCAACTGATCCCGGACGGACTTGACGCCCCGGGTTTCGCGCGCCAAATCGACTGCACGCTTCCGCTCGGCATTGGTCGACACGGTCCCCGTGAGCGTCACGACGCCGGCGTTGTAGTCGACGTGGATGTTGCTCGCCTGCACGGTGTCGTCGAGCGTCATCTTCGCTTTGATCTTCGCGGTAATGCTCCCATCCGCCAACGCGGCTTGCGCCACCGTGGCGGCTTCGGTCGCCTTGGACCCGATCTCAGCGCCGACTTCCCTCGCTTTGGACGTGTCGATGCGGCTGATCGATCGCTCGGCATTTGCTCGCGAGAGCCATCCGCCGCCAGGCCACCAGCCCAACAGGAATGTGCCGACAACCGCCATGAGGATCAGCAGAATGATGAACTTGAAGAGGAGCCGAATCATTTACTGCGCCTCCTGGAAGCTGACACCTGCAGCGTGCGTGCCGTCTGCTGCTGTTACGGGAATCGTAGCTCGGAAGTTTCCCGAACAGCCCCGGTGGACCGCCAGCCCATCAACCAGCTGACGTCCGAGTCTGGAATTCCCCTCCAGGAGGGTGTCGGGTCGATCTTCCTGGACGCGCTCTGACGGCGTCAGCTGTATTCGGCTCGAACTAAGCCGCAGCTCGCTACACCTCAGTCAGCGCCTTCCGGCGGTGAGCGATCGATCCAGGTGGCTTCGGCGACCACCTCTGCCCATCCTGTCAGGTACAGCCCGTCCTCCAGCCACTCGACCCGCTGTATGCCTCCCGGAGACGACACGCGTACGTCGTTCGAGGCGCCGCCGTATCGATGCGCAGCTACGGCCGCGGCACATGCCCCTGTCCCCGAAGCCTCGGTCGGACCGACCCCGCGCTCCCAGATCAGAATGCGCACGAGATCCGGCGCCTGCACCTCGGCGAGCTCGACGTTCGTCCCTCCAGGAAAATGCGAGTGGACCGCCAGCGCCCTGGCAACCGTGTGCAGTCGCGCCTCGGTTGGTTTACCCAGAACAACACACTGCGGGTTGCCCACCCGCAGCGTGACCGCGTCGACGCGCTCACCACCGGCGTCGAGTGACACTCGACTGATGTTCGTCGCCTCGCCCATGAACGCTCTGAACGTGTAGCGGGAGCCGCTCCGCTCGAGCAGGGTGAGGCGCTTGACGCCGGCGTCCGTGGCAATCTCGATCTCGGTGGAAGTCCGGCTGGAGGCAAAGGCCATCCACGCAGCCAGACATCGAACACCGTTGCCAGAGACTTCGGAGTAGCTCCCGTCCGCGTTGAGCAGCTCCATCGCGGCACCACTCGCGGTCAGCGTGTAGAAGATGAGGCCATCGGCCCCGATTCCTCGATGCCGCTGGCACACTGCGCGGGCGATGGTCGCGCGTTCGGCCTTCGGAGGAAGCTGGTCGGCCGCGGCCAGCAGGAAGTCGTTGCCCAGCGCGTGCGTCTTGATCAGTTTCATTTGCGGCAAAATGCGAGCAGGTGCCAGCCGAAGCGCCTGACGAGGCCGCGTGGGAGCGCGTTGAACGTCCCGACGAACATCGTGTTGAACGCGAAACCCTTCCAACCGCCATGGAGACGCGACTTCACCGGAAAGCGCTCCTCGACGATACGGATTTCGCGGAAGCCGGTGAGCAGCGCGCGGAACTCCGACGCGCTGTATCTTCCAAGCACCGGCGCGTCCTCGTGCTCGAGCGGGACCTTCATCACTTTCGACAGGGCGTTCAGCCACGAAATCCTGTTGTAGACCTGGAAGATGGCATCGCCACCCGGCTTCAGCACGCGCCGGCATTCTTCGACGAGCGCCCTGCTGTCAGGTGTGTATTGCACGACGCCGTGTGCGAAAACGAGATCGAACGTGCCGTCGGCGTACGGCAGATGCTCTCCGTCGGCTTCGCGGAGGTCCGCTTCGAGGTCCTGCTGCGAGAAGTTCTGTCGGGCGAGCGCGACCGCCGACGGCGAGATATCGACGCCACTGACGAGGGCGCCGCCTTTCGCGAAGCGAACGAGATCGGTACCGGCGCCGCAGCCGACGTCGAGCACACGTTTGCCGCGATAGCCGTCGAAGTCCACGAGACGCAGGAGGTGGTGCAGCTTCTCGAAGTGATACTGGTCGAGATCGGCGAAGAAGGCGCGGCGACCCTGGTGCCTCTCTGCTGATCTCGAGATCGTGGATGTGCTCGTTCCAGTAGTTGCGGACGTCGGCGGTGGTGGGGGCACCCGGGGAAGACACCGGCCACTACTATAGAATAAAAACCCGACTGCGATGCGCGCACGCGACCTCAATCGGTTCACCGCCGTGCCGTACGATCTTCTCGTCATCGGAGGAGGCATCTACGGGCTCGCCATCGCGTACGAAGCAGGGAGCCGGGGGCTTCGCACGGCGCTCGTCGAGGCGGGAGACTTTGGCGGCGCAACGTCGTTCAACCATCAGAAGACAGCGCACGGCGGCCTGCGGTCGCTGCAGTCGGCGCGAATCGATCGCGCGATCCAATCGATCCGCGAGCGGCGCGCGCTCGCGCGCATCGCACCGTGGCTGCTGCGTCCGCTGCCGTTCCTGGTCGGCACGTATCGATCCTGGACCCGCAACCGCGTCGCGCTGCGCGCAGCCTTCAAGCTTGACGCGTGGCTGGGCAGACGCCGCAACGATCACGTCGAGCCGGAGCTCCACCTGCCCCTTCCGCGGCTGATCTCCAAAGCCGCAACGTTGCGGCTCTTTCCGGGAATCCAGCCGGACGGACTGACGGGCGGCGCGCAGTGGTACGACTACCAGATCGTCGAAGCCGATCGGCTGACGTTCGCGTTCGCGGAAGCTGCAGATCGAAGCGGCGTCGATCTCGCCAACTATGCCGAAGCGATCGGTCCCGTGCGCGACGGCGGACGCATCTCGGGGATGGAGGTTCGGGACGCACTCACCGGAGGCACGTTCAAGGTTTCCGCACGCGCGACGATAAACGCGACCGGCGCGCGGGCTCCTGGCATCATGGCGATGTTCGGAGACACTCGCCAGGTCCCGATGTTGAAGGCGATGAACCTGGTCACCACGGTCCGGGCGAGCGACATCGCACTGGCAGCGCCGGCCGCATCCGGCCGCATGCTGACGCTCGTGCCCTGGCGCGGGCGCGCCCTCATCGGCACCAGTCAGTCCGCACCCGTTCCATCCACCACGCCAGCGTCGGTCACGGCGGCCGAAGTCGCGGCGTTCGTCGCCGAGGCCAACGCCGCTTTTCCCGCACTGAAGCTCATACCCGAACAAGTGTCGCTCGTGCATCGAGGCATCGTGCCGGCTTCGGTGGGCCGTGACGGTCAGGCGGAGCTCCTCGCCGACGTCGGGCTGATCGAGCACGACGCGACCGGAGCCTATTCGGTGCTGGGGCTGAAGTACTCGTCAGCGCGGGGCGTCGCGGAGCGCACCATCGACACTGTCGCGAAGCGCCTCGGCGCCCGGATCAGGGCGTCGCGGACGGCCGAACGCGTGCTGCCAGGCGCAGGGATCGCCGACCACGAAGCGCTGGCGATCGAGACTGGCCGTGAAGTCCAGCTGGACTTACCGCTCCCGACCTTGCGGCACCTCACGGCGCGCTACGCGGAGGCAGCCGCCGTGATGGTGCGGATGATGAAAGAGCGGAAGGACTGGATGGAGCCGGTCGCGGCCGGCTGCCCCACCACCGGCGTCGAAGTCGTACATGCCGTCCGGCACGAGATGGCCGTGCGGTTGTCCGATATCGTTCTTCGCCGGAGCGGCCTCGGCGCCGCCGGGCATCCGGGGCGGGACGCCGTGGCCGCCTGCGCAGCGATCGCCGCGACGGAGCTCGGCTGGGATGAGAACAGAGCGCTGCAAGAAATCAGGAACGTCGATGCGTTCTACGAGGTTGAAACGTAGCGTGCTCGCGCTCGAAGAGCCGTCGCTCGGCTCACTTGGCGCGAAACACCCAAGTCAGCCCGGCGGTAAAGCCGAAGCTCGTGTCTGGTGATGTCAGGCCGAGGATGATCGCGCCGTCGAGGCGCACGCTCCCTCGCGTGACGCGTCCTCCGAGGCGGAATGCGCCGCGACTCTCTGTACCCGGAGGCGGATCGCCTTCGCGCGTGTCTATCCGGCCGTTGAGCTCTCCTACGATCTCGACCCCTTCCTGCACTGCTCGCGCGAACGAGACGCCGTACGTGAACACGTCGTTCTGGCTGTTACCGTTCGTCGGCTGACCCAGGATTCCGAGTCCGGCATTGCCGACGAGCCGCACGGATTGCACCGTCTTCCCGATCAGTAATGAAGCATAGAAGTCTGTCGTGTCGAGCCCGAGCCCGCTCTCGTTGCTCGCATTCGGCAGGCGCGTGGCGAAGCGCAGGCCGACCGCGGGCCGGCCTGGCTTCTCCGCTGCCACGCGGATCTTCGTGGCGATGGTGAGGTCTTCAACGTCGCTCGTGTGGTCCCCGGTGAAGTCGAGCAGATTCGACAGCGGCGCCGGCTGGCGTGTGTTGACGGAGAGCCGGTTGTACAACCCTCCGTCAAGCTGGAGCTCGGCCGTCGGGCTGAGGCCGAAGCTCACGCCGAGGGTAGGCAGGCGCAGCAGGTTGCCTTCGAGGCCCGACACCGGATAGAACACCGACCGCTGAAAGTCGAATCCGCCCTCGAGGAGGACGAGGCCGAGCCCAATCGTCTCCGGGTCTTCGGTCACGAGGGGGCGCTGCTGGGCGGACGCGACGGTGACGGTCGAGAGAACGATGAGAATCGAGAGGACTGGATTTCGCATGTGTCGGCTGCGGCAGACCCTGGCGGCTGGCTGGCTCCGTGGGCTCCCCCTCACCGTCGGACGAGCGGCAGCGGAACAGCGCCCTCGTCAGCCTCGCGTTCGGCGGCGGCCCGCCGCAGATCGGCTGGCGGGTTCAGACGCCTGTCCAGCAGATGACGCGGCGCGACGTTGGCCAGCGCACGGATCATCGAGCTCTTGACCTCTGCGTGCTCTACCTCGAGCTCGGCAATCAGGCGCTTCACCCGCTGCCGCTGCAGGCCAAGATCCCCGCACGCCGGGCAACAGCACCCGATGATCGGCAGCTCGCTCTGCTTGGCGTACGCGCGCGCATCCGACTCGGTGACCGCAACGAGCGGCCTGATCACCACGTGACGCCGGTCGTCCGAGACGAGCTTCGCGGGCATGGCTTTGAGCGTCCCCGCGAAGAACAGGTTGAGGAGCAAGGTTTCGACGAAGTCGTCCAGATGATGCCCCAACGCGATCTTCGTCGCGCCGACCTCGTCTGCGAGTCGATACAGCACGCCCCGACGGAGCCGCGCGCAGAGCGAGCAGGGAGTCGCCTGGGCCTCGAGGAGATCGTCCATCACCTCCCCGATTTCGGTGTGGACGATGCGGTATTCCCAGCCCCTCGCCTCGCACGTGCTCGAGATCAAATCGTGGCGGAAGCCCTCGTACCCCGAGTCGACCGTCACGCCAATGAGGGAAAACCCGATCGGCGCGCGCTTCCGCAGGACGTCCAGAATCTGGAACAGCGCCCAGCTGTCCTTGCCTCCGGACAAGCCCACCATCACCCGATCGCCGTCCTCGATCAGGCCGTAGTCGGTTATCGCCTTGGTGACTTTCTTGGCGAGGCGCGTTTCGAGTGTGGACGTGTAGGGCATGAGACAGTCTTCAGTCGGGGGTCGTCAGTCGGCAGTCGCAGTCGACAGTCGTGGTCGTCAGTCGACAGTCGATAGTCGTGGTCGACAGTCGCCGATCCAGTCTACCGCGTAAGGGTCTCGACTGCAGCCGCCCAGGTCATGGTGCTCACGTAAGCCAGTGCCTGAGCGCCCATGCGCTCTGCGGACGCTCGATCGTCCATGCTTCGGCGGAGCGCCTGCGCGAGCGCCTCCGGAGTCGGGCTGCAGACGTAGCCACGCTCGCCGTCGGCGACGAGCTCCGCTGGTCCGCCGCTGTCGGCGCAGGTGACGACCGGTTTGCGCGAAGCAAACGCCTCGACCGCGACGAATCCGTAGTCTTCCTGGAGCGGAGGGAAGCACACGACGCGGCAGCGCGCCAGGTGATCGAGCAACTGTGCCTCGGTCACCCCACCGGCAAGCGTGACGCGGTCCTCGAGGCCCAGCTCGGAGACGAGCCGTTCCAAGGCAGGCCGCTCCTCGCCTTCACCCGCGATGACCGCGCGAATGCCGCGGCCGTCCGGAGCAGCGAGCGCGCGAAGCAGCAGGTCGGCCCGTTTCAACGGCGTCAGGCGCGAGACCATGAACACGTAATCGCCGTATTCGTCGCACCGATAGGCCCGAGGCGGTGGCGGTGGATACAGGACCGTGCTCTTCAACTCCGGCCAGTGCCGCATCCGATCCTGTACCGTCTTCGACAGCACGAAGAGACGTCGCACGTTCTTCGTGAGCAGGTATCGGTCCGCCGCCTGAATCAAGGTCTTCCGAACGCGCTCCTTGACGAGCCCGGGAGCGCGCAGGCCGCTGCTGAAACTGGGCCACAGATCGTAGTACTCCCGCATGGTGTGATTCAGCCAGCACACGTGATTGGGATGACGCACCGCGTAGCTCGGGTAGCGCAGGCTGATGACCTGATCGATTGTGCCTCCCTCGGTCACCCCGAGATCGGTCAACCAGGTGGCGGCATACGCCGCGGCCTGCCGTCCGAACCGATTCTGCGGAGTCAGCACGATGTCGGCACGATCGCCGCGCGCCCGCAGTGCCTCGACGATCGATCGCGCGATCACCATGTGCCCGCCCTCCGCCATCGGCGGGCTCGAGGTCACGACGGCGATACGCATGGGGGGAGAGAGTGCCGGGACTCGGGACTCGGGGCTCGGGCCTCGACAGTCGGCAGTCGGCAGTCGGCGCCCGGCTGACGGGAGCCGGCAGCTCCGGAACGGGCATTGACGGTCACAAGTCTGTGCGCCCCACTCGGCGTGGCAGTGCCGACAGCGCTTGAGTCACGAATCCGGCCCGCGTCAGAAACCTGAGCGGCGAGTCCCGAGCGGCGAGCCCCGGCAGCGTCAGTTCTCATTCCACCACCACCGGCTTTACGCGCACGCCGAGGTATCGAGTGTCCGTGCTCGGTGGTTCGTCGAGGGCGGGGACGAAGCCGGCGCTGCTCGAGACCGACGCCGTCCACACCGGCCACTGGCCCTGATAGGGAAACCCTGCGCCGAGCGCGAAGAACAGCTGCTGCGATGCGCCGGCGGCCAGCGACAGGCGCTGTGTGTGACCGGATACCGTGACGGCCACCTCGTTCGGCACGCCGGCGGTGAGCGTCAGGACGAGGCGTTTCATCGGTCGATCGGTCTTGATAAGAAACTCCGCGCGGGACCGGCCCTTCACCCAGAAGCTCTTGTCCAGCTCTTTGCCATACGCGTTGGCGTCGAAGAAGTAGATTTGAAAACCGGGATCGTGCTGCCCTTCGTTGTCGCCATACCACATCATCACGCGCGAGCGGTCGGTGTTGATCGGCCAGTCGTAGACGAGCGTCAGCTCCACCGGCAGCATCCTGAACGGCCCGTGCGGCGGCGTAGCTGCCGGGATAGAAGGACGTCACGAACGGATTGAGCACCAGCGGCGCGACGAAGAGCCCACCCACGATCCACGGCACGACCGCCATGCCGACGCTGGAGACCGGCGGCAGCAGGAACAGGAATGCTCCGTACGCACCCATGAAATAGCGATTGCCGACGGAGCCTCCGCCTCCGAGCCAGGTGTACGGTGTGCCGATGCAGAAGAAGAAAGGCTGCGCCAGGCCGCCGCAGAGCACGAGCCATTGCCACATCGGGCGGCGGCGCGGCGCGGCGAGGAAGACCATTATCGCGAAGGCGGCCGGAAAGAAATACGGCACGATGCCGGCGTAGCGACCGACGAACATGTAGCGCAGGTTGTGCGTGAGGTTCGTCCAGAAGACGCTCCGGTTGAAGATGATCTCCGTGAGCGCTTCATTGCGCTCTTTCGGCGCCCCGACGTCGAATCCGGACGTCGGAGTCTGGAGTGGAAACTCGTGGACGAACGTGCTGCGATCCTGGCCGCCCTGATAGTTCCACTCACCCGAGATTGCCATGTTGACGGCGAACAAACCGACCGCCACGACGCCGAACGCGACGGACGTCTCGACCGCCCGGCGCCATCGCCTCCGCCAGAGATGCCAGATGACGATCGGCGGAAACATGAGCGCGTTCGACACCTTGGAGAACGTCGCGAGTCCGAGCACCAGCGCGGCCACGACGTCGCTGCGAGGCCGGAACAGCCATCTCACCCTGGGCGGGGCCTGCTCCGGCGCCACTTCCTTGTACAGCCAGCAGAAGTATGCGACCACGCCCAGCGTGAAGTTGAAGAGCTCCGGTGCGATCCACACGAAGTAGACGGGAACGACCGACACCATCACGAACGCGCCAGCGAGCGTGGCCGCGACCGCCGGACGCATCCGCGCCGCGAGGAACTGGTATCCGCAGAAGGCAGCCGCCGCCATCAGCAGTGCATTGAGGACCAGAAAGCCGTTCGTGCCGAACAGGCGAACGAACGGCGCCGCGAAGAGCGGATACGCGAAGGACTTTCCGAAGAAGTAACGGTTCGGATCGCTGTCGGCGCGGGTGGCGGTCCAGAAGAACGGCGGCTTCAGCATCAGGCCGAAGCGCTCGATCGTCCGTCCCTTCTTCAGAAAGACGCCCGTCGGCCCTGATGGGAACTCGCGCCAGACCCGCACGAGATCCTCCCGGCGGTACGTCAGGTCGCCATCCTCGGCGAGGCTGTGGCCCATCATGTAGTAGGTCGCCTCGTCGCTCTGGATCCCGATCGCCGCGCGTGGAAAATCCACCGTGAGCGCCACGCCGCCGTACACGCACAGCAGGACCGCCGTCAGCAGAATCCCCGGGAGCATGCTCGACGTGCGCGCCGGCTGCACATCCATCATGCCGTAGCCCGGCTGACGAGGAACGACAGATCCGCCTCGAGAATCCCACGGCGATGCGTCGGCCGCGACAGCCGGTGCAGCAGCTCGTACAGCTGTTCCATCTTGCGAACGAACGCAGCGATATCGTACTGCTGGCCGGAGATCCTCGCCTGCGCCCCGAGCCGTGCTCGTTCGTCCGGATCGTCCATCAGCCGCACGATGCCGGCCGCGAGGGCCGGCGCGTCCCGTTTGGCCACGATCACCGCGTCGTGCTCGGACGTGAGCACGTCCACGAGACCATCTGCGTCGGTCGCGAGAATGGTCTTCCCCATCGCAAGCGCTTCGAACACCGTGAGCGGCGTTCCCTCCCACAGCGACGGAAAAACGCTGACATCGAATGCGGACACGACGCGGGCGACGTCACGCGCGAAGCCGGAAAAGACGAACCGATCGCCGAGTCCAAGCTGCTGTGCCTGATGCTCGAGGTCAGCGCGCAGGGGTCCCTCGCCAACGACGAAGAACCTGGCCTGAGGCCGTCGATCGAGTACGAGTCGGGCGGCAGACACAAGGAACGAGTTGCCCTTCGAATCGTGGAGCCGCGTCACCGTGCCGACCGCGAAGTCCTCGGGCGCGAGCCCCAGTTCGCGGCGCGCACCGGCGATTTCCTCCGCCGATCGCGGTCGGCTGAACTCCTCGAGCGGTACGCCCAGGTAGACCACCTTCACCTTGTTCGCCGGTATCTTCCGCGCGTTGACGAGGAAGTCCGCGGTGCTCCGCGAGACCGCGATCGCGATGTCCGTGATCGGCTCGAGCATTGCGTCAGCGGCCTGCTGAAACCAGGGCGTGGCCGTCAAGTTGGCGTGCTCGTGCACGATAGTCGGAATCCGCTTCATCCCTCCTGCGAGCCGCCCGAAAGTCGTCGCGCCGTAGCCGTGGAGATGCAGGATGTCGATCCGTTTTCGATCGATCACCTTCAAGCAGTGCCGGGAGCGTCGCGGGATCGAACCTGGACTTGTGAAGGTACGTGATGTCGATGCCGTACGAGTCCAGCGTCTCCTCGGAGAGATCCTTGCGTCGAAGGCTGACGAGCGACACGTTGTAACGCGCCGGATCGAATCGCGGGATCATCCAGGCGAAGAGCCGCTTCACGCCGTGCATCCGCGACCCTTCCCAGCCAAGATGGTCGCAAACCTGGAGGACGTTCAGTCTTCGGCCCTGCGACGCGTCGGGATCCGGGTTCGGGATCGGGATCCGGAAACCCCGGACTCACGGACGCAGGTTTCTCAGAGCCCCCGAACTCGGCGACGCTCTGATTTCGGATCCCTGAACCCTGATCCCCGATCCCCTACGACTCATTGCTTCCCCGCCGCATCTCGCTGCCCGATGATTTTCGCCGGCACGCCGACCGCAATCGCGCCTTCCGGCACGGCCTCGCGCACGACAGCCGCGGCGCCGACGATCGCCCTGTCGCCAATCGTGACGCCGTCGAGGATCTTCGCGCCGGCGCCGAGCCATGCCCCCGCGCCGATCCTCACGCCCGCCGACGTCCGCGTCTGCTCGAGCACGGACTTCGACGCATCCGAGAAGTCGTGGTCTCCGCCGATCACGTAGCAATAGGCGGCGAGCAGCGTGTCGCGGCCGATGCGCACGTGGCTGGCGGAAAAGAGCTCGCAATTGAAGCCGATGTTGGCGCCAGCTTCGACGTCGATGTCTCCGTTCTTGCACGACAGGATCGAGTTCCGTCCGATGAAGACGCCGCTCCCGATATCAATCCCTCGATTCGTGTCGCCCTTGGCGTCGATCAGGCAGTTGTCGTCGATCACCACGTCGTTCCCGATACGGATCTTGTGCGGATGTCGCAGCACGACGTTGCACCCGAAGACCACGTTCCGGCCACACGCGCCGAGGAGCGACGGGTAGAGCGTCTGGCGAAGAAAGTAGCCCAGCGCCCCCGGCACCGGTTGCGCGCAGAGCGTCACGAGCTCGTGCCAGACGAGGGCGCCCCAACCAGGTTGCCCGACGACCAGGTCCACGTACTTCTCCCGCGCCGACCGCGTGCGGTCGGAGAGTTGATCCTGGGCGCGGGGGATGGGGGGCATACTCGTTCTAGGGTTCTCTAGAGGTTCTAGGGTTCCAAATGGTTCCACCTGGTTCTGGTGGCCTGTATCTACTGATTCAGTAGCGCGTCGTCCCGTGGTTCCGCCCCGATTTCGCAGCCGCGACAACGCTGCGGCTGCTACTGATTCAGGCGTTACATCCTACTAGTGGCACCGGTCCGGCCAGGCGCCGGCGCTGCACCGACTGGAACCTTGGAACCGTCAGAACCCTTAGAACCTCTAGAACCCGAGAACCCTAGAACCACACTTTTTCTCATAACCACCCTGCCGCTTTGTACCATTCGAGCGTCCGCCGGATGCCTTCACGTAGACTCACCTGCGGCGCGTAGCCGATCTCTGTGCGCGCGCGGGTGATATCGAACGCGCGGCTCTTCGTGAAGAAATCCACGCGCCGCCGATACAACGGCGGCTCGATGCCGAACGGCGCGCAGAGCATCTCACAGACCGCCCCGGCGGCCCAGAACGGCCACACCGGAAGATGCGCTCGCGGCGGCGCGCACTCCTGCTTCGGCCGCGATCAGATTCACGAGGTCGTCCAGCGTGGTCACTTCACCGCCTGCCAGGATGTACGTCCGGCCGGCAGCGGCCGGCGACTCGCCGCACAGGCGGAACCCGTCGACGAGATCGTCGATGTAGGTGAGGTGATAGTAAATCCGCCCGCTGCCGAGGACGACGAACCGGCGACGCGCGACGCCGCGGAACAGCTTCAACAGTCGCCGATCGCCTGGCCCGTAGATGCCCGTCGGGCGCGCGATGACGACCTCGAGGCCAGTGTCGGCGGCAGCTGCTCTGGCGACCGCCTCACCCTCCACCTTGGTCTCCTGGTACACATCGCCGGGTCGAAGCGGAGCATCCTCGTTGGCAGGCGGATGCTCGATGTCCCCGTGTACACCGACAGTGCTGCAGTGCACGACGCGTTTCGCGCCAGCGGCGGCGGCAGCCTCGATCACCGATCGCACGGCCGTGGCATTGACCGCGCGGTATCGAGCATCCGGCAAGCCGGCCTGCCGGTAAATCGCGGCGATGTGATAGACGACGTCGATGCCGCGGACTGCGCGATCGAGCGACGCGCGATCTTCGAGCGTCGCCCACGGCGAGCTCGATGCCCGGGCAGTCGGAGAACGAGGCCGCCTGTGCCGGATCGCGGACGAACGCACGAACGGCGTCGCCCCCGCTGGCAAGCGCACGCGCGAGATGGCCACCGGTGAAGCCGGTGGCGCCGGTGACTAGGACGCGCAACGCTCCGCCACGATCGTCACCGGCGATCCCAGCATCGAGCGAAGGCCAAGCCGTGCCGAGCGCGCCCTCGACCCGCGACGTCACGGCCAGAGAGCCGATCGCCTTGTGCAGCGCGATTGGCAGCACGAACTGCCGTGTCGCTCCCGATCACCCGGAACCCCCGCGCACGAAGCGTCGCGTGCACGGCCCGATCGCTGAAGACACGGTAGGCCTCGACGCGGGCGCCAGCGGCGGCGGCAACGCGCCGCGTCAGCGCCTGAAGCGCAGCCGCGCTTGCGAGCGCCGGATAGTCGAAGACCACTCGATTGCGAGCGACGCGGCACAGCTCTCCCAGCGACTGCCGCCAGTCGGGAGTGTGCATCAGCACCCGCAGACACACCACGTCGTCGAACGACTGGTTCGTCGAAAGCCAGACCATGGGCGTCGCCCGAAGCGAACGTGACGGTGACGTGCGCTTCGGTCGCCCTGACCCGCGCCACGTCGAGCATCTCCTTCGACGCGTCGACGCCGGTGACGCTCGCGCCACGCCGCGCGAGAGCAATCGCCGCGCGGCCCGTCCCGGTCCCCACGTCGAGCACCGTACGTCCCTTGACGGGCGCGAGGAACGCCGCCAGGACGCGCTCCTGCGATTCGGCGATGAGCCGCCCGATCGGACCGCTGAACCGCAGCCCTTCGAACGACTCGGCCATCGCCGGGTCGGCATAAACCGAGTAGCTGTAGTGGTCGGTGCGCGGCGCGCTCACGCGACGCCTCCGGCGACCTGCGCCGTGGCGTCGCCGCTCAGGTGCGCGCAGGCGAGCCGCGTGCGCGCCAGGTACGACTCGTAGCTGTATTTCGCTTCGGCGAGCTGACGCGCCCGTGTCGCCCACGGCACGCGCCTTCAGCGGATCGGCGAGCGCTGCCAGGATCCCGTTCGCGAAGCCCTCCGCGGTTGGCGCCGTCAGGAACGAGACACTGTCATCGAGCACCTGCGTGTGCGTCAGCAGGCGAGTCGCGACGATCGGGCAGCCAGACCGCAGGTACTGATAAATCTTCAGTGGAGTGTTCGTCCCGGTGCTGCGCGGCGACACGAGCACGTCGGCCGCGTCGAGATAGGCGGGAATCTCCTCCGCCGGCCGTTGACCGGCGAATATCACCACATCGTCCACGCCGGCGCGGGCGGCGTCGCGGCGCGCCGCTTCGATCTGCTCGGGTCGTCCACCAGCCAGCACGAAACGAACGTCAGGGCGCGCGGCCTTGACCCGCGCCGCCGACGCGAAGAGCAAATCCAGCCCTTGATATGCCTCGAACGTCCCCGTGTAGAGAACCATCGGCGTGCCGGCGTCGAACCCGAGCATTCCACGGATCGATGCCCCCGTGCCCTCCACCGGCGAATCGCCGGAGCCTGGGGCGTTCTCGATCAGCACCGTCGGGACGACCGGGTCGATGCCGCGCACGGTCTCTCCCAGATGGGGGCAGATCACGACAACCACCCGCGAGCGCCGGATCACGAAGCGCTCCATCGAGGTGAAGGCGCGTCTTCAGCAGACGCGACCGGCTGAAGGCAAAGTTGCTGAGCTGTTGCGGCAGGCTCGAGTGCATGTCGTAGAGGTGTGGCACCCCGAGCATCGAGGCCAGGAGGACCCCGATGAAACTGCCCTCCTCGTGCGAATGGACCGCATCGTATCGCTCCGCCAGGACCCGTCGAATTGCGGTCAGCGCGAGCGCCGCATCGAGTGGAACCTTGGCCAGGGATGGACCGATGCCGACGCTCCGGAGAAAGGGCGGACGGAGGCACCGAAAGAGTCGCAGCCCCGGCAGGGAGACGTCCGACCCGAACGGATACGTGACCAGGTCGACGGTGTGGCCGAGATCGACGAGTGCCCGGATCCGGTGGTACTCGCTGAACGGGGTGCCCCGGGGCTCGAAGAAGGGCTCCGGCGCGATCATGAGGATTTTCACAGTGGTTGAACCAGGGAATTGTAGAGAAAGCAGAGGTGAAAGGTCAACGTAAGTCTCGCCATTTGCGAGAGTTAAGGTTATGATCGAGAGCTAGTGAACAAGAACGATTTGCCAACGGGAGCGGCATCGCGCGCCCGTGCCATTCTGATTCCCTGCCTCAAAGCAGGCGTCAGCGTTGCCCTCCTGGCACTGCTCTTTTCGAAAGTCGACGTCGCCCGTCTGTGGACCGTCGCGAGGACGGCCTCGATTCCCTGGCTGGTCCTGGCGCTGGCGCTCTATTTCGGGATGATCCTGGTCAGCGCCTGGCGGTGGGGACTGCTCCTTCGTGCGCAACACATCGTCTACCCGTTCCGCGGCCTGACGTCATCATTTCTGGTCGCGACATTCTTCAACAATTTTCTGCCAAGCAACATCGGCGGCGACGTGATCCGCATCACCGACACGGCACCGGCAGCCGGATCCAAGACCCTCGCCACGACGGTCGTGCTGATCGACCGCGGCATTGGCCTGCTCGGCCTGGCGCTGGTGGCGGCGATGGGAGCCTCGGCGGGCCTCGGACCGGCCAAAGTTGGCCCGGTCGGCCCAGGGATGCTGTGGGCCGGGTTCGGCGTGGCCGCGATGCTCGCGACCCCTGCTCTGCTCAATCCCGAAGGCTTCACACGTATCCTTCAGCCGCTCCGAGTGCTTCATCCTGAATGGGTCGACGAGCGGCTCGAACGGCTGACGGCGGCGCTGTCGAGGTTCAAGGAATCGCCGGCGGCTCTGGCGTCGTGCTTCGTCGGAGCGATTGGCGTCCAGGTCACTCCTCGTCGGGTTCTACCTGGCCATCGCCCACAGCTTGCAGATTCCGATCACGTTCGCCCAACTGGCGGTGATCGTCCCGATTTCCTTCATCGTCCAGATGGTCCCAGTGTCGATGAACGGCTTCGGCGTCCGGGAGGCGACGTTCGGCTTCTACTTCACGCGCCTGGGACTCCCCCTCGAATCGGCTCTTCTGGTCTCCTTCATCGGCGCGGGACTCGTTCTGCTGTTCTCGCTCTCGGGTGGCGTGGCCTACGTCGCCCGCCAACGGCGTCCGATGACACTCCACACAGGCCCCCGCTCAGCTTGACTGTCTCCCGCTGAGCGTTGATATTCAGACATCGCAGCCGTTCTCCGGGAGCGGCCTGCGATCCTGTTTTCACAAACGACGGAAATCGACGTTCTTGCGGAGCGACGCTGCTCCGCACCGGGCGGAGCCTGTAGCCGTCCTCGGGCTGGAGCGCCTCTTGACGCGATGCCGTACCTGCCCTACAGTTTTTCGCTTTTCGAGCCGATATCCAATCTGCATCCGGCTGCGCGCCGGAGGCGTGTTCCCCGGCAAGGGCAACAACCCCGCGAGAATCGCGGCCCAACCAACGGGTAGTCGCACCATGACGCGCACGAAGTTCTCGCCTGCGGCAGCCGTCGCCGCCGGCCTGTTGTTCACCCTCGTCGGCTGCGAGGCGAAGAAGAGCGAAACGCCGCTGAGCCCCTCTGTCGCGGGACCCATTCCCGGTGTCGAGATCTCCACCCCGCGCCTGATCGAACCGTCGATGGGCGCCAAGCTCAAGGACGCACAACAGCCGATCAGGCTGATGATCGAGAACTCGAACACCAGCGGCGTGCGGCCGCTGGCGTACACCTTCGAAGTGGCCAGCGACACGAACTTCTCGTCCAAGGTATTCGGCCGCGGCTCGGTGCCTCCCGGCGGAGATGGCAAGACGAGCGTGCAGATCGACCGGCTCGAGATCGGGCGCACGTATTTCTGGCGGGTTCGCGCGGAGGACGGTGCGAACAGCGGGCCCTTCCTCACGGCGCAATTCGAGGTCCTGCCCAAGGCGTTCATCTCGGCGCCGACGCCGACCTCTCCCGTCAACAATGAAGTGGTCGCGTCCCGACAGCCGACGTTGCACGTCCGCAACGTCGACAAGAACTCCGCGGTCGGCGGTCTCGTGTACGAGTTCCAGGTGTCATCGAACCAGGCCTTCACGTCGCTGACGGGGAACGGCGCGAGTTACGAGGGCGCCGGAGAGACGACGGTCAAGGTCGGTGCCGATCTCCCGAACAATGCGACTCAGTACTGGCGCGCCCGGGCCATGGACGCCGAGACGCTCGGCGACTGGAGCGTCGTGCAGGTCTTCAGGACTCCCAACGTCGCGCCGGCGCCGACTCCGACTCCGACGCCTACGCCTACGCCAAGCCCGGGAGGTGGAGGCAGCTGCGCGTCGAGCAACGGTCCCGCGATCGTGGCCTGCATCTCGGCGAAGTATCCCGACAAGCTTGCGGCGGGGGTGTCGTCGGGCCAGCGTGTCGCGAACATGGAGTTCCTGCGCGATCGGATCATCGAGGCGGGCAAATGCGGCGGCTTGAACCTCGGATGGAACCTGAAGCGCGGCGGCCCGGAACGCAGCGTCGACTTCCTGGCGTGGCATCGCGGTGACGGCGACATGGGCATCGACATCGGCTTCGACTACGACAACACGTCGACGCGGCTCCAGCTCCAGTGGAGCGAGGCTGGCCTGGGCGCGACATTCCAGCCGTATCCGGGAGTGTCCTGCTCGGGAGTGTGACAGTCAGCAGTCGACGATCGGCAGTCGTCAGTCGCAGTCGTCAGTCGCAGTCGTCAGTCGCAGTCGTCAGTCGTCAGTCGTCAGTCGCAGTCGTGTAGGCGTCGGGGTCAGTGGTCAGGGACCAGGGATCCGAAAGGTCCGATCGGATCGGACGGTTTTGGGTGTGTCGTTTCTGTGCGCGTCCGTCGGTGGTTCCATAGACGTCAACAGAACCCTCGGTCAAGATCTCGAGGTCTTCCGGATCCCGGATCCCGGACTACGGATCCCGACAGAGCTTCTTGAATTAGCGTAGCTCGAACATCACGGTATCGCCCGGGGCTCCGGGGACGTTCACCGGCCGATAGCGCTCCAGATACGCAGCGGCCTCCGGGCGCGTCTGCTTGAAGTGAGCCCACTGCGTAGTCACGAAGTACCGCGCGCCGAGCGTTCGGAGGTTGTCGACGACCTGCGGGGTCAGATCGCCAACGTCGAAGCTCCAGCCTTTCAAGTGCATGAAATACAGCAGGATGGGCGACATGATGCCGTAGTCGTCCACGACGATCGCCAGGTCGTTGTCGCTGGTGACGCGATCGATGGCGGCGCCTGCCTGCTGCATGCGCTCCGCCATCCCACGCGGCGCGAAATAGGCCTGCGTCACGCTGCTGCAGTAGAAGGCCGCGAGTCCGAGCGCGACCACGACCGCGGCTTCGAGCATGGCACCGGCGCGACGGGTCCCGAACTGCGACCGGATCCAGCCTGCGTCGAAGAGCGGCCAGGCGACGACCCCGAAGTAGATCGCGCCGATCACGACGAACGGCAGCTGATAGTACTCGTGGACGCGCTCGACTTCGCCCGCGATGAAGAAGAACACGACGTTCGAGGCGAGCCAGACCGCGAGCACCGGCCTCCCCCACCCGCGCCAGATCAAACCGCCGAGCACGGCGCCGGCGAATCCGAGCGGGAGCAGCAGGAAGTGGTAGAAGCGGACGAACATCCGCTCGTAGAAGTCCACATCGGTGAGGAGGGCCGTCGTGCTCCACTTCGCGTAGATCGACGGCCAGGGGCCTGGGCTCACGTAGGCCGGATAAAACTTCGTCGGCGCGCCCAGGATCCCCATCGTCAAGCCGGTCCGCTCGAAGATCGTGTGCGCGTGCCAGTACCAGGCTGCCGTCAGCGTCAGGGGAACGACACCCGCGATCCAGATCCTGGGATCGCGGAACGCCTTCCATCCGCGGCCGCGCACCAGTGCGGCGACGATGGGCGGACCGAGGAAGACAGCCGGCAACTTCAGGAGGCAGGCCAGGGTCAGCGCGACGGCGCCGGTCACGAGCCACTTTCTGCTGTCGGTACGCGCGAACTCTACAAAGCCGAGCAGCGCGAGCGCCGATAAGAAGATCATCGGCATGTCGGGGATGACGATCCGGCCGAAGAAGACGGCCGCCGGCGAGATCGCCATCAGGAACGCGGCGGCCCTGGCGACCGCGACCCGGCCGTCGAGGGCAATCGCCAGTCGGTATACGCACCAGATCAGCCCGAGGGCGGAGCCGATCACGAGAAGTCGGCCGAGGATCTCGTGGAGCCCGAACAGCTGATACAGGATCGCGATGACGGCCGGCACCAGCGGGAACTCGGCCTCGAGGTATCCGTTCCGGCCGCCCCAGTCGACCATGGGATCGAGCGGAAAGAACGGGCCCTCGTAGAAGTTGCGGGCCATGGCCGCCGTATCGAGCTGCCGCCACGCGTGCGCGTCGAGGAACGGGGCCGTGACGTGATAGAGCCGGAGGGCGGCGCCCAGCGCGAGGATGCAGAAGAACGCGTAGTCGCGGACAGGACGGTGCGGGTTCGACCCGAACGTCATTTGTTGGCGTAAGGCCGGGTCTTCAGACCCGGCCTGGACTGGCTTGGCCCGAAAGGGCCGTCCCCACATCGCGCTGCATTCGGGGGCTCAGAACCGCACACGCACTCCGGCGCCGATCTGGAAACCGCCGAGGGTTACGGACGCATCGGCACCGGTAAGGTCGGCGGATCCCCAGGTGTAGCGCGCGATCCCGCCGACCCCGTAGCGTGGCGTGATCATGTAGCTCACGTCGACGCCGAAGTGGATGCCGACCGTCGTCTTGTCGACGCTGGCGAGCGGGAGCGAGGTGATCGTCGGGCCCGGCTCGCTGATCGTGGGCACGCCAGGAACGTCCTGACTGACGAGAAAGATCGTCGGTCCGAACTGGTAGCCGATGTCGATCTTGTCGGTGATCGGCATGACCCAGGTGCCGGTCAGATTGATGCCAGTCTGCGAGTGCTTCGCGTCAGCGACCGAGGTCGTGACGAGGCGTGGCTGGTCGAAGACGAGTGGGTCCGGAATGCTGGCGTTCACGGCCAGGTCGGCTTTGCTGCCGACGTGCGTGACGCCGATGCCCACAGCGAGGTTGTGCCAGATCTTGTAGCCGCCGGCAATGTCGAAAAAGGCACCGCCGCCGACGTCCTGCGACGTCACGAAGCTGGCAGGCTCGCCATAGATGTCTGGAGATGTCGTCGTGTTCAACGTACGGGAGGGGGCCTGCCCTCCGAAATTGACGGTTACGAACGCATTGTCGGTCCACGTCATCTGCTGTGCGTCGGCGGATTGAGCGGTGGAGAGGCTGAACGCCACACCGGTGGCGAGCATGATCAACGTTCTCTTCATCAGTCTCCTTGCGGTTGGCGCCGGCCCGGAAGGACCGGCGAAGCTCCGACATGGTAGCACGATGATCTTGCGATGCGAGGCCGGTTTCCGGACCTCTACTGCGTGTTTTTGCGCATGACACCACCGCCAGCGTGTAGTACTCTGTCGCCGCAACGCTGGCCCAACCCAGCGGGCCCATCCCCGCAACACGAGGTTTGTTGATGCAGTACAAGACGCTAGTTGTTTGTGCGTCGGCCGCAGCTCTGGCCGCCGCTCTTGCTTGTTCGAAGAATCCGGAAACACCCGTCGCGCCCTCGTCCTCGCAACCCGGCGTCGCTGACGCCGCGGCCGATGGTTCGACGTTGAAAGTATCGGCGCCGACGCCCCAATCACCTGTGAACGGACAACAGCCCGACTCGCTCGTGCTGACGGCAGGAAAATCGACAGCTACCTACGGGAGCGAGACGCCGCTCTCCTATGAGTTCGAGATCAAGAACTCGGGCAACACAACGGTCTGCGGTCCGACGGTTGTCGGCGGCGGTTCTGGTTCGACGGTCTCGTGGACGCCGAGCTGCACGCTCGTGTTCGACCAGCCGCACACTTGGCGCGTGAGGGCGGCGGTCAACAATGCACGAGGACCGTGGTCGTCGAACGCGTCGTTCCGATCCGGCGCGGGCGGATACATCCGCGACAACGAAGTGTTCGATCCGCTGACGAACGGAAGGACGGCCGGCAACCTCTTCGGCCCAACCACCTTCGGACCGAACGGCGTCACCCTCCTCGATTTTTCGAGCCACGTCACCTACCGCCTGCCGGTCAACCTCCAGGCTGGCGAGCTGTCGATGATGATCCTCGGTGCGGATGAGGGATCCCCGGGGGACAAGAGCAAGGTCTTCGCGATGCAAGAGGGAGAAGACGAAAACGACATCACGGACGACGACTATCGCTTCACGGCGGAGCTCCGCGGGAATCAATACGGGGCGCCGGGGTCGGTGACCTACCGCATCATCGCCGGCGACGGCGTCTCACGCGACGGAGCGCGTGTGCAGCTCAATTTCGACAGCAACCGCTGGTACTTCTGGAAGTTCACCTGGCAGACCGGCTCCGCTAATCTCCAGGTGCGCCAGGACGGTCCCAACGGCAACGTCATCTTCAACTCGTCGATTGGCACGGGAAGCCATCCGTACCGCCCGGAGCCGCACTTCATCCACCTTGGCTCCCCAATCGGCCGCGCTTGCCCCTGCGATGCGACCATGCCCGGGATCACCATCAAGAACGTCTGGGCTTCGTCCCGGCCCCGCCCGGCGTTTCCGGGCGAGTAAGCAAGCCCTTCGGGATTGAAACTGGCGGCGGGAAATGGCAGATGTGACCGCAAGATCTGCCATTTCCCATTTGCCATCTGACATTTACGGCCCTCCGCGGTAGACTGGGAGGGCATCCTGAATGGCCACCAACACCTTCCGCCTGCAATACCTCGCAAAAGCGGCAGCGGGCGTCCCGAGGGACCTCGTCAACACGTTCGTCAGCGCGAAGCTCCATCCGATCCGTCCAACGGTGCTCATCTACAACTGCACCTGGGTCTGCGATGCCCGCTGCACGATGTGCAACAACTGGAAATGGGGTGACCGGAAGTCGGACATGACCCTCGAGCAGCTCGAGCCCGTCATGGCCAGTCCGTTCTGGGGTGCCGTCGAGAACCTCAACATCTCGGGCGGCGAACCGACGACGCGGAACGACCTGCCGCAGATGGTGGAGATGTTTCAACGCCACCTGCCGCGCCTGCGGAAGATCGGAATCAACACGACGGGGCTGACGCCGCACCGTGCCATCCCGATGCTCACGCGCATCGTGGAGTTCTGCGCCGAGAAGGGCATCCTCATCAGCATTCGCGTGTCGCTCGACGGGATTGGCGACATCCACGATCAGGTGCGAGCGGTCAAGAACGGCTTCGCCAAGGCGACCAGGACGATCACCGCCATGCAGGCGCTCGCGAAGACGCACGAAAACTTCTCGTTCGGCATCGCCGCGACGATCTTCGCGACCAACATGCCGGACGCGGAGAACATCCTCGCCTGGGCACGCGCCCAGGAACTCGACGTCGTGTTCAACATGCTGCGCTTCACCGACGCGATGCTCCACAACAAGGATCTCGAGGAGAAGATCGGCTTCCACACGCGTGAAGAGCAGTTCATGCGCAAGTTCTTCCTCGATCGCGTTCAGGAAGAATCGGTCTTGAGCGGACAGGCCTTCATGTATCTGCACTACGCCGACATGATTGCCAACGGCTACCAGCGGACGATGCCCTGCCCGTTCCAGAGCCAGGGGCTGCTCCTCAATCCGAACGGCGATCTGCACTACTGCGAGAACTCGGAGAAGCTCGGAAACGTCCTCGACGACACGCGCCGAGGCGCTCTATTTCGAAGCGCAGAACCTCATGCACCGGCAGCATCTGAAGGACAAGGTCTGTCCTACGTGCCTCAGCCCGTGCCAGGTCAATGTCGGCGCGATGAAGCAGTTCGTCCCCTACGCGAAGTTCCTCAAGCGCGCCTATCAGGTGAAGCGGGATCCGGCACGCCACGTCCCGACGATGCCGGAGCCGGTGGGCAGTGGACGGTAACAGGTCGTACGTCTCTGATTAGCGGCAGGCTGCCTGCGTGAGGGTGTCACGGCTGCTGCGCCTCCTCGTTGCCGTTGGCCTGACGGCACTCGTCCTCTACAACGCGCACCCTTCGGACGTCCTCGACGCGGCGGCGAATACCGACCTCCGCTGGATAGCGGCGGCCATCGGTCTCGTGCTGATCGACCGTACGTTGATGGCGCTCCGGTGGATCGATCTCCTCAGCGCGTTGACGCCGGGATCGCGGCCGCCCTTCCCCGCCGTCCTGCGGATCTTCTTCATCAGCTCATTCGTCAGCAACTTCGTGCCGAGCGTCGCTGCCGACATGTACCGTGCGTATGCGCTCGCCCGACATGACGTGCGCCTCGCGGAATCGACCGCATCGGTGCTGATGGATCGTGCGCTCGGCGTCCTTTCGATGGCGATCGTCGGCGCCGTCGCGCTGCCGTTCGCAGTGGACGTGGTCGATCGTTCCGGCCTGTCGATCGGGCTCGGCCTGGCTTTCGCCGGATGCGGAGCGGCAGCGCTCGTGATCTTCAGCGAGCGTGCCGCCGCGACCGCGCAGCGGATGGCGCGGCTCGCTCCCCTCACGAGCGTCCAGCGGGTCACGTCCTCGCTGATCGATGCGGTCAGACGATATGCCCATCACCACCGCGAATTGGTTCGCGTGCTGAGCATGTCCGTGCTCGTTCAGGCGGCACGGATTCTCCAGGCCTGGTGCCTCGGCCGCTCGCTGGGCATCGACCTGCCGATCGTGACCTATTTCGCCTTCATGCCCGTCATCATGCTCGTGATGCAGCTCCCGATCACGATCAACGGGTTCGGCACCACGCAGGTCGCCTTCGAGCGCCTCTTCGTCCCGGCGGGTGTGCCGGAAGCACCTGCCTTCGCGCTCTCGCTGCTCTTCCTCGCGCTCGGAATCCTCGGCAGCCTCCCGGGCGGCGTGCTGTATGCGCTCTCTCCGGCCAAACCCGCGCCCGGCGAGTCGCGGGCATGACGCCGCGAAGCTCGATCGTCGCGATCGCTCTGGTGATTCTGACATCGGCGTGGGTCGTGGGTGACGGCGCCGGCGGTCTCACTTACACGGCGTGCTACGCAGTCGCTGCCGCGGTCGGGCTGCCGCTCGGATTCATGCTGTTCGGCCGGCACCAGCCTGCGGGCTGGGTCGCCGGGGCGTTGGTCGGATACATGCTGACGGCGTTCGGACTCTGGGCCGCCATCGCGGCCGGTGTTCCGTCGAGGTTGTGGTTCCTGGTTGCGTGGCTGGCGGCTGGAGCGTCGAGCTGGGCGCTTGGACGGGGACGCCGAGAGCCCCTCATCGCGCTGCCTGCATGGACCGCCCATGCCGGCGCCGGGCTCGCCTTCGTGCTCCTCCTGACGCTGGCCCTTGCCGTGCCGCCATTCGCCCGCGTTGGCGAGCGGGACGCGTCAGGGAATCGGTACTACCGCGCGTACTTCACGGCCGATTTCGTGTGGCACACCGCCTTGACTGCGGAGCTCGCCAAGTTCTCGATGCCGCCGCGGAATCCCTACCTCGCATCCGAGCCGATTCACTACTACTGGACGTACTTCCTGCTGCCCGCCGCCGTGTCGCAGACGGGACCGTCCAGCGTACGCAGCGTGGAGTCCTGTTTGAAGGTGAACGCCATGCTCACCGGGCTCCTCCTGATCTCATCGGTGTTCATGCTCGCGTGGACGACAACCCGCCGGCCGTGGGTAACGGCGGCTGCGGTCTCGCTCGCTCTTCTCGCAGGCAGCTTCGAGGGAACGTACGAGATCTATCGATTGTGGACCCGCGGCCAGAGTCTCTCCGCCCTGAGGGACACGAACATCGACGCAATCACCGACTGGCATTTCGGCGGCCATCGGATAGACGGTCTGCCCAGGTGCCTCTGGTACGTCCCGCAGCACTCCATGGCGTACGCGCTCGGCCTCGTCTCATTGACTGCAGTGTCGGCGTCCGGCGCCGCGGGATCGTTGACGGCGATTGCTCTCGAGGGCCTTGTGCTGGGCGGTGCCGTCGCCGTCAACCCCTTCGTTGGCGGGATCTTCGCGTTCGTGTGGGGAGCCTCGGTTCTGCTGGACGCCCTTCGAACCCGCGCGTCAATCGCGACGATCGCACGGCACGCGGCGGCCGCGATTCCAGTCGGGCTCGCGCTCTCCTGGTGCGTGGCATCGAAAATGGTGGAGGGGGCCGGTGGCGTGCTCGAGATCGGCCTGAAGGGCGCGTCGCTCCACGCGCCGCTCTGGACGCTCTTCCTCTCTCTTGGCCCCGTGCTGCTGCCCGCGTTGGCCGGGTGCGCGCTGCTGAGACACGATTCCTTCCGCGCGCTGGTGCCCGCGACCCTCCTGTCGGCAACGGCGCTCGCCGTGATGTTTCTCCTGCGGCTGCGCGTCGACGTGGCGTGGGTCGCGTTTCGCGCCGGACAGATGGTCCTGGTCTCCGCACCGGCGCTGATCGGCTATGGGCTGAGCGTCTGGCTGCGGTCGTCCCTGCGGATCGTCGCCGCAACGGCGTTCGGCGTGCTGCTCCTGCTGGGACTTCCAACGACCATCATCGACGCCTACAACGCGCAGGACATCACCAACCGGAGCCTCGGCCCGGGATTCCATTGGACGGTCGTGCTCTCTGCA
>CAVSUB010000012.1:0-1035706 GCA_963730995.1 uncultured Acidobacteriota bacterium | reverse complement strand
CTCCGGAGCCAAAGGCCGCAGGTTCGAATCCTGCCGGGCGCGCCATCTAAACCATTAACCGTTGATCCGGTTCGCGGGGACCTTGTTCCCCGGAAATTGATCGCGGATGAACTGCGGGTTGGCGGGGCTGACCGGCAGTGCGGGATTGAACGCCGGGTTGGCCCCGATTCGTCAGCGGGGCGTAGATCGGCGCGCAGCCCGTGAAGTCGCCGGACCTGACGGCCATGTCGGGCACGAACATGATGTTCGACATGCTGCTGCGTCGTCCGTAGCCCCTCGTACCCGCCGAAGAAGAAGAAGCCCTTCCCGACGGCGCCGCCGAGCGTCCCGCCGAACTGATTCTGCTTGAACGGCGGCAGCTCGTCGGGGTTGGTGAACACCGGCGAGTCGAACTTGCTGTTGCGCACGTACTCGTAGACCGATCCGCGCGTCTTGAACGTCCCCGACTTGGTGACGACGTTTATCTGGCCGGTGCCGGCGCCGCCGATCTCCGCGGTGTAGGTGCCGGTCTGGATCTGGAATTCACGAATCGCGTCGGGCGGCAGGCTGATCACGAACGTGTTGAACGTCGGATCCGTGTTGACCGTGCCGTCCAGGAGGTACACGTTGGAATTCGGCCGCCGCTGATCGTGATCGCGGAGTTCTGGCCCGGCCGCCAGTACCAGCGGATTCATGTCGCCCATCTGCGCGCCGTGCGCGGACAGATGATTTCCATCGTTAGCATTCTCGAGGCGTCAGTGATGCTTTGTCCTAGTGAGGAACCAGATCAGGGCGACGGCAAGAACCAGAAACCAGACCCAGACCGTCATCCATTGGAAGGCATTCACACCTGCAATAACGACGCAAGGCTGATGACGTAACCGCAGCCCCCCTTTTTTCGGTCACTACATCTCTGTCGTTGTAAGTGATCGCAGCGCTCGCTTCGAAGGATCGAAAGTGCTGAGCGGTGCGGTCATGAGATGGCCCCCCTTTGGCTACGTATGTCATTACCGCCGTAAGAGTCGGGCAGGGCACGACGCCGCGCGGCGCTGCGTGCAGTAGGACCCCGATCCGGCTGCCAGGAAATGGGGGGAGATCCAGCCGAACGCGATGAGGGCGGACCTGGCGAGGTGACTCGTTTTGTGTGGGAGAATTCTTGCTTGGCCGCGGGAAATTCCCCGCGCGGTCGCACGCCCATTTTCAGGTCACCCTGATTTGCAGCGAGAAAACCGCCGCTGGGGATCTGAGGACCAGGCACGGGGCGGCAGGCTAGTTGCTCTCACAATCGGCGAATGCTTCCTACCGATACAGAAATGGGCCGACCGACTCTGGAGCTCAGCTCGATTGAAGCGCCGGTCCTGACTTCGTTGCGGGTAAACGTTCCGACGGCGCGGGCGGATGCGACACCGCCGGCGGTTGTGTTCGACCGCGTGTCCTTCGCCTTCGACGACCACGTCGTTCTCCGTGATGTCAGCTTCAGTGTCCCCAAAGGCAGCATGAGAATCCTGATGGGCCCAAGCGGCGCCGGGAAGTCAGTGGTGCTCAAGTTGATTCTCGGATTGTTGCAGCCAGACGCGGGCAGCATCCTCGTCAACGACCGACACATCGAGAACATGACCGAGCATGATCTGATGGATGTCAGGGCAGACATCGGCATGATGTTTCAGGAGAATGCCCTATTCGATTCCCTCACCGTCGCCGAGAACGTCGGCTACCGTTTGTACGAAGAAACGGACATGCCACTGGACCAGGTGCGGAGGCGTGTCGAGGAAGTTCTGGGATTCGTCGGGCTCAAGGACTACATCGACACGGTGCCATCGGAGCTATCGGGAGGCCAGCGGCGTCGGGTCGCGGTCGCTCGGGCCATGGCGGCAAAACCGAGCCTCCTGCTGTTCGACGATCCGACGTCCGGGCTCGACCCGATTACGGCCGCGACAATCGACGATCAGATCGTGAAGCTCCGTGATCTGGAACACGTCACCTCGATCGTCGTGACACACCAGATGCGTGACGCGTTCTACGTCGCATCGCACGAAGCGGCACGTTCGACGGCCGGCGGCGAAGTTCGAGCAGCCCAGACGCGAGCCACTCATGTGAGCTTCATGGTGCTCCACGAGGGTCGTATCGGGTTCGAAGGGAACGCGGAGGAGCTGCGGGCATCGAAGGACGCCTACTTGCAGGAGTTCCTCTACAAGACGCTTCCGCCCTGGTGACGGAGAGAGACGACGAATATGGATGCTGTGGGCACGAACGTCGCCTCGGCGGCGATCCCGGTCGGGCAGTGGGTCGCAGATGAGGAGAGGGTTCTCCTCGAAGGACCGCACTCGCGCCTGAAGGAGCTGCGGCTGGTCCTACGAGTCGCCTGGGAGTTCATTGCGGGCTTCCGTACCCTTCACTTCGTTGGCCCCTGCGTGACGGTGTTTGGCTCGGCGCGATTCGGAGAGTCGCATCCTTACTATGCGCTCGGGCGTGAAGTCGGTCGCGGTCTCGCGCGTCTCGGATTCACGGTCATGACGGGTGGTGGGCCTGGGTTGATGGAGGCGGCGAATCGCGGTGCACGTGATGCCGGTGGGCGATCTGTCGGGTGCAATATCGAACTGCCCCAGGAACAGGCCCCCAACCCTTTCCTCGACCGGTGGGTGCTGTGTCGATACTTCTTCGTGCGCAAAGTGCTGCTCTTCAAGTATTCCTATGCGTTCGTTGGTCTGCCCGGTGGGCTGGGCACACTGGACGAGCTGACCGAAGCGCTTACACTGGTCCAGACAGGCAAGATTCGGAACTTCCCCATCGTCCTGATTGGCGCCAGTTACTGGCGGCCGTTCCAGGCGGTCCTCCGCGAGATGGTCCTCGCGGGCACCATTGCCCCTGCGGACGAAGCGATGGCGTTCGTAACGGACGACGTATCGGCCGCGATGGCACACGTCGAAAAACATGCCGTCGAGGCGTTCGGACTGCGGCGCCGGCGTATAGCTCCGTCCACTCTGCTTGGAGAGCCTCGGGCGATCGCGCGCTAGCCGCAGTCAGATTGGGCCGCGTCAATAGCGGGAGGTCTTCATGTCGAGCCCGGCTCCATTCGAATCAATTTCAGAGCTCCTGGAACGCAGCTTGAGCATCCGCCATGTCTATGGTGAACCGGTGCGCCACGGCGACACGACGGTGATCCCCGTCGCCAAGGTCGTTTATGGCTTTGGTGCCGGTGGTGGGCAACGGCCCGGACACACTCCGCCAAAGGCCGTCGACGGAAGTCCGATCGCCGCCACTGCGCGGCCCGAAGCGCAGGGCGCAGGCGGCGGCGGAGGCGTTCGGATGACGCCGGCTGGCGCTCTCGAGATTGGTCAGCAGGGCACGCGCTTCGTTCACTTCCACCCGCTGACGCCACTGCTCGGTGCTGGCGCCCTCGGGTTCGTCATCGGATTGTCTGTCGGGGGCTGGTTTTTTCACACGGGGTTGATGACCTCGCAGTGGCAGAGGAGGAAGCTATGACCGCAGTCCGACTACAGGCATTCTCGTCGCGGGGCTGCTTATCCTGACGTTCAGCGATCGAAGCTCCGCGAGCATCTTCGCGATCGCCAGCCTCACAAACAGCCAGGCGGGCTGACGCCGCCTGTGACACCGACCACCTCGACCGGCGATCCGCATAGGACTACCCTTTACGAATGGAGGCGTGGCCTTTGGATTCTTTGGCGAGCCGTTTGACGACACCACTCCGAATGACATGACCGTCGCGCCGTTCTCCAACGCTGTGGGAGGCGTCATCACCGGAAAGTGGGACGCGGCCGAAGGCCACAACACGACGCTCACCGAACAGCTCGCGGGGGACAATCTCGAGCACTTTCGTCTGTTCGTCGATTTCCGGACGATACAGTTCCCCAGGGGTGAAATTCGCGGCATCCTCCAGGAGGTTGTCCCGACACCGGAGGCGGCCACCCTTCCGATATTGGGACTGGCCTTTGGGCTTGATGGTCGTCCGAACACGCCAGTACCGCTGGCCGAGGCGTTAGAAGACCGGCATCGTCTTTGGAGAGCGCGAGCCGTTCGTCACCTCTGTTGTGTGTGGATGCCTGGGCCGCACCTCTCTATGCGCGGCATCCAGATCACGCAATGAGTCGTGCTATTCGCCCCAGCGCGCACGCGCGGGCCGCACGTCAACGTGCACGAAAGGGCCGTGAGCCGTCGTTGCGCCGTAGATTCCAAGGCCGCCAGCGTCCTGCTTCTCGTCTAACGAATCCGGGGTGTTGACCAGCTGCGACAAGGCAACGGCGTCTCCGCGGTCGATGACGCCGTCTTGATTCAGATCGGTGTCGACTAGGATGTCGGCGGCGCCGCCGAAGAGGTGCATGCTGTACGAGACATTGCCGATGGCCTTGTTGTACGCCGGCGTTCGATATCCGCTCATGAGTCGAAGGGTCGGGGCGCCGTACCCGCGCGTCCTGAGCGTCGCCAGGATCGACTCGAGCTTCAGCAGAAGATCCTCCTGCACCACAACGTACTTCGGGTACCCGCCCGCCTCCTTGCAGAGGAAGTCCCTCAGCCGAAAGTGCGGGGAAAGCAGCGTGTTTTCGTTCTCGTGTGTGACTTCTACGAAGCCGGCCGGAGGCGCGTACACGACGGTGTTCCTGACAGACGGCGGCGGGTACTGCCCGATCGCGTATCCGTTCAAGCGCCCACGAACCAGCTTGTCCGCCGGAACGGTCACGAAGGCGTTCAGCGTGACTTCGCGACGGCCTTGCGGATCGTCTACGGCGATCTCGTAGAGTCCCGCGGCGGGGGGCGCCTCCCAGACCCACCGATTGTCGGCCACTCTCGTCACATGCCCGCCGGTTGCCCTTACGTTGTACCGCGCGTTCCGCACGCCCGGGATCTCGAACGGAACGCCCTCGTTCGGGAGTGCGAAGACTCCGACGACCTCGTGGCGCCACAGCTGGTGACGAATCCGGAGGGGGATACCTGCGGCCGAGTCCGCTCGCTGGCCGCCCAGGACCATGGGGGGCGCCAGCGCGATGAGGGATGCGATGGCGCACACGAGAGCGACGCACCGAATGGACCGGTCCCGATCAGGCCTGTACATGGAACCTCACGCGCGCAAGTTGGGCCAAGATTCGATTCTAGCTCGCGAAGCTTGCCCCGACAACGACGTCACCGAAAGCCGGCGTCTCGCCGCTCGATGACCCGGTCAGTGGTCCGACCCGTCTCGCATGAGCGCGCGTTGGAGCCTGGGGTCGTGCCCGTAGATGTCTTCGGCGAAGTGGATGGCGCCGTCCTCAGGTGTGACGACCACCGTGATGTAGAAGAGGATGATTTGAATCGGCCGCGCGAGTTCCACCCGGCGTGACTGCCTGCTGTTCATCGCCTCCACAATCCGCTCCCGCGTCCATTCGCCCTGACCCTCCAGCGCCCACTCGGCCAGCCCGGTCGGATCTTCGACGCGCACGCAACCGTGGCTGAAGTCGCGACGTGGGCGCCGAAAGAGCTGCTGCACGGGTGTGTCGTGCAGATAGACGTTCTCGTCGTTCGGGAAGACGAACTTCACGAGACCGAGGGCGTTCTTGGGTCCCGGACGCTGGCGCACGCGAAGGCCGCCCTTTCGGAGTTCGTCGAGGCTCCAGGCGCTGAGGGCCACCGGGCGGGCATCATCGCCCTGGCCGGACACGATCTCCATATCCTGCCGGCGCAGGTAGTCGGAGTCGCGCCTGAGGGCCGGCAGAATCTCCGCGCGCGTGATCGATGCAGGAACATTCCAGTACGGCCGGAAGATGATGTAGCGCATCTGGTCGACGAACACCGGCGTCCGTGTGTTGAGCGCACGGCCGACGATCACACCCGTGCTGAACGAGGGGGCGCCGTCCGGGCGGATTGCGGTCCACCCCCAGAGTCGGAACATCGGGATGTTGACGGCAATCAGGCGGCGATCACCGAGATCCGGAAGCCACCGCAGCCGTTCGAGCGCGAGCTCTATTTGTCGTACGCGCCCCGCGAGCGGGACGCGCAAGGCCGACTGCGTCGCCTGTCCGAGCACTCCGTCGGCATCGAGCCCGTGCCGCGCTTGAAACCGCCGGACGCCTTCGACGATCGCGCCCTCGTAGAGAGAGCTCGCTCCAGGCGGAGCCGCCGGCAAGTCGCCGAGCGCCACCAGCCGGCGGCTCAACGTGTCGAGTCCGGCATAGGCCTGGCCGGGTCGAACGGTCGTGACTGCCAGCGGCAGGGTCTGGAGCGTGGGATCGGCGGCGAGCCTACGGTACCGCGCAAGTGAATCTCGAAGGGCACGGTAGAGCGCCAGTGGTGGCGTCAGATCGGACGCCAGTTGAGGGACCCGATGCTCGCTCAGCGCGGATCGCAGAAGTGCAGCGAAGTCGTGCTCGTCAGGGGGAACAGTCATCCGAAACCCAATCGACCGAGGGTCGACGCGGCCCTGATGCAGCTCCCGGAGGTACCGAAGCGTATTCGCGCTGAGGTCGATGTCGAACGCTGCGATGTCGGCGGGCTGCGCCGGCGTCGCCGCGACTGAAGCGGCAAGTGCCGTCAGCGTCGGCGCGCAGTAATCCGCCGGATCGAGACCCTCGGCCGCTGCTCCAGTGAGCAGGGTGATGGCGTCACGAGCGTCGTGATTGGGACGGCCCACGTTGTCGACCCAAAGGGGGGCGAACCCGCCGGGAGCGTAGAGCCGTATCAGCGGATCCTGGATGCTGCGAAGATCCCGGTTCGTCGTCAGAGCCCGACCGGAAATCGCCATGTGAATTGCGGTAGCCATATCGGCCGCCTGAATTCGACGCAACAGAACGGTAGGACGCGTGGCAGATGGCACGGAGGAAACCGGAGCCGTACGATCGCTGCAGCCCAGGAGGGCGAGCAGGAGCGCCGCAAACAACCGGCACCTGCGCCCGGCCAGCAGAAGGGCGCAGGTGCCATTCCCGCGTTGTCGAGTCTCCGGGCGGATAGTTTCCACAATCATCCCTAAGGCATGCCGCGTGCCTGGCCCCACCCACGCGAACGCTCAAGATTCTCCGAACAGAATGGGAACTACTTCGCGGTCGCGGGGATCTTTCGGGGATGCCTTCAGACGATCGGCGTCGGAACTGCCCGACCCGGGGCAAGTTGGGGGCGGCGTGATCGAGCGCTTGCAGGTTCGTTGCGTGGGATCGAGACTTAACTCGGGAACCGGGACCCAGACACGCGCCCAGTCAGTCAGCGTATCCCCCGCGTGCAGAACAACGCGGGCCCCCTCCGAGAGTCCTTCGCTATAGTTGTCGCGACCAACAACCCGACAACGACGTGTTTCCTGCCGGACCCGAAGTTAAGCGCGGAATTCCAGAATGTTCGTGGAGGTAGCTTTGCGGGCGGTCGATATTCGACATGCCGGCTTGCCTGCACGCAGGCGCCGTCCCGCGATGCCGCCGATCCCAAGAACGATCAGCAATAATGTCGGTGGTTCAGGAACGTTGACACCCGACGTCGACGCCACGAACGACACGCGGGGATGCAGCGTCGTGAACAGCCCGTACAAGTCGGGCCTGTCCAGTTGATCGGACACATCGACGCTCCAGTTGCCCTCGGCGACCGCGAGGAAGGTCAACGTCGCGATCAAAATGTTCTCGCCGCTCACTCCCGGCGAAGCCATGCCAGACACCGGCCCGCCACCCGCGGGTGTCGTATCGACGAAGGGCGGCGCGATCGTGAAGTTCACGGGGCTCACCGTCGCGAAACTGTAGCCGACGGTCGTTCCGAAACGAAGCAGCGCGTCTGGACCGAGAACCGGATCGACATCCGTCACGCCGTCGACGAAGACATCGATATCAAACTGCTGGCCGACCTCTATCAGCGTCGGCGAATCCAGACGCACGATGGGAATCGCCCACGACGGCGGCGCAAGAAGCAAGAACGCGACGCCGACCATGAGAACCACGCTGAGCGGTCTGAAGCCCCTCATTGACCTCTCCCGAACGAACGTGATGACGACGCCGTGCGAAGAACACCAACGGCGTCCGTGGACCTGAAGTCACGCCGCACGACTGGTCTGACCTGTCGACTCCTCGGACAACCGCAGCGTCAGGACCGGGCAGGGGGCCGCGCGCACGACCTTGTCGGCGACGCTGCCCATCATGAGCCTCGCGACGCCGCCGCGGCCGTGGGTCGCCATCACGATGAGATCGATGTGCCCCTCGGCTCGCACGTAGTCCAGTATTTCCTGAGCTGGGGCCCCTGTGCGATAGACCAGGACGGCGGCGTACCGGGCCTGCTCCTCCCTCGTCAGTACCATCTCGAGCTGTTTGCGCGCTTCCTGCTCTATCTGGTCAAAGAACTCTTGCGGAAGGGGATAGAACTCCGTGTATCCACTCCGCACGAAAAGATTCTCCGCCGCGTAGAGCACGTGCAGTGAGGCCTTGAACGTGTCGGCCAGCTCACAGGCATACCGCAGCGCCTGCTTGGACACGTCGCTGAAATCAACGGGAACCAGAATGTTCTTGATGCGAGGCATGACACGCTCCTCTTTCGGACGCGGTGAGCACTTGTAAGTGGACCGCTCCCTATTTTCCTGCCTGGGTGATCAGCACGACCTTGTCGCGGACCGTGATCGTCCCGACTCGAGCGTCGGTACTGGCATTCGACAACACCACGAACGACACCGGGTTGTCACCGGATCGCGGCATGCTGCTGGTGATCGTGATCCACGGGACATTCGCTGCTGCCGACCACACGCACCGGTCCTGCGTCGCGCCGCCGCATCTGGGCACCAAGCATCATCTCCCTCCTGAGATCGACGCTCGCCCTTCGAACGGGGAGACCGCCGATTCACGCGCGATCCGCATGCGTGCGACGTAGCGGTGACACTGCACGCAACTCAATGTGAGCGACACATAGGCCAACGGAGTGGCTTCCAGATCACGTCGCTTCGCAGCGTCGAGGAGATCGTCCGTCGCGTGCACGAACGTCGTCGTGTGCCGGATGTACTCGGGGCTTGTCAACACCGCCCAGGCAGGATCCCTGGCGGTCCGTTGCAAGGCGGCGGCATCGTTCTGAAGTGCCAGCCAGTTGTTCGTCATGATGTCGCCCAGCAGCCGCTGCGCGTGCTCGAGTTTGGTCTGCATGACGCGTCTGAGCTGCACCGTCTGTGTGGACGCACCCGACCCACCAAGGATCGCGATCAGCACCACCAGGATCAATCGGAAAGTTGCGGTCTTCATGGTCAGGCTCCTTCCACGGTGCGGTTTCCGCTCTAGCGTCGCGCGAAAGGCGCACAGATCCGATGCTCACCTGGCGCGCGTGCCCTGGGCGACGCCACGAGGCTCTTTCCCGCGATCCCGTAGGGTCCACTCGCGCGATGACGGCACAGGCCGCTCGGCTCCTTGGCCGAGCAGGTCCAGGAGATCGGAGATGGTCACGATGCCGACCAGACGCTTCCCCTCGAAGATCGGCAGAGCACCGACCGTCCGCCCACGTAGAAGATTGGCCGCCTCACGGATAGTGAGATCTGGGGTACCAGAGACGACGTGGCGGAACATGACATCCTCGACACGAGCAATGCCTGCCGCCTCGCCCCACGCCAACAGTTCGGCGGAGACTAGTCCGACGACGTTCCGGCCATCCACCACGACCAGGTGATGCACGCGTCGCAAGGTCATCTCCGAACGCGCACGCTCGAGCGGTTCGCGCAGATCTACCGTCCACACTTTTCTGCTCATCACATCGTTGATTCGCATGGCGCACTCCTGCTTTAGATTGACGTCGCCGTCATCCCCTGCGTCTGCGGTCATGGATAGATCCGCAACGAAGATGCCAGCGGCGATCGCAATGAGTGCAGCCGATTTGGGTGGATGAAGAGCCGATAGGTGCGAACGATTGCATGTTGCGGTGAAAATTCCCCGGCCGCCGCTGGAAGCCTTTGGGGCACGGGCGCACGATCACCCTGACGTCACGTCAGAAACTCCACTACGCATGGTCCGGCACAGCACTTGCGGCCAGGAAGGGAGTCGCTCCATCCCCGAAGAGGTCCCCGCGCCAGGCTGTTGGTGGTCTATCGGGGCGTTGCGAGCCGTGGTCACAGTCGATCGATGGTGGCTGTCGGGCCTCGAGATGCTGCTCCTTGGCATAGTCGTCGCCCTCGCCGCCTACGGAAGCGGCGCTGGTGCAGCATGGCTGCTGGGCGGCGGGTGATTTCGCATCTCCGCGGCCCGCACCAGCATCCACGATTGCTGAAGCCTCCCCGCCTCAAGGCCGCCGTGGGAACTGCCTCGTGCGGTTGCCAGTGTGCGATATGGCTTCGACCTTGCAGTCCACCACTTCGAGGCGGAACGAAGTCGGGCCAATCGGAGCGACCGAACCGCACCCAGATGTCCAGGGAATGCCGGGAAAGTGAAGACTGACCATGCCAAACGAATCCAGGCCTCTGCGTGTGCTCGTCGTCGACGACGAGCCGCTCATTTGCTGGGCGCTCGCTGAGACTCTGTGGGCGGCCGGGGATATCGTCTCGGAAGCCGACAGCGCAAAGGCAGCGATTCACGCGCTCACCAACGCGCCGGAACCCACGGACGTCGTGATCCTCGACTATCAGCTGTCCGATTCTCACGATCTGGGATTGCTTGCGAAGGTGAGACAGCTGTCGCCACAGAGTCAAGTGATTTTGATGAGCGTGCACTGCACTCCTGACGTCGCCAAAGAGGCGTTAGGCATCGGCGCGTACCGGGTCTTGAACAAGCCGCTCGACATGGATGACGTACCGGCCCTCGTTCGGGACGCCGCCTGCTCCCGTCTCCGCTAATCGCCTCACGATTCGCACACCAGTCGAACGCCCATGGCAACGCAGAGAATTCCGCGCTGGTGCGATTTTTCCGTCCTGTCGCTCGCGCCGCTCAAGCCAGCGGCCGAGCGACGGTACAAGCTGACGGCGTCAGGAGCCACACCGTAGGCGCAGGCCAAATGGCTCGAGATGCTCGAGCGCTTGGGAGGGAATGGGCCTCCTCACCGAGGCAGCGGCCACGACCACGGAGATCCGAACGATCTCGTCGAGAGCCGACCTCAGAGTGTCTGGCTGACGGCACTGAATGCCTGATACGTGGAATATCCTCCCGACAGATTCTTCGATTGATATCCGTGCTGCGCCAGGAACCGGCTTGCGAAATACGCTCGCTGTCCGACGCCGCAGTAAGTCCAGATCTCCCGGTTCGTCGGCAGCTCGGCGTAACGGCCGCGCATCTGCGATAGCGGCAGGTTGATCGCGTGAGGAATGTGCCCGGCGGCGAATTCGTGGGGCTCGCGCACGTCGAGCAGCAACGCGTCGGTGCGATCGACCTCCAACCAGTCGGCCACTGGCATGTCGCCGTTCAACACGTTCTCGGCCAGCATGCCAGCGAGATTGACGGGATCTTTCGACGCCCCGAACTGCGGGGCATAACACAACTCGGCTTCGGCGAGATCGTGTACAGTGCCCCGAAATTGAATCGCGGTCGCGATGACGTCGATGCGCTTCTCTACGCCTTCCAATCCGATCGCCTGCGCACCGAGGATGCGACCGTCAGGCACCGAGAACAGGAGCTTGAGGTGAATCGGCCGGGCGCCCGGATAGTAGCCAGCGTGGTGGCCTGGGTGGAGGTACACCTTGCCGAAGCTCGTCACGCCGGCGCGCTTCAAACCCTTCTCGCTCGCCCCGGTGGACGCCACGGTCAGGCCCAGCACACTGACCACCGCGGTGGCCTGTACCCCGCGAAATTGCGTCGCGCGGCCGGCGATGGACTCGGCCGCGACGCGACCCTGCCGATTCGCGGGGCCCGCGAGCGGCAGCACTGTTTCCTGACCGGTCAGCACATCCGGCACTTCGACTGCGTCGCCGACGGACCAGATGTGCGGATCTGACGTCCGCATCTGCGCATCGACAACGATGCCACCACGCGACCCGATCTTGAGGCCGGCAGCCTTGGCGAGGTCGGCTTCCGGTTGCACGCCGATCGCGAGAATGACGAGATCGGCTGGAAAACGCTTGCCACTTTCCGCGACGACAACAAGGGGGCCCTCAGCATCCTTTTCGATGCGGGCGAGTCCGTCGCCGAGATGGAGACGCACGGCTCTTTCGATCAGGTGCTCCATGAGTGGAACCGCTACCTCAGGATCGAGCGGGGGCATCACCTGCGGCATTTTTTCCAGCACGGCCACGGAGAGTCCTCGATGGATCAGGTTTTCTACCATCTCCAATCCGATGAATCCGCCGCCGATGACGACTGCGGTGCTGGCGCGCCGATCGGCAATCCAGGAGCGAATACGCCGGGAGTCGGGAATATTGCGCACCGCGAACACGCCAGGCAGGTCCACTCCTGGCAGCGGTGGCCGAATCGGCGCCGCGCCCGGCGAAAGGACCAAGGCGTCGTAACGCTCCGTGCGGCTGTACCCGGTGTGAAGGTCGCGCACGAGTATCGTGCGCGCCAACGTGTCGATGCCGATGACGTCGGTATTCGTATGCACCTGGATATTGAACCGTTCGCGGAACATCTCGGGCGAAGCGACCAGCAGCGCTCGCTCGTCAGCAATGACGTCGCCAACGTAGTACGGCAGTCCGCAGTTCGCGAAGGCCACGTATGGCCCTCGATCGAAGATTGCAATCTCGAGGGACTCGTCGATGCGCCGCAATCGCGCGGCACACGACGCGCCTCCGGCCACACCGCCGACGATGAGGACACGGCGAGCCAGGCTGGAATTGGACGCATGTGTCGGTCCGAGCTCGTCCTGATGGCTCAACTGAACTCCTTTCGAGTGAGGGCGCGGAGCACGACCACTGCCGTTGAGGATCAGGCGTCCACGCCACATTCTGCGCGCCACAATCTAACGACGAGCAGCGTCTGGTCATCCGGGGTTGGCCTGTCACCGGTGAATGTTCTGACGGCCGAAAGAATGGCCTCGCAAATCGCGCGCGCCGGTCGGTCCGGACCCTGCTGCGCCACGGCGATCACACGCTCCTCTCCGAATTGTTCATCGCGGCTATTCGGGGCTTCAGTGACGCCGTCCGAGAAGAGCACCAGAAGATCCCCTTCATTCGCCGAGACCGAAACCGTCCTATACGCCGCGGCCGCAAGAAGACCGAGCACCGGCCCGCCTTCTGCGAGCCGCTCAAGCTCCCACGTTCCGTTCATCGTCCGCCGCAGCCACAAGGCGGGCAAGTGCCCGGCATTGACATAGTGCAGCATGTGCGAGGCGGGATCGTACGAGCACCAGAACAGCGACGCGAACCGTTCGCCCGATGACTTCGTCAGGAGCAGGTCGTTCAGACGCGCGGCGGCGCGGTCTGGCGGGTCGTCCGTCGCGGCCCATGGCGGGTTGCTCATCGCACCGTGAATGAGTCCCATCAGTAACGCTGCGGAGATGCCGTGGCCGGACACGTCACCCAGAACGAAGGAGACCCGTCCGCCTGGAAGGCTCACGACATCGAAAAAGTCTCCTCCAACCTGCCAGGACGGAAGGCACTCGGCGGCGAAATCAACTCCGAGCGGGCCCGTGCCGGCGGACGGCAGGATATCGCGCTGAACCTGACGCGCCAGATCCATCTGGGCCTCGAGTTGCTTGCCGCGGACGTAGGCGCCCGCCCGCGCCGCGATCAAAGAGAGAGCGACCAGGAGAGTCAAGGCCGCCGACGCGCTGACGATCGCGTTCCGCCTCAGTCGCGCGAAGGGGGCGGATAGCCTGTCCTGGTACAGCGCGACCTGGACGAAGAGCCGGCCGAAATCCGATTTCGCACCCGGAGCGTCACGGGCTCGGCGCGGAAGTCCGCATCGACAAGGAAAGGCGCCGACGAGGACCTCACGGCCATCGCGCCATTCGTGAGTCATGACCGCGTCCCGGTCGGCGGAGACCTGCCGCTGCTTGTCGAGGACAGAAACGACCGTCGTCTTGCCGCTCTCGGCGACAATGGTGCCATCGCCCTGCAACAGCGCGATTCCGGTAACTTGATCGATTGTTTCGCTTCGCAGATCGTCGAGGAGCACCCGGAAGGCCTCGGCGTCCTGAGGACTGGCGAGTCGCGCCGCCCGATCCACGTTACGCACTCGCTCCTCAGCGACGCGCCTGGCTTCCTGAAGAATGAGATTGTTCGACACGTACCGGTAGTTGACGACTGTCTGGACGAGCAAAACCAATCGCCAGCACGGCGCCAGCTGTCAAGAGCGCTTTGAGCCACAACGTCGAGCGGCGATCCATACCAACCATGCCGCGATGACCTCCTTGGTCCAGGGCCGCCTCATGAGGCCTGAATAGCGGAGTAGAGCGCATCTCTCAGGGCCACATCTCGCGGGTCTCCGGTCAGATGTGTCCCCATCTGGCTCGTTACATAGGCGTAGCCGACTCCCAAGCTCGGATCGGCGAAGCCGAGGGAACCGCCCGATCCGGGTGACCCGAACGAACTGGCGCTGCCGAATGACCACACAGGACTCGGTTTCATGAAGCCCAGTGAGAACTTCACTCCGTCGCCTTTCAGGCATTCGTCGTAAAACCCGCGGGTTGGGGGAATGGCCGGAGCGGCCAGCAAGTCCAGCGTCTCTGGACGCAGCCCCAGAACATGTCCACCGGTGGCGAAGACGCTGTAGGCGTGCGCGATGGCTCTGGCGGTGCCCACCGCGCCGCCGGACGGCACCTCGAGGTTGCGGGCGTAGACGCGCTGCTCATCGTGAGGCAACTCGGAGCCTCGAAGAGCGTGGTTGATGTTGGAGCGACCGTTCATGGCTTCCAGCATGAAGCGAGGTCCGAAGCCCCGCAGCATCTCGATCGCTCCGGGTCGCGCGAGGGTCGCCAGCCGTGAGTTCGGGATGGAATCCGGCAACCGGATATATACGTTCAGCCCGAGGGGCGACGCGATCTCGTCCTGGAAGAACGCTCCCAGGCTCCGATGTTGGGGATCGATGCGGCGCAGGATCTCGCTCTCGTAGAAGCCGAGCGTGATGGCGTGATAGGCCTGTCGTGTCCCGGGCTCCCACGCGGGTTTCTGGCGCGCCAATACCATCGCAAGCCGATCGAGGTCGGCGACGATGGCGCGGTCGATGGGCTGATCGAGCGCAAACAACCCGGCCTGGTGAGCGAGGAGCTGGCGGATGGTCACCTTCTCCTTCCCCTGCTGCGCGAACTCCGGCCAGTACGCGCACACTCGCTCCTCGTAGTCCAGCCAGCCCCGCGAGTGGGCGATGGCCAGAGTCATCGCGGCCAAGCCCTTGGTGGCCGAGTGAACGACCACCATCGTGTTCACTTCCCACGGCTCGCCGGTCTGTTTGTTGCGAATGCCACCCCAGAGATCGACGACCTTGACCCCGCGGTGATACGCGCAGCACGCACCGCCGAGCTCGTGCCGCCCGTGGAAATTCTCGACAAACGCCTCGCGCACCTGCTCGAATCCGGGACTGACGTGTCCCTCTATGGTGACGCGATCCAATGTGGCGACAGACATAACGCCTCCTTCACGCGTGAACGTGGTGCCGTACGGAAACCAGCACCGATGCAGTGAGTGCGACCCCCGCGATCCAGAGCATCAAATCGGCTCGCACACCTAGCAGCACTGCCGCCGAGCCGCCGACGAACGCCCATCCGATGGGAATCAGCGCGACCACTATCGGCCACGGCGGATCGGCCGCGAAGAGCCAGCCGATAGTCAAGAGAGTCGTCGGGCAGGGCACACCGAACGCGGGCCCCCGGGGAAATGCGTGGCCCTCGCCTTGTGGGAGTAACGGATACAAGAGCGCGTAAATGATGAGCGTCCAGGCCGTGACATGGCGCAGCGATCCAGTCGCCGAGAACCGCAGCTGGGACCGAATGACACCAAACCACACCAGCAGTCCGCTCTCGATGACGAACAGCATCGCGAACAACCACGCTGCCGGATTGATGGCGGCGAAGAACGCGGCGTGATAGGCAGCCCCAGTCCAGGCCCACTGGACTGCAAGCATCACTGCAGCGAAGCGTCTGCGCCCGAGATGACGAGCCACGCGCACCGCGGCAACCAGCGCGTACACCCACAGGGCGAGCGCAAACGGCCACAGCGACCGGTTGTAGGCGGCAAACACGTCGAAGAACTGATCGCGCGTGAATGGAAGATTCACCACCAGTCCTCCCGACCGACGCGGATGATGGCTCTCATGGCAATGAAGAGGCACGGGCAACGCGATTGCCCGACCTGCAGCACCAAGCTGAGAACCGCGTCGATGACGCCCTCGTGCGGGAGTGCCAGTCTCGTACCGGATTCAGCGACACCGCTAAGGCCGAATCGGCGCCGATCCAATCAAGTCGGACGCTTCATCGCGTAAGCGCCTGCCGAAATTTCCGCATTCTTTGGGATTTTCACGCGGTGACTGCCGGACGCCGCCGGTGCACGATCGGCTGGGGATCGGCATTGCCGAGGTTGAGTGTCCCAGGCTGCCGACGCTCGACGCCGCTGTGGCGTAGCTCGCCGCGACGACCCAGCCCCATCATCCGGAGGGGACGCCGGGAACGGCGTCAGGACATGACGCCGCCTCTCGGTCGAAGTGACTCGATCACGGCCTCATGCAAGTGGCCGTTCGATGCGATGATCCCGGCATTGCGAGCCAGCGTCCGACCGCACCCAAAATCCAGCGCCTCGCCGTGCTTGTCGGTCACACGGCCCCCGGCCTCTTCGATCAGGATGGCGCCGGCCGCTTGATCCCAGATCTTTTCGCGGTAATCCTCGTCGGCAGGAAGTCTGATCAGGAGGTCGGCGCCTCCGGCAGCGACCATCGCGTGCTTGGCCTGACTGTCCATCAAAGTCGGGGCGGCCTCCACCTTCAGCGTGCGGAGAAGGCGGTGGAACATCGTCTCGTCGATGTGCTCGGCTTCGAACGACCGGAGCACCCGAGCGAGGCGGGGCTCACGAACGTGAGACACGGCTAGCCTGATGCCCTTTGCTTCCGCCATCGATGTGCGGAACGCTCCACGGCCCCGGATCGCGTAAACGATGGATCCGACGATCGTTTGCGGACCCTCGATCAATGACAGCTGCGGGCAACCCATCAACCCGAGCTCCACGCGTCCCCGCACGACGAGCGCGAGCGCGACGACATATTGATCGCCGCGAAGGAACCCCTTGGTGCCATCGATCGGATCCAGCGTCCAGAATCGCTTTCCCGGCAGTCCTCGCCCACGATCGATCGCGTCGAGAATTTGATTCGGCGCCAAATTCGGGAGGATCCGGTGGACCGCGTTGACCACGGACTCGAAGAGCGACCGGGCATCCGGGCTCCGCAGGGAGGCAGCGTCCTCCTCGGCAACCAGCGGATCGGCGGGAAACGCACGAGCAAGCCGATGGGCAACGAGAGCCTGCACGGCGAAATCCGCCACCGTCACGGGAGATCGGTCTGCCTTGATCAGCTGCCGCTCGCCGATCTGTCGACGGAGCTCCGATGCGAGCACGGCGGCCTCTCGGACCGCGCTAACCGCGACCTCGAATTCGCGCTGCCACAGATTCATGTCCGCCCAGTGCCTCGACGTCGAGAGCCGGACGCAACGGCGCACCCGCTCCACAAGAGACCCATGCGAGGTCCAAGACCGAAAGGATAGTGCGCAGCACAGCGTGACGTGACACGCCGATCCCCTGGATGCGCATTTCTTCGCGCCGGTGCGGAGTTTCCTCCGGCGCGAGCCGGCTCGATTCCGCACACAAGTCGGAAGGACTCAGGCAGCCTCGCAGTTGGCTATTGGCAGGACCGTTGCTCCTCGGAAGGTCGGAGGTTCACGTGGTCCGCATCACCGACATCCTCTGCCCTATCGACTTCTCCGAAGTATCGCGACACGCATTCGATCGGGCGGTCGGCGTCGCGCGCTGCTACGACGCGGTCATCCACGTCCTGCACGTGCTTCCGATGTCGGCTGCCGTGCACGCCGTCCCCGTCGGACCCGAGGAGCCCGGGGCTTTTCGGCTGTTGGACGCCGACCGGATCCTGCGAGACCTGCCTGGCTTCCTGGCGCTCGAGAAACCAATCGGCGTTTCGATCGACTATCACGTCCTCGACGCGCCGGTCGCCCACAAGGAGATCCTTCTTCAGGCCCAAAGGGTCTCCGCGAATCTCATCGTCATGGGAACTCACGGCCGGTCGGGATTCGAGCGGCTCCTGCTGGGGTCGGTGACGGAAAAGGTGCTGCGCACCTCCAGTGTGCCAGTGCTGACCGTCCCGTGTCGTGCACCCGATGCCGTACCCGCCACACGGGATCCGTTTCGTCGCATTCTATACGCGACCGACTTCTCTCCCAGCTCGGAAGGCGCGCTTCGTTACGCGGCGTCACTTGCGGAGCACGGGGCTGCGAAGTTGACCATCCTTCATGTCGTCGAGACACTTGCGCGCATCCACGGCGCGCCGCCTGACTTCTACTTCGACGCCACCGGCTTCGACGCGGCGCTCGAGACGCAGGCGCGGGCGAGGCTGCCGCAGTGGGTGCCTGAATCCGTGCGCCTGGGATGCGACACCGAAGACCTTGTCGTCCGTGGCGTACCCTACGCCGAGATCCTTCGCGTTGCCTCCGAACAGCAGATCGATCTGATCGTCCTTGGCGTGCACGGGCGTAACGCACTCGATCGGCTCGTCTTTGGATCAACGACCGAGCAGATCGTGCGGCGCGCGACCTGTCCGGTGCTCACGATTCGTAACTGAGGTTCTTAGTCGATACGCAGCTGTGTTACCGGGTGGCTTCGCCTAACAAGAACCGGCGGCGAGGGTACGGGTCTCAAAGGGTCGGAGTACAGGTGCTGGTCGGGCCGCGGCGGATCTGCGTCCGAAATGAGCACTCGGTGCCATGGCCCGCGGTTGACCGGAGCGCTCGCTGACGTCCCGAGAGCGCTCCACAATACAGCTACACGGCACTACAAGGGACGGCGCGGACGGCGCGCCACTCCCGCGAGTCCAGCCAACAGCAGGATGACGCTGGCAGGTTCTGGCACGGGCGCTGCCGCGGGTGCAAACCGCAGGTTGTCGAAGGCGAAGGCCTCCGCGAGGGGACTGAAGGTGACGTCGGCGCGCACGAACGGAATCGTGCTGCGCAGCCCCAGGAAGCCGTTGTTGAAGATCGGATCGAAATCCAGGGTGGAGGGGGCAGAGAGCACGCCGACCATCACATCGGTCCCATCAAACAGTGTAACGGTCGTGGCATTCGGTATCACAAGTTTGGTAAGCACGGCGAAGCCGTAGCCGAGTCGCTCTTCTGGCTCGGCGAACGTCAGGCGCAGCAGGGCGTTGGCATTCCCCCCGGGGGGGTTCACGAGATTAGGCCGTGAGACGTTGTTCGTCATCCCCGGTCCTCCATCTACGACCAGGGCATTGCTCGCCACATTGTTCACGAAATAGTTGAACTGCACGCCATCCACCGTCATGCCGTTCACTGGAGTGCCGTCGGGAATCCCGTCGAAGGTGATCAGGCTCGTGCCCGCAAGATCCGCGGGCGTCAGCGGGATCACTGCAGCGTACGCGCGCATCGGGGTAGCCAGGATCAGCGCAATGGCGAGGGGACCACAGACTGTTCTGAGAGCGGTGCGAAGGTACATACAGAACCTCCTGCGACAAAAAAAGCGCGGGCTGCCGCAGCTCGAAGCCGACGCCGAGCGAAACCGGATGGCCGTCCTAGACGGCCCGTTGAAGGGTGTCGGACAGGGCGGGTGGGATCGTAGCACGCAGCCGCGGCTGCTTCGAGCTACTGACCTTGGGGGGTCTGGGGTCATCTCTAACAACGTCGGCTGCGTCAAGACACAACTCTCCCGTTCAGGGGCCTGAGCGCCTGGAACAGCGACTGACCCAGAGTATCCACCACAGGCATTCGCCTGATCCTATTTGTTCATCATCCCCCTGCCGCCCATCATCATCTGCTGGTCCATCATCGTCCCCATGTGTTCGTGCATCGCTTTGTGCTGACGCACCATCTCGGTCAGAAGTTGCGCAATAGCGATGGTCTTGGCCTCTCCTGTCGCGGCGTTCATACTCTTGACGAGCTCGTCGAGCTTCAGGTCTGCGGCTTTCATCTCGGCCATCATTTGCTGGTGCCGCTTCATCATCTCCGTCATGCTGGCTTGCGCTGACGGACCGGCAGGTGACGAGGGCGTCGGCGGCTGGCTCTGGCCGGATCGTGAGGCGGCGAGTACCGAGACATTCGTTCCGACACTGAAGAATGAACCGTGCGAAGGAGCGACCGCGGCAAACCCGATCGATGTCGCAAGAATCACATGTTTCAACATTACTCACCTCGATGAAGACAGAAGTTCAGGCAACTGTGTTGGCCGCGTTTCAGGCCCGAGTCGAGCGACGACGCGACCCTCGCGACTATCAGCAGGAAACCGACAACAGCCTCACAACGGCGACGACATCGACCAACAGCGCGATCTGCACGGTCGCCTGGCAATCGTCAAAGGGGTTCGCGGCGCTCGACCACCCTGGGGTCCGGTTGCGGCGGTTCCTCCGCGGGATCGAGCTGCCACTCGTGCAGGCAGTTCTCGCAGGAATAGAGCAGCGAAGCGCGGATGTCATGGTGGAGCCTAGAGCCAATCGCCCCGCAGAGAGGACATCTGATCATGATTGGCGGACTTGTCGTCGTCATGCGGAAACCCCGTGCCTTTCTTCAGAGACCTGGTGAGGTGAGAAGAGCACGCATGTCGCGTACCAAGCCAAGCTTGTGGCGGACCATGGGGCGAGGGTTGCGGACCCTACATGCGTTCGGAGCATGAGATGACCGCCTTTTCGCTGTAAACCGGCCGGCCGGCCCTCCTTCAGCCCAGTGACGCTGTCAGATTGACCGTGAGGTGACGACAATCTCGACTAGCCCATCCAGAGACATTTCGCAGGGACTGCTTGAAAGTCCCTTCTGGCAAACGAGTGGCGAGCGAACTCAGACCAATTCCTATCGCCGCAGGGTGAGCACGGGGCACCTCGCGCGGCGCACCAGTTGATTGGTCGTCGATCCGAATAAGGTCACGTCCAGCGGTTTCCGGCCGCGTACGCCGACGATGATCAGATCGCTGTGCTCCTCGGCGGCGACGTCCAAAATCTGAACGTACGGCTTGCCGCTCCTGAGGCGTATGACCGGCGAGCGCAAAGCACGCGCCGAGTCGGGCACAAGCGACTCGAGCCGGGCCGTGGCGGTCGTCTCGCAGTACCGACGGTATTCCGCCAGCGCGGCTGCTTGCTCGAACGGCAGTTCCTCGAGCCTCGGCGGTGGCGGCTCTTCCCACGGCCACTCGAGGACGTGCAGAACGGTCAGCACGGCACCGGACTCCTCTGCGAGGGAAAAGGCGTCCTGCAGCGCCCCGAGGGACGAGTCCGAACAGTCGACCGCGCAGAGCACGCGCTGGAACGGCAGGCGCGAGGGCGCCTGCGCGCGGGGCGGCACCGTGAGGACCCGGACAGGTAGCTTTCCGCAGCACTTTCTCAGTGACCGAACCCAGTAAGAGGTGCTCGAAACCGCTCGTGCCGTGCGTACCGATCACGATGAGGTCGGCAGGCAAGCTAGCCGCGCGTTCGAGGATGCGGATGGCTGGTTGTCCAACCTCGATCAAGATGTCTGCGTCGCCGGCAGGCCTCGCCGCGGCAACGAAGGCAGCGGTCTGCGTGCGAAGACGTTCAATTTCGGTCTTTGCAATGGATTTGGGCGCACTCGATGCGGCCGGCCCTGGCATCGCCGAAAGGCTCGGGGAGAAGACGTGGAGCGCCGTAATCCGCGCGTAGTACGAGCCAGCGATGACGACGGCCTGTTCGAGCGCGTGGGCGGAGGCCTCCGAGAAATCGGTGGGATACAGAATGCGCTCGATCTTCATCGACCCGACCTCGAGGTGTCGCCAATATCCATAATGGATTCCCACCCATCGGGCAAGCAAGACCTCCACCGGTCGGGGAGCCTCACTTCGTGGTCGTTTCGAAACTCCAAGCGGTTGCGGCACGCGCAGACCGCCTAGATCGACAGCAGGTAACCCCCGGCGCCATCGATCCGATCCGCTGTTTCGACCTACTGCTGGAGGTCGGCCTTAGTGGACATGAGTGCGCATACACGTCGGATCTGGCTCGTCAGTTGCGCCCGGTCGGCGCATGCGACGGATAAACCGCGAGTGCTGCTTGAGATCCTTGTCTGTCATAGCTGTCTCGTTGCCTGTTTACTCCTGCCGACGATGCTGACGGCGATCGTGGCGACGACGAGGCCGAGAGCCACTCCCACGCCGAGCGCCGCGCCCACGCCGAGCAGTGGGCGACGTTTCAAGCGATGAATCGCCTCATCCTTGAGATCTCCCAAGCCCTCTGCGCGCCGCCGGACCGACTTCATGGCGCGCTTCGCGGCGTACACGCCGTCCTCGACGAGATCCTCGGCTACCGACTTCAGCAGGCGAGCTTCGTGCGAGACGTGCGCCGCCTGCCTGCACCCGTCCAGAACTCGGTCGCGGACGGTCGGATGCGCTTCGACGTTGGGTTCGACGTTGACTTGGGCCACGGGAACACCTCCTTCGCGTGAGTGCTTCAACTCCGGACGACGACCAGCTTTCCCGTCTCGAAACCGCGATTCAGTTCCGGCCGATTGCGTTCCCTACAGGCCGGAGGGAAGCATCTCAGAGCGTCCAGCTTCGATGCGGTCGCGGAAGCGCATGACGATCCCCGTCCTCTTCCGGCTATGAGAATCAGGATTGGCGGCATCGACGGGAAGAGACCTTCTTGCTCCATCATGCCGGGCTGGTGTAACGCAATCGCGATACCATCGCGAAGCCCCTCGCCTTTCAGCCTCCGATGGCTTTCTGGCATCCGCCGAAGCAGGAAACGGCCGCGGCACCAATTGCGGTGGGGGCGGCAAGGGTGGGGAAAATTCAGTGCCACTCGCGAAGAATTCACTCGCGGCACTCCCTGGCGGTCGTCGCCATCGGTTCGTCCGCCAGCACAGTCGCGCCCGTTATGAACATGCCACTGCAGCCGGCCTGAGAAGACGTCGATGTCTCGCTTGCTCCAGGCCTGCTGCGTTTTGACAGTCGCGCTGCTCGTGCCGTCGCGTTCGCCGCAGACGGCTCCATATCGGTACTGAAGCGGAGTCAAACAGCGGCCAGCGCAGGCTCGACCTCGACCGGCATGGCGGCGAGGTCAACATGCGCCGATCGTCGGCTGGCGATCGGCCGATCGACACAAATCCGGCCATCCCTGAACGAGACGAGACGACGGGCGTACTCGGCGATATCGGGCTCGTGCGTCACCAGGAGGACGGTGATCCCGCGTTCGGCGTTGAGGCGTTGGAAGATCTCGATCACCTCGATGCTCGTGCGCGAGTCGAGATTGCCGGTGGGCTCGTCTGCGAGCAACAGAATGGGATTGTTGACCAGCGCGCGGGCGATCGCCACGCGCTGCTGCTGTCCGCCAGACAGCTGATTGGGATGGTGCTGGAGGAGACTGCCCAAACCAACGGATTCGAGCGCCGCCGCGGCCCGTGCTCGACGCTCACGCGCCGAAACACCGGCGGCGTACAGCAGCGGCAGCTCGACGTTCTCGAGCGCGGATGTGCGAGCCAGCAGGTGAAATCCCTGAAACACGAATCCAATCTCTTGATTGCGCACCCGGGCCAGCTGCTCGCTCGAGAAATGCGCGACATCTCGCCCGTTGAGCAGGTAGACGCCGCTCGTTGGATGGTCCAGGCATCCGAGAAGGTTCATGAAGGTCGACTTTCCAGAGCCAGACGGTCCGGTGAGAGCGATGAAGTCGCCGGCCATCACGTCGAGGGACACGCCCCGCAGGGCGCGCACCTGCACGTCCCCCATCCGGTAGGTTCGGATCAGGTTGCGAACGCTGATCAGCGGTGTACTCGGGGTGCCTTCACACACGCGACAGTCGCGATCCCTCTCCGGTCGAACGTCTGCGCCGCTGATGCCCACACCCCGGCTTAGGCATGCCACATGCCCAACCGCACAATTCGGAACCACAGTGTTCCTCGAGCGTTGGCCCGAGCGGGTGCGAACTTGTTCGCGGTCCCGGGAAATTCTCAGCGGGGCTGACCCGATCGTCCGTTTCCAAAGCGACTATTCGTCGGCGCGGTGTCTGCACGCGCGTCCTGGACCGAAAGCACTGACGCTCGTCAAAGGTACGCGACTTGCTCCGCACACGGACGTGGTCGCGTGTCGCGTGGAGGATGGGCCGATGAATTTGAACCAATACTCGCTCGAGGCGCTGGTCGTGCGGATCCAGAACGAGTTTCTGGAGCGACCAACGCTGCGCTTGACGCTGCCCGAGGCGGTGCAGCGCTTCGACATCGACAAGACGACGGGCGGAGCTGTCCTGGACGCACTCGTCGACGCCGGGGTGTTGGCGAAGACCCGTGGAGGCTCCTACTGCAGGTTCTTTCCGCGAGATCTCGACCCACAGTCGCCCAGGTTGCGGGCAAGAGCATCCCGTGGCGCCGTCGCACACGGCACGCCGGATTGGCTGGCCGCAAGCGCCGCCTGAATGGGCGCGCGGCTTCGGCCCGCAGGGGAGAGCAGAATCATGTCAGGCCACAGCCAGCGCTCTCTCCGTCGGCGCGAGAGGCGAGCACTCCTTCGTGCGAAATATTCCGAGGCGGTGGGAAAACTTTCCCGGCGACTTCCTGGGTGAAGTCGGAGTACGTTTTCTGATTGAAGGAATCCGACCGGAGCTTGTCCCTCCGATCGAGAACAGGTTATTCGAAGAGGAGCCGCTCATGGTTCCAGCGCTCCCGCGCCCACGTCCGATCCTGGACCGACGCAACTACGCGACCCGTCAGTCATTGCTCGTGCGAATCCTTGGCGAATTCAGCGAAATGCCGTGCCTGCGCTTGACCCGCGATCAAGCACGGCGTCTGTTCGGACTCAGACCGGATGTCTGCGATCGGGTCCTTGCCACCCTGGTGCAGGAAGGCACGCTCGTCTGCGGCCCGGATGGGCGTTACGGCACCATAGGCGCGCTTCAGCGCCGCGCCGCGCTCTGAACCAAACTCCCTACCGCACTGCCGGATCGCGCGGATGAGTCGCGGAGCACACGGCCACAGAACGACCGGCAACGACACCTAGAGGCTCAATGTCCAGCCTGCGGTCTCATACCCGCACCATCCGCAGCGCAACGACAAGCGGTGCGGCTCGTGGTGCGCCAGGAGCCTGTGCCCGTGCATCCAGCAACTCAACTGACCTATCCGCTGCATGACCTGGGTTGCCAGGCTCAAGCCCGTGTCATCGCCACGGAGCTTCGCCGCACGTTCACGCGGCAGCGCGATGATGCTGGCACCCATGGCGACCTCCGAACCCGTGACAAGCCAGACATGCGCCTGTCACGCAATGGCACCCGGCTGACTCAGGCCAGGTGGCATTGTGTCGACTGGCGGGCCACCTTGTGCCCCGACACCTGCTCCAGCAGCTGCGAGAGCGGTCCACCCAGATGCGCAACGGCCTTGAGCGCGCAGCTCGCGTCGTCCTGGCGGTAGTGCGCTGGCCGAACTCTCTGAGGCTCGGGCTGCTTTGGACCGGGCGTATCGATGCGGACCCGACGCGGATTGTGGGGCCTCGTCGATCGTCGTGCCCGATGCGAAGCGGACACCTGGTTGGAATCTCTCGAGATGATACGATTCTGGACGGCGGCGCAGGCCGTGGACCTCAGTCCCCCGCCTCCAACGCACGGTCCCAATCAGCCTCATGATTTGGGGTCGCTCGACCCAGCTCCGGATCATCCGACAGAACAAGACGATGGACGATCGCGGCCAATTCAGCCCGCACGAGGAAGCCAGCCGCATCCTCGCGGCCATCGTCGAGTCTTCGGACGACGCCATCATCGGCAAAGATCTCGACGGGAGGATCCTGACCTGGAATCGCGGCGCTGAGCGCCTCTACGGGTACACCGCCGAGGAGGTCACAGGGCGTTCCATTGAGCTGCTGTTCCCCGAAAATCGGTTGGACGAGTTGGACGAGATCCTGGCGCGCAGCCGGAGCGGCCAGCCAGTGCAACACCATGAGACCGTGCGCCGCAGGAAGGATGGTCAGCTCGTCGACATCTCGCTGACGGTCTCTCCCATCAGCGATGCCGCCGGCCGGATCGTCGGCGCCTCAACGATCGCGCGAGATATTACGGCCCAAAAGCGCGCGGAGCTCGCGTTGCGGGCGAGCGAACAACGGTGGCGATCGGTCGTCGAGTCGGCCGTGGACGGCATCGTCGTCATCGACGCGAGGGGGCACATCGAAGCCTTCAACCCCGGGGCCGAACGGTTGTTCGGCTATCAGGAACAGGAGGTCGTCGGCCAGAACGTCAACGTCCTGATGCCCGCGCCGTACCACGAGGAACACGATGGGTATCTCGCCCGGTATCTCGCGACCGGCGTTCAAAAGATCATCGGCATCGGTCGTGATGTCACGGGCCGGCGACGTGACGGGTCAACGTTCCCGTTGCACCTCTCGGTCGGTGAAATGGTCACGGGTGGGGAGCGGCGATTCACGGGCATCCTCCACGACCTCACCGAACGCGTCCGCATGGAGCAGCAACTCCGGGAGCAGGCCGCGCTCGCCAGCCTTGGGGAAATGGCTGCACTCATTGCGCACGAGGTCAAGAATCCTCTCGCCGGGATCCGGGGCGCGGTACAGGTCATTGGCGGCCGTCTCCCGGCCGACAGTCGAGATGCGGCTGTGGCCAAGGAAATCGTCGCCCGCATCGATGGCCTCAATGACCTGGTCAAGGATCTCCTGCTCTTTGCGCGACCTCCCCGGCCTCGTCCGCAACCAGTGGATCTTCGCGCTCTGGTCAGCAGCACGGCGAGCCTGCTCGCCGAGGATCCGGCTGTCGCCAGCGTGCGCGTGGACGTCCACGGAACCGCGCGGCCCGTCATGGCGGACCCGGAGCTCCTGAAGATCGTGTTCGTCAACCTGCTCGTCAATGGCGCACAGGCGATGCAAGGAAAAGGTGTGCTCCGAGTGTCGGTCGCATCTGTCGACAGCCACTGCGAGCTCTCGTTCCATGACAGCGGGCCTGGGATCCCACCAGATATTCGCGAGAAGATCTTCACGCCGTTCTTCACCACCAAATCAGCAGGTAGCGGGCTTGGGCTCCCCACCGCTAAACGGCTGATCGAGGCCCACGCGGGGACGATTCGGATCGAATGTCCGCCGGATGGAGGCACGGTGGTCACTTTGCACCTGCCCGCCGGCGCGTCATAGTCGCTGATCTTTGGCGTTTGCCCCGGTACCGCAGGCGTCTCCCCGAAATTGAGACCAACGTCAGGAAGCACGCACGATCACGTAGCCCACGTATCCAATTCGAAGCCTCAATCAGTACGAAGATCGGACGCGAGCAGCTCAAATGCCGGGTACGGCACAAGCGATGGATCGTCCGCATCCGCTTCGAGCAGCCACACACGCCTATCAGCGAAGTATTGGAGCAATTCCCGGTTCTTGACAGCGTCCATCTCCCGCGCCAGACAACGCGCGCCTGGTCGATGTCCGCCTCGTTGTAGACCCACTCATCATGAGAAAGGTTGCCGCGGTGTAGATGTCCGTGCCAGGTTCGAATCCTGCCGGTCGCGCCATTCAAACAACACGAAATGAAAGGCTCACGCTAGGCGGCCCGTACCGAAAAGTTCGCTCGTGCCCACGCGGACAACGTGCTCGGTGGCCCGCCAGCGATTTTGGTCGCAAGCGCGATTCGATCAGACCAATCCGAACCCAGGTATGTGTGACCTTGGAAGTACTTGAACGTCTCTGCTATCTCGGCGGCCCCAGGGAAGAGAGTCGCGAACGCCTCCGGTGCCACTTGGTTGAACGTGAATGTGTGACCTTGTCGATTCAGTGTCTCGACAATTCCATTGAAGTTCATGAAATCGCCGACGAGTGGTAGATACTCGCCATTGCCTGACTCGTCCGGATGTGCGAATGCGCCGGCCACGATGTTGCCCAGCTCGCGGATGTCGCCCATGTGAATGCAACGCACCTTGGGATCGAGCGGCAGAGCCCAACCCAGGGATCCGTTTGCCTGCTTCTGAGGAGCAAGGGTGGTCACAAGGTTCTGGTAGTAGAAAGGCGCGATCACGAACGTGTGATATGCAAACCTGGCCTCGCTAACTATCAAATCGATCTTGGCCTTGCCGGTAAAGTGAGGAACGTTGAACTTGCCGCCGCTGATTGCCTCCACTTTCGGCAGCGTTGACCAGATAAAGTGTTTGACACTGGCATTCTTCGCCGCGTCCACTGCCGCGGTTGCCTGCTTGCGCTCGTCGGTCCCTTCGTTCCAAAAATTGGTGACCAGAAATACGCCGTGTACGCCTTGAAAAGCAGCCTCGAGTGTTTCCGGCCGTTCTAGGTCCCCTTCGACGACTTCGTCGGCCAGGTCGCGATGCTCGTTTGGATTGCGGCTCAGAGCGCGCACCCCGAACTGGCCGTCGGCCTGCAAGGCGCGCACGACTCCGCCTCCCTGTTGTCCCGTCGCGCCCACCACGGCGATGAGTTTCTTGTTGCCTGCTGTCGTGCTCATGGAATCCCCCTGTGTTTGCTAGTGTCGCGGCCCCGAAGTCCTGTTAACACCGAGGGCGGCGATGCGCCCGGCGCGCAAGGCGCGAGAAGGGCGCATACCCGGAGTATGCAACCGACGAGCAACGCCGCGCCCCGGGATGCAGCGCCGGCCGAATGTAACAGGACTTCGGGGACGCGACACTAGTCTAGGTTCGTCTGCGGGGCGGCGACGCAGGCGCCCATGCCGGCGTCAGTGCACATAGCGCGGACAGGCCCCTGACTTGTCGCACCTGACACTCTCCGACAGCGTTCGCGAGGTCTGCAGGACACTGCGGTTATGTACGCCGTGCTCTGGACGTAGAGGCGTCCACCGGACGAAACGCAACACCGGCGCGCTCGATCGCTTGCGCCATGCGCCGCTGTGCCTCTTCGTGCAGCAACTGCTGCACTCGGCAAGGCGGCTCGCCTCTGGAAGGCGCCACGCGCGTGTACACGCCGTCGGCGCCGAGCCGGCGGGCTTTTGTCGTGTCCCGGAACATGGAGCGGAGGGCGTGCATGATGGCCGCCTTGTGACCAGGATCCTCAATCGGAAACATGAGCTCGATCCGTTTGTCCATGTTCCGAGTCATCCAGTCGGCGCTGGCCAGATAGACTTCCTCGTCACCGCCGTTGAGAAAACTGTACACACGTGAGTGCTCGAGGAACCGGTCGACGATGGAGATGACGTCAATCGTCTCGCTCACACCTGGGATACCCGGACGAAGTGCGCAAATGCCGCGCACGTTCAAACGGATCTGCACGCCTTTCTGAGACGCCGCATACAGCGCGTTGATGATCTCTTCATCGATGAGGGAATTCATCTTTGCAGTGATCTCGGCCGGCTGTCCGGCGACGGCGCGGCGTCGCTCTCGTTCAATCAGCTTGACGAAACGGCGGCGCAAATCAGTAGGCGCCATCACCAGTTTCTTGAGACGGGGGGGATCCGAGTATCCGGTAAGCGTGTTGAAGAATGCGGCGGCATCCTCAGCGATGGCTTCGGAGGCGGTCATCAGACCGAAGTCCGTGTAGGTGCGCGCCGTCCGTTCGTTGTAATTGCCGGTCCCCAGGTGAACGTATCGGCGAATCCCCCGCGGCGTTCGCTTGACGATCAGGCAGATCTTTGCGTGCGTCTTGTAGCCGCGAATGCCGTAGATTACATGGGCGCCGGCTTCTTCCAGCGCTCGTGCCCACCTGATGTTCCGTTCCTCGTCGAATCGCGCGGTCAGCTCGACCAGAACCGTGACCTGCTTGTTCTGTTCCGCCGCCCGCTGCAGGCTGGCGATCAGTGGCGACCCGACGCTGGTGCGATACAACGTCTGCTTGATGGCCAGCACCTCAGGATCGTCGGCGGCATGTTGGAGCAGGGCGAGCACCGGGTCGTAAGAATCGTAAGGGTGGTGCAGCAGCACGTCCCGGGCGTCGAGAATCGAGAAGATATCGTCCTGTTCTGCCGCAATCAGTATGTCCGCGGGCTGAATCGGCGGATCGCGCAGATCGTCGTGGCCGGGTAGATCGATCAGTTGCGACAGGACTCGAAGATCGAGCGGGCCGGTGACTCGATAGACATTGGCTGCCGCGAGATCGAGCCGTTCCTGGAGTATCGCAATCAGATCCTCGGAAGCCGCCGCTTCGATCTCGAGGCGAACGACATCGCTCTGTCGGCGGCGTCGGACCTCGCGCTCGACCGCCTCGAGATGCGTCCGGCCACCCTCGTCATCCAGGTCGAGATCCGCGTCGCGCGTGAGGCGGATGACGCGCGCTTCTCGGATCTGCTGCCCCGAAAAGAGCTGTGGCAGGTGCGCCCGGATCACCTCCTCGAGCAGCACAAACGTGGAACCCGCAGCGTCCGGAATGCGGACCAGCCGCGCCAGGCTGGCAGGGACCTGCACGATCGCGAGCCTCGAATCGGATTCGCCGGGCGCCGGCTCGAGAATCACGACGAGATTGAGACTGAGAGACGCGAGCAGCGGGAACGGGCGGGCACGGTCGATCGCGAGCGGTGTCAGTACCGGGAGCACGGATTCGCGAAAGAATGCGCGCAGGGCTGCCGGATCGCCGAGGCCGTCGAACGGGACGAGCCTGATCTTGCGCTCGGCCAGAGCCGGCAGCAGTTCGCCAGTGGTCAGATCGTAGAGGGCGACCACGAACTCATGGCTTCGATGTCCCACGGCCTCCAGCTGCAGCGCCGGCGTGAGTCCAGACAGATCGACGGCTGTGTCAGCCTCTGCCAGCGCCTGCTCCAGGCCGGCCACACGAATCATGAAGAACTCGTCCAGGTTCGACGATGCGATGGCGACAAACTTGACGCGCTCGAGCAGCGGCGTGCGCGGATCGATAGCCTCCTCGAGGACGCGCTCATTGAATGCGAGCCACGACAGCTCGCGATTGATGAACAACGAGCTGGCGGCCTGCGTCGTCATGGCGTCGTTCGAGCCGGCTGCACGATCAGCTGGCGGCCAAATGTTTCGACGAACATGTCGGCTCGTGCCGTCGCGGCGAGGCGTTCCATGGTCAGATCTCCGGTGCCCTCGAGCTCGAGGAGCCACGATTTGTCACTGCGGACGATCCGAAGGTCGCGAACCTTCTGAGCGTGCTCGGCGTCGAGGGCATTCGCCACCCGCAGGATTGCTGCGAGCTTGTTGACGAGCAGCCGGTCTTGTCTGTCGAGCGCCACGAACGGGACGTGACTCTGTTGGGGAGTGCCCCTCCGATGGTATCGGGCGATATTCGAAACGATGGCCGTTTCCTCGTCTGACAGCCCGAAGATCTGCGAGGCCGCCAGGATGTACTGGGAGTGCTTGTGATGGGCGCGGAGGCTCACGTAAATGCCAACGTCGTGAAGCATGGCGGCGACCTTCAACAGCAGTCGTGCGCGATCGCCGAGACCGTGCTCCTCACCAAGCTCGTCGAAGATTCGGGTCGCGAGCGCGGCGACGTGAAGTCCGTGCTCGCGATCCCATCGATAACGCTGTCCGAGCCCCTCGGCGCTTGCAAGCACTTGCCGTTCGAAGTCCTCGACGTTCATCCGACTTCCGGCATCAGTGAAGTCCAGGAGCGCGCCAGCCCGCAACGACGCGCCCGACACGACTACCTTGCGGACGGCGGACTCCGACAGCAACGCCCGGTAGACGAGCAACGCCGGGCCGAGTGTCTCCGCCTCGACGGCCGGAAGTCGAAACCGCTCGACGATGCCGTCCTGGTCCAGCCGCTCGACCTCGTCGCAGAAAGCCAGGAATCGCTCGCGCGGGATCTCGTGATGGCCGTCGTGCGCTTCCTCTTCCTCCACCTGCGAGGCCAGAAAGCGGACATCTCCGCCGAGCGCAATCATGTGCGTGAGCCGATTGAGAGGAATCTCGAGACGGATCTCATCGATGACGTTCGCGACGTACCGACGCAGCAATGCCGTTTGAATGTCCTGGCTATGCCGGCGGAGATCCAGCTGTTGGCGGAGCCGAACCGACCCGAGTGCGTACACGCCCGAGCGGTTCGGTTCGCCGCGGCGCAACAGCGTCAGGCTGGTGCTGCCGCCGCCGACTTCCACCAAGAGCGTTCGAGATCCGCGGAAGGCCGGATGTCGCGTGAGCGCATCGCGCACTGCCAGAAACACGAGGCGGCTCTCTTCGGCCTCGTTGATGATGTCGAACGCGACGCCGGTTCTCGCCTGAATCCGATCGAGAAACATGTCGCCATTCCGCGCCTCTCGCACCGCGCTCGTCGCGATGGCACGTACCTGAGCGACGCCGTAGCCGTCCATCAGGTGACGGAACCCCTCAACGGCCGCGATCGCCGCGTCGAGTGTCTGAGAGCGGATCGCGCCGAACGAGAAGGTGTCGCGCCCGATCAGCACCCCCCTGGACGCCTCCTCAATCGTTCGCGGCCGTTTGCCCGGAACGATTTCCGCAACCGCCAGACGTATCGCGCTGGCCCCCATATCGAGCGCAGCCACCGTCGTGGGAGCTGGCGTTTTGTCGGCGGCGGGACTCGAGCGAGGTGGCCGCTCGCCGGTACTGTTCGACGCACTCGAATCAACCATCGGCTGATGATACCGGACCGTTGGGATTCTCGATGGAGCGCGCGAGTAACGAGGATGTAACGGACTCAGCAAAAGGGGCGAGTATCGCCACCGTCTACTTGCCTTGCCGAACGAACGCCAGCAGGTCGGCGTTGATGGTACCGGCCTCTGTCGTGGGCATCCCGTGCGGAAAACCCTTATAGGTTTTCAGCGTGCCGTTCTTCAGCAACTTTGCCGATAGCGGCGCCGAAGCGGCATACGGCACGATCTGGTCGTCGTCACCATGCATCACCAGGACCGGTACCGTGATCTTCTTCAAGTCCTCGGTGAAGTCCGTCTGAGAGAACGCGACGATGCCGTCGTAGTGCGCCTTCGCGCCTCCCATCATGCCCTGCCGCCACCAATTCCAGATCACAGCCTGGGAGGGCTGCGCACCCGGCCTGTTGTACCCGTAGAACGGTCCGGCTGGGAGGTCGTAGTAGAACTGAGCTCGACTCGCTGCGAGCTGCGCTTGAAGCCCGTCGAATACGTCCTTTGGCAGTCCGCCGGCATTGGCGGGTGACTTGACCATCAGCGGCGGCACCGCGCTGATGATCGCCGCCTTTGCGACTCGGCTTTCGCCGTGGCGAGCCAGGTAATGCACCACTTCCCCGCCGCCGGTCGAGTGGCCGACATGCACTGCCCCTCTCAGATCGAGGTGTGCGGTCAGCGCCGCCAGATCGTCGGCGTAGTGATCCATGTCATGTCCGTCACTCGTCTGGCTCGACCGGCCATGGCCACGCCTATCATGGGCGATGACGCGATACCCCTGCTCGAGGAAAAACAACATCTGGGTGTCCCAGTCATCCGCAGACAGCGGCCAGCCATGGCTGAACACGATGGGCTGACCTGCGCCCCAGTCCTTGTAGAAGATCTCGACTCCGTCCTTGGTAGTGATCGTCGCCATGCTTGACTCCTTTTGCGTGCCCGGGGCCAGATGAGTTTCACGTCGCCGACAGCGTGTACTCATCGATGTCTGAGCAGGACAAGTTCTCGTCGTGGAATTCGCGCCTCAGATTACACAAGATGCCCGGAGTTGAATCCATTGGACGATCGTATCGATTCGTGCAACCGTGGACTTCAAGCCTCACCGCACGAACAGTACGACCACGGAACGTAGCTCCATCCGATAGTTCGACTTGGTCAGAAACGCGAAGGGCCCGGCAAGCATGCCGGGCCCTGGTGTGAGTTGCGACTCAAGCTGATGCGTGGGGCTGTTCTATTGTGGTCCGCAGGCATCCAACGGCGGGGTGACGTTCAGGACCGGCGGGGTGTCCCGATCGATGGACCTGACAAACTGTACCAAGAGCCGCCGGAACGCTGGCACGCCCAGCAAATCCACGTGATCGGCGCGGCCGGCTGTGCGATGGGTGACGTTCCCGAGCACATCGTCGAGCGACGCGGCTGCACCACTGTGCAGGTACGGCGCGCTCGCGAATACCGAAATGAGCGAAGGCACATTGAAGCCGAGCACTCCACGCGCCTGCGTGTTCGCGGCCGCATTGGCACGAATCTCATTGCTCACACCGTCCGAGAACAGCGCGGGATCGAACGTGCCGACGCGGCACAGGAACCTGACCAGCTGCGCGTCGACGACGTCGGTGGCGACGGGGGGCGGCGTGGAGTCCAGCGCACTAATCGTCCAGTTCTTGCCGCCGTGGCAATTCTGACAACCCTGCGCTTCGAAAATCACGCGACCGAGCTGCGCCCCGACATTGTGGCTGGGAACTGGGGAAATCGGGGCTCGTACGCCGAGCGCCAGATAGGTGGCGATCGCATCGAGATCCGCACTCAGACCGCCGTTTGCGGTTGGGCGTAGATCGGGAAGCTGCGCAAGACCGGCGGTTCCTTCAGGAACGGCGGCGCCATTGGCATCAATTCTGACCAGGCCGCCGCCTCCGGAGACGGCGCGGACGTTGCGGGTGAAATCCTGGACTTCATCTCGAACGGCGGACCAGTTCAACGCGCGCTGATGCGAGTCGGGCAGCGCTGGCGCGCCATTCACGATCTTCGCCGCGCCGAACTCGAAGGTGCTTTCCATCGAGATGGCCTGCCGCGGACCGTCAGCGAACATCCAGGTGACCGTGTCGGTCAGCCCACTCGGATGGCAGCTGTAGCACGTGCCCCACCCCGTATCAGACATCCTGCCGGCCGGCCGTACCGAGTTTTGCGCGCTGCCTTCAGGTCCTATCGCCGTGTTGAAGAGGTACTTGCCTCGTTGTACGGTTGCCGCGTCCGTATTCGCAGCCGGAAGATCGGCCGACTGAATGCGCGCGAGCGTCTTGTATAGGGTTGGATCGCTTCCCGAGACGTCAACGATGGCGATGTCCCGTGAGAGGAAGTCCATGACGTAGGCGCGCGTATCGCTCGAATTCAGCACGAGGCCGCGAGGGTTTTTGCCGCCGATCGTGTCGTCAGCGTCAGCCTGTCCGATTTCCGCCGGATCCTTGAGCTCTATGCGGATGATGTTGCCCGCATCGTTGGCGTTGAGCGGCGGGTTGATCGTCGGCGACCCGTCGTCATTCAGCGTGACGCGAAGCAGGCGATTCGTGGCTGCCAGCGCGATGAAACCTTCGTCGGCCGACTGCTTGAACGCCACCGAGAACGGGTTCGTATTGAACAGCTTCTTCCCAACCGGTTCGAAGTTGACGCCCACGTTCATATTCAGCGTCTTGAACGCCTCGGTGTTCGCGTCGATGTCGATGGTGGAGAGGCAGCTCTGCACGTTGACGTTGAACCGGAACGGCCCGTTCGGCGAGGAGCAGGTGCCCGGCACGTAGGCGAGGTCGTCCTTGATGGTGATGGACTCGAGCAGATTCGGAAACGCCCCTGAGACGTTGTCGAAGACCGTGGTGAGCGGCTCTCGCTTGAGGGTATTGCCATCTGACCTGAACGCGGCGCCAACGTCGGCCAGCGGAGTGAGGCGAACGGTCCCCACAACGTGATTGTTGTTGGCATTGATCACCGTCACGCGCCCCTCCCGCCCGTCGTCCGCTCCTTCGCTCTCCGTGAGTGGGCGAGGATCGTCGTCGGGCTTCAGCGCCAGGAATTGCGTGACGAACACTCTCTTGCCGTCGCCGGTGATCGCAATCCCATGGGGCTTGACGCCGACGTCCGCGATTGTGTCGGTCACCTTGTCGCGTCTCGTGTCGATCACAGAAACGGTGCCCGACGACTGGTTGGCGACGTAAAGATCACGGCCGTCGGGTGTGATCGCACATCCGAACGGTTCGGTGCCCACTTTGATGGTGTCGATGACCTGTTTGCTGAACGTGCTGATCACGGACACCGTGCCGCTGGCCATGTTGGTCACATAGGCCTTTTCGTCGTCTGGCGTAATCGCAACACACCACGGCTCCTTGCCGACCGTGATCTCGGCAACCTTCGTGTTTGCGTCGCTCGCCACTCTGAATACGGACACAGAGTCGTTGTCCGGGTTGACGCTCCACACGAACTCGTCGTCGTGCGTGATGGCGATCGGACTCGATCGCGTCGCCAGAGCTTTCTGCTTCTTTGGCGCCGCCGATGCCGACCCGCCGCCGGCCCATTCTGCCGCGCTCACTAGAAATGGGGCGGCGAGAATCGTCGCAGCCACAACGCGTACGAGAAGCCGTCGTTCCTTCATAAACCCTCCTTGCCCGTGTTCAGCGAAGCGCTCGCAATGCTGGCCGGCCGTCGAAACTGAGAACTATCCTCACAGCTCAGGACAGCACTTTGAGCGCGCAGCGGATTCTATGTCCGTGTACATTGCGGCAGCGTGTCCGACAGGTGAGCAAACAGTAAGATTTGCGTATAGATGAGTGAGGAGCCGATTCAATCAGCTTGGTTGAGCTGAAAGCCGCTGCAGCACGATGACGGTCACGTCGTCCTCGGGCACCCTTCCAGCACGAAACTCCGACACTGCCTGAACAAGCTGCATGCCGAAGGCGTCCGCCGAACTGGGTTCTATCGCGCGAGCTAGCGTCAGGAGATCGTCTCGACCCAGTTCTGTACCGGCAGGATTGGTCGCTTCCGAGACGCCGTCGGAATACAGGACGATGAGGTCGCCTGGCTCCGGTCTGACGATCATGCGGTCGTAGGACACGTTCGGCAGCAGGCCGAGTGGAGCGCCCTTGACCCCTCCGAGGTTTTCGTCGCCTCGCGGTTCGAACCACGCCCACTCGTGACGATTGGCCCGATACCAGAACGCTGGAGGATGCCCGGCATTCGTCATCACGAGGAGACCCCGGCGCTCGTGAAAGCCGACCGCCACCATAGTCGCATAGTGGACCCCATCGAGTTCCACCATGACTGCCTCATTCAGATCCCGCATCAGACTCGTCTGCTCGAGGGACGTCAGATACTCCTGCATCAACTCGCGCAGCTTGACGCTCAACGACGCCACCGCCTGTCCGTGGCCACTCACGTCAGCGAGGGCGACGCGGGAAACCATGCAGCTCGGACAGACGGAGATGTAGTGCACGTCCCCACCGGCGTCACCAGCCCCGAAGGGTGTGGAGTGGACCCAGACCCTCAAGCCCGGTAGATCCGCGAGACTCGAGGCACCGCGGTTACTCGCCCACGTCTCGGCGCACTTCAAACGATGTGGAGCTGACATCAATCGCCAGCTTACTGCGCCAGTGGCTGCGAAACATGGACTTTCAGGTTCCCGGCTGTCGAGGGGATCGGTGCCGTCTCGGCCAACTGCTCCGTGTCATAGCACACGCGAGCGCGTCGAGGTTCACGCACGTCTTCACCTTTGAGAGGTGGGCCAGTCCAAAACGGGCGCTGCAGAGCCACCATCGGAAGCGCGGAGCGTATCATGCGCGCGCGCACGCAATTCTTACGGCTGTGTAAAGAATCGGCTCCACGCCGCGAAGACTCTGGAGGTTATACCAGGGCGACCTACGACCAACTCGTGCAACGGTTTTCAAAGGCGCGCGTGTTCATGGACGTGGGTGCCATCGAACAGGCGTCGGCTTCGATGAAGGCGTCAATCAATTCTCGTCCGGCTTCCTTGGATCGGCGGCGTCATCGACGGCCTCAGAGGCTCGGGCGATTCCACGCTGGACCTCGTCGAGGGCCTGCGCGTCAACGGAGTCATCTGATTGGGCCGTCTCTTTGAGTTCTTCGATGCTAAGCGAAATATCGTCAAGGTCGCTCGCAATGTCCTCAAGCTTCCGTGGTGTGTTCATGACGCCCCCCGTGTGCGGATTGATACGACGGATAGGGAAGACACTGTACGACTGAAATCGTCGGCATCCAAGCTCAACGACTCAAATCCGCGGAAGGTTTCCATACGCGTCCCTCGCGCGAGGATCGGCTCCATATTGGAGAAGGACCTCCACGATCTCTTGCTGCTCGGCGCGCGTTCCCTTCGTGCCGGCCGCGCCCGTCGAATGCGTAACGATGTGGAGAGGGGTCGTGCGCTGCCTGCCGTGAGTCGCGTCCACACGAGCGCCGCGCTCGAGGAGACAGCGGACGGCCTGGGGACTCCGTGCGCGAACCGCTCGATGCAGTGGAGCCGCGCCCGCCTTGTCCTTGTGCTCGATGTCCGACCCCGCGTCGAGAAGGAGCTCAATCACCGACCTCTGTTTGGACGGGTTCCACGTCTTTCCTGCCTTGGGCCGCGCATCGCACGCGTAGTGGAGCGCGGTTGCGCCACGCCGATTCTCGGCGTTCGAGTCAGCTCCAGCTTCGATCAGCGCCCCGACGGCAAGCGGCCGGAGTGCGGCTGCCGCGACGTGGAGCGACGTATCTCCGACGTATAACTGGTGCGGGACCTCCCCCACGAGACGGTCCGCGGCGACGCGCGCCTGCGCAATCTCGGGCGTCGCTCGTACGAGGCGGACTGCCTTGGCTTCGTCGGCGACGATGGCATCGAGGAGCTCGATAAGGGTCATCGATCTGGTCGGGCGTCAACCCCGTTCGCTACACTGGCGATCGTGAACCTCGAGCTCAGCGCGGTCCTCGGACTCGTGTTTGGCGCGCTGGCGGCAGCGTGCGCCTTCGTCATTGCGTACGGCGAGTACAAGCGGAACTGGTCGTTTCGCGGCAGCGCGTCAAGGATGGCCCTCCGGTCCGCGCTTGTGACGTTTGCTTTCTTCTTCCTCGCCGCGATGGTCCTTGGACTGATCATTCGATTGGTTGTGTGATCCACGGCGCGGTCTACCCAGTCGCAGACGATTCCGTCCCCCGGGCACATGACATCGACGCGCGCCTGGAACCCGGCGAGTTGCCGATGCTCAGTGCAGGAGTCAGGGCTGCAAAGCCTCCATCCCCGGTTCAAATCCGGGCGGCGCCTCAAAAATTATCGAGCAATAGCTGACGTCTGCTTCTCTGGAGTTGGCGTCAGCGTCCCCAATCGAAGGCGATGCACCATATGATGCCCGACATCGTGCCCCCGATTGACCGCCACTACACGCTTCGCTATCTGCATCGCAGCACGAACGTTCGCAACGACCTGGACCGCGAGTGGATCGCCTTCAGGGACATCGTGTCCGGGTTCTTCCTTCCGGTTGCCTCCGACCCAGAGTTTGGCGCCAAAGCCAGGAATGGGTCGCCCATCGGGACACCAGAGGGTTGCATCGTCGACCGCAGAGCCTCTAGGTGTTATCGGAGAAACCGTTATGACCACCGCCTCGGAGACGACCTACTGGTTCTACCAATTGACGAGCGCTGGCGAATTCGACTCCATCGCGCAGTCGCAGCGCTTGCCGCTGGGCACGGTCCCGCTCGGCGCCTCGGAACTGAACGCCGGCGACGTTGTGTTCATCTGGCTCGGCGGGAACGAGTCCGGCCTGAAGGGGTGGGGCGTCGTCTCCGCTGATCCAATTTCTACCGTTAGCAGCAAACCCCCGTTAGGATCGGCCTCGACCGCGTTCGTGTTGCGCCTTCCGCTGCCAACGCCAATTCCACGCGCGGACCTGGTCTCGTACCCAGGGCTATCTGACGCACCGCTCATCAGGCAGACCCAGACGGGCAGCTATTTCCGGTTGTCGGCGGAGCAGGCGCTCGGTCTCTGCGACTTCCCACGCGCGCGCAATCTTGCCGCCCCCGAGATCGCCGTTCATCAAGTGCTTGAACCGATCAAGCGACGCGTAGAGCGCGAGCTTGCCTCGTTGCGCAAGCTGCTGCCGGAAGTCGGCGCTGGTGAGGACACGCGGCAGTTGGTCGCGCACGCCACGAGCGCCGAAGAGAAGCTCCACGCTAGCGGCGTGTTGGGAGCCTACCCGGAGATAAAGCAACTGATCGGCGCGCTCGGATCCGCGCTGAAGTCGGAACCGTCGGAGAAGGCAAGCTCACTCGCTCCGCTTGAGGCCGCGCGCACGCAGTTGGAGAACGACCTCTCTCAAATCGCGCGCTTCGCTGAAGGCTCGGGGTCCGGGAGAGGGCCTGTGGTCGAGCCTCCACCGACCACGGCGGCCGTACCGGTTCCGCCGATCCCGTCGCCGACGCCGCTACCGAGACCCAAAGATCCGTTGTTTCGACACTGGGAGCAGAGTGATCTCATCGGAATCGGCGCCTCCGTCAATAACCTATCGCGCTACATCTCTCACGAGGGACTGTCGCCGCCGGTCGCCATCGGCGTCTTCGGCGACTGGGGCTCGGGCAAGTCCTTTTTCATCCGAGCTTTGCAGAGCCAGATCGCGCTGCTGTCGTCCCAGTCGCGCGATGCGCTCCGTGACGGTCGCACGACCGTATTCTGCAGCCATATCGTTCAAATCGAGTTCAACGCCTGGCACTTCGTCGAGTCGAACCTGTGGGCGAGCCTCGCCGCCCACATTTTCGATCGGCTGTACGCGGAGCTCGAGAGACGCTCGACGGAGGAAGGAGGCAGCAGCAACATCGACGCCCTTTATCAACAATTCACGGCATACAAACAGGCCGTGGCCGAACGGGAACGGATCAACAAGCTCGTCAATACGCTCACCGAGAAACGCGACCGGGTAGAGCAGAAAAGGCAATCGCAAGAGAGGACCGTTAAGGAACGGCTGGCGAAGCTGACCGGAGTGTTGCGCGGTGAGCTCGGATCGCTGGCCACCCAGCAGCTAACCCCACAGGAGCGCAAGCGGCTGGACGCGCTCTTGCGCGCAAGTAGTCTCGAGGAGCTGGCCAGCGCGCAAACCGACGCGGCCTCCGTCGTCAGTGAGGGCCGGACGTTTCTCGGACGCGTGCGGGCGCAGCTCGGTTGGTGGGGTGGCTGGCAACTCGCGATGTTCCTGGTCGCGGTCGCGGTGACCGTATTGGGGTTGCCGAGGCTCGTGCAAGTATTGCTGAAGCAGCCGGGTGATCTAGAGCGCGTCGCCGCGCTTGTCGGCGGGTACGTAACGCTCGCGACCGGGGCGCTCGCCTGGCTCACGCGCTCCGGGCGCACCCTCATCGCTGGCGCCCAGAAGGTCGAGCGCGTGCTGATCGAGACGCGCAGGCGCGTAGAGACCGCGCCCGATGTCGAGCTGCAAGCGGCAAGACGCGAGATCGGCGAAGCGCAGTCGGAATTGACCCTCGTCGATCAGCAAATTGCGGATCAGCGCACCCGGCTCACCGCGCTCGCCGATGACGTGGACCCGAACCAGCTGGGGACGCGTCTGCAGGCGTTTCTCGAAGCTCGGGTCAAGAGCGACGCATATCAGCGGCATCTTGGGCTCATCTCGCTCGTACGCAGGGATTTCTCATCGCTGTACGACTTGATGAAAAAGCATTGGGAGCGACGGAAGGAGCCCGTACCGGAGGTTCTCACCGAGGTGCGCGATGCGCTCGGCGAACTCGTGGATGAGGTCGCGCAACGAAAGGTTCCGTTCATTGAGCGCATCGTGCTCTACATCGACGACCTCGACAGATGCCCCGAGGACAAGGTGGTCGAAGTGCTGCAAGCGGTGCACTTGATGCTTGGACTGCCGCTATTTGTCGTCGTCGTGGCGGTCGATGTGCGGTGGGTGGGCCAGTCGATCCGCAAGCACTACGGCCGGCTCGTTGGGTGGGACGATGAGACCGGCATCAGGCCCGCCACGACGTCGTCGGCCTCGGCGGACGACTACCTCGAGAAAATCTTTCAAATTCCCTATCGCATCCATCCGCTGGAACCAGACGTGCGCAAGCTGTTACTCGGCGGTCTGCTGCGTCAGTCCTATCTGTCAGGCGGCCAAGGCGACAACCAGGAAGGGACCATTGTCCAGCAGGAGCTCGTGCCGAAGGAGCTCTCGCTCTATCCGCAAGAGCTCGAAGCGATTGAACAGCTCTATCGGTCCGTAGGCTCCTCGCCGCGCCGGGTCCGTCGACTCCTCGACGTGTACCGCTTGATGCGCGCAGGGATGGAAGACGGTGACGTACAGGATCTGATCTCCAAGGGCCACTACGCGGTGATTCTAGCGCTCTTCGCGCTGCTCAGTGGCGCGCCCGTCACAGCCCCCCGCGTCATCGAATTACTGCGAAAGGAGGCGCTGCGCAGTGGCGACGATCCGGCTATGCAGACATTTGCTAGCCGTACGATGGTGGAATGGTCGGTGAGTGCGATTCCGAACGACTCGGTTACCGCGGACGAGGCGGAGGTCCTGTTCTATGCCATGTCGTACGTCGACGGGTTGGGATTGACACGCTCTGAGTTGCTTGCTGTTCTGCGCAAGTGGATACCAGAGATCGCGCGCTACAGTTTCCGCGAAGTACGCATGCAACGCATCTGACAGTCGTCGCGAGGCGTGCATCCCGACCGCCACTTCGCTGGCAGCGGGAGGCTGACGACGCGACAGGAACGCAGCGGGCTCGACAAGTACACCGCCACCAAAGCGATCAGCATCATCAGGCGAGTGCCAAACAGGTGACGCTTGGCGACGTCCCATGCCGACCGATTCATCCTACGCCAGCGCTGTCCCTAACTGTCCCCGTGGCGGCCTCAGCCGTCGTAGTCGGGGCAACTCCTCGTAACGGGTCAGTGGCCGCAAGTGCTTGTAGCTTAAGGATCGCTTAGAAGAAGACGAGCGGGGAAGGATCGAGGATGAGGTCTGCAAAGCCTGCGACGACAGCGACGGCGACGATTCGTGTGATCGTCCGAGCGCTCATGGTTCACTCCTTTGGATTTGAGGTTGCGTCCCATCACCGGCCTACTGCAGGCCTGGCCAGGCGGGAATTGACGCCATAGCGCAACCGCATTGCTGGACGAACAAACTTTCTCGGCGTAGACTTCCGATTGCCATCGCCACCGGAGGGCGACCATGCTCCAGCGAGCGCTCGTATTCGCTCTGACTCTGACGACGGCCGGCGTTTGGTCATCACGAGAAGCCGCTGCAGCACCCTTTACGCAAGCCCAATCAGCCTGGCAGAGAATCGAGAGCCAGCACTTCGAGATCCACTACCTGCCGGCGGTCGCACGTGAACTTGACCCGGTCGTCCGAGGAGCCGAGGCCGCGTACGATCGAGTCAGCAAGCGTTTGAGCTTTGTCCTCGCCACGAGAGTGCCGCTCGTGATCTTTGCACCGTCGGGTTCAATGACGCCGGAAGAGGTTGCAGCGTACGCCAGCAGCGATCAGGTCGCACCACCGCAACCGCACCGAAGCCGCATCGTGCTTCCACTTCCCGAAGACGATGCGCAGCTCGACGCGCTGATGGTCCACGAGCTGACCCATCTCCTCATGTGTGAAATCATCTTGCCCGGGAGGGGCGGAGACGGCGGCCTGCCGCGCTGGGTGCACGAAGGTATTGCGACCCACATGGTCGGTGCCTGGCTTGATGATGACGAGCGTCTGATGCGTGAGCTCGTCGCGTCGGGTCACGTCCCGGCCCTGTCCCAATTGAGCGGCACCGGAAGATTCGCCAACGCGCGTCTGAACGACGCACTGGGGCACGCCGCATTCGACTACATGGAGAATCGTTGGGGGCCCACCAGCATTCGTCGCTTCCTGAACGCGCTCATCGTCCCGCGAGTGGACAAAACCTACGACGCCGTGTTCGGTCTGACGCCGGAGGAATTCGACGCGGTGTTTCGGCAATACGCTGAACGCCGATTCAGGCCTGTCGTTCGCTGACGTTTCGTGTCCGCCAGTGCCCGACACATGCTGAGACCGCCGTCGAGCAAAAGCGACGAAACCGCGGCCGTTACGCCGCCACTCGAAGGCCCACCAGCAGTCTTTTCAACCATGCGGCGGTATGTTCCAACTGGCGAACGTTAGGGTCACCACATCAGTTGCCGACCGCCATCAATCACTTGCCGTCGGTCGCAGCCGGGATCGCGGACGGGAATCGAACCCACAGTCGATCTGGACCAGACTCGCTGACCCGCGTCGGCGCAACTAGCGGCGGACCAGAGCGCCGTAGATCACGTCCTTCGTCTTGTGACGAACATGTCTGGCCGGATGCTCAGAACGTCACTCGACGCGTAATCATGACCGCACCCGCTCCCGCGGTCAGGTCGGCATGGATCGGGAGCGCACCTACGACTGTTAAGATCGACCCTGCGAGAATTGCGACAGTCCCGGCCGCAAGCAGCCCGCCATTCACGTTTTCGTCGCAGCCACGAACCGTCGATCCCGGACAATAGGAAACATTGGCCTCATGAACGGCGATTGCCGCGAGCGCCACACCGGTCCCCGCCACGGCGACACCCGTCCACACCATCCGTTTGCTCGCATGCTTTTGACTCGAAGAGGCCGGGGCGAGTTTCGCTGCTTCGCGTAAGGCAGATTCGGAAAACGGACCACCCGCCTTTGGAGATGGGGCGGGTGGCCGGTTCTGCTGGGTGAGCGCCAGTCGGATGGCTTCGCTGACAGTGGCGCGAGTCATCGGTCCCTGCGTCGTCTCGCGAAATGCTTCCTGAGCCGAGACCGGAAGGGTCCACCCAACCAAACAGACGGTCAATGTGAGCGACAGGGCCGATTTCATGGCGTGTTCATCCTCGCTCCCTTATGGGAAAAGGCGACGCCGCAGGCTCAGTTGAAGCCAAACCCGGCCGCTTGCGGGGCCGCAACTCGATGTTTCCTTCGCGCCTCGAAGGGTTGGTTGGCGGCCTACGCGCCGCCGACCCGAACCTCGATCTCCGGCAGATGCTGCCATTGCTGGCGCAGTTTGACGAGGAAGGTTCGAAACTCCGCCGTTTCGCGAAGCCCCGCCAGCAGTGGATCGTTCTCGAACAGCGTGTAACACGGAAAGCCGTCGGCGGCGGCTTGCTCGATCCAGTGTTGCGCGCGTGTGAAGTCTCCGAGCTGTGCGTAGACAGCGCCAATCGAATAGGCGGTGTGATGAAAGTGGACGAACCCCCGTCCACGCGCGATCGCCTCGTCAACGTCTGCCAGCGCGCCTCTGCGATCGCCCCGCTTCACGCGCAGCATGGCGCGCGCCGCGTGGACGACGCCGCCCTGATCGTTGGCGCTCGCGGCGAGAGAGTCTTCGATCTCTTTCGAGGCCTCATCAAGCCGTCCGAGGGCGATCAGCGACCAGGCCAGCTGGTACGTCCACTGCGTCGGGTAGGCCTCGCGCGGAACGCGCCGTAAGACGGCGACAGCCTCCTCGTACCGCTGCTGGTACACCCGGATCGGTGCGATCCTGAACCGGGCATTGACGTTACCGGGATTGAGCGCGATAGCCCGCTCGATCGATTTGAGCGCCTCGTCGAGGTGACCGATATGAAAGAGGACGATCCCGCGCTGATTCCAGGCCTCGTCGAACGACGGTCGCTCTGACAGCGCACGCTGAAACTCGCCGAGCGCCTCGCGTTGAGCGAATCCCTGGGATGGCTGCCACAGCAGCAGACCGCGCGCCATGTGAGCGTCGGCCCCCGCCTCGTTCTCTTCGAGCGCCCGCGCGACCGCCGCGAAGCCCTTCTCCATGAGCGCTGTATCAGTCGGCCTGAAGTTTGCGGATTTCACGCCGTACGCGTAGCCGAGGAGTCCCTGCGCCGCACCAAAGGTCGCGTCGAGCGTCGTGGCCTGCTCGAGGAGCTCGATGGCCCGGTCGATGTCCTTCTCGTTCCAGCGGCTGGCGTGATAGCGCGCCCTCAAGTAGAGGTCGTACGCTCGCGGGTCCACTGCCGGCGTCGTGGTTCGACGAGCCCCCGCCGGGGCGGCGGGCGTCAGCCCGAGGGCGTGCCCGACGCCGTCGGCGAGATCGGCCTGCAGTTGGTCGAGCTGCACGCGAGGGCGGTCGAACGAGGCCGACCAGAACGTCCGTCCGTTCCGGGCCTCGATCAGACTCGCCTTCAGCTGGATACGTCCACCGCTGCCAGTCGCGACAACGGACAGGAGCGCGTCAGCGTCCAGCTCCCGACCGATTTCCGCGACGGTCCTGGTCGTGGCTCGATACTGCTCCACGGCGGCTGGCGCGAGGACCTGAATCGCCTGGCTCTTCGCGAGGTCGCCGTTCACGGCGGCGAGGAGACCGTCGATGACATCGCTGGCGTCGGCGCCGAGCTTGTTCTCGAAAGGGAGGAGGGCCACCGATCGAATCTCCCGCGGCGGAGTGGTCGGCCGCGCCCACCACGCGACGCTGCCGGCTGCGATGGCCAGACATAGCGCGGCCGCGGCCGTCAGCGCCCGCGCTCGTCGGCTGTGACGCGCCGGCGACTGTTCGGCGACCGCCGGCGGGCGGGTCGATTCGCCAAGGGATCTCGAGCCGCCTGAGTAGATCGGCCGCCGACGGCGTCCGCGCCTCGCGATCCTTCTGCAGGAGTCCCGACACGATGTTGTCGAGTGCCTCGGGCACATCCTCTCGCAACGTCCTCAGCGGCACGGGGTCGCGGTTGAGCAACGCGTCGAAGACGACCGCGTCGGTGCCGCCATGAAAGGGCCGTGTGCCCGCCGCCGCCTCGTACATCACGACGCCGAGGGAGAAGAGGTCGGTCCGGGCGTCGAGGCGTTCGCCGCGCGCCTGTTCCGGCGACATGTAGGCAACGGTGCCGATTGCCTGGCCAAGCTCGGTGAGAGCCGCCGACGCAGGCAGCCCTGTGGTTGACAGTCCAGCGTCGCCGCGCTGCCGCGTCGCGACGCCGAAGTCCATCAGCTTCGCCCGCCCACGCGACGTGATGAAGATGTTCGCCGGCTTGATGTCGCGATGGATGATCTGGTGCGCGTGGGCGGTGTCGAGCGCGTCGGCGATCTCGATTGTCAGTCCGATCACGTCGTGAAGGGCGAGCGCGCCCCGCTCCAGGCGCGCGCCGAGCGTCTCCCCCTCGAGGAGCTCCATGACGAGGTACGGAACCCCGTTCGCCTCACCGACGTCGTAGACCGTGCAAATGTTCGGGTGGTTGAGGGCCGAGGCGGCCTGCGCCTCCCGCGCGAACCGCGCGCGGATCGCAGGATCGGCGAGCCCGTGCCCGCGAATGAGCTTGAGCGCGACCTGTCTCTGGAGGCGCATGTCGGTCGCGCCGAAGACTTCGCCCATTCCGCCCTGCCCGAGCGGACCGTCGATGCGATACGGACCGAGATGTTGGAGGCCGTCGCCACCCACGCGTGTCGTGTCGTCCACGGAACGGCCAAGCTTAGCATTGACGATATATCAACCGCTCTGACGATCCTCGCGCCCTTTTCGACGGTGCCGGCGGTGCTCGCGCTGCGTCCGTGCCTACTTGAAGGCGAGGCTCTGGAGGAACTGGTCGAAGGCGGCGCCGGCCTTGTCGATGGTTGCCGACGGTCCGGTGAGTTTGACGAAGTAGGGTCCCTTCGGCGTCTCCACGACAGTGGCGCGCATCCGGAACGCAGGTTTGTTGTGGCGCTCCGTCGAACCGGGACGCACCTCGGCGACGTACGTCCCGCTGACATCGAGGCTGGTGAGCTTCAGACCGTTGACGACCGCCGACGTCCGGATCGGATCCTTCGCGGACTGAAACTGCGATGTCCAGCGTTGAAGGTTCGCCTCGACGCTGCCGCCGGTCCCGCCGAAGTAGTAGACGATCAGCTCACCGTCCTCGGCGTCGCCCGGTGCCCTCGGCACGACGAACTCGGCCACCCGCATCGAGCTCGCCGCCGCCCGGTCGGTCCATGCCGCCGGCTTGGTAAAGGTCAGTGCGCCCGCCTGACCGATATGAGCGGCGAGCACCAGGCCGATGAGCATGGGCAAAATCATGCCCATCATCTTAGGCCTCTAATCCCTAACGTGCGCTCACGATCGAAAGCGACCAGCCCCGCCGGGAGCCCGCCGACCCAACCGTGGGAGCCTTGGGGCCTGAAGGGGTGGCCATGGAAACCCCGGAAGGCATTACAATCCGGGCTGTGACCCGGAGAGAAGGTTGAAGGGTCGAAAGGAACACGAAATGAAGACGACTGTATCGGCCTGCATCCTGGCGGCTGTGCTCGCCGCAACCGTCACAGCGACCCCGCAGGGCCAGCCGTCGCCGGCGCCGACCGCCACAGATAAGGTGGTGATCGACGGCTGGGCGCTCAGCATGGGCACCGTCGCGACCGGGAAGAACCAGAGTATTCGCATCAACATCGACAAATGGTCGAGTCCGGAGCAACGCCAGCTTCTGATCCAGACGTTTCAAGAGAAGAAGCAGGACGGACTGCTGAGAGAGCTGGAGAAGCAGCCGGAGCTCGGAAGGTTCAACTTCCCCGGCTACATGGGGCCCGATCCGAACAGCGTCATGCGGCTCGGTACGGATATCCGGTATGCGATGAGCTTCCCGGGCGCAGACGGCGGCCGGCGGATCGTCGTCATGACACCCCGGGTGATCGGGTTCGCCGAGGCGAGAAACCAGCCTCGCACCGCCGACTACCCCTTCACGCTGTTCGAGATGCACTTCGACAAGTCGGGGAAGGGGGAGGGCAAGATGGCGTACGCCACCCAGATCAGCTTCGACAAGAAGAAGAACTCCATCGAGCTCGAGAACTATTCGAGCGAGCCGGTGAGGCTCAACGAGCTCAGGCTCGAAGTGAAGAATTAGCGACCGCGCAGGGAGGAAGGCCTAGCCGCGGCGGCAAGGCTGAGGACGCTCAGGTCCCGGCCCGACCGTCACCATCACCAGGCCGCGAAGGTCGCGCGGGCGATGACGACCATCGCTGACGTTTGAGGAACTGCTCGCGACGCCAGGAATCGAAGGACGCATCGAGCGCCCGTATGGCTTCGCTGAGAGTCGGCCCGTACGCGTCCTTTACGTCGATCTGGACGGATACGAGGCGTCCGTTCTCGATGCGCTCCGCATTGCTCAAGCGGGCGCAGTACCGGCGGGAGAGCCGCTGCGTCTCGTCCTGGGAGACAGTCACGTCGTAGACGTACTCACCCGTTCGCTTGGGGTAGTAGGCAGACGGCATAGGAGTATTCCGCAAATACTACTCCTGATAGGACTCCTGCCGATATAGAAGGCATGAGTCATCCGAACACCAAAAAGTTTGCCCAGCCGGCGCCCTCCTGCCCGGCCTGACAGGCTCGCATGACCCTCCGGTCGGAGGGCGAGCGAGCACTCATCTACATTTGCCCGAAGTGCGGCTCTTACCACGCGACGGCCCGCCACGACTGATGGCTGGCCCACCGACCTCTTGGGACCTGACCCGCGGCCATAGATCGCTCGCGCGTACGGCCCGCCTTGGCGGGATCTGACCACCTTCGCCAAGGCTACGGTGGTCCGCCGTAGCTTCAGCGAAGGCGGAAGGCCCCGCCCTACAACCAGCTCTGCGATCACGCCGTCCCTCGCTGACGTTTGTAGTGCAGTCGCACGACGCCGCTCGGGTAGGATGTCGCCGCAGTCAGGCTGAATGTCCGGTGGAGGCCATTCGGCAACAGCCGTTTGCCGCTTCCCAGCGTGATCGGATACAGGAGCAGGTGCAGCTCGTCTACCAAATCGTGCTCCAGCAGCGCATGCACCAGCTGACTGCTGCCGTCGGTCAGGATGTTCCGACCCGGCTGGTTCTTGAGCGCCCGCACCGACTCGATGACGTTGTCGCGAATGATTGTCGTGTTCCGCCAGGTGGGCTTCTCGAGGGTGGACGAGACGACGAACTTCTTCAGCGCATTCATCAGATCGCCGAATGGATCGCCCGGAGGCATCGGTTCGAATGCCTGGGCGTGGGTCACGTAGGTCCGCCGGCCCAGGAGCAGCGCGTCGGCATCCTGCATCAGCTCCACGAAGCTCCTGCCGATGTCGTCGTGCCAGTAGGGCACCGTCCAGCCGCCGTGCGCGAATCCGCCATCGAGATCTTCGTCCTTGCCACCTGGCGCCTGGATCACGCCGTCCAACGAAATGAACTCGGACACAAGCAGTTTTCGCATGGAACCCTTCGAGTGCCGATCCGATCGGCAGTGATGCCGCGCGCGTCCATCGCGCCCGACTACGGGACTCGCACGCGATCCGAGGGCGTGCGCTCTTCCTCGACATCCAGTCGAATGGCGCTAGCGGAATCGACGCCCGACAAATGAAGCGCGGCCTGCCATGCGCGCACTTCACTCGGCGGTTGAGCCTGAGGTGACGTCGCTCTCAGCCGTTGTCACGTAGGGACGGGCCTTCAGGCCCGTCCAGGCGGGGTCTGAAGACCCCGCCCTACACCAACAGAAGTGAGTCCTGGGACTGCGCCCGTTACGGCTATAGTAGGTTCTGCGTTTCGTGGTGCGATCTGGCACGGTAGTCGATCCGTCACTGCTACTGGAGAAGCCGATGAAGTTCATGATCACATGGAAGATTCCGCCGGCGAACTACAGGGACGCTGTTGCGCGGTTTCTCAAGACCGGAGGACCAGTGCCGGCCGGCCTGAAGATGCTCGGTCGATGGCACACGGCTGACGGCCGGGGTTTTGGCCTCGTGGAAGGAACGGACACCGCACTCGCAGAGAACTTTACGCAATGGGCCGACCTCCTCGAGGTCGAAGTCGTGCCGGTCCTCGACGACGCAGAGGCGGGGGCGGTGTTGAGCAAGGCCTTCGCGAAGTAGTTGACGCGGCGACGGTCATAGGAGATTCGTGGATCTCGAGTTGCGGGGCAAAGTCGCTGTCGTGACGGGTGCCAGCAAGGGCATTGGCCTCGCCGTCACGAAAGCGCTTGCGGACGAGGGTGTCCGCGTCGTCGCGGGTGCTCGCAGCACCGGCGGGGATCTGTCGAGACTCGCCGAAGGCGGGCTGGTTCATCCGGTTTCGGTCGACTTGTCTACCCCGGACGGCCCTCGAACGCTCGTGGCTCGAACCGACGAGTTCGGCGGACTCGACATCCTGGTCAACAACGTCGGGGTCGTCTCCCTGAGGCTGGGCGGCTTTGCGAGCGTCACGGACGAGGAGTGGCTGGCCTCGTTGAACGTCAATCTGATGGCGGCCATCCGCACGACGCGCGCGGCGCTCCCCTCGATGCTGAAGCGCGGCAAAGGCAGCATCGTCACCATCAGCTCGGTGAACGCCTTCCTCCCCGATCCCGGGATCGTCGACTACTGCGCCGCGAAAGCCGCGCTGACGAATTTCTCGAAGGCCCTGTCGAAGGAGGTCGGCCCGAAGGGCATCCGGATGAACACCGTGAGTCCGGGACCTGTGGAAACGGCGCTGTGGCTCGGCCCGGAAGGTGTCGCAGCCACCGTCGCAAAGGCGACGGGCGTTGACGTGGACACCGCTCGTGAACAGGTCGTCAACGCGCAGGGCGGCTTCGCGACAGGCCGGTTCACCAGGCCGGGCGAGGTTGCCGACCTCGTGCTCCTGCTCGCCAGCGATCGAGCGGGCAACGTCACCGGCTCCGACTTCGTGATCGACGGAGGACTGATCAAGACTTTGTGAGCGGTCGGACACAGGAAGTCTGCGACCGCGCGCTCCGCCGAGGCTCACCGCAATCCGAGCTGATCCCGCGCGTACACGATCGACCGCTCGACGAGATCCATCTCGAGCGCCAGGCGCTGCTCGGGCGTTAGCCCGCTGATTCGAGGGAGTGGCGCTCCAGGCGGATGCGCACGAATGCTGCCCAACGTCCGCGCGAGGTGGACGCCATTCACGTCGTCGAATGTCGACCAGTACTTCTCCGTCAGGCAGGGTACCTCGAGCGGATCGCGCGTGATCATTTCCAGCGAGAAGCGGACTTCCGGCCTCGCGCGCCTGATCGTGTCGACGATCCGCTTCATGTCGAGCATGCCCTCGCCGAGCGGCACCTCTGACAGCCGGAAGCCGTTCTCGGTCTCCTCCGCGGCCATATCCTTGAAGTGAACGTTGAACGTGTACGGCGCGAGCTTCTCTACCGTCTCGATCGGATCGTCGAGGACAGTCAGGTTGTTCCCGGTATCGAGGCAGACGCCCAGGTACTCGCTGCTGTAGTGCTTCAGAAGCGCGACCTGCTGATCGACTCGCCAGTCCTTGTGGTTCTCGATGCCGAGCGGCATCCTGTGCCTCTCGACGATCGGCAACGCCGTCGCGATCTGCTTGTGGAAGCCCTCGACGGCCGTCCGCCAGTCCTCGAGGGATTCGAACATCTCGTAGCGCCGGCCGAGGAGGCACACAACCCGCAGGCTGCTGGCGCCAGCTTCCTTGGCAACCTTGACCGCATGCTCGAACACGGCCGGATCCTCCCGGGGAAGGAAGGTCTGGATCTCGACGTACACGTCGAGATCCTCTTTCATCTTTCGCGTGGCGCGCGCCCAGTCGAAGTCGATGCGCGTCATGCCGCCGTGCGCACCAGCGGCGCCGATGCGGTCGGCAAGCTCCATGAGGCGATCGACCTCGAGCAGCCGCTGCGGAGAGCTGAAGCGAATCGACTGGAACGAATCGGACGTGACACCCATCGTCGTCCGTCGCGCCGGACGCGGCTCGCTCATGTTCTCCCCTTCCCTGTTGCGGACGTCTCGAGCGACGGCAGCCTCAGCGACAGCACGAGCAGGGCCTCCAGTACGAGCGCACTCGAGAGGACCAGCAGCCCGCCGGCATACCCGCCCGTCCTGTCTCGAAGCATCCCCATGATCGCCGGACCAACGAATCCTCCGAGGTTTCCTATCGCATTGATCAGGGCGATGCCTGCAGCCGCCGCCGTTCCGCCGAGGAAAATCGGCGGCATGGCCCAGAACGGCCCGACCATCGCGCGCTGCGCCATCTGCGACAGCGTAAAGCTTAGGACCAGCACCCACAAGCTCCCCTGAGATGCCGCGGCGAGTCCCAGACCTACCGCCGCCGTCGAGGCACACGCGGCGACGTGCAGCTTCCGTTCGCCCGTCCGGTCCGAGTGGCGGCCAACGAGCACCATCGCGACCAGGGCCGCACCGAAGGGGATTGCCGTGATCGTGCTGAGCGCGAAACCACGCGTGCCGGAGACGTCCTGCAGCATCTTCGGCAGCCACAGGAAAATGCCGTACGTGACGAGGGAGTGCATGAAAAGTACGCCGCTCAGAATCCACACCCGTCCGCTCGCGAGGCTTGTCGTCAGCCTCGTGTGACCGACGGACTGCCGGATCGCCTGCTCGTCCGCCATGGTCCGCGCCAGCCAGTCGCGCTCGCCCGGCGCCAGCCACGTCGCGCCTTCCGGCCGATCGGTCAGGACGACGAGGGTCAACAACCCCAGGACGACGGCCGGGAGACCTTCTACCAGAAACAGCCATTGCCATCCCGCGAGTCCGAAGCGTCCGTCGAGCGCGAGCAGCGCTTCCGAGACGGGCCCTCCGACGATGACTGCGACAGGCCCGGCCATCATGAAGAGCGCACCCGTCCGGGCGCGCTCCCTCGCGGGAATCCAGTACGTCAGGTACAGCACCATCCCGGGGAAGAAGCCAGCTTCCGCGATCCCGAGCAGGGCACGAGCGGCCATGAACGACGAGACATCCGTGATGAACATGGTCGCCATCGACACGATCCCCCATCCGATGAGGATTCGCGCAATCCATCGGCGCGCCCCAACCCGCTCGAGAATCAGATTGCTCGGTATCTCGAACAGGCAGTAGGCGAGAAAAAAGAGGCCTGCGCCGAAGCCGTACTGTCCTTGACTGAGACCCAGGTCCCGCTGCAGCTCCGTCGCGGCAAATCCAATGTTGACGCGGTCGATGTATGCCACCACGTAACAGATGAACGCGAACGGCACGAGGCGACGCTGAACCCGCCTGAGTGCGGTTTGGGGGATCTCGTCCCGGAGCTGGGTCACGGATGGCGTGTGGCGGACGAAGGCTTACGGAGCCTTCGACGCGGGATCGTCCGCGCCGGAGGAGACCAGAGCGTCGACGGTGGTGGTCAGATCGTCGCAAACCGCCGAGAGCTTCTTCCACAGCTCGAACTGCGGATCCCGCATGCCGCTGGCCAGCAGCGGCCGCAGCAATTCGTGCATTCGATCGCTCGCCCGCCGCACCACGTGCTGAACCCTGGAGAGCCTGCTTTGAGCGCCGGATCCTGGATTGACGAGCGCCTGCTGACGAACCTTCTGCAGTACTTCGCGCATGCGATCGGCGCCCGAATCGAGCTGAAAGACCAGGAACTGGCCGGCTTCGGCGGTGACTGCCAGCACGCGGTAGTGGAATTCGCGGCCGACCTCGTTCAGTTCCACGCACGGACCCCACTCGCGCGAGCCCAGTGTCCGACCTTGCCAGAACGTCGTCGCCTCTTCGAGGATGTGGCCGAGAAATGGGAAGGTCGTGTCGGCGACGAGCCGATCGAACCATCGCGGCGGCGGCGCAATCGACGCGAACGAACCGTCCGGTGCGCGCTTGAACGCGGCGATGTCCATGGCCGGCAGCAGATTCGTCGCGAGGTCGTCACTCATGTTCCTTCATCCCCGTATGTGCGCGGCATTCCGGAGGGCTGTTGCAGAATCAGCTGACGAGCATCGCGCGCGCGAGGTCGGCGAATGCTGTTTCGACCTCGAGACCTGTCTTCGCGCTCGTCTTGAGGATCTGCCAGCCTTTACCTTTCAAGTGCGCGAGCGCTGCGTCGTCGATTTCCCAGCGCTCGCTCAGATCCGCCTTGTTGACGAGCAGCAGGAATGGCACATGCCCAGCGGCGCGTTCAGCCGTCTCCTGGAGCGCGATCGCCGTCGCCAGCGTGGAGCGGCGCGTCCCGTCGGCCACGAGCAGGAATCCTGAAGAGCCACGCAGGTACGAGGTCCGAGTCTTCTGGAAGTCGTCCTCGCCGTACAGGTCCCAGATCATCAGGTCGACCCGATCGTTCTCAAGATCGACGGTCTTCTTCTCGATCTTCACGCCGACCGTCGTCAAGTACTGGTCGGAGAAGAGGCTGTGGACGTATCGCGAGACGAGGCTCGTCTTCCCCACCCCGAAGCCGCCGAGCATGCAGATCTTCTTTTGAATCACTGGCGGCGCCCCCCGGCCGCCGCGGCATCCGGCAGGATCACGCGGAACGAGACGCGCCGGTTGCGCTCCTTCTCCGCCTCCGTCGTGCCGGCCGCACTTCCGGGAACCACCACGCTGCCCAGACCACGCGCAGCGAAGTCGAGCGCGTCGAACGAGGCGGTCTGCAGGATGCCGACCACCGCTTCGGCACGCCGCTGGCTCAGAGGAGCATTCTCGAGATCCGTTCCATCCGTATCGGTATGCCCGAGGACGTCGACGCCCGCCCTGCGGCCGCTGTCGCGGATCGTGTCGTTCAGAGACTTCAACAAGACGGAAACCTGCCGGACCGTCTCGGCCTGACCCGGCAGGATTTTCGACTGGCCTTTCGGGAAGAGCACTGTCAGCTCCTCAATCCTGTTCTTCAACTGCACCGCAGGTGGGGTTCCCGTGTACTCGAATCGCCTGACGCCGGCGATGGCCGGGGCAATCCGTTCGCTTTCCAGGATCCAGCGTTCAGACGCCGCGCCGCTGGCCGTCAGCACCCCGTTGTCGTAGGCGAGCGTCACGGTGGCCGGAGGTCGCAGCAGGTCGCGCGCCCGTGCGGCGACAAACGGCGGGTGCAACGCCTGATACGGCTCCCAGCGACTCTCGATCGATCGCGGATCGAGCCCTGTGGACGCTACGAGGGTGGCCGGATCGCGAGCGAGCGGATCACGAAGGCCGCCGATAAAGAACTTGCCGCCGCGTTTTTCGCTCGCGAGCACCACGACCCCCGGCTCGGCACGGAGACTATCCACATACGCCGTCCACCGGCGCCGATCGCGAGCGGCGAGAAACGCCCAGACGCCAACCGCCAGCAGCAGGACAGCGCCGACGACGACCCAACGACGATAGGAGCCCTTGCGCGCGGCCCCCCGATACTGCGTGACGAGACAGGTCTCGAGAATCGGCCGCGCTCGCTCGAACCCGGCCGAGTCCCCGTTGAACGCCTCGAGCTCAGGGCCGAGCTGCAGATGGACCGATTCGAGCGCGTTCTGGAAAACCGATCGCACCGAATAAGGAACGCTCCCGCGTACGACACAGGCCAGGATCGCGCGTGGCCCCTCCTCAATCGACACCGAGAGGTCGCCGACTCGAAGCGCGTCGAGCGTATCTCCGGCCTCCGTAGCGAACGAATCGCGAACGAAGTCCGTGATGGCGGTCAGCATCGCCGAAATCTGGTCGGCATCCTGCCCGGCACCAAGATCCGACGAGACGTGCTGAAGCAGCAGACCCGTCTCGCGATGGATCAGAAAGACCTGCTCCACGCGGTACTGGAGTGTGTTCAGAAGAACGATTTCGGCAAAGGGACGGCCGGTCCTCAGCGCCGTCCATCGCCACTGCACGGCGCGCCACGACACGCTGTGCTCGACGGTACGATTGAGGGTCTCCATCATCGAAGCGAGCGTGTGCGCGATCGCCTTGCGGATGGCGGGGCCCATGACGGGAAACAGCGCGTCTGCGAGGGGGCGCGGATCGCGCTGGACGGATGCCGTCAGCGCCGACTCGATGGAAGGCGCCAGCGCGCGGGTGAGCTGCGGGTCGGAAGACCGCAAGGCGATCGCGTCTGGCAGTACACGGCTGACATCCCGGACCTGGATGGCGGGATCGAGCAAGTGCGCCTGCAGCGCCATCAGCTCTCGCTGCTCGGGGCCGACGAGCAGCGCGCGAAGCTCGTCGAAGCTGTCGGCGGGTCCGTCTCCGCCGTGGGCCGGTTCGCCGCTCCGGGCTCGCGGGCCCGGCGCGGCAACCGAATCAGCCATTCCCGCCGTCCTCTGCGCCCGGAACACGGAGCTCGTCGGTCAGGCGCATCGCCATCTCGTTCAGAAGGGCCGCGAGCGTGGAGCGATCCGTCTTGTCCGCGCGCAACGCCTGCGACTCCCGTGTCAACGTGGCCAGCAGATCCTCGGTCCGTCGCCGAATCTCCTCGCTCAGCCGCTGGTGCTGCTCCAACATCTGCTGCCGGAGCTCGCGTTGCGCCTTCGAGGTCTGTTCGTCCAGCGCGGTCGTGCGCCGCTCCTGGGATTTCGAGCTCTCCTTCAGGTCCCGCGCGAGGTTGTCGTGCGCATCGACACGGTCCTGATGCTCGGCCCTGATCTGATCGCTCAGCGAGTCCGACTCTTTCCTCGCGTAGGCCTCCAGTGCATCGATCCGGGCCTGCATATCCTGTCGGAGCTGATTGGTCTCCTTGACGAGGCGCTCCTCCAGGCGCGCGAATCGTCTATCGAGCTCGCGCAGCTGGCCACCAAACAGGAGATCCCGGACCTTGTCGATGCTCGCGCCACCACCCGCGTCACCGGTCGCCGGCCGGCCCGCGGCCTCGGAACCGGCGCCCGCCTCGTGCATCAATACGCTCTGTTCGTCCTTGGATGGAATCATGGCCGTGTCCCTCGATGCTGCTGTTGCCCTCGGAAGTGAGATGTCGCGGCGAGACGACACTAGCACGACCTTTCTAGCCGGGCAATTCGGGCGCCGACGACCGGACGGCGGTCCGAAATCACAGATCCGAGCAGCAGGCGGCGCAACGGCGAGCACCCACTGGGATCTTTGACAAGCACTTCGGGCACACCTGCGTCGTGACGGCCACCGGCCCCTTGAACCTGTTCGCCTGCTTGACCATCAGGAAGACGGCGAACGCCAGGATCAGGAAATTGACAACGTCGTTCAGGAAGGCGCCATACGCAATCACCGGCACGCCGGCCGCTTTCGCCTGCGCAAGTGAGGCAGGAGTCGCCTTGCTGTGATCGAGGACGATGAACAGGCTGGAGAAGTCGACGTTGCCAAGCACCAGACCCAACGGCGGCATCAGCACACCCTCGACGAGCGACGTGACGATCTTGCCGAAAGCAGCCCCGATGATCACCGCCACGGCCAGGTCGAGGACATTTCCACGAGCGATGAACTCACGAAACTCTTTCAGCATCAGACCTCCAGAATTGGCCGAGATTATATCGCCGGGTTGTCCGGGCGCCGCGGCGACTCCCCTCAGTCAGCATGCGGTTTGCAGAAGTGCTCGCAGTAGCCATCGCACACTTGCGTTGCTGCTGAGCACATAGGAGCACGATATATGGCCAAGTATGGACGTTCTGCCTCGAAACGCGTGAAGTCGGCGATGCACCGCAAAAAGAAGGGCACCCTCAAGAGCGGCTCCGGCCGGAAAGTGACGAGTCGCAAGCAGGCGATCGCAATCGGCCTGAGCGAGGCGCGCAAGAAGGGCGCGAAGGTGCCGGCCCGCCCGAAGACCGGCCGCAAGAGAGCCGGCGCCAGGAAAAAGTAGCCGAGGGAGGTTTCGTGAGAGGATGGGCGCCCGAGGGAGTCACACAGCGTGAGCATGACGTCGCGATGGTCTCTGGCGATATCGGTCTCTGTCCTCTACGCGGGCACGATCGGGTGGACCGCACCGTCCAAGCCGCTGCACGCGATCGTGACCTCTCCCGCCGGACGAGCAGGATACCTGGGCCGCGCGGTCATGTGGACGGATCCCGGAGTCATCTCTCCGATCGATCTGCGAAACGGTCCGCCGGGTCTCTTCCCGTATACCTTCGACGAAGCGACTGCGGAAACCGGGATTGGGTGCACGTTCGACAAACCTGGTAAGGAACTGGGCGGCAAGTCCGCCAAGTTCACGTGCCGCGCGCCCGGCGACCATACGCTCCGGCTCAAGTACCTGGGATCGAGAACACGAGTCAGGGAATCGAGAGGCGTTCGCGATGGTTGCGGCGACGCGCCTGATGTGGGCGCTCGGCTTCGTCGCGGTCCCCGCGCTGCCGATGAACGTGCAATGCCAGGACTGCCCGCAAGATCCCAATACAGGCTCCGGCCCTCGAGCGTTACGGCGATACGTTGCGATGTGGCAGCTCTCGGTCTCCGGTCCACCCATCGTCTCGGGCACGGATAACGATCAGGGCTGGAAGTGGCAGGAACTGGACGACGCGATCAACAAGCTGCCGCCCGGTGAAGAGCGAAAACGGCAGCGAACGGTCTTCGACGCGCTCGCGCTCTTCGGCGTGCTGGTTCAGCACGGCGACCGGAAGGCCGAGCAGCAGGCGATGTGGTGTATGGACGATGTGGACCTGAGTGCCGGCGAAGTTCGAGCCGAAGGCAAGAACGGCGGGCACCAGGTGCTCTACGAGCGCGAGGGCGCATCGGCGTGCCGTAGCGCCGCGGCGGCGATCGTGGATGCCGGCGCCACGTTCGGCGGCGCGGGGAAAACGTCGAACGCCACCACTGCCAAAATGAACCTGGAGAGCTGGCGCAAAAAGCCGGTCTTCGAGGGAAGCGGTGACCAGTGCCGCGGCGACCTCACGATCTCGATGGCGGCCGACGGAGGTGAGGGCCACCCCGCGATCTCAGAAGAAGGACGGCTCTTCCTGCTCGAACAGCTTCATCGGCTCACGGCGGATCATGTCCGCGCGATATTCGAGGCCGCGCGTGTTGACAGAATCCACAAGCCCGGGTCGCACGAGCAGACGGCCGAGACCGTCGATGCGTGGGTCGCGAGCTTCCAGGACAAGGTCCGGCAGATAGAGGCGCGTCACTGCCGCCCCGCGTCGTGAGCCGCCCGTTCCGCCTTTGTCGCCCTCCGGACCGGACATCCGCGTCAACGGCTCACGCCGGCAACATGATCCGCGGCTGCTTGCCGGTCGCTCGTCTGTAAGCTTCGACAGCTTGCCCGGCGATACGGCCTGCCTCCCCGGCATCTGTCAGCGCCACGACGGATCCGCCGAATCCTCCGCCCGTGATCCGTGCCCCGTACGCCCCTCGCAGACCGGTGAAGGCCTCGGCCAGCACGTCCACCTCAGGCACCGACACTTCGTAGTCGTCTCGCAAGGATGCGTGCGACTCGACGAACAGACGTCCGACCTCGTCGAGGTCGCCCTCGCCCAGCGCTTCGACTGTGGCGAGCACGCGATTGTTCTCGGTCACCACGTGCCGTGCGCGGCGATTGAAAGGTGAGGGGAGCTTCTCAATCCGCTCCGCATCGGCGTGCGTGAGATCGCGGAGCGTCGCGACGCGCAGCCGTGCGGCGGCTTCATCGCATTCCCGTCGTCGAGTCGCATAGTCGCCACGCGCGTGGCGGTGTGATATCCCCGAGTGGATGACGACCAGGCCGGCGGCGCTCGGGACGTGAACGCGCCGAAAGGTCAGGTCCCTGGTGTCAAGGAAGAGCGCCGCACGCTCGTCCGCCAGCAGGCACGCCATTTGATCCATGATCCCGACCGGCGCACCGACGAATTCGTTCTCCGCCCGCTGCGCGGCCCTCGCGAGAGCGATGTCGTCGAGGGACAGCGAGAAGAGATCGCGCAAGGCGCGACCGACGGCAATCTCGAGCGAGGCGCTGGAAGAGAGCCCGCTGCCCAGCGGAACGCGTGACAGGATGCGAGCGTCGAACCCGCGCTCGAGTCCAGCATCAGCCAGCACGTGCGACATCCCGCGCACGTAATCGGCCCACCCCTGATCCCGCCTCTCCGCTCCAAGCTGGTACTCGACGATTCCCTGGTCGGCAAACTGATCGCTCCAGACACGCACGCGGCGGCTCTCGCCGGGTGCGACCTCGACCTCCGTACTCTGCGGGATGGCGACTGGCAGGACGAATCCAGCGTTATAGTCTGTGTGATCACCCATCAGATTGACGCGACCGGGCGCAATGGCGCGAGCCGACGCGGGACGGCCGAAGAGCTCGGCGAACTTAGGTGGGACCATCTTTGACGTCGTCCTCCAACCGTGGGTCGACGAAGGAGCATACCGCGGCCTCAGTGAATACCCTGAGCGGACAGCCAGATCCCTGATGGCGTGGCAAGGGTCATAGCAGTGGAATAGGCGAAGGTCTCCAGTACTCCCTGGAGCCCAAAACGTCCAATTCGAGACACGTTCTGCCGAGGTGACGGATGGTTGACTCCACGTCGTGGCAGCTCGCTCTCATGCGCTCCAGACTCAACACGCTCGAGCGCAAGGCCGAACAGCCGCAGGCCGACCCGGCAAGGCTGCTCGGCGAGTGCGTCCGCGAGCTGAGACACACGTTCGAATTTCTCGAGGCTGCGGGCGAGCGCCTTGCCGACGCCGATAAAGACCTGAAGAAAGTACAGAGCTCCGTCCTTCACGAACAGGATCGCTTCAGATCCCTCGTCGATCTGCTGTCGGACGCCTTCGTCGCGACAGACCTTGCCGGAGTGATCGTCACGGGCAATGCGGCCGCGGGACGCCTCCTGAACGTCTCCCTCCGCGCACTGGTGGGGCGACCCCTGCACATGTTCCTCAACGGCGAGCGCGTGGAGTTCATCCAGTTCATCAAGGCTGTTCCCGAGACGCCTGAAATCGCGGAGCGTCAGATTCAGCTGCGTCCCCGCGAACGGCACTTCGTCAAGGTCACTGCGCGGGTCGGGATTGTGAGGGATCCGGAGGGCCGTCCATCAGCCTTGCACTGGCTCTTGCGCCGCGCCGAGAGCGATCAGCCCATCGCCCTCCCGTCGGACGGCATGTCGACGTCGGTCTTGAACGCGCCCGACTGACGATCGGCTCCGGTGCGACGGACTATTTGTCCTCGAGCCACCCTTGCAGCAGCGCGAACCGCACGATGTCGATGCGGCTGCGCATCTGCAGCTTGTGCATGGCATTCGCTTTGTGCGTCTCCACCGTCTTGACGCTCAGGTCGAGACGGGCCGCGATCTCCTTGTTGCTGTAGCCCCATGCGATGAGACGCAGGACCTCCTCTTCGCGGCTGCTCAGTGTGCCGGCGCCCGCGACAGTCGGAACGGCCTGCCGGCGGCGGCCGTAGTCCCCGATGACTCGTCCGGCCACGGCGGGATCGAGATAACTGCCGCCTCCCCCGATCGCCCGGATGGCCTGCAGCAGTTCGGCCGGCCGGCTCTGTTTCAGGACGTAGCCCGCGGCGCCGGCGCGCAGCAACTGCTGCAGATACCCGTCGTCCTGGTGCCGGGTCAGGGCGAGCACTTTGACCTCCGGACAGCATTCCGTGAGCATTTCCGTCGCCTTGAGACCGTTGACCCGTGGCATCGAGACATCCATCACGACGACATCGGGTCTGACGGCCTGGGCCTCCGCGACGGCGACGCGGCCGTCGGCGGCTTCGGCGACGACCTCCATGTCCGCCTGCGCGTTGATGATCATCTTGACGCCTTCGCGCACCGTCACGTGGTCATCCGCCAGGAGGATGCGGAGCTTCTTCAGACGCGGCCTCACCTTCAGTGAAGCGCCTATACTACGTCACAGGGGACGCGGGGGCGAGCGGGGCTCGACGGGAGATGCTATGGCAGCCGACGATTTTCTGATAGTTGGCCTGGGCGCCTCCGCCGGTGGAATCAAAGCGCTCAGAGCGTTCTTCGAGCACGTCACGATCGACAGCGGGATGGCCTATGTCGTCATCCTGCACTTGTCGCCCGAATACGAGAGCCGGCTGCCCGAAGTGTTGCAGCGATCCACGTCGGTCCCGGTGACGACCGTCATCGATCGGGCCCCTGTCGTGCCGGATCATGTTTACGTGCTCCCGCCGAATCAGAGCGTGTCGATGGTCGACGGCCATCTCGAGCTGTCCCCCATCACGCGGATCGAGGAGCGGCGAGCTCCGATCGACATCTTCTTCCGCACGCTCGCAGATTGTCAGGGCCCACGGTCCGCCAGCATCGTCCTCTCGGGCACGGGCGCGGACGGATCCATGGGGATGAAGCGGATAAAGGAACGGGGTGGTGTCTGCCTCGTACAGGATCCGAACGAAGCCGATCACGAGGACATGCCCCGGCACTCGATTGCGACCGGGTTTGCCGACTACATCCTCCCCGTCGCGGAGATGCCCGCGCGGCTGGTTGCGTACAACGCCCGGCGCAGCCCGGCGCCCATCGTGCCGGAAACGAGAGCCGGCAACTCGACGGACGACGCCACCGTCGCCGAGATCTTCACACACCTTCGGGCCCGAACGGGTCACGATTTTTCCAGCTACAAACCGGCGACCGCCCGGCGCCGTCTCGCGCATCGGATGCGAGTGCACGGGATCGATAGGCTCGGCGAGTATTCGCGGTTCTTATACTCGCAACCCGACGAGCCGCAGGCGCTGCTCAAGGATCTGCTGATCAGCGTCACGAATTTCTTTCGCGATCGGCCGGCGTTCGATGCACTCGAACGGCTGATTCCGTCGCTCACGGCAGGAAAAGGGCCCGATGACCAGATCAGAGTGTGGGTGCCGGGCTGCGCCACCGGCGAAGAAGCGTATTCGATCGCGATGCTGCTCGCTGAACACACGTGGGGAAAGCCCGACACGCCTGAAACTCTGATTTTTGCGACCGACATCGACTCGGACGCGCTTGTCTCGGCTCGAGAAGGCCTGTACACCCTGACCGACGCGGCCGACGTCTCTTCCGAGCGGCTCGACCGGTTCTTCGTCGAGGAGTCCGGAGGCTACCGGGTCCGAAAAGAGCTCCGCGCGCTCGTGCTGTTCGCCTGCCACAATGTGATCCGGGATCCGCCCTTCTCTCACCTCGATCTCGTCTCGTGTCGGAACCTCTTGATTTATCTCAACACGACGGTTCAGCGCCGGCTGATGGACGTTCTGAACTATGCGCTCGACCCAGGAGGTTACCTGTTCCTGGGATCGTCGGAATCTATCGGAGCCGCGGGCGATCTATTCGTCGCGGCGGACAAAGATGCGCGGCTCTTCGAGAGTCGACGTGTATCGCGAGTGGTCGTGCCGCTGCCACTGGAGATCAACCGCCCGCCGGGACGCTTCCTTCGCGGCGACAACAGCCGCCGGCTGGAGATCCCCCGGATGGAACGACTCTCGCACGCCGATCTCCACCAGGAGCTCCTGGAGCAGTACGGTCCTCCGTCGCTGATCGTGGACGAAGAGCACGAGATCCTGCATTTGTCGCCGCACGCCGGCAGATACCTGCAATTCGTCGGCGGAGAGCCATCGCACAACCTGTTGCGAGCGATCCGTCCCGAGCTGCGGCTCGAGGTGAGAACGGCGCTGTACCAGGCGGCGCAGCGCCGGAAGTCCGTGCAGGCACATGGGCTGTCGCTCCGTGTGTCGGACGCACCCGAAACCGTGACGATTACCGTGAAGCCGGTATTGCGGTCCGGTGATCCTGCGCGCGGCTTCTTTCTTGTTCTGTTCGAGGAGGACGCTCCCGCCATGGCACCCGCCACGGAGACGGTCGAACCAATCGCCGGACTCAGCGACGCGGCAATCCATCTCGAGCAGGAGCTGGGAAGACTCAAGGAGCAGCTCCAATCCTCCGTGGAACAGTACGAGGCGCAGACCGAGGAGCTCAAGTCCTCGAACGAAGAGCTGCAAGCGAGCAACGAGGAGCTGCGATCGTCAGCGGAAGAACTCGAAACCAGCAAGGAGGAGCTCCAGTCGATCAACGAGGAGCTCACGACGGTGAACCAGGAGCTGAAGATCAAGGTTGAGGAACAGTCGCAGATGACCAACGACATCCTCAATCTGGTGAATTCCACTGAAATCGGCACGCTCTTCCTGGATGGTGAGACGCGAATCAAGCTGTTCACGCCGACGGTCCGGAATCTGTTCAGTCTGATTCCTTCGGATCTCGGCCGGCCGCTCTCTGATGTCTCGAGCAGCCTCAAGGACTCGGACCTGAGCAGCGATCTCGCCGGCGTGCTCAACGACCTCCGGCCGGTCGAGCGTGAGGTCGTGACGCGCGACGGCCGCTGGTATGCGATGCGCCTCATCCCGTATCGCACTTCTGAGGGTAGCGTCGACGGCGTAGTGCTGACATTCGTCGACGTCACGCCACGCAAGTCGACCGAACAGGAGTTGCGGGAATCGGTCGAACGGCTCCGCATGGCCGCCGAGGCCGCAGGGATGTACTCCTGGGAACTGGATATCGACTCGCAGACGTACAAGTACTACACCCGCGTCGAGCCCGTCCTGGGCTTCGCGCTCCCGACGTCGGCCCCGGAGGTTGCGCGTTTCGTGCATCCCGACGATCGCAATGTCGCCGCAGCCGCGCTCGACCACGCCATCGCTTCAGGCACCGAGTTCGCCTTCGAACAGCGCTTCGTCCGTCCCGACGGCGATGGGCAGGCGACGACCGTCTGGACGCGAACTTCCGCCATCGTGCTCCGGGACACCGCCGGACGCGCGATTCGCGCGATCGGAACGACCCAGAACGTGTCCGAGAGCAAACGCCACGAACGTGCGTTGCAGAGCGCGCGCAACGATCTCGAGATGCGAGTGTCCGAGCGCACGCAAGAGCTGGCCAATACCAACGCCGCGCTCGGGTTGGAGGTCGACGAGCGGCGCGCCGGCGAAGACCGGGTCAAGAACCTGCTGAAGCGCCTCGTGACGATCCAGGAGGACGAACGCCGCCGGATCGCGCGTGACCTCCACGATCATCTCGGTCAACAGATGACAGCGCTGCGCCTCAATCTGGAGGGTCTGAAAACAACCAGCGAGTCCGGACCGCAGCTGCGCGGTCGCATCGAGCAGGCTGACCGTATCGCCGAGCGCCTGGATGCCGATGTCGAGTTCCTCGCATGGGAGCTTCGCCCGGCCGGCCTGGACGACATCGGATTGCCCGACGCGCTCAGCAAGTTCCTCCGGGAATGGTCGAACCACTACGGCATCGCCGCCGAGTTCCACGTCACCGGACTGGATCACCAGCGTCTGGGTCAGGACATTGAAACCAGCCTCTATCGAATCGCGCAGGAGGCGCTGAACAACATCTTCAAGCATGCCCGGGCCGCGCGCGCGGACGTCCTGCTCGAGCGGCGCGACCGGCAGGTCGTCATGATCATCGAGGACGATGGGGTCGGATTCGATCCGACAGCCGCACTCCGCCAGAGCGACGACCGCGGGCTCGGCGTAATCGGCATGCACGAGCGCGCGGCGCTCGCTGGAGGGACCCTGGACATCGAAAGCGCGGTCGGCAGGGGCACGACGATCTTCGTTCGGGTGCCTTTCACTGACGGCGGCGAAGGTTGACGGATCAGCCGGACGCGGGCGCGCCGAGATCGCGATCCTTCGTCTCCTGGCTCGCGAAGAGTCCCAGGAGCGTCAGCAACGCGGCCAGTGAGAGGTAATACCCTACATACTGCAGCCCGTACGTCTTGGCCAGCCACGTCGCGACGTAGGGCGCGAGCGACGCGCCGAAGATCCCCGCGAGATTGAACGTCAGCGAGCTTCCCGTGTACCGGACCGACGCCGGGAAGAGCTCGGACAGCACCGTCCCCAGTGGGCCGTACGTCATCCCCATCAACGACAACCCGACGGCCATCGTCAGCAGCGCTCCAATTGGACCGGATGTGAGGAGAGGCGCCATGATCAGGCCGAACACGCCGATCGCGATCGTGACCCAGATGAGCGTGCGGCGGCGGCCGCGCTCCGCGAGAACTGCCGCCAGCGGAATCGTCAGTGCGAAGCACACGACACCGAACAGCTGAAACAACAGGAACGTCTGCCGGCTGTATTTGAGCGCCGTCGTGCCCCACGAGAGCGCGAACACGGTCATCAGGTAGAAGAGGACGAAGGTTGCGAGCGAGGCGAGCACGCCGATCAGGACGGTGCCGGGATGCTCGCGGAACACCACGAACATCGGGACTTTGACGCGCTCGCGCCGGCTCAGGACCTCCCGGAAGACCGGAGTCTCCGTGATGGTGAGGCGTACGTAGAGGCCGATGATCACGAGCACCGCGCTGGCCAGGAAGGGAATCCGCCAGCCGAAACTGAAGAACTGTTCGTCGGTGAGCCACGCTGAGAGCGCCAGGAACACGGTGCCCGAAAAGAAGAACCCGACCGGCGCGCCAAGCTGCGGGAACATCCCGTACCACGCGCGCTTGCCCGGCGGAGCGTTCTCGATCGCAAGGAGCACTGCCCCTCCCCACTCGCCGCCGAGGCCGAGACCCTGCCCGAACCGGCAGGTCGCCAGCAGCAGCGGCGCGGCGACGCCGATGCTCGCATACGTCGGAAGTACACCGATCGCGACGGTGGAGATGCCCATCGTCAGAAGCGCCGCGACGAGCGTCGTCTTGCGGCCGATGCGATCGCCGAAGTGGCCGAAGAGCGCCGAGCCGATCGGCCTCGCGAGGAACGCGATCGCAAACGTCGCGAGCGAAGCAAGGGTCGCGGAGGCCGGGTCCGAGGCCGGAAAGAACAATCGGGGAAAGACGAGGACCGCGGCGGTCGCGTAGATGTAGAAATCGAAGAACTCGATCGTCGTTCCGATCAGGCTCGCGAACAGTACCTGGCGTGGAGTGTTGACGGGAGTGGCGGCTCCATTGGAATCGATGCGCATCGCTGCTCCGCCCTGTGGCCCATCCATCATCCCCTTCCGATGTACGGCATCTTCGTCGCCATCACGGTCAGGAATTGCACGTTGGCCCCGAGGGGCAGTCCCGCCATGTACCGGACGGCATCCACGACGCACGCCAGGTCCAGGAGCGGTTCCGCCGCGATGGTCCCGTTCGCCTGCGGGACGCCTTTCGCCATCTTGGCGGCCATCTCCGTCGCCGCGTTGCCGATGTCGATCTGGCCGCACGCGATGTTGTACTTCCGCCCGTCGAGCGCGGTGGACTTGGTCAGTCCGGTGATCGCGTGCTTCGTGGCCGTGTAGGGCGCTGAATTGGGACGCGGCGCGTACGCGGAGATCGACCCGTTGTTGATGATCCGGCCGCCCATTGGCGTCTGGCCCTTCATCATCGCGAAGGCGTGCTGCGTGCAGAGGAACGGGCCGGTCAGGTTCGTGTCGACCACCGCCTTCCACTGATCGACGGTGAGGTCCTCGAGCAGGACGCCTGGGGCACTGATGCCCGCGTTGTTGAAGAGCACGTCGAGGCGGCCGAATGCGGCGGCCGTCTTGGTGAAGAGCGCCCTGACCGATTCCGGATCCGTCACATCAGTCGGGACCGTCAGCACGCGCGAAGGCGGCGCCCCGGACTGCGCCGCCGTTTCCTCGAGCTGCGCCTGCCGGCGCCCTGCGAGCACGACGCGAAATCCGTCACCGAGTAACCCAATCGACACACCCCGTCCGATGCCACTGCCCGCGCCGGTGATGAGGGCGACCTTTTGATCAGACATCCGATGAGTGTATCTGAGTCGGGATCAGGGATCAGGGATCCGGAAGATCGGGGATCGGGGATCCTCAGTGGTGGGGACTCGCGGCTCGGAACTCGGGCTGCCGCCGCCAACCAGCCGCGAGCGAAGCGAAGCGGCGAGTGACCGCGGGGGTGGGGCCCCGCGGCTGTAAGGATGCAGACGGGAACGCTCGAAGAGCCCCGACGACCGACCGCGGTTACCATACTTCGTGCCCCCCAGCATCACGTCGCTCGCGCGCCGGTTCGCGCGCCCCGACACGTCGGTCGGGGCCGGCATCCTGGTCAGCCGGCTCGCGGGCCTGCTCCGCGTGCGGCTGATCGCTCGGTACTTCGGGCAGAACAGCATCGCCGTCGATGCCTTCAACGCCGCGTTTCGCATCCCCAATCTGCTTCAGAATCTGTTCGGCGAAGGCGCGCTCTCGGGATCGTTCATTCCGGTGCATTCGGCGCTTCGGGCGCGCGGCGATCACGAAGGCGGCCGCGCACACGGCGCGGGTGTTCTTCGCGCTGCTGTCGCTGGCGATCGCCGTCCTGGTATTGCTCGGCGTCCTCGCGGCCCCTATCCTCGTCAATCTCGTCGCGCCCGGGTTCGAGGGGGCCAAACGGGTGCTGGCCGTGCGCCTGGTTCGGATCCTCTTTCCCGGCGCCGGCATCCTGGTCGCTTCCGCTTGGTGCCTCGGCGTCCTCAACAGTCACGGCCGCTTTCTGCTTGCCTACACGGCACCTGTGGCGTGGAACGCCGCAATGATCGGCACGCTGCTTCTCTTTGGAGGACGTCAGGATCTCGATTCGCTCGCGATCTCCCTGGCATGGGGATCCGTGGTGGGGAGCGGGCTCCAGTTCGCGGTTCAGGCGCGACAGGCATGGCAATTGACGCGGCACGACCTCGAGCTCGGCATCACGCCGCACGTGCGGCAGGTCGTCCGCAACTTCATGCCGGTGCTGGTGAGCCGCGGAGCCGTGCAGCTCACCGGCTACATCGACACCATGATCGCCAGCCTGCTGCCGACCGGCGCGGTCACCGGACTGACCAACGCGCAGATTCTCTACACGCTGCCCGTCAGTCTCTTTGGAATCGCGATTTCGGCATCCGAGCTGCCCGCGATGTCAGGGGACGCGGCGGCCGACTCGGCGCCGGGCGGCCGCTACGATGCGCTCTCCCGCCGGATTGACGCCGCACTCCAGCGCATGGCGTTCTTCGTGATCCCGTCCGCCGTCGCGTTCGCCGCGCTCGGCGACGTGATCGCAGGCGTGCTGCTCCAGACGGGACGATTCACCGCGACGGACTCACGCTATGTCTGGGGCATCCTCGCCGGATCGTCGATTGGGCTGCTCGCCACCACGATGGCGAGGTTGTATTCGGTGGCGCACTACGCAGTCGGAGACACGAAGTCGCCGCTGCGGTTCGCCGCAATCCGGCTGATTACGGCGACTGTGCTCGGCTATCTGGGAGCCATCGTCCTGCCGCCGTTCCTGCGAATCGCGCCGCACTGGGGCGCCGCAGGACTGACGGCCTCGGCCGGAGTGGCCGGCTGGATCGAGTTCCTGATGCTGCGCGCGAGCCTCAATCGTCGTGTCGGCACCAGCGGGCTCGACAAGGCCTACGCGGCGCGGATCTGGGCTTGCGGCCATCGTGGCGGGAGCCCTGGCGTTTGCGGTCAGGCGCGTGCTCCCGCCGCTCAACCCGGTCCTCACCGGCGGGGTCGTGCTGTCGGTCTATCGGTGTGGTGTATCTCGGAGGCGCGGCGCTGATCGGAATTCCTCTACCGGGGCTGCGTCGGGCGGCTGATACCGAGCGGCGCTGGAGCCGTTACTCGACTCGCAGCGTGCCCTTCATCGTGGGGTGCAGCGTGCAGATGTAGCTGAACTCGCCCTTCTGCGAGGCGACGTACGTCCACGACTGAGCCGGTTGGAGCGCGTGCGAATCGAACCCGCCTCGCCTGCGACGTCACGGTGTGCGGGAAACGGATCCTTGTTGATCCAGACGATCGAGTCTCCCACCTTTACCGTCAACGCCGGCGGTTGGAATGCGAGCGCCGTCGATCGGCACCGTGTGCGTTGCCGGTGGCGCCTTGCAGGCCGCGGCGCCGGCGATCAGGCTGCAAGACCAGGACCGCCAGCGCCACCTTGCGAACGGACGCGAAGGGCATCTCCCTACTTCAGCGACGCCTGCACGTGCTTCGCATGCTCGAGGTGTGCGACGAATGCCGGACGGACCTTCACCAGCAGCGCCTTGAGCTCCGCGTTCGACGCATTCGGAATGAGCGTCTTGTCCAGGGCGTCGATGACCTGCTGGTGATACGCGACCTCATGATCGACGTACGCCTTGTCGAACGCCGCGCCCTTCAGCTTCTTGAGGTTGGCGACGTTCTCTGCGCCGCCTGACTTCAGGCTCGCGCTGGTCGGGTTGTCCTGCGGCGTGACCTTCAGCTTCGTCACCAGCTCGGTCGCCTGTTTGTTGACGCCGGTGTGATCGGTCACCATCTGCTCGCCGAACTTCTTGACGTCGCCGTTGGCAGCCATCGAGCTGGCAAGCTTGCCCGCGTCGATGTCGACCTGGTTCGCCGTCACCACAATCGACGCAATCTGCGCATCGTCTACGCCCTGGGCGTAGGCCGCCGACCCCACCAGCAACACCGCGGACATGACTACAACTGCTTTCATCTTCTGATCTCCTATAGGCCCCGACTGAATCGTCGGGAGAATGAATCACTCTGTTGGTGACTCGGATGAAGTGATCGGCCGACTGCGACTGCCGACCGAACTGTCGACTGCGACTGTCGACTGCGACTGCGACCGACGACTGACGACCGCCGACTGGAGCGTCACAGCTTCGTCAGCACCGACGCGACAATCCGATCGCACCGTTCCCCGGCGAACCCGAACACGTCGAGAGTCGCGTTGTCGACGTCGCGGGCGAGCGACTCGCGCAGCAGCGCGCGCGCGCGGAACAGACGCGTCCGCACGGTCGACGACGGGATGCCAAGAGCCGCGGCCGTTTCTTCGACGGTCATTTCGTCGACCTCGCGCATGACGAAGACTGTCCTGAACGACAGCGGAAGATCGTCGATGCGACGCTCGAGCAATTGCCGCAGTTCGCTCCTGAGGGCAGCACCTGCAGGTGATTCGGCTTTCTCGTCGCGCACCTCGGTCTCCGGATTCGTGGTCTTCCGCGTTGATTGGAACGACGGTGCGGTCCCGGCGCTGCTTCCTCAATCGCATCAACGCGTGGTTGACGACGATGCGAGTGAGCCAGGTCGAGAGGCTCGAACCGCCGCGGAACTCACCGATGTGCCGGTATGCGTCGAGATACGCATCCTGCAGCGCATCCTCCGCCTCTGCATCGTCCCGCAGGATGGCCCGAGCCACCCGGAACAGCTTCCCGTTGTGCCGGCGCATCAGTGCCTCGAAGGCACGGTGGTCGGCCCGCGCAATGCGCGCCACCAGCGACGCGTCGTCGCCCGGATCCGGCTGGACGTTGAGTTCAGGTTGTACCGGCATAGATCCCAGGAATCGACCTCTCTGCACAGTAGATGCGAGCCGGAGGAGAAATGTTCCCGGTGGCCGCGCCCGAAGGCTGAGCCTGCGACAGCCGCTGACGACTGATGACTCGACTGTCGACCGATGACTGTCGACTGATGACTTCCGACCCCGACTGTCGACTGCGACTGCCGACCGACGACTGCCGACCGACGACTGTGCTACGCCGTCCAGCCGCCGTCAATCACGTGCACGTGGCCGGTCGTGTAGGTCGCCGTGGCGAGGTACAGAACGAGGTCCGCGATTTCCTCTGGCGTCCCGATGCGTCCGATCGGCTGACGGGCGACGAAGGCAGCCCGCGCCGTTTCGTAGTCTCCTTGTGCTCGCAGGCGCTCCTGAAGCGAGGGCGAGTCGACAGTGGCCGGGCACACGGCGTTGCAGCGGATGCCGCGGGCGACGTAGTCCGCGGCAATGGCTTTGGTCAGACCGATGACGGCTGCCTTCGTCGTACCGTAGACGAAGCGGTTCGGGACGCCCTTCACGCTGCTGGCAACCGAGGACATGTTGACGATCGCGCCGTCGCCTCGCTCGAGCATCCCCGGCAGGACCGCCTTGATCGTCCGGATCATCGACGTGACATTGAGGTCGACGGCGAAGGCAAACTCCTCGAACGTGGCATCGAGCACCGTGCCGCCGTGAACGATGCCGGCGCAGTTGAACAGGATGTCGACGGTGTCGAGCTGCTTCACGACCGCCTGGACCGCTGCGTAGTCGAGGACGTCGAGCGGCCGCACCTCGATGCCGTCGATCGCGGCGAGGGGCGCAAGTCCGGCTTCGTTGATATCTGTCGCGATGACGCGCGCTCCACTCTGAGCGAAGCGTTCCGCCGTCGCACGACCGATGCCCTGAGCCGCGGCTGTGACGAGCGCGGTCTTTCCACGAAGATCTCTCACTTGTTCAATCGCCTCCGGCTGGCACTATATCTCACGCGATGAGGCACGGGCGCTCCGTGGGTCGACGGCCGCAAGGCTCGTATGGTTTCGCGACACGGATCGCGTGCGAATCATTTGACAGCTGCCTCGCTCGTTGCAACAGAGCCCAGCCGACTGTAGGATTGAACGTCATCCGCCCCAGCACGCATCATGACGGTCACCATTGCCGGAGACTTCGGCCACCAGATAGGCTCGCGAATGAGCGAGGCGCACGAGTCGCTCGCCGCGCGCTGGCTCGATCGCCTGAACGAGCTGCTGCCTGTCACCGCTGGCGAGGTTTTTCCGACGGGGGCGTTGCTGGACCACATCCCGTCGCTCATCCGCGAGATTGCCGGGTACTTGAAGGACGAGGAAGTCAACGAGTTCGCCGCGAACACGTTCGTCCTCGACAAGGCGCGGGAGCTCGGCGAGCTGCGATACGAGCAACGTGCCTCCGTTCATCAGCTGCTCCGCGAGTACCGTGTCCTCTCGGCCATCCTGGTCACGTTCGTCGAGGAGGAGACAACGCGGCTGGATGTGATCGCGCCGTCGGAGGTGATCGCCGTTCTCCGCCGGCTCTCGCAGGCGGTTGCCGTGCTGCAGCAGACGACCGTCGAGACGTTCATCGCGAAGTACACGGCGCAGATCGACGAGCAGACGCGGAGGCTCGAGAACTTCAACCGCATGGTGAGCCACGAGCTCCGACAGCCGATCGGCGCGCTGCAATTTGCAGTCAAGCTGGCCGAGGCGAGCGACGAAGCGGTTGCGCGCGCGGGATATCGGGAAGTGATCGATCGCAACCTGACGCGCCTCGTTCGTCTGACCGACCAGCTCGCGATGATGTCCCGGCTGAAGGCGAGCACCGACACGGCGCAGACGCAGCGGCTGCCGCTCAGCCTCGTCGCGCGTGAAGTGGCGCGGCAGCTGCGCGACATGGCCGAACGGCGGGACGTGGAGATCCGGATTTCCGAGACCCTCCCGATCATCGAGGTGGACGTCGCCGCCGTCGAGTTGATCCTGGTGAATCTGATCTCGAACGCCATCAAGTACTCGGATCCCTCAAAGCCGGAACGGATCGTCCAGGTGCTGGGTGAGGCGGCCCCCGAGGCCTGGTCGATCGTCGTCGAGGACAACGGCATGGGCATCGCGTCCGAGCACCTGCCTCGCGTCTTCGAGCGTGCGTACCGCGCGCACGCAGAGCGCGACGAGGAGCTGGGGACTGACGGGTTCGGGTTGGGCCTGGCGATCGTCAGCGACTGCGTGAAGGATCTCGGCGGCGAGATCACCGTCGAGTCGCGCCCGGGCGAAGGCGCGTCGTTCAAGGTCAGGCTGCCGCGTCCTTCCGCGCGGTAGCCTTGCGCGCCCTCTCCTCCCTCGGTATAATCTGTTGTTTGCCGCGCCGCCGCGATGGCTGTGGTGCGGTGCCTTCCTCGATGTGGGCCGCTAGCTCAATTGGCAGAGCAGCAGACTCTTAATCTGCGGGTTGAAGGTTCGATTCCTTCGCGGCTCACCAGCCTTCGCTCACGCGTGACTTCGCCTAAGCGTGAGCTTCGGCTCGGCAAGCCAGGCGAAGGCTGCCGCGCCGTAGCCCGAAGGCGAAAGCGGGCGAACCGTAGCCCGAAGGGCGAAGGCGGGCTCCTCTAGACTCGCAGAATCTTGCAAGTCCGCCATCGTTCACGCTTTCAAGAACTGCCAACGCGCAGACGTCATTGATCGTAAACGCGGGCGTCGAGGATGCGTACCCTATCGCCCTCCTCGGCGATGACGCGTTTGACAAAATCCTGTCGGGATTGAGCGGATACAAGAGCATCACGATCTCGCCGCGCCTCGGTTCGCACAGCTGATAGACCAACTTGTTAACAATCAATCGGTCCTGGCCTTCGAGCGTGGGCGCCATCGCAGTCCCCTCGACGCGGACGGCTTGAACGAGGAAGGTAATGACGAATAGGGAGACGGCACCGCTGATGAAGACCAGCGGCACCCAACCAGCGCCATCGGGAGATGCCGGATCTTCGTGATAGCTACTTCCTTCCACGCTCCGAAGTCGATCCTTCCAGTCCTCGACTTCAAGCCCGGCACTCTCTGGAACTCGATGGTGTCGTGCGTGACGAGCGCCAGCTCGCGCCGACGCGCGCTACGTTCTCGACTCGATGATTCTTGAAGGCGCCGTCGTCCAGGCTGTGGCGTCCGACGTCACTGATCTGCCGCTCTACACTTCGATCGCGTCGCATCCAACAGCTCGTCGAGGAAGGGCTTTTTCGCGGGCTGTCCTACAATCGTGAGGCGCGATGCTGAAGATCGGGACGAGGTTCGGGCCCTACGAGATTGCGGCCCTAATCGGCGCTGGGGGGATGGGCGAGGTCTATCGGGCCTTCGACCGGCGGCTTCGCCGTCACGTGGCAATCAAGGTCCTACCACAGAGCTTCAGCCGCGACCAGGATCGCATTGCACGATTCGAGCGCGAGGCCCGAGCGTTGGCGGCACTCAACTGTCCGGTCATCGCCGCAATCTACGGCATCGAGGAGGTCGACGGACAAATCGGTCTCGTCTTGGAGATGATCGAGGGGCCCACCCTCGCCGAGCGGCTCGAACGGGGCCCGCTCGATATTGCCGAGGCCCTGCAGATCGCCCGGCAGATCGTCGACGCGTTGGATGCGGCGCATGAGAAGGGAATCGTTCACCGCGATCTCAAGCCCGCGAACATCAAGGTCACCCCGGACGGGATCGTCAAGGTCCTCGACTTCGGTCTCGCGAAACCTCGCGAGGAATCGAGAGATCTCGGACATTTCGCAGCCGACCGTATCCGCATATCGCACCGGGGCGAGCGTGATTCTCGGCACCGCGTCCTACATGAGTCCGGAGCAAGCGCGCGGGCGTGGCGTTGACAAGCGAACCGACATCTGGGCATTCGGCTGCGTGCTGTACCAGATGTTAACGGGGCGACTCGCCTTCCCCGGCGACACCGTCTCGGATGTGATCGCCGGGATCATCGGAGCCGAACCCGACTGGCGCGCCTTGCCGGCCGCAACGTCCCTGCAACTTCGTCGACTGCTGCCGCGACTCCTGCACAAGGATCCGAAGCGGCGTGTGCGTGACATCGCCGATACTCGACTCGATCTTGAAGACGTCCAGAGTGCACAGAACGACGAAGCGTTCCAGACGCGATCCGTCGCTCCGTGGCGTAGGGTTGCACTGGTGTCGTCGACAATGCTGGCACTGACGCTCGTCGCTGGCGCGAGTTGGCTCCTGCGCCGTGACTCCGCGGCGTCGCTGCCGATTGGCGAACACGCGATCGCCACGCAGCTGACCAGCTACGACGGCAGCGAAGGGGCGGCGGCGATCGCGCCCGACGGGCGATCCTTTGCCTTCGTGTCGAGTCGCGGAGGGACACCGGACATCTGGCTGCGCCAGGTGTCTGGCGGCGAGCCGATCCGGTTGACCAATGATCCAGCGGTGGAGTCGGAGCTCGTGTTCGCGCCGAGCGGCGAGTCGATTTACTTCACCCGTACAGACGGCGCCGAGATCTCGATCTGGCAGATCGGCGCGTTGGGCGGGCAGGCGCGCAAGGTCGTGTCCGACGCGCGATCGCCAGCACCGTCCTGGAACGGTCGACGCCTGGCCTGGTTTCGTGTCGAGCCCGCCGCGGATTTCACGTATACGCTGTGGGTCGGCGAGGCGGATGGCGCAGAAGCGCGAATGCTGGCTCGGAACGTCCGGGCCGTCCTGACCACGTCTCGGCCGGCCTGGTCGCATGACGACCGGCGGCTTGCGTATACCTCGGGCGCCCTGTTCGAGTCACGCAATTTGTGGCTGGTCGACGTGGCCGACGGCCGCTCGCGCCAGGTGACGCAGTTCGAAAAGAGCGGTGAAGGGCCGCAATCCCAGGAGTGGCTCCCGGATGACCGCCACCTGGTCGTGTCGTACGTCGCGTCGCCCAGGGTCCTCGGCACTTCGGACGTCGGCGTGCTGGATATCGAGACGGGCGTGATGAGCCGGTTGACCGCAAACGTCGTCGAGTCGTTCGATGCCCCGACGATTTCAGCCGACGGCAGCCGGATGATGCTGACGTCCTCACGCTCGGTGCGCGAAGTCTGGAAGGTGCCCGTCGGGCCCGATCCCGTAGCGAACGGTCAGAGCGCCGTGCGCCTGCTCGACGCGTCACTGGATCCCATGTGGACCTACGTCACACGTGACGGCCGGACCCTGCTCTTCAGCAACGCCCTGGTTGGCAGTCGCAATCTCTGGACGATCTCCGTCGACGGTACCGGGACTCCACGGCAAATCACCACCGTCTCTGGCGACGCGGTGATGCATTCGTCCCTCTCTCCGGATGGCCGCCAGGTCGTCTTCGCCTCGAATACCGCCGGCAACGCGGACATCTGGGTCCAGAACGTCGACGGCTCGCAACTGCGTCAGCTCACGAACGACCCGGCCGCGGATGCGTGGCCAGTGTGGTCGCCGGATGGGCGCTCGATCATGTTCGCCTCACTTCTGGACGGCGTCTGGCGGACCAGACGGAGCCTCGCGTTGGGCGGCTCGGCAGAGAAGTTTGTCGACGGATTCTTCCGGGGCGACTGGATCGAGCGACCCGACCATTCTGGAACGCTGGTGGTCACGTCAATGACGCCCGGATTGCGCCTGCTGGACGGCGAGCACGGAAACGTGCTGTGGCAGGACATCAAACCGGGAAACGGGATGCCGATGTTCAGCCCCGACGGGAAATCGGTGAGCATCTCGTATCCGGAGAATCGCGATCGGGACGCGATCTGGGTGTACGACGTGGCCCGCGGCACAGGGCGGGTCGCCGTCCGCTTTCCTCACCAGTTTCACGTGATGTTTCGGGCGAGTTGGATCGACGGCGGTCAGGCATTCCTCGTCAATCGAGCCGAGGAGGTGTCGCATGTCGTCCTCTTCGACCGGTTCTGGCAGCGCTCGGCGACTGACCGATCGCGTTGATGATGGTCCGAATCCTCAGCGCAAGGCGGCTCACCTTCTGCCTCTGCAACGGCATCAACAACGTGCTGCAGGCTCGAACGGTCACCGCGGACAGCAATCGAACCAGAGTCAATTCCGGCGCTCTCGTTCCGGCTTTGACATAACCCAACGGTAGGTTTAGGGACGCAAGGCGTGACCCTCGAGTCGACCTCGCGGAGGTGTTGCGCTGGGAATGAGACGGTCTGGCGACGCTGCCAAACACCTGACCTCACCGGTTTTCGGTCGCGTTCGAAGTTGACCGAAGGAGTCCATTCAGCGCGCCGGCTGCGGCTCGAAAACAATCCGAAGGCGCGTGAGCGTCGCCTGCGCGAAGCGTTCGAGGGCGTCCGTCGATGGACGCACCTTGCCGCCCTCAATCCGGGCGATGTAAGACTGTGACGTCTTCATGCGTCGGGCCAGCTGTGACTGCGACAGGCCCGCCGCCTTCCGCGCCTCGATCAGTGCCCGCGCGAGGTCGAACTCTTCACCGAGGCTGTCGTACGCCTCCTTGTAGGGGGCGTCCTTGCTCCAACGGCGGTGGAGATCGCTGATCTTCGTCATGGCTTCAGTTCCTTGGCCCGTTGCAGCGCCAGATCGATCTCGCCCGCCGGCGTCTTCTCGGTCTTCTTGATGAAGGCTCTGACGATCACGACACGTCCACGCCATCGCAGCTCAGCATACCAGATGTGGTATGGCATACCCGGCGCGGGCAATCGATTTCACACCACCAACCGCAGCCGATCAACTTGCCGCAGCCACCCGTCCAGCTCGTTCCAACTCGCGAAGATGCGGCTCACCACACAATCTAGAGCCCGTGACGCAACGCCCAGACCGCGGTTTCGCACTAGCCCTCACTTCCTCGACGCAAGACCAAACTGATCCCGTGGAATCCGCGTACACCAATGACAGTTCGGGTTGGGCAAGCGCGTGGACTCTGAAATGTCGGATGCGGCCGCTCTGAACACTCTGAGTCACCGTGGGTGTAACGGGTCGGCTGCGCGGATTTCCGCCCACAATGGTCGATTGACCCGGGGCACGCGCTTTGCTCAGCCGGCGGCAGCCGCGGATGCACGATCCGGGGCCGCCTGCTCAAATGGAGGAAATCATGGCGTGCGAGACCACGCGCAACGAGCCGTTTCTGCCAGATCGCGAACTACACCCTGCGGAAATCCCGGCAGGCGTCGACAGTCGGGCGTTCATGATGCGCAGCGCGCTCATCGGTGCCACGGCTGTGATCACCGGTTGCTCGCCAGCGACCCCGCAACAACAGGCCGCCTGGCCTCCGCCTGCGGCACCGCCAGTCCCGGGCAGCAAGGTGTCGCCGGATCTCGATGTCGTGAAGAAGGCTAAGGGCCCGGTCATGACCACTCTGGAAGAGTTCTACAAGGTGGGCCCCGGGCCCTCGAGTTCCCACACGATCGGCCCGATGCGCATCACGTACGACTTCTATCAGCGATGCACGAACCTGCCGGCCGATCAGCTGGCGAAAGTGACCGGACTCAAGGTCCACCTGTACGGGAGCCTCAGTGCCACGGGTAAAGGCCACGGCACCGAGCGGGCCGCGCTTGCCGGTGTCATCGGCAAGGAACCTGCGACCGTGGAACCCGAGTTCCTCGACAGCCTAGTGTCGAAGCCCGATCAGACCTTCCCGGTGACGATGGGCGACAAGACCTTCACCGTGTCCTTGAAGGACATGATCTACGACTCCCCAAAGGGTGATTTCCCGCATCCGAACACGATGACGTGCAAGCTGATGGGCGGCGACGCGGTCCTCTACGGGCTCGAATACTACTCGGTCGGCGGCGGGTTCATCGAGTGGAAGGGCTATGAACCGGCCAAGAAGGGAGAGCCGAAGTACCCTTACTCGACGATGGCGGAACTGCAGAAGCATGCGGACGCCAGCAAGTTGACGGTCGCCCAGATCGTCATGGCCAACGAAGTGGCTGTCTCGGGCAAGAGCGAGGCGGAGATCAACGCCTTCATCGACAAAATCCACAATGCGATGGTCAATATCGTCAAGGCCGGACTGAAGGCACCGGAGAGCACGCTGCCAGGTCCCATCAAGCTCAAAACCAAGGCCGGTGACGTCTACAAGCGAGCGATGGACGATCAGTTCGTCGGTCAGCGCGGAGTTGGCGTCGTGTCGGCATATGCCCTTGCGGGATCGGAAGAGAACGCGCGTGGCCATCTCGTTGTGACGGCGCCCACCGGCGGTTCAGCGGGCGTCCTGCCGGCGCTGGTGTACGCGCTCGGTGAAGGCGGCCGCAAGCTGCCCCACGAGAAACTCCGGGATGGATTCCTCGCCGCAGCTGCGATCGGCTATCTGTGTAAGCACAACGCGACGCTTTCAGGCGCAGAAGGCGGATGTCAGGCGGAGATCGGCGTCGCGTCAGCCATGGGCGCCGCATTCATCGCCCAAGCGCACGACTTCAGCCATCAGGTGGTGGCAAACGCAGCGGAGTCGTCGCTGCAACATCACCTGGGGATGACGTGTGATCCGGTGGCGGGTTTCGTCCAGATCCCCTGTATTGAGCGTTGCGCGTTCGGCGCCGTGAAGGCGTGGACGGGATTCATGATTGCGAGCAACGAGATCCCCGCGAATCGTCGCGTGGACTTCGATACGACCGTCAACGCCATGGCGCTGACGGCCAAGGAGATGAACGCCAAGTACAAAGAAACGTCGGAGGGTGGTCTGGCGGTCTCCCTGGTGCTCTGCTAAAGGGCACAACCGGAATCAGCACGTGGCAACCCGATGAACCGGGCGACGCAAACAGCGGCAGTGGCATGGTCGCCACGGCTTTGTACTACTTCTTCAGTTGGTAGGGTCGGTAACTGGCGCGGTAATCCGTAGGCGGCGCCTTGGCGGTGTCCGGGGTTTCCCCCGGCGTGCCCGTGTAGTCGCTTGACCACATGGAGGAGTCCTAATACGGGCTGCTAGAATCAGTGCCGCATGGCCGTGTCCACCGGCACTCACCTCGGCCCGTACGAAGTCCTTGGCCTCATTGGCGCGGGGGGCATGGGCGAGGTGTATCGGGCACACGACGCGAAACTGGGCCGCGACGTTGCCCTGAAAACCCTTCCTGCGACTCTGACGAACCACCCCAACCGGCTCGCGCGGTTCCAGCGCGAAGCGCAGGTGCTTGCGGCCCTGAATCATCCGAACATCGGTGCGATCTACGGCCTGGAAGACACCGGCGGCCAGCAGTTCCTCGTGCTCGAGCTCGTGGACGGTGAGAGCCTGGACACGCGAATTGCGCGCGGTGATGGTCGGCCTGAAGACGACCGAGCGGCTCCTGCGTCCCCAGCTCCTGCCCGATGGTCGTTCGGTGCTGCTCACGGTGACTACGGCGACAGGCAGCAATCCGTCTGCCAAAGGACGCATCGTGGTGCAATCGCTGGCGACCGGCGAGCGCAAAACGCTGATCGAGGACGGGAGCGACGCCCGCTACGTGCCGACCGGTCACATCGTGTACGTCGTGGGGGGAACGCTGTTCGCGGCGCCGTTCGATCTGGCGACGCTCACCGTGACCGCACGGCGCGTGGTCATGGTCGAAGGCGTGCGCCGTACGATCGGCGTGGGCAGCAGCGCCAACAGTGCATTTTCCAATTCGGGTTCTTTGGCCTATGTGCCTGGCCCGTTGACGTCCGAGCAACAGGACCTGATGCTGTTCGATCGCAACGGCGGAGCGCAGGCGCTCAAGCTTCCGCCAGGCTCGTACGAGGCTCCGCGTGTTTCTCCGGATGGCAAGCGGATCGCCGTCCAAACGAGCGACGGCAACGAGGCGACCATTTCAATCTACGAGTTGACGGGAGCCAACTCACTGCGTCGGCTGACGTTTGGGGGAAACAATCGCTTTCCGATCTGGGCTGACAATCAGCACGTGGCGTTTCAGTCCGATCGCGAAGGCGATCCGGCCGTATTCTGGCAGCCGGCCGACGGCGGGACCGCTGAACGACTGACGACACCGGATCCCGGAACTTCGCATGTGCCAGAGTCATGGTCGCCAAACGGCGACGCGTTCCTGTTCAGTATCACGAAGGGTCCGAACACGTTGCTGTCGGTGTTTTCCCTTCAGGACCGTAAGGCGACGCCCTTCGACGACGTCAGGGCATCGGCGCTTCCGACCGACGCGGTGTTTTCACCCGATGGGCGCTGGGTGGCGTATCAGACGGGCGACGCGGTCGGAGGCGAAGGCACGACATTCGTGCAGCCGTTTCCGCCGAATGGAACGAAGTATCAGATTGCTCGAGGTGGGCGGCCGATGTGGTCGCGTGACGGTCAGGAGCTGTTCTACGTTCCCGGGCCTGGTGTCTTCATGGCGGTGACCGTGAGAACGCAACCGACGTTTACGTTCACGCTGCCGGTGCGGGTGCCGCGCGGTTTCGCCGTGGCCGCTCCGGCGGCTTCGCGGCCCTTCGATATGACTTCCGACGGTCGCATCCTGGGGGTCGGCGCCGTCGGGCAGAGTCCAGGCGCGTTACGCCAGGAGATTCACGTCGTCCTGAACTGGTTCGAAGAGCTGAAGGCGCGCCTGCAGTGACCATGCCCATCTCGCTCGGTGAGCTTCCGATGTTCGCGGGTCTGTTGCCGCCGGCGCCGCCATCGAGCAGCACATGCAGGAGCGGGACTTCGCACCGCAGACATCCATCGTCCGCGAAGGACAGCGTCAAGCTCAAAGGCTATTTGCTACACGTGTTACACAAGCGCGGCGGCCCGAAGGCGAGACTGCTCTTCAGCCTCGGTTATCGTTCGGACAATCCACATTCTCTGGAGTCGGACTTGCGCACCCAGCACCTCTCGCTGGATGTGAACCGCACGCATGAGAACGCGTACGGTGTCGTCTACGAAATTGAGGGGCCGATCAGAACGCCGGGCGGGAGGACCGTCCGCTTTTGCTCGGTCTGGCAGATTGACACTGGCACTGACGTGCCGCGATTCATTACCATGTACCCGAGGTAAGGCATGCCTTTCGAGTTGTACGGCGACGTGATCCTGACCCGCGACGTCGCTGACCACGGACTCCGTGCTGGCGACCTCGGAACGGTCGTCGAACGGCACGTCGTACCCGCTATTCCCGAGGAGGGTTACTCGGTCGAGTTCTTCGACATGACCGGCAACAGTGTGGCGGTGGTCACGCTGCCGGCGAGCTCCCTGCGTATGCCGACACCAGCTGATCGTCCCGCTGTGCGAGCCCTGAGCGCCTAACGCACCAGGCGCTCTCAAACCGCGCGCCGAAGCCCGCGATCTGCGGCGGCCGCCCGTCCAGTTCGTTCCAACTGGCGAAGCGCCGCTCACCTGCGGCTTCTCTTTGGAACACAGGATTCCTCACACCACGGCGTCGATCGTTACACCTCCTCTTTAAGGGCCGCACGCCTAGCACTACCTTGTCAGATTCTCCGAATGCCGGCGAAACACGGTCCGCTTCAGCAAGCTAACGCTGGCGTGGAAAAACGCGCGCTCCGCATCGCGGGCCGCGGTCCGCGCTGGGTCCCCAACCCAGCGCGGCAGTCACGCTCTGCGCGCGTTTTGCTCGCTGCCGCGTATCACGCCCGCTCACGCTTGCCTACGCGGACCGTGTAATGCGTCTGGATGCTGGGGAAGTGCTGCTTCGCGATCGCGACCAGGTGTTCAGCCTCCGCGCGGGTGAGCGGTTGGATCTCGGTCGCTCTTAGAGCGCGAGCAGCACAGCCCACCGGCGATAGTCGGCCCGGTTGATGCACGCTTGCCCGATACACGAATCAGCCTCGAGGCTGTCGGTTGTCGATGTCCTTTATCAGCGCATCGATAGAGGCCTTGCGGCGCCAACTCGAGAGGCCCGACGACGTACTCGCGTTCGCCCCGCACGTGGAGCGGCGCTCGGCTCGTGACCAGCAATCGAAGCGAGGGCACCGACGTCAGGAGATCCGCGACCAGCGTCACCGCGTCAAGCAGGTGCTCGAAATTGTCCAGCACCAGCAGCGTGGGGCGATCCGCGCACGCGGCCCGCGCGCGCTTCGGCAGGTCGAGCGCCGTAACGTCCGACAACCCGAGCGCCTCGGCGATGGCCGGCGCGACGAACACGACATCCCGAATCGCGGCCAATGAGACGAACACCACGCGGGCGGCGCGCTCTTTCGCGATCGTGCCTGCGAGCTCCAGCACGAGCCGCGTCTTACCGACTCCTCCGGGTCCGATGAGGGTGATCAGGCGTGATACGGGATCACCAAGCCACTGCCGCAACGTCTCCATTTCGCTGTCGCGGCCGAGAAGGGGCGTGAGGGGCGATGGCAGCGACGCGCCGATCAGCTCATCGGCGGCCGTGGCGTGAGCAGAGGCTCGAGCACTCCCCAGAAACGCGTCGCGGTTCGCCGGTCAGGTCCAGAGCCGCGGACAGCGCGCGCACGGTCTCGACATGGAGCCGTCGTCGTTCACCGCGCTCCAACGCGCTCACCGCATGGACCGACAGGCTTGCGATCGTCGCGAGCTCCTCCTGCGTAAAGCCCGCCGCTTCGCGGAGTGCCTTCAGTTGTGCCCCAAATGACCCCGGAGGGCCGACTTTCATGGCCCTTCATCTTACTGCCGCCCACACGAGCATCGTACGGGCGCCGTGCGACGGGGGTGGGTGGCTGCAGCTCGCCCCCACTCCGCTCTCGGGCTGCCTGGTCATCGGTCAGCTCGTGTTCGAGGATGGGGCCACCATTTGATGAGTTGAACGCGGAAGTCTCACCGAACGACCAGTCCGTCAAGGTTTTGTTACAGCCTCTCAGTACGGCGATACGATCTCGGCGGACCGACGTAAGAGAGAGCGACGTAGTCATTTCCGTCGAACACAAAGCCAGCCACTTCGTGCATTCCCAGCAAATCGACCGGACCAGACGACGGACACAGTCCGGACGGGAGGGAGCATCCGGTCGTGGATAATCACTGTGTGGGTCAAGGACGGTCAGGATTGGCGCGTGGCGGCTGTCCAAATCACTCCGGCTCCGAAGAAGTAGAACGGTGCCGGATTGGATCGACTCGCCCCACTAGCGGCGCGAGCACGCGCGAAGGCGGCACGCTGAGCCGCCCTCGACCTGCCGCAGCCGTCGAGCTGTTTCCAACTCGCGAAAATACGGCGTCACCAGCCTTCGCTCGCCACCTTCTGCGGTCACCGCCCAAGACACACAAGACGCGGCGCCGGGCAAGCGGTCGGCGGGAATCAGTCGCGGGTGCTTGCTGACGCTGGAGTGGCCCGCAGCCGATCGGCGATGGCTGTTGCGATCCTGCGAGCGGTGGGCGCGTTCGGGTGCAAGTCTCCTGGAATCCGCCACCCATGGTCGAACTCCGCGAACACGTACGACAATCCAGCGTCGTCAAGAATCCTTCGCCGTAACGTCCGTTCGACGTCGTCTTCTCGATTGAACTGGGGAACCACGATGAGCGGCGTGGCGCCGCGTGCGGTGGCGAGCGCCGCGGTCGCGCGAAGCACTTCGCGCGTCACCGCAATGCCGCGCTCGATCGTCGTCTCGCGGCGATACGGCACGATGAGCGTCGCAAGCGACATCAAACGCGCGTGCGGGACCGCCGGCCGCCAGACCAATCCCGGTCCAAGATGCGGACGATTGTCATCGAGATTCCGGCCGAGGAGCGCGCTCATGAAGAGCGTGACGAGCGCGACGGGCCGCTGAAAGCGTGGCAGTTCGGATTCGAGGCGCAGGTACGACTGATCTGTCGCGTAGCCGTGCACCGCGAGGTTCGCGCTTTGCACCTCCATCAGCGCGCCAACCTGCGCCGGGATCGTCTCGTCCCAGTTCAGCCCTTCTCCGAGCATCACCGACTCGCCCGCAAAGATCATCGTGGGCCGTGCGGGATCGACGGGCTCGTTGACGCTGCGCACGCGATAGCCGGCGGCGTCGAAGGCGAAGGCGATGGTTCTTCCGCCGACGGTCTTGTGCCCCTCGCGGCTCGGGACGAACGTCCAGCCGAGTCGCGGATCAGGACGCCGCAACGGCTCGATGGGCGCGAGCAGCCATTCCGTCGACGGATGCAGCCAGCTCACAGCGAGTTGGCCCGCTCCAATCGCAAGAACGGCGGCGATCGCTGCGGCCATCAGGGCACACGGGCGTTCCGCCGCGAGCCGACCGATGCGCGGGCGCGCAACGAGCAGCAGGAACACGCCCAGCAACACGAGCCCGACTCGCGACGACGATTCGAGGAACACGTACCAGCGCCGCATCAGATAGAACGACGGCAACAGGTGATGATCGAACCAGCTTTGCGTGAGGTCGATCGCGAGCACGATGAGTCCGAGGCCGGTCAGTGCGACGAGCGCTTCGGCAATCGCGCGTCGCGGCGACAAGCTCGACGGTGCCCGGTCAGCCACAGACAGAAACCAGTACGGTCATTCCGCGAAGACTATGTTAGATGTAGAAGCTGCCGATGTCTGCTGGCACCCGATCTGCGCCGTTGGATCGACTGCTTCGACCTCTGCACAAGTGGGTGTGGAGCGATCACGATCGGCGTGTCCGGAAGCTGCTTGATCTTCGGAGACGTGGAAACCGACGGCGGGCGCGACATCCTGCGCGCGTCCGAAGTCACTCCCGATCCATTGCTGCGCCGGCTCTACCTCGAGCACGCGATCGACGAACTGCATCACGGCGTGTTGTTCCGCGAGCGTGGTCAGGCACTGCTCCGGCAGCGGGCCCTGCGCGACGGCGGATTCTTTTCCGGAAACCCGTTACCCGGCGGACACGGACTCGATGACCTCGTCGTCGAAGACCAGGGCGATCCCAGGCTGCTCGCGTTCCTCCACATCGCGGAAAAAACTGCGGCCGGACGCTTTGCGATCTATAAGAATTGCGTCGACGATGACCCGGCGACGCGCGCGATCTTCGAGGAAGTCCTGCGCGACGAAGTCTTTCATATGAACTACAGCTACCAGCAGCTCGGGCGCCTCACACCGAAGCTTCAGCGACGTCACGTCTGGCGTGCCCGCGGCACGAGGCTCTGGAATCGCTATCTGCGGGTTGCGGCCGGCATCGCCGGTCTCGTCGGGAACACTCTGCTCACCGGCGTCTACTTCATTCTGTTGCCGCCGTTCGCGTGGGCCGCCCGGCGTGCGGAGCGGCGCGAGGCGCCGGGCTGGCGCGCGATCGCACCCGACCGGCCGGCGTCCCCGACCAGCCAGTACTGATATGAAGATTCTCGGCATCTCCGCGCACTACCACGACTCGGCAGCCGCGCTTGTCGTGGACGGCGTTCCTGTGGCTGCCGTCCAGGAAGAACGCCTGTCACGACGGAGGAACGACGCGGGATTCCCGCTGAATGCCATCGAGTGGTGCCTGGACCACGCGACGCTCGACCCCGGCGATCTCGATGCCGTCGTCTTCTACGAGCGCAGCATGCTCAAGTTCGCCCGGATTCTCACATGCACGCTGCGTGCATTCCCGCGATCGTGGCGGTCGTTTCCGCGTGCCATGAAGAACACACTCGGCGAAAAAGTCTGGGTGCGCGGCATCATCGCGTCGCACCTCGGCGTCGATCGCAGGAAGATCCTCTTCACCGGGCACCACGAGGCCCACGCCGCCGCGGCGTTCCTGACGTCGCCGTCACGACGCGCAGCCATCCTCACCGCCGACGGCGTTGGTGAATGGGCCACGCTCACGGCCGGCGTTGGATCCCGGGGCGAAAACCTCGAAGCCCCCGCCTTCGCGCGGAGCGCTACGGCGGGCAAGCCGGGTCATCGGACCGGTGGAACCAGCATCTCGCTCCTCCGCGAGATCCGATTCCCTCACTCCCTCGGCCTGCTCTACTCGACGTTCACGGCGTACCTCGGCTTCGCGGTCAACGACGACGAGTACAAGGTGATGGGGCTCGCCGCCTACGGCCGTCCCACCATGATCGATCAGGTTCGCAAGGTGATCCGCCGCACGCCGGACGGCGCGTTCGCGATCGTGCCGGAGTACTTTCGAGTACCAGACGACGGCGGCGCGATCGTATTCGTCGAAGTTCGTGGATCTCTTCGGGCCGCCGCGTCCGGCCTACGAGCCGATCGACGTCGAGACGGCCGAGGGCCGGCGATTCGCAGACATCGCGGCGAGCGTGCAGCGCGTGCTCGAGGACACGCTCGTGGACATCGCCCGCGCACTGCAGCAGGAAACGAAGCTGCCCGATCTCTGCTTCGGCGGAGGGGTTGCGTTGAACGGCGTGGCCAATGCGCGCATCCTCGCGGAATCCGGGTTCGAGCGCGTATTCGTGCCCCCCGCGCCCGGTGACGCCGGTTGTGCGCTCGGCGCAGCGCTCTACGCTGATCGCGTGTACTTCAAGAACGCCGATCGCGACGTGCCCGATCATCCGTTCTGGGGCCCGGCGGTCGATGCCGCTCATCTCGCCAGGGCGGCGCGGGAAGACGATCAGCATGTCGACGAGCTCGACGACGGCGCGCTCATCGAGCGGGTCGCGGCCGATCTCGCCGCCGACCGCATCGTCGGCTGGATGGACGGCGCCAGCGAGTACGGGCCGCGCGCGCTGGGCCATCGCAGTCTGCTCGCCGCGCCGCACGCGATCGGCATGCGCGATCGGCTCAACCGCGATATCAAGCATCGCGAGGAGTTCCGGCCGTTCGCGCCGGTTGTCACTGCCGAAGCGGCGGATCGGTATTTCGAATTGCCCGCCGGCGGCGCGCGGCTCGCGCGCTTCATGTCGGGCGTGTTTCCCGTGCGGCCCGAATGGCGCGCCGAACTCGCGGCCGTGACGCATGTGGACGGATCCGCGCGGGTGCAGGTGCTCGAGCGCAGCATGGCGCCGCGGCTGCACGCGCTGCTCGAAGCCTACGCACGCCGCCGCGGGATTCCCGTGCTCCTCAACACTTCTTTCAATGTGGCGGGCGAGCCCATCGTCAATGCGGCACTCGAGGGCTACTCGACGTTCCGCCGATGCGGCATCGACGCGCTCGTGGCCGGGTCGGCCGTCGTGACCAAGCGCGCCACCGCGTCCGCGAAACTGGCAAAGGAGTACGTCGCATGACCAAGAAACGTGGCGGCATCGGTCGACGCTTCACGATCCTTGCAAGTACGCCTGGATCGATCGCCGATCTCGCTCGCGGATTGTGGCGTCGCGACTCCGGCGCCCGCTGGCTTGCGCCGCTCGCGATCTTCCTCTGCGTCTTCGGTCTGATCCTCATCGTCGCCGCGACGGTCGAGGCGCTCGCGCCGTTCATCTACGCGATCTTCTGACGGATGGACGTTCGGGAGCTCGTCGCCTGCCCGGCATGCGGTGGCACGCTCTCAGCCGAGTGGTCGTGCACGGGATGCGCGACGCGCTTCGACGTCGCTGACGGTGTCCCCAATCTGCGATTGCCTTCGGATGGCGTGACTGAGACGGTGCGCCGCTTCTACGAGAACGCGCCGTTCCCGGGCTATCCGCCGCGTGAGAGTCTGCAGAGCCTCCGCGCGCGCGCAGAGCGCAATGACTTCGCCCGACTCCTCGACCGCGCGATTCCGGGAAACGCGCGCATTGCGGACGTCGGCTGCGGCACCGGCCAGATGTGTCTGTACCTCGCGAGCGCCGACCGCGTGGTGGTGGGCGCCGATCTCACGCACGCATCGCTCGCGCTCGGCGCCGCCGCAGCCGCGCGATTCGGTCTCGAGGGCGTCCAGTTTCTCGAGACCGATCTCCGTCAGCCCGGCCTTCAGCGCGGCGCCTTCGACCTCGTTTACTCGTCGGGCGTCGTGCACCACACACGCGACCCACGCGCGTCGTTCGGCAAACTGGTCGAGCTGGTACGTCCGGGCGGTGTCATCGTGCTCGGTGTCTACAACGCGATCGCGCGTATTCCCACGCAGCTGAGGCGCGCGATCGCGCACGTCTCAGGCTATCGTGTCGTGCCCTTCGATCCGATCCTTCGGGATCGCTCGCACGATCCGGAGCGCTGCGAGGCCTGGCTGCGCGATCAGTACCGGCATCCCGAGGAGCATCGTCACACCATCGCCGAAGTGCAGCGCTGGTTCGCGGAGCATGGCGTCGAGTATCTGCGCACGTATCCGAGCGCGGTGTTCGACGACACGCCCGAGGATTTGTTCACGCGCGCCGCAGACAACTGGGGGCTCGAAAGCTGGCTCACACAGATCGCGTGGATGCGCACGCTCGGGCGCGAGGGCGGGTTGTTCTTCACGATCGGGCGGAAGGAGGACTGACATCACGCTCCATACGAACCTCGCCTTCCAGGTTCGCCCGATCGCGGCCGATGGTCGCGATCGCCAGAGTCCGCCCGCCGCGCCGGTATTCGACCGAGCAGTCGAGCGCCTCGAGCGAGCCGTCGATGACGACCTCGTCCCAGCGTTCTGCATGACCAACGTACCTGATCGAGACGTCGTAGTGCTGGCTCCAGAAGAACGGCACCGCGTCGAACCGCTCGCGCCCGCCGAGAATGTTACGTGCAGCGACTTGCCCCTGGCGCTCGGCGACCACCCAGTGCTCCACGCGAATGGCTTCGCCCGTATGAGAGTCGGGCCATCGGGCGACATCGCCGGCGGCAAAGATGCCAGCCACGCTCGTCTCCAAGTACTCGTTCACCGCGATGCCGCGGTCCATTGCCAGTCCGGCTTGTTCCGCGATCGCCAACGCCGGCCTGACCCCGGCGCCGATGACAGCGAAGTCGCTGTCGAGCGTGGCGCCGCCGCTGAGCGTCACCGTCCGCCCATCAACCCGTGCCACCGTCTGGCCCATGTGAAAGGTGACGCCTTGCGCCTCGTGCAGCGATCGGACGAACCGTCCCACCTCGACGCCCATAACCTGCTCGAGCGGTGTGCTCCCTCGCGCGACAACATCGACGGAAATGCCGCGGGCCCGCAGTGACGCCGCGACCTCCAGCCCGATGAAGCTGGCACCAACCACGACGACACGCCGGGCCGTTGCGGCCCGTTGAACGATCGCGCGGCTGTCCGCGAACGACCGGAGGTATCGCACATGGTCGTCGTCTGCGCCGGGAATCGTCAGCCGCACGGGATCGGCCCCGGTCGCGAGGAGCAGCGAGCCATACGGGCGATCAGATCCATCGTCGAGACGCACGGTCCGGCGGGCCGGATCGATTGACACCACACGATGACCGAGGACCAGCTCGATGCGCTGCTCTACGTAGAAGTCATTCGGCCAGAGCGGGATCCAATCGTCCTGCGCTTCACCTGCGAGGAAGTCTTTCGACAAGTTGGGCCGATCGACAGGCGGATCGGCATCGGCACTGATCAGCGTGACCGGACCGTCGTATCCCTGGCGCCTCAGCATCTCAGCGGCGGCCACACCCGCGGCCCCTCCGCCGACGATGACGATCGATGATGGCCGCTGGCCGGTCGAAATCGACGCCGGTGTTGGTCGCGTCTCTGGCAACTTCTCCCGGACAAATATCCGGTCCCCCTCCCGCTCCACGCGCCAGCATGCAATCGGATCCAGCGCGGGCGCGCGGAGTGCCTCGCCCGTGCGGAGGCTGAAGCACGCGTGATGCAACGGACAGCGCACCGTGTCACCGACAACGAGCCCCTCCACGAGCGGCCCTCGGTAGTGCGAACAGTGCGCCCTGATGGCGAACAGTTCGGCGCCTGACCGCGCCACTACCACCTCCTCGTCTCCCACGCGCCCGAGGATCATGCCGCCGTCGGCCAGTGCCGAGGCGGAAACCCCTTTCGACAAGTCGATAGTCGCGCGCTGCTTCGTCTCGCTCATGGCCGCCTCCGCACCGTCGGATCGTCAGAGATTAACTGCTCCAACCAGCTCGAGGCCGTCGGTCGAGCTGCTCCTATCGGTACTCACCGGCCAACTATACACAGTCGTACCCGTGTGATGGACTCCAGGTCGAGTCCCGCCGCCGAGCATGAGCCCTGGTTCGAAAAGGGACGGGCGGCACGAGGGCCGCCCGTTCGTAAAGTGGGGAATGGTCTAGCCCGTGATCTCCAGATCGGACCGCGCCGCGGTGCGGGCGCGCTGCACTTCGGCCCTTGCGTCCAGCTCGGGCTTGAACTCGTGGATAGCTGCGGTCAGCGACTGACCTTGATTGAGCACGCGATCCTTGAGCAGCACGAACGGGACCTTCGTATTGCGCGCCGCATGGGCCGTCGTCACGAACTGCTCGGAGCTGTCGAAGTCAGCAGCCGCGATCTCGAGACTGGAGCCAGGATTGGTACAGCTTTCACGCGATCGCGCACCTCCGGCTCCCACATGGAAACCTCTATCCTCTGGATCGCGTTTGAGGGCTTCTTCGCCGCGACCGCTTCATGGGTATGCGATGACAACGACCTTGGGCGGACCGCTGGCCGCTCCGCCTTGACTGGTGCGGGCGCGCTTGTTTCGATGGATGGCGGCGCGACTGCCGTTTGAGGCGCTCTCATCCTTGACCAGTTGTCTCGAATCGTCGGACCGGTCATGACTCCGACTGCGAACGCCGCGACGACACCTGTCGTGAGCAACCCGGCTTTACCGACTGTCATTGCAGTCCTCCTTATCAAAGCAGCGGCGTCCGCCGCGTGTCTCTCAATCGAGGCTCGGGTGACACCAGGCAGCCACTGTCGAGCAGCCTCACGTCCGTGTGATCACTGCAACGAGCGGGTCACTTTCGACGCTTTGTTCGCCTCGCAACGGAGAAGTCGAGCGCGGGCAGGAAGTTGGACGAAGCACATCCGTGGCGACGGAAGGGCTGGGATATCCGGATGAGAGCGAGGTTAATGCATCAGGACTAGCCAGAGGTGTCGCGCGGCAGGCTGATCTGCGAGTGCTCGACCCTTTCCATGATCGTTGACTCGTCACAGACTAGCCGTCGTCAGAGCAGTTTGCCCAACCACGGCGGCTTCCGTCCAGTCCGATCGCGTCCGGGACGGAGAGCCCACCGGGCAAGACGTCCTGACGACTATCAGAACGGGATGCCGAGCGTCAGCACCGGGCCGTTCAGCGTCTGCGAGAAGTGCACGTCCTTATCAGTCGAGATCGTGCCGTCGGCCGTGAGATACGTCCAACCCCAACCTCCGCCAACCGACAAGTGACTGAGCGGACTCCACTCGACAATGGCTGTCGCCGCGCCGCTTCGGCTTGAATCGTCGCCGGTGAAGCCGACGTCCGCCTGGGTGAAGAGGCGCAGGTTCCTGCTGATCCGGGGACGGAAGGTCGCCCCGACGACGGGCTCCCAGATCCCGGGCTTCCAGGTCACCGGCTGGAAGTCGAGGATCGAGGCGGTCATCTTTACGGCGAACCGGCGAACGCCTCCGTCGATGTACAACGCCGGCGCGATCCTGAAGCCGCCCATCACTCTGTAGGCGAACGTGTCCAGAGACAGATTGAAGTGCGGCGCCTCGACTGAACCGGTCATGCCGGCCCATAGAAACTCCCCCTCGATCGACATGCGTGCACGTTCCACGCGAAAACCGGCCAGCGCGGCACCGTTGAAGTTCCCGGACGTCTTCGCGGACGGAGTCGTGATGCCGCCGGATCCGTCGCCCGATCCGCCGCCCGATCCCGGAGGAGTGGACTGTCCGGGCAGCGTGACGTCTGCGCCGAACACCGGCAGCCACGCGTGCACCGGATAGATGATGGTCTTCCAGTCTTGTCCGGCAGAAGTGCCAGATTCGGCTGGCGACTGCGCCGCTGCAAGTGTGGCAGTCAACAGCATCCCTGTCCCAACGATCATCATTGCCAGCTGTCTCAGACGCATGTTTTTCCTTTTGAAGTCCTAACGCTCTTTCCGCGTTTTCACGAGGCGGATGCCCACGTGATTTGTGCCCGTACTGCTTTCGCCCTTGCCGCGCGTGCCGACCATGTAGCGTGAACAGGTCCTGGTCGGTGCAGAGGAACGACCCGCCCGACGCACCCGCTTCTTCTCGGTCGGCTCGCTCGGGTCGAAGGGCGTATCGGGGCCTCGTGGGTTGCGCGCGACGCTGCCTGCCAGCGCGAGTTGACCGTAGTAGTCGGGTCGGTACCAGTCGCTCGTCCACTCCCAGACGTTCCCGGCCACGTCGTAGAGGCCGTAGCCGTTCGGAGCGAACTGCGCCACCGGCCCGGTGCCCTGTATCCATCCTCGCAGGTATCTCTATCCGGGAAGTGCCCCTGAAACGTGTTGGCCATCTCGTGACCGCCCGGCGTGAACTCGTCGCCCCACGGATAGAGTTTACCGCTCAGCCCACCTCGAGCGGCGAACTCCCACTCCGCTTCGGTCGGCAGGCGTTTGCCGGCCCACTTTGCCAAAGGCGATCGCGTCGGCGTACGCGACCTGCACCACCGGGTACTGCTCGCGACCCGCGAGGCTGCTTTCGGCGCCATCGGGCCCACTACTCCTGCTGCCGCCGCTGGCGCTCCTTCTGGTCGCGCTGTTTCGTCCTTCGCCAGATCTGCAAGCAGGATTGCTGCTAGTGGCCGCCTGCCCGATCGGCGGCATTTCGAACACGTACAGCTATCTTGCGGGCGCATCGACGGCGTTGTCCCTCACGCTCACGGCATGCTCCAGCCTCCTGGCCGTCGTCACCATTCCTGCCCTGGCGCGCGTCTTCGGAGCGGCACTGGGCCACCCCTTGGGATTTGCCGTGCCGCTCCCGCTGATTTTCGCGCAGCTGCTGCTGATGCTCGCCTTGCCGGTCGCTCTCGGAATGTGGGCGCGGTTCAGCCGACCGGACGCCGCCAGCCTTTCACAGCCTTACTTCAGGGCTCTCGGCTTTGCCGGAATCTCGGGGCTGATCCTGTTGATTGTGGCGAGCGACCCTGCTGTCTTCGTGCGCGGCCTGCGGGACACCGTGCCGCTGGCGGCGACCTTCGTGGCCGCATCGTTTCTTGCCGGATGGTTGATTGGCGCCGTGAGTGGCGCGTCATCGTCGGATGTATTCACGCTGGCGACGGAGTTCGCCACGCGAAACATGGCGGTGGCCACGGCCATCGCGCTGACGCTGGCCGGGCGTGTCGAGTTCGCCTTGTTCGCGACGACGTATTTCCTGACCGAGATTCCGCTGATGCTGTGCGCCATCGTCGTCTACCGCCGGTGGCGACAGGCCTTCTGAGGTCCGCATCGCGGCGCGCGAATCAGCCCTTCGACGTCGCGTGTCAAAGAGCATAAGCACCGGCGCAAGCCGACGGGCAAATGGCGTGGCCGTCACGCGGCCTCGAGCGGCGGCTCGAAGCCCTTCGATCTGCCGTAGCATGTGCGTGTGCGTTGGATCGTCCGCGGGGACATAGACGGGTTCTTCGGCCTTGCCCTCGACAATCTCGTTCAGCTGCTGCTGATCGACACCCTCTGTCGGACGGTCCTCGGGTTCCCGCCCGAGCTCCTCTACGGCCGTGTGCTGCCAGCCGCCGCGATCTCCATCCTCGTCGGCAACGTGGCGTACGCGTTCCAGGCGCGCGCGCTCGCCGCGCGCACGGGACGTACGGACGTGTGCGCGCTGCCGTACGGCATCAACACGGTGTCGCTGTTCGCCCACGTCTTCCTGGTGATGCTACCGGCGAAGGCCCTGGCCGAGCGGGCCGGCGCGGCTGATCCGGTGCGCGTCGCGTGGCAGGCGGGTCTGCTGGCGACGTTCGCGACCGGCGTGATCGAACTTGGGTGTGCCTTGGTCGCCGAGCGCGTGCGCAAAGCGACCCCGCGGGCGGCACTCCTCTCGACCCTCGCGGGCATCGCCCTGGGGTTCATCTCGCTCGGCTTTCTCTTCCGCACCTTCGCGCATCCGGTCGTGGGGCTGACAACGCTGGCGATCGTGATGCTGACGTATTTCGGTCGCGTACGCTTCAAAGGACACCTTCCCGGCGGTGTCGTGGCCGTGACGCTCGGGACACTCCTGTGCTGGATCACCGGGATCGCACCGGTCGGCGCACGACCCTCCCCTGCCACCATCCACGCCCCCGTCCCCGTCGTCGGCGACCTGATTGCCGCCATCGGCGGCGGACACATGCTGCCGTATCTCTCGGTCATCATCGCGATGGGTCTGTTCAACGTGCTGGGCTCGCTTCAGAACATCGAGTCGGCGGAAGCGGCCGGCGACTCGTACGACACCAGGTACTCGTTGACGGTCAACGGCGTCGGGAGCATCGCGGCCGCGCTTTTTGGATCCGCGTTTCCGACGACGATCTACATCGGACATCCCGGGTGGAAGGCGATGGGCGCACGCGCCGGGTATTCGATCCTGAACGGCGCATTCGTAACGACGATCTGCGTCACCGGTACGCTGGCCTGGATTGCGTGGGCGATCCCCATCGAGGCCGGGATGGCAATCGTCCTCTGGATCGGCATGATGATCGTCGCACAGGCATTTCAGGCAACGCCGCGCGAGCATGCGCCCGCCGTAGTGGTCGGCCTCCTGCCAGGGATCGGCGCCTGGGGCGCGCTCATGGCGAAGAACGGGCTGCACGCCGCCGGGCTCGGTGGGCCGGCGGGGCCATTCACCGAATCGCTGGTCGGCGAGTTCCAGAAAACGGATACGTGGATTGCCGGCGCTTTCGCGATCGAGCAGGGATTCCTCTTCACCGCGATGGTGCTCTCCGCGGCGGTGGTCGGCGTGATCGAGCGGCGCTGGCGGCGAGCGGCGGCGTGGTCGGCGTTCGCCGCCTTGCTCTCGGCCTGCGGGCTGATGCACTCCTACCAGTGGACGTTTGGTGACACGGCCCTGAACCTCGCTCCCGCATGGCCGTTCGTGATTGGCTACGCCGGCATGTCGCTGCTCTTTCTCACCGCACAGTGGACGACCGAGGAGGGAGGCGAACACTAAGCGCCGTCACAGGCAGTCGCTCACGTCCAGCCCTGGTCGCGCATGGTCGAACACCACTGCTCGGACACGTCGAGTACTTCGTCGCGGGATCGGCAGACTTGCGATCGAGCGGGCAGGCCGTTCACCTCCAATACAAGCTCCCATCCCAGCCCGTGGCTCTGGAGGGAGCAGACCGCATGGAGATCGCCTCCGCCTCTCGCTTTCTGCAGCATGAATGCGAAACCGAGTGACACCGGTTGACCATCCCACGCGGCGCGGTGGAGAACGTCGGACATGCCTGGCCTCACTTCGGTCTGGGCGAAGTTATCCGACGCCTCTTCTTGCACGTCGGGCACACCGGCTCGAGCGGCCGCAGCTCCGAACGCCGACCCGGCGTTCGTCCGGTATCCATGATGGGGGCATGAATCCTATGCTGACGTATTGGCCTGCGGAATCGGGATTAGCGGCGATGATTCAGGAGAAACCCTGACTCTGACGTTCACGACCGTTGGTAACTGTCAGCCTTTCAGCTCCCGCCCGCGCTGGCTGAGAGCTGAAAGCTGAGAGCCGAGAGCTCCGTGGAGAGCGCTTCACATGCGCGATCGGACGACTTCTGACGCCGACAACCCGTCAACCTGAATGTGGTGTGGGTTCCGATCGCAAATCCACATCGGACGCACTGTTCCGACACTCTTGAATGTTCCGTCGGATAGCCGCGTGGGTTCCGATCCAGGCGTCCGGTGGCTGCCGCTGAATGTCATCGTGCCGGGGCAGGCCTTGAAGACACACGGACGCTGATCGCCATCGCTTGGCGGCTTCCGGTCATTGTCTGGCATGACTGCGGGATCGTAGCACGGCGCCACGCTCCTTGGGCCGGCGTATCTCGTCCCTTGGTGTGGTGACGCCGATCGGCGCCTTGTTCACACTTGTTCGGTCACTCCGGGAGAGTTGGTGGCTCTCACAAACGACCAGGACCTGTCCACCAACTGATGTGATAAGGTCCCGTCAACTCCAGGAGATGACGATGGAACGCAAGACGGCTCACGACTTCGACCAGGAACTCTTGATTCTGTTCGACGCCTACGTCCACGGTGCGCTCGACCGCCGCGGATTCCTCGATAAGGCCGCCAAGTACGCGGTCGGCGGTGTGACCGCCGCGATGCTGCTCGATCAACTGAGCCCGAAGTTTCTCGCGGCGCAGGTCGTCAAGCCGGAGGACCCGCGCATCAAGGTCCAGCACATCGAATACGACTCGCCGAAAGGCTACGGCAAGATGCGCGGCTATCTGGCGCAGCCCGCCAAGGCACCCGGCAAGCTGCCGGCGGTCCTCGTCATTCACGAAAACCGCGGGTTGAACCCGCACATCGAGGACATCGCGCGGCGCCTGGCGCTCGACAACTTCGTCGCCTTCGCGCCGGATGCGCTGTTCCCGCTCGGAGGGTATCCGGGAGACGAAGACAAGGCCCGTGAAGTGTTCCCGAAGCTCGATCAGGCCAAGACGCGCGAGGATTTCGTCGCGGCGGCCGACTGGCTCAAGGTGCGCCCCGAAACGACCGGGAAGATGGGGGCCGTTGGCTTCTGCTACGGCGGCGGGATGGTCAACTTCCTGGCGACGCGCGTGCCGGACCTCGCCGCCGGAGTCGCCTTCTACGGCAGCGCCCCGAATCTCGAGGACGTGCCGAAGATCAAGGCCGCGCTCCTGATTCAGTCCGCCGACGTCGACGAGCGCATCAACGCCAGCTGGCCGGCCTACGAAACGGCGCTCAAAGCTGCCAAGGTGCGCTACGAGCGTCACGTCTACCCCGGAACACAGCACGGGTTCAACAACGACACAACGCCCCGCTTCGACGCGGCGGCGGCGAAGCTCGCGTGGGAGCGGACGCTCGCCCACTTCAACAAGGAGCTGCGCTAGCTCGATCTGGTTGGATTTTCGACGGGCTACGCCGTAGGGGGGAGCTCGGTCCAGCCGCCCGCATCCTTGACAGTTGCCTCGTACGCTCCGTACAACTCGTGGTCGAACAGGTGTGCGATGAACATCTGGTCCGGCCAGGCTTCCGTCTGATGGTGACCTCGCAGGAAATACCGCAACCCGAAGACGGGAGAGATCTTTCGCATCTTGTGCGCGGCGTTGAATTCAGAGACAGCCAGCCGTTCGCCGGTGAACTCGGAAAACGTCTCGCCCAGAATGTCGTCCAGATAGCAATGGATGCGCGGCATCAGGACGTCGGTGCCCGCGTCGAACAGCTTGAACGCTGCCATCGTGGACGAATACAAATCCACATCGATCGAGACGAACCCGACAGGCGCCGGACCGGACTCGATGAACCCGCCGATCATCTCGCCGACGTCGCCGATAATCAGCCGGGCCTTCTTCAGGCGCTGACGTAGTTTCTCCTGATCCATCGGGAAGCCGGCGCGCCGGTACAGGTTCGGGAGGTCTCGATAGTCTTTGGGCGGCGGCAGACCGACGCCCGTGTCAAACCCGAAGACATCGATCTCGATGCCGAACATCTGCTCGACCTCGGACGCCGTCCTCTCCAGAGACACCAGCCCGTTTCCACCCGCCACGCCGAACTCAATCGCAGAGATCCGTGGGATCCCGACGCTCTTGGCAAGCCGGGCGGCCTGAAGGAGTCCCCAGGCAAAATGCGCTCGCAAGTCGGGCTGCTTCTTCAGCAGCTGGAGCAGCCGGTAGTTGATCTGATCGGAGACGAAATCAGAGTCGAGGAGGTGTGCAGGATCGGCGGGCTCCTCATGCATCCACTGCCGCATGGTGCGCAGGGCCCGTCGGATCGCTCTTTTCAGCATCCCCTGCTCCCGCCGGGTATCCCGGCGTGCTCGACACAAGAGGAATGGCGAATAACTCCTTGGCAGCCTGGGACGGGCAAGCGATGTCGCATTCTTTCCGTTCGAGAGACTAATCGGTATTTGCTCGGCAAAACTTCAATATGAGAAGCAGCGTCATCGGGCGCTCGTGAGAATCGAATCGGGTCCGACCGCAAACACAGACAGCAGTCGAGACCGATCCGGCTGCAGCCGCTGCGGCGTAACGTGCTGCTTTCACAGTAACATCCGTCATGCATCGGAACGAGCTCACGATTCGCGGCTTGATCCTCGGATCGCTCATAACCACCGTTTTCACGGCGGCCAACGTCTACCTCGGTCTCAAAGTTGGGCTCACATTCGCCTCGTCGATTCCGGCGGCGGTGATTTCGATGGCGGTCCTGAGCGCGCTGAAGGACTCCTCGATTCTCGAGAACAACATCGTCCAGACCGTGGCGTCAGCCGCCGGCACGCTGGCGTCGATCATCTTCGTCCTGCCGGGACTCGTGATTGTCGGGTGGTGGACCGGCTTTCCGTTCTGGCCATCCTTCCTCGTGTGCGTGAGCGGCGGCGTGCTCGGTGTGATGTTCACCATCCCGTTGCGGCGCGCGCTGGTGACCAACTCCGACCTCCCCTATCCGGAGGGAGTGGCGGCGGCCGAAGTGCTGAAGGTCGGGTCCGAAACGCGAGGGGAATCGAAGGCCGATGCGTCGGAAGCCGTCGAAGGGCTGAAGGCGGTCATCTACGGCTCGATCGCCTCGGCGGGACTTGCCATCGTTGGCGCCACGCGCATCGCCGCCGCGCAGGTGACCGGCTTCTTTCGCATCGGCGCATTCGGGTCGAGCGGCTACGACATCGCATGGTCGCTGGCGCTATTGGGAGCCGGGCACCTGGTCGGCCTCTCGGTCGGCCTCGCCATGCTGGTCGGGCTGGTGATTGCGTGGGGCATCTCCGTGCCGATCCTCACGCACCTGCAGCCGCTGCCCGACGGAGTGGCGATGGCCACGCATACGCTGACGATCTGGCGCACGCAGGTGCGGTTCATCGGCGCCGGCGCCATCGCCGTGTCGGCGATCTGGACGCTCGCCACGCTCGCGAAGCCGGTGGTTGGCGGCCTGATCAACACGATCGCGTCCTCGCGCGCACAGGCCACCGGCGACGAGCTCGATCGCGATCTCTCGCCAGGCTGGATCGTCGGCCTGACGGCAGTGTGCATGGCGATAGCGGGCTGGCTCGTTTACGGCTTCGTCCAACCGACAGTCCTCGCCGGTCACACACTGGCGCTCACGACGATGGCGGTGCCGTTCATCTTCATCGTGGGTTTCGTCATCGCCGGCATCGCCGGGTACATGGCCGGACTGATCGGTGCGTCGAACAGCCCCATTTCGGGCATCGGCATCCTGGGGATCGTCAGCTGCGCATCCATCCTCGTTCTGGTGGTCGCACCGACAGCGGAGACGCGGCCCGCACTGGTGGCGCTCGCGTTGTTCATCACGTCAGTAGTGTTCGCCTGTGCGACGATTTCCAACGACAACCTGCAGGACCTGAAGACCGGGCAGCTCGTCGGCGCCTCGCCGATGCGTCAGCAGATTGCCCTGATCGTCGGCGTGATGGCGGGAGCGGCGGTCATTCCGTCCGTCCTCAACCTGCTCGCCAAAGCGTATGGCTTCGCCGGCGCGGCAAACATCGGCGTGGTGACGCAGAATCCGCTCCCCGCGCCGCAGGCGACGCTGATCTCGGCGCTTGCGCAGGGTGTCATCGGCGGCAACCTCGACTGGAAGATGATCGGGATCGGCGCGCTGGTCGGCGTCGGGCTGATCCTGCTGGACGCGATCCTGGCCGCCATCGGCCGCGTGCGCATTCCGCCGCTGGCCGTGGGTATCGGCATCTATCTCCCGATGTCGGCCACCTTCGCGGTCGTGGTCGGCGCGCTGGTCGTCACGTGGTACGACCGGGTGGCAAGGGCGTCGGGCAACTACGCCCGCGCCGAACGTCTCGGGACGCTGGTCGCCTCGGGGCTGATCGTCGGCGAAAGCCTGTTCGGCGTGCTGAACGCCGGCCTGATCGTGGCCTTCAGCAATGACGCACCCATCGCGCTGGTCGGGGAAAACTTCGCTGGGGCCCCGGTGCTGGGCGTGGTGGGTTTCGTGGCGACGGTCGTAGCGCTGTACTCGTGGCTCGTGCGGCGCGCTGTCCCGGCGCGCCGCTAAGATGTAGGGCGGTCTTCAGACCCCGCCCGGGCGCGCTGCCGACGACGATCATTGCCGCGATTGCGTTCCGCTGGTAGGCAGTGCCGGGCGGCGAGCGCATCGCATTCAGCCCGACCAATGGCCAACAATGGATCATTGAAATCATGCGCGACCCAGCTTCCCAACCCGAGCCAGATGATGGGCTCCGACGAGTGCTGACATGGACCTTCGTGGCGCTGGTCCTCGTCTTGCTGTTCTCCGCGGTTGCGATATACCTCGTGACTCGATGGTTCGCGTGACCGAGTAGCCGGCCCTCCTTCCCCGAGTCCGGCGGGCGATGCGGGCGGCGGAAGGATCAGATCGACGGCAGGACCCGGCGGACCGCGAGGAGGACCTGGTCCAAGTCGTACGGTTTTCCGATGATCTCCAGCGCTTCGGCCGACTCGATGAACTGGTTCAGCGCGTCCCTGTTGGTGGTCGTCAGATCGCGCAAAGAAGAGTGACGATCACGCCGACCTGCTGGCGAACACGCGACACCGACAGCGCCGGCAGCGGAACTCGTCGAACTCCTTGCTCGCCACAACCCACTGCAGGCTCGATGCGGATCCGCATCCGTCGCAAGGCTCCGGCGCGGCGCGGCCCCGCCAATCGGTGAAACGGCGGCCGCCTCGCGCGCCGCGCCGGCGATCGGTGCCGTGCCGCCGTTCGGGAAGCGAGCTGACCGTCAAGGCTGCGAGGGACATGATCGTCGGTCTATGACTCGCGTTTGCGTCTCAGGACGACCCACGTGTCTCGACAGGATCGGCAGCGGTACTCCGTCACGCCGTGTGTGACGCCGGTGACCTCGAGGTGCCGGGACTCGCACGATGGGCACTTCGTCACCGCGGAGGGATCGCCTTGCCGGCGGCCGTTGCGCGAACGGACGCGACGGTCATCGTGATCTCTCCGATCCGGCTTCGGCACGAGCTGCGACCGCTTCATGGGAGCAATCCGCATGGTGCACAGGGTGTGCCCACACGGATGACTCGGATTGACACGTAAATACTGCGCTGATGGATCGAGACTCTGGCTCGGACCAGACCTTCTATCCGCCGCAACAGCGATTTCGGAAGTCGCCGACGTCAAGATCCCGATGCCGCCGCCGCTCGGCGAAGCGTGTTCAGCACGCGGCCAGGTCCTTCGAATCTCGATCGACCGAGATATGTCAGCGACTACCTCCACTGGGTAACTGAAGGGCGACGCCCTCCGCAGCGCAGTGACGCCCTGCCGAAAACCGTGAAATTGCTCAGGAATCGGCCCCAGCGCGATTGGTCGGACTCTTGCCTTGTGAACTGCAGCTGCTGCGAATTGGACCGACACTGAGTCAACTGTTCGTCCTCGATTAAGGAGACACGGATGATCACAATCCTTCTCGTGATCCTGTTACTGATGCTGGTCGGTGCTGTGCCGACCTGGCCTCACAGTCGCGGATGGGGATATGCGCCGAGCGGTACGCTGGGCTTGGTCCTTCTGATTCTGCTGGTTCTGGTACTGACTGGACGACTCTAGAAGGATGTAACGCCTGAATCAGTAGCAGCCGCTCCGGTGTCGCGCCTGCGAAATCGGAGCCGAACCACGGGACGACGCGGTACTGAAGCAGTAAATACAGGCCACCAGCAGGATGTAACGCCTGAATCGCAGCCGCTCCGTTGTCGCGCTGCGAACGATCGTGGCTGACCGTCACTCGGAGTGCTTTTCCGAAAGGATTTTGTGTGAAGGGCGACGTTCAAGCCGGATTCGACTGACGGCTCAGGAATCGCTGCGGCGCGGGCGGAGTTCTGCGAGCACTTCCTCCAGTTTGGTCACGTCGATCGGCTTGATGATGTGCGTGTCGCAGCCGGCTTCGTAGGACCGGACCTTGTCGTCCTCCTGGCCCCACCCGGTCAGCGCGATGATGATCATCTCCTGGCCCCAAGGTTGCTCACGAATGCGGCGGGTCGCATCGTATCCGTTCATGCGGGGCATCCCCATGTCCATGAGGACCAGGTCCGGCCGGAAGCGCTCCGCTGCTTCGATAGCCTCTATGCCGTCCCGCGCGGTGTGGACCTGATTGCCAAGCAGCTCGAGAAGCATCACCATCGAATCCACCGAGTCCTGGTTGTCGTCCACTACCAGGACGCGCCGCGACGGCGGGCTCGTGCTCTCTGCTTGCGAACTCATATCGACAACCCCTGCTGCGCTCAGGCCTGCCCTGGAGAAGAGGGTACCCTACCACAACAGCCGTGTTGCTTCCGGAAGCCGATTGAGGGCTCACGCCCCCGCCGTTTCGTCCATGGCGCGGAACTTGTAATTGAGAGTACGAACGGCACCGAACGCCGTCCGACAGGATCCTGGAGGCGTGATGCGGAATTCAGTGGTCAGCTTCCTTGTGCTCGCGCTGATGGCGGTCGCCCTCAGCGGGTGCGCCGTCGCAGGCGCGATCTTCAAAGGCGGGATGGCGGTCGGCATCTTCATCGCCGTCGTCGTCATCATCCTTGTGTTCGTCCTGTTCGGTCGGAGTTAGCCTCGGTTCCCAACGGACTATCAACGTGACTCACGAACCCAATCAGCCAACGACGCCCACGCCCTCCCCTGCTCCAACACCCAGCCCGAATCCGGCGCCCGCACCCGCGCCGACTCCGCACCCGAACCCGAGCTCGAATCCCACGACCTGACGGGGCTCCATTGTGAGCTCTCAGCTATCAGCCCTCTCATTAGCTGTTGGCGGTGCGGCGATCCGGCCTATCCCGACCTTCCGATCGCGGATTGCGAGGAGCACTGTCTCGATCGCGCCATCCGGCGGTCAGCAGCTCTCGCAGTCGGTCGATGTCCGGCGGCTTGACGACGTGCTGATCGAATCCCGCGGCATGGGATCGCCGCTGATCGTGTTCCTGTCCCCAACCGGTGAGCGCGATCAGGAGGATTCGGCTGTACTCCGCGGTCGCCCGAATCCTCCGCGCCACTTCGTACCCATCCATGTCGGGCATCCCGATATCGAGGAGCACCGAGTCGGGACCGAACGAGCGCAGCTCCTCGAGAGCGTCACTGCCGCTGTGAGCGACGGACACGGTCGCGCCGAGTGCCCTCAGGAGCTCTCCGAGCGTCTCCGCGGCGTCGCGATTATCGTCGACGATCAGAATCCGGCGCCGCGGGAACTGTTTTGGAGAACTCGACTCAATCGGGCCCACAGCGCTGGCGGCGACGACCGGCAGTTCGACGACGAACTCGCTTCCGCGCTCGAGACCATCGCTTCGCGCCTCGACTCGGCCGCCGTGGAGAGCCACCAGGCTGCGCACCAGTGTCAAGCCGATGCCGAGGCCGCCTTGAGCGTGGCGACTCGAACGATTCACCTGGGTGAACATGTCGAACACGGATGGAAGCTGGTCGGCCGCGATGCCGATCCCGTTGTCGCGAACGGAGACCGTCGCGCGATGTCCGTCCGACTTCACGCAAATCGAGACGTGACCGCCTTCGTTCGTGTACTTTGCCGCATTCGTGAGGAGATTCGAGAACACCTGTGTGAGCCGCACGGCGTCGCCGCACACGACGACCGCCTCGGGAGGCAGTTCGATGCTGAGTTTGTGGCCGGCAGCAGTCAGTCCTGGCCGGCTCGTGTCGATGGCGGAATAAAGGACGGCCGTGAGATCGAGCATCTCGCGGCGGACCTCAATCAGTCCGCGCGTGATGCGCGAGACTTCGAGCAGATCGTTGACGAGCCGAACGAGATGGTTGATCTGGCGGTCCATGACTGCACTCACGCGGACGGCGACGGGGTCTTGCATCCCGGTCGCCTGCAGCAGCTGCAGGGCTGTCAGCAAAGGCGCCAGTGGATTGCGCAGCTCGTGGCCGAGCGTGGCCAGAAACTCGTCTTTGCGCCGGTCGGCGAGCCTGAGCGATTCCTCAGCCTGAAGGCGTTCCGCCAGATGACTCCGAATCTGATATTGCCGGTCGCGCGCACGGAGGGCGCTGCGGACGGCGCTCACGAGCGTCGCCCTCCGCAACGGCCGCTCCAGCAGCGTGACGTTGGCGAACATCCGCACCGTTTCGGTTGACGTGGCGGAATCCCCGTCAGGGCCGGTCAGGAGCAGCACGGGGAGGTCAGACCACGGTTGTTGAGAGTCGAGGATCGCCCCGAGTGCCGCGCGACGTGCGGGCGAGACGACCTCCTCCGGCAGCAGGAGCGCACCGGCGCCAGCGGCTACTTCCTGCAGCAGCCCCTCGAATGTTTCACACAGGTCCAGTCTGATCCCCATCGACGACAACGTTCCCTTCGTCGTCGACCCATCCATGGCTGTCGTCGGCAGGAACAGCACCCGGCGATCGCGTTCGAGGGCAACGGCGGTCGCGGTCACGCGTCGTCCTTTGCCTCGCTGAGGGAACCCTCATAGAAGGGCACGCCCGTCAGCACGCCGCGGAACTCGCGCAGGATGGCTCCGACCGAGATGCGGCCACCATCGAGCCTGAACTCGCGCAGCGTACGCTCGTGCCTGCTCCCGCGCTTCTTCATGACAGACACCGCTTGCCGGACCTCGCCCCTGTCTTCGAAGTAGCGCAGCAGGATTACGGCGTCGGCGAGGTAGCTGGCGTCCACAGGGGTCACCATCTGGTTGCCCACGAGGCCCTGGTGCGCCGCGACGAGAATCGTTGCGACGCCTTTCTGGCCGAGATACATCAGGAGCTCGTGCAAGTGCAGCGTCAGATGCCTCTCTTCGGGCATGGCGTTCAGGAATCCGTTCAGGCTATCGAGGACGACGACTTTCGCGTCCTGCTGCTCGACAGCGGACCGGATCGCTTGCGTCAGCTCGCCGGGGGTGAGCTCGGCCGGATCGACTTGTTGGAGGGACACCGTGCCCTTCTCCAGGGCGGAGCCCAGATCGACTTCGAGTTGACCGCATCGCGTAATCAATGTGGTCGGACTCTCGTCGAATACGAACAGCGCCGCATGCTGACCGCGACACGCCGCGGCGGTAGCGAACTGCGCCGCAAGCGTGGATTTTCCGGTGCCCGCCGCACCCACGATCAACGTGCTCGTGCCCTGTTCGAGGCCACCTCCAAGCAGCGAGTCGAGCTCCGGGATATCACTCGGGAGCTTCGAGTGCGTGGTGGGCTGCCGGTGTTCGGCCGCAACGAGCCGTGGGTACACCTCGATCCCGCCGCGGTTGATGACATAGTCGTGATAGCCGCCTCGGAACTTCACTCCGCGGTACTTGACGACACGCAGGCGCCGGCGCTCGGCGCCGAAATCAGGATTCAGCTGGTCGAGCAGGATGACGCCGTGCGCGATGCTTTGTACTTGCAGGTCTCGTTCGATCGCCGTGAGGTCGTCCAGCAGGATCACGGTGCAGTCGCGGGTCGCCAGAAACCGCTTCAGTGCGAGAATCTGGCGCCGATAGCGAAACGCGTGCCCGGCCAGGAGCCTCAATTCGGACAGTGAGTCGAAGACGACCCGAGCGGGCTTCAGCCGCTCGATGTGGTCCAGGATCGGCCTCGTGGTGGTGGCCAGTTCCAGCTCGGACGGATGGAACATCGTGTTCTGCTCGTCCGGATCCAGGGCGCCTTCGGCCGGAGCCAGCTCGCGGATCTCGATGCCCTTCAACTGCCAACCGTGCGATTCGGCAATCGAGTGGAGCTCTTCCTCTGTCTCGGACAGCGTGACGTACAGGACGGCCTCTCCAGCCTCCACCCCCGCGCGCAGGTACTGAAGCGCCAGCGTCGTCTTGCCGGATCCGGGAACGCCCTCGACCAGGAAAAGGCGTCGGCGCGCGAGACCGCCGCCGAGAATGTCGTCGAGGCCCCCTATGCCTGTCGAAGCGACCGACGTCGAACCGCTCATGGCACGACCTTTTACATCGATTCTGTCAATCACACTTCACCGCGCGCCCCAATCCCCGGCGCGATGGCCGATAACCCGAAGAAATGCACGTCTCGATCCCGCGCCTCAACCGAACACGATCGATTCGATCGATGACGAGCTCGACTGCCAAGATCCGCGCTCGCTTTCCGGTGTCTGTCTACCATGGCATCTCGCTTGCTGTAACTCCCGGCGTAGCATCGCTCGGTCGCCGATCTGGCAGACTGACGACCATCCTTCCACCCGACGGGGCCAGTACTTGCGGCCCCGCTCGTCATGTACGGACCAGTCCGGGACTGGTGTGTAACCGAGTTCCACGCGCGAGGACGGCGGTAGTGCGCCAGTCACCCAGTTGTGAACTGATGACTGTCGCGCGCCTGCGTCCTGGGGCGTTAGCGTGCTGCTGAGATCCTCGGTTGGACTTGGCCCCATCGTTGCCATTCGAAGGGCGGATGTGGAACCGACTTCACACCGTCGGGCGCGAGGCGCGATGCGCGAGTCGACTAGCAGTGCTGGTCGCAGCTGCGTTCTTGAGCTCGTGCGGTTTGGCCACTGCCCAACCGACACAGCCGGACAACGACGTTGCTCCGGCGCTCGTCCCGCAGCAGCGGCCGATTACGCCGCAGGAGAGACGGAAGTGGTTCGTTGAAGGAGCGCTCGCACCGAAGGCGCTAGGGACAGGCCTGGTGATGGGGGCGTGGCACACTGCCGTGGACTCTCCCGAAGAGTGGCAGGGCTCTTCGGGCTTCACGAAGCGCGTGCTCACCTACGACGCCGACAACGGAATCTCGAAAGGCATTGAAGCCAGCCTCGGACTCTTGTGGGGCGAGGACCCGCGCCCTGTGAGGTCACGCCGCGACGACCTTGGGGGCCGGCTTGGATTTGCGATCAAGACGGTCGTTCTCGCGCCGCGATCGGACGGCCACCTTGGACCTGCCTGGGGCCGATACGCTGGTACCGTCGGCAGCAATGTCGTGCAGAACGCTTGGCTGCCATCGAGATTGACGACTCCCAAGGAAACGGCGCGGCGAATTGCTGCAGGCCTGGTCGGCCGACTCGCCATGAATATGTGGCAGGAATTCGGTCCCGATCTGCGTCGTCGCTTCATGCGCGGACGGGACACGAAGACATTTGCCTCAGATACACCAGCCTCGTCCATCCCGGCCGCTGCGGCCGCCGGAGATCAGGAATCACGCGACTGAGTCGACCTCAGTTCCTTCGCAGCGACCACACCAGGGCGCGGACCCAGCAGCCCCCGCCGTACAGCAGCCCCGCGAGTACCGCCTTCGCGGATGCCAGTCGTTCCTGCCAGAGGTTATTCTGTGATCTCGGTTCGCCGGGACAGCTGTCGTTGACAGGTCAAAGGGAGGTCTCGTTTGCGCGTGCTGCTGGCGGATGATCACAGCATCGTCCGCCGAGGACTGAGAGCGCTGCTGGAGGAAGCGGGCCATACCGTCGTCGCCGAAGCCGGCGACGGGCTGGAGGCGATACGACTCTGCGAAGAGCACCGGCCGGATCTGCTCATACTCGACATCGGCATGCCGCGACTGAACGGCATCGAGGTCGCCGCGCGAACCCAGAAGCTCCCGCGGCCACCAGGCGTGATCATCCTCAGCATGTACGGGGATGAGTCGTACATCATTCGCGCGCTTTCAGCCGGCGCGCGGGCGTACTTGCTCAAGAGCGCGACTGACGAGGACCTCCTGCCAGCGGTGCAGGCGGTCGCATCAGGCAAACCGTTCTTCAGCCCTGCCGTCGCGGCTGTGCTCGTCGAGGACTACGTGCGCCGGCTCCAGACGCGCGGCCTCACCGATTCTTTCCTTCTGCTCACCGATCGCGAAAAAGAAGTCCTGCAGCTGCTCGCCGAAGGACGGTCGAACAAAGAAGTGGCGACGCTCCTCGACCTGGGACTCTCGACGGTGGAGACTCACCGTGCCAACCTGATGCAGAAGCTTGGTCTCCACAACACCGCCGAAATCGTCCTCTATGCTGTTCGCAAGGGCATCATCGTCTGACCGCCGAGTGAACGAATCCCGTCGGATATCGCGCTCCAGGCGCTTCCCGTCTCGAGCGCGCGCGCGTTTGCCCGCCGTTCCAACTCCGCGTAGACGGCCTCTGACGTGTGGCTCTTGATGACGCAAACGAGCAGCCGATGCGGACTACCGGTGCCGGTGCAGTTGTGCGGGAGCTCGCCTGCGGTGATGCTCGCGCAGGACACGTAGCCGTGAACCAGGGATCGGGGTGCTCCTGTCGGCTGGAACCAGTGGACCTCGTGGAGGTCGCTCATTCTCACGCCAGCCGTCCGCCATCCGTTCCACTCGGACTGGACGCGGATGATCCTCGTAGCCTCTGACTGCATGATTCCCTCCGTAGGCGCGATTCACTACTGCCGCTCGCAGGCGGCGCGAGTAAACGTGGATCCGGGTGCCGCACGACATCTCGCGGAGCCGCACGGATGAAAAAAGGCACCGTCGGCGGAGGAGAGCGGTCCGCCGCCGGCACCATCTAACGAGGGTTGAATCCCCTCCCGTGACGACCTGCGCGGGCATGTTCGATCACCAGGACGCCAAGGCCGCTGGCCTCGAGCATCGGACTCGAAGCAAATGCTGTATCTCGGGATTATGAGAAGTGCGGGCGCGGTTTGCACTCCCCCCGATACCGGAGACCCGGCAGGGGTGATGAGGGAGAGGGATCGCGGGGTAACGGATGGGTCAGCCTCCGACGCGCTCGAGCAGCGCGCCATCCGGAGGGGGCACAGGCAGGGAGATCGCCAGCCGCGTTCCCTTGCTGCCTGGGCCCTTGCCCAAAACGCATGAGCCATCCAGCTCTTTGACGCGCTCTTCGATTCCTCTGAGACCGAGACCATTCCGCCGTCGAGCCGGATCCAGACCGGTGCCGTCGTCCGTCACAATGGCATCCAGGCGACTCGCGTCCGCGGTGACGCTCACCGTGACGCGCGTGGCGCGGGCATGTCGCACGCAGTTGGTCAGAGCCTCCTGAACCGCCCGATAGACACACGTCCGATAGCGATCCGGAAGCGCGTCGAAGTCTCCATCTATCCTGAGGTCGACATCGAGGCCGCAGCGGTCGGTAAAATCCCGCACGTGCCACTCGAGTGCCGCTCGCAGCCCGAAGTCATCCAGCATACTGGGCCTGAGGCCGAGCGCCAGGTCGCGAACCGTACGAAACATACCGTCGACCAGTTTCTTCGCCTCTGCGACGGCTCCGCCGACTCGGGTATCCAGCGGCGATCTCACCCGATCGATGCGCCCGAGCTCCATGCGCAAGGCCGTTAGCACTTGAGCGACATGATCGTGCAGCTCTCGAGAGAGGTGCTTCCGCTCCTCTTCCTGCGCGGCCACGAGCTGCTGCGAGAGCTGCCGCATCTGGCGTTCCGCTTCCTGCGCGACTGCGCGCTGCTCGTCCGATCGCCGCTCGAGCACCCGGAGCCGGAACACCGCAAGTAGAGCGACCGCCAGGCCGAGCAGCACGCTCTGCCAGAGCAGCCGATGGAGGTCGTCGTGAAACGCCGTCTGACGCCGTGCGACCTCCGCGCGCTGCACGGCGAGATTCGCATTGTTCAGCTCCTCGATCTCCTGGGCAATCGCAAGCACCGCCTCCCGTCGAGGCACGACTTCGCGCCGGAGAAAACTGGCGCTGCGCAGGATCTTCTGGGCGGGCGTCCAGTCGAAGAGCGGTTCGAATGTCTCCCAATAGTCGTCGAGCTGGGTCTGCAGAGCGGCGATGCGCTCCCGATCGGTCTTCGCCAAAGCGCCCAGCTCTGTGAGAGTTGCGAGGTTGGCGCGGTGGAACTCGGCCAGCTCTTGCCGGTATTCCGGAGCGCGATCGGTCTCGACGTCAAGGAGGTAGTCCCGGACGAAGATACCCGACAGGTTCACGTCTGATCTGAGACGACGGAGCTTGGCGTCGACGTCCTGGTGGTACGTGTTGAGATGATCGAGCTCTGTGTAGATGTCCTGCGCCTTCCGCGCCGACGCCAGCATCGTCAGGACGATCAGAATCAGGAGGCTGCCGAGGCCGAGAGCCGCGACGGGCCAGGTTTTGAAACGCATGGGGCGATCTCCGTTGTGCGACGATCGACACAACGTTACCCCTTTCGCCCCTCAGGCGACACGTCGGCTCGAGACGGTGTCGAGCGCTGACGGCGACGGGCTAGTGCCGGAAGCTGTTGGTGGGCTGCAAGGGAACTCCTGGTTCAGGCGCTGGCGCAGCAGCGCCGCGCTTCCGGCGGAAAGACCGGGCGGAAATCGCGGAAGAGCCCCTACCCGCAGTTCTGCGGAATGAACTATTCTGACTTGTATCTGTACGTTCGGAAGTGATCATCCATGAGGGGACACACATGGGAATGCTCGATGGGTTGCTCGGTGGCATCGTTGGCGCCGGCATGGTGTCGGTCGTGAACAACATCATTGAGAAGCACGGCGGCCTGCAGGGGGTCGTCAGCGAGTTCGAGAGAAACGGTCTGGGTGGGACGGTCAAGTCCTGGGTGGGGACCGGACCCAATCAACCGATTTCGCCCGACGAACTACAAAGAGCGCTCGGCCCCGATCTGCTGCAGCAGCTGGCGCAGAAATCGGGATTGTCGGTGCAGGACCTGTCGCAGAAGTTGTCCCAGGTGCTGCCGCAAGCGGTCGACAAGATGACGCCGGACGGGACGCTTCCCAAGGCATGATTCAATATCCGCGTGAGTGACCTTCCGCGTCTCGTGCGCCGATCGTCTGGCATCTCCGGCTGGGGCGTCTATGCCGGCCAGGCGATCGACGAGGATGCCCGTATCGTCGAGTACAAGGGCGCGCTGATATCCCAGGCCGAGGGCTGGCGCAGGGAGCAGCGATATCTGCCGCGGAAGCGGATCTGGATCTTCAACATCGACGAACGGTGGGCGCGTGATGCTGCGTTCGGCGGCAACATCGCGCGCTACGTCAATCACGCGTGCCGGCCGAACTGCTATACGGACATCGTCGGCCGCACGATCTGGATCATCGCCGCGCGACCGATCCGAAAAGGCGAAGAGCTGACCTACGACTACAACACGGAAGGTGTGGCCGGGATCCAGTGCCTGTGCCGGCCGCGTTGCCGTCGGATTCTGTGAGTAGCTGTCAGCTGATAGCTTCATTCCGCCTACACCATGAGGCACGCCATCATGCAGAGATCCAGGGGCCCGGTCTCGAGCAGCACGATGTCTCGCCCGCTCGCACAGAGCTCTCGCAGGTAGCGGTTCACGGAATACCCGTCCCGAGACCAGGACGCGTCGTGCCAGACGACGATCCCACCGGTGGCCATGACGGTCAACGCTTTCTCGGTGTCGTTCTTCACGCATTCGTAACTGTGCCCGGCATCGATGAAGCAGAAGTCGACGTCGCTGACGTCCGGTACCCACGAGCGACTGTCTTGTTCGATCAATCTGACGCGGTCGGCTGCGGGCAACAACGGCCTCGCGCGCGGCCCCTGGAGCTCGACGTCCGTCGAGCCGTTCACACGGGCGCCTGGCGGCAGATCCAATGTCGTGATACGTGCGTCCGGCGCGGCGTTCGCCCACAGATGCCACGTCGACGCACCATCGCACGTACCGAATTCCAGCACCTGACGCGGACGACGCATCGCGACAAGCGACGCGAGTGCCGCCATGTCAGCGGTAGTGCCCGAACCGAAGCCGGTGAGGTGAGGATGCAGCGCCACGTGCGACGGCCACGCCGCTCCGTGCTTCGCCAGCAGATCCTGAAAATCGTGCAGCGCCAGTTTCCTGAGGCCGGACTCGTGAACCGAGGCAAGGTAGTCGATTACCCGGAGCGTCGGCCCGGCACCCCGTGAACAGCTCAGCGCGATTACCTGCTCGAGTGCGCGGAGTCTGGCCGCGAGAGACGCCGCTTTGGGCCGCAGGGCGTCGCCTAGCGAGGTAACGACAGCGCCCGAGCACAGTGTCCAGTGCCCAGCGGTCAGGGTAGACACCAGTCCTAGAGATAGGTGCAGCATGAGACCACCATAACATTCGTAGGGTCGCAGAGCGCGGACCGATGCTACCGCTTCACTCTGGATCGACATGAGATCCAGCTGTTTCCAGGAATTGTTCCTTGAATCACTGAGTCGAGGGCAAATCCAGGCCCAACATACCAATCGAGAGAACGGCTGTCGACAACCACCTCGTATGATGAAATGTCCGCGTGATTGACGCTCGGAGGCTCCTCCAACTCCAATCGGGAGCCTCCAGGGCGGGAATGCGATCGTGTTCTGTTGCTGATTTCGCTACTCGTGGTGATCGCCACCAGCTCGGCAATTGCCTCCGACTACGACAGGCTCCGTACGGCCGCCGTCGAGAGGTGCAACGCCATCGATCCAGCTGCCTCGCAGAGCGGCCTCTTCTTCAATCCTGACGGATACCGCTCGGTACTACGTCCGATCGCAGTGTTTCCAGGAGGCCGCCGTCAACTTCCGCGACGGCGCCCTGTGCGCGCAGGTGAAACAGCGCGGCTCGCTTCTGTCGTCAAGTTGGGGGTACTCTGCTGCACGCTGCCGGGCCCTCGTAGCGGAGGGCCTCGAAGCCGATCGTCGAACTCTGGAAGACCTGAAGCGCCGTTATCGCAACGGTGCCGTCACGTTGACGGACTTTCGGATCGAACCGAACGGCAACGGCCGCGACTTCGACTTCATCCCGGCGTTCTCCGGCGAGAACGCCGGCGGCTACACGCTCACACTGGCAGTCGTCCCGTCCAACGGAAAGCCTATCCTCCTGCATTCCTCGGGCTACCACATCGATGGCCATGCCAACCTTCGGATCTTCGTAAGAGGCGAAGACATCCGACGTCTGGTGCCGGATTTCGTACCTGGCCGCCGGTACAGCGTGCGCGTGACGCTGACGCTGACGACTCCGGCCGGTACGGGTGACGTGCGCTGGAGCGACGCGTTCGTCGAGCGTGTGTTTCCAACGCGCGACCGTTCGCAGTCGATGACCAAAGAGCTGGACTTCCCTGGCGCGCCTGGTGCAACCGGCGTCAGCATCCGAAGGGGCGCGTGACGCGCGAGTCAGCGCGTTGATCGAAGCTCAGGAAGAGACTGTTTGTTCCGACGCAGAATGAAACCGATGACATCGAATTCCGGTAGACAATCGGATTGACACGCCAAAATGCGTATGGTACTTCGTTCGGCCGATCGAGCGTCCTCGCGCGCGTGCGGCGACTTCCGTTTGACCAGTCCGACAGGCAATGGGGGACGCCGAACACGACGTTCACCGATCCGACCTCACGCCCATCCGGACAGTGGCCCGCGCGACACGGACGGTCCAGTTGGGAGCGAGGTTCGCATTCTGGGCTGAGCATCCGCACATTGACGCGCTCCGGGCGATGGATGACAATGCGCGCGCCGGTGTCCCATGAAGGCCGTCAGCACCGCTGAGCACCACTCGGCTCGCACCGCAAGGAGCACAACATGAAGAAGACCAGGAGCAGGAACGCGAAGAAAGCGCGGCCGCACCACATCACGCGGCGCGAGTTCGTCGGCGGTGCGCTGGCGGCCGGTGTGGTGGCGGGCGCGCCGGCGATTCTGCGCGGGCGGAATCTGAACGACAAGCTCGACATCGCGTTCATCGCCGCCGGCGGCCGGGCCAAGGCCAGCCTCAGCGAGCTGACCATCGTGCCCGGACGCGGCGACAGCTCGTCCGGCGGAAGTGGCCGCAGCGCCAACGCCGCGCCAGCCGCGCCCCATCCGGACGAGAACGTCGTCGTCCTCTGTGACGTCGAATCAGGTCGCGCTGGACGAAGCGTCGCAGCGCTATCCGAAAGCCAAGACGTTCAACGATCTGCGAAAGGTCTTCGACAACCCGAACGCGTTCGACGCGGTCGTCGTCTCGACAGCCGAGCACACACACGTGTTCGCAACCTACCTGGCACTCACCCACGGCAAACACGTTTATTGCGAGAAGCCGCTCACCTACAACATCTGGGAAGCCCGTCTCATTCGCGAGACCGCCGCGAAGTATCCCGAAGCTGTCGACGCAGATGGGCAACCAGGGTCACGCGTCTGTCGCCCGCCGGACGATCAAGGAGATCCTCGATACGGGCGTGATCGGGCCGGTGCGCGAAGTCCACGTCTGGGCCGACCGCGCGTGGGGGCTCCAGGACGCGGCGTCCGCTGAGAAGTTCGACAAGCCGCACGGGTTCTACAACGGCATCCAGATCGTGGATCGGTTCAAGGAGGAGATGCCGATTCCGGCGACCAATCACTTCGATCTCTGGCTCGGGCCGGCACCGGCGCGGCCGTTCCACGAGACCTACTTTCCTGGGCCGCGCTGGTATCGGTGGTGGGACTTCGGCAACGGCACGATGAGCGACCTCGGCAGCCACGACAACGACGTCCCGTACACTGTGCTGGACATCAGGCAGCCGTTGACGATCGAAGCGACGTCGCCCAACGGCCCGGTCGCCCACAAGGAGCTCGCGCCTGCGACGATGATGGTGACGTACGAGTTCCCGCGCGTCGGCGTCTGGGGCGCCTCCGGTGAAGCTGGTCTGGCATCAGGGCGACAGCAAGCCGCCCGGGTGGGTGCCGGAATGGGGCGGCCGGTCGCAGCTGTTCATCGGCGAGAAGGGCATGCTGCTCGGCAACGGAAAGCTGCTGCCCGAGGAGAAGTTCAAGGACTTCCAGAAGCCACCCGAGACGCTGCCCCGCTCGCCCGGCCACTGGGTGGAGTGGGTCAACCACGCCAAGGGCAACGGCCCGGTGCCCGGCTCGAACTTCCAGTACTCCGGGTGGACGACCGAGGCGAATCACCTCGGCAACGTGGCCTACCGGACAGGGAAGAAGCTCGAGTGGGACTACAAGAACCTGCGCGCGAAGAACGCGCCGGAAGCAGCCCCGTTCATCAAGAGACCTGAGTACCGCAAGGGGTGGACCGACATCCTGAAGGTGTCCACGTAGGAACCCAGGAACGTCGGGGAAGCTTGTGTCATCTGGCAGGGGGATGCGTATGTCGATGACTCGACGTGATTTCGTGAGGCAGCACGGCCGTCGCGTCGGCGGGGGCCGCGGCGATCGCCCGGGTGCACGCACAGGCGCCGGCGCCGGCACCGACGAAGGAAACGCTGAACCCACAGCCAATCCGTGTCGGGATGACCGACTGGAACCTCGGGCAACGTGGGGATATTTCCAAAGTCGCGCTCGCCCGCGAGATCGGTCTCGATGGCATCCAGGTGAGCGTGCAGTACCCGACCGACGGAAAGTCACCGACGCTGCGCGATCCGAAGACGCAGGCCGCGTACAAGCGCGCGGCGCTCGAGAACGGGATCCAGATCTGCTCGCTCGCGATCGGCAATCCCGGCAAGACACGGATGCCGATGCACACGAGTCCGGCTTTTGCGATTTTGCTGGCCGAGGCCGTGGAGATTGCCTACAACATCGGCACCAACAACATCCTGCTGCCGATTCTCGGCGACAGCCACATCGACATGGCGAACCAGTCCCAGGTCGACGGGTTCGTCGCGATGATGAAGGAAGTCGCCCGCTACGCCGAGAAATACGAGGTCGTCGTCGGCCTCGAAGACTGGATCTCGGCGCAGGACAACATCAGGCTGCTCGATGCCATCGCGTCCGATTTCGTGGCCGTGTACTACGACGCGCACAACATCGTGTCACGTGTCCCGGATATCTATGTCGAGCCGAAGATGCTCGGCAGGCGCATCAGCCAGATTCACGTCAAGAACGCCAACGAGCTGTTGACAACTCCAGGCGGCAAGATGGACTGGCCGCGCATGTCGAAGGAGTTCTACGAGATCGGCTATCGCGGCTGGTACGTCCTCGAAACGGGCTCGCCGACCAAGGACATCGTCGCCGACACCCGCGCCAACATCGAGTACGTGAAGAAGACGTTCAGGATGCCGCCATCGGCGGCGTCTTGAGTTTGATGTAGGGGGAGCGCGCGCGGGAACTCCCAACAGAGCGGCCCGCTCGGGGACTCAGTCGCCGAGGCATGTGCCGACGGCGCGGGCGGCGGCAATCCACGGATGATCGAGCGGCACTTCTTTCCGCTTGCCTGCCACCTGATCCAGCGGTACGGCGCACGCGCCTTCTCCGCGTGACGCAACCATAACGCCAAAGGTACGCTCTCGAATCAGTTCGGCGCATACAGTGCCGAGGCGAGTTGCCAGAAGGCGGTCAGCCGCAGACGGCGTGCCGCCGCGCTGCACGTACCCCAGAATCGTGACCCGACATTCCAGCCCCGTCAGCGCCTCCAGCTGGTGCGCCAACCGCAGCGTGTTCCCGGTGTGTTGCTGATCAAGTCTGGCGAGTTCACCGTGTAGCCGCTCGAGCGTACGCGGGGTCCTCGCCCGGGCTTTGCGCGCTTTCGCCTCGCGGAATTGCGCAGCGTACTCGCGCGACAGCGCGCCCTCGGCAATGGCAACGATGCTGAAATTCGTGCCCCGATCGCTCCGATCGCGAATCGCCTTGGCCACTTGCTTCACGCTGTAGGGAATCTCCGGGATCAGGATGACGTCGGCGCCGCCGCCGATCCCGGCCGCGAGAGAGAGCCAGCCCGCTCGATGGCCCATCAGCTCGACTACGATGATCCGGTGGTGGCTGTGGGCCGTACTGTGCAGCCGATCGATTGCCGCGGTCGCCACACCGAGAGCGGTGTCGAACCCGAAGCTGGCATCGGTCATCGCCACGTCATTGTCGATGGTTTTGGGCAGCGTGATGACCGGCAGGCCCTTCTCCGCGAGACGAATCGCGTTCTTCTGGGTGCCATCGCCCCCGATGCAGACTACGGCGTCGAGACGGTTCTTCGAGCAGTTCGCGAGAATCTGATCCCGCACGTCCCGAATGCGGCCCTTGATCTCAAGGCGGTGCGGCTTGACGCGACTCGTGCCGAGAATGGTTCCACCGACAGTGAGGATGCCGGCGAGGGCATGGCTGTCCAGCGGAAGCGTGCGGTTCTCGATCAGCCCGAGAAAACCGTCGCGGATCCCCACGGCCTCGATTCCGCGACCGAGCAACGCCTTCCCCACACCGCGGATTGCGGCGTTCAAACCGGGACAGTCGCCTCCGGCAGTCAGGATACCGACCCGCTTGATCTGCTTCATGCGCCTGCTATTGCCGGCTGCGTCCGCCGGGTCGGCTTTCAGGAGAGCGGGCTCGGAACACCCTTCGTCGGCCCCCGGCCGCAACGATAGCAGCCCGGCATGCCGCTATCAAGCTAGAGCAGAGATGCTTGACGCAGCGCCCTCATTGGATCCAGCCTCGACGCGCTCCGCGCAGGCAGATATGCCGCACAGCTCGCCACCAGCACCAGCAGCCCTGTCGCCAGGACCAACGTCAATGGATCCTGCGGTTCGACGCCGTACAGGCGGCTGTCTATCCAGCGCAACGCCGCGTAGGCGAGCGCGACCCCAAGCGCGAGTCCGGCGGCGACGAGCCACATCGTCTCGCCGAGAATCATCGCGATGACGCGGCGTGCCTGGGCGCCGAGCGCGAGTCGAATCGCGATCTCGCTCGAACGCCGCGAAACCCCGTACGACAGAACGCCGTACAACCCGATGGCCGCCAGCGTCAGAGCGACGCTGCCAAAGGCCACGGCGAGTTGCGCGATGGTACGGTCCTGCGCGGTCAGCGGCGCCAGACGCTCCTCGATCGACGCGGCCGACACGATCGGCAGCGCGGAGTCCACTTGCTGGATGGCTTTCCGGACGGCTGACACTGCCGACGCCGTTTCCGTCGTGGTGCGGACCAGCAGGGTCGGACTGGGCGGACCCGGCGCCTGCATCGCCGCCACGAAATACCGGGGGGCGACGACACCTCTGACACTCTGCGTGCGAGCGTTCCTGACGACACCCACGACCTGATAGACCGTTCGCTTGTCGAAGGCGATCGCCGTGATGTGCAGGCCGATCGGATTCCGCTTCTCGAAGAACCGTTGCGCGAACGCCTCGTTGATCACGCATACTCTCGGCGTCCCGGGCTGATCGCTCTCGAGGATTTCGCGTCCCAGCGTCACGGGCGCGCCCAACGCTCCGAAGTAGCCGGGCCCCACGGTATCGAATGCCGATTCGCGGTCCTGTTCAGCCTTCGGTACGTACCCTTCCACCTCGATTGTCTGAGACGACTCTCCTCCACTGAAGATGCCGAGTTGCGAGAAGCTCGTCGTTCGAATGCCGGGGATTCGCTGGATGTCTCCGGTCAGCTGGCGAAGTACGCTGGTGCGGCGCGCCGGGTCGTAGCCTGCTTCGCGCAGATCAACACGGACCAACAGCAAGCGTTCAGAGGGATAGCCGAGGTCCGCCCGCTGGAGGTTGTACGCCGTCCGAGCCAGCAGGCCGGCGACGACGAGCAACGGCAAGGAGAGCGCCAGTTGCAGGCTCACGAGAAGCCGGCCGGAGCGCTGCTGACCCAAACTCCCGACGGTGCCCCGGCCCTGTTCCATGAGGCTGGCTCCAACATCAACCTTCGTGACCTGGCAGGCTGGGAGCACGCCGAACAACAGCGTCGCCGCGAACGTCGCCAGCAGGACAAAGCTGAGCAGGCGGAGATCGAGAACGAACGCCATGTGAAAATCGGGCTCCCCCTGCGTCAGCAGACCGACGAGTGCGCTGTGCAGCACGGACGCGACCGCGATTGCAGCCACAGCGCCTGTCGCGGCAAGGGCCACACTCTCCGTCACGAGTTGTCGGATGAGACGTCCGCGGCTCGCTCCCAACGACAGGCGGAGGGAAATCTCCGCTTTGCGGGCGGTGCCGCGCGCAAGGAGCAGATTGGCCAGATTCGCGCACGCAATCAGCAGTAACACGCCGACCGATACGAGCAGCGCCGTCAGCGATTGCGAGAACTTCTGGCGTGTGGGTGAGGCTCCGCGAGCTGCCGGCCGGACCTGCAGCCGCTGATCCAGGAGTTCGCGCCGCCGGTCGCCCGACGCAGCGGCTCCATAGAACGATTCCAGGCCGGCCTGAAAGATCGCGTTCGCCCGGGACTCGGCTTGAAGGGTCGTCACGCCCGGCGCGAGCCTTCCGAACACGTGAAGCCACATCCACTTTCCGGGAGGGGTATCGTGCAGCCGGTCGCTGCCAGGCAGAACGATGGGCTGTATTCGAAGCGGAAACCAGACGTCCGGCTGTTGTCCGTAGGTTTCACCGATGAAGCCACGGGGTGCGACGCCGATGATCGTCAAGGCGGCCTTGCGCACGACGATGGTTTTGCCCAGCACGTCCGAACGTCCACCGAACCGCCGCTGCCAGAAGCTGTGGCTGACGATGGCAACGGGAGCGGCGGTGCGGTCGTCGTCCGTGGTGAAGACGCGGCCCATCGCGGCACCCACGCCCAGCACTTCGAAAAACCCGCCGGAGACCAGTCTTCCGGTCACTTCTTCCGGTACGCCATCGTCGATGCGGGCCTCCCAGGCATCGAGGCTGCTCTGAGAGGCCATCATGCCCGAGAAGCCTTCGGCGTGATCCCTCAGTTGCTCGAACTCTTCGTACGTAAGCCATTTCCGGACGCCGTCAACGCGTCCTGTCCATGACCCCGAGTCGTCCGGACTCGACAGCATCACCAGCTGCTCGGGGTTCTGAACGAGCGGCAGCGACGCGTGGAGCAGCCCGTTCCAGAGGCTGAAGATCGCCGTGTTGGCTCCGATGCCCAATGCCAGCGACAGAACGGCGACGATCGCGAACCCCGGCGCAGTCGACAGGCTCCGCCATGCATAGCGCAGGTCCCGCCAGAGATCGAGGAAGAAGCGGCCGGCTGGAACTCCGGGCCGGGGCGTCGCAGAGTCAGGCATGTTCGCCTCCGGTAACGCGGCGCACGGCTTCAACGAACGCGGCCCACGTCTTGCGTTGGTGCGCGAGCACGCGTCGGCCCTCGGTCGTCACCTTGTAGAACCGGCGGCGCCGCTCGTCAGGCTTCTCGACCCAGGATCCCTTGATCCATCCGCGCTCCTCGAGGCGGTAGAGCAACGGATAGAGCGAATCGACATGGAACGTGAGCTTCCCGCCTGACCGCGTCTGGATCAACTTGCTCAACTCGTAACCGTGCCGGGGGCGGGCGTCGAGCAGCGAGAGAATCAAGAGCTCGGCGGATCCTTTCTTCAGCTCGCGATCGAGTGCCCGCGTGTTCAGACCTGTCATAAACAGATAGTATATAGACAGACAACAGCCGTCAATCGGCTGGACGATGGCCGCGACCGCGCATGCGCGGCGTTCGGGCTGGCCGATCGAGGCATCCAGACTATAATCTCAGCCATTCGTGGCTCACGACGTCCAACCGACCGTCGGCAACGAGTCGCCGCCTCCACCTCCCATGTGGCGCTGGGCCGTCCTCACGGCGATCAGCGTCGCGATGTTCGGCAACTACTACGCGTACGACTCCATCGGGCCGGTCGCGGACTCGCTCCAGCGCATCCTCGGCTACACCGACACGCAGATCGGAACGCTCAACGCCATCTACAGCTTCCCGAACATCGTGATGGTGCTGGTCGGCGGCGTGATCGTCGATCGGTACGGCGCCGCGCGGGCGACGCTTGCCTTCGCGGCGATTCAGGCAATCGGGGCGCTCGTGACCGCGCTGTCGCCGCTGTTTCCGGTCATGGCGGCCGGCCGCCTGATTTTCGGGCTCGGGGCGGAATCCATGATCGTCGCGATCACGGTTGCCATCGGTCAATGGTTCGTCGGGCGCCAGCTGGGATTCGCGTTCGGCCTGAATCTGAGCTTTGCCCGGCTCGGATCGTACGGCGCCGACATGTCGACAACGTGGTTCAAGCCGCTGTACGACCGCGGGTGGCAGCCGCCGCTGTGGCTTGCAACAGGCTTCGCAGCGACGTGCGTCGCAGGTGCCGCTGTCTACTACCTGCTCGATCGCAGTGCGAGAGCGCGATTCACCCTCTCCGAGGCGTCGCAGGCCGACCGGATCGTCTGGAGCGATCTGTGGCGCTTCGACCGCTCCTACTGGTACATCGTGGGCCTCTGTGTGACGTTCTATTCGGTGATCTTTCCGTTCCGCAGCACGTTCGCCATCAAGTATTTCCAGCACGCACACGGGCTGTCGCTGCAGGAAGCGGGATCGATGAACGCCTACGTCTTCCTGGCGGCGATCTTCGCGACGCCGACGTTCGGCCTGATCGTCGATCGCGTCGGCCGGCGCGCGGCCTTCATGGCCGCCGGCACACTCCTGCTCTGTGCGGTTTTCCCGATCCTTGGCTACACGAACACAAACCTCTGGGTGTCGACGGTCATGATCGGCATCGCCTTCTCGCTCGTGCCCGCCGTGCTGTGGCCGGCCGTGCCGTACATCGTGTCGCCGAACCGTCTCGGCACGGGCTATGGCCTGATGACGATGCTCCAGAATATCGGGATGATGCTGGCGAACCTCGCGGCAGGCGCATTGAACGATGCCAGCGGCGCCGGGCCGGCCAATCCGGCTGGCTATCACCCCATGTTGTGGATGTTCTTCCTGCTCAGCCTCTTCGGCTTCGTATTCGCCGCGGCGCTTCGCATCCGTGAAGGCGGGCCGCGAGGCCACGGGCTCGAGACGATTCGCGCAGGCGTGACGAAGGACTAACGCAAGATCGGGCTTCGCCGTTCGTCGCACATAGCTCGACAAAATTCCTGCCGCTGAGATTGCCAGCCCCTCTACCGCATGCTAGAGTCGCGCGCGAGCGCGACTAGTGTTTTTCGATTAGCCGCCTGCCACTGCCAGGGCCGGGCGTGCGCACTGTCGAGAAAGGAGTCAATCGGTCCGCAGCAGTCCGGGGTTGGGGAAGGAGAAGGCACGTTCTCTCTTGAAGGAGGAGGCCTGTGAGTCAACCCATTCGGCGGTTCGTTTCGCAGTCATTGACAGTTCTCGCGGCCATTCTGGTCGCCAGTGTCACGGCAACGCCCGCGTTTACGCAGAATCTCTACGGCACCCTCACCGGCACCGTCACGGATGCCCAGGGTGCGCATATCCCCGGTGCGACCGTCACGATCAAGGACGAGAACACCGGCCTCGAGCTGTCGGGCGTGACCGACGCTGAAGGCACCTACACGATCCGCAACATCACGGGCGGCACCTACACGCTGAAAGCCTCGCTGACGGGCTTCAAGGAGTTCGTCCAGACAGGCATTCCGATCACCGCCGGCGGTATCGTCCGGATCAATGGCCGTCTCGAGATTGGGGCCTTGTCGGAGGCGGTTACCGTGACGACGGAGGCGACCCTCCTGAAGACGGACAAGGCTGACGTGAGCGTCGACCTGCGTCCGCAGGATGTCGTCAACCTGCCGTTGAATCAGTACAGGAATTATCAGTACCTGATGAACCTGGTTCCGGGCGCCACGCCGCCGGAATTTCAGAACGCGCAGACCGACACACCCGCCCGGTCACTGTCGGTCAACATCAATGGCACCAATCGCAACAACAACGTCACGCGAATCGACGGCGCCGCAAGCATCAACGTGTGGCTGCCTCATCACGCAGGCTATATTGCGCCGGCGGAGACGATTGAGAACGTCAACATCTCGACCAACAGTTTCGATTCCGCCCAGGGCATGACGGGTGGCGCCGCAACTTCAGTCCAGACGAAGTCGGGAACGAATACGTTCAAGGGCTCGGCCTTCTTCTTCCGTCAGCAGGATGAGCTGAACGCGCGTCGCGGGTACTTCGATCCGAGCAAAGTCGATGCGAGCACATCGATTCTCGGCGGCACTGCCGGCGGGCCGATTCGGCAGAACAAACTGTTCTACTTCGGATCGTGGGAGCGAAACGCCGAACGTCAGGGCATCTTCAACACCTACACGGTGCCGACCGCGAAGATGCGCAATGGCGACTTCAGCGAGGTGCTCGCGCTCAACTCGAGCTTCCGCATTTACGATCCCGCGACCGGCACGTCCACCGGCGCGAATCGCAGCTTCTTCGACAACGCGATCATTCCGGCGGACCGCGTCAGCAGCACCTCTAGGCAGATCCAGGCGCTGTACCCCGAGCCGAACAACCCCGGCACGAACAACGGGCTCCAGAACAATCTGTATCTTCCTCGCCACCCCAAGGCGGACCGCGACAATTACGACTTGAAGGTGAACTGGAACCGGACGACGTCGCACCAGATCTGGGGAAAGTTCTCCATGATGCAGGCCTCGGTGTTCGATCTCTTCTACCTGCCGTTCGACCAGGCCGGTGGCGGCGACACGCGAACGATGGTGTTCACTGGCGGCCAGACGTGGACACTGAGTCCGACCCTGCTGTTCGATGCCAACGTCGGAGTGAACTCGATGCAGCAGGACTTTCAAGGTCCCGACTACGGCACCAATTTTGGTAGCGACGTCTGGAAGATTCCCGGGCTCAATGTGGGCGGGGCGAGCGGACCCGGATCGTTCGATTTGAACCGGTACAGCGGTATGCCGCAGGTCGAAACGGGGCTGGCGACGCTTGGCAACAACTCCACGTGGACGCCGGTGTGGCGCGACGAGCGCAGCTACACGGCATCGGCCAACCTGACGAAGGTCTCGGGCCGGCACGAGCTGCGCACGGGCTTCGATTTCATCCGGCTCCGGCTGAATCACTGGCAGCCCGAAGTCAGTAATCCTCGAGGCATCCTGAACTTCGCCGGTGGCGTGACCGGTACTCCGGGGTACGCCGGTGTCGGCGGATGGAACAGCTATGCGGCGTTCATGCTCGGGCAGATGAGCAGCTTCAACAAGAGCATTCAGTACGAAGAGCTGAGCGGACGCGAGAACCAATACGCAGTCTACGTCGCGGATCGCTGGCAGGTGAATCAGAAGTTCACGGTCAATGCCGGCCTCCGCTACGAGTACTACCCGTTGATGACCCGCCAGGATCGCGGCATCGAGCTGCTCGACCTGAATTCGTTTACCGTCAAACTGGGCGGGCGGGGCGGCAACCCGACCGACCTCGGCATCAAGGTCAGCAACACGCTGTTTGCGCCCCGTCTGGGCGCCGCCTATCGTCTCAACGAGAAGACGGTGTTGCGCGCGGGATATGGCAAGACTTACGATCCGCTGCCCTGGTCGAGGCCAATGCGTGGCCGCTTCCCGCTGACGATCGCGTTCACCGACGCTGGCGTGAACGGCTTTATCCCCTATGGGAGCATCGAAAACGGCATCCCGTCGGCGCCAAGTCCCGATCTCTCAACCGGCAACGTGCCGCTGCCTCGCGGCGTCGACATGACCACGCCGGACCCGAACAACTCCACCCGTGGCTCCACGCAGTCATGGAACGTGTTCTTCGAACGCCGGCTGCCGCTCGACATCGGTGCGAGCATCGGCTACGTTGGCACACGTTCCGACGGGCAGTACTCCACGCTGAACGCCAACTACGCGGAATTTGGCGGCAATGGCGCCAGGCAGCTGTTCACCAAGGCCGGGGCAGCGACCATCAATATCTTTGCGAGCAGCGCCAGGGCGCGTTACAACTCGCTCCAGCTGGCATTGAATCGCCCCTTCAAGAATGGCCTGATGATCAAAGGGGCGTACACGTTCAGCAAGGCCATGAACGAGGTTGACGACGATGCCGGCGGCTATACCTGGGCGCAGCCGTCGCAGTTCAGCCGCAACTATGCGCTGGCCAACAGCGATCGTCCACACATGCTGCAGGTGGGCTTCGTGTACGAATTGCCGTTCGCCCGCGACAGCTCGAGTTGGGCGGCCATGCTGGTCAAGAACTGGCAGATCAACGGGATCGCGTCCTGGCTGTCTGGCAGGCCATTCACAATCGCCGGCGACAACGGACTGCTGCAGCAGCAGGGTGGTCAACAGACCATCAGTCTGACAGGAAGCGCAGATCCCGGCTTCGGCAAGGCGGGACCGGACGAGCCGTGGTACGACCCCTCGCTGTTCTCTCAGCCGGCCAATGCCTGGGGCAACACAGGCCGCAACCAGTTCCGCGGACCGCTGACCTGGAATCTCGATGCGTCAGTGTTCCGAACGATTCCAATCGGCCACTACCACATGGAACTTCGAGTGGAGTCGCAGAACGTGCTGAACCATCCGCAGTGGGCCAACCCGGTGACCGGCTTCACTGATCCCAACTTCATGCGCATCCGCAGCTATGCCAGTGGAGGGCAGGGGACCTGGCGCGCCCCGCGCACGGTACAGTTGGGCGCAAGGTTCGTCTTCTAGTCTTATCCGAGGGGCTTCGCCCCTCGGACTCCCCTACACGCGCTCTCGCGCGCCGCTTCGCCGGCGCGCTCCGACCGCGTGGCTCGCTCGCAATGCTCGCTCGCGTCGTGGAACGAGCGTCAGGTTTGTAGATGGATTCTAGTCCTGTTTGGTCCTGAGAGCCGTGGTGGCCTTCGGCTGCCACGGCTCTTTCCCTCTCAGGGGCTGTATCAAGACCGCCCCTCTTCTCCTTGACAGCTTAGGAAAGGCGTCATACGCTGTCTCCTAAATTGTATAGGAGAGTACCGTGGCGCCAGAAGCAGAGCTCCTACCAGGCACGCTCGACCTGTTGATCCTGAAAGCCGTCTCCCTCGGCGCTCAACACGGGTACGGCGTCCTGCTGCGCATCGAACAGATCACAGGCGGCGCGCTGGCGATCGAACAGGGCGCCTTGTACCCTGCGCTCTATCGCCTCGAACACCAGGGACTGCTCGACACCGAGTGGGGCACGTCCGACAACAACCGCAGGGCCAAGTTCTACACCCTGACGGCCGCCGGTCGAAAGCGGTTGAAGGCCGATGCCGAGCGGTGGAATCGGACCGTCCTGGCGATGAACACCGCCCTCCGGGCACAGGGGGCATGAATGCGGCTCCTCGCTCGCCTGCGCTCGGTCTGGCGGAACGCCCTGCACAGGTCCGTCATGGAACGCGAGATGTCCGACGAATGGCAGTTCCATCTGTCACGGCGCGCCGAGGATCTCGTCCAGAGGCACTGTCTCCCGCCCGACGAAGCGAGGCGGAGGGCGCGGCTGGAATTCGGATCGATTGAGAAATACAAAGAGCAGTCGAGAGAGAGCGTCGGCCTCGCGCGGCTGGACGAAGTACGCGGCGATCTGCGCTATGCGTTTCGAACGCTCGCGGGCAGCAAAGCCTTCACGATCGCGGCTGTCCTGACGCTCGCGCTCGGCATAGGCGCGAACACCGCGATCTTCAGCCTGATCGACGCGGTCATGCTCCGGACGCTGCCGGTAGAGAAGCCCGAACAACTGACGATGGTGCTCGCGGAGCGGCCGGGCAGGCAGCCGGAAGACGGCTTCACGAACGCGATGTGGGAGTCCATCCGCGACCAGCAGGACGTGTTCTCAGGCGTCTTCGCGTGGAGCACTCCCAAACAATTCGACTTCGCGCAGGGCCAGGTTGCGCAGCGGGTCCGCGGACTGATGCTCAGCGGAGACTACTTCAGCACGCTCGGCATTGCGCCCGCGGCCGGCAGACTGATCTCTCGTGCCGACGACCTACGGGGCTGCGCGCCAATAGCGGTGCTGAGTTACGCATTCTGGCAGGCCCACTTCGCCGGAGCACCGAGCGCTTTGGGGGAGGTCGTCTCGCTGAACCGGGCAACGTTCCAGATCGTCGGCGTCAGCGCGCCGGGCTTCTTCGGCCTGGAGGTCGGGAAGCAATTCGATGTGGCAATCCCGCTCTGCGCGGCCGCGCTCTTCGACAAGCGAAACCTGGACAGCCGCTCGCGGTGGTGGCTGAGCATCATCGGGCGCCAAAAACCCGGGATGACGGACGAGCAGGTGCGGGCCGGGCTCGAAGCGCTGTCTCCAGGAGTCATGAGGGCCTCCGTGCCGGGTGGGACCGCCGACCAGCAGCAGGAGTTTTTTCGACGAAAGCTGGTGCCCTCGCCCGCCGCGACGGGTCCTTCGAATTTGCGGCGCACGTTTGGCCAGCCGCTGAACATGCTGATGGCCTTCGTCGCGCTCGTTCTGTTGATCGCCTGCGCCAATATCGCCGGCCTCATCCTCGCGAGGGCGACTGCGCGCGCCAAGGAGATCGCGATCCGTACGGCTCTGGGGGCCTCGCGGGCTCGGATCGTTCGCCAGTTGCTCACCGAATCGCTGCTCCTCTCGGCCCTGGGTGCCGGACTTGGTTTGCTCCTTGCCAGATGGGGCACCGGACTTCTGGTGGCAAGCCTCACCACCGATCAGAATCCCGTGTTCGTCGACCTCTCTCTCGACGGAAGAGTCCTTGGGTTCACGGCGGGTGTGGCCGTTCTCACGGGAATTCTCGCAGGGCTGGTGCCTGCTCTTCGGTCGACCCACGCGTCCCTGATGGGCGCCATGAAGAGTCAGCAGGCGCCGATCGGCGGACGGGTGCCGTTTCGAGGCGGCAGATGGATCGTGGCCGGACAGATCGCGCTGTCGCTGGTCTTGCTCGTCGGCGCAGGGCTGCTCCTGCGCACGTTCGTGACGCTGTTCACGCTCGATGCCGGCTTCGATCGGAATCGCGTCCTGGTAGCAACGGCGAGAGCCCCCTGGTTTGCCGAGGACACTGTGAAGATGCCGCCCGAGCAACGGGCGGCATCGTACGACGAGATCGGCCGCCGGCTGCGGGCACTTCCCGGGGTGACCTCGGTGGCCCGCGCGTTCACGACGCCGATTGGGGACGACAACTGGTTCGAGCCTGTCACACCAGGCCGCGAAGGCACGTCTTCCCAGGCGACAGGCACCTTCAACTTCGTTTCGCCGGAGTACTTTCGGACGTTGCGGACCCCGATCCTCGCGGGTCGTGACTTCGACGATCGGGACACGAAGACCTCCGCGCCGGTGGCTATCGTGAACGAATCCGCGGCGCGCAGGTTCTTTCCAGGGGTGATTGCCATCGGGCGGCACTTCCGGAAGCCGAGCCAGGCGGCGCCGATCGAAATCGTCGGCATCGTGAAGGACTCGAAGTACGAATCCCTCCGGGAAGTGATTCCTCCGACCTTCTTCCTGCCAGCGGTCCAGGTCCAACCAAGAGCCCAAGCCGAGGAATTCCTCATCCGGACGGCGACTCCGCCGTCCGCACTGATCCCGAGTGTACGGAGTGCCATCCGCGAATTGAACAGCGAGGTGCCGCTCAACATCCACACGCTCGCCGATCAGGTTGCGGACAGTCTGGTGCAGGAGCGGCTGCTGGCGACCCTCTCCGGATTCTTTGGCGGCCTGGCGTTGCTGCTGGCGATGGTGGGTCTGTACGGCGTGTTGAGCTATTTCGTCACTCAGCGCCAGGTCGAGTTCGGCATCCGCATGGCGCTCGGCGCGGAGCGCGGCTCGATCCTGCGTCTCGTGATGAGGGATGTCGTTGTGGTGCTGGCGGTCGGTCTGGCAACCGGGCTCGCCGCTGCGCTCGCCAGCGTCAAGATGCTCGAACGCATGCTGTTCGGCCTCGAACCGCGCGACGCGATGACGATGGCCGCGGCCGCGTGCCTGCTGTCTGGCATGGCACTGCTCGCGGGTTATCTGCCCGCACGGAGAGCCACCCGTGCGGACCCCATGATCGCCCTGCGCTCCGAGTGAGACCGACAGTTCACATATGTTGGTTGTAGGGCGGGGGCTAAAGCCCGCGCCCTGCAGCGCATCACAACCTGACCACGTTCCCCGTTCGGACAGACTCGTCCGCCGCGAGGACAATCCTGAGGCTCTTCACTCCGTCGTTCATGTGCTCGCACAGATCGATGTCTTCGTCGATGGCTCTGAGCAAGTATCGCTGCTCGCGCTCGCAGAGCGCGTCGTGGTCCGGCTCGTCGGTCATGTCGATGCGTTCGTCGGTTTTGGACTGGTCGGTATGGTGCCAGAGAATCTGGTTCGTCTTGGTGTGAGCGTTGATGTCGTCGGACCTGACGTCGCCGGCCGTCTCCGCCATGACGATCGACGCGGATCCTTTCGGTCCGATCACGTCCTTCACGAAGAAGGCCGTTTCGCTCATCATGGGTCCCCACCCCGCCTCGTACCATCCGACCGACCCATCGTCGAACGCGACCTGCATCGCACCGTAGTTGTAGGTCGCGACCTCGTCGGTGAGATGCGCGCCGAGTGCGTGAACGCGAATCGGCCTGGCAGGCGTCATCTGGCACATGACGTCAACATAGTGAACGCCGCAGTCGACGATCGGCGAGAAGGACTGCAACAGGCGCTTGTGCCATTCCCATGTCTCGCCGCGGGACTGCTGGTTCAGATTCATGCGGAAGACCAGGGGAGTACCGAGCGTCCTCGCAATCTCGACGAACTTCACCCAGGACGGATGATGCCTGAGGATGTAGCCAATCACGAGCTTCCGGCGCGTGCGGATCGCGGTCTCCACGACGCGCTCTGCGCTCGCGACCGTCTCGGCGAGGGGCTTTTCGACGAACACGTGCGCGCCACTCTGCATCGCCTTGATGGCGAACTCCGCATGCGTGTCAGGCAGCGTGTTGACCGAGACCACGTCCGGACGCGACTCGGCGAGCGCCTGCTCGTAGTTCGAAAAGCGCCGGGCGCCAGCGAGTGCGTCAGGGAGCTGCCTGTCGGCGATGTGCCGCGTACAGACACCCACGACGTCGAAATCAGGGATCCGTGTGTAGGCGAGCGCGTGCGACAAGCCCATGTTCCCAAGCCCAACGACCAGTACTCGCTTCTTGGCCATGTTTTCGTTCCCGGCCGCTCGCGCGCCGGCCTTTACTCACAGATCCTCGAGCGTCAACTCCCGCGCCATGACGATGTTCCCCGCGGTCAACCCGCAGTCGACAGGCAGCACGACCCCCGTGATCGCCGAGGCCGCGTCGGAGGCGAGAAAGGCGACCGCGCGCATGACCTCGATCGGCTCGACGATGCGGCCGAGGGGATACCAGCGTTGCAGTTGCGTGAGGACCTCGGGGTTGCGCGCGGCGCGGTCGTTCCAGAGCGGCGTGCGGACGGTGCCCGGACACACGATGTTCGCTCGAATGTTGTACTTGCCGAACTCGAGGGCGAGCGCCTTGGTAAGGCTGATCATGCCGGCCTTGCCGGCGCTGTAGGCGGCATCGCCCAGCGCGGAAAGACCGTTGACCGACCCGATGTTGACGATCGTGCCGGCGCGGCGCGCCTTCATATCCGGCAGAACAGCGTGCGCGCAGTTGTACGCACCGTTCAAGTTGACCTCGATGTCGCTCCTGAAGGTGTCCGGTGTCGTACGCTCGAGGCTCGCACGCAGACTGGCGCCGGCATTGTTGATCAGGATGTCGATCGGACCGAGAAGGGTGACGAACCGCGAAAACGCCTCCCCGACGGCGGCGGCGTCACCGATATCGACGACCGCAGATTCGATTCTGACACCCTCGCCTCGGAGCCGATCGGCGAACGGGTTCAGGGAATCGCGACGATCGACTGCAGCAATAGCGGCCCCTTCCCCGGCGAAGTACCTGCAAAGCTCCTGACCGATCCCTCCTGAAGCTCCGGTAATCGCGACAACCTTGCCTTGAAACTCCACGTCTACTCCCGAACGCGTCGAGCGCGTCGCCTACTTCCCTTCCGGCATCAATACGACCTTGACGTAGTGATTGGTGTCCAGATACGTGCGCGCCGCATCCCGGAGCAGCGATGTCGTCAACTGACTGTACAGTCCCCGCAGCGTTGCCGGATCTGGAACGGGCTCGTCGTATTGATAGGCGTACGCCAACTGGTTCAGGAGGTAACCATTCTGCCGGGTGTCCGTCTCGAGGTCGCGGCGCAGGGCCGCCTGCGCGTCGGCAACCTGGCCCGGACTGGGTCCGTTCGTTCTGAACTCGTCCACCACATCGAACAGCGCCTTGATCAGGTCCTGCGTGCGAGCGGGATCGCAGGCAAATGTGATCGTCAGGCGGTAGTCCTCGGTGGGGCGCTTCGTGAAGTCAGGTGACACACTCACACCGTACGTCCCGCCGAGATCCTCTCTGAGGACGCGTTGCAGGTTGCCGGCGAGCGTGTTCGAGAGGGCCCGAACGATTACCCGGTTTCTCTGATTGTTCTGGAACGCCCCAGTGAACACCACGCCGACCTGGCTCTTGGGCGCGGTCCCTTTGGTGACCTGCTTCTCGACGACGCCGCCGGGCGGCCGGATCCCGACGTCCTTTCCGGCTTCTTTTCGGTGGAGCGACGGAAGGCTGCCCAGATATCGTTCGACGAGCGGCTTGATCGTCGGCAGGTCGAAGCTCCCGACCAGAACGAAGGTGAAGTCGCTGGCATCTGCGAACCGGTCTTTGTAGAACGCCATCGACTTGTCGAGACTCATCTGGGAGACGAGGCCGGGAGTCATGGGCTGCGCACGCAGGTGGTTCTGCGTCAGAGCCGCCGTGAGCGTGTCCTCGAACACAGTGTCAGGCTGCGCCTCTCGATTGGCCAGGCCCGCCGTCAGCTGCCCTGTCATCACCCGGAAGGCCTCCGCGTCGGCGCGCGGCTGCGTGAACGTCAGATAGATCAACTGGAACATCGTCTCGAGATCGCGTCGAAGGGCACGACCGCTCAGACCTTCGTACATGTCTCCGATGTCCGCACGCACGAAGGCGGCCTTGCCAGCCAGCTTCTTGCTCAGATCGATCGTCGTGAGACTCCCGAGCCCACCCTGGGCGACGACCTGTGTCGCCGTTTCGGCGGCGACGAAATCCTGGTCGCTCGCCAGCGACGTGCCGCCAGGACTGAACGCGCGGAAGAGAATCTCGTCCTGCTTGAAGGTCGTGGGATCCAGCACGACTCGCACGCCATTCGACAGTGTCCACTCCGTGACGCCGTTCGCCTCCTTCGCGACCGTCTTCGCGATCGTGCCCGGCTTGGGCGTCACCTCGAGCAGCGGCCGCGAGCTCACCGTGTCCACGTAGGCGGTCAAGGCCCCGCCGCCGCCGGCGCTTTTGATCACGGCCGCAAGCTTCGCTTCGTCAGGGAGCGCCGATCCCGGTTTCTTCGGTCCGCTCAACACGACCACGCGGTTTCGATCCGGCACCCAGGCGCTTGCAAGGCTGTTGACGTCAGCGAGCGTTATCTCCGGCAGGAAGCGCTGCACCAGACCGTTCTCGTAGGCAATGCCCGGAATCGGCTCCTGCTGCATGAAATTGCGGATGAACTCCTCGGCCAGCGACACCGACGTGTGCTCGTCGTTCGAAGCGGCGAGCTGCTCGAAGGTCTTCATCAGGCTGAGCCGGTATCGATCGAGCTCTGTCTGCGTGAAGCCGAATCGGGCTACGCGATCCGCTTCCGTAAAGAGCGCCGCCAGCCCGCGTTCGGCCCCGCCTTCCGGCACCAGCGCCGTCAACGACGTCGCCTCCGTCGAGTTCACGAAAAGGCCGCGCTGCGTTTCCGCGTCGAGGAAAGGCGCGTCAGGCTTCTGGGCCATTTCGGCGAAGCGTGAGGAGAGGAGACCGCCGAAGACGCGCTCGATCGTCTGCTGCCGGTAGGCGGCTAGTGTGGTCTGATCGCGGGCGGCCATCAGGCTGGTGACGCCGACAATCGTGTTGGTGGCCTCGGGGTCGCCCGCGATCGCGTAGCGCGTGCCTGGCTGATCCGGCACATCGTAGATGGTCCGCGGCCTCGGCGAGGATGGCATCGGGATCGGGCCGAAGTGCGATCTGATCAGGCTTTCGATCCGCGCCGGATCGAAGTCGCCGACGGCGATGACCGCCATGAGATCAGGGCGGTACCAGTCCGTGTAGAACTTCTTCAAACGGTCGTACTTGAAGTTCCGGATGATCTCGGGCGTACCGATCGGCATGCGCGCGGCATACCGCGAGTCCTTGAGCAGGACAGGAAGCTGCGCGTCCAGGATCCGCGCGTCGGCGCCGAGACCCACCCGCCACTCCTCCAGGATCACGCCGCGCTCCTTGTCGATCTCGTCCGGGTCGAAGGACACCGCGTGCGCCCAGTCCTCGAGGATCAGCAGCGACCGGTCGATGACGCCAGGATTGTCGGTGGGAATCTGCAGCTGGTAGACCGTCTGATCGAAGCTCGTATTGGCGTTGATGTGCGCTCCGAAGCGCACCCCGGTCGACTGGAGAAACGCGATGACTTCCTGCTTCGGGAAGTGACTCGTGCCGTTGAAGCACATGTGCTCCACGAAGTGCGCGAGCCCGCGCTGATCGTCCTCTTCGAGAACCGATCCTGCGTTGACGACGAGCCTGAGCTCGGCCCGGGCCTGCGGATTCTTGTTGGCACGCACGTAGTACCGCATGCCGTTGGGGAGCGTGCCGACCGTGATCCGCGGATCGACGGGAACGGCCTGAGTGAGTGGCGCGTTGTGAGCGCCGGTTGCAACGGCGCGCTGAGGCGTCGCCATCACGCTGGTCGTGGCGGCAACGGCCAGCGACAGAAGCATCAAGTGTGTGCGGGTGCGGAAGTTCATCCAGGTCACTCCAGAGGGATATCATTTCACATTGCTCGCCGGGGCCCGCTTCCGCTGCGGAGCCGGGGGCTTCAGGCCCCGCCTGCCGCCCACGCCCGCCAGGCTCGTCCCACAGCCGGTCCCGAACGCCGTAGTATCCTCCCCTCAGTGACCGACTGGAGCGCACGGTGAGCAAACCGACCGATCTCGATCACGGGCATCGTGCGCCTCGCGTGACGTCATCCATTGGCATGATCCTCCAGGATCCGCACGATTATCGGCTGCTTGAAGAATTCGGCCCAGCCTTTCACGTCTCCGTCATGCTTGCTGTCGCGAATGGCCGGATCCGCCCCCGCCGCGAGGAGCAGCTCCACGACCTCCGCATGACCCCGCGACGCGGCCAGGTGCAGCGGCGTCACGTCGGCATCCCAGTGCGCCCACCGCGCGTTGGGATCGGCGCCGTTCGCGAGTAACCATCTCACGGCCGCCACGTCGTTGCGCTTGGCCATGAGGTGCAGCGGGCCAGACTGCATCACGTCAGGGTTCTCCCGGACGAGACGCCCGGCGGTCTCGGTGTCGCCCAGCGCCAGAGTCGCGACCAGATCCATCATTCCGCTGCGCGGGGAACGATGTCCGCGCTCGGCGCTGATCAACTCCGCGGACGTCATCGCGCGGACGCGCTCCATCACACGGCGATCGATCTCCGGTGATGACGCATACGCTGCGGCCGGTTGTCCGGAGCCATCGACCGCCAGCGGGTCAGCGCCCAGGTCCAGAAGCAGCGAGACCATCCCGGAACGGTTCATCCGCACCGCAAAGTGCAGCGGCATCTGGTGATTCTCGTTGCGGCTCATCCGCCTGTTGACGGCCGACGGATCCTCCAGCGCGATGCGACGGACTTCGTTCGCCAGATCGAGAGCGATCGCGGAAAAAATGTGATGCCGCGCGCCTCGACTCACCAGAAAGTCCGCGACCGCTCGATGCGCGTCGTCGCCCTGTCCATCCCAGCACGTGGCCCAGCCGATCACTTCCAGTTGATGATCGTCGCCGTGCCCGACGACGTCGCCGCCTGCATCACTCAGACGACGGACGATGTCGAGGTGGCCGGATGCAGCCGCCCAGTGCATCGCGTAGGTGTTGTCGCCTTTCTCACGGGTATTGGCGTCCAGTCCTCGGGTCAGCAACAAGTCGACCGTAGCGAGGTGTCCTCCGCTCGCGGCGGCATGCAGCAGCGTCCACTCATAGGGCTTGGAACGCGCGTGCAACTTCTCGGGGTGCTCGTCGAGCAACTCCACGAGCCGCGGCTGATTGCCGCTACGCGCGGCCTCGAACAGCTGTCCCTCGATGCTCGAGGAATCGACGTGCGCCTTCAGACCCCGCCAGCTCGAAAAGCCGTATCGCTTCGCGATCTCGAACTGCGCGTCGGCCAACTGGGCATCGGAATTGGCTTTCCGGAGTTCATCCAGATGACGCTTGGCCTGCTTGCGGAGCCAGTCGAGGCTTGGGTTGTCCGGTAGCGGCATACCTTCTTTCCCTCGAAAGGGCGCGAGCCCTGTCGTGCCGCCCATCGTCCGCAGTTGGGCGAGGAAGAGAAGGTTATGAACGAACGAGAGGGGGCGGGTTGAACCCTTTACGCGGACCGTCGGCCGCCCTCACGGCACCGAGGCGCATCCTAGCGCGGGACCGGGAGGGCAACAAGGAGAATCGGATCACTCCTCACGCAATGCGACCATGGGGTCGACCCGAGACGCGCGCAGCGCCGGCACGGCACTGCAGGCACAACCCACTCCAATCAGCATCGTCATGACTGCCAGTAAGACCGGCCAGTCGCGGGAGCTCACGCCGACGAACAGCTTCGACACCAGGTCACCGCTCGCGAGCACAGCGGGCAGCCCAAGCAGGCAACCGAACGCGACGAGCCAGAGCGCCTCGCGCACGACGCTCCAGAGAACGCTTTGCCGCGGCGCGCCGAGCGCCATGCGCAGGCCGAACTCGGACGTGCGACGAGCCACCGTGTACGACAGCAGGCCGAAGAGCCCGAAGCCAGCCAACGCGACTGCCAGCGCCCCGAACCCTGAAGTCAGCGACACAATCAGCCGCTCCTGACTCAGTCCCAGCCAGATACGCTCCTCCATCGTCACGATGCTCTCAATTGGCAGGTCGGGAGCTGCCTGTCCGACGGCCCTCCGCACCGAGGCCGCCACCAGCTTCGGGTCTCCCTTGGTGCGAATTTCGAGCTGACGCACTGCGACTCCGCGCTGCGACAATGGAAAGAAAACCGAAGGCACCGGCGCATCCTGAACGCTCAGAAGCCGGCCGTCGTCCACGATTCCGACAATCTCGATGTCCGGCGTCGGATCGCCGAAGTGCCTGCCGATAGCCCGGCCGTCGGTGAAATAGTTCGCGGCAAGCGTCCTGTTGACGACCGCGACCTTCGGCCCGTTCGGCAGATCGCGATCGTTCAACGCCCGTCCGGCGATGATCCGCATTCCAGTCGTCGAGAAGTAGCCCTCGCTGACGATGTTTACCGTGAAGACGACGTTCTCGTCGGCCCTGGCGGCGTAGCCTTCGACGACAATGCCGCTTTCGCGGGAGCGACAACCACTTTGGATCCCGCACATCGCGAGCGATGCCGATTGCACGCCGGGAACGGCCGAAACCGCATCGAGCAGCCGGCGATACATCTCCGGCCTGTTCTGCGACGCTGCCTGTGACAGCCGCGGATCGATCGAGACTGCCAGGAGATGTTCGCGCTCGAAGCCGAGATCGAGGTCAAGGAGGTTCTGGAAGCCGCGCACCAGGAGTCCGGTGCCCGTGACGAGGACCAGCGAGAGCGCCACCTGCAGGACGACGAGAACGCGCGCCGGCCTGGTCGCCGTCGAGCTCGCGGCATTCCTGCCGCCAGCGTTCAGCGCAGTAACGAGATCCAGTCGGGTCGCCCGCCATGCAGGCAGGAGGCCGAACAGCAATACGGACGCGAACGCGAGGGCGGCCGTAAAGGCGAGGACCCGGAGATCGACCGGAGCACTGAAAGGCAGAGGGCCGTCCGCCGTCGCGGTGGCTGTCCGGACGATCAGGTCACCGGCCCACCTGGCGAACAGCAACGCCGCCGCTCCGGCGACCGCGACGAGCAGCATGCCTTCAGTCAGCAGCTGGTGAAGCAACCGGGTGCGTCCCGCTCCGAGAGACATCCGCAGCGCCATCTCCCGCTGCCGCTCCGCGGCCCTCGCCAGGAGCAGGTTCGCGACGTTCGCGCAGGCAATCAGCATCACGAGCGCCGCCATGGCGATGAGGGCGATCAGCGGCGTCGAGAATCGTTGCCGCAGGCTCGAGGAACCGTGGGCGAACGGCTCCAACGTGATACGCCCCTTCCCTTGCGCGATCGCCTGCACGACTCCGTTGAGGTTGCCGGCGAGGGCGGCCGCGGCCCCGGGCGGCGTTCGAATGACGACGTCCAGCCACCACACGCGCTCTTGAACGATCCACGGACGGTTGGGGTCGGCGCCATCCATGGTGTAGTTCTGTGAGTACTTGACCTCCCGCTGCATCGCCAGCGGCACCCAGATGTCCACTGGAGATTCGAGCCACACCCCGGTGAAGCCGCGTGGTCCGACACCCGCTATCGTGAAGGCGAACCCATTGATCGCGAGGGTGCGCCCCAGGACGTCGGGCGCACCTCCAAGCCGGCGCTGCCAGAACCCGTAGCTGACCAGCGCTGCCGGAGCAGCAGCACCCGTCCCCTCTGCGGGCGGCAGGCCGCCGATCACGGGCGCGACCGCGAGAACCCGAAAGTAGTCTGGCGAGACGAGCTGGAGCGCCGCGGGCGCGATCTCGCGTTCCTGTTCGGTCCGCGCATACACACGCGCGACCCGACTCATCCCCGCCAGGCCGGTCCCCTCCGGGGCTCCCGCGCGAAGGCGCTCGAACATCGGCCCGGAAAACCGGTTCCCCGAGGCGATCGGGGCCGTCGCTCGCATCGCGTACAGCTGCTCCGGATCCGGCACGGGAAGCGTCCGGAGGACGATCGTGTTCAGCAGGGAGAACATCGCCGTGTTGGCGCCGATGCCGAGGCCAAGCATCATCACGATCGTCGCGGTCATGAACGGGCGCTGCCGAAGCACTCGCAGCGCGTACCGGAGGTCCTGCAGAATCATGCGGCCATGCTCCTTTGGCGCTTCGCGGAGAATGCCAGACCGGGGCTCACCTGTTGATTGTAGGGCCGGGTCGTCAGCCCAGGCCTGTGCGGGCCGGAAGGCCCGCCCCCACCGCAGGCATCGAGCGTCAGCGGCTCAGTGCCTGCCGAATCCTTTCAGCCAGCATCTGGGGCGTGAAGGGCTTCTGGATGTACGGATCGCCATCCTCAATCAGCGTGCGCTCGGTCAGCACTGCCGCAGGATAGCCGGACATGTAGAGCACTCGGACTCCAGGCTGGTACGCCTGGACGGCCTGCGCCAGCGCCTTGCCGTTCATGTACGGCAGCACGAGGTCGGTAATGAGGACGTCGATGCCCTGTTCAGCATTCTGACTGATTCGCACGGCCTCGCTCGCCGTCGTCGCGGTGAACACGCGATAGTCGAAGGACTCGAGCGTCCGCCGAACGACGTTGAGGAGCGCCGGGTTGTCTTCGACCACGAGCACCGTCTCGCCTCCCTTCGGAGGAGCGGCAACCGTCTCCACTTCCTCCTGCGGAGACACATCGGTAAAGCCGGGCAGGTAGATCGTGAACGTCGTGCCTTTCCCGACCTCGCTCCGGACGTCGATCCGTCCGCCATTGCGCTCGATGATACCGAGCACCGTTGACAAGCCGAGGCCGGTCCCGGACTCGTCAGCCTTGGTCGTGAAGAACGGCTCGAAGATCCGGTCCCGCGTGGCAGCGTCCATCCCGCACCCGCTATCGCTGACCTCCAGCGCCACGTAATCCCCCGGCGACATGCCGGGGTGCCGCCGTTTCGCCGAGCCTTCGTCGAGCGTCACGTTCGACGTCGCGACGCGAATCCGTCCGCCGCCGCCCATCGCGTCACGCGCGTTCGTGAGGAGGTTGATGACGATCTGGTCGAAGTGCGTGGGATCGATTTTGATCGCCCATACGTCAGACTGGAGCGCCATCTTCAACTCGATGTCCTCGCCGATGAGCCGTGAGAGCATCCCGTACACCGACGTGAGGGCGGTGTTTGGGTTCAGCCCTACGGCGGCGGCCGTCTCCTTCCTTGCGAAGGCGAGCAGCTGCCGCACGATTTGTGCACCCCGTCGGCCGGCATCGCAGATCGATTGCAGTAACTCGTACGCACCGTGGTCGGTGCGTGTGACGTCGAGGGCGAGCTCGGCGGACCCGATGATCACGCAGAGCGCGTTGTTGAAATCGTGCGCGACGCCGCCCGCCAGCCGGCCGACCGCCTCCATCTTCTGCGCTTGCGTCAGTTGGGCCTGGAGGTGTTCGCGCTCCGCGTCTGCGTGCTTCCTCGCCGTGATGTCCACGTGCGAGCCCAGCATTCTCAGCGGTCTGCCGCCCTCGTCCATGAGCAGCGACGCCTGCGAGAGAATCCACCGATACGAGCCGTCCTTGTGGCGGAAGCGGAACTCGACGTCGAAGTCGTGCCGGCGCTTCTCTGCGAATGCGCGCACGACTTCGATGATCCGCTCGCGATCCTCTGAATGAACCCGATCCCACCACTCCGAGATACTGCTGGAGATCTCGTCGTCTTCGTAGCCTATCTGACGCTTCCACTCGGACGAGTAGAAGGCCGTATTCGTTTCGAGATCCCAGTCCCACAGACCGACGTTTGCGGCCGTGACAGCCGTCCGCAGCTGCTGAGAGGCGCGCTCTATTGCCGCCTCGGCCCTGACTCGCTCAGCGACCTGGCGCTCGAGCTCCAGGACCTTCTCCTCCAGCTTGTGGATCAGAACTTCGTTGTACAACCGGTAGTAAACGGTCTCGTCGTCGGCGGGCGGCGACAGCGCGGCGAGATGCCCGCTGGCATGCTCTTCGAGCACCTCGGCAATCTCGGCGACGAAGACGTCGTCGCTGACCGGCTTGATGATGAATCGTGCAGCCCCGAGCTGCTGGGCAAGCGCCTCGTCCTGCGGGCTGGTGTACGTCGCCGTGTAGAAGACGAACGGAATGTCAGCGAGATCCGGGTCGCGCTTGCACACGCGACAAAAGGTGAAACCGTCCATCTGCGGCATCAGGATGTCGGAGATGATGATCGCCGGGCGCTCGCGTCTTGCGTGCTCGAGCGCTTCGACGCCGCTCGAGGCCTCCAGAAGGGTGTAACCGGATGCCGACAGAATAGTCCGCAACAGGTACCGGTTCCCATCGTGATCGTCGACGATCAAAGCAGTCTTCATAAGTTTACCGGGGGGCTTCGCCCCGCCGGACCCCCCTACGCCGTCGCTCGCGGACCGGGGTCCCCGGCGCGCGTGTTGTGCGCGCTGGGGTGGTGGCGGCCCCGCCGCCCCGCTCCGCTCCGGCGGGCGCGCCTGCGGCGCGCTCAACACCGTCTCTGAGATCGAAAACCTAAAAACCTACAGAAACGCCGCGAGTTCGTCCACGAACGTATCAGGGTTGATGGGCTTCTCGATATAGCCGTTGCAACCGGCTGCCAGGATGCGTTCGCGGTCGCCGACCATCGCATAGGACGTCACCGCCACGATCGGCACGTCGGCCAACGCGGGGTTCTCGCGAAGCGCTCCGGCCACTGCGTAACCGTCCATGATCGGCAGCTGGATGTCGAGCAGAATCAAGTGCGGGCGAACGGCATCGGCGAGCTCGAGCGCGCGCTCGCCGTCCCGCGCCTGCACGATCTCGTGACCGGCTTTGCTCAACAGAAACGTCGCCAAGTACAGGTTCGTTTCGTTGTCCTCGATGATCAGGACTCTGGCCACGTCGTTCACCCGCCGGCCGTGGCCCGATCCGTCGCGCCGCGCGCGTCGACGGGCCCGGTTTTCGACTCGGACGGGGCCCTGGCCCCCACCTTCACCAGGGATGCGTCCAACGGCAAGGTGAACGTGAACGTGCTCCCCACGCCCCACGTGCTCTCCGCCCGAATGGCACCGCCGAGCAACCTCGTGAGGTTCTCGCAGATCGACAGACCGAGGCCCGTGCCCTCGTGACGACGGCCGAGGCCGGTTTCGAGTTGCTGGAACGGTTTGAACAGCCGGGGCATGTCCTCGGATTTGATGCCGATCCCGGTGTCACGGACGCTGGTCTCGAGCACCGTCTCGCGTACCTGACATTCGAGGCAGACCTCGCCTCGTTCGGTGAACTTCACGCCATTGCTCAACAGATTCAGCAGAATCTGCTCCACGCGCCGGCGATCGGTCAGGATCGTTCCCACGTCCTGGCCGATGATGGCCGTCAACGAAAGCCCCTTCTTCTGTGCGTGAGGTGTCACGGATCGCAGCACCGATTCGATCGACGCCCGGATGTCCAGGGGGGTCTTGAGGACCTCGATTTGCCCCGCTTCGATCTTCGAGATGTCGAGGACGTCGTTGATGAGCGCGAGGAGGCGATGCGAGCTCTCCCGCGCCATGCCGAGCTGTTTGAGCTGCTCCTCGTTCACGGGGCCCGCCAGTCCCCGCATCAGCACTCCCGTGAAGCCGATGATCGAGTTGAGCGGCGTTCGCAGCTCGTGCGACATCGTGGCCAGGAACGCCGACTTCAGCAGATCGGCGCTCTGGGCCTCGCGCATCGCCGCTTCGAGTCGGCGCGTGCGCTCGACGACGCGCGCTTCGAGCTCGGCGTTGAGCCGGCGGACCTCTTCATCTTCGCGTTTCCGGCAGATGGCGATGGAGGCGGTGTGCGTCGCGATCTGCATCAGCCGGAGGTCAGCTTCGCTAGGTCTGGCGGGCCGTCGGACGTAGAGCGCAAAGGTGCCGATCACGCGGCGCTGATCGTCGAAGATCGCTGTCGACCAGCACGCGCGGAGCCCATGCGCCAGGGCGACCTGACGGTAGTCCGTCCAGAGCGGATCCCTCTCGATATTCTCGGTGATGACCAGCTCGCCTCGATAGGCCGCCGTGCCGCAGGAACCGGCGCTCTCGCCGATCGGCGCACCATCAATCGCGCGCATGTAGGCCTCGGGCAGACTCGGCGCCGAGCCGTGCCGCAGGTGAACGCCATCGGGCTCGAGCAGCAGGATCGAGCCGAGCATGTCCGTCGATTGCGCCTCGATCAGACGCACCAGTGCATCGAGCGTGTCCTGCAGCGGAGCGCCGAGCGCGATCGTTTCCAGGACGTTCTTCTGACCCTCGATGAGCATCTCCCCGCGCTTGCGATCGGTGACCTCCGTAAAGTAGATCGCGACGCCATCATCGCTGGGATAGATCCGGTTCTCGTACCAGCGCCCCCACGGCGGGTAGTACTCCTCGAGCTGAATCGGGATCCGCTCGACGACGGATTTTTCGTACGCACGTTGGAAATCCGCCCCCATGCCTTCGGGGAACGCGGTCCAGATGTGCGTGCCAATGAGGTCCTCGGGCTTGCGTCCGAACATCTCGCCGGCGCGACGATTAACGTACGTGTACCGACGGCCGTGATCGAGCGCGACGAATGCATCGGACACGCTCTCCAGAATCGCCGAGCGACGACGATCGGCGCTCTGGCGCGCCTCTTCTTCGCGCTTGCGGTCGGTGATGTCGACGTGGGAGCCGAGCATTCGGATCGGCGCACCGGCCGCGTCGTGCACGAGTGACGCCTGCGTCAGGATCCACCGGTACGAGCCGTCCTTGTGGCGCATCCGGAACTCGAGCGAGTAGTTCGGCCACGGCTTGGCGAGGAAGGCCTCGACGGTTTGCAGGATGCGGTGACGATCGGAGGGATGCACCCGCTCGTGCCACTCCTGGATGCTGTTCCCGATTTCCTGGTCCGCGTACCCGATCTGCCGCTTCCACTCGGTCGAGAAGTAGACCCGATCCGTCCTGAGATCCCAGTCCCAGAGGCCGACGTGCGCGGCCTGGACGGCGAGCTCGAGCCGCGCCGCGTTCTCGCGCAGCGACTCCTCCATCATTTTCTGCGCGGTGACGTCACGGAAGCTCCACACCCGGCCGACGAATGCCGCGCCGGGACGCTGCGGGCTCGAGTAGCGCTCGAACACCCGGCCGTCCTTGGTTCTGACGTAGTCGAAGCTTTCGTTCTCCGGCTGCCCCGACAGCTTCCGGATGACGCGCAGCACCTCACTGGGCTCGTCGATCTGGTCGAGGACGTATGCGCGGACATCGTCGGGGCGCAGCGCCACTTGCGGAGGGACCTGCCACAGCCGGAGGAACCGCTGGTTGTACGACACGATGTTGCCGTCGGCGTCGACTACGAGCAGACCGTCGGCGGACGCCTCGAACGTCGCGGTGAGCAGCGATACGGAGCGACGGAGCTCTTCTGGCGAATCGCGCAGATCTCTTGCAGGGTTGATGAGCGGTGGGCGCTGCGGTTGCGGGCGTCGCTGACGACGCGTGATCGGTTCCCCGGAGCCGAGGCGATGGGTGAAATCGATCGCGGTTCCGACGCAACCGGTCACGTCGCCATCCCCGTCTCGCAGCGGCTCGATTTGCACGTCGTACGCACGGTCCTGAAAGCGGTACTCGAAGGACGCGCCGGCGCCGTTCAAGGCCGCCAGGTGGTGCTCGATTGCCGGATCGGTGGGATCGCGCGTACCGATCAGATCGTAGACGGGCGTGCCGAGGATGCGTCCGGGATCCAGCTTGCCGATGCCCACCAGACGTCCCTGGACGTGGGTCAGGCGCAGGTCGCGATCCACAGCCCAGATAATGCCGGGTACGTGCTCCAGAATCAGGCGGAGATACTGGTCGCGCGCGCGCTCCTGCTTCGTCCCGGCTCGATCAGGCGCCATAGCGATTTCTCGACTACTTGAACAACCGATATCGCGTCGGTGGCAGGCTGGGGCGCGGAGACACTTATCGCCCGACATCAGAGAGCCGCCCCACTGCCAGCTACTGATCGCGGAACTTCGCCATCTTACGTCGAGAAGCGCTGGATTGCAGGCTGCGTCTACACCGCGATTCACTTCGGGTGGCGCTCGCACGATACTACGAGGCGGAGCCGATGCCGGTCGGGCCCAATACCGGAGCTCACATGCCGTAGCGCGGGGTCTTCAGTCCCGGCGGCGGGGCGTGAACGCCTCCGCCACGGCTCTGGCGGTCCGCCGGAGCTTCAGCGAAGGCGGAAAGCCCCGCCCTACAGGCAACGGCGCCTTGGAAATCCGGTCAGTCAGAATACGGATGAGGCGGCCATGGCGACATTTGCCGGACGAATCAGAAAGGCTTTCAACTCTCAGCCCACGCAGGAGGTCGTCGACGAGGTACGGCTGGCGCTCGCCGGATCGAACATCGAAGTGCGGATCGCGACGGCTTCCGACGATCTCGACGGCGACGACCCGGACAACATCGTCAATCGGATCACGGCCGGCGGCCAACAACGGCGTGCAACTCGAACAGTCAGACGAAGCGCGCGACGGGTTCTGGCAACAGATCGCAGGAGCAGTGGCCTGCGTCTACAGGTCGAAGCTGAACGTCAAGACATTCAGCGCCGGTGGGAGCGCCTGACGCTATGGGGCGTCAAGAGCCGACCGAGTACCTTGGCGTCCAGTCGGCGTCCCGGCGCCGCGGCATCTCGATGAGTTCGAACTGCGCCCCGTCCTTCCGTTTCGCCTTGTCGCGATACATCCGGCGATCCGCCCTGGCAAGGAGCCGCTCATACGTTTCACCGTCGTCGGGAAATACGCCGACGCCGGCGCTGGTGGCCAGCTCGATCGGCCGCCCGTCGGGCGTTTCGAGCTTGATGGATGCGACCGCTTCCTGAAAGCTGCGGCGCCGCTCTTCAGCCTCCACGCGGCCGCACGGCGACAACAGGACGACGAACTCGTCGCCCCCATATCGGATCGACATGTCGTACGGGCGGGTCGTCTTCCGCAGCACCCGGGCAACTTCCTGGAGCGCGCGATCGCCCATCAAGTGACCGTGCTCGTCGTTGATCGCCTTGAAGTCGTCGATGTCGAAGAGAATCAGCGCGAACTCGCAGCCCGTTCGCCGTGCCCGCCCAAGCTCTCTATCGACGTGGACCTGGAGCGCACGCGTGTTGGCCAGCCCAGTCAGGCCGTCCTTCAGCGCTTCCGCCTGCGTCCGCTCGAAGCGCATCGCGTTCTGGACGACGGCGGCCGCCTGCTGCGATATCAACTCGAGCACTCGCCGGTGATCCTCCGTGTAGGCCTCGGCGTTGTCGTGAAAGACGGCGATGGTGCCGATCGCCTCTGCCTCGACGATCAGCGGACACACCAGCGCCGACTCGAGCTTCAGGTTGGCCAGCGGGAGCCCTGCGGCGTTGAACTCCGCGCGCGCGAGACCGTTCACCAGCGGGAGCCGGTGCTGCGCGACCCAGCCGCTCAAGCCGGCGCCCGAGGCGATCGCCGCGTCCTCGAGAAGCTCGGCATGCCGTCCCGACGCAAAACGGCATCGAAGTGTCCCGTCGCGCTCCCGGATGAAGACCGCCGCCCCGGAGAACGGAACCAGTCCGCTCAACTTCGAGCAGATCAGCGTCATGGTGTCTGCGAGGCTCATGCTCCTTCCCATGGCATGAGCGATCTCGTAGAGTGTGGAGCTCTCCCGATTGGCGAGCGCGATCTCCTCGAAGGCATCCACCCCGATGGTTCCCGCAACCGGCATCGAGGTTTCGATCCCGGCGATTTCCGAGAGACGAAGGCCGCCAGACGGCTCGTCCACCGGCGGCGCGAGATTCGGCAGCAGCTCGGCAAATGTCTTCACGATTGCCGGATCGAACGCTTTGCCGGCGTCCTGCTCGAGCATCCGGATCGCCGCCTCCGGAGTGACCGCGCGTCGGTACGGCCGTTCGGACGTGACAGCGTCGAAGCAATCGACGACGGCCAGGATTCGCGCGCCAATCGGAATGTCGGTCCCGCTGAGGCCCATCGGATATCCCGCCCCATCCCAGCGTTCGTGGTGACTTCGGATCACGGGAGCCACGGGGCACGGAAATGGGACGGCCTCCACGATCTGGGCGCCGACCTGTGCGTGTATCTGCATCTTCTTGCGCTCGTGCGCCGTCAGCGGGCCTGGCTTCGAGAGGATGTGCTCCGGAACCGCAAGCTTGCCGATGTCGTGCAGGAGCGCGGCGATCTCGACGGCGTGCGCGTCCGTCTCGGGCAGTTCGACGGCGCGCGCCAGGTTCGTCGCGTAGTACTGCACCCGCTCCACGTGACTGGTCCCACCGCCGTCCTTCGCCTGAATCGCCCGCGCCAGCACTTCCGTGCTTTCGCGGTGGAGTTGCTCCCATTCGGTCACCCGGCGCTGCTCGTCGGCAATCCGCCCGAGATAGATCCGATAGGTGCGATATGTCAGGCACAAAGGAATGAACGCGAGCAACGTCTGCCAGTGCCCCGCCCGTTGAAAGACCTCGGCGGCGACGCCCGCGGCTATCGCGCCAACCGCGTAGCTCGTGATGCTCCAGAGAAAGTTGTCGTGCCACACACGGAAGATGTCGCGCCGGTTCGCAAGAGCGAAGGCGGCGGCCACCGTCACCGAGTTCACGAGAAAGTAGGTCATCGCGGCAGCCAGAAGCGGCTGAAGCGTCGTGGTGAATTGCCCGTAAGTGCCACCCAGCCAGGTGTAGGCGCGACCCGACGCTGCCACCGTCAGAGCCAGGCTCGTGATGCTGAAGAGCGTCCGGTGCGGCGGATTCCGCTCTTTCATGCGGAAGGTGCACTGTGCCCAGGCGCTGGCCATCGCGATCAGCATCGCGGCGCCGGGCCCGAGCAGGAGCAACGCGGTGAAATCAACGGCGTAGGAAAGCGAGATGCACGAGCTCCCGACCCCGACGGGCATGTCAACCTTCATCGCGGAACTGATCACCGACAGTGCGAGCAGCGCGACGAAGAGGGCGGGCCGCGGAAATTGAACGTCGGGAAGCGTCGTGGCAACGGCGAGCGCGCCAAGCGCAATCACGGCGCTCACGTACACCCGAGCGATCCAGGGAAGCCGTCTCACAGCATGGTCTCCATTGCACGCACTCTTCCAGCCACGCGTCCCCGCCTCAGAAGCGGCCGCCGCTGGACGTCAGCGCGGATCCGATCGACATCTCAGCGCCCTGGAGGTTGCCCCACACGATGAACGAGGGATCGTCTTCGGCCGAACCCCACACGATGCTGGCGCCGTCCACAGAGCCGACCAGGCCGTTGCCCCAGACGATGTTGTTCCCCCAGACGATGTTGTTCCCCCAGACGATGTTGTTGCCCCAGACGATGTTGTTCCCCCACACGATGTTGTTGCCCCACACGATGTTCTGGCCCCATGCAGGCTCGTTCACGTAGACGACCGGACCCGAGCTCGTCGTGTTGCCCCAGATGATGTTCTGCACCCAGGCGAGCGTCTCGCCGGCGACGACCGTTTCGGTCGGAACGCCAGTCGTGAGCCACCATGCAGAGACCGGTTGTGAGGGATCGATATGCGCTGCCAGATCGACAGCCCCGGCCGGGTTGACGCCGCCGGCGCCCTGCGTCAGTTCGTTGTAGAGCGCCCCTTCCTCGTCTCGCAGGCGAACCGCGCTGAACTGAAGAATCGCTTTGACCGCATTCGGCGTCAGCCCCGCCGTCCAGGCGAAATACGCGCGGTTCGCTTCGAGCACGAGTGCGACCGTTCCCGAAACGACGCCCGCCGCCATGCTCGTCCCGCTCAGCGATAGATAGTTGTCACCGACGCGCAGGCCAGGATTGTTCACGTAGAGCGTGCCGTTGTGCGCCGCCACCGACACGATGCCATGGCCGGGCGCAACGAGATCGGGCTTTGCCATGCCGTCGTACCACGTGGGCCCGCGTGAGCTGTACGGCGCCACGTGATCGTCCCTGCGAGTGTTCGTGTCGGACGTCCTGACGGCGCCGACGGTGATCGCCGAGGGCGCGTTGGCTGGCGACACGACGCCGGCATATCCCGGAAGGCCGGTCGCCGGATTGATTCCATAATTGCCGGCCGAAGTGACGACGACAATTCCCGCGCGTGACGCCGCTTCGACGGCTTGAACGAGCGGATCCGAAGCCGCGGGCTCGTAGACCGGATGGCCGAGTGACAGGTTGATGATGTCGATGCCGAGGCTGTCCTTGTGCTCGGTCGCGTACTCGATGGCACTGATGACATCGCTCGTCTGGCCTGTCCCGTTCGAGTCGAGCACTTTGAATCCCGTCAGACGGGCCTTCGGTGCGACGCCTCGGTAACGCTTCTGTGACAGGCTACCGTCACCCGCGATGATTCCGGCAACGTGGGTGCCATGGCCGTAGCCGTCGGTCGGTTGGGCGGTCCTTCCGCCGTTGGTGAAGTCGTAGAACCCGACGAGGCGATCGCCGAATTCAGGCCCCGGTTCGATTCCCGAGTCGACAACTGCCACGCCGATCCGGTTGCCGGCCGGACTCTGCGCAGGAAGACCCAGCGTGCTTCGGAGCGTGTAGCTCGAATCCGATTGATCCGCCGTCACAACCGCATCGACGGAGACCGACAGCACCGACGACTGGCGTGAGAGCGCTTCGATCTCGTCGATCGGGATGGAGACCGTCAGCGCATTGATCAGCCCGTGCGCATGGGAGATCGCGTGGCCCTTCTGCCGCAACTGTGACGTGACGTTCGTCAACTCGCCGGGCCGGACCCGGACGATGACCTGCAGGCGACCCTCGTCACCGTGCTTCACGCGATCTGACGTCGCCGAGTCGAGCTTTGACGACGAGCGTTCGGAGGATTGTGCGGCTGCGAACCGGGGATCCAGGATCGCGCCAATCGTCACGAGGACGGCCGTGACGTGCCGGAGTGAGGGGAAAGCCATGGAACCCGAAGCGCAAGGGCCGCGCCGGGAAGACTACCGTTTCCGGTGCTCCCTCGCCCGCCCGCTAACCGTGTCCAGACGCAACGAGTTAATGGCCGTTACACCTTTGCAGGAGTAACGGCAAATCCGTCAGAAGTCAGGTCGGGTGATCTCGGTTTTGTAGGTGTTCTCACGGATCTGTAGTTGAGCTGACGGCTGGATCTCGGTACTGTCGGGTCATCCAAAAACACGGATGACCGGCGTTCAATCCTTCTTCCCAGCGACGGCTGCTTCGGCCGCCGGCTGCAGCTCGGCGCGCCACCAGTTCTCGGAGCCTTCGTTCTGCGCCTGGTTGATGCCGATCACGACGACGTCGGTGGGATCCAGCAGGACACCGTCGACCACGAGCGTGGAGTATTTCGTTTCGCGCGGCTCGAGGATGTGGCGTCCGGGCGCCACCTGTCTCGCCTTCAGCGAACGGTCCGCGCGGAACACGAAGGCCATCACGGTGAATTGCTCGAGCCGTTGGTCGGTGAGGCTGACGGCAGCGTAGAGAACGACTGGCGGGCCTTCCCCGGGGGTCAGCACGACAGCGCGTGTGATGTGCGCAGGCGGCTGCGTACCTTCCACCACGAGTGCCGGCCGTTCCCCCGCCGCGGCCGCCACGGCGAGAGACGTCACCACCGATAAGAGCGTCAGCATGCGCGCAGCCTAACGTACATCGGCGCCGGCGCAGCTCGTCGGCGTCCTCAGGAACGATCCGGCGACGTACCTTCCGGCTCTACGCAGACTGACGATGAGGAAAACGCTTGACGTTGGACGAGGCGGACACCGACGCCTCCTCGGAGGCGGGAGGCGGCGTCTCGAACTGCAGGCGGATCGAGCCGATCTCGGCCTGGGCGTACCTGAGCAGCGCGAACAGGAAGAGCGCGATGCCGCCCATCTCCATGGATTCTTCGAGGACGACCAGCGCGCCATAGACGGGATCGTGCTGTCCGTAGAGGAGAACGTGACGCGCGCCGATCACCTCGACGCCGACGGCTCCACCGAGGAAGATGGCTGCCGACACGATGAAGAGCACGCCGGTGCGGCGCGGTAACGCGAACAGGAATCTCGTATACGAGAGGCCGATGATCGCGGCCGCTGCGCACGCCGGCAGCACCCACGTGTACACCGGATATGCCGCGAGGTAACGGAACGAACTGCTGACGTGAAGCGTCAGCCAGTGGCCGACACCGGCGAAGAGAGGACCGATGAGTTCGTGAATGCCGGCCTCCTCGTCCGCTGACAGGTACAGAAAGCCAGCCGACAGTCCGACCCAGTGCCAGCGGTATCGATCCCTGGACTGTGTCTTCGCAGTGGCGATCAGCGCGAGAACCCCTGAACAGATCAAGAGGACTGAAGCGGAATACCAGGACGGCATATTCGCTTCGTTGTCGAGATCGAAGAGGGCGACGAGCCCGAGGACAGCCGGGTGCCCGAAGTAATAGGTGGAGATTTGCCCGGCCACGTCCGCCAGCACGAGCAGCGCGATGATAGTCCCAAGAATTCCCGCGACTGCCGCCGCGGATATGCGCACGGTGCAAACCGGACTCTCGTCGGATCCCCGCCTGAACATGGCAGTACAGACCTCTCAGCTTCCAGACAAAACCCGAAACCAGTGATAGTGGTGAGGTTTGTTATGCCACCAGTGTTTGAGCTGATGACACAGCAATGTAACGGGGTGCAGCAAGAATCCGGCCGTGCCGGCGTGTGAAATTCTGCGCAGACTAGCGCCGATGACGGTCCATTATCGTGCGTCGGAGAGACTTTTGGTAATGCCGGGCCAGAAGTAGGGTAAATACCCCCGCTCGAAGCTCGAGTATTAACTAACTCTCCCGTTAGGGTCAGACCTAGGTCTGACCCCACGGTCTATTTGCGTGCGTAGACGAGCACATACTTTGTCGGGAACAGTTTGACATCCTCGATCTGGGTGAGGCCGGCGGCCTTCATCCACGCCGCCAGCTGTTCACGCGTGACCTGCAGGTCCGGTTCACCGGCATGCGGTCCCTGCCGCGCCTCGTAGTCCACAACGACGACGCGGCCTCTCGTCGACAGATAGCGCGTCAGGGTTTTGAGGTAACTCTGGCGGTCCTCGACATGGTGCAGCACGTCGTGGAAGAGCGCGACATCGATGTTCGTCGCCGGCAGCGCGGGGTCGGTGAACTTGCCCAGGATCGTCTGCACGTTGGCGACGCCCGCGTCGGCTGCGCGCTTCTTGATCTCCGGAAAGAAGCCGGCATCGATGTCGACGGCATAGACGCGGCCCGTCGATCCGACAGCCTTCGCGAGCGGCACTTCGAGCAAACCGGATCCGGCGCCAATGTCCGCGACCTGATCGCCTGGACGAAGCCGGAGCGCGCCAACGACCTCGTCGATCTTGAGCGAGGCAACGCGTTCCGCCCCGTCGAGTGTCTTCGTCCACTCGTCTGCCGGCCGGGACGCGAGCTGCCCCGCGGCGGTGTGTGCGATGGCCAGAGCGAGGGCGAGGGTCAGGTTGGCGACCCTTACGCCGAGACGAACGCTTCGCATCGCGCGATTGTAGATCGGTCGCCCCGGCGAGTATGCGGCCACTACTCGCACTTCAGCGCGGCAGTGACATCGAATTCACGCGACGCACTCGCCACCTGTGCTAGAGTGCTCTCAGGCGCGTTCAGCGCCATACCCTCACAACCGATCGAGCGGGCGAGACCTATGAGCAAGCTGTGGCTCACGTTGGGGCTGTCCGGACTACGTGTGTTCGGATTCGTGGTCGATCCGTGGCTGAGCAACGGCGAAATCCACCGTATCGTCGGGGAACCTTCGCGAATCAACCGGCAAGTGGACGGAGAAGATCACCTCCAGGTCATCACGTGGAACATCGAGCGGGGAGCGGCGTACGCCTCCATCCTCGACGAACTGCGCCGCCTCGACGCCGACATCCTGCTGCTCCAGGAAGTTGACCGGGACTGCCGCCGCACCGAATACCGTGACGTCGCGCGCGATCTGGCTGCTGCGCTCGGGATGAACTGGATTGCCGCCGGAGAGTTCCAGGAAATCGGCGAAGCGCGGCGCGGTCGTCCCTCAATCACCGGACAAGCCATCCTGAGCAAGTTCCCGATCGACGATCCGGACGTGGTCCGATTCGCCAGCCAGGATCGATGGCGCTGGTCGATCAATCCCGTCCAGCCGCGCCGTGGCGGCCGGATCGCGCTGCGCGCCCGTACCGGCGGAATCCTCGTCTACAACACGCACATCGAGAGTGGTGAGAACGCGCGCATCAAGCGCCACCAGATGGCCGAGATCCTGGCCGATCAGTCGAAACACGCGACCGCGGGCATTCCCGTGGTCATCGGAGGCGACTTCAACAGCGGCCCGATCAGGGGTGCCTCGTTCTTCCGATCGCTGACCGGCGCGGCCTTTGCCGACGCCCTGGGCGAGGCGGGCGAGCGCGGACCGACCTCGACGGGCCAGCGCGATCCCATCGACTGGATTTTCGTGAAGAACGTGAAGCCGCTCAGCGGACGGGTCGTCGACGGCGCCGCCGCCTCCGATCACTTTCCCGTCCTCGCCGCGCTGGAAGCGGTACCCTCCCTCGCGCTGGGGCGGCGCTGAGTCCGCGGACGTCCGATCCTCGAGCGTAAACGAACGCCGGCGTGAAGGTCGCGTTCACGTGACGATTCGGATCACGTCACGCAGCTGCGCGGCCCGTGCAACCAACACTGCGGGCCGGCGTCGTGCAGATCGCGACGGAGTTTCGCGATCCTCGGGAACGGGTTTCGCATCAGCGCCTTCCCGAGCTCCGCATTCAACGCTTCGTCTCGGAGACCGACCCCCGAGTAGATCGCCACAGTGCTCAGCAGCCGGGCATCGAAGTCGTCGTCGGCGCGTGGCGTGAGCATCGCCATGAATCCTTTGCCAATCGTGCCCATCGCCGGCATGGTCGCCGTCAGCGGAAGCACGAGACGGCCCGCCGGTCGGATCGCGTCGAGCCATGCATCCTGCGCGTGCGTCACGCCCGCATTCACGAGGATGCCGTCGAACGATTCGCCGCCAAGAGAAAGGCCGTCTGCACAACGGACCTCTGCCCAAGGCATCGACGCAAGGTTCGACCTGGCTTCGGCGGCGAGAATCGGATCGATCTCGATCGCGAGGACGCGACCGGCACTCCCGACGACGTGCGCTAGAAGCGCGGAATAGTAGCCGAGACCCGCGCCGACGTGCAGCACGCGAGCGCCTGCCCGCAGTCCGAGTTTGTCAATCATCGCGGCGAGCAAGCCGGGAGTGCCATTGAACAGTTGCCGGTCCGGTTCGATCGCGATCGAGTAGTTGTGGTACGTCCGTCCGGGATCGTCGTCCGGTGTCCGTCGAGGAGCGCCGAACATATCGGTTTCACTTCGGACCACCCACGGACCCGGCCGGAGGAAGCGCTCGCGCGGGACGGATGCAAGCGCCGCGACGAGGCCGCGCGTCTCCAGGTTCGCCAGGGCTTCGATCTCTTCGGCAAAGAATCGGCGGCGTGCGTCCAGCGTCGTCATTTCTTCTTCCTCTCCGATCCCGTGACCCGAATCTCCCTTGCGACCTGCGCGACCGCAGGTGAGAGACCGGCCGCCCGCGCCGGACGCTCCCAGATGAACGCGCGCGTCCCGCCCGAGGCGCCGATGAAGCGGATCTCCCCCGTCTCGTTGAGCCGTTTGAGCGTCGTGTGGACGGCCGCGAGATCGCTCGAATACCTCGAGAGATCGACGCCGATGCCGAGCAGCCGATCCCTCACTTCGACGGGCGTCATGGGTCCGCCGGCATTGCGCAGCACGGTACGACACGCCTCGGTGAGGCCCCAGGGCACTGTCGGGACGATGCCGCAGAGGCGGGAGAGGGTGCTGATCGTTTGCGCGAGCTCGGACAGCCGCGCGTCGATCTGCTGTCGCTGCTCTCCAAGCGATTCGTACTCCGCGATCGCGGCTTCCAGGGCACGGCGATACTCAGGCGCTGTCATGCTCGATATTACACATGCTGTGTAAATCCGATGTCAAGCATGGCGCCGAACCGGATTCACATGGATCGAGAGTGAATTCCATCGCCGCTATCAGCTCTCAGCCATCAGCTTTCAGCTCACCCCAGGCGCCTGTGGTCCAGCAACCCACGATTACGCGAACGGTTTGATTTCTCGCGCCCGACCGTGGCAGCGTAGTCGGAAGAATGAGGACCAGTTCGGGTACTTTGGAGACTGGCCGAACGGCGTTCGCGCGCCACGCCTGGCAACAGGCGTTCACGCACCTCTGCGAGGCGGACGCCAACTCCCCTCTCGACCCTGCCGATCTCGAGCGGCTCGCGATGGCGGCCTATCTGCTCGCCCGAGACGCGGAAGCCACAAGCGCGATGATTCGCGCACACCAGGGGTTCCTGAATCAGGGAGACACCATTCGCGCGGCGCGCTGCGCCTTCTGGCTGTCGTTCGGCCGGACGGAGGCCGAACGCGCCCGCGCGTCGGGCTGGCTGGCCAAAGCGCGCCGACTGCTGGACGAGGGACAGCACGATTGTGTCGAGCGCGGCTATCTGCTGCTGCCGGTGGCACTCGGGGCGATCGGCCGCGGTGACGTCGCCACCGCGTACGACGCGTTCGTCGAAGCGGACCGCATCGGCGATCGCTTCCGCGACATCGATCTCGTCAGCCTGGCGCGACAAGGCCGCGGCCGGATGCTGATCCGAGGCGGTGAGACGGCCCGGGGCCTGGCGCTCCTCGACGAAGTGATGCTCAGCGTGACGGCAGGCGAGGTCTCGGCCGCCATCGCGGGGACGGTGTACTGCAGCGTGATCGAAGCGTGCTTCGAGATCTGCGACCTCGGTCGCGCCCAGGAATGGACCGGCGCGCTCACCGACTGGTGCGCCTCGCAGCCTGACGTCGTGCCGTATCGAGGCCACTGCCTCGTGCGGCGCGCCGAAATCATGCTCCTTCACGGCGTCTGGCCCGGCGCGATAGACGAGGCGATGCGCGCGTGCGATCGCCTTTCGCACCCGACGACTCAACCGGCAGTCGGATCCGCCTTCTATCTCCTCGGCGAGCTCTATCGGCTCAGAGGCGAGTTCGCGAAAGCGGAGGAGGCCTATCGCCGCGCCAGCGATGCTGGCAGGACGCCGCATCCCGGCCTCGCGTTGCTCCGCCTCGCGCAAGGCCGAGTCGACGCCGCCAGGACGGCCATTTGCGTCATCTCAGAAGACGGCAGAGACCGTCGCACCCGTTCGCAGGTTCTCGCCGCCTGTGTCGAGATACAGCTTGCGGCGGACGATATCCCTGCAGCCAAGAGTGCCGCGCAGGACCTGGCGGCGCTCGAGGCGGCGTTCGAGACGCCCTATCTGCACGCCTTGTCCTCTCAGGCCGCGGGCGCCATCATGCTGGCGGAAGGTGACGCGCAGTCCGCCCTCGCAGCTTTCGAGCGGGCGCAGAGGCTCTGGCGCGAGCTCGAGGCGCCGTACCATGCGGCCCGCTCCACGGCGCAGATGGCGCTGGCCTATCGCGCCCTTGGCGATTACGACACCGGAGCGATGGAGCTCGAGGCCGCACGCCGGGCCTTCAAGGCACTTGGTGCGGAGCCTGACCTCCGGCGCATGGAGCAACTTACCGCGCCGGCGAATCGGCCGCCGGCCGGGGGGCTCACGACGCGGGAGCTTCAGGTTCTGCGGCTCGTCGCCCACGGGAAGAGCAACCGCGCCATCGCCGACGAGCTCGGCATCAGCGACAAAACCGTCGCGCGCCACATGAGCAACATCTTCACGAAGCTCGATCTGTCCAGCCGGGCCGCGGCGACCGCGTACGCGTTCAAGCTCAGGTTGGTGTAGTTATGTAGCTATTTAGCTATCAGCTCTCAGCTATCAGCTCACAGCTGAAAGCTGAGAGCTACTACATACAATTAACCATAATGACGACCGCCCCCTATGAGTAGTTCGGTCGATGCGCTCCGTGCCGTTGGAACCCTATGATGCTTCGAGACGTTGACGGGTGAGCAACGTCGCAGGCAAGCGGTCCTTGCAGAGGTGTTCGATGAGTAACGCACGCGACCCGGAACGCATCCAAACTGTCGTCATTGGCGCCGGTCAGGCCGGCCTTTCTGTCGGCTACCACCTGGCCCGCCGGGGCCTGTCATTCGTGATCCTCGACGCGAACGCGCGGGTTGGCGACAACTGGCGCAAACGCTGGGATTCCCTGCGCTTGTTCACGCCCGCTCGGTACGACGGGCTCGCCGGCATGGCCTTTCCTGGCTCGCCAACCGCATTCCCGACGAAAAACGAGATGGCTGACTTCCTCGAGGCGTATGCCACCGGGTTCAAACTCCCGATCAGGAGTGGCGTGAAGGTGGAGCGTCTCTCGAGACACGGACGGGGGTATCTCGTCTCGGCAGGGAATCAGACGATCGAGGCTGACCACGTCGTGGTCGCCATGTCGAACTACCAGTCACCACGCGTGCCCGCGTTCAGCAAGGATCTCGATCCTGGGATCAGACAGATCCATTCGATCGACTACCGGAACCCGTCGCAGCTGCAGGCGGGCGCGGTACTCGTCGTAGGGGCCGGCAACTCGGGCGCGGAAATCGCGATCGAGGCCGCACGCGGACACCAGGTCTGGGTGTCGGGCAGGGACACGGGCCAGGTGCCGTTTCGTCTCAGCAGCCTCATCGGCCGGACGATCCTGGTTCGAGTAGTGCTTCGCGGCCTTTTCCACCACGTTCTGACGGTGGACACTCCGATGGGTCGGAAGGTGCGCCCGAAGGTCCTTTCCAAGGGAGGGCCGCTCATTCGGACCCGGTCTCGGGACCTGGCGGCTGCCGGCGTCGAGCGCGTTCCACGCGTGTCGTGGGTGAAGGACGGCAGGCCCGTACTCGAAGACGGCAGGGCTCTCGATCCCAGGAACGTCGTCTGGTGCACAGGGTTCCATCCCGGGTTCTCCTGGATCGACCTTCCCGTGTTCGACGCGGACGGCAGACCAAAGCAGGAGCGAGGCATGGCTATCGATCAGCCAGGGCTGTATTTCGTAGGCCTCCACTTCCTCTACGCGTTCTCGTCGACCATGATTCATGGGGTTGGCCGGGACGCCGACCGCGTCGCATCGACGATTGAGGAACGTGTCCGCGCGACCGAACCGGCTGGCGCACGCGGCCATGCCGGCACGCTGCCCGTTCAACGATCGCGTGGGGCGACCCAGGCCTGACGGGAACACGGATGACGGTCGCCGCACCGCCTGTTGACTTTCAACAGTGACGCGAGGTGGACCTCATTCGACTGCCGGCCCCTTGTCTCTCTTACAGGAGTTCAGGAGTCAAAAGATCAAAACCAACCCACCTTGATCTTCTGAACTCCTGATCTACTGTTCAGACGACCCGAATGCCTACGAGACGCGAGACGCCCGGCGCCTGCGCCCCCCGCCAGCCAGCACAATGCCGAGCCCGACGAGCGTCAAGGTCGCGGGCTCCGGAACTGATGCGGCGAAGGCATTTCCGAGCAACTGGTGGCCAGCCGTAGTCGGGTGCACGCTATCCCAGAACAAGTACGAGTTGGGATCCTGGCAGACCGTGCCGCCGACCAGGGTGATTCCGGTGAGGCACGGCCCGGAAGCGTTGGTGAACCCGAACGCGCCGGGATTCGCGACGACCGACGAGACCAACCCGAACGCGTCGAACCCGGTGATGTCGATACCGGGCAGTTGCGACAGGCCGCCGAGCAGGTTCGCGAGGCCGGCGTTGAAGCCCAGTGAGAGTTGATGGAGTCCGATCTGTTCCGCTGGCGACAGACCCTGGCCCCCCGGCGTCAACGCGAGGTCCGGCAGGTTAGGAATCAGGAACTGACGGGCACCGTCCGCATACAGTGCACCGACCGCCGTGCCGATGTTCGTCAACGCGTTCGCGGCGCCCTGCACGCTCGGGTCGATAAAGAAGTCGTTCGCTCCCGCCCACACGAAGAACAGCGATCCGTTCGGATCGGCGACCGGGCCCGTGCTGGCGAAGGCAGCAACCTGATTGAGGAGGCTGGTGCCCGCCAACGCTGCCTGCCCGTAAGTGATGGTCGCGATGTTGTCGACGAAGGTTGGTGGGGCCGACCCCGGGATCTGCACCGGACCAGTCGTCGCGCCTACGACGGCGTAGTTGGTGCCCCCGAGCGCGGCGGGCGTGAGGGTCAGGCCAAGGTCGAACGCCAGCCGCTCCACTGCCACCGGACCGTTCGAGGCGCGTTGGGCGTAGGGCGGGGGCGGAAAACCACCAGTCAACAGGAAGGCATTGCCACTGTCCGACAGGCTATCCCCAAAGACGTACAACGACGTGATCGGCCCGGCGCTCGCGACACCGGGAGCCAGCAACATCACCAGCAATAACAACGGCAGCTTTTTTGACATAAGGCCTCCGGGCGGAAGAGATGGGTAGCGTATACCAAAACGGCCACGCCGGGTACGGGGTCGCTGCCGCGCGGAAGTCAGCTATGCTGATCGCTCGCCGAGACGCCGGCACGACCGCCGCCAGATCGCTGGAACGCCCGCAATGCCGACCCGAGCCCTCCTCGCGCCCGACGCCACGACCCGGACGGCGCACGCACTCCGTCCTTCGCATCGGCCCGAATTGTTTCTATCCACCGCGGAAGTCGTCACCAGCCCGGAAACGGGGCTTCGCTATCGAATCGAACGACTGCTCGGAGAGGGCGGATTCGGCCAGGTCTATCTCGCCCGACGCCTGGATCGATCGGTCGCGGTGCCGAATCAAGTCTGTATCAAGGTGAGCGCCAGCATCGACGGCTGGCTCCGGGAGGCGTATTTCGGTCAGCTCCTCGACGGTCACCCGCGGGCGATCCGCGTGTTCGACAAGTTCCCGTTGTTCCGGGTGCACAAGGAGACCAGCACGCTCCTCTACGCGCTGACGCTCGAATACGCGCCGCACGGAGACCTGAGCGCGTTCCTGCAACGATCGGAACGTGGCTTGTCGGAAGCAGCCGTGCGCCGTGAGATCGCCGGCATCCTCCAGGTCCTCGGGAAGCTGCATCGCGGGCAGCTGCTCCATCGCGATCTCACGCCCCTGAACGTCTTCGTGTGCGACGGACACCGGCTCAAGCTCGGTGATTTTGGAATCGTGCAGCAGCAGAGCGATCGTCGCGGCATCACGGCGCGAACGATGAACGCCCTGACGGCGCCGAGCGACATCCTCGCAGGAGAGGCTCCGAAGTGGCAGGCGCGCGATGACGTCTATCAGGTCGGGCAGCTGCTCGCCATGCTGATCCGGGGAGACGCGAGATCGAGGGTCCGCACCAGAGACGTGCGCGCGCTCCGGTGCAGCGATCATCTGAAAGAGATCGTCTACCGCTGCATCGGCGAGCGCCGCAGGCGCTACGAAAGCGCCGACGAGTTGGTGGAGGCCCTGCGAACGCCGCCCGCCCGGCTGAACACACGCGGCGCCCTGCGAAGCCTCAAGGGCGTGCACCTGGCCTTCACCGGCATACTGACGACGCGCCGGAGCGAGGCGGCGCTCGCCGCGAAGCGGGCCGGAGCGATCGTCCACGGCGGACCCTCAGCGCAGACGACCGTTGTCGTGAGGGGCCGACCGAACGTGCTCCAGGCGGCGGGCCGCGACGCAGGACGAAAACTGATGGAGATCAAACACCTGCGCGAGAAAGGTCACCGGATCAGCCTGCTGAGTGAGGCGACGTTCTGGCGGCTGGTCGGGTCAAAGGGGAAGGCGTGACGCAGGCGGGATCCGTGATCAGGGATCAGCGGATCCGTAAATACCTGAAGTTGGTTCGAACAACTATCCGGATCTGTAACCCTCCAAGCCCGATTCGATGGTCTTCCGGATCCCGGATCCCGAGATCCCAGATCGCGATCCGATCGCACCTAGTGCTCCATCGGAATCCCGAACGCATACAGCGTGTTGTCGTAGGTTACCAGGTACACCTGTCCTGCGCCCGACGACAATCCAGAACGCGCGAACGACGTGATCGTCCTGCCGCTCGACCACATCGTTTTTCCCGTAACCCCGTCGAGTGCGTAGAGAACGGCGGGTGTGGAGCGCTGCGCGCGTTCGGCGGCCGAGAGCGGTGCCGTACTTCGGAACTCACCGCTCGCGGCGGCGAATACCATCCCGTTCACGACGATGGGCGCGAGTGGCGACGTCATGTCCCGTGAAGCCCAGCCCGGCTCCAGCGCGACCTTGCCGCCCTGGTCCGAGAGCTTGAAGGCCACGACTCCGCCGGATACGACGGGACCGTTGGACGCAAGCTTCAAGGCCGCCGGCGGCCCGCCGGCGGCCGTCGCGAGGATCCAGCGAGTGCCGTCAGCTTCCCACGTCGCGAGCGCGGTACCCGCGCCAGCCTTGCTGAATTTCGGCGAGACGAACAGTGGCGTCTTGTGATCGGATCCGCCCAGAGACGTGCCGTCGAGGAGATACAGCCGGCCGTCGTTGCCGGTCGCGGCCAGGAGATCCTTGTCCTTATAGCGAACGACGATGGGCGACGCGTTGAAGTCGGCGCCTTCGGCAGTGAACCAGTCCTTGACCGTCAGCGTCTTGCGGTCCAGCGCGACGACCGCGTTCGAGTAGGCTCCCGCGGGGTCCTTCCCGGCGGAGTCCGACGTGCCCACAGAGGGCGCCGTGCCAAGCGCGACGTAGAGCGTGCCGTCGGTTCCGAGCGCGGGCCCGGACGTACCTGCGATGCTGGCCCCGCCGGTCTTCCACGATGTGACCTTGCGACCCGGTCCCTCGACCGTCAGATCGAGCGCCCACACGGCATTCGGGGCGGCACCGCAGTTGTCCGAAGTGCTCGCGTAGACGACGCCGTCAACGAAGATCAACGCGGAGGGCTTCGAGCTGGGAGGCAGGAATGCCGTTGGCGCCTCCGAGTCGGCGCCGTTGCTCGAGAGCAGTGTGTGCAGATAGCCGTCACTTCCGACGACGTACACGGGATCGACGCCGCCGAACGGAATCGCCGCTGTGGCGGCGTTTCCCCGACCGGCCTGCGGCTCTTGCGGCGGCGCGGCAGTCGCGCGGCCGCGCCCCTGTGCCGCCATCTGAGCGAGCACCGCCGCTCCGCGCCCAGGCTCGCCGACGGCGCTGCCGCTGCGTCCGCCGCGTCCACCGCCGCCGCCGCCCGCGAATGCCGAGGGCGCCAGCACCGTGCGCCGCGTTGGTGTCGCAACGAGCCCGCCGGGACAGGCCCAGGAGCTCGGGGGAGGTCCACCGGTGGTCGCCGTGTAGTTCAGATGCGTGGTCCAGTACGGCCGCGCGAGATCCGTGTCGATGGCGAAAATCCGATCGGCGCTCCCTCCGACGAATCCCAGTGCTTTGAACCCGCGGAAACCGATCAACCTGTCGAGCAGGACCGGTTGAGTGAGCGAGTTGAGCTGTCGGGCCTCGTTGTCGAAGCGGTGCTTCCAGAGAAACTGAAATTCTCCCTTCGTGACGGCGTCTTTCGTCAGGCGAGCGTCGGTCCGGACCCATGCCGTCCGTTGTGCGTCGGAACCGACAGTCGTCCACTCGCCGCCGCCACGGCCCTGGGCCTGCACCCACACGACGGAAAGCAGGACGCTGCAGAGGATGACAGCCAGCGGGAGTGTTCTGTTTTCGAGGCGCATGACGCTCGGCCGGATCTCCGTGCGCGAGTCTGTGGGTCTTCATCGGGCACCTGCCGCGTTGCGCTCGATGCCGAAGCAATAGAGCTTTCCGTCGTAGGTCCCGATGTACACGCGCCCGTTGGCAACCGAGAGGCTGCTGAAGTGATTGAACGACTTGATCTGGTCGCCGCTCGACCAGAGCTCTTCGCCTGTTCGAGCGTCGAGGACGTAGAGCGTGGCGTGGCCGGAGTTCGCGACACGGTTGGCGGCGGTGTTGTACGGCAGCCCCTGCGCCGCCGTTGCCTGCGTCGTGTCCGCGCCGCTCCCGTAGCCGAATACCACGCCGTTGGCGACGATCGCCGGGTCCGCCTGATACATGTTGCGCGAGATCCAGGCAGGCGTCAGCTGCACGCCGGCCGGCTTCCCTGCCCCCGCGGCTCGCTGTTCCATTTTGAATGCCGCTATTGCGCCCTGCACCACCTCACCGTGTTCGATCGGCGCTTTGAACTTCGAATGTTTCGGACCCCAGAAAGGCATGAGCACCCAACGCGTGCCGTCCGTGTCTTCCCAGGTCGAGAGGGCCCCCCAGATACCCGCCGAAGCGAACTGAACCTCCTCGTTGCAGACGAGCGGCGTGCGAAACGCGGGAGTCCGATGATCCTCGCCGCCGAGCGCGCTCGTATCGAGCAGCCAGATCCGGCACTCCTTACTCGACTGGACCGTGTATTCCTTGCCTTTGAAATCGAAGACCGGACCGGTCACGTTCATGTCCAGGTCGCGTTTGCGGAGCCAGAAGGCATTGGACGGCGCGTACCAGTCCTTGAGCTCCAGTGCTTTCGTCGTCGGATTCTGCTTCACTCCGATAATCGCCTGACCGTATATCTGCTGCTCGGGATAGTAGTCGCCGTCGCCGCTGCCCGCGTAGACGGTGCCATCCTTCCCGACCGACGGACCGAGCCGAGGCCAGAGGCCGCCGCTTCCGGGACCGAAGCTTCCGACCTTCTTCGTCGCGAGGTCGTAACCGTAAAACTGATTCGGATTGCCGCCGCAACCCTGCGCGGTCGTCGTGTAGAGAACGTTGTTCACCAGATTCAGGGCGTACGGTTTGCCGTTTGGTGGAAGGAAGGGCTCGGCAGGCGCGAGATCCTCACCCGTCGCGGCGTCGAGCTGCCGCAGGCGTCCATCCCACGAGATTGCATAGACCTTGTATTTGCCAGGCGCATCGAGGGGCGCCACCACCGGCGTCGCGGTGAGGCCGCCGGGACACAGCGGACCGTAGCCGCGGCCGTCGGCCGGCTCAGTGAACGTGCTGTCGAAATGACGCTTCCAGATCTGCGTGCCCTTCTCCACGTCGATTCCGTAGATGTTGTCGGACACGCCGGCGAGGATCGCGATCTCTCGAGGCCCCGCCGCGGTCGCCACGTCGCTGACGATCAGCGGCGCGAACAAGTTGTGGAGCTGACGCGGCTGGTTGTCGGTCTGCAGCGTCCAGAGCAGCTTGATGTCCTTGGCCGTCGCCTTGCCGATCAAGTTCTCGTTGCGCTGCCAGGACGTGCGCTGCGAATCGCCACCGTCGGTAAGCCAATTGGCCTTGCCGGTCTTCTCCTGCTGCGCTGAAACGGATCCGCCAAGCCAGAATGCCAAACCGCCGGCGACGAGCGCGGCGGCGCTTGTGAGTTTCCTGTTCATGTAGGGGGAACGCCTCCCGGGCGTGTTGTACGTGCGCCGTGGTCACAGGTCAACGACTTTCCGGGGTCGTCGTCGCGTTTCGCGGGGCGATACGGTCCACGGAGATGACGGAGAGAGCGGAGAAGATTCACAAACGGAGAAACGGGGTGAACGGAGACGAAACGGAGAAGAGTGGCGTCGGCCGCAGGGCGAGCTGCAAAAGAAGGACGGGTCGCGACCGCGCACAGCGCGGTCCTGATGACGAGCGTGACGGCGGGCACAAGCCGCTGAGGAATTCAGGTGCGGCTTGCGCCCGCCGTCACGCTCGTCATCCGGGTGCCGGCGCAGCCGGCACCGCGACCCTCACCTCTTCTCCGTTTCGTCTCCGTTTTCTCCGTTTTCTCCGTTTGTGAACTCCGTCCCCTCCGTCCCCTCCGTCCGGACCGAGGCCTACAACTTCCGATACAGCACGTTCCGGAACTCGATCTTGAATGGCGGGCCGACGTGCATCTGGAACCCGATCAGCCCTTCGGGCGTCGCGTGTTTGGCGTCCTCGTCAATCGCGATGGCCATCAACTGCCCGTTGATCAGCTGCATCAGGACCGGCCCGCGCGCGATGATGTGATACTGGTTCCAGCCGTTCACGTTCATCGCGCCGCGCAGCAGCGTGCTGTCCCCGATCGTCCCGACGACTTTGTATTTCGGGCCGTCGACGATGCGCGTGACCTGGCCGCGCTTCGAGAGGACGACGTGGCCTTCACCCGTGGGCGCGCGCCCGCGCTCGTCGTGCACGTTCCCCACGTAGCCCTCCGTAAAATCCATGTCGGCCTGATAGCCTTTGAGCACCCACTTGCCGATGTTCGGAAGCTCGGTGCTCCGGTATTGAATTCCGCTGTTGGTCCCGTTCATCCGGAACTCGACCTTCAGCTCGAAATCCTTGACGGTTCCGCCGCGCCAGATCAGAAAGTTGTTGGTCTTCACGACTTTCTCTGGTGTGGTTTCGCCGACGATCTCCCCGTTCTCGGCACGCCAGAAGAGTGGATCGCCGTCCCAGCCCGCGAGGCTCTTGCCATCAAAGATGGAGACGAAGCCGGCGTTGTCGTCGGCTTCCGTATCGGGATAAACACCGCCGCCTCGACCTCCCTGAGCGCCGGGTGCGCCTGGCTGACCGGCTCCGCGTCCTTCTGCCGGAGCCGTCTGGGCCGGCGCCTGCCCTCCGCCCGCGGCTTGAAGCGCACCTCGAGAGCGGGGCGCGAGCAACCAACCGGCGACGAGGACACAGGCGAGCAATCCGGCAGCGCGGAACGAGATCGGGTTTCTCAAAACGAGCCTCCCTTCAACGAACGGGTGTGCGGAGAACGGCGAGCGCAGCCGTCCATCTTGCGAGCTCATCGAGCATCACGACGGCCGCCTTCGCCTGCGCTTCAGCAGGCGAGAAAACGCCCGTCGCCGGGTCGATCGAGTTCGCGAAGAACGGGATCGCGACTGCCTCGTACATCGGAACCATCTTCAGCGAGGTCACGAGAAGCTTCGTCATCTGCACCGACCGCAGACCGCCCGAGACGCCGCCATAGCTGACGAAGCCGACGGGTTTGTAGGCCCACTCGTGCACGAGATAGTCGATTGCGTTCGAGAGCGAAGGCGGCGCGCTGAAGTTGTACTCCGGCGTGACGAAGACGAACGCATCCGCCTTCGAAATCCGCGCACTCCAGGCCTTCGTGTGATCGTGGTGATATCGCTGGAGCCGCGGGTGCTCGGGCTCGTCCATCATCGGTAGATTGACTTCCGCAAGGTCGACGATCTCGATGTCGAAGTGCCCGTGCTGGCGCGCCTGCCGCTCGAACCAGGCCGCGACGAGCGGCCCCTTCCGCGAAGGACGGGTACTGACGATGAAGATTTGGAGGCGAGGCATGTCTTACTTTCCTCCCGAGGCCTTCGGGGGCACGCTGCGGAGGTACTGCCACAATGCCTGGAGGTCGAGGTCGCTCATCGAGGCGTAGCTGCGCCACGGCATGAACTCGTTGATGGCGCTTCCATCCGGCCTGCGCCCTTCGCGGAGCGCGCGGACGAAATCCTTCTCGGTCCACGACCCGAGTCCTGTCGGCGTGAGGTTCGCTGCCGGCGGCAGGTTGTCGGGACCGGCAACGCGGCCTCCCGACAGCCCGAATCCATGACAGCCATGGCAGCCACTCACGTCGGCGAGGTAGCGCCCATACCCCGCGGTGGGCAGCGGCTCGGCGGATTCGGTCGTGCCGTCGTGAAGGGTTTTCGGTGCGGTCAGGATTTTCATCTTTCCCACGGCAAGCAGAGCGCGACCCACCGGTCCGAAGCGGCTCTGCGGCACTTCGCGATCGACCGGGGACACCTGTTTGACATAAGCGATCACCGCGCCCAGATCGGCATCGGTCAGCTTCGTGTAGACCTCGCTCGGCATCATGATCAGCGTCGTGCCATCGCGCCGCACTCCGTACCGGATGGCGCGGACCCAGTCGGCGTCCGTGAACTCTCCGCCGATTCCGCCTTTGCCTCGCGTCAGGTTCTTGCCCGCGACCACTCCGACAGGCCCCATTTCCGCGTACAGCTTCCCGCCCAGATCCGCATCGTGGCAGACGGCGCATGCAGCCACGGCCTGCACGAGATGTTCTCCGCGCTCGATTGCGGAACGATCCGTCGGAACGGCGACCGAAGTCGCAGGCACCGGGTAGACCTTGCCGAGCATGCGCTCGCTTGCCACGAACACCCAAACAGCCACACCCGCGATCGCAAGAAATATCCAGCCTGCCACGCGGAAGAGCCTCGATCCTGCCATTCCTCCTCCCTCAACCTGCTGCCGAGCTTAGGATCTCGCGGGCACCCCATGGACGTCGTGGTCCACAACACCTTATGCAGCAAGGCGATACAGGAATTAGTCGCCAGACAGGACCGCTCGGCGGCGACAGGGATTGACCAAAAAGCCAACCCGGAGGAGACTATCCGCCCCGTCGCGTTTGCGAAAGCCTGATGACGCCGACCCCGAAAGTCGAAATAATAGCTGGCAAGATCCGTGTAGTCTGTTACGGCGTCTTAGTAGGTGAACCGCCCAAGGCAAAGCCGACCCGAAAGTTGCGTCGGCGGGAATCCGCTGAGGGCATTGGACTCTGTGAGAGAGGTGTATGAGAACGCAGGCAAGCCGAGCAATCTCCGAGCTGCTCGAAGACGATGACTTCCAGCAGCTCATTACGGATCGGTTGGAAGAGGACCCGACGTTCTGGACCGGCAGCGGCAAGCGCCGGACTGTCATCACGGTCGAGGTCGACGACGGACACGTCACGTTGAATGGCGTCGTCCGTACCCGCATGGATCGTCGTCGAGCGGACATCCTCGTTCGCGCACTGGGCGCGTTGGGTGTGGACAACCGGCTGCGCGTCCTCACCGAGGACAAAGACGACACCAAGCGGAGCGTCGCATAATTCGAGAGTTGGGCTCGATCGCAGGATCGAGCCCGACTCCGTCGCTCGCCGAGGTCTGGCGACGACGCATCGGTTGACACTTACCGCCCCAGGACCCGCGACAGTTCCGCGTTCACAGCGTCCAGCTCTTTCTTCAGTTCCGCGTATCGCTCCACCGCATCCCGCCCTATTTTCTGATCGCCCCGTGACGTCATGCTCGCGAGGTACGTGATGTGGGCCTGGAGTCCGGGCCTGCCGTAGCGCACCGGTTGAGTCAGGAGCGTCCCGGCAATCACTTCGACTTGCTTCGCCTTCTCTGCATCCTGGCCGTCCCTCAAGCGACCCTGCGCCTCGCGTAGCCTGCTGATCGTTTGATTCACGGACGTGACGAGATCCCGTACCCGGAGGTTGTGTTCGAACTGCTCCTTGAGGTCCGCGACCGTCACGCCGTCGGCAGCCACATTCGGATCGATGAGGACGGTAAAGGGCTGCGTCAGCACCCGGTCGTTGACGCGCAGCCGCACCTGGTACCCGCCGGGGGGAACCGAGAGGCCGGACTGCTGCCGCACGTCCCAGACGAAGCGGTTCATTCCGGCGGCCTTCGTCACCCGCGCGAGGGTGGCGCTGCCGCGGCCGGAGCGTCCGCCGCCGGCAGCGGCCTCGGGATCGTCGGAATCCGCCGCAGGCGCCGCCCCACCGCCGGCGCCCCTGCCGCCGCGCCCGCGGCCACCCGCGCCTGACGGCGTTTCGCTGCTGTATGTATTCACAACGGCATTCTGACCATCGAGAATCTCGATTGTCACCGGGCCTGAGACAGCCGAGGGCAGGTAGTAGTCGATCATCGGCCCGAGGGCGGCGAACTCCGTACGATAACCATCGCGAGGCTTGTAGAGAGTCACATCGGACGTTGTCGTGGACGCGCCGATCTGATGCAGCGCGCTGATGTTGTCGGCGATCCAGAATGCGCGGCCCTGCGTCGCAACGATCAGATCCTTGTGATGAACCTTGATGTCGGTGATCGGCGTCACGGGAAGGTTCAGCTGAAACGATTGCCAATGGGCGCCGTTGTCGAACGAGACGAACATCCCGAACTCGGTTCCGGCATAGAGCAACCCTTCGCGATCGGGGTCTTCGCGCACGACGCGTGCGGGCCAGTCCTTGGGGATGCCGTTGGTCCCGCTCGTGAGGCGGGTCCACGACTTCCCATAGTCGTCGGTCTTGTAGATGTATGGCTCGTAGTCGCCGAGCAGATATCGATAGACGGCGTAGTACGCCGAGCCACGGCGGTGCGGAGACGCCTCGATCCACTGCACGCGCCCGCCCGACGGCAGGTCTTTCGGCGTGATGTTCGTCCACGTCTTGCCGTTGTCGCGTGTGACGAAGAACGGACCATCGTTCGACCCGGTCCAGATCACGCCGCGCTCGAGAGGTGATTCCGTGATCGCGTACAGCGTGCTGTAGAACTCTTCGCCGGTGACGTCGCGTGTGATGGGCTCGCCGCTTGGTCCCTGGCAACACTCCGGCTTTGCGGTGAGGTCGGGCGAGATCCTCTCCCACGTCACACCCTTGTCGCGGGTTCGGTGCACGTACTGGGAGCCGTAGTACAGAACGTCAGGGTCGTGCGGGGAGAGCGCCATCGGCGACACCCGCTGGATCCGGTAGATGAGATCGTTCGACGGGTTACCGTAGAGGGACTGCGCGCCGATCCAGTACTGCTTCTCCTGGCCGGTCCTGAGGCTCATCACACTGTACTGACCCTTGCACGATCCGTAGACGATGTTCGGGTCTTTCGGGTGCGGGATGATCGGACCGGTCTCGCAGCCGGGTCCGCTCCGCCAGTCCTCGCGCGCATACGGCGTGGCCTGGCTCGTGATGATGACCGTGTTGCTGTCCTGCTGAGCGCCGTACAAGTTGTAGGGAAACTGCTCGTCGAGCCACACGCCATAGAACTCGGCGGTCGGCTGGTTCAACTGCGAGGACCACGTACGACCGCCGTCAGTCGACACATTCGCGCCGCCGTCGTTCGACTGAATGAGGGTGTTGCCATCCTTCGGGTTGATCCAGATGTCATGGTTGTCGCCGTGCGGCGTGCGCAGCGCCGTGAACGTCTTGCCGGCATCCACCGACTTGAAGAAGCCTTCGGCGCCCGCGTAGACGACATCCGCGTTCGTGGGGTCCGCGCCAAGCGTCGTGTAGTAGAACGGCCGCTGCAGGAGCGACGCCTGAGGGTTGATCAGCGACCAGCTCTGGCCGCTGTCGTCGGACCGGTAGAACCCTCCGCCCGGCAGCGCTTCGATCAGAGCGTAGACGCGGTCAGGCTTCGCAGCCGTCACCGCGAGGTTGGCCTTGCCGATCAATTCCGTTGGAAGTCCGGTCGCGATCTTCGTGAACGTATCGCCGCCGTTCGTGCTCTTGTAGAAGCCGCCCTCTCTCGAGCCGCTGATGATGGTCCACGGTTTGCGCTCGAGGCGTGACATCCACGCGTACACGACAGCCGGATTGCCTGGCTGCAGTTCGACGTCCATCGCGCCCACACCGTCGTTGACGAACAACACTTTCTTCCACGTCCTGCCGCCGTCCACCGTCTTGAAGATGCCGCGCTCGTCGTTCTTCTTGAACGCGTCGCCCATCGCCGCGACCCAGACGACGTTGGGGTTCGTGGGGTGGATGCGAACGGCGCCAATCTGCCCTGCATTGTAGAGCCCGACGAACTGCCACGTGTCGCCGCCGTCGGTCGTTTTGTAGACGCCACGGCCGGTCGACACGTTGCTGCGCACGCCGTCGGAGCCGGTGCCGACGTAGATCACTTTGGGATCCGAGTCGGCGACGGCAATCGATCCCATCGATCCAACCGGAATCTTGCCGTCGGCAATCGGTACCCAATTCGCGCCGGCGTCAGTCGTCCGGAACAAGCCTCCACTGGCGACGCCCATGTAGAACGTTTTCGGCTGCGATGGCACGCCGGTGACCGTCGTGACGCGTCCGCCGCGGGACGGGCCCACGAGCCGATACCGCATGCCCTGGAAGAGCGCCGGATCGACGATGCCGACCACCGCCGCGCGAGCCGCCGAGGCCTGGCGTGATGCCGGCGCCTGATTCAGGGCACGCGTCTCCGCGAACGCAAGGGTGGCGAGGACACATATCGAGAGCATGCTGTAGCGGCGCATGGCTGTCTCCGGGAGGGGCGAGTCACGGTATCTCAACGCGGCCAGAACCATTACGGGAGATGAGCTTGCGACGCCCCGGCCGTGATCTGGCCGACGAATGCGGCGAAGTCGAGATCGCGCCGCGCGGCAGCCAGCATCTGAAGCTGGGTGCACTGTTCCGGCAGCAGCTGCAATGAGGGAACGACACCGAACGCCGCGGCATCTCTGAGAAGACACTCCCTCGCATCGGCACGACAGTCGCGCCCGCTCAACCGGTACGAGATTGGCGTGAGCGGCCCGAAGAGCAACGGGCGCACGAGGTCCGGCCATTCTCTGACGTCCGGCTCGACGCCCGCCTCGCCCGCAAAAATTCTCGCGGTCGTGTGCATGGGCACCAGCTGCGGAAGATGACGCCGGGAGCGGTAGGCTTCCACGCCCGTCCGCATCTCACTCTCCGACGGCATCGTCCGCGCTCCACTCCAGGCGTAGGCGACCCATCGCGCCTGTTGCTCCAGCACGGGAAGGATCGGTCCGACCTGATGGAAGAGACCGACGAACGCGAGGCCTGGGAGGTCCGGATGAAATGTGAACTTGTGCGTATCGACGTGCTCCGCGTCCGCATCGAGACGGGCGGACAGCTCGTCGTCCAGCAGGTCCCAATCGAAGACGTAACCGGTCCCGCAAATCAGAGCGTCAATTTCCTCTTCCGTGCCGTCGGCGAAAGTCACCCGCTGACCCGAGACGCCCGCCATCCAGGGTTTGATCGTGATCCGGCCTTCGGCCACAAGAGGCAGATAGTGCTGGCACAGTGAGACGCCGGCCTCCAGGATGTTGTCCGCCGGCCTCGGAGCACCGAACTGCTCGGGATTGCCGGCGATGCGAAGCACGAATGCCTTGAAGGCAGTTGCCACCGCGTCGAGCGGAAAATGCTCGGCGGCGAGCCCGCCGAATCGGGAGAAGGCGGTGTGATCGGTCGGCACCCCGGCGCACAGCTTGGGCAGGATGTAGCGTTGCTTTCTATTCGTCGTGAGCACGCGGGAAGCCCCGAGCATCGCGAGATCGCTGGCGACTTCGAGCGCGCTGATCGCGCAGCCCGCCACGAGGACCCGCTTCCCGCGGTAGCGTTCGGGATCCTTGTAGGCCTTCGTGTGGATCGCGCCGCTTTCACCGCTGAAACTGGCAAGCCCTGGAACGTCCGGCATGAAGGGCTTCTGGTACCGGCCGGTGGCGAGCACGACATGTGTGAATGTCTCCCGGACCGTGGGACCTTCCGGGGCGCGCGACTCAATCGTCCAGAGACCGTTCTCCCGCCGGATTCGCTCGACGGCCGTCTCCGTGCGCACCTGCGGCATGAGGCCGTGCGTCTCGGCGTATCGGGTTAAGTACGCCAGCACATCCTGGTTTCTGGGATAGATATGAGTTCCAGGCGCGTGGGGGAAATCGCTGAAGGCGGTCAGGATGCGCGTCGTGTTCGTGTGCATGGAGGGCCAGACGCTGCTGCAGCGTGGATCCCCCGACCATTGACCGCCAACGCTCCGGCCTCGATCGAAGATGACCGGCTCGAAGCCTTCGCTCTTGAGGTATCGCGCGGAGACGAGGCCGGCCGGCCCCGCCCCGATGATCGCCACCTTCGACATGGAGAAATTCTAGATCTCTTCGAGGGTATTCACTTGCTAGGAAAACCTTTACAGGAGGAAGGGAGGAAGGGAGACCAACCGAGGAGCGTTACAGCTGTGAACTTCGTCTGGTCCCCTGCTCGCGCGCCCGCTGAAAGCGGGCGCTGGAATGAGCGGGTGGTCACGAGAGCGCGAACGCGGGTCGATCGTGGCGCGCTCGCGCTCTCGTGGCCACCCGCTCATTCCGCCGCGCGCCGCGCGGCGCGAGCAGCGGGCCAAAGATTCGAAGATCAGGTGAGTTCCTCTCTGCCCTCCCTTCCTCTCGTCCTCCTGTAAGGGTTTTCGTGACAAGGACGCGAGCCGCGGAGCAGCGAGGGGTTACGGCAGCTCCGAGTGGCCCATCAATAACTTGTCGACGGAACGCGCGGCATTGCGCCCGTCGGCGATCGCCCACACGATCAGGGACTGCCCGCGCTGCATATCGCCGGCGGTGAACACGCCGTTCTCGCTGGTCATCCACTCATCGTCTCGCCAGATGTTGCCGCGATCGGTCAGGCGGACTCCGAGCTCCGAGACCAGCCCGTCCCGCTCCGGCCCGACGAAGCCCATGGCCAGCAGCACGAGGTCCGCCTTCAGCTCGAACCGCGAGTCTTCACGGGGCGAGAACGTGAGACGGCCGTTTTCGCGGATCATCTCGACTTCGACGGCCTCGAGCGCTCGTACTCGCCCTTGCCCGTCGTCCGAGAATCGTTCGGTCGAGACCGAATAGACGCGCTCGCCGCCTTCCTCGTGCGCCGAGGAGGTGCGAAAGACGTTGGGCCACAGCGGCCATGGGTTGTCGGCCGCGCGCGCGTCGGGCGGCTTCGGTAACAGCTCGAACTGGTGAACCGAAACCGCGCCCTGCCGATGGACGGTCCCGAGACAGTCGGCGCCGGTATCGCCGCCGCCGATGATGACGACCCGCTTGCCTTCCGCCGAGATGATTTCCTCTTCCGGCACCTCGTCCTGAGCGCAGCGGCGGTTCTGCTGGGTGAGGTAGTCCACGGCGAAGTGAATGCCGGCGAGGTCGCGCCCGGGCACCGCAAGGTCGCGCGGAGCTGACGCACCGCAGCAGAGCACGAGCGCGTCGAAATCACGCCGAAGCGCCTCGGTCGGAACGTCCACGCCGATGTGGCTTCCGGTACGGAAGACGACGCCCTCCTGCTCCATGAGGGCGAGCCGGCGATCGAGATGGCGTTTCTCGAGCTTGAACTCGGGAATACCGTAGCGAAGCAGCCCTCCGATCCGGTCCGCGCGCTCGAAGACCGTCACCTTGTGCCCGGCGTGATTCAGTTGATCGGCCGCCGCGAGGCCTGCGGGACCGGAACCAACGACCGCGACCGCCTTCCCCGTGCGGCGCACAGGCGGGCGCGGCACGATCCAGCCTTCGAGGAACGCCCGCTCGACGATCGAAAGCTCGATGCGCTTGATGGTGACCGGATCGTCGTTGATGCCGAGCACGCACGATCCTTCGCATGGCGCCGGGCAGAGCCGGCCCGTCAGCTCAGGAAAGTTGTTGGTCGCGTGGAGGCGATCGATCGCGGCGCGCCATTGATCGCGCGAAGCGAGATCGTTCCAGTCCGGAATGAAGTTGCCGAGCGGGCACCCCTGATGGCAGAACGGAATCCCGCAGTCCATGCACCGGGCACCCTGCTCGCGGATCTGCTGCAGCGGATCGAGGAGGTAGACTTCCTTCCAATCCCGCAGCCGTTCGTCGACGGCACGGGCCTGCGGCTTCGTCCGCTTGAACTCGATAAAGCCGGTCGCCTTACCCATTCGCCACCGCCAGCACTCCGTTGTCGGTGGCCGCGTCCGCGCGGGCCTCGGCAACCGCCAGCGCCTGGGCCTGCATGACGCGCTTGTAGTCGCGCGGAATCACTTTGACGAACCGCGACGGTGACCAGTCGGCGAGGATGTCCGAGCCGAGCGTGCTCCTCGTGTATCGCACGTGGTCCTTCAGCATCTGCAGCACGAGCTCGATGTCTTCCTGTTCCCCGAGCGGCTCGATATCCACGAGGCCCATGTTGCAGCGGCGCTCGAACGTGCCGTCGACGTTTATGACGTACGCGACGCCGCCGCTCATACCCGCAGCGAAGTTGCGGCCCGTGCGCCCGAGGACGAGGACGCGACCGGCCGTCATGTACTCGCAGCCGTGGTCGCCCACTCCCTCCACGACAGCCCGGACGCCGCTGTTGCGGACGGCAAAGCGTTCGCCCGCGATCCCCCGGATGTACGCCTCGCCGCTCGTCCCGCCGTACAGCGCGACGTTGCCGACGATGATGTTCTCTTCTGCCGCGAATCGGGCCAGGCGCGGCGGATAGACGATCAGCCGGGCGCCCGAGAGTCCCTTGCCCACGAAGTCGTTCGCGTCGCCTTCGAGAGTCAGCGTGACGCCAGCCGGCACGAAAGCGCCGAAGCTCTGTCCGGCCGATCCGGCGAACTGCAGGCGAATCGTGTCGTCGGGAAGCCCCTGCGCGCCGTGACGCCGCGTGATCTCGAAGCCAAGCCGCGTGCCCACCGTCCGGTTCACGTTCCGAACCGGGAAGTGCAGTTCGATCGGCTGCTTCCGCTCCAGAGCATCGCCCGCCCGCGCGATGATCTGATTGTCGAGCGACTGGTCCAGCCCGTGATCCTGCGCACGGACCCTCCGCCGGATTGCGGACTCCGAGACGTCAGGCGCGTGCAGCACCTCCGAGAGATCGACGCCCGCGGCCTTCCAGTGCGCCAGGGCGCTGCGCATCTCCAGACGATCGACACGACCGACCATCTCGTCCACGCTGCGGAACCCGAGCTCCGCCATCAGCTCGCGCACTTCTTCGGCGACGAACCGGAAGTAGTTCTCGACGAACTCCGGTTTGCCGGTGAACTTCTTGCGCAGCTCCGGATCCTGCGTGGCGATGCCGACCGGGCAGGTGTTCAAGTGGCAGACGCGCATCATCACGCAGCCCGACACGACGAGCGCCGCCGTCGCAAACCCGAACTCCTCGGCGCCAAGGAGCGCCGCAATCACGACGTCTCTGCCGGTCTTGAGCTGCCCGTCGACCTGCACCGTGATGCGATCGCGCAGGTTGTTCAGCATCAGGACCTGCTGCGTTTCAGCGAGGCCCAGCTCCCACGGGATGCCGCTGTGCTTGATCGCCGTCAGCGGCGAGGCGCCGGTGCCGCCGTCGTGCCCCGAGATCAGGACCACGTCGGCATGCGCCTTCGCCACGCCGGCGGAGATCGTGCCGACGCCGACTTCGGCGACGAGCTTCACGTGGATCCGCGCGAGAGGATTCGCGTTCTTCAGGTCGTGAATCAGCTGCGCGAGATCCTCGATCGAGTAGATGTCGTGGTGCGGCGGCGGCGAGATGAGCGTAACGCCCGGAGTCGAATTCCGGACCTTCGCAATCCACGGATAGACCTTGGGGCCGGGCAGCTGCCCGCCTTCGCCGGGCTTCGCTCCCTGGGCCATCTTGATCTGCAGGTCTGTCGAGTTGACCAGATACTCGCTCGTGACGCCGAAGCGCGCCGAGGCGACCTGCTTCACGGCGCTCCGCCGCGAGTCGCCGTTCGCATCGCGGTGGTACCGCGCCGGGTCCTCGCCGCCCTCACCGCAGTTGGACCGACCGCCCATCCGGTTCATCGCGATGGCGAGCGTCTCGTGTGCCTCGAGGCTGATCGATCCGTACGACATCGCCCCCGTGGCGAACCGCTTGACGATCGACTCGACCGGTTCGACCTCGTCCAGAGCAACCGCCGGCTGCGTCCGCTTGAAGTCCAGCAGGCCCGCGCAGCGTACCGAGCTGGCGGCTCTGGTCGTTGACGAGCGTCGTGTACTCCTTGTACACGCGGTATTGCCCGCTGCGCGTGGCGTGCTGCAGCTTGAAGACCGTGTCGGGGTTGAACAGGTGGAACTCGCCGTCGCGCCGCCACTGATATTCTCCGCCCGGCTCGAGATCCGGAGGAGCCGGACTCCTCATCGGGAACGCGTGCGTGTGCCGCTTCAGGACTTCGCTCGCGACAACCTCGAGGCCCACGCCTCCGATCCGCGACGCCGTGTGGGTGAAGTAGCGATCGACGAACTTCGACTCGAGTCCGATCGCCTCGAAGATCTGCGCGCCGCAATAGCTCTGCAGCGTCGAGATCCCCATCTTCGACATCACTTTCAGAATGCCCTTGTTCAGCGCGCGGATGTAGTTGATGACCGCCTTGTCGTGCGAGATGCCCTCGAGGAGCCGCTGCCGCAGCATATCCTCCAGGCTCTCGAACGCCAGATAGGGGTTCACGGCGCCGGCGCCGTACCCCATCAGCAGCGCGACGTGGTGCACTTCGCGCGCATCTCCCGACTCGACGACCAGCGCGCAGCGCGTTCGAGCACCCTGTCGAACGAGGTGATGGTGGACGCCCGCCGTGGCCAGCAGGCTCGGAATCGGCGCGAACTCCTCGCTCACGCCGCGATCCGACAGGATCAGGATCGTGTAGCCCGAGTCCACGGCGTGCGACGCCTGCGCATTCAGCTCGTCGAGCGCTCGCTCAAGGCCGGCCGCGCCATCAGCGGCGCGGAACAGCATCGGAAGGGTCACCGCGCTGAATCCCTTCAGCCGGATGTGCCGCAGCTTGGCCAGCTGGCTGTTGTCGACGATCGGGTAGCGGATGCTGATCTGCCTGCAGCTCTCGGGCTCCGGACGGAGCAGGTTGCGCTCGGGACCGACCGTCGACTCCATCGACGTGATCAGCTCTTCGCGGATCGCGTCGAGCGGCGGATTCGTCACCTGCGCGAAGAGCTGCTTGAAGTAGTCGTACAGCAGCCGGGGTTTGTCGGACAGGACCGCCAGCGGTGTGTCGGTACCCATCGAACCGACCGGCTCTTCGCCGGCGCGTGCCATCGGCTCGAGCAGCTGCTTGACGTCTTCGCGCGTGTATCCGAACGCCTGCTGCCGACGCAGCACGGTCTCATGATCCGGCTCGGGCAGGTACGGGGCGGCAGGTACGGCCTCGATCGGAATCAGGTTCTGCTTCAGCCACTCGGCGTAGGGGTGCTCGCGAGCCAGCTGGTCCTTGATCTCGTCGTCCGAGATGATGCGCCCCTGTTCGGTGTCGACCAGGAACATCTTCCCGGGATGGAGGCGTTCCTTGACGATTACGTCCTCAGGTGGAATGTCGAGGACGCCGACTTCGGACGCGAGCACGACGAGGTCGTCCTTGGTGACGTAGTACCGCGACGGGCGGAGGCCGTTGCGATCCAGAACGGCGCCGATGACCCTGCCGTCCGTGAACGCGATGGACGCCGGACCGTCCCACGGCTCCATCAGAGACGAGTGGTATTCGTAGAACGCCCGCCGCTCAGGGCTGATGCTCTCGTGGTTCTGCCACGGCTCCGGAATCATCATCAACACGGCGTGCGCGAGTGGCCGCCCCGCCATCACGAGGAACTCGAGGACGTTGTCGAACGTCGCCGTGTCGCTGCCACCCTCGCGGATGATCGGCAGCACCTTCTTGAGCTCGTCGCCGAGAACGTCGGACTGCAGGAGCGCCTCGCGCGCCTTCATCCAGTTGATGTTGCCGCGCAGCGTGTTGATTTCACCGTTGTGAGCGATGTAGCGGTAGGGATGAGCGAGCGGCCAGGACGGGAAGGTGTTCGTGCTGAACCGCTGGTGCACGAGCGCGAGCGCCGACTCCACGGTCTCGTCCGAGAGGTCGAGGAAGAGCGGCGCAATCTGGCTCGCGGTCAACATGCCCTTGTAGATCAACGTTCGGGACGACAGGCCGACGACGTAGAACGATTGCTGCGCCTCCGACGAAAGCCCCAGAGCGTCCACTTCGTGCTCGATCCGCTTGCGGATCACGTACAGCTTGCGCTCGAACGCGTCGCCGTCGGCGACAGAGTCGGCGCTGGCGGCAATGCGGCCAATGAAGAGCTGTTTGAAGATCGGCTCCGCCGCGACAGCACGCGGACCGAGCTCGCTGTCGTTGGTCGGCACGTCGCGCCAGCCGAGCAGCTGCTGACCTTCCTCCCGCACAATCCGCTCGATCGTCGCCGTCACGCGCGAGCGCGCGTCGGCGTCCTTCGGCAGGAAGACGAGGCCGGCGCCGTACGAGCCCTCGGCGGGGAGCGGCATCTGCAGTCGGGCCGCTTCCTTGCGGAAGAATCGATCCGGCATCTGGATGAGGATCCCGGCGCCGTCGCCTGTATTGGCTTCGCAGCCGCAGGCGCCACGGTGCTCCAGGTTCATGAGCACGCGGAGGGCGTGCCGGACGATAGCGTGGGAGCGATGCCCCTTGGCGTGAACCACGAAGCCGACACCGCAGGCGTCGTGCTCGTGGCGCGGGTCGTAGAGGCCTCTGGCGGAAGGTGGGAGAGCGTGTGGCACAAGCATTTATGAGCCAAGGGAAGCCAGAAGAAAAACGGATTCTACTCATCGCGGCCATGCGTTCTGCTTGTGGGAACGATATGCGTACCGCGCATGGCCGCCATCGTGCCGGCGCGCGGCTGTGCCAGCCCACCTTGACACCCATGGGCGCGGCCGTGCTACGTTTGTTCCGTTCATGGCATCTGCCCTCACCCCCTGTTGTCGCCGCTCCATCGCGTCGAGCACGTGTTGTTGCTCGTGTACGGTGCCGGCGACCGGCCGGTGAGAAGCCTAGAACAGCCCCATATCTGGTTACGCACCAGCTTCTTATCCCGCTGAGCCCGGCCTTCCCAACAAGCTGACTCGATCCCGAAGTCCGCGCGCACGCCGCGCACCGGACGAAGTCACAGCCGCGTCCTAACGAAAGAACGCGGCGCTCTTCGAGCGTCTTTCGAGCCCGTGGGAACTGCATGCTGACATCGACGATGGTTGACTCGACGGAAATTGCGAAGCCGCCGGCCCGGCGGCTGGACCACCTTCGCGCGCTCGAGGCCGAGAGCATCCACATCATCCGTGAGGTGGTCGCGGAGTTCGAGCGTCCGGTGATGCTCTACTCGATCGGCAAGGACTCCTCGGTGATGCTGCGCCTGGCGCAGAAGGCGTTCTATCCAGGGCCCATTCCGTTTCCGTTGCTGCACATCGACACGACGTACAAGTTCCGCGAAATGATCGAGTTCCGCGACTGGTACGCCGCACCATGTCGGTGCCCGGCTCATCGTGCATACGAATGACGCCGCCATCGCCGACGGAACTCAACCGTTCGCGGTCGGAACACAGCGCTGCTGCGGGCTGCTCAAGACACGGGCGCTTCTGGATGCGCTCGGTAACGGAAAGTTCGACGCAGCGTTCGGCGGCGCTCGGCGTGACGAAGAGCGATCGCGGGCCAAAGAGCGAGTCTTCTCGCTGAGAGACCCGCAGGGTCAGTGGGATCCCAAACGGCAGCGGCCGGAGCTGTGGCACCACCTCAACAGCCGGCTCAATCCGGGAGAAAGCATCCGGGTCTTCCCCCTGTCCAACTGGACCGAGCTCGACGTCTGGCAATACATCCACCAGGAGGACATCCCGATCGTGCCGCTCTACTTTGCGCGGGAGCGGGAGGTCATCGTGCGCGGGAACTCGCTCCTCCTTCTGGAACAGCCGTTCGTGCCGCTGCACGACGGAGAGCGGCCGCAGCGCGTGATGTGCCGCATGCGATCGCTCGGATGCTCGCCCTGCACCGGGGCCGTGCGCTCCGAGGCGGACACCGTCGCCAAGATCATCGCCGAGCTCGTCACGGTCAAGCAGTCGGAGCGCCAGCTCCGCGTGATCGACCACGACCAGGACGGCTCGATGGAGGTAAAGAAGCGCGAGGGCTACTTCTGATGTCTGGCCTGCTTCGCATCTGCACGGCTGGAAACGTGGACGACGGGAAGAGCACGCTCATCGGGCGGCTCCTCTACGACTCACGCTCCGTCTACGAAGACCAGATCACCTCTGTCGAGAAAGCGTCGAAGAACCGGACCGCCGGGCCGATTGATTTCTCGCTGTTCACCGACGGTTTGAAGGCCGAGCGGGAACAGGGCATCACGATCGACGTCGCGTACCGCTATTTCGCGACCGCCCGGCGGAAGTTCATCCTCGCGGACACCCCGGGCCACGAGCAGTACACGCGCAACATGGCGACCGGTGCATCGACGGCGGAGGTGGCCATCCTCCTGGTCGACGCGCGCCACGGCGTCCGCGAGCAGACCGAGCGGCACTCCCGCATCGCGCGGCTCCTCGGCATCACGCATTTCGTCCTGGCGGTCAACAAGATGGACCTGATGGAGTTCGACCGGAGCGTGTTCGAGTCGATCCGCGAGGACTTCACCAGGCTCGTTCCGGCGGAAGCCACCCACGCGATCCCGCTGAGCGCGCTGGACGGCGACAACGTCATCGGGCCGAGCGCGCGCACGCCCTGGTTCGAGGGACAGGCCCTCCTGCCGTATCTGGAAACCGTCGAAGTGGAACGCGAGCGCGCCTCGGGCGCGTTTCGGATGCCCGTGCAGCTCGTGAGCCGGCCGGATCACTCGTTCCGAGGCTATGCGGGGCAGATCGTCTCAGGCCGCGTCGCGCTCGGCGACCCGCTGACGATCTTCCCCTCCGGCGTCACCGCGTCGGTCAAACGGATCGTGACCTTCGATGGCGACCTGGACGAGGCGTTTGCGCCGATGTCCGTGACGCTCGTGCTCGACCGGGAAGTCGACGTCAGCCGGGGCGACGTGCTGGCCGGTGGCCCGGTTCAGGTCGCCAACCGCATCGAGGCGGACGTCGTGTGGATGGACGAACGGCCCCTCAATCCGAGCCGGATGTATCTGATCAAGCACAACGCCCGAACGGTCGCGGCGGAGGTGGACCGCGGGCTCACGCTGAACGAGATCGGCAAAGCCGTCATCACGACAACCCGCCCGCTGCTCTTCGATCCGTACGGACAGAACCGCGAGACCGGCAGCTTCATCCTGATAGATTCGGCGACGAACTTCACGGCAGGTGCCGGGATGATCATCGGGGCCGCCCGCGAGATGCCGCGGCATGGTGCGCGACCGGCGGCCGCCGAACGCATTGCCGCCGCTGCGCGGACTGCCCGGAACGAGGCAGATGCCGTGGAGGCCGTGCGACGGGTGCTCGAGGAGGTTCTGGTATGACGCAGGCGCTCAGTCTCTCGGAGTCCGACGCGCTCGAGCTGGTCGCGGCTGAAGTCGAGTCGCGCGGCCGCCCCTTGTGTGACGAGCAGCTTCCAGGCCGAGTGTGTCGTGCTGGTCCACATGCTTCAACAGGTGCGCCCGAGGATCCCGGTCCTGTTCCTGGACACCGTGCATCATTTCCCGCAGACGCTCGCCTATCGCGACGAGATCGCCAGCAAGTGGGGACTGAACCTGATCACGCTTCGCGCCGCCGAACCGGCGCCCGGTCTCTGGCAGCAGGACCTCAAGGCCTGCTGCGGCAAGCACAAAGTGCAGCCGCTGTTCGGCGCGCTCGAGCACCACGATACCTGGTTCACCGGACTTCGCCGCGACCAGTCCCCGACCCGCGCGATGCTCGAGCCCATCGAATCGTTCACGCTCCCGACCGGCAAGGCGCTTCGCAAGATCAGCCCGCTGGCGCACTGGCGCACGAAGGACGTCTGGACGTACGCCAAGGCGCATCAGATCCCTCTCCTGCCGCTCTACGAACTGGGCTACACCAGCATCGGCTGCGAGCCGTGCACGTCGCTCCCGCTGGACCCGTCTAACGATCGCTCAGGTCGTTGGGGTGGACAGAAACTGGAGTGCGGGATTCACTTGGAGAAGCAATGAGCTGATTAGCGGCTGCAGCCAAAACCTTTACAGGAGGTACGGGAGGAGGGAGGAACGAACCAGGAGGAGATTCAATAGGGTTTAGTCCTTCCTGTGAAGGTTTTGTGGGACGTTGCTGTCGCCGCTAACCGTCCGAGACGCTCTTTGCCAGCTGGTGCAAGAACAGCCCGACATCTGTGACGAGGCCGATGGTCTGCGACGAACCTCGGTCAGCGAGCTTCGTGACGACAGCCGGATTGATGTCGACGCAGACCACCGGCACCCAGGCCGGCAGCATGTTGCCGACGCCGATCCCGTGCAGCATCGACGACAGCACGATCACCAGGCCGACTCCCGTGAGCGCCTCCGTATACCGGTCCTGCGCGGCGACCATGTCCGTCACCGTATCGACAATGGGACCGTCGTCGCGGATGCTGCCGGCAAGGACGTAGCGGACACCCTTCCGAACGCACTCGACCATCACTCCGCTTTTCAGGACGCCTGCCTCGACGGCGGCGCCGATTCCGCCGGCCGCGTTGATGGCATTGATGGCGCGCATATGATGGCGGTGACCGCCCCGAACCGGCGTGCCCGCCTCGAGATCCACGCCGAGCGACGTGCCGAACAGCGATTGCTCCGCGTCGTGCACTGCCAGGGCATTGCCAGAGAGCAGGACGTCCACGTAGCCGCGCCGGATCAGCTCGATGAAGTACGCGCCGCCGCCGGTGTGGACGACGACGGGTCCTGCGACGAAGGCAATCTTCAGCCCACGCTGACGGATGTGCCGCATCATCGCGGCGATGCGGCCGACGCTCGCTTCGACGCGCCTCTCGGAGGAGATCTCGTTCGTCATGAACCCGAAATCGGCCCTGGTCCGGTCCCGGAACTCGGGCCGGACGCGGATGCCTTCGAGTCCGCACACGACGCGATCGCCTGCGCGGACTTCGCGGAGTTTCCGGCACACCGCGCGGCCCGACACCAGCACGACGACGGCATCCATGCGCTGACGTTCGACTTCGAGCCAGACACCACCGACCCGGACGTCGGTGCGCTGGTTGGTCGTGGAGTAGAAGTCGTCCGGCACGCAGCCGTCCTTCTCCGTCACGCGCACGGTGGCATCCTGCACGTCGACCGCATGGCAGCCGAACGGCAGGAGCTCCTCGAGGAGATCCTCCAGCGCGGGAGCACTCGGCGCCTCCACCTTCAGCGTGAGCCGCGAGAACTCGTCGTTCGTGCGACCGAGCTGGAAGTGCTGAACCTCGAACGCGCCGCCGCGCTCGATGACCTTGTCGAAGATCGCCTTGAGCTGCTGCGAGTCGACGAGGTGCCCTTCAGCGGCGACGACGGCGGAGTGAGTGTCGGTCATGATGGTTTGTTGGAGAATCCACGCTTTCAAGACCTTCACAGGAGGACGGGAGGAAGGAGGAACTGGAATCTTCGTTTGCGACGAGGTTCCGGCAGCTCGCGCGCCCGCTGAAAGCGGGCGCTTCGGTCGGGTTCGAGCGGACACGGGAACGAACACGGCGAGTTCAGATCGTGCTCGCTCCCGTGCCCGCTCGAACCCGACCGGGCCGCGCTGCGCGCGGCGCGAGCTGCTCGAGTTGTTCGGCGACCATTCCTGATCCTCCCGTCCTTCCCTCCTCCTGTGAAGGTTTTTGGGCAGTCGGACATGCCCCGCCCGCTCGAATTATAGCCGGGAGATGCCCTCCGAAGTCGATAACGCTCGCTTATTATATTCGTGAATTAATTGATTTCACTTATCCAGCCGCCCTGAGACACAATATCCTGTGCCCGCGTCACGGACAGGCGCGGCTCGTCCCGGAGACTCTCGATCGATGTCGACTCACCCGCTGAAATGGCGCAGCGGCGCTCTTACCGACGGTGCCAGCCGCGCGCCCGCGCGCGCGATGCTGCGCGCGGTCGGCCTGACGGACGACGACTTCAATCGCCCGCTGGTGGGGGTCGCCAACACCTGGATCGAGATCGGCCCCTGCAACTATCACCTGCGCGATCTCGCGGCGCACGTCAAGCAGGGCGATCCGCGACGCCGGCGGCACGCCCCTCGAGTTCAACACCGTCTCCATCAACGACGGCATCACGATGGGCTCGGAAGGCATGCGGGCCTCGCTGGTGAGCCGCGAGGTCATGGCCGACTCGATCGAGCTCGTCGCCCGCGGCAACCTCTTCGACGCGCTCGTCGTCCTTGTCGGCTGCGACAAGACCATCCCCGCGGGCGTCATGGCGCTTGCGCGCCTCGACATCCCCGGGGTCGTCCTCTACGGCGGCTCGATCGCTCCCGGACGCTTCCAGAACCGCGACGTCACCATCCAGGACGTGTTCGAGGCCGTCGGCGCGCACGATGCCGGGACGATGTCGGACGCCGATTTCGACGATCTCGAGCGCCATGCGTGCCCGGGCGCCGGCGCCTGCGGCGGTCAGTTCACCGCCAACACCATGGCCACCGTCTGCGAGACGCTCGGCATCTCCCCTTTCGGCAGCGCCAGCGTGCCGGCCGACGGACGTCGACAAGCGCGGTCGTGGCGGCAGCCGCGGGGGCCCTGGTCATCGACGTGCTCCGCCGCGGCCTCCGGCCGCGCCAGATCATCACGCGCGACGCGCTCGAGAATGCCATCGCCGCCGTCGCGGCGACCGGCGGCTCGACCAACGCGGTCCTGCATCTGCTCGCGATCGCCAACGAAGCGGGCGTGCCGCTGGACATCGACGACTTCGATCGCATCAGCGCGAAGGTCCCGCTGCTGGCGGATCTGAAGCCCGGCGGCACGCTTCGTCGCGACCGACCTGCATCGTGCAGGTGGCATCCCGCTCGTCGTGCAGCGCCTGGCCGACGCCGGCATCCTCCAGGGAAACGCCATCACCGTGACCGGCCGGACCATCGGTGACCACGCGCGCGACGCGGTCGAGACATCCGGGCAGCAGGTCGTGCGGCCGCTCGCGAACCCGATCAAGCCGACCGGCGGCCTGGTGATCCTCAAAGGCAACCTCGCGCCGGACGGGGCGGTCGTCAAAGTAGCCGGCTACGACGTCAAACAGTTTGCGGGTCCCGCGCGCGTGTTCGACAGCGAAGAGGCGGCGTCGGCGGCCATCCGCTCGGGCACCATCCGATCCGGCGACGTGCGTGGCGATCCGATACGAGGGCCCGCGCGGCGGGCCCGGAATGCGCGAAATGCTCGCCGTGACGGCGGCACTGATGGGCGCCGGCCTCGGCGACAGCGTGGCGCTCATCACGGACGGCCGTTTCTCAGGCGCAACCCGCGGGCTGATGGCCGGACACGTGGCTCCCGAAGCGGCGCACGGCGGCCCGATCGCCGCCCTGCGTGAAGGCGACGTCGTTCGGTTCGACATACCGGCAAGGACACTCAGCGTGGACCTGAGCGATGAAGAGCTCGCCGGACGGCTGAGCGCCCTCGCCCCCGTGCCGCCGCGCGTTGCCACCGGCGTCATGGGGAAATACGCCCGGCTCGTCTCGTCCGCGGCAAGAGGAGCGATAACGGCGTAACTCGGGATTCGTTGCTCGGGACTCGGGACTCGTGGCTCGGGACTCGGGATTCGTTGCTCGGGACCCGGGATTCGTTGTTCGGGGCGGAGGTCGTTCAGGACCGAGGTCTCGGCGGGTCAGACGAGCGTCAACCGAGATTCTTGGGTCTTGCGGATCCCGAGTCCCAGGATCCCGGACCCCGCCAAGCAGTCACTTATGAGGAATCTATGAAACGAACCGGAGCGCAGATCCTGTGGGAATGCCTGGTGCGCGAAGGGGTGTCGACCGTGTTCGGCTACCCCGGCGGCGCCATCCTTCCTGCCTACGACGCGATGCTCGACTATCCGATCCGGCACGTGCTCGTCCGCCACGAACAGGGCGCCACGCACATGGCCGACGGCTACGCCCGCGCGAGCGGCAAGGTCGGCGTCGCGATTGCCACCTCGGGCCCCGGCGCGACGAACATGGTCACCGGCATGGCCACCGCCATGATGGACTCCTCACCCATCGTCTGCATCACCGGCCAGGTCGGCAGCAAGCTGATTGGCAGCGACGGCTTCCAGGAAACCGACATCACCGGCGTCACGCTGCCGGTGACGAAGCACAACTATCTGATCACCCGCGCGCAGGATCTCGCGCCGCGCGGTCCGCGAAGCGTTCCAGATCGCCTCGAGTGGCCGTCCAGGGCCCGTGCTCATCGACATCACGAAGGACGCGCAGCAGACCTCGTGCGAGTTCGACTGGGATGCCGCGACGCCCCGGCCGCACGCCCGGCCGGAGCGCGTGCTCGATCAGGCGGCCCTCTCGGCGGCGCTCGAGATGATCAACAGCGCCAAACGCCCGATGATCCTCGCCGGCCACGGCATCATCCTCTCAGGCGCCACCGACATCGTTCGTCTCTTCGCCGAGCGGGCACAGATCCCGATCTCGATGACGCTCCTCGGAATCGGCGGCATTCCCGCGTCGCATCCGCTGAACCTCGGCATGATGGGCATGCACGGCGAGGCGTGGGTCAACACCGCGATCCAGGAAGCCGATCTGCTGCTGGCGTTCGGCATGCGGTTCGACGACCGCGTCACCGGCAACCTCAAGACGTACGCGCCGAATGCGAAGAAGATCCACATCGACATCGACCCGGCGGAGATCGGCAAGAACGTCAAAGTGAACGTGGGCCTTGTCGGCGACCTGCGGACGATGCTGGAAACGCTGCTGCCCGGCGTGGTCGCGGGGCATCGTCGCGAATGGCTGGATCACATCAAGGATCTGAAGGGAGACTCCGCGGTCCGCGACATCCAGAATCTTCCAGACGATGGGCACCTGTATGCGGCGCACGTGATCCACGACATCTGGCGCACGACCGCAGGGTCGAGCGATTGTCGTGACCGATGTCGGCCAGCATCAGATGTGGGAGGCGCAGTACTACCACCACGACGAGCCGCGATCGCTGATCACGTCGGGCGGCCTGGGCACGATGGGCTTCGCGCTGCCGGCCGCGATCGGGGCCAAGATGGCGTGCCCGGAGAAGGAAGTCTGGGTCGTCGCCGGCGACGGCGGGTTCCAGATGACGATGCCCGAGCTCGCGACGATTGCGCAGGAACGGCTGGACATCAAGGTGGCCATCATCAACAACGGCTACCTCGGGATGGTGCGGCAGTGGCAGGAGTTCTTCTACGAGCGCCGCTATGCCGCCACGCCGCTCTACAGCCCGGACTTCGTCAAGATCGCTGAGGCGTACGGGCTGGCGGGGCAGGCGATCTCCAGCCGCTCCGACGTGGTGCCGGCCGTGCTGGCCGCGCGCGCGCACTCCGGCACGTCGGTGCTGGAATTCCGCGTCGAACAGGAAGACACCGTCTACCCGATGGTGCCGGCCGGAGCCGACCTCCACGCGATGATCCGCCGGCCGAGCCCCCTCGTGGAAACAGCGGAGGACGCCTAACATGACGCCTCACACATTCGTGGTGACCGTCGAGGACGAGCCGGGAGTGCTCAACCGGGTCGCGTCGCTTTTCCGGCGGCGCAACTACAACATCGAGTCGCTGACCGTCGGGCGCACCGAACAGTCCGGCATCTCGCGCATGACGATCGTCGTGCCGACCGACGACGCGGAGGCCAAGCGGATCGCGGCGAATCTCTACAAGCTCGTGAACGTGATCTCGGTCACCGACATCACGTCGTCGCCCGCCGTGTATCGCGATCTCGCCATGATCAAAGTGGCGGCCACGCCGGAGTGCCGGCCCGGGCTGGTCCATCTGGTCGACGTGTTCAGGGCGCGCATCATCGACCTCGCACCCGATTCGCTGACGATCGAGATCACGGGCGCTGAGGACAAGATCGATGGCTTGCTCGAGGTGCTGAAGCCGTACGGCGTGCTGGAGATGGCGCGGACGGGCCGCGTGGCAATGGCCCGCGGCGTGAAGACGGCGCACGGGACGAGTCCGGCGGCCGGGCTTCCAGACGCCTCTGATTCCCACGTTTCCTACTCGGTCTGATCGGCCGCATCTTTTCGACGCCGTTTAGCGCGCCACAGGCGCGCCCGCCGGAGCGGAGCGGGGCAATGGGGCGCCACCACCCCAGCGCGCAAAAACGCGCGCCGGGGACCCCGGTCCGCGAGCGAAGGCCTAAAGGTCCGGGCGATGAAGTTTCCTCTCAGGAGAATTTGATGACACAGATGTTCTACGACAAGGACGCCGACCTCGCGCTCATTCGCGCGAAGAAGGTGGCCGTGCTTGGTTACGGATCGCAAGGGCACGCGCATGCGCTGAACCTGAAGGACAGCGGCGTGGACGTTCGCGTGGGGCTGCCCACGACAAGCCGCTCCTACGAGAAAGCGCGCGCGGCCGGCCTGACCGTCACCTCGGTTGCCGATGCGGCGCGCTGGGCCGACGTCATCATGATCCTCGTGCCCGACACGACGCAGGCGAAGCTGTATCAGACCGACATCCTTCCGGGCCTGACGAAGGGCAAGATGCTGATGTTCGCGCACGGCTTCAACATCCGCTTCGGCTGGATCACGCCGCCGGCTGACGTGGACGTCACGATGATCGCGCCGAAGGCGCCGGGCCATCGCGTCCGCGAGCTGTATGTCGAAGGGGCAGGCACGCCTGCCCTCCTGGCCGTGCACCAGGACGCGACGGGGCAGGCGCGGGCACTCGCGCTGTCGTACGCAAAAGGCATCGGCGTCACGCGCGCCGGCGTCATCGAGACGACGTTCGCGGAAGAGACCGAGACCGACCTGTTCGGAGAGCAGGTGGTGCTCTGCGGGGGCGTGAGCGCGCTCGTCAAGGCTGGATTCGAGACGCTGACGCAGGCCGGCTATCAACCCGAGGTGGCGTATTTCGAGTGCCTCCACGAGCTGAAATTGATCGTCGACCTGATGTACCGCGGCGGCCTGAACTACATGCGGTACTCCGTCAGCGACACGGCCGAACGCGGTGACTACACTGCCGGCCCGCGGATCATCACCGAGGAGACCCGGCGCGAGATGAAGCGCATCCTCGCCGAAATCCAGGACGGCACGTTCGCCAAAGCCTGGATCGCCGAACACGAAGCCGGGCGTCCCAATTTCAACGCGACTCGGATCAAGGAACAGGACCAGCCGCTCGAGCAGGTCGGCGCGAAGCTGCGCTCGATGATGCCATTCCTGGATCCAGTGACCGTGCGCCCGGATGGCGTGACCGTATAGCGCGCCGGATTCGAGCGACAGGTTAAACAGGAGTTCAGGAGTTCAAGAGATCAGAAGTTCAAGAGATCTTTACTTTTTTGATCTCCTGAGCTCCTGATCTCATGTAAGACCACACCGCCTCAAGCCGTCCGCGAGCCAAAGTCGAGCGGAAGCCTCAGGCGCTCGCCCCTACAGTCTCCCTCCACGCCCGCAGTACGGCCTCGGCTATCTCGTTCGTACCGACACCCTTGGTGACCTGCGCGAATACGATCGGTCCCTCGCCTCTCATTTTCTTCGCATCGCGTTCCATCACCCCGAGATCCGCGCCGACCAATGGCGCGAGGTCGGTCTTGTTGATGACGAGGAGGTCCGACTGCGTGATCCCCGGGCCACCCTTCCTCGGGATCTTGTCGCCGCCAGAGACGTCGATCACGTAGATCGTGAAGTCAGCCAACTCCCGGCTGAACTGCGCCGCGAGGTTGTCTCCGCCGCTCTCCACGAACAGCAATTCGGGATGGAAGGCGCGCATCAGGCGGTCGAGCGCCTCCAGGTTGTGGCTGACATCGTCGCGAACGGCGGTGTGAGGGCAGCCGCCGGTCTCCACGGCGGCAATACGCTCGGCCGGCAGCGCGTGATGGCGTGTCAGGAACTCGGCGTCTTCCTTCGTGAAGATATCGTTCGTCACGACCGCAATCTCGCGGCGATCGCGAAGCAGCCGGCACAGCGCCAGGAGCAGCGCGGTCTTGCCGCTGCCAACCGGTCCACCGATGCCAATCGTGAAGGCCCGGCGTGCGAAGTCGCGGGTGAGCGGCGCCGCGCGATCGCGAAACGCGCCCGGACCGGCGGGACCATGAGTGTGTGGGTGATTCGGATCGTGGTGAAAAAGTGGAAAAGGCATGGTGACTCTTGTCGGGATGCGGGATCCGGGACTCGGGACTCGACTCGGGACTCGGCGCTCGGCGCTCGGCGCTCGGCGCTCGGCGCTCGGCGGACACTATCAAATCTCCCGTGTTTCGGATCTCCTCAATCGTAGCGTGGCGCGTCAGGATTGGAACAACCGGCTGTAGAGCCGATCGTGCCCGGCCTGAAGCAGATCGAGAATCGGCGCTGTCTGGGCGATGTCCGTATCCCGGAGGGCGGCGCAGCGCTCTCGAACCAGCTCGAGCTCTCCCGCACAATCGACCTGCAGTCTCTGGGCAGCGTATGCACCGACAATCCCCAGGCGGACGGCGGCCGAGGCCAGGCCGCGCAACGACGTGTACAGGAAGAGCTGCTGCATCGTCTCGAGGGGCACGCCGAGCAGCGACAGTGCGGCGCCGAAAACCGGAGCGTGGTGGCCATTCAGCGTTCCCACGCGATCCTCCAGGGCGCTCATCGACTCTCCAGGCCAGATCCTGGCGCACGTCGCCGCAAGTGCGCGGCCTTGCACGCAGCTCGCGCGACTCGAGACGACGTTGGTCAGGAATACGTGGCAGGCGTGGTCCAGCTCCTCGAGCCGATGCGGATCGATGCATGCGGCGGATGCGAGCGGAAGGAGTCCACGGCCTGCCTGCCAGAGCGCGGAGCGCACGAACAGCGCGAGGGTCTCTGGTGACGCCACTTCCCCCGACTGCCAGGCAGCCTCCAGCCCGCTGGAGTGCGCGAAGCCGCCTGTGGGGAACGCCGAGTCAGCGAGCTGCCAGACTCTCAGACTGTCGGAGGTACCAATCGTCATAGAGATGTCTTCAAGAGTGGAGCTCCTCCCGACCTCCCCACCTCCCTGTTCCAAAGCATTTCGTTTCCTCCGGACCTCAGAACAACCAATACCTCTGCGCGAGCGGCAGGACGCGCGCGGGCTCCGCTCTCAGGACTTCCCCATCCGCGGTGACCGTGTACGTCTCGGGATCCACGCTCATGCTGGGTAGCGCGTCGTTCAACTTCATGTCGCGCTTGCCGATGCCTCGGCAGCCGCGCACGGCCGCGAGCCGCTTGGTGAGCCCGTAGCGCTGCACCGTCGAAGCGTCGAGGGACGCCTGCGAGACGAAAGCCAGTGAGGTGCGCCCGGTCGCCCGGCCGTACGCACCGAACATCGGCCGCATCATCAGCGGCTGCGGCGTTGGAATGGACGCGTTCGCGTCCCCCATCTGGGCCCAGGCTATGAAGCCGCCCTTGATCACCATCTCGGCTTTGACGCCGAAGAAGGCCGGCTTCCAGAGCACGAGATCGGCAAGTTTGCCAGCCTCTACGGAGCCGACCTCGTGCGCGATGCCATGGGCAATCGCCGGATTGATCGTGTACTTCGCCACGTAACGACGGATGCGGAAGTTGTCGTTGTCGCCCTGCTCCTCCGACAGCGGCCCGCGCTGATCTCGCATCTTGTGAGCCGTCTGCCAGGTCCGGCAGATGACCTCGCCCACACGACCCATCGCCTGGCTGTCGCTCGACATCATGCTGATCGCGCCGAGGTCGTGGAGGACGTCTTCGGCGGCCATCGTCTCGCCGCGTATCCGGCTCTCAGCGAACGCGACATCCTCGGGGATGTTGCGATCCAGGTGATGACACACCATCAGCATGTCCAGGTGCTCGTCGAGCGTGTTCACTGTGTAGGGTCGCGTGGGATTGGTCGAGCTCGGCAGCACGTTCGGCTCGCCGCACACGCGAATGATGTCGGGCGCGTGCCCACCGCCAGCGCCCTCTGTGTGATACGTGTGAATCGTCCGGCCTTTGAAGGCCGCAATCGAATCGTCGACGTAGCCCGATTCGTTCAACGTGTCGGTGTGGAGCGCGATCTGCACGTCGTAGAGGTCGGCGATCGACAGGCTCGTATCGATGGCCGACGGGGTCGTGCCCCAGTCCTCGTGGAGCTTGAGGCCTATCGCGCCGGCGGCAATCTGCTCGCCCAGCCCCTCTGGCCGTGAGCTGTTGCCTTTGCCGAGAAACCCGAAGTTCATCGGCAACGCGTCGGTCGCCTGCAGCATGAGCTCGATATGACGCGAACCAGGCGTGCACGTCGTGGCGTTGGTTCCGGTGGCCGGTCCGGTGCCGCCTCCGATGAACGTCGTGATTCCGCTCGCGAGCGCTTCGAACACCTGCTGAGGACAGATGAAGTGGATGTGCGAGTCGATGCCTCCGGCGGTGAGGATCATCCCCTCGCCCGCGATGGCCTCGGTCGTGACACCCACGACCATGTTCTCGGACACACCTTCCATCACGTCGGGATTGCCGGCCTTGCCGATCCCGGCGATGCGCCCGCCCTTGATCCCGACGTCCGCCTTCCGGATGCCGGTCCAGTCGACGATGAGGGCGTTCGTGATCACGCAATCAAGGGCGGCCTCGTCTGACACGCCGCTCGCCTGCCCCAGGCCGTCGCGCAGCACCTTGCCGCCACCGAACTTGCACTCGTCACCGTAGACGGCGGCGTCTGACTCGACCTCCGCGAAGAGATTCGTGTCGCCCAGCCTGACACGGTCGCCGGTCGTCGGACCGTAGATGTCTGCGTAGTAGCGTCGATCGATTCGATGACTCATCTTGTTTTACCGGGGGGCTTCGCCCCGCCGGACCCCCCAGCGCCGTGCGCTCGCGGGGGCCCCTTCGCCCCGCTCCGCTCCGGCGGGCGCGCTGACGCGTGCCCCTCACCCGTTACTGTCCCCGAATTGACGATCGCGGACGGCTATCTGCGCGCGCTCCCGCCCTTCTTCCGTGACCGGTCCATCCGCGAGACTGTTGCCTCCATGGATCACCCGCCGTCCTGCGATGGAGACAAGCGCCGACGGTCCTGGTCTCGCCGGGTTCGAAGCGCACGGCGGTACCGGCCGGGATGTCGAGGCGCATGCCGTAGGCAGCGGAGCGATCGAACTCGAGGGCACGATTGACCTCGATGAAGTGGTAGTGGCTGCCCACTTGAATCGGACGGTCGCCGCGATTGGTCACCGTCAGGCGCTCCGTCTCCCGCCCCTCGTTGAGCGTGACGTGCCCTGGCTGGACGACCACCGCGCCGGCCGCAGACTCCAATTCCGTCGTCCGGTCTCCGAGTTGGCGGGACGGAAGCGGGAGGAAGCTCCCGTAGAGCGCGAGAGACATGTCGCCCCGCTCGGTCACGATCGGGTCGTGTACGGTGACGAGCTTCGTTCCGTCAGGAAACGTCCCTTCGACCTGGACTTCGTCAATCATCTCGGGCACGCCGTCCAGCACGTCACCACGACCGAGGAACCGGCGGCCGAGATCCATCAACTCGGCAACCGAGCGGCCGTCGCGGATGAACTCGAGGACCTGCGTGGCGATGAGAGCGACCGCCTCGGGATAGCTCAGTCGTAGGCCCCGCGCGAGACGCTTCTGCGCGAGGAATCCGGCCTGATGGAGCGTCAGTTTGTCAATCTCGTTCGGAGTCAGATGCATTGCTCACCATTTGCGGGCCCAGGGATCGTCACCCAGGAGGCCCGGGACGAAATGCAACCACGTGCGCGCCGCGCGTCCGACTTCTTCCACCGACCTGCCGGCCATGCGAATCACGCAGCCGGCCTCGCCGTTCGGGCCGAGCGGAGCCGCCGCCGTCAGGAGTTCTGCGCGCCTGCTGGTCTCGAGGCCGGCGATACCGTTGCAGGCGGACGCCGCATGCACTCGCAACGCGACGCCAACCAGCACGATCAGACAGACGCAGTCGAAACGACCCATCCGCTCCGCCAACGGACCCTCAGATGGACTGAGCAGCAACGCGTCGTGGAACACCACTCGTCCGTCGTAGCGGATCGTCAACCGGCTGGCATACCGATCGAACAGCCAGCGCTCGCCCGATGCCCGGCGGCCCGCGGTCATCCAGTCCATGAGCACGATGCTTCCGCTGCGCTGGACGTCCACTGTTTGCGTCTGCTCGAAGGAGGCTCCGCGGAAACACACGGTAGGATCCGGCAGCACCAGGAGCCGTGCACGTTCCCCGACGCGCGCGTCGAGAGTGGACGACGCGCCTCGTGGGGAGCGATAGACCTTCGTCGACGCCTGCGTCTGAAGAAGAAGAGCCGCCTCGTCTTCGACGTCAATCTGAAGGCGAACAGCGTCTCCGCCGAGGAGGCCGCCGCCGTAGGTGCTGGTGAAGACCCACGCGGCGTCACCGTGATTGGATGGCGTGAGGAACCGCAGCGGGCTTCCCGCGAGCGCCCGCGAGGCGACGCTCCGACTGCCGTGCCGGACGACTCGGAGCGTGCCGCTGCCGGCCGCAATGTCCGAACGTGGAATCGTCGCATCCGCGACCGCCGCGCCGCTCACTCCAGCCAATCGTATCCTCGCGCTCGAGCGGTTGGATCAAGAAGTGAACGAAGGGGCGCGTGTCCGACAAAAGCGTACCTGTCCTTCACTTCTGGAGGTTGGACTGGCGGGCCATCGCTGGCTCCGCTGCGAGCTTGAGCGTCCAACCAGGCGTGGCCCATAACGGCATCCTCTACCACCATCAATTTGGTTAATGAGTTGACGCCCGAGATAGCCCCTACTTATACTGGCCTTTCAATGCAGACGCGCATGTCCACCGCGACCATTACCATGGGGAACCGGATGAATCCGGGCCCCGGGGTCGCTGGCGTTCGCGCTCAGGCTTGACAGGTACGACAGAGTCACGAGCTTTTGCAGAACCCGCCGGCGCCTTCGGGAGCCGGCGGGTTTTGTTTTTCAGGACGCTGGCCACGACGCGGCGTCCGTCAGGAACAAATAGATGCCGTTGTCCGACGACGCTTCGCTGGCAGGTGACAAATCGCCGACGGGACTGTCCGCGTGAGCAGCGCTGCTGGATCGGTCGACGGGTTCGAGCTGCGCGTTCCCGGGTCCATCAGCAATCTGGGCCCCGGCTTCGACTCGCTCGCGGTGGCCGTGCAGATCTATCTGGACCTCCGAGTCACCGAGGTGCGCCCGGATGCGCCCGACACGATCGAGACGCACTTCGCCGACGGCGGACCTCCAGGCGAAAATCGGATCGAGACGGCGTTTCGTCACGCGCGGGCCCGGGTCGGCACGCCGGCGCCAGGCGTCAGGATCGAGGCCCGGAGCGACATCCCGACGCGCGCGGGGCTGGGGAGCAGCGGCGCGGCGACCCTGGCCGGTCTGCAGCTCTATCAGCAGCTCACCGCGCCCATCTCGTCCGCAGATCTGCTCGCGCTGGCGGCGGACGTTGAAGGTCACCCCGACAACGCGGCCGCTTCGCTCCTGGGCGGGCTGACCGTGAGCTGTCAACGAGACGACGGCCGGGTGACGGCGCGCGCATGGCGCTGGCCGTCCGACGTCCAGATCGTCGTCGCGACTCCGGAAGCCGAGCTCGAGACGGCCCATGCGCGCCGGGTGCTGCCCTCGACGATCTCGATGCGTGATGCCGTCTTCAACCTGCAGCGCGCTCTGCTGCTCGTCCATGCGCTGGCCGCTGGAACGCACGGCGATCTCCGCGAGGCGCTCCGGGATCGGTGGCACCAGCCGGCGCGGGCGGCGCTCGTGCCAGGGCTGGCCGAAGCGCTGGCGCTCGACGACGAGGCGATTCTTGGCGCGTGTCTCAGCGGTGCGGGGCCGTCGATCGTGGTGTTCACGAACGGCCGCGCCGCGGAGGCACAGGCTCGACTGAGCGATGTCTACCGCGAGCTCGGCATGCCGAGTACGATCAGACTGCTTGCCGTGCACCAACCCGTGTGATTCCGTGTGCAGTGACAGTCAGGATTCATCTATGCATTTCTCGCTTCGCTGTCATCTGTGCCAGACCGTCTACCCTGCCGAGGCCCTCTGGGTGTGCAGCCAGTGCCTCGGCCCGCTCGAGGTGACGTACGACTACGACGCCATCGCGCCGCTCGTCTCGCGGGAGCTGATCGGAAGCCGGCCGCGAGAACCTCTGGCGCTATCGCGAGCTGCTGCCGATTGCGGGTGAACCGCGAACCGGCCTCCACTCCGGTTTCACGCCGCTCGTCAGAGCCGACCGCCTCGCCGCGCGGCTCGGCGTCCGCGAGCTCTACGTCAAGGACGACTCGGTCAACCATCCGACCTGCTCCTACAAGGATCGCGTCGTCTCGGTCGCCGCGACGCGCGCCGTGGAGCTCGGCTTCACGATGTTCGCGTGCGCCTCGACGGGCAATCTCGCCGGCAGCGTCGCGTCGCACGCCGCGCGCCTCGGGCTGTCGTGCTCCGTGTTCATCCCGGACGACCTCGAGCCTGCCAAGGTCGCCGGCGCGAGCGTCTACCGCCCGCAGATCATCGCCGTTCGCGGCAACTACGACGACGTGAACCGGCTGTGCACGCAGGTGGCGGACCGATACGGCTGGGGATTCGCGAACATCAACCTGCGCGCGTACTACGCCGAAGGCGCGAAGACCTACGGGTTCGAGATTGCCGAGCAGCTCGGTTGGCGTTTCCCGCGGCACGTCGTGTCACCGGTGGCCGGCGGCACGCTGCTGCCGCGCATCCTGAAGGGCTTCGAGGAGCTGCGGACGGTCGGCCTCGTCGACGGGCGAGCTGCCGGCGATCTACGCGGCGCAGGCGGCGGGCTGCGCGCCGGTCGTCCGCGCGCTCGACGCGGGGCTGGAGTTCCCGGATCCGGTCAAGCCGAAGACGATCGCCAAGTCGATGGCGATCGGCAATCCGGCGGACGGCTTCCAGGTGCTGCGCGCGGTGCGCCAGACCGGCGGCGGCGGCGCGATGGTGACCGACGACGAGATCATCGCCGGCATCCAGCTGCTTGCCGAGACCGAAGGCATCTTCACCGAGCCGGCCGGCGGCGTGACCGTCGCGGCGACGAAGAAGCTGATCGAGCGCGGCATCGCTTCCGCGCGACGAGTCGATCGTCATCTGCATCACCGGCAACGGCTACAAGACCGTCGAAGTCCTGAACGGCCGCGGCGTCACGCCCGTGCACATCGGCCGATCGCTCGCGGACTTCGAGGCGAGCGCCGCCGCGCCGGCCGCGACATCGTCAGTGTAGGAGCGAGAAGCAGCCTTGGTCAACAGGGAGGAGCAAGGGAGTCCTTGAATTGCCAGTGCCTCTCCTCCCCACCTCCCGGTTCACGAGAATTCTGTAGCGCGACTGCTTAGTTGAATGCCTTCTCCATCATGAGCACCTATCACGCCGTCTTCCGCTGCGCCGCCGGCTGTCCCGGCGAGCACTCGATCTGGCAGCCGATCTATCACTGCCCGACGTGCGGCGGCCTGCTGCAGGTCGTGCACGACCTCGCCGCGCTGCGCGACCGAAGCGCGGCGGCATGGATGCGCACGTTCGACGAGCGCTACAAGCGCACGACGTGGCCGTACGGCTCCGGCGTCTGGGGCAAGAAGGAATGGGTCTGCCCCGAGCTTCGCAACGAGAACATCGTGTCGATGGACGAGGGCGGCACGAACATGTTCTGGGCCGAACGCTTCGGCCGCGAGCTCGGCCTCGAGGATCTGTGGGTCAAGCAGTGCGGCAACTCGCACACCGGATCGTTCAAGGATCTCGGCATGACGGTGCTCGTCTCGGTCGTCAAGCAGATGATCGCCGACGGCGCGCGGCGTCCGCGCGGTCGCGTGCGCGTCGACCGGCGACACCTCCGCGGCGCTCGCGGCATACGCGGCCGCGGCCGGCATGCCCGCCGTCGTGATCCTGCCGCGCGGCAAGGTCACGGCGGCGCAGCTCGTGCAGCCGCTCGCCAATGGCGCGCGCGTGCTCGCGCTCGACACCGACTTCGACGGCTGCATGGCGATCGTCAAGCGGCTCGTCGAGGAAGACGGCGTCTATCTCGCGAACTCGATGAACAGCCTGCGCATCGAGGGTCAGAAGACGCTGTCGATCGAGATCGTGCAGCAGTTCGACTGGGAGGTCCCGGACCTGATCGTCATCCCCGGCGGCAATCTCGGCAACGTCAGCGCGCTCGGCGCCGGCTTCGACATGATGCTCGACCTCGGGCTCATCGCCAAGCGCCCGCGCATCGTCGTCGCGCAGGCCGTCGCGGCGAACCCGCTCTATCGCGCGTTCATGAACAACTGGGAGTTCGAGCCGATCACGGCGCAGCCGACGATCGCGTCGGCGATTCAGATCGGCAACCCGGTGTCGTTCGACAAGGCCGTCCGAACGCTGAAGCGCTACGACGGCATCGTCGAGCAGGCGACCGAGAACGAGATCGCCGACGCGGCCGCGCGCGCGGATCGCACCGGCATGTTCAACTGCCCGCACACCGGCGTGGCGCTCGCGGCGCTCGAGAAGCTCGCTCGCGCGGGGCGAGGTGCGGCGAACGGATCGCGTCATCGTGATCTCGACCGCCAACGGCCTGAAGTTCACGGAGTTCAAGGTCGCGTATCACACGCGCACGCTCGCCGGCGTGACGCCGCGCTACGCGAATCCGCCGGTCGAACTGCCGAACGACTACGACGCCGTGCGGCGCGCGATCGACGAAGCTCGCCGCGCCCGTGAGCGGCGTCTGATGGAGAGGACGACGGTGAGCGCCGTCACGACGCGTCGCGCGTCTCGAAGTGTGGAAATTCGGCGGCGCGTCGCTGGCCGACGCGCGCGCGATTCAGCGCGCCGCGGGCCTCATCGCCCGGCATCCCGGGCCGCTCGTCGTCGTCGCGTCCGCGCTGGCGGGCGTCACCGATCTGCTGCTCGAGGGTGCGCGCATGCCGCGCCGGGCGAGGCGAACGAAGCCACGCGCATCGCTGCCGTGCTCTCTGCGACGACATCGCGAGATCGCGCGCGATCTGCTGCCGTCGGGTGCGGCGCCGGCGCGCGCTGCTCGCATCGATCGACGCGTCCGCGCGCGAGTACCGCGAGCTCTGCGGCGCCATCGCGCGTGCTGGGACACATTCCTCCACGCGCCAGCGACATCCTCGTCTCGCGCGGCGAGCGCATGTCGGCGGCCCTCCTCGCCGCCGTGCTGTCGAGATCAGGACGCCGGGCGCAGTACGTCGATGCCGGCGAGCATCGTCGCGACCGACGGCACAGCACGGCGGCGCCGCGCCGAACCTTCCCGAGACCGGACGACGCGCCCGGCGTGTGCTGCGGCCGCTCCTCGCCGCGGGCACGACGCCCGTCGTTCCCGGCTTCATCGGCGCAGGCGCCCGACGGCAGCCTGACGACGCTCGGACGCGGCGGGATCCGATCTGACGGCGACGCTGCTGGCCGGGCGCTCGGCGCGCGGAAGGTCGTGCTCTGGAAGGACGTCCGCGGGCATCCTCACCGCGGATCCGCGGCTGGTGCCGGACGCGCGCCTGATCCCGCAGCTGCACCATCGCGAGGCGGCGGAGGTCGCGCACTACGGAGCGAAGGTCCTCCATCCGCGCGCGCTCATCCCGATCGCCGGCACCCGCATCGTGCTGCACGTGCGATCGTTCCTCGATCCCGAGGCGCCCGGCACCGAAGTCTCGGCGCGCCGCTCGATGGCGACGCTATCCGGTCAAGGCGCTCGCGATCGTGCGCGGACAGGCGATCGTCACCGTCGCCGGCAAGGGCATGGTCGGCGTGCACGGCATCGCGGCGCGGACGTTCGGCGGCCATCGAGGCCGAGCAGCTGTCGGTCTCGACGATCTTCCAGGCATCGTCCGAGAGCTCGATCGGATTCACGCTCGCCGAAGTCGGAAGCGCGACCGCGCGGTCGAGCAGCTTGCGGCGCGCGTTCCGCGACGAGCTCTCGAGCGGCCTGATCGACAACGTGACCGCGCGACCCGGCATGGCCGTCATCGCCGTCGTCGGCGACGGCATGGCCGGCAGCGCCCGGCATTGCCGCGCGCGTGTTCTCGGCGCTCGCGACCGGCGGCATCAACGTCGTCGCGATCGCGCAGGGATCGTCGGAGCGAAACATCTCGTTCGCTGTGACGGCGGACCAGGCGGCGGAGGCGGCGCGCCGCGTCCACGCGGCGTTTCAGCTGTCGAAGATCGGCGGCGGCCGGCCGCCGGCAGCGCCGCGGACCGACGTCGTGTTCCTCGGGTTCGGCCGCGTCGGCCGTGCGCTGGCCGATCAGATGGCCGCGCCGGCCAACGGCCAGCCCGCCGTGCGGGTCGTCGGCCTGCTCGATCGATCGGGCTACGTCTTCGAGCCGCGCGGCATCTCGCGACGCCGGCTGCTGCGAGCTGACGCGCGAAAAGGATGGCGGGGCGCTGCTGTCGGCGCTCGGCGGCAAGCCGGCCTCCGCCGCCGACGCGCTGACGTTCATGGCCGGCCACGCGGTCTCGCGTCCGGTCCTCGTCGACGTGACGAGCGACGAGACCGGACGACCTGCTGCGCGCCGCGCTCGGGCACGGATTCGACGTCGTGCTCGCCAACAAGAAGCCGCTCGCCGGCTCGTGGGAGCAGCTACGAGCGCCTGCTCGGCAGCATCGACGAGGCCGGGCGGGAGATGCGCTACGAAGCCACCGTCGGCGCGGGCCTGCCGATCATCGACACGTTCCACAAGCTCGTGGAGACCGGCGATCGCGTCCTGCGCATCGAAGGGTGCGGTCAGCGGCACGCTGATGTACGTCATGTCGGCGGTCTCGTCCGGGCAAGCCGTTCTCGCAGGCGGTGCGCGAGGCGGTGGAGCTCGGCTACGCCGAGCCGGATCCGCGCGACGACCTGTACCGGACGCGATGCGGCGCGCAAGGCGCTGATCCTGGCGCGGCTGCTGGGCTATCGCGGCCCGGCGCCGGTCGCCGCAGGATCTCGTGCCGCGGGCGCTGAAGAAGGTGCCGCTGCGGACGTTCATGGACCGGCTGCCGGCGTTCGACGACGAGTGGGCGGCGCGGGTCGGCGGCGGAAGCCAGCGCGCGGACGCGTGCTGCGGTACGTCGTGACGCGCGACGCCGCGCACGGTGTCGGCGAAGCTCGCGGCAGTGCCGGCGTCGAGCCCGATGCGGCGCGCTCGAGGGCACGCGCAACCTGGTGGCCTTCACGACGCGGCGCTATCGCAACGAGCCGCTCGTGATCAGCGGGCCGGGCGCCGGCGCCGAAGTCACGGCGGCGGGCATCCTGAACGACATCTACTCGCTGTCGGCGCGGTGATGTGATGCTGGACAGAGAAAGCGCGGTGGCCGCAACGATGACCAATGTCGTCACGAGTCCCGAGACGATGCTGCGGCTGATCCTCAACAGCCGCGTCTACGACGTGGCGCACGAGACGCCGCTCGAGCCGCGCCGTGCGGCTGTCGCGGCGGCTGCGGAACGAGATCCTGCTCAAGCGCGAAGATCTGCAGCCGATCTTCAGCTACAAGCTGCGCGGCGCCTACAACCGCATCGCGCACCTCACCGACGTCCGAACGCGCACGGGGCGTCATCGCCGCCAGCGCCGGCAATCACGCGCAGGGCGTCGCGTTCGCTGCCCGCCACCTGCGGCTTCGCGCCCTCATCGTCATGCCGCAGACCACGCCCGAGATCAAGGTCGAGGCGGTGCGCGATCTCGGCGCGGAGGTCGTGCTCTACGGCGACAGCTACGCGGACGCGCAGACGCGATGCGACGAGCTCGTCGCAGTCCAACGGCATGACGTTCGTGCATCCGTTCGACGATCTGCTCGTCATCGCCGGCCAGGGCACGGTCGGCCACGAGATCCTGCGCCACAAGCTCGGCGACGTCGACCGCGATCTTCGTCCCGGTCGGCGGCGGCGGCCTGATCGCCGGCATCGGCAGCTACGTCAAGGCGGTGCGGCCTGACGTGCGCGTCATCGGCGTCGAGCCGTTCGAGGCCGACGCGATGTACCAATCGCTCGCCGCCGGGCGCCGCGTCACGCTCGAACGCGTCGGGCATCTTCGCCGACGGCGTCGCCGTGCGCGAAGTCGGCGAGCTCACCTTTCCGATCGTCCAGGAGACAGTCGACGAAATCGTCCGCGTGTCGAACGATGCGATCTGCGCCGCGATCAAGGACATCTTCGACGACACCCGTTCGATCATGGAGCCGGCCGGCGCGCTGGCGGTCGCCGGGCGTGCGGGCGTGGGTGGAACGCACAGGCACGTCCGGCGCGAGGCTCGTCGCCGTGCTGAGCGGCGCCAACATGAACTTCGATCGGCTGCGGTTCGTCGCCGAGCGCGCCGAAGTCGGCGAAGCGCGCGAGGCGCTGTTCGGCGTGACGATCCCCGAACGGCCCGGCGCGTTTCGCGAGTTCTGCGCCACCATCGGCCGGCGCGTCGTGACCGAGTTCAACTATCGGCTGAACGGCCGCGACCGGGCGCACATCTTCGTCGGCATCGCCACCAAGTCGCGCGAGGATGCCGCGGCGCTCGCGGCGACGCTGCGAGGCCGCGGCTACGAGACCGTCGAGCTGACCGACAACGAGGTCGCCAAGCTGCACGTCCGGCACATGGTCGGCGGGCCGAGCCCCGATGTGCGGCACGAGCAGCTCTGCCGCTTCGAGTTCCCCGAGCGGCCGGGCGCGCTGGTGGCGTTCCTCGAGACAGCTCGGCGGTCGCTGGAACATCAGCCTGTTCCACTACCGCAACCACGGCGCCGACTTCGGTCGGGTCCTCGCGGGCTTCGAGGTCCCGCCCGGCGAGATGGAAGGATTCGAACGGTTTCTCCAGGCGCTCGGCTACGAGCACAAGCGGGAGGACTCGAATCACGCGTATCGGATGTTTCTTGACGTAGTAGCTTTCAGCTCTCGGCTATCAGCTATCAGCTCAGGTTAGAACCCATGCTGTCAGCTGAGAGCTGATTGCTGAGAGCTGACACACGTCAACTACCCAACATCAACCCAATTGAGCGTCCGCTCCACCGCCTTCTGCCAGCCGCGATAGCTCGATTCGCGCTGGTCGAGCGGTCGATCGCGGCTCCCACTGGCGATCGGCCTTCCAGTTCTGGCGCAGTTGATCGAGATCCTTCCAGAAGCCCGTTGCAAGTCCGGCGGCGTAGGCGGCGCCGAGCGCGGTGGTCTCCGCGACGACCGGCCGGACGACGGGGACGCCGAGGACGTCGGCCTGGAGCTGCATGAGCGTGTCGTTCACGGTTGCGCCGCCGTCGACCTTCAGCAGCTCGAGGCGCACGCCCGAGTCCGACACCATCGCGTCGAGCACGGCGCGCGTCTGGAAGCAGATCGCTTCGAGCGTCGCGCGCGCGAGGTGCCCGCTGTTGTGGAAGCGTGACAATCCGACGATCGCGCCCCGGGCGTCGGAGCGCCAGTACGGTGCGAAGAGGCCGGAGAACGCCGGAACGAAGTACGCGCCGCCCGTATCCTCGACGGTCAGCGCGAGCGCTTCGATCTCGGCCGCGGTCTTGATGATGCCGAGCTGATCGCGCAGCCACTGGACCGCGGATCCGGTGACGGCAATCGATCCTTCGAGCGCGTAGATGGCGTCCGCGTCACCGAGCTTGTAGCAGACCGTCGTCAGCAGGCCGGCTTTCGACGGAACGACTTCCGTCCCCGTGTTGAGGAGCATGAAGTTGCCGGTGCCGTACGTGTTCTTTGCTTCACCCGGGCGCGTGCAGACCTGGCCCAGAGTGGCCGCCTGCTGATCGCCCAGCGCGCCGCTGACGGGCACTTCATCCCGGAGGGGTCCGGTCCGCCGGGTGCTGCCGTAGGACGCGGGATCTGACGAGGCGCGGATGGACGGCAGCATCTCGCGCGGGATGTCGAACAGCTTCAGCAGCTCGTCGTCCCACTCGAGCCGCCGCAGATCCATCAGCATCGTCCGGCTGGCGTTGGTGACGTCGGTCACGTGGGCGCCGCCGTCCGGCCCTCCGGTGAGATTCCAGATGACCCACGAGTCGACGGTGCCGAACACGGCTTCGCCGCGCGCGGCCGCGGCACGCACGCCGTCGACGTTCTGGAGGATCCACTGCAGCTTCCCGCCGGAGAAGTACGTGGCGGGAGGAAGGCCGGTGCGCTCGCGAATCAGACGGCCGCCCGGACCTCTGTCGAGCGCGCTGACGATCCGATCGGTCCGCGTGTCCTGCCAGACGATGGCGTTGTACCAGGGCTGACCGGTCTTCGGGTTCCAGACAACCGTGGTCTCCCTCTGATTGGTGACACCGATCGCCGCGAGGTCCGCTGCATCGAGTCCGCCATTGCGCAGCGCGCCCGCGATGACGGTGTTGGTGCGCTCGGCGATCTCGAGCGGATCGTGCTCCACCCAGCCCGGCTGAGTCATGATCTGCTGGTGCTCGAGCTGGTGGCGCGCGACCTCGTTGCCGCCTTCGTCGAACACCATGAACCGCGTGCTGGTCGTTCCTTGATCGACGGCGCCTACGAACTGAGACATTGGGGACTCCGAAAGAGGTTCCAGGGGTTTTCAGGGGTTCCAGAGTTCCAGAGGTTCGAGGGGTTCCAGGGGTTCGCAGGGTTCCAAGGGTTCGATTGTTCAAAACTTCGAGGCGACCAGGCGAACCTGGAACCAGCGAACCCGGAACCCGACGAACGCCTGGAGCCCCGGCGAACCTCTGGAACCCTGGAACGAACCCCTGGAACCCCTGCGAACCCCTGGAACCTTTGGAACCCCTGGAACCTCTAGAACCCGATTAACGCATAGAGCCCAGCTCCAACGATTCCGCCAATGATTGGGCCTACGACTGGAATCCACGCGTACGACCAGTCGGAGCTGCCTTTGCCGGGAATCGGCAGCACGGCGTGCGCGATCCGGGGGCCGAGGTCCCGGGCCGGATTGATGGCATATCCGGTCGGGCCGCCGAGTGACAGGCCGACGCCCAGCACGAGGATCCCCACGAGCAATGGCTGCAGACCGCGGCTGAAGACGGCGGACAGATTCAGGTCGCCCGGCTTCATCAGGGTCTGCTCGTTGCCGGCGATCGCGAGTATGCCGAAGACGAGCGCCCCGGTCCCGATGATCTCGGCCGCCAGGTTCGCGCCGGTGTGCGAGATGGCCGGCCCCGTTGCGAAGACCGCCAGCTTGCTGCCGGGATCGGTGGTCACGCGCCAGTGCGGAAGGTAGGCGATGTAGACGATGACCGCGCCGGCGAACGCGCCGAGCAGCTGCGCGGCGATATAGCCTGGAACCTGAGCCCACGAAAAGCTGCCGATGGTCGCGAGCGCGATCGTCACCGCGGGATTCAGGTGCGCACCGCTGATTCGGCCGACAGCGTACACGGCCATCGCGACCGCCACACCCCAACCCGTAGTGATCACGATCCACCCGGACTTCTCACCCTTGGTCCCCGTCAGGACCACATTTGCCACAACCCCATCACCGAGCACGACCAGCATCATCGTCCCGATGGCTTCCGCCAAGAGTGTCTGCATCCACACCTCCGCCGCGTAACGCGCGCACGGGATGCTATCACTCGGCGGGGCGCTACCGGCGTTCGGCGTTCGGCGTTCGGTGCTCGGCGTTCGGCGTTCGGCGTTGCGGCAGTCGGGAAGCGGAACCTAGCTGGAAGCTGGAAGCTGGAAGCTGGTAGCAGGAAGCTGGAAGCTGGAAGCTGACAGCGGGAGCCCTTTTTGCATGCAGCCCAGCCATAAGCAACGAGACCGGCCCTTCAGGGTCGATCGGCGAAGTGCGCTCTGGGCCAGCGATTCTGCGTCCGATTCGCGTTGCTGGCGCCTGCCAAAGCCGCAGGCTATACCCCCGGGCTGTAATCAATTGCACGCCTACGGAACCGGGCTGTATACAGCTTGACAGCGCACAAGATTAATGCTGCGGCGGCGAGGAAATCGGATAGACTTCCGGGCCGCCGGGTAATGCAAACAGATTAGCGCCGCCAGACGGGAGGCGACTCTCTTGCTCTGGTTTAGGCGCAAGCCGCATCGTCTCGGGGAGGAAGCAGTGTTTGGGAGGAATGTTGAAGTCGATCTCGGTCCAGAAGAAGAGGAGGATGCTGTGAGCCAGTCCGTAGGACTATCACGCAATCGGTGCAGATCGATCGCAGGAGCCTTTACTACCTTACTGACCGTTGCGGGCCTCGCGCTCGTCGCGGTCCCCGCACACGCGCAGATTCTTTACGGCAGCATCACGGGCGTTGTGAAGGATGCCCAAGGCGCGACCGTGCCTGGCGCGACGGTCACCGCCGTCAACAAAGAAACGAACCTGACGCGCGACACGGTGACGAACGCCGAAGGCGTGTACACGCTGACGAACGTCCTGCCCGGTCCGTACGACGTCAAGATCTCGCTGCCCGGCTTCAAGGAAGCCGTGCGCACGGCGGTGCCGGTCACGATCGGTCAGATCGCCCGCGTCGACATGACGCTCGAGATCGGCGCGTTGACCGAATCGATTACCGTCGCGTCTGAAGCGCAGCTGCTGCAGACCGACAAGGCGGACGTCCACACCGAGCTCAAGTCGGGCGAGATCACGTCGATGCCGCTCAACCGGTTCCGGAACTATCAGGCCCTCATGAGCCTGGTTCCCGGCACGACGCCCATGGCGTTCGGAAACGCGGAGACCGACACCCCGGCGCGCTCGCTGGCGACGAACGTCAACGGCCAGGTGAACACGAACAACACCACCCGGACGGACGGCGCCACGAACATGAACATCTGGCTGCCGAACCACAACATGTACATCTCGCCGGCCGAGACCGTTGACACGGTCAACATCTCGACCAGCAGCTTCGACGCCGAGCAGGGGAACGCCGGCGGCGCGGCGGTCACCGTCGTCACGAAGTCCGGAACCAACCAGTTCCGCGGCTCCGCGTTCGAGTTCTACAACAGTGACGGCCTGAACGCGACGCCGAAGTACTTCGGTGCAGGCGACGTCCCGAAAAAGCTGCCCGTTACCGCCAACACCTACGGCGGCACCGTGGGCGGCCCGATCAAGAAGAACAAAGTGTTCTTCTTCGGATCGCTCGAGGGCTTCAGGCGCGACCAGAGCCTGTTCACGTTGTTCACCGTGCCGGACGCCAGGCTGCGTGCGGGCGACTTCAGCCAGGCGCTCAACGCGAATGGCTCGCTCCAGCAGATTTTCGATCCCACGACGGGGACGGGCAACGGCTTCAATCGCACGCAGTTCCCCAACAATCAGATTCCGTCGAACATGATCAGCCCGATCGCGGTGAAGGTGATGAACCTCTTCCCGCTCCCGAACAATCCGGGCACCAGCGTGGGCGGGTTCACGAACAACTACAAGCGTCAGGAAGACCGCACGTTCGCCCGCGACAACTGGGACACCAAGGTCAACTGGAACCGCACGTCGGCGCATCAGATCTGGGGCAAGTTCAGCTACATGAACGCCACGGTCGATGACCTGACGAACTACCTGGGACCCGACCCCAACGCCTCAGGTGACGGTGGGTTCACGAAGGTCTATCAAGCGACGGCTGGTCAGACCTGGACGTTCACGCCGACCCTGCTGATGGATATGACCTTCGGCTTTGGCCGCCAGGATCAGCACGTATACGGTCCTGACTTCCAGGCAGGAAATTTCGGCCTCGACGTGCTCGGGATTCCCGGCACCAACGATCAGGGGAACAACAACTTCGATTTCCGGGACCGGTACGCAGGCTATCCCCAGTTCAACTTCACAACGTTCAGCGCGGTCGGGAACCGTGATGGATGGAACCCGATCTACCGGGACGAGCGGACATATTCGCTCGCCACGAACCTCACGAAGATGATGGGCCGGCACGACATCCGCGCCGGATACCTGATGAACTTCTTCTACCTCGATCACTGGCAGCCGGAAACGGGTAATCCCCGCGGCGCGTTCAGTTTCAACGGTGCGGTGACGGCCCTCAACGGCGGCGCGCAGACCAACAACTTCTACAACGTGTTCGCCACGTTCCTGCTGGGCGACACGCAGCCGAGCAAGAGCGTCCAGAACGAGCTGATGACCGCGCGCGAGTGGCAACACTCGCTGTACATCCGCGATCGGTGGACGCCATCAACGAAGCTGACGCTGGATCTCGGTATCCGGTACGAGCTCTATCCGATCATGCACCGTGCTGATGGCCGCGGCCTCGATCGCCTCGATTTGACCAATCTCGACGTGCTCATCGCCGGCAGGGGGGGAAACCCGCAGAACAACGGCATGAGCATGAGCAAGGACAATTTCGCGCCGCGGCTCGGCGCGATCTACCGGCTCAACGAGAAGACTGTGTTCCGGACCGGCTACGGCATCACCTACAACGCGACGCCCTGGGCGCGCGCGGTGCGGGGCGATAACGACTACCCGATCACGCTCGCGGTCAGCTACCCGAACGTGGATTCGTTCGGCTTCTACAACACCCTGACGCAGGGTGTTCCGACGATCGTTGCGCCCAACCAGAGCACTGGCCGTGTCCCGCTTGACCGCTCAGTGGCCGAGTACACGCCAGAAATCGACAACATCGACCGCGGCTACGTGCAGACCTGGAATATGGCCTTCGAGCGACGCATCATGTACGACATGTCGGTGGATGTCGCCTACGTCGGCGCCAAGGGCACGGGCGGCTACGCTGCGCTGGACATCAACGCACCGACCGTCCTGGGCACCGGCAACCAGGGTCGCCCGTACTTCAATCTGAACCGCATCCTCGCCATCAACTCCTGGGGCGACCGGCTGAAGACGAACTATCAGTCGCTGCAAATCGCGCTGAACAAGCCCTTCACCCATGGCCTGTTGCTCAAGGGTGCCTATACATATAGCCAGTCGAAGAACCAGAGCGACAACGACGGCAGGGCGACCTTGAACTGGAACACTCCGAGCGAGTTGTACCGCAACTACGCGCTCGCCGGATTCGACCGGCCGCACAACTTCCAGATGGGGTTTGCGTACGCCCTGCCCTGGCAGACGAAGAGCGGCTACGATAACGTGTTCAAAGCGATTGTCGACGACTGGCAGGTCAACGGGCTCCTGGCGGCTTTCAGCGGCAACGCCCTTCACGGTGACGGCAAGCGGCACCGCCTTGAACACGCCGAGCAACACGCAGACGGCCGACCTCAACGGCACGTTCACCGAGACCGGCCTGATCGGCGCGGCGGGCACGTGGTTCGACACGACCGCGTTCGGGCAGCCGACTGGCGTTCGTTTCGGTAACACTGGTCGGAACCAGTTCCGCGGGCCGGGTGGATGGAACCTCGACTTCTCCCTCTTCCGGTCGTTCCCGATCGGCGGCAACCGGCGGCTCGAGTACCGACTCCAGGCGGGCAACCTGTTGAACCACCCGGTCTACGCCAATCCGAACAGTGACTTCACGTCCGGTGACTTCGGAAAGGTCCTCGGCATCGCGAATCAGTATCCGGAACGGCAGATCCAGATGGGCCTGCGGTTCTCGTTCTGATCTCGACGTAACCCTCGGGTAATCCGAAAGGGCGCGGCGACAAACGCCGCGCCCTTTTTTTATGCCCGCGCGTCGCCCGGGGGCCGCAGGCGCTTCGCTCGCGGCTGGTTAGCAGCGACAGCTTTCCTCACAGCCGCGGGGCCCCACCCCCGCGGCCACTCGCCGCTCGCGTTCTCAATGCGCGCGGGGCCCCACCCCCGCGCGCTCGCGCTGCGGGCTCGTGGACTCGCTCCTCGCGCGGGCCGCTGGCGCCTCGCTCGCGGCTGGCTAGCGGCGACAGCCTGCTTTCATTGGTATCCTGTCTGAGATGCTCTCCAGGCGATTTGCGGCGCTTCTCTTGTCAGTCGGCATCGCCGCGTCCGCTTCGGCCCAGCCCTCACTCCCCCGCCTCGCGCTCGACACCTATCCTCCTGCAGCACGCGACGACATCTCGAAGGCCCATCGCGTCGCTGCCGCAATGCCGAACGACGAGCAGTCGGTAGGCGCGCTTGCGCGCATGCTTCACGCCTGGGAGCAATGGGACGGCGCGCACGAAGCATACGGACGTGTCCAGGCTCTGGCGCCGCGAACGTTCGACTGGCCGTATCTCGACGCGGTCGTGCTCCAGCGTCTCGCTCAGCCTTCGGATGCAGTCCTCAAGCTGCGCGAGGCTCTGAAAATCTCAGCCGACTACCTTCCGGCACGGGTCAGGCTCGCGGAAGCGCTTCTCGACGCAGGCGATCTCGAACAGAGCGCACGGTTGTTCTCGGAGCTGAAAGACCCCGCTTGCGAGCCCTCCGTGCAGTTTGGTCTCGGGAGGATCGCGGCGGCGCAAGGGCGGCACGCGGAAGCCATCCAGAGTTTCGAACGGGCTGTCGCACTGTTCCCGGAGTTCGGTTCCGCGCACTATGCGTTGGCCCTCTCGTACAGGGCGACCGGCAAACGTGACGAGGCTCAGGCCGAGCTGCAGCGCCACGCCGAGTTCGGCGCGAGATGGCCGGCGTTGCGAGATCCGATTCTCGAGACCGTTGACGCGCTCCGGCAGGATCCCGGCGCATTGATCAAACGGGGTACGAGACTCGCCGATGCCGGCGATCTCGAAGGGTCGATCGCGGCCCACGAGGCGGCGCTCGCTCGCGACCCATCTCTCGCCCAGGCGCACGAAAACCTTATCTCGCTGTACGGCCGGACCAGGAACTGGGCGAAGGGAGAAGAGCACTACAACGCGGTGGTCCGTCTCGGCGCGATGACGGCCGATGCCAGCTACGACTACGGCGTCCTCCTCGCAATGCAGGACAAGTCCGAGGCTGCCGCACAGGCGTATCGCCAGGCAATCGGCCTCAATCCACAGCATGCGCGAGCGCACAACAATCTCGGACAGATCCTCGAACGCCAGCGCCAGTTCGATGCGGCGGCGGCGGAATACCGGCAGGCCGTGGACAGCCAGCCCACGCTCCGGATCGCGCGATTCAACCTCGGGCGGCTGCTCGTCGCGCAGTCGCGATTCGACGACGCGATCTCGGAGCTGCAGAAGCTGTCGGAGCCTCGTGATGCGGAAACGCCGCGTTACATGTTCGCGCTGGCGGCTGCGCACATTCGGGCAGGCCATCGGGACGAAGGCAGAAAGTGGGCCGAGGAGGCGCGCCAGCTGGCGCTTGCGTTCGGGCAAACCGAGCTCGCGGCGAGCATCGAACGGGATCTGGCGACGATAAAGTGAGGTTCTGTCTGTCCGCCGCCGTGCTGCTGGCCTGCGCCATCCTGGCTGCCGTTCCCACCGCCGATGAACCTCTCTTCGTCGACGACGCGGCCGCCGCCGGCTTGAAGTTCACACACGTCAACGGCGCGAGCGGGCACTACTACATGGCGGAACAGATGGGCGCGGGCGTCGCGCTCTTCGACTATGACAACGACGGCGACCTCGATGTCTTTCTGGTACAGGGTGGACCGCTGGACTCCGGATCACCCGCAAAGAGTCCTGCCAATACCAGCAGGCTGTTTCGAAACGACCTGACAGTCGGGCCAGACGGTCAGCGCAAGCTGCACTTCACCGACGTCACCGAGCGTGCCGGCGTCGCCCTGCAGGCCTACGGCATGGGCGCCGCGGTCGGCGACTACGACAACGACGGCTATCTCGATCTCTTCGTGACGTCCTTCGGTCCGGAAACGCTGTTTCACAACAACGGGAACGGAACCTTCACCGACGTCACGGCACAGGCCGGGGTGACCGATCCGCTCTGGAGCACGAGCGCGGCGTTCATCGACTACGACCGCGACGGCGATCTCGATCTCTTCGTCGCGAACTATCTGGATTTCACGCTGGCCGGTAACAAGGAGTGTCGCGATTCCGTGGGCTCGCGCGACTACTGCAGCCCTCGCGCGTACCATCCGGTGCCCGACAAGCTGTATCGCAACGACGGCAGCGGCAGATTCACGAACGTCACGGAAACCGCAGGCATCAGCAAGGCCGACGGGGCGGGTCTCGGCGTTGCCACGGGCGACTACGACGGCGATGGCTGGCTCGATCTGTACGTCGCCAATGACGCGACGCCGAATCAGCTCTGGATCAACAAGCACAACGGAACGTTCGTCGACGAGGGGCTGATCTCGGGGGCAGCGGTCAACGCCGCGGGCAATCCCGAAGGCAGTATGGGGATCGCGTCGGGCGACTTCGACAATGACGGCGACGAGGACCTTTTCGTCACGAACATCGTCGGAGAAACGTTCGCGATGTACGTCAACGACGGCCACGGGAACTTCGACGATGCCCGTACGAGAACCGGGCTGGCAGCGCCGACAGCCGCCTTCACGGGATTCGGGACAGACTGGATCGACTACGACAACGACGGCTGGCTCGATCTGTTCGTGACCAACGGCGCCGTGAACGTGATCGAGGCGCTTCGAGGGGATCCACGCCCGTTCCGAATGCGCAATCAGCTGTTCCGCAACACCGGCCAGGGCCGTTTCGAGGACAAGTCATCTACGGCGGGACCGGTGTTCGCTCGCGCCGATGTCGGCCGCGGCGCCGCCTTCGGCGATATCGACAACGACGGCGACATCGACATTGTCGTCACGAACAACGGCGGGGCGGTGAGCCTGCTGATCAACCGCGCCGCGTCGACGAATCATTGGCTGTCGCTGCAATTGTCCCAGAGCTCAGGGAACCGCTTCGCGTTCGGCGCAATGGTGAGTATCGAGCGCGCGGGACGGCCAACTCTGTGGAGGCGCGTTCGGACCGACGGCAGCTATCTGTCGGCCAGCGACTCGCGCGTCCATTTCGGCCTCGGCTCGTCGTCGGCCGTGGACGCGGTCGTCGTCCGCTGGCCGGACGGTGAGGTCGAGCGATGGCCGCGCGTCGAGACGGATCGACTCGTGACGCTTCGCCGCGGCAGCGGCGCAGCGCGCTGACCGCCTACGAATCCGGTGCTTCGCAGCGGTCTTCACCTGTCACGAAAACCTTAACAGGAGGAGGAGAGGAAGGGAGGACGGGGAGGAGCTTTCGTGTCACTCAAGCGGCGGTGAGCTGTTCGCGCCGCGCGTAGCGCGGCTGAGTGAGCACGAGGGGCGCGGAGACGAGCACGCCTTGATCGGTCGCGTGTTCGTCTCCGTGCCTCTCGTGCTCACTCTGGCGCCCGCCTTTGGCGGGCGCACGAACAGCACCGATGCGCCGATAGACGGACAGAAAGATCCTCTCGTCCTCCCTCCTCCTGTTGTCCCTTCAAGCTTCACGAGTTACCTGCGCCGCATCCAGTTCTGAAGTGGACCGGGCGCTCAACCGAACCTCAATGCAGCGTCGGGAACATCGCCTTCAACTCGTCAACTGACGCCTGACGCCCGTACTGCGAGAGCTGAAACGCTTCCGCATACTTGATCTTCTCGCCGCGCTCCTTCCCGTACAGCGCGACGAGGCGATCGCGATACTGATTGGCCACCGCACTCGCGCGGGTCTTGACGATGTCGAGCAGGAACGCCTGTCGCTCGCCGTCGCTCTGAGGCACGTTGGGCAAGGTGCGCGCCTGCCACGAATCCTTGTCCCCGAACTGCGACGGCATCGCGGAGATGCACTTCCACTTCTTCTCCGCGACGTCGTCTATGCCCACGACGAGTGTCGGCGTGAACGGCTTCGGATCGAGAAAACTGTCGGAGTAGTACATGTAGACGGGGTTCCGCTTCGTGGGCGGCGTGTCCGGCACGAAGAACGGCGCGACGACGACGACCGCCGTATCGTCCATGAGGACGCCCGTGTAGCGATGGTCCGGGTGATAGTCGTAGGGCCGATGGCCCATGACCACGTCCGCCTGCCACTCGCGGATCACGCGGGCCATTCGCTTGCGATATTCGAGCGTCGGCTCGAGCTCGCCGTCGTGGATGTCGAACACCTCGTTCTCGATGCCGAGAATCCGGGCGCACTCCGCGACCTCCGCTTTGCGGCGGCGCGCCAACGGCCCGCCAGCCTCGCCGAAGTGTCCGACGTCGCCGTTCGTCATCGCCACGAACTTGACCTTGTGTCCCTGCGCCGCCCAGAGTGCCGCGACGCCGCTCGCCTTCAGCTCGGCGTCGTCGGGATGAGCCCCGAAGGCAATGATCCGAAGGGGCGTCGCTTGTGCCTGCTCGGCACGTCCGGCAGCGCCAGGCATCACGGCGATACAGGTGGTCAAGAGCAGCATCGTGCAGAACAGTCGTTTCATATGTGCAGCCTCGCAGGTAATGTGGGGAAACAGTGCGATGGGTGGAGATCTTTTATACGAAAAAGCCCACGGAATACAGGAGGCGGGCTGTAATCGATTGTAACGCCTGACTTCGAGGAGTTACTGCCCCTGAGTAGGCCCTCGCAACTCACTCTCCGCCCGCGCCGAATCCCCCGCCGATGTATACAACACCGCCAAACTAGTTGTCATGGTCTTGTCACATTTGCAGATATGATGTGCCCGATTTGAAGAACGTTCGTACGACCGGAGCCTGACAGGTGTCCACAATCTACACCGTCGCGAAACGCGCCGGGGTGTCTACCGCCACTGTCTCGCGCGTGATGAGTCAGCCGGATATCGTGTCGCCCGGCACCCGTCACAAGGTACTGCAGGCTGTCGAGGATCTCGGATACACGCCGAACTCGGCGGCGCGGCACCTGCGCACGCTCCGGTCAGGCAAGTTGCTCGTGACCGTTCCAGACATCTCGCAACCCTTTCTTCGCGCTCATTCTCCAGGGCATCGAAGACGCGGCGCACCGCGACGGCTACGCCGTCCTGCTCGGAGACACACAGCACGACGAAACGCGCGAAGAGCGCTACGCGCTGATGTTACGCAGAAAGGAAGCTGACGGCCTGATCTTTCTCGGCCATCGACTGCCCGAGGCGGCGCAGGCGTTCATCCGGAGCATCGCACCGCGTTGCGCGCCGGTCGTGAACAGCTGTGAATTCAGCCCGAGGCTCGGCGTCCCTGGTGTCCACATCGACAACGCGAAGGCGGCATCCGACGCGATCGACCACCTCTATCGCCTGGGCCATCAACACATCGGGATCGTGACGGGCCCGCTGGTCAGTCCTCTCAGCCGGGACCGGTTGCGAGGCGTCAAGACACGCGCGAAGCTCGGCGGCGCGGAACCAGGCCTTGAAATCGTGACGGGGAACTTCTCGATCGAATCGGGAGCAGAAGCGGCCGACCGTCTATTGAGTCAGCCTTCGCCGCCCACGGCGATCTTCTGCTTCAACGACGAGATGGCAATTGGAGTGCTCGACATCGCGCGGCAGCGCGGCGTGCGCGTGCCGCGTGACCTCTCGGTGGTCGGCTTCGACGACATCCGCTTTTCGCGATTCGTCGATCCGCCGCTCACGACCATCGCGCAGCCGATGCGGGACATCGGCGAAGCGTCCGTGCGGCTCCTCCTCGACATCCTCCAAGGCAGGATCACGACGCCGCAGTCGATCACCCTGCCTCACACGCTGATCATCCGCTCGACGACGGCACCGCTTGGCGTCGCGGCGGAAGCAAGCGCCTAACGAGCTTTCAGCTCTGCTCAGCTTCAGCTCCAGCTTCCAGCCAAAGGCGGGAGTCCGGCGGGGCGAAGCCCCCCGGCTATTTCAATAGAAACGCGCGGCGCTTCTCGACGAACGCCTGCAGGCTGTTCTCCGTGCCGCTGACGTCGGCCGCAAACGCCTCGGTGCTGTAAAGCTTCTTGGTGTCGGCCTTGACGTCCTCCGCAATCAGCGCCTGCCGCGCGCGAACGATCGGCTCGAGCTTCTTCCAATCCAGCCATTTGTCCGCGATCTCGTGGACGTAGGTCATGTAGCGGGCGCGGAGCGCCGGAACGGAAAGCAACCTGGATCGCAGCGCCTTGCTCGAATCGTTCACGCCGACGAGCGGATCCAGCTGCGCGTTGGCTGCGGCGCCGCGTCCGAACCTGCCGCCTGGAAAGCCCCTTCCGCCGGGGAAACCTCCGTCCGGCGGCGGAGGAGGCATCCCGCCGGGTGGGCCTCCAAAGGCACGGCCGCCGAAGCCGCCGCCCTCCTCCGCGAGCCCTTCGTTCATGTCGTGCGGGATCACGTGGAAGCGGCCCTTCTCGTCCTCGTAGATGCTGTAGTCGCTGGCGCGGGTCCAGAAGCCGTCGCTGTTGACGAGCGCGACGTCGACGGCGAGGAACTTCAAGGTCGCGTCGACGTCGAGTATCGGCGCCAGCGCCGCTTCGAGCTGCTCGGGCGGCGTCTCGTTCAGCACCTTGAACAACCGAATCAGGTCTGCCCAGGCCTTGGGATCGTCCTTCGTCTTGATCTCGTAGATGCGCTTGTACTCCGAGACATCGTCGCCGAGGTATTCCATGCCGCCGCGGCCGCCCGGGCTGCCGGGCACCTTCCAGCGGGCGCCCTTCTCGGTCGAGAAATTGTCGCGCAGGAAATCCTTGTTGAACTGCTGCGCGTTCAGATAGATGCCCCAGCTCTCGCCATTGATCACCGTACCGCATGTAGTTGATGCGAGGCGCGGGAATGTACTCGCGAGCGATCTCCGAATAGAGAACGGCCCGCGACGAATGTCGGATCGCCGTTCGCGTTGAGCAGGTTCAGCGTCCGGTACCCGCCGAGCGCCTGGTTGTCGTGCGCGAAGTCGAACGAGAGGTTCAGCGAGCGTTTCGATCCCTCAGGGACCATCATGTACGAGGACATTCCGCGGAAGTGCACGCCGACATCCTTGTACGTCTTGCCGTCGACGATGGCCGTCGCCGGTACGTCGACGTCGGTGTTCTTGAAATCGGCCAGCGCCTGCTCCCAGTCGGCTTCCTCGAACTGGAGGAAGATCGTGCGCAGCGTCGCGGGATCGTAGAGCGCCGCGGTCGGGTAGGACTTCACGTCATCCGGCGAGAGACGCTTCCCTGCCGAGGCCGTCACGAAGCCGCGCCCGAACCCACGCCCGCCGCGCCTGCCTCCTGGACCGAACATCGGCTGCGTGGCGAGCCACTCGCGCGCGGCCTTTCGCTCGTCGAGACTCAGACGTTTGTTCTTGTCCGTGTCGAACTGCGCCAGGATCTTGCGTTCCTGCTGCATCCCGCCGAAGCCGCCCGGTCCGGGCGGCCCGCCGGGGAACCCGCCACGCCCTTGAGCCCGTGCCGCGGTCCGCGGCCAGTACGAGGTTGCCGACGAACCCGCAGAGGAGCGCGACGAAGCCAAGGAGTGCCACCTGAATCGGCGTCACCCACACACCGCGCGCGTGCCTGCCTGGCCGTGGACCCGACGTCGAGTCGTTCATCATGATCGCGAATTCTCCGCGCTACTCCAGCGGCACATCATGCCGTTGAAGCGTGACGCTCTGCACGCCTTCCAACCGGTTCACCGCCCTCACGAGCTCCCCGGCGACCTCGTCCGCGCGGAGCTCCACTCTGTACGTCACGTCAACTGCGAGTCCCTGTCTGGCCGTGGCGATCGACTGCAGGCGGCGTCCTCGCAGATAGCTTTCGAGCGTGGACGCGAGAAGCGTGTTCGGATCGCTCCCGACGCCCACACGGACCTGCAGAACGTACGCATCCTCGGCCGTCGCCAGGGCTGTCGCCGCCGCTCGCTCCCGCATCAGATACGCCGCAAACCCGTGACGACGATCCCGCCGATCGCCAGCCAGGGATGGGCCGCTCCGACGGCCATTCCCACTGCCACCGCAAAGATCACGAACGCCGTATCCTGCGTATCGCGCACGACGGTGCGAAACCGGACGATCGACAGCGCTCCGACCAGGCTGAACGCCCGCGCAACGTTGTCGCCAATCACCTGGGTGACCATCGCGATCAGAATCGACAGCAGCACCAACGTCACGGTGAACGACGACGTTGTCTGGCTGGCGTATCGGGTCCGTCGATAGATGGCGGCGACAATCCCGCCCAGCACCATCGCTAGAATCAGCCGCAGGAAGACTGCCAGCGGCTCCCGCGACACGGTTCCGGAGACGAAGAAGTCAGACATGCACGGCGTCGGCGTCCGCCGCATCGTCTGCCGCAGGCCGGAGCTGCAGGTCCGTCAGCCGCGCCTGACCGGTGGCGGACATGCCGAGCCGATACTTCGACGCCGGCTCCGGCGTCAGCGCGAACTCCTCAACGAGCCGCTTGAAGATCGAGGGGGTCCCGTACCGGAACTTGAGCTCGAGAATCTGGCGGCCATCGATCGCGGGAATGCCCGCCCTTACTTCGCGCGTATCCGCCATACGGAAGCAGAATACGGTTGGAAGCGGAGGGTTGATACACGGAAGTTACAGCTCGATTGGAATGTCACGGGACTGCCACGCTTTTGGCATGTTCGGACAGGAGGGTTCCAGGGGTTCGAGGGTTCGAGGGGTTCTCGGGTTCTCGGTTCTTAGGTTCCGGGTTCGAGAGGGCTCAAGCGCCCGACTCCTGAAACTTGAACCTTGAACCTTTAGAACCCGAGAACCCTAGAACCGGCCGCGTCAGTACTTCGGCAGACTCGGATCGACCTTGTCTATCCAGTCGAGGATTCCGCCTTTGACGTTCTTGGCTTCGATCCCCTTATCCCGCAGGAGGCGAACGGCCTTGGCGCTCCGGCCGCCCATCTTGCAGTGGACGAGGATCTCGCGACCTGCGGCGCCTGCAGTGATCTCGTCGAGGCGCGATCCGACCTGGCCCAGGGGAATCAGCGTCGAGCCCGGGATCCGGCAGATCTGGAACTCGTTCGGCTCGCGCACGTCGAGCAGGTAGACCGGCGCATTCGATGTGAGGCGTGCGTTCAATTCCTGCACGGTCACCTCCGGCACCGGAGCGTCGGCCGATGACGCCGTCGCCGCGGCGGCTGCCGGCTGCGGCGCGATGCCGCAGAACTGATCGTAGTCAATCAGCTCCTTCACCGTCGGGTGATCGCCGCACACAGGGCACTCCGGATCGCGACGCAGCCTGAGCTCGCGGAAGCGCATGTTCCACGCGTCGTAGAGCAGCAGGCGGCCGACAAGCGTCGATCCTCCGCCGAGCAGCAGCTTGATGGACTCGGTCGCCTGAATCGTCCCGATCACACCCGGTAGCACACCCAGAACTCCACCCTCTGCGCAGCTCGGCACAAGACCCGCCGGTGGCGGTTCCGGATACAGGCAGCGATAGCAGGGGCCGCCCTTGGTGGCGAACACCGACGCCTGGCCTTCGAAGCGGAAGATGCTCCCGTATGCGTTCGGCTTGCCGAGAATCACGCACGCGTCGTTGACCAGATACCTCGTCGAGAAATTGTCGGTGCCGTCGAGGATGACGTCGTAGTCGCGGAAGATGTCCAGTGCGTTCGCGGACGTCAGCGCCGCATCGATCGTCTCGATCTTCACTCCCGGGTTGAGGGCGGAGAGCCGATCGCGCGCCGACAGCAGCTTCGATCGACCGACGTCGCGCGTGCTGTGCAGGATCTGGCGCTGGAGGTTGCTCGCGTCCACGGTATCGAAATCGATGATGCCGATCGTTCCGACACCGGCCGCCGCCAGATACAGCGCGGCGGGCGATCCCAGTCCTCCAGCGCCGACGCAGAGCACCCGACCGGCTTTGAGCCTCCGCTGGCCGTCGACACCCACTTCCGGAAGAATCAGGTGCCTGCTGTAGCGCTGAATCTCGTCGTTCGTCAATTCAGGCAGATCACGTGTGAGCTCGGGAAGCGCCGGAGGCGCTCCTGTCTCCTGCTTCGGAGGCGCCGACACCGGCGCACCACCAGCCACCGAGGGAACGATGCTGATGACGTCGCCCGATTTCAACGACGTCGCATCCTTCTGCAGATACCTGATGTCGTCGTCATTGACGTAGATGTTCACGAAATGCCGCAGCTTCCCGTCGTCTCCGTACAGATGCCGCCGGAGCTCGCCGTACTTCGACGTGAGCGACGACAGCACGTCGCCAACGGTCGCACCGTCCGCCTCGACAGCATCCTGCTGCCCGGTATACGGACGCAGGGGCGTCGGGATCAGGACTCGGTGGGACATATCAACTCTCCTTGTTCGAACGCGGAACGATCGTCCTTCAGATGCCAGACGGTGATGGCGCCGGGGACGGCCGCGTTGACAGAAATGATCACGTAGCTGAAATTCGGCCAGGCGTGCTCGAGGTCGTACGCCGACGGCGCTGCTGGATGGTTCGGATGAGAATGATAGAAGCCTGCGAGAGCCCCCTTCAACTCCGACGCCCTGGCTTCGGACATCCGGTAGTCGTTGGGACTGATCCGGAAGCGCCGCGCTGCGCCGCTGCTGGTGGTGTTCGGCAGCTTGAACGCATCGACAATCACGCCGCCGACCTCGATGAGAGCGCCGCAGCACTCGTCCGGAAACGTCTCGACGCCGTGACCCCGGATGACCTCGAGCGCCTCCGCGGTAATCCTCGTCCCGGTTCCAACCGTCGGCGCTCATCAGTCCTGCCCTTCCCAGAAGCGTTCGGTGAGATAACGCGTGCCACTGTCGGGAAACACCGTGACGATCACGCCTTCGCGTATCCGCCCGGCCAGATCGAGGCAGGCGCCCAGCGCGGCGCCGCTCGACACGCCCGCCAGAATGCCTTCTTCTTTCGCCAGCCGTCGCGTGAGCTCGTGCGAGCGTTCGGTCGAGACGCGAACGTCCTCGTCTGCCAACAGTGGATCGTAGATGCCGGGACGGATGGCCGTCTCCATGTGCTTGAGCCCCTCGACCCCGTGCAGCGGCGAATCTGGCTGAAGCGAGATCAACCGGATATCACGACGATGTTCGCGCAGGCGTCGGCCGACGCCGATGAACGTGCCGCTCGTGCCCAGGCCCGCCACGAAATGCGTCACACGGCCGTCGGTCTGCGCCAGGATCTCGGGCGCCGTCGTCTCGTAATGCGCTCTCCAGTTGGCGTCGTTATTGTACTGGTCGGCGTAGAAGTACTGTTCCGGGTCCTCGGCGAACAGGCGGCGTGCTTCCTTGATCGCGCCGTCCGAACCTTCCATCGGGCTCGTGAGCACGAGCTCGGCGCCGTACGCGCGGAGCGTCCGCTTGCGCTCGGCCGTGACGTTCTCGGGCACGCACAGCTTCAGCTTGTAGCCGCGCGCAGCGGCGATCATCGCGTAAGCGATCCCCGTATTGCCTGACGTCGCATCGAGAATCGCGACGCCTCTGTGCAGGCGGCCGGTCCGCTCGCCATCGGCGATGATGGCGGCCGCGGCGCGATCCTTCACCGAACCGCCCGGGTTCAGGAACTCCGCCTTCGCATAGATCTCGACCGCCGAGTTCGGAGGGAGGAAGCGATCGAGCCGCAGGAGCGGCGTCCGCCCGATCAAGTCCAATACGGCCGACGACGAAATCGCTGGTGTCAGCATGGCGCTCACGCGCTGCATTCGCCTTCCTGCACTTCGGGGTTGAAGGCGTGGTCCTCGGCCAGATCGATGAAGTCCTCGACAGTCGCTGTCGCCGGATCGAGCTTGTCGAGACCCGCGAGGCTGCTCTTGACAGCCGCGAGGTCGACGCGCCGGAAAAAGGCCACCGGCAGACTCGCTTTCGTTTCGCTGTTCCCGATACAGACCGATCAGGCGCTCCATGGCCTCATCCGCGCGCCGCGCCGGCACCGTCGCGGCATGGCGTCCGAAGGTGGTGGAGCCGTCCGCGACGCCGCCGCCGACCATCACGAAGTAGTGCGGCGCCGGGCGTCCGCCGACCTTGCGAAGACTTCCCTGGAAGCCCAGCCCCGCGATGTGGTGCTGGCCGCAACCGTTCGGGCACCCGCTGATCTTGATGTCGAGGCCCGGCACCGCCGCGACGAGATCGGGTCGCGAGTGAAGCCGATCCCCGAGCAGACGGCCGAGGCCGCGCGACTGGGTCACGGCGAGCTTGCACGACTCCGCTCCAGGGCAGCTCGTGACGTCTGCCACCGTACCCGCACCGCCGCGCGACAGTCCGGCGGCGTTGAGGCTTCGATACAACGCTTCGACGTCGCGACTGTGGATCCAGCGGAAGACGAGATTCTGATCGGAGGTAATCCGAACGGAGCCGTCGCCGTACGCCGACGCGAGCTCCCCAATCAGACGCATCTGCGAGGACGTCAGATCCCCGAGGACCGTCGCCACGACCACCATCGACCAGCCCGCCTGCTTCTGCGCCCGAACGTTGGTGCGCGACCAGGCCTTGAATTCGTGGGGCGACGCGTTCGCGCGTGGTTCCACTTGAGGCACGATGCCGGGCCCGATCACGCGAGTGGAATCCGCACGCGCGAGGATCTCGGCAACGGAAGGCGCCGTGCGACCGGCCGAAATCGGCGGGGCCTCGGCCGGCGGCTGCTCGGGATCGAACGACAATGAGGCGCCGCCGGTCGCGCGGAAGGCCTCCAGCTCGCGCTCGAACTCCGCCTTGAAGCCATCCCAGCCGAGCGACTTCACGAGGAACTTGAGGCGATTCCGCTGCTTGTGTTTGTAGTCGCCGAGCCGGTGGAAGACGCGGACGATCGCCTCGGCGACGTTGAGCATTTCACCCACGGGCAGGAAGTCGAAGAGCACGTGCCCCGCGCGCACCATCGTCGCCGTGCCGCCGGCGACAGTGACGGTGAACCCTCGTTTGGCGCGGCCGTCTTCCTGCGAGACTCGCGCGAGAAAGCCGATGTCGTTGATCGCGCTGCCGATGTGATCGTGCGTGCAGCCCTCGAAGGCAATCTTGAACTTGCGCGGCAGCGACGAGCTGAGCGGATGGCGGAGCAGGTAGCGCGTCAGGGCTTCGGCGTACGGCGTGACGTCGAACGGCTCGTCGGCGGCGACGCCGGAGTACGGGCAGGCGGTGATGTTCCGCACGGAATTTCCGCACGCTTCTCTGGTCGTCAGACCTGCGTCTGCCAGGTGGCGCATCGCAGGCTCGACGTCGTGCAGCTTCAGGAAGTGCATCTGAATGTTCTGCCGGGTGGTGATGTGCCCGAATCCGCGGGAGTACCGCTCGGCGACGTCCGCCAGCGCGTTCAGCTGCGATTCGCTGAGGATGCCCTGAGGAATCTTCACGCGCAGCATCTGGGCGTCGCCGGACTGCCGCTGACCGTAGGTGCCCCGCAGCAGCCGGAACGCCCGCCACTCGTCTGGTCCGATCTCGCCGCTCTCGAAACGCGCGAGCACCGAGACGAACTGGTCGATGTCGCCTTCGTCGGCAAACGACAACCGGGCGCGGCCCAGTGTGTCCCGTTCTTCAGTCGCAGCCATTGATGTCCCTCGTGCCGGTCATTCGACCTGTCACTCGAAATCGACTGTGGGCCGCGGGCTTCCGCCTTCGCATGAAGCTACGGCGGACTCGCCGAAGCCTTGGCGACGGCGGTCAGCCCCGCCCCCACACGAATTGCTAGAGCCCCGCCCCTACACCGACAATGCGCTCGCGTCGTCTGCGTCCCTGTCTTCCGCCGACAGCGCAGCTCGGAGCCGCACCACTTCACCAATCACGACCGTACCAGGCAGCCGGGTCTGCGTCTCTTCCACACCACGCTCGAGCTCCGCGAGGGTCGTCACCAACGTCGCGGCGTCGGCTGTCGCCGCACTCAGTAGGACCGCGGCAGGCGTCGACGGGTTCCAGCCGCGTGTGAGCAGCAGGCGCGCGATCGCTTCGATTCTGCCCAGTCCCATCAGGACGACGACCGTCGCACACTGTGGCGCCAAGCTTTCGAGGATGGGACGGTAGGCCTCCTCCGCGTGTCCGGAGACGACTACGAATCCTGACGCCATCCCGCGGTGCGTCACCGGTATGCCAGCCAGCGCTGGCGCCGCGACGGCAGAACTCACGCCCGGCACCACCTCGAACGGAAGACCCGCAGCTGACAGCGCGAGGGCTTCCTCACCGCCGCGGCCGAACACGAACGGATCGCCGCCCTTCAGGCGCACGACCCTGCGTCCGCGCCGCGCGGCCCGAATCAGGAGACGGATGATGAATTCCTGGGTCACGGCGGGCCTGCCCGCCCGCTTCCCAACGAAGATTCGTTGTGCCGACGGCGCGAGATCGAGCGCCGCGCGATCCACCAGCGCGTCGTACAGCACCAGATCGGCCTCGGCCAGACGCTGGGCGGCACGCCGTGTCAGCAGCGCGGGGTCGCCTGGACCAGCCCCGACGAGCGAGACGAGTCCACGACGCACCGTAGTTGACTTCCCGGCGTTCTCGGAGTGAAGGCTCATGCGGGTACCGATTCGACTTCCTGTTCCCTCGCGCGCTTCTCGTACAGCGCCACGAGCGCCTCCAGCAGGAGCGGGCGACGTTCAGCCATCGGCACGCCCCGCGCCAGCCAGTCGCGACGCGCCTCGCGCGCGCTCGTCACCCAGGCATCCAGATCGTCCGGAAGCAGTGCCTCAAGCGCTTCCCGCATCAGCCCGGCCAGCGCAGGCGCTTCTCCGTCCGTGGAGAGGGCCATCGTGACGCCGGCTCGCCGGACTATCGCGCCCATGTAGGCCGTCGCGTTTTCCATGTCGTCCACGGCGTTGACGAAGAGGCCGCGAGGGTGAGCCGCGGCGGCGACTTCACGGTTGACGGCCGGCGGAGCGGCGGCAACCACGAACGAGATGCCCTCGAGATCCTCAGGGACGAAGGGGCGGCGCAGGATTTCGACCGGAGCGGCGGTAATTTCCTCGACAACGTCGGGTGCGACCACGACCACGGTCGCATCGGCGTCCAGAAGCCCGCGGAGCTTGGTCGCAGCGACCGGCCCGCCTCCCACCACGAGGACCCGTCGGCCGGCGAGTTTGAGGAAAACCGGAAAGACTGCCACCTGACCTCCGCGTCAACGCGGCTCGAAAACCACCGATTCGTGCCCTGAAAATACAAAAGCCCGGGAGGCTCGAGGCCTGCCGGGCTGTGGTCTTTTCTGTGTGCTGGGCGACTGTTCAGTTCAGCAACGTGTTGGCAGCAAGACCTCGGCCGCGGCGGCCTCCCGGGCTTCCGGGCAACAACAGGTACAGGTGCTTACCGCAACAAACGTCACCCTGGCAGACTACTGGCGCCACAGGACGTTGTCAAGCCGTGGTCCGCTCACATGACGAGAACCGATGCCTGGCGTGCGTGAAAACGATGGCTCAACCGTCAGAGCTCAGGCCTTGGCCTCGGGCGCCTTGGCGGGAGCGGCCGCGGGCGGTTTCGACCGGCTTCTCGCCCCTCCTGGCGAGAGCTTCAGATGTGGGCGGATACGTTCCAGCGTGCGCATCATCTCCTGGACCGCCCGCGGAACCCGGTTGAGGCGCAAGTGGACCCAGCCTGTCTCGCGCACGAGCTGGGTACCGGCGATCCGGGCGCAAAACAACGTCCCGGCACGGACCTCCCGGGCCACCGCTTGATAGGGAATGATCGTGACCCCCATGCCAACGCGCACGAAGGCCTTGATGATCTCGACGTTTTCCGTCTCGGTCACCACTTTCGGCGCGATCTGCTCCCTGACGAAGAACTCCTCGATCGCCCGACGGCTGCCGGAACCCTGCTCGAAGAGCACGAACGGCTGGCGGACGAGATCCTGCGGCGTGATCTGCTTGCGCCTGGCCAGCGGATGCTGCGGCGCGGTCACGAGGAGCAGCTCCTCGCGCATGACCGGCACGCTCACCAGGTTGGGGTCGTCGACCGGGAGCGTCAGCAGGCCGAGATCGGCGGCGCCGGCGCGCAGCTGTCGAATGAGCCGTGGCGTCGCGCCGGGCGTCAGCTTCACGTCGACGTTCGGGTAGTCCTTTCGAAACGCCTTGAGAAGCGGCGGGAAGACGTAGAGACAGACCGTCATGCCGCCGACCAGCCGCAGGCTGCCTGTGACGCGCTGCTGGCTTTCGACGATTGACGCCCGCGTCTGTTCGAGATCGTCGAAGAGACGCTGGCTCAGACCCAGGAGCGTCGTGCCTGTCGGAGTGATGCGCACCTTCCGGCCCAGGCGCAGGAACAACTGCTCCTTCAGTTCCTCCTCGAGGAGCAGAATCTGGCGGCTGACCGCCGACTGCGAGAGATGCAGACGCTGCCCGGCGCCGGTGAATGAGCCGGTGTCGGCGACCGCCCGCAGGATCTCGAGTTGACGAAGGTCCACGGGCTGGATTGAATCCCGTCGGTCGCCGGCCGGTCAAGCGGTTAATTCGGCTCGCCTAAATCACGCCCTCCAGCGCCACGTGCAACGACTGCTGCTCCGCTTCCGTCAAGCGCCGCTTGTCTCGCGTGATGTGGAGCACGTCCACTGCCTTCCCGTGTTCCGTCGAGACGAGCGCGAGGTTCACGGTGCAATCCGCTTCCGCAATCACGCGCGTGATGCGATACAGGAAACCGGGGGCATCGTCGGCGACTATCTCGAGCACCGTGTCCTCTTCGGACTGCGCGTTGTCGAGGTGAATCGACTGGCCGGATGATCCGCTGCGCTCGAGCGGAAGCTGGCGGGCCTGTTCGTCGAGGAGGTCGGCCATGTCGGCGGAGCCGGCAACGACCGCCTCCAGCATCCGATGGATCTGCCTCGGCGCCCCGCGGTGCTGCGCGAGGAAACCTTCCGCATCCGTGAACTCGAACACCGCGAGCACCAGCCCCTCCGGCGTGGTCATGATCTGTCCCCTGTGGATGTCCATGCCGAAATAGGACAACACGCCGGAGATGTTGCAGAACAGGAACGGCTTGTCGAGTGTAACCACCGTGAGCCCGCAGACGTCGCCGTGCTGCTCGAGCGACGCGTGAATTTCGTGCGGCAGGATCCCGCGCGCGAGACGCAGGTGACCGTAAATGGTCGAGAGGCCGAACACCGAGAGATATGCACGCGGGAGCCCTGTCACGAAGCGCGCGAGCTCAGTGTCTGAAATGTCGTCGGGCCGCCCGGCCATCGCGACAGCAAGGCCGGCATCGTGCTGCCCAGCACCGCTATCGGCGCCCAGGGCGAGCCGAATGCTCGTATCGGTGTACAGACGCCACAGTCGATCCTCCTTCCATGGCGTCAGCGCCTCGGGGCTGACCGCTTCGATGTCGATGAGGGTGACGAGACACAACATCTTCAGAAGCTCTTCGCTCCCGACGAGCGTCGCGAAGCGCGCGACGACATCCGGGTTCCCGGCATCCCGCCTGAACGCGACCCGTGCCATCTGACGATGGTGGCGGATCAGGAAGCGGAGCGTTTCCGCGGCCGCAGGCTGCAGCTGAAGGCGATCGATGGCCGGCTGCGCGAGGCGCAGGCTCTCGCGCGCGTGGCCGTGGTCGCGCCGCGTGCCGACATCGTGCAGGAGCAACGCGAGCGTGAGGAGCTCGGGCGCCCGCAGCTCCTCCAGCAGGCCTGCGAATCTCGCGCGGGCAGGTCCCTCCGGATTACGGAGCACTTCGATACGCCGGACCGGCAAGACCGCGTGCGACGACGCGGCGTTGCGCCGGATGGGATCAGGCGCCGCACGCCTGTGGATCTCCTGCAGCTCGGGAAACAGCCGATCGAGGAACCCGCACTCGGCCATCTCCAGCAGCCGGGCCGAAATGCCGGGACGCGGGCTGAGCAGGTCGAGCACTCGGCTGCGATCGTCGGCATTCGCAACGAAATCTTCTGCCGCGAAGTGGTCGAGGCGCTCCTGAATACGCGCGCGGACCTCATCCGAAACAGACTTTCCGTTGACGATCGCGGATCGAAACGCGTCGACCCAGACCGATGGCTGCAACGCCGCAGCGTCCGGGTCGGAGAAGCGAATACCGTCGAGCGCGATCACGAGCTGTTCCGTGGTCTGAGCGACGACAACGTGGCGGTCGGTCTGCGTGGACATGGGTGTGGTGTGGCCCTTCATGAGTGGAGAATGCCAGCCCGATGTGACGGAGGCATGACACGGTGGCGCCGGCTGCGGTCGCAGATCGCGACACGCCTACAAGAGTGTGGGCCCAGCCGGATGGTCTGACATTTCTGAAGTGCGTCGGACGGCGCAGCCGCGAGCGAGCGACGTAACAGCTATCGCTCAGCCCTGACGATCGCGCCGTTCGACGTCCACCGCAGGAACGCGCTGCCCACGAGGCAGTCGATGATCTGCTGGCAAAGGGCCGAGTCCAGCTGCCAAAGACGCGCGGCCTGTGCCGGCGTGAGCTGCAGACCGGGCATCTCGAGGAACTCGCTTTGTACGCGCTGGACGAGTTTCTGATTTTCCATCGAACCCTCCTGTCGCGCCGGTGGCGACTGACACGGAGGGGAGCAAGAGCTGCGCCACGATGCGGGCAGGCGCCCGAATGCGAAATAGGTCCGATTTGCTTCGACTTTCAGGCGTTTCCCGCAACCGGTCGGATCCGCCTGGCGGAGACGACGATGTAGGGCGACTGCAGGAAAGCTACGAGTTCGTAGTGATTCGGATCTCCCAAGGTCGCCGAGCGGGCTACCTGGCGCCCGCCGGCTTCGCGAACTCCTCGGCGGCGATCGGCACGTTGAACTTCACGTCGGCGAGCTTCTCCGTCGTCACGTCCCGCCACGTCACGTACCGGACCACGAACGGCACCTTGACGCCACTCACGTCCCGATAGTCGCTGTAATCGATCTGCTCGGGCAGCGGGCCGAGCGGCGTCGCCGTCGTGATCGTCCGACGCAGCAGCAGACCCGACTCCCGATCGAATTGCAGCTGCTCCGTGACTCCTGGATAGGGGCGTCCGCTCAACGCGATCGTCGGCTTTCCATCGACATTCCCGTAACGAGCCACGGCCAGCGATTCGTAGCGATCGGTAAGATGCAACGGCAGGCCGAAGTCCGCGACCCGCGCCGCCTGCTGGTACCCCAGCCCCTCGAGATCGCGGACCATGTTGTTGAATCCACCCTGCGACCATCCGGTCTTGCCGTCGACGACGCGGACTGTCGCGGCGGGCTGAGATGCGATGTCGATCCGGTAGCGGCCGTTGTCGGTCTCCTTCACCGTCACGTTCGACGTCTGCAGATCGCGCGTCGTCACCGTCCCCGCCAGCACCCGGGTCGTCGCCTTCGCGAGTGCAGCCTTGCCGCCCAGCGCCGCCTGATACTTCGAGATGACCTGGTCCAGCGTCTCGGTCGGAGGCGGTCCGCCGCGTCCGCCGCGTCCCTGGCCCGCCGCGGGATCGGGTGCAGCGTCTGAGCCCCGTCCGCCGGCGGGTGGCGGACCTCCCGCTCGAGGCGCTCCCTGCGTGGGCTGCTCCGCCCCTCCGCCCGGACCGCCCGGGCGTTGTCCACCCGGTCCCCCCGGTCCTCCGGGACCACCTCCCGGGCCTCCGGGGCCTCCGCGTCCGCCACGACCCGCCCGGAAAGCTGCCGCTTCCTCGGCCGTCATCTCGACTGCGAGGCCCGGCGTGCGGCTCGGCCGCATCCGGCCGTTGTGGCACGACATGCAGCCGACTGTCTGACGGCCTTCGAACTGCTCGGTGTTGATGGCCGTCATCATCTTCATCATTTCGCGGGCGCGCTGCTTGGGCTCCTTGTCGTCCTTGTCGAACGCGCCGCCAGGGCCCGTGACGTGACAGAAGTCGCACCCGACGCCGAGGGACGCCGTGATGTATTGCATCGCGAGCGGGAGCTGCTCGGCAGGAACGTCTTTCAGAATCTGCACGTTCTTATAGCGCTGCGCCGCGGTCTGTCCGGGCGTGGGCGCGGCGGCAGGTTGCGGCGCGCCCTGAGGCTGCTGCGTCGCGCGAAGGCCGGCGGCCGCGGGCAGCACCAGGACGAACGTAGCGATGATCGCGCGAACAGAGACTCTCACAGAGCATTCCCCCGCACACCCCGGATCGTCACCGTCGGGTGCAAATACGAGCTCGAACAAGGACGAAGGACGGAAGCGTCCAAGGCAGACGTCACCCAAGCCGTTACGACGGGTCCGGGAGTTTCGTTGACAACGATGCTGCTGCGAGCGTCCGCACGCGCGAGATTTCACAAATCCTGCGGATCGCTGCCAGCCGGTTCGACGGAGGACCCGGAGCGCCGCTCCAGGTCCTCCGCCGGCTGGAAACTAGTGGGCGGGCGCCGTCTTCTTTGGATAGGGCTTCATTCCGTCGTCTGCGGCGGACTGGTAGGCCCGGCCGGAGACGTCGCCCTCCTGGATGTAGGCTTCCTCGCCGTGTTGCGTGACGTCGAGGCCGGCGGCCTCGTCGTCGGAGTCGGCGCGCAGCGGGATCACCAATCCGATGACCTTGAGGAGCACGAAACTCATGACGCCGCTGTAGACGATCGCGGCCACCACGGCGACCGCCTGCACCATCAACTGACGCGGGTTGCCGAACAGCAAGCCATCGGCGGTCCCATTCAACGCCTTCTGCGCGAAGACGCCCGTCAACAGCGCGCCAACGGTCCCGCCGACGCCGTGCGCCGCGACGACGTCGAGCGAATCATCCAGCTTCGTCTTCGAGCGGACGATCAGGCCGAAGTAGCTCGGGACCGCGGCAATCGCACCGAGGGCAATCGCGCTCATGGGTCCGATGAAGCCGGCGGCAGGCGTGATCGCGACGAGCCCGACGACAATCGCGGTCGCGGCTCCGACGGCAGTCGACTTTTTCTGCCGCATCATGTCGAGGATGGTCCACACGACCAGAGTCCCCATCGGCGCGAGGAACGTGGTCGTGAACGCCAGCGAGGCAGAAGCACTCGCCGTCAACGCGCTTCCGGCGTTGAATCCGAACCATCCGAACCAGAGGACTCCGGCGCCGAGCAGCGTGAAGGGCACATTGTGCGGAAGGAGCGCCGACGACGGATAGTCGCTCCGCTTGCCGACGCAGATCGCGGCGACGAGCGCGGCCACGCCGGCGTTCACGTGGACGACCGTGCCGCCGGCGAAGTCGAGCGCGCCCATGTCCGCGAGCCAGCCGCCACCCCAGACCCAGTGCGCGATCGGACTATAGACGACGAGGACCCACAGACTGATGAAAACCACGTACGCCGAGAATCGCATGCGTTCGACGATGGCGCCGGAGATCAGCGCCGCCGTGATGATCGCGAACGTCCCCTGGAAGCACATGAACAGCAGGTGCGGAATCGTGCCCTGCGGCTCGAGTCCGACGCCGTTGAGGAAAACCCGCGACAGGTCTCCTATCCAGTTGTTGCCCGGTGCGAACGACAGCGAGTAGCCGGCGACCGCCCAGAGCACGCCTACGAAGCCCAGCGAGATGAAGCTCATCATCATCGTGTTGAGCGCATTCTTCGAGCGCACCAGACCGCCATAGAAGAATGCGAGCGCCGGCGTCATCAACAGCACCAGCGCCGTCGCGATCAGCATCCATGCAGTATCCGCTTGGTTCATGTCCATCACCCCTCGTCAAAAATTTACCGGGGGGCTTCGCCCCGCCGGACCCCCCATCTCCACCCCAGCGCGCAAAACACGCGCGCCGGGGGCCCCGGTCGCCGTCGCTCGCGGGGTCCCCTTTGCCCCGCTCCGCTCCGGCGCCAATTTACCGGGGGGCTTCGCCCCGCCGGACCCCCCATCTCCACCCCAGCGCGCAAAGCACGCGCGCCGGTGGCGCGCCTAACCCGTCATGCGACAACACCTCACTGCCGACGACCTCAGATCACGTTTCGCTCTCCTGTGCGGATGTTGTAGGCCTGTTCGACCGGCAGCACGAACACCCGCCCGTCTCCAATCTCTCCCGTGCGTGCCGCCTTCACCACGGCCTCGATGACTTCCTCCAGCACGTCGTCTCCAACCACGACTTCGATTTCGACCTTGGGCAGGAGGGTGACTTCGTACTCCTTCCCTCGATACACCGCCGTGTGCCCCTTCTGCCGCCCGTGGCCTCGTACGTCGGTCACCGTCAGCCCGCCGAGATTCAGCTTCTCCAACGCTTCTCGCACTTCGTCGACCTTGTTCGGGCGTACGATCGCCTTCACCAGCTTCATGCGCGTCCTCCAGATGACAACTACCGCCGGAACGACCGGCTCCGCGGAGCAAACGGTACAGCACTCCGCTCGCGCGGTACGGGATCCTGCCAGGTTTTTCGAAGAATGACATCCCGCCCGGAATGGCGGACTCGATGCGGAGGCCGGTTGCCCTAAATCGTGAGATGGAGCGCTCCCCAGTGGCCAGGAAGCGTGTCAACCGGCCGCACCGGAAGAATTCGAATCACGACTGGAACAAGGCTGAGGCTGTCCTGGGTTCGCGCAGACCAGCTCTTGGAGCCGTTGCGCCGCTGCCCGGTCTGATACTTCTGCCCGCGGTCACAGCGAACGATGAGTGCCTGATCGACGAAGCGACTGAGATGCTTGCCGCGGCGGATCGCTCGGGTGTCCTCCTGGGCGTGCGCTGGGACACAGCCCGCGACACCTACGAGAAAGATCACTGCGAGCGCGACAAGTCGTCTTTGGATCATGGCGTCGGGCGGGCGGCCCGCCATGGCGGGCCGCCGGGAGCACAAGGATACCTCTCAACCAAAGTCGTCGACGGTCGGCGATCTGACCGTCGACTGTCAGAGGAGCCGAAACGCCAGCGCGGCGATAAGTGTCGGAACAAATGCTCCTAGCATCAGCCGCAGCGGGAGAACGGCCTCGCCGAAGAACCTGCCGAGCAGCGCCTGACCGGCCGGATTGGGCGCGTTTGCAATCACGGTAAGCCCGCCTCCGGTCACAGCCCCCTCGACGATCGCCCTCTTCAGGCCGTTGTCCAGGTTCGGCACCAGCGTGCCCAGGTATGTGATCAAGGCGTTGTCGTTGAACGCCGTCAGGATCGATGCGGCAACAAAGAGCGGGCCTGCCGACAATGCGCCCAACACGGGCGCGATCCACCAGCCCTGCAGCCCGCCGTGGATAACCAGACCTCCCAGAAAGAATCCGACGAGCAATGGTGAGCGTAGCTCCACGCGGCTTTGGTACGCGGACGTGGCCCGCGCGAAGCCGAGGAAGAACAGGAAGCCACCGATGAAGAGCGCCGCGTGATGGGCGTTCACGACTGTCCACGCGATGAATGCCAGATGGACGACGACAATCCACGGGGGGATCGGCAACAGTTGTTCCCCAGCGCCGGCTTCCTCATCCGGCTGTTCGACGTCCAGACGCGGCGGCAGCGTCGCAAGCCTGCGGAACTCTCTGCGGAACGCAGCGAAATAGACGCCCGTCGACACGAGAATCGCGACCAGCGCCCGCCACCCCACACGCGTGAACATGTAGGCTGTCGTCCAGCCCCAGGACCGCGCCACCATCAGCACCGGTGGCGCCGCGAAATGCGTAAGGGTGCCCCCGATAGAGACGTTGACGAACAGGAGTCCGAGCGTCGCGTACTTCAAGGCCGTGCTCGGCTCGAGGTCGTAGAACTGGCGCGCGAGGAGCAGTGCGCTGATGGTCATCGCGGCGGGCTCGGTGATGACGGAGCCGAGCACCGGGCCGATCGTGAGAATCGTCAGCCACCACGCCGGGGCCGTGCGGCCGCCCGCATTTGCGACGTGTCGCATCGCGGCTTCGGCGAAGCCGACGACTGGTCGTGTAGAGGCGAGAGCCATGATCACGATCACGAACAGCGGCTCGGTGAAATTCACCGTCTCGCTGAAATAGCGCGTGGCGACCTCCCAGCCTTTGTACTCCGTGACCACGGCCAGCAGGAGAGCCGCCCACAGCCCGAAGACGACTTCGACTTCGCCCAGGAAGTGCAGGATTTCGGCGAGCACGCCGGGGAATCGGCGCACTCCACGGGCATCCGTCCGCGCGTCGTGGGCATCCTGGACGCGGTGTGCCAGCGCCGTAAACTTCGGCGCTGCGAACGTGTGCAAGATGGCCAGAAAGAAGATCGCGGCCGCGGCGCCGTTCACCGGCTCGATCGCGACCCGCGTCCGAAGTGTATCGATCAATCCGGTCGTCACCGGATAAGCGGCCAGCGGAAGCGGAAAATCGGCGGTAGGGGGCATCAAACGGTTCTAGGATTCGCTGTAGAGGCCTTGACCGACTCGATTCTGAGTATTCTGAGTCATGTTTTCGATCAAGGCCGTCCGCGCGTCAGCGCGGCGTTAGGAGCCTGTCGCCTAGCGAGGCGGACGTCTCTGCGGTCCGAAGGGCGGTCTCGCTAGAGCTCTGGATGGTGAGACGGCAAGACGCGATGATCGTAAAACGGTATCCCATGCGCGTCCTTGGTCTCCGCCGGCGCCGACGTCATCCGCCCACGAAGCAGGCAAAGGACGATCACAAGGCGCCGGCGGGGCCGCCACATCAGGAAGCCTCGATCTGTACCATCACGACGGCCGCTCACGTCAGACGATGTCCCGTTCGCCGGTCCGGATGTTGTAGCCGACGTCCACCGGCAACACGAACACACGTCCGTCGCCGATCTCGCCGGTGCGCGCTGCTTCAATGATTGCTTTAATGACTTCCTCAACCACGTCGTTCGACACGACCACTTCGATCTCGACCTTCGGCAGCAGACTGACTGCGTACTCCTTCCCTCGATAGACGGCCGTGTGCCCCTTCTGCCTGCCGTGCCCGCGCACGTCTGTCACTGTCATGCCCGCGATGTTCAAGCGCTCGAGCGCCTCGCGGACCTCGTCCACCTTGTTCGGTCGGACGATGCTCTTAATCAGCTTCATTCCATCCCTCCAGCATGCCTTCCAGGTCCTGCCCGAGCTCGGCCTGATCCGCCTCCGACAGCTTGTTCTCGCGCTTGCTGACGTGCAGCACGTCGATCGCCTTCTTCCCTTCGGTCGAAATCAGCGCGAGGTCGAGATCGCATCCGTGACGCGAGATGGTCCGCGCGATCCGGTGCAGCAGGCCAACCGCGTCGTCGGCGACGATCTCGAGGACGGTGTATTTCTGAGAGTGTTCGTTGTCGAAGCGGACCGTCGGCGCGAACCGCGGCCGGCGGCGATAGATCACGCTCCGGGTCTTGCCGCGCAGGAGCGTCGTCACGTCCACGACGCCGGCGACGACCGTCTGCAGGATCTTGTGGATCTCGGCGGCGCCCGCCGGGTTCTGCGCGAGGAACTTTTCGTCGTCCGAGAACTCGAAGACGTCGAGCACGAGGCCGCTTGGCGTCGTCATCGCCTGGCCGCGATGGATGTCCATGCCGAAGTACGAGAGCACTCCGGAGATGTTCGAGAAGAGGAACGGCTTGTCGAGCGTCACCACGGAGAGCTCCCAGATGTCCTCGTGCTTCTCGAGAGAGGCATGGATCTCGTCGGGATGGATGTCGCGGGCGAGCCGCACGTGGCGGTAGACCGTCGCGAGACCGAACAGTGCGAGGTAGCGGCGCGGCAGACCGTCGAGAAACGACCAGAGCTCGGGCTCGGAAATGTCTTCCGGCCGCCCGGCCACCACGACGTCGAGGCCGGCGTGGTCGGTCTGAATCAGCTCGTCGGCGTATCCGAACGTGAGGCGGTTGTACGCGTCCACATAGAGACGCCACAGGAGCTCTTCCTTCCAGGGCGTCAACGTCTCGGGGCTGACCGCGCCGATGTCGGCGAGCGTCAGCAGGCACAACATCTTCAGGTGCTCTTCGGTCCGCACGAGCGCCGCGAACGCCGAGACGACCTCGGGATCCTCGGAGTCGCGCAGGAAAGACGCGCGGGACATCGCCAGGTGATGTCGGATCAGGAAGGTCACCGTCTGCCGCGCCTCCGGCGACAGTTGCAGCCGCTCCAGCATCGGTTGAACGAGACGCACGCTTTCGGCAGCGTGATCGGCCTCCTGCCACTTCCCGATGTCGTGATAGAGCAGCGAGAGAGTCAGGAGCTCGGGCGCGTGCACCTCCGACAGCATCGCGCCGAAGCGCTCGCGCGCGGGATTCGAGGCGACCTGGCGAAGCTGCTCGATGTTGCGGATCGCCAGGAGCGAGTGCTCGTCGACCGTGTAGCGATGATAGAAATCCCGCACCATCCGGGAGTGAATCAGGGCGAACTCCGGGAAAATGCAGGACAGGAGCCCGCAGTCGTGCATCTCGGAGAGACGATGGTACAGGCCCGGCCGCGGCACGAACAGGCTGCGCACCTGTTGACGGTCGCCTTCGGTTCCCACGAAATCGTCAGCCGTGAAGGCGTCGACGTTCTCTTCGATACAGGTGCGGGCCTGCTCCGAGACCCCGCAGTCGTTGGCGAGCGCGACTCGAAACGCTTCGACCCACATCGCCGGCATCGACGCGACGCGCGCGGGATCCACGAAGCGGACGCCGTCGACGGCGATCTCGAGATGCCTGCCTATGCGACGAAGGAGCGCCGCGTCGGGGGGCGCCGGCTCCAGTGCCTCGCGCGAAGCCGAGAGGGCGCGAGCCACGGGACGAACCCGGCGGAAGTAGTCCGACATCAGGAGCTCGACCCGCCGCTGCGGCGCCGCGCCGTCGTACCCCATCGCCTCCGCGACGGTTTCCTGGAGTTCGTGAGTGAGGACGTTCGAGTTGCGCCCGGTCACGACGTGCAGCAGCGAGCGAAGGCGGAACAGGAGCTCTTCCGCATCGCGCAGGCGCTCGCCCTCGGCCAATGGCCTATCGATGACGAGATCGGGGCGCAGGGACCTGAGGATCCGAGTGGCTTCGATGTCGCGAAGTCCGCCCGGCGCGTCCTTCACGTCCGGTTCGAGCTGGTAGATCGTCCGATTGAACCGTTCGTGCCGAGCCCCAAGCAGCTCGAGGAGGGCGGGTACGACGAGACGGCCGCGTTCGGACGCTGTCGTCTCCAGGCGCCCCTCGAGGCGGTCGTACAGACCCCGGTGGCCGGCCAAGAACCGGATGTCGAGCAGCGCGAGCAGCAGCTCCGCGTTATCAGGCTCGACGCGGGTGAAGTCAGCAAACTCGCGAACGTGTTGTCCCACCGTCAGCCGAAGGTCCCACAACGGCTGCAGTAGCGACGAGATGGCGAGCTCTTCGCGGGAGCCGATCGGCCCTTCGGTCACGATCAACAGATCGATATCCGAGTGAAGGCAAAGCGTCCGTCGGCCGTACCCGCCGAGCGCGCAGACCGCGATGGGCATCGTGGTCTGCGCACCGGCGGATTCGGCTATCTCGCGCACCAGGCCGTCCATGCGATCGGCGTAACGCGCGAGAACATCCAGCCCGCCGCGTCCCTCGCGGGCGCGCGCGGCATACTCGTCTCGAGCCTCGGCTAGACGACGTCTCAACATGGCGAGCGTCTCCGGAAGCCGAGGGCGTCGGCCCTCATCAGACGGAGGACCATCGGTGGAGCTCACAGGTACCATCGCCATGCTAGTGGATCGAATCTCCGCCTCGCTCTCAGCGGCCACCCGTCAGGTCTCGTCATTACGGACGCCACGCCCCGAGTCTCTCGATGCGATGCGCCGACCGCGACCGGGAAGTCCGGCCGAATCAGCCGTCAGTACGTGATGCTGAAGCCCAACGTGCCGACGGCCTTGAAGCCGTCGTCGTGATTCCGAAGCTTCAGGTTGTTCCCGAACCACAGGAAATCGACGCCACCGTGGAGCTCCCACGTGACCTTGCCTTTGATCGGCAGCCCCACGCCGCCAATGAAGCCGGTATCGAAGTAGCCGAACGTGTCGCTGCCTTCCGGGAGCTCGTAGTAGTCGCTCGCGCTCAGACCGAGCTTGACGGGGATCGACAGCGTGGCCGGCGACTTTCCGAGCTTGATGCTCGGGCGGATGCCGAGCTCGAGATACGTGCCCTTGTTCTCGCCGGCGTCCGCCTGGCCGGACAACTCGAACGCGAGGATGACCTTCGGCGACAAGGGGAGCTTGTTGCCGCTGTCGTCCACCGCGAACACGGCCGCGAGCTCGTGGACCGTCTTGAAGCCGTTGTTGGGGCTCGTGTAGGAGGTGAAGAGCGCGCCGGGCTTGAACTTCCCGAACGTGAAGGTCACCGAGCCGTAGAAGTCGGCCTCGTACCAGGCGTTGTCGTACAACTCGCTGCCGCTCGGCCCGGAATGAATGCTGTTCCAGTTACCTACGTTGGCGCTGACGCCCTTGAGCTGCCCCTCGCCGGAATAGAGCGCGATCCCGAGATCGACCCAGGGCTGGAAGATGAACCCTTCATCCTCCTGGAAGATGCCGCGAAACATGTAAGCGGTCGGGAAATCCGCCCCTGCCGTCAGCGTCAGGGGCTTGGGCGGAGGCGGCGCCGGTGCCGGGGCGGCGGCCTGCGCCGGCGTGGGGGCCGGCGCCGGCGCCTGCCCACCGTCCGAAACGACCGAGGCGCTCAACGTCTGGAGCGCCGCCGGCGAAACAACCGCCGACGCCAGTCCGGTTCCGGAGGTCTCTACCTGCGCCATCGCGGCGGTCGACGTCATACCTGTCAAGCCCAGCACGAACACACTCCACGCAAGGTTTCGCATACGGCTCCTCTGATGCCTTCGAACCTGCCCCGGGCTCGTGGCGTATCGGTTCGGGCGCCGACGTTCCCTTCCAGGCGCCAGAGATCCATGTGCGTCCTCGGCGAAGTGAGATGTCACAACGGCGCTGCGCGCCGTGCTATCCTCGCCCCGCTGGGCAGGACGCCCGCCAAACGGTCTTTCTGCCAGCGACGGGGCTTCTTCGCAGCGGTCCCTCAAACGCCCGCGGAGAAGCTCCGGCCTTCCTCCTCAAACTCTCAAGAACAGCAGTCTCCAGATAGGTCCCGCAACGCTCCGACCTCGCGCTGACCTCGGTGAACGTCTACAGGTGGTTCGGGGCCAGGTAGCTGCGGCTGACGCCCCGAAGCTACCTGGCATGTGGGCAGAGAGGGTGAACTGGGACGTTACGTGCGATCCGTCGCAGGCCGAAGCGCGGGTCTGGCGACGGCGGGATCGGAGGCGATGCTGTGCCCCTCGCTGCCAGCCGGCGACAACACGGTGTCCGGATAGCCAAGCACGCCCATCTCGGGAATATCCAGGCCCTCAATCTCTGCATCTGCGGCGACCCGGTTGCCCATGACGGCGTCGACGAGCTTGAAGAACACGTAGAAGGAGCCGAAGACGAAGACGATGTTCGTCAGGACGCCGACCGACTGCGCCGCCAGCTGCGACGCATCTCCGTAAAACAGACCGCGCACAGCGCCCGGCACGCCGTTCAAGCCGTCGCCATACGTACCGTCCGCGAACAGGCCGACCGACAGGACTCCGAATGCGCCGCAGACGCCGTGCACGGCGATGGCGCCGACGGGATCATCGACCCTCAGCGTCTGCTCGATAAAGAACGCCGCGACCACAACGAGGACGCCCGCAACGGCGCCGATGAGGGCCGCCGACACGCTGTTGACGAACGCGCAGGGGGCGGTGATCGCCACGAGGCCAGCCAGCATGCCATTGATCATCATGCTCGGATCGGGCTTCCCGTACCGCATCCAGACGTACATCATCGCTGCGAACGCGCCCGTTGCCGAGGCGAGCATGGTATTGGTGGCGACGACGGAGATGCGCAGATCCGACCCGGCGAGGGTCGAGCCCGCGTTGAAGCCGAACCAACCGAACGCCAGAATGAACGTTCCCACGATCGCCATCGGAATGCTGTGGCCTGGAATCGGGTTCGCGGATCCGTCCTTGTTATACTTCCCGATCCTCGGCCCGATGACGATCGCGCCCGCGAGCGCCGCGACACCACCCACCATGTGGACGACGGAGGATCCGGCGAAGTCGACATGGCCGTGCCCGAGGCCGAAGTTGGCACCGAGCGCCGCAAGCCAGCCGCCGCCCCAGACCCAATTGGCATAGAGCGGATACACGAACATCGACATGAAGAACGCGAACACAACGAAGGCCGAGAACTTCCATCGCTCGGCCATCGCACCTGTCGGGATCGTGGCCGCGGTATCCATGAAAACCATCTGGAATAGGAAGAGGGCGAACACACCGACGTCATAGGTATCGCCGCTCAGGAAGAAACCCTTGAGGCCGAAGAGCCCGAAGGTCTTTCCAAACAGCTGGATCGTGAACTCGTGGTTGAGCGGTGGCGTTCCTCCGAGTGTGGCCACGGCGCCAACACCTCCCATCTGAAGCGCAAAGCCGCAGATCCAGAAGCCCAGCAGACCGAGGGCGTAGACCATGAAATTCATGGCCATCGTATGCGCGACGTTCTTGGCTCGCGTGAAGCCGGTTTCGACCATCGCGAAGCCGGCCTGCATGAACATGACGAGAAAGCCGGCCATCAGCGTCCAGACCATGTTGATGGCGATCTTGTTATGGCCGACCGCCTCCATCACCTCCGGCAACGTCGGGTTGGCCGCATCCTTGACGGTCACGTCCTTCGCGGTGCCAGTTGCCGCACCGGACGGATCGTTGATGGGGGCCGGTGCGGGCGCCTGCGCCTGAGCCGTAAGTGGCCGAGCAACGAAGGTAACGAAGAGTGCCAGCGAGATCCCACAGAGCAGAACACGAAACAGACGCATAGAAGAGGTCATGAAGCTCTCCCCGAAGTCGGACGCTGGGGTCCGCTTGCTCGAGTTTGACGATGATCGAAGAGTCGTTTGACGAACCGGTCGTCGCTGCGGTCTCTTGAGCAAGCGTGACGCCACGCCGCGACCACCCGGTCCGGCGCGCGATCGCGAAAACTGGAACAAATCGACCGATTCTGTTGCCGAAGGGAAACATCACGTCAGACAATTTTGTCGATCTCCGTCGCTATTCACACAAACACGTAGGTACTGAGGAATGTGCGCGGCGGCGAACAAGCAGGCGTGAACCAAACGCTCGAGGTCAGGAAAGAGGCGGCGATGGCTGCCGGAACCCGTCGCTGTACGGAGGCGGCGTGCGGCGGTGACAATTTTGTGTGTCTTCGGTTCAGACCGACAACCTTGTAGCGCCGAGGAAACAGAAAACGAAACGATGCCTCGCCGCCGCCAAGGCTTCGGCGGGCTGGCGCCGTTGCCGACCACCCAGGGCGTAGCGGAGAATGAGCCGATCGTGCCGACCGATCGCCTGTACTCCTCGACTCCGGGCAGCTCCTCGCAAGGTGGGACGTTCGGTGCCTATCTGGAGTTGCTCCGCCCTCCCAACGTGACGACGGCCGTCGGCGATGTGTTGGCGGGCTTTGCTGTCGCAGGCCTGGGCCGCCCATGGATTCTGCCCTGGCTGCTTGCCTCCACCATGTGCCTCTATGCAGGTGGGGTCGTCCTCAACGACGTGTTCGACCTGGAGATCGATCGCGTCGAACGCCCGGAACGGCCAATCCCCAGCGGCCGCGTCTCCCGTCAGCGCGCCGCGATCCTCGGCTCAGCGCTCCTCGCCTCGGGTGTGGCATTCGCTGCGGTTGGGAGGCCGGCCGCCGGGATTGTGGCGGGCGCGACTGCGGCGTGCATCCTCTTGTACGATGCTTGGGGCAAACGCCAGACATGGGTGGGCCCCGTCAACATGGGGCTGTGCCGCGCCGGCAATCTGATGCTGGGCGTCGCGGCGGCGCCGGATGCCCTCCGGTGGGCCTGGCCGCTCGGGGTACTACCGCTCGTCTACATCACGGCCGTGACCACGGTGAGCCGAGGGGAGGTTCACGGAGGAAAACGGGCGGCCGCCAGCTTTGCTCTGATATCCTTGTTGTTCGTTTTACTGGCGCTTTTGTGGCTCAGCGCCGGTGGCGCCGCCCGGGGGGTGTCGCCGGCAGGCCTCGTCCTGACCGCTGTGCTCGGTGTCCGGCTTCTGCCGCCCTATCTGGATGTCTGGCGGCATCCCGCCGCCGACAGGATCCGGCAGGCTGTCCGGACGGGCGTGCTCTCGCTGGTGCTGGTCGACGCCGTCCTCGGCGCGGTGTACGCCGGGGCGATTTATAGCGTGGCGATTCTGGTGACTGCCTTGACGGCTGGCTGGTTGGCACGGCGATTTGCCGTCACCTGATGATGGGACATGGACGATATCCAGCAGCAGTCGATTCAGGTCACGTTCAGCTACCCGGTCGTCTTCACCACAGATCTCTTTTCCGCTGAGAACCCGACCCTCGACAAAATCCTCGGTCGAAAGCCCGAGGGACATCCTCCAGTTCGCCTCTTATTCGTCATCGACCGCGGCGTCGTCGAAGCCCAGCCGGATCTTCTGAACGCCATCGAACGCCACTGCCTCGGCTACGCTGGCAGGCTCGAGACCGTTGGTCCGCCATTGGTGATCGAGGGGGGCGAGGAGGCAAAGAACAACCCCCTCGTGCTCGAGCAAGTCCTTGCGGCCATACACGCCGCGCGCTTGTGCCGCCATTCGTACGTCGCGGCGATCGGCGGCGGCGCCGTGCTCGACGTCGTCGGCTACGCCGCGGCGACGGCCCATCGCGGCGTCCGGCTGATTCGCGTGCCGACGACCGTGCTGGCGCAGGACGACTCGGCGGTGGGCGTCAAGAACGGCGTCAACGCGTTCGGCAAGAAGAACTACCTCGGCACCTTCGCGCCGCCGTTTGCCGTGATCAACGATTTCGCGTTCCTCCCGACCCTGTCCGATCGCGACTGGCGCTCGGGGATTTCCGAGGCGATCAAGGTTGCGCTCATCCGAGATCCGGCGTTCTTCGATTTCCTCGAGCGCGATGCGGCGCTGCTTGCGGCGCGTGACGCCGATGCCATGGAGCGGCTGGTCCGCCGTTCGGCCGGGCTCCACCTCGCGCACATCGCGACTGGCGGCGATCCGTTCGAGCTCGGCTCCTCGCGGCCGCTCGACTTCGGCCACTGGGCGGCGCACAAGCTCGAGCAGCTGACCGACCACCGGCTGCGGCACGGCGAGGCGGTCGCGATCGGCATCGCGCTCGACAGCACGTACTGCCTACCGGCGCGGCTTCCTTGCCGAGCAGCGACTGGCGGCGGATCCTCGACCTGCTGGTTGCCGTGGGCTTCGACCTCTGGCGCGCCGGAATTGTCGCAAGACCTCGACAATCCGGATGCGGACGGCTGCGTGCTCCGCGGGCTCGAGGAGTTCCGGGAGCACCTCGGCGGCGACTGACGATCATGATGCTCCGCGGCATCGGTCAGCCGTTCGACGTGCACGAAATCGACCGGGACGCTATGATCCGGAGTATCGAGCGTCGCTGAAGGCGCAGCGAGGCCGCGCGTCGCGGCGCCGCCCGCCGGGCGTCCTGAGACGCGCCAGTCCCGAGGCCGCCATGACATCGCATCCACGGACATCGCCGCTGACCGCGACCGAGCTGGTCGACGAGTACTTCATCGAGAACCGGACGAAGCTGCTCGAGATTGCCGCGTTCCTCGATCGACTCGATCGCGCCGATCCCGGCCTGTGCGGTCCACCGATTTCCGGATGCAGGCGTTCAGCGAGGCGGTTGCCGCGCTGGCCGGCCCGCGGACCGCATCGGCAAGGTCCAGATGCTCCTCAGCGATCCGACGACCGAGCCGCTCGAGCGCGCTCGACCGCAAGAGCGCGCGTCGGCGCGTTCGATCGCGAGTCCGCGCGGACGCATCGAGGAGAGGGGCCGGTCATGAAGTACATCGACCATCACGCGCACATGGTGTCGCGCACGACCGACGACTACCAGCAGATGGCGCTGACCGGATGCGTCGCCGTCACCGAGCCGGCGTTCTGGGCCGGCTGGGATCGCAGCACGGCGACGGCGTCGAGGACTACTTCCGCCAGCTCACCGACTTCGAGCCGCGGCGCGCGGCGCAGTACGGCATCCAGCACTACACGTGGCTCGGCGATGAACCCGAAGGAGTCCGACAATCGCGAGCTGTCGCGCGAGGTGCTGCAGCGGCATGCCGAAGTTCCTCGATCGCCCGACGGTGCTCGGCATCGGCGAGATCGGCCTGAACCGCGTCACGCGCAACGAGATCGCGACCTACACCGAACAGGTCGAGCTGGCGATCGCGCACCGGCAGCTCGATCCTGATCCACACGCCGCATCTCGAGGACAAGCACAAGGGCACGCGGATCTCGATCGACGTGCTGCGACGCTATCCGCGAACTCGAGCCGAGTCGCGTGCTCGTCGATCACGCCGAAGAGCACACGATCGAGATGATCCTCGAGCACGGCTTCTGGGCCGGTCTGACGCTCTATCCGCAGACGAAGATCTCGCCGCAGCGCGCGGTCGACGTCATCGAGCAGTACGGTCCCGATCGGATCTGCGTCGCCGGCGCCTGCGACTGGGGCCCGAGCGATCCGATCGCCGTGCCGCGCTTCGCGATGGAAATGCGCCGGCGCCGGCATCCCGAAGCGCTGATCCAGCGGGTCGTCTTCGAGAACCCGGTGCGTTTCCTGAGCCAGTCGCCGAAGTTCGAGCTGCCGGCCGGCGTCGACGACGCGCGCAGCCGGCGCGGGATCGGCTGACGGGCAGCGTGCGCCGTGCGAGCTCGATCCGGCACGGACGCCGGCCTTCCACCTCACCTACTGCACGAACATCCATGCCGGGCGACGGCTGGCACGGCGGTCGACGCCAACATCCGGCGGTTCGCGCCGGCGCTGAAGGCGCGGCTCTCGCCCGCGCGCCGTTCGGCCTCGGCCTGCGGCTCTCCGCGCGCGACGCGCGCGAGCTGCTCGACGGCGGCCGCCTCGACGAGTTCCGCGCCTTCCTCGACGACGCACGGCCTCTACGTCGCGCTGATCAACGGCTTCCCGTACGGCTCGTTCCACCGCACGCCGGTCAAGGCCGACGTCTACGCGCCGGACTGGCGCGACGACGCGCGGGTCGAGTACACGCTCGATCTGATCGCGATCCTCGCGACGCCTGCTGCCCGCGCGGCTGGACGGCGGCGTCTCGACGGCGCCGCTCTCCTACAAGCCGTGGATGCCGGCCGCGACGCCGACGCGACTGCGGCGCGATGACGCGCAACGTCGTCCGCGTCGCCGAGGCGCTCGTGCGAGGCGCGTCAGCGATCACGGCAGCGTTCATCCACCTCGACATCGAGCCCGAGCCCGACTGCCTGCTCGAGACCAGCGACGAGACGATCGACTTCTTCGAGCGATGGCTGCTGCCGGTCGGCGGCGCCGCTGCTCGCGCCGCGCTCGGCCGCGACCTCGGACGAGGCCCGGCGCGCGCTGCGCGAGCACGTCCAGCGTCTGCTTCGACTGCTGCCACTTCGCTGTCGAGTACGAAGATCCCGCGCGCGGCGCTCGATCGGTCTGCAGCGCGCCGGCATCCAGGTCGGACGCGTGCAACTCAGCTCGGCGATCGAGGTCGACGTTCCCGCCCGACGAGACCGCGAGCGCCGAGCGCTGGTCGAGCGGCTGCGGCCGTTCGCCGACTCGACCTACCTGCACCAGGTCGATCGAGCGCGCGACGGGCGACGCTCACGCACTTTCCGGATCTCGACGACGCGCTCGATCGGCCGCGAATGCGCCGGCCGGCGCGCGAGTGGCGGATCCACTTTCACGTGCCGCTGTTCACGCAGCGACTACGACGGCCTCGGCTCGACGCAGGACTACGTCGCGGCGCGTGATCGACACGGCCGCTCGCGCGCGGTTCACGACGCATCTCGAGATCGAAACCTACACGTGGGACGTGCTGCCGGCTGGGCTGAAGATCGACTTGCTGCGAGTCGATCGCGCGCGAGTACGAGTGGGTGCTGTCCACGTATCGAACTGCCGTCGTTCCTGCCAGATCGCTGACTCGCATGCACAAGACCGTCGTCCTCAACGTCGTCGGGCTCACGCCGACGCTGCTCGGGCCGGCAATGCCGAAGCTGTCTGCCTGGGCGCGGCAGGGCGCGATGGCGCGGATCAAGCCGGCGTTCCCGGCCGTCACCTGCACGGCGCAGTCCGACTACCTGACCGGGCCAGTATCCCGGACACACACGGCATCGTCGGCAACGGATGGTATTCGCGCGAGGACTGCGAGGTCCGGTTCTGGAAGCAGTCGAACCGCCTCGTGCACGGCGCCGAAGATCTGGGACGCCGCGCGCGCGACCGATCCGTCGTTCACGTGCGCGAACCTGTTCTGGTGGTTCAACATGTACTCGACCGCGGACTACTCCGTCACGCCGCGGCCGATGTATCCGGCCGACGGCCGAAAGATTCCCGACGTCTACACCGCGCCGGGCGCGCTGCGCGACGAGCTGCAGGCAGAGCTCGGCACGTTCCCGCTGTTCGAGTTCTGGGGTCCGCGGGCCGTCGATCCGATTCGACCCGGTGGATCGCCGAGGCCGCCAAGCGCGTCGAGCAGAAGTTCAGACCCGACGCTGACGCTGGTCTACCTGCCGCATCTCGACTACAACCTGCAGCGCGTCGGGCCCGGTCGCCGCGGCGTCGGCGACGATCTGCGTGCAGATCGACGCGGTCTGCGGCGATCTGATCCGACATTCTACGAAGGCGCGCGGCGCGCGCGTCATCGTGCTCTCGGAATACGGCATCGTGCGACGTCTCGACGCCGGTCCACCTCAATCGCGTGCTGCGACAGCACGGGATTGATTGCCGTCCGCGAGGAGCTGGGACTCGAGATGCTCGACCCTGGCGCGAGCGCGGCGTTCGCCGTCGCCGATCACCAGGTCGCGCACGTCTACGTCAACGATCAGCGGCGGCGCGACGAGGTGCGGCGAACTGCTGGCGTCGACTGCCGGGCGTCGAGGCGGTGCTCGGACGACGACGGACAGGCGCGACCACCGAGTCCGTCACGCGCGCGCCGGCGACCTCATCGCCGTCGCGCCGACCCGACGCCTGGTTCACCTACTACTACTGGCTCGACGATGCGCGGGCGCCCGGACTTCGCGCGCACGGTCGACATCCACCGCAAGCCCGGCTACGACCCGGTCGAGCTGTTCCTCGATCCGGCCATCAAGGCGCCGGCGCTCAGCGTCGGGTGGAAGCTGGCGAAGCGAAAGGCCGGGTTCCGGACGCTCCTCGACGTCATCCCGCTCGACGCCACGCTCGTTCGCGGGTCACACGGGCGCTACGGGGAATGGAGTGACGAAGGACCGTGCGTCATCAGCAGGGAGAAGTCACTGTTCCGCAGCGATCAGATGATGTCGGTGGACGTGTACTCATTGTTGCTCCGGCACCTCGGGGTTGGAGTGTGAGTTTCGAAGGACAGTCACACCTGGGGCCTTCGCGGCACTCGGATGGCTTGAAGCGCTGCCTTTAACAGGAGGACGGGAGGTAGGGAGGACGGAGAGGAACTCTGCTCTTCCGGGGCTAACGAGTCGTGGGCCGCTCGCGCCGCGCGATGCGCGGGTGAGTGACGAGGGGATGGGAGATCACGAGCAACGAATTCAATCAGTGTGTTGCTCGTGATCTCCCATCCCCTCGTCACTCCACCGCCGGCCGCAGGCCGGCGCGCGAGCAGCCCAGGATTGCCGCCGAACCAAAGGGGCAAGTTCCTCCTCGTCCTCCCCTCCTCACTTCCTCCTGTTAGGGTTTTGGTCTGGGCAAGCCGCTGGTGCCGAGCCACAGCCGCGCCACAAGCATCGTCAGCCCCGGCAACGCGATGGCCCCGGCGAACGTGAGCAGGAACGAGCCGACACTCATCGAATACGCGCCGATAGCCGCGTAGGCTGCGGCAATTCCCAGATTGGACGTCGCCGTCAAGACGGTGAAGCGACGCCACGGCGTGTGCATCAGGCCCGCGAGAATGACGCTCGCCTCGGCGAGCACGGGGACAGGCCGGCAGATGACGATGGCCCAGTCGCCATAGTCGGAGGCTACGCGCTCGGCCCGGGCGAGGCTGTCGGCGCCGACGAACCGGCGGGTGGCCCCCGTGGCGCGGGCGCCCAGGAAGTACCCCAGGATGGCCCCGGCCATCATCCCTACCCAGATCACGGCCGTGCCGCGCGCGAAGCCGAACAGCGCGCCGGCTCCCGTGGACACGATGCTCGACGGCACGGGCAGGATGATGTCGAGTGCCAGGAAGCTGCTGACGAGAGCCGCCGCTGGCCAGCCCGCCAGATCGCCCCGCATCATGCTGGCGCCCAGCCGGTCGAATTGATCGCCGAACATCACGAACGGCACCACGATCAGCGCAAGCAGCAGAACGGAAATGAGGAACCAGCGGACGCCCGGCTTCACTTCGAAATCAGCTCCATCGCCCAGAGATCGCTTTCGTCACTCGCAATCGTGAAATAGAACCGTTGACCATCCGTGGCGAACTCGCGCCTCAGCGATCGCCTGTTCGGATCGTCGAACGTGACGAGCAGCTGCGGCTTTCCGCCGTCGACGGGCACGGACCAGATGCTCGTCTGCAGCTGCGCGTCGTAGGCCTTGTAGTAGATCGTCCGGCTGTCCCTCGACCAGATCGGATAGGACGGCCGTGGTTGCCCGGGGGAGTCGCGGACGACGACCCGCTGGCCCGTGCCATCGGGTGCGATGACATTCAGGTTGCCTCGCACGCAATAGGCAATGAGCCGCCCATCGGGGGACCACTTTGGATCGGAGCTGCCGTCGGACGTAAGGCGCTTGGGCTTTCCCCACGGTGCTCCACGCCGGGCGCGCCTCACGACGTAGAGTTGATTCTGGAGATCCATGGCGTTCGCAAGATCGTAGACGATGCTGTTGCCATCCGGCCCCCAGCCCGAGTGCTGCTCTTCGGCGGGAGTGTTCGCGACCGCCTCGGTCTTCATTCCGTCCGCCGACACGACCATCACATCCCGTTGACCGCCCTCACGCATGCTGTGATAGACGATCTCCTGGCCGTCAGGCGACCAATCGTTCACGAACTTGTTGTTCGGACCGTGGGTAATCTGCTCCGGCGTTCCGCCGGCGAGCGGCATCTTCCAGATGTCCGTCTGGCCGTTTCGATCCGAATCGTACGCCAGCCATCGCCCGTCCCAGGAGATGGCAAGTTTCTCTATCGTCTCGGCGCCGGACGTCACCTGCAGCGCGTCGCGCACCGATGCCGGGCGGTCCGTGAGGAGCGGAACCGACCAGATATTGGCCCGCTGGACGTAGGAAGAATACGCGAGCAGACGACCGTCGAGGGACAAGGAGATGCCGTGCGCGTTCAGACCGGACGTCACCCGGTCCGGTTCGCCCTCAGGTTGACCGTTGTTATCGAGGCGTTGACGGAACACGTCACGGCCTCCCCCTCGGCTCGAGATGAACAGCAGCGCTCGACCGTCAGGCATCCAGACGGGATTGACGTCGAGCCAGTCTCCTGTCGTGACGCGCGTCGTCTTGCCGCCGCCGTCCACGTCGACCAGGAAGATCGTGCTGGTCGAGACGTTGCCGAAATTGTCCTCTCCGAACGTGAAGAAGATCCCCCGGCTCACGAACGCGATCCGTCGTCCATCCGGCGACCAGGCCGGCGCCGTCACCTCCTGCCCCGCCGCTACCAGCCTCGTCGACTTGGGATTCCCGGCGTCGAACACGTACACGCCATCCGCACCGCCGAAAGCGATTCGACGCCCGTCGCGGGACCAGTTCGGCGAAATCGCGACGCCCCCGGGAAAGTCGCCAGCCAGCCGCCTGGCGACACCGCCGAGTGCCGGAACCTCGTACAGTGCGCTGCCGCCTTCCTGCGAGCGTGTGGAGAGCTGTGGCTTTCCCGCCTGGAACAGGATCCGTGTCCCGTCGGGCGACCATTGCGGCCACCGCTGGCTCCCGCCCGAGTCGTCATCGGTCAGCGGCGCCATACGCCCGCCAGAAATCTGACGAAGGTACGCGCGCGTGTGGCCTGGCGCGCCTGCGACGTACGCGATCGCGCGCCCGTCCGGCGAAATTGCCGGGTCCAGCTCCAGGCCTGGCTCGCTCGTGACGCGAAACAACTTGCCGATAGTGAGCGTTTTGGGGGCGTCGTCGGTACCGTGCACCACGTAGTAGTAGCCCGCAGCGAGGCCCACGGCCGCCACGATCGCGGCAGCCAGGGCCCACCGGCCGCCCGCCCGGGCGCGAGGCTGAAGTCCCGGCACTACTCCGTGGACGGTCGTGGTTCCGTCGAGCACGGGGAACAAATCGTCGATCCGCTGCCATCGCTGGTCCGGCTTCTTCTCCAGGCATCGCATGATCGCGCTCGCGAGCGGTGCGGGAGTGTCGCGGCGGAGCGTGGTCAACGGCGCAGGCGCCTCGGTCAACTGGGCAGTCACGATGTCCTGACGCATGCCGGTGAATGGCGGCGCGCCAGCCAGAAGCTCGTACGCCATCGCACCGAATGCATACACGTCGCTTCGGCGATCGATGACGCCTCCGGTCACCTGCTCCGGCGCCATGTAACCGGGCGTGCCCATCATCAGGCCCGTGCCGGTCACGGTCTGATCCTTGGCGACGTGCGCGGCGACCGCGCGAGCCACGCCGAAGTCCGCCAGGAACGCGTGACCGCCCGACATCAGGACGTTGTCGGGCTTGACGTCGCGGTGGATGATGCCCGACGCGTGCGCGTGCGCCAGCGCATCCGCCACTTCTCGAAGAATCCGCACCGCTTCCCCGAGCGGCAGCGCACCGTGCGTGCGCAGGCGGCTGCGTAACGATTCGCCGTCGACGAACGGCATCACGTAGTACGGCAGTCCGTCGGCAGCGCCGGAATCGAACAGCGGAAGAATGTGAGGATGTCGAAGATGCGCAGTCGTGCGAATCTCGTCGACGAACCGATCCGCGCCGATGACGTCCGCCAGCTCGCGCTTCAATACTTTGACGGCGACATGGCGCTGGTGCCTGACATCGCGCGCGAGATACACGGTCGCCATTCCACCGATGCCGAGCTCTCGCTCGATGCAGTACCGCGGCAAGAGCGCCGCCGCGAGCTGCGGAGGAACATCGGGCACAGCACTATCTTAGCGAAGACGCAGCGTGATCGGGATCCGGGATCCGTAGTCCGGGATCCGGAAAACCTTGCGATCTCATTTCGGGCGGCCGAGTCCCGAGCGGCGACTCCCGAGTCCCGAGCGGCGAGCCCCGGATCCCGAGTCGACTCAGAAATCGTACTTGTCGATGTTCGCCTTGTTCATGAGCAGCGGCGCGCCAAGGACGATCTCGCTTCCCCGGAGGTTGATCGTACCGAGCCTGCCGGCCTGAATCGACGCCGCGCCTGGCTGGAACTTCTTCTCGACGAACATCGAGCTCGCGAGGACGGTCAGGTAGCCGAGGTCGCGCGTGTTCCACAGGATGACGGCCTGCACGACATCGCCATGGACGTACGGCTTGTTGATGTTCGGAAGTGAGAGCCCGATGACGCTGACGTCCTTTCGCCCCGCCTGCCGCACGGCTTCCGCCGATCCAGGAACCGCCGGCGCCGAGATCGCCATTACCAGCTTGACGTTCGGATAGACCCGCATGATCGTCTGCGTCTCCGCAAACGCCTTGTCGCGATCGTCGTCGCTCGGACGTATCGTTGCCAGCTTGAGGCCGGGGTACTTCTCGGCCTGACGCTTCTTGATGAAGGCAATCCACTCGTTCTGATTCGCCGCGCTCAACGCGCCTGTGATGATGGCAAACTCACCGGTGCCGCTCAGGAGCCGCGCGGCCTCGTCGGTCAGCGCGTTGGCGATCCCTTCCGGCGTCGCCTGGTTGACGAAGAAGTCGCGCGCATCGGGTTCCGCGTCGGCGTCCCAGGTCAGCACCTTGATGCCGCGCCCTCGCGCCTTGCGCAGTACCGTGGAGATCCCGGCGCGATTCTCGACAGCCACCGCAATCGCGTCCACGCCGCGCGTGATCCAGTTTTCGACCAGCTCGTTCTGGCGGGCGGCGTCCAGTCCTGTCGGGCCGTCCCAGATCAGCTCCACGCCGAGCTCCTTGGCCGCCTCCTCCGCGCCGGCGCGGCAGCTGATGAAGTACGGATCGCCTTTGGCCTTGGGCATCATCGCGATGACTGGTCGGCGGCCGCCCGGCCCCGATGCGGCGGCCGTTCCGGGTGCGATCGAGGGACTCGCAATCGGCTGGAGCGATCGCACCAGCCAGACGTTCGTGCTGGCGACGATCAGCGAACCTGCCACGATCGTGGCGCAGAGGACGGCAACCTGACTGTTCTTCACTTCTTCCTCCGAAGAGTACCCGGTGGACGACTGCTCCCCCAGACGCAGGCGGTCGATGGCGATCGTCGCGAGGAGCAGCGTTCCGGTGAGCACGCCCGCCAGCTCCGACGGGAGCGCCGCAAGCTGGAGCCCGTTGCGCAGAATGGAGATGGCGAAGAGGCCGAGCAGCGTGCCCCAGAGCGTGCCGCGGCCTCCGAACACGGACGTTCCGCCCAGTACGACGGCCGTGATCGCATCGAGCTCGTACCCGTTCCCGGCGTCCGACCTCGCCTGACCGAGATGCGCGACATAGACGATCGCAGCGAGGCTCGAGACGACGCCCGAGAGCAGGTAGACGAGGCCGACCCGGCGCCGGACCGGAATCCCGGCATAGCGCGCGCCGGCCGGCGAGAACCCGATGGCATACAGCGCGCGGCCGATGATCGAGCGGTGCAGCAGTATGACGTATCCCGCGACAACCAGGACGAACAGCGGCAGCTGCGCCGGAATGACGCCGCCGAGATAGCCTTGCCCGAGCGCCAGGAAGCTTCGTGGGAAGTCGGTGTAGTTCGTAGCCGCGTGCGTGATGCCTTCCGCAATGCCACGAAAGAGCGAGAGGGATCCCAGCGTGACGATGAGCGGCGGAATCTCGAGGCGGGCGATGAGCAGGGCGTTGAGCGCGCCGCCCGCCGCACCGACGATCACCGCCGAGACCGCGGCGAGAGGAATGGAAAGACCGAAATCCTTGTGCGCGGCCCCGAACACCACAGCCGAGAGGCCCAGCATGGCGCCGACAGACAGGTCGATGCCGCCTCCGACGATCACCGGCGTGAGCGCCACGGCCAGCAGCCCGAGCTCCACGCTGAGCCGGGTGACTTCGAAGAAGTTGCCGACGGTGAGAAAGTTCGGCGCAACGAGGGCAAAGAGCGCGATCTCCGCGACGACAGCGAGGATCAGCCGCCATTCGCCATTCGGAAACAGGCGCGCCAATGCCGTCATCTCTTACTGCGGAGGCGCCATCAGGCGCGCGCTCCCGCGCCAGCCAGGCGCGCGTGAGTGGCCGGTCGATCCCGCCATGCGTCGATCCCGACGGCTGCAAGAATGATCGCGCCCTGCAGCGCGCGCTCCCAGTACGCGTTCACGCCGAGAAACGTGAGGGCCGGACCGATCGCGCCGAGCAGGATGACGCCCAGCAGCGTGCCGGCGAACGTTCCGCGTCCCCCGCGAATCGCGGTGCCGCCGACGACCACCGCCGCAACGACCTTCATCTCGAGCCCGAGGCCGGCATTGCTTGGAATCTGATTGAAGCGGACCGAGTTGAGGACTGCCGCGAGGCCCGTTAGCGCGCCGGCCGTCGTGAAGACCGCCCACTTGACGCGCGACGTGTCGAAGCCGGCCAGGCGGGCAGCGTCGGGATTCGATCCGGTGGCGTAGATCGCGCGGCCGGCCGCAAGATTTGCGGAACCCCACGCCATCAGCACCAGCAGGCCAACGGAGACGAGGAGCGCGAGAATCGGATAGGCGGCCTGCGACAGGCCGAACCACTGGAACCGGGCCGGCAGGTCCTGCACCCACGCGCCCTCCGTCGTCCACCTCAGTGCATCCCGCAACGCGACCATCGTCGCCAGGGTGACCACGATTGACGGCAGCCGGAGGTACGCGACGAGCGAACCGTTGAGGGCGCCCAGCGCGGCGCCGCCGGCGCACGCGACGACGAGCACGCCGAACATCGGCACGCCTGCCTTCGCCGAAACGCCAGCAAGCACTCCGCAGATGGCGAACACCGATCCCACGGAGATGTCGATCTCGCCGGTCAGGATCACCAGAGTCGCGCCAAGGGCGACGATCAAAACAGGCAGGCTTGCGAGGAACAGGTCGCTGAGGTTCTCGCGCGAGAAGTAGCCGGGCGCGGCGACGGCGAGCAAGGCGGCGAGCGCCACGATCGCGGCACCAACCGACACTTCACGACGATGAGTCGTCAACATGGGAGAGGTCTATCGGCGTTCGGCGCTCGGAAGAGCCTAACATCGACGCGCTGGATTGCGAGGAATTGGGGAGGCGGGGACGAAGCACCGTGGGGAGCGGCGACACCCGTGAGGAGGTTCGGGTGCCGCCGCGCCACGGCGTCGCGCATTGCTGCGCGAACTCAATTGTACCGCACGAGCCCTGTCCTGGTCAGGCCCGTCAGAAGACGAATCTGACGCCGAGCTGGATGCGCCGGGCGCTCAGTGTCGTCCCGGTCAGGGAGCCGAACACGGCAGAGTTGGTCAACGCTCCTAGGTCAACGCCCCCTTAGAAGTCGGCCCTAAAGGTCAACTGAATTCTCCGTGCATCGCGCGCTGCGGTGTACTGTCCGAACTGCGCGTTTGTCTGCTGACCGGCGGCGTTGAAGATGGCGCCGGTATTCACGCTCGAGAACTGAACATTGTTGAACGCGTTATAGAGCTCGCATCGGAAGGTGAACCGGCGGCTCCCACCGAACGGCACGTGCTTCGCGAACGTGATGTCCCAGTTCAGATACCCGGGCCCGATGATCTCGTCGCCGACGGCCGTGCCGACCCGGTTCGTCGACAGTGAGGGCGGCGCGATGCACTCGGTTCGGAACGCCCGGGTTGGCGATCGATCGCCCCGCGACAGATTCGGGTCGCAGATGATGTCCACACGCGAATCGACGCCGGAGCCCACCCCTCCAGTCAGATCGCTCACACCGGAAATCGAATACGTGATGGGCAGCGTTGCCCCGCTTAGCGCTGACGTGCCTCCCGAGATCTGCCAGTCGTCGAAGATACCGCGCACGAGCGCGGTGTCCCAGTACTTACTCAGCCCAGGCACATCGTACGCGTAGTTGATAGTCAGGTTGTGCCGTCGGCCGACGTCCGCGTAGTTGCGCGCGCGGACGTCGAGGAACGGATTGACCGTCGGGTTGACGACCGTCGTGTTGCCGCCGACGTTCTTGGCCATCGAGAGCGTATACGACAGGCCGAACCGGAGGCCGCGCGAGTAGCGTCGATTGACGGCCGTCTGCAACGCGTCGTAGTCCGAGAAGCCGGCGAACTCGCTGAGGAGGATGTCGCCGTAACCGCGATAGGGTCGCAGGAAAGCCGCGGGAAGCGGCCCGCCCGTCGTCGGGTCGATACTGGATGCCAGGAAGTTGGTGCCGTACGGCACCGCGTTGATGTTGCGGGTCTGGAGCAGGCGGCGCCCTTTCGAGCCGACATACGCCACATCCGCCAGCAGCTTCCAGCCGAGATCGCGCTGCACACCCACACTGTAGTTGTAGGTGTGTTGCGGTTTGTAGTCCGGGTTGATCGAGCGTGCCGTCGCCGGGCTCAGACTGAGCGGCGTGGAGAGCAGCTCCTTGATCGTCGTGTAGTTGGCGGTCGGAGTGTTGACGATAGGCGGCAACTCGACGAACTGCAGAATGATGTCGTCGTTGAACCGATCCGGGAACACGCCAAATCCCCCGCGAACGGCCGTCTTGCCGTTGCCGGTCACATCCCACGAGAACCCGATGCGCGGTGCCACCTGGATGGATGGCGTGTCGAGCACACCTTCATCGAAGACCTGGACGCCATTCGCCTGATTGCCTGAGTTCGGCACGAACGTGCCGATTTTGACCGCCGGCAGGATTTCGCCGGTGACCGGGTTCAGACCACCACGACCGTTCGCCGTGCTGACTGGCTGAATCAACAGCGGCGCCTGGCTGGCGTTGAATTGATCCGGCAGGAACACGGCCAGCTGATCACCCCGGCTGATCGTCGGTCCAATCCGATAGAAGCGCAGGCCCGCATCCACCGTGAAGTTCTTCTTCACGCGCCAGTTGTCCTGAACGAACCATTCGATGTTGGTGAAGCGGGCGTCGGCGTCGGGGTGCTGCGTTGATTCCGAGTAGCTGTTGACCGAGCCGATGAGCGCGTTGGCATACGGGTGATTGGTATCGAGCGGGTTGGAGGTGTTGCGGTCGAAGTTGAAGTTGCCGTTGAACGTGCTCGAGCGCGCCGCCGGCCGGGTGGTGTGCTCGAAGAACAGCCCCACCTTCATGTTGTGCGCGCCCATTACCTTGGTCAGGTTGGCGGAGCTGTTCCAGATGTCATTCTGGCCGAAGAACGGATAGCGGCCTTCGACGCCCAGCGACGCGATTTGGGAGATGCTGCTGCCAAGCGCCAGCCCCGCGACGCCGAAGCTCGCGTTGGGGAGAATGCGCGACGGGTTCGCCTCCGGGAAAAACTGCGGCAGGCTCGACAGCCCCACCTGGGTCCGGTCGTTGCGTTCCAGATCGGCCTGGGTGAGCGGCTCGACGGTCTGCTTGCCGTGATTGAGCCCCACCGTGACCTCGCCCACGAGCGTCGGGCTGAACGTATGGAGCAGGGTGTTCACGATCCCGTAGCTGTGGATTTCGTAGGCAATTGGCAACTGCGGCCAGTTGGCGTTGTTGAGCACGAATCCCCAGCCGCCTTTGTAGGCCTCGTATCCGAAGTTGAGTCGCGAATAGAACGTCGTCTTCGACGCGACGTTCCAATCCACGCGCAGCACCTGGTCGTTGCGCGGGTGGTCGAACGAGCTTTGGAACGTGTAGTTGTACTGGCGCTGCGGATCGCTGGCGTTCGGCAGCGGAAAGACGTTCAGCAGCGCCTGCCCATTCGGATCGATCCGACCCGACGGAATGATGTTGTTCTGGAACGGTTGTCCCGTGGAGGGATCGCGGATGACGATCAGGTTGCCGTTGTTGTCCAAGGATCGGGAGAAGTCGCCGCGGCGCTCGAGCTCGGTCGGCACGTTGCGCAGTTGCAGCGTGCCGGGGTCGGTCCGCGGAAGGAACTCCTGATTCCAGAAGAAGAACAGCTTGTTGCGAGTGCTATTGAACTTCGGCAGCACGATGGGACCCCCGGCGTTGTAGCCGACGTAATCGAATTCGTACGGCGGCTTCGGGGCGCCGGTCTTGTTGTTCAGCCACTCGTTGGCGTTAAAGCTCTTGGAGCGCTTCGAGTAGAAGCCGCCGCCGTGCAGGTCGCGGCTGCCGCTCTTGGTGATGACGTTGATCGTCCCCCCGGAGCTTCGACCGTACTCGGCCTGATAGTTCGAGGTCAGCACCTTGATTTCCGCAATCGAGTCCAGGCCGGGCGCGAGGAACGGTCCCGTGTTGGATCCCGTGTCGAGGTTCGTCACGCCGTCGTACGTCAGGTTGATGGTGTTGTTGCGGCCACCGTTGATGGCGAGCCCGCCGATGTTGTTCCAGCCGGGCGCCTCGCGGTTTGCCGTGTCGACGACACCTGGGAGCAGTTTGAGCATGCCCATGTAGTCGCGTCCTTTGAGCGTGACCTCCTTGAGCTGCTCCTGGGTGATGAGCCCCGACCGCTCGGAGCTTTGCGTCTGTACGCGAGCAGCCTCAGCCGTCACGGAGATCGTCTCCGACAGCGCTCCCACCTGAAGGGCAATCGCGCGGAGCGCGACGCGCTCGTTGGCCGACAGCACGACGCCGTTCTGCACGTACGTCTTGAACCCTTCGAGGCTCACGGTGACGTCGTACTTGCCGGCCAGCAGGTCGGCGATGACGAACGCGCCTGCAGTGTCGGTGACAGCATCGCGCGAGACTTGAGTCGCGACGTTGCGGACGTTGACGGTGGCTCCCGGCACAGCACCGCCCGAGGAATCCACCACGGTTCCGGAGAGTTGCCCCGTCAACCCCTGGGCATTGATCGCGCTCGGAGTCAGAAAGAATAGAACCGCCATCGCGAGCAGGCACGACACTGTGGGCGCCAGCCGGCTGATGCAGAGACGGAATTTCACGTGCTCCTCCTCTCGAAAGTGCCGTCGCACGCCGTCCATGGACGAGACCAGGCCGGCGTGGACACAGCCAACCGCCCAAGTCTGGGCAGCGCCGGTCACAAGGAGTTGTAGGTCGTGCGTAGGGCCCAGTCAATGTGTTTCGCGCTGAGAGAGAGGTTTTGACTCTACGAAACGTCCGGAGATACCGGCGTCTGCCGCGAAACAGCAGATATTCCTGGCGGATACCTGCTAAGACCGGCCTTTCGGAGTGCAGATTTTGGCGGTGTCCAGAGTCACCCGAGCGGTTCTGCTTTGCACAATGAGAGTTTTGTGCGCCACCTCAGCCGAGCGCCAGCGCAAGGATCGCGTCCTGCGTACACTCGGCGCGCGGCAGCGTGCCAGCCAGCCGCCCCGCCTGCATGACCGCGATGCGATCGCTCATACCGAGAATCTCCGGCATCTCGGACGAGATCATGAGGATCGCGACGCCGCGTTCGGCGAGCCTTCCCATCAACTCGTGAATCTCCGCCTTGGAGCCGACGTCCACGCCCTGCGTGGGCTCATCGAGGATCAGGACTCTTGGATGCGTCTCGAGCCAGCGCGCGAGGGCGACCTTCTGCTGGTTGCCTCCCGACAGCGACCCCACGTCGGCGTCGATCGAAGCCGCCTTGATGCGCAGGTCTTCGACGTACGCCCGTGCGGCCCGCCGCTCCGACGCGACATCGATGAGCCCCGCGCGCGAGACGCCCGCGAGATTCGCGAGGCTCGCATTGGCGGCGACCGACATCTCCAGCACGACGCCGTGCTGCCGGCGATCCTCGGGAACGTAAGCGATGCCCGATTCGATCGCGTCCTGCGGAGACCTTACGTGTCGCGGCTGACCGCCAATCAGGATCTGACCTTCGTCCGCGGGCCGCAGGCCGAAGATGACCTCCGCCAGTTCCGTCCGGCCGGAGCCGACGAGACCTGCCAGGCCGAGGATCTCGCCGCGCCGGACCGTCAGCGACACGCCTCGAAGGCCTGACGCACGATGGGTGACGCCGCGCAGCTCCAATGCGACGTCGCCGATGGTCACGGTCTGCTTCGGAAAGACCGAAGCGAGCTCCCGCCCGACCATCAGCCGAATCAGGTCCGCCCGGCCCACGTCCGCACGCGCCACCGTGGCGACTGTCTCCCCATCGCGAAGGACCGTGATGCGATCGGCAACGGTGACGATTTCCTCGAGCCGATGCGAGATGTAGATGATCCCCGCGCCGCCGCTACGCAGCCGCTCGATGACCCCGAACAGCTGCCGTGTCTCTCGCTCGGTGAGCGACGCCGTGGGTTCGTCCATGATCAGAACCTTCGCTTCCGCTCCGAGCGCCTTGGCGATTTCCACCATCTGCTGCTCTGGCATGCTGAGCGTCTCGACCAGACGATCGGGCCCGATCGACGCGCCGACGCGCGACAGGAGATCCGCCGCCAGGCGCGCGCGCGCCCGCCAGTCCACGCGTCGCCACGCGTGGCCGCGCTCGAGCGCCAGTGCGATGTTCTCGGCGACGGTGAGGTGGGGAAAGAGCGCGGGCTGTTGGTAGATGGCCGCGATCCCCAGGGCTCGCGAGATGGCGGGCGTCATGCGGGCCACGGGTTGACCCGCCACCATGAGCGTCCCCGCGTCCGGCGCGACCGCGCCGGTGATGACTTTGATCAGGGTGCTTTTGCCGGCGCCGTTCTCGCCGACGAGCGCGTGCACCTCGCCGGCATGGAGATCGAACGACACCCCCTGTAAGGCTCGTACGCCTTCGTACGACTTGCTCACCGATCCGGCGCTGAGGAGAAGTCGGGGCTCGGTCGACACAGTGGCCCGATGTTATCGCAGGGGCACCACTCGACCCCGGCAGACGGGCCCACCGGTCGGGGTCAGACCTGGGTCTGACCCCGCTGCATGCAGCGCAGCCGGATTTACGAAGGAAATTCGTCATTTTCCGGAGTATTTCGACGCCCACTCGAATCGTGCCGCGGTTTGGACCGCGGAAACGCCGTTTCGGAGAGGTGGCGACTGATGCCTTCCGGCAACGGCGTGGGCTCGGGAAGCACTGAGCAACTCGGCGGCACCAGGCCGACTGGAGCTGCCGGAAGCCGAACCGCTGTTTCCTCCTGCGAAACTCCCATCGAGCCCGGCGGCGGTACTCGCAGTATCCGCGACAACTGCCGATCGGTGGTCATGCCAGTTACTTTTTCCGCGTGCACGATCCTCGAACGGGGCGCAACGTTAGCGGTAAAGGAGGACTTCTCGCCGCGCGGCCGTTGCGCTCAGCGAAACGTTTGGGGATAATGGGAGCCGCTTTTCGAGACGAAGGTTTACAGCGGTTTTACGTCGAGGTCACCCATGAGCGGCAAAGAGGGTCGCGACCCCTATCTCGTGAAGTCCGTCGTTCATTCGTCCCAACTGCTCTCGGCCTTTCGATCGTCAGGTGAAGCCCTCCCCCTCCGCGAAGTCGCCGCACGCAGCGGCCTTCCGAAGAGCATGGCGTTCCGCCTGCTGTATACACTCGAGCGCTGCGGGATGATCGAGAAGGTCGGCGAGAACCTGTATCGCTCGTACGTGCGGCCGCTTCGTCAACGGCTTCACAGGCTCGGCTACGCAGCCCAGGGCACCGACTATCAGTTCTCCAAAGAGATCTCTACGGGCCTTCAACGCGCCGCTGCCGCGCAGGGCATCGAACTTATCTGCGTGGACAACCGCTACAACCCCAAAGTCGCCCAGCGCAACGCCGACATCCTGGTTCGCGAGAAGGTCGATCTGGTCATCGAGTTCCAGACCGACGAGCACGTCGCTCCCATCGTCGCCTCCAAGTATCGGGAGGCGAACATTCCGCTCATCGCGATCGAGGTGCCGCATCCTGGCGCGACGTATTTCGGCGCGAACAACTACGAGGCCGGCCTGATTGGCGGCCGTCACCTCGGGCGATGGGCGAAGCAGCACTGGCACAGCGACATCGACGAAATCGTGCTGCTGGCACTCGAGCGGGCGGGCAGCCTGCCGAAGATGCGCCTGACCGGAATGCTGGTCGGCATGAAGGAAGTGTTCCCGCAGCTGGAGAACTGCCGCGTCACATATCTCGACGGCGACGGCAAGCTTGGAGAGAGCTTCGAGGCGATGCGCCGCCATCTGCGGGTGACGAAGTCACGGCGCCTGCTCGTCGGCGCCATCAACGATCCCAGCGCGCTTGGCGCACTGCGGGCGTTCCAGGAAGCCGGCCGCGCGGAGAGCTGCGCGATCATGGGGCAGAACGCTTCGCCGGAAGGCCGTGACGAGCTCCGACAGATGGACACGCGACTGATCGGATCCGTCGCCTACTTCCCGGAGAAATACGGTCCCGAGATCGTCGCCGTCGCTCTGGACATCCTGCACCGGCGTCCCGTCCCGCCGGCGGTCTTCGTCAAGCATCAGCTCGTGACGCCGGACACCGTGAATCACATCTACCCGAACGATCAGCTGATGCAGATCTCGAACGCCACGATCTGAAACGTCGTCGGGATCCGGGATCCGGAATCCGAAAACCTTGGAATCGATCTCGACGGACTACGGATCCCCGATCCCTGATCCCGACTCATCTCACCGCAAGAACGCCTCCGGCAACCCGCCATCCACCGGAATGATATGGCCGGTCGTCTTGGCGCTCTGGTCCCCGGCGAGCCAGCAGATGGCGTTCGCATTGTCCTCCGGCAGAATGGGGCGACGCGTAATCGTTCTCCTGGCGTAGAACTCTGCCAGCTTCGACCGCAGGTCTTCGGTGGACTCCGACTCGTCGAAGGCGATCGAATACTTCTTCAGCGCCACCATCACACGATCGCGCGGGAACATCGACGAGCCGGCGATGACAGTCGCCGGTGCGATCGCGTTCACGCGGACGATTGGCCCGAGGCCCAGTGCCAGCTCGCGCACGAGGTGATTGATCGCGGACTTGCTGACGTCGTACGCCTCGCTGCCGGCCTTCGGCACCACCGCGTTCGCCGAGCTCGTCAGCACGATGGAGGCAGGCAGGCCCTGCGGCGCGAGCACTTTCGCGGCCTCCTGAGCGAGCACGTAGTTCGACGTGACGTTGATCTGCAGTGTTCGCGCCCAGACATCTTCGGGAGGAGTCGATGGATCCGGAGTCGGGTAGATGGCCGCGGTGTTGACCACGATGTCTACGCCGCCGAACTGCCGGACCGTTTTTCTCAACGCTGATCTGATCGTCTCCCGCCTGGTCAAGTCGAGCGCCGACGAGTCGACCATCTCCGCGTTCGAGAGTTTTGCAGAGTCCCGGGCTGTCTCCTCCGCACCTGCCATATTCGCGTCGGCAACCACTACGTGACCGCCGCGCCTGGCAATCTGCAGCGCAACCTCGCGTCCGATACCGCTGCCGCCGCCGACGACCACGGCGATTCGACGACTCAGCTCCCGCTCCGGCGGCATGCGCTGGAGCTTCGCCTCTTCGAGTGCCCAGTACTCGATCCGGAAAGCCTCCAGCCGCGGCAGCGCGACATAGTTCTTGAACGTCTTGAACTGTTCCGCCTGTTCCGGACGACGGACCTGCGGCAGCACCGCGTCCGGTGAAGCTTCTTCGGTGCTCCCCAACGCGTTCGCGCCCGCCATCACGTGGATCGCGTTCACGAAGAACTCGGTCGTGATGCGCGCTTCCCGCTTGTCCTTTCCGAATCCGAACAAACCCAACCCTGGAATGACGACGACGGACGGGTTGCTGTCGCGAAGCTTTGGCGAGTCCGGCTCTGCGAATTCCTTGTAGTAGGCGGCGTAGTCCGACCTGTATTTCGTGATTCGTTCGGCGACCCGATCCTTGACGACCGCCAGATCCTCCGCGCCCGGGTTCCACGGGATGAACATCGGAGAGATGCGGGTCCGCAGGAAGTGATCGGGACAGCTCGTGCCCATCTGGCAGAGGTCTTCCGCCCACTGCGAGTTCGCGAATGCGATCGCGTCGTCGCTGCCGTCGTAGTGACCGATCACGCGTCGGTTCGACGACACGGCGCCGCGCAGCGATGGAAAGAGATCGATGACCGCCGATTCGCGGTCCGCAACTGGTGCCGTGATCTTCTGCCCGCCGAAGAGCGGTGCCCCGCTGCGATCCTGGTGGTCCTGGACGAACTCGCCCATCTGGTCGATGGTGCGGACGCTGCTCAAGTAGCATTCCTTCTGAGTGTCGCCCCACGTGAAGAGGCCGTGGCCGCCGAGGATCAGCCCGTCACAGCCCGGGTTGGCGTCGACCGAGCGCTTCAGCATCAACGCGAGCTCGAATCCCGGGCGCTGCCAGGGCACCCAGATGATCTTCCGGCCGTACTTTTTGTTGAACTCTTCCAGCTTCCTGCGTCCGTTGGCGCTCGCCGCCAGGGCGATGGCCCAGTCCGGATGGAGATGATCGACATGATCGAACGGAAGAAACGCGTGAAGCGGCGTGTCGATGGAAGCGGCCACGCGGTTCTCTCCGAACGCGCAAAGCGGATAGAGCCCCACCATCTCGTCCTCGAACGCTTCACCCCGATAGCGGGCGATCAGACGTTCGAGCTTGTCCAGATACAGCACGGCGAAGCCGGAGGTCCCCATCGATCGCAGATCGCCTCCGCTGCCCTTCACAGCCATCACACGCTGTGGCTCGCCGGTAAGCGGGTCGGGGAGATCGAACTTCGAGCTCGTGTTGCCTCCGCCGAAGTTCGTGATGCGAAGGTCCGCGCCGAGAAGATTCGAGCGATATCGAAGCAGCTCCAGGGGACGGGCGGCCAGCGCGGCCGCCTCCTCGTCGTCCCAGAGGTTCTTCAGGAATCGAGTTTCGATTGTCGTCGTATCAGACACAGGTCAACTCCACGTACTCGTGAAACCGCTGATAGTGCGCGTCCCATCGATCCGCTTCCGACGGCTCGAACCGTTCGACCGGGAATGACCGATCGATGACGGCGCGCGCCTCGCGCAGCGACGAGACGGCGCCGGTCGCCAGCATCTGCATGGCGATGTTGCCCAGCGCCGTCGCCTCGACAGGTCCCGACACGACGATGCGCCCGGTGGCGTTAGCGGTGAATTGATTGAGAAGGCGATTGCGGGATCCGCCCCCGACGATCCGGATCTGCTCGAAGCGCGTGCCGGTGACCTCCTCGAGAGAGTCCAGCACGCGTCGATATTTGAACGCGAGGCTCTCGAGGATCGCGCGAACGTACTCCGCCGGGCTTCCTGGCTCCGCCTGACCCGTCTGGCGGCAGTAGTGCGCGATCGCGCTGACCATGTCGTCCGGGTGCAGGAACCCTCGATGGTCGGGGTCGAACAGCGAGGTGAACCCCGGCGCCTGCTGGCTCGCCGCCGTCAACAGCTCGTCGTAGCCGTAAGCTCGGCCGGCCCGCGCCCACGTTCGCCTGCACGACTGCAACAGCCACAGGCCCCCGATGTTCTTCAGGAGCCTCGTCGTCCCGCAGACGCCCCCTTCGTTCGTGAAGTTCAACTCGCGCGTACGTTCCGTCACGATCGCCGCTGGAAGCTCGGTGCCGAGCAGGGACCACGTCCCGGAACTGAGAAAGGCACTGGTGCCGCCGGCTTCGACCGACGCCACCGCCGACGCCGTGTCGTGACACGCGGGTGCGATCACAGGCGTACCCGCCCTCGAGGCGGACGCGTCAGCCGTGACGCTGCCGATCACTGTCCCCGGCTCGATGATTGGCAGCAGAAGCCGCGAGGGCAAATCGAGCCGCTCGAGGAGTCCCGTCGCCCAGTTCCGGGTCCGCGAATCCACCATCGCGGTGGTCGTGGCATTCGTGTACTCGGAATTCAGGCGGCCCGACAGCCAGAAGTTGAGCAGATCCGGAATGGTCGCGAGCGCCTGCGCCGCGGCGACGAGCCTCGGCGTCGAGCGGCATGCCGCGTAGAGCTGGTAGAGCGTATTGAACGGGAGGAACTGCGTGCCGGTCGCGTCATAGACGGCCTCGGCACCAACGCGGTCGTTGACAGCCTGCATCACGCCGTCGGTCCGCGCGTCGCGGTAGCTGAAGGGATTCTCGAGCAGGTTCCCGCGCTCGCCGAGAAGGGCATAGTCGCAGCCCCAGGTGTCGACGCCGAGGCTGTCGAGCGGGGGGCCCGTCAGACGTTCGAGCGCCCGCTGCATCTCCAGCCAGAGCCGCGAGACGTCCCAGTGGAGCTCGCCCGAGTACCGTACCGGCTCGTTAGGAAAGCGACACAACTCGGTGATCGTCAGGGCCCCGTGATGGAGCTGCCCCAGGATGGCACGACCGCTCTCGGCCCCCAGATCAAACGCGAGAAAACGATTGGTCACGCGCCCATGCCCTTATCAGACCGCCGGCATTGCTGGACCTGAACCAGTGTTCAATGACTTGACCATTCGCCGTAGCATCAGGTGCGTCAGCCTTCTGCCCGCTTTCGTCGGCCCAGGCGGGTGACGGAAGCGCGAGGAATGATGTCCAGCTGCGGCCGCAACAGCATACGCTTCGGGCCCGGGAAAACATTCAGGAGATTGAAGTCCGCTCTTCGTTTGATTCTGCGAAACGCGCCTCACCGCAGGTCCCGGCAACATCTCAGCCCGCGAGAGCGCCCGACGGTCCTGACGTTTGTCATGTCAAAAAGGCGCCCGACTCCGGCAAACTGTTTGGAGGCCAGCCGTCGCCGGCGTAGGCTCCCGGTCCAGAGACCTCCGAAGGGCCGGCATTTCGTGGAGATGATTGTGACGATGATTGGCAGGATCGCGACGATCGTGGTGGTGGCGGCCGGCGGGTTGCTGTCGATCTCCGCGGCGAGGCCGCCCGATATCCCGTTCCGGATCCGGATGCTCGATGGCGGAGCGAGCGAAACGGCCGCGGTTGCGGACATCAACCATGACGGCCGTCTTGACATCGTGTCCGGAGACAACTGGTACGAAGGACCCGCATGGACCCGGCATCAGTTCCGGGAGCTCAACTTCACGAACAACTACGTCGACGATTTCAGCGACCTTCCGGTCGACGTGAACGGAGACGGCTATCCCGACGTCGTGTCGGTCTCGTGGTTCGCGAAGAAGATCGCCTGGTGGAAGAATCCGGGCAAGGCGGGGGGGATGTGGGCAGAAGCGGACATCGACTCTGGCTTCCCGATCGAGTTCGCACTGCTCGCGGATCTCGACAACGACGGCAAGGCCCAGGAAGTCCTCCCGCAGGCTGGATCGACGCAGACGCCGCTCGCGTGGTACGAGGCCAAGGCCGGAAGCTGGATCAAGCACGTCGTCACGGCGCAGAGTCACGGCCACGGCATCGGCGCGGGTGACGTCAACAAAGACGGCCGCACCGACATCCTGACTCCGCGAGGATGGGCGGAAGCGCCCGCCGATCCGCGCTCGGGTCCGTGGACCTTCCATCCTGACTGGGAGACCGTGAACGTCACGCCGCCCTCCCCGGGCGCGCCCGCAAATCCTGGCGCAGCGCCGCGGCTCACCGACCTGGGATTCATGCACGTCGCGGACGTCAATGGCGACGGCCGGAACGACGTCATCGCGGCGGCCGGACACGACTACGGCGTGTTCTGGTTCGAGCAGGGCGAGGGAGGCAAATGGACCCGCCGGCAGATCGACGGTGCGTGGTCTCAGGGGCACGCCTCGACGCTGGTCGATCTGAATGGCGACAAGCAACTGGACTTCGTCACGGGCAAGCGATTCATGGCACACAACGGCAACGATCCAGGCGAACGAGAGCCGCTCGGTGTCTACTGGTTCGAGCATCGTCCGGGTGCGCCATCTGCTCCCGGCAATGCACCTGGTATGGAGTGGGTCCGCCACATCATCGATTTCGGCGGGCGGATGGGCGGAGGCATGCAGATTCCGGTCGTCGACATCGACGGGGACGGCGACCTCGATGTGATTTGTGCCGGGAAGAGCGGGCTGTTTCTCGCTGAGAATCTCAGCAAGGAGCCCCGACGGCAGTAGCCGGATCCCGACTCTCAGCTCCTCGACACCTTGACCCACTGTCCTGACGTCGCTGACGCCAGGATCGCGTCCGTGACGTAATCGGTCTGGAGCGCGTCGCGGAAGCTCGGCGCCACGCCCTTTCCCTGGCCGAGCGCCTCCACGAAGTCGGCGAACTGGTGGATGAAGGTGTGCTCGTAACCGATCTGCAGGCCCGGAACCCACCAGCGCTTCATGTAGGGCTGGTCGCCGTCGGTGACGTGGATGTTGCGCCACCCGCGAACGCGTCCTTCGTCGCGATGATCGAAGTACTGAATGCGATGCAGATCGTGGAGGTCCCAGAACGCTGAGGCGTGCTCTCCGTTGATCTCGAGCGTGTAGAGCGCCTTGTGTCCGCGGGCGTATCGCGTCGCTTCGAACATCGCCAGCGATCCGTTCTCGAATCGCGTCAGCACCGCGCTGGCATCGTCGATCCCGACAGGCTCGACCTTGCCCGTGAGATTGTGCTTCCGTTCCTTGATGAAGGTCTCCGTCATCGCGGTGACTTCCGTGATCGAGCCGTTCAGCCACAGCGCGGTGTCGATGCAATGCGCGAGCAGATCGCCCGTCACGCCGCTGCCGGCGACCTTCACATCGAGCCGCCAGAGCCCTTCGCCGCCCTGCGGCAGCTCCTCCGAGATCGTCCAGTCCTGAAGGAACTTCGCGCGGTAGTGGAAGATGCGACCCAGACGGCCCTCGTCCAGGAGCTGTTTGAGCATGGTGACCGCGGGCACGCGCCGATAGTTGTACCAGACCGTGTTCGCCACGCCGGCCGATTCGACAGCCGCCACCATCGCCTCGGCCTCTTTTGCGTTCCGCCCGAGCGGCTTCTCGCACATGACGATCTTTCCCGCCTGTGCCGCGGCGATCGCGATCTCGTGATGCGTGTCGTTCGGACTCGCGATGTCGATCAGGTCGATGTCCTTCCGCTCGACGAGCTTCCGCCAGTCGCTCTCGACTCCTTCGTATCCCCAATTGCCCGCGAAGCGCTTCGCCCGATCCGCATCCCGCGCGCAGATCGCCTTGAGCACCGGCCGGAACGGCAGGTCGAAGAAGCGCGGCGCCTGATGGAACGCATTGGAGTGCGTGCGCCCCATGAAGCCGTAACCGACGAGACCGATGTTCAGATTCTTCATATGTCTCTCAGCTTCCCGCTTTCCGCTTCCCGCTTTCCGCTTCCAGCTTCCGGCTTCCCGCTTCGGATCTTGTCTACGGACAGCCCGGTTCCAGATGCGACTGCGACTGCGGCGGCCGACTGACGACTGCGACTGTCGACTGTGACTGCCGACCGCGACTGACGACCGATGACCGCCGACCGATGACTGTGCTACCAGCCGTGTGCGTCCCGAACCTTCATCATGACGCGCAGGACGTCGCTCCAGGTGTCGGGCTGCGTCATGACGGCGTTCGGAAACATACAGCCGTCCCAGCACACGTGCTCCACGGCGTGAGTCACGGCACCGTTGTCGTCCCGCAGCCAGAAGCCGGCGTGCTTGACGATGTCGAGTTTGCCGTTGGGGTCGAGCGGGAGGCAGTGCCGGCCGGTCTTGTCGTGCGAGCCGGAGCCCTTGACCGTCGCATCGTTCTGCGCAATGTGAAAGTCGATCGTCCACGGCCGCAGCGCATGCGTCATCTTCCGGAAGGCTTCGTCCAGGACGCCCGGGTCGGACCAATCGTAGTCGGCTGGCAGCAGACGGTCCTCCGGGGCGTTGGCTCCGAGCAGGAACAGCAGCGTGTGCGCCATGTCGGTCTGCATGCCGACAGTCTTGGGCCGTCCGACGGCTTCCAGCAGCTCCACCATCCGCTTCCAGCTGTGCATGCCGCCCCAGCAGATCTCGCCTTCGGCCGCGAGCCGCTCGCCGTGCGCTTCGGCGATGTCCGCGGCCTGGCGGAAGGTCTCGGCGATCCGCTTCGTGTTGCCTGCCGGATCGTTGGCCCAGTCGCCCGGGCTCGCGGAGGAGTCGATCCGGATCACGCCGTACTTCCTGATGCCGAGATCGCGAAGCGTGCGACCGATCGCGCAGGCTTTTTGAACCTGCGTCAGGAATTTCTTTCGATCGGCTTCGTCGCCCATTGCGGATCCGCCGCCGGTCGGAGGCCAGACGGGCGCGACCAGCGATCCGACGACCAGCCCGCGGCGGCCGACGCCGTCTGCCAGCCGTTTCAGGTCGTCTCCGCTCGCGTCGATGCTCGTGTGCGGGTCGGAGAGAAACAGATCGACGCCGTCGAACTTCACGCCGTCCACGGACGTGGCAGCGGTCATGTCCAGCATCGTGTCGAGCGCGATGGGGGGCTCACTGTCGGGACCCTTCCCGACGAGACCCGGCCACATTGCGTTGTGCAGTGCAGGGTGTTTGTGCATTTTCTGTACTCTCGTCAGCTGTCAGCTCTCTGCGTCATCACGCGCAGCGAGTGGTCCACGGAGCGATGACGCGAATCGGGCGCGACCCGGGACAATACAACCTGCGCGACAGTGGTGGCAAGCCTCCTCCGGGCGGAGAAGGACGTTTCGCTCGGACAAACGCGGCCGCGGAGTGGCCGCACGAAAAGTCCAGCCGCGAGCCGCTGCCCTGACCTGTGTCGGCCAGGTCCCACGGACCCCCTTCGTCGGAGCAGTTCCACCGTGCGAAACACCCGGACACCCGGAAGTCGGTCGTGCGACCGTACACGAAAGGCGTGACGCTCGCGTCCCTTCGAACAGTGCCCAGCCGGCGAAGCCCGCAGTCCGGTCGTAGATAATACGCGCCATGGTCGAACTCGAAAGATTCAACGGCCGCCGCGCAGCGGTCCTGGAGAACACGGCTCTTCGCGTGGCAGTGCTCGAGGGTGGAGGCCACATCGCCTCGATCCTCGACAAGGTGTCCGGCGTCAGTCCACTCTGGATTCCACCGTGGCCGTCGATCGAGCCGTCGGCGTACGACGCTGCCACTCATGGACACTACGGCAGCAGTGTCGAGGCTCGACTGCTCTCGAGCATCATGGGCCACAACCTCTGTCTCGATGTCTTCGGCGGTCCGTCGGAGGCGGAGGTCGCAGCGGGTCAATCGGTGCACGGAGAAGCCTCGATCGCGACCTACGCGTTCGAGGGCTCCAGGACGGATCTGACGATGCGGGCGGATTTTCCAATCGCACAGCTCCAGTTCGAGCGGCAGCTCGAGCTCGTCGATCGGACGATTCGCGTGCGCGAAGTCGTCGAGAACGTCAGTCCGAGCGATCGCCCGATTGCGTGGACGCAGCACGTCACGCTCGGCCCGCCATTTCTCGAACGGGGGAGCACGGAATTTCGAGCGTCGGCGACCCGATCGCTCGTGTTCGAGGGACCCTTCGGCGTCGGCGACTACCTTCGCCCCGGCGCCGAGTTCCACTGGCCGCATGCGCCGCGAGCCAGCGGTGGCACGGTCAACATGCTTCGGCATGTGGATGCCACCTCCTCCAGCGCCTACACCTCGCACCTGATGGACCCCGCGCTCGCGGACGCCTTCTTCGTCGCGTTCTCACCCCGCGCGCGGCTCGCCTTCGGGTGTGTGTGGAGGACGGCTGACTTTCCGTGGATGGGGATCTGGGAAGAAAACCACAGCCGAACGCAACCGCCGTGGAATGGCGAAACGTTCACCCGGGGAATGGAATTCGGCGTCTCGCCGATGCCGGAATCTCGCCGCGTCATGATCGACCGCGGCCGTCTGTTTGGGGTTCCGACGTATCGGTGGATTCCGGCACGGACCAAGGTCGGAGTCCAGGTACTGGATTCACTGCCATCCGGCTACGGCCGTGCCGGAACAGCTTGCGCGCCCGAGTTAGCGGCGGTCCACCCGCGACGCGCGCGGGTGTGGAGACTGTAGAATGGAGGGCACGTCGGCACGATTCCCGCGCCTGCTTCTACTGAGCGCGCACTTTGTTTCTATTTTGAGATTGAGGACCTTCGATATGACACGATCCTGTCTCGCAGCACTCCTGACCCTGAGCCTGCCCGTCGCGATGACGCAGGTAGCCGCACAGCAGCCTGCCGCGCCGAAGGCGCCGCCCGCCACGTCCGCCACCAAAACCACCGGCGGGGCAAGGATGGTCGCACTGACCGGCGGCGACGATATGAAGTTCAGCGTGACGGAAATTACCGCCAAGCCCGGCGAGACCATCCATATTCAGCTCAAGAACGTCGGCACGATCCCCAAAATGGCGATGGCGCACAACGTCGTCGTGCTCAAGCCGACGACGAAGGTCGTGGAATTCAACACCGCCGCGGCATCAGCCCGCGACACCGATTTCATTCCGGCGGCGATGAAAGCGGAGGTCGTCGCGTCCACGCCACTCGCCGGACCCGGCGAGACCGTCGACATCACGTTCAAAGTCCCCGCGGCGGCAGGCACGTATCCCTTCATGTGCACCTTCCCCGGGCACTTCACCGCCGGCATGAAGGGGAACCTGGTCGTCAAGTAGCGCGCTCCCAGGTGCCGGCTACTCATCAGTAGCCGGCACCCATCTCGCATAGCAAAACTTTGCGCCACTGTTCCCCCAGGCGCCGACAAGCCCGCACACCACCTCACAGCAGCAACCTTATTTCTATCAATCAGTTAATCAGACAACTCAGCTCTACCGCTGTTTCGCCCTGAAAGACGTCGCCGGGCTGGAGAAATTGACTTGGCGGTTTCAGCGTCCTGCACGGAGACTTTCGCCAACCTTCACCAGACCCTCAGCGACGTCTCTGCCCTGATCGCTGACGGTGGACACGAGTCAAATCCGAGCTAAACAATGAGCAACAGCGTCCGGACAACATCGGGAGGCGTCGCGCCAAACGCCAGACGCCTGCTGGTGGCAGGCTTCATGGCCATCCTCGCCGCGGGTATCGGCTTTGGAATCCGCGGCGGCATCCTCGCGAATTGGGCTGCGGAATTCGGATTCACCGGCGCGCAGCTCGGTGACATCGGTGGCGCCAGCTTCACCAGCTTCTGCTTCGGGATCATCGTCGGCGGTGTCGTGGTCGACAAGATCGGTTACGGAAAGCTGATCGTCGCCGCGTTCCTGTTCCACATGCTGTCGGCGCTGGTCACGTTCGGCGCCACGGCGGGACAGGATCAGGGGACGGCCTACATGTTCCTGTACATCGGCACGTTCCTGTTCGGCCTGGCCAATGGAACGCTCGAAGCGGTCGCAAACCCGCTCGTATCGACGCTCTTCCCGGAAAACCGCACGCACTATCTCAACATCCTTCATGCGAGCTGGCCGGCCGGCCTGGTGCTCGGCGGCCTCGTCGGATGGATCCTCGGGGACGGCATGCATCTGAGCTGGAAGCTGCAGCTCGGGCTGTTTCTCGTCCCGACGGCGCTCTACGGCGTGGCGTTCCTCGGTCAGAAGTTCCCCAGGTCGGAAGCTTCCGCCAAGGGTCTCAGCCTCGGCGAGATGCTCCAGGAAGTCGGTCTGCTCGGCGCCCTCGTGGCGTGCGTCCTCGTGGGCCTCTTCTTCAAAGATCAACTGGGCGCAGTTCTCGCGTTCTTCACGGGCAGCCTCTTCTTCACTTCGGCGGCGTGGGGCTATCTGGCGTGGGGCGTCGCGTTGGCCTTGCTGATCGTCGTCGGCATCAACACGAATTTCTCGACCGGATCCCTGCTGCTCTTCGTGCTCTTCATCACGCACGCGCTGCTCGGCTCGGTCGAGCTCGGCACCGACAGCTGGATTCAGAACATCACCGGCAACATCCTGACGCCCGCGCAAGGCAAGGTCCTGTTCGTCTTCACCTCGCTGCTGATGTTCTCGCTGCGCTTCTGCGCGCACTTTATCGAGAAACACCTGAAGGTCTCGCCCGTCGGCTTGCTCTTCATCTGCGCCCTGCTGGCCGTCGTCGGCCTGCGAATGGTGAGCGGCATCGATACGTTTGTCGGTGCGATGGTCGCGCTCGCCGTCTACGCGTCCGGCAAGACATTCTTCTGGCCGACAATGCTGGCCATCGTCGGCGATCGTTTCCCGCGGACGGGGGCGGTCGCCATGTCGATCATGGGTGGTATCGGCATGATGTCCGCCGGCCTCCTCGGAGGTCCTGGTCTGGGGTACGCAAAGGACCGGTTCACGGCCGAGCACCTGTCGGCCACCGCGCCGGCCATTTACGAGCAGTACAAAGCGCCGGTGCCGAGCAAATTCCTCTTCCTCAGCGAGGTCAGAGGCCTCGACGGCACCAAGCTGTCGGCCGCCCAGACTGCAGCGGCCAAGACACCGGAGCAGCGGATCGTCAGCGACGCCAGCATCGTCGGAGACCGCGAGACGCTCAAGGCCGACTCGTTCATCCCGGCTGCGATGGCCGCGATCTATCTGCTGCTCTTCCTGTATTTCAAGGCGATTGGCGGTTACAAGCCGTTGCGCATCGACGAGGCCGCGTTCGCGAAGTCGTGACCCCGTTGGGCGGGTCTCGCCGGTAGTCGATTGCAGCAGTCCGCGACGCGGGCAGGGGATTAGAGCATCGATCCCCTCCGTCCTCCCAAAGTGACCGATCGCGCGACAACATCACAGACGCAGCCTGTGCGGCCGGCGAAACGCCGTCCAGGACCAGCGAGCCACTGGATACACAAATGTATGAATCATCGTAGTCGAGACAAAATTGTCCTGCTCCCTGTCGTGCTGCGCGACGCGGCTCCTCAAACGCGGGCACAAGACCTGCCGATCCTACATAAATGAACGGACACGCGAGGCCAGTGACAGAAATGTTTGGACGTCTTCTTCAAAACCCCGCCTTTCCTGAGCTTTCTGACGTCCTTCGGGGCAGCGATCTTGCTGAGCATCCATCCCCGGACTTCCACAGCGATCGGAGGCACGCGTGAGCGCGCGGGATCAGTTGACGACGACGACCGACCAGGGATCGGTGCTCTGGACGCTCGAGGAGATTGGCCGGCTGGTTTCGCACAGCGGCAATCCGGCAGAGACTCTCAACAACCTTGTACACCTGATCAAGCGGCGCTTCGGTACCGACGTCTGCTCGGTCTATCTGCTGGAGCCGGATCGGGTCAACCTGGTGCTAGCCGCCACGATCGGGCTGCGCCCCGAGGGCGTCGGACGCGTCCGCATGCGCCTCACCGAGGGCCTGGCGGGACTCGTCGCCGAGCAGCTCCGGCCACAGGTCATGGCCGACGCCACGGCCCACCCGCGATTCAAGTACTTCCACGAGGCGGGTGAGGACCCTTATCGGTCGTTTCTAGGCGTCCCCATCCTGGATCGCGGCCTGCTCGTCGGAGTCCTCGTCGTCCAGACCGTCGAGCGCCGGACGTTCAGCCAGGACGATGTCCGGATGCTCGTCATGGCAGGCACGCAGCTGGCGCCAATCGTCAGCGAAGCGCGGACCATCGGCCATTCGGCTTCGCCGGCGCATCAGCGACTCTACGCGCTCGCGCGCAACCTCTGGTGGAGCTGGGACAACGATACGACGACGCTCTTTCGAGAGCTCGATCCGGTCCGGTGGCGCGAGTTCGACCACAATCCGATCGCGCTCCTGCAGCAGATCCCCATCGAGGCGCTCGAGGAACGGGCACAGCAGCTCCAGCTCCATAGCCGGATCAACTATGCCTATCGCCGCCTGCAGGAGTACCTCAAGTCGGAACATACGTGGGGCGCGCGCTACGCGGGTGTCCTCTGGGCGCGGCCCGTCGCCTACTTCTCCGCCGAGTTCGGCATTCACGAGTCGCTGCCGATCTACTCGGGCGGACTCGGCATCCTCGCGGGCGATCACATCAAGAGCGCGTCGGACCTCGGGATCCCGCTGGTGGGCGTGGGGCTGTACTACGACCAGGGCTACTTCAAGCAGCGGCTGGATCTCGACGGGCGCCAGCACGAGGACTATCTCGACGTGGACAGCGGCCTGCTGCCCATTCAACCCGCCACGCGCGACGGCGAGCCGATCACGGTGTCGATCGCCACTCGCACCGGAACGATCGCCGCGCGAGTCTGGTCGCTTTCGGTCGGCCGCAACACGCTGCTCCTGCTCGACTCGAACGTCGACGGCAACCAGCCGGAGGACCGCGAGCTGACTGCGCGTCTTTACGGCGGCGACGATCGCGTCCGCATCCGTCAGGAGCTCCTGCTCGGCGTCGGCGGTGTCCGCGCTCTGCTGGCGATGGGTGTTTCCCCAGGCGTCGTGCACCTGAACGAAGGCCACAGCGCATTTGCCGCGCTGGAGCTGATGCGCCATCGCATGGACAGCGAGGGGATCGACGCGTGGGAGGCGATCCGCCGCGTCTCATCGCAGATCGTCTTCACGACGCACACGCCGGTGCCGGCCGGCCACGATCGCTTCTCGCCGGATCTCGTCGAAGAGCACCTTGGACCGCTGCGCGAAGCGCTCCATCTTGGATACGACGACCTGATGGCGCTCGGCAGGGTCAACACGCACGACGGTGGGGAAACGTTCTGCATGACAGTGCTCGCGCTGAAGCTGTGTCGGCGCGCGAATGCCGTGTCCTCCGTTCATGGCCAGGTGTCGCGGGCCATGTGGGCCGGACTCTACCCGGGCGGGAGCGAGCAGCAGGTCCCGATCGGTCACATCACCAACGGCGTGCACGTTCCCAGCTGGCTGGCGGATCAGATGCGCCAGGTGTACAACCGCCACCTCGGTCCGGACTGGCCCGCGCGTTCCGCGACACCTGGCTTCTGGGAGGCGATCGACGGCATCAACGACGGCGAGCTGTGGGAGACGCACCAGACGCTGAAGACGCAGCTGATTGAAACCGCGCGCCGTCGCGCGGTGCAGTACGCGACCGCCCGGGGAGAGTCGCCGTCCTTCATCGCCCTGCTCCGCCGCGCGCTGAGCCCGGATGCACTCACGATTGGCTTCGCGCGCCGGTTCGCGACGTACAAACGCGCGAACCTGCTCCTCAAGGACATCGATGCCCTCGCGGCGCTCGTCAACCACCCTCAGCGTCCGGTGCAGTTCGTCTTCGCGGGCAAGGCGCACCCGCACGACAACGCCGGCAAGGACATGCTGCAGCAGGTCGCGCGGCTGATGCAGGATTCGCGCTTCGCGGGCAAGCTGTTGTTCCTCGAGGACTACGACATCAACGTCGGCCGGCACCTCGTCCAGGGCGTGGATCTCTGGGTCAACAACCCTCGCCGTCCGCTGGAGGCCTGTGGGACAAGCGGACAGAAGGTCGTGCTGAATGGCGGCTTGAACCTGTCGATCCTCGACGGCTGGTGGGCCGAGGCCTACGACGGTCTGAACGGCTTCGCGATCGGCGGCGGCGAGACCCACACGTCGGTAGACGTCCACGATCGACGTGACGGTGACGCCCTGCTTCAGACACTGCAGGACGAAGTCGTGCCGCTCTATTACGACCGCGACAGCGACGGGCTCCCGCGCCGCTGGATTGCCCGCGTCAAGCGCGCGATCCGCACGTTGGGCTGGCGCTTCAGCGCCGACCGCATGGTCATGGACTACGTGTTGAAGACGTACATTCCAGCGGCTGGGGGCACGAGTAGTGATGTGACTGGGTGTTGATCTGTAGCTCACAGCTATCAGCTAGCTCAGCTGTCACTATCAGCTCACTCACAGCTATCAGCTGAAAGCTGTGAGCTGAAAGCTGAGAGCTTTCGATTCAGAACCGAGGAATCTGAATCTTCTCCCCACCCTTCAGCGCGGACTGGTGCGCACAGATCCCGACCATCGTCCAGTTGACCGACGTCTCGGCATCCGGCATCGCCGGCTGCTGACCGATGCACGCCTGCAGAAAGTTGTGGACGAGGTGCGGGTGCGAACCGCCGTGGCCGCCGCCCTGGAGGAACGACAGGTGGTCCGCGTCCTGGATGGCGGCCGGCTGCGTGAACCGACGGATCGGCTCCGGCAGCAGGTGCGCGTAGTCCGGCACCTTCACCCGCTTCGGAATCTGCGCCTCGGTGAGCGGCGCAGCCGTCGTGCTCTTGGTGTGGATGACGGGCTCCTCGTTCTCCACCTGCTGCCACTCGAATGACTTCTTCGATCCGTAGACGTCGAAGCTCTCGCGGTACTGACGCGCGGTGTTGAAGAGGCTGCGCGTGACCTCGGCGCACACGATCGGAGTCGCGCAGCTTGAACGTCGCCGTCTCGATCGCGAACGGGCTTCCGTACTTCGGGATGAGGTCCTCGTGGATCCGGCCGGAGCCGTGGCAGACGACGTGCTCGGCGTGCTTGCCGACGAGCGCCAGGCACGGGCTGACGCAGTGCGTGGCGTAGTGCATCGGTGGAAAGCCTTCCCAGTATCCCGGCCAGCCGTCCATGTCCTGCTGGTGGCTGCCGCGCAGGAACTGGATCCGCCCGAGCTCGCCCTTGTCGTACAGCTCCTTCACGAACAGGTACTCGCGGCTGTAGACGACGGTCTCCATCATCATGTAGACCTTGCCGCTCTTGCGCTGCGACTCCACGATCTCGCGGCACTCGTCGATCGTCGTCGCCGCCGGCACGGTGCTGGCGACGTGCTTGCCGGCCTTGAGCGCTGCGATCGACTGCGGCGCGTGATCCGCGATCGGCGAATTGATGTGGACGGCGTCGACGTTCGGGTCGCGCAGCAGATCCTCGTAGCTCGTGTAGCGCGTCGTGATGCCGAACCGGTCGCCGCACGCGTCGAGCTCGGTCTTGTCGCGGCGGCAGATGGCGTACATCTCGGCGTTCGGGTGCCGCTGGTAGATCGGAATGAACTCGGCGCCGAACCCGAGCCCGACGATGGCAACACGAATTCTCTTGTCTGTGGTCATTATTCAACCGGGGGGCTTCGCCCCGCCGGACCCCCCACCTCCACCCCGGCGCGCGTCTTGTGCGCGCTGCGGGGGTGGCGGCCCCATGCCCCACTCCGCTCCCGCCTTCGCTAAAGCCCCGGCGGGCCGCCGTAGCCTTGGCGGAGGCTGGCCGGCGGCGCGTCGATGGAGCAGTTCAGCGCGTCCGCGCGGCAGGCTGGACGGCCCAGCGGACGGCGTTCAGAATCAGCTTGTGAAACGACGCGTTGCCCCAGACGCGCTCGTCGTGGCCGTACGCCGTGTAGAACACGCGCCCTTTCCCCTGGTTGCGCACCCACGTCCAGGGCTCGCGACCGGCGGCGTCCACGCGCTCCATGAGCACGAGCCGATCGGTGTTGTGCTTCGTATGCACGTAGGTCTCGTCCCACACCTGGAAGGGCGTCAGGCCGGCCATGACCGGATGGTCAGGCTTGACGATCTCCGCCGTGAACTCTCCGGTCCCGTGCTTCTGGAACTGCGCTCCGACGAGGGCGATGTAGGCCGGTGAGTTCTGGAAGCAGAACGAGGCGCAGTGAATCGGCAGGAAGGCTTTGCCGCCCTCGACGTACTCGAGCAACGCTTTCTCCTGCTCCGGGGCGATCGTGGTGTGGTTCGCGTAGATGAGCAGCGCGTCGAACTGTGCGAGCTTCGCCGGATTCAGGTCCGCCGGATCCTCGGTGTAGGTGAAGGTAATGCCCTCTGACGCGAGCGCCGAGGCCAGCATCGGCTCGAACTTCGCCGAGTTGTGGTGCTCGCTGTGATGGCCGAGGAAGAGGATGTTGACGCCGGGCCCGGCGGTCTGTGCACCGAGAAATGAGGATGCTGCGATCAACACGACCGCAGCACCGGCCGCCAGGAATGATCTTCGCTTGAACATCGGAGTCCTCTTTCTTACAGCCGCGGGGCCCCACCCCCGCGGCTACCCGGCGCTTCGCTTCGCTCGCGCCTGGTTAGCGGCGACAGCCTGCTCTCAGCAGCGGCTCTGACTACCGACTTTGACTGCGACCGTCGACTGTCGACTGTCGACCGCTGACTACGACTGGCGACTGCGACCGTCGACTGTCGACTCCCGACTGCCGACTGTCACTGTCCGCCTCGGCCCCGACCAGCGGGCGCGACCACATTCAACACGCCGTTCATCGTCTTCCAGTGCGCGGGGAACGTGCAGACGTACGGATACTTGCCGGCGTCGGCTGGGGCCTTGAACTGGAACGTCACGGTCTGACCTGGCTCGAGCAGTCTGGTCGAAAACAACACCTGCGGAGAGTCCGGAACGTACTGCTGCGCCAGACCGTTCGGTGAGCGCGCGACGACATCCGCGGCCGCGCCGAGGGCGTCGAGCGACCCTTGCGCGCCGAGCACGAAGTTGTGCTGCATACCGTCAGGATTGGTGAACACGACCTCGACGAGCTGCCCTGGCGCGACGGTCAACTCCGTCGTGTCGAACTGCATCTGGCCGGGGAGGACCGCAAGCCGCAGCACGACGTCGGGAGCTGCGGGAGCGATCTTCGGCAGCGCAGCGCCAGCCGCTCCGGCCAGACCGCCCTCGGCCGTGAACGCCACGTGGGCAGCGAGATCGCCAGGCTTCGCGTACAGCGCGCCGGCGTTCGTCTGTCGCTCGACTCTGTAGCGCCAGTTCCCGCCAAGCGGCGCGCGCGTCTGACCCGCCTCGACGAACATCGACTCCGGCGTCCCCAGGAAGCCTCCGTCGTTACGGTTGTTCTGGATGCGCACGGTGACCGTGTTCGTGCCCGGTCGCATCACGCCACTTGCGAGGGGATAGAGTGGCGGTCCACCGCGACCGCCGCCGGCCACCTGCCCCGCCCCACGCCCCCCGTTCGGTCCCAGTGAAATCGAGAGACCGTTCACCCACACTTCGGCGATGTTGCCGATACGACCGAGCGAGAGCGCCGACGGCGTCGCGCCTTGCGGGATTTCGACTGTCCGCGTGAACCAGACGATGCCGTCGAAATCCGCCAGGCCTTTCGTTTCCCAGGCGCCCGGAACCTGCATCTCCTTCCAGTCGGCGGTGAGATCGGCGGCGCGCCGGCGCCCGCCAGTCGGGCTTCGTGTCACCCAGCCGCAGCGACGCGGGAAGCGCGGTAAACGGCTCGGCGGCGGAATCGGACTTGTACTGCGTGAGGAAAGTCGCCTTGTGCCTGCTCGCCGCGATGTAAATGGCGCGGCTCAGCCACCGGTCGCCGAAGTTCTCCGGTTTCTTTGCGGCCGCATAGAGCGCCGGTCCAATCTCCGGAGACGAGGGCATCTCCGCGATGGCAAGGACGGCGGCGAGGCGCGTGTGGAGATCCGGATCCTGCAGCGCCCCCGCGCCGACGATGGCGTCCGCAGCCGCCGGCGTCTTCGGCAGGACCATGACCGCCGCCTTTCGCACGCCCGCTGCCGGATGCTTCAAGGCTTCAACGGCCGCCTTGTAACCCTCACTCGCCGGATTCGTTGTCTCGCCGAGGCCCTGCAGCGTCCAGAGTGCGTGGAACGCGCCGCCGTTGGTCCCGACCTCGTCGACCGTCTTGTTGCGCACGAGCGCGACCAGCTGCGGCACCACGTCCTTCTGCCCGCGCTCGACGAGCAGGCGCTGCGCGTGGAGTCGCCAGAACATGTTGTCCGACGCGAGCGCCTCCAGGAGCCCCGCACGATCAGTCGCGGAGAGGGATCGCTTCTTTGCCGCCGTCGCGTGCTTATAGACGACGCGGTAGATGCGGCCGCGTCGAGTGATCCCGCAGCGGCTGCTCGTAGGCGTTGCCGCGCCCGTTCACGTAACCCATCGGCGTCGGATTGTGCTGCGCGATGAAGTTGTACCAGTCGGAGACCCAGACGGCGCCGTCGGGTCCGACCTGCGCGTGCACAGGCGCGACCCATTCCTCGGAGCCCGAGAGCAGGTTCCAGCCGTCGCGCGTCACGAAGCCGGCGCCGTTCGACTCGATGATTCCCTGACCGACGATGTGCGCGGTTGGCTCGGTGATGAAGGCGATGCGGTTCCAGTACTCCTTCGGAAAGGAGCGCGCGGTGTAGAAATAGTGTCCGGCTGCCCGCCGTGTAGCCCCCGAACACGTCCACCTGGCGGATGTACGGAGTCGTGTAGTGCGCGGTGTAGAACTGCGCGGCGCTCTGATAGCCCGGTCCGCTGCCGCGCGCCTGCGGCAGGCCCTCGACGCCCTCGAAGAACCGGTTCGGAATCGCGACGAGAAAGCTGGGATCGTTGTTCGCCGTCGAACCGAACACGTCGAAGTTCTCGGTAGAAGCCCAGTCCCCACGTATTGTTCGTCGACATCGTCACGTACTCGAAGTCGCTGCCGTCCGGCTTGAACCGGTACGTGCCCTGCGTGAACTGGAGCTTCTTCCCGTTCATCTCTCCGTCGAACCCGGAGTAGCCGACGGAGCCCCAGATGTAGTTGTCGGGGCCGTACTGAAGGTTCGAGGGGCCCGCGTGCGTATCGCGAATCCCCCATCCGGTGCTGAGGATCTGCCGGACGTCCGCCTTGCCGTCGCCGTCCGTGTCTTTCAGAAACAGCATGTGCGGCGCCGCCGACACGATCACGCCGCCGTTGGCGAACGTCAGGCTCGTCGCGAGGTTCAGATCGATCGGCGAAGATCGTGAACTTGTCCGCCTTGCCGTCGCCGTTGGTGTCCTCGACGATCTTGATCCGGTCGTCGCCGGGCTCTCCGTTGCGCACGTCGTTCGGGTAGTCGATCGCCTCGATGACCCACAGCCGCCCGCGCTCGTCGAACGTGAACGAGATCGGCTTGACGATGTCCGGCTCGGAGGCGAAGAGCTCGAGCGAGAAACCGGCTGGGACCTGGACGAACTTCATCGACTCCTGTGGTGTGAACGGCAGCTGAAACTTCGGCGCGGGATCGCGGTTCTCGTAGTTCGGGACGTTGTGGCCGTCCTCGTACTTCAACTCGGGCATCTTCAGCTCGTCCCGGCACTTCCGCGCCTCGTCTGGAACCGCATAGAGGAGGCCCTGCTCCACCAGCTGTCTGAAACCGGGGACCTGCCAGGTTTTCTCGCTGCCATAGGCCGTGTAGAACACTCGACCTTTCCCTTGCGTCCGTATCCACGTCTGCGGCGTGCGGACGCTTCCCTCGACACGCTCCATCAGCACGGAGCGTCCCGCCGCGCTCTGCTTCGTGAATGTGTACGTATCGTCCGTCGTCGAAAACGGCTGAAGCCCCTTGAGGATCGCGCCGGACGCCTGGAGCGGCTCCGCCGTGAACTCCGCCGATCCTTTACGCTCGCCTCGCGCGCCGATCAGGTCCCCGTACGCCGACGAGGACGGAAACATCTCGATGGCGGCGTTGATCGCCACGAGGCCTTTCCCGCCTTCGACGAAGCCGACGAGCGCACGCTCCTGCGCCGGCGTAATCGCCGTGTGATCCCCGTAGAGCAGCAGTCCGTCGTAGTCGCCGAGGACCTGCGAGGTCAGCGCCTCGGCTGGCGTGGAGACGTGCGTGAGCTGGATGCCATGGCGCGCGAGGACGGGCGCGAGCGCCGTGAAGAGTCCGGCCGACTGATGCGTGCCGTCGCCATCGCCGAGAAACAGCACCTTGAGCGGGCGGGGCGCCGTCGCGCTGGCCGGCTGCAGCCCGTCGGCCGTGTAGGCGTGTGCCCCGACCAGCAGCACGAGGCAGGCAAGAGCGGCGAAAATCCCTCGGCGGTCAGGCCGCATGAACGGGATCGTCGGCGGCGTTGACTTCATCATGGATAGCGGCTCCTGAATTGCTGCGCCGTCACGACCGGTAGGCCTCGCGGCCCACGCCCTGCACCGGGATCTTCTGCGCGGCCAGCACCTCGTGCTGAAGCGCGTACATGCAAGCGGCCGCCTCGTCTATCCGCCGCACGAATGCGATCGAGCCCTGAAGAATCGGCTTCAACCTGTCGCGGTCCTGGAAGCGCGCCTTCGGATACTCGTGTTCGACGACGAGGTGCGTGTTGGCCACGTCCAGCTTCAGCAGCTCCCGCGCAGCGAGCTGGTGGTCGAGCCAGTCGACCGTGCGGTTCTGCAGGTACGCGAGCGGATCGTGTCGGGCCGTGCCCGGCAGCTCGTGCTCGCAGAGTATCGTCTGTTTCTTCCAGGCGTTGAGCTGATCGACCGGGTTCGCGGATGGCTTTCCGCCGATCCAGTCACCGCGCTCGACGGTCTGGCCGCCGTAGCCCCACGCCGACACGCCTTTCGCGTCGATGACCTGCCCCTTCACGTGGAACCCGCCGATCAGGAAGTTGTAGCCGGTGTCCTTGAGGTACTGGAATATCGATCGCGTGTCCTGCCCCATCAGGATCGCGTGAGACGGATCGTAGTGGATGCGGAAGTTGTCGCCGAGCCCGTGCTTCTCGCAGATGCGGTGCAGAGCGATCCATGTCCCGGGCGTGTAGGCGATGTTGTTGTGGAAGTTGTCGCCCGTCGTCCATCCCGGCATCGGGCACTGTTCGACCCGATACGTCAGCCCGCGCTCCTTGGCGGCTTTGAGCAGCGGAACGAAGTGCTGTTCGAAATCGATCAGATTCTGGTCCATGCTGTGCTGCTGATTGCGGCCGACGAATCCGCAGACCGCATTGACGCCCAGCATCGCCGCGGTATCGAACACGCGAAGCATGAAGTCGTGCTTCTTCGCCCGAACAGCCTGGTCGTGGTGCAGAAGGTTGTCGAAGTATCCGATGTCCGAGAGCCCGACTCCCGTCGCCTTGAGCGCCGCTTCGACCCGCTTTGCCCGAGACTTGTCGAACGGCTTCCGGAGGTCCAGCGTGTTGGCCACCGGATCGAGCATCGCTTCCGGCGGCACGTCCGACTCGCTCGGATGGAGCGCCGACGAAAGCTGAATGTAGGGCGCGCCGAGGTCCTTGGCGAACTCCAGCCAGTCCTCGACTGCCTTGTCAGGATCGGGATCCCGGACTTCGCGCGGAGTGAGCTCCTGCAACGCCGCGGTGAGGACGCCAACTTTCATGAACTGCGGTTCGAACGGTCGGGTGGTCATCTAGTTTGATCCTTGTCGATAGTAGCTCTCAGCTCTCAGCAATCAGCCGTCAGCGGATCGCCGATTGTCGCAGGCTGAGAGCCGAAAGCTGAAGGCTGAAGGCTCAATAAGTCACTTCCGTCCACCGGCTCCCGGCTTTCGCGCTCTCGAGAATGGCTTCGACGATGCAGTTGGCGCGGTAGCCGTCTTCGAACGTCGCGAATGCCGGCGGATGCTTGTCGGACGGTTTCCGACCCTCGGCGATGAAGCCGTAGATGTCTCGCATCAGATTGGCGAACGCGTCCGCCCACGACTCCTGGTGACCGCCCGGCAGGTGCGCGTACCCACGGGCTTCGGCGTCGATGAGTGACGGGTCCTTCTGCAACAGCTCGTTGGCCTTGTCGCGGTGACCGATCCAGAGGTCGTTCTGCTGTTCCTGCGTCCAGCGCAGAGAAGCCTTCGACCCGGAGATCTCGAGGATCAGATCGTTCTTGTGGCCGGCACAGACCTGCCCGACGGAGAAGGCGCCCTTCGCCCCGTTGTCGAACCGCAGCAGCACTGACGCCAGATCCTCGACCGCGATGTCGACGAGATCGAATGCGTCGTCACTGCCACCTGTCTGGAATGCCTCGCGCGAGCCCTTGGGCCGCTTCCGCTTCTTGAGGACCGTGGTGATGTCACCGAGCACGTGGGTGATGCGCAACCCGCTGATGTGCTGAGCGAGGTCGCACCAGTGCGAGCCGATGTCGCCCAGTGCCGAGGAGGCGCCACCCTTGTCGGGCTCCAGCCGCCACGAGTAATCGGTGTCCTTCAGAAGCCAATCCTGCAGGTACTGCCCGATCAGGAAGTGCGGCCGGCCGATGTCTCCGCGCGCGATCGAGAGCCGCGCCTGCTGCACGAGCGGGTTGCCGCGGTAGTTGAAGGTCACGGCATGGACCACGCCCGCCTTCGTCGCCTGATCGAGGAGCTTCCGCGCTTCCGCTGCCGTCATCGCGAGCGGCTTGTCGGAGATGACGTGCTTGCCGCGCGCGAGCGCCGCTGCGTTCACCGGATAGTGCAGATAGTTCGGCGTGGTGTTGTGAACGACCTGAACGGCTGGATCGTCGAGCAACGCCTCGTAACTGCCGTACGAGCGCTCGATGCCCAGAGCGTCCGCCTTCTTCCTGGCGGAGGCATCGCTGCTGCCCGCGATCGCCACGACGTCGACGTACCCAAGCCGTCGAACGGCGTCGACATGATGCGGGCCGACGAAGCCGGCGCCGACGATTCCCATTCCGATGCGTTTCACAAGTTGTCTCCTGTGCATCTAGACCGGGGGGCTTCGCCCCGCCGGACCCCCCATCGCCGTCGCTCGCGGGGGCCCCGTGCCCCGCTCCGCTCCGGCGGGCGCGCCCGTGGCGCGCTACTAGCGCGCTACGTCGTTGCGAGCAAGTCCCGCAGATGCCGCAATCCGTTCTCCGCGAGCGCGTCCTGAGTCGCGGCGAGCGGCCGCCAGATGGCTGCCGCGCGCGCGATCGACTTCACCTTGCTCGTGAACGATTCGATGACGACCCCGTCGTTGTACCTGATATCGCGAAGCGCCTGTGCTACTTCCGTCCACGGCACGTGGCCGGATCCCGGCGCACCGCGATCGTTCTCGCACGCGTGGAGGTGCTTCAGCCGCGACCCGGCGGACCGAAGCGCGTCGCCGATCGACTGCTCCTCGATGTTCATGTGGAAGGTGTCGAGCAGCAGACCGCACGACGGGTGCCCGACGCGATCGACGACGGCGATCGCATCCGCGGTCAGGTTGAGCACGCTCGTCTCGAAGCGGTTGAGCGGCTCGACCCCGAGCACGACCCCATGGTCGCTCGCGTGCACGGACAACTCCTTCAGCTGCGCGACGAGCAGATCCATGTATTGCGCGCGCTCATCCGGCGTCGCCTGCCAGGTCCGGCCGACCGCCGCGTACAGCGGTCCGCAGACTCTGTTCGAGCCCAGGGTGTATGCCGCCTCGATGCAGTGCCTGACGTACGCCATCCCGTTGGCGCGGATGCTCTCGTCGGGATGTATCAGATCGCGATCGGGCGACATCGCAGCGCAGACCGAGACGGCCAGTCCATGCTCGCGTGCGACCGCCGCGGCCCGCGTGTAGTCCAGGTCGCTGGTGCTCTCGATGGGCACCTCGACCAGATCGAAGCCGAGCCGCTTGATGTGGGCCGCCAGCCGCGTGAATTCCTCGATTGTCAGCGGCGATGTCCAGACCCACGTGTTCACTCCGATTTTCATGGACGCTCTCCGTGCACGGATCGAGAAAGCCGGCGGCGCACCGGGTGCCGCCCGCGGGGGGGTGATAGACGGGTATGCGCTGGATCGCCTGTCCCGGCGCGTCCTCGGCGGGCGCAGGTTGCGTGATGCGCGCGAACTCCGCCCACGCCGGCCGGAGCGCGATGACGGTCGTCGGCGCCGAGCCGGTACCTAGGGAGCGCCGTGGCCACTGAAGGCCACACCGGACGAGACGGAGCGAAACGACGAACGATCGGCATCAGGAGGTCTTCCGGAGGCGGATGGAACCGCTTCCAGCCCTAGGCTTGTACGCTGCGTGTGACCTGGGTGTCAACTGAGACTTCACAGAGCGATATCCCGTCGGGAGGCAGGCTCGTGCTTTCTCGGACGAGGAGGTGCATCGGGAACACGGTACGGCCGACCTGGCCAGACGACTCGATGCTCGCAAACAGCGTTCGGCACGCCGCCCGGCCCATCTCCCGAATCGGCTGCGCCATGGTTGTCAACGCCGGAAGGAACAGCTCACCCTGCGGCAGACCGTCGAATCCGACGATCGAAAGGTCGGCCGGCATCCGAAGGCCGCGCTGCTGCGCGACACGCAGGAAACCGAACGCCAGCGCGTCGTTGGCGAGCACGACCGCAGTCGCATCGCGCGGCCCGTCCAGCCACCGCTCGGCGAACGCTTCGCCCGCCGGCGTATCCCAGCTGCCGCACGAATACGTCCGCGCCGGACTGAGGCCCACGCCGGCTTCAGAGAGTCCGATCTGCACGCCGCGGAGGCGATGCCGTGAGTCGAGGGAATGGGCCGGACCGCCCGCGAAGGCAATCCGGCTGTGGCCGAGCGTCGTCAGGTGACGGGCCACGGCAATCCCGGCCGCAACGTTGTCGCAGCTCACGACGTGGGCGCCGGGTGGAGCTTCGTCCGGTACGACGGCGATGGTCGGCAGCCTGGCCTCGGCACACGCGCGGAACAAGGGGCGCTCGCGGCGCTGGGACTTGGCGGTGATGATCCCGTCGACCCGCCGTGCATGCACCCACTCGAGGACCAGGCCCGGATCATAGGTCCCGCGGAGCTCGAGGCTGGCCAGCATGAGCCCGGTGTCGCGAGCCGAGAGCTCCTCTTCGATCCCGGTCAGGAGCTGAACGAACCACGGATCGGCGCTCGAATCGACGACGACCGCGATGCAGCCCCGGCGCCCCAGGCTCAGGTTTCGCGCCGTCCACGACCGCGAGTAGCCAAGCGTCTCGATCACCTCACCCAGCCGCGCCCGCACCGGCTGGCTGACATAGTGGCCATTGAGATAGCGCGAGACCGTGCTGACGGCAACACCCGCAGCGGCGGCAACAGTCGCGATGGTGGCGTTCTTCTTCATGGGCTGAGGGGCCAGTCGAGAATGATATCGCGTTGTTCATATCGCGACGACATTCACCTGTCAGCAAAACCTTGACAGGAGGATGGGACGTGGGAGGATCACGAAACTTCGGCGCGGACTTCGGTGCGCGCGATCGAATCCAAGATTTGACGGTTTCGTGCCCCTCCCTCCTCCCATCTGTTAGGGTTTTACTGACAAGCAGCCTCGCTTGTTTGCGATCCCCGTGGACTTGTGCTCTGATTTTCGGCGCGCGACTTCCCGCGCCCCGGAGACGTCATGACCGATCGGTACCGCCCACGCCCGGAAGACAAGTTCACATTCGGTCTCTGGACCGTCGGCAATCGGGGCCGCGATCCCTTCGGCGACGCTGTCCGCCCCGCTCTCTCGCCGGTCGACGCCGCCGCGCTCCTCGGCGAAGTCGGCGCATGGGGCGTGAACCTTCACGACAACGATCTCGTGCCGATCGATGCCACCCCCGCCGAGCGTGACGGGATCGTCCGTGACTTTGCGCGGGCGTGCGAGCAACACCACCTGGTCGTGCCGATGGCGACCGTGAATCTCTTCTACGAACCGGTCTTCCGCGACGGAGCCTTCACTGCCAACGACGCGCGCGTGCGTGCGTACGCGGTGCAGAAGACGATGCGCGCCATGGATCTGGGCGCCGAGCTGGGTGCCAAGACGTTCGTGCTGTGGGGCGGACGCGAGGGAACGGAAACGGATGCCTGCCGCCGCCCGGACGAGGCCGTCAAGCGCCTTCGGGACGCGGTGAATTATCTCTGCGAGTACTCCATCGACCGAAAGTACGGGTATCGCTTCGCGCTCGAAGCAAAGCCCAACGAGCCACGCGGCGACATCTACATGGCGACGACCGGAGCGTACCTGGGCTTCATCGCGACGCTCGCGCACCCCGAGCTCGTCGGCGTGAACCCGGAAGTCGCGCACGAACAGATGTCCGGACTGAACTTCCTCCACGCCGTCGCGCAGGCGTGGGAGGCCGGCAAGCTCTTTCACATCGATCTGAACGACCAGGCGCCAGGCCGGTACGATCAGGACTTCCGCTTCGGTGCCGCCAACGTGAAGGGCACGTTCTTCCTCGTCAAGTTCCTCGAGGATGTCGGGTACGACGGTCCCAGACACTTCGACGCACACGCCTATCGCACGGAAGACTACGACGGTGTGAAGGACTTTGCGCGCGGCTGCATGCGCACGTACCTGATTCTGAAAGAGCGGGCGGCGCGCTGGAACGCCGACGCCGAGATCCAGGGGCTCCTCGCCGAAGCCGTCGCACACGGGAAGGGCGCGCCCGCACTGAGCAGCTACTCCACGGGACACCGCGAGGCGCTCCTTGCCTCTTCGTTCGACCGCGCCAGCCTGGCGGGACGAGGCCTCGCCTACGAAAAACTCGACCAGCTCACCATCGAAGTGCTGTTGGGCGTGCGCTAGTGTCGCGTCCCCGAAGTGCTGGCCAGGAGCTTCTCGTCACTGTCACAGGCGGAGAGCGACAACGCGCGGAGCCGGATCTATCTCGGCATCACTGGGCATTTCGATGCAACGGCTGGAATTGCGAAGAACCGGCAGGTGGCGGACTACGGCTTCAAGCACGAGGTCGGAAGCGCGGGAACTGAGCGGAAAGAGACAAACCATTCCAGAGCCGAACACGTCTCATTCAATGAGCTGGCGAGCGCTCGGGCTCGGCCTCGCCCGTTGCGAGCCTCCTCCACGGCTTCGACCGCCGTCAGCTCACGTCAACGCCTCGCAGACCGCCAACCTCTTTATCTCGACGATATTCGTCCTGCAGCGTTCAGCCTCGAACAGCTCAGGCGAGTCCTCGCTGGTACGCGGCCATGTCCCTGGAACTGAGCTGCCGGCAGATTTCAGTGCCCCGCTGCCAGGCCATGTCAGCCGAATCGACGGTTTCCTGCGCCAGCATGAATCGCCCGTAATAGACCACCACTTTCATGCCCGAGTCCTGCCCCACGCACTCGACGCGGAAAGTCCCGTCCCGCCACACGATTCGGGTTTCCGTCCTGGTGTGAGTAGCGTTCCGTCTCTGGCGGTTCATGCCTGTGCCAGCCTTTTCGATTGGATTCAAAAACACGGCCTCCACGCCAATGTGGCGCGCTAGAGTACCAGGAGCAAGCTGCAAGTCGCTGACCACTTCAGCGACCGGTATTGATACGCGTTGCCGCAGTTTCCCTCATAGCGACTGTATGATCCAGGCCATTCAACACGCAGGATCGTCACAGGCCAAGACACTCCCTCTCAGCTGAACCATCACCGAAGTGGCCACCCGGAACGTCTCTTCCGGAAGGTCGGCACTCGCTCCGTGCTCAGCCTCCTAGATGACCCGTTCCGAGGCAGCATCGCCAGACGCATACTGTTCGGATAGAGGGTCAGACCGGGTCTGACCCCGGAGCCGGGGATCCGCTGAGAGCCTCAACGGGCACACTCCCGGTAGGATACCCTCGTGTCCATGGAGTCGGGACGCATCACGGTCGCGCGCACGTCGGAGCAGGATGTGCGGATCCGGCAACTGGTGGTCTCGATCGACGGGAAGAACGCCGGGACTCTGCTCTTTGGAGAGTCCATAACGCAGGATGTCGAACCGGGACCGCACAGGCTTCGGGTCCACAACACGCTCGTCTGGAAGACGGTGGAACTCGAGATCGGGGCTGGTGAGCATGCCCGGTTTACAGCCGTAAACCGCGCCGGATTCGGCACGTATTCGATGGTCGGGCTCCTCGGGGCCGGGCCCCTTTACGTTGGCCTCCGGCGCGACACATGAACTCCTTGCAGGACAGCATGAACGCCTCCCGCGCCCTGAACCGTGACCTGCAGCCGCTCTCATCGAGGCCCTGCGACGAGGCCGTCCAAGGGTGGGGAGAGACAGATCGTGAACGCTGAGCAGCTTCGGCTGGACGCGTCGAACCAGCGCGCCGCGCACTGGAAGCGCTGGGGTCCGTACGTGAGCGAGCGCGCGTGGGGCACCGTGCGGGAGGACTACAGCCCGTACGGGACGGCGTGGGAATACTTCCCGCACGACCACGCACGTTCCCGCACGTATCGATGGAACGAGGACGGGCTTGCCGGGATCTGCGACCGCCACCAGACCATCTGCTTCGCGCTGGCTCTCTGGAACGGCAAGGACCCCATCCTCAAGGAGCGCGCGTTCGGCCTGACGGGCATTGAAGGCAACCACGGCGAGGACGTCAAGGAGTACTACTTCTATCTCGATAGCACGCCGACGCACTCGTACATGAAATACCTGTACAAGTATCCGCAGCGGGCGTTTCCGTACGACGAGCTCGTCGCCGAGAACCGCAGGCGCGGCCGCAGCGAGCCCGAGTACGAACTGCTCGACACCGGCATCTTCGACAACGACCGCTACTTCGATGTCTTCGTCGAGTACGCGAAAGCCACTCCGGAAGATGTGCTGTGCCGGATCTCCGTCGTGAACCGCGGCGATCAGCCTGCGCCGCTCGACCTCCTGCCGACGGTCTGGTTCCGGAATACCTGGTCCTGGGGGCGTGACAACGGACACCCGCCGCCGCGCCTGCGCCGCGGCGCGCCCATCGAGGGCGCCGTCTCGATCGAGCTGGAGAACCGCGTGCTCGGAGCGCGGACGCTGACGGCCGAAGGAAGTCCGCAGCTGCTGTTCGTGGAGAACGAGACGAACAGGACGAGGGTCTTCGGCGCGATGGCGAGCGGCCGCTACGTCAAAGACGGCATCAACGACTTCGTCGTGCACGGCCGGCTCGATGCGGTGAACCCCGCGGAAGAAGGCACCAAGGCGTCGGCGCGGTATCACGTGGTCGTGAACCCGGGCGAAACGTTCGTGATCAAGCTGCGGATCTCGGACGTTGTCCCCGACCGCGGCGTGGGCTCCGATTTCGATCGCGTGTTCCAGGCGCGCATGGATGAGGCCGACGAGTACTTCGCGTCGATCATTCCCGTCGCCCTCGGAGACGACGAGCGCGCCGTGATGCGCCAGGCGATTGCCGGGCTGCTGTGGTCGAAGCAGTTCTACCACTACATCGTGCGCGAATGGCTCGAAGGGGATCCCGCATCGCCTGCGCCTCCCCCCGAACGTCTGAAGGGCCGGAACATCGCGTGGCCGCAGCTCTATAACGCCGACGTGATCTCGATGCCGGACAAGTGGGAGTACCCGTGGTATGCCGCCTGGGATCTAGCCTTCCACTGCGTGCCGCTCGCGATCGTCGACTCCGAGTTCGCCAAGGAACAGCTCGTGCTGCTCCTGCGCGAGTGGTACATGCATCCGAACGGCCAGCTTCCAGCGTACGAGTGGGCGCTGGGCGACGTGAACCCTCCCGTGCACGCGTGGGCCGCATGGCGTGTCTACAAGATCGAGAAGAAACGCCGTGGCGTCGGTGACCGGCTCTTCCTCGAGCGCGTATTCCAGAAACTGATGCTGAACTTCACCTGGTGGGTGAACCGGAAGGACACCGAGGGCGCGAACGTCTTCGAAGGCGGCTTCCTCGGGCTCGACAACATCGGCGTCTTCGACCGCAGCGCGCCGCTGCCGACCGGGGGCAGGCTCGAGCAGTCGGACGGCACGAGCTGGATGGGCATGTACACCTTGAACATGCTCGCGATGGCAATGGAGCTCGCCCACGAGAATCCCGCCTACGAGGACGTCGCGAGCAAGTTCTGGGAGCACTTCCTCTACATCGCGCGGGCGATGACCAACATCGGCCCGGAAGGCGCCGGCCTGTGGGACGAGCACGACGGGTTTTTCTACGACGTCCTCCACGCGCCGTCCGGCGAGCACATGCCTTTGAAGGTGAGATCGATGGTCGGCCTGATTCCGCTCTTCGCCGTCGAGACGCTCGAGCCCGAACTGCTCGATTGCCTGCCGGCCTTCAAGAAGCGCCTCGAATGGTTCGTCGCCCATCGTCCAGACCTGACGGACAACGTGGCCTGCATGCGCACGCACGGCGAGTCGGAACGGCGGCTGCTCGCGATCGTCGATCGCGATCGCCTGAGGCGGGTGCTGAAGATCATGCTCGACGAGAACGAGTTCCTGTCGCCGTACGGCATCCGGGCGCTCTCGCGGTTTCACCATGAGCACCCCTACGTTCTGCACGTCGACGACACCGACCACCGCGTCGACTACGAACCCGCTGAGTCATCGACCGGCCTGTTCGGCGGCAACTCCAACTGGCGGGGCCCGGTCTGGATGCCGGTCAACTTCCTGCTCGTCGAAGCCTTGCAGAAGTTTCACCACTACTTCGGGAACGAGTTCAAGGTGGAGTGCCCGACCGGATCCGGCACGTTCATGACGCTGCAAGAGGTCGCGACCGATCTCTCTCGACGGCTCACGCGAGTTTTTCTGAAGGACGCCGCCGGACGCCGGCCCGTCGCCGGCGCGCTGGAGCGCTTCCAGAGCGATCCGCACTGGGAGGGCTACGTCCTGTTCCACGAGTACTTCCACGGCGACAACGGCGCCGGACTCGGCGCAAGCCACCAGACCGGCTGGACCGGCATGGTCGCGAAGTTGCTGCAGCAGAGCGGACCCAAGGCCGCACGCCGCCGCAAAGGCGCGAACGTTGCCGTGGGAACGGGGGCCTCGTAGGGTACGCAGGCCCGCCGCTCCAATGCCCCGATTCAAGCTCCTCATCGAGTATGCCGGCACGCGCTACAGCGGCTGGCAGATCCAGAAGAACGCACGGACCGTGCAAGGCGAGATCGATCGCGCGGTAGCGACGGCGACGGGCCGACGGGAGTTCGAGCTGTACGGGTCCGGCCGGACGGACGCCGGCGTGCACGCGCTCGCACAGGTGGCGCACCTGGACGTCTACACGACGCTCGCGCCCGAGCTGCTCCGCAGGAAAATCAACGACGAGCTTCCCGCGGACATCCACATCCGATCGATCGACAAAGCGCCGCATCGCTTCCACGCGCGCCACGATGCCAGGTCGCGGAGCTACCTCTATCAAATCTCACGTCGGAGAACGGCCTTCGCGAAGCCGTTCGTGTGGTGGATTCGAGAGTCCTTGGACGTGTCCGCCATGCGGGACGCTGCAGCCCGCTTCATCGGTATGAAAGACCTCGGAGCGTTCACCGACGACGATCCGGACGAAAAGTCCACGCGCGTCCTGCTGGATCGGCTCGAGCTGGCCGAGTGCGGCGCGTTGATCCTGATCCGCGTCCAAGGCTCCCACTTCCTCTGGAAGATGGTCCGCCGCATCGTCGGCGTGCTGGCGGCCGTCGGCCGCGGCGCGATGACGATGGAACAGGTGGATGCACTGATTCAGGGGCGCGAGCCATCCGGCGCTGAGCTGACGCCAGCCTCTCTCACCGCACCCGCCGCGGGGTTGTTCCTGGAAGGGGTGTACTACGAGGGTGATCCGGGGCCCGGAACGTTGAAACCGATGGTCCCAATCGAATAGGAGACAGGAGCCAGATGCGCTTCTTGCCTCACCGGGTAATCCGCGGATGCGCCGGTGCGGCGAGCGGGGCGCCCTGCCCCCAGCCGTACTGAATCACCTCGAAGTCGTCCGCCGTGAGCGCCGCAAATGCCGGGTTGAGGACGTCGTTGTTCCAGCGCGCGTCCATCGTGCCTCCGATGTACATGTCGGAACCGTTGTCGGCCACGATCAACCCGTAGCGCTTCATCGCGCGGAAGATCTTCTGCACATCCGGTGCGAAGGTCGAAGTGTCGCGGGAGGCCATCAACCGTAGCCGGGCGCCCATGGGCGGCGCGCTCGCGTTCGACCCGGCGCTGTGCGAGGCAGGCCAGACGTAGCCATTGGAGCCGCGCGTCGTGACGCGCAGGGCGTGCGTGATCTCACCCGTCCCCGCGACCTCGTCGTACCGCAGGAGTCCCGGGAAGATCGCGAGGCCGGCGGCATCCGCCGAGGTCCAGCCATCTGGACGCCGGGCATTCGATGAGAGATCGAAAACCGCGCCGGATCCCGCCTCCCACCGGGACAACGAGCTGTTCCATCGGGTCGCATAGCTCTCGTAGAGGAGCCATCGATCGCGGTCCACGATCAGGAGATGCCGATCGCCGGACGTGCCGCCGCCGGCAACGTCACCTTCGATGTAGTGGGCTTGCGACTGCGCTTCGACCGGGATGGGATAGCCCGACAGGCCGGGGCTGCCGGCGTCGCTCTCGCTGCCGTATTCGACGAACGTCAGCGGCACGCGGGGCTGGCTGCCGGGCACGACCACGTACGGAATGCCGTACGGTGGAGGGCCGAAATCGGGGTGGAGCCGCCTGACGGCCGTCGATCCGGCCGTCGTGCGGCCGCTGATCCACGAGATCAGTTGAGCCGACCGCGAGTCGACAGGCGCGCGACTGACATCGAGGTTCCACCAGTTCGTCTCGGGAAAAACCTGACGTCCCGTGAGCGGGTCGTTCAGCACGGGAGCCAGGGGGACCGCATTCGCGACAGCGACGGTCATGGCAACCGTGAGGAGACCTCCGGCGGCAGCTCTCAAGCGCACACGGCTCGGACGTTCACACCCCGTACCGCTCGAACGCGTCCGTAAGTCGTTGAATCAACAAGGTCAGGACTCCAGCGATCGAACGATGCCGCTCGGTCCTGTCATCGACATTGCAATTCGCGCGCGGGGGCGATGCACGGTAGCTATCAGCTCTCAGCTATCAGCTCTCAGCTAGATCCTGTTGGAGCGTGAGCTGAAGGCTGACAGCGGAAAGCTGATGGCTGATGGCTGATGGCAGATAGCTTCACGGCATTCCGGCCTAGAGTGCCAACCGCTCACCCTCGCTCGCGGTTTCAGCGGCGCTGAAAACACGCCGTGCGTCGGAGCGAATCCTGACCAGTTGCTCGTCGGTTCGACCAGGCTTGTGGTGGAACAGCCACAGACCACCGGCATCGCACACATGTGCGAACTCTGCGCACTGCCGCCAGTCGCTGTGTCCCCAGCCCCGATGCCGGGGCAATTCCTCGGGAGTGAAGTGGGCGTCGAGGACGACAGCGGCAGCATCACGACAGAAGTCGGCCAGCGCCTCGTCAATCTCGGGATCTCCGAACTCGTGATCCGTGGCGTAGACGAGATCGCCCGTCATCCCACGGATCCGGTAGGCGAATGCCCCGCCGGGATGATTGAGCGGATGCGCTGAGATCTCGAGCCCGCCGACGCGAAACTCGCCCGGTTCGATCAGCTCGACGATGGGCCGGTTGGGCAGGCGCTCGTGCGGTACAGGAAAGAACGGCGATCGAAAGATGGTGCTCACCCATTCGGGATCGTGCGACTCGAACGCCGGCGCGAACACCTGCACGCGGCAGCCGGGCACGTAGAGCGGATTGAAAAACGGCAGGCCCTGGAGATGATCCCAATGATAGTGAGTGAGGACGATCGTGACGTCGCGGGGCTGCGTTCCGAGCGCTTCCCCGAGCCCCACGATTCCGGAACCGGCGTCGAAGACGACGACCGCGCCCGTGGTTTCGTCTTCGACTTCGAGGCAGGGCGTATTGCAACCGTGCCCGATCGCGGCCGGGATCGCCCAGGGCACCGATCCTCGCACGCCCCAGAAACGCACGCGCATCGCATCTCCCTCGAATGGGTTCTAGCCTACGGCTTCTTCTCAGGCAGGAGGCTGACGACGGTGTAACGGTTCATGGGAAAGTATTTCCTGAACGTGTCCTGCAGAATGACAGGCGTCACCGCATCGATGCGCTCCAGCCGATGCAGCAAAAGCGTCGGATCCCGGCCGAGCAGCTTCGCGGACTGCAATCGGCCGATCCAGATAGCCATTCTGCTTGATCGATGTTTCGTAGCTGCGCCGCGCGCTCTCTTTCGCCCGGTTCGTCAAGTCGGCCGAGGGGCCTTCATCCTGCAGCCGGCGGACCTCCTGGAGCACACGCTCGACCATCTTGTCGACGTTCTCGGGCGCGGACCCGAAGCTGATGCCGATCGATCCGCCGGTTGATTGCGGCAAACGCTGCGAGAGGCCGACCGACACGCTGTAGGTTTCTCCGAGCTCTTCTCTGAGGATGTCCCGCAGGGCGATCTCGAGGACCGTGGTCGCGGCTTCGACTCGCCCTTGCTCGTTCTCCTCGAGCGGCGGGATCGGCCGAGAAGCTCATGACCGTCGTGCCTTTCGGCTCGCGCCCCTTTTCGACGATGGCCTTCTCGTTGGATGCCGGGAACGTGATGCCGACATCCTTGAATCGGCTCGAGGGGGTGCCGGTCGACGGCAGCGAGCCGACGTAGCGCGCGGCGAGCGGGAGCGCCTCCTCGAGCTTGAAGGCACCCACCATGAAGAACGTGAAGTCCGCAGCGTTCGCGAACCGCTCGCGATAGAACGACGCCATCGCGGCGCGATCGAGCTTGGCGATCCTGTCCAGGGTCAGCGGACGCGCCGTGTAGTGATTCATCGTGTTCACGGCCGAGAGCTTTTCACCGAAGAGCGCGTTCGGATTGCTGCCGCGATTGGCGTACGCCGCTTCGAGCTGGCGCTTGATCAGGCCGAACCCATCGGGATCGTCGCCCGGCGCCGTGAAGTTCAGGTTCAGGAGCTGCAGCCCGGTCTCGAGGTTCGCGGGCGTGCTCGAGCCAGAAATGCCCTGCGTGGACAATGTGAAGAACGGCGAGGCCCCCGCGATCTTCCCCGCGAGAAGCTTCTGCAGCTCCACCGCGCTGTGCCCGCCGCGCCCGAGAGGCCCGACGAGCGAGGTCGCCAGCTGCGCCTCCGGGTACTTGTCCGGGTCGGCCAGCGACGTACCGCCTGATGCGCCCAGCGAGAAGAGCACCTGGTCGTTCTTGAAATCTGTCGGCTTGAACCACGCTTCGACGCCGTTCGCGAACTTCACGACGGTGACGCCGAGCTCGGGAATCTCCCGGCGCGAGGTGACAGCGGCTGGCTCGGGCACGTGCTCCATGAGGGTCGTGCCCATGGCCGTGTCGTTCCAGGCGGTCACAGCCACGGAGTCGGTCGCGGCAAGTGCGGCCTTGAGCTGGACGTCAGTCGGCACGGCAAGGTTCGCCTTCTGCGGCGACACCGCCAGGATCACGCGGCTCTGAGAGGAAAACAGCGACTTTGCAGCGGCGTTCACGTCGGTCAGCGCGATCGCCGGGATAAGCGGCGTGCGCGAGCTGATGTTCGTACGCGATCCCGGGGCTCGGCTCACCTTCGAGGAAGTGATTGACGTATTCCTGGACGTAGCGGCCGCTCTCGGTCTTGTCGCGCTCGGTGTACGCGCGGTCGTAGCCGGCGAGCGTCCATTTCTTCGCGCGATCGAGCTCCGCGGCGCCGAACCCGTGCTCGAGGACCCGCTTCGCCTCGATGGCAAGCGCGGAAAGGCCGGCTTCGATCTTGCCGTCCTGCACGCCGGCGCCGAGTGAGACCGTTTCGACCGTCGGCGTCAGTCCGCTGCCGGAGCTGCCCGCGCTCAGGAACGGTGCGTCCGGCTTGCGCGACAGCTCGTCGAAGCGATCGTTCAGCATCTGGAACACGAGTTGGTTGACGAGCGAGCGGCGATAGTCCCCGACGCGGTCCTGCGGTTCCCTCGCCCGCTTCTGCACGATCGACACGGAGGATTGGGTCGCTTCCGGATCCGTCGCAACTTTGTAGAGCACTTCCGACGGCAGCGGCACGGGATAGGATCGCGGCGGCGCCGCCGTCGCCGGCTTCACGAGCGGACCGAACTCCGTTCGAATCATCGCCTCCATCTTCGGAGGATCGACATCGCCGACCACGACCACTGCCATGCGATCCGGCCGGTACCATTTCGTGTAGAAGGCCTTCAGCCGATCGGGCGTGAACGACTTCAGGATCTCGGGCTTCCCGATCGGCAGGCGTTCGGCGTACTTGGACTGGTAGTAGAGGACCGGGATCTGCTGGTCGCGCAGGCGCGATCCGGCCCCGAGGCCGCCGCGCCACTCTTCGATGACGACGCCGCGCTCCTTGTCGATCTCGGTCGGCGTCAACAGCATGCCTCCGGCGAAATCGGCCAGCGCCTGCAACCCCTTCTCGACAACCCCCTCGCGATTGGTCGGGAGCTCGAACTGATAGACAGTCTCGTCGAACGACGTGTAGGCGTTGACGTGCGGGCCCATCCGCGCGCCGGTGGACTCGAGTGTCGCGATGAGCTCACCCGCTTTGAAGTGACGCGTGCCGTTGAACGCCATGTGCTCGAGGAAGTGCGCGAGCCCCTGCTGATCGTTTTCCTCGTCTATCGACCCGGCCTTGACGGCCAGCTGCATCGCCACGCGCTGCTCGGGCCTTCCGTTCCGACGGATGTAGTACGTCAGCCCGTTTGGCAGCGTTCCGGTCGTGACGAGGGAATCGAACGGAATGCTTGTCGGCCGGCGCGAAAGCCGGCGCTGCGGCGGACGCCGCGCCCCCCTGCGCCCGGACATCACCGGCGTAGATGACTGCTGAGGACAAGAGGAGCGTCGTGACCGCCCTCCTAGCGCTGATCGTCATGGAGTCACTCTACCGCAAAGGTGGGCCTTCGTACGCAGCAGTGATGGATGGCGGGACAAGCTTCAGGAGCCCCAAAACAGCCGTCTCCATCTCCGTCGGCCGGACACGCACCGGCCGTAACAGTTTCTGATTCTGAAGGTTGGAAAATGCGCCGGATCCAAGAGGAGGGGCGACCGTGGCGCGCCCCGAAACCTGACGGCCGCGGTCCGCCCTACTTGCCGCCACGCGCCCGACGCGTTACCCTGACGTTTCAACCCGGAGACCAGAGCATGAACCCGATCAGCGGACTGTTGTGGACGCTTGGCGCGTTGACCGGAGTGTACGTTGTCGGATGGTCCCGCGCGGAACGGGGTCCCGGGCCGCTGCAGGTCGCGGTCGGCGCCGTTTCCAACTTCTTCGACACGCTCGGCATCGGCTCGTTTGCCACCACGACCACCGCTTTTCGGCTCTGGAAGATGGTGCCGGATCAGATGATCCCCGGGACGCTCAACGTCGGGCACACGCTCCCGACGGTCGCGCAGGCTTTCATCTACACGAAGCTCATTCCGGTCGACGTCCTCACGCTGTTCTCGATGATTGCGGCGGCCGTGCTCGGGTCGTGGCTGGGTGCCGGTGTCGTTGCGCGATGGCCGAAGCGGAAGATTCAGGTCGGCATGGGCTCGGCGCTGCTGGTCGCCGCGACGCTGATGCTGATTACCCAGATCCAGGCAGCGACAGGCAGCCGTATTCTGCCGCTCGGCGGGGAGGCGCTCGGCGTTCGAGGCTTGCTGCTCGTCGTGGCCATCGTGGGCAACTTCATCCTCGGTGCGTTGATGACGCTCGGGATCGGCCTCTACGCCCCCTGCATGATCCTCGTCAGCCTGCTCGGCATGAACCCGACGGCGGCATTCCCGATCATGATGGGATCGTGCGCCTTCCTGATGCCCGTGGGCAGCCTCCGCTTCATTCGCGAGGGCGCCTACAGCCTTCCGAACGCACTAGGCCTGGCGATTGGCGGCATTCCGGCGGTCCTGGTCGCAGCCTTCCTCGTCGTCTCGATGAACCTCACCACCGTGCGATGGCTCGTCATCGGAGTCGTGCTCTACACGGCGATCACGATGCTCATCGCGGCTTCCAACGCAAAGGCGCCGGCCGCGGCGGAACCGGTCAAGGCTTAGACAGGGTTCTAGGGGTTCTAGGGTTCCAGGGTTCTAGGGTTCCAGGGTTCTAGGGTTCTAGAGGTTCTAGGGTTCTAAGGGTGCTGAGCGTCGAGGAGGAGCTTGCGAGCGAGGCGCTGGTAGATCTCTATGGCGCCCGCCATCTCCTCGAGATCGAGACGTTCCTCGTCGGTATGCGCAACGAGAATCGAACCGGGCCCCAGGAGGAGCGGCGTGCCCCACGCGCCGAGCAGCGGGACATCCGTGGTGAACGAGAACGCCGCCGAATCGAAGCCCTCGACGGTGTGCAGCTGCACGGCGGCCACCCGCAGCACCTCTTCGATCTCCACGGTGGACGCGAGCGGACTGATGGCCTCCAGCACATCGTCGGCCGGACCGACAAGCCTGAAAACGATCTCCGCCGATGCGTGCGGCGACACCACGTTCGGAGCCACGCCCCCCTCGATCAATCCGATGCTGTAGTTGGTCGCGCCTCTCTCGTCGTCTCGGGGGAGCGTCAGTGTCCTCAACCGCACGAGCGCGTCGATGAGCAGGTCGATCGCGGAGACGCCGTTCTCGGGAAACGCGGAGTGATACGCACGTCCGCGTGCGAGCAGTTTGATCCGCAACACGCCTCGCGTGAACGTCGCGAGCTTGCTGTCGGTGGGCTCGCCGTTGATCAGGTACCGGTTGCCCAAAGGGTGAAGGTTCGCCAGCGCGGCGCCGTCGCTGCCGCGCTCCTCGCCGACGACGAACAGCAGGCCGATCCGGCGTTCGCCGCTGGCGCGGAGCCGATCGGCGGCAGCCAGTTGCGTTGCCAGGATCCCTTTCGCATCGCACGATCCTCGGCCGTACAGCCGTCCGTCCTGCACGCTGGACGGAATGAATGGCGGAACGCAGTCGTAGTGTGTGGAGAGCACGACGATGGGATCGTCCAGCGTGGCCAGAATGTTCGAGCAGCCGCGAGCCAGGGTCTGCTCGACAACCGCATAGCCGCGATCGCGCAGCACGCCAGCCAGCCAATCTCCCGCCTCGCGCTCGCGGCCGGTCGTCGAGTCGATGTCGATGAGCGCGCGGGCGAGCGCGACCGTCTCTAACGTATCCATGCTTCGAGCGCCGTGCGCGCGTCCGTCCGCTCGTCCCGGTACTTGACGATGATCGGCGTTGCCACCGAAAGGCCCCACGCGTGCCCGGGTCCTTTGGAGATAGGACGGGACCCCGGGACGACCACCGCTCCTTCGGGCACGATCAGCGGTTCCCCCGGTACCGGTTCGATGATCCGCTCGTGCGGCAGATCGTAGATCGGCGTGGACCCGGTAAGGATGGTGCCCGCAGCAAGCACTGCGCGGCGCTTGACGACGGTTCCCTCGTAGACGCCGCAATTGCCGCCGACGAGCACGTCGTCTTCGATGATGACCGGGAGGGCCCCCACGGGTTCGAGCACACCGCCGATCTGGGCAGCGGCGCTGAGGTGCACGCGCGCGCCGATCTGCGCGCAGGAACCCACGAGCGCGTGTGAGTCGACGAGGGTGGCGTCTCCGACGTACGCGCCGATGTTGATGTACATCGGCGGCATGCAGATGACGCCGCTTCCCAGGTACGCGCCATCACGCACTGTGGACCCGCCCGGAACGATCCGCACGCGGCTCTCGGTGGACAGGCGCTTCAACGGCAGCGTGTCCTTGTCGAAGAACGGCCATCGGCCGTGATCCGCCGAGACGTCGGCGTTGTCCCCATGACGGAATCCGAGGAGGATTCCCTGCTTGACCCAGGTGTTCACGCGCCAGCCCGAGAGCGCCGAGGGATCCGGTTCGGCGGCGCGCGCTTCCCCGCTCGACAGGGCTGCCCGAAGCCGCGCGAAGACCTCGCGGGCAAGTTCGCGATCGGCGGCGGGCCCCGCGGCTACGAGCGACGCGACGTCGCCTTCCAGACCGCTCGTCATCGCGCCGCGGTCTCTGCGAGGAGCCCCATCGTCTCGAGCACGGACCTGATCTTCGCGCGCGAAGCGTCTCGAGGCGGAACCATCGGCAGGCGGAACACTTCCTCGAGCAGGCCCATCGCCGCCATCGCGCACTTCACGGGTCCCGGGTTCGATTCGACGAAGTTCACCTGCAGCAGCTGGATGATGCGCGCGTGGATCTTCCGCGCCGACTCGAAATCGTTGGACGCTGCCAGATCGACCATGCGCGCCATGTCTGACGGAATCTCGTTGGACGACACCGAAATGACCCCGCGCCCGCCCACCGCCATCACCGGCAGCGTCAGCGCATCGTCTCCCGAGAGGACGACGAAGTCGTTCGGCACCGAGCTGCACACGTCGCAGATCTGCGACATGTTGCCCGATGCTTCCTTGACGGCGACGATCCCCGGCACCGAGCTCAGACGAACGAGCGTCGGGACCTCGACGTTGCACCCGGTCCTGCCGGGCACGTTGTAGACGACGATCGGGAGCCCCACCTCGCCCGCAATCGCGCTGTAGTGCTGGAAGAGTCCTTCCTGGGTCGGCTTGTTGTAGTAGGGCGTCACGGAAAGGATGCCGTTCGCGCCGGTGCGCTTCATCCGCAGCGCGCTCGCGATGACCTCTCGCGTGTCGTATCCGCCGGCGCCGGCGAGGACCGGAACACGGCCGTCTGCTACCTCGACGACGAGCTCGACGACGCGCACCCGCTCGTCGTCCGAGAGCGTCGGACTCTCGCCAGTCGTTCCGCACGGAACGAGGAAGTGCACGCCTGCCTCGATTTGCCGCCGCGCGAGTTGCCGCACCGCACGCTCATCGAGCGCCCCGTCGCGGGTGAACGGAGTCACCAGCGCCGTCCCACAGCCCGTCCATCCTGTCGCCATCTTCGCTCCCTCCTTGTGGTTCGAGGGTTCTGTGGTTCTCTAGTTCTAAAGGTTCAGGGTTCCTAGGCGCTGGCACCTCGCGCCTACGAACCTGAGAACCCGGAACCCCAGAACCCCCAGAACACAGAACCTTTAGAACCCGGAACCCTTAGAACCCTAGAACCTCTAGAACCCTAGAACCCTAGTACATCCTCCATCGTGAACCACCCGCGCCGTCCCTCGACCCAACGGGCCGCCTCGAGCGCGCCGCGCGCGAAGATGCTTCGATCGCGCGCCGTATGCGTCAGCGTGATGGTCTCGCCGCCCCCGTCGAAGCCAATCGTGTGCGTCCCGGGGATCGCCCCCGCCCGCGTCGACGAGACATCAATCGGTGCACGGTAACCCGAGCCGAGCATGATTTCCATCAAGCCCAGCGCGGTACCCGACGGCGCGTCCCGCTTCGCCGCGTGGTGCAGCTCGTGCACCCACGCGCCGAACTCTGAGCGGTGCGACATCAGTTCCGCAGCGCGCGCCACGATGGCGCCGAACAGGGTCACGCCCAGCGCGAAGTTCGGTGCAGCGACCACGGCGATGCCGCGCGCCTCCGCTTCGTGGCGGATGGCCGCTTCGTGCGCGCCCCAACCGGTCGCGCCGATGACGACCGGATGTCCGCGCCTGGCCAGAGTCGGAAAGTTCGCGGCAACCGCGTCGCCCGTCGAAAAATCAATCGCCACATCGGCGTCCGGCCAGTCGGCGCTGCGACCTGCGTTCTCGCGATCGACCCAGCCAGCGACGTCGAACCCGTACTCGCCGCTCAGGGACTCGACGAGCCGGCCCATACGCCCGCGTCCGATCACCAGCACACGGCGGTGGGCCGGGGCGGCATCGGTCATCGGGCGGTACCCAGGCGGCTCGTGGCGTCAAAGGCCGCTTCATGCAGGCGGGTCATGGCCGCCGCAACATCACGATCGCTCAGGACGACGGTGACGTTCCGGCGGGACGCTGACTGCGACACCATCCGCAACGTCACGCCCTCGAGCGCCGAGAGGAGGCGAATGGCCAGCCGCGGATCGGTGGTGAGGTTGTCCCCCACGGCACACAGGATCGCCATGTCCTTCTCGACGCTCACGTCGGCGAACTGCTCGAGCGCGGCAACGATCTCCGGAAGCTGGCGGTCGTCGTCGACCGTGACCGACACGCTGACTTCGGAAGTCGTCACGACGTCGACAGCCGTGTGATAAGTCTCGAAGACCTGGAAAAGACGACGCAGGAACCCGTGCGCCATGAGCATGCGTGTGGAGGTGATCTCGACGACAGTCACGCGCCGCTTGCACGCCAGCGCTGCGACGGTGCGGCCGCCCGAAGAGGGTTCACCGGTGATCCTCGTGCCTTCGCCATTCGGTCTTCGGCTGTTGAGGATCCGAACCGGTATGTCGGCAGACACGGCCGGAAGAATGGTGCTCGGGTGCAGCACTTTCGCGCCGAAATACGCCAGCTCCGAGGCCTCGGCGAACGAGAGCCGCTCGACGACCGCGGGACGATCGACCACGCGGGGATCCGCGGTCAGCATGCCGTCCACGTCGGTCCAGATCTGAATCTCGCGACACTCCAGCCGAGCGCCGCGTGGACCTGTCAGCCCGTGTACGCCCGCGCCCATCAGCGCCGCCGAATAGTCCGATCCGCCGCGACCGAGCGTGGTCGTGGCACCCGACGAGGTGCTGCCGACGAAGCCCCCGAGAACAGGAACGCGGCCCTCGAGGAGACACGGGACAATCTCGCGTTCGACGGCCCCGCGGGTCTCGAGCGCCAGCGGCAGGGCGGCGGTGTGCTGGTCGTTGGTGACGAGCGCGCGCCTGGCATCGACCCACGCGGCAGGCACGTTCGCTTCTTCGAACGCGGCGGCAACGATGCGGCTGCTGACGATCTCGCCGACCGCCGCGACCGCATCGAGCGATCGAGGCGAGGACTCACGCAGGATCGAGATTGCCGTCAGCACGGCCCGGAGGTCCTCGAGATCGCGCGTGACGAGGGCTGCGAGCGCGGACGCCCGCTCCCCCGTGGTGAGCACGTTCACCAGATCGAGGTGCCGGGTGAGAACGCGATCGACGCCGGCGTCCACTCCGTCCGACCCGCGCTGCGCATCGGAGGCCAGGGCGAGGAGCTGATCGGTTGTCCCTGACGTCGCCGAGACGACCACGACAGGCGGGACATCGAGGGTCCGTATCGCCGCCGTCACAATCGACAGCAGACGGCCGATGGCTTCGGCATCCGCCACCGATGTGCCGCCGAACTTCATCACGACCGTTCCGACGGCGGATGTTGCAGCCATCAATCGACCCATCCGTCGGCGAGCATCAGCTCCGCGTTCAGCAGCGCCGCGCCCGCGGCGCCACGGATCGTGTTGTGCCCCATCGCCACGAGCTTGGTGCCGAGGATCGGACAGGGACGAACGCGGCCGACAGTGACCGTCATCCCGCCGCCCTTGCCTGCGTCGAGCCTCGGCTGCGGGCGGTCGGGAGCATCCGACACGTCGATCGGCACATTGGGCGCGCTCGGGAGGCCGAGATCCTGCGGCTTGCCCGTGAACGACCGCAACGCGGAGCGGACTTCATCGGGGGACGGCCTGGAGTCGAGGGCGACAGACAGCGACGCCGTGTGCCCATCGATAACCGGCACGCGAGTCGTCTGAGCGCTCAGGACCACGCCATGGGCCGAGACCGCATCGTCTGCGTAAGCGCCGAGGATCTTCTGGGTCTCGCTCTCGATCTTCTCCTCCTCGCCGGAGATCGCCGGAATGACGTTGCCGAGGATGTCGAGGGACGGTACGCCGGGATATCCCGCGCCCGAGACAGCTTGCAACGTCGTCACCATCACCGAGCGCAGACCGAAAACACGGAGCGGCGCCAGCACCATCGCGATGACAATCGTCGAACAGTTCGGGTTGGTGACGATGGCGCCCGACCAGTCGCGCTCGCGGCGCTGGCGTCGGATGAGACCGAGATGATCGGCGTTGACTTCGGGGATGACGAGCGGCACCGCGGGGTCCATCCGCGAGGTCCGTGTGTTGCTGATCACGAGGTGACCGGCGGCGGCGAATGCCGGTTCGAGCTCCGTCGCTACCGACGCGTCGAGCGCGGAGAACACCAGGCGGGGTCCCTTGCCCGGCGTGCAGGCTTGAACCTCCATGCGGCGGACCTCTTCGGGCGGTGGAGAGTCGAGGCGCCATGAGACGGCATCGCCGTAGGCCTTACCCTCCGACCGGCCGCTCGCCGCGAGCCACGTCGGCTTGAACCATGGATGGCCCGCCAGCAGGCGGATGAACTGCTGCCCCACCATCCCGGTGGCGCCGAGGATTCCAACTTCGATGTGTTGCTCTGGCGATCGGTCCACTGTGCCCATGATGCGTCGATTACTCCAATAGCGAGAACACGAGTCAAAAAAAAACCCGCCGACCGGTTGCTCGGTCAGCGGGTTCGTATCGTCCGTTTATCTCCGTATGTTCGGAGCTGGCTGCTTCATTTACAGCGGACGCACATACACCACCGACCTGCAGAGTCGCTTGACCCGCTTTCGGCCGATGGTTTTGTGCGTCGCGAACATTCTGCTGAGTATATTCGGATGTTTCCGCAGGCGTCAAGCAGTCGCGCGAACCCTGAACCTCTAGAACCTCCAGAACCCCTGGAACCCAGTCTCAGCGCGTCATCGCATACATCACGACGTTGATCCCCACCGCATATCCGTTCGGCGAGAACTCGTAGAAGAACCGCGGGTCTTCCGCCTCGCGTTCCCGGGAGATGTCGGTGTTGCGCGAAACCCCTGGAACTGCGCGAAGGTCAGCGCGGTCGCGGAGATCACGAACAGGGCGACAAGTCCGGCTGCTCTGGTGCGAGAGCGCGCCGCGATGCGCGTCACTTCCTGTCCGGTGCTTTGTCGAGCGGCTTGTCGCCGGCCTTCTCGGGCGCTTTCGAGAGGGACCGGTAGTACTGCTCGACAAGCTTCCTGAACTGCTCCGGCACCTCGTCGCTGCCCGAGAGGAGCACCTGATTGGCATCCCCCTCGACACGCCGGCGCAGGCCGTACTCGAACCGCTTCATTCCGTCGGCGACCTGACTCTGGAGGCGCGTCAGCTCAGCGGCATCCTGATAGACGCGGTCATCGTCGAGACGTCGAAGCCCTTTCAATACCTCATCGAGCTCGCGCGGATCGATCCGCTGGCCCTGAAGTGCCCGGCGAAGCTGCTCGACCTGGCCGGTGTACTGGCGCACCTCGCCGCGGAACTGGCGGACGTCACCAGGTGTGAACAGGCCGTTGCTGTAGCGACGGTCACCGGAGCCGTACGTCGAACCTCCAGCGGTGTTGGCCCCGTAGGTGTCGCCGTCGCCGTTGCGCCCGCCGTTGGTCGGGGCGCCGTCGTTCCGGCCTCCATTACCACCCTGCTGACCGCCCTGCGCCTGCTGGCCACCCTGGCCTTGTTGACCGCCCTGGCCCTGTTGACCACCTTGGCCTTGTTGACCGCTCTGACCCTGCTGGCCTTGCTGACCGGACTGCCCCTGCTGGCCGGATTGGCCCTGTTGACCCGACTGTCCTTGCTGGCCTGATTGGCCCTGCTGGCCTGACTGGCCCTGTTGCCCCTGCTGACCATTGCGGCCCTGCTGCCCCTGTTGGCCTTGTTGCCCCTGCTGCCCCTGCCGGCCCTGGCCCGTCCGCTCGCGCATCCGCTCGTCGAGCGACTGCAGCCCGCGTGCGACCTGCTGGGCCCTGTCGAGCGCGTCACCCATCGCATCGGGCCGCGAGTTGCCGACTGACGAAGCGGCGTCGCCGAGGCGCTTCCGGAGATCCTCGAGGCTGCTGCCGATGCGCTGCTCGAGATCGTTGACCTGGGATCCCTGGAGGCCGGCGCGAATCTGCGACCGCGTATACCGAATCGTGTCGCGCAACCGGCTGTCGCGCATCGCACGCGCGGCGTCCGCGAGTTTCTTTGCCGCGTCGGGATCGCTCTTCCGCATGTCCGACGCGGATTTGTCCAGCTGATTCTCCAGTGCGGTCGCCTTCGACTCGAGCGTCTCTTTGCGGTCGCTCAGCTGCTGGATCTTGTCGACGCGGTTCTCGACGGTGGTGCCTTCGAGGCCTTTCACGCCTTCAGCGATCTGCTGCTGATCGCGCGCCATCTCCTCGGCCTGACGCTGGGCATCGGCGACGTCCCGCGTGCCGCGCGCCTGCTGCGACTGCTGCAGCTTGCGCTGCGCGTCCTGCAGCCGCTGCAGGGCGGAGGTCGCCTGCGCGGCGCTCATCTGACCGCCATTGGCGGCTGCCTGTCGCATCTGATCGGCCGCCTCGCGCATCCGTCGCGCGGAATCCATCAGATCGGGGCGATTCTCTTCACGCGACAACTGCTCCAGACGCCGCGCGGCTTCCTCGACCTGATCGGCCAGCTGCCGCTGGTTGCTCCCACCCGAGCCGGTCTGCTGCCCGGCTGCGCGCTGCCGCAGGCGCTCGGCTTCCTGCTCCTGTCGCCGGGCGAGCTCCTTCAGTTTTTCTGCGAGCTCGTCCACCTTCTGATCCGATTGCTGCTGCTGGGCGCGCTGCGCCGTTTCGTACTGATTGGCCATCTTGTCCATCTCGAGCTCGAACAAGTCGGCCAGATCCTCGGCCATCTGACTCTGCCCACCGCCGCCACCGCCGCCGCCCTGTCGCTGCATGCTGACCTGGACTTCGTACTCCTCCTCGGCTTTCTGGAGGATCTGCAGTGCCTTCTGCTCGAAGGGGATCGCGCCGTCAGGGCTCGCCTGCTGGAGCTTCCCTTCGGCAGACTTCATCTCGGTGACTGCCTGCGGCAGCAGTTCCGCAACCTTCTTGAAGGCCGGGTCCTGCTGGACCAGGCGGCTGTTCATACGCGTAACCAGGCCGTCCACCTGATCGCGCAGCTTCGCCTGCGACAACGCGATGACGGTAGAGTTCTCCCGCAACTTGTCGGCCGACATGGTCTTGCGGTCGCGGTTGATGTTGAACGTGGCCGCAATGATTTGACGTTGCTGCTGCGACAACGCGCCAACCTGCTGGTTGCCGCCGCCCCCGCCGCCACCCCCGGCGTTGGACTCGGCGCGCTTGAACTCCTTGCGCAGCGGACGAATCTGCAGGAAGTACAAGTCGCTCGTCGTGCGCTTGGCGCCGGCCACAGCATCGTTGTCCGCCGCGCGCGCGTAGTAGGAAACGAAATCCCCCGGCGCGACGTTCAGCTCCTCCAGATAGAACGTGTGCCCCGCCGTCACCTCGCTCAGCCGGTTCTTTCCGTCGAACAGGCGCAGCGTCTTCTCGGCGCCGCCGTTGACGGAGTACACGAGCTCGAGATCCTTGACGCCGTAGTCGTCTTCGGCGCGCGCTTCGACGAACACTTCCTCGATCGGGGACGCCGACGTATCGCGCCCCGGCTTCGAGATCGAGACGGTCGGCGGCTGATCGGCCAGCACGTCGATCGTGTACTGCGGCGACGCCGCCACCTTCTCGCCAGTTGGCGCGTCGAGCTCGATGCGATAGAAGCCATCGCGGTCGGCCACGAACTTGCCGTCGAGACCGCCATCGCCGCCAGCGCGAGGCGCCAGCCCCGCGGAGTCCTTGTCGTGCAGAAGGATCTGCCCGCCCGGCGACGTCATCGTCGGCACGACGTGCACGCGGACTTCGGTCCCCTTCAACACGGCGATGTCGCCGCCGTCCTCGACCTTGCGGGGCTCGAGGCCCGTGTACGCAGGAAAGTGATACTCGAGCTCGAGCTTCTGCACGTACGGAAGATCGACGACCTTCAGCGTGTACGTGGGCGATCGCACACCGGCCGCTTCCACGAAGTAGTCGATCGGCCCCGCCAGATCGAAGAGCATGCCCTCGTACTGATGGGCGTCCGCCGCAGCAGTCTCCGAACGAACGAGCGACATTCGCTCGAATGGCGCGTCGGGCGACTTGCGCACCATGAGCGCGGCCTGTTCGGAGTCGAACCCTTCGAGCTTCGCCTTGACCGTCTGATCGATTCCTTTCGGTACCGTCGCATTTCCAGGCGTCACCTCGATGCGGTATGGCGCGGCCGCCTCGACGCTTCGGGAGACGATCAGCAGCGCCGAGAGCGCGTGCCGCAGGTATGCCGGGCCCAGTGAGAACACGGCCAGCGTCACAACGGCAATCGCCGCGATGATCCCTGCGTAACGCCGAACCGGGCGCCGTTCGACCGCGCGTCCTCTGTCGATCGCCTGGCATTTCTCCACGGCGGACTGCACGAGGCGCTCAACGAGCGCGGCCGAGTGCGGGGACTCAGTGGTGCTCGCAGCGTTGACGGCGCTCATCTCGACGGCGCTGATGATCGCCGACTGGAGCGAGGGCTCGTGCTCCTCGAGATACAACGCCACCTGCTCGTCCGAGACGCTTCGCAGCAGCGGCCTCAGGAGGAACCAGTACGTCAGGGCAGCGAGCGTCAGCCCCAGCACGACCCGGAACGTGATAATCGAGCCGGCGCTGAAGCGCCACGACTCCAGCCCGAATGCCGAGAGCAGCAGCGCGGCGACGCCGAGCCCCAGCACCCCGACCGCGCCCCGCAGCGCCAGCTTGTATCGCCATCGCCGCCGGACGTCGTGGATGATGTCCACCAGCCCGCCGTCGCCTCAGTTCGCCGCATGGGATTCCACATGGCACGCTCTCCTTCACCCAGCTTACACCCAGCGATTCACGTTTCTGGCGTGGGGCGCGGGCTTGAGCCAGCCTGCTTTCCTTGCGCGCGAAGGCGGAAAGGCCCGACCCTACAACCATCAATAACCCTCACCCTACACCGTCGATCGATTCCCCACGATCGTCTCGCCCGCCAGGAACAGCAACCCGGCGAACATCAGGTACCACCAGATCCGCTGCGCGCCTTCCTGCGCCTCGTCGGTCGGCGGCGTAGGCGTGCCGTTCGCTGACACGGTCCCGGCTCGACCCATCGCCGCGGCCGCGACCTCCTTCGGGTCCAGCGGCGTCATGTCCGACTCGGCCAGATCGACATTGCTCGCCACCACGACCGATGGATCGGCGTCCCGCCCCTGGGCACGGATCTCGTAGAAGCCTTGCTCGGTCAGCTCCAGCACTTCCGGTCCCTCGCCGTCGAGCGAGAGGCGCTGGCCGGACGGCGTGAGGGCAACCCGGCTCGATGCCGTGCGCGCCTTCAACATGACCGGGGCGTCGACGACCTCCCCGACCGTGCGCCACGGCGACGGCTCGCTATAGGCCCCGAGGTAGCGCAGCAGCCTGTGCATCAACGGCAGATACACGGGGCGAACCGCGAGATCGTTCCAGAAGGTATCGATGGAAGACGTCCACATCAGGACGCGGCCGTTGCCGCTCTTCCGTTCCAGCAGCGCCGGTGCCCCATCGTCGTATCTCGCCAGCACCTGCGAGCCCGGGTTGGCCGTGACGGCGCGATATCCGTAGAAACGCGCGGCAGCGAAGTCCCCGGTCCGGGGCGCGCGGAAGACCTCGAGTGCGGGGTGCCCGTACTCCAGCGCCCCAAGCCGCGCAGGCGTGCCGCTGCTCCGGTCAACCGCATTTCCGGGAACGCCAGGCAGCAACGCGACCTGACCGGACCATGCGGCGCGCTCTCCGGCAATGACGAACAGACCGCCTCCGCCTTCGACGAAGCGGGCCAGGCGATCGGCGGTGGAGGACGCCACGGCGACGTCGTTCAGCACGACGACCGACGCACGCGTGAGATCTTCGGCCGAAAGAGAGTCGGCGTTCCTGGAGGTAACCTCGAACCGGGGCGACTCGCCAACGGCCAGCGCTCGGGCCAGGTACAGGCTGCCGTCTCGCGGTGCGCCGGAGCGCTCGGCGAGGATCACCCGCACGGGTTCATCCGGCGACACGACGAAGTTGAACACGTTGTCGCGCTCGAGCGCGTCCTTCGGCAGCCGCACCGATGCGCGCACGTTGCGCTCGGCAACGGTTACCGGCTCGAAGGACGCCGACGCCGATCCGCCCGGCTCGACGTTGACCCGCTTCGTTTGAACGCCGCGACCGCCAAGCTCCAGCGTCAGGTCCACGTCTCGGGCCGGGGCGGTCCCATGATTCACGACGCCGGCCGTCACGGTTATCCGCTGCTGGTTCGTGAACGTCGAACGCTGCAAGCGCAACGGGTGTCACCGACAGGTTCGCGGCATCGCTGTCGGCGACCGGCACCGTCGTCAGCTCGGAACCGTCCGGGAGGCGGACACCTTCCGCACCCTGCCAGCCAATCCGCTGGAAATCCGTGATCAGAATCGCTTCCCGCCGCGGCAGTGCCGACTCGCTCAGGATGCTGCCGGCCAGCTTCAAGGCCGGACCGTACCGTGTCGCGCCGGCGCCTGGCTGGATTCCGGTGACGGCAGCCAGCAGGCGGCTGCGATCGGAAGTCGAGCGCAACGCCACTTCGGCGTTCGATGCGAACAGGACGACCGTGCCGCGATCCGTCGGCTTCAAACCGTTGATCGTGTTCTGCGCTGCCGAGAGCGCTTTCTGCCACCGCCCGCCGAATCCCATGCTGTACGAACGATCGAGGAGCACGACGACTTCGCGAGCGCCGCTGCCGCTCGCGGCTGCCGTGTCCGTGCGCCTGAAGAACGGACGCCCGAATGCGAACACCAGCAGCGCCAGCGCCGCCAGGCGCATCGCGAGCAGGAGCCAGTGCCGGATCCTGCGTCGCTGCACCGACTGATACGGAATCCGTCGGATGAACATCAGCGACGGGAACTGCACGACATTGCGGCGCTCTTTCTGAATCAGATGCAGCACCACCGGAATCGCGAGTCCCGCGAGGCCGACGAGGAAGAGAGGCGTCAGAAAAGACATCACCGGACCCGGGACAGCCTTTCACGCGCGGAGAGGTAACTGAACAACGCGTGATCGAGTGGCGACGACGTGTTGACCAGCGTGTAGTCGATACGATTCGCCGAGAAGCGCTCTGTCAGCGCAGTCGTGTGCGCCTTGACCAGCTCGCGATACTGCTCGGCGAGCACGTCCGGAACGACCGGGAGCTGTTCCCCGCTCTCCAGATCCTCGAAGGCTGCTGGCGACGAGAACGTGAAGTTCAGCTCCGCCTCGTCGAGCAGGTGGAACACGATGATGTCGTTGCCGCGGAATCGGAGCGGGCCGATCGCCTCGAGCACCGCGTCGGGCTCCTCGTAGAGATCCGACACCAGCACCAGCAGGCCGCGCCGGCCGAAATGCTCGGCCATCTTGTGCAGAGGCGCCGTCAGATTTCCCGGCTTCGACGGCTTCAGGCGATCGAGCACGTGCAGCACGGTCTCCATGTGCTTCGCCGACGGCGGCACGTGCTCCACGATGTCGTCGTCGAACGCGACGAAGCCGACGCGATCCCGTTGCTTGTGGACCAGATAGGTGAGGCACCCCGCCAGCATCCGGGCGTAGTCCAGCTTCGTCATCGCCGAGCTGCCGAAGCCCATCGACTTCGAAACGTCCAGCAGGACGGAGAAGTTGGAGTTCGAGTCCGCTTCGTACTCCTTGATGTAGAAGCGATCCGTCCGCGCGTACAGGCGCCAGTCCACCCGGCGGATGTCGTCGCCCGGCACGTAGCCGCGGTGCTCCGCAAAGTCCACCGACGCGCCGAAGAACGGCGAGCGGTGCAGCCCGTTGATGAACCCGTCAACGACCGAACGGGCCACCAGCTCGAGGTTGCCGATGCGGGCGAGCACCTTCGGATCGACGAAGCGCGCGCCGGGGATCGCGGAGGAATCAATCATCGGATCTCACATCCCCGATCGCGGCATCGGCACGCTTTCGAGCAACCGGTCGATCAAGCGTGTCGCTGGTGATCCCCTCCGACTGCGCGTGGAAGTTGGTCAGGACGCGGTGCCGCAGGACCGGGTGGGAGAGCGCGCGAATGTCATCGAACGCCACATGGTAGCGACCCTCGGTGAGCGCGCGCGCCTTCGCGCCGAGCACGAGATACTGCGCGGCCCGGACGCTGGCGCCGAAGGCCACCCACTTCTTGACGTTGTCGGGCGCCGTCGGCGATTTCGGCCGGCTCGCGCGGACCAGGCTCAGGGCGTATCGCATCACCGGCTCCGCGACAGGCACACGCCGCACGAGCCGCTGGAACGCGATGAGATCCGCTCCGCTCACCGGACGCTCGAACTGGGGATCGAGAATCGCCGTCGTCGTCCGCACGACATCGTACTCCTCGTCCTCCGGCGGATGGTCGATCACGATGTGGAACATGAAGCGATCGAGCTGCGCTTCGGGCAGCGGGTAGGTGCCTTCCAGCTCGATCGGGTTCTGCGTGGCGAAGACGTAGAAGGGCTCGTCGAGCTTGTAGGTCCGGCCCTGGATCGTGACCCGGTGCTCCTGCATCGCCTCGAGCAGCGCCGACTGCGTCTTGGGCGGCGTCCGGTTGATCTCGTCGGCGAGAACGATGTTGGCGAAGATTGGACCGGGCGCGAACACCATCTGCCGCCTGCCGGTGGTCGTGTCCTCCTGGATGATGTCGGTGCCGGTGATGTCGGACGGCATCAGATCCGGCGTGAACTGGATGCGGTTGAACTTGAGCTCCAGCACCCGCGCGAGCGTGTGAATGAGCAGCGTCTTCGCCAGGCCAGGGACGCCGACGATGAGGCTGTTGCCGCCGACGAAGAGCGAGAGCAGCACCTCCTGAACAGTGTCACTCTGCCCGATGATCAGCTTCCTGAGCTCGGTGACGATCTGCTCTTTACCCACCTTCATCCGGTCCGCGAGGGCGATCTCGTCCGGCGACTCCAGGTTGACGACTTCCTGCGCGACGCGATTCACACGGCCTCACTTTCTATCCTGAACTTACGCTGTAGCTATCAGCTCTCAGCTATCAGCTTTCAGCTTCTGTCGTAGGGCGGGGCCTGAAGGCCCCGCCCTACACGCTGAGAGCTGAGAGCTGAGTGAGCTGATAGCTAACTAGTGCGTCATCCCATAGATCACGTAGTTCACACCGAACTTGTACGCCTCGTTCGACAGGTCGACGACGAAGAGGCCGGTATCCGAAAACTCCCAGTACTCGCTGATGTCGTTGTTCACGTTGGCGATAACCATCAGACGCTTCGTCGGATCGTTGTTCTCGAAGAGCCCCCAGTAGCTCGGAATCAGACTCTGGTCGTAAATCGACGGGATGGCCAGCGACTCCGGATGGTCGATCTCGAAGAACGAGTGGAACACCGAGCTCTTGCCATCGAGCTGAATCCAGCGCGCGTCCGGCAGCACCTGCCGCATCTGGTCCTGGAGGTTGTTCCAGTCGTAGCCGCGAAAGTCGTCGAAAATCGCAAACCCTCCCTTCAACAGGTACGACCGGAAGTTCGCCGCTTGCGTGTCCGACACGTTCCAGAAACCAGGCTCGCCATGTACGCGATCGGATAGTTGAACAGCTCCGGATCGTCGAGCGAGAGGATGTTCGACCCGTCCGTCCGGACGTGGAGGAACGTCAGCTCGTCGAGGATCTTGCTGAAGTGCACCTCACCGTCGGGATAGTCGTGCGACCAGGGCGCGCGCCGTCCGAAACCGCCGCCGAATCCGGTGTCGTACCGCAGCCGGACGAACACGAATCGCCCATCATAGGGCGTGTTTCCCTGCACCTCGAACTGGAGCGGCGGCCGGCGGTTGCGGCCCTGCGCGTACGCGCCGGCGCCGGCGGCAACGACTCCGAGGACGAAGACGCCAATCGCGAGCCGCGCTTTCGAGCGCAGGAGGCTCCCCAGTCTCAAGGCCGCTTACCTTCGCTTTCGCGAATCTGCCGCGTCTTCAGCGCGAGCTCCGTGGCAAGCCGCTCGAGCTCGCTCGCATACTTCGCCGGCGTCCATGCTGTCTTTCAGGAGCTTCAACCCTTCGATCCGCCGTTCCAGATCGCGCCGCTCGACATAGAGCGCGCGCAGCTTCGGATCGGCAGGCAGCGCCTCGGTCGAAACCGAGCCCATCGTGATGATCGAGGCCACTCGACCCTGCTTGCCGTCGGCGGTCGGCGTCTGTGTGCCGGTCTTCTGACCGTCGTCGCTGAGAATCGGATGCTCGGTGAGCATGATGCCTTCACGCTCGTACGCAACGCCGACCTCCCGCTTCGCGAACGTCAAAGGCCTCGAGAACCGACGTCCGCCCGTTCTTGTCCGTGTCGGCCTCATTCCCCGCCAGCGCGTCGACGAAGTACCCACCGAAGAGCGTCGCGAACCGTTCGGCGCCGTTCCGCGTGGCGGCGACGATCGTGCGGCCCGGCGCCGCTAGCGCCTCCACGAATGGCCCGCTTGCGCTCGACGTGTTCACGAGTACGACGTGCTGCGACTTCAGGCCTTTCATCAACGGCGCGAAGTCCTCCGGCGTCATGTCCGGTCCCGGCAGATTGAACTTCGCTACTTTCCCGTCGAACGTACCGTGCCCGATCAGGAACACGAAGACGACATCGTCCGGGGCCGCCTGCCCGAGCTTTGCGAATGCCTTGACGATCTCTTCCTTCGTCGATTTTCCGCTGATCCGCTTCGCGTCGGCTTCCGGCTTCTCGGAAAGATAGACGACGTGATCGGATGGGATGCCCATCTTCGCGGACGCGTCCACGAGCGTCGTCGCCCAGCGCTGAAACAGCTCGCCGTGCTCCGGATCACCGGCCAGCCCGACCACGATCGCGACGTAGGTCGACTGCGCCGCCGAGGGGGCGGCGAGCGAAACGACCAACGTCAAGAAAACGAGACAACGTCGCATGGCTCTGTCTGCTTTTTCCTGCCGCGGGCCCCACCCCCCGGCTTATCCGCCGCTCGCTCTGCTCGCGGGCTGCTCAGTAACGACAGCCCACGTTCGGCGGATTCTGTCTGCTTCTTTACTGCCGTGGGGCCCCACCCCCACGGCTTATCCGCCGCTTCGCTTCGCTCGCGGCTGCTCAGCGGCGACAGCCTGCTTTAAAAACGATTCTGTCTCCTAGCTCCTAGCTCCTAGCTCCTGTTTCATGCAAATCCCACCGCCCGTCGGTACGCCCACTCTCCCGCCATCAATCCGCCGATCAGCAGCAGGACGATGGGCATGTGCCACAGATCGCGCTCCTCGACCGTCGTCACGCCCCGACCGGCGTACTTCAGGTCTTCCGGCAGCGCGTTGACGGTGTCCGGCGTGTAGAACTTGCCGCCGGTCTCGTCCGCGATTCGCTTGAGGCGGGCCGCGTGCATGCTGGCGTCGAAGTATTCGGCGTCGCCGGGCGCCGCGCGCACGTGCACGGAGCTCGTGCCGAGCGGCTTTCCCTCACGCGACGCTTCGACGTCCGCTGCATACATGCCTTCGCTCGCGGCGGTGAACGTGGCCTTGTACTCGCCGCTCCGCTCGCCGGTCCACTGCAGCGGCACGTCGACGGTGTTGCCCTGCGGGTCTTTCACCTTCGCGAGCACCCGCGCGTCGTTCAGCTCGACGAACGACTTGTCGACGACCTCCGCCGTCAGCGTGACAGGCTCGCCGGCCTCCACTCGTTCAGAGCTGGTGTGAATGTCAACGGAATCGGGCACGGCGTCCACGACCCAGCGCAGCAGCTGCCGCCACAGGTTCTCGTGTGTCATGTCCTCCAGCGGCATGCTCGCGTGCATCTGGTACAGCCACGAGTCCTGAACCGTCAGCGCCAGTGCCTTGCCGCGTCCGTACCGCTGATACGCCAGCACCGGTTGCGTCCGTCGCTTCTCGTCGGTGCCGCTCAGGAGCAGCGTGGCGCCCGGCTTCAGCGTCCGCAGCGGATTCACGCTCGTGAGGACGGGGAGATCGTTCCAGCGTGCGCTCGACGCCGCTTCGGTGCCGGCAATCTGCGTGAGGGCGTGCGCCTCACCGGCCCGGGTGGGTCGGACCTTGAGCCGCGCGACGGGCAGATCGTCGAGCGACCTCGCCACGCGCTCGACAACCACGGGTAGCGCGTCGGCGACCGGAGTGCCCGCATAGCCGCCTTCGCTGAACGACCGCGACCCGCCGAGCATCAGCAGACCGCCGCCCCTCCGCTCGACGAACTCTCCGATCATCCGAAGCTGATCGCCGGTGAACGCGCCCGCCTCGATACTCCCGAGGATGATCCCGCGATACGAGAACAGCTCGTCGCGCGTCTTGGGAAACCCTCCGGCCAGCTCCTCGGGGCCGTCGACATCGAGGCGCATGTACTTGTTGTCCGCGGTCCGCTGCAGCGTCGTGACGAGCAGATTCTTGTCGTCCACGACGGCGCGACGGATGAACTTCATCTCGGGGCGCGGTTCGCCCTCGAAATACAGCAGCTTCTCGCGGCGATCGATGACCTCGATGAGCGCCTCGCGCTGGTTGTTCTGCGTAACAATTTCGCCGGGCCGGGGGCTGATCTTGAACTTGAAGACCCGGGGCCCCGCTTCGGAGGCGGTGAATCGCACGCGTACCGCAGCCGGTTCACCGTCGGTCGGCAGCTTCACTTCCTGCGACCCCACGATCTTTCCGCCGTCCTCCACGTCGAGCGTCACCGACTCGCCCGCGAACCCGGTCTGCGTCACGACGACGTCGATCATCAGCGAGGTGCCCTTGAGCGCCGCTCGCGGCGCCGACACGCGATCGACCTGCACGTCCTTCGCGAGCGACTCGCGTCCCACGCCAACCGTGAATACGGGTACCGACGCGGCCTTCATGGCGAGCAGGGCGTCGGTGAGGGAGGCATCGGTGGTGTCCGCGCCGTCGCTCACGACGACCAGGCCGGCAAGGGGCAGGCCGGCGAGCTCCTGGCGCGCGCCATCGAGCGACGCGCCGATACGCGTCTGGGCGCCGGCAAACGTCAGATCCGACGGAGCGCCGACCCGTGATGCCGTGGACGAGAACCTGAAAGTACGAATGACGAATCGATCGGAGAGCGACTTCAGGAGCGACGCGTCAGGCGTGGCAAACGTCTGGCGGGCGAAGTTCGCGCGCGGTGCCTGGTTCCAGTCCGCAATCTGCATGCTGCGGGAGTCGTCTATCAGAACGCCGAGGAAGTTCTGCTGCGGCACAGCGGCCTTGACGACGAGGACCGGCCGGAAGAGGCAGAAGAGCACGAGCAGCAGGATGGCCGTCCGCATCGCCGCAAGCACGACGCGATGCCGCGTCCCGCTCTTCGACCTCGCGGCGCGATACGTCAGGAACGTCACCGCAATTGCGACACCCACCACCGCGGCGGCCACATAGGACCCGGCCGACGGCACCAGACGGAACTCTCCCTGCTGGAAGATGACCGGTCTGTAGTTGAAGAGCAGCCGAAACAGCGATTCGAGCAAGCTCATCTCCTATCCGGGGACTTCGTCCCCGGACCCCTGCGCCTAAGCCCGGAGCTCATTTGTGTTGTCACGTTAGGGACGGGCCTTTAGGCCCGTCCAGGCGGGTCTGAAGACCCCGCCCTACACCAACACAAGTGAATCCCGGAGTAGTCCGTTATGCGACTCTCACGCGAGTACAACCTTCTCGTTCGAGCCGCACAAGAGCCCGAAAACCACGAGCGCGCGGTGCGTCCCTGCAGAACCGCACTCGCGCGCCGGTGTGGGCTGATTGTACCGCCGGCCGATGGAATAGCGGGACGCGATTCTCTGCTAAGACGACGACCGAAGCCCTTCAGCTTCAGCACATCAGGTCTCTGAGGGTGTGACATTAGCGTGGCAGCGGCACAACGGCAAAGGTCTGGGGCTGCCCGATCGCCGTAAGGCTCTCTCCGTTGACTGTCGCGAGCGTCGCGCGATACCGGCCCGCGGCAACCACCGGTCCCTGCGGCTGGGCCCCCCGACCGACGGCCTGCGCCGGCTGCTCCTGATCGTCGCCCCCGCCAACCGGTACCGCACCGCGTCCGCGCCCTCCGGTCTCTCCAGCAGGTTGGGCTGGCGGCTCGCCCCGAAGATTCCAGGCGGCGCGATGGAGGCCGGGGTCCTTCGGTACTTCCATTCGTCGCACAGCTCGTCCCGCGTCATCCGTGATGTTCAACCACAGCTTGGCCTCGCCCGCTGGCGCCTGGACGACGTTGTACGTGAACACCGCGCCGTAAGGCGGATTCGGCGTAGACGTGTTCCCCCAGGCCGCCTCGACCTGGGTCAGCTCGTCGTACAGGTAGGCGTCGCGAAGCCGGAAGAGATGCACGTTCTCTTTCAACACCTCGGGGGACAGCTCGCGCAGGGCGCTGTAGTCGTCGAGCACGAACGCTCCTCTCCCGAACGACGCCACAACCAGATCGTTCTCGCGGCGCTGGATTACAAGGTCCCGCGCCTGCGTCGTCGGAATGCCGCCCTCCAGCTGGGACCATCGCTGTCCCCCGTCGACGGTGAACCAGACGCCGAACTCCATTCCCGCGAAGAGCAGGTTGCCGTTGACGTGATCCTGCGCGATGCTCCACGCCCCGGAACGCTCGGGCAGGTTGCCGCTGATCGACGTCCACGTCCGGCCGCGGTCCGCGCTCTTCAGGACGTAAGGCTTGAAGTCTCCCCGCTGGTAGTTGTTGAAGGTGGCGAAGACCGAGTCCACGTCACGCGGCGAGGCGAAGAGGTCCGTCACGTATGCGTGCTCGGCCACGCCGGCGAAGGATTCGACCTTCCGCCAGTTCTTGCCTCCGTCCTCCGTCACCTGCACGAGTCCGTCGTCGGTACCCGCATAAATGAGACCCTCGAGCAGCGGAGATTCGTCCAGCGCCGTGATCGTGCTCAAACGCGTCGTCGCCTGATTGAAGGCAACAGAGTTGGAGGGCCAGACCTTGCCCATGATCGGGATCGTGGCCGGATCGAGGTTGCGGGTGAGGTCCGGGCTGATGACCGTCCAGGAGTCGCCGCGATCGTCGCTGCGATACACACGCTCGCCGGCGAAGTAGAGGCGGCGCGAAGAATGAGGGCTGATGATCAGCGGGGAATCCCAGTGCCACCGCCCGAGCGTCGCCCCGCGACCACCTCGTCCGGCCGGTTGCTCCGCAGGCGGTGCCCCCGGCTCCAACCGGATGTGTTCTGGCGTGTGGGCCGGATCGCCACGCGGATTCCTGTCTTCAGATCGAGCCGGCCCAGAGCACCTTCCTGCGACTGGGAGTAGACAATCGTCGGATCCTCCGGATCCACACGGGGCTGGAATCCGTCGCCGCCGCCGATGCTGTACCAATCGCTCGTCCGAATGCCCGCGCGGTTGAGCGTCCTCGACGGCCCGCAGATCGATCCATTGTCCTGCGCGCCGCCGCAGACGTTGTAGAACGGCCGCGCGTTGTCCGTTGCCACGCGATAGAACTGCGAGAGCGGCAGGTTGGTGAAGTGCCGCCACGTCTTCATGCCATCGTAGGTCTCGTAGAGGCCGCCGTCGTTCCCGATGATGATGTGATTCCGATCGCCCGGGTCGAACACAATCTCGTGGTGGTCGACGTGCACGCCGGGCATTGGCACTGTGGCCCAGGTCTTCCCGCCGTCCGTGCTTCTGGAGAAGTTCGTCGCAGGCGACCAGATCGTTTCGGGGTCGTGGCCGTCGACGAAGATCTCGTTGTAGTAGCCAGGATCGCCGCCTCTGTAGCAGTCGTCGGTCGGTCCTCCACGTCCACCGGCTTGCGGCGGAGCGGCCGGCGGCGCAGCGCCTCCGCCCGAAGCCGCGCCGGCCGATGGCGATACGCTCGCGGTTCGGGAGGGGGACGCCGATGGCGTCGCACTCAACGGCATGCATACGTCAGGAACCGGCTGCGGTACGGCCGCGGCGCCCGGGGCAGGGACGCCGCCACCCCGGCCGGCGTTGTCGGTGGGCACCGTCCGCCCGATCCTCGTCCACGACGCGCCGGCATCGTCCGATCGGAAGAAGCCGCCTTGATTGTTCTGAGCGGTCACGAGCGCGTACACGGTGTTGGGGTTCTTCCAGTTGATGCCGAGGCCGATGCGGCCGATATCCACGGTCGGCAGACCCTTGGTCAACTTCGTCCAGCTCTGCCCGCCGTTGGTCGTCTTGTACAGCCCGCTTTCAGGACCGCCTCCAATGAGCTGCCCGACCTGTCGGCGGCGCTGATAGGCGGCCGCGTAGATGACCTCCGGCTTCCTGGGATCCATCACCATGTCCGTGACGCCTGTATCGGCGCTCACCGACAGCACGGCCTTCCACGTCTGACCGCCATCGGTGGTCTTGAACAGACCGCGATCTCCGCCTGACGTCCACAGCGGCCCGATCGCCGTCACGTATACGACGCTGGAGTTGTGTGGATCGACGACGATGTTCTGAATGTGCTCGGAGTTCTCCAGCCCCATGCGCTTCCAGGTCTTGCCCGCATCGGTCGACTTGTAGACGCCATCGCCGTAGCTCACGCTGCGCTGGTTGTTGTTCTCACCCGTCCCGAGCCAGACGACGTTCGAGTCCTTCGGATCGACCGTCACCGCGCCGAGGGAGTACGAGCCGTAGTTCTCGAAGATCGGCGTCCACGTATTCCCGCGGTTCTCCGTCTTCCACAGGTTCCCGGCGGAGGCGGCGACGTACCAGACGTTGGGATTCCTCGGATCGATCGCAATGTCCGAAAGCCGACCGGTTGTCAGATCCGGGCCGAGGCTGCGGAACGCCAGCTCCTTGTACGGACTGCCTGCCGGCGCCGAAGGTCCCTGGGCGAGTCCCGCTGCAGACATCAATACGATCGCGGAAACCCACGTCACGAAGCGATTCATGCGTCTGTCTCTTTCGAAGAACCCGGAACGTTCTCACGGCGGGGTCCGAAGACCCCGCGCTACACTCGCGTTGTCACGGCCTGCCCCAACTTCAGACCGCTGTTACTTGAGCTGCACGATCCCCCTCTGGTTGAACGCCGGAACATCGGTCTTGACGACCGCCTTGTACTCGCCTCGCGCCGAAGCAAGATCCTTCTCTATCGTCTCGAGCACGGCGACCTGGGTGTCCGTCGGCCGATAGTCAGCGCCTCCAGCCTCGTCACCAGCGCCGGTACCGACGGCGCCATTCAGCCAGATCAAATTGGAGTAGACCTTGTAGGCCTGGACGAAATACTTGTCGTCGCTCAACGTGGACGACTTCTCGAGCAGCTTGAACTCGACACCAGACAGCTTCGCGTCGATCTCGCGCAGGGATTTCTGCGCGTCCGCGCGCGTCTCGGCTTTCAGCTTGTCCTCGATCAGCCGGCGCATGGTCTCCAGGTGATTGACCATGTCCGACGTCTCGTTCAAATCGCTGACGATGCGCTTCTGCATGTCGGTGGAGGCAACGAGGTCCGCGTCCGTGGCGGCGATCCGAGGATCCTTCAGGACCTCGAATGTCTGCGTCAGAGTCTGACCGCCTGCCGCCAGTCGCAGTGAATACCGGCCAGGCGCCGCGAGCGGCCCGACCTGCGCCTGCGCGAGCCCCCAGTGCGTGACCGGACGGGTCTCCTGACCCCGAAACCGTGGTTCGCTTCCAGATGAACGGATTCTCTGGCGGCGTCGTTCGTAGACCTACGACGCGCGGCGCGTCGTACCGAAGATCCCACGACAGACGATTCAGCCCCTGATGCCCCTCCAGGTCCATCGTCCGGATGACCGCGCCCTTGTCGTCCAGAATCTCGGCCTTCATCTGCCCGGCCGATGGCAATGAGTAGGTGAACTGCGCACGCCCGCTGCGAGCCAGCCGAAACGCCGGGCGCGGCACAAACAGCTGCGGCGATGACGTCGTCGTCCGGTCAGGCTGCTCGAGCGGCGTCACGTCGTCCAGAATGTAAAGGCCCCGGCCGTAGGTCGAAAGGACGACGTCGTGTGCCTGCTTCTGGACGACGACCCAGGTGACAGGGGCGGCGGGCAGCCCATCCTGCAGCTGCTTCCAGTGTTCGCCGTCGTCGACGGAGTAATAGAAACCGTGACCGGTCCCGACGAAGAGCATGCCGCGCCGGTTCGGGTTCTCGGCGATCGCGAGCGTGTAGTCGAGCGGGTGCTTCGAGGGCAAGTCCCCTGAGACACTCTTCCACGTCTGCCCGAAGTCAGTGGTCTTGAAGAGAAGCGGCTGGCGCCCATCGGTGAGGTGCCCGTCGACGGCGATGTATGCCGTGCCGCCGTCGAAGTTGGACGGATCGATCTTCGATACGACGGTCCAGGGCGGCAGTCCGGTGATGTTCTTCGTGACGTCGGTCCAGTTGGCACCGCCATCGCGCGTGTTCCACAGCTTGCCGTCATTCGTGCCGACCCAGATCAACCCGCGCTGCGCCGGAGATGGCGCAATCGCGAAGACGACCTCCCCGTAGAACTGCCCAAGGTTGTCGCCGACGATGCCGCCCGACGAAATGATCCGGCTCGGATCCTTCGTCGAGAGATCCGGGCTGATCACCTTCCAGCTCTGACCGCCGTTCGACGTCGAGAAAATCACCTGGCAGCCGTAGTACACGGTTTTTGGATCGAAAGGATCGACTGCGAGCGGTGCAGTCCAGTGGCAGCGGTACCTGGTGTCGGTTGGCGGCGAGTCGAGGGAAATCATCCACGGTGCGATCGAGCGCGCGGTCCCCTGTTTCGCGTCGTACCGCGTCAGCTTGTTGCCGTAGCAAGAGGCCCACACGACGTCCGGGTTGGACGGATCGGGAACGGTGAATCCGGACTCACAGCCTCCAAGCACGTGATCCCACGGCACAATCGCGCCGCCGCGCCCGCCGCCACCGGCCCCTCCCCGTCCGCCTCCTGGCGGGCTCGCGCCGCGCGCGTTGTTTGCAACGGCTTCCGGAGAGTTGCTGGGACCGCGCATCGTCCCGTTGTCCTGCATGTTGCTGTAGATGTAGTACGGCACCTGATTGTCGACGGCGACGTGATACATCTGACCGATCGGCAGCCGGATGCGCTGGAAGACTCTGACCGTGGTTCGTCGTGATTTGCATCCCGGCGTCGTCGGTCATCGCGAAGCGATCGGCGTTCTTCGGATCGAACCAGATGTCGTGGCAGTCGCCGCAGCCGCCCCACGGCTGGAAGGTGACGCCCCCGTCTGTCGAGCGATGTGAGCTGCTGTTCGCGACGAGCACTTCGTCCGCGTCGACGGGCGAAATCGCCGAGACGCACGTAGTAGCCGGCGCGGCCGATGAGCGCGCGGTCCCAGCTGACGACCTTCCACGCGCGCCCGCCGTCGTCCGAGCGCCAGAGTGAGCCCTGATCGGCGGTCTGAATGAGAGCGTAGACGCGGCTGGAGTCGGAGGGCGCAACAGCGACATCGACCTTGCCGACGGGTGACTTCGGAAGTCCGCTTTGCGTCACGCGGGTCCACGTGGCGCCGCCGTCGCGTGTCACGTAGATTCCGCTGCCCGGCCCGCCGCTGAGCATCGCCCACGGGTGCATTTCGACCTGCCAGGTACCGGCAAAGAGCACCTCGGGATTCCTGGCATCCATCGAGAGGCCGGAGCAGCCGGTGTTCGTATCGACGAAGAGCACGCGATTCCACGTGCGACCGCCGTCGGTCGTCTTGTACACGCCCCGTTCCTGCTGCGGACCCGTCGTGCGCCCGAGCGCGCAGGCGTACACGATGTTGGGATCCGTCGGGTGGACGATGACGCGCCCGATGCGGCCGGTTTCCTCGAGGCCCATGCGCGTCCACGTGGCGCCGGCATCGGTGGACTTGTAGATGCCGTCGCCGATGACGTCGCTGGGCCGAATCACCCATGCCTCGCCCGTGCCGGCCCAGACGATGTTGGGGTCTGTCGCCGCGACGGCAAGGGCGCCGATTGCGGCGACACGCTGGCCGTCGAAGACGGGAGTGAAGGTCGCGCCGCTGTCGGTCGACTTCCAGACGCCGCCGGACGCGGCGCCGGCGTAGTAGATGGTGGGATCGCCCGGGACACCCGCCACGGCCGCGATCCTGTTGCCCACCGAGGGACCCATGAACCGCCACTTGAGCGGGTCCGGCTCCGCCTGTTGTCCGCTTCCGCCCCGCTCCTGCGCACCTGCTGGGGCAACCATCGTGGTGAGCGCGAGCATTACCCGCGCCGCGGCCTTCCAGGCCGCTCTTGAACCGATCATCCTCGCGGCCTGCATTGCCAGCGATCCTCCGGGACAAAGCATATGTCACCGAGAGATCCCGGAAGTACAGTGAACGTGAGAGGCGTTCCCGTTGGCGTTGCTCGAACGAACGGAGGCGCCCGCAAAATGGACGAGGTCGGCAGCGTTTTTCGCCAGCGGTGGCAGTATCTGGCTGCTGCGACTGAAAGACGGCGCCTGCCCACCACCGGGGAACCGGCAGCCGCGGCAATCCGTCTACAGCATCCAGGCCTGCCAGCCCGCCTTCCGGAGGATACGTGCATCATCTGATTCGCGGGGCATGCCGCGCGCTCTTGCCGAGCCGCGCGAGCATCGCGGTTGCCCTGATCTGCCTCTCCACGGCTTTCCTCCGCGCTCAGCCGACACAGCCGGCGACGCAATCCAGCGACCTCGACGCCTTCATGGCGCGCGTTCTGGCCAGACGCGACGTCAACCGCCAGACCCTCCAGCAATACATCCTCGACGACGACGAGACGTTCGAAATCCTTGGCCCGGGACGGACGCCTCTCTACAGAGGCCACCGCGAGTTTGCGTGGTACGTGCGGGACGGCATGCACGTGCGCAGCCCCATCCGGTTCGACGGCGTCACGGTCGGCGAGGAAGACAGGCGGAAGTACGAAGACAACTGGGTCAAGCAGGAGCGCGAGCGCCTCGAGCGACGAGAGAAGCGGGATGCCGGAAAAGCCGATGCCCCGGAACCGAGCGAGCCCGAGGGCCCCCCAGTCGGCGGCGAGACGCCGATGGCAACGCCGCGGTTCGTGTCGGAAGCCTACTTCATGGACTTCAAGTTCGAACCGGGGAACTATTACCTTGCTGGACGAGAGCAGCTCGAAGGCCACAACGTGCTTCGGATCGAGTACTACCCGACTCGCATGTTCAACGACGAGCCGGACCACGACAAGGACGACAAAGGCGACAAGCCGGACAAGAAGCAAGACGGGAAGAAGAAGGCGCAGAAGGAGCCGAGCGCGCGCGAGCGCAAGCAGGAAGAAGACATCAACCGGAAGATGAACAAGACGGCGCTGGTGACGCTATGGGTCGATCCCGCCGAGTACCAGATCGTCAAGTACACCTTCGACAACGTCTGGATGGACTTCCTGCCGGGCGCGTGGCTCGTGCGCGTCGACGATATTCGCGCGTCGATGACGATGGGCCAGCCGTTTCCGGGAGTGTGGCTTCCGCGCGAGATGAACGTGCACGCGGGCGTCTCGCTTGCGACGGGTCCGTTCGAAGCAGGCTACGCGCGCAAATTCACGAATTACAAGCTGGCGGAGGTGAAATCCATCATTCGCGTACCCAAGGAGGCGCGCGAGGAAGTCCCCTGTCCCGATGTGCTGACAGAGCGTGGACCGACACAATTGACTTTCAACAGGGAGGAAGGCAAGGCCGGTGCCGGCATGCCAGTTCCATTGGAGGAGGTGCACGGTCCGGCCATCCGCGAAGACGATCCGCAGACAGAAGTCGTTCACGAGATCAGGGTGCATGGCAACGCGGCGGTTGGCGACGAGGACATCGTCAAGCTGGCCGGGCTCACGCTCGGGCAGGAGCTCCCGGCTGGAGCGCTCGAGGCCGTCGAGCAGCGGCTGAAGCAGAGCGGCAAGTTCGAGAGTGTCGAGGTACGAAAGCGGTACCGGTCGCTCACCGACGAGACCGACGTCGCTATCGTGCTGCTCGTCCACGAGCGGCCGGGCACGACGTCGGCTGGGGGCGTCATTCGCCGCCCATCACGACCGTTCGGACAGGTCGGCGACCGCCTCATGTTCCTGCCGATCATCAACTACACCGATGGCTACGGCTTGACGTACGGCGGGCTGATCAGCGCGAAGGACACACTTGGCATGGGCGAGCGCCTCTCGGTGCCGCTGACGTGGGGCGGCACGCGCCGGGCGGCGCTGGAAATCGATCGCACGTTCAAGAGCGGTCCGCTCACGCGCGCGGAATCGAGCATCGCGATCTGGCAGCGCGAGAATCCGCATTTCGACATCGCCGATCAGCGCGTGGAGCTGAAAGGGCGCGCCGAGCGGCGCATCACGCGATTGCTTCGGCTCGGAGCGCAAGCATCAAACAGCTCGATCGATTTCGGTGGCATGGACGATCACCTGTGGACGGTCGGCGCCGATGCGCTCGTCGACAGCCGGGCCGACCCGAACTTCCCGCGCAATGCCTTCCTGCTCGGCACAGGATGGACCGGCCTGCACTTCCGCAACACGGCGAACCGAATCGACCGCTACAACGCCGACGCTCGCGGCTACGTCGGCCTCATCGGTCAGGCCGTCGGCGCTGCGCGGGTGCAATATACGAGCGCCTCTGGGCATTTGCCTGACTACGAACGGATCCTCCTCGGCGGAGCATCCACGCTCCGCGGGTTCCGGACCGGGACGTTCGATGGCGATCGCACCCTGGTCACGTCGGCGGAGGTCCGCCTGCCGATCACGTCGGTGCTGAGCAGCGCGCGGCTCGGCGTCCTCGGGTTCTTCGACGCCGCCAAGGCATGGGATTTCGGGAGCCGATTCGAGGACGCTGGCTGGCACAGGGGCGTCGGCGGCGGCCTGTTCCTGATCGCGCCGATCGTCAAGCTGAATCTGGACGTGGCGCACGGTCTCACCGATGGAGATACGAGGGTGCACCTGGGAGCGGGCTTCGCGTTCTAACCAGATTGGGCAATCGTGCTGGCGCGCGACGGCTCTGTCAACATTCTTACTGCCGCGGGGCCCCACCCCCGCGGCCATCCGCCGCTCGGCTGTGCCTCGCGGCTGGTTCGCGGCGACAGCCTGCTCTCATCGGCGATTCTGACCGGTTAGCTTCCGAGGTTCTTCACCACGAACCACACGTTCGCTGGTCGCTCGGCGAGCCGCCGCATGTACCACGGGAACCAGAACTCTCCATAGCTGATGAGGACGCGAAGGCGCCTGCCCTCGCGCGCGAGCCGCAGCTGCTGCTGGCGCTGGATGCCGTACAGCATCGCGAACTCGTAGGCGGACGAAGGTACGCTGTGCTCGGCGATCCAGGCGCTCAGTCGGTCGGCGAGAGCGACGTCGTGCGTCGCGATGTGGAGCATCACGCCCGCCTTCTGCGCTTCCTCGGACATGAGGCGTGTGCACGATCGGAAGAAGCTCTCGTCCGTGTCCGACTTGTGTGGAAAGGCGACGTCGGGGGGCTCGAGATAGGCACCCTTGACGATGCGGATGGCGGCACCGAGCGGGATCAAGGTTTCGATGTCTTTAGCAGTGCGATAGAGATAAGCCTGAATCGCGAGCCCGATTCGCGCGGTCTTCTTGCGCGCCAGTCGGTACAGCGCGAGGGTTGGGTCGACATAGGGCGAGCTCTCCATGTCGATCCACAGAAAGTTCCCGAGCTGCTCCGTGCGCGAGATGAGCCGCTCCAGGTTCCGCTCGCACATCGCTCGATCGAGATCCAGGCCGAGCTGCGTGGGTTTGATGGAGATCTGCGCGTCGAGCCCGGCCGCTGCGACCTTGTCCAGCACCTGCAGATAGTGCGCCGTCACCTCGTCCGCTTCCTGCGCCGTCGTCAGGTTTTCTCCAAGGTGCGTCAGGATGGTCGTAATCCGATCCCCAGAGAGCTCGCGCGCCGCCCGCAACGCATCCTCGATGCGCTCGCCCGGCATGAATCGCGACACCGACCGGCGAATGAACCCGTACTTCGTTGCGTGGTCGCGCAGCCATGGATTCGTCGACCCCGCAAGCAACACCTTCCGCATCACGCTCATTCAGATTGATCCTCTATGGGACGCTCTGGCTTCGCTGGCTAGACAGGGAAATCAATGAGGTGACTGACGACTGTCGACTGCGACTGTCGACTGCGACTGTCGACCGCGACTGTCGACTGCGACTGTCGACCTCCGACTGCCGACTGCCGACTGGACTCACAGTACACTCCTGATGAGTCCCCCATCGACCTGGACTGTCGCACCGGTGAGATAGCTGGCAGCACTGGACAGAAGGAACGCGCCGACACGACCGAACTCGGTCGGATCTCCGTAGCGGCCCAACGGTATCGAGCCAATCGATTTGGCTTTGGCCTCAGCGGCCGAAATCCCCTGCTTCTTGCCGTTGATCTCGTCGAGCTCGCGGACACGATCGGTGTCGAGCCTGCCCGGCACGATCTGATTGACCCGGATTCCCGACGCCGCGAGCTCCAGCGCCAGCGTCTTGGCGAGCGCCGACACCGACGCACGAAGCACTGTTGAAAGCCCGAGATTCGGAATCGGCTCCTTGACCGAGGAGGAAGTGGAGACCAGGATCGCGCCTCCGCCGCGCGCCTTCATCGAGGGCACGACGGCCCGCACCATTCGCAGCGTACTGAACAAGAGCAGGTTTGCCGCATCCTGCCAGGCGGTGTCGTCGAACGACAACGCCGGGCCCGCTGGCGGCCCCCCCGCGTTCGCGAACAACAGATCGACGCCGCCGAATCGCTCGATGGTCACTTTGGCCCAGTGCTGTATCGCGTCGGCCGCCTTGACGTCGGCCGCCGTGCCGAGCGTCTGCCCTCCCAACCTGGCCGCCGCAGCCTGAATTGCGCTCTCGTTGCGCGAGGAGATGGACACGATTGCCCCTTCCTCGACCAGCGACTGCGCAACCGCGAACCCGAGCCCGCGACTGGCCCCGGCCACCATCGCTACTTTGCCTTTCAAACCCAAGTCCATCGGCAGCCTCTCTGGTGAAACGTGTCGGGATCAGGGATCAGGGATCCGCGGTCCGGGATCAGGAATCGTGGTCCGTGGTCAGGGATCCGTAGTCAGGGATCCGTGGCACGTGGTTCGTTCGATTGGACGATTTCTTTATCAGTGAACATCGCTAGGATCGACCCGAATGTCTCGAGCTAACCCGGGTCCAACGGATCCCTGATCCCTGATCCTGATCCCTGATCCCTGATCCCGCCTCCTATTTCAGATCGTCTCGGTCCACTTCAGCACGCGATCGAGTGCCTGACGGGTTGTCGCGTCGAGCGCGGCGGCCGGAGCTCTGGTCGCGGGGCTCGTCAGCGCGCCGCGGCGATGCAGCACCTCTTTCCGGATCGCCATGCCAATCCCTTCCTGGAACTCGAACCGCATCAACGGCACCGATTGATAGAAGACTTCGGCCGCTTCGTCGACCTGGCCGCCACGGAACAGCTTGACGATCCGCACGAGGATCTCCGGGTATGCGAAGCCGGTCATCGCACCGGTCGCGCCCGCCATCAGCTCCTCGAGGAGGAACACGCCGCCGAGCCCGCCGAAGATCCGAACATCCAGACCTGAGGTCTGCTCCAGGATGCGTGAGGTCTTGAAAGGCGTGGGGGGATCTTCGAGCTTGATCGTGCGCGCGCGGGGTATCTCTTTCGCCACCCGGGCCAGCAGCCACGGTTCCATCGCGTAGCCCGAGATGGGCGGGATAGTCCTGGACGACGAGGTCGATGTCCACCGCCTCCGCCAGCGCATGATAGTGGCGCACGACAGCCTCAGAGTTCAGCTTCGGCATGCGCGGCGGGCTGACCATGACGGCCGTCGCCCCGGCCGCCTTCGCCGCGCGACTGTATCCAATGCAGGTGCGCGTCCCTTCCGCCGTCGTCCCTGCCACGACGCCAATTCGACCGTTGACGTGGCTCGCAACCGTCTCCAGGACGCGCTGCCGCTCACGGTCATCGAGCCGCGCGACTTCACCCGTGACCCCGAGCACCGTCACCCCGTTGACGCCAGCACCGATGAACAGATCAACGACGCGCCGAAGGCTGTCGTCGTCGACGTCACCGGTCGCCGTGAACGGTGTAGGGAGAACCGAATAGACACCCTCGAGCTGCACGCGCCTCGCTCCGGCCGCAGGCCGTGATGGCAGCGGCAGTCCTGCTTATTGTGGGAGGCGCCGCGGAGTGGATCCCTGCACGAAGGGCGGCGCGTCTCGACCCGTCATCCGTACTGCGACAGACCTGAGAGTACGCGAAGGCCCGAGAGCCTTCGCGTACTGCAGGCTCGGCTTTTACTTGACGGCGGCCTTCTTGTGTACTCGCACTTCGGAGGCCTGCTTCGCGCCTGCCATGTCGTGATAGCTGACAGCCACGCTGTCTCCGACGCCGACGACATCCGCCAGCACCTGCTTCTTGCCAGCGGCGGCGGCCTCTTTCGACTTCGTGCCGAGGCCGGTGCCGACGATTTTCGTTTTGGCATCGATCGCGAACGTGGATTCGCCGGCGCTGGTCTTCACCGTCAGGGACGAACCGGTCATCGAGGTCACCGTCCCAGAGGCCGTCTCGGACTTCGGTTTTTCTTTCTCCTTCGACGCCTGACCGGTTGTTGCCGAGGGCGCGGCTGCCGCGGTTGGCGCAGCTGCGGCCCCCGGAAGAACTCGAATAGTGGCCGCGTGCATCGCGGCCTCGTGATACTTGACCTCGACCCTCTGCCCGGCCTTCAACAACGTTGAGATCGCAGGTCCGCTCTTGCCTTCGGCTTTCGCGGCGTGCTCGGCCGTGCTTCCGCCTCGGGCGATCACTTCGGTCGTCTTGTCGACAGCGAACTTCATGTCGTGATCCGTCACCTTCACGGTGACCGAATCGGGACCGACGGCCGTGACCGTTCCGCTGACCGATTTCGTCGGCTGAGCGGTAGCGGTTCCCACACCAGTGCTGAGTAAGAAGACGCCAGCAATTACCCCGACCACGAGTTGTCTCATACAGCCCTCCATAACCAGACCGGGGCTCTGCCCCGGACCCCGGCTCGTCGCTTGCGGGGGCCCCGCGCCCCGCGCCGCTCCTCGCAGGCGCGCCGTGTGCGCCTGTTCGTCACGCGCTCTCGCAAAAAGTACGAGATCCTCGTTGCGGCCGCATAACGGACTACTGCGCCGGCCGCATCGAGACAGCCGGGCTTGCTGGCCCATCTTACGCAAAATCGAGAGTCCATGTTCGATGTTCGATTCGGGACGGATGTGCGTTAGAGGAGTAGAAACAGACCCTTTGGTCACTCGAAGCGTGGCATATATCTAAAACGGTATAGATTGGCTTCGCACGCCGTCCTATGAAATCGGTTGTTGCACGGGGTCCGTCGCTGTGTTTAGCTGAGCTCTCCCATCCCAGTGCCTGGTGGCTGCGCATGCTCCTCGGTCCGGAGGCCGACTTGGAGGAGCGAGAACAGGCAGCTTCCACGACAGCGTCGTTGGATCGGACGGCGATCGTACATCGCCAACGGGCTTACAACCTGAGCCCGCGTCAGAGGCTAGAAAATGAAAAAGAATCGAGCTCCCCAGCTCCCAGTCGAGCCATCGGTGGCATTTTGACAATTCGCGTTCCGCACACTGGTCCGAGCGCCCGCGCACCGTAGCCTTCCTCGCCGGTCTGCTGGTCCTGCTCGTAGCGCAGGCCGGTGGGCGTGCGAATGTCGGCGGCGTCGAACCTCTGCCATTCAGCAAGGGCTTCCTCGTCACCGGCAACTACGTTGTCGGCGGCGTCGATCTGACGCCGCAGGCAAACCCTGCGGATGCAAATGGCTACTCCACCGGGACGATCCCGATCACCGGCGCGCCCGCCGGCGGTGCGAACCTCGTTGCGGCGTATCTCTACTTCGAGGTGATCCATCCGAACCCTGCCACTTCCGACGCCGCAAATCCAACGCTCGGCATCAAGTTCCGAGGTCAGGCGATCAGTCCGGCCATCAGCGCCGTCACGAAACCGCTTTCGAGCGGCGGCGCGACATGTTGGGGATCAGCGGGCCAGGGCTCTTTCGCAGTATCGATGTACCGCGCGAACGTGCTCTCGCTCATGCCCAAGCAGTTCGACTCGCAAGGCAAATGGACTGGAAAGTACATCGCCAACAGCGCAGATCTTCCCGCGAACGCCCAGCACACGGTGACGTTGCGCGAAAAGACAGGTAACAGCGCCATTCAGAGCGCCGGCGCGACCCTGTTTCTCGTGTATCGCGTCACGACTCCAGCGCTCACGACTCCAAGGGAGCCGTTGAGAAAAATCGTCGTGTACGACGGCCTCTACACAGCGTACGGTGAAAGCACAATTCCCGTCCCTGAAGCGGATGTGATGTCGCAGCACATCAGAGGTTTCTATAAGTCGGCAGGATCGTCTGTACGGATTACTCACATCGTCGGAACGGGCGGCAACAACCAGACGGAGAAGATAACGGTCCAGGCGACGCAGCAGACGATCAATATAGGCCCACCGCCGAATTCGGCCGATCCGTTTCCACAGACGAGTCCGAGTTCGGACCGCTCATGGGGGAATCCCACGTACAACCTCACCGTGCCGAACGAGTTCGGAACACCAGATTCGACTTACGGCGCGACCGTGACGACAACGGTCAGCGCCAGCAATACGAGTCCGGCTGCGTGTCGAGCCTGGGCCGCCATAATCTACAGTACGGAAGTTGCGGACGTGGATCACGACGGGCTCCCCGATGGCCTGGAGGATGCTCCCGCCAATGCGCCTCTCAGCGACCCCGATGGCGCGGAGCTCCCGAATCTCCACGCGATGGGGGCTGCGTCCACCCATCCGGATCTCTTCGTTGAATACAACGCGATGTATGCTGACCCGGGCACAACCTGGGGGTCAGCGGCCGCACCCTATCCCAACACGAAAGCGGCTTGCTACAATGCCGGCAGCTGCACAGACACGGTTGGCCATCATCACATCCCGACGCCGGAGGTCCTGACACGGCTCGGCGACCGTTATGCGGCCCACGGCATTACTGTGCATTTCGATGTCGGTAAGATCGGGAACGCAAACAACTGCAATAACGATCCAGGCTATCACTGTCTTGGCGTCGTGCCACACACCGACTGGGTTGACGACTACACGTTACCCGTCGGGACCAATCCCAACGACAAGTATCTCGTGCCGTCGAATCTCGCGCGAGGCGGCGAGCTCATCAAGGAAGTTGCGTGCAGTTCGGGCGACCCTCAGTGTAATTTCCCCGATTATCCGGGCACCGTGGGGTGGAAGGTGGGTTTCCTCGCGCTGCGGAACGCGCCGGTCGGCAATAACGGTGAAGAACTCAATCCCGATCTGACGGGTCCAAACGGTTTTAAGTGGGTCAGCCCGGCGTCGCAGCACCGGCTTCGATTTGATCGGGAGCGTCGCCCGTATTTTCATTACGGCCTCAACGCCCACACGAGGGGTACCCGAGTTCCCCGTTGCCCTGTTTGGTCAACGGGCAGCCTGCCGACTATTTGCCAAACAGTACGACGTGCGGGCAGGCCGATAATCCCCAGTTTCATGTTCCGTCCGGTTCCCGCGGTCTCGCCGATCTGCCTGGGCGCAACATGTTGCTGACGCTCGGGCTGTGGGACGAATTCGTGGGAAGGCCGTTCGCCCGAGCGGGGGCGGCCTTTCACGAGCTCGGACACAACATGTATCTGTGGCACAGCGGAACTCCAGTCGCCTTCGGCAACGCTAACCAACAGACGGTGATTCCTCCGAACTGCAACCCGAATATCCTGAGCTCGATGAGCTATCTGTACTCGATCCACGGCCTGTTCGACGCGAACGGGTTCATCCAGGTGGATTACTCGGGCCAGCAACTGTCCAATCAGGCCGAGAACGCGCTTCTTGACGGTGCGTATTTCACTACCCCGTCGTATCAGCGCGCGTGGTACGCGCCTGCAGACAGTGCCCTCGCTTCGGACGAGGGCGTCCAGGCCGCGACGAGGTTCTGCAGCGGCCAGCAGTTCGGTTCTGGCCAACCCGCACACCAGATGGCGCGCGTGGTATCTGACACCATCAACCAGCAAACCGGCGAGTGGCCCATCGATTGGAATGGCGACAAACAGGTTGACCAGGCACCCGCAGACCAGGATTCGAATTTCGACGGTGCCCTCGGTCAGCCGTTTTCCGGGTTCAATGACTGGGGCAACATCCGTCTTGATCAGATCAGCGCCAACGGGCTCGGTGGTGGAAGCGAGGACTTCATGCTCTTCTCCTCCGCCGTGTCCAGCGACGACCTGGTCACTTTGGGCGGCGACGACCTGGTCACTTTGGGCGGCGACGACCTGGTCACTTTGGGCGGCGACGACCTGGTCACTTTGGGCGGCGACGACTTGCTCGTGTTGGCTGGCGACGACCTGCTCGTCTTGGCCGGCGACGATGACCTGATCACTTTGGGCGGCGACGACCTGGTCACTTTGGGCGGCGACGACCTGGTCGTGATGGCCGGCGACATCCAGCCAGAACCGACCTACGCGGGCGCTAAAGGCTTGGGTAGGACTGCTCCCTATGGCGTCACCGCATGCATCGTGGGCACGACCAATTGCTTCCAGAATCAAGCCGAGTTCACTCCGTCGTTCCACAGGGTTGCGGTGAGTTGGGACCCAGCGATTGTTGGCCACATCGACCCCAACCAGGGTTACGAAGTGCAGCGGAAACGACTCGACCTGCCGAACAGCAACTACGTGCCCGTCGGAACGACGACGGCCAACTACCTCATCGATGCGGCCGTGCTGCCCAAGTTGGACTTCACCTACCGCGTGAGGGCGCACTTCGATGACCCGGTCGCGATGAGCGGTTGGGCATATCTCAGTCGGGTCCGTCAAGGCCTGACTGGGACTGTGGGGCTTGCCACGAAGATCGAGGCGGTGAACGATCCGCCGGCTCCGCAGGCTGATAGCTACGTAACGACGAAAAACACGCCGATCACGGCGACGGCGTCAGGGACGCCGCCGCCACCGGGTGTGCTCGGCGTCTCCTGCAGCGCACAAAACAACGGCGCGATCCTGTGCAACCCGAACGTCGGCGCCGACAGGAGCTCGGATAACCCAACAGCCGCATACGTTGCGAAGCGAGCAGTCCTCGTCAGCGGGCCCGTGATTCGGGGCACGAATACGCCCATTGGCACACTCGTATTCAACGCCAACGGTGACGGTGGGTTTACGTTCACGCCCCCGGCCCCGTTCGAGGGATTTGTGACCTTCACGTACAAGGCAAACGATGGGTTCTGGTCTGTAGACCCAACCGTGCCGATGAACGGCAAGGTGGGGGGCAACGAACTGTTCTCTGGTCCGGTGACCGTTACGATTGAAGTGAAGAAGAAGTAGCAGCGGGCGCGATGTGAATCGCGGGTCTGAAGACCCGCGCTGCGTACCTCAGTGAGATGTATGTGGCGCGGGTCTTTTCCCGTACACGCGCGAATCGTCTGACGGTTCGGTCGATGTGCAGAGTGCTGCGGCAAACCTTTGCGCCTTGTCGATGGCACCGGTTTCGACAGGGATCTGGGCGACTGAGCGGCCGGACCCAGTCTGTCCGCGCTGACGATGCGCGTTCCCGGCCGACACGGAGCTTGATCTCGGGGCGAAGTATTCTTCGCCGCAATACGAGACACAAGCACACCCCATGGACGACAGCGGTCCGGAAGGGTATGGTCCGGGGCGGCGCCCTGGAGGTGTGTCAGTTCCCTGCGCGCTTGCGGGCATCCGGCACGAGCGGGTCTTCCTTTGATTCGCCTCGGATTTTGAGGTACTCGCGGTACGAATCCGCGAAGTTCGTTGTCTTCATCTCCTCACGGACGCGACCGCGATAGTAGTACACGATTGGGAACACACTGTATGTAGGGCCTTCATCCATTAAGTTAAGGGCCTCGCCACGGCGCGTGATACACACGTCGAACTCGGAGTCTGCTTGAACGTAGTCGCCGGCCTCCAGGTACGCCCGCCCGAGATTGAAGTGTCCCACCCAGGTATCGAGCACGTTGTTGGCGTCGGTCAGAGTCTTGATCGCCTGACGCGGATCCTTTCTCTTCAAGGCGATTTGCGCCTCGATGATCTTCCCGTAAACCCGCGCGTCGTCTGATGGTTCCGTGGACTTGGACAGCTCGGCTGCCAACGCTTCCGCTTTGTCGATGGCGCCGGTCGCGGCAAAGATCTGCGCGGCGAGAAATCGCACCGCGGTGACGGTGCTCAATTGCAGCGCCTTCTCCGCGGCTGCTGCTGCCGGACCATTCTGTCCCCGCTGGAGATGCGCCTGCCCTGCGGACAAGAACTTGAGTGCGGCCCGCGTCGGGTTCTGATCGGCCGCGGCAGCCTGCTCGAAAATTGGGACGGCCTCGGAAAAACGGCCTTCGTAGACCAGCTCGTCGCCGAGACCGGACTGAGCCCACGCGTTTCGCGGATCCATGGCAGCAACCTTTTTGTACGTTTCGGTTGCCTCGCGCGGCATTCCGCGCGCAATCTGGCTATAGGCCAGGGCGATTAGCGCGCGAGGATCGGGTTGCTGCATTGCTTTGACCTCGTCCTCGACCAGTTGGAATTCGCCGGCGCGGTACGCGATGAGCACCAGGTTGATGCGGAACGCCACATGGTTGGGCAACATCTTCACAGCCTGCTGCATTTCTTTCAGAGATTCGGGGATGTTGCGCATGAATAGCAGACACGCCGCGCGCATACCGCGTGCGACGCTGTCTGCCGGATATCGGGTCAGCAACTCGCCGTATTCTTTGGCGCAGTTGCGCCAGTCGCGCATCGACCTGTAGTACGCACCGCGAGTGAAAAACCGTTCGCGCGCGGTCATGCCATCGACGTGTCGGAGCGCTTCCTGGATTTGCTTCTTCGCTTCATCCGGCTGGCCAAGCGTCGCCGACATCGCCGACAACCCCTGGTAGCCAAGGCCAAAGTTGGGGTCCAGTTCCACCGCGCGCGAGAGGCTCTTGTGTGCCTCCTCGAACTTGCCCCTCGCCTGCGCTTCCATTCCCGCCGCGTAGTGACTCAGGACTTCCAGGGAACTGGCTGACACACTGCGCATTGCGAATAGCTGATCCGACTCGGATGTCCGATCGCCGAGGACCTTGCGAACTCTGGCCATCAGTTTCGCGGTTGCTTCCAGTACGCCGTCCTTGTTCGAGGCGCGTCCGCTGGTGTTGACGATTTCGTTCCCCGTGACCGCTTGCATTGCCCTGACACTAATCTCGTAACCGTCGCGGTACGGCGCGATCGAACCGGCGAGCACGACTCCGATGCCCTGCTTGACGGCCAGTTCGCGTGCGGCGACCTCGTCCAGCTTTTCAGGAACGCGCGTGACACCGAGATTGGGTAGCTTGCTACGGTCATACGCGCTGATGAAGCTGGCATCTTCCAGGGCGCGTCTCAGCGTCTGCGCGATCGCGTTGTCGAACGTCGCGTCGCCAGTCTTGTTTTGAACGTCCGCTATCACCAGCGAAACGGGATCGGGCTCTTTTACCGGCGCCGACAGCCATTTCGTGACGTAGAACGTGCCGCCGAGGAGCACCAGGATGACCACCGCCGCCGCCGCCATCGTCCGCCGGGTGAGGCGGCGGATGATCGGCAGCGGTTTGCCATTTTCGTCGAGCCGATCGAGCGCCGCCTGCAGCTCGAGCGTCGTCTGGAACCGCTTGTCCGGATCGGGCTCGAGGCAGCGGGTGATGATCGCGTCGATGGGGGCAGGAATGCTCGGATCGACCGTGCGCGACGGCGGCGGGGCCTGCAGGATGCGCCCCTGCAGCTCCGCGATCGCGCTCTCTGCGTGTTGCGAGCGGTGCCGGCCGATCAGCAGGTCGTACAGAATCAGCCCGACGGCATAGATGTCGGCCCGCTGGTCGACCGGCTGCGCTCTGGCCTGCTCGGGGGCCATGTATTCGACCGTGCCGATGATCGACCCGGCCATGGTGCTCCCGGCCATGAGCGCTGACGAGCGATTCAACTGCGAGATTTCGACGTCAACGCTCGCGCGCGACCCCTTCACCGGTCCGCCGGAAGAACGGGCGATGCCGAAATCCATGATGGTCGGCTCGTCCTCCGGGCTGACCATGATGTTGGCTGGCTTCAGATCCCGGTGGACGACACCCGCCTCGTGAGCGGGGATCAGGCCGGAAACGATTCCTCGCGTGATCCGGAGCGCGCGAGGCAGGGGCAGCTTGGTTTCCGTCTTCAGGATGGTCGCAAGATCGGAACCGTCCAGGTACGGCATCGTGATGTACTTGATGCCGTCGATCTCGCCGAGATCGTGAATCCGGACGACGTTCTTGTGGGTGACCTGCCGGGCGAGCAGCAACTCGCGCTTGAATCGGCGTTCGATTTCGTGCGCCGCCTGCGGGTCGGCCGCGAGAATCTCAGGTCGAATCACCTTGACGGCCACCGCGACGCCCAGCTCCGCATCCCAGGCCTGATACACGGCCCCCATGCCGCCCACGCCAAGCTCCCTGATGATGTGGTAGCGGGTCCCGAACGCCTGTCCCACCTCGAGCGGTCCGCTTGGAACTGAACGGCCTGCTCGGCGCACGGCCGCGCCACTACCCACACCCGTCGTCTTGCGCCGGAGATTTGGCCCGACTGCCGCGGCGCCCGTGTCGAACCCGCCCGCCAATCTGGTTGCGTCGGGGTCGTAAGCACGCTCGGCACCGGGTGGAGGACCGACGTCGGCGAGACGAGTGGCATCGGCCGACTCAGGCACCGGGATCACTGGTGGCGCGTCCTGGTCACGAGGTCCAGACAACGGCGCCATCCGCGTCGCCTGCTCGTCGTCGCTCGCGTCCAGGAGGCGCGTCAAGTCCGGAGTCCCTTCAACGCTGGTGACGTCCGGTGGCGGCGTCAGCACTCCCGTGGCGACCTCTCGAGTCGCGTCAGGCAGTTTCCGGCCGCACGACGAACACTTCGTGTCCAGTGGCGACGAGCGTGTGCCGCAGTGGGCGCAGAACATCGCTAATACGCCTTACCCGCAGCCACGGCCTTCGACCGGCGTCCTGCATCTGTTTGGCGCCTGGTCATCGTGCTGCCGGCAGATTCGCGGACAGACTGTGCGTTTTTGGTCTTGTGGATCTTTCTGGGCAGTACATTCCCAGAGGCGGCGCAGTGACTCTGGCGAGCCGTCGTGTCGCGACCGCAGTCAGGGCGGGTCATCACGATGCTGTTTGAGAGCGACATTATGTCGCTAAATCTTTGTTGGCACAAGGAAACCGGGTCCATCGTGCCCATTCAGCCGATGAGGTCAGCGGAAACAGCCGGCACACGTGATTGTCAGGTTGGGAGCCTTAATCCCGAGACACCCTTCAATGGAAGAACGCTAAGAGGGGCGAAAGATAACGCTGACCCGCAGGTTTGTCGGATCGGGGGCAGTGTGGCATGCCTCTTTTCGGATTCGCCGCGAAAGACCAGAACGCCGCGAAACGGGCGTCTGCCTTACAAGTTGGTGGGTGAACTTACAGAACGGACGAGGTGGCGCGCCTACGCCAGATACCGGGCGAACGTCGGAGCGATGGCGTCTTCCTCGGTGAACTCTCGTACCGTGGCGTCGTCGAACTCTTCAAGGGCGGTGAAGTCGTCCTTTTCCATGTCGAGGCGGAGCGATGTTCCCTCGGGCGCCATCGTGGCTGCGGCCTCGATCGGCAGCAGATATCGTCGCTGGCTGGCCAATCCCGGCGATTCGATGACGAAATAGCGGAGCTTGTGCTCGGCAGGGTCGATGAGCACGCCACCGATGCTGCCCAGGGGCTGATCGTGCCGGGTGCGGACGTCTACTGACGCGAGAAGGCCCGCCGGACCCATCACCCTCGAAGCGTCGAGATAGCACAAACGCGGAATCGTGACGTCCATGGACAGCCTCCGCATTGTAGTGAGCAAGCAGGATGCCACCAGCACAGTCGGCAGTCGGCGGTCGGCGGTCGGCAGTCGCAGTCGGCAGTCGCGTCGCGTCGGCAGTCGGCAGTCGCAGTCGGCAGTCGGCAGTCGGCAGTCGCCATTCACTAAAGCAGTTCCGCCTGCCTCGACCATTGCAGATCTGGAGTGGACCACCCATAATGCCCCTGGATCTTTCACGACCTGATTGAGCTCGACATGTATCGTCGGCCTTATCACATCCTCATCGCAGACGACGGACCGGCGGCGCATCATCAGACGACGACGCTGCTCAAGAAACGGGACTACGTGCTGGCGACGGCGTGGACCCTCGAGGACGCGTATGCTCGCGTGGCGGAACAGCCGGTGGATCTCGTCATTGCCGGATCCCGAATCGGGTCGCTGAGCGGTCTCCAGTTCATCGTCAGCTGCCGCGCGCGTCGGCCGGAGTTGACAGGGATCCTCCTGGCCACCGATCGCAACCAGGTGCCGGAAATGGAGGCCTGGCGCCACGGCATCACGCCGATCATCCTGCCGCTCGACGCCGAACACTTCCTGATGACGGTCGCCGAAAAGCTCGCCGCGATCCGGCGGCGCCAGAGGTGGCCGCGGAAGCGGGTGCAGGCGGACGTGCCGGTGGAGGTCAGCGGCACGCCGGGCAGGCTGCTCGACGTCAGCTATGGCGGTCTGCGCCTGGAGATGGCGGGGGAAAGCTACGACCTGCGCGCTCGCGTCCAGATTGACATCCCGCTCGCCAGCCTTCGCGTCAACGGCGAACTCGTGTGGTCCGCTCGCGGGCGCGATGGCGCGAACTGCCTGTGCGGCATCTCGATCATCGGCGAGCAGCACCCGGTCCCGATTTGGCGAGAGTTCGTCGACAACCTCGCGTAGTCCCGGAATTCACTCGAGTCGGGTGTGAATTCATGAAGCTGATAGCTGACCGCTGAGAGCTGACAGCTACCCCGCACGAAGTACCCGGCCTCGATCACAAACTGCGATCCGCGACCAGCAGCCTCTGTGCAGCCTCTGCGATCTTTTCGCAGCCCACGGCTGATTCCCTCGCAGATCCGCAAGGCACGGCTCTCGCATTCTCCGACCGCATGATCAGGCTCGAGCAGGTGCGCTCAGAGGTGCTCGAACGTTTCGAGCGCGTGGACCGACGCTTTGCCGCCAACGACCAAAGGCTCGCCAGAATCGATCAGCGGACGCAGGAGCTGAGCGATCGGATCGAGCTCCTGCTCGCGAGCCTCAGAGGGCCGCGTGTCGAGACGAAGCTCGTCACAGGCAGCATTGAGGAACGAGGACCTTCGTCTGCGAATGAAGTACCGGAAGCCGTCCGATTGCCTGGAGATCTAAGATGAAGGCCAAATGATCGGCACTCGCTCCAGGACGTCTGGCCTGCGATCCCTCTCACTCGCCATCGTCGTGTGCGGCTGGGGACTGTACGGCTCCACTTTCGCCCGGACGCCTGCGCCATCCGCCGGATCGCAAACGACGCAACACCAACCGGCGCGACGAACGGGCTGGCCAACTCCTGCGCGGGAGACCAGACCGTGGACACGCTGGTGGTGGATGGGAAACGCCGTTGACGCCGCAGGGATCACCTCTGAGCTCGAATCCTTCAAAGCGGCGGGACTTGGTGGAGTCGAGATCACGCCCATCTACGGCGTCGCGCAGGCTGAGTCCAGGTTCGTCCCGTATCTTTCGCCGGAGTGGGTGCGGCTGCTCGAGCACACGCTGCGTGAGGCGTCGCGGCTCGGCCTCGGCGTGGACATGGCGACGGGCACTGGATGGCCCTTCGGCGGTCCGTGGGTTGGCGAACGCGACGCTGCTCGCGGGCTGGCACATCGTACGTGGACGCTCGGGTCGGGCCAGAGGCTCCGCGAGCCGGTTCGATTCGATCAGCCTGCTTTGCTTCGTGCGATCGGCTTCTCGGGCCACGGGGCCAACGGGCAAACCTCAGCGCAGGCGGCGCCTCGAAAGCTGCAGATCGGCGACCTCGTGCAACCGCTCGAGGCGAATGCCAATCTGCAGGCGCTGGCTCTCGAGCAGGTCCGCTTTCCCAAGACGCTTCCGATCCTCGCGCTGGTCGCCTACTCGAACGCAGGTGCCGTCGTCGACCTCACCTCGAAAGTCTCGGCAGACGGCACCCTCGACTGGACCGCACCCGAAGGGGCCTGGACGCTGTATGGCGTCTTTCTCGACTGGCACGGCAAGATCGTGGAACGCGCCGCGCCCGGGGGCGAGGGCTACGTCATCGATCACTTCTCGCACGATTCGATCGGTCACTACCTCAGTCGATTCGAACGGGCCTTTGCCGGACACCCGCTCACTGGCCTTCGCGCCTTCTTCAACGACTCGTACGAAGTCGATGATGCCGAGGGACAGTCAGACGGAACTGCCGCTCTCTTCGACGAATTCCAGAAGCGCCGCGGATACGATCTCCGGCGGTACCTGCCGGCGCTGTTCGGCGGCGATAAAGATCCGGCGAGCGATCGCGTGCTGGCGGACTACCGGCTGACCGTCTCCGACCTGCTGCGCGACACGTTCACCGCCGACTGGCGCGCATGGGCGCGGCGTCGGGGCGCCGTCGTGCGGAACCAGGCGCACGGCGCCCCAGCGAACCTCCTGGACCTCTACGCCGCAAGCGACATCCCCGAGACAGAAGGCAACGAGATCACACGCGCCCGCTGGGCCACCTCGGCGGCTCACGTCGCGGGCCGGCCGCTCGTGTCGGCCGAAGCCGCCACGTGGCTCGACGAGCACTTTCGCACGACTCTCGCCGAAGTACGTACCGCCGTCGATCGCTTCTTCGTCTCAGGCGTCAACCACATCGTCTATCACGGCACCGCGTACTCGCCGCGAGGCGATCCGTGGCCCGGATGGCAGTTCTATGCATCGGTCGAGTTCAATTCGCGCAATCCATGGTGGAGGGACTCTCGTGCGTTGAACGATTACGTGACGCGCGTTCAGTCCTTTCTCCAGGCAGGAACGCCGGATCAGGACGTGCTGCTCTACTTTCCTTTCTATGAGTCACTGGCGATGCGTGGAAAAGAGGGCCTGCTGAAGCACTTCGGCAATGCGAACCCTCCGGCGGATGGCACCACGTTCGAACAGGCGAACGACCTGCTCCAGCGGCGCGGGTACTCGTTCGACTTCATCTCGGACCTGCAGCTCCAGAGCGTGAAGGTCGTCGGGGGCCGGCTGATCACAGCTGGCGGCGGCTCGTACTCGACTGTCGTGATTCCGCGTTGCCGCTACATCCCGCTCGAAACGTTCGAGAAGGTTCTCTCGCTCGCGCGCGACGGCGCCACGATTGTCTCGATGAGCGGATGGCCGGACGATATCTCAGGGCTCGACGACATCGAGGCCCGCCGAACCAGGTTTCGGACGCTTCGCGATTCCGTGAACTTCGGTTCGAAGGCTGCCGACGGCGTAACGGCAGCGGCTGTCGGCCGGGGCCGTATTCTGCAAGGCGCCGATCTCGACGGTCTCGTCGCGCGAGCCGGCGCCGTGCGCGAACCGCTCGCCGACAGCGGGCTTCAGTTCGTTCGGCGGCGGCACGCCGGCGGCAGATCGTACTTCCTGCTCAACCCAGCAGATCGGGAAGTGGATTCCTGGGAGCAGCTCGCCGTGCCCGCCCGGCATGCGGTCCTTTTCGATCCGATGACGGGCGGGTTCGGAGACGCCAATGTGCGACGATCGCCGACGGGAACCCTCGAGATTCATCTGACGATTCCTCCAGCGGGCTCGGTCATCGTACAGACGACGGACGTTCCAATCGGCAGACGTCATCCCAGCTATACGAATGCCGGGGACGCCATAGCGATCGACGTGCCGTGGAAGCTGCGCTTCACGAGCGGCGGCCCGACGCTTCCAGCGGAACGGACGGTCGATCGCCTTGGATCGTGGACGGCGAGTGGAGGCGAGGATGTGAAGGCGTTTGCGGGGACGGCTGTGTACTCGACGACCTTTTCACGTCCGGTTCGGAGTGCCGATGCGTGGCGTCTCGATCTCGGTCGCGTGCACGAGAGCGCTCGCGTACTGCTCAACGGCCGTGAGGTTGGCGCGCTGATCGGCCCGTCCTTTCAGTTGACGCTCGACCCGTCAAGCCTCGCTGCTTCCAATACGCTGGAGATCGAGGTCACGAACCTCGCAGCGAACCGCATCGCAGCGCTCGACAAAGAGGCCGTATCCTGGCGGAAGTTCTACAACGTCAACTTCCCGGCGCGCTTTCCTCAGAATCGAGGACAGGACGGCCTGTTCAGCGCGGCGCAGTGGGAGCCAGTCGAATCGGGATTGATCGGGCCGGTCACACTGACGGCCCTCACGACCAGGTTCTAGGGTTCCAGGGTTCTCGGGTTCTAAAGGTTCAGGGTTCAAAGGTTCAGGGTTCTCAGGTTCCAGCGATTGTGCCGACGCGGAGCCCTGGGATCTCGAGAACCCGAGAACCTGGAACTCCGAACCTTGAGAACCCGAGAACCTTAGAACCCTAGAACCCAGCTAGAACCCTGAGATTTCAACCAAGGAACGTAGGGCTGGGTCCTTCAGACCCAGCCCCAGCAACTCGAGGCGCCGTCGCAACCCTCGCTGCGAACGGCTCATTTGGTGGGCGGTGGTGGTGGGGTGTTGCGTTCCAGCGTCCTAGACCCGGCGAGGGTCTCCTGGCGGAACAGCGGGGATTTCCACGCCCAGGCGCCACGTTTCACCGCGCGCCTGGAGATCCGAGTTGAAAAAATCGAGTGCGATGCGCACGGCGCGCTGCGACTCCAGGCCGAGACCGAGCAGGTCGCGGTTGCTGACGACGCCGTCACAGTCCGTGAAGCAGCGCGCCGCCACCCAGATCCCTGCCCACGATTCCTTCTGCAGTTGGTACACCCGGTAGTCCACTTCCGGATTCGTGAGCGAGCCGAGACGGAACGTCAGATGGTTCGGCGCCGCATCGCAGGCCTGCAGGACCGCGCGCTGCTGATCGGTCGTCAACGGCGCCCAGCCGCGCGGGAGCACCGGGGTCCGATACGGCCCGGCATGCGCCGCTCGGCCGGCGTGTTCGATGAGCCGCACGCCCCTCGCCGGGCGCGCAGTGAAATCCTGATTCGTAGTCGTCTGCATGACCTCTCGCCCGTCTTCCAGTCCGGTGACCGGCCGCGACGCTGCACCCACGTCGCGCCCTCCACCCGACCCGTATGTTGATTTGTTTCGGGCGCGGAATTCTCTCTCGAGAATCCGCACCAGCACGCCGTCCTCCGCCGGCACGCTGGTCCGCTTGTGACGAACCCCGCGAAACACTCCATCCTCCAGGCGGCCCATGTCGGCTACGCCTTGATGCCGGCCTTGCCCGCGACCTTCAGCTCCGCCGCGTTGGCGCGCGCGAGGGCCGACTCATACAAGCGAATCCACGTTTCAGCGGCGGTCGTCAGGTCGGCATACGACTGTCGCAGCACCTGGTTTTCCTGCGCGAGCCGGACGTTCTCGCGAGCGCACATCATCAGGCTCGGCTCGACCGTTGTGCGCGTGCGTCGAGCTCCCGCCTGCCGGTTCAACGACGTCGCTCTCATCATCTGACTTACCCGTCCTCTCAAAAGGGCCGTATGCATCAAGAAACGCTTGTAGTCCGCCAACCGAACACCGCGTGTGCGGTCACGGTTCAGGTGGTGCGCTGGATCCGGCATGCCAGCAGGCATCGAGAACCTGAGCTGTCGAAGACCGCGGGGCCCGTTTCGGTATTGGACGCGTGGTATGGCGACCTCGTTCTGGCTTCGCCTCCAACAGCTTGACCGGATGTCGCGACGGCACAGCTAAGTAGGGGCCGCAGCCTGCCACGGGCCTGGTCTCGGCGGAGCCTGAAGCCCTACTCCGGTCCTTCGACGATGCTTGTTTGCCTACAACGGCTCAGGAGAGCAGGACCGTATATGGAGCGCCGCGGTCGAGCTAGCGGCACTGTGGGGATTGAAACGGGGTCGCTATCTCGACAGCCGGCTGTTCCGGCGGACCTTCAGGGTTCCGCGCGGAAGCGGAGCCCAACCTGAGCCGGCCGGAGGCCGGCCGACGCCGGCGGCATAGAGAACGGACTCGCGGATACCATCGATCCCGAGGTCGCGTTCGACGAGCGAATCAGCCAATCCCATCACGCAGTACGGGGCGAGGCCGAGCCAGGTCGCGGTCAGGCAAAACGTCTGGCAGAGATGTCCCGCCTCAACGAGCGCCGCCCGGTACGCACGCGAGTACGGATAGCGCCATATGATCCGTTCGAAGATCGTCGTGAAGAACACCATCGCGGACGCGGCCGCGAAGTACCCGCTGTTGGGAAGGTACTCGCGCAGCCGTTTCCGGGACACCGGTCCACGGATCTTCTCCAGGGCATGCCGATCGGGCGCGTAGTGATAGACCCCGGGGCGAAGCTTTGCCACATCGCGGATGACGACGTAGGTCTCGATGGAGTGGCGAGCGCCGCCCGACGGCGACGTCTTGAGCGCGAGGTCGCGCGGCTTCGCCGCGACCCACTGCTGCACGCCCGAGGTGAGTCCGAGCAGAGTCGCCAGATCCTCGCGTGTGATTGGCTTCGACGAGAATCGACGCCATGTCCGACGCCCCCGAAGCACGGTCGGAAACTCGCCGTCCGTGCGCGGCGTCGGAAGCTCGATGACTTTCGCACCGCCGTACTCCTTCACGACGGGCGGCATGGGCCACCGCTTGGCCTGCTGTGCGGCGAAACGCGCTGCCTGCCGTGCCGTCGCAAACGCGACATCGCGGCTGGCTGTATGGAAGAAGCCGGCCTCGGGATTCCACGGTCCAAGCGCCGACATTGCGGTCACACGGGGATCGGTCCGCTGACCCTCTCGTTCGAGCAGCTCGAGCTCGACGAGGCGATCGAGCAGGGACTGGAGGGAGGCGTCGGGCGGGACGTCGAGCCGCGAACGCAGCTCCCGAACGCTCGTCCACGTCTCGCAGATGTCGAGAATCTGGAGGATGAACGCATCGACTGACGCTGTGCTTCGTGTCGCGTAGTTCGTGGCAATCAGACGGCCACGTCGCCAATGGGCAACCAGGTGCGGCGAACGCCGGACTCGCATTGGCCTTTCACCGCACCCAATCGTCAGCAGCTAAGCGAGAGGAATCGTCATCGTCGGATCGCAGTCGACATTGAGCGCGTCATGAAGCCGTTGCAGATTGGCGATCGCGCTCTGCACGCGGTTCGTTTGCGCGGTCGGGGCGGTGCTCAGCTGCGCGATGTGCGCCCGCAACTGCTTCTTCAACGGCCGCAAGTTCAGTTCCTTAGGGGAAGCTTTCTTGGCCTTCTTCTTGGCGCCCGACTTCTTGGCTCCCGAGGCTTTCTTCGCAGAAGACTTCTTCGCACTCTTGCGCGCTTTTGCCACAACTCACTCCTGAAAAAAGGATGAGCGAGTCTAGGTCAGTGCAAGCAGCCCGTCAAGAAAATCAGCCACGATTACGTCGCGCGATTCAACCGTCAGGAAAGGCGCATGCGCTTGAGGACGGCCTGGAATCGCGGATTGCTGCGCAATGCGTCGACGCGGGGATCCACCGACAGCCACATCAGACCCGAATCGCGCTCCTCGAACGACCGCTCGAACTCGTCGCAGGCACGAGCTTGGTCGCCAAGCGCGAGCATCACGTAGGCGCGGTCCCGATGAGTAAGCCGGAGCTTTTCGGAGGCGGCCTGCCGTTCCAGGGCCGCCAGACCGGCGATCGCCTCGTCGCGCCGGCCCGATCGCGCCTGCAGCTGCAAGAGGGTCACCTGCATAGGCACGCTGTCGCCCCCTGGCAGTTTGACCGCGTGCTCGACGAATCCGAGCGCCTCTTCGTAGTGGCCTTGTGCCTCGGCGACCCGACCTCGCATCAGATAGACCCCCGCCGATTCGGATTGCTGCAAGAGCGCTTCCTGAAGGACCCTTTCCGCGTCGGAGAACTTGCGCGCATATAGCAGCACGACGGTATTTGAGACGATCACTTGCGTCGACTGAGGGTCCAGGCTGCGAGCTACTTCCGATTGTTTGAGCGACTCCGGGAACCTTCGCAGCATCGCAAGCAACTCGGAGTAGAGAGTCCGCGCCGGTGAGAAGCTGGGATTCAATTCGAGAGTCTTGACATACTCCCGCTCCGCGGCCGCCCAGTCCCAGTCGTAGTAGAAGCTCAGATCGGCGAGGGCCCGATGGGCTTCCGCGAGATCGGCGTCCAGTTCCAACGCCGTGCGCGCTCCCGCAAGGGCCGACTGCCGGGCACTCGCCACCGAAATCGCTCCAAACTGACCGAGAACTACGTAGGCGCGAGAGGCACCCGCGTGCGCGCCTGCGTGCCGGGGATCGAAGGACACGGCACGTTCGAATGCCTGCAGTGCCCGGCGCGCGGCATCGGGGCCGTAGGTCATCAACTCTGCCCGGCCGCGAAGGTAGGCCTCCTCTGCATTGGGATTCGTCTGCCTTGGCGCGTCGAGGCGATTCCGTTCGTCGGACGTGACAATCACGTTGACTGCCCTGGCGATCTCGCGGCTCAGGCCGGCCTCGAGGGCGTGGGTGTCTCCCGCCACCCATTCGACGGATCCGGTCCAGACCGGCCCGGCCACGCCGGCCTTCACGACGCGAGTGTCGACGCGCGCCCGAAGGAGTGCATCGGGTGACGTTTGTTCGGATGTCACGCTCGTTTGTACGAGCGCATCCACGCCAAGCTGCCTCGCGATCTCGTCGTCAGGGGCTGTCGAATTCTTGAATTTCGCTGCTGATCCAGCAGCGGTCACGCGCAGGGACTGAATCTGGCCAAGCGTCGCGATGAGTTGATCGGTGAGCGCGTCGGCGAGGTACGGCGTGGGAGAAGATGAAAGGTCCTTCATCGGCAGGACCGCGATTCGAGTGAAGCTTCCCGTGGGCGCCGCCGGTCGAGTGGAGATCCTCTGCCACGCAATCAACCCAACGACAACCGCCAGCATCGCCGCCAGCGACACCCACGCAGCAGGGCGCCAGCTCGAAACCTGCGGCTTGACCTCCCCTACCAGCCCTCGGGGCCGAAAGGCGCTCGGCTGATCTCGAAGCGCAGCCTCCATTTCCCCCGCGCTCTGGAATCGGGCGGCGGGCTCGTGCTCGAGCGCCCGATCGATGACCTGAACGAACGAAGATGGCAGGTCCGGACGTACGTCGCGCAAACGACGGAGCTGACGCTGCCGGTGCGCGGCGGCCAACTGCTCGATGTTGGATGCGGTGACGGGGAACTCGCCGGTCACGAGGTAGAAGAGCAGCACGCCGACGCTGTAGAGATCCGATTGGATCGATGCGGACTTCCCGTCGAGAATCTCGGGCGCGAGATACAGGGGCGTACCAACAATCCGAGCTGTCCCGCGATCGCGGAACAGCTCCTCGCCAGTGCCGAAGTCCATGAGGACGATGCGGCCGCCCGCTTCGCGCATGACGTTCTGTGCTTTGACGTCGCGGTGCAGCAGGCCGGCGGCGTGGACAGAGGCGAGCGCGGAGCAGATGTCCTGCCCGATCACCGACCCTTCGCGCGCGCCGAACGTGCCCCGCGCTTTTACGATCCGGTCGAGCGATTCCCCCTCGACGAGCTCCATCCAGAGCCCGACGCGATCGTTGTGCTGCTCGGCGCCGAGCACCTGCACCACGTGCGAGTGGCGGACGCGTGCGAGCCGGCGGGCCTCCTGCAGGATCCGATCGTGAGCCACGCGCGCGGCTTGGCCTTCCTCGTGGAGCAGTTTGAGCGCGACGTGCCGGTAGAGATCGGTGTCGAACGCGCGATATACCTCGCACGACATACCCTGACCGATCCGTTCGAGCATGACGAGTCGGCCCCACCGCGGGCCGCTCGGCACGATGTCCGGCGCCGTTTCGTCGAGGGCTGGAATGCTGCGATAGAGCGACGCGATGCTCTCGACGAGCCGCAGATGCGGGACGAGACGACGCTCCCGGGGCTCGATATCGGGCTCGATGTGGCTCCAGTCGACCGGCGTACCATCGGCGACAGAGGCCGCCAGCCTGCCGAGAACACCTGGCTCAGGACTCAAGATCCATCTCCTCGGCGAGACGAACGAGCGCACGCGACACGGCCATTCGCGCCGCGTCAGCGCTTGCCTTGCCATGCGCGCTGGCGATTTCCTGGTAACTCTGCTGCATCTCCACGCGTGCTTGAATCAACTCCCTCTCTTCCTCCCGGAGCCGTCCAAGCGCCGCTTCGTATCGCTCCATCGCCTGGCTCCCGATGGCCTCCTCGAGCGGAGACGCCGCCTGCACCGCGTGCTGATCCGCATCGTCGAGGCCGCCGACTGCGGGATATCGATTCACTCGTCTGACCTCGTCGCGGACCCGATTGAGCAGCGCCTGGCGCATATAGGCCTGCAGTGCGCCTTCGTGGCGATGCTCGAACGAATCGATGTGCTTCAACGTCTGTGCGAGCGTCTCCTGCACCAGATCTTCGGTATCGCGCATGTCGCGCGTCCATCGGGGCAAGCGCCCGCGCGCCCAGCGCCGCAATGGCGCATGGTTACGCTTGAAGAGCTCGTTGAGGGCATCCTGGTCGCCGGCACGGGCACGCCCAAGCAGGTCCAGGGTTGTCGTGAGGTTGGTGGGTCGACCCGACTCATCCATGGCAAGGATTTTGCGCCATGGATAGGAATCATAAACCCGTCCGAACTCGATTCCCGCCCTCCAGTAAAAGGTAACGGTCGGCTTTCTGGAACCGAACGAGCTCGGACGAATTACGGAAGTGTTCGGGTAGGTAGGCTTGAGGCTTCGGGGGCGGCATCGAGCGTTTGCTCCCCCTCATCAACTAGGGCGCCGAGGGTAGTCCGACGGCCTGATCAACACGAGATCAAAAGGCCAGGAGTTTAGACGACCAAATACAACTTTTGATCTCTTGAACTCTTGATCTCGTGTGTTTCCTTTGCGATCCGACCCCTTAGTCGTTGGTGACTTTTCGCAGCAGCGCGAGATCCGTGAGCATCTTGCCGGCGCCGAGGACGACTGAGGTCAGCGGGTTCTCGGCCACCATCACGGGAAGACCGGTCTCGTTGCGCAGGCGCTGGTCGAGGTTTCGCAGCAGCGCGCCACCACCGGTCAGGACGACGCCCCGATCGTAGATGTCCGCCGAGAGTTCTGGTGGAATCCGTTCGAGCGCATCGCGCACCGCGAGCACGATCAGGCGGACTGGTTCGGCCAGCGCTTCGCGAATCTCCGAGTCGGAGATGATGACGGTTCGCGGCACGCCCTCGAGCAGGTGCCGGCCCTTCACTTCCATTGTCAGGCCGCTGTCGAGCGGCGCGGCGGAGCCGATCTCGACCTTGATCTGCTCGGCGGTCCGCTCGCCGATCAGCATGTTGTGGGTCCGACGCATGTAGTGCATGATCGATTCGTCGAGCGCGTGACCTGCCACGCGGAGCGAGCGACCGTACACCGTTCCCGCCAACGAGATCACCGCGATGTCGGTGGTCCCGCCGCCGATATCGATGATCATGTTGCCGTTGGGTTCGGTCACGGGCAGTCCCGACCCGATCGCCGCCGCCATCGGCTCGTCGACCAGGTGCACTTCACTGGCCTTCACGCGGAAACCGCTGTCCTTGACCGCGCGGCGCTCGACCTGCGTAATCTCCGGCGGCACGCCGATCACCAGCCGGGGGCGGCGGAGCGGCCGGCTGCCCTGCACCTTGCGAACGAAGTGCATCAGCATCTTCTCGGCGGCATCGAAGTCGGCGATGACGCCGTCCTTCATCGGGCGCACCGGTTTGATGTTCGCCGGCGTGCGTCCGAGCATCTCGTGGGCGTCGGTGCCCACGGCTTCGATGCATCCCTTGGCAGTGTTGAACGCCACGATGGATGGTTCGTTGAGCACGATGCCGCGCCCGCGCGCGAAGATGCAGGTGTTGGCTGTACCGAGATCGATGGCCACGTCGGTGGCGAATGCTGAAAACAGATTCATCGTGCTGTTCCCGGATGAACGAGACGCAGGGCGGGTTTCTGAGGTCCCGCCCTGCCCTCGTCAGGAGGAGAGGTGCCGTTGCTGGCATCCTCTTAGGCACGAACCGTTCCGCTCCTCACGGGATTACAGAGCGGCGCACTCCTTGGAAAAAACAGGCAGTCGGCGCCTTCGGCGCCGCCTCGCGACGTCCTGCGTTGTTACAAACCTGCGCACGGATCACATTTCCGCAATCGGCTGGCAAGGCAAATCCGTGACCCGCGAGACCGTCTCGGGCCAGGAGCAGCCTGCCGACCATAAGCGCTCACTGGAGTGAGAACCCGATTCGCGCCCGCTCCGACCGGCTACCTTCACCTCGGCCACGTCCTCAACGCCGAATACGTCTGGGGTGCCGCGCGGCTCCTCGGCGCCGGGATCCTGCTCCGAATCGAGGACCACGACCGCGAGCGGTCGAGAGCTGAATTCGAAACAGCAATCCTGGACGACCTCGATTGGCTCGGATTCGCTCCGGACATCCTCCCCACTTCCGCGTTCCGCGCCGGACGCTGCGACGGCCGGCAAAGCGACCGCGGCGCCGCGTACGCGACGGCGGCAGCGCGCCTCCAGGCGCAGGGGCTGCTCTTTGGCTGCGGCTGTACGCGGACTGAGCTGGCGACCGCCCCGCGGTCGTCGTCCGGCGAGGTCATTCACACCGGGCAGTGTCGTGAACTTCGGCGAGACGCCGTACCTGGTCTGGGGTGGCGAGTACAAATGGACGAGGGAGTGGAACACTTCGATGACCTTCGACTGGGTCCGCAGCACCAGGAGCCGTCGACGCAGTGCGGCGACCTGCTGATCCGCGATCGGCTCGGGAACTGGACGTATCACTTCGCTGTCACGGTTGACGACTGGCTCCAGGAGATCGACCTCGTCATCCGGGGGATCGACTTGCTCGAGTCAACCGGACGCCAGATCCGGCTGGCGCGTCTGCTCGGCCGGCAGACGCCACCGTGCTTCCTGCATCACGGGCTCGTGATGAAGTCCGACACGCAGAAATTGAGCAAGTCCGATCGCGATACAGGTGTGCGCGACTTGCGCGCGTCAGGCTGGACCCGCGCGCAAGTGCTGAACGCTGCGAGGGCAGGCGCTGTCAGGGATCTCAACCGCGACGCGGCTACCGGGCCGTGACGCGTCTGACGACGGTCTCCGATCGCATCGCGGAGTCGTTCGTCGATGGTGCGGCAAGGTAGTAGAGGACGTCGCCGGCGAGCGCGGCCGCAGTCGGATCCGTCATTCGAACAGATCGATCGAGCACCTCGACACCGGTGATGCGATGCCCGGAGGCATCGAGCTTGAGTTGAACGATGCGATACGTGCCATCACCGGACCTCTGCACCCCAAACAGTGCGCCGCGATGCCATCGAAGCCGTGTCAGCCCGGCCAGGCTCACCGCCTTGGGCGCAGTCAGAGGAGCCGACTTCCCCGCGGCGAGATCGGCGCGAAGGATGCCACCCTGGTGGGCGATGTAGAGGACCGATTCGGATTCGGGGGCGAGGCTCGACGGGTTCGTCACGCTGAGCTCCATCGCCAGCTCGAGCCGCCTCGCTTTCGGGGACGCGACGAACACCCGTCGGCCGGCAGCATCGAGAACGAGCACCGAACTGCGGGGCGTCACGGCGATGTCAGCGAAGCGGGCCGGACCGAACGACGGCTCGAGCACAACAGCGTAGAGCACACGTCCTGAAATCAGCTGCAGCTTATGGAGCGTCGGGGCCGGCGTTGACTGGTCTCCCGTCGACACGACCCACAGATCACCCTCTTTTGCATCGATCTCGAGGCCACCGAGCGAGCCGAATCCCGCGGACTGCGCCGCTGCCAGGTTCGCCACGCGCTGCGACGCCTCATCTACGACGGTCAGCTTGCTGGCATCGCGATCCCCGACGATGAAGCGGTTCGACACGCGATCGTAGGCAAGACCGGCTGGAGTGAAGGCGATCGTGGTGAAGCGAAGCGCTTCGGCGGCATCACCCGCAAGGGCCGGCTCTGGTTCACCGGAAGGCGACGACGCCGCTGCCGGAGCATTGGCGGTCTCCGGACGCGCGCCGCGTCCCCGGCCCTTTGGAGTCCTCTCAGGAACCGGGATGGCCGAGGCCTTGTCGCTGCCACCGGGCTTCGCTGAGCCCTCAGCACCTGGCGCTGTTGTACGCGCGGGTGCGCCCGCAGATGTCCTGGCGGCCAATTCCTCGACTCGCTTCTCGAAGTCCGGCCATCCGGGGAGCGCACGCACGCGCCGAAAGTCGTCGTTCGTGGCGGCGTCTGTCGTGATGCCGAGCGCGAGCAGACGCTCGAGCATGACCAGCGAGTCCAGCGGGCGGCCGCTCAGGCTTTGCGCCCGCGCCAGCATTCGCATCAGCTCGGGATCGTTCGGCCGGCCCTTCCGAATCGCGCGCCACGCCAAATCGTGAAAAGCCTCGAAGTCCTGACGATCGACGGCCTCGAGCGCGAGTGTCTGGCAGGCCTGCGCGGTCGGGCAATCGGCGCCGCGATCCTGCGGCGCGTCAATCAGTGTGACGGTGAGAACAAAGATCAGGTGGAAGAGCATCACGACGCCGGAACGGCGCAGGGGCGATTATATCGGTGGATGTATGCGGTCGAAGCGCGGCCGGATCCGTTGAGCGTGCGGCGCACCTTTCGCCCAGCCGGGACGATTGCTCAAGCGCCGAAGCTCTGCACGGCGTCTTCCTCGGTCTCGAATGCCTCGAACACCGTCAGCAGATGGGTGATCTCGAGCGCATGGTGCGTCCGGGACGACAGGCGCAAGAGCTTCAGATCGCCGCCCTTGCGCCGGAGGCTGAGGTACTTGCCGATCAAGACGCCGATGCCCGCGCTGTCGACGTAGTCCAGGGCGGTCAGGTCCGCGATGATCTTGAGCTGTCCGCGGGTCACGAGATCGTCCACGCGTTGCCTCAAAAGGGCATCGCCATCATCGAGAACGAGACGTCCGCTCAGCGCGAGGATCGTCACCGGGCCGACGCTGCGTTCCTCAATCGTCATCACTGGTGAACCTCATTTCCATTCACCATACTCAATCCGATTATAGTCGCGGGCCGGGAAGCGTGCTGGAGGGAAGGCGCGGCGGCCAGCACCCTGTCAGATGTCGCGCAAGGCAGTCATCGGATCGACGGCCGTCGCTGAGCGGCCCGCGAATTCACCGCGGAGCAATGCGCAGGACCTCGCGATCCGTCGCCACGTAGACCGCCCCGTCCGGCGCGACTCTCACGAGGCGGACGGCATCGGCGTCCGACACCACGAGACGCTCGGGCGAACCAGCGGCCTGACTTGCGTCGCCGAGCGTCGCTCGAAGAAGGTACGTCGCATCCTCCACGGGAGCAACGAGCAGACTGCCCTTGAGACCGGGGATCAAGTCGCGGCGGTAGACAGCCAGAGAAGACGGCCCGCTGGCGAGCGGCAGCTGCAGCGGCGTCACGAACGCACCACGACGATCGGTCTCGCGAATCCGTACCGCACGCTTCGCGCCCGCATCAGCCACCCAGAGCGAAGACGAGGCGGCATCCCAAGCCAGACTGCGCGGCGAATGCAGACTCGAGGCGTAAATGGGCGACGCGCCTGCCCGATCCGCCGGCGTCGTTCCGTCGGCGTTCAGCCGCAGGACTTTTCCGTTATACGACCCGGACCGTGTGGCGTTGTTCTGGTCGCCACCGTCGTCGAGCGCCAGATACAGGAGCCCGTCAGGACCGAATGCCAGTGAGGCGGCCGGCCGATCTGGCGCGGACTGGACGCCTCCGAACACGACCGCGCGCTCCCCGAGCCGCCCTCCGGCTTCGCGGAAGCGTGAGACTCGGAACGTCGGCGGATCGCCGGCGACGGCCTCCATGACGAAGACGAAGTGCGTGCGGTTGAACTGCGGGTCAAGGGCGAGGTCGAGGATGCTGCCGCTCGCGATGTTACCGATCTCCGTCTCGCCGACGAGGGATCCATCGCGAATCAGTCGAACCCGACCCGACCAATCGGCGATGAACACTCCGCCATCGTCGGAGATGGCAAGTCCCGCCGGCCGCTCGACCTCGGCGACCGCCCGGACTTGGAGCTGCGTGCCATCGGCGACGGTCAGGTCACGCGCGGTCGGCGGCGAGGGCACCGATACCGGAGGCGCGTCAGACGCCAGAGTCACGCTGCCGGCGGTCGATCCGGACGATCCCGAAGCCGTGACCATGAGCGGGGAGGATTTGGCGCTTTCGACAAGGGCGCCGTCGATGAAAACGTAGGAGGCGATCTCCAGCCTGTGCTGGCCCGCTGACATGGGAGGCAGACTCGATGTGCAGGGGAACCCCGAGTTGCTCGCCGGAGTCGTGCAGACTGCGTCGCCGAGCTCGTTCCGGGTTCCGTCGACATACATGACGAAGTGAAGGGACGCGAGCTCGGCTGCGTCGGAAGCGCGCTGGTCCCAGCCGATGCGGGTCGAACCGCTCACGACGCCGCCGCCAGAATCATTCGATCCGCCGCCGCCGCCGCAATTCGAGGCTCCTGCCGCGGCAAGGCACACGAGCAGCGCCGGAAGCCTCCTCAGGATCATGGTGAGCGATGATACTTCGAAGGGCATTCGCAGGGTCCTGACGGCACTGCTCAATTTCGAATGATGATCCGGAGGCCGGTAGGCGTTGCCGGGGCGCTGGCAAGGCCAAACACCTTCAGAATCGCCCCGCCGGAGTAGCTCACCACGTAGAGCTCGCCGTCGGCATCGAGTCCGAAGGAGCTCACGTTTCCGATTGCGCCCGAAGCACCGAGCTCTGCAGTATGGTCGGTCAGATCGGTCGCGCGTGCTTCACCAGACGCCGTATCGATGGTCAAGGCCAGCGACCAGACCTTGCCTTGAACGAAATCTGCGAAAAAATACCGTCCTACGTAGTTCGGACCCATGAACCGGCCGCGGTAGACGTACCCGCCGGTGATGGACTGGCCCGAGGCCCGGTCGTATTCATGTATCGGATCGACGAGGGGAAGGAATGCGGGTGGCCTTGAAGTGACATTTTCATGGGCCCCCTCGCGGTTGCGCCAGCCATAGTTCCGGCCGCCCCGGCCGCGCGGCTCGTAGTCCACTTCCTCGAAGCGGTTCTGGCCGACGTCACCGATGACGAGCGCTCCGGTGCCGCCGCGCGCCGGATCGTCGAATGAGAACCGCCACGGGTTGCGGAGGCCCACGCTCCAGATTTCCGGCCGACCGCCCCCTCCCGCGAACGGGTTGTCCAGCGGGATCTGGTAGCCCGTCGGATGCCCGTCCGGCACGTTGACGTCGATCCGGAGCATCTTCCCCAAAAGCTCCGAAAGATTCTGCGCGCGATGATCCGGGTCGTCTCCTGAGCCCCCGTCCCCCATCCCGATGTACAAGTAGCCGTCCGGCCCGAACACGATGTTGCCGCCGTTGTGGTTCGCGAAGGGTTGCGGGATGAACGCGTCGCCGCCGCCCCAGCGCAGATCGAATCGCGAGCCCGGATCCGCCACGAGTGGGTCCGACGACCGGCGAAAGCGCGCGATCACCGTGTCTCCGGACGGATTCGTGAAGTCGACGAAGACGCGGCCATCCGGCGCAATCGCCATCCCCAGGAGCCCGCGCTCCCCTCCCGCCGAAATCACGCCTCGGAGATCGAGAAAATCGGACGGCAGGAGGGAACCGTCACGGATCACTCGGATCCGACCGCCCTGCTCGACGACGTACTGAACTGTGCGATCGCCGGGATCCTGCAGGAACAACACGGGCGACACGAAGCCTGAGGCGTAGACCCGGGTCCGGAGCTGCGCCTCCGCCGTCGGGCTGGACCCTACGATCGCGGCCAGCAGAACCAGCAGACCCCGGAGATTCCTCATGGCAGGACCCTGTGACTTCGATCCAACCGGTACTTCACCCGTGGGACGCTTGTCGGTCCTTCGGGTCGATCTCCAGAAGCTCCGGGTGCGCCGCCATGTGGTCCTTGACGATCGCCTCGGCTTTCGCCACCGCTGCGGCGTCGCCGGTACGAAACACGTCGTTTGCGGCGATGAGAGCCTTCTGACTGGCTGGTGTCGAATCGTGGCTCTCGTAAATCGCAGAAACCGGGCACGCCGGCACGCAGGCGCCGCAGTCGATGCACTCCTCCGGATGGATGTACAGCATCGTCACGGATTCGAACTCCGGCTCGTCCTTACGCGGATGGATGCAGTCGACGGGGCAGACATCCACACAGGCGGAATCCTTCGTTCCGATGCAGGGATCGGTGATCACGAACGGCATGTACGGCTCCTTTGACCACGCGCGGACGGGATGGCAGTGGCCAGGCGACGATCCTACCGTGAGAAGCGCCGAATCGGGAGTCGCAATCGGCCGTTTCCCGACTGCCGGCTCACGTGCGATCGAGATCCGGGACCCAGTTCTTCACAGAGCGCTTGATCTGGTCCGGCGACAGCGCGTCGCGCACGGCGCGATCGAGCAGGCTCGGAATCTCCTCGTCGGATGCGAAGCGGAGTGCCGCAGTCCGACGGAGGTCCAGGGCCTGCAGTGCCCGCTGCTGCTCGGGCGCGAGAAAGGGGGCGCACCTGACGCGCATCTCGAGGCGGATGATCCGATCCTGGAGCCGGGTCGTGTACTGCCGGCTGATGGAAACGAGCATTGCGACCGCCGCCGTCAGAGCGCCGAGACCGATCCCGGGCGCGGACATTCCGCCAACCCGGCGCCACTGCATCACGAATTCTACGATGGCGACGAGAAGAAAGGCGCCGGCGAGGACCGTCATCGTCGGGCGGTGTGCGTGATTCGCATAGTTCTGTGAGGGCACCACCGAATTATGCCAGCGAACTTCGACCTGTGCGCTTGGGATCCGGCGGCCTGACGGGAATCCGTCACCAGACCCCTACCTTCCTTCGGTCGAACCCCGCGCCTCGGCGGCGACGGCGCTACGTGTCGCCGGATGAGGCGGAGCATCGACGGTCCGGACCCGGACGTCACTCGAAATTGACTTGGAGACTGAAACCCGCAGCGGTAACATCTACCGCTTATGAGCCAGCCGAGAATACTTCTCGTCGTCGATGACGGCGGCCTGCGGGCTCGGTATGAAATGACGCTGAGGTTTTCCGGGTTTCAGCCCGTTTCCATCAGCAGTTCGGAAGCTTTCGATCAGCCGCCGCGAGGAGTGATCGCTGCGTGCCTGTTGACCGATCACCGGACCGACGTGAGCGCAATTTACTCGACGCTCCTCGCGTGGGCCATCCCTGTGGTGCGGATCGATCCGTTCATCCGCCACCCGCGGCAGCACCTGCCGTTCGACGTCGTGTTGCCGGCAACGAGCGAGCCTCGTCGTTTGATCTCAGCTCTCCGACAACTGATGCCGAGCGGGCGCCACCCGTCCTGATTTACCTTCCGCCGTTCGAAGAGAACTGCAGCGACTGCCGCACCCGGCCGAAGGTGTTCAGATAGACGCGCGCCTGGTCCTGAGGCGCAACCCCGATCATGAACAGGACAGAGCCGTCCTGCAGTTGAACGGTCGAGAGGTTCACCGCCTCGCTCTCCCCCGTAACCTCCGACACATTGCTCAAAGTGGTCGTCAGTCCTTGACGCCCTCCGATCGTCGTGCGCGAGTATCCTTCCTGCCGCCGCAGATCCGGGTTCGTGCGAGCGAAGCTCTGTAACAGCTGCTCGGTGCTCTGCTGGAGGCTGCCGCCGTTGCCCTGCGTCAGACCAACTTCGAGACCGTGCGTGAAGGCGGAATGACCGTCGCCTGTTTGGACGTAACCGCCCTCGGGTGCGTACGTCACGGTGTTGCCGCTGCCGATTTGCTGCCAGTTGGCGGGCACGCTGATCCGGAGGAAGTTGCCGGGCTGATACGTGCGCCACTCCGACGCGGGGGCTTCGATGGCGCCGCTGCTCCGCCGCACGCCGCCGGTCTGTTTTTCGCGCTGTCGCTGCTGCGCCTGGCGCGCCGCCTGTTCGCTCGAGATCGCGGGGGGAAGCTTCGACAGCCGCGCGTGCACGCTCTCGATGCGTCCGGGAGGCGCAGACGACTGCGGAATGTGCAGCGCCTCTGCTTCCCGATTGATGGCTTCGTAGCGATTGCCGGGATCCGGGTGATCGCTCAGCCACTCAGGTCCCTGCGATCCGCCCTGCTTCTGGATCGTCTGGAACATGTTGGCCATCTGGCGTGGGTCGTACCCGGCGCGCGCCATGATCTGCGCGCCCATCAGGTCTGCTTCCCGCTCGTACTCGCGGCTGAACTTCAAGAAGTACGCGCCGAGGGTGAACTGCGAGCCTTGAGCGATCACGCTCCCCGTGCGGCCGCCGACGATCGCGCCCAGCACCTGGCCGGCGATCGCACCCATCTGGAACTTCTGACCCTTCGTGGCCTGGGCGGTGCCGTGACGCAGCACCACGTGACTCAACTCGTGCGCCATGACGCCGGCCACTTCGCCGTCGGTCCTGGCCGCATCCAGCATCCCGCGATTGAGGAACATCGGCCCCCCGGGCAGGGCAAAGGCGTTGATCTCCTTCAGGTTCACGACCTCGAACGTGTAACGGAAGGCGGGCTGACGCAGATCCTCTGGAATGTTCGCGACGAGTTGATCCCCGAGCCGGACGACGTACGAATGAATCTCTTCGTCGTTCAGCAGCGGGTACTGCTGACGGACTTCTTCGGCCGCCTGTTGACCCAGCTCGACATCCTGCTCAGGCTTGAAGCTGTTGGAGTGAGGCTGGATCTGCGTCTGCGCGCCAGGTGTCAGCGTCAGTGTGAGCGCGATGATGCTGGCCACCAGCGCCGTCGATCCTCGCGCGCGAGATTGAAATCGCATCATGTCCCTCATGCTGCCGTCATGGGACGTTGTGCAAACCTGTGACCACTTCTCGCGTGGACCTGATCTCACTCTGAGATCGCTTTCCTGCGACTCCCGTCCCTGCCACTCAGCCATTCAGCCGTCTATTTTAGTGGACACCGTGACAGATGCGTACCGCGCTGTCTCGGTTTCGCGTCCACCCTCCTGACCACGGGAATGTCGAGAACGATCCTGTTGAAAGTCGAGGCGGCGCCACCGACGACTTGAACGTCGCGACTACGATGTTTTGGGCGCGTGGCGTGAACCGAATGGGTTCGCTTGGCAATTGACTGCACGAACGATCGGCAAATGACTTGCTATGCTTGCCGCATGGCTCGCACACGTCCAGGTCGAACGTCGCGATCGCAGGCAGGCTCCGGTGAGGCCGCCTCACTCATCGACTGGCGAGAGCGCGAAGCAAACGCCGATGTTCTCGACTGGCGTCGGCGCGCGCACGAGTTCGGCCTCACCGCAGGCGAAGAGCCAGACGAGTCCCCCGAACACAGCGCCGAGCCGCCCGACCGGCTTCTTCGCGAAGAGGATGCCGAAGCCTTCGACGATCAACCGATCGCCGACGCGGAAGGTGAAGATCCCAATCGAGACGACGGCGATGCTCCCGTGGCCGCCGGCGTGCCGCACGAGGAGCTCGATCTCGTGCGCGTATATCTCGGCCACGTCGGAAAGCGGCCGCTGCTCAAGGCACGCGAAGAGCAGGAACTCGGTCGCCGCATCGAAGAAGCGCGCGGTGCCGTGCAAGGCTCGTTGGCGCCGTTGCCGTGCGCCGTGGGCACTCTCATCAGCCTCGCAAGCCGTGTTCGAGCCGGGTCGGCGCCCGCCGCGGAGCTGATTCTTCTGCCGGACGGGGGCGAGCTGAAGCCGGAGAACGTCGATCCGATCCTGACGTCGTTCGAACGGATCAAGCGGGCGTCCGCTCGACTCGGCCAGTGCCGTCGCCGTTGCGCCGACAAGCGATCGTCCGCGGCTACACGTGCAGCGTTCCGGAAGACGATGACGGAGGCGAACGCCGAGATCGCCTCGATACTCAGCAGCCTGCCGCTGCGGCCGTCGCTCGTCGATCGGATCGTCGCCGAGCTGCGCGAAGTCGATCGCGCGTTCGACGCGCTCGAGGACATGCCGCACGAGAGCCGGACCGCCGCGCGGCGCGCGCTGGAGGATCGGGCATGCCTCCCGCGGCTGCGGTTCGGCCGCGCGTTCGCCGCCCTGCAGGCCAACGAGGCGGCCGTGCTCGAAGTCAAGCGCGAGCTTCTCGAAGCGAACCTGCGGCTGGTCGTGTCGATTGCGAAGCGGTACATGAACCGGGGGCTGTCCCTGCTCGATCTGATTCAGGAAGGCAACATCGGCCTGATGAAGGCCGTCGATCGATTTCAGTTCCGCCGAGGGTTCAAGTTCTCGACGTACGCGACGTGGTGGGTCAGACAGGCCGTCACGCGAGCGATTGCCGACTACGGCCGGACCATCCGCCTGCCCGTCCACGTCTTCGACTCCCTCGCACGACTCACGCGCGAGCGGCGAGCGCTGACCGAGTCACTCGGACGCGCCCCCACGCCACAGGAGCTCGCTGAGCGGCTCGATCTGCCAGTCGGGAAGGTCGAGCTCCTGCTCGAGGCCGGACGGCAGCCGACGTCGCTCGAGACGCCGGTCGGCGACTCCGAGGAAACGCGGCTCGCGGATCTGGTCCGGGATGTGACGGCACGGACGCCAGAAGAGACCGCGATGCGCAGCGAGATGGCGGACGAAGTCGAGCGGGCGATGGTGCCGCTCAACGCCCGCGAGCGCGAAGTCGTTCGCCTGCGCTATGGGCTCGGCATTGATCGGGAGTACACGCTGGAGGAAATCGGCCGTCGACTGTCACTCACCCGCGAGCGCGTGCGACAGATCGAGGCCAAGGCGGTCTCGAAGATGCGCGCGGCCCGTGGCCGCGCCGCCTGATCCGAAGAGCCTTCAGCGCTCCCAGAACAGTCCGACCGCCAAAAAAAAACGGCACCCTCGAAGGGTGCCGTTTTTCGACGTTGGTAGGAACGGCCTTACCAGCGGGGCTCGGAGCGCCGCCGGTTGTTGCCGAAACCGCCGCCCGTGCCCTGGGGCTTCGGACGAGCTTCGTTCACGGTGAGGTTGCGTCCACCGTAGTTGTAGTTGTTCAGCGTGGTGATCGCGTTCTGCGCGTCCTCGTCGGTCGCCATCTCGACGAACGCAAAGCCGCGCGCACGGCCCGTGGCCATGTCACGCATCACATTGACGCTTTCCACAGCACCGGCACTGGCAAACAGTTCCTGGAGGTCCTGTTCAGCGGTCTGGTACGGCAGGTTTCCAACGTAGAGCTTTCGAGCCATCTGTCTCTTCTCACTTTCGCTCCGCTGTGCGGAGCCCCTGACGGAATAATGATCCGGGAATGGATCTCGGATGGATTCGGCTGAGTGCTAAAGCAAACGTAGCGGAGAGGCGAGACTCTGGAAGGCTCGGATTCGGCGCGGCGCGGGCTACAGCAGAGGGCTGATTTCCACCTGACGCGGAAAGTATAGCACACAGCCCTTCAACCGGCAGGTCGTTTCAGAATTGTGATCCGTTCCAACCAATTTTGGTACACGTAATCCCAAGACTTACAACTCTCGCCGCAATTGGCCGTATTGATGGCCCGGAAGCATGGTCACAGACTTGCACCATCGACGGCGAGAGAGGTAAGCGATGGAAGGCTACTTCGTATTGGACGAACGCGGCGAACCGGTCGAGGAACCAGACTTCGCGGCCTGGACCCGATGGTTCGAGCAGGCCGACCGCAGCATCGCGCGGACGGTCGTCACGCCCGACGTCACCGTGCTGACAACCTTCAGTGGGGTCGATCACTCGACGGAGGGCGAGCCGCCCCGTCTGTTCGAGACGCGCGTGTTCGGCGGAGTCCTGGATTCCGAGGAATCCCGGCACAGCACGAGAACCGACGCCCTCGAGGCGCACAACGCGCTGGCCGAATGGTGCCGGATCGGCGCGTCACCCGACTGTGGCGTGACCGAAGCCGACATCCTCCGATAGAGCCTCCATCCGACCGCTTTCAGGACTCTCGTGGCGGTCCGATGTCGCTCCGTGAGTCCTGACCGCTCCGCCGCTACCTCTCCGATCCGCTTCCCTTCTTCCAAGCCGGCGTCCTGGTACCTGTGCGCAGGTATAGTGACGCTCTGCCTGACCTGACTCCATTCCAGTGGCTGCTGGCCGGCCTCGGCGCATTCGGCATCGGCCTCAGCAAGGCCGGTCTCGCCGGCGTCGGCCTCTTCCACGTCGTGGTCTTCGCCTTTCTGTTTGGCGCGCGTCAATCGACCGGTGTCGTGCTGCCGATGCTGCTGGCGGGAGATATCACGGCGGTCACCGCGTTCCACCAGCACGCGCGATGGGACTACATCCGCCGGATGCTAGCTCCAGCGTGCCTGGGCGTGACCGCGGCTGCCGTGATCATGGGACGCCTGGACGACTCGCTGTTCAAGCCGGTCATCGGCTGGATCATCATGGCGCTGACCATCCTGCAGGTTGCTCGCATGCTGCGGCCAGGCTGGTTCGCGAGCGCACCGCATTCGCGCGGTTTCGCCTGGGTCGCCGGCTTCTTCGTCGGGATCGCGACGATGATGGCGAACGCCGCAGGGCCGATTTTTGGCCTGTACACCGTTTCCCTGGCGCTGCCGAAACTCGAGATTGTCGGCACAGGGGCGTGGTTCTTCCTGCTTCTCAACGCATTCAAGGTGCCATTCAGCTTCTGGCTCGGGCTGATTCAGGGAGAGACCCTGCTGCTGAACGCCCTGCTCGTGCCGGCGATCCTCGTCGGCGTCTTCACGGGCCGGCAGATCGTGAGCCGGCTGCCACAGCGGGCGTTCGAGTTGCTCATGGTGGGGTTCGCGGCGCTCGCGGCGCTGAGATTGATTGGAGTGCTGTGACCTCTGAAAGTTGGAGGCTCGGGCAGCTTGCGGCAACTCCCTCCTTTCCTCCCCACCTCCCTATGAAGGTTTTTTTCTTGCAGCGAGCCAGCGTGCTGTCTGGTAAAATATGGGGTTTCGATCAGATCACTTTTTCTCTGCAGAAGCCATCCAGATGATCTCAGTCTCGAATGTGTCCATGCGTTACGGCTCCAAAGTCCTTTTCGAGGAGGTGTCGACGACCTTCTCGACGGGACGTCGTTACGGGTTGACGGGCCCGAACGGCGCCGGGAAGTCGACGTTCATGAAACTCCTCACCGGCGAGTTGCAGCCACAGAAGGGCGTCGTCAGCAAGCCGGCCAAGCTCGGCGTCCTCCGGCAGGATCAGTTCGCGTTCGATCAGTTTCGCGTGCTCGACACGGTGATCATGGGGAACGCGCGACTCTGGTCGGCCCTGGAGGAACGCGAGCGGCTGTACGCGAAGACGGAAATGACCGACGAGGACGGCATGCGGCTCGGCGAGCTGGAGGCCGTCGTCGGCGAAGAGGACGGCTACAGCGCCGAGAGCGAAGCGGCGGTCCTCCTGCAGGGCCTGGACATCCCGGAGGCGCTCCACGATCGGACGATGGCGGAGCTGCAGGGCGGCCAGAAAGTGCGGGTGCTCCTGGCGCAGGCGCTGTTCGGGAACCCTCAGGCGCTGCTCCTCGACGAGCCCACCAACCATCTGGACCTCGACTCGATCCACTGGCTGAAGGATTTTCTCGTGCGTTACGAGGGGACGCTGATCGCGATCTCGCACGATCGTCACTTTCTCAATGCCGTCTGCACGCACACCGCGGACATCGACTACGAGACGATCATCACCTACACCGGCGGGTACGACGAGATGGTGGTCGCGAAAACGCAGATCCGCAGCCGCGTCGAGTCGGACAATGCGCAACGGGAGAAAAAGATCGCGCAGCTGAACGACTTCATCGCGAGATTCTCCGCCGGGACCCGTTCGAGCCAGGTCCAGTCGCGCCGGAAGGAAGTCGAGCGCCTCCAGACAACCGAGCTCGCGCGCTCGAACATCCAGCGCCCCTACATCAAGTTCACGATGGCGCGTCCATCCGGCCGGTTCGCCATCGAGTTCTCGGATGTCACCAAGAGCTTCGGCGACCTCGCGGTGATCAAAGGCTTCAGCGGGATCGTGAATCGGGGCGAGAAGATCGTGCTGGTTGGACGGAACGGACAGGGCAAGACCACGCTGCTCAAGGCGCTGATGGCGGACGCGCCCGGCGTCGACCGCTCGCCGAACGACATCGACGGCGGCAGCATCCGGTGGGGCCACGAAGTATCAGTCGGCTACTTTCCCCAGGATCACACCGGCGCGATTGCCAAAGGCACGACCGTGGTCGAGTGGCTGCACCAGTTCGATCCGGATGCTGCCCGGCAGGACATCCACGGTCTGCTCGGGCAGATGCTGTTCAGCGGTGAAGACGGCTTCAAACCGACCGACGCGCTGTCGGGCGGCGAAACCGCGCGGCTGCTCTTCTGCCGCATCATGCTGCTCAAGCCCAACCTGCTCGTGCTCGACGAGCCGACGAACCACCTCGACCTCGAGTCGATCAACGCGCTGAACGTGGCCCTGCAGAAGTTCGAAGGCACGGTCCTGCTCGTGACGCACGATCAGGACGTGATGGAGGAAGTCGGCACGCGCGTGTGGCACCTCGAGAACGGCGCCATCCGCGACTTCAAGGGATCGTACGAGGAGTACGAAGCGTCGTTGGTATAGAGCGTCGAGACTCTGGACCAGGAACTGGCCCTGTCCGGGACTCGGGACTCGGGACTCGGGACTCGGGACTCGGGACTCGGGACTCGGGACTCGGGACTCGGGACTCGGGACTCGGGACTCGGGACTCGGAAGAGCTCTTGACGAGTTTCCGATGATTTCCGGATCCCGGATCCCGGCAGCGTCAGTCCCGAGCCCGAAGCCCGACAACGTCAGTTCCGTCAGTTGATCGCGAAGCAGTAGAACAGCCCGGCGCCGCCCGTACCAACCAGATCCGTCTGGCTGCACCCCTTCGTATCGTGTGCGGAATTCCAGGAAGTCGGGGCATCGCCGCCGCCATCCCTGTCGTGATGCCCCACGCGCGCGCTGCCGGCCGTGTTCTTGGACCAGTTCCCGCACGTGTTGTCGGCTTTGCTCGACAGCGTCCCGTCCGCATTCGACCCGGTCAGGATGTCGTGCGTGTTCGGCTTGTCACTGCGGCCGTTGACCACTGCGCCCTTCTCCGTGAGCGAGGTCTCCTTCCCGAGCTTGTTGTTGTCGCTGTGCAGATCGGCAACGCTGCTCGCCACCTGAACACCCTTGACGTTGAACCAGGGCCCCTTCCCTATGCGATCGCGCGCGTTGACGGCAGACTGACCGTTCGCGGCGCTCGCGCTCAGGTATGCGTGCCACGTTTTGTTGCCGACGCCGGCTGCCTGCGCGAGCGTCTGACAGGTCTTGTCCGCGCCCGCCAGGCCGCCGAGGTTGGCGCCATCGCCCGAGCCCGCGCTCGTGATGAAGAAGCTCATTGGCTGATTCTGCGCACTGGTGGTCGCGAGATACGCGGCGCTGCTCGCCGCAAAGACCGTCGCGGTGATCAGCGGCTTGAAATGCTTGAGTCGTATTGTCATCGTCAACTCCTGCGACTTTCTTCTCCTCCGAAACCGTCGGATAGCGTAGATCGAGATCGCGCAGCGGCTGCTGCGTGCCCGACACGATACTTCAAAAATCAGCGCTGGCGACCCCCAGCCCGTCTGTGCTCAGGCCGCCGGGCTTGCGCTACCATCCGCGAATGATGCGACCAACCTCCCTGGCTGTTTTCGGCCTGCTCCTCCTTTGCGCGTTTCCCTCGGCTCAGCCGGTTTTCCAGGGGACCGACGTCTTCCCGCCAGAGGAGTTCGCCGCACGGCGCGCGAAGGTCATGGCGCAGATCGGCGATGGGGTCGCCATCCTTCAGGGGACAACCGAGCGGCCGGGCGAACAGCCGCTGAGGCAGAGCAACCAGTTCTTCTATCTGACAGGCCTCGTCGAGCCGCGGGCGATTGCCGTCATCGACGGCCGAACCAGGAAGACGACGATGTTTCTGCAGCCGTTCGACGAGAGGCGCGAAACGCGGATGTACGGACCGGGGCTTCACCCGGGCGAGGAAGCGGCGAAGGCGCTCGGCGTCGATGCGGTGCTTCCCCGTCCGGACTTCGCCCGCCTCCTCGCTTCAATCGTGTCCGACGGCCGCATCGTCCATACGCCGCTCCGGCCCGAGGTCCTTGGAGAGGCCTCGTCCGGCGATCCGCGAGCGCTTGCGTCCGCGACGAAGAGCGACCCGTGGGACGGCCGGATCTCGCGGGAAGAGCAGTTCGTCCAGAAGTTGAAGGGCGCCGGAGTGCAAACCGACGTGAAGGATCTCGATCCGATCGTCGATGAGCTGCGCGTTCTCAAGAGCCCGCGAGAGATCGCCGTGATCCGGGAAGCGACGCGCATCGCCGGCCTCGGGATCATGGAGGCGATGCGGGATGCCAAGCCGGGCATGTTCGAATACGAGCTGCAGGCGGATGCGGAGTTCATCTTCAAGAAGCACGGCGCTTACGGGCCGTCGTACTTCGCCCTGATCGCGACGGGGAGGAACACGCTGTACTCGCACTACCACCGGAACACGGCCAGGCTCCAGGACGGCGACCTCGTGCAGTTCGACTACGCTCCGGATTTCAAGTACTACCAGTCGGACGTGACGCGGGTCTTTCCGGCGAACGGCCGGTTCACGCCTCGGCAACGCGAGTTCTACACGATCTACCTCGAGTTGTATCGGGCGCTCATGACGTCGATTCGCGTCCATCAGACGCCGAAGGACATCATCAAGGACGCTGTGCTGAAGATGGACCGCGTCATGGCGTCTTTCGCGTTCACGGACGAGAAGATCAAGACCGCGGCGGCCGCGTTCGTGACGCGGTACCGGACGGGAAACGCGAGCTCGCTGGGACACGACGTCGGCATGGAGGTACACGACGTCACGCGGGGCGCAGGACCGACGCTCGAGCCAGGCCGCATCTTCACGATCGAGCCGGCGATGATCCTCGAGGACGAGCACATCGGGATCAGGCTCGAGGACATGCTCCTGATCACCGAAGGCGGCTGCGAGAACCTGTCGTCGTTCGTCCCGATCGAGATCGACGCGATCGAACATCTCATGGCCGAGCCGGGCTTGAGCGATCGGGCGCTGGCTGTCCGCTGATCTCGAGGCGCCTATCAGGTCGCGGCGCAGCTTGCGACGGACGGAAAGGAGGTTCACAAACGGGGAGAGTGACGCTCGTCGCGCGACGCTCAGCTATGCGCGGCGCGAGCCGTTCGTCGCATCCGAGCAACGTCCGTCAAGGAGAGGCGATCAAAAACGAAAGGCCCGCGACGAATCGCGAGCCTCTCGCTTGCAACTTCGATAGGAAAGACCGGCATACCCGGGCCGCGCGGCCCATCAAGTCGCGAGAACTCACCGCGCGCATCCACCTCGAAAGCAGGTGTCGTGCCAAGCAGGTCTCACGTCGATTCCTGAACGTGCGTCAGCGTGCCGTGTGGATGTGAGCCTCCTGTATGACGTTCGTCTTCCAGGCGCGGAACAAGTGTCCTTCCGGTGACCACTCTGTCCGGGTCACTACATAGCCGGGCGTGACCTGTTCGCTCGCGGGAGCGAAGCCCGCCTAGAAGCCCGGCCTACTTGAAGTACTTGTCGAGGAAGGTCAGGAAGCCCTGCCAGTCGGCCGGGGATGCCGTGTGCGGACCTGTGTGATAGTGCCAGCCGAGATCTCCCGCCGTGACCGGGGTATCGAGTGGCGGCAGCGCCGAAATCCCAAGGTCCTTCTTGCCGAGCAGTCGGTAGACGGGGCCGGCCGCCACTTCCGCGAGAAACTCTCCGACCGGATCGGCCCACTGATCGGCAGTACCACCGGTGATGTACACCGGCCGCGGCGCGCTCAATGCGATCAGCATGTGAGCATCGACCGGCATCTCGTTCCAGCGGCCCGTCCATTGCTGGAAATTGCCGGCGAACCACCACGGGAAGTTCTCCGTCATGTCGTCGACGGTTTCGCCCCAATCACGACGCGACAGCGCGGCGCCCATCTCGCCGGAGCAGCTTGCAAAGACCGCCGCGACCCGCTCGTCGGTTGCCGAGGCCCAGAGCGCCGTCTTACCGAGCCGCGAGTGGCCCTGGAGGGCGATCCGCTTCGCGTCGATCGATTTGTCGGAGGCGAGGTAGTCGATGGCGCGGCTGATGCCCCAGGCCCAGGCGGTCACGGCGCCCCACTCGTCCGGGGCGGGCTGGGTTTGACCCTGCGCCAGTGTGAGGCCGATGACGCCTTCGGTCAGCGAGTTCGCGCGGTCCGGTTGAATGTCCTGGTACTGAAGAGTGGCGTAGCCCCATCCGCGCTTGATGATGTCATCCGCGACGGGCGGTTCGCCAGTCGGCACGGCGGGCGCGGTCGATCCGCGCGCTGGCGCGGGCGAAGGCGCGTTTCCGCCGCCGAAGTTCGCGAGAAGGATGACGGGAACCGGCTTCGACGCGCCTGCCGGTGTGTAGACCGACAAGTTGATCCGCACCGCGCGAGGACCCTCTCCGACCGTGCCCACGACCTGTTTCTTGATCGCCTGCCCGTCGCGCGTCTTTGGATCCGACCCGGTGATCTGCCATCTGACCTTTGGAAGGTTGGAAGGCAGCCGTCCGAAGATCTGCGTCTCGTACAACTTGATGATTTCCGGGCGTCGGCGGGTCTGCCACGTCTTCGCGTCACGCACGACCGTGCCATCGGCGAACTTCAGGGGATCGGGAAGCGTGTAGCGAGGAACCTTCGTCTCGTCGTAGTTGGAGACGTGGCCCGTCCTCGTAGCGCGCCGCAAAGGATTCCCGTTCGCATCCGACCCGAGACTCGTGCTCTGGGCGGCAGATGCCGGCGGCTGATTCGCCGGGGGCGGCGCGGCTTGCTGCGCGTTCAGACCCGATGCCGTCAAGGCGATCGCCGATGCGAAGAGAGTGAGGTGCGGTCTCATGCGACTTGTTGCTCCATCGTGTCCCGAGCCTGCTTATCGCGTTCTTGCTAGCTCCTAGCTCCTAGCTTCTATCACGACAACAGCCACTCGACGTCTTCGGCCTTGAGGTCCCGAATCATGCCGGCGTCAGCGGAAAGGATGGCATCGGCGAGCTCACGCTTGGACTGTTGCAGCTCGGCCACTTTCTCCTCGACCGTGTCTTTCGCGATGAGCCTGTAGGCAAACACATGGCGCTCCTGCCCGATCCGGTGCGCGCGATCGATCGCCTGCGCCTCCACGGCTGGATTCCACCACGGGTCGAGAAGGAAGACATACTCGGCGGCCGTCAGGTTCAGGCCCAGGCCTCCGGCCTTGAGGCTGATCAGGAAAACGGGGCACGCTGGATCTTCCTGGAACCGGGCAACCGGGATCGCCCGATCGCGCGTCTGCCCGTCCAGGTATTCGTAGGTGATGCCTTCGGCGTCGAGACGGGCGCGGACCAGCGCGAGAAAGCTCGTGAACTGGGAGAAGACGAGCGCCTTGTGCCCCTCCGCTACCACCTCGGTCAACCGCGGGACGAGGACGTCGAGCTTCGCCGAGGAGTCGCCGCGGCGCGCCTCGTCGACCAGCGCCGGATGACACGCCGCCTGTCGGAGCCGAAGCAGAGCCTCCAGGACCTGGATCTTGGATTTGTTGATCCCGCTCTTCGAGATTCGGGCGAGGAGCGACTGACGATAGTGTGCGCGCAGCTGCTCGTACAGCTTGCGTTGGGTACCCTCGAGCTCGCATTGAATGGTCTGCTCGCTCCGCTCCGGAAGCTCAGGCGCGACCTGACCTTTTGTCCGCCGCAGGATGAAGGGGCGGACCGCGCGAGCAAGGATCGCAAGCTCCTCGGGCTCGGTCTGCGGCCGTCCGATTGCCGAGGCCTTGAAAGCCGCCGCCGTTCCGAGGAAGCCCGGATTGAGGAACTCGAACAGGCTCCACAGCTCACCGAGATGGTTCTCGATCGGCGTGCCGCTCAGCGCGAGCCGATGCCCACCTTTCAACAGTCGGACCGACTTCGCCGCCGCCGTTGCGGGATTCTTCACCGCCTGCGACTCGTCCAGGATCAGGTAGTCGAACTCGACGTCCTTCAGGACTGCGATGTCGCGCCTCAACGTCCCGTATGTCGCGAGCACCAGATCGAATCGCTCGACCTGGCTGAGATCGCGCGAAGCGCCTGTCGCATCGAGAACGGTCAACTCCGGCGCAAAGCGCCGGGCCTCCTCCATCCAGTTGAAAACGAGCGAGCGCGGCAACACGGCGAGCGAGGGCACATGCTTCGCTCGCGGCCGGCTCCGGGCGAGTCGCCGCGCCTCGAGCAGCGCGATCACCATGACGGTCTTCCCCAGCCCCATGTCGTCCGCGAGGCATCCGCCAAAGCCGAACTTCCGCAGGAACGCAAACCATCCGAGCGCATCGCGCTGATAGTCGCGCAGCGTGCCGGTGAACGACGCGGGCGGATCGAGCGGCTCGATGCCGGTGAACGACTGCAGGGCCTCACGCGCCCGGACGAACGCTTCGTCTACGGCAATCGCCGGCTGGCTCGCGAGGAGCGCGTCGAGCAGCGCCGTCTGCGATGGCCGGAAGCGAACGTGATCCCCCTCCGCCTGCCCGAATCGCGCGACTCCGGCATAGCGTTTCAGCCACTCCTCGGGGACCAGCCCGCGTGTCCCGTCGTCGAGCAGCACGGTCCCCTCGCCCCGATGCAGCGCCGCCAGCAGGTCCTGCAGGTTCGCACTCACGTCGTCGCCGAAATCGACCCGCGCGTGCAGCTCGAACCAGTCCACGCCGGACGACACGCGCATCTGCATGTCTCGAGGCGCGCGGAACAACCTTCCTTCCGCCTCCACCCGCCATCCTTCGGTCACGAGCGCCCGCACGGCGCGCGGGAACAGATCGACTGGAATGCCGAGCGTCGTCTTGCTGTTCGAATAGTCCCAGCCTTGCTGGAATCCGAGCTGCCGCAGGCGATGGAACGCCCTCTGCTCTGCGGCGAGATCCCTCCGGATCAGACGACGATTGACGGCGTCGTAGACCCCGACACCTCCCCCGGGTTCAACGGATGTCCCCGCGTAGTCGAAACGCAGAACCGCGCCGAGCGTGTCGCGGTAGCCGTCCGCGTACCTCGCGCCCGTACGGGCGAGCGTCACCGACGGCTGCGGCGTGGTCGCCCGAACTTCGTACTGCAGCCGCTCCGGCAGCCGTTCCGGCTTGACGCCGGCGCGAGCCAGCGCTTCTGCCAGCGAGTCGGCCGCCGCACCCGGAAACGTCACGCTGTTCGAGCGCCGCAGCTCCGCGATCCACGAGAAGGCATCGCCTGGATCGAAGCGGGCAAGGGCGACGCGTGTCGCGAGGAACCCGGCATCGAGCAGCACGATGGGCTCCCGCAGGTCCATCCTCTCGCCATCCCGCTGAAGGGCGCCGTCCACGCGGATGCTACCGTCGGCGTCCGTGGCGATGGTCAGGTCGAAGTGCCACGGGAGACCGTCGTCCCAGACGAGAGGGTCGGGCTCCGGCACCCCGCGTTCGAGCGTGAGGTGGAGACGACCGGTGTGGACCAGTCGCGGGAGCAGCCGCGCCGCCGATGAATTGACCAAAAGGTAGGTGGCGCGCTCCGACTGGACCTGACCGTAGTAGCTCGCCTGGAGCGCCGCCTGATCGACGGCCCCAAGGAGCTGAGCGTGAATCTCACGGTCGTCAAGCTCGGGCAGATCGTCGATTTCCTGCGCCGAAACGGGCGCCGGCTTCGGCTTGGCCCACTCGCCGTTCTTCCGCCGCGTCCGGTGGTGGACGTGCAGGACGACGCCGCGTCCAGCCTTGGTCTGGGGAACATCGAGGGTGTAGAGGAGCTCGCCCTCGACGAAACGCCGGTTGACGGTCGACCGCTCGTCCGCCTCCAGTCGTTGGTTCAGATCGGTGAGAAAGCGCTGCCAGGGGGCCGGCGCCTTCTGGAGGGTCACCGAGAGGTTGGGGCGCTTCCGGCTGCCGGTCCGGTTGACCTCCGGCTCGAGAAATGCCTCCAGGGGCTCGCCGTTCCCCGCCAGGAGGAGCCGCTCGTCAGCCTCGATAACGGCGGCCCAGATGTGCTTGCAGATCTGGCCGCGATCCGTGAAGTAGGGGCAGTCACACGTTGCGCGAAACGCATCCCGGTCGCGATTGATTTCGACGCGGTAGTTGCGGCCGCCGCGCACCACGGCATGCGCCGTCCACTCCCCGCCGCTGATCGCGACGACGGCGCCCATGCGATGGTAGCGAAAGCCTTTAGCCCGAATTGGCTGAGGAACCGAACTGGTGAGGTACCGGGCGAGCATCGAATGAACCAGTATGACTGATTCATCGCCGGGAGCACATGGCCGGTTGCAGCTTTCGCAACCCCGCGCACGACCGACGTCACGAAAGCGACTCCAGCGCAGGTCATGCGCCGGAGTCCTTCGAGTTTATGGATTGACCGCTGATGCGATAGCAGGGCCCGACGGCGCGGACGGTGCTCCCGCAGCAGGCGGCGTCAGTCGATTGGCCGCGATTGCCATGAACAGAATGAAAATGACTGCTCCGATCGCCGCTCCCAATGTGCGCTTCACGACTCTCTCCCTCAATAGATAACGAACTGTGGTTCGTCCCTCAGGAGCGCAAGGGAGGTGCCGATCGTCCGGATAGCGGGAACCGTCTTCCAGTCAACAACTTGTGCGCGCGAGGCAGGCTACGGCAGGGCGCGGCTCCCGCCAGAACTGCAATCGAGATCACAGAATCGTGGTTGGAGGATCCCCTCTACTCTGAAGTTCGCTTGTAGGGTAGCTCTCAGCCGTCAGCTGTCGGCTTGTCAGCTGTTAGCTGTCAGCTGGCAGCTGTCTAGATCCAGAAGGACTAGGCGGTCGTCTGCCGCCAGCCGGCGGCGCGCAGCTTGCGCCGGATCGCTACCGCACGGTGCCGAAGCGGCTTGACCATCCGGAACGTTTCCCACTGCACGATCCGGTTTGGCTCGAGGATGACAAGGCGGGGCCCGTGCGGACTGTCGAGAACGGCTGCCTTCCGCTCGACGCCATTCTTCGTGAGCCGCCATAGTGTTGCGATGTGCAGACTGCCAAAGTTCACGCGAACCCCTCTCTAGTCACTGGCCTGCTGATTCGACTGCACGGTGAAGGGACGCGGAATTCCTAGGACGCCTGCCTTACGGGATCGACTTGCTGGTCGCGCAGGAAAGTCGCGGGGACGCCGACCGAGCACAGGCGGCGCAGGAGCGCTTCGAGCTGACGGACGCTGGCGTCATCTGACGGCAGCACCGCGCGACACCGCATCGACACGCCGTCGAGTTGCAGATACCACTGGCCGTCCAGGTGAGACTGCGAAACGGTGACACACCAATCGCCGTCGATGGTGCCTTCTACCGCTTCACGCAGGCGCAACTCGAGGCCGGGCGGGGTTTCCCGCAGACGAAACGTGATAGGCATGAACGCCTTCCACGGGAGGGAGTTACTGGGGTGGCAGAAGTGTAACAGGCTCTATGGTCGAACTCAAGACAAAAACGGACAGTACGGTCAGAATCCATTGAGGCGATCCCGCCTCTGCCTGATAATCACGTGTGCCATTTACTCATCTGAAGCTTCATGCTGCCCTGGCGAGGGCAATCAAGGATCTCGGCTACGTCAGACCCACCCCGATTCAGGCCGAAGCAATTCCGCCGGTCATGCTGGGGCGCGACGTGATCGCAACCGCGCAGACAGGCAGCGGCAAGACGGCCGCCTTTCTGCTGCCGATCATTCAGCATCTGGTCGACAAGCCGCGCCGCACCACGAGAGCGCTGGTGCTCGTCCCCACGCGCGAGCTCGCGGCGCAGATCCTGGACGATCTCAATGCGCTCGCCGTCCACACCCCGGTGACCGGGGCGGCCGTGTTCGGCGGCGTCGGAATGGGACCGCAGGAGCACGCCTTCAGGAGCGGCGTCGATATCGTCGTAGCGACCCCCGGTCGACTGCTCGACCATCTGCGCACGCGTTACGTCAAGCTGCAGCACATCGAGCATCTCGTGCTGGACGAAGCGGACCGGATGCTGGACATGGGATTCCTGCCGGAGATCCGGCGCATCCTGAAATTCCTGCCGTCGCGCCGGCAAACGCTGTTGTTCAGCGCAACGATGCCGCCGCCGATCTCGGAGCTCGCTGGTGAGTTGCTGCACGATCCGGTCAGCATTCAAATGCAGCGGCAGGCAGCGCCGGCCTCCGGCATCACACAAGCCGCCTATCCCGTCACACAGGGTCTGAAGGCCGCGCTGGTGGCTCATCTTCTGACGCAAGGAAGCATGACCCAGGCGCTCGTCTTCACGCGCACCAAGCATCGTGCGAACCGGCTCGCGGAATCGCTGGTGAAGAGCGGCATCCGGGCCGAGCGGATCCATGGGAACCGCTCGCAGTCGCAGCGCACCGCGGCGCTGGCCGGCTTTCGGAACGGAACGTTTCCGGTGCTCGTCGCCACCGACATCGCGGCGCGCGGGATCGACGTGAACGCGCTCGGACATGTCGTCAACTTCGACGTACCGCTGGCGCCGGAGGACTACATCCACAGGGTGGGCCGCACGGGCCGGGCGGAAGCGACGGGCGAGGCGTTCACTCTCGTCTCGCCCGAGGAAGAGGGATCGCTACGGGACATCGAGCGGGCGCTCGGCCGGCGACTGCCGCGCGTCATGGTGCCCGACTTCGACTACACCGCAAAGCCCAAGGGCGGGCTGGAGATCCCTCTCGCACAACGTCTCGCGCAGATTCGGACGCGGAAGCGCGAGGAGCGCGCACGCCAACAGGTCAACGCGGCGCGCCGCAGCGCCGTCCAGCGTGGCCATTCGACACCCGTCCGGCCGGGCCAGCCCGGCCAGCCCAGTCAACCCGGGCAGCATGGACGTGACCGTGCGTCCGGGACGCCGCCGGCTGGAGAACGTCGTGCCGGGCCGCGTCCTGGCGGCGGACGGCCCGCTGGCCCGCGACAACGTCCCCGCCGAGGCCGGTAGCGAACGGGATCCAGGCGTGTTGGATTGCGCCCCTCACTCTGACCCGTCGGCACGGTTGACGGTGATGGAGCGATCCTGACCGTCCCGTTCGACGCGCACCGTCCACGGATTGCAGCAGACCTCGCAGTCCTGGACGAAGCTGCCGCGCACGTCCCGCTCCACGCGAATTTCGATCTCCTCCCCGCAGTAGGGGCAGATCACCAGCACGTCCTCGTCCATATCACAGCCTCCGCCGCGTCAGCGCATCGTAGTCCCGACTTGGGTGGTGCACAATCGAACCGCTGCCCCGGTCGTTGATCGGGAGCTCCGGTCCAATGATGCCTAGCCTCCGAGTCGGACTGAACCCATATGGCGCCAGCTACACGGTCGGGCTCCTTCAGCCCGCGCCCGGACGGGCGGCGCCCGCGCCTCTCGGTCTGTGGGGATTCGTCGAGCTCGCGCGGACGACTGGTGCACGGTGCATCGAACTCGATGGACGTTGGTTGACGGCGCTGACCGAAGCTGATGTCGCGCGCCTCGGCGAATCGCTGAAGCAGTCGGGGATGACGATTGTGTGCAGCGACTGGCTGGTCCAACGGCCCGGAGAGACGCTGGAAGTCGCCATCCGCTGTGCCCGCGCGCTCGGCGCGTCGCTCCTGCGGCTGCACCTGACGCCCGTCCTCGAAGGTGCAAGAGCCGCCCTGGACACGCGGTGGGAACAGATGCTCGGCCACGCTCGCGCTACGCTCAAGGTGGAAGCGCATCGTGCGGCGGACGTTGGACTCCCGCTCGCGATCGAGAACCACCAGGACCTCACGAGCGAGGAACTGATCGACATCGCAGGCGAGTCGGGCGGGAACGTCGGCCTCGTGTTCGACACGGGAAACCCCTTCGCCGTCGGTGAAGATCCGATCGCCTTCGCCAGGCGCGCCGCGACGTGGATCCGTCACGTGCACCTGAAGGACTACATCGCACAGTTCACGTCCGAGGGCTATCGCCTGGTGCGATGTCCGATTGGCGACGGTTGCGTGCCGCTGAAGGAGATCGCGGAGATGCTCCCGCCGGACCTCACGGCGTCGATAGAGCCAGGCGCGCTCGAAGCCCGGCACATCCGCCTGTTCGCACCCGGCTGGTGGCGTGGCTACCCACCCAGGCCCGCGATCGAGCTCGCGACGGCGCTCGGCAGACTGCAGCACCGCAAGCTGAGGGAGGACGCCGACTGGCGCACGCCGTGGGAGCGCGGAGTCCACGGCAAACCGCTCGTCGACTACGAGATGGCGCAGATTCGACGGAGTGCCGAGAACTTGAAAGCCATCGGCATCATCCCGTCCTCCTGAAGGGACTTCGGATCGCTTGACAGCGTATGCCGCCTGGGCGGAGATTTGAGTTGACGGCGAGCCTTTTCACCGCCTTGCCCAGAGGGGGTGGCTCATGCGTACTCGGTTCCCGGCTCTCAACACGCGGGTGCTGACAGCCGTTCTTGTCGTCGCGATCCCGGTTCTTCTCATCGGCGCGGCCATCGTCCTCAGCATCGGCCAGAGCCGCCTCCACGACACCGCCGCGGCGAGGCTTGCCCAGAACGCCGAATACACGGCGGCGACAGTCGATGCGTACGTATTCCGGCGCATTCTCGATGCAGCGGTTCTGGGGCGCGTCCCTGACGTGCGTCAGGCGGCGGACGCCGGCAACAAGGTGCCCTACAGCCAGGCCGCCGTCCTGGAAATGGATCGCAAGTGGCAGACGGACGGCCGCGGCACCGCGGACGAGAGCGGCCTGCTGCGGACGGCCGCATCGCGCTTCCTTGCCGACATCGTCGGCCACGACTCGATCTACCGCGAGATTCTCGTGACCGATCGTCACGGTCGGCTGGTGGCCGCCTCGAACGTGACGTCCGACTATTACCAGGGCGACGAGGACTGGTGGCGCGAGTCCCTCGACGGGGGCCGCGGCCGCGTCGTGGTCAGCGACGTGCGCCGCGATCAGAGCGCAGGAGTGTATGCGTTCGACATCTCGGTGCCGGTGCCGGCTCCGTCCGGAGAGGACCTCGCGGGTGTGATGAAGATCGTGGCGGACAGCCGGGAGATGCTCGTGGGCATCGCCGGCCTCGAGCTCGGGACGAGCGGCGAGGCGATGCTGGTGAGGCCCGACGGGTCGATCGTCTTCAGCCGCCGGGCCTACGATCCGAAGACCCGGTTCTTCGCGGCGGAGTTGCTGCGTCAGCACCTCGAAGAGCGCCAGCAGCTGAAACAGGAGCCGGGACCGCTGACGTTCACGGCCGCCGGAGTCGACGAGGGCTCGACTCGGCTCGTCGCGGTCGCGCCCGGGCAGATCGCCCGAAGCTATCCGAACCTGACCTGGCTGGTGGCGCTGTCGGTCGAGCGCGACGAGATCACGGCGCCATTCCGCTCGCTGGTCTGGTACCTCGTGATCGTGTTCGCGCTGACCGCCATCGCCGTGCTCGGGATCGCGCTCTGGCTGTCGCTTCGCCTTGCAGCGCCAGGGATCGATCCCGCCGTGGACATGCACCTCGTGGAGCATGCGCCGCATCTGGACGATGCGGCGCACTCACGATGATCAGGGGGTCTTGGCGGCCTTCTTCTTCACGTTCAGCGCGTCGAGCTTCTTCACCATGACGTCTCCGGCCGTCGCCGTTGTCGGTGACTTGTCGATGTCGACGATCTTCCCGTCGGGCCCGATGTAGAACGTCCAGCGGGCGGCGAGCTGCTGATCCGGCGGACGATCGGTTCGAATGACGCCGTAGGCTTTCGCCGTGGCCTTCGAGGGATCCGCGAGGATCGGGAAGTCCGCCTCGTGCTCGAGTGCGAACCGTTTGTTGGTGTCTTCATCGTCGACGCTCGCCATGAAGTAGGCGATGTCGTATGTCTTGAGGAGGGCGCCGCTCTCACGGAGCGACTTGCATTCGGCGGTTCAGCCTCCGGTGAAGGCTTTGGGGAACCACGCCAGCACAACGGTCTTCCCCCGATAGTCCGACAGCTTGTGCGTCTTGCCGTCGGATCCGGGCAACGAGAACTCCGGCGCGGGATCGCCGACTTTCAACGTTGCCGAATATTGCGGTTCAGGGGTCTGACCCTGTGCCGACACCATCGCGCAGGCCAAGCCGGCGATGGCACAGACAGTCAGGAGTTTGCTCATGTGCGCATCGTAGCACGGCCACCAGGCCTGGCGGAGGCGGGCAGGCCCGTCCACGCGCGGGTCAGGCCCCCAGCACTACAATCCAGTCATGTCCGAACCGCAGATCGTCCGGCTGGCGTAATCCTGGAAAACTCTTCCGGGATGTACGCGAGGCGTGAGCTCCGGGTCCGCGTGCTCGAGGCGCTCGAGCGAATCGTCAAGCAGTTCAGGACGCGAGAGGAGCTCTATCCTCTGCGCGTCCCTGTGGAGCCCGTGGCGTTCGACGACGTCCTCGAGCAGGCGCTCGGCGACGGCTGGCGCGCCTTCGATCCTGTCACGCTTCGCTCCCGCACTCTCCTCCACCTGGACTGGGACGATGGCAGCACGTGGGAGTTGTGGGTCATTGTCCTGCCGTCCGGTCTGAAGCTGTTCTGCGACTCCGGGGAAGAAGAGTCACGAATTCTGGCGTCGGGCGGACGGAACCTTGGCGAAGAGTCCGACCGGCTGTTGCTCCAGCTGCTGGCGGAGTCGGCCGGCAGTCACTTCGGAATCGAAATGTCCGGCGGCGCTCCGTCGCGCGTGCGATCGTCCATCGCCGATCGCACCTTCCTCACCGATACTTTCGTCGACCTCTTCGAAGGAACCGCCGTAGAAACCTCCATCCGAGATCAGTTCCCGAGCGGTATGACGGGGACCGTGCACGCCGACACAACGGATGGTCGCGACTTCCGTGACGAAGTCGTGGCCTGGCTGGATCGCGTGCTCGCGTAGGCCCTGATCCCGCGTACGAGCACTAGAACCCTTTGGAGGTCCCTCCGAGCAGATACCGATGCCATCGATCGCGATCCGAGGTGACATGGAGCGGCCTGAGCGCCAGCAGTCCCGTCCGGCCGATTGTCGTCTGCAAGTACGCAATCTCCTGGAGGCTCGCGCGAAGATCTTCGCTTGCGGGCACGTCGAGCCCTGCGTCGCGCGCGAGCAACATCGCCTTGGCCTGGACTGAGAGCTCCAGCTCCAGCCGGAGCAGGCAGAACATGTCCGCCACGACGAGTCCGCCGAAGCGAGCTCGAAGCTCCTGCAGATAGTGGCCGAATCGCGTGGACGCGAAGTGTTCGGACTGCACGAGATCGAGCAGCTCGATGTCGAGATCGAGGCCGGCGCCCACCCACTCGCGCGTCGCCCGCTCGCTCCGCTGGAAGACGACGACCACCAGGAGCGGAAGCAGCAGCAGGACGGCGGCTGTCATCGCGAGCGGCGGGAGCGGCAGATGGTTGAACGCGGAGTGAATGGCAATTGCAACCGCGAGGCCGGGCACGAGTGTCAGCCAGCGCCGATCGCCGGACCGGTCCACGAGCGTCTTCGAGACCATCGCGAACACCGCCGTCGTGGCGCCGTGGAGCACGGCGGTACCGAACCCACGCACGAGCCATAACGCCACCGGGGCGTCGACGAGGTGTCGCAGATAGTCGACGTTCTCGACGAGCGCGAAGCCAGCGCCGACGCCGAATCCGAGCACGGCGGCGTCCACGAGGAAGCCCACCCGACCTTGCCACAGGACTGCGGCGACAAGGCTCGCCTTGAGCGCCTCCTCAGTGATCGGCGAGACGTATCGCTCGAACACCCACAAGTTCACGCCGGACGCGTCAATCAGCCAGGCCTGGACGGTCAGGCAGAGGATGGCTGCGAGCGCTCCGGCGGCAATGGCCGTCAGAACCGAGGTGATCCTCACCAGTTTGAAGCTGTCCATCAGTTGCAAGAGCGCGAGCATCAGCAGCACCGGCAGGAGCGCGATGACGACGTTCATCGCAACACTTTGAGCGAAATCATGGCTTCCCGTCGTGGCGGGTAACCATCCTCGAGTGCAACGGCGCCCCCGAACGACAGCGTCATGTCCTGGTTCGACAGCACGGTCAACCGGATGTCGAACTGGCCTCCGAGGCTCACCGCGGTTCGTCGTGCGGTGTCACTATCGATGTTGGTGGAGAGACCCGTTGCGAACAGCGCCGGCCGGAGCCACGTCGCGTAAACACCCGGCGTGCCGAGGCGGCGGAACCGCCAGGGCGGGAGGTTCCATTCGAACGTGCCCTTGGCAAAGTTGCGGCCGCCGATCTCGTTCAGCTCGGCCCCCGGAAAGCTCTCGAAGTGCCGATACCGCTTCTCGTCACCGCTATCGACGTAGTTGTTGCCGAACCCGCCGAAGAAGAAGTTGGCAAACGGGAGCGCACGGTCGCGCGGGGAGAATCCACCGGCCGTTCTCATCCAGATCGACGAGTGTCCAATCGGAAGACCGACGCCGCGATCGAACGTTCCCTCGAGCCTGGGGAACAGATCGCCGTCTACAACGTCAGCGCGGACGTCGAGGGACCAGCTGCGACCGCTCTCGTCGTCGACATAGCCGAGCGACTTCCTGATATCGGAGAACGTCAGCGCGGACCCGAGCGTCACCAGCGTGCCGACGTCGACCGGCACGTTCTGATAATCCGGGAGCCGATCGAGGTTGCCGGAGATTGAACCGCCTACGTCGAGCTCGAGGCGCCGCGGCTCGTCGAAGATCAGCGTGGTCTTGTGCCCGAGCTCGGCTCGATACCCCTTGCGTCCTGTCTTCGTCGGACCGAAGAGATCGTAGAAATCGGCGCGGTTGAACGCCGCGCTGGCGCGCCAGTCGTACCGTTCGTACTCGGCCGAGAGATGGGCGCGTTCGCTGCCGGCGAGATCTCCGCCGGGCGACCATCCGCCGGAGAACCGAAGCCGATTGAGCATCAGCGGGTCGGAAAGGTTGAACGCCATGCCGACGGCCGCCGTGTCCTTGTAGCCCTGGACGACGGGGTAGACCGATTCGCGTCTCAGCCCGCCGGCGAGGTGGTAGACACCCGTCCGTTTCTCCATCGTGTCGAACGGCACTTTTGCGGGCGAATCCAACATCCAGGTTTTCAGCACGGGCCGTTCCTCGATGAGTTGCTCACCAAAAAACGTGATCGCGCTGACGTCCTCGAGCGGTTTGGGATCGATCCAGGTCGGAACGAAACCGCGCCCCGTGTAGCGGAACACGAGCAGCGTGCCGTCGGCGAACGGAACGGGCCGGAAGAACCCCGTATCGGTATTGCTGACGGCATCGACTTTCTTCGATTGCAGGTCGTACCGAAAAATATTGGAGACGCCGGTGAAATAGGAGCTGCCGAACAGGTACCGTCCGTCTGGCGAGAATACGAACCCGCTCGGCACCGACGTGCCGAAGTCGAATTGAGCGACCGGCGCCGGGTTGCTCTGAGACATCGCCGCCGCCTCGAACACTCGGACATCTTGCTTGCCGCTGATCTCCCCGAACGAGCCCGACACGAGCGAGCCGTCCGGCGACACGTCGATGTCGTACATGTCCGTGCCATACGGCCACGTGATGACTCGTTCCCAATCCGTATACGGTGGCTTCATCCGCACGAGCGTCGAGAGGCCGTTCAGGTGACGAACGCCCCAGATGGATTGGTCCCTGGCGTTGTACGCCAGATCCCCGATCCGCGCGTCCTTCTGGAGGAGCCGCGTGCGATGCGTCACCGGATCCAGCCGGACGAGATCGCGATGCGCGCCATTGTCGGTGGTGTAGTAAATCTGCTTGTCGGACGGATTCCAGACGAGGGAGGTCACCGTGTAGATGAGCGGCCCCTTGATGTCGACGAGGCGATCGAGCGTGCCGGTCTTCGTCGAAATCCGGGCGACGTGCGCGACCGCGCCAGGATAGTTCAGGCCGGCATAGAGGGCGTCGCTCGCGGGATCGTAGAAGGCGCGTGAGACGGATCCGAGCGGACGAGGCGTCACGTCGCGATACGGCGTGAGCGGGAACTTCCGCACCTCGTCGAGGTTGCGGTGCTGGAAGGCACGCTCGTCGGCCACCCACGCGCTCCAGGCTTCCTCGAGTGACACACCGAACACCTGATGGAACTGCGTGGCGTAGTACGCGCGGCTCCCGTCGCGACGCGACGTCCACTCGATAAGTTTTTCCGGCGTGTAGCGTCGGGCCAGCCACGTCATGAACCTCGTGCCGTACAGGTACGAGTTCACTTGCGTCTGGAAATCGATCTTGGTGCCCTCCGACACGAGACCCAGCGGGTCGTAGAACGGCACGTCGTCCCGGACCATCGCGCGAAAGACCATCTCGTCGTAGCCGCCCTGCGCGCGGCCGAGCCCGCCGGCCATCCACGTGTCGACGAAAACGGCGATGCCCTCGTGATACCACCGCGGGGCCGCCGCCCGCGGCGCTGTGAGATACCAATACAGCAGCGACTCGGGATGCTCGGAGATTGGCGCGACTTTTCCCTGGAACAGACGTCGGAACACCCGATCCCGCCCGACGGCCTGGTCCATCGTCACGACGTGCACCAGCTCGTGGTCCATCAGCGTCGTCATCCGCTCGTTGGTGGCTATCGTCTCGAAGGCGAAGTTGAGCGGTGCGATTTGAATCGCCATCAGGTTGCGCGGAACGGTGCCGGCGGCAGCGTTCCCCGCGTCGGAAAAGTCGGCGAGGAGGACAGTGATGGGCTCGTGAGGATCGTACCCGAACAGCCCGCGCTCGAACTGGAGGGCGTTCAGGAACGCCCGCGCGACATGCGGCACGAGATACGACTCGGTGCCGTCGAAGTACACGACGCGTACTTCAGGAGTTTCGACCGTCGCGAGTTGTGCATGCGCTGGAGCAGCCGGAGCAAGAATCGCCAGAAGGAGGGTGATGACGCAGCCAAGCCGACGCATCCGTTGGATGATAACTCGAACCAGCTGAACAGCAGATGCGAGGGGTCAGGTCTTGTATGACAAGACCTGACTCCCGAACAACCGTGACGCTATCGGCCGGCCGCCTCCGCGGCGAGGGCCTGAGCGAGAGCCTGGCTCTGGAGGGCGCTGGAGAATCCTTGGTTGCCGAGCGCCTGCGCGATTACCTGGTTCCCAAGGGCCTGGGCGATCGCGCCGCTCTGGAGGGCAGCGAGAATCTGGCTGTTACCGAGTGCCTGGGCAACTACACCGTTCTCGAGCGCCTGAGCGAGCGCGGCATTCTCCAGCACGGCGGCCAAGGCGCCGCTGTCGAGCGCCTGCCCGATCGCTTTCAGGCCGGCCGGCGTGGAGAGCATCGTGTCTTGCAGCGCGCGACCCAGGAGACCGCTCTCGACAGCGCCGAGAAACGCCTTGTCCTGAAAAGCGGCTGCAAACGCAGGGTCCTGCTTGAATGCCAGCAGAGAGGCGCTGTTCTGCGACCCCTGGACACCTGACTTTTCCAGCGCCTCGCGAAGTTGCGCGCTCGAGAGCGCTTCGCGAACCCGCGCGTCACCGAGCGCTTCCCGCAGCTGCTTGTCCGAGAGTAGCTCGCGCAGCTGCGCGCTCGCGATCACTTCCCGCACTTGCGCGTCACCGAGGGCCTGACGGACCGCGCCGGCAACCAGGGCCGTGCGCACCGCCTCCGCTGACAGCGCCTCCCGCAGCTTCGCGTCGGCGAGGGCCTCTCGCACGCCGGCGTTCGCGAGGAGCGCACGTGCCTGCGCGTCATTCATCAGGCGCGCGGCGAGATCGCTCTGCAGGAACTCCTGGACCGAGGGGTCCCCCAGCTTCACGTCGGACGCGCTCAACTGCTGCGCCTGATGACGCTTCGCGGCGCCGATGGTGCCCTCGGTTCCGGAGCCGACGGGCGGCCAGCCAGTTTTCGTGAATACTGCGATGAACACCGCGGCAGCCGCCGCCAACCCGATCAGAACCTTCTTGGCCATGCGCGTCTCCCCATGCCGGTGGCTCATCCCCCGGTGCCTTCTCGATTCGATCGTCACCATTACATTCCGGACCAGTCCTGGAGGTGGCGGATCCGAGTCCTTCAATTCGCCAAGCAGCGCGTCGAGCCTGTTCATGTCAGGACCGAACTCCAATTCCGAGCCGCTCTCCGGATCGCCGCTGCCGTCTCGCGAATGCGTCATTGGACCTTCCCTGCCGTCAGCAAATCGAGCAATCGTTGCCGTGCCGAATAGAGCCGTGACTTCACGGTCTTGGACGGTATCCCCAGCGTCGCCGCGATGTCGTCGTAATGCAGCTCGCCGAAGTGGCGGAGGACGATGACCTCCCGGTACTCGACGGGCAATGCCAGCAGCGCCCGCTGCACCAGCCTGCGCCGCTCGGCCGCCTCCATGGCTTCGAATGGACCGCTCTCGACCGCAAGCTCCGGATCCAGCGTTTCCACCGGACGCCGATCGCGGCGCGCATTCAGACATTCGTTCAGCAGGATGCGATATATCCAACTGAAGAACCGGAAGCGCGGATCGAACGTCGCGAGCTTCTCGTACGCCTTGACGAAGGCCGACTGCGTGGCGTCGCTGGCGTCGCTGTAATCGCCGAGCATCCGTAACGCCACGCCGAAGAGCACCCGTTGGTGCCGTCCGACCAGGACCTCGAACGCGCCAGTGTCGCCGCTCGCCGATCGAGCTACCAGCGCGGCGTCGTCCGGCTCCTGCATGAAATACACTCGACCCGGGGAAAAGTTGATGGGATGGGGCGAGTCTACAGCAGGACGGGTTGAATTGCGTACCGTTTCCCCCGTCTCAGGGACGTGTCCGGCGTGACATGGAAGCTGAAGATTCGCCGGGAAGTCATTGCTGGTGCTGTCGTTCTGCGGATCCATGGGCGGCTTGGCACAGCGGCTTCGGGCGAGCTCCTCGAGGCGATCGTCCACGCCATCCGGGCTGGAGACCGCCGCCTGGTCCTGGACCTGGAAGGGGTCGACTACGCGAGCAGCGCCGGCCTGATGGTGCTGGATGCCGCCGCTGGCCGGATGCACGAGGCCGGCGGAGAACTGGTCCTGTGCGCCGTCACGGAGCCTGTCCGGATGGTGCTTGATCTTGCCGGACTCCTTCCCCACTTCTCCGTAGAGCCGTCGGTCGAGGCGGCCCTGAAAACCCGAACCCTAGAACCTGGAACCTTTAGAACCCTAGAACCCTAGAACCACTGTTATGGTCCGCAAACTCCTCGCCATCGTCGCCGTGCTGATCGTCGTCCTCGGGGTCGGCGTCGTGCTCTTTGCCAAAGGGCGGATCGGCGGGGATGCGGTGAGGCGCACGCTCGAGACGCAGCTGTCGGCCCGGGTCGGCGAACCGGTCACCATTACCTCTCTCAGCGCTTCGTTCTTCCCGCGCGTGATGGTCGACCTTCACGATGTCGCGATCGGTCAGCCGGCCCGCGCCACGATCAGCGAGATTTCGATCGCCACGGGCCTGAGAGGACTGCTGTCGAAGCGGGTAGAAGGCGCCGAGGTCGTCCTTTCGAACAGCCGGTTGCCGGTGGGGACAGTGCTCGGCATCGCGAGCGCGGCGGCTGCGGGCGAGGCCCGCGAGACGTCGGGAGCGGGGCTGACGATCGTCTCGGTCCGCACGCTGGCGTTCCGTCACGTCGAGCTCGTCGCCGGTCCACGGTCGCTCGTAGTGGACCTGGAGTCCTCTCTCGACGGCGACAAGCTGGACGTGAGGCGGCTGGCCGCACAGTCGGAAGGCACGCGTCTCGAGGCGCGCGGCGCCCTGACGAGCATCGCCAGGCACGAAGGGCGATTCACGGCGACCGCGGGCCGGCTGAACCTCGACGAGTTGCTCGCCCTGGGAGCTGCGCTCTCGAGTACGGCGCCCTCCCAGGCGTCCGCTGGCGACAACTCCAGCACGTTCCCGATCAACCTTCAACTCGACCTGACGGCGCCTGGAGGTCAGCTCGGCGGCTACAATTTCGAGGCGCTGACGTCGTCTCTGCGCGTCACGTCCCGGCAGCTTCTGCTGCAGCCGCTGCGATTCGGCGTCTTCGGCGGTCAGTTCGACGGACAGCTGCGCGTTCTCTCGTCGGCGAATCCTCCGGCCATCACGCTCAACGGCCGAGTCGATCGTATCGACGTCGCGCGGTTGCTTCGTGAAGCGCGCGGATCGAGCCCGATGTCAGGGACCATGAGCGGCAACGTAGGGCTGGTCAGCAGGGGGACGGCATCGGGAGACGTCCTTCGTGAGGCTCACGGGTCCGGGCGCGTCACGATCGCGGACGGCGCGATTCCCGGTCTCGAGATGGTGAGGGCGATAGTGCTCGCGTTCGGCAAGCCATCCGGCGCACCAGCATCCGGCTCCGGGTCTCGATTCACCAAACTCGAAGGCAACTTCGCGCTGGCCGATCAGACGCTGCGCGTGCCGGACATTTCGTTCGCGTCGAGGGACTTCGACATGGCCGGCAATGCCGTCGTGCGGCTCCCCGCCGGCGGCCTCGATGTGCACGCCAATGTGATGCTCTCACCCGAGCTGACCGCGCAGGCAGGAACCGACCTCCGGCGCTACGCCCAGGAAGATGGTCGGGTGATCGTGCCTGCGACGATCACCGGGACGCTGGCCGAACCGGGCGTGTCCATCGACGTCGCGGCCGCCATCAACCGCGCGCTCCAGAACGAAATGAAGCGCAGGGTCAAAAGCTTCCTCGACAGCATCATCAAGAAGGACGACTGAGGCGGCCACGTTCGAGACGTCGCGGACTATTCGAGCGCGCGTCCAGCCTCCCCCAGCATGGCCTTTCTGATCAGCGGAAGCGGAAGTGGTCCGAGCCGGATGAATGCGTCGTGGAACTTCTGCAGGGAATACTCGGCGCCGATCTTCGCTTTGTAATCCTCCCGGAGCTTGAGGATCATCAGCTTGCCCATCGTGTAGTAGCCGTATGTGGCATCCGCGGTGCCACGCTTGGCCTCGGATCTGGCGACTGGGGCCGGCTGATATCCCTCTTTGACGAAGAATTCCCCCGCCTGTGGAACGGTCATTCCCTTCGTGTGGAGCCGGATGCCAACGATGAACCGGGCGTCGCGCAACAGGGCGTCCTGGAGCTGCGCCAGGCGGTACCGAGGGTCATCGGCGTGGAATCCCTCGTCCATGACCATCTGCTCACTGTAGTGGGCCCAACCTTCCGAATTGCTGTTGGCTCCGAACACCTTGCGAACGTCCGAAGGGAACGTGCGCGCGTACAGAAACTGCAGGTAGTGCCCGGGCCACACCTCGTGAACGGACACGTTCGCGATGGCCGCATAGAACCACTGCTTCATGAACTCTCTCGTATCGGCGGCGCTTGCCTTCGGATCCGGGAGCGTCATGTTGTAGTAGGCCTCGGTGGCGACTGTTTCGAAAGGACCAGGGATCTCCATCGACGCCGACGTCGTCGCGCGCAGGAACGGCGGCGTCTCCTGCACGCGTGCCGGCGGCGCGTCGGGGACCGTGACGATGTGATGATCTGCCATGAATTGCCGGATCGCATCCAGCTCACCCTGCGTGACCGAGAGAAGCTTCGCGGCCGGCGGATGGTCAGCCTGCACCGTCGCTAGCACGTCCTGCGGTGAGCGCTTGGGATCGATTCGCCTGGCGGTCTCCGCGAAGGCGGCCTGATTCTTCCGCAGATCGCGCTCGGCGATCGAGAGCAGCTCATCGAGCGGCTGGTCGATCATCTCGTCGGCCGCGAGTTTCTTTCGGTAGGTGCTCTCGCCGAATGCGAACTCGCCGCTCGATCGCTTCAGCAGATCGTCCTGCAGCCACTTCTTGTAGTCCGCGAGCGCCGCGAGGACGACATCGTTTGCCTTCTTGAAGTCACCGAGTAGCGCCGTGTCCTTCACGTCCTTGAATGCCGCGGGTACGGCGTCCTTGAAGAACGCGCGGTTCCCATCGATCTGTTCGATGGCGATCTCCGTGTAGATCCGCGGCGGCGACTCGAGATTCTTGCGCGCCTCCGCCAGGGCGGCCGGCATCGCCTTCTCCCGCGCGACCAGCTGCCGCAGCCTCTGATCTGCGGGTGCGAATTCACGCTTGATCATCAGGTACGCGCTATTGGTCAGGCCGCTGCTATAGATGTCTGCGTTCGTCGCCCACGGGCGGACGAGGTCGAGCGTCAGGAGGCGCGAATCGATGGCGTGCAGCAGCATTTCACGATCGAGCTGGTTCGCCTGAGACAGCGACGATGGCTCGATTGTGCTCGCGCGCTCGCGAAACTTTCGCAGCGCCGCAACTTCGATGGTGACGGCGTCGCGTGAGTAGTCCTCGAGTCGATCGTCGTACTTGTGGACGCCGAGGTACGTCGCGGCCGAGGGCTGGCGGCGGTAGAGATCCTCGATAACCTCGTGCGCAACCGCCGCGAACGCGGCATCTTGTGATTCGCGTGCGGCGGGAGCCGGCGCGGGCGGCGAGCCGCAGGCCGTCAGGAACACCGCACCGGAAAGAAGCCACAGTGGAACCTGGAGGAGCTGACAGCTCTCAGCTGAGAGCTGAAAGCTACTACACAACTTCACAGCGCCTGGACGGGTGCCGCCACCCATCCCATCTGCTGATACATGGTCAGAAAGTCGATGCAGTTCCAGCCTTCGACGATCTGCTCCCCGCGGACGCGTGCGATGATCATCCCATCGAAGGCGACGACTTTGTTCGTCGGAGTGCCCATGCCGGGCCCGCTGTGCCGCCCTGTTGCGTGGATGTGCGTTGCGACGATGTCCCCCTGGGTCACGGTTCGGAGCACGTCGACCTTCAGGTCCGTGAAGGCCTGGGAGAACGAGTGAAAGAACGGTTTGAAGGCCGTATTGCCACGCAGCGGCTGCGGGCCCAGACCGTGAGTGATCGCGTCGGCCGGCATCATCTCATCGATCGCTGACTCGCGACGCTTGTTCCACACTTCTTCGAACCACCGGCGAACAACGGCATCCGGACTGGACATGTGCTCCGCCTTTCGTTTTCGACCGTCGATCATCGACCGTGGCGGGCGTTCGACCCGCGTCGTGTGCCAACCGTACCACGTCGGCGTGACCTCGGAGGATTTGGTTGTATAACGACAGCTATCAATGGAGCGAACACCCCTGAGGAACCGAGTGATGACCCGAGGAACAACTGCCCTTTGCCTGGCGATTCTGGCAATTGGTTCGGCAAGCCGGATGAGGGCAGCGGATCCTGCGGAGTGGTCGCGTTTTCGCGGACCGAACGGGACCGGAATCTCCCCGTCCACCGGGCTCCCCGCTGAGTTCGGTCCGTCGACGAACGTCGTCTGGAAAGCGGCCGTGCCTGCGGGTCACTCGTCGCCTGTCCTCACGACGGCGCAGATCTTCCTCACGGCCTACGAGGGCGACAGGCTGCTCGTGCTCGCGTTCGATCGCAAGAACGGCAGGGAACAGTGGCGACGGGAGGTGCCACGGCATCAGAAGGGCCATCTCGACGGCCCGAATTCGCCGGCATCGCCGTCACCGGTGAGCGACGGGGAGCGCGTCTATACATTCTTCCAGGAGTCGGGCCTCACGGCGTTCGCCGCAGACGGAAAGCAGTTATGGCACGTCCCTCTCGGCCCGTTCAACATGTATTACGGATTCGGTGCATCGCCGATTCTCGTGGACGGCATCGTCGTGCTCGCCGTTGACCAGAACATCGGCTCCTACCTCCTCGGCGTCGACGCCCGCACGGGAAAAACGCGGTACAAGGTCGATCGTCCTGGCGTGATCTCCGGCTATTCGACTCCGAGCGTGTACCAGCCGAAGAGTGGTCCGAAGCAGATCCTCGTTCCCGAGAGTTTTCAGCTCTCGGCGTACTCGATCGAAGATGGCCACCGCGTGTGGTGGGTGCGCGGTCTGGCGTGCGAGATGAAATCGGTGCTCAGCATCGAGGACGGCGTGGCCTACGTGAACGGATGGGGATTCCCGCAGAACCAGGCAGGCTCGCAGGTGCCGACGGTGCCATTCGAGGAAGGCCTCGCGAAATACGACGCGAACAAAGATGGCCGCATCGCGACCACGGAGATTACGGGCGACGCGCCGATGGACAAGATGCTCAGCTCGAAGGTCGGCTTTCCAGCCTTCGACCTCGATGGCAACGGTTCGCTCGATGCGAAGGAGTGGGAGGTCTTCCGCGCGATGCTCGCGTCTGAGAACGGGCTGCTGGCGATCGCGCTCGGCGGTCAAGGGGACATGACGACAAGCGCGGTGAAGTGGCGCTATCTACGACCGGTGCCGCAGGTGCCCTCGACACTTCTCTACCAGGGCGTCCTCTTCATGGTGAACGACAGTGGCATCCTGATCGCGTTCGACCCCGCTACCGGCAACGTCTTGAAGCAGGGACGGCTCAAGGGCGCGATGGACAAATACTTCGCCTCGCCCGTTGGTGCCGACGGCAAAGTGTACCTGGCCAGCCAGGACGGCACCGTCTCGGTCGTGGATGCCAAGGGCTCGTGGGAGATCGTCGCCGTCAACGCGCTGGACGACGAAATCTTCGCCACGCCGGCCATCGCCGACGGCCGGATCTACGTCAGGACGAAGAGCACGCTCTATGCGTTCGGGGCTGTAGGACGGTAGAAGCTTTCAGCTCTCAGCCCTCAGCTTTCAGATTTCACACCCCTCCATCGACTTCAGAACCCCCGGAACCGTGAACCTTTAGAACCCTAGAACCCTAGAACCTCTAGAACCTCGCGATCTTTTCCGTGTACTCTGTCTCCACATTCTCGAAGAACACGCCCTGCAGCTGACCGGGAGCCAGCTTCGGCAGCTCGAGCTCGAACGTGTACGGACGATCCGCATCCAGCGTCGACAGATCGGCGTAGAAGCCGACGAAGGTCTTTGCCGCGCTCCGGATGGCCGAGTACGCCTTCCTCAGCTCCACCGTGCGACCGTCGATGGACAGCCGTGCGTCCCAGCGCGCGTCCGGCTCCGCGATCTGGACGAACAACAGGAGCCGTTCCGGTACAAGCCACGTGGTGCGGAAGTCCTCGGGCGTCCATGGGATCGGCCATGCTTTGCGCCGCGCTGCCAGCTGCTCGATGATGCGCCGCGGAATCGTGAACGTGCCGGTGACCATGGCACCGGCGAAGCCATCCGGCACCTCGACGACAGGTTGATAGTGTCGGAACATCGTGCCGTCGAATGTCGCGCGGACGGTGACGCCCGTCGGGGCGCGAGATGCGATCTCGGCCGGCTGGCCGTTGACGGTCACCGTTGCAGGCGTACGACCTGCCGGCAGCTGGACGAACAAGTCGGTCGTCGATCCGACTTCGCCTCGCGCACCGGCAATGGCCAGCGCCTCTCCATCCATCGTGGCCGTCCCGGCGGCGTTGAAGAGTACGGGGTCAGTCGTCGACGACCACGGCTGAACCTCGAGGACAATCGCAGAACCGCCATCGATCGCGATCGGCACCCGGTCACCAGCCGCCCACACGCCGACGTTAGGCTTCCCGACCAGCCGCCCCGAGAGCGGAAACAGCTCCTTCAGTACGAACGCTCCGCGGGCGCTCAGGCCAATGGTGTCGTCGAGCGTAATTTCGGCCGACAGGCGGCGCCCGTTCGGGTTGAAGAGGAAGATGAAGCCCCGATTCGAGAGGATCGCAGACGTGCCGTCGACGTGGCCGATGGACGGCGGCCCAAGAATGGGCTGAGTGTGCCGCAGGTAGTCCTTGTTCTCCCGCGTCCAATCGATCCACGTGCGAAACCATCGACGGTCGTCCTCGGAGAATCGACTGCTCTCCTCGGAATCCCTGGCCGGGATCATGTTGATGACGTTGTTCCATCCTCCCGTCGCGATCGACGAGAGGAGCGAGTACCGCCATCCGAGGTAGTCCCAGTCCCGGGCCCGCAGCGGCAACGGCACGGTGCCGCGATCTTCCGTGCGGCCCTCGGGCATCCGTCCGGTCTCGTCGTTGCGAGGCGTCTGGTGCGTGATGAAGCCCGGAACGATCTCGTTCGGCGCGAAATCGTACACTCGGTATCGGTAGGCCGTGTAGCGCTGACGGTCCGCGGACACGCGATCGAAGTGCAGATCGGGGAACGGGACGAAGCTCTCGGGCTGCTCGTCGTTGAATGTGGGGTGCGGATAGCTGCCGGCGAGCCATGACCACGGACCGTAGAGGTGATACGCCTGCCGTCCGTCAATCACCAGGTCCGGGATGCGTCGACGGACTTCCTCCATGACGCGGCGCCAACCTGCCCACTGGGCGTACCGGCTCGTGCCCTCGTAGCCAAGGAAAGTGTGATCGAAGGCGTAGCCACCAATCCCGGTCCGCTGATGGAACGTCACCAGCGCATCGATCAACCAGTCCTGCAGGCTTCGCACACCAAGGCTTGCGTACTTCCGCGCCGGGTTGGTCTTCGACGAAACGAGCCATTCCGGGTTCTGCGCGAACGGGACGACCGGATAGACGTACGCGACGAGTTTGACGTCCTTCGATTTGGCATAGTCCACCATCTCGCGCACGCCCGCAGGGATCTCGCCGGACTTGACGTTCCACGCGCCCGCCCGAATCTTCTGTCCGAGCCCGAGCCAGAGGACATGCTCCCAGCTCCAGTCGTCCAGGCTGTCTTCACGCCGCGACAGCGACGTGTTCGAGGGGGCGTAGAGCAGATACTGCGCGCCGAGCTCCGCGGCCCGATCGATGATCCGCTTGTACTCCGCCCTCCCGTCGGCGCCGGCGACGTCGATCTGATAGTCATTCACGCACCAGCCGACCATGATGTTGAGCGGACGCGTGGGGTGATAGAGGAGGAAGGCGCGCACGAGGTCGGTGAACGCCGAGATCTTCCGCTTCGTCCATCCCGGACGGAAGAGGGTCTGCCGAGGCCATCACCCACTCGGAGGGCATGCGTGCTGGCAGCACGCGACCGCTCTGGCGATACGGTGCGAGCATTCCCCGGTCCGCGATGAACGGCCCGTACTCGGACCTCCACTCCATGTCCGGTGCGTATCGAACGACGAAGGCGCTCCCGGAAGTCTCGGTCTGGAGGAACGGATTCTGTACGGCGGCCAGCAGTCCGCGCGCGTCGGCGAATCGGAGAAAGAGCCCGTAGTCACCAGTGCCGAGAGTGTCTCGAACCGACGTGGGCACGTAGCGGCTGGCGATGCTCTCGACGAGCTCGTCTCGAAAGACGTGCACGTCGCTCACTCGGTAGGTGGCCAAAGGCGCCTTCACGACCGCGATCTGCTTGCTGACGAACCGCCAGGCGGGCTCGATCTCGTAGGTGACCGAGATCTCATAGCCCTCAGCGTTCCAGTCGAAGACCACTCGCCCCTGAGCCGTACTCTGACGCGGCCGCGCGAGCGTCGCACTATCGAGGGTCTTCCCGTCGATCACGAGCCGGAAGCCGTCTTCCTTCAGCTTGAAGACGCGGCCGATGCTGATGTCTGTGATCGTGCTGATCCCGCGATCGCCGAAAACGATGCTGATACGCCCGTTGCCGATGGTCGCGGCGCGCCTCGCCTGCGGCGCGGATATCGCGGCGACGAGCATGACCGCGACGAGCGCACAGTGGCGCAGGCTGAAATCGGTCCGCTGCATGGACGAAGTCTACTGCTATACGGTCCGGCTGCCGCGCCGCCCGTCCCAACCCTGGAGCCGTGCTACGATCTAGCGAGGCTCCGCCTCAGACCGGCGAAAGGTTCCGCCTCGCTAGACGCATTCTTGATAACGCCGCGCTGTCGCGCGGACGGTCGTGACCGAAAAACTTGCCTCAATGGTGACTGTTTTTCGGGTCAAGACCTCTAGTCGTTCCCTACACCAAGGAGCTGACCGTGGCGCAATATCCGATGACTCCCGATACAGCATTCTCGACGCCTTTCTCCGCCGAAGAGCGCGTCTCGGCCTTCCTCCGATCGGTGTACGGCTGGATGTGCGGCGGCCTGGCCATCACGGCAGTCGTCGCGTTCTTCGTGGCCTCGTCGCCGGCTCTGGTCGGAACGCTGGTCAGAACGCCGTTCGTCCTGATGGGACTCGTACTGGCGCAGCTTGGGCTCGTGTTCGCGTTGTCGCTGCGCGCCCAGAAGATGGCGGCCGGTACGGCGGCGGCCCTCTTCGTCGCCTACTCCGCTCTGACAGGGGTCACGATGTCGTTCGTCCTCCTGGCGTACACGGCGCAGTCGGTCGCATCCACGTTCGCCATATCCGCGGGGATGTTCGGCGCGATGGCCCTCTACGGTACCGTCACGAGCCGCAGCCTCGCAGGGTGGGGTCAATTCCTCTTCATGGGACTGGTCGGGGTCGTCATCGCGTCGATCGTCGGAATGTTCTGGCAGAACGACGGCTTCCAGTTCGTTCTCGGCTTCATCGGCGTGATCGTCTTCACCGGACTCACCGCGTACGACGCGCAGCGCCTCAAGGGGATGGCCCTCGCCCTCCCATCCGGCAACACCGGCTCCTACGCCGTCGTCGGCGCGCTGACGCTGTATCTCGACTTCATCAATCTGTTCCTGATGCTGCTTCGATTCACAGGCGATCGGCGGCGGTAACATCAAGCAGAATTCAGAATCTAGAATTTAGAATTCAGAATGCTTTTCTTTATGGCGCCGGCTCAAGCCGGCGCCGGTCAAAGAAGTATTCTGACTCCTGTATTCTGAATTCTGACTCGGCCTTTTACGCCGCAAGCGCCTCCACGACCTGCTGCAGGATTCGATCGACTTCCTTGAACGAGATGGGTTTGGTCACGTAGTCGTCCATCCCGGCATCGAGACAGCGATCGCGATCACCTGTCATGGCGTGAGCGGTCATCGCGACGATAGGCACGTGTGTGCCTCGGCTGCGCTCGGCTTCACGGATGAGCGCAGTGGCCTGGAAGCCGTCCATCTCGGGCATCTGGACGTCCATGAAGATGACGTCGACGGGCTCGTTGGTCCAGGCCGAGACGGCCTCCTGGCCGTTGGATACCACCACGGGATCATGGCCGCGGCGGGCGATCAGGGCCGCCGCGAGCTTCTGGTTCACGACGTTGTCTTCGGCCACCAGGACGCGAAGTCTCCGCGCTGGCGCGGCGGCGGGCTGTGTGGCTGGCTCGCGTGAAACAACCACCGCCTCCCGGCTCATCACTCCCAGCATCGTCTGCTCGAGCGCCCAGTGCTGAATTGGCTTCGTGAGGTGTGCCGCCAGCCCGAGCTCACGGCATCGATCGAGATCGCCTGGCCGCCGATCGGATGTCAGCATCACGACCGTCGAGCCCTCGACGCCGAACCGGCGCTGCGCTTCCGCAACGAACGAGAACCCGTCCATACCCGGCATGTGAACGTCCACGAGCAGCATCCGGAACGGCAGCCCGCGCCGCTGCGCCGTCTCGATCGCGGCCAGCGCCTCGACTCCGCTGCTCGCCATCGTCGGGGCCGCTCCGCCGAGGCGGAGCAGTTCTTCGAGGATGCGCCGGTTCGTCTCGTTGTCGTCGACGACGAGCACACTCAGCCCTCTCAGCGACGATGCCGACATCGCACGCGCGGGCGCTGCCTGGGCGGGTGCGATGCCGACGCGAACAGTAAAGCTGAACGTGCTGCCGCGCTCGGGCTCGCTCCTCAACTCGATCCGGCCGCCCATGAGCGACACGATGCGGGCCGAGATCGCGAGCCCCAGTCCGGTGCCGCCATATTTGCGTGAGACGGAGCCATCGGCCTGGGCGAATGCCTGGAAGACCAGCGCTTGCTTGTCGTCCGAGATGCCGATTCCCGTGTCGCGGACGGAGAACACGAGGGCGCCCTCCGAGGCGTCCGCGTCGGGGAGCGGGCCGGCGAGCGCCACATCGACCGCGACCTCACCCTGCTCGGTGAACTTCACAGCGTTGCCGACGAGGTTCAGAACCACCTGCCGCAGGCGCTCTGCATCGGCGACGATGCCGTCGGGCACCTCGGGTGCGACGCGCCACGAGAGCTCCAGCCCCTTCGGGTGCGCGCGGACCGCGAGCATCTGCACGGTATCCCCGAGCATCTGCCGGAGCCCGAACGGGTGCGGACTGAGATCGAGCTTGCCCGCCTCAATCTTCGAGAAGTCGAGAATGTCGTTGATGATCCGGAGCAGCGCCTCGGCGGATGACTTGACCATCCCCAGATACTGCTTCTGGTCCGGATCGTGCGGCGACTCGAGCAGGAGCTCCGTGACGCCGAGCACGCCGTTCATCGGCGTGCGAATCTCGTGGCTCATGTTGGCCACGAACTCGCTCTTCGCGCGATTCGCCGCCTCGGCGGCTTCCTTCGCAACCGTGAGCTGGTGTGTCTGCTGCCGTACCCGCCGACGCAGCGTCGCGATCCAGGCCAGCGACAAGGCGGTCAGGGTACTCAGCGCTGCAAGGACCCACAGCACGTGGCTTCCGGTGAACCACGGGGGCGCCTCGATGACGCGCACCGCCCCTGGCGACGGCAGGAGGATTCGGAACTCCCGGGGCACGAGCCGGTTGGCCTGTCGTACGATCTGGATCGACGAGATCCCTGTTACCTCCACGAGGCTGCCGCCCGCCAGCGGCGTGAGTCTGGCGTCCGTTGATGCGCGATCGAGAAGCGCCGTAAACGTCGTCCCATCGCCATCGACGATGAGCTCGTCTTCCGTTTGCGTCGACGAGAACTGCAGCACGCGGCCGCGGAGTTTCAACAGCGCGCCGTCCTGCCTGCTGCGAAGCACCTGTCTCGCAGTCGTCTCGACGGGTCGAGGGGACTCGGCGGTTCCGACCTGCCGCAGAGTGGAGTCCTCGAGCAGCGGACTGTATGCGCCGATCCCAGGGAAACCGACAGCGTCCACGAGGTCGCCGGGGCGAACCTTCGTGGCCGCTGCGGTGTGTACCTCCAGCGCGCCAACCGAGTCGCGCAGGTAGACGACCTGATCCCGCGCGAGCATCACAACCCCGCGAAGCCTCACTCGACGGCCGGCACGATCCGCGGAGGTGAAGTCGAGGAGCCCGTTCACGGTGGTGATCGGCAGCTTGAACGGATCGGCCACCGCAGGCACGTCGATCGCAATCTCGTCGACCGTCGGGATGAAGAACTGCACGCCGACGATTTGCCTGTTGTCGTTGAACCGGGTACCGACCACGGCCTTCACCCGGACGACGGCGTCGACGCCGAGGCCAGCGGGCACTGTCTGGCCGTCGATCGCCGCGACGAACCCGGGGATTCGCTCCCGTGAGTTGCTCAACTCGATCGCGAGATGATTCTTGTCGTCCCGTCCGATCGAGCGGACGATGCCGGGAAACTCGACGAATTGGCTGTCTTCGCGCCCAGAGAGCAGCCGATGGAGCGGTACCTCTCGCGGAGCGGGGAGGCCCGGATGGCCTGTGATCGTGATGCGATGCGCGGCAATGACGGGCGCGAATTCCCCTGGACCCGTCTCGCCCTCGATCTCGGCAACGTCGCCCGGGCGGACGCGCGGCATCGGGTGCTCCAGGCTCCGCGTAAAGACGAAAATGCCCGACCCGTCGTGCACGAAGAGGACGGACCATTCGACATCCCACACCATGATCCGCGCCGAGAGCTTCACCGGATGTCCGGCTGCCGCCTCCTCGCGGGGCAGCGCCTGGATGGCCGCCGCCGATGTCAGCAACCGGCGCTCGCGCTTGACCGTCTGGACCACGCCCATCGGCTCGACGTCCGCGGCGGACGCCACCGCAATGCGCGCCGGAAAGCCCTGTACCCGATCGGCGGGCACGACGACCCCGCGAAGGCGAACGTTCGCGCCGATCAGGGATCGCCAGTTGGCTGCGTCCGGACGGCGAACTTCGGCCAGTAGCTGCACGCCGTGGGTCGTGAGCGTGAGCTGCAGCCGGCGATCGGTCATGGCCGCCGCCTGGATGTTCGAGTCGAGGAGGACGCGCCTGCCAGCAAACCCGGGCGCGAATGCCTCGGCTCCGTCCACGACCACGGGATCGGGCAAACGATCGTCTTTCGAGTCGAGCACCACGGGGTCGACCAGCGACGGAGTCGCCGACGAATCGAGGTGAGCCTCGAGCGTGATCCGCCGGCCTGCCGGGACGTTCAGACCGGCCGGACCGGTGTGCACCGCGATCGCCCGTTTGCCGTCTGCCAGGAAAGCGATCCCGCGCTCGCCGTCGTCGTCCGTGACGACGCCTGTGACACGGACGGAGTCTGACGGATTGATCCGGTGAGCTTCGGCGTCCGCCATCAGGCTTTCGACGCCGGCCACAGCGGATCCGGTGGATCCCTTCGGTTTAGAGCAACTTGTGGAAGTGACGACGACGACCCCCAGCACGGCAAGCGCGAGCCGTACGCGGGCGGCGGACCGACAGCCGGTTCGTAGCGGTTGCGACTCTTCGACGGGCCTGAAACTAGAGGTGGACCCCACCGTCCGAGTAATCGACGTCGCCGCGAGCAACTTGAAGCGGCGCCGCCGGCGTGCGCACGGCCGCGTGGCCTGGCTGCGGCGAGGGACGAGCGGATGCCAGGGCGGTGGCGAGAATCAGGCCCGTTCGGGCGTCCCGGCCGCGTGCGCCGTCCACGCCGGACCATCAGGGAACCGATACTCCGTCGTCGACGCCGGGAACATTTCGCTGCTGTAGCCGGCGCGTAGCGGCGGCATGTACCGGCCGCTGCGAATCACGACGGGATCAAGGAAGTGCTCGTGCAGATGATCGACGAACTCCGTGACGCGATCGTCCATGCGTCCGGAGACCGCGATGTAGTCGAACATCGAGAGATGCTGAACGAGCTCGCAGAGCCCGACACCGCCGGCGTGCGGGCACAGCGGCACTCCGAACTTGGCGGCCATCAGGATGACCGCGAGGTTCTCGTTCACGCCACCCAGGCGGCAGCTGTCGATCTGGCAGAAGCTGATGGCGGATGCCTGCAGGAGCTGCTTGAAGATGACGCGGTTCGCGGCGTGCTCGCCTGTCGCTACGCCAACCGGGGCGACTCCCCTGGCAATCGCCGCGTGCCCCAGCACGTCGTCCGGACTCGTCGGCTCCTCAATCCACCACAGGTTGTGCCGCGAGAGGGCCCGTACGCGGTCGATCGCTTCGTTCACGTCCCAGCGTTGATTCGCGTCGATCATCAGCTTGCAGTCGGGTCCGATGGTGTCGCGGACGAGGCCTACTCTCCGGTCGTCGTCTTCCGGCGCGCCACCGACTTTGACCTTGAAGTGCCGCCATCCTTCGGCCAGTCCCTCCCTGCACAGCCGCCGGACTTCCTCGTCCGAATAGCCGAACCAGCCCGCCGACGTCGTGTAACCCGGAAACCCGTCGCGCAGAAGGATCGCCTCGCGGTCCCCTCGGGCTTTCCGCTGCCGCTCCAGCATCTCGGTCGCCTCTTCGGGCGAGAGCGCGTCGGTGATGTACCGGAAGTCGATGCACTTCACGATCTCGCGCGATGACATGTCGGCGAGCAGCTTCCAGACCGGCTTGGCTGCCGCCTTCGCCTGAAGATCCCAGACCGCATTGACGATCGCGGCGAGCGCGAGATGGATGACGCCTTTCTCCGGACCGAGCCAGCGGAGCTGGGTGTCGTTCGCGAGCGCTTCCCAGAAGGCGGCGGGGGCGGCGGATATCTCTTCCAATCGTTTTCCCACGACGAGCGGCTCCAACGCCCGGATCGCCGTAACGACCACCTCGTTGCCGCGCCCGATCGTGAACGCGAATCCATGACCTTCGTGATCGCCGTCCGTTCTCAGAATCACGTAGGCCGCCGAGTAGTCGGGATCCTTGTGGACGGCGTCGGTGCCCGCGTTGACGAGAGAGGTCGGGAAACGGACATCGAGCACGTCGAACGATTTGATGCGCATTGATCTCCTGATGAATAGCTATCAGCTCTCAGCTGTCAGCTCTCAGCTAGGTCCAGCTTCGGCGTGCGGGAAGAACTGGATTCCGGAAAGACACCCGACGGTCCTGGCTGAAGCTGAGAGCTGAAAGCTGACAGCTGATAGCTCTCTTCACACCCTTGCCGACCGAACTCGATCGATCGCGACCGCCACGACGATGATTCCGCCGGTGACGATCTGCTGAACCCAGTTGGCCAGCCCCAATTGCGAGCATCCAACCTGAATGATCGTCATGATCCCGGCGCCGATGGCGGTGCCGACGATCCCGCCGCGTCCGCCGAGGAGGCTGCCGCCCCCGATGATCACGGCGGCGATGACGTCGAGCTCGGTGCCGACGGCGACGGTTGGATCACCGACGGCCAGCTTCGAAAACTGCAGCACGCCCGCAAGACCTGCCAGCGCCGCATTGAGCGTGTAGACGATGACTTTGGTGCGATCGATGGGTACTCCGCAGAGCCGCGCCATCCGTTCGTTCGAACCGACGGCGAATATGTGTCGCCCCAGTCGCGTGTACTGCAGCAGCACCGAAATGGCTATTCCGACGACAATCACCAGCCAGATGCCCGTTGGCAGCGAGAACGATCCGGCAGACGACCGCAACAGGCTGTTCAACCACGTCATCGGCGCTTCGACGCGCCGTTCGTCCGCCGCCCCCTTCGCAAGCCCTCGCACGATGAGCATCGTGCCGAGCGTGACGATGAACGGGACGACCTTGAGACGGGTGATGAGGAGACCGTTCACGAGGCCGCAAGCGGCGGCCGCAGCGACGCCGCTCAGGCCGGCGACGGCCGGGGACGCGCCGTTCCGCAGCAGGACGGCGATCACGACCGTCGTGAGCGAGATGACCGAGCCCACAGACAGGTCGATGCCGCCCGCCACGATGACAGCCGTCATGCCGATCGCCGCCATGCAGACGATCGCCGTCTGGCGCGCCATCAGCTCCAGATTGCCGGGCTCGACGAACTGGACTCCGGCGAGCAGCGTGAACACGAGCGCGACGAGCACCAGCCCGATGAGGGCGCCCGTGCGATCCAGCAGGGCCCGTGCCGTCATGCTCGCGCCGCTCCACCGGTCATCGTCGCGACCATCAAGTCGGATTCCGTGAGGTGGGAGACGGGCTGCGCGGCCTGCAACCGCCCGCGGAACATGACGGCGATGCGGTCGCAGACGCCGAGCAGCTCCGGAAGATAGCTGCTCACGAGGAGGACGGCCTTGGGCGCCGGGCGGGCGGACGTGCCGACGAGCTCGTCGATCAGGGCATAGATCTGGGCCTTACTGGAGACGTCGATGCCCCGGGTCGGCTCGTCGAGGACGAGCACGTCCACGCCGTGATACAGCAGTCGCGCGAGGGCAACCTTCTGCTGGTTGCCACCCGAGAGCTCAGACACGGCCTGAGCGGGACCCGCGCATCGGACGGACAATCGCTCGATCCACGTCGAGGCCGTACGGCGCTGGCGCTCGGGCCAGACGGTGCCGGCGGCGCCAAACGGCGCCAGGTTGGTGATCGTCAGGTTGTCGGCGATGCTGAGGCCGGGCGCGAGGCCCTCGTGCTTCCGATCCTCACTCAGCATGCCCATGCCCTGCTGCCATCGATCGTGAGGGTTCGACCCGCCTGTGTAGACGCCAAGGGCAATCCGGCCGCTCCGGACAGGTTCCAGGCCGAACAGCGTGCGCAGGAGCCGCGTCCGGCCCGCACCGATCAATCCTGCGATCCCGAACACCTCCCCGCGGTGCAGCGTGAACGTCGCATCGCCCGGCTGCAGCGCATCGACGGTCAGGATAGGCTCGCCCACATGCCGCGGCCCGCGCGGGAAGAGGGTCCGCGCCGATCCGCCGATCATCATCCCTACGATCGCATCGTGCGTGGCGCCCGCGGTGGCTCCGCCGCCCGCATTGCGTCCATCACGGAGCACGGCGAATCGATCGCCGATCTCGGTGACTTCTTCGATGAAATGCGAGATGTAGACAATGGCATGCCCCTGGCCGCGCAGCTTCTTCAGCATGCCGAAAAGACGCCGCGCGTCTTCCCGGCCGAGGCTGCTCGTCGGCTCGTCGAGCACCAGGACACGACAACCCACCGCGATGGCCCGCGCGATCTCGACGATCTGCTGCACGGGAATCGGAAGGGCGCCGACGAACGTGTCGGGACGAAGATCCTCGTGACCGAGCTCGCGCAAGGCGCGCGTTGCGGTCTCTGCCATCTTGCTCCGTTGGAGAAAGCCGAGCCGCGTCGGCTCGACGCCCAGCAGGATGTTCTCGGCAACGGTGAGATGCGGCGCGAGCGACAGCTCCTGGTGGATCATCGCCACACCCGCGCGGCGAGCCTCGATAGGGCTTCGTGGCGCGTACTGCTGCCCGGCGATCGCCATCCTCCCCTCGTCGGGTTGGATGGCGCCCGCGAGAATCCCCATCAGGGTGCTCTTGCCGGCGCCGTTCTCGCCGACGAGGCCGCAGATCTCGCCGGCCCCAACCGAGAGGTCGACGCGATCGAGCGCGACCGTCGCCCCGAAACGCTTCGCGATGCCGCGCATCTCGAGGAGCGCGCGCGGCTCTGTTATTTCAGCCATTGAGAGAGGTCCGGCGTGAGGAGCGCCTTCATCTCCGGCTGATCCATCGTGTCGTGAGTGATCAGGTGAACGCCTGTGTCGATGGCGCGCTCCACCTTGCCGCCCTTCAGATGCGTCACCATGGTCTTGACGGCGAGGTATCCCATCTGCACCGGATCCTGCACGATGAGCCCGTCGAGCGCGCCGTCGCGAAGCCCTTTCACGAGATTCGTCGAGGCGTCGAAGCCGACGAACTTGACCTTGCCCGCCCATCCGTTCTCCTGGAGCACCCGCATCACCGCAAACGTCGACGATTCGTTCGCGCAGAAGATGCCATCTACGCCGAGGCTGCCGTCAGGATTCTTCAGGCCGCTCAGGATCGACTCCGCCTTCTTGTACGCGCCCTCGACATCGGTGCCGACGTACTGATTCGAGCTGATCATCTTGATGTCGGGGTGTGCAGCGATCGCATCGAGGAATCCCTGCTCCCGCTTGCCCGTGCTGTCGTGACCCTCCGCATAACGCAGAAGGATGACTTTGCCCTTGTTGCCAATCGACTGAGCGATCCGTTCACCCGCCATGCGGCCGCCCTTGAGGTTGTCGGTCGCGACGAAGCTCACGTAGTTGTCGCCCTTCAGGCCTGAGTCGAAGATCACCACCGGAATCTTGCGGCTCATGGCGTCCGAAACCGGGCCGACGAGGGCGCTCTCGTCGAGCGGCGCCAGCGCGATCCCGGAGACACCGCGGCTGATGAAACCTTCGACCTCCGACACCTGCGCGTCGCGATCGTCCTCGCGGAGCGGCCCACGCCAGATCACGTCGATCCCGAGCTCTTTCGCCGCTTTGTTCGCTCCGGCATGGATACTCTGCCAGAACTCGTGCGTCGTCCCTTTGGGGATCACCGCAATGGTGATCCCGGAGCCGGACGACGTGGATGCGGATTGCTGGCCCGTTTTCGAGCAGCCCGCGCTGATGGCTGCAGCCAGGACCAAGAGAGAGAGCACCGACCGATGGCTCAAAGTGCGGTTCATAGGACTCCTGAAACCAATGATTGCTGATTGAGTACGGTACGGATCGAAATCGTTCGGCCCGGATCCCACAGCCGCGACATCGGAGCGGCCGTCGCTGATGCAGGCGTCAGGTCCATGAAGACTCCTACAGATTCCACAGATGTTGCGCTGTGCCGCCGAGGATGCTGGCCCGCTCCTTCGACGAGCAGCCACCGAGGGCATCCTCCACGACTGCCAGCGTCCTCGTGTACGGGCTCGCCAGCGTGCAGACAGGCCAGTCGGATCCGATCATCAGCCGTTCCGGGCCAAAACATTCAAGGGCCGTCTCAATGTATGGCCGAAGCTGCTCCGCCGTCCACGTTCGCCAGTCTGCTTCGGTGACCAGACCTGACAGCTTGCACCAGACGTGCGGAAAGGAAGCCAGCTCCTCGAAGTGCGGCCGCCAGGCCTGATGGCCGCCACCCTTGACGTCCGGTTTCCCGAGGTGGTCGAGCACGAATCGCTGGCTGGGAAACGCGCGAACGAGGTCGACGACCTCCGGCAGCTGTCGGGCGTACACCAGCACGTCGTACGTCAGGCCGTACCGCTCGAGCCGCCCGAGCCCACGGCGAAACGCCTCGGACGATAGAAATCCGGGCCCCTCCGACTGCACTACATGCCGAACACCCAGGAGTCTCGGGTGGCCAGAGATCTCCTCCAGCTCCGCGTCCACCGCCGGCGACTGGAGATCGACCCAGCCGATCACGCCCGCAATGAATGGATGATCGCTCGCGAGATCGAGAAGCCACCGCGTCTCCTCCAATGTCTGCCGTGCCTGGACCGCGATGGTTCGATCGACGCCACCCCGCGACATCTCGCGCTTCAGGTCCGCGGGAGAGAAATCCCGCTTCAGCGCCACCATCGAGTCGTCTATCCAGTCGTATTCGACGGGATCGTACCGCCAGAAGTGCTGGTGTGCGTCGATTCTCATGTTGGACTGCACCCTGACGTGGCACGCCTCGTATCAGAGCCGTGCGTCGGGTATCGGTGTTCCGCCGCGCTCGCTCGATTGGTAGCACGCCTCGACGAGTGCCATCGTTTTGATCGTGTCCTCGACCGGGCTCACGAGGTGCGAATCTTCGCCGGCGATGAATCGCTGCAGGTTCGACATCGGTCCCTCGAATGCCTCGGTGAACCACGACCCACGGAGCGGGACCCGCGTCCACGTCTGACCGTGAGCGACCTCCATCTCGTCCGGTGAGCCCGTCGGGTAGTCGAGATTGACGCCGAGCACCAGCCTCGCGGCGCCCTTGGTGCCTTCGACCATCAGCTCCGACGTTCGATGCCTCGGGCCTGCGCGATGCGTGTGGTTCATGACGAGAGAACAGCGCAGCGCGTCGCCGTAGTCGAGGATGATCGAGCTGCGCGTGTCGCGCAGCTGTGGCGTGTCCGGATGTCCGACCGCCCTGCAGTAGGCTCCCTGCGGCTCGCCGGCGATCGAGCGGATCGCATCCAGATAGTGGATCGAGTGGTACACGAGCTCGAGCCGCGGTGCGCCGATCATGAATTTCCAGAGGTGCCAGGGCTGCTCGATCACCAGCCGGAGATCGATATCGGTCAGAATGCCGAGCTCCTGTCGATCGAGCAACGCGCGCAACGCCAGCATCGCTGGGCTGAATCGGAGTTGCAGATTCACGGCCGCAGTCATCTTCCGATCCCGGCAGCACCGCAGGATGCGACGCGCTTCTTCCAGATCGCGGCCCATCGGCTTCTGCATCAGGATCGCCGATCCGTCCGGCAGTTTCTCGAGAATCCCGACAATCTGATCGCCGGGCACGGCAAGATCGAAAACCGCGCCCTCGACCGACGCCGCCTGCTCGAGCGACTTGTACACACAAGGAATGCTGAACGTTGCAGCCGCCTGCCTGGCGGCCTCGGGGCTGACGTCGAAGATCCCGGCGACCGGATAGTCGAGTCGGCGATAGGCCGGCACATGTGCTGTGCGGACGATGCCGCCGGCGCCGATGATGACGATGGGCCGTGGCTTCGAGGGCCGCGGCCAGGTTTGGGGCAGATCGGGACTCAAGCTGCCATGCTAATACAGGCTCGGGAGCTCGCGGACTCGCCGCTCGGGAGCTCGCCGCCCGTTTCAGGCCTGACGCCTCGCGCCCGGTGACAGCTGGAAGCTGGACGCGAGTCTCGCGCAGATCTGAACCTCGTCGCGGTATAGTCGAATTCTGGCATGCGCTCACTGCGACGACGCCGTGCGCTCTGCTGTTTGCGATCCCCCTGTGGGCGCTGGCGTCCCGCTGCCGCGCAGACGCTGACCGCCGACGTCAACGGCGACGGCGTGCGGGACCGGATCGAAACCGGCGCGCCGCCGGCGGAACTCGTCGGTCCGGCTCTCCAACCGGGAGCCGGCGCAGCACCTCGATTCCTCCGGTTCCATCCTCGACGTCGCCGTCACCGACGTGGACCAGGACGGCGATTCGGACCTCGTCGCGACGACGACGGGTCGACGGCACCTGCGGATGTTCGTGTGGACGAACGCCGGCCGCGGCAAGTTCGTCTCCCGGCTGCCGAGGCCGCCGGACCCGACCGTGTGCCATCGCCTCGGCCACCGGCGATTCGACGTCGCCGGGCCGTCCGTCTCCCGACGACGACGAATGCGCCGACGACCGTCGGCCTGGTGGTTCTGACGTCGATCGGCCTCCAATCCCGGCCGATGATCAGCGAGCCGCTTCAGATCGCTGACGAACCCCTCTTCGCACGAACCGGCTACAGCCGTCGCTCTCCGCGCGGCCCTCCCTCCCCGCTCCTCCTTTCCTGATCGTTCACGTCCTTCGGTGTTGGTGATGGATCACCTGCGGGTGATCCCTTGCGCTGTCTGTGCACGCGCTCGCCGGTGCTGCGCGGTTTACCTGCGCCGCGGCTCGAGTGCCGCACGGGCAAAAGGGGAGCATTCATGCGCATCGTTCTCGCCGATCTGGCTTCGGCCGACGGCTTCGTCAGCAAGGACACGGTCGTCGGAGGCTACGGGTCGCGCCTGCGGCCGTTCTCGCGTGTCACGCGCATCGTCTGTGCGTTGAAACGACACCTGCTGGATTTGCCCAGCGTGCAGCTTGGCTATATCGCCGCGCTCTGCGCGGCTGCGGGGCATGAGGTCGTCTACACGACGGGCGCGCCTGTCGACGGAGACGTCGCGCTCGTGCTGACGTCCCTGGTGGATCACCGGCACGAGGCGGAATGGGCCGACGTCCAGCGCCGGCGCGGGCTGCGAGTCGGATTCGTCGGGCTCACGGCCTCGAAGCTGCCGGAGCTGTTCGATGCGCACGGAGACTTCGTGATCATGGGAGAGCCGGAGGCGGCGGTGATGGCGCTGGCGAGTGGCACACGACTCGAGGGACGGGTTCAGAGTCCGGCAGTCACCGAACTCGACACGCTCCCGTTTCCGCGATGGGACATCGTGCGCGGCGGCGCACCGCACTCCTGGTCGCCTGCCCTTCTCGAAGCGCCGGTCTGGTGGCGCCTATCCGCTGCTGGCCAGTCGAGGCTGCCCCGAGTTCTGCACGTATTGCCCGCACCGAATCCTCGCCTCTCACAGGGTCCGCAGCCCTCGGAATATCGTCGACGAGCTCGAATGCCTGACGAGCGTGCAGCAGCGGCCGTTCGTCGTGTTCCGCGATCCGCTGTTCACCAACGATCGGGAGCGTTGCCTGGCGCTCTGTGATGAGATCCGTTCGCGTGGCTTGAAGATCAGATTCGAGTGCGAGACCAGGCTGGACCGGCTGGACGGGTCGCTCATCGAAGCGCTGCACAAAGCGGGTCTTGCCGTGATTAGCTTCGGAGTAGAGACGCTCTCCGTCGACACGCTGCGGCGCGCCGGACGACGTCCGATCCCGCCCGAGCAGCAGCAGCGCATCATGGCCGAGTGCAGGCAACGGGGCATCGCAACGGCAGCCTTCTACGTGTTCGGTTTCCTGCAGGACGACTGGTCGTCGGTCGCGGCGACGATCGACTACGCCATCGAGCTGGGATCGACGGTAGCGCAGTTCAAGCTCCTGACGCCCTACCCGGGAACGCCCATGTGGAAACAGCTCGCGCCGCTCATCTACGAGAAGGACTGGCAGAGATTCGACGGCTTTACCCCAACCTTCACGCATCCGTCGCTGACGGCGGAAGAGCTGTCTTTCCTGCTGGGTGCGGCGTACACACGGTTCTACATGCGGCCGTCGTGCTTCGCCAACTACTGCGGGCTGCAGGATCGCGGCCGCAGACTGTTCGGCCGGTTCGACGATCTGGTGCTCAACTGGCACGAGCGATCCGAGCGTGCCGCCATGGCACGGGGCGTCACGTGCTGACCGCCATTCCGCGGTACGGCGCGCGTGTGATTCCGAACACGGAGCAGACCATCGACGCCCTGCGGAAGGAGGGCCAGCTCGTTCACGGCCCGCACATCGCAGCGTTCGAGCACGCGTTCGCAGTGCAGGTGGGCGCTTCGCATGCGGTGAGCGCGTCGTACGGCCGGATGGCCTTCTACTATCTGCTCGAGGCGCTGGGGATTCCTCCGGGCTCGGAGGTCATTCTGCCCGCGCTGACCTTCTGGGTCATTCCGGAGATCACGCGCGTCGCCGGGCTCAAGCCGGTCTTCGCGGACGTCGATCCGGTGACGTTCAACCTGGATCCGGACGCGTTCGAGCGAGCGATCACGCCGCGCACGCGCGCGGTGGTCCCGACGCACTTGTACGGCCTGCCCTGCGACATGGAGGCGATTCTCGACATCGCGCGACGCCACCGGCTCGTCGTGATCGAGGACTGCGCGCACGCCCTCGGAGCGACCTGGCAAGGTCGGCCCGTAGGCACGTTGGGCGATGCCGGCTTCTTCAGCTTTCAGCTGCTGAAGCCGCTCAACACGTACGGCGGCGGAATGCTCGTCACGAACAACGCCGAGGTGGCGTCACGAGCGTTGGCGCTCTCGAGGAGCGAACCGTCGCCCTCCGAAGCGGACGTGCAACAACGGCTGCGACTCGGGCGCGTCCAACGCATTGCCATCCGGCCCGGCGTCTTCACGGCATCGCTCTTCCCGGTCCTCTGGGCGAGCTCGTTCTTTCAGGCGACGCCGGATGTGTACCTGTGGGAGAAGATCCGATCCCTCAGCCCGCTTCCTGCGTCGTACCGAAGACGCTACAGCAACGCTCAAGCGGCCATCGGGCTCGAAGCCCTCAAGCACCTCCATGAATGGACTGCGGGGACCGTGTCGCACGCCCAGGCCCTCACCGCTGCGCTGGACCGCAGTGGCGTCGCCACCCCCGAGGTGCCCTGCGGCCGGACTCACGTGTTCTATCAGTACGCGGTCTACGCGAGCGAACGAAGTCACGTCGTACAACACTGCCTGCGGCATGGCGTCGACGTCGAGAGCCTGCACGTCGACGTCTGCACGCGGCTGCCGCTCTTCGGCAACGGTCACGCGCCGGCGCCGGGCGCAGACCGCGCCGCGACCGCCATCCAATTGCCTGTGTATGCCTCGCTGTCTCCGGAAGCCGTTCGCAGGATTGCAACCGTCGTCGGCGAGGCGGTCACGTCGACATGATTCCCGCGGGCGCGCTTGCGTATGTGGCAATTTATCTCGCTGCGATCATAGAGGGCGAGGTGGTCTTCGTTGCCGCTTCTGTGCTGGTGGCCTCAGGTCAGCTCGAGCGCTGGCCCGTGCTCGTATCCGGCGCGCTCGGGGCGGCAACCGGCGATCAGATGTACTTCTACGCGCTGCGCGGGCGGATTGCCGGATGGCTGACCCGGTTCAAGCCGATCGCGGCACGGCAGGACGCCATCGTCGCGCGAGTCCAGCGGCATCGCTCGCTGATGATCCTCGCGCTGCGCTTCGCGCCGGGCCTCCGGATCGCGATTGCAGCGGCGTGCGCGTACGCACGGGTGCCGCGCGCACAGTTCAGCGCATTGAACCTGATCGCCGCATTCATCTGGGCGGCGTTGCTCCTGACGCTGGTGAGCCACGTCGGGCCAAGTGCCCTCGAGCACGTCGGCCTGAGCGGCATCTGGGGCGCGATCGTTCCAGCGTCGCTGATCCTGTTGTTCGGATGGTGGCTGGGGAGGGATCTCAAGGGCAGGGAGTAGAAAGCTATCGGCTATCAGGTCTCAGCCAGATTTTCTGCTGGGTCAGCTGAAAGCTGATAGCCGAGAGCTGATAGCTGATAGCTGATAGCTGATAGCTGATAGCTGATAGCTGATAGCTGACGATGGAATTCACACCCGATTCAAAAGAATTCCGCACCTAAAACTGCAGCCCTTCCAGATACTTCGCGCTCGCGGCCAGACTGTCGAACGGCGACGCCGGCTGATCGTGCTCGACGAAGTAGTGCTCGATCCCCGCTTCCTTCGCGTGCGAGAAGATGCGCGCCCAATCGATCGGACCGGGCCCGACGTCCGTGACGTCCGGCAGCAGCTCCTTGATCGGCGGCGCGGTCGCCCATTTCGCCGCGTCCGGCAGGATGCGTTTCAGGCCCTTCACGTGGACCATCGGAAATCGGCCGGGATACTTCTGGAACCAGGCTACCGGATCCTGACCCGCCGCAGCGGTCCAGCATAGATCCAGCTCGATCTTGACGAGCGCGGGATCGCACGTCTTGAGGATCAGATCGAGCGGGGCCTGACCTTCCACGGGCACGAACTCGAAGTGGTGGTTGTGGTAGGCAAACTGCAATCCCGCCTTGCCGGCCATCTCGCCGGCGCGATTGAACACATCCGCGGCGCGTTTCCACGCCCCCGGCTGATTCCGAATCGCATCGTCAATCCACGGATTGACGATGAAGGAGTGGCCGATGGTGCGGCTGTCTTCGATGACCTGTGGAAACTTGTCCGTGAGCAGGTCGTAGCCGATGTGGGTCGACGGCGAGGTCAGCCCGTTCTTCGCGAGCGCCGCCTTCACTTCCTGCGGCGACTTGTTGAAGTAGCCCGCGAACTCGACCTCCTTGTAGCCGAGCGCCGCGACCTTCGCCAACGTGCCGTCGAAGTCCTTCGCCATCGCGTCGCGGACGGTGTACAGCTGCATGCCAAGCCGCTCGATGCGGTGCTGCTGCGCGAAGAGGCGTGCCGAGGCGGCTGCAGTCGTCGCAGCACCGACTCCGGCGCGGACGAGGAATGAACGACGATTCAGGAGCATGGGGACCTCTTAGGTCAATTCATCGCTGCCAACCGACGTGAGACAAAGTGTAGCAGCTGGCATGCACAACTCGACCGGGGACGTCCCCAGAAGCCAGAGGTCATGGCTGGAACCGGAGCTGGAAGCGGGAAGCTCCTGTGTTATGGTTCCCTCCCGCGAGGCAAAAACATGACGCTGAAACGGCAGATTGCGATCGGATGGGCGGCGACGCTGTTTCTCGGAATCATCGGCGTAGCGGGACTTGACGGTCGTGCGCAGGTAGTGCCGTCCCGGCCGATGCCCCCCACGACGCAGACGCCGCCGGCCGGTCGGGCCGGTCAATCGACGCTGAACATGCTCCCGGAGGAGATTCCCCTGTGGCCCGAAGGAGCGCCTGGCGCGCTCGGAACGGCCGACACGGACAAGCCGACGTTGACCATCTACCGCGCCAGCCGCCGCGGCAACGGCACCGCCGTTGTGGTGGCGCCGGGTGGCGGCTATACGAACCTCGCCATGGATCACGAAGGTCGTCAGGTAGCGTCGTTCCTGAACTCGATGGGCGTGAGCGCATTCGTGCTGAAGTATCGCCTTGGACCGCGATACCACCATCCGATCGAGCTCGGCGACGCTCAGCGTGCTATCCGCATCGTCCGGTCCCGCGCGCAGGAGCTCAATGTCCTGCCGGACCGGGTCGGGATCATGGGGTTCTCTGCAGGTGGCCATCTGGCTTCGACCGCCGCAACACACTTCGACAACGGAAAGGCGGACGCCGCGGATCCCATCGATCGCGCCGGGTGCCGTCCTGATTTTCTGATCCTCGGCTATCCGGTCATCTCCACTGATCCCGCCATCGCCCATGCGGGCTCGGTGCGAAGCCTTCTGGGCGAGAACCCCGATCCGAAGCTTCTCGAGGACATGTCCAACGACCTCCGAGTCACGCCACAGACACCTCCGACGTTCATCTTCCAGACCAACGCCGACACGACTGTGGTCGCGGAGAACAGCGTGCGTTTCTACCTCGCGTTGCGGAAGGCGAAGGTCCCCGCGGAGATGCACATCTTCGAGAACGGGCCGCACGGAGTCGGGCTGTCGCTCGAGGACCCTGCGCTCAGCATGTGGCCGACACTGCTCACGAACTGGATGCGGGGACGCGGGCTGCTCACGAAGCCTTGAGGGGGCTCACCGCTCCGGCGGCGGCTTCTGCCGCCTGCCCCGAAACGTCTCTGCACTGCCGGGACCGGTGAAGCTGATTGCCCGGCCGCCCACGTTCCCCGACACGACGTAGGTCGCCCGCAGCTGCAGGAAGTCGAGTCCGCCTCCGAACAGCCCCTTGCTCATCCTCGTCGCTGTCTGCTGATCGATCTCCAGGTCCATCGTCAGCGCGAGGCCCTCGCTGCGACCGCGTACCACGATTCGGCGGGGCCTTTCCGTGGACGGATCGTTCGTCTCCTCGATGGTGACGTCGGTGGCGTATCCGATCGGCCCGTCAGGACCGAGCGCAGCGAGAAACCCCGGAATGCGACTCTCGTCGGCGGCGTCGGCTGGTGGATGCACACGGCCGTAGACGAACGACACGTCTTCGCTCTGCACCTGACCCCACTGCCAGCGAACGCCGTCCCAGAACCCCCAGTTGTGATCGTGGTAGCCGGTTCCGCCTGACAGATCGATGCGCTCGCGATCGATTCGAATCGATCCCTCGAGCGCGCCCGACATCAGCGGCACGGTATAGCCGGACACCCAGCCGCCTGCTCCGCGGATGACGATCGGCGCCAGCGACCGCCCGGCCGTCGCGTGTACGACGATCTCGGCGGACGCTCGGGGACCGGGCACTTCCGGGGCCAGGTCGAGAGCGATCCGATACGCCTGACCCTCGAGTCGTACACGGTTCAGTCCTGCCGTCAGATCCGGCGCCTCGCTGAGCAGCTCCTGTTCCGGAACTTCAGAGGAGGCGCTGTAGGAGGTCATGCGCCCGGCGCGTTCCAGCTGCAGCCTGACGCCGACCACGCGTTGGCCAGAGGCGGTGCGCGGACCGGCAAGAAATGTCAGGTAGAAGCGAGCGTTGCTCGTGCGACCGTTGAAGTACAGCCACTCCGCCCAGGAGTCCGCACGCGCGGGCACGTCTGGTATTGGATGGAAGCGATCCATTGCGCGCAGAACCGATTCGCCATCCGGGTGCGTCCACGCGCGCTCTGCCGGCGTATCCGTCCACGCCCCGATGTCACGCGTCTCGGAATCGCCGAGCGCACGCTCGAGGCTGGGAATGCCGCCGCGTGCCCGGATGGACATCGTCCCGCGACTGTCGATCAGGTAGAGTCCCGCTCGAATCGAAGGAGATGCTGCCGCGACTCTCGACGAGAGCGGCCCCGACCCGAGGACGCCCGAAAGAACGAAGCGGGCGTTCGTCAGTGTTCCTGAGGGACCGCCGAGAACGACGTCACCGCCACCTGCGAGTTGCGGCGCCCGCGCCTGCTCGAGAATGACCCCGCCGATTCCGAGGAGCGCGGCCATGACGCTCACGCCAAGGCCGAATCCTCCGGCCAGAACGGCGCTTCGGACTGGTCGCGACAGCAGCGATCGGAGTGCGAGCGTGACGATCATCGGATCGAGTCCTCGACGATCCGGCCATCGCGCATCGTGATCAGCCGATGCGCGCGTGATGCGACCGCGGGATCGTGCGTGACGACGACCACCGAGGTCCCGCCGGCGTGCAGACGATCCAGGAGGGAGACGATTTGCTCGCCCGTCGCCTGATCCAGCTCGCCCGTCGGTTCGTCCGCCAGCAGCACCCGCGGCCTGTTCGCGAGCGCGCGGGCAATCGCGACGCGCTGCATCTCTCCGCCTGACAGCTCTGACGGGCGATGGTCGGCGCGGCGACCGAGCCCGACGAAGTCGAGCAGCTCCCGCGCGCGCGCCCGACGTTCACTGCGCGCGACGCCTGCCTCCGCCTGCGGAAGCTCGACGTTCTCGAAGGCGGTCAACATCGGCAGAAGAAAGAATCGCTGAAAGACGAAGCCGATTTCGCGGAGCCGCAGGCGGCTGCGATCGGCATCCGACAGTCCGCTCACATCGCGGCCCTGGAACTTGATCAGTCCGGTCGTCGGCACGTCGACGCATCCCAGGACGTGCAGCAGCGTGGACTTCCCACAGCCTGATGGACCGACGACTCCGAGGTACTCGCCATCGGCGATGCCGATCGACACATCCCTCAGAGCGGCGACTGGCCCTGCCGCCATCGGGAACACTCTCGACACGTTCGAGGCCTCGACGACAGGGGTCACGACACCACCTCGCGGCGGAGCGTCGCGGCGATCGGGAGCGTTCCGACGATGCGCATAGGGTAAGCGGCGGCAGCCAGCGCGGCGACCGCAAGGAGTGCGACGTGCAGAACGAGCGCGCGTGGCTCGAACGCGAAGAAGTGCAGGTCGGCGGGCACGCCGGGCATCGCCCTCAGGATGTCGTCCAGCCACAGGGACAGCGCCGCTCCGAGCGGTATCGCGAGGAGACCGCCAGTGAACACCAGGATCACGGACTCGATCAGCACCCCTGCCACGACTCGCCAGCGGGACAACCCGAGTGCCCGCAGCGCGGCGACCTCCCCGAGCCGCTGGTTGACGGAGACCGTCAACAGCACGGCGATCAGGAGAAATCCGAAGAACAGCGTGACCGTCGCGAGCACGACCGAGATCTGCCGGAAGTAGGAAAACTCGACGCGGCTGAAACGCTCGACGAGCTCCTCGTTCGTGACGACGTGCAGATGAGGAAGCGCGGCGTGGATGGCGGCCGCCGCTGCTCCCGCGCCAGCGCCCGCCCGCGATCGCACCAGCAGGATCTCCGACCGGTCGTCGTTCGTCTCGCCGCACAGCCTCGCGATGTCGTCGAGGCTCGTCGCCGCTGTCCGTGCGCCCGCGTCGTCGAACGGGAAGTCGGCGATGCCTGAGATCACGAACGTCGCGGGCGGCAGCGCGCTGCCCTTGTCGCCGCAGCGCAGTTGCAGGAGACCGCCGGTTGCGAGATGAGCCGAACGGGCCAGACGGCGATTGATCACGATCGCGGGGGCCGCAGCCGCAGCGCGCGGCAGGTCCGTGCCCTCGACCGGCGTCCACATCGGACGGACAGATGGATCCACTCCGATCAGATCGATCGTGTCGGTCTGACCGGGAGCTTCGATTCGCTGCACGGATCCGTCCGGTGGCGGTGTCGCCGCCGGACGCCCGTCTTCGACAAGGACGGCGTCGCGCAAGCGAAGCTGCAGCACCGCGTCGACCTCCGGCAGCCTGGCAATGGTGAGAGTCACGCCGGTCGCGTTCGGAATCCGAGGCCCGGCGAAGAGTGGCGCGTCGGTGGCCAGAACCCGGACGTCGAAACCGGCGCGGTCGAGCAGATCGCGGAAAGACAGCACGAGCCCATGCGACAGGAGCAGCATGTCGAACAGAAGCGCACCGACCGCGGCGACGCCCAGGACTGCCAGCGCTGTGCGCGCAGGCTGCCGGATGATCGTGAGCCATGACAGGCGCAGCATGTTCAGGGGCGCACCGATTCAGCGGCGGATGAGCGTCAGCAACTGCTGCCGCAAGAGCGTCCACGACGCGATGAGGCTGGCCAGTATGCCCAGTGGAATCGCCATGGCCACCGACTGCAACGCCACGCGCGGCGTGATCCGCAGGAAGACCAGCGCTGTGTCGTAGCGCCACTGGAAGAACCGGTTGAAGAACCCCTCGGATGCAAGCGCGAAGAGCACGCCCGCAACAGCCCCCGCGACCGCGATGACCGCTCCCTCGGCGAACACCTGAAGCAGGATCCGCTGGCGCGTGAAGCCGATCAGCCGCAGGATGCCAACCGTGGCCCGCCGCTCCTCGACGAGCATCACCATCAGGGCGAGCAGGAACACCGCGCTCCCGACGACGGTGACGATCGCAATAGCCAGATGGAAGCGCTCGAGGACGACGAAGGTGCTGGTGCGATCGTCGGGCGCCGATGTTGGCCGGGCGACGGCGCCTGGCAGCCGTGCGGCAAGCTCGCGAGCGAACGGGGCGGCATCGGCCGGCTGGGTGAGCGCGACGTTGATCGCCGTGACGGTCTCGAGCGATCCCGGATCCGATGGATCCGCGACGAGCGACGAGAGATCCGGCAGGTGCATCCGGACCTCGAACTTCGGCTGCGCGAAACGCAACGGATCGGGCGTCGGCTCGTACACGCCATCGATTCGGAACGCGCGCGCGCTGGCGCCGGACGACTCGCGGGACAGCCGGACGACGTCGCCGACGCGGAGACTGCGTGCCTCCATCAACTGGCGGGTCACGAGGATGCCAGGGATCGCGGTCGTTGGCTGCCTGGCGGACATCAGCGCCGCCGCCGACGTCAGGCAGAGGGTCAGCATGAGGAGTGACCTGGCCGCCACGTTCGACATGGATCTGATCATTGACGGGATCGGGGACCTGCGCACTACTGAGCGCTTCGCGCGCACGGGCCGGCCCCGCGCCCGTCCGTACGCCCTCCACAGAGTCGCGACGATGACCTCCGCGAGATTGTCTGGAGGATGCCCCCCCATGAGACGCAGGAGATTGCGATACATCATCGAGCCGAGCAGCTCGGCGACCGCCGCGTCGATATCGAGATCCGGCGAGAGTTCGCCCTCGTCCACGGCCCGCTTCAGCAGCTCCATCAGCTGCAGCCGCGGAGGTTCGAGCACGCGGAGGCGCCAGACCTGGCCGAACGCCGGCCGCCTGGCGGCGTACGCCATCAGGTGCGGCATGAGGCGGGTGCGGAGCTCCGAGCGGGGCTTGGGTGGATGCCGGCCCAGGAAGGCGACGACATCGGCGCGAACGTCACTGGAGGCCGGGATCGAGGGGAACGGCTCCGGCCCGTGGAGCGACGACATGACTTCGAGGCAGAGCGCCCCCTTGTCCGGCCAGTGCTTGTAGATGGTCGCCTTGCTGACGCTCGACGCCTCGGCGATGGCATCCATGCTCGTTGCGTCGATCCCGTGGTCGGCGAAGAGACGCGCGGCCGCGTCGAGCACCCGCGCATGGGCCTCCTCGGACCTGGGCCTACCCATGTTTCTGGGCGGTTTCCACGGATCGGGTGTGCATCGAGTTGACAGCGCAGGCCCGACGTTCGGGTCGGGCGCTCCGCTCTCTGGAGCGGGTCCGTTTCCGTGCGCCCGCCGTGGAGAGTTGACCTGGAACAGCCATCTCAAATCTGGATGCGCGAGAAAAAGTGGGCCCCCATCGCCAGGAACGCCACGCCAATCGCGCTGAGCACGACGAAGTCGGTCACGACACCAAAGTGAGACGTCGCGATCAACGTGCCTCGCAGGCCATCGATCCCATAGCTCAGCGGATCGATCCGCGTCGCCAGCGCGAGCGCCGCCGGGAGGTTGCCCAGCGGGAAGAGCGCTCCCGACATGAAGAAGATGGGCATGACCAGGAAGTTCATGACCAGCTGAAACCCCTGCATGTCCTCCAGGAGCGAACCGATGGCCGTTCCCAGCGCGCAGAAGACGATCGCGATCAGCATCATGAAGAGAAATGCGATGGGTACGCTCGCAAGGCTGTGCGGCCGGAACCCGGCGATCGTGCAGACGATCATCATCAGCGTGCCCTGGAGCGTCGCGACGGTCGCGCCTCCGAGAGTCCGTCCGATCATGATGTGAATCCGCGGCACGGGCGCTACAAGCGTCTCCTTCAGAAAACCGAACTGCCGATCGAACAGCAGGCCGACTCCGGAGAAAATCGACACGAAGAGGATCGTCATGCCGACGACCCCGGGCGCCAGAAACTGGAGGTAGCTGCCGTTGCCGGCCTGTTGAAACGTCGGGCCCAGCCCGAATCCCAGCGCGAGGAGGTACAGCGTCGGCTGCCCGAGCGATGCCGCCATCTGTGCCCGCGATCGCGTGTAGCGCTTCAGCTCACGCAACCAGAGGATGTACACCGCACTCATCGCTCAACGCCTCCACATCTTCACGAACTGCCGCATCTGCTCGCCGGTTGCCGCCTTCTCGTCCCGGATGGACGAGCCCGTCAACGCCAGGTAAGCCGCTTCCAGCGAGTCCGTCTTGGTCCGTTCCTTCAGTTCCTGCGAGGAGCCCTGCGCGACGATCCGGCCGTGATCGATGATCCCCACGCGATGAGCGACGCGGTCGGCCTCTTCCATGTAGTGCGTCGTGAGAAACACGGTGACGCCCTCGGTCTGATTCAGGTGCTTGACGTGCGTCCAGAGCTGGTTGCGGCTCTGAGGGTCGAGGCCGAGCGTCGGCTCGTCGAGGAACAGGATCTTGGGCGTGTGGAGAAAGCCGCGCGCAATCTCGAGCCGCCGTTTCATCCCGCCTGAGAACTGCTTCACCGGCGTGTCCCGCCGCTCCCAGAGCTCGAACAGCTTGAGGAGCGACTCCGCGCGCGTGTGCCGCGTCGCGCGCGGCACGTGGTAGAGCACCGCGTGGAGCATCAGGTTCTCCCATGCCGTCAGCTCGCTGTCGAGGCTCGGGTCCTGAAAGACGATGCCGAACTGCTGGCGGACCTGGTTCTGATGGGTCAGGGGATTCAAGCCATCCAGCGCCAGCGACCCCGCCGTGGGGCGCAGCAGGGTCGTGAGCATCTTGATCGTCGTCGTCTTTCCGGCCCCGTTCGGGCCGAGAAACGCGAAGATCTCGCCGCGCGCCACGTCGAAGGAGATGTCGTTGACCGCCTGGACGTCGCCGAAGCTCTTGGAGAGGTTGCGGACTTCGATCATGTTCGTGGACATGCCGTCTGAATTTCTATACTAAACCGTTCAGTTTCGTCAATCCAGACCGGGGGGCTTCGCCCCGCCGGACCCCCCAACGCCGTCGCTCGCGGGCCGGGGTCCCCGGCGCGCGTGTTGTGCGCGCTGGGGTGGTGGCGACCCCCATGCCCCGCTCCGCTCCGGCGCGCCTGCGGCGCGCTCACCGACGACGGTCAGCAGAGCCATTCGAAGGAGAGAGAACAGGCAGGCGCAGTACCAATCGGGCCGCACGAACGACACTCTCGCTTGCTGAGGGAACAGAAGGAGCCAACCGCGTGAAGCGTCCTGCTTTCTGGCTGCTGCTCGGGCTCTTGTCGATCGCCGCCGGCCTCGTCGGCTATCACTACTTCCCGCAGGCCTTCTCCATCGTCTCGCTCGACATCACGATGGATCGCGGGCACGCGCTGGAGCAGGCGCGCGGGATCATGACGCGGGATCGGCTCGGGCCTCCCGACTATCGACAAGCCGCCTCGTTTGGTCTGGACGAGGAGACGCAAACCTTCGTCGAGCTGGAAGGCGGGGGCAAAGAGGCGTTCACGCGGATGATGCGCGACGGCCTCTACGCCGCCTACACATGGCGAGTGCGCCACTTCGCCGAGGGACACGTCAACGAGACGACGATCCGCTTCACGCCGGACGGCCACCCGTACGGATTCGAAGAACGGCTCGACGAGAACGCTCCGGGCGCCGCGCTGCCAGCCGCTGCGGCGAGAGCCATCGGCGAGGCGGGGGCGCGCGCGAACTGGCAGGTGGACGTCGCGAGCTTCGCGCTCGTCGAGCAGGGTCAGGAGCGGAGACCGGGCGGCCGCGTGGACCACACCTTCACGTACGAGCGTCCATCGCCGACCCTCGGGGAAGGGCGATACCGGCTGGAACTGGTCGTCTCGGGCGATCGACTGACCGGCGTCCGCCCCTACGTCAAGATCCCGGAGGCGTTCAGCCGGCGCTACGAGAACATGCGTTCGGCGAACGAAGCGATCGGCGTGGGATCGGCCGTGGGCATGGTCCTGCTCTATGTGTTCGGCGGGATTGGCGTCGGCATGTTCTTCATGCTCCGCCGGCGGCGGGTGCTCTGGCGACAGCCGCTTGTGTGGGGCGTCGCCGTGGCGTTCATGCAGGCTCTTGCCGCGATCAACGAGTGGCCGCTGCTGTGGATGTCGTACGACACGGCTGTGCCCCGCACCACGTTCTTCGCGCAGCAGTGCGCGACGATCGGTGTGACGTTCCTGGGCTTCTCGGTGTTCTTCGCGCTTTCCTTCATGGCCGCCGAGACGCTGACGCGGGCGGCGTTCGGCGATCACCCGCAGTTCTGGCGCGTGTGGTCGCGCGGGTCCGGAAGCTCCGCCGCCATTCTGGGCCGGACCGCCGGCGGATACCTGCTCGTCTCGCTCTTCTTTGCGTACGACGTCCTGCTCTATTTGTTCACGACGCGCGTCTTCGGGTGGTGGTCGCCCGCCGAGGCGCTGCTCCACCCTGACGTCCTGGCGACGTACGCACCGTGGCTCTCCGCCATCGCCAATTCATTCCAGGCGGGCTTCTGGGAGGAGTGTCTGTTCCGGGCCGTACCGCTCGCGGGCGCCGCCCTCATCGGCGATCGGTTCGGCAAGCGTCGGCTCTTCCTCGTGATCGCGTTCATCGTGCAGGCGGCCGTGTTCGGTGCGGGCCACGCGCCGTATCCGAATCAGCCTTCGTTCGCCCGGCCGGTCGAGCTCATCATCCCTTCGATTGGCTTCGGCCTCCTCTACCTCTATTTCGGACTGCTCCCGGGCATCGTCCTCCACTTCACCTTCGACGTCGTCTGGTTCGCCCTCCCGGTGTTCATCGCTGTCGCGCCTGGCATCAGGTTCCAGCAATTCATGATCGTGGCGCTGACGCTGGCACCGCTGTGGGTGGTGTTGTGGAGGCGTTTGCAGGTTGGCAAATGGACCGTCCTCGCTCCGGCGGAACGGAATGCGGCCTGGGTGCCACCTCCGGCCGTCGAGCGCCAGGCGGCCGCCTCACCGCATCGCGCCCTGAGGCTCGGACCTCGAGCGCGGGGCGCCTGGCTGATCGCCGGCGGCGTCGCGCTCCTCGGCCTGCTGGCGGCCGTGATGTTGAGCCCACGTAAGGAAATGTTCACCGTCACGCGCGCGCAGGCGCTGGAGCAGGCCCGACAGACGGTCGCGGCGCGTGGCGTTTCGCTCGGGCCGCGATGGCGTCTTCTTCCACTCGTCGACAACGGCGCCGGCGCGCCGCACGAGTTCGTCTCGCGTACGGCGGGTGAAGCGCGTCGTCTGGAGCTCGTCTCCAGCTATCTGCCAGCGTCGCGCTGGCGCGTGCGGGTGGCGACCTTCGAAGGCGATCTGGTCGATCGCGCGGAGGAGTGGGCCGTGCTCGTCGATCGAGGTGGTGCGGTTCAGCAGCTGGTGCACACGCTTCCCGAGGAGCGAGCCGGTGCATCGCTCGATGAGATTGCCGCGAGAGAAATCGCTCGAGGGGCCTTGAAAGCGCGACTCCACCTCGATGCCACGACCGGACAGGCGCGCGAGGTTTCCGCGAGACCGTCGAAGCTGAAAGCCCGGACGGACTGGACGTTCACGTTCGCCGACACGGCGATCCCGCTTCCGCAGGGAGAAGCGCGAATCGACGTCAACATCGCGGGTGACGAAATCGCCAGCGTGCGCCGCTACGTCTTCGTGCCGGAAGACTGGACTCGACAGGAACGGGCCGCCGGGATCCGATCGACGATCGCCAGGATCCTTGCCGGCGTGATCTTCGGCGGCGTGCTGCTCGCCGCTGCGGTGCTCGGAGTGATCGTCTGGAGCCGCGGCCGCTATGCTCCTGTCGTGTTCGTGCTTGGAACGGCGCTGATGCTGGCAGCATCCCTCGTGAACGCCGCGAACGGATACCCGACGATTCTGGCCTCGCTCTCGACCGCGCAGCCGCTGCCGCTGCAGCTAGCGGCCATCGCCGGCGTAGGGCTGGTCGGCCTGACGCTCATCGCCGCGCTCGTGGGTCTTGCGCTCGGCGCCGTCCCCCGGCGTCTCGTGGATATGGGACGCCTGCCGGACCGGGACGCGATCCTCCTGGGTATTGCGGGAGGACTCGTGGCGGCCGGTGTCGCCGGCATCGGCACCTGGTTGCGCACGCCACCATGGGCACGGCTTCCCGACATCGCGGCTCTGAACACCGCCATCCCATTCGTCGAGGTCGCTACGGATCCGATTGCCGGCTTCCTGACGCGACTCGCGGTTCTGCTCGCGATGTTCATCGGCATCGATCGCCTCACGAACGGCTGGACCCGCTGGCGCATACCCGCAGCGATCGCACTTGCCGTCGTCGGCTTCGTTGCCGCCGGACCACCGGCAGGCGCAGCAGTGTCGGGCTGGTTGACGGCCGGCGCGCTGACCGGCGCCGCGCTCGTGGTCGGGTACGTGACGCTTCTTCGGATCGATCTCTCGATGACGCCGCTCGTGCTTGGCAGCGCCGCTATCCTCGGCGCATTGGCGCGCGGCGCACAGCGGCCCTTCCCGGGCGCGCTGCCCGCCTCGCTGATCGCCGGAATTCTGATGGCTGGTGTGGCGTGGCTGTGGTTCCGTGCCCTTCGAAGACCGCTCAGGAATGCCTAGGCCGATTTTCGACCGCGGCCTGTTGAGACGATCGTTCGTGCCGCCCCGTGCTCCAGAGCGCGTCTCCGACAGGAGCAGTACGAATCGAATCGCCGATCGGGAGCGCAACCCACCCAAGGTTCGCGGGCGAGAATTGGTATCATCACCGCAGCAACGACATGGGCGAAACGGAGCGACTCGCGGCGCTGCGCAGGTACCGGATCCTCGACACCAAGCCGGAACAGGCTTTCGATGACCTGACCCTGCTCGCGTCGCACATCTGCAACACGCCGTTCGCGCTCATCACGCTCGTCGACGCCGATCGTCAGTGGTTCAAGGCCCGCTTCGGCATCGCCGTCACTCAAACGTCGCGCAGCATCTCCTTCTGCAGCCACGCCATCGAGCAAAACGGCCTGTACATCGTGGCCGACGCCTCGCAGCACGAGAGGTTTCGCGACAACCCGATGGTGATCTCCGAGCCGGGGATCCGCTTCTACGCGGGCGCACCGCTCGTGACACCGGACGGCCATGCCCTCGGAACGCTTTGCGTGGCCGACCAGGTGCCGCGCACGCTCACGCCCGGCCAGATCGAGTCACTCGAGGCGCTCCGTCGCCAGGCGCAGGCCCAGCTCGAGCTCCGGATCAATCTCGTCGACCTCAAAGAGGCGCTCGTACACCGTGACAAGGCCGAAGCGGATCAGCAACGGCTGGTCGGCGAGCTCCAGTCGACTCTCAATGGCCTCACCAAACTCGGCGGACTGCTGCCCTACTGTTCCGTCTGCGAACTGAATCTCGTGATCCCCGCCGATCCTCGCGCGATACCAAAGATCACCGATGGCGTGAAGCAAATCCTCGAGAGCAAGGACTGGGCCGAGGAGGAAATCATGTCCGTGGAGCTCGCCCTGCAGGAGGCGCTCGCCAACGGAATCCGCCACGGATGCAAGAACGACCCCACGCGCAAGGTTCAGTGCTGCGTAGCGGTCGATCAAGCGGGAGCCGTCACCGTCGTCGTCCGCGATCCGGGCTCCGGGTTCGATGCCTCCAGAGTGCCGAATCCCCTCGACCCGGAAAATATGATGAAGCCGGGTGGCCGTGGCGTCTTCCTCATCAACCGGCTGATGGACGACGTGAGCTTCAGCGAGGGCGGACGCGTCCTGCAGATGCGAAAGCGGAGATCGACGGACGTGCGACCTGCGAGTAAGACCCCTACAGGAGGAAGGGAGGACGGAGGATCTTCAGTATAGGAAGATCCAATTTGAAAGATCCTCCCTCCTCCCTTCCTTCCTGTAAGGGTTTACTCGCAGGTCGATGTACCCTGTCCTCATCATGGCACTCGACAAGCTGAACGCCGCGCTCACCTCGGAACTCGCTGCACTCGCACAGGAAGGCCGTTCCAAGGCACCGGAACGCATCATCGTCGGCTACGTTCCGCCATCCGGCGTACGCGGTCCGCGCTACCGTCTGCAGGGCAGCGACGGCGCATACATCCGGATGAACAGCAACAGTTACCTGTCGCTGTCGTTTCATCCGGCGCTGCTCGAGGCGGCGGACAGAGCGGCGCACGCGTTCGGAGTCGGACCCGGCGCCGTGCGGTTCATCGACGGCACGTTCGCCCCGCACGTCGAGCTCGAGGCGCGGATCGCCCGGTTCGTTGGACGGCCGTCAGCCCGGGTGTTCAACTCTGCGTACACGACCATGCTCGGCCTCGCGATCACGCTGTCGGGGCCGGACACGTTCTGGGTGGGTGACGCGCTCAATCACAACTGCATCATCCGCGCGATGCGGATCGCGAACGTACCCTCCGCGCAGCGTGCGATCTTCAAGCACAACGACGTTGCGGATCTGGACGGCCATCTCGCGCGTGTGCCCGACGGCACAGGACGCGTCATCGTCATCTTCGACGGAATCTTCTCGATGCGCGGCGACCACGCGCCACTCGGAGAGATTGCAGCCGTCGTTGCGCGCCACGAATCGCGTTTTCGCGACGGCATTGTCACGGTCATGGACGATTCACACGGCGTGGCCGCTTACGGCGCGACCGGCCGGGGCACTGAAGAACACTGCAAGGCGCGGGTGGATATCTTCATCGGCACCTTCGGTAAGGCGTTCGGTGTGAACGGGGGGTTCGTCGCCGCCAGCCCGACCATCATCGAGGCGGTCCGGCAGAAGGCGGACACATACATCTACACGAATCCACTCGGCGCGGCAGACTGCGCGGCAGCCGTGAGCGCCGTGGACATCGCAGACGGCACCGACGGCCAGGAGCGGCTCTCCAACCTGAAGGCGCGCACGCGCCAGTTCCGCGACGGGCTGCAATCGCTTGGGTTCGAGTCGATCGACGGGCCTCACCCGGTCGTGCCCCTGCTCGTGCGCGATACCGATCGCACCCGCGCCATGGTGCGCGGCCTCTTCGAACGAGGCATCCTCGCCGTGGGCCTTACGTATCCCGTTGTCCCGCGAGGAGACGAGACGATCCGCTTCCAGGTCAACGCGGCGCACACGGCTGACGATATCGGAGAGGTCCTGGCGGCTCTGAAAGAACTGAAGTAGGCAAAAAACCGTGAACCGCCTCCTCGCCTGGCTGACCATCGCCGCGGCCACCGTCGCGCTCAACGCTCAACCGCGGATCACCTCCCCGAAGGAATACCTCGGCTTCAACGTCGGGGACGACTACCAGCTCGCCAACTACACGCAGCTCGCGCAGTACTGGAAGAAGCTCGATGCCGAATCGGACCGGCTGACGGTCCAGGAAATCGGCAAGACCGCCGAAGGCCGCCCGCAGCTGATGGCGATCGTGACGTCGCCGGCGAATCATCGCGCCCTGGCGAAGTACCGCGACATCTCGCGGCGGCTCGCGCTGGCGGAGGGGCTGAGCGACGATGAGGCGCACCGGCTCGCACGCGAGGGCAAGGCTGTCGTGTGGATCGATGGCGGCCTTCACGCGACGGAGACTCTCGGCGCGCAGCAATTGATCGAGAGCGTCTACCAGATGGTGAGCCGGACGGACGAGGAGACGATGCGGTTCCTCAACGACTGCATCGTTCTCTTCGTTCATGCCAATCCGGACGGGAACGAGCTCGTGTCCGACTGGTACATGCGCAACCCCGTTCCCGACAAGCGAACGCTGAACGGGCTTCCCCGGCTGTACCAGAAGTACATCGGCCACGACAACAACCGCGATTTCTTCGCGTCGACGCAGGCGGAGACGCAGAACATCAACCGTGTCCTCTACCGCGACTGGCTGCCGCAGATTCTCTACAACCATCACCAGAGCGGGCCCGCAGGCACGGTGGCCTGGTCATCGCCTCAACGCGATCCGTACAACTTCAACCTCGATCCCCTCCTGATCCTCGGGCTGCAGGCGCTCGGCACTCACATGCACCAGCGGCTCGCAGCCGAGGACAAACCGGGCGTGACGATGGCGTCAGGCGGCGCGTACGACGGATGGTGGAACGGTGGCATCAGGAACACGGCGAACTTTCACAACATCATCGCCATCCTGACCGAGACGATCGGCAGCCCGACGCCGTCGCGGATTCCGCTGGTGCTCCAGCGCCAGATCCCTAACCGCGATCTTCCATATCCGATCGCCCCACAGGAGTGGCATTTCCGCCAATCGATCGACTACTCGGTCTCGTTCAACCGGGCGGTGATCGACTATGCGTCACGCAACCGCGAGCCGCTCCTCTATGACATCTACCGGATGGGACGACGGGCGATCGAACGAGGCAGCCAGGATACGTGGACGCCGTCACCCTCGCGCATCGAGGCGCTCACTGAGTCAATCGGGCGGGGCGGGTCGGTCGCCGCCGGCGACGCTGACAAAGAGAGCGACGCCTGGGCCGCGCTCCGGAAGCCGGAGCGGCGCGATCCGCGCGGATACATCATCCCGTCCACGCAGGCTGACTTTCCGACGGCGACAAAGTTCGTGAACGCTCTCAGGGCAGTTGGCATCGACATCCTCCGCGCGACGCGTGACTTCGACGTCGCGTCCAAGCGCTATCCAGCGGGCTCGTTCGTCGTGATGACCGCGCAGGCGTTCCGGCCGCACGTGCTCGACATGTTCGAGCCGCAGGATCATCCGAACGTCATCCCCTACCCGGGCGCGCCGCCGACCCCGCCGTACGACAATGCGGGCTGGACGCTGGCATTCCAGATGGGCGTCGAGTTCGATCGCGTCCTCGAGGGATTCAGCGGCCCGTTCGAGCACGTCACCGAGTGGAACGTCCCTCCCACGCCAGGTCGCGTGTTGACCGCCGACGGCACAACCACCGCCTTCGCGATCACGCGCGAAGCGAACGATGCCTTTCGCGCGGTGAACAGGCTGCTCGCCTCGGGGGAACCAGTCCGATCTGGTGAGTCCTTCTACGTCGGCGCGTCGGACGCGACGGTCGAGCGTATCCGGCGCCTTGCGACCGAGCTCGGCGTCACGTTCAAGGCCGTCACGAGCGTCCCCGACACCGCAACGGCTGTTCGACCGGCGAAGATTGGCTTGTGGGATCAGTACGGCGGATCGATCGACTCAGGCTGGACGCGCTGGATCCTGGAGCAGTTCGACTTTCCGTTTTCCCGCGTGTACGCTCCGCGGCTCGATGCCGGCAACCTGCGCGCCTCGTTCGACGTGCTGATCTTTCCCAGCGGAGCGATACCAGCCGCCGGCGCCGGAGGCCGCGGGGCGTCGAACGTCCAGCGAGCCGACGTGCCGCAGGAGTACCGCGATCAGGTCGGGAGAGTGACCGGCGATCGCACCGTTCCCCAGATTCGGTCCTTCGTTCAGGAAGGCGGCACCGTCGTCGCCATCGGAGACTCGGCGGCGAACCTGGCCGCGTACCTCCAACTCCCCATCGAGAATCACCTGGTCGAGAACGGCGCGCCGCTGCCGCGCGCGAAGTTCTTCGTGCCAGGTTCGGTACTCTCCGCGCGCGTAGACACGACCCAGCCGCTCGCGTGGGGCATGCGGACGCGGACGGACGTCTTCTTCGACAACAGCCCGGTGTTTCGGCTCGCCGAGGGCGCGGCCGCCGCAGGCGTACGGAGCATCGCCACGTTCGACGGACCGACGCCGCTCCGAAGCGGCTGGGCGTGGGGTCAGAAATACCTGGATGGCGGAGTCATCGCGATCGAGGCGCGGATCGGTCGGGGCCGGGTCGTGCTCTACGGCCCCGAGATCCTGCAGCGCGCCCAACCGCACGGTACGTTCAAGCTGCTGTTCAACGCGATTTATTGAGGCGGGGGTCCACACCGCTATTCACTTCGGTTAGCGTAGCGCGGGGTCTTCAGACCCCGCGTCGGCGGGGCTTGACAGCCCCGCCCTACAACCGATACATGGCAGATCCAGGACGAAGCCCCCCGGTCTACTTCGACGCCAGTTGAACGGCCATCCAGCCGCTGAGCGGCTTCGGCTGTTCCGCTCGTTCGTAGCCTCCGCCGTTGGAATGTCCACCTCTCCCGCCCATGCCACCATAGCCTCCCATCCCGCCGCCACCGTGACCGCCCATACCGCCGCCGGGACCGCCGCGGCCACCGCCTTCACGTCCACGCCCCTCAGGCATCTCCAGCTTCGGCATCTCGAGACCAACCGAGATCACTGCGCCTGGCTTCGCGCCAATGCCATAGGGGTGCGCATCGTTTGCTGCGAGCGGCACCTTGAGCTCGTAGGTGAGCAGGCCTTCGGCCTGTCCAAGCTTCACCTCGATTCCCGGGGCCTTGTCGGCTGTGAAGCTGCGCGCGTCGTCCTTCGAGGATCCGAGGACCTCGAGCCGATTTGGTGGGTCCGGAGGCGCGTCCGGCTGCGGCGGCGGCGGCGCGTCCCGCTGCGTGCCTTCGCGCGGTGGACCTTCGCCATCGCCCCCTCGCGACGACCCATCACCGCTTCCACCGCCGCGGCGCCTTCCGTGAAGATCCTCTTCGCTGACCCCTGCGCCGATCGGGAACTTCAGACCGAAACGCTTCCTGTCCTTCCCGCCGGAATCGAACCAGACGATCAGCCCGCGCCTCACGATCTGCATTCGTGGGGCGCGGTCGCTTGCCGTCAGCACGACGAACATCGACTCACCATCGTTGGCGGCACCGATCGAGACCGGTTCGTCGTTGAAGGGAACGAGCGGTCCCGGCCAGTCAACAGGCGATCCATCGACGGTCACCGGTGAGTCGAGCCAGCGGCTGTCCAGCCGCCCGTGCTTGTCTCGGGCAGACGTCGCCTGCTCGGCAACCAGGACTACCGATAAAAAGAGCAGAGAAACGGCGTACGACTTCATCGTCATTCACCCAGGTCGGCAGGCTGGCAAGACTACGGTAGCAAACCTGGCGGCCGCTCGCCACGTCCGCGTCGCCCGGGTCCCCGTGGAGGGTTGGCTTCGATCCATCGATCGAACCTCGCCTGCTGCTCGGGCGTCAGCTGGCGACGAATCTGTTCACGCAGGTCGCGCTGCTCGTTCTCCAGGCGGTTGTGCGTGTCCTGCTGGAATTGATCGAGGCGCTCGCGGCTCGTCTTGAGGACGGCCCCGACGCGGGCGCGCTGCTCGTCCGTGAAAGACAGTTCGCGATCGAGCCGGTCGAGGAGAATCCCCGGCGGCGGACCGCCTCTGCGGAGACCGGGCCCGGGAGGGCCCTCGAAGTTACCAAACGGACGTCCGGGCGGTCCAACCATACGACGCCCGAGCAGAACACCGGAGGCGAGGCCGACGCAGAACACCGCGAGAACGAAAAGGGAGAACCAGATGCGTGGCCGGCTATCGAACATCGCTCGTCTCCCTGGTGCCGCCGCCCGCGCCGGTCAACATCGTCTCGATGAGCGCATCCGAGCTTGTGCCGTCCTGCCACACGGCGGACGCCACCGACGAAGGCTCGCCGACGCCGCGCGTCCAGGCATCGAGCGTTGTCGTCGATCCCTCGGAGGTCGAGGATGTTCCGGCGAGGAGCGCGGCAATCGCGAGTGCCGCAGCGACCGGCGCCAGGCGGAACGTCCACGTCCGCCAGTCGAGGATGCCCAGCCAGCCAGAGGCTTCGTCGAGGCGTGATGCAAGCCGACGAGAGAACGCCGCCGACGGCACGAGCGCCGGCCTCGAGCGCAGGACGTTCGCAACGAGCCGCTGCTCATCGAGGGCGCTGCGGCAGGCCGCGCACTCGGCGAGGTGCGCGTCGAGCTCCGCCTGTTCCTCGGCCGTCGGCGCGTTTGCTCCGCTTCCGTCCGCCAGTCGCGCCAGCATCCGATGCTTGTCGCCACAGGCCGTCATGTCTTCAACTCCTTCTTGAGGCGCGCCCGCGCCCGGAAGATGCGCGACTCCACTGTGCCGATCGGCGCGCCCGTGATTTCCGCGATCGCGCGATAGTCCAGACCCTGGACGTCACGCAGCGTCACGGCGATCCGCAACTCCTCGGGAAGCGTCGCAAGCGCCTTGTCGATCGCATCCCGCAAGATCACGTCCTGTTCCAGGTCGGCCGGATCGGCGGCCGACTCGATCGGATCGTCCTGCACATCCGGCGTCGCCGGGCCAACTTGAAAGAGCCGGCGCAGCTTGGATGCACGGCCGCGATGCGACTGCACGACATTGATCGCCACGCGGTGCAACCAGGTTCCAAAGGCGCTTTCACCGCGGAAGCCGGACAGTCCGCGCCAGGCACGGACGAACACGTCCTGCGCGAGGTCTTCAGCATCAGCGCTTCCACCCGTCAACGCACGTACGAGGTTGAGGATGGACGTCTGATGGCGCCGGACCAGCTCGTCGAAGGCTTCGCGGCTGCCCTCGGCGGCAGCCTCCACGAGCCGGCGGTCATCCACTGCGCAGTTATCCTCTCCGCCCCGGCGAGGCCTGTCGACGGTTGGACTGCATCCAGCGCTGATTTATTCCCCGAGCGTCAACGGCCGGGGACGGGAATATTCCGGTGGACCTCGAAGTCCAAGACTTCACAGGAGAACTGACCCATGAGTATCAGATCGCAAGTCGTGTGTGCAGCATCCGCGTTGATGGTCGTCGCCGCGTTCGCCGTCGGTACGGTCTCGGCGCAAGGGCAACGTGGAGGATTTCGGGGGATGGGACCCGGAGGCGGACCTGGACCACTGCCCATGCTGCAGCGACTGGGGCTGACCGACGCCCAGAAGGAGCAGGTCAAAGGCATTCTATCCGAGCGCTCCGGCCAGAATGCCGGTCAGACGCTTGCCAAGCTGCACCAGGACCTGACCGCCGCCGTGATGGCTGACGTGCCGGATACGGCCAGGATCGAGCAGCTCAAGACCTCGATCAACGAGGCAGAGGCGGCGGCGCTCAACGAGCGCGTCGACCTCCAACTGCGGATTGCGCAGATTCTGACGCCGGAACAGCGTCAGATGGCGCGCGAGGCTCCCGCTGGTCCACGCGGGCGCGCGGAGTTCTAGTCCCGGAATTCACTGATTCTGGAATTCCGCGAAGCTAACAGCTGCTAGCTGACAGCTGACAGCTTCTTCCCAACGTACGGCGGGCCCGACGGCCCGCCGCTACAGCTTTCGCGCCTCGGCGGTATGATCGCCGACATGCGCACGCCTCTCCGCCCGGGCGCCCTCCGCGTCGTTCTCTCCGCCGCGCTCATTGCAGGGGCAGCCGCCGTCGCACCGCTCGAAGCAGCCAAGAGCTATTCTGCCGAGCGGTTCGACTCGCGCGTCCGCGTCATGGACGGCGGCGCCGTGGAGGTCACCGAGACTGTCGCCTTTCGATTCGAGAGCGGCACCTTCGATCACGTCTTCCGCGACATTCCTGTCCGCCGCACGGATGGCATCGAAATCGTCGCCGCGAGCCTCGATGGCCGTCCGTTTCCGATCGGCGACGGCGTGAACCACATTCAAGTCACCGGCAGCTCGAAGATGCGCGTGCTGTGGCGCTTTCAGCCGTTGGCCGACTCGACGCACGTCTTCGTCCTGACGTACGTGGCCCGCGGCGTGGTCACGCAGGGTGCCGACACGGACGTGGTGGCGTGGCGCGCACTTCCGACAGAGCACGCATATCGGATCGCCGCGGCGACGGTGGAATTCGAGTTCCCGGCTGCACTCTCAGGCGGATCCGCGCGAGTCCCGGCACCGACGATGGAATGGCACCGGATTGACGGTCCGGTGGATGCGACGGTTCGACGCGCCGCCGAGGACACGGCCGCGGCACCCGTCGTCGCTCGGGCGACGGCCTCCGGCGTTCGAGCGAACGGCTGGATCGAAGCCCGGTTCGACATGGCTCGCGGCAGCATCCTGACGGCACCGCCTGCCTGGCAGCAGGCGCAGCTGTCGGCGCAGGCGCTCGCGCCGCGCTGGATGACTGCGGCGTTTCTCATTTCGATGGCCGGCCTCATCGTGTTGTTCGGCCTGCGCCAGCAATACGATCCGCCGCGACGCGATCAGCTGGCGTCGCGGACGTCAATGGCTGCCCCCGATTCGCTCCCCCCCGGGCTGGTTGGAGCCCTGCTCTCGAACGGGCGCGTCGCAATCGAGCATGCGATGGCGACCTTCCTCTCGCTGGCAGGCCGGGGAATCGTGTCCATCGAGGAGCAGCCGCGGGGCTTCCTTGGTCAACCGAGTTTCAGCATCCGGCCGCTGCCGACAAGAGCACCACTCTCCGCGCACGAGCGCGCGCTGCTGTCCATCACGCTGGACGAGACGAAGATTGGACAGGCCACGTCGCTGACGGCGGCGAAAAGGCGATTGGTCCGGCGCTTCAGACAGTTCAGTGCGGCGGTGCGAGAGGACCTCAGCGCCGCCGGCCTCATCGACCAGGATCGAAAGCGCATCCGCGATCGATACGTCCGGATCTCCGTCGCGGTGCTGATTCTGTCGGCCATAACCCTGGCCGTGGCAGGCATGTTCCTCGTCAGCCGGTATGGCGCGTGGTCGATGTTGATTCCCGCGGCGTTGGCGGTGACTGCCATGTCGGCGATGATCTTCGCCGCGGCCACGACTCCGCTATCGAACGAGGGTCTACGCCGCGCCGCGGGTTGGCGCGGATTCCGGGAATACCTGAAGGCGCTGACCCACGAGCGGCAGCCCGCCCCCTCGGGGGTGGAAGCATTCCTGCCCTTCGCCGTGGCGACCGGGCTCGCGGCCGGGTGGGCGAAGTATGTGAAGCGGCATCCCAACAGCGTGCCGGCGTGGTTCCGCGCGCTCTCGGCAGGATCGCGCGAGCGTGCGTTCACAGCCTTCGTGATGTCGGCTGGCGCGCACGGTGCCCACGGCGCCGGTGGCGCCGCTGGCGGCGGTGCGTCAGGGGCCGGGTAGTCCGGCCCGCGATTCCGGTGTTCGTCCCGACAATCAGGCGCGACCGGCCGCACGCGCCAGGTGCGCCAGCATCTTCTCTCGATGTGCAATCTCGCGCGTCGACAGGCTCGGCTGCGGCGGCTCGAAGGGAAGCGACCGCTGCGCCCAGGCTTCCCGCCGCGCCCGCGTCCGGTCCGCACCCGCCTTGAAGCACTGAAAGCAGATTGCGTGAGCTACGCAGATGTGGTCCGTGGTTTTCATCGCTGTCCTCGCATTGACTCGATGCCATCCGAGGTCGCCGACCCGCACTCCCCGTCGCTCGCGAGCTCCAGCAGTCGGCGCGCCTTGATCTGGGCCTGGTGACGACGGTGAGCAAGGACCTTGTACTTGTCCGGCCCTCGCAGTGCCCGGGACGCAGGCGCCAGGCGAAGCCTCGACTGCGGCCCCACGGTGATCCCTTTCTCCCCGAAATCCAGCTTGCGTGCGAGCGATCCGTCGACTGGTGCCGTCACATCCGCCTCCGTGCTCGAGGTCGGGCGTGGGCCCGTCCTCATCCTGCAACTGAGTCTACGAACACCGTGTGACAGGGTAGGTCACGTCGATTCTGGTATCGCGATCGAGAGATTTTGCAGCGTCGTCGTTGACTGCCCCGGTAGGGTCACGGAGAATCTCTGCGGCTCGACGACTCGAGCTCAGCAGCTGCCCAGGGGTCCTCATGCAACGCTTCTCCCGCGTTCTTTTCCTCGCTCTGGTCACCCTCATCGCCGCGTCGCCCACTCCTCACGCGATCAGCCCGGACGTCGTCATCAGCCAGGTTTACGGTGGTGGCGGGAACACTGGGGCGACGTTCACCAACGATTTCATCGAGCTTTACAACCGCGGCAGCGCGCCAGTTGACGTGACCGGCTGGACGGTCCAGTACGCGTCCGCGAGTGGCACGTCGTGGCAGGCGACGGCGCTGTCGGGGACGGTCCAGCCAGGCAAGTACTACCTGGTACAAGAAGCGATAGGCAGCGGCGGTACGACGCCCTTGCCGACCCCGGATGCCGTGGGCTCGATTTCGATGAGCGCCACTGCGGGAAAAGTGGCGCTCGTCCGGACCGCAGGCCTGCTCTCAGGGGCATGCCCAAGCGGCGCTGATCTCGCCGATCTGATCGGGTTCGGCGCTGCCAGCTGCGCAGAGACATCGCCTACCGCGCAGCTGTCGAACACGACTGCGGCCCTGCGGCTGCAGGGCGGCACGACAGACACGGACGACAACTCCGCCGATTTCGTCATCCTCGGGCCCACACCTCGCAATTCCGCCGTGATCACGACAGCTCCGGCTGCCGATGTCGTCATCAGCCAGGTTTACGGAGGCGGTGGCAACAGCGGCGCCGAGCTCAAGAATGACTTCATCGAGCTGCGCAATCGTGAGTTGTTCGATATCAGCGTCGCCGGTTGGACTGTGCAATACACATCCGCCGCCGGAAGCGCCTGGGCAGCAACGGCACTGAACGGGACTATTCCGGCGGGCGGGTACTACCTCGTTCAGGAGGCGGCCGGCAGCGGAGGCTCGCTTTCGCTGCCCGCCCCGGACGCCGCCGGAAACATCGCGATGAGCGCGACGAGCGGAAAGGTCGCGCTGATCGCAGGGGCAACGCCGCTGACCGGAACCTGTCCTCTCTCGGGCGTGCTCGACTTCGTCGGGTACGGGGCCGCGAGTTGCTTCGAGGGCTCCGGCCCTACGCCAACGCTGTCGAATACGACGGCTGCCATCCGCCACGATGGTGGGCTCGCCGATACCAACGACAACGCCGCAGACTTCCTGGCCGGCGTCCCGTCGCCGAAGTCCACGGTGGGAGTGCCCCCGACAGCAATCGGTGCGGCCGTACCTGCCTCGATCGCGAGCGGTACTTCGACGCTCCTGACTCTGAAGGTCACTCCGGGCGCGTTTCCGCCGGGGCCCGTTGCTGCGGTGAGCGTCGACCTCTCCACCATCGGCGGCGGCACACAAACTTTTTTCGACGACGGCACGAACGGCGACATCACTGCGGGTGACAACGTCTACTCGTTCCAGGTCGTCGCGACCGGAACCCCCGGCTTCAAAGTCCTGACCGGGAGCATCACCGATGTTCGAGGCCGATTGGGCACCGCCTCGATTCGTCTCGCAATCGAGCCGTCGACCCCGACACCGATCTCACAGATTCAGGGCAGTGGTTCCACGTCGCCCCTCGTCGGCCAGTTCGTCACAGCGGCCGGCATCGTGACGGCACTACGGAGCAGCGGCTTCTACGTGCAGACGCCGGACGGCCTCGACGATCTCGATCCATCGACTTCAGAGGGGCTGTTCGTCTTCACCAGTGGCGCGACGGTCAAGCCCGCCGTCGGCGACGAGGTGCGGGTCTCCGGAATCGTCTCGGAGTTTGCGCCTGCGCCGCCAAGCCCGCCGCTGACGGAGCTCGGCGGAGGCCCGCTGTTCTCCGTGATCGGCTCGATGCAGCCGCTGCCGCTGCCGATCGTGCTCCATCCTTCCGACACGCCCCCGACGGGGCCACTCGAACAGCTCGAGAAGTACGAAGGTATGCGCGTCCAGGCAGACTTGAGCGTCATCGCGCCGACCGAAGGCACGGTATTCGAGTCGGACGCCACGGCCTCTTCCAGCGGAGTGTTTTACGCCGTCGTCGACGGAGTGCCCCGTCCCGTGCGCGAGCCGGGGCTTGACCCCGCCTCACCGGCGCCGGCCGGGCTGCCCTGCTGCGTGCCACGCTTCGATGGCAACCCCGAACGGCTTCGCGTCGACAGCAGCGCGCAGCCTGGCAGCGCGATCCTGAACGTCGCCGCGGGACAGCGGATATCCGGAGTGACGGGTGTTCTGGACTTTGCGTTCGGCAGCTACGCGATCCTGCCCGATCCCGGCACGGGCGTCGTGACCGGGGCGCAGGCAGCGACGCCAGTTCCAGTCGCGAGCGCAACGGAATTCACGGTGGCCTCCGCGAATCTCGAGCGGTTCTTCGACGAGCTGGACGACCCGAATCACGACGACGTCGCGCTGACGCCGGACGCGGTGAACCTGCGCCTGCTGAAGGCGTCGTTGACGATCCGGCACGTCCTTCGCTCACCTGACATTCTCGGCGTCGTCGAGGTCGAGAACCTCTCCATCCTGCAGAGGCTCGCTGCAAAGATCAACGCAGATGCGCTGGCCGAGGGGGAAAGCGACCCGATGTACGTCGCGTACCTCGAGGAAGGGAACGACATCGGCGGCATCGACTCCGGATTCCTGGTCAAGTCCACGCGTGTCAATGTGATCAGCGTGGAGCAGATCGGCAAGGATGCGACGTACGCACCGCCAGGGCAGGCGCCTGGGGCCCCGCTTCCACTCCTGAACGATCGGCCGCCACTCGTGCTGAAAGCGGAGGTGATTGCCCCCCTGGGAACGCCCTTCGCTGTCACGGTGATCGTCAATCACCTCCGCTCGCTCAGCGGGATCGACGGCACGGACGGCGACCGTATCCGTGCAAAACGGCAGGCGCAGGCGGAATTCCTCGCGTCGTTGATCCAGGCGCACCAGGCTACGGAACGAGTCATCTCCGTCGGCGACTACAACGCGTTCCCCTTCAACGACGGCTTCGTCGACGTCGTCGGCACCATCCGAGGAACGCCGACGCCGGCGGACCAGGTCGCGCTTGCAAGCGCGGACCTCGTCGATCCGGATCTGACAAATCTCGGCGACAGCCTCGATCCCTCACAGCATTACTCGTTCGTATTCGATGGCAACGCGCAGGCGCTGGATCACATCATCGTGAACGGCCTCGCGCTCAAGCGATTCACGCGCGCCGGCTACGCTCGCAGCAACGCGGACTTCCCCGAATCGCTGCGAGGCGATGGCACGCGTCCCGAGCGCGTGTCCGATCACGACGCGGCGATTGCGTATTTCGCATTCCCGGCTGCGCCGGTGGTCACGCTCGTCGGAGGCTCGCAACTGGACGTCGAGGCCTTCACCAGCTTCACCGATCCTGGTGCGACGGCTCACGACGACGAGGGTCCGCTGGACGTGACGACGTCAGGCGCCGTCGATGTGAACACTCCCGGCGACTACACGCTCATGTATAGCGCGACCAATGGCTCTCTGACGACGACGATCACCAGAGTGGTCCGGGTCCGTGACACGATCGCGCCCGAGTTGACCGCACTCCAGTTGACGCCCGACCTGCTGTCGCCCGCGAACCATCGGCTGGTCGACGTCCTCGCAGCGTATGCCACGAGCGACGCGAGCGGCACGCCCAGCTGCGCGCTCAGGGTCTCGAGCAGTGAGCCGGCGAACGGCCGAGGCGACGGAAACACCGCAGTCGATTCGATCGTCATCGATGCTCAGCATGTCCAGCTGCGGGCGGAGCGATCCACGCAAGGACGAGATCGGATCTATACGGTGACGGTTTCCTGCTCCGACGATGCGGGAAATGCGTCCAGCGAGTCTGCGACGGTAGCGGTGCCGAAGTGATATCGTGACTGCCGACTGTGCGAAATGCGGAAGTCATTCGGCAGTGGACGATTCTGCGCGATCTGGAGTCATCGCGTCGGCTGACGATCGACGACCTGGCGGAGAAGACCGGCGTCTCGACGCGAACGATCCGCCGTGACCTCGAAGCGCTGCAAGCATCCGGCTTCCCTCTCTACGACGATCTTCACGAAGGCAAGCGCTACTGGATGCTCGAGCAGCGTCCGTTCCGTCGTCTCGACGAGACAGGATTCACGCTCGCAGAGCTGAGCGCACTCTATTTCAGCAGGACGCTCGTCGAAGCGCTGGCCTCCACTCCCTTCCATCAGGATCTCCGGAACGCCTTCGACAAGCTGTCCGCCGCGCTGACGCCTGGAATGCGCCAGTTCCTCGATCGCCTGCCGCTCGTGATGCAGGCCAAAGCGGAACCGGGCGCACTGGCGTCATCGGCCGACGGCGGCACCACCTCGTCGAACGCCAGGGAGGCCGTGGCGCGCGGGGCGCGGGCGGCACAACTGGTCGAGGCCTCGCTCCATCATCGGCGCATCTCGATGCGCTATCACTCGATGTCGAGCGATCGCGACAAGACATATCTGATCGAGCCCTACAGGCTCGTGTTCGCCCAGGGCGGCCTCTACGTCCTGGCCTTCGTGCCCGAGTACGGCCAGCTTCGCACGTTTGCCGTGGATCGGATTCTCGGATTGTCCTTGACCGAGGAACGCTTCGAGCCGTCCGACGCGCCGGAAGAAGTGTTCGCGCACTCACTCGGCGTCCATCAGGGCACGCCGCCGCAAGAGGTCGAGATCGCGTTCGCGCCGCAGATCGCGAGATACGTCAAGGAGCGTGCGTGGCACGCATCGCAGCAGGCCGAGGATCAACAGGACGGCAGTGTGCATCTGGTGTTGCACGTCTCGAACGACTGGGCGCTTCGAAGCTGGGTGCTGGGATTCGGGCCGCTCGCGCGGGTGCTGTCCCCCCCGGAGCTCGTCGCGCAAGTGAGGGACGAGCTGGAGCGAGCGAGAGCTCGATACGGGTAAAACCTTAACAGGAGGAAGGGAGGACGGGAGGAATGAGAGGATCGGGAATCTTCCTGAGTGTTTCCGAGCAGTTCGCGCGCCCGCTGAAAGCGGCGCCTGGTCAGATCGAGCGGGCACGGGAACGAGCACGACCTGAAGCTCGACGTGTTCGTTCCCGTGCCCGTTCGAATCTGACAAGGCCGCGCTACGCGCGGCGCGAGCTGCCTGGAAAAGTGTCTCGACGAAGATTCCCGATCCGTTCCTCCCGTCCTCCCTTCCTCCTGTAACGGTTTTACTGTCAGGGTTTTTCTTCCGCCCTCAGTAGTTCAACCAGTACGCCCACTTCACGAGGAACACGTTCGTCGCAGGCGCACCGAAGACGCCCCCGATGTCCCGCCTGAAGTCGAACGTCCCCTGATCCAGAGTCCCTTCACGCCCCTGCTGCCAGACGACGAAGAGCGTCGAGCCGGGACGGTACTCCCAGCGCAGGACGTTCGTCGTTCGGAACGAGCGGTAGTTGAAATCCGGGTTGGAGGTGTAGTCGTACGGGCGGAAGCGGTCGCCGTACGTGCTTTCGTGCGACCGTCGACGAGCTCCTTGAAGTCCAGATAATCGCCCGCTGACACGAACGGCTGCGCGTAGACCTGAATCGACAGGCGCGGCGAGAGCGTGTAGTTCACGCGGGTGGTCAGGCCGACCGTGTGCTGATCGAGCCTGCCGAACACGTAGTGCCCGTCGCTCGTCTTCGATCCACTGCGACTCATCGAAGTTGTTCGTGATGCTCAACCCACCGCTCAACGAGAGAAACGACGAGGGGCGCCACGTGACTTCGGGGCTGTAGTCGCGGTACGTGCTGCCGAGGCCGTCGTTCTGCCGGAACAGGTTCATGCCGGCTGACACGCGTCGCCGGTTGTCGCTCTGCAGGTACCACCACATGCTGCGCTGAGCGTTGCGGTACGCGCCGGGCCCACCGCGCGTCGCGCGGTCGTCGAACGTGATCGCGTTCACGTTGATGCCGATTCCGGTCGCCCAGTTGTTCGGGAACATGGCGTGAGCGTTGACGTTGCCGCCCGGAGTTGAGCAGGTCGCTGTCGAAGTTCCAGCCAGCCCATTGATTCAGGTTGAAGCGGAAGCTGCGGAGATACCTGTTCGGTTTGTCGTTCCGCCACTGCATCCAGTTGCTCATGTTGCGCTGGTCGGCGCGCCGCATGAAGCCGACGTCGTTGGAGTCGAAGCCGGGACTCTTCACCGAGATGTTCGAGTTGAAGCGAACCCGCTGGCCCGCCGATCTTGCTCAGCGCGAGCTGCGTCGAGTAGCCGTTCAGCGATGTCCGCGTCGGGTCGACCTCCAGGTGCGATGAATCGGGGCGCTGGAAGCTGTGGACGTTGCTCTCCTGGAGCTCCGTGAATCGCCGCCGGATCGCCGAGCACGCTGCTCGCCGCCCAGTAGCCCTGGATCGCATAGCGCTTCGCCAAGCGCCAGTCCCAGTCGACGCCGCCGGTGTACGCCTGCCCCGGCAGGAATCGCGTGGCATCGTCGAGATTGCGGTTCGTGGAGGTCGTGATGAATCCAAGCGACGACTGGTTCGCGAACTCCGTCTGCGCGCGGACGACGGAATAGCTGGAGAAGCGGCTCCACCGTCTGGCGTCGTGCGGTGCAGGCCGTCGGCGATCACGGCGTCCTCGTCAGCCGTCACGCGCGTTCAACGCGCCCGACCGAGAACGCGCCGACGCGGCCGGTCAACTTCGAGGCACCGATGATCGTCGTCTGCGTCGGCGCCGAGGCGTATCCGCCGTCGGGGACGTCCGGCTCGCCGCGCGGCGCCCGTCCGATCCGGCGCGAATAGAACAGACCGCTGCACGATCCGTCGTTGCAGTCGGTGTCGAACCGGAAGATGCCCGATCCCTCCACGAAGAACGGACGCCGCTCCGAGAAGAACGTCTCGAACGCGGACAGGTTGACGACGGCCGGATCCGCTTCGACCTGACCGAAGTCAGGATTCACGGTGCCGGTGAGCGTCAGCCCGGGCCGAAGTGCGTACTTGATGTCCAGACCGACGTTGAGATCGGGGTCGGTGCCCTTCAGCAGGCTGTTGCCCGCTTCCACCGGCTGTTGCGTCACGTCCCCCACGATGTAGGGCACCATCTCGAGCCGCTTCGGCGATCGATCGAGACGAAGGCCGGTCAGCTCGCCGAACGACGACACGTAGCCGCTCGCGTTCTTCGACAACAGCGGCCATGTCGACGTCTCGTTCAGCCGGCCGATCTGGCGCACGAACGCGAGACCGAAGGTCGTCGCCTCGGTTGGCTGAAAACGGAGCTGGGAGAATGGAATCTTGAACTCCGCGCGCCAGCCGTCAGGCTTCCGGCTGACCGATACGTCCCACACAGCGTCCCACCCGTCGTCCGAACTGCTGTCATTGAACCAGTACGTGTCCTGCTTCACGCCCGCCGGGTTGACCGCGAACTCGAACGCGCTGCGCTTGTCGTGGAACGAGTCGATCATCACGCGCACCCAGTCCGACGGCGATCCTTCGTCGCGCCGGGTTCTGTGACCGACGATTTTCGCAGGCTCGGGGTCCATCGCCGTGATGGCGATATAGAGCGACGTCGCGTCGTACGCGATCCGCGCTTCGGTCTGATACGTGGCGGGTGCGCCGTCGGTCGGGTCGCGCTGCAGGAATCCCGTGACGGCGGGCGCCTGTTGCCAGGCCGCCTCGGTGAACTCCCCGTCGACTTTGATCGCCTCAGCAACCGCGGGCGGCGGCGCCGTCACGCTGGCCGCGGGAGCCTTGGCACTGGCGAACAAGAGCGCCGCCAGAACGATGAACGTTGGGTACAAAACCAATCCCTTCCGAATCCGTGGAGCCGCGACTGTGGCTTAGACGGACCGGCGGGACGTAGGGTTTGCTTGGAAGTTGGCTATCAGCTGTCAGCCATCAGCTGAGAGCTGATAGCTGAGAGCTGAGAGCTTTACGGAATTCCCACCCGATTCCAGGGAATTCCAAGCCCTATAGCGCGGTGAAGAGCGTCAAGGCGAATCCGGCGTCGCCGTCGACCCACTGGTCGCGGCAGGTGAAGCTCGCCTCGGCCCCCATGTCGACAATCTGGTCCGCCGTGTATTTGTAGGAGCTCTCGGTCCAGATCCACTCGTTCGATGCGAACCTGACAGTCGAGTCGGCGGCTGGAATGCGCACGATCTGGTCCGACACGCTGACCAGGTGCATCTCGATGCGCTGGTGCTCCGGGTCCCAGACTGCCCGGTGTGCGAAAGCGGACAGGTCGAAGTCACCGCCCAGCTCGCGGTTGATGCGAACCAGGAGATTCCGATTGAAGGCTGCGGTGACCCCAAGGGGATCGTCGTACGCGAGCAGCAGTGTTGGCTCGCTCTTGACGAGATCCGCACCCAGCAGGAGGAGATCGCCGGGCGACAGGGCGCGGCGGATCCGATCGAGGAACGCCGCGGCGGCCGGCGTGTCGAAGTTTCCGAGATTCGATCCGAGCAGCAGCACGAGCATTGGACCGCCGCCCCGCCTCTGCGCAACCGCACGCCGCAGGCCAACTTCGTACGTGGATTGATGACCGACCACCGAGAAGTGACGCAGCCTTCCGAGCCTCTGCTCCGTCTGCTCGAGCGCCTGCGAGGAGATGTCGATCAGGTGGACGCGCGCCGATCCGCCTCTCGCCTGCAGTGCTTCCGCGAGCAGCACGAGCTTCTCGCCGCTCCCGCAACCCAGTTCGACGATCGTGCCGTCGTTGTCGGCGATCGTGGAGACGATCGGGTCTGCGTGCATCGAAAGCAGGCGGCTCTCCGCCCGTGTGATGCGATACCACGGCAGACGACAGATGGCGTCGAAGAGGCTCGAACCGAGAGCGTCGTACAGATACTTCGACTGGATCTGCTTCGGTTCGAGCATGAGATCGCGTCGAACGTCCGCGGCAAATTCGAGCGTCAGCGCACTATTGATGGCAGCCATGGTCGCTAGCTCGCGGCAACGGTGCGGAAGGTCGCGTACACATAGGGGTAGTTGGGCCTGAACCAGTTGCGGAAACTCCGCCGCACGAGCTCCTTGGCCGTGGCAGACGATGCGCCCTTCATGACGTAGTGCTGGTCGTCGAAGAAGTCCGCCGAGTACTCGGGATAGGAAGCCATCGGGCTGAATCCAGGGAACGGCCCGAAGATGGAGGACGTCCACTCCCAGCCGTTGCCAACGAGATCGTGGACCCCCCACGCGCTCACTCCCGCGGGCCTCGAGCCGGCCGGCACAGGCTCCCAATTCGAGAAGTCGAAGTTGCCTCGTGACGGATCCGCCGGAGCGTCGCCCCACGGAAGCAGCCGCTCACGCCCTTCCGGCGTTCCGAATGCGGCGCGGTGGTACTCCGCCTCGGTCGGCAGCCGACGCTTCCTCCAGAGCGCGAACGCACTCGCTTCGGCCTGGCTGACGTAGACAGGCCACGCCAGCGGCAGCGGCAGGTCCTCGAACATCCCGTGCCAGTACCACTCGCCACCACGCTGCAACCAGAAGATGGGGAATTCGAGCTGCTCGCTCTCGCGCCACGCCCAATCGGCTTCCGTCCAGAGCTCGCGCGTGCGATAGCCGCCTCGCCTCGACGAAGGCGAGGTACTCGGCGTTGGTCACGTTGTGGATGTCGATCTCGAAGGCGGGAACGTCAACGTGGACTTCCCCGAATTCATTGTCCCAGCCAAAGCGACCGCCGCTCCGTTCCGCTCCGAGCGTCGCGCGGCCGGCCGGGATCCGTACGACATCTGGCGCGACGGGTGCGCCACCGACCTCATAGGTCAGGTCGATCGGCTTCCGCTTGTGATCGTGGGGGAGACGGTGCCACATGTATAACAGCGTCTCCTGGTGCATCGCTTCGTGCTCGAGCGCCGTGTAAATCGCTTCGCCGTGCAGCATCGCAGGACGATCCTCGACGAACGGAGCATCGCGCAACGCCGACAGAACCGCCTCGTCGGCGGCGGCGCCGAACGCGAGGACCTCTTTACGATCCGGCCACAGGGTAGAAGCGCCGCTCCGCGGCACGGCCGCGTCCACGCTATCGGGATCGATGCCGCGGGCGAACAGGCGCTCGAGCCGCTCGTCCACGCCCGAGTGACCGAGCCCGCGCTGGAGGAATGCAATCACGCTGAATGCCGGCAGGTGTCCCTCGTAGAACACGATCGGGTTGCGAAGCGCGATCGGACGCGTGTAGTACACCTCCGGATCGATCAAATCGAAGAGGCGTCGGGACCGCTCGCGGTTGCGCAGGTACCACTCCACGAGCGACGCCCGATCGACTGCCAGGTTCCGGAGGCCGAGATGATCGCTGACTGGCATGAGCACTCCTCTTCAAGGCTTCGACGCCCGACCAGGCTGGCGGGTTTCACAGCCGCGCGCAGCCGCCGCGTCCGAACTCCTATTTTGTGCATGCTTCGGGCCGGCTGCCAAAAACAAGAAGAGCCAGCCCGGACGCCCGGGCTGGCTCGAACGGAATTCCAAAACGAGCCCGTCGCTACATCGAACAGCTGCCCGACACCATCGAGAACGCCGTCACGGCGATGCTCGGCTGAGCCTTGGCTGCAGTCGCCGCTGCGGCGGGCGGCTCGGCGGGAGACGTCGCCGGGGCGGCGCCCGTGGTAGCCGAGGCTGACGCGCTCTGACCCGCGAGAGCGCCCGTGATCTGCACCATGTGACCGATGTGATCGCCCAGCGTCACTCCAGCCGGGCTGCCCGTGAGGCTCACGGTCGCATTCTCCAGATCCTTGCTCACGGTCGTCGTTGTGGTCGTCGTGGTCGTGCCAGCCGTACCGGTAGTCCCTGCCGTTCCGGCGGCACCTGTCGTCGATGTCGAAGTGCTCGCGCTCGTCGAGGCCTTGTCCTTGTCACCCTTGATGTTCGCCAGCACGAACGAGCCTGGCGCATCGCCTGCCTTCAGGCAGCCGGTGACCGTCACTGTCTTGGCGCTGTCCTTGTCCGATTGCGCCGACGCTGATGCACCCGGCGATGTGCTCGGAGTCTGCGCCGACAAGCCGACTGCGAAAACCGCCGCGAGACACGTACACGGGATCGCGCGTTTCATCGGGATCCTCCTGAATGAGAAGTAAGTCCGCATCGGCGCCGAAAGGCTGCAGAAAGCGGGCCACCAGTCCCACCTTGAATGCTCAACGGCTGACGTTCGGGGATATTGCTGACAGAAACGGCGATAAGGCTGACGCCGGCCTGCCGCTGCCCGATCAGTGCGAGTCGCGGGCGTCGACGGCCGAGTTGCAAAGGGATACTTGAGGTGTCAGTCTTACCGCCGCTGCAACTCAATAAAGCCTCCGCGCGTCACAGTTTCCAGGCGTCACCAGCGGCGCGCGTTGCTGTGGATCATGGTCCCGAAGCGACGACGAACGAGCTCAGGCACGCTGTGTTACGCTAAGGTCCAATCGGCCGACGCGCTTGCGCGAAAGTGGCGGAACTGGCAGACGCGCCGGACTTAGGATCCGGTAGCCGAGAGGCTGTGGGGGTTCGACTCCCCCCTTTCGCATTTCCCTTCGCTCGACGGCTTTGCTGCGAGCTCCGGCTCGACAGGCCGCCAGACGAAGGCTGAATCTCGAGTGCTCTTTCCTACAGCGCGAATCGTCCAGGACATGAAAACCGAGTTCATCGACGTCAGCGACACGAAGAAGAATCTCGTCGTCGAAATCCCCAGCACCGTCGTCGACGCTGAGATCGACAAGGTCTCCCGCGACTACAGCAAGGCGGCGCGGATTCCAGGCTTCCGTCCGGGAAAGGTGCCGGCCAAGGTCGTCCGCCAGCGCTTCCGCGATCAGATCCTGCACGACGTTGCGCACGGTCTCATCCCACGCGCGGTGAACGACGCGCTGCGGGAGCGCGGAGTCGAACCAGTCGACACACCCGACATTCGCGATGTCGTCGTCGAAGAGGGTCAGCCGCTGAAGTTCACCGCGACGTTCGACACGGTGCCGCCGATCGATCCCGGGGACTACGCCAGCATCACACTTCGACGGAAGCCCGTGCAGGTCGAATCCGCTGCCGTCGAAGAGGCGCTCGGGCGGCTGCGCGATCGCGCCGCTCGTTACGAGCCGGTCGAGGGTCGCGGGATCGAGAACGGCGACTCCGTCCTCCTGGACATGACCCGGACGGCCATGGGGGCGCCGGCGAGCGAGGGTGAGCAGGCGCCGGAGCCGAGCACCGACCGCCACAGCAACGTCACGGTCGACATCGGTGCGTCCGCGAACCCGCCGGGTTTCGACGACCAGCTCGCGGGCTTGCTGACCGGCGAGTCGAAGAGCTTCGACGTGATCTACCCGGACGACTACGAGATCAAAGAGCTCGCAGGCACGACGGTCAAGTATGCGGTCGAAGTCAAAGCGATCCGCACACGGGCCGTGCCGGAACTGGACGACGAGTTCGCGAAGGACGTGGGGGAGTTCGAGTCGCTGGAGGGGTTGCGCAATCGCGTCCGGCAGGATCTCGAGCACGAGATGCGCCACGAGGTCGAGCGCGACACGCGCGCGGACCTGCTGCGCCAGCTGGCCACCCGCGTCACCTTCGATGTCCCGGCCACTCTCGTCGATCGCGAAATCGACAGGCGGGTCGAGGAGTTCGTGCGGCGCCTCATCGAGCAGCAGATCGACCCGATGAAGACCAACATCAATTGGGAGGAGTTCCGCGAGCGGCAGCGGGACGCGGCTATCGACGCCGTCAAGGGCGCCCTGGTGCTCGACGAGGTCGCCAGACGGGAGCACGTCGAGGTGTCCGAGACGGAGGTCGACGCCGAAGTGGGACGCTATGCCGAGCGTACCGGCCGGACGGCCGCCGCCGTCCGCGCGCGGCTCGAGAAGGAAGGCGGGCTGGCCCGGCTGTATTCAGGCCTTCGCCGCGAAAAATCGGTCGATTTCCTCCTGGGCCGGGCAACCGTCATCCAGGAAGGCTGACCGCCGGAAACTTAACGGTCGGTGGTCTTCGACCGATATACTAATAGGAAGGGAGTCGCACATCGGTAGCAGCCGCTCCGGTGTCGCACCTGCGAATACCCGGCAAAACGGTCCCGTGGCACGTTATCGAATCAGCTGATACTGACCACCAGGAAAGGAGCCGGGATACCCGGCTTCCCTGCAGTGGCCTCTCACAGACAGCTTCAGACCCGATATGTCAGAACGCATGCAGCTCATCCCGATGGTGGTCGAACAGACCAACCGAGGCGAACGCGCCTACGACATCTTTTCCCGTCTTCTGAAGGACAGTATTGTCTTCATCGGCACGCCGATCGACGACAACATCGCGAATCTTGTCATCGCCCAGATGCTTTTCCTCGAGGCCGAGGACCCGGATCGCGACATCCTCCTGTACATCAACAGCCCGGGCGGCGTGGTGACCGCCGGCATGGCCATCTACGACACCATGCAGTTCATCAAGCCGGACGTGGCGACCTACTGCATCGGGCAGGCGGCGTCCGTGGCGGCGGTGCTGCTGGCGGCCGGCGCGAAGGGTAAGCGGTACTCGCTCCCGAACTCCCGGATTCTGATCCATCAGCCGTGGGTTCAAGGGCTTGGCGGGCAAACGACCGATATCGACATTCACGCCCGGGAGCTGCTGCGGACCCGTGAGCGGCTCAATCAGATCCTTGCCCAGCACACCGGACAGCCCCTCAAGCGCATTCAGGACGACACCGAACGCGACTACATCATGGGACCCGACCAGGGCAAAGAATACGGTATCATTGATGAAGTCATCCGGAAGCGGGCCTAGGAAGCTGACAGCTATCAGCGTGCAGCTTTCTGGTGGCTCGAGGTAGCGGTTGAGCGCTGGCCGCTCATTCGCTGAGAGCTGAGCTGATAGCCGAAAGCTGAGACTCCCAGGGAACGAACCCCATATGGTCAAGAAAACCGGCGACGGCGAGGTCCTTCGCTGCTCCTTCTGCAACAAGGATCAAAACGACGTCCGCAAGCTGATTGCGGGCCCGACGGTCTTCATCTGCGATGAGTGCGTCGAGGTCTGCAACGACATCATCGCGGACGACAACCGGTTCGAGGCGCGGGGCGGAACACGATCGTCGCTGCCGGTTCCCCAGGAGATCAAGAAGTTCCTGGACGAGTACGTGATCGGGCAGGAGCAGACCAAGAAGAAGCTGGCGGTCGCGGTCTACAACCACTACAAGCGCATCGAGATCCAGAAGCAGACGCGCAGCCGGAACGAGATCGAGCTCACGAAGTCGAACATCCTGCTGATCGGGCCCGACCGGCACCGGCAAGACGCTCCTGGCCCAGACGCTCGCCAAGCTCCTGTCCGTTCCCTTCACGATCGTCGACGCGACCACGCTGACCGAGGCCGGATACGTCGGCGAGGATGTCGAGAACATCATCCTGAAGCTGCTGCAAGCGGCGGGCGGCGACATCGAGAAGTGCCAGCAGGGCATCATCTACATCGACGAAGTCGACAAGATCTGCCGCAAGGACGAGAACCCCTCCATCACGCGCGACGTCTCGGGTGAAGGCGTCCAGCAGGCGCTGCTCAAGATTCTCGAAGGCACCGTCGCGAACGTCCCGCCCCAGGGCGGCCGCAAGCACCCGCACCAGGAGTTCTTCCAGGTCGACACGACGAACATCCTGTTCATCTGCGGCGGCGCGTTCGTCGGCCTCGACAAGCAGATCGACCGGCGGATCGGCAAGAAGACGCTCGGGTTCAAGGCGGACGTCAAGTCGCGTCTCGACCCGCGACATCGGCACGACGCTCGAGATGGTGGAACCGGAAGACCTGATCAAGTACGGGTTGATTCCGGAGTTCGTCGGGCGCCTCCCGGTCGTCGGCACGCTGCACGAGCTCGATCGCGCGGCGCTCGTCCAGATCCTCACGCAACCCCGGAACGCCATCACGCGTCAGTACCAGAAGCTGTTCGAGTACGAGAACGTGAAGCTCCGCTTCACGGACGATTCCCTCGAAGCCATCGCCGAGGCCGCGCTGCAGCGCAAGATCGGCGCGCGTGGTCTCGGATGATCATCGAGGATCTGATGCTCGACCTGATGTACACGCTGCCCGGGGCAGAAGAAGATCCGCGAGTGCGTGATCACCCGCGAAGTCGTGCAGAGCAAGGAAAAGCCCATCACGCTGATCGAGAAAGCCGGGTTAGCTGCTCAGCCCTCAGCTGTCAGCTTCCCGCTCAGCGCCGCCAGCTCGGAGCTAGCCTCCAGCTGCAAAGCTGGACAGCTGACAGCTGGAAGCTGACAGCTCAACCCAATACATGGAACTCTACGAAACCCTCCCGATCGTTCCGCTCCGCGACGTCGTCGTCTTTCCGCACATGATGATGCCGTTCGTCATCGGGCGTCCGTCGTCCACACGGGCGCTCGAGCACGCGCTCCTCAAGGACAAGCGCATCTTCCTCGCGGCGCAGCATGACGCGGCCGTGGACGATCCGCAGCCAGCCGACATCTACACCATGGGCTGCGTGGCGAACATCGTCCAGAGCCTGAAGCTGCCGGACGGCAACATCAAGGTGCTCGTCGAGGGCATCGAGCGCGCGCGGGCGGTCGAGTGGAAAGAGGACAAAGGCTTCTACCGCGTCGTCGTGAAGGTGATCCCGAAGCACAAGGAAGCGGGCGGCGAGGCGGAGAGCACGATGAGCCGCGTCGTGTCGCTGTTCGAGCAGTACGTGAAGCTGTCGAACAACCTGCACTACGACGCGATGATCGCGGCCGTCCGGGTGGACGATCCCGGCAAGCTGGCTGACACGATCGCCGCGCACCTCCTCGTCGGCGTCGACGAGAAGCAGAACCTTCTCGAGATCATCTCCCCGATCGAGCGTTTGAACCGCATCGCCGGGATCCTCGAAGCCGAGGTGGACAAGCTCCAGGTGGACCGCCGCATCCAGTCTCGCGTGAAGAAGCAGATGGAGAAGGCGCAGAAGGAGTACTACCTCAACGAGAAGATGAAGGCGATCCAGAAGGAACTGGGGCGCAAGGACGACAAGGGCAACGAGGTCGAGGAGCTCAAGAAGAAGATCGACCAGTCGAAGATGCCCGAGGAGGTCGAGGAGAAGGCCATCCAGGAGCTGAAACGGCTCGAGGCGATGCCGCCGATGTCCGCGGAAGCGACCGTCTCGCGCAACTACCTGGATTGGCTGATCGCGGTGCCCTGGCACAAGAAGACGAAGGAGAGCCGCGATCTGAAGCGTGCCGAGCAGATCCTCAACGAGGATCACTACGGGCTCGAGAAGATCAAGGACCGCATCCTCGAGTTCCTCGCGGTCCGCGCTCTGATCAAGAAGCCCAAGGCGACCATCCTCACGTTCTCCGGGCCGCCCGGAGTCGGCAAGACGTCGCTGGCCAAGTCGATCGCGCGCGCGATGAACCGCAAGTTCGTCCGGCTGTCGCTCGGCGGCGTTCGCGACGAGGCGGAGATCCGCGGCCATCGACGGACCTACATCGGCGCGTTCCCCGGCCAGATCATCCAGATGATGAAGAAGGCCGGAACGATGAATCCGGTGTTCCTGCTGGACGAAGTGGACAAGATGTCCATGGACTTCCGCGGCGATCCATCCGCGGCGCTCCTCGAAGTGCTCGATCCCGAGCAGAACAACGCGTTCCTCGATCATTATCTCGACGTCGAGTACGACCTCTCGAACGTCATGTTCATCTGCACGGCCAACGTGCTCCACACGATCCCGCAGGCGCTGCGCGACCGCATGGAAGTGCTGCAGCTCGCGGGCTACACCGAGCAGGAGAAGGTCGAGATCGCCAAGAAGTTCCTGTCGCCGAAGGCTATCGAAGGCACAGGGCTCACGGGCTCGAACATCGCGTTCCTGGACGAGGCGTTCCAGGCGATCATCCAGCGCTACACGCGCGAGGCGGGCGTCCGGAACCTCGAGCGCGAGATCTCGTCCATCTGCCGCAAGATTGCACGCAAGGTCGTCTCGGTCGGCAAGGAGTTCAGCGAGGAAATCACGGGCGCCAAGGTCACCGAGTATCTCGGCGTGCCGCGATTCCGTCCGACGCTCGCCGAACTGACGAACGAGATCGGCGTCGCCACCGGGTCTGGCGTGGACGGAAGTCGGCGGCGAGATCCTCGTGACCGAAGCGACGCTGATGCCGGGTAAGGGACATCTGACCCTGACCGGCAAGCTGGGCGACGTCATGCAGGAGTCGGCGCAGGCGGCCATGAGCTACGTGCGGTCGCGCTCGGAGGACTTCGGCATCCCGAAGGACTTCAACCGCAAGACGGACGTGCACGTGCACGTCCCCGAGGGGGCCATCCCGAAGGACGGCCCGTCGGCCGGCATCACGCTCGCCACCGCGCTGGTGTCGGCGATTGCGCGGATTCCGGCGCGCAAGGACGTCGCGATGACGGGTGAGATCACGCTTCGCGGCAAGGTCCTGCCCATCGGCGGCGTGAAGGAAAAGATTCTCGCGGCGCATCGCGCGGGACTGAAGACGATTATCGTCCCCAAGGACAACGAAAAGGATCTGGCGGACATTCCGAAGAACGTCCTGGACTCTCTCGAGCATCTACATGGTCGAGAACATGGACGAAGTGCTGAAGATCGCCCTGGCCGGGCCATTCCCGGTCCTCGCCGCCGCGGCGACCACGGCCGACGCGGAAGTCGATCCCGCCATTTCAGACGACACCATTACGCATTGATGCTTCGACGGGATCGGGGACTCAGGGATCGGGTATCCGTTCGTCTCCGACACGGGCTCCGCGCCCGAGCCGGCCGGGGTCTTCGGATCCCGGATCCCCGACACCGGATCCCGTCCGCGACACCGATTGAGGCTTCTCTCCGCTGACTTCGTCACGAGCGCGGCGCCGGGTCCGTCGACGGGCTCCGTGCTGATCGGCATCCCGCGCGACGGCGTCTCACAGGTCGCCTTCGTCGGACGGTCGAACGTCGGCAAGTCGAGTCTGATCAACGCGCTGAGCCGGGCGAAGATCGCCCGCACCAGCGCGGCGCCCGGCAAGACCAGGCTGGCCAACGTCTATCGCCTCGTCGCCGAGGCCGGCGCGGGTGGTCCGGGGCGATGGTCCGTCTACTTCGTCGATCTCCCCGGCTATGGCTACGCACGTCGTTCGATGCCCGGACAGGCCCGGCATCGTCCCGAGCCCGGTCGGGAGACGAAAGCGTCGCTGCGTGCTGAACCCGTCGAAACGCGGGGCGGCGTCGACGAAGCGGACGAATTGCGGTCGATCGCCGAAGGGTACTTTCGGGCAGCCGATCCGGGCATCAGGCGCGCGGCGATGCTGCTCGTGGACTCGCGGCACCCGGGTCTCGAGAGCGACGTCGGCGCCGCGCGCTGGCTGGATGGGTTGAACGTCACGCGGCACGTCGTCGCCACCAAGATCGACAAACTGTCGCGCGCCGAGCGGGCGCGCAGCCTGAGGACCATCGAGAACGTGTTTGGAATGACCGCCGTGCCCGTATCGGTCACGAGCGGCGAAGGACTGGATGTACTGTGGACAATGATCGCGAGAATCGCCAGGGACGTGCAGCCGCGCGGGTGACCGAGCCCGCCGGCGCCGCCGCCACTACCGAAGCCCCCGTCGTCGAGCTCACCACGCTGAAAGACATGAGCGTGACGGAGCTGACGCACATCGCCCGACAGCTCGACGTGCCGGGCGCCACCGGCATGCGGAAGCAGGAGCTCATCTTCGAGATCCTGAAGTCCCGCGCCGAAAAGAGCGGGCTGCTCTTCTCGGAGGGCGTACTCGAGACGCTGCCGGACGGCTTCGGCTTCCTGCGGGCGCCCGACTACAACTACCTTCCCGGGCCGGACGACATCTACGTCTCACCCTCCCAGATCCGCAAGTTCGACTTGCACACCGGCGATACGGTGTCGGGTCAGATCCGTCAGCCGAAGGAAGGCGAGCGTTACTTCGCACTGATCAAGGTCGAAGCCGTCAACTTCGAGCCGCCGGATCGCGCGCGCGAGAAGATCTTCTTCGAGAACCTGACACCGCTCTACCCGCAGGAGCGCATCCGCCTCGAGGCGGCGGCCGACAACCTGTCGGCGCGGGTCATGGACCTCATGGTCCCGATCGGCAAGGGGCAGCGCGGCCTGATCGTCGCGCCGCCGCGCACCGGCAAGACGATGCTGCTGCAGAACATCGCGAACAGCATCACCTTGAACCATCCCGAGGTGTACCTGATTGTCCTGCTCATCGACGAGCGGCCCGAAGAAGTCACCGACATGCAGCGATCGGTCAAGGGCGAGGTGATCTCGTCGACCTTCGACGAGCCGGCCACCCGGCACGTGCAGGTCGCCGAGATGGTGATCGAGAAAGCCAAACGCCTCGTCGAGCACAAGAAGGACGTCGTGATCCTGCTCGATTCGGTGACGCGGCTCGCGCGCGCCTACAACACGATCGTGCCGGCGTCCGGAAAGGTCCTGTCGGGCGGCGTCGACAGCAACGCGCTGCAGCGCCCGAAGCGGTTCTTCGGGGCCGCGAGGAACATCGAGTCAGGTGGCTCGCTGACGATCATCGCGACGGCCCTGATCGACACCGGATCGCGCATGGACGAGGTCATCTTCGAGGAGTTCAAGGGCACGGGCAACCTCGAGATCCATCTCGATCGGAAGCTCACCGACCGTCGCGTGTTCCCGTCGATCGACATCCAGAAGAGCGGCACGCGGAAGGAAGAGCTCCTCATCCCGAAGGAAGATCTCAACCGCGTGTGGGTGCTTCGGAAGGTGCTGACCCCGCTCTCACCCGTCGAGGCCATGGAGCTGCTGCTCTCGAAGATGGCTAAGACGAAGAACAACGCCGAGTTCCTCGGCGCGATGGCCAACGGGAAGTAGGGGCGCACGCCTCCCACCTGCCACAAGACCCTTACAAGAGGATGGGAGGAGGGAGGACGGAGAGGAACGTTTGGCGCTCTTCGAATCAGTGGTGTGCTGCTCGGCGCAGAGCGCAAAGCTCCTTCCTCGTCCTCCCCTCCTCCCTCCTCCTGTAAGGGTTTCGTGACACGTGGCAGGCCCCCGGACCCAGCTCAGTCATTACTCCGCTTGACGGGAACGTGTCCCGCAGCTTGAGATAGAGGGATGCTGATAACCGCAGTTCTGCTCGCAGGGCTGGCTATCGGGCAGTTGCCTGCCGAGAAGCCTCCTCAGGCCACACCACCGCCGGCGACGCCCGCACCGGCGCAGACGGCCCCCAAGGCCCCTACCGTCCGCCCGAGCATCACCGTCCTCGTGACCGACCGTCAGGGCAAGCCACTGCCGGAGATCGCGGTAAAGGCGACTGGAACGATGGAGCGCGAGGGCAAGACGGACGGCGACGGCACGATCATCCTCCGCAACCTCAATGCGGGGACCTACCGCCTGCGCTTCGAGAGCGCCGGGACGATCACGTTCGAGCGCGAGATCACCGTGGCTGCCGGCCGGCCGGTCAAGACGACCGCCGAGCTGTCTCCGGCTCCACCCCCGCCGCCGCCCCCGAAGCCTGAGCCGGCACCGCAGCCGGCCGCGCCGCCTCCGCCGCCCGTCCGACCGTCGGGACCACCCAGCTCCGTGTCGATTCCGGACTTCGTCGAGAAGAACTACATCAGCCGAGGGGCGCCGTCGAAGAACTCGCCGGTCGGCTGCACGGCGACGTCGACGGCCACGCTGGTCCAGCTGCGAGAACCGCTCGCCGAACACTCCCATGCCGAAGCCGACGAAATGATCTACATCGTCGCCGGCGAGGGTGTGCAGCGGATCGGCAGCGTCGACATGAACCTCACGGCCGGCACGTTCGCCGTCATCCCGAGAGGCACGCCGCACACGGTCACGCGCAAGAGCAACACGCCGATGATCATGGTTTCCATCCTCACCGGGCCGCCCTGCGACTCCGGCAAGTAAGGTCTGCATCTGATGCGCTATCGAACGTTTGGAAGAACAGGCTGGCAGGTATCGGATGTCGGCTATGGCATGTGGGGCATGGCGGGATGGACGGGGAGCAAGGACGAGGAATCGCACGGCTCGCTGGACCGCGCAATCGAGCTGGGCTGCAACTTCTTCGATACCGCCTGGGCCTACGGAGACGGGCGCAGCGAGCGAATCCTCGGAGAAACGCTCCGCCGCCATCGCGGCGACCGGCTCTTCGTGGCCACGAAAATCCCGCCGAAGAACCGTCAATGGCCGGCCCGCAACGGCCACACGCTCGATGACGTCTTTCCCAGTGACTACATGCGGGAGTACACCGAGAAAAGCCTCTCGAACATCGGCGTTTCGTCGCTGGACCTGCAGCAGTTCCATGTCTGGAACGACCAGTGGGCGGGCGACGACCGCTGGCAGCGCGCGGTTCGCGCGCTGAAGGACGAGGGGCTGGTCAAATCGTTCGGCATCAGCGTGAACCGGTTCCAGCCGGCGAACGTCATGCGCGCACTCGAGACCGGACTCGTGGACGCGGTGCAGGTCGTCTACAACGTCCTCGATCAGAACCCCGAGGACGAGCTGTTTCCCTACTGCCAGGAGAAGAACATCGCGATCATCGCGCGCGTTCCGTTCGATGAAGGGAGCCTGACCGGAACGCTGACCGCGGGCTCCACGTGGCCGAGCGGGGACTTCCGGAATGCGTACTTCACGCCCGAGAACCTCGCCGCCACGCTGCCTCGCATCGATGCGCTCAAGAAAGTCGTCCCGTCTGGTATGACGTTGCCGGAGCTGGCGCTGCGACATATCCTTCAGCACCCTGCGGTCACCACGGTCATTCCTGGCATGCGGAAGACGCGGCACGTCGAGGAGAACATCGCGGCCAGCGATGCCGAGCCTCTGTCGCCAGCATTTATGGCAGAGCTGAAACGCCACCGGTGGGACAGGACAGTGGACTGGGAGTAGGAAATCCCGTACCAGGCAGAATTCTGGTAAACTAGTTCTTTGTCTCAAGCCCCAAGGAGCACACCGTGAAGGAAGGGATTCATCCTAAGTACTACGAGATCGAGGCGCGCTGCGCGTGCGGAGCGACCTGGCCGACGCGGTCGACCAAGCCCGAGCTGCACCTCGAGATCTGCAACAACTGCCACCCGTTCTTTACCGGCCGGCAGAAGCTGGTAGACACCGAAGGCCGCGTGGAACGGTTCACCAAGCGTTTTGGCGCCCAGACCTCGGAGAGCCGGAAGCAGGCGCAGGCGGTCAAGGCCAGCAAGACCAAGAAAGTAGCGGCCGCAGCCGCCAAGTAACCCGTCCAGAAGCTCAGCCGAACGTCAGGCGGAGGTTCTGACCCCTCGAGATTTTCTGATCGAGACGCGCCAGCCGGTGCCGCAAACCTTCTTCGCGGCGCCTGGCCGGCGAGCCACCGGCCTCGCCGATCTCCTCCAGCGCGAACGCCGCAAGCTCCCGCGCCGCAAAGTAGTCGCGAACCCGGTGCTCCTCGTGGACGGCGAGCGCCTCGGCCGCGAAGCGGCGGAGGTCTTCGACGATCTGACTGCCCCGCGCCGGACGGGAATCGCCGAACGCGAGCAGCTCCCGCCACACCCCAGCCGCTTCCTCGAACATGCGGGCCCGACGGTATCGGAGACCCAACCGGTACAACGCCTCTCCACGCACATCGACTATCTCTGACCCCGTCGCCCGCCGATAGCAGCGCTCCGCCCGGCTCGCGTCGCCGCCGCGCTCGTAGACGCGGCCCAGGGCCAGTGCCTCATTCGAGTCGCGACAGGCGTCAACACCTTCTTCGGCGAGACGGACGGCCCGAGCCGTGACGGCCGCCAGAGACACGAGATCGATCCGGTTGTGCTCGAGCACGGGCTCGAGAGGACGTGGATCGCCGGTTCGCAGGAAGTGGAAGAAACGACGCGGAATCTCTCCCCCGGGCACATCTCCTACACGACGCACGTCGAACAGCGTCCGCTCGAGCGTCGACAGCCGGCACCCGCCATCGTCCGGTTCGCCTGATGCCGAAGCGCGCAGCTTCCAGAGGCGACGGGCCGGGTGGAGCATGTCGAAATGCGGGATCCCGTCGAACGGCAGCTCCATGCGATGGAAGACCCAACGCGTCTCCATCATGGGAACGTCGAACGTCTTGCCGTTGTAGCTCACGAGCAGATCGACACCCTCGAAACACTCCGAGACCGCGGCAAGCAGCGCCCGTTCGGCGGCATGGCTGGTGAGCAGGAACTGACGGACCTGGAACGCGCCGAGGTCGAAGAAGCCAAGTCCCACGAGGAAGGCCACCGTGCCTGCGCCCCCACTGAGACCCGTCGTTTCGAGATCGATGAACACCGTCCGCGAGAGGGTCCGGGATGCGCCCCCCTCTGGAACGTCCTCTTGACCAGCATCCGGGCGGCCACGGATTTCCAGCGCCGGGTCGAGCACCGCGAGACCATCGCCTACCCGCAGTTCGCAGTCGCTTATGCGGATCTCACCGTGCCAGCGATCGGACTCGTACCGGCGATCGACGGCCAGGCACCGGCCGAACGCCGTGCTGACAACAATGCCGCCCAGCATCTCGCTGACGCGATCGAGATCGAGCGTGGACTCGTACCGGCCGACATCGGGCTCGTAGGTCAGCTCGCGCCCGGCCGGTTTCTGCGGGCCCGATCGGACAATTGCCCGGAGTCGGGAGGTAATGTCCACGTCAGGCGGCCTCGCGCGAGGCTAGCGTGCTCAAGATGTGCAGAGCTACCTGCTTGGCATGTGGACCGGTATTGCCTTCCGGTCCGACGCAGGACGGACAACCGGAGTCGCAAAGGCATCCCACGATCAGGTCCCGCGTCCGAGCGAGCAGCTGATCGTGCATCTCGAAAAGCGGCCGGCTGAAGCCGATGCCGCCGGGATAGTTGTCGTAGATGAAGATGTTGGGCTCGGTGGCGAGCGCATCCGGCACGCCCGGCACGCCGCCCGTGCGAATCGAACGGTCGATCGCACCGCCGTCCACGGACAGACCGATGTCGTGCCCGTCGCACATCAGCAGCAGCTGCGCGATGTTCTTCATCGCAAACGCCAGCCCGACGATGCCATCGCGCCGATCGGCAGGCGAGTACGGCAGCGTCGTCATGATCGCGGCCGGAACCGTGAGCCAGTAGGAGGATGTGTGCATCTGCTGCTCGGGCAGATCGAGATCGCCGGAGCCCACGTTCTCGTTCGTGTAGAACTTGATCTTCTTGAAGCCGACCACGCGCGACACCACGTGGACCTCTCCGTGACTTCGCCGGGAACTGACGGTGACGGCTTCGCTGTCGGGATCCGAAGTCTGGGAAGAGCTTCGCGTGTCGGGATCCGGGATCCGTGGTCCGGGATCCGAAACAGCTTCGAGTGTTTCGCCGGAGGGCTCGTGGTTTTTGGACCACGGATCCCTGATCCCTGATCCCGACGCGAACGTCTCGAGGATCGTCACCTTCGCGTAGCTGATCGCGGTCGTGTAGTAATCGCAATCGACCGATCGCACGTAAGCCTTGCGGCCGTCGAAGTCGAAGCGTTCCACCTGATACAGTGCGCCCTCGACGATGTAGATGGCCTTCTCATGGAGCGTGGAAGGGCCGCTGGTGAAGTCCGTCTCCCCTATCACTCGCTCGTCGTGCGTGTGATCGACCACGACGAAGTTGTCCGACGAGACGGATCGCAGGCTGACGGCGTCGGCCGGGTAGGATTCGTTCGTCCAGTTCCATTGCCCGTCGGCATGGTGCACGAACCCCTCTTCCCCAAGCACGCCCAGGACTTCCTGCAGATCCTCGCCGCCGAACCGCTCATCGTCCCGGAACGGCAGCTCGAAGGCCGCGCACTTCACGTGATCGAGCAGGATGTGGAGGTTATCCGGATTGATGAGCGCGTGCTCGGGCGAAGAGTCGAAGAAGTAGGACGGGTTACGGACGATGAACTGGTCGATCGGCGCGCTGCTGGCCACGAGCACCGCCGCCGAGCGCGTCGTCCGGCGGCCTGCCCGCCCGGCGCGCTGCCAGGTCGCCGCAATCGTGCCCGGATATCCGGCCAGCACCGACACATCCAGCGCACCGATGTCGATGCCGAGCTCGAGGGCATTGGTGGAAACGACAGCCCGAACGAGCCCCTCGCGAAGGCCGCGCTCGATCTCACGACGACGGTTCGGCAGGTAGCCGCCGCGATATCCGCGGATGACGTCCGCGGCACCCGGCGGCCCGTTGAACGCATCCTTCAAGTACGTCGTCAGGATCTCCACCGCGAGACGACTCTGGGCGAAGAGGATCAGCTGCAGGTTGTGCTTGAGGAACTCGAGCGAGACCCGTCGGGCTTCCGCGAGATACGAACGGCGAATCCCAAGCTCCGCGTTGACGATCGGCGGGTTGACGAAGAGAAAGAACTTCTCCCCGCGCGGCGCGCCGCTCCGCTCCACGAGCGCGAATCTCCGGCCCGTCAGACCCTCCGCGAGCTCTCGTGGGTTCGCGATCGTCGCCGAGGAGCAGATGAAAATCGGATCCGAGCCATAGTGCCGGCAGATGCGTTGGAGCCTCCGGATGATGTTCGCGAGATGGCTCCCAAACACGCCACGATACGCGTGCAGCTCGTCGATGACGACGAACCGGAGATTCTCGAACAGCTTCGCCCAGCGAGGATGGTGCGGGAGTATTCCTGAATGCAGCATGTCGGGGTTGCTGAGAACGACATGCGCTTTCCCACGAATCGAGCGCCGCGCATCCGATGGCGTGTCGCCGTCGTACGTAAAGACTCCAATCCTGGCGTCCGAATCGGCTGACAGCAGATCCGTGAGTGTCTGCAGTTCGGCCAGCTGATCCTGCGCGAGCGCCTTCGTCGGGAACAAGTACAGCGCGCGTGCGGACGGGTCCTGGAGGATCGCGTTCAGAACTGGAGCGTTGTAGCAGAGCGTCTTTCCGGACGCGGTCGGTGTAATCGTGACGACGTTGCGTCCAGCGAGCACGTGGTCGAACGCTTCGGCCTGATGGGTGTACAGCTGTTCGACGCCGCGGACCGCAAGTGCCGACCGGAGCCGCGGGTCCGCAGCGTCCGGGTACGGCCCGAACGACGCGGGGACCGCGGGCAGCCGATGGGCCGCTGTGACGATCGGATCGGCCTCGCGGCCAAGCGGAGCCCGCGAGGCGGTCAGCCTGCTGAGGGCCTCCTGCAGTGAACGGTCCTTGTCGCCGGCCACAACCGGCAGCGTCGGAGAAGCCATGGGAAGCTGTTGAAGGCGAAAGAATTGCGGACCATGCTAGCAGTGGGCGGACGGGCGATCAAGAGGCGAAACGAAAAGCAGGAGCCGGGTTCAGCGGACTTCCCTCCCCGCCACCCGCGGCCGGGTCAAGTCCGGCACGCCCGGTGTTCCGCGAACGACGAGTTGCCGGACGTTTTCGAGGGCAAGGAAGGGACTCCCGGCGGCTCGAGCGGCCGTGAGGTGATCGCTGTAGAACCCATCCACATCTACGAGCGCCACTGGCGGTCGGCCGTCGGGGCTGATCGACTGCACATCGAAGTCTCTGACCGTGATGTTCCTGGCGTGTCGGACGTAGAGCCCATACGACGGCGTCGTCCCGAACATGCTTGGCTCCGGATAGGCCTCTGCGTGCTCGGCCACTTCCGCGTTCGCGTCGGCTTCTGAACCGCCTCCGCGAAACTGGAGCCTGATGTTGCTGAGGAGCACGTCCTCGACCGGATGCTCCGGGACGCCCGCGACGATTGCGGCGTAACGCGATTCGACATCGGATGCGACGATGTTGCTGATGGTGACGCGGCGGAGGGCGGCTACGGGAGTGCCCTCGGGGGCGCGGGCGCGATTCCCCAGCCGCAGGAAGATTGGGGCAGTCGTCACGTGGCGCATCGTGACGTTGGTCACCGTCACGTCCTCGAGCACGCCCCCGTCGACGGTCTCCAGCGCGAGGCCTCGCGACCATTCGAACACGCAGTTGCTGATGGTGATGTTGCGAAAGCCGCCGTTCGATTCCGTCCCGAGCTTGATGCGTCCGGTGACGCCGTCGCGATCGGGCGCCCGTTCCTGTGTGTGTTTGCGTGTGCCGTCCAGCACCGTGCCGATGTCGAAGCCGCTGACCTGAACGTTCGTAATCGTGACGTTTTCCGTAGGACGGGCCTCGCCCAGCGCGTACCAGCTCTTCAACACCAGCGCGTCGTCGTTCGGGCTGTTGATCGCCACGTTTGAAATCCGCACGTTGCGGCTCGCATCGATGTCGAAACCGTCGCGATTGGTGTCCACGCGCACGTTGTCGATTGTCAGCGTGTCGACGCCGGTGGCGAGCAGCGCGAAGTGGCCGCCGTTCAGAATCGCAAAGTCGCGCAGCGTGACATTTCGAGCTCGTTTGAGGGCGATGGCCTTGTTTCCCTGACCGTCCATCGAACGTTGAACGGCTTCTGGATCGGCGGCGCCGCCGACCGCCGCACCCATGCTCAACGGCCGGTCACCGCCAGGCCTTGCCCAGCGTGCGCCAGGCCCGCGCCGCGTGAGCCCACGTCCGTCAATCAATCCGGGACCCACGATGGCAATGTCCTCGACATCCACTCCCCAGATCAAACTGTTCTGCCAGTGGCTGTGGCCGAAGTCCTGATAGAGGTCGGAGGGATTCGGCTCGGGTGCGTCGTACCTTCCCCCGTCAATCGTCGGGTCGCCGGCAATGAGCACCGCGCCTGGCGCGAACTGCAGCGTGATGTGGCTTCTGAGACGGATGGAGAACGTGAGGTAACGGCCGGCGGGAAACGCCACGACGCCACCACCGGCGGCGGCTGCGGCATCGATCGCGGCATTGATGGCGACGGTGTCTGCGGATCGGCCGTCTCCTTTGGCGCCGTGCGCGCGCACGTCGAAAACGAGTGGAGAGGATTGCGGCGCGGCGAGCGCCGCGCCGAGCAGCGCAATCGCGATGACCAATACCCGAGACATCACGTCATCCCCTTACGTGCGACCGGTACGGAGACCGGAAATGATATGACATGCAAGTTAGCTCTCGGCTGTCAGCTCTCAGCTCGGCAAGATCTGACCACGGACTGCGACCGTAGCGACGCCTTCAGGCCCGTCCGGGCGGCGTCTGAAGGCCGCGTCCGACGTCCACAGAATCGACGGTCGCAACCAGAGGTGCCCTCGCCGCCCGCGCCACGATCCCGCTCAACCCGAGAACTCCGATCAGGTTTGGAAAGACCTGCAGGACGTTCATCAGATCGCCCCACGCCCACACCACGTCCACTTTCGAGATCGCTCCGAGCGGAATGAGCAGGCAGTAGATCCACCGGTACGGAATCGTCACCGAGCGACCCAGGATGTACTCGAAGAACTGCTCGCCGTAGTACGCCCAGCCAATCAAGGTGGTGTAGCCGAAGAGAAACGTGCAGAACGCCACCACCCAGCCGCCCACCGTCGGCATCACCGTGTTGAACCCGGCAGCGACAGCGGCAGTGCTCGTCACGCCCGATTGCCACACGCCTGTCAGCAGGATTGTCAAGCCGCTGATCGAGGACGTCACGAACGAGACGATGAAGACTTCGACGACGGCGTTGAGACCCTGGAGGGTCGGCTGTGTGCTGCGGGCGGTTCCGTACGCCACCGCCGCCGTGCCGTAGCCAGCCTCGTTCGCGTAGATGCCCCGGGCAATGCCATACCGCATCGCAACGAACATTCCGAAACCGAGCGCCGATCGCGTCGTGAACGCCTCGGAGAAGACGAGCGCCAGCACCGACGGAATGCGCGCGGCGTTGAAGAGAATCACGATCAGCCCGCCGGTGAGGTACAGCCCGACTTTGAGGGGCGACAGCTTTTCCGCCGCTCTCCCGATCGACGCGATCCCGCCGATGATGACGAGCCAGGTCAAGACAGCGATTGTGATGCCCGAAGCGAGCCTTGGAATCCCGAACACCGTGTCGAGCACGAGCGCCATGGAGTTCGGCTGCGTGAAGGGCGTTGTGGTCAGCGCCGCGACGGCGGCCACGAACGCGAACAGCCACGCGAGCGAAGGCGAACGGAGCCCGTCGCGCAGGTAGTACATGGGGCCCGAGAGCACGCCGCCTGGCGTGGACTCGCGAAACGTCATGCCCAGCACGGCTTCGCCGAATTTGATCGCCGTCGCCACGAAGCCGTAGACCCAGATCCAGAAAAGCGCCCCGGGGCCGCCCGACACGACGGCCGTTGCAACGCCGGCAATATTGCCGGTGCCGATCGACGCCGCGAGCGCCGTCATGAAGGCCTGAAACGGCGTCAGGGCGCCGCTGTCGCCGGTCGCGCGCCGCACGAGCGCCACCCGCCAGGCTTCTCCGAATCGCCGCAGCTGCACGAAGGACGTCTTCAGCGTGAGAAACGCGCCGGCACCAAGGAGCACGACAACGACCCACGGCATGAACAGGCTGTCGGCAAGGGACTGGATGAGGGAGGCCACGGCGGGGTTATATCAGCTTTCTCTGAGCTGTCAGCTTTCAGCTCTCAGCTGTCAGCTTAGCTTTCAGCTCACGGCCCACAGCCATAGCTGACGGCTGATAGCCGAGAGCTGACAGCTACCCTAGATATTCGACTTCGACTGACAGCCGTCGACCGGCAGGCACGCGCCGCTGATCCAGCTGGCGCGGGGGGACGCGAGGAAGGCGACGACGGCGCCAACTTCGTCGGAGCGGCCGAAGCGGCCGAATGGCAGCTCGCGGGCCACGAACTGGGCGATCGCCTCGGGCTCGGCCTGCTGGCGGCGGTGCCAGGATCCGCCCGGGAACAGAATCGAGCCGGGCGCGACGGTGTTGACGCGGATGTTGTGTGGCGCCAGCTGCTGCGCCAGCGACTTGCCGAGACTGATCTCCGCCGCCTTCATGGCGTTGTACGTCATGCGGCCGCCGGACTCCCGGCCCCAGATCGACGCAATCATCACGATGGCTCCGCCGCCGCGGCGCTGGAGGTGAGGAACGGCCAGCCGCGAAGCTCGAATCGCGGGGAAGAGCGTCTCGTCGAAGGCCGCCTGCCATTCGTCGTCGCTCGTGCCGACGAGATCGGCGCCGGCCGCCCGGCCCACGTTGTTGACGAGAATGTCCAGGCCGCCGAACGCTTCGACCGTCCGATCGATGACGTGCTGGATGCCTTGGGCACTGGACACATCGGCCTGCACCCCGAGCACCCTGCGCGGGTCACTGGCAGACTCGCCGACTTCCTTCACGGCTGCAGACAGCCGCTCTTCGCCCCGCGCGCAGACGCACACGCGACATCCTTCTGCCGCAAGCGCGTGCGCGCTGGCCAACCCGAGCCCCCGGCTCGAGCCGGTGATGACGGCGACCTTGTCCGTGAGTTCGAGCTGCACGTCCTACCGTCCCGACAGATCGTTCAGCCGCCAGTCGAACTGGCGGAACTCGACCTTGAACTGGTTCTTCTGAAGCAGTTCCTTTTCGAGCCGCAGCACGTGCGGCAGCACGAACGCGATGATCGCGCGCTCGACCGGAGAGCGCTGCGCGAATGTCCCCGTCGCCCCCGAATCGTAGCCCGCCACGAACTCTGCTTCGCGCCAGCTGAAAATCGGCGTGACCGAGACAACGTTCGCGGACCGATCGATCTGGATCATCTGCTCTTCCGAGACGAACTCCGACTGCACCGAATCGAGCTGCTGCTTCAACCGGTCGGCGGTGTAGGCCTCGCTGCGGAGCCGGCCGCTGCCAATCGCGCCGCGCCCGAGCGCGAGGAAGAGGCGCGCGTCCTTGAACTCCGGAAGGATGGTCTTCTCGATTTCGTCGAGGGTCACGCTGCGTCCGGCCGCGCGGTGCTTGGTCTGCTCGAACGCCCCAGGGATCTGCTTGATGCTGACGGCTGGGAAAGTCGTCGTCCTGGCGCGAATCGGATAATTGTCGATCACGGTTTCGAGGACGAACACATTGTAGGCATTGAGCCAGAATGCGACCTGCTGGTCGCGCGTCCAGCCGGCGTACGTCTGGGCGGGAACGTTGAGGGACGCGATGTACCGATCGAGCCGGCCCTTCTCCGATTTGAGCGCGCGATAGTAGACGAGACCGTCTCGCACGTTGGGGTCCAGGATCTGATCGAGCGGAACGTGCAGCTGGTCCGCTCCTTCGGCCGGTGTGAAGCGTTGCGCAGGGAGGACGAGAGAACCGACGGTCAGGGCCAGCACTACCGTGGAAGCCAGTGTTCGAACCATGGACGTAATCCTACCGTGGAAGTACCAGCATGACCGACGCCCCTCAGATCGAGGACGAGAGAAAATTCCCGAGAGCGGTCGAGAAGGCCTCCGGCGCCTCGAGATTCGACAGATGTCCCACTCCCGGCAGAACGACGAGCTGGGATCGCCCGGTCGCACGCTGAATGCGCTCGCTGTCGCCGGGCGGCGTCAAGACGTCCTCCTGGCCGACGATCACCAGTATCGGCAGCCCCATGTGTGCCAGGTCTGGTGTCGAATCGGGGCGCCCCATCATCGCGTGGATCGCGTGGTCGATCCCCTCGACGGTGTTCTGCTCGATCAGTCGGCGCGTCATGGCGACGGCTTCGGGATCGGCGTTCGCGCTCAGAAGCTTGGGCAGCATTCTGTCTGCGACCGCCCCGACGCCTTCCGCGTTGACGAGCGCCGACATCGCACTCCGGTTGTCGCGACCTTCCGGCGTGTCCGCCTCGGATTTCGTGTCCGCCAGGAGAATGCTCGTGAAGCGGTCCGGTGCGCGGCGGTACAGCGCGAAGGTAATGTAGCCGCCCATCGAGAGGCCGCCGATTGCCGCGGTCTCGATCTCGAGCGCGTCCAGGACGGCCTCGATGTCTGCCGCGTAGTCGTCTATCGTCGGCCGGAGCGACCCGCTCGGAGAGCCTCCGAATCCACGTAAATCGGGCGCCAGGTAGCGCCATCCCTGAGCCACGCGTTCCAGCTGCGGGCGCCACATGTCGGCCATCAGCGGAAACGCATGAAGCAGAAGAACTGGCCATCCCGCACCAGCCTCGAGACAACGAAACGTGCCACGCGCCGTGTCGAGCCTGTGTTCGTGGATCACCCGTCGATGATAACGCGCGGGAATGGAGGTGCGACCGCTGCGGACGCGTCACCGCCGCCGGCGCGGCGCAGTCACGACCGCAGCCAGCGCGAGCATGCACACCACGACCCCGGAGATCGTGTAGAACGCGGACCTCGGCCATGCGAAGATCGGGAACCCTCCCTGCGCGTGGCTGATGAAAGCCCGGGAATCTTTCGACGACCGCCGCTCGCCGTCAGCCCGCTGCTCACTTGGCCAGCGGAGTCCGGTTTTCGAGATGTAGGACGGCGTATCCAGGACCGGCGGAAAGTACTTCTCGAGTATCCGGTTCTCGAACCAGGCCTCCGTCACTTCTCCTGTACCCCACCGACGGTTCCGCTCCTGAACGTGGAGCAGGCCTTCGCTCATGTACTGGTCTTCGCGGGACAGACGCGGCGGCCGCGCGACTGGCGGATTCGTCGCCCACTCTCGGACGCGGTCACGCGCGAGCGCGTCGAGCTCGCCCGCGCTGTAGATCGAGCGAAACGTCCCGACGTCCGAATCGGCAATCTCGTAGCCCACGTGGACGAAGTTCAGAAACCCGGTCAGCAGCACGCCGAGCAGGGCGCTGACGGCGAACACGTGCGACAGCGAACGTCGGCTGATCCAAAGCGCGAAACGGGGCGGCGGGGCCATGGCGACGCTCAGGAGCAGGCCCGACACGATGGCCGCGCCATTGAGAAAGATGTCCCGGAGCTCCCCTACGCGTGCGGGCAGGAACCACTGGTACCATTCCTCGCAGGTTCCGACCGCCAGCCCTGCGACCAGCGGCAACAGGATGACTCCCCCGTCCCCGAGCGGCAGCCACGCGCGGTAGAACAGCCACGTCACCACGCCGTACTCGATGAAGTGCACGTGCTCGACCACGTCCGATTCGGCGTTCCCGATCGACGACCGCGCCGAATACGTGACGGCCAGCACGATGGCGGCCACGACCAGTCCATAGCGAGCGATACGACGGTCTCGGATCCGGCTGAGCGCAATCGCGATCGCGATCAGCGCGGCCAGGCCGACAGCGGCTCCCACAATCGCGACGAAGTGCGCGGGGAAGGTCTCGCGGAGCCAGTGACGCGCCTCTCCCATGAAGGGCGCCGAGAGCACCAGCAAAACTGCCGAGACTACGGCAACAACGAAGCGCGCGGGCTGGAGCCGCGACTCTTCGACTCTTCCCGGCATGCGGCTAAGAATGGATTGTGCGGGCGCTACACAAAACGCGTGAGGGTGACGTCCAGCACGCGCGCCTGCTTTTGCGCCCGGTGCCACTGGACCAGGATCGGGCTCTGGTAGGTGCCCTCCACGATCGCGCCGCGGCCTTCCGTCGCCCGGTCGGACACGAGCAGGCTGACCGATCGTTTCATCCGCAGGAAGCGGGCGGCCGGCATCGCGATCGCCCGCGAGAGCACGCTCTCGAGCACCGAGTCGCGAAGGCCGAGCGCTTCGACCAGCTGATTGAAGACGCGAACGAGATCGTACTTCGCGTAGTCGAGCGTCTTTGCCGGGATGGCTCTCGGATTTCCGAGGATGTGACCCGCCTTCTCCGCCATGAAGCGCAGCGGATCCCGCAGCACTTCGGACAGATCGTGCCGCATCAACAGCGTTTCGTACTCGTTCACCGTGAGGCCCGCGTGACGCTCGCCGGGCGCGAGCGTGATGCGGATACGTCCCTTCGTCACGCCATGCGCGGCGACGAGTGCCGAGCACTCATCGTAGATACCGAGCGCCGGCGCCTTGAGGTTCACCGAGTCGACCGCGAAGCGGGAAACGGGAACGGTCAGCCGCGTCTGAGCGACGTGCTCTTCGTGCGAGTAGCCGATCACGCTCGTGACCCGGCGCCGGGGCCTGCCGGCGTGAACACCATCGAGATCGATGAAGCACATGGGCTCCTGGATCCGGTTGGTGTACCAGACGCACGTGCGCAGCGCGCCCGCCATGAACGCAAGGTGGGAATCGGCGTTCTGCGGTTCTTCGGGCCGCTGTGCCTCGGTCAGTTCGGTCCGCCGCTCGATTTTGTCGTGCTCGTATCCCGCGCCCTCGGGAAACATCGTCCGGAACAGGTCGATGTAGGGCATGACGCCCGTGCGACTCTGATTCAAGCGCGACGCGAGGCTCTGGTCCAGGTATCCGGCGGTGGTGTGGAAGGAGCAGCAGAGGACGCGCTTGTAGCTGTCCAGCGCGTCGCCGAAGCGTTCGGAAACCCGTTGCCGCACGTCAATGACATCGACGCGCGCCCTCGGGATCAGCTCGAGCGTGTATTCCAAAGGTGCCAATGGCATCGACAAGCGGCTACGACTGCCGTCAAATAGCATAACACCACTTACCCCTTTACCCCGCAGGGTTTCCGGGGAATCGCGTTTTCGCCTTCGACTGACTTTCGCCACCGTCCCTCGAGGGCCCGCCGTCACTTCCGCCGGGCTGTAAAGGTCGCTTCGCCGAAGTCACCGGGGCTCGCCGTGCCCTTCAAGGCAATCAGCACAGTAAACGGATGATGTCCGAGCGGGTGATGATGAACGTCTTGTCGGTCTTGAAATCGCGAACCAGCACAGCGGGGCTCTCGGGCGTCAGCATTGTCCCCAGCAGATCAACAGGTGTCGAGATGTCGACGAAGGGGAACGCGGGCTGCATGATCGACTCGACCGGCTGCTGCTTGATCGACGGATCCTCGAGGATCCTCGCGTACAGGTGGGTCTCGTTCAGCGATCCGACGAGACGCTTGTCGAGCGTGATCGAGATTTGTGAGAAGTCGTGCGCGCCCATGAGCTTCACCGCAGTCTCGATCGGCTCGCAGCCCTCGATCGCGAGCAGTTCGCCAGAAAGCCCCGTGGCGACCAGGTCGCGCGCCGTCAGGCCTGACTTCTCGAGGAAGCCCTTCTCCCGCATCCAATCGTCGTTGAACATCTTCCCGAGATACCGCGACCCGTGATCGTGGAAGACGACCACGACGACATCATCTTTCCTGAAGTTGTCCTTGAGCTGAAGGAGGCCGGCCATCGCGGAGCCTGCGGAATTGCCGGCAAAGATGCCCTCCTCGCGCGCGATTCTGCGCGTCATCTGAGCCGCATCCTTGTCGGTGACCTTCTCGAAGTGGTCGATCACGTCGAAGTCGACGTTCTTCGGTAGGAAGTCCTCCCCGATGCCCTCGGTGATGTACGGGTAGATCTCGTTCTTGTCGAAGATGCCCGTCTCTTTGTACTTCTTGAAGACCGAACCGTACGTGTCGATGCCCCACACCTTGATCGACGGGTTGCGCTCCTTCAGGTAGCGTCCCGCGCCGGAGATAGTGCCGCCAGTGCCGACGCCAACCACGAGATGCGTGACGCGGCCGTCCGTCTGGTCCCAGATCTCGGGTCCTGTCTGCTCGTAGTGCGCGGCCGAGTTCGACAGGTTGTCGTACTGATTCGCCTTCCAGCTGTTCGGGACCTCCTTCTCGAGTCGCGACGAGACCGAGTAGTAGGACCGCGGGTCCTCCGGATCGACGTTCGTCGGGCAGACGATGACCTCGGCGCCGAAGGCCTTCAGCGCGTCGACCTTCTCCTTCGACTGTTTGTCGGTCGTCGTGAAGACGCACTTGTAGCCTTTGACCACCGCGGCGATTGCCAGGCCCATGCCGGTATTGCCCGAGGTGCCCTCGATAATCGTTCCGCCAGGCTTCAAGAGCCCCCGGCCCTCGGCGTCCTCGATCATCCGGATGGCCATCCGATCCTTGATGGAGTTGCCTGGATTGAACGTCTCGATCTTGGCCAGCACCGTGGCATCGACGATACCCTGGGTGATTCGGTTGATTCGCACCATCGGTGTGTGGCCAATGGCCTCGAGGATGGTGCCGCAGATCTTCTTCACGTGAAGATTATGTCGCACTGCCCGTCGTTCGAAACAAATCTGAACCCCGATGCGGATGACGTCCACACGGCACGCCAGGCCGGCTCTCGTGCTAGTGTCCCAATATTCCTGAGCCTGGAGGACTGGATGAGCAGACTCCGTGTCGCGACGGTCACTCTGGCGGTCGTGTTGGCCGCGTCAGGTACTGACGCCCAGACCCGCGGTGTCACGGCCGAAGACTACTTCGCATTCGAGAGCGTCAGCGACCCGCACTTCTCGCCCGACGGCTCGTCGATTGCGTTCGTCGTCACGACGGTCGACCAGAAGCAGAATCGAAGGGCGAACGCCATCTGGATGGTGTCAGCAGATGGCTCGCGGGAAGCCAGTCGCCTCACGACCGCGCCGCAGTCGTCCACCAGCCCACGCTGGAGCCCGGACGGGAAGGCCATGGCGTTCCTGTCCGCGCGCCCTGCGGCGAACGATCCTGCCTCCGAGACTCCGCGCGCGCAGGTCTGGCTGCTGCCGCTGACCGGAGGCGAGGCCCGGCGCGTGACTGCCCTGCTCAACGGTGTCTCCAGCTTCCAGTGGTCGCCCGATGGAAACCGCCTGGTGTGCGTCAGTCGCAGCGGCCCGAGTGACACGGCCAAATCGTCGAGCGACGCGAGGCACTACAAGCACATCTCTTACAAGTTCAACGACACCGGATGGTTCGACGACAAGAGAGCGCACCTCTGGGTCGTGGACGTCGCGTCCGGCGCCGCAGAGCAGATTACGGACGGCAACGACTGGGATGACGCCGATCCGCAGTGGTCGCCGGACGGTCGCCGGCTGGCGTTCGTCTCGGATCGCACGGGCAAAGCGTTCGACGGCAGCCGGAACACCGACGTGTGGGTGATCGACGCCGGTGGTAGCACGTTGACGAAGATCTCGACTCGCGAGGAGGCAGATTATTCGCCCCGCTGGTCGCCGGACGGCCGAAGCGTCGCGTTCGTCGGCGTCACCGAAGAACGAGCGCACCCGAAGGTCTGGATCGCATCGTCGGAGGGCGGCGCCTCGCATCTCGCAGCCGACGGTCTCGATTTGATTCCATCGGCGCTTCGCTGGGCGGAAGCCGGACGGGCGCTCTACTTCGAGAGCGGGATCAAGGGAACCACCCACCTGTTCCGCATCGACGTGGCAACGAAGCGCCTCACCCAGGTCACGACCGGCGAGCGCACCGTGCGCGGCGTCGATGTCAGTGGAGACTCGAAGCGTCTCGTGTATCTTGCGAACGATCCGACTCATCTCGACGACCTCTATTCCGCGGATCTGTCGGGCGCATCCCCGAAGCAGCTGACCCATTTGAACGCGACGTTGTGGAAACAGCTGGCGCTGGTCTCCGTCGAGCGTGTGCCGTTCAAGGGCGCAGACGGTTGGGACGTCGACGGTTTCCTGATGAAGCCCGTCGGATGGGACAGCGGCAAGAAGTACCCGCTGGTGTTGAGCGTGCACGGTGGGCCGGCGGGGATGTACGGCTTCGACTGGTTCCACGAGTTCCAGGTGTATGCAGCCCACGGCTGGGCAGTCTTCTTCACGAACCCGCGCGGGTCGACGGGCTACGGCGAGAAGTTCGATCGCGGAGTCCAGATGGAGTGGGGCGGCAAGGCGTATACGGACATCATGAACGGTGTCGAAGCGGTCCTCGCGAAGAATCCCTGGATCGATGCGGATCGCCTCGGTGTCACCGGCGGCAGCTACGGCGGGTACATGACGAACTGGATCATCAGCCACACGACCCGCTTCAAAGCGGCCGTGACGCTGCGGAGCATCTCGAACTTCGTCAGCGACGACGGCACCCGTGATGGAGCGTACGGTCATTCGGACGATTTCGGCGGCGACATCTTCACAACCTACGACACGTACTGGAACTACTCTCCGCTGAAGTACGCGAATCGTGTCAAGACGCCCACTCTCGTTCTCCACTCCGACAACGACTATCGGGTGCCGATCGAGCAGGGGGAGCAGTGGTTCCGTGCGCTGCAGCATTTCGGCGTGCCGAGCGAGATCGTCTTCTTCCCGCGCGAGAACCACAACCTGACGCGCACCGGCGAGCCGAAGCACCTCGTCGAGAGCCTGAACTGGCAGGTGTACTGGTTCGATCGATACTTGAACGGCAACGCATCCGCCGTCCCGCCCGACGCGCCCGAACGCCGGCAATCCACCACGAGCACGCGGGACAGATGAGCGTTCTTCGATGACCTGGTTCGTCATGCGTCGGTGGGTGTCGATCCTGGCGGCGGCAACGGCCATGTCTGTCAGCGCGCCTGCAGCGGGTGCGAGACAGCCCGAACAGCCGAGGGCCCGTGAGGCCATCTCGCTCCACCCGGAGAACCCACACTACTTTCTCTGGCGCGGGCGCCCCACGATCCTGATCACGTCGGCCGAGCACTACGGCGCGGTGATGAACCTGGACTTCGACTTTCGGCGATACCTGAATACGCTCGCCGCCGAGGGCATGAACTACACGCGCCTGATGAGCGGCGCCTACGTCGAGCCCGAAGGGGCGTTCAAGATTACCCGCAACACTCTCGCCCCTCGACCTCGCCGCTACCTCGCGCCGTGGGCTCGCAGCAACCAGCCAGGCTACGCGAACGGCGGCAACAAGTTCGATCTCTCGAAGTGGGACGAGGCGTACTTCAAGAGACTGAAGACCTTCGTCGCCGATGGCGCCTCCAAGAACATCGTCGTGGAGCTCAGCCTGTTCTGTCCCATGTACGAGGACATGCAGTGGGCCCTCAGCCCGATGAACACCGTCAACAACGTGAACGGTGTCGGCGCCATCGGGAAGAACGACGTCTACACGTTGGATCGGAATGGGCCCCTGCTGGCTACCCAGGTCGCGCTCGTGCGCAAGATCATCACGGAACTGAACGAGTTCGACAACGTGATCTACGAAATCTCCAACGAGCCTTACTTCGGCGGCGTGACGATGGCGTGGCAGCATCACATCGCCGACACGATCGTCGAAACAGAACGGACGCTTCCGTCCAAACACCTCATCTCGCAAAACATCGCCAACAAGTCGGCGAAGATCGCGGACCCCCACTCGTCGGTGTCCATCTTCAACTTCCACTACGCCACGCCGCCTGACGCCGTCGCCACGAACTACGCGCTCAACAGGGTTATCGGAGACGACGAGACCGGGTTCCGGGGCGTGGACGATGCCTTCTACCGGAGCGAAGCCTGGGAGTTCGTCCTTGCCGGCGGCGGGCTGTACAACAATCTCGACTACTCGTTCACAGTCGGTCACGAAAACGGCACGTTCGCGTATCCGTCGACGCAGCCTGGCGGCGGGAGCCGCGCGCTCCGGCGTCAGCTGAAAGTGCTGCGCGACTTCATGGACAGCTTCGATTTCGTTCGCATGTCGCCGGACGATTCGGTGATCAAGGAAGGCGTTCCGGATGGTGGCGCCGCGCGTGCCCTGGTCGACCCAGGAAAGGCGATTGCGATCTACGTGCGGAAGCCCCTCCCTCCGGCGAAACCAGCGTCGACGCCGACCTCCATGCAAATCCAGCTCGCAGACGGCGTCTGGAGCGCCGAGTGGGTCACCATGATCGGCAGCGTCGTCCGCGGCGCCAAACTGCGCGGAGGTGGCATACGCACGCTCGAGTCTCCGCCGTACGAGCTCGATATAGCGCTGCGCCTGAAGCGCGAGTAGCGGCTCCAGTTGTATTCCCAAATGAGCCATGCCATACTGTCGCTCATTTGGGATACCAAATGAGCAAACCCCAGCCTGAATCCAAGGTCGACGTCTGGCAGGGCACTCTCGCCCTGATGGTGCTCAAGACGCTCGAAGTGATGGGACCGCTGCACGGGTTCGGCCTGGCGCGGCGCATCGAACAGACCAGCGGCGATCGCCTTGCGCTGAACCCGGGCACGCTCTATCCCATGCTGCTGAAGCTCGAGCAGGAAGGCAGCATCGAGTCCGAATGGGGCGCGTCCGAAAACAATCGCCGTGCCCGCTTCTATCGATTGACGCGTGCGGGCCGCAAGCAGCTGGAGAAAGAGGCGCAGGACTGGGAGAGCGCGACCGACATCATGGCGCGCTTCCTGGCCCCGAAGGCGTCGCGATGAGGCGCAGCTCTATACGTGCGCCAGTTCTTCGCGGCGATTACGGGATCGATGCCGCTGACCGGCGTTCATGAACCCCGAGAACATCGGACCGATCGTCGCCGCCTCGGGTGCGGGCGCGTGATGAGGTAACCGATTGCAGCAGCATCGCAACGGACCTAAACTAGGCTCGATTCGCTACGCTCGGATCCGGAAGACCGCTCCGAAAGGAACCGTCGATGGCTCGAAAGGACAAACCGAAGGGCTTTACCGTCAATCGCCGGGAGTTTCTGAAATCAGCCGGCGTGGTGGGCACGGTCACCGCCGCTGTCTCGCCGCCTGAGGTTGATGCGCAGGGAGCGGCGTCCGCGGCCGCCTTGGGACCCGGCGAAGTGCCCGTGCACCTGCAGGTCAACGGCAAACGCGTGGACCTGATGCTCGAGCCGAGAGTCACCTTGCTCGACGCGCTTCGCATGCGCGCGGACATCACCGGCAACAAGCGTGGGTGCGACCGCGGCGCGTGCGGCGCCTGCACGATGATCGTCGACGGGCGCCCGGTCTATTCCTGCTCGACGCTGGCGATTGAAGTCCAAGGCAAGGCAATCCGCACGGTTGACGGGCTGGCGAACGGCTCGACGCTGCACCCCGTGCAGCAGGCCTTCTGCGACAAGGACGGGCTGATGTGCGGGTTCTGCACGCCCGGCTTCGTCATGGCGAGCGTGGCGCTGCTCGAGAAGAATCCGGCGCCGACGCCCGAGCAGATTCGCCGCGGGCTCGACGGCAACATCTGCCGGTGCGGAACGTTCTCACGCATCTTCGAAGCTGTTTCCAGTGTGAAGGGGGTGACCCGTGGCTGATCGTCCCCTCCAGGCTGCTGCCCCGGCTCAACAAGCGCCCCCCCAGGGTGGACGCGGCGGTGGCGGCGCACAACAACCGCCTCAGCCGCCAGCGGATCCCAAGTACAACTGGCCGACGCAGCGCTCCGTACTCGGCACTCCGGTCAAGCGGCTCGATGGTCCGGACAAGGTCACGGGCCGGGCGAAGTACACCTTCGACATCAGCCGCCCCGGGATGCTCTACGGCCGGATCGTCCGCTCGCCGCATCCGCACGCGCGGATCGTGTCGATCGATCTCTCCGCGGCCCAGAAAGCGCCGGGAGTCAAGGTCGCGCTGGCGTGGCGCGATCCTGCCAATCCGCAGCGCAACACGGTGATGTACCAGGGCGACGAAGTCGCGGCGGTCGCAGCCGACACCGAGGAGCACGCGATCGACGCCGCACGGATGGTGAAGGTGGAGTACGAAGTGCTCCCCCACTTGACGGGCGTGGATCAAGCGCTCGCCGGGAACGCGCCGGTCGTCTTCAACGGCGGTAACACGCGCCAGGGAGCGGCCCAGGAAAGCGGCGATCTCGCCGCGGGATTCAAGCAGGCCGCGCACGTTGTCGAGGAGACGTATTCGACGCACGTCATCACGCACGTGTGCCTCGAGTCGCACGGCGCCGTGTGCGAATGGGACGGCGACAATCTCACCGCCTGGGTGTCGACGCAAGGCATCAGCGCGGCGCGCGAAGGTTTTGCGAGCGGCCTCGGAATTCCTCAGGCCAACGTGCGCGTGATCACGCACTTCATGGGTGGCGGTTTCGGCAGCAAGATGGCGCCGGACGCCCAGGGCCTGATCTGCGCGCGGCTTGCGAAAGAGGCGAAGGCGCCCGTCAAGTTGATGCTCGATCGGAAGGAAGAGCATCTGGCCACGGGCAATCGGCCGTCGGCGACCGCTCGCGTCAAGGCAGGCGTCGCCGCCGATGGCATGCTCACGGCATTCGAAGGCGACTCGTGGGGCACCGGCGGCGCCGGCGCGGCCGCTGGCTTCCCGCTGCCGTACATCTATCAGTTCCCCAACCGTCGCCGAACGCACAAGGACGTCTACATCAACACCGGTCAGCAGCGACCGATGCGAGCACCCGGTCACCCGCAAGGCAGCTTCATCACGGAAGTCCTGATGGAGGAGCTCGCCGACCGCGTGAAGATGGACCCGGTCGAGTTCCGGATCAAGAACCTGCCGCCGGAAGCGCCGAACGCGATGTGGGGGTCGTATCTCAAGCGGGGCGCCACGGAGTTCGGCTGGGACAAGCGGCATCCAACCGGCGACTCGACGTCCGGGCCAATCAAGACGGGCATGGGCGTCGCCGTCAACACCTGGGGAGGCGGTGGCCGCGGCTCGCAGGCGCACTGCGAGATCTCCTCTGACGGCATCGTCGTGGTGAGGATCGGCACCCAGGATCTCGGCACGGGCACGCGCACGATGATCGCCGTCATCGCGGCAGACACACTCGGTCTGCAGCCGGCTGCGATCCGTCCGGAGATCGGCGACACGATGTTCCCAATCAGCGGCGCCTCCGGCGGGAGCACGACGGCCGCGGGCGTCAGTCCGGCCGTGCGCATCGCGACCGTCAACGCGCTCGACGCGCTCAAGGAGAAGGTTGCCCCGACCCTCGGCGTGGACGCCGCGGCTCTCGTCGCGACGAACGGACGGATTCAAGTCAAGGACACGCCTTCGAAGGGTGTGTCGTGGGCCGACGCGTGCAAGCTCATTGGCACGCAGCCGATCTCAGTCGATGGCACGTGGCAACCCGGTTTGTCCTCGGTCACGACGTCGGGCGTGCAGTTCGCGGAGGTCGCTGTCGACATCGAAACCGGCATCGTCAAGGTCAAGCGAGTGCTCGTCCTGCAGGACTGTGGTCTTGTCGTGAGCAGGCTCACCGCCGAGAGTCAGGTGTATGGCGGAGTGATCGGGTCGCTGAACTTCGCGCTCTTCGAGGATCGCATCCTCGACAGGAACACCGGTCAGATGGTCAACCCGAACATGGAGTGGTATTTGTTGGCGGGCATGTCGGACGTTCCGAAGATCGACGTGATCCTCGTCGATCAGCCGGAGCGGGGCGTCATCGGAATCGGCGAGCCGCCCACCGTGTCGACGGCGGCGGCCATTACGAATGCCGTGCGGAACGCGATCGGCGTGACCGTACGAAGCTTGCCGCTGACGCCGGCGAAGATTCTCCAGACGCTCGCGCAGCAGCGACCGACATCGACGGCAGCGAACCGAGGTTAGTACGACCTATTGAGGAGAACGCTGTGAAGCCGTTTTCATACGTCAGCCCCCGGACCGAGAAGGAAGCCATCGGCGCACTGAGCGCGGAGCCCGAGAAGGTCATGCCGCTGGCAGGCGGTCAGGACCTGCTCGCTCGTCTGAAAGACTACGTCGCCCAGCCCGACCGCATCGTCAACGTCAAGGCGGCGCTCGACGCGACGGTCACTCCGATGCCCGGCGGTGGACTGAAGATCGGCGCCGCGATGAGGGTGGCCGACCTGGCCGAGCATCCAGAAGTCACCAAGCTGTATCCCGCAATCGCGCTCGCCGCGATCGAAGTCGGCACACCGCAGATTCGGAACCAGGGGACGGTCGGCGGCAACCTGAATCAGCGCCCGCGCTGCTGGTACTTCCGCAACGAGGAGTTCGTCTGCTTCAAAAAGGGCGGCAATCAGTGCTTCTCCCCTGCCGGCGAGAACCAGTTCCACGCGATCTTCGGAGGCGGCCCCAGCTTCATCGTGCATCCCTCGAGCCTGGCCGTGCCGTCAGTGGCCTACGGCGCGACGTTCCGTCTCGCAGGTCCCAAGGGTGAACGGATGGTGCCGGCCGCCGACTACTTCACGATGCCGACGTTGCAGAACGTGAAGACCGAGAACGTCCTGGCCCCGAACGAGCTCCTGACTCACGTCATTCTCCCGGCGCCAGGAGCGGTCAAGAGCGGGCACTACGAGGTGCGCTACAAGGCATCGCATGACTGGCCGATCGCGTTCGCGACGGTCGTTGTCGCGATGAACGGCGACACGGTCCGTTCCGCTCGAATCGTGATGGGCGCGGTCGCGCCGATCCCGTGGCGTGCCCAGGCCGCGGAAGCGGCGCTCGTCGGCAAGCCGCTGAACGAGCAGACGGCGGCCGCCGCAGCCGACGCCGCAGTCCGCGACGCTCGCCCGCTGAGCCAGAATGGCTACAAAGTCCAGGTCGCGAGAACAGCCGTGAAGCGCGCCATACTGAACGCCGCCGGAATCAAGACCGTTTGAGCTCGGAGCAGCCCATGGAATCCTTGACATCTCCGAAAATCACCGTCGGGCTTCATTGCCTGCACCTACGGACCAAGAGCATGTACGTCCAGGCCGTGGTGGATCCGGCGGAAGCGTCGTTTTATGATTCATATGAGAGCGCGGCGTACTGGTGCGTAACGACGCAGACAGGCTTCGGGCCGGACGGCCAGCCCGTCCGCCCGGATGCATGCCGCAGCGGCAGGGGCTGCTGCGGGCTGTAGGCGCAGGCCGTTTGCCGGGATTTGGTTTGTTGGTGTAGGGCGGGGCCTTTAGCTCCGCCGCGGCGCGGGCTGAAGCCCGCGCCCTACACCCTCGCTAGTTTGGAGAGACGCTTATGAAACGAATACTCGTGACGACGGTACTGGCCGGTCTCGTAGCCGCGCGTCTCGGCGCGGGCGGAGTCTCGATCAAGGGCGCGTATGTCGAGGCGAGGACGGCGGAAGTGTTTGCCGGGGGCTGCGTGATCAACGGTGAAGCAGCGACGACCGGCCGCGAAGCGCTGATGGCGTGGAAGGTCGACCGTGGGAGCTTCGAAGGTGTCAGCCTCAACGGTCTCGCCGTCGTGGCCGCCGTTGCCGGCGACGTGAACCTCAGTATTCGCGAAATTGGCGGCGAGACGGCGCGCACGCGGTCGGCGATATTCGTCGACGAGCGCGCGACTGCCGCACAGCGCGCCGCGCTCGTGTCGATGGCCAAGCGCCTCTCCAACGGCACCATCGAGACGATCGTCGAGACCACGCCGACCTCGATTCAGTTCGTGGACGACGGGCAGGCGTTCCGGGTCGCGGCAAAATCGGTCCGGCTCACCGTTGACAAAGAGATGAAGCACGATCCGACCTGCGGCGGCCGGCAGTGGTTCCATCCTCTGTCCACGATCGAGGGAGCGACGATGGGCACCACCGCTGAGAACACCTTCAACGGGACGACGCTCGGCACGAAGTGGAGCGACCCGGACAAGCGGTCCTCCTTCTTCGGGACTTTCTCGTACTAACCGGGGGGCGCGCCTGCCGCGCGCCTTCTAATTGACATCCGCGGTTCGGCCTCGGACCTGCATTCTATGCAAGCAGGGCTTCGATCGCATCGCACGCCCTGATGGTGCCTCGCTCCGCGCGAATGTCGGCGCCCACTCGTGCCGCGCGCGAGACATACGACGGGTCGTCGAGGAGCCGCGCCAGCTCCTTCGTCACGCGCGCCCGCGAGTAGGCCGCCCGGCCGATGGTCCTCGCGACACCGAGCGACACGCAGCGCCGCGCATTGTCGGGCTGATCGTGCGCGAACGGAACGACCAGCATCGGCCGTCCGGCCCGCAGCGCCTGCCCAGTCGTGCCGACACCGCCTTGATGGACATTGACCGCGGCGCGCGGCATGACCAGACCGTGCGGGGCGTAGTCGAAAGCCTCGATGCCGGCCGGCAGCCCGCGCGCGCGCAGGCGCGCAGCGTCCTCTCCTGCCAGCAGCAGCGCACGTTGCCCAAGCGACACGGCGGCTTCGATGCTCTCACTGTAGAAGTCGCCGGCGATCCACACCGCTGACGATCCCAGTGTGAACAGAAGCGGAGGCTTCCCTTCGTCCAGGAATTTCATCAACTCTTGGGGCGGCGGCTGGCGTTCCGCGCCGTCGAAAAAAGGAAAGCCGGTGACCACGGTTTGCGCGGGATGGTCCGGTTGCTTCTCACCGAAATGATGGGAAAAAAGCGCCACCACGAGTTGTGGCGAGTGTTGCCCCTCGAAGAGAGGATTTGGACCCTTCGGCAACCCGAGCTCCCCTCGAAGGCGTGCGATCGGCTGTACCCACCGCTCGGTCACCCGCCGAGCGAGGCGGTTCACCAGCCGCGGAACGATCGGGTGCAGCGCGAGGAGCGGGTAGAGCCATGGAGCCGGAGCGGGCGTCGAGGGATCGAACACGGAGAAGAACGCCAGCGGAGCGACCACGCCGGACACCCATCGAACGCCCGTGACCTCTGCCACGATGGGCCCCGTTAGTGGTACCTGGTGTGAGACGAGGAGGTCCGCGCCGCCGTCGGCGCGGACGGCGGCGAGCAGCGCTTCGTAGGATTCGCGCGTGGCGGGTCCCAGCACCTGCTCGAACAGGTACCTCGGACCCTCCCGCGGGTCGAGCACCCGGCGGACCATCTCCCGGGCGACGCCCTCGTCGGCGGGAATCTCGGGCCCGACGGCGTGGAAGCTTACTCCAGCCCGCTCGACGTGCTCGCGCCAGGCCGTTATGGTGGCCACCGAAGCCTGGTGGCCTCGCCGCCTCAATTCGACGGCCAGCGCCAGATACGGATACAGATCGCCGAGCGACCCCCAGGTCGACAGGACGATGCGCGCTGATTTCACCGCCTCATTGTGCGGCAAGTCGCGTAGTGGTCAGTACGTCACGCGCACGCGATACTTGAGCGTCGCTGTCCCTTCCGCCTCGACAGGGACTGTGAACTGCGAGGCCCAGGCCGCCGTCTTCGTCCAGATATGCGACGAGTTCAGCATTCGCCAGGTGCCGCCGATCGGTTCGTTCACTTCCACCGAGATTGGCGTCGGCTTGTGATTCCGCAGCACGATCTCGTAGCCCATCTCGTAGGTCGAGGGGCCGATTTTCTCGAAGTCCACCTGGTTCCTCTCGCACACAACGTCGAACGCCGTCCCGATCCGGAGCTTCAGCGTCTCGTCCTTGGGCGTGTGGTCGATGTGATCCTCTCCCGCGAACTGCACGCCGCCCTTCGAGTCCGCTTGATAGACCCGCACCACACCGGCCGGCATCGGCATGCCAAGCCCGGAGGCTGCGTCGTTCTTGAACTCGTAGTACACGGCGACGTCATCCTTGAGCGGAGCGCCTGGGTGCTGAGCGTTCCTGTAGTAGAACGCCTGGCCGTCGACGACGTAGCGCTTGTGAACCGGAACCGACGTGCCGGACAGCATGCTGACCTGCTTCGTCTCGTTGTTGTTGATGGTCGTCTTGTGGCCGAGCGAATACAGGTGATACTCGGAGAACGACTCCTGCGCCATCGGGGCCGCCGCCTGCTCCTTGGCGAAGTCCGCACGCTTCGCCACCATGTCGGCCATGACGTTTCTCACACGGTTCAAGTTTCCGGCTACGAGCTGCAGCGCCGCCTGTTTGAACGAGGTCCCGCTGTTGTTTGCGAGCGTGACCCAGCCGTCGAGATCGGCGGCGGCATCGTTGCGCGCGACCGTCAGCACGTAGTCGGCGTTCCAGGACAGCTTCGCCGCCAGATACGCGGCCTCGACGCGATGCTTGGCGTTTCCCTGGTTCTCGAGCGTCCAGATGAGGGTCGGCCTGCTGTACAGGTTCCCCGGTAACTCGGGGAACCGGATGTGATCTGCCTGAAGACCCGTGACGATCTCCTTGCCTATCCGCCAGACCGGCGCACTGTTGTAGCTGACGAGGTGTGCCGTCACCTCCTCGTCCCGCGTCGAGCCTGCTTCCTGAATCTTCCGCACAAGCGTCACGTCGCGTCCGACGTACTTCCGAAGTAGCTTCTCCGGCTCGAGGAGGTCGTACTCGTAGTTCTGTTCGATGACGTGTAAGCGCGGAGGCTGCGTCAACGAGCGGAAGTGCACCGTCGCAGGATTGACAGTAGCCGCGATGTCCATGAAGCGGAGATCGGACGTGCCCGGCGCGAGCTCGACGTTCCGCACGTCGCGAACGAGCGCAAGGTCCGAGTTATACACCGTCAGCGAGAGCTCGACTTGATCGTCGAGGGTAGAAGTGTCCTGGCCAGTAACAGTGGCGCGCGCCGTGTTCGTCCCGAAAGCACTGCTCCCGACAAGCACCGCCAATACCACACACACCGCCAGAGGAATTCGTGACCGCATTTTATGGGCTCCTGAAAGTAGCTATCAGCTGTCAGCTCTCAGCGATCGGCTGACACTCTTAGAACGCGGAAGGAGAAATCTCTTGCAGGAAGGCCGAACGCGGAACCGTAGAACGCCGAACCTTTAGAACCCCGAACCTTGAGAACCCGAGAACCTTAGAACCTAGAACCCCCGGAACCCTACTTGCCCCCCCACGTCTGCCCCCGGTCCGTGGTGGCAAACGTTCGGCCGTCGCTCGTCGTCACTGTGGCGGCATCGGCGCTCGTGGCACGCACCGAGACGAGGAGCGCCGGATCGGGGGACTTGAGGCGCTGCCAGGAGCGGCCGTCGACGCTCACCAGGACGGTGCCCTGGGCGCCTACGATCCAGCAGATGTTGGGATTGGGCGAGGAGCCCGCCGTGAGCCGAACGGTCGTGCCCGTGTCCTGAGCCGTCCACGTGTCACCGTTGTCGGTCGAGCGTTGCACCGAAGCGCCGCTGATTCTCCAGCGCGAGCGCGCGTCCGGTGAAGTGACGTCAGGGATCGGCACTGCCACCGTTTCTGCGGCGTCGCTGAACGCCGCCCGGGCGCCGAACGCTTCCGTTTGTCTCACGCTGTCCGGTCGTACCTGCCCTTCCGCAACGGCGCCCCGTCCCGCGCCGGCCACAACGCTCGGCGTGGGCGGAGCAGCTGGCGCGGGCGTTGCGGCCGCGGGTTGCGCTGCAGCAAGCTGCGGCACCGGAGCTGGCGCGGAGGCCTTCTTGTCGAGCGGCTCTTCCCTCGGCTTCGCGGCGGCGAGTTGATCCACTGTGCGCGCCGGCTTCGACCGCTCTCTCACCTTCTCCTTGGCGCCCCCTCGCGTCGCGGCGTTGTCTTTCAGCTCGCTCGGCGCCTTGCTCGCAGGCTCCGCGTCCGCCTTCTCTCCTCGTTCTTGCAGGGCCGGAGCCGCCGGTATCTCTCTCTTTTCCAGCGTAGCCGTAGGCGACTGCGCCGGCGCCGATGTTGGAACCGCCACCGGGGTCACGTTCGGCTGCCGGTCGCCGACGGCGACCCACACAGCGACCGCGAGCCCGGTCGCCAGGGCCGGCGCCAGCCACCGCAAGGATGGCATCTGCCACCAGGCACGACGCACCGGCGGCTCGGGGGTCGTTCGTATGATGGCGGCAATGAGCTCCCGGCACCGCGCACAGGTCAACGCGTGCTCAGCGACCACGGCCTGTTCGCTCTGCGAAAGTCCTCCGTCGGCCATGGCCGCTGCCGTCTCCGGGTCGAGGCAGTCCTCTGACACAGGCGCGTCGTCCACCGAGGGCTCTGCCGGCAGGGCATAGCGGTGGAGGATACGGTCGAGCGCGGCATCGCGATCTGGAACAGGCGTCAACCCAAAATCTCCGAGTCACATTCCGAATGAGCGGCCTTCATGTAGAACGTTCCGCAGCCGAATCCTTGCGCGCGAACACTTTGCCGAGGTCCAGAGGCCCGACGTCGTTGACCGCAGCCTCGAAGCACTCCGCGATCTCATCCGGTGAGAGTCCGTTGGCGCGGAGGCGGACTTCTATCTCGCCGCGGAGCACGCGGCGTGTCCGCGCCAGCTGACGCGACACCGTAGCCTCGTGCTCGCCAAGCAGCTTCCCCGTTTGCGCCAGGGTGAGCTGCTCGCGGTAGTAGCAGCTGAGACGCTGCCGGTCACGCGGCTCCAATCTCGCAACGGCCGTGGCCAGGACCCGGCCCAGGAGCTCCACACGGCGCGGTCGCTCCGGGTCCGAGCTGGTCGACAACGGGCTCGCCGCGAGCGGCTGATCGGGCAGCGGAGCCAGCCGCCTGTTCGCCCGGGCGCGATCGACGACGCGCTGCGCCAGCACGGCGCGGAGCCACGTGCCGAGGGCGCTCCGCCCGTGATAGTAGACCAGCAGGGAGCGCCGCACGCCTTCGCGATTCTGAAGACCGAAGAGGTCGCCGTAAAGAGCGTCCGCCAGCTCTCGTGCGCCACCGCCGGAATCGAGGGCGTCGGCCGCACGGTAGAGCCCCGGGCGATGCTCCCGGACGAAGTGCTCCCAGGCGCCTTCGTGACCGTCAGCGCATGCAGTCGCCAGCGCAAGATCCTCGAGGTGCAGCGCCGATGCCTGGCGGACGATCTCGCGCCGGTCAGGCTCGACCCCACGAAACGCACGATCCAGGCTGGCTTCGAGTACCGCCCCAAAGCGCGCGACATCCAATCCCCATCGTTCGGCCTTGCTCTGGAGGTACAGGCGCCGCAGTTCGGCGTCAACGAGGCGTGATCGCGAGCCGTTCGGTGACACTGGGTCTACTGGAGTGTAACGCCTGAATCAGTAGCAGCCGTTCCGTTGTCACAGCTGCGGATTCTGGGCCGAACAACGAGGTGCGCCTATTGAATCAGCGGACACGAGCCAGTGGAGTGGCACGTCTCGGCTGATTCAGCAGCGACGGACCCGGGCCGTTCCGCATGAATTCCGCAGTTGCCACGTCGGAGCTGCTGCCGCCGATTCCCGCGCGACATCCCATCGAGAGCCCGCAACCGGAAGCGCTTGGACGATCGTTGCCGTATGACCAATGCTATAAGCATTCTGACACTTTCGGGAGATCGCTCAGTGACCCTACAGTTCTGGCGCAAGTGGCATCGTTGGATTGGTTTTCCGGCGTTCCTCTTCCTGCTCTTCGCATCGTGCACGGGTGCGATCCTGGCCTTCACCGAGTTCTTTGGCGCCGACGAGGCCTTGCGCGAGGCCACGCGCGACCTCGTCAGCCCTGTGACGCTGGCCTCGCCGCCGAAAGACTGGTCCGATCCGCTCGCGCGCGCGCTGACCACTGTATCGGCGTCAGCGGGCGGCGCCCCCGTCGACAAGATCACCATGCAGTTCAAGGGCGACCAGCCGACGGTCACGATCTTCACAGGCAAACCGGCAGGCGGCGAAGACAAGCAATTCGTGGTCGACTTGAAGACCGGCGCCCTCATCCGAACCGACGCCTACGTCGACAAACCGTTCCTGAACCGCCTCCACAGTGGAGAGGCGTTCGGCGACGGCGGTCTCGTCTTCGCGATGTTCTGGGCGCTTGCGCTCTTCGTCCTGACGGTGACGGGGCTGATCATCTACCTCAAGCTCCGTCCCCGCACGACCGTAGGAATCCAGAAGGTCTTCTGGTGAAGCGGCGCGGCGTACTGTTCGCCGCGCTGCTGAGCGGGTTGGTCGTCCGCATCGCGGCGCTGCCGCTGCCTGGCACCGAAGACGTAGGGACGTGGAAGATCTGGGCGTTCGGCGCCTCGCGGAACGTCACAGAGGTCTACGGCGTCGGCGGCGACCCGCCAGTCCGCGGTGTGGTGAAGTGGCAGGCGCTGGAAACGACGGTCGACTATCCCCCCGCGGCTCTCTACGAGTTGGGGCTCGTGGGGCTGGCCTACAGACGGATCGACCCTGCATTCGCAGACGCGCCGGCTTTGACGGTCGCGATCAAGCTCCCGGGTCTGGTCTGCGGCATCGCGCTCACGGCGCTCCTTGCCTGGGCGGCGAAACGATTCACGTCGCACGATGACGCCGCTTCGTGGGTAGCGCTGGCCTACTGGCTCAATCCAGCCACCATCCTCAACGCCGAAGTCCTCGGCTACCTCGATCCTCTGATGATGCTGCCGGGCGTCGCCGCCCTGGTGTTGATCCATCTGGGCGCGATGGAATCCGCGGGGCTCGCACTGGCCCTCGCCGTCCTGACGAAGCCGCAAGGCGTCTTCCTGGTCGCGGCATGCGCGCTGGCGGCCTGGCATACTGGCGCAGCGCGCGCTCTCGGCCGCGTCGCAGCCGGCGGAACGCTCGGCGCAACACTGCTGCTGCTGCCATTTGCCCTCACGGGCGCGCTCCCGAACATGTGGCTCGCGTTCGGATCGTTCTACGCGCGGCGGGACATCCTGTCCGGGAATGCCGCCAACGTCTGGTGGATCGTCAACTACGCCGTGCGTGCGTACTATCAGGTTCCAAGGCTTGGCCCGCACGCCTTCTTCGTCGAGGTCCGCCGCATCATGGCGGTCAGCACTCTCCGGAAGGCCGGGTTCCCCAATCCGAGACCATTCGCCGGCGCAGCCGTCCTTGCGACGAGCGCCTGGGGCCTCTGGCAGCTGCGAAAGGCGCCGGATCTCGCCACCCACGCGCTCGCGTCGGCGTTCGTCGTGCACGCATTCTTCGTGCTCGGCGTCGGCGTCCACGAGCATCACATGATGCTGGCCGTTCCGCTCCTCGCGCTGGCGGCCGCGCTCCGCCCCTCCCTGCGCCCGCTGTTCTACGTGGTCAGCGCTATCGTGGCCCTGAACATGAACCTCTTCTACGGGATCGGGATAGGCCGCGGATGGTCCGTACCCCGCCTGCTGCTCGGCATCGACCTCAGTGTGCTGCTGTCGCTGGTCAATATCGCGGCGCTCGTGTGGCATGGGAGGATCGTGCTGAGGGAAGCGCGGAGGATTCGGCCAACGGCCGCCTGAGATAAGCTCTCTCTCGCAGGGAGGCTGTGCATGCGCCGGGAATCGCTTCGAATCGGGACCGTGTTCTTGCTCACTGTCGCCGCAGCGTGCGGCCAGGGCCGCAACATGACGAAGCCTCCGAATCCCGCGCTCGTACCGTGGCCCGCGTCCGTTGCCCTCAGCGCCAGCGAGCGGTTCGCGATCACGAAAGAGACGGCGATCGAGACACCAGCCGGCCAGGCCGACCTCCAACGGATAGCGAAGGACCTCGCAGACCTCCTGCGTCCCGCACTCGATGGAACGCTGACTATCCGCGACGCTTCCAACCAGGTCGCCACGAACACCATCCGCCTGGAGATTTCTGCGTCCGCGCAGCAGAACAGCGATGAAGGATACGACCTGACCATCGCCTCAACCGGCGTGAGGATCGTCGGAGCCTCACCCGCGGGCGTTTTCTATGGCGTCCAGACGCTCCGGCAGCTGCTCCCATGGTCCGTGGAACTGCGTGGCGCGCGCCCCCACGCGATTGCCGTCGCGACCGGGCACATCGTCGATCGACCTCGCTTCGTCTGGCGCGGCGCGATGCTGGATGTCGCGCGGCACTTCTACGGTCCGCGTGACGTGAAGCGGTACATCGACCTGCTCGCCTCGTACAAGTTCAACCGGCTGCACCTGCATCTGTCCGACGATCAGGGCTGGCGGATCGAGATCGCCGCGTGGCCCAACCTCACCGCGCTCGGCGGCACTACCGCGGTGGGCGGCGGCAGCGGCGGCTTTTATACGAAGCAGGACTACGCGGATCTCGTGGCGTACGCTCGCGATAGGTTCATCACGATCGTCCCAGAGATCGACATGCCCAGCCACATCAACGCCGCGCTCTCGTCGTACCCGGAGTTGAACTGCAACGGTGTCGCGCCGAAGCTTTACACAGGGATTGACGTCGGCTTCAGCAATTTCTGTCTTGAGAAGGAGATCACTTACAAGTTCATCGACGATGTCGTGGCCGAGATCTCTGCCATGACGCCGGCACCGTACTTCCACATCGGCGGAGACGAGGTCAAGACGCTCACGCCCGACCAGTACAAACGGTTCATCGAGCGCGTGCAGGGGATCGTGGTGAAGCACGGTAAGCAGCCAATCGGGTGGGACGAGATCGCGCACGCCACGTTGGAGCCCTCGACGATCATCCAGTACTGGCGCCCCGACGCCTCGATCACGCCTCCGCCCTCGACGAAGCTCATTCTCTCGCCCGCCAACAGAATCTATCTGGACATGAAGTACCACGAAGACACCGTTCTGGGGCTCAACTGGGCAGGGAATGTCGATGTGCCTGTCGCTTACGAGTGGAATCCGGCGACGCTCCTGCCGGGCGTGTCAGAGACCGCCATCCTTGGAGTAGAGGCGCCGATCTGGTCGGAGACGCTGGCAACGATGGACGATCTGGAGTACATGGCGTTCCCGCGTCTGGCTGGCGTCGCCGAGGTTGCATGGTCGCCGCAGGAACGAAGGCAGTGGACCGAATTCCGCACGCGTCTCGGCGCTCAGGCGCCGCGATGGACGGCGCTCGGGATCAACGCCTACTGGTCGCCGACTGTCGATTGGATGCGCTGAAGACGACGAGCGCTCCGTGGTCCGTGGTCCGTGGTCCGTGGTCCGTGGTCCGTGGTCCGAAAAACATGAGCCGCATTCGGAGCTTCAGCGCAACAGTGAGCGTCGCGGGGCACAAAGCAACCAACGTCCGACTAACCCCAAACGGATCCCTGATCCCTGATCCCGACCCGATCGCCCTAGTGTCCGCCGAACACCTGGAATCCTCGCTTCCGCAGGCTGCTGGCGAGCTCCCCTTCCAGGCGCAGCGCATCTGCATACGTCAGCGGATTCAGGTGCTCGTACAGAGTGGGTACGAGCCGCACACCGTACTTCGTGACGACTCGCGCGGCTTTGATTCCGCTCAAATGGTTGGCGAGCCGCTGTTCCGGCGTGAGCCCTGTCATGCCGACGTAGTAGCCCGCCTTGCCATCTCCCTTTGGGTTCCGCAGATACACGACGTACACCGAATGCCGCTTCGGAGGACCGGACTTCGGCGGCGCCTTTTGTGATTGCGAAGGCCTTTTGGACTCGCGCGCGCGACGCGCGGGTTTGGACCCGTCGTCTAGCGCACTTCGGCTGCCGGTTGATCGCATGGTCCTGGAAATGCGAGTCCTCGCGGATACGCCCGAGACATGGATACTAGTAGGACGTATCGCCTGAATCGGTAGCAGCCGTTCCGTTGGCACGGCTGCGGAATCCGGGCTCGAACTACGTTAGTCACTACTGATTCAGCTGATACGGTCCACTAGTGGACTGTCCTCCAGGCGCTACTCCTCGGCGGAAGCCGGCGTGCTGGCCACCGCCGGAGCGAGTCCGACCTGTTGCAGCATGAACGTCATCGTAAAGGCGGTCTCGCGCAGCGCGTCGTAGCGCCCTGATGCGCCGCCGTGACCTGCGCCGAGGTTCGCTTTCAGCAACAGCGGATTGCTGTCGGTTTTCATCGCTCGAAGCTTCGCGACCAGCTTCGCCCCTTCCCAGTACGCCACCTGGCTGTCGTTCAACGACACGTGGACCAGCATCGCCGGGATAGGCCTGTGCCTTGACGTTGTCGTAGGGGGAATACGCGATCATGTAATCGAATGCCGGCTTCTCGTTCGGGTTCCCCCATTCGATGTATTCGCTCGTCGTGAGTGGCAGGCTCGCATCGAGCATCGTGTTCATCACGTCGACGAATGGCACCTGCGCGACCACGGCCTTGAAGAGATCCGGCCGCATGTTGGCCACCGCAGCTACGAGCAGACCTCCGGCGCTGCCGCCCTGGATCACGAGCCGGTCGGGCGACGTGAACCCGTTCGCCACGAGATAGCCCGCACAGTCGATGAAGTCCGTGAACGTGTTCATCTTCTGCATCATCCGTCCCTGCTCGCGCCACTCTTCGCCGAGCTCGCCGCCGCCTCTGACGTAGGCCAACGCGTAGACGAATCCTCGATCGAGCAGGCTGAGACGGCCCGACGAGAACGCCGGCGACATGGAGATGCCATACGACCCGTAGGCGTACAGCAGGAGAGGCGCCTGACCGTCGAGCACGAGCCCTTTGCGATACACGAGCGATATCGGCACTCTCGTGCCGTCCCGGGAAGTGGCCCAGACGCGCCTGGCTTCGTACTGCGCCGGATCGTACCCGCCGAGGACCTCCTGCTGTTTGAGCAGAGTCCGCTCGCGCGTATCCATCCGGTAGTCGTACACGGACGAGGGCGTCACCATCGATTGGTACGCGAAGCGCACCGTGTCGGTGTAGTACTCGGGATTCACGGCGAGCGAGAGGGCGTAGTCCGACTCCTCGGTCGTGATGCGGTGCGACGCCCGCGTTTTCATGTCTATCACTCGGAGGAACGACAGACCGCCTTCCCGCTCGTTGACGACGCCGTATCGGGCGAAGAACGTCATGCTCTCGATCTTTACGGCGGGGTTGGCATCGATGAAGGACGCCCACCTGGCTTCCGAGGGATCCTCCAGCGGCGCGCTGACGACTCGGAAATTCTTCGCTCCTTTGTTGGTGCGAATGTACAGCCGGCCTTCGTAATGATCCGTGTCGTACTCGTGGCCGGCCTGCCTGGACAGAATGACCCGAAACTCGCCGGCCGGGTTGTCGGACGCAAGGAACCGCTGCTCGGAAGTCGTCTTCGCGAACGAGCCGAAGAAGATGATCTTCCGGTCGAGCGAGCGGCTCACCGCAACGTCGAACAACTCGTCCCTCTCCTCGAACACCAATTCGCTGGCCGATGCGGCGACGACGTGCCGCCAGACTTTGTTGGATCGCTTCGAGACCGGATCTTCCGTCGTGTAGAAGAGTGTCCGATTGTCGCTCGACCACACGACACTGCCAACGCGGTCGATCTGCTCGCTGGACGTCTGGCCGGTTCGCAGATCCTTCACGTGCAGCGTGAACTGCCGGTAGCCCGTCGTGTCGAGCGAATACGCCAACCAATGCCCGTCGTCGCTGACGACATACGCGCCGACGCCAAGATAGGAATGGCCCTCTGCCAGCGCATTCAGGTCGAGGAGCAGCTCCTCGGGCGCGTCCATGCTGCCCTTCCGTCGGCACATGATCGGGTACTGTTTTCCCTCCTCGGTGCGAGAGTAATAGAGGTAGTCGCCGAGCCTCGACGGCACGCTCAGGTCGGTCTGCTTGATGCGCCCGAGCATCTCCGAATAGAGCGTCTCCTGCAGCGCCTTGGTAGGCTGCATCACCTGCTCCGTATAGGTGTTCTCGGCCTCGAGGTACTTCAGGACCTCCGGGTTGGTCTTGTCGCGCAACCAGAAGTAGTCGTCTGTGAGGGTGTATCCGTGGATCTGCGTGACATGGGGTTCTCGTTTGGGCATGACGTGGGACGACAAGCTGTCAGCTCACAGCTGATAGCTGATGGCTCAAAATTACGGTACCTCAATTTCGAGCGGCACGACGACGGTGCCCCAGTGCAGCACCAGCTCCGCCTTGTGGCCGTCGACCATTGGAAAATAGAACGCGAGCGTCTCCATGTGCGATCCGGTTCGCGGCGTGGCCTTGACGCGCAGCGCATCCTGCCCTGCCGGGTATCTCGTGTGCCAGGCCTGCGACGATCGATTGAAGATGACTGTCCACACATCGGGGTTCGGCTCTGTCCAGACCGAGTAGGTCCCCGACGCCAGCGTCTGCCCGTTCACCTTGACATCCGTCGTCAGCGCAATCGTCGTCGCGTCGTCGGCACAGGGGCACCACACGTGTCCATAGGGCACGAGCTGGCCGAACAGCTCGCGCCTCCGCGCGACGGGCCGGTTGTAGGCGAGCGTGATGGTGGTGCCGGCGACACGCTGGCTGACCTCGCCGTGCTGGCTTGGCTTCGGATTGGGCGAGGTGTTCTGACGTGCGGACAGCCCGACCGATGCTGTGAGAAGCACGAGGATCGTGACCGCGACGTGTAGCGCATCGGCGAAGACCTCCCATACGGACGTTTCACGGATTATCCGTCAACCACGGTCGCGATGGGTGCCCGGCAGGAGACTCGCGACCGGTCCTGAGGGTTCAGTGGCGCTGCGAGGCGAATGGCCGGTTGGTCATGGGATCGTTCGGGACGGTTCGGTTCGCCTCCCACGCGTCGAGGCTGGAGACGACGAGCATGACGCCGTACATGCGGACCCAGTGGCCGGGGAACGTGCAGAGGAAGGGGTACTCGCCAGGTTCTGCGGGAGCATCGAAGCCAAGGCGTGCGGTCTCGCCCCAATTGAGCAGGCGGGTCGCTTGCAGGACGAGCGGGCTGTCGGGGACGAAGGACTTCACGTTTGGATCGGCCGATATCGTCAACTGGCCCGACGCGGTTGCGATCTCCCGCAGCGATCCTGGTTTGCCAACCAGAAGATTGTGCGACATCACATCCGGGTTCGAGAACACGATCTGCACGCTCTTGCCGGCCTCTACGACAAACCACTTCAGGTCGAACGACATCTGTTCGGGGAGCGTTTGAATTCTGACGACCTGGACACCCATGGCCCGCAGATCTCTTCGAGTCGCACGACGCGCCTCGTCCGGCAGCCCGTCAGCGAGCTTCTCTGCCAACTGCATCGCGTCAATGTTGGAGGGCTCCGTCCGCAGGTCGGGCGCGGTCGCCTTGAGGCCTTCGACCAGCGCGCGCACGAGCGGCGGAATCTCGGCCGCCGGCCACGCCTCCTTGGGCAACTGCTGCAGCGCGCGGATCGCGGCAGCGTGGACCTCCGGGTCCGAGCGCTCGAGTACGTCTCTCGCGATCAGCCTGAACGCGGTGGTGTCAGCGCGAGTCCACGGCAGCGCCGAGAGCGCCGCCGCGCGGACCGCAGGCTCTTTGGAATTTGCGAGCATCGCGGCAATCGGATCGAACAGTTGCCCGCGCAAGTCCTTGGCGTTACCCAGGTATGGCACACTGCGCAGCAACGCGACCGTATGGCCTTCGCGTGCGGCCGCGGCATCCCAGACCGCCCTAGGTTCTGTCGCGGCCAGCAGCGATCCGCCGTAGGCGCCCTGCAGGACCCATGGGGAGCCAGGTGCCACCGGAGCCCCCTCAATCGCCTTTGTCAAGTCGTCGCGCGATTTGCGGAGTTCGTCAGCCGGCTGACCCAGCAGAACCTTCAACAGTTTGCCTGCGGTCTCCTCGTCCTCGGCGTCGATCTTGGACAACGCCTCGAGCAGCACGGTGGTCTGGCTCGCCTTGTCCATCTTGATCAGTGCGGCCAGCGCTTCGTCTACGTACTCCCGGCCGAGCCCCTTTCGAGTGAGCAGGGCGTAGTAGACGAGCCTATACCGGGGATCGTCCGGCTTCCGCTCCACGCGAATCAGCTCCGCGTTGCTCAACCGGCCGAGTTGATACTCGATCGCTCTGGGTGCGGCGTCGAGCAGGATGCGAGGGGCAGACTCCTGGCCGGCGGCCTGCGGATCGGAATGGACCGCAGGCGGAAAGGCAAGAAGAAGCACCACCGGGACGAACACGATGCGCACGGCCAACGCTGAACCCATTTCCAATCAGTTCATGAATCTCTTCAACGTATTCATCGTCTGATCGAGGGTGTACTTGAGGAAGCGATCCTGAGGCTGATTCAACGATTCGAGCGCGACCTTCGCCGCGTCAGGCGTCTGGAAGAAGCTCGCTGCCCGCACCGCTTCGAGGCGCACGCCGGGATGCGGATCGTTTGCCAGCACCTTCAGCAGCGCCAGCGGATCCGCGACGCGATCCCGCCAGTAGCAGAGGACACGGGTCGCGGCGGCGCGCGCCCAGGGATTGCTCGACTTCAGCATCCTCGTCAGCAGCTGTTCGTTGACGACGTTGTGCCACTGGTGCACCCACAGGGCTTCCATCATCTGGTGCTCGTACTGCGGGTCCTTCGAATCGAGGCGGCCGATCCACGCCTGGACAGCGGCGACGACTTCCTTCGAATCGCGGCCGCTCAGTTCGATCTTCGCGCGATACCTGACGCGATCCTCGGGCTCCTTCAACAGGTCGAGCAGCCGCGGAATCGGCGCGCCCGCAATCACTGCCGGCTTGAGGAGAGGACGGCCAGGGTACGTCACCCGGTAGATGCGACCGTGGTCGTGGTCGCGGGACGTGTCCCGGAGGTTGTGCTGCATGTGGCCGATGATGGGGTTGTGCCAGTCCGCGAAGTACAGCGCGCCATCGGGTCCGACCTCCGCGTCAACCGGCCGGAAGTTCTCGTCGGCGGACGAGAGGATCGGCTCGACTTCCGTTGACTGGAGCCCGGCGCCTTCCTCGGTCAGCTTGTAGTTGAGCAGGCCGCGGAAACCGATCGTATTGAGCACGATCATGTTCCCCTGCATGTCGTCCGGAAAGTGGCGGCTCGAAAGAAGCTCGACTCCACCGACGGGACGCGTCCGCACTTTGCCCGGGCTCGGCGCGTTGCGCGTCTCCATTGCGGGGTAGTACTTCTTGGTCGAGAACGACGGTCCGTAGAACGGCTGGCCGCCGGTGGCGTCGAACACGATGTCGCGGCCCCAGGCATCGAACACATGGCCGTGTGGATTCGGGAAGTTCATCGGTATGTAGGTTTCGATCTTCCAGGTCTTCGGCTCGAATCGATAGACTCCGCCGTCTGCCTGCCGGAGGACCGGACCCCACGGAGACTCGATCTGCGTGCGATGAAAGATGCCTTCCTGCAGGTAGAGCGCGCCGCCAGGATCGAACGTGAAGCTGTTGATCGTGTGATGCGTGTCTGCGGTATCGAAGCCGCTGACGAGCCTCTCCTTCACGTCGTACTTGTCGTCGCCGTTCGTGTCCTTGAGAAAGACGAGGTTTGGCGCCTGCGCGACGAGCACGCCCCCGTTGTAGAACTCGAAGCCCGTGGGGTAGTTGAGATCGCCGGCAAACACGGTGCGTTTGTCGGCTCGGCCATCGCCGTTGGTGTCCTCGAGGATGAGCAGCTTGTCGTCCATCGGAGTGGTTGGCTGCCACTGGGGATAGTTCTTCCAGGCCGCAACCCAGAGGCGGCCCTTCGTGTCGAACGCGATCTGGACGGGATTGACCAGCTCGGGGAAGTCCCTCTCCGATGCGAAGAGCTCCACATTGAGACCCTTGCCAACCGTCATTTTCTGCATGGCTTCCTCGCCGCCGAGGAACGGGGACTTGCCAGGCAGGTTCGTCTTCGCATCCACGAACGGCGGCACGTTGCTGTCGTCGATCTTCGGCGCGGACTCCCCGCGGGCGAGCGCCCAGATCCGGCGGTCGCGGTTCGCGGTCAGAACGTCGAGGACCGGAAGCTCGCGTTGAAGGACATCGTAGTTGGTCGGCAGCACGTTCTCCTTGGGTGTCTTGGCTGCCACGTCGTCGTTGACGTTGCGCGGATTGTCGCGAACGAACGTCAGGAACGCGCGATCGCCGTACGTCGAGTAGCCGTTCGGTGTGCGGTATCGCTCGAACCAGTAGAAGTTCTTGTCCGCGACCGCTTCGCGCAGTCGCTTCAGGTACGCTTCCTGATACGTCCCGGGGGCGCCGAAGAGCGCGCGGTCGATGACCTCGCTGATCCGGCGATTCCCTTCGCTGTTCAGATGGATGCCCTGGATCGTCAACGGCGCCTTGTGTTCGGCGTAGAGCTTCAGGCTGGGGGCGAACAAGTCCACGAACGTGACGTCGGTGTGGGCCTTGACGACCTCCTCCATCGCGCGCGTATACATTTCGAGCCTGACGTTGTTGGCCTTCCCGTCCGGAAGATTGGGATCGCCCACATCTTCGTGCGCGATTGGAGAGAACAGGACCAGCCTGGGCGCGCTCTTTCCGTTGTACCGCTGCGCGAGCGTGTGCGTGATGAACTCTGTCAGCTGCGCCTTGAACGCCTCGACGCCTTCTTTTCCAGCGAATGACTCGTTGTAGCCGAAGAAGGCGAAGATGACGTCCGCCCTGGTGTTTGTCTTCTCGAACCGGTTCTCGTTGTAGCCGCCGATCGGCTCACCGACACCTGCCAGCCATTCATCCGGCGTTCCGAAGTTCTTGGACCGCAGGCGAGTGGCGACTTCGTCGCCGCTGAAACCGAGGTTGCGGATCACGAGGTCGTGCTTCGGGAAACGCGCGTGAAGCATCGTCTCCAGCCAGCCGTCGTATTGCAGGCGCTCGGCGAGCGTGTTGCCGATGATGGCGATGTGATCCTTCTCCCGAAGCTGGAAGGTGGACGCCGCCTTCCCACTCGAGACGAGCGCGGCGAGCATGGCGACGGCCACGGCCACAGTCCAGCGTGTTTTGGTCATGCTGTCATTCTCCGCCTCATTTGGTCCGCTTGGGAATCGAAGACTCCCATCCCGCCATGTCAGCCGGCTTCATCCCCTTGACGTACCCGTTGAATCCGAATGTCGTCGGATCGAACGGACCCACGAAGCCGATATCGTTGTCCGGCTTGATGCTCGACTCGAGACCCGCCGCCCACATCAGTGCGTTGACGGCCATACGGCGGAACCCCTCGTTACGCAAATCCTCGGACGCACCGTGCGTCGTCGTGAACACACGGCCGGCGTTGCCGGACGATCCCTTGTAGGTCCGGTACCATGCGACGGGCATTTCTGTCTTGTCTTTCGCCGGAGGCGAGTCCGGCGTCATTCCATCCAGGATCTGCCCGAAGGCCAGGACCGTGCTGCCCTCGATGGGATTTGCCGTATACCCTCCTGATTCGACCCACACGTCCTTCACACCGCGCAGGATCGGATGGCCTGCCTGGTCGGCCTGGAGGACCAGCCGGGAGCTCTGCTCGTGATTGCGGCCAAGGTGCGACACCCAGGTTTCACCGAGGATCTGCCGTCCGAAGCCTCCCGGGTAGGCCGGATCGGATCCCTTCCATGTGTACTTCAGGAACTTCGCGTCGGGGCGCAAGATCTGAAAGGCATGCGTCGCCGTGCGGAAGCCCACGACCGGACCGCCACGATCGAGGTAGTCCACGACGTGCTGCATCTCGGCGTCGGGAAAATCCTGGAATCGAAGGAACACCACCATCAGGTCGGCGGTCTTCAGCGCTTCGAGTCCGGAAATGTTCGAACTCCCCGGCTCGATGTTGCCGGTGTCCCGGTTGGTCGTAAAGAATACGCTGCACTTGAATCCGTAGCGTCTGGCCATGATGCGGGCCAGTGCCGGCAGCGTCTCCTCTGAACGGTATTCATGGTCGCCGGCGAGGAACACGATGTGCTTCCCCTGTCCCGGTCCCGCTTGGCCTTCGTAGACGACGAGGTGAGGGTTCTGCGTCTGCGCGAGCACGGGCAGGCAGAGACAAGCCGTACACAGCAACGCGATCGGCAGAACCTTCGTCCTCATCCTCTGCTCAGAAGGTGAATCGTATCGCGCCCTGCATCACGCGGGCTGGCCGGGCCGCCGTCGCCTGGCCGAAGTTCGCGTTGACCTGCTCGCCCGCGGGGTTGAATTGCGCGGTCGTGTTGAGGCTCGACCAGTTGACCTGATTGAACACGTTGTAGGCCTCCCACCGGAACTGGACGCGACGGCCCCGTCCGACCTGGAAGTTCTTGAAGACGGCCATGTTCGACAGGACGATCGGCGGCATGCGGAAGAAGGTCCGCGGTGCGTTCCCGATGTCGCCTCGGCCGGCCGGCCGGCTGAAGGCCGAGACGTTGAGGAACCGGCCAGTGCCTCCAGGCGTCGGATCGCAGTCGCCGCTCGTGCACAGCACGTCTCCGCTGATGACAGGCCGGTTGCCACCGTCGCCGCCGGTGAAGTCGAAGTTGTCCGTCGTCGTGACACTGGCGCCTACCCAGTCGCCGCTCACGAACGCAGTGTCGCCGGAGAGTTGCCAGCCATTCAGTAGACCGCGGGTCACGGTGTTGTCCCACATGGCGCTGCCGTTGGGAACATCCCAGGTGTAATTGATGACCAGGTTCTGGAATTGCGTGGGGCCGTCGGGTGCTTCGTTCCAGGCTTTCCCGGGCCGCAGCGGGCTGAAGGTCGTGCCATCGCTGACCGTCTTGCCGAGCGTGTAGGCGACGGCGAACTGGAGGCCGTTGATGTACCGCCGATTGAGCTGGACCTGCATGGAGTTGTACGACGCGGTGCCGAAATGCGATCGGAACGTGATGTTCTGGTACCCGAAATAGGGACGCAGGAACTCGGCAGGCTTGGCCGTCGTCGGATTCCGGGGATCCGCATTCTGTGGGTTGACGTCGACGAAGCGGGCCCCGTCAGGAACCGGGTTGATGTTGCCCTCCATCTCGCCGTGCCGCATCTGGAACCCGGCGTACGTCACGTCGAGCACGGTGCCCCAGCCGATCTCGCGCTGTACGCCCCCGGAGTAGTTGTAGCTGACGGGCGTCTTGGCGTCTCGCTCGAGGCCGAAGACATTGCTCGGACGATTGGAGAATGCCCCCTGTGCACCGAGCGCGAGCAGCGTGTCCAGCGTCCCATAGTTGATGCTTGGCGTGTTCTGAACGGGCGGGTTCCGCGCCATCGCATCCATCCCGTTGGCGTTGACGTGCGGGTTGTGGTACACGCCGACGCTGGCGTGGAGAGCGGTCTTCGAATCGCCCGTGATGTCGTACGCGACACCGAGTCTCGGTTCCGGCTCGATCCCCTGATTGTCGCGGAACCCCAGCGGATAGTTGGGATCGGAATTGGTCACCATCCCGTTCGCACGATCGCCGGTGCCAGGCACGAATGCACCCACGAAGACGTTCGGCAGGGTCTGCCCCGTCACCGGGTCGAGCGCGAGGTTCACGCCGTTGATCCGGGCAGGCTGGTAGAGCCGAGGCGCCTTGGCCGGGTCGTAGCGCTCCGGCACGAACACCGACGCGGGCTGTGACGAATGCCACGGCTGGTACCACAGGAAGCGCACGCCATAGTCGAACGTCAACCGCCGGTTTGCGCGCCACGTGTCCTGCAGGTAGAACTCCGAGATGATGCGCTTGCCTTTGACCTCGGAAAACGCGTCGATTTCGGTGTAGCTCTGGAAGGAACCGAGCAGAGCGTTCGCGATCGTCTGGTTCGTGTCGAACGGATTGTTCGTGTCGACGTTGAAGTTGAACTGTCCGGCCCACGGACCGGCGCCCACACCGCCGCTGCCTTCGGAATTGCGGGACTGCTCCAGGTAGAAGCCCGACTTCATCGAATGCCCGCCGCGAATCCACGTGAGGTTCGTGCGAAGCGATGACAGCCACGCCTCGCCCTGATCGACCAGACGGTTGTCGAACGTGAAGTTCGGCGGGTTGTTCCCGCTGAAGCTCACCTTCGGGATGACGTTCCGAGGGTTCAGGTTCGGATAGAACTGTCCGACGGTGAAGCCGACGGTGTCGCGATTGATTCGGGTCCAGTCGGCGTCGGTCAAGGGATAGAACTGCTCGGTCTGCTGACGGGTGCCGACGTCGGTGTCGAGGACGAGGTTCGATCGGATGATCTTCGTGTAGTTCATGCTGACGCCGCGGTCCGTGTTCAGATAGTGCGTGTTGAAGAATCCCCACTTTGCGGGCCCGGCTGTTATCTCACTGCCTCGCTGATCCGAATACCAGTCCTTGAAGGTGAAGTAAAAGCTGTCCGTGTTGGAGGGTCGCCAATCCACGCGCACGATGTTGTTCAACTTGGGGTTCTCGGCGTTCTCCTGCGTCGAGTAGTTGAAGAGTCCCTGGGTGAAGGTTCTATCGAAGTTGTTGGCGCGCGGCAGCATGTTCAGCAGCGCCAGGCCGTTCGAGTTGAGACGGTTGGCCGGGATGATGTTGCCCGGGAAGCAGGCGTCTCCGCCGGAGGTCGCGCTGCACGTGCCCGAACGCAAGGGGTCCCGGATGAAGATCAGGCGACCCTGCGCATCGAGCGTCTGCGAGAAGTCTCCGCGCATCTCGGCGTCGGTCGGCATCATCCAGTTGCGCAGGGGCCCCGGCCGATTCACCAGCGGAGACTCCATCGAGTAGAAGAACAGCACCTTCTTCGCCGTGTGGGGCACCGGTCCACCGAGATTGGCGCCCAGCGTGTTGAACCGATAGCGCGGCTTCTTGACGCCCTGCCGGTTGTTGAAGAAATCGTTGGCGTTGAGCGCCTCGTTCCGGCCGTAGTAGTAGAGATTGCCGTGATAGGCGGAGCTGCCACTCTTGCTGACGATTTGCACCTGCCCGCCTCCCGCGCGGCCGTATTCGGCGCGGTAGGAGTTCAGCAGGACCCGGACTTCCGCGATGGCGTCGAGGTTGATCTGCTGCGCCATCAACTGGCTTGCGCCGACCTCGTTGGCCACAATTCCGTCGACGATGACGTTGCTCCAGTCCGCCCGCGCACCACCGACCGCAGGCACGTCGGTGCCGAAGCTCATGCCGAGAGAGTCCACCGTGTTCTGGTAGCGCACGCCCGGCAGCAAACGCATGATCGACGTCACGTCTCGACCCAGCACCTGGACCTGCTCGATCTGCCTCGCCGTGATGACTCCGGCGTGCTGGGTCTCCGCGGTGTTGACGTGTGAGCCGCGGGCTTCAACCGTCAGGGTCTCGCCGAGGCCGCCGACGTCGAGCGTGAGCGTCCCGATGGCGAGCCGCTCGCCCGCGCTGAGCACGATGTTCTTGCGTTCGAGGGTGCGGAAGCTGGCGAGCTCCACCCGCGCGGTGTACGAGCCAGGCTGAAGGTTGGTGACCTGGAAGGCGCCCTGTGCGTCCGAGGCCGCGGCGCGGGAGTCGGCCGTTGCCTCATTGGTAATCGTCACCATCGCGCCTGGAACCACCGCCTTCTGCGCGTCGACGACCGTCCCGGAGATGGTGCCGGTAACGGCCTGTGCGGCTGCGAGCCCCGGGAACAACAGGACTGTCAGCAGCAGCGAGAGTGCATCCCCCAGTCTCGATCTGGACTTGGACATTGACCCTCCTCCAACAAACGGGGACGCAGGCCCGCGCCCCGTCAGGAACACCCCTAATCCGTAAAGTTGCGAGACCATATCCGAGGGGAGGATCAGAGTGAAATGGTTGTCTCGTTCCTCGAGATGTTTTCGCATAACAAAACAGCCGGGGATCTAGGACAACGCGGATTCGTCAATAGATCCGGGCGACGCAGGAGTACCACGGAAGCGGGCGCATGGCTGTTTTGGGTCGTGGTGACTGGCTAGTGTTTCGCTATATGCAACGCCAGAGAGAGCGGCGAAATCGGTTTCGTGCGAAGGTCAATAATCGACATGTCGAGTCAATCCCACCTGGGTGCACGTTGAGCCCACGGCGGAATCGAAGGGCGAATACGACGAGTCGACATGCGGGGCGGGCTCAGGATCGACGCAGCGACCGGGCGAACCGTTGCGGCGACACGCCGAACACCCGTTTGAACACTCGCGAGAAGTGAAATTGATCCGCGAACCCCATGTCCTCCGCTACTCGCTTCACCGTCATGTCCGGCACACGGAGCTTGTCGACCGCGTCGCTCATCCGCAACGACATCAGGTATTGATACGGACTCTGATGATCGAACCGCTGGAAGAGACGACAGAGATAGGCGGCATCGACTCCGCACGCTTTCGCGGCCTGCTCCATCGTCGCCAGGTCGGCCCATCGATCCTCGATGTACTGCTTGCATCGCGTGTACGTCGCGAACGCCTGCGGATCGGCCGAGCCTGGCGGGACAGCCGTCTCCTCCACTTTCAACAGGAGGTGCCGGAGAATCAGGGCGGCAATCCGCGGCGTGAACGGCGTCCGTCGCAGGCCGTTGTGAATCAGGTCGTCGAACAGCGCGAGGATGTCGTTCGGCGCGCGAGTCTGCGCCGCCGTGCCGGGCGGCAGCCCGTGTCGTCTGAGGAGTCGGGCGGCCTCTTTCCCGGCAAACGTGACGAAGTATTTCACGGTAGCGTGAGAAGGGTCCGGCACGATGTCATGGTCGATCCCGGGGCCGTATGCAAACAACGTCCCGGCGACCAGCGGGTACGTCTTCCGGCGAAGCGTGACCGCGCCTCGCCCGTGGGCGACGAACTCTATCACATAGAAGGGAAAGTTCGTGCGGTGAATCTCGTAGTCCGCGGTGCAGTGCTCCCGTCCGCCGCACACGACGACGAGCCGCTCGGAAGGTGACGGGTTCAGTTCCAGACAGAAGCGCCGCGCACGAGTGATTTGCGCGGAAAAGAACTCTGGCTGGATGTCGGCGGCCGTGGGAGCCGGAGTGTCCATGAAATCCCAAGTCCGATTTACGATGATAGCCCGAGGGGAACGAATGATGGTGTCACGAACGAGACAGTGGCTTCTCGCGAGCGCGCTCGCGCTTGCCGCGGCTGCCGCCGCAGCGGGCGGGCCTACCTTGGCGCAGCAGACGACTGCGCCGCGCGCACTCACGGCGGGAGACTATGCGCGTGCCGAACAGTACATGGCCTACAACACGACGCCGCTGGTGCTGCGATCGGGTGTCCGGCCGACGTGGCTCCCCGACGGGCGGTTCTGGTATCGGATCGCAACCGAGAAGGGCACCGAAGCGTTCATCGTCGATCCCGTCAGACCGACGAAGGCGCCGTGCGATGTGCCGGCCTGCACCGCCGGCGGCGGCCGCGGAGGTGCGTCGGACCCTCCGGCGGGCGGCGGCGGACGAGGCGCGGTCAGAAATGATGTGCCTTCTCCGGACGGCAAACGCTCCGTTTTCATCCGCGAGTGGAACCTCTGGGTCCGCGACGCCGCCACCGGCAGGGAAACCGCGCTGACGACTGACGGCGTGAAGGATTTCGGATACGCGACCGACAACGCCGGGTGGACCAAGAGCGATCGGCCAATCGTCGTGTGGTCGCCCGACTCGAAGCAGGTCGCGACGTTCCAGCAGGACCAGCGCAAGGTCGGGGAAATGTATCTCGTGAGCACCAAGGCTGGCCATCCAGAGCTCCAGGCCTGGAAGTATCCACTTCCGGGTGACGACGTGGTGTCGACGATCCAGCGGGTCGCCATCGACGTGGATGCCGCGACAGTGGTCCGATTCAAGATGGATCCCGACCAGCATCGCTCGACGCTGTGCGACAACCTCTCGTGCCGCGGCGGAGACTGGGCCGACGTGCAGTGGGCGCCCGACTCGAAGAGTGTCGCGTTCGTCTCGACGTCGCGAGACCACAAGAAGACGACGCTGCGCGTGGCGGATCCGGCGACAGGCAGTGTCCGCGACGTGCTCGAGGAAGCCGTCTCGACCTTCTTCGAGTCAGGCAACGGGCGCATCAACTGGCGGTACCTGCCCGCATCGAACGAGGTCATCTGGTTCTCCGAGCGCGACAACTGGGGCCAGCTCTATCTGTACGACCTTCAGACCGGCAAATTGAAGCGCCAGATCACCAGCGGCGAAGGCAACGTCACGCAGCTGCTGCGCGTCGACGAGAAGCGCCGGCTGCTCTTCCTCCTGGCGGTCGGCCGCGAGAAGAGTCACGACCCGTACTTCACGCATCTGTACAAGGTGAACATGGACGGCGGGATTCCAGCGTTGCTGACGCCCGAAGACGCCACCCACGAAGTGTTCCTCCCCGACGCCGGCGACTACTTCGTGGACAGCTACTCCGCACCCGATCGCGCGCCGGTAGCTGTCGTTCGCGACGTCAACGGCAAATTGATCCTGACCCTCGAGAAGGCGGACATCTCGCGGCTCATGGCGACCGGGTGGCGTCCACCGACACCTTTCACCGTGAAGGCACGGGACGGCGAAACGGATCTCTACGGCCTCATGTTCAAACCGTCTGCGCTCGATCAGACGAAGAAGTATCCGATCATCAACCAGATCTACCCGGGACCGCAGACCGGCAGCGTGGGCGGCCGGACGTTCGCTCCCGCCAGGGGCGACACCCAGGCACTCGCCGAGCTCGGGTTCATCGTCGTTCAGATCGACGGGATGGGAACGCCATGGCGCTCGAAGAAGTTTCACGAGGCGTACTTCGGGGACATGGGCGACAACACGCTGCCGGACCAGGTCGCAGGGATGAAGCAGCTGGCAGAGCGCTATCCGTTCATCGACATCGACCGCGCTGGGATCTGGGGTCACTCGGGAGGCGGGTACGCGGCAGCCGGCGCGATGTTCCGGTATCCCGATTTCTTCAAGGTCGGGATCTCGGAGTCCGGCAACCACGACAATCGCGTGTATGAGGACGACTGGGCGGAAAAGTGGATGGGACTGCTCGAGAAAAAGACCGACGGCACGAGCAACTACGACACGCAGGCGAACCAGGCGCTGGCGAAGAACCTGAAGGGCCACCTGCTCCTCGCGCACGGGACCATGGACAGCAACGTGCCGCCGAACAATACGCTGCTCGTCGTGGAGGCGCTGATCAAGGCGAACAAGGACTTCGATCTGCTGATGCTGCCCAATCAGGCGCACGGCTACGGCAGCATGTCGAACTACATGACGCGGAAGCGATGGGACTACTTCGTGAGGTACCTGATGGGCGCAGAGCCCCCGAAGGAGTACGAGCTCCAGCCGACGGCCCCTGCGGGCCGTGGAGGGTCAACCGGCGGAAATTGAGAAAAGGGCGGCGGGGGCTGACCGCCTCCGCCGAGGCTTCGGCGAGTCTCGCCGGAGCGCTTCGCGCGAAGGCGGAAGCCCCCGCCCACGTGTGGCGGTTGATCTCCTGAGCTCGTGAGCTCCTGTCGAATGAGACTTGCGACCTGGCCGAACGCCCCTATTTCAAAATCCCACTACGAGGCCGACGCGCGCGATGCGCGGGCTCAGGTTCTGCGCGAGCGCGTTGAAATTCGTCGCGGTGACGTCGTTCACCCGCACCAGCGCGGTGTTGGCGTTGAAGACGTTGAAGACGTCCAGCATCAACCTGACGTTCGACATGCCGCCGCGGAACGCCCGCGCGACCCGGAAGTCTGTGTCCCAGAGGTTCGGATGCCGGAACGTATCGATCTCGGGGCTGAGGAGGACCGTAATACCGGAATCGCCTCCCAGCGCCGCCGCCGTGCCGGTGCGAACGATCGGGAACGGATAGCCTTGTCGGCCGAACACGTTGGCGCTCAGCTCGATGCGGTACGGCGCCTGATAGAGCGCATTCGCGTTGAACTGCCACCTCGCGTTGAGGTAGATCGTGCCCGCGCCGCTGCCGCCGCTCTGGGGCGCGAACTGCCCGCCGCCCACGAGCGGCTCGGTCACCGTGCGAGTCGGATTGCCATTGGTGTCGTAGATGCCGGCGGGATCCGAGAAGTGCTCGCGCGAGTTGTTCAGCGACACGCCGACGCGACCCATCCAACGATTCGAGAGCCGCTTGTTCAGCGTCATCTCGATGCCGTGATAGTCGGAGGAATACCCGGGCACGTTGGTGGTGACGAAGCCGTTGCCGCCGGCCGCCACGACCGTCGGGTTCGGGATGTACGTCGCCACGTTGTAGGGAACGCCGCCGTCGAGGGGAATCGTGCCGGAGAAGCCGCTGCCCGGCGTGTAGTCTGCGAGCGTGACGCCGGTGCGCGGCGTGATCGTACCGGCGAGGTTGCCGAACAGCCGGGAGGTGCGCGTGTAGCTGTAGCTCACGCCCACAGCGAGGTTCGGGATCAGCTCGCGATCGATGCCCGCCACGGCGCTGCTGGTGACGGGGGCTTTCAACTTCGGGTCCAGCACGTTCGCCGAAGTGACTGCCGTCGGGTTGTCCGGGTTGAATCCGCCCGCGGACGTGATTCGCTGATCGAGGAGAACTTCGTTCTGCTGGGCGAAGTGATCCGAATTCAGATCGACCCAGCGATACGTTGCCGAACCTGCCGTGGAGCTTGGATTTCGAACGCCGACGGTTCCCGTATTGAGCTGCCCCGCCGCACGCGTGAAGCCCACGCGGGCCACCGTGTGTCGTGAGCTGTCGAGCGCGTACGTGAAGCCAGCCCGAGGAGACCAGTCGTTCCACGTGAACGGAGTCTTGTAGCCCGCGAACACGACGCCGGGAACGACGGTCGGGAACGCCGCGCTCGGCAGCGTCTCGCTCGGAAGCGCCTCGCCGTTCTGACGATCGAACCGCAGGCCGAGATCGAGCGTCCAGCGGTTGCGCGAGAGCGTATCCCCCACGTAGAAATCGGCATACTGGGCGCGGTTGCCGCCGTAGCCCTGGCGGAAGACCTGCGCCTGCAGGTTGTTCGCTCGCTCGATGGCCAGGATCATGTTGCCAGGCCAGAGCGTGCCGCTGGCTGCCTCCACGCGCCGCCACCCGATGCCGTACTTCAGGTCGTGTGAGCCGCCAAAGCCGTTGAAGAAGGACTGCACGTCGACCGTCGCCGTATGCTGCGGGCGGATGTTGATGCTTTGATTGATGGACCCATACGACGTCGCATGGACGAAATCCCGCCCGGCCTGCATCGAGAGGCCGCCCGTCGGATCGAGGACGAACCCGGTGTTGTAGAACGCGTACTTCCCGGTGACGAAGATGTTCGTGCCGAACACATGATCGTCAGCAACCTTCCAGAGGCCGTGAAACGGCGAGTCGGTGTACGCGTTGTCCTGGTGCTGGGTCGCGGTCGGCGCGTCGAACGTGATCCCGCCGACGCCCGGGCTCCGGCCGTCCTTGATCTTGAAACCGTCCAGATACAGGAAGCTGACGTTGTCCTTCTTCGTCGCCTGGTAGTTGACCTTCACGTTCGGGTTCTTGAGCTGGGTGCGATCGACGAGCGCACCGGCCCGCCGCACGAGCCGCACGTCCTGAATCGAATAGGAGGCGTAAAACCAGGCCTTGTCGTGGAAGATGGGTCCGCCGAGCTCGCCGCCGTAGTCGGAGATCTGCTTGTTGTGATCGGACGTCTCGGGCGTGACACCCGCCGCCTTCAACTCGTCCGGCACGTTGGACGATTCCATCGACTCGTTGTCGAAGTATCCACGGACGCTTCCTCGATACTGATTCGTTCCGCGCTTGACGACCATGTTCAGGCCGATGCCGCCCGTGCGGGCCTTGATGTCGTTTCCGGCCGTCGAGACCTGGATCTCTTCGAAGTTGTCGTAGTTGAAGTACGTCGGGGAGGCGCCGGTGGACGCCATGTCCGTGACCTCGACGCCGTCCAGCGTCCAGCTCGCATCCTGCGGCCGCGTGCCCTTCGAGGCAAAGTTCGACTGCTGGCCGGTCTCGTTGCCACCGATGTTGACGCGATCGATGAGCACCCCCGGTACACTGCGCATCAGCGCGAACGGATCGCGCGACGTGGGGATTTTCTGGAGCTCGTCGGACCTGAAGTTCGTCGTCGTCCCCGTCGCCTTGGTGTCGATGACTGGCGACGCGCCGCTCACGGTCACGGTTTCGGCAACCGTCGCGACCTTCAACTGGGCGGGCAGATCGGTCGTCACGCCGACCGCAACGACGACATTTTCCCGTATCGTGGTCGCGAAGCCTTGGAGCGCGAGGCTCACCTTGTACTGGCCGGGCGCGAGATTCAGGAAGCGGAACTTGCCTGCCTCATCGGAGACCGCATCCGTGGTCCGGTCACTACCGGAGATTGTGACCGTGACACCCGGCAGGACGCCGCCCTGCTCGTCGGTCAACGTTCCCGACAGCGTGCCGCCCCCGAGTTGCGCGAAAGCCGATGTTGCCGTGGATAGTGTCGCGGCAACCACCAACGCGGCTATCGCCATGAGAAAGCGTCGCATCCGCCCTCCTGATTAGCCGAAGCTCCCGCGGGCTCCGGACACACAAACAAATTTTCAGCGCGGGTTTCGAATAAGCAGCAGTCGTGCCGCCGGGACGAATGCGCCTCGAGAAGTGCCGAATGCCATTGGTCACGCCCTGGCGTCGCCTGAGACGTCAGTATCGAAGTACCTGCTCCAATGCCGTGAATTCCCGATCTCAATTTGCGTAGGCGACATAACGTTTTTCGCGTACTGGCCTAACGCTTTTCGCGTACTGATGATCGGCGGAGTGTGCGGTATGGGCGCATCCGATCGGCGCAGGGAGCCCGGAGGAAAGGGGACGCGCGCACTGCTAATATCGATCGCCCGGACTGAGGCCGGGTGGCATCTGAACCATAATGATGGGAATCGTTCGCGTTTCGGAGCAAAGGACCAGCATGTGGAAAGCATGGCCGCTCGTCGCTGCGGCCGCATTCGGCGTCATCGCGGGGGCGAGTCTCGCTTCGGCGCAAACTGTCATCGCCAGGAACGTTCCAGCCGGTTCCACCATGGAGCTCGTGTTGAACGAGACGAAGGTCGGAACCGCCTCCCCGGACCCGCTCGGGGATGCCAGGATTCCATTCAAGGTTCAGGATTCAAGCGGTAAGCCCGAGATGGACGCCAACGTCCATGTCGACATCTGCGACACCATCCGGCGCGTGGTGGTCGTCGAGCGCGGCAAGCCGTCGGCCCCGACTGAGGCCGGCTGCACCCGCAGAGATGTGTTGGGCCTGTTCCTCGTCAAGTCGGTCTCGAATATCGTCGTGGACACCGGCGCTCCCAATCCAACCGTCTGGCTTCGACAGGGATCTGTCGATCTCACGATAAAGGCGGCATCGAGCCGCTGGGACGCCATGCCGACCGGGCTCGTCGTGTTCGGCGGGGCGGGAGTAGGCCTGTATCGCGATCAGCTGTTCCTCCAGTGCGGCAACGTGGTGGACTGCCACGGTTCGGACACCCGCCCGACATTTACCCTCGGCGGCACGTTCTGGTTGAACCGATACATCGGTGCCGAGGGCGCATACGTGCAGCCCCTTGATGTCAACACGAGCGGCAATGGAACGGGATTTCACTTCAGCAGCGTCCTCGAGGCCCACTTCTTCACGATCAACGGCAAGATTGGCATTCCGGTCAGCCGCGTCAGAATCTACGGACAGGGCGGATCGAACTATCACAGTGCGTCGTTGTCCACGACGCAGACCAACGACGACAAGCAGGTCAGCACCGGCGGGGTCTCGACGACACTGCCCGGCGGCACCCAGACAATCGAGATAAAGACAGGCGGGTGGGGCTGGCAGTTTGGCGGGGGCCTGGAGGTCTGGATGAAATCGTGGCTGGGGATTTACGGGGAAGCCAATCGCACGCGCCTCAAGGGCGACAGCGTGGAAGGTCCCCAGGGTGAGCTGTCGGACTACATCACGACCGTGCTCGGAGGGATGCGCTTCAAAATCGGGAAGAAATAAGCGATCTACTGGAGGGTTACCAGCTCGATGTCGAACACCAGCGTCGCGTTGGGAGGAATGGAGTTGTTCCTGGAGGTCCCGTACGCGAGCGACGGGGGGACGACAAGTCGCCTGAGACCGCCGACCTTCATTCCGACAAGACCCTGGTCCCAGCCGCTGATGACCTGCCCCGCGCCCAGAGTGAATGAGAAGGGGTCGGTGCTCCCGATCGATGTGTCGAACACCAGCCCTTTCTGATCGGCCTTCGACGGGTCGAACAGCCAGCCGGTGTACTGAACCCCGAGCACATTGCCCGTGGCGGCTGCGGCCCCCGTTCCCGGTCGAACATCCGTCTGACTGTATCCAGGAACTTCCGACGCTGACGTCGGCGTATCGCCGCAGGCTCCTGCCGTCACAAGCAGGGGAAGCACAAGAACTGTAAGAATCCGTCTGTTCAGAGTCACCTTCCAGATTGTCTACGATCGATCCAGGCCTCCGCAACCTGGGAGCAGCACCGCCGTCTGGCTACTTCTGCGTCGCTTCGCGATATGCGGCGGCAACGCCCGGACCCGCATACGTAGTAGTCGAACAGAAACGCTCGCAGCTGTGAGCCGGCGGCCAGCTTGTCGCGCCACTCGTCGAGCCGAACCGTCTTGCGCGCCTCTTCGAGCGTTTCTCCTCGCGAGACGGCCGCATCCACCTGCCCGCTGAGCGCGGAGAACATCTCTCCCATCATCCGAAGATGACTGTCGTCCCGCATGACCGGGCCGTGGCCCGGCACGATGACGCTTGGCTCCAGCGCTCGAATTCGCTCCAGCGCGGCGCTCCAGCCTTTGATGGACGACTTCAGCCCGGCCAGCGGTACGGGCCAGATCACCAGATCTCCCGCGATGACGATCTTCTCCACCGGAAGATGGACGATGAGATCGGCCTGACTGTGTCCGGGGCCGACCGACCGGATGTCGATCACGCGTGCGCCTCGTCGCAGGGTGAGGTGATCGCTCACGCCGATCGTCGGCGTGATGATCCGCACGTCCGGAACTTCTTTGAGGTATCGCTCGGCCCATTCGAGGTCGCTTGCATACGCCGCGCGCTCCTCGTCCGTGATCTCCGCGCCCGTCAGGTTCTTCCCGGTACCAAGCGCGTCCTTGAGCTGCGCGATCATCGACGGCAGCCCGTTGATCATCTGGGCGCGGTTGCGCGCCCCTTCAGCGGGGAGGTCGCGGAACGTCTGGGCGTGCGCGACGATGTCGACGTCCGGGAACGCTTCGCGATAGACCTGGTCGCCGATGTAGTGGTCGTCGTGCCAATGGGTGTTGATGACGTAGCGAACCGGCTTCGGCGTGATCTTGCGCAGCTCTGCCAGCACCTCACGCGTCAATGCCACGCTCTGACTCGTGTCCACGACCATGACATCGTCGGTGTTGACGATGAAGACGTTGTTGGCATGCGTGGAAAGGCCGGGCGGCTCGCGGCGGATGACGGCATAGATGCCGTCTGCGAGCTTCTCGATGGTGAACTTGCGGGCAAGTGTCGTGTCCGCACGGAGCACGGACAAACCGGTCAGAAAAGTCAGCGCCAAGGCTGCCGACATGCGTCCCACGAGTGCCTCCTGGATCGTGAGGAACATACGCGGCGGGGCGAATCAAAGGTTCAGCTTTGACACCAGCGCCCATTGGATGGGGTGGATGGCACATTTCCGGGTGCCGTCCTGATACTCGGGGAGGGGCATTTCAGCGAAATGGAATCTTGGGATATGCTTCGCCGATCGCAGGAGGACTCATGCGCAATGCTCGTTTGCTGCTCCTTGTTCCCGCCTTGCTGCTGTTCGCGGCCGGTCGTAGCGACGCCTCGATTCTCTTTACCGCAAATCTGAACAACGCTTCCGAGAATCCACCCACAGTGCCGATGACGAGCGGCGGCCAGGCCCGGCCCGCATCGTTCGGCACCGCGACGTTCGAGATGGACGATGCCATGACGTTCATGTCGTTCACCGCGACCATCTTCAACATCGACGTCACGGGGACGCAGACCCCCGACGCCAACGACAACCTCGGAAACGCGCACATCCATGCCAGCGCGACCGTGACGCCGACGACCAACGGACCTGTCGTGTGGGGGTTCTTCGGCAGTCCCTTCAACGACAACAATCCGAACAACGCCGTGGTGACTCCCTTTACTACCGGAGTTGGGGGGACGTTCAGCGGGATCTGGAATCTGCCGGAAGGGAACGGCACGACGCTGTCGGCGCAACTGGACAACATCCTGTCCGGCCGGTCCTACATCAACTTCCACACGACGCAATATACCGGCGGCGAAATTCGGGGCAACATCGTACCGACGCCGGAACCGGGCTCACTGATGCTGCTGGCCCTGGGGATTGCGGGAGTCGCGGCGCGGCGTCGGAAAGCGGTCTGATTCCACAAGTTCGGCGGCCGTAGCGCGGGGTCTTCAGACCCCGCGTGCCAGGCCTGAAGGCCCGGCCCTACGGGCCGCACACATCGCTGTAGGGCGGGGTCTTTAGACCCCGCCGACGATTTCCTTATCCGAACCTACTTGCCCCCTCCTCCCGACGGCTGCGTCGTCTGCAGCTTAGGGGTTGCCCGCCCGGCATCGAGATCGTTCCAGTTCAGGATCGCGTTGAAACCCAGGAAGAAGTTGCCCTGCGTCTGCCATCGCCAGTAAGGGCGGTTGGCGAACATCACCACGTGCCCCTTCCCCACCGGCGAATCGATGGCGACGGCCCGGCCCGCGAGGTTCTCGCCGCCCACCAGCAGTCCTGACAAGAGAAGGTCGTTCGGATCGGTGGGGAACGACAGCAGCACGCGCGGCAACGTCGCCGGGTTGGGCGCGACTCCGCCGCCTCGTCCTCCACCGCGGCCGCCGGCTTGCGGAGCGTCTTCACCTGGTTCCGCCGCGCCGGCCTGTGCTCCGCCACGCCCACCCCGACCCTCTCGTCCGGGTCCCGCACCGGGTGACGGCGCGCTCGATGGGCCATCGAGCGTCGTCAGTCGAGGCGGCACGGCGTTGGGTTGCATGTTTGGAATGCCCGGCAGGTTGGGTCCCGCACGGCCGCCGCCGGCTGCTGCGCCGACGCGCATCACTGGCGCCTGATTGAAATAGACCGCCAGTGCGTCCTGATCGTAGCCATACAGGACCGGGCTGGCCCGATCGCCAAGCAGCGCCTTCAGGATCGAGCCTCGCACGTAAAGGTTGTCGGGCGTTTCAATGGAAACGCCGGGCGTGAGGTTGTATTCGGGAAAGACGGTCGACGTTGCGCCCTCCGTGATCAGGAGTCCTCCCTCCTGCACGAATTTCAACAACTCCATCAGCCCTTCGACGCCGATGCTTCCGCGCATGTCGTCCGTCGTGTCGACGGTACCGACGTTCGGCGTCGTCTCGCTCTTCTTGTAGGGTCGCGGCTCGTTCCCCTGGACACCGCCCGTGATCAGGGCCGAGCCTCCCTGCCCCGCATGTGGAAACACGATGACGTCGTACTTCGATCTGAGGCTGCCTTCGCGAAGCTTCGGTGCGGCGAAGTATGTGTAGGGCACCTGGAAGGTGTCGAATGCCAGCCTCACCCACCCTTCGTCCTGCGTGCTGGTCCACGTGTGTACGTAACCGATGCGCGGAACATCCAGGTCGTGCATCGGAACAGTTGGCGCGGCCTCCACCGCCCACGCGGAGAGTCCGAGCTCCTTGATCGTCGGCTCCAGGACGGCCCGATTGGCGTCCGCAATGATGAACGCGCCCGCGCCGAACTTGTGGCCGCCCGCCTCGAATTCGCGCTCCACGGCCGACATCTTCACGTCCTTGTGCCGGAAGCGGAACGTCACCAGGGTGTTGTCGGTGCTGTGGTCGACGATCAGGACGCGGCCGGTGCCGGCGACCGCGCCGGCGATCTTGAAGTCGCTCGTCGCGAGCGTCATCGGCTTCTCGAAGACCGTCTTGTCTTCGACACGGTAGCTCTTGACATTGCGCACGAGCGGGATGGCCCAGCCCGTATCGTCGTACGGCCTGGGGTTCTCCGGTGCGTAGAACTGCAGACCGAGAAGTGTTTCGACGATGGCGCCGTAGGGCTGATCGAGCCGGACGATGTAGTCACCAGGCGCGACCTCGACGCTTCCGAGCGAGAACGTCCCGTCGGCAACATGGACTTCGGCGCCCTCACGGCGGATCAGGTTCATCAGCTCCGCCGCTTCGACCCGGCGTCGCTGACTCGCGGGCACGACGTAGGCGTACGGCGGTTTGGCTCTGCCCCGCTCGATCGTGTGCTTGTTCTTCAGGTAGTAGTTCTCGAGAAAGGTCTCCTTGTTCTTTGCGACGTAGTTCATCGCGAGCAGGAGCGCGCTCTGCTGCATGTTCACGTTGTTTCGCGGGCCCCACGTGATGTCCGATGGCGTGGGGTTCGGCCGATACCATTCGCGGCTCTGCGTCACGGGAAGCGGACGATTGACGGCGCCCTGGTAGCTCTGAGTCTCGTAGAACCGACCGATCGAGTTGTGCGTCACGCCGATCCAGAACATGTAGTTCGGGACCCAGCCGTCGTAGTAGTTGTAGGTCCACACGCCTGGCACGTCCCGCTTGGTCATCTCCATGATCTCGGTCTGGGCGAGCAGCCACCACTCGTTGACCTGGATCGGATCGACGACGGAGTTGTACGGTCCCGTGCCGGTGGACGTGTAGAGGAGCGTGACCGATTCGTGGAGGTCGTGCCAGACGGTGGGATGCCACTCGAGGAACGTCTTCAGCATGACCTGCGTGAGGCGCAGGCCGACACCAATGCCGTCGCGGTTGTTGTCGTGCTGCACGTACTTGCCCCAGTAAACCATCGACGGCGACGGCTGGCCGGCGGCCTGCGCGCGGAAGTTGTCGACCTGCTTCTCGCGCCCATCCACCTCGCTCGACGGCGTGAACACGACAATCGCGTTGTTGCGGATGGTCTGAATGAAGGGCGTTTCCTCGATCGCGAGACGATAGGCGAGCTCCATGAGCATCTCGGGGCTGCCGGTCTCGGGTGAGTGGATGCTGCCCGTGGCGTAGTAAATCGGCTTGCCGGTTGCGATGAGCTGCCTGGCCTGCGCGTCCGAGAGCTTGCGAGGGTCCGTGAGCTGCGCGGTGATCTGCCGGTATTTGTCCAGGTTCCTGATGGTCGCTTCGTCCGCGATCGCAACGGCCACCATGTCGCGCCCTTCGTCTGTCTCCCCGATTTTCATCATCGTGACGCGATCGGAGGCCTTGTCGAGCGCGTCGAGATATCGAACGATGTCCTTGTGGTAGGTCATCTTGCCGGGCTCGCCCGGGATGTACCCGAGGAACTTCAGCGGCGAAGGCACCTTGTCTGACGCGGGCATGTGATCGACCAGCTCGGTGAGGATCCGCGGGTCGGCGGTCGCCGCCTTGATCTTGGCGGTGTAGTCGGCGTCGATCTTCTGCGCGATGCTCTTGGCGCTGGATTGCGCGCTCGGGTGGGCCGAACCGAAGCCGGCGAGACCGGTCGCCAGCATCAAGACGCAGGCAGACCGAAACCGCATGAACACGAACGAAGTCTGGAGCATCGTCCTCTCCTACAACCCTACCCACGCCGTAGCTTGCCCGCCGAAGCGCCGCCGGCTCGAAGGCGGGTCGAATGCTGAGGAAAGTATCACGGGATCACGGCGGTCTCCTGGCTCCGGAGCGCGAGCGTTCGACCGTAGATGACTCTTTTGGCGCTTGACGATCGCATTAATTATGGTCATACTTATGACCATGATTGTGACCAATATCAACGAGGTCAAAGCCAAGCTCTCGGAATATCTCGAGGCGGTGAGCCGCGGGGAGCGGGTCGTGATCTGCAAGCGCAACACACCGATCGCCGAGCTGCGTGCGATCGTGCCGGCGCGGAGCGAGCTACGGAAGGTTGGCGGCGCTGCCGGGCGGATGACCGTACCCGAGAGCTTCTTCCTCCCTCTACCCGACGAGGCCCTGATCGACTTCGAGGGCGGCACTCGTATCGCAGGGGTCTCCATTGCCGCCGAGAAGCGCCCATCGCCCTACGGTCCGGGTCGAACTCCCCGGCCCAGGTCACGGAAGAAATCGTGAAGCTGCTCCTCGACACCTGCACTTTTCTGTGGATTGCGTCGTCGCCGGCGGCTGTTCCGCCCAACGTACTGCAGCAGTTTCGAAACCCGGAGAATGATGTCTTCCTCAGCGCGGCGTCGTCCTGGGAGATCGCCATCAAACATGGACTCGGGCGGCTTGTTCTGCCGGAGCCGCCCGAGCGCTTCGTTCCTGCCGAACGCGAGGCCCACGGTATCGCGCCGTTGGCCATCGACGAGGAATCCACGCTGCACCTGTCGCGTCTTCCGGCCCTGCATCGCGATCCCTTCGACCGCCTGCTCGTCAGCCAGGCAATCGTTCACGGCCTGACGATCGTGACGCCCGACCCGCTCGTGACGCAGTATCCGGCTCGAACGCTGTGGTAGGGAGCGCTCGGCGCTTCAAGCACACCAGGGGAACGTAGGGCGGAGTCGTCCTTTACATCATCGTCAACGGTCTGGTCCTCTTCGAGGGGAGTGGGATGACGCCGACGCGAGCGGGCAGGGTGTTGTACGGCCCTGGAAGACGTTGAAAGACCGAAAGTTTATTTCGGTACACGCTTATCCCGGTCAGTCATCCGCAGTCTGCGGCACGTCAAACTGAGCGGTCGCAGCCTTTCCGAGTGTAGACCTCTTAGGATATATCTCCGTAGCGGCAAATTCTAAGGTGCCAACGACTTCTGGCTCTTATGGCTGTGTGCGGTTTTGGAAATATCTATACATTTAGGTTGACTTCACAACCATTAGTCAACTATTTGGATGACTTCGTTGGTGTAGTTCATGTCAGTTTATGACTTTATGTTTCGAAATTGCCTGCTACTGGGCTTCCTGAAAACTCTGCAATTCCCTTATCCTTCCGTCGTACTCCCTTGAAATGCGCCACTCCGTCGGCGACGTACCTCGCCTGAGTCGGGCGAATTGATGGGCCGGAACGCTCTCTGCAGTTCCGTTTTCAGCTCCCTGCGCCATTAGAGCCGCTTCGCGGACCGACGTCTGGTCCGACCGACGTCCCTCGGGCATTCCGCCCGAGCGGATCGTGAACTGGCCGACCGCCGGCCGGGTCACGGGCGCGAGCTGGGAATTCATGCGCTCTGCGTCCTCCAACGATCGTCAGCTGCTTCAGCGCTGGCTGAAGGCCCCGACGACCCCGCAGCGCGTCGTGCGACGCAGCCGCATCGTGCTGCTCGCGATCGACGGCACGCGCGAACAGGACATCGCGGCGAAGGTCGGCGTGTCGCGGCCAACCGTGCGATTGTGGCTATCGCGCTTCGACAGACTGGGAGTCGAGGGACTGCTTCGCGATGCGCCCGGTCGTGGACGCCGGTCTTCGCTGGACCCGGCGCAGGTGCGACAGAAGCTCGCAGACGGGGGGCTGCTCAACGCGGAGGGCAAGCCAGTGAGCCTTCGCCGGGCCGCGGCGTTCCTCGGAACGAGTCCATCGGCCTTGTGGCGTGCGTTGAGGAAGGTCCCCCAGTGACGATGATCGGTGGTCGAGTCTAGAAGGGCTGCCGTTGCAAAACCTGGGACGAATGTTCCGACCGTGTGGAGAGCTCGTCGGGTTCGTCGCTCACCGGACTGCGCTCACTAGCTCGCAATGGACTGGTCTCTACCCCTCACGTCTTGACATTTGACTCTGCTGCGAGCGGATTCCTCCAGGCGAGACCGGGGAATCTAGCGAAATCCCCATCCGTGGAACACACGGTGAGGCCGTGCTCGATCGCCAGCGCCGCCAGATGCGCATCCGGGACGAGACGGCTCGTCATCCCAGGAGACTCGAGCAGGGATCGCAGTATCGCGGAATGCTCCGCTCCGGGCAGCGGGATCCAGGCCGGCTGGCACGCGAGCCATTCCTCAACTTGACGCCATGCGCTGGCGAGAGACGTGGGCTGGCGCACGACAACCGGATTGGTTGCAAGCCGCACGAACGCCAGCAGCGACGGCCATGGCAGACCGACGCGCGGCGCTGCGTTGAGGCGGGCATCGAGCCAGTCACGCGCACGAGCGTGCTCGGGCGCGGCCTGGTTGGCAGCGTATAGGAGCAGGTTGGCATCGACCAGGATCACTTGTGCCGCTCGCCCTCAACCCGCGCCAGTATTTCTTCGATATTGTCGAGGCTGCCGACCAGGCTCGGGCCGAGATTGAACCCCGTCGTGCGATAGCGTTCGCGCGAGCCCGGCCGCTTCTCGAGGGCGGAGAGTCCGGCGCGCAGGGCTTCGTTCACCACGGCTTTCAGAGGCCGGCGGCGCGACTTCATGGCAGCTCTCAACCGCGCCGCCACGTCTGGCTCGAGCGTCAACGTGGTCCTCATTTACTGATGCTACGTATTTGATGTCCTGATGTCAACGATGTGATTCTGCAGACATCATACTGTCGAGAGCACGCGGAATACACTCGGTTGCCACCATGTCGTCATTATCCGCTCGACGACTTTCTGGAAGCCGTCGCCCGCAAGCCGCTTTGGCCGTAAACGGCTCACCGGCGGGGCCCTCCGGACCCTTCTCCATCCCCGATTCAGCTGCTACACTCCAGCCGTGACTCCACGACCCACCAAATGGGACGTCCTGGCCGTCGGCGCCAACTCGGTGGACTACGTCTACCGCATCCCTGCGCCTCCAGAGATCCAAGGGCCCCGCGCGAAGATGCGAATCGGCCGTCACTTGATCTCCTGCGGCGGGCAGGCGACGACGATGCTGGCGACAATTGCGGCGATGGGCCTCAAGGGCAAGTACGTCGGAGTGACGGGAAACGACGACAATGGCGAGCGCATCCGTCGCGAGCTGACTCTGCTGGGGTTGGATATCGAGGACGTGATCCTCCGCGACGTACCGAACCCCCACGCGGTGATCCTGGTTGACGACAGTTCCGGAGAGCGAATGGTGTTGTGGGATCGAGACGACGGCCTCTCGATGCGAACCAGCGAATATCCAGTCGGGTTGGTGGCCTCAGCCAGGCTCGTGCACGTCGATGACACCGATCAGGCGGCGGCCATCGCAGTGGCGCGAGCCGCTCGCGTCGCGGGTGTGCCGGTCACCAGCGACATCGACCGCCTGACCGACCGGACCGAGGAGCTCGTCGCGGCCGTCAGCCTTCCGATGTTCGCCGAGCACGTCCCGGCGGTGGTCACTGGCGAGTCCGATCCCGAGCGGGCCCTTCGAAAGATTCGACGCACACACGACGGAATGCTCTGCGTGACGCTGGGACCGCGGGGGGCGATGCTCCTCGTGGGCGATACGCTCTACGCCGAAGCGGCTCCCGTGATCGACGCGGTCGACACGACCGGCGCCGGCGATGTCTTCCGCGGAGGGTTCGCGTACGCGTGGCTCAAGGGCGATGCGCCCGACGAGATCCTGCGCTTCGCAAACGCTGCGGCCGCCAGGAGCTGCACGCGCATCGGCGCCATGAAAGGTGTGCCCACACTCAGCGAAGCGCTCGCGCTTCTCGAACACTCACGCGCCACGAGTTAGCGTCAGGGCTGCTGAGCGTCACGAACGGCAGAGGCACCGGCCCACATCAGGTGCCCCATCCCTCCGACTTTGAGACCGTCGCCGCGCCCGGCGAAATATCGGGCGTTGATGACTGCGGGCGGAACACCCTCCGCGACGGCAAAACCCAGCGCAAGCAGCTCTCGCGACAGCTCCGCCGGATCGAAGAACGTCTGCCACGGTTCACCCGCCGCCCGCACGCGGGCCGCCAACGCTTCGAACGCGATCCGCTGCAGCATCGTCAATTGCTGCGGCGGAAGGCCGAAGTCGAACACGATCCCTCCGGCCAGCGTCGTCATCGACACCACCTGCGCCAGCGTGGCCATGACGATACCCCGTTCGAGGTACGGCACCACTCCGAGCCATGAGAAGACGGCGCCGGCCGCGGCGTCGAATCCCGCCGACGCGAGGACAGCAGGCAGACTGTCGCGTTCGAAATCGGCGGGGGCGAATGTCAGGTTGTCCGGGACCGGGATCGCCGACTCGGCGAGGCGTTCCCGCTTCCACGCTTGCGTAGCGGGATGATCGATCTCCCACACGCGCAGTGGCAGGTCGGGTGAAGGATCGCGATATGCAAAAGTGTCGAGACCGGCGCCAAGGATGACGTATTGCTGCACGCCGGCGGCGCGGGCCGCTGCCAGTTGATCCTCGGCGAATCGGCTGCGAGCGGCAAAGAACGCGCGCATGTACGACGACAGCCGGCCTTTCTCGAACCGACCCGGATCGGCTCGCAGGGCGGCCGCCGTCTCGCGGCCCAGGATCGGAATCGCGATCGGATCGTCGAGGACGAGCGGAGCGTCGAGGAGCTGATGCGCCGCTCGTCGCATCGCAACGCGCATCGCGGTCCGGCTTGGCTGAGCGGAGATCATGACAGTCGGCAGTCGGCAGTCGGCGGTCGCCAGTCGCAGTCGGCCGTTTCAGTCGGCAGTCTGGTCGGCGGTCGGCAGTCGTCAGTGCCGCTTGAAGAACTGTACGGCGCGCTCATGCTTCTCGGCCGCAGCCCGCGTCTTGAACGTGCCGAGATTCCGGCGCTTGCCTGTCTTCGGGTTCTTCTTGCGCGAGTAGAGGCGATACTCGCCCGAGTTCAGTTTACGAATCATCGAGAGCTTCCAGGAAATGTACCACGAGCCTCACGCAGCGGCCATTCATCGCAGGCCGCATAGTGGCGGGCCCAAAGGCCACGATACTTCTCATGAATCGACTGCCGACTGCCGACTGCCGACTATGACTGTCGACTGCGACTGCTGACTGCTGACTGCTGACTGCTGACTGCCGACCGTCGACTGAACTACACTTCTCAACCGGAGGAGGTTTGATGCACCGTCGGATTCTCGTCGCTTTCACGTACTGTTTCGTCGCGAGCGCGATCGCGGCCTCGCGCGCACAGACGCCGTCGCCGCAGCCCCAGACCGCGACAGTGCCTGCCGACAACGACCCGATCAAGAAGATGGTCGATCGACTCGACCTCGAAAAATACAAGGCCACGATCAAAGGGCTGACGCAGTTCGGCGATCGGCGTCAGGGCACGGATCGCAATCGAGCGGCAGTCGATTGGATCGAGGCGCAACTCAAGAGCTACGGCTGCACCAACACAGAGCGCATCAAGTACGACTATCAGCCGCCTGCGGGACGCGGAACGGCGGCGGCCGGTCAGCGCGCCGAAGGAGCGGCCCCAGGCGAGGGTCAGGATGCCGCCGCTGCCGGGGGCCAGCGCGGACGCGGACGTGGCGCGCAGGGTGGCGGACGGCCTCGAGGCATCCGCGCGCGCACCGGCGTCAACATCGACCCCAACCTGCAGCCTGACGAGAAGCTCCGCGCGTTGAACTCACAGCCCACCACGCCTGGACCTCGCGAAGAGGTCTACTGCACGAAGATCGGCACTACGCATCCTGACGAGATGTACATCGTGGGAGCGCACATGGACGGGCACGGCTGGGGCGAGGCTGCCAACGACGACGGATCGGGCACGGCGCTGGTGATGGAAGTGGCGCGTGTCTTCAGCATCCCCGACGTGCAGACCGACCGTTCGATTCGGTTCGCCCTCTGGAACAACGAGGAGACGGGATTGAACGGCGCACGGGCGTATGTCGATCAACGCAAGGATCTGCAGGGCAAGGAGGATCCGGCCGGCTCGGGGAAGTATCCGGAGCCGAAGTGGCTCGGCATGGTCCAGCACGACATGATGATGTTCGACCACGGCATGCCGCGCGAAGACGGCACGGTCAGCAAGGAGCAGAGACCCGAAGCGGACGTGAACATCGAGTTCCAGACGACCGCAAAGCTCGCGCAACAGGCCCAGGCGCTCGCCTGGGTGTTCCAGGTGGCCAACGAGAAATACGCGACCGACTACCCCGCAGCCGTCGGCAGCCACATGACGAACACCGACTCGACGCCCTTCATGGACCTCGTGCCGGCGATCAGCCTGCGCGAGAACGAGCGCGGGACGCAGATCGGCAGCGGCTGGGATCCGCACTGGCATCAGCCAACGGACGTGTATGCCACTTTCAGCGACAAGGACTTCCGCCTCGGCCTGAACGCGGCACAGACGACGCTCGGCGCGCTCGCGCAGCTGACCGGCGCAACTCTCAAGTAGACCGGGCCATGCGAGGCGCTGCGTGACAAAGGGACGGCTGGAGGCCTTCAGCGATGGCGTGATCGCCGTGATCATCACGATCATGGTGCTGGAACTGAAGGCGCCGGAATCGCCAGACTGGCACGGCTTACGGACGCTGCTGCCGACGTTCTACACGTACGTCCTCAGCTTCATCTTCATAGGCATCTATTGGAACAATCACCATCACCTGCTGCACGCCACCGAGCGGATCGGGGGTGGCGCGATGTGGGCCAATCTGCATCTGCTCTTCTGGCTCTCGCTCGTGCCCTTCGTCACGGCGTGGATGGGAGAACACCCGGAAGCGTCGATGCCAGGAGCAGCGTACGGCATCGTGCTGCTGCTGTGCGGCGTCGCGTACACGATCCTCTTGCGCACGCTCCTCCGGGTGCCAGGAGGCAATCCGCGACTGGAAGCCGCGGTCGGGAGCGATATGAAGGGAAAGCTGTCGCTCCTGCTCTACGGCACGGCCATCGGACTGGCGTTCGTGAATCAGGCGATCGCAGACGCGATCTATCTGGCGGTGGCGCTCATGTGGTTGGTGCCCGATCGGAGGATCGAGAAGGAATTGCACAAATAGGCGTTAGGCCGCCTGCGTGGCGGCGGACCTGCCCGCGTTCGGCTCGCCGAGTACGGTGACGCCCAGCAGGATCAGCGAGATCCAGACTGCGTCCGCGACGAGCAGGTGCAGGAGCTGCAGCCATATCGGCGCGAGGAGAACCACATTCAGCAGGCCCAGGCTGATCTGCAGCATCGCGAGCGCGGACAGGCCGCGAGCGAACCGACGCGCCGTCCCACTCTGACCGTCAGCCAGCCGACGCCCGCTCGCGATGAGCGCGAGCGCGGCGGCGACCGCAAGGGCGGGATGCAGCACACGCAGCCGAATCAGGACGTGAGAGGTCATTGAGAGATCGGCCCACAGTCCCTCTGTCAGCGACGCGGTCGGATAGAGCGTATCGCCGAGCGCGGCGATGGCGCCGCTCGTGCTCGCGGTGAGCACGCCCAGACACAACAGCACTACTGACCACACACGGCCGCGACGGCCCTGGAGGCGAAGCGGCTCGCCCCCCGAGAGCCACCAGGCGGTCGCCGTCAGGCACGCGAGCAGCGTGAACGTGTTGACGAGGTGAACCGCCAGAAACATCGCCCGCGCAAAGCTGGCGTTGTCGGCAACCAGCTGGAACAACACGAGGCCGGCGCCGACACCAGCCTCCGTGAGCATGAAGAAGAGCGACAGCGCGGCTCCGGATCGTGCAGGATGGCCGGGACGGCAGGCACGCCACGTCCAAATCAGCAGGAAAACGACCGCGGCCAGCGCCGCGCCGCTCGTCAGCCGGTGCGAGAACTCGATAAGGGTCGCAACCCGCCCGGTGCGCGGGATGATCTCGCCATTGCACAGCGGCCAGTGCGCACCGCAGCCGGCGCCCGAACCGGTCGCGCGCACGTACGCGCCCCAGACGATCACGGCGACGTTGTAGGCGAGAACAGCCCACGCAAAGCGGGCCAGGCGGGCCATGTCGGATTGTACTCCCCAGGACTTGCGCCACGCTTCACTTCGGCGGCGTGAGCACTTCATCGAAGAGGGGCTTCCCCATCTTCATGGCGGCTTTGTGCGTAGCGGTTTCCTGGATCAAGTCCGCCACGACGTCCGGGTGCGCGGAGGCGACATCATGGTTCTCGCCGGCGTCATCACGCAGGTCGAACAACAGCGGAGGATCGTGAGGGACCCGCTCGCCGCCGAGGCCGTATGCTCCGCTCGTGACGAAGTGCGCTTTGTAGGGACCCTTGCGCACGGCTCGAAGCTCGTTGTTCCAGTAATAGAAAATCATCTGGCGCGGGCTCGGTCCGGACCCTTTGAGCGGCGCGCTCAGATCCACGCCGTCGATTGGCCGATCTCGCGGCATCTCGGCGCCCGCCAGACTGCCCGACGTCGTGAAGAGATCCATCGCGGAGCCGATGTCGGTGACAACGCCGGGCCGGACGGTTCCAGGCCACCAGAAGATCGCGGGCGTCCGCACGCCACCTTCCCAGGTAGTCCCCTTCCCCTCACGCAGGGGACCGGCGCTGCCCGCGTGCGCCTCGAACGGAAGCCACGGACCGTTATCGCTGGTGAACACGACCAGCGTGCGCTGGTCGAGGCCGGCCGCGCGTAACGTATCGAGGATCCGCCCCGTGCTCGCGTCGAGCTCCTCGACGACGTCGCCGTACATCCCGGCGCTGCTGTGGCCCACGAACGCCGCAGATCTCGCGAGCGGGATGTGCGGAAGATTGTGGGCGAGGTAGAGGAAGAACGGACGATCTCGGTGGTCGTTGATGAACTTGACGGCTTCCTCCGTGTAGCGGCTCGTCAGCGTCCGGTGATCGACCGGTCGCTCGATCACGTCGCCATTCCTCATCAGAGGTACGTCCCAGTACTCCGGCTTCGGATCGTAATAAGCGCGCGTGTGATAACCGTCGTCGCGCGGCACGGTCATCTGCATGTCGTGGGAAAACGGCAGACCGTACCAGTAGTCGAACCCCTGACGGGTGGGCAGGAACTGCGGCAAGTGTCCCAGGTGCCACTTGCCGATGATCCCGGTGGCGTAACCTCGAGGCTTGACCAGCTCGGCGATCGTGATCTCGTTGGGCGGCAACCCTTGCGCGGCGTTCGGCCATGAACACTCCCGGCGCGGCCCCGCGCCCGCTGCTGTACGCGCCGCTCCTTACGGGCAGCCGCCCGGTCAGCAAGGCAGCGCGGCTGGGCGAGCACACGGGCTGGACGTAGAAGTTCGTCCACTTCTGCCCCTCGGCGGCCATCGCGTCCAGCCGCGGCGTCCGGATGTTCGGGCTGCCGAACGCGCCGAGGTCGCCGTAGCCGAGATCGTCGGCGAGGATGATGATGATGTTCGGGAGAGTGGCTGGCTGGGCATGAAGGCCGAAGTCACCGGAAAATCCGACGACCACCGCCAGCACGAGGAGCGCGAGCGAGAGCCGTCTGATCATAGAGCCGCATCATAGCCCATCGACCCGGCCGCACAGAGCAGAGCGATGGCCCCCGTGCCCGTCAGGGCGCAAAGCTTCAAAGAAGGACCATCGCCTCCGATCGGATTCAGCCCGTGCAATCGTCGCAGGTCGCGACTCGGGGCCGGCTACTTTCCGCCGACGGTCAGCTTGTCGACGACACGCTTGACGCCCTTGGTCGTCCGCGCAAGACGGACCGCTTCGGCCCGCGCTTCGGCGTTCGCCACGTCGCCGTGGAGCGTGACGACACCGTCCTCCGTATCGACGTTAATCTTCAGTCCCGGGGTCTCCCCGTCGCCGAGCAGTTTCGTCTTCACAGCCGTCGTGATCGAGGCATCGGTGACCACTTCGCCGGTCTTCTTCGCGGCGGCGGTCGTTGTCTCCTTGGTCTTCTCGCCCGCCGTTGCCGTGGCGTCCTTCGTCTTGTCGGCGCCCCCCTCTACGGCATCGGCGGTCTTGTGCGCGGCCGTGCCCACGGCCTTGCCGGTCGTCTTCGCGGCCGTACCGATCGCTTCGCCCGTCTTCTCGGCGGCATCACCAACTTTTTCCTTGCTCTTGTCGACCGCGCCCGCGCTCTTGTGCGCGGCGGTTCCGACGGCGTCCGCACTCTTGTCGACGCCCTTCTCTACGCCGCCCGCCGCCTTTTGTGCGGTGGTCTTGCCCGCGGCCTCACCGATCGTCAGTTTGTCGACGACCGAAGTGACGCCCGTGGTATCGCGTGCGATCTGGAGCGCGCGGTCCCTGACGGCTTGACTCGGCACGGTTCCGCTGAGTGTAACTACGTGATCGTCGGTGGCGACCTTCACCAAGCTGCCCTTGACCATATCGTCGGCGGCAAGCTGGGTCTTCACGTTGGCGCTCAGCGCCGAGTCGGTCTGCGCGAATGCCGTCGTCGCGACCGAGAGTGCAAGCGCGCAGAGAATTAATGCTGACTTCCGGACCATGACACTGCCTCCTGAAAGACTCTCGTTGCCGAGAAAGAGCAGGATTGATGCCGACCCGCGCAGCGCGCCCATCTGTGGTTATGGAGGGATCCGGCCTGAGGTTGGGTGGCGGCCTTCCAGCTGAAATGTAGTTCAGGTGACAAGAGTAGAAACCAGCGACACGGCTCAGCTCCGCCAGAACGTGAAGCGGGGGAGCCGGCCCGTCGAAAGCAGCGTGAGCAGGACAAGGAGCAAATACAGGGCCCCCGGTACCCACGGACGGTCGAGCTTAGACGCCAGTCTGCTCAGGCCCTCGGATCGACGCAGCGCCACGCCCGCGCCGGCGGCCCCAATCAAGAAGTAAACGGGAAAGATGTAGCGGTCCGCCTTCCTGTGTGCGATCGAGAAGGTGGCAGTGAGCACCAGAGCGGTGACGACCGCAAACCAGGCGCCCTGCCAGCCGGCACTCCGGTCCTCCGAGCTCTGTACCGGTTTGCGAAACGGCCACCACCACCCTCGCCGCACGCAGCCGGCCGCGGCGGCCATGGCCATCAGACTCCACGGAAAGGGATACCAGACGATCCGCGCGACGTACCAGCTCGCCGTGTATGCGACTCGTCGGACCAGCGAGCCGGCTCCGAGCGCGTCTTCAGGCAGCTGTCGGCTCCGATAGATTTCCAGAAAGGACCGCCCCGTCACATTGACGTAGGCCGCTTCGTACGCGAGCGTCACGATCGCTCCGGCGATTGGCATCAGCGCCAGGCCCGTCCACGCAGCCCAGTCCTGGCGCGGCCTCGCGTTCGATGGCGCACGGCTCAGCACCCAGAGTCCGCAAGCCACAGGCACCATGAACGCGAATACACCCTTGACCAGCAGCACGCCGCAGAAGCCGGCCAGCATACCTGCAATCCAGGCAGGCCGCGTACGCGCGCGCTCCGTCGCGTAGACCGCCAGAAGCAGACCCGCGAGCACGGCGTATTCCTGGTTCGCCCGCACGCGGAAGACGAACGCGATCGGCAGGAGCTGCAGAATGCAGCCGAGCGCCACAGCGTGGCGAGGAACCAGCGTCGCGGCAATCAGCGTCACGAGCGCGAAGCTCGCAACCTGATAGAGCGAGTTGATGGCATAGGCCGCCTGCGGAGGCGGATATCCGGCGCGACCGAGAAGGGCAGGAACGACGAACATCCCGACGGGATGCTCGCAGTACGGCCCCTCGCTATTCCAGAATCCCCACCACTGCGGGGCAATCCATTGCTCGACGGGCTCGCGCACGAGCCGCGCCGAGATTCCCGCGTACAGCTGCGAATCAGGATCCCGGCTCTCGTAGTGCACGGCCGCAATCAGGAGCGCCGTCACGGCCCATGCGGCGATCCACGCCAAGGCCGCGCCCTTCGTCCGTTCCGTGTGCACCCGGTGAATATACTCGCCCTTCGACGGGGCTCATGTGAAGTCGATGAAGTGAGCTCTCAGCTATCAGCTGTCAGCTGTCAGCTCCCGGCCCACGCGGCCGACAACGCATCACGTACATCGATCAACGTCGCGAACACCGCGACGACGAGCGCCGTCATTTCCGGCGTCGGTTGCGCCAAATCCGGAACCATCAACACTGGCATGCCAGCGGCCGTGGCGGAACGGATGCCGGCAAAGGAATCCTCGAGCGCCAGGCACTCGGAGGGCTCGACGCGCAGGCTTGCCGCGGCGGCCACGTAGATATCCGGACTCGGCTTGCCCCGTCTCACGTTGTCGCGTGTGGTGATCGTCGTGAACGCCCTGGCGACCGGGCCGAGCCGCTCGTGCACTTCTTCCAGCCGGCTGGAGGTCGCCAGACCGACCGGAATGCCGAGCGTGCCGACCCAGTCGAGGATTTCGCGTGCACCCGGCTTGAAGGGCGCGCCGCCGGCCGCGATCACCTCGCGCATGCCCGCGACGCGTTGCTCGCGGAAAGCGGGCACCACGAACCGGTCGCCGAAGCGAGACGCCAGCACCGCCTCGGCTTCTTCTTCTCCGAGTCCGATGAGGGTCAGGTACACATCGTCCGAGAGCACGAAGCCGCAAGCGGCCGTCGACGACTGCCAAACCTGGCGCGTCGTCCGCTCGCTATCCACGAGCAGGCCGTCCATGTCGAAGATGACGGCCAGCGGCCGTGTCCCGAGCGAACGTTGTATCGGTCCGGTGCGGTGCAAGGAGGGTGTCTGCTGCGCGCGAAAACGATACTCGACAGCGCGAAATGTGTCGAGTTCGTCGAGAGACAAAATTGTGGCACATCGCTGCCGCTATGATGGGGCGTGCGCTCCGCGTCGGCGGCCATCATCGCCTTCGTTCTCGTCCAGGCCGCGGCCTCTGATACTCGGGAGACCCCGCTCCCCGATCGGGATGCGTTCATGGCGCTCGCTCGTTCGGCGATCCGTCTGGACTCAGAGCTCCAGAAAGACTTCACATACGTCGAGCGCCGCCGCGACGTGAAAATCGGCGCTCTTGGAAAAGTGTACGTCGGACCGCTGCGGACGTTCGAGGTCTTTCCGTCAGCGGATCCGAGCCAGACGTACAAGCGACTCATCGCGATCGATGGCAAGCCCATCGATCCCGCCGAACTCCGGAAACGCGACCTCGAACACGAACAGGATGTCGAAGACGAGACACAGAGGCGGCGGGCGGAAACGGCCGCGCAGCAGGCGCGGCGGCTGGAGCGTGCCGAGCGGGACCGCCGTCCGGCCGCCGCGATTCTCGAGGATGCGTTCAAGGTCTTCGAACCGACGATCGTCGCGCGCGAGGCGATCGCAGGGGCGTCCACGATCGTCGTCGACATGACGGCCCGCCCCAACGCGCGCGTATCAACGCGCGAAGGGGGTTGGATGAAAGAGTTTCACGGCCGGGCGTGGTTCCAGGAGGAAGATGGGCAGTTCGCCAGGCTGGAGGTGCAGGCGATCGACGACGTATCCGTCGGCTGGGGCCTCGTCGGCCGTTTGCACAAGGGCAGCCGAATCATCGTCGAGCGTCAGCGTCTGGGTCGCCAGTGGCTCCCGTGGCGGCTCACGTTCGACGCCAGCGGCCGGACGCTGCTGTTCCGGACGTTCGATTTGAACGTGGTCACGGAGTTCTCGGAGTACCGGTTGAAGTGAGGTCGGCGTTCGGCGTTCGGCGTTCGGCGTTCGGCGTTCGGCGTTCGAGGAATGCGACTGACGACTCGCCGACTGTTGACTGACGACTGCCGACTATGACTGTCGACTGCGACTGCCGACCACCGACCGAAGACCGCCGACTGAGATACGATCGCACCATGGATCCACACGCGCCGCTGCGGGACGATGTGCGGATGCTGGGCGAATTGCTCGGCGACACGCTGCGGCTGCGCGAGGGACAGGCGCTCTTCGACACGGTCGAGCGCGTGCGAGCGCTGTCGAAGGATGCTCGAGCGGGTAAGGCTCACGATGTCGGCGCGCTCGCGGGCGTCCTGCGGGACCTGCCGGTGGAAGCTGCATTGCCCGTCGCGCGAGCGTTCTCCCACTTCCTTACGCTGGCGAATATCGCCGAGCAGCACCATCGCGTGCGGCGGCGGCGAGACTATCAGCGCAATCCGGCAGCCGGCCCGCAGCCGGCGTCGTGCGAGGAGACCTTTCCGCGCTTGATAGCCGGCGGCGTGACGCCTGAGGCCCTTTACGAGGCTGCGTGCGCGCTGCGGATCGAGCTCGTGCTCACGGCGCATCCGACGGAGATCACCCGGCGCACGCTGATTCACAAGCACCTGCACATCGCGGACGCGCTGATGCGGCTCGATCGCCCGGACCTGACCGTGCCGGAGCGCGCGGAGACGATCGAGGAGCTGCGCGGTGAAATCGCCGCGGCGTGGGAAACGGAAGAAATCCGCCCGCGAAAGCCCGATCCGCTCGACGAGGTCACGAGCGGCCTCCTGATCTTCGAGCAAACGATCTGGGACGCCCTCCCCCGCTACCTTCGCTCGCTCGATGCGGCACTCCGCCGGACGACCGGCCGGCGGCTGCCACTCGACGCCGCGCCGATCCGTTTCGGATCGTGGATCGGCGGCGATCGGGATGGTAATCCGCACGTCACACCCGAAGTCACGCGAGTCGCGTGCTACTCCGCGCGCTGGCGCGCCGCCGATCTCTACCTCCGGGATGTGGACGCGCTGCGGCTCGATCTGTCGATGACCGATGCCATCCCCGAGCTGGAGGCACGTGCTGGCGGAGCCCGGGAACCGTATCGCGCGGTGCTACGCGACGTTCGGAAACGGCTCCTCGCCACACGCGAGCGGGCAGGACTGCGGCTCGTCGCACATGCCAGGCGGGTGCGCGGCACGGATTCCGCGTCCAGCGATCATCCGCAGGACGACGTCGTCGAGGGACATCCATACGAATCGATCGACGAACTGGTCGAACCGATCGCGCTCTGCTACCGATCGCTCGTCGAGACCGGCCAGCAGATCATTGCCGACGGGCGGCTCGTCGGATCTGCTGCGGCGGACGGCGGCGTTCGGGCTCACGCTCGTGCGGCTCGACATCCGGCAGCACGCCGAGCGCCACACGAGCGCCCTCGATGCGCTGACCCGGCACCTCGGGGTTGGATCCTACGCCGAATGGTCCGAAGAACGTCGAGTGGCGTTTCTCATCGAACAGCTCCGCGAACCCTCGCCAGCGGGTCTGCCCCACCTGCCCGCAGCGGGACCCGAGGTCTGGGACGTCCTCGACACGTTCGAGACGATTGCCGACATTCACCCCGAGTCACTCGGGGCGTACGTTGTCTCGATGGCGCAGGGGCCTTCCGACGTGCTGGCCGTCGCCTGCCTGCAGCGGCTGGCCGGCGCGAACCTCCGCATCGTTCCGCTCTTCGAGCAGGTGGAGACGCTTCACGCATCCGCAGGCTCGCTACGAGATCTGCTGGCGCTGCCGGAGTATCGATCGCTCATCGACGGCCGGCAGGAGGTCATGGTCGGCTATTCCGACTCCGCGAAGGACGGCGGACGCCTCGCCGCCAACTGGGCCCTCTACACGGCCCAGGAGGAACTGGTCGCCGTCGCTCGCGATGCGGGTGTTCAGCTGACGCTCTTCCACGGACGCGGAGGAAGCGTCAGTCGCGGGGGCGGCCCGACCTACCTCGCCATCCAGTCGCAGCCGCCGGGCTCGATCGAGGGCCGGCTTCGTGTGACCGAGCAGGGCGAGATGATCCAGGCGCAATTCGGCCTGCAGGACATTGCCGTCCGTACGCTGGAGCTCTACACGACCGCCACGCTCGACGCGACGCTCGCACCCGCTCCTCCGCCGCAGGCACACTGGCGGCAGCAGATGGACGCGCTCGCCGTCTCGGCCGAAGCGTCGTACCGGAACGTCGTGTACGACGAGCCGCGCTTCGTGCCCTACTTCAGAGCGGCGACTCCGGAGGTCGAGCTGGGCGCGATGCCCATCGGCAGCCGGCCGGCCCGCCGGACGTCGTCAGGCGGCGTCGAAACGCTGCGGGCCATACCCTGGGTCTTTGCGTGGACGCAGACCAGATTGCTCCTCCCGACGTGGCTGGGCACCGGAGAGGCCCTGAAGGCCGCGTTCGAGCGCGGCGATCGCGAGATTCTTCGTGAGTTGTATCGCGAGTGGGCGTTCTTTCGATCCACCATCGACCTCATCGCCATGGTCCTCGCGAAGGCGGACTCACGCATTGCCGCCGAATACGATCGTCAGCTGGTGCCGCCGGATCTCCTGCCGATCGGGGAGAACCTCCGCCGGAGGCTCGACGAGGCCATCGCGACGGTCCTCGAAGTCACCGGGCGCAAGGAGTTGCTGGCCGACAACGGAGTGCTGCGCCGGTCGATCAACGTACGCAATCCCTACGTCGACCCGATCAACCTCGTACAGATCGAGCTGCTGCGGCGCCTCCGGCGCAATGGTGCGGGCGGCGATTCGACGCCCGGACCAGACCCGAAGGCGAGACTGGACCCGAAGGCAAGACCCGAGATGTGGAGCGCGTTCATGATCACCGTCAATGGCATCGCGGCGGGGATGAGGAATACGGGGTAGGGGGTTCCAGGGGTTCCAGGGTTCTAGGGGTTCGGGCGTCGAACCGTCGAACGTGGAACGCCGAACGCCGATCCGATTCTCAATGAGGTAATGCGATACCCCGTATCTGACCACTGCGACGGTGAACGGTTCTTCAACGTCGATGGCGCGCAGCCCCGTGGGCCGGGAGACCTTCTCAAGTGGTGGCGCACACGCGTGGCGCGCGAGTGGCCGGCATCCGTGCCGGCGGATCCGGTGCCACCGCTCTCCCGTGGGGCGCCTGACGGCCGCATCGCGGCGACGTTCATCGGCCATTCGACATTTCTGATCCAGACGGGCCGGTCGTCGATCCTCACCGATCCGGTGTTCACGAGTCACGCAGGACCGTTCGGGCGCTTTGGTCCGCGTCGCGTTCGACCTCCGGCGCACGCCATCGCCGAGCTGCCGTCTGTCGATGTCGTCCTCGTGAGTCACAATCACTACGACCACATGCAGCCCCAATCGCTCCGCGAGCTCGATGCGCGGTTCGGACCGGCGTTCGTCACGACGCTTGGAAATGCGGGCTTCCTGCATCGCATCGGCCTGCGACGCGTGACCGAGCTCGATTGGTGGTCGCACGAGCGAATCGGGGACGTCGCGATTGCGTGCACGCCGTCCCAGCACTTCTCGGCTCGCGGCCTGCGCGACCGCAATCGAACGCTGTGGGGAGGCTTCGGCGTCAGGGTCGGAGGGAAGACGATCTATTTCACGGGTGATTCGGGCTACTGCCGCCACTTCGCCGAGATCGGCGCCCGGCTGCGACCTATCGATCTCGCGCTGATCCCGATTGGCGCCTACGAGCCGCGCTGGTTCATGGCGCCCGTCCACGTGAACCCCGAGGAGGCGGTTCGCGTCCACCTCGATCTCCAGCCGCGCGTCAGCGTCGCGATGCACTTCGGCACGTTCAAGCTCACGGACGAGGGGCTCGACGACCCTGTCACGGATCTCGCGGCCGCCAGGAAAGCCGCGAACGTTCGACCGCAAGCGTTTCTCGTACCTCGCTTCGGCGAAACACTCACCCTGTGACGGGGCGGCCAGACTCTTGAAATGTTGTACAATGTACGTCATGAAACGTTACTCAGTCGCGCTCGTGCGCGAGCGGCTGGCCGAGGCGCTGAACGAAGTCGATCGTGGCGTCCCGGTGATCATCGAGCGACGGGGAGTCCGTTATCGGGTGACTCGCGAGCCACCACAGAGGCAGCAGACCCCGCGGAAATCCGTGATCGAACACACGGACCAGCAGGTCGCCGCCGGCGAGTGGTCGTGGGAATGGGCGCCCGGAGGCTTGCAATTCGCGGCTCGAGCCAAGGCGGCGCGACAACGCAAGTCATGACGCTGCTCGACACGAACGCGTTGATCTGGCTCGAGAAGGGGCACCGTCGAGCAAAGCCGCTGACCAGGGGCGACTCGACACTCTACATTTCGCCCGCGTCGCTGCTCGAGCTCCAGATGCTGAACGAAGCCGGACGCATCAGGCTCTCAGCCGGTGCGCTCGAAACGCTGACGCACGACGAACGCTGGATGCTGGACGATCCTCCGGCGGCGGGCTGGTTCCTCCGATCGACGGACATCTCATGGACACGGGATCCATTCGATCGGCTCATCGTCGCGCATGCCCGCCTGCGAGGCTGGCGGCTGGCCACCGGCGACGGCACGCTCCTCGCGCAGCTGGGCGCGCGCGAGCGTTTCGAGCTCTGAGCACGGCAGGACCCCTCATGACGCACCCGTCATCAAGGCTATGCCCGCTCGCCGCCGCGCTTCTGACGCTCTCTGGCGGTTGCGCGACCAAGGCACCCGCTCAAGAACCCGCTGGAGTCCTCACCATAGGTGTCTCGACGACCGGATCCAGTGCCGGCACGCTCAGTTTTCCGGTCGAGATCAAGAGCACGCGCGCGGGCGCTGGACGTTCGGATCGCGTCAAGGCTGACGGCGGCATCGCGACGTTCCATGACCTCCCTGACGGCCCCTACGTCGTGCTGCTCACGCTTCCTCCGGAGTGCCAGGCGACCAACGGCGACTCGCGGCAGATCTCCATCGCTCCCCGCCGCACGACCGCAGTCCGCTTCGTCGTCACCTGCCGCTGACCCGAACATCAGGTCGTTGGTAGCGGCGGCCCGACCCGAACGTCAGCGGTGGGTCTGAAGACCTCGCTCCACAGCGCCGGCAAATGAGCCTTGGTTACTGCGAGGCCTTTGGATTGCCGTAGTCGTCCAGGACGGCGATGGGCGCGATCGCCGTTGCCTTCAACGGCTCCTCAATCGAAGCGCGATCGCCAACGATCACAATCGCCAGATGGTCGACATCGACGTACTTCTTCGCGACCCGGAGGACATCCTCTTTCGTGACGGCGCCGACCGACTTCGAGTACTGCTGGTAGTAATCCTCCGGCAGCCCCTGCACCCACAAAGAGGTGATCGCGCCGTTGACGCTCGCCACGGACGCAAAGGCCGCGGGCAGGCGCTGGACGAGCGCATCCTTCGCTGTCGTCAACTCCTCGTCCGTCACGGGCCGGCTTCCGACAATGCCCTTCAGCTCTTTCATGAACTCGACGAGCGCGGCGTCGGTCTTGTCGCTGACGACGTCGCCGCCGGCCCGGAAGGGGCCGTGGCCCTTCCCGTAGGCGAAGCTGGAGCTGACGCCGTAGCTGTACCCCTTCTCCTCCCGGATATTGGCGTTCAGGCGCGACTGGAACTGGCCGCCGAGAATCGTGTTCATGACCTGGAGCGCATAGAAGTCCGGCGTATTCCGAGATGGCCCGGGAATCCCGATCGCAAACGTCGACTGTGCCGCGCCGGGCTTGTCGACGATGTAGATCGTCGTCGGGTGGGGCGCCGGCGTTTCGGGGTACGAGAACGAGGGCTTGTCGCCCCCCGCGGACCAGGGAGCCAGCGCTTTCTCGACAGTCGCACGCACCGTTGCGGCCTGGACGTCGCCGACGACGGAGATGAGCGCGTGACCTGGCCGGAAGTATGCCTGGTGAAAAGCCGCCACATCGTCCTTGGTAATGGCCTTGAGCGACTCTTCGGTCACGGGCTGACCGAACGGGTGTGCCTGGCCGTACAACACTCGCGGGAACACGCGCGACGCGATCGAGCCTGGCTGGGCCCGCGACTGGGCCAGCGCGACCAGCCGTTGCTGCCGGATCCGCTCCAGGGCGTCCGCGGGAAACGTGGAATGCAGAAGCATGTCGGCGAGGATGTCCAGCGTCTGGGGGAACTTTCCCGCGGCCGAGACGAAAGACATGGAGCCGGACTCGCTTCCGATGTTGGTCGAGATCGTCCCGCCCAGAAGCTGGAGCGCATTCGACAGCGCCTCGCCGTCACGAGTCGCGGTGCCCTCGCTCATCATGGCTGCCGTCACCGCAGCGAGGCCTCGCCGATCGGCTTTCTCGTACTGATCGGCGCCGCCGAGGAACGTGATCGAAAAAGACACGAGCGGCAGATCGTGCTTTTCGGACACCACGAGCTCGACGCCGTTCCCCAGGCTGGCGCGGGTCCACACGGGCACGCGAAGCACCGGAGTCTTCCCTGCAGCAGGGACACGCGTACGATCGAGCGCCTGCTGCGCCACTACTGGCAGCGCAGCCACAAGCGCCGCCGCGATGGTGAGAACGGCGCTGCCGGAGAATTGACGACGAGGCCTCATTGTCCGACCTCACCGCGCGATGTCAGATTCGCTGTGACCTTCCGACTCTCGTTCGGCTTTGCCGCCTGATCGAGCTTTCCCGCCGGCACGATGCTGAGCACCACGCGCCCTTTCGTGAGATACGTGTTCGCCACACGCTTGACGTCAGCCGCCGTCACGGCCAGTGACTTCTGATATTCCGTCTTGAAGAACGCGGGATCCCCGTGGAACCCGGCGCCATCCGATAGCGTCATCGCTTTGTTGAGATTCGACTCGAGGCCGCGGATGAACGAGAGCTCTTCGCCGGCCACCGCTTTCTGAATCTCCTCCGCGGTCGGGCCCTCGGTTTTCATCTTCTCGATCACCGAGTCGGCTGCCGCTTCGAGGTCGGTGAGCGAGTGCTCGGGCCTGGGCGTGATGACCATGAGGAACTCGCCGACATCCTCGTTGGATCCCTGGCCGGCGGACACGTTGGCCGCCGCCTGCTGCTCGAACACGAGCGCTTTGGTCAGGCGCGCGGTCCGCGGGCCGGTCAGAATCGCGCCGAGCACGTCGAGGGCATACTGGTCGTCGCTCTTCTCGCCGACGGTCGGCCACTGCACGTAGAGACGCGGGACCTGCACGTGATCTTCGAACACGAGGCGCTTCTCTTCGGTCAGCTTCACCGGACCAACCGCCGGCCTCGTTATCGCGCGACCCCGCGGCACGCCGTCGAAATACTTCGCCACCCACGTCTTGGCCTCCGCCGGATCGAAATCTCCGACGATCGACAGAAACGCATTGTTCGGCGCGTAGTACAACCGGAAGAAGTTCTTCACGTCTTCTTCCGACGCCGCCGACAGGTCTTCCATGCTGCCGATGACATCCCATGAGTAGGGATGCGACGACGGATAGGTGGCCTGCGAGAGCAGCTCTCCGGCGCGGCCGTACGGCTGGTTGTCCAGGCTCTGCCGGCGCTCGTTCTTCACGATGTCGCGCTGCGCGTTGAGCTTCGCGAGATCGAGAGTGTCGAGGAGGAATCCCATGCGATCGGCTTCGATCCACAGGGCCGACTCGAGATAGTTCGACGGGATGGTCTCGTAGTAGGTCGTCCGATCGTTGGAGGTCGTCCCGTTGTTGGTTCCGCCGACTCCCTCGGTGAGCTTGTCGTGCAGTCCGTAGGGAACATGGCCGGAACCGGTGAACATCACATGCTCGAAGAGGTGCGCGAAACCGGTCCGCCCGGGCACCTCGTTCTTGGATCCGACGTGATACCAGACATTGACCGCTACCGTAGGCGTCGCGCGATCCTGCGAGAGGATCACCGTCAGCCCGTTCGGCAGGGTGTAACGCTCGAATGGGATGTTGATTGTGCCTGGCCTGTCCGGCGCTGCACCGGAAACCAGGACGGCGAATGCCAGGAGCGCGACCTGTCGGCTGAACTTCAGCACGGGAGAATCCTTTCGCAGGGCCGATATCAGAATTATACCGGTAGCGGAAGGGAGGTTGCGGAGGCCACCGAGATTCACAAACGGAGAAACGAAGGCAACGAAGCCGAAACGGAGAATACGGCAGGACGCAAGGCGAACGACGGGGCTCGGGTGCCGATCGCAGGTCGGCACCGTGTGGGTGCGTCAGGACGGCAGACGCGAGCACTGCTCGCACCTCCGGTGTTCGCGTCTGTCGTCCTGACGCACCCACGCCGCCGCGCTACGCGCGGCGCGAGCCCGCTCTCCGCAAGATCGCGTTCCGCGTACTGGGCGCGGCGCAGACAGCCGGGAGTCCGTCGAGCTCAGCTCCAGGCCTTCTCCGTTTCGTCTCCGTTCTCTCCGTTTCTCCGTTTGTGAATCTCCGAAGCTCCGTCCCCTCCGTTACCTCCAGAACCTCGACTCACATGGTATCGTCGAGTATGCCTGCCCCTCGGAGAACATCATGAGAACGCTCGTGCTCGCATTGTTGGTGGCTACCGCCAGTTATCAGGAGGCTGGTCAGGAACGGCCTAAGGTCCCGGACGATTCGGTCGAGCTCGTGGTCACGGGCTGCCTCAAAGGCCGCGTCCTGGCCATCTCCGACACGCGGCAGACCGATACACAGAGCGGGCCGATCGTGCGCGCGAAGTCCTTCCGGCTCGTCCGGCAAGGGAGACCTCATGAAACTGGTCAAGAAGGAAGACAACCATTTTGTGGAGGTCACCGGAATCGTCAAGCGCTCGGCGCTCGACGACAAGGGTATCAAGATCGGGAAGCGCGTGGCCGTCGGCGGCGGATCGCCGGTCTCCAGCACGAAGTCGATGCCGGATCCCGTGGCAGACGTGGCAGTGATGGACATCAGTGCACTGCGCCATCGCTCGTCGTCATGCGCCGTGCAATGACGAACCCGTGCCGCTGACGTTTCTCTGCATCGCGACGTACCGCAAGGGTGACGAGTTCCTCCGCCAATGTCGCAGGGAGGGATGCCGCGTCCTCCTTCTGACCGACGAAAAGCTGGGCGACTCGGACTGGCCGCGGGACGCGATCGATGGGTTCTACTACGTCCGGCGGGACATGCCGGAGGCCCAGATACGCACCGGCGCCGCCTATCTGGCCCGTACCGAGCGGCTGGACCGGATCGTGGCGCTCGACGATTTCGACGTCGAGACCGCCGCAATGCTGCGCGAGTACCTTGGAGTGCCCGGGATGGGCCAGACTCGGGCGCGCGGTTTTCGGGACAAGCTCGCGATGCGAACCCGCGCGCGGGCAGCCGCGATACCCTGCCCGGAATTCGTCCACGCTCTCAACCATCAAGCGATAGCGGATTGGACACAGCGGATCCCTCCGCCCTGGGTCCTCAAGCCACGGTCTCAGGCCGCGGCGATTGGCATCCGCAAGCTCGCATCGCACGACGAGCTCTGGCGAACACTCGAAGAGCTCGCCGACGCACAGGCTGACTACGTCCTCGAGCAGTTCGTGCCTGGAGACGTCTATCACGTCGACTCGATTTCTTTCGAGGGTCGCATCCGGTTTGCGATGGCCAGCCGGTACCGGATGCCGCCCATGGCGGTTGCGCACGAGGGCGGGATCTTCGTAACCTCCACGCTGCCCCCGAGCGATACGGCGGCTGCCCCGCTGCACGCCTTGAACGAGCAGGTGCTGGCGAGCTTCCAGCTCGGTCTCGGCGCCTCGCACACGGAGTTCATCCACGCGCGCGATGGCTCCTGGCTATTCCTCGAGACGTCCGCCCGGGTGGGCGGCGCGTACATCGTGGACGTCGTCGAAGCCGCAACCGGCGTGAACCTCTGGCGCGAGTGGGCCAGGACCGAAATCGCCGGGGAGGGTGGCAGCTATGAGCTGCCGCCAGTCCGCGAGGACCAGGCGGGCATCGTGCTCTCGCTGGCGCGGCAGGAGTGGCCCGACACCAGCGCGTACCAGGATCCAGAAATCGTCAGCCGGATCCGTCGATCGCACCACGCGGGTCTGATTGTCTCGTCCGGCCGGCCGGAGCGTGTCGGCGCACTGCTCGACGACTACGTCGGACGGTTTCGGACGGACTTCCATGCCTCCGCTCCGCCTCCCGAGCGACCGCTCGACTGATGCAGGAACCGTCATCCGCCCGCGTCACGAGGCGCGTGCTCGCGCGGGTCTGGTCGCCTCAGCTCGAGAACGAGCGCGACATCGACATCTTCCTGCCTCCCTCCTACGCGCACACCAGACGACGCTATCCGACGATCTACATGCAGGACGGACAGAACCTTGCGGATCCCGAGCGTGCGTTCGCAGGAACCTGGAGACTCGAGGAGTGCCTGTGGAATCTTGCGCAGCGCGGGCTCGAGACGATCGTGGTCGGCGTTCCGAACAGGGGTGCCGAGCGCATGCGCGAGTACAGCCCGTTCCCTGATGCTCGACATGGCGGCGGCGGAGGCGACGCCTATCTCGCGTTCATCGAGCGCACGCTCAAACCACTCGTCGATCGGCGCGTCCGGACGAGGCCCGAGCGTCAGGCCACGGGCATCTTCGGCTCGTCGATGGGCGGTCTGATCAGTTTGTACTCGTTCTTCCGCGCCCCAGAAACGTTCGGATTCGCGGGCGCCATGAGCCCGTCTTTGTGGTTTGGAGACCGGGCGCTGATCGACTATGTGGAGAGGAACGGAACCCCAGCCGGCCGGTTGTACGTCGACGCCGGAACCGACGAAGGCGCCGGGACCGTGAGAGACGCCAGCGAACTCGCCCGGGTGCTGGAGCAGAGAGGCTACGTCCCAGGCGAGTCGATGCTGTTTGCGGCAGTGACGGGAGGACGGCACGAGGAAGCACACTGGGCCGAGCGCCTCGTGCCGGCGCTGGAGTTTCTGCTGAAGGGAGTACCCCGAGGGCGGAAACGTTGACGCGTGGGCCGTGTCTTCAGGCGCGTACGGCGTGCGGGCTGAAGCCCGCGCCTTGCAGCGATCCAGTTCAGCCGGCTGGTTCGAGGGCTTCGATGTCCTCGACGTCCAGCGGTTTGGCGATGTGCTGATCGAAGCCCGCGGCGAGGCAGCGCAGCTTGTCTTCGAGACGTCCGTAGCCCGTCGTCGCGACGATCATCAGCGTCGCGAGGTCCGGCGCGGAGCGGAATTGTCGAACGACCTGATAGCCGTCCATGCCTGGCAGCCCGATATCGAGCAACACGATGTCGGGCTGGAATTCGCGGGCGGCCTCGGCGGCGAATCGTCCGTCGTGCACGACGTGCGCTTTGTGACCCCGCATCTCGAGCAGCAGGCGGAGCGATTCAGCAGAGTCGACGTTGTCGTCGACGATCAGATAGCGGCGCCTCCGGACGACTCCCCCACCATCCCGCGACCCCTCGTGTCCTGTCCCGACGGTGTCGGCCTCGAGCGGAAGCCGGACGAGGAACTCCGCGCCGAGCCCAGGGCCGTCGCTCCGCGCTTCGACGACGCCGCCGTGCATGTGGGTGAGCCGCGAGACGAGCGTGAGGCCAATGCCCAGGCCGCCTTCGGAACGATCGAGCGTCGTGTCTGCCTGGACGAAAAGGTCGAAAATACGCGGCAGCACGTCGGGGCTGATGCCGACGCCCGTGTCCCTCACGCGGACGATCGCGTTTGGACCCTCGCGCTCGACTGTGACGGTGACACTCCCTCCCGGAGGTGTGTACTTCGCCGCGTTGCTCAGCAGGTTCTCGAACACCTGCCCGAGACGCACAGCGTCGCCAGAGACCGGGACCGGTGTGCCGGGGACGCGGACATCGAGGCGATGTCCGCGGGCGTCCATGATGGCGCGGCTCACCTCCGCGGCGATGCCGACGATGCTCCCGATGTCCAGGCGCTCGCGTTTGAGCGAGATCTTCCCCTGTGTCACTCGCGACACGTCGAGCAGATCGTCGACGATTCGCGTCATGCGACGCGCCTGGCGGGAGATGATCTCCAGCGGACGTTTCGCCTCAGGAGCCGGCATCTGACGCTCGAGTGCGGCAACTGAGTAGATGATCGGCGCCAGCGGATTGCGCAACTCGTGAGCGAGCATCCCGAGGAACTCGTCCTTCTGCCGGTCGGCGGCCAGCAGCGCTTCTTCCTTCTCGCGCCGCTCGGTCACGTCGACGCACGCGCCCGCCATCGATCGGGGCCGGCCGTCCGTCCCCAGCACGGTCTTGCCCTTGTCGAACAACCAGCGGACAGTACCGTCCGGCCAGACGACGCGGAACTCCTCCTGGAAATCGGCTCCCTGTTCGGCGCACCGCCGGCAGGCGTCGACGACCCGCTCGCGATCGTCCGCGTGCACCACCTGGAAGAACTCGGGGAGCGATCGCGCGGAAGCGCCGGATGCGAGACCGAGCAGTCGATCCAGGTTCTTGTCGGAGTCGATCACGTTCGTCACGATGTCCCAGCGGAACGTCCCGGTGACCGAGGCATCCAGCGCGGCGCGGAGACGCGCCCGGCTCTCGGCGAGCTCCGACTCCGCCATCTTGCGGTCGTGGATGTCTGTGCTCGTGCCGTACCAGCGAACGATGGCGCCCGAGTCGTCCCGGAGCGGCAGCGCGCGGCCCAGATACCAGCGATAGTCGTCTCCCCGCGTGAACTTGAAGCGATACTCCATTTCGAAGGGCGTGCCCTTCCGGACCGACTTCATCCACAAGTCGTACGACGACTGACGGTCCTCCGGATGTAGCGCCGGGTGCCATCCGCTGGCATCGGCCGAGGACGGCGACTGCGAGCCAACCAGCTCGTACCAGCGGCGGTTGTAGTAGTCGACACGGCCGTCCGGCCCGGCCGACCAGATGATCTGCGGCATCGAATCGGCGATGTGCCGGAGCGCTTCGATCGACTCGTCCTTGCGTCGGCTCGCTTCGCGCAGCTGGTCCTCTGTCCGCTTCCACTCCGTCACGTCGCGGCCGATTGCCGCGTAGCCCGACGGGTTGCCGTACGAATCACGAAGCAGGACGACGCTGCACATCATCCACATCGGATCGCCGGTCTGCTGATGTCGGACCCGGATGTCCCTTTCGGCGTGGCCCTCGCGCAGCGCGCGCGGAAAGAGTTCGCGCTCGACGATCGAGCGATCGTCCCTGTAGAAGAAGTCGAAGAACGAGACGCGGCCGATCGTCGACGCGTCCATTCCGGAGATCCGGGCCGCAGCCGCGTTCAGGTAGATGGGACGAAACTGCAGGTCCGAGATGCCGATGAAGTCGCTGGCGTTCTCGATGAGGAAGGCAAAGTTCTTCAGGCTCGCTTCCGCCTGCCGCATGGGCGTGACGTTGACGAGGGCCGCGATCCAGCCAACCACTCGGCCTTCCGAATCGCGCTCGGGGACGTACGTGCACTGCATGCGCTGGTGCCCGGTCGCGGGGAACGAGTACGTCATCTCGTACTCCACTCGCTCTCCCGCCAGCACACGGGTGATGTACGGTTCGATCTCCTTCGTGATCTCCGGGCCGAGGAACTCGTCGACTTTGCGCCCGACCATCTGCGCCGGCGTCACGCCGAAGCGATCGGCGTTCGCCTTGTTCACGAACTTGAAACGACGGTCGGGCCCGACGTTGGCCAGGATGACGGGCACGTGATCGGCCACGCGCTGGAGCTGCTCGCGCTGCTGCGCCGCGGCCGACAGCGCAGCCGCACGACCTTCCTGCTCCTTCTGCAGCCTCGCCCGTTGGTCGCGTTCACGCTCCACCACCCGCAGGCGCGACTCGCTCATCACGCTGAGGACGACGCCGATGATCAGGAACACGACAACCCGGAGGACGTCAGCGGTCGACAGCGAGAAGAGGCCGTCCGGATGCGGGAAGAACGCGACGTAGCTGACCACGACCGACAGCAGCGACGCGACAAGGCCTGTGAACAAACCTCCTGCCCACGCCGACACGAAGACCGCCAGAAAAAAGATCTGGAGCGGCGCCTCTGTCGGGCCCAGTACCGGCCGCAGGAACCACCGGAGCAAGAACGCGGCGACGACCGCCCCGACCGAGACGAGGGGGCCGCGCCAGCGGAGGCCTGGAAGTGGCATTCGACCCCCCTACTTTACCTCCGCCCGGCCGCCGCGGAAGGGTTCTTCGAAACGGGAGGGCCACGGACGAATCTCACCCCGAAAACCCGCCCGATCGAGCCGCGGTCGGGCACCACGTATACTTCGCAGCATGTCCGAAATGGAAACCATCGGGTTCATCGGGCTCGGCGTGATGGGGAAGCCCATGGCCGGCCACCTCCTCGCCAAAGGGCATCGCCTCGTCGTGCACAGCCGGAGCCCCGGGCCGGTGGATGCGCTCGTTCAGGCCGGCGCCGTCAGGGCCGGGCGCCCGTCAGACGTTGCGGCGCAGGCCCGCCGCATCATCACGATGCTGCCCGACTCACCGGACGTGGAGCTCGTTCTCGATGGGCCGGACGGCGTCTTCAGCCGGATGCAGCCTGGCACGATCGTTATCGACACGAGCAGCATCGCTCCCGCCGCCGCCCGGGCCCTGGCGAAGAAGGCCGCGACGCTCGGAGCCACGATGCTCGACGCGCCGGTCAGTGGCGGCGAAATCGGCGCGATCAACGCGTCGCTCTCGATTATGGTCGGCGGCGAACAGACCGCCTTCGACGCGGTCAAACCCATTCTGGACGTGATGGGCAACCCGGACCGCGTGATCAGGATCGGCGACTCCGGCGCCGGCCAGATCTGCAAAGTCTGCAATCAGATGGTCATCGGCGGCACACTCGTCGCCGTCAGCGAAGCCTTTGCCCTCGCACGGAAGGCTCAGGTGAACGTCGCGCTCGTTCGCGACGCTCTGCTCGGGGGATTCGCCGCGAGCAAGGTCCTCGACGTCCACGGTCAGCGGATGCTCGAATCGAACTACAAGCCGGGCTTTCGCGCGAAGCTCTTCGCGAAGGATCTGAAGATCGCCATCTCCACGCTTGCAGACAACGAGACCGCTGCTCCCGTCTCGAGCGTCGTCCAACAGCTCGTCACGGCGTTGCTGGCGGACGGGCGCGGCGAAGACGACTACTCCGGCCTCGCCACCGTGCTGTTCGGCCTGGCCGGGCTGAAGGAGTCGAAGTGAGTCAGTCGAGGTGAGTCCCGGGTCTGAACTCACGCGGCGTTCGCCTGATCGGGCGCGGGCTTGGTGCCGCGATTCGCGAGCTCGGCCAGCTGATGCCGGGTATCCAGCAACGTCGCGGCTACGTGCGTCGCTCCGGCGTCCACGAGCGGCTGCATCGTGTCGTCAGCCAGGGCCGGGGGCGCCCATCGGCCAACGACGATGGAAAGCTCTGGAAAGGCGGCATGCAGCCGGCGCACGAGATACCGTGTCTTCGAGGGCGCACTCGGCGGAAGATCCGCGATGCAGACGACGTCGTAGTTCTGCTGGCCGACGAGCCTGATGAGATCCGCCGCAAGAAGACGCGTCCCCCGCTGCTCGAAGACAATCGGCAGGCCGCCAAGCAGGCGCATCAGCATGTCCAGAGCGAGGTTGTCGCCTTCGCCATTCGCCGCGTAGCCGAGAACCCGCAATTGACGTCCGCCCGGAGCTGGCGCTTCCGTCGTCGGCTCGGCTTCGTCGGTTTCGGTGGAGGCGCCAACCAGGTCTGACGCCAGCGGACCGTCGTTCATCAGTTCCCGCGTCCCGTCCACAACCGCCTGCTCGTCGTCCGTACTGAGCTGGTCCTCAAGGCGGTCGCGTTCCGCGTAGTTCAGCGCCGGAACCAGGAGCGCATCGTAGACGTTTTCGGCCGGCTGCGTCTTGACGAAGCGATCGATCAAGTCGGCGGCCTCGGCGACGTCACGCGCAAGAAGGCGCTGGTAGTAGCCGTACTCCGGCGCGAGTGCGGGGCTATCCGACAGCATGGTCGCGACGAACGTCAAGCCTGGGACGTGCTTCCCTATAACCACGAGGCAGACAGTAAGTGGCGTGGCCATGAGAAGGCCCAGCGGTCCCCACAACCAGGTCCAGAAGGCCACCGCCACCAGAAGAGCGACCTGCGACACTCCCGCGGCGTCTGCATAGAGAACGGTCTCCAGCACGAGGTTCGTGAACAACTCCAGCAGGACGTAGAAGCCAAGGACCTCGAGAGGGCGCGTCCAGCCTGGAAGCGCCGCGAGGCTGATGAGAATCGGGCCCACTGACGCGATGACCGGACCGATGTACGGGATGAAGCGAAGGCCGGCGCCCACGGCGCCCCAGAACAGCGGGTATGGCGCGCCGAACACCCAGAGACCGGCCGCGGCGAGCGCGCCATAAATCGCGTTCACGAGCGTCTGGAGCAGCAACTGACGGCTCACCCGGCTGCCCGCCTCGTCGAATGCCTTCGTCGTCACCGCGAGGTGACCGTGACCGATGAGACCGATCAGCCGATCGCGGAGATCCTCCCGCTCGAGCAGCATGAACAAGACGAGCACGACCACGAATCCTGCGGTACTGGCAGGCTCCACGAACGGACCCATCCAGCTGAAGGCAGAGAAGCCGGACAGCGGCTGGCCCGAAACCACGACCGGCTGCGTCACCGTGCCCCTGGGTCCGTCGTCGACGCCAATGTCCTTCTTGATCTCATCGAGCGTGGACTGCAACCTCTCGACGGAGCCGCGGCTGCGCGCCCCGCGCACGTCCCTGACCTTCTGCCGGATGTTGGCCCGGTAGGTAATAAGGTCGGCGCTCAGATTGCTCGTCTGTCGCAGAATCGCCCAGGTCGAGAGACCCAGACCGGAGAACACGAGCGTCACCACGACGAGCACCGCTGCCAGGCGTCCGATTCGTCGCTGAAGCCAGATCACCGGCGGAGTCAGGACGAAGGTGATGAGAATCGCGAGGCTGACAGGAACCAGGACGGCCTGTGCCCAATGGAGTATCGCCACCACGAGCGCGCAGCCGGCGAAGGTCGTCCAGGAGCGAAGCGAGCTGAGCCGATCAACCATGCGCGTTGTAACTGAGCAAGCCGTGTGCCGAACAGCTCCGCCGCTCTGATATCCTCCCTGCTCGACGGACTCATGGCTCACTCCCGCTCTTCAGCCGCTCGGGCCGTCACCAGCACGCCCACCCCCCGCACAACGCGTTTTCCGCAGTTCAGAGGCCAGCGAGTCGTACGGCGCTGGCGCCATCGAATGGCGCCCGACCCGCTTACGCGCAAGCCCAAAGGCCTCACGACATTCTGGGGGCGCGCCAGGCGCCTCTTCTGGTCGTGGTGGGTCTGGGCGCTTCTCTATTTGTGGGCGACGGCTACCGATCGCTGGAGCTGGGCCGCCGGCGCCGGGGCAATGGCGTTCATCAGCTACCTGATCACACCCTCCGAGTACCCACCACGGTATGGCCTCGACCACGAGTTGTCCGTGGACGACGCCGAGTTCCTGCCGACGATGGCGGGTGCGACGGGGGTCCCTTTTCGGCCCGGCAACCGGATCGATGTCCTCAACAACGGCGACGCGTTCTATCCCTCCATGCTCGAGGCCGTCAACGGCGCCGAGGAGTCGATCACGATCGAGGCCTACATCTACTGGGCGGGAGACGTCGGCCGCCAGTTCGCCGAGGCGCTGGCAGCGAAGGCCGCGTCAGGCGTGCGGGTCAAGATCCTGCTCGACGCCGTCGGGTCCACGAGCATCGGCGAGGAGATCCTCGAGACACTGGAGCGCGGACGCTGCCAGCTCGCGTGGTACAACCCGATCCGCTATTACAGCCTCGGACGCTTCAACCATCGGACGCATCGCAAATCGCTCATCGTGGACGGCCGCATCGCGTTCACCGGCGGCGCGGGGATTGCCGACCACTGGAAGGGAAACGCGCGGAACCCGGGCGAGTGGCGAGACATGCAGATCCGGATCGAAGGACCGGCTGTTGCGCCGCTGCAGACAGGCTTCGCGCAGAACTGGCTGCAGACGACAGGCGAGCTGATCTCGGGTCCGCTGTTCTATCCGTTGCTGGAGCCGGCTGGCCAACTGTCGGCGCAGACGATCATGAGCTCGCCGGAAATCGGCGTCTCAACCGTCCGCATCATGTACTACCTGTCGATCATTTGCGCGCGGCGATCGATCTACATCGCGAATCCCTACTTCCTGCCAGATGCAGCGGCCATCGACGCGCTCGTCGAGGCGAAGAGCCGCGGAGTGGACGTGCGGATCATGGTGGCCGGAGTGCACAACGACAACTGGCTCGCGCGGCAGAACAGCATTCGCCTGTTCGGCCCTCTCCTCCGCGCCGGGATCGACATCCTCGAGTACAACCGCACGATGCTCCATCACAAGACGATGGTAGTGGACTCGCGGTGGGCGACGATCGGAACGACGAACTTCGACAACCGATCGTTCGCGCACAACGAAGAGAACAACGTCTGCTGCTGCGAGCACGCGTTCGCACGATCGCTCCATGAGATGTTCGAGGCCGACATCGCGGCCTGCGATCGCGTGGAGCTGGCGGCGTGGAAGCGCCGCGGCCTCTGGCAGCGGACGCAGGAAGTGTTCGCGGCATTCCTCGAAGAGCAGACCTGACTCGCGTCGTCCGGCGTGGAGCCGATCCTACGTCGTTGTAGCTCTCGGCCGCTTCGGCTACGGCGATGTGCCATCCACGCTCTGCCGAATCGGCTCTGCCTCCGCATTTCTGCACCTTCAAGCGCTGCCATCTCAGTCAGTTGCGGCGCGCCGACAGCGCCATGCACGCGTCTGGCTCTCGCCTTGATCTATCGAGACCATCGCAAGTTTCGAACTCCAAGGATGGTCGTCAATGACTGGGTCCCGCCTCACGGCTGCTGTTCTGATCGCGTGCTTTCTGTTGCCGCCCGCCATCGTGACGCTCGAAGCTGCCGCCGCACAGGATGCTTCGAGCGCACACAGTGATTCAGCCGCCACGGCAGCGGCGTCCTCGCCGGCAGGCGCGGAGCGCGTCGTGCCCTTGAACATTCAGGTCTCTCCGGTGCTCGCGCGGGTCTTCGAGGAGATTCTGGCGGCGTCTCCCACGTTCGCCGATCAGTGCGAGCGGATCGGCGCCGCGCCGTACGTGCACGTCAGGGTCATGCCGGTGATGGCCGGGAGCACGACGACCCGCGGGACCGCGCGAACAACGATGCGTCGTTTCTCCTCGCGTGCCCTGCTGGCGTCCGTCACGATCCCGGTTCCGCTCACGACCAACGAATACGCGGAGTTCTTCGGGCACGAGTTCGAGCACATCACCGAGCAGATCGATCGCGTCGATCTCGAGGCCCTGACGCGCGCGCGTGCCGGCGCCAGCCGTCTGCCGGACGGCGCGTACGAAACGACGCGAGCGCGGAAGATGGGCCTGACAATCGCAGACGAGTCCGATCATCCGCGGCCGGTTGTCACGCCCTCGTTACAACCGCAGGTCCCAGCATCCGTGGCTGGACGTCAGCGATGAGGGGAACAAGTTTGTCGGCGTTGCGCGGCCGGCTGTCAGTTTCGTATCAGCACAAGGCGGGCGGATTGAGCTGAGTTGCCGTCTCAGCGACCACTCTCATCGCTCGCAAGTGATCGCTCGCGCTGTTACCTGCTAGCAGTTTATGAGATAGCTTCTAGCGAGTGTCGCGTAGGATGTAACGCTTGAATCAGTAGCAGCCGCTCCGCTGTCGCGGCGGCGAAATCGGGGCAGATCACCGGACGACACGCTACTACATCAGTAGATACAGGCCGGCAGTGGACTAGCCGACGACGTTCGCTGCGAAATCACGCCAACGCCCGGTCCGCGAGCGGAGGATGACCAGGATCGTCGCAGCGGCGAGAAGGTAGAAAGCGATCGGAAGCACGCCCGACTCACCGAGGATCCGCGGGTCACCCGCTCCGAGCGCCTTCGGCACGAGCACCTGAGAGACTGCGTTGTGGAAGGCGTGAAACCACGCGGCGATCCATATCGTGCGGTAGCGGTACGTCGCCCACGTCCAGACGGGCGTGGCTCCGAGTTTGAGGCCGACGAACAGCGCGACAGACGTGACCCATGTCCGGTCGACGAGATAGCCTGCCAGGACGATCAGTGGAAGATGAAAGAGGCTCTCGAATGCGATGACCCACAACAGGGAGCCAGGCACCCGGAGCTGATCCAGGCGTGGTTGAAGATAGCCTCGCCATCCGATCTCTTCGCCGAGCCCTCCAACGACGTCGATGGCCGCGAGCAGCGGCAGGTTCACCGCGATGTTGACGACGATCGCTGCGCCCTGCCAGACCGGCCTCTCCCGCGGAATACCGACCAACGATGCGACCGCGTACGCTCCAACGTAGATTGCGGACACGATCGCCAGCGGCATCAGCACGACTGCGGGGCCAGGAGAGCCCCACTGCCGCAGAGGAAATGGTGGGCGCCACTCGCGATCGACCGTCCTCGTCGCTGCGAGGCGCGCGGCGGCCGGCATCCACATCGCCGCCATGATCAGCGCGCCGGCCTTGGGGTCGCCGACCGACAGATCGAATGCATGGAGCAAGACTGCGACCGCGGTCACGCCGGCCAGGGCCACGACGACGAACACGAGGATGCCATGAACGCCAGCACGGTCGTTCATGGCGTAAGTCGCCACCGGACGGTCGTTGTCATTTGCAAGGTGCGTTTCGGGCGGGGCCTCCCCTGGCGGCGTAGCTCGTCCCTCACATGTGTCCAATGCGTAGAGTAGCTCGCAGCTTTACGGAATTCACACGAGACTCAAGTGCATTTCCGGGACTCACCGCGATTCGCTTCGGTTGGCGTAGCGCGCGGTCTTCATGAAGAGTCCGCGTCGGCGAGGCTTGAGGATCCCGTCCTACAACCCAACAACCAGTGCATTCGGGGCTAAACCTGAATGCGGCTGTCCGGAAGTGGTGGCGCCGGCGTACGGCCCAGCCGCAAATGATGTATGCCGCGCCATGTAGCTGCTACCCACGCTGACGTGATGGCAGCGCCTGCGATGTACGGATGCCCGGTTATGAGGGCGCCTGCCGCGGTGCCAGAGAGCAGCGTCGCCGCGAGGCCGAGCGTCAGCGGCAAATGGCAGGGGCAGATTACGAACGCGCCAATCACCCAGGCGAGGCCCCGCCTTTCCGTGTGCGTCGAGGACGTCGGCACGGGACACACAGGTCCGTTGGTACTCATTGCAACACTCTTAGCTCCGACGCCAGAGCCTGTTCTGATCGACCACTGCGAGCCCGTAGCGTAAGCATGGTCCGGCTACGCGCGCCACAACGGCCTGACTTCAGGATCCAGACTTCAGGCATCAGACTGCTCTCTTGCAGGCGTCGGGTCGACCCAGGTGGTGTTCATTTCCGAAACCTCGACCGCGCAAAAACTGCGGTGCAAGCATCACCGCAGGCGACACCGGGTGACGGGAGCAATGCTACGAATTACGATATATCGTATTAAGAAGCATTGCAAGCGACCCGTCGTCAGAATTCAGAATGCGTTCTTTTCTGGCGCCGCCTCGAGGTGGCGCCATGTGCGGCCGGCTTCGTCCTGACTCGTGACTCCTGAATTCTGACTCCTGACTTCTGAATTCTGACTTCTGCGTCTTAGTACGGTTGCATCGACCACTGAATCTGCGAGCAGGTGCTCGAGTGTCCCTGGCTGTCGCTGAAGCGCACCGTACCAGTCACCCTGCCGACAACGAGAGACGATGACGGTGAGGCCGTTTCGCCATCGAACGTGGCTGCCTCACCGGACGACGCCGAGCCCAGCGACACGCTCACATCACGGATGATTCCCATGAGCCCCATGTCTCGCGCGCTTCCGGTGACGGTCCCGGAAACGAGGTAGCCTCGCACTGACCTCCCGCTTCCTCGAAGTCTCAGCTCGACGCTGCCCGTGCCAGGCGCCGACCGCGCCACCCATTCACCGCCCTCGTTCGTGAGTGCGACGACGGTGTTGACGGATGTTCCGTCGCGGGGCTGACCTGGCGGCATGCACGTAGGGAAGGTCGGATCGAAGGAGACAGAGAACCCACCCAGCGTTAACAGCTGTTGACCCGCTGTCAGCGGCACGACAGCAGAGGAGTCGGGCTGAGTCGCGGACCGTCCGCCACACGCTGCTGCCAACGCGCACGAGCACCACAGCAGAACCGCGAGGCTGCGCCCTTCGATTGTCGAATGCGCGGACAATCTGGTCTTCATAGAGCGCCGTGTGCGCCTCGCGTCATCTGGAGAGGGAGAAGAGACCTGCCCTCGATGCCGCGGCATACACGTTCCCGCCGACAATCGCCGGCGCCCAGTTGAAGCCATCGCTGAACCCTCCAATCTGCCACCGTGCCGTGCCGTCCCGCAGATCGACCGACACCAGCAGGCCTCCCAAATGCGGCACATAGACGGACTCGTCGTCCGCAGCAATTCGAAGCGCAATCGAGCCTCCGTCCGGATGCGCATAACGCCATTTTTCGGTCCTGGCATCGAGATCGATCGCCGTCACGGTGCCACTGACCGAGCCTGCGACGAGCGTCCTTCCGCTGACGGCCAGAGCACGCCAGTCGCGATCCTGAGGGCGACCGTCCGCGCGCACGACGCCCGGCAGGACCCAGCGGAGTTGCCCGCTGGAGCAATCGAAGCCGTAAATGCGGCCCTCGCCGCTGGCGGCGGCTATCAGATCGCGGCTGATCACCGGACCACCGCCGAATCCAGTCGCGGCACCGGGCGACGCCTGCGGAAACTCGCGACGCCAACGTTCGCGACCGGAACCGCGATCCACGACCACGATGCCGCCCGTCATCGGATGGCCAAAGGTCGAATATCCCGCGACCACGGAGTCGCCTGCGACGATCGGCTGGAACACCGTAACGGCGGCGGCACTCACACCAGCGTCTATGGTCACTCTCGCCGACCAGATCAGCCGGCCGGTCCGAACGCTCACCGCATACAAACGACCCGCGGGTGAACCAGCGAACGCGACATCGTCGCGCGCTTCACCCAGATACAACCCCGCGCCGTACCCGTCCGCCGGATCGAACCGCCACTTCGGTTCTCCCGAAGTGGCGTCGAACCCGAAGACGGCATAGTCGCCCGCCATCACGATGCTTTCGTTCACCAGGAGCGACGAACCGAGCGTTTCCACGCCCGGTTCGCCGGTGTTCCGCCTCCATCGAACGCTGCCGGTCTGGGCATCCACGGCCAACACTTCGTGCCGCTTCGTCAAGAAGTACGCTGTCGAGCCCGAGGCGGCAGGGACGCCGCGGCCCTCGCCCACGACGCGCCAGCGAGGGACAGCGGCGGCCGCGCCGCCCGAAGGGCCGGTCGAGGCCATGGCCGTGAACCACAGCCCGAGAAACACGATGACGGCGCGGCCCATGCGTCACGAGCCGCTCGTACCGCTGGCCCAGACCGGGGCGCCAGAGGATGAGTAGATGACGAGATTGCCGTCCGTCTGCATCAGCAGCCAGGCACCGTCGAAGCCGACGGTCCCGGATGCCCAGATTGGCGTCCCCGAGCCGTCGTACACGACGAGGTTGCCGTCGAGCTGCATGATGGCGCGCCCCGGACTGGTGCCGTACGTCTGCGTGTGCCACAGAGGCACCGCATCATTGCGGTAGAGCACGAGGTTCCCGTCGGACTGATAGATAAGGTAGAAACGGCCGTCGCTCGACGTAATCGACTGGCCCGCATATAGGGATTGATCTGGCGAGAGGCTGTCGCTGCCTCCCCGGTTCGAAGGTGGTCCTGACGGCGGCGGTGACGGCGGTGCCGGACCCGGACCCGGATCGCTCGGCCCGCCTCGCGGCGGGACGTGCATGAAAGTGGTCAGTGCGGCGTAGATGTACTCGTCGAAGTGGTCAGTCTCCTGTGTGTGCACGGGACCACCGTAGACTTCGAAGTTCGCTGTCGCGGCCGGAAGGAACTGGCTCCACGTCGGCACGAAGCCGTCGTTCGGCAGGCAGTGACCTGACCAGATCGGATGGTCGTCCGACGTCGCGCGACACCAGAACTCGTCGAAGTTCCAGAGCCAGAAGGCCGCATCCCAGAGCTTGAACGCGAGCGATTGCGCCTGCCAGTCACCCGCGTCTGCGTCGGCATAGACGCGAAAGCCCCAATAGTCCAGTGCCGCAGCCGCCGTGCTCGTGATGATCGACGCCTCTCCGGCATAGTCGGGGTCCTTCAGCCGGAACGGGCCTCCCCGCCAGTACTCGCTCGCGGTATTCGCAATACCGACCCGCGTCGGCGCTTCGCCTCCGGCTGTGCCATTCAAGTGATCGAGGTAGGGGGATCCGACGTACACCTCCTGCACGAACGGCACGCCGTACTGCATCCCCAACTCGGCGCCGAGGTGGTAGAGGGAAAAGTTCGCGATGTACCCGCCCCAGTTCAGCGCCCCCTCCACGGCGGGATAGACCCACCACCACTGGTCGTACGACAGGCTGGAGAACCAGTAGAAGACGTTGCCGATCGCGTTGAACAGCGAGTAGTTGAAGCCCGCCCATTCGTTGATGTGGTTCGCAATCGGCGCACCGCGATTGGGTGAACCGAGCGTAATCACGCCATCGAGCTGGTGGGACCGGCTCCATTGGCGGGCTACCAGACCGCCCAGACTGTGCCCGACCGCGACGGTCGAACCCGGCAGGGCTCCGAAGCGGGCGTCCATCTGAGAGCCCTGCGTCTCCAGGGATTCCCACCACGAGACTTCGGCGCGGAACGGGGAGAGCTGCAGCCTGGTTTGAAGGCGTCCAGCGGCTTCCTGCCAAGTTTCCGGACCGGAACCAACGCCGTGAATGAACACGACCGGCCTGTCCTGTGCGTACGACGTCCCGCAACCCGCAAGGACGACGGCGAGAGCCCACGCGGCAACGACGCTCGAACGAAGCAACGCGCCTCCCATGGCTCACCTCCGATCCTCGAGCGTGACGTTCGAGAGCTCGACGTCGAGGACCATCCGCGCATCCTTCCATTCGGGCCTGTCGGCGATGGCCTGCTCCACGCGCGAGTGGCGACGCACGAGTGACCCCTTCGGCCCGGTCTCGTACTCGAACGTCGCATGCGATTGCAGCACGCCGTGGCGGAGCGTGTTGATCTCGACCGGCACGCCCCACTCGTTGTCTGCCAACACCTCCGTCGTTTGTTCCTCCACAGTTTGCAGATACTGGCCCAGCCCTCTGACTTGCCCCACCGCCGTTCCAAAGCGCTTCTGCATCGCCGCGCGCCGCGCGCTTTTCCCCTCGAGGGACGGCATCAACGCCTCCACCCAATCGCGGCCGCGGCCGGAAGGGCTCTGCCCCTTTGTTGCGCCCGCGGAGTTCGATTCCGCGAGCGCATCGGTGGGCGCGAACACGCTTTCGCTCGCTCCCATCTTCAGCCGGTCCTTCCTGGTAGGCAGACGCAGGAGGCGGCCCTGCAGGTCGTAAAACCTCGGCTCGGTCCCATCCCCGTCCTCTTCGATGCGCGTGATGACTGGCGGAATCGGCTGCAACGTCCCTGTCGGTGTCACGATGTCCGGTCGCGTCCCGCCCACCACCACCATGGTGGACTTCCAGTGCCCACCGGATTGCGTCCGTTCCCACCGGTATTTCACCGGGGGGCCGTCGTCTTTGGCGGACGGATGAGCCGCGTCGCGTAGACCGCGACGGATCGTGACTTCGGCGCTGAAGTTATTCCAGGGGTCCCGGGGACCAGTACCGTTGACGGCGCGGACGTACGCCTCCGACACTGGCACGGCGAGCGCCAGCGCGGTAGCCCACGCAATCGCCATGGGCCTCCCCTTCGCGTTCGACATCTCTTCCTCCTCGTGGTTGGCACAGTGCGGTGACGCAGCGCCGGGGAGCCGAAGCGCGGTGTCACGAAGACGCAGTGCATGATTCGAGTCTGCCACTCTCTTCTCCGTCGCGTGCCCCGTTGTCTGTTGACGAAGAGTCCAAAAGGTTGACGCCGGGACCAGGAGGGTTCCCGCGTTCCCACCTTGAAGGTTCCGAGGACGCGCCGGCAGGCGATGCAGTCGAAGCCGAGGGCAGATTGTGTGACGCTGCTCCAAGCCGAGATTGAGATGGAGAGGATCCGCACGACCTCCGGAAGAAGCGATCGAAAACGCTTGTCGAATTGAAGCCGGTCGCAGCGGCGATCTCCTTGATGGAGAGATCGGGGCGGCTCTCGAGCAGCTGACACGCCGCGGCGAGCCGATGCCGCCCGCGCCAGGCGGAGAAGCTGCCTCCGGTCTGCTCCTCGATGATGTGTGCGAGCGTATGCGGATGGATCTGGAGGGCCCTGGCGAGCTGCCCCAGCGAGAGCGCCGGATCGTTGGCGATTGCTGCGGAAACGCGTGCGAATAGCCGGACGTGATCGTACATGGGCGGCCTGGATGAGAACCGTATGCCAGCCCGGATTGCAGAGGAATCTCGAAGGGCCGATGGAAGTGGTCGCAATTCCTGCACTCCCCTGAGCAGTACCGGATCGCAGAACCTGCGATCCCCTCTCGACCCTGGGCTAGAATGAGCAGACTCGTTCTTTCAAGCCGATTCCCATGGGTACTTCCTCCTTCCACCCCGTTGTTCAACAGTGGTTCGCGGAAACGCTGGGCGAGCCGACGGCTGCGCAGCGTCGCGGCTGGGCGGCCATCCGCGAAGGGCGTCACACGCTCATAGCGGCGCCGACCGGATCCGGCAAGACGCTCGCGGCCTTTCTGACGGCGATCGATGACCTCTTCACAGAAGGCCTGCGCGGACCTCTTCCAGACGAAGTCAGGGTCCTCTACGTTTCCCCGCTGAAGGCGCTGAGCGCGGACATTCACAAGAATCTCGCGGAACCGCGGCACGGGATCCGCGACATCGCGACGAGCACAGGCCTCGCTTCTCCGAGGATCACGGCGGCGGTCCGGACCGGCGACACGACGCAGGCGGATCGGGCGGCGATGCTGAAGGTCCCGCCGCACATTCTGGTTACGACGCCGGAGTCGCTCTACCTTCTCCTGACCTCCGAGCGCAGCCGCCTGATGCTTCGCACCGTGCGAACGGTCATCGTCGACGAGATCCATGCGGTGATCGGTACGCGTCGCGGAGCGCACCTGTCGCTCTCACTCGAACGTCTCCAGCACGTCGTCGGGCGACCGTTCCTTCGGTTGGGCCTCTCGGCGACGCAGAAGCCAATAGGGGAGGTTGCCCGTTGGCTGTCGGGCACGAGCGGTGGCCCGTGCGAGATCATCGACGAGGGACACGCGCGGCACATGGATCTGGGCATCGAAGTGCCCCGATCGGAGCTCGACGCTGTCATGTCACACGAGGTCTGGGAGGAGTACTACGACCGCGTCGCAGCGCTCGTCCAGACGCATCGGACCACGCTGATCTTCGTGAACACCCGCAACATGGCGGAGCGCCTTGCGCACCACTTGACCGAACGCCTGGGTGAAGCAGCGGTGACGGCGCATCATGGAAGCTTGTCGAAAGAAAAGCGGCTCGATGCGGAGACGCGGCTGAAGTCCGGTCAGCTTCGAGCACTCGTCGCGACGGCGTCTCTCGAGCTCGGGATCGACATCGGTCACGTCGACCTTGTCTGCCAGATCGGGTCTCCCCATCGAATCGCCACGCTCCTCCAGCGCGTCGGGCGGTCGGGTCACACCATCAAGGGCACGCCGAAGGGCCGCCTGTTTCCTGTGTCACGCGACGACCTGATGGAGTGCGCGGCGGTCCTACGCTCGATTCGGCGCGGCGAGCTCGATGCAATCGTTCAGCACGACGCGCCTCTCGACGTGTTGGCGCAACAGATCGTGGCCGAGTCCGCTGCCAGTGATGCTGGCGGGAACGTGGAGACGGATCTCTTCGAGCTGGCGCGCAGAGCATGGCCGTACCGCGCCCTCGAGCGCGCCGATTTCGATGCCGTCGTGACGATGGCCGCCGAGGGATTCTCGACAAGACGAGGCCGGCGTGCCGCGCTTCTGCATCGCGATGAGGTGCACGGAACTGTTCGCGGCAGGCGAGGCGCACGACTGCTCGCGCAGACGTCGGGCGGAGCCATCCCCGAGATCGCCGACTATCGGGTCCTCCTGGATCCCGAGGAGACGTTCATCGGCACGCTGAACGAGGACTTCGCCATCGAGAGCAACGCCGGGGACATCTTCCAATTGGGAAATGCATCCTGGCAGATCCTGCAGGTGACCAGCGGCACCGTTCGCGTGGCCGATGCGAAAGGCGCGCCGCCGACCATTCCATTCTGGCTCGGCGAGGCGCCGGCGAGGAGTGACGAGCTGTCGCGCGCAGTCAGCGATCTCCGTGCCGAAGCCGATCGGCGGTTCGGTGCTGCGGACGTCTCGCCGGAGTGGCTGATCTCCGAGACCGGTCTGACCCCGGAAGCTGCTTCTCAGCTCCTGGCCTACTTCGCTGAAGGCCGTCGCGTGCTCGGAACCATCCCCACGCAACAGACGCTCGTGCTCGAGCGCTTTTTCGACGAGTCGGGCGGCATGCAGCTCGTCCTCCATGCGCCGTTCGGCAGCCGGATCAACAAAGCGTGGTGCCTCGCGCTCCGCAAGCGCTTTTGCCGGCAGTTCAATTTCGAGCTGCAGGCTGCCGCGACAGAGGACGCGCTGTTGCTGTCGCTCGGACCGCAGCACTCGTTCCCGCTCGCAGACGTCTTCCGATACCTCCATCCGGAGTCGACGCGCGACGTGCTCGTGCAGGCGTTTCTCGACGCACCCGTGTTCAAGACGCGCTGGCGCTGGAACTCCACGATTTCGCTGGCCGTCCCGCGCGCGAGGGCCGGCCGGCGCGTACCGCCACAGCTTCAACGGATGCTGGCCGACGATCTGATGGCGTCCGTCTTTCCGGATGCCGCGGCCTGTCTCGAGAACATTCCCGGCGATCGTGAAGTACCCGACCATCCGCTCGTGAACCAGACGGTCCGCGATTGCCTGCAGGAGGCCATGGACTTCGATGGCCTGCGCGCCATCCTGGAGCGGATCCATCGCGGAGAGCTCCGGCTGACCGCATGCGACACGCCCGAACCGTCCGTTTTCGCTTACGACATCCTGAACGCCAGGCCCTACGCTTTCATGGACGACGCCCCGCTCGAGGAACGTCGGGTGCGCGCGGTGCAGACGCGCCGCGGCGCTCAGGGGTCCGACGTCGAGGAGACGGGTGCGCTCGACGCGTCGGCGATTGCCCGCGTGCGGGACGAGGCGCGGCCTGACCCTCGCGATGCCGACGAGCTCCATGACGCGCTCATGACCGCCGGATTCCTCGACGAAACCGAGCTCGCGGCGTACAACCCGGCGTGGGTGTCCGATCTGATTGGTGGGGCCAGAGCGACACGACTGCGTTTGCGGGCGGAGGGTGCCGGCGCGCTGCTTCTCGTCACGGCCGAGCGCCTCCCTGAATGGCTGGCACTCCACCCGCACGGAATCCTCGACCCGCCCATCCAGATACCGGCATCCCGCTCGGCCCGCACCTGGACGAGGGCCTCGGCCCTTGTCGAGATCGTGCGCGGGCGTCTGACGATCGAGGGACCGACAACGACCAGGGTGCTGGCGGCGCAGCTCGCGCTCACCCATCGAGATGTCGAGGACAGTCTGCTGGCCCTCGAATCGGAAGGCGTCGTATTGCGCGGCCGTTTCACACGCTCCGCGACCGGAGATAGTTGCGCCCCAGCCGGGAATCGCCGCGGCGATACGTCTACGCCGCGGCCTTCAACAGATCCAACAGAATCGCTGGAATGGTGCGACCGCGCGCTGCTCGCGCGCATTCACCGTTACACGCTGAACAGGCTCCGGGCGGAGATCGAGCCGGTCACCCCCGCGGACTTCATGCGGTTCCTCTTCACGTGGCAACACGTGGACGAGAGGAGCAAGCTGACGGGACTCGATGGGCTCCGGGAGGCCATCGCGCTCCTCGATGGATTCGAGTTGTCGGCCGGCGCGTGGGAGCGTGCGGTGCTGCCGTCGCGTCTCGATCGATACGACCCGTCGATGCTCGACATGCTGTGTCTGGCGGGCGAGGTCGGCTGGGCGCGGCTCTCGACGCCGAAGATTCTCAAGCTCGCGTCCGTCACGCCGATAGCGCTCTTTCTCCGCGAGCATGGAGATGCCTGGCATGCCCTCCGTCCCAGGGACGGCAGCGTCGAGCCGGCCATCACGGACGACGCGCGTGTGGTGTTGGCGAGGCTGCGGAGCCGCGGCGCGTCGTTCTTCAACGAAATCGCGTCCGGCGTGGAGTTCGATCAAAACCGGCTCCGGCAGGCGATGGGCATTCTGGTCGCTGCCGGACTTGCGGTCTCCGACGGATTCTCCGGCCTCCGGCTCCTCGTCGCCACGGCGCAGGGAAAACTGTTCAAACAGGATCGGCGAGCCAGCTTCGCCGGACGCTGGGCCGCAGTGCGGCAGGATGACCCCGAGCCGCGCGACGACGCGGTCGAACATCAGGCACGGACGCTGCTGAAACGGTACGGCATCGTTTTTCGACGGCTGCTGACGCGCGAGCCGAACGCCGCGCCGTGGCGCGAGCTGACGCGCATCTATCGGCGACTGGAGGCTCGCGGCGAGATTCGGGGTGGCCGCTTCGTGTCCGGGATGGCCGGGGAACAGTTCGCGTTGCCCGAGGCGGTTCAGACGCATGCGCGAGGTTCGACGCACGCCGGCTTCGGGTTCCCTCGCCGTCATTTCTGCCGCCGACCCGCTCAACCTCACCGGCATTGTCACTGCCGGAGACCGCGTGCGTGCCGCCGGCCGCAACCGGATGGCGTGTCGTGACGGCGTCCCCGTTGCCGTGATGGAGAGAGACGAGTTCCGCGCGCTCGTGCCTCTCGAAGGAGCGGACCGGCTCGACATCGCGCGGCTGCTGATCCGCCGCGCCAAAGTGCCCGTGCGCGTCTGAGCGTTCATCGCCAGACGCGCGAGTCCCTTCTCCCGGACTCCATGGTCGCGACAACGAACAACACGGTCACGACCGCCAGGCTCACCAGTGCGGGCGTGACTTGATAGCGGAAGTACATCACCGTCAGGCAGGGTCTGAGACCCACGCCTGCTTGTCACTCCTGCTCCCAGCCCCCGCCGAGGGCTCGATACACCTCGACGAACGCGGACAGCTCCGACAGCCGCGCGTCCGCGAGGCCGATTTCGGCGACGAACAGCCGCGTGTCGGCATCGAGGACTTCGAGATAGCCCGTCGCGCCTCCCTGATAGCGGATACCGGCCAGGCGCCGCGCGTCCTGTGCCGCCGTCGTCAGACTCTCTTGCTGCGCACGGAACTCGCGCGATTTCGAGTAGCCCACAATCGCGTCGCTGACCTCGCGGAAGGCCCCCTTGACCGTCTGCGCGTAGAGAATCGTCGCCTCCTGCGTCCTCGCCTCGGCGAGCGCAACCTGAGACCGCGTGCGGCCGGCGGTGAAGACCGGTTGCGATGCGCCGACAATCGCGGTCCAGAATCCGGCGCCCGAGCCGAACAGCGCGCCGAGGGCGGCGCTTTGGACGCCACCGCCGCCCGTCAGTGTGATGGACGGGAAATACGCCGAACGGGCCACGCCGATCTGCGCGTTGGCGGCGACGATCTGCTGCTCGGCGGCCTGGATGTCCGGCCGTCGCTCCAGGAGCGAGGAGGGCAGGCCGGCGGGAACATCCGGAGAATGCGGCTGGTCGACCAGCTCGCGCCCACGGGTGATCGGCGCCGGAAAGTTGCCGAGCAGAATGCTGATGAAGTTCTCCTGCTGCGCGATCCGGCGCTCGAGGACCACGATGGCCGCGCCGGCGCCGAACACGAGCTGCTCGGCCTCGCGCACGTCGACCAGCGACGTGACACCGCCGCTTTCACGCACTTGCGTCAGCTGCAGCGACTCCTGACGTGACGTCAGCGTCCGGCGAGAGATATCGAGCTGAAGGTCCAGCGCGCGAAGCTCGAAGTACGCTTCGGCAACCTGGCTGACCACGGTCGTCAGCACCGCGCGCCGCCCCCATTGCGTGGCGAGGAGCTGCGCGCGTGCCGATTCAGTGGCACGCCGGAAGCGGCCCCAGAAGTCCAGCTCCCACGCCGTGCTGCCCTCGAGTCGGAGGGCTGCCGCATTGCGCGCTGCCGTCGATCCCTGCGCGGGTGTGCGCCCGCCGCCGGCCTGCACGTCCGCGCTCACGCTCGGATACTGGTCCGATCGCGTGATCCCGAGCTGGGCCTCGGCTTCCAAGCACACGCGCCGCGGCCAGCCGCACGTTGTCGTTCCGGTCCACCGCGGTGCGCACGAGCGTCTGGAGCTGTTCGTCCTGGAACACCTCCCACCACTTCGCCTCGCCGAATGCGGGACCAGCGGCCGCTCCCTCCGCGCCGCGAATCGCTTCCGGTGTGGGCAGCTCCGGCTTCGAGTAATTCGGCCCGACCAGACATCCTGCGCTCAACAGACCGGACGCCGCTATCGAAACAATCGCGAGACGCAATCTCATGACGTGCTGGACCCTGGCGCCGGTGTCATCGCCGCCTTGCGCGAGCGCGATCTCCACGTGGCCAGCTTCTCGACCTCCACGAACAGCATCGGGATCAGGAAGATCGCCAGCAGCGTCGCCGTCAGCATCCCGCTGATCACGACCGTCCCGAGAATCCGCCGGGACGCCGCGCCGGATCCTTCCGCAATCCAGAGCGGTACGCATCCGAAAATGAACGCGAACGACGTCATCAGGATTGGGCGCAATCGCAGCTTGGCCCCCTCGAGCGCCGCCGTCACCATGTCCTTGCCCTCTTCCAGCCGTGCCTTTGCGAACTCGACGATCAGGATCGCGTTCTTCGCGGCCAGACCGATGAGCATGACGACGCCGACCTGCGCATAGACGTCGAAGTCGTACTTCCGCATCAGCAGACCGGCGAACGCGCCGACCACCGCGACAGGCACCGACAGCAGCACCGAGAACGGCAGCGACCAGCTCTCGTAGAGCGCCGCGAGAATCAGGAACACGAAGACAATCGAGAGGGCGAAGATCCGCGCCGCGTTGCCCGAGGCTTGGCGCTCCTGATACGACAGGTCCGACCAGTCGTAGCTCACCGTCGCCGGCAGCGTGGCCTTGGCAACCTCCTCCAGCGCATCGAGAGCCTGCCCGGAGCTGTACCCCGGCGCCGCGGAGCCCGTGATCTGCGCCGCGCGGTACACGTTGAACCGGTTCGTGTACTGCGGGCCGAACGTCTGCCGCGTGCTCTGAAGCGACGACATGGGCACCATGTTGCCGTCGTTGTTGCGCACGTAGAACTGCCCGATGCTCTCGGGGCTGGTACGCTCCTGCCCTTCGGCCTGCATGAACACACGCCACTGGCGCCCGAACCGGTTGAACTGATTCACGTACAGGCCGCCGAGAAACGTCTGCATCGTTTGATAGACATCGGTCAGCGCGATCCCTTCTTTCAGGACCTTGTCGCGGTCGACCTCGACGTAGACCTGCGGGACGGCGGCGCTGAACGGCGAGGTGACACCCGCGAGCTCGGGGCGCTTCCGCGCATCGGTCAGGAATTTCTGAAGATTCGCGTCGAGCCCTCCGATCGTTCCGCCGGTCCGATCCTGAAGCCAGAACGTAAAACCGCCCTGGGATCCGAGGCCTGGAATCGACGGCGGCATCACGGCGAGGACGAACGCCTCCGGAATCTCTTCCCGGAATCTCGCGTTCAGCCGATTCACGATTGACCGCGCGTCCATTCCTTCGTGACGCTCGCTCCACGGTTTCAGACCAACGAAGTAGAAGCCGTTGTTCGGCGCCGTCACGCGGGTCAGGAGGCTGAAACCGATGATCGCGTTGAGCGCGTTCAACCCTTCGGTCTTGGAGAGAATCGCCTCGACCTTCCGGCAGACATCGTCGGTCCGCTGCAGCGACGCGGCGTTCGGGAGCTGCACGTTCAGCAGGAAGTAGCCGTAGTCTTCCTCAGGCACGAAGCTGGTGGGCAGGTGCCGGCCGAGTCCGCCTGCGAGAATCGCAAACACGGCGAGCAAGGCGAGCCCCACGGCGGCCTTCCGAATCAACGCGCGGCTTACGGAGATGTAGCCGCGGGACGCCTTCTCGAACGTCCGGTTGAACAGACGGAAGAAGCCGCCCAGCCATCGGCCTTCCTTCCGCGGCCGCAGCCACATCGCCGCGAGAGCCGGCGACAGCGTCAATGCATTGAAGGCCGAGATCAGCACCGAGATGGCAATCGTGATCGCGAACTGTTTGTTGAGGCTTCCCTGGATGCCGCCCATGAACGCGACTGGAATGAAGACGGACGCAAGGATCAGGGCGATGCTGACGACCGGCCCGGATACCTCCTCCATCGCTTTGAGCGTCGCGTCCCGCGGCGCCATGCCCTCCTCGATGTGATGCTCGACCGCCTCGACGACGACAATCGCATCGTCCACGACGAGGCCGATGGCGAGCACGAGACCGAACAGCGACAGTGTGTTCACCGAGAATCCAAGCGCGGGGAACACCATGAACGTTCCGATGAGGGACACCGGCACGGCCACAACCGGAATCAGCGTCGCCCGCCAGTTCTGGAGGAACAGGTACACCACGAGGACTACGAGCAGCATCGCTTCAGAGAGCGTGATGACGATCTCGCGGATGCCCTGCGACACGGCCAGGGTGGTATCGAGCGTGTACGCGAACTGAAGGTCCGCGGGAAAGCGAGTCTGGAGCTCTGCCATCTGTTTGCGGACGCCTTCGACGACGGCGAGCGCGTTGGATCCGGGCGCCTGGAAGACCGCAATCGCGCAACCGGGCTGCCCGTTGACGCGGCCGATCTGCTGGTAGTTGAGGGCGCCGAGCTCGATCCGCGCGATGTCCCGCAAGCGGATGACCGAGCCGTCGGGATTCGACCGTACGGCGATGGCGCCGAACTCTTCTTCCGTCTGAAGGCGACCCTGCGAGCGGACCGTGTACGTCATCTCCTGACCGGCCGGGGCGGGATTCGAGCCGACCTGGCCTGACGGATTGACCGTACTCTGCTGCTGGATCGCACGGCTGACGTCCGGCACTGTGAGGCCGAGCCTCGCGAGGAGGTCCGGCTTGACCCAGACGCGCATCGCGTAGTCGCCGGCGCCGAAGATGCGCGCCTCGCCGACGCCCGGGACCCGATAGAGCGCGTCGAGAATGTTGATGTTCGCGTAGTTGGCCAGGAACAGCGCGTCGTAGCTGCGATTGGGGGAGTACAACGACACGATGAGCATCGGCAGGCCCGTCTGCTTGCGCATCGTGAGCCCGAACTGATTGACTTCGGGCGGCAGATTCGGGGCGGCCTGCGCCATGCGGTTCTGAACGTTCACCTGGTCGATGTTGGGCACCGTGTCGACGTCGAACGTCACGGTCAGAGACATCGTGCCGTCGTTCGCATTGGTCGACTGCATGTAGAGCATGTCGTCCACGCCGTTCATCTGCTGCTCGAGCGGCGTCGCGACGGACTGCTCGATTGTCAGGGCGTCAGCGCCCGGGTATTGAGCCGTGACGATGATCTGTGGCGGTACGATCTGCGGGAATTGAGCGATCGGCAGACCGCTCAAGGCCACCACGCCACCGAGCACGGTGACGATGGCGATGACAATAGCGACGATCGGGCGCCGGATGAAGAAGCGGGACACGTCAGAGCCCCTCGGGTCGCGTGGATGCGGGCTGCGGCTTCACAACCGTGCCGTCTTTGAGCGAGGGGGCGTCGAGGACGACGCGGTCTCCCGCCTTCAGCCCTTTCTCGACGATCCAGCGGTTGCCAATCCGCTGGCCGAGATCGACCGTGCGGATGGTCGCGTGGTTGTCGGGCGTCAGCACGCGGACCTGATGTCCACTCTGAAGCTCCGTCACCGCGCGCTGCGGCACGAGGATAACCTCCTGCCGGACGGCGGTCTGCGCGCGGACGCGGCCATACTGCCCGGGCCGAAGCACGTTGCCGGGATTCGGGAACAGCGCGCTGACGCGGATTGTGCCCATCTTGGGATCGACCTCGCGATCCACGGCGAGCACGGTGCCGCGTTGCGGGTACGTGCTCCCGTCGGCGAGGACAAGGGTGAGCCCTCCACTGGACTGCCAGAGTCGCGCAGTCGATGCGGGTGTCGCGACCTGGCCGGCAATCCCCAGATACTCCTGCTCGCTGAGCGGAAAGTACGCCTTGATCGGATTCAGTTGCGAGACCGTCGTGAGGAGGGTCGTCGGCCCGACGAGATCACCGATCTGAGCGCTGGCGATCGCCGCCACGCCATCGGTGAGCGATGTGACGCGGGTGAAACCGAGGTTCAGTTCTGCGGACTCGACCGCTGCCTTTGCCGAAGAGACCGCCGCACGCGCCGCGTCGTGCGCGCTCACGTCGTTGTCCAGTTGATTCTGGGCAATTGCCCGCTGTTCGGCCAGTGGCTTGTCACGCGCCAGATCGCGCTCGGTCTTGGCGAGCTGCGCCTGCGACTCGTCCAGCCGGGCCCGTGCCTGGGCAAGCACGGCTTCGAAGGGCCGTCGATCGATTTCGAAGAGCAGCTCACCCTTCCGGACGAAGGCGCCTTCCTGATACGCTCGGCGAATCAGATAGCCGGAGACCTGCGGTCGAATCTGCGCGTTCACATTGCCGTCGAGCGTAGCTATCCACTCGCCCGTCACGGCCACCTGCTCCGGCGTCAGGGCCACGAAGGTGACCGCCGGCGGCGGAGGATCGGCAGGCGCCGCCGCGGCATTCTCGTTGCGACAACCGGCTGCGCCCGCGAGGAGCGTGCTGGACAAGAGGACGGCAGAGAGTCTGTTCATGTGGTGGCGCCTGTAAGCACGAGTCGAATGACGCGCCGCACCCATTGCTTGTCGAGCGGGCGAGGGCAATCGCGCAGCCTTCCGTGAATGGTCCCGGTGAGGATATCGAGCAGGAGCTCGATGTCGACCCGCTTGGGTAGTTCGCCTCGCCGGCGGGCCTGCTCCAGCACGCCGCGGGCAGGCGCCCGGTGGCGCTCCTTGATGACCCGAACCACGCGCTCGACCTCGGGATCCCCACGCTCGGCAATCAACGCGCGAACGACCCCACGGCCGACCCGCGTGGATCGGAGCGTCGTCGCGCTCATGAACGTGGCGTGCAGGTCGCCCTCGAGCCGACCGCTGTGGACCGCCTTTGGCGGCGTGGCAAGGGTCGTCAACGCGGCGATCACGAGATCGGCGCGCGTCGGCCAGCGGCGGTAGACGGTAGTTTTGTTGACGCCGGCTTGCGCGGCGACGTCTTCGATCCGGAGCCCGGCATAGCCCCGCTCGCCGAGGACCTCGAGCGTCGTGCGCAGAACGGTTGAGACAACGCGGGCACTGCGGCCGCCCACACGTGCCTGCGGCGAGCGCCGTACGGAAGGCTCGGATGGGCCTGAAATGGAAGCCGTGGAAGCTAACGCCACTGCTGAACCTGCGCTCAATGCTACTGCGAATCTAACGCAACTGAAAGTTGCTTTAATCTCGTCACGGCCGAGCCAGCCTCTCCGGAGGCGAGCCCGTCAGATCCTGCTCCAGTGATAAGATGCGCCACCCGCATCGGAGGATCCCCTGAACCATACGCCCTCGGTACCTGCTTCGGCGGTCGGCGTCGAGGGGGATACGGCCGGAAAAGCGTCCTCCATCGACACGCGCACGCGCGTCGTGTCAATCGATGCGCTGCGCGGTTTTGCTGTGCTCGGTATCCTCCTCGTCAACATCGTCCCGATGGGCCTGCCTTTCGCCGCCCACAACGATCCGACAATCGCTGGCAACCACACCGCCGCCGACTTCTGGGCCTGGGCGATCACATTCGTCGTGGCCGAGGGAAGGATGCGGGCGATCTTTTCGATGCTGTTCGGCGCGAGCGTGCTGCTTCTCAGCGCTCGCATCGAGTCGCGGGCCGGAACCGATAGTGCGGCCGATATCCATCTGCGCCGGAATCTGTGGCTGATCCTGTTCGGTACCGTCCACTCCGTCTGGCTCCTGTGGCCGGGAGACATCCTCTTTACATATGGCGTGGCGGGCCTGCCGCTCTTCGCGTTCCGAAGACTACGGCCCCGGACGCTCATCCTGCTCGGCGCGATCGTCCTTGCGCTGCAGGTACCCAGAACGGCGTATCACAACATGGGGCTCGCCGAAGCGTCTGCGGGACTGCGCAGCCTGTCCGGCATTGAAGCCGGGCGCGCGCTGACATCGGAAGAGCGGGAGTCCCGTGCCCGATGGCGCGAGAGGCTGGCGGACGAGAAGCCGACGGCGGAGTCGCTCCGTCGAACCATCGAGAATCATCGCAGCGGTTATCTCGCGAACCTCGGGGCCGCCGCGGACGCGACGGTGTATCTGGAGTCCGAGTATCTCTACACCACCGGCCTCTGGGACGCGGCCGGGCCGATGCTGATTGGCATGGGCCTCCTGAGCCTCGGCGTTCTTTCAGCCGCGCGGTCGTATCGTTTCTATGTCGTGATGGCGCTCGTCGGCTATGCCATCGGGATCCCCTTGGCCATCTGGGTTGCAGCGGACTGGATGCGCCACGGCTTCGAAGCCGGAGCGCGGTGGGCCAGCCTCGACGACCTGACGCGCATCAGCGTGGCAATCGGTCACGTGGCCGTGGTCACGATCATCTGCAAGGCGCGCGCGCTTCCGTGGATCACAAAGCCCCTGGCTGACATCGGACGCATGGCGCTGACCAACTACGTTCTGCAGACGATCATCTGCACGACACTGTTCGCCGGTTTCGGGTTTGGATTGTTCGGCCAGCTCGCTCGCCATCAGCTGTACTACATCGTTCTGGGCGTCTGGCTGTTCGAGTGGATCGCGAGCGTCCTGTGGCTCCGGCGGTTTCGTTTCGGTCCGCTCGAGTGGGTCTGGCGATCGCTCACGTATCGGCAACGGCCGGCGTTTTTTCTTTAAGCTCTCAGCTTTCAGCTGTCAGCCTTCAGCTCCGACCTTCCAGCTCCCACCCTGCAGCCGGTGACAGACGCAGGCGGCGCGCAGCCGACCGCCGGACGGCGCGGGGCTGAAGGCTGTCAGCTGTGAGCTGAAAGCTCCCTATTGACTTTCATTTTAGTTTTATCTAAATTGATAACGTGTTACTCGAGCCGTCCGTTCTGAGCGCTGTCGCTTCTCCCCGCAGGCGGGAGATCCTGCGGCTGGTCTGGGAGGAGGAGCTTGGTGCCGGAGAAATCCATGCGGCCATGCCGGATGTCACCTTCGGGGCGGTCTCGCTGCAGCTTCGGGCGTTGAGCGATGCGGGTTTGGTGGACTGCCGGCGCGAGCACCGCCGGCGCTTCTACAAGGCGCGGCGCGGTCCGCTCGGCCCCGTGGCCGCGTCTCTCGAACGGATGTGGGGCGATGCGCTGTGGCAGCTGAAGCTGCAGGCGGAGCTCGAACACAGCCGACGCGGTCCTCAGCCTCGTCGTCGCGGTCGCGGCCGAAACCAGCCGGTCCGGGGTCGCGGCGCAATCGTCAGGATTCAGTAGTCAGAGACTCGCTCCAAGTGGCGCGGTCGCGGCAGGATTCAGCTTCTTGCGTGACACATTCTTCGCATGACGGTCAGGAGGGTGACGGCAATGGAGTTGGCACATCACCTCGATCGGTCGATCACGATCGAGGCTCCGCAGGATCTCGTATTCCAGTACTTCACGACGAACGAGCGGTGGGCGGCCTGGTGGGGTCCAGGCTCGACCATCGACGCGCGTTCGGGCGGACGTGTCTACATCCGCCACCCGAACGGCATCGAGGCCGGCGGCGAGGTCCTCGAAGTCGTCCCTCCGGAACGGATCGTCTTCAGCTATGGCTTCGCCAGCGGCGATCCGATGCCGATCGGCGCCTCTCGTGTGAGCATTCACCTGGAGCGCGTGGGCCGCGGGACGCGGGTGCTGTTGCATCACGACTTCGCAGAAGCGGCAGTCCGCGATCACCACGTCCAGGGCTGGCGCTACCAGCTGTCGGTCTTCGCGAACGTGGTGCTCGATCAACTGCACGCCGACGCGACGCGCAGCGTCGACGCATGGTTCTCCGCATGGTCGGAAACAGACGCCGACACACGAACGAGAGCACTCGCGGAGATCGGAGCGCCGGACGTGCGCATGCGCGACCGCTTCAGCGCCGTCGAAGGCATCGAAGACCTCACGCAGCATATCGGTGCGGCCCACAAGTTCATGCCGGGACTCCGCATGGAAAAGAGCGGGGAGGTCCGCCACTGCCAGGGCATGGTCCTTGTCGACTGGATCGCAAAGGCGCCGGACGGCCAGCAGCGCGCTGCAGGCAAGAACGTCTTCGTCCTACGAGAGGACGGGAGGATCGAGTCGGTGACCGGTTTCTGGTGAAGTGAGACGGGGTAGAAGATCAAAACCATTACAGGAGGAAGGGAGGAAGGAGGATCCTTCAAATAATCGGATCCTCCCTCCTCCCTTCCTCCTGTGATGGTCTTCTCCGATGGTCTCGGTCCCTCTCTCGAGCTCAGAACACGAACTTCACCGCCAACTGCACCTGACGCGGATCGCCGACGCCGGAGCGTTGGAAGCCGTAGAAGTCGAACAGCTGCGGCGACGTGAGCGGGTTGAGGTTGTTGGCGTTGTTGAACGTGTTGAACACCTCGAACACAGGCGTCAGCTCGTACTTGCCGCCGAACCGGAACGGCCGCGCGAGCCGCCAGTCGAACGAGAAGAACTCGTTGTCCTTGCGGTCGCTGTTGCGCCCGCGATCGACGCCATTCAGCACACGCGGCGCCGGCGTGATGGGCTGCGGCGCCGCGGTACTGCGCGCGCGCACTCAGCTGCAGGGCGTGTGGCAGCGCGAAATAGCCGAACGCATTGAACTTGTGTCGGATGTCCCTCGCGGCCAGACCCCAGTCCTTCGTCAGGTCGAAGAAATTGAAGCTGACGTCGGTGAACGGATCCCGTTCGTTCGAATCGTCATCCTCGTCCTTCGCGAGGACATAATTCCCCTCGACCTGGTATCCCTTCGACAGCCGCTTCCGCACTCCGAGCGTGAGGCCGCGATAGCGCGAGTTGCCGCGGGCGTTGGTCACCATGACTTCGCCGAGCTGCGGTCCCCACGGCGCGCCGCTGTACGACGAAGTGGTCTCCCGTGTTCGGCCCCAGATCGCAGCATGAAGGCCCGCTGCGGTTGTAGTTCAGGAATCGGGTGAGGTGGCGCCCTTCGTTCCACGTGACGTCGACGTACCCGACGACATTCGCCGCGAGCTGTTGTTCGTACGCAGCGTTGTACGAGTAGATGCTCGGGTTCACGTAGTTCTTGTCGAAGACACGAATGCCACTGCCAGCGGGAAACTGACCCGGAGGCAGCGGTGTCGGACTCACCACTCCGGGCCACACCGGCATCGTCGCGAAGCCGGTCGCGAAGGTACCGAGAGCGATCGTCTGCTGCTGCACGCCGTTGGTGGTGACGGTCCCGACCTGGCTCAGCATGTTCTGACGCGCGAAGTACACGCCAGCGCTCGCCCGGACGACGGACCGGCCGTTGCCGCTGCACGTCCCACGCGACCCCGGCCCGCGGCTGCCACATGTTCCATTGGTTCGGGATGGTCCCGTCCGATGGAAACGCCGGATCTCTCAGGAATGCGGCGAACGCTGTGGTCGACGGGTCGACGGTATCGGGCATCCGCTGCGCGTCCCATCGAAGACCGTAGTTGATTGTCAGATTCGCGCGAGGCTGCCACTTGTCCTGCACGAAAAGCGAGAACTCGTCGTTGGTGATCTTCGAGGCGCCCGTCGCGTCGGTGGCCGGACCCGAGAGACCTGCACCCTGCAGATAGAGCAGCAATGGTCCGCCGCCCAGCGTCGTTCCTGATGGACAGACCGCCGGAGCGGTCACGTAGGCAACGACAGTCGTCCCGTTCGAGCAGCCGATCGTGTACGGACCGAACCCGCCAGGCCGCCGCGGGGGACGCGTAACGCAGGAAGCCGGTGACGCTGTCGAACAGATATCGACCCGTAAAGAAGCCCCGGAAGACCTGATCGTTCAGCGTGTGCATCCACTCGCCGCCGACCTTCAGCGTGTGGGTGCCGCGCACCAGCGTGAGGTTGTCCTTGATTTGTGTGCGCCAGATCAGCTCGTCGACGTTCGGCTGCAGGAAGAACGGATTGCCGAAGCGGAACGACGGAGCGAACCCGATGCCGGTGTCCGCGGCCAGGTTCGAGGGCGCCGCCGTCCTCGGACGGCTCTCCCGCGAGTACGTGAAGTGCGCCTCGTTGAGGCGTGTCGACGAGAGCGTCGTGAACCAGTTCACGTTGGCGACGTTGATCCTCGCCGGATCGCCCTCGATGCCGTTCGCCGACGTGCCGTACGTGGCGCACGTCGAAGGTCTCGTTCTCTTTGCGGGAGTGATTGAAGTTCCACGAGGCCGACAGGTTGTTCTTCGGGCTGAGCGTCGCGTCGATCTTGCCGAGCACGGCGGCGTTCTTCACAGGGTGCCGGATCGGCGTGCCTTCCTGCTGGCCAAGCCGCACCGAGAAGAAGTTCAGCAGCGCCAGTCGCTGGCAGTCGCTGTTGCCGTTGATCAAGGCCTCGTTGGCGCCGAGCGTAGGCGCCTGGACCGGGCACGCGGTATCCCCGAGCTGACGGCTCAGGTTCGGACGCTCGAAGTTCCCCGTGATCCCTTCGAGTGCCAGAAAGAAGAACGTCTTGTCCTTCTTGATGGGACCGCCTATCGTCCCGCCGAACTGCTCGCGGTGGAAGTTGTCCAGCGTGGTACCGTCGGAGAGATCGCCGGTCAGCGCCTCGACCCGCTGGAAGTGAAAGAGCGCTGCCGTGCGTCTGGTTCGTGCCGGACTTGGTGACGACGTTGACCACGCCGCCGGCGGTGCGGCCGAACTCGGCCGGCGCTCCGCGTCGCGATCACCTGGAACTCGCGGACGGCTTCGAGCGTGATGTCAATGGCAGCGCGCTGACCGCCAGCCTGCTCGCCGAAGAAGCCGTTGTTGTAGTCGCCGCCGTCGAGGCTGATGTTGTTGAAGATCCCGCGCTGGCCGGCGAAACGTGATCTCGTCGCCATCGGCCCCCTGGACGATGCTGACGCCGGGGGTGAGTGTCAGCAGATCCTCGAACTTCCGCCCGAGAATGGGCGTATTCTCAACCGCCGTCTGGTTCAGCGTGCTGGCGGAGGCCGTCCGCGTCACCTCCACCGGAGGCTGGGTCACGGTGACCGTTTCCGACACGCCCGACACCTTCATTGAAGCCCCGAGCGTGACCGTCTGACCGACGGTAAGCTCGAGGTTCTCCTGGGAAAGCGTCGCGAACCCGGAAAGCGTGAACGTCACCTTGTAGTGCCCCGGCGGCAGCTGCAGGAGCGCGAAGCGCCCGTCGGCGGCCGACACCGACGTGCGGGTGAAGTTCGTGTCGACGTTGCGCGCTTCAATCGTGACGCCAGGCAATGCCGCACCGGTCGCATCAGTCGCCGTGCCGTCGATGACGCCGGTCGTGATCTGTGACTGGGCACGCGCGCTGCCGGGATGCACGAGCGACAGCAGGACTGCCAGGATCAGTGAAGTTCGCATGACGGCTCCTCGGTTGACAAACGGCGCCAGCTTATCGCGGGGTGAGGAAGGGTTCAAGGCGAATGGCGCGTGCGCGGACGAAAGTCGCGCACGCACACCGTTCGAAGTGACGTTCTTGTCCGTTCAAGAGCCGAACAGACAAGATTGTCGCAGCGGTCTACTCGTGACGCAGCGCGAGGATGGGATCGATGCGACTCGCGCGATGCGCCGGAATCAACCCCGCGGCGGCAGACACCACCGCCAGCAACACGATCGTAGTGATCGCCACGCCCGGATCGTGGCCCTCGATTCCGTACAACTGCGACGACACGTAGCGTCCGAGCGCAAGAGCCGCCGGCAGGCCAACGGCGAGTCCGATAGACAGGAGCAGCAGGACTTCTTTCATCACCAGCCAGATCACGAACCCGGGCTGCGCGCCGAGCGCCAGGCGAATCCCCAATTCCTTCCTGCGCCGTGCGACGGCAAACGCCATCACGCCGTAGAGCCCGATCGACGCGAGCAGCGTCGCGAGCACTCCGAATCCCGCCGAGAGCAACGCGATCAGGCGGTCCGTGAGCAGCGTCTCGTCGAGCTGTGATTCGAGTGTCTTCAACCCGTAGACGGGCATCGCCGAGTCGAGCTGCTTCACCTCGTTTCTTATCAGGCCGTAGGCGCTCGCCGACGCGTTGTGCGTCCGCACGTAGAAGACCGCGCTGTTCTTGCCCCAGTTCGGCACGAACACCTGACGACGGACGCCTTCTCGCGGACCTTCGTACAGCGAATCGGCCACGACACCGATGATCTCGACGTCCATCGTGGTCTTCGGACCCACACCCCGTCCGAGATGCTTGCCGACGGCGCTTCCACCCTTGAAGAAGTGTTCCGCAAACCGGCGGTTCACGATCGCGACCTTCGAATTGTCCTTCGCGTCGCCGATCTTGAAGTCACGCCCCTCCAGAATCGGGATCTGCATCGTCTCGAAGTACCCGGGCGAGAGCGCGTTCATGAACGCCTGCATGTCCTCGCCGTCTGCCGGGCGGTGGCCCTCGACGGACGTGCTGCTGTCCCACTCGTCGCCAGAGAGGATCGGGACGGAGGCGAATGCGGCGGACTTCACCCCAGGTGACGAGCGCAGCCGCTCCTGCAGCTGCTGATAGAGCGCCATCGCGCGAGGCGTATCGTAGTCGCTCAGAGCCGGCGAGAGCTGGAACGCAACCAGGTTGTCGAGAGCGACCCCGGTATCGGTCTTCTGCAGGTTCTGCAGGCTCCGCACGAACAGCCCGGCGCCGAACAGCAGCAGGAAGCTGAGCGCGACCTGCGCCGTCACGAGTCCCTTGCGAAGGAAGAGCGAGCCGCTTCCACCGGTGATGGATCCGACCGTGACCTTGAGCGTCTCCCAGAGATCGACCCGGCTCGCCCGAAGCGCGGGCACGAGGCCGAAAATAACGCCAGTGAGAGACGTCAGGATCAGCGTGAAGGCGAGAATTCGCAGATCCGGCCTGGCGCTGATCAGAATGGGTGAAGAGCCGGTCGGGACGAGCGACAACAGACTCCGCGTCAGCACAACAGACAGGAACACTCCCACTACGGCACCAGCGAACGACAGCGCCAGACTCTCGACGAGCAGCTGCTGCACGAGTCGACCGCGCGACGCGCCGAGCGACAGCCTGACGGCGATCTCCCGCTGCCGCGCGAAGGCGCGCGCGATGAGCAGGTTCGCCACGTTCGCGCAGGCGATGAGCAGGACGAGACCGACCATGCACATCAGCACCATCAGCGGCATCGAGAAGTCATTGCGCAGGCCGGAGTAGCCCATGGCCGCCGCGTCCACGAGCAGCTTCCCCTGCATGAAACGATCGCGCGAATACTGGGACCAGTCCTTCGCCGCGGGCAGCGTCATCTCGTAGTTGCGGACCTGCGTGAAGAGGCCCTGCAGCGGCGCCGCCGCTGACGCGAGGGTGTAGCCGGGCTTCAGCCGGCCGAACACCTGGACCCAGCGCGTCCTGCGATCGTCGAAGTGCACCCATTCCCAGTCCGGCACCATGACCGGCTTCATCAGGATCGGGACTCGAATCTGCGGCGCCTGCGCCGGATCCAGTCCCGCAAACCCTCGAGCGGACACGCCAACGATGGTCATCGGGTAGTTGTTCACCCGAATCGTCTTGCCGACGACCCCCGGGTCGCGCGCGAACCGGTTGACCCAGTAGTCGTATCCGAGCACGACGACGGGGTGGCCTCGATAGATCCGATCGTCCTCCTCCGAGCTGAACACGCGGCCAAGAGCCGGCTTGACGCCGAGCATCGTGAAGAAGTTGCCCGACACCATCTCCGCATCGACGCGCTCCGTCTGGTTGTCGACGCTCACGGATGCGGGAACCAGCCGCCGGCACAGCACCTCCTGCAGCGGCTCCGCTTTCTGCTGGAGATCCTGATACAAGGGGTACGAGTGCATCCGGATGCCCATGTTGCTGCCGTTGTGGCTCCCCTGCTGATACAGCATGACCAGCCGCTCCGGCTCGGCGACCGGCAGCCTTCGCAGCAGTATCTGGTCGATGAGCGTGAAAATGGCTGTGTTGGCGCCGATGCCAAGGGCCAGCGACAGAATCGCCACGAGCGAGAACAGCGGGCTGCGGCGAAGCCCGCGGACGGCAAGGCGAAGATCGGCCAGAATGGAAGTCATCGGGCCATTAGACGGGAGTGGCGGGCAGAACGTTTGGTTCGGTCGCGCGATGCATGCAGACGTAATAGACTTCCCGCGGAGGTGGCCATGGACTCAATCACGCGACGGGAGGCCTTGACCTCCGGGACAGCCGCGATTCTTGCGGGAGTCGGCGCCCCATTGGCCGCGGCCGCACAAGAGGGGAAGGCCGTCACGAAAGGTCGACTCAAGCAGTCCGTGTCCCGGTGGTGCTACGGCAAGATCCCGATGCCGGAGTTCTGTAAGGCCGTCGCGAGCATGGGCCTGACGGCCATCGACCTGCTGGGAGAAGCCGACTGGCCCATCGTCCGCGACCACGGACTCATCTGTTCGATGGGCAATGCCGGCGGCGGCTCCATTCCGGATGGCCTCAACGTCAAGGCCAACCACGACAACATCGTCCGGAACTTCGAACGCCTCATCCCCAAGGCGAAGGCGATGCAGGTTCCCAACGTGATCACCTTCTTTGGCAATCGGCGAGGGATGAGCGACGAGGAGGCCACCACGAATTGCATCGAGGGCCTCAATCGCGTCAAGAAGATCGGCGAAGAGAACGGCGTCACGATCTGCGTCGAGCTCCTGAACAGCAAGATCGACCACAAGGACTATCAGGGAGACCGATCCCGGTTCGGAGTGGAGATCGTGAAGGCCGTGGCGTCGCCGCGAGTGAAGCTGCTGTACGACATCTATCACATGCAGATCATGGAGGGAGACCTGATCCGGACGATCAGAGAGAATCACGAGTACTTCGCGCACTTCCACACAGGCGGTGTCCCGGGCAGGCACGAGCTCGACGGAACCCAGGAAGTCGACTGGCGGGCCGTGGCAACCGCCATCGCGGATCTGAAGTTCGAGGGTTACTTCGCGCACGAGTTCGTACCCACGCGGGATCCGTTGACATCACTCAGAGAAGCTATCGTGCTTTGTGACGTGTAGACCGTTCCACCACCCGTTCATCGAGACACTCTTATGCGACATCATTTCAGCCTTCTGACGACGTTGATTGTTTCGGGGGCGCTTGGCGCGCCTCTCCACGCGCAAGCGCCGGCACCGGCACCGCAAAGCGGAGCGGCACCTGCCAGCCAGGCAAAGCAGGCAGATACCGCAAAACCGAAGCCCGAGGAGACGGAGGTCTGGGAACCCGTGCCGAAGGTCGTCACCCCTGGCGCCACCGACAGCGCCGCGCCGTCGGACGCCGTCGTGCTCTTCGACGGCAAGAACCTGGATCAATGGGTGAACGTGAAGGACAAGTCCCCCGCCGGCTGGACGGTCGCGAACGGCATCCTCACCGTCAACAAACCGGTCGGCAACATCGAGACGAAGCGCAGCTTCAAGAACTACCAGCTGCACATCGAATGGCGGATCCCGGAAAACGTGACCGGCGAGAGCCAGGCGCGCGGAAACAGCGGCGTCTTCCTGGCGTCGACCGGCGCCGGCGACGGAGGGTACGAGATCCAGATCATGGACTCGTTCCAGAACAAGACCTACGTGAACGGTCAGGCAGCGAGCGTTTACAAGCAGGGCATCCCGCTCGCGAACGCCGCGCGCAAACCGGGCGAGTGGCAGGCCTACGACATCATCTGGACGGCGCCGACGTTCAATGCCGATGGCTCGATCAAAACGCCCGCCTACGTCACGGCGTTCCACAACGGCGTTCTTGTACAGAATCACTTCGAGCTGAAAGGCGAGACGGTGTATATCGGCAAGCCGCAATACAAGAAGTACGACACGGCGCCCATCAAGCTCCAGGCGCACGGCGATCCGAGTCCGCCCATCAGCTTCCGGAACATCTGGGTGCGCGAATTGCAGTGAGGTACCGGAAGGGCGGGGTCGTCAGACTCCAAGGGAGGCCTGAAGGCCACCAGCCACGAAACCGCGGAACCACAAAAGGAGCACGCCATGGGTCTCTGGGACGACGCGAAGAAAGCGGCAGATGCGGTCGGCAACCTGGCCGAAAGGGCCGCGGAGAAAGCGGCCGACGCCGTTGGAACGGCAGCCGGGGCAACCGCACGCGTCGCCGCGGCCATCGCGGACAGGACGGTCGATGCCGCCAAAGCGACAGGGAGTGCGACGGCCGAAGCCGCGAAGGGTGCGGCAAACCTCGCGACGGATGCCACCCGCGCCACCGTCGACGCGGTCAAGAAGGATTGACGATCAGGGCTCTCGAGTAGCCGGGGATTGCAGGATGGGCGCGAACAGCCGCGCGTCGACGTTCGCGCCCGTCAGGACGATCGCCACCGCCCGACCCGCCATTCGATGACGCTCCTGCAGCAGCGCCGCCAGCGCTGACGCCGCCGCCCCTTCCGCGACGTTGTGCGTGTCCTCGTAGATCGCCCGCATCGCGTCTTCTATCTCGTCGTCCGAGACGAGGACCAGACGCTCGGCGCCCGCGCGGATTGTCGCCAGCGCCTCGGCGACCGGTGTTCTGCAAGCGATCCCGTCGGCAATCCGCGTCGTGACATCGTGCGAGATCAACCGGCCGGCCTCGAGCGATCGGGCGTAGGCTGGCGCGGCCGCCGAGACGACGCCGACGATCCGGGTGCGGAGGTTGAGCGCGTCCCGCGCGGCAATCGCGCCGCAGATACCTGAGCCCAGCCCAATGGGCACATAGACCGTGTCGAGGTCGGGCACCGCGCGGAACAGTTCCAGGGCATAGGACGAGACACCCTGGACGAGCAGCGGGTGGAACGACGGCATGAAGTGCCAGCCGCGATCCGCGGCGATCTCGGCTGCCGCCTCGAGCGCCGCCTGGAAGTCATGGCCCCGCTCGATGAGCTCCGCCCCGAGCGCCCGCATCGCCCGGTTCTTCTCGATGCTGTTGCCGAACGGCGCGACGACCGCAACCGACCTCCCGTAACGACCGGCGGCGAACGCCACAGACTGGCCGTGGTTCCCGCGCGTCGCAGCAACGATGCCGGGAACGCCCGGCTGCGACCGGAAGAGATCGTCCATGTAGACGAGCCCGCCCCGGACCTTGAAGGCGCCGACGGGCGTGTGGTTCTCGTGCTTCACCCACACCTCGGCCCCACAGCGCTGGTCCAGCAACGGCCAACGCTGTTGCGGCGTCGCCGCCATCGATCCGTAGACGACCGATGCCGCGGCTTCGAGTTCGGAAACAGTCGCCATCCACTCGCGATTGTAAGCCGTCCGGGATATCCTTGACCGTCCTATGAGGCTCCTTGCTACGCCACCGAGCCCACCGGTGGTGCGCTGCACGATCGCGATCGGTGCGGGCGCGCGGGCCTTCTGGATCAGGCCCAAGGGTTTCTGAGCTTCCAGACCACGGACCGGATGTTCGACCCAACCTGGCTCTTCCTCTCGCTCATCCCCGGGGGCGTCGGCTTCGTGCTGTTCGTCTACGGCAAAAAGCAGGAGCGATGGCCGCAGCTCGCGGCGGGCGTCGCGTTCATGGTCTATCCCTATTTCACCGACACCGTCACCGCGCTGATCGTCGTGGGCGCGGTCCTCGGTGCCGCGCTGTGGCTGGCTCTTCGGTCGGGCTGGTAGAGGATCGAGGTACGCTTCGCTCGCGGGCTGCTCAGGTGACGATAGCCGGTCTCAGTATCGAGGAGCTGAAATCGCATAAGGCCCAAACCGGGTACCTGCGGCGATCGGCATCAGCCGGCCTTCTACCCGACCTTCACGACCATCATGGTTGCGTCGTCGAACGGCTCAGCGGTACCGCGGAACGTCTTCACTGCGGCCTCGACTCGAGCCAGCAGATCCTCCGCACCTGCGGAGGTCTCGAGAAGTCTTTCCAGGCGCTCGGCCCCGAACATCTCCCCCTGCTCGTTCTCCGATTCCACGCACCCGTCGGTGTAGAAGAACAGCAGGTCTCCGGCTTCGAGCTGAACGTGAGCTTCCGCATACCCGTGCCCCGCGAGCAGCCCGACGGGCAAGCCTGACGACGACATCTCCTCGAGACTGCCGTCGCGGCGCAGCACATACTGCTGGTTGTGGCCGGCATTGACGTATCGCAGCACTCGGGTTGAGGGATTGAGCATGCCCACGAAGAGCGTCGCGTAGACGGGCCCCGGAGTGTTGCCTTCGATGTCGATATCGATCTCGCGCGCGATCGCGGCGAGATCCTGACCAAGGGCGAGCCGCGTGCGGAGAGACGCCTGGATGTTCGCCATGAGCAGCGCGGCGCCGACGCCCTTGCCAGACACGTCTCCGACGAGCAGCGCCAGATCGCCGTCGCTGAGCGCAAAGTAATTGAAGAAGTCTCCGCCGACCTCGCGCGCCGGCACCGACACGCCCTGGATCTCCATCAGGCCCAGACGCAGCGGACCTCGGGGAAGCATGTCGTGCTGGATCTGCCGGCCCAACTCGAGCTCCCGTCGGATCCGTTCCTGCTCGACGACGACGTGCTGATGGCGTTCGACGTCCTCCGCCATCTGGTTGAAGGCGCGAGCGAGCCTGCCGATCTCGTCGTTGGATCCGACCTGCACCCGCGCGCTGTAGTCCCCGTCTGCGATTCGGTGGACGCCGTCATTGAGCTTCGAGAGGTTCCGCGTCAGCCGTGACGAGATCGGCACGATCCCGATCAGGGCCAGGCCGATGCACCCGAGACCGAGACCTGCATTGCGAGCACCCGCGCGCCGCAACTGGTTGAGCGACTCCCCGACCGGCCGTGCGATCCCGAACTTGAGGCCTGAACCGGTCGGATCCGCGGTGGTGACCACGATCCAGTCGGGCAGGACAGTCGTCCCCGTCGGCGCTTCCGCAGTCACCGCCGCGCCCAGTGATTCGATTTTTTTCCGATCGTCGTCGGTCGGCGTGTAGAGCCGGCCGTCCTTGCCGAACGCGAATGGAACCTCCTTACGCTCCCGGCGGGTCGTCGTGAACACCGTCGCCAGCAGGTTCGGCAGATTGACTTCGGCGTTCGCCTCGCGAACAACCGTGCCATTGCGCTCGACGGTCACGTCCAGCCTCGTGCCGCTGAGAGCGATCTTGCGCCGCATCGGACCTGACGTTCCGGCAGTGGGCGTCTCGGAATTCGCCGCCGTCGTGTTGGCGTGAGTCGCCTCGCGTGCAACTTTGGCGGCTTCTGCGGCAGCGCGATTGCGAACCGCGGCGGCCCGCTGGGAAGCGGCGGCCATGTCGGCCGCGCGCGCCTTCTCGTCCGCCAGGCGCTGCGCCTCGGACACTTTCTTCTGCAACTCCGCCGCGCCCAGCTGAATGCCCTGCACGATGCCGAGCATCCGCTGATTGACCTCGCCGATCACCTTCTGACGCTCCTCGGGCGAGAGCTTCTGCCAGTCCTCGGGCGAGCCGACAAGCTGCTGAATCATCTCGCGTCGGATAGGCATCATGTCGAACAGCATGCGGTCCTTGTCGGATACCGCAGTCTCGGGCGGAGCCGGGGGCACTGGCGGCGTAGCGCCGCGACCGGATGCCGCGTCCGGCACAGCGCCGAGCCCGTCCGGGCGACCACCGAACCCGCGACCTCTCTGGGCAGGATCGCGGTCGGCGTTCCGATCGAATCGACGGCCGGACCCTCTATCCGGTGGTGGCGTCGCCGAGGGATCCGGCGGAACACTGCCGGCAGCGTCCGTCGTCGCTGGAGGCGGAACCGCCGGAGCCGACAGCGGCGAGGGCGGGGCCTTCGGCTGTGCCGCGGGTGACGGGGGTACGGCTGGAGCTGGAACGGGCGCACCCGGGGGAGCGGGGACAGGCGCGAATGGCGGTACCGGAGGCAAGGGCTGCGATCGCGCTCCGCCAGGTGGGTTGGAACGGCGATCGCCCTCACCCCGGAAGCCGCGGTCGTTACTTCCTGGACTTGCTTGACTTCCCGGACCTCCGGGTCCTCCTCGGCCGTCTGTCGGCACGCCCGGAGGAGGCGTCCCACGGCCGCCGCCGGGTGGACGCCAACCGCGGACCTCGATGTTGTTGAGGATCATGGCGACTTCACCGAGCGCCTGCGCCACACTGTCGTGGGCCGGAGCGGCTGCCGTCGTCGCCACCGGCTCTGGTGGAGCCGTCGGAAGTTTCGGGCGAGCCTTCGGCTTGAGCGTTTGGACGGCCGCAGTTGGCTCCGCCGCGGTCGCAGTCCCGCCGTCAGTCTCCCGCTGGACATCCATCAAGTGCTCGACGCGTTCGCTGATCTGGGTCGTCACGAGCTGCATCCGCTGCGTCAGGTCTCCAGCGAGCGACTCGGCCTCGTGTCCGGCCGCTTCGCGCAAGGCTGCGGCGTTGCTCGCGTACGTATAGAAGGTCACGGCGCCCAGGGGAACGACCGAGAGAACGAAGAAGGCGACGATGAGGCGGAGGCGCAGGTTCATGATGCGCAAGCCAGGGCTCTGAGACCCGACACGAGCCGGCCGACGCCTTCGGCGATCGAGTCGGCGTCGAGCGCGCCGTAGGAGATCCGAATCGACGAAGGTGCCGCATCGGCGAACGCGGAACCGGGGATCGCCGCCACACGATGTTCGCGAATCAGCCGTTCGGTGAGGGTCATCGAGTTCAGTCGTGAATGCGCGCGCAGTAGGTAGTAAAAGGCGCCCTCCGCCGCGGGCACGTCACAGGGAACATCGTCGGCCTGCAGGATGTCGAAGATCAGCCGCCGTGTGGAATCGAGCTCGTCCACGTGCGCTGCGGCATGGCCTCGACCCACCAGCAATGCGGCCAGCGCGGCCTGCTGGGACACGGCGGGCGGACAGATGAGCAGCGTGTCCTGGATCTTGTTGACCGCGTCCGACAGCGCTTCCGGGATGACCATGTATCCAATCCGCCAGCTCGCCATCCCGTACGCCTTCGAGAGCGAGTACAGCGTGATCGTGTGAGTCGCCGCGCCCTCGAGCGAACCTGGTGAGAAATGTCGCGCGCTGCCGTACGTGAAGTACTCGTACGCCTCGTCGTGCACGTGGAAAACCCCGCGCGCCTTGCAGAGCGCGTTGACCTCGCTCAGCGCCGCCGACGAATACACCGCCCCGGTAGGATTGTTCGGTGACACCGTGACGACAGCCCGCGTCCTTGCCGTAATTGCGGCGGCAATCGCCGGCACATCGAGCTGATACTGGTCGTCCGTGGGAACACCGACCGCTCGCGCGCCAGCCATCACGATCGCCATCTCGTGATTGAAGTAGTACGGCGCCGGCAGAATGATCTCGTCGCCCGGATCCGTCACCGCCAGCACCGCGTTCATGAACGCCTGGTTGCCGCCCGCGGTGACCAGTACGCGACTCGCCGGCCGCACCTGAATCCCGTTCTCGCTCGCGAGCTTCGCCTCCAGAAGGTCGACCAGCGCGGGAAGACCCTCGACCGGACCGTACCGGTGGTCGCTTGTCGCCCCACCGAACCGGCGTGCGGCTTCGACCGCCTCCCGCGGCGGTCCGTACGACACGACTCCCTGGCCGAGAGAAATGGTCCCCGGAGTCTCGGCAATCCAGCGTCCGACGATGGGAATGACAGGAGCCTGAACCGCTGTCAGCCGAAGAGACTCGCGATGACCGGTGTGCACGTCACAGCATACCGCCGCGCCACGTTCGGCGCCCATACGGACACAGATATGTCTCAAAACAGTCGGCGGTCGGCAGTCGGGTGTCGACAGTCGCAGTCGACAGTTGCAGTCGGCAGTCGGCAGTCGCAGTCAGCAGTCGCAGTCCGCAGTCAGCAGTCGCAGTCGGGAGCGGTGTCCGAGTCGGATCGGACGATGGATTCCTGATCCCTGATCCCTGATCCCCGATCCCGCCCCCTATCCCAATGGTCGATTGACTACGAAAATCCCGGCAAGGACGAGGAGGCCGCCGAAGATCTGGGTTGGCGTGATCGGCTCACCAAGCAGCGGCACGTCAAGGACGGCGGTGGGCGGCACTTGAGCGAGCAACGCGACGGACGACACTGTTGCGGGCAGTTGGCCGAGCGGCGACGAATGCTGGCCACAATCGACGCGATGGTGCGGCGGGCGCCGACGAGAGCTGGACGAGACGTGGAGAGCGAAATCCGCGACGTGCGGCGCGCGCGTCGAGCTGGCGGCCGCCGGCGCCCTGCCCGATGATTCATCTCGATACGTCGGCCCTCATCGCGTCGTTGACGGGGCCGCGATCGCATGCCGCAGTCCTGCGGCGCCTCGTCTCAGATGGCGAACGGCTTGGCGTCTCGGCGCTGGTGCTCTACGAGTGGCGGTGCGGGCGCCATCGCGTTCGGTTCGACGGAAGCAGCTCTCGCCGCCGATCTCTACAGGCGGCTCAAGCGTCCTCGCCAGCGAGAGATCGCCATCGCCATCGCCGCGTGCGCGATCGCCTGGAATGCAGCCTTCTGGACGCTCAATCCGGAGGACTTCACGGACATCCCGAACTCGAGCTGGCCGGCTGACCGCGTCTACGCCTAGCGCGTAATGAACGTCAGGACCACGCCACCAGTTTCGTCCCGGCCGAATTCGACCCGAATGTGGTCATCTGCCTGAGCGGCGATGGTGCGAATGCGCTTCAACGATTCTTCGGAGACGATGCTGCCCACTGAGAGTCCGGCCTTGGCGAGAATCTCGCTGGCCATCCCGTCCGCGACACGTTCCGAGCGCACGCGCACAAGCTGCGCCTGGCCGTCCTGTGCACCCGTCTTGTTCGCGTTCTCCTCGTCGCGGCGCTCCTCGAACCCCCTCTTCAGATCGTCAAGCTTCCTCTTCAATTCGTCTCTCTGACCTGCCGGCGTCTGTGGATTCTCGATCGCCTCCCGCACCTCCACCATCAGCCGCTCCGCTCGCTGACGGGCCGACATCTCTGGACTCTTCTCGTCCAATTCGAGCGGCTCGTTGATTCGAACCCTGACGGTTCGACCGTCTTTTGTGGTGAACCTGCGTTCCGCATCCGAACCCTCCGCTCGTGCGGCCTCGGGCGGCGGCAGATGAAACCGCAGCACGACCTGCGTCGACACGTTGCGAAGGGCTGCCGGCGAATAGTGCCATTGCAGCACTGATTCGAGGGCCGCGCGCCGGAGCTCATCGGGGCCCGTCAACACGCGCGCATCCGCGACTTCGCCGCGGTCGTCGAGCGCCACGTCGAGCACCACCTCCCCTTCCACCTGCTGCTTGATCGCGCGCTCGGGGTACTCGGGCAACTGTCCGTGCATCAGATGGTCGGCGCCTTTCACGACCTGGACGGGATCGCCCGTCGCCACTGAAGCTGGCGCTGCGGCCTGTGCCTGAAGCGGGAAGGAGCGAACCGCGAAGACAGCAGCCAGACCGACGACGATGGCGCTCGTGGTGAGGGAAGCGATCAGTCGATATGTCGTCATGGTGGACTCCTGCATGATGTGTATGACGCGCGCCTTCAACAGGCTGCGGCGGAGAAATGTCGGAGCGGGCGCGAGGGTCATCGGGGACTTCCTGAGAGCGACGACCAGCAGCGCGTCGACGTAGCGTTCCCTGGACTGCGTGAATCTGATGACGGCCTCGTCGACGACCTGCTCCCGGCTGAGCCGAATGCGCCCAATCAGCCACCACACGGCCGGATGGAACCACAGGACCGTGCGTACGCCCTCTTCGAACAGCTCGTTGACCCAGTCGCGGCGCCGCACGTGGATCAGCTCGTGGTAGGCAATCGCCTCCTGGACGTGGGGCGCCATCTCGCCCACATCGGCAGGCAGCAGAACCACCGGACGGAACAGACCGAACGTCATCGGCCCTGTCGCTCGATCCGACACGAGGATGTCGCCTCGTGCGCCTACACGGAGCTGCGCTTCGCGAATTCCGGGCGGCATCGGCGCCAGTGGTGCGGCGCCGCGCCGCAAACGTCGAATCGCGAGCGCGCCCATGGCAAGCCAGGCGGCCCGAACGGCTGCCCCCGCGATCAGCAGAAGGATCAGCCCTTCTCCAGACGATCTCGATGACGGCGTCGGCACGGTCGCGGTGGCCGCGACCGGCATCGCTGACGCTATCGGGACGGTCACATGAGGGTTCGGCGGCGCTCCCGACGCACGCCACGGCTGACAGAACGGCAGCGCGAGACAGACGAAAAGCAGGAGCCTCCAGAAAAGCAGCATCGCGCGAGGCTGTCGCAGCCGGCACAGGAAGGCGACCGCTGCCCCCGCGAAGACCAGCGCCGCAACCTGCACGCTGAACGCGCCGAGATCCCTGATCCAGATAGCGTTCGTCATCGTTTCTTCCCCATCATCCGAGCGATGTCCCGGAGGTCCGATTGGGAGAGATGGTCTTCCTCGAGGAGGTGCACGACCAGCGGCCGTCCGGAGCCGTTGAAGACGCGATTGACGAAGTCCCGCACCATCTCGCTAATCACCTGCTGCTTCGGCCTCGCCGGGCTGTACAGGTGCGCGCGATCCTGCTGCGTGGCCGTCAGGTACCCCTTCTGCTCGAGCGTCTTCATGTTCGTCATGACGGTCGTGTAGGCGATGGGCCGCTCGAGGCGCAGCTCCTCGTAAACGTCCCGCACCGTGACGGGAGCATCGTGGCGCCAGACGATCTTCATGAGCGAGAGCTCATGAGCGGTGAGCGTAGAGGATTTCGGTCTCATTGATTACTAGTTAACTAGTACTATTTATCACTTGTCAAGCAGGAAAACAGACACCATCGAGATTCAATTGCTGGCACCCCTCTCCGGCAAGAGCGGAGAGGGGGAGGTTTGCTGACGGCGGGGTGTCTGGAAGTAATCCGTTCGGTCGACAATCACTCCAGACGCAACGCGCTCATCGGATCGACGGCGGCGGCACGGCGTGCAGGGATGTAGCACGCAATCAGAGCGACCAGGCACAGCACGATCGACACGATGACGTAGGACGCGGGATCGGCAGGCTGAACGCCGAACAGCTGGCTGCGCAGCAGACGGGTGGCAGCCAGGCTGACAGGCACGCCCACCACTAGGCCCACCAGAACCAGCCGGCCGCCCATCGACAGCATCAAGCCGAGCACGTTGCGGCGCGAGGCGCCCAGTGCCATGCGGACCCCGAGCTCGTGCGTCCGTCGCGTGACGTGGAACGACAGCACGCTGTAGATTCCGGCGGCCGCAAGCGCGAGTCCGAGCGTTGCAAAGGCAGTGAAGAGCGCCATCGTGAAGCGCGGCTGCTCGACTTCCTGACCGAGCACCTCTGTCAGCGTGAAGGGCCGGCCGAGCGGCTGCTCCGGATCCATTTCGCGCAGCTGCGACCTGATCGGATTCAACAGCAGATTGGGATCGCCAGTCGAACGGACAGACAGCAGGCGTTGCAACGGCGCCGCGATCGAATACGGCATCGTCAACGCCGGCCGCGGCTCCTCCCGGAAGCCTGCGTTCCGGGTGTCCGCGACAATGCCGATGATCGTGACCTCGGGATCGCGCGTCTTGTCAGCAAGGATCCCCTGCGGGACCTGCTCCAGAGCACCCAGCCGCACTCGGGAGCCGATCGGATTCTCGCCTGCCGGCCACAGCCTGGCAGCCGTCTCGTTGACGAGGGCCACGCGATCGCCGCGCAGCACTTCGGACGCGTCGAACATGCGCCCGGCGCGAAGCGCGATCCCGAACGTCCGAAGGTGATCCGCTCCAACGAGAGACATCGTGAGGCGGCGCTGCTCGGTGGCGGGCTGACCCACGATTCGGTACGTTGTCTGCGGACCGCCGAAGGGTGCGCCAACCGACGCTCCCTGGACGGCGGGCAGCGAGGATACCCGCTCGAGTAGCTGCTGTGTGAAGAGGTTGCGCTGCTCCAGCGTCGTGTACTTCTTCGCAGGGAGGGGAACCCCTACCAGCAGCACGTGCTCGGCGCTGACTCCCGAGTCGGTGTGCTGAAGCACCAGGAACGTCCGCACCGTCAGCCCCGCGCTCACGAGGAGCACGACCGACAACGCCACTTCGGCTATGACCAGCAGATCCCGCGTCCGGCTGCCGTGCGCGCCGGCGGCCGTGCTGCGTCCTGCCTTCAATGCGTCGGTCAGATCCGGCTTCGAGCTCTGCAACGCCGGCACGAGGCCGAAGATGATTCCGGTCATCACCGACACCACGAGCGAGAACAACATCACAGGGACATTGATCGTGACGCGCGATTCGTTCGGCACGTAGAACTCGGGCATCAGGCCGACGATGATGTTCGTGGCGGCGAACGCGAAGAGCACTCCGAGAACTCCCCCGGCGAGCGACAGGAACACGCTCTCGGTCAGGAGTTGACGCAGCAGCCGCCGGCGGTCGGCGCCGATTGACATCCGGACCGCCATCTCCCTGGCCCGCGCGGTGCTGCGTGCGAGCTGCAGGTTGGCCACGTTGGCGCAGGCGATCAGCAGCAGAAACGCGACACCACCAAGCAGCAACTGCAGGCTGGTCCGCATTTCACCGCTCGCCACGGTCACATCCAGATAATTCATCAGCGTCGTCGTGAATCCCTGCTTGGGGAACGTCGAGGGCTTCTCCTGCGCGAGCCGCTGGTTGAAGGCGCGGAGCTGCTCCTCGGCCGACTGCTTCGAGACGCCGGGAGCCAGCCGGGCGATCGGATTCGTCCACGGGAGATCCGTACGCGCGAGCGAGAGCGGAAGCCAGAATCCGTCGTTCCCGTACCAGCCGAACCGCGGCGGCATCACTCCGACGATCGTGTAGGGCCGATCGTTGAGCCGGAGCGTCTTGCCAAGCGCGTCGGTGCTGCCCTGGAAGAGCCGCAGCCAGAGCTTGTGGCTCAGGACAACGACCGGCTCGGTGTTGCCATCCGGCCGAACGTCACTGGGTTGAATCGTGCGTCCGATAACCGGGCGCACGCCCAGGAAATTGAAGCTGTTGCCGGTCAGCAGCACGCCGCCAAAGCTCTCCGGCGGTAAGTCGCCGGTCATGAGCACCGTTTCGATCGAGGTGGACATGACGTCTGCGAACGCCGGCAGCCCTGCCATCTGCGGAATCTCGGCGGGCGTGTAGTTGTGGCCTCCGCGACCGTCGACGGCGCGTACGCCTGGAGCCCAAATCTCACCGGGCTTCGCGTAGGGGTACGGCGAGATCAGCACGCCGTAGATGACGCTGAAGATCGCGGATGTCGCGCCGATGCCCAGCATGAGCGACAGGAGAGCGACAAGCGTGAAGGCCGGACTGCGGCGGAAGGATCTCACCGCGTAGCGAAGATCCTGCAAGACCTGACCCATCCAACGTCGCATGCCCCGCTCCCCTCGTTTCAGGCTCCTGGCTTCTGAAACTCAGGGCCCGGAGCAACCCGAGGGTTAGACGATCCGGACCGGCGTTTCGTTTGGCGGAGAGCTCACATTCCGACCGAGACTCTGCGCCGCTCGATCACTTGTCCGCGAGAATCTCCTTCAGCACGCGGCCCTCGACCTCCTTCAACTCGAGCCCGAGCAGCTGTGCCATCGTCGCCGCGAGATCGATCGTGCTGACCGTCTCGAGCGTCACACCGGGCCTGATCCCTTTACCTGATGCGATGAAGATCGCGCCAAGCTCGGGATCGGTCGAGACATAGCCGTGCGTACCAAGACTGCCTTCGCTCGCTTCGGTGACGACTTCGCTCCCGACGGCTGCGGTGAATGCGTAACCATCCTTCGCCGTGAGGAAGAGCTCACCCATCTGGCCGGTCGAGGAGGGAAGAGGCAGCCCCAAGGATGCGTAGTCGGATGGCTCAATCGACTTGTCGATCCCTTCGATTCCCCGGAGCGCTGCCTTCAGTCGTGCGGAGAGCTTCGCGTCAGGATCGGGCGCCGTGACGTAGGCAATCGCCGATCCTCCCTCCGGCATGACCCAGGCGTCCGCCTTGACGACCTTACCATCGGTGACCTGTACAAGGCCCTCCTTGACGAGCGCAACGTTCGGATTGATCTGGCGATTCACGCGCTTGAACCCGTGGTCCGACACGACGAAGAACGTCGTCCGGTCACCGATACCGGCCTCCTCCACTGCGTGGACGATTGCGCCGACCTGAGCGTCCAGGTGCGCCATCGTGGACTGCGCGGCGAGCGTGTCCGGGCCGTAGCGGTGCTGCACTGAATCGAGCGTCAGGAGGTGGAACATCATGAGGTTCGGCTTGTGCACACGAATGATGTGAGCCGCGGCCTCGGTCCAGATGTGGTCCCGCAGGACGATGTTCTTCGACCCGAAGGTCTCGACGTCCTCTCGCGTAACGACGCCGGCGGCAATCATCTCTTGTGCGATCGGCCCGTTCGAGTCCGGCCGCTCCCGGAACTCCCATGTCACCGTTGGCGCGTTCCAGATAGCCACCCAGTCCACCTGTGCAGTCGTGAGCCCGTGCGCGTGCGCGACGTCGTACAACGTCTGCGCGTGTACCATCTCGCTCTTGTCGCGCCACGGCTCCACCCGGGGCGGCAGACCGGGCTCTCGCACGAGCAGACCGTTGTAAACGACGCCATGTTTCGCGGCCGTGACGCCGGTGATCATGGCCGTGTGGTTCGCCCACGTGACCGTCGGGTTGACGGGTCGCATGGTTTTCGCCGTCGCGCCCGCCGCCGCGAGGCGGCGCAGGTTCGGCAGCGGCACCGCCGGATCCGCGAGCGCTCGCGCTGTGAATCCGTCGAGGCTGATGATGACGACGTGATTGGCGGCAGCGGGGCTCTGCGCGTACGCCGGCAGATGCGCGAGATGAACGGCGACGGCGAACATCGCAAGCGCTCGGTTGAGACGAATCATGGTGAAGAGAGCGTAGCAGGGGACGACTCCTGTCGGAAACTGCCAGCCTGCTGCGCGATGGCAGGCGCAGAATCTGCGCACTCGCGACACCGACGGAACAGATCTCGAGGAAAACCCCTGGGCATGATACTGGCAGTTGGAAGCGGTAGAATGGCGGCATGAGAGCGGTCGATCCGCGAGTCAGCTATGCCGAGCTCGCCACGTGGCCGGACGACGGCCCGCGGTGGGAGCTTTACGCCGGAGAGCCGATCGCGGTGCCCACGCCCAATTGGCGACACCAGCGCGTCATCGTAAAGCTTGCCGGGATCCTCGGCGAGTATGAGCATCTCGGAGGTGGCGGAGTTGTCGTAGCGCCGTTCGACATCGTGCTCTCGGATTATGACGTCCTGCAACCGGACGTTGTTTTTTTCGGGCGGGAGAAACGTGCGCGGCTAAATCCGCTCGAGGTTGGGTATCTGGTCCCCGACCTGGTCGTTGAAGTTCTCTCGCGCAGTACAGAGGCACGCGACCGCGGACGGAAGATGGCGGTGTTCGCGCGTCATGAGCTGCCCGAGTACTGGCTCGTCGACGCACAAGCCCGGGAGCTCGAGGTTTACGCGCGATCTGCGGGTAGCCTCTCCCTGATTCGCGTCTTCGAGTCAGGGAACCGCGTGTCGTCCGCTACCCTCCCTGGCCTCTCATTCGATCTCGATCGCCTGTTCACTGACTAGCCTGTATTTGGTCAATCAGTAGCGTATCGTCCTGTGGCTTGCACCGTCGCCGCCTTTCGCCGCAGGCGCCGCCACGGCCTTCGCGTTCGGCGCAGCGTATGGCAGCGTGTCTGGCAGTACACGAACCGCCGTCGTCTCCTTGAAGGGGAACTTCCCGCCGCTCGGGTAGGTCAGCTCGATGAAAAACGCCGTCCAGCCGCTTGACGGCGGCTGCACCCGCGCGACCCAGGTATTCGGCCCGGAAGGCGTCAAGTCGGTGGCCTTGTAGGCCGGACCGATCCGATCCAGACGGAAGCTCCGCGCCTCGGAATTGACGGCCTGCCAGACTCTGACTCCAGCCGGCAGCTGCTTCGTGACGACCTTGATGGAACCGTCACGCTCGAAGGTCCACTTCATTCCCGGCCTCGGCCTGCCCGTCACGATCGAGGCATAGAAGGCGTGAATGCTCTCGAGCGCGTCCGACTTCGAGAGCGAATGATCCGTGTTGGGGACGTATCGCAAGTGCTTTTCGCCGGGCAGGCCGTCGAAGTAGAACTGGGAGGAGTCCGGAAGGAAGAACTGGTCGCCCGACGCATTCAGAATCAGCTTCGGCATCGTGAGTCTGTCGCGGTACTGGTACGGCTCCTCTATCCGCATGAGAGCCTTGAACTCGGGCGTGTTCAGGCGATCCAGCAGCCGCTGCTCCTGGTAGTCCTTCACCGCCTCCGACCATGCGCCGTACGCGCGCCAGTGATGGTTGAAGGACGGAATCACGTTGAGCAGGTCGATCACTGCGGGCGCGATGGCGATGACCCGCCGATCGACGATCGCGGTCGTCCAGGTGGTCCATCCACGCTTCGAGGCCCCCGAGACGACAAAACGATTCACCGCGCGTCCACCGCCCGCAGCCGTCGTCGTGAACGCCGTGACCGCGTCCATCGCGCGGACGGCACTCTTCGTCATCGGGAGCCGCGCCGGCCAGCGATCGTCGCCGGTCTCGAGGAAGTGGTTCCACGTGTAGGCGATGAAGTCGTCTTCCGTCCGCTTCTTGCGGGTGGGATCGTCCATGAAGACAACAGGCTGATTCGGCACGAGACGAAGCTCGGCGACGACGGTGCCTGTATCGCGCGCCATCTCGGCGAGCCAGCCCGTCGGCGCTGCCGGCGGCTCCCGATCGAGGCTCCCGCCGGTGATGAAGAGAAAGCCGATGTCGCTGGTGATCTTCGTCGGCCTGACGACCGTGACCCAGTGCGTCCAGAGCGGCCGTTCGACTTCCTTTTCGGTCAACCAGCGTTGGGAAGTCATATCGAGCAGCGTCGCCGTGAGCCCGTCACCAGCGGGGAGATCTCGAACGGCTTTCCACTGGAAGCTCGGGTCCGCGGCCGCCACGTACCGGTCGAGTGCAGTCTGCGCCGATTGCGTGGCTCGCGCGGTGCTCGTCTGAGCTGCTGCGGGCGCAGCCACCGTCCACGACAAAAGCAGAGCTGCGGTGATGTTGCGCATGAGTGGCGGCAGCATACCTCAGGGCCAGGTGGCCTGCGTATCAGGCATGCTTGCCGTGCCGGCCTGTCTCACGAGCGCAGGTGGCGGCTCACGCCGCAGTCAGGATGACCGGCTCGTCGCGCGTGATCACGATCGTGTGCTCGTGATGCGCCGACAGGCTGCCATCGCGGGTTCGGATCGTCCACCCGTCCCGCTCTTCTACGACCCGCTCGGAACCGGCGCAGATGATCGGCTCAATCGTTATCACCAGACCATTGGTCAGCACGTCAGTCTGTCGCGGCTCGTAGTAGTTGGGCACGGATGGCGCTTCGTGAATGGCTCGACCCACGCCGTGACCGGCAAGCCCGCGGATCACGCTGAACCCCTGACGACGGACCTCGTCCTCCACGACACGCCCGATCTCGCTGACGCGATTGCCGGCCCGGGCGACGCGGAGTGAAGCCTGGAACGCGTCCATCGCGCACGCGCGAAGGCGCCTGGCCTTCGCCGAACCGCCTTCCACGATGACGGTTCGCGCGGCATCGGCGACATAGCCATCCTTCTCGACCGTCACGTCGAGCTTCACGAGATCGTGGCGCCGCACGTGGCGGGCTCCCGGCACGCCGTGCACAACCTGATCGTTGATGCTGATCAGCACCGTGCCCGGGAATCCATATGCCATTGCGGGCGCGGAGCGCGCGCCTTGTTCCGCCAGAATCCTGGCGGCAACCCGATCCAGTTCGCCGGTCGTGATCCCCGGGCGCAGATCCCGCTCCAGCGCATCGAGCGTCAGGCGGACGATCTGCCCGACACGGCGAAGCCCGTTCCAGTCAGCCTCGGATTCGATGGACATGGATGAGGATTGTAGTGGAATTGAAAAGGCCGGCTTTCGCCGGCCCTCGTGGCGCGGGCTAATGCCCGCGCCCTGCGCAAGGTACCTTCCGCAGGCCCTACGCGCAGCCGCTCGTGGTGCCGCAGTTCGCGCACTTGTAGCACGAGCCCGAGCGCACCATGATCGAGCCGCACGTCGAGCAGGGCGGCGCGTCCTCCTGGTTCTGGATGGCCGCGAACGACGAGAGCGACTTGACGGCCGCGGTCGGCGCGGCGCCTGCGGCGGCGGCGACGTCGAGCGCGAGCTGTTCGGGCGTCGAGACGTAGTCCTCGCGCACGTTGACCCCGGCACGGAACTGCGCGTCGGGCGAGAGGAACTTGGTCGCCATCCAACGGAAGATGTAGTCCACGATCGATTTCGCGAAGCGGACGTCCGGATTCTTCGTCATGCCGGACGGCTCGAACCGCACGTGGCTGAACTTGTCGACCAGATCCTGGAGCGGCACGCCGTACTGCAGGGCGTAGCTGATCGCCTGCGCGAAGGCATCCGCAAACCCGGAGATCGTCGATCCTTCCTTCGCCATGACGAGGAAGATCTCGCCGGGCTGGCCGTCATCGAAGAGGCCGACCGTGACGTAGCCCTCGTGCCCCTGGATGTCGAACTTGTGCGTCAGCGCGTGCCGCTCGTCCGGCAGCTTCCGGCGACGAGGACCCGGATCTACGGCCACGGCTGCCGTCTTTTCCTTGTCGCGCGACGTGTTCAGCGGCTGCGTCCGCTTGCTGCCGTCGCGATAGATCGACACGGCCTTCGTGCCCAGCCGCCACGAATCGATGTAGGCCTGCTGAATCTCTTCGACCGTCGCGTCCTTCGGCACGTTCACGGTCTTGCTGATCGCGCCGGAAATGAACGGCTGTACGGCCCCGACCATCCGGACGTGCCCCATGTAGTGGATCGAACGGACCCCGCGCGCCGGCTTGAACGCGCAGTCGAACACCGGCAGGTGGTTGTCCTTGATGTGGGGCGCTCCCTCGATGGTTTCGTTCTCGTCGATGTATTCGATGATTTCCTTGACCTGCTGTGGGGAGTATCCGAGCTTCTGCAGCGCCATCGGCACGGTCTGGTTGACGATCTTCATCAGGCCGCCGCCGACGAGCTTCTTGTATTTCACGAGCGCGATGTCCGGCTCCACGCCGGTCGTGTCGCAGTCCATCATGAAGCCGATGGTTCCGGTCGGCGCGAGCACGGTCGCCTGCGCGTTGCGATAGCCGTACTGCTCGCCCATCTCGACCGCTTCGTCCCACACGTTCTTCGCTGCCTGGAGCAGATCCTTCGGGACGTGGGTCCGATCGATGTCCTTCAACGCGGCGCGGTGCTTCCGCATCACCCGCAGGAACGGCTCGCGGTTCGGCTCGTACCCGCTGAACGGACCGCCGTGATCGCGCGCAATCTTCGAAGACTGCGCGAATGCCGCGCCGTGCATCACGGCAGTGATCGCCGCCGCATAGTCCCGTCCCGCCTCGCCGTCGTACGGCAGGCCGCGCGACATCAGCAGGGCGCCCAGATTCGCGTAGCCCAGGCCGAGCGGCCGATAGGCGTGGCTGTTCCGCGCGATGGCCTCGGTCGGATAGCTCGAGTTGTCGACGAGGATCTCCTGCGCCGTAATCAACGTCCGGCACGCCGCGTCGAACGCCGTGGCGTCGAGCTCGCCTGACTCGTCGACGAATTTCATCAGATTGATCGACGCCAGGTTGCACGCCGAGTCATCCAGGAACATGTACTCGGAGCACGGATTGCTCGCGTTGATGCGCGCCGTGTTCGGGCAGGTGTGCCAGTCGTTGACGGTCGTGTCGAACTGCAGGCCGGGATCGCCGCAGACATGCGTCGCTTCCGCAATCTGCCGCATCAGGTCGCGCGCCTTGTATGTATCCATCGGCGCGCCGTCGCGGACCGCATGCGTGTGCCACTCGCCGTCGTCCATGACCGCGCGCATGAACTCGTCGGTTACCCGGACGCTGTTGTTCGAGTTCTGGAAGAACACCGACGCGTACGCCGGACCGGTGAACGAGCCATCGTAGCCGGCATCGATCAGCGCCCAGGCCTTCCTCTCCTCCTCCACCTTGCAGTTGATGAACTCGACGATGTCCGGATGATCCGCGTTGAGGATGACCATCTTGGCCGCGCGCCGCGTCTTTCCGCCCGACTTGATGACACCCGCAAACGCGTCGAAGCCCTTCATGAACGACACGGGACCGGAGGCCGTCCCGCCGCCGGCCAGCAGCTCGCGCGACGACCTGATGCTCGAAAGGTTGGAACCCGTGCCGGACCCGTACTTGAAGAGCATTCCTTCCGTCTTGGCCAGCGTGAGGATCGACTCCATCGTGTCCTGGACGGAGTTGATGAAGCAGGCCGAGCACTGCGGATACTTCTCGAAGCCCACGTTGAACCACACGGGCGAGTTGAACGCCGCCTTCTGATAGACCAGCAGGTGCTTGAGGTCATCCGCGAACGCCGACAGGTCGTCCTCGCTCGCGAAGTACTGCTGTTTCCGCGCCCACCCGGTAATCGTGTCGACGACGCGGCCGACGAGCTGCTTGACGCTGCGCTCGCGTTCCGGCGTGCCAATCTGTCCCCTGAAATATTTCGATACGACGATGTTGGTGGCCTGCTGGGACCAGAAGCGGGGCATCTCGACGTCGCGCTGCTCGAAGACGATCTGACCCTTCTCGTTTCCGATCACCGCGGAGCGGAGCTCCCACTCGATCTCGTCGAACGGGTCAATGCCTTCACGGCTGAAGAAGCGCTCGAACTCCAGCCCGGGGCTCGATGTGGGCTCGGAAGGTTGGGTATTGGTCGAGCCAAAGCTCGTGCTGACCTCTGCGCCTCGCTGCATCGTCCCCTCCGAAAAACCTGATCGTGGCCCGCCCCAGGCCAGTGGATCCGTAAACTGACAGTTGTAAATTTTTGGAAGCGCTTTAGCCGGCGTGTTGCGCCGGACGGGAGCTGGGAAGGCCCCGTTGGTCTATCGCGCTGGCGGACAAATATGGACTTTGTTTACGCGGTTGTCAAGACCAGATCTACCACATATTGTGGCCTATTTTTAGGGCAGGCGCAAGATATTGGCTATCGATGCGATTTGAACCAAGTCCTACTCAGTCAGGAATTTGGCGCCCACTGACCAGCTTGGCGAAGGTTTCGGCCCGTTCGGCGAGCGACCGCGCGAGCACCATATTCGATGCTTTCAGCGCATCCTCGGCGCGCAGGATGGAATCCTTCGCGCTGTCGTAGGTGGCCTTGCGATCGTCGCCCAATCCCCGCGCATCGACCGTCTCCAGGAGCTTGTTCGCCCGGTTGATCGTGTCGCGGACCTGGCGCTCGGCCTCGGGGCCGCTGGCCGCGGCCCCCGTCCGAAGGGGAGCCTGAAGCGGCGGGGCCGGCACGACAGGCTCGGGTTCGGGCGTGTCAGGTCGGGCGTCGGTCTTCGGCTCGGTTCTGTTCGCGTCCCGCGGGGGCCGCGGGCGCGTCGGCGCCGTCGCCGATGGCGTCGGCGGCGGGATGTCCTCCACCAGGGGGATCGGAGGCGGTTCGACGGGGGCCGGATCGATCACCCGTGGCGGCACCGGCGGCACCTCGAGCGGCGCCGATTCCAGCGGCGCCTTGGCCTGCGCCGAAGCGCAGGCGCCCACCGGCAACAGCAGCGCGACGATCAGGAGCGCACGGTACATGTGGAATAGGATCGGGTCAGACGCCGGGACAGGCCAACGCTCACTTCTCTTAGTCTACGCCTGAGGGAAGATCAAGCGGAACCGTGTTCCTCGGCCGGGCGTTGATTCCACTTCCACATCGCCGTCGTGAAGCTGAACGATGCGGTAGACCATCGAGAGGCCGATGCCGGTCCCAGTGTCCTTTGTCGTGAAGTACAGGTCGAAAATCTTGCTCAGGTTCTCGGGCGGAATACCAACACCCGTGTCTTCGACGTCGATCTGGACGCGGCGACGGGCTGCGGAGTGGCAGGCGAGCTTGAGCGTGCCCCCGGTCGGCATGGCCTGACAGGCGTTGAGCGCCAGGTTCAGCACTGCCTGTGTGAGCATTCCGGGATCGGCGTTGATGTCGGGCAGGTTCGTGGGGCACTCCACGCGCACCGTAATGCCCCGCTGCTCGGCTTCAGGCGCCGACATCGAGACGACCTCGCTGATGATCGTCGAGAGCTGTACCGGCTGCAGGCGCAGCTCCTCCGGCCGCGCGAACTTCAGAAAGCCGACAACGACGCGATCGAGACGCCGGATCTCGTCGGCGATCACGGTGACGTGCTTGCTCAGATCGAGCTGTCGCGTCCCGCCGGCCGGAGCGGGCACGGTAATAGGCTCGGGCACGGCCGCGAGCTTCTGCTTGAGGAGCTCGAGGTGAATCGTCATCGCGTTCAGCGGATTCTTGACTTCGTGCGCCACGCCCGCCATCAATCGACCGAGCGCGGCAAGCTTGCGTGAGTAGTTCAGCGTCGAGTGGACGTGGCTGAGGAATCCGAGATTGCGCGCGACGAGCATGACGCCGAGGAAACGGCCTCCCGTGTCCTCGATCGCATGGCACATCAGCAGCCGCTCTGCCGGTTCCGGATCGGATTCTCCCGTAGGGCTCAGCGCAATCGACAACGGCCCCTGCGATCGCCGGCCCGCGAGCGCACGCTCGACGAGCTGCCGCACGGGGTTGTCGGCAGGCAGGACCGTGAGCACCGGCTCCGGGAGATCCGGACCAGAGCCGAGCGACGGGAGCAACGCGCGCATCGAGGAGTTGGAGAACATCAGCTCGCCTTTCGGCGAGAACAGAGCCATGGCGTCTTCGAGGTTGTCCATGACGGACTCGAAGTCCGTCGCTGATGCCGGCAGCTCTTTTGTCCGCACCGCGGACAGCTGAGCGCTGATCGCGTCGAACGAGCTCCCCAGGTCGCGGAACTCGTCGCCAGGAAGGTCGAGCGCCACGTCGAGCTCGCCGCGGCCCAATCGGTTCAGGCCGCTTTGGATCACGTGGATCGGCCGCAGCATCCACTGCGACAGCAGGGTCGCCACGAAGGTCGACACGAGGAGCGCGATGAGCGCGGTGGATGCCGCGCGGGTCAGGACCGTGCGGATCTCGTTGCGCACGGCAGACGTCAGAACGCCAACTCGAATCTCGGCGAACGGCTGCTCGCCGGCAAGGACCTGCACGTGTACCTCGAACCGGCGGTCCGAGTACACGGCCTTGAGCTGGTCGAGCGTGCCGCCGTCGACCAGAATCGTGAAGTCCTCGAGGCCGGCGACCGAGCTGCCCTCGGCCGAGATCAATCCAACAGCTCGAATGACCCGCCCGTCAGGCCTGACGATCGCCGCAGAGAGCCCGTACCGCGCAGCGGGCTTGGACGCGATGCCCGAATTCAGGATGGTGGTGAGGCCGGGGTCCTGCTGAATCGCCTCGTACGGATCGCGAGTTCCCGGTTGAACGACATCGAAGATGCGCTGGAAGATCGCATCTGCCAGCACCTGCGCCACCGACTGCGCCTCCTGCATGCGCAGCCGCGTGACCGTGCTCATGTGCCACGCGCTCATCACCGCGACAACGACGACGACAAGAGTCGTGACGCCGGCAACTTGCTTTGCCTTGATGCTCACTGGATGTGCGACCGGATCAGGAGCTAGAAGCCAGGAGCTAGGAGTTAGAAGGCTTCCTCGACACGCGCCGCCTCGAAGGCGGCGCTTCAAGAGAACTTCTAGCTCCTATCTTCTAGCTCCTAGCTTCTGACAGCCTCCCTGCCCTCGCCCTTCATCCGATTCAGCTTGTTGTGCAGCGTCTTGAGGCTGATACCCAGAATCTCGGCGGCGCGCGTCTTGTTGTTCCGCGTGTGATCCAGGGTCAGCAGAATCAGGCGACGTTCGGCTTCATCGACGGTCGTGCCGGGCGACAGTGTAACCGTAGGGAGAGTTTCTTCGCCGCGGGAAACGAGCGTGGGGGGGAGATGGCGGGGCTCGATGAATTCCCCCTCGGCGAGGATGGTCGCACGCTCGATGACGTTGCGGAGCTCCCGGATGTTGCCGGGCCACTGGTACCGTTCCAGGATGTACATCGCCTCCTGGCCGACCGCGCGGACGGACTTCCCGTTGCGAGCGTTGAACTCGTTGAGGAACGTCTGCACGAGCAGCGGGACGTCCTCGCGCCGCGCGCGCAGCGGCGGGAGCTCGACGGCAAACACGTTGAGGCGATAGTAGAGGTCGTCCCGCAGCTTGCCGGTGCGCGCCGCCTCTGTCGGATCGACGTTCGTCGCCGCAATCACGCGCACGTCGACCGCCTGCTCCTGACGGCCGCCCAGTCGCCGGAAGGTGCGCTCTTGCAGCACACGCAGCAGCTTGACCTGCGTTGCCGGCTGCATCTCGGCGATCTCGTCGAGGAACAGCGTGCCCCGGTGCGCGAGCTCGAAGACGCCGGTGCGGCGGTCGTGCGCTCCGGTAAAGGCGCCCTTCTCGTGCCCGAAGATCTCGCTCTCGAGCAGCGTCTCGGGAATCGCCGCGCAGTTCATCGCCACGAACGGGAACGTCGCGCGCGGACTCAGCTCGTGGATGGTCTGCGCAACCAGCTCCTTGCCTGTGCCCGACTCGCCCCAGATGAGAACCGAGGCGGCGGTCGGCGCGGCTTGCTCGATCACGCGATAGACCGAACGGATGCCCGCGCTGTTGCCGACGATCCGGCCGAAGCTCCCCTGCTCGCGCAGCTGCCGCCGGAGATTGCGCACTTCGCGCAGCGTCTCCTGCCGCTCGACCGACTTCTGCAGCAGAATCCGCAGGCGCTGCGGATCCACCGGTTTACTCAAGTAGTCGTAGGCGCCGTCCTTGATCGCCTCCACGGCGCTCTCGACCGTCCCCTGTGCCGTCAGCAGGATGAACGTCAGGTCAGAAAGCTGGTCTTTCAGAGTCTTGAGGAGATCGTGGCCGCCCATCCGCGGCATGACGAGGTCGCTGACGATGATCGCGGGCCGGAAACTGGTGACACGCCGGAGCGCCTCTTCGCCGTCGGCGGCTTCGTCGGTCTGAAATCCCCAGTTCTGTACGAGCTCGGCGAGTCCGGTGCGGGTCGCCGGATCGTCTTCGACAATGAGCACTCGTTCGCCGGTGCCGTTGGAGAGTGTGTTCAAGTCTTCCATGTGTATAAATTATGCGTCAGTGTACCAGTACTCGGTAAGAATTACACACTCCGCAAGCGTAAATTTAGCCCTACAGGGGTCTAGAAGGGGATTCCGGAGAGACCTCTGCAATGCTGGGGCCCACTGGGGCATGTCCATTGCAGCCCGGGCATACAGGAGCATGGACATGATGATTCGACATACGAAACTCGTCGTAGCGAGTACGTTGACTGTGCTGCTGACGGCGTGCTCGGCCCAATCCGGAAACGACAGGAAGGGCGTGGCTTCGACGTCGGCTGCGGCGGCCGCGGGGCAGCCGGTCCCCGCCACTGACCGTACTGAAACTCAGGCTCCGGTGGCTGTGTCAGCTCCGGCGGAAGTGTCCGCCGAGGCGCCTCCCGGAGCAGGTCCGGCCGTAGCCGAGACGACAGCTCCAGTAAACGCCGCGGCACCGGCAACTGCGCCCGCCGCGACAGGCGCGCTCGAAGCAGTGCCGGCAACGCCGGCAGCCGGCGGCCCTTCCGCGCCTGAGCCCGCAGCAGCGAGAGAACCCGCGCACCACGAGGTCACGCTCCCGGCGGGTACGTCTCTTCCGATCGATCTGCGAACGACCGTGGCCTCGGACACGAGCCACGTCGAAGATCGCGTCACCGCCGCGCTTCGTCAGCCGGTCGCGGTCCGTGGAGTCGAAGTGCTGCCGACCGGGACGCGGCTCCTTGGTCATGTCACGGCGGCTGACCGCTCCGCACGCGTCAAAGGCAGGGCGCGTGTGGGCTTCCGGTTCACCTCGCTCGATCTCCCCGGAGACGGAGGCCAGACTCCGATCCGCACTTCGTCCGTCGTCCGGCTGGCGCCGGCGACGAAGAAGGAAGATGCGATGAAGATTGGTGGCGGCGCTGCAGGAGGCGCGGTGATCGGCGCGATCCTGGGCGGCGGTGGCGGCGCGGCGAAGGGTGCGGCCCTCGGCGGGGCCGGCGGGACGGGTGTCGTGCTGGCCACCCGCGGCCACGAAGTGCGCGTGCCTGCGGGAACGAACCTGATCGTCAGGCTCGAGTCGCCGATCACGGTCAGGGTCCGGCGATGATCCCTGTAGAATTCGTCAGTGTACGAAGAAGCCGCTGAGGGCGAACGGGCATCGCTCGCGGAGCCGATTCTGGGGGTGGCCGGTCAGGATGCCGGCCCCACCCCCACCGCAGTTGCGCCCGCCCCTTCGCCGATCGCTCCACGGGCGACGGCTCTCCTCGAGGTCATCCTCTGTTCCGGCTATCCGACCCAGCTGATGCTCGTCGTGATCCTGACGCGGCTGGGTATGCACATCAGGACGGCGTCCGGCGCGCTGACCCCATCGTTCATTTTCGTACTCTCTCTTCTGGATGCGGTCCTCGTCATCGCGCTGATCTTCCTGTTCATCAAGGCGCGAGGTGAAGGCATTCGCAGGGTCCTGCTGGGCGACCGGAGCGTCATCCGCGAGGGTCTGCTCGGCATCATGCTCGTGCCGATGGTCTTTCTGGCCGTAGTGCTGCTTCTCGGAATCGTGCTGACGTTCGTGCCGCGCCTCCACAACGTCCCCCACAATCCGCTCGAGGCAATGGTCCAGACGCCCCGCGATGCCATCATCTTCACCATCGTCGTCATGATCGCCGGCGGCGTGCGCGAGGAAGTACAGCGCGGGTTCATCGTGCACCGGTTCGACCAATACCTCGGCGGCGCGCACATGGGTGTGGCGGCCTACAGCATCGCGTTCGGCTTCGGCCACGTGGAACAAGGGTGGGACGCGGCGCTCGCGACGGGACTCCTCGGCGTCATCTGGGGATCCATCTACGTCGTCCGGCGGAGCATTGTCGCCCCGATGGTCAGCCACGCCGGATTCAACCTGCTGCAACTCATCAAGTTCGTCTCGCTGCGGTAACATCTAACGGTTCCGTGCTCACTCCCTGCAGGCTGTTCGCGCTGTCGCGGCGCGAGTTCGCCGCGCTCGTCGCGATCTTCGCGCTGTCGCTTCCAGCCGTCACTGCGCGCATCTACTCTTCGGACGAGGTCGAGTACTTCTCGTACCTCCGATCGCTATGGTTCGACCACGACCTCTCGTTCGAGAACGAGTACCAATACTTCTTCGATCGTGACGTGGCGCGCGCGGAAGGGTTCCACGAGACGTTCCTGGAGAATCAGACGGAAGCCGGACGACGTCCGAACTTTGGAACGATCGGGTGTGCGCTGCTCTGGAGCCCCTTCTATGCGGTCGGAGACCTGACCGCGCGAACGCTGCGGAACGCCGGCTACGACGTGGCGGTCGATGGCTACTCGGGTCCGTACCTCGCCGCCGTCGCGTACGGATCCGCGGTCTACGGGTTTCTGGCCGTGCTGCTCTCGGTTGGCGCGGCACGACGAGTCCTGCCGGATGTGGCGGTCGCTGCGGCGTCCAAGGCCGCGTTCCACCCTGGCGCGGCAGAAGAGGACGTGGGCCGTGCGTCCGGCGCGAGTTTGAGCGGCGCGCTCCTCATCTGGATAGGAACACCGCTGCTCTTCTACATGTATGTCGCGCCACCGATGTCGCACGCCTGCTCCGCGTTTGCCGTCGCAGTCTTCGTCACGGTGTGGCTCCATGCCAGGCGGACGTGGACGACGGGAGAGGTGATCCTCGTCGGGATCTCGGGAGCACTGATGGCCATGGTCCGGGAGCAGGACGTGTTCTTCCTGCTGGGGCCGGCGCTGGATTTCGCCATCGCGCAGGTGCCGCGGGAACGCTGGCGCGCGATTGGTAGGGGCGCCCTGGGCGCGGCGGCGTTCGCGACTTGTTTTCTCCCACAGCTCGTGGCGTACATGCGATTGAACGGACATCCCACACCGTCGCGGCTCGTCACGCGAAAGATGACGTGGACCGCGCCGCACGCGCTGGAGGTTCTCTTCTCTCCAGCCCACGGCTTCTTCATATGGACGCCTCTCGCAGTCTTCGCGATCGCCGGTCTGGTGGTCCTGGCGATTCGCCATCAGCAGGATCGCCGCCGCCTGGCGGTCCTGATGCTCGTGATGGTCGCGCTCCAGATCTACGTCGGCGGGAGCGTGGAGTCGTGGAGCGTCGCCGGCGCATTCGGTCAGCGGCGCTTCGTGGCGCTGACGGTCTTCCTGACGATCGGGCTGGCGGCTCTCTGGGAGGCCAGTCACAGCGTCTCGCAGCGTTCGGCCCTCATTGGCATCGTCGTGCTGTGCGTCTGGTGGAACCTGGCGCTCATCGCGCTCTTCGGCACAGGACTGATGAACCGGCAGCGAATCGAGCTCGGGCGCAACGCGTACGATGCGTTCGTCACGGTGCCGAGGATGGCGCCGGAGCTCGCCTACCGATACTTCGTCAACCGCGAGTCCTACTATCGTGCCCACCCGGCGGCACGGGTGCCGTGAGTCCCGTGCGCATCCTGTATCTCGCTGACATCCGGTTTCCGCTCGAGCGCGCAAACGGAATCCAGTCGATGGAGACCTGCCATGCGCTGGCGAGACGTGGACACGAGGTCCACATGATCGTCAGGCCGGATACGACCCGGCCGGCGCGCGACCCGTACGTGTTCTACGGCCTTCCACGAATCGATCGGCTGACGATCGAACGGGCGCCGGTCGTCGGACCCTCTGTCGCCAGGCGAATGGGATACCTGGCCTTCGCGCTCGGCCGCTCGATCGGAGCGGGACGCGTAGACGTCGTGCTGACACGCGATCTGAGCGTTGCTGCGGCGCTGCTGCGCGCTCCCGGCGCACTGCGGCCGCCGATCGTCTACGAATCGCACGGCTACGCACCTGACGTGGCGTCCGCGTTGCCCGCACTCGTCTCGACTGCGACAGCGCCAGGCGCACGGAAGCTTCGCCGACTCGCCGAGCGAGAAGGCGCCGTGTGGCGCGGCGCGGACGGGTACGTCACGATCACGCGAGGTCTGGCGAACGACCTCGAGACCCGTTTCGGTGCGCGGGCGCATCTTGCGATCGTCCCCGATGGCGTCCGGCTCCAGCCTGGGACGTCAGGGCCTGCAAGAGAGATCGCGCGTTCCAGCGATCGTCCTCTCGTCGTGTACGCGGGACATTTGTATGCGTGGAAGGGCGTCGATGTGCTGCTCGAAGCCCTCGTCGAGGTTCCGGAGGCTGACGGGCTGATCGTCGGCGGGCACGCGAAGGAACCGGATCTCGCACGTGTCAGAGCGCTTGCGGACAAGCTGGGCATCGGATCGCGAGTGAGGTTCACCGGGCTCGTCGATCCGCCTGACGTTCGGGCGCTCCTGTCGCAGGCATCCGTCCTCGTACTGCCAAACCCGGCTTCTGCAATCTCGACTCGCTTCACTTCACCGTTGAAACTGTTCGAGTACATGGCGGCGAGACGGCCAATCGTGGCCACCGATCTCCCGGCCATGCGCGAGGTGCTGACACCGGACGTCAACGCCATACTCGTCGCCCCCGGCAGCGCCCCGGCGCTGAGTGCCGGCATCCGTCGGGTCCTGTCAGATCCCGAGCTCGTTGTCCGGCTCTCGGAAGCCGCAGCCACAGCGGTACTCGACTACACCTGGGATCGGCGCGCCGAGCGGCTCGAAGCGCTGCTTGGCAGTGTCGTCGGCGAGCGGCGATGATTTCCGAACGGCTGCTCGCGCTCGTTCGGTGTCCCGAGTGCCGATCGCCGGTGACGCGAAACGGCGGGCAGGTCACGTGCTCCGGATGTGGACGGCGGTACCGCGCGGCCAACGCGGCGTATCTCGATCTGCGGCCGTCAGTCGAATTCGCGGAGCAGACGAAATACCTGGACGAGGCGCTCCATGCCGACGCACGCCACGAACGGGTTTCACCGCCGCTTCTCGGCTCGAAGATCCGCAACGACATGCTCCGCGACTTCCTCGCCCCGGGGTCCGGCGATCGGGTCATCGATCTCGGATGCGGCAGCGGGCGCGCGCTCCTCTGGAACAATGATTGGGGCGCGACGACTCGTCGGCATCGACATCAGCCCGTTCTTCGCTGCAGAGGCCCTCACTGGAATCGACCTGCTCCTCGGCGACCTGCGAAAGCTCCCCTTCGCCGACGGGACGTTTACCAAGGCCTACTCGCTGGACGTCCTGGAACACCTGTCGCCTGACGCACTGCGAGGCATGCTGACCGAAGCCGCGCGCGTGCTGGCGCCGGGCGGAGCGTTGTTCGTGTACTCCCACGTCCGGAAGAACGCGCCGATTGCGATCGGTTTGCGATGGATCAACGGCCTCGCGCGTCAACTCGAGCGGCTGGGACTGATCGACATGCGTCAGGAGCGGCTGCGCAAGTCCGACCACCTCAACCCTCTCCGTGACGTACCCGAGCTCGAGCAGGTGGCGCGAGAGTCAGGCTTCCGGATCGCGAGAATCAGGTTCTACACGCCGATCGTCGGAGGCTTCGTCGAGAACATCGTCATGCGCATGGCCGAACGTGCGATGGCGCGCCGGGCGGCGCGCCGGCTGTCCGGGCGCGTTTCCGCGGAGGATGCCGACCGCGAAGCGATCCGCGAGGCGAGGAGCGCCGCCAAGCAGCGGATTGCCAGCAGCCCGACCACGTACGGCGCTCTCAGAATTCTGTCAGCAGCCATGAAGCTCGATTTGATCCTGTTCGGCCGGATTACCTCGGGACCGTTTTTTGCCTTGCTCGTGAAAGATTGACGGCCCTCAGACTTCTATGCGCATCCTGTACTCCGCCATCGATCAAACCGTGCCCGGCACGGTCGGCGGATCCGTCCACGTACGGGCAGTTGCGGAGGGGCTGGCCGCGCTCGGGCACGAAGTGCACGCACTCGTCTCGCCGGGCGACGAGGCATTCCCTCAGGGTCCCGTGCGCTGGATTGCCATGGCGCCTCCGCTCGGCCGGAAGGAGCTGCGCTGGGCGCGACGGCGCGCCGTGGCGCGTCTCCTTCGGGAGATTCATGGCGACGCCGTGATCGAGCGGTACTACAACTTCGGAGGCGAAGGCATTCTCGCAGCCGCGGCGCTGGGCGTCCGGACGATGCTCGAGGTCAACGCGCCGGTGATCGACTATCAAGGCTCGCCAAAACAGATCCTCGATCGCGCGCTGGTTGTACAACCCATGCGCCGGTGGCGCGAGCGCATCTGTCGCTCCGCGGACGTGATCGTCACGCCGAGCGCCGCCATCCTGCCGGCGGACACACCATCGTCCAAGGTCGTCGTTCTCGAGTGGGGCGCCGACACCGACAGGTTCCGACCTGACGCGGGAGGGGTGCTACCGTTCACGCGGCCGTCCGGAACGGTGGCGGTGTTCGCCGGCGCATTCAGGAGCTGGCATGGCGCGTCGAATCTCGTACGCGCGATGAGGCAGCTGAACGAGCGCCGCGTGAGCGGGCTTTCGGCGGTCCTGATCGGCCAGGGCCCGGAGTTCGCATCCGTCAAGGCGGAGGCGGCAGGTCTCCAGAACGTGATCTTTGCCGGCGCGGTGCCGCACGACCGGATGCCGGCGTGCCTGGCCGCATCCGATATCGGCGTCGCCCCGTTCGACGTCGACGCACACGGTCCGCTTTCGCTGGGGTTCTACTGGTCGCCGCTCAAGATTTTCGAATACATGGCGGCAGGACTGCCGGTTGTGGCGCCCGCCCTGCCCAGAATCGCCTCGCTCGCAGCACACGGCACGGAGGCGCTACTTTACGATCCGTCGCAGCCCGAGACGCTTGCCGATGCGCTCACCGCTCTTCTGGATGCGCCATTGAGAGCGCGGCTTGGCGCGGCGGCACGTGCGCGCGCGGAGCGCGAGTACAGCTGGGCGGCGCACTGTCGGGCGCTCGACGCGGCTCTTCGCAGGGTGCGGCGGTGAACGTCCTGCTCGTCACGGATGCCTTTCCGCCAGTGTGCGGCGGAAGCGGCTGGAGCACCTACGAGCTGGCGCGCGGGCTCCGGACGCGTGGACACGCAGTCCTGGTCGTGCAGCCGCGACCGGGGACCGCCGAGACGATTCGTGATGTGTCGTACGACGGATTCCGGGTGATCGAGTTCGGGACGCTGGCGCCGGCGATTCCGTACGTGCGCAACTACTTCAAGAACGAGCGGCTGCATGCGCGATTGGGCTCCTTCCTTCGCACGATCATCCAGCGCGAACGGATCGCGATCGTCCACGGCCAGCACGTGATGACGGGGCTGCCGTCGATTGAGGCCGGACGTCTGGCGGGCATCCCGACGATCTGCACCGTCCGCGACTATTGGCCGGTCTGCTACTGGTCCGATCTGATTCACACGCGGGAAGAGGCCTTTCTCTGCCCGGGTTGTTCCGCACGGATGATGACGCAGTGTATCCAGCCACACGCCGGCGCCGCGTGGCCGCTCGCCCTGCCGATGATTCCCTACATGCGCGGGAACCTGCGGCGAAAGCGAACGGGGCTCGCGCGCGCGGACGCGGTGATCGCTGTGAGCACGACCATCGCGGCGGACCTGCGGGCGCGTGCGCCGGAGCTCGCGCATACGCAGACGCACATCATTCCCAATCCCGTGAACATCCCGGAGTTGCGGAGTCGCGCCGCGGCGCTGACGCCGCCGGTGCCGGGACCATACGCGCTGTATCTCGGGAAGCTCGCGCCGAACAAAGGTACGTCGCACCTCGTGCCGGCAGTCGAACGCGCCGACCTCGACTGGCCGCTGGTCATCGCTGGTGCGGGACCAGAGGAGAAACTGATCGCGGACCAGGCCGCCCGATCCCGCCGCGACATCCGGATGGTCGGTTGGGTCGATCAGAAGGCAGCCGCGGCATGGCTCTCGAACGCGTCGCTCCTGGTCTTTACCTCACGGGGGCCGGAGTCGCTCAGCCGCGTGCTCATCGAGGCGAGCGCGCTTGGGATTCCCATCGCCGCGATGAATACCGGCGGCACGCCCGATATTGTCGTCGACAAGAAGACAGGCCTCCTCTCGAACACCCCCGAGGATCTCTCGAGAGACATCCGCCGGCTTCGAGACGACGAGGGCCTGCGACGCCGGCTCGCCGCGGCAGCGATGGCGCGCGCCCTCGAGTTGTTCGACGCCGCCCCGACGACGGAGCGGATCGAGCGTCTGTATCAGGATCTCGTCGAAAGGCGCGCGAAGTGACTCAATCGCTCCGCGTTGCGATCGTCGCGCGGTCGGTGTTTCCGCTGCACGGACATGGCGGTCTCGAGCGCCATGTATACGATCTGACCCGATATCTGGCCGACGCGGGCATTCAGGTCACGCTCATCACTCGAGAACCGAAAGGAGAACCCGGATCCGAACGCGCCGCAGATACGATTCACCCGAGGCTCAGGCTGATTACGGTCCCCTATCGGACCTTCCCGCTAGCCGGACGACGAGGGACGACCGTCATCGACCGAAGCACTGCGTATCCACTATTCGGAGAACGGGCCGGCAGAGTGGCGCTTGATCTCGTCAAGCGCCAAGAGGTTGATATCGTCCACGGCTTTGGCGCCAGCGTGCTCGGGTACGCACGCCAGCGCGCCTCTGTCTCCGCGCCTCTCGTCATGAACCCGCAGGGCCTCGAAGAATTTGGCGCGACCGATCCCGGGAGGGCACGACTCAAGCGTGTCGCGTACCTGCCACTCAGGAAGGCCGTGCTCGTCTGCGCCAAAGCGGCTGATCGCGTGATTGCAACAGATCGCAGTCTCGAGCCCACCGTCCAGAGACATCTCGGCCTTCCCGCCAGCCGCATCGCCACTATCCCGAACGCCATCGATCTGGCATGGCTCGATCGGCTGGCGACTCTCGCCGACGGTATCCAGGTCCGGACTGAAGCGGGCATTGCAGACGACGAGGTCGTTCTGTTGAGCGTGGGGCGGCTCGAGGAGAGCAAGGGCTTTCACATCCTGGCGGAAGCTCTGGCAGCGCTGCGCGACCACTCGCCGGTAATTGCGGGCGGCCGGTGGAAGTGGGTCGTGATCGGCGATGGCCCTTTTCGCGGGCGGTTGACGGCCGCGATTGCACGACTGGGCCTCCGCGACCGAACGCTCCTGACCGGGCGCCTCGACGATCCGACGCTGCATGCGTGGTACGAGGGAGCCGGACTCTTCGTCCATCCGACCCTGTACGAGGGAAGCTCCCTGGTGACATTGGAAGCCATGGCGCATCGCCGGGCGGTCGTTGCAACCAACGCCGGCGGCCTGCCCGACAAGGTCGAAAATGGCCGTAGCGGGTGGATTGTGGCTCCCGGAGACGCGTCGGCTCTGGCGGCGGCGATCAGTGGAGCCCTGGCGCCAGGTGTAAGCCTCGCCCCGCTCGGGGCGCGCGGCCGGGAGATTGTCGAGCGCGATTTCTCCTGGGATGCCGCGGCGGCCGCGACGATTCGGCTCTATCGGTCCCTGCTCCCGCACCTGCCGGGAACCGATAGCTGAGCGGGTCAGCTGTTCGGTATCCACGACGTCGAGCGTTTGTCCATAGAATGACTCCAGTGAGCGCTCGTGCAGGTCGGACGCGCGTCCTCCGCATCCTGGCAGCCGTTGTGGCGTCGATGATGATGCTCAGGCTCGGCGGGGTGGGCGAGGCGTGGCTTCCCGCCGTCGGCATGCTGGCAGCCACGCTCGTGATTCTGCTGGTTCTGGCGCGCACGAACGGCGATCACTGGCGACAGACCAGTCGTTGGCTTGAAGCGCACCGGTTCGAGACCGGTCTCCTGTTCGTCGTCCTGCTCGCGGTCGTGCTCCGGCTGCCAGGCTTGAGCGGCGAGCTCGGTCACACGCCCATCGACATGGACGAGAACAGGCTCGCCTCCAACGTCCAGCACTTCTTCATCACCGGCGAGCTGCAGCACGAGACGGTCGAGCACTACCCGGGAGTGGTCTTCTGGTTGTTCGTCGCCGGGTCGTTCATCGGCTACGTGAAAGACCTGTCCCGAGGTCTCTCGGTAAGGCCCGATCAACTCCCGGTCGAGCTCTTCGTGCAGTGGGCACGACTGTGCAACGTTCTGGTGGGCGCGGGCATCGTCGCGTTCGCAGGTTCGATCGGGCGGCGGCTGATCGGAGAGGGTGCGGGACTCGTCGCCGCCGTGATCGTGGCGATTGCTCCCCTTTCGATCGAAACGACCACGCTTGTGCGCAACGATCCAGGGATGGTACTGGCAGTGATGGCGACGGTGTATTTGTCGCTCGTGTCTCTGGACAGCCCCCGGTGGCGGTGGGTCATCGCTGCCGGAGCGCTGGCGGGCGTCGCAACAGCGATCAAGTACTCGAGCGTATTCACGATGGTGCCAGCGGTACTGGGAGCTGCCGTCGGGGGGGCATCCGGTCATCGAGTGCAGAGGGTCGCACTGACGCTCCTCGCGTTCGTGGTTGCGGTGGCCGTAACAAATCACTTCGTGTGGTCCGACTTCCCGACGTTTCTCAAGCAGCTCGCGGATCAAGTGGAGATCACGAATCGCAGGCATTGGGCGGCCACCAGCAACCCAGCGGCGTTCTATGTTGAGATCCTCGATCGCTTCGGAACCGGATTGCCCCTTCTCTGGCTCGCCGCGGCGTTTGCTGTCTATGGACTCTGCGCGGGCGGCACCCGATCTCTGGTCTTTCTGAGCTTCCCTCTCCTCTACATCTGGTTCATGACCGTTCGGCCAGCCCAGTTCCCGCGATGGGTGTTCCCGATGCTGCCGTTTGTCGCCATCGGCGGCGCAGGGGCGCTCGCGGCGATCTGGCGACTTCCGAGCGTCGTTTCCGTGCCCTCATCGCCCTGGCGCGCGCCCGCGGCCCGCGCCGTCACCGCCATCGTCCTGGTCCTTGCGCTGTGGTTCCCTGTGAAGGCCGGCACCGTCTCCTTCAGCAGGCGCGTGACGAGCCCGACGTATGCGCTCGTGGAGCACTGGCTGGAGCTACATGCCGCGCCGCAGAGCGTCGTGATCCTGGAGACCGGCTGGCTCGACCTGCATCGATCGCCGGTCGTCGTGCGAAGAGTTCCGGACCTGAAGGCACTGCTCGACGGGGGCATCGAGCAGCTCGCGGGAGCCCAGTGGCTCATCGTGCCCGAGCCTAGCTTCGGCCACTCGACGCTGACGCACCTCGGACTGGTACAGCGCGTTCACGCTTCCCAAGGCTTCAGGGGCGCCCTGGGCTATGACTACGAAATCTACGCGGTCCCGAGAGTGCCCCCGCCGGAGGCGCGCTAGAGGTCTTGACCCGAAAAACTTGCACCGAATGAGTCGAGTTTTTCGGTCAAGACCGTCCGCGCGTCAGCGCGGCGTTATCAAGCTTGCAGTCTAGCGAGGCGGAGCGGCTTTTGTCAGACAATGCCGGTCTCAGGCGGAGCCTCGCTAGCGCTATTGCGAACTTGGCGTTGCGGACGGCAGGGTGACTCGAAGCGATTTGCCAGTCACCGCACCGGACGACAACTCCAGAAACGCCGAGCCAGGCTGGCTCCACAAGTAATCGAGCTTCTGCTGGGCGCCCGGGACGATGTCCGCCGTCGCCACGTGCGAGCCATCGACTCGAATCTCGACGTTCAGCGGTCGATCGCCCGCGGTCGCTGTGGCCAGCTCGAACTGAATCCGTCCGTTCATCGGCGTGACGTGCAGGCCCGCCTGCTCAGCGACGACGAGCTGAGAGTGACCGTTGACGGCATGGCGCTCCAGCACGCCGTACTCGGCGGTTCCTTCCAGCGCCCCCGGAATCTGAGGCAGCACCAGCCAGAGCAGCAGCAGCGTGCCGACTCCCGCCGCGGCGAAGAGGGGTCGCGTCACGCGCCTCCACCCGCCCGCCAGCGCAATCGACGCCAGGACGATGAGGAACGGTTCGATCGGGCTCCGGTAGCGCGCACCGCCATGCGCAGCGAGACCCGTCAAGACGACGGCGCAGAGGACCCAGAGCCCGAGCATGACAGCATCGGCCGAACGCCTGGCGAGCACCAGACCGAACGGCGCGAGGGCGAGACAGCTGATGAACAGGACGTCGGTCGAGAAGTGGAACGCGAGCTTTTCGAGCCGTGCGATCTGCCGTGTAGACGCCGACACGTACGTCTCGATCAAACGTCCACCAGACACGTACGCCAGACTTCGTGCAAACCGCCACCACGTCGCCGCAAATTGGACGGGTGACGCGAACGCACCTTCCAGGTACGTCTGGATGGCGGCCGACGCCTCCGGACTGCCGCCACCCTGATTGACGCCCACGTACTCGCCGGCCGTGATGCCACCATGGTTTTCGATGAGGACGACGCGGGCATTCTTGAGGGAAGCTGAGAGCGAGTACGGCCCTGCCGCGATCAGGAACCCGCCGAGCAGCGCGATGACGTACGCCGCTGCCGCGCGAGCGGGACGCCGGATCCAGAGGAGAAAGGCGCTCGCGACGGGCATGAAGTACAGCGGCATCGACCGTGCGAGGGCGGCGCAGCCCAGAAGCACGCCGGCAACCAGGAATCGGAAGGCCGAAGTCGTCTGCGCCAGCGGCGGCAGCGCCGCAAATCCCGCGACGAGCAGAGGAATGTGCAGCGCCTCCTGCATGAAGACCATCGTTCCGACAATCGATGGCGCCCAGATGGCCCAGATCGTCGCCGCTATCAATCCTGCACGTTCGGAGTGCACTCGCCGGGCGGTGATGAACAGCAACGGACAACAGGCAGCTGAGAGCATCGCCTGCACTACCAACGCGAGATCCTGGCGTTGAAACAGGGACAGGAACGCCGGGTAGAGCGGCGGCAGCAGGTACTCGTGGCCCAAGTACGGGTAGCGGACGGCGCCGAACGTCCAGCGCCATTCGCCTGTCCGCAGGAGCAGGCGTGCCGCGCGCCAATAGCCGTCAGGGTCGACTGCGATGTCTTCAGGTCTGGCGAGATACCATAGCCAGCCTACACGCAGGGCCAGCGCGGTCGTCGTGATCAGGACGAGCAGCAGTCGGACACGAAGAGTCGACGAGGCTGGCGTCGGCAGCTCCATGGTGCAGGAGAGATCATACGCGGACTTTGTGGACGGGACGCTGCCAGGGATCACTTGCTACTGACATACAGATCTGCAATTTCCGTGCGCCGCTTCAGACTCGTGAGCCAGTCCGCCACCAGGCTCGCGCGCTGGAGAGCGGAGAGGCGCGCACGGATCTCCTCTCGAACCTCCGCGAAAGGCCTGACGCCGGATGCGGTCGAGAAGTCCGCCGTGTGCGCACGATAGTAGTCGATGAGCTCCTGATCGGACGCCGGGCGAGGCACGCCAAACCGCTGATTGAGGTACGACTCGATCCGGAGATCTTCACGCAGCCTGAGCATCAGCTGGTCCTCCGAAACGCCGGAATTTGCGAGCGCCTGCGCGAAGGCCGCGGGAGTGTTGAAACGCGACCGGACGGCCTCCATCCGGGCCTGGATTTGGGACTCCGCTGGTTCCGGCGGTTGATAGCGGTTGGCCTCGCCGAGCTCCAGCTGACGGTCGATGAGCGCATCGAGGACCGCCCGTGTGGGATCGGATCCCTGTTGCGGCACGGAAACGAGGCCCAATCGGATCGCAGCGGCCACATCCGAGAGAGTGATCAGCTCCCGATTCACGACGGCGAGAATGCGATCGATCACTTCGCCACGTGCCGCCGCGGGCATCAGCGATACAGCCGTCCCAAGCGCGAGGGCTGTCAGAGCGCGTGTCACCGAATGCCGCACGTACAACCTCCCCGCCGTATCAGAACGCCTGGCCAATACTGAAGTGCCAGACGACACGCGGCTCGAGCTGGCCACCGATTTCTCGACGGTCCATTTTGAACCCGACGTCGATTCGGATCGGTCCGACCGGCGAACGGTACCGTAAACCGAGACCCAGCGCGCCTCTCAGCTCGCCGAAATCGAAGTTGGTCACCCGGTCGAAGACGTTGCCGCCATCCGCAAAGAAAGCTGCTCCTATGTCACGCCACAGCGGCACGCGCAGCTCGCTGTTGAGAATCAGCACGGCATTCCCGCCTCGCGGGAATCCACTGGCGCTGATAGTCGCGCTCGTGCCGACGGTGTCGAGCGCGAAGCCGCGGATCGTCGTGTCGCCTCCGGCGAAGAAGCGCTCGCTCGCCGGGAGGTCGTCGATCTGAACCGTCTCGCCAGGAATGGGCGCGCCCGAGTCGTCGACAGCCTGACCCTCTCGAGGAAAGCCGTCGGCAAGTCCTATGGCGCCGCGGGTCGCGAGAACGACGGGCCGACGGCTCGTCAGCTGCCGGAACCAGAGGCCCTGCAGGTAGGTCTTCAGGAAGCCGACCTGTCCGCCAAGGGAGCGAGCGGCCAGGGTTCCCTCCGCACTCAGGAAGTTGCCGCGACTCGGATCGATCACGCTGTCGCGGGTATCGCGCGCGACGGCGCCGGAGAACGCCGACAGCCGCACCTGAGGAAAGACGCGGTCGATCGTCGCCTGCTCCTCCTCGTCGAGCTGCTCGTCGAAGGTCCGCGTCGTGTTGAACGAATAGCGGCCCGACACGCGGATTGACGGGCTCAGACGGCGCAGCATGTCCGCGTTCACACCCTTGCGGGCGAAGTTGAAGCTGCTGCGAACGCCCTGCTCGGTTGCGGCCGTAACGACAACGTCGCTCGACCAGAACGCCCGGGGCTGGCGGAAGGTGCCGACGACCCGATACTCGGGGAATGCCAGACCCGAGGGAGTGTCCGTGGGATCGTCCGGGTTGCCGTCTTGCCTATGGAGGCTCAATCGCGTGTACAGGTCGACTGTACGGTTGCGTCCACCGACATTGCGACGACCGATGTTGAAGAACCCGCGCGGGGCGAACTCGATCTCGGTCCGCGCCTCACCGCTGGGCCCCGTTGCCCGCAGTACCTGGTTCGCCTCGGCACCGCCGCCATAACTGATCGTCGTCATCGGCGCCTCGTCGACGGTGACGAGTATGTCCTGCCTGTTGCCGCTGCCGTGGCGCAGCTCCGTGATGCGAACGCGGCGGAACAGGCCGAGCGCGCTGAGCGCCCGCTGACTCTCGTCACGGTCTTCGCGCCCGAGTGGTGCGCCGGGCCTCAACTTCATCTCGTTCAGGATGACGCGCGGATCCGTGTGCGTATTGCCGACGATCAGGATGTGGTCGACGATTATCTGCGGTCCCTCCTGAACGGCAAACGTCACGTCGGCGCGCGTCCGATCGTTCGAAAAGACCGGCGTGACGACGACCTCGGCTGACGAGAATCCGATGTTGAGGTATTCGAGGATCAGCGCGTCGCGGTCGGCGTTCAGCTGCGGCTGATAGAACGGCTGCCCTTCCCCGAGCTTGACGCGCGCCCGCAGCTCGGGCTCCGAGAGCGCCGAGCTCCCGGTGATCTGGACAGTACCGACGAGTGTGCGGGGGCCTTCGGAGATGACGATCACCGGCTTGATCAGTCCCTCGTCGGGACGTCGCGGATCGGTCTCGACAACCGAATACTTCACCGTTGCGCTCACGAAGCCGCGCTGACGATAAAGCTCGGTGATGGCGGCCGACGCGCCGGACAACCCCGATTCCACGAAGAGCTCCCCCGGCTTGAGGCCAATCATCGTCCGCAGCTCGTCGGCCGGGATTGCCTGGTTGCCGCTCAACTGGACCGGCTCGGCGACGTAGTACCGCATGCCCTTCTTGATTTGAAAGACAAGGGACAACGCTTCGGCAGTTTCCTCTCGACGCCATGAAGCGTCGCCTTTCCAGTACCCCTGCTGGCGGAGATACGCTCGGATCGCGACGATCGAATCCTCGAGGAGATCTTCGGTCGCGGAGTTCTCCCGCTCGACAGGCACGAGCTCCTTCAGCCGGTCGGCAGGCAGCGGATCGCCCTCGTAACGCACGGTCACGGCGGGGCCCGAGCGCACGGCGATCGTGAGGTCGACCGACCTCTTGTCCTCGGAGATCGTTGCGCGCGGGCTGGCCGTCGCCTCGTAGAAGCCGCGCTTTCGAAGCTTTGTTGTGAACTCGTCGAGGCGCTGCTGCAGCTGCGGGGCTTCGTAGGGCGATCCCCTTTGTACGCCGAGTTGCCGCTCCAGGGTGGCGCGCGCCGTACGCGGATCCCCGTCGATCTTCACGTCGGCGATTGTGGCGCGCGGTCCAGGCTCGACGTGAAAGGTCAGGACGGTGCTCCCGCCGTCCGCCGCCGTCGTGGGCGTCGCACCGACGACGGCGCCGAGATAGCCATGATCCCGGTAGAGGGCCTCGAGCGTGCGAGCCGCGTCAGCGGCCCGCGCGACCGGCGGCCGTGCGCCGTAGCGATCGGCTATCGTGCGCCGCAGCAGTCCCTTGTCGAGGCCGAGCGTGCCGGTGAATTCCACGTCCTGCACGCTGCGGAGCGGAACGAGATCGAAGCGCAGGCTGACGCCACCCGAGCTCGAGGTCGCAGCGTCGACCCGGACGTCCTGGAAGCGGCCGAGACTATAGAGGTGAGCGATCGACTCGCGAACGTCGGCCATCGCCAGCGGCCTGCCGACGTGCGTCTCGAGCAAGTCCGTGATCGCCGCATCCGTCGTCGGTTGCCCGTCGACGAAGACCTGGAGCTGCTCGACCGGTCTGCCGACGTATGTCGCGGCGTCGGCGACAGGTCCGGCTGATTGGACGCCGGGAGCCGGAGCCGCCGTTGCCTGTGCTGCCGCGATGTTGGGCGAACCCGTCAAAACGACTGTCGCCACGCACGCGAGCAGGAGCCAACGCATTCAGAACCTGTGCCGAACCCGGAAATCGAGCGCGTACGTCCTGTCGCCGTTCTGCGTGACGACCCAGCCGACCCGTTCACTTTGATCGTATTCGAGGATGATGATCTGCTCGCGCTGCGCGCCGCCCAGCGCGCGCGCGAACGTGAGGTACGCGCGGTTGGAGATCCGCCGACCGAGGATCAGCCGCGCGGAGGGCGTCAGCGGATCCGTCTCCGTGCCGAACGTCGGAGAGATCACGGTCTCGATGCCGAGCGTCTCGCCGAGAATCCGGCTGACAGGCGCCGAGATGGGGCTCGTGAGCATGCGTGAGAACGCCTGCCTCAGGAGCACTTCCTCCGACTGCTGCGTTGCGCCGGGCCTCAAGGCGCGAAGCTCCGCGTTGGTGAGGTCGGTCTGCTGACCAAGCAGCACCGAGAGAATGTCCACCTGCGGCAGCGGAGGATCGGAGTTCAGCGAATACGAGAATCGGCTCGTCGTGCCGCTGAACCCAAGCGTGATGTTGTAAATCTGCTCGGGCACGCGCACGCGGGTCTCGGCCTCGATGTCGAAGACGGGCTCTATGCGCGACGCATTGAAGAAGTCCACGCCGCCGCGCGTCACCACGTATCGATTTCCCTCGAAGACGATGTCCCCGCGATCGATCTCCACGTGACCGAACAGTTGGGGCCGATCGTACGTTCCCTGGAGCTTCAGATCGGCGCTCGCGATCATCTTCGCGATGTTGTTCTCGATCCGGAAGCTCGAGGGCGCGTTGATGTCGATGTCCAGCCGGAGGGGAATCGACGGTTCGGGCGCCGCGACGGCGGGAGCGGCGCTTCCGCCGCCGGTCAGGTTGAAGAAGCCCGGGGTGGCCTCGATGCGGCGCGACCAGAGCGCGTCGCGAACCAGGACGTTTCCGCTCAGCACCGGCGCTGCGATCGTGCCCTGCAACGCCAGATTCGCATCGATCGTCGAGACGAACCCGGCGGGATAGCGGATCCGCATCCGCTCTCCCGTGGCCGTCAGATTCAGATCGCCGAGCGTAAAGCCCGTGATCGCGATCCGGCCGCCGAACCGCACATCGCCTTCGCCGAGGCGCGCGGACACGTCGTCCAGGCGAACGCCGTCGGCGTCGAACGAGAGCCGGCCGTTGATCGCTTCGATCGAGTTGGGCATCGACAACACCCTGATGCGGCCGTCCGTGATGTCTGCGCTCCCGGAGAACACCGGCTTGTCGAGCGGACCGCTGATTTGCGCCTTGATCGCGGCGGTACCGCGGCTGCGGAGATCGCGGTAAAAGCCCTGCAGGATTCCAAGATTGCCATCTCCGGCTGCCTGCACCGAGATCTCGTTTCGATCGAACGCGACCTGTCCTTGAACCTGCAGCTCGGTGCCTTCTCCCGTGAGCCTGAGCTGGTCGACTTTGAGGATGTGATGGTCCAGCGAGAGATCGATCGTGCCCGTGTTCTTCAATCTGTAGTCGAACAGCTTCAAGTCGAGGCTCTCGACGTGCGTTTCGACGACGAGGTGGTCGACGTCCGCGAGCTCGCCCACGACCCGGAGCGTACCGCCCGCGACGGCGTTCGTGAACGGCGAGAGGCGTGGCTCGAAGAAGCGTACGTACGGGTCGAGCGATGTGTCGGCAAATCGCACGTTGAGCTCGGCGTCCATCTCGGGCGTGAGCGCGATGCGCCCTGAACCCGAGACGACCAGACGAGGAGAGGCCGCTTCCATTTCCAGGTTCAGGAGCTCGCCGCGCAGCGAGAGCCGGCCGTTCAGCTGCCCGATGCCTTCATCGCCGGCGAACAGGTCGTCGCCGCGCAGTTTCACGTCGTATTTCGGCTCCTCGAACGTGCCCGCGCCGCTGGCGCTGAACTGGAGAAGGCCAGACAGTGGCGCCTGCGGGAACGTCGACGGTCCTGAGCGACTCGACCGGAATTCGAGTGCCGTCCGCATTGAAGGAGTAGTCCCCCTCCCAACCTACGAATGCCGCGCCCGTGACCGTGCCGGTGCTCTTCCGCATCTCCAGAGAATCGAGGCGAACACCGTTGCCTTCGAAGCGCAACGAGGATGTCGCGCGCTCGAACGTCTCGCCGTACGCGACTCCTTGGTCGATCGCCATCTTGCCGAACCCGAACGGCCCCTCGTACGCCCCATAAAGGTGGAAGTCGCCGGATACCAGGCCCTCCATTGGATAGTCGTCCAGTTGAAACGCGTGACGAAGGTCGGCGAGCGGTCTGCGATTGAGGCGGATGCGCGCGTCAATCTCCTCTCCGTGATCCTTGCGCGGATACCCGAGGGAGAACTGGCCATCGGCGCGAATCTCCGACTCCCCGGAAGTCAGGATCGCATTCGCCACGATCGCGTAGCTGTTCTCGATCACGACGTCCGCGATCCCCCGGCCCCAGATGACGTCCCAGGCCCGAAGGCGATCGCCCCTGAATGTGCCCTCGATGCGAGGCTTCGAGAACGACGCCAGCATCCGGCCGTCGAACTCGCCGTTTCCGTCGATCGCCACCGCGCCCGTCGGCGCGCCGAACGTCGTCATGATTCCGGCGAGCACACGGTCGCTTTCCTGCCAGTCGAGGCTCGTGACGTGGAACGGCATCTCCGAGCGTTCCCCGAACGCGGTGCGTCCCTGGAACTGCACGTAGGTGCTCTCGGTGGCTGCCCAGCTGTCATCGAGGACGATCCAGTCCGGATCGAGCGAATAGACGATGTGTCCGGCGACCGGCTTGTATCCGAGCGACAAATGCGAGTTGAAGGGACCGGCCAGCTCCGGCAAATCGGCGACCCTGGCGATGACGTCTGCCTGGAACTCGCGCGTCATCGGCTTCACGCCCGGCGGCGGCTGCAGGGTGACCTCGCCACGCCCCGTTTTGAGCGCCCACTTTCCGAGCGGCCACTCGAGCCGGTTCTTGCCCGTGGCGCTGCCGGCGAGCCGCAGACCCTTCACTTCGAGAAAGTCCGTGAGCCGTGAAAGATCGACGCCGCGATAGTCGACGTCCCACGTGGCGCGCGCCGGAACGCCCGGCTTCCCGAACGGCGCCATCCGATAGTCGAAGCGCGTCGTTCCGCCATAGAGCTCGGCGGTAGTGTTCGTAATCTCGAGGCGATCGGGCACCCACAGCACGGATCCCCGCAGGTTCGGAAAACGCCACGTATTCACACCTGCAACGGGGCTCGTGAAGGTGCCTTTCAGCTCGCGGCCGCCCTTGAAGAGATGAAACGTGCCGGTGAAATCGCCCTGGCCGGAGGCCGTGAACTTCTGGCCGTGAAAGAAGATCTCTTTCTGCGTGGGAAAGTCGATTTTCGAGCGCACCTGATAGGTCTGCTCCGGCCAGCGCCCCAAATCGACGTCGCCGGTGACGACCGACCGGGATCCATCTCCGATCAAATCCATGTGGCCGAAGTGCACGATGGGACCATCGATCGTGAACCTCGACTGCATGTTCGTGCGGAACGACTCGTACGACTGGATCTTCACTGTGCCGTCCGAGAACGACGCGCGGCCGAGGTAGTTGGTCGCAACCGGCGGACGAAAAATCAGCACGTTCAAGTCACGCGCGGAGGTGCTCCAGGGCGTCCCGTGATCTTCGTACGTGAACGAGCCCCGCAAGGCGGCTACACTCCGGAGCGTCGTCGTGAAGCGGCTCGGTCCCTTGCTGGGCGTCTTCCGGGTGAACTTGGGAAAGTTGTGGCGGCCGTTGGGAAATGTCTCGATCACCATGTTCCAGTCGGTCATGGCGACCGACTCGATGATGAGCTTCCGGCTGAAGACTGTCCACCACGGGACCTCAACGGTGATCTTCTTCGCCGTCAGGAAGGGCCGGTCCTGAGGTGTAAGACCTTCGATCACGAGATCCTCGACCACGAACACGCCGGGTGTGAGCTTTGCCGAGAGCCGGCCGATGTGCATCGGCCGCTCGATGAACTTCGAGCCTTCACGCTCCGCCCGGCCGCGCAGCTCCGGACCCAGGTCGATGGTGAACAGCGTGACGAACCCTGCGGCCACGATCGCTGTGACGATCGCGAGCACGGTCCGCAGCGCCCGCACCAACGGACTGCGCCGGCGGACGGTCGTCGGCACGACCGGCTCGACCCGATCGGGCGCCGCCGAGGGCTCCTCGCCCGCCGGTTGCGTCGGTGGCTCGTCGGGGTGGTCGGTCATTGGGCGGACAGGGTGGCTATTCGACTACTATCAGAACGCGGCCGGCCTCGACCGACGCGCCCACGGCGACCGAAACGTCCTTGACGCGGCCCGCTTTCGGCGATCGCAGCTCATTTTCCATCTTCATAGCTTCGACGACGACGACCGGCTGGCGGGCGGTGACCTCGTCGCCCGGCCCCACGAGAATCCGAACGACGCGCCCCGGCATCGGCGCGACGATCGATTGCGCGCCCTGACTCCCGCGACCCGCATCGCCGCGTCCTCGCCGCGCGCGTCGTCCGTCGACGCTGGCCGCTGCGATCTGGCCGTCGAGCCACACCAGGATGTCACCGCCAGGCCCCGCGGGCACGACTTGCGCTTCACGGCTCGATCCCGTGTCGCCATCGACGATGAGGGACAGCGCGAAGTCACCGATGCGAACGGCATCGACGAGGGTGGAGTGCCCGTCGACCGTCACCCGGAAGCGTGTGCCGGCCGCGGGCTCGATCGCGACGCTGCGGCTGCGGCCGGCGATCTCGATGTCGAAGGTCATCATTCAGACCGGGGGCTTCGCCCCGCCGGCCCCCCCGCGCCGTCGCTCGCGGGGGCCCCACGCCCCGCGCCGCTCCGGCGGGGCGCGCCCGTGGCGCGCCTAGTCGTTCATTCCCGCAGCGCGTCTGTTCGGGCGGCGCGCAGCCACTGGCTCGGCGTCTCGTTCGTCGTCCCGACGGAGCCTGATTCGGAGGCCCGGAAATACGCGTCGAGTCCTGCGGCCAGCGCCATCAGCTCTTCGGTTCGCGGATCCAGTTCGGTGAAACTCTCCCCACGCCGCTCCTCGAGGAGCCGATCGAGGTACGTCGTATCGTACCGCCCTTCGCGATACTCAGGGCGATCCATCAGCCACTGGAAGAACGGAATCGTCGTGCGAATGCCGAGCACCTGGTACTCGCGCAGCGCGCGCGACATTCGCGCAATCGCCGACGGGCGATCTTCCCCCCAGGCGATGAGCTTTGCGATCATCGAGTCGTAGTAGACGGGCACCTCGTATCCCGCTGTCACGCCCCCGTCGTCTCGAACACCCGGACCCGACGCGGGCCGGAGGCCGCGGATCAGACCGGGCGACGGCAGGAAGCCCTGATCAGGATCCTCGGCGTAGATGCGGCACTCGATGGCGTGGCCGTGGGCGGCAAGCGCTCTCTCGGGATCGAGGTCGAGGGCTTCGCCCCGTGCGATCCGAATCTGCCACTGCACCAGGTCCACGCTCGTCACCATTTCCGTCACCGGGTGCTCGACCTGGAGCCGGGTGTTCATCTCCAGAAAGTAGAACGAGCCGTCTTCGTCGAGGAGGAACTCAATGGTACCGGCATTCGTGTAGCCGACCGACCGCGCCACCGCCGCGGCTGCCGCGGCCATCCGCCCGCGCAGCGCCGCGCCGACCACGATCGAAGGCGATTCTTCGACGACCTTCTGATGGCGCCGCTGGATCGAACACTCTCGCTCGACGAAAGGCACGACGCAGCCGTGGTGATCGCCGAGAAGCTGGATCTCGATGTGCCTGGGACGGGCGATTCGTCGCTCGAGATAGACGCTCGTGTCGCCGAATGCCGTCCCCGCTTCTGACCGCGCGGATCGGATGGCGGCTCGAAGGTCCTCGGGCGCTTCGACAACGCGCATGCCCTTGCCACCACCGCCGGCAACGGCTTTGACGACGACGGGGTAACCAATCTTCGAGGCCGTCCCGGCGATGACGTCATCGGGCGCGAGCGCGTCGAAAGGCTCTTCGGTGCCCGGCACGACCGGAACACCCGCCCGGATCGCCGCGGTGCGCGCGGCGGTCTTGCTCCCCATCATCGCGATGACGTCGGCGGACGGACCGATGAAGATCAGGCCGGCGTCCTGACACGCCCTGGCGAAGCTCGCATTCTCGGCCAGGAAACCGTAGCCGGGATGGATCGCGTCCGCGCCGGACCGCCGCGCGGCGTCGATGATCCCGTCGATCCGCAGGTAGCTTCCCGCGGCCTCGCTGGGTCCGACGTGCAGCGCCTGGTCCGCCTCGCGCACGTGGCGGGCGAGGCGATCGCAGTCGGAGTACACGGCAACTGTTCGGAGGCCCATCTCGCGGCACGCGCGCACGATTCGAACAGCGATCTCGCCGCGGTTGGCGATCAGGATTTTCATGAAAGCCGCAGGACCCGAGGAAGGCGCTAACTGGTTGAGCGATTGTACATTACAGTGGGATGTTGCCGTGCTTCTTCGGCGGGTTGCGGTCCCGCTTCGTGGCAAGCGTCGCGAGCGCCGCGATGAGGCGCGCGCGCGTCTCGCGCGGCCTGATGACGGCGTCGACGAATCCGCGTGAAGCCGCGATGTACGGATTTGCGAACTTCTCACGGAACTCGGCGACCCTCAAGGCCCGTTGAGCCGCGGGATCCTCCGCGGATTCCAGCTCACGACGGTAGAGCACGTTCACAGCGCCCTCCGGTCCCATCACGGCGATCTCGGCTGAAGGCCACGCGAAGTTGACGTCGGTACGAATGTGCTTGCTCGCCATGACGCAGTAGGCACCGCCGTACGCCTTGCGCGTAATCACGGTCAGCTTCGGCACCGTCGCCTCGGCAAACGCGAAGAGGAGCTTGGCGCCGTGCCGGATGATTCCGCCGTACTCCTGCCGGGTGCCAGGGAGAAAGCCGGGGACGTCCTCGAACGTGACGAGCGGAATGTTGAAGGCGTCGCAGAACCGCACGAACCGCGCGCCTTTGACCGACGCGTCTATGTCGAGCGTGCCCGCGAGGTGTGCCGGCTGGTTCGCGACGATGCCGACGCTGCGGCCGCCCAGATGCGCAAACCCGACGATCAGATTCCGCGCGAAGTGCTGGTGCACCTCCAGGAACTCCCCGTCGTCTGCAACGGCGTGCACGAGGTCGTGCATGTCGTACGGCTGATTCGGTGATTCCGGAACGAGGCTGTCGAGCGCTTCGTCTTCACGGTTGACGGGATCGACTGTCGATCGACGAGGGGGCTCATCGACGTTGTTGCTCGGAAGATACGACAGCAGATCGCGGATGAGCCGAAGGCACTCGCGATCGCCGGGCACGGCAAAGTGCGCAACGCCGCTGATCTCGTTGTGGGTGTGCGCGCCCCCGAGTTGCTCCTTCGTCACGTCCTCGTGTGTGACCGTCCGGATCACGTCCGGCCCCGTCACGAACATGTAGCTCGTGCCCTCGACCATGACGTTGAAGTCGGTGATCGCCGGCGAGTAGACCGCGCCGCCGGCGCAGGGCCCCATGATCGCGGAGATCTGCGGGATGACCCCCGAAGCCAGCGTGTTACGGAGAAAGATGTCCGCGTAGCCGCCGAGGGAGAGCACGCCTTCCTGAATGCGCGCACCGCCCGAATCGTTCAGCCCGACCACGGGAGCGCCCATCTTGAGCGCAAGATCCATGATCTTGACGATCTTCGCGGCGTTGGTTTCGGAGAGCGATCCGCCGAAGACGGTGAAGTCCTGCGCGAAGGCGTAGACGGGCCGCCCATCGATACGGCCGTGGCCGGCAACCACGCCGTCGCCGGGCACGATTTGCTCCTCCATGCCGAAGTCGCGGCAGCGATGGGTAACGAGCTTGTCCACCTCCTGGAAGCTGCCGGCGTCGAACAGCAAATCAATTCGTTCGCGCGCCGTCAGCTTGCCGGCGTCGTGCTGGCGGCGAAGGCGGTCCTCTCCGCCGCCGAGCTCGGCCCGGCGCTCCAGTTCCTCGAAGTCCATCAGACCCGGGCCGCCTGTGCCTTCTCCCAGTCCTTCAGGAATCGTTCGAGGCCGATGTCCGTGAGCGGATGCTTGAAGCACTGCTCGATCAGCGCCGCCGGACAGGTGCAGATGTCCGCGCCCATTCGAGCGGCCTCGACCAGGTGCAGTGGATTTCGAGTCGAGGCGACGAGCACTTCTGTCGGGAACTGAAAGTTCTCGAAGATCTCGACGATCTCCTGAATGAGGCCCATGCCGGACGTCGCAATGTCGTCCAGGCGCCCGACGAACGGGCTCACAAACGTCGCGCCCACTTTCGCGGCAAACAACGCTTGCGTCGGCGAGAAGATCAGCGTGACGTTCACCCGCTTGCCCTCGGAGGAGAGAGCCTTGCAGGCCTTGACGCCCTCGCGCGTAAAGGGCACTTTGACGACGATGTGCTCGTCGATGGTGGCGAGATCGCGCCCCTCGCGGATCATGCCTTCGGCGTCGGTGGCAACCACCTCTGCGCTCGTCGGCCCCTTCACAATCTGGCAAATCTTCTTGAGGATGGAGCGATAGTCGCCGCCTTCCTTCGCGAGCAGCGTCGGATTGGTGGTGATGCCATCGATGATGCCGAGCGGCACGAGTGCTTCGATCTCCTTGAGATTCCCGGAGTCGATGAAAATCTTCATGTCTTACTCCTCTCGAGATGGACCCGCCTGAACGGCTCGTCCCCTACATGGACACGCCGGGCGGGGCTTTCAACCTCCGCCGTCTTTTCTCACCGGGCCTCACCGCCGCCCTTCGGCAACGGCAAGACCTACGGGATTCGTCAGCTCTCCGACTCTGCCTCCCCGGCACCCTGACGCGGCCGGCTTTCGCGCTCGATCCGGCAAAACGCTTTCATCGGGCGGTTCCCTCGACGCGAGCGGACGGCGGACTCGCATTGCCCGAACGATCTACCGCAACAATGGCGTACGCGTAGCGCGCCCCCGACTTGACGGTGGTGTCGCGGAAAGTGGTTTCACGGATAGGAGACGGCACCAGAGGTCGCAGTGTGCCATCGGGCGCGTCAGCACGCAAGACCGTGTATCCGGCAAAGTCGGCCTCGGTGCTGGCGTCCCATACCAGCTCGATCGCGCCATCCAGGAGCAGAAGGCTCAGACCTTGAGGCGCCGCCGGGGGGAAAATGTCCTTCGGCGTGACGCACTCCGCCTTTGACGGCGTCACCTTCGACCGGCACGTTCTGTACGAGCTCGACGCTTCGGATGGCGAAGCACTGCTCGGCTCCGACGTCCAGCCCCGCAACCTCGAACCTCGTCGCCGCCAGCGGAGCGGAATTCAGCGGCATCTCGGGCTTCGGCGGCGCCTGCCCCGCGGCAGGCTTGGCAGCCTGCGGGGGTGACGCATCCGCCGCTGGCTTCGTGCCCGCACGATAGACATTGAACGTGAGCGCCGTGCCAGTGCGCTCACTCGCGGGCGGCGTCCACTCGACCACGACCGCTTTCTCAGTGAATGTCGTCTTCACCGACGCCGGTGGTGGTGGCGGCGGGACGAGAGGGATCGTCACGCGCGCCGATGGCTGGCCGGCGCGGCCCTTCGCCGACACCCCACGCAGCGCATAAATGCGAACGGTGGCGGTCTGCACCGGAGCAGCTGGTGGTGCGGCTACGGGAGCGGCCGCCGCTGGCGCCGGAGGTGACGTCCCGGCAACGGTCGTTGCCGGAGGGGCGCCGGCAGGTGACGGCTCCGGCAGCGCCGGCACCGGAGGGACAGTCGTCGTCGCCGGCACATGCAGGACGCCGGGGAGTGGAACGTCGCCCGATAGCGGCGTGATTGGCGGCAAAGCCGGCACCGCCACGGGAGGCAATGGGGCCTTCGGCAGGGGAGCCGGCGTCATCCGGGCTTCGGTCAGTTCCTCGACGAACGAGACTTCGTCGCCGGGACTCGGACGGGTATCGGGGGGAACCCCTTCTACCGGTTGGTCCTCTCCTTCGAGCGGCAGCGGCTTGACCGGAATCGTTCCCACCAGATAGGTCTTCGTCAGCAGATCGCGATTTGGAGGAGTGACGCTCCCGGGTGCGACGGTCACGGCATAGATCTCCACGTGATCGAGGTCGATGCGGCCAGGCCCATTCGCGTTCGATGTCGGCAGCTTGAACCGCAACTGCACCTCAGGACCGACACGCCGCACGGTCAGGTCCGACACCTGGCCGGGTATGAGCCGGAGCGGCGCGAGCGGCGGTCCCTTCTTGCCGCATGCGGCCAGGGCGACGAAAGCGACGACCATGACCACGCGCCGCGCTCGTCCTCCGCGGACGCTTGACCGGACCGTCATCTGCGTCACAGGACGTAGCGCGACAGATCTTCGTTGCGGACGATCTCGGCGAGCATGCGGTCGACGTAGGCTTCGTCTATGGTGACGGACCGCTCTGACATGTCCGGCGCCTCGAACGACACCTCGTCGAGCAGCTTTTCCATGACCGTGTGCAGCCGGCGTGCTCCGATGTTCTCCGTGCGTTCGTTCACGAGCGTCGCGAAATCGGCGATGCGCCCGATCGCGCCATCCGTGAAGCGGAGCGTCAGGCCCTCGGTCGAGAGGAGGGCGGTGTACTGCTTGATCAGCGCACTCTTGGGCTCGGTGAGGATGCGCACGAAATCCTCGCGGCCCAGCGGCTCGAGCTCGACGCGGATTGGAAAGCGGCCCTGGAGCTCGGGGATCAGGTCTGACGGCTTCGACACGTGAAACGCGCCGGCGGCGATGAACAGGATGTGATCCGTCCTGACCATTCCGTACTTCGTGTTCACTGTCGTGCCTTCGACGATCGGAAGAATGTCCCGCTGCACGCCTTCGCGGCTGACGTCTGGCCCCTGACCCCCCTCGCGTCCCGCCACCTTGTCGATCTCGTCGATGAAGATGATGCCGGCCTGCTGCACCCGCTCCACCGCCGAGCGGGCGATCGTCTCCATGTCGATCAGCTTCTGTTCCTCTTCCTGCGCGAGCGCTTCGAGCGCTTCGGGGACGCGCATGCGGCGCTTCTTGGTACGCCCCTGAAACAGGCCCGGCAGCATGTCCTTCACATTGATGTCCACTTCCTCGACCGAGGAGCCTGCGATGATCTCGAAGGACGGGAAGGTCTTCTCGCGCACGTCGATCTCGACCTGCTTCTGATCCAGGCGGCCATCCCGCAGCTGCTCGCGGAGCTTCTCGCGCGTCCGCTGCGCCTGCTCACGTATCGACGCCGCCTGATCGTCGTATTCCGCGGCGGGCGGCAGCGGCGGCAGGAGGAGATCGAGAACGCGCTCTTCCGCCGACTGACGCGCCTTCTCGCGGACCTCCGCAATCCGCTCTTCTTTCACCATGTCCACAGCCAGCTCCGCGAGATCGCGGACCATCGATTCGACGTCGCGCCCCACGTACCCGACCTCCGTGAACTTCGAGGCCTCGACCTTGATGAACGGGGATTGGGCGAGCCGCGCCAGGCGCCGGGCGATCTCGGTCTTGCCGACACCGGTCGGTCCGATCATGAGGATGTTCTTGGGCGCGATGTCCTCGGCCAGTTCGGGCGGCAACTTCTGCCGGCGCGTCCGGTTCCGCAGTGCAATGGCGACTGCCCGCTTTGCCTGGTGCTGCCCGACGACGTACTTGTCCAGCTCGCGGACGATCTCGCGCGGCGTGAGCGACTCGGAGGTCGAGACGGTGGTTTCTGAGAGGTAAATGGGCATGCGGTGCTACAGCCCTTCGATCGTGATGCTGTCGTTCGTGTAGATGCAGATGCGCGCGGCAATCGCCATCGACTCTTGAGCGATTTGACGCGCGCCGAGGTCGGTGTGCCGGGCCAGCGCCTTGGCGGCCGCCAGCGCGTACGCGCCTCCCGACCCGATGGCGATGATCCCGTCGTCCGGCTCGATCAGATCGCCGTTGCCCGACAGGAGGAACGTCAGCCGGACGTCCATCACGATGAGCATGGCCTCGAGGCGTCGCAGCATGCGGTCGGAGCGCCAGTCTTTCGCGAGCTCCACGGCGGACCGCTCGAGATTGCCCCGATACTGTTCGAGCTTGGATTCGAAGCGCGAGAACAGTGCAAAGGAGTCCGCTGCCGAGCCCGCGAACCCAGCCAGGATGCGATCGTTGTACAGCTTGCGGATCTTGCGAGCGGTCTGTTTGACCACGGTGTCGCCGAAGGTGACCTGACCGTCGCTCGCCATGACGGTTTCGTCACGATGCCGAACCGCCAGGACCGTCGTCGCGTGAAAGTTGTGAGTTGAAGCCACTTTTTCCGAGTCTATCTCACGGGGTTCTAGGGTTCTAGGGTTCTAGGGTTCTAAGGTTCTCCGGGTTCTGGGTTCTCCGGGTTCTGGGTTCTCCGGGTTCTGGGGTTCTCTGGGTTCCAGGGTTCACCAGGGCCCTGCGCCGCTGACTGTCCTCTGACACCTCGAGACTGGCCCCTGAATGAGACGGCTGCCGTCCACAGGCAGGAGTAGAATGTGATTTGCGGGCAGAAAGAGGCGGTGACTCCGTGGCAACCCTGTTGCTGCAGTTGTCTCAGGTCCAGGAGGAGCCTCGTCATGAGACGTCAGGAATTTGCTGTAGTCGCGCTGGCAACGGCATTCGCGCTGGCAGCGCCGCCGGCCTGGGCACAGCGACCGGGCGGCACCCCTTCTGGGACGGCTGAACCGCGCGGCGGCGGTGGCGAATCCGGTGGCGGCGGTGGGGGTTCCGCCGTCCCTAGAGGCGGCGACAGCGGCGGGGGCAGCGCTGGTGGGAGCTCTGGAAGTTCCTCCTCCACTTCCTCGAGTCCTTCATCGAGCGCGCCCCCGTCGTCCTATACTCCCAGCGCCCCTTCTGCTGATCCCGTTTCGTACGCGCCGCAGCGTCGTGGCGGTGGTAACGGCGGGGGGAATGGCGGCGGCGGAAACAGCGGCGGCTCTGGCCGCGCCGTTCCCCGAGGGTCGGGCGGAGGCGGAGGTGAGGGCGGGACTACACGCAGCAGCCCCCGCGGTCCATCGTCGACCACGAGCTCGTCGTCCGGGGCGGATTCGAACGGCGATCAACGCGCCGTCCCGACCTATAGCCGTCCTCGCGACGGCCGTCAGTTCGTCGGCGAAGCCGTCGAGCGGACTGGTCCGCAGCCTGGAACCGGTCACGGCGGGTATGTCATCCCTGGCTACTACTACGGCTACTACCCGTACGGCTTCGGGTATGGCAGTTACGGCTACGGTCTCGCGTACTTCTACGATCCGTTCTGGAGCCCGTACGGCTTTGGATACCCCGGCTACGGCGGAGGGTATGGGTACGGCGGAGGGTATGGGTACGGGGGAGGGTATGGCTACGGCGGAGGGTACGGGTACGGCGACCCGTCCTCCGGTGGCGGCGGCAGCGGCAGCTACAGCCATGATCCACGCTACGAAGGCTCGCTGAAGCTCAAGATCAAGCCGCGTGAGGCTCAGGTCTACATCGACGGCTATCTCGTCGGAGATGTCGATAGCTTCGATGGCGCCTTCCAGAAGCTCGGCATCGACTCCGGCTCACACAAGGTCGAGCTCAAGGCGGAAGGCTACGAACCGCTGCAGTTCGACGTTCTGATCACGCCGGGTGAAACGACGACGTACAAGGGCGAGATGAAGCGGATCCGCTGATTCCGCCGGCATAACGCTGACGCCTGGGGCCGCTACAATGCGGCCTCATGGTGTCGAAGATCGCACTCGTCTCGGGCCTCTACGACACGATCGTAGGGGCCTTTTTGTTGCTGGCCCCCGATCTCCTCGCGTCGACCTTCGGGGTCCCTCCCGCTCGCCCGCCCATCTTTTCGGATCTCAACGGGCTGTTCCTGGTGTCGGTGGGAATCGGCTACTACCTGCCCTGGCGGGATGCCGACAGGTATCGGGGCTATATGTGGGTGATGGGGCCGTTCCTCAAGGGCGCCGGCGCCGCGGCGTTCCTTCTCGACTACGCGTTTCGAGGCTCCCCTCGATCGTTTCTGCTGTTCGCCGCGAGCGACGGATTGATTGCCGCCCTCACCCTCTGGGCGCTGATGCGCTCGCCGGCGCTTCGGGCCGGGGGACGATGATCTCCAGCCCCTTCAACGGACGGGAACTCGGGGTCCGGCCCTACGACCTCCGCCTGAAGACGAGATACACAGGCAAACCCAATCCGATGACGATGAGTCCGGCCGCGGCGGGTCCCCAGGCGGTGCCGTGTCTCAGCGGCACGACGAGATCCGAGTAGAGCGCATTGCAGACGATGAGCGCGCTCGCAAGCGCAAAGATTGCGGGAGCGACGGGGAAGCCAATCGCCTTGAAGGGTCGCGGCGCATCAGGTTCGCGCAGCCTCAGGACGAACAGCGAGAGCACGGCGACACCTGCGAACAACACGACCGAGAAGCCTGTGTAGGTCGTCAGCGTATCCGCGCTGCCGGACAGCACGAGCAGACCGCTCCAGACTGCCTGGGCGACAATCGAGACCGCGGGCGTGTGGAATCGGGGATGGACGCGCGCGGCGGCCTTGAAGAAGACGCCGTCTCTCGCCATCGCGTAGTACACGCGGGGGCCCGCGAACACCATGGCGCTGATGCTGGCGGCGATGCTCACGATTGAAACCACGGCCATGACGTCGCCGGCGCGGGGGCCGAGCAGGCGATCGGCCACGACATCCATGACGCTGCCTTTGACCGCCGCGAGCTGCCCGACCGGAAGCACGTAGAGAAACAGCAGGTTCAGCAGAACGTAGATGGCGACCACAGCCAGCGTGCCGATGGCGAGCGCACGCGGCACGTTACGTCCGGGATCCCGGATCTCTTCTGCGACGTACGCCGCAGCGTTCCAGCCGGAGTACGTGAACATCACCGGAATCAGCGCAAGGAGCCAGGCGCTGCCAGCGACCGGACCGGCAGTCTGCGCCAGGTTCGCGCCGGATCCCGCACCGATCGTAAAACCGAGTGCGATGAAAATGAGGAGCGCGGAGACCTTCAGACCCGCGAGCGCATTCGTGATCAGGCGACCCGGACCGACTCCACGGACGTGGATCCACGTCATGAGGCCGATCGCGCAGAGCGCCATGGCGGCGCGACGCGAGAACGTGAGCGGCACGAACGGCAAAGGCACCACGAACAGGGGAGTGCCGTCGTTTGCTGCCGGGATGAACCGGCCGACGTACGCGGCCAGGACCACCGCACTTGCCGCAATCGCGCCGGAGAAGCCCGCAATGAACGACGTCCATCCGGTGAGAAACGCCGCCACCCGGCCGAACGCCGCTCGCAGGTAGACGTACTCCCCGCCGGCCCTGGGACGGAGGGCTGCCAGCTCCGCGTATGCCATTGCCCCGGCGAACGCCAGCGCGCCACCGACAGCCCACGTCGCCAGGAACAACCACGGATTGGGAACGCTGGACGCGACCTGCGGGGGCGTGAACAGAATGCCGCCGCCGATGACGTTCGAGACGATGATCGCAGCCGCATCGAGAGGGCCCAGCCGCCGCTCGAGCGCGGGCGGGGGTGCCGGGGGCGGCGGTTCAGCGACGGCGGGCGGCTGCGCCACAGGCAACGGGCAGCCTATCTCGGCAGAAGCGTTCGTGGAATGTCGAAGCGCGCCAACTCGACCCAGTTCGACGAGCTGTGCTTCGCGAAGATGACGACGCGGAGATCCTGAAACTCCTTGTGCTGGAGCATCTGCGCCCGCGTCTGCGGCGGATCCGCGGTATAGCCCGTCTCGGTGCGAACCGTGAGCGGCGCGCTCTCGTTGCCGTCGCCGAACGTGACCGCTCTGAACGTAGAAGTCGTCGAAGTCTTCCTCGCCGCCCGGCGTGATTTTCTTGAAGGCGAGATTCAGCGAGAGGGGACGGATGGGATCGTCGATCAGCTTCTTGACCCGAAACGTGACGCTCGGAGTGAGTTTGTTCTTGCCGTCCTTGATCCCGGCGTCGTACCAACCGCCGGTCGGGTCGACGATCTGAACGACCTGCTTGATGTCAATCGGCCTACCGCAGCCGGATGCCGCGACGAACCCAACGACCAGTGCAGCGACAAACGCCCCGGCGCGCGCCCTCATCGCTCGAATTGTAGATCAGAAGACCTTGACGTCGACTTTCTGCCGAACCTCGGCGCGCTTGGTCTTGTCGGCCATGTAAATCGAGAGATCGCTACCCTTCACGCGCAGAACGATCGTCGCCACATCGAAGAGCTGGTTCGGCGCGAGCGGTCCTTCACTCTGGCGTGCGGCGACCGTGAGCCACTCGTCCGGACCGAGATCCATGGACTGACTGTGGTCGAGCATCGCGTCGATGAGCGCGCTCTTCACGGCGTCGGTGTATTGGCGGTCCGGATCGTCCATCACCGGCGGAAGCGGGGCCGTACTCGTGTTGGCGGCCACGACTGTGTTGACAGCGGGAACGGCGACGTCGGCGGCTCCTCTGGACTGCTGTATCGGCCCCACCTGCCGGGAGACGGTCTGGAGGGCCTGTTGTGCTTCCTGCAGCTTCGGTCCCTCCGGGAGCGACGCGAGGGCGCGGCGGAGTGACTCGAGCGACGCAGCGACTGCGGTATCGCGCTGGACCGTCATCATCGACCACGCGGCACTCGCAGACATCGTGGGCACTTCCACGTCGAAGAAGATGCCGTAGCCTTCGAGGACGAACCCGCGAGCGCGAGCCTGACCGGTGATGACCGTCAGCGTGGGGTCGATCGACTGCATCCGCCGATTGACCTCCGCTGCGCCGAGCCTCACGGCCTTCGAGAGCACGCCTTCCATCAATTGAATCTGATCGCTGCGCCTCTGCTCGTCCGGCGGACGCAGCTGCGCCGAAGCCACCACGGGAAGCGCAAGCGTTGCCGCTACGGTGACCACCAGTCCTCTCATCACAATCGCACCTCTGTTTTGCAATTCTGCGAGCGCTACTTCGGCTGTCCGACCCGGAGCAGGTGATTCTCGATCTGCTGCTGTCGGATGATCGTGGTGTCCGTCACGCCCTGCATCTCCGCGAGCGCACGCTGTACGCGATCCAAATCGACTCTCCGGAGCCCCTCGACGTCGCGCAGTACCTGCGAAAGGCGTCGGGCCAGCTCCTGCTCCTGCCGGCTCTCGCTTTCGGAGATCAGTTGACGAACTGCGCGAAGGACATCAGCTGATGGCGGCTGCGTGGCTGGAACGTGCGCCGACGTCAGCACAGCCCGCGTTCCGTTTCCACCGGCCTCGAGGTCGCGAAGCCGGAGGGCGATGGCCTGCAGTTCGGCCCGGAGACGCGGGTCGTCGGCGGCCGCTATGGCCTGTGTCGATACGGCGCCGGGGACCGGGGCGGGCTGGCCAGGAGACGCGCGCAATGCGCCGGTCCGCACCGTCAGGCCGTCCGGACCGTACTTCACTTCGACGTTTGCGATTGCAGACGCGACCGAAAGAACCAGAACCGCGGCGGCGGCGAGTCCCCAGGCTGGCGAGATCGACCACCGTCGGCCCCGAGACTCGGCCGCTTCCGGAGCCCGTACCATCTGGAACTCGAGCTCTGGAGTGGGCGGCGCCCACGCGGCGAGGCGGGTTCGGGTGCCGCGAAGGTCCTTCAGCTCCCCGCGGCACTCGGCGCATGCGAGAAGGTGCGACTCCATCGTCCGCCGCTCCGCCGCGTCGACTTCGTCGTACAGGTACCCGACGAGCAGTTCCTTGTCACACATCGTCATCCTCTAAAAACTAGCCTCAAAACCTTAACCGGGGCTGCCGGACCTTCAATCGGCGTCTCACCTGCCGCTCCGCTACGCGCTGTCGGCGTGGAGCCGACGCTCCGCGGCGGGTCCGAAGACGCTTTCGACCCCCGCATCGCTGAGTTGCTTCCGAAGGACGATCAGACCCTGATAGAGCCTCGTCTTGACGGTGCTCAAGGGGCACTCGAGCAGGTCGGCGATCTCCTGGAACGTGAGCCCGTGGTACTCCTTCAGGATGATTGCGGTCCGCTGCTCCTCGGGAAGCATCGCCATCGCCCGGGCCACGGCACGCCCGAGCTCCCGCCGCGAGACGAGATCCTCGATCGACTCGGACGGCTCCGTCTCGCCCGCGAGCTCGATGATGTCGACGCCTTCCGGCGGTTGGGAGACCGGCGTTCGTCGCTCCCGGCGAATCCAGTCCCGACACAAATTCAGGGTAATTCGGTAGAGCCATGACGAGAACTTCGCCTGGCCTTTGAAGCCACCGAGCGCCCGGAAGGCACGCAGGAAGGTTTCCTGCGCCACATCCCGAGCCTCTTCTTCCCGCCCGATGACCCGGTACGCGAGCGCATAGATCGGCCTCTCCCAGCGCACGACGAGCTGGTTGAAGCTGTCGAGGTCACCCCCCCTCGAGCGGGCGACCAGTTCCTCGTCTGTCGTCATCGCTCGTCAGTGGGCGCTGCGGACCGGCGGGCGGGGTGGATCGGGCGCTCTTTCTCCGAAAGCGGCGCGCCGCGCCGTGGCCTCCGAAGCGGCACCCCGCACCGTGGCTCCCCCTGGTTGCCGTCCGAAGGTTTAGACGCCAGCGGTCGCATGGTAGTCGGCTCCGAGTTTACCTTTGGCCTTCAACATTTTAGAATGCGAAGGCTCGCGGCCGCCACGAAATGAGCCCCGCCCTCCCTCGCCCGCCGATGCCCCGCGATCGGAGCTTTCAACACCGCCTCAGGGAGTGCATGCTGGCCTTTTCCCGGAGCGCCGACTCCCGGTCGACGCTTCCCGAAGCCCTGGCGGCGATGGCGGGCGAGGCAGCCGCGCTCATGGGAGCCACCCGCGCCTCCATCTGGCTCCACGATCGCCGGACGCGGGAACTGTGGCTCGTGGCCTCTTCTGAGGCAGGTGTAGCCGACGGAACCAGGGTCGCGGCAGACGCCCCCGAAACGCCTGCCGCCCTGGCCCTCACCCTCGAGAACCCCGTTCGGCTCGGATCCTCCATCATCGCCCCTCTTCGTGGCTGGCGTCGAGCGCTGGGCGCCCTGATCCTGGAGGGCGAGACGTCGCCCGAGCTCACGGGGGAACAGAGCCTAGAACTGGCCCACGACGTCTCTCACCAGCTGTCCACGGTCATCGAGAACCTGCAGTTGGTCGAGGAAGTGGTTCGCCAGCATCGCCTGCTGAAGGACTCCTTCAACTCGCTCGTTGATCTCGTCATCGTTACCGACAACGCCTTGCGCGTTGTGCAGACGAACGATGCCCTGGCGAGATGTCTGGGGAGACGCCAGGAAGAGATGTTCCAGAACGGGCTCGAAATGCTCGTGGGATCCGAGCTGGCCGAGTGGGTAACCCGGAGTCCGGAGCCGGCCGGGCCAGGTTCTTCCGACGGCCCGCTCGCGTCCGGGATCGCCCGAACTCAGACGTTCCATGGAAGCCCGCTGGGCCGCACAGTGGTCGTCACGGCGACACCTCTCGTCAGCGATGGCCGAGACCTGGTCGGACGGGTCATCGTGGCCAGAGACGTTACGCAGCAGGTCCAGCTCGAGTCGGAGCGCGAAGGCTTGCGGGCGCGGCTCGCGCAATCCGAAAAGCTGGCGTCCCTCGGGCAGTTCGTCGCCGGCGTGGCGCACGAGATCAACAATCCGCTTCAGGGCGTGCTCGGATATGTCGAGTTGATGCTGCGCTCGGACAAGACGAACCCGATGCGCCGCGAGTTGCGCCGTGTGATGTACGAGGCTGATCGGGCTGCGAAGATCGTGCGCAATCTGCTGGTGTTCTCAGGATCCCGCAGAATGGTCCGCCGCCGGCTCACGCTGGACCGTGTCCTTTCGAGCGCGATCTCGAGTCGACGGACTGCGCTGATCAAGAGCGGTATAGAGCTCGTTCGCCAGCATCCCGATGAGCCGGTCTCCGTAAATGGCGATCCCCTCCTTCTCCAGCAGGCGTTCTTGAACGTTCTAATCAACGCGGAGCACGCGATCACGGACACTGGCGGGCCAGGCACGATCGAGGTCACCACTGAGAAGAGCGCGGACGGTGCCTCGGTCGTGACGCGCATCCACGACACCGGACCTGGAATTCCTTTCGACGTCCTGCCGCGGATTTTCGACCCGTTCTTCACGACCAAGGAGGTCAACCGCGGGACCGGCCTCGGCCTGACCATTTCCTACGGCATCGTGCAGGAGCACGGCGGATCGATTCACGCTGAGAACATTGCGGGGGGCGGCGCGACGTTCACGATCGAGCTGCCTGCGGCAGCGAAGCCGAAACCGCGGGCCCGCAAGCGTCCAGGGCCCGGCAGGAGCTCCTGATCCCGAAAACGAACACCACCGTTCGAGTCTCCGTTCCGTACCGCTCCGAGGTCGACGCGCGTCCATGAAGCGTGTCGCCGGGATCTCTGATACTCTCGCTTCTGGTAAAGTGCCGCGACGATGGTTCCTGGAAACGACGAAGGTTTTCTGACGACCGAGGAGGTCCTGGATTACCTCCAGGTGAACCTCCGCACGGTCTACCGCCTGATCAAGGCCGGCAAGATCCCGGCGGTCCGGGTGGGACGTCAGTGGCGTTTTCGGAAGCGCGACATCGACGTCTGGCTCGAGAGTCAGCGGCCACGGCCGGCGGCGCGAGCCGCTCCAGCTCGGACCATCCCGACGCCCGCAGGCCGTCCCCGCGTTCTCGTTGCAGACGATGAGGCCAGCGTGAGGGATCTGCTCTCGAAGACGCTGGCGCTCGCCGAGTACGAGGTGGACGTCGTGCCGGACGGCCGCTCCGCGGTGGATCGGCTCCGCGTGCTCCCCTACGACCTCCTCATCACGGACCTGAAGATGCCAGGAGTGGACGGCCTCTCCGTGATCCGCGAGGCACGATCTCTCAAGGCTGATATTCCCATCATCATCATTACAGGCTTCTCGACCGAGGCGAGCGCGATTGAGGCGGTCAACCTCGGCGTGTCCGGTTACCTCACCAAGCCATTCCGGATTCCGAGAGTGCTCTCGGTCGCGGCAAGAGCACTGGGCGAATAACTTTCCTTGGGCGGATCTTCGCTCCAAGACCCTTACAGGAGGACGGGAGGAAGGAGGATCAAGCTGGTAATGCCCGTGACCAAGGCGTGGAACTGCTCGCGCGGCGCGCAGCGCCGCTCGGTCAGGATCGAGATGCGGGGTAACGAGCACGCTCTGCATGTTGGCGTGTTCGTTACCTCGCATCTCGATCCTGACCGAAGCGCCTGCCTACGGCAGGCGCGCGAGCACTCCGTCGGATCTCGTTCTGAAACCCTCCCGATTTGATCCTCCTTCCTCCCCACCTCCTGTAAGGTTTTTGGCAATCCGCCGGCCCAAACTCGACATGCTAAAATAAGACGTTTGTCCCCTGTCGGATCGGGCAGATAGAGCCCGTCCCTGACACGTTCGTCCAGAGATGATCCAGCTCTCCTCCCTCTCCAAATCGTTCGGCGATCGCATCCTGCTCGAAGCCGTCAACTGGCAGATCGACGATCGCGAGCGCGTCGGCCTGAGCGGCCCGAATGGCGCCGGCAAAACGACGCTGCTCAAGATGCTGGCTGGCATCGACGAGCCCGACAGCGGGCTCGTGGTCAAGCCGTCGGGCCTCACGATCGGCTATCTGCCGCAGGACGGGCTTCACCACACCGGACGCACGCTGCGCGAAGAGGCCGGCCTCGCGTTCAAGATGCTCCTGGACATGCGCGCCGAGATCGGATCGCTCGAGGAGCGCCTCGGCGACGATGCGGTCCCCGAGTCGGAGCATGCAGAGATGCTGACGCGGTACAGCGAACTGCAGGACGAGTTCAAACGCCGCGAAGGCTACAGCATCGACCTGAAGATCACGACCGTGCTGCGCGGTCTCGGCTTCTCCCCCGACGACATGGATCAGCCGAGCGAGACGTTCTCCGGCGGTTGGCAGATGCGAATCGCCCTCGCGAAGCTCCTGCTCGGCAGGCCGGGTCTGCTCCTCCTCGACGAACCGACGAACCACCTCGATCTCGACGCGCGCAACTGGCTCGAGGAGTACCTCTCGAGCTACCCGCATGCCGTGATCCTCGTGTCGCACGACCGTTTTTTCCTCGACGCCGTGGTCACGCGCATCACCGAAATCGGGTTGCGGAAGCTGACGGACTACACGGGGAACTACAGCGACTACCTGCGCGAGCGAGAGGCGCGGATGGAGCGCCTCCGCCAGCAGAAACGCGATCAGGACGAGGAAGTCGCCAGGATGGAAGCCTTCATCAACCGCTTCCGCTATCAGGCGACGAAGGCCGCGCAGGTTCAGAGCAGGATCAAGATGCTCGACAAAGTCGTGCCCATCGAGATCCCGCCCGAGCGCAAGCGCGTGCACTTCACCTTTCCCGCGTGCGCGAAGAGCGGACGCAGTGTGATCGATCTCCGGGACATATCGAAAGCGTACGGCGAGAAACGCATCTTCGACCGCATCAACCTGCTGATCGAACGGGGCGATCGAATCGCGCTCATCGGCCCGAACGGCGTAGGCAAGTCCACCCTGATGCGTATGCTCTCCGGCGTTGAGTCGCCGGACGCGGGTACACGGACAGAAGGGCATCAGCTCGTGATGCAGTATTTCGCGCAGGACGAGGCGACGCGGCTCGACGGCACGCTCACCGTCTATCAGACCCTTGCGGGCGATGCGCCAATCCACATGGTCCCCAGCATCCGAAACATCCTCGGAGGCTTTCTCTTTTCAGGTGACGACGTCGACAAGCCGGTGCGCGTGTTGTCGGGCGGCGAGCGCACGCGGCTGGCGGTTGCGCGCATGCTGCTCCGTCCCTCGAACACCCTCCTGCTGGACGAGCCGACGAACCACCTCGACCTCGACTCGAAGGACGTCCTCCTCGAAGCGCTCGAAGACTTCGGCGGCACGCTGATCTTCGTCTCGCACGACCGCTACTTCGTCGACAGGCTAGCGACGAAGGTGATCGAGATTGGCGGAGGCCAGGCCTCGATCTACCCGGGCAACTACGAGGAATTCCTCTGGAGCCGCCAGCAGCGGGCGGCCGCCGCCAGTGCTCCGGTCGTCGCTCCTGCGAAGTCCGCGGAACCCCGGCCGATGTCAGCGAAGACTGCCGTGCAGAGCCAGCCCGAAGCCAGGAACGGGGGCCGCCCGCCCAAGGCGCGATCGGAGACCCCGCCCCAGGCGCAGCCGGACAAAGCCTCGGCCCAGCAGTCCTACGAGGAGCGGCGCCGGGTCGAAGCTGATGCTCGCCGCGTCAAGAAGTCGGCGGACTCACTCCGCAGACGGGTTGACGAACTGGAGGCACGGATAGCCGACAGAGAGAAGGCCATCAAAGAAATCGAAGCCACCATGTCAGCGCCTGGGTTCTACGACGATCGGAACAAGTCACAGCCGATTATCGCCAAGCACCAGTCGCTGATGTGGGAGGTCGGCGACCTCATGAACCAGTGGGAAGCTCTGCAAACAAAATCGTAATCGAACGCCAGATTTGTAATCGCCCCCCTCCCCCTTCTGCCTGTCGAGCCGAAAAACCGGAGTAAATCGACGTAATACCCGCACACACGTCCGGGGTACACCCTTTGCCCATACGGTGTGCGCGCCGGACGTGTAATCGGGAATCGTTTGCCCGCCCAGAGGCGGGCCTTCAGGCCGCCGGCTTAGCGCGCTAACTCGAAGATGGAAAACAGCTTGGCTGACCAGGACCGCGCGATTACAATATTGCGGCCGGAATCACCTCAGGTGCCGGCCGCCGACTACGCCGTGCCGACACTCAAGCCTTCCGTCGCCGCGCGTCGCCCGCGCAAAACCGTCAGAACGGGATCGAGCCCGGCCGCGCCGGCAGTCGAGTCCGTCGGAACCGATCCCGTAACGCCGGAAGATTTCTACAGGGATCTCGTCTGGAACCTGCGAAACGGTGTACATCGCGGTAACGGCCGACGGCCGCGTAGCCGTGATGAACGACGTCGCTTACCGGATCCTGGGGCTCAAGCCGCGCACGAACGATATCGGGCGCCAGTTTACGGAAGTACTGAAGGACGAGCCTGACATCACCAGGATGGTGACGAGCGCCTTCGAGCTCTCCCATCTGCCCAACCGCGCCGAGCTGCGGCTGAAGACGACGGGAAAGGTCATCGGGTACACCCTGTCGCAGGTCCGGAATCCGCACGGCAGGGTGACCGGCGCGACGCTCTTTTTCAAGGATCTGACCCGCGTCGAACAGCTTGAAGAGCGCGAACGGCTGCGCGACCGGCTCGCGGCGCTCGGTGAGATGGCGGCCGCGATCGCGCATGAGGTCAAGAACCCTCTCGCCGGCATCGAGGTGATGGCGGGACTGCTGAAGCGTCAGCTCGCGGACTCCCAGGATGCGCAGGCGATCCTCGCCGACATCATCAAGGAAGCCAAGATGGCCAACGCCATCGTCCTCGAGGTGCTCGAGTTCGTGCGTCCCATCCGGCTGCAGGTCGAGCGTGTGTCGCTCGGTGACGCGATCACCGACGCGGTCTCCCTCTCGGAAGGGCACGGGCTCCGCGGACAGGTTGCGATCGATGCTTTCGCTCCCCGCCGATCTGCCGGCGATTCAGGGTGATCCGCACCAGCTGCGGCAGATTTTCACCAACCTGCTGATCAACGCGTACGAAGCGCTCAACGGTCACGGGACGGTCCGCATCGCGGCGGCGACGCTGCCCGAGGAGGACCTGCCTGGCGGCAGCGAGAACGTGAGCGGTCCCACTGTGCTGGTCGAGGTCATCGACGACGGTCCAGGGATGGCGCCGGAAGTGGTGGACAAGATTTTCAGCCCGTTCTTCACCACGAAGCCGCAGGGCTCCGGGCTCGGACTCGCGATTGTCCGAAAAATTGTCGACGCGCACGATGGCCGGATCGACGTCAACAGCCGGCCGGGACAAGGGACGACATTCCGCGTCACGCTGCCGGTGACCGGGAACCACGAGTTGTTCAAGTAGGGGTCCAAGGGTTCCAGGGGTTCCAGGGGTTCCAGGGTTCCAGAGGTTCGAGGGGTTCTCGGGTTCTAGAGTTCTAAGGTTCGAGGTTCAGGGTTCAGGCGCGCCACGGGCGCGCCCCGCCGGAGCGGAGCGGGGCACGGGGCCCCCGCGAGCGACGGCGACGGGCGGGGCTCCGGCGGGGCGAAGCCCCCCGGTTTAAGTTCGAGGTTCAGGGTTCAAGGCGCGCCACGGGCGCGCCCCGCCGGAGCGGAGCGGGGCACGGGGCCCCCGCGAGCGACGGCGACGGGGGGTCCGGCGGGGCGAAGCCCCCCGGTTATAAGAAAGAGGAAAGAGCGATGGGCCGGATACTGGTAGCTGACGACCACGATTCGCTGAGGCGCGGCATCGTTCGCGCATTGTCGGACGCCCACCACGACGTGGACGAGGCGCCGAACGGCAACGTGGCGATTGAGAAGCTCCACGAGGGGCAGTACGACGTCGTGTTGAGCGATCTCAAGATGGGCGGCAGCGACGGCATGGACGTGCTGCGCACGGCCCGCCAGCTCCAGCCTTCCACGGCCATCATCCTGATGACCGCCTTCGGCACCGTGCACACGGCGGTCGAGGCGATGAAGATCGGTGCCTTCGACTACGTGCAAAAGCCTTTCGAGATCGAGGAGATGGAGCTCAAGGTCGAGAAGGCCCTCGAGCACCGCCGCCTCAAGCACGAGATCGAGTACCTCCGCCACACGCAGCAGGACATCTACGACTTCGACCGCATCGTCGGCGCGAGCGGCGCCCTGCAGTCGGTGCTGACGATCGTCAAGAAAGTGGCGAAGAGCAATACGACGGTGCTCATCCGCGGCGAGACGGGCACCGGCAAGGAGCTCATCGCGGGGGCGACCCACCACAACTCGCTGCGCGCGGGACGCAACTTCGTGAAGGTGAACTGCGCGGCGCTGCAGGAGAACCTCCTCGAATCGGAGCTCTTCGGTCACGAGAAGGGCGCCTTCACCGGCGCGGACAAACAGCGGATCGGCCGGTTCGAGCAGGCCGACGGCGGCACGCTGTTCCTCGACGAGGTCGGGGACATGAGCCCGAACACGCAGGCGAAGATCCTGCGCGTCCTCCAGGAGCACGAATTCGAGCGCCTGGGCGGAACGCGAACGCTGCGCGTGGACGTCCGGGTCATCACCGCAACGAACCGCAACCTGCCGCAGATGGTTGCGCAGGGGCTGTTCCGCGAAGACCTCTACTACCGCTTGAACGTCGTGTCGATCGACATGCCGCCCCTGCGGGAACGCAAGGACGACATCGAGCAGCTTGCGAAGTTCTTCCTGAAGCGATTCTCCGGAGAGCTGAAGAAGACCGTCATGGGGATGTCCCCCGACGCGCAGAAGCTGTTGATGCGCTACAACTGGCCGGGCAACATCCGTGAGCTCGAGAACTCGATCGAACGCGCGGTGCTGCTCACCGAGGGGCCGCTCCTCACGAGCGCCGACCTGCGACTGGGCGAGCTGTCGACCACGCAAGCCTCGGGCGATCCCGTCCCGGTGGTGAAGATCCCGCCGACCGGCATCCCGCTCGAAGAAATCGAGCGTCAGGCACTGATCGAGGCGCTGAAGATGTCGAACTGGGTGCAGAAGGACGCCGCGGAGCTGCTCGCGATCAGCCCGCGCGTGATGAACTACAAGATCAAAACGCTCGGCATCGACTACGCGCGCGGCCGCAGGCCGATGGTGGAGTCGATCGCGTCGTAGGGTAGCTCTCAGCTCTCGGCCATCAGCTGAACGCTGAAAGCTGTCAGCCGAGAGCTTCATCTCTTACGCTTTCGGATGCGCCTTCCGATACGTCTCGATCAGCTGCGCGGCGTTGACGTGGGTGTAGCGCTGCGTCGTACTCAGCCGCGCGTGTCCGAGCAGCTCCTGAATCGCGCGCAGATCGGCGCCGCGCTCGAGAAGATGGGTCGCGAACGAGTGTCGCAGCGCATGCGGACTGATCCCGAACCGCGTGCTGCACGCCGTCACGTACCGCCGCACGAGCCGGTCCACGCTTCGCGTCGACAGACGCGTGCCCTGATAGTTCAGGAACATCGGATTGGATTTCCGTCGGGAACCGGGATTCGGGGTCAGGGATCCCGAAGAGCTCCTTCCCTTCGCAGTGCGGCCGGTGCGATCCCGAGCCTGAAGCCTTGAACCCGGAGCAGCGTTTCCGAGTCCCGAGCCCCGAGTCCCGAGCCCCGGGCGCCGATCATCGAACAGCACTCCCCAGTCAGCGAGCCACGCCCGCAAAGCTGCCTCGGTGGTGCGGTTGAATGGAACGATTCGCTCCTTCCGGCCCTTCCCTAGCACCCGCACTACCCGTCCGCTCAGATTCACGTCGTCCACATCGAGACCGACCAACTCGCTGAGTCGCAGCCCCGACGCGTAGAACAGCTCGAGAATCGCCCGATCACGGCGTCCCAGCGGCCGTGACGCGTCGGGCATCTCGAGAAGCTGCACCATCTCCGCCTCTCCGAGATGCGCGGGCAGACGGTGCTCCCGCTTCGGCGTACCGACGAGCGCCGCCGGATCCCCCTCGAGCACCCCCTCGCGCCGGAGGTATCGACCGAGCGCCCGGATCGCCGCGAGCTTTCGCGCGGCCGACGCTCGCGTGTTGCCGCGGCGGTGGAGATCTGAAAGGAAGGCGCGAATCTGCTGATGGTCGAAGTCAGCCAGGACGAGGTCCGACCGGCGGCGGCCCGACGATTCCGCCAGGAATGCCACGAACTGCGCGAGATCCGATTCGTACGCGCGAACGGTGTGCAACGAGGCGTTCTCGTTCAGCCGGAGGTGCTCGAGGAAGGCCTCTATTTCGTCGATCATTGAGTGCTCGCGGGGCCCCACCCCCGCTCGCTCGCACTCGGCGCCTTCGCGCCTCGCGCGGGCCGCAGGCGCTGCTGATTGACCACCTGACCGGTTCCCGACATCATCCCAGCACGACCGAGTCTGCGAGCCACACCTCGAGATCCGACAGCGCGCGAGAAGAATGCGCCAACTTGCGCGCTTCCTTGCGACTGAGTCGTCGGCCGTCCTCTGCTCTGCCTCGGCGCAGAGTCCCGTCGTCTATCGGCGGCATGATGCCGAAGGTGATGTTCGTCGGCTGATAGTGCCGGGGATCTGCGTGCGACACGTAGTGCGCAAGTGCTCCGAGCGCCGTCGTCCTCGGCGGTACGCTGATCGCGCGGCGTTGCACGAATGCTGCTGCATTCCGGCCAGCCATGAGACCCGAAGCCGCTGACTCGACGTACCCTTCGACGCCGGAGATCTGCCCGGCAAAGAACAGATCGTCGCGATCCTTCATCTGCCAGGTCTCGCGCAGGACGGTCGGGCCGTTGATGTACGTATTGCGATGAATCATGCCGAAACGCACGAACTCGGCGTTCTCGAGCCCGGGAATCAGCTTGAATACGCGCGCCTGCTCGCCCCATTTCATCTGCGTCTGAAACCCGACCAGGCTGAAATGATCGCCAGCCAGCGTGTCCTGCCGCAACTGGACGATCGCGTATGCCTCGCGGCCGGTGCGCGGATCCGTCAAGCCCACGGGCTTCATCGGCCCGAACCGCAACGTGTCCACGCCACGCCCCGCCATCACTTCGATCGGCAGGCACCCTTCGAAGAACTTCGCGTCGTCGAACTCGTGCAGCGCGGCTTTCTCGGCGCCTATCAGAGCGTCGTAGAACTGCGCGTACTCGTCGGCGGTGAACGGGCAGTTCAGGTAGTCGCCTTCGCCGTCATCGATCCCGCATGCGACGCCGGCGGGGCATCTCCGCGCCGCGCAAACTCCGCCCCCACCTTGACGCTCGGAACACCCTCGACCGGTCGATGCTCTCAGCCAGGACTATCGGGCTGACGGCATCGTAGAAGTAGAGATGATCGGCGCCAACAAGTGCCGCGATGTCGGCTGACAGGGATGGCGACGTCAATGGCCCGGTGGCCACGATCACCGGACCATCGAGATCGCGTGGAACGCGCGGAATCTCTTCGCGCTGAATCGAAATGAGCGGATGTGACGAGACGAGCTGCGTCACTTCGCTGGAGAAGCGGTTGCGATCGACCGCCAGCGCAGCCCCCGCCGGAACGCGGCTCGCATCGGCGGCCGTCATGACGACGGAGCCGAGCCGCCGCATCTCTTCCTTCAGGAGGCCGACAGCGTTATCGAGCTTGTCGCCGCGGAACGAGTTGCTGCAGACCAGCTCTGCGAGCTGATCGGTCTTGTGGACGTCCGTGCTGCGGACGGGCCGCATCTCGTGAATGACGACGGGCACACCGAGCGACGCTGCCTGCCATGCCGCTTCGCTGCCCGCCAGGCCGCCGCCGATGATGTGAAGTGTCATGGAACTCACGCGTGTCGGGATCCGGCGCTCGGCACTCACGACGGGAATCGCGCTGCAACCGGGCTGTCGCCGATAACCAGCGGTGAGCGAAGCGAGCCGCGAGTAGCCGCGGGGGTGGGGCCCCGCGGCCGTAAAAATGCTCGCTGTCGGCCCTAGCCATCCAATGACCCGGGACGCTCTTACGCCGGTGTCAGCTCTTCGGAGCGCGCGTAGGAGCACTCCTCGTTGTGGCAGATCAACTGGCGGCCGTGCCGCTTCGTGATCTTCTCGACGAGGAAGGCCGCCCCGCAATCCGGGCACTTCTCCGCGACTGGCCGGTTCCACAGCACGAAGTCGCAGTCAGGATAGTTGGCGCAGCCGAAGAACACCTTCCCGCGCCGTGACTTCCGTTCGACGACGTCGCCTCCGTCCTTGGGGCAGACGACGCCGGTGCTCTTCTGCTTGACGTACTTGCAGGTCGGATAATTCGTGCACGCCGTGAACTCACCGAAGCGGCCTTGTTTGATCACGAGGTTCGAGCTGCACTTCGGGCACTTCTCGTCCAGGATCTGATCCGGTTTGGCCGCCGTCAGGCCCCCCTTCGTCGCGATCACCTTCCGTGTCGTCTTGCACTCGGGATAGCCCGTGCAGGCAAGGAACTGACCGAAGCGGCCGCGCTTCATCGCCATCGGCTTGCCGCAGTTCTCGCAGACCTCTTCGATTTCACCTTCCGCGCTGGCTTCGGGCGTTTCGAGCTCGCGGGTGTTCTCGCACTCGGGATACGCGCTGCACGCGAGGAAGAGACCGAACTTGCCGGCCTTGATGACCATCGGCGAGCCGCACTTGTCGCACGCCACGGCAGGATCCGGTTCGACACCCTCTTTGAGGTTGATCATCTCCTTCCCGGCGCGCTTCAGGTCCTTCTCGAACTTCTTGTAGAACGTCGACAGCGTCGACTCGTAGTTCTCCTTGCCTTCCTCGATCTTGTCGAGGTCCTCCTCGAGCTCGCGCGTGTAGTTCAGATCGAGGATGTCGTCGAACGCGGGGCTGAGCAGCTTCTCGACGAGCATCATGCCCAGGATCGTCGGCTTGAACCGGCCTTCGATCTTGTTCACGTAGTCGCGTGCCTGAATCACGCCGATGATCGACGCGTACGTGCTCGGGCGACCGATGCCGTTCTCTTCCATCGCCTTCACCAGCGTCGCCTCGCTGTAGCGCGGCGGCGGCTGCGTGAACTTCTGTTCCGGCTTGAGCTCTTTCAGCTCGAGTCGATCGCCCTCGCTGAGCGCGGGCAGCACCCCCGTCCCCTCTTCGTCCTCCGCCGTGACGGAATCGGGCCCCGGCCCGCCCGTTCGCTGCTCGACGGGCTGCGATCCTTCCTGGTTGTAGACGGCCATCCAGCCCGCGAACTTGGGCACGGAGCCTTTGACCCGGAAGAGATACGCTGCAGCGCTGATGTCGACTGTCGTTTCGTCGAACGTCGCCGGCGGCATCTGCGACGCGACGAACCGGTTCCAAATCAACTTGTAGACGTAGTACTGGTCCGGCGTCAGGTGCGCCCGAACCTCCTCCGGGTGGTACTGCATCGACGTCGGTCGGATCGCCTCGTGCGCGTCCTGCGCATCCGCCTTCGCCCGATAGAAAATCGGCTTCTCGGGCACGTACTCCGCGCCATACCGCTGCCCGATGAACTCGCGGACATCCGTCAGCGCCTGGTCCGACACGCGAGTCGAGTCGGTTCGCATGTAGGTAATCAAACCGACGGACCCTTCGCCCGGAAGCTCGACGCCCTCGTAGAGCTGCTGCGCGACCATCATCGTCTTCTTGACCGGAAACCGCGCGGCCTGCTGGAGTTTGCTCGTGATGAACGGCGGAACGGGGCTCTTCTTCCGCTCCTTCGTCGTGACGGCAGTGACGAGCCAGTCCGCCTGCTTCAGGTCGGCGAGGATCGCGTTGGCTTCCGTCTCGTTGCCAACCTTGATGTTCGCGCCATCCTTTTTCAAAAGGCGCGCATCGAATTCGGGCGGCACGTTCGCGGCGAGATGCGCCGTGATGTTCCAATACTCCTCGGCGACGAAGCGCTCGATCTCGCGTTCGCGATCGACCACCAGCTTCAGCGCCACCGACTGCACGCGGCCGGCGCTCAGGCCCCGGCGCACCTTGTCCCAGAGCAGCGGACTGATCTTGTAGCCGACCAGCCGGTCGAGCACGCGCCGCGCCTGCTGCGCATCGACCATCTGCTTGTTGATGGTCGTCGGGTGTTCCATCGCCGCGAGAACACCCTTCTTCGTGATCTCGTTGAACATCAGCCGGCGGATCTTCTTCTTGTTCCCGGCGCCGAGCTCCTCGGCCAGATGCCAGCCGATCGCCTCGCCTTCGCGGTCGGGGTCGGTTGCGACGTAGATATCTGACGCGCCTTTCGCGGCGTCCTTCAGCTCTTTGAGGACCTTCTTCCGGCTCGCGATGACCTCGTAGGAGGGCTCGAAGCCTTCCTCGACGTCCACGCCCAGCTTGCTTTTGGGGAGGTCGCGCACGTGCCCCATCGAGGCCACGACCTTGTAGTCACTGCCCAAATATTTATTGATGGTTTTCGCCTTCGCCGGCGATTCCACCACGACCAATGCCTTTGCCATGACTGGACCTACGTTACCAGACATCTTCTTTACTTGCCGCGGGGCCCCACCCCCGCGGCTCATTCGGCGCATCGCTGACGCTCGCGCCTGCTCAGCGACGACAGCCCGTTTTCCGCACGATTCCGGCTGCACCCGCGGAACCGCAAGATCCACCCCGCGGCTCATTCGGCGCATCGCTGACGCTCGCGCCTGGTTACCTGCGACAGCCCGCTTTCAGCAGCGGCTCTGTCGTCATTCTCACTGCCGTGGGGCCCCACCCCCACGGCCATCCGGCGCTCGCTGCGCTCGCGCCTGCTCAGTAGCGACAGCCCGTTTTCAGCACGGTTCTGTCTGTTACCTCAGAGCCTTTCTAGCTCTTAACTTCTAGCTCCTGGTGCGCCCGAACAATCCGCCGGGGCGAGCCGTGACTTTCCCTTGAAGTTCGAGCTCCATCAACCGCGGGAGCAGCTTCGGACCCGAGACGCCAGTGAGGGACATCAGTTCATCGAGCCTGTAAACCTCGCCAGCTTCCATTCGCGAGAGGAGAGGGTCCGATTCCGAAGCACCTCGTCCGCGGTGCCCGTCGACCTCGGGCGACTGCCAGCCGAGCCCCTGAAGGATATCGTCAGCGGACTCGACCACCTTTGCGCCGTCCTTGAGCAGGCCGTGCGAACCGCGGTTCCGACCCGACAACACCGAGCCTGGCACGGCCATCACGTCCCGTCCTTGTTCGAGGGCGTATCGGGCCGTAATCAGGGACCCGCTCTTTTCGGAGGCTTCGACGACGACAACGGCCAGGGAGATCCCGCTGATGATACGGTTCCGGAGCGGGAAGTGCTCTGGCAGCGGTGGAGCGCCAGGCCCGAGCTCACTGACCAAAGCACCTTGTTCAGAAACACTTGCCGCCAGATCCGCGTGCTCCGCCGGATAGACCCGATCCAGCCCGCAGCCGAGGACGGCCACGGTAGCGCCCTCCGAGCCCAGGCAGCCCGCATGGGCGGCGGAGTCGACGCCGCGCGCCAGGCCGCTCGTCACCACGATACCGCGCCGGGCGAGCTCGGAACCGAGCCGCTCGCCGACCTGCCGGGCGTAGTCGGTCGCGGCCCGGGACCCTACCACAGCCACCGCCGCTCTTGCGAGCACGGCTGTATCGCCACGAACCCAAAGGACAGGCGGAGGATCCGGAATGCAAGCCAGCAGGACCGGATAGCGCTCGTCGAAGCAGGCGACCGGCTCGATGCCCAGCCGAGCCGCCTGGGCGAGCATCGCGCCGGCAGCTTCGCGGGCGGCCGAAGCGTCGCTGTCCGACAGGCCGCAGCCACGAGCCAGCGCGCGAAGGTGGGCGTCACCCGGCCTGCTCGCAGAAGCTGATCGGAGCTCCTTGAACAGCGTCGCGACCTGCGATCGTGAAGCGGGGAGAAGGGACGCGGCGACGGCGGTCTGTAGCGCCATTTCGACACCATCGACACCGCCGGCGGGGACCAAAAGCCGAAGGGTCGGTACCCGCCTGCGGCGCAGCAGGTGGCCCGACCCTCTGTCCTCATTATAGGAGTGGCGGTATCCAGCCGCAACGCCCCCGGTTACGGGCCACGTCGGCCGCTTACGAAATCCCCCGGAATTCTGGTGAACTGCCGGCGATCTGCCGCGAAACGCCCGGGTACGTGCATTGCTGTCTCCGCGCCGCGAAAGCCCTTGCGGCACACGGGAACGGTCGCTATAGTGGATGCACCTGCCATGTTTTTCCGAGCTGTTGTCGTTTCGGCGGCGCTCGTGGCGTTCGCGCCGAGTGCGCTTGCGCGCGACGCCCGCTCGCAGGCGAAGGAGCAGGTCGACTTCGGTATCAAAGTCGCCCAGAGCGGCCTCTGGAAAGAAGCATCGTACCGATGGCAGAAGGCGGTGGAGCTCGACCCCACCTACTCCGCCGCGTGGAACAACCTGGCGATCGCCTACGAGCAGCAGGGAAATTTCGAGGAGGCCCAGAAGGCCTACGAGAAGGCCGTACAGCTCGATCCGAAGAACCAGATGATCCGGCAGAACTACGATCTCTTCAAAGAAATCAATGACCGCGCGAAACGCCGCAACACTCGCTAGCCTTGCTCTCGGCCTGGGCGTGCTGTGCGGCGCCGCCGCCTGCACGAACTTCTACGAGATCCCGATCGAAACACCGATCCAGCCGAAGATGGACGTGTCGCCGTTCACGCGCGTCCTCGTCGCCGGCTTCATCGGCGGCGGCACCGAAGATGTGGACGCGAACCTCGAAACGGTCAGGCTGTTGAGAAGCCAGCTGCGCTCGAAGTCGACCCTCCGCGTCATCGAAGCCGACGCGCTCGCTCTTTCCGCGCTGGCCAACGAGCAGACGGCGAAAGAGCCGACAGGTCAGAACGGCAAGGACCGCAGCCAGTCGCCAGGCGGAGCCGCCGACGGCCAGCAGCTGCCGCCGGTCGCGCAGATGCCCGCGAGCACGACGCCGGAGCCGGAACCTGCCGCCGCCCCCAAGGGTGGTCGCAACAACAGCGACGAAGCCAAGATCCGCAGCGAGAAGGACTTCGAGAAGTACCAGGGCATCTTCGCCAACACCGCGTTCTGGAAGAAGCTCGGTGAGGAATACCAGAACCCGCTGATCGTCACGGGCACCGTCCTTTTCACGCCGACGCAGAACTCCGGCTTCGTGATGACGGAGCGCGAAGTCTACGACCAGTTCGGCCGACGGCGGGTCGTCCCGGTCCGCACGTTCCAGGAGCGTAAAGGCTTCATCCTCCGACCGAAGTTCATTTTCATCGACGGCCGTACGGGAGCCACGCTCTACTCCGAAACGTTCAACGAGCAGGTCCTCTACAACGCTCAGCAGAACACCCCGGCGCTTTCGTCGTACTTCGAGCTGATGGACAAGCTGATCCCGAGCTTCCTGAACGCCCTGAGCACGCAGAAAGTCCGCGGATCCCGCATCCTCCTCAAGTAGCCCTGCCATCGGGCTGGGGTCAAAGAACATCTGCAACCGCGCACATCGATTCGGCCGCTAACTGTTTACTCCCCAAGAGCTTCCGTGATAGTCTAAATACTTTGCCGGTAGCGCGATTTCGTGCGCGACAGGGTCCGGTGGGCCAGCCTTCGCCCCGACGGCGCTCTTTGAGCTTCGTCGAGGTCACGCCATAGCGCTTCGCGCGGAGGCGGACAAGGCTACGACGGCCGCCTCCTGCAGGCATGGTGGAAGCGTTTCGCGGCGGAGGTGGAGAACGTGTTCGCAATCATTCAAAGCGGTGGCCGCCAGGTGAAGGTGACGCCGGGCTCCGTGATCACCGTTGACCGCGTCGACGTCGAGCCGGGTCAGGAAGTCAGCATCGACCGCGTGCTCGTTCTGGAAACGGATGGCGGTGAGGTGCTCGCCGGGGCGCCCTTCGTCGCCAATGCGCGCGTCGTCGGCGTCGTCTCTGGCGAGTCGCGCGGACCGAAGATTCGCGTGTTCAAGAAGAAGCGTCGCAAGGGCATGCGCCGGACCAAGGGACATCGCAGCACCTACACGCAGATTCGCGTGAAGGAGATTCTGGTCTAATGGCTCACAAAAAAGGTCAAGGCAGCTCCCGCAACGGGCGCGACAGCAACTCGCAGCGTCTCGGCGTGAAGCGCTTCGACGGCAACATCGTGACCGGCGGATCGATCCTCGTGCGACAGCGCGGGCGCCGCTTCAAGCCGGGTATCAATGTCGGCCTCGGCAAGGACGACACCCTCTTCGCGAAGGTCGGCGGCCGGGTCAAGTTCTCCGATCACGGCGCGCGCGGTCGCGTGATCAGCGTCCACCCGGTCGAGACCCCGGTGGAGACGACGACAGAGTCGTAAAAGCCTGCGGTCGGCTGGCGCCTGCGTCCTGAACCAGGCGATGAACTCCGGCCCGGCCGGACCACCGACCAAAAGCGCGTGGGCTGATGTCCACGCGCGGCGAAATAAAGCCCGACCGAGATGTCGTCATTTGTCGATGAAGTAGACATTCACGTCGAGGCCGGACACGGCGGGCGTGGCGCTATGAGCTTCCGCCGTGAGAAGTTCGTGCCTCGAGGAGGCCCGAACGGCGGCAACGGTGGCCACGGCGGCTCTGTCTACATCGTCGCAAACGCCAACCTCAACACGCTCCTCAACTACCGCTTCCAGAAAAGCTTCGCTGCCGGCAACGGCGCGCACGGTGAAGGGTCGAACCGCACCGGGCGGATGGGCGCCGACGTCGAGCTTTCCGTACCGGTCGGGACCGTGGTGTACGAGCGCGCCGCGGAGGATGCGCTCGCGCAGGTGGCCGACCTCACCGAAGATGGGGAGCGCGTCCTCATCGCGAAAGGCGGGCTGGGCGGCCTGGGCAACGCGCAGTTTGCCACGTCGACCAACCGCGCCCCGCGGAAAGTGCAGCCGGGGCTTCCAGGCGAGGAGAAGAACCTCCGGTTCCATCTGAAGCTCCTTGCCGATGTCGGCCTGGTCGGCTTCCCGAACGCCGGGAAATCCACGCTGATCTCGCGAATCTCGGCGGCGCGTCCGAAGATTGCGGACTATCCGTTCACCACGCTCGTCCCCAACCTCGGCGTCGTCGGTCTATCCGACGGCCGATCCTTCGTCGTTGCCGACATCCCCGGCCTGATTGAAGGTGCGCACGAGGGACATGGGTTGGGGCACCGGTTCCTGAGCCATCTCGAGCGGACCAAAGTCCTCGTGCACCTCATCGATGTGTCGTCGATGAGCGGACGCGATCCGGTCGAGGACTTCGAGATCATCCAGCGCGAGCTGGAGCTGTTTCCAGGACGCGATGCCGCAGGCGAGCGTCTAATGGACAAGCCGCAGCTGGTGACGGCGAACAAGATCGACGCGCTCGATGAGCCGGTGAGACTCGAGCGATTGAAGGACCATTTGCGCGAGCGCAGCATTCCGCTTTACGCTGTGTCAGCGGCGACCGGGCAGGGTCTCGACGCCCTGCTCGAAGCCATGTGGAAGGAAGTCGCCAACGCTCGGGAAGGTGCGGCGGCGTCACCACGGTCGATCGGACCTACGGACTAGACCGTTATGCGGCCAGCCACAAGAATCTCGGTCGCGCTGCCGCATAACGGCGCGCACAGTGCGCCCGCGAGGGAGCGGAGCGGGGCGAAGGGGCCCCGCAAGCGACCGAGCCAGGGTGTGGGGCGGAGCCCCACGCAAGATGAACTTCGCTGAATGAGCCTCGGCGCACGCCTCGGAATTCTCGGCGGCACGCTCGATCCCGTCCACGTCGGGCACATCGAAACGGCACTTGCCGCGCGTGATGCGCTGGCACTGGACCGTGTGCTGCTCCTGCCGTCGCGAATCCCCCCGCATCGACCGCTGCAGCCGTCCGCTTCACCGTTCCATCGCTTCGCGATGGCGGCGCTTGCGGTGAACGGGATCGAGGGCGTGGAAGCCTGCGACATCGAGCTCGTTGCGCCTGGAACGTCCTATACGGCCTCGACGCTCGAGCGCTTTCACGAGTCAGGCACGCAACCGTCGCAGATTTTTTTCATCCTCGGCGCCGACGCCTTCGCAGAAATTGAAACCTGGAATCGATACCCGCGCGTGCTGGACATGGCGAACTTCGTCGTCGTGTCACGCCCGGGCTACGACAGCCATCGAATCGTCGAGAGTCTGCCGGCTCTCGCCAGCCGGTTCTCGACCACCGCATCGGCACGCGCGAGCCTTGCTTCGGACACTCGAATCCTCATACTGCAGGCGGGCACGCCTGATGTTTCGTCAACGGAGATCCGCCGCCGGCTGCAAGCCGGCGAACCGGTGGCGGGACTCGTCACTGAGGCGGTCGAACGCCACATCCGTCAGCATCGTCTGTACGTTGGAGACGGATCCTCCACTCTGATTCACACCGCGGCAGATCACTTGCATGGCGAAAACTGAACGACGAATCGGCACGGGCAAGAAACGACTAACGGGCGAGGTCGGGAAGGTCGTCCGTGCAGCCCTAGACAAGAAAGCGCTTGATGTTGTCGTGCTCGATCTCCGTCACACACCGGCATTCACCGATTTCTTCGTGCTGTGTTCCGGACAGAATCAGCGTCAGGTCAAGGCGATCGTCGATGCCGTCGAGGAAACGCTGCGAGCATCGAAGGTGCGGCCGGCCCACATCGAGGGGTACGACCGTGCCGAGTGGGTCCTGATGGACTACTTCAACTTCATCGTGCACGTCTTCGCACCGCAGACGCGGGAGTTCTACTCGCTCGAGCGGCTCTGGGGTGATGCCGAGCGGATCGACGTCAGCGACGAGCCCACCGCGGACGGCAAGCCCGCCTGAACCGCCGCACTCCATCCTCCGGACGATTGCGGACAGCCTGATCGCTGTCCTGATTGCGCCGCGGTGCGCAGCCTGCGATACGCCGCTTGATCGGCCCACGCGCGGCGCGGTCTGCGGCCGGTGCTGGAATGCCATCGTTCCGCTTACGCCACCGTTGTGCCGACAGTGCGGCGATCCGCTTCCCAGCTGGCGCGTCATCAGCCTTGATGCTTCGACATGCCCGCGTTGCCGGCGCATCGGATCGGCAGTCTCATCGGCGCGGGCGATCGGAGCATACGATGGCGCGCTTCGCGTCATCCTCCACGCACTGAAGTACGGGAAGCGCCCGTCGGTCGCAGTTCCTCTCGCGCGATTGATGATGGCCAGCGCCGGCGACCTCGTGTGCGGCGTGAATCTGGTCGTCCCCGTGCCGTTACACCGGCGGCGGCGGCGCGCACGCGGTTTCAACCAGGCCGAAGAACTGGCGAGGCACCTGGGTCTCGAATGGAAGAACGTGCTGCGCCGGACGCGGGAAACATCATCGCAGACGGATCTGCCGGCCGCGCGGCGGCACGCGAACGTCCGGAATGCCTTCTCGCTCGAGAAACGTCACGCGGTCGATGGGCTGACAGTGCTGCTCGTCGACGATGTGTCGACCACCGGCGCCACGCTGAACGCGTGCGCCGTCGCGCTGCGACGGGCCGGGGCCCGGGACGTCCGCGCCCTCACCGCGGCGCGAGTCGTGTCGAGACTGCCGTGAGCACATCCGCCCGGACGGCGTCCCGAGAGCGTTCGCCGTCGACGCGCAGCCAGCTCGTCGAGGCCGCAGCTTGACGATGGTAGCTCGCGCGCACGCGAGACAAGAGCGCGAGATCGCGCTCGTACTTGTCGCGTCCGGCCGCCTTCCGCTGCGCCGCGGTCTCTGGAGCGATATCGAGCAGGATGCTCAGGTCCGGCGCCGGAAGGAATCGCTGAATCTCGGTCAGCCATCGGGGATCGAGACCATGCGCCTCGCCGTAGGCCACGCTCGAGGCGATGTACCGATCGCAGATGATCGTCGTGCCGGCGCCGAGCGCCCGTTCGATGTCGGGCTTCTTCTCGTGTCGATTCGCGACGTACAGCAGCTGCATGACGTCCGGACCGTACTCGCGTTCGCCATGGAGCCCGCGCGAGATCTCGCTGCCGATCGGCGTCGAGTAGTCGGGAAACGAGAGGAGCTCGCATTCCCGGCCGAGAGATATGAGGTGATCGCGGAGTCCTTCGGCCTGAGTCTGCTTGCCGCTTTGATCGAGGCCTTCGAAGACTATGAGCAGCCCCTTCGGTCGCAGGCTCATGCCGATGCACCTGATGCGATGCTGATGCAGCTCCGGTGGTCTTCAGACCCCGCCTGGGCGGGCCTGAAGGCCCGCCCCCACGTGACAGAGGGGTGGGGCCTCATCAGATCTCCAGCGCCACCAGATCGTCGAGGGTCTGCCTTCGTCTTATGAGGTCAGGGCGTCCGTTGTTCACCATGACTTCCGCCGGCATCGTGCGCCGATTGTAATTCGACGCCATGACCGCTCCGTACGCGCCGGCGTCGAGCACCGCGAACACGTCACCGACGACCGGCCGCGCGAGGCGACGGTCGCGTCCCAGCGTGTCGCTCGTCTCGCACAACGGACCGACCATGTCACAGATCATCTCGGGGCCACCGCGTGCCACGACCGGCTCGATCCGGTGGAACGCGTTGTACAGCATCGGCCTGATCAGTTCCGTCATCCCGGCGTCCAGGATGACGAACAGCTTTCCACCTGACTGCTCCTTCACGTCGACGACAGACGTCAGGAGCGCACCGGCGGGCCCGACGATGCTGCGGCCCGGCTCGAGGATGATGGAGAGGCCTGAGTCCTTGACTGCGGGAAGCAGGGCCCCCGCGTAGTCCTGCGCCGTTGGCGCGGCGCTTCCGTCGTAGGAGATTCCGAGGCCGCCGCCCAGATCCAGATGCTCGATGGTGACGCCGTCGTCGCGAAGCTCACGCGAAAGCGTGACTAGCGCCTCAGCGGCACGACGCAGCGGCGACAAATCCGTTATCTGGGATCCAACGTGGCTGTGCAGGCCAACGAGCTCGAGCCCTGGCCTGCCCGCAGCCTTCCGCGCAATCTCACGAACGTCGTCAATGGGAATGCCGAACTTGTTGGTTTTGAGGCCGGTTGAGATGTGCGGATGACTCCGCGCGTCGATGTCAGGGTTCACGCGCAATGCGACGCGGGTACGCGTCTGGCGCGCGCGCGCGATCGCGTCAATCCGTTCGAGCTCGCCCTCCGACTCCGCATTGATGGTCTTGACGCCGAGATCGACGGCCTGTTCGAGCTCCGCGGGCGTCTTCCCCACTCCCGTGAAGACGATTTGCGGCGGAATGAATCCGGCGCGCAGCGCGACGTCGATCTCGCCGCCGGAATTCGCATCGGCGGCGCTGCCGAGGCCGCGAAGAAGCCGCGCGATGGCCAGAGTGGAGTTCGCTTTCAGCGCATAGTGCATCGCATGCGGATGCGAGGCAAACGCTTCGTCCACCGCACGATAGCGGCTCACGATCGTCGCTGCGCTGTAGACGTAGAGTGGAGTGCGATACGCCGCTGCCAGCGCTGGAAGCGGCACGCCATCGCACGCGAGCGTGCCATCGAGTCGCTGAAATCCGATCACGCAACGATAGTATCAGGTGGGAAGAGCCGATCCAGAAGTGGAGGACAGCCACAGACAAACCTTCACAGGAGAACGGGAGGAAGGAGGAACCCTTTTGGGACCTGAGGACCTTTGGAAGCCGAGAACCACCGGCGCAGACCCTAGAAACCTGGAACCTTGATATGATTCCCCGACTGCATGTCCGTTGATTCTCCGGCTGCTCAACCGACTACGCCCGACAGCCTGATCGAGCAGTGTCTGGCCGGCGATCAGTCGGCGTGGGAGCTGATCGTCAGGCAGAACTGGCGCAAGGTCTTCAACGTCGCGTACAAGTTCGTCGGCAAGCACGACGAGGCGGAAGATCTCACGCAGGACATCTTTCTGAAGATTTTCAAGGCGCTTGGCAGTTTCGATCGGCGCGCGAACTTTCAGACCTGGATCATCAGCATCAGCCGCAATCTCTGCATCGACCATTACCGGAGCGTGCGGAAGGAACGGCAGACGATCGCACGCGAGGTCGACACCACGGACTTGCAGCCGGCATCGTCCGATCGTGGGCCGTACCAGGCCGCGGAGCATCAGGACTTGCGCGGGCTCCTGCGACAGGCGCTGCAGAAGCTGCCGCTGACGCTTCGAACGGCAGTGATCCTGCGCGACCTCCAGGAGCTGTCGTACCAGGAAATCGCCGATCGTCTCGGGCTACCCGAGGGCACGGTCAAGTCGCGCATCAACCGCGGGCGGATCGAGCTGGCTCACCAGCTCCGGCGCCTGCAGGACAAGCAGCCAGCGGCCCGGCGCAGGCGCGGAGCACCCGCGCGTGGCCGGACCCGGCGTTCCGGAGTCTCCGAATGAACCTCACAACCGAACACGCAAACGGAATCGCGGTCGTGCGCGTTGGCGAGTCACGTCTGATGTACCCCCTTCTGTCCGAGTTCTCGACGGCGGTCACCGACCTCATCGCCGCGGGCGAGAAGCGCGTGGTGGTGGACCTTTCGTCGGTCGGCTACGTGGACAGCGCGACAATCGGCTGCCTCATGGACCTCTACCGCCAGGCCAGCGCCGCCGGCGGCGCCCTCAAGCTGGCCGGCGTCCAGAAGCGCGTCGAAACGATGCTGACGATGACGGGCGCCCAGAATTTCATCGAGGTGCACCCCGACGAGCCCAGCGCCGTCAAAAGCTTCGGAGCGTAGGCCGCCATGCGCACGATCAAGTTGACTACCGGGGCACGACTTCCGCTCGACGGCGACCTCCTCACCGTCTTGGAGACCCTGTATCACGAGATGACGACCAAACGGGAGCTGGACAGGACCTTCGAGGATACGGTTCGCGAGATCCAGCACGTCATCGACCAGCTGACCGACGACGAGCGTCGCCAATACCTCTCCGAGAGTTTCTTCCTCAACTTCGTGTCGTACGAGAACGAGCGCCTCGGCGCCTACATGAAGAAGCTGCCCAAGAAACCCTGACGTGTCCCTGAACTACCTGGCGACCCGGTTCACCTGCTCGTGGCCCTGGAACATCATGGTGATGCTCTGCGACGGGCGCATGGTGTGCGGGTGCAGCGATCCGTACGCCAAGCGCGTCCTGGGCGACGCGCGGAAGGAAACGGTCGCCGGGATCTGGACGGGCGAGCGCGCGTCGGCGCTGCGCCGCGATCTGAACGCGGGAGGATCGACGTTCTGCGGCGATTGCGCGCTGAAGCTCCCGCTGGCCGGCGATCAGGCCCCTCCCCAGCGGCCGCTCGACGTCCCCTCACTCCCCTCCCGGCTGTACGTCGAATGCACCGCAGCCTGCAACATCTCGTGCGCCCAGGCCTGCTGCGCTCCGGAAACGGGCATTACGCGCACGCGCCAGGCCGGCATGCTCGACTTCGATTTGTTCACGCGGGTCGTCGATGAGGCGGGACCGTCACTCGGACGGATCGACTTCTTCAACTACGGCGAGGCCTTTCTCCACAAGCGCGCCGTGGAGATGTGCGAGTACATCAAGACGAAGTTTCCCCACATCTATCTCTACACGAGCACGAACGGCCTCGCCTTCACTGAAGATTCGGTGCGCCGGCTGGTGCACTCCGGGATAGACGAGGTCACCTTCTCGATCGACGGCGCGACCCCGGAGAGCTACGCGACGTACCGGAAGCGTGGCGACTTCGCAAAGGCGATTCGGCACCTGCGCGCGGCGGCCGGCGAGAAGCAGCGCGCCGCGCGTGACGTGCCGTTCATCAACTGGCGCTACATCCTCTTCACGCACAACGACAGCGACGCGGAGATGCAGCTCGCGCGGACCATGGCGACCGAGATGGGCGTCGATCGTCTGTGCTGGGAGCTGACCGATCATCCCGAGGACATGTTTTCCCGCCGGTTCGTCAGGGGGAGCGCGGAGCTCGGGGCGGTTCGACACGAGATCTGGGACGACAACAATCTTGGAAATGCGATCCCGGGCGCGACACCGCGGGCCGAGATCAACGTGCGGGGCCCGATCCCCGGACTGCCGGTCGTCGGCCGTCCCGGTCGTCCGATCTCCCTGATCACGACCGTCCGAAACGCCTCGACGCGGCCCTTCCCGGCCCAGGCAAGTTACGGCCGGAGGTTGGTGCGGCTCGGCGCGCAGTTGTGCCGCCGTGACGGGCAGGTCGTGAACCGGGACTTCGAGCGCGCCTGGCTGCCATCGACGCTTCAGCCTGGCGCCACAGTGGAGGTGCCGATGACCATCACAGCGCCCGACAAACCGGGCCGCTACGCCTTGAAGTTCGATCTGGTCAGCGAGGGAATCGACTGGTTCGAGGCGTGCGGGTCGCCGACGACGATGAGAACGCTGGTGGTGATCTGAGGCGGAGTCCGCGGCCCGTGATCTGGGACCCGGGATCCGGGATCCGGCAGTCGAGCGCGCTGATTTGAAATGTAGGGCGGGGCCTTCCGCCGGAGACCCCGCCTTCACAAAACAATGCCGGGTCGAAAAAAGACCCGGCGCTCCACCTTAGTTCTTCGTCATCGTCAGGCCGCTGACGACGGCGTCCGTGTTGTGCGCGAAGCGGATGCCGTAAATGCCGTCAGTCGACTTCAGCTTGCCCGCCGTCACCACCGCCGCCTTGTCGTAGCTCCCCACGACTGTTCCGTTGATCGAGCATTCCACCTTGTCGCCCTTCACGGAGACGGCGATGTCCTGCTTGACGGGCTGTCCGGGTCCCGCCGCCTTGGCAACGGCCGCATTGGGCTCGCCGCGTCGGCCGTTGACCTGGAAGGGCTCCGGACCGAAGCCCCGGACGATGAAGTTGCCGTTGCCGTAGGCGGCACAGTAGAGGTAGCTCTGTGTTGGCGTGCCGAGGTCGTTGCCCGCGATCACGATCCCGTAGGGATGCGGATGATCGTTGAGGTTCATGTACTTCGACTCGGTGAACGTGGCCTTCACCGTGTAGTCGCCGGCGGCCTTGTTGGCCGGGTTCCAGTACGTCGATGGCCGGACCCGTCGTGACGTGGAGATCCTTGCCCTCCATCGCCAGCTTGGCGTTGTTGACCGTCTGACCGTTCTTCTCTTCGCTCGGGTCGACCTTGCCGGCCCAACCCGCCGCCGTGATGCCGCCGCCCGCGACCGATTTGGCCGCGTCGGCCTGCTGGGCCCCGATGATGTTCGGGGCGGACATGACCGCCGCCACTGCAAGTGCGTAACCGTAGACGAGACGCATGGTGTGCCCTCTCAATTGAAAATTTGATACGTCAGGGGCGGCGCCCTTTCATCCGGGCCGGCGCACCCATCCGAGCTTGAGCAGCGTACTGTGGGCGCGTGGATTCTGGCAACCCTGTTGACGAGGGGGCCCGCCGGCGACACGAACGACGGCTCGACGGTGCGAACGCCCGGCGTCACGCGGCTGTGAGGGGCGGGGTCAGACCAGGTCTGATCCCACGGCGCAGGCACACCGCAAGGCAGAGGTTGTGAATCTGAAGGTTTCATGGCGCTTCCAGCCGCTGCGCAGTTACAGTCTGGAGGTTCTCGTCGTATCGCGTGAGGAGCACACCGTGATTTCCGCAATCTGACTCTCTGGATGGATAGGAGGAGCCAAAATGTCCTACACGCGACGCGAATTCGGAAAGCTCGCACTCGCCGGTCTGCCCGCGGCGGCGTTGCTCGGCCGAACCGAAAGCATCTTCGGCGCCTTCGCACAGGCCAAGCCGAACTCGCTGATCAACGGCGTCCAGATCGGCACGATCACCTACAGCTATCGCAGCATGCCCGATCAAACCGCCGAAGCGACGCTCAAGTACATCGTCGACTCAGGAATCAGCGCGATTGAGTTGATGGGTGGGCCTGTCGAGAGCTTTGCGGGCGCGCCGCAGTCTGCCGGGCGCGGGGGTGGCGGCGGACGAGGGCCCGCGGGCGCTGCAGGAGGCCGCGGACCTGGCGGTGCAGGAGGCACGACCGCGGCCGCCGCTGCTCCGGCAGCCGCCACTGGTGCGGCCCCGGTTGGTTCGTGGAACGGCCAGCCATGTCCGGCGGGTCGCGGCGGTGGGGGCGCACCAGGCGGCGGAGGCGGTCGCGGCGAGATCGCACCCGAGCAGCGGGCGCAGCAGGAGGAACAGGCCGCGAAGCTGAAGGCCTGGCGCACGAGCGTCTCCATGGACGCGTTCAAGAAGCTACGCAAGATGTACAACGACGCAGGCGTGACGATCTACGCGTGGAAGCAGCTCAACCCGAACATGTCGGACGAAGAGTTCGACTACGTCTTCAACGTCGCCGAAGCCCTGGGATGTACGCACACGACCCTGGAGCTCCCGACCGATGCCGCGCAGCTGAAACGGATCGGGGACTTTGCGATGAAGCACAAAGTCTATGCGGCGTACCACACGCACCTGCAGGGCAGCATGACCGCATTCGATCAGGCGTTCGCCGCGTCGAAAGGCAATATGGCGAACATCGACTTCGGTCACTTCGTCGCGGCCGGCAACGTCGGTGGCACTCCGATGCAGTTCCTGCAGAAGTACCACGACCGGATCTCGAGCTTCCACCTCAAGGATCGAACGTCGCCGGAACACTGCTCCCTCAACCTGGCCTGGGGCACCGGAGACACGCCCGTCAAGGAGATTCTCCAGCTGGTGAGTAAGAACAAGTGGAAGATCCCCGGCTCGATCGAGCTCGAATACGACATCCCCGAGGGCTCGGACGCCGTCAAGGAGGTCCGCAGGTGCGTGGAGTTCTGCCGGACGGCTCTCGGCGCAGGCTCGTCGTCCGCCCCCGCGAGATAAGGCGCCCGGCCGGGAATGTGCCGGAGCAGAGACACGAACGCCGGGTCTGAAGACCCGGCGTCACATTCAGCGGAACTGTAGGCCGGGGATTTCAGGCCCCGCCAACGCAGAAAGGATCTTGTGGCTTAGACCCCGCCCAGACGCGCAGCGCTGCCAGCGGGCGCGTGAGTCACGACCGGTACTGCGGTTTCGGCCGGCGCTTCGACGAGCCGCCAGGCATCCGCTTCTTCCAGAATCTTCGCCGCAAAGGCCGTGTGCAGCGCGTGGCCGCCGCGGTGCGCGACCAGGTGCCCGACGACCGGGTGGCCGACGAGCGACAAGTCCCCGATGACGTCGAGAATCTTGTGGCGGACGAACTCGTCCTCGAACCGGAGCGCGTTGTTCAGGACGCCCGTCTCGCCAAGCACGATCGCGTTGTCGAGCGAGCCGCCCAGCGCGAGGCCGCGCTGACGGAGCGTCTCGACCTCCTTCAGGAACCCGAACGTCCGCGCCGGCGCGATGTCTTCCACGAACGTCTCTTCCGTGATCCTCATCGTTCGCGACTGGTGACGGAGGAGCGGATGATCGAAGCTGATGCTGTAAGTGACCTTGAAATGGTCTGAAGGATAGAGGGCGATGCGCTTGTCCCCGTGCGTCAGCGAGATCGGACGCAGCACCTTCAGGTAGCGGCGCGGCGCCGTCAGACGCTTGACACCCGCCTCGTTGAGAATCAGATAAACGAACGGCGCGGCGCTGCCATCCATGATCGGGACTTCCGGATGGTTCAGTTCGACGATGACATTGTCGATGCCGAGCGCGGTGAGCGCCGCCAGCAGGTGTTCGACGGTTTCGACCGACACGGCCTCACGCGTGAGGCCGGTCTGATACTGAATCCCCCCGAGGTGCGTGACCGTCGCAGGAATCTCCAGGCCCCCGAGATCGGAGCGCTGGAACCTGATGCCGTAGTCGGCAGGGGCTGGCTTGAGTGAAAGCGTGACCTTGTTGCCGGAATGCAGGCCTATTCCGGTACAAGACACAGATCGACGTAATGTGCGCTGCGCGTTCATAACCTTAGTCGGTTGGGCAAGCTGCGATCAGCTGAGCAAAGCCTCTGCCACATTTCCAGAGGCAGAGCTTTGGTTGCTAAGCCCATGATATGAAACGCTTTTAGCGACTCGATCGAACAACAGGGGTGAGGCAGGCAAACTCAAATGTGGCTGGATAGCCACAGCTCCGATCCGCTTGTTTGTTGCGAAATTACCACAGCGCATCCTAGAGCCCCCAGTCTCTGTGTCCCGCTACGACGCGGCCTGGGTTGACGACGGGCCGAGGATATCGGCGAGAAATTGGCCCGTAAACGATTCTCGGCTCCGTGAGACGACTTCAGGAGTGCCCTGCGCGACGATTCTGCCTCCGCCCTGCCCCCCTTCGGGTCCGAGGTCGATGACGTAGTCTGCCGATTTGATGACGTCAAGGTTGTGCTCGATGATCACGACCGTGTTGCCTTGATCGACGAGCTTGTTGAGGACGTCGAGAAGCTTGTGCGTATCCTCGAAGTGAAGTCCGGTCGTAGGCTCATCCAGGATGTAGAGTGTCCGGCCCGTACCACGACGCGACAGCTCCTTGGCCAGTTTTACACGCTGGGCCTCTCCACCGCTGAGTGTCGTCGCAGACTGCCCCAGCTCGATGTACCCCAATCCCACGTCCTGCAGCGTCCGCAGCTTGTTGGCGATGGGAGGAAAGTTCTCCAGGAGTGGCAGTGCCTGATCCACGGTCAAATCGAGCACGTCCGCGATTGACTTGCCGCGGTACTTGATCTCCAGCGTCTCGCGATTGTATCGACGTCCCTTGCACTGCTCGCAGGTCACGTAGACGTTCGGGAGGAAGTGCATCTCGATCGCGATGACGCCGTCACCCTGACACGCCTCGCAGCGGCCGCCCTTGACGTTGAACGAGAAGCGTCCCGGCCGGAACCCCCGCGTCTTGGCGTCCGGCAGCATGGCGAACAGCTCACGAATGAACGTGAAGAGTCCGGTGTACGTCGCCGGATTGGACCTGGGTGTGCGCCCGATCGGCGACTGATCGATTTGAATAACCTTGTCGAGTTGATCGATGCCTTCAATCGCCGTATGCGCGCCTGGCTCGTCGGCAGCGCGGTACAGCTCCCGCGCAAGCGCCCGATAGACGATCTCGTTGACGAGCGTGGATTTTCCCGATCCGCTGACGCCGGTCACCGTGGTGAGAACGCCGAGCGGCAGCGCGATGGTGATGTCCTTGAGGTTGTTCGCGCGCGCACCCTTGATCACGAGCGACCCGCGGGTGGTCGCCCTGCGCGACGATGGCGTTTGGATGCTGCGCTCGCCGCGAAGATACGCCCCGGTGAGCGATCCATTGCCGTTCGCCAGGAGCGCATCAGGCGTACCCTGGAAGATGACGTGGCCGCCGTGCTCGCCGGCGCCGAGACCAAGGTCGATGACGTAGTCTGCGGTTCGAATCGTTTCCTCGTCGTGCTCGACAACGACAACCGTGTTGCCGAGATCGCGCAGTCGGGCGAGCGTCGACAGCAGAGCGCGGTTGTCGCGCTGGTGGAGTCCGATCGACGGCTCGTCGAGCACATACAGGACGCCGGTGAGGTTGGAGCCGATCTGCGTCGCGAGCCTGATGCGCTGCCCCTCGCCGCCGGAAAGCGTCGCGGCGCTGCGGCCGAGCGTGAGGTAGCCGACGCCCACGTCGTTCAGAAAGTGCAGGCGATCGCGAATCTCGCGCAGGATTCGTGTCGCGATCAAGCTTTCGCGGTCGGTCAGGTCGAGGCCGTCGAAGAGTGCAACCGCCTCTGAAATCGGCAGATCGACGTACTCCGAAATCGTCCGTCCTTTCACGCGCACTGACCGGCTCTGCGGCTTCAGCCGATGCCCCTGACACGACGGGCACGGGCGCAGCGCCCGATACGGCTCGAGCTCCTCCTGCTCGACCCAAGTGCCCTGCTCGTACCGGCGGCGGAAGTTCGGAATCAGCCCCTCGAAGTTTGCACCGAACGGATCGGTCTCGACTTTTCGAGACTTCCTGGCCTTGACAGCGACTGGGTCGGCGTCCGTCCGACGTCCACCGGCAGCGCCGGGCGCTCCGAAGAACAGCAGATCCCGGACCTTCTTCGTCAGCCGCCGGAAGGGCACCGTCAGGTCGATCCCGAAGGTCCGGCTCAGGCCGTTGAGCGCTTCGCGTACCAGCTTGCGGTCGCCCTTCGCCCATGGCGCGATCGCTCCGTCCTGGAGCGAGAGCGATTCGTCTGGCACGAGCCGTCCGGGATCGAAGTCGTACACGGCGCCCAGCCCCTGACATTCAGCACACGCACCATGCGGAGAGTTGAAGGAAAAGGCGCGCGGCGTCATCTCGGGCATGCTGACGCCGCAATAGGTGCACGCCAGCCGTCGCGAGAACAGCCGATCCCCGCCGTCGTACGTGTTGATGACGACGATGTCCTCGGCGAGCTGCAGCGCAATTTCAACCGACTCGGCGAGTCGCCGCTCGATGCCAGGCTTCAGCACGAGCCGATCGACGACAACGTCGATCGTGTGATTGCGCCGACGATCCAGTTTGATGTCTTCGTCGAGCGACCGGAGCTGACCGTCCACTCGCACCTTCGTGAAGCCGCGCGCGCGAAGGGCCACCAGCTCTTTCTTGAACTCGCCCTTCCGGCCGCGGACGATTGGCGCCAGCACGTTCACCCGTTCGTCGTTCGGGGAGAGCATCACCATGTCGATGATCCGCTCGAGCGACTGCGAGGCGATCTCTCGACCGCACAGGTGGCAGTGCGGAACGCCGATGTTGGCGAAGAGGAGCCGCAGGTAGTCGTAGATCTCCGTGACCGTCCCGACCGTCGACCGAGGATTCGAGCCGGTCGTCTTCTGCTCGATCGCGATTGCCGGTGAGAGGCCGTCGATGAGATCGACGTCCGGCTTCTCCATCTGCTCGAGGAACTGGCGGGCGTACGACGAGAGCGACTCGACATACCGGCGCTGACCCTCGGCATAGATGGTGTCGAAGGCAAGCGAGGACTTGCCGGAACCCGAAAGCCCCGTGACGACAACGAGCTGGTTGCGCGGGAGGTCGACGTCGACGTTCTTGAGGTTGTGGACCCGAGCGCCGCGGACCGAAATCCAGTCGTGCGACATGTTTACAGTCAGGACACAGCGAGAAGACCCAAAACGAGTAGTTTAACACGGGAGATCTCGCCGGGCAGTCTTCACCGCCACAAGAGCTTCACAGGGAGGAAGGAGGAGGCGGAGGAACAAACCAGAGGAGCAACAACAAACAAAGATCTCTTTGACGCTCCCTGTGAAGGTTTTGCCAGTGCCGCCCAAATCAGCTCCAGTGCTCAAGCTCTTCTCAGCTTGCTGTGCTGGTAGCCGTACAGGAAATACAGAAGAAGGCCGACGACGAGCCAGATGCCGAAGCGTTCCCACGCGACGCGCGGCAGACCTTGCATGATGAACAAGCATCCGGCCGCCGAGCCGATGCAGACGGGCCAGACGAACGGCACCTTGAACGGTCGCGCTCGCCGGGGTTCAATGTAGCGAAGCACGAGCACCCCGATGCTGACGAGCATGAACGCGAAGAGCGTTCCGATGTTCGTCAAATCGTACGTCTCTCCCGCATCCCCGATCAGCGACCACAGCGCCACGAAAATGCCCGTAAAGAGCGTCGTGACGAACGGGACCTTCGTTTTAGGGTGAAGCTTCGCCGCCCAACCGGGCAGCAGACCGTCGCGCGCCATCGCGAAGAAGATCCGCGGTTGACCGTACTGAAAGACCAGCAGCACCGCCGACATCGACACGGCGGCGCCGAGCGCGACGATCCAGCCGACTGCGTCGAACCCGGCCAGCTGCAGCGCACGCGCGAGCGGGTCGGCGACCGCGAGCTCTTTGTAGGGCACCATCCCGGTGAGCACGACACCGACAATGACGTAGATCAGCGTGCAGATGGCGAGTCCGCCGAGAATGCCAAGCGGCAGGTTCCGCTGGGGATTGATCGTTTCTTCGGCGGCCGTGGAGATGGCGTCGAACCCGATGTACGCGAAGAACACGATCGCGGCGCCCTGGTGGATGCCGGTGAAACCGTTCGGCGCGAAGGGATGGTAGTTCTCCCCGTGCAGGTGGGTGGCGCCAACCGCAATGAAGAGCCCCAGGGCCAGGAGCTTGATCACCACCATGATGTTGTTCGCGGTGACGCTCTCGCGCGCGCCCTGGAGCAGCAGCCATGTGATCAACATCACGATGCCGAACGCCGGCAGATGGATGACGATCGGAATGCCGGCGATCTGCGGCGACGTTTGAAGAAGGCCGTGCACCGCCGGGTCGGCGCTCAGGAGCGCCGTCCGATAGCCGGTCGTGAGCCAGAGTGGAATCGCCAGTCCGAAGCCACGGAGCAGCGTGTTGAAGTAGTCGCCCCACGAGATCGCGACCGCGACGTTCCCGACGGCGTACTCGAGGATCAGATCCCAGCCGATGATCCAGGCGACGAGCTCTCCGAGCGTCGCGTACGAGTAGGCGTACGCGCTTCCCGCCTGAGGGATCATCGACGCGAGCTCCGCGTAGCACAGAGCCGCGAGCGCGCACGCCAGACCAAGGAGAAGAAAGGAGAAGACCAGCGCCGGGCCGGCGCCGTACCGAACGACCTCGCCGTTGGGACCGATTTGTCCGGCGGCGGCAGTGCCGATCGCGCCGAAGATGCCGGCCCCGATGACCGCTCCGATCGCCAGCATGATCAAGTCGCCGGCGCCGAGCACCCGTTTCAGCCCGTGCTCGCCGTCGACCAGAAGATCGGCGATGGGTTTGCGCGTGAAGAGCTGACTCATGTGGAGTGCCGTCAGCCTACCACGATGCGCGCGCGTGATTCGTAGAGTGGCTTTCAGCTATCAGCCGTCAGCTATCAGCGCTCACGGTGAGCTGATAGCCGAGAGCTGATAGCTGACGGCTTATGGAATTCCCGTGCGTCAACCCTGCGCGAACAGCCATCCGCCCAGCGGCACGTCGAACCGGAACACCGTATCGGTCGACGCCACCACCAACCCGCCAGCCGGCGCGAACGCCAGCCCGATCAGCGGTCCTCCGGCGAGGAGTTGCTCCACCTCGGTCGGCCGGCTGATGTCGACTCGGTACAACCCGGAGCTCCCCGCGAGCGAGTCGACGACATAGAGGCGGCCGTCGGCGTCGAAGGCGATGCCCTGGGGCCGGCCGAAGCGCGTCCCGAACTGCTCGGTCTTACCGTCAGGCGAGATTCGATACAGCCCATCGGTAGACGACACCGTCGGGGCCGCCACGTACAAGTAGCCTTCGGGCCCGAATGCCAGATGAAACGCGGCAACGCTCCCCGGGAGGGTCGCGATGATTTCGGTCCGCTCGCCTGCGACCCGAAGGATGGATCCGGATCGGTCGCCGACGAAGAGGTCCCCGTTCGGTCCGAAGGCAATTCCGCACGCGACTCCCAGGTCGGTCGCGACGACCTTCGACCGCCCCCGCGCGTCTACCTGGTGGACGCTGCCGTCGAACCGGCTGGAGACGTGCAGACGGCCCTCGCGGTCGAAGGCCATCGACGTCGCGTTCGACAGGTCGCTCACGAACGGCACGCGCGCGCCATCGGCGCCGACCTTGAACACGGACACCGGCGGCTGCTGGCCCCGCGACCCGCTGAAGGTCACATAGAGGTTCCCGGCAGAGTCGAAGGCCGGGTTATCGACCTGGTGAAGTCCTGTGGCGAGCGGTACACCCACGTCCACGAAGGCTGTCTCGCCGGCTGCGCTGTCGACTCGAACCGGCGTCTGGCCGCCATCCAGGCCACCTGGCACGATCGCGGTCAGGGCACGAGGCGAAGCGAACACCAGCCGCGAGGGGGTGCCGCCGATCGTGACCTCGGACGGAACGGGATCGACCGAAAACCGCTCGCCGAGAATGTTGACGCGCCCGCCCTCGAGCGCCCACAAAGGACGCACCGCAGTGATGCGGGACGCAGCAGGTGATGGCATAAGTCGCGGAAGTCGGGATCAAGGATCCGGGATCAGGATCCGGAAGAACCTCGGCCGGGATTCCGAGGCCATCGGATCCCAGACCAATGATCCCAGATCCCGGGCGGCGTCAGCTCTCGTCGAGCTCCATGTTCCAGTAGAAGTAGTCCCGCCAGCTGTCGGGGGCGTTCTTGAGGCCGACCGTGATCCGGATGGCTGGCGCTTTGTCGGGACGCTTCGGGATCCGAATGAGGTGCATACGCGCTTCAGCCGGCGTGCGTCCGCCCTTCCGCCGGTTACAGCTGATGCAGCAGGTCACGATGTTTTCCCAATCCTTACGGCCGCCCTGGGCGACCGGCACGACATGGTCGAACGTCAGATCCGCGGTGGAAAAGACCTGCCCGCAATACTGGCACGAATGATCGTCGCGGGCGTAGATGTTGGCTCGCGAAAACGGGACGTAGTCGATATTCCGCTTGATTTTGATGTATCGCAACAGGCGGATGACCGAAGGCAGCTTGAAGCTGAAGGAGACAGACCGAACCTCCCGGTCGTAGACGGAGATCACCTCCACCTTCCCCTGGCACCAGAGCGTCATCGCCTTTTGCCAGTGGACGACCTTGAGTGGTTCGTACGTCGCGTTGAGCAGAAGTGTCTGCTCCATAAGCCTGAGTCATTCTGACCGAAGCGCGGCGGACTGTCAATATGGCGACGGGCGTAAAATGATTGTTTACAGCGGCTTAGGCCGACAGCGTCCACCAGATTTGTCACTCCGGCGCGTGCTGGCCGATACTTCGGACATCCACATGCTCCGGAATCGGCATCCGCTTCCTCGTCATCCTGGTTTGCGCCAGTGCCGCCCGGTGCGCCTCGTCCAGTGCCGTTCCCCTCCCGTTTCCGTCTCCTGGCGCGCCTTCGCACCACGCCCCGGCTCCGGTGCCGGATCTCCCGCCGGTGCCAGCCGAGCCTGGCGGGGTCGTGGAAACTGCATTGGCTCTCCGCGGGGCACCCTATCGCAATGGCGGCAGCGACCCTTCCGGGTTCGATTGCAGCGGCTTCGTCTGGTATGTCTTCAGCCGACGCGGGATCGGCGTGCCCCGCACCGTGGCAGAGCAGTTCCGGGCGGGCCGCTTCGTCCGTGAGAAGGACCTGCAACCGGGCGATCTGGTGTTCTTCGAAACGAGCGGCGGACCCGCCTCGCACGTCGGGCTCATCGTGAGCGGAGACGAATTCGTGCACGCTCCGAGCTCGCGAGGCGAGGTGCGCGTCGAGCATCTGGCGGCGCGCTACTGGGCCAGCCGCTTCGTTGGAGCGAGACGCCTGCCTCAGCAGTGAATCGGGGTCAGACCCAGGTCTGACCCCACGAAAGGGTCTCTACGCTGCCCTGTGCTGGCCCTTGCGGGTCAGACGACGGGTGCTGTTCTCGGTGAACTGGCGGATGTCGAGGTCGTCCTCCGTGTAGAGCTCGGGCTGTGTCGGGCGTTTGAGCGGTTCTATCCGCACGAGCGGCTCCGTCGCCGGCATCTCGCAGCGCTCCATGTAGCGCTGTGGGAAGGAGGGAAAATTCCTGAACGTGGTTGCCGCCACGCCGCCGAAGCGATCGTTCAGCTGGTCGAAGTCGTGCTCCAGGAACCCGACGAGCGACGGATCGGGACGTGACGACAGATACGCCTTCACCATCCGGGCGACATCCGCGTAGAAGTGCGGGCCGTGGGAACGCTCGGAGTCGCTTCCGTCCGCGCACTTCACACGTCGGAGGCCCGAGTGCTCGGGATCGATGTGATAGAGCTCGTGCACGATCGTATCGAGCTTTCCTACCCACGCCGGCGCGCCCGGATAGTGCTCGGCTTTGCGTGAGTGCTTCAGCGACTGATTGCAGAACCGCGGCAGCACGAACGAGATCAAATACTTGATTTGTGTCGGTCCGACGCGGACGGTCGGCGACTTCGTGATGAACCACTCCGACTGACGGGTCATCTCGCCGGTCGCGCGATCCTTCCAGAAGAAGTAACCCGGTTCACTCGTCGGCAGGGTAAGGCAGTGGCACGTGGCAAACGCTCCCTCCGCGTCAGCGCGCCCGAATCGGCCGAAGATCACAATCTCTGGAAGTTTGATGAAGGAAAGCGATGGCGTCCGTCGGACGACATCGTCCATCAACAAGGCGATGCGCTCGGTGTAGTTGATCATCGACACACGTCGGCCCGGAGGCACGGCCTGCGGGCGACACGTCCTCGCCGCATCAGAGAGGGAGCTGTGATGTAGCGTGAGCCGAATATAGGGACAAGCGAGGCCGCTGTCAAGGTGAACTGAGGGCGTTTAATAGCAGAGATCTTGGGACTTACAAGACCGGTCGCACACGGTGTGCGCGATCACGAAACCGTCACCGGGATCCAACCGGACGAATGTCGCCGCCTCGTCCGGTTGGCACCCTCTCAACCGGAATCGGCTCGCCCGGAAGTACGTCTGGAGGGGCAGGAGTGGACGGCACCGCAGGAGGCTCGATCGAGGGACCCGCGCTCTCACTGGCTGGCGGAGTCACGCTTCCCATGCGCTTCAGGATCATTTGCTGTCGTCGTCTGAGGCGTGCGCTCGGATGGCCCGGGTCGAGCAGATGCGGATTGACGAGCGCCGCGGCGAGCAGCGCGGACTCTTGCGGACCGAGCTGCGCTGCCGACGTCCGGAAATACTGTCGTGCGGCTGCCTCGGCGCCGTAGATCCCATCGCCCCATTCGATCACGTTCAGGTACAGCTCGAGGATGCGCTGTTTGGAGAGCTCCGCTTCGAGACGCCGGGCGATGATCAGCTCGCGCAGCTTGCGGATCGGATTCTTGGACGGAGAGAGATACAGATTCTTCGCGAGCTGCTGTGTGATCGTGCTTGCGCCGCGCACGAACTCCATCCGCTCGACGCTCACTTCGACGGCATCGCGAAGCTGGTCGTAATCCACGCCATCATGACGCCAGAACGTGCCGTCCTCCGCGACGAGCACGGCCCGCGTGAGATGTGACGAGATGCGGCTGTATGGCACCCATCGCTGCACCCGCCGCAGCGTGTCACCCCGCGACGAAGCCTCACGCTCGCGCAAATCGATGAACGCTGTGGTGGACGGATTCTGCGAGCGGAGGACCCGCACGTCGGGAAGTGTCAGGTATCCGTAGGCGGCACAGCCAAAGCCGAAGGCCAGGACGGCGAGCAACGCTCGACCGATGCTTCGCACGAGTTGGTTCTGCGGCCGGCGTTTCGAAGTGGCCGGACGCGCTCGTCTTGCGATCAGTTCTGCCCCAGGAAGTGCCGCCGGAAAGCTGCTGGTTGACTCATCGACGGGAGGGTATCGAGCGCTGAAGCGGCTTGTCAATGCACCGAAGCCGCTGAGCTCCCTCGAATTGCGAGCAACCTAAAGGCCGGGCCTGCTGTCCTGATCGTCTTCTCTGGAGATCGTCCAGGTCGGCTTCCAGTAGAAGTGGCCCCAGGATTCGGGAACCTTGTTGCCCCAGCCGAACGGATCGGCCGCTTCCACGTGAATCGAGAAAACGCGAGAAAAGCTGGCGTGATCGCGGTCTCTGTTGCCGAACCAGATGGAGGCGTAGTAGGTACCTGCGTTCAGCGGGATATTCCCGAGCTCGCACGTGAACCGCCAGCGCGAGCTGCTGCCCGTCCCCGAAATGCCCTGCACCTTGCTGCTGGCGCCAACAATCGGAACGTCGAAGAGGCTGTACAGGACAAGGCCAGCCGTCACCGACGGCTGTTCAGCCGGACACTCGACCTCGAATTCGAGCGTCACCGGCTCTCCGCACGACAACGTCAGCTGGCGCCCTTGCGCGCGAAGCGTGTAGCCTCGATCCTCGTCGTCCGGGATCTCGACGTCGCTTCCGTGCGCGCTGCGCTCGGCTTCGAGGTATTTCGCGATGACTTCTTCGGGTGGGCCTGACGCCGCTATGCGGCCGTTCTTTAGATAGATGATGCGCGAGCACAGCGATCCGACCGCGCCCATGTTGTGACTGACGAACAGGACGGTCCGCCCGGCCCTGGCGACCCCTTCCATCTTGCCGAGGCACTTCTTCTGGAAGCCGACGTCGCCGACGGCGAGCACTTCGTCGACCAGCAGGATCTCCGGCTCGAGGTGCGCGGCAACCGCGAATGCGAGCCGCATGTACATGCCGCTCGAGTAGCGCTTCACGGGCGTGTCGATGAAGCGCTCGAGCTCGGCGAATTCAACGATCTCGTCGAACTTGCCACGGATCTCGGTACGCCGCATCCCGAGAATCGCGCCGTTCAGGAAGATGTTCTCCCGGCCGGTGAGCTCCGGGTGGAAGCCTGTGCCGACCTCGAGGAGCGATCCGACGCGCCCGTGGATTTCCGCCGTGCCGGAGGTCGGCTCCGTGATGCGCGCCAGGATCTTGAGCATCGTGCTCTTCCCGGCGCCGTTACGGCCGATCACGCCCACCACCTCCCCGCGCTGCACCTGGTAGCTCAGATCGCGAAGCGCCCACAACGTCTCGGGACGGGTGCGATCGCCTCCGCGGCGCAGCGCTCTCAGGGGCGCGGTCACGAGACTGCTCAGCGTGTCGCGGAGAGCCTTGTAGCGGTCACCGGTACCCAGTTCGTAGAGTTTGCTGATGCCGTCCAGTCGGATCGCAAGCTCGCTCACGCTACACCACGTCCGCGAAGGTTTTTTCCGTGCTGCGGAAATACATCAGACCGGTGAGGAGGAGGACCAGCGCCGCCAGGCTGGAGACGATCAGCATCGCACCGGGACGGGTTGCCGTGCCGAGCAACGCCCACCGGAAACCCTCCACGACACCGACCATCGGGTTGAGCCCGTAGAAGGGGCGCCAGGCCTCCGGGACCAGGCTGCTGGGGTAGGCGATGGGGGTGCCGAACATCCAGATCTGTGTCAGGAATGGGATCGTGTATCGCACGTCGCGGTACTGGACGTTGAGCGCGGACAACCAGAGCGACACACCCAGCGCCGTCACCAACCCCAGCAGAAGTAGCAATGGCAGCCACGCGGCCTCGATCCCGGGCATGCGTCCGTAGTAGGCCATCATCCCGAGCAGCAACAGAAACGACACCAGGAAATCCACCCCGCCTGAGAGCACCGTCGCAATTGGAATGGCGAGCCGTGGGAGGTACACCTTCCGAATCAGATTCGCGTTCTCAACCAGACTGTTCGACCCCATGTTCAGGCCGTTGGCGAAAAACCCCCACGGCACGAGCGCGCAGTACGCGAACAGCGGGTACGGCACACCGTCGGAGGGCACTTTGGCGAGCCGTCCGAAAAAGAGGCTGAAAACCACCATCGTGAAGAAGGGCTGCACGACGGCCCAGGCGACGCCCAGCGCGGTCTGCTTGTAGCGAACCTTCACGTCGCGCCAGATCAGGAAGTACAACAGCTCGCGGTACTGCCACAGCTCGCCAAGCCGCAGGGAGACGAGCCCCCGCGACCGCTTGATGTAGATGACGGGCGGCGAGGCGTGTCGGCTGTCCTCCACGGGAAGCGGCTGGCTGACGTTGAGCTCTAATGGTGGAGGCATCTATGGATGTCTGTCGAAATCTTCGACCGGATGCCACGCCGGGACGCCGGCGTCGCAGGCAATCGGTACGCCGGATTGGCAGGTACTCACCGGATCAGCGGAGGCCCGCACTCCAACAAGGCAAGGCCTGTTGCGACGACGCGTGCTGTCTTCAACGGCAGCCTCGTGTAGGAGGCGTAGACTGTGTGCCCACGCACCAGCCGGCGCAGTCCGAGCCGCGTAAGAGCCAACGAGATCAGAACTCCGATCGCGGACCGCTCGATTTTCCGGCGGAGCACGCGGCCGACAGGATCGAGGCGCACCGTGATGTACTCAGGCACGTGCTGATTCTCGAGCGGCTCGAACACGATGCGGCGCACCTCCAACGGGAACAACGAGACCAGCGACGTCAACGTCCGCGTTCCCCAGCGGGTGATGTGATGTGGCGGCTGATTGAGCAAGGCCACATCGAGCTGTTGCTTCCCGAGATAGCCATCGTTGTTCGGCACGCCGATGCATAGCCGGCCGCCCGGCTTCAGGAGGCGTACGCACGCATCGAGAAACTTCCGGGGATCCGCCACGTGCTCGAGAACCTGGAACGCACACACCACATCGTAGGTTTCGGGTTCCCGCGCTGCGAGATCGACCACGTCCTCTACTGCCACTGGCCGCCGTCGCGATTGCGCGACCTCGACCGCGGCCGAGCTCGAGTCGATGCCCTTGGCATCCGCGTGACGCCTTTCCTGAACGAGATCGAGAAAACTCCCGAATCCGCACCCGACTTCGAGGACGGCTGCATTCGCCGGGATGTCGCGGAGCGCTGCGTGGTGTTCCCACTTCCCCTCAGAGTAATACCAGGGTAGCTCTTGCAACTGCCGATACAGATCCTCTGAACCCGCGGCGGCCGGCAGGAAGTACAACAGACCACATCGACGGCACCGGTGTTCGGTGATGTCGTCCACGTCCTTCAGTTCGTGTCCGATGTTGATCCCGAGGCGGCTCTTCCATTTCGCGATAAGCCGCCGAACGTCGATGCGCTCGACTTCGTCTCCCTCGTGACCGCACAGCAGGCACGTACTGGCCCCCGCGCCATCCGGTGGCGATTCAGCCTGCTTCATGAAGAGCACTTGTATCCCTCGACTGACCCACCGATGTAACGTTGGCCGTACATCCTGGCGATCAGTGTATTGAAAGAATTTCCTTAGAAATTCCAGAGCGCTTGAGGACGCCTTTCGGGTGGAACGTAGCAACCAACATGCCCGGTTGCGGACGCTAGCTCATCATTTCAGGATGGGGTCGATCGGAGGCGTGCGTCGAGCGCAGACGCGAGGTCGAGCGGCGTGAAGTCGAGCAGAGAAGAAACGGCCGCTCAGACGTGCAGAAGATGATTGACCGATCCAGATCGGATCAGCTGCGAGGCGGACGACCGGACTCAGTGGATCCGCGTGGAGTGCACGACTCTCGTACGGCGCCAGTCTCGATCCAGGATCGTCCAGAGTCCTTGATCGAAGTACTGACCGTCCTTCTCCAGTGAGCCGTGCAACACGCCTTCGCGCGTCGCACCCACCTTGCGCAGCGCACCGTTGCCGCGGGTGTTGGCCACAGCCGCACGCGCTTCGAGCCTTCGCGCGCCGATCACGTTGAAGGCGAACTCCAGGACCAGAGATGCGGCATCACCATAGACGCCTTTGTGCCAGAAGCCGGATCCGATCGCGAATCCCCATTCGGCCGTCTGGAAGTCGGTGTCGAGGCGCCGGATCTGGAAGATCCCTACAGGTTGTTCCGTCCCGTGAGGCACGACGGCGAAGCAGATGAAATTGCCGGCCGCCCGCTCGCGGTGCGTCCACGCGATGAATCGCTCGAAGGCGGCCGACGACGACGGCGGCGCCGACATGAACCGCGAGACCTCTTCGTTCGAAACCATGGACCAGAGCGCGGCCGCGTCCGACAGCCGCGGCTCCCGCAGCGTCACGATCTGTCCGGTCAGCACCGGAAGGGCCTGCCGCCAGTCGACCCTCGGTCCCTCCGGGTTACCGAGGAAGGAGCGGAGGTCCGTAGCGGTCGAACCCGGAATCACCATGCTCTCCATCAGAGCCTCCCAGTGTCGCCGCTGGTCGGTGCGGCGGGTCTAAACAGATCCTCGAAGGCCAACTCGTCGTAGCTCACGAGCTCCGCATCCGGCGCATCGAACATCGTCAGATCGTCGTCTGCGGTGCCCCACACGATGTTGGTGCCCCATACGATGTTGGTGCCCCATACGATGTTCGTACCCCACACGATGTTCGTGCCCCACACGATGTTCGTGCCCCACACGATGTTCGTGCCCCACACGATGTTCGTGCCCCACACGATGTTCGTGCCCCACACGATGTTCGAGGCCGACACAGCATCGTCGCCGGCGCGCGGGGAGCCCCAGAGCACGTTCTGGCAATCCGCTCCGCCGCAACTGGTCCCCCAGACGATGTTCTGCGCCTGCGGTCCGAACGTACCGTCAGCAGCCTGGCTCGTACCCCACACGATGTTCGAGGCCGACACGATGGGATCGCCGTTCTGCGCCGTCCCCCAGACGATGTTCGTGCCCCACACGATGTTGGTGCCCCAGACGATGTTGGTACCCCACACGATGTTCGAGGCCCAAACGACGTCGTCGCAGGTCGACGAGCCGCAGGCAGTGCCCCACACGATGTTCTGACCGCTGAGGGTCGTCGGGCTGCCCCACGAGACGTTCGAATCCCACGCGGAGCCGCGCGGATCGAGCGCCCCGCCGCTCAGGAGCTGGTTGCCCCAGATGATTCTGTTTGCTCCACGTATCGGAAGTCGGGTACGGGTCGCCCGCGTGCGGACGTCGGAAGAACTTCGCCAGCTGCACGGCCCCCTGCGTATTCAGAAAGCCGGCACCCTGGGTGAGCGCGTCGTAGTCGTAGGTCTGCGCGGTGTACTGAAGGATGGCTTTCACCAGGTTCGGCGTCAGAAAGGGGTTCGCCTGCAGCATCAGCGCGACGGTACCGCTGACCACGGGCGCGGCCATGCTCGTGCCGGACAGCGTCAGATACGGCTTGTACGACGTCGTCAGAGTCCCGTCGAGCAGACTGGCGGCGCGGGTCGAGTAGAAGAGGCTCGTGGGATCGCTGAGCGACGCGATGCCGCTTCCGGGCGCGACAACGTCCGGCTTGGCCTGGAAGTCGATCGCCGAGGGGCCGCGGGAGCTGTAGGTCGCAACGACGTCATCGGTGCGGGTCACGGTGCCGTTGCCGTTGGAAGCCCCGACCGTGAGCACCCAGGGTGCGTTGCCGGGTGCGGTTATCCCGCCGTACTGAGGCTGGCCGTCGGCCGCCTTCCCGAAGTTGCCGGCAGCGGAGACAACGACAATGCCGGCGTCCACAGCGTGCTTAGCGGCAAGCGTCAAGGGATCGGTGAGAAAGGACTCCGTGACGGCCGCGCCGACCGAGAGATTGATGACCCGGATGTTGTAGGCCGAGCGATTCGCCACCGCCCATTCGAGCGCGGCAATGACGCCGCTGACCGTCCCCTGGCCCTGATCGTCAAGCACCTTGAGGCTGACCACCTGCGCCGCGGGGGCGATGCCGGCGCGGAGGCCGCCCGTGTCGTACCCATTGCCCGCGATGATTCCGGCGACGTGCGTGCCGTGGCCGTAGTCGTCGTAGGCCGACTGACGGCCGTTGACGAAGTCCACGAATGCCGATACGCGCTGGCCGCGTGGTCCTTTGCTCCGTTCGTAGCTCAAGTCGTCGTGCCAGGAGGTGACACCCGAGTCGATCACGGCGACGCCGATACCCTGACCGTCGAGGCCCATCGCGGTCTGAACGGCCCGGGCGCCAACCGTCACCGCAACGCGGTTCAGATGCGCCACGACAGGTCGATCCTCGTGGATGCTCTCGACCTCGGAGCTCCCGGCCAACTCGCGAAGCGCGGCATTCGGCAGATCGACGACAGCGCCATCAATGAGCTGGAGCCGGCGACGAAGGACACCGCCGAACCGGCGGCCGTCAGTCGTGTCGGTCCCAGGCTTGAGGACGACAATGACGCGCGAGGAACCGGACGTCTGATCGGCCCGTGCGCGCAGCGCTTCGTCGAACTTGCCGTCGTGCTCGCGCGGGCCGCGCCCGGCGCGATCGGGTTTCGCCTCGGTCGTCGTGGCGAGTCCCAGAACGCAGACCAGCAGGGTGGCTATCCCCCACCGGCGCGTCATCGCTGTCGAAAACATAGCGTCCTCTCATTACCTTCCGGCGTTCCGGAAGTGGGGCACGGATCCGTCAGCCTGATACCCGCTCGAGCGTCTCGGGCGGTGGGCTCAACCTGTCGAGTTCTTCAGGTGCGTGAGATATCGGCCTGAGTCGCCCGTTTTCTGTAATGGCGTGGGCGGATGGCCGTCTGGCGGGGGAGCAAGGTAAAGGCCAGTATGGACGGGCTCGAACATTACAGCTTGCAAACAACTGCAAACAAATAGCTTATGGTCTATTCTTAAAGTCCGCCTGACAGAGGACTACTCGATTCAGTGATCCGTTTTGCAACAAATCAGGCTCGCAAAATCCGGTCAACAGCGCTCTAAATAACACATTACCAATACTTTGCTGGTACGTGCGCCGAATGGACACACTGACTCATTTCGGAACATTCTCACCTAAGCCGAGGACATTCGCCCTAACTGGCTCTTTATCAGTCATTTGTGGCCGTCATTCCGCTGTGGCAGCGCCTGTCCGCGGCCGTTGGCGATGAGGTTCACTGACAGAACGGTAATCGCGATTGCAATTGCGGGCGTGAGAAGCCAGGGAGCTTCGGCGAGCATCCGCCCCTCCGCGGCATCGCGCAGCATCACGCCCCAACTCGGGACAACCTCGACGAATCCCAGGCCAACATAGGAGAGCGTGGCCTCGGCGAGAATGAAGCCCGGCACGAGCAGCGTCGCCTGGGTGGCGAGGAATCCTGCCGTGGCCGGCAAGAGATGACGTAGCAATAAACGCGTACGGCTCGCACCCCCTGCGCGCGCAGCTTCTGCGTACTCGCGCCGACTTTCGCCCGCCACGATCGCCCGGACTCCCCGCGCTACAACCGGCCACCCCACAACCGCGAGTACACCCGTCATCGTCCAGAAGACTGTTGACGTCGGGAGAACGAGCGGCAGCGCCGCGCGGAGCGTCAGGACGACGTAGATCGCTGGGAGCGCGACCACGAAGTCAGCCAGCTTCATCAGTGCAGTGTCCGCCGGGCCGCCAAGTACGCCGGAGACTCCCCCCACGAGCGCTCCGAGGACCAGGGCTCCGAGCGCGGCAAGGCCGGCCACGCCAAGCGAGAGTCGGGCACCGAGAACGAGCCGGGCGAAGACGTCGCGGCCGAGCGCGTCCGTTCCAAGCGGAAACCAGGGAGTGCCTGCTGCGGTCACGAGCTTCCTGGAGCTGAGCCACCGCAGCGGCTCCGGACGGGATCTGTCCACTGAGTACACGCGCGCGAGCCGATCCTCGAGGCGAATCGGATACACGAACGGCCTCCGCCAGGCGCCGGTCGCATCGACCAGCCGCGGCCGCATCGGCGGCGCGAGCACGTAGTTGGAGAACTGCGTGCCGGGATCGTGGGTGGCGACGAGCGGTGCCGCTGCCGTCACGAGGACCACTGCAACCAGCAGCGCAAGTCCTGCTCGTCGGGACACCATCAGGACGGACCCCCGCGTCGCGGGTCCGCCGCGGCAAGAGCCAGGTCCGAGACGAACACACCGAAGGCCAGAAACGTAGACACGGCGACGGCGCACCCCGCCACGAGAAACAGATCGCGCGCGACGAGCGCCTCGTACATCAGGGCGCCGAGGCCAGGCCAGGACATCACCACTTCGACCGCGAACGAGCCGCTCAGCGCGGTCGCGACCACGATGCCGTAAATCGACAGGACCGAACCGAGCGAGAGGCGGAAGGCGTGTCGCCACAGGAGGCGGTCGGGCCCGATGCCGCGTGCCTTCGCGCCGAGGAGCGACGGCTGCGCGAGCGCCTCTCGAATCGCGCCGGCCTGGAGCCGTTCGAGCGAGGCGGCGAGGGGCAGCGCCAGGGCGAGCGTGGGCAGGATCAGATAACGGCTGTCGTGCAGCAGCGACGCGACGCCTGATTTCGATCCAAGCGGAAATCCGCCAACCGGCAGCCAGCCGGTGAACGCGGCGACAAGCAGCAGAGAGAACGACGTCACGAGGGGCGGGATCGACAGGAAAACGACCGACACGCCTCCCGCAATCCTCACCAGCAAGCCACTCCGACCCGACCCTGCGAGCGTTCCCACGATCATCGCGATCGCAGTTGCCAGGACGAGGGCGCAGCCGCCGAGAATCATCGTGTTCGCCGCGCGCTCTGCAACGAGCGTCGAAACCGGGCGTTGGTACTTCAGAGAGTTGCCGAAGTCCAGGCGGACGGCTCGACCGACCCACGACGCGTACTGCGCCGCGAGAGGACGGTCGAGCCCGAGCCGGTGACGCTCCGCCGCGACGATGGCGGGGTCGGCGCCCAGGTCCGAAAGGTGATCACCGGGTGCCAGCTGCGTGAGGAGGAGCGCCGCGGACGAGACGACCAGGACGAACACCACGCCCTGGACGGCGCGACCCAGCACGAACCGAGCGAAGCCGCGCTGCACGTTTCCTCTTTCGGCCGGACGAACCGACGAAATTACCGGGGGGCTGTCGCCGACGCGAGTGTGTCGGCGCTCCACAGCAGTTGCGGGAGCTGGAGAACCGGCGTAGGACCGAGCACTCGCGGCGTCGTCGCGATCGTCACTCGAGGCGCGACGAAATAGATGATGGGCAGCTCCTCGCCGAGGATGCGCTGCACGTCAGCGAAAGCCCGCTTACGCTGCGCGAGATCGCGGGCCTGCGACTGCTCCTGCATCAGCTCGTCGATCCGTTTCTCCCAGTCCGTCGCTGGCACCCGCTGGCCGGGATTCCAGAAATGGTTGTGGCCCGAGCTGAGCCAGAGGTCCAGGTTGAGCGACGGATCCGTGCTGCTCGCCTGGATGCCGAAGTAGATGCTGTCGTAGTCGCCGTCCCCGAAGCGCTTGACGATGCCGCCCGGATCGAGCGTGACGAGATCCACGCCGACACCGATCTGTTGCAGCTGCGATTTTATGACCGCGGCCGTACGACCGCGGATGTGACCCGCCTGCGAGAGCATCGAGAAACGGACCGGCGCCCCTGCGGCCGTTTCGAGCATCCCGTCGCCGTCACGATCGACCAGGCCGAGACTGGCAAGCAGCGCCCGCGCCCTCGTCACATCGTAGGTCCGGATGGGGACGTCGGGGGAAAACCACGTCACGTTCCCGGGACTGACCGGCCCGTAGATCGGCACCGCAGCGCCCAGGTACACGCTGTCGGCAATGGCCTGACGATCGACACCGTACGAGACGGCTTGACGGAACGCCTTCTGCGCGAGGAGCGCCCGCCCCGGCGACGTCGCGTTCTTCCCTGACAGGTTGAACCACAGGAAGTCGGGGTCGAGACTTGTGCCGATTTCGTACAGCCGAAGGCGTCCCGCAGACTCCAGTTTCTTGAAGGCCGCATAGTCCGGTGGCCTGATCTCTCCGCTGGACATCAGGTCGATCTCCCCGGCCTGCAGCCTCAGGGCCTCCGCGTTCTGCTCTCCGATGATCGCGACCGTGAGCCGGTCCAGATAAGGCAACTGCGCGCCCTTTGCATCGTGGCGGAAGTAGTGCGGGTTTCGCGCGAAGACGAGCCGCTGCCCGGAAATGTGCTCGGTCAGAACGAACGGGCCCAGACCGGCGATGGTATCGAGCGGCCTGGCAGCCGTCCACTCGCCTGCGAGCCTGCCCGCATCCAGGGCGGCCGCGAGTTTGTGCTTGGGCAGAATCGGCAGGTTGTCCAGCAGCCGCAGTCCCGCCGCGAAAGGAACCGGGAACTGGATCACCACCGTCGATTGATCGGGAGCGGAGACCTTCAGCGGCTGCCCGCCAGCTTCCAGCGACGTCTTCAGCGAGCTCTGCACTCTATCGTCGTACGCCGCCTGAAACGAGAACAGCACATCGTCGGCCGTGAACGGCACACCGTCGGAAAAGAGCGCCTGGCGCAGCTTGAGTGTGAACGTCAGGCCGTCGGCGGAGGTCGTCCAGCTCTCTGCGAGCCACGGCTCGAGATCGTCCGTCGCGCGATTCACGCGGACGAGGCCCGCCTGTGTGAGGAGGGATACCAGGTCAGTGGCCGCCCCGCTCTTGACGTAGCGGTTGTACGACGAGGGATCGGACCGCACCGACGCGATCAGCTCTCCCCCACGGATGATCCGGTCCGCGTGGCTCGCTTCCGTCGTCCGCGGGCCGCGCCCGTGCGTCCACCAGACGCCAACGAGGACAATTGCGAGCGCGAGGACGACGATCAGAGACCTGAAAACCCTGGCCATTAATGAACTCACCGGCCAATCGATTGGCCGGTGTCCTCCGACGGGAGTATCGGCCGATCGAGAGTGGCGCGGTCACAAAGTATCGCGCTTTCAGGTTTTTCAGCTCAGATCTGGTCTGTCCTAGCGTGTGCGTTCGATCGGTGCGCGGATCTATGGATAGACCGTAGCCGCACAGGCGGCCGGATCCCCTGCCAAAGAGTCCTCTCGAGTCGCTTCGAACCCGTGTTTACGACGCGCGATCCGCCGCTCCACGAAATGGCATGCGGCGTGCCTTAGGTACTGGCGTTCCTCGCACTACAACTCAATTCCTGGATGGGTGGCCTCATGACTCGAGTGTCCGTGTCTTCTCGACCAGTCCGTCGTGGGGTGATCACGATCACGCTCGCGATCGTGGCGGCGGTGCTGGCGCTGGCCGGATCCGCCGACGCTGGACCTCGGAGAGCTCGGCTCTCGCGAGACCTCTCTGAGCGCATCGCGAAGGCTGATGCGAGCGTCACGAGCGTCATCGTCGAAGGCGACAGCGACAAGATTCAGACGCTGGCCAGGCGATACGGGGCCAAGGTGCTCAAGACGCTGGGCAACGGCGCGGTGCTGCAAGTCAACGGCGGGCAGCTCGATGCGCTCAGTCAGGACGCCGACGTGGATCACCTGTCCGGCGACGTCCCGGTGGTGCGGATGTCGGGCGAGATGACGACGGCGATCGGGGCCAACCAGGTGTGGGCGGGCGTCCTGAAAGGCATGTCGCGGTACACCGGCGCGGGCATCGGCGTCGCGGTGGTGGACTCGGGGATCGCGAAGTCGCCGCTGCTCAACCACCAGGTGGTGGTCTCCGTCGACTTCACCGGTGGCAAGCCGAAGCAGGGCGATGACTACGGCCATGGAACGCACGTGGCGGGAATCATCGCGGGTACGGGCGCGGACTATCCGGGAGTGGCCCCGGATGCGCGGCTCCTGAACCTGCGAGCGATGGGGCCGGATGGAACGGGTGCGACGAGCGCGGTGATCGCGGCGATCGAGTGGGCGATCGCCCACCAGGCCGAGTACAACGTCCGCGTCATCAACCTCTCGCTGGGGCATCCTGTCATGGAAGCGGCGGCGGAGGATCCGCTCTGCCAGGCCGTGCAGAAAGCTGTCGACGCGGGGATCGTCGTCGTTGCCGCGGCGGGCAATTTCGGGAAGACTCCCGAGGGCTACCCGATCGTCGGCGGCATCGTCTCGCCCGGGAATTCACCTGCGGCGCTGACCGTCGGCGCGTTGAACACGAAAGGCACGCCGGAGCGGTCGGACGATGTGATGGCGACGTACAGCTCCCGGGGTCCGACGGCGATCGACGGACTAGTGAAGCCGGAGCTGGTGGCCCCTGGCAATCGCATCGTGTCGGTCTCGGCGAACCAGTCCTTCTTTGAGACGCAGTTTCCCGCGAACATCGTTCAGGGGTCCGGGGCGAAGGCCTACATCGAGATGAGTGGGACGAGCATGTCGGCGGCGGCCGTGTCGGGTGCGACCGCGCTGCTGCTGGAGGCCAGCCCGAAGCTGCGTCCGGCGGAAGTCAAGCTGCTGCTGCAGTTGACGAGCTCGCGAGTCGAGGGTGCGGGACTGATCGAGGCCGGGGCGGGGAGTCTGAACATTGCGGCAGCGGTGGCGGTGGCGACGAGCGGGAGCACCCGAATCCTCACGTCGATTGCGGGCGAGCCAGCCCCCAGCGCTGGAATCTTTTTCATATCGGTCGGTACCAGCACTCAAATAGGGAACGGCGCGGGATCACCACCAGCCTTCTGGACGGGCCTACTCCCGGCTGATTTCGGCCTCAAAAGGCTCCACCAACTGGAGTAATGCGATTGCCTGGACCAATGGAATCGCTTGGACCAACGGAATCGCCTGGACGAATGCCATCGCCTGGACGAATGCCATCGCCTGGACGAACGCCATTGCGTGGACGGACGCCATTGCGTGGACGGACGCCATTGCGTGGACGGACACCATCGCGTGGACGGACGCCATCGCGTGGACGGATGCCATCGCGTGGACGAATACCATCGCCTGGACGAACGCCATTGCGTGGACGGATGCCATTGCATGGACGAATGCCATCGCCTGGACAAACGCCATTGCGTGGACGGATGCCATTGCGTGGACAGACTCTTCGCAAGACTGAGCTCGGGCCCATACCCAAATCGTGTTTCAGAAGTGAAACCCCAGAGTGGTGAAACATGCGTATAATTGTTTGGACTGACTAGTTCTGAGATCACGCGGCCACGGGCAGCACCGGCCTCGGTCGGCCCCCGTGGCCGTTCACTTTCATGAGTAGCACACGCTTCGCGCAGCTGTCGCCAACATCAAAGGCGTATGTATCGACTATTGTCGCGGCGGGTGCCGTAACAGTCCTGCATTCGGTCTACGATCTCGCGGCCGCTGACACTCCTCGAAGCTGGCTAGTTCTTGCCGTCCTGACACTCATCAGCGGCTCAGCCACCATCAAGCTTCCCGCTTTGCCGGCAACCATTACCGTTTCCGAGACATTCGTTTTTACTTCTGTTCTTCTATTCGGTTCGGCCGCTGGAACTCTAACCGTTGCTCTTGACGCACTGGTCATCTCTTTTTGGTCTTATCGCAAAGGTCACCCGTTCTACAAGATAGTTTTCAACCTTTTTGCGCTGCCCTTGACGATTTGGATCGCTTCGAACTTCTTCTTCTATCAAGCGCACGTCATTCCGTTTGGCTATGCTCCAGACCAACCATTCGCGATCAAGACGCTACTGTTTCCCTTATTCGTATTGGCCTTGAGCTATTTTTCGCTAAACAGTTGGATCATTGCCTGTGCCATTGCTTTGGAACGTAAGCTTCCAGCCTACCGGATCTGGCGTGAGAACTTCGCATGGCTTTCTCTAAATTACTTCGGCGGCGCTTCCGTCTCTGTGCTCTTGGTCAGTTACACAAGAAATCCCGATTACAGTTACTTGGCTCTGATCCTCCCGTTGATCGTTGTTCTTTACTTTACGTTCTCGACATCAATGGGTCGAGTCGCCGATGCGAACCAGCACCTGCAACAACTCAACGTTCTGTACATGTCGACGATCGAAACGCTCGCAATGGCAATTGACGCAAAGGATCAGATAACTCACGGACACATTAGACGGGTTCAAACCTACGCAATTGGTCTCGCACAGCGTTTGGGCGTTGGTGATGTGTCATTGATAAGAGCCGTTGAGGCGGCCGCCCTCCTGCACGACATGGGCAAACTGGCTGTTCCTGAGTATATTCTCAACAAACCAGGACCACTGACGCCTGCCGAGTTCGAGAAAATGAAGCTGCATGCTAGTGTCGGAGCAGACATTCTTTCCGCGATCGACTTTCCCTATCCGGTCGTCCCAATCGTTCGGCATCACCACGAAAACTGGAACGGGACTGGCTACCCTGACGGTTTATCCGGGGCGGACATCCCCATCGGCGCTCGCATACTCTCTGTTGTTGACTGCTTTGATGCCTTGACGTCCGATCGCCCATATCGGCCGAGACTGTCCGACAAAGAAGCTATCGCGATCCTCCTTGAACGCCGTGGATCAATGTACGACCCGATTGTGGTCGATACTTTCATTAGAGTGCACGCCGAAATCGCTCCTTCAGCCTCTGAAGGCCCGCGAGCAGTTCCTCTGCGCGCCATAGCCGCAGCCTCGGCCGACGGCGGTTTCGTACCTGCGTCGGCCACGGGACTCGACGAAATCTCTGGAAGCACCGAGGAGATGCTGACGCTTTTTGATCTAGCTAGAGGACTAACCAGCCAAATGAGTGTTGCTGACGCTGGAGATGTAATTGCGAAGCACCTTAGGCGTCTCATTCCGTGTTCTCTCTGTGTGTTCTATCTGTACGAAATCGATTCTGATGAACTCGTCGCGGCTCATGCAACTGGTGAAAATGCAAGTGTCGTCGCGGGGCTTAGAGTTGGCGTTGGGCAACGGCTGAGCGGTTGGGTAGCGGCACATCGGCAGACGATACGTAACTCAGATCCCATTCTTGATTTTGGAGATGCGGCTCGCTCGCTCCCAATTAGACCTATGAGCTGCTTGAGTACGCCGATGATGGTTGCGAACAGCCTTGTCGGCGTGCTGTCACTGTATGCCAGCGGACGAGAGGCTTTTAGTGACGAGCACCAACGCATCTTGGAAGTAGTGTCGAGGCAAGTTTCAGCGATTATCAAGAATGCTGCACAATTTGAAAGCGCCAGAGTAGCTTCAATGCGCGACTCCGGTACTGGACTTCCGAATATCGAGCGGCTCAAACAGGTTACTGAACCCAACAACTCTGATCTCCTGTCGTACCCAGTGACCGCTATTCTGGTACGAGTGGAGTATCTGCAAGGCGCCGCGGGCACGGAAGAACACGGCCCTCGCGAGCGACTATTTGGAGCTGTTGCAAAGGCAACCCGTCAAAGCTTGCGATCGGTCGATCTGCTTTTTAGATCCGCGCCGGAAGAACTCGTCGCCCTTCTACTCAAAGCCGATCCCGCTTCGTCAGCGGCAATTGCCAATCGCCTTCGCAGCAGCCTTGCCGAGATAGGCCCCCAACTCGGAAGCAATGAGCCGTCTATTCGAACGACGGTCATCGCCTCGCCTCTACATCAAGATGCTGTCTCGATTGATAGCTTCTTGAAGTCGTTTAAGGGCGATACGGACCCATTCAGGCCAGTGAACGTTCCATCGAAGTCGGAATCGATTCACTAAGTAAATTGAACCGTGGTAGGTGTCTTCTGCTCAGAATCGTTCTCTAGCTTACAGCCGCTACTGGATACCGGACGATTCGCGAAGGCGCTTCAAAAACTCGAGACTGACGGCCGACCCGCATATGACCTACTCGGCATCGAGTGGGACCTCCTATCGGCGGAGTTGGCGTTGGAGACTGGTGCTACCGATTTTGCGGCTGTCTCCGCCAAACGAGTTCTCAGCAATAGGAAAACGTCAGCCTACTTTAGAGCCAGGGCTCATCGCGTTTTGTCGAATACATCGTTCTATTCGGGAGACATCAATTCTTGTCAAACTTATCTCGCAAAGGCCAAAGGTTGTTGCGAAGCTGGTGACACTTCACTCATACCACTGATTGCCCATTTGGAGCTACTCGGCTTTTCCCTCGCCTCCAGGCTGCAGCCGATCGACTCTGCGCTGTCGTTGTTGACCGGAGTTCGACGTTTAGTAACGCGTAGCCGGACATCCACATCTCCTCGTGCTCCTGAGAATTGCAGTCGCACGAGCCGAGGTGCGACGCCGGTCAGGGACAGAAGCGAAGCGCCACCATACCGCTGCCTTGGAATTGATTTCGGCACATCCCAACGTTTGGCTCGAGGGTTTGGTGCACATTGATGCGTCCGCCGCTGCGATGCTGGGCGGAGATCTAATTGGAAGCCTTGAACACGCTCGCAGCGCACTCAGCCTTTCCAGGGAATCCGGGCACTCTCGGACTGAGCTGGCCGCGTCAATCAATATCGCGCAAGCGTTAGAGATGTCGGGCGACACCGACGCTGCCCAGCACTACCTGGACAATATCGTTGATTGCGGCGATGGAAACCGACACTTGCTTCGAGCTGCGATGGACGGCTTGGCAAATTTGTGGATTTCGAAGGGCGATTTCGAGCGCGCGCAGGAGGTGTTTCTTGCAGCAGAGCATGAGTTCAAGGAAGAACTCGCACTGACTCTAAATTGGGACATCATCACCGAGCTTAACTCGCGCGCCCGCCTTCAACAGGCACTGTGCCACTGGAGTGAGGCACATTCAATTCTAAGCAAAGCGCTACTCATCGCGCACCGATCCGAAGACGCCGTTTGGACCTTTCGCTTGTCCGTCGCAGATGCCCGGTGCCTGGCGCTATTGGGCCGGCCCGTAGAGGCGGTACGAGCGCTCCCGGCTCGCGTGACAGAAAAAACGTTAGAACCAGAGCTTCTGGTTCGGGTACTGCGGAGCTCTAGCGGCCATTCACCTCGCCACCCTTCATCCGGCAGCGGCGAGATCGAATCTCGCTCGCTCCCTTCGCGTCGCGCGAGAACTCGGGAACGAGTCTCTCGCCCGAGATCTCACCTGCGGAATCGACAGCCGCGATGTACCTCTCGGAGTCAGGCGGCACCGTCCCGCCTCAACTCCCCGTTCCCCCCAATCTCGAGAGCGCCGTCGCGCTGATCGAGTTGGCGGGACACCCGCACATCCTCGGGCGTGAGGCGTTCGCGATTCTCGACCAGGCCGGGTGCTGTGAGCAGCTGGCCCTCGTCGCGGTGGGTGCCGGCCGGCGCCAGGGTGATTTCGGCCGAGGGCTGGAGCGAGAGTGACGCGCTCGACGCCGTCCGGATGGCCCCGGCCGAGGACCTCTCCATCCTGGGTCAGCATCGAGACGAAACGTGGCAAATCCTGGCGCGGCCGCTCGCGGACCTGGAGCACCACTGCACCGTCGCGGCCGTCCGCAAGCTGGTCGCCACCGCGCGCAGCCTCGACCAGTACCGACGGGACGAGAAGCAGCGCGCCGCCCTCTGGCCGGCCGAGGCCCTCGACGGGGACCCCGAGAGCATCTGGGCCTCCGAAAAGAGCGCAGAGCTGCTGAGGATCGCCCGGCGCATCGCTCCGAATCCGGTGCCTGTGCTCCTCACCGGCGAAACCGGCACGGGCAAGGAGATGCTGGCGCGCGCGATCCACCGCGCGTCCGATCGCGCCGATCGTCCGTTGCAGCCCTTCAACTGCAGCGCCGTGCCGCGAGACATGCTCGAGAGCCAGCTGTTCGGCTACCGCCGGGGCGCCTTCACCGGAGCGGACTCGTCGTTCCCCGGCGTGATCCGCGCGGCGGCCGGCGGCACCCTCTTCCTGGACGAGATCGCGGACATGAACCTCGAAGTGCAGCCGAAGCTGCTCCGCTTCCTCGACTACCACGAGATTCAGCCACTTGGAGAGCCGCACCCGACGAAGGTGGACGTCCGCGTGATCGCGGCCACCAACTCCAACCTCGAACAGATGGTCGCCCAGGGCCGCTTCCGCGAAGATCTCCTGTATCGCCTCAACGTCGTCCGGCTCACGATTCCGCCGCTCCGCGAACGACGCGAGGAAATTCCGCCGCTCGTCGAGCACTACCTGCGGCGCTTCAGCGACGAGCAGAAGAAAGGGCGCCTGACGATCACCGACGAAGTGCTGGAGTACCTCGTTCTCTACAGGTGGACCGGGAACCTGCGGCAGCTCGCCAACGAGGTCCGCCGCATGGTCGCCTTCGCGGACCGGGACTCGACGATCACGCCCGGCGCTCCTGTCGCCGGAGATTCTGGCCTCGCGGCGCACGATCGCCGCGTCCGCCCGACGAACCCGAGGTGCGGGTACGGCTCGATCAGCCGATGCCCGATGCCGTCGAGATGCTCGAACAGGTGATGGTGCGGCGGGCGCTCGAACGCGCGCACGGACGAGTGGAAGAAGCCTCCCGGATTCTGGGCATCTCGCGCAAAGGACTCTTCCTGAAACGCCGGCGGTGGGGGCTTCGACAAGCGTCGTGATTAACCGGGGGGCTTCGCCCCGCCGGACCCCCTCTCGCCGTCGCTCGTGGGGCCCCACTCCCCACTCCGCTCCGGCGTGGCGCGCCCACGGCGCGCCCTCCCCGGGGGCTTCGCCCCGCCGGACCCCCTCCGCCGTCGCTCGTGGGCCCACTCCCCACGGCGCGCCTCTCACCCGGGGGCTTCGCCCCGCCGGACCCTCTGTCGCCGTCCATGCCCTGCCGTCGGGGGCGCGCTACCTTACGCCGCCGAAAAACGATGGAATCGGCATATCCCGCATGGTGTGCAGCCCCGGCGGCACCTCGAGAATCTTCGGCAGTGAATTGACGGCGATCGATGTCGTCGCGATGTCGCCATGGACGCCGCCCGCGATCTTCATCTTCAACGCCGGCGAGCCGGTGATCTCCACGGCGTCGTACGACTCGGGCGCGCCCAGATACGCCTCCATGTGCAGCGTGATGACGGGCTGCCCGGCTCGATAGCCGACGCCGTCCTGGATGAGCCCGCACACATAGCCCGGATCCACGGCAAGGAACTCGCTCGCGACTCTGGCTTCCGCGATCTTCGGCTGGATCTCGTCCGTGATCCTCTCGACCTTCCAGCCGAGCGCCTCGCCTATCATCGTGATCGATTCCGCGAGGCCAACGTGCCGGACACTCCCGTCATCGACTTTCCGCTGGAACTGCTCCGGTGTGAGGCCCGCACCGATCTTCTGCTGGAACGGCAGGCGCCGGATTCCGGCGTTCTGAATCCGATCGACGTGGATCGCTTCGACGCGCTCGCAGACGCCCGTCAGCGTGATCGGGAGCGCATCCATCACGAACCCGGGATTCACACCGGTCCCGAGCACGGCGACCTTCGACTTCTTGGCGAGTTGGTGGATCGCGCGCGCATATCTCAGGTTTGCGCGGGTCGGGTACGCCAGCTCCTCGGTCGTCGACACGATTGGCACCTTGAGCTTGAGCACGGTCTCGAACTGCGGGAGCACTTTTTTCAGCGAAGAGCTCGTGCAGAGCACCGCGACATCCGGCCTCGAGGCCTTGATCGCCTTCCTTGCGTCATCCGAGATCCGAACACGCAGCGGTCTGGGCAGGCCGGCCACGTCGCCGAGGTCCCGTCCGACCTTGGCGGGATCGATGTCAACCGCGCCGACGATCCTGAATCCTTTGCGTTCGGCGACCTGCCGGACGATGCCGAGGCCGATCGGACCGAGACCGAAATGCAGTACCCGGATGGGACCTGGTGCCGAAGCCATGCACACACTCCTCGAAAGCCACTTGAATGAAAACCCGAATTCCACGCGGACAAGGCGATCTCGGATTATACCCGTGCGCCCTGCGGGCTCGCCGTCCACGAGGCGGAGCCTCTCGCCGGTCTGACGCGGAGCCTCGCTAGAGCTTTGGTGTAACATCGGCGCGTGCGCGCGCGATGGAGGGCGATCCTGTCGGTGGCGGCGCCCGTTGCCCTCGGTGCAGTCGTGGCGGTCGCCCGCGCCGGACTGCACGCCGAACCCCAGACAACGCCGACCGCGCCTGCCGTCACCACGACGCAGGCGCGCTCGCCACGAAATGCCAGCTACGCCATAAACGTCCGGCTCGATCCCGCGAGCCGGACGCTGAAGGGCGACGAGCTGCTCACGTGGCGCAACATCACGACGACGCCCGCAACCAGCCTTCGCTTTCACCTCTACTACAACGCCTGGCGCAACACTGCCTCCACATGGATCCGGGAGCTCAGGCTGGCCGGCAACGACCAGATCGAGAGGCGACCGCAGGCCGATTGGGGATGGACGGACGTCACCAGCCTCCGCCTGATCGCTGCCGACGGAACGCCCACCGATCTCACGTCGAACCTGCGCTTCATCGCACCGGACGATGGCAATCAGGAGGACGCGACGGTCGGCGAGGTTCCGCTGGCGGTCCCGGTGCAGCCCGGACAGACCGTGAACGTGCAGATCGCCTGGTCATCTCGCGTTCCTCGAACCTTCGCGCGCACGGGAGTCGTGGGCGACTTCTATTTTCTCGGACAGTGGTTCCCGAAGATCGGGGTGCTCGAGAGCGACGGCTGGAACTGCCACCAGTTCCACGCCGGCACGGAGTTCTTCTCCGACTTCGGCGTCTATGACGTGCGGCTCACGGTCCCGAACGGCTGGGTCGTCGGCGCCACCGGTCGCGAACGCGCCCGCCGAGACGAGGGGGACGGCACCACGACCCACAACTACTACGCCGAGGACGTGCACGATTTCGCCTGGACGACGAGCCCCGACTATGTCGAGCGGACCGCGACGTTCGAGGATGCACGGCTGCCGGCCGTGTCGATGCGGCTCCTGCTGCAGCCCGAACACGTCAGCCAGGCGGAGAGGCACTTCCAGGCGACACGCGCGATGCTCAAGTACTACGGCGAATGGTTCGGTCCGTATCCGTACGGCCACATCACGATCGTGGATCCGGCCTGGCAGAGCGACGCGGGCGGCATGGAGTACCCCACGCTCTTCACAGCCGGCACACGGTGGCTGGCGCCTCCGGGCGTCGCGCAGCCGGAAGGCGTGACGGTGCACGAAGGCGGCCATCAGTTCTGGTACGGCCTGGTGGCGACCAACGAGTTCGAACACGCGTGGATGGACGAAGGATTCAACACATTCTCGACCGCGCGAACGCTCGATCAATTCTTCAAGCCGGCTTATTTCTCGCAGCGCTACTTCGGCGACTTCATCCCCTGGACGTTCGAGGACTTTCCGTTGAGCCGCTCGACGGACCTCAATCGCCTGGTCGGATACCGGACGGCTGCCCGCTCCGATGTGCAGGCCACGCCGTCGTGGCGCTACTGGCCTGGAACCGGCGGGGCGATAACGTACAACAAGACGGCGCTGTGGCTGAACACGCTCGAGCGCCTGATCGGCTGGGACACGCTCCAGCGGATCATGTCGACCTACTTCGCACGGTACGAGTTCAAGCATCCAGGTCCCGAGGACTTCTTCGCCGTCGCCAACGAAGTGAGCGGTCGCGACCTCACCTGGTTTTTCGATCGCGTCTACCGCAGCTCCGCGGCATTCGACTACGGGATCGGCGAGTTCACCAGCCGGCGGGAAGCGATCCGCGGGTTCGTCGGCGACGGCGATCGCCGCCGCTTCGTCGAGCCCTCGGCCGGCGGCCGCTTCCACACGACAGTCGTCGCACGCCGGTACGAGGACGGCGTGTTCCCGGTGGACGTGCGCGTCGTGTTCGAGAACGGGGAGGAGGTGCGCTGGCGGTGGGACGGAGCCGAACGCTGGAAGATGTTCGAGGTGGACCGGCCCGTGCGGGCCGCGTACGCGCAAGTCGATCCCGAGCGCGTGTTGCTCCTCGATCTCAATTACACGAACAACTCCGCTCGACTGACCGCGGAGACCGCTGCGAAAGCGGCCCGCAAGTGGTCCCTGACATGGCTCGTCTGGCTGCAGGATCACCTCCTGACGTATGGATTCTTCATCTAACCCGGGGGGCTTCGCCCCGCCGGACCTCCGATCGCCGTCGCTCGCGGGGGCCCCAATCCCCGCTCCGCCACGGCGGGCAGCCAATCGAGCTCGCCCGCCGGCCGGTGCGACGCGGCCTGCCGCGGCGTTCCGCGACGGCCTGCGCCGCGTGAACGGCGCGCCTGTGCTGGTGTGCGGCATGTTTGCGATCACGCTGCTCGTTTCGCTGCCGTTGTCGACAGCGCTCGGCGGCATGATTCAGCAACACCTCGGACGCAGCCTGGCTGCCGACGCCGCTGCGGCCGGTGCCGACTACGACTGGTGGCAGGAGTTCTCGGCACAGGCGACCGGTCTGGGGAAAACGTTCGCACCGACGATCGTCGGCTTCGGCGCTGTGCTCGACAACCTCGAGAGTCTGCTGGACAACCGCCGACTCGCTGTGACGATTGCCGGGGCCACTTGTGCGTGGCTCGTGATCTGGTCGTTCCTCTCGGGCGGCGTCATCGATCGGCTCGCGCGCGCGCGGCCGACCCGGAGCTCCGGTTTTTTCGCGGCCTGCGGGACGCATTTCTGGCGGTTCACGCGGCTGGGCCTGGTTGCGCTCCTTGTGTACTACGTGCTGTTCGCGGGCATTCATGCATGGATCTTCGACGCCTTGTATCCGCGTTTGATACGGAACCTGACGGTCGAGCGCACGGCGTTCCTCATCCGGCTCGGATGCTACGCCGTGTTCGGCCTCCTGCTCTTCCTGTGCAATCTCGCGTTCGATTACGCGCGGATCCGCATCGTGGTGGAGGATCGGCGCAGCGCGGTCGGCGCTTTGATTGCCGGATCCCGATTCGTGCGGCGCAATCGAGGCGCGCTCTGGCTGTATCTGTTGAACGGAGGCGCCTTTCTCAGCCTCGTGCTTCTCTACGCCCTGCTGGCGCCGGGCGCGCCGCGGTCGGGTGTGCGGATGTGGCTCACGCTGGGAATCGGGGAACTTTATGTATTCTTGCGTCATTATCTAAAGCTCGTGTTCTACGCGTCCGAGACGTCGTACTTTCAGGGTGCGGTCGCACACGCGTCGTACACCGCCGCACCTGCCGTGGTCTGGCCGGAATCCCCGGCCGCAGAAGCTGTTCTGAATGCCGATTCAATCGCCCCATGAGCCGTCGCTTCCCGAAGCGATGCACATAACGGGCTTCAAACAGGCGCGGATCCTCATCGTCGACGACGAGGCCGCCAACGTGGAGCTGCTCCGACGACTTCTCGAACGCGCCGGCTTCTCGCGCCTCGATAGCACGAACGACCCGCGCGAGGCGGCGCCGATGTTCAAGCGGCTGGGGCCGGATCTCGTGCTCCTCGACCTCCACATGCCGCACATGGACGGGTTGCAGGTGATCGACGAGCTGAATCAGCTCGGGCACGCGTCGTATCTCCCGATCCTGATGCTGACCGGCGACATGACGCCGGAAGCCAGGCGCGAAGCGCTGTCGCGGGGCGCGAAAGACTTCGTCAACAAGCCGTTCCACGCGGACGAAGTCCTGCTGCGGATCAGGACGCTGCTCGAGACGCGCTTCCTCTACCTTCAGATCCAGAGCCAGAACCAGATGCTCGAAGCGAAGGTGCAGGAGCGGACGCAGGAGCTCGAGGCGGCGCAAATCGAGATCATCGAGCGGCTGGCGCGAGCCGCGGAGTTCCGGGACGACAACACCGGGCAGCACACCGAGCGGGTCGGTCAGATGGCCGCACTCCTGGCGCAGGAAATCGGCCTGGCCGACGGTCAGGTGGCCTTGATTCGCCGCGCGGCGCCCCTCCACGACGTCGGGAAGATCGGTATCCCGGACTCGGTGCTGCTGAAGCTGGGCAGGCTCACGGACGAAGAGTTCGCGCTCGTGAAAACCCACACGACGATCGGCGCGCGCATCCTCTCGGGCAGCCACTTCAGCCTCTTGAGGCTTGCCGAAGAGATCGCGTTCAGCCATCACGAGCGCTGGGACGGCAGCGGGTACGAAGGCATCGCCGGCGATGCGATCCCACTGGCCGGCCGCATCGTGGCCATCGCCGACGTGTTCGACGCCCTGACGCAGAAACGTCCGTACAAAGCGGCGTGGCCCATCGGCGACGCGGTGGCCGAGATCGAGCGGCAGCGCGGCCGCCAGTTCGATCCGGCGATTGTGGACGCCTTCCTGAGGGTCATCGATCGCACACCTCAAATCGCTTGAGACCACACTGCCGGACGATCACAGTCGATCGCCAATGAACAATCGCGGACAACAGATTTCGGACTGGCTGGCGGCGCGCGTCACTGCCGCCGCCGCACGCGGGCTGGTCGTGGGCATCAGCGGCGGGCTGGATTCGGCCGTCGTCGCGCGCCTGTGTCAGAGGGCGACGCCCGACCACGTTCTCGGCGTGATCCTGCCGTGCCACAGCGATCCCCAGGATGAGAAGGATGCACGGACCGTCATCGACGCCTTCGGGCTGGCGTCTATCCGCGTCGATTTGGACGAACCGTACGATCGCCTGATCGACGGAGTGCGAGCTGGGCTCGCCGCCATCCCCGCCGACCAGCGGCCGCCGGGGACGTCGGAGGAATTCGACGAGCGGAGCCGCGTTCCCCTCAGCAACGTCAAGCCCCGGCTGCGCATGGCCGCCCTCTACTTCGTCGCGAACTCACTCAACTATCTGGTCGCCGGGACCGGCAACCGCAGCGAGCTGACGGTCGGCTATTTCACCAAGCACGGTGACGGCGGGGTCGACGTGCTGCCGCTCGGAAGCCTCCTCAAGAGTGAGGTACGGCTGCTCGCCGTCGAACTCGGCGTGCCGCGCGCCATCCTCGACAAGCCCCCCAGTGCGGGCCTCTGGGCCGGTCAGACGGATGAAGTCGAGATGGGATTCAGCTACAACGATCTCGAGCGTTACCTGATTCGCGGTCCCGAAGGGGTCGCACCCGCGCTGGCGCTGCGGCTGGAGCGGATGATTCGAGCCAACGAGCACAAGCGGGGAATCGCGCCGATGCCTGATTAGCTCTCAGCTCTCAGCTTCCAGCCCTCAGCGGCGCTGCCTCCGGCAGCGCCTGTCAAGACTGAATTCTGAATTCTGACTCCTGATTTTCTGGATTCTGTTCCCTATCCTGACCCGATCCCGACGCCCATGGTCGGAGGGACCGGCACGGCAATGGCCGCCGCATCTGAGATCCCGGCCAGACGCCGCCGCGCCTTCTCCACTGCCTGTTTGATTGCCGGATCCTGGTCCTGCGCAAGCCGATCGAGCGCACCCTCGAGCCCTTCCAGCTGCATCGCGCCAATTGCATAGACCGCGCAGGACCGCAGCCATAAATCCTCGCTGGCAAGGAGCGTCTCCACCGCCTGCTCGGGCGTTTCGAGGGGAGCTCCCACAAGACCGTTCGCGAGCCTGATCCGCTCGGCGACCGTAACGCTGCTGTCGAGAAGAGGAACGAGCAGCTGCCGGAGCTCTGGCTTCAGAACGTTGTCCAGGAACTCGATCGCATTTCCACGGACCGTGGGATTCGACGAGCGGAGTCCCACGTAGGCATCGTGGAGACCTGCGTGGGGGAGGAGGAGGGCCATCACTCGGAAGATTCGCTCGAGCTCCTGCTCCATCGAGTTGCCCATCGCCTGCAGCACCTGATCTCCGGGCCGAAGCCGTTCCTGCAGGGGCCCGAGCACCTGATACGAGCGGTAGTGGCCGACGATCTCCGCCGCCAGCAGGAGCTCCACGGCTGCCGGATCGAGCTTCACTTCGGGATGCACAGTACGAAGCTTGTTCAGCGAGGCGATTACCCGGTGCCGCAGCGTGGGATCCGCGTGCAGCATGCTGCCGATCAGCACCTGTTCGGCCTCGACGGTGCCGATGCGCACCAGGACCGAGGGCAACTCGCGCCTCACGTCGAGCGGCACGCGATCGTCGTCCATCCGGCGCGCGAGCTCCCGAACGATGACGTTGCCGAACCGCGCGAGGGCCTCGGCGGCATCGTCGTTGATCTCCGGCCGGCCGATGGCTCCGATCAGCGCGTCGATCAAGGCCTCGTCCGGATCGTCGCTGACCATGGTGCGAGCGGTCAGGATCGCCTGCCGCACGACATCCAGGTCGGGGTCCGCGAGCAGGGGCGGCAACATCTCCTCGAAAGCCGCGGGAACGAGCGCTATCAGCCGGGCGGCTTCGGCGCGCTCGCGGCTGCCCTCGCGGCCTCGAGCCTTCGTCATCTCCGTCAGAATCGCGCGCGCGGCATCGAGATTCTGCGCGGGTCCTGGCGAGGCGAGGAACGCCGCCATCCCCGCTCGTATCGAGAAGTCGGCGAAGTCTCCGAGCTTCTCGATCTGCGCGAGCGGATCGATGCCCTGCTCCCGCGAGAGGTACAACAACGCTTCGGTCCGTACCGACAGGTCGGGATCCCTGAGGAGCGCCACGGCGTCTGCGGCGATCTCCCGGTCGCCGGCAGCCGCCAGGAGGGCAAGTGCGCGCTGCCGAACGTCGGCCTCCGAGTGGTGAAGGAGCGCGCGCAACGCGGGATGCCAGCTGTGGGTGCGCTGTCCCTCGAGCAGGCTCAAGGCATATCGCACCTCGCCTGGATCGCCGGCCGCGAGCTTGTCGCGCAACGCTTCTGCCGCCGAACGCTCGAGCACCACCGACGACGTGCGCTCGGTGTCCATCCGGTGCCGGTGGATGCTCTCCTGAATCGTTTGGACGTACGCCGCGCGGAGCCGCCAGGCCACGACGAGCCACGTCACGATGAGGAAGACGTTGACGAAGGCGGTCCCGCGAAGGTCGAACCCGATGCCTGGCAGGACCCAGAAGCCAACGGTCAGGATGCCGTAGACGACCGCGCCCAACGCATCCGCCACCCGCGTGCCAATGATGTCGATGGCGTTCTTGAATGGCAGGCGGTCCGCCGGCGCAATCGGGAGGTAGAGGAGCTCGTAGGTCGGCCGGTCAACCGAGAACCGCAATCCTTGATCGAATGCATTGGTCACGAGCACCGACCAGAACGCAGGAGCCAGGACGATGAGGGCCGTCCCCAGGCCCAGCGACAGCGGCAGGGCGAGAATCGTGACCGCAAGGCCGAACCTGCGGAGCGCCTGGCTCGTCGCGAAGAGCTGAACGAGGAAGCTGACAATGCCCAGCGCCAGGGTGAAGGTACCGTTGAACCGTGTAAGGGCCGTCGCCTCGCTGTTGAAGTGTCGTGACGTGACGAGACTGAGCTGGAGGCCGGTCCACTGCGTCACGATCGCCGTCAGGAATATGGTGGCGGCTATCAGTCTGAGGTAGGGACTCTTGGCGATGGCCCTCGCGGTTTGCATCGGCCGCGCGCTCGAGACGCTGACGCGCATGCTGGTCCGCCGTCGGATGCGCACGTTCGCGACCGTCACGACGATGGTTGCCAACATGATGAGGAGCGCCAGTACCAGCAGCAAGTTCGTGGAGCCCCCGAGCGGTTCGACCAGCATCCGGGCCAGAAAGCCGCCGACGATTGCGCCGAGGGATGCGCCGGAACCGATCAGCCCGAACAATCGTTTCGCCTGACGTGTATCGAAGAGCGAGCTCGCGTAGCTCCACGCGTGCACGGGCGCGATGACTCCGAAGCAGTTCACCCAGACGTAGAACACGGCCGTCAGGCGCGGAGTCGGCTCGTGATTGAAGGCGTACCAGAAGACCAGGACGTTCAAGCTGAAAAAGAGCAGCGTTGCGGTGGTAACGAGTCGCGAGCCGAGCCGGGCGGCGAGGATCGTGTAGGCCGGCACGAAGAGCGACAAGACCAGAGGGCTCGCCGCCGCGACGTAAACAAGGGCGAAGGGACCGTAGGCCTGGATGAAGAGACCGCTCCGGATCGCCCGGGCCAGCACATAAGACGCGATGACGACGCCGATGTATGAAAAGGAGAGAAGAACCGGGAGGCCTTCGCCAGGTCGGATGTCGAAGTACCGCCGCAACCGGGCAACCATGAGTAGACCCGCAGTTTACTTCAGTTTCTGCATCGCTTAGGCTTTGCGCATGCTTCAACGTCTGCTCGCTCCGCTCGTCGAAGTCCGGCGCGAGGAAGGCCTGACGGCCATCATGATGTTCGCGTATTCGTTCCTCGCGATGACGGCCTACAACATCCTCAAACCTATTACGCGCTCGAAGTTCATCGCTGATTTGGGACCCGACAACCTGCCTTACGTGCTGCTCGCGGCCGGAGTCCTGATCGGTATCCTCATGACGGGCTACTCCTGGCTGATGGCCAGGCTGCCCGAGCGCGGAGGGCTTCCAATCACGCAGGCCGGCATGGCGGCCGTGCTCTTTGGCTTCTGGTTCCTGTTCAGGAGCAGCGCCTCCTGGGTCTCCGTCGCGTTCTATCTGATGGCGCTCCTCCTGGGCGTACTCCTGATAAGCCAGTTCTGGACGCTCGCGAACCTGGTGTACGACCCGCGGCAGGCCAAACGTCTCTTCGGATTCATCGGAGGCGGCGCGCCGCTCGGCGGAATCGCGGGCTCGGCGATCCTCAGGTCGTACACGACGCAAATCGGCACGACGAACATGCTGCTGATCAGCGGCAGTCTCATGATGATTTGCGCAGTGCTCGTGACGACCATCATCGCTCGGGAGCGGCCGCAGCCGGCCGCCGGAGCGCTCGCGATCAAGCGGGAGAAGGGGGTCAGCGTCACGGAAGCCTTCGAGCTGCTGCGCCAGTCGAAGCATCTGCAGATCATCGCGCTCGTCATCAGCTTCGCGGCCGTCGGCGCGGCCATCATCGAACAGCAATTGAACATGGCCGCAGCCGCGGCGAAAGGCGCGACGTCAACCGATTCCATTACGGTCTTCCTTGCCAACGTCCAGCTGTGGACGTCGCTCATCGGCTTCATCATTCAAATCTGGCTGACGAGCAAGATCCACCGTTATCTGGGAATCGGCTTCGCGCTGATGATTCTGCCTGTCAGCCTCGGCACCAGCGGTTCGATCATGCTGTTCAATGCGGCTCTCTGGGCGCCTGGCCTGGCCCGCGTGCTCGACCAGTCCCTCCGTTACACCGTTGACAAGACGACGAGGGAGATTCTCTTCCTGCCGCTCCCGGCAGACATCAAGTTGAAGGCGAAGTCCTTCGTGGACGTGACCGTCGATCGCGGGGCGAAGGCGTTGGGCGCACTTCTCCTGCTGCTCCTGGTGAAACCGTGGGGCCTGAATCTGAACTGGCAGCAACTGAGCTACGCGAGCCTCATCGTGACGGCCCTGTGGATCATGATGGCGCTGCGCGCCAGGCGCGGCTACCTGCAGGCCTTCCGGCTGAGCATCGAACGGCGCGACCTCGCGCCGGCCGAAGTCCGCCTGAGCGGCGGCGATCTGTCCACCGTCGAAACGCTCGTTCAGGAACTGGCCCATCCCGAGCCCGCACGGGTCGTGTACGCGATCGACGTCCTCGAGTCGCTGGACAAGCGCAACCTCGTGACGCCGCTCCTCCTCTATCACGAGTCGCCTGCGGTGCGGGCGCGGGCGCTCTACGCTCTTGGCGCGGTCAACACCGAACGTAGCCAAGCAATGGGTCCCGCAGATTCGACGGACGCTGGCTGACCCTGACGCGCGGGTCAGGGCCGCGGCGATGAGCGCGCTCGCGTCGATCAACCAGGCAGACGCCGCGTCGCTGGCCGGCCCTTGCTGACCGACCACGATCCGCGGATTCGCACGACCGCCGCAATCGCGCTTGCCGGCAAGCGCGGCGCCTGCCGACGTAGACGCTGCAGAGAGCGTGCTGCTGGATCTGACAGCAGATTCGGGCGACGCGAACAGAAAGGCGCGGCGCGACGTCGCCATCGCGATCCGGCACATCACCAACGCGAGATTCAGGCGGCTGCTCGTTCCGCTCCTTTACGATCCGGCGCCTGAAGTCGCGGACGAGGCGATGGAGAGCGTCAGGGCGGCAGGCACCGACGACTTCGTTTTCGTTCCGTCGCTCATCGCGCTGCTGCGAAACCGCGTGCTGAAGGGACGCGCGCGCGCGGTGCTCGTCAGCTACGGTGAACCGATCGTCGACGCGCTCGCCTTCTTCATGCGCGACGCTGACGAAGACATCTGGGTGCGGCGCCACATTCCTGGGACGATCGCCCAGATTCCGTCGCAGAAGTCGGTCGACGTTCTGGTAGGCGGCGCTCGAGGAAACCGACGGATTCCTCCGATACAAGACCGTATCGGCGCTCGAGCGGCTCCGACGCGAGCAGCCGAACCTGACGTTCCCGCGCGAACCGATCGAGGCGCTCACGATCTCGGAAAGCAGGCGCTATTTCACCTACCTTTCGCTTTACCACAACCTGTTCGGCAAGAAGGCACTCCCCACCGACTCGCTGCTGGCCGACGGGCTGGAACAGAAGATGGCGCGCAGCAAGGACCGCATCTATCGACTGCTGGCGCTTGATCTATCCGTGGAAGGACATCGCGGCGGCGGAGTGGACGCTGCAGCACGGCGATCCGCGCAGCCGCGCGAGCGCCTCGGAGTATCTCGACAACGTCCTCAGCGGACAGCTGCGCAAGCGGATCATGCCGCTGCTCGAAGACCTGCCGGTCGAAGAAAAGGTGCGGCGCGGCAACGTGCTGATCAAGTCCCGGCCGCGGGACGTCGAAGAGTCGCTGCTCCAGTTGATCAACGACGACGACCAGGTGGTGGCGGCAGCCGCGATCGACGTGGTGCGACAGCACCAGATCTGGGCGCTCGCCGACGACATCGAGCACGTGCTGGAGCATCGCGACGTGCACGACTGGTACGTCTTCGAGGCCGCCTCGTGGGCGCTCGCCGAAAAGCGGATGCCGGCGGACCGGCGGCGTGAGCTCTGGCGGGAGCCATTGCCGGCAGCGGAGCTCGCGGGGCGACTGCGAACGCTCCCGCTGTTCGCATCGGTCAGCGTCGACGAACTGTTCCGCATCGTCAGCGCGGCACGCCAGGTGCGTCACGATCCGGGAAGCACTCTGCTGAAGGAAGGCACGGTGCCGCTCAACCTGCACATCCTCCTCGACGGCACCGTCGTCGCGACTGCGGCGGAGGCGGAGCGGCACGTCATCGAGCCGCCCTCGGCAGTCGGCTTCAACGAAGCGCTGCAGGGGCAGCCGATGCGCGAGACGATGCGGACGGAAGGAGTCGCGGTCACGCTGGTGCTCTCGATCGAGGAGCTCCGGACGCTGCTCGCCGACAACACCGATCTCGTCAGCGGTCTGTTCGCCACGCTTTCGGAGCGGGATCCCGGAAGCCGGGCCCCGGTGCAGCCGACTTCCGCGGGCGCCGAGCTCGCGCAGCTGGCAGCTGGGGGTCTCACGCCGATCGAGAAGGTCCTCGCGCTCCAGAAGACGACGCTCTTCAGCCGCACCTCTGTCGAAGAGATGCAGCAGGTTGCCGCTGTGACGACTACCGTCACCATGACCGCGGGATCCCCGCTCTTCCCCGAATCGGCCCCGGCCGCGCTCTGGATGATCCTGTCGGGCGAAGTGTCTCTGGCCGGCTCCGCTTCGGCCGGACCGATTCAGGCACGTTCGGGCGACATCATCGGGTCGTTGCAGACGCTGAGCGGCCAGCCGCTCGGACTGGCCGGCACGGTCGTGACGGCAGGCGTGGCGCTGCGCATCGTGCGGGAAGAGCTGTTCGATGTCCTCGGGGAGCGTCCGGAGCTCCTCCGCCAGATGTTCGCGGCGATGTTCCGCCGCGCGGCGGATCCCGCGTTCGCCTCCGGCGTCTTCAAGCCCAGAGCGACGCAGTCGGCGGTCGGGAGTCGGTAGTCGCTCCTCTCCATCGAGGTTTGAATGCCCGTTCGCATCTCCCGAACGCTGGTGGCCATCGCCGCCGCCGGCCTGATACTCGAGGCCGGCCCTCATTTCGCCACGGCACAGGCCCCCACCGGCATCCAGCCCCCGGAACAGTTCTTCGGCTTCCGCATTGGCTCCGACAACAAGCTCGCGCGCTGGGATCGCATCGTCGAATACATGCGCCAGGTGGACACGGGGAGCGATCGGATCCAGATGCGGGAGCTGGGCAAGTCCACGAACGACAATCCGTTCGTCGTGCTGGAGATCAGCGCGCCCGATACGCTGAAGAACCTGGATCGCTACAAGCAGCTGGAGCGAAAGCTCTACTTCCAGAACGGCGCACCGACCGACGCCGAGCGCGACGAGATTTTCGCGCAGGGCAAGCTCGTCATCGCGATCACCTGCAGCATTCACGCAACGGAGATTGGCGCCACGCAGATGGCCGTCGAGCTCGTTCACCGGCTGGCGACCGACAACTCGCCGCAGGTGAAGAAAATCCTCGACAACGTCATCTTTCTGCTCGTCCCCAGCCTGAATCCTGACGGGCAGATCATGATCACGGACTGGTTCAACAAGAACCTCGGCACGCCGTACGAAACGAGCGCGATCCCGTACCTCTATCATCCGTACGTCGGGCACGACAACAACCGTGACATGTACATGTTCACGCAGAAGGAGAGCCAGCTCACGGCGAAGCTGCTGTGGCATGACTGGTTCCCGTCGGTGTGGCTCGACGAGCATCAGATGGGAAGCAATGCGGCACGAATCTTCGTGATGCCGGCGACCGATCCGATCAACCCGAACGTCCACCCGCTGATCTACCGCTGGAACGGCATCCTCGGGCAGTCGCAGGCCGCGGCGCTCGAGGCGGCGGGCAAAGAGGGCATCATCTACAACTCGACCTATACGAACTTCTGGCAGGGAGCGATGGCGTGGAGCGGCTGGTGGCACAACCAGGTCGGACTGCTCACGGAGGTCGCCAGCGCGCGCATCGCGGCGCCGATCGACCAGCAGCGGGCGGTCCCGGGTCGTGCGAACACGCCCGCGGAAGGACGCGGAGGAGAGGGCCGCGGGAACGAAGGCCGCGGCGGCCGAGGCGCGGCCGGAGGTCCACTGCCGGCGCCGACCGACATCACCCCGCGAACAGAGTATCCGCGACCGTGGATGGGCGGGCACTGGACGCTGCGCGACATCGTGGACTACGAGCTCATCGCAACCATGGCGCTCCTCGATACCGTTGCCGATCGCCGCGAGACGCTGATGCGGCAGATCTACGAGGTGAACCGGCAGACTGTCGAGGCTGGCGCGAAAGGGAGTCCGGCTGCGATCATCATTCCGGTCGAAACACAGCACGATCCGCACGAAGCGGCGCATCTCGTCGAAAAACTCCAGATGGCGGGCGTCGACGTCTACCGTGCCGGTGCGCCTTTCGAATCGGACGGCAAGAAGTACGCGGCAGGCACGTTCGTGGTGCCGATGTCGCAGGTCTTCGCTCGATACGCGAAGGACATCCTCGAGAAGCAGACGTACCCGGAAGTGCGGCGGTCCCCGACTTCAGCCCCCGAGCCTCCGTATGACGTCAGCGCATGGTCGCTCGGCATGCTCCTCGGCGTCGAGCACGCGCTGGCGAAGACACCGGTCGCCGCGACGGCGCGCCTCGAGAAGCTGACGGCCGAGCCGAAGCTCGAAGGGCACGTCACGGGGAACGGTCCCAGGTTCGTGTTCGACTATCGCGGGCCCGATGCCGCCAGGGCGCTGAACGCGCTGCTCAAGCAGGGCGCACGCGCCACGTTCGAGCCCGGCGAGGACAGGAGCCCGCGCGTTGCGATCACGAACGTGACCCGCAAACAGATGGAAGACATTGCCACGGCGCACGGACTTGACACAAAGAGTCAGCCGCCCGTCGCCGGCACTGGTACCGGTCTGCGCATTCGCGCACCCCGCGTGGGCATGTATCAGCCCTTCGGCGGCGGCAACATGGACGAAGGATGGACGCGCTGGGTCCTCGAACAGTACGGCTTCCAGTACACCACGCTGCACAACGCAGACGTCCGCGCTGGCGCGCTGAAAGACAAGTACGACGCGATCATCCTCCCCGATCAGGGCTCACAGGCGATGATCAACGGCAGCACGGGCGCCAACATCAGGCCGGAATACAGCGGCGGGATCGGCACGGAGGGCGTCGACGCCTTGAAGCAGTTCGTGGGAGCTGGCGGCACGCTGATCACCCTCGGCGCAGCATCAGCCTTCGCAATCGAGAATTTTGCGGTTCCGGTCCGCGACTTGAAGCGCGGGCTGACCCGGGACCAGCACTTCGCGCCCGGTACGATCCTCAACCTCGAGATCGACACCACGCATCCGGTCGGATTCGGGCTGGCTGCCGAAACGTACGGGTTCTATAACAACAGTCCGTTCTTCGCGCTCGTCGAAGGCTTCGCGTCACAGCGCACGACCGTGGTCGCACGCTACCCGAACGATCGGGTGGTCGCGTCCGGCTGGCTGCGGGGCGAAGAGCTGATGACCGGCCGCGCGGCCGTTGTCTCGGTCGACATGAATCCTGGCCGGATCGTGCTGTTTGGACTGCGCCCGCAGCATCGCGCACAAACCCACGCGACGCTCCCGATGCTGTTCAACGCCTTGTACCTGTCGACAGCGGAGGGACGAGGCGCGTCCTGACAGTCCGCAGTCGGGTGTCGGCGGTCGGCAGTCGGGCCTACAGTAGCTTCTTCACCGCCTCGACGATGTGCTTGGCGGAGATACCGTAACGATCGAGCAGTTCCTCCGGCTGACCGCTGCGCGGGATCTCGCGCACGGCGAGCCGGCGAACCGCGAAGCCCGCCGATGCCACGGCCTCGCTCACGGCGTCGCCCAGGCCACCCGACGGATAGTGATCCTCGACGGTAATGATTCGGCCTTTCGTGGCTTCGCCTGCTGCCACGAGCGTCGCGGCGTCGATCGGCTGCAGAGAGTAGGCATCGATCACGCGGATGTGTACGCCCTGGGTGAAGAGTTGATCGTAGGCCTTCAGCGCCTCGAACACGGTCACGCCGACGCCGACGACAGTCGCGACATCCTCTCCGCTCTGTCGCAGCGTCTTCGACCCGCCGATGGGAAAGGCTTCGTCCGGACCGTATGTGACGGGCGTCTTCGGCCGGGACGTCCGCATGTAGGCGAGGCCCTTGTGCTGGGCCATCGCCGCGACGAGCCGTTCGGTGCTGACCGCGTCGCACGGATAGAGGACCGCGCAGTCGGGCACCGACCGCATCATCGAGAGATCCTCGAGCGCCATCTGTGACGGCCCGTCCTCGCCGATCGAGATCCCCGCGTGCGATCCAGTGAGCTTCACGTTCACGAATGAGATGCCGGACATACGGATGAAATCAGCCGCGCGTGTCAGGAAGCAGGCGAACGTCGACGGGAACGGGACGGCGCCGCGCGCCGCCAATCCCATGGCCGCTCCAACCATCACCTGCTCGGCGATGAAGTCTTCGAAGAAGCGATCGGGGTGGGCCTTCTCGAACTTGTCGCTGAACGTCGAATTCTTCACGTCCGCGTCGAGCGCCACGATTCGCTCATCGACGTTGCCGACTGCCGCAAGCGCGGCCCCCCACGCCTCGCGCGTAGCGACCAGATCGCCGAGCTTGTATGCGGGCTTCGGCAACTTCGCATAGTCGACTCTCTCAGCCGGCCGGTTGCTGATCGGTGGCCGCTGAATGACGGTCCGCGGCGCATTGGGAACGAACTGCTTCTCGAGCTCCGCAATTGCGTCGTCGGTCTCCTTACCCTTCTTGAGCGCTTTGCCGTGCCACCCGTCCTTGCCCTCGATCGCTGACAGTCCTTTGCCCTTCAGCGTCCGGGCCAGCACCATCGTCGGCCGTCCGGAACTGGTCCGCGCTTCCTTGAACGCGCCCAGCAGCGCCGGGATGTCGTGGCCGTCCACGACGAGCGTGTGCCAGCCGAACGACTTCCAGCGGGCAGCGATCTGATCCATGTCGTGGTTGAACTGCGTCGCCTGGCTCTGCCCCAGTCCGTTCACGTCGATAATTCCGCAGAGGTTGTCCAGCTTGTAGTGCAGCGCGAGATTGCCTGCCTCCCAAACGGAGCCTTCAGCCATCTCGCCGTCGCCGAGCAGAACGTAAGTGCGGTAGTCGGACTTGATCCGGCGCGCGTTGAGCGCAATCCCGACCGCAGCGCAGATCCCCTGACCCAGTGAGCCGGTGGCGACGTCGACGAACGATAGCCGCGGCGTCGGATGCCCTTCAAGATCGGTGTCGATTCGGCGCAGCTTCAGCAGCTCTTCGCGCGGAAACAGTCCGGCCTCGGCCCAGGCGGCATAGAGAATCGGCGCCGCGTGTCCCTTCGACAATACGAAGCGATCGTTATCGGGATTCTGCGGGGCCTTGGGGTCGTAGCGCATCTCGGCGAAAAACAGCGCGGCGACGATCTCGGCCGCTGACAAACACGTCGTCGGATGACCGCTGCCTGCCTCGCTGGTCGAACGGACGGAGTCGATTCGCAGCTGAGTAGCAGCGTTGCGAAGGGCTGGAACAGAGATTTCGCCCATATCTACTGGAGTGTCCTGTTGAAGATTCTCGAGGGCCGCTCCGTTGTCGCAGCCAGGAAACATGGCTGAACAACGGGGGGTGTCGTCGAGAAATCAGAGATACGGCCCACGAGTCGGAGTGTATCACCGGACTCGCGCGGCCCGGCGCGCGAGCACGTAGTGGGCGGCGTGCGGTCCCTGCGACATCGCACAGCCGGACATCGCCGCGAGTGTGGTGTCAGCGACCGAGGCAAATTCGGAGTCGCCCGAGCTCGCGGCCAGCCGCCGCAGAACGATCGCCGCGTCGCAATTTGCGCCAAACGGCGTGAGCCGGCGACGCATCAGTCCGATTGCCTCGCCTGCGTCTGGAACCGGGCGATCGAAGAAGGCGCCGGCGCGTTCGTTCCACATCGTCCGCATCGCGTGCCGGGCGAGCTCTTCGGCCATCATCTCGTAGACGATGTTGCCGGTGGCGTCGTGGGCATCGAGGCAGGCACCGGCGACCGCGAACTGGTCTTCGAGAAGCCCGGCGATGCGGCTGCCGCCGTCGAGGCAGTGCGCGACACCCTGTCCGGGCCTGTAGCAGGTCGCCAGAAGACGCTCGAGGGACGTGATCGCAAAGGCGCCGAGAGCATCGTCGTGAAACGCATGGGCAGTGTGCAGTGCAGCGGACGTCATCGCGCCATTCCAGCTCGCGAACAGCGTGCGATCGACAGCGGCGGATCGGGCACCTGATCCCGCTCGATCCTCGGAGCCGACGGGTGCCGCTCGCTGGGACCCGGCCCATCCGCCATCGACCTGGTCCCCCAGCCAGTTCTGGACGTACGTCAGCGCGTCCTGCGCGCGGTCTGCGTACCGCTGGGAATCGAGAATCGTCGCGGCCTCCACGTACAGATCAATGAGCGCGGCGTTCACGTCCAGGAGCTTCTCGCGGTGCGGGTGCTCCCAGTTGCGCGCGTCGGCACAACGAAAGAATCCGCCGTCGGCTTCGTCGTGGAGCGGCCCCCACCCGATCGCATCGAGCGACAACGAGGCGATGTGCGCGGCGCGGCTATCTCCATCGTCGCGGTGAAGATGAAGGGCAAGCCGGATCGGCGCCGGCAGGGGGAACTTGGGAGCGATGCCGAAGCCGCCGCATTCCTCGTCGAAAGACGCGAACGCAGCTTCGACGAGCGCCGACTCGGACGATTCGCCTTCGTGCCGCGAAGAGTGCGAGCCCTCGTGCGCCACGGGTTTCGCGGCGTCGGCCTCCGCGTTTGCGGCGATTTCCTCGGCCCTGCTCTCGAAGGCGTCCGCTACCTTGCGCAGAACCGAGACCATCCGATCGCGCGACACGAACGTCCCGCCGCCCACGAGCGCTCCCTCACAGGTCAGAAACGCCGTTGTGGGCCAGCCACCGAGGCTGTAGCGCTCGCTGATGTCAGGCCGGTAATCGGCGTCGACGCGGATCGGAACGAAGCATTCGTGGACGATCGACGCGACAGCAGAATCGGCGTACGACGTTTCGTCCATCTCGCGGCACGCTTGCGACCAGCTCGCGACTATCGAGAGCAGCACGGGCCTGCGCTCCGCTCGCGCGCGGGCGAACGATTCGGCGGACCAGGGAAGCCATGCGATTTCGGGCATGTGAGAAGGCCGCCACCTCGCGGTGCGGCAACAGAGGTTAGTTCGGTATTTAACTCGCAACGAGGGTTTTGTACTCGTTGTCTCCCAGAAGCATAACGGACCAGGCGCGCACGGCGCGCCTGCGAGGGAGCGGAGCAGGGTTCAGGGGTCCCCGCGAGCGACCGAGCCGGGGTTCGGGGCGGAGCCCCGACCTATAATGACGGGATGCTTGCGCTGCGCTATGCAGCCCTCCTGGGCATCGTGGTCTGGGTAGGGGGCTCGTTCGCCCTCGGGGCGATCGCGGCGCCGGCCGTGTTCGACGTCGTGGCGGCGCGACAGGTGCCGGATGGACGGCTTCTCAGCGGAGCGATCTTCGGAGAGATTCTGCAGCGGTTTCACCACGTCAGCTACATCTGCGGGATCGCGATCGTGCTGTCGCTCGCGGCGCGAGCCCTCCTCGGCCCGAGGCCCAGGCGCTTCGCTGTGCGCATGAGCCTCGTCCTGGTCATGCTGGCCGCGGCAGCGTATTCGGGGTTGATTCTGTCTCCGCGCATCGAGCGCCTCCAACGGAGCGTCGGTGTTGCACCTTCGAGCCTGCCGCAGGACGACCCGCGCCGCGTCGAGTTCGGACGACTGCACGGTCTCTCGGCCAGCGTGCAGATGGTGCCGGTGCTCGGCGGGCTCGTGCTGCTCTTCTTCGAAAGCAGGGACTGATGGCTCACGTTCAGGATTACGACGCCACGCTGGAGCTCGTGTCGGCGGCGATTGACGAAGCACGCGACGGCGAACCCGCGATCGCAGCGGCCGTGCACGCTCTCAAGCAGCAGATGGCCGACTACACCTGGGTGGGCGTCTACCTGCTCGACGGAAACGAACTCGTACTGGGCCCGTTCGTCGGCAAGCCCTCACCGCACGCACGCATTCCGCTCGGGCGCGGGATCTGCGGCGCGGCCGCCACAGAGAAAGCCACGATCATCGTCGATGACGTGAATGCAGATTCGCGATATCTGGCGTGCAGCATCGAGACGCGCTCGGAAATCGTCGTTCCGATCATGCTGGACACCGAGGTGCTCGGGGAGATCGACATCGACAGCGATCGCCTCGCAGCATTCGGTCAGGACGACAAGACGCTGCTCGAGTCGATCGCGCAGCGACTGGCGCCGCACTTGAAGGCAGCCGACCGCACCGAACCCATGAAGGGCGCCGGCGTCAGCCGGCGCGAGGCAGGGTCTGAAGACCCTGCCCTGGCTCCTAGCAAACGTACAGAACCCGATGCCTCACACAATCACGTTAATCCCCGGTGACGGCATCGGCCCGGAAGTCACGCAGGCGGTCGTCAGAATTCTCAAGGCCGCCGGCACCGACATCGAGTGGGAACGCCACGACGCAGGGGTCATCGCGTTCAAGCGCTTCGGGCAATCACTGCCCGTCGAGCTGCTCGACTCGATTCGCAGAAACAAGGTCGCACTCAAGGGTCCGGTCACGACGCCGATAGCCGAGGGGTTCACGAGCGTGAACGTCGGCTTGAGGAAGGCGCTCGATCTCTACTCGAACCTCCGACCCGTGCGGAACCTGCCTGGCGTGTCGAGCCGCTTCACCGGCGTAGACCTGATCATCGTCCGCGAGAACACCGAGGATCTCTACTCGGGTCTGGAGCACGAGGTCGTGCCGGGCGTCGTCGAGAGCCTGAAGATCATCACCGAGAAAGCATCGACCAGGATTGCGCGATTCGCGTTCAGCCACGCCCGCGCGACGGGCCGGAAAAAGGTCACCGCGATCCACAAGGCCAACATCATGAAGCTCGGGGACGGCCTGTTCCTCGACTGCGCGCGCACGGTCTCGCGCGACTTCACCGACATCGGCTACGACGAGCGGATCGTGGACGCGGCCTGCATGCACCTCGTGATGCACCCCGAGAAGTTCGACGTCCTGCTGCTCCCGAACTTGTACGGCGACATCGTCTCCGACCTGTGTGCCGGGCTCGTCGGTGGGCTCGGTGTCGTGCCAGGCGCGAACCTCGGCGAAACCTCCGCGGTCTTCGAGGCGGTGCACGGCAGCGCACCCGATATTGCGGACAAGAATCTCGCCAATCCCACTGCGTTGCTTCTCTCGGCGCTGATGATGCTCGACCACCTGGATGACCGGCCCAGAGCGGACCGAATTCGCGGCGCGCTGACCCGCGTCCTCGAGGGTCCGATACGCACGCGCGACCTCGGGGGAAGCGCGTCCACGACCGAATTCACGGACGCCGTATGCCGGGAAATCGAGCACTAGCAGGATGTAACGCCTGAATCAGTAGCAGCCGCTGCGTTGTCGCGGCTGCGGAGCATGGGGCGAAACACCACGATCGCTCGTTACTTAATCGGCTGATACAGGCGATTCGGAGCCGGCCGGGACGCCGGGCAACTCTGATATAGTCGAACCTTGATGCTCGACGACATCACCCAGGCGGTGCTCGCGCGGGAGGATGTCGCGCGATACCTGCGGGGAGGTCATGGGCAGACCGAGCTCGAGGCGCGGGAGCGGATTCACGGCTACCTCGACGAGCTTCGGACTACACAGCGGTACCCCATCTATCGGGCCCTCAAGCATCCGCTCTACCCCATCCTGCGCAAGATCGAACGGATCGAAGAGGGCGTCGGGGTTGCTCGCGCGGCGGCCCATACCGGTCGCACGATCTACATCTCCAATCACAAGAGCCATCTCGATTACCTGATCGAGCCGCTCGTGCTCGACGACAACGGCGTCAGGCCCCCTGTCATCGCCGCCGGGATCAATCTCTTCGGCGGTCCGCTGGGCCTGTTGCACAGACACGTCACGGGCGCGATTCCCATCCGGCGCAACACCAAGGATCCCGCGTACCTCGTCACGCTCAAAGCGTACGTTGCGGAGCTCCTGCAGCGGCACGATCTGATGTTCTACATCGAGGGCGGCCGCAGCTATTCAGGCGAAATGAAGGCGCCCAAGACGGGGCTGCTGCATGCCGCAATGCAGAGCGGCCGAACCGACGTCGTCATTCTTCCGATGGCGATCGCGTACGACCTGGTGCTCGAGGATCACGTGCTGGCGCATCAGGGCGCCAAGCGACGCCAGCGACCGTTCGGTCGCGAGATCGCGGAGATGGTGAGGTACGCCGTCGGGTATCAGTCACGTGCCTTCGTGACGTTCGGCACGCCGATCCCGCTCACGGGATGGACGGCAGACGCGCGCCGCGACGTGATGGACCTCGCGCACCTGGTGCGCGACACCATCGGCCGGCTGCACAAGGTCCTGCCGACTGCGGTGGTTGCGGCCGCCATGCGGCCTTCCATCGAACGCCGGGATCTCGAGAATCGCGCGGAGGACGTGATCGGGATCGTGCGTGCTGCCGGCGCGAACCTCGGCGTCACCTCCGGGCGGGAGGCCGTGGAGCTCGGTGCGCCGATGCTGGCCGACCGCGGCATCATCCATGTCGAGCACGGCAGCCTGTTCAGGGTCCGCGAACGGACGGTGCTGCGCTACTACGCACGAACGCTGCAACACCTCCTCACAGGCCCAGGGCGAGCTCCACGCACCCACTGATGATCGATTCGGTCTCCAAGGCGATCTTCCACTCCATCGCCGGTAGTCGACGCCTCAAGTCCCTTGCCTCCCGCTACGGGATGCGACAGCCCAGAAGCTTCGCCAGACGATTCATCGCTGGCGAGACGGTGGAAGACGCGATTGCCGCTGCGCGCGAGGTCGAAGCCCTCGGGATGACGCAGACGCTGGATTATCTCGGGGAGAGCGTCGCGTCGATGGCGGAGGCCGACCGGGCGACGCGCGCGTGTCTCGGGATCGTCGAGTCGATCGCGGCCGCCGGAATCGGCCGCAACGTCTCCTTGAAGTTGACGCAGCTCGGGCTGACGGTCGATCGCGCGACGTCGGTCGACAACCTGCGACGCGTCCTCGATGCCGCGACGAGGCACGATTTCTTCGTTCGGGTCGACATGGAGCACTCCGCCCTCACCGCCGTCACCCTGGACATCGTCGAGACCATGTGGCAGCAGGGATACCGCAATGCAGGCGTCGTGCTGCAGTCGTATCTCAAACGCAGCCCGGCCGATGCGCAGCGCATGAATCAATTGGGCGTGCGAGTGCGACTGTGCAAGGGCGCCTATAAGGAGCCGCGGAGCGTCGCATACCAGGCGAGAGCGGATATCGACGCCGCCTTCGTCGCGATCATGAAGATCCTGCTGACCGACGGCGCCTATCCCGCGATCGCCACGCACGATCCGGCGATGATTCAGGCCACGCTCGCGTTTGCGGAGAGCAGCGGAGTGCCGGCGGATCGCTGGGAGTTCCAGATGCTCTACGGCATACGTCGCGACCTTCAGTCGGCGCTCGTCGGGGCCGGCTATCGTGTGCGAATCTACATTCCGTTCGGCCTTGAATGGTTTCCGTATTTCATGCGGCGGCTCGGAGAGCGGCCCGCAAACGTCGCTTTCGTCCTCAGAAGTCTGGTCAGAGAACGGTAAAAAGTCTGCCTGCGGCCGGTGCGACGCCCACGGCCGGCTGTATCAAAGCCCTCGATAGCCTGTCGTTCCGCTGACGCACGGGTTTGGTTCAACCCGTCGACGATTTCGTCAGGGCCCAGCTAAGTCCTTGGCTGAGCTGGAGATGCGGCCGAAATTTGCCTCGTGGCATATCTATTGAAGTACCTGGCGGTGCGGCCCGACTCCGGAAACGCGAGGATTGACTCCGGCGTCCAACGCAGAGGAGCAGACGAGGAGATGCCCCCCATGGTGACCAACTATCCCCAGCAACTCGCGGCAACGGAAAACGCTCACGTGGACACGACGACTGGCGTGATGTCCCGCGTCGCCAGCCGCCTGACCCAGACGCTCTGCGGACTGGGCGGGCACGATGCCGTCATTCACTTCCAGGGCAATCGGGTGATGATGCGGTGCACGTCGTGCGGTCACGACACGCCGGGTTGGGATGTGAGCGGGCGCGGTCCGCGTCTGCGTTTCGAAGGAGATGCCAGCCGTCACCGGATGGCCAACCAGGTGCGATCGGTCCAGCGCGACGACCTCCGCCGGACAGCCTGATCGTCAGCCCGTTGACGCAGCTCGCAACGAGAACCTCGACGTCACTTTCGCGGCGCTGCGTGGCAGGCAGGTAGGCGCGCCGAAAAGGCGCGCCCCCGCCGGAGCGGGGCATGGGGCCCCGCGAGCGACGGCGATGGGGGTCCGGCGGGGCGAAGCCCCCCGGTCAGACTGGCGGCGAGGCGCACCAGTCGACAGCCAGGGTCGCCAGCACGTCCCGGCAGGCGATCACCTCAGCAATCGTCACGTATTCTTCTGTGCTGTGAAGGCCGGCGCCTCCCGGCCCGAACAGCACGGACGGTGTGCCAGCCGCTCCCAGCACGGCGGCGTCGGTCCAGAAGCTCATTCCTACTCGAGCGGCGTTGACTCTGGTCGCGCGCGCGGCCATGGCGAGTGCTTCGGGCACCGGATGGTCCTCGGGAATCTCGTACGGTGGCCTCGCTAAGCCGACCCGTGCAATCGACTCGAACGTCGCGTCTTCGGCTCGAAGGCGTTCGAGACAGTTCCGCACTTCCTCTTCAGGTGCCGATTCCGATTCTCCCGGGATCGTGCGCCGTTCCATCTGGAGCCGGCAGATGTCCGGATAGCTGCTCAGCTCTCGCCCACCAGCGATGATCGACGCGTGCAGCGACGCCACTCCGAGTCTCGGGTGCGGGGAACGCGACTGCAGCTGACGATCGAGCGCTTCGAGTTGCCCGAGCACGCGTCCCATCCTGACGATGGCGTCGACACCATCCGCGGGACGGCTGCCGTGGGCGGAGCGGCCACGCGTCTCGATCTCCAGCCACGCAAACCCCTTGTGCGCGACGCCGATCTGCAGATCGGTCGGCTCGGTCACGACGGCGGCGTCCGCAGACCACTCCCGGACGAGCGCGTCGGCGCCGATGCTCTCGTACTCTTCGTCCACGACGACGGCAACGATCAGGCGCCCCGCACGCAACCCGCGCTGCAGGGCGACGCGCGCCGCGTCGATCATGGCCGCAATGCCGCCTTTCATGTCCTGGGATCCGCGCCCGTACAGCCGGCCGTCGATTTCGCGTGGATCGAACGGCGCGCGCATACCTTCGACGCCAACGGTGTCGATATGACCGCAGAACATCAGCGAGCGCCCGGGGGATGACCCGTCGAGGACCCCGATGACGTTCGGACGCCCCGGCGCGGCTTCCTGAACGTGGACGTCGAGCCCGAGCTTCCGCATGTGCGCCGCCACCGCCTCGGCCGCCACGCCCTCGCCCTTTGCACCCGGCACGAGCGACGGGTTGACGGAGTCGATGGCGACCAGATCGCGAAGGAGCGTCAGGCTGGGATCCATGGGACAGTCGGCGGTCGGCGGTCGACAGTCATCAGTCGCAGTCGGCAGTCGCAGTCATCAGTCGCGGTCAGCAGTCGCGGTCATCAGTCGCGGTCGGCGGTCGACAGTCATCAGTCGCGGTCGGCGGTCGACAGTCATCAGTCGCGGTCGGCAGTCGCAGTCATCAGTCGCGGTCAGCAGTCGCGGTCATCAGTCGCGGTCGGCGGTCGACAGTCATCAGTCGCGGTCGGCAGTCGCAGCCGGCAGTCGCGGTCGGCAGTCGCAGCCGGCAGTCGCGGTCGGCAGTCGCAGCCGGCAGTCGCAGCCGGCAGTCGCGGTGGCCGTCGCGGCCGGCCGTCGCGGTCGGCAGTCACTTCTCGACTGGCGCCTGGCGACTGAACTGTCGACTGCGACTGACGCTGTCGACCGCCGCCTGGCGACTGAACTGTCGACTGCGACTGACGACTGTCGACCGCCGACTGGCGACTGATCTGTCGACTGCGACTGACGACTGCCGACTGACGACTGCTGACTGTATCATCATCATCGTCTGTGAGAATGACATTGGCGGGCCGCGTTGCGGTCATCACCGGCGCCTCTTCGGGTATCGGGCTCGCGTGCGCCGAAGCGCTGGCGCGCGAGGGCGTCGCGGTGGTGCTCGGCGCGAGACGTACGGAGCGGCTCGAGTCGGAAGTGAAGCGCATCCGTTCCACCGGTGCTCGAGCTGAAGCCGTCACGACCGACGTGACGGTCGAAGCCGACGTCATCCGGCTCGTGCATCACGCGCACTCCGCGTTCGGACGGCTCGACGTGATGATCTGCAACGCCGGTTTCGGGTACTACGGAACGGTCGAAGAGACGCCGCCGGAGGTGATGCAGCGGATGATGGACGTGAACTTCATGGGCACCTACTACGGTGCGCGCGCGGCGATGCCCTTCTTTCGAGCGCAGGGCCACGGACATCTTCTCCTCATTTCGTCCATCGTCGGGAGGCGCGGAATTCCGTTGATGAGCGGTTACAGCGCGACGAAGGCGGCACAGGCCGGCTTCGCGGAATCCCTGCGCTCCGAGCTCGCGCCGACGGATATCCACGTCAGCGCCGTCTACCCGGTCTCGACCGACACGGAGTACCGTGCGGCGATGGAGCGCGACTACGGACAATCCGTGTCCGGGCTGGGACCGCGACAGCCCGTCGAGCACGTCGCGGCGGCGATCGTACAGTGCATCAGGCGTCCCCGCGCCGAGGTCTACCCGCATTCGAAGTCCCGCGCGCTGGCCGTGCTGAACATCGTCGCGCCCGCGTTCGCCGATCGCCTCGTGCAGAAGTACGGTAGGAAGCGGACCGTGGGGACGCCGGAATTCAAGTCACCCGATGCGTGACCGTTTACAACGAGAACTGACCGTGGGCGATCCTGCCGCGAACGTCGACGGGCCCGAGCTCCCGGATGTCGCGCTGGCCATCGCGAAGGCCGTTCGGGAGGCCGGCGGGCGCGCGCTCGTCGTGGGCGGATGGGTCCGGGATCGCCTGCTCGGACGGAGCTCGAAAGATGTCGACTTCGAGGTCTACGGCCTCGAGTCCCAGGCGTTGCGCGCGGTGCTCTCGTCTTTTGGTCCGGTGAACGCGATCGGCGAGAGCTTCACCGTCTACAAGGTCGGGGACATCGACGTCGCTCTGCCGCGGCGCGAATCCAAGACAGGGCGGGGGCACAAAGCATTCGAAGTGACAGGAGATCCGTGGATGGCGCCTGACGAATCCGCGAGGCGCCGCGATTTCACTGTCAACGCCATTGCCTGGGATCCGCTGACGGGTGAGTACATCGATCCATTCGACGGCCGGCGCGATCTGCTGGAGAGACGACTTCTGCGAATGGTGGACGCGCAGACGTTCGCCGACGACAGCTTGCGCGTGTTGCGCGGGATTCAGCTCTCCGCCAGGTTCGAGCTGGACATGGACGAACCGACGCGGGCCGTCTGCCGAAGCCTGCCGCTCGACGATCTGCCGCCAGAACGCGTGTGGGGGGAAGTCGAGAAGCTGCTGCTCCTCGCGGCGCGACCCTCCACCGGGCTGCAACTCGCACACGATCTCGGCATCGTCGCACGGCTCTTTCCCGAACTGCACGCACTCGCTGGGTGCCCGCAGGAGCCCGAATGGCATCCTGAGGGGGACGTCTGGATCCACACGCTGATGGTCGTCGACGAAGCGCATACGCGGATCGACGACCTCCCGCACTCGCGCGGCGTGACCGTGATGCTGGGCGCGCTCTGCCATGACCTGGGGAAACCGGCGACGACCGCGTTCAGCGACGGTCGCATTCGATCGATGGATCACGAGCAGGCCGGCGTCGCGCCCACGAGATCACTGCTCGACAAGCTGAACATTCACACAATCGGCGGCTTCGACGTCCGCACACAGGTCGAGGGCATCGTGGCCCACCACCTCAAACCGCTGGCCTTCTCCAAGTCCACGACGCCGGTGGGGGACGGCGCGTTCCGTCGGCTGGCGCAGAAAGTCGACCTCGAGCTCCTCGCGCGCGTCGCGGAATCGGATTGCCGCGGGCGCAGCGGGGATTTCGACTGCAGCGGAATTGGCTGGTTCCTCGAGCGCGCACGCGCGCTGGGCGTGGAGCACGAAGCGCCGCGTCCGCTCGTCCGGGGCCGCGACCTTCTCGCCTTGGGCGTTCAACCCGGGCCGCGCATGGGTTCGCTGCTGCGCGAAATCTACGAGCAGCAGCTCGACGGGCGACTCCAGACTCTTGACGAGGGGATCGCATTGGTGCGCGACCTTCTGCGCCGGGACGCCGCGCTCAGAGTCGTGGAGTAAGCCGCCGCATGGTCCCTGCGCTCGACGCGCTCGCACGCCTTCGCGAAGGCAACCGCCGCTTCGCGACCAACCAGCCCTCGGCGGCTGCGCTCTCGAATGCAGAGCGTGCAGCATTGATCTCCAGACAGGAGCCCTTCGCGATCATCCTCGGCTGCTCGGATTCCCGCGTGCCGGCGGAGCTGGTCTTCGACCAGGGATTCGGCGACCTGTTCGTCATTCGTGTCGCCGGAAACATCGTCGCTCCCTCGCAGGTCGGGAGCGTCGAGTTTGCCGCGTCGCGATTCGGAACCCGACTCGTCGTCGTGATGGGCCACACGCAGTGCGGGGCGATCACGGCGACTCTAGAGGAGCTCCAGGGACACTCGACGACGCAGTCGAGCAATCTGCGCTCGATCGTCAATCGTGTCAGGCCCGCCGTGGCGAGTTTACTGTCTCGAAAGGGCGACCACGATCCCGAAGCGCTCGTGCGCGAAGCGGTTCGGGCCAACGTGCGCGCGTCGGTCAATCACCTGCAGCACGGATCCGAGCTGCTGGAACGGCTGGCGGCGGAGACCGGACTCCTCGTCGTCGGGGCCGAATACTCGCTCGAAACGGGCGTCGTCGATTTTTTTGACAATGTTCCAAATGGATCCGGATGCCCGGTGCTCTGACGGGGAGACGAATGATCGGAAGAGGCGTCGTGTGCTCGTTTATCGTCCTCGCGTTCGCCGGATACGCTTCGGCTCAGACCAACGAGCGGTTGAATCTGTTCGCGGCGGACGCGCGGCTGACATTTCCCGGATACAAGCAGAGCGATTCGGTCGCCGCTGCGCTGGGTGTCGACAAGCTCGCTCTGCCCAGCCGGGGGTTCGGCGTGGTCTTCGGAGCGCACCTCTATCCGCTCCGCATGGGAGTCGTCACACTGGGCCTTGGCGCGGAAGTCATGGGCAGCAAGCGTGGAAAGACGCCCGACGCGACTACTGCTGGAGGGACCCCGGGACCGACGGTCGAGACCCGGTTCTCGGCGTTCTCGCCGCAGATCTCACTGAACTTCGGAGGGAAGCAGGGCTGGAGCTACCTCAGTGGCGGCGTGGGGGCGGGACATCTCACCACTGAGGTGGTCTCGAAGCCGCTGCCAGACGCCGAAGGCCGGACCAAAGTGATCAACTACGGCGGCGGCGCACGCTGGTTCTTGAACGATCACATTGCGGTTTCGCTGGATCTCCGCTTCTACGCGGTCAATCCGCAGGAGGCCGTCGGAGGGCGTCCGGCGTTCCCGAGGATGACGATCCTGGCGATCAGCGCGGGGATTGGGTTGAAGTAGGCCGATCGTCGAGTCTTACGCGGCCTCGCGGCCCCGGCGCCACTCTTCGACAAGGCGCGCGGCGTTCCCCGCTACCGAGTGCAGCGAGGGGTGCCAGCCGATGGCCCGCGCGCGCGGGCTTCTCACGAGCTGATCGAGCGCGAGGGCTTCGGCGTACGCCCCCATCTTGTTGCGCGCTTCGGGCAATGGCACGCGCCGCACGCTCGGACGAATCTTCACGTGCTCCGCAATTGCCGCCACGAGATCGTTCACGCGCTCATCGCCTTCGTCGTTCGCGTGGTAGATGCCTGAGGCGCCTGGTGTTGTCGCGAGCCTGAGGAACAACTCTCCGAGGTCGCGCTCGTAGACGAGCGGCCAGTGGTTGTCCCCGTTGCCGATCACTCGCACGAGCCCGTTGGCCGCGTCGCGCAGGAGATCCCCGACGATCCCGCGGGAGCCGCCGTACACGACACCAGGACGGACGACCACTGTCCGGAGGATCTCGCTCGCCGCATCGAGCACGAGGGTTTCGTGAGGCGCGCGCCAGGCCGACTGCGCAATCGGATTGACCGGAGCGCTCTCGTCGACAGGCGTCGGGCACGGGCCCAGTACCCATACACCGGAGGTGTAAATCAGAAACCGCTGCCGGCCAGGCACGGGCGCGACGAACGTGTCGAGCGCGGTGCGCTCCGCCTGCGGCCCGCGCGACGTGAAGCCGCACGCCGCATGAACGACGCCGTCAGCCGCGGCAGCGGCGTAAGAGTAGCTTGCGGCGTTCGCGAGATCGCCCATGACGGCATGCGCGCCACGCGCGTGCACCTGCGCGGCCTTCTCAGTGTTCCGCACGAGCGCGTCCACGCGGTGCCCCGCGCGCACGAGCGCGTCGAGGACCGCCGACCCGATGTACCCGGTCCCACCGGTCAGAAAAATCCGCATGGCTCAAAATCCAGAGCACATATTCAATGTCGGAGTCGTTCGCGGAGTCAAATGGAATGAAAGCTTCCAGCTCACAGCTCACAGCTTTCAGCTAAACCGCTTCCTGATTCGGCGTCCGGGCCTCGATGGCCCTCCGGCTAACTCCCCGGCCACACGTCCTGTTCTGTCGGTGGACTGAGCGGAGTGTGCGGCTTCGGCACCAGCAACTGTGTCCAAACGAAGACCGCCCTGCGAATCAAGGAGTGGTCCTTAGCTGAAAGCTGAAAGCTGAAAGCTGAAAGCCGAATTCAGATATCCCAGATCCGCTCCTGCTGGTCGTAGAACGTGATGAGCCCGTCCTCGCTCACCTTGAGGACCGCGCCCATCCGGCCGGCCGCCATGGCAGCGGTCGTCCGCGCGCCCTCCACCGCCAGCGTCGAATGCGGTTCCGGGGGCTCGGGGTGCAGCAGGATGGCGCCGATTGCGAGGAGCCGACCGGTCGAGTCCATGACTGTGGCGCCGTCGGTGCGCGCCAGGCCCATGAGGACGGCGCGGTCCAGCGTGCTGGCCGTCCGCCCGCGCAGCATGTACATCATCTGGCCGCGCGTCGGCGAATCGCCGGGCGTGCCGTGCGGTGCATCGAGTTGATCTGCCGGCGACACCAGGAGCGGAAGCGAGGTTTCCGGATCCTTCAGGACCACGAAGAGCGCGCCCTGCCGCGCATCGGCGAGGTCGATCGCCGTCTGGAACAAGCGATCGGCCAGCGCCCGATGGCCGACCGCCGCCTCCCACATGTCGTACTTCGCCTTCACGTCCAGCAGGTGCCACCGCGCGTTGCGGAAGCTGAAGAGATGCACGCCCTCCGCGAAGACCTTGATCTCGTGGGACGGACTGAGGACGATGCAGATTTTCTGGTTGCCGACCGTCGCGAGCGCGTGCGCGCGGTACGTCGTCGGGCAAGGCACCTCGAGCGGCACGGCGCGTGCGTATCGGGCCACGTCCGCGACGTCGAGCACGGAGCCTTCGGGGTTGACCAGGAACAGCGTCCGGATGCCGTCGCACATCCGGTAGAAGCTCTTGATCCCGGTGAGCGCCTGGGAATAGCGATAGGCCAGGCCATCGCGCGGCGAACCGGGGGGCGGCGATCCATCTTCGTTGTCCAGCACGAGCACGCCCGACGAAATCGCATGGTTCTCGTAGCTGGACAGCGCCGCAACCCTCAGAACTTCAATGGCTGTCGAGAGCAGGTCGGCGCGTGGCACCGCCGGCGAGTTGCCCCCCAGCGTGTCGAGGAATGCGCTCACGTACCGGTCTTCGATCGCGCCGCGGAACAGCTCCGTCCGCTCCAGCATCTGCTTCGGATCGAAGATCGCGCGATATCGCAGCGCGAGCACCGATCCAATGGCACGCGCGAGGTGCACCTCGTGCGGCGTAAAAGGACGGCGCGCGGGCACGTGGAGCACGTAGCGCGATCCGAACCAGCGGATCGTCAGCACCGAGGGATCGTTCGTGGGCTCGATGGCGAGGCGCCCGTCGGAGGACAGCGACGGGATCGGCTCCGTTTCGAAGGTGGCGCGGCCGAAGAACTGCCTCAGCGCGGCCTGCAGCAGGTTGTCGTACAGCGCACTTGCCGCAAAAACTGGCGGGAGAGCCATGAATTTTCAATCATAATTCACCTCGGATGGCGCGGCGCACCCTGATCGATTTCTTCGAGGACGCTGCGTCGATCCCCGCCGAATTCCTCACATACGACGACGGCTATCGAACGTGGTCCTACCGGTACGCCGAGGTAGGCGCAGCCGCGCGCGCCTTCGCGGCCCGGCTCGACAGCGAAGGCATCGGGCGAGGACACACGGTCGCCATCTGGGCCGAGAATCGACCCGAGTGGATCATCGCGTTCTGGGGCTGCCTGCTGAACGCCACGATCCTCGTTCCCATCGACTACAGGGCCTCGGCCGCGTTCCTCTCACGCGTCGCCGACATCGTCGACGCGCGGGTTCTTCTCGTCGGCGAGGCCGTGGATCATGGAGCCATCGAGAGCGCGCGGCCGATCTGGAGCCTCGTGGACCTGAGATCGGATCGGATCGAGCGACGGACGCGAGTCACGCCGTCGCCCGAAATCTCCGCCGACGACACCGCCGAAATCATCTTCACCTCCGGCGCGACGGCAGATCCGAAGGGCGTCGTCATCACCCATCGCAACATCCTCGCGAACATCGTCCCGATCGAGCGGGAGATGGCGAAGTACCGCAAGTACATGCGCCCGTTCCTGCCGATCCGGTTCCTCAACCTGCTCCCGCTCAGCCACATGTTCGGCCAGGCGATGGCGACGTTCGTTCCACCGATGCTGCCCGGGCTCGTCGCTGTTCACCCGCAGCTACTCGCCCGAGGACATCATCCGGCAGATTCGCAGCCGAAGGATTTCCGTGCTCGTGTGCGTGCCGAAGATCCTGGAAGTGCTGCGCGATCACGTGATGCGTCTGCACCCCGAGACGGCGATCGAGCCGCCGCACAAGATGCACTGGGTCCGGCGCTGGTGGTATTACCGTCACGTCCATCGGGCGTTCGGTCTGAAGTTCTGGGCGTTCGTCGTTGGCGCGGCGCCGCTCGATCCCGCGCTCGAAACGTTCTGGGGGCGTCTCGGCTTCGTCGTCGTACAAGGCTACGGGCTGACGGAAACGGCGCCCATCGTGACGCTTGAATCACCCGCTGCGCGCAGCCAAAGGCGCGGTGGGAAAACCGATCGCGGGAGTCGAGCTGAAGATTGCCGACGACGGCGAGATCCTGGTGCGGGGAGAGAACGTCACGCGCGGGTACTACAACGCGCCGGAAGAAACGCAGTCCGCGTTCCGCGATGGCTGGTTCCACACAGGTGACGTCGGAGAGATCGACGACAAGGGTCAGCTCCACATCCGCGGACGGAAGAAGGAGATGATCGTCACGCCGGAGGGACTGAACGTCTTTCCGGAGGACGTCGAGCGGGCCATCAACGCGCAACCAGGCGTCAAGGATTCGGCGGTCATCGGCGCGGCGCAACCGGGATCAACGGCCGAGCGCGTCCACGCCATCATCGTCCTGGAGCCTTCGGCGGATGTGGACACGATAGTCCGCGGCGCGAACGTTCAACTCGCCGACCATCAGAAAATCCGCGCGGCCGTCGCCTGGCCCGAACGCGAGCTCCCGAGAACCGAAGGCACGCGCAAACTGAAGCGCCGCGAGCTTCGACAGTGGCTGGTGGGGCGGCAGACGTCAGCCAAGCCGGGGCCCGCCGGCAGCGGACGCACGATTGAGTCCGTCCTCGCGCGCTTTTCACCAGGCCGCACGCTCACGCCGACAACTACGATCGACGAGCTCGGCCTGAGCTCGCTCGAGCGGGTCGAGCTGATGATGGCCCTGGAAGAGGCATTCCAGGTCACCGTAGACGAGGCGCTATACGCGTCGGCAAAGACGGTTGGCGACCTCGAGGCGCTCCTCAAGCCGCTGGATGCCGGGCTGGCACGGCCAGCCGCGATCGCGGAGCCGATCGACTTTCCCGCATGGAATCGCTCCTGGATGGCCAGGACGGTTCGACGGGCGAGCCTGCCAACCTGGATACTCCCGTTGGCTCGCGTCTTCATGCAGCTGAAGGTCGACGGCCTCGAGCATCTCGAGTCGCTGCAGGGACCCGTCATCTTCGCGGCAAACCATCAGAGCCACTTCGATACGCCTGCAATTCTCCAGGCCCTTCCGCCCCGATGGCGGTATCGAGTGGCGCCGGCGATGGCCAAGGAGTTCTTCACGGCGCACTTCTTCCCCGAGCAATACGGCCGGAAGGCCTGGGCCAGTAACAGCGCGAACTATTACCTCGCCTCACTGTTCTTCAACGCGTTCCCCCTTCCGCAGCGGGAAACAGGCACGAGGCAGACGTTGCGATATATTGGTGAGCTGGTTACCGCCGGATACTCGGTGCTGATCTTCCCGGAGGGCCGCCGGACGGCGGACGGGAGCATCGGGGGGTTTCAGCCCGGAACAGCCATGATCGCCGCCAGACTCGGAGTTCCGGTGGTTCCGGTCCGGCTGGATGGTCTCGACCGCATCCTGCACCAAACATGGAAGTTCCCGGTTCGCGGTCCAGCCCGTGTGACGTTCGGGGCGCCCATCTTCCTGGAAGGAAACGACTATGCCGCGCTCTCCCGGACACTCGAGGCAGGCGGTTCGATCTCTCGGCTGAGTTTGCGGAATGTCAGGCAAATATGGCACAATCTTTGATTGGAAAGGGTAGCAATTGAGCAAGGATGATCTGATCGATGTGCAGGGCACCGTGGTTGCGGTCCACAGCGGCGGTTTGTACCGCGTGCAGTGCGACCAGGGCCACGAGGTTCTCGCCCAATTGAGCGGCCGCATGCGCCGCTTTCGCATCAAGGTGGTTCCAGGCGACCGTGTCACCGTCGGCGTCTCGCCGTACGATCCGGTCCGAGGGATCATCACCTTCCGCGCTCGCTAAATAATCAGTTTGAGTTCCCACACAGCACAGCAGCAGCCTTCACGTCGCCGGCGCCCGCGTCGAGGTCCCCGTTCCGGCAACGCGCGCTCGCGATGTGCGGCCGCATCCCGCGCCGCGCCCGCACGTCTCGCGGATCCAGGCGGAGTACGACGCCAGCCCGGTATCGTTCGAGACGCTGGGCCTGAGCCCCTCGCTCATCGAGGGCATCCGGATCCGCGGCTTCTCCATCACGACACCGATCCAGAGCGCCGTCATCCCCATCGTGATGAACGGCGACGACCTCATTGGCTGCGCCGACACGGGCACGGGCAAGACGGCGGCATTCCTGCTGCCGATCCTGAACCGGATGCTGCGGGCGCGCGAGGCGGCGCCGGAGGAGCGCGGGTTCACTCGTGTGCTGATCCTCGCGCCGACCCGCGAGCTAGCGTGTCCAGATCGAGGACGACGTCCAGGGCTTCACCTATCACACGGATCTGACGAGCATCGCCGTCTACGGCGGCGTACCGATGGATCCGCAGGAGCGTGCGCTGAAGTCCGGCGTCGACATCGTCGTCGCGACGCCAGGCCGGCTGATGGATCACATGCGCAACGGCGCCGTGGCGTTCGACAAGCTCGATACGCTGGTGCTGGACGAGGCGGACCGGATGATGGACATGGGCTTCTGGCCCGATGTCCGCCGGATCGTCGCGTCGCTGCCGGACTGCGCGGCACGGCAGACGCTGCTGTTCTCCGCGACGATGCCCGAGGACGTCATGAAGCTGGCGGACGAAGTCGTCCGGGATGCCAGCTTCGTGCAGATCGGCTCCGCGGGTGGCCCGGCGCGCGGGCATTACGCACGCGATCGAAGAGGTCGCGGCATCGCAGAAGAGCGAGTGGCTTGCGAACTTCCTGCGTCGGAACCGACGGCCCGGTCCTGGTGTTCGTGCGCACGAAGTCGGGTGCGGAGCGGCTGGCGCGCAAGCTGTCGTCGAGCGGACTGAAGGCGGCGGCGCTGCACGCCGACCGCACGCAGGCGGACCGGACGCAGGCGATCGAAGGATTCCGCAGCGGGCGCTATCGCGTGCTCGTGGCGACCGACGTCGCCGCGCGCGGGCTGGACATCGACGGCATCACCCACGTCGTGAACTACGAAGTGCCCGCGAACCGAGAGACCTACGTCCACCGCGTGGGACGGACCGGCAGGGCGGAGGCCACCGGCACCGCGCTCACGCTCGTTGCGCCCGAGGAACTGCGCGCGCTGCAGGCGCTCCAGCGCTCTGTCGGGCTCGAGTTGCAGGACTAATGGACGATTTCAAATACAGCCAGGCGCCTGCGATGCCCGATCTGCCGAGCGTCGAGAAGGCCCCCGACACGGTGCCGCCTGCCGCGGATCAACCCGCGGCAAACCCCGCCGTCGAGAAATTCAAGTCCTGCCGCTGGAAGGCCACGCCGGAACAGGGCGACTTCTGCACGCATCGCGACGTTCTGCCATTTGCCGGGAAGGAAGGGTTCAAGCCCGACTCCTGGTGCCCGGAGTGCGCGTTCTACAAGCTCCGTCGCACGCCGAAGAAGCGCGAACGAATCGACTACAGCTATTGACGGCGGGGTCTGAAGACCCCGCCCTACAGGGACCTAGTCCGAGAACTCCTTCGCGAGCTCCACCCACTCCCCTTCCGGAGCCAGGTCCTGATAGGTCTTCCAGTGCGGCTTGGCTTCGGCGGACTGCCCCGATCTTCTCGAGCGTGACCGCGAGGTAGAAGTGCGCGTCGGGGTAAGCCGGGTTCAGCGCCACAGCCTGGTGATAGCAACCCAACGCTGACTCGAACCGGCCGAGGTCGTGATGGATGTTTCCGAGGTTGAAGTGCGCCTCGAAACAGTGCGGCTCCAGCCTGATCGCGCGCTCGTAGAGCGCCTGCGCCTCGATCATCTCGTCGCGGGCATAGTGAATGTTCGCGAGGTTGACGATCCCGGGCACGAGATCGGGGTCGACGACGAGCGCCTTCCGGTATGCCGCGGCCGCCTCCTCCATGTTCCGCTCGTCGCCATCGTCGAGCCGTGAGGCTTCGATGAAGTACTTCGCCGCGAGCGCGGCCTGCGGATCGGTGAAGGGAAACCCGAGCGAGCCGGCCGATGCGGGCAGCGGGACGGCCGCGCCGATCTGGGGTGTCTTCGGCCGTCGTGCCTGAAGCGTGACGACCTTGGCGCGGGGTGTGTCAGCTGCCGCATGGAAGTCGAGGGCGAGCTGACCATGCCGCTCCGCCGCCAGACCCCGTAGAAGGACGCGCAAAGGCGTCCCGCGCTCCAGCTCGCTCGCGACGTGCTTGATCGTCGTCAGGTCGGCGAACGAGTATTCTCGCGCGTCGCGAGGCCCTCGCGAGGCCCGCACGATCCCCCACTTCTCCAGGTACCGCAGGTGGTTCTCTGTGACGATCGGATAGAGACTCCGAATTTCACGAACTCCGAAGGGCCCACCCTGCGAGGGTGACGAGGGCATTGGGGAAAGAATACAAGATTCAGAATACAGAATCGCACCCAAAGCAGGCTGTCGCAGGTAGCCAGGCGCGAGCGAAGCGAAGCGCCGGGTGCGCGCGGGGTCGGGCCCCGCGCGTTTGAAAATGCACGCTGGAAGCTGCTAGCTGGAAGCTGACTTCGATAGAATCACCCCGATGTTCCTTGCCGGAGACGTCGGCGGCACCAAGACCCTGCTGGGATTTTTCACTCCGCAAGCCGATCGGCCGTCGGTGGTCGAGATCGGCGAATTCGTCACGCTGGACTACGACGGTCTCGAGGGGATCATCCGGGAATTCCTCAAAGCGCAGAACATCAACCCGCGGCAGGTCGAAACGGCGTGCTTCGGCGTCGCCGGAGCGGTGACCGACGGTGTCGCGCGGCTCTCGAACGTGCCCTGGCTCGTTGACACCGGAGCGCTCGCCGAGCGGACCGGAATCCAGGAATGTCTGCTGCTGAACGACCTCGAGGCGCTGGGCTATGCCATCCCCGTGCTGGAGCCGGACGAACTGGCGGTATTGCAGCAGGGGGTCGCGAGCGCGAACGGCAACGCGGCCGTCATCGCCGCGGGCACCGGCCTGGGGGAGGCGATGCTGCACAACGTCGACGGCCGATTCGTGCCTGCCGCGTCGGAGGGCGGGCACGCCGACTTCGCGCCGCATACGGCGCGCGAGCTGCGAATGACAGAAGCGCTGATGAAGATCTTCGACCACGTCAGCGTCGAGCACGTCGTGTCCGGGCCCGGCCTGGTGAACATCTATCAGTTCACCCATGATTCGTTCGGATCCGGTCCTTCCTTCACGCCGAGCAGCGTCACCCCGAGAAAGCTGTGCGCCGGCGTCGGACAGGTCCGCGACCCGGCCGACCTGCCCGCCAGGATCAGTCAGTCCGCGCTCGAGCACCGCTGCCCGCTGTGCGTCGAAGCGATGGACATCTTCGTCGATGCGTATGGATCGGAAGCGGGCAACGTGGCGCTCCGGTACGTCGCGACGAGCGGTCTGTACGTCGGCGGCGGGATCGCGCCGAAGATCATCCCCGCGCTCGAGTCCGGAACGTTCCTCGACGCCTTCCAAGCGAAGGGAAGAATGCGCGATCTCGCGACGACAATGCCCGTGTCGGTGATCCTGAATCCGGATGCGGCCCTGGTGGGTGCCGCGGTCCACGCGATCGCGGCTTCCGCCGCGGAGTGACGGCGTCGCGGCGCCGACTCTCCGACGGTATAATCCTCATTCCCTGAGGAGGATCCGCAGTGCACCTACGTTGTACTCGCATTCTCGCTGTCCTGTGTTGCCTTGCGTCGTTCACGCAGCCAGCATCTGCCCAGCAGACCGGATCGATCAGCGGAAAGGCCGTAGATACGGGAGGGGCGATTCTTCCCGGCGTGACCGTTGAAGCCAGCTCCGACGTTCTGCCCAGTGCCCGGGTGACCACAACGGGTGCGCACGGCGAGTTCTCGCTACCGGCGCTTCCCCCGGGCAATTACACGGTGACCTTCACGCTCTCCGGCATGCTGACCGTGACGCGGAAGGCGCAGGTCCAGCTCTCACAAGACACCGTCGTCGACGCGGAGCTTGGCGTCCAGGGCGTGTCGGAGACGGTCACCGTCACGGCGTCGGCGACGCTCATCGACAAGGAATCGGCGTCGGTCAAGAGCGGCCTCTCGTCCGAGCAGATCAGCGGTCTTCCCGTCGCGCAGGAATATCGAGATCTGATCCGGTTGATTCCGGCGGTGCAGTTCACGCAGGACCAGACGCGCGGGCCGAGCGCCGGCGGCAGCGGTCAGGACAATGTCTATCAGTTCGACGGCGTGAACGTGACGCTGCCGCTCTTCGGCACGCTCTCTGCCGAGCCCGCTTCCCACGACGTCGCCCAGATCACGGTCATCAAGGGCGGTGCCCGCGCGGTGGACTTCGATCGGTCGGGCGGCTTCTCGATCGACTCGGTCAGCAAGTCGGGGACGAGCCGGTATGCCGGCCAGTTCAGCTATCAGTTTCAGACCGAGAACATGGCGGCCGATCTCGACGAGCGGGGCGCAGTCGCGGTACCAGGCGGACCGCAGCTGGCTCGATGCCAACGTCGGAGGACCGATCCTCAAGGATCGCCTGTTCTTCTACGGTTCGTACTATCGGCCGGAGAACACCAGGAACAACCGTGCGAACCTGTACGGCGAGCTGCCGCAGTACGAGAGCACACGCAACGAGGGCTTCGGCAAGCTGACGTTCACGCCGACGCGTTCGGTCCTGATCAATGGCAGCTACCGCAGTTCGAAGCGCGTCGACACGAGCTCGGCCAACTACGCTCCCAATGCCGCGGCAAGCACCGGAAGCGGCTCAGAAAACCGCCAGAAAATCGGGATCGTCGAAGGCTCCTGGGTCGTCAACAACCGCAGCTACGTGACTGGCAAGTTCACCGACTTCACGCTCCTGACGCACGGCCGTCCGGACAACGTCGCGAACGTCACGATCAGCACGACTCCCGGTACGCGCCTGGATCTCGGCAATCTGGACAAGCTGGGTCTGCTCACCGTGCCGCTGCCGATCGCGGGGCAGACGGCGTACAACGACTTCATCCAGCCGTTGATCGACCGCTACGGCTACAACCTCAACGGAACGGTCACCGGCGGCGGCACCACCGGCTACAGCAGCACGCTTTTCGACAACGACGATTTCTTCCGCAGGGCGGGACAGGTCGGCTACAACCTCACGCTTGGCAGCACGATGCGCCACACGATCCACGTGGGCTATCAGCGGTATGTCGATTCTGAAGATCTGGAGCGCGGGTCGAATGGCTGGGGCCTGCTGACGGTGCCGGGCGGACGCCTCAGCTTCCAGGGACAGCCGTATTACTTCCTTGCGCAGGTTCAGGAGCCGGCCACGAGCGGCGTCTCAGTCATTCACTCCGAGTACAAGTCCCAGAGCCTCGAGTTCAACGACTCGATGGCGATCGGCCAGTGGTCGTTCAATGTCGGACTCGTCGCCAGCAACGACACCCTCTACGGCCAGGGGCTGAAGAACGATTCCTCCACCGTCTCCGGCTTCGTCCTGGCGACCACGCCCACGGATCGCCGCTACAAGATGTACGAGATTCCGTGGGAGAAGATGATGCAGCCCCGTCTTGGCGCGACCTGGGCGTACAACGGGAAAGATACGATCTACGCGAGCTACGCCACGTACAACCCGGCGGCGAGCTCGCTGCCGCGCGCAGCGTCGTGGGACCGGAATCTCTTCGTCACGCTCAACAACTACTTCGACCGGAACGGCGTGTTGATCGGAACCGACCCGCTCGGCATCGTCTTCAGGAAAGCTGTTCGTTCCGGATCTGACGCCGCGCACGATCTACGAGACACTCGTGGGCACCTCGAGGCAGTTCAGCTCGCATTGGTCCGGTCGCTTGTACGGCGCGGTACCGCAGCGGCAAGCACTTCTGGGAGGACACGAACAATACCGCGAGGCTGTCGTCGGCGCAGGGTGGATTCAATCCGCCGGACGGCATCCCGCGCGAGCTGTACATCCCGAACCTGGACCAGCAACGCGCGCAGATCGGCTCCGTACTGGGCCCCAACGTCCTCAGCGGATCGAGCTATGTCATCGCGGAGCTCGACGGCGCCTTCACGAAGTACTACGAGGGCACGCTCGAAACGGAGTGGAAGAACGACAAGGCGTTCGTGCGGGGCTCGTATACGTGGAGTCACTACTACGGGAACTTCGATCAGGACAGCTCGGGCGTTACCAACGACGCGAACGTCTTCATCGGCTCCTCGAACATTGGCGACGGCGCGGGGCGCCAGCTGTGGAACAATCGCTACGGCGACCTCCGCGGCGATCGGCGTCACTTGCTGAAGCTGTATGGCTATCACGCGCTTCCGTGGAACGCGACCGCCGGGATCTACGCCGTCGCGCAGTCCGGTCAACCATGGGAAGCATGGAGCTACGAGCCGTACATCGCGCTCACGACGAACACGAGCGACACGGCCCGCTTCGCCGAACCGGCAGGCTCACGGCACACCCCGCCGCACTGGCAGGTCGATCTGAACTACACGCAGAACGTCAAGTTCAACAGCCGATACAACGTCCAGATAGTCGGGGACCTTTTCAACGTCGCGAACCATCAGCCGGGCTACAACTTCCAACCGGCAGTCCACGACTCCGCCTTCAACACTCCGCGGAACTACTTCGATCCGAGGAGATTCCAGCTGGCGCTGAGATTCCAGTTCTGAACTTGCGGCGTTGTCAAAACCATCACAGGAGGACGGGAGGAAGGAGGAACACATCGCGCTAGAAGCTTTGAACGTGATCCTAAGGTTTTTGAAAATGAAGCTCCTCCCGGTGTGATCCTCGTTCCTCCCCTCCTCCTGTAAGGGTCTTCTCCCAATCTCGCTTTTCATCTTCCAACCTGGAACAACCTCTCTCTATCGATCAGCGGTCTCGTCATCGCATCCGCCCTCCGCCTTGCCGCCTCGATGCGCGCCTCCCGATCGAGTTCGTGCAGCAGCACGCTGACCTGTGCGCGCTTGAAGAGGGCCATCGGGTAGTCGCGTGATGTGGACGGGACGCGATCGAGCGCCGCGGCGGCATCAGAAAACCGGCGCGCGTCGAGGTAAAGCACTCCCAACTCGAGATCCTGTGAAAACGCCCGCGGATCGCGGGCGCGCGCGGATTCGAAGGCCTCGAGAGCCACGCCTGTCTGCTGCGCGCTCATCGCGAGTTGACCCAGCTGCACCAGCTCCGCGGCCGAGGGCGTTCGCAGCTTGTAGACTCTCCGACGCAGATCGATCGCTTCCGGCAGGCGCCCCTGACGCTCGCGGACGACGGCGAGCGCTTCGAGAGCGGGGACGCGCTCGGGTGACTCGGCGAGGACTTGCTCCAGGAGCGGCGACGCTCGGGCCCAGTCCTTGCCGCGCGCATAGTGCAGCGCGAGGTAGGTACGGACGTCCTGGGACCGCGGTGCCAGCTCGCTCGCCTTTCTGAACGCCTCGAGGGCTGCGGCCTCGTGCCCGAGCGACGAGTGCGCGGTCGCGAGGCGCAGAATCGCATCAAGGTTGTAGGGATCCGCGACGCGGATCTGCGCCAGGAGCGGGAGGGCGGCTGCGTACTGGCGGGCGGCGAACAGTCCGGACGCCTTGTCGAGGACGTCGAACAGGCTGATCATGTCCGCCGGACGGGCCGCATCCTTGCGAACGATCGGCGCTGCTCCGGCGCTGACGTATCCCAGGCTTGCGAGCCTCCGCCTTGCCTCGTCATCGAGCGTGTCCGGCGCACGTGCGCCCTCCGGTGAGGGCGTCGGATAGTCCTCGAGACGCGCCCGAAACGCTGGATCCAGGTTCGTACCCGATCCCAGATTGTGGGCTTCCGCCGGATCGCGCGTGACGTCGTAGACCTCGAGCTTCCCCGCGAGGATGGCCTTGCGAGGGCCCTGAACGGCCATCACCTGCGGCTGCCAGCCGTACTCGAGAAACGGCTTCATCGCTTCACCAAGGACGACTTCTCCGGACGACCCGAGCAGGCTGTCCGGCAGATCCGAGGTTGGCCAGGTCGAGAATCGTATGGAATACCCGGCGAGTGCTCACAGGCGCATCGCTGACGCTGCTCGTCACGCCAGGCGCCATCACAATCAACGGCACTCTCATCGTCGATTGATAGAGCAGGTTGCCGTGCTGCGACTCGCCGTGATCGCCGAGCCCCTCCCCATGATCCGCAACGACGATGATCGCGATCGGGCCTTTCGACTGCCGCTCGAAGGCCTCCGCCAGCCGTCCGAGCTGAACGTCCACGGACGCCACTTCCCCGAGATAGGGATGCTCCTTGTATCGCGTTCGAAACGGTTCGGGCGGAGCATAGGGATAGTGAGCGTCGTAGAAGTGCACCCACATGAAACGCGACCGATCGGACTGCTGTGTGAGCTCGGCGAGCGCCAGGTCCGTCGTTTCGATCGCGCTCCGCTCGGCACTGCCATCCGGCACCTCGTCGTTGTAGAGATCGAACCCTCGCGCGAGGCCGAACCGACGCGCGAGCGAGAACGACGACACGAACGCCGTCGTCCGATAGCCGGCCTGCTGCAGCCGCTCCGCGACGACGGGGAAGGTGGCGGGCAGATAGCGTGCGTTTTCGTGGATGCCGTGACCTCCTGGATAGAGACCGGTCATCATCGAGGTGTGGGAAGGCAACGTTTCCGGGACCGCGGCGTACGCCTGTCTGAACCGCCGCCCGCGTGCGGCGAGTGCGTTGAAGGCGGGCGTCTGGATGCCAATCGCGTCCGGCCCGACGGCGTCAGCCCGCGTCGTGTCGAGCGTGACGAGCAGAATCGACGCTCTCGCCCGGGTTGTCGGCGCGGCCGCCGACGACGACGGCGCTTGCCGGCAGCCAGTCGAAAACATCAAGCCGATCGCCAGCGCCAGGGCAACAACGCGTCGACGATCAGCACTCCAGGGGTGGCTCATGCGATGCTCAGGCACAATTGTAGACATCGAACCCTGAACCTTTGGAACCCTTGGCACCCCTGGAACCTTTTGGAAACCCGATGCCCTACCCCCCCGCCCGTGTCTCCGACAGCGTCGACGTCCTCCATGGCGTACCCGTCCGCGATCCGTATCGCTGGCTCGAAGATTCCGAAAGCGACGAAACGATCGCGTGGGTTGCCGCGCAGAACGCGCTGACCGCGTCCTTCATTGCCGGACCGCTGAGGGAGGCGCTCGTCTCGGAGTTGACCTCCCTCTATGACTTCGCGCGGACGTCCGTGCCGATCGAGCGGAACGGGCGAGTCTTCTTCACTCGAAACACCGGCCTCCAGAACCAGCCCGTGCTGTACGTGCAGGAGGGAGTCTCCGGAACGCCGCGTGTCCTACTGGATCCGAACGCGATCGGCGCTGACGGCACCGTGGCGCTCACAGCGCTCGAGCCGACCGAGGACGGCCGGTTCGTGGCGTACGCATTGTCGCGCGGCGGCAGCGACGTGCAGGAGATCTACGTTCGTGACGTCGAGAGCTCGACTGACCTGCCCGATCGCCTCGACTGGGCGAAGTTCACGACCATCAGCTGGCTGAAAGACGGCAGCGGGTTCTACTACACGCGCTTTCCGCAGCCGGGCACGGTACCCGACGGAGATGAGCACTACTTCTGCGCGGTCTACTTTCATCGCCTTGGAGAGCCGCAGCCAGCGGACCGGCGCGTCTTCGACAGGCCGGACCGCCGCGAGGTTGTCTTCGATGCACGCGTTGCAACCGACGATGGCTGCCTCGTCATCACGGCCTTCGAGGGATCGAGCGACAAGAGCGAGGTGCATCTTCTCTACCTGACCGCGCCGGACCGGACGCCATTGCCCCTCTTCTCCGGCTTCGACGCTGCGTACACCTTCATCGACTCGGCGGACGGCCGGCTGTTCTTCCGCAGCGACCGTGACGCGCCACGGGCACAGATCATCGCCGTGCAGTCGAACGCTCCCGCCCTCGATCCGCAAGTGATCGTGCCTGAACAGGCGGACAAGCTTTCGACTGTGCTGATTGCGGGAGACCGCCTCGTGGCGTCGTTTCTTCACGACGCGAGCGATCGACTGCGTCTGTTCAGGCTCGACGGCGAACCGGATGGGGAGGTGTCGCTGCCGGGCATCGGATCGATTTCAGGCCTGGAAGGCCGACCGGGCCACTCGAGGCTCTTCCTCGGATTCACGTCGTTCACACAGCCGCCAGCCAGTTTCTGGATTGAGCTCGAGTCTCGCGATCTTGTGGCCTTTGCAGCCACCGAACGGCGGATCGACCCTGCCGCGTATGTGACTTCGCAGGTGTGGTGCGCATCGAAGGATGGCACCCGCGTGCCGATGTTCCTGGTCCACCGCCGGGACCTGCCGCTCGACGGCAGGCGTCCGGTGCTCCTCTCGGGCTATGGAGGGTTCAACATCAGCCTGACGCCGGCGTTCGATCCGTCCACCTTCGCGCTCCTCGACCGCGGCGGCGTGATCGCCGTCGCCAACTTGCGCGGTGGGGGCGAATACGGCGAGGCGTGGCATCAGGCGGGAATGTTCGACCGAAAACAGAACGTCTTCGACGATTTCATCGCGGCGGCGGAGTGGCTCTGCGCCAGCGGGTACACCACGCCGCGAAAGCTGGCGATCGAGGGCGGCAGCAACGGCGGCCTGCTCACCTCTGCGGTCATGGTCCAGCGCCCCGACCTGTTCGGGGCCGTCCTCTGCAGGGTGCCGGTCGCGGACATGCTGAGGTACCATCTGTTCACGGTCGGGCGCTTCTGGATCTCGGAGTACGGCTCGGCTGACGATCAGGTACAGTTTCCGTACCTGCTTGCGTACTCTCCGTATCACAACGTACGCGACGGCGTGGCGTATCCGCCTATCCTGATCACCACCGCGGACACCGACGATCGTGTCTCGCCCGGCATGGCCAAGAAGCTCGCCGCGCGGCTGCAAGCGGCCTCTCCAGTTGGCGGACCGTCGTTGATCAGAGTCGAGACCAAAGCAGGGCACGGGGCGGGCAAGCCGGTGTCAAAGGTGATCGAGGAAGAAGCCGACCTGCTGGCGTTTCTATTCAAGTATCTCGAGGTGCGATGAGGATGCGCTTCAGTTTCGTGACCCGCTGCGGCCTCATCGTCACGGCGTTGACGCTGGTGCTGCCGGCGATGCTGCTCCGGGCGCAAGGCTCCGGCGGTAAGGCGCTCCCCGACCTCAAGACGAAACCCGAGCGCACCGAGTACCGCGAGACCAGTCGCTACGATGATGTCGTCGCCTTCATGGACGCGGCGGCGAAGGCATCCCCCGCCATCCACATAACGACGTTCGGAAAGACAGTCGAGGGTCGATCGCTTCCCCTTGCCGTCATCGGCGCGCCCGATGCGACGCCGGAGGCGGTCAAAAGAACGAACAAGCTCCGCGTCTACATCCAGGGGAACATCCACGCAGGCGAGGTCGAAGGCAAGGAGTCTGCGCAGATCCTCATCCGGGAGCTGGCGGAAGGCAAGCACGCGGACTTGCTCCAGTCGATGGTCCTGCTCATCGCGCCGATCTACAACGCCGACGGCAACGAGCGTTTCTCGCTGACGAACCGCGGACGGCAGAACGGACCGGTCGGCGGCCAGGGCCAGCGGCCGAATGCCCAGAACTACGACCTCAACCGCGATCACATGAAGCTCGATTCGCCCGAGGCGCGCGCGTTCGTCAAGCTGATGACCGACTACGATCCGCAGGTCGCCCTGGATCTCCACACGACCAACGGCTCGCGTCACGGCTACTACCTGACGTACGCGCCGCCGCTCAACCCTGCGACGGATCCCTCGATTGTCGACCTGTTGCGGAAAGACTGGCTGCCATCGGTCACCAGGGCCATCAAGTCCAAATACAACTGGGACTACTACTACTACGGCAACATCGAGGGTCGAGACGCCGAGCGTGCGTGGCGCTCGTTCGACGACCGTCCGCGTTTCAACAACAGCTACATCGGACTGCGCAATCGCGTGGCGATCCTGAGCGAGGCGTACGCCTACGCCACCTTCGAGGACCGCATCAAGGCGACGAGCCGGTTCGTCGAGGAAGTGCTGAACTACGCCCGCGCGCACGCGGCGCCGATCAGGAAGCTCACGGCGGACGCCGATCGGCGGTCCGTCGTCGGATCGAAGCTCGCCTTGCGGGCAGAGATGGAAAAGTCAGCGGACGCCGTCGAGATCCTGGTCGGCGAAGTGACAGAGGAAAAGAACCCCGTCGTCCGGCGCGATGATGTACCGGCGGTCGGACGTCGTGAAGCCCGAGACCATGCCGGAATACGGCACTTTCAAGGCCACCGAAACAGAGCGCGTGCCGTCGGCCTACTACGTGCCCGCGGAGCTGACGAAAGCGGTCGACAATCTTCGCGCGCACGGCCTCCTGATGACGCCCCTCAAGACCGCGCAGACCATCCAGATCGAGCAGTTCACGATCGAGACGAGCAGCCTCTCGGATCAGGCGTTCGAAGGCCACAACGAACGCACGCTGACAGGCAAATGGGACGCCGCCGTGCGAGAGCTGCCAGCGGGGACGCTGCGGATCGACATGAAACAGCCGCTGGCCCGGCTCGCGTTCTATTTGATCGAGCCACGCTCGGACGACGGGCTCGTCGACTGGAACCTTCTCGACGACGCGCTGGGCGAATCGGTGCCGGCGTATCCGATCGTCAGGACGCGGAATTGAGCGCGTCCCCGAACGCGCGTGCGGACTGGAACCGCTCCTCGGGATGCCGGGTGCAGCGCCTTGAGAACCGCGGCTGCCGTTGCCTCCGGCAGCGTCGGCTGAAGGGTCCGCGGGTCGGCGGGCGCTCCCCGCAGCATCGTCCCGAGCAACTCCGGCATCGACCCGCCGTCGAATGGCAGCGTTCCGGTCGACATCTCGTACAGGACCACCCCCATCGTGAAAACGTCCGAGCGCACGTCGGCCGACCGACCGGTCATCAGCTCCGGCGCGACGTAGCGGAGCTCCGCGTCTGCGAGCCCGATGCCGCGCAGCGTCCGCTCCTGCAGCGTCGCGAGGAGGTCGGCCGCCTGCCAGACACCCGCGCTGGAGATCATCAGGCGCTCCCCTTCTTCGTCCGTCGTGATCCGGATGATGTCCGGATTGACGCCGCAGAGCAGGCCTTTTCGCCGGTGCAGGACGTGGGCGGCTTCGACGAGCTGCGTGGCCAGGCGGCGCAGCCGCGGCCACGCCAGTGCGCCCGAGGCCTGCATCAACTCCCTCAAGCTCGGGCCTTCGATGAAGTCCGTCACGAGGTACACGAGACCCGGCTCCTCGCCGTAGTCTCGTACCTGGATGATCGACGGGTGCGCGACCTGCAGTGTCTGCGCCTCACGAAGGAACCGCGCACGCGCCCCTTCCCAGTTCCGTTCGCCATCCCGCCGCAACAGGCGGATCGCCACGGGATGCCCCATCGCGCGGTGCATGCCCATGTAGACCTCGCTGCCGAGCCGTCCCGGACCGAGCCGATCGCCGATTTCATACATCGACAACAGCCCTGACGCCACGGGAGCTTTCGCCAATGACGGTGACGCGATCGCCTTCTGCCGCGTTCAGGGCACGGCCGAACTCGGCGATGTCGCTCCACCGTTCGTCGGGATCCTTGGCGAGCGCGCGGTCGACGGTGACATCGATCCAGGCAGGCAGGTCGGTCCGCAACGACGACGGGCGAGGAGCTGGCGTGTTGAGATGTCCGTTCAGCACGCTCAACGGATCGTTGCCTGGGAACGGAACGCGTCCCGTCAGCATCTCGAAAACGACGGCGCCGAGGCTGTAGACGTCGGAGCGCGCGCCGACGACCGCCGCCGACAACTGCTCCGGCGAGGCGTACGCGATCGTTCCGATGAATTCGTGAGGCCCGGTCAGGCGGGCGTCCGACCTCGATTCCCTGATATTCGCGAGGCCGAAGTCCACCAGCTTGTAGATCCGCTCGCCCGGCGTAAATTCGTGGGCGACGATGTTGGCCGGCTTCAGGTCGCGATGGACGACGCCCAGACCATGGGCAAACTGCAAGGCCCCGCAGAGCGGCGGCACGATGCGACGCACATCGTCGACCGAGAAGCGACCTGTTTCGGCGAGCTCCTCTTTCAGGCTCCGGCCGTTGAGGAGCTCCATGACCAGGAACGGATGGCCGTCGGGCTCGATGTTGAAGTCGAGGATCGAGACGATGTGCGGATGGCGGAGGCGTGCGCACGCACGGCTTTCGCGCATGAAGCGCTCGCGGGCGCCCGAGACTGCCGAATCCGCGAGGATGATCTTGATCGCGACTTCGTCGCCGAGCAGCGTGCGGCGGGCGCGGTACACGGCGCCCATCCCGCCTTCGGCGAGAGGCGCGAGAATCTCGTATCGCCCGTCCAGGATCTGCCCCGTCGAGAGCACGGCTCAATTGAACCACGTCTCAGTCAAAAGCTTCCAGTTACCAGCTTCCAGCTCCCAGCTTCCCGCTTCCCGCGGCCAGTTCGAAGCCCCGGACGTTGAAAACGACGTGATGGCCACGAACCGGCGCCGGTGTCCGAAACTGTCGGAGCGGGGAGCGGGAAGCGGGAAGCAGGAAGCAAAACGCGAGCGGGAAGCGGAAGCTGAAGCGGGAAGCTGGGGCCGGGAAGCGGGCAGCAGGAAGCGGGAAGCAGGAAGCGACTACTTGAATATCCCCCTCAGAATCCGCTTCCCCATCCCTGACAGGAAACCCTCGACCGCGCGCTGGACGCGCTGCTTGACGCTCCCCTGGTGAATGGGGCACAGGCGTGACGGCACGTCGTCTCCTTCCTTGAAGTACTCGTTGTAGACGGGGCAGCCTTCGACCGGTTTGAGATAGGAGATGCGACAGAGCGGCTCTTCCCTGAGCCCTCCCGGATCCCCGAACTCGTGCGGGACGCGCAGCCGCGCCGCGCGGCGCATGAAGTCGCTCCAGATCGGAAGCGCGTATCGGGCGCCATAGGCTTCGCGTCCGATGGGCTTGGGCTGATCGAAGCCGACCCATACGCCTGCAACCACCGCAGACGAGAAGCCCACGAACCATGCGTCCTTGAACTCGTTGGTCGTGCCCGTCTTGCCGCCGACCGCAAACCGCACACCCAGCGTTCGCGCCGCCGACCCTGTTCCGCGATCGATCACGTCGCCGAGCATGGAGACCATCTGGAAGGCCGTCTGCGGCGAGATGACGCGCTCGGATCGAGCGGCGTTCTGGAGCACCGCTGTGCCGTCAGCGTCGACGACGCCGATGATGCCGCGCGGCTGGACGGCCAGGCCGCCATTGGGAAACACCGAAAACGCGGCCGTCAGATCCAGCGGCGTGACGAGGCCCGTCCCAAGCGACAGCGACGGTACGTCCGGCATGTCGCGCAGGCCGAGATCGGAGGCGAGCCTCAGCACCGGCCCCGATCCGATCCGCTGCTGCAACATCGTCGCGGCGCGATTGTCCGACTCGAGGAGCGCCGCGCGAAGCGTCAGTTGATCGGGCGCGTCCGCCTCGGCGTTGCGCGGCGACCATTCATCGGGACCTTGAGGCGGTACGTGTCCGAGGTCCGACAGAATCGACACCGGCGAGAATCCGTGCTCGAGCGCCGCGGCGTACAGCAACGGCTTGAACGCCGATCCCGGCTGCCGGCGGCTGCGGCTCGCGCGGTTGAACTGCGACTGTCGGAAATCGCGACCGCCCACCATCGCGAGGATGTCGCCGGTCCGCGGATCGATTGCGACCAGCGCCGCCTGCAGATCGGGATCGGCGAAGCGGCGCAGCCCATCCGACACCGAGCGCTCCGCCATCTCCTGCAGGTCCGGCACGAACGTCGTCCGGACTTCCCATTCGGGCGGATGGTCTCCGCCAAACTGATCTCGAAAGAGCTGACGCAGGTAGTCCTTCGCGTACCCGGCCTGCGCGATTTCGGCGCTCGGGTAAGGTCGAACGCGAAGACGCGCGCGCCTGGCCGCCTGCTCCTGCTCGGCCGTGATGAATCCCTCGTCGCGCATCCGCCCGAGCACGACGTGGCTGCGCGCCACGGCATCGTCGAGATGATTCCAGGGCGAGAGCGCAGCGGGGGCGCGCGCAAGACCGGCAATCAGGGCGGACTCGGCCAGCGTCAGCTGTTTCGCCGGTCTTCCGAACAGATGCCGCGACATCGTCTCGACACCGTAAACGCCCGCGCTCAGATAAATGCGATTCAGATACAGCTCGAGGACCTGATCCTTGGAGAGCTGCGCATCGATCATCACGGCAAGCACCGCCTCGTGGAGCTTGCGTCCATAGGTCTTCCGGTTGGACAGAAACAGCGTCCGGGCGAGCTGCTGCGTCAGCGTCGAACCGCCCTCCTGCGTGCCTGGCTCGCTGACGTTGCGGAAGACGGCGCGTCCGAGCGCAATGGGATCGATGCCGACGTGGCTGTAGAACCGATGATCCTCGATCGCGATGAACGCGTGCTGCAGGTCGGCGGGAATGTCAGCGAGCGGCACGTCCTGCCGGTGCTCGTCCATCCGGAACCACCGCTGGCCGTTCGCTGCAAGGAACCACGTGTCACCGACTCCCCGGGTGAGCCGATAGACCGCGTAGCCCTGTCGCATGACCCACATCACGCAGACTGCGGATGCAATCGCCAGGACCACGAAAATGGCGACCGCCACACGGTCGCGAACGCGTCTGGACCAGAAGGTCATGCGGGTGGCGCCTTCGCGATCGCGAGAGGCGCGCGGCGTAGCTGCAATGTGAGCGACAGAACGATGTAGTAGACGGGATACGCGAGCGAAAGAGCCAGGAGACCGGTGCGGCGCTCCGGCAAGGCGAGAACGATCGTGAGGAGGAGGGCACCCCATACGACACCGGCGACCACGGTCGCCGTCCGCCAGACGGGCGTCCGAGACGGATACACGTAGCCGATCCGGACGAAGACGAGACCGCTCAGCACGAGGAGGATCATCGCGTTGACCCGTGGCGAGAGATCCGCGACGTACAGATAGAGGGCCACGATGTTCCAGTACGACGGGAATCCGGTGAAGAAGTGATCGCTCGTCTTCGCATCTGTCGATCCGAACCCGTACGCACTACTCAACAGCACGACGGATGCCACCAGCCAGTCCCAACCGTAGGGCATGAGCGCGCCGTGATAGATGAACAGCACCGGCAGGAACACGAACGTCAGATAGTCGACGATGTCGTCGAGGCGGGCGCCGTCGAACGTCGGAAGCACCTCCGTGACCCGTGCGTGTCGCGCCAACAGTCCATCGGTGGCGTCCACGCATGTCGCGAACATCATGAAGAGCAGGCTGTCCCGATATCGAGCTTCGAAAACGGCGACGGTGCCGAAGAAGGCCGCCAGCGCGCCAGAAGCCGTATAGAGGTGGACGAGCCAGGCTCCCGTGATGTTCGAGGGGAGTCGGGGCCCCGACACATCGGAGGGCCCGCCTTCGCGGCGGTGATCTTCCGGTCGCTTCGGTGAGACAGTTGGGCGGTGGGGCTGGCGGGCTGGGATCGTCATTTACAGCGAATACAGAAACGTTATACAATGACGAAGCATTCCAGTCCCCAGCGGAGTGCCTTTTTCACACTCTAATTAGGGTTTTGCCGCCCACTCCCTGTGGGTTGCGCGCAGGCGGATGCGCTGCGCGTCCTCGGGAGCAGTCTGTGCGTTCATTTTCGCGAAACGGAAACCTTGTGGCTTCACCGTATTTTCGCTGGCCTCGATTTCTCTTCCCTGTCGTCACCTGTACCTTGCTTGCGGCCCTGGGGGTCACTTACTACCTTGTCCGCCGGGCCCCCGAAACGCCGGTCATGGCCTTTTCGGACTTCGTCCGCCAGATCGAAGCTGGAGGCGTGACCCAGGTCCGGTTCGGCGAGCGATCGATTGGCGTCAAGCTGAAATCAGGCGAGGTCTTCCAGACGATCGCGCCCCCCGAATTCCTGTCGGCCAACTCCTCGTTCGTGACGGACCTGGTCCGGCGGGACATCCGCGTGGACGTCGTGGCGCCGAACGACCCAACGTCCTTGAGCTGGACCGCCATGTTCACGGCGGCCGCCTTCCTCGCGCTTCTGGGCTTCACGGTCTATCGCACCACCGCCGGCCGAATCCCTTCGATCTCCGCTCGCGCCCGCGTCGCCGAGCGAGGCGACAATCTCGTGACGTTTCAGGACGTCGCAGGGGTGGACGAAGCGAAAGACGAAGTCAAGGAAATCGTCGACTTCCTCAAGGAACCGGGCCGGTACTCCGCGATCGGCGGCCGCATTCCGAAGGGCGTGCTGCTCGTCGGCCCCCCCGGGACGGGCAAGACGCTCCTGGCGCGATCGATTGCGGGCGAAGCTGGCGTTCCGTTCCTCTTCGCCAGCGGATCCGATTTCGTCGAAATGTACGCGGGCGTTGGCGCGTCCCGCGTTCGTCGTCTGTTCCGCGACGCACGCCGCCATCCCTCCTGCATCGTGTTCATCGACGAATTGGACGCCGTCGGCCGCAGCCGCGGCGGCAACTCCCTGAGTCACGAGGAGCGAGAGCAGACGCTCAACCAGCTGCTCGTGGAGATGGACGGCTTCGAGGGTCACCAGGGCATCGTCGTGATTGCGGCCACGAACCGGCAGGACATCCTGGATCCGGCGTTGCTGCGGCCCGGCCGCTTCGATCGGCAGGTCACCGTCGGCAACCCCGATTTGAAGGGACGCGAAGCCATCCTCCGCGTGCACGCGCGCAAAGTGGCCATTGACGCCGACGTGGACCTCCGATCGATTGCCCGCGGAACGCCCGGCTTCTCGGGCGCCGACCTGGCCAATCTGATGAACGAAGCGGCGCTGTTTGCGGGGCGCTCCGGCCGCGCGACGGTCATGGACGGCGACCTCCAGGAGGCGCGCGACAAGGTATTGATGGGAGTCGAGCGCCGGTCAATTGCGCTCAGCGAGCTCGATCGCGTGAACTGCGCGTATCACGAGGCCGGCCATGCGGTGGTTGCGGCCCTCGTGCCGGGCGCCGATCCTCTCCATAAGGTCACCATCATCCCGCGCGGTCGCGCCATGGGCGTCACGATGCAGCTGCCCGAGGCCGATCGACACACGTATACGAAGGGTTACCTCGAGACGCAGGTCGCAGTCCTGATGGGCGGTCGAGTGGCCGAGGAGCTCTTCATGAATCACATGACGAGCGGCGCGTCGAACGACATCGAGCGGGCCACCGAGATCGCGCAGCACATGGTCTGCGAGTGGGGCATGTCGGATCTTGGCCCTCTCGCCTACCGCAAGCCCGGCAACGCCTACGATGCGGATCGCCCGCACGTCGTCAGTGAAGCCACCGCGCAGCGCGTGGACGATGCGATCAGGAAGGTCGTGCTGCACGGCTACGACCGCGCGCGGGAGATCATCGTCACCAATCGCGAGCCGGTGCGCGTGCTGGCGGAGCAGCTGCTGGTGCAGGAGTCGCTCGAAGCTTCCGAGATCCTGGTGCTCCTGGCGCAGGCGGGTGCTCGGACCGAATCGGGCCAGGCGGTCGCGGTCTAAACCCTGGAATTCACTCGAGTCGGGTGTGAATTCCAATGGAGCCGCCAGCTATCAGGTCTCCGCTTTCAGCGTGCGCCCGAACAGCATCCAGCTGAGAGCTGACAGCAGAGAGCTGTGGGGCCGGGGATCGTAAGTTCCGATCGGTGACGAACGATCCCGCCGGGGGCACATCCAACTAGAATAGCCGCGTCCTGATGGCCGACCCTCCGGTCCCCGATCGCATTCGGCTCGAACGGCTGCCCGCTACCTCCTGGGGCGTGATCGCCGTCGTCATCCTCTCGCTTCTCTACATCCTCTTCGAAGTCATCCTGGTTCGACCCTACCTGTGGCCTGCCGGCACTGGGGCCGCCCTCACGTCCGATCCCGCAGCGCAGGTTCACCTGCTCGCGCGTCCTCCTAACGTCCGGGAGCATCTGGGGCAGCCGATCGTCGTACGGGCCGTTGCCCCTGGCAGTCCGGCGGAGGAGCGGGGCATCAAACCGGGCACCGAGGTCCTGGCCATCGGCTCGGACGCTGGACAATTGGACCTCCGATCAGCGACGCGAACGAGCCTGGCGCGTGAGCTCGATCTGTGGCGGGCACGGTACCGCCTCGGCGTACGGGGTCCAATGTCCTGGACCGTGCACGACGCCGCTGGAGATCGGGTCGTCCATCTCGATCGCCGGAGTGCCTGGACGTCGCGGATCGACGGGTGGGCCAGGATCCATCTCGGGAGGCTGCTGCAAGCGGTCGTCTTCGTCGGCGGCGCGCTCGTGCTGCTGGTCCTCCGGAGTGACGACCTGACGGCTCTCCTCTGCGTCCTGGCGCTGGTCTTGAGCTCGGTCGGGAGCGGAGGTCCGCTGCTCGGCGCGGAAGCCGCGCTGCCTCTCGGGCGCGTGCTGACGGTCTTCTCGTGGATCGCGAGTCCGCTGGCCGCTCCTGTCATTGCGCTCGCGATGCTCCACTTCCCGTCCCGGTCGGCGCTCATCGTTCGGCATCGCTGGATTCAGGCGATCCCGTTCATCGTGGCGGCGCCGATGATCGGTCCCAGCCTGATGACAGCGCTCTATCTGGCGGGCGTTGACGCGGCGCGCGACATGGCCGTATGGGACGCCACCCATCCGTCCGTCTATGCCGCGTCCTTCGGTGCTGCGCTCGGCGTCAACCTGCTCGCGGTTGCGGAAGGTGTCTATCGGTTCCGGTTGAACCATGATGCGAACGAGCGCCGCCGGGTCCGAATGGCGATCTACACCGCCGCGCCAGGCGTCACTGCTTACGCAATCAAGGATGGTCTGCCGATTGTCGCGATGCTGTCAGGCGTTGCGGTGCCGGTATACCCCCTCCCGGTGCTCGTCGTGCTCCAAGCGCTGGTCCTGCTGCCCGCCTTCGGCGTCTCGTACGCGGTCGGCGTCTCCCACGTGCTTGGCCCGCGCGTGGTGCTGCGGCGCAGCCTCCAGTACGCGCTGGCCAGCAAGACCCTCACGGTCATAGCGGTGCTGCCGGCGATCGCGCTGGCGCTCTCCCTCGTCCGGGATCGGAGCCGGACGCTCGGCGACATCTTCATGGGCAGTGCCGGGCTGTACATCGTGTTGATCGTCGTGTCCGTTGCAGCCTTCCGTTACCGCGAGCGCGCGCGTCAGTGGCTGGACCTCCGCTTCTTCCGCGAGGAGTACGACGCGCGAAAAATTCTGTTGTCGCTGGCGAGCCGCGTCCGGTTCGAGACCGATCCGGCCGATCTCGCGGCAATGGTGGTGAGCCAGATCGACGAAGCGCTGCACCCGAACATGGTCGCGATCCTGGTGGGCGGGCTCGAGGACGGTCTCCTCGTCCCGGTGACGGTCCTTCACGGCAGCGCGGATTCGCTGCCGCTCGATGGCGGACTCGGCGGGATGCTGCGATGGTCCGACGCACCGCTCGACATCCTGCTGCACGACCCGAGGTCACCCGTCCGTCGTCTTCCACCCGAGGAACGCGAGTGGCTGCACTGCACCGGTGCGGCGCTGCTCGTGCCCGTCGTTGCGCAGGAGGGTGGCCTCGTCGCCGTGATCGTGCTCGGCGAACGCCGCTCCGAGGAAGCCTACACGGACGAGGACCGTGAGCTGCTCGGCAGCATTGCGGCGCAGATGGGCCTCGGATTCGACGTCGCGCGGCTCCGGCGCCGCGCCACCCGGTCGAACCTGGAGACCAGGACGACTCAGCTCCTGGCGAAGGTTCAGCCGCCCATGAACGAGTGCCCGCGATGCGGACGATGCGAGGAGTCGAGCGTGGTGGCCTGCCCGACCGACGGGTCGCCGATGAAGGCGACCGCCGGCGCTGCCGAGGATCGTGGACAACAAGTACCGCATCGAGCAGCTGATCGGGCGGGGAGGCATGGGTGCGGTGTATCGGGCTCGCGACATGCGGCTCGATCGTCTCGTCGCGCTGAAGGTCGTGCGCGCGGAGCTGCTGGGCGACCCGGAGTCGAGGCTGCGATTCAGGCGCGAGGCGCAGATCGTCGCCCGGCTGCAGCATCCATCGATCGTCGCCGTGTACGACTACGGCACTCTGACGGACGGCGGTGCCTATCTCGTCATGGAGCTTGTGCGCGGGGAGGATCTCCGCCGGGTCCTCCAGCGCGAAGGCCGCCTCGATCCCGCCCGCGTCGTCCGAATCCTGGACGCCGTGTGCGCCGCAATCGAGGCAGCACACCGCGAAGGCGTACTTCATCGCGATCTCAAGCCGGAAAACATCCTGCTGCCTGGCGGCGCCGGTGATACCGCTGACGCCAAGGTGCTGGATTTCGGTGTCGCGAAGGTGATCGAGAACGAAGAGGGATTGCTGGCGGCGCAGGACTCCCCCACGCTGATGACCGCGCCCGGCATGATCATCGGAACGCCGGCCTACATGGCGCCGGAGCAATTCAATTTCGGCCAGCCGGACGCCCGGACAGACGTGTTCAGCCTTGGGGTGATCGCGTACGAGATGGTCTCGGGTGAGCTGCCATTCGGGCGCGGGACACTGACCGAGGTGGTGCTCGCGCAGGCGCGCGGCGTCCCTCCAATGCCGAGAGGAACCGCGGCGCCCGGGCTCGAGCGCGCCATCCGCACGGCGCTCGAGACGGACCCCGACAGGCGGCCGGCGTCAGCGCAGGCTTTCGCCCATCTGGTCGGATCCGCGGTGGAGACCTAAGCTGGAAGGTGTCGGCCGATCGGCGGCTACACGCTGCCTGCTCGCTACTTGGCCGCCAGGCGCTTGTCGATCTCGGCTATGGCGGCCGCAATCTGCTGCTGGCGCACCGGGTGCGTGGTGGCATCCGATTGGCGCTGCAGTTCCGCCTTGGCGAGCCGCAGCGATTCGATGCGGCGGACCTTCTCAGGATCGATGGCCGGCTGTGTGCTGCTTCGGCGCCGGCGCTCTGCTTCCCGCTCGTCGATTTGTTCCTGGATGCGCGCCTCGGCGTCTACCAGGCCTTCTCCGGAATCACCCATAGACAATTCTGGCTCTCTGTTCAGTAAGGGAGCACGCGCGAGCGGACGACCCTGCCCGGTTCACTGAAGCCGGAAGGTCGGCGCCGCTCGAACACGCTGGGCCCACGAGAACGGCACTCGCGGGCTCTGGCTGGTGGTACACGGGTTATCTCTTGATTCTGCCTGATTCTGGCGCCGGCGGCAATCTTCTTGAACTGCAACGGCGTAGCTGAGGCAATCAGGCCTGGACCATTACGGTCTTTCGAGCGAAGCCTCGCTGGTGTCGCGGGGATGCGACACTAGAATGGAGGGATGGCGCGCCCGGATGTCCTGGAGCTCTTTCAGCCAGCGGTCGGGGAATGGTTCAGGAACTCGTTCGAGGGTCCGACGCCCCCCCAATATCAGGGTTGGCCGGCGATCGCGAAGGGCGAGTCGACCCTCATCCTGGCGCCGACTGGCAGCGGCAAGACGCTCACGGCCTTTCTGTGGTGCATCAACCGTCTGATGTTCGAGCCGGCCCCTGCCGCTGGCCAGCGGTGCAGGGTGCTGTACATCTCACCCCTCAAAGCCCTCGCCGTCGACATCGAGCGCAATCTGCGGGCGCCGCTCGCCGGCATCGCCAATCGCGCGGCAGCACGGGGCGATGGCCACGTCCTGCCTTCGATTGCGATCCGCACAGGGGACACGCCGGCGACGGAGCGCGCCCGGTTCCAGCGCGAGCCCGCGGACATCCTGATCACCACGCCCGAATCCCTGTATCTCTTGCTGACCTCGAACGCGCGCGAAGCGCTGCGCTCTCTGGACACGGTCATCCTCGACGAGATTCACGCGCTGGTCCCGACCAAGCGCGGGGCGCACCTCGCTCTGTCGCTCGAGCGGATCGAGTGCCTCCGAGGCGCGGGCGCGCCGCCGCTGCAGCGTATCGGGCTGTCGGCCACGCAGCGGCCGCTAGACGAAGTCGCCCGGTATCTTGGCGGGACTCGGGGCTCGGGACTCGCCGCTCGGCAGTCAACAGTCCTGAGTCACGAGCCGGTGCCACAGCGGACTTCAGCGACGCTCCCGAATCCCGATCCCCAGGTACCGACTGCCGACTCCCGAGCAGCGAGTCCCGAGCCGCCGAGTCCCTGAAGCGTCCGAAACCATCCACGACGAATTCGCGACTCACGAGACGCCGCGCTTCCGCCCCGTCACGATCGTCGACACGTCAGAGAAGAAGAAGCTCGAGCTGACGATCGAAGTGCCGGTCGAGGACATGGCGAAGATCGGCCAGATCGTAGAGATCCCGAGCGGGCCGGCCTCGCAGGGGCCCGTACGCACATCGATCTGGACCGCCATTCATCCACGCCTGCTCGAGCTCGTGCGCGCGCACACGTCCGCGCTGATCTTCGTCAACAACCGGCGCACTGCGGAGCGGCTCGCCTCGGCGCTCAACGAGCTCGCCGGCGAAACGCTGGTCCGATCCCACCACGGCTCGCTCGCGCGACACCAGCGCATCGAAGTGGAAGACCGGCTCAAGGCGGGCCAGCTGCGGGGGCTGGTCGCGACCTCCTCCTTGGAGCTCGGCATCGACATGGGAGCGATCGATCTCGTCGTCCAGATCGAGGCGCCGCCGTCGGTGGCGAGCGGCATGCAGCGGATCGGCCGCGCCGGTCACACGATTGGCGCCGCCAGCCGCGGCGTGATCGTGCCGAAGTTCCGCGGCGACCTGGTCGCCTGCGCCGCCGTCACGCGAGCCATGCACGACGCGAGGATCGAGTCGACCCGCTACCCACGCAACCCGCTGGATGTCCTCGCGCAGCAGATCGTGGCCATGGTCTCGATGGATCCCTGGCAGGTCGAGGGCCTCTTCGAGCGCGTACGCCAGGCGGCGCCGTTCGCCGAGCTCGGACGGGCCGCGTTCGAAGGCGTGCTCGACATGCTGTCGGGCCGCTATCCGTCGGACGACTTCGCCGACCTCCGGCCCCGCCTGACATGGGATCGACTGGCGGGCACGCTCACGGCCCGCGAGGGTGCCAAGCGCGTCGCGGTCATCAATGGCGGCACGATTCCTGACCGCGGACTCTACGGCGTGTTTCCTCTCGGCGAGCGTGGCCCCGCCGCCCGGGTGGGCGAGCTCGACGAGGAGATGGTGTTCGAGAGCCGCGTCGGTGAGACGTTCCTGCTTGGCGCTTCCAGCTGGCGCATCGAGGAGATCACGCACGACCGCGTGCTCGTGTCTCCCGCGCCGGGACAGCCCGGCAAGATGCCGTTCTGGAAGGCAGACGCGGCCAGCCGTCCGTTGGAGACTGGGTCGCTATATCGGCGAGATGGTCCGCGCGCTGCGTCAGATGCCGCCGGCCGCCGCCGTTCAACGGCTCACGGAGCACCACGATCTCGACCAGCAGGCAGCCGAAAACCTCGATGCGCTACCTGGCCGACCAGGCGTCCGCCGTCGGGGTGGTCCCCGACGACCAGACGATCGTGGTGGAGCGCTGCCGTGACGAGCTGGGGGACTGGCGCATCTGCGTGCTCACACCATTCGGCGGACGCATCCACGCTCCCTGGGCGATGGCGGTGGTCGAGCGCGTTCGAGCGGAGACCGGTATCGACGTCGAGTCCATGTGGACGGACGATGGGTTCGTGGTGAGATTCCCGGAGACGGACGATCCGCCAGACCCGATGCTCATGATTCCGCCGTCGGAAGAGGCCGAGGCGCTCGTGCTGCGACAGCTCGGGGGCACCGCCATGTTCGCAGCCAAGTTCCGTGAGGCGGCGGCACGCGCCCTTCTGCTTCCCAAGCGCCGGCCGGGCGGGCGGAGCCCTCTTGTGGCAGCAGCGGAAACGCGCCGCGGATCTTCTGGCGGTTGCCGCGCAGTTCGGTTCTTTCCCCATGCTGCTCGAGGCGTACCGCGAGTGCCTCCGCGATGTGTTCGACATGCCGGCGCTCGTCGACACGCTGCGGCGAATCGAACGCCGTGAAATCAAGCCGGCCACCGTCGATTCGACCACGGCCTCACCGTTCGCGTCGGCGCTCCTCTTCGGTTACGTCGCCAACTACATCTACAACGGCGATGCACCGCTGGCCGAGCGGCGCGCGCAGGCCCTCTCGATCGATCAGGCGCAGCTGCGAGAGCTGCTCGGCGAAGCGGAGCTGCGGGAGCTGCTCGATGCGGACGCACTCGCGGACGTCGAACGCCAGCTGCAGCTGCTCGGCGACACGCAGCGCGTGAAGACCATCGACGGCATCCACGATCTGCTGCTGCGCCTGGGCGACCTGACGCTCGATGAAGCGGCGGCCCGGAGCCTCATCGACGCGTCCGAGGCCCTCGCCGCACTCGTGCGTGTCAGACGCGCGATTCCGGTCAACATCGGTGGGAGCGGCCGCTTCATCCCTGTCGAGTACGCGGCCCGGTATCGCGATGCCCTCGGCGTGCCGCTGCCGAGCGGCCTCCCCGAATCGCTGCTCGAGCCGACTCCACAATGCGGCGCAGGATCTCGCGCGGCGCTACGCGCGCACCCACGGACCGTTCACCTCGCTCGAATTCGCCGCGCGATACGCGCTCGGCCGCTCGACGGCAGAAACGCTGCTGCGGGAGCTCGCCTCGGCAGGCCGGCTGCTCGAGGGTGAGTTCCGGCCCGGCGGCGCGGGCCGCGAATGGTGCGACCCGGACATCCTGCAGTCGATCCGACGGCGATCGCTCGCGAAGCTGCGCCACCAGATCGAGCCTGTCGATCCGCCGGTGCTGGTCCGCCTTCTCTCGAGCTGGCAGGGCGTCATCCGGAAGCGCGCGGGCCTCGACGCCCTGCTCGATGCCGATCGAGAACCTTCAAGGCGCGCCGATGGCCGCCTCGATCTTCGAGAGCGAGATCCTCGCGGCGCGCGTCGATCGATACAACCCTGCCGACCTGGACGCGCTGACCGCCGCGGGCGAAGTCGTGTGGTGCGGCGTCGAGCCGCTCGGTGACCGCGATGGAAGACTGGCACTCTACCTGTCCGACCACGTCGGGCGGCTGCGACGGCCCGTCGCGTTCACGGAATTGTCGCCGAAGGAAACCGCGATCCTCGACCACCTGCGCGACCAGGGCGCCTCGTTCTTCGGCGCGCTGCACGAAGCGGCTGGCGGCGGATACCCGGCGGAGTCCGTCGAGGCGCTCTGGAGCCTGGTCTGGCGTGGCGCCATCACAAACGATACGTTCCACTCGCTGCGCGCCTTCACCGGGCCGACGGAGCGTCGCGCCCGGAAACCGGCGACGGGGCGGGTATTCAGGAGCCGCCGCGTGGCGCCGCCATCCGCGGAAGGCCGGTGGTCGCTCGTCAGCGACCGCATCGCTCAGACCGTCTCGCCGACGGAGTGGTCGACCGCAATCGCGCAGCAGCTACTGTCGCGGTACGGCGTCCTGACGCGGGAGGTCGCCGCCGCCGAGGGCATCTTCGGCGGCTTCGGCGCTGTCTACGACGTCCTGAAGGCGCTCGAAGACGCCGGCAGGATCAGGCGCGGCTACTTCGTTGGCGGCGTCGGCGCCACGCAGTTTGCGCTCCCGGCGGCCCTGGACCTGCTGCGATCGTTGACGACGATGCCCGACGATCCCGAAGTGGTCGCAATCGCGGCCACCGATCCAGCGAACCCTTACGGCGCCATCCTGAAGTGGCCTGCGCCGCCTGGCGACGCCGAAGCCGGCGGACGCGGTCCGACACGCACGGTCGGGGCGCTCGTCGTGATCGTCAACGGCATGCTGGCGGCCTACATCAGCCGCGGGGCGCGCCAGCTGACGGTCTTCCTTCCGGAAGACGATCCCGCCCGCTCCATCGTCGCCCGCGCGCTGGCCGCCCGACTCGCCAACCTCACGCGGCCCGACGACAGCCGCATGGCGCTCCTGATTGGGGAGATCAACGGCATCCCCGCATCCGAGCACCCGCTGGCCGACTACTTGATCGAAGCAGGATTCAGCCCGTCCGCCATGGGCTTCCAGATGCGGCGGCATGCCTGAGGGCGACTCGATCTTCCGCGCCGCGCGCACTCTTCATCGCGCGCTGGCTGGCGCCCTCGTGACCCGGTTCGAATCGATGTTCCCAGCGCTCACGCGTGTGCACGACGACTCCCCGCTGACGGGCCGCACTGTGGAATCCGTGCAGTCGATCGGCAAGCACATCCTGATGCGCTTCTCGGGAGACCTGATTCTGCGCACCCACATGCGGATGAACGGCAGCTGGCACATCTACCGGCCGGGCGAGCCTTGGAAACGCCCTCGGCGGGACATGCGCATCATCGTCGGGACCGCGGGTTTCGAGGCCATCGGATTCAATATTCCCGTCGCGGAATTCATAGCTGGCCGGGACCTCCAGCGCCACGATGAGCTCCGGCGGCTCGGGCCCGACCTGCTGAGTGCCGACTTCGACGAGGGCGAAGCCTTCCGACGCGTACGCGCGCATGCGTCCGAGGCGATCGCCGACGTGCTGCTGAACCAGCGGGTCATGGCAGGCGTGGGAAACGTCTACAAGTCGGAGGTGCTCTTCGCGTGCGGTGTGAACCCGTTTCGCCCCGCCTCGGAAGTGACGGATGCCCAGGTACGAAATCTGATTGCGACGGCTCGCCGTTTCCTCCAGTTGAACGTTCGCACGCAGCTGGCGCCGATGACGACGTACGCCGGACTGAGACGAACCACGGGAAGCGGCGATCCGGCGGAACGATTGTGGGTCTACGGCCGCGCGCGCCAGCCATGCCGGAAGTGCGGGACGCCGATCGATGTAAAGCCGCAGGGAGCGGACGTGAGGCTGACGTACTGGTGTCCGAAGTGTCAGACGTAGAAGATAGGAGCTAGAAGCTAGGAGCTAGAAGGCATCGCTGACAACCAGCTGCGACTTGCGAACCCTCACCCTGAACAATGTTGACGCTTGCTTGGGTCTCGTTAGGCTGCGCCACACTCGCCGCTGCCGCGGCCTTCGTGGGTCACTACCGGGAGCTGCCGGTGTGGATGACCGGGCCGGAGATCTGCCGAGTCGAGGGCGGAGGGTGCGCGGTGCTCTTCCGGAGTCCGCGTTCCGCACTGCTCGGTGTACCTAACGCCGGACTCGGTCTTGTGCTCTACGCAATCCTGGCAGTCGGCCTCGGCACCGGGTGGCCGATGGTGCTTCTGTGGCTGCTTACGCTTCCGGCTGTCGCGATGAGCGCGTTCCTCGGTTACAGCTTGATCGTGAACGGGCACCAATGTCGCATCTGCTGGACGGGGCATCTCTCGAACGCTGCTCTCTTTTTGATCCTGGCAGGTCGAGCTTTTGTACACTGAGTCTTCTTCGTGGTCGACGTCCGCTCTTTCCAGCTCCTAGCTCCTAGCTCCTAGACGATCCTCTCCGGATGCGCGTAGATGTTGAATCCACCATCACGCGCGAAGCCGAGAAGCGTGATACCCGCATCGTTCGCGACGTCGATCGCCAGCGTCGACGGCGCCGAGACCGCGCACACGAGCCCGATGCCGGCGATCCAGGCTTTCTGCAGGATTTCGAACGACGTGCGCCCACTGACCACGAGAGCGAAGCCTGCGAGCGGCAGCCGATCATCCAGGAGCATCGAGCCGATCACCTTGTCCACGGCGTTGTGCCGCCCTACGTCTTCTGCCGCGCGCTCGCACTGACCGTCCGGTGTAAAGAGCGCGGCCGCGTGCAGCCCCCCGGTCTTCTCGAAAGTGCCCTGGTGCTCACGGAGCCGTAACGGCAGCGACCCGGCGACGCCGCGGTCCATCTGCCACGCGCGATCGACGCGCGGGGCCCGCTGCGACAGGGAATCGATGCTCACCCGCCCGCACATCCCGCACGACGACGAGGTCAGGACCTGTCTTCGCGTGGCGAGGTGCTCAGCGAGCCCGGTGGCTGCCTCGCCCAGCAGGTAGACGTCGACGACGTTGTGTACCTCGGGATGACGGGGATGATGGCAGTGCTCGACTGCACCCAGATCGTCGGTCGTGCTGATGACGCCTTCGGACAGCAGGAATCCCGCGGCCAGCGCCCGATCGTCCCCGGGAGTGCGCATGATCACGGCGAACGGTTTCCCGTGCAGCCGAACCTCGAGCGGCTCCTCGACGGCGGCAGAGTCGTCCCGGCCGCCGGGGCGCCCGACGCGAGTCACCGGAACTCGCAGGAACATGGTGCGATTCGATCCGTCAGACATGATTTCGCAGCAGCAGTTCGCGCGGATGTGGATCGAGGTACGTCTGGCCGGCGAGATACGCCACACCATGCACGCGAACGTGGTGCCGCAGGAGCGTCACGGGAACGACGAGCGGAACGAGGCCGCGACGATACTCCTCGATGCAATCGAGCAGCTCGTGCCTGGACTCCACGTCCACGATTTTCTTCAGGTGTCCGGCCATGTGCATCAATACGTTCGTGTGCCGCGCCGTCGTCGCGATCCGCGACATCGTCGACATGAACAGGGCCTCGTACGACTTCCGCAGCTCCGGCCTGGACATCGTGCCTGCCGAGGCCGACCAGCCGACCCAGCTCCTGGTACATTGTCGTCGAGTGCGCGAGAAGAGTCATCTTGTGCGCGGCGTGGAAGCTCACCAGGCCAGCTGCCGACCATCGGGCGTCGAAGAGATCCTTCAGGCGCCGATAGGCGAACACCCGCTCGACGAAATTCTCGCGGAGGCGTACGTCGGACAGCCGGCCTTCCTCCTCCACCGGCAGGTTCGGCAATCGCGTCATCAGCGCCGTCGCGAAGAGTCCGCGTCCGGACCGCTCGGGAGCTCGACCGACGCCGAATACCTTGACCCGCTCCATGCCGCAGCTTGGAGAATCCTTCTTGAGGACGTAGCCGCAGAGGTTTTCGCCGGCCAGCTCCACCGTCCGGCGTGCCGCCCACCTGTTCATCCCGTCGGTGTGATCGATGTGCGTCCGGGTCGTGAGCATGCGAAGTGTGCCGCCGACTCTCTCGAGCCGGAGCGTCTCGCGTGGTGTGCCGAGCCCCAACTCCACTTCCGGGCAGACACGCACCCATTCGACGAACGGCCCGAGCGTTTCCGTCAGGAAGCGATCGCGCTTGTGGCCGCCGTCGAACCTGACTTCATCGCCGAGCAGACATGCCGATATTCCAATCCGAATAGGCGGCCGGTCCTCGGACGCCACCGGATCGTTCACGGCCGGACCGCGGTCATCATGATCTCGACGAGTCCGTCCGGCGCAAAGAGCCCGGACGCGACGGTCGCGCGCGCCGGAAAGCTTTCCTTGAAGAACGCCCGGTACGCGTCGTTCATCGCGGGGTACGCCGCCAGGTCGGGCAGGTAGACGAGGCTGTCGACGACTTCCGCGGGACTGGACCCGGCGGCTTCGAGCGCGCGACGAATCCTCATCAGCGTCTCCGTCGTCTGGGCCGCCGCATCGCCGGCATTGTCAGGCCGATTGCCGAGGATGCCCGACAGATAGACACGCTGTCCCGCCACGATCGCCGTGCTCAGGTTCGGGTTTCGATTCGCGTCCGGCTCGATCACCTCGCGGGCCGAAGAGGATGCGATGAACGTCATCTCGACGAGAGCCTGCGGCCCGGCAAGGCCGGCGGTGACCGTCGCACGGACCGGAGGGTTCGATGAGAAGTACTTGCGATACTCGCCGTTCATCTGCTGGAACGTCGCGCCATCCGGCAGGAACACGCGCGCGCTGACGACGTTGGCGTGCGTCAGGCCTGCGGCTGCGAGGAGCTCACCGGCGCTGTCGAGAACGACGCGGGTCTGTTCGGGAACGTCTCCGGACACAAACGAGTTGTCCCGTCCTCTCCGGGAGATGAGGCCCGACATGAATAGCGTGTCGCCGGTGCGGATCCCATAACTGTACGGGTTCGGAGACGGCTGCCAGTCGCTCGGTTGAATGACGGTACGCTCAGCGCCATTCGGCACGGCGATCATGGCGATCTCGATCAGCGCGTCCGGCAGCACGAGGTCGGCGATGACCGTCGTACGCGTGGGAGGATCTTTCGGCCAGTATGTGCGGTAGGCCGCGTTCATCGCGGCGAAGTCCGAGGCGGATTTCAGGTAGACCGTGACGCAGACGACCTGCCCGATGGACGATCCTGCCGCCTCGAGGCGGGTGCGCAGGCGATCCAGGACCTCGCGCGTCTGGGCCGCGACATCTCCTTTGCCGATGACTTGGCGATTTCCGTCCTCGGCCACGACGCCGGACAGATAGATGAGTCCTCCGGCTGAAACGACGTGACTGTACGGGCCGGCTGGCGGCGTTCCGACATTGATGGCTCGACGGGCGGGCGTAGACATGACTATCAGCCTACACGAGCGGCGGGGTTTCGTGTCCGCCGGCCTGACCGGCGGCCCTCAGCTCGCACGCACCAGACTCGAAGTCAGGCGGTGTAGGACGGGGGGCTTCAGGCGCTGCCAACGGGTAGCTGGAGTTCGCTCACGGCGTCCGCGCCGCGACGACGGATTGCGTCCAGTTGCAGAGAGCGCGCACGTCCGCCTCGCTCAGCCGTGCGTCGCGGTGCGCGAGAAGATACGAACCGATCGGCATCGATCCGTTCCGTGTTTCCTCGCAGATGTCGTGAAGGATCTTGCGCGCCTTTTCAGACTCGTATCCTGTCCACTCGGAGTAGTTGAAGTGGCGGCGTCCGCTCCTGACGTGATCGATGACGAGCCACGAGACAGGCGCGACGCCGCTGTACCACGGCCAGGTCGTCTCGTTCGAGTGGCAGTCGCGGCAGGCGCGATTCAGCACTGCCGCTGCGTCGGCCGGAACGGTCATCGCCGCACCCATCGTTCGCGCCGGATCCGTCGGTGGGTTCGTACGAGCCGGACGAATCGCCTGGATGCCGGCGATCGCGGCAAGAAACAGCAGCGCGGCCGTCCGGATCAAATTGGTCATAAGTGGATCACGTCGGGATCAGGGATCAGGGATTGAGCAGGGATCAGGGATCGGGGATCCGAAGACCATCGATCGAGATTCCAGGATTTTCCGGATCCCGGATCCCGGATCCCGACTCGATTCACCACTGCCGCATCCACAGCCTCCACCAGGAAGCGTTGTCGAGGCCGAGCGCATTCCACCAGCGATCTGTTGCGCGGCGATCGTCGCGCAGGACGGCCTCCTTCGTGACGCCCTGCGGCGGTGGCACGAGTGCCGCCATGCGGTCGAAGACCAGACGACGCTCGTCGGTCGTGCCGCGGGTCAGCAGGTGCCAGAGCGTGAGCGCGTCCCGCTTCCGCGCCGACGAGAGCACCGTCTGGAGGGCCGCGGCTCGCGCCGCGTCGCCCGGCAGCCCGAAGTCCAGGATGGTCAGCGCGGCCGCATATCCGGACGGCGCATCCTCGTAGTACGGCGTCCCCGGGCCGACGCCGGGCCGCGTCACGCAGACAGCTTCCTGTGGAATGAACGATTCGCGTCCTTTGAACTCGAACCCTACCCAGCCGCTCGTGACTCGCACGAGCCCGGCGCCCGAAGCGTCTACTTGCAGGGTGTATTCGCAGCCGAGATCCGTGGCAACGGCGGACGGCGTGTCGACGACGAAGAACTTCGGAGGAGCCCAAATCTGCGCGTGAATGGTGCCCTTCTCGAGCGCCATGCGATGCGCGCGGCCGCGCGCCTCCACGAGTTGCAGGCGCGTATTCGGATCGACGTCGACCCGCCCGATCTCCCCGACCGTGACGCGCGCCTTTCCTGTCTCGCCCGTCTCGAGCCACGTTCCACGTACGAGACGCCCGCTCTCATCGACGGCTTTGCCGTCGATGACGGGTTGACCGGCAAGCCGCTCCACTGCCCATCCCCTGCGCCGCTGCGCGGCAGCGAACCATCCGGCGCCCGCGACCAGACAGATCATTGCCGCAGCCGTGAGTCCGAGAAACAGCATGCGCACGCTGCGCCGCGATCCTGGACCGGACTTCGCCGGGTGCGCCAGCTGCGCCGGCCGGCCGGGCAACACCGGCAGCGACCCGCGATGCCGCAGCCCTCCCAGGATCTCTTCGAGGTGCTGCACCTCGGGATCCGGCTCGCCGGTTCGGTCCCAGAGATAGTCGGATCGATGGTCGGTCATCGGGGCAATCTTTCGCGGAGCAGCTTCATCCCGCGATGGAGGTTCACGCGGACCGACGCTGCCGTCAGTCCTGTGCGTTCCGCAATTTCAGGGCCCGTCAGCCCTTCGACGAGCCGCAGCACCAGCGTTTCGCGATACGCCTCCGGTAGCGACCGAATCACCTCGAGGACCGCGTGTGCCTCGGTCTTCTCGGCGGTCTGGTCGTGCGCCTCCAGATCCGCGGGCAGCTCCTCATGGTCGATTGACTGGCGATGGAAATCGGTCGCCCGGTTGCGAGCGATCATGGACAGCCAGCCGCCAAACGCGGCCGGCTCGCGCAGCGCCTCGAGCCGCTTCCAGGCCATCAGGAAGACATCCTGCACGAGGTCATCGACGTCCTCCCGCGGCACGCGCGACAGGAGGAGACCGTGCACCACCCGCGCGTACCGATCGTAGAGACGGCCGAAGGCTCCCTCGTTGCCGGTGCGCGCCTCCCTGACGAGCCGGGCGTCCTCCGTGGCGTGGGCCGGGTCGAACCGTGCCACGCCCGATCCAGCGGCCGACAGGACGGGACGCAACGCCGCAACCTCCATCTGCTGAGGAAGACGGTCTGGCGGCATAGTCGTTAACGGCCGGCCCAGATGCCGTCCTGATACGGCGCGGGCACAGTCCGATGATTGTATGTCTCAAGCTTCGCGGCAATCTGACGATTGGTCGAAACGGACCACGGCCGTCGTACAATACGGCTCATCCAGTCCGGCACAGGGGCGACGCCCCTCGGTGAATATTGGAGGACCCATGAAGCGTCTGCTGATCTGCTGCTCCGTCGCCCTTTCGCTCGTCGCGGTTGGTGCCGGCGCCGCGCAGGCCGAAGTCAAGACTCGAAACAAGAGCCAGGTCAAGTTCGAGGGCATGCTGGGCCGCATGATGGGCATGTTCGGCGGTAAAGCCGTCAAGGAAGGCGTCGTGGCGACGAGCGCGGTCAAGGGCGACCGCATGGTCACGTTGAACGATACGACCGGCCGCATCGTGGATCTCGCCGAAGAGAAAGTCTACGAGCTCGATCTGAAGAAGAAGTCCTACACCGTGGTGACCTTCGCGGAGCTTCGTCAACAGTTGAAGGAAGCGCAGGAGAAGGCGCAGCGCGACGCCGAGAAAGCTGCGAAAGAAGAGGCTGGCAAGGAAAAGGAAAAGGCGACAGAGCCGGACCAGAAGGCGCCCGAGATGGACGTCGAATTCGACGTCAAGGAAACCGGTGAACGGAAGGCCATTGCGGGGTACGACGCGCGCGAAGTCGTGATGACGATCACCGTTCACGAAAAAGGACGGACGATCGAGGATCGCGGCGGCCTGATCGTCGCCTCCGACATGTGGCTCGGCCCCGAGATTCCTGCCATGCGAGAGCTCGCCGAGTTCCAGCTTCGGTACTGGAAGGCGATCGCGCCGGAGGCGCCGGGGATGTCCCCTGAACAGCTTGCGACCGTCGTGGCGATGTACCCGCTCGTCAAGCAAGCCATGGACCGCTTGAACCGCGAGCAGGTCAACATGAAGGGGACGCCGCTCTTGACGGTGACGACCTTCGACGCGGTGAAAAGCGCCGATCAGATGGCCAAGGACAGCCAGTCGTCCAGCGGCGGCGGGCTCAGCGGCGGGATGAGCGGCATGCTCGCTCGCAAGATGATGAAAAAAGACAAGGACGAAAAGCCCCGCGTCACGATCTTCACTATCAACGCAGAAACGCTCGAGATCGCCACATCGGTCAGCGCGGCCGACCTCGAGATCCCCGCCGGGTTCAAGCAGAACAAGTAGAGGCGAGGGGCGCTGGCGATAACGTCAGCGCCCGTTCGGCGCTGTGCCTGGCGGAAGCGACGGCAGGTAGATCGTGAACCTCGCTCCGCCGACGTCGTCCAGATAGATGCCGCCTCCACTCTGCTTCACGATGCCGTAGACCGTCGCCAGGCCCAGACCCGTCCCCTTCCCCTGCTCCTTCGTCGTGAAAAACGGCTCGAAGATGTTCGATCGAATCTCCGCCGGAATTCCGGGTCCGGTGTCGCCAACCGCCAGCAGGACGTACGAGCCCGCCTGGAGACCGGCGCGCGTGCTCGCCTCGGCGTTCGTCACTACGCGGTCTTCGGTTCGAATCTCCACCGACTCCGCCTTCGGGCATGGCGTCGCGCGCGTTCGCGCACAGGTTCATCAAGACTTGTTCGAGCTGCCCGGGATCGGCCCGGACCCTGGAGAGGGGCACTCCGCAGCTGACTTTGATGTCGACGTGGGCGCCGACCAGCCGCCGGAGCAGCGGCTCGATCGTGCCGATGACCTCGTTCAGGTCCAGTACTCTCGGCTGCAGGACCTGCTTGCGGCTGAATGCCAGCAGCTGACGCGTCAGCGATGCCGCTCGCTCGGCGGATCGACGGATCTCCTGCACGTCGCTCCGGGACAGGTCGTTGGGCGCCAGCTGCTCGAGCAGCAGGTCCGCGTATCCGAAGATCGCCGTCAGCACATTGTTGAAATCGTGCGCGATGCCGCCCGCGAGCCGTCCCACGGCCTCCATCTTGTGGGCCTGCCGCAGGCGTTCCTCGCTCGTACGGAGTGCGTCCTGGGCTTCCCTGCGTTCGGTGACGTCGCGGTGATTCGCGACAACGGCGCGGACGGCAGCGTTCTGAAGATGACTGACGAAGACCGCTTCGCCGAAACGCCAGGCTCCCGATCGATGCTTGATGCGGTACTCGACGGGCGTCGGCAGACCCGGGTGGTCGAGACAGTGCTGGAATGCCGCGATGAAGGCGGACAGGTCATCGTCATGAACGATTCGGTCGAAGCTCTGGCCTTTCAGCTCCTCGGGCGAGTAGCCGGTGACTGTCTCGACGGCTCGGCTGTTGTACAGTGCGACGCGATGCTCGTCGAGCAGCGTGATCGCTTCCTGACTTTGATCGACGAGTGCGCGGAAGCGCGCTTCCCGCTCGGTGAGGCTGCGCCTCAGCCGCGCGCGTTCGCATGCATAGCGAAGGGATCGGGCAAGCAGCGCCGCGTCGGTCGCGCTCTTGACGAGATAGTCCTGCGCGCCGGCGTGCACCGCCGCCAACGCCAGCCCATCATCGTCGCTCGCAGTGAGGACGACGATCGGCGTGTCGCCGGCAGCATGCTGGAGGCGACCGAATGTCTCGAGTCCGGAACTATCCGGCAGTCCCAGATCCAGGAGGACGGCGTCGAAGACACCGGCTGACAGCCGGAGGAGGGCATCCGCGAGGCTGCGGACACGCTCGATTGACACCGGAAGCCCGGACTCCGCCGCCAGCTCTCGCTGCAGCATCGTCGCGTAAGCATCGTCGTCTTCAACCAGCAGAGCGTGAAGGTGCTGGGCAGGCATGGACCGGAACGAAACCGTGGTTGGTCCGGTATTCTATCGCCAAAGCCCTGACGCACAACGGAGCCGTTCCCCGCTGCCGGCGGACCGCGCGAGCCCAACCGCAAGGTTCGAACCGGTCGAGAAGCTTACTTTCTGTCAGTGCGATCTGCTCTCACGAGCGCCGTCAACGCCTGGCCCTGTTCGAACTGGCCCAGGCGGCCGGCGATGTCGATGTACAAATCCCGGGCCTGTCCGGTGAGCCGGTGGTGCGATGCCATCGCCTGGAGTACCTGGGAGGTCTCGAAGCTCCCCTTCATGTCCGTGAGCGCGTGCAGCACACCGACGAGGACGTCGCTGGACACGTCGGGCCGCTTGAGGACGGCCTGGAGAACGCGACTCCGCTCGAAGGCTGAGCCGATATTCCCGACCGCGCGGAAGAAGGCGTCCTGCGTGGCCCCTGTCATCTGACGCTCGTCGCCGATCTCAGTGAGGAGCGTCGCCTGCTCGAAGTCGGAGCCGATCGCGATCGAGGACTCGAGCATCGCGCGAACGGTCTCGTCCGACAGGTTCCCGCGCTTCCCGAGCGCGCTGAGTACGCGGCGGTGCTCGAAGTCACTCTCCACCGTTCCAAGCGCTTTGAAGAATGGTTCGCGAGCCGCGCCGTCGATCGACTCTGCATTGACCACGTCGATCAGCAACGTCGCCTCCTCGAAATCGGACCCGATCGATTGGCTTGTCTCCAGCAGGTTTGCGAGCAGCCCCGGATTGCTGGCAACGCGCGTCTTCAAAGCCGAGGACAGCACGCGGCGCAGCTCGAAATCCGAGCTGATGCTGCGAGCGGCGTCCAGATACGCCTTGCGACTCGTGTCGTCGGCGACGAGCTGGTCGGCGCTGGAGATGAGCAGGGTGGCCAGCTCGAAGTCGGAGTCGATCTCGCGTCCGGCCTGCGACAGCACGCGCGCCCGCGTCGAGGCGTCGAGGCTCGCCGCCTTCAGCAGCTCGCCGAAGTAGAGCGCGCTTCGCCCAGCTGCCTTCGATGATCGAGATCTCGGCGAGCACAGCGGACGGGCCACCTGCCTTGAGGAATCGGGCGACGCGCGACGAGGCGCCAATCCCTGTCTGGCGGATGACGCGCGGCAGCGTATCCGACAACCAGCGTCGGCCTTCCGGCTCGAACGGCCGCTCCGAAGAGCCGATCCAGAATCGACGCTCGATCCTCCCGGATGAATCCGCACGGAACTCAACGGTGTGCCCGCTGAACCATCCGCCGTCCACAATCTTCAAATACCCGTTCGGAGACAGCCGTTTGACGTCCGTGTCGTCGTCGCTGAACTCGATTGCGCCGTCGTAACGCACGTCCACCTTCTCGCGAGCGTTCGACCAGCTGAAGTTTCCATGGGAGCGCTCGCCGTCGCTCCTCGGGCCTTCGGGCGCCGCCGGCGCCTGCGGAGCGGCCGGCGCCTCGGGCGCTGACGGCGCTTGCGGCGCGGCGGTCGCCTGCGGGTACTGCCGCCCACTCGGGCGAATCAGGCGTTTCGGACCGCGCCGCTACCCGCAGCGCTTCGACCCGCTGCGGCGGTCGGGGTTTGACGGGCGTGATCGGCTCGACTGACTCATAGCGAAGCTGGCTGGCGCGCAGGCGTCGGGACTCGCTCGCGAGCGCGCGTGTGGCGTCACGGGCGCCGCCGGCCACAGCCCGCGAAGCCTCTCGAGCACCTTCGGCGAGCGAACGGGTCGCCTCACGAGCGCCCCTCATGAAAGCGCGTGTCGCCTCCCGCGCGCCTTCTGCAAACGCGCGCGTGGCACCCCCCACGTCATGAAGCGCGTTGACGGCCTGCACGGCATCCCGCTGATCGAAGCGATCGTAGTGGTCCACCGGGTTCGCGTTCGACCGGATGACGCCCCGTCGATCGTGGAGGAACAGCTCGTTGCCAATCGCTCCGGCCGCCACGCCGGTCATCAGCAGGAGCGCCGCGATGCCGGCCGCCCAGCCAGGCCCGCGCCCCGCATGCGACGGCGCTCCGACGAGCCGGCGAACGCGCTGAAGCAGCGAGCCGCCCGTTGCGGCAAGAACCAGACGGCCTGTAGTGCCCCTCAGCTCTTCGAGATCCGCCAGCGCCTTGGCGTACGCGTAGGGATCGCCGCAGAGGCTGACGGCAAGATCGTCGCAGCAGTTCTCGCGCTCCGCTCGAATTCGCCGCGAGAGCCACCAGACGGCCGGGTGATAGAACAGCAGCGTCTCGACGAGCGTCTGCAGCAGGTTGACGAGATAGTCGTGCCGGCGAATGTGCGCCAGCTCGTGGGCCAGAATCGCCTCGACCTGCCGGGGCGACAGCGCCGCCAGCGCGCTGACCGGAAGGAGAACGACTGGCCGCAGCCAGCCAATCACCGTGGGCACGCCGACGGCGCCCGATTCCAGCAGCCGGACGGGGCGACCGATGTGCAGCTGCCGCGCCAGCTTTCGAGCCGTGTGCTGCCAGGTGTCCGCCGCCGGCGACAGCCCGATGCCGCTTCATCGCCTGCACCCAGAGCCATCCGCTCGCGAGCCGGAGCGAAAGCAGCAGAACGCCGCACATCCACGTGAAGACCAGCAGCGGCATCCACGGCCCGAATGATTCGACCGTTCCCGGATCCCAGGAGAGAGCCTCAGCCAGCGCCCCGGGTTGCCGTGACGTGATTCCTTCCAGGATCGCCGGCGGCGACGCCGGCCCGCGCGCGGAGATCGCCGAAGGCATCGCAGGTGCCGTGGCGCCGTTAGTCTCCGCGGTTGCGGCGGCGCGACGGGGCCTCGAACCCTCGAGCGACTGCCAGGCCGTCACGATCGGCATCGTCAGCATCAGCGCCAGACCGATGGTGCTGACAACGTAGCGAATGTCGGACGCGCTCCGTCGGAGGAAGGCCAGCACCATCGCCGTCAACACGCCGAGGACGGCGCCCTGCCAGACGAACTGCAGCAGCGCCCACCCGATGGCCTGCGCCATTGGCTGGCGCATGAAGAGCTCAATCATGGTCATCGTTGCTCCTCCTGCTTCGTTTCGTCGGCGCCGCGCCCGGGCGCGTTGCCAGTCTCGTCCGGATGAAAATCGGGATGACGTCTTCCCTGCCGGCGCCCCTCGAGCAACCGCCGGATCTCACCCAACTCTTCAGGCGTCGATCGCCGGGCGGCGAGCGCCTGCACCACGAGCTTGGTCGCGGAACCGCCGAAAGCGCGATCCAGGAGGTCGCGGACCAGCTGGCGCTGCGTCTGCCCTTCGGTCATGCGTGCCTGATAGACATGGGAGCGGTCGGAGTCGTCTCTTCGAACCAGCCCCTTTTCTGTCATGATCTGCAGGAGCTTCAGCGTCGTCGTGTAAGCGCCCGGCCGGTCGCGCGAGAGGATTTCGTGCACCTGTCGCACGGTGCTGGGCCCCCGGCCCCACAGGACGCGCAGGATCGAGAGCTCGCCGTCGGTCGGCCTCGGCAGCGTCGGTTTCGCCATGACGAAGGAATATCTACGAAGCCGTTCGTAATGTCAACGAAGAACTTCGTACGTCGGAGGCCGCCGGCCCCCTCGCCGCGCCCAACCGTTAGACGGAAACCCGCGCGGGTTTGTTGGCTATAATCGCACCGAAAAAAGCGACATCCACTCGAGCAAAGGAACTTATGGAACCTGGCGTCTACGCGCATTTCGACACCACCGAGGGCTCGTTCACGATCCGGCTCTTCGAGAAGGAGGCGCCGCTGACGGTGGCCAACTTCGTCGGCCTGGCAGAAGGCTCGAAGGAGTGGAAGGACCCGGTCACCGGTGAAAACAAGAAGGCTCCGTTCTACGACGGCGTCGTGTTCCACCGCGTCATCAACGGCTTCATGATTCAGGGGGGCGACCGGCTCGGCCAGGGCACCGGCGGACCGGGCTACAAGTTCGCCGACGAATTCCACCCGTCGCTCCGACACGACCGCGCCGGTATCCTGTCGATGGCCAACGCGGGACCGAACTCGAATGGGAGCCAGTTCTTCATCACGCTCGGGCCGACACCTCACCTCGATCGGCGTCATTCAGTCTTCGGCGCAGTGGTCGAAGGGCTCGAGGTCGTGCGGAAGATCGGAGGCGTCCCGACGGGCCGGCAGGATCGACCCGTTTCTCCTATCGTGATGAACAAAGTCAGGATCGAGCGGGTCGAGTAGTGCCGGACGGTCAGCAGCGCGGTCCCGAGCTCGACGCGCTGCTGCCGGTCGTGTACGAGGAGCTGCGGCGGCTTGCTGCCGCGTATCTGCGTCGCGAGCGTCCCGGACAAACCCTGCAACCGACGGCCCTGGTCCACGAGGCCTACCTGCGGCTGATGAAGGATCGGCCCGGGCGGTGGCAGAACCGCGCGCACTTCTGCGCCATCGCTGCGCATTCGATGCGCCAGATTCTGATCGAGCGGGCCCGGGCGCGAGGCGCTCTCAAACGCGGCGGCGCACAGCCGCGCGTCACCCTCGACGAAGGCCTCGTCGCCGGCAGAATCGCGATCGATCGATCTGGTCGCGCTCGACGAGCGCCCTCGAACGGCTCGAACGACTCGACGCCGAGCAGGCGCGGCTCGTCGAGTTGCGCTTCTTCGGCGGCCTGACGATCGAGGAGACGGCCGAGGCCATGGGAATCTCCCCTGCGACCGTGAAGCGACACTGGACGGTGGCACGGGCATGGCTGGCGCGCGAGCTCGAGGAAAGCTAGTGTAGCGAGCGTGAACCCCTCGCGCTGGCGCGAAGTCAACGACGTCTTCCACACACTGCTCGAGCGCGACGCGCACGACCGCGAACGCCTGATCGCCGATCTCGAGGCGCGCGACCCGGAACTGGCCGGAGAAGTCCGATCGCTGCTCCGGAGTCACGACGGATCGGGCACGTTTCTCGATGGCCCCGTATGGGAAGCGGCGCCAGAGCTGCTCCTGGAAGACCCGCACGAACAGTCACTCGTCGGCCGGCAGATCGGGCCCTATCGAGTGATCGAAGAGATCGGCCGCGGCGGTATGGGGGTCGTCTACGCCGCGAAGGACGAGCGACTCGGACGGATGGTTGCGCTCAAAGCCCTCCCGTCGGCCTTCACGAGCGACCCGATGCGGCGGGCGCGGCTCACGCGCGAGGCGCGCGCGGCAGCCGCGCTCTCTCATCCGTCGATTGCGACGATCTTCGCGCTCGAGGAAACCGACGATGTCTTGTGCATTGTCAGCGAGCTCGTGCGAGGACGCACGCTGCGCGAAGAGCTCGCGCGACGGTCCGCTGCTACCGCGGCAACTGATCGCCACGCTCATCGACATTGCGGGCGCACTGGAAGCGGCGCACGCCATGAGCATCGTCCACCGCGATCTGAAACCGGAAAACGTGATCCGCCGCAGCGACGGCCAGATCAAAGTGCTCGACTTTGGCCTTGCCCGCTGGGAGCCGCAGCCCGATGCGCCATCGATGACGCGGTTGACCGAGGCGGGAGTCGCGCTCGGCACGCCGGGCTACATGGCGCCCGAGCAGCTGAGCGGCGGCGAAGCCGACGCGCGCGCGGACATCTTCTCCTTTGGCGTGCTCGCGTGGGAGCTCGCGACGGGCACGCACCCGTTCGGCACGGATCCCGGCGCCGTCCTGACTCGGATGGCCGGCCTCATGGAAGGGCGGGCAGCACTGCCAGGCAATGCGCCGGCAGGGCTCGACAGCGTCGTCCTCAAGTGCCTGCGCGCATCGCCTTCGGATCGCTACCCCTCGGCCACGAACCTGCTGGCCGACCTCCGCGTGCTGCAAGGAGCGCCAAGCGACGCCACCGTGCGCAGTCACGACTGCGCCACCGTCGCTCTGGTGGTGGCAGTTCCATCAAGCGACACTCGCGGTCCTCGATGCCGCAACGCCGGTCCTGGCGCTGCTCGTCCGTCAATCGCTGGGCGCGCCGTACGGGCGATGGATCTTCCTGATGGTGCTGGCGCTCGCGACCATCGCCGTCGTCCTGCGGCTGAACCTGCTCTTCACGTCACGGGTGCATGCCTCGATGCTCTCGGCCCACCGGGCGCGGCTGTTTCCCTGGGTCGTTGCGGCGGAGAGCCTCCTGGCCGTTGTCCTGCTCGTGTCCGCATTCGCGCTCGGTACGGAGTCGGACACCACCGCCGCGCCATTGCTCTCGGTGGGACTGATCCTGGTGGCGTCGTTGGCGATCATCGAGCCCGCGACGACCTCTGGCGCGGGCCTGAGATCGGGAAGTTCGTGACATGTCACAATCGTCAGAAAGACCTTCACAGGAGGACGGGAGGAGGGAGGAACTCGGCAAACTGCTGGTATGAGCACGATGGCTCGCGTCGCCCGCCCGAGGCGGGCGACAGACGGCGGGAAGGACCGGACTCGCAAGCACTGCCAAACACAGGTGTTTGCGACTCCGGTCCTTCCCGCCCGTCTAGCCGCGCTACGCGCGGCGCGAGCCGACGTACCGCGGAATCCAAGCTGTTGACCTCCATCCTCCCCTTCTCTTGTAAGGGTTTTTCTCGACTGCGGAGTCTCCGTGACGCAACTCAGGTCCGACCTCGAAACTTTTCTACCGCCCGATCGCATCCTCGATCGGCCGATCGACGTCGCGGCGTACGCGTCGGACGCGAGCTTCTACAGGCTCGTGCCGCGCGCGGTCGTGCGGCCGGAGTCAATCGACGAGATCCGGGCCATCTTCGCGTACTCGCGCAAGGCTCGAATCCCCGTGACGTTTCGCGCGGCCGGGACGAGCCTCTCCGGCCAGGCGATCACCGACGGCCTCCTCGTGGACGTCGGTCACGGTTGGCGGAAGATCGAGCCGGTCGACGAAGGGCGCCGCGTCCGCGTGCAGCCGGGGGCGATTGGCGGACGCGTGAACCGCGCGCTCGTGCCGTTCGGCGCCCGGATCGGCCCGGACCCCGCCTCGATCGACGCCTGCATGATGGGCGGGATTCTCTCCAATAACTCGAGCGGAATGTGCTGCGGCGTCGCGCAGAACAGCTATCACACGCTCGACTCGCTCGTGTTCGTCCTCCCATCAGGGACCGTCGTCGATACGTCTCGACCGGATGCCGCGCGCGATTTCGAGCGCGCCGAGCCCTCGCTTGCCGCCGGCCTTCTCGCGTTGCGGGACGACGTGAGGCGGCAGCCCGCACTCGTCGACCGCATTCGCAGGAAATACCGGATCAAGAACACGATCGGCTACTCGCTCAACGCCTTTCTCGACTTTGATACGCCGCTCGAAATGCTGCGGCACGTGCTCATCGGATCCGAGGGAACGCTCGCCTTCCTCGCCGAGGGCGTACTGCGGACGGTGCCGGATCTGCCGGTCAAGTACACAGGGCTGCTGCTGTTTCCGCACATCGAGACGGCTGCTGCCGCCGTCGTGCCGCTGACGACGGCAGGCGCCGCGGCGATCGAGCTGATGGACCGGGCCGCGCTCCGTTCGGTCGAGAAGATGCCCGGAGTCCCGCCCGGCATCGCGTCGCTCGGACCCGAAGCCGCCGGGATTCTGGTCGAGTTCCAGTCTCCGGCGGGAACCGACCTCTCGCGGGTGCACGTCACAGCCTCAGACGCGGCGGCCACGCTCGACCTGCTCGAGCCTGCCGAATTCACCAGCGATCCGCTCCAGCAGGCGCGGTTGTGGAAGGTGCGCAAGGGCATGTTCCCGGCGGTCGGCGCGGTTCGGAAGCGTGGCACGAGCGTGATTTTCGAAGACATCGCCGTCCCGACCAACGTGCTGGCCCCCGCGGTGCTCGATCTGCAGGCTCTCTTCCGGCGTCATCGATACGAGGACGGCATCATCTTCGGGCACGCCAAGGACGGCAACCTGCACTTCGTGATCTCGCAGTCCTTCAACGACGAGGCCGCCATCCGGCAATACGAAGAGTTCACGGTCGATCTCGTCGAGATGGTCGTGACGAAGTACGACGGCTCCCTCAAAGCGGAGCACGGCACCGGACGCAACATGGCCCCGTTCGTCGAAGCCGAGTGGGGCGGTCCGGCGTTCGAGATCATGGCCCGCCTCAAGACTCTGGTCGATCCCGATGGCTTGCTCAATCCAGGCGTCCTGGTGAACCACGATCCGGCGGCGCATCTGAAGGATCTGAAGTCGCTCCCCGAGGTCGAGGAGGAAGTCGACCGGTGTATCGAGTGCGGTTTCTGCGAGTCGCTCTGCCCAAGCCGCGATCTCACGCTGACGCCCCGGCAGCGGATCGTCGTGCGGCGCGCGATGCAGCGGCCCGGCGCCGACGTCGCCGCCTTGCGCGAGGCGTTCGAGTACGACGCGCTCGAAACCTGCGCGACCGACGGGCTCTGCGCGCTTGCCTGCCCGGTGTCGATCGATACGGGGCGGCTGACGAAGCGGCTGCGGACGTCGATGCAATCGACCTCAGCGCGGCGCGTGGCGGCGTTTGCGGCGAATCACTTCGAAGCGACGCAGCGGGTGGTGCGCGCGGGGCTGCGCGGCGCGAGAGCGGCCGGTCCACTCCGGCGCCTGGCCGCCGGCCGCGTGCCACCGCTCCGATCGCCGCTGCCCGCCGCCGCGGGGGCCCTGCCCGAAACGAAGGAGGCAGGCGCGACAGCCATCCTCTTCCCGTCGTGCGTCAATCGAACCATCGGTGCGCTACCCGGCGAATGGAACGGTCGATCGGTCCCCGACGCGATGATCGCCGTCGCCGCACGCGCCGGCCAGCAGCTCCACATTCCGAGATGCGTCACACGACTGTGCTGCGGTATGCCATTCGGATCGAAGGGATATCGCGAAGCGCAGGAGATTGCCGCGAACGCGACGATCGGTGAGCTCTGGAGTGCCTCGAAAGAGGGTGCGCTGCCCGTCGTCGTGGACACCAGCCCCTGCGCCTATGCGATGACGAGCGGTGAAGGTCTGGGCGCGGACAACCGGGAACGACTCGCGCGAATGCGGATCGTCGATGCCGTCGCCTACTTCAGCACGACCGTCGTCCCGGCGCTCACGCTGCGGAAACGCGCCGGTACCGTCGTCCTGCACCCGGTCTGTTCGCTCGTGAAGATGGGCAACGTAACGGCACTGACGGCCCTGGCCGCCGCGTGCAGCGACCGCGTCTTCGTCCCACCGTCGTCCGGGTGCTGCGGCTTCGCTGGGGACCGCGGATTCTTCGTGCCGGAGTTGACCGCGGCCGCGACCAGACTGCCCGCCGCCGAAGTCCGCGCCGTCTCCGCCGACGGTCACTACTCCAGCAGCCGCACGTGCGAGATAGGCATGTCACGCGCCACGGGGCGGGAGTACCAGTCGTGGATCCACCTTCTGGACCGGGCGACAGGTGAATGATGCCGTAGTCCGGGACTCGGGACTCGGGACTCGGGACTCGGGACTCGGCGACTCGGGAGAATCGTAACTGAAAGCAGGCTGTCGCAACTAACCAGGCGCGAGCGAAGCGAAGCGCCGAGTGGCCGCGGTGGGGCCCCCGCGGCACTAGTAAAGATGACCTTGGGCTCGAAATTTCGCAGCCCTACTCGTAATGCAACGCGACCATCGGATCGACCCGTGACGCGCGACGGGCCGGCAGATATCCCGCCAGCGCGGACACCGACACCATGACTGTCATCGCCAGCCCCATGGTCATGATGTCTGTTGGCGGGAGACCGAACAGGAGCGTCGCGACGAACCTGCTCGATGCGAGGGCGATCGTCAGACCGACAGCAATACCGATCACGACGAGGATCATGGATTCGCGCATCACGAGGCGCAGAACATCGTGCCGCTGTGCCCCGAGCGCCATGCGGATGCCGATCTCGTTGGTGCGGCGCGACACGCTGTACGACATCAGCCCGAACAGTCCGATCGACGCGAGCAGCAACGCGAGACCGCCGAACAGCGTGTAAGCCTGCGCGAAGAGCTTCTCTTGCATGAAGCGCTTTTCGACCTGCTCGATCTGCGTCGACACGTCCGTGACCGGGAGGTTCGCATCGATTTGCCTGACCGCTTCGCGGACCGCACCCATGACGCTCGCCGGCGCGCCCGCGGTCCGGAGCTCGAAGGTTACGGCCGCGGGGCGCGCCTGCGTGTGTGGCACGTACATTGTCGGAGGAGCAGGCTCGCGCACGTCGTTGTACTTCGCATCATGCAGCACACCGACGATCTCCAGCTGCCCTGACGTCTCCGGGCTGGAACCGAATCGCTTGCCGATCGGATCTTCGTTCGGAAAGTACTTCCGTACCGCGGCCTCGTTGATGACGGCGACCTTCGGCGACGTGCTCGTGTCGCGATCGCTGAATCCGTGCCCCTTGACAACTGCAATGCCCATCACCTCGAAGAAGTTCGGCGACACGACGAGCCGGTTGACGCTGAGGCTGTCCCCCTGCTGTCGTCCAGGGGGATACACACGGCCCTGAACGTAGAAGCTCGTTCCGTTGACGCTGCCCGACAGCAGCGCCGGATTCGACATGGCGGCGCCGCGGACTCCCGGCACCGTCGCCAGATGCTCGAGCATGTCGCGATAGAGCGCCGTCATCCGCGGCTCGTCGTATCGGTTCAGGGAGGGATTGACACGAAACAGCAGCAAGTTCTCCGGATTGAATCCGACGTCGACCTGCCTCAGGTTGTGCAGCGTGCGGAGAAACAGCCCCGCACCCACGAGCAGGACCAGGGAGATCGCCACCTGGGCGACGAGCAGCGATTTGCTGAGAACGCTCCGCGATCCGACCACGCTCCGCCCTGTCTCCTTGAGCGCCGAGTTGACGTTCATGCCCGTGCCTCGCAGCGCCGGCGCGATGCCGAACAGCACACCAGTGAGGCCGGTAATGGCCACGATGAACGCCAGCATGCGCCAGTCGAGGACTATCGTCTCTCCCGGCGGGCCCGGCAGGAGCTGCCGTCCCCAATACCCCACGAGGATGCCCAGCACGCCACCGAGCGACGCGAGGAGCAGACTCTCGGTCAACAGCTGACGCACCAGTCTGGAACGCGTCGCGCCGAGCGACAGGCGCACCGACAGCTCCTTCTGCCTCATCGTGGCACGAGAGAGCAGCAGGTTCGCGACGTTCGCGCACACGATCAGCAGCACGAGCGCCACGACCACCATGAGGATGGTGAGAGATCTGAGGTCGTTCGTGTTGACGTCGTACACGCCTCTCGCGCCAGAGTCGACGCGAAGGTGCGGCACCGCGGTCCGATCGCGATTGCCCGACATTCCGCGCTCGCTCTCGGTGACCGACCGGAGGTACCCATCCATGCCTGCCCGAGCCGTCTGCTGGAAGACGCCTTCCAGATTGCCCTGCACCTGCGCGGCCGTCATCCCTGGCTTCAACCGTCCCATGACCTGCAGCCACCAGTACGTGGCCTGTGCCAGGCGGGGACCGGCCTTATCGGGAAGAACATTGAGTTGAGTATCAAGGGCCAGAGGAAGTGAGATGTCCGGCGGTGCGGCAACAGGCTGTTGCACTCCTGTGAAATCAGGCGGCAGGACGCCGACGATCGTGACGAGGACGCCATTGACTTTGATGCTGCGTCCGATGACGTTCGGATCGGTACCGAATCGGGAGTGCCAGTATTTCGAGCTGATGGCCGCCACAGGCGTCGCCGACGGCGTATCGTCGTCTGGAACGATCGTGCGACCCAGGCGTGCTGACACGCCGAGAACCTGGAAATAGTTGCCTGACGCAAGGAAGGCGCTCGAGAGGTCGGCCTGCCCGTCGACGACGACATTCATCCGTCCCTGCGGCGCGCACGCGAAGAGATCCGTCATCGTCCGGTTGTCGGCGACGAACTGCTTGAACATCGGATACGAAAACGAGGCCCGGACCTCCTGCCCATCCGGTGTCTTCGTGCTGTACCCGTAGCCGCTCGAGCTGTTGGACATGTCGTTGCGGCCCCAGAAGAGGAATCGCACCAGCGTGTCCGGATCCTTCACCGGTACTTTCGTCAGCAACATCCCGTTCATCGCGCTGAAGAGCGCCGTGTTGGCGCCGATGCCAAGCGCCAGCGAGAGGACGACCACGGTCGTCCAGCCCTTGGCCTGCCACAACATGCGAATCGCGTGACGAAGGTCTTTGAGCAATGCGGGCTCCTGGTTTCAATGGGCGCCATGTTCGGGATCCGCGATCCGGGATCCGGGATCCGGAAACCTCGGAATCTCGTCCAGGGACTCTGCAATGCGGTTCAACATTCCGGACCTGTTTGTTCGGGATCCGCCCGAGTCCCGAGCGGCGAGTCCCGAATTCCGACACTCTCAGGCATGATTTGGACACTCCCAACCACCTTTTGGTTGGGAACTCTCTGAAGCCTGAAGGCTACTTGATCCGATCCGACAGCAAGGCCACGCTCAGCGCGTAGGTGTGTGCGCAGTTGTATCCGAGGATCGCTTCGTAGTTGTCGTAGACGAGGAAATGCCGGGACCCGGCAGCCACCAGCGACGCGGGCGCCTCACCCGACGGCAGCGGCCGATTCCCCAACCCGCGAAGGCCGCGCTTCTTCCACTCGCTGAGCGGTCGCTTCACGGTCATCACGCGTTCCGCGCGACAGCCTTCCTCCCGCTTCGGGACGGACTCGATCGCCGCGCGCGCCGCTTTCGGCACGACGACTTCGCGCCCCCAGGTCATCTGATCCGACCAGCCGTGCTCCCGGAGGTAGAAGGCGACCGATGCAAACACGTCGGGCTGCGACGTCCAGATGTCGCGGCGGCCGTCGCCGTCGAAGTCCTGCGCGTACTTCAGGTAGGTGGACGGCATGAACTGGGGCTGCCCGAGCGCGCCCGCCCACGATCCCTTGAGCTTTGCCAGATCGATGTCACCGCGATTGAGAATCTCGAGCGCGCTGAACAGCTCCGATCGGAAGAACGGGGCGCGGCGCGGATCGTACGCGAGCGTCGCGAGCGCCGGGATGGTCGGCCGGACACCGGCGAAGCGCCCGAAGTTCGACTCGAGGCCCCACACCGCGACCACGATGCGCGGCGACACGCCGTAGCGCTTTCCGATGTCGGCGAGCAGCGTCCGGTTCTTGGTGAACATCGCCTGGCCCGTTCGAACCAAGGACGGCGTGAGCCGCCGCTTCAGGTACTGATCGAGTTGGAGTGTGAATTCGGCCTGCGTGCGGTCGCGTTCCAGGATCGTGTCGTCCGGGTGTTCGACGTCCGCAAAGGCGGCGTCGAGAATCTCCGGGCGAATTCCCCTGGTCGCCGCTTCCGTCCGCAGCTCGGCGAGCCACTCGGAGAACGGCTGCGGCGCCGGGAGCGGCGCGACCGGCGGAATATCCTGAGCGCCAGCGACGAGCACCAGTGTCACGCTTATCGCCGCCGCGGCCATCGCCCGCCTGCGCATGATGGATTGTAGCGTGGTCTCGCGCGGCTCTGGTTCCAGATGCTTCGGTCCGCCGTTGTTCGAACATGTCGCATTGTGCGTTACCACCTCAGGAACCCTGCGCGTGCGGATTCGACGCACTTTCATACCGTCGCCCGGTCATGCCCGAGTATCATGGGGCACCAGATGCTCCAGGTCCCATGACTCGCACGCCCGATGCGAATTCAGGCGGGAACGATCGCGCCCTGGATCCGGAAACTACGGTCGAGTTGATCAACCGGGTAAAGGCGGGCGACGCCGCCGCGAGAGAGCGGCTGGTGGCACGGTGCATTCCGCCGCTGCGCCGGTGGGCACGCGGTCGCCTGCCGTCGTACGCTCGCGACATGCTCGACACCGAGGACCTGGTGCAGGAGGCGGTGATCGCCGCGCTCGGCCGGATCCAGGGCTTCGAGGCCCGGCGCGAAGGCGCGTTGCAGGCCTACCTCCGCCAGGCCCTCGCCAACCGAATCAAGGACGTCATTCGCTACAAGCGCCGCCGTCCGCTCCAGACCGAGTTGCCCGAGGACGCCAGGGATCAGGGCGAGTCGCCGCTCGAACAGGTCATCGGGCTGGAGAACACCGAGCGTTACGAGGCCGCGATGCTTCGGTTGCGCGACACCGATCGCGAAGCCATCATCGCGAGAGTCGAACTGCGATACAGCTATCAGGAGCTCGCGGTGGCCCTCGGGAAGCCCTCGGCCGACGCAGCGAGAGTGGCGGTCGCACGGGCGGTCTATCGGCTCGCGCGCGAGATCACCAATGTCGAATGAGAGCGACTTCATGCTCGGGATAGCGGCCGCTGTCGCCGACGGCGCGGCCGTCAACTGGGATCAAGCCGAAGCCCAGCTCACGACCGACGACGACAAGCGCGTCCTGCGCAGCCTTCGCCTCGTCTCGGAGATCGGGACCGTGCACGACAGCGTCGGCGGCGAAGCAGACACGACCCGCACCGGCCAGCCCGCCGGGGAGACGCTGCCCGCCGCCGGTGCCTCCACCGACCTCACTGCGGAGCACTGGGGCCGATACGAACTGCGCGAGCAGCTCGGCGCCGGCGCTCAGGGCGCCGTCTACCGGGCCTGGGATCCGCAGCTCGAATGCGAGGTGGCGCTCAAGGTCCTGCAGCCGCGGCTGGCGGCCTCGGACCGCGTAGGCGAGCGGATGCTCCGCGAGGGGCGCGCGCTCGCCAAGGTCCGCCACCAGAACGTCGTGAACGTGTACGCGGCGCGAAGTGCACGAGGGCCAGGTCGGCCTCTGCATGGAGTTCATCAAAGGCCGGACGCTCGAAGAGATCCTGAAGGCGCAGGGGCCGTTCGGCGAGGGCGAGGCGGTGACGGTCGGCCTCAAGGTCGGCCACGCGCTCTCCGCCGTCCATGCGGCGGGCATCGTGCACCGTGATGTCAAGGCGCGCAACGTCATGCGCGAAGACAGGGGACGCATCGTCCTGATGGACTTCGGGACCGGTCGCGATCGCGCTCAACAGGGCGCCGGCGATCTCGCCGGTACGCCGCTCTACATGGCGCCCGAAGTGCTCGCGGGATCGGCAGCGACACAGCAGAGCGACATCTACAGCGTAGGCGTCCTGCTGTACTACCTGGTCACCGGCCAGTATCCCGTCGAGGGCAGAACGCTCGACGAGATCATCCAGGCCCACGTGCGCGGCCGCAGAAAGCCGCTCGCCGAGCGGCGGCCGGATCTGCGGGACGACTTCATTCGGGTCATCGATCGCGCCACCGCTCCGGACCCGGACGCGAGGTACGAAACGGCGGCACTCCTCGTGCACGATCTGGTGTCGATCGACGTCGAGGAGGCCGGGGCCGCTTTGGCGCCCCGCACGGTGACGCAGCGCGTGTTGCTCGGCGGAGCCTGGCTGGGCATCGCGGCGATCGGAATTACGCTGATCGGCTTCATCACGTCGATGGCTTTCAACGTCGCGCTCGAGCGTGTGGCCGTCTCGCAGGACACGCCGAAATCGTGGTTCGGCTTTGGCCTTCAGTCGCTGCTTGCGCCCATCTTCAACGTCGTCCAGATTCTGTTCGGAATCGTGATTGCCGTGACCATCTGGAAGGCACTGCGCCGCGTGGTACCGGCCTTCGATGCATACGCCGGGAGGCTTTCGGGGCAGCTGCGATCGCTGGCCCGCCGGCTCGGACTGTGGAACGTCGACTCCTACGGCCTGATCGCGTTCCTCTGCGCGCTGGGCTTCTTCGTCGTGGTCCTGACGACGCACTGGACGCTGGTCTCCGCCATGTCGACGACGATCTCGAACATGACCGCCGACCAGCGGCTGGCGCTGTCTCCGGAACAGCGAGAGTTCTACTACCGGTACCGGTGGCAGCTGGAGTGGGTCATCTGGGGCGTGACGCTCGCGTCCGTCCGACTCGGACGAATGCGCAGGAGGGAGCGGACCCCCACGAGCGCAGCGTTGCTCACGGCGCTGCTGGGCGTACTCATCATGGCGATCATCATGTGGGCGGCTCCATGGCGGCTTGTCATGAAGTCGGACAGCCTGCGGATGGTATTCGATGGCCAACGGTGCTACGACCTGGGGCGCGAAGACTCGATGGTCCTGCTCTATTGCCCGGACGCGCCACTTCCGCGCGTGCAGCGCATATCCACCGAAGGGAGCAGGGCGCCCCAGGGAACCGGGATAACAGAATCAGTTTTTTCGACGCGCTGATACACGTCGATCGCCGGGTAGAAGGACAGGGCCGGCCTGCCCGGTGTGATGTCCACGCGGCCGATTCGAGGAATGCCATGCGTGTTGTTCGTTGGTCCATTGGGTTCATCGTGCTCGTTCTTGGCTGCGCATCGTCGGCATCCGCCCAAGGCTGGGGACGCGAATGGATGGAGAAGCTGAGTGGCCCGGGGCCCTTCGAGGGGATCGGCCTTCAATCGCCCGTCGCGTGCAAGTGGAACACGAGCGGACCGCAGAAGTTCTTCTGGTTCTTCGAAACACCGATCGCGATGACGCCGGGATCCGGCGACAAGTCGAGCAAGGAGGGCCAGCTTGTCGGGAAGGAGTCGAGCCGACTCCTGTGCATCGACTTCCAATACACGTCCGCGTCCAACAATGATCGCGAGAACGTCGACATCGGCCTGATATCGCTCAGGGCCGTCGAAGGACGCGTCGGCTTCCCGCTGGAGCGATGGCCCAAACAATGGTGGCTGGCGGCGTTCGAGCCATCGGTCGCCGCGGGCGCTTTCCGCTTTCTGGGAAGCGACTTCAGCGAGTGGCGGCTGACCCTGTCGCCGGAGATCACGATTAAACCCCTCAAGTTCATCCCCGCCGGGAAGGGCCGGATCCACGAGGACAGTGCGAATAAGAAGGGGGACTGGCGAGGACTGATCGAGATTGCGTACGGCGCCGTGCTGATTGTGCCCAAGATCGACAACGAGGACCTTCACGTCACGACGCTGGAGCCGTTCGAACACGGGTGGCTCCAGAGGGCCGCCTGGATTCGGGTGAACGCTTCGGAGCTCTTCGGCCTTCGCTAGAAAGCAGGAGGACACCGAAAGCTCAGCGAAAGTCACGCGCTAAAGCCCCTCGAGAGGCTGCCGATTGGTTGCAAGAGCGGGGTTTCCGCCCCCGACGGAGATCGGCCAAATGCAATCCGACAGGGAGCCACAGCGAGTCGTGTACATCGCTCGACAGCCCATCCTCGACCATGCCGGACAAGTATTCGGCTACGAGTTGTTGTATCGCGCCAGGGAAACCGACTCGACGTGCACGGTCTCCGGCGACGTCGCCAGCGCCAGCGTCCTCACCGACGGGATCCTGACCATGGGTCTCGAAATGCTGACGAACGGCCGGCCCGCGTTCGTGAACCTCACGCGATCGCTCCTGCTGAACAACGGCGCGAGCATGCTGCCGGCCCCGTCCTGCATCCTCGAGATCGGTCGGGGGGTCGCTATCGACGACGCGGTCATCGAGGCGTGCCGGCAGCTTCACGACACCGGCTACACGCTGGCGCTGGACGACTACTCGGGCCAGCCGGAGGCCGAACCGCTCCTCCCCTTCGTGAAGTTCGTGAAAGTGGACGTCCAGGCTGTCGACGCAGCGGGCCGCGCGGCGATCGCTCGACGCGTCATGCACCGCGTCCGGCTGATCGCGGAGAAGGTCGAGACGGCGGAGGTCTTCGAGGAGACGAAGAAGGCGGGGTACAGCCTCTTCCAGGGATTCTTCTTCTGCCGGCCGACGACCGTGAAGAGCGGCACTCCGGCCGCGCGGCGCCTCACATACCTGCGCCTCCTGGCAGCCATCAACCAACCGAACGTCACGCTGGCGGAGCTCGAAGAGCTGATCAAACAGGACGTCTCGCTGTGCTATCGAGTCCTGCGATGCATCAACTCCGCGGCGTTCGGCCTCCAGATGGAGATCCACTCGATTCGGCAGGCGCTGGTGCTGCTCGGCGTCGGGCAGGTCCGGAAGTGGGCGTCGGTGTGGTCGCTGGCGAGCGTGGCGCAGGGCGGCAACGCCGAAGTGCTGCCGGTCGCGATCATCCGGGCACGGTGCTGCGAGATCCTTGGCGACAGTGCCGCGGGCGTGAAGCGGGACTCGGGACTCTTCCTGCTCGGCATGTGCTCGCTGCTCGATGTGATGCTCGGCCGGCCGATGGCGGCGGCGCTGGCCGACCTTCCGCTGGCGGCTGAAATCCGCGACGCTCTCGTCGGCAAGCCAAACGTGGCGCGGTCGATCCTGGATGCGGTGATCGCCTACGAGCGAGGCGACTTCGACGCGGCCGCGGCACTGGCGGAGCGGCTCGGGCTGCGCGCCGAGACGCTCGCGGCGGCTTACGGCGACGCGCTGCGCTACGCCCGCGAGCTCTCGCGGGATGTGCTCGCAGCGTAGGTTAGAGCCGGAAAGAGATCACCTCAATCCGGGTTACCCACTCCGCGCGACTCCGGCCGAAGCTTCACGGTCAAGGGCGTGCGCTTGTTCGCGACGACTGCCACGGCCCACGACCACGGCTCGTAGCCCGCAAGCTCCAGACGCACCACGCGACTACCCGCACCGAGATCGCGAATCACCAGCGGCGTACGGCCCTGGACGACGCCGTTGATCGAAACCTCGGCGCCCTCCGGATCGGACTCCACGAGCAGAGTGCCCTTGATTTGACGGCCACCCGCCGGAACTGACTCGCCGGCGGCGACGCGGACGACTGCGGCCGACGCACGCCGCGGGCTGGCGGACCGCACGAGACCGTTGTCCGGCAGCGTTGCGCTCGTGATGACCTCGTCGGCAGGAACAGCGGCCGCACCGGTGGTCGGCACTGCGGCCGGGGGGGCGGCTTCCGCGATCCGGCTTCGCCCGGCGAGTGCCGTCTCTTTTGGTGTGGGCTTTCGCGATCGGTCAGAGGTCGAGGCGCGACGTTCGACCGGTTGCGGCCGGGGACGCGCAGCCTGCGGTTCCGGGTCCGCGGAGGCGACGAGCGTCGGATTCGCCGTCGGCGGAACGTCAACCGCAGCCGCCGCTGGAGCCGGAGCCGTTTCGGCGACCGCCGGTACCGCAGGAGCGGCCGTCGTGGCTTCGGCCTGGCTTGCCAGTGGCGCTGCAGCCACGCTCGGGCGGTTCGAGCTTCTCAGATACATCTGAGCCGACGACGAAGCCGGTGGCGACCACCGCGCTCGCGAGAAGGCCGAGCGTCCAGACGCGCGGATGCGTCGCGAGCGTCGGACCCCGAAGACTCAGCAGGTCTACGCCCAGCCCCTGGATTGACTCCCGAGCCCAGCCCTGGACGTCCGTCATTGCCGCGGCAAATCCCCTCGCGGCGCTGGTGCCGATCCGGCTCCCCCTGCGACGGCGCGAGAGCCGCGGATACGGCTCCAGAACGGGCTCGCCCGCCTCGTCGTCCGGGACCTCCAGATGCAGGGGGGCGTCGGCCAGCGGCGGGTACTTGACGAAGACGAAGCTCTCCGGCGATGTCTGGTGAGGCAGCGCGGTTCGGAACCCTCCGAGAGTGCGCAGCGAATTCACCCTCGCCAGCGCCGTAGACTTCGACGGCGACCAGCTGACCGTGAGCCGCAGCGTCGACATTCCGTGCACGTCCGACGTCGGCGCGACCTCGTCGACCGAGAGCCGATCCCCGAACCCGATCGCACGCCCGAACGGTCCGGTCCTGTGCGTCATCCAGCGCAGGAACGCGTCCCGAAAGATCGTGAGCATCTGCGTGTCCGGTACGCGCAGCTCGAGCTGCAGTGATGCACGGCTCGAGGATTCGCCGGCCTGACTGACGACGCGACCCTTGCGTGCATCGGTATCCACTTTTCCTCCAGACCGCTCTCGCAGCGGAAAAGCGCGGCTCACCTCGCTGAGGCGCAGCTCAGCAGAATGCGCCGTAGACTGCTTGCATGTAGCCTGTATAGCTCGGGGCCACTCGCCAAATCAACTTGGTTCTCGCAGTTTGCGCCTTTCCGCGCCATTGTGCGCACGGTGGCCTCACCCTTTGCAACTCGCGCGAATCCTATCGACCTCATCATTGGTTCGATTCCGAAAGAACGCTCGATTTCCCGCCTGAATTTTCACCCAGCCTCCGGATTCACGCGTGGTGATGCAGCGAGAATAGTGGCACTTCACTTGCGACCAGGAGTCAGTCGTTCAGGAGGATCCGGCCATGACATCCTCATCTGATTCGGGCGCCCTCGCTCTGGTGTATCGAATTGAGGCCGCTGCTCGGCCCGGCACCGACCGCCGCGCACAGCCTGCCAGGGACCTGTTGTTCGCACGCGTACGCGGGGAATTCAGCGAGATGCCCTGCCTGTCGCTCACGATTCCACAAGCCATGCGGCTCTTCGGCCTCCGCGAGGACATCTGCCGGCGCGTACTCGGGACTCTCGTGACCGACGGCGTTCTCTGGAAGCGCCACGATGAGCGGTACGTCTCACGCGCGATCGGCCTTTGACCTGGTCGTTCGTCCCACCGTCCGGCGCACGCTGCGCAATCCTGCACGGTCCCCGCACAGCTGTTCAGAAACCGCACGCCTGACGTTTGGTTAGGCGACACGAGTCTGTGGGACCCGCGAGTCCCGCGGGGATAAGATGGCGGTGCCGCGACCGCGGATCGCGGTCAGGAGGACAGCAGCATGGCGAAGAGAAAGAAGTCGAGCCCGACAATGCGTCGTTCGTGCGGTGCGATGGCCGCACACATGGCGCTGCTCGAGCAGTACCCGGCATTTCGCGTCAACCAGATGCGGCTCGAGGGCGCCACGAGCGACCGCAGGGACCGCGGGATCGATCTGAAGAAGGCGAAGATTGTCACCATCAAGACCGTGGTCAATGTCGTCTACAACACGGACGAGCAGAACATCTCGCAGTCGCAGATCGTCAGCCAGTTCACCGCGATGAACAAGGACTTCCGTGCGACGAATCCCGACAAGTCCGGTACGCCGGTGCCATGGCTCGGCCTTGTCACCGACTCGCGCATCCAGTTCAAGCTCGTCAAGGTCACGAGGACGAAAACGACCCAGACCGGCTTCACCCACGACGACCAGGTGAAGAAGCCATCGACGGGCGGTATCGCACCGTTTCAGCCGAACACGCACCTGAACCTGTGGGTCTCCGCGCTCACCGGAGGTCTCCTCGGATACGCACAATTCCCCGGAGGGCCATCGGCGACCGACGGCGTCGTCATCAACTACCAGTCCTTCGGCACGATCGGCACGGCGCAGGATCCTTTCAAGAAAGGCCGCACCGCAACGCACGAGATCGGACACTACTTCAACCTGCGGCACATCTGGGGCGACACTCCCGACTGCAGCGGCTCGGACATGGTGGCCGACACGCCGAACTGCGCAGGCCCGAATACGGGGATGCCGTCCTGGCCGCATGTCACCTGCAACAACGGGCCGAACGGCGACATGTTCATGAACTACATGGACTACACGGACGACAACGGCATGTTCATGTTCACGTCGCAGCAGGTGGTGCGTATGCGCACCGCGCTCGAAACGATGCGCACAGGGCTGATGTAGGAGCCAGCCTTCCGGCTTCCGTGCTCGCTTTGATCCGTTGGGCGTGGGGGCGGGGTCTGACCACCTTCGCCAAGGCTACGGTGGTCCGCCGCAGCTGCAGCGAAGGCGGAAGACCCGCCCTACATCTACTCGAGTGAGCTCAGGAGTAATCAGGAGGTACATGTCCGATCGACCGAAACCAGGCGATCGTCTCTTCACGACGCGGTGGGTCCACCTGTTCGAACAGGACTCGCCCGAGGGGGAAGTGTATGCGCCCGAGGACGGGCCGATCCCGCTCTCGAGGCGGCCGCGGGAGCGGCTCGAGCTCAAGCCCGACGGATCGGCCGTCGTCTTCGGGCCGGGTGCAGACGATCGGCCCGCGCCACAGCCGGCTCGATGGACCGACGACGAGCACGGGCTCGTCCTTCGCCCGGACTCTGGTTCGCCGCTGCGAATCGTCGAACGATCGCCAACGCGGCTCGTCGTCCGGCGATCGGCCTCGGGATCGACGCCGTAGGTCTTCGCGATACATATGACCCCTGCCAAGCGGAAGAGAATCCCAGCGCCCACGCCCGACGCGTTCGAGGTCAGCGATCGCGTCGGACGCCAGGCCCTCGTCAGACCCTACCAGCGCGATGCGAAGGCTCCACTCTATCGCCCGCTGCGGATTTACACGTTGGATCCTTCGGTATCGGACCGGGTGGGCGGCATCGCGACAGTCAGCGTGCCGTTCGAGAAACTGGAGCCGGGACCGATCGGTTCGCTCTTCAAGATCGTCAGCGACGGTGCGCCGCCTCCTCTTCGGGCGGAGGCGCTCGACCTCGACGATCCCAACCTGCTCCTCTCGAGCGGACTCTCGCCATCTCCGGCCAACGGGCTCTTTCATCTGCAGATGGTCTACGCCGTCTGCAGCCTGACGTATGCAGCGTTCCGGAAGGCGCTCGGCCGCGAGATTGCCTGGGCGACCGCGCCGACAGACGATGGACCGTTGCGGCTGGTCGTGCGTCCCTTCGGGTTCGAGGGAACCAATGCGGGATACAGCCGCGAAGCCGGAGACCTCGCGTTCGGGTACTTCTCGGCGGGCGAGCACGCGGCCGGCTTCACGCTGAAAGACGGCCTGATCGCCACCGCGCTCAGTCACGACATCGTGGCGCACGAAACGACGCATGCGCTGCTCGATGGCCTGCGATCGTCGTTCACGGACCCGTCCAACGTGGACGTGCCCGCTTTTCATGAGGCGTTCTCGGATCTCGTCGCGCTGTTTCTCCACTTCACGTATGCGGATGTGGTCGAGCGCGGCGATCCGCGAGCTGCGGGGTGGATTCGCGCGAGGCGTCGCTCCTGACCGATCTCGCGCGTGAATTCGGCTACGCGCGGTCGAAGTCCGGACGCGCGGAGGCGCTCCGCTCCGGCGTCGATATCAGCGGCGTCGCGGCGTTCGATTCCGACGCGCTGCCACAGGCTGACGGCAGTCCCGGGGCGACGCGGCCCAGCCGATACGATCCGACGCTCGAACCGCATGCGCTCGGATCGGTGCTGGTGTCCGCCGTGTTCGAGGCGTTCGCCACGGTCGTCAAGCGCAAGATCGAACGTTACTTCCGCATCGCCGGCCTCGATCCGCAGAATCTTGCCGGCGCCGCGCTGAACGACGCCCTGATCAAGGCGATAGCCCAGGAAGCCAGCGACGTCGCCGGCCAGTTCCTGACGATCTGCATCCGCGCCATCGACTACTGCCCGCCCACGGACATGGAGCTCGGCGAGTACCTGCGCGCGATCATCACCGCCGACGGCGATCTCGAGAAGAGCGACAAGTGGGGCTTCCGCGAGGCGCTCATGCGCTCCTTCCTGCGGCGGGAGATCTTTCCGCAGCACGTGCGGTTCATGACCGAAGATGCCGTTCGATGGCAGCCGCCCGACGAGGCGCTCCGCATTCCGGACCTCGCGTTTCGCAACCTGAAGTTCGACGGCGATCCCGCGCAGCCTGCGGACGTGAAGGAACTGCTCCGGCAGGCGCACGCGCTGGGCCGCTTCGTGACCGATCCGCGCCATGCGGAAGCGTTTCACCTGATCCCGCCCGGCGCGCCCCTCCCGAAGGGCGTTTCCCAGGCGTCCCCGCCGTCCGTGCAGTCCGTGCGCGTTACGCGGCGCGCCGCGCCGGACGGGCGCGTGGTGTTCGATCTCGTCGCCGAGGTGACGCAATCCTGCACGGTCCTCAGGAACGGCACGCTGTTCGACATGAACGGCGGCTGCACATTGATCGTCGATCCGCAGGGTGAGATCCGGTATTCGATCTACAAGCGCTTCGACAGCGACGGCCGTCAGGCTCGTCAGCACGCGGCGATTCAAGGCCCTCTTGCGAGCTTCTGGAAGAAATCGGGCCGCCGGTATCTGCTTCGACCGGAGATGCTCCGGCGCCTGCACGGGTTGGAATCGGCTGGAGGTTCGGGACAAGGCCGGAAGCCCGCCCGGAAGAGGGCGCGGTCAAGGTAGGACGCCCCCTTCGAATCGAGCGCTCGTGCGCTCCCGCTTCAGTGGATCGGCTCTGAGACGCCGTTCTGAGTCAACTGACGTCCCCAGCGCATCGCTTCCGAGTGCGCCGCCGCGACCTCCAATCCCGAGATGCCGGCACGCGACGCGGCTTCCTGGGCCTGATCCCACGCGCCGCGCTCGTGCATGATCACGGCGTCCAGAAGACGGCGCGAGGGATTGTCCTGACCGAGCAGTGCCCCGCGCGTGTCCTGGGAGAGCGGCAGACCATCGACAAGCGATGCGATTGACCGTCCGAGCATGGTGTCGAGCAGAGAGCACAGGCCGAGCAGGAAGAGCTCTCCGCCGGCGTCTTCGCCGATGGTGTTCCCCAGCAACTCGCAGCAGCGCGCTCGAAGGACGGCCAGCGTCACAACTTCCGAACACCCGCGACCGTTGAGGCCAGCAAGGGCCCAGACCGACGCCCACTTCCGAATCCGATCGACGCCGAGCAACACGATCGCCTGACGGATGGAGTGGATCTCCTGATGAATGCCGGCAGCCGCCGAATTCACGCATCGCAGAAGCCGGTACGTGAGCGAAGGCTCTTGCTTGACGATCTCCTCGAGCGCCATCACGGTCAGATCGGGCCGGTTGATGTCCGCGAGCAGGTGCAGATGGGTCAGACGCGATTCCGGCAGCGCCACCGAGCTGAGAGTCTTCGGCCTGCAGAAGAAATAACCCTGGAACAGCGAGTAGCCGTCGGCGCGCGCCGCGTCGAACATCTCGAGCGTCTCGACCTTCTCCGCGAGCATCCTGATTCCCCGGGGAAGAAGCCTCTTCGCAATCGCCGCACGGGTCTCCGCCGCAGTGGCCAACACGTCCACTTTGACGAGCTTGACGTATGGCAGGAGGCGGTCGGCTCCGGATGCCGGCACGAAATCGTCCAGCGCCAATGTGAATCCCGTGGTCTTCAGCGTGCGGCACGCGTCGATGACTTCAGGATCCGCTTCGATGGTCTCCAGAAGCTCGAGAACGGACGACGCGGGTGGCGTGAGTGAGGCGGCCTCGCTGAGCAGCAGGGTCCGGCTGACGTTCATGAAACCCTTGCGTCCATCCGTCAACGTGTCGAAACCCATCGTCAACAGCGTGTCCGTGAGCACGCGCGCGCTGGCTTCGTCGCTGTTGGCGAAGTTGGCAGACGTGTCGGTCTGGGCGGCACGGTACAGGAGCTCGTATCCGAAAACCTGACGGGCCTCGTCGAGGATGGGCTGGCGCGCGACGAACGTGAGTTGAGACGCTTCGCCCGAATCGCCTGGGGTCATAGCACGTAATCTTAGCCAGAATTCAGAATCTGGAATTCAGGAGTCAGAATGCGTTCTTTTTTCTGTCGCCGCCTCGAGGCGGCGCCGTCAACCAACCATCCTGAAGTCGATTCCTGAATTTCTGCCGAGTTCGCCTATTCGCCTCGAAGCGACCTCATCGGATCGCTTCGCGACGCGCGGTGCACGGGCAAGGCGCTCGATCACCTTCCGTTGCGCGAGTGTCCATGCTCAGAATTTCCAGCCTTTTATCATGACTAGGAGGAGCAGGCCCCAGAGCTCTGCTACAATTGTGGCGCTCCCAAACACCCGGTTTTCGGTCGCAACTCACTCGCACCTGTGCAGTTCAGCAGTTACGGGCATGGTCTCGCTGCGCGACGTGGTCGCTGGAAGCAACTCGCGATGTCGGGGCTCGAGCCGACGGCTTCCGCCACCCGCGGATGTCGCCCGGGTTAGAAGGAGAGGGTGCGGATGCCACGTTCGGGTCAAACCGGTCTGGACCTCCCGCTCGCGATTTCCGCTCGCGCCCTCTGGCTGGCACTTGCGCTGGTTCTAGCCGTCCTCTTCATCACCGACCTCCGCGCGCCCCTCGGCGCGCTCGATTCCATTCCGTACGTGCTCGCGGTCGTGCTGAGCCTCGCGCTCCCTCGCGGCTACGAACCGGTCGTCGTGGCTGCGTCTTGCACCGCAATCACGCTCATCAGCCTGTTCTTCTCACCCGAAGAGGCCTCTCCTCACGGCCCGACGTTCCTCCATACCGGTTTGCCAATCTTCGTCGTGTGGGCCACGGCATGGCTCGCCCAGCGATATCGACGCGCGGGGCAGGCCGTGCGAGCCGCCGACGCACAGATTCAGCTGGCGGCCCTGGCGGCTGGATTCGGCACGTTCGACTTCGACACGGTCAGCGGCGTGAATCGTTGGTCGCCGGGCGCACGCCGCATCGTCGGACTCGAAGACGAGCCCACGGTGACATTCGATCGGCTCCTCTCCGTCATCCATAAAGACGACGTCGACCGTGTGCTTGCGGGGATGCGGAGCGGCGAAGACCCGCGTGGATCCGGTCAATTCGAGGACGAGCACCGCATCATTCGAGCCGACGGCACCGTTCGGTGGGTGCTCGTCAAGAGCCGGACGGTCTTCGCCGGCGACGGAGCGCAGCGGCACGCCATCCACGTCTCGGGCGTGGTCGTCGATGTGACGGAGCGGCGGCGCGCCGAAGAAGCCCTTCGCCAGAGCGAAGAACGGCTCCGGCTGCTCACCGAGCGTTTCCAGACCGCACTGCAGGCCTCTCCCGTGGTCGTGTTCAACCAGGATCGTGACCTGCGCTACACGTGGATCTACAACTCCTCGTTGGGGTTCGATCCGGAATCGATCATCGGCCTGCGAGATCAGGACCTGTTCGAGCGGAACGGGGACGCAGAGGTCATCGAATCGATCAAGCGCGACGTGCTGCTGACCGGCGAGCCTCGCCGCTCGGAAGTGCGGTTGCTGCAGCAGGGAGTCGAACACGCCTACGACCTCATCGTGCATCCGCTGCACGACGGCGAAGGACGGGTCGATGGCGTGACGTGCGCCGCCATCGACATCACGGACGCGAAGCGGTCCGAAGAGGCGCTGCGGACGCGCAACGAACGGCTGCGATTGCTGTCGACGACGGCCTCGCAGCTGGTGCTCCGCGGCACCGGGCTCCAGAGCTCCGACACCGACTCCATACTCGCGAGCGTCTTTGCCAACGTGGCCAGGACGCTCCATGTGGAGATGCACCTCCACTACCGGACGTCGGAGCCGAACGTCCTGCGGCTCATATCGAGCGGCGGGCTCTCGGAGCAGACGCGGAACGCTGCCGCCACGCTCGCGTTCGGCGACAGCCTGTGCGGCACTGTTGCATCCACACGGTCACGGCTCATCGTAGAGGACCTGCAGGCGAGCGACCTCGAGACCGCGCGTGAGCTGCGGAGTCTGGGCATCCGAACCTACGCCGGGTTTCCACTGGTCGCGAGCGGGCGCGTCGTCGCGACCGCCTCTTTCGCCACGGCGCATCGGAACGCCTTCGAGCCAGACGAGATAGCGCTGATACAGACGGTCTGCGACCTCGTGAGCGCGGCTCTGGCGGCTGACGAGCTCGCCCAGTCGCTCCAGGAGAGCGAGCAGCGGCTTCGAATGGCCAACGAGGCAGCGGGGATCGGCACGTTCGACATCGACATCGTCGCCAAGCGGGCGCGGTACTCTCCGCAGCTCTGTGCCATCGCAGGCATTCAGCCTGAGACCGAAACGAGTCTCGACAGTTTTCTGGCATTCCTGCATGCGGATGATCGTCAGAGAGTCCTCGCACGATTCGAGGCGGCGTCCCGGCCCGGGAGTGATGGCGCGTTCGGATCCGAGATTCGCATCATCAGGGCGGACGGACGCACGCGATGGCTCACGTGGAGTGGCCGCGTCGTTTTCGGCGACCTGCCGGAAGGACGTGGCCCGACTCGCGTGATTGGCGCTGTCCTGGACATCACCGATCGGAAGCACGCGGACGAGGCGCTGGCGGATCGAGAAGCCCTGTATCGCACGCTGGCCGAGGCGATGCCGTACATCGTCTACACCACAGGGCCCGACGGGGAGCCCGACTACGTCAATTCGCGGTGGTTCGAGTACGCAGGCGTTGACGTCGCGGCTGCCCCGCGCTTCGACTGGCTCGAGCGGATCCACTCCGACGATCGCGAGCGAACGCATCGGACCTGGCGCCACGCGCTGGGATCCCAGGTCGAGTTCACGGCCGAATTCCGCTTCCGCCGCGGAGACGGCGAGTATCGATGGCATTCGAGCCGCGCGCTGCCGGTGCGAAACGACGCCGGCGACGTCGTCCGGTGGATCGGTACGTTCACCGACGTGCACGATGTCACGCTGGCGACGGCGGCCCTGAAGGATGCGGATCGACGGAAGGACGAGTTCCTGGCGACGCTGGCCCACGAGCTGCGGAATCCGCTCAGCCCGATGCGCATTGCGGTCACGCTCCTCGGGCGCCGCGAGGGCGAGGACCCCGAGCTCTCGCGGCTGCGCCTGGTGATCGAACGGCAGGTCGGCCACCTGACCCGTCTCGTGGACGATCTCCTGGATGTCTCGCGGATCACTCGCGACAAGCTGACACTCCGGAAAGAGTCCGTCGACCTGGCAACGATCATTCACGGTGCGATAGAGGCAGCACGCCCGGAGATCGACCGTCACGGTCATCAGCTGACCGTCACGATGCCCGCCGAACCGCTGTGGGCGGAGTGTGACGTCGTCCGGATCACCCAGGTCTTTTCGAATCTGCTTCACAACGCGGCGAAGTACACGCCGCGGCGGGGCACGATCAGCGTCGGCACGGAGCGGCACGGCGGCGAAGCGATCGTCCGCGTCAGGGACACGGGAGTGGGCATCGCATTGGACAAGCTGCCGCGACTCTTCGAGATGTTCTATCAGGCCGATCCGTCACGCGATCGCGCGGATGGAGGGCTCGGAATCGGGCTGACGCTGGTTCATCGCCTCCTCGAGATGCACGGCGGCGCCGTGGAGGCGCGCAGCGCAGGACCGGGACTGGGAAGCGAGTTCATCGTGCGGCTTCCGCTCACGGTGCCGTCCCCCGCCCTGCCGGCGTACTCACTGCCGTCCTCGGAGACATCGTCGATCCCTGCCGGAATGCGGATCCTGGTTGTAGACGACAATCGCGACTCGGCAGAGATGCTGCGCGCGCTGCTGGTCGCCTGCGGCAACACGGTGCACATGGCGTACGACGGCGGCACCGCCATCAAGGCTGCGGAGGCGGTCCGGCCCGACGCCATCCTGCTCGACATCGGCCTGCCGGGAGTCAATGGATACGAGGTGTGCCGGGGCCTCAGGGAGACGTCCTGGTGCCGCGACACCCTCATCGTGGCGCAGACCGGATGGGGGCAGGACCAGGATCTGCAGCGCAGTCACGACGCCGGATTCGACGCACACTTCACGAAACCAATCGACGATGAGGCGTTGCTGACGCTCCTGGCGGAGTGGCGGCCGGGCAGAAGCCGGTTCCAGCGCACTGTATCGGCCCGGGCGGAGTAAAAATCAGCGGGAAGCACTTGCAGATGAGTTTAGTCTGCTATACTCCCCCGTCCCCTATGACAATCGCGGAGCTGGTCACACCTGGACCCGCTCGTCTCAATCGCGCCCAAGTCCTCTGGAGGGCTGGAGGCTGGCTGCTCCTCTGCTGGATCGTGATCTTCTGGCGGCTGGGATATCTCCCGCTCCTCGACCCCGACGAAGCGCACTACGCCGAGATCACGCGCGAGATGATGAGCGCGCAGGAGTACGTCGTCCCGCTGCTCGACGGTCAGCCGCACATCGACAAGCCGGTGCTCTTCCACTGGATTCAGGCGGGCTCTTTCCGCGTGCTCGGCCAGACCGAGTTCGCCGCGCGACTGCCGTCCGCTCTCTCGGCAATAGCGCTCTTCCTGGTGACGTTCTGGTGTGGCGTGCGGCTTTTCGGCCGCGAGACCGGCGAGAGGGGTGCGCTCTTTCTCGCCACGATCCCCGCGACGTTCGCGCTGGCGTCTGTCGGCATCTTCGACATGCTCTTCACGGTCTGCCTGTTCGGCGCGCTGGCAACCCTGTGCGTCGGCGCCGCGGAGGCACGACCGCGCCTTCAATACATCGCGTTCCTGTTGGTAGCCGGCGCCGTGCTGACGAAAGGACCGATCGCCATCGTCCTGCTGTCGATCACGGCGCTGCTCTGCCTCGTGCACCCGAAGACGCGCGCCGCGACGCTTCAGCTGCGATGGGGACAGGGCGCCGGGATCGTGCTGGCGATCGCCGCGCCGTGGTTCCTGACGATGTGGTACCGCTTTGGACCGCGCTTCGTCGATCAATACGTGCTCTACAACAACCTCTCGCTGTTCGGCCGGCCTCTCTACCGAGCGAATCGCTATCCGTTCTTCTACGGGCGTGTCTTCCTGACCGGCTTCCTGCCGTGGAGTCCCATCCTGCTGGCTCGCATCGTCGACATCGTGCGCTCGCGCACTCCGATACGCAGCCTTCACTTTGGCGAGTTCGCGCTCTTTGCGTGGGTCGTGACCGTGATCGGCTTCTTCAGCCTGTCGTGGTTCAAGCTCGATACGTACATCTTTCCGGCGGCGCCGGCGATGTGCCTGCTTGCTGCGCACGCGTGGCAACAGGCGGCTGAGGGCGGGCCGGAGACGTCCTGTGTCCGCGGCAGCCTGCTGGTGATCTCGGGCCTCTTTGCTCTGGGCGGCGTCGGCGTCTGGATTTTCCTGTTCCGCTTGAATCTGCCGATCCCGAGCTACGCGGTGATCCTTCCGTTGTCGCTCATCGTCGGCGGAACGGCCCTGAGCGTGCAGCTCGTGCGATCCGGCTGGAAGCCTCCTGCCTTCGGGCTGGCGCTCATCGCGCCCCTGATCTGCGCTTATGCCACGGTCGTTGCCGCCGGCTTTCCGGTGATCGACCAGGCTCGGCCGACACCGGAGATCGCGCGCTGGCTGACCCACTCGGAGCCTCGATCGAAAGAGCCCCTCGCCCTCTATCGTCTCGAACGGTGGAAGGCCAGCCTGCGCTTCTACTCCGGCCGGACCGTCGTCACCGTCGAGAACCCCGAAGACCTGCAGCGCTTCCTCGACGCGCACCCCGAGGCCAGCGTCGTGCTCAGCGAGCGCGAGTCGTCCAACCTCGCTATCGCGGGCGTCCCGCTCGTCACGACGTACAAACGCAGCGCGGTACTGGGGACCGAAGGTCGAGGTCTTCGCCGCCAGCGCTGGGGCAGCGTTCTGGTCGCCGTCCGCCGCCGCTGAACGTCGTAGAATGTGGCGACCTATGCGGTCGCCATCATGACGCTCCTGCCTTTGCCTCACCGGCTCCGTGCGGCAGTCGCAATCGCCCTGCTCGCTCTGTGCGGTGGTAGTGGGCACGCACAGGCGCCGGCGCCGCCCGCGGCCAGCTTCGCCGGCCAGATCGCCGCGCTCTCGGAGCCCGAGGGTTACTTCGACACCGATAACCTGATCTCGAACGAGCAGGGGTATCTGACGGTCCTGCAGGATATCGAGCGCGCGGGCTTCCGGGGCGGAGCCTACGTCGGGGTGGGGCCGGACCAGAACTTCTCCTACATCGCCGCCGCCCGTCCCGACGTCGCGTTCATCATCGACGTCCGGCGCGACAATCTGCTGCTCCATCTTCTCTTCAAGGCGCTCTTCTCGCTCGCGCGCACGCGGGTGGAATACCTCGCGCTGCTGTGCGGACGAGAGGTGCCAAAGGAGCTGGACCTCTGGCGGTCCAGGAATGTCGACGCGCTGACCGGCTACGTCGATACGGCGCCAGCGCTCGATCGAGGGGCCATCGACGCGCTTCGCGCTCGCGTCACGGAGAAGATGCGGTCGTTCGGCGTCTCGCTGAGCGGCACGGACATTCAGACAATCGATCGTTTTCATCGACGCTTCATCGAAGCGGCGCTGGGGCTCCGGTTCCAGAGCCTGGGTCGCCCGCCGCAACTGCACTACCCCACACTCAGGCAGCTGATTCTCGAAGTCGACGACGCGGGTCATCAGCGCAACTATCTCGCCACGGAAGACGGCTTCCAGTTCGTGAAGTCACTCGAAGCTCGCGATCGAGTGATCCCCGTCATCGGCAACCTGAGCGGCGAGTCCGCCATGATCGCGATAGGCCGTTGGCTGAGCGAGCACAATCTCCGTCTGTCGGTCTTCTACGCGTCGAACGTCGAGTTCTACCTTTTCCGAGAGGGCAGCTTCGCCCGCTTCGTCGACAACCTCTCGCGCATGCCTCGCGGCGACCGCGCGCTGATCGTGAGGAGCGTGTTCGGCGGGGGCGGCGGGTTCGGCGGCGGCAGCGTGTCGCAGACGCAGGGAGTGCCAGAGCTCGTCGACGGCTTTTCGCGCGGCAAATATCATCAGTACTGGGAGCTCGTGCGGTAACGCCCCGTCACCGGGGTGATGACGCTATTCGATGGCCTCGGATCAAACGAATCTCTACTCGCGCGCCTACCCGCCGCAACTCCGGACGGCGGAATTGGCTTGCATCAAGCGACGCCGGGACCACGCCCGGTGCGACGACTATTCACCGGTCGATCCGGAAGTGACGGCGGCGGCTTCGGAGGCCACACCCGTGGATCTTCCGCCAGACACCGTCGGCCTGGCCCTCTCGGGCGGGGGAATTCGCAGCGCCACTTTCTGTCTCGGCATCCTGCAGGCGCTCGCTTCGAAGCGTCTCCTCCGCCGCATCGATTTCCTGTCGACCGTATCGGGCGGAGGCTATATCGGAGCATTCCTCGGCGGGCTCATCCAGCGTCACGATCCGATCGAGCCCGGAGGACCTACGGGCATCGGCAGGGCCGAGGGTGACCTGCGTGACCCGTTCTCGGCGCCACTGCGCTGGCTTCGCGAGCACGGTCGGTACATGTCGCCCAATGGCGCCGGCGACGAGATTACCGCTGCCGCGGTGTACCTGCGCAACCTGTGTGCGATCCACGTCGTTCTTGCCACGCTGGTTCTCGCAGTGCTGGCAGGTGCGACGCTCCTCAGGGTCTGGGCGGCCTCGCGCGGGCCCGACTGGCTGGCGCATTTGGTCGAGGGGTGGCTCCGGTGGAGTCCGTACACTCTTTTGCCGCTCGGCCTGCTGGCGGTGGTCTCCTTCCCGCTCGGCTGGGCCTATTGGTTCATCCAGCGAGACAAGAACCGCCAATTGTCCGACTGGGTCGCGGCACCGACTGCGGCGCTCATCGCGGTCGTTGCGCTCTTCGCGCTTTGGGCAACCGATCCGCCTGATGAAAGGGTCCTGTGGTTGCTCCGCTTCTTCGCGGTGACGCCACTGCTGGCGCTCCTGGCCTGGGCCGTCGCGTGGATCCGCGCGAAACGGCAGTTCGGCGTCGATGTCGAGGTCTTCGCGCGCTCGAAGCTGTCCCAGTGGCTTGCCGCATCCCTGATGACCGCGGCCGGGCTCATGGCGCTCGCGATCGTCGATTCCATGGGCCAGGGGCTCTACCGATGGCTTCAGTCCAGCGGGACACAGTGGTCCGTCAAAGGCGGCGGGCTCATGGGCATCGTGGCCGCCCTTCTGGCGGCGATCGGCAAGCTCGCACCGCTTCTCGGCGACAACCAGCGAGAACGGCACCTGTCATTGCCCAAGAACCTCCTGGCGGGAGTCGCCGCCGTGATCGTCATCGGCTGGATCCTGGCTTCGCTCTCGGCGATCACATACATGCTCGCGTGGCACGGCCGAAGTCCGGAACCGGGGTCGGCCCTCACGATGGATGCCAGAGCGCTCGCCTGGCTGACGGCAGGGGCGTGCATCCTGTCTGTCCTGTGCAGCCAGACGATCCGCTTCATCAACAGCTCTTCTCATCAGGCGCTCTATGGGAATCGGCTTACCCGAGCCTACCTGGGCGCGTCCAATCGGAATCGATTCATCGGCGGCAGCGGCCAGCGCCTTTCCGATCCGATCACGGGAGACAACATCGGCTGGGGAGCGTATGCGCCGTTCGAATCAGGTGGTCCGCTGCACATCGTCAACGTGACGCTCAACGAGACCATCCTTGGGGCGTCCCAGGTCGAACAGCGGGATCGAAAAGGCCTTCCTATGGCCGTTGGACCGTGCGGTTTGAGCGGCGGACTCGAGAGTCACGCGCTGTGGAAGCAGTTGAGGGACGATGCGAAGAATCCCGTCCAGGATTGGACGGGCAGGCTCCCGGCATCGAGCACCGACTGGGTCAAGCCTCTCCCACGCCCCGAGGGCGCGTTCCATCTTTTCGCGACTCCGTCACTCGAGGCGCACGAGGTGGAGGCGCTGAGCGTGGGCACATGGACGGCCATCTCCGGTGCTGCGTTCTCGACCGGCCTTGGCGCCCGGACGAGCATCGCTCTTTCACTGCTGCTCGGAATCGCCAACGTGCGACTGGGTTACTGGTGGGACTCGCACCTGAAGCCCGGCGATCGAAAGGACGCACGCTCCACGCCGACGCTGCGCAACTGGATAGGCGAATGCGTCAATGCCCTGCTGCCGGTCCAGACGCATCTGCTCCAGGAGTTCACGGCCCGATTCTTCGGGCCGAACCGGCAGCGATGGTACCTGAGCGACGGGGGCCACTTCGAGAACACCGCGTGCTATGAGCTCCTGCGCCGCCGAGTCCCGTTCATCATTGCATGCGACGGCGGACAGGATGCCACCTACACATTCGAGGACGTGGCGAATCTTGTTCGCAAGGCACGCACCGATCTGTGCGCCGAAATCCGATTCCTCGAGCGATCGGACATCGAGACGCTGGTCGACCCGCCGTTGCACGGCGCGATCGGCGTGCTGGACGATTTTCGGACCGCGACGGAGGGAGAAATCGTCGCGGGCCTGGCCCGGGGCTTTTCACGCGCGCACGCGATGATCGCGCGCGTGTACTACGAAGGCGCCAGAGAGCCCGGCTCGGTCATCCTTTTCGTCAAGCCCAGTGTGACTGGAGACGAACCGCTCGACATCCTGCAATACCGGCAGGGACACCGCGCCTTTCCGCAGGAGCCGACGACAGATCAGTTCTTCGACGAAGCGCAATGGGAGAGTTACCGCTTGCTCGGGGAACACATCGGCAGCGAGTTGTTCCGGGTCGCTGAAGTCAATCGCGGTTGGTCGCCGTCAGCAATGCTGAAACCGTCCTGACTGGTTCACCATCGCCAGGGATCAGGACAAGTCCGAGCTGCGGATAACTCGACGGCAAGACCGTAAAGCCGGGAACCGAATCAGTCAGTCGACAGCGGCGACACGGCGAGCGGCAGAGCGATTGGCGCTGCCGCCGGCGACCGATCGGGCACGCGCAGATCCGGCATCGGCTTCGCCATGAACAACCGGCGCGCGAAGCGCGCGAGGATGCGTGCGCGCTTCGCCGATCGCGCGACGCGAGCGCTGTCGGTCGTCATCCCCGTGTTGGCGTACATCTGTCGATAGAGCTTCGACAGCAGCACGAACGCGACTCTTGCCTTGATCGACTGCACGCACGACGATCGCTGCCAGATGAGCGGCAGGCTATAGAACTCGTCCCACGTCGCCTGCGTGCCCACGCGGATCTCCTCCGACGACATAACAGGATGCGGCATGTAGATTTTCGGACGGTCGTTGGAGGGGATGAGCCAGTAGCGTGACAGCGGCGTACCGCCCACGGTGAACGCGCTCGACGGGTCCTTCTCCCACTTGCCGAAGTCCACGGTCCCGGGGAGCGGCTGCAGCAGCACGAATTGAGCTATTGAGACTCCGGCGCGCTGCGCCAGCGCGGCCGTCGCCGAGAACGTGTCCGGCTTGTCGGTCGGCAGGCCGAAGATGAACGACCCGAGCACGTGCACGCCATGACGTTTGAAGGTCTGGAGCCGCGTCACGAGCGCATCGCCTGCGTCGTTGAAGTCCTTGAAGACCGCTTTCAGCCCTTCCGGCGTGACCGACTCCACGCCGACGAGCGCACCCCGAATGTGCGCGCGCCGCATGGCGTCGAGAAACTCCGGATCCTCGGCCGCTTCCATCGTGATCTGCGTGTAGAAGACCAGATCGTCCGGCAGCTGAGCGAGTCGCGCCATGAGGTCGAAGCGCTCCTGGCGAATAGACTTCAGGTTCTCGAGCTGTCGCGCATCACTCTTGCGCGCCGCCATCGCGAGATCCGCCAGAGGGACGGGATAGAAATTGTCATCGGCGAGCACGATGAAGCGGAATCCCTGCTTCCGCAGCTCGACGACTTCGGCAACGACTGCATCCACGTTGCGCTGTCTCGGCTTCTGGCCATCGGTTCGCCACACCGAGCAGAACGAGCAATGCTTCGGACAGCCCCGGACGGTCTGAACGGATCCCCACATGTAGCGCCCGGCAGGCAGCAGATCCCAGCGCGCCGGCAGGAACGCGTCACCCTCCACCCGACCGCCCTCGTACACCCGGCGAGGTTCGCCTGTCGAACAGTCCGAAAGGACCGATGCCCAGACGAGATCGCCGTCGCCACGGACCACCGCGTGCGCGGCGCCGCGCTCGTGGCATTCATCGGGAAACAGCGTGGAATGGATCCCGCCGTACACCACGTGCGCGCCCCGCGCGCGGGCGATTTTCCCGACGGCATACCCGCGCAGCGCGTTGCCGGTGTGAATGCCGATTCCGACGACGTCACCCGCTTCAATCGTCTGCGGATCGAACGGCTCGAGCGTCTCGTCCACGATGACCGGCGTGCCGTAGGCGGATGGCGTGGCCGCCGCGAGCACGAATAGCCAACGCGGCGTGACGACCGCGGTTCCAAAAGACAGATCACTCGGGTTGATCAGATGTACTCGCATCGTGACCCTTTTGAGGCGGACGATCCCATTACCGTCCGCAGTACGTCTGTGCGGTCCGAAATCAGAAACTGTCGACGATCTTCCGGCTGAGTCTGGTAAAGAATCCAGCAGTGGCGACGGCGGCCTTCTGCGAGCCTCGGCCCACGGACGTGCCCGCATCGGCCGTCGCAGAAGCAGCCTTCTGCGAGCCATGCCCTATCGAGATGCCGGCATCAGCGGCGGCACCCCACGGTGTCGTAATCCTTGGTTCGTCGCCCGCCGGCGATTCGGCTGCTTCGGCACCGGCGGCCGGAGACAACGCGCTGGACAACGGCGGGAGCTCCGGTACCGGCCACGTCCCGCGCTCGAGGCGATCGATAGGCGTCGTGGCTATTCCGGGATCGACACTTCGGGGCGCCGGCGCGACGGAGGACGCCACACTCTGCGCGTCGTATCGTTCCTGCGAGACGTGACCTGCCGGCACGTCCAGCGATCGGATCGCCGGCAGCGTCGCACGCACGGGCGTGTACGATTCCATGTCGGACGGAATCTGCGCACCGGACGCCGGGGGTGGCGAGGGAATCGCGAGCTCGGGCAGATCGACCGTGGGTGCGCCGGCCGGCGATGCGGCGCCGACGAGTTCGACATGAGCGAGAACGACTGCGACGAATGTCAGCGCGCTCGCCGCGGATCCCAGCACCGCGCGCGACCCTCGCGTGGACGTATTGCGGCGCGGATCGAGTAGCCGTCGAACTCTCTGCGTCAGCTGGGATGCGAGGAGCACACCTGGCGCCAACGTCGCTGCCGCCGCACCCTGTTGGAGATCGGCGAGCTTCGTCAGACACACAGCGAGGCGCCGAGCGCCGCCGGTGGTGTTCACGGCATAGTCGTCGCAGGCGATCTCGCGTTCGATCTCGAGCCGCCGGCCGATCCACCACACAGCAGGATGCAGGCCGGCGATGCAGCGGATGGCCAGCTGAATGAGCCGTGCGTAATCGTCCCGCCGTTGCACGTGCGCCCACTCGTGCAGCACGACCTGATCGAGTTCGTCATCGGTCAGACGCTCGAGAGCCTCCGGCGACACCGCAATCAGGGCGGGACCCAATCCGATCACCGAAGCGGACTTCACGCGACTGGACAAGACGAGCCGTGCGGACCGGCCGTTCGACGCCCGGGCAGCGACCCAGTGTTCGAGCCGCCCCTCACGCCCAGGCGGAAATGACGTGGCGTCCCCGCGAACGCGGCCGAGGCTCGCGATGGACACGGACAGGCGGGCGAGAAACGCGGCAATCCAGAACACCCAGCAGCCGACAGCAGCCAGGAGCGGCCAGACCGGAACATCCGGCAGGGGCAGGGGTGAGACCGGCGGCGCGGCGGCCACTGAAACGGGTGGCGCACCCGACAACGCGACGAGCGTCGGCATCGCCGGCAGCAGGAGCACGAGGATCATCGCGACCCACCAGAGCACATAGCGCGTGCTCGCGCTGACGCGTGGCGCACTACGCATCGCGACGTCGGTCAGGAGCGTCAGCACGACGCCCTGCCACAGCCAGTTGACGACGACGTGCACAAGCGCCTCCTTGGGGATCGATGGCCATCCAGGTGGACCGGCGCGATTGGCCGGGCCGGGTTCCGCAGCCGCGTCACCGGAGCGGATACTACTTCAGGCGTTCCATTCGTCAGCTCGTACGGTCGAGCAGCTGCTTCAACCGCTTCAACTCGTCGGGCGCGATCCGCTCATGCTCGAGTACGTTGAGCACCAGGAGACTGGGTGAACCATCGAACAGCCGGCTCACCAGATGCTTCAGCGCGCGCCGCCGTGCCTGCTGCTGATCGACTACCGGCTTGTACACGAACGCGCGGCCCGACTTGCGATGCTCGATGTAGCCCTTCTTCTCGAGGATCCGCAGCAGGGTCTGCACCGTGCTGTAGTTCACCGGGCGCTCCGTACCGAGTGTTTCGACGATCTCGGCAACCGTGGCCGACGTCCGTTCCCAGAGCACGGTCATCAGCCGCGCTTCACCGTCCGTCAGCGAGGGCGACCGTTGTCTTGCCATAACATTTAATTCATTAAGAGAACAGAACTGGAATCGGACTGTATCCGGCAGTGGCTTGCCTTGTCAATGAATTAATTAAGAATTCAAAGACGGGAAGAGAACCACCTGGGCATCAGCCCAGGTGATTCCCACAGGTGCAATGCAGCTACTTGAAGAAACTGCGCGGCGTCGCGAACCTGTTGCCGGCCCGGAGCCGACCCACGTTCCACACTTCCCCGCACGCGCCGCAGCGCCAATAGCTCGAAGCGGTGACCACTTTGCTCACGGTTTTGACGTCGTGCGAATGGCAGGTTGGACAGTGCGTCGGCGTGCCGATTACATCGTCCGCTCGTGGAGCGTCGCGCATGGGGGGGCGTTCAGGCGAGAGTGACGTGCTCGGCGCGCGGTCCCTTGGGACCCTGGCCCTTCTCGAACGAGACGGACTGCCCTTCGCGGAGATCGTCGAAGCGCACGCCCTCGCAGGCTGACTGGTGGAAGAAGTACTCGCTACCGTCCTGGGCGGCGACGAAGCCAAAGCCCTTGTCGGTCACAAGTCGTTTGATAGTTCCCTTGGTGGCTGCCATCGAGACACTCCTGCGATACAGAGACGTGCGGCGCGACGCGAAATGCGCCGACCGTATGGCTTTGATGAGTGCTGGAGCGTCGTCGGTAAACGCCGGCGGAGCGACAGTCCCAGGAAAGCGCCCAAATATAGTACACGCTGACAGGCACGCCCACAATGGAACTTTGGGGTGCCTGCCAGCTCTTGGGGGAAAATGGGCCTGGTTCGAGCCCAGCCGCTTATGCGGCAATCGCCTGGACGGACAGCGTCACGCGGACGTCGTCGCCGACCAGGAACCCGCCGGTCTCGAGCGCGGCGTTCCAGTTGAGCCCGAACTCCTTACGGTTGATTGTGAACTCGGCCTCGAAACCCAGACGCTCCGAGCCCCAGGGGTCCTTCGCCTTGCCGAGGAGCACGACGGGCACGGTAATACGCTTGGTAACCCCGCGAACCGTCAGATCGCCCGTCACCTCGAGGAGGTCCTTGCCTGCCGGCACGATCTCCGTGCTGGTAAAAGTCAGGGTCGCGAACTCGTCGACGGCGAAGAAATCCGCCGAGCGAAGGTGCGCATCGCGAGAGGGTTCGCTCGTGTCGATGCTCGCAGCCTGAATGGTGATCGACACCGACGAACGTTCGGGCTTCGCCTCGTCCAGGACGACGGTTCCCTGGAAGTCGGAGAAGCGCCCTCGGACTTTCGTCAGGAGGTGCCGGACCTGGAAGGCCGCTTCGGAGTGGGCCTTGTCGATCTGATATGTGCGCGTGGCGGTGGCGGTGGCAGTGGCGGTTTTGGACATTTCGGGACTCCTTGTTAGTTCCGGGTTCTGGGGTTTACGGTTCACGGGCGAACAGGCGCACGGTTGTGCCCCACGGATCCGCCGCGATCCGAACGCCGCCCTGGCGTTCGACTGGATAGCTGGCCTTCTCGAGGCTCCGGGCCGCGGCTTCGGCGGCGTCGACGGACGGGACCTCGAGGTCCCACGACAGCAGGCGCGCCTGGCTGTCGGCGGGCGGCACGTTCGAGGACCACGTGTTGGTTCCGAGGTGATGGTGATAGCCGCCGGCCGACAGGAAGAGCGCGCCCGGGTAGTTCCACACCACTTTGTCGAAGCCCAGACCGGCGTGATAGAACGCCTCGGCGGCCGTCAGGTCGGCGACGTGCAGGTGCACGTGGCCCATCACGGTGCCCGCAGGCATCCCGGACCAGGGCTTCCCTTCACCCGCAGCGAGGACGGCATCGGCGTCCAGCGGGTCGGTGGCCATCGTGAGCTGGCGGTCGCGATAGCTCCACTCTGATCTCGGCCTGTCGGCGTACACCTCGATGCCGAGCCCGTCCGGATCCGTCAAATAGATCGCTTCACTCACCAGGTGATTGGACATGCCCACCGAGATGCCAATCGACCTCACGTGCGAAAGGAATCTGCCAAGAGCGGATCGATCCGGCAGCAGAATCGCGAAGTGATAGAGGCCGAGTGTCGCGCGTCGCGCCGCCGGACGAATGCCCGGGCGGGTCTCGAGCTCGACGAGCGGGCGGTCGCCGTCCCGCGGCGTGAGAATCACGCGACCGTCCGGGAGGCGGCCGGCGCGCAGACCGAGCACGTGCTCGTAGTACGACACCGAACGAGTCAGATCGCTCACGAGCAGACGAACGCGACCGACGGTCGTCGATGCAGGCAGCCGGAAGCCGGGCGGAACAATTCCATGTGTCGTCTGGTCGGTATCGATCCTCATCGTGCCTCCCGCTCGCGCCATTACATGTTCTGACACTGGATGTTTAAACACTCAATAGCCCAAAAAAATTTCAGCCGGCCTGCCCGCCGCGAACCGCCGTCAGCAGATCGATCAGACTGCGAAGCAGTTTTCGGTCGACATGGCCAAGCTGCGTTCGATGGATGCGGCAGATCTCCTGGTCGAGCCGCTCCAGCAGGGCCAGACCCTGCCGGGTGATCCGTGCCGTCACGTATCGTCTGTCCTCGCCCCCGCGGACTCGACCCACGAGGTCCATCTCTTCCATGCGGTCGAGCAATCGCGTCACGTCGGGAACGCGACGCACGAGCCGCTCTCCCACCTCGTTCCGGCACAAACCGTCGGCGCCAGCGCCGCGCAGAATCCGCAGCACGTTGTATTGCGTCGGTGTGATGTCGAACGGCTTGAGCGCCTGAGCCAGCGTGTGCTCGAGCACGGCATGCGTCCGCGCGATATTGAGGAAGGCCTCCTCTTCCAGGCTCTGGAAGGGCTTGCTCTGTTTCAGCTCTTCGTGAAGAGTGCGGCCGCTCACAGGAGAATAATACGTGTTATCACACACATTGTCAATCCCGTCCCGTCCTCCCTGTTGAAGAGGGATGGTGAGCTGCCCTCTCCGACCCGATCTCAGCTGGCTGGCTGCGGTAACACCTGTCTCAAGACCGCCTCGGCAATCTCCGCCAGGTCTTTGGCCGTCAGAGCGACTCGCGCCGCATCGATCCAGCCGTCGACCTGCTCTGCGGACCTCGCCCCGACGATCGCCCCGGTGACGCCTGGGGTCGCGATCGTCCAGGCCACGGCAATCGCAGATACCGTCGTGCCGTGCCGCCTCGCAATCGGCCGCAGCGCATCGCGCAGCAGAATGTTGGCCGACAGCTTGGGCTCCTTGAACTCCGGGGAATTGCGGCGCCAGTCGTCCGGCGCCATGCGTGCCACGCGATCCGCGCTGAAAGTGTCGGTAAGAATCCCTGTCTGCATCGGGCTGTAGCAGATGACTCCGGTCTCGTGCGCCCGGCACCAGGGAATCTCGCGCTCGACGATCCCGCGGCGAATCAACGAGAAGGGTACCTGGAGCGAGTCGACGTGACCGACGGCCTCGCAGCGATCCAGCAGCGTGGTGTCGAAGTTCGACAGCCCCGCCAGCCGGACTTTCCCCTCATCAACCAGCGCGAGCATCGTCGCCCACGAATCTTCCACTGGAACCCCGCTCTCGTCGGGCCAGTGGAACTGGAAGAGGTCGATGCGCTCGACGCCAAGCCGCCTCAGCGAGTCCTCGCACTCCGATCGGATTCCGGCTGGCCGCAACGAGCGCTTGGACTTCATCATGCGATCGTTCTCGTCCCATTGCAGACCGCACTTCGTGAAGACGAGCGGCCGATCCGCTGGAGGCAGCGCCCTCATGAAACGGCCGACGACTTCTTCGGAGTGCCCGAGGCCGTAGACGCCGGCGGTATCAATCCAGTTCACCCCCAGCTCGATAGCGTGCCGCATCGCGGCGACCGAGTCGTCGTCGTCCTGCGGCCCCCAACTGAACGACCATCCGCCGCCCCCGGCCACCCACGCGCCGAATCCGACGACGGTGATCTCGACGCCGGTCTTGCCAAGCGGGCGCCTCGCCAACGTGTGTCCCATGGGAGCAATCTTACTTAATGCCGCGGGGCCCTCCGCCTCCGCGCGCTCACCAACCCATGCGCGCTACGACTTCTTGCATTTCCCGGCGCATTCCTGTAAACGGATGACCTCCGTCCACGCGTCTTTGCGCCAGAGAGCTACCAACCATGCCTTACACACTCCGTGTCAACGGAAAAACCGTGACCGTCGACGTGCCGTCCGAGATGCCCCTGCTGTGGGTCCTGCGTGACGTGCTGAACTTGAAAGGCACCAAGTACGGCTGCGGAGTGGGTCAGTGCCGCGCCTGTACGGTGCATCTCGGCGGCACGGCCGTGGCTTCCTGCCTGACGACGGTGTCGGCTGCTGCGGCTGCGCCGATCACGACCATCGAGGGGCTGTCGGCCGACGGAACGCATCCGGTGCAAATCGCCTGGCAGGAGATCGACGTCCCGCAATGTGGCTACTGTCAGGCCGGGCAGATGATGACGGCGGCGTCGCTGTTGACATCGAAGCCGCGGCCGACCGTCGCCGAGATCGACTCGGCGATGAGTGCGAACCTTTGTCGCTGCGGGACCTACCTGCGGATCCGGCAGGCGGTGCAGCGCGCCGCCGCTCTCGGTCCAAAGGGCACGACCTCACAGGGGCAAGGGCAGCCTGGAAAGGGTGCGGAGTAAGCCATGCGCAAGAATCAACAGGCACGCGCGGTCGGCGCAGCGAACACCTCGATCGATCGACGAGCCTTTCTCCGGGTGAGCCTGACGGCGGGGGGCGGCCTGCTGCTCGCCACCTACCTTTCTCCCGTCACAGACGCGCTCGCTCAAGCACCACCGCAGGCGGCGCCGCTCGTCCCGAGCTCGTTCATCCGCATCGATCCGGATGGGTCCGTGACCATCATGGGCAAGAACCCGGAAATCGGGCAGGGGATCAAGACGGCCCTCCCCATGCTGATCGCCGAGGAGCTCGATGTCGACTGGAAGGTCGTCAAGGTCCAGCAAACGGATCTGGACGAAGTGAAGTACGGCCCGCAACGTGCGGGCGGGAGCACGGCCACGCCGACCAATTGGGATCCGATGCGGCGCGTCGGCGCGGCCGGCCGCCAGATGCTGGTCGCCGCCGCTGCGAAACAGTGGAACGTGCCGGAGTCCGAATGCGAGACGGCCCTCGGTGTCGTGCGGCATCGCGGATCCAACCGCACCGCACCGTACGGCACTCTTGCGGCCACCGCCGCGACGCTGACGCCGCCCGACCTGAAGAACGTCACGCTCAAGGACGCCAAGGACTACAAGATCATCGGCACCCGTGCCGCCGGAGTCGACAACCCGGCGATCGTGACGGGCAAGCCGCTCTACGGGATCGACTTCACGGTCCCGGGGATGCTCTGGGCGGTGTTCGAGAAGTGTCCTGTGTTCGCCGGGAAGGTCGCCAACGCCAATCTCGACGCGATCAAAGCGCTCCCTGGCGTGAAGCATGCCTTCGTTGTCGAAGGTGGAACCGATCTGACCGGGCTGCTGCCGGGCGTCGCCATCGTTGCGGAGAGCTGGTATCAGGCAAAGACCGCGCGCGAGAAGCTGCAGGTCACGTGGGATGAAGGGCCCACGGCGTCGCAGAGCAGCGAGCTGTTTGCGAAACGCGCCGACGAGCTCTCGAAACAACCTCCGGCGATCGATCTGTACACGGATGGCAACACGGACGGAGCGTTGAAGGGTGCGGCGAAGGTGGTCGAGGCCGCGTACGCGTATCCGTTCATCTCTCACGCGCAGCTCGAGCCGATGAACTGCACGGCACACTTCAAGGACGCCAAGCTGGAGATGTGGGCGCCGAGTCAGCTCCCGCAGAATGGCCGTCAGCTCGTGGCGCGCACGCTCTCCATGAACGAGGCAGACATCAGCGTGCACATGCTGCGCATAGGCGGCGGCTTCGGCCGGCGCTTGAGCAACGACTACATGGTCGAAGCCGCGTGGATAGCCCGCGTCGTCGGCGTCCCGGTGAAGCTGTTGTGGACGCGTGAGGACGACATGCGTCACGACTTCTACCGGCCCGCCGGGTTCCACTACCTCAAAGGCGGCGTCGACTCGGCCGGTGCCCTGGTGGCCTGGCAGAACCACTTCATCAGCTTCGGCGAGGGAGACAGGTTCGCCAATTCGGCCAACATTCCGCCGACGGAGTTTCCCGCAGGGTTCGTCCCCAACTTCTCGTTCAAGTCGTCATTGATGCCGCTCGGTGTCCCGACTGGCGCATTGCGGGCGCCGCGGAGCAACGCGTTCTCGTTCGTCTTCCAGTCGTTCCTCGACGAGCTCGCGCACGCGGCAGGAAAAGACCCGATGCAGTTCAGGCTCGATCTCCTGAGCGTTCCGCGGAAACTTGCCGCAGTGCCTGCCCCGGCCGGTGCGCCGCCCGCCGGCGCCGGCGGCGACGGGTTCGACGCCGCGCGGATGCGCGGTGTGCTCGAGCTCGTACGTGACAAGTCTGCCTGGGGCGCGAAACCTCTTCCGAAGGGTACGGGACGCGGAGTCGCATTCCAGTTCAGCCACCGCGGCTTCTTCGCCGAGGTCGCGGAGGTCACGGTCAGCGCGGGGAACAAGCTGCGGGTCGACAAGGTCTGGATTGCCGGCGACATCGGGAGCGCCATCATCAACACGAGCAGCGCCGAGAATCAGGCGCAAGGCGCCGTCATCGATGGTCTGAGCGCTTTGATGGGACAGGAAATCACAATCGATCGCGGGCGGACCGTACAGAGCAACTTCCATCAGTACCCGCTGATTCGCATGAATCAGGTGCCGACCGAGATCGAGGTGCACTTCCTCAAGAGCAACAACTCGCCTACCGGACTGGGTGAGCCGTCGATGCCGCCGCTGCTCCCGGCGGTGTGCAACGCGATCTTCGCCGCCACGGGCACCCGTATTCGATCGATCCCGCTCTCGAAGCACGGGTTCAGCTGGGCGTAAAAGTCGCTGACGCTCTCGTAGTCAGTGATCAGGATCGGTGAAGACTTCGGTTCGGTCGAAGTTGACCGATCCTGATTCCGACATTCACTCCACACTTCTCATCGCGAAACAAGGCGGCCCCGCCACCCCAGCCGCTCCACCTGTGACAAGAGCGTGACACCTCCGAATGGCTGAAGCGGCGGCGATTCGCTCAGCGTAAATTGGAGAGGCGCGCAGGTGAGAGGTGCGTATATGAAGAACGCGTGGGCCGTTGCATTGGGCGCGGCCGCCCTGGCCATCGGCCCGCTCAGCCCGATTGACGCGCAACAAGGCGCGCCGTCGGGTGTATGCCGGGTCAGCGGCAAAGCAACGAGCGGGACAACGCCGCTTCCGGGCGTCACGGTAACCGTGAAGTCGGGCGATGCGGTGAAGGGCGCGACATCGACCGACCCGGACGGCTCGTATCACGTGAACCTTCCTGCCGGCGCCTATCGGCTCAGCGCCGATCTCACAGGGTTCGTACAGGTCGAGCGCGAGCTCTCCGTGAGCGACTCGAGCTGCTCGCAGACGATCGATCTTCAGTTGGCGCTCGCGCCACGACAGTCGAACGCAGGCGCCGCGAGAGGAGCCGCGCCGGCTCCCGCTGGCGCGAACACGACAGCCGGCCGATCGAATCAGCCCGTCACATCCGCGAATGGCCGGAGCACTGCCCCAGGCGTAAATGGAACGGCGGCAGGGCGAGGCCAGCGATTCGCGACGCTCGCGGTCCAGACACAGGCGGGCGCGGCAGCAGGACTCGAAGTGAGCCCGCCCGATCGCGAGGGAGAGGCCGCCGCGCTCCTGCTGCCGCCCGGCTTCTCGACGGAGGGACCCACGCAGGCCGTTTCGATCACAGGCAACATGGCGAGTCTCGACCGCGGCATGCTCAACGATCGTCTGGAGGCGATCGGCCGCGGAGAGTTCGATCCGGTCACTGGTGAGTTCGCCCAGGGCTTCGCGCCCGGCCAGGGCGGATTCGGCGGTGGATTCGGTGGGCCTGGAGGACCTGGTGGTTTTGGCGGACGTGGGGGCCCTGGCGGAGCCGGCGGGCCGGGTGGCGGTCGCGGGGGACCCGGAGGTCCAGGGGGATTCGCGCTTGGCGGCCGCGGCGGCCGGCAGAACACGTACTCCTTCTCGAGCAACTACACCTTCGGCGGATCGGTGCTCGACAGCGCACCCTACCAACTGCATCCCGATTCACCCGTGACACAACGTCCGTACACGCGGAATACATTCGGCGGCACCGTTGGGGGCCCGGTGAAAATCCGGCACGTGTACGACGGCACGCGGCGCACCAACTTCATGGTGACCTACTCGGGCAATCACGGCGCGAACCTGTTCGACCAGTACGCCGCGGTCCCGACCGAAGCGATGCGTGACGGTGACTTCTCGGCGGCGGGAGTCACCATCGTCAACCCGGCAACCGGTCAGCCCTTCGCCGGCAACCGGATTCCCGCCGGTCTGATGAGCCCGACGGCGCTCGCACTGCTCCCCTATATACCTGCGCCCAACCTGACAGACACGAGCCGCAACTTTCATTACGTTACGACGACGAGCTCGGCAAGCGACAACGTGAACCTGCGCGTGACCCACAACTTCACGCCGAACGTCGCCGGGCGCGGTGGCCGCGGAGGTCCGGGAGGCGGTGGCGGCGGGCGCGGCTTCGGAGGGCCCGGACGTGGTGGACGCGGCGTGCAGCAGGGGACGAGCGTCAGCATGACGGCGCAGGTTCAATACCGCCGGAACGACAACGATCAGACGAACGTCTTTCCCAGCCTCGGTGGCACGACCACAGGATCGAGCCTTGCCGTCCCCGTGACGCTGAACATCGTGCACAAGCGCATCCTGCACAATATCTCCGTCAATTTCTCGCGCTCGCAGTCCTCTTCCTTCAACCGGTACGCTTTCGTCAACGACGTCGCGGGGGGCGCCGGCATCGCCGGCGTCTCCACCGATCCATTCGACTGGGGGGTGCCGCAGCTCTCGTTCTCCAGCCTCTCGAGCCTCCACGATGTAACGCCGTCCCGGCGCACGGACTCACGGCTCACGATGGGCTACGGCTGGACGCACCCATCGCAGAAGCACACCCTCCGCGCCGGCGCGGACGTTCGTCTCGACAGCACGAACAGCCAGACGGACTCGAACCCGAATGGTGCCTTCGTTTTCACGGGCTTGTACTCCTCGGGCGGCGCGGCCCCGATTCAAAACGGAGGGCTCGACTTCGCCGATTTCCTGTTGGGTTTCCCGCAGCAGGCCTCGCTGCAGTACGGGCCCGGCGAGGTCAAAATGCGCGGGAAGGCGCTCAGCCTGTATCTGCAGGACGACTGGCGCAGGAGCGCGAGCCTGACGTTCAATCTCGGCGTCCGTTACGAGCTCCTCTGGCCTTACGTGGAGGAGAACGGCGAGATGGTCAATCTCGACGTGAACTCGGACTTCACGGCGGCAGTGCCGGTGCTCTCCGGCGAGACCGGGCCGTTCTCCGGCAGATTCAGCAAGGGCCTGATCAATCTCGACAACAACAACGTTGCGCCACGTGTCGGTTTCGCGTGGCGGGTGAGGCCCGGAACGATCCTGCGGGGCGGCTACGGCGTGAGCTACAACGCCGGCTCGTTTTCGACAATCGCCCGTCAACTCGTCGGCCAGCCGCCATTCGCCGTGACGAACACGAGCATCGGCGGCGCCGGTTCGCCTCTCCTCTTCAGCGATCCGTTCATCGCCGCACTGCCCAACGAGACGACCAACTCCTACGGCGTGGACAACAACTACGGCCTCGGCCTCGTGCAGACATGGAACGCCGACCTGTCTCGCGACTTCCACCAGGCCTGGAACGTCAGTGCCGGCTACACCCAGACCCGCGGCTCCAGCCTCGATATCGTCCGCGCGCCAAATCGCGATCCTGACGGCTTACGCATCGAGGGCGTGCAGCCGTTTCTGTGGGAAACATCGGAGGGATCCTCCGTTCTGCACGCCGGCTCGTTCCGGTTTCGGCGTCGCCCGGTCAAGGGGATCGGCTTCGGGACGTCCTACACGCTGGCGCGATCGCGCGACGACGCGTCGTCGCTCGGCGGCGGAGGGACGGTCGTGGCCCAGAACGACCAGGACCTGAACGCCGAATGGGGGCTCTCGAGCTTCGACCGTCGTCACCAGCTGGCGGCCGACACGAGCATCGAGCTCCCGTTCGGCCCCAATCGCCCGTGGTTGAACGGCGGAGGGACGTGGGCCGCGCTTTTCCGCGACTGGCGGCTGACGACCACGTTTACCTGGCAGTCGGGAACACCGCTGACGGCGCGAGTGCTCGCGTCTGTGGGTGACGCGCTGCGCGGCACGAACGGGACGCTGCGGGCCGACTACAACGGCGACAAGATCCAGATCGCCGGACCCACGATCGACGAGTTCTTCAACACGTCAGCGTTTTCGAGGCCCGCGCCCGGATTGTTCGGCAATTCGCCGCGAAACCTGATCATCGGACCGGGCACCCGCCAGTTGAACGCACAGTTCTCGCGGGACGTCCGGATGGGCGGTAACCGCGCCATCACGCTCCAGTTGAACGCGACGAACCTGCTGAACATGGTGAACTACGCGACCGTGGATACGGTGGTGAACTCGCCGACGTTCGGCCAGGTCCTCTCCGTGCGGCCGATGCGTTCGATGCAGTTCACGATGAGGTTTCGATTCTAAGGTTCTGAGAGGCTCACCCTACAGCAAGCGAAGTCGAGTCGCGGTGTAGAAGTTCGAGGGTCTAAGGTTCGAGTACCGGGGTCAGAGACTTGATGACGACTCGTTTCTGGAATCGGCCGGCGGCGATGGCGACGGTGGCGTTCGTCGTGACGACGGCACTGTCGGCGCAGCAGGCGGCGCAGGCACCGCCTCAGGGCCAGGCTGCGCAGCCCAATCCGCAGGCGCCGCAGCCGGTCTTCCGCTCCAGACGCGAGGTCATCACCGTCGACGCAATCGTTCGGGACAAGAGCGGCGCGATCGCTCGCGGACTGACGGCGGCCGACTTCGAGATCCGCGAGGACGGACGGCCTCAGGACGTTCTCAACTTCAGCTTCGAAGAGATTCGCGACAATGCGCCGGCGAAGATCGAGACGGCGGATCTGCTGGCTGGCGTCGAGGCCAGGCTTCAGGAGCAGACACGCTCGTCCGCTTCTGCGGCGGCCGCGCCCGTTGCCGCCCCGCTGACATCGGAATCGATGGCAGGGCGTCGACTGATCACGCTCCTGTTCGATGTCAGCTCGATGCAACCGGATGACGTGCAACGGGCGGTCGACTCCGCCCAGAAGTACGTCAGCGAAAAGATGAGCGCCGCCGACCTCGTGGCGGTCGTCACCGTCAGCTCCACACTCTCCGTGCTGACGGATTTCACGGCAGACCGCGGCAAGGTCGCTGCGGCGCTCACCACGCTCGGCTACGCGGAGGGCACCGCCACTCCGCCGCCCGATGCGAGCACGGCGGCCACCGACGAAGCAGCCGCGGCGGCGACCGACGACGCCACGACGGAAACGTCCGACCTGGATCTCTTCAACAACGACATCCGGCTGCGCGCGCTCAAGACACTCGCGGACACCCTCGCGCCCATCGAGCAGAAGAAATCCATCATCTACTTCAGCGCGGGCATGCAGCGGAGCGGCCAGGACAATCAGGTGGAGCTCCGCGCCGCCATCAATTCGGCCGTCCGGGGGAACGTGTCTTTCTATCCGATCGACACGCGCGGGCTGCAGGCGGTCGTGCCCGGCGGCGATGCGAGGCAGGCGAGCGGGCGGGGCAACTCGATGTTCTCGGGTCGCGGTGTCGCGCAGCAGTACGACACGCTCGCCGGGTCGCAAGATACCCTGACGTCGCTTGCCGCCGACACCGGCGGCCGGGCATTCACCGACACCAACGACTTTGGCGAGGCCTTCGCGCGCGTGCAGAGCGACATGTCCGCCTATTACCTGCTGGCCTACAGCAGCTCCAACCCGGCCCGCGACGGTCGATATCGGCGCATCCAGGTCCGCGTCAAACGCGACGGCTTCAAAGTGGAGGCTCGAAGCGGTTACTACGCCGACCGCGATTTCGTCCACACGAGCCGTGGCGATCGCGAGACGCAGTTGCAGGATCAGCTCTTCTCCGCAGTGTCAGCGACCGATCTACCGGTGATGGTAACGGCCGGGTGGTTCAGGCTGTCGGCTGACAAGTACTACGTGCCAGTTGTGCTCGCCGTCCCGGGCTACGCGGTGCCGGTCGCGAACGGAACGGACAAAGTGTCACTCGACGTGCTCGGCATGGTTCGCGACGAGCAGGGCCGGCCCCTGGGCCGCTTCAAGGAGACGCTGCAGCTCCCGCCCGGCACGGGCAAGACCCTGGCCGGCAAGCAGGTGCTCTATCAATCGGGCGTGACGCTGCCGCCCGGCCGGTTCTCGGTCAAAGCGGTCGTGCGCGAGAACGCCACCGGCCTGATGGGCACGTACGAGTCGGCGATCACGGTGCCAGAGTTGAAGAAGGAACCGATGAAGCTCAGCTCCATCGTCATCGGCACGCAGATGGAGCCGGCCGCCAAAGGCAAGACCGACAATCCGCTTGTGCGAGAAGGCGTGCAGCTCGTACCGAATCTGACCCACGTCGTGGGTCGAGATCAGAAGCTGTATTTCTATTACGAGGTGTACGACCCCTCGGAAGCTGCCGGCTCACCGCCGCAGCTCCGGACGAGCCTGGCGTTCTACCGGGGCAAGGTGAAAGTCTACGAAACGCCGGTCGTCGAGCGGACGACGATCGACGTGCCCGAGCGGCATGCCGCGCTGTTCCAGTTCGAGGTGCCGCCGGACGCGTTCACGCCGGGTTTGTACACCTGCCAGATCAACGTCATCGACACCGTGGCCGGGCATTTCGCGTTTCCGAGGGTGATGCTCTTCGTGAGGTAGGGAGTTCGTGGGCGGCCGGCCTAAAAATTTAGTTGAGACAATCGGGTTGTGGCCAGGCTGCCACGATCACAGAAGGATGGGAGGAAGGAGGATCTTCACTCCTCCATTCCTCCCATCCTCCCTGTTGATTCTTCCAGCGCCGCAAAAGTTGATCGAGGCTCACGAAATCGCGAACCGAATCAGGTGCGGCATCGTGAACGTCCCTTGAGCGTTGGCCAGCTCCGGCGTCCACGCCGGATCGACGCTCTGATACGACAGCTTGTCCTCGCAGAGAATGCCGACGAACACCTCGGCGACGATGCGCCCGCCGACCGGACCGAGCTGATTGCCCTCGTGGAACAACTCCGCCTCGCGCAGCACGTAGTACCAGAGCGGCGCGTTCTGTCGGAAGTCGGAGCCGAAATCAGTCAAGGGCTTCTGCTCTTCGTCGTGCGGTCCCACGCGCAGGTCCGCATCCGGAATAGGGTGCATGTGCATCGCCCTGGCGATCGTCTGTCCCGATGGCAGACCGAGGCGCAGGCCGCGAAGCAGGTTGCGCTGCGCGAGCACGCCCGGATTCACCGCCACGGCAGGCGGCAAGTGGCCCAGCGGGTTCACGAGCTGCTGATCGATGCGATAGGCCTTCTGCATCGGCATGCTTGCCGGGTTGCCGCCCAGCTCGAAGAAGAACTGCCATTCGAAGCCCCACTCCTGTGGAAGCGGCCGAAAGCCGTTCAAGTTGGACGTATTCCCCGGACTCAGGTCGTCGCTGAAGATCGGTACCCGACCGATCACCGAATTGAACCGGTAGATCGGCCGAATCATCGAATGCCCGAACCGATAGGCGCCGACCGAGAACTCGACCGGCATGAACGCCTTGTTCTTCGGGTGATAGAACCGCAGCTTCGGCTCGCGGACCTTGACCTTCCGCTTCTTGCCGCCAGGCTCGTGGATCGTCTTCGTTTCCGGTTCGAACACCTCGTCGAGCATTTCCGGCCCGACAATGCGCGGCAGGAAATCGTGAATCGCGACCCACTGGTAGTGCCATCGCACCCGTCTCTGCGTCTCCTTCAACAGGTCCGAACCGGTCAGCGTCGTCTCGGACGCCACCTTCTCGAGCATCTTGTTGTGGAAGCGCAGCATCACCGACTGGAGCTGCGACACGATCAGGTTCTCGTCGTTGCGCGGATCGCCGATGAAGGCGCGGCCCTGCGAATTGCGGGGCAGATCGGGTCCCGCGATTGTCGGGTTCTGCGAAACCGCCTTGCCCGTGAGGAAGAACAGCCCGGTCTCCCCCGTGCTGCCGGCCGGACGCTCCTGATCGTAGAGGTACGGCTGGTCCGAGGGTCCGCGGCCGTACACGGAATCGAGATCGAATCGCGGCGTTCGGAAGTTGGTGAGCGCGTCCGGATCGTTCTGTCGATCGAGCATCGACACGGGATCGAACGTCAGGTCGTGATCGATGAACTGCCCGAGGTATGTGTAGCCGGCAGGGATTGGTTTGGTCGTCTCTTCTTCATCGACCTCCCCTTCGGGCGTGACCTCCTCCTCTGCCTCTGAAATCATGGCGTCGCCGAGCGCAAGAAGATGGGCGTCGTCGTGCGCGAACACCGGCAGCCCGCGAAACATCCGGCCGAAGCGCCCCTCGAACAGAGGAGAGCTCGGTACGCCCATCAGTCCCCGCAGCTCCGTGCTGTGCCGCCTCGACGCCGGCCTCGTCGACGTCGTCATCACCGCCGGATAGGCGCCGATGCGATCGGCGCCCGGATTCTTCCCGTCGCTCTGAGCCATCGCGTCCTCGCAGTGCCCGTCTTCAGATAACTGATACTGTCGGGATCCGGGATCAGTCGTCCGGGATCCGGAAAACCTCAGAACCCTAGGCGGAGGTCATTGAATCCGGATTATCCCGGATTCCCAATACAGGAACCTTGTCCAAGCTCTTCCGGATCTCGCTGATCCCTGATCCCTGATCCCCGATCGCGTCTCATTTCTTCCCATACGCCCAGGGCGGCTGCGAGAAGAGTCCCCCATCGACCCAGAGAGTCTGGCCCGTCACAAACGCCGCCGCGTCGCTCGCGAGAAACACGACCGCCTCGGCGACGTCCTTCGGCACGCCCACACGCCCCAGGGGCGTGACACGGCCCCACGTTTCCGCGTAGTTGGCCTCCTCCAGCCGCGTTCGCTCGATATCGATGGCGCCCGGCGCCACGCAATTCACGCGGATCCCGAGCGGCCCGAGCTCCACCGCCGCCACCTTCGTCAGCATCTCGATGCCGCCCTTGCTGGCCGTGTACGCCACGAGATGCGGGAACGGAACCTTGTTGCAGCCGGACCCGATGTTGACGATCGTGCCGCGTCCTCGCACCTTCATCTGGCGGGCGGCGGCCTGGGTGCAGAGAAAACACCCCTTGAGGTTGGTGTCGATCACGAGGTCCCATTCCTCTTCGCTCACATCGAGGAACGGCGTCCACGTCTGGACACCGGCGTTGTTCACGAGGACATCGAGCGCGCCGGTACGCTCGACGACCTCGTCGATCATCGCCTTGACGGCGCCGGAGATCCTGACGTCGCCGTGCACGGCGAACGCCTCGCCACCGCTCTGGCGAATCGCGGCAACCGTCTGGACGGCCCCGTCCGACGTGTCGTGATAGTTGACCGCGACGCGACAGCCGGCGCGCGCAAGAGCCGCCGCAATCCCGCTTCCAATCCCACTCCCCGCGCCGGTCACTAAAGCCGTGCGGCCCGTCATGGTCTGATCAATGGACATAATCACAGTCGTCGGTCGGCAGTCGTCAGTCGGCGGTCGCAGTCGACAGTCACAGTCACGTCGGCAGTCGGCGGTCGGCAGTCTCTTTCTTGTAGCGCCGAGCCCCGAGACCCGAGACCCGGCCCTCGGCGCCATCTTCCAGCGTCAGTTGTATCAGAAGCCGAGGACGAAGATCACTTGTGCGGTGCGCGGAAGGGCGGGATCGTCGCGCGGCAACGGGAGTACCCGGGAGCGCGCCGAGCAGGAACGCGGGAACGAAAACCGGATGGCGGGTCGGGCTGCGCATCGCGCCCCAGCCGTCAGGTATTCTACGGCCTTGCAAGCCGCCGAATGTCGGATCCACGTTTGAGGAAGGTCGGGATGCCGCTGCGCACGCGAGCCGTCGGGAGCCTGGAGTGATCGGCTCCCCGCTGGTTGCCGGGTGGATCGCTCACATCGCGTTCTGGAGCCTGATCGCGTGGGGCCTCGCGACGCAGGAGCTCGAATTGAGGGGCACCGCGATCTTCCTCGGCCTCTGGTTCGCCGCGTATATTGGAGTCGACCATCTGCCTGTCCCGTACAGCGGGCTGTTCACGCCATTCGTGGCGCTCCTCGACGTGGCGTTGGTCCTGATCATATTCAAAGGCGACATCCGCATCGGCTGAGGATTCGAATGGCAACGATTCCCGGGCACGAGCTCGTCGGTACACGACTGGTCGGCGCTCTGCCCACGACCGACATGGTCGCGCTCTGGAGCCCCGTGTCGTCAGCGATCGTCAAACGCGGCTTCGTGATCGAGTACCGCGATCTCGAGCCGCCGCGAACCGGCATCTTCGACGGCTTGCGGATCGTCGTCGACCCCGACGTCGGGTTCGAGATGCAGTGCTTCCTGCTGCTGCACCTCTTCGGTCATTCTGTGCAGTGGGTCGCCCCCTCGATCGAACACAAGCTGAAAGACCTGCAGCACACCGACGACAAAGCGACATTCATGAAGGTGCTGCACGACTACGAATTCGAGGCCGCCGGGTTCGGGATGCAGCTGCTCCGCGATGCCGGGGTCACGCACCTGGATCAGTGGTACAGCGACTTTGTCGAGACTGACTGGCGCTACGTCGAGCGCTACTACGAGACCGATCGAATCCCCGATTGGAAGACCTGCGTCGTCAGCGGCTGTCCACTGCTCGAGCCGCGTCCCATACCGCCGCTCGTCCACCGGCAGGTGGAGGTCAGGTTTGCGTTCTGAGTCAGCTTTTCGCTTCCCGCTTCCAGCTTCTCGCTTCCCGCTTCCAGCTTTGATCGGTCGCAGCAACCGGCTCGAAAGGCGGCGGGGCCACTTTTCAAGTTTGTCGCTCGAGTGGCATCCGGTTGAATCCCAAAGCGGGAAGCGGGAGCGGGAAGCGTGAAGCGGGAAGCTGGGAGCTGGCAACGGAAGCCGTCTCACCAGCAGCCGTGAGGTATCCTCGTTAGAAGTCTATGCCACACGTCGTCGTTCGGGAGCTCCGCAAGCAGTACGACGGGACCAGAGCCGTCGACGGAGTGAGCTTCGAGATTGCCCAGGGTGAAATCTTCGGCCTCCTCGGCCCGAATGGCGCGGGGAAGACGACGACCGTCGAGTGCGTGATCGGACTGCGCGAGCCCGACAGCGGCGTCGTGGAGGTGTGTGGGATCGACGCACGCCGCCAGCCGCGGGAAGTGAAGCAGAAGATCGGCGCCACTCTCCAGAGCACTGCCCTCCAGGACAAGATCACGCCTCGTGAGGCGCTTGCTCTGTACGGAGGCTTCTATGCGAGCCGATCGGCGCCGCAGGTCCTGCTCGATCGTTTCGCGCTCTCCGAGAAGGCCGACGCGCCGTTCGATTCGCTGTCCGGCGGGCAGAAGCAGCGGCTCGCCCTGGCGCTGGCATTCGTGAACAATCCCGAGGTCGTCTTTCTCGACGAGCCGACGACGGGCCTCGATCCCCATGCCCGCCGCGAGCTCCACGGCGACATCGCCCGCATGAAGCAGGACGGCCACACGGTGCTCCTGACGACTCACTATCTGGACGAGGCCGAGCAGCTCTGCGATCGAATCGCGATCGTGGATCGCGGGCGGGTGATCGCGTCAGGTGCGCCGCGCGAGCTGATGGCCCGCTCCACGGCGATGCCAACGGTATCGTTCGTGACGGATCAGCCGGTGGCGCGCGCGACGCTCGAGGCGTTGAGCGATCTCGAAGGCCTGCAGGGCGATGGATCGAGCTGGCGCTTCCAGAGCGCACACGTGAATCGAGCGATCGGCGGCCTGATGAAGGTGCTGGAGCACTCGCAGATCGAAGTCAGCGAGCTGCACGTGCAGAAGGCTTCACTCGAAGACGTGTTCATCGAGCTCACAGCGAACAAATGAACGGGCTTCTTCTTCAGCTCGCTGTCACCCTGCGCCTGCACTTCCGGAACAAGATGGCCGTGATCTATAGCTATCTGTTCCCGACGATCTTCCTGCTGGCGTTCTGGGTCCTCTATCGCTACGAAACTCCGCCGCTCGGTACGGCACATGGGTGAGCTGCTGACGGTGACCATTCTCGGTGGCGCCTGCTTCGGCCTCCCCACGTCATTCGTGAGCGACCGCGAGCGAGGCGTCTGGCGGCGTTATCGCCTCACTCCGGTCCCGACTTCCAGCATCGTCGCAAGCACCGTCGGAGCGCGATACCTGCTCCTGTTGATCGCGGGACTCATCCAGCTTGCACTGGCGATGCTGATCGGTATGCCTTTCCCACGGCATCCGTTCGATCTCTTCGTCGCATTCAGCTGCGTGTCGTTCGCCTTCATAGGCCTGGGCCTGGTAATTGCGACAATGGCCGACAACGTTCCGGCAGTTCAGGCGCTCGGCCAGTGCATCTTCCTGCCGATGCTGATCATCGGCGGCGTGGCGGTGCCGTTGGAGAGCCTTCCGGAGTGGGCGCAGCATGTCTCGGCCTTCTTTCCAGGCCGCTATGCCGTCGAGGCGCTCAGGGCGTGTGTGATGGGAACCGGTCTTGGGGACGCGCGATTCAGCGTGCTGGGGCTGCTGCTCATCGGCGCCGCCGGCTGCGTGACCGGGGCCCGTCTCTTCCGGTGGGACTCGCAACAACGTTTCACGGCGATCGCCGGGAAGGGATGGGTCGTCGTAGCGCTGCTGGCGTGGGCGGCAGTAGGAATCGCTGCCGAGACGCGTCACAGGACGCTCGTGAGAACGACCGTGGCGGCGACCCCTGCGCCGGCCTCGGCGACGCCGCAGATGCCGGCGACACCTCAAAGCCCGCCGGCGGCAAGTGTGTCATCGCCCGCAGCGCCGCCCGTCACACAGCCAACAGCGCCGGCTGGCGCACCCACTGGGGCTTCGCCTGCTGCGCCGGAACCGTCAACGCAAGCGGCAGTCCCACGGGCGTCCGAGCCTGCGCCGCCGCCGACGTCCGCACGAACGGAACAACCAACAGCGGTCGCAGGCCAGTCGCCGCCAGCGAAAGCGCCGTCACCGGCCGAGGCGCCGGACAGTCCGTCCGCCCCACCAGAACCGCCGGCGGCCGCCAGTGCGAAACCGGCCGGTCCGAGCTCGCCATCGGACTGGCAGAAGACCTCGATTGAAGACATCGACAAGGAGATTGACTTCAGCCGGCTGCCGCCAGACTCCGGTGTCGTCACCCCGATCGCGCGCGAGGACGAAGAGCCGGAACCCGAGGTCGCGCAGCAGCTTCAGACCTTGCACACGCGGCTACCAGACTGGCCGCCCGGCAAGGCGCAGGATCCCGTGCAGCGCGCGCGCAATCTTCTGTACGTCGCGGCCGTCCCCGACGTGCTGCAGACGCCAATCGAACGGTTCACGCCGCTCGAAATCTATGACTACCTGCAGCAGTCGATTCCGAAGCCGCAGCTCATTCAGGCGCTCTTCTGGATCGCGCTCCACCCGATGGATGGCGACGACTCAGCCATTGAGCAGCTACCGGCGCTGGGGATGAACTATCCGCCGACCGACGTCGACGAGACGCGCAACAGGGCCGCATTCTACGCGGTCAAGCTGCTGGGACGACTGACTGGAAAAGTGATGCCGAGGTGAGCCGCGCCTGACCGGAATGCGCTCGTCGTCATGCTGGCATACCATATCGCATGCGCCGACGACACGTGTTCCTGACCATCACCATCACATTGGTCGTGGCGACCGCCGGGCTGACCACGATTGCAAAGCAGGGTGCGCCCCCGCCCCGACGACCCGGCGCCTTGGGCGGCGGCATCACGCAACTCCCCAACGGCTGGCGGATCGCGCCGGCCGGGCGTCACGCGCCGATCGGCGATCTTCCGCTCAACATGGTGTGGTCCCCGGACGGGCGCTACCTGCTGATCACCAACAACGGATGGTCCAAGCCGAGCATCACGGTCTTCGATACGGCGAACTTCAACATCAAGGGAGTCCTTCCGCTCGATCACGCGTGGCTCGGCCTCGCCTGGCATCCTGACGGCAAGCGACTCTTCTCCTCGGGCGCCGCACAGAACGTCGTGAACGAGCTCGGCTGGAACGGCGAAACCCTGAAGGCAGGCGAGCCGATCGTCATCGCGAAGCCCTTCCTCAAGCCGACGTTCGAGACGCTCAAGGATTCCGGATTCGTAGGCGGTGTCTCCATCTCACCGGATGGCAACAAGCTTTATGCGGTCCAGGTGTTCGGGTCTGCCGTGTCGATGATCGATCTCGAGCGCCGGAAGGTCGAGCGCACCGACTCATTTGAGCGCGGAACCCTATTCCTCGCTTGTGTCGGCGGACGGCCAATCGGTGTTCGTATCGCTCTGGGGCGGCGCCAAGCTGCTCGTCCTCGACGCCGCGACGCTGGAGCTCAAGGCCGACATGCACGTCGGCGAGCATCCGAACGCGATGCTCCAGTCGAAGGACGGCTCGCGCCTGTTCATCGCGTGCGCCAACACCAACGCCGTCTGGGTCGTGGACCTCAAGGCACAGCGCGCGACAGAACAGATCGGCGTCGCGCTGTTTCCGAACGCGCCTCCTGGATCGACTCCGAATGCCCTCGCGCTCTCGCCCGATGGCGCCACCTTGCTCGTCGCCAACGCCGACAACAACACCATCGCCGTCGTCGACGTCTCGATGCCCGGCGAGAGCCACGTCCGCGGCTACATCCCGACCGGCTGGTATCCAACCGGCGTCACCTTCGACCGCGACGGCCGTCGGATCTACGTCCTGAACGGCAAGGGACTGTCCCCGTCGGCGAACCCTCGGGGACCCTCTCCCGGCATGCGCGGCGCGGATGGTCAGTACATCGGCACCATGCTTCAGGGCGCCGTCTCGGAGATTGCGCTGCCGGATGACACCGAGCTCCAGACTCTGACGAAGCGCGCCTACGAGGTCACGCCTTACGACGACAAGACCAGGCTTGCTCCAGCGGATGCGCCCATCGACTCGCCGATTCCCGGCCGTGTCGGCGCGACGTCTCCCATCAAACACGTCTTCTACGTCATCCGCGAGAACCGCACGTACGATCAGATCTTTGGTGACATCCCCTCCGGCAACGGGGATCCAACGCTCACGCTCTTCGGAGAGGCGGTCACTCCGAACGCGCACGCGCTCGCTAAGGAATTCGTCCTGCTGGACAATTTCTACGTGGACGCCGAGGTCAGCTATGACGGCCATGCGTTCTCCACCGGGGCCTACGCGACCGATGCCGTCGAGAAGATCTGGCCCACCAACTATGGACAGCGGGGCGGCATCTATCTCAGCGAGGGCGGCGGCGGTCAACGCAACCCGTACGGCAATCTGTCGGCCCCGCCGCTCGGATACATCTGGGACATTGCCATCCGCGCCAATGTCACCGTCCGGAGCTACGGCGAGTTCGTGGACAAGGACGAGAAGACCGGCGTGGTCGAAGCAAGCGTTCCCGGGTTGCAAGGGCACTTCAGCCCCGACTATCCGCCGTACAACCTCAACATCCTCGACAACACGCGGGTCGATGCGTGGCTGCGGGAATTCCGCGAGTTCGAGAAGAGCGGTCAACTGCCGCAGCTGAACATCATCCGGCTGGGGAACGACCATACGGCAGCCACGCGGCCTGGCGCGCGTACGCCGCGCGCGATGATCGCCGAGAACGATACGGCGCTCGGGCGGATCGTCGAAGCGATCTCGGGCAGCCGTTACTGGAACGAATCGGCCATCTTCGTCCTCGAAGACGACGCGCAGAACGGCCCGGATCACGTGGATGCCCATCGTTCGCCCGCGCTCGTCATCAGCCCGTTCACGAAACGTCGGGCAGTGGACAGCACGCTCTACACGACATCATCTGTGCTTCGCACGATGGAGCTGATCCTGGGCCTCGAGCCCATGAGCCAGTACGACGCCTCGGCGACACCGATGTACGGCGTCTTCCAGCCCACACCGAACGCGGCAACGTACTCGGCGCTTCCCGCCCGCGTGCCGCTCGACGAGCTGAACACGTTCGCCTCCTTCGGGGCGCAGGCGTCTCTGCGGATGAACCTCGATGTCGCCGACATGGCCCCCGAACTCGAATTGAACGAGATCATCTGGCGCTCGGTCCGTGGCGCCGACTCGCCGATGCCGCCACCGAAGCGAGCCGCGTTCGTTGTCGCATCCGCGGCAGCCGACGAAGACGATGAACGGGAAGAAGCGGAAGAGCGGGAGGGGAAAGAGCGGGGGAAAAAGCCTGGAGATTCGAAACACCGGCAGCCACAGCGTTGAGTAGCGGGCTGTCGGGTTATTCGGCGGCTGCTCTTTACAGGGAGAAAGGGAGGAAACGAGGAAACCCGATTGGTTTAGACCCTCCCATCCTCCCGTCCTCCCTGTGAATGGTTTTACCGCGCCGCAAGTTTAGAGGTCTGGCCCAACTCACACTCGCACGAAGTCGACGAACCCTCTTTCGGCGTCGGTCTTCACGAGACGGACTCTGAGCCGATCGCCGACGTCGAGTCCCTCGAAGCCTCGCTCGAGTTTGCCTTCGACGGGCGGGCGAAGCAGGCGGACCCAGGTGCCCTTCTCCGAGGCACCTGTCACAACGGCGTCGAACTCCTGACCGATTCGATCGGCAAGCCAGAGCGCCGCGGCCGACTTGCGAACGCGGCGTTCGACTTTGTTCGCGGCATCTTCCTGCCGGGTGCAGTGCTCCGCAAGCGGCGTCAGCTCGGCGAGGCTGTAGGGTGCTCGCACATTCCCGAGCGCGGCTTTCACCAGCCGCTGGGTGACGAGGTCAGGAAACCTGCGGTTTGGCGCCGTGGAGTGGGTGTAGTTCGATTGCGCCAGGGCGAAGTGCCCTTCTTCCTCGCCGCCGGGTCCATCGGCGATGTACTCGCCCCTCCCGAGCAGCTTGAGGACGCTCAGCGACAGATCCGCGAACACATCCGGCTCCGCCTGGCGCCGCGCTTTGAGAAACTCCTCGAGAGCGCGCGCGTCTGGCGCTTCAGGCAGTGTGGTCCCGTGCGCGGCCGCGATCTCCACGATGCGCGGCCAGCGTTTTGGCGCACGGACGACACGTCTGATCGACGCCCATCCATGAGACGTCAGGAAGCGAGCTGTGACGCCGTTGGCCGCGATCATGAAGCTCTCGATGATGTCGCGTGCGCGATTGGACGTCTCGACCTGGAGCTCCTTCACGGCTCCGTCGGCCATGACAGGCTTGATCTCGGCGCGGTCGAAATCCAGTGCACCTTCCTGCTCGCGGCGAGCGCGCAGCAGAGAGGCCAGACGGTCCTGCGTGCGGAGCTGATGTTCGAGGTCAGGCATGCGCGCGAGTGCCGAGGGCACGGGACCACCGCCTTCCAGCCAGGCGGCCACAGCGGGATACGTGAGCTTCGCGTGATTCCGGACAGCGGCCCGATAAACCTCGCCGGACACATTTCCATCGGCGCCAACACGCATGTCCGCGACCAGCGCCGGGCGATCCTCGCCTTCGTTGAGCGACGTCCGGTCCGTCGAGAGCGTGTCCGGCAGCATCGGGAAGATTCGCGCCGTCGTGTAGACGGACGTCGTGTTCGATCGCGCGTGATCGTCCAGTGCCGATCCCTTGGCCACGAGAGCATCGACGTCAGCCACGGCGATGAGCAGCCGCACACCGTCGCCGTCTTCGATCGTCACCTCGAGCTGATCGAGATCTTTCGACTCTTCGTTGTCGATCGAAGACCACGGAAGCGTCCGTAGATCGCGAAGACCGTCTACCGGCGCATCGCGCAGACGTCGGGTTTCCTCGACGGCCTGCGGGGGAAGCTCAGGCTCGAGGCCGTAGTCGATCATGGCGCGAACGGCGATGTGCTGAAGGATGGCGCGCGCGTCGGGCATGGTGGGGATCGCTGAGGCGCGCCTGCACGAGGAAGACGCCCGTCAGGCAGTATACGCGACGATGGTACGCTGAACGACGATGCCGGAGCCAGGCTGGACGGTGACGCCAGAAGAAGCAGGCACCCGCCTCGACAAGTTCCTCGCGCACTCCGACCGCCTCGGCTCGCGCGCGCGCGCCGCGGCGGCTATCGACAGAGGGAAGGTGTACCTCAACGCGAGCCTCGCGACGGACGGCTCGACCCGGCTCGCCCAGGATGACGTCGTTCGCGTGTGGATGGACAAGCCGGGCAGCTCCAGACGGCCCACACGGCCCGGTCCCCGCGGCGACCTGGACATCGCCTACGAAGACGACGTGCTGGTGGTGGTGAACAAGCCGCCGGGAGTGCTGACCGTCCCGCTCGAGCGGAAGCGTGATGCGCCATCCGTCTTCGACCAGATCGTGATGTATCTGAAACCGGCCGGCAGGCGCCGGCCGTTTGTCGTCCACCGCATCGATCAGGATTCGTCCGGCCTCGTCGTGTTTGCGAAGGATCCCGTTTCACAAGGCAGGCTGAAGGCGCAGTTCAAGCGGCGTGAGCCTGAGCGCGTGTACCTGGCAGTGGTCTACGGAAACCCCGATCCGCCATCCGGCATGTGGCGAGATCGACTGGTATGGGACACGACAGCGCTCATCCAGAAGGAAACGCACCCGCGCGATCCACGGGGCACCGACGCGATTTGTGAATACACGACGCTCGAGACCTTTCGCGATGCCTCGTTGCTCGAGATTCGACTCGAAACCGGGCGACGCAATCAGATTCGCATCCAGGCGAGACTGCGCGGCCACACGCTCGTCGGCGAACAACGCTATACCTACGGCCCCGACTCGCTCCGCACGATCGCTTTCGGCCGGCATGCGCTGCACGCCAAGAGGCTCGCCTTCCGTCATCCTGTCGACGAGCGCTCGATGGAGTTCGAGGCGCCACTCCCGAAGGACCTGGAGGACCTGCTCGCGCGATTGCGAAAGAGTCGGGCCTAGAGCACTACATCCTACTAGTCAAGCCTCAGCGCGATCAGCGCGTCCAGTCTCGACGCCCGGCGCGCCGGGATGAGGCATCCAGCGCCGGCAACTCCCCCGAGAAGGATGCAGGCGGCGGCGATCGTGAGCGGATCGTACGGGCTCAGCCCGAAAAGCAAGGCCGTCGAGCTCGCTCCGCGGGCCGCCACGAGAGCGAGGACCACGCCAATCGTCAGGCCGAACGCGAGAAGCCGTCCCGCGTCCCTTGCGACCATGCCCACGACCTGCGCCGGCCGCGCACCCAGCGCGAGACGAACACCTATCTCGTTGCGGCGCCGTGCCACGAGGTACGCAATCAGACCATACAGCCCGATCATCGCGAGCACCGTCGCCAGGACGCCGAAGAATCCGGCGAGCATCGCCACGACGCGCTCGCGCACCATCCCTTCACGAACCCGCGTCTCGAAAACCGTCTGCGTGACAATCGGGTCGGTCACTGTCGCCGAGAGCGCACGCTTGACGGCGTCCATCGTGACCGTCGGCGCTGTCGTGGAATGGACGAGCACGGTGGCCCACGGGCCAAGCGCGGGATACTGCCCGGCAGGAGCGAACGTCATCGGATAGCCGCGGCCCCGCAGCTCGTTGTACTTCGTGTCCGCGATCACTCCCACAATCTCGTAGTCGGTAGCCGGGAAGTCCGGCTCGGGACTCGTTCTGAGAACCCGTCCGATCGGGCTGGCGCCTCCGACAAACACGCGCGCGAACATCTGGTTCACGATGGCGACGCGCCGCGACGACGACGTATCGCGCTCGTCGAAGCCTCGACCCTCGAGTAGCGGTATCCCCATCGTCCGGAAGTAACCCGGGCTCACCCACGTGAACTTCGAGGAGTCCTCCACCGCTCCCATCTTGACGCCGTGCGTCCAGCTTCCGCCGAGCAGAGGCACGTTCGTTGTCGTCGCAGCGTCAACCACTCCGGGAATCGATCGGATCGACTCCAGCACCCGGCGCTGCAACGCTTCGAGTCGTTCGGGGGGTCCCTTCAGCTGCGGATAGCCGACGAACGCAATCGTGATGCCTCGCAGTCTGAATCCCGGGTCGAACGTAGTCAGGTTGTACAGGCTGCGCACGAAGAGGAGCGCGCCGACCAGGAGAACGAGCGAGATCGCGAGCTGCGCCACGACGATCGCGCGGTGGACGGTCGTTCGGGCTGGCGCCTGTGAAAGTCCGCGCCCGCCTGCCTTGATCGCTTCCACCGGTTGGGCGCGAGTGCCTCGCAGCGCCGGGACGATGCCGAACAGGAGACACGTGGCGACTGCAGCTAGGCCGGTGAACGCAAGAACCCGCCAGTCGGTTGCAATGGGGAGCTCGACGTTGTTGCTGTCGGTCGATATCGTTTGAACCAGGGTTCGACTCAGGAACTGCGCCAGCCCCAACCCCAGCGCTCCCCCGATCCCCGCCAGGAGCCCGCCTTCAGTCACCATCTGGCGCAGCAGCCGCCCTCGAGAAGCGCCGAGAGCCATGCGCACGGCCACTTCCCGGTCCCGCGTACTTGCGCGGGCCAGCATCAGGTTCGCGAGATTCGCGCATGCGATCAAAAGGACGAGACCTGTAATCCCGAGGAGCAGAACCAGGGAGTCGTCGTATTCCTCCCTCAACCAGCTGACTCCCCTGGCCGCCGAGACGGCCTCCAGACGAAACGCCTTGAATCGCTCTACCGTCGGGGCGGTGTAGCCGGTTGGTGCCGTGACGTCGAAGATGGCGGGGCTCGCCGACTCCACCTGCCGCGTGGCGCGCTCGATAGTCCACCCGGGCTGCAACCGGCCCATGACGATCATCGAGAAGACGTCGCGCCGGACCTGCGGCGCCCGGCAGAACGGCTGCGCGATGTCGAACGACTCCCCCACCGAGAGTCCGAAGAACGACGGTGGAGTCACGCCCACGATCTGCTTCGACTGGCCGTTCACGAGCAGTTGGGTGCTCTCGTCGAGCTCACGTCCACCCAGTGCGCGCTGCCAGTACGCGTGGCTGACGACCGCGACGGTCGAGGGGCAGCCCGTCTCGTCGGCCGGCTGGAGGAGCCGGCCGCGCCAGGGCGAAACACCCAGCGTGCCGAAGAAATCGCCGGCCACCGAAAGGCCGTTCACGCGTTGCATCTCGCTGGGCCGACCCACGCCCACCTGGTTCCGGCCCCAGGCGAAGACACCCGAGAATGCCGGGTGGTCGCGCTGTATTTCCTCCCACACGGGTCGCGTCAGCCCGCCATAGCGGTCGGGGTTGAGTCCCATCCCCTTGTTGCCGCCCGCTATCCGGATTTCGGCGAGCTCGTACGGTCGCTCGACGGGGAGCGCGCGAAGACGAACGGCGTTCACGAGCTGGAAAATCGCCGTGTTGGCGCCAATTCCGAGGGCGAGCGAGCTGACGGCAACCGCCGTAAAGCCCGGATTGAATCGGAGCTGCCGCGCGCCGAATCGAATGTCCTGCGCGAGATCTTCGATCCACCGGGTGCCGCGCGCGTCGCGGCAGTCCTCTTTGACCCGCTCAACACCGCCCAGTGCAAGCCTCGCGCGACGACGGGCGTCGTCGGGCGAGAAGCCCGCCCGCTCCAACTTGGCGGCTTCGTGATCGAGGTGCAGCCTGAGCTCGTCATCGAGCTCGGACTCGACGGTCCTGCGCTTCGTCAGCGCGCGCAGACGATACAGCAGATCGGTGAACATGACGTCACCCTCAGGACAGGTCGAGTACCTGGTTGACCACCGCAGTCAGGCGTCGCCAGTCCTCGGTTGCGGCCTCGAGTTGCTTGCGGCCGGCGCGTGTGAGCTCGTAGTACTTGGCGCGCCGATTGTTCTCCGTCGTCCTCCAGACGGCCTTGATTCGGCCCGAGCGTTCGAGGCGATGGAGTGAGGGATAGAGCGATCCCTGACCGACCTGGAGCGCCTGACCCGACACCTGCTGCAGTCGCTCGGACACCGCCCAGCCGTGCTGTGGCTCGAGCGCCAGCGTCTTGAGAATCAGCAGGTCGAGCGTGCCCTGCGGCAGATCCATCCGTTCCTCTCCCATCGATGTCCTCCGGGTATTCGACGATCCGTCGTTCTCCCCTGTTCCTTCGACAGCACAATAACCGAATCTCTTGTCGAAGCACAAGGGCAACACCCCATCCGCTGTCGTCAGGAACGCCAACCAAGAAACGCGGTGGAGACGAGGAGGACCATGCCGCTGTGCGCAGCGGCACAGTTCTTCAGGAGTTATTGTGTGGGGGATGGCGAACGAGGAGAGAGAACCCGTCTGACAGCCGTACCGGCGACACCGCCCACTGTGCCGACGATCGCTCCTGGCAGGAGGAGCATGAACGGCAGAGTAAAGACTTCGGCCAGCCCACCGCTGCCCCGAATCGCCGCCATAGTGCCTGGATCGTGTGCGACAGCGAGAAGAGCCACTGCCCCGACGATGCTGACGACGGCGCCAAAGCCGGCGGTCGCGAGGCCCGCCAACGTGCCGGCCGCAAACGTACTTGAACGCCAGCCCGCCCAGAGGCCGGCGGCCATCAACGTTCCGACACCAATGGATGTCGATACGGCCGAACGGACATGGAAATCGTCGGTCGGCGCCAACCAGTCGAGCGACGTGCGCGCAACGAATGCCCCGCCGAAGATCGCGGCCCAGAAACCAGCGCTCCTGGCCACATAGCCGAGACTCTGCATGACGTACCACCGATCCGCTCGACTCTGTCCGCCGGCAGGATGAATGGTCGCCCGATACTCCTCGAGCAGATCGCCAGAGACGCTATCGGCACGATCGCGGTCGAGTACGAGCCGCAGGAGGGCTTCCGCCCATTCGGGAGGCGTCGCAGTCATGTTGATTCTCCCAGCGGCCAGTCGAGACCTCGCCAAAGGCTCTCCACCGCCGCGCGGGTCTCGTTGAGCGCACGGAATCCACGCGGCCGCAAGCGGTAAAAGCGTCGCGGCCGACCGGATCGGATGGGCGTGCCTGATCCCAGCCGTGATCCGACGAGGCCCTTGTTTTCCAGGCGGTCGAGTGTGGCGTGGACTGCGCCGGCCGCGACGTCCCGATCGAGCCGGACCTGCACTTCCTTCAAAACCGCACGCCCGTAGGCGTCTTCGCCCAGCCGGACGATGGCGAGGAGAACCGCCTGCTCGAAGGCACCAAGGATGTCGGCCATACTTGTTGCCTACATTGTAGGTGATGAGAGCCCCGTGTCAATAGGGAGATGACGGAGTCAACGGATTCACAAACGGAGGAACGGAGGGAACGGAGGCGAAACGGAGAAGAGGCTCATGGACTGGTCGATCCTGTCCGCGCCGCGCGCAGCGCGGCCGAGTGAGGACACCGCCCGCGGAGACGAACACGCTTTACCCTCAATACCGGGCGTGTTCGCCTCCGTGGGCGGCGTCCTCACTCTGGCGCCCGCCGTCGGCGGGCGCGCGGACAGCGAGGTCGGCCCCTGGCCATCCGTATCTCTCCGTGTCGTCTTCGTTGACTCCGTTCCTCCGTTTGTGAACTCCTGATCTCGCCTTCCAATCACATCTCACCGGGACAAGCTCACTCCGAACACCTTCGACAAGTTCGTCCTGACTCGCGCCGAGTACAGCCAATCAAGAGAAATCAGGTTGGCGCATACGCCGAGATACTCGGGACCGAAGCGGTTGAAAATGAGTGACTCTTCCTCCGGACTCAGCTTCGCCGCCAGGATCGTCGACTTGAGCGTCGCGCGGTCGGGCGCGAACTGAAAGACGTCTCCCGTGCTCGAGCTGCGCGGCGCAAACGCGTCCGGCGGCAACCCGCCGTTCATATCGAGGTGCAGCAGCACGCTTTGCACGACGATGGTGTAGGCGAGGTACTCGTAGGCGGTGAGCGGAGCGTAGCTGCCGGAATCGGCGGTCGTGATCACCGACGCAGTCCCACGATGCGTCGCGAAGTACGCGCCGTTCAACGGGCGATCCGTAATGGCGATGACAGGACCGCGGCCCGCGGCCATCTGCTCCGTGTAACAGAGCAGCGGCTGCGGATCGCTGCTGCAGCGCTCCTTCTCGCCCGACGTGAGCACCAGCTCGTTGAACGGCGCGTAGTCGACGTCGAAGTGCCACTGCCGCTGCGGCCGATTCAGCTCGTAGATGATGTAGGCGAGCGCCTCGCTCCGGACGTTCTCGGGAAGTCCCATGAACCGCACGGTGATGTGACTCACGCGGGAAGGCGAGCGCACGAGGAACCCGACGGCCGTGCATGTGCCGATCAAGAGCGTGACGCCAGCTTTGTAGAAGATCGATCGCCGATTGCGTCGATAGAACGCCGCAAGGCGGCCGGGCTCGGGCCGCGCGTCGGGCCGCGGCTCGAGCCGCAGCAGCAGTAGCAACGCGAGGAGCGCGCCCGTGACGATGGCGATGCGGACCGAGAAATAGCTGAGGAGGAAGACGCGGAGGTCAGGGCTGAAGCCGTACTGCGTCCGGACGAACTCGTAGGCGAATACTTCAGCCACGATTCCGGCGACCACCACGAACAGAAACGGCTGCAGGGCCCGCCCCCAGGGCGAGTCCTTGAGATAGCCGGTGAGAATATCCCAGAGTTTCCAGAGCACGCGATCGCCGGTTCAGGGCAACGCCGCCGTCGCGCGGTGCTCGATTCGAACGGCTTGGCCGATGCTGTCGATACGGTACGTGAACGCCCGCGGCACTTCGGTCACACGATCCGCGGGAAACAGAGCGTAAACGTAGACGACTTCCGGCGACGCTCCGGCGCCGTCGGGTCGCGGCCTGACCGTCTGCGGGTACGCGAGAATCTGCCGCAAGTCGACCGAAAGGCCGTCCCAGAACGGGCTGTCGCCGCTTTGAACATTGAGCAGAGCGGGTACCGGAGCGCCGGCCGCCATTTCGGCCTCGACCCGATCCCGGTCGACCGAAAGCGTCACCGCTGTCGTCCCCAGATTCTCGAACCGCACTCGCGCGAGCTTGTAGCGACCCTGCACCGCGTTCAGCAGGAAGCTCACGCGCTCGATCTCGATGCTGAACCGGCAGCGGTCTCGACCGTCGTCTCCAGCCACCGTCCCCTGCATGACGATGGGCCGCCCGCGATCGCCGCTCATCTCTCCGCGTGTCGATCGGTCCGTGAGCAGGATCAGAAGAGGGACGACGGCCACGAGAAGGGTCACTCGGAGTTTCGACATGGCTGGTCCTTTCCCTCCGTCGGCGGGGCTTGAACACCTCCGCCAAGGCTACGGTGGTCCGCCGTAGCTTCAGCGAAGGCGGAAAGCACCGGCCTACGGCCAACACAAGGCGAGCACAACGAACAATGCACGTTGGCGACGCCGAAGTATCCTGCGGGCCCGTAGAAGGGTCAAGGCATCGATCGCAGGCTTCACCGGACGGCACCGCGCTTGACTCGATTCAAACAAGTGTTTTATACAAGTGTTTCACAGCATGCGAGCGCCCTCATGAAACGCATCCGCCGCCTCCTCGTGCTCGTCGTCGTGCTCGGCGCCGGCGCCGGGCTCTACGCCTACTTCAACCGGGCGCCGTCGACGCTCATGCTGACCGGTGTCGTCACGACCAACGACGTCATCGTCAGCCCGCAGATCGCCGGGCTGATTGCGCAGCTCCTGGTCAAGGAAGGCGACCAGGTCAAGAAGGACCAGCGGCTGGCGGTGATTGACGCCGGCGAGCTTCAGGCCGACAAGGCCTACTACGGACAGAACGCCCAGGGGCTCTCTTCGCAGGTGCGCGAGTCCGAAGCCACCCTGAGGTTCCAGCGGAAGCAGACCACCGACCAGATTGCACAGGCCGAGTCGATGCTCGCGTCCACCCAGGCGCAGGTCGTTGCCGCGGCTGCCGACGTCGAGAACGCACGACTCACCCACACGCGCACGCAGGATCTCGCGAAGAAGGGTGTCGCCTCGCTGCAGGAGGCGGATCAGGCCCGCACCGCGTTCGAGGCGGCCCAGGCGAAGCTGGACTCGCTCAAGCGGCAGGTCGAGGCGCAACGCGCGACGGTCGCGCTTGCGCGCTCGAATGCGGAACAGATCACCATGCGCCGCAGCCAGGTCGAGACGAACCAGCACATGCAGGCTGCGGCCGCCGCGCAGCACGCCAAGGCGGACGTCCGGCTCCATTACACCGAGATTACAGCGCCGACCGACGGCATCGTCGATGTCCGGGCGGCGCGCGCCGGCGAGTACGTCGCAGCCGGCCAGCCGATCGTGACGCTAGTCAACCCGGACGACCTCTGGATCCGCGCCGATGTGGAAGAGACCTACATCGATCGGGTGCGGCTCGGAGACAAGTTCACCGTCCGCCTGCCCTCCGGCCTCGAGCGCGAAGGGACGGTGTTCTACCGTGGCGTCGATGCGTCATTCGCCACGCAGCGCGACGTCAGCCGGACGAAGCGCGACATCAAGACCTTCGAGGTCCGGCTGCGCGTCGACAACGCGGATCGTCGGCTCGCGCTCGGCATGACCGCGTACGTCTTTCTGCATCTCGATTGATGGCCACAGGGTCCATGAACGCGATCGACGTCAAGCAGATCGTCAAGAAGTTCGGCGATTTCGTCGCCGTCAACGGGATCAGCTTCGCTGTCGAGGAAGGCGAGATCTTCGGTCTCCTCGGCCCGAACGGCGCCGGCAAGTCGACGCTGATCCGCATGCTGACGACGCTCCTGCCGCCGACGTCGGGAACCGCGCTCGTCCACGGCTTCGATGTCATCGGTCAGGCGGACGGGGTGCGCCGCTCGATCGGCGTCATCCCGCAGGCCATGACGAGCGACCTCGAGCTGAGCGTCGAAGAGAACCTGATCATCTTCGCGAAGTTGTACGGGGTGCCACGGGCGAAGCGCGAGAAGCTGATCGACCAGCTGCTCGAGGCCGTCCAGCTCACGGAGTGGAGGGCGGCGCAGGTGAAAAACCTGTCGGGCGGGATGCGCCGGCGTGTGGAGATCGCGCGAGGGCTCGTACACGAACCGCGCGTGTTCTTCCTCGACGAGCCGACCACCGGCCTCGATCCCGTATCGCGCGTGAGCGTCTGGGAGATGCTCCGGAGAATCAAGTCCGAGCGCGAGCTGACGGTGCTCCTGACGACCCACTACATGGACGAGGCGGACAAGCTCTGCGATCGCATTGCCATCGTCGATCACGGCGAGCTGAAAGCGCTCGACTCGCCGCTCAAGCTGAAGGCGTCCATTCCGGGCAAGAACACCCTGGAGGTCAGCTTCTCGGATACGCCGGCGAGCTGGGTCGACGAGCTCTCCCGGCTTCCGGAAGTGGACGGCGTTGCCGGCGAGGATCACATCTTCCGCATCACCACGCGCAACGGCCCGGCGACAACGCTCGCGTTGATGGAGGCTGCCGCGCGCGCGCACATCACGGTCCAGTCGCTCTCCGTCCAGAGCACCACGCTCGACGATGTGTTCGTTCACTACACGGGTCGGGGTCTGCGCGACGCGCTTCAGGAAGCGTCCGCGAAGGACAGCCCCTTCATGCTGAGGCGCAACTGACATGGGGCGAACCTGGGCGATCATCGAACGCGAGCTGCGGCGGTTCCGCCGGAGCCCGATCCTGATCGTCGTTTCGATGGTGTTTCCGCTCGTCCAGCTCATCATCCTGGGCTACGCGTTCGGCGGAAACGTCAAGCACCTCAAGCTCGCGATCGTCGATCAGGATCGGGGCGTCCCGGCCGTGCGCGTCCACGAGCTCGCGGCTGCGGCTGCCTCCGGCGCACGGACGATCGACGTCGTCGACTACTCTGACCAGGGCCAGGCGATCGCCGACCTTCGCAACGGGCGCGTCAACGGAGTCCTGACGATTCCCCCGGACTTCTCCAGGCGCGTGCTGGCGAAGAGCCAGCCACGCGTGGCGCTCATCGAAGACAACACGGACAATTTCGTCGCTATCGCGCTCGCCGGCACGATGGGTGGGTTGATTTCGTCGTACGGCCAGAGCGCCACGTCGCCTCGAGTGGCCACTCAGCCATCGCTCGACCTGGTGGAGATCTACCCCTACGTTCCCTACGTTCAGTACCTGCTGCCCGGATCCGTGGTGATGTCGATCTTCATGATGGTCATGATCGGCGGAGGCATCATCTTCATCGACGACAAGGCGCGGGGGCTTCACGAGGGATACCTCGTCACGCCCATCACCAAGTTCGAGTTGATCGCGGGATTCAATATCTCCGGAACGATCAAGGCCGTGCTGGCAGGAATGTTTCTGCTGGTGATCGGCTCTTTCATCGCCGGGATTCCGGATCCACTCGCCCCGCTCAGGCTCTTCCGTCTCCTGGTCGTGGTGGTGATCACCGCCTTCGCCCTCATCAGCCTGATGTTCCTGTTGATGGTGCGGGTCACAGACCCTCTACTTCCGCGCGCGGTCTTCGGCGTGCTGAACACGCTGTTGTATTTCCCGAGCGGCGCCGTCTATCCGCAGCAAGGCTTCCCCGGCTGGATGCAGGCGATCGCGGTGGCCGACCCCTTCACGTATTCCGTGCACGCATTCAAGAACCTGCTGCTCAAGGACACCGGGTTCGAAGCCATCGGCTACGATCTGGCGTTTCTGTTCATCTTCTCCGTGGTCGCGATGTCGGCGGCAACGATGTTGTTCAAGAGGACTCTGTGAGGCCTTCCGCAAGCGAGCGACGCGACCGCGCAGCGAGGTGGGGAACTTCAGGGATCCTCACCGAGCGAAGTCATGAGTGAAGACCGCGAGACCCGGGAGCGCGTGCTGAAGGCGGCGAAGCGCCTTTTCAGCGAGCGTGGTTTCAAGCGGGTCACCGTCCGCGAGATCTGCAAGGCCGCGCGGGCCAATGTCGCGTCGGTCAACTATCACTTCGGAGACAAGCTCGGGCTGTATCGCGAAGTCATCCAGTCGGCGACCGACGTCATGCGCGTCACGACGGAAGCGGCGCAGGCGGCTGGACGCGGCCAGCCGCCGGAAGAGCAGCTTCGACGGTTCATCGGAATCTTTCTGCACCGGCTGCTCTCGCCGAAGCACGACGTGGAGCACCAGCTCTTCCACCGTGAAATGCACGATCCAACCCCGGCGCTCGACACGATCGTCGAGGATGGCATCCGTCCCCGTCTGGCGTATCTCTCCGACATCGTCGCGCGGATGATCGGCTGCGATCCATCCGACGAAGCCGTGCTGCGGACGGTTGCGAGCATTCAGGCGCAGGCCATTGCCTATCTTCCCAATCCGATCGCCGCCCGGCTCGGGTTTCCCATCAAGCCCACGCAAGCGCGGATCAACCAGGCCGCGGAACACATCGCGAGGTTTTCCGTCGCCGGTGTCTACGCAGTCGGCCGGTCGCTCGAAGCCTCGCATCGGACCCAACGGCGCTCCGGGTAGGGCCGATGACTATGTCATGAAGCTGTCATCCCCGAGTACCGAGGGAGGGAGATACGAATGTGATGCGAAGTGGAGATCTGGAGTTCACAAACGGAGCAACGGAGCGAACGGAGGCGAAACGGAGAAGAGGCGACGTGGCTGGTCAATCGCTGTCCGCGCCGCGCGCAGCGCGGCCGAGTGAGTACGCCGCCCGCGGAGGCGAACACGCTGTACTTCGATGCCGGGCGTGCTCGCCTCCGTGGGCGGCGTACTCACTCTGACGCCCGCCGTTGGCGGGCGGCGGACAGCGAAACGCGCCCTGGCCATCCGAGCCTCTCCGTTTCGTCTTCGTTGACCCCGTTCCTCCGTTTGTGAATCCGTTGACTCCGTCATCTCCACCTGCCTGGTTGGTCCCGACCTCTGTGCCTGAAGAGTGAAGTTCTGCGATTCCGGCGATTCCACAGCGGCGCCGGTGGCATACTCGCGGGACGGCGAACAACCGGACCGGAGGATCATCTTCTGTGACGTTCATCAATCGCAATTTTCTGCTCCACAGCGACGCGGCGCTCCGGCTCTACGAGACCCGCGCGGCGCATCAGCCGATCATCGACTACCACAGCCATCTCCCGCCGAAGGACATCGCGGAGAATCGCCGGTTCGCCAACCTCTTCGAGATCTGGCTGGAGGGGGATCACTACAAGTGGCGGGCGATGCGGGCGAACGGGATCGCGGAGCGGTACTGCACTGGCGACGCGGACCCGTACGAGAAGTTCCTCGCGTGGGCATCGACAGTTCCGCGCTGTCTGCGCAATCCGCTGTATCACTGGACGCATCTCGAGCTGTCGCGGTATTTCGGTATCGACGATCTTCTCGATCAGACCACGGCGCCCGGGATCTGGAAGCGCGCAAACGAGCGGCTGGCGTCAGAAGAGCTGCGGACGCACGGCATCCTGAAGATGTTCGACGTGAGAGCGCTCTGCACGACCGACGATCCAGCCGAACCTCTCGACTGGCACGCGAAAATCAGCGCCTCAGGCCTCGGGACGCGGGTCTACCCAACGTTCAGGCCGGACCGGGCGCTGGACGTCCACGTACCCGACGTCTTCAACCCGTGGGTCGAGAAGCTCTCGGCCGTGTCGAACACCTCCATCGTCAAGCTCGCGGATTTCCTGGACGCGCTGCGCGCCCGGCACCAGGCCTTCCATGATGCCGGCGGGCGGCTCTCCGATCACGGCCTCTCCGTCTGCTACGCGGATCCATGCACCGACGCGGATGCCTCGGCCGCATTCGACAGAGCTCGCGCCGGGAAGGTCAACACGCCCGAACAGGCGCGCGCGTTCGCCTCTTTCATGATGGTCTTCTTCGGCCGCCTCGACGCGGAGAAGGGCTGGACGAAACAGCTGCATCTCGGCGCGCTGCGTAACGTCAATACCCAGGCCATGCGAGCCCTCGGACGCGACGGCGGCTTCGACTCGATCGGCGATTGGCCGCAGGCCGAGCCGCTCGGCGCGTACCTCGATCGGCTCAATCGGGAAGGTGCGCTGCCGAGGATCATCGTCTACAACGTGAACCCCTCGGACAACTACACGCTGGCGACGATGATCGGCAACTTCCAGGACGGATCGCTCGCGGGAAGAATCCAGTTCGGCAGCGCCTGGTGGTTCGTCGATCAGAAGGAAGGCATCGAGTGGCAATTGAACGCGCTGTCGAACGCCGGCCTGCTCGCCCACTTCGTCGGCATGCTCACCGACTCGCGATCGTTCATGTCATACCCCCGCCACGAGTACTTCCGCCGCGTCCTGTGCAACATGCTGGGAGAGGAGATGGAGAACGGAGAGCTGCCGCCCGACGAGGAGTTGGTGGGAGGATTGGTCGAAGACGTCTCGTTCAGGAACGCCAGCCGGTATTTCGGCTGGGGATAGCCGGGATCCGAGCCCACTGTGGTGTTTTTGGATTTCCTCACAGGTTCGCCACACTTCTGCCATGTGTGTTGTGTGGAATGGATCCCATGAAGAAGGCGCTGACACCACACCTGCGGAGGCTGACCCGCCGCGAAGCGCTCGGGGCGCTCGGCGCAACGAGCGCGGCGTTGACACTCATCAACTGCGGCAGTTCACCGACCGCTGCGGACTCCACGACTACGAGCACGACCACAACGACGACCGGGACGACGAACGCGGCCTGCGCAGTATCGCCGACTGAAACGATCGGACCTTATCCGTCGATCGCCAATTTCATCCGAAGCGACATCCGGGAGGGCAAGACAGGCGTCCCGGTCACTTTGACGATCACCGTCGTGAACGCCAGCAGCAACTGCTCGCCGGTCAGCGGAGCCATTGTCGACATCTGGCAATGCGATGCCGATGGCCATTACTCCGAGTACGCACAACAGGGCTACAACGGCACGACCCAGACATTCCTCCGGGGGATTCAAACCACCGACGCGAGCGGCATCGTGACCTTCACGACCATCTATCCGGGCTGGTACGCGGGAAGGGCGACTCACATTCACGTCGAAGTGACCGTGAATGGCAGGGCCGTGAAGGTGACACAGATTGCATTTCCGGAAAGCGTCACTGCGGCCGTCTATTCGTCCGGCGTCTACGCAGCAAAGGGACAGAACCCGACGTCGAACGCCGGCGACATGGTGTTCGCCGACAGCGTCTCGTCGGAGACGTCCGCGATTTCGGGGAGCCCGAGCAGCGGGTACACGGCGACCTTCACAGTCGGCGTGTCCATGTAGCAATCGGTCGCCACACCTCAGTTTCTCGAGGCTCACTTCCAGGAATTCCTTCCCTCCTTGCGACGAATCAGCGTTTCAGGTGTCTTTAGATGGGTGAGAGCTGTACTCGATGGCCGATGCCGACGTGCTGTTCGCCGCTCATCGTGATCGGGTCTTCCGATACCTGAGCCGGTTTCTCGGCCATGGCGATGCGGCCCGCGACCTGACGCAGGAGGTATTCCTGCGGGTCACTCGCGGTCCGGTCCCGAAGATCGACGACGCGGGCCGTCGCGCGTGGGTCTTTCGAATCGCTCGAAACCTCGCGCTGAATCACGTCCGCGACGATCGCCGGCACGCCCTGGTGCAGCCTGTCGATACGACCTGGCCCGCGACACAAGAGCTCTCTGCGGCCCTCCGCGAGGCGCTCGCGGCGCTGCCCGAGCTCGATCGGGACATATTTCTGCTGCGCGAAGTCGCAGGCCTTTCCTACGAAGAGATTGCCGGGACCAGCGAGTTGACGCCGGCGGCGATCCGTTCGCGGCTGCACCGTACGCGTCAGCAGCTGCGTTCGGCGCTCGCGCCGGCGCTCCGCGCTGAGCAAACGAGTACAGGCGTGAGGCTGCGCTCTGGAGGAGATGACCAATGACCGGTGACATGCCCGAATCGGGCGCCGCCCCGGCGATGCCGGATGTGATGCTGGATGTGATCTCGACATTCCTTGACGGGGAGCGCGTCGAGCCCGATGAACTGAAGCGCGCCCTGGAATCCACGGAGGGGCGGGACTATCTCGTCGATCTCCTCACGCTCCGGGAAGCCATCGGCGGCCTCGGGCCGTTCGCGGCGGTGCCCCGGAAGCCGGCTCCGGTCTGGACGCTCCTGCGCGGGTCCGCCGCCGCAGCCATCCTGATCCTGGCGCTGGCCGGCGGCTACATCGCAGGCCAGCGCGTAAGGGTGGCGCCGGCGACTGGCGAAACCAGTCAGGAATCGCAGGTGTTCGCCGTCACTTCGGCGCCCGGAGCGCCCGAACCAACGCAGGTAATCAAGCTCGAGCCCGGCGTGAACTGGTCGGACGGCAACGGAGGAAAGTGACATGCCCCTCTATCCCCTGCTCTTTGCACTCGCACTCGGCCAGAATCCCGCGCCGGGGCAGGATGGATCGCCGCTGAGCGTGCAGGTTGGATTGTTCGCCTACCGGGCGGACGGATCCACGATGGCGTCCGCCACGACAGGCGGCGTCCTCGGGCCGTTCGACGGCAACGTGTTCGCGAGCACCCCCTGCAATGTGGGCTCGGTCTCGAAAGAACCGCCGGCGGGTGCCCGGAATGCCTGGCGAATCAACGGACAGGTGATCGAGGTCTCGCGGGACAGCGCGGTCGTACAGCTGGACTGGCAGCGCACGAAACAATCCGGCGATCCCGCGAACGGCCCGACGGGATCCGAGCGGCTCACTCTTCAGAGTGGAACACCTGTCACTCTGGACTCGGTCTGGGCGGACGCGACGGGCTCGTGCGACATCGTCCGGATTGCGCTGGAAGCGCGGCTCGCGCCGAGACCGGTCGGCCGTGGAGGCGCTGTCGGATTCGGGGCTCAACCGGGCAGCGGTGCCGGCGGCGCGGGAGCGAGAGTCGGGACTGGCAGCGGCTCGGGATCGGGTGCTGGGGCAGGCTCCGGCGGCAGCGCTCGGGTCGTGGCCGCCCGCTCGGACTCGATCTACGACGTCGAGCTCTGGCTCGTTCATCAGCCGGCAACGGGAGATGAACGGGTTGTCCACGCGAAGCCACGCTTCAAGGGCGACTGGTTCCAATTCACTTTTCTGCCGCTGAGGATCGACACGCCGCGTGGCACTCTCGAAGTAGAAGTCGGTGGTGCGCTGACGGTGACGACGGGAACGGCTGGCGACCGCCAGCTCACGTTCTCCACGAAGCGCTCTGTCGTCTTTCGGCAGGCTGGCTCGGATGGTAACGACGTCCGAAAGGCCGAGGCCTCCGGCGGCGGTGAGACGAAAATGGCCATGCCCGGTCCGGCGGAAGTCCTTTCATTCGAAATGCCGCCGCTTCAGAATCCGACCGGCGGACCTCTCCTCCCCGACCGCGTGTCGGTCCGTCTTCGGATAAAGCCGGTGCAATAGCCGCGTCGAGCTGGTCCCGCCGCGAGATCGATCGCCACCGTCATCGCCTCGGCATCGCCGCCGGCAGGCGCAGCGTCGCGCAGTCCTTCACCGTGCTCCACCACCACCGGCGCGCATCGTCCGTGGTCCAGTCGTTGGCAGCAGACGTCGCGCCAAGTTCTTCCTCGAGGGCGAGCGCGCTGGCCGGCCTCTCGGCCGGTGTCTTCGCGAGACATCGCATCAACAGCCCTTCCAGGCCGGGGTCGATCTCGCGCCCAAGTCGCACCGAAGGAGTTATCGGCGTCGTGTGCAGGTGGTGCGCGCAGAGCTCGATGACCGTCCCTGCCTCGAAGAGCTGCTGCCCTGTCGCGAGGTAGCAGCCAACCGCGCCAAGCGAATACAGGTCACTCCTGGCCTCGACGCGATCGGGCGATCGGCCGATCGAGTGATGGAATCGCGTCATCGACTGCGCGATCGCCGATCCGCGATCGCCCGATCGCCGATTCTTCTCAGTGTTCGTCGTGCCGCAACGCGATTATGGGATCGATGCGTGACGCGCGAAGGGCTGGAACGATGCACGCCTGGAGCCCGGCGGCCAGCAGAATCAGCGACACGACGACGAACGCGAGCGGATCGAAGGGAGACACGTTCCAGACCTGGCGTGCGAGCACGCGGGCGACGGCCAGGCTGCCCGCCAGTCCGAGGATCATACCCATCGTCAGGAGCCGCGCGCCGCGCGTGAGCACCATCCGAGCGATCGCGACCGTATCCGCGCCGAGCGCCATGCGGACGCCGATCTCGTGCTTCTGCTGCGCGACGGCCGTGGACATCACGCCGTAGACGCCGACGAGCGCGAGCGTGAGTCCGATGACGGCGAAAATCGACAGCAGGATCAGATTGAATTGCGGCGTGGCGTACTCGTTCTCCTTCAAGAGCACGTCCAGCGTCTTGGCTTCGTGCACGGGCTGGTTCGGATCGATCGCGTGGACCTGACCGATGATTGCGCGCGTGAGGCTGGCCGGATCCGTGGGTGTACGAATCACCATGAGATCGGCGACACCCGCCGCGGAGTACGGCACGTAGATCTCCGGAATCGGAGCGTTCGACAGGCCCTCGTTCAACACATCGTGAACCACGCCAACGACCTGAAACGCTTCATTGCGGACCGAGAAAGGCGGCGATTGCAAGCGTGGCAGCCTGACGATCTGGCCGAGCGGAGGACGTCCGTTGAAGCGAGTCGCCACGAAGCGGCTGTTGACGACCGCGACCGGCTGAGCGGTGTTCAACTCGCCGTCCGTCAGGAGCCGGCCCGACTCGAGTCGAATATCCAGGGCGGTCGTATAGGCACCGCCGATCTGGTGCACTTCAACCGGCTCGGTGCTCGCCGGCGTGCCCACGACGTCGGCGGCAGTCCACATGTTGCCGAAGGGATGGAGTCCAGTATTCAGTCCCACTGCGGTGACGCCCGGGAGAGCGCCCACGCGATCGAGCAACTCGCGAAAGAAGGCAATCTTCCGTGCGGGTTCCGGATAGCGGCGCGCGGGGAGCGGCACACGCAACGTGAGCAGTCTGTCGGCTGGAAAGCCCAAGTCGAGTTGACGCATCGTGACGAACGTGCGGACGAGGAGGCTCGCGCCGGCCAGGAGCATGAGCGCGAGGGCGATTTCCAACACGACGAGGCTCTTGCGAACGATCGCCTGCCTGGTGCTCCCCGCCAGCCCGCGGCCCGCCTCGCGCAATCGATTGGCGAGATCGCGGCTCGAGCTGTGCAGCGCGGGCGCCAGGCCGCAGAAGACGCTCGTCAGCACGGCCACGAGCAGGGTGAATCCCAGCACGGACCGGTTGAGGGCGATCTCGGACTCGTCCGGAATCGTGTTGGGCGGAACGAGGGCGAGGATCGCCGGAAGCCCCGCGTAGGCCAACGCGGCGCCGACCACGGCCGCCATCAGCGCCAGAAGCAGGCTCTCGGCCAGAAGCTGCCGCACGAGCCTCGAGCGGCTCGCGCCGAGCGCCGCTCGCACGCTCATCTCCCGCTGCCTGACGCTGGCTCTCGACAGCATCAGATTCGAGACGTTCACGCACGCGATCAGCAGAAGGACCGCGACGGCGCCGAACAGGACCCACACGTCCCGTTGGATCCCGCTCGGGAACGTCTCCGCGAAGGACAGAATCCCAACGCGAAAGTTGTCCGGAAACTCGGCTGGTTCGCGCGCCTTGAGATCCGCGACGATCGGTCTGAGATCGGCTTCCGCCTGTGCGTCAGTGACGCCCGGTTTCAGCCGCCCCAGCAGATGGACGGATCGCACGCCCTCGATCCGGCGTCCCCGCTCGAAGATGATGGGGACATAAACGTCGGCGCCGCGCCACATGAATCGCTTGGGCATGACGCCGATCACCGTGCGGCTGGTGTCGTTCAATTGCAGCTGGCGACCCAGCACGTTTGCGTCGCCGGCAAACTGGCGCTGCCAGAACCGATAGCCGAGGACGACGACCGGCGCTGCGCCCGGCCGGGCGTCTTCCGCGGTCGGCGTCCTGCCGAGCAACGGCGGCACGCCCATCACGTCGAACGTATTGAAGGTGCCGTAATTGCCGCGCAGCCGCTGCGGGTCGCCTTCGCCGATCCAGAGCACGTCGCTGATCGTCGACGCGATGACACCGGATGCTCCGCCGAAGATCGTGTTCCGCTCGGCGAGCTCGATGAACTGATCGACCGAGTATCCTGTCCGATATCCGCGCATCGCAGCAGTCGAGACGCGGACGCTCATCAGGCGATCGACGTCTTTGTACGGAAAGGGATTCAGCACGACTCCGTAAAGGACGCTGTAGATCGCGGTGGTGGCCATGATGCCCATCGCGAGCGACAAGACCGCTACGGACGTGAAACCCGGATTCTTGACGAGACTGCGCGCCGCGAATCGTACGTCACGGAAGGACTGATCGAGCCAGTTCAGCATCGCCCTACACCTGCTTCAGATGATGCTCCAGGTGCGCGATGTAATCGCGCATCAGGAATTCCAAGGTCGCCCGATCGCCGGCCGGAAGGGGCCGGAACCCGATCTCGTGGAGGTTGTGCCGCTGCCGCGGGCGGGTCAACTCGGATACGGGTGCTGCGCCCATGACCGCCGCGATCTGCGTGTTGGCCGTCCGCCACGCGTCCACGAGCGCCGGCCACGAACGCTCGTCGTAGCGCTGCACGCGTACCCATGCGTCCTGGTCGTAGCCGGGGAAGACCATGTCGTCTTGCAGTTGGGCCCGCACGAAGCGCGCGTGATTGTTCACCGCGGAGTCGATGAGGTGTCCCACGATCTGTTTGGGCGACCACTTGCCAGGCCCGCGCGGCCGCGACGCCGTGTCGTCCGGGATTTTGAGCAGCTCGGCGGCCCCTCTGCCGACGATCGCGGTCAGGCTCTCGCAGAGATCGTTCTTCATGCCTGCCTCTCAGCAATCGAAAGGGCCTCGCGGATGGCTCGCTGGCGTCGCCGGGATGCCAGGAAGAGCGCGGCGCCCGCGACGTTCGTTCCGAGCACAAGCAGGGTGATCTTCGAAGTGAACAGCGCGACATTGGCCACCGGAACGATCGGAAAGATCGACAGCGCCACGTACAACGCCGTCATGACAAAGCCGGACGTGGCCGCGACCTTCAACCAGAGCGGTGCTCGCGACGGTGCACCGCGAAACCCGGAGATAGGCAGCGCGAACATGACCAGGTACGTCAGTGCGTAGAAGATTCCGGACGCGTTGTTGAGCAGCTGATAGGCTTCCTGCTCCCCGACGCCGATCACCACGGCAATCGCGAAACCCAGCGTGACGACGCCGACGAACAGAATCGAGTTCACCGGCGTGCGGTAGCCAGGGTGGAGTCGCACGAACCATTGCGGCAGCAGGTTGTCCCATCCGGCGACCATCGGCAGCCGCGTGCTGCCCGTGAAGTTCACGCTCGCCTGCGCGACCCGCACGATGGTGATCGCCATGATGACGATCGGGGCGATCCCCGATACCAGCCCGAGTGGTTGCGACCCGGCCTCTAGCACCTGTGCCACCGGTCCGATCAGATCCACCTGCTCCGGCCGGATGAAGCAAAGCACGGCGCCGGTGCCAAGAATGAACATCGCGCCGATGATCGGCGCGGCGATGACGACCGATCGGCCGATCGTCCGGGCCGGATCCCGACACTCCCCCGCTACGATGGCCGTGTATTCGAAGCCGCCAAGGGCCCCAAATCCCATCTTGCCCAGGATGTTGAGGTTCAGCAGAGTGAATGCGGGCAGCGCGAGCGAGAAGGGGCGGACGGGCGGCAGCGTGCCCATGAAGTAGTTCGCGACAGGCAGAGCGACGAGCGCGGCGAAGAGCACGAGAATCAGCACACCGCCCGCGTTGTGCACCCATTTGCCAAGTGCAAGCCCACGGATCGAGATGAAGACGAGCCCGGTCACGACGGCGCACGCCGCGGCCAGAATCAACGGCTTGTTACTCGCGATCCAGCGAGCCTCCGGTCCGAGCGCATACGACAGGTATGTCGTCACCTGCAGGCCAATCTCCGAAGCGTTGACGATCGCGTAGATCCAGATGTTCCACGCCACGAGGAAGCCGGCAAGCTCGCTGAATCCAAGCTTGGCCCACTGATAGAGGCCTCCTTCGAGCGGCATCAGCCTGTTCAAGTGAATGACGACAACGGCGCTGGGGACGTAGAAGAAGATGATGGCCAGCAGCCAGAAGACGACGTGCGAAGGTCCAAGTCGAGCCGCCGTGCCAATCCAGCCGAGACCCACGACGTAGAGGATCTGCGTTAGTACGAGGTCGCGCAGGCCGAGCTCTTTCTTGAAGGCAGCGCTGCGGCGGTCGATCTCGGCTTCGGCGCGATCGATGGCTCTCGTCATGTCGTCAGTGGGGTCACAACCGAGTGTGGACGGAGGGTACGAAGGCAACGGTCACGTTCACAAACGGAGAAACGGAGAAAACGAAGGCGAAACGGAGAAGAGGATGCGCTTGCCGAGCCCTGTCGGAAGCTGCTCGCGTCGCGCGTAGGGCGCCAGGACGGGCCGTGGTTCGAGATCGCAAGCACAAGGGGCGCGACGCCGGCGGAACGCCGGCGTCCGGGTGAGAGGAGCGCCCGCAGACGCAAGCCACTGCCTGCATCCTTTTGGCTTGTGTCTGTGGGCGCTCCTCTCACCCGACCGCGCTACGCGCGGTCGCGCCCTCACTATCGAAATGTCGGCACTGTAGGCTGCAATCGTCTTCTTCGTTTCGTCTCCGTTAACTCCGTTTCTCCGTTTGTGAGCCTCTCCGTTCTCTCCGTCCTCTCCGCTGCCACGGAGGGTCAGATCCGCAGGAAGATCTTCCGCCGATACATCCACAACAGGATCGCCCAGAACACCGCGAGCGTCGCGGCACCACGCAGCACCGGCTCGAAGGGTGGCCCGAGCACCGCGAACGGCGCCCGCCCGAGATGGCGGACCAGCGCGGACGTGACGAAGTGCTCGATCGTCCAGCTCATGACGTAGATCGCGATCGAGTTCGCGCCGATCACCAGGAAGAAGAAGGACCACCTGCGCCATCCCTTCCACTCGTTGACCGCATAGAACCCGGCGAGCATCAGCACGACGAGCCCGCCGCTGTAGAGCGTGTAGGCCGGCGTCCAGATCCGCTTGACGATCGGGCAGATGTGCAGCCATTGGAGGACGAGGCCAGCCAGCACCAGCGCGACCCCGCCGACCAGGAGTCCCTTCAACTTCTCCACCGTCGAGCGCGGCGACTGAAGCCACATCCCCGCCCACGTGCCAAGCTGCATGGTCGCCAGCGTGGGAATGAAACTCAGCGTCGACCAGCCCCCGCTGTTGAAGGTGAACGGCGCCTCGCGCGGGAACAGGTTCAGGAACCACACGTCGAACGCCCAAGAGAGGTTCGAGTTCTTGTTGAAGTGCGCGAGGAAGCCGGAATAAAGGTGCGGCCAGTCGGCGGGAACGCCGACGCGCGTGTAGTCGAAGTCAGGCCCCGGCAGCGGATACGCCACGAACGCGATCCAGAAGCCCACCAGAATCACGGTGAAGACTGCGGCCTGGACGCGCACCGATACGAACGCCAGCAGGAACAGGAAGGTGTAGCCGAGGCCTATCTGGGTCAGCGTATCCTCGAACGTCCAGTACGTCTGAGGCCGCTCGAGCGATCGCAGGAAGATGCCGAGCAGCATCAGGGCGACGCTTCGCCAGATCGCGTGCACGAGCAGACTTTGGAACGTCGCCCCGCGGGCGCGGCGGCTCGCGATCGAAAACGGCAGCGCAGCGCCGACCAGGAACGAGAACGCCGGTTGAATCAAATCGTGGAGTGAACAACCCTGCCACGGGACGTGGTTGGTGTTGTACGCGACGATCGCCCAGAAGGCGCTCGCCGGGTAGGCCGTGTGCAGCGTCCAGAGCCGCATCGCCTCCGCCAGCATCAGGAACATCACGAAGCCCCGGAAGGCGTCGATCGATGTGACCCGTGTGACCGCCGGAGAGATTGCCGTCGCTTGTGTCACCGGCCGTGGAGCGACCGGGAGTGTGGCCACTCTGCTCATGATGGTCGCATTCTACGCCTGGTCGCCTGATTCCGAGCCGTCTCCCGACTGCCGACAGCCGAGCCCCGAGTGCCGAGCCACGAGACCTCGGCAGCACAGCGGTTTGCATTCCGCTGAGCCGCTGAGTATTGTGTCCGAAAGGCGCGTCGTGAGGCGCACGCTGCAACCGGAGGGCCCGATCGCGAAATGGAACCCGTCGTCATTCCTCTACAGCCGCGCGGCTTCGGCTCCACGATGCGGCGCGACGCATGGTGGGCTCAGCCCCTCGGCACGTTTCTGATCCTCGGAGCCTTCGTCGTCTATGCCACCTGGGCAGCCTTCCAGGGCAACCATTACGAGTACGGTCCGTACCTCTCGCCATTCTATTCACCGCTGTTGTTCGGCGAAGGCCCTCACAGCTGGTTCGGGCCGGTTCCAGGCTGGTGGCCGGGCGCCATTCCATTCTCTGCGGCCCTGCTGATTCTCTGGGCGCCCGGCGGCTTCCGGTTCACGTGCTACTACTACCGCGGCGCTTACTACAAGGCGTTCTGGGCTGATCCGCCCTCGTGCACCGTCGGCGAACCGAGGAAGAAGTACCGCGGCGAGAACTCCTTCCCTCTCGTCCTCCAGAACGTCCATCGCTACTTCCTGTATCTCGCTCTGCTCTTCCTGATCTTCCTGTGGAGCGACGTCTGGAAGGCGCTGTGGTTCGTCGATCCGGCCACCGGCGCGGCAACGTTCGGGATCGGCGTGGGAACGCTCGTGCTCGCCGCGAATACGACGCTTCTCAGCGGCTACACATTCGGGTGCCATTCGTTCCGCCATCTGGTCGGCGGGCGGCTCGATCGGTTCTCCGCGCATCCGACTCAGACGAAGCTGTACGACGCAGCCTGCCAATTCAACTGCCAACACAACCGCTGGGCGTGGGCGAGCCTGTTCGCCGTCGCGCTCGCCGATCTCTACGTGCGCCTCTGCTCGATGGGCCTCCTGACGGACTGGAGGATTCTCTGACGTACGAGACCCACGAGCACGATGTGCTCGTCATCGGAGCGGGCGGCGCCGGCTTGCGCGCCGCGATCGAGGCGTCGGCGGCGGGTGTGCGGGTCGGCCTGGTGTGCAAGTCGCTGCTCGGCAAGGCGCACACCGTGATGGCCGAAGGCGGCATCGCCGCCGCTCTCGCGAACGTCGACGACCGCGACAGCTGGAAGGTCCATTTCGCGGACACCATGCGCGGCGGTCAGTACGTCAACAACTGGCGCATGGCGGAGCTGCACGCCAGGGAAGCGCCCGACCGTGTCCGCGAGCTCGAGGCGTGGGGCGCGCTCTTCGACCGCACCACGGACGGCCGGATCCTGCAGCGCAACTTCGGCGGCCACAAGTACCCGCGGCTTGCGCACGTCGGCGACCGGACCGGGCTCGAGATGATCCGCACGCTCCAGGATCACGGGATCCATCGCGGCCTCGACATCCACATGGAGTTCACGGTCGTGTCCCTGCTGACCGACGGCCCGCGCGTCGTCGGCGCCTGCGGATACGAGCGGGAACGCGGACGGTTCCGCGTCTTCAAGGCCAAGGCCGTCGTCCTGGCGACCGGTGGAATCGGCCGCGCCTACCGCGTCACCAGCAACAGCTGGGAGGGCACCGGCGACGGGCACGCTCTCGCGTATCAGGCGGGCGCCGAGCTCATCGACATGGAGTTCGTCCAGTTTCACCCGACCGGGATGATCTGGCCGCCGAGCGTGCAGGGCATCCTCGTCACGGAGGGCGTGCGGGGCGAAGGCGGCGTGCTGCGTAACCGGGAGGGCCGCCGATTCATGTTCGACGACATCCCTGAGAACTATCGCAGCCAGACCGCGGACAACCCTGAAGAAGGGTGGCGATACACCCAGGGCGACAAGAGCGCGCGCCGGCCGCCGGAGCTCCTGACCCGCGACCACGTCGCGCGGTGCATCGTCCGGGAGATCAAAGAGGGGCGCGGCAGCCCGCACGGCGGCGTCTTCCTGGACATCTCCTGGATCAAGGAGAAGCTGCCGAACGCGCCCGAGCACATCCGCAAGAAGCTCCCGAGCATGTACCACCAGTTCAAGGAGCTGGCCGGCATCGACATCACCGCCGAACCGATGGAGATCGGACCAACCACGCACTATGTGATGGGTGGAGTGAAGGTCGATAGCGACTCGCAGATGTCCACGCTGCCGGGGCTCTTCGCGGCCGGCGAGTGCGCGGCAGGCATCAACGGCGCGAACCGGCTGGGCGGGAACTCGCTGTCCGACCTGCTCGTCTTCGGGAAGCGGGCCGGCGAGTATGCGGCCGTCTTTGCGAAAGAGAACGGTGTCCCGCGCGTCGATGAGCGGCAGGTGGAGGCCAGCATTCAGCGATCGCTGGCTCCCTTCGAGCGCGGGACGGCAGCGGAGAACCCGTACAAGATTCAGCAGGACCTCCAGAACACGATGCAGGATCTCGTCGGCATCGTCCGTCTCGAAGAAGAGATGACGCGCGCGCTCGGCGATCTCGCCGCGCTGAATCGGCGTGCCGCGAAGGCCGGCGTGACCGGTCATCGCGAGTACAACAACGGCTGGCACACAGCGCAGGACCTGGGAAATCTGCTGATTGTGTCGGAGGCGATCACGAGATCCGCGCTCGAGCGCCGTGAGAGCCGCGGCGGACATTTCCGGCAGGACTACCCCGGGAAGGACCAGGCGTTCGCGGACTTCAACGTCGTCGTGCGTCAGGGCCCGGATGGGGCGATGCAGGTCGCGCACGTGCCGCTGCCTCCGATGCCGCCGGAGTTGGAGCAGATCGTCAAGGAGAACTCGTAAGAGGACACCACATGGCCCAGGCGACGTTTCGAATCTGGCGCGGCGATCGGGAGCAGGGCGCCTTCCGCGACTACCCGACGGAAGTCAGCGAAGGCATGGTCGTGCTCGATGCCGTGCACCGGGTCCAGGCCGAACAGGCGAACGACCTCGCCGTGCGGTGGAACTGCAAGGCTGGCAAGTGCGGATCGTGCTCGGCGGAAGTGAATGGCAATCCGCAGCTGATGTGCATGACGCGGCTCGACTCGCTGGATCTGACGAAACCGGTTACCGTCGAGCCGATGCGATCCTTCCCGCTGATCAGGGATCTCGTGACGGATGTCTCGTGGAACTACAAGGTCAAGAAGGGCATCAGGCCCTTTACGCCCCGGCCCGCCGATGCGGCAGACGGCACCTGGCGGATGTCGCAACGCGAGGTCGATCGCGTGCAGGAATTCAGGAAGTGCATCGAGTGCTTTCTGTGTCAGGACGTCTGCCACATCCTTCGGGATCATGGCGAATTCGAGGGCTTCATCGGACCGCGCTTCGTGCTCTACAGCGCGGCGCTCGAGATGCACCCGCTCGACACAGCCGATCGGTCGGCCGATCTCAAGGACAAACACGGCATCGGCTTCTGCAACATCACCCGCTGCTGCACGAAAGTGTGCCCGGAGCACATCACGATCACGGAAAATGCCATCATTCCCTTGAAGGAGCGCGTGGTCGACCAGTTCTACGATCCGATCAGCAGGCTGCTGCGTGTTTTTCGGAGCTGATTCGCGATCGTGTCGATGTAGGCAGGCCTGAAGGCCCGCCACCATATGCAGTCTCAGACTGGAGCATTGTATGTTCGAGCTCAAGCCGCTGCACCCCGATGCCGTGCAGGCGGCGCTCGCGAGAGCGGAACGATACCGGCTGCTGAACGAGCCCAGCGAGGCGGAGAGCATCTGCCTCGACATCCTCGCCGTCGATCCGGACAATCAGCCCGCCCGGATCATGCTCCTGCTCTCGCTGACCGATCAGTTCGACAGCGCTCCAGGCGCGCACCGTGGCGCACGTGACGTGCTCGCGGGCCTGACCTCCGAGTACGACCGCGAGTACTACGCCGGGATCATCGCGGAACGACTCGGCAAGACGCACTTCGCGCGCGCGGGTGCGGCGGCGAGCGCCGGCGTCTACGAGTGGCTCATGGAGGCGATGCAGCACTTCGAGCGGGCCGAAGGCCTCCGGCAGCATGGCAATGACGAGGCGCGGCTTCGCTGGAACGCCTGCGTCAGGTTCATCCAGAGGCATCCGCATCTCCGTCCTACGATCGACGATCGGCGCGAGATGGAGATGCTGGAGTAGGTCGACGTTTGGACAGCCTCCACTGCCAAAACCTTCACCAGAGCCGAGCGCTAGCTGACAGCTGAGAGCTGACAGCTGACAGCTGACAGCTCACTACCGGCGTTGCCTTGACACGACAGCAAAGCTGCGCCAATCATCCAGATCGGTGACTCGTTCCATCAAGACGCGCGCACTGGTGCATTTCTGCGTTGCTCTAGCGGGCGTTGTGGTGTGCACGCCCCCGCCGAGCGCGATGGCGATCGCGCAAGCCGCCGCGTCGCAGCCATCGATCCGCGAGCGCCTCAATCGGGTCGGGCCGATCGTGTTCTCGGGGGGGGATCGCATCAAGGAAGCCATCCAGGAGCTCAAGGAGATCCTCGCTCTCGAGCCGAACTCCGCCGAGGCGCATCTTCTCCTTGGGATCGCGTACAGGACGGCCGGGTCGCCCGAGATGATCGCCGAAGCGAAAGCGGAGCTCGTTCAGGCGGCCTCGCTGGACCCCTCCTTCGTGCCGGCTCGTTTCTATCTCGCCAGCATGTATCTCGAACAGGGACGTCCGGCCCAGGCAAAGGAAGAAATGGAGAGCGCCCTGACCCAGGCGCCTGGCCGGCCGCAGTTTCTGGCGATTCTTGGTGAAGCCGAGCGTCAACTCAAGAACCCCAAACGATCCGCCGACCTGAACCGCCAGGCGCTGCAGACAGACGACTCGTTTACCCAGGCACGTTACTACCTGGCGCTGGCCCTTTTCGATCTGCAGCAGCGCGAAGAAGCCGTTCGGGAGCTGGAGCGAATCGTGTCGTCGGGTGCCAAAGTCGTGGAACCCTATCTCAGTCTTGGAACCGCGTACATCGACGCGGGCCGCACCGACGCCGCGCTGCAGACGCTTCGTCAGGGCATCCAGATCGATCCCAGGCGTCCCGACGTTCGGATTCAGCTGGCGCGCGCGTACCGGCTGAAAGGCCAGTTCCTTCAGGCCAGGGAACAACTGAAGCTCGCTGCGCCCGGGAACGCGCCGGCGCCGGGATCCACATACAGCCAGCAGCAGGTGGACACTGACCTCTCACTCGAGACAGGTCTCCTGGAGCTGCAACAGGGAAGGCTGGCAGCGGCTGCGGCGGCGCTGTCGAACGTGCTCAAGATGGATCCGGATCAGGGACCAGCCAACCGGGCGCTCGCGGAGGTCTACCTGCTTCAAGGAGCGTACAAACGATCCGCCGAGTACGCCGCCCGGGCGGAGAAGCTTGGCTTCCCGCTCCCAGACGCCAAGCGCAATCTCCTGGAGGAGAAGCTCCGCGGCAAGGAAATGATGGAACCCCGGTGAACGGCACCGGTCGCCTCGCTCCGCTCCTGCTCGTTCTCGTTCTCGTTCCCGCCCTTCTTCCAGGTCAATCGGGCGGAACGAAGGCCAATCCGCAGCCGCCTTTCGTGGATGTGACGGCGGCATCGAAGATATCGTTCGTTCATCAGTCCGGCGCCACTCCCGACAAGTACATGTTCGAAACGTTTGGCTCCGGCGTCGCCTGGATCGACTACGACAACGACGGATTCCCGGACCTCTTCTTCGTCAATGGCAAGCCGGGCGCATCAAATGCGCTCTACCACAACAACAAGGACGGCACGTTCACCGACGTCAGCCAGAAGGCCGGCGTCGCCGGCAACCTCACCAAACAGTACAGAACCGGAGTCGCCGTAGGCGACTACGACAACGATGGCCATCTCGACATCTACGTGACTGCCTTCGGTCCGAACACGCTGTATCACAACAACGGTGACGGGACGTTCAGCGACGTGACATCCAAGGCGGGCGTTGCGGGTGGAGCGACGGAATGGAGCACCAGCACCGGTTTCATCGATTTCGACCGTGACGGCGATCTGGATCTCTACGTCACGAACTATCTCGATTACCGCACGGACGACAACCCTTACTGCGGGTTCCGCAAGGAAGGGTACCGGATGTACTGCAATCCCACGACGTTCGACGGGGTGGCGGATCGGCTGTTTCGCAACAACGGGGACGGGACGTTCTCTGACGTCTCGCGGGAGGCGGGAATCGCCAATCCTGCCGGCAAAGGCCTCGGCGTGGTGTTCTGTGACTACGATCGGGACGGCGACACCGACATCTACGTCGCGAACGACATGGTCCGGAACTTCCTCTATCGAAACAACGGGAACGGTACCTTCACCGACGTTGCCTACGCCGCCGGCGTGGGATTCGATCTGAACGGCAAAGCGCAGGCCGGAATGGGCGTGGACTGTGCGGACATCAACGGCGATCGGCTGCCGGACATCTTCGTTACCAACTTCTCCGACGAGCTCAACACGCTCTACCAGAATCTGGGCAACGGGCTCTTCGAGGACGTCACGACAAAGATTGGACTCGGATCGGGCTATGAGCCTCTGGGCTTCGGAACCAGGCTGTTCGACTTCGACAACGACGGCGACATCGACATCTACGTCACGAACGGACACGTGGCCGACAACGTCCAGCTCTATCAGAAGCACACCTACGCACAGAAGGACCTGCTGTACGAGAACGTCGGCGGACGCTTCCGGGACATCTCGAGTCAGAGTGGATCGGTGTTCCAGGCCGACCGCGTCGGTCGCGGACTGGCGGTCGCCGATTTCGACAACGACGGCGCGCTCGACGTCGTGATCACGAGCGTCGGACGGCCTGCCGTGCTGCTGAAGAATCAAGCGGGCAAACGAGGGAACTGGATCACCATTCGCGCGGAAGGCACCAGGAGCAACAGATTCGGGCTGGGTGCGACCGTGCAGGTCGAGACCTCGGAGGGCGTGCAGGTCGGCGAGATCAACAACGTCGCCAGCTACCAGAGCAGCAGCGACATCCGCGCCCACTTCGGACTCGGCCCGGCGAAGACGATCAAACAGATCGAGATCGCATGGCCGAGCGGCGCGAAACAGGTTTTGAAGGATGTCGCCGTCAATCAGATCCTGACCGTCAAGGAAGAGTAGCGCGGGCTGAAAGCCGAGAGCTGATAGCTGATAGCTGTCGGGAACCCACACCCGATCAAAGTGAATTCCAGGCTCAGGGTGTCGTCGGCTCCCGATCGATCGACGCGACGTACGACTTGCGTGCTCTCGCGACGAGCTCCGGACGTTTGAGGCGGAGCTCGAGCTTGTGCGACTTGCCATCGAGCTTCTCAGGCGTGAAGCCCAGCGCGTACTGGCGGTGCAGCTCGTCGGCCACGGTCGCGAAAGTCGACGACAGGTCTCCGGTGTTCGTCAGCTCGAAATAGCCGCCACCGGTCTCCATCGCGATCTTGGCCAGACCCTCGTCCGGCTTCTGCGAGACCATGCTGCCGCCGCCGCCGCCGCCGCCGCCGCCTCGACGTCCGCCGAAGCCGCCCATCCGCCCGCCCGACATCGGCGCATGCCGGCCGCCATACGGTACGTGACCCTCGAGGCCGATGGCGTAGACCATGACGTCCTCCTCCTGCGCTCGCTTCATCGCGTCGTGAAGGCTGACGTTGTGCGTGCTGAAGTTCATGGGCATGTCCACGCCGTCGGTGAACACCAGCACCACCCGCCGACCTTCCTGCCGAAGGAGCGACGTCATCCCGACGTTCACGGCGTTCCACAGGGGCGTCGGTCCGTCCGGTTGCAGCTCCGTCCGGAGGATCCGGACGAGCTCGTCCTTGTCGCTCGTGAATTCCCGCGGGTCCACCTGAATCCGAGCGGCGAAGCTGCCGATCCGCGCTTTGTCGGCCGGCAGCAGGCGCTCGACGAACGCCTCCCCCGCTGCTTCGACGAGCCGGTTGTTCGCCCTCATGCTCCCGCTTCGATCGAGCATCACGACGATCGTGATCGGTTGAAGATCGTTGGCGAAGACCGTGATCGGCTGAAGCTTGCCGTTGTCGTAGATCTCGAAGTCGTCTCGCTTGAGGTCCGGTACCAGGCGTCCGTCGGGGCCGGTCACCGTCGCATACAGCGCAACCGTTCGCGCGCCGCTCTTGAATGGAGCCTGGCGCGCCGACACACCGATGACGAGGGCCGCCACGATACAGCCGGTTTGAAGAATGATCCGAGGAAGGAAGGCCGCGCCGTTCATGTCAAAGCACCTCACGGACGATCGCCGACGGGGACACGTCCGTCCCGGCAGGGCAGGCAATTTCTATCTTCTCACAGCCACCTGAGGTACGTCCCATCCTCTGAAAAGGCCTGGACGGACCTGAAGGTCCGTCCCTACCTGTGAAAACGCCCGTGGACGGGCCTGAAGGCCCGTCCCTACCTGGCAACCCAGCCAGCGCGGATTTTCCACCACGGTTTCCTCCGGGGCGTCGACATTACACGGTCCCGGATTGGGAAACACAACCCGGAAGAAGATTGAACGCTCGTCCGCGATTTCGGCCGCAAACCGAAGGTCTCACTGGCTGGCTTAGCCATTTATCTCCGTCATAATGTGCTGGCGTCGAACCAATAACCTGTAAAATATTCCACCGAAAGGCTTCCGTTGTGGCGACTTCTTTTCGCATAACCCCCATTTACCCAATAATTTAAGTTTTTCTGCTCGGGCACGCCTCGTGCTTATGGAGCGCCTCCGCGTATGCTATTTTTCACTGAAAATCTGTCGGTGCCCTTAATGGCATCTCTGAAGGACCGGTGTGGGTCCACGTCCGCTCCGCCCGAGGCGTCGGAGCCCTTGACCGACCACGACTACTGACGCACCGAGCCAACTGCCGGACATGCGATTTCGGCTCTTTCTAATCGGGTGTACAGCGCTGTGCCTCGCAGTCCTGCTGCGGCTCTCGGTGCACGTGTCGTTTCATGCGCGCGTCCTCGGACGCTACTCGGTACCCTACTTCGCGCTGCTGGTCGGTCTCGCCGCCGTCACGGTCGGGACCGTCGGATTCCACCATCCGGTCTTCTACAGGCGACTCCACAGGGTCAGGTGGCCTCTCGTCCTCGGTCTCGCGACGGCTGTAATGCTGCTGGCTGCGGCGGAGATCTCGATCCGGGTCTTCGATCCGTTCGGCATCTCACACTTCGAAGAAAGCTCGAAGCTCTGGCTCGACTACGTCTCCGATCCATTGCTCGTGTTCCGGCTCCCTCCGCACACCCAGAAAACCTACCAGGGGGTGATGATCTCGACCAACGCGCTGGGATTCCGCGATCGCGAAATCGAGCGCAAGCAGGATGGAGAGCTTCGCATCCTCCTCCTGGGCGATTCCATCACGTTCGGCTACGGCGTCTCGGATGAAGAGACGTACGCCCGAAAGCTGGAGTCCATCCTGACGTCGGAGCTTGGTCGGAAGGTCAGAACCGTCAATGCCGGAATGGGCGGATTCAATACCGTTCAGGAGGCTGCCTTTCTCGAGAACCAGGCCGCTGCGATCGATCCTGACGTCGTTTCGCTGCTCTACCTTCCCAACGACATCGACTCGAACATCCCACCGTTCAATCCCGGGGAGGCCATCTACGGCAACGCGTCGAAGGTGACCCGGGTACTGCTGGAGAAGAGCTGGCTCTTCAGACTCGCCGTCTTTGCCTCGACCGAGCCCGAGCCCAAGCGGCTGGCGGAGGTTGGTATTCGGGGTCGTGGTGCGAAAGATTCCTTGACGGCGCTCGCCAGGATCGCCGCCCTTTGCCGACAGCGCAGGGTCCCGTTCGAAACGTTCTTCTACCGCGAGAAAGAGGAATCGGGCGCCGGGGCCCGCTTCATCGATGAGCTGTTCTCCCAGGTGTCGAGAGTAGGCGTCGAGAACGGCTTTCTGGTCACCGACGTCAGGCCGTGGTGGGGGAATAGGGACTGGCGGTCGCTCACCAACTCCGTCGTCGACTGGCATCCCAACGCGCGCGGCCACGAGGTTCTGGCCTCGGGCATCGCGAGCGTCCTCCTGAGCCGGGAAGTATTGCCGAAGCCCAGCCAATGAGAAGGACGACCCTTCCCAACCGCTGAGAGCCGCTCAACGAAATTGCGGGCTCGTGCGCACCATGGTTACTCTGCCCTCAAGGCGTCAACGGGGTTGACCGATGTGGCTCGAGCTGCCGGCAGGTAGCTGGCCAGGAGCGCGGCGATTATCAGGCCGACCGAGACTGCGCCAAGTGTCAACGGATCGCTCGGAGCGACGTCGAACAGCAGCGAGGCCATGAGCCGGGTCAGCGCGATGGCCGCGAGAAGGCCGCAAGCCACGCCGATACTGGCGAGCCGGAAGCCGTATCCCACGAACATCCGCATGACTTCCTCGCCTCGGGCGCCGAGCGCCATGCGGATCCCGATCTCCCGCGTACGCTGAGAGACGGAGTACGAAAGGACGCCGTAGATCCCGGTGATTCCGAGCAGCAGCGCCATGCTGCCGGCAATCGCCAGCATGACGAGCGTGAACGACGTGCGCGCAAGAGACGTGTCGTAGACCTCTTGCAGCGTGCGAACGCTGGCGAGCGGCAGATTGGGATTGACCGACCAGACTGCCTGCCCGATCTCCTTCACGAATCCGCTCGACCCCGTGCGTGTGCTTCGAATCATGTATGACAGCGTGCGGCGGGCGAACGTTTCGTCCCCGGCAAAGTTCTCCATCAGGATCGGCCAGAGCACAATCGATGGCGCCTTCTGGTTCAGACCGTCATCGTGCTCGTCGCCGACCACACCGATGATCTCGTGCCAGGGTGTTTTCAGATTCTCCCGCACCCGCTTGCCGATTGCCGCGGCAGGATCGCGCCACAGCTCGCGCGCCAGATTCTCCGAGATCATGACGACAGGCCGTTTCTCGTAGGTCTCGGCCCACGTGAAGTCGCGGCCGGCGACGAGCTGGTTGCCCATCGTTTTCAACAGGCCTGGAGAGATGAACTTGTAGAGGCGAATCGCCGGGAGCTGCCCGTCCGTCAACGGGTGATCCTCCACGAAGACCGGATCGTGCCAGCCGCTGCCGTCCATGGGAATGACTGTCGTGAGCCCCACCGACGAAACTCCGGGGATCGCCGCGAGCTTGTCGAGAATCTGCTGCTCGGTATGGACGACCGCGACAGCGTCTTTCACCGCCGATTCCGGAATGAAGATGCGCAACGTCTGTACGTGCTCCGGCTGGCTGAATCCCGGCGGCACGTGCTTCAACGCCCGGAACGTACGGATCATCAACCCGGAGCTGACCAGGAGCACGAGCGCCAGCGCAATCTGGACGACGACCAGGGTGCTTCTCGCCCGCTTTCTCTCCTTGCTCTGACTGAGCGAGCGGCCGCCCGCCCGCAATGCCGTCCCGAGATGCGGGCCGGCATGCTTGAACGCGGGAATCGCGCCGAACAACAGGCCGGCCGCGAGCGAGACGACGACGGTGAAGAGCAGCACACTCCCATCGATGCCGATCTCGTCGAGACGCGGAAGGTTGGCTGGCGCCATGCTTTGCAGGAGCCGGAGCGCCGCATACGAAAGCCCGAGGCCCAGCAGGCCACCGAGCCCGCTGAGCGTCACGCTTTCGACCAGCAGCTCGCGAGTGAGTGTCCCGCGGTCGGCGCCGAGGGCCGCCCGGACCGCGAGCTCCTGCTGACGCCCTTCCGCCCGGACGAGCAGCAGATTGGCGATGTTCGCGCACGCGATCAAGAGGACGACGCCGACGGTACCCATGAGCACCCACAGGACCGATCCGATATCTCCGGTCACGCTTGCTTTGAGGGGTCGCACGAGCGGAGTGATGTGCGCGTCCTCGAACATCTTGACGGTGAAACCCTCGAACGCCGGAAACCGTTGAAGCGCCATCGGGATCATGCGGGCCACGTCCGCACTCGCCTGCGCCACCGACGTGCCCTCTTTCAGCCGGGCGACCGCCGTGTAGTTGAACTGACCGAGGCGGGTCTTGCCGCGGTCGAGGCGAATCGGAAGGACGAACGACGGCTTCCGGTCGAGGAACCGGAAGCGCTCAGGCAATACGCCGATGATCTCGCGCGGGCGGCCGTCGAGCAGAATGCGGCGCCCGATCGCCGACGGGTCCCCGCCGAACTTCTCCCGCCAGAACGGGTAGGTCAGGATGACGGTTTCCTCGCTCCCCGGAGCGTCGTCGGTCCGGGTGAAGAGACGTCCCAGGACGGGCTGGACGCCGAGCATGGGCAGGATGCCGTCGGTCACGTCGATCGCCCGGACCTCCTCAGGTTCGCCAAGACCCGTGAGGCTGACCGTGTCGCCGGTCCACATGCCGACGTCCCGGAAACTTCGGCCCTCGTCGCGATAGACGAAATAGAGAAACGCCGCCGCGCCGATGTTGTCGATGTGGATGCCGGGCGCTGTGTGATCGACGACCACGAGCTCGTCGGGCTCCGGGTATGGCAGCGGCCTCAGGAGCACGCCCTCGATGACGCTGAAGATGGCCGTGTTCGCGCCAATACCGATGGCGAGCGTCGCCACAACGAGGAGCGTGAACATCGGCGCACGGACCAGCCGCCTGAAAAGAGGGGTGAGTCTCATCGTTCGTCGATACGCTGACGCAGCTGGCAAAGTTTCCGGTTTCGCTGGTGATATATCGTAGACGCGTGGCGGGTTGTCAATTTCAGTGGCCCGAGCGGGTACGAATGCCGCGCGGACCGTCCCGATGAGACTCACCTGTCGGGAGCGATCCGTCCCTGGTCTCCTGACCGGCGCCGTCGTTCTGCTCGGTTTCTGGGGAAGCCTTCACGCCTTCCAGGGCATGGCCAGCCCGAACCGTCCGTCCAAGCCGGTGGCTCGCGTGGACACCACGCTCGCTCCCATCACGGTCGCCTTCGCGGATCTCGCGGAACAGGCGGGACTCAATGCCGTCAACGTCTCGGGATCGGAAGACCGCAAGAGATACATCCTGGAGACGACGGGCACCGGCGTCGCGCTGTTCGACTACGACAACGACGGACGCATCGACATCTTCATCCCCAACGGAACGACGATTGACGGGGCGCCGGGTGGACCGGATGCTCCGACCGGCCACCTGTATCGCAATCTCGGCGGGCTGCGATTCGACGACGTGACGACCAAAGCAGGCCTTGCTCGAACCGGCTGGGGCCAGGGGGTGTGCGTCGGTGACTACGACAACGACGGGCATCGTGATCTGTTCGTGACGTACTACGGCCAGAGCGTCCTCTCCCGCAATCGCGGTGACGGAACCTTCGAAGATGTCACGGAACGAGCGGGGCTGCGCGCCGCCGCCCCGCGCTGGGATACGGGCTGCTCGTTCTTCGACTACGACCTCGACGGCCGTCTCGATCTCGTTGTCACGAGCTACCTCCAGTTCGATCGGACCAGGATCCCGGAGCCCGGCACCGGCGGCTACTGCCAGTGGAAAGGCCTTCCCGTCATGTGCGGCCCGCGCGGACTGCCCTTCTCACAGAACCGCCTGTTTCACAACGAGGGCGGGGGCCGCTTCGCCGATGTCTCGATGGCGAGCGGCATCGGCAAGACGAAGGGCTGTTACGGCTTCACCGCGGTCGCGTCCGACTTCGACAACGACAGGTACCCGGATCTCTACGTTGCGTGCGACTCGACGCCGAGCCTGCTCTATCACAACAACCACGACGGCACCTTCGAGGACATCGGACTGCTCTCGGGCACGGCACTCAACGAGGACGGGCAGGAACAGGGCGGCATGGGCGTCGCCGTCGCCGACTACGACGAAGACGGCAGCATGGACATCGTCAAGACGAACTTCAGCGACGATGTGCCGAACGTGTATCACAACAGCGGAAACGGGACGTTCGAAGATCGCGTGCTGCAGTCAGGTCTGGGCGGCTACGTCCAGTACGTCGGGTGGGGTGTCCATCTGGCGGACATGGATCACGACGGGCGCCGGGACCTGCTGATGATCAACGGGCACGTGTACCCAGAGGCCGACAAGACGCCCGAGATCCGCTATCGACAGCCGCGGCTGTTCTACTGGCATGTGGGAGGCGGAAAGTTCAAGGATCTGTCGGAGCAGGCCGGGAGCGGCGTGTCGGCGAGGCTGTCGTCCCGAGGATCGGCTGTGGGCGACCTGGATGACGACGGATCGCTCGAGGTCGTGGTGAGCAATATGGGCTCCCGGCCGAGCCTCTTGAAGAATACAGGAACCCATCAACACTGGCTGCTCGTGCGGCTCGTGGGGGTGAAGGCCAACCGAGATGCGATCGGCGCGCGCGTCGTGGTCCAGGCCGCGGACCGTCGGCTCTCGGGCGAAGTGCAGAGCGGAAGCAGCTACATCTCTCAGAACGACAGCCGGATTCACGTCGGCCTGGCAAAGAGCGAGACGTACGATCGGATTGAGGTCCAGTGGCCGGGGGGAGCGCGCGAGCAATTCCCCGGAGGAAAGGCCGACCGCGTCGTGACCCTGACCGAGGGTCAAGGAACGGGCATGGCGGTCCGTGCCGTGGCGCGAGGGCTGTAGGGCGGGGCCTTCAGGCCCCGCCCTTGTTACCGCGACGTAGTGGTGGCCGACGGAGTCATCTGGGCGGACGCGAGCTCGTTCACCGCGCCGGCCAGCATCTCAGCCTTCGCGTGATCGGCAGCGCCAACGGCAGCGGCCTTCAGCTCGGACGCGAGCTTCCTGAGCGCCTGCTGGCGCGGCAGACCCGACAGCTTCTCGGCGCTCTCCAACCCTGACCGGGCCGCAGCGATCCTTGCCGCCGCAAGACCGCTCCCGCGCTCGAGTTGATCGAGATAGGCGCGAGGCTTGGCGAAGCTGGCCGGCCACACGATCTTGCGCTGTTCCTGCGCGTTCAAGTAGTCCCACTTGACCGTCTTCGCTGCGTCGATCTCGTTCTGCGAGATGAGCCCGCTCGGGAGCAGCTCGTAGATATCGAGCCCCCGGGTGATCTCCGAGCTCACCAGCAGCCCGTTGTACCAGTAGACGGACCACGATCCGCTGGTAATGAGCCGCGTCGAGTCCACGGGACCGCGATCGAAATAGGCAATCTCCTTGGCCTTCGAGACGTCGGTCCAGTCGAACACGGAGATCCCGCCCTGATACCAGCCCTGGACCATCACTTCACGCCCCGGAATCGGGATGAGGGATCCGTTGTGCGCGACGCAGTTCTCGAAGGACGTCTGCGGCGCCGCCATCTTGTAGTAACTCTTGAAGTGCATCTTGCCGTTCTCGATCGTGAAGAGCGCGTCAGCACCCCATTCGAGCTTGTCCGTGTCCCGGCAGCGCGGCTGCGTTCCGCCGCCCCACTCGTCAGTGAACAGAATCTTGCTGCCGTCGTTGCTGAAGGTGGCGGAATGCCAGAACGACATGTTGATGTCGGCCGCCTGATCGATGCGCTCCGGGTGAGCGACGTCCTTGATATCGAGCAGCAGGCCGTATCCGCCGCAGGCGCCGCCGGCGAGGCCGATCTCCGAATACGTGGTGATGTCGTGGCACTGGTTCGGTCCTGACGGTGCGGCTGCGGGACCCCGACCTCCGTCCGGCGCGCCAGCGCCGCCGGCAGCACTGGCAGCACCGGCTGCCGCGTCGGCGCCTGCGGGAGGCGTCCCGCGCCCCGGCTCCACGCGGCGTGGCGGCGGCGCAAGGCCGGAGAAGATACGCGGCGAGCTCACGATTGCGGCCTTCCCGGGATCGGCGAGCGGGACTTTGATCACCTCGAGACGGAATCTCGCGGTGTTTGGATCGTCAATGGGGCCATCCGCGCAGCCTGGGAGCTCGTCCGCGGAGCGCACACGAGACGACCCGGACACATAAATGTAGACGTTGTCCTTGTCGCGCGGATCGGCGACGACGGTGTGTGTGTGAGAGCCGCGGCACGTCTGAACGTTCCCGACGTATTTCGGGCTCGCCATGTTCGAGATGTCGAAGATGCGAATGCCGCGCAGCCGGTCCTTGCTGACGGGCTCGGGCACGCCCTGGATGCCGCAGTCGAGGCGCCCGGTGACACCCTCGCCCGACACGAACAACAAGTTCTTGTACACCGAGACGTCGCTCTGGGAGGCCGGGCAGAGATACGTCTGCGCGATCGTCGGTTTCGCCGGGTTCGACACGTCATAGACCTGGAACCCGTTGTAGCTGCCCTGAATGGCGTACTTGCCCGAAAAGGCGAGGTCCGAGTTGGTGACACCGACGAATTTCTCCGCCGGCGGCGTCGTCGACACCATCTTCATGTTCCAGGCGGCCTGCGCTGCTGTCCACTGCCCCGCCGCCAGCCCGACCCGCCGGTCCGGCGTCGGTGCGGTCGCGGACACGATGGGTGTCACCGGCGGCGGCATGACGCTCGGCGGCGGTGGGGTTGGCGGAGGCGGCGTCCCGCGACCGCCACGGCCTTCGGCAGGCGCAGCGGCGGCGCCGGACGGTGCGGGCTCGCTGGCTCCTGTCGACGGTGCGGCAGCCGGCGCGGAGGGCGGCGGAGCCGATGCCGTCGGAGCTGATGCAGTTGGAGCGGCTGCCGGAGCTGCGGGCTTGGCACCAGCCGGCGAAGAAACCGAGGCGGACTTCGGCGCGCACCCAACGGCGAGCAGCACGACCGCGAGGGACGCAAAGACGACCGATCTCATGAACACACTCCGATCACCTGGGGATGAAGCCGATCTCCACTATCGGCTGCGCTGTTCGGGAGCAGAGAGCATCTTCTGCATGCGCTCGATCTCCGTGGTCTGGTCCGCGTACATGTCGGACGCGAATTTGAAGATGTCCTCGTCCTGCATGGCACCATACGAGCCGAACAACTCGTCCACCATCTTGATGGCGCCTTCGTGATGGCCAATCATGAAAGTGAGGAACAACCGATCCCACTCGGCATCGCGCGCTTTGTCGAGCTGCGACAGCTGCTCGGGGCTGAGCATGCCCGGCATGAGCATGTCGTGCTCGACGCCGTTCATCTTCATCCGGTGGTGCGTCGCGTCGGCGGCAGGCACCGGCTGCTCCCGATCGCGAAGCCAGGTCCGCATGAACTCGATCTCGTCGCGCTGGGCGACGACAATCCGCTCGCAGAGGATCCGCACGTCGGCGCGGGCACCGTGCGAGCCGGCCCAGCCCGCGATCAACACCGCCTGGGCGTGATGCGGAATCATGCCGGACATGAAGTCCACGTCAGCCACGCTGTAGGGCGCGCGGACGAGATCCGGCCGCGCTTTCGGCTCGGGAGCACCCTGTGGTCCGGCGGCGGCAACGGATACGGCAACCAGGGAGAGCACCAGGAAAAGGAGGCCCGTAGCGATTGGCTGTTGGTGTGGGTATTTCATGAAGAGTTGAGTGAGAGAAATGTTAAGACATTTCCGACGTGCCACGGAAGGGGGAAGGTCGTTCAATCGGGCGCACCTCGACCGACCCTCCGCCTTCGAGCATCGGGCAGCCTGTCGACAACTCCACGGCCTGCTCCAGATCCCGCGCCTGGACGATGATGAAGCCGAGAACGAGTTCCTTGGCTTCGATGTAGGGACCGTCGGTCACCATCCGTTTCTTCCCGCGAACGACTTTGCCATCGGGATTGAGCGGCTGCCCCGGCTCCTTCAGATGTCCTTTGGCCTCAAGGTCGCGTATCCACGCGAGCCACGTCTGCAGGCTCCTCTGCGCCAGCTCGGGCGTGCCCATCGCCTCCCGGCGGTCTGCTTCGCCGGCTCGAAAGAGAAACATGAAGTCGCTCATCGCCTGTCCTCCGGACATCTATTTTCAGACCTTTTCCTTCCCCATCAGCGCAGCGAGCATCCCCGGATCCGTCCCTATTCTGAGCGCCCTCGAAACAGCACGTCGATCACCTGCAGTTGCAGGCCCGACGCGGACGAAGGTTCACCCGTCGTGACGAGTCCGAGCGTGTTAAGGCGGAGAGGGAACGGTTGGAGGCTCAGCTCGAAGCCGAGCCCCCTGCGGAATCGATGCGAGGTCGTGTGGACAGGATCACCAGACGCGAACGCGATCCTCCGGCTTCAGGAAGTACTTCTGCCCCGCGGTGACGTCGAACGACTGATACCAGCTGTCGACGTTCCGTGTCGCGCCGATGACCCTGAACTTCCGTGGTGAATGCGGGTCAGACGCCATCTGCGCGCGCAGGGCGTCGTCACGCGCCTTGCCGCGCCAGCTCTGCGCATAGCCGAGGAACAGCCGCTGGTCGCCGGTGAGGCCGTCGATGATCGGCGCCGGCTTGCCGCCGAGCGACGCGTGATACGCGTCGATGGCGACGAGCAGCCCTCCAAGGTCGGCGATGTTCTCCCCCAGCGTCAGGTTGCCGTTGATGTGCGAGCCGGGCACGCCCTCATATGCGTCGTACTGCGACGCCAGTTTCGTGCTCTCCGCCACGAACCGTTTCGCATCGTCCGCCGTCCACCAATCGCGCAGCGCTCCGGTCGCATCGATCTTGCGCCCCTGATCGTCGAACCCGTGCGTGATCTCGTGGCCGATGACCGCGCCGATGGCGCCGTAGTTCACGGCAGGATCCGCGTCGGGATTGAAGAAGGGCGGCTGCAGGATGCCGGCAGGAAAGACGATCTTGTTCTCGAGACCGCCGTTGTACGCGTCGACGGTCTGGGGCGTCATGCTCCATTCGGCCTTGTCCACCGGCTTGCCGATCTTGGCGAACTGGTACGCCGTCTCGAAGACGATGCTCCGCGCGAGGTTGCCGTAGAGATCGGCCGGATCGATCTTCAGCTTCGAGTAGTCGCGCCACTTCGACGGATAGCCGACCATCACCTCCATCCTGGACAGCTTCTCGAGGGCCTGATCCTTGGTCTGGGCGCTCATCCAGCTTGCAGAGCGGATGCGCGCCGCCATTACCGTCTTCAGGTTGGCGACCAGCGCATCCATCTTCCCCTTCGACGCGGGTGGAAAGTACTTGGCGACGTATTCCTGCCCGACGGCTTCCCCGAGACGGTCGTCAATGAGGCTCACGCCGCGCTTCCACCGGGGACGCTGCTCCGGCGTTCCCGACAGTGCCTTGCCGTCAAACTCGAACTGGCTGTCGGCGAACCGCTTCGAGAGGTACGGTGACGCGCCGTCCACGAAGTGGAACGCTTCCCATGCCTTCAGAGTATCAAGCGGCGTATCCGCGACGATCTGGGCGATCTTCTGCACGGCCGTGGTCTCCGTGACCACGACCGCCTGAACGGCACTCAAGCCCGAAGCATCCAGGAACGCGCGCCAGTCCACCGATGGCGCGTACTTCTGCAGCTCCTCAACGGTCATCGGGTTGTACACCTTGTCGATCTGGCGTCGATCCGCGGCTGCCCAGCTCGCCTTCGCGATTTCCGTTTCGAATGCGAGTACTGCCCTGGCCTTCTCGTCGGGCGCAGGATCCTCGATCAGCGAGAACGTGCGCGCGATGTAGGCCTGGTACGCGTCCTTCTTGTCCTTGAAGCCATCGGTCAGGTAGTAGTCGCGGTCCGGCATCCCCAGCCCGCCCTGACCCAGGTACAGCGACGACATCGGCTTCTTCGCGTCGGCGTACACTCCGACCCCGAACACCGAGCTGCCGAAGTTTGTGGCGGTCCTGCCCATCAAGCGCACGAAGTCCTGCTTCGAGCTGACGGCCTGGATCGCGGCCAGATCGGAGGCGAGCGGTTTGGCGTCGGCCGCCTCGACTCCGGCTTCATCCATGAAACTTTTGTAGAGGCCCCCGATCTGCGCACCGGTCGAGGTCGTCGCCTTTGCGGCGCTCGCTTCGATCAGCTCGCGCAGTTGATCCTGCGTGAGGTTGAAGACGTCGCGGCCAGCGCTGGTGCTCGCCTGATCGGAAGGAATCTCAGTCCTGGCGAGCCAGCTGCCGTTCGCGTAGGCGAAGAAGTCATCTCCGGCTGGAGTACGGAGATCGCGCGAGGTGAGATCGACGCCCCAGGCGCCGAAGGCCTTGCCGGTCGGCTCCTTCCCCCAGATCCGCGTCGCGGAAATCAGTACGAGCGAAGTCGAGACCAGAACCGCGGCAAGTGACGCCGTCCGAGTCGAAACGCGCATTGGCATGCTCCTCCAGAGAAAAGGCACGTCAACAGTGATGGCTGTCCTGAAATTGTGTCAACAGGTTTGTGTCGAGTGGCGTGATGGCAGCCACGAAGGACCCCCGTCGTAACTCGACGGGTCGCTCATCTCGACGATCTATTCTCCGCGTCAAGGTAGTACTGCGTCCAGCGCGCGCGCATCGCGGCCTCGTCTGTCTCCCGATCGTAAGCCGGTGAGATGAGCGGACGCGTCTCCTCGACACGAACGACGACCATCGCCCGGATCCGGCGAGGCGCGTCGGACAGCTCAGGAGTGGAATAGAGCGCGGCGAGCCGGTCGAACTCGGGGCCGGCATCCAACACCTTCGCGCGCCCCTTGAAGCGGTAGCCCTTCCGCACGAACGGATCCACCACATTGACCTCGATGCCTGGATTCGTACGAAGATTGGCCACCGTTCCTGGCGAGCGGATGTCCGCAAACATCAGGTGGTCGTCGTCCAGAACCCTGAGCGTGCCCTTCGGAGACAGATTCGGTGTGCCGTCCGCGCACACTGTCGCCACGAATCCGAGCCGCTGCTTCTCCACCACTCGCTTCATCTCGTCAGTCAGCAATTCCGAGTACCTCTTTACGCGACGGCCTTCTTGACGCAATCTCTTGATCATGTTCGTCATCGAACTGATCTACAAGGTCGATCTCGCCGAGATTGACGCCAACATGGCCGCGCACGTCGCGTTTCTCAACAAGTACTACGCTTCGGGACACTTCCTGGTCTCCGGCCGCAAGGTCCCAAGGGACGGAGGCATCATCCTGGCCTCCGGCAAGACGCGGCAGCAGATGCAGGCGATCGTCGAGGAAGACCCGTTCGTCGCACGCGGCCTGGCCGACTTCCGGATCATCGAGTTCCGCGCCAGTCAGCGCGCGAACGACATCCAGAAGCGGATCGAGCGCTGATGCCTCGCGGCCGCTCGCGCGCGTGAATCGCCGACAGCCGGACCAGGTTCGCGGACGAAGCCTCAAACGGCCCGTGGTGCGTCCGATCGGCTTGACGGAGTAGGATTTGACGACCTTTGCGTCAAGGAGAAGATTGAAAATGCGCGCGCTTGTGGACCTGGTCGTTCGCAACCGGAAGAGATCCGCGATCATCGCGGCCGCCCTGATCGCCTCGGTCGGCGCGGGTGTCGCAGCATCCGACAAGGACAAACGGGCGGAATGGCGGCACTACCTCGGAGCACAGGATTCGGCGTCCTATTCGACGCTCAACCAGATCAACCGATCGAACGTGAGCGGGCTCGAAGTGGTCTGGACCTACAAGGCCGGGGCGAACAACCGGCTCCGCTTCAACCCGATCGTCATAGACGATGTGATGTACGTATTGGGAAAGGATCGCGCGATCGTCGCGCTCGATGCGGCCACGGGAAAGCCGCTCTGGGCGTACGAGCACGATCCGCTGTTCCAGCGCGACATCACCGATCGGGGCATCAACTACTGGGAGAGCAAGGATCGATCGCAGCGCCGGCTGCTCTTCGCTGCAGGCGCGTACCTGCAGGCGGTCGACGCCCGGACAGGCAAGCTGATTCCGTCCTTCGGCAAGGACGGCAAAGTCGACCTCCGCGAAGGTCTCGGCCGCGATCCGAAGTCGATTATCGAGTTCGGATTCGGTTCCCTCGGCTGGAACTCCCCCGGCCGCGTGTTCGAGAACCTCCTCATCGTCGGGTCCCGAACGGGAGAAGCCTATGGCTCGCCGCCGGGTGACATCCGCGCCTTCGACGTGATCACCGGTGCGCAGGTGTGGAGCTTCCACACGGTGCCCCATCCCGGCGAGTTCGGTTACGAAGGGTGGCCGAAGGAGGCGTACAAAGAGGTCGGCGGCATCAACGTCTGGGGCGACATGAGCCTGGACGAAGCGCGCGGCATCATCTACGCGCCCACCGGATCGCCGACCTACGATTTCTACGGCGCGGATCGCATCGGCACCAACCTGTTCGGCAATTGTCTGCTCGCCCTGGATGCCCGCACCGGCAAACGCCTCTGGCACTATCAGGTCGTCCATCACGATCTCTGGGACTACGACAACACCGCGCCTCCCCAGCTGATCACGGTCCGGCACAATGGCAAGAAGGTGGACGCCGTCGCGATGGCGGGCAAGACAGGGTTCCTGTACGTCTTCGACCGCGTGACCGGTGAGCCGCTGTGGCCGATCGAAGAACGGAAGGTGCCCGCAAGCGACGTTCCGGGCGAACAATCGTGGCCCACGCAGCCGTTCCCCACGGTGGTCCCACCCTTCGGGCGGCAGTCGTTCACGGTCGCCGACATCAGTCCGTATCTGTCGGACGATGCGGAACGCGAGAAGTGGACCGAGATGGTGAGGACTTCCGTCAACAAGGGGTTGTTCACGCCGCCGGCGACGTCCAACACGATGCAGATCCCGGGCAACGCGGGCGGCGCGAACTGGGGCACGACGGCCGCCGACCCCACGACCGGAATGGTCTACGTGTTGAACAAGGACGAGCCCACGATGCTCAAGCTGGAACTCGAGCCGCCGCAGGGCCAGCGGCTCGCGACGGGACCTCCCGATCAAGTGGGGCGAAGCGTCTACAGACAGCGATGCCAGACCTGCCATGGCGAGGAGTTGCGGGGCGTGCCTCCGGAGATCCCGATGCTGGTCGGCGTCACCAAACGGTTGGACAGCCAGACAATCAAGCGGACCGTGATCACCGGCCGCGGAAGGATGCCGGGGTTCCAGCTCGGTGACCGCGAGCTGACGGGACTGATCGCCTTCCTGTCCGATCCGGCTGCCGCCAATGCGGCCGCCGGCAAGCACGACGCCGAGGTCGCGTTACAGTCCGGACCGTCAGAGCCCCCGAAACCGACGGGGCCGGTGCGGTATTGGAGCGGCTACGGCTACATGGTTCCGAAGATCGGCCCGGCTCCCGTCGCGCCGCCCTGGTCGACGATTACGGCCTACGATCTGAACAAGGGCTCTATCGCGTGGCAGGTGCCGCTCGGTGAAGTCCCCGAGCTCGCGGCCAAGGGAATCAAGAACACTGGCTCCGGCGCGCCCCGCGGCGCCGTCGTCACCGCCGGTGGTTTGATTTTCACCGGAACTCCGGACAACACGTTCCGGGTCTTCGACAAGGATACGGGGAAGGAGCTCTGGGAGAAGAAGCTCGCGGTGAACCCGATGAGCGTTGCCTCGACGTACCAGGTCGGCGGCCGGCAATACGTCGTCATCGCGGGATCCCCGCGGGAGCAGTCATCCACACCCGAGGAGGCCGCCGCAGCGGCCGCCGCGCCTGCCGGGACAACCGTGCAGCCACCGAGAGAGGAAGCCGCGTACGTGGTGTTCGCGCTGCCCGCGAAGTCGAGGTCGAGACCTCAATAGGCGATCGCGTAGCAATCCCGGCGAGGATCCGCGCCGGCGATCCGATTACCCGTGTTCTCGTCAACGATCACGGCGGTCGCGCAGGCGGCAATGCTGTTCGCCGGCACGCTGGATACGTCGTGGCCGCGGGCCTTCAGGTCGTCGAAGACCGCCTGCGGGATGCCCGCTTCGAGATTGAGCTTGTTGAATCCCGCGGCGTGCGGATACGGCGTGCCGAACAGGTGCAGAGTCTGGATGCGAGGCCACTCGAAAGCGGCGTGCAGGTTCGGGAACCAGTCGGACCGGAACTCCACGACATCGAGGAACGCCTGCAGGATCGTCTGGATCTGGTTGTCGCTCCCGGGGCTGCCGAGGGCCATGAACGGCTGGCCGTTGCGCAGCACGATCGTCGGCGCGAGGGTGTGGCGCGGGCGTGACCGCGGCCGGTACTGCTGGGCGTAGGTCTTGTCGAGCCTGAACGCCTCACCCCGGACGCTCATCGGGATGCCCGTGTGGCCCAGCACCACCGCGCTCGGAATCCACGCGCCGCTCGGCGTGCTGTCGAATACGTTGCCGTCCTTGTCGATCACCGAGATGTGCGTCGTGTCGCGCGCGATTCCCCGCAGCAGCTCGGCCTCGGCGCTCCCGCCCTCGACGTACTTCGTGCCGTCGGCGATCTTCGCCACCCAGTAGGGCCAGGTCTTCACCTTCGAGTCGAACGCCAGCGGGTCGCCCGCGATGAACGCCTTGGACGCGTGCGCCGGATCGATCAGCTTCCGCCTTTCGCTCGCGTACGCCTTCGACAGCAGGCCGTCCGCTGGAACGGCCACGAAGTCCGGATCTGCAAAATACGTGTCCCGATCCGCGTACGCCAGCTTGAGCGCTTCGGTGATCGTGTGGATGTAGTCGGCGCTGTTCCGCTTCATCCCCCGAATGTCGAACGGCTCGAGCATGTTCAGCGTTTCGAGCAGCATCGGTCCCTGGCTGTTGAATGTCTGCGAATAGACCTCATAGCCGCGGTACGTCGTCATCGTCGGCTGCTCGACCTTCGCGAAGAACTCCGCGAAGTCGCTCGCGTCCCACGGCGCGCCGTGCCCCTTCAGAAAGGCGACCATCTCCGCCGCGATGTCGCCTTTGTAGAAGCGATCGCGAGCCGCCACGATGCCCGCCGCACGGCCGCGCTCCGCCGCCGCGCGCTCCGCCTCCACCATGCGCTTCAGCGTGTTCGCCAGATCTGGAATTCGCAGGGTGTCGCCCGCCTTGTAGGTGGATCCGTCCGGCTTGAGCCACATCGCGGTGTTGGCCGGCCAGGTGCGAACGAACGCCAGGTTGTTCTCGATCGACAGGGTCGTGCGAGGGCGCAGCGGAAACCCGTTTTCGGCGTAGTCGATCGCCCGGGCCGAAACCTGCGCGAAGGTCATCGTCCCCCATCGTTCCAGAATCGTCAGGGCGGCGTGAATCACGCCGGGGACAACGGCCGGATCGAGACCCGTCCCCGCCATGGTCTTCCCGCGCGACGTGAAGTACTCGGGTGTTGCGCCCTTCGGGGCCCAGCCCTGGCCGTTGATCGAGATCACCTTGCCGTCGCGACGCGGGAAGACGAGGGCATGCCCCTCGCCGCCGAGGCTGTAGAGATCCTGCTCGACGACACCGCCGACAAGAAGGGCGGTGACACCTGCGTCGAACGCGTTGCCGCCCTTCAGAAGCGTCTCGAATGCGGCGGCAGTCGTGAGCGGATGTCCGGCGGAGACGGCGGCCGTCCGTCCAACGACCGCGGGCCGCGTTGGAGCTTGAGCTTCGATGACACCCGCGGCGACGACCGCGAAAAGTCCGAATGCCGGAACCCAGACCCGTGGCGAAATCGCTGGCATGTCGATTCCTCGGATGGCAGACGCGAGGTACGGCCGGGTCGTTGTCGTCAACGACCGGAGACAAAGTCGTTGGTGTAAGTGTGGCTCAAATCGACGCGGGTGTTGCGAACTTTGTCGTTGTAGGCCGCCACATATCGACGGACGGTTTCTGCCGCATCCGACGCGATCGCCCCGTCCGGCGACAGCGTATCCTTGGCCTGACGGATGGCCTGGAGCTCGGCCTCGCCATCGGGAATCCGCATCGAGTCCGGCATCCGGGCGCGAATCTCTTCAGCCGAGTGCGAGCGCATCCACTGCATGGCGCTCTGCACCGCTCTTACGAACCGACGCGCCGACTCCGCGTGCGCGTCCAGCCAGTCGTCCTCTGCAATCACGCAGGTATTCGGGAAGGTCGCCGTGCCGAAGACCCGTTGCGCGCCGTCCTCCGGACGGGTGTCCACCAGCATTCGTGCTTCGGGGTGGCGCCTCTGAAAAGTCGGGATGGCCGAGGCCACCAGGACGCCGGCATCAACGGTCCCGTGCTCCAGAGCGGCGAGGGATGGAGCCGCCGTGCCGACCGAGACGGGCTGGACGGCCTGCGGAGTCAGTCCCTGCGAAACCAGAAGGAAATCGAGGAACTGGTGGGAAGCGGATCCGGCTGACGCAACGCCAACCCGGCGGCCGACCAGATCGCGCACCGTGCGGATCGTCGTCGTCATCGGCGGTGCCACCACCACCGCGACGGCCGGCCTCGTGTAGAGCCCGACGATACAGCGAAGGCGTCTGCCTTCTGCCGCAAGGGAGATGGATTGCGCGAGCGTTCCAGCCGCGACCTGCACGCTGCCGCCAAGGAGCGCTTCCATCGCTTTGCCGAGGCCGTTCGTCTCGGATACCGAGAGGGCGATGCCTTCCTGCTGCGTGTAGCCGAGGGTTTGCGCGAGCTCCACCGGGAGCCACGTGATCCAGTCATTCGGAAGGGCCATCCGCAGTTCTTGCGCCGATGACGAGGTCGGCGGATGCCTGCATCCGAGAAGCGACAAGGCGACCAGGGCTATTACGGTTCGATTCATGTTCGTTCTCAGCTCTCAGCTTTCAGCTCTCAGCTGAGGGCTGATGGCTGATGGCTGATGGCTGATGGCTGACAGCTTCATGGGATTCACACTCGACTCACGTGAATTCCGGGCTCAAGGGCCGTCGTCCCCACACAGCCCAGAGTGCCGCCGATGGCATCAGGAAATCGGGATCGCCCAGACGCGCCATGTCGTCGTCGAACTCCTGATCGCTGACTTCGCCCGCATCGATCATGTCCTGCCGGAGGCGCTCGCATGTCGCCCGGACGAGTGCGCTCCCGGGCGATCCTCCGTGAACCATGAACGTCCGCGCCTCCGCACCAACCGACGCGAGTCCCAGATCGCGGAACCGTCCGAACAGGAGCCGGCCGTAGCGCCGATCGACCCCGCGGCCCGCCAACGCCCGGGGAATGGCGGCGTAAGTCTTCAACAACACCTCCCCTGGATAGGCCGCCGGATCGGGCGGCGCCGACGCCGAGTCGAATTCCTCGGCCACGAGCCACCCTCCTGGTTTCAGCGCTCCCGCCAGTTTCTCGAGGATCGAGTCGCGCTCAGGGAGGTGGTTCAGCACGAGGCGAGTGTGGATCAGATCGAACGGCCGGTCGGGCAGCGGATCGCGCCCGGCATCATGACGCCGCACCTCGAGGGCCGGGTGACGGAGGGTGTCGAGAAACCTCGTGTCGACGTCGGTGACTACGACTTCACCGTCGACGCCAACGCGGTCGCACAGCCAGGTCGCGATGGATCCCCCGCCGCCGCCGAGCTCGAGGCAGCGCCAGCCTCGAGCCACGCCGCACTGGAGAAGATGCCTGATCGTGCCTGGATCGAACAGTGCCGACAGCGCAGCGAATCGCCGGGGGGCCTCTTCGCCGGAGTGTGTCAGCCGCTCGCTCCAATCGTCTTCGGTTCGCATCGAGCGTCAGTGTAGGCCTGGCACACTTTTGACTGAAGTTCATTTATGTTGATAATCATTAATGTTCAGTCAATGATCGATTTCAGCTCACGGCAGCTGCGCGCGTTTCTGCTCGTTGCCGAGCACCATTCGTTCACGCGGGCCGCGAGCGCGCTCTTCATCACGCCGTCTGGCCTGAGCGTGATGATCAAAGAGCTGGAAGGCCAGCTCGGATTTCGCCTGTTCGATCGGACGACGCGCCAGGTGGGCCTCACGCCGCACGGCCGGCAGCTGCTGGCCGTCGCCCGCCGAAGCCTCGATGAGATCGATGCAGCCACGGCGCGAATCGGCAGGCTCTCCCTCGAGTCGAGCGACACGTTGTCGGTGGGATCGGGACTCCTCGTGTCCGCCAACATCCTGCCACCTGCGATCAAACAGTTCCGGAGCCGGAGACCGGAGGTCCAGATCCGTCTGGTCGACGCGGATCCGGCGACTGTCCAGGAGCAGGTCGAGGCCGGCGAACTGGACATCGGCCTCGGCTCGTTCAAACGCGTGCCGGCGATTGTCCGCACGCCCTTCTTTCAGTTCTCGCTGATGGTCGCGCGCCCGGGGATGCCGAGGAAGGCCGGCGATGCCACCCGCGTCACTCCGCGGGGCTCGACGACGTGGTCGGCATTGAAGAACGAGCGGCTGATTGCGCAAGTACCCACGAGCACGGTCCAGCAACAGATCAACCGGGAGCTGGCGCGAGCCGGCGTGACGTCTCCGCCGGCATTGGTGCTCAATCGCCTCGACACCATACTCGCCATGGTGGAAGCCGGCGAGGGGATCGCCGTCGTGGCTTCATTCGCGCTGCCGGCTTGCCGGCATCGAAATGTCGTGATGAGTCATCTCACGAATCCCACGGTGACGCTCGATTTCCACCAAATCCGTCACCGCGGACGGAAGCTTCCTCCGGCGGCCGACGACTTCACATCGTTTCTGCAGAACTACATCGCCGGCTGGGCGGGGCGTGCCGGCGTGTTGTAGAGAAGCTGAACGTAGCGTCCTCGACGGGCTCCGGTGTCAGCCCGCGCTCAGCTAGATGATCTGGCCGACAGCTGAAAGCTGACAGCTGAGAGCTACGCGTCGGCCTCGGGCGCCGCGTCGTCCAGGTACTTCACGAAGACGACCTCGTTGCGTTGCTCGTTGTAGAGCAGCTCGTCGACGCTGGCGCGTACGGTCAGCAGGCCGAAGCCGCCGGGGCGAATGCCCTTCGCCTCGCGGACGTCCATGTGCGCGATCGGATCTTCCGGCGGATGGCCGATTGCGGCGTGCGGCAGATCTTCGATGTTGAAGCCGGTCCCCGGGTCTGCGATGCGGTACATCAGCATGCGGCGCGCCCGCAGACACGCGATCCTCACCGTTCGCGTGGGATCGAGCTTGCCGCCCCATTCGACGGCGTTCAGCAGCAGCTCGCGGAACGCGAAGCCGATCGACTCGCGCACCTCGGGCGCGAGGTTGGCGTCGAGATGGGCCATGACGCTCTCGATGCGTCCGGCCGCCTCGCGCGTACACGGCACCACGAGCTCGACCCATTCGGGTCGCGCGGAAATCACTTCGATGGGCGGACCCTCGGGCGCCGCAAGCGCGTCGCGGACCGTCTCGAGGAGCGCCTCGGCTGCCACAGGTTTGTGGACGTACTTGAATGCCTGCTGACGTACCGCCTTCAGCAGCGTCTCTGGTGCATCATCCGAGGTCATGACGACCACACGCGGCCGTTGTTCGCGATCACGCAGCGTCGAGAGCAGTTCGAGGCCGTTCATGCGCGGCATCCAGACGTCCAGCAGCAGGAGGTCGAACCGGTCCGAACCGAGCGCCTTCAGCGCTTCGACTCCGTCCTTCGCCACCGACGTCAAGTACCCGGCGCTCGTCAGAACCTTGCTCAATACGAGGCGCGTCGTCTTGTCGTCGTCGACCACGAGGATCCTGTTCATGATGTTCTTCGCTTTCGCTGGCGTGGTCGAGGTTTGCGCCTGGCGGTCGAGCGCGCCCGTGGACGCGAAATAAGATCCGCACTCGCAAACGCCTTCTCGAGCCGTCCGATCTCGTCACGCAGGCTCGCGCACGCACGCTCGGAGTCCTCGATGCTGTTCGATCGGGCTGCCTGCTCGATTGACGCAGCCGCTTCCCGCCCGGCGGATCCTCCTACGGTCGCGATCGCGCCTTTCAGTCCGTGCGCTGCCAGCCTGAGCGCCTCGAAATCGCGGCTCAGGAGCGCCCGATCGATCCGGCGGAGCGCGGACGGATAGTCCGACCGAAAGAGCTTGACGACGTTCTTCAAAAGGCTGCGATCGCCTCCCGTGTATGCGAGCGCTGCGCGCTCGTCGAAGACGACGGTCTCGTTGGCCTGGCGGCTGGCCTGACTCGCGAGGGTCCGTGCGGCCCTCCCGCCGAACCTCTCGACCGTTGCAATCAACTCGTCAACGTCGATCGGTTTCGAAAGATATCCGTCCATGCCGGCCTCGAGGCAGCGTTCTCGATCTCCGGGCATTGCGTGTGCGGTCAACGCGATGAGCGGCACTCTGGCGCCCTCGCTCTCCCACTGACGGATCGCCTGCGACGCTTCGAAACCGCTCATCTCCGGCATTTGAAGATCCATCAACACGACGTCGAACGGCCTGTCCTTTGCCGCCTGGATGGCCTGGACCGCTTTCCGGCCGTTGTCGACGGCCTTCACCTTGTGGCCCCGTTTTCTGAGCAGCGTCGTCGCCAGCTTTCGATTCACGAGGTTGTCTTCCGCGACGAGCACCTGCAGCGGGACGCCTGGGCGCGAGCCGATACGCTCGGTCAGGGGCTCGGTGCGTCCATGTTTCGTCGCTATACGAAACAGCCGGGAGAGCGCCTCGAGCAGATCGGAATGCTTGATCGGCTTCGTCAGGAACTCGTCGATGCCATGCCTGTGACGACGCCGCGCGTCGTCCGGCTGCCCGACTGACGTGAGCATCACGATCGGCGTATTGGCGAGCCGCTTTTCGCGCCTCACACGCCGAGCGAGCATGAATCCGTCGACGTCGGGCATCTGGCAGTCCGAAATCATCACATCGAACGGTGCGTTCGTGTCCGCTGCGGTTCGTAAGGCCGACACCGCAGCGGCGGCATCGCTCACCGTCGTCGGCTTCATCTGCCAGCTCGCAAGCATCTCCTCGAGAATGCGTCGATTGGTCGCGTTGTCGTCCACGACCAGCACTCGCAGCCCTTCGAGTGCCTTCGGCTTCTGGACGACCGCGCGCACACTGACGTGCGGCTGTTCGAAGCTGGCTGTGAAGAAGAACGTGCTGCCGCGGCCCTCGGTGCTCTCGACCCAGAGCCGTCCGCCCATCAGCTCGACGAGTCGCAGCGCGATCGCGAGCCCCAGCCCCGTGCCTCCGTAGCGCCGTGTCGTCGAGCTGTCCGCCTGCGTGAAGGCCTGGAAGATCTGTCGCTGCTTCTCCGGAGCTATCCCGATGCCGGTATCGCTGACCGCGAAGTGGAGCGTTACCCGGTCCGAGCTCACCGTCTGCGCACTCACGCGGAGTACGACTTCACCCGCCGTCGTGAACTTGACGGCGTTCCCCATCACATTCAGCAGGACCTGCCGGAGACGACCGGCATCTCCAAGCAGGATGTCCGGAACGTCGGCAACGATGTGACACGCGAGCTCGATGCCTTTTTCGGCGGCGCGGAGCGCCAGCAGCTTGGCGGCGTCGCCGACCGTCTCACGCAGATCGAATTCGGTGTGCTCGAGGTCGAGGCGTTGCGCTTCGATCTTCGAGAAGTCCAGGATGTCGTTGACGATTTCGAGCAGCGACTCGGCCGATGACTTGACGGTCGTCAGGTACTCGCGCTGCTCGGCAGAGAGACGCGTCTGCAGCGCGAGCGTGGTCATGCCCAGGATGCCGTTGAGCGGTGTCCGGATCTCGTGACTCATGTTGGCGAGGAAGGCGCTCTTCGCCTGTGTCGCCTCTTCGGCCCGCCGTTTTGCGACCTCGAGCTCCTTGACCAGCTGCGCGAGCCGCGCGGCCTGCTCCTCGAGCTCGCGCTGGCTGGACTCCAGTTCGCGCGCGTAGCTGGCGAGGGTCTCTTCCGCCGCCTTGCGTTCGGTGACGTCGCGGGCGGCGGCGAACATGACCTGTTGCTCACGAAACGGCGTCGAAGTCCACATCAGCCACCGCAGCGTCCCGTCCTTGTGGAAGTAGCGGTTCTCGAAGGAGATGACCTGCTCTCCACGCTCGATCTGCTTCATCGATTCGGCAATCGTGCTCTGACGATCGTCGGGATGGACGAAGTCCATGAAGGGCCGCGACAGCAGCTCCTCTTCGCTGTAGCCGAGAACGCGGTGCCACGCCGGATTGACGCGCTTGAAGTGGCCATCGAATCCCGCGACGCAGAGCATGTCCAGCGAGAGCATGAAGAAACAATCGAGCTCCTCCTGGGCGCGCCTCCTGTCGACGAACAGCCCGATCTGGTTGCCCACGCTCGTGAGCATCGAGAGCAGATCCGCATCGGGCTCGCGGATCTCGCGGCTGAAGAACTCCATCACGCTCAGCACTTCGCCGCGCAGCAGGATCGGGAATCCGAATGCCGCGTGCAGGCCTTCGCGTGTCGCGACGTGTGCGCGCGGAAAGTTGGAGTCGTGCACCACGTCGGGGATCCAGACCGGCCCACCGCTGGACCAGACACGGCCCGGCAACCCCACACCTCGAACGAACGTGGATGCTTGACTGGCGGCCTGGAACTCGGAAAAGTGGGCTGAAGGAGCCGTCCAGATCTGCGCGCAGCGAAGTACATCGGCGCTGCGATCGATGGCCCACAGAGCGCCGTGCTCCCATCCGAGCGCGTCGCAGATGGCCTCGAGGATCTTCGGGACGGCCTCGGTGAACGTAGCCGCTTCGACCAGGGCCCGGGCAATCACGTGCTCAGCCGTGAGTCGTCGTTGGGCCAGCCCGTTGCCGCTCAGAGCGCGAGCCTGGGGTGCCATCTGGAAGAGTCGTGATTATAGTGCCGGCTGGTGCCCTCGACCCGGGCTCACCTGCCTATCCGGATCACTTTCCGGCCTGGCCAGGTCCTGCACCGCGCGCCGGGCGGGGTGGCAGGGTCCCACCCTCGGCCAGGATCTTCATGTTCTGCAGGGCACGCGTGAATGTCGCCGTTCGCGATGCCTTGTCCTTCTCGCGGGCCGCATCGTCGGCCAGCATCGAGTTGTCGTAGACGAGCGTGTACAGCAGCTTCGAGGTCGTCGCCGTGAGCGGCCGCGCCTCCAGTGTCCCGTGATAGAGGTTGTAGGGGCGGCCCTCGCGGACCGGCTGCGTGTAGGTGTACGAGAGCTCCGTTTTTCCGACGAGGACCTCGTTGGCAACCGATCGCACGGCGCCGACCTCGCCGTCCTTCCCTGACGTGATCGTGCAGGCCACCTGGAACCATTCGGCGATGTCACAGTACTTGCCGATTCGCTTCCAGACCTCCGCAGCCGGCCGATCGACCGTGATCTCGAGCGGAATCGTGACGTAGGTCGGCGCGCCGACGGCGCTGCTGCTTTGAGCCGGAGGTGGCGCGGCAGCCGGCGCAGGCGCTTGCGCACTGGGCGTTCCAGCCAGACAAACGGCGAAGCCCAGACAGGAAACCGTGCCGGTCAATCGATGGTTCATAGGGTGTGCCCTCATGGGCCTCCGGGCCTCCCAGATGCCGCAACGCTTGCTGCGCATACGGGAGGATCGAGAGCTTTGATTGACTGCGTCGGTGAAGTCAAGCAGCGAGCACGCTCGTCCGGGCAGAAGCTCCTACGACAGAACCTGGTCCAGCAATTGTCCGACCGCGCGATCGGCTTCGATAATCGAGCTTCGATGATCCATGTTGCCCGACAGGTCGGTGTTCGCGAAGGCGATCCGGCCGAACGGCGCGGCCCGCAGCACCTCTCGCGGCGCCGGCTTGCCGTTCGATCCGTAGTACCAGCCCGGCTGGGGGCTCACGTACGCGTGGCCCCACCGATTGAGAATGATCCCCGCAATATCCCGGCGGACGTCGAGACCCGCGCGCGCGAACATCTCGTCGAACTGTGTGCGGATGCGCCGTTCGTAGTCGCTGAAGGACGTGGACAGCATCTCGGCCCGTCCGCGGCGACCCTGCTCTTCAGTCGGGAGACCAGGCGTCGGGTAGATCACTTTCACGGTGATGACGGCGGGTTGATCGGGGTGGATCGTGGGGGCTGCAGCGCCGCACGCCGCCACGTGCCGCATCTGCATGAAGCTCCCGAGTCCCTCGAACCACCGGCATCCGCTGATCCCGAGCTTCTCGAGGAAGCGCCAGTTCCGTACGGCGACATTGATCATCATCGCCGGCGAGCGATAGAACTGCGCGTACGCGTCGCGGTGCGCTGCCGGCAGGTCCCTCACGATGTGTCGCGTCGTCCACGACCCGCCCGCCATGATCGCCGAGCGCGCATTTGCCCGGTACACCTTGCCGCCACGCGCGTAGGCAACGGTCAGCGTGCCGGCTTTTGCCGCATCGCCGTCGTGCTGAACGGACACTGCCGTCGAGTCCAGGCGAATGCGCGCTGCGGAGCCCGCTCGATCGAGCGCGTCGAAGTTCACCGCTCCGCGACACACCCCCTCGAGCGTGCTCTGCCCGCCTATCGCGTCGGGCAACAGCGTCTTGACGATCATCCGCGCGAAGCCGCTGTTTCCGTCCGGGAACATCTGCTCCCCGGCCGGGTCCGGCAGCGGATGCAGGAAATCGGGCGCATAGAGCGTCATGGCCGACAGCGCGTCCGGCCCCAGGCCGAAGCCACCGCCCTCGTCACCGAGATACGTACGGACGGTCTCCCGGCGCACTCCGTAGAGCCACATCAGGTGGTCTTCCAGCGTCATCGCGTCGAGAGATCTCGAGATGGGATCGCCGTCGTACGCAGGGCGCTGGAAGTCCGACCGGGTCTGAGCGCGCAGGATCTTGAGAACTTCCCCGCGTGTTTCGTTCGGCATCGGGGCGCCTACAAGATTTCGACGCAACGGATCGATCGACCACTCCCCAGGCGTCCGGCCGAACTTCTGGCCGAAGTAGAACCCGAACTGCCCCTGATCCATCCCCGGCGCGCCGTACGGGGTGTTGCTCGTAACCATCCGCAGCCGCGATCCTCCCCACGTCTGATACTCGAGACGCGGCTGCGCCAGCCCGATGGATTCGTAGAAGCGGCCGAGAAAGCTCAGGGGGTACGGCACGAAGTAGAAAGCCGAACCCTGATGCGCGATCAGCCGATGACCGTCGACCTCGAACTCGTTCCGCTTTGCTTCGCCGCCGAAGATCGCGTGATTGTCGAGCACGAGACAGGTCGCCCCCGGTCGCGCACGCCGCCCGAAGATCAGGGCCGCCGCCAACCCGCTGATGCCTCCGCCAACGACAATGCAATCGTACGACTCGCCCGTGTCGATCGTGTCGGCGGGCAGGCGCTCGAACACGCCGTCGCGAATCTGATGCGCATCCGTCATCACTCGCAGCGTATTTCCGTTGGATCCGGCGTAGTCGCCTATTCCCCCAAAGCCGGTCCACGTGTCCCCTTCCGGGATGGCCTGCGACAGGAGCTCCGCAGGAGCGTGCGACGTCAGGAGTGCACCAGAGGCGATCAGCGTCGAGTTCAGAAAGTCGCGGCGCGAGATCGGCGCATTCATTCCGAGCGCGTTGTCGACACGGGAGCCGTCGTGCGTGGAGTCGGTCATGACGCGTAGCGCTGCCTATCGGCGTCCGATGAGTTGAAGGAAGCCGTCAACGTATCTTAATTCCGGAATGTGCCCGGGCCGCCACTCTCAGCTGTGAGCTGCGAGCTTCACCGAACCTGCGATTGGCTGTTCCAAAGCCCGCAGAGAACGAGCGCCGGCGCTCATTTGACCGGCGCCGCCACGTAGAGGCGGAGGAGGCGCATCGCCCAGGGCGGCGCGTTTTCGACGCTCGCGGTTTGCGTGATGCGCAGGAACTTCGCGCTCGCCGGCGCCAACGGGATCACCGTGATGCCGGGATTTCCCTGACCTCTGGCTACCGGCGCGCTCCACGTCGTGCCCTCGGCTGAGATCTGGACCTCGTACCCTCTAGGAAACGTCCACGCCGCGGGAGCGCCCGCGCGCCCTCCGATTGACGACGACGTGAACTGGATTTCGGTGAGAGTGGCTGGCGCCGGCAACTCTATCTGGAACCACATGCCCGGCTGCTGTGGCGCACCTGTCGTCCAGCCCAGGAAACTGAGAGCGCCGGCAGCGTTGCCCAGGTAGTTGTAGCCGCCCTCGGCGTTGGCTTGCGGGCTGGGTCGCCCGTCGTGGCTGGCCGTGACCTTCCAGGAGGGATCGGGCACCAGCGCGCGTGGAAGAGAGGCCTCGAGCTCCGCGACGGTCCACGGCGACCTCGTACCCGTGGCGGTCCGCACCCTGGCCACGTCGGCGGATGTCGCCAGAGCCCCGATGTTTCCAAAACTGTTGCGCACGTACGACGTGATGTCAGCGATCCACTGGTCGCTGTTGGTGCCCATCGCGACCATCACCTGCGGATAGCTCCTGCCATCGAGAGGACCGGAGAGTCCATGCAGCACGGACTTGATGACGTAGTCGCGATGCCCGTTGACGCGCGGCGATCCAGCCAGCGATGGCGCCAGCGTGGCACCGGCCGATGCGCCGGGCGTCGGCGCACCGCGTCCGTCGGCGCCGTGGCACGCGTAGCACAACTCCGTGTAGATGACGCCGCCGCGCTCGAGACTGCCCTGCTGTTCTTCGGTCAACGCGCCCCCGCGTCCGCCTCCTCGTCCGGCGGCCGCACTCGATGTCGCGATCCTCTCGGCCACGAACTGCACGCCTCGCGCCTTGCTGTTCTCGGCCACCGTCTTCACGAGACTGGAGAGATCCGCCACTTTCAGCCCGTACATCGTCAACATCGCCTGGATGACGACGTCGACGTCCGAGTCCTTCGACAGGCTGCGGTAGTCGGCATCGAACGACCGATCCCCTGATTTGTAGAGCGTCTCGCTGGCCCGCAGCGCCTGGATTCGCATGCGAGGCTCCGCGTCGCGCAGGAGCTCGCGCGTCAGCGCGGCGTCCAGGGCGCCGAGCCCCTCGAGCGTCCACAGCGCATGGAAACGTGCCAGCAGATTCGTCGACGTCCTGACCAGAGACTGCAGCGCGGGCACGACGGACCTGTCCTGCTTGAGCACCAGGAGCTGCTGCGCAGTGTCGCGCCACCAGCCGTTCGGATGTGCGAGGTGCGCCACGAGCTGGGCTGGTGTTTCCTCCAGCATCCGCGGACGCGTCCGATCGCGCGCGATCCCGTCGTATGTCAACCGCCAGACGCGGCCATGCCCCACTACTTTGTCGAGCTGATACTGGCTGATCTTTTCTCGAAGGTATGTGCCCTGCTTCGCCCACTCGGCCCCTTCGATCATGCCGCGGTACATGTCGGCGATATAGATCGTCCCATCCGGACCTGTCGTGACGTCCGCCGGTCGAAACAGCGGATCCAGGGATCGAATGAACTCGGAGCCCGGATAGACGTTCCGCAGCTGGGTGAGTCCTTCGGTCTTGACCGGCCGGAGCCTTCTCACGATGCGAGCCACGACTTCGCCGTGCAGATAGTCGCCGGCGAGATCTTTCGGCAACCTGTCCCCCCGGTAGATCTCGTTCCCTGCGGCGGCCGTGGCATACACCAGTGAGCCATCCGGCATGCGAGTCCCAGGCAGTCCCGCCTGGATGTCGCCGATCCTGATCGGCGCGCCCCAGACGATGTTCAGGTCGGGCTCGAATTGATCCGGCGGGGCAAAGTTCCCGTAGTGGACGGGGAACTGGAAGTAACCAGGCACTCCGCTGGCTCCGCCCTGAAACCAGACTTTGCCGTCGTTGTCCTGCGTCACGCCCCATTGCGAGCTGTTCGGTCCCGTGGGTTCCTTCAGGATCCCGTTGGGGGTCCAGCGCAGCCTGAATGCGTTGACGGTGCTGTAGAGCCAGTTGTCCATCGCCCAGAACAGGCTCGCCTGCTGGGACTCCATATTCCCGGCGCGTCCGAAGCCCGTCACGAACAACTCCCGTCTGTCGGCCACGCCGTCGCCATTCGTATCGGTGTATTTCCACACTTCATCCGCGTTGGTCTCCATCGTCAGGATCGTGTTGGCGCCGAACGGCAACACGAATCGCGGGAAGACCAGCTTGTCGACGAAGACCGAATGGCGTTCGAAGACGCCATCGTTGTCCCGATCCTCGTGCATGGAGATCCGCCCGATCGGCGGGATGAGATCGATACCCTCTGGAGTCTGGAAGTATCCGCGCAGCTCGACGACGAACATGCGGCCGTTGCCGTCGAACGCGATCTGGGCGGGGTCCTCGATGAGCGGCTCCGAGAGCACGGGCGCCATCCGGTAGCCGGGCGGGAGCGACAGGCGTTTGACCTCTTCCTGAGGCGACAGCGGGAGGACCGGAGGCTTCGGCGTCAGATCCGCGCCGGCGTTGGCCGGATCGTTTGCGTCAGGAGCCGCTCCCGGTCCGCGCCCACCGCCAGGAGTTTGAATGGGTCCGCGTTGAGCGTTCTGCGCATGGGAGGTGAGGGCGAACGGGATCGACAGTGCCGCCGCGCATGCGAGCACACATGCGAGAGTCAGCGGGCGGCGATGCTCTCGACACGTCTCCGCCAACGATCTGCTCGAGACCTCCTGCGCGGCGCGCGAACCGCTCCGGGAACGCCGCTCGCGTGCGGTCATGGGTCGTCTCCTGGGATTGATCTTGTCGTGGGGCGGGGCCTTTAGGCCCCGCCACGGTGCGGCTCAACCGGGCCGCCGCTGCACGCCCACGGCAGCGTGCTACTCGAAACCCGCGATCGCCTTGACCTCGGACGCCGAAAGCTGCTGAATCATCTTCACGACCAGCTTCAGCGCAGCGTCGTAGTCGCCGCGATCGATCACGCCGGACTCGCTGTGCCCGTACCGCGTAGGCACGCCGATGTTGATGCTGGGCGTTCCGGTTCCGGCTCTCTGCAGCGCCGAGCCGTCCTGTCCGTAGGTGGTGACCGCGCTGTACTGGATCGGAATGTTCTCGGCTTTGGCAAGCCGCGTCACCCACTCGACGTACTTGTTGTTCGGAATCATGTCTCCTTGGAAGACAAAGACCGTCGCGCCTTTCCCGAGCGATTCCTGCGACAGCCTCGGCGACGTGCGGAGCGGGAAATCACCGGCGATTCCGATCTCGAGGTTGATCACGATGTCCGGCTTGAGCTGGTTGTAGATAACCGCGGCGCCTCGAGAGCCCAGTTCTTCCTGGACGGTGGCCGCCACTTGCAACGCGTTGGGATGCGGCAACGTGCGGAACTGATGGAGCGCCTGAGTGATGAGCGCGCACCCGACGCGATCGTCGAACGCTTTGGCAAGATAGCGATTGGTGGACGGGTTGAACACTTCGAACTCTGTCCGGTAGGTCATCGGCAGTCCAGGCCTGACGCCAAGCTTCTCCGCCTCGTCCCGGCTCTTCACGCCGAGATCCAGGAACATGTCGGTCGCCTGCACCATCGAATTCCGCTCTTCCGGAGGCACGATGTGCGGCGACTTGACGCCGGTGTACCCGACCACCGGTCCCGTCGGCGTCATGATCGTGAAGCGCTGCGTCAGCACGGCCTGGTCGATGTACGTACCGATCGGGTGGAAGTACACGAACCCGTTCGGATCGATGTACCGCACCATGAAGCCCACTTCGTCCATGTGCGCCATGACGAGCACGCGTGGGGACTCGGAGCCGCCCGGCAGCGAACCAAGGAGGTTGCCGAGGCCGTCCGTCCGGAGATCGGTCAGGATCCCCTGCCACTCGCGCTTGAGGATCGTCCGTACCGGCCCTTCGAACCCCGGAGCGCCGTTGGCGTTCGTCAGTTCCTGGAGCAGCTTGATGGTCGCATCCTGCTGCGCAGCCAGCGTGCCGATCGCTGGAAAAGTCAAGGGCGTGAGGGCGGCCGCCACGCCCGCGAGGACGAGCGCCCGCACGGCACGTGTGGTCTTGAGGGACATGTCGTCTCCTGGTGTTCGGTCTGGCGGTTGGTGTGAGTCCTCGCCATCTTACTGGCACCGTGACTATCCCCACGATTCCCTTGCGTTCACATGTAGGGCGCGGGCTTCAGCCCGCGCCGGGCGGGGCCTGAAGGCCCCGCCCTACATCGACACAAGTGAGCTACGGTCTAATTGCGTCCACCCGCGTCCCTCGCGAGAGCCATCAGCTCGTCGTCCGTCCACGGCCGCGTGCGACCGGCGGTCGCCTCGCGAATCGCCTTGACAGACGACGGATCCACCGGCGCGCCAGTCTGGCCCCACTCGCGCCGTACGTATGTCAGGACGCTTGCGATCTGTTCGTCGTCCAGCACGAAACCGATCGGCGGCATGAGCCCGATCTTGCCGTCCTTCCCGTTCAGCAGGATGCGAGCAGGAACGCCAGCCGCCGCAAACAACAAGGGAGATCCGACGAGGCTCGGTGCCACGCGATCCTGTCCACGGCCGTCGGGCTGATGGCACGCCTGACAGATGCTGCGATACACCTCGCGTCCTGCTTCGAACCGGCGCTGCTCGTCGGCCGTCAGGGGCGTCGTCACCGTTGCCCCGGGCTTGCCCGGCCAGCTCACGCGCGCGAGCACGTTCGCCGCGCGCGTGCCCAGCTCGCCTCCGCCCGCCGCGAGCTGAGACAACGTCGTCGGCTCTTTTTTCACGCGCAGCTCGGCGCGGAGTCCGCGGCCTGCGCGGAGACCTGCGCGCGCGAAGTCTTCTTCCTTCGAGTAGGCATACGATCCGCCGGGCCCTGCCCTGCCGCCGGGGCAGGTCGGGCATGGCGTCCCCGCCGGCGTCGAACCGGCACTCGGTGGCGGCGTTCCCGGCATCGTCGCACCCAGCAGCGCGACTTCCGCACCGCGCAGAAGCGCGGCGCGCTGCCAGCCCGGCCGGCTCGCGGCGCCGGTCCAGTCGAAGAGGCGCTCGATCGCGCCGTCCTCGCTGCTGCGGACGATCGTCGCCGCGAGCATGGTGACGGCAGCATCCCGCTGCGTCGTCTGCGCGTCCGACGCCAGAAGACGTCCCAGCACGTCGGCTTCATTGCCATGCAACCCGCTCAGCGCCGCATCCAGCGTGATGGGATCGTCGGCGTGGCGATCGAGCAACGTCACCACGGCGCCGTCGCGATCGCCCGGGGGCATGGCGCCGAGCGACGCCGCCAGCTGCTGCCGCACGGCATAGTCCTCGTCGCTCAGACGCTCGAGGACGGCCGCACGGATCGGACTTGCCGGATCGCCGAACCAGCGCTCCGCGAGGCGTACCGCTGCAACACGCACATCACGCGAAGGATCCTCCAGCGCGCGCGCGACCGTCGCCGGCTCGATCGCATCGATTCCGTCGAGCGTCCACAGCGCGCGCAGGCGCGTCCGCCAGTCCGTCTGGTCGGCCGCCTTCGCCGTCAACGCCGCGACAACGGATCGGCCTGCCTCGGTCAGCTCTTTCGCGCCACCGGACCGGAGGCGATCCGCGCGCTCGACGAGCAGGCGCTCGGCGGTGTCCCGCCACCATCCGCTCGCGTCCGACAGCATGTCGACGAGTTGCGCCGGCGTCGCCTGCGCAAGCGTCTTTCTCGGATCGCGCCGCGTCGTCTCGTGGACAACCCGATAAATCCGGCCATAACCGGTAGCCTCCTGGAGCTTCCGTTTGACGATGTGATCCCGCAGGTACACCGTGAGCGACAGGCGATGCTCGATGATCCCGCGATACATGTCGACGACGTAGAGGGTGCCGTCTGGTGCGTTGGAAAGATAGAGGGGCCGGAAGCGCTCGTCGGTGGATGCGAGGAACTCTCCCTGTTCGTACGCCTTCCTTGCCTGCAGCGACGTGCCGTCATCGCTGAGCACGATTCGGCTCACGAGGTTGGCGGCGGGCTCCGCCACGAACACGTTTCCGTAAACGTCGGATGGGAGCCGGTCGCCGCGGTAGACAACGGGAGCGCAGACCGCGGTGAACTTCGCCAGCGATCCGTCCGGCCGGGCGATGCCGGTCTGGTACGCGCGGTTCGTTCCCGGATTGGGGCGGACCGGCCACACGGTGTTGAGACCGTTCGTGTCGCTCGCGAGCCGCTCGTAGCTTCCTCGGGTGCGCAGCAGGCTCGGATTGCGCGCGAAATATGCCGTCGGGACGTAATCGACATGAAGTGCCGACTCGTTCGTGTTCCGATAGATGCGGCCGGCATCATCCTGCGCGACGCCCCACTCGCCACGCTCCAGCGTCTTCTCCGTCTGGAACGCGCCGTCCCTGAACCGGAACTGGATTGTGGTCTGGCCGGACGTGTACATCCGATTGTCGAGCGCCCAGTAGAACGTGTTCGCGTTGTTCTCGGGGTCTGTGTCCCGGCGTCCGAACTGGTCGGTGACGAGCTCCTTCGTGTCCATGCGGAGATCGCCGTTCGTGTCGTGCATCAGCCAGACGTTCGGTGGCTCCGCGACGAGGACACCGTGGTCCAGGATCTTCAGCGATCGCGCGAGCACCAGACCGTCGGCGAACACCGTCCGCTTGTCCATCACGCCGTCTGCGTTCGTGTCCTCCAGCACGACGACACGGCCGATGGGATCGTGCTCGTTCGAGCCGGTGATATCCGCCATGAAACCGGGCATCTCGATGGCCCAGAGGCGACCCTCGGTGTCCCAGTCGATCGCCACGGGATCCTGGATCAGCGGCTCGCTCGCGACGAGCTCGACGTGATAACCCGGCGGCATGTAGAACGTCTTCAGCGCGTCGGCCGGCGAAAGGGGCGGAGAATCGTCCGAAACTTTCTGGACGCCGGGCGGCCACGGACGGTTCGCAGGCGAGCTTTGGGACCCGTAACCGGTGATCAGAAGCGTCGAGACGAAGAGAACGGTCGCACGAAACCGAAGCAGGGGGATCATTGCGTCCGAAGCCATTGCGTGCGGATCATAGCAGCCCGAAAGGCGGACCATGAGCGATCCCGGACCGCCGGCTGTATCTGTTCTGGTTCGTCAGCATCTGCGCCGTGCCCGACCTTTTCGCAGCAGGGGAAGGCCCAAAAATGCGCCTGCGATCACAATCCCGGCACGGCATCGCCAGCCGCGCTGGACACCAGCGAGGCCTTTGCACGAATTCGCGCTGGTACCGGGCTTGCTCCTGGCCAGTCGATACGAACAGTCGTGGTGTGCGTTGGCCACGGTGCGGAGGCAGAATCATGAGCAACGTCCTGCGGTTCCTGGGTGGACTCGGGTTGCTCGCACTAGCGTCCCTCACGGCGCTTCCGGCGCCCACGCATGCCCTCTGGGGGATGAGCGTAGCGGCAACCGAGTGGGGCTACTGGCTCGCGATCCCGGCGATCCTTCCCCTCATCCCGATGCGGGATGCGTCCAGGCTCGGGCGCCTGGGTGCGGTCTTCGGCGTCGGGGCCATCGTGTTGTTTCTCGTGCCTGTGCTGCGCGCGCAGCAGATGAATGGCGATCTACCGGCCATTTTCGACGCCCGCTTCGGCGCGGACCGGCGCGAACGGACCCAGTATGCAGAGGGCTCGCGCCCCGCGCCACTCGTGCTTCCCGATCTGCTCAAGCCGCTGTCGTTGCCGCCGGTGCGCTTCGAGGAGCGCACCTTCAAAAATCGCGAGGGTCTCCAGCTGACCCTGGACATCTATCGGCCCGGCTACGTGCATCCACCGCTCCCTGGGGTCATCGTCGTCCACGGCGGCGACTGGCAGTCGGGCGGGAATGCCGAATTCGTCGCCTTGAACGCGTACCTGGCCGGACGCGACTACGTCGTGGCGGCGATCAACTATCGATTTGCCGCGAAATGGCCCTTCCCTGATGGGCGCGATGACGTCCTGGCGGCGATCGCGTACCTGAAGGTGTACGGGCCGCAGTTTGGGCTGGATCCCACGCGTCTCGTCCTGGCCGGCCGATCTTCCGGTGCGCAGCTCGCGCTGCTCGCTGCGTACACGGCGAATGAGCCCGCGATCAAGGGCGCGATTTCCCTGTACGGTCCGAGCGACATGCGGCTGGAGTACGAAAGACCAGGGTCAGGCGGCGCCATCGACACGCGTCACGCGCTGGAATCCTATCTCGGCGGACCGCCAGCGAAAGCGGATGACACGTACTTCGCAGCGTCGCCGATCAACTTCGTCACGCCCTCCTCACCGGCAACGCTGCTCATACATGGCGAGCACGACGGCGTCGTCTCGATCGATCAGAGCGCGCAGCTCGACGCCAAGCTACAGGAAGCGGGCGTGAAGCACCTGTTCATTCGGCTGCCGTGGGCGACGCACGGATGCGACAAGAGCTTCGGCGGGCCGTGCGGTCAGGTGGCGACCTACGCTGTGGAGCGTTTTCTCGACGCCGTGACGATCGACTCGACCCCGAAGCGCCCCGCCATCAAGGTGCCGAAGAAGGCCCTGCGCGGTCCGAAAACGATGGCCGCCAGATAAGCCGAACGCCTCCTCTTCGATGAGGGGAAGCGACGTCACGTATGAGAGGATTCTCGCCTGCGGAGGTGACATGGAGCCTGCAGGTGATGTGCCGCGCCGAACGTTCCTGACCAGGTCCGGTTTCGCGCTTCTCGGACTCGTCGTTCAGGATGCCCCTCAGACCGCCCTTCAGCGCTCCGATCCGATCATCGACATCCACCAGCATCTCAACTACAGCGGGCGTTCGGACGATGTGCTCCTCGCGCACCAGCGTCTCATGGGCGCAACGACGACCATCCTGCTGCCGGCGGGCCGGTCGGTGAGCACAGCGTCCACACATCAGGGGGTCTCGAACGGCCTTCAGGCCGAAGCGCTCGGCAACGAGGCCTGCTCCAGGTTTGCCGCAGCACACAAAGCGGAGTACCGCTACGGCGCGAATGAAGTTCCTGACGTTCCAGCTGCCCGGCGGGAGATCGAACGGTACCTGAAACGCGGGGCCCTCCTCATCGCCGAACAGAAGTTCGGCATCGAGTGCGACTCGCCGGAGATGCAGCAGATCTACCAGCTCGCACAGGCCTACCAGGTCCCGGTTCTGATGCACTGGCAATTCCAGATGTACAACTACGGGTTCGAGCGCTTCTACAAGATGCTCGAGAAGTACCCGAAGGTGAGCTTCCTCGGACACGCGCAAACGTGGTGGGCGAACATCGACCGGAACTATCGCGACGATGTGGCGCAGCTCTATCCGAAGGGGCCGGTGACGAAAGGCGGTCTGACCGATCGTTATTTGAGCGACTACGCCAACATGTACGGGGATCTGTCGGCGGGCTCGGGGCTCAACGCGCTGAGCCGAGACGAAGATTTCACTCGCGATTTTCTGACGCGTCATCAGGACAAGCTCGTGTTTGGAAGCGACTGCAGCGACGTTGAGGGAAGCGGGCCGAAGTGTCAGGGATCTCAAACTATCGCCGCGGTGCGGCGGTTGGCGGCAAACAGGGGCATCGAGCGGAAGCTGCTTTACGAGAACGCGAGCAAGCTCTTCAGACTTTGATTGCTCTTCCCTTGTCCAGCTCTACTATGAGGCCCTGCCAGCTGAACTAGACGCTTCTAGGTCGCGTTCATCACTGTTTTCTTGACCTCACTCGACTGTCGGAGCATTCTTGGTCGCGCTTCAGCGTGATCTCCGTCGGTTCCACGCTGCTTGTTCTTCACCGACGCTTTGGCGGCCGCCTCTCGCCGCGAGGTCACCCCGAGCCACTGGCTCTGGTCATTGCGATTGGAGGTAACCCCCATGACACGACTGAACAGGATACGTCGCTCCCTCGTTCTCCTCTGCTGTTTGACGATTGCGACAGTGGTAATGAGCCGCGCTGCCGCTGCGCAGGTTCTGTACGGCTCCGTCGTCGGCACTCTCACCGACCAGACAGGCGCCGTCGTCCCGAACGCAACCGTGATGGTCACCAACCACGAGACCGGCCTGTCCCGGCAGGTCGTGACCGACCACAACGGCTACTATTCCGTCCCCAACCTTCTCGAGGGTGTGTACGACCTGGCTGTGACGTCAACCGGCTTCAAGCCCTACACACAGAAAGGCGTCGCCATCTCAATCAACCGCGTCACCCGCGTCGACGCCACCATCGAGGTGGGCGCGCTGAACGAACAAGTCAGCGTGGAGGCGACCAGCGCGGTCCTGCAGACGAACAAAGCGGATGTCAGCGTGAGTCTGGATACGCGGGCGATGGAGAACCTGCCGCTATCCGGATACCGCAACTATCAGTCGCTCATCAATCTGGTCCCCGGCGCCACACCGGCGCGAATCCAGAACGCCGTCACCGACACGCCGGGGCGGGCACTTTCAACGAACGTCAACGGCCAGGAGCGCGGCGCCAACAATACGCGCGTGGACGGATCTGCCGACATCCTGGTCACGATGCCGCACCACGCGGTCTACGTCCCACCCGTCGAGAGCATTCAGGAAGTCAACATCTCGACGAACAACTTCGATGCCGAGCAGGGGATGACCGGCGGCGCCGCCGTGACCGTCATCACGAAGTCAGGGACGAACACCTTCCGCGGAACGGCGTTCACGAATGTACGACAGCGCTGCGATGCGTGCGTTCACGTGGGACGAGAACCGAGCCAGGGCTGCCGACAAGCCCGAGGGGAAACGAAGCATCAGCGGCGGCAGTCTCGGCGGCCCGTCGAGAAGAACAAATTGTTCTTCTTCGGGAACTGGGAAGGCACCTTCGAGCGGAACGGTTTCTCGAACAGCTTCGCTGTCCCGACTGCCGACTTCCGCAGCGGCGATTTCAGCCGCACGCTCGGAGCGCCGATTCTGAGCGCGGCCGGTACGCCCATCATGGTTCCGACCACTGAGGGGGGCACGACAGCCCTCAGAGAAGGAATGGTTTTCGATCCGTTCACCGGGAATCTGGACGGGACGGGCCGATCGGTGTTTTCGAGCGGCGGACGGATCAACGTCATCCCGCAGGCCCGCCTGAACGCGCCGATGATGAAGATGCTGGCGCTCGTTCCTCTCCCGAATCGGCCCGGGGACACCCAAAATTACTTCAATCAAGCCGTTCAGCCCCTGGACCGTAACAACATCGACGCCAAGGTCAACTGGAACCGCAACGAGCGTCATCAGCTCTGGTTCAAGTACAGCATGATGAAGGCCAAGGTCAGCGGCGAGTTCGGCCTCGGCGACGCCGGTGGTCCTTGCTTGTGTGGCGGTGGTCTCGGCACGGGCTCCACGCTGGTGCAGATCGCCGGTATCGGGCAGACATATACGGTCTCGCCCACGTTCCTGATCGACGGAACCTTCGGCTGGACGCGCTTCGGCCAGGACGTGGAACCGCCCGATCTCGGCACCAACTTCGGGTTGGACGTCCTGGGAATCCCGGGGACAAACGGTCCGGACCCGCGCGAAAGCGGCATGCCGCCGATGTACATCTCCGGCTACTCCGACCTGGGGAACGCCGAGGGCTGGAACCCGCTCTACCGGAACGACCAGTCGTACACCGCCAACGTCAACGCGAGCTGGGCGAAGAGTACACACGACATCCGATTCGGTTTCGACTTCGTTCATCACCTGATGAACCACTGGCAGCCGGAGCTGGGCGAGGGCCCGCGCGGTGCCTTCTATTTCGATCCCGGCGTGACGGCCCTGAATCCCGACGCGCTCGACGCAACGGTGGGATTCCAGGGAGATACGCCTTCGTTCGAGAACGACTGGAATGGCCTGGCGGCTTTCCTGCTCGGCACGCCGTCGATGCTATCGGGCAAGAGCAGCCAGTTCATCAAGATGAACAGCTTCGAGAACCAGTTCGCGTTCTACATTCGCGATCGCTGGCGCAGGACGGAGAAGCTGACGATCGACCTGGGACTGCGATGGGAGCTCTACCCCAATCGCTGGCGCTCGGGCGGCCTGGGGATCGAATCGTACGACCCGACCACGAACGATGCGTTGATTGGCGGCAGGGGCGGCATTCCGCAGGACAACGGCGTGGGCTTCAGCAAGAAGCTCTTCGCTCCACGTCTCGGCCTCGCTTATCGGCTCGATGAGAAGACCGTCATCCGAACCGGCTATGGCATCACCTACCACTCGCATCCGTGGGGCGCGCAGGCGCTGCGCGGATGGTATCCACTGACCCTGGTGGCGGTGTTCTCCGGCGTCAACGGGTTCCAACCAGTCACCACCGACCGCGCGTATGTGGCTGCGGGCGTTCCCAACGCCCCGCTCGGGCCCAACGTCGGCATCCCGTCGATCTGCTGTCCCGATATCAGCACGGGCCGTGTGCCTCTGCCAAGCGTGGCGGAAACGGGCTATCCGCGTGCGAACTCGGAGCTGCACCGCGGCTACATCCAGTCGTGGAACCTGATCGGCGAACGCACACTGCCGGGCGAGATAATTGCGTCGATTGGATACGTGGGGTCGGCTTCCGTCCGCGGCTTCGCGTTCCTCGACATCAACGCGTCGCAGATCCCGGGCTCGGGCGACGAAGGACGCCCGCTCTTCGCGGAGTTCGGGCGTACGACCACCACGCGTGAGTGGGATGGCCGGACGCACAGCATCTACCACTCGCTGCAGACCACCCTAAACCGCCGCTTCAAGGACGGTCTGCTGCTCAAGGGTGCCTACACCTGGTCGAAAGCCATCGACGAGGCCACGTACGACGACTGGACGGCGTTCCTCTGGAACGCGCCCAGCGTGTACGGCCGCAACCGAGCGTTGGCGTCGCACGACATCCCGCACAACTTCCAGCTGGGGGCGCTCTACGAACTGCCGTTCGGCAGGCAGAAGAAGTGGGCCACCTCGGGTCTCAGCAGCACGATCTTCGGAGGCTGGCAGTTGAACGGCGTCTTCGCCGCGTACTCAGGCCGGCCGTTCACGCTGACTGCTTCAGGCTCGTCGTTGAACATGCCGGGCAACCAGCAGACGCCCGATCAGATCAAGGAGAACGTCGAGATCCTCGGGAATGTGGGCAGCGACGGAACGTACTTCGATACGACGGCGTTCGCGCGCGTCACCGCGGTCCGGTTCGGCAATGTGGGTCGCAACACCATGCGCGGGCCTGGCGTCGCGAACCTGGATCTGGGGCTGTTCCGCTCCTTCAAGGTCAGAGAATCCGACCTGCAGTTCCGCCTGGAGGCGTTCAACGCGACCAACACGCCGCATTTCTCCAACCCGAACGGCAACGTCAACAGTGCGAACTTCGGGCGCGTGCTGTCCACGCAAACCGCGGATGCGATGGGCCGTTCGCGGCAGTTCCGCGTCGGCGTGCGCATGACGTTCTAGACTCCTTCATGGAGTGTCATCAGGGCGCAGGCGACTTGGCCTGCGCCCTGAATTTCTCTCGCTAGTCGAAGATCAAGAGGTCAGAGGACGGGATCACCACGCAACCATCGCGTCCTCGAACAGCCCGCTCAATTCCTCCTGACCCGCGGGTCGCGGCGACAGCTTCGTCACGCGATGCTGCGGCAGGGTGCCCTCGACGAGCGCCGGAATATCGGACGACGAGTAGCCGATGGCGCGAAGGCCGTTCGGCATCTTCAGTCGCTGCATGAACCACGTGATCCGGTCGGCCAGTATCTTGCCGGCGTCCTGGGGTCGCGCCCTCGACACGTCCGCGCCCAGAGCCTCGGCCGCCTGCAGATGACGGGTCGGATTGGCGTCGGCCGTGAATCGGAACACCGACGGCGCGTTTAGGATGACGGACATTCCGTGAGGGACCAGCGCGTGATCCGTGACGTACCCCGGGGCGGAGTACGTCTTCACGCCCCCTGAAACGGGATATGACATCCCGTGAGGCAGATGCACGCCCGCATTCCCGAATCCCACACCGGCATACGACGCCGCCAGCAGCATGTTCGCCCGAGCCTCGTCGTCTGACGGATCGTCGAACGCGCGCACGAGGAACTGCGCCACCATCCGCATGGCCTGCATCGACCAGATGTCACTGATGGGATTCGAGCCCTGATAGGCCGGCCGGAGCGCGGGACGCTCGGGCCGCGGCCGGTCGGTGAAGGGCATCGCCGTGTAGGACTCGACGGCGTGGCTCAGGATGTCGAGGCCGGAGGATGCCGCGACTTCTGGCGGCATCGTGCGCGTGTTCTCGGGATCGAGGTAGCCGAGCGTCGGTTTCAGGAGCCGGTTCGCGATGCCAGTCTTCGCGTGCAGCCGTTTCAAATCGAAGATCGCCACCCCCGTCGTCTCGCTGCCCGTCCCCGCCGTCGTGGGAATGGCCAGCAGCGGCTTCAGTGGTCCTGGCACCGGCAGACCCTTACCGATCGGAGGATTCACATAGTCGAGAAAATCCGAGGGAGGAAAGGTCGCGTACAGGTTCGCGGCCTTGGCCGTGTCGATCGTCGATCCTCCGCCGACGGCGACGTACGCGTCGTAGGAGCCTGCGCGTGCGACAGCGATCGCCTCGAGCAGCGATTCCTCCGAAGGCTCGACCCGCACGCGATCGAACAGGTCGAAGGGGACGCCGCTTCGATCGAGTGACTCCAGAACAGTCCGTACGGGAGGCAGCTTCCCGACCAGTGGATCCGTCACCACCAGCACACGGCGGGCGCCGATCTCCTTCAGATCCATGCCGACTTCGCGCGTCACGCCGACGCCGAAGCGGACATGGGAGGCGGCCATCTCGAACGCAATGTCTTTGTCCATCTGCTCGTCAGCGGATCGCGCCGGCCGATCGCCGGCCCGTTACTCGTGCGATCGTTCCGAACCCACTACGCCAGTCGAGCCTCGACGATGCTGACATCGGTAGTCGTGGGAACGACACGAGTCATCTTCAACCCGGCCGTCTTCAGCAGTGTGTCGTACTCGGCCGCTGTCCGCTCCTCCCCGCCGGGAATCGCCAGCATCACCATGTCGGCCAGCTTGCCGAAGTGCGGGGTATTGCCCTCCGGCAACACGAACTCGACAATCAGGAGCCTGGCACCGGGCTTCAGGGCCTTGCGGCAATTGCCAAGGATCGTCAGGCACTGATCCTCGTTCCAATCATGGATGATGTGGGACAGGATGTAGACGTCGCCCCCGGGCGGCACATGCTCGAAGAAGTTTCCTGGTTCGATCGAGACCCGACCCTCCACGCCCCGCGAGCGAAGCAGTGCCGGTGCTTCTGCGACAACGTGAGAACGGTCGAACAGAACGCCCCTGGGTTGAGGGTATCGCGCGAGGATGTGAGCCAGCATGTTGCCGGTGGCTCCTCCGACGTCGACGATCGAACCGACCGACGAAAAATCGTAGGCTTCGGCGACAGCCGGCGGCTCCGGTCCGTGGATGCCGACCATTGCTTCGCTGAATTGCGCGGACTCCTTCGGATGCTGCGCGAGATAGTCGAACAGCGGCATCCCGAACACTTTCTCCATCGCCGTCTTGCCCGTCTCGAGCGAGTACTGAAACTCGCCGAAGGCCTTCCACATCCAGGGTCCCGACATCGCGAGGATGGTCGATCGCGCCGATCCTGGCGCATCGCTCCTGAGCGCGTCTCCGAGCTCGGTCAGCGCAAACCTGTCGCCGCCATCCTGGCTCAGGATGCCGAAGCCCGCGAGGCTCCGCATCAACCGATGAAGAGCGCGCGGGTTGGTCCCAGTAGGGCCGGCAAGGTCGGCGGCAGACTTCGGGCCGTTGGCCAGATGATCGGCGAGCCCGAGGCTGGCGGCCGCGCCGACGAGACGCGAGACCCAATAGCCCGTTCCCATCTGGATGATCTGAATGTGCGGCGGTGGCGTTTGCGGCTGGGACATGAGTTGTCTCCGCCTCGACGGTACCACAACAAGCTCGACGGTTGCGATCTTGAAGCTCTCAGCTTTCAGCTGTTAACCGGAGGGTTCCTGGTTCGAGTCCAGGCTGAGGAGCCAATCAATCAGTTACGGGCGGCAGTCGGCTGCCGAAACGCTCCGAGCAACCTGAGGGCCGCTGGTCGTGAAATTCCGAAAATTGGGCGGAATTCTGAACGTTTCGCTCCGGGGATCGACACCGTGTGAGCGGTGTTGCCCTTTTTTTGCCCTTTTCCGCGCCGGCAAAAGGTGAACGGATTCGCCGACGGTTCGGGAAGCCCTGTCTGGTGCGTGCCCTTCGCCACGTCATCGGCGCTGCGGTCAGTACCGCCGTGCCGAACTTGCGGCTGAGACCAATACCCGGCTGGGGGAGAGCCGGTAGCCGAGCAGCGCAGGCAGGCAGGCGAGTTACGACATGCGTCAACTGCTGCCAGCGCAAGATTCACGAGAACCAGACTGCCGTGTCGGCTCACGAGAACGATCAGTAGCCGAACCTGGCGACCATGGTTCGCTACAGCCGGACCGGCTCATGCCGCCCAGGCCGCGCAGAATGAGCCCGACTGGTTTTGGCAAACCACAATACCTGCCGCGAACAACCCGACGAGCAGCATGATGACGTACCCGGATCGCCGTTCGGCGAACACCGGCTCGGCCTTCGATATCCCCCGGACGATGTCGTCCGTAGCGTGGAGCGTCAGCAAGAGAATCGAGAGCAGGGACGTGATGACCAGGATGGCGCTGCGGCGCCGTCAGGCCATCTGCTTGAAGTGTGTCCACCTTCGGTGTAGTTGCGACATCATGTCGACGAACCGCGGATATGCGCGCAGCCTATCGAGTGTCGGATCACGCTCGAAATATGGGTAGCAGGGGAAGCCGTCGTCCGCCGCGGCTTCGATCCAGTCGACGGCCTCATCGGGCGCCTGAAGCGCGGCGTAGGTGGCGGCGATGTTGTAAGCCGTGTGATGAAAATGGCCGAAGCCCGTGCCGAGCTCGATCGCCCGATCGATCATTGTTCTCGCTTCTCGTGCTTCTCCCGCCTTTGCCAGCAGCAGCGCCCTGACGCCGGTCAGGCTCCCGCCCTCATCCGCGGGATGCCCGGCGAGGAAGCCGTCGATGATGGGCCGGGCCTTGTCGAGGCGTCCGAGCTGAACGTAGACCTCGGCCCTGATTCGATCGACCAGGAACGGGCTGACATCCGACGGCACTGTTTTCAGCACGGCGAGCGCGTCTTCGAATCTGCACTGCCACGTCATGTACACACCGACGCGGAAGCGTGCCATTGTGTTGTTCGGGTTCAGATCGATCGCCTGGCCAACGTGGCTCCGGGCTTCCTCCAGCAGGCCGACGTGAGAATACACCAACGACAGCTGGTGGTGCGTTTCGTCGGCGTCTGGCGCGAGCTCCAAGGCTTTCTTGAAAGATCTGATGGCCTGCTCGTGTGGAAATCCCTTCGCCTTCGTCCACAGGACGAGACCGCGAACCAAGTGCGCCTCGGCAAGGTTCGGGTCGAGATCCAGTGCCTTCGCCAAGGCGACGTCAGCGTTCTCACGAAAGCGCCGGCCTTCAGCCTGTGAGGTGAACTTGAACGAGCGCGTGTTGTATGCACGCGCGAGCTGCGCGTACGCCTCGCCGTACGACGAGTCGAGAGCAACCGCCGCCTCCAGAAGCGCGATCGCCTCGTTCGTGTCATCGATGTTTTCGCTGCCTGCTTTCACCTTTCCCCGGATGTAGAGGTCATACGCGGGAGAGCGGCCGCGGGCTGTCGCCCTCAGGAACGACGCGGCAGACGGTGCGGCGGACGCAGTCTTCCCGATGCTGGTGACTTCGGCAATGAACCGATAGCCATGCTTGGGCACGGTCTCGATATACGTCCATTCACCGCTGCGATCCCCAAGGGCACTCCGGATGATGTGGATCACCTTGGCGACATTCCCGTCTTCGACGACAACGCCCGGCCACACGGCAGCCAGAATCGCCTCTGTCGTGACGAGTGTGCCGCTGTTGCGGACGAGATGAACGAGTGTCGCGAACGCTTTTTCGGGAATCACGATGCGTTCGCACTCCCGACGCCGCTCGAGCGTGCGCTCACCGACATCGAGCTGAAACTCGCCCAACTCGTACACCTCGACAGGTCGGTTCAACATCGCGGCAGCCGGCGGAATAAAGAAGGAATGACGAATTCACGAATTCCGAAGGATTTTTCTCCGTTGGCGGCGCCAAACTCCTCCCGCCCCGAAGCGGTTCACGACCGGGCAACGAAGTGTAGCGCCCGTCGTCTGACACACGCAACGTAGACTGCACGCGGCGTCGCGCGAGCTGAATCACGTGGGCGACAGGAGCAGAGCCATGAACGTACGTCCCCGCCGAATCGTCCGCATCGCCTCAATTGGGACCGCCGCGATCGTCCTCGGCAGCGTCGTGACCTACGCGGCCATCACGGTGTTCAGGCAAGACGCCACCAGCGACTACATCGGCTTGTGGGGCGGACCGGCTCAGCTGACCGCTCGAGTCCTGACGACGCCTGCCGGCGAGGTCACAGGGGCTTGGCACTACCACCCCGGATACGTCTACAACGTGGTGACGCAAGGCACCGTCACGATAGAGGACGGGTGCGGAGAGATCCACTCGTACTCCAAGGGAGAAGCCTTCGAGACCTCCGAAGGCCGCGTCCATCGCGCTTACAATCTGGGCACCGAGGATGCGATGGAGCACAACATGTTCGTCGGGCCGCCGAACAGACCCATTACCGTCAGCATTCCCGACAACGAGCAACGGTGCGGCCCGCCCAGCACAGTCGCAGAGTGCCATAACGGTGGCTGGGCCTCGTTCAACCATCCGGCCCCATTCGAGAATCAGGGCGCCTGCGTCGCGTACGTCAACCACCGGAAGCGGATCACGGTGCTCGTTCCGGAAGACCCGATCCAGTAGCTTCTCGCGACCCTGTCCGTGGCGAATTCCAGAATGCTTAGGAAACTTAGCAATTCGCGATGCACAGGCTCGGTGCAGTTGACGTGCACGATGCGGCCTCGGTCGTGCGAAATTAGGATGAGCACGAAGAGCATGCGGTCCGTCAACGTCAAGACGGTGAAGAATCCATCGAGATCAGGGCGAAGATGAGGTTGCGAAGAAGGCCCGCCGCGGTCGGGAACGGTAGACGAGATCTGCCCTACCGAAGACTCCATACACCCGTAGCGTCGTGCATGCGCACGAGTCTCGAGCGACGATCGACGTTGCCCTTTTCTTGTCCTTTCCATGCAACAAGGAGCGGCCAGCGGTAGCAAGTACCGGCACAAGGCGAAGATCGAAACCGCCGTATTTCACGGGTCGTGATGCCGCGTTTCGGCAACAGCAAGGCGCCGCAAGGGGCGGCTAACGCTTCTTTTTCCGCCTGTTAACCGGAGGGTTCCTGGTTCGAGTCCAGGCTGAGGAGCCAATCTTTTCCGCGCGCTTGCAACGGATTTGCAGCCGGGGGCGTCTCGGGCGCCCGCCACAGCGGGCGCCTTTCGTTTCTTTGCCGGCCGTCGAGATGCCCGACAGGCCTCTCGACGCCTTCATAAGCCATTCATCGGCCGACGAAGCCATCACGTCCACCGCTATTGACGCCGCCGTCCCCGTGGCGGCCCGGGTCGTGCCCACGGGGACGATCGGATACCACACCGGGTGCGGTTCTCGACGGCATCCATACGGTTCCAGCTCAGAACGAATACTTCAACCCGAACTGAATCTGGCGCATCGGGAGGACCGTTGACGTAATGACGCCGAACCCCTGATGCGCCGCGTTCTCGGGCGCGCCCGGGAATGCCGCGCCTTGCAGGATGTTTCCGTTGGGTGCGCCCCACACCGGATGGTTGAACACGTTGAAGGCTTCGACCCTGGCCTGAATGCGGTGGCCATTCGGCAGCCGGAAATTCTTCGCCAGCGACGCGTCGATCTGCTGCAGATGCGGCGTCGTCATCGAATTGCGCCCGACGGTCCCGAATTCGCCCTCAGGAGACAAGACGAACGAAGCGGGGTCGTACCAGCGCGCCGGCGAGGGGTCGGCGGCATAGCCGTCGCCCACGCCCGAGTAGCTCGGACGGTCGTTCACCAGGTTGTTGGTGCCCGATTGAACCTTGCCGGCGGAGAGCGTCTGCGGAACGCCGCTCTGGATCGTGGTGTTCGTGCTCAACTGCCACCCGCCGAAAATGCCGTCCAGGACAGCGTTGTTGATGTTCACCGGTTTGCCCTTGCCGAACGGCAGCTCGTAGACGGCGCCCATCACCCAGCGATGGCGCACGTCGAACGAGGAGGGGCCGGTCTCACATTCCATGCAGCGGCTGTCCTGCGGGAACAGCGTGTCGTAGCCCTGCGTGCGGGTTCCGCTGGAGTTGTCGATCGACTTGGCCAGCGTGTAGCTCGTGTTCAGACTGAGACCGTCACCGTAGCGGTGCGTCGCCTTGATGCTGAACGCGTTGTAGTGCCCTTTGAGCGAGTCGCTCACATACGAGATCACGCCGAAGGTCGGATAGGGCACGCGCGATTGGATGCTGTTCAGCGGGCCCGGAGCGGCCTGGTTGAGGGTCTGGAACCCATAGAGATGGCGGCTCTGCGATCCGAGATAACCGAGCTCCAGCGCCCAGTTCGTGGCGAGCTGGCGCTCCACGTTCACCAGGTATTGCCAGGTGCGGGGGGTGGCGTGATCGTAGGCAGCCGCCCAGGATGTAAACGGGGGATTCACCTGGGTGAGCGAACCTCCGCCGGGAATGGCATTATCCCAGGTGAGCAAATTTGTCGTCGATGCTTGATTGTCCACGCGGGCTCCGATAATGCGGGCCATGTCGAAGTACTCGGCGTTGCCGATGTCTTCCATGTAGTAGAGCCCGACGCCGGAGCGGATGACGGTCCTTTCCCCGAGCGCGTAGGTCCCACCGAGCCTGGGCGCGAAGTTCAAATGCTTCGTCTCCCGCAGGTTGTTGTTCAGCCCGAGCGTATTGCCACACACGACCGGCGTGACGGTCCAGCGGAGACTCAGACCGGCGTACGGATCGGTGCAATCGTCGCCCTGGCGCGCCAGCACCGGCCAGTCGGATTGCGGCTGGTTGAGGCTGTAGTCGATCTTCTTGATCGCCACCGTGAAATAGTTCCCCAGCGTGTTGGTAAACGGCGGCGTCAGCTCGTAGCGCAGCCCGGCCAGCAGCGTGAAATTGTTCGTCACCTTCCAGTTATCGTCGACGAACGCGTGGAAGACGTTGCGTACGAATTTTCCTTCGGCGACGGCCAGCGCCGCGGTCGTGTGGAACGGCTGGCCGAGCAGGAACTCGGCGAAGGCGTAGCCGCCGGTGTTGCTCAGCGCGTTCTTGGTGGTATTCGCCTGGAAGGAGAAGATCCCGCGGGAAAACTGGTTGCCGACCTCGTTGAAGTGCTGCCGGCCGTACTCAGCGCCCATGCCGACGGTGTGGCGTCCTTTCACCCACGTCAGCTTGTCGACGAACTGCAGCGTGTTGTTGTCGACGGCGAACGGGCCGTCGTTGGCATCACCGATGTCGTTGAACCCGGTGAACGAGACGTCCGGAATGCCCCACGAGACCGGGGCGCCGGAGTTCAGGTTCGGGATGTTCACATCGGAGACCACATCGTTGGTATACGCCGAGAGGGTGCCGATCGAGTTGAAGAACGTCGTGTAGCCGAACCGCGCGTCGTTGACCAGCGTGGAGCTGAGCGTCCGGGTGTTCGAGGCACCCCACTGCTTGTAGTTCGTAATGGTCTTCGAACCCGCCAGACCGAGGCCCTGGCTCGACTGCGTGTCGTCGCCCCAGTTGTAGCGCCCCATCCACTGTGACGATGGCGATTCGTTGAAATCGGCGCGCACGACATAGCCGGAGCGATCGAACGGCGCCGAGTTGTCCTGCACGTAGTTGTTTTGCAGACCCGGAAGCGTCGCCGCGTGGTAGTACGACAGTAAATTCTTCGAAATCGGATCGATCCGGCCTGCCGGAATGAGGTTGCCGGGGAACGGCTGGCCCGTGGTCGGGTCGTAAATGACGGTGCCGGGAAGAACCTCGCTGAAGTCGCCGGCGAACATCTTCTCGGTCGGCACGGTGAACGTCGACTGGGTGGTCTGCCGGCGCCGCAACTTCTCGAAGTTGGTCATGAAGAACAACTTGTCGCGGAGCACGGGGCCGTCCACCTCGTAGCCGAAGTCGTTCCACTTGAATGGCGACTTGGCCGGGTGGGCGCTGGTGAAGGCGTAGGGCTTGGCGTCGAATTTCTCGTCGCGGAGGAATTCGAAGACCGAGCCGTGGAAAGCATTGCCGCCTGATTTGGTGACGACGTTCACCTGCGTGCTCTGGTGACCGAACTCGGCCGGGTAGACGCCGGTCTGGACCTTGAACTCCTGGATCGCATCGATCGACGGCAGGGCGATGTAGTTGTTGAAGTTCGGGTCCGTGTTACTGACGCCGTCGAGCGTGTAGTAATTGAAGAAGATGCGCTGTCCACCGGTCGAGATGGACTGCGCGGCGCGCTCGCCGCCCAGTCGGGCGGCCGCCTGTCCCGCGGCGGGCGAAAGCACGTTGACGTTGGGGGACAGGGCGACAAGATTCAGGTACTGTCTGCCGTTCAGCGGCAACTCGGTCACGACCTTGTTTTCGATCACCGTCCCGATCGTGGTGCTCTGCGTGTTGAGCAGGGTGGATTCACCGATGACGGTCACCGTCTCGTCGAGCGCACCGAGCTGCAACGGCACGTCCACTCGCACCGTCTGCTGGACGTCGACCTTGAAGGACCGGATCTCTGCGGTCTTGAAGCCTTGCAGCTCGACTTTCAGTGCATAGGTGCCGGGAGGCACCGCGGGGAAGGTGTAGAGCCCCTCCACGTTGGTCGTGGTATTGCGCGTGCCGCGAGTGGCCGTGTTGGTCACGGTCACGGTCGCGCCCGGGACAGCAGCGCCAGACGAGTCCGTCACCAGGCCGCTGATCCCGCCTTCTGTCTGCGCCCGGCCGGGCACGACCGATGCCGCGAGCAGCATCGCCACGCCGAGCACACGTACGACCAACCGCGACCTGTGGGTCATCCTCTCCTCCGCCTCTCTTGTGAGCGTGTCTAACGAGCGGCGTGACGTGCCGTGTTGTGCGCGCGCCTCATCACGACAGTCGTTCCGTCGCGGGTCGGGCCAGGATCCTGCGAAACACCCCGCTGGCGCCGGAACGGCAGTTACGTCACCAGTTGGGCGCGCCCTTCACGGTCATCTTGACGGCCGTGACGCTGTTCACCGGACCGGTAATGAACAGGGTCTTGTCGTTCCGTCCGGCGAAGGTGTTGTTGGTCGCGCCGCCGGTGATAGGAATATGCAGGATGTTGTTGCCGTTGGGATCGAAGGCCATCACGCCCGTGCCGTTGCTGATATAGATATTCCCCAATTCATCCATCGACATGCCGTCGCCGCCCCAGTCGGTAAGCTTCCGCATGTTGGAGAGGGTGCCATCGGCATTGATGTCGAAGACCCAGGTTCCGCCCTTGTTGTCGTAGTACCACTTGTTCACGTACAGCTTCTTGCCGTCAGGCGTGCCGACCACACCGTTGGGCCATGAATCCGCGTCCCACCCCAGGGCTTCGGTCGTCACCCGCACCAATGGGCCGCCGCCCGGACGGAGGTAGTACACGTAACCACCTTTGCCGGTCGGCGCTTGCTCCGAGTGTTTTGGTTCCCACGCCTGTTTCCGCGGATCGGTCGCGTCCCAATAGTCCCGCGGAAAGATCGGATCCGTGATGTACATCCCGCCGGTGGCCGGGTTGATCCAGACGTCATTCGGCCCGTTCAACAGCTTGCCGCCGTAGTTGTTGGCCAACACCTCATGGCTGCCGTCCGGATGGATCTTCCAGAGTTCGCCATGCAGGTCGGCACAGGCGATGAGGTTGCCGTCGCTGTCAAAGGCCATTCCGTTGGCGCGGCCGGTCCCTTGCAGGAACAGGCTGATCTGACCGGTCCCGGCATCCCATCGGTAGATCCGATCGTTCGGCTGATCGGTGAAAAACACGTTCCCGTGTTTATCGGCGGCCGGCCCCTCGGTAAAGCTGAATCCTGTTCCCAACGTGGTCAACTCGCCGTGGCGACTCGGCGAGACAAGCCCCATGGGGTCGAAGAAGTCGCTCGGCGCGGGGCGCGCGCTCGCCGAAGGTCGGCTCGAGTCGGATTGATCGGAGGCGGCGACGCGTTCCGTGTAGGAGAAGTACGCCAACGAGCATAGTGCGGCCACGAGAATCGACAGTCGTGTCTTCATGTCAGGAGTCCTCGTCGTTGTCCGCCAGGTGGTCCGCCCTGGTGCCGAGACCCGTGCCGGTCGTCCGAACCCTGCGGCGGCGGAACGAGACGGTCGCGCCCGAGCCCGGTCCTGGACAGTGTCGCCACCCGCCCGTGGCGGCGCCCCATCCGATCGGTCTCCTTCGCGCCGCCTCGCTGCTGCGATACGGCCACCTCCGACCCGAGCCGCGGAACAACTCGCAAGTGAAGTTACCGGTAACTGAACCGGAACGCGTAGATTTTAGCCGCGGCCCAGACCGTGTCAAGCGGTTTCTTGGGGAGTAGCGATATCCGGCTGCAGTCGCGCGAGAGTTCCGAGGGAGGGTGCGGCAGTCGCGTCGCGCGATACTGGGGGGCGCCGTGCGTCGCGCAAGGCGCTCCGGCCTGGGATTGTACGACTTACTGTTACTGTGGCACCGTACGCCGCCGATCCGACACGCGACCGCCGAGCCGATCTCGGGGGGCTCGCACACCTCGCGGACAGCAGTCCGCGTTGCAGTCCGCGGACGTTGACCGCGCGCACGGGTCGAGTGCGTCGGCGCCTGTGCTCGGGCGCCGTGCAGCGCGTTCGTGACACCGCTCTGCATTCAGTGACGGGCACACGTGGAGGACCGAGAGAGTAATGACCGTCAAAATGCGGGACATCGCGAAGGACCTTGGCGTCTCGGTCATCACCGTGTCCAAGGTACTGCGCAATCATCCTGAGGTCGGACCTGACACGCGGGAGCGTGTGCTGGCGCGGGTGAAGGAGCTGGACTATCGGCCGAACCTGGCGGCGCGCAGTCTGGTGACGGGCCGCACCTACTTGGTCGGGTTGATCGTCCCGGATCTCCTCCATCCCTTCTTCGCGGAGGTCGCCAAGTCTCTCTCCGATGTCTTGAGGAAGAGTGGGTACTATCTGATCATTGCCTCCTCCGAGGAGGATCCCGATCTCGAGCAAGACGAAGTCGATCAGCTGCTGGCGCGGCAGCTGGATGTATTGATCATCGCCTCCTGCCGCCCGACCGCGGAGCTGGTCGTCCGGATTGAGAACCACAAGACACCGTACATTCTGATTGATCGCAATATCCCTGGTGCCTCTGCAAATTATGTCGGCGTCGACGATGTTGCCGTCGGCCGGCTCGCGACTGAGCACTTGATCGCGATCGGATGCAAGCGGATCGCGCACATCCGCGGGCCGGAGACCAGTCCTGGACTCGCCCGGTTGGCGGGATACAAACAGGCCCTGGTGCGCCGGAAAATCACGATCAACGACCGTTACATCACGTCTGTGCGAAAGGTCGACGTAGATTCCAAACAGCGAGGTGCGGAAGCGATGGCTGAGCTCCTGCGCCTCAAGCCACGACCGGACGGCGTTTTCTGCTATAACGATCCGCTGGCGACCGGGGCGATGGACTATGCCCTCGAAAAGGGTTCGCGGATCCCGGAGGATGTGGCGATCATTGGCTGCGGCAACCTGCACTATGACGATTCGTTGCGAGTCGGTCTGTCCAGCATCGATCAACACAGCCGACGGATCGGTGAAGGGGCGGCGCGCATTGCGCTCGGGATTCTCGGCTCCCGCGTGCCACCGGTACCGGAAACGATGATACTGCGGCCGGAGTTGGTCATCCGAGCATCCACCCGTCGCAAGGCCCACCGTCGAAGCCGTTGAAGAATCCAGAAGCTCGTCCTGATGCGGCCGGTATCGCTCGCCGCCACCAGCGGAGGATCTCGGCCGGATTCGAGAGCCACGACGCCTGCGGGACCTGCGGCGCGGGGCAGACGTAGACGCAACAACGGTGGTGGGGCGTTTATTGCGGATCACCTGCACGCGGGCGATAACAAAGGATGCTTACCCGACAAGGACCGTCAGTTCGCCGAGGGGCCACCCACCATGTCGGCGATGGTCGGATCTAGCTGCCGCCGAATCGCTACCCCATTGCTACCCGCGTTCCGAACATTAAGAAATCCTTCCGAAATCGGCGCGGAGACGTTCGGTTCGGGACCGAGGGGTCGGAGGTTCGAATCCACTAGCCCCGACCACTTTCGATCAACAAAATCGGCCCTCGATTGACCGCTATGGTCGGTTGAGGGTCTTTTTTATTGGTCGATCGGCAAGACTCATTCGCGAATCGTCAAATTGTTCAGAAATACTCGAAATTCAGCACCTGTGGTCCGCAAAAACTCAGTCCGCGCAAAAGCAGGCCGATTATCCGCGTGCCCCGTGAGTGGCGGGCTCGCAGTCGCAGCGGTGGATACCGAGATCCCGACGCTGTCCCTACTGAATACTCCGAACCTGGTGTCGTTTCTGGGGGTTGCGCTCCGGTCGGCTACTGCCGCGAGCAGAGGATGCTGGAAGCGCAGGCTGGGTAACGGATGAGGTGAATAAGGCGCCGAGACTCGGTACGCCGTTATTGCCCCTGTGGGTCCGACTCGATAGCTCGTCAATTTTCTAATCCGGCGCGGAGATCCGTCGCATTCAGGCCAGATGGAGTTTTGGCGAAGGACACGTGAGCATTGGCCCCTCGATCGAGTTGTTGGACACTACGCGATCAGGTGAGCCGCGTCGCTCACCTCATCGCATTCGGCAGCAGCGTTTTGAATGCGAATACGCCGCGGCCCTGCCGCCCTCCACGCGCCGGTGCGTCGTCTCCCCATGGCAGTCGCGCTGGACCCGGCCAAGAATCCACGTTCGTCCGTTTGGCCCAGGCGTCCCACTCGTCCGATAACTTCTTGACGATGTCCGGGTGCTGGGCCGCGACGTTGTTGCGCTCGACGCGATCCCTGGCGATGTCGTACAGCTCCCACGCCTCGGGATACAAGGAGACGATCTTCCAGTTGCCCGAACGTACGGCGCGGTTCCCTTCGTGCTCCCAGCAGAGTGGGTGCGGCCGGTTGAGCCGACGGCCGTCGATCGCCGCCCGCAGACTGATGCCCTCCATCGGCTGAATCGCGTGTCCCTTGTACTCGCTCGGATACTTCGCGCCGGTCGCCGCCGTCACGGTCGCCATGATGTCGATGACGTGCGCCGGCTGGCGTTCGATCGCTCCGCGCCGGTTTGCCGCGATGCCGCGTGGCCAACTCACGATGAGCGGCGATGAGATGCCGCCCTCGTGCGTGAAGTGTTTGAACCGGCGGAACGGCGTGTTGCCGACCGCTGCCCAGTTCATCCCCAGATAGAGATCCGAGTTGGGACCACCCGGAGGATCGCCGTTGAAGCGGCCGTCGGGACCGGATTCGGCGTTGGCGCCGTTGTCCGACATGAAGAAGATGAGCGTGTTGTCGAGAACCCCACGCCCCTCGAGGCCGTTCACGAGCGTTCCGACGGCCGTGTCGATGGCCTCGATCATCGCGGCATACACCGCCATCTGGAGGTCGAACCGATCCTTCTGTTGATCGGAGAGCGAGTCCCACGGGGGTGTGTCCGGCTCACGCGGACTCAGCGGCCACTTCGCGTCGATGAGCCCCATTCGAACCTGCCGTTGATAGCGCTCCTGCCGCATCCGGTCCCACCCGTCCTGGTACTTGCCACGGTACTTGGCGATCAGTTCCGCCGGAGCCATCAACGGAAAATGCGGCGCGTTGAACGGAAGATACAGGAAGAACGGCTTGTTGGCCTGACGCGCCTCGTCGATGAACTTGAGGCCGAACTCGGTCCAGAGATACGTGGCGTACCAGCTCGAGCCGAAGAGGGGCGCATCGCGCGGCGTCGCCACACCGTTCAGAAACAGCGGCTCCTTGGCGCGGCTCGCGAGCGGGTTGTCGCCGCCGGTGTAGTTCTGATTCGGAAAGTACAGGCCGCCGGCTCGGAGGCTCAGCGTGCGTTCGAAGCCGCGATCCCACGGCGGGGTGCCGTTGTCCTGGCCAAGGTGCCATTTGCCCGACATCGCGGTGAAGTAGCCATTGTCGCGGAGCACTTCGGCGATGGTGACGGACTGATCGTTGAGGCGCCCCGTGGTGCCACGCGACCCGCGGCGGATGACGTTGTCGAGATGCCCCATGCCGGCCTGGTGCGAATACAACCCGGTGAGCAGGCTCGCGCGCGTCGGCGAGCAGCGCGGCGTGGCATAGAACTGGGTGAATCGCACGCCGCGCGCAGCAAGGGCGTCGAGATTGGGCGTTGCGATCTCGCTGCCGAAGGGCCCGATGTCCGACCAGCCCATGTCGTCCACGAGGACGACGACCACGTTCGGGCGGATGTCGGGTGGCGCGGCAGCCTGTGCGGAAGCGGCGGGCACACGCCGCGCGGCCGCCCAGACCAGCAGGACGGATGCTGCCGCCAACCCGAACGATCGAACGCGCCGAATCGCCATCGAACCTCCTGGCATCAGCGGAAGCCCGGTCAGGCACATCGGCTGGCCGGCGCGCCTCCGCTGCCATCGCGCTGCGCGCCCATCGTCAGCGATGCCGACACGAGCGGCGCCATGACGACAGGCCTTTCGAGACGCGTATTGCGGCAGGAGTTTAGTCCAAGAGACGGCGGTGTGCCGAGTTAGAAGTTCGCCGGCAAACACCGGGCGACGCTGGCCAGAATCTCGTCGGCGCCCCAACGCCCCATCCGGTGTGGCGAGACATGGACGCGCCTGAACGCGTGGTGCGAAGCCGTCATAGGTCACCGTGTCAAATCCGGCTTCACTGACAGCGCCGGACAGCACGTCGTGCTGACGCTCGGAGTGCAGTAGCAGACCTTCAGGTCTGCCTGGTAATCTCCACGACGGCGACCGTGTACGGCTCCAGATCGATGGTCAGTTCGGGACGGAATTCGATCGTCCGCTCGACGGGCTTGATCCGGTCGGTCTGCTGTAGCGACGCGGTATCGCGCAGGCCGGCGGTGATCGCGTAGACGGTCACCGTCGCGGCCACCGGCAGGCGTGAGCCCTGCAAATGGACGAGCAGCGTGTTCGCGCTGCCCTGGTAGTTCACGGCCTTGATCACGATGCGCCGCCCGTCCGCCGACGCCGTGGCGATGGCCTCGACCGCTCCCGGCTGCCAGCCTTCCGGCTTCATCTGGGAGATGTCGCCGAAGAAGCTCGCGCGGTTGTCGATGTCGCGGAACGTGCCGGACGTCGACGCGAGATACCGGTCGGCGAAATGCTGGCGGAACAGCTTTTCCACGACGTAACCGCCGCCCGGAAACCACGACACGTGATCGTGATAGATGAACGCCGTCCACGTCGGGTCGTCCGTCGTGTTTCGCATCAGCAGAGCCGGGGCCGTCATCGTCAATTCCGGCGTGAGCGACTCGTACAGGATCAAGCTGCCGGCCGCATGCAGTCCGGCGCGCCAATCGTAAGTCCGGCTCAGGTTCCATTCGAGGACGGCGAGTCTGATGCCCGGGTGCTCTGACGCGCGCACGTAGTCACGCAGCTTCACCAGGTAGTCGCGGATGCGCCGCACGCCGGACTCGTACAGATCGCTCTCGTATTCGTAGTTGTGGACGCCGAGCACGTCAAAGTTCTTGCCGGCGAGATCGATGACCTTTTCGCTCCACGCCATGTCGTTCGAGCGCTTCTGGCCGCAGGCGACGATCACAGCATCCGGCGGAATCTGCCGCAGGCGGCCTGCGTAAAGACTCAGGATGGCGGCGTAGCGCTCGGGTGTGAAGCCGTTGTTCATCGGCTCGTTGTCGATCTGGAAGTAACGAACGTGGTACGGCTCGGGATGACCGTTGCGCACGCGCATCGTTCTCGATGTTGGTTGCGGGTGCTTCGTACTCCGGGCCGTTCGTCGACGAGGTCGCGGTCGTCTCCGCATGAGAACTCCGGCCGTCTAAGGGTGACGGCGACAGCGTTGTCGTTGTTGACGAGGCGACTTCAGCTCGCGCGCTCGATGAGGACGGGCGTCATCGGCAACGCGTGAACCGCGATGGCGCGCGATCAGGCGATCGCGACGGCGGTGCGCGTCGAAGTCGAGAACGATCGCCGTGCGGGGATGGTCGCGCGCGGCGACGTTCGCGTGGGCCGCGGGCCGCATGGCGGAGAGCGGGCCCCGGTAACCGTTGGATTCAGGGGAGTCCGTGTTGACCTGGCAAATCAGGTGCTGGACATCCGGTTGCCTTCAGAATGCTCCTCGGCCCCCTCCGTCAAGCACAACCGTGGGCTGTGAGCGCGGATCAACCTTCCATTCCCGTTTCGCGCCAGGATTTGCGAGAGGGCCGGGAACCCTTGCCGCTCCGGTGTCCTTGCCCAGGATGTCGATCTCGATGTGATTGACCGCACTCACCCTGGGCTAGCGGCTGGCGGATCGCAATCGTCAATTGGAGCGTATCCGGGTCGAAATCGATTTGCGCATCGGCCACCACCGAGTTGGTGTCCCAGCCGTGCGCGTGGCGCCACGTCTCCAGGTCGACATACTGCTTCGCGTCGCCTTCGCCGTAGCCCTGGAACCCAGCAGACATGCCCACATAGACGTTGCCATCGGCCTCGTTGCCAGGATTCAGAAACACGATGGCCGACCTGTCGCACTTCGCGAAGATATTGTTCGAGATGACATTGCCTGTCCCCGTGCCGCTTCCCCTGCGATCGGGCCGCGTGATGGCAAAGAGGGCGGAGTTGTCGCAGCGGCCGATCAGGTTCTGCGCGACGATCAGCTTGTCGGTGGCATTGTCGAAAATCCCCGAGCCCGCACAACCCCTCTGACCGGGCGTGCCGGGCTCGGCGTTGCGCACGTTCCAGATGACGTTATTGTCAATCTGGTTCGTGTCGATGGTCATCTCCATGTGGACGGCAGCGCTGACCGACACGACGTCGGCGAACACGTTCCGCGTGAGCCGGCAGTTGGCATTGCCGACGTCGAGCCAGATCGCGTTGGCGTGCCGCATGTGGCGCACCACATTGCGGCGGAAGAGCAGATTGCGGGCGTTGTGGAACTTGGCGCCGGCCGCCTCCCAGCCGCGTTCGGCGTCGGCCCAGCCACACCACTCGATGAGGTTGTCTTCGATGAGCGTGTTGCTCGTCCCCATGCCGCCGATGCCTTCCACGCCGCAATAGCGGATCGTATTGCGACGCAGGATGTGCGATGCACCGGCCTGCCGCGAGGCCCCGCTGTTTGCGTCCCTGCCGATCGACAGGCCGCCTCCGTTCGCCCATTCGATCGTGTTGTCCTCGAGGATCCAGTGATCGCCGCCGGCACACGAGATCATGCCGAACTGCGGAAACGGATACGCGTTGGCGGCGTGCTGAAACGTCAGCCCCTTGATGCGGATGAAGCCAGCGCCGCCTTCCGCGGGAACGAATGCGGCTTGACGCGTGGTCGCTTCGATTTCAGGTGATCGGCCGGCGTTCCCGAGGCCAGGCGGATCTGAATGGCCTGTCCCGACGTATCCACCCAGAAGCGCGCATCGGGCGAGCCGCCGACCTCCTGCATGATCGGTCCGCCCCGACGCCGGGGCGGCAGGCCGTTTTGCGGCTGGGCGGGAACGGTGAAGTCGGGGGCCGGCGGCAGACGCGCCGCCGCCAGTTCGCGCTGTTGCTCCACCGGCTCCAGCGGCTTGCCGTCGACGAACACCAATCCACGCCGTCGCAGAAACGGCCCCATGTCAACCACGCGTGGATCGAGCCACGACCAGCTGCCCATGATGCTGGGGAGGGCGAAGGGCTGGTAGGCATCGGGAAACATCGCGGCCGTGAATTCGTATCGCCATCCGGTCACCGGCGGCGTCGACCCGCCCTGGCCTCCAGGCCCAGCACCCGCCGGAATGGGCTGCTCCACCCAGCCGTCCTTCAGCACCTCGGAGCCTTTGATGAACACCTTGGCTCCGGGAGCGGCTTCGTAGCTGATCATCTGCGACGGGCTCGTCCCGCCGCGGGCCGGGCGCACGCACTCACGATAGATGCCCGAGGCGATCACCACGCGCTCGCCAGGACGCAGCAGCTGGGCGGCCTTGTTGATGGTGCGGAAGGGGCGCGCCTTCGTACCAGGACCGTTGTCGTCGGCCCTCGGATCGCCGTTGTCCACATAGTAGGTCTTCGAGAACGTCAGCGGCTGTTCCCATGCGGCGTATGGCGTGCCGTCGGGAAGGCGCGAGTCACCCGTCGCGTCGTCATGTAGGCCACGGCCGAGGACGCTGCGGCCGACGCTGGCGACCGCGCCCACGACTGCAACGGACTCAAGAAACTGCCGGCGATTCATTTCCGACCCACCAGCGTTCTGACCCTATAGATGCCGGTCACCGCCGTCATGTACAGCGTCTTGCCATCGTCGCCCCACGCACAGTTGGCGGGTGTCTCCGGCGGTGCAATCGTACCGAGATGCGTGCCGGCCGGTGACAGCACCCAGACGCCGCCGGGACCGGTCGTGTACAAGTTCCCCTTGGCATCGATTTTCATCCCGTCCGCCAAGCCGTCGATCTTGCTCGTGAGGTTCGCAAACACGCGCCCGTTCACGAGCGTGCCGTCCGCCGCGACGTCATAGCGCATGACGAGGTTGTTCGCCGGGTCCGAGTTGTTGACGTACAGGGTCTTGTAATCCGGGGAGAACGCCAGGCCATTGGGACGCTTGAGATCGCGCACGACTGCCTGAACGCGGCCGTTCGCGAAGCGATAGACGCCGTTGAATGCGAGCTCCTTGGCCGGATCGTCATCCTGCTTGGCAAGGCCGTAAGGCGGATCGGTGAAGTACAGCGCGCCGTCCTTCGCAAAGACCAGATCGTTCGGGCTATTGAAGCGCTTGCCTTCGAACCGTGACACGACCGGCGTCAGCGTGTGATCGGCCGCGACGCGCACGATCTGCCTCGCGCCGTGCTGCACCATCCACACCGATCCGTCCGGCGCCTGCGCCATGCCGTTGGACCCGATGAAGGCGTCGGGCGGCGAATTCGACACGCCTCCCGCGTTCTGAATCAGCACCTTGACCTCGCCGCGCGGCGTCACCGACCGAACGACGTTGCCCTGCACGTCGCTGAACCAGAGCGTGCCGTCGGGCCGCCAGAGCGGACCTTCGGTGAACTTGAAGCCACCAGCGACTTTCTCGATGACGGTGCCTGGCGCGACGAGCGCGTCGAGCGCCGGATCGAGACGTTCGATCTTGCCGACGCCGCCCGGCGCGGCCGCAAGCGCGAGCGCGACGACGAGCGCGTACGAGCTGTGTTTCAATACCACCGTTACACCTCGTCGTAGAGCACGACCGGATAATCCTTGGTCGTGGTCATCGTTTTCTCGACCGCCGGCCACACGCGCTGGTGGGCCGCCGATGCGATCCACTTCTGTCGCAGTTCCTCGCTCTCGAACTCGAGCTCGAAGCGGTAGTTGTGGGCCGGAGGCACGCTGCCCTGGATGACCGCCCGCCGCTTGAGCATCTTCACGCGGATGTAGCCCTCGTGCTTGACGGCTTCCGGAACGAACTGATTGTGAAAGAGGTCGAGCATCTCCCGCTCGCGCGCGGGTGCGATGTCCATCTCCACGTAGAGGCGGATGTGCTTCGTTTGAGCGGCGGCACGCTCGGGCGCAGCAAACTGCGCGCCCCAGACGCCGGCCACTCCGGCGAGCAAACTCTTCAGGATTCCACGTCGTTCCACGGCAGTCTCCTTGGTTGAACGTGTTTACGCTTCGGCGAATACCGGCTGCCCAGGATCGACCAGGGCCCAGCACCCCGCGCCGATCAGGAAGAGGGCGCCCATCACGTAGAGCGGCAGATCCCAACTGGCGAACCAGCTCACCGACGGGTGTTCGGACGGATCGTTGCGGAACCAGTAGATCCACGTCGCGACCCAGGCGACGCCGACAAGACCAAATGTCACGAACACACCGCGCCACGACATCACGCGCAGCAGCCCCGGCCACGGTCCCAGCAGGCCGCCGCCGACGATGAAGGCGGGGGTCAATCCGGCCACCAGGTGCGCGCCGCAGAAGAAGATGTCCTGCACGCGGCCTCGCTCGGGCTGCGGAATCCAGCGTGAGAACCTGCGCGCTACGCACGGCCACGCGCCCGCTTCGCCGGCGCCGAACAGAAAGCGGATCGCGAGCATGGTGGCGTAGCTCACGGCCGCCGCCGTCGCCATCGTCATCAGCGACCACCAGATGACGATGCGCGCGAGGACCGCGCGCGTGCCGACGCGATCCGCCCAGCGTCCGGTCGGGATCTCGAAGAGTCCGTAGGCGAGCTGGAACGCGGTGAATACCCAGCCCATCTCGACGGTCGTCAGGCGGAGATCGCGTTGGATGGCGGGCGCCAGTGTGCCGATGGCCGCGCGATCGAGGTAGGTCGCCATCGCCAGTGCGGACGCGAATGCGACGACGCGGTAGCGGGCGGTCGACGTCGTCTCGATCGTCCGGGATGGCACCCTAGAGACCTCTTCCGCGACCGGGGCCGCCGAGACGCGGCGGCGGCGTCGACAGAAGATCGTTCTTCTTGTTCATGTCGCGCGCGACGCCGACGACGAGAAATTCGAGCGGCGCCGTCCCGGTGTTGGCGAAAGCCTTGGTTTCCCCGACGCGCACCGGGATGGCGTCACCTGTCTTGATGGGCGCGGTCTCGGTCCCGATCGTGGCGGTGCCTTCGCCGCTCAACACGTAGTAGAAGCCGCCGATGCCCGGTTCCGAACCGGGGCCGACCGAGGTGCCGGCGGGCAGCAGCAGGTGATCGACGTAGGCCCAGGTCGTGGAGAAGACCGCCGGGCCAAGCGCGCGGCGGTATTGCACCGTTCCGGTGCCGCCTTGGAGACTTCGCGATTGGTTGCGTTCGCGACGGATCGAGCTGCATGCTGATGAACTGCGGCACCGGATCGAGCGGCGCGCCGACGCGCGTGTCGCCGAGATCGAAGTTGTCGTAGATGCCGTGAAACGACGCGACATTGATGTTCAGCCACTGCACCGGCGTGTCGGTCGCGTTGTAAATCGCGTGTGCGTGTCCCATGCGCGCCGGCGCGCCGGCCGGGCCTTTGAGCGTCGACGTGCGTCCGTCGACGGTGAACTGTGCCTCGCCGTCGAGAATGACGAACATCTCCTCGCAGTAGTTGTGGAAGTGCTGTCCGATTCCTGATTTCGGCTCGATGACGCCGCGGTGCAGGAACTGCAGGTTCGCGTCGATGGCGTCGGTGTTGAACAGCGCGAAGAAGTCCACCTTGCCGGGACCGCCATGCACCGCCGGCGACGATCGGTAGCGCGCCGGGTCGGTGTGGGCGATCCGCTCCGCCAAGCGTCAGCCGCGACGGGTTGGCGGTCGATGGAGCTGCCGGCGCACCGGCGCGCCCCTGACCCGAGACGAGCACGCTCGCCGACAGGCTCATGAGGGCGAACAGACCGAGGTGGGGACGCTGGCGCATGGACGGCCTCCGTTGCATGTGCGTGCATTGTGCATGAAAGCGCTTACACTACCAAACGATGATGAGACTCGCGTGGACGATCGCGGGGGGCGTCGTTCTGGCATCTGTGGCGTCACTGGCGCAGCGAAGTGCACTGGCACCCACTCCACTGGCACCCACTCAGGAGGGTCGCCAACTGCTGCATTCGATGTTCCAGGACCACGCGGTGCTTCAGCGAGATCGGCCAATCAGCCTCTACGGGGACGCCACTCCAGGCGCCGCCGTGACGGTGTCGCTTGGAACCGTCAGCGCCGAGGCGCGGGCCGGCTCCGACGGACATTGGCGGGCGACCTTGCCGGCGACGACCGCTGGCGGCCCCTACACGCTGACCGCGACGGCAAATGGCGAGACCAGTCGCGCGAGCGACGTGCTCGTCGGCGACGTCTTCCTCTGCGCCGGCCAGTCGAACATGGCGTTCGCTCAGCGGCAGGCGGACGGGGCGGCGGAGGACGCCCGCACCGCGACCGACGCGCAAATTCGTCACCTCACCGTCCCGCCAGACGCCAGCGTCACGCCGCGTCAGGACTTCGCGCGCAGTGTGCATTGGGTGGTCGCCAGTCCCGAGACGGTCGGGAGCTTCTCGGCCGCCTGCTACTACTTCGCGCGCGAACTGAAGAAGACCGCGAATGTGCCGATCGGCCTGGTCAACGCGTCCTATGGCGGCGCGCGGTTGCGCACCTTCATGAGCGAAGCCGCGCTGCGGAAGCTCGGGACCGAGAACGATGCCCTCGACCTCCTGGATCTGTACCGCACGGATCCGGCGGCGGCGATGCGGCGTTGGGGCGCGCAATGGGAATCGGCGTGGGAGAAGGGAAGGCCGCACGATGGCCGTCCGTGGCTGCCGGCGTACGACGAGGCGTCGTGGAAGACCGCGCCGGCGGCGCTCGGCGCGTGGGCGTTGTGGAACGGCACCAACCCGGACGGCTTCATCGGTCAGGTCTGGATGCGCACGACCGTGACGCTCACGGCCGCCCAGGCGTCGAATGCCGATGCGTCGCTCGATCTCGGTTCCGTCAACCAGGAAGACGAGACGTGGCTGAACGGCACGTATCTCGGCGCCTCGTCCTTCGCCAGCCGCACGCGATACCGAATCGAGCCTGGCGTGCTGAAACCCGGCGTCAACGTCATTGCGACCAACATCTATTGCGGCTGGCGCGACTGTGGGATCCGCGGCCCCGCCGAGGCTCGCGCGATTCGCTTTGCCGACGGCACGAGCGCGCCGATCGCGGGACCGTGGAAGTACCAGGAAGTCGCCGACGGCTGGATCGGACCGCAACTGCCGTGGGGATCGGTGCATGGCATCACGCTCGATCACAACGGCATGATCCTGCCCGTCGGTCCCTACACCTTTCGCGCCGGGTCTGGTATCAGGGCGAGTCGGACGTCAACTATGCCAACACCTACACGCCGGCGCTGCTCGCGATGATGGGGGAGTGGCGACGACGGTTCGACAGCCCCGAACTGCCGTTCCTCCTCGTGCAGTTGCCCGGTTACGGCGCCGTTCCGACGCAGCCCACTGCTGCGCCCTGGGCCGATCTGCGCGAAGCGCAGCGGCAAGCCGGCGCTTGCCGACGCGCACACGGCCATCGCGGTGACGCTGGACATCGGCGATCCCGGCCAATCTGCACCCGACCAACAAGCGAGACGTCGGACGTCGGCTGGCGATCGCGGCGCGTCATCTGATCTACGGCGAGCGCATTGCGCCGTCGGGTCCAGTGGTCGCGCGCGCCACGCGGCGCGGGTCCGACGTGGTCGTCTCGATCGCGCGACGTCACGGGGGCGCTGACGATCCGCGGCGGTGGTCCGAGCGGATTCGAGCTGTGCGGCGCGACCCAGGCTTCGTGCCGCTGGGCCGACGCTCGTGTCGAAGGCTCGGCGATCGTGCTGTCGAACGCGGGCGACGCCACGCGCGTGCGCTACGCGTGGGGCGGCTCGCCGGCGTGTCCGCTCGTCGACGGGTCGGGGCTGCCGGCGGGCCCGTTCGAGGTCGCGATTCGCGTGAACACTACCGCACGGTAACGCGAGCCGCGCGACCGTGTAGGACCGCGCCGGTAGCTCGAACGTCATGCGGCTGCCCGCTGCCGGCGGGCTGAGTGGCTGGGGCGTGACGCGATTCGGCTGTTCGATGGTATTGAATGCCTTGAGATCCGTCCCGGTAATCGTGTCGCAGCCGAGGACCCGCGTCGGCGTGACGTCTTCCCATTCCAGAACGACCTGCCGCGCCGCCTCCAGATCGCGGTTCAGCATCAGTACGCAGGCCTGACCGTTCGGCTCGTCGAGCGTCGCCACGATGTCGACGAACGGCACGTCGCTGTTACGCGCAAAGTCGGCCTGCAGGCCGGCCCCCTTGATCGGATATGCCTCGGACTCGACGCGGAGATCGAGCACGCGGCCGCGCGCGTGGTGAAGGGCCCACGCATACGGATAGTACGTGCTCTGGCGCAAGACGCCGTTTTCGTGCGCCACGAGCGGAGCGATGACGTTGACGAGCTGCGCGAGGCAGGCGACGTGCACCCGATCCGAGTTGCGGAGCAGCGTGTTGAGGAGGCCGCCGACGAGCAGCGCGTCCTCGAGGTTGTAGACCTCCTCGAGCAGATGCGGGGCGATGGCGCGGCGGCCGTCGGTCGCCTGCCGGTCACGCGCGCGATACCAGACGTTCCATTCGTCGAACGACAGCCACAGGCGCTTGCTCGATTTCTGCAGGCCCTGGACGTAGTCGCAGACGGCGGCGATCTCGTGGATGTGCCGATCCATGTCGAGATTCATCGCCAGGTAGCGCGCCGTGCTGTTCCCGCTCGTCGCCGGCGTGTTGCCGTAGTAGGCGTGCAGCGAAATGCCGTCGACCTGGTCGTAGCATTCCTCGAGCACCTCGCGATCCCAGGTCAGATACGTCGGCATCGACGGCGCGCTCGATCCGCAGGCGATCAGCCGCAGGTCGGGCGAGACGACCCGCATCTGTTTCGCGACATCACGGGCCTTCCGGCCGTACTCGCGTGCCTGCAGCTGGCCGATCTGCCACGGGCCGTCCATTTCGTTGCCGAGGCACCAGTAGCGCACGTTGTGCGGCTGCTCGTAGCCATGCGCGCGCCGCAGGTCGCTCCACTTCGTGCCGCGCTCCAGGTTGCAGTACTCGACGTAGGCCACGGCCATCTCGGCCGAGCCGGTGCCGAAGTTGAGCCCGAGCAGCGGCTCGGCGCCGGTCAGCCGGCACCAGTCGATGAAGTCGTTGGTGCCGAACTGGTTGGTCTCTGTCGAGTTCCAGGCGCGGTCGAGCACGGTCGGGCGCTGCGCCTTCGGCCCGACGCCGTCGAGCCAGTTGTATCCGGAGATGAAGTTGCCGCCCGGATACCGAACGATGGGGACGCCGAGCTCCTTGATCTCGCGTGCGACGTCCGTGCGGAAGCCCTTTGCGTCCGAGAGGCGCGACCCCGGCTCGTAGATGCCGGTGTAAATCGCCCGACCCAGATGCTCGAGGAACGAGCCCAGGAGACGCCGGTCGAAATCGGCTCGATCGCGCGCATCGGCGAATGGCGACGCGGGCCGGCCCGCGAGCGACCTGCGCGTAACCGATGGCCCGCAGCCAGGGCGCCGTCGCGAGCAGCGCACCCGGTCTTGCCGAGGCCGGCGAGAAAATCGCGACGGTCGCTGTCTCACTTGAACAGCCGCGGCGCGAAGTCGTTGAACGCTCGCCGCCAACTCAGCCACTCGTGCGCCGTGCCGGGCGATTCGAAGTAGACGGTATGGACGCCGGCCTGGTTCAGCGCGTCGCTGAACGCCTTCGTGCCGGGGCCTTCCACCGAGCCGACGCTGAGGAACAGCACCTTGATCTTGCTGTTGAAGGCGGCCGGATCCGCGAACGCGCCGCCGCAGATGGTCTTCATGTCCGGCGCGTCGTTGCCGCGCCCGAACCCGCCGCAATTGCCGCTGAAGCCGCCGATGTAGGCGAACTTGTCCAGGTTCGTCAGCGTCGTCGCGAACGTCTGCGCGCCGCCCATCGACAGCCCGGCCATCGCCCGATTGTCCTTGCCGGGACGCACGCGATAGGTGCGCTCGATCATCGGCACGAGGTCGGTGAACATCATCTCCGTGTAGGTGGGACGGCCGAGCGGCCCGCCCGGGCCACGGCCGGCTGCGCCGGGGCCGGCGCCGCGGCCGCCAGGTGCGGGCGGTGTGCCGCGCGCGGGCGGCGGTGGCGGCGGCGCGTCGGAGGGCGGCGGCACCTGGCCGCGCGCGCCGAAGATCGCCGCGCTCTCTCCGGGTTTCACCGCGTTCAGGTTGTCCATCACGACGATCATCGGCTTGGCTTTTCCCGGCCGCGATCAGGTTGTCCATGATCAGATCGACGTGTCCCTGCCGGTACCACCCGGTTTCGTCCTCACCCCAGCCGTGTAGCAGGTAGAGCACCGGATAGCTGTTGCGGGCCTTGCTGTCGTAGTCGGGCGGCGTGTAGACGTAAGCGCGCCGCCACTGGTGCGTGACCGTCGAGTAGTAGTGCTGCTGGGCCACGCGGCCGTGCGGCACGTCCTTCGCGGCGTAGAACGTCGGCGTCGGACGCGGGGATCTCGATGCCGCTGTTCCACCAGCCGGATCCGAAGAACGTCATCGTCGACGGGTCCGCGACGACCGCACCGTCGATCTGCACCGTGTAGTAGTGGAAGCCCTCGACGAGCGGCGTGGTCGTCACATCCCAGATGCCGTCAGGGCCCTTCTGCATGTCGAACCCCGGGCCGACGCGGATGCGGACTTTCTCGGCGTTGGGTGCGATGACGCGGAAGGTCGCGCGCTTGTCCGGATAGACACACGGGTACTTCGCCTCGGCGATGTTCAACGAAGACGGCTTGCATTCCGCGGGCGTCTGCGCCCACGTCACCTGGGCACCCGAGACCGCGCACAACGCCGCCGCGACGACGATTGACTTCATGGCTTCTCCTCGATGGCCGGGGCTGGCCGGACCATGGCTATCGTGTGTAAACGCTTACATGCGCGTCGCGGTGAGGGTATCCGAAGCGGAGCAAGGTATCAAGCGCCGGCCGCCACGGCGAGCGCCATGATCCGCGGCTCGGTGCAGTCCTGTCGTTCGAGGACGCCCGTCAGCCGGCCCTCGCACATCACCGCCACGCGGTCGCTCAGAAGGAGCACTTCTTCCATGTCGCTGCTGATCATCACGATCAGTCGCGCCGTGTTCTGCAGATTGGCGGGCGACAGGAAGCGCGGGTTCAGCGCCGTGACCACGATGCACAGCACCACCAGCAGCAGGAACGTTGCAAGCTCCTTCCTCATGCCCTTCTCAATCGACTCCAGCGACGCACGTGAGATGATGATTTCATGAGCTTGGAACGCGTGGCGCGCCGGGCCCGGGTGTCAACCGCGACCGTGTCCCGGGTCCTGAACAATACCGGGCCCGTCAAGAGCGCGACGCGCGCCCGCGTGTTGAAGGCGATCGAGGCCTTCAAGTACAGCCCGAACCTTCACGCGCGGAGTCTCGCCGGCGGCCAGAGCCGCAGCATCGGCGTGATCGTCTCGAATATCGACAATCCGTTCTTTCTCGACGTGTACCGGGCCGTCGAAACCCGCGCCCACGACGCCGGCTACGAAGTCATCATGGCGCACACCGACTACACGTCGGAGCGCCTCGTCAGCAGCATCAGGCTGATGATCGGTCAGCGGGTTGCCGGGCTGGCGGCCATCGTCTCCGAGATGGACTCGGCGCTGATTACGGAACTGAGCGCGCAGCGGATTCCCGTCGTGTTCTACGACGTCGGCACTCCGCGGCGGAACATCACCAATATCCGCGTCGACTATGCCAGCGGCATGTCGAAGCTGACGTCCTACCTTTACAGCCTCGGACATCGCCGCCTCGGCTTTCTCGCGCACCACGCCACGCTCGGCCCGGTCAACGAGCGGCAGAAGTCGGTCCTGGCTGCGGCACGGCGGCATCGAGGCGTGCAGGTGGCCACCGCCGCCGACGCGGATACGCTCGAAGGCGGGCGCCGTGCGGCGCGGGCGCTGCTCGATGCCCACCCGCGGGTGACGGCGGTCGTCTGCGTCAACGATCTGATGGCGGTTGGGGCGATGCGCGAACTCCGGACCAGGGGCCGCCGCGTCCCCGAGGACGTGTCGGTGACGGGGTTCGACAACATCACGCTCGCACAGTTCTGCCAGCCGGCGCTCACCACCGTCCACATTCCCATCGACACGATCGGCGAAACGGTCTGCGATTTCCTGATGAACCCGGGCAAGTCGCCGCTGCCGCACGAGTTCGTGATCGACCCCGAGCTCGTCCTCCGTGAATCCACCGGCCCGGCGTCGAGCTCGCGGAAATAAATCATGTAAGCGCATACATCATCGCACGGCATACAATGCTCCGTGCCATGAGACCATCCAGCGTGCCCGCCGTCGATCGCGCTTGCCGCCGCCCTTGCCGCACTGCCGGCGACGGCGCTCCAGGACACCGCGCTGAAGGACCTGATGCCGAAGGGGATGGTGATTGGCGTCGCCGTCAACCAACGGCAGTTCGAGGGCACCGACGCTGCCGCAGTGGAGATCATCACGCGGCAATTCAACCAGATCAGTCCCGAGAACGTGTTGAAGTTCCAGCCGACGCAGCCGGCCGCCGACCGGTACACGTTCGACGCGGCCGATCACTATGTGCAGTTTGGTCTCGACCATCACATGCAGGTGGTCGGACACAATCTCGTCTGGCACTCGCAGACGGGAGCCTGGGTGTTCCAGGGCGCCGACGGCAAACCCGCCGATCGCGACACGCTGCTGGCGCGCATGCGGGATCACATTCGCACCGTCGTCGGACACTACAAGGGGAAGATCCACGGTTGGGACGTCGTCAACGAAGCGATCGACGAGGACGGCTCGATGCGCAAGTCCCCCTGGCAGGTCGGGATCGGGGACGACTATGTCGCCAGGGCGTTCGAGTTCGCACACGACGCCGACCCCGACGCCGAGCTCTACTACAACGACTTCAATCTCGAGAAGCCCGCGAAGCGAGCCGGGGTCATCAAGCTGGTGAAGGACCTGCAGGCACGGAAGCTGCGGATCGACGGCATCGGCAACCAGGCGCACTGGCGGCTGGACACGCCGGGCATCGACGAGATCGACACCGCGCTCGTCGAATTGCACGCGACCGGTCTGAAGGTGATGTACAGCGAGCTCGACATCAACCTGCTGCCGAACACGCCACGCGGCGCCGACCCCGCCGAGGCCAACCCGTACGCCAACGGCTTGCCCGACGCCGTGCAGCAGCAGCTCGCGAAACGCTACGCCGACGTGTTCGGGGTGTTCCTCAAACATCGCGACGCCGTCACCCGTGTCACCTTCTGGGGATTGAGTGACGCGGATTCGTGGCTGAACCGCGGACGCATGAACTTCCCGTTGCTCTGGGATCGCCAGCGTCAGCCCAAGCCGGCGTTCAATGCGGTCGTCGAGACGCTGAGAAACGCGAAGTGAGAATCGCCGCAGGGCTCGTCGCGGCCGCGATGGTGGCGGTCATACAGACGCCGGTCTCGCCGAAGCTGGCTGGCGAGGCGCAGGCGCCTGCGTCGCCGCTGAGCCTGTGGTATCGCGCGCCCGCCTCGGATCATCCGCTGCTGCCGCTCGACGCGCCGAGGCAGAGCCGCCAGGCGGGCACCGCCGAGTGGGTCCAGGCCCTGCCGGTGGGAAACGGCCGTCTGGGCGCGATGGTGTTCGGCGGCGTCGTCCATGAGCGCCTGCAATTGAACGAAGACACGCTCTGGGCAGGACGGCCATACGATCCCGTGAATCCGGAGGCGAAAGACACGCTGCCTGAAGTGAGGCGGCTGATCGCCGAGCGCAAGTATCCGGAAGCGGCGAAGCTCGTCGGCGAGAAGGTGATGTCGAAGCCGCTCGCGCAAATGCCGTACGAGACGCTCGGCGATCTCGCGCTGACGTTCCCGCAGGTCGACTCGGCGGAGGACTACCGCCGCGACCTCGACCTCGCGACGGCAACGGCCCACGTGACCTACGCCAGTGGCGGCGTGACGTTCTCGCGCGAAGTGTTCGCGAGCGCGCCCGACCAGGTCATCGTCGTGCGGCTGACGGCCAGCCGTCCGGGGCAGATCTCCTTCGAGGCGCGCATGCAGACGCCTCAGCGCGCGACGGTGGAGGCCACCGCGAACGGCGACCTCGTGATGCGCGGCGTCAACGGCGACGGCGCCGGGACCACTGCCGACGGCCGCCCGATGGCCGGCGCCCTCCATTTCGAAGCTCGCGTCCGTGTGCTCCCGACGGGAGGCACGCGCCGCGCCAGCGGCGATGCACAGATTGTCCGCGACGCCGACGCCGTCACCTTGCTGATCGCGGCGGCAACCAGCTACCGCACGTATGAGGACACGAGCGCCGATCCCGCCGCGCGCGTCTCGGCCGCGCTCGATCCGGCTTCACACAAGAGCATCGACATCCTCCGCGCCGCGCACGTCGGCGACTATCAGCAGCTGTTCAATCGCGTCACGCTCGATCTGGGATCATCGAAGCCGGTGCCGACCGACGAGCGGATCCGGACGTTCGGTGACGGGACCGATCCGGGACTGGCCGCGCTCTATTTTCAGTACGGGCGTTACCTGCTGATCAGCAGTTCGCGGACCGGTTCCCAGCCCGCGAATCTGCAAGGCCTCTGGAACGAGAGCATGTCGCCGCCGTGGGGCAGCAAGTACACCATCAACATCAACACCGAGATGAACTACTGGCCGGCGCTCTCGACCAACCTGGCCGAGACGATGGATCCGTTGACGGCGATGGTGTCGGATTTGTCGGTGACGGGGGCGCGCACGGCTCGCGAGATGTACGGCGCCGGCGGATGGGTGGCGCATCACAATACCGACCTGTGGCGCGCCACCGGACCGATCGACGGCCCGCAATACGGAATGTGGCCGACCGGCGGCGCGTGGTTGACGCTGCCGCTCTGGGATCGCTACCGATACACCGGCGATCGCGCTTACCTGGAGCGCATCTACCCGTCGATCAAAGGGGCGGCGCAGTTCTTCCTCGACACGCTCGTCGAAGAGCCGACGCATCACTGGCTCGTCACCTCGCCCTCGCTGTCGCCGGAGAACCCGCATCCGTTCGGCACGTCGCTGACGATGGGGCCGACGATGGACGAGGAGATTCTGCGCGAGTTGTTCGGCGACGCCATCGAGGCGGCGCGCACGCTCGGGACCGATGCCGATCTGCAGCAGACGTGGAGCGCCACTCGCGCGAGGCTGGCGCCGCTTCAGATCGGCAGCGCCGGCCAGTTGCAGGAATGGCTCGAAGACTGGGACATGCAGGCTCCCGAAATCCATCACCGGCATGTCTCGCACCTGTTCGGATTGTTTCCCGGTCATGACATCGACGTACGGCGCACGCCGGAGCTCGCCGCGGCCGTAAAACGGTCGCTCGAAATTCGCGGCGATCAGGCGACGGGCTGGGCGACGGCGTGGCGGATCAATTTATGGGCGAAGCTCGGCGACGGCAACCACGCCTACGAAATCCTGAAGTTCCTGCTCGGCCCCGAGCGGACGTATCCCAACATGTTCGACGCGCACCCGCCGTTTCAGATCGACGGCAACTTCGGCGGCACGTCGGCCATCGCGGAGATGCTGCTGCAGTGCGACGAGGGGGAAATCCGGCTGTTGCCGGCGCTGCCCGCGGTGTGGCCGGACGGTCAGGTCACAGGGCTAAGAGCGCCAGGCGGATTTGAGATCGGTCTGAGCTGGAAGCATGGGGTGCTCGAGCGCGCGACGATTCGTTCGCTGCTCGGGCAGTCGCTGCGCGTGCGCCGGCGTACGACGATCCGCACGTTCAACACCAGTGCCGGCGCGACGATAACGCTGGTCGGCGATGACTTGCGTGCGCCGGCGGTTGGTGGGGAACGTCGGCAATGAAAATCGCCGTTACTGCCGCGCTGTGTGCGCTTACGCTGGGGGCTGCGCAGTCTCCTCAGCGGCCCGCGGGAGTGGCGATCCTCCAGGTCGACACCGATCGCCGGATCGGCACGATCGATCCGAAGATCTACGGCCAGTTTCTCGAACACATCAACCACTCGGTCGAGGATGGCCTGTTCGCCGAGCAGATCCGTGGCGCCGGCTTCGAGGGACGTGACTTCGAGACGTACTGGACCGCATTCGGAGCACGGGAGGCGGTGCGGGTCGTCGAGACGCCGTTCGAGCGTGGTACGAAGAGTGTTCGGATCGCTGCCGGCCGCGAGGCGGCAGGAATCCGACAGGGACGCATCTTCCTGGAGTCCGGTCGGAACTACGACGGGTCGGTCTGGATCAAGGTCGAGACGGGCGCGCCGCGCCTCTCGCTGCGCGTCCGCGCGGCGGATGGCACGGCGCTGGGCGAACGTCCGCTGGACGTCGCGCGGACCGGCGTGGCGGGAAGTGCCGTTCTCGTTCGCCAGCACGCGGACGGACCGCGACGCGACCGTCGAAATCGCGGCTGTGGGCCACGGCGCGGCGCTAATCGATTTCGTGTCGCTGATGCGCGCCGACGTGCGCAAGAGCGGCATGCTGCGGCCCGACTTGCTCGAGGCGCTCCGTGGGCTCGCGCCCGCGTTCATCCGCTGGCCGGGCGGCTCGTTCGCCTCGACCTACAAGTGGCAGGACGGCATCGGGCCGCTGGCCTCGCGCGTCTATCACCCGAACGAAATCTGGGGCGGCTACTCTGACTACTACGGCTTCGGCACCGACGAGTACCTGGAGCTGACCCGTCAGCTCGGGACCGACCCGTTGATCGTGCTGCCGGCGCCTGACGAGGAGCCGAAGTCGGTCGAGTACGCGATGAACTGGGTGCATTACGTCAACGACCTGCCGACGACCACGTGGGGGCAGATGCGCGCGCGCAACGGACATCCCGATCCGTACCACGTCCGCTACTTCCAGATCGACAACGAGCCGATGAACAACGGCTTTACGCCCGAGCGCTACGCGGCGATCGTCAATCTCTATGGCAGCCGCCTGCGGCAGATTGCGCCCGACGCCGTGATCATCGCCTGCGGCCAGAAGCGTTCGAACGACATGGCGTGGAGCGAGAAAGTGATCGATCTCGCCGGCGGCAACTTCGACGTGCTCGGTGTCCACAACTACGAGTACGAAAGCGATCTCTTCGAATCCGGCGTCCGGCGCATCCGCGACTACCTGGTGAAGCTGCGCGACTACGTGCGCGCCTCGGCGCATCCCGGAATCAGGCTCGCCGTGCTCGAATGGAATCTGAGCCGCACCTACGACTGGCGCGCTGGCCTGCACGCCGCCGGCAGCCTCATCATGTACGAGTCGCTGACCCCGGAATTGACGATGACCGCTCCGGCGCTGTTGATGCGGAACACGACGGACGACCCGACGTGGACCGCGTTCATCTATCACGATCACGTGTCGTGGTTTCCGGGCGCGGGATACGTGGTCGAAAAACTGTTCCGCGAACATTTCGCGGAGACGTACCTCGCGTCGACCTCTGGCACGTTCCGGGACACCGCCGATCGCGCGACCTTCTTCACAGACATCTCGCAGATGAAGCCGGAGGCATGGCAACCAGGAACGGTGGATGCCATCGCCACCGCGTCAGCCGACGGTCGTCGCGTCGTCGTCAAGGCGGTGAACTATAGCGACAGTGCCAACACGCTGCTCGTGCATCTCCAGGGATCGCGGGTTCCGGCAGGTGCAGCAGTCAAGGTCTACACGATCACGGCGGGACTGAAGGACGTCGCATCGCTGGAGCAGCCCGATCGGATCACGCCACGTGAGCGGACGGTCGAATATCGCCCCGACCTGACGATTGCTCTCGAGGCGTATACGGTGGCGGTCGTGGAGGTCACGGCCAGATGACCGACAGCAAAGAACTCGTACCAACGCCGGCGGCGCGACGGATTTCTGCGCGCGCTTTCTCGATGCCGACGACGCTCCGGTGCGGGGGATTCGCGTCCGGCTGGGGCCCGAGTAGGCTGTCAACTCAGGAGAAGGTTCCGAGCCTCAGCTTCCGGATCGTTGACGGTGCGACACGTCGCGTCGAAGACCATCGTCTGGCACCCGTCGGGTGTGAACGGCGTCCACGCAAGACCCGGTTGGCTGGGATTACCCGTACGCGCGAAGTTCGCCCAGGCGGTCGCCATCCGTCTGGCCAGCGCCTGCGCCTCCGGGCCGTTGCCCGTCCCTTGCGCGCATCGCGCAGTATTGTCGAAGCAGAAGGCGAGCTCGGCGGTGTGCCACGCGCCGGCGTCCTCGAGCATCGGCGACTGCCAGGTGAAGTAGTAGGTGAACACTGGCGCACCCTGTTGCACGTGCTTCATCGTTGCCATGCGCGTGACGTTGTTGCGCATGCCGAGGCCATTCAGCCCCGCGCCACTGCACATGTAGGACAGCGTTCGAATGCTCTTGTGCGGGTACGCCTTCTTTAATGCCGCCACGATTGCCGCGGCCTTCGCGTCGCCATAGCTTTTGGTCAGCGTGGCCAGCCACTGCGACTCGGTGGGCCGCGACGACATGCGGTTGCCCTCTTCGCTGACCGAGCCGATCAGCATCGGCACCTCCTTCGAGATCTCGGGCGCGCCCTCGAAGAACGCGCGCATCGTGACGACCTTGCCGTCGACGGTCGGACCAAATCCAACGCGGGGCGGCGTGCCGCGATCGGGGATGGGCCCCGCACTCGTGGGCAGCGGAGGGTTCATCTTCGCGACCACGGCGTTGCCGACCTCGTTGAGCCTCGCCCATTCCACCTTCTGCAGCGCGGCGATGTCTCTGACGCCGAGCTCCGCAAAGATACGCCTGGAGAGCTCTCGGGACTGGTCGAGGCTTGGAGGATTGCCGCCGCCGCCGGATTGCGCGGACGCCCTGTGGATAAGTCCCTTGGCTGACGACATGCCGAGCAGCGTCGTGACCTTGGAGCCGCCGCCCGACTGGCCGTAAATCATCACGCGGTCCGGATCACCTCCGAAGTTCGCGATGTTGTCGCGCACCCATTGGAGCGCCGCCACGAGGTCGGTCATGCCGACGTTGGCCGAATCGGCGTAGGCGGGGCCGCCGAGCTCGGAGACGTCGAGGAAGCCGAGCGCATTCAGCCGATGGTTAACGGTCACCGAGACGACGTCGTGATGACGCGCCATCTGCGCGCCATCCTGCGAGGCCAGCTCGTACGCCGACCCGAACGTGTAGCCGCCGCCATGGATGTAGAACATGACGGGGCGCCTGCCGGTGAGGCTCGACGTCCAGATGTTCACCTTGAGCATGTCCTCGCTCTGCCAGCCGTCGGTCCATTGAAAGAGGAATGTCTGCTCGCTTACCCAGTCGTGCAGGCGCTGGGGGCAATTGGCGCCGTAGATCAGCGCCGGGTACTCGCCGTCCCAGGGACTGGGAGGCTTCGCCGGCAGCCACCGATTTTCGCCGCCGGTCGGGGCGCCGTAGGGCACGCCCTTGAACGTGAGCACGCCGTCCTCGATGTAGCCGCGCACCCTGCCATATTGCGTTTTCGCGACCGCCGAAGGGGGCGTGCTGCACGCGCCCGCGGCAACGTCGGCCTGTCTGCCCTTCATGTCGGCGAACGGACCATAGGTGGGCATCACCGCTCCGACTCCGGCCGCCGCCGAGAGACGCAGCAGGTCGCGGCGGTTCAGCGTTGGGCCATCCGGGCGTGATGATTTGGACATTCGGTCTCCTAAAGGACGCGCATTGCGGGCGGTCGCGCGCAGTGTAAGCGCTTTCGGGACAAACGGCCAGCCTCGGCGCGTCCCGTAAACGTCAGGCAAAAACCGTTCGCCCACCTCCGGATCTCTGCGCCAAGGCACTGTGCCGCGCCCTTGGTCATGGTCCCGCAGGGCCCTCGGGCCCTTCAGTTCGGCCTGTCCTTCGCCAAAACCCCGTCCAGCCCAAAGACGGCACCTGGAGGCACCAAGGGAGCAGACCGAAGAGATCAACTGACGAGGTATCGATCCGGATGAGCGCCCGCCTCTCCGGCCTCGATCGCTTGGACGGCCGTTCGAGGGTGAAAAGCACGAGCATCGGTGTTGCAGGCTTGGCTGGCGACCGTCTTGGCGAACCGACCGAGACGGAGCGAGGCTGACGGGAGAACCCCAAGGTTGGCCCGTGATGCGAACGTCCCCGGCAATGGCGCTGAATGGGTCGGCAGAGTGCTACTTGCGCTGCGAGGCCGGTGAACAATCAGTGAACAATCTGCTCCCGAACATCAGGAACGACTGGGGATCGAGCGGCATCACCGCGGACGTCGTGAACAATCGGAGAACAATTTTCTCCCGAATACCGGGCACCAACCGGGTTCTCGTCCGAGCTACAGACACGGAGAGCCCACGAGCCCAGAGACCTGCATCAACCTGTTAGCTGTGAGCCGTCAGCTATTGTAGAGTGCCGGACTGACGGGAATACGTCCACCAGGCCGAGAGGAAAACCCTCCATGCAGGCACTCATCATTGTCGCCATGGTCGCCGCGATCGTGCCCATGACCCAGGCTCCGCCGCCGACGAAAGCCGAGCAGTTGCAGGACGCCGCACGCAAAGGAGACGCTGCGTCCGTCACCAAACTGCTCGACGACGGTGTCGACGTCAATACGAAGTTCCGCTACAACGCGACAGCGTTGTTCTATGCGTGCGATCACGGCCATCTCGAGGTCGTCAGAGTGCTGCTCGACAAGGGAGCGGATCTCACGATCAAAGACACCTTCTACGGCTTCACGCCGCTCATGCTCGCCGTCAGCCCGGCGCAGAAGAAGAGGCCTGAGCACACCGAGATCGCCAAGCTCCTGATCGCCAGGGGCGCGCCAGGCAAGGAGGATGCGCTGAGCGGCGCGATCGAGTCCGGCGACGCAGCGCTCGTGAAGTTCATTCTCGACAGCGGCGGAATAGCCGCTCCGAAGCTCTCGGAAGCCCTCGAGGCCGCGCAGTCCCGTAAGAAGACCGAGATAGCTTCCATGCTGGAGAAGGCGGGCGCCAAGGTACCCGAAGAATTCAGGATTGACGCCGCGCAGCTCGAGCGATTTGCCGGCAGGTACAAGAATACCGGGGGCAACGAACTGGTCGTCGTCGTCAACGGCGCGCGTCTCGCGATTGGCCCCGCCGCCGCGCCTCCCGACCAGCGGGCCGCGCTCGCGGCGCAAGACGCGACAACGTTCCGCGCCATCGGCACGGGCGGGATGTCAGTCGTATTCAAGATCGAGGCGGACAAGGTCACCGCCTTGACGCTCATGCCGCCTCAGGGGGGCCCTGTCGTCTATACGCGGACGGAGGGAAAGTGATGATGCGCCGCAACCTTCTGACCGCCTTCGGCTGTCTCGTTCTCGGAGCCTCGCTCTCGGCGCAGCACTGGCCGGCGTTCCGCGGCGCGAACGCCGCCGGCGTCGCCGACGGTACGCCGACGGCTGTCAAGTGGAACGCGGCGACCGGAGAGAATGTCGCGTGGAAGACGCCGGTACCGGGCGTCGCCGTTTCGAGCCCGATCGTCTGGGGCGACCGTGTGTTCGTGTCGACCGCGGTCAGCAGCGACCCGAGCCAGGGCATCCGGACGGGGCTGTATGGCGACGTCGAGCCTGTGAACGACTCCTCGAAGCATTCCTGGCGGCTGATGGCGATCGACAAGAAGTCCGGGAAGGTCCTCTGGGACAAGGTCGCCTACGAAGGCGTTCCGAAGACCAAACGCCATCCGAAATCCAGCCAGGCATCCGCGACGCCCGTGACCGACGGACGCCACGTCATCGTCTCGTTCGGATCGCAGGGGCTGTACGCGTACGACCTGGATGGAAAGCTGCTCTGGCAGAAGGACCTGGGGGTGCTGAACTCCGGCTGGTTCTTCGATCCCGATTACGAATGGGGCCTCGGCAGCTCGCCGATCATCTACAAGAACCTGGTGATCGTGCAGTGCGACATCCAGCGCAACTCGTTCCTCGCCGCGTTCGACGCCGACACGGGCAAGGAGGTCTGGCGCACTCAGCGCGACGAGATTCCTTCGTGGTCGACACCGACGATCTTCGAAACGGGCGGCAACGCGGAGCTCGTGACGCAGGCGACCACGTTCACCCGCGGGTACGACCCGATGACGGGCAAAGAGCTCTGGAAGTACTCGGGCAACTCCGAGATCGCGATCCCGACGCCCATCGTCGGCCCCGGCGTCGTCGTCATCACGAACGGGTACCGTGGCGTGCAGCCGATTTTCGCGATCAAGCCCGGGGCCCAGGGTGACATCACGCTGCAGAACAAGGCGACGAAAAGCGACTTCGTCTCGTGGAGCACGACCCGCGGCGGCCCCTATATCCCGACGCCGGTCATCTATGGCGACCAGCTGTACGTGCTTCAGAACAACGGTGTGCTCGCGGCCTACAAGGTGGGAACGGGCGAGCAGGTCTACCAGAAGCGCCTTGGCGAAGGCGGCGCGTTCAGCGCGTCACCCGTTGCGGCGGACGGCAAGATCTACTGCTCGAGCGAAGACGGCGACATCTACGTGATCAAAGCCGGTGCTGAGTACCAAGAGCTCGCGAAGAATTCGATCGGCGAGGTCCTGATGGCCACGCCCGCCATCTCTGATGGTCTCATCATCTTCCGGGGGTTGAAGAACGTCTACGCGATCAAGGCGCGCTGAGTGCTGCACCGCGCGACGCTATCGCGGCGACGGCGCTCGCCGCTCGGCCAGCCAGATATTCGACTGCAGTTCGAAGCTCGCATAGAACAACTGGCCGCTGGCCACCGACAGCCCTACGCCGGCCGGATCGCCGAGATCGTTCAGGTTGTAACGAAACGTGTGCATGTGGTGGACGGCAAACGGGGCGCCGAGGGGTTGACGGTTCGACGTGTCCACGCGCTGGGCCCAGATGCACCGCGAGCCATCCCGATCCGACATGAAGTAAACGAGGTTGCCGGATGGCCCCCAGAACGGCTGCCGATCCAGATCTGAACCGTCGACCAGGACCGTCCAGTCCTTTTGAGGGACTGGCTCTCCCGTGAACGGCACGAGGTAGATGCGGCGGGCCCGACCCGGACGGAGTGCGGTGAACGTGAGCAGCCGTCCGTCAGGCGAGAGCCGCGGCATGTTCAAGCCAAATTCCGAATGCTTCAAGAGCGGCTTGCTCTGACCGCTGGCGACATCGAGAACCTGAATCTCCCGGTGCTCGGTCCCGGCATTGTCGAGGAGGATTTTCGTTCGATCGGCCGACCATTCGACTGGCCTGCCACACGCCGCGCAGATCCTTTTCGGGATGCCTCCGGCGGCCGGCACCGAGTAGACTGCGCTGCCGTTGCGCACGTCGGAGCTGAACGCCACCGTCGAACCATCCTGCGACAACGAGACGTAGCTCCAGTCCTTCGCTTCGGCCAGGCGTTGGTCCGTACCTGTCTCGAGCTCGCGAATCCGGATTTCAGGAGATCGCCGCGAACCTCCGAGATAGGCAAGCCGCTTGCCGTCTCGCGACGGTGACGGAGTGAGGCTCAGATCCAGGCCACTGGTGATCCGGACCGCCGCCCCGGCGACCTGCCCGGTCTTGGCATCGAGCGGCGCCCTCCAGATGTTGGACGTCATGTTGTTCCCGACGGCGAAGGCGATCCGGCGCCCGTCCTGCGACGCGGTCGGCGAGAAGCTGAAGCCGGCTCCGACAATCAGCGGCACAGGCGAACCGGTCGCCTTCTGAAACCCGGCGTCGAACGGAAGGCGATAGATACTGGTGCTCTCGATGTTGCCTTCGGCGAACAGCATCCCGCCGGACGTCACTCCGAGATTCCGTCCGAGCTCCAGACCGGCGGCATCGAGCCGCTGCCTGGCGCCGCTCGGCGTGACGGCGCCGGTGTCGGCGGCAACGTAGTACCAGTCTCGGTCGTCCTTCCCGTCGGAGACGTCGCCGAATCCGATGAACAGGAGGCCCTTGCCGTCGGGACTCCAGACCGGGATGCCGCCCAGTGACTTTCCGATCTTGATCTCTTTTGCAGTCCCGCCGTTGGCAGCCACGGTCCAGATCGAGGGTGTTGCGTTGCCTCCCGCTGACGCTGGCGCCTTGTACGAAACCTGCGATCCGTCCGGCGAGAACTGCGGCCACTCGCCATCGGCCAGCCGCTTCGGCAGCCCGCCGAACGTCGGGACGACATAGATGGCGCCAGGCTCCGCGCCGCAGTGGAGCACGATCTTGCTGCCATCGGGAGAGAACGCCGGATCGCGGCAGGCGCCGAGACCGCGCGTGAGCTGCACGGGATCGCCCGTGTCGATCTGCTGCACCCACAGATCCATCGACTCCGGAGTCGTCCGATCGGACACGTACGTCACGAGCTTGCCGTCCCGCGAGATCGCCGGAAAGATGGTCGCACCCGCATCCGCAGTGAGGCGAAGGACGCGCCAGAGATCCGGAGCCGGCGCGACCGGCCGCGCGCGCCACGCGAGCAGGCCGGTCAACGCCGCCGCGCCCAGCGCCGCAGCAGCCACTGGAATCCACAGACGACGCCGTGCGGGAACCGATGCGGGCGGCGCGTCGAGCCGGCCGGCGTCGAGGTCCTGCTTCAATTCTTCCAGGGCAATCCGGACGTCTGCGATGCTCTGCCACCGTTTCTCCGGCTGCTTGCGCATGCATCGCGAGACAATCCGCACCAGCTCGCGTGGCAGGCCGGAGGCATCGGCTGAGAGCGGCGCAGGCTCGGCCGTGAGGATCGCCGCGAGCGTCGAAACGGTCGACTCTCCCTGGAAGGCGCGCCGGGCGGTGAGCATCTCGTAGAGCAGCGCGCCGAACGAGAAAATGTCCGAGCGATGATCCACCGGCCTGCCTTCGGCCTGCTCGGGAGACATGTACGCGACGGTCCCCATGATGGTGCCCTGAACCGTCTTCGGGCTCTCGGCCAGCACCGTCTGGCTCACGTCGGTGGAGCTGGCGGCGCCGGCCATCAGCTTGGCAAGGCCGAAGTCGAGCACCTTGACGCGGCCCGAGTCGCCCACCATCACGTTGCCCGGCTTGAGATCGCGGTGAACGATGCCCGCGGCATGGGCCGCAGCCAGCGCGTCGGCGATCTGGATGCCGCATGCGATTGCCGTGTTCAGCGGCAGCGGTTTCCGGCCAATCATCTTGTCGAGGGGCTGGCCCTGGACCAGCTCCATGGCGATGAAGTCGCGGTCGCCTGCCTTCGCGACCTCGTAGATCGTGATGATGTTCGGGTGATTCAACGCCGAGGCCGACTGCGCTTCCTGGACGAAGCGCCGGCGCTTCTCCTCGGGCTCAGTCTGGCCAGCGTTGTCCGTGGGCAGGAACTTCAGCGCGGCGCTCCGGTTCAGCAGGACGTCGCGGGCCCTGTAGACCACGCCCATTCCGCCTTCGCCGAGCTTTTCCTGGATTTCGTAGTGGCCGACAGTGCTCCCGGTCATCGGCGTGCATCATAGCAAGACGAGAGGTCGAGAGGGACCTGCCGTCCTTGTCGACGTCGATGCCGCTGACGCCGCCCCAGTCGCGGCCGGGCGGCAAGGTCCCCTAACGATCGGTCCTCTGATACGGGTTCGGCAGATCGACGGCCGGCGGCGCGTTCTGCACCGGCCGGATTCGGTCGAGAGCATCACGGCCAGAGCTGTCACCGAGCGTCTCGGTGACATCAGCCAGGCAGACCCTGGTAGGCGCGAAACATCCCTCGAAAATACTTCAAGACGCGGACCGGGTCCGTTGATTCGGGGATCTCGGCGAAGCAGTAGCCCTGGAACTTCATCTCCGACAGCGCGCCAATCAGCGCGCGGAACGGATACTCGGCCAGGAAGAGATCGCGCATGTGAACCTGCCCGATCTGATTCTTCACGAGCTTGAAGGTCGCCTCGAACCCGCCGTCGAGCAGGTCCGTCTGGTTCGAGTTCCAACAGACTCGAAGGCCGGGATGATTGCCTCCGTAGTCGAGGATCTTGCGGATGCGCGGCACGCGTTGCGTGTCGGTCCCGTGTACCTCGAGCTGAATATGCACGCCGTGATCTTGAGCGAATGCGGCGCACTCGCGAAGCGACTTGCCTATCTGCTCCAGCGTCTTCTCTTCAGGGACGTCTTTCGGCAGACCATTCGGCCGCACCTTCACGCTCGGCGATCCGAGGTCGTTCGCGAGCTTGACCCATTCTTTGGTCTCGTCGATGTTCTTGCGCACGATCGCCTGGTCTGCGGCGTGATACTCGCAGGTCGTCCCGAGACCGCCGATCTTCACGGGCGAGTCCTCGAAACGCTTGCGGACATCCGCCCGAGCCTGAGGCGCCAACGAAATCTCGACGCCGTGCTTGTGCGTCGTCCTGAGCTCCACGGCGTCCATCCCGACCTCTGTGAGGTTCTTGATGATGGTCGGAACATCCCAGTCCTTCGCAATCTCGTACGTGACGGTGCCGAGCTTCAGACCGGTCCCTGCAGAGGGCGTCCTGGGCGTCTGCACGGGCTCGATCGCAGCAAGGGCAGGAAGGGCGCCAGCGGCGAGAAAGTCTCGTCTCTTCATGGCGAGAGCTTAACGCAGGTTGGGCCTCCCGGCATGCGGTCGAGCCCGGGGGCGCGAGTCAGTCAATGTCGAGGTGCCGGGTTTCGCCGGCCATCGATACCGCAATGATGGTCACGATGGCCATCCCGATGATGTAGGCCGCCAGCGCGCCACGGCCGAACGGCAGCAGCGCCGTCGCAATAAACGGCGAGAGGCCGCCCGCAAGAACGGACGCGAGCTGCGATCCGAGCGACGCGCCGCTGTAGCGAACGCGCGAACCAAACAGCTCGGCGAAGAACGCCGCTTGCGGGCCGTACATCGGCGCGTGTCCGAACACGAGCGCAACGACCACGGCGAGCCACACGAGGGGTGTCGATCCCGTGTCGACCAACCTGAACAACGGATACGCCCACAGCGCGGTGAAACAGGCGCCGAACAGGTACACGGGTCTTCTCCCGAGCCGATCGGACAGCCAGCCGCAGACCGGGACCGCGGGGAGCAGGCAGGCCGCACCGAGCAGGATGCCGGTCAGCAGCGTCTCGCGGTCGAGGCCGACTTTCTGCGTGCCGTACACGAGCAGGAACACGGAGTAGATGTAGAACGCCCCGTTCTCCACCAGCCGCGCGCCGATGGCGAGGAGCACTTCCCGTCGGTGAGTTCGGAGGAGCTCGACGATGGGGAGCCTGGCTTCGGCGCCGGTCTCCTTGACCTTGAGAAACGCCGGCGTCTCGAGGATCCGGAGGCGGATCACCAGGCCGACGCCGACGAGCAGGATGCTCAGGAGAAACGGAAGCCGCCAGCCCCATGACAGGAATTGATCTTCCGGAAGCCGCGAGAGCAGGACGAACACGAACGAGGACATGAGCAGTCCTGCCGGTACGCCCATCTGAGGCCAGCTGCCATAGAAGCCGCGAGACCCGGCCGGCGCGTGTTCCACGGCCATGAGCACGGCACCGCCCCACTCGCCGCCAACCCCAAACCCCTGCGCCAGACGCAGAGTCACGAGGCCGACGGGGGCCCACGCCCCGATCTGCGCGTAGGTCGGCAGCAGCCCGATGCCGAACGTCGCAAGCCCCATGATGACGAGCGTCAGCACGAGCATCGATTTTCGGCCGACTCTGTCGCCGTAGTGACCGACGATGATTCCGCCGATCGGTCGCGCGACGAAACCTGCGGCGTACGTGCCGAACGCCGCCAGGGTTCCTGTCAGCGGATCGAACGTCGGGAAGTACAAGCGATTGAAGATGAGGGCAGCCGCGGTCCCGTACAGATAGAAGTCGTACCACTCGATCGCGGTGCCGACGAGGCTGGCAAGAGCGACGAGCCTGATGGAGGGTGGCCGCGTCACCCGGAATACTTGACCGCCAGTTCCTTCAGCCGTCGAAGCTGCCCCGGTACGGATACCGCGGGATCGTCAGCGGCCTCGTATTCGAGTCCCATGTAGCCCCGGTATGCGTGCTTGGCGAACATCCCGAACACACGATCCCAATCCGCCGCCGCCCGCGTCTTCCCGTCGTCCTGGGCGATCTCCGTCTTGATGTGGGTGCTGACGGCGTGCGGAATCGACATCTCTATCTGTTCGTAGACCTTCGGCGGCCTGAAGTTCCCGATATCCAGGTTCATCCCCGCCCACGGCGAGTCGGCGCGTTTGACGATGTCGATCGTCTCCTTTGCGAAATCGGTGATCCCGCCGTCGTCCTCGACGCCAAGGATGATGCCGCGAGCCCCGCCGTATTCCGCACCGCGTTTGAGCGTCTCGGCGGCGAATCCAATCGCCTGCTCCAGCGTGGCGCCTTGCGGAATCGGGCCGCCGAACACCCGTACGTGCGTCGCGCCAATCTTCTGCGCGACATCGACCCACTTGCGCAGCTCCACGAGCTCCTTCTCCTGAAGGTCGGGCGTCGGCTGTGCCAGCCGGATGCGTGTGCCGATGCTGTAGATCTCGACGCGGTTGCTGTACGCAAGACGACGCAGCGGCAGCACGAAGTCGTCGTTCGTGGACGGCATCCAGTACACCGTCATGTCGATGCCGTCGGTGCCCGTCTCGACTGCGATCCTGATCAGATCCTCGTACGTCATCGTCTTCGCCTGGAGCCCCTGGCGAAACGAGTACGCGACGAGACCTGTCCGGAAGCGCGGTTTGGTTGCTGGTGTCTGCGCTCCAAGAGAGGCGGACGCCATGGTCCGCACGGGAGCGACGGCAGCCGCGGCAGCGGCTCCGGTGGTGGCAAGAAAGGTGCGGCGGTTCACAAGGAGCTCCTCGGCTAAGGCCCCGGCACGCGTTCGGGATGCTGAATATACCACCGGGGTCAGACCGGGGTCTGACCTGGGTCTGACCCCACTTGACAGGGCCGGGGTTTCACCGCGACCTGGGGTCAGACCTAGGTCTGACCCCTTTGCATCCCCCGGGGTCATCGTGCAGACCACTTGCTGATGCGTCGCCTGCCCCAGACGCCCAACCGGCGCTGCCGTCTCGCGACACACTGAAGGCATCGAAGCCGGCGGCCTCGATCGCGCTCCACGTCCGACCGTCGTCGTCGGACCAATCCGCGCCTGTGGGCCCAATCGCCATCAGCCCGACCATGCCGCGCGACGGCGTGGCGACAAATGCAGCCACCGATCGGAAGCCGGACAGGCCGTGGTCCCTCACGACAGACCACGTGACGCCGCCGTCGGACGTCCAGGCAGCGTTCTCACCGGCGGCCGATTCCTTCCGATAGTCACCCCCGACGACCACGCCGTGTTTCGCGTCGTGGAAGGCGACGGAGAAGATACCCGCGGATTGACCGGTGGCAAGCCCGGTCTTCGAGACCGTCCACGTTCGGCCTTCGTCCATCGATCGCAGCACCCGGCCGGCCGTCGTGCCGATCCAGATGCCGCCGCGAACCATCGCGATGTTCGTTCCGCTGGCCGCGTAGGCACCCTCGCCGGGGAGTGCCGGCGGCAGGCGATCGAGAGGAATCCGCTCCCAGGTCCGGCCGTTTGATGTCGTGAAGATCACGAACTGCCCATCGACCGAATCGCTGAACGCGACGCCGTGCCGGTCGTCTCGGAACGTCATGGCATCGAGGAACACCTTCGGATCGCTGTTCGCGAGCTGCAGATCCCAGTGCGCTCCTGCGTCGGCGGTCTTGTAGATCCGGGATGCCTCGCCGGGGCCAATGCTCAACACGTAGGCCGAGCGATCGTCCGTCGCGTCAACGTCACGAAAATCGAGCTGCTCGGCGCCTGGCACGGTCAATTTCTGCCAGGTCTGACCGCCGTCCACGGTCCGCAGGACCGTGCCATTGGCTCCGCTCGCCCAGGCGACTCTCCGAGAAACCGCGCTCACACCGCGCAGCCGGACTGTGACGGCCGTCGTCTGTACCTCCCACTTCATTGCAGGTGCGCCTGCCAGGACGTTCAGTGCGCCGAGCGCAAGGAGTGCGAGGCCGAGATGCGAGGGAGGCGGACTCATCCGATTTCATTCGCCGACCTGAAACGATCTTTCCGGGGACGACTCCTGGCCAGAACGCGTCTGGCGTTCCAGAAGCGAACGGACGGTCTGCAGGGCGTCGACGCCGGCGTTGTGCGTCGAATACGCGATGTAGCCGTCAGGCCGCACGAGTGTGATGTCTTTTTGGGATCCCGCTCGCAGCTCCACGATGTCGTGAAGCGATTCGGCCAGCTGTCTCGCGTCTCCATTGAGCGCCGGGTTCACCTCGTGGCCGCAGAAAAGCAGGAATCGGCTGCGAATGCCCTCGCCGCCCCGCAGCGAATCGTCCAGGTATCGCTTGCCGGCGCCTTCGACAATCGGGCTGCCGCGATAGGCGATGCCAAGCTCAGACAGCCTCTGCACGAAAGCGTGCTGGAATGGAGCCAGCCGCGACACCATCGGAATCACCGTGTCGCGCAGCGCCTGTGCGAACCTGTTGGGCGTCCCCATGGCCTTGGTCAGGAAATGCGTGGTCTCGATCACCTGCTTGATGACCGGCAGCCGCTCGGTACTGTAGCTCTCGAGCAGCTCCTCGCTGCCGCGGCCGTGCAAGGCGAGATCGAGCTTCCACGCAAGATTCCAGACGTCGTGCAGTCCGGTATTCATGCCCTGCCCGCCAAACGGACTGTGGATGTGCGCAGCATCACCCGCGATGAAGACCCGCCCGACCTGCAGCCGCGCGACATGCCGATGATGGATGCGGAAATAGCTGCTCCAGTGGAGCGCGCGCGCCTCGATCTCTGCTGGTGCGCGCTGGCGAAGAATCCGCTGTACGAGATCGAGCGACGGAGCGTCACCTTCCGCCTGCTGGATCGTCGCGACGATACGTCGCCGAGTGGCGGACATCGGAAAGATCGCAGCCGGCCCGAATTCGCTGGGACACAGCTGCAGCTCGTTCGCCGGAAGGGCTTCGTTGGTCTCGACGTCGGCCAACAGAAAGGAATCCTCGGTACTGCATCCCTTCGAACGGCAGGTTCAGTAAATGCCGGACGGCGCTGTGCGCGCCGTCGCAGCCCACGAGGAACCGCGCGCCGAGCTCCAGACGCTCCCCCTTCCGATCCAGTACGACGCTGACACCGTCGTCGTGCTGCACCGCGGACACGAAGGACGTGTCGTATTCGACGACGCCGCCTCTACGCTGCAACTGTTCGGCGAGCAGCTTCTCCGTGATGTTCTGAGGCACCATGGCGATGAGCCGATACGGGCTCTCCTCTGGCGCGAACTGCATGTGGGCCAGCCGCCGGCCGTGGGCGATGACGGCAACCGCCGTGACGGGATTGGCCGCCTCCATGAACGGTCCCACCACGCCCGCCATATCGAATATCTCGAGTGTTCGAGGAAAGATGGCCAGCGCTTTCGAATTGATGGATTGCGTCGCGCGTGCTTCGATGAGCCGATAGTTCAGACCCCGACGGGCACACTCATTCGCCAGAAACAGACCCACTGGGCCCGCTCCGACGACCAGGACATCGAGATCTGGCTCATTGCGCATCATCGTTTCCCATGCAACTGAGAGGAGCACCTTGGCGTCTCCGCACCTGTGAGAGACTAGGGCCTCGCATCCAAAATAATACAAAGTGAAGGGCGTGGACGAGTCGAATCCCGCAGCCGAGGCCTGCCGCCACGCGGCCACCCGTTCAGCCGGTTCATCCCCGTGGACGGCGTAGAGGAGACCTGTGAGATACCGCCATCGCGTCTCAGTGCTCCTCATCCTGCTGTTCGCGATCACCTACATCGACCGCGTGTGTATTTCCGTGGCGGGACCCCGCATCCAGGAAGCGTTGCACATCGATCCTCTGGGCTGGGGGTGGGTGACGGCGATGTTCACACTCTCCTATGGCCTCTTCGAGATTCCGACAGGCGCCCTGGGGGATCGGATTGGCCCGCGACGCGTGTTGACGCGCGTGGTGCTGTGGTGGTCGGTCTTCACGTCGCTCACCGGCATGGTGTCGAACTACTCCCAGCTCCTGATTGCCAGATTGTGCTTCGGCGCCGGCGAGGCCGGTGCGTTTCCAAACGCCGCAATCGTCGTCTCCCGCTGGTTTCCTGCCACGCAGCGCGCGAGCATGTCCGGCGTGCTGCTGATGGCGAGCCAGATTGGCGGCGCGATAGCGCCGCTGCTTGTGGTCCCGATCCAGATTCGATATGGCTGGCGTGCGTCGTTCTATCTGTTCGGCGTGCTGGGAGTCCTCTGGTCGGCCATCTGGTACTGGTGGTTCCGCGACTCGCCGGCGGAAAAACCTGGTGTGAGCGCAGTCGAGCTCGCCGAGACGGCGCATCTGCCAGCCGCATCTCATCATGGCTTTCCGTGGAGTGCCGCGCTTCGTTCCGAGAGCGTTCTCGCGCTGATGGGTGCGGCCTTCTGCTACGTCTACGTGTACAACTTCTTCCAGACGTGGTTTCACACGTTTCTCGTGAAGGGGCGAGGGTTCACGGAAGCGAGTCTCGTATCCTCCGCGCTGCCGTACGTGGTCGCCGCGTTCGCAAACGTGACGGGTGGAGCCGCAAGCGACGCTTTGGTCAGGCGCCTTGGTCCGAAACGGGGGCGACGCTCGATCGGGATCGCCGGTCTGGGAACTGCGGGCCTGTGCACCATCGCGGTCATGCTGACGAGCAACCAGCTCCTCACGATCGTGCTGCTGTCGCTGGTGTACGGGGCGATCACGTTCCAGCAATCAGGCGTCTTCGGGGTCTGCCTGGACATCGGACGGAAGCACGCGGGCTCCGTGGTTGGACTCATGAACACATCCGCGCAGGCAGGAGGCCTGGTCGCCTCCGTCGCTTACGGATACATCGTCGAACGCTTCGGCAGCTATGATGCGCCGTTCGTTCCGATGGCGGGGCTCTTGTTCCTCGGTGCGCTCCTGTGGCTCAAAATCGACGCCTCGGAAGATTTGAACGCGGAGCCGCTGGCGGCCGTTGTCGCGGCGCCGGTGCAATAGCGTCCCGTCGCGCGGGTCGCGTGCCGCGACTGCCCGGTCGTTTGATGGCAGAAGGAGACATCAGCGCCGAATGAGTGCGTCGCCCGCGAACGAGGCCGCCGGCCGCCGGCTCAGAAACCAATCCATCACCGGCGCCGGGCGACGAAAACCGGCCGATGTCGTGGCGTCGAGCGGCGCCGTGCAGGCGCAGGAGTACGAACCGGCGAAGTGGGGGCTCGGACTCCGGATGCAGGATGGAGCGACCGACGCACAGATCGAGCGTGCGTTCGAGCGGGGCGAGATTCTCCGCACGCACGTCATGCGGCCGACGTGGCATTTCGTGACGCCCGACGATATCCGGTGGCTGCTGGAGCTCACGGCGCCGCGTGTGCACCAGCGAATGGCGCCTTACGACCGGCAACTCGAACTGGACACCAAAACGATGGTTCGGGGAACGGCCGTCATCGAGCGAGCACTTCGCGACAAGCAGCATCTGACTCGGAGCGAGTTGGCCGACCGGCTACGGGACTCCAAGCTGGCTATAACTGGTATGCGGCTTGCGCATCTTGCGCTGTATGCAGAGCTCGAGGCAGTGATCTGCAGCGGCCCTCGCCGCGGAAAGCAGTTTACGTACGCGCTGCTCGGAGAGCGCGCACCAGGTGCGCGCCGGCTGCAGCGAGATGAAGCCCTCTTCGAACTGTCTCGCCGCTACTTCGGCAGCCACGGCCCGGCCACCATACGCGACTTCGTCTGGTGGTCGGGGCTGACGACCGGTGACGCGAAGCGTGGACTCGAAATGGCCAGGGCGCTGCGCGAAGATGTCGACGGCCGGACCTACTGGAGCATCGATCTCCCCCGCCGGGGCCGCCGACGGGACAGCCTCGCACATCTCCTGCCGATCTACGACGAGTACCTGATTGCTTACCGGGATCGCGAGGTCGTGCCGCACGGGCCTGGCATCCTGAGCTCCTCTTCGAGCGCGCCGGTGACGTTTCAACATGCCGCCGTGATCGCCGGGCAGGTCGCGGGAACGTGGCGAATCGTCAAGACCGCGAAGGGCGTATCGATTGCCGTGACACCCCTGCGACGGTTGACGGAACGCGAGCGGCGGGAAATCGCGAGCGCGGCAGCCAGATACGAACGCTTTCGCGAAGTTCCCGTGGACCTGTCGATCGACTAATGGGCTGTATCAGTTGATTCACTAGCGGGCAATCGTGGTGTTTCGCCCCGAGTCGCGGCGCACGGCAGCCGTCGAGGCAGGCGGCAATCAATCGCTGCGGAGCGCGAGGATCGGCGAAATGGACGCCGCGCGCGCGGCCGGGATGATCGCCGCGACGAAGGCGCAGGCGGCGAGCGACAGGGCCGCGGCGCCGAGCGCCAGCGGATCCCAGAACCGCACGCCGTAGAGCTGCGCCGACAGCAGGTAGCCGGCGCCGACCGCCAGCGGCAGGCCGAGCACGAGGCCGACCGCAACGCGGCGGAACGCGCCGTGCAGCACCATGCCGACGACGTTTCCGCGATCCGCGCCGAGCGCCATCCGTATGCCGATCTCGTTCGTGCGCTGCGCGACCGTGTAGGCCGTCACGCCGTAGAGCCCGATCGCGGCGAGCACCAGCGCGACGATTCCGAACAGCCCGGCGAGGCTCGCCACGGCGCGCTGCTGATCGAACGAGCGATCGACCTGCTGCTGCAGCGTCCGGACGCTCGTGACCGTCAGGTTCGGATCGACCTCGGCCAGCGCCCGCTTCACCAGCGGCTCGAGCGTGACCGGCGGCATGTTCGTGACGAGCAGCAGCCCGCGCACGAAATGCGACTCGAACTCGAGACGCTTCATCAGCGGGTTCGTGTAGTCGACCGTCTGCGCCGAGCGGCACGTAGAACATCGGCCGCGCGGGCCGGTCGAGCGCGAACCCCGCGAACTTCGCGTCGCGCACGACGCCGACGATGCGATAGGTGTTGACGTTCTCCGGCAGATCGAGGCCGAAGTGCTGATCGAGCGGATCCTCGTCGCTCTTGAAGAAGCGGCGGACGAACGCTTCGTTCACGACCGCGACGTTCTCCGACGTGCTCGTTGTCGGTCGCGGTGAAGTGGCGGCCGCGAACGAGCTTCACGCCGAGGTTCTGGAGATAGTTCGCGCTGACGCGATCCCACGACGCGCCGGCCTGCTCGCCGGGCTTCGGCAGCGGGTGGCCGGCGACCAGGATCAGCTCGCCCCAGTTGTCGGTGAGCGGGTTGTAGAGCGCGAGCCCGGCTCCGTGCACGCCCGGCAGGCGCTTGAGCCGCTCCTCGACGTCGCGATAGAGCGCCGCGAGCTTCTCCGGCGTGTAGGTCGCCGGCGGCCGGTTCAACGCCACCAGGACGCGCCCGTCGAATCTCGAAGCCGAAGTCCTGGCTCTCGAGGTTGCCGAGGCTGCGCGCGAGCATCGTCGATCCGGCGACGAGCACGACCGACACCGTCGCCTGCACGACGAGCAGCGCCTTGCGCGCGAACGACGAATGATCGCCGGTGCTGCGGCCGGCGCCGCGGAGCGCGTCGATCGGATCGGTGCGCGTCGCGAACCACGCCGGCGCGGCGCCGAACACGATGCCGGTGACGCAGCGCGAGGCCGAACGCGAAGGCCAGGACCAGCGGCGCGGGACGCGTGTCGATCGGCAGGAACGTCGTGCCGGCGAAGGCGAGCGCGAGCAGCAGACGCGCCGCGCCGACCGCGACGACGAGTCCGGCGATCCCGCCGGCGACGGCGAGCAGGATGCTCTCGACGAGCGCCTGCGTCACGATCTGCCGGCGCGACGCGCCCATCGCGAGCCGCAGGCCGTCTGGCCCCGCCGCGCGACGCGCGCGGGCGAGCAGCAGGTTCGCGACGTTGGCGCAGGCGATCAGGAGCACCAGCCCGCACACGCCGAGGAGAATCTGCAGGCTGCGTCCGTACTGCTCCTTCATGATGCCGACGCCGGCGCCGGCGGGCACGACGGTGATGACCTGCTTGCGGCAGCGTCTGGATGACGTCGGGCATCCAGTTCGCCGGATAGCCCGGAGTCGTGCTGCATCCACTGGCGGAGGACGCCGGTGAGCCGCGGACCCATGCCGTCTGTCGTCGCGCCCGGACGCAGGCGGCCGATCACGCGCAGCCACGCCGAGACCGGCTGGCGGAGGATCGACGTGTCGCCGTTGATCAGCGGTTCCTGCTGGAGCGGAATCCACAGATCCGGCGGATCGCCGCGCAGCGTCTCGCCGAAGAATCCCGGCGGCGTGACGCCGACGACGGTGAACGGATGGCCCTCGATGACGAGCGTCGCGCCGACGATCGACGGATCGCCGCCGTAGGTGCCCTGCCAGACGTGATGGCTCATCACGACCGCCGGCGCGCGCCGCCGGCGTGTCGTCGGCGGCGGTGAACACGCGGCCGCCGAACGCGCCGACGCCGAGCGTCGAGAAGTAGTTGCCGGTGACGAACTCGGAGCGCAGCGGCCGCGACGTCGTGTCGACGTCCTGACGCCGCACGCTGAGGCGCGCGCCGCCGGCCTGAAACGCCGTGAGCTCCTCGAACTCCGGCAGCTCGGCCTTCAGCCGCTCGAACAGCGGAAACGAGAACATCCCCCAGCGATCCTGCAGGCCCGCCCTGCACGCAGCAGGAGTCGCCGTCGCCGATGCGGTACAGGCGCGACGGATCGCCGACCGGCAGCGAGCGCAGCATGACCGCGTGGATCAGCGTGAAGATGGCGGTGGTGCCGCCGATGCCGAGGGCGAGCGTCAGGACCGCCGTGACCGTGAAGACGCGCGCCACCCAGAACTGCCGCAGCGCGTAGCGAACTTCGCCGATAAGTGTGCCCACGTATGCTCCTGAAGGGGGCCGACGGCCCATCGAGCTCCTTAGACGAGCGAAAGGCCGGAATCGTTGACCATGGTCTCGAAGCCGGGCGGTAGGGCGGGGCCGACCCTTTGTCGGTCGCTGCCCGGCAAGGGTTGCCGATGACGCTATGATTGCGGCGGCGGATCGGTTCTGGGCGTCGATCAGCGCCCCGGGGAAGCGATGGACTATCAGCTCGAGGGCAAGTCGGCATTCGTCGCTGCCGGCGCACATGGGATCGGAGAGGCCATTGCGGACTTGCTCACCGAAGAAGGTGCGATCGTCACCGTCGCCGACGTGGACGGCGACGCCCTCACGTCCAAGAGACACAAGTGGCACAGCATCGTTGCCGACGATCTCGCGACGGCGGAGGGCGTAAATCGCAGCGTCGCGCATGTGCTGAAGACGTATAGCGGACCGCCGGACATCCTCATCAACAACCTCGGAGTCGGAAATCCGTTTGGATTGGAGGAGCAATCCGATGAGGGGTGGGCACAATCCTTTCAAGTCAACCTGATGGGAACCGTGCGCGTGTCCCGCGCACTCGTGCCCAGGATGGCCGAGCGGCGGTCCGGCGCCGTCGTCAATACGGGGTCCGATCTGGCGAAGCAGCCAGAGCCGGCGTTTCTCGACTACGGCGCGTGCAAGAGCGCGCTGCTGTATCTGACGAAGGCGATGGCCAAGCAATACGCGCCGTCCGTCCGCGTCAATGCCGTTCTGCCCGGCCCCATCTGGTCACGGATGTGGACGAGACCAGGCGGCATCCTCGAGCAGATCGTCGCCCAGTACGGATTGAGTGAGGAGGACTCCGTCGATCGATTCCTCAAAGAGCGGCAGATGCCGATGGGCATCGGACAGCCGCAGGACGTCGCTCACGCTGTCGTGTTTCTCGCGTCGCCTGTCGCGAGGTTCATCACCGGCGCCGCTCTCGATATCGGCGGCACAATCCGGGGATTGATCTGATCGTGCCCACGGCCACACTTGCGACGACAACCGATAAGGTCCCGGCGAGGGTCAGCGACGGAATATTTCCGGGAGCGATCGCATGAACTCGCGGACGGACGCGATCTGGCTGTTCTCCGAAATGAACTCGAAGGCCGTAGCCGAAACTGCGCGGGTGCCCGCAACCTGTGAGGCGGCGAGACCCGCATGGACGACCGGGCACTCGTCAATGAGCGCGAGCAGGGCCGCCCATGCCGGCATGTCCAGAATCGCGATCACGTCCATCGCATCCCTTGCGCGCCAGGGCGCTCCGGCCCGACAATGCCTCGTCATCGCGCTGCGCAGTGCGTCGAGCTCGGTCTGAATGTCCTCGCACTGCAGATCGGCCAGGACTCCGATCAGGCGCTCTGCCACGTCCATGCTGACGTCGTCATGCAGGACCGTCCATCCGACCTGGAACACGCTGACGAGATCGTGACCGGCGAGAAAGTCGTCGGGCAGCGCCGGCCCGGTCTCGACAAGGGAGCCACGGCGGCGCAGCTTCGGGTCGATCCAGTGAGCCGGCCAGTTCTGCAGACCGAGATTGCAGACGGCGACTGCCGCATCTGACGCCTCCTGCGGCGTGAAGGGGCGCCCCTGGATTGAACATCCGGCCACGATCGTATTCGTGAGGTAGGCGAGCTCCTCGCTTCTGGCCGAGTACGTGGAGGCGTCGCGCTCGAGCACGAGCTGCATCTGCGCCTGGATCAGCGCGAGCCGGGGCGTGGGTTCCTGTGACGCGTTGAGCAACGCTCGAGGCTGCTGAACGACGATGCCTGCCTCGCGGAGAAGGTCGACGACCTCAGCAACCGCCGCCGAAGAGTCCTCAGGAATCGACGCCGCGTCTGCTCCCGCCGCCAAGAGCCGGGGCATACCGGGATCGTCGGTGGCAGTCGTCTGATTGACGGCGCGGAAGTAAGCGCGCGCGACGGGATTCGCCGGCGGCCTGGCGTCGGACCCGAGCCGAAGCTGTCGGGACATCCGGAGGAACGCGCGAGCCTGTGCTGGCGTCACGTATCCTTTCTTCTCCCGGCGCTGCTCTCGATCGAATGCCACGTCGAACATCGCCTGATCCCCGTCGGTGAGCAGGTCGTCGAGACCGTCGACCTCTGGTTCGGAGTTCGAGAGCGCCCGGCATCCGCTCATCACGCGATGGAAGTAGTCGTGGTGGTCCGCGCCGAGCGCCGTCATCACCGCGACGATCGCGTCCCAGGAGGCGGTTGCGTCGGTGCGCCTGGAAACGAGAAGGTAACCGCAGAGGTCGGATGTCAACCCATCGCCCAGGTCGCGAATCGGGGTCACCTCTTGTCCGTCGGTCGTCGTATAGGGCGTGACCGCCCCGCTGTCGAAGACGCGCACGTGTTGCGCGAGCCCGGTGATCACGAGATCAGGATCCATTCCAGCCAGTTTCTGTGCTGCCAGGCTGACGCCGGATTCCGCGAGCACCTCGAGCCACAGCCCGAAACGATCGGGATCGAACTGCTCGTCACGACCCGCACGTGCGGAGCGCCACAAATCGAGATCGAAGACGCGCGTCAGCTGCTCGGGTGTCGCCAGAGCCACGAGCTCGCCACAATCTTCGAGCCCGTACGTCTGAATGACACGGTGAAGCAGCTCGGGTTGCAGTCGGGGAATAACGTGCGCGAGGTGTGGCGTGTCGAGGATGCGATCGAGCAGGGGCCGAACTCGAGCGTCGCGCAGTGACGGAGCATCGCTCGGCCGGCGCGGTACGGCTGCAACCTTGTCCCTGGCCTCTTTCATTTTTGACCTCCGCGAGAGTTGTGCGATCGAGCGGTTCGCGAACCGCGGGGTCGCCCAATCTAACTGAGGTTCACCTTCAGAAACAGTCTGTTTCTGGAGGACAGGTCCGTCGTACAATAGATACAGGTCGGAAAATCCCTCCGCGCTAGACTCGCCGTTTACGTCCCCGGCTCGAACCTGCGCACCGTTGATCGTCAGCGACTATCGGCCGGGTGAATCGGGCGCGACTTCCACGACGAGCTCGATCTCGACCGGAATATTCAACGGCAACTCGTTGGCGCCAATCGAGCTCCGCGCGTGCTTGCCTGCGTCGCCGAAGATTTCGACGAGCAGGTCGGACGCACCGTTGACCACCCAGGGTTGTCGCGTGAACCCTGGCGCACTGTTGACCCACCCCACAAGTTTCACGACGCGGCGTACTCGATCCAGCGAGCCAATCTCGGCACGCAGCACCGACAGCAAGGTCAGCGCGCTCGCGCGGGCCGCCTTGTATCCGGCCTCCTCGGTGAGCTCAGCGCCGACCTTGCCTGTGACGGTCGGCTTGCCGTCGACGACGGGGCCCTGTCCTGCGAGGAAGACCAGGTTGCCGGTGCGCACTGCCGTCACGTACGAGGCGATGGGTTTCGGCGCCGCGGGCAGTTCGATCCCCAACGCCTTGAGTCGAGCCTCCGGCGAAGCCGAGCTCTGGGCCGCCGCAGTCGCCGACACCGCAGTGAACAGGCTCAGCCCGACAAGCGCGAGCCGCCGGTAGTTTCTTCGTTCGCCCATTTCGAATCCTCCTCGGTGACAGACGGACCTTGCGTTGGCCGACTTGCGTGACGCGAGCCGGAAGTGGAGGGATGGGCCGTGACGGCGCGCCTAACCTCCGCGGCCGCCTCGCCCTGCGTTGCCGCCCCTCCCGCCTCTGCCTCCCACCTGCTTCAATTCGTCGTCTGTCCACGGCTTGTTACGAGCTTTGGTCAGGCCGCGTACCTCGAGGACACTGAGCGAGTCCACTGGAGGCGCGGCGTTTCCCCACGAACGCCGCACAAACGTGAGGACGGCTGCAATCTGTTCATCGTCATAAGTGGCGCCGACGGGTGGCATCAGTCCGATAGTGCCTTCCTTCCCCGAGAGCAACACCCGGATGACGGCGTTCGGATCGGCGCTCTTCACAAAGGCTGAATCCACGAGACTCGCGCCGACCTTGTCCTTTCCCTTCCCGTCCTCCTGATGGCATCCGACGCAGAGTCCCTTGTAAATCTCGGCGCCGGAGGCAAATTGCTGCTGCTGCGCAGGGCTGAGGGGCGGAACGATGACGTCCGGAACCGGCCTGTTCGGCCAGTCCAACTTGTTCGCAACCGTCTTCGCGACGGTCGCAAGCGGCTCCGAGCCAGAGCCGAGGCGAACCAACTCGGTGGGCTCGGCGGCCAACGTCACCGGCTGTCCTGGAGTGAACGCTTCCCCGGCTCCGGGAGTGCTGAGGCCTGCAAGACTTCCGGCCGGCCGGCCCCCGCGGCCGCCCGCCGCTCCGGACGCCGGTAGAACCTTGTCGATCCCCTGAAGTACGGCCAATCGTTCGGCGGCGGGACGTCCTCCGTCGGTGACCAGCGCGAGCAACCTTTGAACGGCTGCCGCGTCTCCACTTCGCGTGATTGCCGCCGCGAGTGCGACGATCGCCTCCGACGTACGCGATTGAGGGGCATCCGCGTGCAGCAGATCGCCGAGCACTTGCTCCTCCGCACCAGCGATGCCGCTGACGACGGCATCGACGATGATCGGGTCGCTCCCGGATTTCCTCAGCATCGCGAGCGCAGGATCCTTGCGGGCGGACGCTGGCAGCTCGCCAATCGATGCGGCAACCTGGCGGCGGACGTTCCAATTCCTGTCCTCTGCCAGCGCGAGAACAGCCTTGACGATCGACGGGTCTGCCGAACCGAGATACCGTTCCGCGATTCGCACAGCCGCCGCGCGCACTTCGCTCCTTTGGTCGGACAGCGCCTTCTCGACCGACGCCGGATCGATAGCCTCCAGCCCGTCAAGCGTCCACAGGGCGTGCAGCTTGGTGCGCCAATCAGGCGCCGATGCAGCAAGCGTGCGCAGGGACGGTGCGACGGACGTTTCACCGCGCTCGACGAGCAGCCGTTGCGCCGTATCGCGCCACCATCCGTTCGGGTGGCTCAGCGCCTTTACGAGCTCCGGCGGCGATGCTGACGACAGCGACGGCTTGGGTCCTCGAGCGGCCGCCCCGGTCCCGTAGACGACCCGCCAGATGCGCCCTTGTTTCACCGGCAGCTCGAGATCGTGGCTCTTGATGTAGTCGCGGAGGTAGTCGGACCAGATGCCGCCGTCCTGGACGACGCCCCGATACATGTCGACGACATACATGGTTCCGTCGGGCGCCGAAGAGAGGTTCACGGGACGGAACCGCTCGTCGGAGGAAGCCAGAAACTCGCCGCGTGCGTATGAATTCTTCGCTGTCAACCGTCCGGTGCCGTCGTCGACGATATCGAACCGGTGGACGAGATTCGTCGGCGAATCGGTGATGAAGACACTGCCTCGAACGTCGGCCGGATACCGGTCGCCCCGATACACAGTCGGGCTGCCGGCGCCCTGAATGACGATTGACGATCCGTCTTCACGAAAGAACGGATCCCGATAGCCGCGGTTGACACCCCTGTTTTGCCGGAGCGGATACACCGTGGCCGCCATCTGATCGATCAGGCTCTCGTACAAGCCGCGGGTCCGGGCCGCATTGGGGTTCCGAAGGAAGTAGCGTGCGGGCGTGTAGTCAACGAACAGCGGCGCGTCGTTCACGTTGCGAAACACACGTCCGGCATCGTCCTGCGAGGCCTGCCACTGGCCCCTGGAGAGCGATGGCAGCACCTCGAACCGGCCATTCTTCAATCGCAGGTTTTCGTTCCACTCTGACGTGTACAGCACGTTGTCCATGCCCCAGAGCAGGCCATTCGCGTTGTGCTCTATCCCGCCGATGAAACGCCCGTAGTTCTTGTAGACGACCTCCTTCGTGTCGGCTCGAAGGTCGCCGTCGGTGTCCTTCATGAGCCAGAGGTTTGGCGGTTCCCCTACGAGAACGCCAAGGTCGAGGACCTTCAGCGCGCGCGGCAATACCAGGCGATCGGCAAACACCGTCCGTTTGTCCATTCTGCCGTCCCCGTCCACGTCCTCGAGAACGGCGACATCGCAGACGGGATCCTGGGTGTCGCGCCCGGACGTGTCCGGAAGAAACGCCTGGAGCTCGAGAACCCACATCCGGCCGTCGGGATCGAAGTCGATGATGATCGGCGACTCGATCAACGGCTCGGCGGCCACGAGCTGCGCGTGGTAGCCAGGCGGCAACGAGAATGTTTTCGCCTCTTCTTCCGGGCTGAGCGCCGGCGACGTCGGCGCTGCCTTCTTTGCGGGCAACCAGATGTTGCCGGGCGTCCTGGCGGTGCCCTTCACCGAAGAAGCCTGCTCCGGTGCGTGGGGCTGCGTCGCCTGGCCGGCCGTCACAACACTCAGTACGGCGAGACCGGACAACACAACAGCGGCAAACACGGTCAGTCTCTTCATGCAGATTCCGATGCCTCGAAAGAGTTCGTATCCTGGGGATTCTCTTGTGTCGTCACAAAGCCTTCTCCGGCGCAGGTGAGCTGTCTCGATCCTAGTCGGCTCCGCGCCCACCACGGCCGCGTCCCTGCTGCGGCTGCCTCACGGTCAACAACGCTTCGACCGGCCATTTGGCCGCCCAGGCGATGCCGCGCAGGATCATGGGCTGGATCTGGGGATCCGAGAAGTTCGTGTAGGTGTGGCCCTGCATCCAGACAAAGGCCCTGAAGCTTTGGCCGAGGCCGAAGGGGCGCTCGTACGTCCAGATCTGCGGGACGACTTCCCCTTCGTGGTCCCCCGCGCTGTTGCTCTTGGGCATCGCCGCCGTGGCCAGGACGTGCAGGCCTTCCGGCGACAGGGTCGGCTTCGTGATCAGGAAAAACGCTTCGTCGGTGATCTTGAAGTCCGACATTCCTTGCATGATGGGATGAGTCTTGTCGGTGATCGTGTAGGCAATTTCACCGGACGAGAAATTTCGTTCACCGTGCTTCTTGGCGCCGCCCAGGATGTTGGCCAGATACTGAGGATCGTCCCCGCACAGCGTGTCGTGAAAGCTGACCAGCCCGCCGCCCCGCTTCAGGAACGCTTCGAGCGTCGTCCGCTCGTCCGCGCTCATGTAGCCGGCGTCACCCTTGTACATCACGATGACGTTGACGCCGCTCAGCTCCGCGGTCGTCGGGAAGTGAAACCCGCCGTCCACGATCGCGCCGCGCTCGGTAAGGAGCTTGCTCCAGTCCGCCAGGAATTGGGGATAGTCGTGCAGGCCGGGCCCGTGTGACTTGAGTCCACCGCGAAGATACACGTGCACAGGCGGCCACGGCATCGACACTTCCCGCTGCGCCGTCGGAATCTCGGCATCTGCGCCACGCCCTTGTTGCGTTGGCGCAGGAACCTGTCCGGCACCACGTCCCTGGGCAGAGAGGGCAATGCCGGCAACCGCAGTCGTGATCAAGAGAGCCGCTGCGCGCGCGCGCCGTGAAAATACGGGCATAGTCAGAGTCCTCACCATGAACAAACCTCTGGCGGGGTCGAAGACCCCGCCCTACATCGTCCCGCCCTGCATCCTCAAAACGAGAATCGCAGCTGCGCCTGAATCGTTCGCAGCGGCTGCGCACCCGTAACCGCGCCAGACCCCGCGCTCGTCGTCTTCAACCGAGTGGGATCGACGGTGCCTTCGGAGAGGAACTGTGAGTTCCGACAGTCTCGTTTGTATTGTAGCCCTAGGCTTTCAGCAACTCAGCCGAGGGCTGATAGCTTCGTGGTATTCAGACATGGGTGTGATCAGGCCGGCGAACGGCCGGCGACCCGAGTATCAGGATCGCAGCCCCTGAGATCACAGCTGGGATTGCCACTAGACCGTACACGGTTGGCAGCCCCCAACCCTGCGCCAGCATGGCGCCGCCGAGGAAAGAGCCGGCAATCGATCCGCTTCGGCCGACGCCCAGCGCCCAGCTGACGCCGGTGGCTCGATACGCCGTCGGATAGAACGCGGCCGCGAGAGCGTTGGCACCGACCTGCGCGCCCGACACGCAGAACCCGGCCCCAAAAACGGCAAGCGCCATCAGCCATGGCGTCGCCGCAACAATGCCAATCAGGCTCACGAAGCCGCCGGCGCCGATGTACGCGACGCCGAGGACGGAGTGCGGATTGGCGCGGTCCATCAGACGGCCGATGACGATCGCGCCGATGGTGCCACCGACCTGGAACGCGGCCGTGATCAAGGAGGCACGACTGAGTGAGATGCCGGAGCGCTGAATCAGCGTCGGCATCCAGTTCGACAGGAGGTACACCACCAGCAGGCTCATGAAGAACGCGAGCCAGAGGAGCAACGTGCCCGGGAGAAGGCCGCCGGCGAACAGCTCGCGCACCGGCGAACGGCGCGCCGCATTCGCCCCCGCGAATCGAGCGCCTTCGAGCGCAGGATCTGGAGCCACACGCCGCAGGGCGGCTGCGACGCGGCTTCCGTCGCCCCCTTTCGAGACGAGATAGCGAACCGACTCCGGAAGCGCGAGCCCGAGCGCTGGCGCCAGCAGGGCCGGCATGAGGCCACCGGCGATGAGCAGGGGGCGCCAGCCGTACGCGGTGACGACTTGCGCGGCCGCGATGCCGCCGATCGCTGATCCGATCGTGAAGCCGCAGAACATCAACGTCACGAGCGACGACCGCCGGCGTTTCGGGCAGTACTCGGACGTCAGCGTGATGGCCGTCGGCATGGCGCCGCCGAGCCCGAGGCCGGTGAGAAAGCGGAGCCCGATCAGCGTCGTGATGTCCGGACTGAATGCCGACGCGACGCTGCAGCCACCGAAGCCGAGAACCGACGCGATCAGCATCGTCTTCCGACCGAAGCGATCCGCGGCTGGTCCGACGGCGAACGAGCCAATCATCAAGCCAAACAGTCCGGCCGCGAACAGCGGGCCGAGGCGGGTCACGTCGAGCTGCCATTCGGCCCGGATCGCCGGCGCGATGAAGCCGACGATGCCGGTGTCGAATCCGTCGATGGCCACCACCAGGAAGCACAGCACGAGGAGCAGGCGTTGCGTCGGCGACAGCGGGTGCGCGTCGATGAATTCCTGGACGTCGATGACCGTCGAAGATGTCATGGCAGTCCGGACTCCTGTTCCGTCCTTGAACGGCAGCACGTCGTGATGCGCATTACGTATACTGTCAAATCTCTTTCAGGAGAATCGCGTCGAAAAAGCACATCGGTCAGATCCGACGCAACGTCGTGCAGTTTCGGCAGAGAGCATCATCAGCTGGCTGACGCCTGCGAACAGCTCCAAACGAGGGTCCCTATGAGCCAACTGTTGTTTCCTGCGCAACCGCCCGCTGTCGTCGCCGTACGTGGCCGCGCCGAACGCTTTCCGATCAGGCGCATTTTCTGCGTCGGCCGCAACTACGAGGCGCACGCCAAGGAAATGGGGGTGGCTGTCGATCGGGAAGCGCCTTTCTACTTCACCAAGGCGGCCGAAGACTACGTGGCGTCAGGTTCGACAATTCCCTATCCGCCCGGTACCAGCAACTATCACTATGAGATGGAGCTGGTGGCGGCAATCGGGAAACCGGGTTTCCGCGTTGCCGGGTCACAGGCGCTGGATCTCGTGTTCGGTTACGCCTGTGGACTGGACATGACTCGGCGCGATCTGCAATTCGCCGCTCGCGAGCATCGCAGGCCGTGGGATCTGGGAAAGGACTTCGAGCAGTCCGCGGTGCTGACCGACATCGTTCCGGCGACCGACATCGGACATCCGCGCGCCGGCCGCATCGAGCTGCGGGTCAACGGCGAAACGAAACAGTCGTCCGATTTGTCGCTGTTGATCCATGACGTCGCAGCCGTCATCACGCATCTCTCGCGGTACTACCACCTGCAGGCAGGCGACCTCATTTATACAGGAACGCCCGAGGGCGTCGGACCGGTAGTGGCCGGCGACACGATCGAGGGTTCGATCGAGGCCGTCGGCACGATCGCGCTGAATATCGGTCAGCCTGAGTAGGAACGAATTCAACGACCGTTCAATCCAGTTGTATGATTCTGCCGTGACCACTGCCCCGCGCGTCGCGCCCGAATGGACGCCGCCCGAACGGCCCGCCTCCGAGACGCGCGAACAGCTCCTGGCTGCGGCCGAGCGGCTGTTTGCCGAAGGTGGATTCGGCGGTGTCTCGGTCCGCATGATTGCCGCCGAGGCTGGCGTGAACTGGTCGCTCGTGGGTTACCACTTCCGTGGCAAGGACGGCTTGCTCGCCGAGGTTTACCGGCGCCACTGCGCCGCGCTCAACGGCGAGCGCCTGAAGCTGCTGGCCGACGCGCGCCGTGCCGGTCTGCACCTCGAGTCCGTCATCGAGGCGTTCGTCCGGCCCGCGCTCGCCGAGATTCAGGGCCCGGACAACCAGAGCCAGTTCTCGCGTCTGCGAGGCATGCTGGCCGCGGAAGACGCCCCGCTGTTCACGCAGCTCGTCGCCGACAACTTCGATCAGTCCAGCCGGACGTTCGTCGCCGCGCTGCGCGAGTGCCTCCCGGGGCTCACGGCCGACGAAATCCTGTGGCGCTTCCATTTCATGCTGGGCACGATCTACTACTCCGCCAGCAGTCCCCAGCGCATCAAGGCGTTCTCGCGTGGACGTTGCGATCCGGGCGATCTGGAGGCAACCGTGCGGCACCTGGTGCCGTTCCTGGCGGCGGCGTTCCGGTGCCCTCCGGTCACGACTGCGCGGACCCGCGCGACAAAGACCAAGTCGCGCCGATGACGTCTGGGAGGGCTCAGACCTGGGTCTGACCCCCCGCAGAGATGCGTTTCAAAACGTCACCGCGACCTGCACGCCGCGGCGATCGCGCCTGCCGAACGGACCAATCGTGACGCTCTTTGGAGGACCGCTCGACGTCCCCGCCGTGTATACCGTCACCCTCTTCGTCATGAGGTGGTGACCGGAATGCGCAATTCGGGACTGCACCGGCTCAGAGGGCGATCTTTTCGAGCCAGTCTGATAGGCGTCACGGCTGTGACAGCAGCGGCCCGGAGACGATCGATGGATCTTGTCTTGCGAGTCCCGACTCAATCTGAGGAAGCGGAGGTTCTTCGCGCCCACCGAGCCACCTCGCCGGGCGTCCCGAACTTCCTCCACTACTATCAGGAGGGAATGCCCTTCCGGCGGTATCTCGAGGTGCTGGCGGAACGGGACCGAGGCGAGAACCTCCCGGAGAACCAGGTGCCGTCCACATTCCTGTTCGCGTTCGCCGGTAACAGCATCGTCGGGCGCGCTTCGATCCGTCACGCTCTCAATCCATTTCTCGAGCGTTTTGGCGGGCACATTGGCTACGTCGTCGTCCCCGAGTACCGGCGGCAAGGCTATGCCACCGCGATCCTCGGGCAAGCGCTCCGGATTGCACGCGAGAAGCTTGGCCTGACACGCATCCTCGTGACGTGTGACGATGACAACGTCGGCTCCATCAGAACCATCGAGAAGAACGGCGGCGTCCTGGAGAACATCGTCACCGGCCCGGAAGGTGCAGGGCTCAAGCGTCGCTACTGGATCGCCACTAGCCAGTCGTAGCGCCAGCGGCGGCGACGATCGCGAAAGGCTCGGGACGATCCATCCCGCTCAAGACCGCTCAGTTCCCGCCAACCTCGCGTTATGATCCGGTCCCGAGAGAAGCGGACTCGCCGGTCTCGACGCGGAACGGTCAAAGACCCTGCGCATGAATCCGCTCAAAGGAGCCTCCAACATGAAGCGCCGAGACTTTCTCGTAGGTGCCACAGTCAGTGCTGCGAGCGTGGTGGGGTTGGCCGGGCAAGGGGCCCAGGCGCCCGCCCCGCCCGGACGACAGGGGGGTGCAGCAGGACAGGGCGGAGGAGGGGGACGCGGCCGCGGTCCGGCGCCGGTCGCGCCAGCGAAGCTCGCGCGTATTTCGCTGATGACGCTGAACTTCAATACGTATCTCAAGAATCCGAACAATACCAACCCGACGCCCGATCAGACGCTCACTCCGTTCGACCTGCCGAAGATGTACGTCGAGAACTACGGCATCCACAACATCGAGTACCAGCACTCGACGATCGTTCAGTCGGAAAAGGAGCCGGAGTTCATCAAGGAGCTCAAGGCGAGGCTCGACGAGAACCAGTCGACGATGACCCAGATCAACCTGGAGTTCGGGACCGAGCAGTCGATCTCCTACACGGAACCTGCGGGACGCCAGCAGGCGGTCGATCACGTAAAGCAATGGATCGACATCGCGGCGCAGTATGGCTGTCCGCGCGTGATGATCAACCAGCAGCAGGCTCAGCTCACCAAGGAGACGCGAGACGGCGCCGTCGCCGCCATGAAGGCGATGGCCGACTACGGCCGGCCGAAAAACATCAAGGTGTCGGCCGAGACGCGCGGCGCGGGCACTCCCGAGTTGATCCAGCAGATCGGCGGCGTGAAGCCGTGGGAATTCATGATGGGCGTGATCAAGGATGCCGGCGCGGCGTCGAACGTGGACATCGGCAACGTCGGCGCGATGAACCAGCAGGAGCTGCACGACTGCATCAAGGGCTGGTTCCCCTATTCGTCCGGGAACATGCACATCAAGTCGAGCCCGTTCTGGGACGTCGGTCAGGCAGTGAAGTTCACGGAGAGCCTCGGCTACAAGGGGCTGTACTCGATCGAGGTCTCGAGGCACGAGGCGGTCCGCATCGTCTACAACACGATCCTGGCGAACCTTGCTTAGGGCGCAGGCCGCTGGATCAGTGGCCCTGGAACCTGACTCTGAAGCCGAGGCTGAAGAGGCGCGGAGGCCCGACCAGCGTGGGGAGTGAGCCGACGAAGTATTCCTCGTCGAACATGTTCTGAACGGCGGCGAACACCTCGAGACCACGGCCGAGTTCGCGCGCAACGCTCAGATTGCCGAGCGAGTATTTGGGCAGCACGCGCGAGCTGGTGTTCAGATCGTCGTCGAACTGCTCACCCGAGATCTGCAGGTCGAAGGCGACCGTCGCGATGCGCGGGTCGCTGTACTGCAGCTGGAACGCGCCGCGATGGGTCGGCACCTGCGCAAGTCGCAGGCCGACGAGGGCGGGGTTGGCCGGGTTCTCGACCACTTTCGCGACGTCGTAGATGTAGGCGCCGCCGATACGCAGCGTCCGACCGATGCGGTAGTCGACGTCGGTCTGAACGCCCCAGATGCGGGTGCGTCCGAGGTTCTGCCGCTGGATCAGGTTTGGCGGTGTGATCGTGACGTTCGCGACGGGATCCTTGACGCGGTTGTCGAACCACGTCGTGCGCCACGTGACGCGGGACAGGGGCACGACGTTGACGCCCAGCTCGCCCCCCGTCAGCCGCTCGGGGCCGAGCGCCGGGTTCGCGAGCGTCACGACCGCACCCTGAGAGAAGCGTCGGTACAACTCGTTGAGCGTCGGCGCGCGGAACCCCGACCCGATATCTCCCCAGACCGACAGCCGATCGTGAATGCGATACAGCGCGCCGATCCGCGGACTGCCTACCGAGTTTTCCTTATCCGGGAGGACGGGGTCGTTGATGGCGCCCGTCGACAGCGTGGTCTCGGTGTTGTGTGCGTCGTAGTTGAGCCAGCGGTCGAACCGGGCGCTCGCCGTCACCGTGAGGTTCGGCAGAGGGACGAACACGTCCTGCACAAACACTCCCAGCGATCGCTGCGTGCCGCCGGCGACGCGGTGCAGCGTCTTCGTCGAGCCGGTGATCGGGTCGAACGCATCCTCGATGCTGTCGCCGTCGACCCAGCGAAAGTCGGTGCCTGCGGTGAGCACGTGCGTGCCGAAGATGCCGCGCGACCACTGCACCGTGCCGCCGAAGGCATCGGTCGGCACGGTCTGGTTCAGCGTCAGGCGTCCTATCGCGCGCGCGCCCGTCGCGTCGGGGATTGCCAGGAAGTTGCTATTGAACGTCTTGGTGTCGCCGAAGATCGTCGCCTGCAGAGTGCTCGTGTCGGGGAGCCGCGCGCTCACCCCACCGCTCGTGTACTTCCACGTGGTGTCGTTCAATTCCTCGGTCAACGGTCCGACTGTCGTGATCTTGCCGTTGTGCCGGTCCTCGTGGAAATAGCCGGTCCGGACGAAGGCGTGCACGCGATCGTTCGGGTTGTAGTCGGCCTTGAGCGTCACGTGGCCGAACTGCACAGCCACCTTGGTGTCCACCGGGCCCTGCAGCGACGAAAGGACGTTCGCATATCCGTCCGTGTCGAAGACGCTGCCGTCCACCGAAACGCCGACCTTGCCCCAGACGTCGCTGCCCCGGAAGTCGATCTTGGGGCTGTGACGGCTTCCGTACTGCGTCTTGATGTCGACCGCTCGGCGCTCGGCTGTCCGCGTGACGATGTTCAGCACGCCGCCCATGGCATAGGAGCCGTACAGGCTGGAGCTGGCACCGTTCACCACTTCGATGCGCTCGGCACTCTCCATCGGCAGCGCCGTCCAGTACACCCAGCCTCCGAACGCGTCGTTGAACGGCACGCCGTCGAGGAGCACGAGACTGCGGCTCACGCCGCTCGGCCCGATGCCGCGGAGCGACACGCCCTGACTCGTCGGATGCGCTGACAGGCTGCTCGAACGGCGGAAGAGACTGAACTCGGGCAGTTGACGCAGCAGGTCGTCGGGGACCATGGCGGGGCGCCGCTGAATCTCCTCGGAACTGATGACGCTGACGCTTGCCGGGATGGTCCCCGAGTTGCTGCTCGCTGCGGGTGGGCGTGACCGTCACTTCGTCACGCACGGTGGCGGGCTGGAGCACGACCTCGACGCTGCCGGCGGTGGCCTCCGTGAGCGCGACACGCCACTCGGCAAAACCGGTCGATCGCACGATCAGCGTGACCTTGCCCCCGGCCGGGGAGACCACCGAAAACCTGCCCGACGCGTCACTCGTCGTCTGACGCTCGGCGCCCGACGCGACCCGGGCCCTCACCGACGCGCCGACGATGGCGCCTCCGCTGGTATCACGGACGGCGCCGGAGATGGTGGTGCCGGCCGGCACACCGGTCTGCGCGGCCTGCGGCTGCCCCGAATGGACGGGACCGATCAAGAGCGAAACGAGAACACCGGCAGCAATGAGGCTCATGATCGAGCAATCATGTCACTTCTTCGGCAGCGCGAAGGCGATATACCCGTACGGACCGGTTGGCGTCTCGGGCGCGCTGCCGGTGCCGCCGCCTTCCGCACCACCGACGCCGCCGGGGCCGGCCGGCGGAGACATGAAGACTACATACTGGCGCCCCTGGGACTCGTACATCGTCGGAATGCCGATCGACTGACCTGCGGTCTTGCCCTTCCACAGGACCTTGCCCGTGTCGACATCGTAGGCGCGGGCCCACCCGTCCTTGCCGTTCTGGAACAGCAGCCCCGTCTTCGTCACGACCATGCCGTTTCTCGCCCCGACGCCGCCCGTGTCGTGCGGACCGTCGCTCTTACCGCCGTGATCGACCGTAGCGGGATCGTCGCCGTTCCCCACCTGCCACTTGATTTCTCCGGTGTTCAGGTCGTAGGCCGTGATCGTCGTGTACGGCGGCTTGGTTGACGTCGCCATCACGTTGTAGCCGGTCTGGTACCGCGTCGGCAGCTTCGCGGCTTCCACGTCCTCCGGCCACGGCATGTTGCCAGCCGTACCGCCGACGCCCGGATAGAACGGACCGCCGTAACGCGCCGGCAGCGGGGGCCTGGGTGCGCCACCGCTTGCGACGACAGGCCCTGGCGGCAGAGGCGCCGCGCCGCGCCCGCCGCGGCCACGCCCCCCACCACCGCCGCCCCTGCCGTTGGGGTTCGTGATCGACAGGAAGGCAAAGATCGCTTGAATCTCTTCGTTGGACGCGTCCAGGATGGGCCGCATGTTGTTGCGGCCCTCCGACACGATCACGCGGAGGCTCTCCTCGTCGATCCGGTCGGTGACGCCAACGAGCGGCGGCACGCCGGGAATCGCGCCGCGCTGGTCGGCACCGTGGCAGGCTGCGCAGTACTGCGTGAACGCGCGCTGGCCCTGGGTCGCGACGCCGCCGTTGATCTGGCTGCCCCCACCGCCTCCCCTGCCCTGCCCTGCGGCCGGATCTTTCACGTCGTTCAGTCGGAGGAGGGCCACCTGGTTGACCCCGGTGACGAATACGAGACCCCGCTGCGGATCGGCAGCGGTCGTTCCCCAGTTCGACCCGCCCTGATTGCCGGGCATCGAGATGCTGTCGCCGTTGAGAACGTTCGGGTTGAATATCCCGCCTTGCGGGCCCTTGCCGTTCTTCGCGTTGCGCACGCGCTCCTTGAGCGCTTCGTACTGCTCCGGCGTCAGCAGCCACGGGTTCACGTCGTCTTCCGTGAACGACTGCCGCGCGAACGCCGCGGGCTTCGTCGGGAACGGCTGCGTGGGCCACGAGTGCTCGAACGGCACCTCGCTCTTGTCCACCGGACGCTCCTCGATCGGCCACAGCGGCCGCCCGGTGACGCGCTCGAACACGTAGAGGAATCCGGTCTTGCCGGCGTGGGCGACGACGTCGACCTTCCGTCCGTCGTGCGTCACCGTCACGAGCTGCGGCGCGGAGACGTTGTCGAGATCCCAGAGGTCGTGGTGGACGGTCTGGAAATGCCAGAGGCGCTTGCCCGTTCGCACGTCGAGAGCGAGCAGGCAGTTCGCGAACAGGTTCTGGCCGGCGCGATCGGCGCCGTAGAAGTCGGCCGTGGCTGACCCCGTCGGGATGTAGACGATTCCGCGCTCCTCGTCGATCGACATCTCGCCCCAGTTGTTCGCGCCGCCCATGTACTTGTAACCGTCGGGCGGGTTGGTCTCGTACCCGAACTCGCCCGGGCGCGGGATCGTGTGGAACTGCCAGAGCAGCTTGCCGGTGAGCACGTCGTAGGCGCGGATGTCTCCTGGCGGCGTCATGATCGACTCGCCCGACTGGCCGCCAAAGATCATGATGTTGCGCCAGATGCGGCCCGGGCTGGCCGGCATCGCGCGGATGCTCGTACCCTCGGCACGCGGCAGACCGACTCGCATGTCCACGATGCCGTTCTCGCCGAACGCCGGAATCGTTTTCCCGGTGCGTGCGTCAATTTCCTGGAGAAAGCTGTCGACGGCAAAAATCAGCCGGCGGTCCTTGCCGTCAGCGCTCTCCCAATAGTTGATGCCCTTGCTCGTGATGCCGTTCAGGCCCTCGTGCACCCAGATCTCCTTGCCCGTCGCCGGGTCGAGCGCGATGAGGGCGGACGCATTGCGCCCGAGCCCGTAGAGCACGTCGTTGGCAAACACGGGGCTGAACGTCGGCGCGGCGTAGGGGTAGAACCACGCCATTTCTAGCTGACCGACGTTGGCCTTGGTGATCTGGGTGGACAGAGAGTAGTTCGAACTGTCGGGTACCGGCAGGGCCTTGACCTTGGCCTTGCTCTGCGCGGCCAGCCCGGCGAATCCGGCCACGGCCGCAATTCCTACGGCCATGGCGATGGACGGCATGCGCCAGGCCGGTTGAGGTTGTCCGTGCCGCGTTTTCCCAACGAAACGGCTCAATCGTGACATCGATAGCTCCTACGAGGGCTCCTGCCCATCCCTTGGCCGCGACCCGTGTTCTTTTCGCTCGAGGCGAAGTCGATGTACCACGGCGTGGCGATCGTGGGCAAGCGATTTTCGAAAATCCTACGAAGCATCGATTCTACACAAGTAGCGGTCAAGGCTGCAGCTTGCCGACACGAGTAGCCAAGGCCGTATCCGGCTGCCGCGCTTTTTTCACCGCAGGACACCACACTCGAAGGGCTCTCAGTGCAGCCGGCCTGCTTCCTGCGACCCGACCCAGGCTCCACGGGTCGGCCAACGTCGCACGCGCCGTCTGGGGATCGATCTTGACGGCAATGACGTGCTGATGGCGTCCCTGAGCCGCGCCACCACACGGACGGATTTGAACAACTGTGCAATCGAGCTGTATGATGCCGCGGTGGCAGGCCCGGTTTTGGCCCTCGACACCGCTGGAACGCCGGAACCTGCACATGACGTCCGCGCACGTCATGCGTGAGCCGCTGCGGACCCTGCTCGGCGACTACCCGACGACCCGGGCAGTGCGCCAGGGGACGTTGATCTCGCCTCGCGTGCCGCTCGCGTTCGCAGATGTGACGGTTCCCAACAAAGCGTTCAAGCGCGTCGTTCGTGATCTCGAGTTCGATGTCGCAGAACTCGCGCTGATGACGTTCCTGATGGCCCGATCGCGCGGCGCGCCGCTGCGGCTGTTTCCCGTCGTCGTGTTCAGCCGCAACCCTCTCCCGCTCCTGGTCTGCGATACCGAACGAGGACGCCTGCAGCCTCGGGATCTCGTCACCGACGTCATCGCATCCCTCTGATGGCCGCGGCCATTCTTTTTCCTCGTTTCGGAGACATCCCCCACGCCGGCACACCCTTCCGATGGACTCATGAGCTCCATGGCTGACGTCAGAACCGTCCTTGTTTTCAGTGCACACGCCGCCGACTTCGTGTGGCGCGCAGGCGGCGCCATCGCGCTCTATGTGTCGCGCGGCTGCCGCGTCCGCATCCTGTGCCTCTCCTACGGCGAGCGCGGCGAGAGCCAGGGGGCGTGGAAGGAACCGGGCATGACGATCGACCGCGCGAAGGAAATCCGGCGCGCAGAGTCGGAACGAGCCGCCGGCATCCTTGGTGCCGAGGTTCGCTTCTTCGATGCTGGTGACTACCCGCTTCGGCGCACGGACGCACTCGTCGAGGCACTCGTCCAGGAATACCGCACGTGCGGCCCTGATGTCGTGCTGACGCATTCCTACAACGACCCATACAATCCCGACCATCCGGCTGCAAATCAGATCTCGCTGCAGACGCGGGTCTACGCGCAGGCGGAAGGTTACCCTTTGCCTGGACCCGCGCTCGGCGCACCGTCCGTGTTCATGTTCGAGCCGCACCAGCCGGAACAATGTGCCTTCAAGCCTGAAGTCCTGCTGGACGTCACACCGGTGTGGGAGCGCAAACGCCAGGCGATGGAATCCATGGAGGCACAGCGGCATCTGGTGGACTACTACTCCGACCTGAGCCGCCGGCGCGGGACGCAGGCCGTGCGCAACTCGGGGCGCAAAGACATCACGCACGCGGAAGCGTATCAGCGCGTCTTTCCGCAGGTGACGGGAGAGCTCGCATGACGTTCGGACTCGACATCTACGGCCTTCGCGAGGTGCTCGCACAGTGAGGCGTGGTGTGGCGCGACTGATTGACCGCCGGGACGTGCTCGCGCGGCTCGGTCATTTCACCGGGGGACTGTCGGCATTGGCCTTCACCAACCAGACCATTCGCGCGCAGGCACAGAGCCCGGAGTTCGCGCCGACCATCCCCGGACCGGATCCGGCTCCGCGGGCGCCGACGTTTCGTGCCTCGCCGCTGACGTGCGACACGCACTGCCACATCTTCGGTCCCGTCGCGCAGTATCCCTACGCGGCGACGCGTCCGTACACGCCACCCGAGGCCCCGTTGCCTGCATTCAAGGCCCTGCACGCGCGCATCGGCGTCGAGCGCGCCGTCATTGTCAACGCCACGACGTACGGTCGCGACAACAGGGTGATCCTGGATGCGATTGCACAGAGTAACGGCCGCTATCGAGGCATCGGGAATGTCGACGAACGGATGACTGACAGAGAGCTCGAGGCGCTCGCCGCTGGTGGGCTGGACGGCTGCCGCTTCACCTTCCTATCGCGCCTGGGCGGCCGACCCGACATGGATGCCTTCGATCGCCTCGTCTTGCGAATCGCTCCGCTCGGCTGGCACGTCGATTTGTACCTCGAAGCCGCACTCCTGGACGAGCTCGCGCCTCGCCTGGAGGCGCTGCCCGTCCCGTACGTGATCGATCACATGGGATTGGTCGACGCGTCGGCCGGCCTGGAGCAGCCGGGCTTCAAGAAGTTGTTGGAACTGTTGGCGCGGGACGAGAAGTGCTGGGTCAAGATCACCGGTCCGGAGCGCGTGTCGCGCACCGGTCCGCCCTTTCACGACGCCGTTCCTTTCGCGCGCAAGCTGGTCGCGACCGCTCCGCGTCGCGTGCTGTGGGGCACCGACTGGCCGCATCCGAATGTCCCGTTCATGCCGAACGACGGCGATCTGATGGATCTTGTCCCGATGTACGCCCCCGACGAACAGACCCGACGTCTGTTGCTCGTCGAAAACCCCGCGCGACTGTTCCGCTTCCGCTCGTGATCGCCAGCGGTCACCCTGCGCCCGCTCTCGCGGGGTCTCGCCGCTGGTACGCTCAACTCTGGGTCCACGTCGCCATTGGCATGGTCGGGGGCGTACTCATCGGACACTTCGCGCCCCATCTGGGCGAGCGCCTCCAGCCCCTCGGCGATGCCTTCATCAAGATGATGCGCCTGCTCATCGCGCCGGTCGTTTTCACCACGGTGGTGCTCGGCATCACCAACATGGGAGACATGGCGCGCGTCGGACGGGTTGCATTGAAGGCGCTCGTCTACTTCGAAGTGATGACGACGATAGCGCTCGCGCTGGGACTCGCGATGGTGAACATCTGGCGGCCGGGTGTCGGGATGCACATCAATCCGGGTGCGCTTGATACGTCAGCCGTAGCGTCCTACATCACACGCGTTCCCGAGCACGGCGTCGTGCCGTTCCTGCTCAATGTCATTCCGTCTACGCTGGCCGGTGCGTTTGCGGAAGGCAACGTGCTCCAGGTGCTGTTGATCGCGGTGCTGTTCGGCGCTGCGCTGGTCGGTGTCGGCGACCGGGCCAAGGCTGTAGTGGCGGTCCTCGAGCCAACCGGCGCCGTGTTGTTCCGCATCGTCGGGATCGTGATGTGGGCCGCGCCTGCGGGGGCGTTCGGAGCGATTGCGTTCACCGTTGCACGGTATGGTGCGGGGACGCTCTGGTCGCTGGGCCACCTGCTCGTCTCTTTCTATGCGACCTGCCTGATTTTCGTTTTCGGGATTCTGACGGTCGTCGCACGTCTCTGCGGCTTCAGCCTGCTCGCGCTCATTCGCTCGATCCGCGAGGAGCTGTTGATCGTCATCGCCACGACGTCTTCGGAAACCGTGCTGCCGCGCATCATCGCGAAGCTCGAGCTGCTCGGGTGCCGCCGAGACGTGGTCGGTCTCGTCATTCCAACGGGCTACTCGTTCAACCTCGACGGCACGTGTCTGTACCTGGCGACCACCACCGTGTTTCTGGCCCAGGCCACGGACACGCCGCTGGACGTGCGGCAACAGATCGGGCTGCTGATGGTGCTGCTACTGACGTCCAAGGGGTCGGCGGCCGTGGCCGGCGCCGCGTTCGTGGTCCTCGCGGCGACGTTATCGACTGTCGGCCACGTCCCGGTCGCGAGCGTGGCGCTCGTGCTGGGGATTCACAGGTTGATGTCCCAGGGTCTGACGCCAACGAACCTGATCGGCAACGCCGTCGCAACGCTGGCGGTAGCGCGATGGGAGAAGGCGCTGGACCACGATCAGCTGCAGCGGCAACTCAAGTAGGATCGAGTGGCCTGTATCTACTGATTCAGTAGCGTGTCGTTTCTGTGGTTCGGCCCCGATTTCGCAGTCGCGACAACGGAGCGGCTGCTACTGATTCAGGCGTTACATCCTAGTAGTGCGCTCGAGCGGAGGCGTCCGCTCAATAGTGGGAGTGTCCCAATGACCAGCCGTCGTGATGTGCTTCGGGCAGGCGCCGCCGTGCCGCTCACTTTTCTCTCGCTCGGCCGCGAGCAGGCCGAGGCCGCAACAGTGATCGCACCGACGCCGTACACGATATCGATCAATATCGAGATCATGTTCAACACCGGGCGGGGCAATCCGCCCATGCCCCGGGCGGACCGCATCCGCGCGGTCGCCGCGAAGGGATTCAAGGCGTACAGCTACTGGAACGCCACGCCCGACGAGCGCAAGGCGATGATCAAGGCGCAGCAGGAGACCGGGCTCAAATGCGTGAGCCTGGTGGGAACCGGCAACGCAGGAGGCACGACCGGCTTCACCAAGCCAGGCGCACAGGACGCACTGCTCGCGGAAATCAAGGAGCGCGTCGACATTGCGAAGGAATTCGGCAGTCAGCCGGATCTCATCACTTTCGTCGGCATCATCCAGCCGGACGTGCCATGGGAAACGCAACGGACTCAGATTGTCGAGGGGTTGAAGCGCGCCGGCGACCTCGCGGCGGCCGCAGGCGTCACGATCGCGTTGGAGCCGCTCAGCGTGAATCCTGCGCAACCCCGACGCGCGCTCGACCGTTGCCTGGAGGCGTTTCCCGTGATCAAGGAGGTCAACCATCCGAACGTCAAGGTCTGCTTCGACCTGTACCATCTGCAGCGGACCGAGGGAAACCTGGTGGTCAGTCTCCGTAACGGCCTGCAGGACAAGCTAATCAAGATCGTCCAGATTGGCGACAACCCGGGACGACTCGAGCCAGGCACCGGCGAAATAAACTACCCGTTCATCTTCAAGGAGCTCCGCCGTCTCAACTGGACCGGCTACGTCGACACCGAGCACGGAACGTCGAGCACCGCCGACCACGCGATGGAAGTAGTCAGAAAGATGGCCGAAGAGAACTGACACCACCTTCGACGACCGAAGGAGCCCGCGTGCGAGGGCGGCGCTCATCCGTGCCCTCGCACCGCGAACTTTGCCTTATGCCGCAGTCGCCACACGCTCAGTAGCAGGCGCTATTCGGCGCTGCGCGAGCTGACCGGCCGCTCCGATCACCGCAATCACTCCCGCGGCGAGCCCCCAGACGGTCCCGGCAACCGTGTAGCCGAGAAGGGCGTCCGCCGACAACCCACCGGGCCCGGTAAACGCGAGGCTCAGAGCCGCCACGCCGAGCACGAGGTTGTATTCGAAGCCGCTGCTCGTCACGAAGAAGCCGTTCTTGAGATGAACGGCGACCACGGCAACCAACATCACCGAGGCTACGAGCGCCGCACCCAGAGCGGTCAGGAATCCCAACGCCAGGAGAAGTCCGCCGCCGAACTCGACCAGTCCGGCCATCAGCGCGTGGCGCCGGCCCGGGCGAAATCCGAGTGCCTCGAAAAACTGGCCGGTTCCGTCCAGCCCGTAGCCGCCGAACCATCCAAACAGCTTCTGCGCTCCGTGAGCTGCGAGCGTCAGTCCGACGGTGAGCCGAAGGAGCAGAAATCCGATATCCATTTGTCACCCCACTTATCAATGGCTGTATTGTTCAGTTATGAACTACTGGCCAAATTTTTTACGACGTCTCGCGGCCAATCTTGCCCAGCAGCTCGGCGAGCTGCTGCGCTTCGACCGATGTCAGTCTCCCCAACATCCTTCGTTCAGTCTCCTTCTGCAGACGCATGCCGTCCTGGCACGCCTTTCGGCCAGCACCCGTGAGTGCAGCGAGCCTCGTGCGCCTGTCGTGCGGGTCTGATTGACGCTCGACAAGGCCGTCCGCTTCGAGGCGATCAACGAGCTGAGTGATATTCGACTTTACGCACGAGAGGCGCTCCGCCAGTTGTGTCAGCGGCAACGATTCGCCCGCGTCGGAGAGCGCTTTCAGAGCGATCAGCTTCGCCAGCGACAACCCGATCTCGCTGAGTTTCGATTCGACCTCACCTTCAGCGGCATGGGCCGCACGCAGGATCGTCGCGAGATCCATCGGAAGACGCTGGCCCGCAACTCGATTCATGTATGAACTATACATCCATTAACTTGACCACGCAAGCTCGGCCATAATGGACCATGGCGCTGCCACCGGGTAGGGTGCCCGCCTCTGCCGGTGCCCCGACCGACGCGGACGAACCAGCCAGAGTTGCGAGTCATGCGTGAATGCACGTCCAGCTACATCCTTTGGCTCGCCGGCGGCACGTGGTTACCGTCTAAGATAGGCCCAAAGCGATGCGTTCCCGATGATCGGTCAGAGCCTGGATCGCTACCAGATCGAATCGAAGCTGGGCGAGGGCGGGATGGGTGTCGTCTACCGGGCTCGCGACACGCATCTGGGCCGCATCGTGGCCCTCAAGGTCCTGCCTCCCGACAAGGTCTCCGATCCCGATCGAAAGCAGCGTTTCGTGCAGGAGGCCAAGGCCGCCAGCGCGCTGAACCACCCCGGCATCGTGACCGTGCACGACATCCGCTCCCACGACAACGTCGACTTCATCGTCATGGAGTACGTCGAGGGCAAGACGCTCGAGCGGATGATCCCGACGACGGGCGTCAAGATTACCCAAGCTCTCCGCTATGGCGCCGCGATCGTTGATGCACTGGCCAAGGCGCACGACGCCGGGATCGTTCATCGCGACTTGAAGCCGTCGAACGTGATGGTGACCAGCGACGACAGGGTGAAGATACTGGACTTCGGCCTCGCGAAACTGCTCGATTCCGCAATCGAGTCCGACCACACGCGGACCCGCACCGCATCGCTGACCGAGCTCGGCACGATTGTGGGCACGGCGGCCTACATGTCGCCCGAGCAGGCGGAGGGCCGCCAGCTCGATGGACGCTCGGACATCTTCAGCTTCGGCTCGGTCCTGTACGAGATGGTCACCGGCCGCCGGCCGTTTCTTGCCGACTCACCCCTGTCGACGTTGACGAAGATCCTCAATGAGGACCCGACGCCGCCCAGCCGTCTCGCCGCGTCCGTCTCGCCTGAACTGGAACGAACGATCCTGCGCTGCCTGCGCAAGGATCCGGCGCGCCGCTATCAGACGATGGCGGACCTCAAAGTGGTGCTGGAAGACCTCGCGTCAGAGGAGGCGAGCGACGTCCACGCTCCCGCGTCGACTGCGACCGCGCCTCGGCGCTCGCCCTGGGTGTGGATGGCGGCGATCCCGGTCGTGGTCCTGCTGATCGGCGCTTACTACGCGGGCAGGGCATGGCGAACGCAACCGAGTGCGGCGCCGCTCCGAGCCATCCCGCTCACGTCGCTGCCGGGTGACAAGCGTTCTCCGTCGTTTTCAGTCGATGGAAATCAAGTGGCGTTCAGCTGGACGGCCCCGGATCAGAAGAACGCTGACGTCTACGTTCAGCAGATCGGCACCGGTGCTCCATTTCAATTGACGAGCGATCCCGCCGACGACTACAGCCCGATCTGGTCGCCTGACGGGCGTTCGATTGCGTTCCTGCGCCGCCGAGCGGACCCCCAGCGCCACGAACTGCGGCTGATTTCACCGTTGGGCGGATCCGAGCGGAAGGTTACCGAGCTCCAGGTCAACGGCGGGTTCCTCCGCCCGATGACCCTGGCGTGGTGCCCGGACTCCAGTTGCGTCGTGGTCACCGATTCGCCAGGAAAGTCCAAACCGGATGCGCTGTTTGCTGTGTCGGTCGCATCCGGCGAGAAAAGACAGTTGACGGATCCGCAGGCCGTGCTCGGCGACACAGACCCCGCAATGTCGCCAGATGGCAAGTGGCTCGTGTTTCGGCGGGACGTCGCACCATTCAACGGTGGGTTGTATCGCGTGGCACTGGCCAGCAATCTGACGCCGACGGGAGAACCCACACGCCTCACGCCGACCGAGCTCTATTCGTACAACCCAAGATGGATGCCCGACAGCTCCGAGATCGTGTTCTCTGCGAGAGGAGGGCTCTGGAGGCTGGGGATCGCCGGAGGCCGCCTGGCTGAGCGCCTGCCGTTTGTCGGTGAAGACGGTCTGATGCCGGCCCTCACGACGAGCCGGCCAGGGCAACCGACTCGTCTGGCATACGTTCGCAGCTTTACGGACACGAACATCTGGCGTGTCGAGACCTCGGCGCCCGGCCAGCCCGCTGTGTCCCCGCCTGCAGCTGCGATCTCTTCAACGCGCACCGACAATCATCCCCCAGTTTTCGCCTGACGGCAGCCGTGTGGCGTTTACCTCAAATCGATCGGGCGAGTTGGAGATCTGGGTGGCGGATGCCAAGGGTGCGAACGCGACCCAGCTCACGGCTATGAGTGCAATTCCGGGATTCCCTCGCTGGTCTCCGGACGGCGAGTCGATCGCCTTTCATTCGAATCCCAACGGCCAGGGTGATGTCCTCGTGGTTTCGGCCGGCGGAGGAAAGGTGACCAATCTCACCACCAATCCGGCCAATGATGTCTTCCCCTCATTCTCGAGGGACGGTCGGTGGATTTATTTCAGCTCGACGCGCGCGGGCTCTCAATCGATCTGGAAGGTTCCGGCCTCGGGAGGAGTTGCTGTCCAGGTTTCAAACCACCCCGGCCTCCTGGCGATCGAATCAACCGACGGTGCCGACCTCTACTACGTCGAAAGCACGGTGACAGACCAACCCGGGCCCTTGATGCGCGTGCCTGTCAAAGGCGGTACGCCCGTCAAGATACTGGACGATGTCATCTCCACGAGCTTCGACGTGCTCGACAAAGGTATCTACTATCTCGAACGGGTGCCCGGCGACGCACTGATCAGATATTACGATTTCGCCAGCCGCGCCTCCACGATTGTCGCCCGGGACCTCGGTAACATCGCTTTCGGAATCACCGCTTCCCGCGACGGCCGTACGATCCTCTACGCGCGGAGAGACTCCGCGGTTGACGATCTGATGCTGGTCGACAACTTCCGGTGATGTCCGCGCACGCGTTTCGATCCTGATTCAGCCTTGACCGCAGTGGCACACTAGACCTTCTGTCCGTAGAGGGTTCTGCAGCGACTAACGACATCGGTGAGGCTCGTCACGCGGCCTGCATGAGATGGCACGACTACTTTCGGTGAACGTCGGACTCCCGCGGGATATCGCGTGGAAGGGTCGCACGGTGCACACAGCGATCTGGAAAGATCCGGTGCGTGGCCGTTGGCGGGTCGGCCGGCTGAATCTGGACGGAGACGGTCAAGGTGACCTGGCCGGACACGGCGGTGAGCAGCGCGCGGTCTTCGTTTATCAGATCGAGTCGTATCGCTATTGGCAGGAAAAGCTGAACAGGACTGACTTCGTGCACGGGCAGTTCGGCGAGAACTTCACGATCGAAGGGCTGCCCGACGATGCCGTATGCATCGGGGACCGCTATCGGATCGGCGGCGCGATGTTCGAGGTCACACAGCCTCGCGTGACCTGCTATCGGGTCGGCATTCGGATGAACGAGCCGCGGATGCCGGCATTGCTGACGTCCAGCGGACGGCCGGGCTTTTACGTCCGCGTCCTGCAGACAGGCGAGGTGGGCGCAGGCGACGAAATCGTGAAGGTAGGGGAAGCGATGGAGCGGATGACCGTCGCTGAGATCAACGCGCTCCTCTATTCGCCCAATCATCCGCGCGAGGGACTGGAGCGTGCGCTCCGCATCGACGCGTTATCGCACGGATGGCGCTCGTCGTTCGAGGCGTTGCTGCAAAGCCAGAGTACTTCCGCGGGGAGTGGCAACGCGGGGCTCGCGCCGGCAGTTGCGGCGCATCCGGTGGCACCGGGCTTTCGGACGCTCGCGGTGACGGCCATCGATCATGAGTCCGAAGACGTCCTGTCGCTGACGATGCAAAGCTCCGACGATCAGCCACTGGACGCGGCTCTACCAGGCCAGTACATCGTAGTGCGTCTTCAACCGTCGGCCGGCGGCCCGGCCGCCTCCGCTGAAGCTTCGGCGCCCAGGCCACTGTTTCGCAGCTACTCCCTCTCGGGCGCGCAATCGACAGAGCGCTATCGAATCAGCGTGAAGATCGAGGCGAATGGTGCGGCTGGAACCTACCTCCGCGATCATGTCCGGGCAGGCGACGCGCTCGACGTCAGCGCACCGCGCGGAAGCTTCATTCTGCAGTCCGGTGAGCGGCCGGTGGTGCTGCTCAGCGCGGGCATAGGGGCGACGCCTGTGCTGGCGATGCTGTACGCACTGGCGGCGGCCCGCTCGACACGACAGGTCTTGTGGCTGCACGGGGCTCGCGATCGGCAGCATCATCCATTCGCCGCCGAAGTCAGGCGCCTCATGCCCGCGCTTTCGCGCGGCCGCAGCTACGTGTGTTACAGCAGGCCGGGCTCGCACGACACGATGCCGGGGGATTTCAACGCGGCCGGTCACCTGTCGCGATCTGTCTTCGACGAGCTCGGCGTTCCGCGAGAGGCGGACGTCTACGTCTGCGGGCCGGTTCGTTTCATGGCAGAGATGAAAGAAGCGCTCGCCGCAGTTGGCGTGGCGCCGGAGCGAATTCACCTCGAACTCTTCAACGGCAGCGAGCCGATGACTCCAGGTGTCGTCAGCCGAGCGACGCGCGCTCCACATCTGCCCGCGGACGACGCCAATACCGGTCCGCTGGTGTCCTTCGCGCGCAGCGGCGTCGCCGCACACTGGAAGGCGTCGTCTTACCAGAGCATCTTGGAGCTGGCCGAGGCGTGCGACGTGCCGGTCCGGTGGTCATGCCGGACCGGTGTGTGCCACAACTGTGAGAGCGGATTGGTGTCCGGGGCGGTCGTCTACGGACCCGAGCCGCTCGACAAGCCCGCCGACGGCAACCTCCTCGTATGCTGCGCGCAACCGATTCGCGACGTCGTCATCGATTTGTAGACCCCACCGTCACGCCCGGCTGCCACGCGAGGCGAGAAGGTGTACCTCGCAAACGCCGAAGGCAAGATCACGGTCTTGAGGGCGGCGTTGCCGCGCCAGCATCCGGCGGCGCGTCCTGCTCGGCGATCCAGGCGCTGAGCTCCGTGTACGCGACTGCGAGCACTACGGGACCGACGAACAGGCCGACCAGCCCCAAGCTTAGCAGGCCGCCGATCACGCCGGCCATAATGAGCAGCAGCGGCAGGTCGGCGCCGCGGCGGATCAGAATCGGCCGGAGCACGTTGTCGAGCAAACCGACGATCACCGTCCACACGAACAATCCGATCGCCGCCGTCGTGGCGCCGCCGAGGTAGAGCCAGACCACCGCCCCCAGCATCGGCAGCGCGGGTCCGAGCTGCGCGATGCAGAACACGAACATCAGGGCTGCGAAGATCGCGACGTAGGGTACGCCGGCGACGAAGACACCGACGGTCCCGAGTAAGGTCTGGACGATCGCGGTGACGACGATGCCGAGCGCTACTGCGCGGATCGAACCGGCGGCCAGCAACACCAGCTGATCCCCGGTCTCGCCCTGCAGGCGGCGGGCGAAGCGGCGCACGCCGAGCGCAGCCGTCTCGCCGGTGACGTAGAGCACGCCGCAAAGCAACACCGTCAGGAGCAGGTGGAGCAGGAACGTGCCGAAGCTGCCGGCTTGTTCGGCGATCCAGCCGACGACCGGCGTCACGTACGGTGCGGCCTTGCTCGCGAGCTCCTCCGGCGTCGCCGCCGCGTAAACGCGCCACTCGGCGGTCAGCTTCGCGCCGACGACCGGAACGCCCTCAATCCAGACCGGTGGCAGCGGAATCCGGACCTCGGCGACTTTGATTTCCGACAGCCGCGCGGCCTGTTGCACGATCGTCAATACCGCGATACCGAGCGGCGCGACGACGATCACGAGCAACAGCGCGGTCATCGCCGCCGCGGCCAGGCCGCGCCGGCCCCCCAGCGCGCGCTGCAGGCGGCAGCAGCAACGGCCAGGTCGCGACGACGATCATCGTCGACCATATCAGGGCGGGCAGGAAAGGCCCCAGGATCCACAGCGCGCCACCGATCAGCACCACGATCAGGAACACGCCGAGCACGATTCGCACGAGATCGCGGGAGCCCGGCGGCAGATTCATCGAAACCCCCCTTCAAGACGTCAGATCGGCGGTCGCGAACCGGACGCCGGGCAATCATAGCGCGGACTGACGTGCACCGCGCTCTCGCGAGTGCCGTGCACGTCTTCGCAAGTTTTTCGTTCGGCTTAACGGAGTGAGGGGATCGACCGCCGGCGCCCGCTCGATGAGCGGGCGTGCTGCAGCGCATTTCGACATGGTTGTGACACAATCGGCGCGTTCCGAAGGCATGGCGATCGGGAGCTCCACGACCGGTTGCCCGACACCACTCGTGAGCACATGGAAGGTGGATTATGGCCGGCGTTTCCAGACGAGATTTTCTGCAGCACCTGAGTGGGGCGTCGGCGGCGCTGACGTTCATGATTGCCAACGGGATCACGCTCGACGCCAGCCCGCTCGGGTTGCCGATTGGCAGCCAGATGTGGCCGCATCGCGCCCGGATCGGAACGGACGGTTACGATGGCCTTGCGGCGGTGCTCAAGGACTTGAAGGGAATCGGCATCGAGAGCGTGGAGCTCGTGTCGCCGAGCGGCGAGTTCCAGGCACTCACTGACGGCAAACGGGTCCGGAAGATCCTCGACGACAGCGGAATCAAGAGTCCCAGCGCGCACTTCCGTGGTGTCCGGACCAACCTCCCCACGCTCATCCAATGGGCGCACGACATCGGCATGACCCACATGAGCATGGCGAGCATGAGCGGTCCGCTGGTGAACAACGTCACGACGCTCGAGGCGGTGAAGCAGACCTGCGAGGAATACAACAAGCTCGGGGCCATTGCCAAGAAAGAGGGTCTGCAGATGATGACCCACAATGAGGGCTTCGAGAACTCGCGGCTGAACGACGGCCGCCTCACGTACCCGGTGCTGCTCGAGTATCTCGATCCCGACCTCATGAAGATGCAGTTTCAGATGTCATCGATGGCCACCGTCGGCGACCCGATCCTGTATTTCACTATGTACCCAGGCAGGTTTGCCTCCGCGCATCTGCAGGGTGTGAACACGACGGCAGGCATGAACCCGCCGCGGCCATCTGCGTTGACGGTAAAGCCGACGCCCGAGCAGCTCGCCGCGCAGGAAGCGGCGCGGGCCGCGCGAGCAGGTGGGGCCGGGCGCGCGGCGGCGGGCGGTGCGGCGCCGGGCGGCGCCGACGCAGGTCGCGGCGGCCGTGGGGGTGGGGGCGCCCTGGCAGTTGGCGAGGACACGGTGGACTGGGTCAAGGTGTTTCAGGCCGCCAAGCTCGGTGGACTCAAGAACTACTTCGTCGAACAGGACTTCGAGACCACCGTACGAAGCGTGGCATTTCTCAAGACATTGAACGTCACCTAGAGGCACGCCAAAGGACCGCGACTCCGGTTCCCCGCGCACGGCGGACACGTGCCGTAGACTGAGGCATGGAGACACGGCAGGGCGTCGTATCGCCAACCGAAGGGGCTGAAGCCGGGAGCGGGTCGGCTGACCGCCGCGAGAGGGAGCCAAGCCGACCATTCGGACTGTGGATCCTGACGCTCGGGCTGCTTGGCAGTCCGCTGATTCACGCCGGAGCGCTGCTGCTCCGCACGCGATGGCTCAATTTCGGCAGTCTCAGGCTGTGGGACGGGCTCGTGTATTTCCTCATCGCGCCCATCGTCGGCGTGCTGATGCTGAGGCGGCACGAGCGGGCCCGCTTCTCAGCCTATGTGTTCCTGTCGTGCGAAATCCTTCGAGCGCTGCGGATCCACTCGCCCGCTCTCGGCCTGCTCGCCGTGGGCTTCCTGGTTGACTTGCAACTGCCGGCGTCGCGGAGGTTCCATCCGTCGGTCGATCCGCGGAGGGTGCTTGCTCGATTGCGTTTGCGGCGCAACGACCGAGGCGGCGCGGGATAGCCGCGTGTGGCAGCGCGCAACCGCTGGAGGCGCTCCCGGCAGCGCGCCAGAGCAGCACCGTCGTTCCACGTCCGCGGCGCGGAGGCGCAACGGCTCGGTCACGGCGCGGCCAATGTCGCTGAGATCGTGCAGAACCTGACGATCTGCTTGCGCAGGTTCTGCCGGAGGCGCAGAATGCTCGGCGTGCACGCGAGACAGCAGTTGTCGAGCGTGGCGCCGGTCGCCTGTCCTCGCTGCCCGCCGGGCTCGACGCACAGGCGAACTTCGCCGGCGCGCGGTGCGGCGATCGCAAATCGTGCACGACCGACGAAGATGTTCACGGCCGCGACGGCGACCTCGCGGTTACGAAACGGCGTTTTGAAAAGGACACGTGTATGCTTCGAGTCAGTCTCTCAATCATCCTGCTCGCGGGGTGGATGGTCGGCTCTCCTATGGCGCACTCGGCCGCTGACGACCAGCTCAAGGAACTGAAGATCAAGGGCTCGGTCACCTACGAGGCCGGCGTGTCGCTGCCGCCTGGCAGCCGCGGGGTCGTCGAGCTCCGCCATCTGCCGGCGCTCCCAAACGCCCCGGCGGTCGTCGATCAGCGGATCGATCTCGAGGGCAAGCAGTCGCCAGTGTCGTTCAAGTTCACCTTGGAACGCTACAAACTCGTCGGGAGCGCGACGTACTTCGTGCGCGGCGTCATCGTCTCCGAGAACCGAGCGATCTGGACCACTGACGACATCAAGGTAGACGTCTCCCAGTCCACCGTGGACGTGAAGGAGATCACGCTGAGGCCGGTGAAGGCGGGCGCGCCGACCCCGGACTCGGTGCTGCGTTGACGACGAGGCGACACCCCGCCATGGACGCCAGAAGGTTTGTTGTGAGGAAGCGCCTGTCTGGGATGTGTGACTCGTCGGTCGACGATCTTCGACGCCTGCTTTGTCCGGAACGACGCGTGAAATCCGAAGGCTATCGGCTAGTAGGATGTAACCCCTGAATCAGGAGCAGCCGCTCCGTCGTCGCGGCTGCGAAATAGGGACCGAAACACAGGACGACACGCTACTGAATCAGTAGATACAGTCCACTAGGCGTGGCAGAGGATCTCGCCGTGGAGGACAGCGTACCAGGCGTCGGGGTGCGTCGCCCAGCGGCGCCATCCTTCGGCGATCTCGCGCAACTCCTTCTCTGTAGCGAGGCCTTCGGTGACCGCTTGGCGCGCGATCGCGGAATCGGTCATACGATCGGCCCACAACCCACCCCACCATGCGCGGTCGTCGGGCGTCGCGAAGCACCATACGGAGGCGCCCGGCGACACGTCGTCGAAGGCTGCGGCGTGCGCCCACGCAAGGAGGAATCGTCCCGCGTCGGGCTCGCCCGCGTTGCGGCGCGTAATTTTCCGGTATAGCGCCAGCCAGCGGTCGATCGCGGGCTCGTCGGGGTACCAGCGGAAGGCGCCATAGTCACCGTCGCGCGCTGCGACCAGCCCGCCCGGCTTGCACACTCGCTTCATCTCGCGTAGCGCGCGGACGGGATCCGGAAGATGCTGGAGCACTTGATGCGCGTGCACGACGTCGAACGTGTGGTCGTCCATCTCGAGGGCGTAGAGGTCGCCGACCGAGAACTCGACGTTCGGACCGCCACCAGCGCCGCGTCGCGCGTCCTCGATCACGGCGGCCGACGCATCGATGCCGAGGACGCGCCCGGGCGCAACCCGCCGGCCGATGTCAGCCGTGATCGTGCCTGGCCCGCACCCAAGGTCGAGCACGCTGGCGCCTGATGTGAGGTGCGGGGCGAGATAAGCGGCCGAGTTGTCGACTGTGCGCCACTTGTGCGACCGCAATACGCTCTCGTGGTGACCGTGCGTGTAGATCATTGGTTTCCCCAGTTCGCCGGTTGACGATGACCTAATCGAAAATCACGCGGTCGCCGTTGTGCGTCGCGCCACTGTTCTCAGGCCCGACCAAGCGCCAGACTGCCGGTAACACGATGCGCCAAGATCGCTGTCAAGGCTGCCTCGTCGGCAGGCTTCGTGAGGTGCGCGCGACCAGCCTGCCGCCCCTGATCAACGGCGCGGCAACGAACGCACTCATGCCGACCGCTGCGACCGCAGGACGATCCGCATCGGGAATCAACGGCGAGGTTTGTGCGTCGGTCACGACCACCGGCCCGCCCACCCGAAATGTTGGACCAACCCACTTGAAATCGGACAGTGACAATCGACCGACCTCGCTCGGGACACCTGCGCGAACAAAGTCTTGTTCGACCAAGATGTTGCCCTGCGCTTCGTTTACGTCTGCGTAGTAGGCATGGTCTGTCTGCAGCCGCTCGCCGAGAAGCCGGCTGGTCTCTCCCTGAATCGCCAGCGGATCGATGAGCAGCCTCAAGGCATCGCCAAGCCGGAGGAGAAATGCGTGCCGTGATTCGCTCTCCTGAAGCGCCACCTCGACGCGCTTCAGATGACTTAGCGTCACGCGGAGCCGCACACCGCCATGGACGAGTTCGGCCTCGGACTTGTCGAGCAGCAAGGCCGCGAGCTCGCTGTAGCCGCGCAGGATTTCGGCCATGTCTGGCTCATACGTCAGCTCCGGGTGCATCTCTGTCCAGTAGTGCGCCGTACGAACGAATGCGAGATAGGCCACCAGGAGTTCGAACGTGGCGTCGCCCACCGCCCCACGGAGAGCTCTGCGTGCGTGGGCGGCGTCGCGTGGCGCCAAGCACATGATCGTCAGCGCGTCGAAGAGATCGAACTCGAACTCACTCCGAGGCGCCGGCAGTCGACCGTCAAGGGACAAACGCTCGAGGCGCTCAAGGACCTTCGTGAAGGCCGGGCCCTCGGGGAGCGGCCGCCGCAACATCTCGATCACCTGGTCCACTGTCTCGCATGCCGCGTCGGCGTCTCCGGCTGGCCGGCCTTGGCCGATGAGGAAGCCGACGTGCCGGACAATGCAGTAGCGGACCTCGCAGAATCGCGAGAGATGGACGAAGAGCCGCTCCTTGAACAACGACGGCAGCGGGCTGTCCAGGTAGGCGGACTTCGCAAACTTCCACAGTTCCTCCGCAAGCCCCGGCGCGGCATCAGCCGAACAGAAGAAATTGGGGAGGACGCCGAAACGATCGGTGACCTCGCGCCTGAAACGAAGCGTGCTCGTTTGCTCTTGCGCTAATTCACTTGATCACTTAATGCCTCATCCATTCGATCCGATCCCTCTCGGCGATCGAAGGCCATGTCCACAAGCCTCCTGCCGCATACTGCGTGCGTTCGCGGCCATTTCCGATGCCAGCAGACTGAATGCCCGATGTGTTCTCAAGCGCACTGAGGCGCGGCACTGTAGTTGACCGATCCCTTAGGCAAATACCTGCATGAGTCGAACGATGACAGGAGGTCGAGGCGCAGCTGTGGAAGGACGATGGGCGGGGTCTGGATCGACGATCGGCAAGTCGCCGGCAATGGCCGACATGTCGTTGCGCGGTCCGGGGGTCAAACCGCGGCTGTTCGTCCGTGTTCGAGGCCGTTGCGGCGGCGGGATACGAGCCATTCCCTGCCCGTGCCACACACTTTACTTGGGCATGTCCCACCTTGCGGATCTATTCAAACATGCGTTTACGGGCGGGACTCACCCGTTTGATATTCACGAGTACCTCGTGTTGGACAACCAGAGTCGGGGGCTCGGATCTGACCTCGTGTGACTTCCACCTGGCCTAGTCTCGAACGTCATAGACTCTGATCTCCGCTCTCTGCGATCCTCGATGCGGCACAGCGAGGTACAGCCTTCCTTGCTCGGGTGCAAACTGCGCCGTGCGCGCGCCTGCAGCCGTGGTAATGCGCGCCAATCGTGTCAGCGTCGCCGGTGCACTCGCGTCGAGCACGTCGATGAAGCCCTCGCCCCCTGCCACGTACAGACGTTTGCGCTGCGGGTCGTAGAACATGTCGTCCGTATCGCCCACGATGTCGAACGCGCCGGTCTCCTTACCACTCGTCGTGTCGTAAACGAGGACCTTCGCAGGCTTGCGACATCCGATGAACAGCCGATGGTTCGATTCATCGAGCGCCATGGGAAAGTTCGACTTCGCTCCTGACACCGGCCACCTTGCCGTGATCGTCATGGCGGTTCGATCGACGACGGCAATGTGCTCGGCGGTGGGCACGTTGACGAAGATCCGCGGGCCGGTCCGTTCGAGCTGGAACGACTCGGGATGCCCGGTCAGCTTTGCGGTACCCGTAACCTTGCCGTCCGCCGGATCAATCGCCGCGAGTGCGCCGTCGCCATATCCGACGTAGAGCCTCTTCGCAGCGGCGTCGTAGCGGACGTTGTCCGAATCCTCACCGAGTGAAATGGCTTTTGTAACCCGATACTCGTTCGCGTCGATCAACTGGATGCCGTCTCCCTGCCCGTTCGCGACGGCGATCAGCTTTGCGTCCGGCAACGCCGGCGATGCCCTGTGGTTCGCTAAACCCCGGGAGACTCTTGAGGTGCGTCCCGTTCTTGACGTCGACTACTTCGACGGTGTTGTTGCCAAGTGCCGCGATAAAGAGTCTCTCTCCTGTCGAGTCCAACGCGAGATGGTCGATTCGCCCTTCGACGCGAGGCAGTTCGATGGCTCGGACCATGGCGAGCGGCCCTTGTTGGGAACCGGGTTGGATCGCAACGAAGAGAACCACCGCGACTGAGATGAGCGCACGCATGAGAGAGTCCTTAGCGTCCCGAATACGAAAAATCATCGAACAGCGTGACACTGTCCGCCTTGGTCCATACGCCTACTTTTCCCGCGTCCTTGAATGTGTCGTCATCCCAGTCGAGCGCCTTCTGGCCGTTGAAGCTCACCGTGAAATGTGTGCCCTGAAAGTCGACGCGCAGCGTGTGCCACTGGTTCGGCGCGACCTTCGTGCTGGCGCGCTTCTTCTCGGTACGGCGCCCGTTGATCGTGTGATAAATCGTCACGTTGTCTTCGAGCGCGTTGGCGCGGGCGATGTAATAGTTGTTGGCGTCTTTGGCGCGCCACACGAGGCCGCCCGCCTGGTCCTCGCGCCCGGATACTGGTCTGAACTTCACTTCGACGGAGCCATCTTTGATGCTGGTGTCGTCTTTGAGGCACAGGGGATACGTCGCCTGGCCGGATTGCTTCAGAACATTCGGTCTGCTGGGAGCGGTGTCATCTTGAACGACGGCCCATTTTGCCTGGCCAGTGCCAGTTTGAGTCGCCGTCCAGCCAGCCGGAGGCCTACCGGTTTCAGCCTTGTCGAAATCAACGATCTCTGTTGGGGCCGCGGCGATCATCGACGCCGCGGCCAGTAGCACTTCGATTCGCATCTGACGCCTCCGTTCCTGTGCCCGCGTCACCCATCGCATGACATCCTCCGCTACTGTTTCGAGGCGCCGGCGTTGGCTTTTCCGAGCTCGGCGAGGGCCGCCTTGAATCCGGTCGCGAGCTTTTCGGCCGGACCCGTTCCCCAGTAGTGCAGGAAGAAGATCGTCGGCTGCGTGTCGGTCATGTGGTGATGAATCGCGACAACGTCGAGACCGTTCTTGCGAAGCGCCTTCAACACTGGCGTGACTTCCCCGGCAAGCATGGCCACGTCCCCGGCGATGGCGGCGTTGTCATCGGTCCCCACGAATGCGGCCCACGTGTTGAGACCCATTCGCGCGTTGATCGGCGCACCCATCTCTGCGATCTTCAAGTCGTCGCGGCCGATGGTGATCTTGTACACGTCGCCCGTCTGCTCGCCTTGCGCCCCGACAATCTGCGCGATTTTGGCCGTGTCGATCTTCGCGCCTGACGCAGCGGGTGCCGTCCCGGCCGTAGTTGCCGGACGACCAGCGCTTTTGCCGATCAGATCGAGTGCGGGTTTCAGCTTGGCGGCGAGCTCGGCAGGTGTGCCGTGCCCGTGAACGTGCATGTAGTAGATACGCGGCTCCTCCCGAAAAAAGTGATTATGGAGGGCGGTCACGTCGAAACCATTCTCCAGGAGCGCTGACATCACGGGATTCACTTCCTCCTGGGTCAGGACCAGATCGCCCATCATCACATCCATGCCTCCGGTGCCCTTCGACATGGCGACCCACCCACCGAAGCCGAATGGCGTTGGCGTTTTGACGTTCGCCACGGTGACGCTGAGGTCGTTGCGAGGAATATTTACCTTCAGCACGTTGGCTTTGTAGTCGCCCTGTTTTCCCAGTGTCGTAAGGACCTGCTGATATTCAGTAGGGACATCCTGTGCCCAGGATGTCGTTCCGATCGCAAGCGTTGAAACTGCCGCCACAACAATGAAGAACCGTTTCATGACTATCCTCCCACGCGTACCTGTGTTGTCTTCTGAACGCCAGCCGTTCCGATGGACGGATCGAACGGCAACACGATTCGGAATTCGGAACCGGCGCCTGCCCTTCCGTTGACCGCAATCTTCCCGCCATGAATCTCGACAGCCCACTTGGCAATCGCGAGTCCCAGCCCGGCGCCGCCACGGTCGCGGGACCGCGCTTCGTCCACGCGAAAGAAGCGGTGGAAAACGCGCTCGCGGTGCTCAGGTGCGATCCCAGGGCCTTCGTCCCCGATCGCGAGCAGGGCCTCGCCCCTGGACTGCTCGACCCGCACAGAAACCCTCGACCCCGCCGGGCTGTACTTGATGGCGTTGTCGAGCACATTCGTCAGTGCCTCCCGCAACACCAGCCGATCGGCGGACACGACAACTCCGTCGCTGATATCGAGCGTGAGCCGTTGATCGCGCTCCTCCGCGAGGATCCCGAGCGACCCGGCAACCTCGCGCGCCAGCTGCCCGAGATCGACCGGCCCGCGGGAGAGGCGGATCGTGTCTGCATCGCCCCGTGACAGGCGCAGCAAGGTGTCGACGAGATTCGTCATGCGGTCGATCTCCTCGAGCATGCTGCCGATGGCTTCTTCGTAGTCCTCGGGGCTCCGGCGTTGTGCGACCACGGCCTCGCCGAGGCCCCGGACCACCGCCAAGGGAGTGCGGAGCTCATGAGACGCGTCGGCTGTGAATCGCCGCAGTTGGTCGAACGAGGCTTCGAGGCGTGCGAACGTATCGTTGATGACATTGGTGAGCCGGCCGATTTCGTCGGTCTGATTTGGCGCGGTCAGGCGCTCGTGTAACCGCTCGGCCGTGATGCGTTGGGCGTCTGAGGCAAGCCGATCGATCGGGGCGAGCGCTCGGCGCGCGAGGATGAACCCTCCGACGCCGGCAAGGGCCACAACCAACGGCAAGCCGAGCACGAGGACGACCAGAATTTCGCGGAGCTGACTTCTCAGCCGCTCTTCTGAACGCGAGACTCTCAACACCACGGGGTGGCCACCAATGGGGGTGGTCGCCGTCAACGTACGCCAGCGCTCGCTGTTCGCAGCGACAGTGTCGTACCGGTACCTCACACCTGCAGACTCGAGCGCAACTGCCGGTAGCGCAGCAGTCGTGCCGGATCTGTGGATCTGCTCACCCGACGATGACCAGATTTCGTACACGATCCTCACCTCGTCATCGTCAGGGTCGAGATGACGATCGCCAACCCACCCCACGCGCCCGTCCGGCTTCCACGTGAGCAGGCCCTCGGCGGTCTCGAAGTCATCATGCAACTGGCTGTCGAGTTGTTCGAGAAACTCGTGGCGAACGGCGACATACGTGGCTGTGGCGTACACGAACAGCATGACCGTGAGGACGAGGGCGTACCACCCTGTCAGGCGCGCGCGAATCGATCGAGCAGTCCCCGCCAGCTTCATGGTTCGTCCTCTCGCAGCATGAACCCGACGCCCCGCAGCGTGTGTATCAGACGCGCTTCTCCTTCGACGTCCACCTTCTTGCGCAGCCTCGCCACTTGCACGTCGATGACGTTGTCGATCGGAGTGGCTCGACGAGGTTCCTTCCATACGTCGTGCGCGAGCATCTCTCGCGAGACGACGTGGCCCTGATGACGAAGGAGATACTCGAGGAGATCGAATTCGCGTGCGGTCAGATCCAGGGTTCGACCATTGCGCGTGGCACGACGCGTCACCAGGTCGACCTCCAGATCGGCCGCCTTCAACCGCAGGATTTCGGAGGGGCGGCCGCGGCGCAGCAACGCGCGAATCCTGGCGAGGAGCTCCGGCAAGGCGAAGGGCTTGACGAGGTAATCGTCGGCGCCCAAATCAAGACCGAGCACCCGGTCGTCGATGCCGTCGCGCGCCGTCAGAATCAGGACGGGCGTCTGGACGTTGCGTTTCCTCAACGTCTCCAGGATTTCGAGGCCGCCACGACCCGGCAACATCAGGTCCAGCAACACGAGATCGAACGTTTCGTCGTTGGCGCGAAAGAAACCATCCTCACCGGTTGGCGCCACCACAGTCTCGTAGCGCTCCGCCTGGAGCGCCGACGCGATCACCTGAGCCAGCTTCCGCTCATCTTCGACCACGAGGATGCGCACCCGCTGCATGTTACCCAGGTCGCCGCAGACAGTCGTCATCCTGACGCAAATGTCAGAAAGATGTCAGGAAGCGTCTCTCTGGGCCAAATTAGGATGCACTCAGGACGCCGAACAGGAGACGTGACACCGAGTGTTCCAACTCAACCGAGACGACGGCCCTCATAAGCCGCTCCTTGCGCACTGCCTGCGGTTGCTCCGGACAGGGCTGGCCCTGGTGGCCTGCCTCGCTAGTGGAGCCGGCCCAGTCGCGGCGCAGACCCCGACGTCCCAGACACTGACGCTCCTCGATGCCATCGAGCTGGCGCGCAAGAACTATCCGTCAGTGAAGGAAAGCCGGGCGCGAGCGACCGGAGCGCAGGAGGGTGTCGGCCTCGCACGCACGGCGTACGTGCCGCGGCTCGATGTCCTATGGCAAGGCAACCGCGCGACCCGGAACAACGTGTTCGGGTTGCTGTTGCCGCAGGGTGTGGTGCCACCGATCTCCGGGCCAGTCCTCGGGACCACCACGTACGACAGCGTCTGGGGTAGCGCGGCGGGTGCACTCCTCTCATGGCAAGCTGTCGACTTCGGCGTGCGCAAGGCCAACATCGAGGCTGCTCGGGCTCAGGCCACCCTCGCCGGCGCGCAGGCCTCGTTGACGGAGCTCGACGCGACTGCTGCCGCCGCCGACGCGTTCGTCAGCGTCCTTGCGGCTGACGAAGCGGTACGGGCCACGCGTGCCAACGTCGATCGGCTGCAGACGTTCGCCGAGTCCGTTCGGACATTGGTGCGCAACCAGCTGCGCCCAGGAGCGGACGAATCGCGCGCAGATGCCGAGCTCGCCATCGCCCAGAACCAGGTGAGCCAGGCCGTCCAGGCATCGACGTTCGCCCGGGCCGGGCTCGCCGAGGCGATCGGCGCCGCCGGCGTTACCTTCACACTCGAAGCCGGCCCGCTCGCTCAGCTTCCGTCCGCGTCCCCAACGCCTCCGGCCAACATGCCGAGCATCGACGCCCATCCGGCCGTCCGGGCGGAAGCCGCGGCCATCGAAACGGTCCAAGCACGGGAGCGCGCTCTGGCCCGAACCTATGCCCCTCGCGTCGACCTGCAGACGGCGTTCAGTGGCCGCGGTACGGGCGCCGAAGTGCCGGGACAGCCCCTGCAGGGCAATGGTTGGAGCCTGGAGGTCCCGAACTGGGCCGTCGGCGTCACGGTCTCGTTTCCGGTACTCGAGGGTTTTGCCGTGAACGCGCGAAAGCGGGTCGAGGCGCAGAACGAACTCGCGGAGCGCGCGCGACATGAACAGGCGATTCAATCCGTCACGACACAGCACACGCGGGCACAGGCTCTGATGACAGCCGCCGCTGAGATCGCGCGAAACACCCCCGTCGAGCTCAAGGCGGCAACCGACGCCGAGACGCGGGCCCGGGCACGTTATTCGACCGGTCTCGCGAGCGTCACCGAGGTCGCCGAAGCGCAACGCCTCCTCGCACAAGCAGAAACGGACGATGCGATCGCCCGGCTTGGCGTCTGGCGGGCTTTCCTAGCTATGACACAGGCGTCAGGTGATCTCGCGCCATTTTTGGAACAGCTTCGGCGGCCGTGACGAACGCGAGACCCTAATCGGAGTTCAGTTAGGTTGGTTGTAGGGCGAGCCTTTCAAGGCCCGCCACACGGGGTCTGCCCGCCTCCGCCAAGGCTCCGGCGAGGTCTCGCCGTAGCGCGCCTGAGTCCGTTCGCGCGAAGGCGGAAAGACCCCGCGCTACGTCAACCAATGGAATCGCCGGTTTCAGGCTGCGCGATAGGAGATCTGAGATGTGGTTGGTACTCACCGCCATGCGCCGGCCGATCACGATCGTCGTGGTCATGGTGGCGATCGGGCTCGTGTCGGTGATCGCGATTCAGCGGATGAAGGTGGACATCTTCCCGCAGCTCGGCGCGCCCGCGATCTACGTCGCGCAGCCGTACGGCGGGATGGACCCGGCACAGATGGAAGGCTACCTCACGTACTACTACGAGTATCACTTCCTGTACATCACCGGCATCGAGCACGTCGAATCGAAGAACATCCAAGGCATCGCTCTCATGAAGCTCGTGTTCCATCCGGAGACAGACATGAGCCAGGCGATGGCCGAAGTCGTCGGATACGTGAACCGCGCGCGTGCGTTCATGCCCCCCGGTGCGGTGCCGCCCTTCATCATGCGGTACGACGCCGGCAGCGTTCCGGTAGCGCAGCTGGTCTTTTCGAGCGACACCCGGCCACCGGGTGAAATGCAGGACATCGCGTTGAACCGGGTGCGACCAATCTTTGCGACGCTGCCCGGCGTGTCTGCGCCTCCGCCGTTCGGAGGCAGCCAGCGCACCATCGTCGTGCGCGTGGATCCGGAACGGCTGCGGCAGTACGGGCTCTCCCCCGAGGAAGTTGTCACCGCCGTCAATCGTTCGAGCACGGTGGTCCCTTCAGGCAATGTTCGGACGGGGGACCTGATTCGGATTGCGTCGACGAATGCGACGCTCGGCGGCAACATCCAGGAATTGATGGATGCCCCGTTGCGGGTCGCGAACGGCCCCACGATCTACCTCCGCGACGTCGGCACCATCACGGACACGACCGACATCATCGTCGGCTACGCGCACGTGGACGGCAAACGGACCGTCTATATTCCGGTCACGAAGCGCGCAGACGCCTCGACGCTCGACGTCATTCGCCGCGTCCGGCAGACCCTGCCGGCGATGCGCAGCGTCGCGCCGGAAGACGTGAAGATTGACCTGGTGTTCGACCAGTCACGATACGTCGTGAGCGCCCTCACCGGACTCGTCGGTGAAGGGCTCCTGGGGGCCTTCCTGACAGGGTTGATGGTCCTGCTCTTCCTGCGCGACTGGCGCAGCTCGTTGATCGTGGTGATCACGATTCCCATCGCTCTGCTCTCCGCCGTCGTCGCGCTCTGGGTGAGTGGCCAGACCATCAACATCATGACGCTCGGTGGACTCGCGCTCGCCGTGGGCGTGCTCGTGGATGAAGCAACCGTGGTCATCGAGAACATCCACTCCAGATTCGCCGAAGGCATGTCGCGACCTCGCGCCGTGCTCGAAGCGTCGCGGCAGACGACCACGGCGCGGCTGCTGTCCATGTTGTGCGTGCTGGCGGTGTTCCTGCCGGCCTTGTTCATGACCGGTGTCGGACGCCAGCTCTTCGTGCCGTTGTCGCTCGCGGTCGGGTTTGCGATGCTCGCGTCGTATTTCATCTCGAGCACGCTGGTGCCGGTGATCTCCATCTGGCTGCTACGCCCTGGCCATGTCGAGCCCGCGTTCTTCGAGACATGTCGATCGGCATACCAACGACTCCTAGAACGACTGTTGCGCGTGCGATGGATCCTGCTGGGCGCGTACGTGGCCGCAACGGCCATTCTGATCGCGCTGCTGTTGCCCCGCGTCGGAACGGAAATCTTCCCGCGGATCGACTCACGACAACTTCAGGTCCGGCTGCGCGCGCCGACAGGGACGCGCCTCGAGCGCACGGAACTGATGGCTTTGAAGGCGATGGACGTGATCAAGCGGCAAGTAGGGCCAGACAACGTCGAGATCACGACTGGGTTCATCGGCGTGCCCCCGCCGACCTATCCGATCAACACCATTTATCTCTTCACCAGTGGTCAGCACGAAGCGATCCTTGGCGTGGCGCTGAAGCCGTCCTCAGCACCGATAACGGATGACGTGAAGGAAGCGTTGCGCCGGGATCTGAAGCAGGCGCTACCCGAGGTCACGGTGTCGTTCGAGGCCGGTGACATCGTCAGCCAGGTCATGAGCTTCGGTTCGCCCACGCCGATCGAGGTTGCCGTGCAGGGTCCGTCCCTGGCCGTCAGCCGTCCCTTCGCGGACAAGGTGTATGCACAGCTGGGACATGTCGGTTCGCTGCGCGACCTGCAGTATGCGCAGCCGCTCGACTATCCCTCGCTGCAAATCCAGATCGATCGGAATCGCGCGGGCCAGTATGGCGTGACGAGTGCCGAAGTCGCGCGCTCCCTGGTGGCCGCCACGTCGTCCAGCCGGTTCACCGACCTGAACTTCTGGCGGGATCCTGCCAGCGGAAACGGCTTCCAGATTCAGGTCGAGATTCCCCAATCGAAAATTGCATCCATCGGTGACGTGGAAAACCTCCCTGTTCTCCCTCGGAACAGCTCCACTGGTGTCGTTCGGCCCCTCGTCTCGGATCTGGCACGCGTCGATTACGGGACGACGTCCGGCGAGGTGGACCGCTACAACATGCAGCGGGTGATCAGTTTTACCGCCAACATCCATGGAGAGCCGTTGGGCGCCGCCGTCCGTGAAATCCGGGACGCGATTGGCCTGGCGGGTACGGCACCGCGCGGTGTGAACGTGTTCATGCGCGGCCAAGTGCCCGCGTTCGAGGAGACGCTGTCCGGCCTGCGAACCGGGCTGCTCCTGTCCGTGGTCGTGACCTTTCTGTTGCTCGCCGCGAATTTCCAGTCGTTCCGGCTGGCGATAGCCGTGATCTCTCCGGTGCCGGCTGTGATTTGTGGCGTCCTTCTTACCTTGCTGCTCACGCGCACCACGTTGAATGTGCAATCGTTCATGGGCGCGATCATGGCCATTGGGATCTCCGTCGCGAACGCCATTCTGTTGGTCACATTCGCAGAAGCCGCGCGACGGGAGGGCGCGTCCGTCGACGACGCGTGTCTGCAGGGGGCGCGCGGACGGCTGCGGGCCATCCTGATGACCGCGCTCGCGATGATTGCCGGGATGATCCCGATGGCACTCGGAACCGGAGACCGTGCGCAAACAGCGCCCCTCGGACGTGCGGTCATCGGGGGCTTGTTCTTCGCCACCACTGCCACGCTGATCGTGTTGCCCGCTGTGTACAGCCTCCTCCAACAGCGCGTGAAAACCGCCTCCCCAACCCTGGATCCCGATGATCCATTGAGCACACTCTATGAGCCTCGTACGTAACGCCCGCGTCCTGCTCAGCGTCCAGTTGATCGCGGCGTCTGCCGTTGCGCAGACCCGGGTCGAGGTGGTGTCGGTCGTCTCGAAGGCGGTCGAGCGGCAGGTCAAGCTGCCTGGCGAGTTCCAACCGTACCTCGCAGTCCCGATTTACGCGAAGGTCTCTGGGTTCGTGCAAAAGACAAATGTCGATCGTGGAAGCGTGGTGAAGCAAGGCCAGGCCCTGGCAAGTCTCGAAGCCCCGGAGATGCAGGCACAGATCGTCGAGGCTGAATCGAAAGCGCAGGCGCTCGAGCTGCAACGTGCAGAGGCAGAGGCGAAACTCGCGGCGACCCAGGGCACCTACGATCGCTTGAAGGCGGCGTCCGCGACACCTGGCGTGGTCGCCGAAAACGACGTCCAGGTGGCGCAGAAGACGGCGGAGGCCGCGCAAGCGCTCGTCCGTTCGTACGAGAACTCGATCAAGGCCGCGCAGGCGCAAGCGCGGGCGGTCAGGGACCTCGGTCAATACCTCCTGATCAAAGCCCCCTTCGACGGCATCATTACTGAGCGCAATGTGGACCCCGGCGCGCTGGTCGGTCCCGGGTCCGGAGCGACGCCGTTGTTCCGGCTCCACCAGGTGTCCCGACTCCGCCTCGTCGTGGCCGTGCCCGAGGCGCTGGTGGGCGGCATCGTCAAGACCGCTCGGGTGCCGTTCACGGTGCCCGCCTATCCCGGTGAGACGTTCTACGGCGTCATTAGCCTGGCGGCTCACGATCTCGATCCCAAAACGCGAACGATGCCGGTCGAACTCGAGGTCAAGAACGCGGACCTGAGACTCGCGGCGGGCATGTACTCCGAAGTGTCCTGGCCGATGCGACGCCCGCAGGCATCGCTCCTCGTGCCTCCGACGAGCGTCGTGACGACGACCGAGCGGACGTTCGTGATCCGTGTGAAGGACGGCGCGGCCGAATGGGTCAACGTCGGTCGAGGGGCACGCGTCGGTGACTTGATCGAAGTGTTTGGTCCGCTCAAAGAGGGCGATCAGATCGTTCGACGCGGCAGCGATGAAATCCGCGAGGGCTCCAAAGTCCAGATTGTGATCGGGAAACCCAGTTGATCTTCAAAGCGGTCGGGCGGGTCAAACGGAACCTGTGGAGGGAGTCGTGGGTGGGGGCCATTGCCATGGTCGGGGACCCGCTTGGCCGGAACGGCAGTTGGCTCGCGGGTGGCGAGGATCCCAAGACCGGACCGCGGCGTTCAGCGGCCCGCCCAACCCTGCCCTTCGACGAGCTCCTGCACCCGGATGCGAATCTCGTCGCGGATCGCTCGCACTGCCTCGACGGGCTTTCCCTTGGGGTCCTCGAGCGGCCAATCATCACGCTTCACGCCCGGCACGACCGGACACTGATCGCCGCACCCCATCGTGATCAACATCGAGGCGCCGGCTGCCAGCTCCGTCGTGAGCTTCGTCGTCGGCGCGTTCGACAAGTCGAAGCCAGCTTCGCCCATTGCCGCGACCACTTCGGGATGAACCCGCGGTCCGGGATCCGTCCCGGCCGAGATGGCGCGCACCTTGGCCGGGTCAGCCAGCGCGTTGAACCAGGCCGCCGCCATCTGCGAGCGCCCGGCATTGTGGACACATGCGAACAAGACGGTCGTCATGGCACCGCGCTCTCTGTGACCAGCGAAACGTTGTCGAGCGACGGCTGGTGCGCCACCGCTTCGGCGATCAGGAGACGGGACAATCTCGGGCTCACGATGGGTGGCCTGCGCGCCTCATCACGACAGCCGATGCCGGACAGGCGGACTGGAATTCGACCGATGCGCGCACCGACGCGGGGACGTCCTCTCGGGTGATTCGCTCGAATCCGAATCGCGGAAAGAAGTCAGCCGCGGTCGTCGTCAGGAGGAACACCGTCGAGACACCCAGCCTGTTCGCGAGCGAAAGCGCCGCTATGGTCAACTGCTGACCGACTCCTTTCCCTTGGACGCTGGCATCGACGACGACCGATCGCAGGAGTGCCCCGTCGGCGTAGAGTTCCAGTGCCGCGGCGCCAACCACCTGCCCCGCGTTGCGTGCGACCACCATCGTCTCGGCAAAATCACTCGCGCCATCAAGCGGCAGCCCATGCCGCTCGAGCAGCCGCAGAACACTCGGCAGATCGTCGGGGCGCGCGCGCTCGATGGCCGTCGTCACGTTGCTCATCCACGCGGAGCGCAGCAGGCGCCACCCGTGTCAGCCGGAATCACGTACATGAGACCGAACGTCTTTTCGAAGTGAGCGCGGTCCTTCGCGGTTGTCGTCTGGCGCGCCAGAGCGTCGACTGACACCGCGAGCACCTGGCGAATCTCCGGCGCGAGCGACGTCGACACCCGGTAGTGCATCCACACACCGTCACGGCGCGCGCTCACCAGCCCCGTCCGCCGCAGATACGCGAGGTGGCGGGACACCGTCGGCTGCGGCAGACCCAGACTGTCGTGGATGTGGCACACGCAGACCTCGTTGTTTCCCAGCAGTGCCAGAATGCGCAGCCGCGTCCGGTCTGCAAGCGCCTTGAAGGCGTCCTCGAGCTGGTCGATGGTGGTCTTGGCTTTCTTCATATATACGTCTTGACAAATATATCATCCGATTACTATATTCGTCAATGCGAATATATAAAGGAGACCGGCATGGACGCGATCAAGACGGCGATTCAGGAGAAATACGGTGAGGCTGCCAGGCGCGCGCGAAGCGGATCCAGTGCAACGTGCGGCTGCGGCGCGTCGGATTGTTGCGGAACCGATCCGATCACGTCGAACTTGTACGACGAGGCACAAGCGGGGGCGGTCCCGGCCGAGGCAATGCTCGCGTCACTCGGCTGCGGCAATCCCACCGCACTTGCGGAGCTGCGCGCGGGCGAGACGGTGCTCGACCTCGGCTCTGGTGGCGGGATTGACGTGTTGCTGTCGGCGCGACGTGTGGGTCCGACGGGCAAGGCCATCGGCCTCGATATGACCGACGAGATGCTGGCCCTGGCACGTGAGAACCAGCAGAAGGCAGGCGTCACGAACGTCGAGTTCGTCAAGGGCGAGATCGAGCACATCCCGCTGCCGGACAACTCGGTCGACGTCATCATCTCGAACTGTGTGATCAACCTGTCGGGCGACAAGGACCGCGCGATCGCGGAGGCCTTCCGCGTGCTGAGGCCCGGGGGACGGTTCGCCGTGTCCGACGTCGTCGTGAAGGGCCGCGAGATCCCCGCTGACGTTCGGCGCAGCATGGAACTGTGGGTCGGCTGCGTCGCCGGCGCGCTCGAGGAGGGCCTCTACCGCGAGAAGTTGGTACGGGCAGGATTCGAGGCGGTCGACGTCGAACCGACGCGTGTCTATCAGGTGGCGGATGCGAAGCAGTTTCTGACCGAGGCGGGAATTCCAGATGAGCGGGTGCTCGCGCAGATCGATGGCCGATTCATGAGCGCTTTCGTCCGCGCGCGGAAGCCGCTATCGCCGGCGGTCGCAAAGGGATGTTGCTCGTCCACGTGCTGCGCCTGAGTGCTAAGGCGGCGCGGGATGACGGAGATGCTACGCGCGGAACTCCGCTGCGTAATCCGTGGCCCATTCGAGAAAAGGTCGTGACGCTTTGCCCGTGAGCTCCGCGAAGCTGGAGCTCACAAACGCCGGCTGGCCGAGTGATGCTCCCCACGCGTTGAGCAGCATTCATGCTCTTACCAATCCACCGAGTGGCGAAGAGTGTGACCATCGCCTCGGAAGCCGGAGTGGGCGGACACGCAGTCGACCGACAGGCGGATCATTTCAAGCGACTCTACCCGCAAGATGAGTCGCCAGTCGCGCCGCGACTCGGGCGTTGTGGAGGAGGAGCGCCATATTCGTTCGCACGCTTTCACCGCTGGTGAGTACGCGCAGGCGGTCGAGTAAAAAGGGCGTCACCGCGCGCCCCCGAACCCCCTCGGCTTTCATATCGGCCAGCGCGGCCTGAAGCGCCTGGTCGTACAGGTCGCGTGGCATTTCGGCAGGACCCGGGATGGGATTCGCGACGAGGACACCCGTGCCGAGACCAAGCCGGAAGTGTGCATCGACGGCCGCGGCAAGGTCCGCGATCGAATCGACGCGACGATCCACGCGGAGTCCGCTCGATCGCCGGTAGAAGGCTGGAAAGTCGTCGGTCTCCAGGCCGAGGATGGGGACGCCCAACGTCTCCAGCATTTCCACGGTTCGCGGCAGATCGAGAATGGCTTTGGCGCCGGCGCAGACGACGGCGACAGGGACGCGCCCCAGCGCGGTGAGGTCGGACGACACGTCGCCGGTTTCGTCAGCACCACGATGGACGCCACCGATGCCGCCGGTCGCAAACACGCGAATCCCGTTCATGTGCGCGGCCCACATCGTTGCGGCGACGGTTGTCGAGCCCAGTCCGCCAGATGCGACCACAGCGGCGAGATTGCTCAGATTCGTCTTGCAGACATCCGGCGTTGTCGCCAGCTCGTCGAGCTCCTCCCGTGAGATGCCGATACGGATCGCGCCCCGCAGGACGCCAATGGTCGCGGGCGTGGCACCAGACTGGCGAACCTCGTCCTCAAGCGCCAACGCGGCCGCGATGCCGTCGGGGTGTGGCAGACCATGAGTCACCACAGTCGTTTCAAGCGCAACGACAGGTGCTCGCGCGGCGAGTGCCTGCGCGACTGGCTCACTGCAGACGCAGAGTTCGTTCACGGCTTCACTCCTTCGCCGTACCACGATCGCAGCCGCCGATCCGCCTCCTCCGGCGTAGCGGTGATGAGCGCGTCGCTCCCCCACGCCTCGAGTGCGAAGCTCGCTGTGACGACGGCGCGCTGCAGACACTCGTCGACGGCCAGTCCCTCGAGGTGCGCAGAGACGAAGCCCATCGCAAAGGCGTCTCCTGCACCTGTCGGATCCACCACCTTCGTGCTTCGCGCCTCCCACGTGTGCAAGCGCCGGTCACGCGCGTCGTACAAGATGCCGCCGTATTCACCGCGCTTCAACGCGACGAACCGCAGCCGTCCGCTCGCGAGTTGCGCCAATGCCACGCCGGGATCGGATCCCGCCTGTTCGAACAGGAGCTCGTCTTCGCTGGCAAAACACGCGTCGGCGCGCGCGAGCGCAGCGCGCCACTCCGTGAGCGTGTCGTCGGTGATTGGCAGATGCGGGTCCACGGAAACAAATGGACTCGCCGTCGACGTGAGCGACGTCAGCAGCGCACGCTGAACGGCAAACGGCATCGGCGCCAGGTGAAACGCACGCGCCATACGCCATTCACTCGGAATGTCCTGCGGCCTCGGCGACACGTCCTCGTGTGACGGACCTCCCAGTCGGTGAACCAGATGCCGCACCTGGCCCTCATACAACAACCACGTTCGTACTCCGGGACGACGGAGCGGTCGCACGCCAGCGAGGTCGACGCCGCAGCCCTCGAGTCGATCCAGCATGTCGGCGGGGTAATCATCGCCGCGCACGCTCACACAGCCGGTCCCAACATTCCAGAGGCGCGCGCCAAGGGCGGCGTAGAGAACCGCGCCGCCAGGCTGCCCCATCCGACTCGAACCATCGGCAAAGACCACGTCGTCCACGAGCAAATTGCCGAGGACCACCATGTCGGGTGTCATGGCCGACCGCCGTGCGCCCACGTGCGACACTCTTCACCCGTTTCCGCGACCCGTCGATGTCCCATTCAGAAGGTGTTGTGAGTTCTCCTGGTCGTCGGCGTGAGCACTCAGGCAATCGGGCGACCCTCGTTGGCAGGCGTAAAAAAAGCACGCCGGATCGCGCACGAGGACGAAGCCTTCGCTTAACGCGACCTTCGGGTGACGGCGCGGTGGCCGACTGGATTTCTACTTTTCGTAGACCGCGGTGTCATGACGGGGCTTCCCGTCACCGGTTGTACCCTTCGATTCGATCGTCAGCGTCTTGCCATCAGACGAAAGTGTCCGGACGTTGACCAATATCACCTTGCCACCCTTCTTGAAGGTGCTCTCGCCCTTGGTATCGCTGATGCGCTTGATCGAGATCGTATCGGCATCAGGGTTGCCGGTGACTTTGTGATCCAGTCCGTCATACGTTGGCGTCATTTCCCAGTGCTGCGCTGGACCTTCGGCAGGCACCACGTCCACGACGATCTTCATCCCAAAGCCTGCCGCACTGTAGGTGATCGTCATGCTCTTCGGCGGCGGACCCGGGCTATATTTCGATTTGGCTGGATTCAGGCTCCAGGTCCCAAAAAGCTGGCCCGGCACCTGCGCCCGGAGAGCACTGTTGAGAGTGACACCGACGAGCGCAATCAGCACGGCGGCAAACACTGCTGACGAGCGGCGCTTCATACGACACCTCTCCTGAACACGAAGTGGACTTATGATGTGCACCGCTGTATGGTTTGTCAAACCAGAACAGCTGTTCTTCGTGCACTCAACTCGTGCCTGACGGATCGAAGGACTCGAACCTGCAACCCTCCGCCCGCTCTCGACGAAGTCCTCTGCAAGAGCTAACAAGTTTCCGACCCCCACGGTCGATCTGAGTCAGCAGAAGGTCGAGTTCGGTCTTATTGGCTGAGTGCGCGTCGCAGTTCAGTCGTTGAGCACGAACCCCACCAGGCGGGTGCCGGCTCCCGCGACGACGTATTGAAAGCCATCGAGCTCGTAGGTGATGGGGCCGTTCGTGACGTTGCCGATGCGTGACGTCCACAATGGCTCGCCAGTGGTCGCGTCGTAGGCGCCGATGCCCGAGGCCGCCGGGCCGAACAGGAGGTTGCCCGCCGTGCTGAGGAGACCGCAATTAGCGCCGTATCGCGGTGTACTCCAGCGGATCCGGCCGGTCTCGTATTCGATTGCCTTCAGCTGTGGTTGTTCCGCGTACCCGCCACGGTCGGTGCCGCCCCAACCCATCGGATTGTCGCTCGCATCGTAGATATACCAGACGCTGAACGCGCGATTCGCGTTGACGTAGAACAAACCCGTTCGCGGACTGAACGATGGCGGGAACCAGTTCGTCGCACCGGATTGATCCGGGGTGACCAGCGCACCGGCGACCTGCGGCCGCTTCGCGGGATTGGGAATGGGCTGCCCCTTGTCGTCGTATCCCAGCTTCCAGTTCGTGTTGACGAACTCGCTCGAGACGATGGCCTTGCCGTTCGTGCGATCCAGCACGAAGAATTGCCCATTGCGGGACGCCTGCGCGAGGAGCTTCCGAGGTTGACCGTTGACGGTACCATCGAATACGACAGCGGTCTGCGTCGCATCCCAGTCGTGCGTGTCGTTGGGAGAAGCCTGGAAGTACCACACCATCTTGCCCGTGTCGGCGTTCAGCGCCACGATCGATGCGGTGAACAGATTCGCGCCTTCCCTGTTCTTGAACGCCACAACCGGCTGCGGATTGCCCGTCGTGACGAAGATCAGATTCAGCTCCGGGTCGTACGTGACCGGCTGCCAGGTCATGCCACCACCGTGCCTGGCCATGTCGAGATTCGGCCAGGTGTCCAGGCCTGGATCTCCCTCTTTCTGCGGCGTCACGTACCACCGCCAGATCAACTCGCCGTTGTCGGATCGGCGTGCGTCGAGAAACGCGGGTTGATCGAGATCGTCGCCGCTGACGCCTACGATTACCTTGTCCTTGATGACGACAGGGGCCGCCGTGGAGTAATACATCATCTCCATCGAGCAGAACTCCTTCGCCCATTTCTGCGCGCCAGTCTTGATGTCCAGCGCGACGAGATTGCACTCCGGGGTGAAGTAGACCGAGTCGCCGAGCACGGCCACGCCGCGACTGCCTCCTCCGCCGCGACGCAGGTTGGGAAAGCCGTAGTGCCAGAGCTCGCGGCCCGTGCGCGCCTCGACGGCATACGCCTGGCCGGATCCGGAAAAATACAGCACGCCGCCGACCTGCACCGGAGTCGCCGTCAACCCACGCAAAGCTGCGACAGGCATGTCGTAAATCCACGCGAGGCTCAGGTGCTTCACGTTCGACGCATTGATCTTCGCCAGCGCGCTGAAACGTCGGCCTGAGTAGTCTCCGTTGTAGGTAGGCCACGAGTCGGTCGATGGGCGCTCGATTTGCGCTGCCGTCAGTCCTGCTGAAGTGCCCGACTCGGGCGGCCGCTGGGATCGCTGCTGCTGACCGGCAGCGGCCGCGGTGATCGCCAGAGCGACGACCAGGAGCCTCATTTGAGTGTCTCCAGGTACGCGACCAGGTCATGAATCTGTTTGTCCGTGATGCGGTCGAGCAGGTCGATGTGCGCCTGCAGCGGATTGTCTTTCGCCACCCGCATACCTGCTGTCCGCCGGACGGCGCGAATCGTGCCGTCCGCGTCACGGAAGGTGATGTAGAACTCACTCTCCTCCACGAGCACGCCGGACACGACAGGACCTGAGGGCGGTGTGATCGTCACGGTCGTGCGATTCGAGCCTCCGGCGGCCCCGGCGCTTCGTCCGCCGCGCCCGGGGACTGGAAAGAGCATTCGCTGCTGCAGATCGACGGGAGTGTCAAACCGCGACGCGATCCCCTGCAGGCTGCGCGTCGTCGCGTTGTGGCATGTGCTGCACCCGCCTTCGCTGTTGAAGTACGCCTCACCGGCACGCGAATCGCCGACGAGGATGTTGCCGGGAACGAACAGGGTGGACCATCGCATCGTGTCGGTGACGCGTTGTCGGAGGAACGTTGCCAGCGCGATCACTTCGTCGTTGCTGAAGGAGGCCGGCTTGCCGCTTTGCGTCGGGTGACCGGCCTTGAGGAAGGGTCCCAGCACACTGCCTGCCTGCGGCGAGCTCCGGTCGAAGTTCACCGTCTTCGTTCGAATGATGTTCGGACCTTTTTCCGTTCCGCGCGCCTGGGCGCCGTGGCAGTCGACGCAGTGCGATGCCCAGAGCGAGCGGCCTCGCTCGTGGGCCGCCGCGTCCACCGGCGGGGTGCGGTTGAATTGCGGAACGGGTTGAGCGCCGCCGCGGCCGCCTGGAGGCTCCTGACCCGCGGCGAACCTCGCCGCGCCCAAGACCAGCGCGAGACCGGCACAGATTCCCGAAAACGAGCCGCGCTGCATCCCGCACCTCACGCCTACACGCTGCAGATCTCCATCGCCTTCTTGAGGCTGTCCATCGGATCGTGTCCTTCGGCCGGGGAGTACTCGTGCGTCACGAATCCCGTGAAGCCGAGGTCGGCGATCGCCTGCATCACGAACCGGTAGTTCAGCTCCTGCGTATCGTCGATTTCGTGGCGGCCTGGATTGCCGCCGGTGTGGAAGTGGCCGATCCACTGGAAGTTGTCGCGGATATTCCGGACGACGTCGCCGTCCATGATCTGGGCATGGTAGATGTCGAACAGGATCTTCACCCGGGGCGAATTCACGCGCTTCATCACGTCCACTCCCCACGCGAAGTGGTCGAACATGTAGTCCTTGTGATTCACCTTGCTGTTCAAATACTCCATGCAGATCGTGACGCCCTTGTCCTCGGCCTGAGCCTTCACGCGATTGAGGAACGCCACGCAGTTGTCGGCACCTTCCGTATCGGGCATGCCTCCCCGGTTCCCCGAGAACGTGATGAGATTCGGCACACCGGCCGCGGCGGCCTGATCGATCATCTCGCGCATCGTCGCTTCGATCTTGGCGTGGTTCTCGGTCCGGTTCAGCGCGCTGGCGATCGAGCCGCCGCCTCCGCTCGCCATCGACGGTACGAGTCCGTACTTCTTCACGACGGGCCAGTCCGGCGGCGTGACCAGATCGAATCCTTGGATGCCGACGCTCGCTGCCTGCCGGCAGCAGTCGTCGAGAGCAACGCCGCGTCCAAAGACACCGCGCGTAACGCCCTGCTTCAGGCGGCCTTTGGGTGTGGCCGCCTTTGGGGCCTGTTCCTGACGTGCGGTTCCGGTTCGTCCGAGCGCCAGCGACGCCGTAACGGTTCCGAGAAATGCTCGTCGATTCATTGCAACCGGCTCCCTATTCCACTCGGGGCTTCGCGCCGCCCGCTCCGACCGACTACGCGCTGGAGCTCGGACCCAACTTGCCGTCGACAGCTCCAGCCCCTAACCTCGGACGGCAAGGCGACCGCCGCGCAGTCTAACACCGCCAGCGGTTGTCGCAACCAGGCCCGGCCGGTATCAGTCTGAGAGCGATTTCGACGATGACGCATCACACAGCTCGAGAACGTCGATCCGATAGTTGACCGAGTCAAGTATCGTTGCGCGGCCTGGCCCAGGATGTGAGGGAGACAGGAGCTCGCGTCGGAAACGCGTGCTTGACAGTCCGCTGGTATCCGACCGACCATCTGCGCGGAATTCACAGCTGAGCTGAGATAGCCATGACCCAGGCGCACGCAGACCCTCCCGGCGATGACGTCCAGCGCGATCCGCTGCCTGTGGCTGTGGGGGCAACGATCGGCACGTACCGGCTGGAGGCGACACTCGGGCACGGCGGCATGGGCGTTGTGTTTCGCGCGCTCGACACCAAATTGAATCGTCCCGTGTCGATCAAGTTCCTCTCCGATACGCTCGCGGATGCTGCGGGACGGCGGCGATTTCAGCGCGAGGCGCAGATGGCCTCGTCGCTGAATCATCCCCATATCCTGACCGTATACGACGCGGGCGAGGTGGCCGGCAGGCAATACCTGGTCACGGAGTACATCGATGGCGGCACGCTCGAGGGGTGGATCGGACGCGAGCGTCGCCCGTGGCGGAAGGTCGTCGGGCTCCTCGCGGGTGTCGCCGACGGGCTCGCCGTCGCACACGCAGCCGGTATCCTCCACCGCGATGTCAAGCCTGCGAACATCCTCGTCACGCAGAGTGGCTACGCGAAGCTTGCGGATTTCGGGCTGGCCAAGCTTGCGGAGGAACAGGATGCCAATCAGGCGCGAGCGGTCACCGGGAGCCACACGCTTCCGGGGATTGTCCTCGGCACGATCCCGTACATGTCACCCGAGCAGGCAAGTGGCGAACCGATTGATGCCCGGAGCGACGTGTTCTCCTTCGGCGCCGTGTTGTACGAAATGCTCGCTGGACACCAGCCGTTCGAAGGAAAGACGAGCCTGGAAGTACTGCAGAAGGTAATCCACGCATCGCCGGGTCCGCTACCCGACGAGATCCCGCTCAGCCTGCGACTCGCGGTCGACAAAGCTCTTGAGAAGGATCCAGCGGAGCGCTATCAATCCATGCGCGAGCTCGCCGTCGACTTGAAGCGGCTGACGCGACACACGCAGGAGCAGTCGGCGCCCGGCATCCGACCACCTCGTCGGACGGGCATGGCGTGGGTGGCCCCCGCCGTTGCCCTCGTCGTGGGCGCAGGCACGACCGCATGGTGGCTGCCCCGCGCGGACGTACTCGAGAACCCGATTGCGGACGCCCGCTATACGCGGCTGACGGACTTCGACGGCTCGGAGCTGGACGCCTCGATTTCGCGAGACGGCCGCTTCATGGTGTTCCGCTCCGACCGCGACGGCCTCGAGGACACGTGGGTCACCCAGATCGGAAGCGGCAACTACGTGAACCTCACCAAGGGCTCACGCCCCCATGTACTCGTTCGCAATGCCGGCTTCAACAGCGACGGGTCGGAGGTCTGGCTCTCGTCGATGCGGGGCGGTGACCGCCTGCGCCTCACACCGTCGATGGGCGGCCCCCTGCGCCCCTTTCTCTTCGAGCATTCGATGAACCCGGTGTGGTCTCCAGATGGATCACACGTCGTATCGCACCCATACGACGATGGAGACCCACTGACCATTACCGATCCCGACGGTAGCAACGCGCGCGTGATCTTCTCGCTCAAGGCCGGCGGACACAACCACTACCCGATCTGGTCGCCGGATGGGCAATGGATCTACTTCATCAGCGGGATGTGGGATGCGCGAGAGATGGATATCTGGCGCATCCGCGCGACCGGCGGCGATCGGGAGCGGATGACAAATACAAACGCCGATATCCGGTATCTGGCGCCGATCGACGATCACAACATCGTCTACACGTCCCCGGATCAGGATGGTGCGGGCCCCTGGTTGTGGGCATTGAATACGGCGACCCGACGCACGCAGCGGATCAGCTCAGGTCTCGAAGTGTATACGTCCGTCGATGCTAGCGGCAGTGGAAGACGCCTCGTCGCGACGGTGTCGCGGCCGACAGCAAACCTTTGGACAATCCCGTTGCGCACCCAGCCGGTGGACGAGGCTGACGCGAAGCCCCTCGCGCTCCCGTCAGTTCGAGCGTACGCGCCCCGCTATGGTGGATCGACGCTCTTCTTCCTGTCGTCGCGCGGCGGGGGCGATGGCTTGTGGCGCTTCGACAATGGCCAGGTGGCCGAAGTGTGGCGTGGGGTGGACGGCGCTCTGCTCGAGCCAGCGGCGGTATCCTTCGACGGAAAACGGGTGGCCGTCATCGTGCGGAAACAGGGCCGTCGAACGTTGACCCTGCTGTCGGCCGATGGTGGCGACGCACGCCAGCTCGCGCCCGCGATCGACGTGACCAGCGCGGCGAGCTGGTCGCCGGACGCGAAATGGATCGTTGCCTCAGGGCAAGACTCGAAGGGTCCAGGGTTGTTCAGAATCTCCGTTGATGGGGGCGAACCACAACGGCTGGCCGAGGGCGTAACGAGCAATCCCGTGTGGTCTCCTGATGGATCAGTGATTGCCTACACAGGTCCGGTCAGCGGTCCGACCGGACCTCTGCTCGTGATCCGGCCTGACGGCTCCGCCCTCCCCATTCCGCCGATACGCATTCGAGTGAACACGGAGCACTATCGATTCGTGCCTGGCACGCTGCAGCTCGTGTACGTGCCGAGTCCCACGCAGGTGGACCCTGAACACTTCTGGGTACTGGATCTCGACTCAATGAGGACACGCCGCATTTCATCTTTCGATCTACGCCCGACGAATAGGACCTTCGACGTCACGCCGGACGGTATGGGGATCGTCTTCGACCGACAGCGGGACAACTCCGATCTCGTGCTCATCGAGCTGCCGGCGAGGACCAAGTAGCTGCGCCGGGTCAGACCGAGATGGAGCGTCACGAGGTCGGCAGGGTTCCTGATAACATGCCCTCGACACTAGGGCCGCGACGCTGGCTCTGCCACCGAGCCCATCGCGGCCGGGCCGTGCGTGCGGCCGCAGACCTTGCGGCGTGCGTGCGGCCCGCAGACCTTGCGGCGGAGCGCTCGAGCGGCGCACCACACCGACTCGGCTCTCGAAGGACCGTGATCGCATGCAGGTCTCCCCAATCACAATTACTGTCACTGTCACTATTCTCGCGAGCGGATGCTGCGTGCACGCGGCACGCGCGCAGCAGGCGCCGACCGTCGCCGCGTCGAGTTCAACGAACCCAATCGATCCCCTGGAGGGAAAGGTGGTGCGCGAGATTCGCATCAGTCCGGGCCTTCGACCGTCGACGGCAGACATTGTGCGACGCCATCTCGCGTCACGTCAGGGTGTGCCCTTCCATCAAGCCACGCTCGCAGAGGATCGCCGGCGGCTCGATGCACTGCGCTTGTTCAGCGCGGTCGAGATCAAGCCGGTCGCAGCTGGCGACGAAGTCGTCCTCGAGGTCGACGTCAAAGAGACGCTGCGGCTCCTGCCGCTCATCGCGCTCTCGGTGACCGACGAGAACGGCGTGAGCGCAGGTCCGGCGTTTAAAGGCATCAACCTGTTCGGTCGCGGCACGCTGTCGTCGGGGACGGCGCAGTTCGGTGGCACGACGACGGTCAACGCGCGGCTGGAACGGCCGACCGTCACCCCGGGCATGTGGGCGCTCGACGCGAGAGCAGTCTACCGATCCCGGCGGAACGAGCTGTTCGACTTCGATGAAACCTCCACGACGATCGAGGCCAGCGGCGGCTGGAACTGGACCAGCCGGATGCAGGTCGGCGGCCGCGCCGAGTTCGTCTGGTTCGATACCGGATCATCTGAGATCGCGCTGTCCCCCAGCGGAACAGATCACCTCCCGGCAGTGGGCCTCTTCCTCACCTACAACTCGCTCGACCCACTGTCGAACCCGCGCGTCGGGTGGTTCGGGTCGGTCGACATCGCGCGCCAGTTCGGAGACGCACAGTCGTGGACCCTCACGCTCGACGGACGCCGCCTTCAGCCTCTGAGCGCCAGATCCACGCTGTCGCTCGTCGCATTTGCCGAATCTCAATCCGGCGTCGTTGGGCGCGACCTGCCGGAGTACTATCAGTTCGGGATTGGCGGGACGAACTCGGTACGAGGCTGGGCGTTGGGATCGCGCATCGGCAAGAACCAGGCAATCGCGACGGTCGAGTATCTGTACTCGATTGTGCCCATCCGGACATTCACCCTGTTCGGGCGCAATCTCTACGGCGGCATCCAGGCCGCCGGGTTCAGCGACGTCGGTCTGGCGTGGACCGACCGTTTCTCAGCCTCGGATGCGATCGACGGCTATGGCGTCGGCCTGCGCCTGCTGGTTCCCTTCGTCGACGTCGTCCGGCTGGATTTGGCTTTTGGGGAACCGGGGGGCGGTGCCCGCTTCGGGGTCGGCATCAAGCTCAAGGCGGATAAGCAGCGCGATCGCGTACGATGACCGACTGCGCGTCGCGGGTAGGCTGCCTAGCCGAACCTCTCGGGTGATACGAAGCAGAAACGACGTGCGCCTCGTCGATGGCGCCGCGTAGGCCCGGCAGGGCGTGCCGAAACTCAAATCGGGAGACGCCGGAGGAGGAACGTCACCATTCTTGTCAGCTCATCCTCGTACTGAGTCCTGTCCTCGAAGAAACTATCGTGGCCGCCTCCATCGTAGTACTTCGCTTCTACCGGCTTTCCCTCCCGACGCAAGGCGGCCTCGAACTCTCGCGCCATCTGCACCGTTGTGACCGCGTTCCCCCCGTTTGCCGCGCTATCCGCGGTCCCATGGAGTATCAGTATGGGAGTGTTGAAGTCGGCCGCATGGTTCGCCGGCTTAGTACCACCCGAAACGCACGCGGTGTCGCGCCATCCCCAGTGACGTCGCCCCGGTTAACAGGCGGAACAGAGGCTGAACGCTAGTGTCGCGTCGACCAAGGCGGAGACCCCATCGCCTGCTTGGGCCCGGTCGTCGGACGCAACGCCGTCCTTCCTCGTTCATTCCTTCTAACTTCTAGCTTCTAGCTTCTTACTTGTCATGTTTCACTCACACAGCGAGCGCCTTCAGATACGGCACGCTCTCGCGCATGAGCTGTTCGTTCATCTCGATGAAGTAGTTCTGTACGCCGCCGGTCTTTGCGGCGCGGAACGTCTTGACCCAATCGAGGCTGCCCTGCCCGATGGGTTTCTGCGGGCGGCCTCCGCCGCGGCCGGCACGGCCGCCTGGCGCGGGCGGCGCAACGGGCGCGTTCATGTCGAGGTCCTGCAGATGGATCGAGATGAACCGGTTGGGGTGCGCCGTGAAGTAATCGGCGGCGACCAGGCCGCTCGTGATCGTCGACATCTGGAACTGGAACTTCACGAGCTGCGGGTCGAGCAGGTCGAAGAGCATGTCGAAGACGCGCTTGCCGTCGACCATCGCCAGCTCAAAGCCCTCGGTGTGGAGCCCCTGCTGCAGCCCGGCTTTCTTGGACTCGGCGCCGATGGCGTTGTATCGGTCAGCGAGCCGCTTGACATCGTCCATCGTCGGATTGCGGGGGCCGTCGAGGCTCGGCACCATGATCTGCGTGAGCCCGCGCTCTTTCGCCCAGCTGATGGTCTGCGGCAGCTTCTCGGGCGTGAGCTCGGTCATGTCCACGTGCGAGCTGATGCATCGGAGATTGTGATCCGACAGCACGCGATTGAACTCTGCGGCGGTGATCTTGTTCAGGCTCCCGAAGCCGAAATTGTGCTCCGAGTACCACGGCGAGCAGAGCTCGATCGACTGGATGCCGGCATCCGACAGCATCTTCATCGTGCCAGGAAAGTCCTGGTCGATGGCTTTGCCGTACGGAAACGTCTGACAGCCGATCGACCACCCATACGGACTGGCGCCGAGGACGGGGCCCTCGGCGAGCGCCGTCCACGCGGCAGCGGCGGCGCCGACGGCTGAATGCTGAATGAACGCGCGTCGCGAGACGGCAGGCATTTCACGCTCCTCGGTGACGGTCATGCGCGCATCGACGCGCTTTCTTACGCGACGGTGAGTCCCTTCAAAAACGCGACGCTCTTGACCGTCAAATCCCAGTTCTGCTCGACGAAATACGTCTTGACGCCGCCGATCTTGGCCGCCTGGAACACCTTGACCCAGTCGACGTTGTCTTCACCAACGGCCAGCCCGGGGTTGCCGCCACGGCCGCCGGCACCGCCAGCGCGCCCGCCTGCGCCGCCCGCGCGCGCGGCGCGCGCCGCCTCGGCTTCGGCAATCTGCTCCGGCGTCGGCTTCGGCACGGGAATGCCCGCGCGCGACTCCCGCATTCCGCGCGTGACGTCCACGCCCTGCAGATGCATCGAGGCAAATCGGCCGGGGTGGTTGGTGAAGTACATGATCGGATCGCCGACGGTCAGCATCGACGACATCTGAAACTGCATTTTGACGAGCTCGGGGTCGTAGTATTCGAGCAGCACGGGAAACGTGAGCCGCCCGTCTTCGATCCGCGAGTTCTCGAAGCCTTCGTGGTGGGTGATCTGCTGCAGACCCGCTGCCTTGGTGATCGCGCCGATCTTGTTGTACTCGTCGCACGCGCGCTTCAGTTCCTCGAGCGTCGTCATGCCGTTGGTAACCTTGCCGAGCACGCTCGCCGTGCTCATCTGCATCAGCCCGACGTCGTGCGCCCACTCGATGGCCTTCTGGTGCGAGAAGCCGTTCTGATTGCGATACTCGGGCATCGTGAAATGCGCGCTCACCGCCTTCATGCCGTTGTCGTCGAGAATCTTGCGCGTCTGCTTGCCGTCGGCCAGGCTCTTGAACTGCGTATAGCCGGGCGAGCACAGCTCGATCTGCTCGATGCCGATCGCCTTCATGTCCTTCAACAGCCCGGCGAAATCGCCGCTCTGGATGCGGGCGAGGTGCGGATAGGTCTGGCTGCCGATCGGCAGGCCGAGCGGATTGGCGTGGAGCTTGATGCCGCTCGCGCCCATGAACGCCAAGGCCGCTGACGCGCCGCCTGTCTTGCCCAAGAACTCTCGACGTGACATCCCACTCATGCGTAGTCTCCGATTCGTGTGATTCGCCAAAACCCTTGACGCCAATTCAACGCGGCCTCAGGCAGATGAGCCTGACCACGTATGCTAAACCATGGTCGCCTTTTTCATCCATGTCGTTCGACTGCTGATCGTTCTCGCGAGCCGACATCATTCGTTGGTGCTCGAGAACCTCGCGCTGCGACAGTAGCTGGCTGTCTTTCGGCGCAGTCGCCCGAAGCCCGCCATTCGGCGGTCCGACCGGCTGTTTTGGATCGGATTGCGGTGATGCAGGACCTGCGGTCCTCGAAAGGCAACGTGGCGGGATTGGAGAGCGGCCTTAATCGTTGTCCGACCGGCGACGGTCATTGCTTGGCCCGCCTGGTCTTCGGCTGGTACTGGAGCCGGCCATCGCGTCCGAGCGGCGGTCGCCGCGGACGTCGGACGTCGAGTGCGGGAGATGGCCGGAAGACTCGTCGGTCGACGATCTTCGACCCTGGCTGATCCCCCTGCATGACCAATCGAATCCATCGTGGCGCTCGCGAGCGCCGGTCAGTCTCTCAGAGGCGATTGGGTGGCATTGCGATCGCTTGATCAGGCTGTAGTTGTCGGCATGGCGGCCCGAAGCGCCACATTGGTTGACGCCTCAGCCTTCAATCGTGCGCCTTGATCGGTCCCTCGATGATCTCAGGCTTCTGCTTCAGAAGGGTCGCCATCTTTGTCCGTACGAAGTCGGCCGCGAGTCGCACCGATTCGTCGGCGCCCGCCTTGTCCTTGAAGACGCCGAAGGACGCGCCTTCGCCAGCCCCCGTGTCCAGCCAGTAGTAGCGGACGAAACCCTGAGCCTTGCTGATGATCGGCACGAACTGGTCCTGGATGAGCCGATCGATCTCGGCGCTGTCCTTCTTGTCGAAATGGTAATGACGGATGACACCAAACATGCGCCCTCCTACAGCGAGTGAGTGAGTACTCACAATAAACCAAATGGGCCGTGTGTCGAGCGGATCCCGTGGCTGAGCTGACCACAGTTCTGACTCGCAGATTCAATCCGCAACAGAGGCTGAGATCCGAGAACATGTCACGGCGGTGCGTCAGGAGATTCTCAGATCAACGACTTACGCTGTGGAAGTTCGATACTGCGATTTGGCTGGTCCTGCGAATTGTTGATGGCTGGCAGGGACAATTTCAGTGATACTTCCCAGCCCTGTCTTGTCGAGGCAATGTGGCGCCGCGCTTATCGTCCAGGGCCACCGTCAGGCGCGTGAATCGCCGCCACGACGATGCGCCAAGTCGGGCCGATGCGACGCAGGGTGTACGTCATCCCGAACGGCATCAGATCGTCATTCGCCGCGTTCTTCCAGGCGCCACTCCCGCTCACCATGGTCAGATCGTCGCTCAAGCGGTGCACTGATAGCGGCGAGAACTCGGTCCGAACGTAGTCCGGCGGCATGTCCGCCATCACACGCGCGTAAGTGTGCTCGACAGTCTCGATCGTTGGCAGGCAAACGACCTCCTTTGGTGTGATGAAGAACGCCGGTTCGTGAAAGTGCCGTGCAACTGCTCGCGCATCGAGCCCCTGGAACGCCTGCGTGTATTGCCCGAAGGCTTCAAGAACTCCGCTGTCTTCATTGTGCTGCATATCCCCTCGATTCGCGGAACACGACACGGCTGTTCGGCAACTATGCCAGGCGAGGAACGTGTACCTTGAGCCTGCCTGCACCTGACTCCGGAGCCTACCGTCTCAACACTAAGTGCATCGCCGCCTCGGTGGAGACGTGCTCCTTCACTCTGTAACCGAGCGCGGGAAGGTCGATGCCTTCGAGCAGGGGCTCGCCTTGGCCGAGCAGGATCGGCGAGATGGCGAGGTGTATCTCGTCGAGTAGCCCGGCCTGCAGATACTGGCGGATGGTGGCTGCCCCGCCGCCGATTCGCACCTCCTTACCTCGCGCGGCCGCCCGTGCCTGGTCCAGCGCCGCCTCGATCCCCTCGGTGACGAAATGGAAAACGGTGCCGCCTTCCATCTCCAGCGGCGGGCGCGCATGGTGAGTCAGGACGAAGAACGGCACATGGTACGGTGGATTGGCGCCCCACCAGCCTTTCCACTCATAGTCCGGCCAGGGTCCGCACACAGGCCCGAACATGTTGCGGCCCATGATCCAGGCGCCGAGATTCTCGAACGAGCGGGCCGCGAAGTCGTTGTCGATGCCGGTCGTCCCGCCGTCTCGCCTCTGGACGTTCCGCTGGAAGGTGCGGGTTGGAAGGAACCACTGGTGCAGCTGTTCGCCGCCGCGGCCCAGCGGGTGGTCTTGGCCCTGGTCGGGGCCGGCGCCGAAGCCGTCGGCTGACACGCTAAAGGCGTTCACGCGAAGCTTGGACACGGGCGCCTCCTTGACTGTCGCTGCATGGAATCCTTGACTCGTAACCTCGAGTGCGAAAAGAAAAAAGAGGTGGACGAAGAGCATCACACGCAGTGATCGCTCAGTCGTCGCAGTGACCTCGTCATGGCAGTCTGACCGAACGCGTTCGCACGTTCGCGAGCTGCGCGACGCGATTCCGTCGGATACTCGAGCTGCATCGCCACGAAATCTGTCGTGTGCGCGCCGTAACGCCCGCCAATCGCCTGGAGCGCCTCGTCCAGCGCCTGGGCAGGTGGCCGGTCAATCGCTGGCAGGCGTGTCATCGCCGGCCAGCTCGATCTGACCTGGTCCGGAACAATCTGAATGCCCTTGCGACTCTCGCGCGTCGCGATGGTCGGCGCAAAGGTCACGGCCCGTGACGGGTAGGTTCGTGACCAGGCGTCTGCCACCAGGGCCAGCGAGACTTCATCGACGCCTGTCGACAATTCGATCCCGAGTGTTTCTCGGCGCCAGAATGCCACGCTGTTGCGGATGGCGGTCATCGCAAAGGGGCGCGTGAACTGGAACGCGCGACTGTCGTGACGTGCATCCCAGTCCGTCACGCCGATGTCGCGGCCAACGGCCTCCGCCCTCTCGCGGCCAGCAATCGCCTCCACGAGGGTCAGTGCCATGGGCATGGACGCGCTGATTCCCGTCGTCGTCGCCACACCCTCGTCAACCACACAATCCGCCGGTCGGCGACATATCGGACCGCGCGATGCTTCGCGAGCAACTCGTTGAGGTAGTACCAGTGTGTCGTCGCCCGCTTGCCGTCCAGCAGACCGGCCTCGGCTACGACCTTGGCGCCGGCGCACACGCCGACAATCAGCGCACCTTTGGCCGCCTGGCTCCTCAGCCACTCCATCACCACCGGATCGTCGTCGCGGCTCATCGCGGGAACGATCACGTAATCCGCTCCGTCAGGATGCCGATCGTCGAATTCGGCAACTGTCGCGTGGGGTTGGACCTTGAGAGCGGGAAAGAGCGTGACGGGGCGTCGCTGTGTCGCGAGTAGCACAACGTCCGCCACGTCGGCCCGCCGAAGGATCCCGTACGGCATCAGGTAGTCAGTGGTTTCCGTCGCGTCATTGATGCCGATCGATGCAATGACCGGGCGTTGACGTTTCGGCGGCTTCAGTGCTGCGAGCAGCGCCTCGGTTTCGAGTTTTCCGATCGGCGGCGGCGATGCGAAACCGCGCGCCGGCGGCAACGACAGCATCCACGCGCCACCGATTGCCCCCACAGTGCCGACCGCACCGACGCCGCTCCAGAGTAAGCGTCGTGATCTCATTGGACGTGTTCTCATGCACTGACCGCACTTGTGATCGACAGTCGTCACGGCCATCAGCCATCGCCCGTCGCCGCGTGGCACGAGCGTCCCGTTGACATCGGTCACAAACACCGATCGGATCGCGCGCCCAGTGATGACGGTCGGCAGATCGGCCTCGACAATGACGTTCATCCTCCATATTGGTTTAGTCTTATCAAGTATCAGGACGATCGGTCAAACTCATTGGTTCGCGGCACCGCATGGGGTCGAAGGTGAACATGAGCAAGTCAGCCACTGATGCATTGGCGCGACGTGTATGGCAGGCGCTGTTCGATCTGTTGATCCGATCGGCCCCCGTCAGAACAGCAAGCCTGGCGCGGCGCGGGCTGACGCCCAATGACTCCCGTGCCCTGTTCAGCCTCGACCCGCGAACCGGACGGTCGATGCGATGGCTGGCCGACGACTGGCAGTGCGACCCCTCGAACACCACGTTCATCGTCGATCGCCTCGAAGAACTGGGCCTCGCGTCTCGGCAGCCGCTGCTGCACGACAGGCGCGTGAAGCTGGTCATGCTGACGCGGAAAGGCGAGAAGACGCGGACCGACCTGCTGCGCGAGTTTCACCAGCCGCCAACGGAATTCGACGGGCTCAACCGGGCGGATCTCGCAGCGCTCGAGCGCATCGTGACCAAATTGACGTCCGCGCCGACGCCGGCTGTCGCATCACGTCACCGTTAGCGTGATCAGACCGGCTGGGCCTGACGTTCAGCGTCGCACCAGCGCTCGAGATGCCTGGCACCACGGAACGGTCGCGATAGTTGCGTGATCTAAACTAACTACAACTTCCTGACTTCCGCGGACGTGCCGCGGATTGTTGACAAGTTCCTGGCGGATCCGATGGGCGCCGGGCAAGAGGAGCACACCACATGACGCCGAAGAACACGATTTGCCTCTGGTTCGATAAGGACGCGCTCGAAGCGGCTCGGTTCTACGCCGCGACGTTCCCGGACAGTGAAGTGACTGCGGTTCACAAGGCTCCCAGTGACTATCCGGGCGGCAAGAAAGGTGAAGTGCTGACCGTGGACTTCACCGTTCTGGGCACGCCGTGTGTCGGTCTCAACGGCGGCCCGACGTTCAAGCATAGTGAGGCGTTTTCCTTCCAGGTCGCGACGGACAATCAGGAAGAAACGGACCGCTATTGGAACGCGATCGTCGGCAATGGCGGCCAGGAGAGTCAGTGCGGATGGTGCAAAGACCGCTGGGGCCTCTCGTGGCAGATCACGCCGCGCGTGCTCACGGATGCCATGGCGGCTGGCGGCAACGAGGCGAAGCGCGCGTTCGAGGCGATGATGCCGATGAAGAAGATCGACATCGCCACGATCGAGGCTGCGCGGCGGGGCTAACGTGGTCGGCAGAAAGGAAAGGAAGTGGTATGGCCAGGCTCGTGTTCGGAATGAACCAGTCCCTGGACGGCTACGTCGACCATATGGCGTTTGCGCCAGGCCCCACGCTCTTCCGCCACTTCATCGAAGAGGCTCAGGGGCAGGCGGGCAGTGTCTACGGTCGCCAAATGTATGAGGTCATGCGTTACTGGGACGACGATCATCCTGAATGGGATGCAGAGGAACACGCCTTCGCGGCGGCGTGGCGGAACCAGCCGAAATGGGTCGTCTCGCGCTCGTTGAAGTCGGTCGGCCCCAACGCCAGGCTTGTTGAGGATGACCTCGAGGGCGCGATCCGCGAGCTGAAGGCCGAGCGCGACGGGGAGATCGAAGTTGCTGGCCCGAACTTGGCGAAAAGCCTGACCGAACTTGGCCTGATCGATGAGTATCGAATCTACCTGCACCCCGTCGTGCTTGGCCACGGCAAGCCATATTTCGCCGGGCCCCGGCCGCCGCTCCGCCTTATGGCTAATGATCGGATTGGCGAGGATGTGATCAGGTTGGCCTACGTTCCTGCTTAATCTCGCGACTCGCCGGATGGAAATCGCCGTTGAGTCTGGTCTTGTCGTCACAATCGTATCGCGTCGAACTGGTGGCTACGACGGGGACAGGCCGCCAGCCGACTGGCTCAGGTGACATTGCTCGTGTCGCTGCTGCCGTCGCTTGTGCACCTGCGCCGCGTCGAGCGGCTCTCGACCCTCGTACGCCTTGTCGGCGAGGAGGCGAGCGACCGGAGGCCGGGACGCGAGCTCGTGCTCACTCGCCTGGTGGAAGTGCTGCTCATTGAGGCGTTGCGGGCGACGCCGGGCGAGGACGCGCCCCCCGGGCTGCTGCGGGGCCTGGCCGATGCGCACCTCGCGTCAGCGATGCGGCAGATGCATGGGCAGCTTGCGCGTTCCTGGACGGTCGCCCAGCTGGCGAAGACGGCCGGATTGTCACGCTCGGCATTCTTCGAACGCTTCCAGCGGACGGTGGCGTTGCCCCCGATGGAGTACCTGCTCGCCTGGCGGATGGCAGTCGCGAAGGATTTGCTGCGCCGGCGCGACCTCTCCGTCGGCGAGGTCGCCGAGCGCGTCGGTTACGGCTCGGCGAGCACCTTCAGCACGGCTTTCAGCCGTCACGTGGGCCGAGCGCCGGGCCGCTACGCGCGCGAGGTTTCGCAGCACGATACGATCTCACCGTGACTTCGCGGCTCGGAGTCCCCTTCGCCCGCGTTACCACCGACGGGACCGCGCCCGCACCGATCTGCAGTAGAACCTGACGCCCAACGTCGCCCCGGCCGGTGATCGCGATGCGTCGAACTCGGCGCCCTTCGAACGCATCACCCACACCGTGGGCTTCCCCCGATGGAATATCTGCTCGCCTGGCGGTTTTGCCATGACACTTCGGTGGCCTCGGCGTTCTGGTCCATGAATATAATCGTCCGGTCGGAACACCCGAACACCAGGAGCAGGTCGATGGCTGCCAGGAAATCACGCTCAAAGGCGAAGGCCGCTCGCCCAACTACCGTGGCCGCCTACCTGGCCTCGCTCACTCCGGAAAAACGGACGGTGATCGAAGAGGCCCGCGCCCTCGTCCACAGACACATCCCCAAGGGGTACGCAGAGTTCATGAACTGGGGCGTGATCAACTGGGGAATCCCGCTCGAAGAGTTCTCCAACACGCACAACGGTCAGCCGCTCTGCTACGTGGGCCTCGGCGCGAAGAAGAGCTACAACTCGCTCTACCTGATGGGCACGCACGACAGCTCGAACGGCAAGTACATAACGCCGTTTTCCGAGAAGCTGCTCGTCGACGCATTCAAGAAAGCCGGAAAGCGGCTCGACATGGGGAAGTGCTGTCTCCACTTCAAGGAACTCGATGATCTCGAGCTTACCTCCGTCGCGAAGGTGATCGCGATGTCGACGCCGAAGGAGTACATCGCGTACTACAAGCGCGTGAAAGGGCTCGCGTAGGCACCAAAGGGCCACAGGCAGTGCTTGTGGCCCTTTTTGCGTGACCGATCAGTCTTACAGCCGATTGCATTACGGCTCAGCACGTTTATCGATCGGATCACGAGCCGTGACATTGCCTGGCCGATCGAGTCTCGAAAGGGCTGCTGACGTGAGCTTTCTTTTTGGTGTCTATCCTGGGGGTGTGGCGGGCAACGATGCGGGTGGCCTGGCCAGCGGAATTCCAGATGATCCCGCGTCGGTGCACGCGGTGCTTGACGATCTTCAAGGGCCTGACGCAAAGCCGTTCTTGGTCAGGTGCTATGCGCCGTTCATGGACGACGCGGGACCGGGCCGAACGGATATCGCGGCCCCGACGCGCGGTGAGTTGTACGCGGTCAACGGGCGGCTGCTCGATCTCGTCCTGCTGTACCAATCCAGATCCGGCGACATCGAGGGATACGCGGCGTTTGTCCGGAACGCCATCCAGCGGTATGGCGCCGTCACCCGAACCGTTCAAATCACCGAGGAGCCAAACGTAACCGGCAATGCGACGCTCGATGGCGACTACCCGGATGTCCTTCGGGCGATCGTGGCGGGCGTGCAGGCCGCAAACGGCGAAGCCAGTCATCGCGGCTTCGGTCATCTGCGAATCGGCACGAACACAACGCCGCTGTTCGGTCCGTCAGCCGGCTTCTACATGGAGCTCGTGAAGCTCGGCGGCGCAGCCCTCGTTGACGGACTCCAGTACATCGGCTTGGACATGTTTCCCGATGTCTTCAGGCCCCTCGGCAGCGAAACCATACGAACTGCCACGGCCGGTTTGCTCCGCTATCATCGCCGCGATGTGCTGGAGCCCGCAGGGCTCGGTCATCTCCCGCTGCATATCACCGAACACGGGTGGCCGACGGGGCCGGACCGGACGCCAGACCGACAGGCGTCGGTCATAAGGGATGTGATCGAATCCGTGCTGGAGCAGAAGGACGAGTTGAACATCGCCGCCTACGAACTGTTCTCGCTTCGTGACTCCGACAGTAGCAATCCAGACATGTTCCATCAGTTCGGCATCATGACCGATGCATACCTCCCGAAGACGGCGTACGGGGTCTTCAAGGATCTGCTGACTGAACACGTGCGCCCGCGCTGACGGCAACGGCGCCATCAATCAGATCTCGTACTGGTTCCCGGACTCCGAATTGGAAGAACCAGACGCTGCCGCCGAACCCCGACACGATGTATCTGATGCCATTCTTCAGCATCAAGGACACCCACCCTCGTCTTTCGTTTGTGCGGCCGGGCTCGGGTTCGTCACGGGTTATTCGCACTCGACGCGGCTGTTTGCGCCCAGGATTCGACGGCGCCTGCCACGTCGGCAAGACGAAACAGTAGGAGCAGAACCGATGACGAGGTGGGCAGTGGAACTTGATCGATCCAGGCGGCGAGCGAAACGTTGCTGTTTCGACCCAGGCAAGCAAGCAAGACGCTACTGCACTGGATCGCGAGGTTCTAGATCGTCCGCACGGTCAGCAAATCAGGCTTGAAGAACCGGCTCGCAAGGGCCGCCAAGAGGATCGGCGTGACACCGACCACGGCAGCATAGACCAGCAGGCCCGCGTTGCCGATCACCCCGGCCTTGAAAAGCCCGTAGCCGAGGAAAAGGACGGCATGGGTGACGGCCCCGGCGGCGAATGCCGCGCCCACGACTTTGCCGCTGTACGGTCCGCGGATCGCGCAGGCGTAAATGACCCAGAGTGACAACGGAATAAACAAGAAGGCGGCGGTCCATAGTCCGGTGTTATAGGCGCCCTCCGCGATGCCGCCCGCGCTGTGCACAAATCCGTTCGCCATGATCAATCCCCAGGAGCTGAGGCCGATGAGGACGTTGCGCCTGCAGATGTACGCTGCGAGTGGCGCCCCGAACCACATGAGTGAGATGTTCACCACTGGGTAGAACGACATGGGGATAGGGCAATCTGGATACGGGGGAAAGTCGAACTGCCCGCAAACCATGTCCGGAAGTGAGTAGGGCAGGCCGATCACCGGCAGACTGTATTCCTCAAGTTGATGCACCCAGTAGAGCGGGGCGGCTAGCCACGCCAGCCACACTGGATCACGCCAGCGCGATACCGTGGTGTTGCTACGGAATGTGTCGGTCGTCAGCAGGATGGCGACCATCACGATCGCCGCTCCCCCACCTACGAACGGCCAAACGTCATAGAACCAGTGCTGTTGCATGGTTGACCTCCTCGGACCGGTGAGGCGACCTTGGCGTTCCATAGGCCCGACGCCGTGGTCTCGCGCACGTAGTCGGCAAATCGCCTTGATACTCTTCCGGTCACTCGCTTCACGTCGTCGGTGATCGTGCCGGCGCGATCCTCACGAGAGTAGCGGCCTTGAGACGCGTCGTCAGGGCAGGACTGGTGAGTTCCCGGAGCGCATCTTTGCCGATCCACCTTGCCGTCGCATCCTCCGATTCCGCGAGGCGCCGCGCCACGCTGACAGCAGCAGAATTGAGCGCGAGATTGCGTTTACCGATCGCGCGCAGGGCCATGTTCGCAGCCTTCTTGACGAAGTGGCGTTCGTCGCCCGCTTCACGTTCGACCAGAAGCAGGCCCTGTTCAAATGCCTCGTTGGCAGCACTCTTGTCGTGCACGGTCAGACTCCACAGCAACGAAAAGGCCGTCCGCTTCTCGAACTCGCGGCCTCTGCTGCTCCACTGGGCGACCTTTGTCCAGGCGTGCGGTGTGCGATCAAACAGGTTGAAGCTCATCGCGTCGCACAGTGTCCAGTTGTCAAAATCCCTGCACCACCGCTCCATCTGGGCGGCCGTGAGCCGCCGCGGCTCGGCGACAAACGAAGCCAGCATCCGCGCTTCGTACACGCCTGTGCCCCACAGGGCGACGGCGAGTAACTGGTTGCGCCCGAGCATGGTCCCGAGCGCCTTGATGTCCTTCATCGCTACGCCGTAGGCGTGGTCTGAAGGGATGGCATAGCGCGCCATCCCTTCGAGCGTCGCCTTCGTGCGACGACGCTTCAGCCATGTGAGCGCGAAGTCGACCTGATCCTGGAGCGACCGCTTCGATGCGTGAAGGCTCATTGCGATGGACCGCGCCTCGAACCTGACAGGCGAATGTCGATGCCCACCGTGACGCGGATCAGCGAGAAGTCACGCAACACATTCGTGTAGACGAGTCGCTTTCCGGCGGGCCGTGAAAATTGCCCGGCGGTCCGAGGGCTTTGTAGTATGTGGCGGCCGTCCGGAGTCCGATTCTGCTCGTGAGCCAGGCCGTTGCGCCCCCTCCCGCTTCGATGCCGAACTGCGTGTCCGTGCGTCGCAATGATTCCCTGGTGATGGTGGACGCGTGGCGCGGGCAAGACCCACACCGACACTGCCAAATGGATCGAACGTTCAGGTACAACACATTGAGAACGCTGGGCACACGCGCTGCCCGATCCTGCGCCGTCAGGTCCGGGAAGGTCCGGCAGGCCGACTCGATCGTCTGCTTCGCGCGCCTCAGGCGCTGCGCCATCGTGCGCGCGGGCACCAGAAACGCCTGCGCAATCTCACTGGTCGTCAACCCTCCCATCACGCGCAGCGTGAGCGCGATCTGCGATGCCTGCGACAAGGCCGGATGGCAGTACATGAAATACAGATCGAGCGTCTCGTCCCGCTCATTGACGCCGGCAACGGCGGCGGCCAATGCGATCTGCTCATCGGCCGGGATCAGACTGACCACCAGGTGTTCGCGAAGCCTCCGGGCGGTGTCCGCCCGGATCTGATCAGTGAGCCGTCGCGTCGCCACGGTGATAAGCCAGCCTTTCGGGTTATCGGGCGTTCCCTGCGCCGGCCACTGCATCGCAGCGGCCAGTAGGGCTTCTTGCACCGCGTCCTCGCATCCACCGAAGTCGCGGTATCGACGCACGAGCGTGCAAAGAACCGTTGGCGCGAGATCGCGCAGCAGGTCCTGGGCGCTGTCGTCCAGCCGCGGGATCATGCGCCCGGTGTCCAATCGGACGTCGGGTCGCTCATGACCTGCCGCACTTCGATTGCGAGATTCAATGGTCGGCCGCCGGGTCCCGGAGCCGCGGAGGCTTCTGCCGCGATCGCGTAGGCGCGCTCCGGCGTGTCGACATCCACGACCCAATAGCCGGCAAGGAACTCCTTCGCTTCAGGGAACACGCCGTCGGTGATCGGTTCTCCGCCGGCGCCGGCGCGCACGAGCTTCGCCTGGTCCGGGCCACCCAGGCCCTCCGCCGCGACCAACTCTCCTGCGGCAGAGAGCTTCTTGGCAAAGTTCCGCATGAACGCGATGTGTGCCGTGATGTCTGCCGCAGGCCAATCGGCAATCTGGTAGGGCCCCCCGCGGGGGACGTTCATCAGCAGCATGTACTTCATTGATGTCTCCCCGTCGCTGCCGCTACGCGGCCTGGGGCGCGCGCCGGAGACTCGCAATATCGATCTTCTGCATGCCCATCAGGGCTCGCGCGACGCGTCCCGATGCCTTCGGGTCGCCATCGCTCATCAGCTCGATCAGCGCCGCCGGAACGATCTGCCACGAGAGGCCGTAGCGGTCGTCGAGCCATCCGCACGCGTTCGGTTTGCCGCCGCCGTCGAGGAACTTCGTCCACAGGTCGTCCACATCGGCCTGTGACTCGCAGGTCACAAACAGCGAAATCGCCGGAGTGAAGGGGTACTGTGGCCCTCCATTCAGGGCGAGGAACGACTGACCCGCCATCTCGAACGCGATGTTCAACACGGTCCCCTGCGGCCCGGGTCCGCCCTCGCCCCACCGCGCGATGTTCGTGACCTTCAAATCCGGAAACACGGAGGTGTCGAACGCCACAGCCGCCTCGGCGTTGCCGTTGAACCAGAGGTGCGTGGTGATCTTCTGCGTACGTGCCATGCTCGGCTCCTATGGATGTTGCCCCTGTGTGGGGCGTGCATGGTGTAGTCGGAGCCGACTGCCAGAACTCTACATGGGCTTCGAACGGCAGGAACCGCGTGCAACTAGCTCATCTCCCAGGCGGCGTAAACACGCCGCTCGACTGAGTCGCCAGGCTTTCGCGAGTCAGGGCGGGAGTCTATGCCAAGGCGCCGTTGTCTGGCTGCAGCAGGACCGCTGACTTGGCCTTGACCCGCAGCGCTCGGTCGAAGGTGACCAGCGTCAGATCTCCTGCGGTCGCGAATGCCGCGAGAAATGAATCGGCCCAGTCCTTAGTCGCCGGCTGGCGCCGACGGGTGAGAGAGCGAAAGCGCGGTTCGATCTCGGGAGACTCGTCGACGAACGTGACCCGAGGATCCTGCAACCACTGATCGTACGCCGCCCAGGCCTGCGGTTGTGTCATGACTTCGTCACCCATGACGACCGCGGTCGTCAAAAGCCGCAGGAGGCCGAGCTGCGTGAACCGGCAGAACGCTAGCGTCACGTGTGGCGGCAGCTGGGTGAACCATGTCGCAGCCGTGCTGTGGTGCACGTGGCCCTCGTAGGTGAGCGCTACCCAGACATTGATGTCAGGGAAGAGCGATGTCGTAGATGGCGGCATTGTCGAGAGCCACGGTGCCCGGGCGCTTCGAACGGACGATGGGCAGTGAAACGGGTACCCGCGCGCTCCGACGCTCGGACTTCAGCACTTCTCTGACGCCCTTGAGGATGAGAGCACGAGTCGAGCTGCCTTCACGCGCCGCCCGGGATTTCAGCTGGCGGTACACTCCATCTGGAATATCGACAGTCGTACGCATGGTTCATTGTGCCATATTTATGGCATGGCGGAAGCCCGATGTATGGGGCGTGACGCCGCGTCGGCGACTGAGCCGAGGCGGCGGTGGCAAAGAGCCCGCAAAAAGCGAAAAGGTTTCGCGAGGTGAGTCTGCAAAAGCGACGCGCCGTCCCGACGCCGCATCCTTGCCGTGACGGCGGCTAGGTGAAGAGCGGAACGGCCTGGCATCGGTCAGGACATCCGGGCCAGTCCGTTCCTCTATACCGACCCAACAGAGTCCCAACCAGCACAATGGTCGGGAACAGCACGGCCTGAATCCACTGTGGCGCGATGAGCACCGTCTGAGTCTTTCGATGCCTCCACAGGAGGTGGGCCATGTAAAAGAGGGGCGGTCGCCGCGCGGGGCCGCTGTTGATCACGTCGAATATCGCCGAAAGGAAGCGGTCCAGATCGACGACGGGCCCTGCGAAGCCATCAAACCGGAGTGTCTCGGTGCCGCCGTTCCACCAGCGGTGTGCGGAGCCCATCGGCAATCGCACGAGGCCACCCTGTTCGATGCGAACCTGGGCACCGTCCACTTCCGCGGCGAGCGTGCCCGCGATGACCGCCCCCTCCTCGTGCTCCTTGAAGTGAATGTGGAGGGGTGGACCGTCCTGGTTCGGTGGGAGCGTGCCCTGCAATTCCAGCCACATCTCGCCGTCCCGACGAATACGACGCATCTGCAGGCGCTCGCCGGAATGACGGTTGATCAGTGTCAGCCAGCCGTGCCCTGTTTCGATTGGCTCTTGTGGGGTCATCCCTTCCTCGCCCGTGTGCATCGCGCAACCTGCTACACTTGACACGATGTCAAGATCAACGAGGGTGCAGCATAGAAGAAGGCTTGACACGGTGTCAAGTCCGGACTCGAGGGCCCGCGTCCTGGATGCCGCGCTGAGGCTGATTCGCAAGCGGGGCGACGCCGCAGTCACCATGGCACAAATCGCGAAGGCTGCTCGCCTGTCCCGCCAGGCGGTGTACCTGCACTTCGCCGACCGCGCAGACTTGATGGTCGCGCTCGCCCGTCATGTCAACGAGAGCCTCGGCTTGCCGGCTGAAATTCAGCGCTTGATGAACAGCCCGACCGGTATCGAGATGATCGAGGCGTTCGTGTCGATGCAGGCGCGGGGAAACCCAGCGGTGTGGGCGGTCGCGCGGGCGATCGATGCAGTCCGTCGAACGGATGCGGCGGCGGCGCGCGCCTGGCAAAGCCGTCTCGAGTCCCGATTGGCAGGATGTCGCGCCATCGTCTCGCGCCTGAAGGCTGAGGGCAGCCTGCGACCGGGACTGGACCCTTCAATCGCGGCAGATCTGCTGTGGACGATGACGTCGCTGCGGATGTGGGAAGACCTGGTCCTCGAACGGGAATGGTCGCCCGAGCAGTATCAGGGATACCTCACGAACGTATTGATCGGCGCGCTAACGTCCTCGCGATCCGAATGACCTGTTCCCCCAAGGGGATCGGGTCATGAGAGCGGGATTCGACGACTCGGCGCCATTCGGCGAACGCCTCTGTCGGTTGCGGAAATCGTCCAGTGCGGCCTTGGCAACCGCAACGTATTGAGAAAGCGTGACCTAGAGGAACGCCCGACCGCAGCCATCGCAAGTTGCTGGTTTTATTGACCTTACGGAGCTGGCTTGCCCGGACTGGACGATTTCCGCAACTGGCTCATCCGCGAGGCGGCCTGACGTTGACATGCTCTTCGCATGCGAGCATGCTTATCACATGTCCAAAATGGTCCAGATCCGCAATGTCCCGGACGCGCTGCACCGAAAGCTCAAGAGCCGGGCTGCAGACTCAGGGCGGACGCTCTCGGATTTCCTCCTGGCCGAACTTGAACGTCTGGCCGCGCGACCAACGCGCGACGAGATGCTGACCCGAATCCACAGTCGGAAACGCGTCGCGTTGAAGACGCCCGGCGCGGTCGTCATTCGGCAGGAGCGTGAGTCGGCGTGATCGTCGTCGATGCCTCGGCCCTCCTTGAATTCCTGCTGCAGACTCCGCTTGGTATCAGGGTCGAGGCCCGTCTTTTTCGCGACCAGGAGGAGTTCCATTCGCCCCACCTGGCGGACGTTGAAGTAACTCAGGGCCTCCGACGCCTCGTCAGGACCGGCGAGGTGTCACCTGACCGAGCGGCCGACGCGCTGGCAGATCTCGCCGACTTCGATCTCCACCGTCACCCCCATCTCGATCTCCTCACTCGCGCGTGGAAGCTGCGCGAGAACGTCACGGCGTACGACGCCATGTACATCGCCCTGGCCGAAGCGCTCGATGCGCCGATGGTCACCTGCGACGCGCCGCTCGGCAGAGCGCCAGGTCACCGGGCCCGCATCGAAGTGATTGCGTCTTAATTGCGTGAGGCCTCATGCGCGAACAGGTGCTACAGGTCATTGCGTCGCGATCATAAACTGTGGAAGTTCGATACCGCGATTTGGCTGGCGTTCTAAGTCCATTAATACAATCGGGTCCGGTCGGATCACCCGAACACGAGCGACAGGTCGATGGCTGCCAAGAAATCACGTTCAAAGGCGACGGCCGCTCGCCCAACCACCGTGGCCGTCTACCTGGCCTCGCTCACTCCGGAAAAACGGGCGGTGCTCGACCAGGCCCGCTTCCTCGTCCACAGGCACATCCCCAAGGGGTACGGAGAGTTCATGAACTGGGGCGTGATCAACTGGCGGATCCCGCTCAAAGAGTTCTCCGACACCCACAACGGCCAGCCGCTCTGCTATGTGGGCCTCGGCGCGAAGAAGACCTACAACTCGCTCTACCTGATGGGCGCGTACGACGACTCAAACGGCAAGTACCCGACGCCGTTCTCCGAGAAGCTGCTCGTCGACCCATTCAAGAAAGCCGGGAAGCGGCTCGACATGGGGAAGTGCTGTCTCCACTTCAAGGAGCTCGATGATCTCGAGCTCACCTCCGTCGCGAAGGTGATCGCGATGTCGACGCCGAAGGAGTACATCGCGTACTACAAGCGCGTGAAAGGGCTTGCATAGCGCGCTGCGGCATCGTCATTGGATCTGGATTCGGCGATGGTGCCTGCATACACCAAGGCATTGCTTAACGACCTCCATCTGCCGTGCCTACACCTGGCTTCGGAGCCCGGCCGATGAACAGCAAGACATGAGTGATGGCTCCGGAGGCGAATGCCACCCCACGACCTTACCGCTGCACGGTCCGTGAATCGCGCAGTCATGTGACCCGTCTGATAAGCACGCCGCCCCGCCAGTTCGGGGTCAGAAGGAAAAGGACAGCGTTCGCCAATTGGGTCCCCACCAGCGCCGCGCTACCGATGTTGCCGTTGATGAAGGAGTTGGCTCGCCGCACTGGACGATTTCCGCAACTGGTTGATCCGAGAGGCAGCGTAAATGGCCTGTTATTGACAGGTTCGCCAGGGTTTCGCGAGTTAACCAGCTGGGGCTCCGCGTACGAACCGGTCCCGAAGGTGGTCGCTGTTCAGTCTCGGACGCGTGTGTAGGTGAGCGACAGATCGTCTTGCCACGCCGCGCCATTCTCCGACCGCCGCCCGCTGCCGATTAAGAGGTCGCCACCGCCGTCAACTCGCAGACGCATGATCTGGGAGAACTTGGGATGGTCTCGGCGGCACGTCATCTCCTTGACCCCAACGGTCACATCGTATGTGCGGGACACCCCGCGTTCATCGAAGTACAGCATGTAGGTCCGCTCAGCGCCGTCATCGCTGCCGAAGATCGCGACACCACTTGGAATCTCGCTTTCATCGATCTCGGAGTGCATGATCAAGAACGCGCCACCCTCAACCCACTCGAAGGACGCCCGTCCATGGAAGGTTGTGCCGGGCATGTCAGGGTGGGAGCCCTCGGTACGCCAACTTCCGATCAAGAAGTCCAGAGCTTGCAGGGCAGGATTCGAGATGAGTGCCGCGGCACCGATTGGTTGGGCTTCGGCGACGCGTGTGGACGACTTGTCTTGCTTCATGTTGCGCCCCTCTCGGAACAGCTACCAGCCTTCGCTAGTCTAGCGCCGCCTTCGTGAACCCGTAGGTGGCTATCATGTCGATGGCGTGGGGCTCCGGACGTGAAGTCGAGCCCAGGCGCCCAGCGGCATTTGCGGATGATCGTTTCCGGCATGATCGTGTGAGAGAGATTTTCGACCCTGGCTCCTCTGCGTAGCGTGACCCGTTGGCTTGTTGTGTCAGCGGGCCGGTGCTGTCGTGGACGTGAAGCCGCACCGCGACACGAGAGTCTTGAATCGGCGATCGGATCGGAAGCGATCCCACTTGGAATCGACCGGCAGGAAGATCAGATGGACGTCGCGCGCATCGTAGGCGCGGTTCAACCACAGAAAGACCGCGTCGCGCTCGCCGAGACCTGCGTGGACGAGCGCTATTGCATAGGCCGGTACGTAGCGTTCACGCGACAGCGCTTCCAACGTGCTCAACACGTCGCGGGCTTCGTCCAGCCGCCGCAGCTTCGCCAGAATGTAGCCCTGAAATGAAACCGCCTTGCTGTTGCCACGCGAAAGCCGTGCGGCACTCGCGAGCGCATCCAACGCGAGCTCGGCTTCGCCCAATTGCTCATACGCCTGCCCGAGTGCCGCGTAGCCGATCCAGAAGTCCGGGTCCACGCTGATGGTCCGGCGGGCATGCTCGGCGGCGGCGGGATAATCGCGCGCCTGGAAGGCGACCTGTGACGACATCGCGTGGTTCATCGCGTAGAGCGGATCGAGTTCTCGTGCGCAGCCCATCGCCGGCTCGGCCTCGGTATGCCGACCGCTTTGCGAGAGCACGTGCCCCAAAAGCCGGAATGCAAGCGCGTAACCCGGATCGATGGCAATCGCCAGCCGAAGGGCCGACTCGGCCGCCGCCCAGTCCCATTCGAGAAAGAAATTCACGTATCCCAGCGACGTGTGCACTTCGGCAAGGGCGGGCTCCGCCGCCACCGCGCGGCTCGCAGCCTCGCGAACGCGCGGCGCCAACTGCAGCGGCGCGACATCGCTGTTGATCGAGCTTGCCAGGGAGGCGTCTGCAATGCCAGACCACGCCAAGGCGTAATTCGAATCCAGCTCGATCGCGCGTTCGTAGCATTCGAGCGCGCGTTTATTGGTCGCTGGCGTGAGCTGGTTCCAGAAGTGGCGACCCCTGAGGTAAAAGTCATATGCCTCGGGATTCCCGGTGTGGCGCTTGGCGAGCGCAGCGAGCCGATCGGGAGAGAGTCGGATTCGGATTTGTTCCGCGATCGCCGTCCCCAACTCGCGCTGAAACGTGAGCATGCTGCTCGGCTCCCGCTCAAAGGACGCGGACCAGATCTGCACCTGGTCCGGCATGCGAATTAGCTTGGATGTAATCCGCCACTGCGATTGCTCGGCGCGCATTGAGCCCTCGACCAAATAGGTCGCGCCCAACTCGCGGCCAATTTCCGCGAGCGACTTCGTTGTGCGTTTGTACGCGTTCAGCGACGTACGGCCGATCACCCGCAGATGATCGGGATCGATTTGCCCAATCGCCGTGGTTGCCTCCTCGGTGAAGCCATCGGCGAGGTATTCGAGGTCGGGGTCGCCGGCAAGGTTCTCGAACGGCAACACCGCAAGAGTGACACTTGCGGGACGCCGCGCAGACACGGCGCGGACGACCTCGACATCCGCGATGAAGCGATACCCCTTACCCGGAACGGTTTCCACGAACGTGGCCCCACTCGGTGAATCGTGCAGCGCCTGGCGAATCTTGCTGATGACCGTATTAACGCCCGTCTCCACATCGACGAACACCTCTTTCCCCCAAAGACGATCGATGATGTCGCCGCGGGTGACGAGCTGACGGCGACGTTCGACAAAAAGGATGAGGAGATCCATGCCCCGTCGTTCGAGTCGCACCGGGCGGCCGTAACGGCGAAGCTCGTACGCGCCGACGTCGAGCTCGAAGTCGCGAAACCGGAACGTTTGGCCTACATCGGACATCCGCGAGCCTCCAGAACGCCGCAAATCGTTGCCGGCCTGCGACTTGGCGCTTGAGGAAAGTATCAGCTTTTCTTAAGACTCGCTCCATGGTCAAGCGCGGACGACACCGTCAGGATGTGTCCCACGGACGGCACACACGGTATTCGCCGCGCTGCGGCCGGACGAAAGGAGACCGACTATGCAATTCCACAGCAGCGTCACCGATGAAGGCATGCGCATCGCCAAGATCAGAACAGTGCGGCGGCGCCGCGCAATTCAGGCCGCGGTGGCCACGGGCCTGGTCGCTATGGTGGTCGTCACCGTCCCGCGGGGCCTGACAGCCCAAGACGACCGGCACGGCCGAACGTGCGGCAACTCGACGCTTCAAGGTGATTATGGCTTCATCGTCGGTGGCATTCGCGGAGCGGGTCCGGGACTCACGGAGTCGTTCGTCGGCACCGGCCTCCGCACCTACGACGGTCACGGTACCTTCACACATGTCGATAGCTCGCACGGACAGCTCACCGGCGCCGCCCAGGACCGCGAGGCATTCGGCACCTACGAGGTCAACGCCAATTGCACCGGCACAGCGAGGATGACGGTTCCCGGTCTGCCTTTCCCGGTTGAGAGCAGCTTCGTCATCGTCGACCGCGGCGCCCAGGTGAATGAGGCCGTGATGTCGCCGCAGCCCAATCTGGTAACGGCGATCGCGCGCCGGCAATAGGTCGCGCGCAGTTCGAGCACGTTCGCTGCGAGCGATGGCGTGTGTTGGATCGCGTCGTACGTCCGTTTGGAACGCATCGCCTCCGGCGCTGACCGTCAACGCCGGAGGCGAACCGTGCATCGACAGCAACGCTCTGGGCACTAGACTCCGGTGATCTCTCTAGAACTCGCAAGTGCTTCGTTATTAGAGAATTCCGTCGAGATCTCGGAGGTGGCTCGCCGCACTGGACGATTTCCGCAACTGGTTGATCCGAGAGGCAGCGTAAATGGCCTGTTATCGATAGGTTCGCCAAGGTTTCGCGAGGTGAGCCTCTTCGGGTCTTGATTCGCCACGCGTCGTTCATCTTCGAGCGGTCCGGCGCTCGCCCGCGCCCTCGAGGCGACGCCACAAAGTACGAGAGTCAGAGCACGCCCGGTGCCCGCCGCCCAGCCCCACGCCTCCGCGGGCCTTCTCCGATCGAGAGGTGGGCGATGAGCGCAGAGCCGAGGGTGATGGCGAAGGCGGCGTATGCCCACTCCTTCAGACGCGCCGGCACCGGCGCGAGCGACAGCACCGCCCCGAGGAGCTTGGCCCACGCGAGCTCCACGCGGAAGTAGTCGGTGAAGCCGAGGCGGGTGGACGCCTCGCCTTGCATGCCGCCAATCCGGCTGTTATACTGAACCACATGGTTCAGTATGCGCGGACCCGCTTCGATGCCTCGTTTGCCGCGCTCTCGGACGCCACCCGACGCGGTGTTCTGGAGCAGCTCGGACGTGCAGACGCTTCGATCACGGACCTGGCCGACAAGTTCGACATGACCCTCACGGGCATGAAGAAGCACGTCGGCGTCTTGGAGCAGGCGGGGCTCGTCACCACGGCGAAGGTCGGGCGCGTGCGGACCTGCAGGCTCGGCCTGCGCAGACTGGATGAAGAGGCGGCATGGATCGAGAGGCACCGCCAGCTCTGGGATGCACGGTTCGACGAGCTGGACAAGGTTGTCGAGGAACTGAAACGGAAGGAGAAGGTTGATGGACGCAAGAAGAGAGAGTGAGCCCACGCCCATGAAGAACCGCACGACGGTGGAGCGGAAGTCCGAGCGTGAGCTAGTCGTTACCCGAACCTTCAACGGCCCGGCCCGCATCGTGTTCGAGGCGTGGACCAAGCCCGAGCTGTTCAGGCGGTGGTGGTTGCCGAAGTCGATGGGCATGTCCCTGCGTTCCTGTGAGATGGATGTTCGTGTCGGGGGCAAGTACCGTCTCGAGTTCGAACCCGATGGTATGGCGTTCTTCGGCACGTACCTCGAAGTGACACCGCACTCGCGCCTCGTGTGGACCAACGAGGAAGGTGGTGAGGGTGAGCCTGTCACCACGGTGACATTCGAGGAAAAGCGTGGCAAGACGCTACTGGTCATGCACGAGCTCTATTCCTCGAAGGAAGCTCTCGACGCTGCCGGCACGGGGGCGGCGGATGCGATGGTCGAGACGTTCGCGCAACTGGACGAGCTTCTCCTCACCCTGGGCGCGAGCGTGGGACGGTCATGAAGTCGTCGATCTCGCGGTTTCCGCTCACAAGGAGGCAGACGATGCACCGGCAAGAGGCCCTGTCGACGACAACTCGCCAATGCTCAACATGAGCCTATAGAGCGAACGAGGTCCTGGGTTGCCGACGTTTGCGTTTTCCGACCCCGCGCCTGGGGACTACTCGGAAATCTTCGGTCGGCGCTCGAGATAGGCTGCCGGCGGCAGGATGTCGATGCCCCGGAACGGGTGCAACGACAACAGGTCATCGTCTCCGGTGACAATGTCGTTCGCCTCGCCATTGAGCGCCAGCTCCAGAAACGTGTCGTCCTTCGGGTCGCGGCAGGCACGTACATGCTGCACGATCTCAACGATTTCAACACTCGGCGCCAGCCGATCCAGCAGGGCTTCGCGCCGCGGGCGGGATACATAGCGATCGAACTTCGGCGAGAGCAGGGTCTCGATCAGCTCGCGGAGGGTATCCGCGGACCCAAGGAGCTGACCGTGCTCGATGGTCCGTTCGACGACACGGGCCGGGTGCGATGTACTGGACAACAGGCCGCTGATGAACACGTCGGTGTCGACGACGATCCGCTCACGCGTCATCGTCGAGTCAGAAGTTTTTTGAGCCGTTCGTCGGTGAGCCCGGCCTCGCGTGCCTCGGCGGCGATTTCGTTGCGCAAATCCAGGAACGCGCCGATGTTGGCGGAACGCAGGCGGTCGTAGTCCGCCATTGACAGCACAACAGCAATATCGCGGTCCTGTCGGCGGATCACGATTGGTTCGCGCTGAGCGGCGTCAAGAATCGCACCCAGGCGGTTCTTGGCTTCGGTGGCGGCTACGGTCTTCATCCAGCCATATTAGCTATTTTGGACATTCCTGGCAACATCAGCGGCATGAGGACTTGCGGACTAGGGAGGCGCGCGGCGAATGTCCGGCGAGATAGCACCGCTCGATGTCACGGATCATTTTGCCAGATCGATTAGAACGAGATCTGAGTTCTCCCGCAAGCGATCGAACACGATCCGCTTGCCATCCGGCGCGATATCGAACGTGCGCATCGCGGCACTATCGCTCAGGCGAGTGAGTTGCCGGCATTTGTTCGTGGCCAGGTCGAGCAGCCAGAAATCCTGTGACGGCAGGAGTCCCTGCATGTAAACGACGCCCTGTCCGTTTGGAAGAAAGCGGTAACGCTCGCCTTCGACTCGCAACTGGATCGCGGGCAAATCGTATCGAGTTCCATCCGGTCGGACGGCTCGCAACGGTGCCAGCGGCCCGACATTTGCCCCGGAATAGAGAATGACGTTGCCGTCGGGCGACCACACGGGATTTAGCGCAGGTCCGTCGATGAGCCGTGTCGGTTCGCCTCCTCCGACGGGCACCTTGAACAACCCGTACCCCTTGCCATCAATGCCTTCGGTCACGATCCACTTGCCGTCCGGCGACCAGCTGCCCGAGCCGCGCACATCAATTCCGTCCGTCAAAGGTTGAATGTCGCCGCCATCGGCAGACACGACATACAGCCGAAGCTTTCCATCGCGCCTCAACACGATGGCCGAGCGACCACTGTCGGCCGAAACCGCTGGCGGCTCGAGCAGCGACCCGTCCGACCCCTTCCAGATCTCGACCGACTCGCCAGCGCGATACCGCCACAAGCCGTCGCCCTCGCCACGAGAAGATACGTAGAATAGCGACGTCCCACCAAACCGCGGCATGAGGGCTCTCGCGGTCGGCAACGGAAAGGACGTGACCTCAGGCTCCTCGGCAGGACGATCGAGGATGGGCACGCTCCACAGACTTGCCGTCGGATTAGCCACCGACGCAACGAGTCGGCGACCATCGGCACTCGCTGCCAGCGATGTGTATTTCTCCAGACCAAAGCTCACCCGGCGCGTCTGTTTCCGGTCTGGATCCAAAGCCCATAACCAAGGCCCGGAGCCGTCGCGTTCTCGCGCCACGTAGAGGATTGTGTGTAGATCAATCGGGACCGGATATCCGACTTCACGGTTGTGCTCCGTCAGGCGTTCCGCTTTTCCGCCAGCCGCCGCAATTCTCCACAGATCCCATTCATAGGTCGCTTGAACGCCCTGTACCAAATAGATCCATGTGCCATCGAGTGACCAGGTTGGGTAGTGATGGTGTACCCCCGGTTGATCGACGACGATTCGACGAGGGTTGGCGCCATTACGATCCGCTACGAAGATCGGGTCACCATCTTCGCGAGTGTGATACACAAGGCGGGCGCCATCCGGCGACCAGGCGACGTTGATAACCATTTCACCGAGAAACACGCGGGGCTCGCCGCGCCCCATGAACGGCATGAGCCGCAACCGTCTGTCCACTCCGCCACTGAGCCACACTTCAGACCCATCGCCGGAAAACCCCTGGCTGCGCACAGGTAAGCGCAGGTCGTCTTCGTGGCCCTGTGTGAGATTGACGAACCGGCCGGTGCCCGTCTGACCCACGAACACGTCAAAAGGTCCGTCGCGGTCGGAACGGAATGCGACAAACTTGCCATCGGGTGACATGGCGGCGTCACGCTCAGCTCCTGGAAAGTCCGTGAGTCGGGTGAAGCGCGCGTTCGCGAGCGGGTTGTCGATTGGTGCCGCACTCCGATAGCCAACGAGCCAGCTTGCGGCCGCCGTGACCAGCGCCACTGCGACGCCAGCGGACCACAGCATTGGCGAGGCGCGGCGAGCCGACGGTCCTGCCTCCTTATCAGGGCTGGCCGCGACTCCGCTCGAGTGGTCAAGATCGAGCCGCGCATCGCCAATATCACGAAGCCGGCGCCGCGGATCCTTTTCCAGGCAATGTTGCAGGAGGAGCCTCAAAGCACTGTGCATCGGCGGGAGAGCGCTCCACTCGGGTTCGCGTTGAAGGACGGCCACAAGCGTGTCGGGGATCGTGCCGCGGCCAAATGCCTCGCGACCAGTGAGCATCACGAACAGCATGCAGCCGAACGCCCAGATGTCAGCCCGCTTGTCCACCGACTGCCCGCGAGCCTGCTCCGGGCTCATGTACGGGGCGGTGCCGAGGATCAATCCCGGCTCGGTTCCATTCAGCGTAATTGCCGGTGCCTTTGCCAGGTCCGACTGAAGTCGCACACGATTCGCGTCCGCCTCGCGAGCGTCTGGCTCGAGCTTTGCCAGGCCGAAGTCGAGGACTTTTACCGTGCCCTCGGGCGTGATCTTGATATTGGCCGGCTTCAAGTCGCGGTGGACGATCCCTTTTTCGTGCGCCGCGTCCAGCGCGTCCACGACTTGGCGCGCGATCGCCAATGTTTCGGCGACGCCTATCGGTCCGCGCTGAAGGCGGGTCGCCAGTGTTTCCCCAGGGACGAGTTCCAGCACCAGGCCACGCAGTTGGTCGGCCTCTTCGAAGCCGTAGATGGCACCGATGTGTGGGTGATTGAGCGCCGCCAGGACGCGCGCCTCGCGCTCGAAACGTGCCAGCCGCTCGGGATCGTTCGTGAACGCGCGCGGCAGGATCTTGATGGCCACCGCCCGTCCGAGCTTCGTGTCGCGCGCACGGTACACATCGCCCATGCCGCCGGAGCCGATCAGCGCCTCGATGTGGTAGGGACCCAGACGGCGACCCGCGAGAACCGACGCTTCCATCTGGTCATGGGTCGGTGCTCCTGAAAAGGCAAGGCGATCAAGAAACCCGTCGGTGGCCATGGGCTGCGCGAGCATCGACTCGACCTCGCGTCGCACTTGCTCGTCGCCTGCGCAAGCCTCCGCGACAAAGTCAGCGCGGTCTCGTGGGTCGCGCGCGAGCGCCGCGTGAAAGATTTCGGTGATCTGCTGCCAGCGTTCAGGTGTCACGGCGTTCCGGCCGCAATTCCTTTGATAGCCAGGCTCGCGCAGCCTGCCAGTCGCGCTCCGCCGTTGGCAGCGAAATCCCCAGCGCTTCGGCGGCTTCTGCGAGCGACAATCCTCCGAAAAACCGCAGTTCGGCAAGCTGGCACTTTCGCGCGTCAAACGTGGCGAGACGCGCAAGCGCTGCATCGAGGTCCAGAACGTCCACGTTCGCGGGGGGTATTGCTCTGGCCGCATCATCGACCGTGACGCGCGCCCACTGGCCCGACCGCTTTGCCATCTTGCGCGCTCGCGCGCGATCCACGAGGATGCGCCGCATCAGTTGCGCCGCGACACCAAAAAACTGCCCGCGGTTCTGCCACACAACCCGCCGCTGATCGACCAGCCGCAGGTACGCCTCGTGGACGAGCGCGGTCGGCTGCAGGGTATGGCCGACGCGCTCCCGTCGAAGGGACGCCGCCGCGCGCTTGTGAAGATCGCGATACACGACCGACACCAGGCGATCGCGTGCCCCCAGATCACCAGCGGTCCACGCATGCAGCAACGCCGTCACCTTGTGTGGGTCGTCGGACATAAACCTCTGCGAATCAGGATCTTCGCGGTTCCAGTTGGCCGGCGTCAAGGAGCGTGAGTAAAAAATCTCACCGATCTCGCGTCTAGGGTGAAGGCACAGCCACCGGTGCGCGGGCCGGGAGCCGCCCTGTGGCCGCTCGCAGCAAAGGGATGAACCATGACGCGTAGCTTCGCAGCCATGCTCGTTGTCGTTCTCGCCACCGTGGCGTTGGAAGCGGGTCCGGAGGCCGCCGGCCAGACTCCGTTCCCAGCACTCAACTCAAGCTCCGGAGAGGCGATCGCCCGCAAAACAGAATCGGGAAACACGGTCACGTTCTGGAACCTCATCGGTATCAATACGATCCTGGCGACACCGCTCGGTCCCAGAGCCGCGCCACTCGGTTCACGCGCCATGGCGATAATGCACGTAGCGATGGCTGATGCCGTCGCGTCCATTCACCCGACATACAAGCCATATGCGGTGCGGGTCACAGGTCACGGCAGCTCCGACGAGGTCGCGGCGGCTGCTTCAGCGGCGTACGGCGTCCTCGTGCGCCTGTTCCCGGCAAGCCAACCGCAGCTCGACGCCGCGCTCGCCGAATCGCTCGCGCCGGTTCCGGATGGGAAGAAAAGGGACAGAGGCCTTGCCCTCGGCGATGAAGTCGCGGCGCAGATTGTGGCGCTCCGCGAGAATGACGGGTCGAGTGCGAGCCTGACGTACACACCGCCCACCGGCCTTGGGTATTGGCAGCCCGATCCCCGTACCGGAGCCAGTCCCTTCCTTTCCTGGGCGACCGTGACTCCGTGGACGATGTCCAGCGCCTCCCAGTTCAGCCCGGAACCTCCGCCATCCATCTTCGGGCCTCGATTCGCGCGGGACTTGGCGGAGTTGAACGCGATCGGCGGCACAACCAGCTCGGTTCGCACAGCAGAGCAGGGGTGCATCGCCAGGTTCGCGACCGACAATCCGGTTGCGCAGTATCATCGACTCGCGCGGATCGTTGCCGAGGCGGTCCCGTCGAACCTCGAACACAACACACGGGCCTTCGCCGTCTTCAGCCTCGCGCTTGCTGACGCGTTCATCTCTTCGTTCGAGGCGAAGTTTACCTATCATTTCTGGCGACCGGGGACGGCGATCCAGAACGCAGCGGCGATCGGCCTTCCGGAGTTGCAGGACGCCACCTGGCTGTCGTTGATTCCCACGCCGGCACATCCGGAATACCCTGCCAATCATGCCGTCCAGTCGGGTGCGATCGTGACCGTACTCAAGCACTTCTATGGCACCGACATTCCGCCGGTGACTTTGACCTGTCAGGGCGCCGGTTGCAGGACGGATATCTGCCCTGCCGCATACACCTCAGGGCACCTCGATGATTTCGAGACGCTCTTCGGCGTCGCGCGCATCTACGGCGGCCTCCACTATCGCAACACCATCGAAGTGAGCTGGAGGCAAGGTGAGGCGATCGCGCAGAACATCATCCGCAACTTTTACGTGCATGCGGCCAACGACAACTGACGCGCTGGTTCGTTCTCAACCGTTTCGATCACTTCGAGGCAGCGACTGCAGACATGTTTGTTAGGGGAAGGCGTTACCGACACTCTGATTCTCGGACGAAAGGCACAAGCGAAGATTACGGAACGAATACCGTCGTCGTGCCGTTCTGATGCCGGCGCAGATCTCGCCGTTGCTCCAGCAACCCATAGAGGACGCATGTGTTCCATCACCGGGCAGGTCAGCACACGACTGGCTCTAGGCGTTTGTTTCGCGCTATTCGCCTCAGGATGCGGCGGCGGGAGATCACCGGGCCCGACCGCGCCCTCTAACCCCGTGATCAGCGGCCCGCCGGCGCCGCCGGTGCCGCCGGGGCTCACCGGCCCATACAGCGTCACCAGCGTAGTCGCGGACGAAAACGGGCGGCCGATCGAAGGGGCAAGCGTCGATGCCTGTTGTATAAGTGGTTCTACCTATAGCCACGTCGTCGGTGTCTATCCTCTGACCGATTCGAGTGGTCGGTTTCGGATGGCGGGAATTCCGGCCGGTGAGCTCCTGTGGTTCAGGGCCCACAAGGACGGCTACGTCCAGCCGTGTGCGGCTGCGCCCGTGAGGGTTCAAGGAGACGTCGCGATCGATCTCGCGCTCGTCTCAAGGGCGAACCCGACGGCAACCGCGCCGTCAGCACCAGGCTTTCGGTCCGTGTCCGGGACGGTCGTGGAAACCACCACAACCGGCAAACAACCGGTGGCGGGGGCAATCGTCGTCTTTTCGGCGTACGAAGATTTCGAGCCGGCATCGATCTACAGCGATCAAGCCGGTCGATTCGCATTGTGTGGCCTTCCCTCAGGCGAGGCGGTGCGGCTGGAAGCGTTTACGAGCAGCGGGGCGGGTGTGTACGCGGATGTCCCGCCGGGCCAGACCAGCGACGTCGAGCTCGTCCTGCGATGAGGTGGCCGGCAGGTGTTGTCACGGAAGATCGGGTGGCCACATGTCTTCGATCATGAGGAACGTCATCACGCGACTCGCCGTTGGCGCTTCCTCAGAGCTGCTCGCCGCTGGATGCGGCAGTGGATCGTGATCGACGGGGCGCTACGGTCGGCGGTGGACAAGATCGGATCGGGATTGTTCACAATCCGGAAGGGGCGGGAACGCTAAGTCATTGAAAAGATTGGCTCCTCAGGTAGGACTCGAACCTACAACCCTCCGGTTAACCGTTGCGCGAGGCAGGACCACACTGAGCCGGACCTGAATCGTACGGCGCTGTGAATCCGGCGCATTTCCGCATTTCCGCGACGGTCCCAGTCGTG
>CAVSUB010000011.1:0-17764 GCA_963730995.1 uncultured Acidobacteriota bacterium | reverse complement strand
CGCAATCTGACCCCTGGCGGCGACAAGAATGGCGCGGACATCAATCTCGCGCTCGACGCGCTCGAGATGGCGTTCACGCACCCGCACATCAACGCCTACGTCATCGTCGGCGGCGACAGCGACTTCATCTCGCTCGTCGAGAAGTTGAAGCAGTACGACAAGCAGATCTTCATCGTGGGCGGCCGCGCATTCACGAGCGTCGTGATGCAGCGCAATTGTCACGAGTTCATCGCCTACGAGAATCTGACCGCCGGGCGCCGCGCCGACCGCGGCCGGCCGAGCGGACCGTCCGCGCCTTCGTCGTCGGTCGAGCAGGTCATGCCGCTCGTGCGACGGGCCCTGAAGGTGCTGAGCGACCGCGAGGTATCCCCGCAGCTCGGCCTGTTGAAGAGCACGTTGCTGCAGCTCGACTCGACGTTCTCGGAGCGGACGTACGGTGTCGGCAGCTTCCGCGATTTCGCGCAGAAGTTGGCCGCGGCCGGGCACGTGACGCTGCGCGAGAATGGACGGAACGTCCTCGTCGAGCTTCGCGAGGACGCGCCAACGCACCACGCGGTTCACGAGGCGGCGCCTCAGCGGCCGCAGCCGACGCGTGACGAAGCGCCGGCCCCGGAGCCTCGGCTGGCCGACGGCATCCGCGAGGTTCGCCGGCTGTTCCAGGCGGCGCAGAATCCTCCGCGGTGGCCGATGTACGTTCGTCAGGTCAAGCAGTTCCTCCGCGGCGTCGACCTCACGTTCGACGAACGGAAGTACGGCTTCGCCAGCCTCAACGATCTGCTCCGCGCCTGTCAGCGCGAGGGCCTTTTCCGGATGGAGCGCGATCGGCAGGGCGTCATGCGGTTCTTCCAGGGCAACGTGATGAAGCCTTTGGAGGGGGAGCCGATCGAGGCCGCCGAGCCGGAGCCTGTCGGCGCCGAGACGAGTCAGCCGGAGGCACCGTCCGTCGAAGCGCGCGATCCGGAGATCGTGGACGGGGATGTGTTGCGCGAGGTCGAGACGACCCCGATCATCGACGTCGACGAGCGCGCGGCCGATCAGGAACCGGAGCCCGAACCAACCGAAGCGCCGCGAGGCCGTCGCCGGAGACCGGCCAAGTCGGCGAGCGCCGCGCCCAAGGCACCCAAGGAAAAGAAGCCCGCGCGCCCGCGCGCGCCCCGTAGAAAAGCGCCAGCTGTCGTCGGAGTGTAGTTACCCGACCGGCTTATACGACTAAAGCGCGAAGGTCACGAAGACTCGAAGGCCACGAAGATCTTCGCGATCTTCGTACCATCCTGGGCTTCGTGTTTAACGTCGTCAGTCTAAAACGGCAGCCGCGAATCGTCCGCCGTAAACGACGCGGACGGATCCTCGAGGTTGTGCACGCTGACGCCGAGCAGTCTGACGGGCCGTCGGGCTGCCTCGGTCCGATCGAGAAGCGTCAGCGCGCGCGCCGCGAGTCGATCCGCGTCGCTCGTGGACGGCAGTTCCGAGTGCCTGCGCGTAATCGTGGTGAAGTCCGAGTAGCGCACTTTGATCGTCACTGTCCGGCAGAGCAGCTCCTTGCGAGCCAGCCAGGCCGCAGCACCCCGCGCCATCTCGTCGATCTCCTGCCTCATGACGTTGATGTCGGTCAGGTCTTCCGAGTACGTGTTCTCGGTGCCTGACGACTTCGTCGCACGGTGCGGCTCCACCGGCCGATCGTCCACCCCGTCGGCCAGGCGACGGAGCCAGTCGGATTGGCTGCCGACGGCCTCGCGCAGCAGGGTGGGATCGGCGGTCCGCACGTCGACGAGCCGCTCGATGCCGCGATCGCGGAGCCGTGCGGCCGTGACAGGGCCGACGCCCCAGAGCGCGTCCACCGGCAGCCGCTGAAGGAATTGTTCGACGCGCTCAGGCGCGATGACCGTCAGGCCGTCGGGCTTCTTCCACGCGGATGCAATCTTCGCGAGAAACTTGTTCGGTGCGACACCCGCTGAGGCAGTGAGCCCGGTGGCCTCTCGAATCTCTTTCTTGAGCCGCTGCGCGACGACACGACCCAGCGGCTCTCCCCACGTGTTCTCGGTCACATCCAAGTATGCTTCGTCGAGCGACAAGGGCTCGACCAGCGGCGTCACCGACCGAAACAGAGCGAAAACGGCCTGTGACGCGGCGCGATAGCGCTGAAAATCCGGCCGCACGATGATGAGCTCCGGGCAGAGGCGCACCGCGCGCGCCATCGGAATCGCAGAACGAACGCCGAACGCACGCGCCTCGTAGCTGGCGGCCGCCACGACGCCCCGTTTGTCGGGGTCGCCGCCGACGGCGACCGGACGTCCGCGGAGCGCCGGTTTGTCGCGCTGCTCAACGGACGCGTAGAAGGCGTCCATGTCGATGTGCAGGATGCGACGCATGAAAAAAGGGACAGCTTATCTCCTTTTCGTCTCGGCCCTCTTCGCAGCCTTCGGGCTGATCGCGGGAGCTCAATCTCCGCCGACGCCGTCTGCCGCCGCGGCGGCCATGACGTGGCGCCTGGTCGGACCGTTTCGCGGCGGCCGCGTCCTCGCTGTGGCCGGCGTACCAGGTCAGCCGCACACGTACTACTTCGGCGCCGCCGGCGGGGGCGTGTGGAAAACCACTGACGACGGGCTCCTCTGGGCGCCGGTCTTCGATCAGCAGCCGGCACAATCGATCGGCGCGATCGCCGTGTCCCCCTCAGATCCGAACGTCATTTACGTCGGCACGGGGGAAGCGGACTGGCGATCGGATCTGTCGGGCGGCAACGGCATGTACCGGTCGTCTGACGCCGGACGCACGTGGCAGCATCTGGGCCTCGACGACACACGGCACATTGCGCGCATCAACGTCGACCCCGCGAATCCGAATATCGCGCTCGTTGCTGCCATGGGCCATGCGTACGCCGCCAACGGCGACCGCGGCGTCTATCGGACGAGCGACGGTGGTCGAACCTGGCAGAAAGTACTGTTCACGTCACCGGACGTTGGCGCCATCGACCTCGTCCGGCAGCCATCGGACGCGCGGATCGTCTATGCGGCGCTCTGGAGCGCGCGCCGCACCCCATGGAGTCGGTATCCGCCCGTCCAAGGGCCCGGCGGCGGCATCTACAAGTCGACCGACGGCGGCGCCACGTGGACGCGACTGTCGAGTCCGGGCCTTCCGTCGACGATCAACGGCCGGATCGGACTGGCCGTCGGCTACGGTCACTCGAGGCGCGCGCGTCTACGCGTTGATCGACGCCGATACGCCCGGGCTGTATCGATCGGATGATGCAGGCGCGCGGTGGGAGCTCGTCAGCACGGATCCCGAGAATCACGGGCCGCGCCTGGTACTTCAGCGAAGTCATCGTCGATCCGCACGACGCCGACATCGTGTACACCCCCAACGTCGGCTTGAATCGATCGACCGATGGCGGCCGGACGTGGACGCCGATCAAAGGGCGCGCCGGGCGGCGACGACTACCACGCGCTGTGGATCGATCCGGCCGATTCGGCGCGGATGATCACCGGCGTCGATCAGGGAGCGACGATCAGCGTGGACGGAGGCGTCACGTGGAGCTCCTGGTACAACCAGCCGACCGCGCAGTTCTACCATGTGGCGGTGGACAGCGGATTTCCCGTACCGGATCTACGGGGCACAGCAGGACAGCGGCACCGTTGGCATCACGAGTCGAGGCAATTACGGCGCGATCACGCCGAACGACTGGGAGACCGTCGGCGGCGGCGAGAGCGGTTACATCGTGCCCGATCCGGACGACCCCGACGTCGTCTACGGCGGCAACACGAATGGCGGCCTGTTTCGATTCGTCCGCGACACAGGCCAATCGCATGAGATCGTACCGCGCGTTGCGGCGGACTTCGGCGCAAGCCGCCGCGAGGCAACCTATCGTTACACGTGGACGTCGCCAGTGGCCTTCTCGGTGACGAAGCCACGGGCCATCTTCTTCGGTGCGCAATATGTGCTCAAGAGCATCGATCAGGGGCAGAGCTGGACGCGGATCAGCGGAGACTTGTCGCGTCACGGCAGCGACGTCACCACAGTGCCTTCCGGTGGGGCGATGGTTCAGCAGCTCGCCCCGTCCGAGGCCCTCGGCGTCGTCTACACGATCGCGCCGTCCACGCGCACTCCGGGGTTGATTTGGGCTGGAACCGACGATGGGCAGATCTATGTGACGCGGGATGACGGAGCGACCTGGCAGAGCGTCACGCCGGCGGCGTTGTCGGCGTGGAGCAAGGTCAGCATGCTCGAGGCGTCTCCGCACGATGGAGCGACGGCGTATGCGGCGATCGATCGCCACCGGCTCGACGACTACACGCCGCACATCCTGGCGACCCACGACTATGGTCGCAGCTGGACGGAGATCGCAAGCGGCATTCCTGCCGGCACATTCGTCCGCGCGGTCCGCGAGGATCCGGTTCGAAAGGGGCTGCTCTTTGCCGGGACCGAGTTCGGCGTCTATGTTTCCGGAGATGCCGGGCAGCAGTGGGAGTCGCTGCAGCTCAATCTGCCGCGCGCTCCGATTCACGATCTGGTCGTCCACGACAACGACCTCATCGTCGCGACCCACGGCCGATCGTTCTGGGTGCTCGACGATCTGTCGCCGCTGCGACAGGTGGATGGCCGCACCAACGCGATCGGCGCGCGCCTGCTGAAACCGTCGATCGCGATCCGGATCCGCCGCAGCGTGAACACGGACACGCCGCTCCCGCCTGAGACGCCCATGGGACAGAACCCTCCCGACGGCGCCGTCATCGACTACCGCATCGATCCCGAGCCCGCCGGAGAAGTCTCGCTCGAGATCCTGGATTCATCGGGTGGGCTCATTCGACGCTTCTCGACGAAAGATCCCAGGCCGGTGCCGCCTGGCCCGACGCCGTTTCCCTCGTACTGGCTGAAACAACCGGCGTCGCTCCCGGCGCATCGCGGCATGAACCGATTCGTCTGGGATCTCCGCTACCCATCGCCGCCCGTCCAGCGTCCGGATTTCACGATTGCCGCGCTGCCGGGCAACACTCCTGCGCTGCCCGAGGGACCGCAGGTCCTTCCGGGCACCTATACGATCAGGCTGACGGTGGATGGCCGTGCGTCCACCGAGACGCTGACGGTGAAGATGGATCCGCGCGTGACCACCTCGATGGCGGATCTGGCCCAGCTCTTTGACCTCGAGCGCCTGATCGCGCAAGCGTTGGAGGACAATACCCGCGCCCTCGAGACGCTGCGATCGAGCAAGTCCGTCAATCCGACCACGGCGAGCCTGGAGCGCGCCCTGGTCCGTCTGGACGGCGGGCTCGCGGAGCTCCTGGCCGGCGTTGATACCGGGGACGTGGCTCCCACCGCGGCCGCGCGCCAGGCTCTTGCGGATTTTCGGAAGGAGCTCGACGAGCGGATCGCCGAGGCGTCGGCGCTGGATAGATGAGGCACCACATGAGCGACGAAGGGTCGAGAGTCGAAGGACACGACGGCTTGATGTGGATCCGCGGAAGCGGCATCTGCCGTGACTGGAACGGCATCCGATACAAGCTCGGGATGTCCGGGAAGAACGTGGGCGCGACGCAGCTGTCGATGAACGTCGCGGTCATACCGCCCGGAGGCGTTGCCGGGGCGCACATTCACGTCGGGTTCGAGGTGATGCTGTACATCCTCGAAGGCCGCGTGCGCCACGACTACGGCGAAGGGCTGTCGCAGCGCGTCGAGCACGACGCGGGCGATTTCATCTTCATCGCGCCAGGCGTGCCACACGAGGTCTACAACCTGAGCGGCACGGATCCCGTCGTCGCCGTCGTCGCGCGCTCCAGCGCCGACGAGTGGGACCGGATCATCCCCTATGAGCGTCCGTGAACACGATGGTGTGGCAAAGTAAAGCGATGACGATGATCGTCTGTCTGCTGGTGGCACTGTTCGGCGTCGGCGGTTCGCCGCCAGACAGCGCATACAAAAAGTCGATCGACAAGTATCGCGCGGACCGGATCAAGGAGCTGCAAGCGCCCGATGGGTGGCTTGCGGTCGCGGGATTGTTCTGGCTTCACGAAGGCGCCAACAGCACGGGAAGCGACGCGTCGAACGCCGTCAGCCTGCCGGCGCGCGCGCCGACGCGGCTCGGGTCGTTCGAGCTGCAGCAGGGTCGCGTGCGATTCGTGGCCGAACGGGACGCGACCATCACCGCACAGGGGCAGCCGGTGTCGGAGTTCGTGTTTGACCTTGCAAAGGGGCAGAAATCCGCGATCGCGTCCGGCGATCTGGTGATGTTCATCATCAAGCGCGGCGATCGGTACGGCGTCCGCCTGCTGGATCCGCAGTCGTCCGCGCGGACGAACTTCAAGGGCCTGCGCTATTTTCCGCTTCAGACGGCGTACCGCGTCGACGCGACGTTCGTGCCATACGCCACGCCCAAACAGGTGCCCGTGCCGAACGTGCTGGGCATGACGGTGCCGATGGTAGAGTCCCGGTTACGTGACGTTCACGCTGCAGGGGCGCACGCTTCGCCTGGAGCCGGTCTACGAGACGTCCGAGCACGAGGATCTGTTCTTCATCTTCAGCGACCTGACCAGCCGGAGCGAGACCTACCCAGCCGGCCGCTTCCTCCACGCGCCGCTGCCGAAGAACGGCCGGGTCGACCTCGATTTCAACAAGGCCTACAACCCGCCCTGCGCGTTCACCGATTTCGCGACCTGCCCGCTGCCGACGAAACCGAATCGACTGCAGGTGCGCATCGAGGCGGGAGAGCTGAAATATCAGAGTCCCAAGTCCCAAGTCCCAAGTCCCAAGTCTCAAGTCTCGTCCCGAGTCCCTTGTCCTCTGGACTGGCGACTTGGGACTTGGGACTATAGACTCCGATATTCTTCAATTCATGGACTATGTCCGTCTCGGCGCCTCTGGGCTGCAAAGTCTCCCGCCTGTGTCTCGGCGCCATGACCTACGGCGATCCGCGGTGGCGGGCGTGGGTGCTTCCTGAGGATGCCGCGCGTCCGTTCATCAAGCGATCGCTCGATCTCGGATTCAACTTCTTCGATACCGCCGACATGTATTCGCTCGGGGCGAGCGAGGAGGTGCTCGGCCGCGCGTTGCGTGAGTTCGCGCAGCGCGACAACGTCGTGATCGCCACCAAGGTGTTCAGTCCGATGAGCGACGATCCCAACGATCGCGGGCTCTCCCGGAAGCACATCATGAGGTCGATCGATCGGTCGCTGAAGCGGCTGCAGACCGACTACGTCGACCTCTACCAGACTCATCGCTGGGATCCCGAGACGCCCATCGAAGAGACGCTCCAGGCGCTCCACGACGTCGTGCGCAGCGGCAAGGCGCGGTACATCGGCGCCTCCAGCATGTTCGCGTGGCAGTTCGCGCGGGCGCTCTATCTCGCCGACCACCACGGGTGGACGCGCTTCGTGTCCATGCAGAATCACTACAACCTCGTCTATCGCGAGGAAGAGCGCGAGATGCTCCCACTCTGCCGGCACGAGGGCATCGGCGTGATTCCCTGGAGCCCGCTCGCCCGCGGCTTTCTCGCCGGCAATCGCAGACGCGGTGCCGACGCGTCGCCGACGACACGCGAGCAGACCGACAACGATCGCCCGCAATCTCTATTACACGGACGCGGACTTCGACGTCGCGGAGCGTGTGGCGGAGGTTGCGCGCGACCGCGGTGTCGCTCCTGCACAAGTCGCGCTCGCGTGGCTGCTCAGACAACCCGGCGTGACCGCGCCCATTGTCGGCGTCAGCAAGCTCGAACAGCTCGAGCAGGCGGTCGCCGCGCTGGATGTGAAGCTGTCCGACGAGGAGGTCCGCCGCCTCGAGGAGCCCTACGTCCCCCACAGGGTGCTGATGTAATGCGTCCCGTTTCCTGCCAATCTGTTTGGTCCGGTTCCGCCATGCGCCGACTGTTCTGCATCGTTCTGGCCGTTCTCGCACTCCGAGGCGTTGCGTTGGCACAATCCGGCACGCTCGTCGTCGTTGGTGGCGGGAACACCGGGCCCGACATCGTGTCGAAGACCCTCGAGCTCGCCGGCGGCAAGAACGCCATCGTCGCCGTGCTCCCGCAGTCGTCGGCGGAGCCCGATGCGGGCGACGACTCGGTGACGATGTGGCGAGAGGCCGGCGCGCGCTCGGCCGAGAAGGTGTCGTTCGCCGATCGGCGCGCCGCGTCGGCGGCGCTCGAACAAGCCACGTTGATCTGGATGCCCGGCGGGGATCAGACGCGCTTCATGAAGGCCATCGACGGCACGGGGCTGGATGACGTGATTCGCGCCCGCCATCGCGCGGGCGCAGTGGTAGGAGGGACGAGCGCCGGCGCGGCGGTCATCTCCGAGGCGATGATTACCGGCGACGCCGACCTCCAGTCGCTCACCGCGCAGAAAACGGTGATCGCGAAGGGCCTCGGCCTCTGGCCCGAGGTGATCGTCGATCAGCACTTTCTGAGGCGTCAGCGCGACAACCGATTGATCAGCGCGGTGATCGATCACCCGACGCTGGTGGGCGTCGGCATCGACGAATCCACCGCGGTCATCGTGCACGGCGGATCGTTCGACGTCATCGGACGGAGCTCGGTGGTCGTGATCGATGCGCGCGGTGCCGCCGTCGAGGCCGCGTCCGCGAGCGGGCTCCTCGCTGCGCGAAACGTGAAGCTGAGCGTCCTCCACGCCGGCATGTCGTATTCCCTCAAGTAGCGTTTCCGTCCGTTCTTGATTTCAGCGTACATTTATGTACGTAAATCAGCGCAGCGTACACACTCTTGTCGTGTCAGGCGCCGCGATGCGACAGCGCTGTTATAAACCCTCTAGCTCGGATTCGATTCCCTGCGCCATGGTCCGAAGGGTCCGATACGCGCGGCCCAGCGCGCGTCGGCCGGCGGTGTCCATCAGGTAGTGCTTGCGGCGGCGGCCCCCTCGCTCGTGTGAGGGAAGGCCGATGTACGAGCAGACCATCTTCTTGGCCTCGAGACGGCCAAGCGTCATGTAGAGCGCGCCGATCGCGACCTCTCGGCCGGTGCGCTCGCGAATGTCGCGGAGGATGGTGGCACCGTAGGCGCCGTTGCCGAGCCGGAGCAGCGCGAGCAGCACGAGGAGCTCGAACTCTCCAAGAATGGGCGCGTAGTAGTCATTTATATGTATCACAATGTTAAGCATATAACGTGCGATACTAGAGGTCGAGCGCGTTTTTGTGCTTGCGGCGGGCAGGCGCGCCCCGCATAATCCAACGCTTCGCGCCACGGCCGCCAGAGCGTGCCGGGCGTCTCGCACGGGACAGAAAGGACATCGACATGGGCTCCGCATCATCGAGTGAAGCGATCCGGGGAATCAACGAATGGGGAATAGCCGGCCGCGGCTCCGCCGCGACGAGCACGCAGAAACGAGCGACGGAGGAATACGGATCGCTGACGTTCAATGAGGAAGTTCAGCGCGCGCGGCTGCCCAAGGACGTGTTCCGGGCCCTGCGCCGGTCGATCGCCATGGGAGAGCCCCTCGACCCGTCGATTGCCGACACGGTCGCCAGCGCGCTGAAGGATTGGGCCGTGGATCACGGCGCGACCCACTACACGCACTGGTTCCAGCCGATGACGGGGATCACGGCCGAGAAGCACGACTCGTTTCTGAATCCCACCCCGGACGGGCGCGCCGTCGCGGAGTTCAGCGGCAAGGAGCTGGTCAGGGGAGAGCCGGACGCCTCGAGCTTCCCGTCGGGCGGCATGCGCTCCACGTTCGAAGCCCGCGGCTACACGGCCTGGGACCCGACGAGCCCGCCGTGGCTCCTCGTCACGGGCCAGGGCACGACGCTCGTCATCCCGACCGCGTTCGTGAGCTGGACCGGCGAGGCGCTGGACAAGAAGACGCCGCTCCTGCGCTCCATGCAGGCCCTTTCCAAGCAGGCCGTCCGGATCCTGAAGCTGTTCGGCTCCAAGGCGCAGCGCGTCGTCACGACGTGCGGTCCCGAGCAGGAATACTTTCTTATCGATCGCCGGTTCTATTTCAGCCGTCCCGACCTGATCAACGCCGGCCGCACCTTGTTCGGCGCGCGTCCGCCGAAGGGTCAGGAGATGGAAGATCACTATTTCGGATCGATCCCCGACCGGGTGCTCGGTTTCATGATGGACGTCGAGCGCGAGCTGTACAAGGTCGGCGTGCCGGTGAAGACGCGGCACAACGAGGTTGCGCCCAGCCAGTACGAAGTCGCGCCGATCTTCGAGAACGCCAACGTGGCCACCGATCATCAGATGATGACGATGGAGATGATGCGGCGAATGGCGCCGAAGTACGGCCTGGCTTGCCTGCTGCACGAGAAGCCGTTCGCGGGCGTCAACGGCTCCGGCAAGCACTTGAACTGGAGCATGAGCGACGACCTCGGCAACAACCTGCTCAACCCGGGCGACACGCCGCACGACAACATTCAGTTCCTGGTGTTCTGCGCGGCGGTGCTCCGCGCGGTGAACCGCTTCCAGGGCCTCCTGCGCTGGAGCATCGCGAGCGCGGGCAACGATCACCGGCTCGGCGCGAACGAAGCGCCGCCGGCGATCATCTCGGTCTTCCTGGGCGACATGCTCACGGACATCTTCCAGCAGGTCGAGAAGGCGGGCAGCGCGAAGACGACGAAGTCGGGCGGTATCCTCGATACCGGCGTCTCGGTGCTGCCGAAGCTGCCGCGCGACGCCGGCGATCGCAACCGCACCAGCCCGTTTGCCTTCACCGGCAACAAGTTCGAGTTCCGCGCCGTCTCGGCGAATCAGAGCATCGCGCTGCCGAACGTTGCGCTCAACGTCGCGGTGGCGGAGTCGCTCGACTACTGCGCGACTGAACTCGAGAAGGGACTGAAAGACGGGAAGACGCTTCCGGTCGCCGTCAAGGGCCTGCTCACGAAGCTGATCAAGGACAACAAGCAGATCATCTTCAACGGCAACAACTACGCCGACGACTGGCAGAAGGACGCCGCCAAGCGCGGTCTGCTCAACCACCGTACTTCGGTCGACGCGTTCGGCGAGATCCTCAAACCGGACGTCATCAAGGCGTTCGAGAAGTACGGCGTGCTCAACGAGCGCGAGCTCAAGGCACGTTACGAGGTCGCGCTCGAGCAGTACAACAAGACGGTCAACATCGAAGCGCAGCTCATGGTGTTGATGGCGAACCGCTACATCCTGCCCGCGGCGTACCAGTTCACGGGCGAGTTGGCGCAGAGCGTGGCGGCCATGAAGGCGGCCGGCGTGGTCTCGAAGGAAACCAAGAAGACGCTCGAGACGATGACGAAGCTGACTGACGAGGCCAAGGCACAGGTCGACAAGCTCCAGCATCTGCTCGAGCACGAAGCCAACGGCGACATCGTCAAGCACGCGAAGTACTTCCGAGACAAGGTGATTCCGTCGATGACGGCCTTGCGCGATGCGGGCGACGCCCTGGAAGGGATCGTGCCGCACGACGTCTGGCCGCTTCCGACGTATCGCGAGATGTTGTTCGTCAAGTAGCCGAAGTCGACGGTCGACAGTCGTTCCAGGGCCCAGGGAGCTCAGCTCTCTGGGCCTTGTCTTTTTGGAGCCAACCTGTTCGCAGCCCGCTACGTCCAAGAGAACGTGACTGGGGGTGCCGGCATGAAGCTCCGTGGCCTGATGGCGTTGGGAAGTCTGTCGTGCCTGCTGGCTCTGCCGGCGGCTGGACAATCGCGGCGGGTCGACCTGGAGGCGGCGGACTGTTCGGAAATGCACGTGCAGTTTGGCGATTTCGAGGTCGCGCGCGCGGTCCAACATGGGAGTGTCCCGCTCTCAGCCGGACGGCTCGACGTCGAACCCGAGGCGAACGGCGGGGTGAGCTTCGAGAAGGGCACGGGCACCAGCTATTCGATCACGGCCTGCATTGCTGCGGGCGGGGCGACACAGACGGAGGCGCAACAGGCGGCCGACGGCGTGCGCCTGGTGATCGAAGGGAGTCGCGTTCGCGTGCAGGGCGTTCCTCGAGCGAAAGGGTCGAGCGTTCAGCTCATCATCGGGACCCCTCCCGGAGCAGACGTGCGGGCCGCGACGACCAACGGACCGATCGGTCTGCGGGACGTGAGCGGCACCTTCAACGTGCGGGCAACCAATGGTCCGATCGCCCTCTCAAACGTGCGCGGCACGGTCTCTGCGCGTGCCCAGAACGGGCCGATCGGGGTCGACGGCAGCGCGGGTACGTTCGACGTGGAAACGGCGAACGGTCCGATTTCGGTGACGTTGACCGGCACCAAGTGGGAGGGCAGGCTCGACGCGCGCGCGAGCAACGGACCGGTCGACGTGCGGGTTCCTGATAACTACGGCTCCGGCGTCGAGATCTCGTCGTCGTTCAACTCGCCGTGGACGTGTCGCCTTGCCGCGTGCCGCAACGGCAATCGCGACTGGGATGATCGGTCGAGGAGCATTCGCTTCGGTCCCGATCCTGTCGTCGTTCGCATCTCCACCGTCAACGGCCCGGTGACGATCGACGGACGCTGACGCCGATTACGCTCTCGCGCGGATCAACTGCTTGATTTCCTCGAGGTGCGCCACGAGCTCGTGCTGCCGGATCGCTGTGCCGGTCGGCTTGCGCCCGTAGAACACCAGGTTGCCCTCCGGGCTCGAGGATGGCTCTATCGACGGCCTCGAGGGTCTCGTAGCCTTGCCGGTGCGCGGCCGCTTCGAGCTCCGCGACCGTGATGAGCTCCGAGTCGAGGTTCTCCTTGAGCACCTGTCCGTCCTCCACGAGCGTCGACACCTTGCCTTCGACGACGCGGTCGATCCGTTCGTGGCGGTAGAGGAAGCGGACGACGAGGCCGTTGACCGCCACCAAGGTCAGAGCGCCGATCAACCCACCCGTGACGGAGTTGTCGTTGCCGATGACGGCGTTCTGCACGGTATTGGACAGCATCAGCAGCACGATCAGATCGAACTGATTCAGCTGCGCCAGCTCGCGCTTGCCGAACACCCGGAGCAGTAGGACCAGCGCCACGTAGACGATGAGCGGCCGGATGGCTTTCTCGAGAACCGGCACACCAGGCACGAGCAGATCCGACCAGATCATGTGTCCTCCAGACGGCCGTCACGGCCGTTCCGGAGAGTGTAGGCGACTTGGGGTCTGACCCTCCAATTGTCAGGGCAGGTGAAGCTCGCCCCGGCCGACGAGGACGCTGCGACCGCCCACCCGCACGCGACTGATCGTGTTTCCGTTTCGCTCGATCGAAACATGCAGGCGGCTCGGCCGCTTCATCGCCTGTCCCTGCAGGCTGACGAAGTGCTTCAGGCGATCTTCCGGCAGGAGCGCGTGCGCCGAGAGGTAGCAGCCGAGCGGACCGCTGGCGCCGCCGGTGGCCGGGTCCTCGCTGACGCCGAATCCCGGCGCCAGCATCCGGCTGTAAACCGCCTCGTCACCTGAGGAACCCGCCCGGTCGAGGGTGAAGATGAACACGGGGACGTCGTCGATGCCTGCGCCGGTCAGGCAGGCGCGATACGCAGCGCGCGAGACATCCACCGCGTCCACAGCGGCGCGCGTGGCGAGCGGCACGAAGAGAAACGGGACGCCGCACGACACCACTTCCGGGGGATAGGTGCCCGCGAGGTCGGTGTCGCGCACGCCGAGCGCGGATGCGAGAGCCGCACGGTCGGTAACGCGCGGTCCGAACGTCGGCGTCTGCTGTGTCATCCACGCGAAGGCCGGCGACGCGCCCTTCCACTCGATCGCCACCGGCGTCGGCCCCACGCCGAGGCCGCAGACCAGTTCCGGCGCGCCCTTGGCGATCCCGTCCCTCGAGCGCCAACGCGAACGTCGTCCCGATCGTCGGATGTCCGGCCATCGGCAGTTCCTCGCCGGGCGTGAAGATGCGCAGCCGGATGTGAGTGCCCGGCGTCTCAGGCGGAAAGACGAACGTGCACTCCGAGAACGCCATCTCGCGCGTGATGCGCTGCATGTCGTCCGTGGACAACCCCGCTGGTTCCGGAAAGACGGCCAGCTGGTTGCCTTCGAGCGGCGTGTCGGTGAAGACGTCGAGGTGGAGGTAACGGTAAGTGCGCATGGGAGGTCTTCTGGCAACGGAGTTTGACGGAGTGAACGGATTTCAGAAACGAAGCAACGAAGCCAACGGAGGAAACGAAGAATCTGCAACATATCAGCATCGCTCTGTAGCAATTCGGGCCAATTTGCGGATGGTCCAGCTCTTGCTCTTTGAGCAGCATGCTTGCGGATCCGCTCGGCACGAACGCCCTCACGAGGAGAATAGTGGGCTGCGCGATCCAGGTGCATTCGGCCATTGGTCCGGGCGTCTACGAGAACGTGTATTACGAATGTATGGAGTACGAGCTTCGCCACCACGGCATACGGTACGAAGCGCAGCGCGCAGTTCCAATCAGATATCGAGATGTACAGCTGAAGTCTCGTTACTATGTCGATCTGGTTGTGGACGATGTGGTCGTTGTGGAATTGAAAGCCGTCTCGGCTCTCACGGAGATCCACGCCAGGCAAGTCCTGACATACGTCAAGCTGACAGGGCTGCCGGTCGGGCTGTTGATCAACTTCAACGTGCCAAAGTTGATCGACGGTGTCAAACGTGTGATCAATCCGGTGCGCAACAGGCGGAGCTGAAGGTCGCCAAGCGCCGGCCTGCGGCCGGCGGTAGGAGGACACCAGAATCCAAAAATACAAGCAACCCAGTATCCGTACGTTGCTTGTGTTTTCGGATTCTGGTGTCCTCCCCGCGCGTAGCGCGGCTTGGCGACCTCGTTCGCCTTACTCCGTTTAACTCCGATGCCTTCGTTGCTTCGTTTCTGAAATCCGTTCTCTTCGTCACCTTCGTTTCCCCAGCGCCTCACCAAACGGGTGCTATCCTCTTCACCAATGGCCAAGCGCAAGAAACCATCCAACGCCTCGCTCTTCGACGCAGCCGTCGATATCGATCCGCCATCAGGGCCGACCGATGAGGCCGTGAGCCTTCACGAAGCGGCGCAGACCCGGTACCTCAACTACGCGTTGTCCGTGATCACCTCGCGCGCGCTGCCTGACGTGCGTGACGGTCTCAAGCCCGTGCAGCGTCGCATCCTGTTCACGATGTGGCAGCAGAACCTGACCGCGGATACGAAGCATCGCAAATGCGCGAAGGTCGTCGGCGACGTGATGGGAAGCTATCACCCGCACGGCGATGCGGCGCTGTACGAGACGCTCGTCCGCATGGCGCAGTCGTTCTCGCTCCGGTATCCGCTCGTGGACGGATCGGGCAACTTCGGGTCGCTCGACGGCGACAGCGCCGCGGCGATGCGCTACACCGAATGCCGCCTCGCGCGCATCAGCGACGAGCTGCTGACCGAGATCGATCAGTCGACCGTGCCGTTCCGTCCCAACTACGACGGCACCAAGACCGAGCCGGTCGTGCTGCCGTCGCGTGTCCCCAATCTGCTGATCAACGGCGCGACCGGCATTGCGGTGGGCATGGCCACCAACATCCCGCCGCACAACCTGTCGGAAGTCTGCACGGCGCTCGTCAAGCTCCTCGACAACCCGGATCTGAGCAGCGTGCAATTGTGCCGGTACGTGAAGGGGCCGGATTTCCCGACAGGCGGCCAGATCCTGAACTCGGCGGATGAGCTCAAGGAGATCTACAAGACCGGATCCGGTGCGATCCGTCTCCGCGCGACGTGGGAGGAAGGCCCATCGACGCGAACGTCGAAGTCCATCTACATCACCAGCATTCCCGTACACGGTGAACAAGTCGGTCCTCGTCGAACGGATCGCGGAGGTTGCCCTCGGCCGCAAGCTGCCGCCACTCCTCGACGTGAGGGATCTGTCGACCGAGGACGTCCGCATCGCGCTCGAGCTGAAGCGCGACGCGGACGAGAAGATGGTGATGGCGTATCTCTTCCGCCACACGCCGCTCCAGACCAACTTCATCGTGAACCTGACCTGCCTGATTCCGACCGAGAACGTGGAAGTCGGGCGGCCCGAGCGTCTCGACCTGCACGCGATCCTCTGGCACTTCCTGCACTTCCGGCTCGACGTGGTCACGCGCCGTCTGGAGCACGAGCTCGAGGCGCTCAAGAAACGCATCCACATCCTGGAGGGCTTCGAGAAGGTGTTCGACGCACTGGACGAGATCCTCAAGATCGTCCGGAAGTCCGAGGGCAAGCAGGACGCCGCGCAGCAAATCATCAAGCGATTCGCGCTCGACGCCGACCAGACCGACGCGATCCTCGAGCTCAAGATCTATCGCCTGGCCCGCCTCGAGATTCTGATCATCCGCAAGGAGGCCGAGGACAAGCGCAAACGTGCGCGCCAGATTGGCGGCCTGTTGAAGAACGAGGACAGCCGGTGGGCCATCGTGCGCGCGAGATCGAGCAGATCCAGAAGCAGTACGGCGACGCGCGCCGCTCGATTCTCGCGACCGATGTCCACGAGGTCGAGTACACCGCCGAAGACTTCATTGTCGAAGAAGACAACGTGATCATCGTCTCGCGCGACGGTTGGGTGAAGCGTCAGAAGGACGTCAAGGACGTCGGGACCACGCGCCTTCGAGAAGGGGACCAGGTCCTGGCCGTTCTCGCCGGCAGCACCCGCGCGACGGCGGTCTTCTTCAGCAACTTCGGCGTCGCCTACAGCGCCCGCCTGGCCGATATCCCCGCCTCGACCGGGTACGGCGAGCCGATTCAGCGGCTGTTCAAGCTCAAAGACGGCGAACGCGTGGTTGCCGCGCTCAGCCTCGACCCGCGCGTGGCTGGTGAGATTACGCCCAGGAAAGAAGGAGCCGAGCCGCGGGTGCAGGCGATTGCCGTCACGAGCGACGGCTACAGCATGCGCTTCAGCATGGAACCGTTCGTCGAGCCCAGCACGCGCGCGGGCCGCCGGTATGCCCGGGTTCCCGAGTCCGCCGAGGTCGTCGGCGTGGCCCGCATCACGGGCGGCGAAATCGTCATTGCCGCCACACGCGAGGCGCGCGCGATTCTGACGAAGGCCGACGAGGTCAATTTCCTCTCAGGCCCAGGCCGAGGGGTGATCCTCCTGAAGCTGACGTCGAAAGACGACCGCATCCTCGGCTTCGTCGCCTCGACGGGCGACCGCGATCTGATGATCGTCGAAACCAGCCGCGGCGCGGAGCAGACGATCAGCACGGCAAAATACGAGATTACGGGCCGCGGCGGCAAAGGCCGCGAGCTCCTTCAGCGCGGCCAGTTCACCAGGGTCGTCCTGCCCGTGCCCGAGGCCCCGCAACTACCCAGCTGATCCCGCCAGGGCTTGCGCCGGGAACGTTGTACGAAGCCATCCAGAGGCTCGAGGACGGCGGCCTCATCGAAGAGTCCGGCCGGCCCGCGTCCGAGCAATCCATCAACGGACAACAGGCGCAGCGCCGGTACTACCGCCTGACGACACGCGGCTGGGCCGCGCTCGGCGACGAAGTCCGCCAGCTCGATCGAGTCCTGGAGCTCGCGCGCAGCAACCCGCGCCTCCGGAAGGAGCTCGCGTGATTGGCATCTACCGGCTCCTGCTTCGCTTATATCCGCGATCGTTTCGACTGCGATTCCGACAGGAGTTGATCGACGCCTTCGCTGAGGAGTCGGTGGCGCCGCGCCACGCAGGGCTTCTCGGCGTGGGCCGTCTTTGGACGCTCATTCTCCGCGACCTGGTGACCACGGCCGCTCGGCTGCGCCTGCGGCAGGTCCGCGGCGCGCCGAGGCTGCCACGTCAGGACAAGAGGACCGAGATGGACACTGTGCTGCAGGATCTTCGCTACGCGCTTCGGCAGTGCGTCAGACGCCCCGCCTTCACCGCGATTGCCGTGCTGTCGCTCGCGCTTGCGATTGGCGGCAACACGCTCATCTACGGGGGAA
>CAVSUB010000010.1:0-179190 GCA_963730995.1 uncultured Acidobacteriota bacterium | reverse complement strand
CCTTCACGAGAGCCTTCAGCTTCTCGACCGACGTGCGGTCCTCGAGCGCCGTCACGTCGGACCCGACCTCGCCGGTGGTCACGAGCTCCTTGAGCAGCCGCCGCATGATCTTGCCGCTCGGCGTCTTGGGCAGCACATCGGTGAAGATCACGCGCTCCGGCACGGCAATCTTGCTGATGCTCTCGGCGACCTGCGCGCGGATCGCTTGTTCGATCTCAGCGGACGCGGCTTGGCCCGCTTTCAGCGTCACGAACGCCACCGGCACGAGACCTTTGATCGGATCGGGAGCCCCGACGACGGCGACTTCGGCGACGCCCGGGCTTTCCATGATCGCGCTTTCCATTTCCATGGTGCTCAACCGGTGCCCCGCGACGTTGATCACGTCGTCCACGCGGCCGGTGACCCAGAAGTGGCCGTCGGCGTCCCTCACGACGGCGTCGTTGGTGAAGTAGCAGCCGTCCACCTGCGAAAAGTAGCTCCGCACGAACCGCTCCGGCTCGCGCCAGACAGTTCGCAGCATCATCGGGAACGGCCGGCGGATGACCAGATTTCCCGTCCTGTTCACGGCGACCGGATGCCCCTGGTCGTCAACTACATCGACATCAGCCCCGAGAAACGGCGGACCGCACGACCCGGGCTTCATGGGCGTGAGCCAGGCGGCGCTGGCGAGCGGCGAGCCCGAGAGCTCGGTTTGCCCCCACGTGTTGTTCACGTAGATGCGTTCCTTGCCAAGCGTCCGGTACATCCAGTGCCACGCCTCGGGATTCAACGGCTCGCCGACGAGCGACACGACCTCCAGGCACGAAAGGTCATACGGCGCCATCAACTCATCGCCGTGCCGCATCAGCATGCGGATGGCTGTAGGCGCCGTGAAGATCTTGTTCACCCGGTAGCGATCGACGATCTGGTAGAAGCGCTCCGGCGTCGGATGATCGAGCGCGCCTTCGAACACCACGGTCGTCACGCCGTTGGCCAGCGCGCCGACAATGCCCCAGATGTGCATGGTCAGCCACCCGATGTCGGCCGTGCACCAGAGCACATCGTGCGGGTGGTGGTCCATGTGGTACTTCGTGTAGACGTAGTTGTTGACGACGAACGCCATGGCGGCGTGGACGATGCCTTTGGGCTTGCCGGTCGTGCCGCTCGTGTAGAAGACGATGCCCGGTTCGTTCGCTTCCATCGGCTCGGGGGCGCAAACAGGCGACGCGGGCCGCATCACGTCGTGCCAGAAGCAATCGCGCCCTTCGCGCATGGCCACCGGCGCACTCGTGCGGCGAACAACGATCACCGTCTGGACGCAGGGCAGGCCCTCGATGGCTTCGTCCACCGTGGCCTTGAGCGGCACGCGCTGGCCGCGCCGCAGCCCTTCATCGGCTGTGAGGATGATCTTCGGCTGGTAAGAGTCGAGACGATCTCGCAGCGAGCGGGCGGAGAAGCCCGAGAACACGGTATTGAAGAGCGCGCCAATCCTGAAGCACGCCAGGACGGCGATGATGGCTTCGGACAGGTTCGGCGTAAAGATGGCGACGGCATCTCCTTTCCCGACGCCGAGGCCCTTGAGCGCGTTTGCGCACTTGCACACCTCGACGAACAGCATGCGATAGGTGAAGAAGCGCGTCTGGCCGTCCTCGCTTTCCCAGATCAAGGCGAGCCGGTTGTCGGCACCCCGCGCCAGGTGGCGATCGAGCAGGTTGACCGTCGGGTTCCCGACACCGCCCACGAAATACTTGAAATGAGGAAAATGGCCTTCTCGCACGACGTCCCACGGCCGCATCCACTCCAGTTCGCGCGCAACGTCGGCCCAGAACTCGTCGGGGCGCTCGTGCGACCTCGCGAGCAACGCCTCCCAGGCTTCGACACTTCCGCAATGTGTCTTCCGCGCCCGATCGGCTTGCGGCACGTACAAACGGCTCGCACCGATGAGACCCGCAGCGTCGTCGTGATGCTCGATCATGGCCGCGATTCTACGTCACGGCTTGGCGTGCCTTTGACCTTTTCGACTGCGCGGGTTCGCGGGCAATTGAGGCCTCGGCGGCCGATGCGATCGGGCAGGCCATGCACCTCGATCCTGACCTCACGGTTGAACCGCGGCGAGTGGACGAGCCGCCGCTCGAGTCGCAAACGTTCACAGTTGCCGGAGTTCGGCTTTCAAAACCCCATCTGCACACGTCCGAGATCGGTCAGGTCATGCTCGGTTGCACGACCCTCGAAGTCCAGCTCGAAGTCCATCGCCGCAAAGTCCGGCGCCGAACGTCCTTCGAGAAATGCGCGTTTCTGCTTACCAAGATACGCCCGGTTCTTCGGGCAGTCCGGTGCGGAGCCGATGTAGATGACGCTGGCGTGCTCTCTACCTGTGTGCTCGTCGCCAACGGCATGGCAGATGTCCGTGTGCCAGAAGACGGTGTCGCCCGGCATCATTTGAGGAATGGAGATCAGGCCGGCCGTGAGGTCGGCGTGCCATTCCGGGCTGACCCCGAGGGCGCGACCGGGTGTCGCCCCGCAGAGATCGGATTCCGCGACGTCGTCCTGGAGTGCGCGAAGGAGCACGTACGCGATGCCTTCTGCGATCGGAATGAGGCGCAAGGTTCCGTCTTTCGGCCCCTGAGATGTCAGCGCTGTCCAGCCCTGGTAGGTCCGGAACATGCTGCACACCGCGGGGGACGGAATCTCCCGAGTCTTCAACCGGTGCGTGCCGTCGAAGGGATCGTAGCTGCGCCAGTCACCGGCGAAGATATGCTCGTAGACCCTCTGGTAGCCTGGATCGATCCAGCGTTCGACCGTACCGGCATCCATGTGGGGGGACAGACCAAGCGTCTTGTCTCCTGGCTGCCGTCTGCGCACGCGATCGGCGTACGTACATTGCCGATCGGGATTGAAGACGCCTTCGTATCTCCACAAGCGATCGAGAAACGCACGAGTCTCGGCGAGCTTCGGGTCCTGCCGCGCCAGGACCTGCGGCTTCGACCAGTAGACGTTGAAGATCTGCGGCTTTCCGGCTTTCAGCGCCGAGAAGTACTTGTCGAGACTCCGCTTCTCGACTTCGCGTTGTTCGTACCGGTTGCCTTCCAGGTACTCGCCAAGCTCCGCGAACCAGTCCCGCGCGAGGCCGACGGGGAACACTCCACGAACAACCGCACATCCAGTCTTCCGGATCGCTTGTCGCGTAGATTCCTGGACGTTGCTGTCTCTGATGTCGCGATACTCGATCTCGGGCACGACCGTGCGCCCCGCGGCCACATCCTCGCGGACCTTGTCGGCGGCGCGGCGGATATGTTCCCTCACGTCAGCGTAGGCTCGCTTCAAGTCATCGCGCCGCGGCGCCAGACTGCGTTTGAGCGCCACGATCCGGTCGCGAACGTCGATTTCTCCGTCCGTCATGGTGCATCCCTCTGGCTCCAAAGCTCCGTTTTACTGGGATCGTAATGTCAGAATCGTATCCACAGGCGCGGCGATAGCAAATTGCACGTCGCGGAGCGCGCGTATGTTCGTTCCTTTGTGGCAGGATCCGAGGAGGATTGACTCACAACCATCGTGCGATCTGGAACTTTACGGCTGCCAGGCAAGGAGGGTGCCGTTGTGAGCCCCCGCAACGGCATGAAAAGCGGCAGATGTTAGGCCTTCCGCACGTTTGACAACACGACGAAAAGAGGTCCCGTGAAGAAGATTCAGGTCCAGGGCGTTCATCACATCACGATCGTCGGCTCGACCAGACAGAGCGCGATCGATTTTTGGGAAGGCACGCTGGGAATGCCGTTCATTTTCGAGCAGCCCAATCTGGGAAAACCGGACGAGAACCATCTTTATTTCGACCCCGGAGACGGCCGCCTTCTGACCGTCTTCACCAACGAGTCGAGAGAGAACGCCGGCCGGCCCGCCCCTCGGGAGGTCGGATGCGTGGAGCACCTGGCGATGAACGTCTCGCGGGCCACGTTCGCGCTGGCGCCGGCCCGATTGAAGGAACGAGGCATCGAGTTCATCCAGCGCGACCGGGGATTCATGGATTCGATCTACCTCCAGGATCCCAACGGTCTCAAAGTGGAGCTCGCTTGCTACAAGTTCGAAGCCCCGGAAGGATTCGGGGCGGTCGAGGTCCTGATGAAGGCCCACCATCTCCGAGTGGAGCGCGGCGACCATCACATCTCCGACGAACACGTCGCCGATGCGATCGAGGATCTGCTGGCGACGAGAGAACGCCTCCCCAGCGGCAGCGAGGCGCGGTGAGAGGTGGTGCGAGCGAGAAAGTGACCGCAGGACGAACTACTTCTGCATTACCCAGGTCGTCATGCACCGCGCGTTCTGCACGTTCGTCGTCTTGAGGGGATCGGCGAGCGTGCCACCGAGCCGGGACGTCCAATCCAGAAGCGTCCGCTCGTCGACGACGAAGCGCTCCGAGCCGTCGGGCAGTCGCACGCGTCCGGTGGAAGAAGAGAGCTGACGCTCGAGTCCGATGCTCGTCGCCAGACGGGCGAAGAACAGGCCGCGCGGCGCCAGCACGCGCCACATCTCCTCGAGCATCTCTGCAAACGCCCGGTCGTCGCGCGCGAAGTGCAGAACGGCACTGCAGATGACGGCGTCCGCGGCTCCGTCCTTCCAAGGGAGGCGGTCGAGCGAGCCGCACTGGATCTGGTCGGGTGGCAGGGCCGGATTCAACGAGGCGACGAGCCGGCGCACCGAATCGATCGCGGCCGCGTCGGCGTCCACCGCCAGCACATCGAAGCCGCGGCGCAGGAAGTAGGGCAGGTTGCGTCCGGTGCCGCAGCCCGCATCGAGCACGCGCCGCCGGTGGTCGAACCGGCCGCGAAGCAGCTGATCGAACAGGTAGATGTCGATCTCGCCGAACTCCGACTGTAGTTCGGCGGACACGGGCAACGCATCGGATGGCATCAGGCGATGATAGTTCGCTTCGAACCCCTGCGGGCCTGACCCTGAGCCAGCATGCCGGTCAATGACGACGCGCCGAGGTCGGTGCGGCTGCGACGGGCCTCCACGCCGGCGTACCCTCTTCCCACTGGTTGTCGGTCAACTGCTCGACGCCCGTGCCGTCGTACCGCATCACGAAGATCTCGCCGTACGGCTGCGGGGCGTCCGTATAGATCGCTTCATCCTTGAAGCCCATGCGCGAGCTCGCGAACACGATTCGCTCGCCATCGGGCGACCAGCCCTGGTGGGCGTCGTTGCCCCGCGTGGACGTCAACTGCTTCGCGCCGCTGCCATCGGGTTTCACCGTCCAGATCGCATAGCTGCCCGCCGCGAGGCGCGTGAACATGATCAAATCGCCGCGGGGCGACCAGAGGGGGAAATTGTCATAGCCGCTGGTCAGGTTCGTCACAGCGTTCGTCTCGAGATTGATGATCTTGAGACCGCTACTGCCGCTCTGTCCGAACGATCGGTAGACGACGCGCGTGCCGTCGGGCGACATCGACGGAAAGGCGTTGTTGTCCGGCCCGCTCGTGATCTCGCGGAAGCCGGTGCCGTCAGGATTGATCGAGGCGACTTGTGCACCGCCCTCTGCACGCTGATCTGGTTTCACGAACCGCGCGCTGAAGCCGTGGAAGAACGCATCGAAGGCGCCGATGCTGAAGATGATCGCGTCCCCGCGAGGCGACCACTGCGGCGCGAGCACGTTGCGCGAGTCGTCCCTGAAAATGACGTCACCCTTGTCTGTTCCGCTGCTGGCGACCATGATGCTGGCGCCGAACGGCCGCGCCGGATCCGGCGGTCTGCCGGTCAACACAAAGCGATCGCCGGCAGGGCTGAACGACGGCAAGACGCCAGTCATCGTGAGCGCGTAGGCGGGATTGCGGCTGAACGTCGGGCGCCATGTCGGCGCTGGTGCCGCGACGCGCCTGTGGAATGCGACGCGCGTTCCGTCCGGCGACCACGACGCCGACCGAACGTCCCCCTTTGGTCCGCTTCGGCCGTCCACGTAGTAGATGCCCGCGCCAGGCGCCTGCGCGTACTTCCGGATGTAACCGACAGTCGCGCCGACGTACGAAGGGTTGAACATCACGCCGGCCGCGGTCTTCACGTTCTCGGACGCGCCCGTGTTCACGTCGAACGACACGAGCCGCGTATCGGACCCGTCGGGTCCCGACTCGGGGATGGCCCGGCGGTTGGACAGCGTCTGTTCGGCTGACATGCAATACGCGATCAGGTGCCTGCTGTCAGACTTCCATTTCGGGCTGCCGCAGAAGTTGCCGTGCTCGCTGACCCGCTTGAGGCCCGAGCCATCGGGACGGACGACGTAGAGGTCGGCTGGTTGCAGGCGCTCCCACCGTCCATAGGCGAACGGCATGTCGCTGTCGCGTGCCGATGCGAAGGCTATCCACGATCCGTCGGGCGACCATGACGGGCGAAAGTCGCCGCCGGATGCCTTCGTGATCGCTTTCGCGCGGCGCGTCGCAAGGTCCATCGTCCACAAACGAGCGAAGCCGCCCTGGCGCGTGCTGACGAAGACAAGCTGCCGGCCATCGGGAGAGAAGGCCGCCTGATCGTCGTATGCGGGATCGTCGGTGAGACGTTCGAGCGCGGTGCCGTCGGCCTTCACCCGGAACAGATCTGCGGATCCCCCGCGCTCGGACGTGAAGACGAGCGTCTGTCCGTCGGGTGCAAACGCCGGATCGTAGTCGATGTCGGGCACGGTCAGCAGCGGGCGCTCGTCGCTGCCGTCAGCCGACGCGATGAACAGCCCGAGCCCGCCTGGATTGGGAGAGACTCGAGTGAAGACGATCTGCTGAGGCGATGTGTCTGCGCTGGACACGCCGAGAGCGGCCGCTACGACGATGACGGCGATGAGTCGCATAGTCGTATTGTAGAGCTAGTCGGCTCTACCGGCCAGCAGTCATGTCGCTCTCGAAGCAGCCGGAAGAAATGGGATGCGCGTCCACGTCACGGCTTCATCGGCCCTTTGAGCTTCCAAGCCTCGTCGAAGAATCCTTGTGATTCGACGTAGAGAGGGAGGTACCGGTAGTTGTTGCCCGGCTTGGTCGTATCCACAATCGCCCAGTCGGGAAGCTTGGGCGATTGCATGTCGTTGTTCGACTGATCGTGGAACGTGAAGCCGCTGTTGATCACGACGTACTTCTTCGGGTTCAGCGGATTCGGGAAGATGAAGATCGGGGCATGATCCTTCGAGTAGGTCTCGCCGCCCGCGACCACACCGCTGGCGCTCCATCGGATCGGGAGCCGGGCCTCGATGCGCTTGTAGATGGCGTTGCTCGACGGGTCGCCGAAGAGCACGAGGTTGTGCGCGGCGATGTCTTCGGGGCTCAGCTCGACGTCCCGCTTGACGCGCGGTTCGCCACGGAAGACATGCACCCATTCGCTGACGGCATAGTCTGCCTGCTCGGCCGCCCACTTCCCAAGGGCCGGCGACAGCGGTGTCCCGCTCGGTCGCACGAACACGAAACTATCCATGAACGCATCGTCGATCGGGCCTTGAAGTCCGTGAATCTTGCGGAGAGTGCCGAGGGGTAGCTCGCCCAGTCGCCACGCGGCGGCCGCCTTGACAAGGCCAGCCGATAGAGAGCCGTCGCGCCCGACTTGCGGCAGCGCAACCGCCGCGCCGTCGATATTGACCGTCGGCTTCGTTCCGGGCGGAAATGGCGCCAGCCCCGGAGCGAACGTGAGGTGCAGCGCGCTGACGTTCGTCGTCGTGAGATCGATGCTGCTTCCGTCCTGGTCGGAAATGCGTGCGTTGACGCGGGCCCGTTGCCACTCCGCCTCCATCGCATCGACCGTCAGCCAGAACATCCTGTTGTAGCGCAGCATCCACGTCGTGAAGCGAATCTCTTTCGGAACGTCGGTCCGGCCTCGGGCCGAGATCTCGTCGAGCCGATCCTGGACGTGCTGTCGTGCCCGAGGCTCATAGGCATGACCGGTCTCGGGGCCAATCACGTGCTCGAGAGTGAGGCCCTCTTGCAGCATCGCCGCTGCCATCGCGTCCGCCGCCTGCTTTTGTGCGTCGATGCCGCCGGAGTACGCGACGACCGGCACGTTGAACGTGTTCAGGGCGTAGTCTGTCGTGTCGTACATGTGCCAGAGCGTCTGCTGCACGGCATTCTGCGGCTGTTTGAGCAGCGCTCCTCGAAGAAACACCTCGGTCTCGGTGAAACCGGCACCCGCCGACGCCGCGGCCCAACGATCCGCGTGGTGCACGATGAAGGACCATGCCGCCGCACCACCCATCGAAAACCCGGTCATGACGATGCGGTTTCGATCGATCGGGTAGGCCTTGGCGACAGACTCGATGGCCTCGAAGCCATCAGTTTCGCCCGCGAAGCGGCTCGCATTTGTGTATCGGCTGTACGGCTGCAGCATGAAGCGATCGGCGCCTGGGCCGAGCGGCTTCGACGTGTAGCCCGTCGTCGACTTCGTCATGAACTGCTGCTCGAGCACGGTGTCGTCGCGGCCGTGCAGGAAGAGATCGAGCCGGTACTGCCGCTTGGCCTCCGCGTCGTAGTTGTCCGGCATCGTGAGGAGATATGGCTGCGCGGAGCCGTCGATCCTCGAATAGAACCCTCGAACGCCGCTGACGGTCATCCAAGGGGTCGTGCCACGACGCCACTTGCTCCGCACGTTCGGTGCCGGTTGCGAGGGTCTGCAGTGCCGTGGCGGCCGGTGCGCTGCCCTTCGGTGCATAGAGCCGCTCGTCGTACTTCAGCGGGCGCCGGACGGCATCGAGGTAGATCTCGACGTCGGCAACACGATCGGCCATTCGCGCCAGATCTGTATTTGACCTTCAGCGCTGTCACTCTTGCCGCGAGCTGGTCGACCGCGGACTGGAGGGTGGCGCGCTCTTCCGGGGAGACGCCGGTTCCAAGCGGCGGAAACTGCGCCGGCGCCGTCGGGGCGGCGGGCGCCGCGGATTGCGAACCTGCCGGCGACGCCGGCTGTGGAGCCGCCTGGAACGCGACGCCAGAAGTCACGAGCAGGGCGCACGCGGCGGCGCAGGACAGAGCTGCTGCAAACGAAGGGCGCATCTTTGAGCCTCGCTCGGTGGACCGGCTGAACCGGCTCAGTATAGAGGCTCCTCAGCGCGATCGTCAGGCGAAGTCCAGGTTTTCAGTGATTCTGGTGCCGTCGGCGGCAAATGCCTTCGTGTACTGAGCGATCCTCGCCCGGCCCGTCTCGAGATCCTGCACCCCGAGGTTGATGTTCAGCAGGTCCACGTACCACGGCATCTTGAACGGCTGCGCCACGTAGGTCTCGACGATCTCCCTCGCGATGGGCAGCGTCGTCGCCTTCGAGTCGTCATGGACGTCGCGGTTGCTCGCGCGCTGCAGCTTTTCGTACTCCTCGGCGATCAGCCTCCGGCACAGGTCGAGCGTGAACAGCTCACCCTCCGCGACACCCGCGGCGGGGTCAGGAGCCGTCATCCGCGCCTTTTTATTTACCCACTCCCACAGAATACTCAGCCGAATCTCGCCGGTGGCCATGTCTTCCATCAAATACAGCACGTCGTCGTTGCCAAAGAAATCGGCTGGCTTGAGTGCCGCCGCCTGATAACCGCGGCCGAAGGCATTGCCGTACTGGAGAGCCACGCTGATCAGATCGCGCGCGCCACGGATCGTCCGCGCCGCAGGCTCGATGAGGAACAATCCTTCGGCATCCGAGGCGGCGTAGGACAATCGTGGGAACTTGCGACCGAGCTGATTCGGCTCGCCGGCCTTCTCCCAGACAGGACGGACGATGTGCACCATCTTCCAGTGGGCAACCCATTTGCCGCTCGCGCCCTCCCGCTGTTCGCGCTCGGCGCCCGCAGTCGCACGCGCCATGCTCGCCTGGACACCTGCCGGCGAGCCGACCGGAATATTGGGCTCCATTCCGCCTTGCCAGAGCGCGAAGCGGCCCTGGCGATCGGGCGTATTGACGGCGCGGCGCACGCGGTCCTCGTAGACTCGCATGTAGCCGTACGTCATCGTGATGGCGTCGATGTTCGGATTGACGACCGCGGGATCCCAGGACGCCGCATCAGACACGCTGTTGATGTAGTCCCACCGGCCGGTGTTGAAGCCCACGAAGTGCAGGCCCAGCGCGGCGCGAATTTCCATGAGTTGGAAGCACGCTTCAATCTGCTCGACGAGCACATAGACCTTGATCTCGCCTCGAGGCAGGCCGAGATGCCGCTCGAGCGCGTCAAGCATGTCGTTCCACAGCGCTGCCTCTTCAGCCGTTTGAATCTTGGGGAGATACAGGGCGACGCTTCGGCCCTCGCTCCGCAGGGCGCCGTGGTTGTTCGCGTACAGCGCCATGTCGACGATGGAGGCCGAGAGGGATTCGCCGGTTGCGAGGCGGACGTGCCGATCGTCGAGATGGAGGCCGCGCGGACGGAAGATCCGCGTCGTGAAGCCCAGCTGCGCTTTCCAATCCTTTATGATGGGGCGATCGAGGAAGCTGCGACCCCACGCATTCATCTCGCCGGCAACCTGCTCGGCGGCAGTCATGAACACATCGGCCCGCGCGAACGCCAGCTTCAGGTTGCGCTGGTTGTCGAGCGACATCGTGTCGACCTGCCCGAGTGCGTCCTCACCGTCGAACATCCAGCCGTCGGCTCCCGAGAGGAGCGCGTACGCGACATTGCGGATGCTCTCACGCGTCGCAGTGCGCGGCCTCGCCGCGGGACCCGTACCCTGAATCCACTGCCTCTGGAGATCCGAAGGGATCGCGGCGCCATCGAAGCGTCCTTCTCTGGCATCGCTCACCTTGATCGTGGTTCGGCCGATCGTTGCGTCGGCTGGCAGGAAGGAGATGCGCTCGTGCTCACGCTGCCGACGGGCACGACGCTCGATGCGCGCCCGCATGAGGGCTCGGCGGTCCGCGTCGAACGGGGCGAGCGCCGTCATTGTCTCGAGCGCGGCGGCGGTGAGCACGTCTGTGTAGCTCTCGAGCACACCCTTCCGAACGCGTAACGCCCCGACAGCTTCCATCATGTGTCCTTCCAGGCGATTGATGACCAAGCCGCGGCCGTGGGACGGCGACGGCATTCACGATGTCAGCGTGCGCCGTTCTTGCCTCTCGTCCGCGCCGGCGGTCTTGCCGTGACCGACGTTTTTTATCTGAAATCCGGCGGCCGGAGGGTCAAACGTACGGGCGGATCCACCAAGCTGCCGCGACCAACGGACGCCGAGCCATAGCAATCCGGCGCCCAGCGCGATCTGCCAGAAAATGGGTCCATCCCGCCAGCGGCCGCCCTGGAAAAAGCCGTGCAGATATCTGACATCCCAGCCAATGAACCCGGTGACCGCCAGAAATGCGCCCGCGGCAAACGCGGAGAACATCCTGGAGTACTCCGGCGATGGTCGACGAGACCAGCGCGACGCTGAGTCAGCCACGATCGTCACTTCGGTTTCGAGTATGCGTCATATCTCGTGGAGTCCTGTTCCAGTACTCCAATATTAACGCCTCCTCTCGACACCGTGCCCGAGCCGGTCATTCGTCACAGGATGAATTGGCAGGGGGCGAGTAAGTCGCGGGCCGCGGGGCCCCGCTCGAGTCTCCACCGCAGTTCGCGCTCTCGACCCTACAGTGGGCTTCACGTTGACAGGCCCTGCCGTTCGTCGCTATACTTTGCATAACAAAGTTTACTGCTGTGCAAATATGACCAAGATTGTTCGCGCGGCGCATCTGGGCATGTGCTTTGGCGTGCGGGACGCGATTGCGCTGGCGGTGGAGCGAGGCAAAGCCGGCCCTCTGACCATCCTCGGCGATCTGTACACAATCCGATCGTGCTCAAGGATCTCGAGGCACAGGGAATCGCGATCGCTCGCGATCTGGCGGACGTGAAGACGTCCAGCGTGATGGTGACCGCGCACGGCGCCTCCCAGCGCGCGCTCCAACGGACCCGAGCGCTCGGTCTGGACGTCGTCGAGGGGACCTGTCCGCTCGTTCACGCCGCGCACCGCGCCGTGGCGTTGCTGGTGCGGGAGGGCTATCATCCGGTGATCATCGGCCAGCGCACGCACGTGGAGGTGCGGGCGGTGACAGAGGACCTCGACGGCTTCGACGTGGTGCTGGACGAACAGGACGTCGTGGACCTCGAGGAACATCCGCGGATCGGAATCGCGGCTCAGACCACGCAATCGATCGAACGGGTGCAGCACCTCGTGGGGCTCATCCGCCAACGGTTCCCTCGATCGGAGGTCCGCTTCATCGATACGGTCTGCCGGCCGACCAAACAGCATCAGGACGCCGCGCGCGAGCTGGCGCGCGACTGCGACGTGGTCGTGGTGATCGGCGGCGCCCACAGCAACAACACGCAGGAGCTCGTGCGGACCTGCCGTCGCTACTGTTCCCGTGTCCACCATGTCCAGACCGAGCTGGAGCTCCGTCCCGAATGGTTCGCCACCCAGGCCAGCACCATAGGTATCACGGCCGGGACGTCTACTCCGGACGACGTCATCGATCGCGTCGACGTGCGCATTCGTGAGCTGTGTGACCGGCTGGACGGAGCCCAGCTGCACGATCGGAGCCAGTGATGAAATTCCTACCCCGAGAGCGCAGCCGGTGGTTGACAGTCGCGACGTTCGCCGTGGGAATGGCGTGGCTCGAAGCGGCGACCGTCTACTACCTTCGCGCGATGGTCGATCGAATCGAACCCTATCAACCGAACCCTCTGCCGATCCGCGGAGTGCTCGGAGAGGTCGAGCTCGTCCGCGAAGCCGCCACCCTCCTGATGTTGCTCACGATTGGCATGCTGGCCGGACGCACCTGGCGGAAGCGGTGGGGCTACACGGCGATTGCGTTCGGCGTGTGGGACATTCTGTACTACGCCTTCCTGCGAATCATCTGCGGCTGGCCCAGGTCATTGCTCGATTGGGACATTCTGTTTCTTCTGCCGCTGCCGTGGTGGGGACCGGTCGTCGCGCCGGTGTCGATCGCTCTGCTGATGATCGCGTGGGGCACGGCCACGACGCAGGTCGCGGATCGATCTCGGACGAGCTCGCCTCCGTGGATCGTGTGGGGCTCCGGCGCAATCGGCATCGTCCTGGCGCTCTACGTCTTCATGGCCGATGCTCTTCGCACGATCGACCAGGGTCAGGACGCCATCAGGCAGGTGCTCCCGACATCGTTCGATTGGATGTGGTTCTCCGTTGCCCTCGTGCTGATGGCTGTGCCGGTCGCACAGTTCGGATGGCGAATGCGGTCACGCGGGCAGGAGCTGTCTTTCTAACAGGAAGTAACGCCTGAATCAGTGGCAGCCGCTCCGTTGTCGCGACTGCGAAATCGAGCCGAACCACAAGACGACACGCTACTGAATCAGCCGACACAGGCCACTACACCCTCGAGTGATCACTTCCGGAACTCGCTGAAGACGGCGTCGTGATCCTTCCGTTTGTCGTGGCAGGCGAAGCAAGTACGTTGAGTCTCAGGGCTCAACGCGCCATCCTGTCGATTGTCGCCCTTGAACCGGGCGAAGCCCCAACCCCCAGTCTCCTGGTACCGCTGGCTGTCTTTCACCATGACGTCCAGGCGGCGGGCCGGTCCTTCGAGAGTAAGGCCGTTGGCTGTCGTCGTCTCGAGCAGGTTGTAGACGACGACCGATCCTTCGGGAAACCTGCCCGTCCGATATCCGTCGAGCGCTTTTGGATTCGCGTAGATGTGGTGAATGCCTCCTTCTGTTGGAAACGACGGCGCCTCCGGACCGACCAGCACACTCTTCACGTGGGCCCATTGGCGAAATTCCGCAGGGAAGCGAATGGGATCGTCCGATCGTGCCAACGCGCGGGCTGAACAGGTCAGCGCTGCGCCAAGTATCACGGCCGCGGCGATTCGACTCGGGCTCATTATGCGATCTCCTCGTCCGTCGTCCCATCCGACGGTGGCCTGCCAGCGGGTGCAGACCGGCGAGCTGAGCCCGCCGGTCTGAGTAACGACACTCGGATCCTCGCATTCGCCGCAGCGTTACTGTCGGCGTGTTTGACGAACCGGCCGATTGGCTTGACGAGCCGCCGGCCGTCTGGTTCTTGCTGGCTGGCGCGGTGGGTTACGCCGTTGCCTGCCGAACGGGCGGAACATTGTGGTTCAGGCGAAACAGGTTGTTGGGATCGTAGCGGACTTTGACCGACGCCAGCCGATTCCATGTGGCGTCCGGATATACCGACCGGACACTCGCCTCTCCATCGTCCATCATGAAGCCGACGTACGCGCCGCTCCGGCCCTGGTTCAGCGCTCCAGCGGACGCCTTTGTCCAGGCTGCGCGCTGCGGCCGGTCCTCGGGCCCGTTGTAGAAGGCCACGACGACCGCGAGCATCCGGCTGTCCCTATGAGCGAAGGCCGTGGCGTCGCGAGGAATGCGAGCCATCGCGCCGCCGAGTACTCGGAGCTGCACCACCCGCATGCTCGCGTCGGACCGCCCGAGATGATCGAGTATCGTCCCGGCCACGTCGCGATCGACTGTATCGATGAACAGCGTTGTGCCGACCGCTTTCGGATGATACGACCCGTCCTCGGGCGGAAAGATTTCCGGATATCGCATCGGCCGGACCATATCGACGATCGGCGTGGCGAGCGCACGGAACGGCGCAATCGCACGAGTGCCGTCCTCGGCGTTGGCAGCGCAGCAGAGCAGAATCATCACGACCAGCTGACCGTGATGCGACGGCGGGATGAACGGCATGGGCGGGGCAGGCATCACGTTGATGATCGCCGACAGTTCGTCGGGCGCATTCTCGGATGCCTGCACGGCTCCGGCGATGGTCTCCGGCGTGGCAGGCAGCAGCAGCATCCCACCCACGATCTGGTCGACGGGATGGAGGCGGTAGTGGAATCGTGTGACCACGCCGAAATTGCCCCCGCCGCCGCGAATCGCCCAGAAGAGCTCGGGATGTGATGCGTCGCTCACGTCGACGATTTCTCCTGCCGCCGTGACGACTTCGGCGCCGAGAAGGCTGTCGATGGTGAGCCCGTGCTTTCGCGAGAGATATCCAATACCACCGCCGAGCGTGATGCCGCCGATGCCGACAGAGCCTGTGTCCCCGAATCCTGTTGCCATGCCGTGCGCGCCGACCTCCGCGGAGTACTCACCTGCCGTCAGTCCGGCTCCGGCCCAGGCGCTCCTGCGGTCTGTGTCGATGTCGAGCGATTTCAGATCGCGCAGATCCAGCACGATGCCGCCCTCGGTCGTGCTGTGGCCGGCGCCGCTGTGCCCGCCGCTCCGGACCGCGAGCGCCAAGCCGGTCTCGCGCGCAAGCTTGACGACCTTCACCACGTCCGCGGCGTCTGCCGCCCGGACGATAACCGCTGGATGGCCGTTGAACCCTCCACCGAAGATCGCACGCGCTTCGTCGTAGTCAGCATCCCCGGGCGCGATGACCCGGCCGCTGAATACGCCCTCCAAGTTTGGAATCGAAAGAGACGAAGAGTAATTCACGAAAACTCCTTCCGAACGCAGCCGATTACTGTTCGGCTGACCGACACACCGTGTGTCAGTCCTAAGGTCCTATATACCTGTCGAACGGGATGGAAGGGAATCGACGGTTCGGTGGGGGATTGGGTTCCAGGGGTTCCAGAGGTTCGAGAGGTTCCAGGGGTTCGAGAGGTTCGAGGCGTAGGGGTTCTAGGGTTCTAGAGGTTCTGGGTTCTAGAGTTCCTGAGGTTCCAAGTTGATCCGGCGACTTCAGCATCGAACCCTTGGAACGCTGAACCACTGAACCCTTGGAACCTCTAGAACCTGGAACCCCTGGAACCGACAACCGTCAGTACCGATCCATGTCTGCCCTGAATGTAATCGTGCGCCCGGGCTGGACGAGCACGTCGAAGGCGACGGGCTCGAAGCCGGGCGACTCGATCTCGATGTGGTGCTCACCAGCCTCGAGATTCACGTGCTGGAATACACCGTCGAAATCGTTGACGATGCCCACGTAGTAGCCGTCGGCGAAGACTTGCGCCTCGCGTGGAGCGCCGGTGATTCGCAGACCGCCATAGACGTGTCCCGGAAGCGGGTCGTAGTACCCGCGCGGCGTGTAGCCGTAGGGGTACGAGCCGCCAGCTCCGTAGTACACGCCGAGGCCGAAGCTCGGACGATAGACGTACGGCCGGTACGGCACGACCGTGACGATGGTCGGTCGGATGATGCGCGGAACGATGACGGTCCGCGAGGGGTAACCCCGGTTGTAGTAGGGATACCGGTTGTCGCGCCGGACATCATAGTTGCGGCGCGCGTCGAGCTGTCGTTGCGCCTGGTACTGACGCTGGACCTCGTACTGCCGCTCGTTATCCTGCGATCGCGGTACGGCGCGCTCGTTTCCCGGTCGCGCTTCGCCGCGATCAGAACCGCCACGGTGGCGCTGCTGATCGTCGTTCCTCGCAAACGCCGGCGTGGCGGCAAGCGATCCGATCAGAAGCAAACCTGTGAGGACTTGCGTGTGTCTCATTGGGCCTCTCCCGGCAGGAGTAAGACCAACTTCCGTGCCAATGGAAGAGGCGCGGATTCCCGCAAGAATCGGCCAATTCGCCACTTCCGCTTCCACTGGACAGGACGCGCCGCCCTGATCGAATTGCCTCGTGCCGCGCGCATGACGTCCACGGCACAGGCGAGGATTCGCAGCGGCGTCGAGGTTCAGAGGTTGGGCGTAACCTCGACAGGTGGTCATGCCTCTAGGTCGCCGGGACCGGCGGCTGTGCGGTTGACCAGGACTCCGCTTCTCGCCGGACAGCACTGTGAAAGGGGTGTATTCCAGCCAGAAAGCTCTTGACACCAGGCCTGGATTGGTTTTTTCTTATCCGCGTTCAGGGACAAGTGGACTATCCACTTGGTCGCCAGGTTGGTCCCCGCGTCGCTTGCGAGGTTTCAGGGGTGACGCGTTGGCTCGGCCGAATCGTGTCAGCGGGAGGAGAGCTGTCATGACCAGGTTTGCCATCGGACTTGCGATTGGGTTGTCTCTATGTTCGGCGTCCACGGCCGGGGCGCAGGACTACCGCGGCCGGCTGCAAGGCAGTGTGACGGACGAAAGCAAGTCCGCGCTGCCGGGGGCCACGATCACGCTCACCAACGATGCGACGGGAGTGGTCGTCGCGCGCGTCACCGACGCCGATGGCAGATACCTGTTCGACTTCGTCGATCCGGGCACCTACACGATCACCGGCGAGCTCGCCGGATTCAAGAAGCGGCGAACAGAGGAACGTCCGCGTGCAGCAGCGCGGCGACGTCACGGCGGATCTGACGTTGTCAGTCGGGGGCGATCGAAGAGACAGTCACGGTCGAAGCCCCGCCGGTCAAGGTGCAGTTCAATACCAGCAGCTCCGACATCACGCTGGAGCGGCAGCTCATCGATCAGGTGCCGATCGCCGGGCGCAATCCGTACAACCTGGCCAGCCTGGATCCCACGATCACGGCGACGCTGCAGCAACGAGAACCGTCCGTACCATCACGCCTACGCCAACGACTACGACGCCGGCGGCGGCACCCGCCGCGCCAACGACGTCCTGCTCGACGGCGTGCCGCTCGGGGCCAGCTACAAGACGGCTTACACGCCGTCGTGGACGCGGTCGAGGAAATCACGGTCTCCAAGAACAGCGTGGACGCGGAGAACGGCAACAGCCTCGGCGGCGTCATCAGCCTGAACATGAAGTCGGGCACGAACGATCTTCACGGGTCGGCGTACTGCTACTTCCGCGATCCGAGCATGAACTCGCTGCAGCGATCCGACGATCGAGATCACTCCCGGGCAGGACACGCGGCTTCTCCGCGGCACCGAGCTGCAACATGTACGGCGCCACGCTCGGCGGTCCGATCAGGCGCAACAGGATCTTCAGCTTCACGTCGTTCGAGCAGTGGGACGACAAGCGCCCGCTCTCGATCGTCCGCACGGTGCCGACCGAGCTCGAACGCCGCGGCGACTTCAGCCAGTCGACGTTGAGCGGGCGCGTGCGCACGATCTACAACCCGTTCGCCTCGACGCTCGATCCGTCGACGGGCCGCGTCGTGCGTCCGGCCTTCGCCGGCAACGTGATTCCCGCAGTCCATGTTCGACCCGGTCGCGCTGAAGATGCTGGCCGACATTCCGCTGCCGAACCTGTCCGGCAACATCGACAACTGGCAGGGCAGCCTTGCCGAGAACGTGGACTACTGGAACTTCTCGCAGCGCGTCGACGTGAACCTCACGCGACAAGTTGAAGATCTTCGCGCGCTACGGCCAGTTCAAGGCCAACCTCTATCAGCAGAATCCCGACCGACGGCGGGCTTCTTCCCGCTGTCGGGCAGCAACCGCGACGGCATGAGCATCGCGGGCGACGCGGTCTGGATGATGTCGAACAAGACCACGCTGAACGTGCGCGGCAGCTTCTACAACATGATCGACGAGTTCTACAACCCGTCGCTGCTGCTCGGCGACGAGGGGCTGCACGTCTACTGGCCGAACGACCGTGGTACTCGTCGCTCTACAACAGCGGCTACGTCTACTACCCCGCGCTCGACGTGACGTCGGGCACCGGCACCGAACACGAACAACCGGCTCGGCCGCCAGGGCCGCGAGTGGTACCAGCATCCCGATGCGTGGACCATGTCGGCGCGCATGAACCGCTACGAGGGCCGGCACAACCTGAAGTGGGGCGGCGAGATGCGCGTCTACTACGGCGAGGCCGCACGCTTCGAGCCGATCAACCTGGTGTTCAACTCGGCGCTGACCGCCAACAGCTCCGACACGCCGGACGTCGTCAACTCGGGCAACCAGTGGGCGACGTTCATGCTCGGCGCGCTCGACAACCAGACGTCGGCGCGTCTCGTGCCGCTGCAGAAGCCGGATCTCCGCGGCTACGCCGCCTACTTCCAGGACGACTGGCACGTCAACGACGGCCTGACGCTGAACGCTCGGGCTGCGCTGGGAGTACGAGCCGGGCGCCGACCGATCCGCGACAATCGTCTCTCGCAGCGGCTCGATCTCACCCAGCCGATTCCCGAGATGCAGACGACGCCGCCGGCGATGCCGGCGCAGGCGCTCCAGCTGATGGCGTCGAAGGGCTACAGCTACATCTACAACGGCGCGTGGAAGTTCGCGAGCGACGAGCAGCCGGCACGCGTGGCACAGCACGCCGTGGAACTTTCATGCCGCGCTTCGGCGTGAACTCCGAGCTCGGCGACAAGTCGGTGCTGCGCTTCGCCTACGCACGCTTCCTGATGCCGCACGAGCAACGTGCGCGACACGCTGGGCGACTTCGTCAACCAGTACACCGGCTTCGCGCAGACGACGAACACGCTGGGTCTCGCCAACGGTGTGCCGCGCAGAACGCTTGCGGATCCCTTCCCGTCGGCGTCAATCCGGTGATCGAGCCGTACGGGCAGTCGTACGGCCGCTACACCGGCCTCGGCAGCGCCGTCAGCCTCGACCAGTACGAGCTCCGGCCGCAGATCAACGACCGCTTCAACCTGTCGTACCAGAGGCAGATCTGGGCCGGGACGATCATCGATCTCAATTACTTCTACAACTACGGGACGCGCGTCCCGTTCGACATCAACCTGAACATGGCCGATCCCGCCTTCCGCTACGAGCACAAGACCGCTCCTCAACACGCAGGTCGCCAACCCGTTCCGGAACTACCTGACGCCCGACAAGTTCCCCGGCCAGCTGCGCAACACCACGACCGTCTCGCTCGGCAGCCTGCTCGTCCCGTATCCCGCAGTACGGCGCGATCACACAGACCAACACGGACGGCAGGAAGATGCAGGACGCAGACCGTCGAGATCCGCGCGCAGCGGCCGTTCACGAAGGGCATCAGCTTCCTCGTGGCCTACGCGTACAACAACGAGAAGCGTCAGGAGTGGTTCGACGACATCGCGCAGTACAAGATGCTTCAGACCGGTGAGGGCTGGGAATGGCGGCCGACCGACCTGCCGCAGCATCGCGTGACGGGAGCCGTCACCTGGCAGATCCCGGTCGGACGTGAGCGCGCCTACCTCTCGAGCCTGCCGCTCCCGCTCGACCTGGCCTCGGCGGCTGGCAGTACACGGCAGCGACGCCGTTACTACTCAGGACGGCTGCTGTTCTTCGGCAACAGCTACGTCGTGGACGGCAACCCGACGCTCGACAAACCGACGCGCGATCTCTGGTTCGACACGAGCGTCTTCCACGCGCAGGACTCGTTCACGCCGCGCAGCAATGCGCGCTTCTACGATGGCCTCAACGGCCCGAGCGCGTTCGTCACCGACATGACGCTCACGAAGAACTTCAATCTGACGAGCAAGTACCGGATCGAAGCGCGCGTCGAGGCCTACAACGCCTTCAACAACATCATCTGGGACAACCCGGACGTCGATCTCGCGAGCGCGACCTTCGGGAAGGTCACGCGGAAACGGATCGACGGGGCAGGGCGGGAAATACAGATAGGCGCAAGATTCGTGTTCTAATTGAAAGATGTCTCAGAAAAACGGCGACAAGTCGCGCTACCAGATCAACCGGAAGCGCACCGTCCTGCGTCGCGCGAAGATTCGCGCGATGGTTGCGGCGGGGCAGCTCGGTACGACTCCTCGCCCGGCACACCAGAAGCAACCGGCCGTGAAGGTCTGACCTTCCCTACGCATGCAGCCCGGCCGCGGCTCCGGGATCCGACGCGACGGCCTTCATGACGTCCAGCGCGAACGTCAGAAGGCCGGGCGCGTCCAGCACGAAGCACTGGGCATCGCCCACGCGGCCTCCACGATTGGTCGTGCGCCCGAGATACGTGTCGACGAGGCGCGCGAAGAAGCGTTCGGGCCAGTTCGGGTGGGCGCCGGCTCCGGACGAATCGATCTCCTCCATGTCCCGCCACACCCGCCCGCCGTTCTCGGCGACCGGCACCTTGTACTTCGCTACCCGTTTGCCCGGGATATCCACGATGTGCTCGGCGTAGTGGAGGAACGTCACCGTATCGTGATCGCAGCCGAGCAGCAGAATTCGACCGTTCAACTCTGCGAAGCGTTCGAGCGCCGACTCCCGGCCGAACGCATAGCTCCACGGCTGCTTCGAGATCAGGTCACCCGCGCGCCTGCCCCACACGACGAACCGTGCGACATGTGAATTGACCAACGATCCGGGATACGTCCGAAGCAGTTCGACGAGCGCGCCGTTGTCGCGTTGAGACCTTGCTGTGAGCGCATCGTAGGCCGGGAGCTTCTCGAGCAGCTCGCGTTCCTGAGCGGTGCTCAGGTGCCCGCGCCCCACCTCATCGTAGTAGGTGGGGCAGCTCGCATACATCATGAGCGTGCCGTCAGGCGTCAGCGCGTCCTTGAGCGCAAGGTGGATCTGGTCGGGACCTCCCGCAACCTCGCCGACCGAGCGGACCGACGCATGGACCATGAGCGTGTCACCTGAGCCGATGCCTAACTGGCGGAATGCTGAGGCAAGCTCGGCCCGTGAGTACACTATGGTCCTGCTCCTTCCTGCCTGACGGCGAACACCCGCCATTCGTGGAGTCCGTCGGCGAGCTTATGGGAGCCGCGGTCCAGGAAGCTCAGACCGGATCCGGCGACGAGGTCGACGACGGTCCGGGAGACGAGGACGTCGCCCGTTTTCCCGAGCGCCGAGATGCGCGCGCCGATGTTGGCCACGAGCCCCTTCGCCGCGCCCGCGGCGAGATCGCATTCGCCTGTGTGCAGGCCCACGCTGAGAGAGATGCTTGCTTTCCTGGCGGCGCCGCTGATCGCGCACGCGCAGCGAATCGCGCGGGCGGGACCGTCGAACACCGCGAACACCTGCTGACGCGTCTGCTCCACGGCGCTGCCGCCGAAACGCGCCGCTTCCGCGGCGACCATCCCCTGCAGACGCTCGACCGGAAGCGCGGCCTTCTCATCGCCGCGCGACGCGGCACAGAGAATCGTGGCAAGCATGCGATTCGATTCCACAGGCGCTCGCGATGCACTGAGAAATCGCTCGATGGTGTCGAGCATCATCGTCTGATCGCCGACGAAGGGCAGATGATCCTGTCCAGGGAGCTCCACGAAGCGGGCGCCAGGAATCAGGCTGGCGACGTACCGGCCCTCCTCGAGCTTGAGGAGGTGGTCGCCCGTTCGGTGCATCACCAATGAGGGGACGCGCACCGTCGGGAGGATGTGACGGATGTCGATCGCCGCGTTCATCCGCGTGAGGGCAACGGCCGCCGCGGGACTGGCGCCCATCCGGAGGTACGTGGCCCACCAGTCACGAAACGCCGGATCCGACGCGACACTCGGCGCGCGTTCCTCGATGCCGACAGGACCACCCCAATGCTCGACGATCTCGCGGCAGAAGGCTTCGCGCTCTTCCGCAGTGGGGGCCCACGGATAGTCCGGTGCGCACACGCGGCGGGCGTAGGTGCCCACCATCACGAGCGCCTCGGTTCTCCCGGGATACGTGGCCGCGAACAACGCGCACATCGGTCCGCCTTCGGACACGCCAAGCAGGGCTGCGCGTTCGGATCCCACCGCGTCCAGCACGGCGCGCACGTCGTCCATGCGCTGCTCGAGCGTCGGCATCTCGTTGACCGGATCGGACAACCCCGTCCCGCGCTTGTCGAACAGGATGAGACGCGAGAATCCCGCGAGCCGCCTCAGGAAACGCGCGAACGACGGCTCGCGCCAGTAGTACTCGAGGTGCGAGACCCATCCCATCACGAAGACCAGGTCTATCGGGCCGTTTCCAACGACCTGGTAGGCGATGTTGACGCTTCCGCTCCGAGCGTACCGGATCGGCGCGACGGGATGCTCCTCGCGGGGCGCCTGCACGGACGTCGTCATGTTCTCGAGGGGTACGCGACGAACCGGAGCGATGAAGCGGTAGCCCCGTCTGTGAGCGGTTTCGACGTAGCGCGGCGCACGGGCGTCGTCATCGAGCGCCCGCCGGATTTCCCGCACGCAGACCTTCAGCGCGCCGTCCGCGACGTACACGCCGGGCCAGATCGCGTCGAGCAGCTCCTGCTTCGTGATCAATCGGCCGGAACGCGCGGCGAGATACTCGAGCAGCGCAAGCGACTTCGGTGTGAGCGCAACAGGACCCGAGCGACCGATGAGTCGTCCAGCGGAGGGGTCGAGCTCGAACTCCTCGAAGGTCAACCGGTAGGCGTGCGTTGTCTCCATGAACCCCAACGAACGACACGGACGAGTCGCTCATACTAACTGATACTCCCTTCAACGTGCGAGCGTGATGTACCGAACGCGGCAGCGAGCTCGGCAGCAGCCGCTGACGCGGCGCCTCATGCGCCGACGCGAGACGGAACTTGCTGGTGCGACTGCGGCTGAGATTCAGCTTCCAAGCGTACGGGGCCGCAAACGTCCCGTCATGAGCGAACGGTAATCAGCTGGTTAGAGTTCAGTCAGAGGCGTGACGACGCGAATGCGACCCTATGGAAGGACGTACGGCGGGCGTTGCGGACGAGAAAGCAAGGCGTTGGCCTCGTCATCGTTCTTGAATCGTTCCTTCAGCGGATCCCAGTGCAGCTTCCGCTTGGCCTTCATCGCCATGTGGTGGATCAGGCAAGCGGAACAGGCCCTGTGCGCTACTTCCACGGGTGCGATGGGCTGCTGTCTCGACCGCACGCACTCCAGCCAGTTCCCGTGGTGATCCTTGCTCTCGTACAGGTGGATCTCGTTGGGTCCGATCACCGACGTGATGATTTTCGGATCGCTCGACGACAAGGCCTGCGCGTCTTTCAGCTTCGACACGGGATCGCTGGCCGTGACGGTCTCGTTGCCGCGCGATACGAAGATCCAGCCTTCCGTCCCGATGAACTTGATCCCGTTCGGAAAATCACCGCTGACGATCATGTGGACGCCGTTGGCATAGACCGCCTCGGTCCTGAACGGTCCGTGGACGTCCCACAAGCCCTTCTTGGGGAACTCCGCGGAACCCCAGACCTCGATCGGTCCCGTGAACTCCGTATCCATGCCCCAGTGGGCGCTGTCGATGTGATGAGCGCCCCACCCGGTGATCATGCCGGCGCCGAATTGTTCGCACCGCAACCAGCCGGGGCGGTCGAAGCCGCTCTGCGGGTGGACGCGCTTCTCGGTGTACGGCACGACCGGCGTGGATCCCAGCCACATGTCGTAGTTCAGGTTCTTCGGGACCGGCATCTCCGGCTCGTCGTCTCCTGAGGGATCGCCCGGCAGACCCACTTCGACCGTCTTCAGCTGGCCGATTCGGCCGTTGCGGACAAGTTCTGCGGCGTACCGGAACTGCGGAGAGGATCGCTGCTGGCTGCCGATCTGGAAGATCCGGCCCGAGTGGTGGACTCGCATCGCTCAGCGCTCGACCCTCGGCGATAGTGAGCGACGCCGGCTTCTGCAGGTACACGTCCTTGCCTGCCTGCACAGCACGGATGGCGATGATCGCGTGCCAGTGATCCGGCGTGCTGATCACCACCGCATCGACGTCGCGATTCGCGAGCAGTTCCTGATAGTCCGTGTACGTGGTCACGCCTTCGTACGGCTTGCCGGTCTTCTTGGAGTAGTACCCGTTGATGAGCGTTCTCGCCTCCGCGACTCGGGCCGAATCCAGATCGCACGCCGCCATGATCCTCGCGCTGTCGTGCTTCCAGAGTCCCGGAAGATCGTGCCCCCGCGAGATCCGCCCGTTGCCGATCGCGCCGATGTTGATCCGGTTTCCGGGCGAGTTGGCGCCGAGAACCGACGCCGGCACAATCGACGGGAAGCCTGTCGCGCCCACCGTCGAAGCGGAGGCCGCGATCCCGGCGGCGGCGACCGCGAGAAACTCCCGTCGTGTGGCGCCTTTGCTGTTTTGCAACATGAGCCTTGTCATCTTCTTCACACCCTCGGGGCCCACCCCCGCCGGCACTCGCCGCTCACTCTTCATTGCGCACGGGCCCCACCCCCGTGCGCTCGGCTCGTCTCGCTGCGCTCGCTCGCCGTGCCGCAGGCGCTTCGCTCGCGGCTGGTTAGAAACGACAGCCTGCTCTCAGAAAGGCTCCGTCCTCACTGGCCACAGGTACTACTACGAGGTGAATCGAACGGTCTGCGCCTGCGCCTGCGCTTTGAGCATCAGCTCCGTCGCAAGGAAACAGTGCGCCTGCGACATCGCTGTCTCCGTGCGGTTGAGGACATCGGCCACGAGCTGGTCGCCATACGGCAGCACGACATCCTTGGTGTCGATGTAGCGCGTGTCCTTGTTGTCCACGATGAACAGGTGGCTCGCGCCCGGGCGTCCGCCGATGTCGACGTTCTTGCGGATCTCGATGAATCCGTCCGTGCCCAGAATCGTGAGCCGGCCGTCGCCCCATGTAGAGAGGCCGTCAGGCGTGAACCAGTCCACGCGAATGTATCCGACACCGCGATCGCCTCTGAGCATGACGTCGCCGAAATCCTCGAACTTCGGCCGGTCGGAATGATGGACGTTCCCGATCTGCGACGAGACGACGTCGGCTCTCGTGGACCCCGTGAAGTACAGGAACTGATCCGCCTGGTGGGAACCGATGTCACAGAGGATGCCGCCGAACTGCGCCTTGTCCCAGAACCATTCCGGGCGCGACGCTGGCGTGATCCGATGCGGACCCAGGCCGATCGTCTGAATCACTTGTCCGATCGCTCCGGCCTTCACGAGCTCGCCCGCCTTCACGGTCGCGCGGTTCTCGAACCGCTCGCTGTACATGATCGAGTAGATGCGCTTGGTTTCCGCCTGCACCTTGCGCGCTTCCGCGAGCTGCGCGAGCGTCGTGACGCCCGGCTTGTCCGACATGTAGTCCTTCTCGTGCTTCATGACGCGGATGCCGAGCGGCGCGCGGTCGACCGGGATCCCGGAGCTGAGCACCAGTTGAATGGACTTGTCCTCGAGGACCTCTTTCTCTTCGCGCGCCCGTTTGGCTTGCGGGAATCGTTTGACGAACGCGTCGACGAGGTCCGGTTCCTTCGCGAACACCGAGACGAGCTCGCCGCCGCCGCGCAGCACGGCGTCCGACCTGGCTGTTGATGTGCGAGTGGTTGATCCCGATGACCGCGAACTTCAGCTTCGGACTTACAGTTTTCGCCGGAGTCTGCGCGTTGGAGGTCCGGGGGAGTATCGAAATGGCAGCGGCCGATCCTGCGATGTCTCTGAGGAAATCACGCCGGCCCACTCGCGGCTTCGTCATGCTGGCAGCTCCTGAGGAGGCGGGCGCCGCTGGGCTCCATGGACGTCCGCCCGCAAGGAAGAAGAGAAAGAGTGTGCACGATGCCCGCTGCGCGAGTTCTCTGATTGCAGCCGGCCGGACGCCTATGATACAAGCTGATCCTCAACTGGTAAAGCCAATCTCATTCACGGCGTCCGTAGGAATGAGATGTCAGCCTGAATCGGCTGCAGCCGCTCGATTGTCGCGGCCCCGGAATCTGGCCCGACCGATCACGAGGGTTCGCTGCTGCTTCATGTCATGCGGCCCGCCAGTCAACCATCGGTTCATCTCGGAGGAGAACATATGAGGCACGCCGGCAGTTTGGCACTGCGGCTTTCTTGCTGTGCGCTGCTGATGGTCGCGACTGCGGCCCCGGCCGCACTCGCACAGTCGGTCAGCGGAACCATCCTCGGAACGGTCACGGATTCCTCCGGCGCCATCGTCGCGGGCGCCAAGGTCACGATAATCAACGAGGGAACGGCGCTCACGCGAACCGTCACCTCTGACGCCAACGGCGAGTACACGGCGCCGTCGCTCCCGACCGGCCACTATACGGTCATGTCGGAGATGACCGGCTTCAAGGCGCTTGCTCTCTCGAACATCGAAGTCGGCGTCGACCAGCGTGTTCGCATCAATCTGAAGCTCGATGTCGGCGCGATGACCGAGTCGGTCAGCGTCAAGGCCGAAACCCCGCTGGTCCAGACCTCGTCTTCGGAGCTCGGCACGACGGTCGGCAACGAGCAGATCGAAGCGCTGCCGCTCAACGGCCGCAACTTCGTCAACCTCACCCGCTCGATACCCGGGTGTCCTCCGCGGCATTCCGGGCGCGAACATCGACGGCGCCGGCAGCCTGGCGTGGCGCGCGTCCGCCTCGTTCTCCGCCAACGGGCAGCGTCCCGCGCGACAACAACTACATGCTCGACGGCGTCGACAACAACGAAACGTGGCTCCAGACCGTCGTCATCTTTCCGAGCGTCGACGCGCTCGACGAATTCAAGCTGCAGACCTCGACCTACTCCGCAGAGTTCGGCCGCTCGCTCGGTGGCGTCGTCAACCTGCAGATCAAGTCCGGCACGCAATCAGCTTCGCGGCAGCGGATTCGAGTTCCACCGCAACGATGCCTTCGACGCGAACAACTTCTTCAACAACCGCGCGAACCGTGCCAAGCCCGACTTCACGCAGAACCAGTTCGGCGGCACCCTCGGCGGCGCGGTGTTCAAGGACAAGACGTTCTTCTTCGCGCGACTACCAGGGCAGCCGCGAGACGCAGGGCGTAGACGGCTCTTTCCACCGTGCCGACACTCGCGATGCGGACCGGCGATTTCTCCGAGCTGAACCGTGTCATCTACGACCCGACGACGGGCCAGCCGTTTCACGGACAACATCATTCCCAGCGAACGGATCGACTCGGTGGCGCGCAACATCCTGACCCAGCTCTATCCGGAGCCGAACACGCCGGGCACCCGGCAGTCCAAACGGTCAGGTGATCAACAACTATCTGCTCAACCCGATCAAGCACCGCGCAGGACAACCAGTTCGACGTCAAGGTCGACCACAACCTGACGAGCGCGAACCGCTTCTTCACGAGGTACAGCTACGAGAAGACGCATCGGATCCAGCCGGCGAGCCTCCCGCACGGGGATGCCGGGTTCACGTTCGGCGCTGGCGACGGCAACATCAAGGCGCAGAGCCTGGCCTTCAACGACACGCACACCCTGCGGCCGAGCCTCCTGAACGAGTTCCGCTTCGGCTGGTCCTCGATCAAGTTCTTCCAGGTCCCGATCGACTACGGCACAAACCCGGCCGCGGCCGTGGGCCTCCCCGGCGTCAATCTCAATCAGGCCACCTCTGGCAATGTCGCAGATGACGTTTCAGAACATCAGGGACCTGGGCGCCAACGGTAATCAGCCGCTCATCACGAATCAGAACGACTACCAGATCTTCGACAACGTGACCTGGATCAAGGGCAAGCACACGGTCAAGAGCGGTGGCAGCCTCACGCTTCGCTCCCGCGAGATCCTCAATCCCGACACGATCACCGGGGTCTTCAACTTCAACAACAACATGACGTCGAACTGCGCCGGCCAGCCGGCAGGCTGCTCGGTCAACAGTTCTACCGGCTTCGACGTCGCCAGCTTCATGCTCGGGCTACGTCAACACCAAGAGCCGCAACCTGTTCGACGAGGACACCTACACCGAGAAGCGTCCCGAGTACTCGCTCTACATGCAGGACGACTTCCGCGCGACCAACCGACTGACGCTCAACCTCGGACTGCGGTGGGACGTGTACGTTCCCTGGATCGAGGTCGACAATCGACAGTCGAACTTCGACGAGACGACCGGCAAGTTCGTCGTCGCGTCGGACGACGCAGTGATCGACGGCGTCAAGGTCGGTCGTTACCTGCAGACCTACTCGAAGCGCGACCTCGGTCCTCGGTCTTGGCTTCGCCTACGACCTCACGGGCAACGGAAAGACACTCGTGCGCGGCGGCTTCGGGATCTTCTGGAACTTCACGCCCGGCGGCACGTCGTCGTCGAAGGCGCAGAACCCGCCGTTCCTCCAGGCGACGTCGCTCGAACGCGACTCCGTCCGCCTACGGCATCAACCTGCTGCTCAAGGACGGTCTGCCGGCCGCCTCCGGGCGTCGAGTCCGACACGGCCGGCGGCGGGCTCGACGCGGTCGATCTTCGACATCAACTTCCGCGACGCCTACGCCCGGCAGTGGAACCTGAACGTCCAGCGCTCGCTTGGCGACGAACTACATGGTGGAGGTCGCCGTACGTCGGCTCGCAGGGCCGGCAGATGCTGATCAAGGGCGATCCCGAACCAGGCGCCACCGGTCGTCGGCGTGACCGACTCCAACGTGAACCGTCCGTTCATGAAGCTCTCGCCGGCCCTGCGCACGATCGGCCAGGTCCAGAGCAAGGGCACGCTCGACTACAACGGGCTGCTCGTCAAGTTTCAGCGTCGATTCGCGAACAACTTCTCGTTCCTGAACTCGTACACCTACGGGAAGGCGATCGACCTGAACTCCGACAACGACGGTACCGTCACGCTGACCAACGTCTACGATCCCGCGGTACAACCGCGGGCCGGCCGACTACGACATCACGCACACATTCACGTCGAGCTGGATCTACGAGCTGCCGATCGCCCGCAGGACAAGGTCTACGGCGGCTGGCAGGTGAGCGGCATCATGCTGTGGCGCGGCGGCCTTCCGCTGACGGTCACCACGACACACGGGCGTGCAGTCCACCGGGACAGGCAACCGTCCGAACCGGATCTGCGACGGCAGCATCTCGAACCCGACGATCGACAAATGGTTCGACACGAGCTGCTTCGTGGCGCCGACAGACACTGACGGGCACCTACGGCAACGCCGGTCGCAACATCATTCGTGGGCCTGGAGTCGTTCAACATCGACGCGTCGCTCATCAAGAACACGAAGATTGGACACGTTGCGACCGAGTTTCGCATCGAAGCCTTCAACGTGCTGAACCATCCCGCAGTTCGGCAACCCGAACACGACTGTCGGGAATGCAGCCTACGGCACCATCGCGGCGATGCTCTCGAGCCCGTCGTGCGCGACCTGCGGCACCGTCGAGCGGCAGGTGCAGCTGGGGGCGAAGTTCAGGTTCTAAAAGGGCGGGAGCCGCGGTCGGGGGATCTTCCCGACCGCGGGCTCTGTCAGCATTCTCACCGCCGCGGGGCCCCACCCCCGCGGCCCATCCGCTGCTCGCTACGCTCGCAGGCTGCTCAGGGGCGACAGCCCGGCCTCAGCACGGTTCTGAGACGCCAATCGCCGAGCGCCGACTCCTGTATTCTTCTTCCGTGGCGATACGCTGGGGGATCGTCGGTTGCGGTGACGTGACCGAAGTCAAGAGCGGGCCTGGATTTCAGAAGGCCGATGGGTCGGAGCTCGTCGCGGTCATGCGGCGTGACGTCGCCAAGGCGCGCGACTACGCCAGGCGGCACGGGGTACCGAAGGTCCACGAGCGCGCAGAAGATCTGATCCGCGATCCCGAAATCGACGCCGTCTACGTGGCGACGCTTCCTGCAACGCACTGCGAGCTGGCACTGGCGGTTGCGGCGGCGGGAAAGCCGTGCCTCGTCGAGAAGCCGATGGCGCTCAATCATGCGGAGTGCCTGCGGATGACAGAGGCATTCAAGGCGCGCGAGGTCCCGCTGTGGGTCGCCTACTACCGGCGCGCGCTTCCCAGGTTTCTGCTGGTTCGCGATCTGCTGTCGAGCGGCACCATCGGACGAGTGACGTCCGTCCATGTCGAGGTCACCGCATCGCTGCCTGCAGGCGACAAGGCATCAGGCTGGCGATTCGACCCTGCCGTCGCAGGAGCGGGCCTGTTCTTCGACCTCGCCTCCCACTGCTTCGATCTGCTCGACTTCCTCCTCGGTCCGATCACTGGAGTCTGGGGCGTGGCCACGAATACCGGTGGAAAGTACTCCGCGGAGGACGTCACGGCCTCCGCGTTTTCGATCGGTGATCGCGTGCTCGGGACGGGAGTCTGGAACTTCAATGCCGACCGGACATTCGACCGGATGACATTCAAGGGATCGGCCGGCGAGCTGCAGACCCCGGTCTTCGGAGATACCGACGTCGTCGTGACGCGCGGGTCTGGTGAAGGTGACCCGGACGTTCACGCGGTTCGCAATCCTCCCCACGTCCACCAGCCCCTCATCCAGGCCATCGTCGACGAGTTGCGCGGTGGCGCGCCGTCGCCATCGACAGGTGAAAGCGCCGCGCGGACGGCGTGGGTCATGGACCGGTGCGTGGCGAACTACTACGAAGGCGGCCGTTAGCCCGCGACGCTATCGCCGGGCCGCCTCTTCGACGACTTCCCGCAGAACCTCGAAGGCCGTGTTGGCAGCAGGTACCCCGCAGTAGATCGCCTGCTGCAGGAGCACTTCTTTGATCTCGTCCACGGACAGCCCATCCTCTTCGATGGCGGAGCGGACGTGCATGCGCAGCTCGTCGAAGCGGCCGAGCGCCAGCAGGGTTCCGATCACGAGCATTCGGCGAGCCCGCAGGTCCAGGCCGGGACGCGTCCAGATCTCCCCCCACGCGTAGCGCGTGATCAGATCCTGGAATTCCGCCGTCAGGGGAATGGTGCGCGCGACAGCCCGGTCGACGTGATCGTCGCCGAGCACGTCCCGCCGAACCTTCATTCCCTCGGCATGCCGCTCGCGTTCGTCCATGTTTTCTGCTCTTGTCGGCATTTTCAATGCCGCGGGCCCCCACCCCCGCGGCCACTCGGCGCTTCACTCCGCTCGCGCCTGGGTAGCGGCGATTGCCTGCTATCAGCGCGGTCCGTTCCAGCTCCTAGCGCCTAACTTCCAGCTCCTAGAAACGTGAGCACCGCCGTCGTTGAATGCCGGCGGCTGTTCGACGGCGCAGATATGCGAGGCATCCAGCGTCAGGAGCCGCGCGCCTGCGATGTGGTCCACGATTCCCTGCGCATTCGCCGGTGGTGTGACCGGATCCTCACGGCCGACGATCACGATCGTCGGCGCGACGATGCGCTGGGCGGCGGCGTGGAGATCGGCATCCATCAGAGCGCCACAGCAGCTGATGTAGCCATCGGTCGGGCATCCGGTCAGCATCGCCCGGCACCACGATACGACGTCGGGATGCGCACCGCGGAACCGTTCGGTAAACCAGCGTCCCATCGATGCGTCGGCGATCGATTCGGTGCCGCCGGCGCGAACCTGACGGATGCGCTCTTCCCACATCGATCGAGCGCCGATCTTCAATCCGGTGCTGACGGCGACGAGCGAACGGACTCGATCCGGGACGTGGGCGGCGAGCCACATCGCCGTCATGCCGCCGAGCGAGACTCCGCACACGGCGCCCCGTTCCACACCTGCCGCGTCGAGCACGCTCACGGCATCGGCGCCGAGATCGTCGAGTGCCACAGTCCCGGCGGTCGCCTCCGACTGGCCGTGTCCGCGCGTGTCCAGCCGAACGACCCGATAGCGTTCGGACAGCGGCTGGATTTGCGGCCGCCAGATGTCGGAGGTCGTCCCGAGCGAGCCGAGCAGCAGCAGGGCGGGTGCATCGACCGGCCCGTCGGCGCGCCAGGCGATGCCCCTGGAGGTCGTCTGTTGGGTCTGAAGATTCGTCATGCTTTCGTCTTCGAGTCCGTTGCGGCAAGAACGCGCGCGACGAACTGCGCTGAGACACCGAGATAGTCCGCGGGCTCGAGTGCGTCCGCGAGCGCCCCGGGGCCGAGCGACCTGCTGATTTCCGGATCCTGCGCGAGCGCATCCGCGAAGCCGACCCCCTCGTCGAGAGCGCGGCGCGCCGCGCGATCGACGAGACCGTGTGCTGTCGATTTCCCGACGTGGGGCGCCAGTGCCATCACCACCGACTCGGCCATGATCAGACCCTGCGTCATTTGGAGGTTGCGTTCCATCGCCTCGTTCCGGACGATCAACCGCTCGAGCAGGTCCGCGGTCGATGTCGCCGCCGAGGCGGTCACGCGAACCAGCTCCGGCAGCACATCCCACTCGGCCTGCCACCCGCCGAGCCCGCGCTCGTGCTCCTGCGGCATGGCGCTCAACATCGCCGAGACGAGGCCGGGCGCCCGGACCGCCGCCGAGAGGACGCGTGCGGCGCGTACCGGGTTCCGCTTGTGCGGCATGGTGGACGAGCCACCTGCGTCGGCGGACGGTTCGATGGCCTCCTGGATCTCGGTCTGGCCGAGGAGCGCGACGTCGCGGGCGATCTTGCCCATCGTTCCGCACGACACGCCGAGCGCACACGCGAGCGTCGCGAGCCGATCGCGGTGCGCGTGCCAGGGCACGGCGGGCACTGGAAGGTTGAGGAGCGCGCCCATCCGCGAAGAGACGTTCAGCCCGTCGGCGCCGAGCGACGCGAGTGTGCCGGAGGCGCCTCCGAACTGCAGGCACAGAGCGCCGGTCAACGCCGACTCGAGGCCCTCCATCGTGCGAACGAGCGCGTCCAGCCAGCCAGCTGCCTTCAGGCCGAATGTGATCGGCGTCGCCTGCTGCAGCCACGTGCGCCCGGGCATGGGCGTCCTGGCGTGCAGGCGGGCGTGCGTCGCGGCGGCGGATGCAGCTCGACGAAGGTCACGGACGACGATCGGAACCGCATCCCGCAGCTGGAGAACGAGACCGGTATCGATGATGTCCTGGCTCGTCGCGCCCCAGTGCACGTACCGGCTCGACTCCGGACTGTCGTCCGCGACGAGCCCGGTGAGCGCCTTGACGAGTGGAATGGCGAGATTCCCGGCCGAGTGGGCGTCGGCGACGATGGTCGCGACGTCGAAGCGCTCGGCACGGGAAGCGCGCGAGATCGCCTCGGCGGCAGATGCCGGAATGATCCCGGCCTGCGCTTCGGCCCGCGCGAGCGCAGCCTCGACGTCCAGCATCTTCTGGACGCGCGTGTCTTCCGCAAACGCGCGCTCGACCTCCGTCATCAAGCCGGCCCCACCCTCCCTCTACACGTCGAAGAACACGGTCTCGCCGGGTCCCTGCAGCTTGACGTCGAACACGTACCGGTTCGAGCCTGCGAGGCGCGCGATGAGCGTCCCGCGTCGATTCTCTGGAACGAGCTCCAGAATGGGATCGTCGGCGTTTGCGGGCTCGCTTTCGAAATAGATCCGGGTTGCCAGCCTCGTGAGAATCCCCCGGGCCATGACGCTGACGAGCAGGTGCGGCGCCTGTAGACGGCCGTCCGGTCCGGCGACGCGTCCAGGCATGACGGTCGAGAAACTGAAGCGTCCGTCGGCCGTCGTCGCGACACGGCCGAAGCCGTCGCACGCAGGGTCGAGCGGTACGTCCCGATTGTCTGCCGGGTGCCGATAGCGGCCGGCGGCGCTCGCCTGCCAGACCTCCACGATCGCGTCACTGACGGGGGCACCGGCTCCGTCACGGAGGGACCCCTCGACGACAATCTGCCGTCCTTGCGCTGCTGCAGTGGCAACGACCTCGCCGGTCTCGAGCTCGAGGCCGAAATCGAAGAAGGGGCCGACCGTTTGAAACGGGGTCACGACCGCCAATTCAATCCACCATCGGCGTGCCGGCCGATCCTCGGAGCACGATGTCGAACGTGAATCCCAGCGCCCATCCCGGTTCCGTCACGTCCAGCGAGAACCCGGCAATCAGTCGCGCGCGCGCGCGCTGGTCCGGGATCGAGTTGAAGATCGGATCGTGCGGGAGCAGCGGATCGCCAGGGAAGTACATCTGTGTGATCAGGCGGGTCAGAAAGTTGGTTCCGAACAGCGAGAAGTGGATGTGGGCTGGACGCCAGGCGTTGGCGTGGTTGTTCCACGGGTACGCTCCGGGCCGGATCGTGACGAACCGATAGCGACCGTTAGCGTCCGTGACCGTTCGGCCCGCCCCGGAAAAATTCGGATCGAGCGGCGCGGCGTGCTGGTCGATCTTGTGCGTGTACCGCCCCGCTGCATTGGCCTGCCAGATCTCGAGCAGCGTCTGCGGTATGGGACGTCCATCCTCGTCGAGGACGCGGCCCTCGACGATGATGCGCTCGCCGAGGGGCTCGCTGGCGTGCTGCCGCGTGAGGTCACTGTCGGCAATGTCCATGCGCCCGTACGGATACACCGGACCCGTGAGCTCGGACAGCGTGTGTGGAATCACGATGAGCGGTTCTTTCGGATGCCGGAGCACGGTGCTGCCGTATCCCGGGGAGTCGTTGGGTGGATGATTGCCCTTTTCGGGTCGTCCGAAGGTCACGCCGGGATCCTGTATGAAGCGGGTCATGCGGCACCATGCGCCCGGGCCGTGTCGGCGCGCAACGCTCGCAGGACCTCGAGCTCCGACACCGCAGGCTCCCGCGTTTCGGTCAGCGTGTCACTGAAACGCACCGGCCAACCCGTTGCGCTGGCAACCGCCTCTTTGCTGACACGGGGATGGAGGCTGCTGACCATCAGCTCCTTCGTCTTCGGGTCCGGTTCCATGATGCAGAGATCCGTGATCACCTTGACGGGGCCCTCCGTTCGAATCCCCAGCCGGGCACGAGCGTCGCCGCCCGAGCCGTGGCCGATGGACGTCACGAAATCGATGCGTTCGACCATTCCGCGCTTCGAGTGTGGCATCACGATGAAGATACGCTGGCAGCAGACCGCCATGTCGGACGCGCCGCCCGCACCTGGCAGTCGAACCGTCGGCGTCGCATAGGGACCGATCACGGTCGTGTTGATGTTGCCGAAGCGATCGAGCTGCGCGGCGCCCAGAAATCCAACTGTAATCCGCCCGCTCTGCAGCCAGTAGCGGAAGAACTCGGGCACCGAGACGGTCGTCAGCGCGGTCGCACAGAGCTCGCCGTCGCCAATCGACAGCGGCAGCACGGTCGGTCGCACGCCGATCGTGCCGGACTCGTAGATCAATGTGATCCGCGGTGCATGCGTGAGCCGTGCGAGGTTGCAGGCGGCGGACGGTTGCCCGATCCCGACGAAGCAGATGTCGTCGTTGCCCACGGCGCGGGACGCGGCGACCGTCAGCATCTCGTCGCCTGTGTAAGGAGTCGTCATCACGCGACCCGCCGACCTCGAGCGGCAAATGCCTCGGGCCCCGACCGCATCACGTGCTCGTCGAGCCAGGCCCTGAAACCGTCACGGGTGCGTGAGATCTCATCCCAGCTTCGATAGAACGCGTTGTCGCGCGCGTAGTAGCCGAAGGCGTATGACGGAAATGCGCCGCCGGGCACGACGGCGATTGCGCGAATCGTCCAGCGCGGCAGAATGCACGCGTTGGGATGTCCGCCTTCGAAGCTGTCAACGACTTCTTCGACGGTGACGACGGCGCGCCGCGCGGCCAGCACAGCTTCCTTCTGAACGCCGACGATGCCCTCGATGAGGACGTTGCCCTCGCGGTCGGCTTTCTGCGCGTGAATGATGGTGACGTCCGGCCGGAGCGCCGGCACCGCGACGAGCGTCTCACCCGTGAAAGGACAGGTCACCGTCCGGTAGCGCGGATTCACGTCGGCGAGGCCGCCTGGATGCGTGCGGAGCGCCGCGAACGGCAGGTTCGCCGCGCCGGCATCGTAGGCGTTGGCCATGGCGCCGTGACTGAACTCCTCCAGCGCCAGCGGACACGGCCAGCTGTGTTCCACCGCATCCCGGAGGCGGTGGAGAGACCCCACGCCCGGATTCCCGCCCCACGAGAACACGAGCCGCGACGCGCAGCCGGCGCCGATGAGCTGATCGAAAATGACGTCGGGTGTCATGCGGACCAGAGTCAGCCCGCGACGCTGCTGCCGGATCACTTCGTGGCCCGCGGCGAACGGAATCAGGTGGGTGAACCCCTCCATCGCCACGACGTCGCCGTCGCGGACCGACTCCCTGATGGCATCCTGCAGCGAAGAAAAAACACTCACGGGCGGCCAGAATGGCGCGAAGCGCGCGGCCTCGTCAAGTGTGCGGCCCTGCTCCCACGCTCACGTCGCCGTTTGGTGTGCGCGTCACGCTTCTTTTCGAAGTACAGTCACGGCGAAAAACTGCATGACCGAAACCTCCATTCCAGACCGCACGCAGGTCGGCATCGTAGGCGGCGGCCCTGCCGGCCTGATGCTCGGCCAGTTGCTGCATCTGCAGGGGATCGACTCGGTGATCCTCGAGCGCCGCCACGAGGAACACGTGATCGAACGCGTCCGGGCCGGAGTGCTCGAGCAGACCACCGTGGACCTGATCGCACAGGCCGGAGTGGGCGAGCGGCTTCGGCGCGAGGGCTTGCGTCACGACGGTATCTACATCGCATTTGCCGGTTCCCGGCACCATATCAACTTCTCCGCGCTCACCGGCGGCCGCGCCATCACGATCTACGGACAGAACAAGGTGGTGAAGGATCTGATCGAGGCACGGCGCGCGACCGGCGCACCACTCCTGTTCGAGATCCCGGACGTCAGCGTCCACGCTCTGGAGACCTCCCGGCCGCGTATCACGTTCAGCGAACGTGGCCGGCCGCGAGAGTTGACGTGCGATTTCATTGCGGGCTGCGACGGCTTCCACGGCACCTGCCGTGCGTCCATCCCTCCAGCCGCGTTCCAGACGTTCGAGCGCATCTATCCGTTCGGTTGGCTTGGCATCCTTGCGGCCGCTCCGCCAGCGTCCGACGAGCTCGTCTACAGCCGCCACGATCGCGGCTTCGCCCTCTTCAGCATGCGATCTCCCACGATCACCCGCCTCTATCTGCAATGCGCCCCGGACGAGGACGTTGATCAATGGCCCGACGATCGGATTTGGAAGGAGCTCCAGACCCGGCTCCAGACCGACGATGGATGGCGGCCGAATGAAGGCGCGATCCTGCAGAAGGGCGTGACTGGCATGCGGAGTTTTGTCGTCGAGCCGATGCGCTACGGGCCGCTCTTCCTGGCAGGTGACGCCGCGCACATCGTTCCTCCGACCGGTGCGAAGGGGCTGAATCTTGCGATGGCGGACGTCTGGCGGCTGGCCGACGCACTGACTGCGTTTTACACGAGTGGGAATGCGGGGGCTCTCGAGACCTACTCCGATCGCGGGCTGCGGCGTGTCTGGCGCGCGCAGCGATTCTCGTGGTGGATGACGTCGATGCTTCACAAGAACGACGGCGACACGGCCTTCGACGAGCGGCGGCAGCTCGCCGAGCTCGACTATCTCGTGAGCTCTCGCGCAGCGATGACCAGTCTGGCGGAGAGCTATTCCGGCGCCCCGCTCGACTGAAAGCGAATGGGTTCGAGGATGTCCACCGGCCCCCGCGACGCCAAAGACGCCAGCCATGGGCTGTCGCGCGACGACGCGTCCACGGCTCGGAGCGGTGTGGCCGCGATCAGACGGATAGACGATCTCGTTTACGCGTCGCCCGAGGGAAAGCCGCTGCTGGCCGATCTCTATCTTCCCGGCGGCCGCGGGGAACCCCCGCCGGTGATCGTCTGGCTGCACGGAGGCGGCTGGCGATTTGGCGATCGGCGCCTGGCTCCTGACCTGTCGCGGTATTTCGCCTCGAGCGGCTTCGCGATGGCGAGCATCGACTACCGCCTCACGACAGACGCGATTTTCCCTGCACAGATAGAAGACGTGAAGACGGCGATTCGGTGGCTCCGCGCGGTGGCATCGCGCTACGGCTTCGACGGCCGCCGTATCGGACTGTGGGGCGCCTCGGCGGGCGGGCACCTGGCCGCTCTCGCCGCGACGTCTGGCCCCGGGGTGTTCGAGAGCGCCGCTTCCGAGCATGCCGAACAGAGCAGTGACGTGCAGGCCGTCGCGGACGGCTACGGCCCGACGGATTTCCTGCAAATGGATGCGCACCGGGATCCATTCGATCGTCCCTCTGACGATCCGGAGTCGATCGCACTGCCTGCGGGGATGCGGACCATCCACGCCAACTCGTTCGAGTCGCTCCTCGTCGGTGGGCCCATCGAGCAACATCAAGATCGAGTGCGCCTCGCCAATCCCATCGCCTACAACAGGGCGAACGTGCCGCCGTTCCTGATCCTGCACGGGCTGAGCGATACGACGGTCCCGGCGCACCAGAGCGAGCTTCTCTTCGAGGCCCTCGCCGCTCGGGGCGTCGACGCGACCTTGTACCTCCAGGAGGGTCTCGGCCACGGGTTCCTGAACCGGGATCGCCTCGACACGCAGCCTGGAGCTCGAACCTCGGCTCGTCGGGCAGTCGACGGCGTTGTGACAGTGGCTCCGGACTCCGAGCCACTCTCGTTCGAATTGATTGGATCGTTCTTCGAGAGAGCTCTGCGGCTAGTAAGAAAGTATTCTGACTCCTGAATTCTATATTCTGACTTCTGAATTCAGAATTCTGACTGGTTTTCTGAAAATGGACGCCTACATCTGCAGCGCACTGCGAACGCCATTCGGCCGCTATGGGGGATCGCTTGCATCGATCCGCACCGACGATCTCGCAGCGATGACGATCCGTGCGCTCGTCGATCGGCACCCGTCGGTCGACTGGAGCTCGCTGGACGACGTGGTCGTGGGCTGCGCGAATCAGGCGGGAGAAGACAATCGGAACGTCGCGCGGATGGCCGTCCTGCTGGCCGGACTCCCGCAGGAGGTCCCGGGCACGACCGTCAACCGTCTATGCGGGTCGAGTCTGGACGCAATCGCGATCGGCGCCCGCGCCATTCGCTGCGGAGAAGCGGCGCTGGTCCTTGCGGGGGGCGTCGAGGGTATGTCGCGCGCACCGTTCGTCATGGGGAAAGCAGAGTCGCCGTTTTCGCGATCGGCAAGGCTCGAGGATACGACCATGGGCGCGCGCTTCGTGAATCCGGCATTACAGTCGAAGTACGGCGCGGACACGATGCCTGAGACAGCCGAGAACGTCGCCGCTGCCTGTGACATCAGCCGCGAGAGCCAGGACGCATTCGCATACCGGAGCCAACAGCGCGCGGCGGCGGCCAGAAAGTGCGGCTGGCTCGCGGAGGAAATCGCAACGGTGCAGATTCCCGCAAAGAAGGGGGAGTCCGTCCTGTTTGCAGCCGACGAACACCCGCGTCCCGACACGACGATGGAGGGCTTGTCCAAGCTCAAACCCATCGTGAGATCCGACGGGACCGTGACAGCGGGCAACGCGTCGGGTTTGAACGATGGCGCGGCCATGCTGGTCCTCGCCAGCGAACGTGCCGCCAACGGCAATGGATTGACCCCACTCGTACGCGTGGTCGCGTCCGCCGTAGCCGGCGTCGCGCCGCGCGTGATGGGGATGGGTCCCGTCCCTGCGACGCGACGCGTACTTCAGAAGGCCGGCCTGTCGCTGACCGACCTCGACGTCGTCGAACTGAACGAAGCGTTCGCCGCGCAAGCGGTTGCTGTTTTGCGGGAACTTGGAGTCCCCGAGGATGCACCGCATGTGAATCCCAACGGTGGCGCGATCGCGATCGGGCACCCGCTGGGCGCGAGCGGCGCACGGCTCGTCACCACGGCCGTTCATCAGTTGCGACGGACGGGAGGGAGGTATGCGCTCTGCACCATGTGTATCGGCGTCGGGCAGGGCATCGCGACCATCCTCGAGCGTGTGTAGCCGCTAGCGACGCTAGGTCGCTTTCGCTCCCACCAGTTCGCGCTCCGCCTGCAGCCAGTCGTCCACGTCCTGTCCGTGCCCGCCACCGCGCGCGCAATAGACCTCGAATGCTCGCCGTGCGATTGCGTCCGGGGTGGCGCCCTTCTCATCCGCGGTCGCGAGTGGCGCCTTCACTGTTGATTTCCGCCGATCGGGTTTTTGTCGAACTGTCTTCGCCATGTCCATCCTTGTTTCAAATGCTGCACCAACGCGAGGGTCCGGGCCCGGGGGTCAGACCCGGGTCTGACCCCGCCTCTGGCCCCGCTGCTGATTCCGGGGGTGGGTCAGATCCCGGTCTGACCCCCACCGCTGGTTTGGTCGAAGGGAACGCAAGGCGCAGACCAGCCGCGTATTTTCCGTCCCCAGCCCGTCCGGGCGCGTATCACCGCCGCCAACCTGCGATTCGACTAGGGGATAGATGCGTGGATGACGGCCCGAACTCGATTTGCGGCGCGGTCGAGTGCGCGGGACATTCCTGTAGGAACGCAGAATCAGGAGTCCACTTTCGAACCTCTGGGACAGGCGTCATGCTGTTGCGCGGGCTTCGAACGGTTGGTGGCCTCCAGGAAAGATCGCTTGAACGGAAGGGTATCAGACATCGCCGTAGCGAAAACCGGCGCGCGGGAGCCGCCCCGCGCGGTCACGTCGGCGACACCGGACAACGTCGTAGGTTGCCGCCGATGGCGATACGAAAATGTAGATCTCGACTCGAATCGTCCTAGCGGTCTTCCGGCAGCTTCGTTCCGCGGGAGGCCCACAGCTCAGCAGCTTCGAGGTCGTCGAAGACGCGCAGCTCGACGGACGTGTAGTGATCTGCGAGCATTTCCGCCCCGCGCCACGCGCTTCGTGGGGCGTCCTCGTCCGTGACGATCGCCATTCGGCAGGCGCCAGTCTCCTTCGCGCGCGTGCGCAGGAAATCGACGACGGCCCGGACGGTTTCTGCGGGCGGTGGCTCTGAGAGCCCCCTCCGGTCGACGACGAGACAGAACCCGGCCTGATAGTCCCTTTCCGAGAAGACGCGCGCGTAGAACCGGACGGCCTCGTCCGGCGAGACATTCTTTCGCACCTGTATCTGGATCAGACGTCGTGACGGATCGATCAGGTATGTGTTCTCGACTGGTGCCTGGCTCGGGTCGGCAGAATGACTCACTCGTGAATCTCGTCTTTTCTTGAGGCCTCGATCGGATCGAACGCGCCCCCGCAGGACCAATCCCGGCGGATGAGTTCGTCGGCCTGTGCACATTGCTTGCCCGCCGCGCATTGCCGTCCGTACCTAGGGAGGACCAACGCAGCCGGCCGGCCGCAAGGCACTTTACAAATGGCAATGACAGTCCACTAGAATGACCGGCATGCAGGATCTTCGACCCGGGGCAGGGAGCGCGATCTCGCAGACGGAGCGGGTCATCCTCGCGCTCAGGGAACTGGTGCTGCGCGGGGAATTCCGCGCCGGAGAGCGGCTCGCCGAGCTCACGCTGGTGAGGATGCTGAACGCCTCACGGACCCCGGTCCGGCTCGCGCTCGACCGGCTGGCACGCGAAGGTGTTCTCGAGGCCCTGCCTTCGGGCGGATTTCGCGTCCGCGAGTTCGCCATTGCCGACATCTGGGACGCGATCGACACCCGCGGCGTTCTCGAGGGCACCGCCGCCCGCTTCGCCGCCGAGCGCCTGGAGCGCCGGGACGAGCTGGCCCGTCTGCAGCTGTGCTGCCGCCAGGTCGACGAGCTCCTGCCCATGAACCTCGATAATTTCGTGCGCTACCTCGAAGTCAACGACGCCTTCCACGTGGAGCTCTGGCGTCTCGCCAAGAGTCCGATGCTCGTTCGGACGATCGAGAGCCTGATTTCTCTTCCGTTCGCCGCGCCGAGCGCGCTCGTGTTCACCAACGCCGAAGTCAACGGGTCGAGCACGATGGGGAGCGTCGCCCTCGAGCACTATCGCTCGATTGTCGAGGCGATCGCGAACCGGGAAGGGACGCGCGCCGAAGCGCTCGCGCGAGAACACGCCCGGGTCGGCCGGCGCAACCTCGCCAGCGCGCTCAAGGACCGCACCCTCTTCAACCAGGTTCCTGGCGCATCCCTGCTCCGACTGTCCGTGCCCATGGATGCGTTGTAGGAGTTCTGGTGGTTCTAGAGGGGTTCTAAGGTTCCACTGTCCCTTCGGCTCTCGGGGTTCCGAATTCTCAACGGCCGGGGCCCCGAAGATCTCGCGCCGGCGAAGCGCCGCGGCGGCGCCGGTCGTATGACACTCATGCGGTGTCCTCACCCGATGGTCGAGCGCGGATCCCTCTCATGATCGGACTCAACGAGCGGCACTCGCCTCCGCGGCCGCGTTTTCACCCGTCGGCGACGCCGCCCACCGGCGCTCGGCACGTCGTCACCGTCTTTGCGGTGACGCTCGCGGTGATCACCTACATCGATCGGGTCTGCATCTCTCAAGCGGCGCCCTCGATACGTGCGGATTTGGGGTTGTCAGCGATCGAGATGGGCTGGGCGTTTACCGCGTTTGCCTGGGCCTATGCGCTCTTCGAGATTCCTGGGGGCTGGCTGGGGGACCGCATTGGTCCCCGGCGGGTCCTGATGCGGATCGTGGTGTGGTGGTCCTTCTTCACCGCGGCAACCGGCTGGATCTGGAACCTGCCGTCGCTGCTCATGACGCGCTCCTTTTTTGGCGTCGGTGAAGCAGGCTGCTTTCCAAACCTGACACGCGTCTTCACGACATGGCTTCCGGTCCGGGAGCGCGAGCGCGCGCAGGCGATTCTGTGGCTCAGCTCACGATGGGGCGCTGCGCTGACGCCGCTGCTCGTCGCCTATCTGCTCCGCTTCATTTCGTGGCGACGGCTGTTCGAGCTGTTCGGTCTGGTCGGCATCCTGTGGGCGATTGCTTTCTACACCTGGTATCGCGACGACCCGAGCGCTCACCGCGGCGTGAACCGCTCGGAGCTGGCGATGCTTCCGCCCTCGAGGGAGACGGCTGTCGTCCACGGGCCGATCCCCTGGCGGACGCTGCTCTCGAACCCGACGATCTGGCTGATTTGCGCGCAGTACGTCTGCCTCGCCTATGGCTGGTGGTTCTACATCACCTGGCTGCCGACCTATCTGAGCGAAGCGCGCGGTACGGGCGCGATGGAAGGCGCCCTGCTTGCAGGCATGCCGCTTCTCCTTGGCGGCGTCGGATGCATCGTCTCCGCCGCGCTCACCCCCGTGCTTGCCCGCAGAACCAGTAGCGTGTCAGTGGCACGGCGCATCCTCGCCGTCACGGGCTTTGCCGGCGCGGCGATTTCCAGCTTCGTGTTCACGAGCATCCAGAATCCGATGATGGCCATGCTCGTCCTGAGCATTGCGAGCTTTTTCAACGACTTCGTGATGCCTCCAGCCTGGGCCGCCTGCATGGACGTCGGCGGGCGGTATTCCGGTACCGTCTCGGGCGCCATGAACATGATGGGCGGCATTGCCGGCGGATGTTCGCCCCTGGTCGTCGGCTACCTGCTCGCCTGGACTTCCCGGGGGTGGATCGTCACCTTCTATGTTTCCGCGGCCATCTACTTGATGGGCGCGCTCTGCTGGCTGTTTCTCGACACGCAGACACCGATCGAAGGGCCCATCACGGCACGCCGTGCCGCTTGAGTGCGACTTCTCCTGCACATCTAGATCCAGACGATGTATGCAATCGCAAAGTCCGTCGGCGCAAAAGCCTCACAGAAAGTGATTGAAAAGCTGGAGTGGCGAGCGTTAACATCGCCGATTCTGCATGCAGCCTGCGGCTTCTGCATGTCGAAACAAGTTTTTACCCGGCGCGACACCCGCATTTTCTGTTCCCTGAACTCTATGCCGCATCTGCCTGCTCCAGCGGGAAGGAACCGACTTTCATGACGTCCACGCGTGTGGTGGTTTCGACGGCTCTCGTGTTTGCCAGTGCGCTGACGGCGCACGCGCTCGCGTCGCAGGGATCCTCCCCGGCGCCGTCACAAGCCCCGACATCCGCCGCGCCTCCTGGCGGCGAGCGCGGACAAGCGCCGCCGGCCTCGCCAGGACAGGGCCGCGGCGGCGGAGGCGGGCGCGGAAACCCTGCGGCGGCGCTCTACACGGAACGCTGTGCTGGCTGCCATGGCCTCGATATGGGAGGCGGGCGCGCGCCCAGCCTGTTCGACGACGTGTGGGCACGCGGATCGGACGACGACGCGATCGCCCGCAACATCATGAACGGCATTCCGAACACGGAGATGATGCCGTTCAAGGAACAGCTGACCGAGCCGCAGATCTGGCAGCTCGTCGCGTACTTGAAGACCCAGGGCGCAAATCTGAAGGAGAAGCCGACGTACGTTCCCGATCCCGATGGTCAGGTAGTCAAGAGCGAGAAACAGACCTTCAAGATTGAGATCGTGGCGCGCGAACTGGAGACGCCCTGGGGCCTCGCCTTCCTGCCGGACGGACGGTTGCTGATCACCGAGCGTCCCGGGCGCCTGCGCATCGTCGAGAAAGGGAAGCTGCTGCCGGAACCTGTGACAGGCACGCCCACGGTCTGGGAGCGGCAGGACGGCGGACTGTTTGACGTCGAGGTCCACCCCCAGTACGCGAAGAACGGCTGGATCTATCTTGCGTACTCGGAGCCGGGTCCGAACAACACGGCGCCTCCGTCGGCGACCGCGGCGGCCGCGGCGGGCTTGCTGCCCGGCCGTGGAGGTCAGGGTGGGAGAGGCCAGGGCGGTGGAGCGCCGGCAGGTGGCGCACCTCCCGCAGGCGGCGCAGCGCCGCCTGCCCCGACGAACACGTCGAACACGGTGATCATCCGCGGGAAGATCAACGCGAAGAACCAGTGGGTCGAGCAGCAGGTGCTCTTCCGGGCAAAGCCGGAGCTCTACACCGCGAGCAACGCGCATTTCGGCGCGCGGTTCATCTTCGATCGCGAAGGGCATCTCTTCTTCACGATCGGCGAGCGCGGCGAGATGACGAACGCGCAGGACCTGTCCAACCCGCTCGGCAAGATTCACCGCGTCAACGACGACGGATCGATCCCGAAAGACAATCCCTTCGTGAACCGTCCTGACGCGTTTCCGTCGATCTGGAGCTACGGGCACCGCAATCCGCAGGGGCTCGCGTGGGATCCGGTGACAGGCAAACTGTGGGAGAGCGAGCACGGTCCACAGGGCGGCGACGAAATCAACATCATCGAAAAGGGGCACAACTACGGCTGGGGCGTCATCACCATGGGCATCCAGCCTGGCATCACGAAGCGTGCTGAGGAAGGCATGGAGCAGCCGATCGTGTACTACACGCCCACGATCGCGCCGAGCGGCATCGTCTTCTATACGGGGGCGCGCTATCCTGCCTGGAAGAACAACCTCTTCGTGGGCTCCCTCGGAGGCCAGCAGCTGCGACGATTGGAGACTTCCGGCGACAAGGTGACCCATCAGGAAGTCGTCTTCAACCAGTTCGGCCGCGTGCATGACGTGATCATCGGCCCGGACGGATACCTCTACGTGACGCTGCAGTTGCCGGGGCGCTCGCTGTCGGAATCGACTGCGGGTATGGTGGCTCGGCTAGTCCCCGTCCAGCAGTAGATGGTCTGAGGCGAGGGAAGGAAAAGCTCGCCTTTGAAGATGTGGTCGAGATCATAGACTGACAAGGACACGCACCAAGCCATGGACCGATGCAGAGCTGCAGCAGGGCCGCGGTGGGCGCGGCGCGCCAGTTGGCCGCGGCGGAAGTGAGGATCTATTGACTGACGCGACTGGAAAGCCTCGGAAGATATTGGACATGTTTCGCCTCGACGGGCGGGTCGCTCTCGTGACTGGCGGCGCGCGCGGCCTGGGCCTGACGATGGCGACCGCACTCGCGGAAGTAGGCGCCCACATCGCAATCTCCGGCCGCACGCAGCAGGCCTGCGAGGAGGCGGTCGCACAGATCACCAGGGACACGGGCCGTCGGGCCGTTGCATTCAACGCCGATGTGACGAAGGCCGCTGATGTCGAGAAGCTGGCAGCCGACGTCGAGGCCAGCCTCGGCAAGATTGACATCCTGATCAACAACGCCGGCATCAACATCCGCGGTCCGATTCAGGACCTCTCCGAGGCGGATTGGGATGCGGTCCTCGACACGAACCTCAAGGGACCGTGGCTCTGCGCGAAGGCAATCGGGCCGCGAATGGTGGCGCGCGGCTGGGGCCGCGTGATCAACATCGGGTCGATCCTTTCCGTCATCGCCATGCCGGGCCGGACACCCTATGCGTCCTCGAAGGCGGGAGTGCTCGGGATCACACGCGTGCTGGCGCTCGAATGGGCGGGGACCGGCGTGACAGTCAACGCGATCTGCCCCGGCGTGTTCGGCACGGAGATGAATCGTCCGCTGATGAACGAGCCCGAGAAGTACAAACAGTTCGTCGCGCAGATCCCGATGGGCCGCTGGGGCGAAGTGCACGAGATCGCCGGCGCCGCGGTGTACCTGGCGTCGGACGCCTCGTCGTACACGACGGGCAGCTGCCTGTTCGTCGATGGTGGGTGGACGGCGCGATAAGACAGTCGGCGGTCGGCAGTCTGCAGTCGGCAGTCGCAGTCGGCAGTCATTATTAATTAATGCAGGGCGCTAAGGAGAAGGCGATGACGATGAAGCAGTGGCCGATGGCTTTGGCGGTGACGGGTGCGTTCGTGGCGGGGTTTGGCGTGCATTCACTCGTGTCCCCAGCAACCACCGCGCATGCGGCGGCGAATCGAGTCTTCGAGATGCGAACCTACACGGCGCCGCCCGGAAAGCTCGACGCGCTCAAGGCCCGCTTTCGCGATCACACGATTCGCATCTTCAACAAGCACGACATGACGAGCGTCGGGTACTGGATCCCGCAGGACGCGCCGCTCTCACAGAACACGCTGGTCTACGTGCTCGCGCACCCGAGCCGCGAGGACGCGAAGAAGAACTGGGCGGCCTTCCAGGCGGATCCCGAGTGGGTCAAGGCCAAGGCGGAATCCGAGAAGGACGGCAAGATCGTCGAGAAAGCCGAGTCGGTCTTCATGGATCCGACAGACTTCTCGCAGATCAAGTAGCGAACCCCTGACGGCACGTTCCCGGAGGAACTCATGAAGCGCCTGGCGGCAGCGCTGCTGCTTTCGCTCGCTCTCGCCGCGACGCTCGTGACGGCGCAGGCACCAAGCTCGAAGCCTCTCGACATCTACGTCGTCGACACGGAAGGCGGCAAGGCCGCGCTCTTCGTGTCGCCGACGGGGCAGTCGCTGCTGATCGACAGCGGCAATCCGGGCGGGCGTGACACCGACCGGATCATGGAAGTGGTGAACCAGGCGGGGCTGAAGCAGATCGATTTTCTGATCAGCACGCACTACCACGGCGATCACGTCGGCGGCCTCACGGAGCTCGTCAAGCGCATCCCGGTCGGCACGTTCATCGATCACGGCCCTTCGGTGGAGCCAAAGGAGCAGGTGCAGGGGTTCCAGGCGGCCTATGCGGAGCTCTATGGAAAGGCGAAGCACATGGTCGCCAAGCCGGGCGACAAAGTCCCGATCACCGGCCTCGATTGGCGGATCGTGACGTCGGCCGGCAAAGCATTGAAGACGCCGCTCCCCGGCGGCGGCAAGCCCAACCCGGAGTGCGCGAAGTTCACCCCGAAGGAAATGAGCAACGAGGACGACAACGGGCAGTCGGTCGGGAGCGTTGTCACACTCGGTCAGTTCCGCCTGGTGGATCTCGGCGACCTGCTCTGGAACAGAGAGCAGGAGCTGATGTGCCCCAACAATCCGATCGGCACCGTCGACTTGTATCTGGTGACGCATCACGGGCTCGATCAGTCAGGCTCGCCGGTCCTCGTCCACGCGCTCCAGCCGCGCGTGGCCGTCATGCAGAACGGCACGCGCAAAGGCGCCGGCACGCAGGCGATGCCGACCATGCGGACGTCGCCGGGGCTTGAGGACATCTGGATGCTGCACTGGTCGTATGGAGCCGGCATCGAACAGAACAGCGCAGGAGTGTTCATCGCAAACGTGGAGGACAACGCTACGATCGCCGGCATCTTGACGGCCCCGGCCAGGCAGGGCGGTCCCGGTAGTGGAGCGGGTGGAGCGCCGGCACCTGCTGCTGGTGGACCCCCCGCAGCCGCGCCGGCCGTTGGTACGCCAGCGGCGCCGGCAGCAGGCGCGACACCGCAGGCACAGCCGCCACAACAGGGCGCCGGACGCGGCAACGCTCCCGCGGCGCATTCGCCTGCCTACTACATCAAGATATCTGCCCGGCCTGACGGGTCGTTCACGGTCACCAACAGCCGCAACGGGTTCTCGAAGACGTATGCCGCACGCCCGCGGGCACGGTAGTGCCGCGGTAACCGGCGATGGGTCCGGTGGAGCGAATTCCCTGGTTCAGTTGAGGAGTCATCATGAGAGTTTCGAAAGTGCGTGCATCGCTCATCGCTGTCGCCGCGGCGAGCCTGGTCACGACCGTTCTCGCGCAGCAGCCGCCATCCGCCGGTGCGCCCGCAGCGGGCGCTCCCGCGCCCCAGGGCCGCGGACGCGGTCCTGCGCAGGTCCCTGATGTGCCGCCGATGAAGGTCTATCTGTATGGCGGCCCGAAAACGCACGCCGAGGGACAGCACGACTACCCGCAGTTCATCGCCGACTGGAGCAAGATTCTCCAGAACCGCGGCGCGAACGTGGACGGCGGTCTGCACTTTCCAACGGCACGCGAGCTCACAGGCGTCGACGTCCTCGTGATCTACAAGGGTGACGCCGGCTACGTCAGCCTCGAGGACCGCGCGACGCTCGATCAATTCCTGCGGCGCGGCGGCGGGATCATCAGCCTGCACGACGCGCTGTGCGCCGACGACACCGAGTACTTCGCGAACATCGTCGGGGGCGCCAAGCGACACGGCCAGACGAACTTCACCCTCGAAGCCAACGTGCCCTACACGATTGTCGACAAGGAGCACCCGATCATGAAGGGCATGGAGGACTTCAAGATCACGGACGAGGCCTTCTTCCTCATGACGTGGTCGAAGACGCCGGAGATCCACGTCCTCGCGACAGCCGTGATCGACGGGACCCCGAGCGCCGGGACCCACAAGGGCGAGGTCGTGCCGCAGATGTGGACGTACGAGAAGTCGCTCGCGCCCGCGCCGGCCGGCTCGCCGTATCGCGCGTTCGTCTGGATGCAGGGCCACAACTACTCGAACTTCGCGCTGCCGAACGTCCAGCAGATGCTGCTTCGGGCGATCGCGTGGGTCGGCAAGCGCCCGATTGACACGCTCATGACCGAGCGTCCGCAGCGCGGCGGTCGCGGAGCTGCTACGGGCGCTGAAGCCGCCGGGCGGGGCCGTGGCGGCGCGTAGGACTTCGAACGTTTTTTCGGTGGCTGCCGCCGGGATTGGCCCGGTTGTCCTGATCACCCTTATCCCGATCCCGGATCCCGGACTACGGATCCCGGCTTGAGCTCTTAATGTCCGACTCCAAACGAAAGTACCGATCCTCGGCCTGGTTCGAAAAACTGGACAAGGATGGCTTCATCCATCGGAGCTGGATGGGTCGAGGGCTGCCGGAAGGCATCTTCGATGGCCGGCCGATCATCGGGATCTGCAACACCTGGTCCGAGCTGACCCCCTGCAACCTGCACTTCCGCGAGATCGCCGATCACGTGAAGCGTGGAGTGTGGGAACGCGGGGGCATCCCGTTCGAGTTTCCTGTCACGTCTCTCGGCGAGACGAGCCTCCGCCCGACGGCGATGCTCTTCCGCAACCTCGCATCGATGGACGTCGAGGAATCGATTCGCGGCAATCCGCTCGATGGCGTCGTGCTGCTCTGCGGCTGCGACAAGACGACGCCAGCGCTCGTCATGGGTGCGGCGAGCTGCGATCTGCCGGCGATCGTGGTGTCCGGCGGGCCGATGCTGAACGGACAGTATCGCGGCAAGCCGATCGGGTCGGGCACGGATGTCTGGCGGTTCAGCGAGGAAGTCAAAGCCGGCCAGATGACGCTGAAGGAGTTCATGGCCGCCGAGTCCTGCATGTCCCGGTCAACGGGGACCTGCAACGTCATGGGCACGGCATCGAGCATGGCCTCGATGGTGGAGGCGCTCGGGTTGACTCTCCCGAACAACGCTGCGATTCCAGCAGTCGATTCCCGCCGGTACGCGCAGGCCCACCTCGCCGGCCGCCGTATCATGGACCTCGTCGAAGAAGATGTCCGCATCTCGAAGATCCTCACGAGAGAAGCCTTCGAGAACGCGATCCGCGTGAACGGTGCCGTGGGTGGGTCCACGAATGCCGTGATCCACCTGCTCGCGATCGCGGGACGAGTCGGCATCACGCTCTCGCTCCAGGACTGGGACGACTTCGGCCGCGACGTGCCGACGCTGGTCGACCTGATGCCGTCCGGCCGCTTCCTGATGGAGGACTTCTACTACGCAGGCGGTCTCCCGGCCGTCATCCGCACGCTCGGCGAGCACGGGCTGCTCAACCGCGACGCGCTCACGGTCTCCGGCGGGAGCATCTGGGAGAACTGCAAGGACGCCCCGAACTTCAACGACGAAGTGATCCGCCCGTTCGACAAGCCGCTCGCGGCGAGTGGCGGCATCGCGGTGCTGAAAGGCAACCTCTCACCCACCGGCGCCGTCCTGAAGCCATCGGCGGCATCCCCGAGCCTGATGCGCCACCGCGGACGCGCCGTGGTATTCGAGAACATCGAGCACTACAACGAGCGGATCAAGGATCCGGCGCTCGACGTCGACGCGAGCTGCGTCCTCGTCCTCAAGAACTGCGGACCCAAGGGTTACCCGGGAATGGCCGAAGTCGGCAATTTCGGCCTGCCTCCGAAGATCCTCCAGCAGGGCGTCAGCGACATGGTCCGCATTTCCGATGCGCGCATGAGCGGCACGGCGTACGGCACGACGGTGCTGCACGTCTCACCGGAAGCGGCAGCGGGCGGTCCGCTCGCCCTCGTGCGTGACGGCGACATGATCGAGCTCGACGTGCACGGCCGGTCGCTGCGGCTCGAGGTCAGTGACGACGAGCTCGCGGCGCGGAAGGCGGCATGGAAGCCGCCGCAACCAGTCCTGCCGCCTGGCGGTTACGGTCAGCTGTACATCCAGCACGTGCAGCAGGCGGACCAGGGTGCGGATCTGGATTTTCTTGTCGGATGTCGCGGCCACGCGGTGGGACGGGAATCGCACTAGATCAGCTATCAGCTATCAGCTATCAGCTCACAGCTATCAGCCAAGGACGACGAAACAAGATGAAACTCCTTCGCTACGGTCCGGCCGGTCGGGAAAAGCCCGGCCTCCTGGATTCGAACAACCAGATTCGCGATCTGTCCGGCATCGTCCCCGATATCGCGAGGGAGGCGCTTCTCCCGGACGCTATCGATCGTCTTCGCAAGCTCGATCTGGCGACGCTTCCGGTCGTCAAGGGCGCGCAGCGACTCGGACCCTGTGTTGGACAGGTAGGAAAGTTCGTCTGCGTTGGGCTGAACTATTCCGATCACGCCGCCGAGTCCGGGATGGCTGTTCCGGCCGAGCCAATCCTGTTCATGAAGGCCACCTCTTCGATCGTCGGGCCAGACGACGACATTCTTCTGCCGCGCGGGTCGCAGAAGACCGACTGGGAAGTGGAGCTCGGCGTCGTCATCGGCAAGCCCGGGAAGTACGTCTCGCGAAGCAGATTCCCTCGCGCACGTTGCCGGCTATTGCGTCGTCCACGACATCTCGGAGCGCGCCTATCAGCTCGAGGGGACGGGGCAGTGGGTCAAGGGCAAGAGCGCCGACACGTTTGGTCCGATCGGGCCCTGGCTCGTAACGACAGACGAAGTGCCGGATCCAGGGAACCTGAGACTCTGGCTCGACCTGGACGGTACCCGCCGCCAGGACGGCTCGACGAAGACGCTGATCTTCGGCGTCCAGTACCTGGTCAGCTACATCAGCCGCTTCATGAGCCTGCAGTCGGGCGACGTGATTACGACCGGCACGCCACCAGGCGTCGGCCACGGGCAGAAACCGCCCGTGTATCTGCGAGCCGGCAACGAAGTGCGCCTCGGAGTGGAAGGTCTGGGCGAGCAGCGCCAGCGCGTCGTAGCTGAGAGCTGAGAGCTAACCATGCCCCTGTCCGATGCCATCCTCGACGGCCTGATCGGCATCGTCGGTCCCGGACAGGTGCTGACCAAACCGGAAGACGTCATCCCGTATGGATTCGACGGGACGGCGGCGCTTCAGCAGCGGCCCGAGGCGGTCGTCTTCCCCCTGAGCACGTCGGACGTCTCGCGCTGCGTCCAGCTCGCGGCGAGCGAATCGGTTCCGATCGTCACCCGCGGGTCGGGCACGGGACTGAGTGGCGGGAGCGTGCCGAGTGAGGGCGCGATGGTGATGTGCCTCGCGCAGATGAACGCGATCCTCGACGTGGATCCGCGGAACCTCACGCTCCGCGCACAGCCAGGCGTCACGACGATCACGATCGACGAGGCGGCCGCACGACATGGCCTGTTCTATCCGCCCGATCCCGGGTCGATGCGCATCAGCACCATCGGCGGCAACGTGGCGGAGAACTCCGGCGGGCTGCGCGGCCTGAAGTACGGCGTCACGCGCGACTATGTGATGGCGATCGAAGTCGTGCTGGCCGACGGCCGAATCACGCGGTTCGGGAGCCCTTGCGTGAAGGACGTCGCCGGCTACTCGATGAAGGATCTGTTCGTCGGATCGGAAGGGACGCTCGGCATCATCACCGAGGTCCTGCTGAAGCTGGTGCCGCGCCCGACGGCCCGGCGGACCATGCTGGCGCTCTACGATCGGATCGAGGATGCGGCGGAAACGGTCTCCGCGATCATCGCGGCGCGGATCATCCCGTGCACGCTCGAGTTCCTCGATCGGATGACGGCGGGCTGTGTCGAGGACTACGCCCACGTCGGTCTGCCGACCGACTGCGACGCGGTCCTGCTGATGGAGACGGACGGCCACCCGGCGGCCGTCGCTGACGAGAGCGAGCGGATGGCCGACATCGCCCGCCAGCACGGCGCCCGGGAAGTGCGGGCCGCGCGGAGCGAAGCGGAAGGTTTGGCGCTGGCCGCCGCGCGACGGAATGCGTTTTCCGCTCTGGCGCGTCGCAGGCCGACCACGATCCTGGAGGATGTCACCGTGCCGCGGACGGCGCTGGCGGAGATGGTGGGATTCATCGCCCAGACGGCGCGCGAGCAACGGCTCGAGATCGGGACATTCGGGCACATGGGCGACGGGAATCTCCATCCGACGTTTCTCACCAACGAGAGGAACGCCGAGGAGATGCAGCGCGTGCACCACGCGCTCGACGCCATCGTCACGAAGACGCTCGCGCTCGGCGGGACCATCACCGGGGAACATGGCGTCGGTCTGGCGAAGAAGGGGTGGCTGCGTCAACAGATGGGCGAGAGCAGCTTCGAACTGATGAAGCAGGTGAAGCGCGCCATCGATCCGGCCGGGTTGCTGAATCCCGGAAAGATCTTCGACTGACCATGTCGGCGACGCTGCGCACCATCGACTACGGGATTCTGCAGCAGTGCATGCACTGCGGAATGTGCCTGCCGACGTGCCCGACGTACGACGCCACGAAGCGCGAGCGCAACAGCCCGCGCGGGCGCATTTCGCTCATGCGCGCCGTCGCCGACGGCGACCTCGAGATCTCGCGCGAGTTCGCCGACGAGATGAGCTATTGCCTGGGCTGCCTGGCCTGTCAAACGGCGTGTCCCGCCGGTGTCGACTACGCCGAGCTCTTCGAGACGGCGCGGAGCGACATCGAGCGCGCGGGCGTCAACACCGGCGCAGCGCGGAAATTCTGGCGCGCCATTACCCTGCGGTTCCTCTTCAAGCGTCCTCGGGCACTTCGCGCCGCGGCAAGAGCCTTGAGGCTGTATCAGCGCTCCGGCCTGGAGGAGCTGGTGCGGCGCTCAGGGGCGATTGGTCTGCTGCCGGCGAGCCTCAGGAGGATCGAGCCGCAGGCGCCGCGTGTGGCAGCCGTCTTCTCGAACGGGCTCATTGCGCCTCTGGAGCAGCCCGCGTCAGCCGCGAAGTATCGAGTGGCGCTGCTGACGGGCTGCGTGCAGGATCTCGTCTATCCGGACGTGAATCGTGATACGGCCGATGTGCTGCTCGCCAACGGCTGCGTCGTCGAGACGCCGCCGCTCCAGCCGTGCTGCGGCTCGCTGCACGCGCACAACGGCGACACGGACAGTGCGCGCGAGCTTGCCCGACGGATGATCGACTTGCTGTCGCCTGAGCGCTACGACGCGATCATCAGCAACGCCGGCGGATGCGGGTCGCACCTCCGCCGCTACGGGACGCTGCTCGCCGACGATCCCGGGTACGCCGAGAGAGCGAAGGCCTGGGATTCGAAAGTCCGCGACGTGCACGAGTGGCTCGGGGAGATCGGGTGCCGGGCGCCGAAAGTCGGGCCATTCGATTCGTCAGTCACCGTGACCTACCACGAGTCCTGCCACCTGGCGCACGGCCAGCGGATCGTCCACCAGCCGCGCGCGCTGCTGGGGATGCTTCCCGGTCTCTCGGTCGTCGAGTTGAAAGAATCCACCTGGTGCTGCGGCAGCGCCGGCATCTATGCCTTGTCGCAGCCGGAGCAGGCGGAGCGTCTGCTCCAGCGGAAGGTGGCTCACGTTCTGGACACCGGAGCGACGATCGTCGCGACCGGGAACCCCGGATGCCAGATGCAGCTTGCCAAAGGCCTCCGCGATTCCGGCCGCGCCGTGCGCGTCGTCCACCCGATTTCGCTGGTCGCGGCGGCCTACCGGCGGGAAGCCGGCGCTAGCGCCTGAATCGTTTCACCGAGGAACGTAGCTCATGCCCCCTGCGTCTTCAGCGTCGATTGCCGGGAGCCAGGCGGCCGGTGCCGCCGGAGCGATTGCTCCGACGCGCGCCCGACACGTCACGATTTGGTTCTGCATCGCGCTGGCGGTCATCACCTACATCGACCGGGTCTGCATCTCGCAGGCTGCGCCGGCGATGCGCAGCGAGCTCGGCTTGACCGGCGATACAAATGGGCTGGGCCTTTTCGGTGTTCGGATGGGCGTACGCGTTCTTCGAGGTCCCCGGGGGCTGGCTAGGCGATCGCATGGGCGCGCGGCGCGTCCTCATGCGAATCGTGATCTGGTGGTCGTTCTTCACGGCGGCCACGGGCTGGGTGTGGAATACGACCTCGCTCATCGTGACCCGAACGTTGTTCGGCGCGGGGGAAGCAGGCGCTTTTCCGAACATGACGCGCATCTTCACGACGTGGCTTCCGGGCCGGGAGCGCGAGCGCGCGCAGGCGATCCTGTGGCTGTCTTCCCGGTGGGGCGGCGCGCTGACGCCGCTCCTCGTCGCGTACATCCTGCAGTTCATGTCCTGGCGCCGCGCCTTCGAGCTGTTCGGCGCCCTCGGCGTCATCTGGGCCGTGGCATTCTATCGATGGTACCGCGACGATCCCTCCGAGCACCGGTCGGTGAACAGGGCGGAGCTCGCGATGCTGCCGCCGACATCCGAGACCGCCGCCGTCGCAGGCCATCTCCCCTGGCGGCTCCTCGTATCGAAGCCTGCCATCTGGCTCCTCTGCGCGCAGTACGCGTGCCTCTGCGTACGGCTGGTGGTTCTACGTGACCTGGCTGCCGTCCTATCTTCGAGAAGCGCGCGGGACGAGCGTCAGGATGGGTGCCCTGCTCGCAGGCCTGCCGTTGCTGCTCGGCGGCATCGGGTGCCTGATTTCCGCCGCGCTCATCCCGCGGATCGCGCGCGCGACAGGCAGCGTGGCGCGCGCCCGGCGCATCATCGCGATCGTCGGGTTCCTCGGCGCGTCCGCGTCGATTTTCATTTTCACCACCGTTCAGGATCCAGTGAAGGCGATGCTCGTTCTCGGGATGGCAGGCTTGTTCAACGACTTCGTGATGCCGGCGGCGTGGGCGGGATGCATGGACATCGGCGGCCGCTACGCCGGAACCGTGTCGGGCGCGATGAACATGTTCGGCAGCATCGCCGGAGCGTTGTCGCCTCTCGTGGTCGGCTACCTGCTCTCGTGGACCTCGCAGAACTGGACGCTGACGTTCTACGTGTCGGCCGCGATCTACAGCCTCGGCGCGATCTGCTGGCTGTTTCTCGACGCCCACACACCGCTCGAGGCGCCAGTCGTGGGCCGACGGGCGGCGTGAGGGGCGGGCAGGGGAGTGACTTATTGAGGTTCTCGGGTTCTATGGTTCTCGGGTTCTAAAGGTTCAAGGTTCAAGGTTCCAGGGTTCAAGGTTCAAGGTTCCAGGGTTCAAAGGTTCTTCAGGTCGGGTTTCGGCGCCGTGGACCCGATCGCGGTCGAGAGCAGTAACTCTGCATTCCTCAATGAGCCTGGAAGGCAAACACCGATGGCCAAACGCACGAAGTCGAGGGGCTCTGCGGATCGAGAGGTCGTGGTCGTACAGGCCGCCACCAAACCGTGTCCCCCAATTACGGGAACCGGGTTTCCTGATATCGCCGCCGCACGCGCGTGGCTCAGGGGCAAGCGATGCGGCCGCGGGTGTATCGAAATTGGAAGTCTTTTCATCTGCCAGTCGGGGAACTGCACGGCGATTCGACTCTGCAGGAGGAAATAGCGCGAACGGCTGTGCACAGCTGGAGCGTGGAGATCTTGTCAGAGCGCCTGCTTGTCACAGTTCGGTTGAGCGGCGAAGATGCGCGCGCCTGGCGTTCGGACTGAGCGAGTGATGGCGCGAAATTCGAGCTGGCTTTACCAGACCTGCCCGACCTTCGGGTATACGTCCAGTGCCGTGGTGCAACTCACTCAACCGGCCTGAGACACTACCTGCTTGCCCTGAATGGATCAGCGCCAACGAAAACGGCGTCCGTGTTGATGTCGTCCTACCGAGCGTCATTACTCGCGGGTGCGCTCGATGGATCCGCGATAGCGTGATTCGGCGGACCAACTCGGTTCAAACGGAGTTGCGCGGTAACCGCACCGCGTTTCTCGCACAAGCAAAGGTCCGAAGAACCCCTCCGCCTCGTATTGATTGTGGCGACGACAGCGAAGCTCGAGATTCTCCACGTTCGTGGGACCGCCAGCAGCAAACGGCACAAGGTGATGGATCTCGAGAAAACCCCGTTCGGTGCAGCGGCCTTGCTTTCCGGCGAACGCGCACTGTCCTCCATCACGGGCCCAGACCTGGCGCCTGACCGAGGCGGGTACGTGTCTCGAGCTGGGGCTCGCGTTTCGCGAGGATCGGGGTCGGGCCGTTGCGGCCAACCGCGGAATGACCCATTGTCAAACCCCCGTCGTTCGAGGGTGGCCTGGCCGTCGCCGGCATGCCTCGGCTTGCCGGCATACGAACGTTCTCGTCGCCATGTGACAACCGTTGGTCCGACCGACACGTCGAGCGTACCTCGCAGTGTGGTTCGAGCAGCCTGAGCCTCGTGGGCCAGGACCGAAAGTACTGGCGTTTCGACTCGCCGGGAAGTGGATCGAGCAGCCGTAGCGTAGGTCTCTAGAGGTGGGTCACCCGTTCCGTCGTTTGAGCGGCACGCAGGCCACTCTGTTCGCCTCCCGCCAAGTCGGCGTTTTCTTCGACAGACGATCTTGGAGGGAGAACAATGGCCAAGAAGAAGACAGCCGTGAAAGCGTCCCGCGCAGCAGCTGAACCGCACACCGGGTGCGCCGCCGGGGTCTGCGACCCTGAGCGGACGCAGGGCCTGAAGGCGCCCGCGCCAGTCGGAACGCATGATCTCGTAACGCTCAACGGTCCTGGGGTATTCCTCGGCGCCGCGATCTCGAAGCAAGGCGGCACCAACGACCTGACGTTCGTGATCCTCGACATCGATGGGCGGAATGTCGCAAACCTCTCTTACGCCGGCGCCACCAACGAGGGTCTGACGCAGCAGAATCCGTACGGCCTCGTGCTCCTGCATTCGGCGGCCATCAAGACGATGACCCTCGGGTTTCCGACGCCGCTGCTGTACAAGCGAAGCCTGAAGCTCCGTGTCACGGTCAACGAGCCGGGCGTCGTCCAGATTCTCGGAAACGTGGTGCACGGCGGCGCCTAGTCCGGACTATTCATGAATGTCTGAAGAGCCTTCGTCGTTCATTCGCGATGTCGAGTCCGATTCGCCCAGACGACGAAGGGCGCCTCGAGACAATCACGGATTACAGAACACCGACGTCGTCGCGAAGAGCCGCGTCGATTGTGGCGCGGCTGACCCGACCGACGATCGCACTGTCGCGGGATCTGGCGAGGTGGGCGAGCCCCAATGCGAGCGCCCAGCCGCGAGCGCGCGTCCACGTCGCGTCGTCGATCCGGTCGGCCGACCTGCGGGCCGACGCCTGGAATACTGACCGCGCGGAGGAGGGGAGCAACATCCAGGCGATCGACAAGTCGGTCGCAGGGTCTCCCGAGCAGAGATCGCCAAAATCGATAACCGCCGAGAGACGCCCTTCCCTGACCAGCAGATTGCCCGGGTGAAGGTCACCGTGCGTCCAAAGCGGCGGGCCCGTCCACGGCGGCGTTCGCACCAGCCGCCTCCAGACGTCGAGGATCCTGTCGCCATCAACCAGCCGATCGAGCTGTCTCACGCACTTGTGCACGACATCGTCACGATCGCCCAACGGTACCGCTCGCAGAGGGTTACGTGGTGCATCGGCCGGGGCGGGTTGATGCAATGCGCAGAGAAACCGGCCAAGTTCCGCGGCTGCCGACACAGGATCGTGCACGGCTGCGATGTCCGCGGTCTCGCCGCTCCGCCAAGGCACGACGCTCCACGACCATGGATACCCGCAGCCGGGCCGGCCAATACGAATTGGCACGGGAACGGGCAGCGGCAGGCGTGGAGCAAGCTGCGGCAGCCAGCGTTGCTCCTGCGCGATCAGAGATGCCGCAGCCGCGCGACGTGGCAGACGGACCGCGAGGTCTTCACCCAGGCGGTACAACTTGTTGTCCCAGCCCGAGCCGACATCGACGATCGGAAGTCGCGCGAGGTCCGCGTGCTGTGCCTCGAGAAGCGCTCCAACCAGTGCCGGATCGATATCAACTTCTGCTTCCGGCCGTCCCTCGATCGTCATGAGCGATCCCACGCTATCATTCCGCAGTTCGACCGGCATGCCGTCCCGACGGCCGAGAGCTGACACATGACGACCGCACCACTGAGTCTCGCAATCCTGCTCGCATTGATGGGTGCCCATTCGGCGATGTCCCAGGGCGCCGGCGCACCACAAACGCCGACGCCTCCGGCGCAGGCGGCCGCACCGGCGCCGCGACCAACGCCGCCGACCCGCGATCCCAGTACGCCTGGCTACGACACCGCCAAGGAGCTGCCTGACGGGGCCCTTCCGCCCACAGATGCAGACGGAAACTTCATCGTCGGCCCGACGCACAACCCAGCGCCGGAAACGACGGTGCAGGACGGCGTGCCCCAGGGAACGATCTACAACCTCACGATGAGCTCGGCCGACAGCAAGATTTATCCCGGCATCGCCCGTGACGCCGGAACGTTCGGCACGGTCGATCCCACGGACCCCGCGAAACTCGTCGTGACGACGAGCCACCCTGCTCCCTACACTCGCCGCGTTGCCGTGTACGTGCCCAAACAATACGTGCCGGGCACCGCTGCTCCCTTCATCGTCGGAGCCGATGGACCGGACCAGCTCCTGTTCACGGCGCTCGACAATCTGATCGCTCAGAAACGTGTGCCCCCGATGATTGCGATCTCCATCGGCAACGGCAGCGGCGACGCCCAGGGCAGCCAGCGTGGCCTCGAGTACGACACGATGTCAGGGCGCTACGCGGAGTTCGTCGAAACAGAGGTCCTGCCGTTCGTGGAGAAGCAGGCCAACGTGAAGCTGACCAACGATCCCGAAGGGCGGGCGACCATGGGCGGCAGCTCCGGCGGGTCGGCGGCGTTGATCATGGCCTGGTATCACCCGGAGCTCTATCACCGCGTGCTGACCTACTCGGGCACCTATGTGAACCAGCAGTGGCCGCCGAGCTCCGAGACGCCGCACGGCGCCTGGGAATTCCACGAACGCCTGATCGCGAACACCCCGGTCAAGCCGATTCGAATCTGGATGGAGGTCGGGGACCGCGACCTGCTCAATCCGAATGTCATGCGGGATAACATGCACGACTGGGTCGTCGCGAACGAGAACATGGCGAAGGTGCTAGCCGCCAAGGGCTATCACTACCAGTTCGTGTTCGTGAAGAATGCAGGGCACACCGATCGCACAGTCAAACAGCAGACGCTGCCACAAGCGTTGGAATGGCTGTGGAAGGGGCATCCGATCGGGAGTGGGAAGTGACGCGACGACCTGAGCGTCCTCATGACGACTGTTCGCCAGGAGCCAGGAAGCGGCCGAGGATTGCGGACGTGCGCTGCCAGTCGCGTGTCTCCCGCTCGACACGCTTCCGGCCCGCACGCGTCAGGCGGTAGTACTTGGCTTTCCGGTTGTTGTCGGAGACGCCCCAGGACGATGCGATGTCACCCTCCTGTTCGAGCTTCAGCAAAGCCGGATAGAGGGTGCCGTAGTTGATGGCCAGCAGCTGCCCGCTCGTCTGCTCGATGCGCCGCGCGATGCCGTATCCATGGAGCGGACCCATGGCTTCGAGGGTCTTCAGGACCATGAGGGCCAGCGTGCCCTGCTTGACGTCCGATCGGTCGGTCATGACTGCTCCTGTTGGTTCCCAATAGCATCCTGACACGAGTCCTATTGGAATGCAATAGATCAAAACGGCTGGGGAGCGACTCCTCAGCCGATCTCCGGACCGCATTCCGGCTGCGCGGGCTCTGGTGTCGACTCGCGCAATGGCGCAGGGAGACGAGCGAAGCCGGGCATCGCAGGCCTCAACGGCGATTCCCTGGATGTCGCGCTCTGGTAGAGCTTGTAGACTTGGTCGGTCCGAGTATGGCCCAGCTTGCATGCTCTAGAGGGAAAGTGCATCGTGTCCTCACCGTTCCAGCATGCAGTCCGCCTCTCGTTCGGGGGTTTCATGTCTCGCCATAACGCTCAGCTCCGTCGCCGGCCCAGGCGCAGTCTCACGCAGCAGGATCTGGTCCCCGACCTCGGTGTCGCCGTTGGATCCGTCGCGCTGACGGTCGGCCTGCACTGGGCGACGCTGCCGTGGTTGGGTGAAGGGTTGTCATTGCTCCTGCTGGCATCGACTGCGGCGGCGCTGACGTCGTGGCGGGGTCTCGGATCGGGCATGCTCGCGAGCTCGCTCGGGACGACCGTCGCGAGCGTGATGTTCATTCAGCCGATTCACACGTTCGGCGTCGAAGCCCACAGCGGAAGCGTTCCAGCCGAGACGCTGCTCATGTTCGGCAGCTCGATGTTCGTGTGCTGGCTGATTTATCGAGTCAGGGCCGAGCAGGAGGATAGCGACGCGGTGCACGGGCGGCGGAACGATGCGCTCGCGTTCGTGTCGCACGAGCTCCGGCACCCGCTCGCGACCGTGCAGTTGGCGGCGGCGATGCTGGAACGGGATCGATCGGAGGAAACGCGCGCGCGAGCGGCGAAACTGATTCTCAGCTCGGCCGCGCGGCTCGGAAGAGTTGTCGACGATCTGGTCGACGTCACCCGTCTGCAGCGGGAGGAGCTGAGGATCAATTGTGCTGTGCTGTGTCTGCAGGACCCGATCCTCGCCGCCGTCGATGCGGCATCGCCGGCGATCGCTCAGCGCCAGCAAGGCCTCGAGGCCGTGGTCGTAACTACTCCGCCGCTGTGGGTCAACGGCGATGAAGGGCGGCTGCAGCAGGTCTTCGAGAACCTCCTGTCGAACGCGTCGAGGTATTCGCCGGAGGGTGCCGAGATCACCGTCACTCTACGACAGGAGGGGACCGCCGCGGTCGTCACCGTGCGCGACACGGGTCTGGGCATCGGTCAGGACATGCTGGAGCGCATCTTCGATCCATTCGTGCGCGAAAACGGCAGCGTCGCCGAAGGGCTCGGCATCGGACTGACGCTCGTGCGCAGCCTGGTGAGTCAACACGGGGGCCACATCACGGCCAGCAGCGATGGCCCCGGGCGGGGCAGCACCTTCACCATCGAGCTCCCTCTCGTCGCGGGACCCTTGATGGCAGCCGCGACGCCGAGATGGCAATCGATCGCTCGCCCCTGAAGTCGGTCTAGTACACGATGGCATCACAAAACGTCCTGGTGATCGAGGACGATCCGGATCTTGCCGAAATGATGACGTGGATCCTCACGGCGGCAGGGTTCGCGGTCACGACGGTGTTCAACGGTTTCGCAGGCCTGGCGGCGCTCGAACGTCTTCCCGGATGCCTGGTCGTGCTGGATCTGATGATGCCCGGGTTGGATGGCATCGAATTCCGCGCACGACAGAGACAGAACCCGACCGTACTGCACGCGCCCGTGCTGATGGTCTCCGCCCACCATGACGCCGCGCAGGTCGCGGCACGTCTCCAGGTCGACGGTTTCCTTCAGAAACCGTTCATGCCCGACGATCTCGTAAAGGCCGTGAAGCGGCTGACCAGACTGATCGCATCGTAACCAACTCGGGGCTCCGCCCCACGCCCGGGCTCCGTCGCTCTCCTGTCTCACCGTTCCGTGGCTTTCGCCTCGGAAGCTAGACAGGCTTCATCCGCCGGCCGTCCAGCCGCCGCGTCCGCCGCCGAATCGACATCCCACGCCGTTTCAGCTCACGAAAGAAGGGTTCGTGAGGCACCGCCTGTTCGGGGGGCAGCACGCCGCGCGCTTCGATTGCGCCGTCGACGATCATTTGCGCCACGATCGAGGGAGGAGCGCCGGTATCGATGTCCACTCCGACGTTCCACGCAGGGAAGCCGGGCACATGGCAGTCGAGGACGTCCTGGACGGTGCGCCCGCCACGCCGGCCACGCAAGGTCACGCGAAGAACCTCGTACTCGTCACGCGTTCCATAATTCGACGCCCGCGGTTGTCGGGACAGCAGCTCGAGCAGCACCTCCCGCGGGACGATGGTGGCGCCTCGGACGACGATGGGATCGGTGCTGGTCAGGCCGAGCGCGTGGACGAAGCGGAGACGTTCCACCAAACCATCTGGAAACGCGATCCTGAAGGTCGCCTTACGCAGGCCCTGACGCCGGAACGAGCGCGGCAGTGTAGCCAGCTCCGAGTGGAGTGTGCATACGGGATACTGCCGGCCAACCGGGTGCGGAAAGTCCACCGGCCGTGCATCGCTGAGCGGCGGCACGAAGCGGAGCGCGCCGCCCGAGAATATCGCCGCCGGGCGGGACGCCTCGTCGAGCACGGTCTGAATAGAGTACGACGTCTCGAGCACCGGCGCGCCGTTACTTGCCGTCCGGGTCGATGTTCCCACGGCGACGTGTATCTCGTCGACCCGCTCCAGCCTCGCGGCACCGGCGCGAGCGAGCACGTTGACAATCCCCGGGGCCGAACCCATCCCGCAGAGCGCGAGCAGTCCGGCGCGCTTGAATTCGGCATGACGCAGGAGCTGACGGCGCGTCACGTGAAAGAGTCCTCCCAGATCCAGATAGTGACAGCTGATGGTGAGCGCCGCGTCCATCACGCGCAGGTTGAAGTCGTGATGGCAGGCATTGATAATCACGCTCGCACCCGACAAGGCTCGTGCGTTGGCAACCGGGTTGCCGGCATCGGTCGCGACAACACGCACGGGGCGCGGCAAGCTCGCCGTGACATCTCGGGCGCCGCGAAGATCGCGATCGGCGAGGACGATGTCGACGCCGCGTGGTGCCGTCTCCGCCAGGTCCCGGACCACGATGCGGCCCATCGCGCCGGCCCCGCCGAGGACTGCGATGCAGGGCGTGGCGCCACGCGTCACTCGGGGATCTCCTGGCGGCGCCGGGCGTACGGAAACCAGAACGCCTTCCGCTCAGGCACGAAGTCGAGATGCACGTGCTTCGTCTCGCGGAACGCGTCGAGGCCCTCTTCCCCGAGTTCGCGCCCCATGCCGCTCTTCCGCATCCCGCCGAACGGCGCGGCGTCGTTGTCGGTCAGCGGGTCGTTGATCCAGAACGTGCCGGCCTTGATCTCCTGCATCGCGGTCAGCGCCCAGGTGAGGTTCTGCGTGTAGATGTTCGCGCCCAGGCCGTACTCCGAAGCCGCCGCCCGCGCGATCGCGTCGTCGGCATCCTTCGCGATCTGGATCGACGCGATCGGTCCGAACACTTCCTCGCAGACGACAGAGTTCCGGCGATCGACGTCGGTCAGCACCGTGGGCGCGTAGAACCAGCCCGGACCGGCGTCGAGTCGTCTGCCCCCCTCGAGCAGCTTCGCTCCATCGGCCAGCGCACGCTGCACCTGCGCTTCCACGCGCGCGCGGGCCTTTTCGGAGATGAGCGGTCCGAGATCGACGTCAGGGTCCATGCCGTTGCCGACCCGGAGCGATCGGGTATGTGCCACGAAGCGCTCGATGAAGGCGCGAGCGATGGCCTCCACGACGTAAATGCGTTTCGCGGACGTGCAGACCTGGCCGTTGTTGAGGAAACGGGCCCACGCCGCACCCGGCACAGCGATGTCGAGGTCGGCATCCTCGAAGACAATCAATGGATCGATCCCGCCAAGCTCCAGATTCACGCGCTTGAGCTGCGCGGCGGCTCGCTCGCCGATTCTGGTCCCGACCGCCGTCGATCCTGTGAACGCAATGCAGGCGACATCAGGATCCTCGACCAGCGCGGCTCCCGTCGAGGGGCCGCCTGTCACGACGTTCACGACTCCGCGGGGAAAATGCGCCAGCGCCTGCTCGACCATCCGGAGCGTCGCAAGGGGTGTCAGCTCGGAGGGCTTGATGACGACCGCGTTCCCGGCGGCGAGGGCCGGCGCGATCTTCCAGACGAGCAGGAGCAGCGGGTAGTTGAACGGGACGATCGCGACGACCACTCCGAGCGGTTCCTTGATCGTGAAGTTGATTTGATGTTCGGCGGTTGGCGGGATGGACGAGCCGTGAGCGTTGCGGCCGATCTCGGCGTAGTACTGAAAGCAGGCCGCCGACCACTCGACCTCGTCGAGATTCTCGATGCGCGGCTTGCCTCCTTCGAGCGTGAGCAGCTTCGAGAGCTCAGCTCGGTCGGCCCGGATGAGACCTGCCGTTTCGTGCAGGAGCCGACCGCGTTCGAGAGCCGGCATCCGGCCCCATTGCCGGGCTGCGGCGGCTGCCGCTGCACATGCGCGGCGCACGTCCGCGGCCGTCGACTCCGTCACTTCGTCCACTGTCTCGAGCGTCGCCGGGTTCACGATCGCTCGGGCGCCGCCGCCAGAAGAATCCTGCCAGCCGCCGTCGATCCAGAGACTCCGCATGACCTGTGTTTACCACAGATGCGCCGTCCAAGCCCCGCCAACGCGGAGTCTAAAGACCCCGCGCTACAACCCGAGAAGCCGCGCCGCGTTCTGCTTGAGGATGAGCGGCCGCACCTCGTCTTTGATCCCGATTTTCTCGAAGTCCGACATCCAGCGCTCGGGTGTGATCCAGGGATAGTCCGATCCGAAGAGGACTTTTGTTTTCAGCAGGCTGTTCGCGTACTGCACGAGCGTCGGCGAAAAGTACTTCGGCGACCAACCGGAGAGATCGATGTAGACCGTCGGCTTGTGCAGGCAGACCGAGATGGCCTCGTCCTGCCACGGGAACGACGGGTGCGCCATGATGATCGGCATCTCAGGGAAGTCCACGGCCACGTCGTCGATCGGCATCGGGTGTCCGTACTTCAAGCGGATCCCGGCGCCGCCGGGGGCGCCGGTGCCGATGCCGCTGTGGCCCGTGTGAAACAGCACCGGCAGCCGCGCCTCGGCGAAGATCTCGTACAGCGGATAGGCGATGCGATCGTTCGGGAAGAACTGCTGCATCGGTGGATGGAGCTTGAGGCCGCGGACCAATCCCGTGTCGACGAGACGACGCGCCTCCCGGATCGCTTCCGGGCCCCGCGTCGGATCGACGCTGACGAACGGAATGGCGATGTCGGAGTTCGCCGAGGCAAACGCCAGCACGTCGTCGTTCGACACCTGCCGGCGTCCTGACAGCCGCTCGTCTACCGTGAACACCACGCAGGCGAGCTTGCGCGAACGGTAGTACTCGGCGAGGGAGGCCGTGTCGCGGCCGGCGCCCGAGTCGCCGAAGTACTTTCGCGCGGCGGCGTCCGTTTCGGACGGATCGGGCGCTTCGAGATGGACGTGAACGTCAATGGCGGTGAGCTTTGCCGTATCGATGGTCATAGATTAACCGGGAGGCTTCGCCCCGCCGGACCCCCCAGCGCCGTCGCTCGCGGGGACCCCTGCGCCCCGCTCCGCTCCGGCGGGCGCGCTCGTGGCGCGACTGATGACGATTCCCGGACCGCCGGCGCCGTAAAGCTGTGCTACCAGCGCGGCGCGATTGGTCAGGACGGATTTCTGATTGACCGACCCCTTGTCCGTAGTTTCCTGAGCGTCGATCGACGGAGGGTCCTCGAGCAGGATCAGACGCGCGACGCGGGTCGAATGCCCGGTGTTGACTTGCGCGAACGAGGTGAGACGCTCGCAGAAGGCCGCGCGGACGGCGTCGCGCTCGAACAGTTGTCGTACGGAGAGCACCTCGGCGTTGGCGCCGCACAACGCCCGGCAGGCGCCAATCGCCGGAAACGCAAGCGCGGTGACCTCGTCACGCTCGTGGCCGGCAATCACGACGTCCTGCACGATGTCGCCAAAGTGTGCGAGGAATCGCTGCCGGAGCGGCCCGACTCTAACCCAGGTTCCGGTCGACAGCTTGAAGTCCTCCGACAACCGCCCCTCGAACGCGAAGCCTTTCGACAGATCCTGCGGATCGAAGAGCGAGACGGCATCGCCCATCCTGTAGAACCCTTCTTCGTCGAACGCCGCAGCCGTGAGGCCGGCGTCTCGCCAGTAGCCGGGCGTCACGTTCGGTCCCCGGAGCCGCGCCTCGAGGTACTGTCCCACGGGCGCGGCTTTGAGCTCGACGCCGGGCGCAGGGACACCGATTCGTCCTCCGCTGAAGTCCGAATCACCCGCGCAGATCGCGAACGGCGCACTCTCGGTGGCGCCCAGACCCGTGACGAGTGGGATCCGCCGGCCCTCCGCGTCGACGGCCATCGACTGAATGTCGTCGGCAACCTGTTGTCGGAGCGCCGCCGCTGCGCAGAACAGCATCTTCAACCGTCCGAAGAAATGCGCGCGCAGCTGCGCGTTCGCGCGCAGGCATGGCACGAGCAGGTCGTACCCGCGAGGTACGTTGAAATAGGCCGTCACCGGGATCTCTTGGAGGTTCGCGATCGTCGTCTGGAACGCCATCGGCAGCGGTTTCCCGTCGTCGATGTACAGCGTGCCGCCGTTGTACAGCACGATTCCGATGTTGTGGTTTCCGCCGAACGTATGATTCCACGGCAGCCAGTCGCAGAGAACCGGCGGCTCCTCCGAGAGGAGCGGCATGACCGTCCGGATCATCTCCTGGTTGGCACACAGCATCCGCTGCGTGTTGATCACGCCCTTGGGCCTGCCAGTCGATCCGGAGGTGTAGAGAATCTTCGCGATCGAGTCGGGGCCGACGCGAGCGTGGGCAGCATCGATGGCGCTCGTCGGGGCCGTTGCCTGGAGCTCTGCGAAGTCAGTGGTCCGCAGCGTTTCTGCCGGAGTGCAGGTCACGACCTCGGTGTCGCCGGCGACGCTGGAGAGGGCGCGTTCGAAGAGGGCGCCGTCGGCAGCGAACGCCAGCCCCGGCCGGAGTGACGCCCACAATCCGCGCAGCGTCGTGTAGTCGGTCGCCAGCAGGGCGTACGCGGGTGCGAGGGGTGCGTAGGGCACGCCGGCGTACATCGCGCCCAGCGCCAGGACGGCGTGTTCGAGGCCGTTACCAGACAGGATCACGAGTGGTCTCTCGTGTGAGAGTCCTCGATCGATCAATGCCTGCGCGATGGCTCGGGCGCTGACGCGCGCCTGACCGTAGGTCAGGTGCTGCCACACTCCGGCGGCGTCACGCTTTGCCAGAAACGTCCGCTCGGGGGTGCGGTCCGCCCAGTGCTCGAGTCTCTCCGTAATTTTGTCAGCGTAGCGCCCGAGTGGTACCGGGGAACGGGCGTACAGGGTTCCGTCCGCGCGCCTCTCGAGGATCGTCTCGGACGGCAGGATGTCAGCCATTCCGATCGATCTCGCGGAACGTTCGACCGCTCGAGGCCAGGCTGGTGAGGAGTGGCGCCGGTTGCCACCGGTCACCCAGTTCCTGATGGAGCGCTGTGATGCGGTCGTGAATCGTGCGCAGGCCCGTTCGATCAGCGTAGAACATCGGCCCGCCGCGCCATGCCGGGAAGCCGTAGCCGTTCAGATAGATGACGTCGATGTCAGAGGCGCGTTGAGCGAAGCCTTCCTCGAGCACGCGCGCACCCTCGTTGATCAGCGCGTAGATGCAGCGCTCGACGATCTCCTGATCCGAGAACGTGCGCTGCGGGATGCCGGCATCGCGCGCGGTCGAGCGAATCAGGTCGACGACCACGGGATCCGCGATCGGCTTCCGCTGCTCGTCGTAGGAGAACCAACCCTTGCCGGCCTTCTGACCGATACGACCGAGCTCGTTCAACTTGTCGGCAACGAGCGGCCGACGCGCGCCCGGCCTGCTGAAGTGCTTCAACTCCTGCCGGACCCGCCACCCCACGTCGAGTCCCGCCATGTCGTCCACGGCGAAGATCCCCATCGCCATGCCGAAGCCCGTCAGCGCTTTGTCCACCTGTTCGGGGGTCGCCCCTTCCTCGACGATGAACTGTGCCTCGTACATGTACGGAAACATCATCCGGTTGCCCACGAATCCGGGGCAGTTGCCCACGACGACCGGGACTTTTCCGAGTCGCTTCGCAAAGGCGACGACGGAGCTGAGCGCTTCGGGGCTGGTCTTCGCGCCGCGCACCACTTCGATCAGGCGCATCACGTTCGCAGGGCTGAAGAAATGAAGGCCGACGACGCTGGACGGACGAGCGGTGACGGCAGCGATGGCGTCGATGTCGAGCGTCGATGTATTGGTTGCGAGCACCGCCTCCGCCTTGGCAGCGCCATCGACATCGCGAAAGACCTGCTTCTTGATCTCCATGTTCTCGAAAACAGCTTCGATGATCAGATCCGCATCCTTCACGCCGTCGTCGTCGAGGCGGGGCGTGATGGCGGAGACCCGCTGCGCGACCGCGTCAGCCGTCAGGCGCCCGCGCTTGACCGACGATTCGTAGTTGCGCCGAATCGTGGCCAGACCTCTGTCGAGCGCCTCCTGCGTGGCGTCTTTGATGGTGACCGGCAGGCCCGCGTTCACGCAGGCCATCGTTATCCCGCCGCCCATCGTCCCGGCGCCGATGACCGCGACTCGTTCGAGCGGCCTGGGTCGAGTGTCTGCCGGCACGTCGCGCAGCTTCGTGGCCGCGCGCTCGGCGAAGAACGCGTGAATCAAGGCTTTGGCCTGCTCGCTCTCGATGCACTCGGCGAAGAGCTCCCGTTCGCGCCGACGGCCTTCCTCGAAGGGCAGCGTGGCCGCGGCTTCGATCGCCTCGACCGCTTTCACGGGCGCGATCTGACGGCGGCGGACCTTGCCAGCGAGATCGCGCGCGGCCGCAAAGAGCGGGGCGTTGGCGCCAGGCGTCCCGAGGCGATCCTGTCGATCGCGCGTTTTCACAGCAGGTCCCCGGGAAGCAATCTGCTGCGCGAACGCCACCGCGTCGTCCGCCAGATTTCCGTCGATCAGCGCGTCGAGGAGTCCGGCTGCCAGCGCTTCCGGCGCTTTGATCGGCTTGCCCGTCACGCAGAGCTCCAGGGCTTTCTCGATACCGACCAGCCGTGGCAATCGCTGCGTGCCTTCGGCGCCAGGGATGATGCCGAGATTCACTTCCGGTTGCCCGAGTAGCGCCTGCGGAACTGCCACGCGATGGTGCCCGGCCATCGCCAGCTCCAGCCCGCCGCCGAGGCAATTGCCGTGTATTGCCATGACGACTGGCTTCGGGCTGTCTTCGATCGCCGCGAGGAGCGGATGCAGGTCCATGGCAGCCTCGAGCTTGCCCCAGGCCGCATCTTCGAGCACCGAGATGTCAGCACCTGCGATGAACGTCCTGCCCGCGCCCATCAGGACGACGGCGGCTATCTGAGGGTCCGCCGCGGCACGTGCGATCGCGTCCATGATGGCCTGCGGCACGGCGGCGCCAATCGCGTTGACGGGCGGATTGTCGATGGTGATCAGCGCGACGTTCTGGCGAACGGTGTAGTCAATCGGATGTGACATGGTCGATTGGTCCAGGCAGAAGGGCACACGATTCTACTGCGTCCGCAGGTTCGGGGTCAGACCTGGGTCTGACCCCACCCGAGCCCAACTTCTGGTTGAAGTCAAGCGTATTGATTTGAATTCTGGTTGTCGCCGGGTCAGACTGACCGCATGAGCGAAGCGGGGGTCAATCTCTGGGACACTGCGGCGCACGCGCTCGAGTATCTTTCGCGCCAGGATAGTATTCCGCATCGCACGGAAGGCGAGGCGGCGCTGCTCGAGTCGCTTCCGATGGCGGTCTCGCGCGTGCTCGACCTCGGAAGCGGCGATGGGCGCTTGCTGTCGCTCGTGAGGCTGGCGCGCCCAGGTGGTCGAGCGGTTGCTCTCGATTTCTCCGAGACGATGCTCGAGCGGCTGCGTGCGCGGTTCGCGGCCGATACGAGCGTCACCATCGTGGCCCACGACTTGGGTCAGCCGCTACCCGAGTCGCTCGGCACGTTCGACGCCGTCGTTTCCTGTTTCGCCATTCACCACGTTACCCACGCGCGCAAGCGTGCGCTGTACGACGAGGTGTACGCACGGCTCAACCCGGGCGGCGCGTTCTGCAACCTCGAGCACGTCGCATCGCCGACCAGCGCGCTGCACGCCCAGTTCCTTCGAGCGCTCGACACGGATCCCTCAGAGGAGGATCCCTCGAACAAGCTGCTCGACGTCGAAACCCAGCTCGGATGGCTCCGCGCGATCGGGTTCGCAGACGTGGATTGCCATTGGAAGTGGCGCGAGCTGGCGCTGTTCGCAGGTGTGAGGCCCGGGCTCACGATTCGGTGATCCCGCCAGGCAGTGAAGTGCTGAACGGTTCCAACGGGACCCTTCCGTCTTCGCTGAAGCGACGGCCGGCCCATCGAAGCATGGGCGAATGTGCTCGGACCGCCGCAGCGCCTGCAACGGCGCGACCGCATGCTACGTAAGCGTGAAGAGGACTCCTCATCCCGATTGACCTCGAGACGGTAACGGAGGCGCGGCTCGTCGCCCAGGCTCTGGCCGGTTCCCAGTCCGCCTTCGAGCAGATCCTGCGCCGATATCAGCGCCCGATTCTGAGCTTGCTCGTCCGTCTCACGGGCGATCCGGCGCTTGCCGAGGACCTGGCGCAGGAGACCTTCGTCAAGGCTTTCCGCAACCTGGCCGCCTTCGACTCCAAGCGACGGCTGTCCAGCTGGCTTTTCCGCATCGCCCACAACACTGGCATCGACGCGCTGCGCCGCTCCAGACCGCCCACGATCGACCTGGACGCGGGTGACGCTGCGGACGAACCGGCGGCACCCGGAGTGGCCGATCCGGTCGAGCGGCGCGCCCTCGGGCGTGCGCTCCAGACCGCACTGGCCCGCCTCAGGCCCGATCAACGTACGGTCGTCGTGCTGCGATACGAGAGCGGGCTGTCGTTCGAAGAAATAGCGCAGGTCCTCGGAATTCCTGAGTCAACTGCCCGCAGCCACGTGCACCGCGCCCGCAAGGAGCTCGCGCGCATGATGACGGCGGCCGGCTGGAAGCCCGAGTGACTGCAACGCGCGGCCGGCTTGCCCCGTAAGCCTGAAAGAAGACATGCGCGAGGATCTGAGCCTCAACTATCGCCGCTGGCTGGACGCCGACCAGCCCGGAGCCGACCTCGACGCGGATCGCGCGGGGGACGATCGGGCCGGTCTGATCGAGGACGAAGCGGATGCGGCCTTTGCCGCACTCTACGAAGCCTGTGTGTCGGCGCCCCTCCCTTCGGCCGAGTTCACATCCGGGACGATGGCGGCGATTGCGACGGCCACGGCAGCCGACGCTCGCCGGGCGAAGGTCGTTCGGAAGGCGCTGATCTGGTCGGGGATCCCGGCTGGGCTCGCGCTGGCGTACTTCGGCGCTGGGCCGCTCTTCTCCGTGCTGTCGAGCGCCTTCGTGTCGGGCCTCAATCTGCTCGTGGCCGTCGTGGTCTGGTTTGCCAACGGCCCGGACGCTCGAAGCAGCCTGTGGACGGTGATGACAGGGATCGGTCGTGCGGCGGCCGCGTTCGTGGCGGATCCGCGGGTCACGATTGCAATCGTGGTGTTCCAGGTGGTGGCCGTCGCGGCGCTTGTCGCGCTCCATCGGTTGTTGGGGCCTGAGAGGGAGTGGCAGAAATGAGAAAACTGATGACGCTTCTGGCGGCGACCGTCGCCCTGAGCGCTGTCGTCATGGCACAGGAGCTGCGGCCCGAAGATGAGACGCTTCGATCGCGGATCGAGGCGCGGTACGACGTCGTCCCGCTCTCGGATGGCGTGGGTCTTCGTCCCAAGAGCGTCACCAAGGACGTCCGTCTGATCGAAGTCTCCGACACCATCTCGATCAACGGCGTGATGGTGACCGGCCGCGAGCTCCGCGATCGTGTCGGCGGTGATGCCGACGCTATTCTCAAGTTGTCCTACCTGGATCCGAAGGTACGCCGCGCCCTCTTTGCGAAGCCGGCCACCGAACAGGCACAGCCTCCAACTGCGCCAGCGCCAGAAACGGCGCCCAGTGAACCACCGGCGGAGTCCACCGAGCGACGACATCGTGTGAACCAACGCGCTGGCGGCGACCGCGTGCGCATCTTTGGTGACGTGACGGTCCGGGAGGGTGAAGAGGTCACCGGCCAGGTCGTCGCGGTGATCGGTTCGGTGCGCGTCGACGGCGAGGTGGGCGATCAGGTCGTATCGGTCCTCGGCTCGGTGGATCTCGGTCCGAAGGCGGTCGTTCGCGGGGACATCGTCAGCGTCGGCGGCCGCGTTCGACGCGCGCCCGGATCGCAGGTCGGTGGCGCAGTGACAGAGGTCTCGCTCGCCGACGCCCGCTGGGACCCGCGGTTCCAGCCCTGGCTGCGGGAAGTGGGTCTGATCTCGATGTTCGACGGCTTCAGCGGTGTGCCGCGCCTGGTCGGGACGATGTTCAGGTTGCTGCTGCTCCTGCTCTTCGCGTCGATGGCCATGGTGGTTGCGCGCGCGGCCGTCGAACGATCCGCCCAGCGTGTCAGCGACAACCCGATCAGGGCGACGGTGATCGGCCTGCTCGCCGAAGTGATGTTCGTGCCTGTTCTCGTTCTCACATGCGTCGTGCTCGCGATCAGCGTCGTCGGGATCCCGCTCCTCCTGCTCGTCCCGTTCGTGATTCTCTTCATGATCCTTCTCGCGCTCGTTGGCTTCACCGGTACGGCGCTCGCAGTTGGACAATGGGCACGCCGGCAGTTCAGCCTGGGGACGGCGTCCGGTTTCGCCGACGTCTGGCTCGGGATCGTCATCATCCTGTTGCCGGTACTCGTCGGTCGGCTGATCGGTCTGGGAGGATTTCTGACCGGGCCGATAGTGGTTCTGCTCGTCGGCGCGGGGCTCGGGCTGGAGTTCCTGGCGTGGTCCAGTGGTTTTGGTGCCGTGCTGACCAACACGTTTTCGCGATGGCAGGCGCGACGCGCGACGAAGAACGGCGTGACGCCGGGGGTGTAGCTCTCAGCCGTCAGCTATCAGCTTTCAGCTGACGGCCCACACTTCGTGCGCGACGGAGGCAACCAGCTCGAGCTTCCGTTGCTGTTCAGCGGCGGATAACGCGTTCCCTTCGTGGGTCGAGGCGAATCCGCACTGCGGGCTGAGCGCGAGTCGATCGAGCGGGATGATGTTCGCCGCCTCCGCGATCCGCGCTTTCAGGTCTTCCGAAGATTCCATCCGCGGGGTTTTCGAGCTCACGAGGCCGAGCACGACGGTCCGATCGTCGGGTACGAATTTCAAAGGCTCGAACGTTCCCGATCGCGCGTCGTCGTACTCGAGCAGGAAGCGATCGAACTTCGCGCGTCGAAAGACGTGCTCGGCGATTCGATCGTAGCCGCCCGATGCGTAGAACATGCTCTTGTGGTTGCCGCGGCAGATGTGGATCCCGAAGGTGATTCCCTGGTGGCCCGAGATGATCGCGTTGTCCAGCTCGATGCACGCATCGAGCATGCGGTCGGGATCGCTTCCGCGCTGTCTGTAGCCCTCGCGGATGGTTTCGTCGAGCAGACCGGCGTACTGCGGTGCGTCGATCTGGACGTACTCGCAGCCGAGGCGGCCGAGCTCCGCGATCTCTCGACGCGTGAAGTCCACCAGATCGGCGAGATAGGCGTCGCGCGTCGGATACGCTCCGCTTGATTTCTCCGGATCGTAGTACGCCGACGCCTGCTGGGCGCTCACCAACGTCACTTTGACGGCCTTGGACGTCCGGCCTCGCAGGTAAGTGAACTCCTCCACGCTCATCTGACGACGCCACTGGAGCTTGCTGACAACAACCGGTCGATCCAGTTGCGCCTTGTGTCCCTGGTCGTCCCGGAACGTGATCGTCCACCCCGCGCGCTTGTCGAATCCATCGAGCGCGTCGACGAGGTGCCCGAAGAACGCGTATCTCCGCATCTCGCCGTCGGTCACCACATCGAGCCCGGCGGCCTCCTGTGCGGCCACGGCCTCGTCAACCGCTCGATCCTCGACGCGCTTGAACTCCGGCGCGGTCATCGTCCCATTCTCGAGCCGGCTGCGCGCGTCTTTGAGGTACGGGGGACGCAGAAGGCTTCCAACAACGTCGCTCTTCATGGAGGGCATCGGAACAGGATATGACATCGCCCGGCGGCCGGGACTCGGGACTCGGGACTCGGGACGCCCCGACTCGGGACTCGGGACTCGACTCGGGACTCGACTCGGGACTCGGGACTCGGACGATCGGTGCTGGAAACGGACTGTCGCAGCTAGCCAGGCGCGAGCGAAGCGAGTGCCGAGTAAAAGAGCGCGTGGGGGTGGGGCCCCACGCGCATTGAGTGAAAGCTGAGAGCTGATAGCTGATAGCTCCCCCTACTCCCCCCGCCCCACGTGCCGCCGCACTGACGCCAGCGCGACGAATGTCACCGTCAGCGCGACAGCCATCAAGCCGAAGAACGATGCGCTGCCTCGAAAGTCGAGCGCCCACGGGCCCGCATACCCACTCAGGATCGCGCCGGCGCGTCCGATCGACACTGCCGCGCCGACACCGGTCGCGCGCATCGCGGTGGGGTAGACATGCGCGGCCAGCGCGAACATCGTCGTTTGCGCAGCGTTGATCATCCCGCCGGTGAACGCGAGCATCGCGAGGATCTGAAATACGGATGTCTGCGACGTGATCGACATCAGGCTCAGCACGATGGCGCCGACGATCGCCAGGCCCGTGATCGTGAGCATTGTCGGACGTGAGCCGAAACGCCCGATCAGAAAGCCCCCGCCCACGGCGCCAACCACTCCACCCAGGTTGAACAATGTGATGCCGCTGCTCGCAACCGATGCTCCCAGGCCGGCACTCGTCAGTATTGTTGGGAGCCAGCTGAACACCATGTAGACCGACAGCAGGCACGAGAAGAACGCCGCCCACAACGCGAGGCTGTCTCGCCTGTAGGCGGGCTCGAGAATCGTCGCGAGCGGCGCGCGGGTCTGCCGTTGCTCTTCCGGGCCGGTCTCAGAGTGAAAAGCGGCATCGGCCTCGACGGGATGGCCCATGCGGCGCAGAAGTCTCTTGAGCTCCTCCCATCGTTCCGGACGGCCGGCGAGATAGCGCGGAGATTCCGGCAGCAGCCAGAACAGGACGAGCGCCGCGACGATCGGGACAACCCCGCCGAGCACGAAGAGCGCACGCCAGCCGAATGCCGGGAGCGCGGGGATCGCGATGAGGCCAGCCAGCGTCGCGCCGAGCGGAACGCAGACAATGGTGAGGGTGACCGCGAGGGCGCGGCGCGCCACAGGCACGAACTCTGCGGCAAGCGCCGCGGCGTTGGGCACCGCGCCGCCGAGTCCGACGCCGGCGACGAGCCTCAGCGTCGCGAGCGCACCCACGCTGCCGGCTGTCGAGACCGCCAGCGTCGCGCCGCCGAAAATCACCATGCAGACGAGGAGGGCGCTCCGGCGCCCGAACCGATCGCCGGCGAGCCCCGCGGCCGCGCCGCCGATCATCATGCCGAGATATCCGAGCGAGACGATCGGCGCGAAGGCGCTCCGAGGGACGTGCCAGTCCGCCATGATCGACGGGATGGTCACGCCGAGCATCTGGTTGTCGATGCCGTCGAAGACAATCGTCACCGCTGTCAGGAACACCAGCCATCGCTGGTAGCCGCCCCACGAACCTTGATCGATGGCTCGGCCGGCGTCGACTGGCCGAACGCCAGCGATCATCGACGCGACACGGCGCGCTCGAGGAAGGCCTGCTTCGCGGGGCTGTCGGCCACGGGGATGGCGTGCGGCCGCTCGGTCAGTTCCATGGTCATCCAGGACTTGCCGTCTGCCGCCGGCCAGGCGGGTAGACCCTTGCCGTTCGGGTCGCCGGTCGTCGCGAAGTTCACCCAGTACGACGACAGCAGGTCGGCGACCTTGCGATCCACATCGGTGAACGGCCGATCCGACTGCTCCAACGTGTTGAGGACGTACGGAACCTCCGACGTGTGAAATGCGCCGTACCGCGCCGCATCAGGGCCCGGAAGCGGGTGATTCCAGAAGTACGTGAAAACCTTCGTCTTCGCTGTCTTCGACCGATTGATCGCCCACACGTAGAGAGACGTACGCGCCACATCGCGAGCGCTTTGATTCTGCGCGAGCTTCGCGGCTTCGTCCGTTGCGGCGGGATACAGTTTCAGGAAATCGTCGGCCGCTTCGCCGTAGCGCTGCCGCGCCTGACGCTCGAAGTCCTGTGCCGTCGTCGTCGGTTGCGGACTCGCGCCTCCCTCATCGGCGTTGGCGCCGGTGATGGTCGGCACATCGTTCTGTTTGCCCTGGGCGAAGATCGCGTCGACTGTCGCCGGCAGAGCGTAGCCGTCTACGACGATGCCGAAGCGTAGGTTGCCGCCGCCGCGGCCACCACCGGCTGCGCTGGCGGGCGCCGGAACAGGGGCCACGATGTCCTGCCACGACCTGGCGCGGAGATCCGCCAGCGTCGCGGCCCCCTTCGCTTCGGCGAACCGCACGCCGTCGGCTTCGGAATCCGCGAGCGGCCGACTGGCGCCGCCGGAGCTTTCGATGATCGCGCGATGGAAGAGACCTTTCGCGAGCGGGGATGCCGTGAGGTTGTGGACGGCCTGCCCGCCGGCCGACTGCCCGGCGATGGTGATGCGCGTCGGGTCGCCGCCGAATCCGGCGATGTTCTCGTGGACCCACTTCACGGCGGCTATCTGGTCGAGCAGTCCATAGTTGCCGGACGCGTGATACGGCGCCTCTTTGGACAGCTCCGGATGCGCGAGGAATCCCAGGACTCCCACGCGATAGTTGAAGTTGACGACGACGAGTCCCTTCGACGCGAGCCCTTCGCCATCGTAGACCGGGACCATTCCGGAGCCTTCGGTGTTCGCCCCGCCATAGATGTAGACGAAGACGGGCCTCTTTTCCGAGGGTGACTTGGCCGGCGTCCAGACGTTCACGAAGAGACAGTCTTCGCTGATCTCACCGTGCGTCATGAACTCGTACGTCCAGGGCTTGCGCTCCTGCGCGATCGACTGGATGCAGCTCGGCCCGAATGCCTCGGCCTTCCGCACGCCCGTCCAAGGTTCCGGCGGCTGCGGCGCTTGCCATCGGCGATTGCCGGTCGGGGCGGCCGCAAACGGTACACCCCGGAAAGCAGTGATGCCGGCGTGCTTGCCGGGAACACCCGAGACCTGGCCCCCCTGAACTTTGACGGGCTGGTTGAGGCCCCCACCTTGTCGACCGTGCAGGATTGCCGTCGCCGAGGCGATCACGAGCGCGAGCGTGGGGAGTACGAGGGCGGAGCGAGTGAAAGTCGTATGGCGCATCATGGTGCTGGAAACTGTACGGCGCGCTTCGAAGCTGGTCAACTGCGCCGAAGTTCGCGTTGTCCCCCGAGTGGGACTTGCGACACAATCGACCAAATTCACGAGCCCGACCTGCAGGCCGGACTCGAGGAACACGCAAACTGTCCACCACATGATCCGGAGGATTCTCGCGTCGCAGCAGGCGGGCCTCGTGCTCGTCATCGTGCTCCTCGGCTTCGTCCTCTCGGTGTTCACGGGCACCCACCTGGATCGCGCCACCGGCCAGCCGGTCAACGACTTCCTCAACTCGTACACCCTCATTCAGACCGCGACCGACGCGAGCTTCTTCGCCGTCATGGCCGTGGGCGCGACGATGGTGATCATTTCCGGAGGGATCGATCTGTCGGTGGGCTCGGTGTACGCGCTCGCGGGTGTGGCGATGGCGATGGTGCTCCGCGCCGTCGAGCCATCCGGGACCGCCGCGACTGTCGCGCTCGGCCTTGCGGTGTCGCTGTCGGTCGGCCTGATCTGCGGCGCGGTCAACGGGCTGATGGTCGTCGGCCTGCGCGTGCATCCGTTCATCATCACGCTCGGCACGATGTGGATCCTGCGCGGCATCGCGTTCGTCGTCAGCGGCGCCGAGAGCATCCTGCTGCCCGCGGCGCTGACCCGGGTCGCCAAAGCATCGTTGGGCCTTGCGCAGTCCCTGTATCCCGTGCCGATGGTCGTCATGCTCGTAGTGACGGTCTGCGGTGCGGTTTATCTGAGCCAGACCGTGATGGGGCGGCACATCTTCGCGTTCGGCGGCAATCCTGAAGCGAGCCGGTTCTCGGGGCTCAGGCTTCAACGCGTCCAGGCGAGCGTGTTCGTGATTGCCGGTCTGACGGCAGGAATCGCCGCCTTCATGGGCGCGAGCTTCTACGGGTCCGCGTCGTGCGTGGACGCCACGGGCTACGAGCTCTACGTGATCGCGTCCGCTGTCGTCGGCGGCGCGAGCCTGTCGGGCGGGAAGGGAAGCGCCGTCAGCGCGATGCTCGGCGCGCTGCTGATCGTCCTCATTCGACAGTCGATCCGTACGCTGCACTTCGACCAGAACTACGAGTGGATCATCATCGGGTGCGCGATCATCGTGGCAGTCGTCCTGGATCAGGCAAGCGCGAGGTTCGCGGCGCGCCGCCTGGCGCAGTCGGCGGGCCGGGGCTAGTCCACTAGCACGGAACAAGCGAGTTACACTGCGGCTCAGTCGTAGACCATTTGTGCGATACGGCGAACGGAGAACCCATGACCAAGACCACGCTCTCGCGCCGGACGATCGTGACGGCGCTTTTCGTCATGCCCCTCGCCCTGACGGCGTGCGGGGGCCGCGAGTCGACCACGCCCTCGACCGGAGCCGCGCCGCCAGGGCAGCGCGGGTTGAAGATCGCCATGATCGCCAAGAGCTCGACCAATCCGGTCTTCCTGTCGGCACGGACGGGGGCGGAAGCGGCGGCGAAGGAGCTGTCGCAGAAGAACAACGTGCCGATTGAGATCGTCTGGCTCACGCCGCCGTCGGAGGACGGCCAGGTCCAGGCGCAGCGCATCGCCCAGGCCGTCAACGAAGGCGCCAGCGCGGTGCTCATTTCCTGCTCGGACGCCGGGAAGGTCACCGGCGCGATCAACGACGCCGTTTCGCGCGGCGTCCAGGTCATGACGTTCGACAGCGATGCGCCGCAGTCGCAGCGGTTCGCGTTCTACGGTGTCGACGACGAGAAGACCGGGCAGGCGGTGATGGACGAGCTCGCGGCGCAGATGGGGAAGAAGGGAACGATCGCCATTCTCGCCGGAAACCAGAACGCGCCGAACCTTCGCAAGCGGGTCGACGGCGTCAAGCAGACCGCCGCGGCGAAGTATCCCGACATCAAGATTGCCGGCACCTTCTATCACATCGAGACGCCGCAGGATGCCGCGGCCGAAGTCATTCGGGTGCAGAACGCCTATCCGCAGGTTCAGGGCTGGGCGATGATCGGCGGCTGGCCCCTCTTCACACAGACGCTGCTGAAGGATCTGGATCCGTCGAAGGTGAAGATCGTGGCGGTGGACGGGCTGCCTGCGGAGCTCGCCTACGTCGAGAAGGGCCTTGCCCCCGTACTCCTCGCGCAGCCGACCTATCTGTGGGGATACGAGAGCGTCAAGCGCATCTTCGACAAGATTCAGCTGAAGAAGGAGGTGCCGGCGATCATCCCGATGGAGCTCGTGCGGGTGACGAAGGAGAACCTCGGCACGTGGGCGAAGCAGTTGAAGGACTGGGGATTCACCGACGTGCCGCCGGAGTATCTTGAAATAGCGAACCCGGATCTGAATTCGCGGCGCCGTGCTGGCTTGCGACGGCGCGAAAACCATCACAGGAGGGTGGGAGGAAAGAGGAACACAGAACGTAATCGATCGAATTGGAGCTGTTCGCGCGCCCGCCGGAGGCGGGCGCTCAGTGAGTGCGCCGGGCACGGACGCGAACACGCGAACGAATGCAGGCGTGCTCGCGTCCGCGCCCGGCACACTCACTCTGCCGCGCTTCGCGCGGCGCGAACAGCTCCGAATCGCGCGACAACGATCTATGATCCTCCCGCCTCCCTTCCTCCTGTTAATAAGGCAGCGCTGCTGACCATCCGATAGCCCGACTTTCATGTCCAGCCCCGCGGTCCGCCTCTCGCACATCGTCAAGCGCTTCCCCGGCGTCGTCGCGCTGGACGACGTCACCGTCGAGATCGCCGCGGGGCAGCTGCCACGCACTGTGTGGCGAGAACGGCGCGGGCAAGAGCACGCTCGGAAAGATTGTCGCTGGTGTCTATTCCCCGGACGCAGGCGTGCTCGAGATCGCCGGCAGCGTGGTCACGTTTGCTTCTCCGGCCGAGGCTCTCGCGGCCGGCATCGGCATGGTGCACCAGGAGCTCGCCTTCTGCGAGAACCTGACCGTCGCCGAGAACCTTTGTCTGGAATCGCTTCCGCGATCCGGGCCGTTCCTATCACGCCCGCGGATGTGGCGCCAGGCCGAGGCGATGCTCGCGGCAATCGGCGCCGCGATCGACGTGCGGCGAAAGGTCGCGGAGCTGAGCATCGCGCAGCAGCAGATGCTGCAGATTGCGGCCGCGGTCGGCCGCGGCGCCCGGATCATCGTGTTCGACGAGCCGACCAGCAGCCTGTCGCACCATGAGGCCGAGGCGCTGTATCGCTTGATTGCGCGATTGCGGGAGCGGGGCGTGACGTGCATCTACGTCAGCCACCGGATGGACGAGATCTTCCAACTCTGCGACACGGTGACGGTGCTGCGGGATGGGCGCCACGTCGCCACACGGCCCGTGCGCGACCTCGATCGCGACACCCTCGTGCAGATGATGATTGGCCGCCCGGTTGCCGACTACTTCCCGCAGCACGTGGGCGGAGAACCTGGCGCCGAGGTGCTGCGCGTCGAGGACCTTTCGAGTCCGGCTGGATTCGACAGCGTCTCGTTCTCGCTCAGGGCCGGCGAAGTCCTCGGATTCGCGGGGCTCGTTGGCGCGGGCCGATCCGAGATCGCGCAGGCTCTCTTCGGTCTGGATCCAAGGGCAACTGGTCGTGTCACCGTGCGCGGCCGCCCGCTCCGCCTCGCGTCACCAGCGGCGGCGATGCGGGCCGGCCTGGGCCTCGTGCCGGAGGACCGCAAGCGCCAGGGGCTGGTGCTCTCCATGAGCGCGCGCGGGAACGCAACGCTCGCCGTCCTGCGCCGCCTCGCGCGTGGCCCATTCATCCGCCGGCCGGCCGAACGATCGATGGCCCTCTCGTACTTCCAGAAACTGCGTATCCGGACCTCCGCCATCGAGCAGCCCGCCGCCGGACTCTCAGGCGGCAACCAGCAGAAGATCGTCCTCGCGAAGTGGCTCGCGGCGGAGTGCACGATCCTTCTCCTCGACGAGCCGACACGCGGCGTGGACGTCGGTGCGAAGGCGGAGATCCATGCCCTGATCGACAGTCTCGCCTCCAGCGGCAACGCCATCCTGCTGATTTCCAGCGAGCTGCCTGAAGTGCTGAACCTGTCCACTCGCATTCTCGTGCTGAGGGGCGGACGAATCGCCGGCGAGCTCACGCGAGCGCAGGCGAGCCAGGAAAAACTGATGCGGCTGATGGCGAACGTGGCCTGAACCCGAAATCCACCCGGGTTGGCACATCGTCGCCCCATTCAGCTCGACGGGGCCTATAATCAACGCGCGAATCGCGTCGGGCCGACTTGCCGACATGCGTCGAGACCGTCGATGTGAAGTGACGCGAGAGAGGACCAACAATGAGAGCGAACACGTTGAGACCGTCCCGCCGCGCCTTCGTCTCGGGCGCGGCTGCGCTATCCGCCCACATCTGGATCCCCAGACCCGTCAGGGGCTACACGGCCGCCGAGATGCGCGCGATGTCCATCGAGGACGTGAAGCCCGGTGTCTCGAAATGGGAGCTCGACACGCCTGCGCTCTGCGTCGATCTCGACAAGATGGAGAAGAACATCCAGACGATGCAGGCGGCGTTGAAGACGAGCGGAATTCCCAGCCGTCCGCACGCAAAGACGCACAAGTGCGCCGCCATCGCGAAGCGCCAGCTGGCCACCGGGTCCATCGGGATTTGCTGCGCGAAGCTGAGCGAAGCGGAGGCGATGGTCGCCCAGGGCGTGGACAAGATCATGATGACGACGGCGAATCCGTCGAAGAACAAGATCCGCCGTGCGATGGCGCTTCGGAAGGCGCACCCCGAGTTCATTCAGGCCGTGGACGAGGAGCAGAACGCGCGCGATCTGTCCGCGGCGGCCAAGGAAGCAGGCGTGGTCGCCGACGTCGTGATCGACGTCGCTGTCGGCTCACGAAGCGGTATTCCCGCGGCAGACGCGCTGCAGCTGGCCCAGGTCATCGACAAGCTCCCCAACCTCAAGCTGCGGGGGATGCTCTCGTATGACGGAGGCGTGCAGCACGCAAAAGGGTTCGCCAATCGGAAGCAGCGCGCTCTCGACACGATCCAGCCGAACGTCAAGGCCTTCGAGGCGATGAAGAAGGCCGGTCTGAACGTAGAGATCTTCAGCGGCGGGGGAACCGGCACCTACAACATCATGCCGAGCGTCCCGGGCGTCACCGACGTTCAGGTTGGAAGCTACCTGTTCATGGACATGCAGTATCTGGCGATCGGCAGCGAGAGCGGGGACGCTGTCTACACGGACTTCGTACCGTCGCTGACCGTGCTGACGACGGTGCTCAACAATCGATTCCAGGACCGGCTCACGACCGATGCGGGCGCCAAGGCGCTGACGCTCAACACGCCGACCGCCGGTGTCATCGGCGAACCAGGCATGGAGTACAACGCAGGCTCGGACGAGTTCGGAGGCATCCGGTTCACGAGCCCGCCGACGAAAGCCTACAAGATAGGCGACCTCCTGGAGGTCATCGTGCCGCACTGCGATCCGGTCGTGAACGAATACGATCAGATGTACGGGATCCGCAACGAGAAGGTCGAAGTCGTCTGGCCGATCACGGCCCGCGGCAAGTCTCAGTAGCGTCTCGCGGTGTGTAGGACGCGAAAGGCGTGATCCGCGTATCGACTCCAGCGGCTGTTCTCCTGGCGGCGCTCGCTGTCGCCGCCATCGTTCCCATCGGGGCGCAGGATTTCGAGCTCGTCGTGCTGAACGGTCGTGTCGTCGATCCGGAATCGGGATTGGACGCGGTCCGGAGCGTCGGAATCAGCGGCGGAAAGATTGCCGCCATCTCCGACGGCGCACTGAAGGGGCGGCGAACGATCGACGCCGCGGGACTCGTCGTCGCGCCCGGCTTCATCGATCTTCACGAACACGGACAGACGGACGAAGCCTACCGGTACGAAGCAGCCGACGGCGTCACCACCTCATTCGAGCTCGAGGTGGGCACTGCCGATGTCGATCGCTGGTACAAGGAGCGGGAACCGGGCCGGCTGATCAACTACGGCGTGAGCGTCGGCCATATCCAGGTGCGGATGGCGGTGCTCCACGATCCCAGCACCTTCCTGCCCAGCGGCGACGCCGCGCACAAGGTGGCGTCGCCCGCCGAGATCGCGGAGATGGTGCGGCGGATAGACGACGGATTGCGCAAGGGCGCGGTGGCGGTCGGGCTCGGTCCGTCCTACACCGCTGCCGCGACGCAGTGGGAGATCCTCGAGGTCTTCCGCGCGGCGGCTCGCCACCATGCTCCCGTGCATGTGCACATTCGCGGCGGCATCGCGGGCCTCGAGGAAGTCATCGCCGGGTCTGCGATCACCGGCACTCCACTCCACGTGGTCCACATCAACAGCTCGGGTCTGGCGCAGACTCGAGAGATGCTCCAGATCATCACCGAAGCGCGATCGCGCGGTCTCGACGTCACGACCGAGGCCTATCCGTATACGGCAGGCATGTCCGAGATCCAGTCTGCGAACTACGACGCGTGGGAGAGCTGGCCCAACGAGCGGTTCGCCACGCTCGAGTGGCCGGTCACCGGCGAGCGGCTCACGAGAGAGACATTCGTGAAGTACCGCAAGATTGGCGGCCCTGTGATCGGGCACTCCAACACCGACGAAATGGTCGCGGTGGCGATCAACAGTCCGATCACAGCTATTGCGAGCGACGGGTACATGTCGAACGGCATCGGCCATCCGCGCACGTCGGGCACCTATTCGAGGGTCCTCGGACACTACGTGCGGGAGAGTGGTTCGCTGACGCTGATGGACGCCTTGCGAAAGATGACGCTCATGCCGGCACAGCGCCTCGAGGCTCGCGTCCCGGCCATGCGGAACAAGGGCCGCGTGCGCGTCGGGGCAGATGCCGACCTGACGCTTTTCGATCCCGCACGTGTGGCGGACCGCGCCACGTACCGCCAGCCGACCCTCCAGCCCGAAGGGATCCTGCACGTCCTGGTCAACGGCGTCCTCGTCGTTGACGCAGGCAAACTGGTGCCGGGCGTAGCACCTGGCCGCGCTGTGCGCGTGCCTCAGTAGACCGACACGGCGCGGCCCGGGGGAAGGCCGTCGCCGTCCCGGAGTCCCGACGCCTCCGCCGACGCTTCACAGCGCGGATCGCGTTGCGCAGTGCGAACCAACTCTCCCGATTTCCCCTGTCAGCCATCCGTTCCGTGGGCCTAACGACCTATAATGACTACACGATGCGTCCAACCGACGTTCGCAATCCGGACTACTACCACAGGGTCGTCGACTGCCAATGGGCCTGTCCGGCCCACACCAACGTCCCCGAGTACATCCGCCTCATCGCCCAGGGCCGTTTCACCGACGCTTACATGCTCAATCGGGAATCGAACGTGTTCCCGGGGATCCTGGGGCGCACGTGCGATCGGCCGTGCGAGCCGGCCTGCCGGCGCGGGCGCATCGATGGGAAGCCCGTTGCCATCTGCCGCCTGAAGCGCGTCGCCGCCGACAACCGTGGGGAGGTGAAGCACCTCCTGCCGCGGGCACCCGCCGAAAGGAACGGGAAGAAGATTGCCCTCATCGGCGCGGGTCCAGCGTCGCTGACGGTCGCCAACGACCTCGTACCGCTCGGCTATTCGGCCACGATCTTCGAGAAGCTGCCGCGGCCCGGCGGCCTGATGCGGGTCAACATCCCGGCGTTCCGGCTGCCCGCACAGGTCCTGGACGAAGAGATCGCGTACATCATCGACATGGGCGTGGACGTCCGCTACGACACGCCGGTCGACAGCCTGAAGACGCTCCTCGACGAGGGCGGGTTCGACGCGGTCTTCGTGGGGAGCGGCGCGCCGAAAGGCAAGGAGCTGGAGGTTCCCGGCCGGCACGACACCGACCAGATTTTCATCGGCATCGACTGGCTCGAGTCGATCCACTTCGGCCACGTCGACTCTGTCGGCAAACGCGTGCTCATCATCGGCGTCGGCAACACGGCGATGGACTGCTGCCGGTCCTCGAAGCGCCTGGGCGCCACCGACGTGAAGGTCATCGCGCGCAAGACGCGGAAGTACTTCAAGGCCTCGCCGTGGGAGCTCGAGGACGCGGAGGAAGAGGGCGTCGAGATCATCGAGAACCTGCAGCCCGTGCGGTTCATCATCGAGAACGGCGTGCTGACCGGCATGGAGTTCGACAAGTTCCAGTCGATCGAAACCGACAAGGGGTTGAAGCAGGAAGTCATCGGCCGCGAGATCCTTCCGTGCGACACAGTCGTCCTGGCGATCGGGCAGGACAACGCCTTCCCGTTCATCGAGCGCAACATCGGGCTCGAGTTCGGCAAGTGGGACATGCCGGTCGTTGACAAGACGACGTTCATGTCCACCCGTCCCGGCGTGTTCTTCGGCGGCGACGCGGCGTTCGGGCCGGCCAACATCATCTGGGCCGTCGAGCACGGTCACCAGGCCGCCATCTCCATGCACAACTACTGTCAGGGCGTGCCGCTCACCGAGCGTCCGCCGCAGGGGATGACGCTGGCGAGCACGAAGATGGGGCTCCACGAGTGGGCGTACAGCAACAACTACGACCCGTCCCCGCGACAGAAGATGATCCACGTCGACCTTCCGATCCGCTTCGCGAGCATGACAACCGAAGTGGAGAAAGGGTTCACGCCGGAGCAGACGCACGCCGAGGTCGAGCGCTGCCTGAACTGCGACATCGAGACGTTCTTCACGGACTCCCTGTGCATCGAGTGCGATGCCTGCATCGACATCTGTCCCGTTGACTGCCTCACGATGGCGCCGAATGCGGAGGAGCCCGACTTGCGCGGCCAGCTGCTGGCGCCGGCCACCAACCTCGATCAGCCGCTCTTCGTGTCGGGTCCGCTGAAGCAGACGCGGCGGGTGATGGTCAAAGACGAGAATGTCTGCCTGCACTGCGGGTTGTGCGCCGAACGGTGCCCGACGTACGCATGGGACATGCGCAAGTTCGCGCTGCAGATCCCGTATGCCGGGCAGGATCCGCTGATGGCGGGTGATGAAGTCCGCTTCCGCTCCGGTGGCGGTGTACCGGAGCTGGCTTCGGGGCTGACAGCTGCAGAGCTCGTCAGCGGTCGACTAGCTGACTCGAGCTCACAGAACCATGGATCGAACCAACGACTTCGCGTTCAAGATTGCGACCCCGAACGGCACGGGCTCCGCCTCGGCCAACGGGCTCCTCATGCAGGCGATCTTCCGAATGGGCGTGCCGGTGACGGGCAAGAACGTCTTTCCGTCCAACATTCAGGGGCTGCCGACCTGGTACGAGATCCGGGTGAGCCGTAACGGCTACACCGCACGGACGCCGACTTTCGACCTGATGGTCGCCCTCAATCCGGCGACGTATCAGAAGGACATCGCGGAGGTCCGCTCCGGAGGATGGCTGCTCTACGATTCGACGTGGCCGCTCGACACGCGCCTCACGCGGCCGGACGTCACGTACATCGGGATCCCGCTTCAGCGAGCTGTGCAACACGCGTTTTCCCGGCGCGCGCGAGCGGATCCTCATGAAGAACATCGCGTACGTCGGCGCGCTGGCGGGTCTGCTCGACATCGACGCCGACGTGCTTCGCGTGATGCTCAAGGAGAAGTACGCCAGGAAGCCGGCGCTCGTCGACTCGAATCAGGCGGCGCTGGACCTCGGGCGCGACTACGCCACGACGCACTTCGCGTGCCCGCTGCCCATCCGCCTCGCGCCGATGGACGCGACGAAGGACGCGATCCTGATCGACGGGAACACCGCGGCGGCGCTCGGCTGCCTCTATGCCGGCGCCACGGTCGGCGCCTGGTATCCCATCACGCCGGCGACCTCGTTGATGGAAGCGTTCAAAGGGTTTTGCCAGAAGTATCGCCGCGAGCCTGAGACCAACCGCAACCGCTTTGCGATCCTCCAGGCGGAGGACGAGATCGCGGCGATTGGCATGGTGATCGGCGCGTCGTGGGCTGGCGCGAGGGCCTTCACGCCGACGTCGGGACCGGGAATCTCGCTGATGAACGAGTTCCTCGGGCTGGCGTACTACGCCGAGGTGCCCGCGGTCGTCTTCGACGTCCAGCGCACGGGACCCTCGACCGGCATGCCCACACGTACGCAACAGGGCGATCTGATGATGTGCGCCTACGCCTCGCACGGCGACACCAGGCACATCTGCCTGTATCCGTCCGATCCGCGTGAGGCATTCGAGTTCGCGGCGCAGTCGTTCGATATCGCCGAGCGCTTCCAGACGCCGGTCTTCGTGCTGAGCGACCTCGACATCGGCATGAACGACTGGATGATTCCGCGACTGACGTGGGATGACGCGTACCGGCCCGATCGCGGGAAGGTCCTGTCGCCCGAGCAGCTGGACGCGGTGAAGACGTTCCACCGCTACGTCGATCCGGACGGGGACGGCATCCCCTATCGCACGTTGCCCGGAGTCCACCCTGCCGGCGCGTACTTCACGCGCGGTTCCGGCCACAACCGGTTCGGCGCGTACACCGAGGACGGCGACGAGTACGCCGAGGTCGTCGATCGGATCGATCGCAAGATCCAGCGGGCGGCCCGCGCGTTGCCGTCGCCCGTGACGAAGATGGTGCCGGGCGCGAAGATCGGGCTGCTGACCGTCGGCGGATGTCACGCCGCGTGCGCCGAGGCGCTCGATCTCTTCTCGAGGGAGGGACTGGCCATCGACTACATGCGCGTCCGTGGCTTCCCCTTCGCGGACGATGTCCGCCGGTTCCTCGAATCCCACGAGATCAACTTCATCGTCGAGCAGAACCGTGACGCGCAGCTGCGCACGTTGCTGATGCTCGAAACCGGCGTGCCGGTCGAGAAGCTGCAATCGATTCGCTACTACGCCGGCTTCCCGATGAGCGCCGAGCACGTGGTCAGCGGTCTCAAGGCCAAGCTGGAGCATGCCGCATGACCTACATCGCGAAACCGAAGGTCCACCACCCCGCGCTGCAGAAGAACGCGATCGGTCTGACCCGCCGCGACTACGAGGGCTCGATCACGACGCTCTGCGCGGGGTGCGGCCACGACTCCATCACCGCCGCGATCATCCAGGCGTTCTGGGATTTGTCGATCCGGCCTCACTCGCGTCGCGAAGCTGTCAGGGATCGGGTGTTCGTCGAAGACGCCGGCCTACTTCCTTCGTGAGGCGCACGGGTTCAACGGCGTGCACGGCCGGATGCCGACGCTCGTGACGGGCGCGAACGCCGCCAACCGCGACGTGATCTACATCGGTATCTCGGGCGACGGAGACTCGCTCTCGATCGGCCTCGGGCACCTGTGCCACGCCATCCGGCGCAACGTCAACGTCCTGTACGTGCTCGAGAACAACGGCGTCTACGGGCTGACGAAAGGGCAGTTCTCGGCGTCGGCCGATGCGGGCTCGTTGAGCAAGAAGGGGGAGGCCAACACGATGCAGGCGATCGACGGATGCCTGCTCGCGTTGTCTCTTGGCGCGACCTTCGTGGCGCGCAGCTTCTCGGGCGACAAAGCCCAGCTCGTGCCGATCCTGAAGGCGGCGATCTCCCACAGAGGCTTCGCGTTCGTGGACGTCATCTCGCCGTGCGTGACGTTCAACGATCACGAGGGATCGACGAAGAGCTACGCCTACACACGCGAGAAGAACGTCGAAGTCGTCCAGGCCGACTTCGTGCCGCCCGCATCGGCGATCACGGCCGACTACGAGCCTGGATCCGTCCGCAACGTGATGATGCACGATGGCAGCTGGGTGCGCCTGCGCAAGGTGGCCGAGGACTACGATCCCACCGACCGCGACCGCGCGTATTCCTACATCCGGGATCGACAACGCGAAGGGGAGCTGGTGACCGGCCTGCTGCATCTGTCACCGGATTCGCGAGACCTCCACGACCAGAGCGAAACCGTCGATACACCCCTGACGCAGCTGCCCTACGACGTCCTGTGTCCAGGGAGCGCGGAGCTCGACAAGCTGCAGAAGCGATTCAGGTAGGAGCTGTCAGCTTTCAGCCATCAGCTCCCGGCCCCTTCGTGATCGAAACAGGCCCGGGCCGTCCGTCGTATTCCACCCCGCGACCTGCTTGGGCGCGCCGCAGGTGCGCCCCGCGCGAACCGCGCGAATTCATTGGGGTCCCCGCGACAGAGCGCGTAGGGGGGGCCTGCGGGGCGAAGCCACCCGGTTTAGTTAGGAGCTGTCATGTCTCTCAGCACACGTTCAGCAGCGTTCGTCGTGGCGGCAGCCGGCCTTTTGTGCCTGACGCCAGCCGGAAACGCCCAGGCGCCAGCTGCGCCTGCCGCCCCAGCTGCGACGCAGGCAGGGCAGCCGGCCCAGCCGCCACCCGTCGTTTCACAGGAGGTGGCCGCCGATCGACACATTACGTTCCGGATCTACGCGCCCAAGGCACAGGTCGTGCGACTGTCTGGGGGCGATATCCCGGGCGTCGGGCAAGGGGTCCAGGCCACCAAGGCCGAGAATGGCGTGTGGGAAGCCACGGTCGGCCCAGTCGAGCCCGGCGCTTACCGCTATTCCTTCAACGTCGACGGCGTGACGACGATCGATCCGGCGAGTCCCTTCACCAGCGAGTCGAACACGCGCACCTGGAGCCTGGTCTACGTGCCCGGCGCCGACAACACGGACACGCGGAACGTGCCGCACGGCGCCGTCGGAGCGGTGACCTACTACTCGACGACGCTCAAGGCGTTCCGGCGGATGCACGTCTACACGCCGCCAGGCTACGAGACGAGCACGGCCAAGTACCCCGTGTTCTATCTGCTCCACGGCGCCGGCGACAGCGACGACTCGTGGACGTCCGTCGGTCGCGCCAGCTTCATCCTCGACAATCTGATCGCCGACAAGAAGGCCAAGCCGATGGTCGTCGTGATGCCGGCAGGCCACACCAGTCGCGCCACTGCTCCCGGCGGTGCGGCGGGCCGGAACGCGACGCAGGAGTTTGTCGGCGACTTCACGACGGACATCGTGCCGTACGTCGGAACCCACTACCGCGTGCTCACCGATCGAGCCAACACCGCGATCGCGGGTCTGTCGATGGGCGGGAACCACGCGCTGCAGATCGGCATCCCGCAGCTCGAGAAGTTTGCCTACATCGGCGTCTACAGCTCCGGTCTGCTTGGCTCGGGCGCGGGCGGCCGCGGCGCAGCACCCGCCTGCTGCTGCGCCGGCAGCCCCGGCGGCAGCGCCGGCGCCCCCGGCCTTCGACGCTTCCGAATGGGAGCGGCTGCAGGCCGCCAAGCTGGATGATGCGAACCTCAAGAAAGGGCTGAAGCTCTTCTGGTTTTCTACCGGCAAGGAAGATCGCCTCATGCCGACCACCAAGGGGACAGTGGAGCTCTTCGAGAAGCACGGCTTCAAGCCGGTCTTCAAAGAGAGTCCGGGCGGCCACACCTGGATCAACTGGCGCGCGTATCTGACCGAGTTCGTGCCGCAGCTCTTCCAGGCGGGTGCCTCGAAGGCGGGCACTGCGCCGCCAGCATCGCGTTAGTTGGATTCTTCGATGTAGGGCGGGGCCTTCTGGCCCCGCCGCGGCGCTTCATGTAGGGCGGGTCCTTCAGGCCCCGCCGCCGCATGGCAACGCAAGTGGCCTTTGGGATTAGGGGACGAGCTTCCCAGCCTATAATCAGCAGCCTCAGGAGTGCTCACGCGAGCACGGAAAGGTTGTCATGTCTGTAGTGAAATACCCGCGCATCACGCTGGGATTGGGCCTCGCGGCTGCGCTCCTCGTGACGACGGTCACCGCGTCCCAGCGCCAGGCGGCGGCGATGGCGACGGCTGCGAACGCCTTTCTCTCGGGCCTCACTCCCGAGCAGCGGCAGCAGGCCGCGCTGCCTTTCGAGGGTGAGGAGCGCATGCGCTGGAACTTCATTCCCAACGAGATGTTCCCGCGCAAGGGCCTGATGGTGAAGTCGATGTCGGAAGCGCAGCGCGCGCAGGCGCACGCACTGCTGAAGACCGGCCTGAGCCAGAAGGGCTACATGACCGCGACCTCGATCATGGACCTCGAGAACGTGCTGCGCGCGATCGAAGCCGCGGGCGGCGGCGATTCGCGCGGTGGCCCGCCACGATTCGCGCGCGATCCGCTGGAATACTACTTCAGCGTCTTCGGCACGCCTTCGTCGACGGGGGTATGGGCCTGGCGTGTGGATGGCCATCACGTCTCCCTCCATTTCACGATCCAGGACGGGAAAGCGGTTGCGAGCTCTCCGACCTTCTTCGGCTCGAACCCCGCGCACGTACTCGACGGCCCGAAGAAGGGCCTGAGCGTGCTCGCGCCGGAAGAGGATGCCGGTCGGTCGCTCGTGCAGGCGCTCGACGCCGCGCAGCGAACCAAAGCCGCGATCGAAGCCACGCCCAACGACATCGTCACCGGCAACAAACCGGCCGCCGATCCGCAGAACCCGCTCGGGATCAGCGCTTCCGAGATGACGCCGCCGCAGCGCGAGCTGCTGATGAAGCTGATCGACGTCTACACCTCGTACATGGCCGACGACGCGGCCGCCGAGCGGCTCGCGAAGCTCAAGTCCGCGGGTGTGGACAAGATCGCGTTCGCCTGGGCCGGCGACACCCAGCCCGGTCAGAAGCACTACTACCGCGTGCAGGGGCCGACGTTCCTCATCGAGTTCGACGACGTGCAGAACAACGGCAACCACATTCACTCGGTGTGGCGTGATTTCAAGGGAGACTTCGGCAGGGATCTGCTCGCAGAGCATCTCGCCGCATTTCCACACTGATTCCCGGGAATGTCCGTCGATCAAGCCGGGAAAGGCCGCCGATTCCAGGCCCTCCACTCACGTGCGGGGGCCTTCGTTCTTCCGAACCCCTGGGACGCGGGCACCGCGCGCATCCTGACCAGCCTCGGTTTCGAGGCGCTCACCACGACGAGCGCGGGGTTGGCGTTCGCTCTCGGCCGGCCCGATGGCGCCGGCGCCGTGAGTCGCGACGAGACGCTCGCCAACGCGAAGGCCATCGTCGACGCCACTGATCTACCAGTCGCCGCCGATCTCGAAAACGGCTTTGGTGACTCGCCGGCTGCAGCAGCGGAGACGATTCGCCTTGCTGGCGAAGTCGGCCTTGTCGGCGGGTCGATCGAGGATGCGACGGGCGATCCCCAACGGCCGATTTACGACTTCAATCATGCCGTAGAGCGTGTCGCGGCGGCCGTCGAAGCGGCACGCGCGCTGCCGTTTCCGTTCGTGATGGTGGGCAGGGCCGAGAATCTGATTCACGGCCGTCCGGATCTGGACGACACCATCCGTCGGCTGCAAGCCTTCGAGGCTGCGGGAGCGGACGCCCTGTACGCGCCCGGTCTCACGAAAGCGGACGACATTCGTACCGTCTGCACATCCGTCCGCAAGCCGGTCAACGTCGTCATGGGCCTGAAGGGCGGGTCGCTGTCGGTCGCGGAGCTCGCATCACTGGGAGTGCGGCGGATCAGCCTGGGGTCCGCGCTCAGCCGCGCGGCGCTCGGGGCATTCACGCGGGCCGCGAGGGAGATTCATGACCTCGGCACGTTCCGCTTTTCGGAGGGCGCCACACCGTACGCTGAGCTCAACAATCTCATGGCCAGGAGGTGAGGACGTAAGCGCGATCCCTGCCCGATTCGTAGATGTGGTGAGCGTCGAATTGCCAAGCAGGGAGAAGATAACGTGAAAAACCCGATTCGCATTGTTGCTGTCGTTGCGGGCCTTGCCCTTGTGTTCGGACTGCAGGAGCCTCGAACGCAGGCTCGAGACCAGGCACCGGCAGGTCAGCCGCCGCCACCCGGAGCGGGTCCGGGCGGCCGCGCCAACGCCCCGCCTCCGGATCCGACGAAGCCGCAGAAACTCGAGATCGCCGAAGGAACCAAAGCGAGATACAAGGTCAGGGAACAGCTTGCCGGCATCTCGTTCCCCAGTGACGCCGTCGGCACGACTGAGGCCGTGACAGGGACTCTCGTTGTCAACCCGGACGGATCAATCGATGCTACCCGATCGAAGCTGACCGTCGATCTGCGCACGCTGAAGAGCGACCAGCAGATGCGCGACGGGTACATCCAGAAAAACACGCTCGAGTCGGAGAAGTTTCCGATGATCGAGTTCGTCCCCAAGCGAGCGACGGGGCTGCCGGTTCCCATTCCGGCGGGAATGGGTGCGCAGGCCGGTTTCCAGTTGATCGGCGACATGACGCTGCACGGCGTCACGAAGGAAGCGACATGGAACGTCGTCGCGACGTTCGGGAACGATCAAGTGGCAGGACGTGCGACGACGACCCTGCAGTTCGCGACGTTCAATCTCACGAAGCCGTCGTTGGCGCGCCTCATGAGCGTGGACGACAAGATCGATCTGGAGATCGAGTTCCGAGCCAAACGCAGCGCTATGTGACCTCCTGATCGGACCCAGCTGTCAGCCTTCACCTGTCGGCTCTCGGTCGGCTGACGGTTGAGAGCTGGCAGCTGAGAGCCAAGGCGCTAAGAAAACATGTCCACGTCCCGTCGAACCAGTTCAGCACGATCTGCATGAAAGGCGCGTCGGAAGAGCCCGTCGTCACGCCAAGCAGGCGCTCGCCGTCGGGGCTCAGGTCTATGTTGCGAGACGTGACCGGGCTTTCGAAGAACCCGCTGCGCGGCAGTGCTGATGGATCGCTGAACGAGACCGACGGGCTGCGGTTGACGATCACGCGCACGAGGGCAATCAACGAACTCCGGAGGGAGGAAGGGCCGTCCGAACCGGGACGGCCCCTGTCAGATCGGCTCGAGTTGCTCTCATGGAGGTCAATGCAAGAGAATCCTCGAAACATGATGAGGCCTCTCGCCCATACCGTCGTCGCCGCCGTGGCGGCCTGCATCCTCAACAGCGCGATGTCAGCGATGCCTTGGCGACAGGCGCCGGATGCAGCCGTGCCCCGCGCGCAGGATCAGGAGCCGGTCGTTCTGGTCGGCGCCGGAGATATCGCCAACTGCGCCATCAGCGATGGCTCTGGCGCCGTTGCTACCGCAGCACTGCTCGACAGAATTCCGGGAACGGTGTTCACGGTTGGCGATCACGCGTATCCGTCAGGGACGGCGAAGGAGTTTCGGGACTGCTACGATGCGAGCTGGGGTCGTCACAAGGCGCGGACGCGTCCCGCACCAGGCAACCATGATTACATCACCGCCAACGCGAAGGCGTACTACGATTATTTCGGCGACAGCGCGGGTCCAGAACGGCGCGGCTATTACAGCTACACGCTCGGCGCCTGGCACGTCGTCTCGCTGAACAGCTTCATTGCGGCCGATCGCGGTTCACCACAGATCGAGTGGCTGCGTAAGGACCTGAAGGACAATCGTGCGACGTGTACGCTCGCCTACTGGCACATTCCGGTCTTCAGCTCAGGCCCTCATGGCAGCGACGTGCGGACATCGGCGCATATGCTGGAGGCCTGGCGGGTGCTCTACGAGTTTGGCGCCGACGTGGTGATTAACGGGCATGATCACGACTACGAGCGGTTCACGCCACAGGATCCGAAAGGAAAGGCCGACCCACGGGGCGTCAGGGAATTCGTCGTCGGCACGGGCGGCGGCGGCACCTACGATTTCAGGCAGATTCGACCGAACAGCGAGGTGCGCAACAGTCGGTCCTACGGGGTCCTGAAGCTGGTGCTGGGCGCAACGGATTACAACTGGGATTTCGTGTCGGGCGCCGGTGAGCCGTTCCAGGACAGGGGGGCCTCAGCGTGCGTGCCGTAACCTCTCTAGGGTTCTAGGGTGCCGGGTTCTGGGTCTCCGGAGATCCGACGGTCTGAAACTTCCCGGAACCCTGGAACCAAGAACCATCGAACTGAAACCCTTAAAACCTGAGAACTCTAGAACCCGTGCACGTGAGCCGTTCATGCCGACCGTTCATCCCCGCCGGCGGCTTCAGAGCGCTTCCAAGAACGCAATCAGATCGGCGCGTTCTTCAGGCGTGAAGTTGAATTGAAAGCCAGCCGCCTGATACGCATCGATGACATCACCCAGGGTTGCGGCCGAGCCGTTGTGGAAGTAGGGAGCATGGCCTGCGAGACCTCGCAGAACGGGGACCTTGAATTTGTTGATGTCGTTCCACTTGCTCGTAACCATCCCCCGTCCCAGGTCGCTCGTCTGAATCGTTTCCTGCGTGACCTTGTTCCGAACGGTGTACATCGGCAAGCCGGCGCTCATGGCCGCGCTGCTCGTGAAGTTGGCGATGCCGTTCTGTGCGCCGTTGCCCCACGGGCTCGCCGATTCGCCGCCTGCATTGAAGGCGTTGTGGCACGTGCTGCAACGTACGAGATTCGGGCTTAGGACTGGGCCGAGGAGGCAGTGCTGCCCGGTGGCAAGATTCCGCTGGGCACGATCAATCCCGATCGGCTGACTTCGCCACGTTCCCATGCGTCAGTCATCGGAGAATCGGTATCCGACCCACGGCTCGGTGAGGACGTATTTGGGCGACGACGGATTCGGTTCGATCTTCTTTCGAAGCGAACCCACGAGTACCCGCAGGTGCTCCGGCTGGTCGACCAGGTGCGAGCCCCAGATGGCCTTGAGGATGGTACGGTGCGTCAGCACCCGGCCCGCATGCTGGGCCAGAAGCGTCAGCAGTTCGAATTCCTTGGGCGTCAGCCGTACTTCAACGCCGCTCCGCAGCACGCGAAATCGTTCACGATCAATCACGAGATCGCCGCGCACCATGGCCTCGCTCGGAGACGAAGGATTCTCGACCCGGCGCAGCGTCGCACGGATGCGAGCGAGCAGCTCTTCGGCTCCAAACGGCTTGGTCACGTAGTCGTCCGCGCCGGCGTCCAGTGCGCTCACCTTGTCGCGTTCCCCTGCCCGCGCGGACAGTACCAGGATCGGCACGCTCAACGTCTGCCGTACCCGGCGGCACACCTCGACGCCATCGATATCCGGCAAGCTCAGATCGAGCACGATCAAATCCGGCTTGTCACGATCGATGGTCTCGAGGGCCGCCCGTCCGGTCATCGCGGACAAGACGTCATACCCGCGGGCTCTCAGCAGCGGCGACACAGCGCCAATGATGTTCGGTTCGTCGTCGACGATGAGAATGCGCGCGGCCACTAGGTCGTCACCGGTGTGGGGCGCACCGGGCCGGGAACGACAATCGTGAATTTCGCGCCGGCGCCCGGGACGTTCTCCGCCCAGACCCGTCCGCCGGCTGCGGCCAGCAGCCCTCGGGCGATCGAGAGTCCCATCCCCGTCCCAAATGAGGTGTGGCGCGCCGTGCGTCCGCGGTAGAACCGCTCGAAGAGGTGATCGAGCTCACCCGGATCGAGGCCAGGGCCATGGTCCGTGACGGCGACGGACAATCCATCTTCTGCCACGCGGCCATGGACGACGATCTCCTCGGCGGCCGCCGAGTACAGCGCGGCATTCTCGAGCAGGTGCGACAGTGCGACCGAGGTGAGCCGTGGATCGATCTCCACCTCCAGGTCCGCGTCCGCATCCACACGCAGGTCGCGTCCCTTCAGCGCGTGCCTCACGTGTGCGACCGCGGCATCGACCACATCGGCCGCGGCGACCCACTGGCGGTCGACGCGGATTGCGGCGGCGTCGATACGCGCCATGTCGAGGATGTCCTGGAACAAACGCGTCAAGCGATCGAGCTCGCCGATGGCGGCGCCGGAGTGCTGGTGACGCGCATCGGCAGGCAGATCACCGGCCAGGTTTTCAACGGCCAACCTGATCGCCGTCAATGGCGTCCTCAGGTCATGACTCAGCGATGCGAGCAGCGTGGCCGCCAGCTCTGCCTTCTGTCGGGCGAGCTCCGACGCGTCTCGGTCGGCCATGAACTGTGCCCGTTCGATCGCGATCGCCACCACGCCTGCAACGGCATCGAGGGTCCCGATATCGAGTGTGGGCGTCAGCGCTGCGAGCAGCCCGACCGCTCGTGTGCCGTGCCGCAGGGGAACAATCAACAGTTCGTGCTTCTCGCCGACATGAATGTGACCGCCATATGCACGCTGATAGGCGTCGAACTCCCGCGTGCGTGTTGCCGTCGCCATGGCGCTGTTCAGCATCGGAACGTCGACGGTGACTTCCTCCTTCCCGCCCTGCAGGATCCGCCAGCCGCGATCGTCGGGAAGGCAGATCGCCACCCCGGACAGCTCGAAGCGATGGGCGACATGCCGCGCCAGCACTTCGATTGCGCTCGCGGTCTGCGTGGTCAGAAGGACGTCCCGCGTCAAATCGAACAGACGGGTCAATTCGTTGCGCCGGGCGATGGCCTCGCGCGCGCGATCCTGTGCCGCCGCCGACAGATTGCTGGCGATGATGGCCACCATCAGGAATACGAACAAGGCGATCCAGTTCTGCGGCTCGGAGATGGTGAAGGTGCCAATCGGCGGCAGGAAGAAGAAGTTCAGCGTGAGCATCGCCGCGACAGACGCGACGAGCGCGACCTGCAGGCGCGCCATGGTCGCGGTACCGAGCACGACCAGCAACAGCGCCACTGCCGCCGTCGTCGGGCTGACGTTCGGAATCATACGGAGCAGCCCGGTTACGGCGGCAATCGTGGCCAGGCTGCCGAGCAGCATAATGACATTGCGTGTCGGCCCTGGATTGAGCATGGTCACCGCTGCTGATTCTGACACCTGACGTGATCCTCAACGCCTTTCACGTCAGCGGTGAGCCGAGGACGCCCGCGGGAACGTAAGAAAGTCGTAAAAAGTTCATAAGTACGGCGGCCCCCGGGGCCTCGACGGCACCCACCTGCACGCATAATCAGACATCGTCAAAATCGCTTCGGCCCGTGCGAAACGATACGGGGGACCCACCCGAGCATCTCGCTCGCAGGGGCGAATCCAGCGAATTCGCTGGTAGAGGACTCCAACCTCGAGCCCGTCAGCTAACCCCGTCGGCGATTGGAGGCCTTGGTGTCTGACGAATCGTTCCTGTCCCAGCTCAAGCGCACCCTCGTGGGCGCTCCCATTCATTCAGATCAAGCGCACCACGAGCGGCTGTCCCGCGTTACCGGGCTCGCCGTGCTCTCGTCGGACGCGCTCTCCTCGGTCGCCTACGCGACGGAGGAGATTCTCCGCGTGCTGCTCGTCGGCGGTGTCGCGGCGCTGAGCCTCGTCACGCCGATTGGCATCATCATCGCCGTCACCCTGGCGATCGTCGTCTTCTCGTATCGCCAGACGATCTACGCCTATCCCAGTGGCGGCGGCGCCTACATCGTCGCGAAGGAGAATCTCGGGACCATTCCGAGTCTGGTTGCGGCGGCGTCTCTCCTCATCGACTACGTGCTGACCGTGGCGGTGAGCGTGGCCGCGGGCGTCGCCGCACTGACCTCCGCCTTCCCCCACTGGGTCCCTTACCGCGTCGAAATCGGGCTGGGGTTCGTGGCGCTGATCATGGTCGGCAACCTGCGCGGGATACGCGAGTCCGGTCGCATTTTTGCGGTGCCCACGTACTTCTTCATCGTCAGCATCATGGGGATGCTTGGTCTCGGCGCCTGGCGATATTTCACGGGCGCGGTCGCGCCGCCGCACGAGCTGGCGCACCCGGCGACCGCCGCGGGCCTGCTGACCACGTTCGCGCTCCTGACCGCTTTCTCGAACGGATGCACGGCGATGACGGGAGTCGAGGCGGTCTCGAATGGCGTGCCGGCGTTCCGGCCGCCGGAGAGTCGCAATGCCGCGTCGACCCTGATGTTGATGGGTGTGCTGGCCATCATGATGTTCATGGGTATCACGCTGCTCGCCCACGCGTACGGACTGGTTCCCAACGACGCTGAAACCATCGTGTCGCAGCTCGCGCGGGCGACCTTCGGCGGCGGCACCGTCCCGTACTTCGCCGCACAGGCGGCGACAATGCTGATTCTCGTGCTCGCCGCGAACACGGCATATGCCGACTTTCCGCGGCTGGCGTCGATTGTCGCGCGCGACCGGTTCCTGCCGCGCCAGTTCACGACTCAGGGCGATCGACTCGCGTTTTCAAACGGCATTCTGATTCTGAGCGTGCTCGCCGCCGCGCTCCTCGTCGCCTTCGGCGGCGACACCCACGCGCTGATTCCGCTCTACATGATCGGCGTCTTCGTGTCGTTCACCCTCTCGCAGGCCGGGATGGTGATCCACTGGCGCCGGTCGGGCGAGCCGGGCTGGCGATCGAGCGCCCTCGTGAACGGCTTCGGCGCACTCGTCACCGCGATCGTTCTGGTCATCGTCGCGATCACCAAGGCGGCGGAGGGCGCGTGGATCATCATTCTGATGATTCCTGCGCTGGTCACTCTCTTCACGATTACGAGGCGCCACTACGATTCGGTGGCCTTCGAGCTGTCGCTCCGGGACTGGACACCCGAGCCCGTCGGCAGCCACGTCGTCCTGGTGCCGATCGGGGGAATCCAGCGTGCGGTTGTCAAGGCGCTCCGGTACGCCCGCAGCCTCGGGGCTGATGTCCGCGCCGTCTACGTGGCATTGGACCCGGCCAGTACGAATGCGCTGCGTGGGCAGTGGGACCGGTGGGGCCAGGGCGTTGCACTCGCGGTCCTCGAGTCCCCCTACCGATCGTTGCTGGACCCGCTGCTCGAATACATCGAACAGATCCGGCGCGAAGATCCCTCTGCCTACGTCACCGTGATTCTGCCGGAATTCGTCCCCCGCAAGCTGTGGCAGCACTTGCTGCACAATCAGCACGCACTCCTCATCAAGGGCGCATTGCTGTTCAAGCCCAACGTGGTCGTGACGAGCGTGCCGTTCCACCTCGGCCGCCACGCGGCGACCGCGGCCACTGTCGCCGCGGACGAGCATCCGCGGGTGAGGACCGCTACATTGGAGAGCTGAGGCGACGCATCGAGTTCCAGGATTAAGGGTCTGTCGGGTGGGGCAATGACGTAGTCCCGGATCCGTGGTCCGGGATCCGTTTAGAACGTCCCTTCAGTTGGTCCGCGTGTGCTCTTGCCGATCTGTCGGAGCGCCCCCAGATGGTAGGCCAGGTGCGCGATGCTCGCGAGCATGCCCGTGAGCTCGATCTCGTTCACGTCGCGCGGCTCTTTCAGGACGGTCAGCCACTGCTCCGATTCACGACGGAGCCCTGCCCGGATTTCCTGCCAGGCGCCATCGTCGACCCGCGACGTCCGCCAGGCCTCGTCCCACTTCGCGTCCGCGAACGGGTTGCCGCCGTCAGCGGCCCAGCGATTGAACAGCGAGAGACCGTAGCGCACGTGCTGCGCGTGCGCCGCGATGGTCGCGCCGTCGTGAACGTTGAGCGACGCGTCTGCGGCCGACAGCATATCGAGCGAGCGCAGCAGACCGGCGTCGCCGCGGTTGAGCACGAACCCCGCTCGCCGGTCCGTGCCGTGAATCAGTTCAGAGAACAACCGTGTCAGGGACGGGGCCGGATCGGTTGTGCGCATCACGTGCCTTTGTCTGCCTAATGAAGAATGACCGCCGATCCCGTCAGCAGCTTTTCTCGGATCACGGATCCCTGACCACGGATCCCGACAGCGTCAGCTCCCTATGGCCATTCCCGCGCGGGTCTTTCGAGCGACGGGCGATCCCATTTTCCGAGACTTGCGGCGGCGTCGTAGGTGCTCTGCAGGAACTCCAGCAGCATGCCGTCGGGATCCGAGGCCGTTCTTACGGCCTCGTAGGGCAAAACCCATTCGCGTAACGCCATCTCGTACCGCGCGGCATCTGGCCGGACGATCGCTTCGGGACATCCCGCGGGTTCAGGGTACGCGTATGCATAGAAAGCGGGTTCAGTGACCGGTGAGCCCATGGTACCAGGCCACCATCCCGCGCTGATGCACTCGTGAGAGTAGGCCTCGCGGGTCACGCGATCCGGCAGGTTCGGCACGCCGCCCGGGTGGGTCGGCGCGAGACGCCCCGAGAACCGTGTGCAGGAGAGGTCGAACGCGCCCCACCAGAAGTGCGATGGGCTGCACTTGCCCAGGAACCTTCCCCGGAAGCGCTTCATCACACGATCCACCTGAGTGAGCGCGCGCCAGCATCGTTCTGCGGCGTCGGCGTCGTAGGAGCGGTGTTCCCTGTCCTCCGTGAAGGGGAGGGTGTCGGGCAATTCCGCCGGCACGGGCCTTATGTGCGGTTCGAGCGCGAGCGACGCCAGCAGCTCCATGTACTTCTGATAGAAGCTCGCGACAGTCATCGGCTCGAGCGGCATCCTTGCGACTCGCCCGTCGCTCGTTGTCACGACGAGCTGTCGTTCGACGAAATCGAAGTCGACTTCGAATGTACGTGTCCCCGCAGGAATCGGCGATGTGCCGAGGCCGCGGGAGGTGACGTAGAGCGTGACCTGCCACCAATGATTCTGCATCGGCGCGAGGGCGAGTCGCGTCTTGCCGACGATCTGCGTCCATCGATGGAGCGTCGCGTAGGTATCCTGCCAGGCCGCGAGCGGCAGCTCCGGCCAGTCGCTCCGGCGTTCTTCCATCATGCTGGTCATGTGATCCTTCCGTTCGTGCCAGCGTACCACTCCCACGAATCTTTCAATCTCCTGTAACCCGCCTTCAACAACCTCGAAGTCGCAACCCTCGAACAGCGGGCCTCCACCTGAGCCGGCCGCGCTGGGGGGAACAATCTGCATGGGGTCACGTTTTGCGCGCGGCGCGCCTCGGGCGGAATCGAGCCACACATTTGTCACACGCACGCCACAGCGCTTCAACAGCCGTGACGTCTACAGGATCGGGCACGGGGTGACCCCGCGCTCTTCACGCGGAGGCAAACGATGAGTCGGTCGATTTCGAGAGACGTGGCGACACCCTTCGGCGCGCCGAACCGGATGAGCCGGGCGGCACAGGCGCTCGCCATTGCGGGAGCATTCGCGATGTCCGCAATGGCAGCTCCCTGCGTCGCGGCGGCGCAGCCACAGGCCGGCCAGAAGCCGACCGATCCGCTCCGCCTCGCGAGCGGTTCCATCGAGGCACTCGTCGGCCGCGTCTCACGCAGCGTCGTCCAGGTCGTCGTGAGTGGATATCAGCCAGTCGATTCAAATGGCAGAACCGATGTCGCGCTGGGACGAGGACGCGTGATTGGGTCCGGGATGGTGATCGAGTCACCCGGCTACGTCCTCACGAATGCGCACGTCGTCGCAGGCGCGGAGCGAATTCAGGTCATCGTCGAGGGTGACGGTGCTCAGACGCTCGGCCATCAGACGGCCCGCATCATCGAAGCACGCCTGATCGGCGTGTCAGACGAGCTCGACCTTGCGCTGCTGAAGATTGATGCGGACGACATTCCCGTGCTCCGGCTCGCGGATTACGATGGCGTCCGCCAGGGCGAGCTGGTGTTCGCCCTCGGGAGCCCTGACGGCTTGAGGAATTCGGTCTCGATGGGGATGGTGAGCTCCGTCGCCCGACAGGTCACTGAGGACAGCCCGCTCGTTTACGTGCAGACGGACGCATCCATCAATCCCGGCAACAGCGGCGGCCCCCTCGTCGATGCATCAGGGGACGTCGTCGGGATAAACACTTTCATCCAGACTCTGTCCGGCGGGAGCGAAGGCCTCGGGTTTGCTCTGCCGAGCGCTTTGATCGCCCTCGCTTTTCCACAGCTCAGGGACTACGGTCACCTGCATCGTGGCCTGATCGGTCTGACAGTGCAGACAGTCACCGCCTTGATGGCCAGCGGCCTCCGGTTGCCTGCCGGCGCCGTATTGATCGCGGCAAACGTCGCACCGGGCAGTCCTGCGGACGACGCGGGCCTGCGTTCCGGCGATGTCATCACCTCCATCGATGGGACGCCGGTCGCGAAGCTCACGCTGGCGCAGTTGTATGTCCGGCTCTACGGCCTGCGCGCGGGTCAGACGATCGAGATCCAGGCGCAGCGTGGCGACGACGCGAGCACCTTCACGGCCAGGGCGGTGGAGACGCCGCACGAGTGCGATCGCCAGGCCCTTCTCGACGTCAGGACCGCGCTCATCGAACCTCTGGGCATCTTTGCGGCCTCGCGAGAGGCGTCGGAAGATGCATTGCCAACCGACGATGGAGCGGTTGAACCGGGTGTGGTCGTGTCGGCGCGGGTCCAGACGGGCCGGCCATCGGACGTCTCACTCGAGCGCGGGGATGTCATCCGGGCGGTGAACGGCGCGCTAGTCGCGACGCCAGCGGCGCTGCGCGACGCCGTCGAGCACGTACCGGTTCGTGGAGCGGTCGTGCTTCAGGTGGAACGGGACGGTCGCCTCGGATACGTCGCGTTCGAGCGCGAGTAAACCGTGATTCGAGAGGATCGAGTGATCAGGTCGCGAGCGAGCCGGGGCGAACGGAATTCTGGGTCGAGCTGCCGCAGCCGGACCCGGCGGCCGCGAATTTGTAGCCCACACCCCACGCGGTGAGGATCATTTCAGGCGCGTGCGGATTACGTTCGACCTTCCGGCGCAACCGGCTGATGACCGTGTCGACGGTGCGTTCCGTCACGTATGTATCCTCCTGCCAGACATTCTGCAGGAGCGCCGCTCGACTGAACAGGGTGTCGGGATGCGTGGCGAGATGGAACAGCAGGTCGAACTCCTGACGCGTCATCGGGACTTCGTCGCCGCGCACGAGGACCTGGCGGCGATCGCAATGGAGCTCGAGGTCGCCGGTGCCGACCGTCGCAGAAGTGCGCGGTGCCCTCTCAGTGCCGCACGTCTGTCGCCGCATGACGGCTCCGACACGCGCGACCAGCTCGCGCATGCCGAAGGGTTTGGTGACGTAGTCGTCTGCGCCGCTCTCCAACCCCAGTACTTTGTCCGCCTCCGCGTCGCGGGCGGTGACCATCAGGATAGGGGTGTCGACATTCGCACCGCCGTCGCGGATCGCGCGGCAGAGCGTCACGCCGTCGAGGCCCGGCAGCGTCACATCGAGGAGCATGAGGTCGAAGCGTGTGGCGCGCGCGCGCTCGAGCGCGAGCGTGCCATCGGCGATCTCGTCAACGACGAAGCCGGCCAGGCCGAGGTGCAACTGGAGCAACTCGCGAATCGGTCCTTCGTCTTCGACGACACACGCGCGGCGACCTGACATTTGTGACCCCACTTGGACTTGCTGGACCCGACCCCGTCAGCAAGAGGGGTGCCACGGCTGAGTAGCCGGAAACATTACGCGAAAGCTGCGCCGACGTGCCTGTGTCCTTCACTCCCGCAGAGTGTGTGGCCTCGAGGTGACGATGCGTTGCGATCGGTTGTCCGCGATCTCGTTTTGGGAGACCGGCTATATACGGAAGGGGTAGCTGCCGCCCCGGATGGTCGGGATGTCGACGAGCGGGCCACTCAGAGCCGGTGGGTCCGGGATCTTGGAGCGGTCCGCAATCTCCGGAATTCCGGGATTGTGAAATTTGTAGAGAGCGTTCGGATTGGGGCCTTCGGCCGGACGAGAGCCCCCGCCCCCCACAACGATCGGAACGGACGTTCGCACGCGCGCGATGCCGCCGAGTGTCGAGCGGATCTCGCCCCGCCGGACTGTTCCTTCAGACCACTCGAGATCGACCTCGAACCCGCCGCGGGCGCGCAGCCCTCGCACGCTTCCATTCGGCCATGCCTTCGGAAGCGCGGGCAGAAGATGAATCTCACCGGCGTGGCTCTGGAGGAGCATCTCGATCATGCCCGCCGTCACGCCGAAGTTGCCGTCGATCTGAAACGGCGGGTGCGCGTCGAAGAGGTTGGCGTACACGCCGCCTCCGCCGCGATAGCTCGGATTCGCTGTGTCGACGAGCTGGAGCAGGTTCTTCAGTAGCGTGAACGCGCGATCGCCATCGAGCAGGCGCGCCCAATGATTGACCTTCCAGGCGAGGCTCCATCCCGTGCCGCCATCGCCGCGCAGCTCGTGCGATCGGCGAACCGCAGCGAAGAGCTCAGGTGTTCGCGATGTGATGTGCCGGCCCGGATGCAGTCCGAACAGATGCGAGAAGTGTCGATGGTCGGGTTCGGGATCCTTGAACTCCTGAAACCACTCGAGCAGCTGGCCTTCGCTTCCGATGCGATAAGGCGGCAGGCGCGCGAGGGCCGTCTGGAGCTGTCCCCGAAACGCGTCGTCGATGTTCAGCACTTCGCTTGCGTCGAGGAGATTGAAGAACAGGTCGCGCATGAGCGCGAGGTCCATCGTCGACGCCATCGACACCGCGGCGCGGCCGCCATCCGGCGTGACGAACTTGTGCTCCGGTGACGTGGACGGCGAGGTCACGAGATGTCCCTGTCCGTCGTCTACGAGCCAATCCAGGCAGAACTCCGCGGCGCCTTTCATCACGGGATAGGCCCTCTCTCGGAGAAACGCCTGATCGCCGCCGAAGAGATAGTGCTCGTACAAGTGTTGAGACAACCAGGCACCGGCCATCGGCCAGAACGCCCAGACGGGATCGCCGGCGCCGAAGTTCCCCACAGGCGCCGAATGCCGCCACAGATCGCTGTTGTGGTGTGCCGTCCATCCGCGAGCGCCGTAGTAGGTCGAAACGGTCTTGCGCCCTGAAACAGCCAGCTCCGGGATGAAGGCGAGCAGCGGCTCGTGGAGCTCCGGCAGGTTTGCCGGCTCCGCGGGCCAGTAGTTCATCTCGGTGTTGATGTTGATCGTGTAGTTCGAGCTCCAGGGCGCGCGGAGCTCGTCGTTCCAGATCCCTTGAAGGTTCGCGGGTTGCGAGCCCGGCCGGCTGGACGCAATCAGCAGATAGCGCCCGTATTGAAAGAGCAGTTCGACAAGGGCTGGATCCGCGGCTCCCAGCTTCATGATCCTCTGGTCTGTCGGCGGACCCGCCGCCGGGCTGGCCTCGGGGTGGGGAGTCAGCGCGAACGAGACCCGGTCGAAGAGCGCTCGATGATCGGCGACGTGCTCGCGGCGGAGGTCATCCCACGGCTTGCTGAGGGCCGCGCGCAGATCTGCGGACGCCAGCGCGGTGGCATCGCGCCCCTCGCGCACCGGTGACCTGTCGAAGCCGTTGAAGCTGGTAGCGCTCGAGAGAACCAGCGTCACAGCGTCTGCGTTCTCGACAGTGAGACTGTCGTGAGCCGTCTCGAGCCGGCCGCCTTGCGTTACGGCGCCGATGCGGATCTCGAACCGCATGCCCGCATCCTCCGCATAACGGACCGGATCGTCCTGCGCGAAGTAGCTCGGGTCGACGTGCGCCGGCGCCCTCCCGCGGAGGACCAGCGTCTCGCCGTCAGCATCCACGGCGTATCGCAGCTGGCTGCGCAGGCGCGCCGCGAAGCGGAGCGATCCGGGCCGGTCAGCCGTCAGCCGCATGGCGATCACGCGTGCCGGATGGCTCGAGAGGATCTCGCGGGTGTGGCGGACGGTTCCGACGCGAAATCTTGTCGTCGCGACGGCGTCACGCAGATCGAGCGCGCGGCGGTAGTCGGCGGCGATGTCCCCGTGCTCGAACGACAGAATCAAGTCGCCCAACGGCAGATAGGTCTGCGTGTACGGACCCTGGAGGCCCTTGGTCAGCGTGTCGGCCTCGACGAATTGCCCGGCAGCCACCGCCCGGCGCACCTGCGGCAGGACCTCGCGGGCCTTCGGGTTGCCGGTGTCTTTGGGCCCACCGGACCAGAGCGTGTCGTCATTGAGCTGCAGACGCTCGGTCCCGACGCCCCCGAAAACCATTGCGCCGAGTCGGCCGCCGCCAACCGGAAGCGCCTCGACCCATTTCTGCGCGGCCCGCGTGTATTCCAGGACCAGGGGCGCCGATGTGGGCACCGACGTCCGGGCCTGTGCGGCGGCGAGATCAGTGCTGCGCACGACCGGCAGCGCCGCTGCCGTCGTCAGCAGCTGTTGGAGGAAGTCTCTGCGGTCCATGTCAGGAGTCAGAATTCGCTCTCATTCCAGATGAAAAATCTCTTCGATCCTTCGCATTCCCTCGTCCGGGCGGCCATCGAGCCCCGCGAAGAAGGGCCCCATCTCCGCCTGCCATCGCGCGTTGACGTCCTCCGCAGCCATCAGCGACAAGGCACGTCCGAAGTCCGGCGTTTCGAGATAGCCGATGAGAAGACCGTCAGGCTGAAGAAAGAGCGAGTAGTTGTGCCAGCCGCAGCGAGAGAGAGCCTCGAGCATCTCGGGCCAGACATCTCGATGCCGGCCTTTGTAGTCCTCGAGCCGTTCGGGCCTGACGCGAAGGACGAAACACACACGTTCCAAGGGAAGCCCTCCGTCGAACGCAGGAGTCAGAATCCAGAATTCTGCCTCCTCAATCCGAGTTCTGACTTGTTCGCACATTTGACCCCCCGTTTGCAAGGTTGACATACGCGCCGGGCACTATCGTCGGACGGAGGGACACACATGCGGTCTGGGGAGACACGTGTCCGGGACAGCCGCGTCGAGTTGCGCTTCGACGTCGGCACCCTGTGGACGCTCGAGCGGGATACACACGTCGCCCGCTGCGCACTCGTCTGGGTGCCTCACGCCTGGGAGCTGTGCGTGCTGATCGACGACGAGTCGCTGTTGTCGGAGCGGTGCAGCACCGAAGCCGAAGTGCTCGCGGTTGCGACGGCTTGGGGCACGCGGCTGCGCGGATCCGGATGGTCCCAGCCGGGCCGCCTGCAACTCGAGCAGATGTCCCTCTGATCGGCGCCGCGGCCGCGCGCGGTTTACACTGTGGTAACGCGCGCGTCACGCGCGGGTCACGGGGTTGCTCGATGAGACGACTCGTTCTGCTCACATTGCTCATCGGCCTTGGCGCACGCTCTCCAATCGGCGCCGGGGCCGACCAGCTGACACCCGGGACCCGGGTCCTGCTCGACGCCCACAACTCGTACCCTGAGGGAGGTCGATGGGCCGATCGCATCGATCGCGCCTTGAGCACGGGTCTTCCGATTGCGATCGAGCAGGACCTTGTCTGGTTCCGCGATCCGAGGAGCGGCGTTCCCCGTTCGATCGTCGCCCACGGCGAGCCATACAGCGGTCTCGAGCCGTCGCTGAAGGACTACTTCTTCGAACGAATCCGCCCGATCGTCGAGCGTGCGCTTCAGGAGAACCGGCGCGACGAGTGGCCGATCATCACGCTCAATCTCGACTTCAAGTCCGACGAGCCGGAGCACCACGCCGCCGTCCTGAAGCTGCTCGCTGAATATCAGGTATGGCTGTGCACTGCGCCGCGCGCGGCCACGCCAGGTGACGTCCAGCCGATGCACGTCGGCCCCGTGCTCGTGCTGACGGGGGAGCAGGACGCACAGCAACAGGACTTCTACGACTCGCTGCCGGCCAACGGCACGCTGTTGCTCTTTGGGGCCGTGCACCGCCTGCCGGAAGGCGGCCCCGGTCCGAAGACGAACTACCGGCGCTGGTGGAACAATTCGTGGACGCAGATCGAGCCCGAAGGGCAACCGAAGGCCGGGGCGTGGACGCCCGAAGACGAACAGCGGCTGACCACCGCCGTCAAAGCCGCGCATGCGGCGGGCCTCTGGATTCGCTTCTACACGCTCGACGGGTACGATCCCGCCGACACGTCAGGAGGCTGGGGCGCCAGCTACAATTTCGGATCGATCGAAGCGGCCCGCACGCGCTGGCGTGCCGCCATCAAGGCTGGCGTCGACTTCGTCGCAGTGAATCAGTACGAGGAGTTTGCGAAGGAGTTGCACAAGCGGTGAAAGAGACCAGAATTCAGAATATGGAATTCAGAATTCAGTAGGCCTCTTCACACAGCGCCGCAGCCGACGCGAATCAAGGAATTATTCCGCATTCTGACTTCTGACTTCTGACTTCTGAATTCTTTTCAGATCAGTCCCGCGTGTATTCCGTCAGGTGCAGGGAGAGCGGCGATGAAAGCAGGACGGATGCTCGTGGCACTGGCGATTGTGTCGGCCGTGGCCGTGGCCATGCCGAGAGCGCAGACCACTCGGGGCTCTGCCGAACGATGGATCGCCACGTGGGGAACTGCTCAACAGACTTTCCGCGCGCCCGCATCCCCTGCGGCCAGTCCGGCGGCCCCGAGTCCTGCGCCTCCTCCTGCGCAGCCCGCCGTCGGCCGTAGCGGCCCGCAGCGCCGCTTTGGGATTCCGGCTGTGCTCCCAGGGCTCCACGATCAGACGATTCGAATGATCGCTCGCACGAGCGTTGGCGGGCGGACGGTGCGAATCCGCTTGTCGCAGGCGTTCGGTGCGCCGGCGGTAGTGGTGGGGGCCGCGCATGTCGGTATCCGCTCGGCGGAGTCGGCGATCGTGCCGGGATCGGACCGGACGCTCACCTTCAGCGGCAACCCGGCCGTGACCTTGTACGCCGGACAGATGGTCGTCAGCGATCCCGTCAAGCTGGACGTCCGGCCTTCGTCCGACCTCGCGATCAGCCTGTATCTGCCTGGAGACACTGGTCCGCCAACGAGTCATACGTTCGGCCTCCGTCCAACGTACGTCTCGAAGCAAGGCGACGCGACCGGTTCCGAATCGATCGCCGAACCAGCGTCCATTGGAGAGTCGTACTACTGGCTCGCCGGTGTTGACGTGCTGGCGCCTGCATCAGCCGGGGTGCTCGTGACGTTCGGTGACTCGATCACCGATGGTGACCAGTCCACACCAGACACGGTCGGGATGTGGCCTGCGATGCTCGCCGCGCGGCTGCAGCGCAGCGCGGCGACTGACGGAATCGGGGTCGTCAACGCGGGCATCTCGGGCAACCGGGTGCTGGGCGACAACAACAGCGGCCTCGCGCGCCTTTCGCGCGATGTGCTTGCGGTGCCCGGCGTCCGCTGGATGACGCTGCTCGAGGGCATCAACGACATCACGAACGCGACACGGACCGGCACAGCCGGAACCACGTTCACTGCCGACACGCTGATCGCCGCCTACCGCCAGATGATCGAGATCGCGCACGGACACGGCGTACAGGTGATCGGCTGCACCCTCACACCGTACGGCGGCTCGAACGTCTACACCGAGCAGGGCGAAGCGATCCGGCAGGCTGTGAACCGCTGGATCCGTACCGGCGGCGCGTTCGACGCCGTCTTCGATTTCGATCAGGCCACCAGGGATCCGCAGGACGCCTCACGGTTTCGCACGGGAGCAGATTCGCCCGACATGCTCCATCCCGCCAACCCCGGGTACGCGTTGATGGCGGAGTCGATCGACCTCTCGGTCTTCCGCAAGCTGGTCGGAGCGTCGAGGTAGCGACCAGCGCCCGGAGCGCCCTGCCAAGCGCCCGACATTAACGTGAATTAATCCGGGGATCATGTTCCCATCACGCGGGCTCGATGGAATATGGGGCAGCAGAGAGCGTGAACCTGATGACCTTGGCCGTCGTGATTGTCAGTTGTCTCTTGATGTCCGACCTGCCCGCATCCGGTGTGCCGGCGACGTTCGAGGGGCCAAAGCCGACATCGCAGCATTCATCACCGAAAGACACTGCCACCCACGCCACCAAAGGCGTCATCAAGACGGTCAGCGCCACGGCCCTCGTGGTGACGAGGCGCACTTCAGGAAAGCGTACGGACACGACCTTCGTCCTGACGCCCTCCACGCACACAGAAGGAGCGCTGGCTGCCGGGTCGACTGTGGAGATTCGCTACCGCACCGACGGCGGGCAGAAAATAGCAACGGCCGTCAGCGTGGAGGCGGCTCCTCAATGATGGTCCGTCGGCCGGCCGCGCGCGTCCCGTCTGCCCCCGGCGCTCTGGCACTGAGCGTCGGCATGTTTTTGTATGCGTTCACCAGCCCGCCCACAGCAGCCTCGTCAACCGAGACGGTCCAGATCCGCGGCCACTCCCAGACGCTTCATACGTACGGATCGAGGGGCGGCGAGCCGGTGATTGTCTCGAGCGGCGATGGGGGATGGGTCCACCTCGGCCCGCACATCGCGCAGACGCTCGCGGCGCGTGGGTTCTTCGTGGTGGGCTTCGACGTCAAGACCTACCTGCAGGGTTTCACCTCAACCCAAGGGACGCTGCGCCCGGAGGACGTTCCAGCCGACTACTGCGCGCTGCTGGAATTCGCCAGCCGGGGCGCGTCCGTCAAACCTGTATTGATTGGCGTTTCCGAGGGTGCGGGTCTCTCGATTCTCGCTGCGGCCGACAGGCGGACCCACACCGCCGCAGCAGGCGTCGTCGGCATCGGTGTGCCAATCACGAACGAGCTCGGATGGCGATGGCGCGACTCGCTGATCTACATCACGCATGGCGTGCCGAACGAGCCGACCTTCAGCACGCTGGCCGTCATCGGGCAGGTGGCGCCGCTGCCGGTCGCGTCGATTCACTCGACGCACGACGAGTTCGTCAGCCAGGAGGAGGCGCGGGATCTTCTGTCGCACGCTGCCGATCCAAAGAGGCTCTGGCTCGTGAGCGCGTCCGATCACCGCTTCAGCGACAATCTCGCCGAATTCGACGCGCGGCTGCTCGAGGCCCTCGCCTGGGTCCGCGGGCGGCCGTCCCATTGAGGCTGCGCTGATGCCCGCGACTGCGCGGCGCCTGCTGCCGGTGATCCTGGGGCTGCTGCTCTTCGGCTTCGCGCTCCATGTGCTGAGAGCCGAGCTGCACGCCGTCAGCTGGCACGATCTCTCGATAGATATTCGCGAGCTGCCTCCATCCCGGTTCCTGCTCGCCGTGGGGCTGACGTGGATCAACTATGCGGTCCTCACGGGGTACGACTTTCTCGCGTTCGCGTACATTGACCGGCGCCCGCCGAGGGTCAACGTTGCGCTCGCCTCGTTTCTGTCGTACGCGATCTCCAACAACGTCGGCTTCGCGATGCTCTCGGGCGCGTCGGTGCGCTATCGGTTCTACACACGCTGGGGGCTCAGCGGAGAAGAGCTCTCGCGAATCGTTTTTTCGTACTCGGTGACGTTCTGGCTCGGGTTGCTCGCGCTCGGCGGGATCAGCCTTGCCCTTAGCCCCGTTCCGTCTCTTGCAGGGATCGGCGCCCGTGCGACAAGCACGGCCGGCTGGCTGCTGACAGCGTCGGCGGCTGCCTACGTCGCGGCCGCCGCGATCGGGCGAGGGCCCATCTCGCGTCGGCCGGCTCCGCTTTCCGCTGCCGACCTTTCCCGTGGCGCTGACCCAGCTGGTCCTCTCTGCAGCCGACTGGGCGCTCGCCGGCGCCGTGCTCTACGTACTTCTTCCAAGCGGTGCCGTTCCATTCCTCGCATTTCTGGGTGCGTTCCTGACGGCCATCCTGCTGGGCATGGCGAGTCACGTTCCCGGCGGGCTCGGCGTGTTCGAAGGGCTGTTGATCGTGCTGTTGAAGCCGTACCTCTCATCGGGCGATCTGCTGCCACCGCTCCTCGTCTACCGTGCCGTCTACTACCTCCTGCCCTTCATGGTGGCGCTCGTCGGCCTGACGATCGACGAGCTGCGCCAGAGGCGCGCGCAGGCCGCCCGCGTGACGGCTGCGTTCGGCCGTCTGACGGAGCAGATCACGCCGCGACTCCTCGGTGCCCTGACGTTCCTCTCCGGGGCCGTGCTGCTCTTCTCCGGAGCGACGCCTGCGGCGCCCGGGCGCCTGGAGCGTCTCGCGCCGTGGTTGCCGCTCGGCGTCATCGAGGTGTCGCACTTCACGGGCAGCGTCGTCGGCGTCGTCCTTCTGCTCCTGTCGCAGGGGCTCTCGCGGCGGCTCGACGTCGCGTACTACCTGACGTCAGGCGCCATCGGCGTGGGAATCCTGGCGTCGCTGCTGAAGGGTCTGGACTACGAAGAGGCGATTTTCCTGACGTTCGTGCTGCTGGGGCTCGTGCGCGCGCGCCCGGCGTTCGATCGGCGCGCTGCGTTCTTCGAGACCCGATTCTCGGGCGTCTGGGTCGCGACTGTTCTCGGTGCACTCGGAGCGTCGATCTGGCTCGGGCTCTTCGCCTTCAAGCACGTTGACTATTCGCAGCAGCTCTGGTGGCAGTTCGAGGTGCAGGGAGAGGCGTCGCGATTCCTGCGCGCGTCGGTTGGCGCCGCCGTTGTCGTCCTGTTGTTTGGCGTGGCGCGACTGATGCGGCCGGCGCCCCACGAGGTCGTAGAGCCGTCGGCCGCGGATCTGGACGCCGCGGGCGCCATCATCGCCCGGCAAGCCAGAACATCGGCGCAGCTCGTCTTCCTGCGTGACAAAGGCATACTCTTCAACGCCGAGCGCACGGGATTCCTGATGTATGGGGTGCAGGGGCGCACCTGGGTCACGATGGGGGACCCGGTCGGACCGCCGGAGACCATGAGCGATCTGATTCGCGTGTTTCTCGAGCGCTGCGACGATTTCGACGGCATCCCCGTCTTCTACGAGGTGGGGAAAGCCCACCTTCACTACTATGCGGACTTCGGCTTGACGTTCGTAAAGGTCGGGGAAGAGGCCCGCGTAGACCTGGGCAGGTTCAGCCTCACGGGTCCGTCAGGCGCGCGATACCGGCAGGTGATCCGGCGGCTCGAGAAAGACGGGGGCCAGTTCGGGATCGTTCCTTCCTCAGAGGTCCCTGCCATCCTGTCCAGCCTGCGCGCCGTCTCGGACGACTGGCTCGCCGCGCGCGCCGGCGCAGAGAAAGGCTTCTCGCTCGGCTTCTTCGACGACGACTATGTCGTCCGGTATCCAGTCGCGGTAGTGCGATGTCGTGGTCAGATCGTCGCGTTTGCGAACATCTGGCGCGGCGCCGACGGGCAGGAGGTCTCGGTCGATCTCATGCGGTTCAGCCGGGACGCACCCAAAGGCGTGATGGAGGCGCTGTTCGCCAATCTCCTGAGCTGGGGAAAGTCCGAGGGCTACCACTGGTTCGTGCTGGGAATGTCGCCGCTCTCCGGAATCGAGCAGTCGCCGGCGGCGTCGCTCTGGAACCGGCTGAGCGCGTTCGTGTATCGCCACGGCGAACCGGTGTATCACTTCCAGGGGTTGAGGGCGTACAAGGAGAAGTTCAGCCCGACATGGGAGCCGCGGTACCTGGTGTATCCCGGCGGAATGAAGCTTCCGCGGATCCTGACGGACGTTTCCGCGCTGGTCGCCGGCGGCTATCGCAGAATCTGGGGTCAGGTCTTGCCATGATCGTGGATCCGGCAGGATGGGGCCACGCACATGCCAGGAACCGCCAGTACAAGGCCGGAGACGACTGCGGATGGGGGGATGATGCGCGTGCTGGTGGTCGAGGACGACAGGAAAGTGGCCGGCTTCATCCGGACCGGACTCGAGCAGGAGGGCTACGCCGTCGACCTCCTCGCCGACGGGCGGGACGCCGGCGAGCAGGCCCGCACCGTGGACTACGACGCCGTCGTTCTCGACCTGATGCTGCCGGGCCGATCGGGCCTGCAGGTGCTGCGCGACATCCGCGGGCACAAGCCCTCGCTGCCGGTGCTGATCCTCACGGCGAAAGACTCGGTCGAGGATCGTGTCAGCGGGCTGGATAGCGGCGCGGATGACTACATGGCCAAGCCGTTCGCGCTGGCCGAGCTCTCTGCGCGGCTTCGCGCGCTGCTGCGTCGCGGCAGTCCGCGCGAGACGCGGCTGGCTCTCGCGGATCTCGAGATGGACACCGTCCGACGGATCGTCACGCGGGCAGGGCGTCGGATCGATCTCAAGCCGAAGGAGTACGCGCTGCTCGAGTTCCTGATGCGTCACAGCGATCGTCCGGTCACGCGCTCGCTCATCATCGAGCACGTCTGGGACATTCACTTCGACAGCGTCAGCAACGTCGTCGAGGTCCACGTGAACTCGCTGAGAAACAAGATCGATCGAGGCTACGACGTTGCGTTGATTCACACCGTGCGCGGCGTAGGCTACATGCTGACGGACAGTCCTCCGTGAAACCGCTTGCGCTCCGCACGCAGCTCACGGTCTTCTACACCGCGATGCTGGCGCTGCTCCTGGCTGCGCTGGGGATCACGTACTCCCAGGTTCTCGCGCGGCAGCTGGATGCGGATGCGACCGCGGATCTCGAAGAGATCACGAGTGGCCTGCACGGGTACCTCCGCTTCCCGAACGGCGCGCCGTCGCTGACCTACGATCGCACCGACCCGGAGCAGGTGACGTTCGTGGAAGGCGCCACGCGGTACTACCAGATCTACGACGCATCGAACGGGCAGCTGCTGGTGCAGTCGCCCGCCCTGGCGCCGCTCGGGCTTCACTACACGCCGGCCGAGGTTCAGGCCTTCCGCGACGCTCCCGGCATCGTCGACATGCAGACCGATCACGGACGGATCCGTCTGTCCAGCAGCCTGCTCTCGCCGGGCGGCGGCCGCGCCTACCTTCTACAGGTTGGCGTATCGCTCGACACGATCGACAGTGCCCGGCGGCGTTTCGTGCGGCTGCTCCTCTGGAGCCTGCCGACAGGCGCTTTCCTGGCGCTGATCCTCGGACGCTGGATGGCGGCGCGTGCCCTGGCGCCGCTTGCACGGATGGCGGAGGCCACGCGCGGCATCGACGTCGCGGGCCTGGGGCGTCGCATCCCGTTCCGCGGCGCGCGAGACGAGCTCGACGAAGTGGCGCACGCCTTCAACGAGACACTCGCCCGGCTCGAGCAGGCGGTCGCCGAGATGCGTCAATTCAGCGCAGCCATCGCTCACGAGCTGCGGACGCCACTGGCCGTCTTGAGAGGACAGACCGAGCTCGCGTTGATGCAGGCCCGTAATCCGGAAGACTATCAGCGCGCTCTGCGGGACCAGCTCGAAGAGCTGGACACACTCTCGCGTCTCGTGAGCCAGCTGCTGACGCTCGCCCGAGCGGAGGCCGGCGAGATCCCTCTGGCGCGCGCGCCGGTGGATCTGTCCGCGCTGACCGTGTCGATCGTCGAGCAACTCGATCCGGTTGCGCAAGCGAAGAGCGTTGCCCTTTCGGCCGACGCCGCCGAGCACGTCTCGGTTCTCGGCGACGCCGAGTGGCTCGAGCGCCTGTTGCTCAACCTCCTGGACAACGCGATCAAGTTCACGCCGGAGGGCGGGCGCATTTCGGTCCGCGTCGCCACCGAAGGCTCAGACGCTGTACTCGAGGTCCGCGACACCGGCATTGGCATCGCTCCCGAGGCGCTCCCGCACGTCTTCGAGCGCTTTTTTCGCGGCGATCCGGCCCGGTCGGCCGCTGCGGAAGGGGCGGGGCTTGGCTTGAGCCTCGTCAAGTGGATTGCCGATCGGCACGGCGCCAGGTTGTCGGTCGACAGCCTGCCGAACGAGGGAAGCACCTTCATCGTCCGGATTCCAGCCGGTTCGACCGCCGGCTGATAGCTGATCGCTGAAAGCTGATAGCTGACAGCTGCCCACCGCCTTAACAAGAATTAATCCGCACTTCATGTTCCCCTCACCGCCGGGCCGTCAAATGGTCACAGATGGCGACGACGCCATCCAAAGGAGAGCGAATGATGAAGAAGTTGTTTCAGGCGGCGGTCGTGGCCGCGGCGGTGCTGGCGGTGCCGGGGTTGAGCCTGGCCGCGCAGACTACGCCGGCGGCGCCGACTACGACGAAGGCGAAGTCGGGCTCGAAAGCGGCGTCGGGGACTATCTACTCCGCCACGGGGGTAGTCAAGTCCCTCGACGCCTCGACGCTGGTCTTGACCGAAAAGCCCAGCAAGAAGAAGAAGTCGCACGACGTGCACTTCGTGGTCGACTCGTCGACCCAGAAGGACGCCAACATCGCGGCCGGCTCGACGGTACACGTCAAGTACCACAACGACGCGAAGAAGCACGTGGCGACCGAGATCCGAGCCGGGAGTGGAAAGAAGTCCTGACAATCCTGGAGCCCCTGCGCACCAGTCCTACGAAGTTGTCGAGTCGCAAGCAGTCAACGCCTGACCGCGTCCCTTCAGGGACGCGGTTCAGGCCGTCCGTGTACCCGTCCGGTCCCCAGTCCGATCCCTCGCGGCACCGATTCTTCAAGTTTCCGGTGTAAAACACCCGAAAGTCGGGACCCTACGACGATGTCGCCGACCACCGAGTGAGATACAAACATGTCAGGCGGACCCTGGGCAGTCCGTTGGGGGTGAGGTCAGCCAATCTCGTTGGTGACGACCTCGAAGTGCGCCAGCTTCGCGACTCCGAACGAGGTGGAGATCGCGACGTCCGTGGCATCCAGCCCGGTCGCGATCAGCACGCGTCCGATCCGCGGCGCGTTGTGGCGGGCGTCGAAGGTCCACCACCGGTCATCCAGGAACACCTCGAACCAGGCGCTGAAATCCATCGGTGAGTCGCTGAGAGGGACGCCGATGTCTCCCAGATATCCCGTCGCGTACCGCGCGGGGATATTGAGGCAGCGGCAGAACGTGATTGCCAGATGCTGGAAGTCCCGGCAGACCCCGACGCGCTCCGTGAAAACGTCCAGCGCCGTCCGGGTCGGTCTGGCGTGAGGGTAGCTGAAGGTCACTTTCGAGTGGACCCAGTCGCAGATGGCCTTTACGCGCCCCCACCCGCGCGGAATGTCGCCGAAAAGCTCGACCGCCAGCGGTGAAATCAAGTCCACCTCGCAGAAGCGGCTCGCCATGAGAAAGCGCAGGGTCTCGGTGGGGAGGTCCTCCACCGGCACCTCGCGCGCGTAGGGATTCACAGGGTCCGGAAGCCCCGAATCCTCGACGATCGTCGAGTTCGTGAGTCGCAGCGTTCCCGTAGGCGCGAGTATCCGGGTACAGATGTTGCCAAAGCTGTCCGTGTATTCGACGTGGTCTACGGCAGGCTCCGGGATCACCCGATCCGGCTCCTTCAAGTCGTAGCGGCGCGACGGGTGGACGGAGAGCAGGGTCACCATCGGCACCGGCTGACCGATTTCGAACCGAATGTCGTAGCCCAGTCGAATCAGCATGGTTACCTCTATTCATGCAATGGGCCAGATTCCCTGGCGACCGCGCGCGCGCCGCCCGGTTTCGGTCGGCGCAGCCGCAACCGGCCGCGGGGCCGCGTCTTGCAGACTCAGTACGGTCCGCGCATTGCTACCGTCGGGACTGGTGCGACGTGCCCGACCGCGATCTGTATATGATGTGGCCATCCACTTTTTCCCCCAAGAGGGCCTGTGACCTACTGCCTGGGTATCGTGACCGACGAAGGTCTCGTGATGGCCTCCGACTCCCGGTCCAACGCCGGCTTCGATCAGGTGAACGTCTGTCGCAAGATGTACCGCTTTGTCCAGGAGGGGGAGCGGGTCTTCGTGATCCTGACGAGCGGCAGCCTGTCGATCAGCCAGTCGGTCATGTCGCTCCTTCGCCTCGATTTCGACGCGGGGCAGGGGCTGGCCCTCGCCCGGTCGATGTATCAGGCGTCGCGCATCGTCGGGGAGTGCGTGCGGCGGGTATCGGAAATCGATCGCGCGTCGCTCGAGCGGGACAGCTTCACGTTCAACGTGAACCTGCTGCTGGGTGGTCAGGTCCGAGGCGAGGAGCCGGGGCTCTTCCTGATTTACCCGCAGGGAAATCCCCTGCAGGCCACGGAGGACTCACCGTACCTGCAACTCGGCGAGTGCAAGTACGGGCGGCCGATTCTCGATCGCGGGATCGACATGGCCACTTCGCTCGAGGTGGCGGCCAAGTACGCGCTCCTGTCGTTCGATGCCACGATGCGATCGAACGTCACTGTCGGGCCGCCGATCGACCTGCTCCTCTACAAGAAGAACGCCTTCACCGTGAACCGGTACAGGCGGCTCTCTGCGATGGATCAGGATCTGAACCTGATACACGCGTCGTGGGAGCAATCGCTGCGCAGGGCGGTCGAGCAGCTGCCGGAGATTCACTTCGATCAGCCCGATCGTGCCCAGCACGCGGCCGGCGAATGGCGCGCGCGCCGGAGGGACAGCGACCAGAGTTGACCAGCCTGGCCATTTTTTTCTTTTGATCCATGGCCCTCGTCACCACGGATCCGTTCACCGGCTACAGCGTCGAGGACACCTTCGACGAGATGCTCGACGCTCGCGCCCAACCGCGCCGATCGTACCGGCGTCTGCACAAGGAGCTCCTCAGGCTCACACCCGAAGAGTTGTGGCGCAGCAAGCATCAGGCTGATCTCTCGTTCTTCAACCAAGGCATCACGTTCACCGTCTACGGCCGTCAAGGAGGGGACGGAACGCATTTTTCCGCACGACCTCCTCCCGCGGATCGTATCCGGCGCGGACTGGGACACCATCGAGCGGGGTCTGACGCAGCGCGTCACCGCACTCAACCTGTTCCTCCACGACCTCTATCACGAACGCCGCATCCTCAAGGACGGCATCGTCCCGTCGGAAGTGATCTACACGTGCCGGCACTATCGGCGCCAGATGACGGACGTCAAGGTGCCGCGGGACGCTTACGTCAACGTGATGGGCACCGATCTGGTCCGTCTGCCGGACGGCCAGTTCGTCGTGCTCGAAGACAACCTGCGAGTCCCGAGCGGCGTGTCATACATGCTTTCGAGCCGCAAGGTGATGAAGCAGATCTTCCCGGCGCTGTTCCGGAAGTACGGCGTCCGGCCCATCGAGCAATACAGCCAGGTTCTGCTCTCGACGCTTCGCTCCCTGGCGCCGGACGGGCGGGCGGATCCCACGATCGTGCTGCTGACGCCCGGCGTGTACAACTCCGCGTACTACGAGCATTCCTTCCTCGCGCGGCAGATGGGCATCGAGCTCGTCGAAGGGCGCGACCTCGTCGTGCACGACAACGTGGTCTACATGCGCACGACCAAGGGGCTGCAGCGTGTGGACGTGATCTACCGCCGCGTGGACGACGATTTTCTGGATCCCCTCGCGTTTCGCGTCGATTCATCGCTGGGCTCGCCCGGTCTGTTCAGCGCGTATCGGGCCGGCAACGTCACGCTCGCCAACGCGCTCGGCACGGGCGTCGCGGACGACAAGGCGATCTACGCCTACGTGCCACGAATCATCCGCTACTACCTGGATCAGGATCCGATCCTCGCGAACGTCGAGACGATGCTCATGACGGAGGATGCGCACCGGAACCACGTGTGCGATCGGCTCGCGGAGTACGTCGTCAAGGCCGTGGGGGAGTCGGGCGGCTACGGCATGCTGATCGGCCCGCACAGCACGGAGTCGCAACGCGAGGAGATGCGGGCGCGGATCCTGGCCGACCCGCGCAACTACATCGCGCAGCCGGTCCTGAACCTCTCGACTGCGCCGTGCTTCATCGACGGCGCGATCGAGCCGCGCCATGTCGACCTGCGGCCCTACGTGCTCTTCGGCGAGAAGACAACTATCGTTCCGGGAGGGCTCACTCGAGTGGCGCTGCGCAAGGGCTCGCTCGTCGTCAACTCGTCGCAGGGTGGCGGATCGAAGGACACCTGGGTACTCCAGACATAGTCATGCTGTCCAGAGTCGCCGACAGCCTGTATTGGATGAGCCGCTACTTCGAGCGGGCGGACAACTGCGCGCGCGCGATCGAAGCCACGCACAGCCTGATGCTGAGCCGCGGCGAGTTCTCGCACGATCAGCGCTGGTATCGAGCGCTGACCGGGCTGGGACTCCCCTCCGACGCCAGCGATCAGGATCCGCAGATTGCCATCGGACGTCTGGCGGCGGATCGGCAGATTCGGGCCTCGATCGTCTCCTGCATCACCGGCGCCCGCGACAACGCCTCGCAGGTACGCGAGGAGATCAGCTCCGAGATGTGGGAGCGGCTCAATCGGCTGTTCCACGAGGTCGCACAATCAGAAGTCGATCCCCAGGACGCCGCCGCCGTCATCCGGCTCGTGTCGATGGTCAGGGAAGGGTCCTACTCCTTTTATGGCGCAACCGAGACGTCGATGAGCCACGGAGAAGGCTGGCGGTTCGTGCAGCTCGGCAAGTTCACCGAGCGGGCCTGCGCCATATCGATGCTGCTCGATGCCTACTTCTCGACGCCGACCAAGGCCGACGAGCTCGATTGGGTGACGCTGCTCGCCAGCTGCGCGGCGTTCGAGTCCTACTGCCGCGTCTTCACCGCGGATCTCCAGCCGGATCGGATCGCGAAGTTTCTGCTCGTGCACCCGGAGTTCCCGTACTCGGTGCGCTACGCCGTCGATCGCATGCACGCCTCACTCGAGGCGATCGTAGCGAATTCGACCGCCCGGAAGCGCGTGCGCATCGAACGGATCATCGGCCGGCTGCGTGCATCGCTCGCGTTCACGCCCATGTCGGAGCTCATGACGGGCGATCTACATGCGTTTCTGAACGGCGTCCTCGAGCAGTGCGGGGCGCTCCATCTCGCCGTTCAGGAGGGGTACATCGACTATCCCATCGAAGTGGCGTTCGAGAGCTGATGTTCTACGCGATCCGACACCTCACGCGCTACCGGTACAACCGGCCTGTGTGGCAGAGCATGATGGAGGTGCGGATGCACCCTCTCAGCGAAGTGACGCAGCGGTGCTTCACGTTCCGTCTCCAGGTCAATCCGCGGGCGCGCATCTTCACGTATCAGGACCATCTAGGCAATCAGGTCCATCACTTCGATCTCCCGCAACATCACCGCGAGCTCTCGATCGTTGCGGACTCGCTGGTCAACATCGAGCCGCCGTCGCCGCTCCCGGCGGTCCTGCCATTCGACTCCTGGAACGTCCTCGAACAAGAGATCAGTGACGGCGACCATTGGCCGATGCTGCTGCCGAGCCACTATGCGAGCGGGTCCGCGCAGCTCGACGATCTGGCGCGCGAGCTGGGAGTGGATCGGGTCAACGACCGCGATCCGTTAACGCTGGTGCAGGACGTCAGCGTCGGAATCAATCGAGCGTTCGCGTACGTCAGGAAGAGCACCGCGGTGAACTCGCCGATCGAAGCCAGCCTGACCTCACGCCAAGGGGTCTGTCAGGACTTCGCCCACATCATGATTGCGATGGTCCGCCGGCTGCGGATTCCCTGCCGGTACGTGAGCGGGTATCTCTATCACAGCGACCAGAACAAAGATCGTTCCGCCGATGGTGCGACGCACGCGTGGGTGGAAGCGTTGCTGCCGGGCTTTGGCTGGGTGGGTTTCGATCCGACGAACAATCTGATGGCAGGTTCGCGGCACATCCGCACCGCCGTCGGGCGCGACTACGCGGACGTTCCGCCGACGCTCGGCACCATGAAGGGACGCGCGGAGACCGAGCTCCAGGTACGCGTCCGGGTGATCCCGTCACAGACCCTCCTGCCTCCAGACGATGACTTCGCGGCCGACGAGGAGTGGTCGCTCTTCCTCGAGGACGACCCGGAGGCGCAGCAGGAGTACGACGCGCAGCAGTAAAAAAGAATTCAGAATTCAGAATAGGGAATTCAGAATTCTTTTCTCGAGCCGCCGCCTCGAGGCGGCGGCCGTGCAGGTTGGTATTCTGAATTCTGACTTCTATATTCTGAATTCTGACAGTAGTCTCTCCTCCATGCCCCTCTACCTCGGCCTCGACTCCAGCACCCAGAGCTTCAGCGCCATCGTCCTCGAGATCGACTCCGATCGCCGCCGTGTCGTCTTCGAAGAGTCGATGTCCTTCGACGAACGATTTCCGGAGTACGGCACGGAGCATGGCGTGCTCAGGAGTCCGGATCCGGCTGTGGCCGTGTCGTCGCCTCTCATGTGGGCAGCGGCACTCGACGCGATGATGGCCCGCATCGCTTCGCGCATCGACGTCAGGCGGCTCGCCGCGATTGCCGGATCGGCGCAGCAGCACGGCAGCGTCTATCTGAATGCCAGCGCCACCGCGGCGCTCGCTGCACTCGATCCGGAGCGACCGCTCGTCGAACAGGTCGAGCCGATGCTGTCGCGTGCCGTATCGCCCATCTGGATGGACTCCAGCACGGGCGCCGAATGCCGCGAGATCGCAGCGGCTGTCGGGGGGGACGCAAGTCTGGCGCAGCACACGGGGTCCAGAGCCTTCGAGCGATTCACCGGTCCGCAGATCCGAAAGTTCGCGTCGCACGAGCCGGCCGCGTATGCCGCGACCGATCGGATTCACCTCGTCAGCTCGTTTCTGGCCTCCCTGCTCGCCGGACGCCACGCACCAATCGATCCAGGTGATGGCTCCGGGATGAATCTGATGGATCTGACGTCGGCCAACTGGTGGGACCCGGCGGTCGCGGCAACCGCACCCGGCCTCGCAGCCAAACTGCCGGCACTCGCGCCAGCTTCTTCCGTCGTCGGGCCGCTGGCGACGTACTGGCAGAAGAGATACGGATTCCCCTCGACGCCGGTTGTTGTGTGGTCCGGGGACAATCCGTGCAGCCTGATTGGCACCGGGCTCGTCCGGGAAGGCAGGCTCGCGGTTTCCCTGGGTACGAGCGACACGGTCTTCGGTCTCATGCGCGAGCCCCGCGTCGATTCGACTGGCACGGGGCACGTGTTCGGGTCTCCGACCGGCGAGTTCATGGGCCTCACGTGTTTCAAGAACGGCTCGCTCGCACGCGAGCGGGTGCGTCAGGAGTGGAGGCTGACGTGGGACGAGTTCTCGGCCATCCTCGCGTCCACGCCGCCCGGGAATGGCGGAGGTCTCCTGCTGCCGTGGTACGAACCAGAGATCACGCCACCCGTGTCGGCGCCGGGGATCCACCGTTACGGACTCGACGAGCACGACCGTGACGGGCACGTCCGCGGGGTGATCGAAGCGCAGATGATGTCGATGGCCCTGCACTCCGCCTGGATGCGAGTCGAGGTCGACACGATTCACGCAACGGGTGGGGCCGCCGCGAACCGCGAGATCCTGCAGGTCATGGCGGACGTTTTCAACGCCGACGTGTATCAATTCGAGGTCAGTAACTCGGCGTCGCTGGGCGCGGCGTTGCGCGCGGCGGAGGCTGAGGGCGCGGCGCGAGGAGATGCGGTGTCGTGGGAGTCGGTCGTGCGGGGACTCGCGGAACCGGTTTCGGCCAGCCGCATTTCACCCAAGGCAGGCCGTGCGGATCTCTATCGCGACCTGATGCGACGTTATGCCGAGTGCGAGGCACATGCGCTCGGCGTCTTGCCGAAACTCGCTTGACGTTTTTCGCGGGAGGACCGCGCCAGGGCCACTAGCCGCCTTCCGCCGACGCCCACACGTTACCATCGGCGTCGCAACGTAACACCAGGCGGGACGTCCCGCTTGCAGTCGCGATGTCGAGATAGAACACGACGCTCTCACCCTCGAGCCTGATTTCCGGAAGGACGCCCGATTGTGGCGCCTCTTCTCGGTGCCCTTGTGGCGGCTTGCGAGGGAGCCATTCGCCGTGGAATCTGGAAACGCGTCGACGCATGATCCTAACTGGCTGCAAACATCCGGCCATTTTGGAGCGCACGGTTTTCCCTTGCGAACCGCCTGAGCCGATCGTCACCGTACCCGTCGATCGGAGGATTCTTCCACGCTTCGGTAGTCCGAACCGTGCAGAATGTAACAACGTCGAATCAGTACTCGGTGAACATCCGCTGTATCTCGCTGCCATCCGTCGTCCGTGTGAGAGCCAGCATCAAGAGGATCCGTGCCTTGACCGGCGCGAGATCTTCTGCCGCGATTCGCCGATCCGACGCTGGCCGCGCAGGTGCGGGAGCGGCGTCGCCGTCGTTTGACGTTGTTGTGGTCGCGGCGGTTCCGCGGCCTCGCGCTGCGATTCGGCCGGAGCCCGTCCGTGTGCTCGTCACAACGAACACACCCTTGTCTATCGCGTACTGGATGCCTTGACCCTGTGTCCCGCTCGTGGCCCCCGCGCCGGCCGATGCGATCACTATCCCGCGCGCGCCTTGATCCACGATGGCCTTGATGACGTCCCCCGAGGCACCTTGATAAACCATGACCACATCGACGCGCGGCAGCTCGTCGATCCCGCTGACGTCGAACTCGCTCGCCGCAGTGTGCCGCTTCACCAGGCTGCGATAGAAGACGACGCGGTCGCTGTCGACCACGCCGAGGAGGCCGTATCCTCGTGACTGGAAAGTGCCGAGGCGGAGTGCGTCGGTCTTGGTGACGTCCCGGGCGGCGTTGATCTCGTCGTTGAGCACGACGAGCACGCCCTTGCCGCGCGCGTCCGGACTGGCCGCCACGCGAAATCCTTCGAGCAGGTTCGCCGCGCCCTCATACCCCAGCGTGCTCGGATTGCGCATCGATCCGACGACGACCACCGGCTTCTCGCTCCTGACCGTGAGGTCCAGGAAGTAGGCCGTCTCCTCGAGGGTATCGGTGCCGCTGGTGACGACGACGCCGGAAAGGTCGGGCTCCTCTTTGAAAAGCGTGTTGATGCGACGGGAGAGATCGAGCCACTGCTTCAGCGTCAAGGCGCCGCTCGAGGTGTTGGAGAACTGCTCCGCCTCCGGCCTGACGTAGCGATCGAGTCCGGGCATCGAGGCTACGAGCTCCTCGGCCGTGAGGCGGCCGCCGTTACGGTTGGAGATCGTACCGCCGGTCGCGACGAGCCGGACTTTCGGGAGTGCGGTTGTCGGAGCGTTGACGCCGGCCGATTGACCGGTCCCGGTGGGGCTGCCTTGAGCGAGAACCGGCTGGGGCAGCAGCCCCAGCGTCAAAAGGAACACCGAGTACGGGGCGATCGGGCGCATGGCCCACTATAGTCGAGTGCGTTCCTGTCCGTGCGCTATTGAAAGCCAGTGACTCAGCAACCTGGCTGCCTCGTCCGGCGTCTTTCCGTAGAAAGGCATCAGCGCCGCGGAACCGCCAGGCGTCCGCTTGATGTTCGCACGCCACTGGTTGGTCCCGACACTGGAGACCTCGATGTGGTACTCGCGGCCGTTGATGATTTCGTCGTACTTGTGAAGGATCACGGGAATGCCGGCGCCAAAAGAGTGTTTGAAATGTCGGCTTGAACGCAGAGCATTCTAACGGCTTCGTGATCGGCGACAAGCGAAAGGACGGCCGAAGACGCACCCACAAAGTGCATCGGGCAGCGAATGCTGGTAGGAATGCGCAAAATAAATTTGCGTTGTCGTCACATCCACAGCGCATCCACCGATCTTCCACAAGTTTTCCACATCGCCCTTCGGCGCCGTCCTACCCAATGCCGGCTTGACGCGTCGGGACGCCGACACTACCCTGGATCATCGATGCTCCAAAGAGTCCGCAACGCGCTTCCTCGCGGCCTGTTGCTCCTCGCCTTCTGCGTGCTGACCTGGGCGGTTGGGTTCTCAGGATCGGCCCACGCGAGCGATATCCCCACCAGCGACGTGATTCTGTACCGCGTGTTCCTCCTCGACGGAACGAACGCGGTCAGCTACGGCGAGTTCGCAAGGATCGCGGGCACGATCGTCTTTTCGATGCCGATCGGCGGGCTCGGTACCGACGCGCCGAGGCTTCAGCTCGTCAGCCTTTCTGAGTCCGCCGTGGATTGGCCGCGCACGGAGGCGTACGCTGAGGCGGCCCGCGCCAAGCGCTTCCTCGAAACTCGCGCCGAAACAGAGTTCTCGCGTTTGAGCGAAGCAGTCGCCACGACGTTGAACCAGGTGGCGCTGACCGAGGATCCAGCCAAGCGACTCGCGATTGCCGACCAGGCGCGACGGATGCTCGCCGACTGGCCCGCACACAACTACGCCTATCGTGCCGGTGACGTCTCGCAGCTGGCCGCGCTTCTCGACGAAGTCGTCTCCGAGCTGCGCGTCGCCGCCGGCCAGTCGCGATTCGAGCTGACACTCGTGGCAAATGCGTCGCCTCCGCCGGCCGTCCCCATGATGCCTGAGCCCACGCTCCGGGAAAGTGTTGAGCAGGCGTTCATGCTGGCGCGGGCGTCGGGCGACGCAACACAGCGGACGTCGCTCCTGCGCGGGATCACCGAAGCGCTCGCGGCGCCCGCGGCAGAGGGCGGCTGGGCCGCCGCTCTTCGAGCGCGCGCCACTTCCGATCTCAGTATCTCTGCGCGCACTGATCAGGCTTACTCAGGTCTGTCCACGCGGATGCTCAAGCTGGCCGACGAGCGGGTGCGACGCGCTGACGTGAAGGGGCTGGAAGGGCTCATCCGCGACGTTCTGCGGGCCGATGACAAGCTGGGGCGCCAGCGGCCGCAGGAAACGGCGGCGCTCCTCGCGACGATGGATCTCCGACTGGATGCCGCGCGCCGGATGCGGCTCTCGTCTGATCGATGGGCGGTCAGTCAGGTCGTCGTTCGCGCCTACGAGCGCAAGGCGCGTCCGGCGCTCGACCTTCTCGGGCGCGCGCGGCAGTCGCTCGAGCAGATTCGCCAGCTTGCCGGGCCTTCATCCGGAACACTGCGCCAGCTCCAGAAGAGCGCGGGTATTGCCTCGCGGGAGTTCGCCCTCATCAAGCCGGCGCCGGAGATGGACGCGGTCCACGGCTTGCTGATGAATGCATTCCAGATGGCGATTCGGGCGGCCGACACGCGTCTGAGTGCCGTGACCACGAACGACATGGCCCTCGCGTGGCAGGCGTCATCGGCGGCGGCCGGCGCACTGCTGCTGTTCGATCGCGCACGCGCGGAGCTGCAGCGGCTCACGACTCCACCCGTACAGTGATTACTCCTCGCATCATCAGACTGCTCCGCGTTCCCGACCTCCAGACCCTCCACGAGACCATCGCCCGGCTTTCGATCGCAGGATACGGGACGGGGGAGGCAGAACCCCGCATCTCCGATGCCGGACAGCCTGTTACGGCGGATCCGCTCGCAGCACGCGGTTGCGCGGTACTCGTGCCGACGAGGGGCGCTGCTGAGGCGCTCCGGCGCACGCTCGAAAACCGGCTGGTCGCGACGCCGGGCGCGGTCGCGGTTCTGCCGGACATTCTGACGCGCGGCGATCTGTACCAGCGTTTCCATCAGCACGCCGCTGACGCACCACCACTGCTCTCCGAGTTCGAGCGCGAAGTGCTGGTCCGCCGCGCAGCGCGTCACGCCAGCCAATCCGGCACGCCGGCGCCATTTCGCCTGCGCTCGGGACTCATCCTCGAGATACTGTCGCTCTACGACGAGCTCCGGCGGTGCGGGCGCACAGTCGAGGATTTCGAGCGCCACATGATCGGAAGCCTGGAGCCCGTAGCCGAGACCGATCGCGGCGCCGAGCGGATGCTTCGGCAGACCCGCTTCCTCGGGGCCACATTTCGCGACCTCGAACGAGGGATAGCCGCCACCAGCCGCATCGACGAGCACGGGCTGCGCGCGCGGCTAATCGAGCAACAGGGCGGCAGCCCGTACCGGCATCTCATCATCACCGTCGGCGATCAGGCCGCCGACTCCAGCGGTCTATGGCCCGCGGACTGCGATCTCCTCGCGAGGGTCAACGGCGTCGCGCGGATCGAGGTCCTGACGACTGAGCTGCTGCTCGCCACCGGCTTTCACGAGCGCCTGCATGACGCCTTTCCCGGAATCGAAGAAGCGCGTCTCGCTCGCTCCTCCTCCGCCCCCGTGCTCGTGGTTCCTGAGCGCCCGAGCGGCGAGCCACAACCCCGGTGGTTCGTCGCACGTGATCGGGAGGAAGAGCTCGCGGACTTTGCGCGCGCCGTCAAGCGGACCGGGGTCTCGGAGCGCTCGGCGCTCGTCTTCCAGCGACCGCTCCCATACCTCTATCTCGCGCGGAGCGTGCTCACGGAGGCCCATATTCCGTATCAGGCGCTCGACGCCCGTCCGCTCGCCGCCGAGCCGTTTGCGGCCGCGCTCGACCTCGTCTTCGAGGTCGCGATGTCGGAGGCCACGCGCGGCGCGCTGGTAGACCTGCTCGGCTCCCCGCACTGGACATTCGCGGTCGACGCGTCGAATGAAGCGGCCGTCGACCACCCCGGCGTGGCGGCCCTCGACGGGTGGCTTCACGAAATCAAGTATCTCGGCGGGTGGGACCGGCTGGAAGCGCTCGCGGCCGAGCCCGCGCCCGGTGAACCGCGTCGCGCGAGCAGGCTTCAGCACAAGGCGAGGGGAACTCTCCAGGCTGCGGCCGCGGCCGCGCGAGATTTGCGGTCGGCCGTCGAAGGTTCCACTGCGTCCGCTCAGTTCCGGCAGCTCGTGAGCTTCGTCAACCGTCACGAGCGATTGCCGCGATCCGACGATCCAGCCCGCGGCGACCACATCCGGGCGCGCGCAGCCATTCTCGGCGCGCTGGCGTCTCTCGCCGACGCGCATGCCGCCCACGACGACGAGCCGCTGCTCGTCACCGAGTTGGCCAATACCGTTCGACGCTGGATCGAGAGGCAGACGTTCTCTCCGCGCACCGGAACCGAAGGGCTGACGCTGCTGGATGCCCGGGCCGCTGCGTACTCGGACGTTCACGACGTGCGGTTGATTGGTCTGGTCGAGAGCGACTGGCCCGAGCGAACTCGACGGAGCATCTTCTACCCGGCCTCGCTTCTGGGTCAGCTCGGCTGGCCCAACGAGATCGATCGGCTCGCAGCGGCGCGCGCGCGATTCAACGACCTGATCAGGGTGGCGCGAAGTCGCGTCTCGATCTCCACCTTCACGCTCGAAGACGACGCGATTGTTCCGCGGTCGGCGTTTCTGGAAGACGTCGAGACGCTCGGTCTCGAGCTGCATGCGGTGAATGCAGAGCCGTCTCGCGTGTTCGTACAGGAAGCGCTCCGCGAGCCGGCGGACGACGGCCGGATGTTGCTGGAGGCCCTGGCGCCAGCGCTGACCAGGGAACAGGAGGAGTGGCTCGCGGTCCGCATATCACGGTCTCCCTCCTCGGATCCGGCGTTCCATGGGCATGCCGGGGCGCGCGATCCGGCCGCATACGCCGTGAGCCACGTGGAGCGGTATCTCGACTGTCCGTTCAAATACTTCTCGAGCTACGTGCTCGGGCTCGAGGAGGAGCGGAACGAAGAGGCAGGCCTCAGCCCGCGCGAGCGGGGACAGTTTCTTCACGACGTCTTCCAGCAGTTCTTCATCGCCTGGCAGGCCGCAGGTCACCGTTCGGTCACATCCGAGACCCTGCAGGAGGCGCTTGGAATCTTCGAGGATGTCGTCGACGCGCGCCTCGCGGGGCTGTCCGACGCCGACCGGGGGCTCGAGCGCAACTACCTCCTGGGCTCGGCTGCGGCACCAGGACTCGCGGCCCGTGCGTTCGCGTTCGAGATCGAGCAGGGTGTCGGCGTCGTCGAGCGGCTGCTCGAGCACACACTCGAAGGACGCTTCGAGTTGAAAGGCCCTGACGGCCCGGTCTGGATGCGGCTTCGGGGTAAAGCGGATCGGATCGACCTCCTGGACGATGGAACGCTTCGGGTCGTGGACTACAAACTGGGGCGAGCGCCGAAGCCCGCCCGAGCGCTTCAGCTGCCGGTGTACGGAGTGTGCGCCACGCAACAACTGGAGGGCCGGCACGGCCACTCGTGGCCGCTTTCGCGCGCCGGCTACGTCGCGTTCCGCGAGAAGAACGCATTCGTATCGTTGGGTACGACTTCCGCACAGACCGCACAGGCACTCGAAGAAGGGCAGCAGCGAATGGTGTCGGCGGTTGCCGGGATCGAGCGTGGCGCGTTCCCCGTCGATCCCGAGGAGCCGTTTCTCTGCACGCGGTGCGGCTACGCTGGCGTCTGCCGCAAGGACTACGTGGGCGATGAATAGCCGCGACTCCGAAATCGGATCCCAGGCTGCAGCCGTCGCTGTTCGGCATCGAGCCGGGGCCGGAGGTCGTACCTGCGCAGCCGGAGCTCGTCGCTCAGGCGGCGCCCGAGCATCCTGCGCCGCACGACAGCGATGAGGCCGCGCGCGCTGTTCGCCGTCGATCCACGGAACAACGTGGTCCTCGAAGCCTCGGCGGGGACGGGGAAGACGTCGGTACTGGTCGCCAGGTACGTGAACCTGCTGAAGGCGGGCGTTGAGCCGGCGAACATCCTCGCGATCACATTCACGCGAAAAGCTGCGGCGGAGATGCGGGAACGGATCCTCGCGGAGCTGCGGGACGCCGCGGAGCGCTCCGACGTCGACAAGGCGCGATGGCGCGAGCTGCGCGATCGGCTCGGCGAGATCGCCATCAGCACGATCGATGCGTTCTGCCTGTCGCTTCTCCGCGAGTTTCCGCTCGAGGCAGACGTGGATCCCGGATTCGAGATGGCCGACGAGACGGAGGTGCCCCGGCTTGTCGAAGAGTCGCTGGATCAGTCGCTGCGGATTTTCACAGGACTGGCCAGGAAGGAGCCGGACATCGCGCTCGTCCTGGCGCAGCTCGGGCTCGCGCGCACTCGCGAAGGGCTCGCGGCTCTTCTGGGAAGGCGACTCGTGGCCTGGAGCGCGCTCGATCGGTTTCTGGCGCGTGGCCCGGCCGATCTGACGTCCACCGCCGTGTGCGCGCGGACCTTGACGGCGCTGCAGGACACGCTGCGCGCTGTCCCCGGCGGCCTGTCACAGTTCCTCGCAGACGGTCCGATCGGTCATCCGCGCTACCAGCTGCTCGTGCGGGAGCTCCAGCGGATGTCAGGCGCTCGAGCACCCGTCGGACGCCGAGATCCGGGCGCTGATCGACCGCGTTTCGGCGCATTTTCTGACTGGCGAGGGGAAACCGCGCGCGACCGGCGCGATTTATCCCTACAAGAACGAGCACTATCCGTCGCCAGACGCCTCGCGGCGCCACCGCGCCGCCGTCAGCCAGATCGGCTCGCAGATCGAGCGTGTCGTCTCGACGTTCGCACGCGACCTGAACGCCATCATGGCGCGGGGCGTCAGGCGGATGTTCGCGATCGCCCTCTCGCAGTACCGGCGCGCTCTCGACGAGCGCTCGGTGCTCGATTTCTCGGATGTCCTTCAGCGCGCGCTGGATCTGCTGCGCCAGATGGACGAGTTCGCTCAGAGCCGCTATCGCCTCGAGTCCCGCTATCACCACGTGCTGGTGGACGAGTTCCAGGACACGAGCCGGGCACAGTGGGAGCTCGTGTCGCTCCTGGTGGAGTCCTGGGGTGCAGGGCTCGGTCTGGCAACGAACCCGTCCGTCTTCGTCGTCGGGGACCGCAAGCAGTCGATTTATCGATTCCGCGACGCGGACGTCTCGGTCCTGCAGGAGGCCGGGCGCTACATCGATGCGCTGCGGCCGTCGGGCAGCGCGCGCCGCTCGATCGCGAGAAGCTTTCGAGCCGTGCCCGAGCTCCTCGAGTTCGTGAACGACGCGTTCACGGAGATGTCTCAGGAGGGTGGGCGCGCCTACGAATTCACGTATCGCGACACCGATTGTTTCCCGATCAATCCGTCGAGCGATGCGTTCCGCGGTCCCGTGCTCGGCATCGCGGTGGCTGACGATCCGGTGACGTGCGCCGCAGCCGTTGCGACGGAGGTCGCCCGCGTGCTGCGGGAGGAGACGGTTCGGGACCGGAAGACGGGCGCGCCACGCACTGCGACCCCAGGCGACATCGCCATCCTGTTCCGCTCGCGCGCCAGCCACCGCGAGTTCGAGCAGGAGCTCGAGCGACTGAGTATTCCGACGTACGTCTACAAGGGGCTCGGCTTTTTCGACGCCGACGAAACCAAGGATGTCGTGGCGCTCGTGCGATATCTGGCGCGGCCGGTGTCGGATCTTCGGGCTGCTGCGTTCCTCCGATCACGTTTCGTCCGGCTGTCGGATCACGCGCTGTCGGTGCTGGCGCCGAAGCTGTCCGCGGCGCTGACGGATCCGGCAGCCCCGGAGGCAATCGGATTGCTCCGTGAGGAAGATCGCCGGGTGCTGCTGCACCTGCGAGGCCAGGTGTCCAGCTGGCTCGAGCGTGTGGACCGCGTGCCGCCGGCGGACCTCCTCGAAGAGCTTCTGCGCGAGACGGCCTATGCCTACGAGCTCAGAGGGCCGCGGAGGCTCCAGGCGTGGGAGAACCTGAAGAAGATTCGCACCATGATCCGGCGGATCCAGAACCGCGGCTATGCCACGCTCCCGCGGATCGCGGACCACATCGATGCCCTGACCGCGGGAGACGAGTCGAACGCCGTGATCGAAGCGCTGGACGCCGTGAACCTCATGACGGTCCACGCGTCGAAGGGCCTCGAATTCCCGATCGTCTTCGTCGTGAACATGTCCAAGGGCGCGAGCGGTCCGCCCAAGCCGATCCGCGTCGTCGCGAACGGCGACGACGAGCCGTCCGTCTCGGTCGGGCCCTTTGTCTCCGACCTGGACGAGGCCGACCGTGAGCGTGAGAAGCACGAGACGAGACGGCTGCTCTACGTGGGGTTCACTCGGGCTCGCGATCGCCTGTACCTCGCGTCGGCGCTGAAGTCCGGAACGATGGCGCCTGGCCGCGGCAGCCTGGGGGAGGTCCTCCCAGAGTCTCTGAAGGCGCTCTTTGGACGTGCCGCGACGGCGTTTCCGCAGTTTCGTTCGGTTGCGTGGAGTGGCACGAGTGGCAGGACATTCGAGTTCAGGCTCTGTCCCGCGCAGCCCGACGCTGCCGCTGCACCTGCGATTCGGGTCGAGGCTACCGACCGATCGAACCTGATCGGCGGCGCTGCGATACTCCCCGGACCGGCTCGGATCTCGGTTTCGAGATGGCTCGAGCGTGAAGAAGCCGCTGCCTCAGCAAGGGAACGACCCAGCAGCGATCTTCTGGTCGGGCGGCTGGTTCACCGCCTCTTGCAGCTCGGGGTTCCGGACGATCGCCGCCTCCATGAACGTGCGAAAGGACTCGCAATAAGGGAGGAGGAGGTGTCGGTGGAGGAGGCAGACAGTGTCGTCGATACGGCGATCGGCGCCTGGCGCACGATGCGCGCGCGCCCTGACGTCGTGGCCCTTCTCGAGTCGGGCCGCCCACACTACGAAGTCCCGTTTTCGCTTCACGACCCAGCGTCGCCCACGATTCTCCGGGGGACCATCGACTGCCTCGTTCAGAAACCGGACGGCACGGTGACGGTCGTCGAGTTCAAGACGGGCGCCCGACGAACAATTCACGAGCGTCAGCTTTCGATTTACGTACGCGCCGCGGCCGCCTTGTTTCCGTCCTCCAGAGTTGAAGGCCTGCTGATCTACCCGTGATATACACGATTGGCCATTCGACCCACAGTGCCGATGCGTTCCTGGCGCTGCTGGGGATGCACGGTGTCACGCAGCTGGCGGACGTACGGACGATGCCGATGTCCCGTCGGTACCCGCATTTCAACAAGGATTCCCTGGAAAAGTTTCTGGCCGCCTCCGGGATTCGGTACCGTCACCTAGGCGGACTGGGTGGGCTCAGGAAGCCGAAACGCGACTCCACCAACACGGCATGGAAGCACCCGAGCTTTCGCGGCTATGCGGACTACATGGAGACGGAGGCATTCGAACGAGCGTTTCGAGAGCTCGTTGGCTTTGCGAGCGCCGGTCCGACAGCCATGATGTGTGCGGAAGCGGTGTGGTGGAGATGTCACCGCCAGTTGCTGGCGGATGCGCTTTTAGTGCAGGGTGTACCTGTGTGGCACATTCTCGGCGCCGACGCTAAACCCCACGAAATGAGCGCGTTTGCGAGAATTCGCGATGGGAAGGTCATCTATCCGGCGCTGTTGTAGCCTGCAGAGGTCAGCGGCGCAGCGCTCGCATCGATCTCCGGTCCGACGAGCTAATTGTTCATGTGGCAGCATCTTGCAGCGCTACAGGAACCAAAACCCCCCTTCCAATGTCTAATCGATTAGCTGGCGTTCGGATTGCATCCGGGCGAGGCACGGGAGGTGCGGTATGGCGGTCCCTGCTGGACATAGCTCACTGAGCCCAGTGAAGCCGATGGCGACGGTGTTCGAGCTGGAAGCGCTCGAAGGCCTGCCGTGTGGCTGCGTGGCTGCCGCCTATCGCGCGCGTCCCTGGGACGTCGCGGTCGTTTCCCTCGAAGCCAAGGGCCCTCACTGCATTCTCGCGGGCCACGCGAGCGGTCAGATCTTGCGTCTCGGCGACCCTTCGGAGTTCGATGAAGACGACGAGGAGGACATGGACGAATAGGCCCGTTCTTCGGCCTCCTCGCGCGTCCTGCCCACCACTACAATCGAACCCTCGGGCTTGCCATTCGCGTCCGGGACCCACGCGACCCAGTGTGGCCCTCTTGCTTCGCTGCGAACGGGTCGGCGTCCCTGCGAGGCGATCGTGCGTTCTGCCATGCGGCATCCTACAGCAGCCGACCATGCACCCGCCGGAATTTCCCCAAGATCTTGATTGCGTATAGGAAAGCCGTACCCGTACAATTCGATGTTTCGAGATGAGAGGAGCTCACTCTAGATGGCTTTGACCTGCCCGAACTGCGGGAATGACAGGAATTTCCTGGTCAAGACCCTGCAGATGCACGTCGTGCAAGTGCGCGACGACGCCCGCGTCGAGACGAACGAGGAAGGCCGCCCTGCGGTAATCGAAGTGCTTTGCGACGAGTGCGAGAAGGAACTCAGCTTTTCCGAGTTTGACGAGAACGTCCGAAACGAATTGCTGCTGACGCTCGGCGCCCGTTGAGGCGGCCGAATCGCTAGTCCTCGCCCGCTTCTGCCTCTTCGAAATAGTCGCACTCCGGGCAGATCCACTCGCGTATTTGTCGAACCTTCGCCTCACCTGCCGCTCCCGGCACGGTGGTCCGGACCTCGCGTGTCGACAGTCGCATCGTTTCGCCACACTGCGGGCACTCTTTCATGACCGGATCTCCATCCCGGGTGGCTGTCTTCCTTGACAGACCCAGGACCGCCTCCTATCGTAGCTGAGAGGGCTGGCCGGCCGCCGGCCGTTCATCCGACAGAGTATGAGGGACTATTACGACGTTCTGGGTGTGTCGCCGGGCGCGGGCGCTGACGAGATCAAGCGCGCGTACCGGCAGCTCGCCAGACGCTACCACCCGGACATCTCAGGGGACGACCGCGGTGCGGCGTTCCTGGAGGTTTCCCGTGCGTACGACGTCCTGAGCGACCCGAAGCGTCGCCGATCGTACGACAGCGACCTGCGGCTGCATTCGGGGGCTGACGACCATCACGGGCGCGCAGAGTGGCTCACGGATGAGGTGGCTATCGACTTCCCGTCCGTGGCGAGCGTGCTCGACCGGATGCGGCACTCGTTCTTCGGCGAAGCGCCGGTCGTGGGATTGAATGCCGAGATCGTCCTGAGCCCTGAGGAAGCGTTCTGGGGCGCAACCGTTCCGCTCGACGTCCCGCTTCGGCGCACGTGCACCGGTTGCGGCGGGCGCGGGGAAAGCTGGCAGGACCGCTGCACCCACTGCGGGGGCGGCGGGGAAGTGGCGTCGACCCACGAGCTCAAATTGCGCGTCCCTGCCGGCGTTCGGGAGGGCGCACGCTTCCGGTTCAGCGTGATGCCGCCGGGAGCGCCGTACACGCTCGTCGAAGTCCGGGTCAGCATTCGATGAGAGGACCTTGCGCCCACACCTGCACCTCCTGAGCGTCCTCCAGCTCACGTGGGGCGGCATCATGTTGATGCTGGGCGTCTCGACGGCGCTTCTTGCGCTCGGCGCCGCAGCGGCCGGCTGGACATCGGCAGGCGCCGAAATCAGCGCGGCGGTGACGTCGTTGGCGTTTGCGGTGTTCGCCGCGGCCCTCCTGGCTGGCGGCGCCGCCAATTCGTGGGCCGGTCGGGCGCTGCACCGCCTCGACGCTCGCGGCCGGATGGCCACGCTCGGTCTGGCCGTTCCGAACCTGTTCGTCCTCCCGTTCGGGACGGCGCTCGGCATCTACGCGTTCTGGGTGCTCCTCCACAACGAAACGCGGACGTTCTTCGAAGCTTCATGAGCCCGCGCCCTGTTGGCTGGCGCGGTTCAGGCCTATGACTGACAACACCGAACGCACGGCTCTGGGGTGCGACGCCAACGTCGCGGCGGCGCTGGCCTACGTGCTTGGCTGGATCTCCGGCATCGTAGTGCTGCTCACCGAGCACCAGAATCGATTCGTGCGCTTCCACGCGATGCAGTCGATCCTGGTGTTCGGCGCGCTGTCGCTCGCCTGGTTTCTGTGCCTCTCGATTCCTCTCCTCGGCTGGCTGATCTCCTTCATCCTGATTCCGCCGGTGTCCGCCGTGATCTGGCTGCTGCTGATGTTCAAGGCGTATCAGGGAGAACGCTTCAAGCTTCCGATCGTCGGGGACATCGCCGAGCAGAGAACGTGAGATTCCGGAGCGACGGAGTTCACAAACGGAGCCACGGAGTCAACGGAGACGAAACGGAGAAGAGGCCGGGATGGCTAGCAGCGACGACCATGGCTGCGGGGTCGCGGTCGCGCGTAGCGCGGTTGGATGCCGAGGAAGGCGACGGGCGCAAGCCGCTCGAGCACCCATCGGCTTGTGCCCGCCGCCTTCCTCGGCATCCCGACGCCGGCTTTCAGCCGGCGCCGCGACCCCTGCCTTCTCCGTTTCGTCTTCGTTTTCTCCGTGGCTCCGTTTGTGAACTCCGTCCCCACCGTGCCCTCCGTCTCCTCCATTCCGCGAGTACAATGAACTTTCCATCATGAGCCCCACGCAGCCCACAGAGGCAGCCGTCCTCGACGCCCTGAAGGCCGTTCGGGACCCCGATCTCAACCGCGACATCGTCTCCCTCAAGTTCATCAAGAATCTCCGGATCGACGGCGGCCGAGTGGCGTTCTCCATCGAGCTGACGACACCCGCGTGCCCGGTGAAGGATCAGATGCGCGATCAGGCGCGGGACCTGGTCAGTCGCATTCCCGGCGTCACCAGTGTCGAGATTGAGATGACGGCGCAGGTCCGATCCACGCTCGCGCCGGAAGCGGGGAAGGCGGTCGTGCCTGGCGTGAAGAACATCATCGCGGTGGGCGCCGGCAAGGGTGGTGTTGGAAAGACGACCGTCGCGGTCAACCTCGCGGTCGCGCTCAGCCAGTGCGGCGGCCGGGTCGCGATGATCGACGGCGACATCTACGGGCCGAACGTTCCAATCATGCTCGGCCTGCAGACCCAGCTCACGACCGACGGCGAGAAGATCGTTCCGGCGGAGCAGTACGGGATCAAGCTCGTGTCGATGGGGTTTCTGACTGGAGACGATTCGCCGGTGATCTGGCGCGGCCCCATGCTCCACGGGGTCATCCAGCAGTTCTTCCGAGAGGTGCGCTGGGAGGGTATCGACTACCTGATCGTGGACATGCCTCCCGGGACGGGCGATGTCGCTCTGAGTCTGAGTCAGACGGTGCCGGTCTCGGGGGCCGTGGTCGTCACCACACCGCAGACCGTGTCGCTCGCCGACACCCGGCGTGCCGTCAGGATGTATCAGAAGCTGAACGTGCCGACGCTCGGCCTCATCGAGAACATGAGCCACTTCGTCTGCCCGAGCTGCCGGCACGAGTCCGACATCTTCGGCAAGGGTGGCGGCGAAACGCTGGCGCACGATCTGAAGCTCCCGTTCCTCGGGCGCATTCCGATCTACGAGCCGATCCGCGTGGGCGGCGACACCGGCGTACCGATCGCGATTGGAGAACCGCGATCGCCTGCGGCGCAGGCCTTCCGTACGGCGGCGGAGCGCCTGGCCGCGCAACTGTCGATTGCGAGCTACGCGAAGAAGCCGATACCTTTGGTTCAAGTGCGGTAGCATGCCGCTGCCGCACACGCACGTCACGCTCGCCAACGGTCTCGACGTCCTCGTCCACGAAGACCACGACTGCCCGATCGTGGCAGTGAACATCTGGTATCACGTTGGATCGAAGAACGAGAAGCCGGGTCGCACCGGCTTTGCGCACCTTTTCGAACACTTGATGTTCGAAGGATCCGAACATCACGACAAAGGGTACTTCGAGCCGCTCCAGGAAGCCGGCGGCACGCTCAACGGGTCGACGAACGCCGATCGCACGAACTACTGGGAAGTCGTGCCGACCAATGCCCTCGAGCTCGCGTTGTGGATGGAATCGGATCGAATGGGCTATCTCCTCCCGGCGCTCACCGAGAAGAAATTCCAGAACCAGCGCGACGTCGTGCTGAATGAACGGCGCCAGAACTACGAGAACAGGCCGTACGGGTTCGCCGCCATGGCGATGATGGCCGCTCTGTACCCGCCGGATCACCCGTACCACTGGCTGACGATTGGGGAGGCCGCAGATCTGCGCGCAGCGGAGCTTGCGGATGTCCGGGCTTTTTTCCAGACCTACTACCGCCCCCGCAATGCGTCTCTGTCGCTCGCCGGCGACGTTCGCACGGATCATGCGCTCCAGCTCGTCGAGCGCTACTTCGGATCGATCGATCCGGGCGAAGCGCCCCCTCCGGTGGATGCTACGCGACCCGAACCGCCCGCGCGCGAGGTGCGGTTGCTGCTCGAGGACCGGGTCGAGCTGCCCCGGTTGTACCTCGCCTGGCACTCCGAGGGTCTCTTCGCGGCCGGTGATGCCGAGATGGATCTGGTCGCCGAGCTCCTGGCGGGCAGCAAGACGTCGCGACTCTATCGGACGCTCGTCTACGATCAACGGATCGCCACCGAGATTGCCGCCTCCCAGAACTCGCGGGAGATCGACGGGTTCTTCCAGGTGGTTGCGACCGCTGCGCCAGGGCGCACGCTTCAGGACCTCCAGGCCGCGATCACCAACGAGATCGATGCCTTCGTGGCGTCCGGGCCGACGCCCGCCGAAATGGAGCGCGGCCTCGCGCAGGCGGAGTCGCACTTCATCTATCGTCTGCAGACGGTGGGTGGATTCGGCGGCAAATCGGATCAGCTGAACGCGTACAACGTCTTCCTGGGCGATCCGGACTACTTCGACAAGGATCTCGATCGGTACCGGCGCATGTCCGCGCAGGCCATCCAGGCCGAAGCGGGCCGCCTCCTCCATCCGAACCGCCGCATCGCGCTCAGCGTGGTCCCCAAGGGGCGGACCGAACTGGCGCTCGACGGGTCCGTCCAGGCCTCGGTGTCGTGATGACCGTCGATCGTTCGAGGCTTCCGGCCCTGGGTCCGGAGCCGACCTTTTTCTTCCCCGACATCCGGCGGCGCGTGCTCGCCAACGGGCTGCGGGTCTGCACGGTGGAGCATCGTGACGTCCCTGTACTGAACACGCTGCTGCTCCTTCCGGCAGGCGCCGCAGACGATCCGGCGGATCGGCCCGGACTCGCGGCCATCACCGGCGATCTCCTGGACGAGGGCACCGGCACACTGAACGCACTGGAGTTCCACGAGGCACTCGGCCGTCTCGGCGCGACCATCGATACGGAGGTGGGCTCCGACGCCACGCTGCTCGGCATCACGACATTGGAGCGGTTTGCCGAGCGCGGCCTGGATCTGCTCGCCGATCTGGCGACCCGCCCCCGCCTGGACGCACGCGAGTTCGAGCGCGTCCGCGAGCTGCGCCTCAATCGGTTGAGGCAGCTGCGCGATGTGCCATCAGCCGTCGCCGAGCGCGTGTTCGTGCAGCGCCTCTACGGCGAGCATCCCTATGGGCACCTGTCGATCGGCACCGAGGACTCACTCGCCGCCCTCACGGTCGACGATGTGATTCGGTTTCACGATACGAGATACGATCCCGGCTTCGCCACGCTCATCGTCGTCGGCGACGCGACGCACGACCGTCTGGCCGATCTGGCGGACAGAGCCTTCGGGCAGTGGGAAGCAGCTCCGCACCGCCGGCGGGCAGAACGATCCGATCTGGCTCCTCCCCTTCCGGAGGACCGACTCCTGCTCGTTCACAGACCGGGCGCGGCCCAGTCGGAGCTGCGCATCGGACACGTGTCCGTGACCAGGAGCACACCCGACTATCACGCGCTCCTCACGCTCAACATGATCGTGGGCGGCCAGTTCGTCAGCCGGATCAACATGAACCTGCGGGAGAAGAAGGGCTACACGTACGGCGCGCGTACGAGCTTCGACGTCCGGCGCGGTCCCGGACCGTTCGTCCTGCAGGCAGGCGTGCAGTCGGAGGCCACGACAGACGCCATTCGCGAAGCGATCGGCGAGCTCCGCGCCATCAGGGAGGATCGTCCGGTCTCGCACGAGGAGCTGCTTCTCGGCCGCGCCGCGCTGACGCGCGGCTACCCGCGCAACTTTGAAACGGGTGAGCAGATCGCGCGCGCGGCAGCGCAGCTCGCGTTGTACGAGTTGCCGGACGACTACTTCTCGAAGTTCGTGCCGACGGTGCTGGGATTGACCGAGCAGGACGTCACGCGCGCCGGTGTGACGCACATTCACCCCGATCGGCTCCTGACCGTCGTCGTCGGCGATCGAGAGAAGATCGGGCCGACGTTGGAGTCGTTGGGGACGGTGACGGAGATCACGTAGTCCCGAGGCCGGTTCCCCAGCATCTCCCGACGCGCATGGTAGGACGCGAGGCTTTCTAACAAGAGATCAGGAGTTCAGGAGTTCAGAAGAACAAGAAAAGCCCTTGATCTCCTTGTCTCCTGAACTCCTGTGATATGGCAGGCGCCGTTCGACTCGCCCCCGCTCAGAGATACTTGAGGAGCCCCTGCAAGGCGTCGTAGAGCACACCTGCGAGCGCGCGGGCGAGTGGCGTCACGTTGCCGCGCGCGAGATCGGCGGCAGCATCAGCAGTGGTAACCGGCTGAGACACGAGCAGCCAGACGGTGGCCGCGGCAAGCGCAACCGCCACCAGTCCGACGACCCCGGCGAGGCTGAGGCTGACGCGGGCGAAGGTCATTTCCGTCGGTTCAGTGTATAACGGCGATCAAATCTGAGTCTTGGACGGAGCCGGGCTGGAGTCGGTTCCTGGACCCGTCTGGCACCGACGGCCGGAAAACTGCCATCTGCCTCGGGATCAACGGCTTCGAGGCGTCAGAGCGCCCGGTTGAGGAAACGGCAGAGCGCCAGTCCGTCGATCCACTTGAACGGCGTGACGCCGGTGCTGTAGTGCCCGCACGGCAACACCCGGAGCTGATGCTCGATGCCGCGGCGCTGGAACTCGTCGACGAGAACGCGTGAGAGCGCAACGGGGAAAGTCAGATCGTAGCGAGCGTAGACGAGGAGCACCTGGCGGCCCCGCACGCGCTCGAGATACGGAAAGGGCGAGATCGGCATCCAGATCCGCCGCAGTCGATCCTGCTCGATATGTCCCTCGAGGCTCTCGCGCACGTGCGACGTCGAGAGGCCCGACCACACCACATCGCCGAAGTACGGTGAGATGTGGTTGAGTGCGGCCGCACGCACGAGCGGTTCGTGCGCGGTCGTCAGCATCGAGAGGCAAGATCCCAGGCTCGTGCCGAGGATGCCGATCGATTCGTATCCCTGTTTCGCGAGCCACCCGATGGCGCGACGCGCGTCGAGGACCGCCTGCCGGCACACCTGCGCCGTGCGGCCGATGTTGGCGCTCACGATGTAGTCGGCGCGACGGAGCTCGGGGGGCCGTCGGTGCTCGTGGTAGGGAAGCGTGAGCCGGAGTGCCGACAGCTTGAATTGGTTCAGCAGCCTGCACAGCCCCACATGCCCGGTTGCATCCGAGTTCCACTGGGGCAGCACCAGCACGGCACGGCGCCGGCCCGCTGGCGACAGGTCGGGAAAGAACCGGGCGTGCACGACGTTGTTCTCAGGATGCGGAGTCGTGAACGCGCTTGGAAAGGTCAGGCGATCGCCGTCCAACGAGTACTCGTCGCATGGCGCCAGATCGAAGTAGGTGCCGCTCGTCGCGACCGTTGTGTCCGCCCACTGCTCGAGCCATGCCGCCGGATCCGCAACCTTCCCGGCGCGTGGCTCGATCCATTCCAGCCCCCACTCGAAGGGCCGTACAATGCGATCGGTGGCCGCGGAGGCGAGCCGACGTTCCCACCCGTGAAATGCGCGCGCGATCACTCTGCGACGGGCCCCTCTTCGGCGAGCCTGGCGTGCAGGTCCTCGTAGGAGCGGCCCGACGCGCCGCCGGTTTCCATCGGCAAGGCCGCCTGCGTCCAGCCTTCCGCCCGTAACGCGCCCGTCATGGGATCCCGGGCTCCGCCGAAACCACCGAGCACATTCGCGACGTCATTGAAGCCCGCAAGGACGAGTGCCTCCGCCGCCTGCGCGGAGCGTCCACCGACCTGGCAGCCGATGAGCAGCTTGGCGTCCGACGGAAAGTTCGCGCGCATGACGTCGAGGAACTCACGGTTGACCATCATCTGTCCGCTGCGCCCGTCACGGTGCAGGAGCGGCACGTTCACGGCGCCGGCCGGATGGCCCTGCTCGAATTCAGGAATCGAGCGGACGTCGACGTACGTGTAGCCCTGGCCCTGCTTTTCGTGCGCCTCGCGGACGCTCACGTTCTCGAATGACATAACCTCCCCTAACCCCAGGTCGCAGACAGTGACGGAGGGCGGACTCTTCCGGCCTGGTGAAACCACCGAACCCCGGCGCGATGGTCGGAGCCCGTTGTACAGCCGGCCATTATCCTCGAATCCCGACCTGCTCCAGGCAAGCATGTTGCACCGATTGCGGCATGCTGGAACAACCACCACGACCGGACGTGCCTCATCCGCCGGATGTCATCAAGCATCCTCCGCCCGTGAACAGGCCGATTCCACCGGGAGAGCCGGACATTTCGGATGGTCCGGACGTTCAACCGGTGCCGCCGCCAACCGATCCGTCGCCGCCGGAGATATGAGTCTCGACGTCGCGAGCAATCGAGAGGAGTTGTGATGTCCGGCTGCCGACCAGCTGAATGCTCCTCGGAAGTTTATCTTTCCCCACCGCGGCCGGCATCGCCAACGCCGGGTGGCCCGTGACGTTGAAGAGCTGGGTGAGCCGCAGCATGACCGCGCGGACAGGCTCCTGACGATCGCCAAAACCCACGGTCGCCGCTCCGAGCGGAGGAGCGCCGATCGGAAGCGTCGGCAGGATCAGAGCGCTGCACCGCTCGAGCGCGCGATCCACGTGCTGCTTGAGCAAATCGCGGAGCCTCATGGCCCGCACGTAGTCCTCCGCAAGAACGTATTGCCCCATCTCCAGACGGATGCGGACTCCTGGTGAGTACGCCGAGGCGTGCTGCTTGAGCGACGGGGCGTGATACCACGCCGCTTCGGGCAGCACGATGTGCAGGTACACGTGAGGCGTCCAGGCGGCGTGGTCGATCTCCACGTCCACGACCTGGTGCCCTGCGGACACGAGCGCAGCGGTCGCACGCGCGAGCGCGTCAGTCGTGTCGCTGTCCAACATCTCGCAGAAGTACGGACGCGGAACTCCGAAGACGAGTGAGCCGGTTGTTTCCCATGGGGGATCCGCAGGAGCGTCGGTGAGCGCGGCGCGCATCAAGCCCACGTCCGACACCGAGCGCGCCATCGGGCCGACGTGATCGAGCGTGCCACTGAGGGGAACGACGCCGACGGTGGAGATCTCGCCAATCGCAGGTTTGAGTCCCACCGTACCGCAAGCGGCCGACGGGATGCGAACGGAGCCGCCGGTATCGGTGCCCAACGCGCCGAACGCCATTCCTGCGGCCAGGGCCGCGGCGGATCCGCCGCTCGATCCCCCAGCCGATCGCGTTTCGTCCAACGGGTTTCTCACCGGACCGTAGGCAGACTCTTCGCTCGTCGTGCCGAACGCGAACTCGTGGAGGTTGGTCTTGCCGATGAGGATCGCGCCTGCCTCGCGCATACGCTGCACGACAGGCGCGTCAGACGACGCCTCGGTGCTCGGAAGCGCGGATCCGGACGTCGTCCTCACTCCGGCGATGTGGATCAGGTCCTTCACTGCGATCGGAATGCCATGCAGGGGACCCTTGTACCGGCCAGCGCGGATGTCCTCCTCGGCGCGAGTGGCGTCTTCCAGAGCACTCTCGCGCAGGACCGTGATGAACGCATTGACCTCGGGTCGCGCTTCGATCGCAGACAGGCATCCTCTGACGAGAGTGACTGGCGAGATAGCGCCCGCGCGCACCAGCGGCGCTATTTCGGTAATCGTCCGCAAATCGGGCATGTGATCCTAATACTCCGAACGTCGCTTGATGTGTGTCGCTGAGAGCTGTCAGCTGACAGCTCTCAGCTTTCAGCTCAGTGTCCCTGCGGCTCGGGGGCGCGACCCGGCTCCGCCCTCATCCGCTGTGCGTCGTCGGCGCTCCGCAACGCGGATGTGGAGCTCGCGAGCCCCTCGAGCAACGGCACGAGCTCCGGCAGCCGCCGCTTGACGGCATCTTCTTTCGCGGCCTTCAGCCACTCGTCAATCTGCATAGTCAGAAGCTCAACGTACCACGAACACGGCAGAGCATTGGGATTCCAGTTGGATGGTAAGCTGATCCGCCTGCTGGTACGAGCCGGACCGATGACCAAGGGTAACGTACGGACGTGAGCGACCGCATTCTTGCCGCGGTCATGGAAGCGCCGCACCGGCCGATTGCCGTGCGCGAATTCGCCGTCCCGGATCTTCCCCCGAGTGCGGCCCTGCTGCGGACGTCGTTCTCCGAGGTGTGCGGTACCGACGTTCATCTCTGGCACGGCCGGCTGGCTGGGGTCCCTTATCCGATCATTCCTGGCCATGTGTCGGCGGGCGTGCTCGACCGTGTGCGCGGAGACATCGAAGGCGTCGATGGCTCGGCGTTGAAGGAAGGGGATCGTGTCGTCTTCTTCGACGTCCACCGGACGTGTGGCCGCTGCCGCGCCTGTACCGTCCATCGAACGCCAACGCGCTGCACCGCCCGCCGGGTCTACGGCATCACCGATTCGGCCACCGAGGGTTTGTTTGGTGGATGGTCCGAGTTCGTCTACCTCGAGCCTGGGGTCGGGATCGCCCGGCTGCCCGACACGATTTCCTTCGAGAGCTACATCGGCGGCGGCTGCGGGCTGCTGACGGCCGTGCACATTCTCGAGCGCGCCGCACTCCGACCGGGAGACACGGTCCTCGTGCAGGGCACCGGCGCGGTTGGACTGAGCGCGATCGCGCTGGCGCGTCTGGGAGGCGCGTCGACGATCTTCGCGATCGGAGCACCGCAGGAACGTCTGGACCTCGCGAAGCGGATGGGCGCTGACGTGACGTTCGACCTCGACGCCACGACGGTTCCGGAACGGCTCGAACTGCTGCGGGCCCGGACGCACGGCGAAGGCGCGGACGTCGTCATCGAGGCGGCCGGCTCGGCGCGCGCTATAGAGGAGGGGGTCGCTCTCGTGCGGGATGGTGGCCGTTATGTGATTGCCGGCCACTACACCGACGTGGGGCCGAGCACGCTCAACGCGCATCGAGACATCAATCGGAAGCACCTGGAGATCCGCGGCTGCTGGGGTAGCGAGGTCGGCCACTTCCTTCGCGCGATCAGTCTGCTCGAGCGTCACGCCGCACGAGTGCCATGGCACGAGATCGGCGGCCGTCGATACGGACTGCAATCGCCTGAACGAGGCGCTCGAAGACGCGGCGGCCATGCGGATCACGAAAGCCCTCGTGGATCCATGGGGAAAGAATTCTGAAGCTCTCAGCTAACAGCTCTCAGCTCTCTCAGCTGAGAGCTGAGCTGACAGCTGATGGCAGAGAGCTGATAGCTATTGAACATGCGTCAGACGAAGATCATCGCCACCGTTGGTCCGGCCAGCGATCGTCCCGAGGTCCTCCACGCGCTGATCGCGGCGGGCGTGGACGTCTTTCGCCTCAATTTCTCGCACGGGACGCACGGGACCCACGCGGAATCGTTCCGGCGGATCCGCGACGTGACGCGGCAGTCGGGCCGCCACGTCGCGATCATGCAGGACCTGAGCGGTCCCAAGATCCGGACCGGGCCGCTCGTTGGTGGCACTCCGATTCCTTTGAAGCCTGGCGACGAGCTTCGCATCGCGCATGGTGACGCCCCGGGCAGCGCCGGGCGCGTCTTCACTCGCTTCGCCGAGCTGATTCGATCGGCAAATCCGGGAGCGCGTCTCCTTCTGGACGACGGGCGAATCGAGTTGAAAGTGGTTGCGCGGTCCGCCGACGAGCTCACGACGGTCGTGGTGCACGGCGCGACACTTGGTGAGCACAAGGGCATCAATGCGCCAGGCGTGACGCTTCCGACGTCGGCGCTCACGCCCAAGGACATCGACGATCTCGAGTTCGGTCTCAGGCTTGGCGTCGATCTCGTTGCGCTCAGCTTCGTGCAGACCGCAGACGATGTGCGGTTGGCTGCGTCGCACATGGCCGGGCGAGAGCGGGTCGTGCCGATCATCGCGAAAGTCGAGCGGCCGGCGGCCATCGACAATCTGACCGAGATACTGAAGGTCGCCCAGGGAGTGATGGTTGCCCGTGGCGATCTCGGCCTCGAGCTTCCGTTCGAGCAGGTGCCGCGCGTGCAGAAGGAAATCATCAGGGCCGCGCGCACCGCTGGACGTCCCGTCATCGTCGCAACGCAGGTCCTCGATTCCATGCGTGTCGAGCCGAGGCCGACCCGCGCCGAGGTGAGCGACGCAGCCAAGGCGGTGGACGAAGGCGTGGACGCGATCATGCTGACGGGCGAAACGGCGGCGGGCCTGTACCCGGTCGAGGCGGTCGAGACGCTCGATCTCGTGATCCGGGACGCCGAGTCGGCACCGCGTACTGCGGAGCGCCACGTGCCGGCAATCGACCCAGGAGGCCTCCTCCACAGCCGCGCGCTCTGCGAAGCGGCCTGCACGCTTGCGACCAGAGGGGACGCCGATGCGATCGTCGCCGTAACGCGGGAAGGAAAGACGGCACGGCTGCTTTCCGCTCTGCGCCCATCGGCACGAGTGTTTGCCGCCACCGCGCAGGAGTCGGTCGCATCCTCGCTCGCGCTCCTCTGGGGGGTGACTCCGATCCTCACGCCCGAGCGCGACGTCGAGGCACTCGAGGCGCTTGTGATCAGTCAGAAGCTCATCGCCGCGGAGTCGGTGGTCGTCTTCATCAGCGTTCAACCGGATCTCAAACGCACGGACACGAATTTCCTGAACGTCCAGAAGATTGGATGAATCTAACGATGACGACCGCCCAGCAGGAGAGGCCGACGCCCGAACCTTCGTGGGACGAGCACTACCGCGACGAGCGGGACGCCGCATTCCTGTATCGCCAGCTTGCGGGCGCTGAAGGGGATCCCGAGCGGCGAGGCTTGTTCGAGCGGCTCGCCGTCGTCGAGGACCGGCACGTGTCGCGATGGGAGGAGTTGTTCCACGAAGGCGGCCGGCCTCTTCCCGCGTACAAGACCGCACTCCGTACGAGGGCACTCGCCTGGATCGCGATGCGATTTGGCCCTGGCATCGTGCTGCCTCTGATCCTGGCGGAGGAAGGGCGCGAGGTGCAGGCGTATCTCGGCCTCGCGCGACACTCGAGCAACCGTCAGACGCACAAGGCGGCGGTGGACATCGCGGCGGATTCCGCCGTGCACGCGCGCGAGCTGTCGGAAATGATGGGCCGCGAAGGAGAGCCGTGGCACGTCGGCGGGTCGGGAGGCTACCTCCGCAGCGTCGTGTACGGCTTCAACGACGGCCTGACGGCGAACTTCGGCCTCGTGGCCGGGCGTCATCGGCGCAGACGTGGCGCCGCACATCGTGATCATCAGTGGAGTGGCGGGCGCGATTGCGGACGCGCTATCGATGGGCGCCAGCGGCTACCTGGCCGCGAAGAGTGAAGCCGAGGTCCAGGCGCATCAGATCGATCTGGAACGCCACGAGATGCGGCTGATGCCGGATCTCGAAGAGGACGAGCTCGCCGTCATCTACGAGGCCAAGGGCCTGTCGCCAGAGCACGGCGCGCGAGACCGCCCGCGCGATGATGCAGGATCCTGCGCAGGCGCTCGACGCGATGGTGCGCGAGGAGCTCAACATCCATCCCGCGGAGCTGGCGCCACTGAGAGACGGACTGGTCACAGGAACTGCGACGGCGATCGGCGCCTTCATTCCGATCGTGCCTTTTGTCGTGATGCCACACGCGCAGGCGGTCTGGGCGTCACTCACGCTCAGCATGCTCGCCCATTTCGCGATCGGCGCGGCGCGCAGCCTCTTCACCGGCCGCGGAATCTGGGCGAGCGGCCGCGACATGTTCGTGGTGGGCTTTGGCGTCGCGGCCGTCGGCTACATCATCGGGGAGCTGGTGACCCGCCTGCTCTGAGCGGCTACTTGCGCAGCGTCTGCGCGTAGGCGACGACCGACCAGATCTGCGTCTCGTTGAGTTGTTCCTTGAAGGCGGGCATCTTCGGCTTCTTCCGGCCGTTGCTGACCTTGTAGAACATCACGCCTTCCGGATTCTTGGCGGCGCGGCTCGCCTTGGTCAGATCCATGTCCTCTGCGTGATCCGGATCAGCGTCGGGCCCGTCACCGAGCCCGCGCGGGACCGTGGCACTTCTGGCACTTGTTCTTGAAGATCGACTTTCCAACCTGCCAGGACCTTCGCGTCCGCCGTGAGCGGACTCTTCTTCTGCTGCGCGTCTGGTGGCAGCGTCCAGCCGCCTGGCTGCGATGCGTCGTGCGATGCTTCATCGTGTTCGTGCGCCGGGGCCTTGGCCTGCGGAGTGCTGCGGTTGGCGGCTGAGGCGACTACGTAGAAGCTTGCGGCGAGCACGAAAGCGAGAGCGGCAGCGGATCGACGGAACATCGGCACTCCTTGGATGTACTTGGTGAATGATACAGTTTTTCCCACATGGACAACCACCAGCCGGAGAACCATCAGCCACTCGCGTATCACGACGATGACTTCCTCGAGAGCACGGATGCGCGACCGTTGCGGATCCTTGCCGAGTATCTCGAGCCGCTCCGGCGGTTCAGGCAGGAAAACATCCAGGACACCGTCGTGTTCTTCGGTTCAGCCCGCGTGGACAGCCGCGAGGTCGCTGAGAGTGCGCTGCAAAAACTGAAAGCTGCCAAGGGGAAGCGAACAGCGGCGCATCTGGCGGCACTCAAGCGCGGCCGTAAGGCGGTCGAATGGTCGCGCTACTACGAAGATGCGCGCTTGCTGGCCAACAAGCTCACCGAATGGAGCCTGTCGCTCGAGGCGCCGCGCCGGCGGTTCGTCGTATGCTCCGGGCGGAGGTCCCGGCATCATGGAGGCGGCCAACCGCGGAGCGCACGAGGCCGGCGGGAAGACGATCGGGCTCAACATCCGACTGCCGTTCGAGCAGGGACCCAATCAGTACATCACCGACGATCTGCACTTCGAGTTCCACTACTTCTTCATGCGGAAGTTCTGGTTCGCGTACCTGGCGAAGTCACTCGTGATCTTTCCCGGCGGCTTCGGCACGCTCGACGAGATGTTCGAGATCCTGACGCTGTCGCAGACCCGCAAGCTCTCGAAGAAGCTCCTCGTCATCCTGTATGGAAGCGAGTACTGGAACGAGGTGTTCGATCTCCGGCCGCTCGTCGACTGGGGAGCGATCGACGAGAAGGATCTCGATCTTCTATGCCGCGTCGACTCTCCCGAGGAGGCCTTCGAAGAGTTGAAGACTTTCCTGATGGCGCATCACATGGTGCCCGCCACCCCGCAGGAAGACCGCGCGCCCGGAATCGCAAAAACCCGGGGGTGATCCCCAGTCGGCGGTCGAATAGCGCGTCGTGGGCCCCGACCTTCAGCTCGGGCGAGCACCAACGTCGTGGGCCCCGACCTTCAGGTCGGAGCGAGCACTATTCAGTACATCAAGAAGGGCTGGCGCAGCTTGCGGAACGCCTCTTCCTCCGACTCCCACGATCGTACGAGGGCGCCCACGTCACCGTCGCGGTCGATTGTCAGTCGCAGCTGATCGGAGCCGTACAGCACATCGATCGGCTGCTTGTCGTGCTCGTACTGGTACGGCGGCTGCTTCCAGGCGAAACGCGCGGGATCCTGCCGCCTGAACTCCGCAATCATTTCGACGGCTGTCCTCACGGGCTCGAATGTGGCTCGATCGGTTACGTGCGGCTGGCATCCACCGCACGTCTCGCGCGCGTGCTTGTGGAAGGTCGGCTCGAAGAACACCGGCCTGAAGTGCACTCCCGGCAATCCCCGCGCGTTCATCGCGTCCGCCAGGCGCTCGCCGTCGATCCACGGGGCGCCCACGAGCTCGAATGGCCTGGTCGTCCCCCGTCCCTCCGACAGCATCGTCCCCTCGAACATCACTGCGCCCGGATACACGATGGCCGTATCGAGTGTCGGCAGGTTGGGAGAGGTGATCACCCAGGGAAGACCCGTCTGATCGAAGTACATGCTGCGGCGCCAGCCGGCGAGCGGCACGACGTCGAGAGCGCAGCCGATCCCGAAGGCATCGTTGAACAGACGCGCCAGCTCGCCAATCGTCATTCCATGCCGCAGCGGAATCGGGAACTGCCCGACGAACGACGTCCACTGCTCGCGCAGCACACCGCCCTCGACGGCCTCGCCGCCTATCGGATTCGGACGATCGCAGACGACCACGCGCACTCCGTGCCGGGCCGCGGCGCGCATGCAGTTGGCCATCGTGTAGACGTAGGTGTAGACGCGGGTCCCGACGTCCTGGAGATCGACGACGAGGACGTCGATGTCCTTCAGCATTTCTGCCGTCGGTTCGCGCGTCTCGCTGTAGAGCGAAAAGACGGGCACCTGGCGCCGCGCGTCGCGATCGTGCGGCGTTTCGATCATGTTGTCCTGCAGGTTGGAACGAAAGCCGTGCTGCGGGCCAAAGAGCGCGACCAGCGTGCTCTCCGCGTCGTCCCGAAGACGATCCGACGTGTGCCGGAATTTCGCGTCGATGGACGCCGGATTGCACACGAGACCGATACGGTTCCCTGAAATCAGTCCGAGATCCGTGTCGAGGAGCTGGTCGATGCCGAGCGAGACGACGGCGGGAGTGGCGCTGGTGAGGGTCGACATGCCGGCATTATAGACCTGCCGTTCGTTGGCGCGCCCGGCGCATCAGATGACGCGACAGCGCGGCTCCGCAGAGGGCCTCGGCGAAGCTGTTGAACCGAAATCGGTGGGCTGTTTCTCGATCGTGGAGGACGAGGAGCACATCGCGATCGGTCTGCAGGATCTCCGCAATCTTGTGCCAGGCGATGCTCGTTGCTCGGCCGCCGCCGGCAAAGATCGCCCGATTGTCCGTGAGGATCATGCGGCCGCTCGGCTGGGCGGAATCATCCGGGATAGATGCTGGCGCGCTGAAGTGGCAGATGTCGGACCCCACCACACGGTGGCCGGTCTCGATCACGGGCAGATCGCCTTGACGGAGGCGCGGGGAGAGGGCGGACAGCTCAGAAAGACCGGCGATCATCTCCAGCTCGATTTCGAGGTCGTCCGGCGTGAGCCCGAGCTCGTCCAGCGAACGCCGGAGGTCCGCGACGCGCGCGCCATCTTCCGCCGACACCGCCGCCGCCCATTCCTTCCGCCACACATTTAGCCTCGCCGACCCCGACTTGCCGTTGCGCCCTTTCCACCACCCGAGCAAACCCATGTGCCGAGCCGACCTCCTGCCGTGAGCGAACCCCAGGTCCGCCGAGTTTCACTGCCCGCTCGCCGGACTGTCAACAGGGTCAGCCATACGGGGCCAGGTTTTTCTGCTTTACCGTCGATCTTGGCGTTGACAGGGACGGACCCGCCCGCCTCGGGAAATGAAGAGCTGGGATACACTAGGCCTCATAGTCGAAAAACGGCCCGTTCCGGCAGGCCAGCCAGTCCGCCCGGGCGGTACCCATAGGCGGTTTGGGGTCAGACCCAGGTCTGACCCCGGGCGGGCGGTCCGCCCCCGAAAGCTCAGCGGGAAGGACGGAGTTTTCGCATGTCGCGTCGGCGGACACCAATGAAAGCGGATCTTTCCGCGGCCCCCGGCCAGCCTGTCCAGCCGAGGCGCAAGCCCGGTCGGCCGCCCATTCACGACGAAGCGTGGACGAAGGTGACCGTCGTCCTCTTCGACCGTCAGATCGAGTTTCTCGATCGGATGGCGGCAAGAATCCGGGCGCAGAGCGGAGCGGCGATCAGCAGAGCCCAACTCGTGCGCGCATTGCTCGACGCGGTCGGCGACGCGGACATCGATCTCACCGCCTCGACTTCGGAGGCCGATCTAAAGACCACCATCCTCGCGCGTCTTGGCCGCCATCGACTCGGTACGTGAGCTCCACGCTTGCGCCCTGGTAGCCCGATTCGGGCTAACCGGCTGTCCGCGTTCACCGTCGAATCAGCGTGGACACACTCCTTCGCGACCTTCGCTACAGCCTCCGCATTCTGATCAAGGAACCCGCCTTCACGCTTCTCGGCATCCTCACCCTCGGCCTCGGCATTGGTGCGACGACTGCCATCTTCACCGTCGTGGACTCGGTGCTCCTGCGGCCGCTGCCCTACAAGGATTCCGATCGCCTCGTCGTGGCGATGCATGGTCCGGAGGCCTCGTCCCCGGTCTCTCCCGCCGACTACCTCGACTACCGCGAGCAGGCCAGATCATTCGAGGGCCTGGCCGCGGCGCAGGCCTGGGGAGGGACACTCGGCGGAGGCGACCGGCACGAACGCGTATCGGGCCTCCAGGTTTCCGCCAATCTGCTGGAAGTGCTTGGGGTTCCGGCGCTGCACGGGCGGACCTTCGTCGAAGGTGAGGATCAGCCCGGTCGCGATCGCGTCGCGGTGCTCAGTTACGGTTTGTGGCAGCGGCGCTTCGGCGCGGACCCGGCGATCGTCGGTCGGGATATCTCAGTCGACGGCCAGTCGTACCGCGTAGTCGGGGTCATGCCGGCCGCGTTCCGGTTCGCGCCGTTCTGGCAGACCCGCTCGGAACTGTGGGTGCCGTTGACGCTGACCGCCAAGCGCACCGATCGCACCGGACGATCGCTTCGGCTGTTCGGCCGATTGAGGGACGGCGTAAGCGTCGCTCGGGCCCACCAGGAGATGACGGCGATTGCCGCACGTCTGGAACGCGAATACCCCGAATCCAATACTGGAATCTCGATCGCGGTCCGGCCGCTCCTGGACAAGGTTGTCTCCGGAGTCCGCGCCACTCTGCTTGCCCTGATGTCGATGGTGACCTTCGTGCTGCTCATCGCCTGCGCCAACGTGGCGAGCGCGATGCTGGCTCGCGCGTCGGGGCGCCAGCAGGAAGTCGCGGTGCGGCTCGCTCTCGGTGCGAGCCCCTGGCGCGTCGTTCGTCAACTGCTCACAGAGAGCCTGCTGCTCGCGTCTGCCGGCGCGAGCGTCGGCTTCGCGCTTGCCGTCTGGGGCGTCCACTGGCTCGTGACCATGTTGCCGGCCGCGAGTCTGCCGCGCCAGCAGGACGTCGGTTTCGGCCTCCGTGTCTTCGCGGCCGCGACGATTGCGACGCTCGCCGCTGGCGTTGCGACCGGGCTCGTCCCCGCGCTCCAGATCTCTCGGCCGAGTCTCGTGTCCGCATTTCAAGGCGGCGTCAGGGGCGCAACCGACGGGTCGCATCGCAAGTGGGTTCGCAGCGTGCTGATTGGCGTCGAGGTCGCTCTCGCACTGGTGCTGCTCGTCGGCGCCGGCTTGATGGGCAAGACGATGCTTGCGCTGACGGATGTGGATCCGGGTTTTCGAGTGGATCACCTCGTCGTGGCGGATGTGTCACTGGGCGGAACGCCTCACGCCAACCGGGCGGCGCGATATCCCATGTATCGGCGCATCAGCGAACGCCTGTCGGCGCTGCCGGGCATCACGTCTGTCAGCGCCATCAATCATCTTCCGCTGGCCGGCGACGTATGGACTCTTGGTTACTCCATCGAAGGGCGCCCGGTGCCCACGGCCGGGCAGAGATGGTCGGCGGTTTACAGAGTGGTCGACGCTGGGTACTTCGCAACAGCTGGTCTTCCGCTGCTCGAAGGGCGTGACTTCTCGACGAGCGATCGCGAAGGATCGATCCCGGTTGCGATCATCAACAAGACGATGGCGGATCGGCGGTGGCCTGGTCGAAGTCCTGTCGGTGAGCGGATCCACATTCCCGGCCCTGGTGATGTTCAGGCACCAATCACGATCGTGGGCGTCGCGGCAAACGCGCGGCAGGGCGATTGGACGAGCCCGCCGTCAGACGAAGTGTACGTCGCGCTCGCGCAGCGCTCGACGGAGTTCGGGCTTGCCGCGGTCACGTTCCTGCTGCGGACCTCTGGAGATCCGAACGCGATCGCCGGGAGCATCCCCGGCGCGGTTGCGGAGGTCGATCGCGGCGTGCCAGTGTCGAGGGTGACGACGATGGAAGATGTGGTGGCTGACGCCTTGTGGCGTCAGCGGCTGACGGCGCAGTTGACGGGCGGCTTCGCGCTTCTGGCGCTTGCCCTCGCGGCGATCGGCATCTATGCGGCAGTGGGATACGCCGTTGCTCGCCGGACCCGGGAGTTCGGCGTCCGAATCGCGCTCGGCGGCACACCCCGCCAGCTGCAGGGCCTCGCGTTGTTCGAGGGGCTGAGGCCGGTCGCCATCGGTGCCGTGGTGGGCATCGCGATCGCGTTCGCGGCATCACGGTTCGCGGACCGACTGTTGTTCGGGGTTCGATCGACGGATCCGATGTCCTTCATTGCGTCGGTTCTGGTGCTGCTGCTCGTCGCCGCCTGCGCCGCGTGGGTTCCGGCCCGACGCGCGAGTCGTCAGGATCCGATGGTCGCACTGCGGCAATAGGCTCGGCGAGGACCGGTTTGGAAGTTCAGGATCGCGGTATTTCGCGGATGGCGCGGAGTGCCGTGTTGAGACGATCGGCAAGCGCGCCGAAGCTCTCAGCTGCGAACTCGAGCGCTGCGTTTTCCTGTTCGAGCGTGCACACGCGCGTGCTCAATCGAGCCACAGCGGCGCGCAGCGTCTCGGGATCGGCCTTGGCAATCCACACGGGATCCCCGAGAGGATCGGTCGGCCACGACGGGGGCAACGCGGGAATCGACACACTTTCTCCTCGCCGACCTTCGTCGGCAACTCACGTTCAACGTCGGGTTGGTGAGCCTGGCGTCGGTGGGGGAGGGATGCATCCCACGGGAGGTGAAAACGCATCCCGGCGACGACGCACAGGCTCGACGAGACCATGTCCAAGGGCCGTGCCCTCGGCCTGTCAACGACTTACGGGGGGAAAGGCGTCAATGTCGCCCCTGGGGGGACCTTTCTACCAGGTGGCCAGCAGACGGTTGAGCTAGCTTGTAGGGCGGGGTCCAGATCGATCCTCTTGAACTGGCACCAGGAGAGCCTGTCAGCCTGCACGAGCGTCATCGGAACCGAGTGATTCAGCGGAAGCAGGGCAATCGCAATCTGCTCACCGAGCATCCCGAGTGGGGCAGAGGGCGTCGACTGGTCAATAGGCTTGGGCTCAAGGCGACGTAACGGGCTGAGATCGGAAGAAGATGGCGAGCCCGGCGCCGATTGGGGGAGGATGTGCGGTCACGCGGGGTGATCCAGACATCTCGAGGTCGCGCACAGGCTCGACGCGGATACATATCAACGCGCGTGCCGCGACAGGATCAACAGGTTATGGCGATCGCTCGCGAGTTGTCTGCTACGGGACCGGCTTTCTGTCGGCTCGCGAGCAGACCTCACATCAGGGATAGAGTACGAAGAGTCGAGGGCCCCTTCGGTCGTCGGAGTATGCTGGACTCGCGATCGGCGCGCGTTCACTGAAGCCGGCCGCAAGGAGCGCCTGTGAGCGCGGCGTGGCGCGATCCAGCCGGCGGGATACGCCAGGTTCTCCGCAACCTGGTCAAGCAGCCGGGCTACACAGTCGCAACCATCACGACCCTCGCTCTCGCGGTAGCGGCGAACAGCGCCATCTTCGGCGCCGTTCGAGCGGTGCTGCTCAATCCCCTTCCAATCGAGTCGCCTTCACGGCTCGTCGTCTGCTGGCAGGCAGCCCCATCCCGGAACCTCCCGGTCGTGGAGCTTTCGTACCGCACGTACGAAGATTGGGCGGCCGCTTCGAGTTTGGCGGCCACCGCGGCAATCGGCTCGTCGAACTGGGCCGGCGTGCTCGAAGGCAACGGCGAGCCGGCGCGCGTTCAGTACGCCGGCGTCACGGCGTCGTTCTTCGACACGATGGGCGTGCATCCGTTCATCGGCCGCTCGTTCGAGAAACGAGACGACGTCCCGAATGCGGCGCCCGTCGTAGCGATCAACTACGGCGCGTGGATCCGGCGGTTCGGCGGGGACCGCGGCATCGTCGGCGCGGCCTTGACGCTCGACGGTGTTGCCCACACCGTCGTCGGCGTCATGCCGAAGGGCTTCGATTTTCCTCGCGGCGCGGAGCTCTGGAAGCCGGTCGTTCCGAGCCTGACCGCTTCGTCTTCACGCTGGAGGATGGACGCGCTTGCGGACGTCGGAGTGCTGTTCGTGGTGGGCCGGCTGCGCCAGGGCGCAACGCCTGCGACGGCAGCGGGGGAGATCGATCGAATCGACGACGAAGCAAGGACCAGAGGAAAGGCCACATTCGGCACACAGGTCGTGGTCACGCCATTTCTGGATTACCTGCTCGGGCCCGTGCGGGCGGCGCTGTGGATTCTCTTCGCGGCAGTGGGCATATTGCTGCTCATAGCGTGCGCCAACGTGTCGGCCCTCCTGCTGTCGCGAGTGGCCATCCGGCGTCGCGAGCACGCCATCCGCTTGGCGCTGGGAGCCACGCGGTTCGATCTCGCCAGGCTGTGGGCGATCGAAGCAGGCGCGCTGTCGATTGCCGGTGGAGCAGTGGCGTTGGTCGTGTCGCGATGGATTGCCGCGACGATCGTCGCCCTCGCTCCCGACGACATTCCCGGCCTGTCGAATGTGGCCATCAACCTGCCTGTCGCGGCGTTCACGTTCGCGGCGACAGTGACAGTGGCGTTCCTGTGTGGCATCGGTCCGGTTCGTCACGCAGCCGCAACCAATCCGGCGGACGCGTTGGCCGATGCCGGACGGAATACGGCAGGGCAGAAGTCGCGCCGGGCACGATCCTTACTACTGACGGCTCAGATCGCACTCGGGGTCGTGCTTCTCGTAGCGGCGGGACTCGTCGCGCAAAGCTTCATCAGGCTGCGCGGAGTGAACCTGGGCTTCGATCCCGGGGGCGTTCTTGTAATGAACGTCTCCCCGCGAGACGGCACTCCCTCCGCCAACGAGTGGTTCGACAATCTCATTCGCGACGTCGCGACGCTGCCGGGAGTCCAGGCGGTTGGAGCGATCTCTCTGCCGCCGCTTGCGCTCGGGGCAATCGGAGAGGAGACCTCCGCTCTTCTCGAAGGGCAGCCCGACTCTATCGCTGCGAGACGCGGGAATCCTCCGCTGAACTACCAGGTCGCGACACCGGGATACTTCGGAGCGATGCACGTTTCGCTGAAGCGGGGCCGGTTGTTCGACGCGCACGACGACCTCCGCGCTCCACGTGTCGCCATCGTCGGGGAAAGCACGGCGGCGCAGCTCTGGCCCGGACGCGATCCGATCGGCAGGCGTCTCGGCATGTCATCGTTCACGCCCGGGGATTCGTCCACGGTCTGGCGCACTGTCGTCGGCGTCGTCTCTGACGTCCGCTACAGAGGCCTCGATGACGTCCGGTTCGACGTGTACGATCCGGCGCTCCAGGCGGCATCGACCGCTGGCCATCTCGTCGTCCGGACCACCGGCGACCCGACTGCGGCCGCCGCCGCCATCCAGTCGAGGATCCGGACTTTCGATCCACGTGCGGTGCTCGACAGGATGACGACGCTGGACGCTGTCGTCGCTCGCGCGATGGCCCCATGGCGCTTGACCGCATGGATGTTCACGCTTTTCGCCGCGGCCGCGTTCGGCCTCGCGACCCTGGGACTCGTCAGTCTGGTGAGTCTCGACGTGGCGAGCCGCCAGCGGGAGCTCGCGGTCCGCCTCGCGCTTGGCGCCCGGTTGCCGGACGTCGTTCGCAACGTCATGGGAAGAGCGGCACTGTGGGTGTGCACGGGGATCGGTGCCGGGCTCGGCGCCGCACTGGCGGGCGCTCGGCTCCTGCAGCACGTCCTGTTCGACGTGGACCCGTTCGACATGCCGACGTACGCCGGAGTCGTCGCGGTCGTCATTACTGTCGTGGTCATCGCGGCGTACGCGTCGGCGCGGCGCGCCGCGTCGATCGATCCGATCGTCCTGCTGAGAGGGGAGTGACGCGCACACCCGAAACAGGTGGGGACGGACCTTCATGCCCGTCCACAGGCGCGGTCCAAGGACCGCGCCCTATATCAACACCGGCGTTGGCTGATGTTGCCACGTAGGGACGGGCCTTCAGGCCCGTCCGCCGGCGGGGTCGGAAGACCCCGCCCTACAACAGATGGGTGAATTCGGCGGCTAAGTCGTCGCCATGAGCGGCGTTGCGCGCTTCGCCAGTTGGAGCGGAAGTCCCCACGGGTCCCGCAACATCAGAAGCCGTGAGCCGTCCGGGGCCTTCTGTTCCTCGACGAACGTCGCGCCGGCGGCCTCCAGCGCGCTCCTGATCCCGTCCGGATCGTCGGCCACGAACGCGATGTGGAATCGAAGCGGGTGCATCGACGCATAGTCCGGAATCGGGTCCGCTGTGTTGTTGTAGATCTCGATGACGACCCGGCCGTTCGCATCCGCCATGAAGTGGATATGCTGCGGCGAGTCTACCCGGCGGACGACCCGCATCCCCAGATGCTCCACGTACCACGCGGCCATCGCCACCGGGTCGGAAACGTTGCACGCGAAATGTTCGACGTTCAGTCTTGGCATTCAGACAGGCTCCTTGGACACATGGTACGACTGACGGGCCCCGGCAGGCTATGCCTTCCCTCGTCAGCCAGCCGCCGTGACTGTCCCGACACCGGGACGCCTCGATCGCCCTCACGTTGCACATTGGCCGAACTGACGTTACTCTGCCCGCATGCCCAGCACATCCCTTTCGCGCCGACGATTCCTTCAGACCGTTGCCGCCACGACGGCCGTCGCGCCGTTCATATCCATCCGGCCGCGCGCAGCCGGGCCGACTCTGCGCCACGCAAGCATCGGAGCTTCCGGTCAGGCGTTCTCCGACCTCAAGTCGTTCGCCACGCACCCCTCGTTCGAACTGGTCGCGGTTGCGGACGTGGACCTCTGCCGCTTCGAGGCGCTCCAGCAGGCCTTTCCGAAGGCCCGCGTCTATCAGGACTGGCGCGAGCTGCTCGAGAAGGAGCACACGCGTATCGACTCGGTGAACGTCTCGGTTCCCGATCACATGCACTGCCTGGTGGCGATGGAGGCGATGAAGCGCGGCAAGCCTGTCTACGTCCAGAAGCCGCTCTGCAACACACTGCGGGAGGTGCGGCTCCTGACCGAAGAAGCAAGACGACGAAGGCTGACGACGCAGATGGGGATACAGGTGTCGTCGAGCAAACAGCAACGCTACGGCGAAGCGCTCGTCCGCAGCGGCGTCGTCGGCAAGATCCGCGAGGTGCACACATTCTCGAACAAGAGCTGGGGGGACGAAAAACCGCTGCCCGAGGCCACCGATCCCGTGCCAGCGCCGCTCGAATGGGACCAATGGCTCGGTGTCTCGGAGTCACGACCGTTTAAGAAGGGCGTATACCACCCTGGCGAATGGCGCAAGCGGATCGGATTCGGCACGGGCACGCTCGGTGACATGGGCTGCCATATATACAGCCCGCCCTACCGGGCGCTCGGACTCACGTCGCCGATAGCTGTCACCGGATACGGCCCCTCACCGACGGCTGAAAACTGGGCCGTCAAGGCGAGGGTGAAGGTCACGTACCCGGGCACGCAATACACCGCTGGTCCGACCGTCGATGTGTGGTGGTACGACGGAGGCGAGCTTCCTCCCGACGCGATCTGCGAGCCGCTCGGCACCCGCCTTCCCCAGCAGGGTAGCGTCGTCGTCGGCACCGACGGCCTGATCGTGCTCCCGCACATGACAGCCGATGCGTTCGTGCTGCCCGAATCGAAGATGGCGAAATTGCCGCAGATCGATCTGCCCGATCGGAATCACTATCACGAGTTCATCGACGTCGTGATGGGGGGAGGGAAGGAGACCTGTTCGGCGAGCTTCGACTACGCAGGCCCGCTGAGCGAATCGGTGATCATCGGCAACATTGCCGCGCGCTTCCCGGGCGAGACGCTGGAGTTCGACGGGAAAGCCTTGAAGTTTCCGAAGAAGCCGGAGGCGAATCAGTACCTGACGCGGAGCTACCGTCAGGGCTGGGCGGTGAAGTCGTAGGGATCACTTCCTCTGCCTGGCCGTATACTAGGACTGCGCGTCTTTCGATCTCCTACACTCTTCGGACCGATTACAGAAGGCAGGACAGTATGGGCCGAGGCTCATGGTTGCTGGTTCTCGCGGCATTCACGATCAGTTGTGGCGGATCGGTCAACGTCGATCGAGAGCGATCCTTGCTGCTCGAAGTTGATCGACAGTGGTCACAATCGACGAGAGACGTCGACAAGTTCGTTTCCTACTTCACGACCGACGCCTCCGTCTATCCGCAGGGGATGCCAGTCGTCAAGGGTTCCGGGCCCATCCGGGAGACCTTCATCAAGATGTCCTCGGCTCCGGGCTTCTCGCTCCGGTGGACGCCGGCGGCGGCGACGGTCAGCACCGCCGGCGATCTGGGTTACACGACGGGCACCTACCAGATGACGATGAACGATCCTTCGGGAGCGCCGGCGCCCGAGCGCGGGAAATACGTGACGATTTGGAAGAAAGCGCCGGGCGGTCAGTGGAAGGTTGTCGAGGACATCTTCAACACGGACGCGCCACCCCCGGCTCCGGCGCCGAAAGTCGCCGCTCCGACGCCCACAAAGCCCGCAGCCTCGAAAGCCAAGTCGAAGAAACCATCGTCGAAGAAACATAAGTAGGCTCAAGACACCTACGGGAAGCGAGGTTGACCGGTGGGGTGAACCTCCAGGCGCGCACCATCACGTAGTCCACGTCTCCGTCTCGCAGACTCAATCAGCACGATGAGCGGACGATGCGAGCGGCTCAAATGCCGGGTACGGCACAAGGGATGGATCGTCCGCGTCTACATCGAGCAGCCACACACGCCGATCAGCGAAGTATTGGAGCAATTCCCGGTTCTTGACGGCGTCCATGTCCCGCGCCCAGACAACGCGCGCATGGTCGATGTCCGCCTCGTTGTAGACCCACTCATCGTCAAACACATGTCGGGCGCCGTACCGGACGATGACGAGGTGTCGTCCGCCGTCCTGCCACAACTGCGACAGCAGTTGTCCTCTTCGCAGCGCCCAGATCGGCTCGATCCGTATCGGCAGAGCAAATGAAATCCACAGGTGGTAGACGCAGATCATCGGGAATGCCCAGACGACGATGCGCCCGACCCGAAAGTCGCGCCAGCGAAGAAGGCGGATGTGCCGGAGCGACTGAACGAGCAGCAGGAACACAAGGCCGGTAGCGGGTGCGGCGTAATGCGGAAACATGTGCGTCTCGAGCAGCAGTCCCGCTCCAAGGATCACGCATGCGAGCGCTACGAAACCCATCCATCGGTTCCTCAGCACCCACGGCAGCGCCACCAGGAGTAACGCCCCCGGACGCCCGAGATAAAACCGGAACAGCTCATTCCCCTTGTAGCGGCGGATCTCCTGCAAGAATCCCGCAAAAGTTTGTTGGCGCTTGTAGACTTCAAGCTCTTTCATCTGGAAGGCTCGCATGACCTCGTGGTCTGTACTCCGGCATCGGTCGGGGCTGCCCCCAGAGAAAAAAGGGCTTCGTCGCATACGTTCTCTCGTGCACGCGGTAGGGAAGTTCGACCGCGCTTCCCGTTACCCGCCAGTTGTAGAAGGCCATCGCCGTGATGGTGCACGCCAGCAGGATACCGGTCGGCAGCAAAGTGCGAACGAGCGTGATCCGCTTCAGCAAGTCGCGCTCGCGAAGCAGGCACGCGCCGAGGAGAGCTACCGCTGGAAGGCTGAGGACGAGCCCCTCGTATGGCCGGCTGTTGGCAAGTACAGCCAACCCGACGCCCAACACCAATGAATCTCTGACTCGTGGCCGTCGGACAAGGCGGCGCACCGCGCCGAACACGAGCGCGCCGCCGAGCGCGGCGGCCCACCCGCCCCAGTAGCTCTGGCTCCAGTAGCTCGGAATGCCGATCCTGGCGAGAACAATCAACGCGCCGAGCAGCGCCCACCGCGGCGGCACCCAACCGAGCAGCATCCAATAGATGCCGGCACACGCGAGCCCGGCGCTCAGCCACAGCCCCACGACCGGGTGTCCGCCAGCCACCTGGCCGGCCGCCAGGATGAGACCCTGCGCCGGCGGATACTTCGACGCGTACGACGGCCGCTGAATGATGTGCATGCTCTCGAAGTGAGTCCACATCGGATGCGTGGGATTCGTCAGCCGGCCGTGCGCGAAGGTGTCGGATGCCAGCAAATAGCTGAACTCATCGTGCACGCTTGGCTGCGGGATGTGAGTCCCCCATGCAGCCAAGGCACTTCCCGCGAAGGCAAGTGCTCCGACGAAGCAGATTGAGAGGGTCCGGTGTCGCGCCGCGCGCGCAAGCCACTGTTCCGGAATCCGGCAAAGGCGATTCAGGCGAGTTCTCATCAGATCGTCGCAGTCCTCTCAGTCCGGGCTTGCGATCTGCTGAGCCGGCGGGGGACTGACCTTCAAAGACGATCATCCTTCGAAGAGCCCGATGGTCGCTACTTCGCTTACATTTCGTCAGCGGATGGAATAAGGCGAGGCTTCATCCGTGCGGCGGACGGAGGTACGGACCGTGATTGGACAGGACGGCGCTACTGCTTCTCGTACACCGCGACGTTGCTCAACTTCTGCCCCTGCCCATCGGTGCCGGTCGTCGTCACCGTGCGCGTCTTGCCGTCGGCCGCGACCACGTTCTTCTGGGTCGTCGTGACCTTGCCGTTCTTCTTGTTCACTATCTCCAGCGTGTTGGCGTCGATACGCTTCGCGGCCACCGTGTCCGCATTCGGGTTGTTGCCGGTGATCGGTACGTCTTTGCCGTCCAAGTCGGAGGTGTAGGACCACTGCTGCACTGGACCACTCGCCGGTTCGCTCTTCACGGAGACCTTGTAACCCTTTCCTGCAGCCTCGTACGTGGACGTCGAGCTTTTCGGAGCGGGACCGGGGCTGTACTTGCTCTTGGCGAGGTTCATGTTCCAGGTGCCGACGAAGGGATCCTTCGCCTGCGCGGTGGCCAGCGCCGCAACCGTGAGTACACCGACGCCGAGAACCAGCGTGAAACGCGCAAATTTCGAAATCATCTTTCCTCCTTGCCTGTGGAGTGAGGCTCCTCAGGGGATGGGGACGCAGATCGGAGACTGTTCGGACGGGCGGAACGTATCACACCTGGTCGTCGGATGGGCTTGTGTGTCGTCTGCGGGGGGCTGAGCGACGACTTGCCTCGTGAAGTGAGGCGACCTGTCAGGAGGCCTCGGCGAGGGCCGAGGCCGAGTCGAATGGTGCGAAAGGAGAGATTCGAACTCTCACGCTCTTGCGAGCGCCAGCCCCTCAAGCTGGTGCGTCTGCCAGTTCCGCCACTTTCGCGTCAGGTGGGCCTACTTCTTCTCCGGTGCGGGCGCGGGCGCCTTCTCGGGTGACGCCGGCTGCGCCGGCGCCGGGGTCGGTGACTGCTGCTGCGGCGCGGGCGTTGCCTTCGGGGCCGGCGCCGACACCGGTGTTCTGTAGCCGCCCATCAGAGACGACTCGCCCCGTTTGCCGATGATCCCGAGGGCGATCGCTCCGATCATGAAGAGCCCCCCCAGAACCGCCGTGGCCTTCGTCAGCACGGTCGCGCCCGCACGGGCGCCGAACGCAGTCTGGCTGCCGCCGCCGCCGAATGCGCTGGCCATGTCGCCGCCTTTGCCCTGCTGCAGCAGCACCACGAGAAGCAGCATCAGGCAACTCAAGACGTACAGGACCGCCAGCAGGTAGTAGAGCATAACGTCCGATTCTACCAGCGAAGGCGCAGCAGGGACAACCCGAGACCGGTACGCCCCGTTTTCTGCGAGTTTGGGGTCCTGAGACGCGGCTGGGTCCAACCGCGATCCCGGGCGCCACGTTCAAGCGACAGTCAGTTCAGGAAATTCCTGATGAAGGCCAGGATCTCGGGCAAATCTACCCGGTTCGAGTAGGTCACCCCGGTACAGTTGCTGTTGGTCAGGAACGTATTCACCGCCAGGACCGTGGCCGTTCCGCTCACGAGGTCTGGACCCCCTGAATCCCCAAAACAGATCCCGCCCTTTCCCTTTGCAGGGTTGGCGGTGAGCTTGATGAATTCCACGCTCTGGACGTTGTTGCTCTGTATGAGCTCGCTTGGAGCGAAGTAGCGCGTGAACAGGAACACCTCGCTGGGCTTCCCCCCGCCGCGGATGAATCCCTGCGTTCCGTAGCCGACGACATCGACGGACGTCTTCATCGGGAGCACGTCGACGAGTCCTGGCGACGGCAGTAGCGCAAACGGCCCCGCGTTCGCTGGGGCATTCAACGCGATGACGGCGACGTCGTGGAAGTCGGCTCCGGCCAGTCCTGGTCCACATCCGGGGCACCAGTCGGGATGGAGATGGACCGTCCCCGAAGTGAAGTCTGCCGCCAGGCTGAACGGGGGGCCAGACTTGAACGACACGAAGGCCGGCCGGGCAGGATCGAAGCAGTGCGCGGCGGTGAGGAACACCGTCGGCGAGAGCGCCGAGCCGGAACAGACGCTGACGAAGCCCGGCATGCTTGGGATCGGCTGAATGGCTACGCCGACGTACGGATGACCGCTGCCGTCAGGCTGCCCGTTGGTGACGGTCAACACCGGCACGGCCGCTGCGAACAGCGCTGTCGCGAAGAGACCTGCGGTGACTGTCTTTCTCATGCGTCGCCTCCCAGACACGCCAGGGTGTGGACAGGAAAAGGACCTATCGTCGCCGCATGCTATACCAGCTTGAGGTGAGCCAGGAGGAGAACAACGCAGCCCGGCTGCAGATGAGCCGTGTCCGTGTCAGTTGGAGGCCTGCGAAGATCCGGCACGAACGAGAGAAAAGTGAGCTCGCGCGGCGAGCCGATGACTGCCCTTATACCGCGCTGCGCTGGCTCCGGGAAACGATATCCGCGAACCCGCGCACGTCCAGGCTCGCCCCGCCCACCAGCGCACCGTCCACGTCGGGAAGGACGATTAGATCGTGGATGTTGTCCGGCTTGACGCTGCCGCCGTAGATCACATGACAGCCGTCGGCCGCAGACCCGCCGAACCAGCTTCGCAGCCGCCCACGGATGTGCGCGTGCGCCTCGGCCGCCTGCTCCGGCGTCGCGTTCCGTCCGGTCCCGATCGCCCAGACTGGCTCGTACGCAATCACCAGCGAGTGGACCTGATCCCCGCTGAGGCCGTCGAGGCCCTCCTTGATCTGACGATCGAGGACAGGCAGCGTCTGTTCGGCCTCGCGTTCCTCGAGCGTCTCGCCGATGCAGACGATGGGCGTCAATCCGACGCCGAGAGCGGCGACCACCTTCCGGTTCACGCTCTGGTCGGTTTCGCCGAAGAGGCGACGCCGCTCCGAGTGCCCGACGATCACGTACTCGGCGCCAGCCTCCCGCAGCATGCGGGCGCTGATCTCGCCGGTAAACGCGCCGTCCTTCTCCCAGTGCAGATTCTGTCCGGAGACGCCGACGTTCGAGCTCCGTGCCGCCTCGGCGACCGCGTGGAGCGCAGTGAACGGCGGCGCGACCACAATCTCGACCGCCGTGATGTCCTTCACGAGGCTGCGGAACTCCTTCACGAACACGACCGCCTCGTGGACGGTCTTGTACATCTTCCAGTTCGCGGCGATGAAAGGAGTGCGCATGTCTTTTTTAGTCCGGGGGGCTTCGCCCCGCCGGACCCCCCAAGCGCCGTCGCTCGCGGGGCCCCTTTGCCCCGCTCCGCTCCGGCGGGGCGCGCCTGCGGCGCGCCTATCGATTGTGCGGCTCGGCCAAGCTTTGCAGAATTCTGCCTACGATCTGAACCAGCTCAATTCTTCAGGGCCTCGACGCCCGGCAGGCTGCGCCCGCCGAGGAACTCCAGCGACGCGCCGCCGCCGGTCGAGATGTGCGTAATCCGATCGCTGACGCCAGCTTTGGCGACGGCGGCAATCGAGTCTCCGCCGCCGATGACGGTCGTCCCCTTCACGGCCGCGACAGCTTTGGCGACCTCGATCGTCCCATTTGCGAAGGCGTCGATCTCGAAGACGCCCATCGGCCCGTTCCAGATCACCGTCCTGGCGTGCGCGAGGACCTCGCGATAAGTCTTTACGGTCTCCGGACCGATGTCGAGCCCCATCCGATCGCCGATGCGCTGGTCGCCAACGGCCAGCGTCTCCGCCGGCGCGCCCGCCTCGAGCTTCGGCGCGACCACGTGATCGACCGGCAGCTCCAGCCGCAGCTGGCGTGCCTTGGAACGCCGCTCGATCTCCCGCGCAGCGTCCAGGAGGTCCGCTTCCACGAGCGACTTGCCCACCGCGACGCCCCGTGCCTCGAGAAACGTATAGGCCATGGCCCCCCCGATCAGGAGCGCATCGACCCGCGGGATCAGATTCTCGATCACCTCGAGCTTGTCAGAGACCTTCGCGCCGCCCAGGATCGCCACGAACGGCCGATCCGGATTCTCCAGCACGCGACCCAGATGTGCGATCTCGTCCGCCATCAGCAGTCCCGCCGCCGAGGCCTTCATGTGCCGCACGATCCCTTCGGTCGATGCGTGCGCGCGATGGGCGGATCCGAACGCGTCGTTGATGTAGACGTCGCCGAGCTCCGCAAGGCTTTGCGCGAACCCGCTGTCGTTCTTCTCTTCCTCGGCGTGGAATCGCAGATTCTCGAGCAGGACGACGCGGTCTCCTGCGGTGGCCCTTTCGACGGCGGCCTTCGCCTGCGGACCGATGCAATCTTCAGCGAATTCGACCGGCCTGCCAAGGAGCGTCGCCAGGTGCGCCGCAATCGGTCTGAGCGAATACTCCGGGTTCGGCTTGCCCTTGGGCCGGCCGAGGTGGGACATCAGGATGACGGTGGCGCCCTGTTCGAGCGCGTAGCGGATCGTCGGCAGCGAGGCCCGGATCCGCGTGTCCTCCTGGATCACGCCGCCCTTGATCGGCACGTTGAAGTCGACCCTGATCAGCGCTTTCCTGCCGCGCAGGTCGAGGTCCTTGATGTTGCGAACGCCCACTTAGTCCTCAGATCAGCTGATTCAACAGCACGAGCGGTAGCCACGAATTCCGCAGCGGCGACAACGGAGCGGCGCAATCGATCGCAAGGCCCGATTGCTCGCAGCAAATTCCGCAGCCGCGACAGCGGAGCGGCTGCAATCGATTCAGGAGTCACATCCTACTAGTGGACTGTATCTACTGATTTAGTAGCGTGTCGTCGTGTGTTTCGGCCCCGATTTCGCAGCCGCGACGACGGAGCGGCTGCTACTGATTCAGGGGTACATCCCACTAGAGCCCCTTCTGTACGATGAAGCGGAGCAGATCCACGCAGCGGCTCGAGTAGCCCCACTCGTTGTCGTACCAGGAGAGGATCTTCACGAAATCGCCGTCCATGACGCCCGTGCACATCGAATCCACGATCGACGAGTGCGGATTACCGCGGAAGTCGACCGACACGAGCGGCTCGGTGACGTACTCGAGGATGCCCTTCAGCGGACCGTCCGCCGCAGCTTTCAGCGCCGCGTTCACTTCCTCGGTCGAGGTCTTCTTCCCGAGGAGCGCCGCCAGATCCACGAGCGACACGTTCGGCGTCGGCACGCGCATCGACATGCCATCCAGCTTGCCCTTCAGCTCCGGCAGCACCTCGCCGACGGCGGTCGCCGCGCCGGTCGTCGTCGGAATGATCGACAGCGCCGCCGCCCTCGCGCGCCGCAGGTCCTTGTGCGGTAAATCCAGGAGCTGCTGGTCGTTCGTATAGGAGTGGATGGTCGTCATCCATCCCTTGGTGATGCCGAACGCTTCGTGCAGCACCTTGGCGACCGGCGCCAGGCAGTTCGTGGTGCACGAGGCATTCGAGATGATGTGGTGGCTGCCCTTTGTCGTACTTGTCGGCGTTCACGCCAAGGACGACAGTGATGTCGGGCTTCTTGGCCGGCGCCGTGATCACGACCTTCTTGGCCCCGGCGGTCAGGTGCTTCGCCGCATCGTCCCGGTTCGTGAACAGGCCGGTGGACTCGAAGACGACGTCGACGCCCAGCGACTTCCAGGGCAGCTGCGCCGGATCCTTCACCGACAGCACCTGGAACTCGTCCTTGTCGACGGTAATCCTGTCGCCGGTCGCGGAGATGTCGGCCTTGAGATTGCCGAGGATCGAGTCGTACTTGAGCAGGTGCGCCAGCGTTGTGGCATTCGTCAGATCGTTGACCGCGACAATGTCGATTCCGCTGTCGCCCATGGACGCGCGCATGATGTTGCGGCCGATGCGTCCGAACCCGTTGATCCCAACCTTCACAGCCATCACAAATTCCTCCGCCGCGGCGCTCGCCGTTCGGATGTGTCCGTTTGCTGCGCCGAAACCGTTAATTCTAGTGAACGCCTTGCGCCGTGGTCAAACCGCGGACTACAGTTACCCCTGATTTCCTCCATGTACGTCGCCTACACCGCCCTCGCCGTGGCGTTCTTCATCGTCATGTCTCCCTACCTGTTGTACCAGGCGGTGCGGTATCGCAAGTACATCACGAGCCTGAAACAGCGCATGGGCTATCTGCCGGTGTCGTTCAACCTTGACGGCGACAGCTCCATCTGGATTCACGCGGTGTCGGTCGGAGAAGTCCTGGCCGCCCGCGCCCTGTTGCCCGAGCTGCGCGAGCGGTACCCCAGGCTCCGGATCTTCCTGTCGACGACCACCATGACGGGCCAGCAGATCGCCGCGAAGAACCTGCAGTACGTAGATCAGGTGTTCTACTTTCCGTTCGACCTCGGCTTCGTCGTCCAACGGACGCTGCGGCTGGTCCGGCCACGGCTCTTCGTCATGATGGAGACCGAGATCTGGCCCAACCTGCTGCGCGCCTGCCATCGTGCAGGTGTGAAGACCGCGCTCGTGAACGGCCGGATTTCCGGCCGGTCGTACCCCCGCTACCGGCTCGTCCGCCCCCTTTTCCGCCGCGTCCTGCAGCACGTCGATCGATTCTGCATGCAGAGCGACGAATCGGCCCGCCGGATCATCGACCTCGGCGCCCCGCGGGAGCGCGTGTCGGTCACCGGTTCCCTGAAGTTCGACTCGCTCGAGTTCCCCGACGGGATGGGCCCTTCAGACGGCGGATTCCGCACGACCGATCGCGGTCGCAACCGCGTGCTCCGTTATTTCCGCGTGAGCCCCGATCGTCCGGTCGTCATCGCCGCGAGCACGCTCAAGGGAGAAGAGGATCCCATACTCGAAGCCTTCCTCCGGATTCGCGCGTCGATGCCGAACGCGCTGCTCGTGATAGCTCCACGAAAGCCGGAGCGGTTCGACGATGCCGAGCGGCTCGCTCGCGCCGCGGGTTACACAGTTGCCCGACGAACCGAGCTGCGCGTCGATGCCGAGCCGCGGCAGCAGGTGGTGATCCTCGACACGATTGGCGAGCTCGCGCAGCTCTTTCAGATCGCCACGGCGGTCTTCGTCGGCGGCAGCCTCGTGGACGCTGGAGGCCACAATATCCTGGAGCCTGCCGTCTTCGGGAAGCCAATCGTCTTTGGTCCGCACATGGAAAATTTCGCGGAGATTGCGCAGACGTTTCTCGACAACGGCGCGGCGATTCAAATCCGGGAGGAGCGGGAGCTCGAGCCGGTCCTGATCGCCTTGCTCGGCGATCCCGTTCGACGCGCGAGCCTCGGCGCAGCGGCGCGGGCCCTCGTGGAGGCCAATCGCGGCGCTCGCGTCAAGAGCCTTGCGGTTCTGGCCGAGCTCCTGCCTCGCGAGTCATCCAGCGTCGTGCGGCCGTTCCGCCTCGTGCACTGACGATCCTTGCTGAGCGATCTGTATGCGGCGGCCGCGCGCAGGCGGCGCGAGCGCTACGCGCGACGTCCGGATCTGCGCCGCCGCCTGCGCCGGCCCGTCGTGAGCGTCGGGAACATCGCCGTCGGCGGGCGAGGGAAGACACCGACGGTTGCCTGCCTGGCGCGATGGCTTCGTGAGGCCGGCGAGCGCCCATCGATTCTCACCCGAGGCTACGCGCGCACGCTGCCCGAGGAAGGCGTGGTCGTGGTGAGCGACCCCGCCGGACTTCGCGCGGATCTCGCCCGGGCGGGCGACGAGCCGTTGATGCTCGCGCGGCAGCTGCCTGGCGTCCCGGTGCTCGTCTCGAGCGATCGCTACCTCGCCGGACGCCTCGCCGAGCATCAGTTCGGCGTCACCCTGCATCTCCTGGACGACGGGTTTCAACACCTGCAGCTCGATCGGGACATCGACCTGGTCATCGTCAAACAGGATGATCTCGACTCGAGCGCCCGGACGCTGCCGTCCGGCCGGCTGCGCGAAGCGCAGGACACGCTGGCCGCTGCGGACGCGGTGCTGGCGGATGGTCCGGGCGTCAGCCTTCCTGGAAGTCTCGACAGGCCCCTGTTCACGCTGCAACGCAGGCTGGGTGATCCAGTCCTGACGGGCCCGGTCTCGGGATTCGATGTTCCCGGGCCCGGTGTGCCGGCGGTGGCCGTGGCCGGCATCGCGGATCCCGAGCGCTTCCTGAAGGAGCTGGCGGCACGGGGGTGGGCCGTACAGGATGCCCTGGTCTTCCGGGATCACCACGCATTCACGCGGAAAGACGTCGAGCGTATCTGGGCGGCGACGGTCAGGTCGGGCGCCCGCGCCGTGGTCACCACCGAGAAGGACTTCGTCCGTCTGCTTCCGTTCCGTCCGTTCCCGGTCGCCGTCGCGTACCTGCCGCTTACAATGGAACCTGAGCCGGCGGCCGAATTCCGGCGGTGGCTCGACGCTTCGCTCCAGGCTGCCCGCGATATCACCGTTGACTGATCAGCGTCCGTCCTTCCGTCATCGCCTCGAGTACGCCGCCGTCGTGTCGGTGGTGGCGGTCGTCCGTGTGCTGCCGATGCGTGTCGTCCTCGGCGCCGGCCGCCTGCTGGGTCTGGCATTTCACGTCGTCGATGGTCCGCATCGCCGGCTCGCCCTGAGGAACCTGGAGGGCGCCTTCCCGGCACGCACCGAGATCGAGCGGCGTGCCATCGCGCGGCACATGTTCGAGCACTTCGGCCGGCTGCTGATGGCGCTCCTCAAATTCAGCACGATGACGCCGGCGCGAATGATGCGCCGCGTGGAGTTCGAAGGCGACGACAGGCTGCGCGCCGCCTACGCGCATCGAAAGGGCGTGCTGCTTTTCACCGGGCATTTCGGATTCTGGGAAATCAACGCTCTCGTTCACGGACTCTCGCTCGGGTCCATGGCCGTGCTCGCCCGGCCGCTGGACAATCCGCTGCTGAACGACCTGCTGGAGTCCGTTCGCCGGTCGACCGGCAACAACGTGATTTATCGCCGCGGCGCCATCCGGAGGGTCCTGCGCGCGCTCGATTCGAACTCCGCGGTTGCGGTCCTCATCGATCAGCACATTCAAACAACGGACGCCGTGTACGTGGACTTCTTCAACCGGCCTGCGGCGACGACGTCGGCGCTTGCGGCGCTGGCGTTGCGAACGGGGGCGCCCGTCATGCCCGCGTTCGCCCTTCCACTGCCCGGTGGCCGATTCCGCATGGTCTACGAACACCCCGTCGAGCCGCCGCCCTCCGACACGCCCGACGCGATCCGGGAGTTCACACAGCGCTGCACGGACGTTCTCGAGATGTACGTCCGCCGTTACCCGGAGCTCTGGCTCTGGATGCATCGGCGGTGGCGCGACATCGAGCCGAAGGGTGAGGAGGTGCGCGGCATGTTCCCGACCGCCAGCGGGGAAGAGCAGCGCGGGTGAGACTGCACGCGTGACGTCCGTCGGGACGAGCAGCCCGTGGTGAAACTCTGGCGTCGCACCGAGACGGGCGAGGCGCCTCACGGGCAAGGCGCGACGACCGAGAATACCGGGCAGTATTTGAGCGAGGAGCAACGCCGCCCGTGAGGATGCATCGCCCGTCGAATGCAGCCAGAGTTTCACCACGGGCTGCCAGTCCCACACGAATCGTGATCCGCGCACCCAATTGGCTGGGTGACGCGGTGATGGCGCTGCCGGCGATGGCGGCCGTCCGCGCCGGGTATCCCGGTGCGTCGTTGGCTGTTGCGGCGATCTCGTCAGTAGCTCCGCTCTTTCTGGAACAGACCCCCGTTGATCAGGACGAAGTCCTGACGGTCGATCCGCGAACGGAGCAGGCACAGCTCCGCGATGGCAGGTTCGACGCGGCCATACTCTTGCCGAATTCGTTTCGATCGGCATGGATGGCGCGGCGCGCAGGCATCGCCGGGCGGTGGGGTTATCGCGCGGGCGGCCGTGGCTGGTTGCTGTCGCGACCTGTCGGACGGCCGCCCGCGCACGTGCACCAGGCAGCGTACTACCAGCACCTCGCGCGTGGTCTGGATCTCCCCGAGACAGATGGTACGCCGCGCGTGACGCCGCGGCCTGAAACGCTCGCGCTCGCCTCGGCACTCCTCAGTGAGTTCGACGCGGACACCGGAGTGCCGCTCGTGGGGATGGCGCCGGGAGCGGCGTATGGTCACGCGAAACGCTGGCCGCCCTTGCGTGTCGCGGAAGTGATCGGTCGCCTGACGCAGGAGCGCGGCGCAACGTGCGTGCTCGTCGGTGCATCCGGGGATCGCGATGCCGGGCGTGAGATAGAATCGGCGTTGCCGTCAGGAGCTCGCGCCGTCAACCTCATAGGCCGCACCGACCTGCGTGCGCTCATCGGCGTGCTGAGCAGGTGCGCCGCGTTCGTCTCGAATGACTCAGGCGCCATGCACCTTGCGGCGGCCGCAGGCGTCCCGGTGACGGCGATCTTCGGTCCGACCGACGAGCGCGTGACCGCCCCCATCGGAAATCATGACGTGCTGGTGCACCCGGTGTTCTGCCGACCGTGCATGCTGCGCGACTGTCCGATCGACCACAGGTGCATGAAGGGCATCACGGTCGACGCTGTCGTGGCGAGCGTCGAGCGCCATCTCCCTCGACCGGCATGAGGCCCGCAGTCTTTCTCGATCGCGATGGCACCCTCATCGAAGAGTCTGGCTATCTGGATCGGCTCGAGCGGCTCTCCTTGTTCCCGTTCACGGTCGATGCCGTGCGCCTGCTGAATCGCGCGGGTTGGCCTGTCGTGATCATCTCCAATCAGTCCGGCATCGGCCGCGGTCTCGTGCGCGAGTCCTTCGTCGCCGAAGCACACGCGCACATCGTCGATCGGGTCGGCGCCGCCGGCGGCCGGATCGATGCCTTCTTCTACTGTCCGCACCATCCTGATGCGGTTCTGTCGGAGTATCGCGCGCGATGCGATTGCCGCAAGCCGGCGCCCGGCATGCTGCTCGCGGCAGCGGGCCAGCTCGCTCTGGATCTGTCGCGTTCGTTTGTGGTCGGCGATCGGTGGGAGGACGTGGGTGCGGCGCGCGCCGCTGGTGCGCGCGCCGTTCTGGTGCGGACCGGCTACGGACAGATTGCGGAGGCGAACACTCGTCCGGATCTTCGAGCGGACTGGATCGCCGACAACCTTATCGCCGCGGTCGCGTGGATCCTGCGACAGTCGTGAAGCGCAGAGTCGCCCGGACTGCTATTCGCTCGGCGTTCCGCACGTGTTCACCGCGATTGGGGGAACCGCGGAGAGATAGTCATAGACGGCTCGGAGGTCGTGATCGGTCATTGTCTGATAGACAGGCCATGGCATCACCTGGAGCAGCTGACCCGGGTTGTCCGGATCCTCCCCGGTGCGGATGACGCGCCGGAACTGCTGGAACGTGAGCCCGGCCGGCTTGCCGTCTTCAAAGGGCGTGATGTCGCGTGAAACAAAAGGCCCGAACTCCTGGCCACCAGCAAGATAGCATGCGACATTGACCTGCTTCTGCACGCCAGGCGCGCTGAAGGGGTCGACAGTGAAGGGGGGTGCGGTGTGACAGTCGTTGCAGCCTCCGACCGAGTTGACGAGATAGCTGCCGAGCCCCACCGAGTCCCGATCCTTCTTTTTGAAATCAAGTTGGATGCCCTGGGCCTTCGCATACCGGAGGCCGGTTTCGATCCGCAATTCGTCAGCCTCCGCCTTGTCCTCCTCATGTTTCGATGGTCCGGGCCTGGATTGTCCCTGCTCCGCTCGGATTACCGCAGCTCCCAAACAACCGATGAATACTGACGCGGCGACGGCAACGATGACTTTCATTCTCACGGGCGCCTCCTTCGATCTTCCGTGGCCGGCTCACTCACCCGCCACTGGCGCACCATATCACGCGGGTACACCCTCGGGGGCGAAGTTCTCGAGCGTGTAAAATGATGAGCACCGCTCGTTCGAAAGGACGAGCACCGCACAGATCGGCGGCACACACTTGCGGCCCTTCGACGCCCTTCGCCTCGAGCGCCTGCTGCCGTGCCCGGGATCCCGAGAACAATCGTGAAGGAGAGGATGCGAGAATCAGCGCCAGCCCACGACCGCCTCCTGGCGCTCATCGACGATTTTGCCGGGATCCGCGTCGCGGTGTTCGGCGATTTTCTCGCGGACGAGTTCATCTACGGTCAGATCGCACGCGTGTCGCGCGAGGCGCCCGTCCTGATCCTCGACTACGACTCTACCGAGATCGTGCCGGGAGGCGCAGGCAACGCCGCGAAGAACGTCTCGGCCCTCGGTGGGACACCGTCAGCGATTGGTGTCGCGGGCGCCGACGAGACTGGACAACGCCTGCTCGAGGAGCTCGGGCGCGGCGTGAACCTTCGCGGGATCGTGCAGCCACGCGGCTATCGAACGCCGACCAAGACACGTATCCTGGCCGGCGGCGTCCATTCGGCGAAGCAGCAGGTCGTACGGATCGACCGGGCAGTCCGCCCGGAGCTCTCCGCCGCAGATCGGCGCGCGATCGAGGCGAGGCTCGTCTGGGCTGCGGCGCGCTGTGACGCGCTGCTCGTGTCCGACTACGGCACGGGCCTCGTCACGCCTGCGGTCGTCCGCCGAGCCAGCCAGCGCTTTGCAGGTCCCGGACGACCGGCTCCCGTGCTCGTGGATTCCCGCTACGCGCTGCTCCGGTTCCGGGGGATGACAACCTGCACGCCGAATGAGTCCGAAGTCGAACAGCTGTTCGGCATCACCATCGGCGAGAACGTGCGCGCGCTCGAGAGGGCCGGGCGGGAACTGTTGTCGCAGACCAGATCGCAAGCCGTGCTGATCACGCGCGGGAGCCGCGGGATGGCGCTCTTCGAGCGGGACCGCGCGACCGAGCACATTCCGATCTCCGGATCGGATCAGATCGCGGACGTCACGGGCGCCGGCGACACGGTCATTGCCACGATGACGCTCGCGCTCGCGGCGGGAGCCACGTTCAGCGAAGCGGCACACCTGGCCAACTACGCCGGTGGCGTCGTCGTCATGAAGCGCGGCACGGCGACGGTTTCAGCCGACGAGCTGCGCCAGGCCGTGCGCTCCAGTGGTCGGAGATAGTTGCCCCGGAGGGCAGAGGTCCGGCGGAATCATCCAGTCGACGCAATGGGACATATCCTCACACGCGCGGATCTCGTCGATCGCGTGCGCGCCGACCGCGCTGCGGGCCTGACGTTCGCCTTCGCAAATGGCTGCTTCGACCTGCTGCACGCCGGACATCTCCGCTATCTCCAGGCGGCTGCCGCCGAGGCGGACCGTCTGATCGTCGCTGTGAACGACGACGGGACGGCGGGAACGAAGGGGCCGGGCCGGCCCGTTCTGAAGGCCGAGGATCGCGCCGAGCTCGTGGCGGCGCTCCGCGGGGTTGACTACGTGACCATCTTCGCCGAGCCGACGGTGACGACGCTCCTCGAGCAGCTGCAGGCCCGACGTGCACTGCAAGGGCACCGACTACACGATCGAGACTGTCCCCGAGCGCGATACCGTGCGCGCCTACGGCGGCCGCATCGCCATCGTCGGTGATCCGAAGGATCATTCGACCCGCGACGTGCTCGCGCGCATCCGCGGATGAACATCCTGATCGTTCGACTCGGGGCGCTCGGCGACATCGTGCACGCCCTGCCAGCCGCAGCGGCACTGCGTACCGCGATGCCTGACGCGCGGATAGACTGGCTGGTCGACGCGAAACATCGGCCGGTGCTCGACCTGGTCCAGGGGCTCGATCGGATCGTGACGCTGAGCGGCTCGTCCGTCTCAGCGTGGATCGACGTCGTTCGCCGGCTTCGGCAGGTTCCGTACGACGCGGCGCTCGACATGCAGGGCCTGATGAAGTCAGCCGTGCTCGCGCGTGCGTCAGGAGCCCGCCGCGTCGCGGGCTTTTCGATCTGGCATCTCCGGGAGAAAACGGCACGGCCGTTCTATTCGGCGACCGATGATTTCATGGACTCCGGAGATCAGCGGGCGTCGCATCATGTGATCTACAAGAATCTCCATCTGCTCCGAGTGATCGGCGTCGATACCGAGCGCGTGGTGTTTCCGTTCGTGGATGTCGAGTCGCCGGTGGCGAACGGCGTGGAGGCCGCCGACGGGGGAGGCCCCTTCGCCCTCCTGAATCCTGGCGCCGCATGGCCGAACAAGCGCTGGCCGCCGGAGCGATTCGGCGAGGTGGCGACGTTTCTCCGGGAGGTCCGCGGGCTGCGTTCGGTCGTCCTCTGGGGACCCGGAGACGAGGAGCTCGCGGCCTCGGTCGTGCGGGCGTCGAACGGTGCCGCGAAGGAAGCACCGGCGACCGGGATCGCCGATCTGATCGCGCTCTCCCGCGCGGCCGCGCTGTGTGTGTCCGGAGATACCGGGCCGGTTCATCTTGCTGCGGCGGTTGGTACACCGGTGGTCGGCATCTTCGGCCCGACGGACCCTGAGCGGAATGGGCCCTGGGCCCCGGATGACGTCGTGATCGGCCGCTACGGATCGTGCCGCTGCCACTACAAGCGCCAGTGCCGGAATTCGCAGTGGTGTCTCGAGGACGTCAGCGTCGCCGAGGTAACGGCGGCGATCCAGCGTCGCCTCGGGTCAAGTGGCCCGAGGTCCAGCCGCGATGTCTGAGCTCGCGCGCCGCGTCGCGCGTTATCGAGTGCGGCTCGGGTTTCCATCGGCCGTTCTCGCGTTGTGGCTGGCGCAGCCGACCGAACGCAGCCTCGCAGCCGGCGCGATCGTAGCCCTTGTCGGCGAAGGGCTGCGCATCTGGGCGGCGGGGCACCTCGAGAAAGGGCGTGAGGTCACGGCATCCGGGCCGTACCGCTTCTCGCGGCATCCGCTTTATCTTGGTTCGACCATCATCGGCGTGGGATTCGCGATCGCGGCGGCGAGTGTCGCCGCGGCATGTGTGGTGGTTGCGTATCTGGCGATCACGTTGACCGCTGCAATGCGGGGGGAGGAAGCCCACCTGACCGAAAAATTCGGCACCGCCTATCCAGCGTATCGAGAAGGCCGCGCGCCGGGCGGGCAGCGACGCTTCAGCATGACGCGCGTGATTTCGAATCGCGAGTATCGAGCTGTTGCGGGGCTCGGCGCCGTGCTTGCGCTGCTGTGGTGGAAGGTTTTATAATTGTCGTCTTTGGGTGACGGCGGCGAGGGTGCTGGGTGGGCTTGCCCGCCGAAGCGCGCAACGCCAAGAGGGCTTGCCTGCCGAAGCGCGTAGCGCGTAAGGCGGGCGGTTAGCTCAGTGGTAGAGCACCGGCTTTACACGCCGGCTGTCAGGGGTTCGAATCCCTTACCGCCCACCAGCCTTCGCTTCGGAGCTATGGCTGGCAAGCCAACCTTCGCTCACGTTTCAGGCGAAGGTTGCCCGCCGTAGCGCGAATCGCGAAGGCGGGCTGCAACGCGCTGATCGCGAGCTACGGCCGGGCAGGCCAACGCGACAGCCGCACGTAGGTTCGACAACGTTCTTTGGGGTCGTAGTTCAGTTGGTTAGAACGCCGGCCTGTCACGCCGGAGGCCGCGGGTTCGAGTCCCGTCGACCCCGCCAACATCCACTAGGAAATCCGTAAGGTTCGAGACCACCACAAGATGTAGTGGTCTCCTGCTCCATCTCTCTCCGTCAGACCCCTTCGTTTTCAGCGTGGCACCGGGCGTGGCACCCATTTTTTGACCTTTAGCGTGGCACCCAGCGTGGCACCC
>CAVSUB010000009.1:0-928934 GCA_963730995.1 uncultured Acidobacteriota bacterium | reverse complement strand
CACAGGGATATCGCCGGGTGTCTCGAATCAACTGATCAGCTGGCTGCGCAACACCAATGGTCTGAGGCCCGCATCTTCGCTGAACGAAAGAGCCTGTATTCGTGATTGAATTGCAGGCACGGCTTGTCTCCATCGTCGGCGCGACGGCGCACCCGGATGAGACCTTCAGGCTCCAAACCGTACGTCAGTGATCTATGCAGGCCGTGACGTGATCGGCGGAGCTGGCGTTTCGTATCGTCACACACATATGAAGAAAATGATGTCTGCTCGAAAGTGTCTGCCGGCGCTGATGTTTGGCGCCTTCGTCCTCACAGCGGGGCACGCGTCTGCCCAGACCACCGCCCAGTCGTCCTGGAATGGCGAAGTGTCAGTGGGCTGGGACGTCAACGTCAGCGGGGCGTTCCTTGCCGCTGGCATCGGTACACTCGACAATAAGGCCACCGTCATCAACGCGCAGTCGTTCGGCGACGTCTACGGCACTGGCGTGCAGTGGCAATTCAGCGGCGGCTACATGCTCGACGAGATTAACGAGGTTCGCGCGCAACTCAGCTATCAGGGCGGTGGATCCGATATCGTCAGTGTCGGCACCGTCAACGGCACCGAACTGGTGGCGACGTTCGACGACTACAAAGCGTGGACCATCGAGGCTGGCGCCCGGCATTACTTTGCTCCACGGAGTGCACGGCTGCGGCCCTACGGAGGCGCCACCATTGGCGTGGCGATCATCAGTGAGATCGACGGCGCCTTTGCAGCGCCTCAGGCCGGCATCACCCGCCTGGCGACGGATTTCTACGACGGCACAGGGGCGTTCAGCTTTGGCATCAATGGCGGCGCGCTCTATGGCCTCAACAACCGGTACGATGTCTTCGCGCAGATCGGCGCGCGCTTCAACAGCGGCCTGTCGCAGATCGACTCGCTGCGCGGAACCGGCCTGGAAAACATCAACGACAAGAGCTCTCGCTGGACGATGCCGATCACCTTCGGCATCCGCGTCAACTTCTAGCGAGGCTCCGCCTCACACCGGCATTGTCTGACAAAAGCGGCTCCGCCTCGCTAGGGAACAAGCGTTGATGACGCCGCGCGGACCCACCCCAGCGCGCACAGCCCGGCGCGCGGGGGGCCGCCTCGCCGGGCGCAGAGGGTCGGCTCTGTGTTGCCTCATGCGAGTCCACGCCATCGCACGTGGACCAGGCCGGCGGCGACGATCAGCGCGCACACGCTGACCAGTGATAGCGCCATGAAATGACCGTACAGTGTGCGGCCCATGACATCGAACATCGTCAGACCCATGAGCGCGAGTGCGACTCCGAGTACGCACTGCCAGGACCTCGTCAACTCGCGCCAGCGGTCCACGAGACAGACCACGCCAGGCGTGGCGAGCAACAGGACGTAGTCCCAGCCCTGTGGCGAGATGAGTGGGATGAGGAGCATCAGCAACGCACACTCGAGGTACTCGGGCGCTGACACCGACCGTCGTCGCCACCAGGTCACTATCGCCAGGACGAGGGTCACGGCGACGGTCAGCCACGCGAGAGTGGACGCAACGGAGCCTGGGCCCAGCCACTTGGCCCACATCGCCGCAATCGACACATTGTCGTTCCCAAGCAAGTTGGGCAGCGTCGAGTCAGTGACCGTGTGCAGCCATCCGCGCAGCAGGTCGAGGTTCCCGCTCCATCCATACATGACCGCCGGCAGCAGCAGACCCAAGGCCACGACGCCAGCGGCCATGACAGCCGCGGGCCATCCCTGCGTGACGAGCAACCACGGAACCAGAATGAGTGCGTATGGCTTGATGAAGACGGCCACGCCGACGAGCCCGGCGGCGATGAGCGGCTGACCGACTTGAATGGAGAGCAGCGACATCAGGAGCAGCGCGCCGAGCAGAAGGTTGACCTGGCCGAGCACGAGTTCGTGCCCGTAGAACTTCGCCATGAGGACGATGACGAATCCCAGGAGGATTCCTTGCGACAGCCGCCGCTCGGGCAGGGCGGCGACAGACCAGCGCAGCAGAAGCGCAAGAAGTCCGACCGAGATGGCGAACCACAGCGCCTTCCCGGTTTCCTGATCGATTACCCCGAACGGCGCCATCATCAGCGCGAACGCCGGGAAGTACTTGAACAGGTAGTGGCCGTCTTCCGGGCGGTACAGTGGTTCGGCGTGGATACTTCGCACGGCCGCTCGACGCCAGCTGACGAAGTCGGCCATTTCGTGGCGGATCCGCACGGCGTAAACGACGCCGGCCAGCAGGGTCAGCGCGAGAAGCACGAACAGCCGGAGTCTCGCGGACATGTCAGGGGAAGTATAGGATTTGGCGCCCGGGACTCACGCGACGGCCCGCCACCGCATATGGACCAGGCAGGCAGCCACAAGCACGGCGCCGACGCTTACGGCAGCCGCGTCCACGAGGAACGTGTAGAGCGGCCGCCGCAGGAGGTCGAAGATCGTGAAGCTCGTGAGAAAGAAGCCCATCAGGGCCACCGTACGCCAGGTCGGCGACAGGTCGGGCCACCGATCCACGAGACACATGTAGGCGGGCACGGCGAGCAAGAGCACGTAGTCCCAGCCTTGCGGCGACAAGAGTGGAACCAACGTGAAGAAGTACGCCCCTTCCAGGTAGTTCGGTTCGGCAACGTGCTGGCGCCGCGACATCACGAAGAGCCCCGCGACGACGGCGCCGACCGCCGACGCCAGCGCAAGACCCTTCGCCGCCGGGCCGGGCCCGATCCACTTCGCCCACATCGAGGCGAACGAAATGTTCTCCGGCGTCAGCAGGTTTGGTGCCGTCGTCTCCGTTACGGTGCGATACCACTCATACAAGAGGGTGAGGTTGCCGTTCCAGCCGTAGGTTGCGGCCGGCAGCAGCAGCCCGCCCGCCAACACGAGGCCGAACGCGACAAACGGACGCCAGCCGAGCGTCCAGGCCAGCCACGGTACCAGGACGAGGGCATACGGCTTGACGAACACGCCCGCGCCGACCAAAGCTCCAGGAGAGAATCGCTCGCCGCGCTGCGCGCCAATCACGGCACCGAGCAGGAGCAGCGCCAGCGGCAGATTGAATTGCCCCATCACGAGCTCCTTCACGAGGAACTTGCCGGTCAGCAGCAGTGTCAACCAGACGAGCGCCTGCGCTGACCGCCGCCGGTCTGGCAGGGCGGCGAGCGACCGGCGGACGAATGCCCAGGCCATGGCCACCATCAACGCGAACCACGTGACCTCTCCCACATCTTTGGGCACCCAGAGGAAGGGCACCATGAGCGGTGCAGACGCCGGCAGATACTTGAACTGGTAGTGACCGTCATCGGGCCGGTACAGCGTCTCCTTCGCCAGGTAGCGCGCCGCAGCCCTGCGCGGCGCGGCGAGATCGACGAGCTCAGGGCGCTTGAAGCGAACCGCAGCGTAGCCGCCGACGACGACGGCGAGAAAAACGAGGATGGGCCAGACGCGGGATAGAGGCCGGGACGTCACCCGTAGAACGTACTACTCTTTCCGGCTGGATTGCCCTGCTATGCTGCCCCTGACGAAACCTATGTTCCCGTTGAGGACCGGCATAGCCGTCCGGACGCGCGCAGCGAGGCGAACAGACAACGTAAACCGGCCAAGGGCTAAGCGTGAACGGCATATCAAGGGCAGAGCCCCCGGCTGGTTGGCGGCCACCGACGCGGAGTCTCCAACGGAATGCGCAATGAACGAGTGCGGACGACGTGACGCCGTACGCGTCGAAACGAGACTGCCGTGAATGCGAACCTGATGAGGGTCATCGACTATTGGGTCGGAATCCCGCTCGTGTTTCTCCTCACCCTCGTCCACCGCGTCCAGCGCTTCATCGGACTGGCCACCTCGCCGGTTGGCAGGCCGCGGAACATCCTGTTCATTCAGCTCGCCGAGATGGGGACGATGGTCGTGGCCTATCCCTCGCTCAGGAAAGCGCGCGAGCTCTATCCGGACGCCACGATGCACTTTCTATGCTTCACGCAGATTCGGCCGAGCGTGGAGATCCTCGAAATCATCCCATCCGAGAACATCATCACCATCGACGCGCATTCCGGCCCGGCATTCGTGCGCGACACGCTGTTGTTTCTGTGGCGTGCCCGCCGTCGAGGCATCGACACCGTGATCAACATGGAAGCGTTCGTCAGGTACAGCAGCATGCTGAGCTACGTGTCCGGCGCCTGCCGACGCGTTGGGTTCCACCGGTTCAATCAGGAAGGGCTGTACGTTGGCGACCTGCTGACACACAAGGTGCTCTACAACGCGCACATCCATGCCGCGCACACGTTCCTCGATCTCGTGCACGCTCTGGACGGGCCGCCTGGCCAGGTGCCGCGCGTGAAACGGCCGAAGGTCATGGACTGCCTCGAGGTTCCGAAGATCACGACCGACGCGAGCGCGGCCGCCGAAATCTGGCGGAAGCTCCGCGCGATCCATGCCGACATCGGACCGACCCGCAAGCTCGTGGTTCTCAATCCAAACGCCAGCGCCAGGTTTCCCATGCGCCGCCTGCCGCTCGAATCGTTCACCGAGCTCGCTCGGAATCTGCTGGAGGATCCCGAGGTGTTCGTGGTGATCACGGGCGTTGCCAGCGAGAAGCCCGACGCGCAATACATGTGCGCGCGGCTTGGCTCGCCGCGAGCACTGGACCTCACCGGCCGGACGACCATGACAGAGCTGCTGCATATTTTCGATCTCGCGCACGTGCTGGTCACGAACGACTCGGGACCGGCCCACTTCGCGGCGCTGACACGGATCCACGTGGTCGTCTTCTTCGGCCCCGAGATCCCCGAGCGCTATCGGCCGCTGACGACCAGCTCGGACGTAATCCACACCGGCTACTCCTGCAGCCCGTGCATCGGTCCGTTCAACCAGCGTCAATCGCCGTGCAACGACAACTTGTGCCTGCAGAGCATCAGCATCGGGGAGATCGCCACACTGGTGCGCTCGCGTCTCGAGGCTGTGCCTGTCCGATGACAACCGAGTGTTCCTCTACGCCCCCTCGCGAACGGGCAGACGTTTCTGGCGTCGATACTGCCCGAGGGCTCGATGCCGCCCGTCACGTTCTGGATGAACTGGCCGGCATCGGCAAGTAGCGTGAATATCTAGAGGACGGACCCATGATGCGATCGTGGAACGCGCTGCTCGTATTGGTCGTGGCTGTGGCGGTGGCTCCGGACTTCGCGCAGCGCGCGGTGGATTCGCCCCGGGTCGCGCCGGGGCAATCGTGTACCGCGATCACGCAGGCCAACGCCGACGCGAGCGCCGGCACGGTCAACGTCCACCACGACGGTACCCCGATCGCTGGAACGCCGGCCCCCGACATTTCGCGCGGTTTCAGCGGAATCCCGAGGTCGGCTCAGCCCCCGCTCACCGCGTCGCAGCAGCGCATTCTTGAATGCACGCACCGCTTGGCGGAGGCGAACGACGACATTCCCTACACGCTGTTCGTGCCGTCGACGTACGATTCGCAGAAGCCAGCACCCCTCGTGGTCGATCTGCACGGCCTGAACATCACGCCGTTGCAGCAGATCCTGTTCGACGGCACCACGGAGTTCGCCGAGCGATACGGATTCATCGTCCTCGCACCGATGGGATTCAACCTGTCCAGTTGGTGGGGGAGCCGGACCGGAACGCCGGTCGCGACAGCGGCCGTGAAGCCCGGCGGTGACGTCCGCTACTCCACGACGGAGTTGGCGGAGATCGACACGATGGCCCTTCTGAAATCGATCCGGGAGCAATACGCCGTCGACAGCGATCGCATCTATCTCATGGGGCACTCAATGGGTGGTGCGGGTACGTACTACCTCGGCGGCAAGTACAACGACATCTGGGCCGGACTCGCCCCAATCTCGGGCGCCGGGGGAATCGCCGACGGCGCCGCGGAGCGGTACAAGTCACTGCCGACGCTGATCATGCACGGCGCGAAGGACTCGATCGTGCCTCCGTCGACCTCGCGCCGGGCCGTGGCTGCGCTGCAGGCCGTCGGTGCGCCCCACATCTATCTCGAGTTCCCTGACAAGGATCACGAATTCTGGATTCGACGCGGCGCCGCGCAGATGGAGAGAGTGTTCTTCTTCTTCAGCCTGGTTTCGAAGCGGACCACGCTCCTGCAGAAGTAGCGATTCATCGCACAAGCGCGCGGTCCTGCACCCGGGGGATCTCGTGAGACCAGACGCCATCGCGATGCCGGGAACCAGATCTGGAACAGGATCCGCGACCGGCCATCCCGCCGGGTTTCACGTTTAGCCGGCTACAAGTCATGAATCCACCCTTGAAGATCCGTCGCGCCGGGGTGGATCCGCAGGGTGCGATAATCTGCGGCGACGGTTTTCCAATCACTGACGGGAGCCGTGAAGTGGCGGACTAAACGAGGAGGCTGTAATGGCAATGCTGGCGATGGCGTTTCCGATTCCAGCGGGCAAGACCGAACAGTGGAAGAAGTTTGTCAGCGAGTTGATGGGCGCCCGCAAGGCCGAGTTCGCGGCGTCTCGACGCAGCCTTGGCGTGCGCGAGCGGACGTTCCTGCAGCACACACCCCAAGGTGATCTGGTCCTCGTCACGCTCGAAGGCGATCATCCGGAGACGGCATTCGCGGAGTTCGGCAAGCGCACGGATCCATTTACGGTGTGGTTCAAACAGCAGGTGAGCGAGATCCACGGCATGGACCTCAGCGCGCCTCCGCCCGGTCCCATGCCGCAGCAGGTGATTGATTCTCACTCCTGACGAAGACGCGCCTGTGAACTGTTGCGGTCCTATGCGATCGCGCCGCCTGCTCCCACCGAAAAGGGGCTCCCCGAGCGGAGTGGGGGGTCCGAGACGATGTGATCGGCGATCTCGATCGGCGAGCCGCTCAGCGTAGTCTGATTCGGATCGTAGCGCTGCGCGACCAGGACGCCCTTGTTCAGCGACATCAGATACCGGCCCGCGACCCCGACGTTGGCTTCCGAAGCCGCCACCCGCCGGGTTTCGGTCGAATCGAGTGATCCCTGAAACAGCTCCGAGACACCGGCGGTCTCGTGTTCGTGATGGGGTTGGCAGCATCGGAGAGATCGCCACATTGGTGCGCTCGCGTCTCGAGGCCGTGCCTGGTTGGAGGAGCGAGCCGCCATCGGGGCCACGAGTATAATCCGCAGCGCATGAGCCTTCAGCCCGGCACACGTCTGGGTCCTTACGAGATCGAGCGCCTCCTCGGTGAAGGCGGTATGGGGGTGGTCTACAAAGCGCGCGACGTGAGGCTGAAGCGGGATGTCGCCATCAAGGTCCTTCCACAGGAATTTGCAGCGGACGCCGGACGGCTGCGCCGATTCGAGCAGGAAGCACAGGCGGCCTCTGCGCTGAACCATTCCAACATTGCCACGATCTACGGGATAGATTCCCAGGATGGCACGAGCTTCATTGCGATGGAGTACGTGCCCGGCCGAACGCTTGCCGAAGTGATCCCGCGCAACGGCCTGGACCTGAGCCGTGCACTCCGCTACGGCGTACAGATTGCGGATGCGCTTGCGCGCGCGCACGGCGGCGGCGTCATTCACCGTGACCTCAAGCCCGGAAACATCATGGTGACGCCGGACGATCACGTGAAGCTCCTCGATTTCGGCATTGCCAAGCTCGTACATCCCAAGGACGGCATCGCTCCGGACGTCACGCGCACGACCGACAACCTCACTGCGGTCGGACTCGTCGTTGGCACGACCCGCTACATGTCGCCGGAACAGGCGCAGGGGCAGCAGGTCGATCCACGCAGCGACATTTTCTCGTTCGGTGCGGTGCTCCACGAAATGATCACCGGCCGCGTCGCCTTCGCGGGGGATTCGTTCCTGGACATCGCGTCCGCGGTCATTCGCGAGACCCAGAAGCCGCTCTCTGACGCCGGCCGTGACGTCCCAAGTGAACTGGAACGAATCGTCGCCCGCTGCCTCCGGAAAGATCCTGATCGCCGGTTCCAGACCGCCGCCGATCTGAAGGTGGCGCTGGATGAACTGCGTGAGGAGACCGAATCCGGAGAACGGTCCCCAGCCGTCCCGGCGCCCCGCCGCCGTTGGCGCAGGGTTCTTCTCGCAGTGGCCCTCGCCGCCGGGGTGGCAACGCCGGCGCTTTGGTGGGCCCTGTCGAGTGAACGCGCTCCGCCCGCGAGAGTCGCCATGGAGGTCGTGCCGCTCACCAGCGATCCTGGGGACGAAGCTACGCCGTCGCTCTCGCCCGACGGCACGCAGGTCGTCTACGTTGCCGACGCGATCGGCAGCAGCAACTCCGACTTGTACGTGCTCGCCATCGACACGGGCGCGCGCATTTCCCTGACCAACAACGGCGGTCGGCTCGAACTACCGCGCTGGTCGCCAGATGGAAAGTGGATTGCTTTCCGCAGGCGTGACGGCGGTCTCTTCCTTGTTTCTCCGTTGGGAGGACAGGAACGCGGCATCCTGGAGTGGGTGCAATTCAGCGACTACTGCTGGATGCCGGATGGCCGCCGGATCCTGTATGCGGGGGGGCCGGGGGGAGCGCGTACGCTGCAGACTGTCGATATCCAGAGCGGTGAGACGCAGCGGGTTGGGGAGCTTCCGCATTTCAGTTATTCACGATTCGGCAGCGCGCTCGCGGTTTCAGCTGACGGCGCCCTCATTGCTACAGGCGAAACCGATCCCGCGTCGCGGGATGCCCGCATCGTGATCCGGCGCCTGGGCGGCAATCTGGCGGAGCAGGCGGCGATTCGGTTCGGCCAGGGCGGATTTTTCATGGGCATTCAGTTCCTGCCGGAGAGGCAGGGCTTGGTGTATCGGGGGGGTTCGGGCCTGATTCCGTGCGCCTGTATCGGAGTTCTCTCGACGGCTCCCGGGTCGAGCGTCTGGCCGACATCGACTACGCGGCCGCCTTTCCGGCGCTGAGCGCCAGAGCTGACAGGCTGGCGTTCGTGAGGAGCACGACGGACGAGAACCTTTACAAGCTGGCATTGGGGACGCCGGGCGAGGCCGCCGGCGCTCCAGCGGCGTTTGCTCCTTCGACCGCGCGCGACTCCAACCCAAACATCTCCTTCGATGGCAGCAGGGTCGCCTTCGCCTCCCGCCGCACTGGAGCCCCGGAGATCTATGTGGCGGATGCCGCCGGGCAAAATGTCGAGCGCCTGACGTCCATGCGCGCGACCATCGCCGGCAGTCCGCGGTTCTCTCCCGATGGGAAGTTGATCGTCTTCGACTCCCGTCAAAGCCAAGGCCAGTCGGACATCTTCGTCACGCCCGCCGACGGCGGGCTTCCCAGGAACCTGAGCAACCATCCTGCAACTGACACCGTACCAACGTGGTCGCGCGATGGCCGGTTCATCTACTTTCAGTCCGACCGCAACGGCTCGAGTCAGGTCTGGAAGATGCGCGCCGACGGCAGCGATCCGCGGCCGATCACGCGCGGCGGTGGGTATATCGCGTTCGAATCTCACGATGGGACGGCCATCTTCTTTTCGAAAACAGATGGCGGCGATGGCCTGTGGACCGCCGGATCAGACGGCGGCAACGAGCGGATGCTCGCCCCGACCCTCTACCGCCACGACATCGCCCCCGGCCGATCAGGTGTGTACTTCTCCACCGCACGCGGTCTGGGCGGGGGCCCGGAGATTCTCTTCTACAGATTCAACGATCAGACGACGAGTACCGTGCTGCGCCTGCCGCGTCCAGTCGGACTCGGCCTCAGCCTTGCGCCCGATGAATCCTGGCTCCTCTTCGCTCAGCTCGACGGCTCTGGTGCTGACCTGATGCTGATCGACGGCTTTTCTGCGGGCCGCTGATGTGGCGGTCAAGAGCCCGGGGCAACTGTCCCGGGCGTCACGACCTGCTGTAATCAGCGCCGAGGCACGCCGGTAGTTCGCCGTCGAAGCATTCGCGAGCGTCGCGGAACCAAGTAAGCTCTATCTCGTCTACGTCCCAATGGAAACGTTCCTCGCCGATCTGCGCTACGCCCTGCGCACGATGCGCCGGAACCTCGGCTTCACCGCCATCGCTCTGGCGGCGCTGGCCCTCGGCATCGGCGCCAACACAGCGATCTTCACGGTCGTGGACGCCGTCCTCCTGCAGCCGCTGCCCTATCCGCAGCCCGACCGAATCATGAAGGTCGGCCGCCAGTTTCGCACCGGCGTCGGCTATTCGAATTCGATCCCCAAGTACATGGCGTGGCGGCAGAACGATGTCTTCGACGCCCTGGCGCTGTACGATTTCGGGGCTCTTGGGATGAACGTGGGCTCCGGCAATCCGCCTCAAACGGTGAAGGGTCTCCACGTCTCCGGGGACTACTTCAAGGTCTTCGGCGTTTCGCCAGCCGTGGGTCGCACCTTCTCGCAAAGCGAGGATCTACCGAACGGCCCGGCCGTGGCGGTGATCAGCTATGCCGTGTCGCAATCTCGATTCGGCGGCACCAACGAGGTGCTCGGGCGGCCAATCCTGCTGAACAGCGTGCCCTACACAGTCGTCGGCATCCTCCCGAGAGGCTTTCAGCCTGACCCCGAAGCGGACGTCTGGCTTCCGTTGCAGGCGGAGCCGAACAGTACCAATCAGGGCCATTACCTCAATGTCGCCGGGCGGCTGAAGCCAGGCGTGACCGTTGCGGGCGCGCAGGCGCAGATGAAGATCGTCGGCGAGCAGTTTCGCAAGGCCAACCCCAAGTGGATGGACGCGGAGGAAGGCGTTGCGGTCGTGCCGATGCGGGATGCGACAACGGGTGAAGTGAGGACGGCGTTGTTGGTGCTGTTCGGCGCCGTGGCGCTCGTGCTCCTGATCGCGTGTGCGAACGTCGCGAACCTGCTGCTCGCGCGGGCGGCAGGGCGTCAGCGCGAGCTGGCCATCCGTTCTGCCGTGGGTGCCAATCGCGGACGGGTTGTCCGCCAACTGCTCACCGAGAGCGTGCTGCTGGCAGGGTGTGGCGGCATGCTCGGTCTCGGCCTTGGAGTCGCCGGCGTTCGCGGGTTGCTTCTCCTCGTCCCGGGAAACATTCCACGCGTTACCGACCAAACCGGCACGGCAGTCGTCATCCCGGCGCTCGACTGGCGAGTGACGGCGTTCACGATCGGCGTCTCGCTGCTGACGGGGCTGCTGTTCGGCCTCTTTCCGGCGCTGCACACCTCGAAACCAGATCTGGTGTCGACGCTGAAGGAATCCAGCGGCCGCTCGGGCACCAGCCTCCGGCACACGCGCGTACGCTCGGCACTGGTCGTCGCGGAGATGGCGCTGGCGCTCGTGCTCCTGGTCGGAGCGGCGCTGCTGATTCGCAGTTTCGTCGGGTTGCGTTCGGTCGATCCCGGTTTCGATCCGCACAATGTGTTCACGTTCAAGACGTCGCTGGCGGGCGGTGCGTACTCCACCACGGCGAGCGTCAGCGCCCTTACGACGCAGGTGGTCCGGCGCATGGAAACGTTGCCAGGCGTCGAGGCCGCTGCATCGACTATCGTTCTGCCGGTCGAGGACGGCGTCGATCTGCCGTTCACGATCGTCGGCAAACCGCCCGCGCAAGGCGAGTCCAACGGTGATGAGCAATGGAGATCGGTGTCGCCGCATTACTTCCGGGTGTTCAAGATCCCCTTGTTGCGCGGGCGCGCGTTCACGGAGACGGATACCGGCGCTTCCGCTCGGGTTGTCATCGTCAATGACGCGATGGCGAAAAAGTACTGGCCGAGGAAGACGCGCTCGGCCAGCAGATTCTGATCGGCAAGGGGCTGGGCCCCCAGTTCGAAGAGCCGCCCAGGCAGATTGTCGGCATCGTTGGAAACGTGCGCGAAAACGGGTTGGGGAACGCGGGCGTGGGAGTGATGTACGTGCCGCAGAACCAGATGACGGAAGGTCTGACGGCGCTCGCGAACAGCGTGATTCCGCTGTCGTGGTGTATTCGTACGGCGACCGATCCGTCATCCCTCCGCGTGGCCATCGAGCGCGAGCTGCACGGCGTTGACGGTCAGATGCCGATCTCGCGCGAGCGCACCATGACCGAAGTCCTCGCCGGCGCCGTCGCCCGCCAGAGCTTCAACATGGTGCTCCTGAGCATCTTCGCCGGCGTCGCGCTGGTGCTGGCCGCGATCGGCATCTACGGCTTGATGTCGTACTCGGTCGATCAGCGCAGGCAGGAAATCGGTATCCGCATGGCGCTCGGCGCCGACCGCGGCAGGATGCTCAGGGTCGTCTTGCGAGAGGGCATGACGCTCGCGGTCCTCGGTGTCGTACTGGGCCTCTTACTCGCGTATGGCCTGACGCGTCTGCTCGCGAGTCTGTTGTTTGGTGTGAAAGCCAGCGATCCGTTCGCCTTTGCCGCCGTAGCCGGCATTCTGACGATGGTGAGTTGCCCCGTTTATCCCCGCGAGGCGGGCGACGACCGTCAATCCAGCCATCGCCCTCCGGTACGAATGACGCGGCTATTTCCTGGCCCTCAGCTCGCGAAGATGGCGAGCCCCATGCTTTCGTCAACGCGACCGCTCCTGATGAACTCGCTCCAGAGCTCCTCTTCTCGACGTCGCGCACGATATTCATCGAGGCCATCTATGTGGGCCATCTCGTGCCAGATAACCACGGCAAGCATCAGCCTGGCGGGTGCGCCCGCATACTCCGCTTCGCGCAGAGTCCGGCTCTCAACGCGACGCAAGTAGATGGTTTGAGTGCCGATCGGAATGAAAGCATCCATCTCAGCGACTTGCTTCAGAGTCGGACCGGATAAATTCCGATCGTCGACGACATCAATACGCATGGGCCGCCGCGGCAGCTTCGAGGGCGGCTCTGAGTGCTCGGCGCGTCGACGTCCCGCTACCACGGTCTTACCCGGATCGTTCGGTGATTACCGACATTGAGTTTTTTGCAGTCGCCCACCGGAGTCCCTCCAGATTCGAGACCACGCCGACCACGAGAACGATCGTGCGTGATTCATGGGTATCGCCTCCCGAACCAGAAGCGAGAACCCACGCTGAACCCGCAGAACTGCCAAATTCCGCCTAGAGTGGCAGACGAAGAAATGGCAAGGACCACCGCGGTCACGACCTTGTTGCGCGCCTGGCGCGCGGCGGTCGGGCTCCATCAACAGGTAGCGCGTAGGTCCTGGCGAGCTACGCCGACGGGCGCAACACTGTCTCCACGGCGAGCGCCCGAACCACACCCTGCAGCCCACGGCCCTCGCCGACGAGATTCTGCGGATGGTGACGATCAATCGAGTGGACTGGCGCGACCATCTTGCCGTTCTTCGCGATCGCCGCGCGACACATGCGCCGGATTCTGGTGGACTCCGCGCGCGCCCGGCGCTATCAGAAACGCGGCGGCGGCGCCGTCAACGTCACCTTCGACGAGATGCTGGCGGTCTCGATCGCGCACCTGACCTGGTGGCGCTCGACGATGCCCTCCAAGTCCTCGCTGCGCAGGACGAGCGCAAGGCGAGCGTCGTCGAACTGCGGGTTGGGCTGACCACCGACAAATCGCGGCCGCACTCGACATCTCGACCGACACCGTCACGCGCGACTGGCAGATGTCCAAGCTGTGGCTGCGGCGCGAGCTGAAGAAGGAGCGGCATTCTTGACCACTGAGGCGGTGGCAGCGTCGAGTCGATCTTGCACGCGGCGCTGGCGTGTCCCGCAGAGGAACGCGCGGCGTTCGTCGCGAAGCCTGTGGCGGCGATCACGCGCTGCGACGGAAGCGGAGTCGCTCGTCGCGCGCGCCGCTAGTGTCGTCATTTCTGGAGACCACCGCGAGAACGACGACACGCAGCAAACGCTCAAGGGACGTCGGCTCGAACCGTACGATGTAATCGACTTGCTCGGGGCCGGGGGCATCGGCGAGGTGTTCGCGCGCGCGACGCGCGCCTCGGCCGCGAGGTCGCGATCAAGACGCTCCGCCCATCGTCTCGCCGACCGTCACGCCGGCGTCGCTTCATCAGGAGGCGCGCGCGGGCTTCCGCGCCAATCCATCCGAACATCGTCACGATCCCCGAGATCGAATCGATCGACGGCATCGACTTGATCGTGATGGAGCTCGTCTCCGGCAAGACTCTGACCGAGCTGATTCGTCGTCGGATGACAATATCCGAGGCCCTGCGGGCTTGCCGTTCCCATCGCAGACGCGCTGACGCGCGCACGCCGCCGGCATCGTGCATCGCGACCTGAAGCCAGCCAACATCATCTGGTGACGGCCGACGGTCTCGTGAAGATATAATTCGGTCTGGCCAGCTCATGAATCTCGGAGAAGCCCGATCGTCGAGCCCGACACGGTCTCAATCTCGCCGCCGCATCGGCGATCAGCATCGCTGGCGCCGTCGTCGGCACGCCGGCCTACATCCCCCCGAGCAGGCGACGGGCGCAGACGTGGGGGCGCCGCGCGCGGCGACGCTGGTTCGGCGCGGTCCTCTACGAGATGATGACGCCGGCCGCGCATTCTCCGGAGACTCTCCACCACGAAAGACGCTCGGCGCCGTTGTGCACGTCGAACCGAAGGCCCCGAGCGAGCTCGCGACGCGGATTTACCCAAGGATCTTGAACGGCTGATCCTGGCTGCCGGAAAGAGCGTGTCGCGCCGCGTGCAGCACATGGCGGACGTGAAAGTCGAGCTCCTCGACGTGAGAAGGGGATTGGAGGGCAGACCGCGTGTGCCCGAGGCTCGCCGTCGCTCGCAGACGCGCACGATTGCCCACAGGAATCGCGGCCGTCCTGGCACTGGGCACGATGACCTGGGCGGTGCTCTGCGGGACAGTCCGTTCCGCCTGGTGCCGGTGACGACCGTTGCCGGAAACGAGGCGATGCCGTCGCTCTCGCCTGACGGGGGTTCGGTGGCGTTCTCGTCGGGAAGGGCGGAGTCGCACGTTGACGGAGCGGCACAGAACCGGCACATTTGGGTCACCCTCTCGTCGGCGCTCCCGAAAACAGAGAGTTGACATCAGGATCCGACGATGACTGGTCGCCGAGCTGGTCTCCGGATGGGCACCGAATCGCGTTCGTTCGCGAGTTGCTCCGCGGCAGGCCAACGGCCAGGGGCACCGTCGTTGTCTGCCGCTGGGAGGTCCGGCCCGCAAAATCGGCGCGTTCACCGTATTCTCGCAGCTGTCCTGGTCCCAACGACACGTGAATTGTCACGCCCGGTTATCGAGCACCAGACGGACGAATCCTCAAGGCCGGAGGTATCCAGCTGATCCCTGTGGACGGCGGCGCGGCACGGTCGATAACGGTGCCGCGAGACCCGGGTACGACGCTTTCCCGGCATTTTCGTCCGACGGCAGTCGGCTCGCCTGGCATCTGAAGAGGAATCGCGCCGCCGTGTGATGTGTTCGTGGTCGATCTGACTGCCGGCCTTCAGCCCAAGGACACTGCGCGGCGGCTCGGATGCAGTTGCCGATCCATGGGATCGCGTGGGCGCCCGACGGACGAATAGGTCGTGGTCGCGTTCGCGACGATGTCGATGTCCAGGAACGGGGTTGGCCTCGCGTTCTGGCGAGTCTCTCGACGGTGGCGCGCCGCCCGAACGCATCGAGGTGGCTCCATGGGGGAACTCAGGCAAGATGTGAACCGCTTACGACATCGGCTGGTCTTCGGTCGAGATCACCGACATCGACATTTTCAGGTTTGGAAATACCGCTACCGTCGAAGCCGGTCACGGCCTCGTCGTTTGTCGACTACGCGCCGAGCTTCTGGCCTGACGGCCGACGGATTGCGTTCGAATCGTCACGCTCCTGGCGTCGGTCGTGACATCTGGCTCGCGGAGTCCGGACGGCGGACGCCCAGCGAATCACGCGGTCGACGCCCGACTCGCAAGGTCGGATCACCCTGATCGGCAACGGCAATCCAAACTGGAGTCCGGACGGCAGTCGCATCGTCTTCACGAGTGACATCAGTGGACAACCTGACCTGTTCACTGTCGACCCGATGACGGCGCGCATCAACGAATCACCAACGATACGTACACGGATGCGCTCGCGACGTGGTCCCACGACGGCCGCTGGACGCTGTCCGGCAGATCAGCCCGGAAGGCCCGAACATAGTCCGCGTCCCGTAGGACAGCGGCTCGCCGCAGCCCTTGACGAAAGACGGCGCGCTATACCCTCTCGAGTCCTGGGACGGAACGAGGCTCCTGTTCACGAAGACCGAGCAGATGTCGGCCTTGTTGCCAGCGTGCCCGCTGCCGGAGGCGATCAGCAGCGCATGATTCATTGCGTGATGAGCCGCGCGCTTGCAGTGACAAAGCCAAACAACCTTTATTACCTGGGCTGCTCTCCGGGCGCTTCTCCTGTAACGCTCCACAAGCGCGATCTCACCACCGGACTGGACCTGGTCCTTGGGACGATTGAAAAGGGACCTCGTAACGTATTCCTGGGACTCGCAGTCTCCCCCGACGAGAAGACGATCCTCTTCGCGCGATTCGTCGCCGGGGGATCAGACCTGATGATGCTCGAGAACTTTCGATAATTGAGTCCAAGATTCGTCCTTCGGCGCATTGACGCTGCTGTTTGGCGTGACGGTCACTTTCTGACGGTCGCCGGGAGGTGGGACGCCGCGACGACGGCAAACGATTGTCATCGTCGCGGGCGAAGCGTGAGGCGCGATCAGAACACCACGACCTGGTAGCCAGTGCTGACGCGCTTGTAGTAGGTGCTTCCGCACTGCTGCACCGAGACGCCGCCCATCACGGTCGTGGTGCATCCTCCTGGCAGCGTCGCGATGATCGCGCCGGCCGGCGCCGGGACGACGCGATACGACACCTGACCTTCGTAGAAGACCTGTTCGTAGTACGCGCCGTCGTTGTACATGTAGTTGGTCCCGCTGGTGACGACGGTGACGGAAGCTGCTGGGGGCCGGGCGAGCATCGTTCCGACCGCGATACCAGTCGCCACGCCCGCCGCCACCTTCCACCCTTCATACGACTCGTAGCGTTCGCCGCCGACGACGGCGCCGTGTCGGCCGACACCCACGAACCCTTCGTCGGTTGCGGCAACGGCTCCGCGACGTCCGACTGCCACCGCGCCTTCCTCACCGACCGCGACCCCGCCCGGGCGACCGTAATAACCGCTGTTCGCGTTGACGTTGCGGTTGACGTTCACGTTATTGTTCACGTTGACGTTGCGATTGACGTTCACGTTGTTGTTCACATTCGTGTTCCGGTTCACGTTGTTGTTCACATTCGTGTTCCGGTTGGCGTTGGTGCTCCGGTTGGCGTTGGTGTTGGTGTTCCTGTCGTAGTTGTTGTCGCGGTTGGCCCCCGTGTTGCGGCTTGTATTGTTGGATTGCCGCACCGAACCGCCTGAGGAACGCCGGTCGGCCGCTAGCTCCACCGTCGTCAAGATGACGAGCGCGGACGAAGCGGCGGCCACGACACGAAACGCACGCGAACGCCGCACCGGACGAAATGTAGCTGTGTGGTTGACCATCACTGTCTCCTGGAATCTCACGTGGCCTACTTCTTCTTCGGTGGCGCGGGGGAGTTCGTCGGCTCAGGATCGGATGGCGCCTCCTCGACCTTCGGATCGTTGACGGTCGCGTGGCGCATGATCTTGATTCGCTGGTAGCCGTCCGGTATCTCGGCCGCAAACGTGTCGTCGGTCACCGGTGGCGTCTCCATACCGTGGTAGGTCACGGTAGTCGACGGCTGACCGGGATCCTTCTTGTAGGTGATCTTGAGCTGGCAGGGGAAATGGCGTTCTGGACCGAGCCGGATCCCCATGCGACCACCTCCTGGTGATACGAGAGGTGATCGCACGACAGATCGCCGATCTTCTGCACGTCCACCCAGCCGCCGGTCGTGTCTTTCGTGATCAGCGCGTCGTAGGGGGAGGAATACAGCAGATCAGCGGTCGGGATCCGCACCGCGTATTCCGCGCCCAGGAAATCCAGCGCTTCGTCGAGCGTCGCCGGCATCGGGCCACGAGCCCACACCTTGTCTTTGTCGGAGACGAGCGTGAGGTGTTTGCCATCGTACCAGGCAGTCCCACCAGAGTCGCCCCCGCCCGTGAACGTGAGCCCATTGGGACGGCGGACGATGACTTTTCGGCTCGACTTCCTCTCGGTCTTTGCGCCGCCGGCACCAACCTGCTCGCGGCGCTCGTCGGCAACAAAGGCGAACGTCTGCACGGCAGCCATGTTCTTGCTCATTTCGCGAAGCAGCGCGTCACCCTTGGCGCTCGCGGCCTCCGGTGTGAGCTGTGGTTCGGCCCGATTGCACCCGATTGCAAACGCCGCCAACACTGCAAGGCCAACCGGGGCGTGTCGTGCGAAGCCCATTGCGTCCTCCTGTATGCGTACTCTCGTCGTCGCGGCGTCGCGTCAAATCTGCGGCGACGGCCGGTCGACTGTATTCTCGGCTCAATCTTGGCCGATAACCAGCCAGCAAGAGGACTATAGACGACCCCTTGCTGCCGAACATAAGCCTTTGGCCCTAGCGTCCGCGGCTGGGCTGGCTCAAGTATTCGTGACAGCTTCTACTTTCGTTTCTCAGCTGCACCGCTCGATTTCACTGCCGGAGGAAGGCCGAGGCCGTCCTTCGTGTGGTAATTCGGATACGTCGGACGTTTGTATTCTGGCAGCGGATGCTCCGTGAGGAGACGTAAAACCTGCTCCACCGCCTTTTCCAACTGGGGGTCGTGCCCCTGACGGACCGCAGCCGGATCGAGGTCGACCTCGATGTCGGGCGCGATGCCGACGTTTTCGACTTCCCAGTCGCCGTCGAGGCCATAGAGCGCCCAGCGAGGCGAGGTGACGTTCCCGCCGTCGATCAGGTCCGGATAGCCACCGATTCCGATTAGGCCTCCCCAGGTGCGCTTGCCGACGAGCGGGCCGATTTTGTTCTTGCGGAAGTACCAGGGCAGAGCGTCGCCGCCCGATCCTGCCATTTCGTTGATGATCATCACCTTCGGCCCGTAGATCGATCCCGAAGGACTCGACCAGTCCGCCCCTTCGCGCGTGGCGACCCTGCTCATCAGCGGCCGATGAAGCTGATCGACGATGTAGTCGGCCAGCTGACCGCCTTCGTTGAAGCGTTCGTCGATGATCGCGGCTTGCTTCCCGACCTGCGCGAAGTAGTAGCGATTGAAATTGCTGTAGCCGGCGCCGGCCGTGTTCGGCAGGTAGACGTAGGCAACGCGGCCGCCGGTCAGCTCGTCGACCTTGCGGCGATTGCCCTCGATCCAGGCGAGCCGGCGCAGGTTTTCTTCACTCTCGACCGGTACGACGGTGACCTCGCGCGCGCCCCTCCCGTCAGGGTTCGGACCGACCCTCACGAGCACTTGCCGCCCCGCGGTTTCCTCGAAGAACGCATAGATGTCGTCCGACGCGGTCAATTCGCGTCCGGCAACGGCGAGGATGTATTCGCCCGCCGCGACGTTGACGCCAGGCTGCGTCAGCGGCGCCTGCAGACCAGGATTCCAGTTCTCTCCGCTGTAGACCCGGGTGACCCGATAGCGCCCGTTTTCGAGTGCGTAGTCCGCCCCGAGCAGCCCGCCTTTGAACTTCTTCGGCTGAGGACGCTCGCCGCCGCCGATGAACATGTGACCGACGGTCATCTCGCCGAGCGACTCTTCCAGCAGGTAATTGAGATCCTCGCGCGAGGCGAGGCCGGGGAGATACGGTTCGTATTTCTTCTCGATCTTCGACAGATCGAGTCCGTGATGCTGCGGGTCGTAGAAGAAGTCCCGCTGAATCCGCCAGGCCTCGTGAAACATCTGCCTCCACAGCGGCATGGGCTCGATCCGCAGCTGCATGCCCTCGAGCTTCAGCGGACCTTCGCCCGGTTTCGGCTTGGCGCCGGCGGCGGGCGGTTCCGCGGTTCCGGCAATCGTCCACTGATCGGTCTTCCGGTAGAGAACCTTTTCGCCGTCGAACGACACCGCGAACTCGTTCACATCGTCCAGGAACTTCTCGACCTTGCGCTTGCTCAAGTCGAATCTCTGAACTGTGATTTTCAGGTTCTCGAAATCGCTCTCACGGACGACGACCGGCGCCTCCGTCAGGTACAGCACGCCGGTCTTGCCCGGCAGCATGTTGGTGTAGTTGCGTGCCGGTACCGGCAAAGCGAGGATGCGCTGGCCGATTCCGTCCGCGTCCACTTTCACCGTGACCGGCGTGTCCTTCGATTTGTCGTCCTTGTTCTTGTCGTCCTTGTTCTTGTCAGCGTCGGCAGCGGACTTTCCCTGACCGATCCGCTCGTCATCGCTTTCCGGCGCGAGCGGGGACGGCAGGTTCTTGTCGAGGACGACCACGTACACGCTCCGCGTAATCGGGTGCTCGTTGCTCGACATATCGAAGCCGACGGCGGACAGTCCGACGTCAGTGCTGGCCGTGAAGTACAGATACTTGCCATTGCGATCGAAGATCGGGTACCGCGTGTCGCTCATCCCGTCGGTGACCTGGAACGCCTTCTTCTGATCGATCGAGAACATGACCACCGCGTGCAGGTAATTGGGTAGCTGCTTGGTGTACGCGAGCCACCTGCTGTCCGGCGCCCACGTCGCGTTGAAGGACGCCCCCTCGTAATGGTCCGTGTCGACTTTGATCGGCGTGCCCTTGGCGACATCCACATACCAGAGGTTCAGCCGCTTGTCGCTGAACGCAATCCTCGTGGAGTCGGGCGACCACACCGGTGAGTAATAGAACGATGGCTCCAGCGCGATCTTCTTCATCTCGCCAGTGCCGGTCTGATCGCGGATCTCGAGCCCGTATTCCCCCGAGGCGTCGGAGAAGCACGCTATCCACTTGCCGTCGGGTGACCACGCTGGATCGCGCTCGGCGGACGCCGGGCTGTGCGTGAGATTGCGCACGTCGCCTTTCTCCACCGGGACCGTGAAGATCTCTCCCCAGGCTTCCATCACGGCGCGTACACCGGAGGGGGACACGCCGAAGTTGCGAATGCGCTTGGGGTCGACCTTCACGAACTGCGTCCGCAGCTCGGGAAAGTCACCCGCCAGGTTCACCTTCACCGTCCGCCCTTGATGCGTCGCCGTGTCGAACAACTTCAGGGCGCCGAACTGCTCGATGACGATGGCGCCTGGCCCCGCGGATGCGGACTTGAAGTCGAGCCCGTCGTTCTTGACAACTTCCCTGACCTGCGTCGTGCTGGTGTCGTACGCGAACAGACTCACGGGACCGTTGCGATCCGACAGGAAGTAGATCGTCGTCCCGACCCACATCGGGTTGAAGTCGGTGGAATTCTCGCGCGGGATTCGTTCGATCCGCGAGTCGGCGAGATTCGCAATCCAGATCGGCGTCGTCTGACCGCCGCGATAGCGCTTCCACGCGGGCTGCCATTGCCCATGCGGCATGTAGGCCAGCCGCGAGGCGTCCGGGGAGTACGATGCCTGCTCGACGATCGGCAGGGGTACTGGCGCCGCGAAGCCGCCCGTTGCCGGCACCGTGTACATCTGGCTGGCGAAATGGTAGAAGCTGGCGCGCGTGGAGACGAAGGTGATGTTCCGTCCGTCGGGCGTCCATCCCGACACGGTGTCTGCGCCCGGGTGATACGTCAGCCGCTTCGGTACGCCCCCCGCCGCCGGCACGACGTAGACGTCCTGGTTGCCGTCGTACTCGCCGCTGAACGCGATTTGCGTCCCGTCCGGCGAGAAGAACGGATCGGTCTCCTGGCCAATCCCGCTCGTCAACCGGCGGGCATCGCCGCCTTCACGCGCGACGATCCAGAGGTCTCCTGCGAAGCTGAAGACGATCTGCGTCTGGCTGACCGTGGGATGGCGGAGCAGCAACGGCCGTTCGCCTTGCGCAAGCGCCAGGATTTGCAGCGACAGGAAACACGAGACCGCGAAGATGACTCTGCGCATGAACAGACCTCCGGGTGGAGGTCCGCATACTACACCCTGCAGTGCGAAGCGTCGCTGCAAAGGCGGCGGCGCAGTCGGCCGGACCGCGGCGAGCTGACGGCGGACAGGGATAGCGACAGCGATCGGAAAACCGATCCCGCGTCAGTTGCAGGAGTCGGCAACGCGATGCAGCGAGCGCACCTGCAACCGCCGGTCCGTGAGAGGTCCGGAGGCCGCCACGCGCTGACCGAGGTAGTTTGCGAGTCGAAGCGAATCGGGCGCATCCACGACTTCGACCGAGGCCGAGCGCTTCTTCAGAAAGCCTGATTTCCAGCTGCGCGATGTTGGCGCGTCGGCGCCCGACACGTCCTTCAGCCAGAAGCCTTCATTGCCGGCCTGGAGGCAGCCCTGAATCGTGACGGGCGTTGCGTTCTGAGCGGCCGCATTCGGCGTCGGATTCATGCTCGCCGGTTCGATCGCCGGCGCCGTTGTTGGTTCAGCCGTTCGGCTGGTTCTGGTTGGTTCTGCCGGTCGGCTGGTTACCCAGGGCTTCGCGACCGCGGAGGGTGGGGCGGGCGCGCTGGCTTTCGGAGTCCGCGCAACACTGGTCGTAAGGGCTGCCTTTGACACAGGCTTCAACGTCTCGAGAGACACCGGGGCCGCATCGTCCTGTGGCTCGGGGGTGTCCTCTACGCGGGCGCTCGGACGGCCGGCTCGCTGTGACGAGCTGGGTATGCCGATCAGCACCACGATGCCCGCGACGCACACGGCGGCGAACGCCATCCACCACGGATCGCTGCGCCGCAAAGACAAAGATCCTGCTGCCTGTTCGACGGGGACCGCTTCGGCCGCTTTCCCCGATGGACTCGTCTGTCGCGCAGCGGTCTTCTTCGCTCGAACGGTTCGCGTCGGCTTCTTCGTCTTTTTCGTGCGCACGGATACTCTCCTCAGCGAGATCCTCTGCAGGGCCCTGTCGGCGTAGAGCAGATATCGAAGCGATCGGCGTGGCGTCTTTGTCTTCTTCGCGCGCACGGGTATCCTCCCCGGTCAGAGTCGTTCCCGAGTTTGCGCCGTTGTAATTAGCAAAGGGATTGCCCCCGGACAGCCGGCGTCGGGCGCTCGCAACCAGCAGCGGGAGTTGCAGTTGCCGTCACCGCCTGCCCGGGCGTACCGGAGTGGGACAGGGTCGAACCGTCAGATTCGTGATCCCGCGGCGAATGCTGGCGTTCCATCTGCGGAAGTTGTGAACGGAGGTGTTGAATCGGGCGTCGAGGAATTGTCTGGCCGCCCTTGTGAAACCGTTCAGGAGTCTGGCCTCCGGCTGGGTGGTCTGGCTCTTCCGCTTGGATCCGCCGTCCGGCTTGTCGGCGCGTTCTTCGCTCGGCGAAAACGTGCGCGTCGGCCGCCCATATAATCCACAAAGAGTTGGCCTTCTCACCCGGCACCCGACTCGGTGTCTACGAAATCGTGGCCCACATTGGCGAGGGTGGGATGGGATTGGTCTACCGCGCCCGCGACACGAAACTGAATCGTGACGTCGCGCTCAAAGTCCTGCCGGACGCATTCGCCAGCGACGCCGACCGGCTGGCCCGCTTCACGCGCGAGGCACAGACGCTCGCGTCCCTGAACCATCCGAATATCGCGCACATCCACGGACTCGAAGAATCCGGCGGTGTTCGCGCCCTGGTGATGGAACTGGTCGACGGCGACGATCTGTCGCAGCGCCTTACACGCGGGGCGATCCCGGTCGACGAAGCGCTGCCGATCGCGAAACAGATTGCGGAAGCGCTTGAAGCCGCGCACCAGCAGGGCATCATCCATCGCGATCTCAAGCCCGCGAACATCAAGCTGCGCCCTGACGGGACCGTGAAGGTGCTGGACTTCGGGCTCGCGAAGGCGCTGGCACCCGGGCAGGACCAGTCGAGCGCGACGCACCAGTCGCAGTCGCCGACCATCACGAGCCCGGCGATGCTGACCGGCTTGGGCATCGTCCTCGGAACCGCCGCGTACATGGCGCCGGAGCAGGCGAAAGGACGAGAGGCGGACAAGCGCAGCGACATCTGGGCATTCGGCTGCGTGCTGTACGAGATGTTGACGGGGCGACGGCCCTTTGATGGCGAGGACACGACGGACGTGCTCGGCGCGGTGGTTCGCCTCGAGCCGCCTGGGAGGCGCTCCCGCCCGATCTCCCCGCGCCCGTGCGGACACTCCTGCGCCAATGCCTGGTCAAGGACCGCCGCCGACGCGTCGGCGACATCGCGGCGGTACTCTTCGTGCTCGATCACCTGGCAGGTGTCGCTCCGACCGTGCCGGTCGGCCTCGCGTTCGAACCGCACCGCATGGTTGACCGCTGCGCTGGCTGTGATCGCGCTGATCGCCACCGCGGTCGTTGCACTGCGAATGTCCCGCTCCGGCGCTCCCGCGTCAGACCCAGTCCACTTCAGCATCGCGCCGCCTGAGAAGACGGTCTTTGGCGGGCCGGCCGCTGGAGGTACGGGCATTAACGCACAACTGGCGATCTCGCCCGATGGTCGCCACATCGCGTTCGTGGCCGGCGCGCCATCCACGTTCCAACTCTGGCTGCGACCAGTGGCCAGCGCGGACGCGCGTCCGCTGCCGGGAACCGAGGGCAGCGCGTTTCCATTCTGGTCGCACGACAGCCGGTCCATCGCGTTCTTCGCGGGAGGCAAGTTGAAGAAGGTTGCGATCGCTGGCGGACCACCCGTTGTGCTGGCTGACGCGGCAGGCGGGCTCGGTGGAAGCTGGAGTCGCGACGACGTCATTGTTTTCGGATCGGTCCGTGCGGGCCTGTTTCGCGTGTCGAGTGCCAGCGGCGTGCCGACAGCCGTCACGACGCTCGCGGAGGGAGAGGACGCTCATCGGTGGCCGCACTTTCTCCCAGACGGGAAGCATTTCTTCTACACCGCCGTGACCGGAACCTGCTGCCCTGCGGACACGCCGGGCACGATCAAGATCGGCTCACTCGATCAGGGCGAGCCGGCCGTGGCGTTGCTTCAGGCCGATTCATCGGCCGCCTACAGCTCCAACCACATGTTGTTCGCTCGCGACCACACGCTGATGGCTCAGGCATTCGATCCTGACGCACGCCAACTGGCCGGTGATGTCGTTCCCGTGGCGGAGCGGATCATCCCCGAGGGCAGCCGGTATGTCAGCGCATCCGTCTCGGAGAATGGGACGCTCGTGTACGCGCCCGGCGGCGCAGAGGATCCATACCGACTGACCTGGTTCGATCGAGCCGGCACGATCCTCGGCACGCTGGGCCAAGGGGGGGTGGACGTCAACCTGTCGCTCTCGCAAGACGAACGCCAGGTCGCACTGGCCCTCCGCAGCGGGAGTCCGGAGAATCTCGATATCTGGACGATTGACATTGCCCCCAACAGGCGCAATCGGGTGACGACCGATGCGCAACCCGAAGGATGGCCGGTCTGGTCGCCAGATGGCACACGCATCGTGTTCGGAAGGATCCCGGTCGGCATAGGGGGACTGCCGGAGAAGGCGCGGTTGGTTCAGACGCTGATCGACGGGACTGGACCGAATGAAACGCTCGTCGAGGCCGTGGGAACGCCGTCACGGCCATGTGGCCCGCGACAATGCTTTCTGACGCCGAGTGACTGGTCCGCGGACGGACGTTACGTCTTGTACACGTTCAGCGGGACGTTTCCGAGGACACAGGACATCTGGGCCCTTCCGCTCGTTGGCGACCGCACGCCGATTCCAGTCGCACAGACTGAGTTCGCCGAGAGTCTAGGAACGTTCTCCCCGAACGGTCGATGGATCGCCTACACGAGCGACGAGGCCGGCCAGCCCAACGTCTACGTTCAGCCATTTCTTCGCGCCGGCAGGAAATACCGGATCTCGCCGAACGGCGGACGCAATCCGCACTGGCGCGCCGATGGTAAAGAGTTGTTCTATCTCGCCGCGGACGGGGCGATGACGGCCGTGCCGATCGACGCGACCGAGACCTTCGCGGGAGTGCCAAAGACGCTTTTTCCGACCGGTGTGGTCAGCGTCAACCAGGTGTACGCCGTGACCAGGGATGGACAGCGGTTCCTCGTCAACAGACCGCAGAATGCGGCCACCGCAACGCCGCTCACCGTCATCGTCAACTGGATCTCGACGCTCCAGAAATAACGTGCAGGCCCCCGAAGTCGTCGATTCCATCCGGGCACCGGCGAAGGCATTCGTCCCGATCGAGGGAGGCGGGCACTTCCCGGTATTCATGAAGTCCAGCGCGTTCTCGACCAGTTCCGATCCCGTACGGCGTACGATTCAAGGCTGAGATTTGTTCTGGCGCGGTCGACAATCGGAAACAGCGCCTGATCAGAGAGCGGTTCGATAACGTCACCTCGGAGAACAAGAATGGAAAAGCTGCTGCAAATGCGCGACAGACGCGTCAACCGAGCGGCGGTAACTGTTTCCGCCATTCTCGGGCTGATGTTGTTCGGTAGCGTAATCGGCGCCCAATACAGTCCGGATGAGACGGCGATTCGCCGGATTCTCGACAACGAAGTCGCGACGTGGAACAAGGGTGATACTGACGGCTACTCGAGGGATTTTGCGACGGATGGGACATTCACGAATATCCGCGGGATGTTCTTCACGGGACATCAGGAGTTTCGAGACCGTCACGAAGCTATTTTCAAAGGCGAATTCCGCGGAACCTCGCTGAAACAGGAAGTCGTTTCCCTCAGGTTCATCCGAGCTGACGTGGCGATCGCAGAAACACTTACTTGGGTATCAGGGTTTTCGAAAGCCGGACCGCCACCAGGCACATCGCTGGACGCGAACGGGCGGCTTCGTACTCGTCTGTTGCAGGTCCTGAAAAAGGACGGCGGCGAATGGAAAATCGTGGTGTATCACAATGTGGATGTAAAGCCGGGCGTGCCTGTGCCAGAACCGCGTTGACCGATTCCCCATTCTGATCCCGGGGGTTTCAGGTTGGAAGAGCCAGCGAGCCCCAGAGGAATCGAACCGACGGCGAGCGAATCGTCGCCGCGACCCTGTGTTAGTCTCAGCGCCGATGGCTCTGGTTTCCGGAGCGCACTTGGGACCGTTCGAGGTTCTCGAGCCACTCGGCGCCGGGGGCATGGGCGAGGTCTACCGGGCTCGCGATTCGCGCCTGGGCCGCATCGTCGCCGTCAAAGTGCTTCGGTCTGACCTCGCCGCGGATCCCGACCGAATCGAACGATTCGAGCGTGAGGCCAGGGCCGCTTCAGCGCTCAACCATCCCAACATCGTCACCATCTACGACGTCGGCGTCGAGGAAGGGATGTCTTACATCGCTATGGAATGGGTGGACGGCTCGGCGTTGCGCGATCTCGTCGCGCGCGCAAAGCCGCAAGCCATTCCGACCGTCGTCAGCGTCGGCGCGCAGATCGCGGACGGGCTCGGCGTGGCGCATTCCGCGGGCATCGTCCATCGCGACCTCAAACCAGAGAACGTCATGGTGACTGCCGATGGCCTGGTGAAGATCCTCGACTTCGGGCTGGCGAAGCTCGTGGCCCCCGGAGACGAGGCGATGTCGCAGGTTGCCACGGAGTCGGGCGGGACAGCTGCGGGGGCCCTGCTCGGCACGGTGGGGTACATGTCGCCTGAGCAGGCAGCAGGCCGTGTCGTCGACCACCGATCGGATCAGTTTGCGCTGGGCGTGATCCTCTACGAGCTTGCGACCGGCGTCCGGGCGTTCAAGCGTGATTCGGCGGCGCAGACGCTCGCGGCCATCATCGAGGACGAGCCCGAGCCACTCGAGGTCCGCAACCCGCAAGTTCCGTCGCAGTTGTCGAGGACGATCGCGCGCTGCCTGTCGAAGAAGCCGGCAGACCGCTACGAGTCCACACGAGATCTCGCCCACGACCTCAGAGAGCTCGTTCGCGAGGGTTCGGCGTCCCGCGGCGCAACCGTGGGGGCTCGACGATCGATTGGAATGTCCGCAGCCGTTGGGGCGATGGTCGTTCTGCTGGGCGTCGCTGCTGGTGGATGGTGGATCGCACGTTCGCCCAGGACAAACGGTCGCGCGGATGAGACTCGGCGCGTGGTCGCGGTCCTGCCGTTTCAGGACCTTACCGGCGATGCATCACGGTCCTATTTCGCCGCCGGGGTGACAGAGGAAATCCGAGGCCAGCTCACGAAAGTGTCCGCACTGCGGCTGCTCGGCCGAAGCGCCGTTCAGCGCTACGGAAACGATGCGCTCCGGCAGCTGCGGTCGGAGCTTGGGGCCGGGAGCGCCGTCGAAGGCACCGTTCGCCTCGACGGTCAGCGGGCGCGCGTGTCGGTGGAGCTCATCGACACGGCCACCGAGCGGACGCTCTGGTCAGAGCAGTACCGACCGCACCCTCGACGACGTGCTCTCGGTCCAGACCGATGTGGCGCTTCGGATTGCCGAGGCGCTGAACGCCAGGCTCGGTCCCGAGGAGCGGACGCGGGTCGCACGTCCGCCGACGACGAACGCCGAAGCCTACGAGCTGTATCTTCGGGCCCAGGTGCTCGACGGCGGGGAGCGGCAGCAGAACCTCCGCGCGATCGAGTTGCTGAAGAAGGCCGTCTCCCTGGATCCGACATTCGCCGTGGCGCACGCGCACCTCGCCTACCGCGTATTCTTTCTGGGGTACTACGACGATCCGAAATACGTCGATGAGAGCATCACGATCGCGCAGCGTGCCATCGAGCTGGACCCCACTCTGCCGTTCGCATACACGGCCCTCGCCAGCGCGTATGGCCAGAAGGGCTGGGCATCCAGGTCGCGAGAGGCGTTCCAGAAAGCGCTGTCGCTCGATCCCGGTGGCGCTGGCGGTGGGGCCCTCTCGAACATCGCCGTCCTGAATTCAGAGGTGCTCGGCCGCCACGACGATGCCATTGTCGCGGCACGCCGTCTCCTCCAGATACCTCCGGTCCGCCCGGGGATCATCTACCACGTCGCGTGGCCGCTCCTGTTCTTGCGTGACGACGCGACGACCGACCGCTGGCTGACCGAGGGGCTGAAACGAGCTCCCGACAATCCGCGCTTGCAGTATCTGAAGGCCGCGTTGCTCTATCTGCAAGGCGAAGAGGCCGCCGCACTGGCCCTGGCACGAAAGATCCTCGAAGAGCGCCCGGCCTTCGAAGAAGGCTTGATGGTGTGCTCGGAACTGGCGTACCTCACTGCCGCGCCGGATGCCGAGGCGCAGATTGAGCGGCAGTTTCATCGGTCGCCCGGCATCGAGACGGGGCCGATGCTGAAGCAGGAAAGCTATCAGACCAGCTACGCGTATCTGCTGATGGCGCGCGGCGAGCGTTCGCGAGCGGCTACGCTCCTTGCCGAAGCCCTGACGCGTGCACATAAGGCGCTCGAAAGCGGCAACGAGAACCAGCGGGTGCCGTTCGAGATCGCGGCGATTCATGCCGCGAGAGGCGAGAACGATCAGGCGCTCGACTGGCTCGAAAAGGCGTTCGCCGCGGGCTACAAGGACTACTCCACGCTCGGCCGGCACCGGATCTTCGCAGCTGTCCGGACGGATCCGCGGTTTCAAGACGTGCTGAAGCGGATGGAGCATTCCGTCGCAAAGATGCGCGAGCAATCGGCGACGCTGGCCGAGCTCAGGACGATGCCCTTTCCTGAATGGGCGCGCTGACAAGTAACTGCGTGAACGATCCGAATCGCGTGGGGCCGGAGAAACTGAAGACTGTCTCACAGTGGAGGGCAGCATCATCCGCTCTCTGGGCATGACCATGTGCTCCACGCTATAGTCAGCGACGTGCCGCGCACAGCGCTCATCTTCCTGCTCGCGATCCTCGACGCGGGATGCGCCAGCACCAGGACGCAACCGCCCTCACGATCGAGCGCCGCCGGGTCGCTGAACGACATCGACGCAGAGGCGCTCGAGGAATTCCATGAAGAGACCGACGAGTATGTCGCACTCCACAACAAGCTCGAGTCGCAACTCCCTCCCCTTCCGACGCAGGCGGCACCGGAACAGCTGCAGGCACACGAGATCGGACTGGGCGACCTCATCACGTCGGCGCGCCGGCGAGCGAAACAGGGCGACATCTTCGGCAGCGAGGCCGGACGGTTGATCCGTGAGCGCGCGCAGACCGTGTTCGCCAGTCTGTATGGCGCGCAGGACACTGCGGCGATTCAGGACGAGCGGTCGGAACGGAATGTCGCGGCACGCGTGAACCAGCGCTATCCCGTCGACGTGCCGATCTCGACCATGACCGCTTCCGTGCTTGCGTCGCTGCCGCGGTTGCCGCCGGAACTGCAGTATCGGTTCCTCGGCCGCCACCTGATCCTGATCGACGTCGGCGCGCGCATCATCGTGGATTACATGCCGGACGTCCTCCCGCGGTGACGCGCGTCACGCCTCCGTCATCACGTCGTCTTCGAGCCTCCGTCGGTGGGAGGCGCTTCAGGCGTCGGAGGTCTACGACGCTCTCGATCGCCATCTTCCCTGCGGTGATGGGCCAGTGCATCGAATGCGGCGAAGAACACTTCGTCAGGAAACAGCTCCGGGGTCAGAATTCGTTGCACCACAAGTCCTTCGATCAGGGCATGGATCACACGGACCAGGTGCTCCGGCGGCATGGGTAATTCGCGCTCATCCCCGAGCGTGCGGAGCCACTCTTCGCCAAGCTCATAGCTCGCAGCGGTGATCTCGCGGACTCGCGCGCGCAAATCCGAGTTGGTCAGCGCGTAAGCGAGCCCTGTCAACCGTCCCACCGCCGCCGTCGTCCGCTCCGGGATTGCCTCGAGCGTCGCCTTGGCCATTGCGTGCATCACTTCGGCGAACGTCGCGCCAGGTTCGATCCGGGGTTTCACCGGCGCCCAGTAAGTCTGGCCGAGCGCGATGAAGAGCTCGTCGCGGTTCTTGAAGTTTCCGTAGATCGCCCCTGTGGTCATGCCGGCGCGCCGCGCGACCGCTTCGAGCGTGGTGCGCGCGTAGCCCTTTTCCCGAATCATGGCTCGCGCCGCTTCAAGGAGCTTGGCTCGCGTGCGGTCACGCTTATCCCCTTTGGGTCCTCGACGCCGGGACTCCGCGATTTTCGCTGCCATTTACAATAAAATAGTTGATTTATTTAATAATGCAAGTATTATTCACTCATGTCTCAACGGAATTCGATCGAAGCTGCTCTTGGAACCTACGTCGACGCCGGAGCCCTCGCCGGCGCCGCGACTTTGGTATGGCGGAACGGACGCGTCGTGCAGACGGCGATCGTGGGCTGTCGGGATCTGGTGACGAACCTTCCCCTCGAGCGGGGCACGATTTTTCGAATCGCGTCAATGACGAAGCCGCTGACGACCGTGGCCGCCTTGATGCTGTACGACGAAGGCCGCTTCGCACTGGACGAGCCAATCGCGTGCCTTGCTCCAGAACTCGCACGCCTTCGAGTCCTGCGAGATCCGAATGGTCCTCTCGACCAAACGGATGCGGCGGAGCGGCCGATCACGTTCGGCGATCTCCTGACGCACCGCTCAGGTCTAACCTACGGCGAGTTTCATCGTGGTCCGATCTCTCGCGCCTGCGCCGAAACCCTCGGAGGGACGATCGACAACCCTCTCGGCCCGGATGAGTGGATCGCACGACTCGGCACCCTGCCTTTGATCGATCAGCCGGGGGCTGGCTTTCATTACGGACTGTCGACCGACCTGCTCGGTTTCCTCATCGCGCGTCTCGAAAATGCATCTCTCGGCGTGGTCCTCGAGCGGCGCATCTTCAAGCCGCTGGGCATGCGCGATACGGGTTTCGTCGTCCCTCGAGAGAAGCGCACTCGGCGCGCGGGCCTCTGCGGGTTCGACGCCGATGGGAAGTTGACCGCCTTGACGATGGCGCCTGGCGCGCACGCGGAACGGCCTGATGACATGACCTTCGAGTCGGGAGGTCAGGGTCTCTGGTCGACGTTGGACGACTATCTTGCCTTCGCCCGCATCTTCCTTGGCAGTGGAGAGGTAGACGGTGTGCGCCTGCTGCGGCCTGAAACGTGCGCCATGATGGCCTCGAACCAGCTCACGGCTGACCAGCGTGCGACAGCTCGAATGTTCGGCATGTCGTTGTTCGCTGCCGGCCACGGTTACGGCATGGGCGTCGCCGTGGTGACGGAACCCGACAAGGCGGATCCCTTGAGATGTCGCGGCGGCGTCGGGACTGTCGGATGGCCCGGCGCGTATGGCGGCTGGTGGCAAGCGGACCCGAGCGACAACTCTGTCCTGATCTTTCTGGCGCACAACATGGTGGAGCTGCAGCAAATGGCGAGTGGCATCGGTCTGGACGCGTGGAGCGCCATCGCGAAGTTCCACGAACTCGCGTCCGCATGAGTGGGCCGTCCGGCAACAACACGCAGGTCGCGTTATGGCTGACTCGTATCCAGACCCTCAGTGACGTGATTCCAGAATGGGGCGTGACTGAGGACGGCAGCCGGTTTCTCTTCGCCGTGCCGGTGAGTCCGCCGCCGCCCTTCAACATCGTGCACGATTGGCAGTCTGCTCTGCCGAAATAGGTCTTACAAAGATTTCGGCGAACAACCGGCGAGCGCGCTTCTATTCGCTCACGACTGCCGGGAGGCAGCAGCTCGGCGTCGAGGAATCGCGTTTCTCCCAGATGTTCGGCGCGATCATGCGTGATGAAGACGACCACCGCGCGCCCGTAGCGCTGCCACACGCACACGGCCAAGACGGCTACCTGAAGTTCTCGATCAGCATCAGGTCGGAACCGACACTGAATCTCTTGTGGAGTCCACGGTTGGCAGCCTTGCTGTACAAAATCGTCTTTTCGTCTGGTGAGACCTCCAGATTGAACCAGTAGTCCGTCAGTGTGCCGAGCGTTCGGTCATCCTGCGTATCAGGATCGATCACGTGAAGGGCCGTGTTCAGCTCGAACAGGAAATTGCACGACGCGTAGTAGATGCCGGACGCGCCCACGCCAATGGCCGCACCCTTCACGCACGTGAGCAGCTGACGCGGTGTTCCTCCTGCAGCCGGCACCGACCAGAGCGCATCGCCAATCGTGTAGAAGAGGCGACTACCGTCCACCGACTCCCACACGGCCTCGCCGGTGCCCTCCATGGTCAAGCGAGTGCTTGGACCTCCAGTCGCGGGCATTCGCCAGACAGCCCGCCCGTTACCATCGTCCGAGGTGAAATAGATCCATCGCCCGTCGCGTGACCACGTCGGGCAGCGCTGGTCGCGAGCGTCGGTCGTGAGCTGGCGCGGTGCACCACCATCCGCTTCGATCGCCCACAACTGATGCAGGTCGTCGCGGACCGACTCGAACACGATCTGACGGCCGTCCGGCGACCAATGGGGACAGGTTTGCCACATTCCGGGCCCATGCGTGAGCTGGTGCGCTCCACGGCCGTCGGCCGCAGCGACCCAGATCTCCGGCGTTTCAGCAGTCCGCCCGGAGCTGAATGCGATGCGGAGGCCGTCGGGCGAGAACCGCGGGTTCATATCCAGGAAGGTCGATGTGAGTAGGGCCTGCCCCGGTCCGTCCGGCTCGAACCGATTAATGTCGACGTCGAAGCGCCACTGCGTGAAAGCGGCGCGATTGCCAGCGCTCGCGGTCGCGGGCAGGCGGGCGAAGCCTGCCGCTTCGAATCGCTCCGGCTGCGATGCGCCGTCCGGCGCGACGCGCCAGAGGTGATTGCTCGCCGGAACCACTTCCGCGTCAAAGATGATCGAACGGCCGTCCGGACTCCATGCGACCTTTCCGATGCGCGGATAGGTCTGCGGGGTGAGTTGGCGCGCCGGAGTCGTGGGAGCCAGATTCGCATCGAGATCGATGCCGAAGACGGCGCACGAAAGCAGTCCTTTGCACGAAGCGTAGGCCAGGTGACGGGCGTCTCGCGAAAATGCAGGACTGTAATGCACCATGCCTCCCTCTGCCGGCGCGAGGAGCCTGGGGCCGCCGCGAGTCACCGGAAGCAGATAAATCCCGGGAACGGCACTGGTCCCTGGCTGCGGCAGCGGCCTGCCGGCGGCGGCAACATAGTTGGCGTCCGGCGACCACGCGATGCTCGAGTATCGCGCCGGGTCAGCCTCATTTACGGCAAACTCGCCGAGCTTCTGCTCCGATCCCCCGAGCACAGAGAGCACGTAAACACGGCAGCCTCCCGCCATCGTCCACCGTATGAACGCGATCTGCTTGCCATCCGGCGACCAGCTCGGGTCCGCATCGAAGTCCGGATGGGTCGTCAGTTGCCGTACGGCCGCGGACCCCACCAACTTGATGTAAAGGTCGAAATTGTCTTCGTTCTCTCCGTTCCAGCTGAATGCGATCTGTTCGCCGTCGGGCGAGAAGGCCGGCGAATACTCATCGCCCGACAGCGTCGTCAGAGGCACTATCGTCATCGCCGGCACCGCGGCTGATCGCGCCGGGGTCGTGCGTGATTGCCAGAGAGCGACCGCCGCGAGGGCCAGAACGATGACACCGACCGCCGTGGCCCACACACGGGCCACGTGCACGCGCGTCTGAGGAATGCCGGGAGCAGGCGTCAGGCCGGACACCTCCGTTGGTTCGGTTGCTCCCGTCGGCGAAAGCTGCCACAAGGTGTGATCCGGCAGGCTCAAGGCGTCATCGATCGAAAGACGAGCCTCCGCGATGTCTGCCGGACGACGCTCCGGATCCTTTTCGAGACAACGGCGCATGAGCGACAGCACGGCTGCCGGCGTGTTGGTCGGCATCATCCTCATGTCCGGATCGTGTTCGAGAACGGCGACCAGCGTGTCTGAAGGCGTGATCCCGGAGAATGGCCGGCGACCGGTGAGCAGCTCGTACAGCACACAGCCAAAAGCCCAGATGTCCGTCCGCTTGTCCACCGGCAGTCCGCGCGCCTGCTCTGGACTCATGTAGGCGGGGGTTCCGAGCACCACGCCGACATCGGTCGCCACCGACGGCCGGGCTGCCGGTCGTACTGCGGTGTCGGGACTCTTCGCCACGCCGAAGTCCAGGATCTTGACGTCTCCCTTCGGCGTCAGCGCGAGATTGCCCGGCTTCAGGTCGCGGTGAACGATCCCCTTCGCGTGGGCCGCTTCGAGTCCGTCCGCGATCTGCCGCGCGATTGCGAGAGCGCGTACCAGCGTGAGCGGGGCGTCCTGGTAGTTGGCGATCACGGACGCAAGCGTCGGTCCCTCCACGATCTCCATGACGAGTGCAGGCCTGCTTCCGGATTCATCGAGGCCGTACAGCTGTGCGATGTGCGGATGATTCAGCGAGGCGAGCACTTGTGCTTCGCGTTCGAACCGGGCCAGCCGCTCGGGATCGTTGGCCATGTCTACCGGAAGGACCTTAATCGCGACGTCGCGTTGCAGCCGCGAATCGCGGGCACGGTACACCTCGCCCATGCCGCCGATGCCGAGGACGTCGATGATGTCGTAGGTTCCAATGCGCGCTGGCCGGACGGTCAGGACCGTGTGTGACTCGAAGATGTGTTGAAGTGACTCGCCTCGAGCGTCAGCTGCCAGCAGCGCTTCGAGACGACCGGGCAGCTCCGGATCGATCGATGCGAGGGCCGCCTTGCGACGGGCCTGTTCGGCGGGCTCGGACTCGACGGAGACCCAGAACGCCTCCTTCAGTTCCGACCACCCCTTCAAGCGCTCCTCCCCCTCGCAGCGTCGGTGACGCCCATTTCGGCGGCCAGCCAGGCATGAGCGAAGCGCAGCTCGCGCTTCACGGTTGCGACTGACACACCAAGCGCTTCAGCGGTCTCTTCGAGCGACAGTCCACCAAAATAGCGCTGCTCCACGATTTGGCCCTGGCGCGGATCGAGCGCCTCGAGCCGTTGGAGCGCATCGTCCAGTCCGGTCAGCGCGTCGACCTGCGGCTCGGACAAGCAGAGCGCTTCGTCCAATTCCACCGCCTCCGCGCCGCTTCCGCGTTTGGCCGCCCGCCGCGCACGTGCCTGATCGATCAGCAGGCGCCGCATCACGCGTGACGCCATCGCCAGGAAATGCGAGCGGTCGCGGAATCGTGCCTGCCGCACATCCATCAGTTTCATGTACGCGTCGTGGACCAGCCCGGTGGTGTTGAGCGATCGATTCGCCGATTCGCGACGCAGCCGGTGATGTGCGAGACGACGAAGCTCGGCGTACACCAACGGAACGAGCCGATTCAAGGCCTGTTGGTCGCCCTCACTCCATTGGCGAAGCAACTGAGTGACGTCAGACGGTGCGGAGAGCGGCATGACAACCTCTGAGACGTGACCCCTACCGAATGCAGTGGATTGAAGCCAACGGCACGGTCACGGGCCCTGTCTGCGTCCACGATTGCCCTGGTGCAGGCCAGAGCCCCCAAGGCGCAGCGCTCGACCTCACTGCACCTCTTGAGCCGTTTGCCGCACAGTTTACGCCGAAAGGGTAGGTGCCACTCTCGACCCTTCGCGACATCGACCAAGGAGGTCCCGATGAAAGGTGCGTCCGCCGTTACTGCTCTGTTCGCCGCTCTGCTGTGCGTTGGCTGTAGTGATCGTGGTTCGCCGGCAGGTCCCTCATCGGTCCGCGCGGACCGCCTGCCGACCAATTCGGCTGCCGGCCAACCTGCGAGCCAGGGAGCCTCAGTCTCGCCGACTCCCGCCGCCGCCACGGTGCCCTTCAAGGGGACCCTCGAAGGTTCGCAGAGGACTACGCCACTCGAGCCGCCCCTTGCGTTTTCGGTGGTCTCGGCAACCGGTACGGCGACGCACCTAGGTCGGTTCACGGTCGAGATACCCCACACGGTGAACTTCGCGACCGCGACCGGCGATGGGACGTATACGTTCACGGCGGCGAACGGCGACACGCTGATCGCCGACTTCACCGGGGAAGCGCAGGTGGGCCCGATTATCTCGATTGTGGAGCACGCGACGATCACGGGTGGCACAGGTCGATTCGCGGGGGCGGCGGGAACTTTCACCGCCCACCGGTTGTACGATCCGGTCAACGCCACCACCACCGGTTCGTTCGAGGGGACCATTTCGGCGCCTGGTGGCGGAAAGTCGTGAGACAGAAGAGGCGACGGGCGCCCGCCCGTCGCCTCGGCGGTGGCCGGCCTCAATTCATTGGCGGATTAGACGCAGTGTCTCAGTACGGTTGAGTGAGTGCTGCCCAGGGACGTCAGCGGTCCAAGCCCGCTGGACGAACCACACCAGAGCGTACAGCAACGCCAGCAGAATGCCGACGTTGAGGAACCATCGGAAGCACACCCTGAGCAGTCCGACTGCTGTCGATCCGCCGCCCTGGGTTTGGATCCACGTCATCCGACGGTCTTCGACCAATTCGCCGTCCTGCCAGTGGCCGAAGACGCCAATCCGGCCGTTTTGGATGTACCACACTGCTCGCGTCCCGTTCGGCGGAGCTTCGGGCATGACTTGTAGACTCTGCTCTTGAAATCCGTCGGTTTTCTAGCACTACCTTGTCAGATTCTCCGAATGCCGGCGAAACACGGTCCGCTCCAGCAAGCTAACGCTGGCGTGGAAAAACGCGCGCTCCGCATCGCGGGCCGCGGTCCGCGCTGGGTCCCCAACCCAGCGCGGCAGTCACGCTCTGCGCGCGTTTTGCCCGCTGCCACGTATCACGCCCGCTCACGCTTGCCTACGCGGACCGTGTTCCGCCGGCAACGACCACACAGATCTGCCAAAGCAGTAATAGAGAGCTGAACCCGCACGCTGCCATTCCGACAGCGGGCAGCGCGGATCTGATTGAAAGAATATTCAATTTCTGCGCGACGTTCGTCCGCCTGGCTGGCGCGAGCATGGACCGCGCTCCGCGCGCGCGCGTCAGGGCGGAACAGGCCGTTTCGCTCGCGCCCGGCAGCGCTTCAAGGTTTATGCTTTGTTGCGTGAGGTGCATATGACAGAGGCCGAAGTTCACGCTAGAGCGATCCTGGCGGGTGCGTTGATCCAATCCGGGTCCATCGACGTCAACAGCGCAAACCTTGCAGCTGACTGGAGGGTCCAACCCAACACCGAACGGCTACACCACCTGGTGGATCTTCTTTACAGAGCGATCACCGAAACTCGGGAATGACGGCCTGGGCGCTGACTACAGAAGCGCCAGGTTCGTGCCGATGACACTAGTTATGCAAATCCCACCCCTGTACGTGCTGGGCATTCTCGTGGCAGGACTACTCCTCGTCCTGTACGTGATGCGTCGACGAAGCCGGCTCGGGCGTCGGACGCCGAAGTTCTGAGCTACCAGCCTCCGTTGTTTCCGTGACGAGCGTAGCCTTCAACTCATTCGGGGAACACGTGATGATCGTCCCCGTCTCTCGTTGCTGCTCCTGACGTGTTCCGTCGCTCCTGCTCGTAAACCTCGAGCGACGGCGTCCACCATCGCGCCCCGGATGCGCGCCTTCGCGTACTTCTCTTCGCAAACCAAACCTTTGAAGAGTTCTTGGCCACCGCAGTCCAGCCCTTTGCGACGTACTGCCTGTGCCGGCTGCTGGGAAGCGGCGATGTCGTTTCTCGGGGTCGATCGCCGCGCTGGTACCCAAAGCGGCGAAAACGCGCGTGACACTCGACAGCCCAACGGGTTCAGGCGAGCCTCGTGAAGAGTGAACGGCTTGATTGTGAAGCCAGTAGAGCGGACGACCGTTTGGCATGGGCGACGGCGAGAACGAGCACATATTGCTCATGTATCACCCGGACATGCCGTTTAGAATTGGGCATCTCTGTTGAGGGAGTATCGACATGAAAACGACAGCCCGTGTAGGCGTCGCGGTGACCGTCGGTCTGCTGGCGTGCGCGGTGCCGGTGTTGACCCAGTCGGCGCCGGGCACAGCGAAATTCGGCCGCTTCGGGCTCGACCTCACGTCGCAGAAACAAGGCGTGAAGCCGGGCGACGATTTCTGGACGTATGCCAACGGGGCCTGGGACGCGCGCACCGAGATCGCGCCCGACCGTCCCTCGGCGGGCGTGGGCGTGACAGTCGCCGAGGAAGCCGAGGTCAACGTTCGCGGAATCCTCGACGAAATGGGGAAGAGCCCCGGGCAGTACGGCGCCTCGGGCCGGCAGATCGGCGACTTCTACGCGAGCTGGATGGATGTGGAGGGGATCGAGGCGCGCGGCACGGCTCCGCTCAAACCGTATCTCGACCGGATCGCCGCAGCGAAAGACCAGGCCGCGCTCCAGGTGCTGTTCGCCTCGCCTGACTATGCGTCGCCAGTGAACTTCGGCATCATACCCAGCCTGTCCAACCCGACGCAGTACACGGCCGTCGTCGGCCAGGGCGGGCTCGGCATGCCGCGCGACAACTATTTGCTTCCGGGTGAGAAATACGAGGGCTATCGCGCGGCGTACCGCGCGTACGTCGAGCGCATCCAGACACTCGCGGGCATTCGTGACGCGAGCGCCAAGGCCGACGCGATCGTCACGCTCGAAACCGCGATGGCCAAGGACCAGTGGTCGCCGGAGGAGAGCCGCAATATCGCCAAACTCAACGATCCCCAGACGATCGATGGTCTGAGGGCGAAGGCGCCCGAGTTCGACTGGGTGCTCATGGTCAAGACCGCGGGGCTGAGCGCGTCGCCGACCGTGCTGATGACGCAGAACACCGCGCTCATCGCGATGGGGAAGATCTTCGCGGCGACGCCGGTCGACACGTGGCAGGCGTATCTCGCCTATCACTTCATCAGCGATCACGCCCAGTACCTGCCGAAGGCGTTCGACGAGGCGAAGTTCGACTTTTTCGCGAAGACGCTGGCGGGCGTGCAGGCGCAGCGCGAGCGCTGGAAGCGCGGCGTGCAACTGGTGAACGGCAGCCTCGGCGAGGCGGTCGGCGCGATCTACGTCGCGAAGTATTTCCCGCCCGCGGCCGAGAGGCAGATGGCCGAGCTCATCGAGAACCTGCGCGGCGCGTACGAGCAGCGCATCACCAACTCGGCCTGGATGGACGAGGCGACCAAGAAGGCCGCGCTCGCGAAGCTCGCGGCGTTCGAGCCGCGCATCGGCCATCCGGTCAAATACATCGACTACTCGTCGATCAAGGTCGAGCGCACAGACCTGCTCGGCAATGCCATGGCCGTCGCCGAGTTCCAGCATCAGCTCGAGCTCCAGCGCCTTCCGAAACCGGTCGACCGGACGCTCTGGGCGATGACGCCGCAAACCGTGAACGCGTACTACAGCCCGCTCTCGAACCAGATCACCTTCCCGGCCGCGATCCTGCAGCCGCCGTTCTTCGACCCCAACGCCGATCCGGCGGTGAACTACGGCGCGATCGGCGCGATCATCGGCCACGAGATGGGCCACGGATTCGACGACCAGGGCAGCCAGTTCGGGCCGACAGGGAAGTTCGAAAACTGGTGGACCGACGCCGCGAAGAAGGCGTTCAAGGACCGCACCGCGGCGTTGTCAGCCCAGTACGACGCGTACGAGCCGGTGCCGGGCACGCACATCAAGGGCGGGCTGACGCTGGGCGAGAACATCGGCGACCTCGGCGGGCTCGAGGCCGCGCACGCTGCGTTCCAACGGTATCAGGCCCAGCACAGCAAAGCCGCCGTCATCGACGGCCTGAGCGGCGACCAGCGCTTCTTCCTCGGGTACGCGCAGGGGTGGCAGTCCAAGGCCCGCGAGGGCGCCCTGCGTCAGCAGCTCATCACCGATCCCCACAGTCCGGCGAAATACCGCACCAACGGAGTCGTGCGGAATGTCGACGCCTGGTACGCGGCCTTCGACGTCAAGCCTGGCGACGCTCTGTATCTGCCGCCAGATCAGCGCGTGCACATCTGGTGATCGCAAAGCTGCTGGTGTGCCGCTCAAGAAAGCGCTCGACCCTGCTCCCGCGCTTTCAGCCGGCGAACATAGGCGAGCCCTATGCTTCGATCGACGCGATTGCTCCGGATGAACTCGCCCAGAGCCCTCTTCTCGACGTCGCGGTTTCGAGCAGCCCTAGTTAACTTTACATTATAAAGTTATTTGTATACTATTTTTATGGAGGTCGTCCTGCACCGTTTCATGCTTCTGCTCGGGCTCGGCGCCGCGCTGCTCCCGGCGGGCGCCTGCGCTCAGCGTCCCGAAACTCCGCTGACCCAGGCCGCCGTCCGCAACGACGTCGCGACCCTTCGCCAACTTCTTAACGACGGCCATAAAGCCGATGAGCGTGGCGACTCGTGGACGGCGTTGATCTGGGCCTCGCGGTCCGGATCGATCGAAGCGATCAGCCTCCTCCTCGATTCCGGCGCCGACGTGAACCTGCCGGGACCCACGGGAGACAACTGGGACGCGACGCCGCTGCAACACGCGATTCTCCAGCGGCAGCCCGCCGCCGTCCGGCTTCTTCTTGCACGTGGCGCCGACCCGAACCGCGGCGCCGGCCCGGGAAGCCTGACGCCGGTGCTCTTAGCGGCCGGCGACGCGGATCCCGCCATCATCAAATTGCTGCTCGCCCACGGAGCAGACCCGACCGTCGAGGGTGAAAACGGAGCGACGCCGTTGTCTCGGGCGGTCTCCGCCGGCACACTCCACGGACCCGACCGTCCGATGTTTGGCGGCTGCCGCGTCGAAACGGTGCGCGCGCTCATCGCGCACGATCCAGGGCTTCGTTTGAAGCGCAACTCTGCCTGGAACGACGCGATCTGGTGGGCGCGTTTCCAGAGATGTGAGGACGTGCTGAGATTGATTGGCGAGTAATGACATCCCAGTACAACAATTCGCCGCCGGCCACTCCCCCTGGGGGCCTGGGCCACACAGTGCGAGCCGTCGGGTTCCCCGTGCTCCAGCGTGCCATCTGCTTCGAGCGTCACCATCCTCATGCGTGTCGCGCCAGGTGGTGGACATCGGCTGGTAGTGGGTCAGTTTGAAATTCCCTTCGGCCGTGCGAGACTGAGGCGGACCGCCGCGCGGCAAGGAAAGGCAATGACACGAACCTGGCCAGAGGACTGGGACGCCCGGAAACAAGGGGCGGGGTGCTGGTTTTGTGGGAACCAGCTCGGTCAGCCGTTTTACGCAGGGAGCGTGAGTAACGCACACCTAGAGCGACACGCCATCGCTCGCGGCCATGCGATCGTCATCTTTCGAGATCGTCACGTTGCGGACTTCACGGGCCTGAGCACCTCCGAGGTCGCAGCGTACTGGCACGACATTCACAGCGTCGCGCAGATGATCGAGCATGTGTTCGCGCCGTGCCACATGAACTACCAACTGCTCGGAAATTTGGTGCCGCACCTCCACGTCCACCTTGTGCCGAGGTACCTTGACGATCCTGCTCCGGGAAAACCGCTGCCCTGGGAGCCAAAGCCTGTCACCCAGCCCGAGTACGACAGGCAGGTCCGGCTTCTGACCGACGCCGCCAAGACTATCCGAGTGTCAATCAGCGTCCCCGCTCCGACAACGCCAGATTCAAACTGACCCACTACCGCGTTCCCAATTAAGGTCGCGTTCCCACTGCGCTCATTGCGATCGGGCCAGGAAAAGTCGGGCCTCCTCTTCATGAGGAGCGGGGAGGTAAACGCGCCCGAACACCTTTGGCTCTGCGACCATGACGCCAGGACCGTTGGTTCAAACGGCCAGTCCGTCTCAGGATCACCGGTGAGGCCTTCAACGACGAGTTCAACCGTGCCGGCGTTGCCTCCGTACGTCACGCGATTCCCTAGCTGAATGTCCTCGCCAGACTGGTACGTCAGCGCCATGACTCAGTTTCGTTTTCGATAGACGCAGGACACCCGTTGGGATGCACTGCCCCCCGCTTTCGTCTCCGAACCGCCGTTTCCCGGTGACAATTTCTCGCATGAGCGCTGCGGCACCCAGTCTGCGCCTATTAGGAGTTGAGGAACATCACAACGACTCGAGGCGGCAAACACCTTTTGAGACGGGCTTCCGAGACGGAATCCCGCTGGGGGCATCACATGCGATACGCAGTCATTGGTTTCTGTGTCTTCGCCGCAGCCTGCACGGGCGCGGCGCCTACTGCACCGACGTCCTCTGCGACGACGTCCTCCTCGATCCCGAGCACGTTCTCTACTGAAACCCAAGCCCGTGTGACGCCGGCGACGGTGAGCTGCACGGTGGATATCGGCAGTACAGTGCATTCACTCCCGCTGATCCACCTCATCCAAGCATGGCTGAACATCTCGATCCACAACGCTGCGTCGAGCCTGAACTGCGGTCAGGTCGAGTCGCTGAATGCAAAGCTCAATGTGGTTGCCGAAAAAGTCGATCAGGACCCGCCAAATTCTGACGCGGCGTGTGGCGCATCGACCGCATTGGTGAACGAGCTTCACTCGTTAGTAGAAGCCGGCCGGCTTGCGACGCCGACCTTGCCGCCTCCGCTTCCAGGAGGACCGACAAATGTGCTGATGGCTGCGGAGGTCTTAAAGGAACACTGGTGTGATGCCGCTCATGGCGGTTTGACTGGTCCGCGGTCCTAGAAGACGCGCGAACAAGCGACGGCGATGCGCCCGGTTCTCTCTAGAGTATCGCAATCGAGCGTACTCGGCCGTCGCTTGTTCGAGAACGGATATCCGAGTCGGCGTTCGCCCAAACAGTAAGAGCCTGTATCAAACCCTGGAACGCGCGCGCTGCTGGCAGGCGCCGGCTTCTTCCTTGGACATCTTCTTCAACCAGCTGGAGGATCGCGTGGAGCTCAATCCTAAAACTACTGCACCTTGGCGTATTCTGCGTTCGCTTGCCTAAGAATCGGGATGTCGGGGTCCGCGTCTTTCCAGAGCGTGAGGAAATCCTGGTAGGCAGCCTTCGCCTTGATCTTCTCTCCCGACAAAACGAACACCCGTCCCAATTGCACGTGCGCCAGTGCGCCGATAGGATCCGCGCCCACGATTCCACGATGATCGAGAATCTTCTGAAATTCGGCTGCCGCCTCGGCGTATCGGTGCGTGGCACTCAAAGCCTCGCCACGCACGTAGGCCGAGTACAAACCGCCAAGAAGATGACTGAAGTTGACGCCATTCACAGCCAGTTCGTAGGGCAGAGCGATTTGCAACTGCTCCACGCTGTCCGCCGGCTTGCCTCGCCCCAGTGCGGCTAGCGCGCGAAGAACCGGTGCGTAGGTAAATTTCACAAACGTGTCTTCCGGGAAGCCCTTTTCCAAATCGCCGGCGAGCGCCTCTGATCGAGAAGAGTCTCCCGAAAGAGCCAGGCCAAGGGCAACGGCGTATTGGACGTCCCGGCCTTTCGAAACCTCGAGCGCCGCCATGGCGTTCCTTTTCCCTTCAGCAACATTCCCGCAAACAGCTTCCCACACCGCTCGTGCGGCCTGGTAACTCGCTGCCGCCTCACGTGCACCCGCTTGCACGGCGAGATCCTGGGCCCGGCTCGATGACAGCCGGGCCGCTTGCAGGCGGCCGGAACGGGCCAGCGCAAGAGCCTCCGCGTGCGCCATCCGATGCTCCGCCCCGCGCTTGCCTGTGGCCCGAGCCATTGCCCGATCCATCTGGTCCTTGTCAGCCGTTAACAGCGCGATGTTGTATCGCATCACCAGATGATTGGCGTTCTCAAGCTTACGTTCATAAGCTTGCTGAAGAGTGCGCTCGGCTTCGGAAAAGTGGTCGAGGTAGAAATAGGCCAACGCAAGATTGCCGTACCCGAAGGCAACGTCGGGACGGGTCGCGATATATTTCCGGGATGTCTCAATCGCTCTTTCAAATCGGCCTGTCCCCTGGGCGGAAAGGCCTCCTAGTAAATCGTGGGGACTTGGTGGCTCGTCCCCGCGAGGATAGGTCTGAAGCCACGACTCGAGGGTTTGGTAGGCTCTTTCCAGATTTCCCGTGACCTGCCGGTCGTAGGTAAAGTCGATGAAAAACCTCTCACGGTCGCTGGCTCGTCCCGTGAGTTGCCAGGCTTTTGTGGTGCTCTCAGCCGACAACACCGACGCTCCCTCGCCGTAGCCGAGTCCCAAATTCGCGTAGGCGATCGCGAATTGGGGATCGATTTCGATAGCACGGCGGAAGAAAGGGATGCCCTCCGCACTGCCGACGGATAGGCTCACCTTTATTCCGGTGCTGTAGGCCTTGAGAGCTTCGAGTGACGGTGTCGTAGCCTCGGCAAGCGGCATCGAGTGCTTTTCCACAGTAGCCAGCGATTCGCCCACCCGGGTTCTGAAACTGCGGGCGATCTGACTGAGGGAATTAAGGACATCCTCTCGTCTTTCCGCCTGGATCTGCTCTTGATCCAGGATCACTGCCCGAATTGCAGTGCCTTGCGCGCAAGCCCAATACATATCGACTTCCAACGCTTGCGATCGAGCCTTCCAGAACAGCGGCGCTTCCGGTTCGCTCGCAGATCTGCAGCGCGATTTCCGGAGTCACCCGTGCACCTTTCGGCTGTCCCATCAGCGGCAGCGTCCGCTGCACCTGACCGTCCGAAATCAGGCTGAGGAACGGCGATTGTTGAAGCTCCACGGACAGTCCCTGGCGCAGCGTGTCGTCAAATACCGGATCGCCGGTCTTGTTCTCAAAGTCCGCGAGGACGATCGTGTCCTTCTCGGTGAGCGTCGGCGCCCGGTGGAGATAGACGTACCCTGCGACCGAGAGCGTCAGCACCGCCGCGGCAGCAGGAAGCAGCATCTTCCAGCGCGCGACGATCGCGGTGGCGAGTGCCGCCGTCACGCCGCTGGTCATCGGCACCGAGCCGGTGTCCTTTTTCAGGCGCTGAAGGTCGGTGCGAATGTCCGACGCGTGCTGGTAGCGGAGCTCCCGGTCTGCCTCCAGACACTTCGAGATGATGCGCTCCAGGTCGGGCGACTGCTCGACCCGGAGGCGGACTGCCAGCCATCGGACGCGTTCCCGTCGCCATCTCATAGAGCACAAGACCCAACGCCCAGAGATCGGCGCGGTGATCGACCATCTCGCCGCGAGCTTGTTCGGGCGCCATGTATGCCGCCGTCCCGAGGACCATGCCGCCTTGCGTCGCGGCGGAGCTCAGCGTCGGTGAATCAGCGGCGTGCGCGATCGGGCTTCCCATCTTGGCCAGTCCGAAGTCCAGGATCTTGGCGTGGCCGCGTGGGCTGATGAAGATGTTGGCCGGCTTGATATCACGGTGAATGATGCCCGGCGCTGTGCGCCGCATCCAGCGCGTCGGTGATTTCGATGCCGAGGGTCAGCACCGTGTCCATCTCCAACCCGCGATGCCCGGCGAGGCTCTCCCTCAGCGTGGATCCCTCCAGATACTCCATGGCGATGAAGGAGCGGCCGTCCTGCTCGCCGACGTCATGAATGGTGCAGATGTTGGGATGATTCAACGCGGACGCCGTTCGAGCCTCGCGCTGGAACCGGCTCAGCGCCTCCCGGTCGCGAGCCAGTTCGTCCGTCAGGAACTTCAGCGCGACGAAGCGATGGAGCCGAGTGTCTTCCGCTTTGTACACGACGCCCATGCCGCCGCCACCGAGCTTCTCGACGATGCGGTAGTGGGAGAGGGTCTGGTCGATCAGGGGGGCAGCGCGCTCTGGCGCGGTGTCGTTCTGGTCGTGGGCGAGCGATAGGGCGGCCACTTCGATCGCAGGGCGTTCCAGGAAGTGCTTCGCATCGGGCTCCGCACTCAGCAATGCGCGGACCTGGCGTTCCAGCGGCTGGTCGCCCGCGCAGGCGTGCCGGAGAAACGCGTCGCGCTCCTCGGGCGGACGCTCCAGCACGGACTGGAGGAGGCTATCGAGCTGTTTCCAGTGATCCAAGTCCATCGTCGGTTTCACCGGTGAGCTCGCGATAAAGCCAAATCTTGGCGCTGCTCCAGTCGCGTCTCACAGTGACCGGCGAGACCTTGAGCACCGTGGCAGTCTCTTCGACGCTGAGGCCGCCGAAAGAAGCGCATTTCGACGACCTGCACTTTGCGGGGATCGACGTGCGCAAGTGCGTTCAGTGCGTCATCGAGCGCCACGAGGTCGACGCCCGGATCGACGCCCACGAGAACGGCCTCATCGAGCGAGACATGGTGCACGCCGCGTCCGCGCTTGAGGTTATGACGTCGCGCCTGTTCGACCAGAATACGGCGCATCAACTGCGCGGATACGGCGAAGAAATGGGCCCGATTCTGCCACTGCATCCGCTTGTAATCCACGAGGCGGATGTAAGCCTCATTGACCAGCGCGCTTGTCTGAAGGTCGTGGTCGGGGCGCTCGCGTCGCATGTAGCGGTGCGCCAGCCGTCGGAGCTCCGCATAGACGATCGGCGTCAGCTCGTCGAGGGCGAGTTGGTCTCCGTCGCTCCAGGCGCGGAGCAGGTGGCTGACGTCGGCTACCGCCATCTTGCACGCTCGCTTGTACCGGCCATCGGCGATCGATTGCACAGCCGGGCCCGACGTGAGAAGGGCGGGGCTGCCTCGATCCAGAAATGCTGTTGAGTGTAGCTGTTTTGAACCCCTATTGGGGTTTGAGTGATCTTGGGTGAGGGCTTGCAGGAGCCGCGATGCTCGTGGCTATCGAGCGGAATCACGGCTGAACAGAAGGCGTGATGACCGAGCCGTAGCTCGTTCAAAGACGGGACAAGGCCCGCCTCCGCGTCGCTTCCGCCGTCGCGCCTTCGGCGCTATGGCGCGACAAGTCGCGACGCTACGGCGCGGCATCCTTCGCCAATTCGATCGAGGTTCGCCGAAAGCCGCCCGTTGCACGGCGTGGCGCAGAAGCTGACTCGATTCCTCCCACGCTGAGGCTGCCCTTGCTACGAGAGGACCGTCCTCATGTTCTGATACGACACGCGGGCGGCGGCGAGGGAGTCGCCCCAGCTCGCGGCATTGTCCTGCTCGATCACGAAATGCTTCAGCCCCGCCAGCGCGGCGTTCGCAAACACTTTCTTGAAGTCGATATCGCCGACGCCGACGGGCACGAACGTCATGCTGCTGACTCGCGCGTTGGGACCGAGAGTCGGATTGACTTTCTTCAGACCGAACACATCTTTGATGTGCCAGAGCTCGAATCGTCCCGGGTATTTCTTGAACAATTCAACTGGATCGAAGCCAGCGACGTACACCCAGCCGATGTCGATTTGCATCGTGACGAGCGCCGGATCCGTCTCCTCGAGCAACACCTCGTAGCGTCGTCCGTGGACTGTCGGTAAGCTTCTCGAACTCGCCGGTGTGGTTGTGAACGAGCATCTTCATGCCGAACTTCTGCGCGATGCGGCCGTTCGCATTGAGTGTCGCGGCGCGCTGTTTCACCGACTCGAGTGTCACCGCCGGCTGGTAGGGTCCGAACGCTTCGGCTTCGGTGAACGAATTGTGCGTGATGCCCGTTCCGGCGTCATAGTAGGCGCCCGGCGCCAACGGTCCGCGCCCGGCACCGGCGCCAGCCTGCGCCCCAGCGCCGCCTTGACGCCCGCCGGCGCTGATCTCCGTATATTTGATACCCATCGTCTGGAACCCCTCGAGCTGCTTCTCGAGGTCCAGCCCGGTGCCACTGGCGCCCGAGTGCGTGCTTGGCATCGAGAGGCCAAGCCGATCGAGCAGTGCGCGAAAGTTCTTCGGCGAGAGATTGTTGTAGCCACCCGCGGGCTCAATTTCCTTGTAGCCGATGGCGGCAACCTTCTCGAGGACGCCCACGTAGTCGGCGGCCATCAGGTCGCGAACGGTGTAGAGCTCGAGCCCAATGCGCGACTGCCAGGGCGGGCCGTCGGCCTGCGCAGCAGCCAGCGAGCCAAAGCGGCTGGCCACCATGGCCGTCACCCCGGCGAGAAAGGCGTCGTGAAGAAATTCGCGGCGGGTGGCGTTCATCGTGATGGCCCCTCCAACGGTCCGACTCTAGCACGCAAACACTCCCAGCCTGCGGACGTTTCAGCGTTACGAAGACTCACCGTCAAGCTCGTTGGCGTTGTCTCGGGGAGCGGCAACTTGAGACGCTCAGGCGTGCGACATAGGCGTAGGAGTCCAGCCTGCGATACTCCCGACGGCCCTGCCCACCTCGCTCAACACTGCGGCGTTCAGCGCGGGCCAGCGTCCGTGAATGAGCCGGCGGCGCTATGGTCAGCGCCGCGTCGGCTACATTCGCCTGCTAGCCCGTTGTTGGTTATGACACCGTACGTTTGAGGAACAGCGTATAGACCACCTTAGTCATCAGCGTGTTGAACATCGCGGTCGCAGAGACCAATTCCCACCCATCGGCTCCGAGGCCGGCCAGTTCCGATTGCAGTGCAGCTCGATCTTTGGTTTCGACGACCTTGTATTCCCATTCTTGGCGCATGTGGATCTCCTGATGGTCGAGGTCATGGACGTCAAGGTCCAATGCCGATGCGAGAGCCTTCTTCGACTGCAGCGATGCCGAGGCCTCACTCTCAATGCGCTGGATGGTCCTGAGGTTGAGCCCTGACGCGATGGCCAGTTCTTCCTGCGACCACGACTTCTGCTTTCTCGCGCTGAGCACTAAGTCCACATTGATCTTCATCGACAGCCCTTGGCGACGTGGTTCATGACTCCACCTTCCAGTAGACGGTCAGATCCTGATGGCATTTCTGAGCCGGACCGGCACGGTTTCCGGAGCGCCTTCACCACCCTGGTTGTCAGCCTCCGACTCAGAAACGGCTGACGCCGCGAGGGGAGCCGCGACCAACAGCGGTGGTTGGCGCACTTCGAAAACGCTAAGTTGTTCGTCGAAACCATTGGTCGATGAACCGGGTGCCCTGAGAGCATCTCTCGGAAGTCTCTCCACAGCGACTACTTGCAAGTTGCGAGGCAGGACAAACGAGCGCGGCGTTCTGTGCCGCGCACGAAACGCACTTAGCCGGCGTCACTGATGGAGCGGGGGCGCCAGTGTCGCAAACCGCCATCGAAACGGCGAGTGATCTGCGCGGGGTTTGCGAGGGCGTTGCTCGTTGCGTACTCATCGTAGTTCGCGCAGGGATTGCATTGCACTTTCGACGGTGATTTCTCCTTTTGTGCCGTACGCCGGAGTCGTGGACGTCACCGAGTACGGCGTCCGCGCCAAGCGCGGTGACTTCGAGCCACTTATTTCAGAGGACCTGTTCTACCGCGTGCAGGCCGTTCTGTCGGGTCGCGTGCCGACGACGACTCCACAGCAGCGGGCGCACCCGGACTTCCCGCTACGCGCCTTCGTGCGTTGCGAGTCCTGTGGGCGCGGCCTCACCGGCACCTGGTCGAAGGGCCAGTGGACCGTTCAGCCAAAATGCCGCTTCGCGAAGGCGCGCCCGGAGCCGGACTTCAGATAGCGCTCGAAATCGAGAGCTCGTCGCTCGTCAGGAAGTTCGAGGGTGACGTGGAGCTGCCATGGGCGGTAGCGCGCCGTGTGGGGGCAGCGGCCGGCGTTGTGGTCGGCGAGGCGCGCGGGGACATTAGAGGTGAGGCCGATGTAGTAGCGCGCCTTGGGAGTGGCACTCTTCAGTACGTAGACGAGTCGCTTGTCTTCAGGCATCCCCACGTGAAGGCAACGTCGGTGCCGACATGCTGGATCACAGAACGCGCCGAAACGACGAATACGCACCACACCGATGGCAGTCTCTGCGATCTGAGTAGCGGTGAGGGCTTGCAGGAGCCGCGATGCTCGTGGCTATCGAGCGGAGTCACGGCTGAACAGAAGGCGTGATGACCGAGTGGAAGCTCGTTCGGAGGCGAACGGGCCCTCCTTCGCGGCTGCGCCGCTACGGCGCGGCATCTTCGCGGGATGGCTTGCCGAGCCGAAGCTCGTTCAGAGGCGAAACAGGCCCGCCTCCGCGTCGCTTCTGCCGTCGCGCCTTCGGCGCTATGGCGCGACAAGTCGCGACGCTACGGCGCGGCATCCTTCGCCGGCATTCATGAGCGAAGGATGGTGGACCTGACCGGGATCGAACCGGTGACCTCCTGAATGCCATTCAGGCGCGCTCCCAACTGCGCTACAGGCCCATCTGTGGCGGGTGCGAAACCGTCATTGTACCGCGCGCCAGACTGAGCGTAAAGGCCAGGCCGTCGTCAGAGTCGACGACTGATTCAGATGCGGCCCGCCCGACGCTTTCGAACGCCCGGCCCCACGTCCGCCCGATCCATCGGGATGTTGCGTGTCGCGAGCACTTCCTTCGCCGGCGTTCGATCGCCCGTGCAGCTAATCAGGCGCGGGGCGGTCAACCCCACGATGTCGAACCCGAGATCCTTGTAGAGCTCGACGATCCGATTCGTCCACTGGTTCGAAAGAACGACGGGCCCGGGATGCTTCGACAGCCAGCGAGCCGCGCGCTGCTGTGCGTCCCAGTCGAAGCCGCCCCTCGAGTAGCTGGTGAACTCGACGTCGTACGGCGGGTCGGCGTAGACGAAGTCGCCCGGCTGCAGCGGCAGGTCTTCGAAGTCGGTGTTGGTGAATTCGAAGCGCTCAAAGGCGCTCCTGTACTCCAGAAAATCTGTCCGGTACTCGATCTTCTTGTAGCGCCCGAACGGGACGTTGAAGCCGCCCCGGCTGTTGAAGCGGCACAACCCGTTGTAACCGGTCCGGTTCAGATACAGGAAGAGGCCTGCGGCCTCGGCGCTGTCGCTTTCTCCCGCAATCAGCAGCTCGTTGAACCGCACGCGATGGGCGTAGTAGGTCTTCGCCTCGTTCTTCATCGGAAGAGTGATCGTCAGCCCCCGTTTCAGCCACCGGTAGACATTGATCACGTGAGGGCTGACGTCGTTCAGCAGCGCCCGCTCAGGCATCAACCCCAAGGCGACCGCCAGGCCTCCACAAAAGGGTTCCACCAGGCGGCGCGTGCGATTGGGCTCCCACAGCTGGCGGAGATGCGGGACCTGCCAGCGCTTGCCACCTGCCCACTTCAGCGGAGGTCGAAGCCCTCGGCCGGATGCCTTCGTATGGAAGTCCGGTTGGTGACGGGGAGCGGCCGCTGAATCTTGCATTTGTAGTTGTGCGGGCGACGGTGCGAATCCCGGCAGCGAAAGGTCGAACGCGATGGTAGCACGTGGGCGACCCGACCATTTTTCCAATACCTTCCGCTCCGGTACAGTGCGGGGATGACACTCCAGGGCAAAATGCATCGACCATGTACGGATTGATCGGAAAGATGACAGCGGTGGCCGGACAGCGGGATGCACTCGCGTCGATGCTCCTGGGCTCGACGCAGGCGATGCCCGGATGCCTCAGTTACGTGATCGCAACCGACCCCGCTGACGCCGACGCCCTGTGGATCACCGAGGTGTGGGACAGTGCGGCGAGCCACAAGGCTTCGCTCGGGCTCCCCGCGGTCCAAACGACGATCGCGAAAGCGCGACCCCTCATCGCCGGATTCAGCAACACAGTGGAGACGGCGCCGATCGGCGGCTATGGCTTGGCGACCGCGGTGCGGTAGGACGAGCTGTTCCATGGGCTCATGATGAGAGACCTTCGACTCGCCGCGCGGATGATGCTGCAGTCCAGGGGCTGGACGTCGGTCGTGCTTGTCTCCCTGGCGCTCGGCATCGGCGCCAACACCGCACTGTTCAGCGCCATGAACGGCCTGATGTTCAGGAAGGTGCCAGTCACCGACCCCGACAGGCTGGTTCGACTGCGCTCGGTGGGCCGCAACCAGATGAGGACCGACACACTCGTCTACGGCTTTTCGGCGCAGGATGCCCACGGCCGCCGTGTCGATCCCACGTTCTCGTACCCCATGTACCGGCAGCTCGTCGACGACAACCGCACGTTGTCCGATCTCTTCGCCTTTGCCCCGATCGGCGACGTCAATCTCGTGGTCAACGGCCAGGCCGACATCGCGTCGGCCTTCCTGGCGTCCGGCAACTACTATCACGCACTCGGCGTCACGCCTCGCGCGGGACGCGCCATCGTGCCGGACGACGACACGCCGACAGCCGAGCCCGTCGGCATGATCAGCCAGAAGTGCTGGCGATTGCGGTTCGGCGGCCGACCGGACGTTATCGGCTCGGTCGTGCGCGTCAACAACACGCCGGTCACGATCGTCGGCGTACTGCCGACGGAATTCACGGGCGTCCAGGAGGCGATGGACGAAGCTCCGGATATCTCGATGCCCATTGCCCTCCAGCCGCTCGTCACGCTCCGGCAGTCGACCCTGCAGAAGTCGCTCCTCGGCGCGCCGAACTTCTGGTGGGTTCAGGTCATGGGCCGGTTGAAACCCGGTATCACCGCCGCGCAGGTACGCGGGAATCTCGCCGGCATCTTCCAGCACTCAGCGCGCGCGCAGTTCAACGCGTTCCTGTCGGAGCGGTCACCGCAGGAGCGAGCGCTCTTTTCGCCGAAGGATCCGTCTGCGATTCCGGAGCTGCTCGTGGACTCGGGGAGCCGTGGCATGGACGACGTGAGCGCCGAGGACTTCCGGGCGGTGGTAATCCTGGCGGCAGTCGTCGCGATCGTGTTGCTGATCGTCTGCGCCAACGTCGCCAACCTGCAGCTCTCGCGCGCGACTTCACGTCGCATGGAGCTCTCCATTCGACTCGCCCTTGGAGCGACGCGGGGCGCCCTGGTGCGGCAACTGCTGATCGAGAGCCTCCTCCTGTCCTGCATTGGTGGCGCGCTGGGCCTGGTGATCGGGCGCTGGGGACCATCGATCCTGCCCCTCGCACCAGTGCCGGCATCGCCGCTCGACTGGCGCGTGCTCGCGTTCGCGCTCGGCCTCACCACGGCGACCGGTCTTCTCTTCGGCATCGTACCGGCACTCCGCGCGACTCGAACCCACGCCAACGCTGCTCTCCAGAAAAGTACTCGGACAATCGTTCGCTCACGCACACCGCTCGGCAAGTCGCTGGTTGTCCTCCAGGTGACGATGTCGCTGGTGCTGCTGGCGGGCGCAGGGTTGTTCCTGCGGACCGTGCACAATCTCCGGCGCGTCGATACGGGCTTCAATGCACGAAACGTGCTGCTGTTTCGGATCAGCCCAGCGCTGAATGGATATGACTCGAAGAAGCGCAACCTGACCTACGACGGTATTGGAGAACGGCTCCGCGGGATTGGGGGCGTCCAGTCGGTCGCCTGGTCGAATCCCGCCCTCATGTCGGGCCGGGAGTTCGGCGGTGAGATCTTCATTCAGGGCCGCGCGTACCCACAGCGCCGGGGGGACCGCATGTCCGGATTCGTCGTGTCACCTTCGTTCTTCCGGACGATGGAGATTCCGGTGGTCGCCGGCCGTGGATTCACCGAGAGTGACATCGAAGGTGCTCCGCCTGTTGCGGTGATCAACGAGGAAGCGGCACGCCGCTACTTCCCCAATGAGTCGCCTCTTGGCCGCCGGTTCCGTTCCGAATCCGGGGAGAGCGGCGAAGTAGAGATCGTCGGCATTCTCCGGGACGCGAAGTACAACAGCATCCGCGCCGCGGCGCCGCCCACGCTGTACAGGCCCTTCGGGCAATCAGCGCAGGTCGCCGCGACGTTCGAGGTGCGAACGACAGGCGAACCGCTTGCCGCAACGTCGGCCGTCCGCGAGGCAGTCAGAGCCGTCGACCCTGACCTGCCGCTCGTCAACATCACGACACAATCGAAGCAAGTCGAGAGCCGGTTCCGGCAAGAGCGGATGTTTGCGCAAGCGTGCGGGCTGTTCGGAGCCTTGGCGTTGCTCGTGGCGTCGATCGGATTGTTCGGCCTGATGTCCTACAGCGTCGCGCGCCGAACGAGCGAGATCGGCGTCCGCATGGCTCTCGGCGCGGAGCGGCGCGACGTGCTTCGGCTGATCATGCGCGAGTCGATGATCCTGGTGTTCATCGGTGTCTTGTTCGGTCTCGGCGGCATCGCCTTGACGGCCCGTTCGATCACGAGCCTGCTCTTCGGCCTGGCACCCATCGATCCCGTGACGATCGCGGTCGCCGTGACTGTCATGGTATTGCTGGGGGGCATCGGAGGGTACCTCCCGGCCAGACGCGCGTCATTGATCGATCCGATGGTGGCCCTTCGCTGCGAGTAACGGAATCCGAGTACTGAAATGACTCGACACGGAGAGTTGGACACCGTTCAACGATTCAGCGATCGAGCGTCCGACTACGTCAAATACCGCCCGACGTATCCTCCCGAAGCGCTCTCCGCCATTCTCGACGGACTCGGACCGCCGGGCGAACTCGTGGCCGCGGACGTCGGAGCCGGGACAGGCATTTCAGCACGCCTGCTCGGGGATCGAGGGCTCCGGGTGATCGCCGTGGAGCCAGGCGAAGCGATGCGTCGCGCAGCCGCGTCCCACCCGCGGGTCAGCTGGGTGTCGGGAAAAGCCGAAGCCACCGGCCTGCGCTCCCAGGCTGCCGATCTCGTCCTCTGCGCTCAATCCTTCCACTGGTTTCGCGTTCCAGAGGCCCTTGCTGAATTTGCTCGGATTCTCAAGCCGCACCGCCGCCTGGCGATTGTGTGGAACCGCCGCAGCACGACCGATCCACTGACGGCCGGGTATCGACAGGCCATCGTCGACGTCGGAGGCGAGATCGAGGCCGAGCGTATGAGCTTCTACCCGGATGTCGTCGCCGGCAGCGGGCTGTTTTCAGCCGTAGAGAGAACCGCCTTCCCGAACTTTCAGCGCCTCGATCTGGACGGTCTGATCGGGCGTGCCCAAAGCGCATCCTACGTGCCAAAGACGGGTGCGGCAGCCGAGCGATTGCTCGACCTCCTTCGTGCGCTGCACGCGCAGTACGCCGACATGCGCGGGCTCGTCACACTCGTCTACGAGACCGAGGTGTTCCGTGCACAAAAACTCTGACGACTCGCTGTCGCCCTTGGCATTGCACTTTCGTGATCCCGGCGATACCGGAATCCACGTGACAAGCCACAGCCGACGGCCGATAATTTTCTTGACGCCTGTTTCATGCTCAAACGCGCCGCTCTGTCGTTGCTCCTCGCGATGGTCGTGTCGCTGGCGCCTGCCGCGCAGACGGACGGAACGCGTCAGGCCTGGGAACAGGGATGGGCGGCGATACAGAGCGGCGACGGAGAGCGCGCCGCATCGATCTTCCGTCAGGCGCTCGAGTTCCATCCCAGTGAGGGCCTGCTGCATTTCGGCGCGGGCATTGCCTCGCACGTCCTCGGTCGAGAAGACGACGCGGTACGTTCGCTCAAACGAGCACTGGAGCTGAGCCCCCGGTTGACGGACGCCGCGAAGCTCCTCGGCGAGATTCAATACAGCGCCGGAGATGTCGACGACGCGATTCGATCGTACGAGCAGGCGGTGGGTCAGAGGCCAGGCGACCTCGAGATGCGAGAGCGGCTGGACGCCTGGCGAAAGGAGTCCAGCGTTCACCGCGGCCTGACGCAGCGCAACGACGGCCGCTTTTCGATTGTCTTCGAGGGCCGCACCGACAGCGAGCTGGCCGATCGTGCCGTCGCGAGCCTCGACGCGGCCTATTGGCGCATCGGCAAAGCGATTGGCGCCTACCCCTCCAACTCGATCACCGTCACGCTCTACACCGAGCAGCAGTTTCGCGATCTCACGCGTGCGCCGGAATGGTCCAGCGGGATCTTCGACGGCCGGATTCGCATCCCCGTGAAAGGCGCGCGCCAGAACCTGCAACAGTTCGATCGCGTACTCGCCCACGAGCTCACACACGCAATGGTCACGAACCTCGCGCCACGCGGCGTTCCGGCGTGGCTGCACGAAGGTCTTGCCTCGTACTTCGAGCCGCAGGACACGGCGTCCGCGGTCAAGGTGCTCAGCGCCACGGGACCCGTACCGGTCGGTACGCTCCTCGAAAGCTTCAGCCGCCTCAACGAGCGGCAGGCAACGGCCGCCTACGCGGAGAGTCTGTTGCTGGCGGAGGTCCTGATGCGGCGAGCCGGCACACGCATGGGCATCGTATTGCAAGGGCTCGATCGCGGTCAGACGCTCCAGGACAGCCTGCAGCTCGTCGGCATCGGCGTCGGCGATCTCGAGTCGGATCTGATGAAGCGCTTCAGGTAGCCGGGACCAAAGAGCCCGATTCGAGCGGCTACGATTCCTGCGTCGAATCAGTCGGGCAACGGTACGCCGAACACCCGGGCGTACTCCTCCGGATCGTCCACATCGGTCACGACGCCTTCATCCGGAACGTCCACGTCCAGAATTGCGTCGGCATGCGCGCGCAGGACAATTCGGGCGCCGACGTCGCGATCTGCGCGCCGGAGCTCGCCGAATACCGCCGGCCCGAACACGACCGGATGGCCGTGACGACCGCGGAACGTGGCGCGCGCGATCGGCGGTCGTGCGTGCGCATACGCTTCGAGGAGCGCGGATACTGTGGCGGACGTGACCAACGGCTGATCGACGGGTACCGCGAGCAGACCTTGAACTCCCGGATGATCGACGACGTTCACCGCTGCGACGATCGACGAGATTTGACCATCGTCAGCGTCATGGTTCTCGATGAACCGCACATCGTCCCCCAGCGCGGCGACTTCCGAGCGGAGAGCGGCGTCCTCGGGACGGCCGACAATCAGGACATCCGTGATGCCGCCGGAGCGGAGCGCGTCGGCGAGGTGGCGGACAAAGGTGGGACCGTTGGGACCGGCCGGGAGGAGCGCTTTGGACCGGCCCATCCGGCGTGAGCTGCCAGACGCGAGAATGGCTCCGGGGACCACGAGCCATTATGCCCGACAGTGGCTCCGGGCGTATCCCCTAGAAGACATCCGGACCGGTGCGGCATTTTGGGGTCAGACCCCGGTCTGACCCTACTCCTGTATTCCGGGGTCAGAGCTGGTCCTCCTGTATTCCGGGGTCAGACCTGGTCTGACCCCACTCTGTTTGGGAATGCCCTAAAATCCGAGGATTTCTTGACTTCGGCGGACGAACTGCCTAAACTTGGCCCCGTTTTCAAGCTCAGCGTGCGGCAAGAACTCGGCGCGCGCACGAGGCGCGGGTAGATTCGGAAGGTCGTCGGCGTTCCTGCTGTCGCGGGCCGCGTCCTCCCGGCCCTCTTCGCTGCTCTCGACTTGTCAGCCTCCGGGATAATCCCGGCGGTACCGCTCATCGGAGGACACGGGTATGCCAACCGGGACGATCGCTCGCCTCTTGATCGACAAGGGCTTCGGCTTCATCCGGGACGAAAGCGGGATTGAGCACTTCTTTCACCGCAGCTCGGTTCGCGGAGCAGTGTTCGAGCTCTTGCGCGAAGGACAGCGCGTGGAGTTCGCGCCTGAAGAATCCGGCAAAGGTCCGCGCGCGGGTGAAGTGCGCTTGATCGAAGGCTGAACCCGACAGCGTTTCGGCGGGGCGATGCGAAGCGCCCCGCCTTCCCTCCTCCACCGTATCCTCCCGTCCGTTCACGCTTGCGCCCGCATTCTCGGCTTTCGACCAATGCCGGGCGGACGACGTCTGGCGGAAGCGCCTGGGAGTCGAACCCAGCCCGCCCGCAATCACGCGGGCAGCGACCGGTTTTGAAGACCGGGAAGGCCACCGGGCCCCGTTCGCTTCCTCGCAGATTGTAAGGGCTCACCGATCGATCACGCGCATGAATGCGGCCGTGTCACAGAGATCCGGAAACACGATATCGGCTCCGCTCCCGCGCAGATCGGCCACGCTGAACGATCCTGTCGCCACCCCGACGGGCACGGCACCGACTGCTCGAGCGCACGCAACATCGTGCGGCGTGTCGCCGACGACGAACACTTCTTCCGGAGCAATGGCATCGAGGCCGCACGCCCGTGCTCGATCGAGCGCGAAGGGCACGAGCGCATTGCGATCGGCGGCGTCGTCGCCGAATGCCCCGCACTTGAAGTACCGCCACAGGTCGAAATGCTCGAGCTTGATGCGAGCCCCTTCCTCGAAATTGCCGGTGAGCAGCGCGAGGAACACGTCTGGTCTTGCGCGGAGCGCATCGAGCAACCCTGCGACGCCGGGCAGGACTGCTTTCACACCCTCCCCCGGCAACAGGATCTCCTCGCGCAGGAGCGTCACATAAGTGTCGCGCAGCCGTGCGAACAGATCCTCATCCATCTCGTGGCCGATCGCACGAAGCGCATCGTGCAGGATGATCCAGTCGGTCCGGCCGGCGACCGCCACACCGTCGAGCGCATTGCTGTGACCGATGACCTCCTGGCAGGCGCGGTTCATCGCCCGCACGCCAGCACGACCAGTCAGGACCAGAGTGCCATCGATATCGAAGAGTAGGACCTTAGGCATGACCATGAGCCGATCTACAATCGCGGACAGGAGGCATCATGAGACATCGTAACGCCCTGCTGGCCGCGACCGCGATCGCTCTGTGTGGCGCGGCTGGGCTGCGCGCGCAGACGACGGGCATGACAGCCCACGCCGACATCAAGGGCGAGGGCATCACAGGGACTCTCACTCTCACGGAACGTAAACAAGGCACAGGCACCGTCGTCGAGTTCACGCTCGACGCGACGGGATTGAAGCCCGGCAAGCACGGTGTTCATCTGCACGCTGTCGGGAAGTGTGAACCAGACTTCACCGCGGCGGGCGGCCATTTCGACCCTGGTCCGGCAGGCAACACCGATCCGGATGCCAACCATCCGTTCCACATGGGGGACATTCCCAACCTCGAGGTCGGCGCGAATGGCGCTGGCAAACTGACCGGCGTCACCACGCGGGTCACTCTCTCGCCCGGTCCGCTATCGCTCTTCGATGCCGACGGTACCGCCGTCATCATCCACGGCAACGAGGACAAGGAGATCACCGGCGAGCCGAAATCCGGTGTGAGCGGCGGGCCGAGAGTGGCTTGTGGTGTGATCACGAAGTAGATCTCTGGCTCTGATGGTCGTCACTTGAACCATCCTCGTTTGAGTGTCGTCAGCGCCCCCGTCGCCGGACTCCACTTCAGCGCACGGTGCGACACGAGGTGCGCGAAATCCTGATCCTGGGTCAGAATCAACGTCGCCATCTGGCGGGCATCGGTCACTCGGACGATGTCCGCCGCATAGGCGGCGACGGCCGTTCCGGGCAGGCCGATGGTCGGATGCTCGAGGACGAGCAGCACCGGATCGAGCGCGATGGCGCGCGCCAGGTGCGCGCGCGATTTCACCTCGGGTGAACACTCCCCTGCCAGACGACGGAGCCCGACCGGAGCGTCAGTTCCTTCGCCGGTTCTGACACTCAGACCACACGCGCTGGCGAGCGAGACGACCCGCTCGGCGATGTCGGGAGCCACGGGATCAATCTGGAGCGTGAACGGCATCGCCAGGTTCTGCTCGAGCGTGGCCCCTTCGAGCAGGACCGCGCGCTCGCTGACGATCCCGAAGCGATCCAGCGACTCGAGCCACTCGTCGCCGTTGGCGATCTCAGCGTTGTTGCGGCCCTGGACGCACACCGTCCCGCGATCCGCGACGCCCGCGCCCGTCACCAGATTCACGAGCACTTCGGCCGCGCCCGCGTCGAGCCCCACAATCGCGACGCGCTCTCCCGGCGCAATCGTCAGAGCCTGGAGCCGGAACGGCCGGAGAGCCTGATATCGCTTTTCGACATCGGTGATCTCCAGGACCGGCTGGGTTGCGTTGGGCATCTCGTCCAGGCCGGACCAGGGGATCAGGCGGCCTGGCTGGCGCGCGCCTCGAGATCGGCGAACGCGGCATCGGGCAGCGTGATTGTGCCGAGCCCGGCCGAATGATGCGAGGAGTCTGCGTGATAGTCGGACCCACCCGACATGCCGATTCCCAACTGCTCGGCGATGCCCTTGTAGCGTGCGGTCGCCGTCGCGTCGTGATCGCTGTGCCACACTTCGATGGCCGGCAGGCCTCCGGCCACAAAACCGGGAATCGCGTCGTCCAGACGCATGAGGCCTGGATGGGCGAGCGACGCGATACCTCCCGCGGCCCGGACGATCGTCGCGACCTCACCAACCGTCGCGCCGCTGCGGGGCACGAATCCAGGGCGTCCTTCGCCCAGCAGCACGTCGAACGCTTCGCGACGATTCGCCATGTAGCCGGCCGCGACGAGCGCATCGGCCAGCTGCGGGCGGCCAATCGTCCGGCCCGATCTGCGCGCGGCGTCGGCGACGAGCGGACCAATCTCGACCGCATACCCGAGATCTTTCAGACGTCCCGCCATCACGTTCAGGCGACGCAGACGGTCGGCGCGCTGCGCGCGCAGGAAATCGACGAACGGAGCAAACTGCGGATCGATGAAGTAGCCCAGGACGTGGATGTCGCGCGCCGCTTCGACAGCGGTGATTTCGATTCCAGGAACAAGACGAAGACCGTGCCTGTCGGCAGCGGCCTGCGCTTCAGGAATGCCGGCGGTGGTGTCGTGATCCGTGACGCTGATGACGGTCAGACCGAGGCCCGCAGCGCGGGCGACGAGCGCGGAAGGCGTCAACCGGCCATCAGAGGCAGTCGTGTGCAGGTGAAGATCGATCACGGATCACACGGTCGCCTGCGAGCGCGGCCGGCGCCTCGCGCGGCGGCCGCGGCGCTGCCGTTCGACAAGCAATCGGTACTCGCGGATCAGCAGCTCGAGGTGTGCCCGCTCTTCGTCCGCGAACTCGAGAAAGATCCTCTTGCCCTCCGAATCCTCGAAGCGCTCTCCGTATCGCTTGAAGAACCGGTGCGATCCTCGCTCGCACCGGATGCCGATCATCAAGGCCTTCAAATCGTCCACGCCCTTGGTCAGTTGCTCCGCACCGGCGGCGAACAAGCCGTTTGCGGCGCCTTTGAAAAACAGAAAGGTCGGCCGCGCCTCGAGCTGCGAATCCTGCTCCAGCAACTGGCGATAGCGCGCCTCGAGCGTACCCAGATGCTCTTTTTCCTCTTCCGCGAGCTTCTCGAAGACGCGGCGACCTCGTGCGTCGCGGGTGATGCTCGCGGCGCGGGTGTAGAAATCGAGCCCGCTCCGTTCGGTCGCAATAGCGATCCGAAGCGCGTCGCGCGCGAACAGAAGCTCCGGCACACCTTCTTCGGCGACCTGCGGCCGACCCGTCTGGCAGCCTTCGCAGGTGCCATGGATCTGCAGCACGCTTTGGCGTGGCGCGAAGCCGCGCGCTGCCGCGACCTCCTCGACAAGCGCCTCGATGTCGGAGCTCAGGAACTCGAACGATCTATTGCAGGTCTTGCAGATCAGATGGAAGTGCCGGGGATGCCTGTACGAATGCTCGAACCTGAAGCGGCCCTCGCCGAAATCGACTTTCCGGGCAATCCCGGCGTCGACCATCCATTGGAGCGTCCGGTAGACAGTCGCGCGGCTGATCCGCTGATCCTCGCGCTTGATCAGATCGACCAGATCGTCGGCTGTCAGGTGACCCTCCTGGCGGAGGAACACGTTGACGATGAGATCGCGTTTGCCGGAACGCTTGCTGCCTGCAGGACGCAGGCTGTCGACGTAGGCGGAAGTGGAGTCCATGAGGTTCAACGTTCGCGAGCATCATCCGTCCGGCGGCCGTCGTGGATGCTCCTCTCGGAACCCATGGCGACCGTGACTCCGAACGTTGAACCCCTAGCTACACCGCTTCGGTGACGGCTAAACGCTGAACGACGACCCGCACCCGCAGGTCGACTTCGCGTTGGGATTCTTGATGGTGAAGCCGCCGCCGGTGATGTTGTCGACGAAATCGACTTCCGCGCCGGTGAGATATCGCGCACTGATGGGATCGACCAGCAGCTTGACGCCGTTCGACTCAATCACTGCGTCGGTCGTCTCGTCTCCTTCGCCCTCGTCTATCATCAACCCGTACTGGAAGCCGGAGCACCCGCCCCCCTGCACGAACACGCGCAGGCCGGCGCTGGTCTTGTTCTCTTCGGTAAGCAGCTCGGAGATTTTCGACGCGGCGGACGGAGTCACATTGATCATCAGTCATTTCTCCTCGGGACACCCAGATAGCAATTATACTGGCCCCCAGGGCTCTGCGGCAACCAAACCGCAGCCCGAGCACGTCCGAAACGCCCGATCTACAGCCCCTGTAACCGATTAGACGCTCTTCCGGGTCCGCTTGTCTCCGCCGGGCCAGCGCCTCCATACTGTCAGCCGTTTCGCCCCGTTCCGACCTGACCCGAGCCCATGCCGACCCGCTATCCGCCCGCCCTCGACCTCGCTCGACGATTCCTGCAGGAACGCCTCATTGCCAACAGGCGCCGCCTCCAGGCGGCGCCTGTACAGAAGGCATTCTGAATTCTGACTCCTAGATTCTGAATTCTGCTTTGTCACCCGCGAAGCGTCTCGAGCACGGTCCCTGACTTCTCCTCGATCTCCTTGTGCAGGCTGTTGCCGTGGGAATCCATGGTCACGATTGCGGGAAAATCACGAACGTCGAGCTGCCACATCGCCTCGGGCGTGCCGAACTCGAGCAGCGACACGCCAGCCACCCGCTCGATGCAGCGGGCGTAGAACTGGGCAGCGCCGCCGACGGCATTCAGGTAGACGGCTCCTGACTCCTTCAGCCCGGCGAGCGTCTTGGCGCCCATACCGCCCTTGCCGATCACGGCGCGCACGCCGTAGCGCCTGATGATCTCTGCCTGATACGGCTCCTCGCGGATGCTCGTCGTCGGTCCGGCGGCGGTCACCTTCCAGCTCTCGCCTTCGCGGGCGCCCTTGGTGACGACCGGCCCGCAGTGATACAGCACGGCGCCATGCAGATCGACCGGCGGTTCGTGCTTCATCAGATGCGCGTGGACGGCATCCCTCCCCGTAACGACCCTTCCAGAGATCAGCACGACGTCCCCCACCTTGAGGGCGCGGATCTGCTCTTCCGTGATCGGCGCCTGGAGCGGAATCTCGCGGCCGGTCCGGGGGAATCCGTCTGCCGTGCCGGCCGGCAGCATGGGAACCGAGGGAGTGGCGGCCTCGCGATACAACCAGCTCGCGATTGCGCCTGTCGTCGCGTCGAGGCGGACACCCAGGCGACGGAAGGCCCAGCAGTCATAGGCGATCGAAACGAAGAAGCTCGCCGGCAGGCGATTGAGCGCGCCGATCTTGCAGCCGATGAGCGATGTCTCTCCACCGAAGCCCATGGGGCCGACGGTCAGTCGATTCGCCTCTTCCATGACGGCCTGCTCGACTCGTGCGAGGCGCTCATCCGGGTTCACGTCATCGAGCGTGCGGAACAGCTGCTCCTTCGCGTGGAGATATCCCGACGTGCGATCGCCCCCGATGCAGACACCAACCGCTCCCGGACTGCATCCTTTCCCCTGCGCTTTCCACACGGCGTGGAGGATGCACTTACGGACCCCTTCGAGCGAACGATCCGCGCGACCCAGATGATCGAGGTCCGTCGGCAGCGCGTATTGCGCGTTCGTGTTCTCGCAGCCTCCGCCCTTCAGGATCAGCTTTACTTCGATCTCCGGTTCGAGCCATTGGTCGAAGTGGATGATAGGCGTACCCGGACCGAGGTTGTCCCCCGAGTTCTCGCCCGTAATTGAATCCACCGAATTCGGCCGCAGCTTGCCGCGCCGCGTGGCTTCAGCGACCGCTTCGCGGATCTGGATGCCGCAGCTCGATCTGATTCGCTCCGACCGGCACCTTCACCTCGAACGTCGGCATGCCGGTGTCCTGACAGATCGGTCCCTCGCACGAGGCCGCCTGATCGATGTTCTGGGCGATGATCGTCAACGCCTGACCGCCCCGCGTCTGGGGGGCTTCGGTCTGGACCGCGGAGCGCATTGCGGCGCGGACATCGGGCGGCAGATCCGTAGAAGTCCGGGTGATGAGTTCGACCATGCTGTCGAGGAAGTGCGGAAGCATCCGAGCAGTATAATTGAGGCGCAGGCCTGGCTGGTGGCTTGCATCAGCTGATTCACTAGCGGTGACCCTCTAGTCCGGCGCGCATGTCGCGGCCGCGACAGCGGAGCGGCTGCTAATGGTTCAGGCGTTACGTCCTTTTAGACGGTCGCCCACATGCCCTCCGGGAAACCGAAACCCGCTCGCGGCGGAAACGCCTTTCGAATCGAACGCGATCCGCTCGGCGAGCTTCGGGTGCCGGCCGGCGCGTACTACGGCGTGCAGACTCGCCGCGCGATCGAGAATTTCGCCATCAGCGGCCTGACGGCGCCGCCAGAGCTCGTCGTCGCCACGATTCTCGTCAAGAAAGCCGCTGCCCGCGCCAATACGGCTCTCGGCCGGCTTCCGGCTGACACTGCGAACGCCATCGTGGCAGCGGCGGACGAGGTGCTCGCCGGATCGTTCCGCGATCAGTTCGTGGTCGACGTGTACCAGGCGGGCGCCGGCACCTCACACAACATGAACGCCAACGAGGTCCTCGCGAATCGCGCCTCGGAGATCCTCGGTGGTCGTCTTGGGGAATACACGCTCGTGCACCCCAACGATCACGTCAACATGGGGCAGTCAACGAACGACGTGTATCCCACCGCGACGCGTCTCGCGCTCCTCCTGATGCTGCCGGGCCTCCTGCAGAGCGCGCGCGCCCTCGCCGATGGACTTCGCGAGAAGAGCGCCGAGTTCGCGCACGTGCTGAAGACGGGACGGACGCACCTGCAGGACGCGGTCCCGATCACTGCTGGACAGGAGCTCGGAGGTTTTGCCGCCAACATCGCGCATGCAGCGACGGAAGTGGAACGCGCGTGGGAGGGGCTCCGCGAGTTGAATCTTGGAGCGACAGCCGTCGGGACGGGCCTGAATGCCGGAACCGATTACACGATCATGGCCATCCAGGATCTGTCGGCGCTGACGGCGCTTCCCTTGCGGCCGGCGGCCGATCGATTCCGTGTGACACAGAGCATGGGAGACGTGCTCGCCTGTTCCGGTGCGCTCCGGCGACTCGCGGTGGAAGTCGGCAGAGTCGCGTCGGACTTGCGGCTTCTCAGCATGGGACCGCGCGCCGGAATCGCGGAGCTCCAGCTGCCCGCCGTCCAACCGGGCTCGTCGATCATGCCCGGAAAGGTGAACCCTTCCGTCCCTGAGATGGTCAACCAGGTGTGTTTTCAGGTGTTCGGGTGCGACGCCACGATCCTTGCGGCGGCCGACGCCGGGCAACTGGAGCTCAACGTCATGATGCCCGTCATCGCGTGGAACGCGCTCCACGCGACGCGCATCCTGCGAGAAGCCATGCGGGTCCTGCAGGAGCGCTGCGTGTCGGGCCTCCGGGTCGACGCAGCGCGATGCCAGGAGCTGCTGGATCGCAGCACCGCCCTCGCAACTGCCCTCAGCCCTTACATCGGGTACGCTGCAACGGCGGAGATTGCCAAGGAATCGGTCCGCACGGGGCGATCGATCCGCGATCTCGTGCGCGAGCGGCGGCTCTTGCCAGACGATCAGCTCGACGCGGTGCTCTCGGCCGAGGCGATGACGTCGCCGGGCGTGCCGGGATCCAGAACACAGACCTCTACAGCGAGGACCGATGCTCAGACACGCACTGGCGGCGCTCGCTCTCGTGTCGGCAAGCCTGGCCGCGGCGCCGCAACCACAGCACGGACGACTGTTCGATCCGCAGGATCTCGGGCTCCTGGAGGGGCCGGATCGCGACGCGTGGCAGCGCCCCGATCAGATCATGGACGCGCTCCGGATCTACGACGGCAACGTCGTCGCTGACCTGGGCGCGGGGGGTGGATGGTTCACGGTCCGAATGGCGCGCCGCGTGGGGCCGAAAGGCATCGTCTACGCGGAGGACATCCAGCACCAGATGATCGAATCGATCAACCGTCGCGTGGAGCGCGAAGGACTGCAGAAGCGCGTGATCACGAAGCTCGGCACCGCCGCGGATCCCGGCTTGCCGCAGGGGGCGCTCGATGCCGTGCTCATCGTGGACGCGTATCACGAAATGGAGCAACCCGTCGCTCTGCTCCGGAATCTCGCGAAGTCGCTCAAACTCGATGGACGCATCGGCATCGTGGACTTCACAGCCGATGGCGGCGGGCCAGGTCCGCCCGTCGATGAGCGGGTCGATCCCCAGCGCGTCATCAAGGACGCCGAAGAAGCGGGGCTCCGGCTGACCTCACGCGAGCGCTTCCTCCGCTATCAGTACATGCTCGTGTTCGAGAAAGGAAATCCGGAAACTGGTGCCCGGCTCGGTTCTCGGGAACGATGAGCGCCGTTCCGGCCTTCTTCATCGACTACCAGCTCCGAGTCGACGCGGAACTGAAGCGGCTCGTGCCTGCGGACGGCAATCGCGTGCAGCAATCGATGGCCTACACCGTTCATGCCCCATCGAAGCGCGTCCGTCCCGTGCTCGCCCTCCTGTGCGCGGAGTTATGCGGAGGAACACCGGCGCGCGCCGTTGGTGCGGCCGCCGCAATCGAGCTCGTTCATGCGTCCTCGTTGATCCTCGACGATCTCCCCGCGATGGACAACGCGCCGCTCAGGAGGGGTCAGCCGTCGAATCATCTCGCATTTGGGGAGCCGATCGCGATCCTCGCTGCGTTCGGCCTTCTGAACGTCTCCTACAGCGTCCTCACGCGAGCATACGAGCCGTCACTCGCGTCGGCACTCTCGAAAGTCCTGTCCGATGCGGTTGGACTCGATGGTCTGATCGGCGGCCAGGCGGCGGATCTGCTGGCAACCGACCGGCAAATCAGCTTCGAGACGCTCGAGCAGATCCATCGAGGCAAGACCGGGGCGCTCTTCGTCGCCTCCGCGGCTGCCGGCGCGCTGACCGCCGGGGCCGGTGCGGACCAGCAGCAATGGCTCGTCGCCTTCGCCAAGAACCTGGGGCTTGCGTTCCAGATCATCGACGACTTGCTCGACGTGGAGGGAGACCCCGCTGAGACAGGAAAAGCCGTCCGCGAGGATGCACGAAAGACGACGTTCGTGTCGTTCAGCGGCGTCGCGGGCGCGCGTCAGCTCGCGATGGAGCTTTGCGAGACAGCAGATCGCGCGCTCGGCCCCTTCGGGCGTCGAGCGGATCGGATCCGGGAGCTGTCGGCGTTCGTGGCGGCGAGGAGTGTGTAAGTTGGGGCGCGAGCTGAAAGCTGAGAGCTGATAGCGACGATCGTGACAAAGCCCGAGACCTCCGGGATCGACGACCTTCGGCAGCGGCTCCGCTCGCTCGGCTATCTGGACGCGGGCGTCGATCGCTTCGTGCTGGCGCCGGCGTACGGCGCCCGCGGAGCGTTCGCCATCGCACTGCTCGCGAGCCTGCGAATCGGTATTCTGGGTGGACTGCTTCTGGGACCCGCGGCGGCGGTGGGCGTCGCCGCTCAACTGCCTGGCCTGGTCTCCGGCGTTCGCGACGGTGTCGTGATCGCGACCTACATGGCCGTCCTCTTCGGCGCCGGCATCGCAGGCCTCGCACTCGTGGCCGGCCTCATCGTCTCACTCAGCGCGCGATTCGCGGGGTCATCGCTCACCAGACGTGGCCGGCTGCTCTCGACGGCAGCGGGCGTAGCGGTCGCAATCGCGAGCCTCGCGTATCTGACGATGCTCTGGACTGCGGTCCGGAGTGGCGGGGGCGGAGAACATGCGGCCTTCTGGAGCGCGTCCGGGCTGGCCTTCGCCGTTGGCATCAGCCTGCTTCTCGGTCATGCCGTCACCCTCACGGGACTCGCGCTGATCGTCACCTGCACGGGCTCGCCCATGCGGACACGCGGCGTGCCGGGAACCTCCTGGCGGGTCATGCTCGCCGTCGGCGCCGTGGCCTTCGCGGCGGCGCTCGTTGTCTTCAACCGCGGCATCGGCGCCAATGAACCCGCGCCGCCGCGGCTCGTGGTCGTGCCCAGCGGTCTGCGCATCCGGCTTGTCGCGATCGATGGATTCGATCCCGTGGTCTTCGACAGACTCGCGTCAGCGGGCAGGCTTCCGGCGCTCTCCGAAGCGTTCGGTGGCGCCGTCCGGCTCACCTTGAACGACTCCGCTGAAGCCCGCCGGCTCGATCCCGCACGGCTGTGGACGACGATCGCAACCGGCCAGCCGGCGTCGGTCCATGGCGTCCGGACGCTCGAAACCAGGCGAGTGGCCGGCCTGCAGGGTGCCTTGCAGACGGCTGAGGGATCGTCGTTCGCCCGGTTGATCGGCGTCTCGACCGACCTCCTGCGCCTCACGAGACCATCGATTGCCAGCGGCAGCGACCGCCGCGAGAAAACGTTCTGGGAGGTCGCGACAGAGGCCGGACTGCGAACCGTCGTCGTGAACTGGTGGGCGACGTGGCCCGCAGCCTCCGGGCAACGGGGTCGTGCTCACCGATCGGGCGACGTTGCGCCTCGAGCGCGGGGGAGCTCTCGACGCGGAAATCGCACCCGCTGACATGTACGAGCGTCTCGCGCCGCGATGGCCGGCGTTGCGTGAGCGGGCGTCGGCGCTCGCAAGCGCCGCCCTGGCCGGAGGATCGTCCGAGGGTGACGAAGCCGCGCTCGTGCGTCGATCGGCCGAGCTCGACGCGATGGCGCTGCTTCTGACAGAGGACGTATCCGACGGGACGACCGACCTTTCCGCGGTCTACCTGCCGGGTCTCGACATCGCGCAGCATGCGCTCCTTGGCGGCGATGCGGCAGACTTGCCGTCGGCTTCCGCCATGTCGTCCCGCCTGCAGTCGCTGGAAGCGTACTACGTGGCGCTCGACCGGCTGCTGGCGAGCGTCGTGCGGCCCGGGTCCGGCGAGGTCGTCGTTCTGATCACAGCGCCCGGCCGGGTTGCTCCCGGAGCAACCGGACGATTGACAATCCGGGGATCAGTTGCAAGGGTGGGAAGTGCGATCGACGCGCAAGCCACGGACGTCGCACCGACGATCCTTTACGCGCTGGGTGTGCCGATGAGCCGGGCGCTGGCTGGAAGGCCCCTGGTCGATCTCTTCACAGAGCCGTACGTCGCGCGTTATGCCGCGCGGTACGTGGCGACGTACGGACGTCCAGCGAGTCGCGGAGCAGTGGGAACCGGGCAGCCGCTGGACCAGGAAATGATCGATCGCCTGCGAAGCCTCGGATACGTGCGGTAGTTCAGTCGTCAGTCGGGGGTCGGCAGTCTTCAGTCGAGTCAGTCGCAGTCGGCAGTCGCAGTCGGCAGTCGGCAGTCGATCGGCAGTCACCGTCGGCAGTCGACGGTCTTCTGTCGCTTATTTACGGAGCTCGGATCTGACGCCGATCTCGAGCGAGCTGTTTCTAGCGACCGATTAGTTTCCAGACCGAAGGGAGCACGGTCGAGGCGAGTGCGATCTTGAGGGCGTCGGCCACCACGAACGGGTACAGCCCGGTGCGGAGCGCGGCCGAAAGCCCGACGGGCGATGGTTGCGCAACCCAGGCAAGCCAGGAGACGCCGAAGGCAAAAATCACTGCGAGGCCGCAGGCCATTGCGACGATGGAGGTCAGGTAACGGCGATCGAAGCTGCGTTCGGCGAGCCATCCGGCGACGAACGCGGCGATCGGATAGCTGACGAGGTAGCCGCCGGTCGGGCCGAGGAGCCGGCCGAGGCCCTGAGGGAGCACGGGCGACGCGGCGAACACTGGAAGACCGGCAATGCCGGCCAGGAGATACAGCACCTGACTCGCCGGACCCAGCCTGGATCCCAGGGCTGCAGCCGCCCACGAGGACGACCATGGGCTGCAGCGTGAAGGGCACTGGAGTGAACGGCAGAGGAATGCTGACCTGCGCCGCAGCAGCGGTCAGCGCCGTCACGAACAAGACGGCAGCGACGCGAATCGGTATCGACGGATCGCCGGGGCGTGCGAAGGTGCCGAGGAGCGTCGTGCCATCGAACTGATCCGCTCGGATCGTCATATCGGGTCGAATCTTACTGTATGCGCACAGCACTGACAATTGCGGGCAGCGACTCTGGCGGTGGCGCGGGGATTCAGGCCGACCTGAAAACGTTCGCCGCGCATGGCGTCTTCGGGACATCGGCCATCACCGCTGTCACGGCGCAGAACACGCTCGGCGTGACCGCCTGGCAGGCGATGCCTGCCGACCTCGTCACGGCACAGATCGAAGCGGTGGCCGCAGATTTCGATCTCCGGGCCGTCAAGGTCGGCATGCTCGCAACCGCGGCCATTGTCGAAGCGGTCGCCGCCACGATCGTGGAGCTGGACCTTCCCGACGTCGTCGTCGATCCCGTCATGGTGGCGACGGGTGGGGATCGACTCCTCGAAGAGGATGCGATCGAGGCGATCAAGCGCGAGCTGATGCCGCACACGCGCGTCCTGACGCCGAATGTTCCGGAGGCGGAAGCCCTGTCCGGGATGGGGATCGCCTCCGTCGATGACATGCGCTCTGCAGCCCGGCGGATCCTGGCGAACGGGCCGCGCGTCGTACTCGTGAAGGGGGGCCATCTCCGCGGATCGGAGTCGGTGGACGTGGTCGTCACCGCGCACGACATCGTTCGAGCTGCGCCGACCGCGGGTAGAGACGACGAGCACACACGGCACAGGGTGCACGCTGTCGTCCGCCATCGCGGCAAACCTCGCGCTTGGGCTCGAGCTCCAACCGGCGCTCGAGCGGGCTCGTGAGTATGTCGACGGCGCCATTCGCCACGCGCCAGGGTTGGGGCGCGGGCACGGGCCGCTCGGGCACTTCTGGCGGGTATACTGAGATCGTGGATCCAGCAGAGCCGGCCGCGGGGGACGCTGCCGTGCCCCCTGGCATTAGATCTGACCGGTATCGCATATCCGGTGAGCCGCTCGATCCGGTGGCGATTTCCGCGCTCGTCTGCGGACCTGCGGACGGCGGATTGGCGATCTTCACCGGGCTGGTGCGGGATCACAATGCAGGACGCCGCGTGCTGTGGATCGACTACGAGGCGCACGAGGCGCTCGCGGGCAGAGTGTTCGACCGTATCGGCGTCGAAACGCAGGAACGGTGGCCCGGTACGTCCCTGGCGATTCATCATCGAGTCGGCAAAGTCGAGATCGGCCAGGCGAGCGTCGTGATCGCGGCTGCGTCCGCACACCGCGCTGAGGCGTTTGCCGCCTGCCGTTTCGCCATCGAGCGCGTCAAGCAGATCGCGCCGGTCTGGAAGCACGAGCACTTCGAGGGCGGGGACGTCTGGATCGAAGGCGCGACGGCGGATCCGGAAGACGAAGCGGCGTTGCACGCCGCAGCCGAACGGGCATGCTCGTGACCATCCGCCTCTTCGCGCGGCTGCGCGAGCTCGCGGGCCACTCCGAGCTGCGACGCGATCTGCCGGACGAGTCGACCGTCCGCACGGCCTGGGACTTGACGGTCAGCGAGTTTCCGTCGCTGAAAGACTACGAACGGTCGCTCTCGGCCGCCGTCAACGCCGACTACGCCCGCTTCACGACGAAGCTGCAGGATGGAGACGAGGTCGCCTTCCTGCCGCCCGTATCCGGCGGGTAGCACAGTCGGGGGTCGGCAGTCGGGTCGCAGTCGAGTCGCAGTCGCAGTCATCAGTCGCATTTCTTACTGCGACTGACGACGACAGCGGCGAAGGTGACTGACGACTGTCGACAGTGAAGAAGTGACTGAAGACTGCGACTGAAGACTGCCGACTGACGACCGCCGACTGACTTATGTTTGACAAACTAGCAGCAGAAGAGACGCGCTACGAGCAGCTGATGACGGAGATGGCCGATCCGTCAGTGCAGAGCGACAACGCCAGGTTTCGGGAGAACTCGAAGGCGCTGGCCGAAATCCAGCCTCTTGTCGAGCAATTCCGGCGCTACAAGGACGTCGTCTCGCAGATCGAAGCCACGCAGGAGCTCCTCAAGGACCCCGACATGCGGGAACTCGCGCAGGAGGAGATGAAGAATCTCGAGCCCACGCGCGACAGTCTCCTCGCAGAGATCAAAGTGCTCCTCGTTCCGAAGGATCCCAACGACGCGAAGAACGTCGTCCTCGAAATCAGGGCCGGCACCGGTGGCGACGAAGCGGCGCTCTTCGCGTCGGACCTGTTCCGGATGTATTCGCGGTACGCGGAGCGTCAGGGCTGGCGCCTCGAAGTCCTGAACCTCAGCGACAGCGGCGCGGGTGGGATCAAGGAAGTCATCGCGCTCATCGAAGGCCAGCGCGTGTACAGCCGGTTGAAGTACGAGAGCGGTGTGCACCGGGTCCAGCGCGTCCCGGCGACCGAAGCAAGCGGCCGGATCCACACGTCGACCGCGACGGTGGCCGTCCTGCCGGAAGCGGAAGAGGTCGACATCCACGTCGACCCGAAGGATCTCCGGGTCGACACGTTCTGCTCGAGCGGCCCCGGTGGTCAGAGCGTCAACACCACCTACTCCGCGGTTCGCATCACGCACATCCCAACCGGTCTCGTCGTGTCTCAGCAGGACGAGAAATCGCAGATCAAGAACCGCGCGAAGGCGATGAAAGTGCTGCGGTCGCGCCTCTACGAAATGGAAATGCGGAAGCAGCAGGAGGCGATCGCGAAGGACCGCCGGACGCAGGTCGGCACGGGCGAGCGCTCGGAGAAAATCAGGACCTACAACTTCCGCGAGAACCGCATCACCGATCATCGGATCGGCTTCACGATGCATCAGCTGACCGAGGCGCTCGATGGCGATCTCGGAGAGCTGATCGATCAGGCGAATACATTCTTCCAATCGGAAAAGCTCAAGGAGCAGTGAGCGCTCCGCTGCGTGAGCAGATCGGCCGGGCGCGTGCGGCGCTCGTCGGCGCCGGCATCGCGCAGGACGAGGCCGCACTCGATGCGGAAGTCCTCGCGCGCCACGTGCTCGGGTGGGACCGCGCGCAGCTGCTGACTCGCTGGCACCTTGCCCCGCCTGAAGCTTTTCAACCAGCGTACGAATCGCTGGTGGTCAGACGCACCGCACGGGAACCGGTCGCCCTCATCGTCGGTCACCGGGAATTCTGGGGTCTCGAGTTCTACGTCTCCCCCGCCGTGCTCATTCCGAGGCCGGAGACCGAGCTCATCGTCGAACAGGCCCTCGCGAAGAGCTGAGCGGAACCGCAGCCTTCGAATCGTCGACGTCGGCACCGGCACCGGCTGCATCGCCGTCGCACTCGGACACGAGCTCCCCCCGGCACACATCCTCGCTATCGATTGCTCCGAGGCGGCGCTCGCAGTCGCGGCACGGAACGTCTCGCGGCACGGCATGCGGAGTCGAGTCCAGCTGGTGCGCGGCAATCTTCTCGATCCGGTCGTCGGTCCTGTCGATCTAATCGTGTCGAATCCCCCCTATGTGGCGCGGAGCGACGCGCCTCTCCTGCAACCTGAGGTCATCCGCTTCGAGCCTGGCAGCGCGTTGTTCGCCGACCAGGATGGGATGGCCGTGCTGCGCGCTCTCTGCGAAACCGCCGGGACGAGGCTTGCTCCCGACGGCTTCCTCATTGTTGAATTCGGCGCGGGCCAGCACTCACCGCTTCGCGTGATGGCGCAGGGGCTAGGCTGGAGCATCGAAATCGCGCCCGACCTTGCGGGAATTCCCAGAGTCGCAGTGATGTCTCGAGCCGCTTGAACGGAGGCCTCAGTGACCGATTGCCTGTTCTGCAAGATCATCGCGGGTCAGATCCCCGCATCCATCGTCTACCAGGACGACCGCGTCGTCGCCTTCAAGGACATCAATCCTCAGGCGCCGACACACGTGCTGGTCGTCCCGCGACGCCACCTCGCCAGCCTCAACGAGCTCGCTCCCGAGGATGACGGCCTTGTAGGGGAGATCGTGCGACGGGGTGCGGCGCTTGCGACGGCTGCCGGCCACGCCGATCGAGGCTACCGGACGGTCTTCAACTGCAACGCGGACGCCGGCCAGACGGTGTTCCACATCCACCTCCACGTCCTCGGCGGCCGCACGATGACCTGGCCGCCAGGCTAACGGAGTGTCCGGCGCTGTGTGACGATCGCCCCGTCAAGGACTGGGCAACGCCAGGAGGTACTGGCCGCGGCCTGCTGAGCGGGACAGCAGAAAATCCACGGCCCGATAGCCACGCGCGAAGTACGATTCAAAGATTGCGCGCGTGCTCAGACGCCATTCGAGCGCCAGCGCCGGATCCCGGACCAGCGTTTTGTCGTAGTCCGTTGGAATCTCGACGAGCAGCCGTGGTTCATCGCACGTGAGATCTACCTCCCCTGGAACAAGTGTCTCCTCCAGGACACCGGAGGGATTCACGACGGGCGCAGCCATGACGCGCGCGTCCCGAACCAGCGGCCGATTCATCGACGCGATGCGGCGCTCGACATGGGCTGTCGTAATCCGCCACGCGGCGACAAAGCGATCGGTCGGCGCACCGCGATGCAGCGGGCTGCTGGACTCGCCGTAGGTGTTCTCCTCGTACTCCTCGACCACGACGCCCAGCTTGGCGAAGTTGAAGTGCGCGTTGAGCGCCTGCAGGGGATCGAACGTCCACTCGATCAGTTCGAGGCCCATCGCGATCGCCGCTTCGCGCTGCGCCAGCTTCAGCTGCGTGCCAAGCCCCGAATCGCGGGCAGTTGGTGCCACGCCCAGCATGTGCGACCACTGCATCGGGCGGCCGTCCTTCAACCCGGCCATCGAGTACACGAATCCCTGCATGTCGCCCGCACCGTCGAAGGCACCGAGCAGGATGCCGCCGCGCTTGATCGAAACGATGAGCAGGATTGAGGGAACGACGTCTTCGGCGTCGGAGAGGCCCCAGACGGTTTTCTCCAAAGCCGCCACGCGCTTGCAGTCTTCGAGCGTCGTCAAAGGACGGATGTGCATGCGCTGCCAATCGTAGTAGATCGGCGACACTCCGCCGACCGGGCAGGCCCGGCTCGGAGCCCGGTCAGACCGGTAGACGATGGCCCTTACAACAGCGGCGGAAGATCCCGCAGCGATCGGATCACGGGGACGTCCGCCGGGCACTCGATCGGTTGTCCCAACCGCGATACGAGTACCGCTCGCATGCCGAGCTGACGCGCCCCTTCGATGTCGTGGATCAAGCTGTCACCCACCATCACCGACTGCGCCGGAGCCGCGCCGACGTGAGCGAGTGCGGCTTCGAAGATACTCGGATGCGGCTTCATGAACCCGTGGTCCGCCGACGACACTGCCGCCGAGAAGAGCCCCTCGAGCGCGAAGTGGGTCTGAAACGTGTCGAGGGAACGTTGTGTGTTCGAGATGAGCCCGATCTTCACGCCGGCGGCATGGATGGCCCGCAGCACATCAGGGACCTCGTCGTACAGCGTGAAATGGTGGCATTCCGACCAGTCGTCGTAGATGTCCCGCGCTGCGTCATCGATCCCGTCACCACGTCCACCCATCCCCTCGATGATTCGCCTCGTGTAGCGGATGAAGATGTCGGGATCGTAGATGCCGCCGCGCGCGTCGAGGGAAGACGAAGCGGCGGCTACGGCCGCGTCGAAGGAGGTCACGTCCACGGTGATGCCGTACCGCGCGCAGGAATCGCGGTAGCCGACGCCCTGAAACCGGGGACCAGGATGGATCAGCGTGAAATCGACGTCGAAGAACACCGCTTGAGTCATGTGCCGAGCTCTTAGCTGTCAGCTGTCAGCTTTTTGGGGAACGGGAGCCGAAAGCCGAAAGCCGAGAGCTGACAGCTGGCAGCTTCACGGAATTCACGCCCGACTCAAGTGAATTCCGGGACGAGCGGCCCTGCAACCGCGACTGATGCCAGATCGGGATTGAGGACTTCGGCCGCCGCAGCCCGGACCTCGTCAATGGTCACCGAACGGATCAACCCTGGCAGCCGCTGGTCGTATTCAGCGCCGAGGCCGTATCGCTCGACTGTCTGCAGGAAGGCGGCAATGCCATAGTTGGTCTCGAGAAAGCGCGGAATCGATCCAACCAGGTACTCGCACGTCTCCGAGACCTCGGCCGGTGTGGGTCCGGCGGCCAGGCGTCGCACCTCTTCGTCGATCGCGTCGATCGTCCTCGACACGTTCACTGGATCGACTCCGGCGCGGACGAGCAGGGGGCCTTCCCCGACGCTCGGATCGAACGTGCTGTAGATGTAGTAGGCCATGCCCTGGCGCTCGCGGATGTTGTCCGCCAGACGTCCGCCGAGGCCGAACTGGCCCAGCACGTTGTTCATCATCCAGTACGCGTAGTATCGCGGGTCGAGCCGCCTGATGGTGTTGAAGCCGTACGCGATGTCCGCCTGTGCTTTGCCGGGCATCTCAACTCGAGCGACGCGCCGGCACCTGGCCGCCGGAGGCGCCGGCACCGGCACGTGCTCGGCCGTCGGCGCGGACCAGTCTTCCAATTCTTGACCGGCGAGCTCCAGTGCAGCGGCGGGATCCACGTCTCCAACAACGGCGAGCACCAGGGTGGATGGCCGGACCCACTTCTCATGGAACGAGATCAAGTCCGGGCGGCCCATCCGCTCGACTGCCGCGAGGTTCCCTTTGGCTTTGCGGGCGTAGGGATGATCGGCGCCGTAGATCAGCTCGGCAACGGAATCCACGGCGCGCACCGCGGGATTGTCGTCGTCCTGCCTCAAGGCTGTGATCGTCTCCGCCCGCGGCTGCTCGATCTCGCTCTCCGGAAATGCAGGCCGACGGGCGACGTCCAGGAGAATGGGAAGGACCGCGGGGAAATCCTCGGAAAGACAGGTGCACGACACGCTCAATCCATGTCTTGTGGTCGTGACGCGCAACGCCACGCCGCGTTCATCCAGCTCCTCCGCGATCACGCTCGCCGGTCGCCGCAGGGTCCCGCGCTCCAGGACGCGGCCAACCATCTGACCGACGCCCGGAAGGTCGGTCGGGTCGAAGAGGCTGCCTGCGGCGAAGGAACAGTCGATCGTGACCGCCGGCGCCATCGCCGTCGGCTGCACCAGGAGGACGCTCCCGTTTGCCAGCGTGGTCTTGGCGGGTGACAGGCCGCGCTTCAGTCCGATGGCCATGACCGTCAGTCCTGAGGCTGGAACCAGCCGACCGTGCGCGTCTTCCGACCGAGTCGTCGGCGGGCAACGTCGCTCACCTGTTCGGCTGTCACCCCGTCGATGCCCGCTTGGAGACGAGCCAGGAAATCGGGGCCCGCGACCGTATCGAAGTAGCCGAGCTGATGGGCAATGTTCGTAATGCTGTCGTTCTCGAACACGAGGCGGGCGCGGAGCTGTTTGCGGGCTCGCGCCGCCTCCGCGTCCGTCACCCCGTTGGCTCGCAAGCGCTCGACAGCTTCGAGAAGGGCCGATTCAAGCGACTCCAGCCCGACGCCGTCGATCGCCGTCAGGGCCAGGGTGTAGAGGAACGGCTGCGCTGTCGGCAGCAGCGCGCCACTGACAGACGAGGCGAGCCCGCGCTCGACCAGGGCGGTATAGAGTCGTGCCTTGCGCTGCGCCACGAGTCCCGGAAAACTGGCCCACAGGTTCACGCCCTTGGCGCCGGTCAGGGCGGCATCGAGCACCAGCATCGGGAAGAAGTCGGCATCGGTGGCCGCGGGCGCGTGCCACGCGACCTTCAGGTAGGCCGTCGTCCCCGGCCGCTCGACAAGGACTCGACGCTCCCCGACCTGAGGTGGCTCCACCATCTTCACTCGCGGAGGAGCTGCCGCAGCGGGAATGCCCCCGAACCTCCGCTCCACCCGCCGAAGGACGTCGTCCACCTCCACGTCGCCAACGACGACGAGAGTCGCGTTGTTTGGGATGTAGTGCTCCCGGTAGTGGCGATACAGGTCATCCCGGCTCATGGACTGCAGGTCTTCGAGCCAGCCGATTGTCGGATGCCGGTAAGGATGCGAACGGAACGCGGTGGCGGTGACTTCGGTGTCGAGGAGCTGCTCCGGGTCGTTGTCAGCACCCTGCAGCTCGGAGATGACCACTGTCCGTTCGGACTCGACGTCGGCAGGCTCGTAGACGCCGTTTGTCATACGCTCGGCTTCGATGAAGAGCATCTGGTCGAGCGCATCCCGGCCGGCGGTCTCGAGGTATGTCGTCTGATCGATCCACGTATAGCCGTTCCACATCCCGCCGAACCGCTCGACTATCCCCTTCATCTCGTCGCGCGGGATGTTTGTCGTTCCCTTGAAGTTCATGTGCTCGACCCAGTGCGACACTCCGGTGCGTCCTGGCACTTCGTGACCCGAGCCGACGCGATACCAGCACCACACCGACACGAGCGGCGATGTGTGCAGCGCGTGCACGAGCACCTTGAGGCCGTTGTCGAGTGTCCTCTGGTGCACCAGCGATGGACTCACCGGCGCGTCGAAGGCGGGCATACCTTCATTATACCGGCCTGTTTTTGGCGTATTTTGGCCGAAACTCGAATAAAAAGAGGTTACTGCTGAGCCGACAAAACGGGCTTCGATGGCTCCCGGCTTGCACAGACTGCAGCAAGGTTTCGAGCGTTAATGATGAGGTCTTGAGTTGATGAGGTCATCAGCCCAATTACAGAATTGATCGGTCCGGGACCTGGAGGAAGACCATGACAAGAAAAACAGTGCTGGCGTGGGCGACGGCCATGTCCATGACCGCGATTGCCTTCGCGCAGCAGAGCGCGACCTTGACGCTTCGGTCGGGCGAGCGTGTTTCAGCTCAGCTGATGGATCTCGGGGGGGTCGGCTACACCGTCCGCGTAGACGGTCAGGAACGACAGATTCCGACGAACGACGTGGCCGCCATCGATTTCACCGGCTCGGTCAGCTCTGCCGATTGGGACAAGCTCAGCGGTGGTGGTCAGGTTTTGATCTTGAAAAGCGGTGAAACCATAACCGGCCAACTCGTGGACATTGGTGGGTCGTCGCCACTCCGAATGACGTTCCGGACGCCTTCAGGCGAGCGCGACTTCTCATCGAACGACATCGCCCGGATCGTCATGTCCCGACCGGACAATGCCGCCGCGACGAGCGGTACGGCCGCGAGCAGCGGTGTGACCGGTCCAGGGATTGCGGTTCCCTCCCAGCAACAATGGACCCCAACCGGCGTCACAGTGCGGCGCGGTGACTGGGTTTCGTTCAACGCGTCGGGCGAGGTCCACATCGGATCGGAGGGTAACCCCGCCATAGGCGTCAACGGCCTCCCTGGCGTGCTTGCCCCCGGTGCTCCTGTCGCCAACGGCGCGTCAGGCGCGCTGATCGGGCGGGTCGGAAACGGCGCGGCGTTTGTGATTGGCAATCAGAGCCGGATGCAGATGCCGGCGGCCGGGCAGCTGTTCCTGGGAGTCAACGACGGGAACCTTCCCGACAACACGGGATCGTTCCAGGTTCAGGTCACGCCGGATGCCGCCACGGCACGGAGACGCTAGTCCCCAGGAACCTACTGACCTGGCCGAAGTCCAGGTCGCATCTGCCAACGTAGCTCGCAGAACGGCCGCGCAACATCGCAGAGGGCCGGCGCCAACACCGCCGGCCCTTCGTATGTACACACCGTAGTCGGTGCACTGGTGGACTGTCCTCGTCATATCTAAGGCGCGACGACCGAGAATACTCGAATGTATTTGAGGGAGGAGCAACGCCGCCAGACGGGATGCCCCGCCCAGAAGGCATTCTAGATATGACAAGGACAGTCCACTAGAATAATGGGATACCCATGGCGGACTGGAAAGACACGCTGAACCTCCCGCGGACAGATTTCCCGATGAAGGCGAGCCTGAGCGTGGCGGAGCCTCAGGCGCTCGCGCGTTGGAAGGAAATCGGCCTGTACGAGCAGATCCAGCAGCGCCGGCGCGGCCGTCAGCAGTTCATCCTCCACGACGGACCCCCCTACGCCAACGGCCGCATCCACCTCGGGACGGCCATGAACAAGATCCTGAAGGATCTCGTGGTGAAATCCCGCTCGATGATGGGGTTCGACTCTCCCTACATCCTCGGGTACGACTGCCACGGCCTGCCCATCGAGCTGAAAGTCGATCGCGAGCTCGGCGCGACAAAGCGCGAGATGTCGGTCGCCGACTTCCGCCGCTCCTGCCGGGCGTACGCAACGCGCTTCATCGACGTGATGAGCGTCGAGTTCCAGCGTCTTGGGGTCTTTGGCGACTGGGATCACCTGTACCTGACGATGGACTTCAAGTACCAGGCCGCCATCGTGCGCGCGCTCGGAAAGTTCGTCGAGCAGGGGCTCGTCTACAAAGGGAAGAAGCCGGTCCATTGGTGCATCCATTGCCGGACTGCGCTGGCTGAAGCAGAAGTCGAGTACGAGGACCACACCTCGCCATCGATCTACGTGGAGTTTCCGTTGGCGCCGGAGAGCGCCGGCGAACTCTCGAAGCGGATTCCTGCGCTCGACGGACGCAGCGTGTCCGTCCTGATCTGGACGACGACTCCGTGGACGATCCCCTCGAACCTCGCGATTGCCTTCCACCCGGAAGTGGACTACGGCGCGTACGATGTAGAGGGGCGCGCCGTCATCGTGGCGGAAGCGTTGGCGGAGACGGTCGCGAAGACCATCGGACGGAGCTTCGGCCGTCCGGTCGCGCGAATGAAAGGGACCGAGCTGGAGCACATCCGCTTCGAGCACCCGCTCTACGCGCGGGCGTCCCTCGGTGTGCTCGCCGACTACGTCACGATCGAACAGGGGACGGGGGCGGTCCACACGGCACCGGGTCACGGTAGCGACGACTTCAAGACCGGCGTCAAGTACGGGCTCGAGATCTACGCGCCGGTCGGGCCCGGAGGTCACTTCCTTCAGAACGTCGAGCTGTTTGGCGGGAAGCGCGTGTTCGATGCGAACCCTGACGTGGAGGGAGCCCTCAAAGAGCGCGGACGCCTCTGGCACCGCGAACCGTTCCATCACACCTATCCCCACTGCTGGCGTTGCCACAACCCGGTCATTTTCCTGGCGACGTCCCAGTGGTTCATCGCCATGGACGGCCCGCTCAAGGGCGCTCAGGGGGAAGCGTTCGCTCATGCGGCCCCGACCCTGCGCCAGGCAGCCATCGACGCCATCGACAACCAGGTGCGCTGGGTACCGCCAAGCGGGCGCGACCGAATCTTCAGCATGGTCGCCAACCGGCCGGACTGGTGCATCTCGCGCCAGCGCGCCTGGGGCGTGCCGATCCCTGCTGTAGACTGCACGGCCTGCGGCGAGGCGTTGTTGACTCCGGCCCTCGTCGATCGTGCGGCAGCTGTCTTCGATACCTACGGCGCCGACGCCTGGTACGAACGGCCCCTAGAGGAGTTCCTCCCTGAAGGACTGACCTGTCCTGCCTGCGGAGGCTCTACTTTCGACCGCGAAGGCGACATCCTCGACGTCTGGTTCGACTCCGGATCGAGTCACGAGGCCGTGCTGCCCTTCAGGCGCGAGCTCCGGTGGCCCGCGGACATGTATCTCGAGGGAAGCGACCAGCACCGGGGGTGGTTCCAGAGCTCGCTCCTTGTCGGGCTCGGCACGCGCGGCCGTCCGCCGTTCAAGGAGGTCGTCACACACGGCTTCATCGTCGCGGAAGACGGCAAGAAGATGTCGAAGTCGCTCGGCAACTCGATCGAGCCTGAAGACATCATCAAAGAGAGTGGCGCCGAAATCATCCGTCTGTGGGTGACGATGGTCGACTACCGCGAGGAAGTGCGGCTGGGCAAGCAAATCCTCGCGCGCGTGATCGAGGCGTACCGCAAGATCCGGAACACCTGCAGGTATCTGCTCGCGAACCTGTACGACTTCGACCCTTACGTCGATCGGCTCGCACCCGGTGCGATGCAGGAGGTGGATCGGTACGCGATGGCGCGCTATGCGGAGATCGCTCGCGACGTACTCGATGCGTACCGCGAGTGCGACTTTCCGACAATCTTCCAGCGTGTGAACCACCTGGCGACGGTGGATCTCTCTGCTTTCTATGCGGACGTCTCGAAAGATCGGCTTTACACGTTTGCGGCGTCCTCCCGGGAGCGTCGCTCGGCCCAGACGGCGATGTACGTGATCGCCGACGGCCTCATCCGGCTGCTGGCGCCGATCCTTCCGATGACAGCCGACGAGTTGTGGAGGCACATGCCCGGGAAGCGGGACGTGTCCGTCCACGTAGCCGAATTCCCAGCAGCAGACGAGGTCGAGTCGCTGCTCGACGCCGACCTCGCCAACCGCTGGGAGCGTCTCAAGAGCGTGCGCGACATCGTCAACGTGGCGCTCGAGGCAAGGCGTCAGGACAAGACCATCGGCACCTCGCTGGGCGCCTGCGTCAGCGTACGCGCGGGAGGCGAAACGGCATCGCTGCTTGAGCAATACCGGGAAGACCTGCCGATGCTGTTCATTGCGTCGCAGGTGGAGCTGAGAACGGACGGGGCCGCCGGCGCTCCGCTCGAGGTGGTGGTCACGCGGGCAGCGGGCGATAAATGCCCGCGCTGCTGGCGCGTAGTCGACGTGATCTCGAGGGATGCCGGAACCGAGGGGCTCTGTGAGCGCTGCACCGGCGCGGTCGCGGCCACGGCATGAGTGACGCCGTCGAGCCGGTCGTCGTTCCGGAGCCTCCGGCTGCCGCGCCCACACCCGTCGCCGGGCCGTACGCGCGGCCCTTCGAGATCCTCACGATCGCCTCAGTGATCGGCCTCGATCAGCTGTCGAAGGAAATCATCCGGCGGACGCTCGACCTCTACGATCACGTGCCGGTCATCCCCGGATTCCTGGACATCACGCACGTGCAGAACACGGGGGCCGCGTTCGGTCTCCTGAACGCGGCCGATTTTCCGTTCAAGGCGGTGCTGATGATCGGCATCGCGGGGATCGCCCTGGTCGCCATCGCGGCATACGCGACGCAGTTGGGCTTCCACGAGCGTCTCGCGCGGTTCGGGCTCTCGCTCATCCTGGGCGGCGCGTTCGGAAACCTCATCGATCGCGCGGTGGCGGGCTACGTCGTGGACTTCGTCGACGTCTACTGGGGAGCGTCTCACTTCTGGGCGTTCAACGTCGCGGACGCCGCCATCACCGTCGGGGCCGTGCTCGTGCTGCTCGACATGATCGGCCTCGGACGACAGCATGCATCCCATTCTGTTTGAGATTGCCGGGTTCCCGGTCTACACGTACGGGCTCCTGCTTGCCGCGGCCTACCTCGTTGGGCTGCAGTTCGCGCTGGTTCGAGGCCGAGCGCGGGGTCTGGATCCGAACCGGATCATGGATCTCGGCATCTGGATCATCATCAGCGCCCTCGTCGGCGCCAAGCTCCTCCTTCTGATCGTCGACCACGACAAGTTCTCCCTGACGGCGGCCGGGATCATGGACCTCGTCCGATCGGCGGGCGTCTTCTACGGCGGACTGATCGCGGCAGTTGTCGTGGCGTTGGGGTACCTCTGGCGGTACAGGATGCCGATGTGGACGGTCACAGACGTCTTCGCACCGGGGATCGCGCTGGGTCACGTGATCGGACGCCTGGGTTGCCTCTTCGCGGGCTGCTGTTTCGGCAAGCCGACAACCGTGCCCTGGGCGATCACCTTCCACAGCGATTTCGCTCACCAGAACGTCGGGACGCCGCTCGGCATTCCGCTCCATCCGACGCAGCTCTACGAGGCAGGTGCGGAGCTGCTGATCCTCGGCCTGCTGCTCGCGCTCGAGCGCAGAGGGCGGTCCTATCCGGGCCGAACGTTCTGGACGTACATGCTGCTCTACGGCGTCTCGCGCTTCGTGATCGAAATGTATCGGGGCGATCCGCGCGGGATGGTGGGGACGCTGTCCACGTCGCAGTTCGTCTCCATCCTGATCGTGCCGCTCGCGGTCATCATGCTCCTGTGGCTCGCAAGAGGAACCGGTCCGGAAGCGGTCAGTGCCCGTCGCGCACGAGCGGCCTGATACCGTGGAACACGATCCACCTTCCCGGCGGGAGCTGCTCGTCGAGCCCGAGCACGACGGCATGCGTCTCGACCACTTCCTGACCTCGCTTCTGCCCGAGCAGTCGCGCGCCCAGGTCCAACGGCTCATCAAGGATGGACGCGTGCATGGGCCGGTGCCACAGGTGCGGCCCAGCACGGCGGTCCACGAGGACCAGACCTACGTCGTTGACACACCCGAGCCCTCCCCCGCCACTCCGGAGCCGGAGGCCCTGCCGATCCTGATCGTCTATGAGGATCCGGACATCGTGGTACTCGACAAGCCGGCGGGTATGGTGGTCCACCCGGCGGCGGGTCACACCAGCGGCACGCTCGTCAACGCGTTGCTTCACCATGTGAAGGATCTCAGCGGCGTAGGCGGCGAGCTCAGACCGGGCATCGTGCATCGGCTCGATCGCGGAACCTCCGGTCTGATGGTGGTGGCCAAGAACGATCGGGCGCACCAGGAGCTCTCGCGGCAGTTTCACGATCGCGAGGTGGAAAAGGAATACGTGGCCCTCGTCTGGGGCGTGGTCCAGGCAGGGCAAACGGATCGACGAACCGATCGGGCGCGATCCGCAGCAGCGGCAGAAGATGTCGACTCGTGCGAGACGTGCGAGGACGGCGGTGACCCGCGTCACCTGGGCCCGACATCTGCACGGAGTTTCCTTGCTGAAGGTGGCGATCGCGACCGGCCGCACCCATCAGATTCGGGTGCACCTGAACGCCATCGGCCATCCGATCGTCGGCGACTCGATGTACGGGGGCGTGCACCGGCGCGTGCCCAACGATCTTCGCTCCGTGATGCGGCTGGAGCGGCCGTTCCTGCACTCCGCGCGGCTCTCGTTCACCCATCCGCGCGACGGCCGGAGAGTCGATTTCGATTCTCCGCTCCCGTCGGATCTGCAGTCCGTGATTGACGACATCGAGGCGCGGAGCGAGCCGGCCGAAGGCGGAGTAGTCTGATGCTACCTGCTGTAAGCTAGGTCTGATCCTGCCCCGCATCCGAGCCGTACAACACCAGGTTGCAGCCGACCTGTTTCAGAGGTTCCCATGACCATAGCCGAAACCCTCTCGACCGAGCGGATCTTCGACGGCAAGGTCTTCCACCTGGAGCGCGACCAGGTCAGGATGCCCAATGGACGTGAAGTCACCGTCGATATCGTCCGTCACCCGCGATCGGTCGTCCTGCTGCCGGTGCCATCTCCAAAGGAGATCATCCTGATTCGGCAGTACCGGTATGCCGTCAACCGCTACCTGTGGGAGTTGCCTGCGGGAAGCGTGGACGAAGGGGAGGAACCGGAAGCTGCGGCGGTCCGCGAGTGCCACGAGGAGATCGGGAAGGTGCCGGACACGGTGGTCCGGCTCGCGTCCTTCTACCCTACGCCCGGGTTCTGTGACGAGGAGATGCTCTTTTTCAGGCTGTCGGGTCTCTCGACGCCGACAGAACCGGCCGCGATGGACGAAGATGAGGACATCGAGCCGCGAACGTTCGCCCTCGCCGAAGCGCGCGACATGGTGCGGCGCGGGGAGATTGTGGATATGAAGACGGTCGCCGGGCTAGCGCTGATCTGAAATTCGCCGATACCGGGTGATTTCGGCGCTGTCCTAACAGGAGCTCAAGAGATAACGAGATCAGAAGGGCATTCTGGTCTTGGTCTTCTGAGCTCCTGAACTCCTGTTGGACGACGGTGCAAGCCTCGTCTAGTGCGCGATGGGCTGGACCTCGACTTCCATCATCCCCGTGTGGGTCTGCGCGGCAGAAGGCATCAGCGCGATCGCGAGTACTTCCTCGATGTGCGCCACGTAGTGGATCGTGAGCTCGCGGCGGAGGTCTTCGGTCAGATCCTCCTTGATGTTCTTCTCGTTTTGCCTCGGCAGGATCACTTCGGTGATCCCGTGACGCCTGGCCGCGAGGACCTTCTCCTTGATGCCGCCCACCGGAAGCACACGCCCCGACAGCGTGATCTCTCCGGTCATCGCCAGATCGCCTCTGGCCCGGCGCCCCGTCAGCTCGGAGGCCAACGCCGTGACCATCGTGACTCCGGCCGAGGGCCCGTCCTTGGGAATCGCCCCTGACGGGACGTGCAGGTGGATTTCCGCATCCTTGTAGAACGCCGGATCGACGCTGTAGCGCGGCGCGTTCGCGCGGAACCAGGAGAGCGCCGTCCGCGCTGACTCCTTCATGACGTCCCCGAGGCTGCCCGTGAGGGTCAGGCTGCCTCCGCCCTGCATGCGCGACGCCTCGATGAACAGGACCTCGCCGCCGGCGGGCGTCCACGCGAGCCCGACGGCGACGCCGGGATCCTTCGTGCGGTCTTCGATCTCTTCGTCGAGAAACGTCGGAGCACCGAGCATGCCGACCACGACATCCTGTGTGATCACGACGGGGGTCTCGTCGCCCTCCGCCCGACGCCGGGCGACCTTCCGGCAGAGGGCGCCGATCTCGCGTTCCAGGTTCCGTACGCCGGCCTCCCTGGTGTAGCCGCGAATCAGGGCGCGGATCGCCGGCTCGGTGAAGGTCACCTGCTCGCCTGTCAGGCCGTGGTTCCCTATCTGCTTCGTGATCAGATGCTCGACAGCGATCTTCAGTTTCTCTTCCTCGGTGTAGCCGGCCAGCTCCAGCACCTCCATGCGGTCTCGGAGCGCCGGCGGGATGGGATCCATCACGTTTGCGGTCGTGAGGAACAGCACTTCCGAAAGATCGAACGGCACGTCCAGGTAGTGGTCTCGGAAGGTGTTGTTCTGCTCGGGATCCAGTACTTCGAGGAGCGCCGACGCGGGATCCCCGCGGAAGTCGGAGCCCAGCTTGTCGATCTCGTCCAGGATGAACACGGGATTCTTCGATTCGGCCCGCCGAAGCCCCTGGATGACCTGACCCGGCAGCGCCCCGATGTACGTTCGACGGTGCCCCCGGATTTCCGCTTCGTCACGCATCCCGCCGAGGGATACCCGGACGAACTTCCGGCCGAGCGAATTGGCAATCGACTTTGCCAGCGATGTCTTGCCGACTCCGGGTGGGCCAAGGAAGCAGAGGATGGGCCCCTTCACATCGGGATTCAGCTTGCGCACAGCGAGGTACTCGATGACGCGGTCCTTCACCTTCTCGAGCCCCGAGTGATCCGCGTCGAGGACCTCCTTCGTTCGGAGCAGGTCAAGGGCGTCTTCGGTCCGCTTCGCCCATGGGAGCGCCACGAGCCAATCGAGGTAGGTCCGCGATACGGTGTACTCCGCCGCCGCGACGGGCATCTTCGAGAGCCGATCCAGCTCGCGCGTGGCTTCCTTCTTGACAGCCTCCGGCATCCCCGCGGCGTCTATCTTGTCGCGCAGCTCGTCGATCTCTTTGGCCTGGTCGTCGCCCTCGCCGAGCTCCTTCTGAATCGCCTTGAGTTGCTCGCGGAGGAAGTACTCACGCTGGTTCTTTCCGACCTCAGACTGCACCTGAGACTGAATCTTCGATCCGAGCTCCAGAACTTCGAGCTCCTTGATCAGGATGCGGTTCAGCGAGTCCATGCGGGCCCGGATGTCGAGCGTCTCGAGCACTTCCTGCTTGACTGAGGTGCCGATCGTCGTGAGGCTCGACGCGATGAAGTCGGCGAGCTTCCCGGGGTCCGTGATGTTCGCGGCAAGCGCCTGCAGGTCGTCCGACAACAGCGGCGACAGCGATACAACCTGCTGGAAGTTGCTCTTGATGTTCCGCTGCAGGGCGTCGATCTCGAGATGATCCTCCTCCCTGAGCAATTCGTCGGCCGCAGAAACCGCGGCGCGGAGATACGGCCGCGTTTGAACCACACGATCGAGCCGCACGCGCGCGAGCCCCTGAACGATCAGCCGCAGGCTGCCGTCCGGGAGCTTGAACATCTTGTGAATGTGGGTCGCGACTCCGATGGGATAGAGATCGTCCTGCAGCGGCTCCTCGACTGCCGCTTCGCGCTGGGTGAACACTCCGATCATCCGGCCGGTGGACGTCGCCTCATCGATCAGGCGCACTGACGCTTCGCGCGCAACCGCCAGCGGCATGAATGAGTTCGGAAACAGCACGGTGTCCCGCAACGGCAGGACAGGCAGATCCGGCGGAATCGTCAGCGGACGCTCCGACGCCTCGTCGACGACGACGAGGGAATCGTCCCGATCGCTCATGAGCGATCCTCCTGAGCCGCGGAAGCAACCCGGAGAACGGCGCGGGCATCCGCGGTGAACTGTAAATGGGGTTGGGGGCGCAGGCCCCGACACACCCCGAGGCCTGCGAAATGTAGCACGAACGGGGCGTCCCCAAGGCGTTGACCTCGGGGACGCGCTGATCGGTTTAGCTTGACATGTCCATGAACAACGATGCCGCCCCGCGGCGCTGTGCGACAACGCGCTCGCGCTGCTGCGCGACTTCCCGCGCCTCTTCGCAATCCTTGCAGCGGACCGCGAACGGCAGGGCACGCAGACGGCGCTCGGAGATCTCCTCGCCGCACTCGAAGCAGTAGCCGAAGGTGTTCTCCTCGAGGCGTCGGAGCGCTTCCTCAATCTTGTTGAGCGTCTCTGCCTTCATCTGGATGAGCGCGAACTCGATGTCGTCCTGGATGTCGGCCTCGGACGTCTCGGCCGCGTCGAGCACACCAATGGTCGGATTGTTCGCGCTCTCGCTCCGGACATCGCGGATCTTGTCCTGCACCGCGCTCATGATTTCACGCCGACGCTCTTCGAGGATCCGCTTGAGCTCCGCGTACCGGTCGCGATCCATTCCCCCACCAGTCGCTTTATGAACGCTCATATGATTCCGCTCCTTCCCTTCCTTCGTCTTCGAGTCCCGCACAGTCGCAGGCCGTTATGCAATAGATCTGCCAGTATTAAGCCCATCAGTCTACACCAGGATCCCTGGTATTCGAGGGGGCATTTACGCGGTGGAAAGACAGGAAACAGGCAGGACCGGCACAAAACGGGTGCGCCCTAGCCGCTTCACGAACCGCGGGCCGCCAAGCTGGTGCTGACCAAACCCTTCATGAAGTGATGTTTACAAGCCAACCGCTCCATTCATTGGCAGTGGGCGTCGCATGATGTCCGTTTAGACGCCGGTCCGCGCCATGCGGTTCTCTCCGAATCCGAGGTTTGGTTCTGTCCTCTCGAGATATCGTGAGGTGGCACATTCGCCACAACGCGGAGGCCGGCCCGACGTCGTGCCGGCCGCACGTCAGTCTGCTGCCTTCCCGGCGACACCTTGTCCCTCCCGGTTGTCGGGCGTTGGTCGGGCAACGAGCGGCTGAACCTGAGTAAGGACGCGCCCTTCCGACGCGCACTTCCGACGTTCGGGTCGTCGAGGAAGTCCCAGCGTCCGCTTCGCCGAGTGGGTTGATCTACTGAACGAACCGGTGACCGATCGACTGGTTCGGGAGCAGACCGTGCTCGACCAGCCGCTGGCCGTCGCGCACGCTGCCGGTCCGCAGCCACTTCTCGTAAAGGCGGAGGATGTCCGTCCCCGAAGCCTGCGGGGTCGCGGTTCGTTCGCTGATATGGGACAGGACGTCCATGAATCCTACAAACTTGGAGGAAAGCTCGGCGAAGACTTGCGCAAACGTATCGTGTTCCGATCGGCTCAACGAGCCGTACGCGTACTCCCCCATCGACTTGTAGTAGTCCACGTCCACGAGGCTGCGGCGAAAACTGTCGGAGAAGAAGCCGGACATGAAGAGCGAGAAGTCGCCAAGGCTTCGCAGGCGCGCCCGCTGCTCGGATCCGCCGGTCTCGAGCGCACGCCCGAGCCGGAAAGCCAGGGGCTCCGCCTGCTCCAGGTGATCGGCACGGCTGTCGGGCCGCACGTACTGGCAGAGGAGGTTCACGAGGTAGTACTCTGTTAGGTCGCCGGCCTGAAGGTGCCGCTCGGTCAGGGCCTCTTCGACCAGTTCCTTGAAATATTCCGTCGTGGTCTGCTCGCTCACGAGCTGGCGTGCCATGAGCCTGCCTCCTCGTTCTCGCCCGAGCCGGCCGACGTTCGAATGATTCGACGCGCCGGGTGCCGCCATCATTGCAACTCATGTTCCGCGTAAGGACGAGGTGAAATCGGCGTTCCCCAGCGGTTCCGCGCGATCTAATCTGTGAGGCGACCTTACAAAGCTCGGGTTTCGTTACATCTTTGTCACCCTTTGGAGCACGATCTGACAACATTGGGAGCTCGACGACAGTGACGCTCCACGGGATCTGCCCGCTGTGCGGCGTGCGGAAAGCCAAGCGGGACTGTCCGGCACTCGGGCAGAGGATCTGCGCGGTCTGCTGCGCCACGAAGCGGCTGAAAGAGATCAACTGCCCTGACACCTGCGTCTACCTGGCGTCCGCCAGGAGTCATCCCGCCGCAATCGTCCAACGGCGTCAGGAGCGCGATCTGGGCTTCCTCCTTCCGCTCATATCGGATCTAACGGAGCCGCAGGCAAGCCTGGTCCTTCTCTTCCGATCCGCGCTCCTGAATCACGCGGCGCAGGCAATCCCGGCGGTCCTGGACGTCGATGTCGCCGAGGCGGCGGCCGCGGTCGCCGCGACGCTCGAGACCGCGCGGAAAGGCGTCATCTATCAACACGAGCCCACCTCTATTCCGGCGCAACGCTTGGCGACCGTCTTCAGAGAAGCTGTTGCCGCACTGAACGCCGAAGCCGGTTCCAGGATCGCCCGTCTCGAAACCGACGTCGCTAGGGCACTTCGCGCAATCGAGCGCGGCGCGCGAGCCGCGCAGGACGCCCTGGCGGGCGACGAGCCGCCAATCTTCATCGGCGTTCTAAAGAGGTTGGTGGGCCCTGGGCCGAAATCCGGGAAGGGTCTTCCCGACGACGACGAAGCCCCGGACGGGGGCCCGCTGATCGTCCCAGGCTAAGGAGCACCAGGGTTCCGCGTGCTATAATCTGGGGTTTGTCGCCGGTCCAATGGCCGACGGCGGGGCCCTCGGCGAGCGACAGCGACGGGGGAAGGCGGACGCGAAGCACTCGGTCCAGTTAGAGAGTAATCATGGCGAAACGCTGCGAGATCTGCGGTAAAGGGCCCGTCGTGGGCCGGAACATCAGCCACGCGCACAACGTGACCCCGAGGCGTTTCGAGCCGAACCTCCAGCGGGTACGCGCCCTGGTGAACGGCGGTATCCGCCGCCTGCGCGTCTGCACACGCTGCATCCGATCAAACAAGGTCGTCAAGGCAGCCTGACCCTCATGCGTCAGGCTGTCTCCACATCGTCTGCGCCGCAGGCGATCGGGCCGTACTCCCAGGCTATCCGTGCCGGGAACCTCCTATTCGTTTCGGGTCAGATTCCTCTGGATCCGGTGACCGGAACGATGGTGTCGGGCGACATCGGCGACCAGACTCGGCGCATCTTCCAGAATCTGGGCGAAATCCTCAAAGCCGCGGGCGCCTCGTTCGATCACGTCGTCCGGACGACCGTGTACCTCGCGGATATGGGTGATTTCGCCGCGATGAACGAGGTCTACGGGACCTACTTCTCGACGCCCGCGCCAGCACGCTCGACCGTCCAGGCGGCGCGCCTGCCGAAGGACGCACGAGTCGAGATCGACCTGATAGCGGTATTCTGAACCGGGGGGCTTCGCCCCGCCGGGCCCCGCATCGCCGTCGCTCGCGGGGACCCCTTCCCCGCTCCGCTTCGGCGGGCGCGCCCCGTTGGCGCGCATATGATCCCGGATCCCTGATCCCTGATTCCCGTCTCGCGCTACCGTGACGCCCGCTCGACGTCCACGACCCCGTCCACGGCCTTCAACGACTTGATGACCTTCTGCAGGTGCTTCATGTCGCTGATTTCGACAGTCATGTCGATGCGCCCGATCTGATCGTCCACCTTCGCTTCGACGTTCCGGATGTTTGTATTGATCCCGGCGATCTTCGCGCTGACGTCCGCGAGTATTCCTTTGCGATCCTCCACCTGGATGGTCAGCCGTACGGTATAGGGTGAGACGTCGGCGTCTTTGTCCCACTCGACCTCGATGCGGCGTTCCGGATCGTAGAGGAGATTCATGACGTTCGAACATAGCGCCGAGTGCACGGACACGCCCTTGCCGCGCGTGATGTAGCCGATGATCTTCTCGCCACGAATCGGATTGCAGCACCGCGCTCGAAAGACCATCAAGTCATCGGCGCCGCGGACGCGAATCTTCTCCTCGCCAGTGCCCAGGACGCGACGAACGACGGACGCGATGCCGCTCTCGGGCGCCTCTTTCAGTTCCGCCTGCGGCACCAGTTTCGAGAGCACCAGCTTGGCCGACACCTTGCCGTAGCCGATTGCGGCGAACATCTCGTCAGGCTTCGAGAGCCCGAGCTCCGCAACCGCCTTCGAGAAGGTCTCCTTCTCGACGAGCGTCTTCACGTTCAAACCGAATCGCCGCGCCTCCTTCTCGAACAGCTTTCGTCCGAACTCGGTGCTCCGGACTTTCTCTTCCGCCTGTATGAAGTGACGGATCTTCCCGCGCGCGCGTGACGTCGCAACGAAGTTGAGCCAGTCCCGACTCGGCTTGTGACCTGGCGTGGTGACGATCTCGATGATGTCCCCGTTGCGCAGCTTGGTGCGAAGCGGAACCATCTTCCCGTTCACGCGCGCGCCGACGCACTGATGGCCGACGTCCGTGTGAATCGCGTATGCGAAGTCGACGGGCGTCGCGTCCCGGGGCAGCGACTTCACTTCGCCCTTCGGCGTGAAGATGTAGACCTCTTCCGGATACAGCTCGATCTTGAGGTTCTGCAGGAACTCCTGCGGATCGCGAACCTCCTTCTGCCACTCCAGCAGCTGGCGCAACCAGAGGAAATACTGCTCGTCGCGACCCGCGCCGACCCGGCCTTCCTTGTACTTCCAGTGCGCTGCGATGCCCTCCTCGGCTTGCCGGTGCATTTCGGACGTCCGGATCTGCACCTCGAACGGGAAGCCGCGCTCGCTGATGACCGACGTGTGCAGCGACTGATAGCCGTTGGGCCGGGGCATCGCGATGAAGTCCTTGATGCGGCCCGGGACCGGCGACCATGTCTGATGGATGATGCCGAGCGCCGCGTAGCAGTCGCGTACCGACTGCGTGACGATCCGGATCGCGACGAGGTCGTAGACCTGATCGAGGTCGATCTTCTGCCGCTTCAACTTCTGGTGGATGCTGAACAGGCGCTTGATGCGACCGTCGATCTCGATCACCGGCACCTCTGCCTCCGACAGCGTGGCGGCGATCGTGTTCTTGAGCTCGGCGATCATGCCCTGGGTGGTGCGGCGGCGGCTCTCCACCCGCGTCCGCAGTGCTTCGAACGCCTTCGGCTCGAGATGCTTGAAGGCGAGCTCCTCGAGCTCGTTCTTGATCTTGCTCATCCCGAGGCGATTGGCGATGGGCGCGTAGATGTCGCGCGTCTCCTGCGCAATCTTGATCCGACGCTCCTCGGGCAGGTGATGGAGCGTCCGCATGTTGTGGAGCCGGTCGGCGAGCTTCACCAGGATCACCCTGATGTCGTCCACCATGGCCAGCAGCATCTTCCGGAAGTTCTCGGCCTGCCTTTCCTCGCTGGACGAAAACGGGATCGCACCGAGCTTGGTGACCCCTTCGACCACGTGCGCGACGTCACTGCCGAACAGCTCCCGAATCCGCTCGATCGGCGTCTGCGTGTCCTCGACGATGTCGTGAAGGAGGCCCGCGGCAATCGCCACCACGTCCAGTTTCATGTCCGCGAGCAGGTCGGCAACCTCCAGCGGATGAACCAGATAGGGCTCCCCCGAATGGCGGACCTGCCCCTTGTGCTCGAAGGCCGAGAAGACGTACGCCCGCCTGAGCAGCTCGATATCGGCCTCGGGGTTGTTGCCCCGGACCTTCTCGACGAGGTCCTCGAACCTGATCATGGGCGGCGGTGTCTAACGTCGAAGTCGCGGGAAGAAGAGTGCAGCCGGGTACCGCCGGCGCCTCGGGTGGACCGTATGGGCCATGTCTCGAGGATTCTCCCGTTGTTCGCCCGTGTTTCTGGGGTCGCGACAACGGAGCGGCCCTCGACGGTTTTCGACTGGACAGTCCAGTAGTGGCGTTGACGCGGTCTTTTTGGGTTCACTATACTGACTCGGCTCGGGTACCGGCAATTCGACGCGCCTTGCCCCGACCGGTCGGTACGCACTCGAACCATTCTAATACTCACTTTTGACGCGCCAGCGGCTGAGCCGATGCGCACGCCGCTCGAAGGGGTAAGCATGACGACGCGATTTCGTTCGATGTCGATGGTAGGTGCCACGCTGGTGGTAGGGGTGAGCCTCGCGACAGCTGGCTGCGGGAAATACTCGCTGGGCGCGCTGAAGGCTCAGAAGTCCATGAAGGACGCCAATCTTCAGTACGCGGCCCAGGATTGGAAGAAGGCCGCGGACCTCTACGAGGACGTCCTGAAGAACAAGCCGGACTACCACGAGGCGCAGTTCTACCTGGCGAACAGCTACGACAACCTCTACAAGCCGACCCGCAAAGGGGAAGCCGAGAACGACGGCTATATGAACAAGGCCATCGAGCACTACCAGCTGGCTGCGGAGCGGGACCCCGGACCCAACAAAAAGCTCGCGATGCAGTTCCTGGTGGCGGCCTACGGCGCGGACAAGCTGGCAGATCCCGCCAAGGCCGAACCGGTCGTCAGGAAGATGATCGAGATGGAGCCCACCGAGCCGACCAACTACTTCGGGCTCTCGAAGCTGTACGAGGACGCGGGCCGGTATGACGAAGCCGAACAGGCCCTCCTCAAGGCGAAGGAAGTCAAACCGAACGATCCCCTGGTCTACACGACGCTGTCGGGCTACTACAACCGCCAGGGCGACTTCGACAAGACGATCGAGAACCTCGAGAAGGCGGCGGAGCTCGACGCCAAGAATCCTCAGGGCTTCCACCTGATCGCGACGTACTTCGAGGAGAAGGTCCGCAAGGACTTCCGGCTGACGCCTCCCCAGAAGAAGGACTACGCGCTGAAGGGCATCGCCGCCGAGGACAAGGCGCTCTCGCTCAACCCCGGTTATGTGGACGCGATGATCGTCAAGAACATCCTGATGCGCCACCAGGCGAACGCCGAGAAGGACCCGGCAACGTCCAGAAGACAGCTGATCAAGGACGCCGACGATCTCCGCTCCAAGGCGATTGCGATTCAGAAGGGCGCGAAGGCCGCGGCGGCCGCCGCTCCGGCTGGCAAGTCGAAGTAGGCTTCGGCCGTCGCGCGGGGCCGCGAATAGAAAAAGGGCTGACACCTTACGGTGTCAGCCCTTTTTGTTTCAGCCCTCGGCGAGTGTCAGTTGCCGCTCTTCTGACTGTCGCCCTTTCGCATCCCCTCGGTCACGATCCCGACCTTCGTGACGCCGGCGCCCTTGGCGGCGTCGATGACGGCCACGATTTCGCCGTAACGAAGGTTCGGGTCACCGATGATGAACATCGTCTTTTCCTTGCGCGTCTCGAAGACGTCACGGAGGAAGGTCTCGAGGTTCGCCAGCTGCACGATCTGCTTGTTGACGGCGATCGAGTGGTCGGCGTTGTAGTCGAGCACGACCTGCGTGTCCGGCGTCGCCTGCTGCGGCGTCTTCGCCTCGAGCGGCAGGTTGATGTCCATGCCGCGCTGCGTGAGGGGCAGAGCGGCCATGAAGATGATCAGGAGCACGAGCAGCACGTCGATGAGCGGCGTGACGTTCATGTCCGCGCTGGCGTGTGGGACCTCGCCAGTGACGACGCGGTCCGCGCCAAAATGCTTGTGCGCGTGCTTCATGGCTACTTTCCTCCCGAGGTACCAGCAGGCGGATTCTTCGGATCCGTAATCAAGGCGATATCCTCGATGTTCGCCCCTCGCAACGCATCCATGGCTTCCATGATCGCGCTGTAGCGGGCGTCCGTATCCGCCTTGATGAGGACGATCTTCTCCTTCTTGTCCTCGAGGACCGTCTTCACCTTGTTGGCGAATTCTTCCTTCGAGTACTGGAGGCCGTTGACCCAGAACTGGTTCCTCGAGTCAATCGAAACGACCGTCTGATCCTGCGTGTCAGGCTTCTGCTCGCCGTTGTTCGCTTGCGGCAGCGTCACCGGCACGCCCTTCTGCAGCATCGGCGCAATCAGCATCATGATGATGAGCAGCACCAGCATGACGTCAACCAGCGGCGTGACATTGATGTTGCTGTTCAGGCCGCCTCTGGAGCTGCCAACATCCATCGCCATAGGACTTCTCCCTGTCTACCTGTGTAGCCGGTCTACGCCGTCTTCTTGATGAAGTAGTCGACGAGCTCGGACGACGAGTTGTCCATCTCGACGTTGAAGTACTCGATGCGGCCGGTGAGGTAGTTGTAGAACCAGACCGCCGGGATGGCGACGACGAGGCCGAGTGCCGTCTCGACGAGCGCTTCCGAGATACCGGCTGAAACGGCGCCCAGACCGCCCGATCCGGTGGCGGCGATGCCCTGGAACGCGGTGATGATGCCGACGACCGTCCCCAGCAGTCCGACGAACGGTGCCGTCGCGCCGATGGTCGCGAGCGCCGCGACGCCCTTCTTCAGGTCGTTGGCGGTCAGGGCCGAGGCACGCTGAATGGCGCGGCGAACGGTGTCGACCAGGTCTTCGCGCGAGAGGTTGGCGCCGCTTTCGTGCTGGAATTGATATTCCTGCAGGCCCGCGAGCACGACTTTCGCGAGATGGCTGTACCGGTAGTTCTTGGACGAGGAGATCGCGATAGCGTCCTTGAGACGACCTTCCTTCAGGTGCTTGGCGACCTGTGGCGCGTAGAGCTTCGACTGTTTGCGCGCCTGCGTGAACGTGTAGATGCGCTCGATGGCGACGCCAAACGAGATCATGGACATGATGACCAGGATCACGCCGATAGCCTTTGCCACCGGACCCATCGATCCCCACATTTCAATCAGATTCATTCGCCCATCCTCCGGTTCAAAAAAGCGTTCGTAAGAGCGGTCAAAATAGCGTTCGTGCGAGCGGTCCAGGAAAGCGTTCCGTGAAAGCGTATCGGACCCGAGGTTACTGCAGCGTGAAGTTGACCGTCACAGTCATGATGACCGGGACGGGCACGTTGTTGAGCAGCGTTGGCGTGAACACCCACTGCTTGACGGCGTCGAGCGCTGCCTGGTCGAGGAGCGGAATCGAGCGGAGAACCTTGGCATCCTTGACCTTGCCGTCAGCGCCAATCGTCGCTTCGATGATAACGACGCCCTGCACCCGCGCCGACTGCGCAATCGGCGGATACACCGGGGGCACGTTCTTCAGCTTCGTCGGCTGCTTGATCGCGCCACCGACCCGGACCGGCGCCTGAGGCGGCGGCGGCGGAGGCGGAGGCGCCTCAGGCAATCCACCGACGACCCCGCCCATGACACCGCCCGGAACACCGCCTTCGACTCCGCCGGGTACTCCTTCCGATACGCCAACCGATGGCGTTTCCGGAATGATCTGCTTCGGAGCCTCGATGGGCGCCGCGTTCGGATTCGCGATCGGCGTCGGCGTCTTCGGGGGTGGAGCAGCGGAAGGTGGCGGTGGGGGAGGCGGAGGCGGCGTCGGCGGTGCGCCGACGAAGGCCATCATCGAAGGTGGTGTCGGCAGCACATCCGTCGCCATCAGAGGAATGATGATGACGGCGCCGAACAGCACGACGTGCGCGATGATGGACAGGGGGACTGTGTACCACTTCTGAGATCCGACCTTGATGGACGGATCGACAACGTCGCCGAACATTTCACGCGGCACGGCTCAGCCCTCCTGGCCTGGAGTTCGCGATGTCGTAAGACCGCGAATTATAGTCAGACGCAAAAACGGGTGTCAACGACTCCTCCCAGGCCTTAGACACCAGCTTTCCGGTTTCGGCCACCCCACAAGAGGCCCTGAATGGCCCAATTTCCTCATGCCCGGCCGCCGTGAATACGCATCCCGTAAAAAGAACGCCAGACAAAAATGACGGACCCGACCAGGAACGCGCCAGAAAGCAGGTGACTCAGCATCGAGCCGTACTGGCTTGCAAGCTGCACGCCCAGCTCCACGGCCAGCAGGCCGAACAGCGTCGTGAACTTGATGACGGGGTTCATCGCCACCGACGAGGTGTCCTTGAACGGATCGCCGACGGTGTCGCCCACCACGGTCGCGGCGTGGAGCGGCGTTCCCTTTTCCTTCAGCTCGACCTCGACGATCTTCTTCGCGTTGTCCCACGCGCCTCCGGCGTTCGCCATGAAGATCGCCTGGAACAGCCCGAAGAGCGCGATCGACACGAGGTAGCCGATGAAGAAGAACGGCTCCAGGAAGGCGAACCCGAGGGTGGCGAAGAACACGGCCAGGAAGATGTTGAACATCCCCTTCTGCGCGTACTGAGTGCAGATCTCCACAACCTTCTTACTATCCGCCACCGACGCCTTCTTCTCGACGCCGTCCAGCTTGATATTGGCCTTGATGAACTCCACCGCTCGATAGGCTCCCGTCGTGACAGCCTGCGTCGACGCCCCCGTAAACCAGTAGATCATGCAGCCGCCGCTGATGAGGCCCAGCAGAAATGGCGGATGCAGAATGGAGAGGTACCTGAGGTACTCCGGCTGCAGCCGGTCCGTGAGCACGACGATGATAGAGAAGATCATCGTCGTCGCCCCGACCACGGCTGTTCCAATCAGCACCGGCTTCGCCGTCGCCTTGAACGTGTTCCCCGCGCCGTCGTTCTCTTCGAGCAGGTGCTTCGCGCGTTCGAAGTTCACGTCGAACCCGAAGTCCTTCTTGAGCTCCGACGCGATGTTCGGCAGGGTCTCGATGGTGGACAGCTCGTACACCGACTGGGCGTTGTCAGTGACCGGCCCGTACGAGTCGACCGCAATCGTCACGGGTCCCATCCCGAGGAAGCCGAACGCCACCAGACCGAACGCGAAGACCGCCGGCGCGATCATCAGCTGGCCGAGACCGTACGTGCTCACGCCGTAGGCAATCGACATCAGCACGACGATGCACGCGCCGAGCCAGTAGGCGCTGAAGTTGCCGGCCACCAAACCGGAGAGGATGTTCAGCGAGGCGCCGCCTTCGCGAGACGAGGTCACCACCTCCCGCACGTGGCTCGATTCGGTCGACGTGAAGACCTTCACGAGCTCCGGGATGATCGCGCCCGCCAGGGTTCCGCACGTGATGACGGTCGAGAGCTGCCACCACAGGTCGGGGTTGCCGCCGATGTCCGGGATCAGCACGCGTGAGACGGCGTACGTCGCGCCGACCGACACAAGCGACGTGAGCCACACGAGGCGCGTCAATGGCGTCTCGAAGTTCATCGTCTTTGCGTCGCCGAAGCTGGCCTTCGCCCACGCCGCGTTGAGGAGGTAGGAGACGCCGCTCGCGATGATCATCATGACGCGCATCACGAAGATCCAGACGAGGAGCTGCACCTGCACGCGCGGCTCCGTCACGGCAACGAGAATGAACGAGATGAGCGCGACGCCCGTGACGCCGTAGGTCTCGAAGCCGTCCGCGCTCGGGCCCACCGAATCTCCGGCGTTGTCGCCCGTGCAGTCGGCAATCACGCCCGGATTTCTCGCGTCGTCTTCCTTGATGTTGAAGACGATCTTCATGAGGTCCGCCCCGATGTCGGCGATCTTCGTGAAGATGCCGCCCGCAATCCGAAGCACCGAGGCTCCGAGCGACTCGCCAATCGCGAACCCGATGAAGCAGGAGCCGGCGTAGTCCCCCGGAATGAAAAGGAGGATGCAGAGCATCAGAAGGAGCTCGACGCTGATGAGCAGCATCCCGATGCTCATGCCGGCGCTGAGCGGAATCGCGTAAATCGGATGCGGCATCCCGCGAAGGCCAGCGAAGGCCGCGCGCGAGTTGGCGAAGGTGTTGACCCGGATGCCGAACCACGCGACGCCGTAGCTCCCGGCGATGCCGACGAGGCTGAAAAAGACGATGACGATGACCTTCAGCGCGTCGAAGTGCTGCAGCGCACCGAAATAGAAGACCATGATCACGCCGATGAACACCTCGAGGAGCAGGATGAACTTTCCCTGCGTGATGAGGTACGTCTTGCACGTTTCGTATATGAGCTCCGAGATCTCCAGCATCGAGCTGTGGACCGGGAGATTGCGCAGCTGAAAGAAGATGACCATCCCGAACGCCAACCCCAGCGCGCAGACGAGGAGTCCGCCGAGCAGGAGGCTGCGACCGTTGACGCCCTGGAACTCGACGGAGCCGAGATCGGGCAGCACCAGATTGGCTTCGCCCCCAGCGTGACGCGGCGCAGCCTGGGTGGCAGCAGGCTGGGAGGGAGGCGGCGGCTGCATGGCATGCGGCGCGGCCGACAACAGAACGATGAACAGAAACGACGCGATCGCGGCAACGCGAGCGAACCGTGGAAAGAACGTATCGAACATTGCGCTCCTCGAGAACTCCTCTTTGTTCAACCGTGGGGCTGCGCCCCGCCGGACCCCCATCGGCACACCAGCGCGCAGATTACGAGCGCGCCTATGACCGACCCGCGTCAAAACGGCCGGTCCATGCCAAAAAAGCTCGAAATCGTACCACAGAAGGAAGCCGGGTCTCTCACACTCGGAACTTTTCGACTCGATCGTCGCCCCGGCGCGCGCGGATGCGGCTCGAAAGCGCCATGCCGCCGGTCAGGAAGATCCGGATGCCCTGCTCCACCGTGATATCGGGGAAGGACGCCCGCTCGCGGGGCATGATGAGCACGTCGCCGAGATAGAGGTGGTTCGTGGGCACGTAGACCGCGATGAGCGCCTCGGGGCCCTGCCCGCGATCGACGGTGAACTCCCGCGTCAGAAAACCGAGCACGAAGCCGCGCCCCCGATCCTCGACCATGACGACGCGCTTGAACCCGTACTCGTTGTCAGGCGAGAAGGCGACCACGAGCTGCTTGACCGGCGCGTAGATCGTGCGGAAGACAGGCACCTTCAGCAGGTAGAACTCTGTCCGCTGGAGGAACCGCTTCCCGATGACGTTTGTCGCAATCGCCCCGACGAGCATCACGACGAGCGCCGTCGTCAGGATCCCGAGGCCGGGCACCGGATCTTCGCGACCGAGCCGCGTCTTGAGCCACTCGGTGTAGAAGGGACCGACGAACCCGTCGATCAGCCGGAAGATCCAGATGAACGCCGCCACGCTGATGACCAGCGGAACGGTGACGAAGAATCCTGCGATGAAGCTGCGGCGTATCCACTGAAACATTACAGTCTGCAGTCGGAGGTCGACGGTCGGCAGTCGCGGTCGACAGTCACAGTCGACGGTCGGCAGTCGACGGTCGGCAGTCGCGGTCGACAGTCACAGTCGACGGTCGCAGTCGACGGTCGGCAATCGCGGTCAACAGTCACAGTCGACCGTCGGCAGTCACAGTCGGCAGTCACAGCGTCAAGACCTCTCTAGAAGTAACCGAAGGCAACCGCCGCAAGCAACGCCAAGCCCGCCAGTATCCGGTACCAGGCGAACGGCACGAAACCGTGACGCCCGACGAAGGATAGCAAGGGCCTGACCACCAGCGCGGACGCGACGAACGCCATCACGAATCCCACGACGATCTCGGCGGCGAGCGTCCCGCCCAGGTTGTGCCGGACCTCCATGAGGTCGTGGCCGAAGGCCGCCCCCATTGTCGGCATCGCCAGGAAGAACGAGAACTCCGCAGCCGCCGGTCGATCGAGCCCGAGCAGCATGCCGCCGACGATCGTCGCCCCCGACCGCGAAACGCCGGGGATCAATGCAAGCACCTGGCAGAGCCCTATCCCGAGCGCGCGGGACAGCGGCGTCCGGTCCGCGTCGACGATCACCGGGGGCCGCCGGAAGCACTCGACGAGCAGCATTACGATCCCCCCGACGATGAAGCTGGCCGCGATCACACTCGGAGTCGTGTAGAGCACGCGCTTCACGTACCCGGACAGCAGCGCGCCCGCGACAGCCGCCGGCAGGAACGCGACGAGGATCATGAGCACGAAATGGCGGGAGTCGGGATCGGAAGGCAGCCCGCGCAGCACGCGGGCGATCTTCGCCCGATACAACCACATCACGGCCAGAATCGATCCGAGTTGGATCAGAACGGTGAATACGCCGCCCGGATCGCTGAACCGAAACAGCCGCGCGCCAATGAGGAGGTGCGCGGTCGAGGAGACCGGGACAAACTCGGTCAGTCCCTGGATGACGCCCAGGAGCGCAGCGGTCAGCACAATCGCCGGACGGTGGCCTACGAGGCCCGTCGGCGCGTCGGTTTGCGCGCCGGTGCCGCCGCGGCCGCCGGAGCCGCCGCCATTGCCTTCACCGGCTTCTTCCCCTGCCAGATCAGCACGATCGCCGCCGCAATGAAGACACTCGAGTACGTGCCGGTGACGATGCCGACGAGCATCGTGAAGGCAAAGCCATGGAGCACCTCGCCGCCGAACAGATAGAGAGCCAGAACGCTGAGGAGCGCCGTGCCTGCCGTAATGATGGTGCGGCCGAGGGTCTGGTTGACCGAGACGTTGACGATCTGCTCCAGGCTGTCGCGCCGCATGCCGCGCATGTTCTCGCGCACGCGGTCGAAGATGACGATGGTGTCGTTGGTCGAGTAGCCGGTGATCGTCAGGATCGCGGCGATCACGTTCAGCGAGAGGTCGTACCGGAAGAAAGCCAGGAACGCCAGCGTCACCAGCAGGTCGTGTATGGTCGCGACCACGGCGCCGACGGCGAAGCTGAATTGGAACCGCATGGCGATGTAGATCAGAATGCCGCCGAGCGCGAGCACGGTGGCGAGCGTCCCCTGCCGCGTCAACTGCTCGCCGACACTCGGGCCGACGATCTCGGTGCCGGCCACCTCGAACTTCCCGAAATTCGCTTTTTTCAATGCCGCCGCGACCGCGTCGGCCGTCTTGCTCAGGCTGCCGCCCGCCTCCTCGCCGACCATGGGCACGCGGATCATCAACTGTCGCGACGCCGGATCGCCGTACCGATTGATGATCGCGTTCTGCCCGACGCCTGGCATCGCCTGATCCAGCGCGGAGCGAACCTGCTGGCTGTCAGGCAGCTGATCGAAGCGGACGATGACGATCGTGCCGCCGGAGAACTCGACGCCGAGCGGCATGCCGAACCGCCAGATCGTCACCAGGCCCGCGAGAACGATGACCCAGGACAGTGCGATCGCGTGCCATCGCCAGCGGACGAAATTGAAATTCGTATGATGGAAGATCTGCATGATGTGTATTCTCTACCGGGGGGCTTCGCCCCGCCGGACCCCCATCGCCGTCGCTCGCGGGGGCCCCGTGCCCCGCTCCCCTCCGGCGGGCCGCACAACCGATTAAATACTGAGCGTCGTCGCCGTCGACCGGCGCGAGAGCTCGAGCTCGAACAGCGCCTTCGACACGAAAATCGAGGTGAACAGGTTCGACATCAACCCGAATGTGAGCGTCGTCGCAAACCCGCGGATGGGGCCGGTCCCGAACTGGAACAGGAACGCGGCGGAAATCAGTGAGGCGACGTGCGTGTCCAGCAGCGTCCAGAACACGCGGCCGAATCCGGCGTTGACCGAGGCGCGGAGGCCCCGCTGGGCCTCGAGCTCCTCCTTGATCCGCTCGAAGATCAGTACGTTCGAGTCCACGCCGATGCCCATCGTCAGTACGAATCCCGCGATGCCGGGCAGCGTCATCGTCGCTCCGAAGTACGCCATCAGCCCGACCAGGATGACGAGGTTCATGATGAGCGCGATGACGGCGTTCACGCCCGCCAGCTTGTAGTAGATCAGCATGAAGACGACGACCAGGATCAGTCCGGCCGCGGATGCGATGACGCCGGATCGGATCGAGTCTGCGCCGAGGCTTGGGCCGATGACGCGTTCCTCGAGGTATGTGAGATCTGCCGGCAGCGCTCCGGATCGAAGCGTCAGCGAAAGGTCGTTCACTTCTTCCGTGGTGAAGGAGCCGTAGATCGTTCCCTGATCGGTGATGCGGCCGTCGATGCGCGGCGCCGATCGCACGCGCTTGTCCAGGACGATGGCGAGAGAGCGGCCGATGTTCTCTCCCGTCGCCTTCCCGAATCGACGCGAGCCGGCGCTCGTCAGCGTGAAGCTGACCGCGGGACGGTTGTTCTCGTCGAGCGACGGCTTTGCGCTCCGCAGATCGCGACCCGTCGCAGCCGGGACCTTCTTCAACAGGTAGAACGAGGTGGAGGTGTCGCCGGCGACGCCAGCACCCGGAACGACTTCCATGTCGGGCGGGACTTTGCCGCCGAAAGACTGGAGGAGCGCTTCCTGGCTCGGGGCCGGTCCAGCCTCGACGAGCTTCAGCTCGAGCTGCGCCGTCGACCGGATGATCTCCTTCGCATGGCCGACGTCGGACACGCCCGGGAGCTGCACGAGAATCTGATCGCCGGTCTGACCGTAGCGGGAGATGTTCGGCTCGGCAACACCCAGCTCGTTGACGCGGCGGTCGATCGTATCGAGCGCCTGGATCACAGCCTGCTCGCGGAGATCCTTCGCGATGTTCGGCTTCATCGTGAAGTCGTAGGCGCCGGCTACGCCGGGCTGCCGGTCGTAGTTGGTCCCTGCCTGCGTGTCGGCGATCCGGCGGAAGTCCGCATCACGATCCTGCGGCACACCCTCGACGTGAAAGCCCGTGGGCGACGTAGTGTTGATGGCCCCCACCGGGACGTTGGCCGTCTTGAGCTCTTCGCGGATCTGCTCGGCCGTCGTCGTGGTCGCCGCCTGGATCGCCTGTTCGGTCTGCACACGGAGGACGAGGTGCACACCGCCTTTGAGGTCCAGACCAAGCTTGAGTTGTTTGGCGCTCAGCCAAGCCGGGAGGGGGAGGTGGTACCGCGGCGCGAGGACCGGATACACCCCGAGCGTAAAGAAGATGACGAAGATGCCGAAGATGGCGAGCAGCTTCCACCGAAGATTCTGGTTCATGGTCTACATACTGCCGGCCGAATCCGTCACGACGGGATCCTGGCCTTGATAACCGCCGACCGCCTGGCGGGCAATCTCGATCCGCACTTTATCGGCAATCTGGACCTGGATGGATTTCTCGTTCAGTTTCGTGATCTGCCCGTAGATCCCGCTCGTGGTGACGACACGGTCGCCGACCTTGAGGGCCTCCTGAAACTCCCGGATTTTCGTCTGCCGCCGCTTCATCGGCAACAGTATAAGAAGGTAGAAGATTCCGAGGATGATTCCAAATGGCAGGAACTGCAGCCATCCGGCCGATTGACCGGAGGCTGACGCCATCGCGAAGACAGAGCTAGCGGATGCAAGCGGCATTCAGTGCTGAGGTCGGCGGGAGAAGGTTTGGCGGAACTCCAGGCGGAGCTGCTCAAACGAGCCGAACGTTATAGCCTCCCTAATCCTTTTCATAGTGTCAAGGTAAAAGTAGAGGTTGTGAACGGTGTTCAGCGTCGCCGCCGTCATCTCGCCGGCAACGTACAGATGGCGCAGGTACGCGCGCGAGAAGTGCCTGCAGGTGTAGCAGCCGCACTCCGAATCCGGCGGCAGAAGGTCCTCCGCATACTGAGCGTTCTTGATCGAGAGCGGCCCGTGGCGCGTGAGGAGTTGGCCGTTCCGCGCGTTGCGCGTCGGAAGGACGCAGTCGAAGAGATCGACGCCAAGGGCGACGCATTCGACGAGGTCGTCCGGCAGCCCGCTTCCCATCAGATACCTGGGCGCGAGGTCCGGCAACTGCGCCGCTGTGTGCCCTACGACCTCGTACATGACGTTCGGGGGTTCCCCGACACTCAGCCCGCCGATCGCGTACGCCTCAAATCCAATCTCGATCGTGGCCTGGGCGCTCTCGGTGCGGAGAGCGTGATCGGTACCGCCCTGGATGATGCCGAACTGTGCCTGTCCGGTGTTGGTCACCAGGACTCCGGATGCGCCGGGGTCCTCGAGGATCTGCCGCCACCGCGCACGCGCACGCCCCGCCCACCGAATCGAGCGCTCCATCGCCATCCGCGTGGTGTCGTGGTCCGCGGGCGTCGCGATGCACTCGTCGAGCACCATGGCGATGTCCGACCCGAGCTGCAGCTGGATCTCGGCAGCGGATTCCGGCGTGAGCATGTGGAGCGAGCCGTCGAGGTGGGATCGGAACTCGGCGCCATCGTCTGAGATTCGACGCCGATCGGCGAGGCTGAAGATCTGGTAGCCGCCGCTGTCGGTCAGGATCGGTCGATCCCACCCCATGAAACGGTGCAGCCCTCCCGCACGCGCGATCAATCCGTCGCCCGGCTTGAGATACAGGTGATAGGTATTGCCGAGGATGATCTCGGCGCCGAGGTCCAAGAGGTCCCGGTGGGTCACGCTCTTGACCGCTCCGCGCGTCCCGACAGGCATGAACGCGGGTGTCTGGACATCGCCGTGCGGAGTGCGAAGCAGCCCTCGACGCGCAGCGCCGTCACGCGCGGTGACGGTGAAGTTGAAGGGAGGCATCTTCTCTTAGTATGTGCGCGGGGCCCCACCCCCGCGCACCCGCCAGCGCTCGGTTCCCTCGCGCCGCTGGCTAGCCGCGACAGTTTGCATTCAGGGCGACTCTGACTGACGCGACTGTTGACTGCCGACGGCGGACTCTCGACTGTGCCGACCCCACCCCCGCGGCCTATCCGCTGCTCGCTTCGCTCGCGGGCTGCTCAGTAACGACAGCCCACTCTCAGCGCGACTCTGCCTGCTAGCTTCTAGCTCCTAGCTTCTAGCTCCTGTATCCTTTCCCCCGTGAAACGTCTTCGCGTCGGCGTGCTCTATGGTGGGCGATCGGGGGAGCATGAGGTGTCGCTCGCCTCGGCCGCCGCAGTATTCGCGCATCTCGACCGGAAGCGCTACGAACCGGTGGCGATTCGCATCGACAAAGAAGGCCGATGGGCCATCGCGGATCGGCCTCCAACGGCGATGTCGGCGGCAGAGGTCATCGAGCAGGCGCGGCTCGAGGCGGCAAGGCCCGTCCGCAGCGGGCGTGAGGTCCACCTCGTCGCCAGGCCGAGCGAGGAAACCATTCTCTCGATCGATCGGCGCACCGCCGACAAACGGGATCAGGGGCAGGCGGTCGTCACCGGACTGAATCTCGACGCCATCTTCCCTGTTCTGCACGGACCGTACGGCGAGGACGGCACGATTCAGGGACTGCTCGAGCTCGCGAACGTGCCATACGTCGGCGCCGGCGTGCTCGCGTCGGCAGTTGGCATGGACAAGGCGCTGATGAAGCTCGTGTTCTCGGCGCGCGGCCTGCCTGTCTGCCCGTATCGGGTCGTGCTCCGGCACGACTGGACGAGCAATCGGAACGGCATCCCGGCCGAGCTCGAACGCGCGCTCGGCTTCCCGATGTTCGTGAAGCCCGCAAACCTCGGTTCGAGCGTGGGCATCTCGAAAGCCAAGGATCCCGCAGCGCTCGAGGCGGCGATGGATCTCGCCGGGAGCTTCGACAGGAAGATCGTCGTCGAGGCAGCGGTGGCCGAGGCGCGTGAAATCGAGTGCGCCGTGCTCGGCAACGACGCGCCGTCGGCCTCAGTGCCCGGCGAAGTCGTCCCGTCGCGCGAATTCTACGACTACGAGGCCAAGTACATCGACGATGGATCGAAGATTTTCATCCCGGCGGATCTGCCGGCCGCGACCGCCGCGGAGATTCAGCGGTTGTCGGTGGCGGCGTTCCAGGCGATCGATTGCGCCGGCCTGGCTCGAGTCGACTTCCTGATGGAACGCGCAACGAACAAGATCTACGTAAACGAGGTGAACACCATCCCTGGATTCACCACGATCAGCATGTACTCGAAGCTCTGGGCCGCGTCGGGCGTCGAGTACGGCGCGCTCCTCGATCGATTGATCGCGCTCGCCCTCGAGCGGCATACGGAGAAGCAACAGCTGCGCACCAGCGTCACATGATCGCCAGTCCGCGGCGCGCATGGCTGCTCACCGCCGCCTGCGTGACAGCCGTTGCGACAACCGTCACCCTGGCGGCTCCCTCCGGCGGCCTCCAGCGCCGTGGCCGTCAGCCCTCAGGCCGAGGCCGCCCCGCTGCCCCGCCGCCCGCGCCCGATCGGCCGGCGCTCATCCGCGGTGAGGAATCGCTCGCGCGAGCCTACGATTTCATCCTGGACGCGCGATTCGACCAGGTCGACGCCGAGCTGCACCGCGCGTGCGGCCCGGCGCCGCCAGAGGCGTGCGAGGTGCTCTCCGCGACGGCGCTGTGGTGGCGCATCCTGATCGATCCCCTCAACCGGTCGCTGGACGACGAGTTCAGCACGTCCGTCGATCGCGCGATCCGCACGACCGAGGATTGGACCGAGCGCGCGCCGGACGACGCAGAGGCATGGTTCTATCTCGGCGGAGCGTACGCGGCCCGCGTTCAATGGCGTGTGTTGCGCGAAGAGCGGGTGGCGGCAGCGCGCGACGGCAAGCGCATCAAGCAGGCGCTCGAACGGGCGATCGATCTGTCGCCCGGCCTCGAGGATGCGTACTTCGGGATCGGGCTCTACCAGTACTACGCGGACGTCGCACCGGCGGCGGCCAAGGTTCTCAGGTTCTTCCTCATGCTGCCGGGTGGGGACAAGACGGAAGGGCTCGCGCAGATGCTGCGCGCGCGGAACGGCGGCCGCCTGCTCCAGGGCGAGGCGGACTATCAGCTCCACCTCATTTATCTGTGGTACGAGCGCCAACCCGCGCGGGCGCTCGATCTGCTGCGCGGCCTCCAGCAGCACTATCCGGGCAATCCCTCCTTCCCTGCGCTGATCGCCGACATCCAGGACGCATACCTCCACGACGTGACAGCCAGTCTCGACTCCTGGCGCGCGCTGCTGGAGCTCGCGCGCGAGCAGCGCGTGAATCTTCCGGCGCTCGCTGAAACGCAGGCGAGACTCGGCGCCGCCCGGCAGCTCGAGGTCCTCCAGCAGACCGATCACGCCATCGAGCTGCTCGAGGGTATCGTGTCGCGACGGTCGCAGGCGCCGTACTCCGCGCTGGCCCAGGCGTATCTGCGACTGGGTGAGGCGCAGGATCGGCTCGGATCGCGCGCGGCGGCGGTGACGGCCTATCGGAATGCGGCTCAGGCCGCCCCCGCCGACGATCCATATGAAGTGCGCGATCGTGCAGCGGAGCTCCTGCGACGTGCGCCGAACGCCAGGACCGCCGAAGCGTACCGGCTCTCGCTCGAAGGATGGCGGCGCCTCGAAGACGATGACCTTCCCGCGGCAGCCGCAGCGCTGGAGAAATCACTCGGGCTGAACGTGCAGGATCCCGTGGCGAACTACCGCTTCGGCCGCGTGCTCGAGGCACGCCGTGACGATCCCGGGGCGCTCGCGCACTTCGAGATCGCGATCCGCAACGCGCGCTCGTGCCCGGCGCCGATCCTCGCGATGGCGTATCTCGAAGCTGCACGTCTCCACGAGCGAGCGGGACGTCGCGCCGACGCGATCGCTACCTATCGCACAGTGACCACGCTCTTCGGCGCCGCCGAAGAGACGCGCAACGCGGCAACGCGCGCGCTCGCGCGACTCACGAAGCCCTGATCGCGCGACGACACGAGGTCGCGCGCATCGTCTACAGCCGATCGGCACTCGCGCCGAGACTTCAAGAGTGCGCATTTTTGACAAGAGACACTACTTTGTGCTTGACACTTTCATTTTCTCATCCATAATCTACATCTTGTATGAGGGTGGACCGCTCAGCCCACCTGTGGGGACCCTAGACAACCGGTAACAAAGCTGAGCTGCCACATTCCAAGGAGGAATAATGGCGAAGAAGACTGCGAAGGGCGGCAAGAAGAAGGCGACGAAGAAGCGCTAGAGGCCGCTCGCCGGTCTCGGGGGTGTCGATCGTGGACACCCCCTTTTTTTGATGCTCACCTCCCGCGTCGCGGGAGTTTTGCTCTCGCCCCAAGTGAACGATCACACGCCCTAGCGAGAGCACCTGCCGCCTTCAGCGGCACGAAGCAACGAAGCGATGGGCACCGACGAAGGCGGGCCGGCGTGCCGGAAGGACGCGGCGCCGTTGGATGCGGTGAGCGCCCACGCGACACAACACCAAGACGGAAGGGGGGATCGACACATGGCAAAGAAGACGGCCAAAGGCGGGAAGAAGAAGGCCACGAAGAAACGGTAGGCTACTTTTCCTGCAAGAATGAGGGGGCGGCCGTCGCCCCCTTTCGTTTTTCTACTGCCAGCCCTTGCCGTCCCAGATCCGCACCCGCTCAATCACGTCTCCCTGCTGGATCTGATCGACCACGTCCATACCGTTCACCACATGCCCGAACACCGTGTATCGCCCGTCGAGGTGCGGCTGCGGTGAGTGTGTGATGAAGAACTGACTGCCCCCGGTATCGTGCCAGTCGAGCGCCATGCCGACGGTGCCGCGCAGATACGGCCGCTCGTTCAGCTCGTCGCGGATCGTGTATCCGGGACCACCTTCCCCGTCGCCCCGCGGATCGCCGTCCTGCACCACGAAGTTGGGAACGACGCGGTGGATCTGGAGGCCGTTGAAGAACCCTTTTTTGGCGAGCGCCATGAAATTGCGCGCCGTCTGGGGGGCGTCGAGCACCGCGAGCTCGAATTCGATCGTCCCCCGCGCAGTTTCGATGAAGGCGTGCGGTGACAGATCGGGCGCGGTCAGCTGCGCATCGTCATACGGGACGACTGGAGAGCCGGGAGCGGGCCTGATCGCCGCTAGCGCGTCGGCCGCCGGCTCGATCTTCTTGAGGAGATCCGCTGCCTTGACTCGAATCGCCCAGTCCTTGTCGGTCAGCGCCGTCTTGATGGTGGCCGTGGACTCCTCGGGACCGTACGCGGCCAGGGCCTGCAGGATTGCGGCACGCGCCACGTAGACGGAGTCCGACTCCGCAGCCGTGTACGCCTCGCGCAAAGCAGCCGGCCCATTTGGCGGCTTGAGGGTGCCGAGGCCTTCGGCAGCCGCCGAGCGCACCACGAAGTCCGGATCCTTCAACCGCTCGGCCAGGACGTCCGCCGCCTCGGGCGCGTGCAGCTTGACGAGGGCGCCGAGGACGGAGCCGATGATGCGTTTGTCGCTGTCCTGCAGCATGCTGCGCGCCCGATCGAGAGCAACCTCCGGCTTGAGTGAGCCGAGGATCTCCGCCAACGTTGCCCGCACGCGCCAGTCGCGATCCGGCTCCATGCCGGACAGTACGAACGTGAAGGACTCAGGATCGATCGCCGCTGCCGCCCGGAAGGCCGCGGCGCGCATGGCCGGCCAGTCGTCCGTGAGCAGATCCTGCGCGACGGCGAGGCCGTCGGTCGCTCTCATTGCCCCGAGGGCCGTAATGGCCTCGAGTCGCACGTTCGGGTGCGTCGCGGGCTGTGACGCGAGTGCCGCCAGAACGCTGGCGGTAGCCGGCGCGTTGATCTCACCGAGCGCGCGGATAGCACTGACCACGACCTCGAGCGGCGCCTTGGCCTTTGCGTCGAGCAGCCCCGTCAGGCGTTGTGCGGCCGATGTCTGCTTCAGAACGCCCAGCCCGCGCGCCGCGAACGCCGGCGTGTAGCGGCCCGGGACCTCCAGGAGCTGCAACAGCGCCGGTGCCGCGCGCGGATCCTCGATGCGTTGCAGTGCGTACGCCACGGGCCACCACGTGCTGACCGGGCGATCGGCCTCCAGCACCGCAGAGGCGAGCGGATCGTACGCCTTGAGGCGAACCAGGGCGAACAGCGCGAGCTCGAAGGCTTGCGCCTCCGGTGCGATGGGCGATGGTTCGTCGTCCGGCTTCATCCCGGCGACGGGCGCGGTCCGCGCGTACTCTCCGGCGACCTTTCCGATCGCCGCTGCCGCTCCGGTTGCGCCCACCATGCCCAGCGCTTCCGCTGCGCGCCCCCGGACGAGCGGCGCCGTGTCAGCGAGGACGGGCGTCAGCGCGCCTTCCGCCGATGCGTCGCCGATCAGCCCCAGTCCGAACGCGGCCATCGCGCGCACGTCTGGGTCGGGGTCGGCAAGCGTCGCCGAAAGCGCTCCGATCCCGTCCGGGAGTCCGACGCGGCCGATGGCAAGGGCCGCGCGGCGCCGGATCCGCGGTTCACTGTCCTTCACGAGAACGGTCAGATCGGGCGGCGGTGGCGGAGGCGGCGGTGGAGGCGGGAGCTTGACCTTCTTTCCCGTCTGAATCGGCGCGGGTGGTGGCGCCGGCGGCGGCGACGGGGCTCGAAGGATTCGCTGATCCTCGAGCTCGAGAATCCACGCCAGCTTCTGCTCGTACCTGATTGTCGGCGCAGTCACAGCGGGCGCGGGAGGAGTGGCGCACCCCGAAGCCCTGAGAGAGCCAACCGTTGCCAGGGCCAGAACGACCAGACGGGCGTGTGCGGATCGAAATCGGAACGTTGTGACCATGGTCAGTGTTCGAGCTCCAGCCTTTCGCGAGTCGCGGCCGCCACGCGATCTGCAACGACCTGGACGCCGATTCCAGGCCCCGTGGGCACGGCGATCGTGCCATCCGGCGCCACGTCGATCTCGGGATCGATCACGTCGGGGGCATAATATCGCCGACTTGCGGCCACGTCCCCCGGGAGCGTGAAGTTGGGCAGCGTCGAGAGGTGGATGTTGTGCGCGCGTCCGATGCCGCTCTCGAGCATTCCGCCGTGCCAGACCGGGACGCCGTGTCGGGCAGCGAGATCGTGCAGCTGAATCGAAGGGCCGTGACCGCCCACTCGCCCCGGCTTGATGTTGATGATCCGGCAGGCGCCGATCGCAATGGCGTCCTCCGCCACTCGGACGGAGTGGATCGACTCGTCGAGGCAGATCGGCGTCGAGAGCCGGCGCTGGAGCGTCGCGTGGTCACGCAGGTCGTCATAGTCGAGCGGCTGTTCGACCATCATCAGCCCGAACCGATCGAGCGCCGCCAGGTGGGTGGCATCCTTGACGGTGTAGGCGGCATTGGCGTCCACCATGAGGGGGACATCCCCGCAAGCCTCGCGCACGCGGGCCACTGCATCAACGTCCCAGCCTGGCTTGATCTTGATTTTGACCCGGCGATAGCCGGCCTCGCGCTCGACGCGAACGCGCTCGACGAGCTCGTCGAGCGAATCCTGGATACCGATCGAGACCCCTGACTCAATCGACGTTCGCGTTCCGCCCAGGACCGATGCGAGCGGCTGCCCCTGCTGGCGCGCGAAGAGATCCCAGGCTGCCATCTCCACCGCCGCCTTGGCCATGTTGTGCCCGCGGATAGGACCGAGGGCGCCGAAGATTTCGCGCGGATGATCGAACTGGCGTCCCAGAACGATCGGCGCGATGAACTCTGCAATGATGTGCCACGCCGTGCTCGTAGTCTCCGCGCTGTAGTACGGATTCGCGTCGGCAACGCACTCGCCGATTCCGACCGCCCCGCTGTCTTCGACCGTGATCAGGATGAATTGGCGATCGACGGTCCGCCCGAAGCTCGTCTCGAAGTATCGAACGAGCGGCAAATGCAGCAGACGCAGCTCGATGCGTTCGATTCGCACGGCACCATGCTACCGCACTCGGCAGCGTCGGCCCGTGGCTGCGCGTCCGCTGTATACTGCGCTCGACCTTGGACTTCCGGCACATCGCGATCGAAGGGGCCATCGGCGTCGGCAAGTCGCGCCTGGCCGACCGCCTCGGCTCGCGTCTCGATGCCACCATCGTCCTGGACGAGACCGAGAATCCGTTTCTCTCGGATGCGCAATCCGGTCGTGCCGGCGCGGCTTTCCAGGCACAACTGTTCTACACGCTGGCCCGCCATCGGCAGCAGACGCAGCTGCGACAGTCGGACCTCTTCAGCCAGCTGACGATCTGCGACTATCTTTTCGAACGGGACAAGATCTACGCCTACCTGAATCTCGATGACAACGAGCTCTTCATCTATCAGCGGCTGTACGAGCTGCTCGCGCCCGATCTGCCCGTCCCCGATCTGGTGATCTACCTCCAGACGCCCACGGACATCCTCAGGCGACGCTTGCGGGAGCGCGCCCGCTCGAACCCGGAAGCGGAGCGGCTCGACGACACGTACGTCCGCGAGCTGAACGAAGCCTACAATCACTTCTTCTTCCACTACTCCGCCACGCCGCTGCTGGTCATCGAGACTTCCCAGTTCGATCTGTCGTGGGGCGACGAGGCGCTCGCCGATCTCGAGCGCCAGTTGAAGACGATGAACAAGGGGACGAGGTACTACGTGCCGCGAACGTGAAACAGTCAGCAGTCGGTAGTCAACGGTCGACAGTCGCAGTCGGCAGTCGCCAGTCGGCAGTCCCAGTCGACAGTGGCTCGCGTTAGATTCCTCAACTTCCAGGTCCGTGACCCGAGCGTGTCGGTGAGCAAACGGCTGTTCTGCCGTCACTGAGCCCGACGGCCTCTGACAACCTCTATTGATAAAGGTGACTGATGACTGCGACGGCCGACAGTCGACTGCCGACTGCCGACTGTCGTGTTAAGCTTCGGTCGGATGGCGTGGTTCAAGAAGGTCCGGAAGCCAATCGAGCCGCCCGATCAGCAGAGCCGCGTGCCCGAGGGGCTGTGGGTCAAGTGTCCCTCGTGCGGTCACGTGATTTACAACAAGGATCTGGCCGCAAGCTTGAGCGTCTGCACGAAGTGCGGCCATCACTTCCGACTCTCTGCAACTGAGCGGCTCCGCTCGCTGTTCGATGCGTCCTGGGTGGAGCACGACCGCGGATTGACGTCCACCGACCCGCTGACGTTCAGCGACACCAAGCCCTATCGCAAGCGGCTCGACGCCGGGATCGCGTCGACTGGTCTCAAGGACGCCGTCATCACCGCGACGGGCAAGATCAATGGGATCGAGACCGTCGTTTCCGCGATGGAGTACGGGTTCATCGGCGGGAGCATGGGAGTCGTGGTCGGCGAGAAGATCACGCGTGGCATCGAGCGGGCGATCGCGAGGAAGCTGCCGGTCATCATCGTTTCCTGCTCGGGTGGCGCACGCATGATGGAAGGCGCTCTCTCGCTGATGCAGATGGCCAAGATCAGCAGTGCGCTCGCGCAGCTCGGGCGCGCACGGCTTCCGTACATCTCCCTGCTCACCGATCCGACGACGGGAGGGGTGACGGCGAGCTTTGCGATGCTGGGGGACCTCAACATCGCGGAGCCGAAGGCGCTCATCGGCTTTGCCGGTCCACGGGTGATCGAGCAGACCATCCGGCAAACGCTCCCTGAGGGCTTTCAACGCAGCGAGTTCCTCCTGGAACGCGGCATGCTCGACATAGTCATCGATCGCCGTGAGCTGAAGGACGTGATCACGCGAGTGCTGCGGTTCGCCATCGCGGGCGAGGTCTCCGCGCCCAGGCCCGCCGCCATCGCCCCGGCCGGATCGATCGCGGTCGCGCCGCCGGCGCCCGTGCCGCCTGCCATCGAGCCCATCGAGCAATCGGGCTGACGCCCACGTCCCTCCCGTCGCATGGATCCGCTCGCCTTCCTCTTCAGCCTCGAGCGCCTGGGGATGAAGTTCGGTCTCGACAACATCACCGCGCTCTGCGCGGCCCTCGACAACCCGGAGCGCGCGTTTCAGTCGGTTATCGTCGGCGGAACGAACGGCAAGGGGTCGGTCACCGCGATGACGTCGGCGGCGCTCCACGCCGCGGGGCACCGCGTCGCGCGCTACACCTCCCCACACCTCGAGCGGCTCGAAGAACGCTTCGTCATCGACGAGCGCGAAGTGACGACGCCCGACTTGCGGGACGCGGCAGCGGCCGTGCAACGCGCCGCTGAAGCGCTCGTCCGTGAGGGGACCCTCTCCGCGCCGCCGACGTTCTTCGAGTGCGCAACGGCAATCGCATTCGAGCTGTTCAGACGCCAGTCCGTAGCCATCGCCGTCCTGGAAGTCGGGCTTGGCGGCCGCCTCGACGCCACCAACGTCGTGTCGCCCATCGCGGCCGCCATTACGTCGATCGACTTCGATCATCAGGCGCAGCTTGGCGACAGCCTGGAGTCGATCGCTGCGGAAAAGGCCGGCATCATCAAGCCGGGGATCCCCGTCATCTGCGGGCCCCTCCCGCCCGAGGCCGATCGCATCATGGCGGAGACCTGCCGTGCACGCGGTTCACGGCTCGTTCGAGCCCTCGACAGAGTTCAGCTCGCGTCCCGTCTCGACGACGGCCGGACCATCGTCAGCCTTCGTTCGCCATCGCATCAAATCGGAGAGATCGAGCTCGCCCTATCCGGTCGGCATCAGGCCGCCAATGCTGCCGTCGTCATATGCCTGTTGGAAGAGCTTCAGGCGGCGGGTCTCGAGATTCCTGGCGAGGCGATCGTCGCTGGGCTGACGATCGTTTCGTGGCCCGCGCGTCTGGAACGCTGGACGTGGCAGGGCGCGGACGTCTGGCTGGACGCGGCGCACAACCCGGCCGGCGCACGCGCGCTGGCGTCCTACCTCAGTGAAGCCCTTGGGAGGAACCCGCAGGAGTGGGCGCTCGTCTTCGGCGCGATGAAAGACAAGGACATCGAGGGCATCCTGTCGCCGCTCCTTCCGCTGTTCGACCGCGTCGTTTGTACGACGGCGGCGTCGCCGCGGGCGCGTCCGGCATCAGAGCTGGCGGAGGTGGCCAGAGCGATGTCTGCGGCCCGGCCGAGCATCGAGTCGATTGAGGATCCGGCAGCGGCGTTACATGCGGCCTGCCTGCCGGGCTGGCGGGTCGTGGTCGCGGGCTCAATCTTTCTGGTCGGCCCCCTGCGTGGTATTCTTCGCTGATTCTCGAACGAAACGCGACGGCCCTTGAGGGCCGGGCGCATCCCAATCACGAGCGCGCACGCATCGTGTGCGGCAATCATTCGATGCTCCGGTCCACTTTCCTCTTCGCGCTCGCCTTCCTCTTCGTCCTTCTCGGCGCCGCGTCATCAGCGTCGGCGCAGGCTGATTCCGACATCTCGAACTGCAAGAACCCGCACGTCGAGAACCTGACGGGCATCCGGTTTCCAATGAAGAACGACCAGGGCATCGAAGAGATGCGGATGATCCTGACCGGCGCGCCCGACCGGCCAGTGCGGATCGACTGCGAGGACATGCACCTGTCCGCCGACCAGATGGAAGTGTTCGACAACCATCGGGTCGTGGCGACTGGCAACGTGCTGTTCGAGTCGCAGAGCAACCGGATCGCGTCCGAGCGCCTCGAGTTCGACACGAAGACGCGCACCGGCACGTTCTACAACGCGTCCGGCACCGTCAGCATGGCCAACCGTGTCGACCGCAGCATGTTCGGCACGCAGGAGCCGGACGCCATGTTCCGGGGCGACGAGGTCCACAAGCTTGGTCCCGATACGTACAAGATCGTACACGGCGCGTTTACGACCTGCGTTCAGCCGACGCCTCGCTGGGAGATGGTTGGCGGATCGGTGACGTTGAAGGTCCACGACCACGCTTTTCTGACCAACTCGACCCTGCGGGTCAAGGGCGTGCCCATCATGTATCTGCCGGCCTTCTATTACCCTGTGCAGGACGACGATCGGGCGACCGGCTTTCTGATCCCGATCTATGGAGCCTCCACCGTCCGCGGGCAGTCGCTCAGCAACGCCTTCTTCTGGGCGATCGACCGCAGCCAGGACGCGACGTTCCTGTACGACTGGTACTCGAAGACCGGTCAGGCGTTCGGGAGCGAATACCGGTACGAGCTCGGGGGCGGCAACCACGGCAACGCCCAATTCAACCTGCTGGACGAGCACTCTGCGGATTACCAGCAGAGCGACGGCAGCGTGAAGACGACGAACGCGGCGACGAATTTCGCGATGCGCGGCGCGCTGTCTCAGAAGCTCGGAGCGCGGGCTGCATGCCCGCGCGAACGTCAACTACACCTCGGATCTCGCGGTCCAGCAGCGCTATCAGCAGAACGTTCTGCAGACGAACAACCGCACCAGGACCATCGGCGGGAACGTGACGGGCAACTGGAGAGGCAACGTCCTGAACGCCACCATCGACAAGAACGACATCTTCTACGACGAGAACAGCCTGTCCAGCACCGGTGGACTGCCGCGGATCTCGTTCAATCGTGGCGAGCGCCCGATCGGCAAGTCCAAGATCTACTTCGGCGTGAACACCGAGTACGTCACTCAAATCTACAAGACAGGTACAGGAAGGAAAAACCATAGAGGATCGCGGACTGACACGCCTCGACCTCAATCCCGTCGTGCGGATCCCGTTTACGAAGTGGCCGTTTCTCACATTTAACTCGACGATGTCGTGGCGGGACACGTACTGGACGGAGAGTCTCAACAGCCAGGGCATCCAGGTACCGGACAGCGTCGATCGCCGGTTCTTCGACCTCCAGGCCAGGATCACGGGGCCCGTCTTCAACCGGATCTTCGACAAGCCGAACAGCACCTACGCCACGAAGTTCAAGCATGTCATCGAACCGACCGTTGTCATCCAGAGAGTGACTGCCATCGACGTGTTCAATCAGATTGTTCGAATCGACGGCGCTGACACGATCGTCGGCGGCACGACGCGCGTGACCTACGGACTGAACAACAGGCTCTACGCCAAGAAGCAAACCGCGAGGGAAATCGTCAGCCTGGGCATCACGCAGAGCTACTACTCGAATGCCACCGCTTCACAGTTCGATCCGAACTACCAGAGCAGCTACAACGCGGCGGTGGCGCCGAAGAACTTCTCGCCGGTGCGCATCCAGTCCCGCGTGGCTCCGATCGATCGGGTCAACGTTGATTTCTCAACCGAGTACAACTCGACCGCGCACACGTTCACGACCTACACCATGAGCGGCACCTACAGCGCCAGCCGCTTCCAGGTGACTGGCGGCTGGAGCGATCGGCGCTACCTTCCCGACTTCCCCGGATACGACAACCCGGCGCTCGCCAACCACGACATCAACGCTTCCACGACAATCCACAATCCGGGCAACCACCTGGGCGGCACCTACTCGTTCAACTACGACATCCGCAACACAAACTTCCGGCAGCAGCGCATCATGGCCTTCTACAATGCGCAGTGCTGCGGCATCAATATCGAGTATCAGACCTACAATCTCGGCGGGTCGTCGAGCTTCGTGGTCCCTCAGGACCATCGGTTCAACCTGTCGTTCACGCTCGCCGGGATCGGCACGTTCTCCAACTTCTTCGGCGCCTTCGGCGGCCAGACGGGACGGTAGAGACAGATGGTCAAGGTACTCGTCACAGGAGGCGCGGGATTCATCGGGTCGAATTTCGTTCACCACGCGCTCTCCACTCACGACGACTGGGAGGTGACGACGCTCGACAAGCTGACCTATGCGGGTCGGCTCGAAAACCTGCAGGATGTCATCGATCATCCTCGCCATGTGTTCGTCAAGGGGGATGTCGCCGATGCATCCGTTGCCGCGCCGCTTGTTCAGGCTTCGGAGATCGTCGTGCACTTCGCCGCCGAGACGCACGTCGATCGCTCGATCCTGAACGCCGGCGAGTTCATCACAACGGACGTCTTCGGAACGTTCGTGCTGCTCGAGGCGGCCCGGCAGGCTCCCGCGCTCCGTCGTTTCGTCCAGATCTCGACCGACGAGGTGTACGGCAGCGTGCCAGAGGGATCAAGCCGCGAAGGCGACGAGCTTCGGCCGCGCAACCCGTACTCGGCCAGCAAGGCTGGAGCTGATCGCCTCGCGTACAGCTACTGGGCGACGTACGGTGTGCCGGTCATCATCACCCGGGCTTCGAACAACTACGGGCCGAAACAATTCCCGGAGAAAGTGATTCCACTATTTATCACCAACGCGCTCGACGACGTGCCCGTGCCGCTATACGGGGATGGGCTGAACGAGCGGGATTGGCTGCACGTGCTCGATCACTGCCGCGCACTGGATCTGCTCATCGGGTCGGCGACCAACGGAGAGGTGTACAACGTCGGCGGCGGGCATCCGATTGCAAATGCCGTCGTGACGAAGCGGATTCTCGAGCTTCTCGGCAAGCCTCAGACACTGATCAGGCACGTCACGGATCGCCCGGGCCACGACCGCCGGTACTCCCTCGACACGACAAAGCTTGAATCGCTCGGCTGGAAGCCCCAGGTCACGTTCGAGGAGGGGCTTGCCGGGACCGTCGAGTGGTACCAGGCCAACGAATGGTGGTGGCGGCCCGTCAAACACGAGGACGTGGAGTTCAAGAAGTATTACCAGGCCCAGTACGGCACGCGGACCTGAATCAGTCCACCCACGCCAACAGCCAAATCGTGACAGCCCCACTCGTCACTGGCGCGGCCGGGTTCGCCGGCAGCCACCTTATCGAGCATCTGCTCGAAACCGAGCCGTCCGTAGCGGCGTGGTCGAATCCCGCGGGGCGAGCACCGGGTCAGACCGACCGCCGCGTGCTCTGGCGTGCAGTGGACCTGCTCGATGGCGACGACGTCCGGGACGCGATCGCCGAGCTGCGCCCGTCGGCGATCTATCACTGTGGAGGAATTGCGAACGTTGGCGGATCGTGGTCGGCGCCCGAGCGGGCGCTCCGCGTCAACGTGCTGGGCACGCATCATCTCCTCGATGGCGTGAAACACGCGGGCCTGGACTGCCCGATCCTCGTGACCGGGTCGGCTCTGGTCTATCGGCCTTCGGCGGGCCCGATTTCCGAGGACTCGCCCATCGGGCCGACCAGCCCGTACGGCGTGAGCAAGCTCGCGCAGGAGATGCTCGCGTTCCAGGCGCCCGCTCCCACGATTGTCGCGCGGCCGTTCAATCACGCAGGGCCGCGGCAGACCACCGACTACGTCACGTCGGCGTTCGCCCGTCAGATTGCGGAGATAGAGCGAGGGCTCGCGCCGGCGGTCCTGCGGGTCGGCAACCTCGAGTCGCGCCGCGACATCACGGACGTGCGCGATGTCGTCAGGGCCTACCGGCTGCTCCTCAGGAGTGGCCAGCCGCAACGGGCGTACAACGTCTGTTCTGGAACCGCCTACAGAGTCGCCGACCTGATGGAGGGACTCGTCGGGCTGTCTCGGCTGCACATCGCGATAGAAGTCGACGCCGAGCGACTGCGACCCTCCGATAATCCCGTCGTGCTGGGCAATCGAGCGCGCATTCTCGACGAGGTCGGCTGGGCGCCGGAGATTCCGATCGAACGAACACTCGCCGATCTGCTCGACTACTGGCGGCAACGCGTCGGCTCACCGCCGCAGTCATGACCTCAGCGGCCGCCTCAGAGCGCACACGCCAGGCGGTGCACGTCGCGATGGGAGCGTTCGCGCTGCTGTTGCGATATCTCACCTGGTGGCAGGCCGCGCTCCTGGCGGGCGCAGCCCTCGCGTTCAACTGCTTCGTGCTTCCTGAAATCGGCGGCGCTCGACTCTATCGCACGGCGGAGCACACGCGCGGGTACTCGGCCGGCATGCTGCTCTATCCGTTGGCGGTGCTCCTTCTCCTGTTCGTCTTCCCCGCGCGCCTCGATATCGTTGCGGCAGCATGGGGCATCCTCGCGGCCGGCGATGGGATGGCCACGATTGTCGGCACGCACGGGCGTGGACCGCGCGTCCCATGGAACCGCGACAAGAGTGTCGCCGGATCGCTCGCGCTCTTCCTGTTCGGAGGCGCGGCGAGCGCGTTCCTGGCGTGGTGGTGCAGACCGGCGGTGACTCCCGCGCCCAGTCTGTGGTTCTCGCTGGCCGTGCCCTTCGCTGCGGCGGCCGTCGCAGCGCTGGCGGAAACGATACCCATCAGGCTGGACGACAACCTGACCGTGCCAATGACGGCCGCCGGCGTCCTGTGGGCCGCGTCGTTGATGCGACAGGACGCGATCGCCTCGGCGGCCGCTCACGCGTTTCGCACCTTCCCGAGCGGGGCGGCGCTGAACATGGTCGTCGCCGTCGCAGGGCATCGCGCGGGGACCGTCTCGACATCGGGAGCCGTCGTCGGCGCCTGTATTGGGGCCGCGATCTATGTGACCGCCGGCTGGCAGGGCTGGGTGTTGCTGATGGTCACGTTTCTTGCCGCGTCCGTGACGTCACGGCTCGGGCTCCGACGCAAGACGCTTCTAGGCATTGCGGAGGATCGAGGTGGAAGGCGAGGCGCGGGAAACGCGATCGCGAATACAGGGCTTGCAGCGCTCGCAGCACTGCTGGCGGTCACGACGCACGCGACCGGCGCTGCGATGATTGGCTTCGTCGCGACGCTGACCGCCGCCGGAAGCGACACGGTCGCCAGTGAGGTTGGCAAGGCGCTCGGTCGCCGTACCTACATGGTCCACACGCTGGCGGCCGTGCCGCCCGGAACGCCCGGTGCGATTTCGCTCGAGGGGACAGCCGCGGGTCTCGTCTGCGCGTGTGCGCTGGCGGCCATCGGAGCCACGCTCGGGCTCGTGCCGCGATCGACGCTTGCCGGAATCGTGGCCGGCGCGACGCTAGGCGCCTTCGCGGAGAGCGCGCTCAGCGCGACACTCGAGCATCGGGGGATCCTGAACAACGACGTCTTGAATTTCCTCAATACCGGTATTGCTGCCGTCTCGGCAATCTACTTCGTGAGGCTGCTGTGATCGATCGCGGCCGCTTGTACCTCGAGCTGTCGCGTCCGTTCACTCTCGTCGCGCCCGCACTCGGCGTCGTCTCCGGCGCAGTCACGGCGGCTGGCGCCGTCCCGCGAGAATCCTGGAGCACCGCCCTACTGCTATACCCCGCGCTCGGCGCGCTGATGGCGGCGACACTGAATGCCGCGAACAACGCGCTGAACCAGATCTACGACCTCGAGATCGATCGAATCAACAAGCCGACCCGGCCTCTGACGAGCGGGCGACTCACGATCCGCGAGGCCTGGACCTTCACGTGGACCACGTACGCGCTGGCGCTCGGGCTGGCATGGCTCGTAGCGCCAGGCGGCCGGCACGAGTGTTTCTGGATCGTGATGGCCGCGACCGTCGCGACCTTCGTGTACTCCTGCCCGCCGCTGCGCACGAAGCAGCGCGGCATCTGGGCCAACGTGACGATTGCGATCCCGAGAGGCGTGCTGCTCAAGGTGGCCGGCTGGTCGTGCGTCAAGACCATTGTCGGCATCGAGCCCTGGTATATCGGGATGATTTTCGGCCTCTTCCTGCTTGGCGCGTCGACGACGAAGGATTTTGCGGACATGGAGGGGGATGCGCGCGGCGGCTGCCGGACGCTGCCGATCGTCTACGGCGTTCGGAGGGCCGCATGGATGATCTCGCCCTCGTTCGTCGTCCCGTTCCTGCTGATCTCGGTTGGCGCCTCGGCCGGGATCCTCACGGGCAACCACGCGCTCCTGCAGATCCTCGCGGCGGCAATGACCATCTACGGCGCGTACGTCTGCTATCTGATGCTGCGGCGTCCGGAGGACCTCGCGGTCGAAGCGAATCACGTCTCCTGGGCCCACATGTATCGAATGATGTTCGTCGCGCAGATCGGGTTCGCGGTGGCGTACGTCTTCTGAGGCTCGAGGCATTGCGATTACTCGCTGAGAAGGACCTTCACAGGAAGACCTTCACAGGGAGGAGCGGAGGAAGGAGGATCAAACCGGGAGGAGCTTGCTATAGGTTTCGTGGTGCCGAACTCGAAGCAACTTGCGCCCAGGAAAAACCGCCAGTCTTGGGTTTTGATTTGAGTAGTTTTTGCGGGTTTGGCACCTTGAGTATCGGAGATCCTCCCGGTTTGATCCTCCTTCCTCCCCTCCTCCCTGTGACGGTCTTACAAGCCGCCGCAGGTCAGCTCCACTCCTCAAGTTGACATCGGGTCGCCGCCGCGCAATCATTGCTGGCGAACAAACGGCGAAGCATATGGATTCCCCTCGCCTTTTCGACAGTCCGCCCTCACCTCCGACGACCAGGACCATCGCGTTGACGGTGAAGGCTGGCGGCTCCGCCGCGCTCGACCAGGCGAAGCTTCGCGCCGACGCGGCGCGCTATCAGGAAATCACCTGCCGATCGGCGCTGAACCCGGTGAAGGGGATGCCCTTCAATTGGACGCTGAACGCGTACCGTGGCTGTACGCACGGCTGCCACTATTGCTTCGCCCGCCGTTATCAAACGCAGTTCGAGCTCGGCCCGGACGACGAGTTCTCATCGTTGATCTTCGTGAAGGTGAATCTGATCGAGATACTCCGCCGGGAGCTCGACAAGCCGTCCTGGACGCGTGACACAGTCGCCGTTGGAACCGCCACCGATCCCTACCAGCCGATCGAGGGCCACTACAAGCTCACGCGTCGATCTCTGGAAGCGTTCCTCGCGGCGGGCACGCCAGTCGGCGTCGTCACGAAGGGACCCATGGTCGTGCGGGACGCCGACCTGCTGGCGGAGCTGGGGCGACGCTGCGGGAGCACGGTGTGTGTGAGCGTGCCGACGGTGCACGAGGGCGCCTGGGCCGCACTGGAGCCTGGCACCGCGCATCCGATGCAGCGGCTTCGCGCTGTTCGAGAGTTGAGGCGGGCCGGCGTCAACGCCGGCGTGCTCATGGCCCCGGTGGTTCCCGGCTTCACCACCCAGCCGGCGAGGCTCGAAGCGACGATCAAGGCGATTGCCGACCACGGCGCCGCCTTCATGGGCGCGAATATCCTGCACCTCAAGGGTGGGACGCGCGACCACTTCCTCCACTTCATCGCTGAAGCGTTCCCGGACCGGTTGGAAGGCTATCGACGGATGTACCCAGGTGCGTACGCGCCGAAGGACTACACGAATACGGTCCGGGGACTGATCAACACGCTGCGAGAGCGCTACGACGTTGGACGCCGCGCAACATCCATCCAAGCGCCGCCGGATCAGGATCACGGTGCTGTCGAATCGATCGAGACTCCGGAGCAGGCGACCTTCGTCTGGCGTTGAGCCGGCTAGGCTGTTGCGGCGAGTCGATAGCCGCCGTCGTTCGAGATATCGATCTGGATCTTGCCGTCCCGGACGTTGACGACGAAGTGCGTCCCTTCGGTCCAGCGCTGGCTGATCGGCATCTTTATCCGATCCTCTATCACCCGCTTCAGGAAACGGGCGCCATACGCGAGGCTGTAGCCGTCCTGCACGATCTGCTCGAGCGCGTCTGACGACACCGTCATGCGCCGCTCGCGGCGGGCAAGCGCCTCCTGGATCTTTCTGATCTGCTGGACGGCAATCTCGCGCACTTCATCCCTCGACAGCGGACTGAAGATGACGACTTCGTCGATGCGATTCCTGAACTCCGGCGAGAACCGCCGTTCGAGCTCCCGATTGACTTCGCCCTCCACCAGGCCGACGCTGACCTGTTTGGACAGGAAGCCAAGAGGATTCGTCAACTTCCGGAAGCACTCCGACCCGATGTTCGACGTCATGATGACGATCGCGTCGCTCAGATAGGCGCGCTTTCCCCGGCCGTCAGTGATCCAGCCCTCGTCGAACGCCTGCAGAAACAGGTTCAGCATCGCTGGACTGGCCTTCTCGACCTCGTCCAGCAGAACGACGCAATACGGATTGTCCTTGAGCTTGTTCGTCAGCACGCCGCCGCGCTCCGACCCGACGATCCCGCGAGGCATGCCAATGAGCTTGTCGACAGCCACCGCGCCATCCTGGAACTCGGACATGTCGAGGCGGACCATCTTCTTCTCGTCGCCGAAGAGGAACTGCGCCACCGACTTCGCGAGCTCCGTCTTGCCGACTCCGGTTGGTCCGAGGAAGAGCAGCACCCCGTCGGGCCGGTCGAACCCGTCCTTCAACGGTCCCTTGTTCATGACAAGCCGCCGGGCCACCGCGTCGATGGCGTTTCGCTGCCCGACGACCCTTTCACCGAGACGTGCCTCCATATCGCGGAAGCGATCCGTCACTTCGCGAAAGACCATGTCTTCGGGAATCGCGGCGACATTGGAGATGACATTCACCACGTCCGCGCCTGTCACTTCCCAGCGCCTGGAGATCTCCGCCTTGACAGCGGCCGTATCGAGCCATCCGATGATTTTGTCCGGCAATTGCAGGTGCCGCATGTACCGCGGCGACATATCCAGGGCCGTTTCGATCGCTTCGTCCTTGATACGCACCGAGTAGTTGCGCTCGAGGCGCGGCCGGAGACTGTAGAGAATCTCGCGGGTCTGTTCGATCGAAGGCTCGGCAACCTGGACGGGCCGGAAGCGGCGCGCCAGGGCTTCGTCTTCCTGCATGAACTGCTTGTACTCGCTCAGGGTCGTGGCGCCGATGATGTGGACCTCCCCGCGCGCGAGCACCGACTTGAATATGTTGGCGGCGTCGGACGGTGCGCCGAGCGCGGAGCCCGCGCCGATCATCGTGTGGACTTCGTCGATGAACAGAATCAGGTTCGGGACGCTCCTTGATCTCCCGGATCACGTTCTGGATGCGATCCTCGAACATGCCCCGAAGCATCGTCCCGGCGACCATCGCGTTCATCTGAAGATTCACGATCTGGCAATCGCGCAGCCTGACGGGGACCTTGTCGGGCTCGAATTCGAAGCGGCGCGCGAGACCTTCGGCAATCGCCGTCTTGCCCACACCGGGCTCCCCGAGCAGCAGGACCGAATTGGCGCGCTCCCGATGGCAGAGGATCTCGAGCACCTGATCCATCTCCAACTCGCGGCCGAAGACAGGCGGAATCCTGTCCTGACGTGCGAGCTGATTCAGGTTCGTGGCGAAGTGCTTGAGGAACGGCGGCAGCTCGAACCGCTTCCTGAGCCGCTCGTCGCGCAGCTCGTTGTCGCGCATGCGGGTCGCGAGCCTGGACACGATCGCTTCCGGCTCGATCCCGTGCCTGCGAATGATCGAGACGGGAATCCCTTGTGTCTCCTCGAAGATGGCGGAGAACAGGTCGATGGCTTCGACGTTGTGGCGACCCAGACGGCTGGCGTGCAGGAGCGCCAGCTTGAAGAGCAGACGCGTCGACGGCGCGAGCCGAAGCTCCTTACCTGCGACACTCGGCAGCAGGTGCAGATGTTCCTCGAGGGCCTGGAGGATTTCGTGCGGGTTCAGGTTCAGATCACGCATGACCTGGCCGAACATGTCCCACTCGACCTGGGCGAATGCCAGGCAGAGATGCTCATTGGTGAGCTGCACGTGGTCCCGGCGACGGGCCTCGTCCAGGGCGCGATTGACCACGCGCTCAGCCGACTCAGCCATTTTGCTCTGCGGAATGTCGAAGTCTTCCACCGGCGCCTCCAGTGACCTGTCTGTCCAAGGGTCAGCAAGAGCCGATCCAGCGAACACTCGATCGAGGGATCTCGGGTAAGTACTTGTTGCGGTGGGGGAACTTGAGCCACGCGGACACTCTCCGCCGCGGGTCGGTCGCGGCGGAGAGTGTCGGGTGTGCAGATCGTGGGAAAGGTCTTCTTACCGTGTGCCCTGCAGCAGCGCCTGGATACGTGCCTCGGTCGGCGGGTGTGTGCTGAAGAGCGACATGAGTCCGGCGCCACTGAACGGCTTGATGATGAACATGTGGGCCGTCGCCGGATTCGCGTCGAGCGGTACCCGCTTGGACACCGCGTCGATCTTGCGGAGCGCATCAGCCAGCCCGTAAGGGTTGCCGGCTATCCGGGCGCCCCCGGCGTCCGCGGCGAACTCGCGCGAGCGCGAGATCGCACCCTGGATCAGCATCGCCGCAATCGGCGCCAGGATCATCATGGCAAGGAGGGCGATCGGATTCGAGCTGCCGCCTTCACGTTCGTTGCGGCCGTTCCCCGCGAACAGCCCCGCATACATCGCCATACGGCCGAACATCATGATCGCCGCGGCAATCGTCGCAGCTACGGAGCTGATCAGAATGTCCCGATGCTTGACGTGAGCGAGTTCGTGCGCGATCACACCCTCGAGCTCGCGCTCATCGAGCACCTTCAGGATCCCTTCCGTGGCAGCAACCGCCGCGTGCTCCGGATTTCGGCCGGTCGCGAAGGCGTTCGGGGAACTGTCGGGGATGATGTACACCTTCGGCATCGGCAGCCCGCCCTGCCGCGCGAGTCGCTCAGTGATCTGATAGAGCGGATGTCCCTGTCCGACCTCCTGCGCGTGGTACATCCGCAGGACCATCTTGTCCGAGAACCAGTACGACACGAAGTTCATGATCGCCGCGAGAACGAACGCGATCATGAGGCCGTTGGCGCCGCCTGCCAGCTCGCCTATCACCAACAGCAGTCCGCTCAGCAGGCCGAGCAGAAGCGCTGTTTTCAGTCCGTTTGTCATAGCGTCTCTATCTTATCTGTATCGTTAACTTTCCTCCGGGCTTGCTTCAAGCGTGTTCTCCGCGGATGGGTAACCGCGGAGGCAGCTTGTCACGCATTGCCACCCTCCGCGAGCCTGGTCAACGTCGCTGCGAGGAGCGCACCCCGGAAGGAAAGGTCAGTCAGTAGAACGTGCTCGTGCAGCGCGTGCGCGCCGTCGCCTTGGGGACCGAGCCCGTCTAAAGTGGGAACACCGAGCGCCGCCGTGAAATTCCCGTCGGAGCCTCCACCCGCGGGGCCTTCCGGCAGATCCCGACCGAGCGACAGTGCGACCCCCCGCGCTATTTCGTACAGACGAAGAACGGCGTCATTCCGTTCGAGCGGTGGCCGTTCGATGCCGCCCTGAATCTCGAGCGACGTCCCCGGCGTCTGCGGGCTGAGGCCACGCACTTGACGGTCCAGGCGTGAGGCATCCGCCTGCGTCGGAACGCGAACGTCGATGGTGGCGCGCGCCTCCGCGGCGGTCACGTTGGCCCGGGACCCTCCCGCAATCACTCCGACGTTCACGGTGATGCCTCTCTCCAGATCCTGCAGCTGCTCGAGGACGAGGATCTGGCGGGCGAGCTCATGGACAGCGCTCGCGCCCTTGCCCGGATCGAGTCCCGCGTGGGCCGGAATGCCCCGGACGACGAGCTCGAATTCGCCGCACCCCTTGCGGCTGGTCTTCGCGGCGCCGCCCGGCAGTGACGGCTCGAGCACCAGCACCGCGCCACTCTTCCGCGCCTCGTCTTCGATGAGCCGACGCGAGGTGCGGCTGCCCACCTCCTCGTCGGTCGTCCATAACACGACGACGCGCGGTCTGGCAGCGCCGGGAACGGCCTGAAGGGCCCGCAAGGCAAGGAGAGTGGTCGCCAGACCTCCTTTCATGTCGAAGATGCCGGGCCCATAGAGCCGACCGTTCTCCTCACGAAGGGGCATCCGCTCGATCTGCCCGACGTCCCACACGGTATCGAAGTGACCCAGGATGAGCGTCTGGGCGCCTTCGCCGGTGATCTCCGCTCTGATGTGGTCGCCTCGATCGAGCGTCGGGATCCGCGCGCACCGTGCGCCGCACGTTTCCAGCCGGCGGAGCAGTTCCGCGCCGCAGCGGTCGACAGCCGCCTTGTCGTGGCTCGGCGACTCCAGCCGGACCAGCGTTTCAAGCAGCTCTCGACTCCAGGCGTGCTGGCCTTCGCACCAGGTCTGGAACGTGGACACGTCGATCATGTAAGAAGCTCGCGGCCTTGGACTCCTGTGGCTTCGGCTCCCGGCCCGAAGCCGCCTTTCTCGCCAGCCGTGCGGCATAATACCGGTATGTCGCGTGCGAGTCTGCCGGCCGCTGTTCTTCTGATGGTTACCATCGGCATGGCATCATCCCTTACCGTTTCAGCACAGACGCCAGTCCCGTTCCCGAGGCCCGCCAGCCCTGACCGCACGCCACCGCAGGCAAAACCATCGCCTCCTCCGCCGCCCGGGCCGGCGGGCGCGCAACCGGCCGTTGCACCGACCGAGCAGATGCTCGGCGTGCCCATCTACAAGGGCGCGGAATTCCTCATGTCGTACGATGCCGGCCGGAACCAGCGATACTACCTGTTCGGCACCAACACGCCTTTCGCCGACATCGTCAGCTACTACCGCACGACCCTGAAGCAGCGCGGCGAGCTCGTGTACGATGAGCCCCCGATCCACGAGTTCGACGTCGGACGGTATCGGGAGGAGACGATGGCATTCCCGCCCGGTGTGACGGTGAAGGATTATTCGTGGGGCGGATCGCAAGGCTTCTTGAACCCGAAACGCGGCGCCGAGCCGGCGAGGTTCAAGACGATCATCATGATCGTCCCCGTAGTCCCCTAGATGCACACGGCGGACTCGCAGCACTCACCTAGCTCGCAAGTACAAGCGACAAATAGTTCTGTCGGACGGCATCCGACCGAGGACACAAGACTCCGGGAACCCAGGCGATGCAACGTGGTCACCACTATCGGTCGCTGCTGCTCGCCGCGGTCCTGTCCCTGGCCGGCGCAACAGCGCTGTCGGCACAGCAGCCGCCGGGTCTTCTGATCGAGGTCCCGGGCGTCGCGGCGGCGGATCAATCGGCGGCCGGGGATCGCACTCGTGTCCGAGCGCGCACGGTCCGTGTGGATCTGCCTCAACTCGGCACCCGCGAGCAACGTCGCACGCCCGGCCAGTCACTCCTGCTGAATCTCTTCGACGACGCGTCCTACTCCGCCACAGTCGATCGGATCGACCAGACGCGCGGCGGATTCGTGTGGGTGGGCCACATCCCCGACATCGCGATGAGCACGGTGACGCTCGCCATCGAGGACGGCGCGGTGTACGGCAGCGTCCTGACGCCTGCCGCCACCTATGTGATCCGCTCGGCTGGCAACGGACTCCACCTCGTCGCACAAATCGACCAGAGTGCCTTCCGGCCCGAGGCGGACCCACGGGAAGTCGATGCTCCGCCGGGAGGCCGGACCGAGCTCGCCGATGCGTCGCCGCCCGCCCCGGACGACTCGGCCGCATTCATCGACGTCATGGTGCTGTACACGCCCGCCGCCGCCATCGCCGCGGGAGGGAGCTCGGCGATCAACGCGCTCATCGCCAACGCGATCAGCGTCACGAATACCGCCTATGGAAACAGCAATGTCACGCAGCGCGTCCGGCTGGCGTTTTCGGGGCCGGTCGCGTACACGGAGAGCGGCGACATCGAAACGGATCTCGACAACATCACGAACGGCACCGGTGGCTTGAGCGCCGTCGCGGCGCTTCGGAACACCTATGCCGCGGACATGGTCTCGCTCCTGACGAACACGCCGGGGTCGCAGTTCTGCGGGATCGCCTGGCACATGTCGTCGGTCTCGAGCGGTTTCGACGCGTTCGCGTACAGCGTCGTGGAACAGTCGTGCGCCGTCGGCTCCCTCGCCTTCCCTCACGAGCTCGGGCACAACATGGGTCTGCGCCACGATTGGTACGTGGATAACAACACGACCCCCTACTCGTACGCGCACGGCCACGTGAACGTCGGCACGAGTTCCTCCACCCGCTGGCGCACGATCATGTCGTACGCGGACAAGTGCACGGATCAAGGCGTCTTCTGCACCCGCATTCCGTACTGGTCGAACCCGTCGCTGTCCTACATGGGGTCGCCGCTGGGCGTCCCGGCCGGCACGAACACGTCGTGCATGCTTCGAAATCGCAACAACCCGGCCTGTGACGCCGACGAGCACCTCGCTCTGAACAACACGGCCTTCACCGTCGCGAACTTCCGACGGATGCCACTCACCGCGATCTCGATGACGCCGGACATGACGTTCCCCGTTCCCACGGCAACGCCAGTCAGCTGGACGGTCGCGGCCGCCGGCGGAACCTCACCGTACACCTACAAGTTCCTGGTGTTTGACGGTTCCCAGTGGACCGTCGGGCAAGACTGGGACGCGTCGAACACCTGGACGTGGACGCCGTCTGTTGGAGGCACGTACAGCTTCCAGGTCTGGCTGCGCAATGCCGGATCCGCGGCGACCTACGATGCCTGGCTCGGTGTCGGTCCGGTTCTGGTCACAGGCGCGGCGCCGCTCACGGTATCCGCCTTCTCGGCGAACCTGTCGTTCCCCGTCACCGCAAACACGCCAGTGACGTGGACTGCCGCAGCAATTGGCGGCACGGCGCCATATAGCTTCAAGTTCTTCGTCAACGACGGATCATCCTGGTCGCTCGGCCAGGACTGGAGCACGAGCAACACGTGGGTCTGGCGGCCCACCGTTCCCGGCACATACAACTTCCAGGTCTGGGCGCGGAACGCGGGATCGAGCGTGACGTTCGATGCGTGGCGACCGGCTGGACCAGTCTCGATCTCCGCTCCGCCGGCACTCTCGCTGACCGGCATGTCGCCCAATCTCTCATCACCGGTGGCGGCAGGATCGCATGTGACCTGGACCGCGACGGCGACCGGTGGCACCGGTCCGTACACCTACAAGTTCTTCGTGTACGACGGCTCCACGTGGACGATGGGACAGGATTGGAGCTCGTCGAACACCTGGACGTGGACACCTCCCGGACTGGGCACCTACAACTTCCAGGTGTGGGCGCGAAACGCGGCGTCCGGCGCGATGTTCGATGCGTGGCGTCCCGCGGGGCCGCTCGTCGTCACCGGTCCGCCGGCGTTGACGATCACGAGCTTGTTCGCCAACCAGGCGTTCCCGATACCGGCAGGCACACCGGTCACGTGGACTGCGTTCGCCAGCGGAGGCAGCGGCCCGTACAGCTACAAGTTCTGGATCTACGACGGCGTCACGTGGACGCTCGGAAGTGACTGGAGCACCGCGAACACCTTCGAATGGACGCCATCGTTTGCCGGTAACTACAGCGTACAGGTCTGGCTTCGAAGCATCGGATCGGCCGCTACCTACGACGGATGGGGAGGATTCGGACCCTACGGCGTGACGTCGCCGTCGGCGCTCGCGGTCACGAGCCTCACGGCCGATCGAACACCGCCGGTGCCCGCCGGCACGCCTGTCACATGGACCGCCCTTGCGAGAGGCGGAATCGGGCCCTACACCTACCGATTCTGGGTGAACGACGGTTCGACCTGGGCGCTCGGTCAGGACTGGAGCGCTTCTTCGTCCTGGCGCTGGATTCCACCCGCGGCCGGTTCGTACCGATTCCAGGTCTGGGTGCGGAATGTCGGCTCGGCGAGCACGTTCGACGAATGGCTGCCCGCAGGTCCAGTGACGGTCGGCGCTCCAGCGCCGCTCGCAGTCACGAATGCCACGCTGGCGCCCGCCTCTCCCCTGATCGTCGGCACTCCCGCAAATGTGAGAGTGACGGCCGTCGGCGGGACGGGTCCGTACACGTACAAGCTGTGGGTCTACGACGGATCGACCTGGACGCTGGCCCAGGACTGGACCAACTCGCCGACGCTCACGTGGATCCCGACGTCGTCTGGCACGTACTCGTTCCAGGTCTGGGTGAGGAACAACGGCTCCGCAAGCGTGTGGGATGCCTGGGCGCCGGTCGGCCCCTTTACGACTGCTGCGGACCGGTAACAGGGTTCAGGTAGATCGTCCCGCCCTTGTCCCTGAACTCGCGGGACTTTTCCTCCATCCCCGCCTCGGCCAACGCCCTCACTTGTTGCGTGAGCTCCATCGAGCAGAACTTCGGCCCGCACATCGAGCAGAAGTGCGCGACCTTCGCGCCTTCGGCCGGCAGCGTCGCGTCGTGGAACGCTCGCGCGGTCACCGGATCGAGCGACAGGTTGAACTGATCGTCCCATCGAAACTCGAATCGCGCCTTCGACAGCGCATCGTCCCACGCCTGCGCGCGCGGGTGGCTCTTCGCCAAATCGGCTGCATGCGCCGCGATCCTGTAGGCAATCACCCCGGCCTTGACGTCGTCTCGATCGGGGAGACCGAGATGCTCTTTCGGCGTGACGTAGCAGAGCATCGCCGTGCCGTACCAGCCAATCTGCGCAGCGCCGATCGCGGAGGTGATGTGATCGTAGCCGGGAGCGATGTCGGTGGTGAGCGGCCCGAGGGTGTAGAACGGCGCCTCGTCGCACCACTCGAGCTGTTTTTCCATGTTCTCCCGAATCAGGTGCATCGGCACGTGACCCGGGCCCTCGTTCATCACCTGAACGTCGTATTCCCACGCGATCCGCGTCAGCTCACCCTGCGTTTTCAGCTCCGCGAACTGCGGCTCGTCGTTGGCGTCGGCGATCGAGCCGGGCCGAAGGCCGTCGCCAAGCGAGAACGAGACGTCGTACGCGCGCATGATCTCGCAGATCTCGCGGAAGTGCGTGTATGTGAAGTTCTCCTTGTGATGCGCGAGGCACCACTTCGCCATGATCGAGCCGCCGCGGGACACGATACCCGTGAGGCGGCGAGCCGTGAGCGGGATGTATCGCAGCAGTACGCCCGCGTGAACGGTAAAGTAGTCGACCCCCTGCTCGGCCTGCTCGATGAGTGTGTCGCGGTAGATCTCCCACGTCAGATCTTCGGGCCGTCCGCCGACCTTTTCGAGGGCCTGATAGATGGGCACGGTCCCGATGGGCACCGCCGCATTGCGGATGATCCACTCGCGCGTCTCGTGGATATCGCGTCCGGTCGAGAGGTCCATCACGGTGTCGGCGCCCCAGAGCGTCGCCCACCGAAGCTTCTCCACTTCTTCGTCGATCGAAGACGTGACGACAGAGTTGCCGATGTTCGCGTTGATCTTGACGGCGAAATGGCGGCCGATGATCATCGGCTCGAGCTCGGGGTGGTTGATGTTCGCGGGGATGATCGCGCGTCCGCGCGCCACTTCGGCGCGCACGAACTCCGGATCGAAGCCCTCCCGGATCGCGACGAACTCCATCTCGGGGGTGACGGACCCCTGCCGCGCGTAGTGCAGTTGCGTCACGGCGGTCTTCCCGCGCAGCGCCGTTCGCATCCGCTTCGCAAGCGCGGGCGGCATCGGCCGTTCCACCGAGGTCGAGACGCCGATCGCTCGAGGCCCTTCCACCGGATCGCCTCGCTCCAGAATCCAGTCGCGCCGCAGCGCTGGCAGGCCGTCGCGAACGTCGCATCCCTGGGGCCCGCTGGTGTCGTACACGCGGAGCGGCGGCGCGCCGCCGGACAGGGCGATCTCCCGCATGGGCACGCGCACTCCGGGTCCCTCGACGTAGACCTTCCGCGATCCAGGAAACGCGGACACGAAATCCGAGGATTGAAGTGGCGGGAGCGAGGGTCGAGAGGCCATGGTCGAACTATAGCAGCTATGGGTTCCAGCAGGCGCTCACCAGACGTCGTGGACGAGCCTGACTCCGAGGCTGTAACCGCGGTCCTCCGGGCGATGCGTGTAGCGCAGCCCGCAGCGTGCGCTTCCGCCGTTGAAGAGCCAGCTGCCGCCGCGGATGACGTGCGCGTCCGAGCCACAGCGGCCGACCGGATTGACCTGGGGATCGGAGGCATACGGGCAATACCAGTCCTCGGTCCATTCCCACACGTTGCCGGACATGTCGAAGAGTCCCCACCGGTTTGGCGGAAACTGACCGACTGTGATCGGTTGCCCACGGAACCTGCCCTTGAGGGCGTTGTACGGGAACTCGCCGTTGATGTTGGCCTCCCGCGACGAGAGCGTCTCGCTGCTGCCGAAGGGAAGCGTGGTGCCGGCGCGGCACGCAAACTCCCACTCCGCCTCGGTCGGCAGCCGGAAACCACTCTGGCTCTGGTTGTTCAACTGCCGGACGAACTGTTGCACCTCGAACCAGTTGACGTTTTCGACAGGGCAGCGGGCGCCGCAGTCCTGGAACTGACTCGGGTTGTGCCCGGTCACGCGCTCCCACTCCGCCTGAGTGACTTCGTACCGCGACATGTAGAACGCAGAGAGCGTGACGTTGTGCTGCACCTCTTGCGGCTCACGATCCTGTTCCTCCGGCGGCGTTCCCATCCGGAAACTTCCGGGACCCAGCAGGACGAACTGCATGCCGGTGAATCGATCCCGCCACGTCGGAAGGGGACCGGAGGGAGGCGCTCTCAGCACCGGCGGACGCCATGCGAAGATCGCCGCGGCGGCGACGGCGACCATCAGCAATCGGATGCGCCGTTTCTGGTTCGGATCCCGCACGTCCGGAGTATATCGGCTGTCCGGTGGCGAACAGGACCTTCCGAAAACGGACGACCGAACCCGCAGCGACGAGTGGAATCCCGAAAGTTGAGCCAGAATCTGAGGGCAGAATGGCACGACCATCGCTATGACCTTTACCATGAGCTCCCTGGTGCAGGACCTCCGGTACGCGCTTCGCACGCTTGGTCGGGCGCCGGTCTTCACGGCAATCGCGCTCGTGACCCTCGCGGTCGGCACGGGAGCGAACGTGACCGTTTTCAGCTTCGTGAACGCGCTCCTCTTCAAGCCTGCCCCCGGGGTGATCGACCCCGATTCCCTGATTGCCGTCTACACCAGCGACTTCAGCAGCGGGCCGTATGGCGACTCGTCCTATCCGGACTTCGTTTCCCTGCAGCAGCAGGCCAGCGCCTTCGGCGACATGGCCGGAGAGTCCGGGGGCGACATCGCCGCCCTTCGATCGCGTAACAACGTCGAGCGGGTGCGTCTCGCAGCCGTCACCGGCACGTACTTCGGCCTCCTTGGCCTGCGGCCGGCGCTCGGCCGGCTGATTGCGACCTCTGATACGAACGCATCCGCTCCGCCGGTCGCGGTAATCGGCAACGACCTGTGGCGGCGCGCATTCGCGAGCGACGCGGGCGTCGTCGGTTCCTCCGTGGTGCTCAACGGCACAGCGGTCACGATCGTCGGCGTCGCACCAGCCGGCTTTCGCGGGCTCGAGCTCGGACGAGCGGCCGACGTATGGATGCCGGACATTCCGCCGCCGGCATCGCCCAAGAGTCGTGGCAACCGGGGCATGTCGATCGTGGCGCGCCTCCGGCCCGGCGTGTCATTGAGCGAGGCACAGACCCAGCTCTCGGGGATCGCGGCGCAGCTTGCCAGCGCCTATCCCGAAACCAACCTCGGCATCCTGAGCGATCCCAAAACGCCGAGGCCGATGACGGCGATTCGACAGACACGGATGCCTCCGGAATTCCGGCCCCAGATCGCCACGATCTCCGCGATTCTCATGAGCGCGGTCGGCCTGGTGCTCCTCATCGCATGCGCGAACCTCGCGGCGCTCGTCATCTCGAGAGCCACGACACGAACTCGGGAGATCGCGATCCGCCTCGCGCTTGGAGCGAGTCGGGCACGAGTGCTTCGGCAGCTCGTCACCGAGAGCGTGGTGCTGGCGCTCGCTGGAGGTGCGCTCGGCCTGCTGTTTTCCCTATGGACCGCCGACGTGCTCCCTGGATTCTTCCCACCGGAGCAGTCGGTCATGCTCGAGGCCGCGCTGGACCGGCGCACGCTCGTCTTCGCGCTCGCCATCTCCATCGTCAGCAGCATTCTGTTCGGTCTTGCGCCGGCCCTGCAGGTGGTTCGACGCTCAGATCCGTCGGCACTCAGAGGTGACGCGGGCCGTGTGTCGGACATGGTCGCCACGACGCGGCTTCGCCGAGCGGTGGTGACGTTCCAGGTTGCTGCGGCAGTCGTCCTGCTCGTGACGGCCGCCCTGCTCGTGCAGAGCCTGGCGAACGCGCGCACGGCGGATCTCGGGTTTGCCACGCGGGATGCCGTTGTCGCGTCGCTGGAGCTTCCGGCCGCCGATTTCAGAGCCGAGGAGGGACTCGAATACTACGGCGCCGCGATCGACGCCGTACGGCGCGTGCCCGGTGTCGTCTCGGCGGGGCTTGCCGCAGCGCTGCCTTTGAGCGGACGCGAGCGTCGACGGTTCATTCCTGAGGGATACGTGGCTCGCCCCGGAGAGGATCGCGAGTTGAACTACAACGTCGTGGACGTTGGCTACTTCGACGCGCTGCGGATTCCGCTGCTCGCCGGTCGACTCTTCGATGCGCACGACCGCGCCAATGCGCCGGCCGTGGTGATCGTGAACGACGTCCTCGCCAACACATACTTCGGTGGGGCTGCGATCGGCAAGCACGTGACCGATTCGCGGGGAAAAGCCCTCGAGGTGGTCGGTGTCGTGCGTGGAACCCGCCACCGATCGCCTCAGGAAGCGCCGCTGCCGGTCGTTTTCTATCCACTCGGCCAAAGCTACCGATCGGACATGTCAATCATTGCGAAGACTGCGGGTGATCCCGTGGGACTCGCTCAGCCCGTACGTGCCGCGGTCGCAGCCGTGGACGCCCGCGTTCCGGTGTACCGGGTCCTGACGCTCGCGACGCACCTCGAGGAAGCCCTGACGGTCGAGCGCCTGACAGCCGTGCTCGTTGGCACGTGTGGCGCCATGGCGCTGCTGCTCGCGACGATTGGCGTCTACGGCGTGATTGCCTACTCAGTCGTTCGGCGCACCCGCGAAATCGGCGTCCGGATCGCGCTCGGCGCGCGCCCCTCGCACGTCGTCAAGCTCGTGCTGGGAGAAGGATTGAGCATCACGCTCATCGGACTGATCTCCGGTCTGGCCGCAACGAGCCTGGCGGTGCAGGCGCTCAGCTCGCTGCTGTACGGGATCAGCGCCTCGGATCCCGTGACGTTTCTGACGGTTCCGCTGATCTTCGCCGTGGTGTCGATCGCCGCCGCGCTGGGCCCATCGCTGCGAGCCGTGCACGTCGAACCTGCGGCGGTGCTGAGGCAGGACGGGTGAGGCTGACAGGAGAGCAACGGTCACGTTCACAAACGGAGCAACGGAGCAAACGAAGACGAAACGGAGAGACCCGGATGGCTAGCTACCGCCGACGCTGCTCGCGTCGCGCGCGCGCGACACAGGGAGAGGCCGGGGCGAGATCGCGAGCACCATTTTCAAGGGTCGGGTGCTCGCGAGTCTCGCTCCGGCCTCTCCCTGCGCCGCCGCCCCATGGGCGGCGGCGCGAGCAGCTCTCTTGCCAAGGGATCAAATCAGCTCATCCTCTCCGTTTCGTCTCCGTTGACTCCGTTGCTCCGTTTGTGAGCGTTCTCCAGCCCTCCGTCCCCTCCTCCATTCCCGACTACAACTTCCGGAGGATGAAGCACTTCAGGTAGTACGTTTCCGGAACCGTCATCAGGATCGGATGATCCCGGCTCTGGGTTCGCTTCTCCACCACGGTGACGTCGGCGTGCGCGTCGACCGCCGCGGACGCGAGCAGGTCCGCGAAATCGGCCTCCCTCACGTTGTACGAGCAGGTGCACGTAATCAGGAACCCGCCAGGCTCGAGCAGCTTCAGCGCGCGTAGATTGATTTCCTTGTACCCGGAGAGCGCCTTGGGCACCGCGGCCTTGTTCTTCGCGAACGCGGGCGGGTCGAGGACGATCGTGTCGAAGCGTTCGCCGCCCCGTTCGAGCTCGCGGAGCTCGTCGAAGACGTTCATCGCGCGCGCCTCGACGTTCTTCAATTCGTTGCGCGCAGCGTTTGCGCCAATGCGCGCGACCGCTTCTTCGGAGATGTCGACGGCCAGCACCCGATCGCACAACGGCGCGAGCGCGAGCCCGAAGCCCCCGTTGTAGCTGAACGCATCCAGCAGGCGTCCCCTCGCGTATCGCGCGGCAGCTTCGCGATTCTCCCGTTGATCGAGAAACAGGCCCGTCTTCTGGCCCCGATACGTGTCGACCTCGTAGGATACGCGGCCCTCGCGCACCTCGATGGACTCTGGAACCGTGCCATAAAGCACCTCGACCTTCTGCTCCAATCCTTCGAGGGCACGGACCTTCGGATCGTTTCGCGCCAGAATGCCGGCCGGCTGCGCGATTGAGACGAGGAGGTCGACGATCTGGGGCAACATGCGGTCGCTCCCCTGCGAGAGCGTCTGCACGACGAGATAGTCTCCATAGCGGTCCACGATGAGCGAAGGCAGCCGGTCGCCTTCTCCGTGGACCAGGCGATAGGCGGTCGCATCGATGCGCAGCGTCGCCCGATAGGCAATCGCGGCAGCAATCCGCTCGCGCCATGTCTCGATCGTCGGCGCCTCGTCCTGCCTGGTCAGCAGGCGGATCGCAATTTCCGATCGATCACTGTAAAGCGCGTAGCCAATCGGCCGCCCGCGCGCAGAGGTCACACGGACAGTGTCCCCACCTGCCGCGTCGACCTCGACCACATCGCTCCGGTAGATCCAAGGATGGCCGTTGCGGATTCGTTCTTCGCCGCGCGGAGAGATGGAGATGGGCATTCAGGGTTCCAGGGGTTCTAGGGTTCTAGGGTTCTAGGGTTCTAGGGTTCTAGGGTTCTAGGGTTCTAGGGTTCTAAGGTTCTAAGGTTCTAAAGGTTCACGGTTCCGGAGGTTCTGAGTCGTCCTCGAGAAATATGACTGTCGACTGAAGACTGACCTGCCGACTGCGACTGCTGACTGACGACCGCCGACTGACGACTGAATATATAATCGCAGCGTCATGCGCATCGCGGTTGGTGCCGATCACGCCGGGTTCGCGCTCAAAGTGCACTTCGTGACGACGCTGACGCGTCTCGGGCACGAGGTCGACGATCATGGCACCGATAGCGACGTGCCGGTCGACTATCCGGCTATCTGCGCGAGCGTCGCCCGGACGGTTGCGGCCGGACGGGCGGATCGCGGGATTGTCATCGGCGGCAGCGGACAGGGCGAGCAGATGGCCGCCAACAAAATACTCGGCGCGCGCGCTGCGCTGTGCAACGATCTGTACACGGCCCGCTTGTCGCGCCAGCACAACGACGCAAACGTTCTCGCGCTTGGCGCCCGTATCGTCGGATTCGGGCTCGCGGACCAGATCCTGACCCTCTGGCTCGACACGCCCTTCGAGGGCGGACGGCATCAGCGCCGTATCGACCAGATCGCCGAAATCGAACGGCAGCAGCACGCGGCGGCGAACGCTACGGGCTGATCGGGCATCGGCGCGCCGAAGGCGCGCCGCCGGAGCGGAGCGGGGTGTGGGGCCCCCGCGAGCGACGGCGATGGGGGTCCGGCGGGGCGAAGCCCCCCGGTTTGAGGATCGACCAGATCGCCGAAATCGAACGACAACAGCACGCGGCGGTGAACGCCGCCGGCTGATTCGCCCATCAGTACTTCAGGAGCACACAGGCGTGTCCATGGCAACGAAAGCTGATTCTCCGTCCCGCTGGCGCACGCTGGCCGATACGGATCCCGAGATCGCGCGGACGATCTCGGATGAAGTGCATCGACAGAACAGCGGGCTCGAGCTGATTGCCTCTGAGAACTTCGTCAGCCAGGCTGTTCTCGAAGCGGCCGGCTCTGTGCTGACCAACAAGTACGCGGAAGGTTACCCGGGCAAACGGTACTACGGTGGGTGCGAGTTCGTCGATGTTGCCGAGTCTCTCGCCATCTCGCGCGCCAAAAAGATCTTCGGCGCGGACCACGTCAACGTGCAGCCGCACTCCGGCGCGCAGGCGAACATGGCGGTGTACTTCACGCTCCTCAAGCCTGGCGACACCGTCCTTGGTATGAACCTGGCGCACGGCGGCCACCTCACTCACGGGCATCCGCTCAACTTCTCCGGAAAGCTCTACACGATCGTGCCGTACGGCGTCCGTAAAGACGATGAGCGGATCGACTACGACGAGCTCGACCGCCTCGCGCACGAGCACAACCCGAAGATGATCATGGTCGGCGCGAGTGCCTACCCGCGCGTGATCGACTTCGAGCGGATCGCCCGAACGGGCAAGGCCGTGGGCGCACCGGTCGTCACCGACATGGCGCACATCGCAGGGCTCGTCGCGGCAGGCGTTCACCCCAGCCCTGTGCCGCACTCCGATTTCGTCACGACGACGACGCACAAGACGCTGAGAGGACCCCGCGGCGGGATGGTCCTCTGCCGTCAGCAGTACGCCAAGGATCTGGATCGCACCGTATTCCCAGGGATCCAGGGCGGCCCGCTGATGCACATCATCGCGGCGAAAGCGGTCTGCTTCCAGGAAGCGCTGGAGCCGGGATTCGCCGAGTATCAGCGCCAGATTGTCGCCAACGCCGGACGGCTGGCGACCAACCTGTCGGCCGCCGGCTTCCGGCTGGTCAGTGGCGGCACCGACAATCACCTCATGCTGGTCGACGTCTTCTCGCGCGGGCTCACCGGCAAGGTCGCGGAGGCGGCGCTCGGCAAAGCCGGGATCACCGTCAACAAGAACGCGATTCCCTTCGATCAGAACCCGCCCATGGTCGCGAGCGGCATTCGTATCGGCACGCCCGCCATCACCAGCCGGGGGATGCGCGAGCCGGAAATGGATATGGTCGGCGAGCTCATCGCCCGGGCGCTGGCATCTCCGGATGACGACGCGGCCCTCGGCAACGTGAAGGCAGAAGTCGAGGCTCTGTGCCGGAAGTTCCCGCTGTACCCAGAGCACCGGAACTGACCGCGGCGGTCGCGCGCGTGTTCCACCCCGGCGGCTCGCTGGAGCGGGCGATGCCGGGGTTCGAGCCGCGCCAGGCGCAGATCGACATGGCCAGCGCAGTGTCCGCCATCTTTTCCGGAGGCGGCACGCTCCTCGCGGAGGCAGGGACAGGCACCGGGAAGACACTCGCCTACCTCGTGCCCGCCATCATGAGCCGGCAGCGGGTCCTGGTCTCGACCGGCACGAAGAATCTTCAGGAACAGATCTACTTCAAGGATCTTCCGATCCTTCGCGAGTGTCTGGGCGTGCCCTTCACGGCCACCTATATGAAGGGCCGTGGAAACTATCTGTGCCTGCACCGCTTCGAGGCCCTGCGCGAGTCGGTTGCCTCGGGAACCGGCTTCGAGTTCTCGCGAGCCGCGGGCAACGCCTACCACGTCCAGGCAATCGACGCGTGGTCCCGGCACACCGAGACCGGCGATCGCGCCGAAATCGAGGATCTGCCCGAAGACCTGCCCTTCTGGAACGACATCGCGGCGACGACCGAGAACTGCATCGGGACGGAGTGTCCGCGCTATCAGGAGTGTTTCGTCGTCCGCATGCGTCAGCGCGCCGCGGAGTCCGACGTGGTCATTGTGAACCATCACCTCCTGTGCGCGGACGCCGCGGTTCGACAGAGCGAATTCGGCGAGGTGATTCCGAATTGCCGCTTCGCCGTCGTGGACGAGGCGCACCAGCTCGAAGACGTGGCGACCCAGTACTTCGGCCTGTCGATCAGCAACTATCGCCTGGACGACTTCGCGCGGGACGTCAGGCGCATCGTCGGCACGGGGCCGCTGGATCGGCGGGATGAGATCGCCGAGGATGCGGACCGCATCGCGAGCGCGGCACGTGACTTTTTTGCCGCTGCGCAGATGCTCCGGCACGAGATGCCGGGGTCGGGGTCCGCGTCAGACAACAGGATGCGGCTGCGAAGCGGCCATACGGCCCGGCTCGCGGATGAAGGCGCCGCGCTCACCTCGGCGCTCGAAGCCCTCGAAGCGGACATCGCGCTCGCGAAAGACGTCTCGGAAGACGTGCTGGCCATTTCGCGGCGCGCCGCCGAAATCCGCACCGAGATCCGCTTCCTCCTTCGCGCGGACGATCCCGGGTTCGTCTACTACCTCGAGATGCGCTCACGCGGGGTGTTCCTGCGCGCCTCGCCGATCGATGTCTCGTCGATCGTGCAGAAAATGCTGTTCGAGAGGTTTCAGGGCGCGGTCCTGACCTCGGCGACACTGACCGTCGATGGCTCCTTCGAGTACGTACGCGGACGCCTCGGGTTGAAGAGCGCGACCGAGATACGGCTGGACTCGGAATTCGACTATCGGCGTCAGTCGGTCCTCTATCTTCCGCGCAACATGCCGGATCCCCGCTCAGCCGAGTTCGTGTCGGCGGCCGCCGGCGAGGTGATCGAAATCCTGAAGCGGACGCGAGGCCGGGCGTTCGTACTCTTCACGAGCTACGCGAACCTGCGAGAAGTCCATCGCGTGCTGTCCGAGGAGCTCGAGTATCCGATTCTCGTGCAGGGCTCCGCGCCGCGATCGGCGCTGCTTCGAGATTTCAGGGGAACGCCGAACGCCGTCCTCCTCGCCACGTCCAGCTTCTGGCAAGGTGTTGACGTCGTGGGTGAAGCGCTCAGCTGCGTCATCATCGACAAGCTCCCCTTCGCTTCGCCAGGTGATCCGATCACCGCCGCCCGCATCGAGGCCATCGGGGCGCGCGGTGGCTCCGCCTTCGGCGAGTACCAGGTGCCACTCGCGATCCTCGCCTTGAAGCAGGGCCTCGGCCGCCTCCTGCGCCATCGTCAGGATCGGGGCGTACTGGCGATTCTGGATCCGCGCCTGCGAAGCATGGGTTACGGAAGGCGCTTCCTCGATTCGCTTCCTCCGGCGCCGCTGACCCAGCGGCTGTTGGACGTCGCGCGCTTTTTCGAGCCGGGCGCGGCCGATGCCTCGCGCGGATGAGTCAACAGGCCCAGCTTTCGGAACGCTCGAGTTCGACCGAAGACGCGGGGCCCCTGACGCCGGGCGGCGCGTGGGAGATTCGTGTAAACTGACCGACGCAAGAGCGAAAATGCTCATGAATTCTCGCTGGACTCAATCTACGCAGACGGAGGTTGCATGATGGGCGCACGTATCTGGTGCCGGTCGCTCGCAATCTGCGCGTTCGTGCTCGGGCTTGCCGTGATTGCGGTGCCGAGCTACGCCCAGACGGGCCAGGTCAAGGGGAAGGTCGTGGACGCCAGCGGCAAGCCGATCGAAGGCGCCGTAGTCACGATCGAGGGGAGTGACTCGGGCGGCCGCAAGTTCACCGTCAAGACGAACAAGAACGGTGACTACATCCAGATCGGCCTGCAGCCCGGTCAGTACAAAATCACGGCCGTCAAGGACCAGTTGACGCAGTCCTCCGACAAGAGGATCGGCCTCGACATGGTCGAGGTCAACTTCGCGCTGAAGCCGGGCGGCAATGCGCGGCAACATGTCCGACGAGGACCGGAAGAAGGCGGCTGCAAAGACTGCCGCCATCAAGACGGCGTTCGAGGAAGGCGTCACGCTGAGCAACGCCGGAAAGAACGACGAAGCGATTGCCAAGTTCAACGAGGTCCTCGGGCAGGTGCCGAAGTGCGTCGAGTGCTACTCCAACATCGGCGCCAACTACGCGCAGAAGAAGGACTGGACGCAGGCGGAAGCTTCGTACAAGAAGGCGATCGAACTGGACGCGAACTCAGCCGACGCGTACAACGGGCTCGCCAATGTCTACAACGCACAGAAGAAGTTCGATCAGGCGGCGGAGGCCAGCGCGCAGGCGATGAAGCTGGCGTCGGCAGCCGGGGCGGCCGGCGGCGCGGCCGGCGGCGGGGCGAGCGCGTCTGCGATGTTCAACCAGGGCGTCATCCTGTGGAACGCGGGCAAGATTGCTGACGCGAAGAAGCAGTTCGAGGATGCCGTCAAGGCCGACCCGAAGCTGGCCGACGCGCACTACTGGCTCGGAATGGCGAATCTCAACGAAGGCAAGATGCCAGACGCGGCCACGCACTTCGACGACTACCTCAAGCTCGCACCGACAGGCCAGTACGCGGAGCAGGCAAAGGGCATCCTCACGCAGATCAAGAAGTAGCCGGCTCGGTGGCCATCGCCGACAACCTCGCGGTCGTCCGCGACCGGATCGCTGCGGCAGCGCAGCGATCCGGCCGGGAGCCCGCCGACGTGACTCTCGTTGCGGTCTCGAAAACGTTCGGAATCGAGGCGGTGCACGAGGCCGCGGCGGCCGGTCAGCGGGAATTCGGCGAGAACCGTGTTCAGGAAGCGCTGCAGAAGATCGCCAGGACATCCGACACTCCGGTGAGATGGCATCTCATCGGGCATCTCCAGTCGAACAAAGCTCGCAAGGCCGCGCCGGCGTTCGGGTGCATCCAATCCGTGGATTCGCTCGAGCTCCTCGAGAAACTGGACGACGGCGCGGTTGAGCGGCCACCGGACGCTGCTCCGCTCGAGGTGTTCGTGCAGGTCGATCTCGCGGGCGAGGCGACGAAGTTCGGCGCGCCGCCCGAGGAAGCCGCGCGAATCGTGGCAGCCGCCGGCTCGGTTCGCAGGCTCCGCGTAACCGGCCTGATGCTCGTTCCCCCGTGGAACGAGGATCCCGAGCAGACCCGGCCGTGGTTCGTACGACTGCGCGCTTTCCGGGACAGGCTGCTCGACGCCGGCGCTTCCCCCGAGGTGCTGCGACAGTTGTCGATGGGGATGAGTCACGACTACGAGGCGGCCATCGAAGAGGGCGCGACGATCGTGCGTGTGGGGACGGCGATCTTCGGCAAGCGGGAGAAAATCACATGACGGACGAACGAGCGTCTGACGGCACGACGATCCACGGCTCGGCGCCTGCGGCGCGCGTCATGCGTGTGGCGCCGCTCGACATGCGTCAGCCACGCTTCCGCACGGCGGTCCGCGGCTTCGACAAGACCGAAGTCGTGGCCTTCCTTACCGAGGCCGCGGACGACTACGAGAGCGCGCTCCGCGAGATCGATCGATTGCGGCAGGACCTCACGCGGAGCGAATCGCTCCTCGTCGAACATCGCGAGCGCGAGAACACACTTCGGAACACGCTCGTGACGGCTCAGAAGCTCTCCGACGAGATCAAGGCCTCGGCGCAGAACGAGGCGCAGCTGATACTCCGGGAGGCGCAGGGACGGGCCGAGCTGATCGTTCAGAAGTCGCAGGGCCGCCTCGAGGAAGTCGAGCGCAGCATCAATGAGCTGCGGCTTCGCCGGCGAGACGCGGAGGGCACGCTCGAGACGACGATCCAGGCGCTGTACCGCGCGCTCGAATTCGTGCGGGATCAGGACAAGAACGAGAGCGTGACCTCGCGTACCACGTGATTCCCCTCGCCGAGACGCCGGCGGGCGTGAGCTTCCGTATCAGGGTCGTCCCGCGGGCTGGCAGGACGCGGGTCGCCGGTACACGGGGCGACGCGTTGCTCGTAAGGCTCGCTGCGGCCCCCGTCGAAGGCGCCGCGAACGAAGCCCTCATCGCGATGCTGGCCGCTCTCCTCGGACACGCTCGACGCGATATCTCGATTGCGTCCGGCGAACGCGCGCGCGACAAGATCGTGAGAGTCGCGGGGACCAACGCCGCTGAGGTATCGGAGAAGCTTCTCGCTATACTTCCGCCGTGACCGCTGTGGCCTCCACACCCGCCACACTCGTCATCCGACACTGCCGTCAGCTGATCACGTGTGCCGGTCCGGCCCCGCGCGCGGGCGCTCGCATGGGAGACCTCGATCCGATCGCGGACGGCGCAATCGCCGTCGCGGGCGAGCAGATTCTCTTCGCCGGACCAACCGCCGATCTGGATCGCTCCGCCAGCCTCGCACCTGGTGCGCGCGTCATCGACGCGCCGGACTCCTCGCTCGTTCCAGGTTTCGTCGACGCGCACACGCACGCACTGTTCGCGGGAGATCGGCTCGACGAGCTTCGCCTCCGGCTGGCAGGGGCGACATACGGTGAAATCGCCTCGAACGGCGGCGGGATCCTGTCGACAGTCCGCGCCACGCGGAACTCAACCGTCGGCGATCTCGTCGCAGCCTCACGGACTCGTTTCGACGACATGCTGGCGAACGGCACGACGACCTGTGAAGTCAAGAGCGGCTACGGCCTGACGACGTCGTCGGAGCTGACGATGCTGCGGGCGATACGGGAGATCGATGCTCTGCATCCGATCGATTTGGTGCCGACCTTCATGGGCGCCCACGAGGTGCCCCCGGAGTTTCGCGATACCCGCGCCGACTACATCCGAACGATTGTCGAGGAGATGATTCCGGCAGTAGCTGCCGAGAAGCTCGCGCGCTGGTGCGATGTGTTCTGCGAGACTGGCGTGTTTACTCCGGAGGAGTCGGCGCAGATTCTCGAGGCGGGCGTCGCTGCGGGCCTCGAGCCGCGCATACACGCCGACGAGCTCGGCCCCAGCGGCGGATCGGAAGTCGCCGCGCGCGTCGGCGCCCGGTCCGCCGACCATCTGGTCCACGTGTCCGAGGCCGGCATGCACGCGCTGGCGACCGGCGGCGTGACCGCCACACTGTTGCCTTCGGCGGCGTTCTATCTGAAGCTCGGGCGATTCGCTCCGGCCCGCCGGCTGATCGAGCGTTCGATCCCGGTGGCGCTGGCGACCGACGTCAATCCTGGCGGCGGTTTCTCGCCTTCGATGCCGTTTGCGATGACGCTCGCCTGCTTCGCCATGGGCATGACGTTCGAGGAGGCTCTCGTCGGGGCCACGATCAACGGCGCCTGGTCCCTTGACGTGGCCGACACCGTCGGCAGCCTCGAACCAGGCAAACTGGCCGACGTCGTCGTCGTGCGCGGGGACGCCATCAATCTCATTCGAGTTGGGGCGCCAGCCGTGGCGGCTGTGTTGAAGCGAGGGACGCTTGTAGCCGGAACGCTGTGAATCTGGAACCTGCGGAACCCAGAACCTTTGGAACCCAGAGCCTTTCGAACCCAGAACCTGTAGAACCCGAGAACCCTGGAACCTAGAACCCTCTTCCCATGCCCCGACTCACCGACCTCACGCTCCTCGATCTGCTGGCGGCCTTCAGATCGCCAGAGCCGACGCCAGGCGGCGGTTCCGCTGCCGCGCTCGCGGGCGCGCTGGGTGCTTCGCTGCTGGCGATGGTCGGCGGACTCCCGAAGTCACACGCGAAGACCGAGGAGGACACCGAGCGGTTGGCCTCCGCGCAGGCGCAATGCGCCCGAATCGGGGATCGCCTTGCCGTGCTGGTCGACCGCGACAGCGAGGCGTACGACATGGTCGTTGCCGCTTACGGATTGTCGAAGGCAAGCGAAGAAGACAAGCAGTCACGCTCCAGGCAGATTCAGGCGGCGCTGCGCGCCGCGACGGATGCTCCGCTCGATGTCATGCGCGCCTGTGGCGACGCCATCGAACAAGGGGTCGTCGTGGCGGAGCTCGGCAATCGAAACGCCGCGAGCGACGTGCAGGTGGGGCTGGAGCTCCTGGTGGCGGCGCAGCGCGGTGCGCGGTTGAACGTCGAGGTCAACCTCGGGATGTTGAAGGATGCCGCCTACGTCGCTCTTGTCGGCGAGGAGATCGCCCGCTTGACTGCCGCCGCCGAGCACGAGGTCACCGTCGCGCGAGAGAAGGCCGGCTCGCGGATGCTGTGAGGCCTCAGTGAATCTGCCGGAACAATCGCTCCCACCGGGTCTTGGTGAAGAAGTGGGTAACAACCGAGAACAGCCGGCCGATGCTCGCGCCCAGCCCGCTGTCCACGTAGTCGGCGCTGCCTGACTCGTACGACCAGTAGATCATCAGCGCCTTGCCCTTGATGTAGCTGCGCGGCAGGAAACCCCAGTAGCGGCTGTCCTGCGAGTTGTCGCGGTTGTCGCCCATCACGAAATATTGCTCCGTCGGCACCTTGACGGGCCCGTATCGCTCGCGCACATCGAAAGAGGTGACCTCCTGCGAGGTCGACGCCGGCTCCAGGAAGTGTACGTAGGGCTCGTCGAGCGGCTTTCCGTCGACGTACACCTTCTTGTTCCGGAGCTCCAGCGTCTCGCCTGGCAGCCCGATCACACGTTTGATGAAGTCCCGCTCCGGCTCGTCGGGATACTTGAACACCACGACATCGCCGCGATGGATGTCGCGTTCGGGCATGAGCGCGCGCTCCGCGCGAGTGGCGTTCGGCGCGAACACGAACTTGTTGACGAGGAGGTGGTCGCCGATGAGCAGGTTGTTCTCCATCGACCCGGTGGGGATCTTGAAGGCCTGCACGACCCAGGTGCGCACGAAGAGCGCCAGGATCACGGCGATCACGATCGACTCGAAGTACTCGCGGACGGTGGATTTCTGAAAGGTTTCGGCCATCGGTTACTCCGCCATCCTCGACATCACGATAAAGCTTGCGGCGCTGTCAAAAACCTTCACAGGGAGGAGGGGAGGAAGGAGGAACTGGAATCGCAGTCGAACAACACCGCCGGCTCGCGCGCCGGCCGGCGGCCGGCGCTGGTGTGATGCGGCAAGCTGACGATCGCGAACACGACGATGTCCCAGGTGTTCGTGATCGTCAGCTTGTCGCATCACTCCGCCGCGCGTAGCGCGGCGCGAGCCGTCTGATGCTCGACGTAGGCTCCAGTTCCTCTCTTCCTCCCCTCCTCCTGTGTTGCATTTTTCAGCGGTCGCCACCATCCCCACGCTGCGTGAGGTCGCCGGCGCTGCGAACCCTACGACTCGGTCCCCACTTTCAGCACCGCGAGGAATGCCTCCTGCGGAATTTCGACGCGGCCGACGCGCTTCATCCTCTTCTTCCCTTCCTTCTGCTTCTCGAGCAGCTTTCGCTTGCGGCTGATGTCGCCGCCGTAGCACTTCGCGAGGACGTTCTTCCGCAGCGCCTTGACCGATTCGCGCGCGATGATGCGGCTGCCGATGGCCGCCTGAATCGCGACCTCGAACATCTGGCGCGGGATGAGCTCGCGCATCTTCGACGCGAGCGCGCGGCCGCGCTGATAGGCCGAGTCCTTGTGCACGATCACCGACAGCGCGTCGACCGGCTCCTCGTTCACAAGGATATCGAGCTTGACGAGCGGCGCCTCCTGATATCCCGTCACGTGATAGTCGAGCGACGCGTAGCCGCGCGACATCGTCTTCAGGCGATCGTAGAAATCGAGAACGACCTCGTTGAACGGCAGCTCGTAGGTAATGAGCACGCGATCGACCTTCAGGTACTCGATCGACTTCTGCACGCCGCGCTTCTCCTGACAGAGCTGCAGGATGGCGCCGACGTGCTCGGTCGGCGTGAGCATCATCGCCGTGATGATTGGTTCCTCGATCTTCTCGATCCGTCCTGGATCGGGCAGTTTGGACGGGCTGTCGATCTCCTGAATCACTCCGTCCGTGGTCGTCACCCGATAGAGAACGCCAGGCGCGGTGGTGACGAGGTCCATGCCGAACTCGCGCTCGAGACGCTCCTGGACGATCTCCATATGGAGCAGCCCGAGGAAGCCGCACCGGAAGCCGAAGCCGAGCGCAGCGGACGTCTCCGGCTCGAAGAAGAACGATGCGTCGTTCAGCCGCAGCTTCTCCAGCGCGTCGCGGAGCTCCGGATACTCGCTGCCTTCGACCGGGTACAAACCGGCGAAGACCATCGGTTTGCTGACCTTGAAGCCGGGGAACGGTTCCGGTGTCGGACGCGCCGACTCGGTGATCGTGTCCCCGATCTGCGCGTCCGTGACGGTCTTGATTCCCGCGAAGATGAATCCAACCTCGCCGACTCCAAGCTCCTCGACCACCGTCGGCTTCGGCGAGAACACGCCGACCTGATCGACGAGATACTCCTGCCCCTTCGCCATCAACCGGATCTTCATGCCCGGACGGATGACGCCGTCGATCAAGCGGGTCAGGATGATCACGCCGCGATACGCGTCGTACCAGGAGTCGAAGATCAGGGCCTTGAGCGGCGCCTCGGGATCGCCCTCGGGCGATGGCAGCCGCGCCACGATCGCCTCGAGCACTTCGTGGACGCCGACACCTTCCTTGGCGCTCGCCAGGATCGCGTGACTCGCGTCGAGCCCGACAATCTCCTCGATCTGCCGTTTCGCCTCGTCTGGCTGCGCGCCTGGAAGATCGATCTTGTTGATGACCGGGAATGATCTCCAGGTTGTTCTCGACGGCGAGATAAGCGTTGGCGAGCGTCTGCGCCTCGACGCCCTGCGACGCGTCGACAAGGAGCAACGCCCCCTCGCACGCAGCGAGCGATCGCGTGACCTCGTAGGAGAAGTCGACGTGCCCCGGTGTATCGATCAGGTTCAGGACGTAGACCTGCCCGTCGTCTGCCTTGTATGTCAGCCGAACCGCGTGCGCCTTGATAGTGATCCCTCGCTCGCGCTCGAGATCCATGCTGTCGAGCACCTGAGCTTCCATCTCACGTGCCTGGAGCGCTCCCGTCATCTCGAGAAACCTATCGGCCAGAGTCGACTTGCCGTGGTCGATGTGGGCGATGACGGAGAAATTGCGGATGAAACGCTGGTCCATTGGGCGAGGAAACTTCGATTATAGCGTGCTGGGACTCGGGATCCGCCGCACGGGGCCCGGGAGTCCAAGGTCGAGGGCTGGGACGAGCCGCCCTCTTTCACTCGATGGCTGCAAGCTTGTGTATCCGAACCCCGAGGCCCGAGCGGCGAGTCCCGGAGTTCTACCTCTCGGCCAGCGGCAGAAACATCTGCGGATAGGCCGGCCCGATGTAGTCCGTCCTCGGCCTGATCAACCGGTTGTTGGCGTACTGCTCCAGGCAATGGGCCGTCCAGCCTGAAACGCGGCTCACGGCGAAGATCGGCGTGAAGAGATCGATTGGAATACCGAGTGTGTAGTAGGTGGATGCCGAATAGAAGTCCACGTTGGGATACAGTTTCTTCTCGCCCGTAACGAGCTTCTCGATCCGCTGCGACATCTCGAACCAGCGTGTGTTGCCGGCGCGCTCGCCCAGCTCTCTCGACATCCGGCGCAGGTGGGTCGCGCGCGGATCTTCGGTGTGATAGACGCGGTGCCCGAATCCCGGGATCTTGATTTTCCTGGCCAGCCGGCTCCGGATCGCTTCGTCTATCCGCTCCGCCGACGCGTCCTGGCCGACCTCGATGAGAAGCCGCATGACATCGGCATTTGCGCCTCCGTGCAGCGGGCCTTTGAGGGTCCCGATTGCGGCAACGATTGCCGAATGGAGATCGGTCAGAGTCGCGGCCGCCACGCGGGCAGCGAACGTGGACGCGTTCAGCTCGTGATCCGCGTGCAGGACCAGTGCAATGTCGAACGCCCGCGTCGACAGCGCATTCGGGCGATTGCCCGTCAGCATGTAGAGAAAGTTCGCGGCATGCCCGAGCGCGGGGTCCGGCTGGATCGGCCCGCCGCCGGCCTGCATCCGCCCGTAGGTCGCGACGATACTCCCCAGCTGCGCCGTCAGCCGCACGGCCTTTCGATAGTTCGCTTGAGGAGAGTGATCCGACGCGTCGCGATCGTAGTGACCGAGCGCCGACGTCAGCGTGCGAAGCGAGTCCATGCCGTCGGTGGCCGGCAGCTGCTTCATCAGGCGCAGGATCGGCTCCTCCAATGGGCGGCCGGCTGCCAGCTGCGATTGCAAATCACCGAGCTCGGCCCGGCTCGGAAGCCGCCCGTGCCAGAGCAGGTAACAGACCTCCTCGAACGTCGCTCCCCGCGCGAGGTCGTGGATGTCGTACCCGTAGTACGCAAGCACACCGCGATCGCCATCGAGGTAGCAAATCGCCGACGTTGCGGCGACGACATCTTCGAGACCAGCTTTGGGCTTCGCTTCGGCAGGCATGGGGGGAAGGATAGCAGGAAGCCAGGAGCTAATCAGAATTCAGAATCCAGGAGTCAGAAGTCAGAATTCCAACCTTGGCTGGCGCTGCCTGGAGGCAGCGCCGCGAGGAGCGTAGAAATCAGAATCCGGACAGAATCGCCGATGAGAACGGGCTGTCGCCCCCACCCAGGCGCGAGCGAAGGCGAAGCGCCGAGTAGCCGCGGGGGTGCGGCCCGGCGGCTGTTAGGAATGCTGACCGACTGTTCGCGACATCCGGACGATCAGCGTGGGTGTTCAATCTGGAAGCTGGCAGCGGGAAACGGGCAGCTGGAAAGCTATTTTGCGATTTCCGGCGTCTTCAGCAGCACGTTCTCCCCTGTGAACTGCTGGAAGATCGAGAGGAGCCCCGTGTACAGGAATCCGACCTGGAAGAGCATCAGGAACGGCAGCGTGCCGTAGATCTGGTTCACGAGCGCGTAGAAGACCGTGCCGGTGAAGTACAGCCCGAGCGCGAGCTCGATGATTGGCTGCACGCCGAAGGACTGGTGGTACTTCTTGCCGATCCACTCGTCGCTGTCCCGCTCGATGCCGTACTTCGGCGTGCGGGCAAAGTCGCTCTGCTTCTTGAAAATGGCCTCCAGCACCGCGCGAGTGTTGTTCACGCAGAGGCCAATCCCAATCGACATCAGGAAGGGCAGATACTTCAGCCGCTGCCTCCAGTCAGGATACAGCTCACGCTGCGCAACTACGTAGAAATTACCCACTGACAAGGTCGCGGCGAAGAAAAGCGGGACGTCGATGAGGAGCATCTCGGTCCATCCCATGCTGTAGCGAACCCACATCGCAGGGAACATCAGGATCGACAGCACCGACATCAACAGATAGTTGAAGTTGGCCGAGAGATGGAAGAAGGCCTCCGCCTTGACCGCGAACGGCTGGTTGGACAGCAGGATCCGCGGCATCAGCTTCATACACGTCTGGATCGATCCCTTCGCCCAGCGATGCTGCTGAGACTTGAAAGAGTTCATCTCGACCGGCACTTCCGCCGGGGCCACGAGGTCCGGGAGGAAGATGAACTGCCAGCCTTGCAGCTGTGCCCGGTAGCTGAGATCGAGATCCTCGGTCAGCGTGTCGTGCTGCCAGCCCCCCGCGCTTTCGATCGCTTCACGCCGCCAGATGCCTGCTGTGCCATTGAAGTTGAAGAAGCAGCCGGCCCTGTTCCTTCCGCCATGCTCGAGGACGAAATGCGCGTCGAGCAGGATCGACTGGATTTTCGTGAGGAGCGAGTAATCCTGGTTGATATGCCCCCAGCGCGCCTGCACCATGCCGATCTTCGGCTCGCTGAAGTGCGGCAGGGTCCGCATCAGAAAATCGGAAGACGGAATGAAATCAGCGTCGAAAATCGCTATGAACTCGCCTGATGCCACACGGAGTCCGGCCTCGAGCGCTCCGGCCTTGAAACCGCGGCGATCCACCCGGCGGAGATAGTGGATGTTGTGGCCGCGCGACGCATGCCGACGCACGGCCAGCTCCGCTATTTCGGTCGTTTCGTCCGTCGAATCGTCCAAGACCTGAATTTCGAGCAACTCGAGCGGATAGTCCATCTCGACCACCGCATCGATCAGGCGGTCGGCGACGTACATCTCGTTGAAAATCGGCAGTTGAATGGTGACGCGCGGCAGGTCCTTCAGCACCGGCAACTGCCCTGGCGCGGGCACCTTGTCCTTGTTTTTCATGTAAAGATACACAAGGTAATAGCGGTGCCATCCGTAGATTGCCAGGATGCTCAGTACGAAAAAATAGACGACGAGGATCAGAATCTGCGGCAGCGTCATAAGAGGATGAATCCGAGGCTCAGCATAAACGGCGATTTTACTGTCCGGCTCGAGTTCCCGTCAAACAGTGGCGGAGCCTCCGGGCGATGAACCGCCAGGACCTCCGCACCCTCCTGGAGGATGTCCAAGCACAACGCCTGACACCTGAGCAGGCCCACGGTCGGCTTCTTCAATTTCTGCGCCAAGCGCCATTTGAAGACATCGGCTTCGCGCGGGTCGACCACCATCGATCACTTCGGCAGGGATTTCCTGAGGTAGTCTTCGGTCCCGGCAAGACTCCGGAACAGATTGCGGCGATCGCCGAACGCATCGTCTCGGCGGGTCACAGCTTGCTGATCACGCGGACTGACGCGCGGGCATTCGACACTGTCAGGCAGAAAGTACCCGACGCCACCTTTCACGAGCTCGCCCGGACAATCACGCGCGCTGGGAACTCGCCCCCTGGAAAGGGCATCGTTGTCGTCGCGGCCGCGGGGACGGCAGACCTGCCCGTCGCAGAAGAAGCAGCGATTACCGCGGAGACGATGGGCAACCAGGTCGATCGGATGTACGACGTCGGCGTCGCGGGCCTCCATCGGCTCCTATCGGAACACCATCGCCTCATCGCCGCCCGCGTCGTCATCGTCGTCGCAGGCATGGAGGGCGCGCTGCCGAGCGTAGTCGGCGGTCTCGTCGACGTGCCCGTGGTGGCCGTGCCGACGAGCGTCGGATATGGCGCGAGCTTCGGAGGCCTCACCGCCTTGCTGGCGATGCTGAACAGCTGCGCTTCCGGCGTGTCGGTAGTCAACATCGACAACGGATTCGGTGCCGCGGCCATCGCCAGCTCGATCAATCATCTGGACTAGCCGATTCCGCACGCTCAACTTGCCCCCGGAAGTAATGGTTGGACCTGCCCGGTTTGTAGGACTCGACACTCCCCGCGTACGAAATTCAACCGTCAGGCGGACTTCCTCATCGGCAGGCGGCGACAACTCCGCGGAAGTCATTCGTTTCGGCTCACTTGTGGCGAATTTTGCCAGTTGTGGGAGCCTGAACCGTGAGTTATACTTGGCGATTGTCCATTCGGCAATCGGTCTCTCCAGACCGCTACCTCTCATGCACGCCGGCGCCCTCAGGGCTCTCGAATTCGATCGCATCGTCGAAGCGGTCTGCCGCTTCGCACAGACGCCGCCCGGTCTGGCCAGGCTGGCGCGCCTGGCGCCGCTCATCGAGCCGCGCGAGGTGTCGTCGGCTTTGGACGCCACGGCCGAGACCGTTCGTTTCCTGGCGGAATCCCCCATCGGACTCCGCGCACCGGATGACCTCGACGCGAGCCTGACCGCGCTGACGGTGGAAGGCCGCGCCCTCGATCCACGCCAACTCCTGGCGCTCGCCGACTTCCTCGCCTCGATCGAAGCAACCGCCGCAGCCGTCCGCCGCGGTCGCGGAACGTACCCGATCCTGCGCGCGATAGCGACCGCCGCGGCCAGCTTCGAGCCGGAGATCGCCGACATCCGGCGCAAGATCGATCCCGCCGGCGAGGTCGTGGACGATGCGAGCCCGGAGCTCAGGAGCATTCGCGAGCGCCTGCGGAAACAGCGTTCGAGACTGCGCGAACACGCTGGAGTCCTACCTGCGAGGGAAGGACACGTCGAAGTATCTGCAGCAGCAGATCGTCACGGATCGGAATGGCCGGTACGTGCTGGTCGTGCGCGCCGAGCACCGTGCCTCGATTCCCGGCATCGTCCATGGCAGCTCGGGCAGCGGCGCGAGCCTGTTCCTCGAGCCGCTGAGCACCGTCGAGATCAACAACGAAATCGTGGCGCTCGAACAGCAGGAAGCGGAGGAAGTCCATCGCATCCTGCTCGCCCTCACCGACACGCTCCGCCGCCGCGGAGACGATGTGGAGCGGACGGTCGGAGCTGCGACGGAATTCGACGTCCTTCAGGCGCGTGCGAGCTTCTCGACGCTGGTGAACGGAGTGCGTCCGGCCATCGCGACCGACGGCAGGCTCGAGTTGCGAGCAGCGCGACATCCGCTGCTGATTCCGGCGTTGCAGCGTCACCTTGGTGCCGGATCCGGCAGCAGGGCGCGGTCTTCGGACCCCGCCAGGGCGGACCTGCGCGCCTCCGCCGAGGCTGCTGCGACGTCACGCCGTAGCACGCCCGAGTCCGAGGTGCGCGAAGGTGAAAAGGAGCCAGTGCCCGTCGATGTCGTGCTGATTCCGCCGGTGACGGTGTTGGTCGTCACCGGTCCCAACACCGGCGGCAAGACGGTCGCGTTGAAGACTGCGGGGCTGCTGTCGCTCGTCGCGCAGGCCGGTCTGCTCGTCCCCGCCGCCGACGGGACCCAGCTTCCGGTGTTCCGCTCGGTGTTCGCTGACATTGGCGACGAACAGTCGATCGCGGAGAGTCTGAGCACGTTCTCGGGGCACATTGCCAACGTTGTAGAGATGGAGCGTGCGTTGACGCTTCCGGCGCTCGTTCTCCTGGACGAAGCAGGCGCCGGCACGGATCCGGTGGAGGGTGGCGCGCTGGCGATGGCCATCATCGAGCACTTCCGCGTCCGCGGGCGCGACCGTGATTGCGACGACGCACCACGACTCGCTGAAATCGTATGCGTCGACCACTGACGGCGTAGTCCCTGCCGGATTCGGCTTCGACCCCAAGACGTTCGCCCCGACCTATCGACTGAACTACGGGTCTCCGGGCAACAGCCTGGCATTCGAGATTGCGACCCGGCTTGGCCTGCCCGGTTCTATCATCGAGCGCGCACGTGCGCACCGCACCGAGCGCGAGTCGCAACTGGCGGAGCACCTGGCGAAGATCCAGAAGCGACGTCCAGATGCTCGATCACGAGCGCCGGCTCCTGGCGCGCGAGCGCGAAACGGTGACGGAGAACGCGTCGAAGCTGCATGCGCGTGAGCACGATCTGCGCCACCGGGAAGAGACCTTCAAAAAGCGGCTCGACGAGCGCATCGAGGAACGGATGCGGGATGCGCGCCGGCAGATCGACTCGGTCGTCGATGCCCTCAAGGGTCGCACGGGCGTACTGGCCGCGGACGCCGAACGTCGCGCGGCGCGGCTGGTCCCGACGGGAGCACTGGGCGCCGCCCGCTCCGATGCCCGCGCGGCGGTCGACGCCATCGGCGATCGGTTGCGCACCGGAGCCGGCGTGCCGGGCGGCGGACAGACGGCCACGGCGAAGGCGACGCAGGATCGTCCGGCTGTCGTCGGCGACCGCGTCCTCGTCGGCGCCTTCGGGCTGGAGGGCATCGTCAAAGCGCTGCACGATCGCGAGGCGGAAGTCGACGTGCGGGGCAAGCGGCTCCGGGCACGCGTCGACGAGCTGCGAGTGCTCGCGGCCGGATCGGACTCCGGTTCCCAGCCCGCGCGGGTGCGCGTGAACGTGGAGCTCCAGCCGCGCGAGGGCTCCCTGACAGAGTTGAATCTGATTGGATGCACGGTCGACGAAGCACTGTCGCGAACCGAGAAGTTCCTCGACGACACGCTGGTCAGCGAGCTGCGCAGCGTCCGATTGATCCACGGATACGGGACCGGTCAACTGCGCCGCGCCATCGCCGGGTACCTGCAGACGCTGCCGTTCGTGGCGAACTTCAGTCCTGCGCCCCCCGAGCAGGGTGGTGGTGGTGTGACGGTTGTGGAGCTCAAGGAATAAGCGTGCCGCTCTTCCCCGCCTCTTTCATCGAAGACCTGAAGTCGCACGCGAGCATCGTGCAGATCGTCCAGGAGCGTGTTCCGCTGCGCCGGGCCGGCGTGGCTTGGAAGGGTTTGTGCCCCTTTCACGGCGAGAAGACGCCGTCGTTCAACGTGAACGAGGATCGGCGGACCTTCAAGTGCTTCGGATGCGGCGCGGGCGGCGACGTCATCAAGTTCATCGAGCTGTACGACAAGATCACATTCCCCGAAGCGGTGCGGCAGCTCGCGGGCCGCGTCGGACTGACGGTGCCGGAATCCGAGGACTCCAGGGAGGAAGCGGCCGGTCAGCGCGATCGGGAGGCGCTCCTGAAGGCGCACGAAGTGGCGGCCGCCTTCTTCCGCGAGCAGCTGCAGGCTCCGGGTGGGGCGGCGGCGCGCCGGCTGCTCGAAAAGCGACAGTTGACCGCGGAAACCATTGGGCTCCTGGCGATTGGCTATGCGCCGCGGACTGGAAACGGACTCCGCGAACGGCTTACGAGGGAAGGGTTTGCGGACGTCGTCCAGCAGAAGAGCGGCTTGATCGCCCAGCGCGACGACGGTTCCCTGGTCGACCGATTCCGCGGGCGCGTGATGATTCCGATTTGCCGCGAGAGCGGAGCGATCATCGCCTTCGGCGGCAGGGCCATGGAAGAGGGGCAGAACCCGAAGTACCTCAACTCGCCTGAGACGCCTATCTACGTCAAGGGCCGCACGCTCTACGGGTTGCACCTTTCGAAATCAGCGATCTCGCGGACAAAGCACGCCGTGATGGTCGAGGGGTATTTCGATGTGGCCCAGGCCCTGCAGGCTGGCATCCCGAATGTAGTGGCGTCCTCCGGGACGGCGTTGACCGCTGTTCAGGCGAAGCTACTGAAACGTTTTGCCAGCAAGGTCGTCCTCAGCTTTGATCCCGATGCGGCCGGGAAAGGGGCCGCGGCGAAAACATCCGAGCTTCTCGTCGGTGAGGGCTTCCAGGTCAACGTCGCGATGCTGCCGGCGGGAGACGACCCCGATAACTTCATCCAGAAACGTGGAGGGGCTGCCTACCAGGAACTGCTTCGGCAGTCGCGGCCGTATCTGGAGTATCTGCTCGACCGGGCTGCGTCGGAATACGATTTCGTCAAGTCGGACGACCGCCGGGACTTTCTGAACCGGATGCTGGAGGTTGCGGCGCGGATACCGGACGCGGCCGGCCGTGACCAGTTTGCGGACAGGTTGTCGCACAAGGCGCAAATAACGGAAGAGGTTGTCAGGGCGGAAATCCGAAAGTCGGCCGTCCAGAAGAGGACGACGGCGCCGGAGCCTGAAAGGCAGGCGCCAGGCCTGAGTCAAGTAAAAACGGTGGAAAGGGGCTTGATCTGGGCGTTCCTTCGGGACCCGGAGGGGGCCCTGGCAGCGCTCGCGGAGCTGGAACCAGGGGATACGGACGGTCTGGCCACCAGATCGATTCTGGAGCAGGCAAGATCCCTGCAAGAATGGCCTCCGGCGAGTTTACCGGAGACCCTGATCGAGCGTCTAAACAGTGGAGAGGCCTCGCTGGTGGCCGAAATCGGCCGTCAGAGTCACCCACCCGCCGCCCCTGCCGATTGTGTTCGGACGTTGAAACGCTTGCGGTGCGACCGCGAGCGCGCCGCTGTGCAGCGGGAAATCGATCGACTCCAGGAGCAGGGCGCCGTTGCCCACGAGGCCGAAATCGTCTCGCTTCTGGCGCGGAAACGGGTTTTACTTCAGCAGATTGAGGTCTTGATGGAGGCCGGTTGACGGGCTCTCCATCCGGCGCGGGCGTTCACGGTTTGATATTTGATATCGGGGCGGCGTCTTCAGACCCCGCCAGGGCGGGCCCGATGGCCGCCCGACAGGGACCAACGGGCGACAGAAATCATTCAGCGGATAGGTTGCAAGCAAGATAGAGCGGAGTTCAGGAGGACATGCCGTTGTCGATCGAAGAAAAATACGATGAGGTGAGACAGCTCATCTCCATCGGCAAGGAAAAAGGGTATCTGCTGTACGACGAGGTCAACGAGCTGCTCCCGGCCGACATCACGTCGTCCGACGAGCTCGACGATCTGTTCAGCACGTTCGGCAGTGCCGGCATCGAAGTCGTCGACTCCGAGAAGACCTACCGCGAGGACAAGCTGCTCGACCGCACCGGCGAAGGCGCGGAAGAGATGGAGCTCGACCTCACGCCGGGCGCCCTCGACAAGACGAACGATCCAGTCCGCATGTACCTGCGCGAAATGGGGACGGTTCCCCTCCTCACGCGCGAGGGCGAGGTCGAGATCGCCAAGCGCATCGAGCGCGGCAAGCTCGCGGTGATCAAGTCCATCTCCCGGACCCCGACCGTCGCCCGCGCCATCATGCAGATGGGCGATCAGCTGAAGAACGACGAGCGGAGCATCCGCGAGCTCGTGATCTTCAACGACGAAGAGATCACGGACGACAAGATCGAGGACCGCAAGCGCCAGGTGCTGCGCCAGATCGAAGCGGTGCGGAAGGCGTGGCTCGGCCTCGAGAAGTGTAAAGAGAAGCTCGAGAAGACGCCGAGGGGCGCCACGACGCGGGACAAGCGGAAGTACCGCCGTGTCCGGTGGGAAGCGCTGCGCGGGCGAGTAGCGCTCTCGCAGCTGATTCGAAAGATCGAGTTCACCGAGAACATCAAGCGCCGCCTGATCGACCAGATCAAGGACGTCGTCGAAGGCGTGATGCGGGTGCGCCGCGAGATCGACCAGATCGAGCGCCAGTTGAACCCGAAGGGCGGCAAGAAGAGCAAGCTGAAGGAAGACGACCGGAAGAACCTCGCCAAGCGACAGAAGGAGCAGAAGACGCTCGTCAAGTCGATGGCCGAGGAGCTCGAGGAAACGCCCGATCAGCTGATGCGGACGCTCGAGACGATCTCGCGCGGCGAGATCCAGGCGGAACAGGCGAAGAAGGAGCTCGTCGAAGCCAACCTCCGGCTGGTGGTCTCGATCGCGAAGAAGTACACGAACCGCGGGCTGCAGTTCCTCGACCTGATTCAGGAGGGCAACATCGGCCTGATGAAGGCGGTCGACAAGTTCGAGTATCGGCGCGGGTACAAGTTCTCGACCTACGCGACGTGGTGGATCCGCCAGGCCATCACGCGCGCCATCGCGGACCAGGCGCGGACGATCCGCATCCCGGTCCACATGATCGAGACGATCAACAAGCTGATTCGCACGTCGCGCGCGCTCGTCCAGGAGCTCGGTCGCGAGCCGACCTCGGAGGAGATCGCAAAGCGGATGGACATTCCGGTGTCCAAGGTGCGCAAGGTCCTGAAGATCGCACAGGAGCCGATCTCGCTCGAAACACCGATTGGCGAAGAGGAAGATTCGCATCTTGGCGACTTCATCGAGGATCGCCAGGTCGTGTCGCCCTCGGACGCGGTGATCAACCTGAACCTCAAGGAACAAACCGAGTCGGTACTGAAGACGCTGACGCCGCGCGAGGAGAAGGTCATCAAAATGCGGTTCGGCGTCGGCGACGGCAGCGAGCACACGCTCGAAGAGGTGGGTCAGAGCTTCGCCGTCACGCGCGAGCGCATTCGGCAGATCGAAGCCAAGGCGCTGCGGAAGCTGCGTCATCCGTCCCGCAGCCGGAAGCTACGTGCGTTTCTCGAGGGACGCACGTAGCACAGTCAGCGGTCGGCAGTCGACGGTCATCAGTCACGGTCATCAGTCACGGTCGGCAGTCACAGTCGGGAGTCGCAGTCGGCTGTCTTGCACAGTCGGCCGTCGCATCCTTACTGGGCATCGAGAAGGTGACTGTCGACTGCGACTGATGACCGTCGACTGCCGACGGCCGACTGTGACATAGTTCACTCGGGCCCATAGCTCAGCGGTCAGAGCCGCCGGCTCATAACCGGTCCGTCCCAGGTTCGAATCCTGGTGGGCCCATCCTTCGCTCTGCTGACACGGGAGCGAGCTAAGGATGGCAAGCCAGCCTTCGGCGTTCTGGCTGCGACTGAAGACTGACGACTGATGACCAAGACTGATGACCAAGACTGCCGACTGCGACTGATGACCGTAGACTACTGACTGTTGACTGTGAATCCTGATCTCCAGCATCTGATCCATCTCCAGGAGCTCGACCTCGCCGCTGAGCGCGTGCGCCGGCGGATCGAGGACATTCCCGGGGCGATAGCGGCGCTCGACGATCGATTGTCCGAACGGACGGCCGCCGTGGCCGCGGTCAAAACGAAGATCGACGCGAGCCAGACGGCCCGGCGCGAAATCGACAAGGAGCTGGCGGTTGTTCAGGGGCGCTTGAGCAAGTTCAAGGGCCAGCTGATGGAGGTCAAGACCAACAAGGAATACCAGGCGATGCAGCACGAGATCGCAGCGGCGGAACAGGGTGTCCGCGAGCACGAGGATCGGCTGCTCGATCGCATGGAGGAACAGGAAACGCTCGCGGCGGAGCTGAAGGCCTCGGATGCCGCGCTCAAATCGGAGCAGGCGGAAGTCGCGAGAGAGAGGAAGTCGATCGAGGCCGAGCGCGGAGAGCTCGAGCGAACGCTGGAGCAACAGACCTCCGACCGCGCTGCCCTCGCCGCTCAGATCTCCCGGCCCGCCATCGCGCTGTTCGAGCAACTCGCGAAACACCGCAAGGGAGTCGCGCTCTCCGAGGCGCGGGCCGGCGGCTGCACACAGTGCCACGTCCGCCTGCGTCCACAGGTCTTCAACGAGGTCCGCCGGAACGACGCGCTGATTCAGTGCGACAGCTGCTCGCGGATTCTCTTCTACGTTCCGGTCGCCGCGGAAACAGCCACCCAGCCCCAATCCAGCTGACGCTCGTCACATCATCCGGCTTCGAAACATCCAACTCTGCATAATTAGCGGGTCGTGAAGCCACTCCTCGCGTTTCTCACCCTCGCCGCCGTCGTCTCTCTCCCGCCGACGCAGGCAGACCTCGACAACGCCTTCGCGAGATTCTGGAGCGCCAAGGATCCGAACGCCGCCGCGAAGGCCGCGACGGACGTCGTCAAGACTGGCGCGACTTTCCAGGACGTGTACGCCCGCCTTCAGCAAGGACGCACGTACAACAGCAATGTGCCGACCGGCATCGTACAAGGCCGGCGCGGAGGGCTCGCGGGCGAACTCGGTTATACCCTGGAGATTCCCGGCAGCTACGATCCCGGTCGGAAGTATCAGGTCCGGATTCAGCTCCACGGCGGCGTCGGCCGCGGGGCGAACGCGACACGCCGGGCCGCGGGGATCGGCCGGCTCGCCGGAGCCGAACAGATCTACGTCCTTCCACAGGCGTGGAACGAAGCGCCATGGTGGAGCGACGTCCAACTCGAAAACCTTCGCGCGATCCTCGACCTCGTCAAGCGCACCTACAACGTGGACGAGAATCGCGTGGTCGTCTCAGGCGTGTCCGATGGCGGAACCGGCGCTTACTACGTCGCGATGCGCGACCCGACCCCCTACGCCTCGTTCCTGCCGCTCAACGGGTTCCTGCTCGTTCTGGCGAGTGAGTCGGTCGGCGTCGTCGGCGATCTCTTCCCCGGAAACCTCCGCAATCGCGCTTTTTTCGTCGTCAACGGCGGACGCGATCCGCTCTACCCGACCTCGGCTGTCGAGCCGTCCCTCGAACAGTTGCGGAAGGGAGGCGTCCAGATGGTCTACAAGCCCCAACCAGAAGCCGGACACGACACGAGCTGGTGGCCGCAGGTCAAAGACGCCTTCGAGGATTTCGTTCGAGAGCACCCGCGAAATCCGCTGCCCGATCGTCTGACCTGGGAGAGCTCCGACACGCGAGCGTGGGGGCGCATGCACTGGCTGGTTCTCGACTCGATTGGATCGAGGCCCAACGAGCCCCAGGAGCCCGCGGATCAGGTCTTCAGGCACCGCTCCCGCTCCGGGCGGATTGCCCTCGAGCGAAACGGCAATGCGGTGGAGGTTACCAGTCGGGGCGTCGAGGAGTTCACGCTGCTGTTGTCGCCCGCCCAGTTCGATTTGTCACAATCCGTCAAAGTGACCACGAACGGCCGCGTCGCGTTCGAACAACGCGTCGAAAAAAGCGTCGCGACGTTGATGAAATGGGCCGCCCGCGACAACGATCGGACGATGCTGTTCGGGGCGGAGGTGAAGGTCAGGGTCCGATAAGCGTGGCCACGAGGTCAGTCACCCGAGCGAAGACCGAATCCCACAGGACCGCGCCGAAGATGCCCACGAGCCACACCAGACCGAGAGCCCGGACGGCCGGGCCGCTGTAAGGTAGACGCGCGAGGCGAAGGATTGCCCCGGACATGTTCACCAACCGGAAGCCCGAGACCCGCGATTCAGGATTGAGAGACGATACTCTACGATCGAACGTTCAACTTTTCTGTTCGCGAGAATCTGAATGATCACGGTGTACATCGATGGCGGCGCCCGGGGCAATCCGGGCCCCGCCGGGTTCGGCGTCCGGGTCGAGGACGCGGCGGGCACGATGATCGACGAGTTGTATGGGGGCCTTGGCGTAGCAACCAACAACGTCGCCGAGTACAACGGACTGCTCGCGGCCTTGAAGTGGGCGATCTCGCACGACGAACGGGATGTGCACGTCCGGTCCGACTCCGAGCTGCTCGTGAAGCAGATGCGCGGTGAGTACAAGGTCAAGCATCCTGGCCTGCAACCGCTCTTCGCCCAGGCACGGCTCCTCGCGGCGAAACTTGGACGCGTGCGCTTCGAGCACGTTCGCCGCGAGCTGAACAAGGAGGCCGATCGGCTCTCGAATCTGGGGATGGACCAGGCGGAAGCGCAGTTGCGAGAAGCCGAACCATAGGGATACCTAACGGGCTGTATCAGCTGATTCCCTAGCGGGCAATCGTGGTGTTTCGCCCCGAGTTCCGCAGCTGCGACAACGGAGCGGCTGCTACTGATTCAGGCGTTACGTCCTACTAGACCGCTGCCGCTCTCGGGACCTGTCGCGCGCGCTTGGCTTCGAACATGCGCTCGTCCGCGGCATGGAGCAGTTCCTCGAGCGTGCGGCCGTCATCGGGTGCGCTGGCGACTCCGGCGCTCAAGCTGGGCTTCAGCAGCACGCCCGTCTCGGTCCGCAGCCGCAGCGATCCGACCGCGTTCTGGACCTCCGCTGCCAGTCTCGAGGCGTTTCGACGGTCGCACTGGGTCAACACGACGACGAACTCGTCACCGCCTGTTCGGACGCACAGGCCGCGCTCTCCCACCACGCCCCGGAGGCAGACAGCCACGTCACACAGCGTCCTGTCGCCGGCCGCGTGACCGTATCGATCGTTGATACCCTTGAACCCGTTCAGGTCGAACACGACCACGGACAGGTGGTCGGTTCGGCGGGTCCATCGCTTCAGCTCGCCCTCGACGTGGCGGTGCAGAGTCCGCAGGTTCGGCAGGCCGGTCAAGGGATCGGTGAGCGACTCGCGGTGGCGCTGCACCGTCTGGCGGAAGTGATGGTAGACGAAGCCGAGTGGAATGATGGCGAGCGGCAACAGCAGCAACGGCGAGCGATCGAGTCCGCTCACGACCCCGCCGGCAATCCCTGCGCCGAGGAGGTAGCCGGGCCACGTCCAGAAGAAATGGTCCAGCCAGACCCTGAGGCACGACTGGCGTGACGTGAGCGCGATCGCCAGTGCCACCAGGCCGGTGTTGAGCACGAAGTAGACCACGGCTGCCGCGAACAGGAATTCCACGTCAGACGACTTCCACGCGCCCGGGCCGCTGCCCGCGTCGGACAACGCGAGGACGGCCCCGCTCGCGTGCACGCTGATTGCGAGGGCCGCAACGCTGAATGCCGTCCGGTGCGGCGGATTCGGCGCCTGGTTCCTGAACGTGCACTGCCCCAACGCGCCGACAGCCGCCGTGATCGAGGCCGACTGCGTGCCCAGCATCAGCATCGCGCTGTAGTCGAGGACGTGGCAGACGGAGATCGTGGAGGTGCCGTTTGGAAGTGGCAGCACGATCTTCGCGATCGACGCGACGATCGTGAGCAGCACGAACGTCAGCAGGAGCGGCGTATCGTGGCGGGCGAGCGGCGGCGCGGCGCGAATCAGCAGTGCACCGCCGGTGACGATGACACAGGCGACGTACACGCGAGCCGCCCCAGGCAGATAACGGAAAGCGTCGCTCCGGACGGCAGGCACGCCGTCCGGACCACGCGTTCGGGCGTCGCGCAACATCGCAGTCACGGTCGTCCCAGACGCCGTCCCGGGGGACTGCCATTGTTGTTGGCGATGGGCGCCACGTCGCCACAGACTGTCCCATCCGGTCCGACCGTCGTGCGCCGCACGATGTGCTGGCCGCCAGTGGTGCCGGTGAATTCGTTACCCCAGACGATATGGCTTCCCCAGCCCGGATCGGACGTACGCCGCACGATGTGCTGGCCCCACATGGGATCACCGCTCCATATCACCGAGACGAGGCTCTGACCCGGAGCCGCGACGCCAGGCTTCGCGGACCCGCCGTGCCACGTTGGCCCGCGCGAGCTGAAGACGGAGATCCGATCGTCATCACGCCCAAACGTGTGGCGTGTCGAGGAGGATGCGATCGTCATCGCCGAAGGTGCATTCCAGGACATGGGCAGAGAGTGGCATCGCAAGTTCCGAACCAGCATCGCTGTCAGGCGCAAATCACTGCGAACGCGATGGTTGCGCCGGATCACAAATCACGCGGATGGCCTGCCGGCCGAGAGCCGTGTGCTGATGCTGAACATTCGCGAGCGGCGCGGGCTGGTTTGCTCGGGATTTCGCGTACGCGACGAAACGGTCGCTGCACCGTTTCGAGGCACAGGTGTTCCGTTCTGTGCCCATCAATGCCTGTTTCTGCTTTGACTGCGTACGATGTGTGGCGGGTTGTTGCCTACGCGTCTGGCGAGAGACAGAAGATCAGAAGATCCTGGGACTTTTTATCGCCTCTCCGCGCCGACGCCCGGCCCGGCGGAGCGCCGGAATTGCCCCGTGTGCTAGACCTTCCGCAGCTTGGTTACCCTACCGACCTCGACCCACTCGACGACGAAGATATTGCCGGTGTGGTCGAAGCAGGCGCCGTGCGGGCAAATGAACTGGCCCGCGATGAACTTGTCGCGCGACTCACGGCGCAGTGGGTTGTTCCAGTTCTCGGGGTTGGAGTCGCCGAGGTGCTCGACCACTTTGTTGTCACGATCGATGAGGGTGACGCGGCCCTGGAGGTCGGGGATAACTACCAGGCCTGTCCGTTCGTCGAAGTGGCAGGGCAACCGGAATCCCTGGACGAAGTCTTTGTGCTGGCCATCGAGCGTGAAGCGCTGCAGGCGGTTGTTGCGACGATCCGCGACGACGAGTAACGGGCTACCCGAGCGTACATCGACCCAGATTCCGTGCGGTTCGGCGAGCTTGCCGGGATCCGATCCCTTGCCGCCGAACGTCCGGATGTAATTCGCCTTACTGTCGTATTGATTGATGTAGTAGGAGCCGTATCCGTCGCCGACATAAATGTCACCGTTCGGCGCGATGGCAACGTTCGTCGGATTGTAAGGACGCGCAGCGCCGTCGGCACCTGGGCGATAGGCCTCGATATCCGGAGGCCCCTGAATCTTCCAGACGGCTTCGCCCTTCAGCGTCGTCTTCACGATGACGGCCTGCATCGCCGGCTGGGGAACCATCTTGGGGTTCGCGGCGTTGACTGTCAGGTACAGGAACTCGTCACGCCCTTCTTTCCGGATGTGAAGACCGTGCGCGACGCCCTTGAACTCCTTACCCCACGAGCGCACGAACTTGCCTTTCGCGTCGAACTCGACCATCGAGTCGGGGCTCTCGCTCGTCGCATGGACGGTGTGGTGAACGTAGATGTGGCCTTGCGAGTCCTCGACGACGCCGTGCGTGTTGCCCCACTTGAGGCTTGGCGGGAGCGTGCCCCAATCGTGGAGGGCTTCGTAGGTGTTCGCTCCGCTCCCCAGGACTGGCGCTTTCGTTCCGGCTTTGTCCTGCGTCCCGAGCAGGATCGGCGACGCGATTGGCGTCACGGCAGCGGCGGCCAGGAACTCGCGGCGGTTCATACGAACAGCTCCTTGATAGGCTTCCCGACGCCATCGCGCGTCACATAGACGGGCCGGCGCTCGGCCACATAGGCCGTGTCGGGAGGAATGCCGAGGGCATGGTAGATCGTTGCGTGCAGATCTTCCATCACGACCGGGTTCTCGATTGTGGTGCACGGCCGCTCATCGGCCGTTTTGCCGTAAACGAACCCTTTCTTGATCCCGCCGCCAAACATGAGGACCGATCCGGCGGCCGTGAAGTGCCGGTGCATGCCGTAGTGCCGGATCTCGGTCATCACAGGCGGGATGTTGATCGCCTGATCCTTGACCTCTTTTCCAACCTTGCCTTCTGTCATCGCGTCGCGCCCGAACTCGCTCGCGAGGATGACGAGCGTCCGATCGAGGAGGCCGCGCTCGTCGAGATCGCGAATCAGCTGGGCGATCGGCGCATCGATCAGCTTTTTCATGTCCTCGGCGCGCTCGTGGCCGTGCTCGTGGGTGTCCCAATAGACGAACGGGATGTATTCCGAGGTGACCTCGACGTACCGCGCGCCAGCCTCGACCAGGCGTCGCGCGAGCAGGCAGCCCTGCCCGAAGCGGCCCGTGTTGTACGCGTCGAAGTTCTTCTTCGGCTCGAGCGAGAGATCGAAGGCCTTGGCGGACGGGGAGCGCAGCAGCCGATCGGCGCCGTCGAGCGATCGGACGAGCGACTCCCGCTGGAAGTCTCCGCCGTATTGATAGACGGGCTCTTGCGCCAGCAGTTTCTCGAGCAGCTGGCGTCGGCTGCGAAACCGCTCCTCGCCCAGCTCTTTCGGCGGCCTGACGGCCGAAGCCGCGTCCTTCGGGTCGATGATCAGGAAGGGCCCGTGCTCGGTGCCGAGGAAACCCGCCGTGTGGAACGCCTTGAGCGTGCCGATTTCTCCTGCCCCTTCGACCGTCTGCCCGATGGCGATGAAGGGCGGGACATCCGGATTCTTCGGACCGAGCGTCTTCGAGATCACGGCCCCGAGGTGAGGCATCGCCATCGGCTGTGGCGGGATGTAGCCGGTGTGCCAGTGATATTGGTGCCGCGAGTGCAGGATGAACCCGAGATCCGCGGCCGTGAAGGTGCGGATGACCGTGCCTTTGTCGATGACGCTGCCGATCTGCTCGAGGCCCTTGGTGAACTTGATGTTGTCAACGGCTGTGGGGATGCTCGGAAACGTGCTGAGGACCTTTTCGACCGGCACACCCGGCTCGAACGGCGTGTAGCGTTTGGGATCGAACGTCTCGGTCTGCGCCATGCCTCCGGCCATCCAGAGCACGATGACGGCATCGGCAGTGGCCGTCGCCGGCCTGGCCTGCGACGCCTGCAGCCGCGGTTCACGCCCGACGAGGGCCGACAGCGTGGCCCCCGCCGTCGCGCCCATGAAGCCCCGCCGGCTCACACGGGCGAAGACCTCGCGTTCGTCGCGCGTCAGCCTGGCCAACGGGTCAATCGACGTGTTGTTCTGTGATTTCATTGCAAGCCTTCGAACCGAGCAACGATCTGAATCGGAGATCGTTCCAACACGAGATCAGGAACTCAGGAGATCACGAAACAAGACCAACGACGTCAGCGAGATCTTTCGTTTTTGTCTCGTGATCTCCTGAACTCCTGTGCCAACCGACGCTCGAACACCTTTCACTACTCAGTAAATCAACTGAAACTCCGGCTTCATCGTCAACGCCCAGATCAAATCGGCCAACCCTCGCGCGGACGGACGGTCGCCGCTCGACGGCTCGCTGAGCGCTGCGTCCGCAATTCGGCGCTCGGCGTCGGACGGCGCACGTCCGAGCAGGTGCCAGAAGACACGGTCGATCGCCTCCGCTTTCGTGTGCAGCGCGGCAGGTGGCGGGACCGGGGCGCCCGGCAGCGGCGGCACCAGCCTCTCCATGTTCGGCTCGGTGTCGAAGACGAAGAACCGGATCTGCGGGTTGAGGGTCGATCCGATCTCGCTCGTCTTGTTCTCCAGCCCCATGACGCCGTGAAAGCGTGTGAAGCCCCGGCCGGCGACGTCGTATACGAGCACGGATGGATTGCGCACGCGCACGCCCGTGCCATCCGTGTTCGGGACTCGGATCGGACCATCTCCGGTACGAACACCGGCATTGTCGATCGGCGTCAGGGACGAGAGCGGTACGGCGCCAGACGCCCCGACGAACTCGGCCTGCGCCCAGGCCGGCTGAACGATCTCCGCGTCATTGGATCCGTTCTCCTGCACGATGAGCCAGAGCCGGCTGGCCTTCGACACATCGATGTCGAACACACTCGAAGTCGCCGAGCGGCCCGCAACGGCCCGGTTGTACAGGCTCACGGGCTCGGGTGGGAGCTCGCCGAGCATCCGGCGCGCGCCCCTCGACAGCCATCGAGTGAGCGTTTCGCCGTTCACCAACTCCAGCGCCTGAGGGGTCGTCGACTGCGACGCACGAATCGAGATGACCTGGTCGCGGATCGGACGGCCGAGCGCACGCGTCAGGTCGTTCGACGCCACATGCCAGTCGCGCGCATAGGTCCCCGCGGCCGTCGGCTGCGACGGCACGCTTCCGGTTGGCTTCGGGGCGTTCGCGGGCGGACCGCCGCTCGAGCCGCGCGTTGGATCGACCTCCCACTCGCCAGTGAGCGATCCGATCGCGTCGGCAAACTCCTCCGCCGTCATGCGGCGCACTTCGGGGCCCGCGAACACATACCCTCGTGCGGGCGGCTCCTCCTTTCTCGCCACCGACGGCATCTGGTACGCGCGCGACGTGAGGATCGTCTCGACCACGTGCTTCACGTCGAAGTTGTGTTGCACGAAATCGCTCGCGAGCCAATCGAGCAGAGGAGGGCTCCACGGCTGCCCGTCCATCTCATCCGGGTTGCCGACGATTCCGTGGCCGAGAAGACGCGTCCAGATGCGGTTGACCAGCGTCCGCGGGAGCCGTCCGAGGCGCGGGTCGGTGAAGATCGCCGCTGCGGCGGCGCGACGATCAGCCAACGAGTCAGACGAGGGGGCACGGGAGAGTTCGGAGAAGAGGAACCCGGGCTCCGCGTAGCGCTCCTGCGCGACATCACAGCGATAGAGCTGCAGCTTCGGCTCGGGCGCGAAGTAGGCCGCGAGAGAGTACGCGTCCTTCAACTTCCACTTGCTCACGAAGCTGTCGTGGCAGGAGTTGCACTTCAAGTTCACGCCAAGGAAGATCTGCGCGGTGTTCTGTGACGCCTGCATCCATGGCTTCACGGCCGCGCTCGTCTCTCCACGCCAGTTCACTCCGATCAGAAAGCCCTCGGGATCGGAGGTCTCTACAGGATTGAGCAGTTTCGTGACGAACTGGTCGTACGGCAGGTTTGCCTCGAGAGACGAGTAGAGCCACGGCGTGATGCTCTTGCGTCCCGCCGTCTCAGAGAAGTACGTCACGCCGTCCTCGTTCCGCAGCAGATCGTTCCAGAACGAGATCCAGTGGTCAGCGTATTTCCTGTTGTCGTCGAGCAGCGTCCGGACGAGACGCTCGCGCTTTCCCGCAGTGCGATCCGATAGGAAAGCCTGCAGGTCCTCAGGCGATGGCAGGAGGCCCCACACGTCGAGATAGACCCGTCGCGCGTACAGCGCGTCGGAGACGGTCGGCGGCTCCGCGACCTTGCGGCCTGCCAAGTAGGACGCGACGAATCGATCGAGCGGCGCCTGCCATTTTGCCCACACCGTCGCCGGCATGCGGGGGGCCGCAAGCGCGAGGGGAGCTTCCCAGGGCTGCGGTGCGGCGGGCGACGCAGGTGTGGCGCGAGCGCCCTGTTCGATCCATCGGCGAATGACGCCGATCTGACCGGGATCGAGCGGGGCCTCGTCCTTCGGCATCTGCGGCTCCACGGCACCGGTCAACCGGTCGATGATCATGCTGCGCGCACTGCTGCCGGGGCGTACGATCGCGCCATCCTTTCCGCCTTCCAGCAGGTCGCCGTAGGTCGCCAGAGACAGCCCGCCTTTTCGCTTGTCCTGGCTGTGACACTCGAGGCAGTTCTCGTCGAGGATCGATTTCACGTCGCGCTCGTAGTCGACTCGCGGCGCCGGATCGACGCGGCCAGGCTGCGGCGTGGGCACAGTCCGCGCCGGAGTGGACCTCGGCTGTGAAGGGGCTTGCGCAGGCGCCGGCGCAGCTGCGCGCGTGAGAGCCAGCAGCGAGCCGGCCCAGACGCAAACTGCGAGCGTGAGACCGCCGGCCAGCACGAAGTGTCGAGGTCTCTTCAAAGGTACCCTGCGGGTTCATCAGTGTAGTGAACCCTGATGTCGCGCAGCAACCTCAGACGTATGGGAACTGACGCTGATCGGGATCCGGGACACCGACGGGAGCCGAATTGGAACTGACGCAGACGGGATCAGGGATCAGGGATCCGGGTTGCTATGTTACCGATGTTTCCGGTTGCGCCCTCGCAGTGGCGCGACCACTAGCCGCGCGTATTTAAGAAAAGCCCCTGACCACTGACCACGACAGCGTCAGATCCAACCCGACCACGATACCGTCAGTTCCCCCCGGCCCTGATCACAGCGGCCATGCGGCCAGCGTTCGCGCCCGCGGCGCGGTAAGAGTGGAACACCTCAGGATACGAACGCGTGCAGAGCCCGGCGACGTGGATGTTGGCGGGTCGGAGGCCGGCAGCCACGAGCTGATCGCGGTTCGCCCGCGCGAGGTGGAGGTGAAATCTGGCGGCAGGCCCAATGCTGAACCAGCGCTCTATTGCGTCTCCGGGATGGCGGGCCTGCCGGAACGCCTCGACCACTTCTTCGCCAACCTCGCCGCAGCAGACGCCAAGGCAGGGTCCAATCGCCGCGACGAGATCGGCTGGATCCGACCCGAACTCGCGCGTCATGGCGCAGACACCGGCGCGAGCAGCGCTTTGAACCGTTCCCCGCCATCCCGCGTGCACGGCGCCCACCGCCCGTCGCCGGGGATCGGCGATGAGAACTGGCGCGCAGTCAGCAATTCGGACGGCGATGACGAGGTCGGGGTCGTCGGTGAGGATGATGTCCGCTTCGGGAGGATTCCATTCCGCGTCCCGGCCTCTGGCGACGGCCACGCCGTCGCGGTGGACCTGACTGACGAGTCGAATCACGGACGAATCTGCACCCAGCGCGGCGGCCACCGCCTGCCACTCTGCCGGGTTGCCGCGCAGTGCCAGATGGTGCGCGGTAAACAGATGGCGCGCGACCGCCCCAAGCGGCCGGCACTCGAGAGCAGGGCCGACGCCGGCGGACGCTTGCGTCCACGCGAACGCGACGTTAGGCTGAGGCTCTGCCATGACTGTTGTGGGCATTGGGATCGATGCGACGGACATCCCCCGCGTGGCCGAGATGTTCGCGCGCTACGGGGACCGCTTCCTGCGGCGCGTCTTCACTGCCGGCGAGATTGAGTATTGTACCCGCCGGCGCGACCCGGCACCGCACCTCGCCGCGCGATTTGCCGCGAAGGAGGCCGCGATGAAGGCGCTCGGCACAGGCCACACCGCGGGTGTGCTGTGGCACGACGTGGAGGTGGTCCGTGACGACGGACCGCCGCAGCTGGTGCTCCACGGGGGCGCCGCCGAGTATGCCCGCAGCCTCCTGGTTGTCCGATCGCTCCTGACCATCACGCACGCTGAGACGATCGCCATCGCGCAAGTGATGTTGGTGGGCTGAGCTCGGGGCTCGAGCCGGTAGAGCGAGCGGGGTTCAACTGCCGGAGACCTGCCGGCCACTCCGGATCCCTTTATTTACGCCCGACGGGGTGCATTGGCGACAACGCGGGTTGTCGCGCGGCCGCCCTTCCACTCGCCAGAGTTGCGGTCACGATTCGAGATCCGTGCGCAACTCTCGTCCGCTCATTCACTTCCATGTACATGTCGCCGGCGGAGGCACGCGGCCTGGTCTTTGCCCTTCCTGCTGTGAAACGCGCCGACGCGCGAAAAGTCGGCCCGACCATCCACCGTGGTCAAGTCTTCGGCAGACCGCCGCAGCTTCGACCAGAGGCGGTCAGGTCGGGCGTCACGAACCGCCGGCCTCATTCACAGGAGCGACACACCGTGACGGTCAAGATCGTACCCAACGACAAGGGCAACCCACCGGGCAAGCTTGCGGACGCGGAGCTGCACTTCACATCCGGCCCACTCGAAGGGTTGAAGCTGATTGGCTTCGGCATCTGGGAGCGAAAAGCCGGCAACGGCCGTAACGTCACCTTTCCCGCGCGACAGTACTCGGTCAACGGCGAGCGGCGGAGTTTCGCGCTGCTGCGCCCCGTTGGTGACGCGACCTCCCAGGAAAAGATTCGTGAGCTGATCCTGCAGGCATATCAGGAGCACGAAGCTGACGCTGCCGTTGCGTCCTGACGGGTTGGTCTCGATTGCTGCGACGCGTGGAGACTGCGTGGCCGGATCGGCCGCCTACTGCAGCACTGGCAGAAAGCGGCTGTTCTCTTTCTGTCGCTTCGGCGGGAGCGTCCACTCTTCGTTCAGGGCTTTGTGAAGTTCGTTCTGAAAGAACGACTTCTTCATGCCGCCGTCGATGATGTCCCAGGGCAGCACGGCATCGTTCGTCCGGTCCCGGAAGATGTAGAAGTCAGCGTCGACACCCTCGTCGGCAACGGCCTTGCGCCAGTTGCCGCCATTGCGCTCCGCCGCCTCGATCGCCGGCGCGACCCGCCGATCGCCGAGCGACAGGAGCGCCTGGTAATACGAATGCCGTTCCGACTTGATGTTGAAGTAGACGTTGTCGATGCCCGCGAGGAGCTGTCGCAGCCGCTTGCCCTTCCGGTCGGTCACCGCCGGATCCTCCATTGGCAGCCACTGATACGCGGTGCCAGGCTTCGGAATGAGCGGGTTCACGCTGCCCACGATGCGCCCGACACGGCCGCGGGAGCGCGCGTGCTTCATCATGACGTCGCGCATCTGGACGGTCAGGTCCCGGATAGCAACCAGGTCTTCTTCGGTTTCCGTCGGCAATCCGATCATGTAGTACAGCTTCAGGTTCTCGATGCCGTTGGCGAAGATCAGCTCCGTCGCCGCCAGGATCTCGTCGTTGGTCACCGTCTTGTTGATCACCCGACGCAGCCGGTCCGAACCGGTCTCGGGCGCGATGGTGATCGACCGTTCACCACTCCGGCGAAGCAGCTGGACGATTGGCTCGGTCAGATCGTCGAGCCTAAGCGACGCAGGGCTGATCGAATAGCCCATGTCGAGCAGGCCGTGTCAGAATCCGCTCGATCTCCGGATGGTCGCAAAGGGCAATGGACACGAGCCCGGCCTTGGCGGAGTGCGCGCGGGCGGCCCTCGCAAGATCGAGGATGCGATCGGCGGGGAACGCCCGCACAGGCAGGTAGTTGTAACCCGCCCAGCAGAATCGGCACAGGTTCGCGCAGCCACGCACGACCTCGATCAGGAAGCGCGACCCGAATTCCGTGTCGGGGGTGAAGATCGACGTCGCGGGCGGATCGAGCTTCTCCGCACTCTTCACCGCGGCCTTCTTCACTACAGCAGGAGCGTTCGAGCCTGGCTTTGCCTCGAATGCCGCAATCGTCCCGTCGTCCAGATAGCGGACGTCGTAGAGGGACGGAATGTAGAAGCCGCGTTGGGCGGCGAGGCGCCCGTAGAGATCGCTTCGCGAGCTGGCGTCCCGGATCGTGGAAACCAGCGAGGGAATCAGCACCTCACCCTCACCAGCCGCGACGATGTCGGCGAATGGCGCGAGAGGCTCGGGATTCACGAACGTCACGGCCCCGCCGATCACCACGAGCGGATCGTGGACCGAGCGTGCATCGGATCGCGGCGCGACCCCGGCAAGCCTCAGCATCGAGACGACGTTCGTGTAGTCCCATTCGAACGAGACCGAAAAAGCGAAGACGTCGAATTCGCGGACCGGCGTCTGCGACTCGATGGTCAGGAGCGGGGCGCCGGATTCGAGCTGCTCGCGGAGTTCCTGACGCCCCGGCAGAAACACCCTCTCGCACACGACGTCGTCCAGATCGTTGAACAGGCGATAGACCGTCTGGAACCCGAGGCTGGACATTCCGACGAAGTACGTGTTCGGAAAGGCGAGGGCAACGCGCAGACGGCCGCCGTGCGGCTTCCGGACGTAGCCGACCTCGCGGGCGAGAGTCGCGCGCGCGCGTTCGCGATGTTCCCAGATCTTCATGTTTTCGACGGACGGCCTGGCCCGGCCGCGAGCAACCGCTCGTGCGGGCAAGGGCTGGTCAAGTGAGAGGCGATTTCGGGTACGCGCTCGAGCGCACGCTTCGGCTGAAACGGCGCCGTTCGCGCGTGCCGTGGATATTTGCAGTGTACCACGCGCGCGAACGGCCACCCGAGCCGTTTGAGGTTGGGTCCGGTGACGCGGGCGGCGCTCGCGATCCGGACCCTGTGGGCCTGACTTATCCCTCGGACTGCCGTCTGAGGAATGCGGGGACATCCAAGGGCGATACGGGCTCGAACTCCGCACCCGGCGTCACAGCTTCGCCGCCATTGGCGGCCTTGGGGCCCGAGGCGGGAATCTCGAGCACCGAACGGCGCGACAGCGCCATTCGAGCGGCCCCCGCGCCTGGAGCCCGCTCCGCCGACTCCTGCTTCCACGAGGCGTAGGAGCTCAAATCGACAGGCGTCGGAGTGTTGGTCGGAACAGCCGTCGCGGGCTTCGGCTGCGCCATACTAGGGCGCTCGAAACCCGTCGCAATGACCGTAATCTTCACCTTGCCCGCCATCTTCGGATCGACCACGGCGCCGAAGATGATGTTGGCCTCTTCGTGCGCTGCCTCCTGGATGATGGCAGAGGCTTCGCTGACTTCGATGAGCGAGAGATCGGGCCCGCCAGTGACGTTGATAATGACGCCGCGGGCGCCGGCGACCGATGCGTCCTCCAGGAGAGGGCTCGAGATCGCGAGGTTGGCCGCGTCCATCGCGCGTTCCTCGCCTTCGGCCAGGCCGGTGCCCATGATGGCGAAGCCCATGCCGGACATGATCGTCTTCACGTCGGCGAAGTCGAGGTTGATGAGGCCGGGCACGAGGATCAGGTCCGAAATGCCCTGAATGGCCTGCCTCAACACGTCGTCTGCGCTCGTGAAGGCGTCGTTGAGCGACGTCGAGCGGGCAATCGTCGCGAGGAGGCGTTCGTTTGGAATGGTGATGACCGTGTCGACGGATTCACGCAGCTCGTCCAGGCCTCGCTCGGCCTGCAGCTGGCGCTTCCGCCCCTCGAACCGGAACGGCTTGGTGACGACAGCAATCGTCAGCGCGCCCAGCTCGCTCGCGAGGCTCGCGATGACCGGGGCGGCACCGGTTCCGGTCCCGCCGCCGAGGCCGGTGGTGACAAACACCATGTCGGCGCCGTCGAGCGCCTCGATAAGCTTGTCGGTGTCCTCGAGGGCCGCCTGTCGGCCGACGTTCGGGTCGGCGCCCGCGCCGAGCCCCTTGGTCAGCTTTGCGCCGATCTGCAGCTTGTTGGGCGCCGCGTTGAGCTTCAGCGCCTGCAGATCCGTATTGACGACGATGAACTCGACGCCGTCGAGCCCGGCGGCCACCATGCGATTCACCGCGTTGCTGCCGCCACCGCCGACGCCCACGACCTTGATGCGGGCTCCTGTGCGGACCTCATTGTCGAGCGTCAGCCGCAGCACGTCGTTCTCTGCGTCGGTGGCTCTTTGTCGATGATCAGCCATGTCCGGGTCCTCCTGCCGCGCTCCCGCGCGCGGAATCCAATCGATCAGAAAAATTCCTTGAAAAGGGTCCGTAGTCGCCCGGCTACCCGGCCGAACGCCCCGGCACTGACCGCCCGCGCGGACTCCCCTGCCTGATTCCGGTGGGCATACATCACGAGCCCGACGGCCGTCGCAAACGAAGGGCTGTTCACGTGGTCCGACAGGCCGCCCACTCCCGCCGGGCTGCCGCGCCGTACCGGCAGGTCGAAAATCTGCTCGGCGATCTCCGCGACGCCCTCGAGCATCGCGCCACCGCCGGTGAGCACGATACCTGAGTTCAGCGATTTCTCGAAGCCCGCTCGCCTGATCTCATCCCAGAGCAGATGAAATATCTCCTCCGCACGAGGCTGGAGGATCTCCGAGAGGATCCGGCGTGCCATCACACGTGGCTTGCGTCCGCCGACGCTTGCCACTTCCATCGTCTCGTCTTCGTCGACCATCGCAGACAGCGCGCAGCCGCAGCGCCGCTTGATTTTCTCCGCGTCGGGGATCGGTGTCCTCAGCCCGACCGCAATGTCGTTGGTGAAATGGTCGCCGCCGACTGCGACGACGCCAGTGTGCCACAAGCTGCCACGCTCGAAGATAGCGAAATCGGTGGTGCCGCCACCTATATCCACCAAAGCGACGCCCAGCTCTTTCTCATCCTGGGTCAACACGGACTCCGACGCCGCCAGCTGTTCCAGAACGGTGTCGAGGACCTCGACGCCCGATCGGTTCACGCAGGCCACGATGTTCTGTGTGGACGAGGCGCTTCCGGTCACGACATGAACGTTGACCTCGAGCCGCGCGCCGGTCATGCCGACGGGCGCCCCGATGCCGTCCTGCTCGTCGACGACGAAGTCCTGCGGGAGAACGTGCAGAATCTCGCGGCCGCTCGGGAGCGCGACCGCCTTCGCCGCGTCGATGGCCCGACGCACGTCCTCGCGGGTGATCTCCCGGTTCTTCCCCGCGACGGCCACGACCCCGCGGCTGTTGAAGGCCTTCACGTGCGTGCCGGACAGCCCGAGGTGGACGGAGTCGATCTCCACGCCGCCTGTCAGCTCCGCTTCGTCGATCGCCTTCTTGATCGATTCGACGGCAGCCTCCAGATTCACCACGACGCCCCGACGGATCCCCCGGGAATCCGCGAGTCCCATTCCTATGATGTCGAGCCCCCCATCGTCAGTCATCTCACCGACGATGGCCGTGATCTTGGACGTGCCGACGTCCAGGCCCACGACGTAGCGTTCCTTTCGTGCCACTGATCCCTCCAGCCCGGCGTCAGCGGGGCGTCATCAACCAGAGGTCTAGCGAGGCTCTCCCTCGGACCGTCGAGAGGCTCCGCCTCGCCAGGCGATAGCCTTAACAACGCCGCGCCAAACGCGCGGACGGCCTTGAACCAAACCTTGACTCAAGTACTCAGAATCGAGTCGGTCGAGGCCTCCAGCCGAAATCCTCGTACTCGATGCGTCACGTTTTCCACGTCAGGACCATGGCCGCCTGGGCGGTCAAGTCAGAATCCACGAGACGGCGATTTGCCTGCCTCGACCGTGCCCGAAGCGCCGCGCGGTTTGACGTATACGCGATTGTCGAACCGCAGGTCGACGTAGTCGATGTCCGACACTCGATCCCTGAGCGCCGAGGCGACCTCCAGGTACGACTGCAGCCGCTCCACGAACCGCTCTTCTCCCAGATGGAGCAGCGCGGAGTCGCCCTCGAGGAGGACGACGACATCGTGCAGGTCGGACACGTCGATCTGCGAAAGCCGCCTCGCAATCGCTTTGCGCGTGGACACCGAGTCGATGACGCGCGCCGCCAGCTCTGCACGCTCGGCGTCGATGGCCGGCTTGCCTCTTTTCGGCGTCCGGACGAGCCCATCGACGATCGGCAAATCGAACTCGCGGTACCTGCGGACCGAACTCGTCGATCACCGTGCCGGATCGATCGATCAGATAGAGCTGATTCCCCAGCCTGCTGATCCCGATCGGCTGCCGCTCGACGACGCGTACTTCGATTGTCGAGGGCAGGACGCGACGAAGCGCTGCGTCCGCCACCCAGGGCGACTCGAGCAGGCGGCGCCGGCAGGCAGTCAGATCCGCGGTGAGGATGCTTCGACCGTAGAGTCCATGTGTCAGGGCTTGCACCTCCGCACTCGACAATCGCACGTTGCCGGTCACCACGATCCGTCCGACCTGGAGGGGCGCCGCACGCACGACCAGATCGACGGCTCGATAACTCGCATAGCAGAAGAGCATCAGGGCGGCCACGTGCCGGGCGACCTTCCAGCCGACGCGTGAACGCGAGCGCTTCGCGCGGCCAGGCTTGACCTTCGCGCGTCTGAAGTTCTTCTCCGATGGCGCCTTGACCTTCACTGCTGAATCCGATCGACCGATCCCTGACTGATTGCGCTCAGAATTCGATCGCCCACCGTCCCGATCGATCCCGCACCCATCGTGACGAGCAGATCTCCCTCTCGCGCGATCGCCGCAACGGCGTTCGGGAGCTCATCGAGCGAGGTCACCACGTGCACCGGGCCCCGCGCGGCGGCGCTCACCGACGCAGCCAGCGCCTCCACCGTCACACCGGGAATCGGTGTCTCCCCCGCGGGATAGATGTCCGTCAACACGATCTCGTCAGCCCCGGAGAGCGCGGCCCCGAACTCCCGCATCAGCTGCGCCGTCCGTGAGTAACGATGCGGCTGGAAGATCACGACCAGCCGGCGATTCATGGCGCGGGCCGCAGCGATGACGGCTGCAATCTCTGTCGGGTGATGCCCGTAGTCGTCTATGACCATCACGCCGCCGGCTTCACCACGCACCTGAAAGCGGCGCTCCGCGCCGCGAAACTCCGCGAGGCCCGCGGCAATCCGATCGAAACTGAGCCCGACCTCGAGGCCGACTGTGGTTGCCGCGAGCGCGTTCAGCAGGTTGTGGCGGCCGGGCACGCGGAGCCGAAGCTCGCCCAGCAGTTCGTCCGGTTGACCGGCTGCGCGGTACCGGACCGTGCACCGCGAGCCAAACGCTTCCAGCAGGACGCCGTAACCCGTGACAGCGACGTCCTGATGCGCTCCGCGGTCCGCAAGGCCGTAGGTCATCACCCGGCGCGTAATCTTCGGGAGCAGCGCCCGCACGGGCTCGTCGTCCGCGCAGGCGACGACGGCGCCGTAGAACGGCACCTTGTTCGCGAATTCGACGAAGGCCTGCTGAAGCACCTCCCACGTGCCGTACGCCTCCATGTGCTCGTGATCCACGTTCGTGATCACGGCAATCGCTGGCGACAACTTCAGGAACGAGCGGTCGCTTTCGTCCGCTTCCGCCACCATGTAGTCGCCTTTGCCGAGCCGGGCATTGCTGCCGAAGGCGCTCAGACGGCCGCCGATGACCGCCGTCGGATCGAGTCCTGCGCGCTCGAGCAGCAGCGCGACCATCGAGGTCGTCGTGGTCTTGCCGTGTGCACCGGCGATTGCGATCCCGTAGCGCAACCGCATCAGCTCGGCAAGCATCTCGGCTCGCGGGATCACCGGGATCGCGCGTGCCCTGGCCTCGGCAACCTCCGGATTCCCTTCGCGAACGGCCGACGACACGACCACGACGTCAGCCCGTCCCACGTTCGCCGCCTGGTGGCCGAAGCCGATCCGGACGCCGAGCGTCTGGAGTCGATCGGTCACGTCCGACGGCTTGAGGTCGGACCCGCTGACGTCGTATCCGAGATTCGCGAGGAGCTCGGCGATGCCGCTCATCCCGATACCTCCGATCCCGACGAAGTGAATCCTCCGCGTGCGCCCGAGCATCAGATCGCTCTCTTCGCGAGCTCGAACACCCGTTCGACGATAGCGGCGGCCGCATCCGGATGCGCGAGCCGGTGCGCGGCATCCGACATCGCGCGCCGCGCCGACCCGTCTGAAGCAACGGCGGCGATGCGTTCGGCCAGCCGCTCGCCTGTCAGATCTCGCTGCTCGATCATCTCCGCCGCCCGGGCCTTGACGAGCACCTCCGCGTTCACGCGCTGGTGATCGTCGGCAGCGGTCGGGAGCGGAATGAAGATCGCCGGCCGCGACGACGCCGTCAGCTCGGCGATCGTCGTGGCGCCCGACCGGCACACGACGAGGTCCGCGAGCTTCATCTCGCGAGCCATCTCGAACAGGAAGGGCTCGACGCGCGCCGCGAGGCCCGCGCGGCGGTAGCCGTCCCTGACGAGCTCCAGATCGCGCTCTCCTGTCTGATGCGTGATTTCCAGCCCGAGGTTGCGTGCTGCCAACCCCGGCGCTGCCTCCACCATGGCCACGTTGATCGCGTGCGCGCCCTGGGAGCCGCCAAAGATCAGAACCCTCGGCGGACCAGCAACCCGCTCCGGCGCAACGTCGAAGAACTCAGGACGAACAGGATTGCCTGTAACAAATCCCTTCCCTCCGAAGAAGCCGACGGTCGATTCGAACGTCACCGCGGCGCTGCTGACGACCCGCGCGAGCAAACGGTTCGTGAGTCCGGGGACCGCGTTTTGCTCGAGGAGCAGCGTGGGGATCCGCCGCGCGGCGGCGGCGAGCACGACAGGCCCCGAGCTGTACCCGCCCACGCCGATGACAACGTCGGGTGAGCGTCGCGAGAGAATGCGCCAGGCATCCAGGCCGCTCAGCGGCAGGAGCGAAAGACCTCGCAGCCCGTGCCTGGAGCGACGTCGATTTGATGCCGGCGCTCCGCAGCACATCCAGCGAGAAACCCTCGCGCGGAATGACACGCGACTCGATCCCCCGGGCCGTTCCGGCGAACGTCACGACTGCGTCCGATTGCCGGCGCAGCACTTCCCTCGCGACGGCAATCCCGGGAAAGAGATGGCCGCCGGTTCCACCGCCGGCGATGAGAATGCGCAGCGGTTTCATGCATCGGATGGTGACGTGGACACGGCGACTGCCTGAGCGGGCGACGCGTGCTGGGAGACGTTGAGGAGCACCGCCATCCCGATCATGTTGATGAGAAGCGACGAACCTCCGGCGCTCACGAACGGGAGCGGGATCCCCTTCGTCGGCAGCAAGCCGAGAACGACGCTGATGTTGAAGAACGCCTGGAACGCGATCATCGTCGTCAAGCCGAGAGCGACGAAGGTCCCGAATCGATCGGGGGCGCGCATCGCAGCGCGCAGGCCGCGCCAGGTGATCACGCAGAAACAGGCCACCACCACCGTCGAACCAACCAGGCCGAGCTCTTCGGCGATGACGCTGAAGATGAAGTCGTTGTGCGGCTCCGGGAGGTAGAACAGCTTTTGGAGGCCGTCCATCAGGCCGCGGCCGGTGACGCCGCCGGTGGCGACCGCGATCATCGACTGGATCATCTGGTAGCCGTCACCGAGCGGGTCACTGTAGGGATCGAGGAACGCGCGCACCCGCTTCATCCGGTATTCAGAGGTCGCGAGGACAAGGTAGGCCCCGGGCACCGACGTCAAGAGGAGGCCGACGAAGTACGTGTAGTTCAGGCCCGCCGCGAACACCATCACCAGCGCGATCATCAGCACGGTTACAGCGGTGCCGAGATCCGGCTCCACGAGGATCAGGGCGACGATGATCCCGACGGTGACGCCGATGGGCAGAAGCGAGTAGCCGACCTCGTCTATGCGGTCCATCCGACGTTCGAGCAGCGCGGCCGTACAGAAGATCACGGCGATCTTGGCCAGCTCGGATGGCTGCACGCCGAGCGAGCCGAGCAGGAGCCAGCGCGAGGCGCCGTTGACGGGCCGCCCGAAGAGGACGGCCACGAGTCCCACCGTGACGATCCCGAGGATCCCCCAGATCACCCGCGGCTGCCGGTAGCTCCGGTAGTCGATGCGCATGACGATCGGGAGAAACACGAGGCCGAGAAGCGCCCACGCGGCCTGCTTGAACAGGTAGTAGTACGGCGCCTGTCTCTGCTCCATGGCCATGACCGCGGAGGCGCTGTACACCATGACGACGCTGATGCACACGAGCAGCAGCGTGGCAGTGAACAGGACCTTGTCGCTCTTCAGTTTTCGAGCCATACTTCGCGATCCTGGCGCGGGCGGTGGCGCGGGCTGAAGCCCGCGCCCTACAGCCCCACCGACGAACCCGACGGAAACCCGTAGGTCGGAGGTCTTCAGACCCCGCCGACGAACCCGACAGGAAACCCGTAGGGCGGGGGGGCCTCAGACCCCGCCGACGAACCCGACAGGAAGCCGTAGGGCGGGGCCTTCAGGCCCCGCCGACAACGACGTCATCGTTAAAGGTCGTCTGAGACTCAACCGAAACAAACCACGAAGGACGGCGCGACACGTCAGCATCTTGCACAAAACGGCACGCCAGTGGCCACACGCATCGTGCGGCCGTCGTGAAATTGACGCCCTGAGCAGTCAGTAGTCATCAGCCGGCCGGGGGGCATAGACACCACCCTCGCAGACCGGGGCAGCCTGCGTTCCCAGCGGACGGTTCTCCACCGCCCCAACCGGCTGATGACTACTCACTGCTCACGGGCGACGTTCCACTCCCTCTCGAGCTGCAACGCCTCTTGCTTGAACACACGCCCGCGCTCGGCGTAGTCGCGGAACATGTCGAAGCTCGCGCACGCAGGAGCGAGCACGACCACACTGCCTGGCGAAGCGATTCCAAACGCGGTCCGCACGGCGGCGCGCATGTCGGCGGCGTCACGCACCGTGACGCTTCCGCCAAGCGCCTCATGAAGCAGCGGCCGCGCCTCGCCAATCGCGATGACGGTGGCGCCGCGCTCCTTCAACGGCGCGACCAGATCGGTGAGATCGCCGCCCTTGAACCGCCCGCCCATGATCGCCACGAGGCCGGCACCGAAGCTCTCGATGGCGCGCCGCGCCGCCTCTACGTTCGTGGCCTTCGAGTCGTTCACGAACCGGACGCCTCCGATCTCGGTCACCGGCTCGAGCGCATGTTCCAGACCAGTAAATCCCTCCACCGCTCGCGTCATTGCCTCCGGCGTCACACCCGCGAGCCACGCGACTGCCGCGGCCGCCAGGACGTCGGCGACCAGATGCGGTCCAAGAAGCCGGATGGATCGCAGCGGCACCAGGGGCCGCTCGACCCCTTCCACCCGGCGCACGATGTGCGTGGCCGACGTGACGATGCCGTCGGCGATGGAACCGTGGAGCGAGAAGAGCAGCCGTTGCGCGCGCACCGCCGACGCCAGCGCGAGTGACGCCTGGTCGTCGGCATTCAACACGGCCCAGCCGTCCGGCTCCTGGTGCTCGAAGACGCGCGCCTTGGCCGCCGCGTACTCCTCGACGCTCGCGTGACGATCGAGATGATCGGGCGAGAAGTTCAGGAGCACGGCAATCCACGGAGCAAACGTCTCGGCGCTCTCGAGCTGAAAGCTGCTCGCTTCGATCACGTGGATCGTGTCTTCGGTCGAATCCTCCACCTGGGCGCTCAGCGCGTTGCCGATGTTCCCGCCCACGAGCACGCGGTAGCCGCCCGCCTCGAGCATCCGGCCCGTCAATGTCGTCGTCGTCGACTTGCCTTTCGTGCCGGTGATCGCGACGATGCGGCCGCGGAGCCAGCGCGAGGCCAGTTCGAGCTCGCCGATGATCGGCACGCCCGCCGCGCGTGCGAGGTCCAGCGCGGGCTGACGTGATGGGACACCCGGGCTCATGACGATCAGATCCGACTCTCGCAGGGTAGACTCGCGATGCTCGCCGAGCTCGAGGGCGACGCCCGCTTCCCGAAGCCGATCCGCGTCCGCAATGTGGTCGCGAAGATCCGTGAGCGTGACCGTGGCGCCTCGCCTCACCAGGAGCTCCGCCGCCGCGACGCCGCTGCGGGCGGCCCCGACGACGGTCACGCGCTTGCCGCGCACGGTGAAGCGCTCGGTGGAAGTCATCGGAGCTTGAGCGTGGTGAGGCTGAACAACGCGAACACGATCGCAGCAATGAGGAAGCGGGTGATGACTTTCGGCTCGCTCCAGCCAATCAGCTCGAAGTGGTGATGCAGCGGCGCCATCCTGAACACGCGCCGTCCGGTCGTCTTGAAGGATGCCACCTGGATGATGACCGACAGCGCCTCCAGGACGAAGACGCCGCCGACGAGCGGAAGCAGCAGCTCCTGCTTGATTAGCAACGCGACCGTGCCGAGCGCTCCACCAAGGCCGAGCGACCCGATGTCGCCCATGAAGATCTCAGCGGGATAGCAGTTGTACCAAAGGAACGCGAGGCTCGCGCCGACGAGCGCGCCGCAGAAGATCGTCAGCTCCGCCGCTTCGGGCGGCAGCCTGATCAGCTGAAGGTAGTTCGCGAAGACGGCATGGGTCGACACGTAGGACAGCGCGGTGAACGCCGCCGCCGACACGGCAAACACGCTGATCGCGAGACCATCGAGTCCGTCCGTCAGGTTGACCATGTTCGTCGATCCCACGAGAACGAAGGCCGCAAACGGCAGATACAGATACGCGAGATCCGGAATGAGGCGCTTGAAGAACGGAAAGATCAACCGAGTGTTGTAGAGATCGTTGCTCGCGAGCACCAGCAGCGCCACGCCGACCATGAGTCCGACGACTGTCTGCCAGAGCATCTTGTAACGGGGCAGGAGACCGTGGTGAGAACGGCGAACGATTTTGAGATAGTCGTCGGCGAATCCAATCGCCCCAAAACCGGCGGTCGCCAGCACGGCAATCCACACGAATGGGGTCGCGAGGTCGGCCCACAGCAGCGTCGGCACGAGCACCGATGTCAGAATCAGCAGACCTCCCATCGTCGGCGTGCCCGCTTTGGTACGGTGCGTGGCGGGTCCTTCCTGTCGGATCACCTGACCAATCTGAAAGTCGCGGAGCTTCTGGATCATCCAGGGCCCGACGAGGAGCCCGATCACCAGCGCGGTGATGCTGGCCGCCGCCGTCCGGAACGTGATGTAGCGGGTCACGTTCAGGACCGGCCAGTAGCCGCTGAGATGATGGAGGTAGTACAGCATCAGGCGAACTCCGCCTTCAGTCGATCGACTACGAAGTCCGTCCCGATGCCGCGGGAGCCTTTCACGAGAATCAGGTCGCCCGGTCGCACCCGCTCGAGCGTCACCGCGACGGCTTCTTCGCGGTTGGCTACGTGCACTACGGCGCCCGGCGGCATCCCGCTCGACACTGCGGCCGTTGCCATCGACCTGGCGGCCGCTCCGCCGACTGCAATGAGCCAGTCGAGGCCGGCGCCGGCTGCCGCGCGACCGCATTCGGCGTGCAGCCGCTCGGCGTGCGCGCCGAGCTCGAGCATCTCGCCGAGCACCGCCGCCTTGCGGGCACTCCCCGTAGCCGCCCCGATGGTCTCCAGCGCGCGCATCAGCGCCGAGGGACTCGAATTGTAGGAGTCGTCCACGATCGTCACACCGCCGGGGAGCCGCAGCAGCTCGCCGCGGTGGGCTGCCGGCCGCAGGTCAGCGATTTTCTCCACGATGTCGGAAAGTGAGACGCCGAGCTCCAGCGCCACGGCCGTTGCGGCGAGGACGTTGGCAAGGTTCCCCATTCCGAGGAGCGGCGTGCGGATCCGCGCCTCACCGTGACGCGTGTGAACCGCCGCGGCCGTGCCTTCGAGCCCGAGCGCTTCGACTCCGCGCGCCTCGACATCCGCCGGCGTCTCGATCCCGAACGTGACCACCCGGCCGGCGAAGTCTGCCGCGCGCGACATGATCCGGCCGTCGTTCGCGTTGGCGACCAGCAGCGTGTCGGACGCTGCGTGCTCGAGAATCTCTCCCTTGGCATCGGCGATCGCGTCCGGCGATTCGAAGAACCCGAGGTGCGCATCACCGACGTTGGTCCACACACGCACATCGGGCTCCGCGATGCCCACGAGCGTCCGGATCTCTCCATGGTGATTCATGCCCAGTTCGACGACCGCCACATCCGGCTTGTCCCGCAGCTCGAGGAGCGACAACGGAAGGCCGATGTGGTTGTTGAGATTCCCCTTGTTTCTGAACACCCTGTACCGGGCGCTCAGGAGTTCCGCCGTCACTTCCTTCGTCGTAGTCTTGCCGGCGCTCCCGGTGATCGCCACCACTCTGCACCCGGCGAGACGGCGAACGTGTCGCGCCACCGCCTGGAGCGCGGCCGTCGTGTCCTTCGCGCGTATGAGCACCGGGGCGTTCGCCGCCCCATCGCGGCGGGAGGCGAGCTCTCCGGGCAGCGTGTCGAGCAGCACTCCCGATGCGCCGCGTGCGAGCACGTCACCGACGAACTGGTGACCGTCGAAACGCTCGCCACGAATGGCCACGAAGAAATCGCCGGCGCCCAGCTTCCGCGAGTCGATCGAGATGCCCCCAATCGTCATCGCCGGACTTCCCTGCAGGATTTCTCCCGCCGTCGCTGCCGCCACGTCGTCCGCCGTGAGCGTGACCGTTTCCACCCGTTACACCTGGGTCCCGGCACGACGTCGGCGACTCAGCGCATTCCTGGCAACGTCCACGTCATCGAACGGCAGCACGCGATCCCCGATCGCCTGCGTCTTCTCGTGACCCTTCCCCGCGATGAGCACCAGATCCCCGGGCCGCGCGTCGGCGATCGCTTTCTCGATGGCCGCCCTGCGATCGACGATGGCGAGGCACGGTGTGGAGGGCAGCGGCCGTCCTCTTGGTGCGCGGTCGGCCGGCATCACGATGCCGCGTTTGATCTCCTCGATGATTCGCGCCGGGTCTTCCGAGCGCGGGTTGTCGGAAGTGACGACTACGAGGTCGCTCAAGCGCGCGGCGACGGCTCCCATCAGCGGACGCTTCGTGCGGTCCCGATCGCCGCCGCACCCGAAGACGGTGATGATTCGTCCGGACGCCAGCGGGCGCGCTGTCTCGAGCAGATTCTTCAACGCATCGTCGGTGTGCGCGTAGTCGACCACGACCCGCACCTCGTCTCCGGGATCGGAGACGAGCTGGAAACGGCCGGGAACACTGGCGAGAATCGCGATGCCCCTTTCGATCGCACTGAACGGAAGGTCGAGCGCGACCGCGGTCGCCGTGGCCGCAAGGATGTTGTAGACGTTCGGCCGACCGACGAGCGGCGAGTGCAGATGGAGCGACACCTCGCGGTGTGCGCACGTCGAAGGTCAGCCCCTCGAGCGAGATCGCGAGCCGCTCGGGCCGGACGTCCGCGGCGGCATCGATCGCGTAGGTCACCGTCTTCGGTGCAGCGGCCGCGAAAGCGGCCCCGCGAGGATCGTCCAGGTTCGAGACGCCGAACGCGGTCTCCGGCAGGAGCTCGAAGAGCCGGCGCTTCACCTCGAAGTAGTCCTCCATGTCGCGATGGAAATCGAGGTGGTCGCGGGTCAGGTTGGTGAAGACGCCCGCGTGTGAAGCGAAGGTGGTCTGCGCGACGAAGCGCCAGCGCGTGGGACGACACTTCGATCACGACCGCGCCCGCGCCACGGGACACCATGTCGCGCAACAGGCGCTGCAGGTCCGGCGCTTCCGGCGTCGTCCGGGCCGCGTCGGCCTCATGGTTTCCGATGCGATAGCCGATAGTACCGATACGCCCGCACATCACCCCGGCGGCCTCGAAGATGGAGGCCAGAAGGTAGGTGGTCGTCGTCTTGCCGTTCGTGCCGGTCACGCCGACGAGCGTGAGCTCGCCGCTCGGATCTCCATAGAAAACCGCCGCGAGCGCCGCGATGGCGAGCCGCGCGTCACTCACCTGCACCCAGGGCGCACCGATCCCTGGAGGCGCGTGTGTATCGGCCACGACAATCGAGGCTCCGCGCGCGATCGCGTCACGAGCGAACTGGGCGCCATCCGCGTGCACTCCGCGCAGCGCGACGAACACGGCACCGGGTTCGACCGCACGCGAGTCGTACGCGATTGCGGACACGTTTCCACCCGCGACCGTGCCCGGCAGATCCATCCCGATCGCGCCGGGAAAGGGTGCGCGGTCCGCTGCGCCGCGAAGGAGCGCTCCGAGGGTCACTGCGGCGGCCCTCCCGAAGCGGACGAGACCCGCCGTCCTTGAGACGGCGCGTCAGCGCGTCTACCCAGCTTGATGATGCAGGCGTCCACCGTGCCGAGTGCGCTGCCGGCCGCAGGCGACTGCTCGAGGACGAACCCGTCGCCGGACATCCGCGCCGTCATCCCGATCTTCGTCAGGGCGCGAAGCGCTTCGCGCGCGCTGAGCCCGCGCAAGTCCGGCATCACGTTGTCGTCGACCACGGATTCGGATGGCGGCGCGCTGGGATCCATGGTCTGTGACGCGCTCACCGGCTGCGGGATCATCTCCTCGGCGGTGTTGCGCGCCACGAGCACGGGCGGAGCCGGGTTGATCGTCGGCCCGATCCCCAGGTGCCGCAGCGATTCCTGGGCGATCCGCTTGAAGATCGGCGCGGCAACGGTGCCGCCGTAGTAGCCCTTCGCGTGTGGCGAGTCGATGACCACGACGATGGCCAACGACGGCTTGCGGGAAGGCAGGAAGCCGATGAAGGACGCGTTGTAGTCGGAGTGCGAGTAGCGGTGGTCGACCAGCTTCTGGGCCGTGCCGGTCTTCCCCGCAACCGTGAACCCGTCGATCTTGGCGGCCGTGGCTGTGCCGCGCTCGACGACCTGCTCCATGATGGTCGTCAGCTCCGCGGCGGTCGTCTCGGAGACCGTGCGGCGCAGCGCCTTGTGATCGACCTCGGTCCGTTTACCGTCCTTGATCACCGCCCTCACGACGCGCGGCTCGTACAGCGTGCCGCCGTTGGCAATGGAACTGACGGCCGATGCCATCTGGACGGCCGTGACGCCGACCTGATAGCCCATCGACACGGACGCCAGCGCGCTCGGATCGAGGCGGTCCGGGCTCCACACGATCCCGGCGTTCTCGCCCCTGAAGTCCGGCGCGATCGTCTGGCCGAAGCCGAAGCGGCTGACGTACTGACCGAGTCGCTCGGGCCCCAGCCGCATCCCCGCCTTGATGGCGCCGACGTTGCTCGACTTGACGAGCACGTCCGTGAACGTCAGCGTGCCGTACTGGTGCGTGTCGCGGATGACGCGGCTGCCGAACGTGATGCGCCCCGGACTGCACTCGATCAGATCGGTGGGCCGGAGCACGTGCTCCTCGAGCGCCGCCGACGCCGTCACGATCTTGAACGTGGATCCTGGCTCGTAGAGATCCTGGACCGCGCGGTTCCGCCTGGCCTCTTCGCGGACGCGCCCGTAGGTATTCGGGTTGAAGGTCGGGTAGTTCGCCATCGCGAGGATCTCGCCCGTGTTCGGATCCATGATGACGGCGGAGCCGCCGGCCGCGCGGTTCTCTTCGACGCCGGTGCGCAGCTCACGCTCGGCGATGAACTGCAGATACTGATCGAGGGTCAGCTCGAGCGTCGCACCGGCGGTGGCCGCGCGCTCGATCTGGCTGTACAACCGCTGCTGCCGCGCATCCGTCTGCACGAGCAGCTTCCCCTCCCGGCCCTTCACCTGGGTGTCGTACGAAGACTCGAGGCCGCCGAGACCGCCGTTGTCCAGACCGACGTAGCCGAGCACGTGAGCGGCCAGCTCCTTGTTCGGATAGTAGCGTCGGCTCTCCTTGAGGAACCCGATCCCTTTCAGCTTGAGATCGCGAATCCGCTGCTCTTCGTCGGGTGAAACCTTTCGCTGGAGATACGTGAACTGGCCGCTGCCGCGCAGCTTCTTCGCCATCGCCTGGCGGTCGGCCGCGTCACACTCGTCGAGAGCCGCACACACGTCCGATGCGACGACGTCGGGGTCTTCGATCTCGGCGGGATCCGCGAAGACCGAGTCGGCGTCGACACTGTAGGCGAGCACACGACCCGTCCGATCGAGGATTTCCCCGCGCTTCGCGGGCGCGGTGACCGTGCGCATCTGCTGCTTCTGCGCGCGCGAGAGAAAGATGTTGTACTGGACGACCTGGAGGTAGAACAATCGCGCTTCGATGCCGGCGGTCCAGACCCCGAAGAGCACGGCACACACGACAAGCCGCGTCCTGATGGTGGTGCGCCAGTCGACGGGAGCGGAGGCCGGGCGGCGGCCGGGCCATGGAAGACGGAAGGTTCTGCCCTGTTGCTCGGCCACCAGACCCCCTGACGCGGACCGCTAGCGCGCGGCGACGATCGACTTCGAAGGCGGCGCGGGCGCCGTCACTCGCTCGATGACAATGGCCCTGTCGGGCGGCGGCTGCACCAGGTGCAGCTTCTTGGTCGCGAGCTCCTCGATCCGTTGCGGCGAGCGAAGTGTCTCGATCTCCAGCCGGAGGTGACGGTTCACTTCTTCTTCCGCGGACCGCTGCCGCTGCAGCGTCTCCATGGCATAGCCGTGGCTGACCAGCTGAAATTTCTGCCACACGGAGAACAACACGACGGCCACGAGCAGCCCGCCGATGACCGTCGAGCGCAACAGCGCGCGCTGACGGGCCTCGTCGACCTCGCGGACGATCGGATTGTTCCTGACGTCCTTCTTGATGGCGTACTCGAAATCCATCGCGCTCATGCAAGCCTCTCGATCGCGCGCAGCTTCGCGCTTCGCGCGCGCGGGTTGCGGGCCACTTCGTCGTCCGACGGATCGGTCGGACGCTTCGTCACGACGCGGAGCGCCGCCTCGGCGCGCTCGAAGGCCCGGAACGCATGCTTCACGATCCGATCCTCGAGCGAGTGGAACGTGATGATGGCCAGCCGCGCGCCACCGACCAGACGACGAGCGGCCTCCTGCAGGAAGCGCTCGAGGCCTTCGAGCTCGCGATTGACCCAGATCCGCAGCGCCTGGAACGTGCGGGTCGCGGGATCGATGCGCTGGTACCCTCGCCGCGGGATCGCCCGTCGGACGATCTGCGCCAGCGTCGTCGTGGTCCTGATTGGCTCGAGCTGCCGCGCGGCGACGATGGCCCGTGCGATCCGTCGCGAGTAGCGTTCTTCGCCGTACTGGAAGATCACGTTCGCGAGTGACTCCTCGTCCGTAGTCGCAATCAAGTCGGCTGCTGTCGGTCCCTGCGAGCGGTCCATCCGCATGTCCAGCGGATCCTCGCGCCGGAAGCTGAAGCCGCGGCCTTCTCCTTCGAGCTGCATCGAGGACACACCCAGATCCGCCAGCGCTCCGTCGATGCCCGGAACGCCACGCTCGTCGAGCACGCGCGCCAGGTCGCGATAATCCGCGTGCACCAGCTCCACGCGGTCACCGAACCCGGCGAGCGATTCCGCTGCAATCCGCAGCGCCTCAGGGTCGCGATCGAGTCCGAGGATGCGCGACGCTCCGGCCTCGAGCAGCGCTCGCGTGTGGCCGCCGAGGCCCACGGTGCAATCGACGAACAGCCCGCCTCGCGATGGCGCGAGGAGCGTCACCGTTTCGGCGACCATCACCGGTTCGTGCAGGGGTGCGGACATGAGCGTCAGATCCCGAAATCCGCGAGCGCCCGCGCGTCCGCGTCCGTGTAGGGGTCCTGTTGGAGCTTCGCTACGAACCGCTCGTGATTCCAGACGCCGAGCACGTTGTACTCGCCGAACACGTCCACCTCGCCCGACATGCCGGCCGCCTCGCGCAATCGGGAATGGATCACCACTCGCCCCTGACTGTCGATCTCCGCGACCTGGCCGAAGTAGTTGGCGCGGCCGAAATACTTGAGCCTGGCGGGATGCGTGGAGGGCATCCTGGCCAGCTTTTCTTCAATCTCGACCCAGACCGGCATGGGGTAAACCGTGACCGACTCTCCCGTGAGACTCGTGACGAACAGCTCAGTTCCGTGCTGTTTCTGGATCACCACCCTGAAGGCATTGGGAATCTTGAGTCTCCCTTTGTCATCGATTTTCGCGGCATAGTTGCCCCGCAGGATGGCGTTTGACTCCACTTCAGTCCACAAAAGTCCACGGCGATACTAGAGAAGCCTATCGGTAATGTCAACCGCAAAAGGTAGAGCACACAGGGGTTACGCTTTACTTTCGCCAGCTCCGCCGGAACCCGCTTGCCACGGCGTGCTACGATGTGCAGATTTTTGCGTCCGACCCAGCCGCACTGGCTGACCTCGGCCGCCAATTCCCGGTAGGGTTTCGCCTCAGCCGTTCTCGGGGCACGACTCATCCGGGGACATGACAAGTCCAGACCTCTAGCCGCATGCTTCGCGCAGGACTCATCGGTTTCCCTTCGTCAGGCCGCTCGGCGCTCTTCCAGCTCCTCACGAGCGTGAAGGAGGCGCCGCGCTCCGGCGGCAAGAGCGACGCGAACGTCGGCGTTGCGCGCGTTCCTGACGAGCGGCTCGACACACTGACGGCGCTCTTCAACCCTCGCAAGCGAGTGCCGGCGACGGTGGAGTTCGCGGACATTGCCGGCGCGTCGACGGGCCGAACGGGCGCGCAGGCGCTGCTCGACGTCGCGCCATTCAGGAATGCTGACGCGCTCCTGCACGTCGTCCGGATGTTCCGCGATCCCTCGGTGCCACATCCGTCGGGTGCCGTCGATCCCGGGCGAGACGTTCGGCAGATGGAGGACGAAGTCATCCTCGCCGACCTCGGCGTTGTCGAACGCCGCCTGGAGCGTCTCGAGCGCGATCTGAAGAAAACCAACACGCCGGAATTGCGAAAAGAGCAGGAGATTCTGATCCGCTGCCGTGCGGCCCTCGAAGAAGGCCGGCCGCTCCGCGCGCTGCAGCTCGATTCGGATGACGCCAAAAGGCTTCGAGGGTTTCAGTTCCTCTCGGCGAAGCCGCTGCTCCTCGTTTTGAATCTCGACGAAGGGGATCTGCCGCAGGCCGATCAGGCCGTGAAGCTCGCGAGGCTCGAGACGTTCCTCTCGGGATCGGCGACCCGCGCCGTACCGATCTGCGCAAAGATCGAGCTCGAGATCGCACAACTCGATGAGGGCGATGCGGCCGCGTTCATGTCCGACCTCGGTCTTCGAGAGTCAGGGCTCGACCGCGTGATCCGTGCGAGCTACGACCTGCTCGGGTACATCTCGTTCTTCACCGTCGGCGAGGATGAATGCCGCGCGTGGTCGATCCCGCGCGACATGCCCGCGGTGCTGGCCGCGGGCGAGATCCACAGCGACATCTCCCGCGGCTTCATCCGCGCGGAAGTCGTCCGCTACGAGCATCTGATCGCACGAGGCTCGCTCGCGGCGTGTCGTGAGCACGGCGAGCTTCGGCTCGAGGGCAAGGAGTACATCGTGCTCGACGGTGATTGCATCAACTTCCGTCATGCGACGTAGCACAGTCAGCGGTCAGCAGTCGGCGGTCGTCAGTCGCAGTCGGCAGTCACAGTCGGCAGTCACAGTCGGCAGTCGGCGGTCGGCGCTCGCGCTGGTGAACGCTGAACCTTTGGAACCCGGAACACTTAGAACTTTAGAACCTTAGAACCCTAGAACCTGTTCCGTGTCCACACTCCGTATCGTGGTCTGTGAGGCCCAGGTGCCGTTCGTCCACGGCGGCGCCGAGGTGCACGTGCGGGAGCTCGTTCGTGAGCTGCGCGAGCGCGGGCATCAGGCAGAGCTGGTCAGCGTTCCCTTCAAGTGGTACCCGAAGGACGAGATCCTTCCGCACGCCGCGGCGTGGCGACTCCTCGATCTCAGTGAGAGCAACGGCCAACCGATCGATCTGGTGATCGCCTCGAAGTTTCCGACGTACTTCGTTCGCCATCCGCGGAAAGTCGCGTGGCTGATCCATCAGTATCGAGCGGCGTACGAGTTGTGCGGAACTGAATACAGCGACTTCAGCCACGTCGAGTCGGACGTGGGGCTCAGGGACCGCCTGATCCAGCTCGACACCGAGATGCTCGGCGAGTGCAGGGCGATCTTCGCGAACGCGCGCAACACCGCGCAGCGGCTGGCCAAGTTCAACGGCTTGTCGGCCGAGGCGCTCTATCATCCACCGCGGCTCGCGTCGCGACTGAAATCCGGACCGTACGGCGACTATGTGCTGTCGGTCGGGCGCATCGAATCGGTGAAGCGAGTAGACCTGCTGGTCCGCGCGATGGCCCACGTCGACCAGCCGATTCGACTGATCGTGGCCGGCGATGGGACGCAGAAAGCCAATGTCGAGCGGCTCGCCCAGGAGACCGGGGTTCTGGACCGGATCGCTTTCCTCGGGGCGGCGGATGACGAGAAGCTCATCGATCTCTACGCCGGCACGCTGGCAGTGCTCTATCCCCCCTTCGACGAAGACTTCGGGTACGTGACGATCGAGGCTTTCCTCGCGCGCAAGCCGGTGATCACCTGCTCGGATTCGGGAGGCCCCACCGAGTTCGTCCTCGACGGATCCAACGGATTCATCTGCGAGCCGACGCCCGAAGCGCTGGCGTCCGCCATCAACCAGCTCGCCCAGAAGCGTCCTCGAGCCGCTGCGATGGGTGAGGCCGGCCGCGAGGTTGCCGTCCGCATCACGTGGGACGGAGTGGTAGAGAAACTTCTAGGGTTCTGGGTTCAAGGGTTCTGAAGGTTCGGAACCCGGAACCTTTAGAACCCTGGAACCCTCAGAACCTGCCATAATCCCCCCGAGCCAGTGACGAAGCTGATCATCCAGATCCCGTGCCTGAACGAGGCGGCCACGCTGCCGCAAACCCTGGCTGACCTCCCAACTGTTCGTACCCGGCATCGACACGATCGAGACGCTGGTTGTCGACGACGGGTCACGCGACGGGACAGCCGACGTGGCGCGCGCGTGCGGAGTGGATCACGTGGTGCGGCTGCGCCGGAACAAAGGGCTGGCCGCTGCTTTCGCGGCGGGGATCGACGCGTCCCTCAAGCAGGGCGCGGACTTCATCGTCAACACCGACGCCGACAATCAGTACGCCGCCCAGGACATTCCGCGCCTCCTGCAGCCTCTGCTCAACGGCGAGGCCGACATCGTCATCGGCGATCGCAACATCGCCGAGCTCGCCGACATGTCCCGGCGCAAGCGGCAGCTCCAGCGGCTGGGGAGCTGGGTCGTGCGACAGGTGTCCAACACGAGTGTGCCGGATACCACCAGCGGGTTCCGCGCCTACACGCGCGAGGCGGCGCTCCGCATGACGATCGTTTCGGAGTTCTCGTACACGCTGGAGTCGATCATCCAGGCTGGCAAGAAGCGCATGGCGATCGCGCACGTGCCGGTCTCGACCAACCCGCGGACGCGCGAGTCTCGTCTCTTCGACAGCCTCTTCTCGTACATCAAGCGATCCGCTGCGACAATCGTCCGCATCTATGCGATGTACGAGCCGCTCAAGGTGTTCACGTACATCGGTCTGACCATATTTGGTACGGGAGTGGCGGGAGGTCTTCGTTTCCTTTATTACCTCGCCTTCGTCAATCGAGGCACCGGACACCTTCAGTCGTTGATCCTGTCCGCCGTCCTGATGATCGTGGGCTTCCAGGTGATCCTCATCGGCCTGCTCGCCGACGTCATCTCGGCGAACAGGAAACTGCTCGAGGATCTCGTGTACCGTGTGCGCTCTCTCGAGCTGCCGAGACGCCCGGAGAGCATCGAGGCGCCCACACCGCCGCCGGCCGCAGCGGCGGCGCGCGCCGCCGCGGGCCACGAGCGCCGCTGGGAGCGCTGACGATCTTGGCCGAACCCTCCCGCGTCTCGGTCGTCATCCCGGCCTACAACGAAGCTGCAGTCATCTCAGAAGTCGTCACTTCCCTCGCGTCCGCAGGTCCGTGGCACGAGATCATCGTCGTAGACGACGGGTCCACGGACGGCACGTGTGCGCGCGCGACGTCGGCCGGAGCCACGGTCGTGCGGCACCCGTACAACAAAGGGAACGGCGCGGCAGTCAAGAGCGGCATCCGCACCTCCACCGGTGAGTACGTGTTGATCGTCGATGGCGATGGTCAGCACCCGGGTGAGGACGCAGTGAGGCTCACGGAGCGGCTGGGCGAGTACGACCTCGTGATCGGCGCCCGGTCGGTGAGTACGCAGGCTACGCAACTGCGGCGATTCGGAAACGCGGCCCTCAACCGTTTCGCCAGCCATTTGAGCGGACGCGAGATTCCGGACCTCACGTCAGGCTTCCGCGCCGCGCGCCGCGAGTACCTCCGCGAGTTCATCCACCTCCTGCCCAACGGATTCTCGACACCGACGACAACGACACTGGCGTTCATCAAGGCGGGTTACAACGTGAGGTTCGAGCCGATCGACGCCCGGCAGCGCGTGGGCACCTCGAAGATCAAGCTCGCGCGGGACGGCGTGCGCTTCCTGCTGATCATCCTCCGCATCATCACGCTCTTCAGCCCGTTCCGCGTCTTCCTGCCAATCAGCCTGGCGTCGTTTCTCGTCGGCGCCGGCTACGCCGTATGGACGATCGCCACACAGTCCCACGTCACCAATTCATCGGTCCTCCTGATCATGCTGGCGGTGATCGTGTTTCTCGTCGGGCTCGTGTCCGAGCAGATCTCCGCCTTGCGCTTCGAAGGGCGGCAATAAGCAGCCGTGCTGCAGGGCCCGCTGCGTTCGACCAGCGCTCGCCGGCTGATCCTGGCGGCCGCGGTTGGCGGATGCGTGCTGCGACTGGCCTTCGGTCTGATTTATTGGAACGCGCGACCGCTCACGCACGACGAGCGCGAGTACCTCGCGCTGGCGGCGAACATCTCGGCCGGCAGAGGGTTCGTCTACGACCCCGCAGTCGAGTCCGGCACGGGGCAGCAGTTCGGACGCGCGCCCGGCTATCCATTGTTCCTCGCAGCAATCGGAGCTGGCCGCACTGATGCGGAGGCGACACCACGGGCGGTCAAGATTGCGCAGGCGATCGTCGGGGCGGCGGGCGTCTGGCTGATCGGCCTACTCGCGCTCCACAGCGGAGGGGAGCGCGCTGGCATCACGGCCGCCGGGATCGCAGCCGTCTACCCCTCCCTCGTGTCGATGCCCTCGTACGTGTTGAGCGAGACCCTCTATTCCACAATGGCCCTGGGCTGCGCCTTGATGCTGCAGGACGGCCTGTCATCCGCGACAGGGACGCGGCCGGAGATCGGACGCACAGTTTCAGCAGGGCTCCTGGCCGGCGCCGGCGCGCTCGTTCGCCCGGCGATGCTTCTCTTCCTGCCAATCGCTGCGGTCTGGCTGTTCGCGACTCGCCGGCACCGGCTGGCGATCGCGTTCGTCCTTGCGGGGTTCCTGCCGATCGTGCCCTGGACGATTCGGAACATCCGCGTGTACGACCGGTTCGTGCTGATCGCATCCGAGGGTGGTGTGACGTTCTGGACCGGAAACCATCCACTGGCCGTCGGCGACGGCGACCTTGCGGCGAATCCGGAGATCAAGCACGCGGAGATTGAGTTCCGGCGGGCGCACGCCGGCCTGACGCCCGAAGCGCTGGAGCCGTTGTACTATCGCGACGCTCTCGCGTACATCACGGCGCACCCTGTGTGGTGGATGAGCCTGCTGGCTCGCAAGGCGTTCTACCTCGCGGTGCCCATGGGACCGTCCTATGCGCTACACTCCACCAGATATCGGGCCGCGTCGGCAGTGCCGTATCTGCTCCTGCTACCCTTCGCAATCGCGGGAGCCCGGCGCCTCGTTCGCGCGCAGCAGCCGCCCGCGGCTCTGTTCTTGCTGGCCGGCTCCGCCGTGCTGATGTGCCTCATCTTTTTTCCGCAGGAGCGATTCAGGATTCCCGTGATTGATCCGACACTGATCGTCTGTGCTTCCGGCCTGGCGGGCCGCACTCGCCTGTGAGCACGCCGCGCGTGCTCGTTGTCGTCCCGACGTACAACGAGCGCGAGAACCTGCCGGTGCTCGTCAAGCGCGTGCTCGCCCGCGACGGCTTCCGCATGCTGGTGGTCGACGACGGCTCGCCGGATGGCACCGGTCAGATTGCCGATCGTCTCGCCCAGGAGTACGCGGGCCGTATCGAAGTGATGCATCGCACCGGCCCACGCGGGCTCGGACGCTCGTACATCGATGGCCTGCAGCGCGCCGTGGCTCAGAGCGACGTCGATCTGGTCTGCCAGATGGACGCCGACCTCTCGCACAATCCGGAGTACCTGCCGGCTCTCGCCGCCGCTGCTGCGGACCACGACGTCGTGATCGGGTCGCGGTATCTGAATGGCGTCAGCGTCGTGAACTGGCCGCTCCACCGAATCTTTCTCAGCGCCTTCGCGAACAAGTACATCCGCGCGGTCACGCAGCTCACTCCGCGGGACTGCACGAGCGGATTCCGCTGCTGGCGGCGCGAGGCCCTCGCGAGGCTTCCGCTGGCGGGCATGGTTTCCGACGGCTACGCCTTCCTCGTCGAAATGCTCTTCGAGGCGAGCCGCCGCGGATGCCGCATCGGCGAGGTTCCGATCATCTTCGTCGAGCGTGCGCAAGGCCATTCCAAGGTATCGACGCCAGTCCTGCTCGAATCGCTCGTGATCCCATGGCGGCTCGTGCTCCGCCGATCCCCGTAGCATGTCCGAGGTCGTCGTGATGGTGACGACGTCGTATCCCAGATTTCCGGGAGACAGCGTCGGAACCTTCATGGAGCCGATTGCCGCGTCGGTTGCGGCACGCGGGCACGAGGTCCATGTCGTCGCGCCCTGGCACCCGCTCGTGGCGCGCGCGCCGGAAGAGCGCGGCGTCCATTTTCATTTCTACAAATACGCACCGTTTCGGGCGCTGAATGTTTTCGGCTACGCGGCGGCGTTGCGCGCGGACGTGACGCTGCGCGGCGCGGCGCTGGTGGCGGCGCCGCTGGCGCTCGCGGCCGGATGGTTCGCAGCGTTGCGCGTCGCGCGCAGGTACCGGGCGACCGTCATGCACGGCCACTGGGTGGTTCCCGGTGGATTTACCGCATGGGCGGCGGCACCAGCGCGGCCGCAGGTCGTCAGCCTTCACGGATCCGATGTCTACGTCGCCGAGACGTTCGCCCCCGCGCGACGAGCGGCGAGGCTGGTTTTCGATCGCGCCGGCGCCATCACAGCCTGCAGCGCGGATCTGGCCCAGCGGTCGATCGGCCTTGGCGCCGATCCCGCGAAGCTCGAAGTCGTGCCGTACGGCGTCGACACGGACCGATTCCGCCCGCAGCCCGAGCAACGCGACTCGCTGCGCGCGCAACTAGGCGTGGCAGAGGGCACGCTGCTCGTCTTCTCGGCGGGCAGGTTGGTCAGAAAGAAGGGATTCGAGCACCTGATCGACGCGTGGGCCCGCTCCGCGCGGTGAACCGGCGGCGATCCTCGCCATTGCCGGCGATGGAGATCTGCGGGACGAGCTGCGCGATCGCGCCCGGCTGGCAGGCGTGACCGATCGGGTGCGATTTCTCGGGCAATCTGTCTCAAGACGACGTCGCCAGGCACCTTGCGGCGGCCGATATCGTGGTCATTCCGTCGGTCAAGGACGACAGCGGGAACGTGGACGGCCTGCCGAACATCGTTCTCGAGGCGCTGGCCGCGGGCCCGGCGGTGATCGCCACGGCGGCGGGAGGTATCGGCACCGTCGTCGAACACGAGAAAACGGGACTCGTGGTGCCTGAGCGAAGCGCCGAGGCAATCGCCGCGGCGCTCAGGCGCGCGAGCGCGGATCCGGCCTTGCGCGCGAGGCTCGGCGAGGCGGCGAGGCGCATGGTGGAGACACGATTCGGCTGGGGACGCACGGCCGAACGCTTCGAGGCCGCGTACCGGCGCGCCCTTGCCAACACAAGTAGCGGGCGATAAAATTTCGGATTCCTCGATGACCTCTCCCGCGACGCGGAAGCCTGGGCTCAGCGTGTTCTTTCCCGCGTACAACGACAGCGGGACGATCGCGAGTCTCGTCATTTCCGCGCTCCGCGCCGCGCGCAAGCTGACATCCGACTTCGAGGTCATCGTCGTCAACGACGGTAGCGCCGACGCGACGGCGGAAATCGTCGACGAGCTCGCACGGACCTACCCGGAAGTCAGGGTCGTGCACCACGAGCGAAACCGGGGGTACGGCGGCGCGCTGCGCAGCGGATTCGCCGCCGCAACGCGCGATCTGATTTTCTATACCGACGGCGACGCGCAGTACGATCCGGCGGAGATGGCGGTGCTGTGGCACGCGTTCAACGAGGAGGTCGATCTCGTCAACGGCTACAAGATCAGCCGGTCGGATCCCCTGCACCGGATCATCATCGGCCGCATCTATCACCACACGGTGAAGATTCTCTTCGGCCTTCGGGTCCGGGACGTCGACTGTGACTTCCGGTTGATGCGGCGGTCGATTTTCGACAAGGTGATCCTCGAGAAGAGCAGCGGCGTGATCTGCCTGGAGATGATGAAGAAAATCCAGGACGCCGGATTTCAGATCGCCGAAGTACCGGTCCATCATTACCATCGGTCGCATGGACGATCGCAGTTCTTCAACTTCCGCCGGCTGTTCAAGACGGCCATCGACGTGATGAAGCTCTGGTTCATCCTCGTCGTCCGACGCGACCATCAGCGCGCCGATGCTCCCGCCGGCGCCCACCCCGCGGCGCGGCCGGGAGATCGCCCGTGACCACCGCCTACCTCGATTACTACCGCGGCCGGCGCGTGATGATCACGGGCGGCATGGGGTTCATCGGCAGCAATCTCGCGCGCGCGCTGGTCGCGGCCGGCGCCGACATCCTGATTGTCGATGCCCTGAACCCGGAGTACGGCGGCAACCGGTTCAACCTCCACGGCATCGAGGAATACGTCCACGTCAACGTCTCTGACGTTCGTGACGAAACGTCGATGAATGCGCTGGTGCAGGACCGCGAAGTGATCTTCAACCTGGCCGGGCAGGTCAGCCACATCGACAGCATGCAGGATCCGTACACGGATCTGGAGATCAATTGCCGGGCGCAGCTGTCGATGCTCGAAGCCTGCCGGCGGCACAACCCGACGGTCCGCGTCGTGTACGCAGGCACGCGGCAGGTGTACGGCCGCCCTGACCGGCTGCCCGTCGACGAACACCATCTGGTCCGCCCTGCCGACATCAACGGCGTCAACAAGGCGGCGGGCGAGTACTACCATCTGCTCTACAACAACGTCTTCGACGTGCGCGCGTCCTCGCTCCGGCTGACCAACGTCTACGGTCCGCGTCAGCTGATGAAGCACAGCCGCCAGGGCTTCATCGGGTGGTTCATCCGGCTCGCGATCGAGGGACGCGAGATTCAGATCTTCGGCGACGGCTCGCAGCTCCGCGACTTCGTGTACGTCGACGATGCCGCCGATGCGTTTCTTCGGGCGGGCGCCACGGACGCGTGCGACGGCGAGGTGTTCAACGTCGGCGGCGACGAGCCGGTGAGCCACCGTGATCTCGTGACGCTGCTCCTCGAGACGGCGGGCACCGGATCGGTCACGTACGTGGACTGGCCGCCGGAAAAGAAGCGGATCGACATCGGCAGCTTCTATTCCGACTCCACGAAGTTCCGTGAGACGGTGGGCTGGCGGCCACAGGTCGGTCTGCGCGAAGGCCTGCGGCGCACGATCGCGTTCTACCGCGAACACCTCGGCCACTACGTGGACCTTCCGCGCGCCACCGAGGAAAGCGTCCGGTGATCCCGTTCCTCAAGCTCGCGCTCACCGACGACGCGGCCGCCGTGCAGGCGGCAATCGCACGCGTGATCGAGCGCGGGTGGTTCGTGCTCGGCCCGGAGCTCGAAGCCTTCGAGCGCGAGTTCGCGGCCGCGTGCGGCGCGTCACAAGGCGTCGGCGTCGGCACCGGAACGGACGCCCTCGCGATCGCACTTCGCGCCCTCGGGGTCGGTCCTGGCGACGAGGTCATCACGTCGCCACTCTCGGCGGCGTACTCGGCGCTCGCGATCATGATGACAGGCGCGAGGCCGGTGTTCGCCGATATCGATGCCGAGCGCCTGACGCTCGACCCGCGCGCGGTCGCAGCCTGCGTCACGCCGACGACCGCGGCGATCGTGCCGGTCCACATCTACGGCCAGCCGGCCGACATGCCGGCAATCGTTGCGGTCGCCAAACGGCACGGTCTCGCGATTGTCGAGGACTGTTGTCAGGCGCATCTGGCCACGTGCGCGGGTCAGCCCGTAGGCAGCTTCGGAGAGGCGGCGGCGTACAGCTTCTACCCGACGAAAAACCTCGGGGCGCTCGGTGACGGTGGCGCTCTGACCACGGCGGACGAGGCGGTCGCGGCGCGTGCCCGTCGGCTCAGGAACGGCGGTCAGACGGACCGGTACCACCACAGGGAATTCGGGGTGAACTCCCGGCTCGACGAGATCCAGGCGGCGATCCTCCGCGCACGCCTGCCGCTGCTCCCCGCCCGGACGGCGCGTCGCCGCGCCCTCGCGGCCCACTATCGCCGCGCGCTCGCGGACGTCGACACCGTCGTCGTCCCTCCGGAAGCGGACGCCGGGCACGTCTATCACCTGTTCCCGGTGCGAAGCAACGCTCGCGGCGCGATGCAGAGCCACCTGGCGGCGAACGGCGTCGAGACCCTGGTTCACTACCCGGTTCCCATTCCGCAGCAGCCCGCGATGGCCACCGAGCGGCCGGCTGACTGCCCGGTTGCGAACCGCGTCTGTGCCGAGGTCTTCTCGCTTCCGCTCTACCCCGCCCTGCCGGACGCAGCGATCTCCGAAGTGACCACTGCGCTCGCCAGCGGGCCTGCCGCCGCCGTCAGCCGTCATGAACGGGACGCGCAGCGATAGCGTGCAAGCCCCGAGATCGCCGAAGGGCCAGCCTTGACCGTGTCGAAGCGGCCTGCATCCCACCGCGCGCGGCACCTCGCTGCATTCGGCCTGATCCTTCTCGCGCAGTTCGGCGTGTTCGAGGCCGCCTTGCGCACGTGGGGCCATTCCGAGGCCGCGCCCGCGTTTCAAGGACTCTTCGTCTATCCCGAGACGGGATACCGGCTGAATCCCAATGCGCGCGTGCGCTTCACGACGTCCGAGTTCGACACGGAAATACGAATCAACGGCAGCGGCGTACGCGATGACGAGGAGATTGGACCAAAACCGCCAGACGAGCGGCGCATCGTGCTGCTCGGCGACTCGCTCGTGCTGGCCGTGCAGGTGCCGTTCTCGCAGACGTTCGGCGAACTGCTGGAGCGCCGCCTGAACGCCGACCGGTCGCCGTACCGGTATCGGGTCATCAACGCCGGCGTGCAGGGATACGGGCCCGTCGAGGAGCTGCACTTCTTCGAGTCGATGGCAGCGACGCTTCAGCCGGACCTCGTGATCGAAACAATCTTTGTGGGCAACGACGCCGAAGAAGCCGCGCGCACCGGGTCACGGCTGAAGGCCGGCGGAGCGGCGCCACCGCTTGCCGTCAAAGACACTGTGGCGACCCAATTCCGTCGTCTCGTCCGGCGGAGCATGGTGCTCCAACTGCTGCGGCTGCGCGTCGTCTCCGCCACCGCGCGGTTCCATGGACTGCTCGCCGCGCCAGAGCCACCACTCCAGAGTTACGCGGCGAGCCCTGCGCCGCGAATCGCCGAGGGACTTGCCATCACCCGGCAATGCGTCCGGGACATTGCGGCGGTCGCCGCGTCCCAGGGCGCATCGACGGCCATCGCACTGATGCCGGCCCGCTTCCAGGTCGACGACGCCGACTACGGCCGTCTGAAGGAAGCCGTCACCGCGGCCGGTGGAGAGCTGCAACGCGACGCTGCCTCCCAACGCTTCGATGCGGCGCTCGCCGAGCTCCCACTCCCGCGCGTGGATCTCCTGCCGGCGCTCCGGCGCGCACTGCCTGGCCCGGATCTCTTCTTTCAGGAGACGGTGCACCTCACGCCGCGTGGCCACGAGATCGTGGCAGAAGCCCTGTATCGCTTCATCGAAGAGCAGCACCTGGGGACGCCGGCCCCCGCGCGGCCGTCCCGCTGATCCATGGTCTTCAACTCGCTCCACTTCCTCTGGTTCTTCGTCGTCGTCTACGCACTGTACCGGCTGCTCCCACACCGGGCACAGAACTGGCTGCTTCTCGTCGCGAGCTACTACTTCTACGCGTCCTGGGACTGGCGCTTTCTCGGCCTCCTCCTCGCCTCCACGATTGTCGACTACTCGTGCGGCCGTTTGATCGAGGCGTCACCAGGTCCGCGTCGGCGGAAGACGCTGCTGTGCCTCAGCCTGGGTTTCAATCTCACCCTGCTCGGATTCTTCAAGTACTTCAACTTCTTCGCGGACAACCTGCACGGACTGTTCGGTGCGCTCGGGTGGCAACTGGACTTCGTGACGCTGCGCGTCGTGCTGCCTGTCGGCATCTCGTTCTACACGTTCGTCACGATGAGCTATGTCATCGACGTGTACCGGCGCGAGATTCCGGCGACGCGGAACCTGTTGGACTTCGCCGTGTTCGTCGCGTACTTCCCACACCTGGTGGCAGGACCGATCCTCCGGGCATCGAAGCTGCTCCCACAGATCCACAATCCTCGTGTCGTGACGACGGAACAGATGCAGGATGGCGCCTGGCTCGTGGCGTGGGGACTCCTGCAGAAAGTGTTCGTCGCCGACAATCTGTCCGCCGTCGCCAACCGCATTTTCGAGCCGGGAACCCATCACACGGGCATCAACGTGCTGCTGGGCACCTACGCATTCGCGTTCCAGATCTACGGAGACTTCGCCGGCTACTCGAACATCGCGCGCGGCATCTCGAAGATGATGGGCATCGAGCTGCTGGAGAACTTCCGCTTTCCGTACTTCGTGCGGACGCCGCAGGAATTCTGGCGTCACTGGCACATCAGTCTCTCGACCTGGCTCCGGGACTATCTGTACATTCCACTCGGCGGCAACCGGGGGGCGGCCTGGCAGACCGACCGCAACCTGCTCATCACGATGGTGCTCGGCGGGCTGTGGCACGGCGCGGCCTGGACGTTCGTGCTCTGGGGCCTCTTCCACGGATTGCTCCTCATCGCATATCGCTCGGCGCAGCAGGTTTCAGTCGTCCGGCGATGGCTGGTCGGCACCACACCGGTTGCGCGGGCGCTCGGCTGGGCCCTGATGTTCCACTTCACGTGCTTCGGCTGGCTGATTTTCCGGGCGCGTTCCTGGCGCCAGCTCCGTGACATGACTGGCAGCCTGTTCTTCGAGTTCGCCCCTTCGACCGCCGACCTGCACGGGATCGTCGTTCCGCTCGTCCTCTTCACGACGCCGCTGCTCCTCGTGCACGCGTGCGAGGCATATTTCAACGATGTGCTGGTCGTCCGGCGGCTGCCGATCGGCGTGCGATACTCTGTGTACGCTGCGACCTTCTATCTCACGATGCTCTTCGGCAACTTCGGCGGATCCGACTTCATCTACTTTCAGTTCTGAGCATGGCCTGCGCGGTGTTCGGGAGTACTGACGATTGCTGACGCTGCTCCCGGCGATCGTCATCGGCTGGCTGCCTGGCGCCGTCCTGTTTCGGTTGCCGTGGTGTGCCCGCGAGCGGCGCGCGGCACTCGAGCGCCGGCGAGCGGATCTTCTGGCAGGTTGTGATCAGCATCGCGCTCTCGCTCGCGGTGGTGCTCGCGCTCGCGTCGCTCGGCCGATATACATTCGAACGCCTGCTGATCGTCGATCTCGGCGCTGCCATCGCGCTAGCGTCGCTCGCCCGGTTTCGGCTTCGACTCGGTTCCGCTGCCGCCCGTCCCGGATGGGAAGCGCTGATACCCGTCGCTCTGCTCTTTCTTGCGACGTGGCGCTTCTTTCCATCGTCGGAATACATCATCGGCGGGAAGGATCCGGGCGTGTACATCAACGAAGGCGTCCAGATCGCGCAGCGCGGTGCGCTGTCCGCACCAGATCCGGTGATCGCCTCCGTCCCCAACTTCGCGCGCGACCTCTTTTTTCCGTCGGAGCACCGCACCGACTACTACAGCGGCCGCTTCATGGGTTTTTTCATCCAGGAGCCGGAGCAGGGACGCGTCGTCGGGCAGTTCCCACACCTCTTCCCGGCATCGATTGCGATCGGCTACGGCCTCGACGGGTTGACGGGAGCCAGGCGGGCGACCGGCCTGTGGGCCGTCCTCGGCGTGCTCGCGGTCTATTTCGCGGGTGCACGGTTCGTCGGGCGAGCAGCCGCAGGAGCTGCGGCCTGTCTGATGGCGCTCAACGTGATTCAAGTGTGGTTCGCGCGCTATCCGAACGCCGAGGTCGTGATGCAGGCGCTGCTCTTCGCCACGCTGCTCGCGAGTGCCCGAGCCCACGTCGATGGCGACACGTTCTTCGCGCCGATCGCAGGCCTGCTGCTCGGTCTGCTGCTCTTCCTGCGCGTCGACGCCGTGCTCGGCGTGGCCGGCGTGATGGCGGGCCTGGCGCTGACAGTGGTCACGGGCGGACGCGTGCGCTGGTCGTTTCTCGCGGTGCTTGCCGCGACCGCGATCCTGGCGGGGATGTACATGATCGGCCCGATGCGGGCGTACGCCTACCTGCCAATCGTCTTCGTATCGAACCTGCCATGGTGGCAGGACGCCGCGATCGGGCTGACGCTGGCGCTCGCGCTAGGGTCAATGATGGTCGGGGTGCGAATTCCGGGCCTCACGGCGGTGGTCCGGCGCGGCGCCCCGATCGTCCTCGCCACTCTGGTCTGTGCAGCGGCGATCTACGCGCTCTATTTCCGACAACCGAGCGGCAAGCTGACCGACTACGACGCGTTCGCTCTGCGGACGTTCGCGTACCTCTACCTCACGCTCCCGGCGCTCCTGGCGGCGCTTTTCGGCTACGCGCTGCTTGCCCGTCTCCGCTTCTGGCGCGACCCGGCGCTTTTCGTCACGGTCGCCATCTTCGGGGTGTTCTTCTTCTACAAGATCCGCATCGTCCCGGAGCAATTCTGGATGGCGCGACGCTTTCTGCCCGTGATTCTTCCTGGAGCTCTACTCTTCGCATCGGGAGCGGCGCTTGCGGGGGCCCACAGCGGTTCTGCGCGCACGCGAGTCATACGAGGAGCTCTCGGAGCCGCGTTCCTCCTGCTGCTGGCGCTCCAGTACCTGCGAATGGCTGCGCCGCTTCAGAACCACGTCGAATACGCGGGAATCATCCCCAAGATCGAACAGCTGGCGGCTGGCATCCAGGACACCGACCTCCTGATCGTGGAATCGCGGGATGCGTCGGACACTCACGTGCTCGGGCTGCCGCTGGCTTACATCTACGACCGCAACGTCCTGTTGCTGCGTTCACGCGTGCCGGACAAGTCAGCATTCGGATCGTTCCTGGACTGGGCCCACCAGCGATACTCCCGCGTGCTGTTCATGGGCGGCGGCGGCACCGAGCTGCTCTCGCGACGATGGGATGTCCGCCCAGTCGCCGGCGAGCGATTCCAGGTCCCGGAGTTCGAAACCAGCCGATACACGTTTCCGCGAACGGTGCGGCGGAAGGAGTTCGATTACAGCCTCTACGAGTTCGTGCCGTCCCGCGCCGGCGCCCCGGTCACGACAGAGATCGACGTCGGCACACAGGACGACCTGCACGTCCTCCGTTTTCACGCCAAGGAAACGGCCAACGGGCGCTCGTTCCGATGGACGCGTGACACCTCGTACCTCTCGCTGTCGACGCTGCCAGCGACGTGCCGCGAGATCACGCTCTGGATGGACGACGGCGGCAGACCGGCCACGGTACCGCGTGCGGATGTGACGGTGTCGCTGCAGGTTGGTTACGAAGCCGGCAAGCCGCCAAGTGTCGAGCGGATCCTCGGTACCGTGGCGGTCACGTCGGGCTTCAAGCCCTACACGGTTCCGGTGCCTCCGGATCTCGCCGCACTGGCAGCGGCCAACGGTGAACCGATCCGTCTCAAACTGACCACGAGCGTGTGGATCCCCCAACAGACCCTTGGCACACAGGACGACCGCGACCTCGGCGTGATGGTCGATCGCGTGGCGGTAAGATAGGCAGACTCGATGGCAGCCCTCCAGATCTACGACCCGGGTGAGCGCCGGCTCGTCGCGGCCGCCGATCGAGCGCTCTCGACCGTGTCGGCAGTCCGCTCGCTCTGGCGTCCCACGTCGCCAGACCTCCCGCCGCGGCGCATCCTTCTGCTGCGACTCGAGCGCATCGGGGACCTGCTGATGGTCCTGCCGGCGCTCTCGGATGTTCGTGAGCTCGCTCCTGATGCTGAGATCGATCTGGTGGTCGGAAGCTGGAACGTGCCACTCGCACGAACCATATCGGCGGTCACACGCGTCGTGCCGGCCGACGCCCACTGGCTCGCGCGAGGGCCCTCGGGGCAGAGCCTCAGCAAGCTTCTCCGTCAGGCGCTGTCCTGGCGCCAACGCCGGTACGACCTCGCGATCAATTTCGAGCCGGACATCCGCAGCAATCTGCTGCTCGCGGCCAGCGGCGCCTCGTTCGCCGCTGGATACGCGGCCGGCGGCGGAGGAGGTCTGCTGGACCGGGCCGTCGAGTACGACCCTCGAGCGCACACGAGCGACAACGCGCGTGCGCTGGTCGCCGCCGTCTTCGGGCGACGTGCGATCGGGCGCTCCGGGCCGACTCTGACGATTCCCGAATCCGCCAGGCGTGAGGCCGCCAGGCGCCTGCCCGGTAGTCTGTCAGAGCCCCTGGTCGGAGTGCACGTCAGCGGTGGACGCGCGATCAAGCAGTGGGAACCGGACAGATTCGGCGAAGTCGCGCGACGCCTGGCGAAGGCGTACAGCGCAGCGATCGTGCTGACGGGCAGTCCAGAAGACGCCGCGCTTGTCGCGACCCTGAGGTCCTCGCTCCGCGACTGTCGAGTCATCGACGTTTCCGGCGACGCCGACCTGCCCACTCTGGCCGCGATCCTCGAACGTCTCGATGTGTTCGTCACAGGCGACACCGGACCGATGCACCTGGCCGGTGCTGTCGGGACACCGGTTGTCGCGATATTCGGTCCTTCGGATCCCGCCAGGTACGCGCTTCGAGGACCGCACGATCGTGTCGTACGCGTCGATCTGCCGTGCAGCCCGTGCAATCGGATCCGCCGTCCACCGGAGCGATGTGTGGGCCACACGCCTGATTGCCTCGCATCCGTCCGGGTCGAGAGCGTTTTCGAGGCGGCGGTCTCGGCGCTGACGGCGTCGGGTGCGCTCGGCGGCGTCCACGCCGGACCGGCCCGGGCCCGGCGCATCCAATAGCAGATGCCCGGTCCAATCCTCACGCTCGCGAGCGGCGCCGCTACCCGTCGCGTCGAGCTCGACGCCTATCTGACCGGCGCGCAACAGGACGCCGCGGCAACTGCCGCCGGCGCCTGGATCAAGAACGTGCGCAACGCCCGGGTCGACGGCGTGCCGTTCCGCCGCCGCTTCACATATCGAGACGACTCGCTCTGGTGGTTCGCGGAGCTGTACCTGCACAAGCAGCAGGTCGTGCTGAACATTTTCAAGACCGTTGCTGCTCTGGACGCACTGCTCGATCGGGAGCAGCCTTCCGCCATCGGCCTCGAACAGGCGGACCCGGGGATCGCACCGGTCGTTGCGCAGTTCGCCGTCGCGAGAGGTGTCCAATTCAGCGGTCTCAACGAAGGCGGGCCGTCACTCGCGCGTCTGGCCGCCATGGACGCCCGCGCCAGCTGGTTGCATGCGGGTGCGCTCGCCTCGCGCACTCGTCGTCATCCCATCGCCAGCCAGCATCGCACGGCATCGGTCCTCGCGTTCGTCCATCGCGCGTTCTGGCGGACGGAGGCAAACGACGGGACGGCCGAGCAGTACATCGGTCCGGTCCTGAAAGCGCTCGACGGAAGGTTGCCGGATGGCGGCCTTCAGTACGTCAGCGTCGGACCATCGGCGAACTTTCGCGCACGCCGCTGGTGGCATCCAGTGATCGGCGACTCCGGTGCCGCGGCCGCGCCCGCAATCGAGGCATTTGCATCGCTCGAGGCACTGAAGCCCTCGAGGAAGCTCTGGCGAGAGCGACACGCGTTCCGGCGCGCTCTGTGGAACAGCGAGGATCTCCGCGCGATGTCCCAAATCCGGGGGTGCGACTGCTGGAGCGTGCTCCGTCACGAACTCGCAGGCGTCGCACTCCTGCAGTGGCCATGGTCCGCACGTGCCATGGACGAAGCGGCGGCGGCGCTCGACTCGATTGGGCCGTCCGCCGTACTGACCTACGCCGAGGCTGGTGGCTGGGGCCGCGCCATCGTGCTCGAGTGCCGGCGGCGAGGGATACCAACGGCGGGTCTGCAGCACGGCTTCATCTACAGGCACTGGCTCAACTACCTGCACGAGCCGGACGAGATCGACGGCGACCCAGACCACCCCGCCGACTCCGGATTCCCGCTGCCGTCGGTGACGCTGCTCTTCGACTCGTATGCCGAGCGCCACCTCACCCGGGAAGGCCACTTCCCGAAACGGACGCTGCGCGTCACCGGCAGCCCACGACTGGACGACCTCGTTCGCTTGATGCGCAGCCTTTCGCAAGCAGATCTGGCGCAGGCGCGCGCCGCGACGGGCGCACGTGAGTCAGACGCCCTGGTCCTTGTCACGACCAAGTGGAAGGAAGCGTGGAAGGTCCTGCCCCAGTTCCTGCATGCGTCCGCCAGCCTGCCCGGTATTCGCGTCGCGATCAAGGCGCATCCGGCCGAAACGCCCGATGCCTACGTGATGGCGGCTCAACGTTGTTCCAACGTAACGATCCTGCCGGCCACAGCCCCGTTGGCGCCGCTCCTGGCGAGCAGCCGAGCTGTCGTCACTGTCAACTCCACGGTCGCACTCGATGCCGCCGTGCTCGGGGTCCCCGCGCTCGTGATCGGCCTGCCAAACAACTTGTCCCCGTTCGTCGAGGCAGGAATGATGGCGGGGAGCGAGGGCAATCCAACGGATGCGCTGAGACGGATCGTCCATGACGAAGCCTTCCGCCAGTCATTGGCCGACGCGCGTCAGGCGTTCCTGTCGCGGTTCCAGATCGGCTCGGACGGAGGGGCCGCGGAGCGCAGCGCGGCGGCGATCCTCCAACTGGTTCAGGATGGCGCGGCGGGCGGGCCCTGAGTCCCCCCGCCTTTTTCGTCAGGCTATGCTAGCCTTGAGGGTCGCCTCGAAGACCCGTCAGCCGGACGTTCGAGTGCCGCGGCCAGCCGTCAGCAATGCCTGAATCCCTGAAGATCAAAACGCGCGCCCGACGTGCGGTCGAGTCCGTGCTGCGGCGAAACGCCAAGCCGCTGCGACGCCTCCTGCTCGCGACGGGACGCGATCGCGCACCGATCCTCCCGGAAATCGTGCAGATCGAGAGCACGAACCTTTGCAACGCGAAGTGCGTCTTCTGCCCCCGTGACGAGATGCACCGCAAGCAGGGCGTCATGTCTTTCGATCTCTTCAAGAAAGTCGTGGACGAGTGCGTCGAGCTCAACATCACGCACGTTCGCGTCCACAACTACGGTGAGCCCTTCATGGACCGGCAGCTGGTCGAGAAGGTCCGCTACGCGAAGCAGAAGGGCATCCGGGAAGTCGGCATGATCAGCAACGGCTCGCTGATCACGGAGCAGGCCGCGCGGGGCATGGTCGAAGCGGGCCTCGACGCGATCAACATCAGCGTCGATGCCGCGGGGCGGGAGGTCTTCGACGCGACACGGCTCGGGCTGAACTACGACAAGGTGATCGCGAACATCGAACGCCTGGTGCGTGTCCGGGCCGAGATGGGCAGGACACGTCCCAAGCTGATTCTGTCGTTCGTGCGGCAGAACAACTCGGTGGACGAGCAGGCCTTCATCGAACACTGGAAGAAGGTCGCCGACAAGATCCACATCACGGACCTGCACAACTGGGCGGGAACGCTGAACACGAAATCGGACGTCAACTACCCGTGCTACCGGCCATGGCTGACGTTCACCGTCTTGTGGGACGGCCGCGTGTCTCTCTGCTGTGCCGATTTCGACGGCCGGACGGTGCTCGGCGACCTCAATACCTCCACGATCCAGGAAGTCTGGAACGCAGAGCCGTATCGTCGCGCCCGGCGTCTGCATCTCGAGAGCGGAGGCCCTGATATCTGCCGGTCGTGCGACCTGCCGCGGAAGGACTCCCCCCTCTGGGTCACGAAGCTCGCCTGAGCCACGAGATCCCGCCCAGCTCGCCCCGAACGGCGGCAGGGCGTATACTGACCAGACGTCTCTTTTTGGAGCTCGAGCCATGAACATGCTGTTGCGCTTTGCGCTGGCGACCGCTCTCGTCTCGACCGTCGCGGCCCCGGCTGCCGCCGGTGAATTGCGCCTTTCGATGGCGAATGGACGTGTGACGCTGATCGCCAAGGACGTCACGGTCCGCGAGATCCTCAGCGAATGGGCCCGCGTCGGCCAGACGCGCATCGTCAACGGCGAGAAGCTGACGGGAGGGCCCGTCACGCTGGAGCTGACGGACGTGCCGGAAGCGCAGGCGCTCGACGCCATTCTCAGGTCGGCGGCAGGCTACGTGATGGCGCCGCGGCTCGCCGGCTCCCCTGGGTCCTCGCGCTACGACCGGATCATGATCCTCGCATCGAGCCGGCCGCCGGTTGTCACCGCGAGCAATCCTTCGCCGTTCACGAACCGGCCGATGCCGCAGATGCCCCAGAACAACCCGGCAGACGACGACGTGGAGTTCGGCCCGACGGGTGCGAACATGATCAACGGTCCGATCGGCGCGCAGCCTGGTGTCGCCGTGATGCCGCAGCCGACGATGCCCGGAGTTCCCCCTCAGCAGATGCAGCCAGGTCAGCAGGGGCAACCGGCCCAGGCGCCGATGACCGCGCCGCGGCCAGGAATGTTGCCACCGCCAGTGAACAACGGACCGGTGAATAACGGACCTGTCATTCCACCCAACCCGTACCTCGGCGCGCCGCCCGGACCGGCGGCTCCGACGTTCAACCCGAATCCGCCCCCGCCGCCGACCACACCGCGAGGCCCGGGTGGTCCCGGCGGAGTGTAGAGCAGACCGTTTGTGCTGATGCGGGCGGGGTTTGCAGACCGTCGCCAGCGCCCGCCTGAGGGTCCGACCCTGCCTCGCAATCCGAGTCGATCGAGGCCTCGAAGCCGGACCCGCGGGCACTGACATTCGAGCGTAGATCGGGCACCAGGGTTAGAATCCATTTCATGAGCGGCAGCCGCCCGGCGGTTCGCGGCGGCGAGTACGCGGCGCGCGGCGACTATCATCGGTCGCCGGATCCCTCCTGGGACTACTATCCGACTTACATCGCGAAGCTCGAGGCGGTGCGGCGCTGGCTCGAGCAGCTTGGCGCCGGCACTCGCGTCCTCGACGCCGGTTGCGGTGAGGGCGTGCTCGTCGACGAGTTCGCCTCGCGGCTTGCGATCGAAGGCCTCGATCAGCACTACTCATCCGAGCGAGTCCGCGCGGGATCGCTCATGGCGCTTCCCTACGCGGACGGCAGCTTCGATCGCGCGCTCTGCCTCGACGTGCTCGAGCACCTGACGTTCGAGGAGCAACCGAAAGCGCTCGAGGAACTGCACCGCGTGCTCACGCGTGACGGGCAACTGCTCGTATCCGTTCCCAACCTCGCGCACTTGCAATCACGCGTTCACTTCCTGCTGCGGGGCCGCCTGATCCGCACGGCGTCGGAACTCAAGCACCCCGGAGACCGCCCTGTCGCTGAATACCTGCAGCTTGCAGACCGTGCCGGATTCGAACTGATCGCACGTCGTGGGATTTTCCCCACCGTGCCAATACTCACACGGCAGATCCGCCGCCATCCCCAGGCCCTGTTGCCGGTGCACCGTTGGCTTTCCCGCCTGCTTCCGGTACCGGGGTGGTGTTTCCTGAACCTCCTCACGTTCCGGAAACGCTGACGCCTTGTTCCAGAAGTTTCGCGAGCTCTCGAAGAATCTGGCGGTCTATGGCGTCGGCGACGTCGCCATCCAGATCGTCAGCTTCCTGCTCGTCCCCGTCTACGTTCGCTATCTCTCACCAGCCGACTACGGAATCCTGGGACTGCTTGGAGGGGTCGAGGCGGCCTCGAAATTGTTCTTCCGGTGGGGCCTCGACGGTTCTTTCATGCGGTTCTGGTACGACTGCGAGGATCAGCCGGCACGGCAGCGGCTCGCCAGCACGATCTTCTTCTTCCTGCTCGCGAATCAACGCCTGTCTGCTCGGCGCCTCGCTGCTCGCCGCGCCGTTCGCGTCACCGCGGATGCTCGGCGCGACGGGCTACACACTCGCCCTCCAACTCGTGCTCCTGAACACCTTCGCAATCGGCTTCACGTTCATCCCGTTCCATGTCCTTCGCATCGAGCAGCGGACGCGCGACTTCAGCGTGCTCACCTTCGCGCGGTCGGTGGCGACGCTCCTGCTTCGCATCACGCTAGTCGTCGGACTGCACTTCGGGATCTGGGGCGTCGTCGTCGCAGACGTCGTCGTTACGGCAGGCGTGATCCTGTGGATGGTGCCGCTCTTTGCGCCGCTGATCCGTCCCGTGTTCTCGCCGCAGGTGCTTCGCGAATCGCTGGCCTTCGGACTGCCGAGGCTGCCACACGCGCTCGCGCAGCAGGTGATGGCCATTGGCGATCGGTTCATTCTGAACGGCTTCGGCACGCTCGCCGACATCGGTGTGTACTCGATGAGCGTGAGCTTCGGCCTCATCCCGAAGCTGTTTCTCAGTGCCTTCGAGAACGCGTGGGCGCCGTTCTACTACGCGACGGCACGCGAAGCGGACGGCCCACGGACGTTCGCCGGCGTCACGACATATGTCTTCGCAGTCCTTGCCCTGTTGACGGCCGGGCTTGCCGCGATCGCCGACGATCTGCTTGCGCTCGTCGTTGGCCCGGCCTACGCCGCCGGCGGCGGAGTTGTCGCGTGGACTGCGATCGGCGTCCTTCTGCAGGGCGTCTACCTGTTGACGTCGATCGGCCTCAACATCACCAAGCACACGCAGTACTATCCGGTGTCCACCATAGCGGGCGCCGCCTGCAACGTGGCGCTCAACTTCGTGCTTATTCCGCGATTCGGCATCATCGGCGCCGCGTGGGCGAATGCGGCGGCTTACGGCGTGCAGGCGGTCGTCGCCTACTCGCTCTCGCAGCGGTTCTATCCAATCCAGTACGAAATCGGACGGCTGACGCGAGTCGGCGCGGCTGCGTTGATTGCGTACGGTGCGTCACGAGCCATTCCCTTCACCGGCGCGCTGGCTGGCGTTCTGCTGCGTGGCTCGACGATCGTGGTCGTGATGCCGGCCTTGCTCGCTGCAACCGGCTTCTTCCATCAGGATGAAATGCGCGTCCTCCGATCGTTTCGAGATCGACGAAGCGCCCGCCCCTTGCCGTCAGGTCCCGAGACAGTTGAAATGGCCGGCGAAATCGTCACGACCGACATTCCAGAGGACATCCGTTAGCGTTCGCGTGAAAAACATCTCGCGGCGATGTTCACGTGTTACGAAAAGCCTTACAGGAGGAGGAGAGGAAGGGAGGACCTTTCCTGCTTCCCAGACGTACCGGCTGCTCGCGCCGCGCAACGCGCGGCGGAAGGAGCGGGCGGGCACGAGATCGCGAGCGCGCCACGAACAACCCGCGTTCGCGATCTCGTGCCCGCCCGCTCCTTCCAGCGCCCGCTTTCAGCGGGCGCGCGAGCAGCGGAACAACGATCGAACAGCTGGAAAGACCCTCCCCTCCTCCCCTCCTCCTGTGAACGCTTTTACTGACAAGTGAACACGCCCCCGAAAGACCGATGGGCGTCTCACAGCCTCCAGGGCGGAACATTCGTGCTGCGAATAGCTACAATTCACGCGAAGATCGCATTGGGGTCGAAGACTTGATCGGTGAACCGAGCTTCGCGGCCGACTCACGATCGGCGATGCAGTCGCCGTGGGCCGCGGCACTGGTCGTCGCCGCCACGGTCGCCCTGTATTGGCCGTCCCTCAGCGCAGGATTTGTCGGCGACGATTTCATGATCCTGCACCGCCTGCGCGGGATCCACGGCGCCGACGTTTTCCGGTTCTTCCGGACTGAATTCTTCGAGTACTACCGGCCTCTGGGTTTTCTGTCACACGCCGTGGACTGGAGTATCGGGGGCACCAATCCTCTCCAGTTTCACCTGACGAACCTCGTCCTGCACGCAATCAGCGCCGTCCTCGTACTGCTGATCGGGCGCGCGCTGTCGCCACAGTCGCCAGCGGGACTCATTGCCGCGCTGCTCTTCGCGATTCACGCGTCCAACAACGAAGCGGTGCTCTGGGTGTCAGCTCGATTCGACCTGCTTGCCACCTGTTTCGCCCTTGCGGCGATCTACTGTCTCGTGCGCGGCGGCTGGGTCGAGTGGCTCGGGCCGCTGCTGTTCGTGGCCGCCGTGCTTTCCAAGGAATCCGCTGTCGCGTTGCCCATCGCGGTCGCAGCCTGGTGGGCCGTCACGCGTAACCGCAGCACGGCAGGGACCGTCACGCGTCTGGCGCCGTGGCTCAGCGGCCTTGTGCTGTACGCAATCCTGCGCCACCTCGGTGGAGGTGTGTCAGCGATCGGTGGCGCCGGGCGTCTCCCAAAGCTCTTTGCACTCGCGGCGGGCGTGCTGATTGTCGTGTCGCTGGCCGATGGTCGATGGCGGCACGTTCGCGACTGGGCGCGCGAGCACCGGCGTACGCTCGCTGGCCTTGGCGCCGGGATCCTGATCGTCCTCGCGCTTACGGCGGCGGTTTCGCACGAATCCGTGGGCACTCTCGCGAGAGAAAAGCTCTCGGTCGCCGGCTTCGCCATCTTCTGCCTGGTGAGCCCTGTCCTCGATCTCGGGGAGGCTGGCTTCTCAGACCCGGCCAGCACGACGTCCTGGGTGAGCGGACTCTTCTCGCTCGCCGTTGCCGGAGCGATCGTCCTATGGCTGTGGCGCCCGATCGTGGACGACGGGCGGATGTGGTTTCTGGCGGCGTTCGTCCTGAGCGCGCTTCTGCCGATTTCAGCGTTGACCGAAGGCAAACGGTATCTCTATCTGCCGTCGGCCGCGCTCGCGCTCGGCGTCGGGACGATGGTGGGCGAGCTGCGCGGGCGGGCCCGTGGAGCGGGCTTCGCGCTCGTGGGAGCGGTGCTGCTGGTCTCGGCCGTTCAGATCGAGGTCAAGGCGCGCGATTGGATCTGGGCCGGCCGGATGACGGCCAGCGGGTCGCGATTGGTGGACGCTGCGCTTGCGCCCCAATGCGGGACCGGCGATGTCGTGTTCCTCACAAGCCCGGTCGGCGTTCGAGGCGTCTACACGCACTTCTACTACGAGACGTTCGAGTTGGCCCGAGGCTGCGCGCCGGAGCGCTTCCAAATCGTCACGCGTGTCACCCGGGTAGAGTCCCCCGTCGACGTTCGATGGACCGGACCGCGAACGATCGAGATCACGGCGCGGCGCTACCAGGGCAACTTCCTGTTGTCGCGCGATCTGCGAAACTTCGACATGCCGCTGAAGCGCGACCGCGCCCTCAGAGTCGAGACGCCGGTCGGCGAGGTGACCGCCGAGCCAAGAGGAAGCGATGTCGTCCTGCGGCTGACGCTCGCGCCATCCGTGGATCCGGACAAGGTCCTGTTCTTCTATTATGCCGACGGGGCGATCCGTCCGCTGCAGCGTGAGGGTCAGCCGCAGGGCTAGTGGCCTGCATCAGACCACTAGAGGATCCAATCGGCCCAGTGCCGAACGCCGCCGGCAACCGCGAGCAACAGCAGGATCCCCGTGGCGACGCGCATGGCCGTCCCCGACCGCCAGGCCCAGGCTCCTCCGGCCCCTGCCAACACGACGGCCGCAGGGTAGCTGGCGAGGTTCACGCGCCCGACGAACTCTGCCGCGTAGCGCTCGAACTCCGGCCCGACCGGCAAGAGAGTTCCGACACCCAGATAGCCTAGATAGGCGAGGCCCCACGCGGCGAGGACGATCGTGAGGCGGTCTCGAAGACCCGTCAGCCATAGACGCCACAGACCCGCAGCGGCCAGGACCAGGATCGGCCACCCGATTCCCGACGAAGTGAGAACCCACGCACGCGCAATCCGCGTGGTGAGCGGCGTCGACGAGGCTCGCGTGGCGGAAGACGCGCCGGGTGCCGAAGGCTCCGCGCTCACTGGAGACGTGACGTTGCGTGGACTCGTCGCAGCTGTCTGAGTGCGCGCGCGCAGGGCGGTGGCAAACACGTCGGTGAAGTGCCCGTAGTACGTGACCACCGAGAAGAGGGCCGCCAGAACCGTGGCGGCGAGCAGCGACATCGCTCGACGGTGGCGGAACTCACCACCCTTCCAAAGAGACAGCGCCACGAGAGCCACCAATGTGATCGAGAGGATCGCAAACGTACTGATGTGCGACAGGAACGCCAGGGCGAACAGGGAGAACAGCACCCCCACTCCGACGAATTTCCTGGACTCCAGCGGCAGGACGGCCGTGGCCATGAGCGCCACCAGCGCAACAGACTGTGCGAACAGGTTCGTGAGGTTCGCATCGCTCAGCAGACCGTAGGTCAGCGGAACGACGTTGTACAGAACGACTGCGAGCGCGGCGGCGAGCCTGTCCTTCCAGATCTTGACGATTGCAAGATAGAGCATGGCCCCGGCAAGGGCGTCCGAGACGCATACGACCACGCGAAGGAGCGTCACGTGATCGCTCGTCAGCGACGCCCATGGCGCGGCAAACACGTACAGGCCTATCGCATATGGAAAGCTCACGCCGCTCGGCATCGGCTGGGTGAAGAAGTACCGACCGGCCAGAACCCACTCCAGCCGATGCGCGTGGAAGAGCGCGTCGGCCAGGAGCTTGGAAGGATGAAGCAATCCGAGGATCTTGAGGTACAGCACGGCGGCGGAGAAAATCACGATGAATCGAGCTGCTCGACGGCCCTGCTCCCCGACACCGAGCTCCAGGACCTTCACCGTCAGGACCATCAGCGTCGCGATCGATACGGCGAACTGAAGGAGGGTTCGAGAGTAGGCACTGTAGGGGGCAGCGCCAATCGAGAGAAGAAACGCCTGGCCAGCCGAAACCACGAGCGTCACAGCGGCGGCGCCGCCCAGCGTCGTGCACACGATCCCGAGTGCCGCACCGAACGCGGCAGACGCGAGCACCGCGTTCTGAAGGGGACCGCGTGGCGGCAGCACGAGGCGTCCCTCCGGACGGCATTCGAGACCGTCAACCATGACGCCGAGCTCTCGTGTGTCCGATGGGCCAGGCACGAACGTCGGGACGCTCGTGATAGACAGACTCAGCCCCGGGGCGGGTCGGGGGACGACCGTGAACGGCACGTCTTCGAATGTGTTCGTCACGGTCCGTTCGGCAACGGAGAGGCCATCGGCGGCGACGTCGACGCGTGGCAGCGGGAGCTCCGGACCGCGCCCGCCGCGTAGCCGGACCGCGCATCGCCATTCGGTGGCCCGGTTGAGCCCCGCGAGCTTCACGTCAGCCCGGCGCGAGGTCCACGCGAACGTGAGCTCGCCGGCGCGCTCGGGAGGGTAGAAGCCCGACGCGACCTCGCGCGGCGACACTCGACTCATGTCGAACGTGACCGCGGGATGCAGCGAAAACGCGAGGACCATGCAACAGCCACCGGCGAGAGCGCCGAGTACGGCGATGACGAGCGCACGCACTAGTGCCAGTACCAAACGTGACGATCTCCCCGATGAAGCCGTCCAATGCCTGGCACTCCTGTGCCGCAGGCGGACGCCGGCATGCTATCTCGCGTCATTGTCGGGATCCAGTTGGACGGTCCACGTCCTGCCAGTCAAGGGTCACGCGGACCGCGCCCGCCGCTCCCGTACGCGCGGTCACCTCGGCACGTAGACGTAGACATCGCTCGCAGGATGACTCGACAGCCGGTAGTTCGCGAGGATGCGTTCCGTGACGGGCCATCCAAAGTTGACGTGCTCGTAGTACCCGCGGCCGCGAAGCGTTGTCGGATCGACTTGAAAGATCACAATCGGAAAGGCGTGGGCGTCGACGCGTGCTGTCAGGTCCTGGTAGATATCCGGGCGCGATTCGAATACCACGCGGAGCGCGAAAGGATCGAGCAGGAAGGCCTGCTGACCCGCGAGGACCGGCCACAGAGCTGACTCGGCGAGCACGGGACCTCCGGCATGCGCGACCATGTCGACGATCGCCCGCCTGGTAGCCACACTCGTGCGGGTTCCGCTCAGTTCCCACAGCCCGCGGACTCGAACGACATCCTGAACGGACGCCCAGAGGATGAGGACGGCAACAGCGGTGGTCACTGGAGAGCGCAGTCCCGACCGGGACGCCGCGACCGATGCCAGGACTACGAACGAGATCTCGATCCACTCGACCACCTGATTCGAGGGAACGGTCCCCGGTGACGAAAGCGTGACTGCCGTGGCAGTGAACACTCCAACGAACAGGCTCGCCGGACCCAGGAGCGACCTGTCAGATCGATTGACATAGGCGGCGGCCGCCAGTGCGGCGACGACGAGCACGAGCAAGACCGCGAGAAAGTGCGAGTAGCGGGCCAGCGCGAGGAATTCCCCGGCCATGAGGGTGGATACTGTTCCCCCCGCGCCAGAGCCCGCAAACATGCACGCCCGCCATGACGTGACGGCTCTTCCTTCACTGAGCACTTCCACTCCGACGAAGAACAACAGCACCCCTGCGATCAGCCACATCCCAAGAAGTCTGGCCTCACGCCGGTGGCCCGCGAGGCTCGCGCCCACGAGAAGCGACAGCGGTACTGCCAGGCTCGTCACCTTCGTGGCGAACGCCAGCGTGAAGGCGAGCGCGGCCAGACCGGGCCGAGCTTCCGTCCCAGGTTCTTTCTGAATCCAGAGGGGAACCATATACGACAGGCCCCAGAGATTGAGCCCGGCCGCCAGCACGTCCGCCCGTACCTCGAACAACGTCTGTTGCACGAAGTACGGTGCGAGCCCGCCGACGCCGAGGAGGATCGCGACATCCCGCGACAACTTCAGCTCTCTGGCAACTCGAAACAGCCCGGTTGCGAGTATCAGGGCGGCGCAGGCGCTTGCGATCCAGCCGGCTGCCAGGGGCGCCAGCCCGGCGCGCATGAAGAGCCCGATCAGCGAGAAGAAGAGTGGAAAATATCGAGTGCCGCCGTACCCGACGTCACTCGAGAGGTCGCGATAGAAGAGGCCGGCGCTCAGATCGCGGCCGAGGGCAAGCCAGATGCCACTCACGTAGCTGAGATACGCGCCGGCGAGCGCCTGCCAGGCATGAAGGGCAAACGCAGCGAGCGCCAGGACGATCACGGCGACTCGCACCAGCCGTGTCACGCCAGCTCTGTTCACTTGATGTGGAAGTCGCTGCTCACTCAGGTCCGTCTGCAAGTCATGGTACAGTAACCGCTCGATGCTGCGGTCGCTGGGCCAGAGACGCCTTCCTCTTCTGTACGTCGCGTGTTTTTCGATCATACTCGGCGTAGCGTCCGCGTGGATCACGAGGAGGCTGACCCGCCCGCCCCGCGGTCCAACCGTGGAAGCGGAGGCACGGCCGCTCCTCAGCAAGTACGGTCCGCAGCACAGCTCGTACGGTCCCGAAGAGTGGATCGCCAGGGACTTCTTCGACGACAAGAGGGACGGCTTCTTCGTCGACGTCGGCGCGAACCATTACAAGGACACGAGCAACACCTACTACCTGGAGACGGGCCTCCACTGGTCAGGAATCGCGATCGAACCGCAGACCGAGTTCCAGGCTGACTACTCGAAGTTCCGCCCGCGGACCCGCTTCTTCCCTTTCTTCGTCTCGGACAGCTCGAACCAGCGCGCAAAAATGTACGTGCTGGAGCACAGCACGCAGACATCGTCGGGCGACAAGACCTTCACGGAGCAGCCGGGGAAGAAGCTACAGGAGCTGGAGGTGCCGACGATCACGCTGACGGATCTGCTCGACAGCGAGAAGGTCCAGCACGTCGACTACATGTCGATCGACATCGAGCTATGGGAGCCCAAGGCTCTGGCCGGATTCGACATCGAGCGGTTTCAGCCAAAACTCGTCTGCATCGAAGCACATCAGCAGGTGCGCCAGCAGATCCTGGACTACTTCAGGCGGCACCACTACACGATCGTCGGGAAGTACCTGCGCGCTGATGTGACCAACCTATACTTCGCGCCGGAGTCCTGAGCGAGACGCGATTGTCGGTGCCGTAGCGCCGGGTACGGAGGCCCGCCTCGGCGGATCCGGGCGACTCTCCCATCCACTGAGGTAGGGGACGCATGTCGGCTTCGACTCCCTGATGGGCTGGACTGAGGTCCAGACGGTGGCGCCCAGCGTCTCAAAACGCTACAATATCGGGATCCGTTCCGTTGTCTGACAGACGCGTTTCCCATTGACTATCAGCTATTTGCTGCTTTCCGCCGTTTGGCACCCGCGATGACCTGGCTGCGCGACTCGATCGCGACGCGCGCGCGGGCGGTCCCCCTGGCGCGGCATGCCTGGGCCCGGATACGGCGCCGCCGATACGAACGGCGGATCCAGCGGTTCCTCGACGAGAAGTCCGGCCGCGCGGATCGGCTCCCGATCGGCGCCGTCTACGAAGCGACAATGCGGTGCAACCTGCACTGCGAGTTCTGCTATGTCGGCGACCTGTTGAACATCGAGGGCGAGTGGCGCCAGGAGCTGACGCTGGACTCGCTCCGGCGCGCGTTTCCGGATCATCCCGGCTTCCAGGTGAGCCTCACCGGCGGAGAGATCTTCATGCGGAAGGACATCATGTCCGTGCTGGATCTCTTCCGCGAGAAGGGCTACGCCTGCGGCTATCTGACGACGAACGGCACGATCATCACGGAAGAACGTGCGGAGGCGCTGGCGGATCTCGCTGCCATGGGCTTCCTGAAGCACATCAGCGTCTCGATCGACGGCCCCGGCGAACTTCACGACGTCGCGCGCGGCCTGAAAGGCACGTTCGACCGGACGTGCGCAGGGTTGCGGCGACTCCAGGAGGCGGCCCGCCGCAAGCGCGCCCCGCTGCGCGTGAGCATCAATACGACAGTCGCGCACGAGACGCTCGAAGCGCTCGATCGCATGGTCGACGTCGCCGAGGAGCTTGGCGTTGACGCCATCGGCCTGAACCATCTGATGTTCAGCACGCCGGAGGAAGTCGCGGAGACCGTGAGCATTCTCGGTCAGGGCGACGCATCGAAGATCGCCACCTTCGTGACGCGCGACCCCGGGCTGGACGTCGCGCGAGTACGAACGAAGGTCGCGCAGCTCGAGGAAAAGTGCCGCGCGCACAACGTCCTGTTCGATTTCCGTCCGAAGGTCCATCCGCAACTGATGGACAACTACTACACGCCCGGCTCGAAGCTGGAAGGACGCTGCCTCTATCCCTTCCTCCACGCGCGCGTTTCCTTTTCGGGCAAGGTCTACTTCTGCCCGTTCATCCGTGTCGAGGTTGGTGATTTGACGACATCGTCTCTCGAGGAAATCTGGAATGGCGAGCGCTACGTCTCGATGCGCAAGAAGCTCGTCGAGCACGGCATCTTTCCCGTGTGCCGGCGCTGCTGCAAAGTCGAACTGTCTCCGGTGCCGGTTCCCGCCGAGGCGAGCCAGGGTGCGGCCGCGCGCCGCCGCGCGATTCCATTGACGGTGGTCCGCTGACATGACCAAGCTTGGACAGAAAACGCTCCTCATCAACCCGCCGCTCATAAACGGCGTCGCCTTCACGCGTCAGGGCCGCTGCCAGGAGCGCGAGGAGGTGCTTGGCACGACCAAGCCGCCTTACACACTCGCGCTTATCGCTTCGCTCCTGCGGGAGGCTGGCTGCGAGGTTCGTCTCGTCGACGCAACCGCCGAACGGCTCGACGTGATGCAGGTGGCGGAACGGCTGGATCGCGAGGGCTTCACACCGACACTGATCCTGTTTCCCACCACCACGCCCACGCTGGATGCCGACGTGGCAACCATGCTGACGCTGAAGCAGCGCTACGGTGCGCCGATGTTCTGCTACGGCCCACACGCGTCGACGACGCCGGTGGAGTCCATGTCGAGGGCGCCGGCGGTGGACGGCATGTTCGTGGGCGAGCCTGAGGACGCGGTGCTGCAGCTCGCCTCGCTCGATTCGCTCGATCGGCTCGGCGAAATACCGAGCCTGACCTGGCGTCGCGAGGGTGCGGTCGTATCGCATCGTGCCCATGGCAGCTTCACGGGCTTCCTGAACGCGCCGTATCCGGCGTGGGACCTGCTCGCTCTCGATCGATACGCGCTGCCGATGGTCAACAAGCCGTACGTGCTCGTGGAGACGAGCCGCGGATGTCCGTACACGTGCGACTTCTGTGTCGCGCCGATCCACCAGGGCCACAAGTTTCGCGAACGCAGCGCGAAAGCGCTCGTCGATCAGATCGAGCGCAGCTACCGGGAGCTCGGCGTCGAATTCTTCTATCTGTGGGGCGACACCGTTACGCTGAACGTGAAGTCCTTCACGGCCTTCTGCGATGAGCTCATCGCGCGCAACCTGCCGATCCACTGGTTCGGCAACGCCCGCGCCGACAACCTGACCGATCCGGCGTTCGTCCATCGACTGAGGCGGGCAGGCTGCTGGATGCTCGCGCTCGGCATCGAGTCCGAGTCCGAGGAAATCCGCAAGGACATGGTCAAGCGCCTCGAGCGCGACAAGATTCAGACGGCCTTCGGCAACATGCGGGCGGCAGGCATCAAGTCCTTCGCATTCTTCATCTACGGGTACCCGGGGGAAAGCCTCCAGACGATGGACCAGACGACGCGCTATGCGATCGAGCTGGATCCCGACTTCGCCAATTTCTATCCGGCGGTGCCCTATCCCGGCACGGCACTCTACGAGAAGTGCGTCCGCGATGGGCTGCTCCAACCGGAGAATGCCGACTGGTCGAAGATGGAGTACTCGTACTACCTGCTGCGCGGCGGCGGTCTCGACGAGCGCATCGTCATGGAATCGATCAACCGGGCGAAGCGACGCTTCTTCCTGCGGCCGGCCTACATGCTGCGTCACGCGGGCGATGTCGCAAAGCTGGCGCTGACGAAGCAGGCCATCGTCTGGCAGGTGCTCTCCAGGACCGTGTTCGGCGCACGAGTGGTCGACACGCAGCCGGGACGCGCTGCGCTCCGCCCGGAGACGACTACCTGAAATCTTCCGGTCGGATACGCTGATAGGTCTGGGGCGCGCGCGGCCGGGACCGCTGGAAGCGCCACAAATCCCTCAGCTGCGTGACGTAGCCGAGCGCTTCTTTCAGGTTCATCTTGCTCTCACCCGCAGCTCGATCCGAAAAGACGTAGGGCACCTCGACGACCGATCCGGGCCGGCCGCGGACGAGGAGCTCCAGGCAGATCTTGAAGCCGCCGGCCGAGATCCGGACCGTGCGCGCCAGGTCGCGACGGATGAGGAAGAGACCGGACGTCGCGTCGACGACCGGGGTCAGCGGCCTCGCGGCGAAACATGCGAGCCGCGACATGACGCGTCGGAGGAACGGCCAGTTGCGCGTCCCGCCGCCCGAAATGTAGCGGCTGCCGATCACGACATCCGCCGAAGTCCGGTTCATCACCGCGAGCATGCGGGGGGGCATCTCCGGCGGGTGGCTGAGGTCGGCGTCGATGACTCCGACGACGGGCGCGCTGGCGGCTTCGAATCCGGCAACGACGGCCGTGCCGAGCCCGAGCTTCCCCGCCCGATGGATGACGGTGATGCGATACTCTCGCGCAAGGTCGTCCGCGATCCGTCCGGTGCCGTCCGGCGAGTTATCGTCGACGATGACGAGCTCGCCATCGATTCCCCGGTCCGCATAGCCTCGAAAGATCGCATGGACCAGATCCGCCAGGCGCTCGCGCTCGTTGTAAGTGGGAACGACAAGCGAAAGGGCGGCTGGGTGCGCGGGAACGACGGCCAAAGATGAAACTCGCAAGCACTATAATCCAGTCGCTCCCGCGCTGATGCCCAGCCGCCTCTTTCTGGCGCTCGCCGGCGCCCTTCTGCTGCTTCGCGTGCCCTCCGTCGTTCAGCCGATGGGAGCGGACCAGGGGCTCTACGCGTACATCGGCGAGCGGATTCTCGCCGGCGACCTTCCGTATCGCGATGCCTGGGACCAGAAGCCGCCTGCGATTCACTACGCGTACGCCCTGATGCGCGGCGTGTGGCACGGCGACGCCGCCGTCGGGGGCGCCGATCTCCTCGCCGCCGCAGCGGTCGCGTGGCTGCTTTACCGGTTGGGCACGGCCATCGGATCGCCAGCCGGCAGGCGGGACCGCCGCACTCCTGTTTCTCCTGCTGTCGAACCCGGCGTTCACCCGGCTGGGCGGAATCAGGCTGCGGGCGCAGTGCGAAACGTTCATCGCAGTCGCCGTGGCGGGCGCGTTCCTGTTGCTGGCGGCTCGCCGCAGCCGGGCGAACGGATGGACCGCTGTCGGAGCGGGCGCTCTTTTCGGGCTCGCGTTCGTCTTCAAGTACAACGCCGGGATCTACCTCGCCGCGGGCCTGGCGGCTGCATGGCTGTGGGGGCGACTGACGTGGTCTGATGTCTTCAAACTGGCTGCCGGCTTCGCGGTGCCGGTCGTCGTGATGGTGGCGATTTTCTCGGCCGGTGGGGCGCTGCGTGAGTTGTACGACGCGACGATCGCGTACAACGTCCAGTATTCGGGCGAAACGTACGCGGGCCCGGGCGACGCCGTCTGGTACCTGATGACGTTTCCGATCGAACGAGCGAGAGTGGATGCTCTCTGGACTGTCGGGGGCGCCGGCTGTCTTCTTCTGATCCTGCTGGCTCCCTGGAAGCGCGAGCGCCTCGTCGCCCCGCTCTGGGTTGGCGCGGCCTGTCTCTCGATCGCGGTGAATGGCAGTCGTGGCCTTCCACAATATTTCGTGCAAGCCAACCCGGCGCTCGCCCTCGCTGCAGCCTGGGGAGCGTTCGAGACGTGGCCGTTGGTCCGGTCGTGGGCCGGGAGACGAGCGCCCGCAGCGGCACTCGTGGCCATCCTGGTGATCTCGGTCGGCGTATGGAGGGTGAATCAGTTCCCGAAGCTGGTGCAGCAGACGTCCTTCGACGCGTCGTACCTGCTCGGACGCCTGGACAGGGCCGACTACCTCTCGCGTTATGCGGACGACCGCAAGTACTCCGCCGCTGCCTCCGCCGAGCTTGCGGAGACCGTGCGCTCGCGGACGCAGCCGCTCGATCGCATCTATGTCTTCGGCTTCACCTGCGCGGCATACGTCGACGCCAATCGAGCGAGCGCGTCGCGCTTCTTCTGGAGTCGGCCGGTCATCGTCAACTTCAAAGCCGGGACGTCCGGCTATGGTGTCGACGGCCTGCTCGCGGATCTCAACCAGCGATCGCCCGCCTTGATCGCTTTGCAGCGAAGAGACTGGGCTCCTGACGTCACCGATTCAGCAGAGTTCTTCATGAGCACGCCGGCGCTCGCGAGCTGGCTGCGGTCGAATTATGTGCCGGCTACCGGTCCGGCGGCGTTCGACGTCTGGGTCCGACGGACGGGGTCGTCATGAATCCGCCCGCCAGCGGGATTTCCCGCCTGCAATGCATCGCGCTACTGCTGGCCATCGCGGCACTCGGCTTGACGCTGCGGGTGATCTTCCCTGCCGCAGACCCGCCGTGGAATCCATCGGTCGGAGTCGTGTGGCACGACGAAGGCGCGTGGGTCCACAACGCCCGGAACAAGGCGCTGTTCGGCGCGTGGACCATGGATGCCTGGAACCCCATGTACATCGCGCCCGTCTTCACCGGGCTCGAGTACGCGGCATTCGAGCTCTTCGGGGTGGGCGTGCGTCAGGCCCGGCTCGTGTCGGAGCTGACAGGATTTGCGTCCGTCCTTTTTCTGGCGTGGGGCGTCGGAAGGCTTGGCGGACGTGACGCCGCGGTCGGCGCAGGCGCGCTGCTGGCGACCAACTACGTCTACGTGATGTACGACCGGGCCGCCATCATGGAAGCGTCGATGGTCGCCTTCATGGTTGCCAGCTGGTACTGCTACGTCCGAGCTCAAACGGACGCGAGATGGGGCTGGCTCGCCGCCGCAGGCGCGCTGCTCGCATTCTTCACGAAGGCCTCCGCGGCGTTCTTCGTCGCTGCCATCGGCTGCGAGGCGCTCGTGACGTGGCTCAACGCGTCGGGGCGGGAGACGCCGGCGGGGCGGCGAGCCGCGGTCGTTACCGTTGCCGCGCTCGTTGTGTGCGGTGTGATTGCTCTCGCAGTCTTCGTCCTCCCGAACTGGACCGACTATCGCTTCTACAACTGGCAGATGTCGGTGACCCGCAAACCGAGCTACGACCTGAAATCGCTGATCGATCGCGTCTCGTGGTTTCCAATTCTCCACGACATCTTCACGCGGATGTGGTTCACGCTCGTCGTCGGCGTGACCGCAGCGCTGGGGCTCCTCGCCCGCTGGCGCTCGGCCACCCCACCTGAACGCCTGCTGGGACTCTGGATTGCAGTTGGAGCGTTCGAACTGATGCTCCACGACGTCGGCAACGAGCGAAGATTTCTGATTTTCGTTCCGGCACTCGTCGCGCTGACGGCGCTCGTGCTGGGGCGCGACCGGACGCTCCTCCCGGAGGAGGCCCCGGCAGCCCCCATCCGGAAGGCACTACTCGCGCTGCCCGTTGTCCTGTTCGCTCTATACGTGATCGGCGGAACCCTCGTCCGGCTGGCGCATCTCTACGAAATCGGACCGAACGTTCACGTGGCGGCCGCGGTGGCGCTGGTGGGAACCGCGCTTGTTTACGCGACCTGGCCGTGGACGCCGCGACAACTTGCCGGAAAGCCGTGGACTCCACACGCGGGACTGTTCGTGATCGCGCTCGTTTCGGCGGGCCAACTCGCGCAGTTTTTTCAGTGGGCTGAGGGACGGACGTATAAGAACTTCATCGCCTCAGTCGAGCTCGGACGACATCTGCCACCCGGCACGCTCGTCCACGGCAAGCTGGCCAACGGCCTCGCGCTCGAGAACGGGATCAAGCCAATCTTCGTCGGTCGTGGCTTCGGCAACTACGAGGATCGGAAGGCGCGCGACGATGTGCGATATATTTTGACGTATGTAGCGCCGAGTCTTGGATACGAATCACAGGCGCGGAATCCCATCATTCAGGACGTGCTCGACGCGTACCCGGATCGCCGGATCCTCATGACGTTCGAAGTGGCCGAAACCCCGTCCGGCCACGATCGCGCCGCGCTCTTCGACAAGTTCGGTTCGACCCCGCACGGCGTCACGGAGGTGACGGACCGAGAGCAGCCAGGACCGGCTGGGATCGGGCGTACGAAAACCAGCTCGGTCGGGAGCGAGCGTGCGAAGACCAGCTCGGTCGGGACCGAGCGTGCGAAAAATTGACGAACGCGCCATCAAGGCGCACGCCGACCTCCGCTTCCGATCCGAATACGACTACGCGCTGTTCGAGTACTATCGCAGCGCCAAGGTCATCGCGTTTCTCGAGAGAGCCGGCGTAGCGGTGGGGGGGCGAGTGCTGGACGCCGGCTGCGGAGGCGGCGGCATGCCGCTCTCGCTTGCCGAGGAGGCCGCGTTCGTCGTCGGCATCGATCCCGCGGACAGGTTCCAGGACGCCGGTGTGCGACTCGGGAAGGAGCGGGGAATCGCGCACTTGACCTTCGCGCTGGCCGACGGCATGTATCTGCCGTTCGGCAGCGGTACCTTCGATCTGGTGCTGTCCCACGCCGTCATCGAGCACGTGGCGGACGCGCCGCTCTATCTCCGTGAATGCGCGCGCGTGCTCGCGCCAGGCGGCCACTGCTACCTGTCGACGGCGCCGTACCTGTCGTTTGCGGGAGCCCACCTGCCGCGCCTCAAGCTGCAGCTGCCGCTGCACCTGATGGTCGGACGCCGGGCGGCATTCGCGACGTTCCGTTTTCTGGCGCGGCACGCGGCCTGGACGTTGAAGGAGCCGGCGAACGAGAACTCGTTCATCAAGGCGGCACGGCGCGGCCAGGACAAGGAGGACGACCTCCTGGAGAAAGTGCGGGTCACCCGGCTGCGCCGACAGATCGCCGACGCCGGTCTGCGCATCGTGCGCGAGGAGCTGCACGCGACGGCAACCGTGCGCCGCATGCCGGGGGGGCTGGCGCGCTGGCTGCGTGACAGTCCGCTGACTCAGGATGCCCTGATCAGCAACATGGAGTATGTGTTAGCAAGAGGGTTCTAGAGTTCTAAGGGTTCTAAGGGTTCGAGGTTCTATGGTTCCAGGCATCGAGCTTCTGCGTGCCGCGAAACGCCGAACCCAAGAACCCAGAACCGTTGAGCCTTAGAACCTTTAGAACCTTTAGAACTTAGAACTCTAGAACCTGCTGAGGAGCGGAGGTTCGTGGCGGAGATTACTCCCTTTCGTCCGGACGACAGGCGCGCGGTTGACGCGCTGTACCGACGTGTCTTCGGCAACGACGCTGCCGAGGCCAGCCGGCTGCGTTGGCAGTGGCAGTACGGACGAAACCCGAACAACCCCGGCCGCGAGCCTGAGATCTGGATCGCCCGCGAAGGCAAGGCCATCGTCGGGCAGTACGCGACCATGCCGGTGCAGGTGTCGGTGAAGGGCGAGCAGGTTCGTGGATCGTGGGGAATGGACGTGATGGTCGCGCCGGAGCGGCAGCGTCAGGGACTCGGCGAGCTGCTCTTCAGGACGTGGGATCGCCATGTGGGCGTGGCCTTGGGCCTCGGCCTGTCGGAGTCGTCTCATCGACTCTTCCAGAAGCTTCGATGGCCGGACGTAGGGCCATTGCCGTGCCTCGTCAAGCCGCTGACGCGTCGTGCGCTGCGCCGGCCGAACTGGCCGCAGCCGCTCAACCGGCTCGTGTCCGCTGTCACCCTCCCGATCGTGAAGATCCTGTCGCGGACGCGTCCGATGAGCGCCGAGGTTCGGTTGATCCAGCGTTTCGACGAGTCATTCACCAATTTGTGGGCGGAGCTCGCCCCGAAGTTCGACTTCGCCGTCAGGCGCGATGCGGCGTACTTGAACTGGAAATACGTGGGTGTTCCCCACGTGCGATACATGCTTGCGGCGCTGCGCCGGGACGACCGGAACGTGGGGTATGCCGTCTACCGTCACCTGCACGAGCCGAGAGGCAGAGTGACGCTGCTCGTGGACTTCCTCGCCGATCCAGAAGACGAGGCGGGACTCAACACGCTGGTGCGGTGGATCGATCGCGAAGCGCGACAGGCTGACTCCGACAAGATCCGGACGTTCGCCATGCACGCCGGGTTCAGGCGCGTCCTCAGGCGTGCGGGCTATTTTCAGGTCAAGTCCACGGTGGAGTTCGTGGCAAAAGTGAACGGGACGAACGTGCCGCCCGCCTTTTACGAAGAGACCGATTGCTGGCACGTCACGATCGGCGACTCCGACCAGGATCGGTGATCCCTCCTCCTTCATGTACCTCTTAGTCGGCATCGACACCGAAGGGGACAACCAGTGGGATGCCGCGGCTCGCGCGAATCAGACCTTCGAGAACATCTACGCGCTTCCAAGGCTGCACGCGCTCTTCGCACGGCACGACGTCCGTCCGACGTACGTCATCACGCACCCGGTGGCGTCAGACGCACGCTCCGGGGAGGTCCTGCGGGGACTGCTCGCGCGCGGCGACTGCGAAATCGGCGCGCACCACCACGCGTGGGAAACGCCGCCGTTCACCCCTGAGGACGTCGCCCGCCACGCCTACGCCTCGACGCTGCCTCGAGATCGATTCGATCGACAGCTCGCCAGCCTGACCGAGCGGATCACGACAGCGGTCGGCGTGAGGCCCGTGTCGTATCGATCGGGACGATTCGGCTTCTCCGCGGATCACGTCGGATCGCTGGAGCGCCACGGCTATCTGGTCGAATCGAGTATCGCGCCGCTCTTTTTTGAGTCTCACAAGGGCGGACCGGAGTTCGTCGAAGCGCCGCTCCGGCCGTACTTCCTGTCGTACGACAGCGCGACGCGGCCGGGAACGAGCAACCTGCTCGAAGTACCGGTATCTGCCGCTCTGAATCGCCAGCTGCCAAAGTTCGCGCAGTACGCCTACGCACGGGCTCCTCGTCCCTACATGACGAAGCGTGTGTTTCGCGCGCTTGGCCTCGTTCGCATGCGATGGCTCAGGCCGTCGTACTCTTCGCTCGCGGACATGACCTCCCTCGCGCGGGACCTGGCGAAAATGGAGGAGCCCGTGCTGAATGTGATCTTTCATTCGAGCGAGGCGATCGTCGGCGGCAGCCCGTACAATCGCACGCAGGCGGAGTTGGACGCATTCTGCGATCGTCTCGAGAAGTTTCTGTCCGTTGCCGTGAAAGAGCTTCGCGCCCGGCCGGTGACGTTCGCCGAGTTCCGCGTCAGCTACTGCGACGAAGGAGCTAGAAGCTAGGAGTTAGTTCGAAGCTTTACGGAATCGTGCTGAAAGTGGGCTGTCGTCGCTGAGCAGGCGCGAGCGCAGCGAGCGCCGAATCGCCGTGGGGGTGGAGCCCCACGGTAGTGAGAAAAGACGCAATCGTTCGGACGCTGGAAGCTGGAAGCTGAATGCACATCCTCCACGTGACCCCTCATCTGCCGCCGGACCAGGCGGCAAATGCGCTGCTCCCGTGCCAGCTTGGAACGTGGGGCCTCGAGGCGGGCGACACCGTGGCGTACGTCACGCACCCGCCGCGCGCACCGGGTCACGCCGACCTCCCGGGCCCGGTCACGTGGGTGCCGCGACGCGCGGCCGGCAGCGTGGCCGCGCGCCTTCGAGCGGACTTGCCAGGCCGCGCCCTGCGAATCAGGCGTGCGCTCATCCCGGCGTTCGAACGAGCGGATGTCGTGCACGTCCACAGCAACGGCCTGCTTGCGGAACTCGCGGTCCTTCTCGGCGTCCGCCGGCGCCGACCTGTGGTGTTGACGCTGTACGGCACGGAGATCTGGCATTACGAACCGAAGCGCGTCGGACCGGATCTGTTTACTCGCGCCTACCGAGCGGCGTCGATCGTGACGTTCTACAGCGAGCGTCTGCTCGCGCGTGCCCGCGAGCTCGGGCTGACGCGACGGCAGATGGAAACCGTCTACCCCGCTGTGGGCCCGCGCTTCGAGTGGCATGACGCGAAGGCCCAATCGGCGGCGCGCGCGCAGCTCGACATCCCGAACCGTCATCTGCTCCTGAACGTCAAGCGCCTGCATCCTCTTGCGGGCCAACGGGATCTCCTGGCGGCGCTGAGCGACGTCGTGCGCGTCCACCCCGACACGCGGCTGGTGATCTGCGGAACCGGTCCGTTGCTGGAGGAGCTCAAGGCCACCGCTCGATCGTGTGGAGTGGAACGCCACGTGACGTTCGCCGGCCTGGTCGACAACGCCACAATCGCCACATACTGCGCGGCCGCGGATCTGTTCGTGCTGCCGTCCAGGCTGGAGGCGCTGCCCACCGTTGCCGTCGAGGCGCTGGCGGCAGGCACGCCCGTGATCTCGACCGACAATCCAGGTGGCCTCGAGCTGAACGACGTCTTCGGGCCCGATGTGGCGATCGTGCCGCGCGAGCAACCCATCACCCTGGGGCTGGCGATCGTTCGATTCCTCGAAGACAAGCGCCGCACGAGCGCGTCCACCCGCGAGACGATCGAGCGCGATTTTCGCGCGTCGGCGGTCGCGTCCCGATATCGTGCCCTGTACGAGCGCGCGATTGCCGGAGACGCGCGGTGAAGATGACCCGCGGCGTGGGCCGCGCGGGATCCACAGGGCTTCTCGCCGCACTCGCCGCGATTGTCTGGCTCGCGCTCTTCTACGGGCTCAACCCCGACCTGGTGGTGGACTTCGATACAGCGCCCCCTTCGCTGCTGACCGGCGTCTATCCCAACGAGCGCGACCCGGTCTCTGGGGCGCACGTTCGCATGGACCGGTGAAGAGGCCATCCTCCGACTCCCCGAGCTCGACCGCCGCGTCGGGTGGACCCTGAAGCTGCGCGTACGTGGGGCACGCGCGCAGGCGGCTCAAAATCCAGAACTGACCCTGATTGCGGACGGCCAGCAGATCGAACGGCGGCGAACGGCCACCGACTACGAGGAGCTCGCGGTCACCATCCCGGCCCGGGCCGATAGCCGAGGTCTGACGATAACCATCCGCGCCTCGTCGACCTTCGTGCCGGGCGCCTCGGATCCTCGCGCTCTGGGTGTGATGCTCGACGAGCTTCGTCTCTCCCCGGCTGGAATCGTCGTGCCGCCCAGAAGCGCCTTCGCCGGAGCGGCCTCGGCCGCCGCCGCCATGGGAGCGGCGATCGCGGCGCTTGGGGTGACGGCAGGATCGGCGATTGGCGCTGCCGTCGTGATCGCGGCCGGTGTTGCCTCGCCGATCGCGCGAGGGTTCGCGCCCTACACGAATTTCCCCGAAATCGCATCGCGGGCCGCGATTGCAATCGCTCTGGGCCTCGTCCTGGCCACAGCCGTCGTCCGCCTGAGGATGGGCGCGCCGCTCCGCAACACCGCGAGATTCGCGGCCGCCTTTTCAGCCACCGCGCTGCTCCTCAAGCTGCTCGTGCTGCTCCACCCCGACATGCCTGTCGGGGATGCGTTGTTCCACGCACACCGGTTTCAGGAAGTCCTCGGAGGGCACCTCTTTTTCACCTTCGGGGCGCCGGGGAACTACCTGTTTCCAGGGGCGCCAGGGCTCTACGTTTTCTCGTCGGCTTTTGCCGGTCTCACATCCCGGGGCTCGGCCGATATCGCCCTGCTCCGTATCGTCTGCACCATCGCCGACGCCGTCGGCGCGACGCTGCTCTACGCCATGGTCGTACGCGTTCGGGGAGATCGTCTGGCTGCCGCGTGCGCCGTCGCCATCCACCATCTGATCCCGCTCGACTTCGGCGTCCTGGCGGTCGGCAACCTGACGAATGCGTTCGGGCAGGCGCTGTCGGTGGCCGCGCTCGTCATGGTGGCCAGCGTCCCGCTCCAACTGGTCCGTTTGGCTCCGACGCTGCTCCTGACCGGCATCCTTACAGCCGCGTTCCTGTCCCACCCGAGCACATTCGCGGTTCTTTCCGTGGCATGTCTTGCCACAGTCGTTCTCTACTGGACGTACGGAGGTCAGGCCCTGCGGCCATCGGCCCTCGCGCTGGCTCTTTCCGTCGTCATCGCGTTTGTTCTGGCCGTCGTGTCGTACTACGGGTACTACATGGAGACGTACCGCACGCAGCTGTCGCGGATCGCGACGGAAACAGCGACTGGAGCGCCTGACGCCGCCGGGCGTGGGATTGTCGCGAGGCTGTTGTGGGTACCCCGTGACTTGTATGTGCACATCGGCGTCCCGGCGATGATCCTTGGCGCGTGGGGCGCTCGGGAGCTGTGGCGCATGTGGCTGTCCGACAGGTTGACGCTGTCGATCCTGGGCTGGACCCTGGCCTGCGCCGTGTTCCTGATCATCGGGATTGCCACACCTGTACAGATGCGCTACTACCTTGCGTCGATCCCCGTCTTCGCCGTTGTCGCAGGTTTTGGCGCGAGCGCCTGTTGGTCGGTGGGTGGATCCCGACGGGCTGTCGCAACGGCACTTCTCGGATGGGGTCTCCTGGAGGGGGTCCGGGGGTGGTGGCTGGCGATCGGCTAGTGTCCTGGAACAGTGATTCGTTGCATAAGTCCCGGAGCGCGGCGCCCGGCGCGCAAGGCGCGACGACCGAGCATATTGGGCATATGTGAGGGAGGAGCAACGCCGCGAGGCGGGATGCCCCGCCCGGGAATTATGTGACGAATCACTGTTTCAGGACACTAGCTACCTCGCTGTCGACGCGTCATGATGCTTCGGTATGGCCCAGCCATCAGGTCGGGCGCGCCAATATGTTAAGGATTAATCCCATGACACTCATGGAACGAATCAGTCAGGACCTGACGTCCGCAATGCGGGCCCGCGAGGCGCAGCGCCTCGCTGCGCTGCGGATGGCCAAGGCAGCCCTCATGAACCGCGAAGTCGAGAAAGGACGAGCCCTCGACGAAAGCGAGGAACAGCAGGTCGTCGTGTCGCTGATCAAACAGAGGCGCGACTCGATCGAGCAGTTCCGGCAGGGCGGTCGCCAGGATCTCGCCGACAAGGAGGCGGCAGAAATCATCACGCTGGAAGTGTATCTACCGCCGCCGGTCGATCCCGCGGAGATCGAGCGCGCCGTCACCGAGGCCATCGCGGAGGCGGGCGCAACGTCGGCGAAGGACCTGGGGAAGGTCATGAAGGCCGTCATGCCGAAGCTGGCAGGGCGCGCCGTCGACGGTCGCACCATCAACGAACTCGTCCGCCGGAAGCTCGGTGCATAACACCAAACCTTTCCGATCGATCGCTCGTCTAAGGAATTGAAAGGCACGCACAAGCCTCTCATCCATCCTCCATTGGGCTTCTGTCGAGAGGCAGAAGCCCTTTTTTGTACTCACAACATGCCGTGAGAAGTTTTTTCTCACCGGCGTCCCGCATTCGCACAACCCGTCGTCCGGCGCTCCCGAATTCGAACAGGCGGGATCGTTCCAGAAAAAATCGGCGCCGATCCGGTGTGGTACGCTGAGCGCCTGATGAGCACTCGCGCCTGCCTCGTCCCCGACGTCCCCACCGCTTTTTTACTGACCAGATGAGCTCTCGAATGGCCCGATCGGCGGGCCTGATCAGTATCGCCACGATGGCGAGCCGCGTCCTTGGTGTCGCGCGCGAAACGGTGTTGGCCGCGATCTTCGGTGCGGCGAGCGGGCCCGAAATGGACGCGTTCAACGTCGCATTCAGGGTGCCGAATCTTCTGCGGGATCTGTTCGCCGAAGGGGCGATGACGGCTGCGTTCGTACCAACGTTCACGGCCACCCTGACCACGCAAGGACGCGAGAGCGCCTGGCGGCTCGGTAATCTCGTCATCAACGCCCTGCTCGTGGCCACTGGTGTCCTGGTCGTCCTCGGGGTCATACTCGCCGGCCCAATCACCCACGCCATGGCATCGGGGAAAGAGTTCGCCGGGGTGCCGGGAAAGCTGGAGCTGACGACGCTGCTGACGCGATTGATGCTGCCGTTTCTCACGACGGTGGCTGTCGCCGTCGCGATGATGGGGATGCTGAACTCGCTGCACAGGTTCTTCATCCCCGCGCTCGCGCCGGCGATGTTCAACATCGCGACGATTGCGTGCGCGCTGCTGCTGGTCCCGGCGATGCCATCCATCGGTCTGCCGCCGATCGCCGCCATCGCGCTCGGGACAGTGATCGGCGGGCTGGGGCAGATCGCGTTGCAGTGGTCGGTCCTTCACCGGGAAGGCTTTCGATACCGGCCCGTGCTCGATTTCAGGAACCCGGAGTTGCGTCAGATTCTGCGCTTGATGGGTCCGGGCACGCTCGGGCTCGCGGCGGTGCAGATCAACGTGTTCGTCAACACGTACCTCGCGACGACGCAGCCACAGGGCGCGGTGTCGTGGCTGAACTACGCGTTCCGGTTGATGTACCTCCCAATCGGATTGTTCGGAGTCTCGATCGCGACAGCTGCGCTGCCCGACATCTCGCGCCACGCGGCAGCGAACGACAAGGCGGCGATTCGCAGGACGGTGTCGCAAGGCCTCAGGCTGATGCTGATGCTGAACGTGCCGGCGACGATCGGCCTCATTGTGCTCGCGAATCCAATCGTCGGGTTCCTGCTGCAGCGCGGCCGCTTCTCCGCAGAGGACACGGCGGCCACGGCCGCGGCGCTGATGTTCTACGCGCCCGGGCTCGTGGGTTACTCGGCAGTGAAGATCGCCTCGCCGACGTTTTACTCGCTTCGCGAGAGCCGCACGCCGGTCGTCGTCACCGTGCTGACCGTCTCGATCAACCTTCTGCTGAACATCACGCTCGTGCGCGTGCTCGGCTATCGCGGACTGGCGCTCGGCACTGCCGTCGCGTCGATCTTCAACGCGCTCGTCCTGCTGTGGCTTCTCCGCCGGCGGCTCGATGGTCTCGACGGACGGCGGGTCGGCGTCGCGCTCCTGAAGATCCTCGCGGCCTCGATTGCGATGGGCATCGCCGCGTGGTGGTCGAATCAGGCACTGAAGACGGTGCTGCCGGATGCTGCCGTCACATGGAAGCACATCGACGTCTACCTCTCGATCAGGCTGATGGTGGGAATCGCCGCAGGTGTGGGTGTGCTGATTGCCTCCGCGCGTGCGCTCAGAATCGCGGAGCTCGACGAGGCCACGGCACGGGTGCTGCGGAGGGTCGTTGCCGCGAGGGGGCCCCGTTGACGGCCCTTCGTGAACGGCTGCATCCGACGGTGCTGCTTATGGCCGGAGCCCACTTCATGGTGGACGGGTACGGCAACATCTACGCACCCCTCCTGCCGCTCCTCATCCCTCGACTCGGCTTGTCGCTCGCCGCGGCAGGCACGCTGACGATGCTGTACCAGATTGCGGCGTCGGTGTCGCAGGTGGGGTTCGGCCGCCTCGCGGACTCGTGGCGTCCGCGCGTCCTGGTGATGGCGGGGCCAGTCCTCGCCGTGGCGGTGCTGAGCCTCATCGGCCTGGCGTCCTCGAAGCCCATGCTGGCGCTGATTCTCTTTGCCGGCGGCCTCGGCGGCGCGGCCTTCCATCCGCCCGCCGCCGCGCTCGCGCATCGGCTCGGCGGCACACGCCCTGGACTCGCCATGTCCGTCCACATCACGGGCGGCACGCTAGGCTTCTCGTTGGGCCCGCTCCTCTTCGCGCCCTTCGCGGAGCGGTTCGGAGTCGAATGGACGCCCCTGCTCGCCATCCCCGGGCTCATCGTGATCGCGCTCTTTCTGCGGCACGTGCCTACCTTCCCGCAGCATCACGGTCAGCGCAGCACGTTTCGATCGCTGCTGCCGTACGCCAGGCCGCTCGGACTGCTCTACCTGATAGTGGTCCTCAGAACCCTGGCGTCGTTGTCGTTCGCCACCTTCGTCCCTGTGATGATGACGCGCCGCGGCTACTCGCTGGGTGAGGCCGGGAGCACGGTCGCGCTCTACCTCTTCGCGAGCGGCGTCGGTGGATTCTTCGGCGGCCCGGCCGCGGATCGATTCGGCCCTCGCCGGGTGATCGCATGGTCGCTTGTACTGTCGACGCCGTTTCTGGTCGCGGCGCCGCTCGTCTCAGGCTGGCACTTCGTCGTTCTGCTGGCGATTGGCGGCATGTTCCTGCAGTCGACGCTCCCGGTGAACGTGGTGTTCGGCCAGGCGCTCGCGCCGGTCAGCGCGGCGACGGTCTCGTCGCTGATGATGGGCTTCGCCTGGGGGACCGGAGGGTTGAGCGTCCCGTTCGTCGGGATGATCGCGGATCGGGTGGGCATCGAGCCTACGCTGGCAGGGCTGGCGCTCGTCCCGCTCCTTGCCGCCGCGTGCACCTGGCCGCTCCCCGCGAACGCGCACACCACTCCGCACCCCGTGGAGCCCGGCGCGCCGGAGGCCGGGCTGTGATCCGTGTGGTACGATAGGCGAGGAAAAGCTGCACCGATGGCTCGGTACGCGCGTTACTCGTCGATCAACTACTCCTCATTCGGGCCGGGGCCGATCACGCCTGCGGTGAAGTGGATCCTCATCGCGAACATCGGGATGTTCGTGCTGACCCTCATCTTTCCGGACATCATCGGATACCTCGGACTCATTCCCCAGCAGGTCCTGCGGCATGGATGGGTGTGGCAGCTGGGCACGTACATGTTCCTGCACGCCGGCATCGGACACATCCTGTTCAACATGCTGGGTGTCTGGATGTTCGGCGTCGAGCTCGAGCGGATCTGGGGCACGCGCTTCTTCTCGTACTACTACGCGATCACGGGGCTCGGCGGCGGCGCGACGATGCTGCTGATCTCGCTGCTGCCGTTCGCGGCCACGGCGCCCGCCTACAACTCGGTCACGATCGGCGCCTCAGGCGCGCTCTTCGGCCTCCTGCTGGCGTTCGCGCTCTACTATCCCGATCGCCCGATCCTCATCATGCTGATCATCCCCGTGCCCGCTCGGGTGTTCGTGATGATCTTCGGTGCGATCGCGTTCCTGAACTCCTTCCAGCCGGGCCGCGGTGTCGCCGATGCCGCGCATCTGGGCGGCCTCGTGACGGGCTACCTGTATCTGCAAAGCGGACGCGGCGGCCTGACGGCCGAGATCAAGTATCGGTACTCTGAAGTGGAAGATGAACCGTCTGCGGAAGAAGTTCGACGTCTACTCAGGCGGCCGGTCGGACTGGGATCGGAACGTCCACTGAACTTTCGCCGCTCGGCCCTCGGAATGCTCAAACACGGGGCCTAATCCAGGGGACCGAATCCGGACCAGCGTCAGCCGTCATCCCCGATCCAACTCCCGTCGCGATCAATGTTGGCGCTCATGGATTCACGACGAAGAATCCTGAGGACTGATACTGGTCGAGATTCGCCGTGGATCCGACAGTGCGTACCCACACCTGGACAGCACAGGTCCCCGCCGGGGGAAACCACGAAAACGTTGCCTGCGTGGAATAGTCACGCATCACCCTCCATGTAGTCCCGTCGAACGCGATGAACTTGTACTCCCAGGGGCCTGCCACACCGGAGACACTGGCAGTCCACCTGATCAGATTGCCGACGCGAAGACCGGTCAAAGCCGGATCAGGCGTCAGGCTTACTTGGGGCGTCGCAATTAGAAAACTGCCGGTCCCGCGCCAGTCTTCGTAAGTGACGTTCGAACCAACCGTTCTGACCCATACCTGCAGGGCGTTTTCACCAATGTTCGTCACACCAGGAGTCCAGCTCGCCTGGTTGCTTTGATTCCAGTCGCGCAGGACCACCCATCCACCCGATTGATTGTAGCGAAAGAACTTGTACTCGAACGGTCCGGCACCGGACGCTGTTGCCGTCCACCTGATCGTGGCCGTTGGGGCCGCCGGGAAGGCCACACTCGATGCAATCGCTGTGAGCTTCGTAGGTGGAACCACGACGTCGAATGGCCCGATGGAGCTCAGGTCCTGGTAGGACGCTGTGGATCCAACCGCCCGAACCCAGACCTGGACGGCATTCGAGCCCTCGGGGGGATACCAGGTGTAGACATTGCTCGACGTGTAGTCTCGTGCGAGCGTCCAACCGCCCGCGGCCGTGTATCTCCAAAACTTGTACTCTACGGGAGCGGCTCCGGCGGTTGCGGCGGCAGTAAACATGATCGGCATGTTGACAGCAGCCGGAAATGCAACATCCGAGTTGAAGGACGTCACCCTCGCGGTTGGAGCAAGCACCGTGAACGTCCCGGTGCCGAGCCAGGCATCGTAAGAGGCCGATGACCCGGTGTTTCTGACCCATACCTGCAGCGCGTGCGTTCCGGCGGGCGGAAACCAGACGTACGAATTGTTCGAACTGTAGCTCTGGGCCACGGTCCATCCGACACCGTCGGTGAACCTCAAGAATTGATATTGGAGAGGAGGCGTTCCACCAGATGCTATCGCCGTCCACGTAATGGGTGTGCCTGCGGTCACTGGAGAGGTCACATTCGGCGTCAGCGAGGTCACGGACACGGGAACCGCGCTCGAGGCACGATCGAAACCGATGACATCGAGAGCTGTCAACTCGACGCTGAGAGCAGGACTGGCGCCGGGAGTCGCGAACGCGTCTTGTACTTTGGGGGAGACGCCGCTCGGGAGAGGGTTGCTCTGCCAGTCCCCCGGGTCGCCGCCGTCATTCTGGTTGTCGTACTGAGCGAGACGGGTAACGCCGTCGATCGAGAAGTAGGCCAGTTTGTTCGACCCCGTAGCGAAGCTCCGCATGCCGAATTGATCGTAGCGATAGAGATCCTGAGAAAATATCGTGTTCAAGGGCCGGTCGGGCAGCGACGAGACCAGGCCGAGCACCTCGTCGATTTCGTGTTCGAGAGTAGTGAGGAGACTGAATTGACCGCTGGTACCGGGGCTTCCCGGATTGGTGATCTTCGTATTCACGTAAACGATTCCGTCGGGTTGCCCGGGCTGCGGATTCGCGGCGATCCCAACAGCTCTGAGGTTGGGGAGCGTGACGTTGATCGTCGAACTGCCGCTGACCGGATTTGTCGAGAGGGACGGAAGAAGCGCGATTGCCGTGAAATCATTACCTGTCTTCGCGTCTGCCTTCAGTGCAGCGAGATACGTGCTGTAAGGGAGGTTGCCAAAATACGTGGAGCTTTGCCCGAGCCCCGTGGTCATCAACTTGAAATTGATCGTCACAGTGATCGGGTCGGAGAACTTCGATTGAAAGTCTGCGATCGCTGCGTAGATCGTGGCTTCTATCAGCGCGGCGTTGGGATCGCTCAGGATCGTAGAGTCGAAAATTGGGTTGATCGTCAAGCCGGCCGAAGCCGCAAGTGCATCGCCTGCCGCAGGAGCCTCGTCGACGGCTGACGGCACGCGAGTGATCCCGTCGTCGTCCGATGGCGCGACTCCGGGGCCCAGGATCCGTGTAACGGTCTGCAACTGTGCGCCGGCGGCAGCGTCGCGAATCGGGACTTGTGCCGTCGTGACATGGCCCGCAAGCACCGCTGCTCCCGCTATGCCGAACAGGATCCCAAGGGTCCGGTTGGCGTCCTTCGAGACGATTCCACGAATGGCCATACTCCCAGGCAAACGAAACCGTGCCGATCAAGAGGACCAAGCGGTCCCCGCGCGGCATCTGAGTAGGGCGGCGCCTTCAGGCCCCTGCGAACAGGTGTCTGCGGATCCCGACGGGCGTCCGCTCCCCCGCCGTCACTTCTGAAAATAATCGTCCGTGTGATCCAGCCAGTCCTGGCGGATCGGGCTGAACAGATCCAGCTCGAACGTGTCGTCGAGCGCCTCCGCCTGATGGTCGACCCAGGACGGGATGTGCAGGACTTCTCCTTCCCGCACGGTAATCTCCTCTCCCGCGATCAGGTATTTCAGCGCCCCCTGGAGGACGTATGTCATCTGCTCGCTCTCGTGTGAGTGCTTCGGCACGAGCGCGCCCTTCTTCAAGTAGACCTGTGCGGACATCAGCCGCTCTCCGGTCACGATCTTGCGCGAGATCATCTCGGTCACTTTCTCGAGCGCGATCTCGTCCCAGCGGTGCAATCGAACGGTCGGTGTGGACACTCAGAATCTCCGCTCCCGGGCTCCGGTTCCGGACCAACAGCTTCGTTTTTTGTCGAAAAGAGTGCACGATTGTAGCATTCGAGGTGCGCCCCGCGGGGCGGCGCGGGCCCGCGTGACCGGGTTATAATTCTCTGTTTCCAGCCCTGCGGCGTTCGGGGACCCCTTGTCAGTCGCGCCTCGCGGCTCGAAAGGACCTATCCGCGCATGAAAGTTTCGGCGGTCAGCAACGGAGTGAGTGCGGACACCGAGCGGGCTCCCGTGCCGCTCGAGGGAATCAGCCGGGAAGACCTGCTCCGCGCATACCGCACGATGCTGTTGTCGCGACGGCTCGACGACAAGGAAATCCAACTCAAGAGCCAGAGCCTGATCTTCTTCCAGATCAGCGGCGCCGGTCACGAGGCGATCCTCACCGCGGCCGGAATGCTGCTGCAGGCGGGGTACGACTGGTTCTATCCGTACTACCGGGACCGCGCCCTCTGTCTCGCGCTCGGATTGACGCCGTACGAGATGCTGCTCGCGGCAGTGGGCTCGAAAGACGATCCCGCCTCCGGCGGGCGCCAGATGCCATCCCACTGGGGCCATAAGGAGCTGCACATCGTGTCGCAGTCGAGCCCGACCGGCACTCAGTGCCTGCAGGCAATCGGCTGCGCGGAGGCGGGCCGGCTCTACGAACGCGTGCGGGAGATCGAAGGGCGCCAGGAACGGTTCAAGGAAGACGAGGTCACGTACGTCTCTCTCGGCGACGGCAGCACGAGCGAGGGCGAGTTCTGGGAATCGCTGAGCGCGGCCTGCCTGACGTCCCTGCCGGTGCTGTTCCTCGTCGAGGACAACGGCTACGCCATCTCCGTCCCGGTCGATGTTCAGACCCCCGGGGGAGACATCTCCAGGCTCGTCTCGTCGTTTCCGGGACTCCTCGTCCGCAGCATCGACGGCACCGACTTCCCGACGTGCTACCGCACGCTTCGCGAGGCAATCGACTACATACGCAACCGCCGCGGACCGGCCCTGGTGCACGCCCACGTCACGCGGCCGTACTCCCACTCTCTTTCGGACGACGAGCGTCTGTACAAGACGCCAGACGAGCGGGCGGCCGAAGCGATGCGCGATCCAATCGTGCGTCTCGGCACCCTGCTGACGTCCATGGGCGTCGCCAGCGAGGCGGACCTCGGCGGAATCGCGCGCGACGTCGATCGGGAAATCACGGACGCCGCAGAGCGGGCGATCCGCTCTGAGAAGCCGTCAGTGGATACCGTGGGCCTCTACGTGTTCTCACCGGACGTCGATCCGACATCAGCCGCGTTCGCCACCGAGGCCAGGCTGGAGGGCAAGCCGGACACGATGGTGTCCGCGATCAATCGCACGCTGAAAGACGAAATGGCGCGCAACGCACGCATCGTCGTGTTTGGCGAAGATGTCGCCGACTGCAGCAGGCCGGATGCGCTCTCGACTGTCTCGGGCAAGGGTGGCGTTTTCAAGGTCACGCACGGGCTCCAGCGCGCGTTCGGCGACGACCGCGTGTTCAATTCTCCGCTCGCTGAAGCGGCCATCATCGGGCGTGCCACGGGCATGGCCACGCGGGGAATCAAGCCGGTCGTGGAGATTCAGTTCTTCGACTACATCTGGCCGGCGATGATGCAGATCCGCGACGAGATGTCGATGCTGCGGTATCGCTCCAACAACGCCTTCTCGTGTCCCATCGTCATTCGCGTGGCAACGGGTGGCTACTTGCGGGGAGGCGCGCCGTACCACAGCCAGTCCGGCGAGAGCATCTTCGCGCACTGCCCGGGCATCAGAATCGCCTTTCCGTCGAACGCGCAGGACGCGGCCGGCCTGCTCCGGACTTCGATCCGTTGCGACGATCCGGTCATCTTCCTGGAGCACAAGCACCTGTATCGGCAGACGTATAACAAGAGCGCGTACCCCGGCCCCGACTACATGGTCCCCTTCGGCAAGTCCGTCGTCCGGCGCGAAGGCAGCGACGTCGTCGTCATCACGTACGGGGCGCTGGTGCAGCGTGCCCTGCTCGCGGCACAGCAGGCGGAGAAGGATGGCATCAGTGCCATGGTCGTCGATCTGCGAACGATCATCCCCTTTGACTGGGATGGCATAGCATCCGCGGTCCGTCGCACGAGCCGCGTGGTGATTGCCCACGAAGATCAGCTCACCTGTGGCTTCGGAGCGGAACTGGCGGCCCGGATCTCGGAATCTCTCTTCGAGCATCTCGACGCTCCGGTGAAGCGCGTCGCCGCGATGGACGTCCCGGTCGCCTACTACCCCGAGCTCGAGGAGGCGATCCTCCCGCAATCGGCTGACGTGCTGAAAGCCATTCGGGACGTCGCTCGGTACTGACAGCCGCGGACAGTCCTGATGTGCCCTCTGGCGCCGCTCTCCGCTCTTTCCTGACCCTCCTCGGCCTGGTCGCGTCATTCGCGCACTCGGCTCCGACGCAGCCTGCAGGTGCGCGATCGATCGAAACGCTCGAATCGATCGGCGGGCTTCCGGCGCACACCGCTGGAGGCTTCACGGAAATCTCGGCGTGCGCGCGGTCATCCGACGGCGAGTACCTGATCTTCGATCGTAGGATGCACTCGGTATCGTCCGTCCAGGCACCGTACGACGCGGTCCGCGTGCTCGTGCAGATTGGCGCCGAACCCGGAAAGCTGCTGCATCCGACCGCGTTCAGCCTGGCAGCCGATGGCCGCTTCGTCGTGGCCGATGCGCCGGGCAACAAGGGACGTATTCAGGTTTTTCTGACGAGCGGTGCGAGCCTGGGTGGTTTCACGCTGGCGACGCGGGAGGTCCCGACGCTGGTGTTCGAGAACTACCTGCAGAGCGGAATCGGATCGCTGGCTTTCACGGGCCGCTCCATACTGATCAATCAACCGGAGCTTGGCACGCTGCTGTCGGAGTACGCCATGGACGGCGGCGTCTCGCGAACGTTCGGAACGCTGAGACCAACCGGGCAGGAGCACGATCGCGAGGTCAACCTCGCTTTGAACACCGGGCTGCCGATCATCAATCCGCAAGGAGGGTTCTACTTCGTCTTCCTCGGCGGCGTGCCGATGTTCCGGAAGTACGACGCGGCCGGCCGACTCTCGTTCGAGCGCCACATCGAAGGACCTGAGCTCGACGACTACATCAGGAACCTGCCGAACAGCTGGCCGAAACGACGAACGGAAGATGGAGAGCTCCCGATCGTTCAGCCTGCCATCAGGGCCGCCGGTGCAGATGCGGATGGGAACCTGTGGGTGTCGCTCATGACGCCGGTCACGTATGTCTACGACAACGCGGGAGACAAGCGTCGGACGCTCCAGTTTCGCGGAGCCGGCGTCATGGCGCCACGGTCGTTCTTCTTCACGAGAGGAGGAACCGTTCTCGCGGCGCCCGGGTGCTACGAGTTCAATACGAGGAAGTGAGTTTATTTTGGGCGCTGGCGACTTGTCAGGAAAACCTTCACAGGAGGAGGGGAGGAAGGGAGGAGCTAATTTCTGTTTTGTGGGTGCGCCGACTCACCGAAAGTTCGGATCCACAGGGGCCTGGGACCCAACGAAACGAAGCAGCCTTTGACCGACAAAGTGCTGGAATGATGTTGTACAAACAGCGTGGCCGGAGCAGTCTTCCGCACAAAACGCTTGTCCCACCACCTGGTGTTCCTCCCTCCTCCCTTCCTCCTGTGATGGTTTTTCGATCAGCGTAGGACCTAGATTAACTTCCCAACTCCCAGATCCAGGTTGAGGTCCTCGGGTTTCAGATCGAATTGCGCCCCAAGATCTCTGACGGTTTCCTCCAGCCGCATCAACGCGAGGCCGATGGCTTCGGTTTCCTCCCCGGAGATGGTGCCCGCTTCCATGCGTCGAATGGCTTGGCGTTCCATGAGTTGCCGCAGGAACTCCACGAGCGTCAGCACCAGCTTCACTACCGAACGCTGTACGTCATCGGGATTGGCGTTCCACCGTGGTGGACCCGAGCTCTGCGCGAGGTGTTCAATCTCTGCGCGAAGCGCGTCGGCCTGAGCGACCTCAATGGACGCGACTCCAACACGCGTCTTTTTGCGGACCGTTTTCTTTCGCGGCGGGGGCGACGGCTTCCGACGCGCCCGCGCGACCTTACGCGTCGTCTTTCGCGCTGACCTGCTCACGTCCAGAGCTCCGGCGCAAACGCGAAAGGGGGAAATGGCCCGGTGACGGATACCCGTTCGCCTTCGGGAAGACGGACCCTCTTGATGGCCGTGCGGTACTGAGGGACGTCCGCGCGATCGATCAAATGAAAGATCGACGTACGCCCCGGGCCGGGGGTCTCGATCCGTTCGTCGTGAAGAAGAGTTCCGATCCCCCTGGTCAATGCCTTCGCTGCGGGAGGTCGCGTGCCGGACAGCGCCACCCTCCTGGAGGCCAGGTAGGCAGTGCCGGACGTCGGCTTCTCAACCGAAGGAGCTGGAGCCTCGACCGCGGGGGAGGTGACGATGCGGAGCGTCATCTGGGCGCGGCCTCGAACCTTTCGGAGAGCCTTCCGCAAGTCAGCGGTTCGCAAGGCGACAATGCGTTCGAGATCTTCGAGAGCCACCAGCGATCCGAACCGTGCCGGCAGGACAGCGTCGAATCGGCGAGCGAGCCCTGTGACGATCGCGTGCTGCAGGCGCAGCGCGCTCTCGGATACCGCCGGACGTTGGTCGAGCCGTTCGACCGCGACCTCGAGACCAGCGACCGACAGCAGCTCGATGCGATGACCGTCGACCGTCAATTGGCCAGCGGACTTCTTCGAGGCGGTGACGAATCCGTAGACATAGAGGTTCATTTCCTTGAGCTGCGAGGGAGCACGCGATCAGCCGCGCACAGGAGCGCGGCAAGACGGACGTAGACGAGATCGACGTCGGCGAGCGCGAGCACGATGTCCGCGTTCAGCACGACGCCCTTGTTGAGGAGATTGTCCAGCACGTCCAGCAGCGAGGCATCCCCCTCGTCCAGGATTCGCCCGACCATCTTGCGTGAGGTCGGCCGAGGAATCTCGGGGCGCGCGATCTTGGCGCGAGGAGGCGGAGGCGGCTGGCGACGCCGACGTGGAGGTCCTTCGACCGGAATGGTCGAATGCCGGCCCGGCTTGCGATTCATGGGAGAGGATGCGGCGACTGGCTGGCCGGCTGAACGAAATTGTACGCGGGCCAGGGGCCGGTCAGCGTCAACTCCAGGCCTGCCGTGCGGCACGCCGAAGCCGCACGCTTCGCTGCCGCGCGGAAGCTAGCCTTCCGGGCGGTCGGCACGAGAAAAGCCGCATCGAGCAGCGGCGGAGCGGTCGCGGACTCCGGGAAGTCGGTACGACGACGGCTGTCTCGAGAGAGCGGCGCGAGGAGATCATAGGCCGTCTCCACGACGTCGCTGACTTGCCGGACGGCCTCGCGTGTCCGGTCCCGAGCTTCTTTCTTCGCCGCGAGAAACGCTGCGCCGGAACGCTCGCGTTGGGGGGCCACCTGGATCCGCCCACCGGATCGCCCAGGTGCGCGGACCAGCCGAACGCCCCATTCATCACACCCCCGGACCCGTCGAAGCGCCGCGGTCAGCGTCTGCCTCCTGGAGCGCAAATCGGAAATCGCGCGGTCGGACGATGTGAACATGGTGAAAAGCTTCATCGGAACAACCGTCGCGCCGCGACGCGTTGCGAAATGCTCGACCACCGCCTCGTGGGCCACTGCGATTTCTGCCACCCATTCCAGATTCCGCAGTCCTGCTTCGACCTTCGAGGGGCCATATGTCGATAGCGGCACCTCCGATACGACCGCCCACAAGCCGCGGCCAAAGTCCAGGCACGTTGGTCGTCCCGCGCCCGGCAGGCCGGTCAAGCTCCGGGCCCGACCTGCTGGCGAAGCGGCTTCCACCACGCAATAGACATAGATCGCGGTGTCCGTCATGAGAGCGCACCGATAATATCAGTCGGCGGTCGGCGGTCGGGAGTCAACAGTCGCAGTCGGCAGTCGCAGTCGGCAGTCGCAGTCGGCAGTCTCAGTCGGCGGTCAGCAGTCTCCATCTCCCAGACCACCGGATCAGTGCGCTCGAACCCTCCGGTGGCGGAACTACGGCTGGCGCGAGGATGATGCGCGGCCGCGTCTTCCCTGCGACTGCGCGCGCGAGCAGCCTGATCTCCCGCCGCTCATCAGCCGCAGCGCCACGACACGCACGGCAGCTGCCCTGGCCGACGACGTTGACGAGGACGGCGGGAACATGAATGCCGAGACTCGAGAGCGCCGACAGGAAGCGAAGCGTCTCGGCGCGCGGCAGGGCGGCCGCGCGCGTCACGAGAACGAACCTGGAAAGAGCACGGTCGGACAGCATTCGCCGGAGCGCGCTTATTCGTTTCGCCAACGTCAGCAGTACCTCCCCAAGGCTCCCGACGCCAACGACCGGTTGATACTTGAGAACGATGCGCATCAGAGCGTGGGTCCAGTCCAGGATGAGCGCCGGCATCTCGAGGAGACGAAGCGCATGCCCGGTGGGAGCTGTGTCGAGCACGATGTGATGCCAGGTCCCGGATCCGTCGCCGACCGTCAACGTCGTTACCTCGAGGATGGCGACGAGCTCGTCGAGACCAGGCGGCGCGAGGTCGATCAACCCATGCATGACGCGGCGATCGTGTGCCGCGTCGACGCTGGAGCCGATCGCCCGGTCGAACAACGCGTCAATTGCCGACGCGTATTCCTCGCGTGCGCGTCGAAGCGCGAGCACGGCGTCCAGCTCACGGACGTCGAGATTGCCAGGACCGTCGGGAAACTTGCGCGGTTCGTTCGAGAAGGTCGTTTTGAGAACGTCGCTCAGCGAGTGCGCCGGATCGGCGGAGAGCAGGAGTACTCTGCGGTCCGGCGCGGCAGCTGCCACCGCCAGGGCAGTGGCAGCCGCGCACGTCGTTTTCCCGACGCCGCCCTTCCCCCCGAACCACGTCAATGCCGTCAGGTCCTGTACCGACGGTTGGCCCAGGGCCTGACCCCACGGTGACAAGTCGACGCTCTTCGCAAGGCCACACCCACGCGGGACAGACTTTGCCAGCACTGGCAGTACACGACCCGACCCCATCCGGGTCAGCGCGCGGATCCCGGTAGGTTCGGTCGGGCAGTCCAACATCACTTTGACGGGGAGCGATCGCCCGGCGACCGACGGTAGCCGGCGGACGAGCAAACCTGCCGAGGCGACCTGGTGGCGCCGTCGCACACCGCAGAACCGGCACGCGGACCGATCGCCGGGAATGAAGCGATTGAGAACGATCGTCTCGACCGGTACCCGTTCCTTGACGAGCACACGCAGGCCATCCAACGTCTCCTCGACGGCCATCCGCTCGGCAAGACTCACCCATGTCACCGCGGTACGATCGGAATCCCTGACCAGAGCTCCGAGCTCGCGCGCGTCTGCGGCGAGCGAGCGCACGAAGTCATCCGCCGCGTCCGGCTTCCAGCGCCCCCGCAACGCGGCGACGATCGCCCGATGCTTGTCCTGCATCGCATCGAAGACCTCCGCGACTCGCGCGAGCGCCTCCGGCATCGCCAGCATGCGCAGCGTGTGTCCCGTGGGCGCTGTATCGACCACGATGAGGTCGTAACGGCCGGATCGGCCGAAGCGCGCCAGCTCCAGAAGTCCGGCGAGCTCGTCGATCCCTGGCAGCGTCAGCCCAATAAGCTCGTTCACATCGTCAGCATCCAGCCACGTTCCGCGGAGCGCGATGTCCTCGAGCATGGAGGAGTGCGTCGAGAGCCAGTCCCGGATGACGGCGGCGGCGTCGACCTCGACGGCGTGAAGAGTTCCTCGACGGATTGGCAGACGACGCGGGCGCCGCCCGAGGCGAATGCCGACCGCATCACCCAGAGAGTGTGCAGGGTCGGTGGAGACGATGAGGGTGCGCGAGCCTCCGGCCGCGGCCTCGATGGCCATCGCAGCGGCGCAGGTCGTCTTGCCGACGCCTCCCTTGCCGCCAACGAACCGATAGCGAGCTAGAGATCTTGACCCCACGGGATCTGCATGAACGCGTCTGAATCCTGGGTTCGAGACCGCTCCCGCGTCAGCGGAGCGCCATCAAGCGATTCCCGCCGCCGAGGCACGAGGTGGCTCGGGCCGTTTGGATGTCAGGAGTGCTCGTCGCCCTCGAACGTCGCGTCGACGCCGGTGACCTTGTAGTCGGTCGTCGACAGGCTGGCTTCGCCCTGACGGCGTGCGTGGATGTCGCGCAGTCGGGCCACGATGTCCGCTTCGAGCGTCGCAAACTCTTCGTCAGTCAGCTCACCGAGCTCCACGCGCATCTGCGCGGCAAGAAGCTGCTCGCGAAGCGCGGCGTCGTCGTTCAACTCCGTGTCGACCGCAGCGGCGACCTTGTCGAGGACGAACCGGAGCCCGCCGATGAGGAGCGTATCGAGAATGATCAGTGGGCCCGCTCCAGCTTCAATCGGATGTTGACGAAGTTGTAGGGCGGCCAGGGACCGGTGTACTTGAACGTCAGCTTGTCGAAGCGCTGGCCGATGTCCTTCACGCTGCGATCGAAGGCAGGCTCCATGTCCCTGGCAACGAGAAACGCCGCGTTCATGATCATGCGATCGCCAATCGGCTTGTTCGATCGCGAGGCCACCGACACGTCTCGCAGCGCGCGGAAGACATCGGAAACGTAGCGCTCGGATCTCGCCTGGAGCGCGGCGTCGATCAGGCGCCCGTACTGCATCCGAGCGAAATAGGTGGATCCCTTCTGCGATGAAATCTCGCTCTTCAGCCGCCGGATGTCCTCGTCCTCTTCTTCGATCTCGCGGATGATCTGATCGCGATCCCACAGCACTTTCAGGCCGAACTCGAACTTGTCCTGCATCTTGTTCAGGACGTCCGTGAAGGCGTCGTACGCCGACCGCAGCAGCTCCATGATGTCGTCGTCCGTCTTGAAGACCGTCCCGAACGACATGGGGATCACGGTGTGCTGCTGCATCACCGTCTCGTTGACGCGCTGGTGCGCCAGGACGTTCTCGCGCGTCGGATCCTGCACGACCATCGGCGTGTTCGAGACGACGGCGGCAATGTCGCCGAAATGGACCGTGTGCACGTCGGCCGGCTCGACGCCGATGCCGAGCGGGCCGAACCGCAGAGGGCGCTCGGACTTGATGATGCAGTAGACGTACTTCCCCTCGTGGGTGTCTTTGCTGTCAATCGCGGGGCGGGACGCCGCACTCGCGCCGCTTCGCGCAGCCTTCGTATTCCCTGCAGGCATCTGGACGCGCTCGAGCTTGCCGCGTCGCGGCGCCACAGCCTGCGGCTTCGCTGCGCGTTCGGGTGGCGGAGGGATGGCTTTCGCACGCGCCTTCTTTTTGAGGGTTTTGGCCATCGAGGAGCCGTGTTCGATGTTCGGTCAGCCGGTGGTGTGGCCGCGCTTAGGGTTGTTTGGTGCGCCCGGGGACGCGCGGGGTCCGTGCTGCGGCTGAATCGGCCGCGCGTCCGCTGAGCATTCGCTGGATCTCCGCCACGAGCGCATCCGGCAGACACGGCTTCGTCACGAACGAGTCGCAGCCCGCCTGCCGCGCCCCTTCCGCGTGTCCGGCAAGCGCATGGCCGGTCAAGGCGACGATCGGAATATGCCGCGTCCGTTCGTCCAGCTTGAGACGACGTGTGGCCTCCCACCCGTCCATGCGCGGTAGAGCCAGGTCCATCAGGATGATGTCCGGCATGAGCTCGACGGTCTTGTCGATGGCTTCGACTCCGTTGGTCGCTTCGGCCACTCGGTATCCGGAGAACTGCAGGTACGCGGCGTACATCTCTCTTGCGTCCTGATAGTCTTCGACGACGAGCACGAGCGGCTTGGCGGTCTGGGTCATAGTCGTGACATCAACGGCGTCGCGCACGGGCTGGAAGGCGCAAAGTAAACGTAGACCCCTTCCCTGATGAGCTGCTGAGCTCGATATTACCGCCAAGCATGTGTGCCAGGCGCCGACAAATTGAAAGTCCAAGGCCGGTGCCACCGTAGCCCCTGGCCGGGGAACTGTCGAGCTGGCGAAAGTCCTCGAAAACCTTGCCGTGGTCAGCTTCCGGGATGCCGACCCCCGTATCCCGGACGGCAACGGCGACTATACGGCTCTTCCCATCATACGACGCGGCAATGGTCACCGACCCATGGGGGGTGAACTTGAGGGCATTGCTGAGCAGGTTCAGGACGATTTGTTTGATTTTCTGGCGGTCGCTCTTCAGAGCCGGCACCGAGGCGCGGGTCCGGGCGGTCACGATGAGCTTGGACCGCTTGATGATGGGCTCGAGCTCAGACATGACCTCGTGGATGAGGTCCCCAACACGGAATGTCGTGAGGTTGAGCGGCATCCGCCCTGCCTCGATCCTGGTGATATCCAGGATGTCGTTGATGAGCGCAAGCAGGTGTCGCGAGTTCGAGTCTATTCGGGTCAGACTCTTGCGCTGCGCGTCCGACACCGCGCCCGACACCCCGTTCAGCAGCATGTGGGTATAGCCGAGGATCGCGTTCAAGGGCGTGCGGAACTCGTGCGACATGTTCGCCAGGAATTGCGACTTCAGTGCGGACGCCTGTTCGAGCGCGATGTGCTGCCGCCGCAGGAGCTCGTTCTGATCGGCCAGCTCGCTCGTCGCTTCGGCAATCTTGCGCTCGAGCTCGACCGCCCCTTCCTTCAACTGCTCGTACAGCCTTGCTTTCTCGATTGCCTCGGTGAGGTCGTGGAGAATCGTCACGACCCACATCAGCTCTCCCTGCTCGGAGAGAATCGTCCCGGCGACGCCTTCCACTGGGAGCGCACGGCCCGTCTCCGGGTCGCTGAGCTGAATCTCTCCTCGATAGCGCTGCTCGCCGGTCACCGTCAGCACGTTGGAGACGAAGGACGTCAGGTTTGCGCCGTTCGCACGAACGCGCCGCTGCATCGCCTCCGTCGACGGGGGCGGCACGTTGAACAGCCGCTCCGCCGGCGCGTTCAGCAGGACCATGTCCCCTTCCTGATCGGTCACCAGGATCGGGTCGGCCACCGAGTCGATGATGAGATCGAGCCGATGGCGCTCATCACGGACATCAGCCTGCGCAAGCCGCAGCGTTCGGTAGCTCTCCTCGATCTCCTCGCGCGCGCGAGCCAGATCCGTGATGTTGCGGAGAATGGACACGACGCACGTGCCCTGGCGCTCGTCCTTGGCGCGTGACGACAGCAGCTCGAACAGCAGATCCGATCCCTCGAGCGGATCGACGAGGAGGAGCTCTCGTCGCGCGAGTGCAGTGTGCGTGACGGCGCTCGTCGACAACGCCGCCGAGAACAGCATGTTGTTCAAGCCGACGGCTCGACGCCAACCCTCGCTCGCCTCCTCGGGCGCGGCAAACAGCTTTTCCGCGTGGGTGTTGGCGATGATCAGCTTGCCTTCGGTGTCGGTCAGCAGAATCGGGTCCGTCACGGCGTTGATGATGCTGTACAACAGCATCCGCTCCTGACCGAAGTGGACGTCGACGAGAGGCCCGGCACTCAGCAACCTCGTCGCCTGCCTCGCAAGCAGCCGGGCCACCCATACGACATCCGACAGGATCTCTGGTGTGTCGGCGCTTACCAGCAGCAGCCCCAGCGCGTCCGACTCGTCATCCGCCCTCAAAGGGACCGCGTGGAATCCGTCGTCGCGGACGCCGACGTCGTCCAGGACGTCGAGAAGGGAGCTGACCGCGACGGGAGCGCGGAGGAGAACGGCGCTCGATGCGAACAGCGACGGGGTGGGAGCTGACATCGCCCGCACAAGAGGATGACTCGTGTCAGCGCGCGAGATAGTGAAGTCCGCGATGATGCCGCTCGAGACCCCGTGCTCGGCAATGAGCATCAGGTTCGTGCTGCCCGGCTCGGCAACGACGACAGCGGCCTGACGAACGCCGAGGTGCACTGCGAGCCAGTCGGTGGCGTGCCTCGCAGACACCTGCAGGTCGGTGCTGCTCAGGAGGAATTCGGCCAGCGCGAGCTTCGCTTCCATATCGTGCTAGCAGTCGGCGGTGAGACTCCGGCTGCATTGGACCGGCGACACATTCCCGCCGGCGCCGTTGCTCCTCCCTGGACTACTGCCCGACATTTTCGGTCGGCGCGGCCCGCCGACGAGGGCGCCGCGGCGGTCGCGGCCCGACACCGGAGATTCAGCACTGACAGCTAAAGGGAACTGCGCGGCGGACACGAGCCACCCTTAGCAGGACCTATCCCTGTGCGGTGCGTCTCCGAGCGGCGGCGCGTTTTCGCTTCGTGGCCGCCGTGGCGGCGGCCAGCTCGGCGCGAAGCGCCACGTTTTCCGCCATCACTGACTGAGCAAGCTCCGCCTGCGGTCTCGAAACAGGGGACACCTGCCCGACTGCTTCGGAGTACTTCAGGTAGGTGTCGATGGACGCGACGACGACGCGGGCTTCGACCGTGATCAGGTCGATGCCGACGAGAGACACGCGCACCCAGGCGTCGATGACGATGCCCTTGTCCAGCACGCGGTCGAGGACGTCGATGAGACTCGTACCGCCCGCTGATCGTTCAACTGCCATTCTTCGCTCCGGTGTCCGCTAGATGGGGCGGACTATCGCTTTCGCCTGGGGCCAACCGCCGCCGTGAGCGCCTCGACCTTCCGTTCCAGGCGACGGATCTGCGCGCGCAGATCGTCGGCCTCCGCCACCGCCCGGCGCTCGCCGCCGGGCGACAAGTCCCGATCGTAACGCCACCAGTCCAGCCCGATCTCCTGCGCCTTGTCGAGCGAGCAGACCAGCAGGCGTATCCGGATCGTGAGGAGCTCGACCTCCGCGAGCGAGACCTTGATGTCACCGGCGATCACGAGGCCCTTGTCGAGCACACGATCGAGAACGTCGACGAGACCTGTAGCGCGATGATTCGAAGGAAGCTCGAGCGGCATGCGCTGCGACTATAACCCACGCCTCAGGCACTCGCAACGACGCGGGCCACCGGGAGCCTGAAAAAGAGCCGTTTATCGTTGCAGAGGCGGCTCCGAAATCGACTCGACCATCTGGCCGGTCTCGCTGTCGCTCCGCATGCGCGTGGCCACGTCCGCCTGCGCGATGATTCCCGTCACGCGACCCTGTGTGTCGATGACCGGCATCCGCCGGACCTGGCGCTGCGCCATCAACAGCATCGCATGGCTGATGTCGTCCTCTTCCGCGCACGTCGCCGGATTGAATGTCATGGCATCCCGCGCTGTTGCCTGTTCCACGGCGCGTCCGCCGGCGACGACTTTCGTCACGAGATCGCGGTCGGTGACGATGCCAACCAGGCGTCTGGAGGCGAGTGACTCGACAACGGGGACGGAACCTACGTCCTCCTTTTTCATCAACTCGGCGACACGAGTGACCGCGTCGTTCGGCTCACAGCAGACTGGCTCACGTGTCATCAGTTCGCGGCACGTCGGCATCGGCGTTCTCCCTCCGAGGAACTTCAAGTTTGAAGCGCCCGCCGGAAATCTCACGGGTCGCCTGCTGAACGTGCGTTCGCCGCCGTTCCGGCGACTTCAGAGATGCAAGGAGATGGCCACGCGTCGTGCAGGCTCATCACGAGTTGGGAGTTCGATCGCGTCGGTTTTTCGGATCCCGGTGCATCGAAACGATGCTGGCTGTTCAGGATGGCCTTGGGGTCCGCAGCTCACGCTTCAGGATCTTGCCTGTGGCGCCCACAGGCAGCGCGTCACGGAACTCCACGGATCTCGGATATTTGTAGGCGGCGAGCTGGTGCCGGCACCACTCGATCAACGCCGTCTCAGTGACGTCCAAGCCCGGCCGTCGAACGACGAGCGCCTTGACCTCCTGGCCCAGCCGCTCGTCCGGGATTCCGACGACGGCCGCCAGCGCCACGCCCGGATGGGTCATCAGCAGCTCTTCGATTTCCCGCGGGTAGACGTTGAATCCACCTCTGAGAATCATGTCGTCCCGCCGGTCGTGGATCGTCAGGTACCCCTCGTCGTCAAGCGTTCCGATGTCACCGGTGTGGAACCATCCGCCGCGAAAGGCCTCGGCAGTCTCCACCGGACGATTGTAGTACCCCTTCATCACGTTCGGCCCTCGGATGACAACCTCGCCTCGCTCGCCGGTCGCCACCGGCAGATCGCGCTCGTCGACGCATCGAATGTCGACACCGAACACGGGGAGGCCCACGGTCCCGGGTTTGCTCGTTCGTTGGAGCTGATTGAAGGCCGCCACGGGTGACGTTTCGGACAGTCCGTACCCTTCGAGCACCCGCACGCCGAAAGTCTCCTCGAACCGCCTCATCACTTCGTGCGGCATCGGCGCGCCGCCGGACACGCAGAGGCGCAGGTTCCTGGCGACGGGGGCAGGATCGGCCCCGGACCCCGTCACACACTGCAGCAGCGCCCAGTACATCGTCGGCACGCCGATCCAGAAGCCAACGCGCTCGCGTTCCATCAGCTCCAGGCATGTGCGTGGATCGAACCGGGCTGACAGGACGAGGCGGAGCCCTCCGTAGAAGCCCATGTTCATCAGGCACGTCTGCGCGGTCGAGTGGAAGAGCGGCAGCGTGATGAGGGCAACCTCCTGCTCGAGGCCGCCGCGCATGGCCGGCCGGAACATGTCATGGGATGCGACCGCGTTCGAGACCATGTTGCCGTGCGTCAGCTCCGCGCCCTTGGACTGGCCGGTCGTCCCCGACGTGTAAAGGATGACGGCCGTGTCGGCTGGCTCTCGCGGCTGCGTCTGGAATCGAGCGGGGTGCGGGTGCATGATCTGCCCGAGGGTGAGCGCCGGAGACACGGACGCCGGCGCCTCGGGGTCAGCGGTAATGACGATGAGATGAGGACACGAGACTTCATCGCAGGCCGTGCGCGCGATTCGTGCCATCGGCAGCTCCGGCGTACCCTCGAACGCGATGAGCGCTCGGGCATCGCTGTCACGCAAGTGGTACCCGACCTCCCGAGGCTTGAGCAGGATGTTCAGAGGGACGACGACCGCGCCGGCTTTGAGGATGCCGAAATAGGCCGCGGGGAACGCGGGTATGTTCGGACAGGACAGGGCCACGTGGTCGCCCGGCTGGATGCCCAGCGAGACGAGCCCCGCCGCCACCTTGGAGGCTTCCGCGTCGAGCTGCGCGTAAGTGCGATGCACCGGGCCGGATGTGATCGCGACGGCATTCGGCGTGAGCATCGCCGAATGCTCGAGGATGGACGCGAGGTTGAGTGTCGTCATGTGGCAGCCTCCGGAGTGGACGGAGAGAACGGAGCCGCTCACAAACGGAGAAACGGAGAGAACGGAGACGAAACGGAGAAGACAGTCACGCACTCCGTGCTCGCGCCGCGCAACGCGCGGTGAAGTGAGAGGACCGGTGGGAAATCGCGAACGCGCCGACTCTCAATCGCGCTCGCGATTTCGCACCGGCCCTCTCACTTCAACGCCCGCCTGCGGCGGGCGCGCGAGCACCAAGTGGCAACCATGACTGTCTTCTCCGTTTCGCCTTCGTTGGCTCCGTTCCTTCGTTTGTGAACTCCGTGCCCTCCGTCTCCTCCTCAGGAGCCTCCAATCACCACTCGCTGTGCACGGCGCCAGGGCGGTCGGTGCGCTCGTATGTGTGCGCCCCGAAGGCGTCTCGCTGCGCCTGCGTCAGACTCTGCGGCAGACGTGCAGTGCGATAGCTGTCGAAGTACGCCAGCGCCGACGCGTGAGCGGGCACGGGGATGCCGCTTGCCGCCGTTCGACTGATGGTGCGCCGCCAGCCGGCCTGCGCGGACTCCACGTCGTCTCCGATGGCCGGGTCGAGCAGCAGGTTGACGAGACCCGGCTGCGCTTCGAAGGCCTTGCGCACTGGATCGAGCAGCCGCGCGCGAATGATGCAGCCCCCCTTCCAGATCCGTCCGATCTCCGCGAGGTCGATCTTCCAGTCGTACTTGGCCGCTCCTGCGCTGATGAGGGCCATCCCCTGAGCGTACGCGCAGATGCGCGCGGCGTAGAGCGCGGCGTCGAGATCGTCGATCACCTGCCGCCGGTCCGTGCCGGCAAACCCCGCGGAGAGCTGAGGGCCGGCGATGGATTGTGACGCGCGTACCCGTTCGTCCTTCAGGCTCGAGAGGCCACGCGCGTCGAGCGCGGCGGCGATCGTCGGGACCGCGACGCCAAGGTCCAGCGCGACCTGCGTCGTCCAGCGTCCCGTTCCCTTCTGACCGGCCTTGTCGAGCACGACGTCGACGAGCGGCTGCCTCGTTTCCGGGTCCGTCACGCGACAGACCCGTCCCGTCAATTCGACGAGGAAGGATTCCAGCCGGCCGCGATTCCATTCGTCGAAAATGTCGGCAGTCTCCGGGGCGCTCAGGCCGAGCCCGCGGCGCATCACGTCCCAGGCCTCGGCGATGAGTTGCATGTCGCCGTACTCGATCCCGTTGTGGACCATCTTGACGAAGTGCCCGGCGCCGTCGGTGCCAACGTGCGTGACGCACGGACCCGCCTCGGTCCGCGCCGCGATCGCCTCGAGCACGTCCTTGATCCGTTCCCACGCGTCGGCCGATCCGCCCGGCATGATCGACGGGCCGTATCGCGCGCCTTCTTCTCCGCCGGACACGCCGCACCCGACGTAGTGGATGCCTGCCGGGCGCAGTGCTGCCTCGCGGCGGCGCGTGTCTTCGAACCAGGAGTTCCCGCCATCGATGAGCACGTCGCCGGCTTCGAGGACCGGCCGGATCTTCTCGATCGTCTGATCGACCGGCTTCCCGGCGGGAATCATCATCAGAATGCGGCGAGGCCGCTCGAGCGACGACGCAAGCTCCTCGAAGGTCTTCGTGCCGACGAACGCGTGGCCTTTGTGGTCGCGAATGAAGTCGTCGACCCATTCCGATTCCAGGTTCCAGACGGCGACCGGCACACCTCGCGACTCGATGTTCAGCGCGAGATTGCGGCCCATGGTGCCCAGACCGATGACGCCGAAGCGTTGCGGCCGTCATGACGCGAGCACTCCCGCGAGCGCGCTCTCGAATGCGCGGTCGCGCGACCGGATGCGGAGTTCCTCGGTCAGGAGCGCCGTCAGGCTCTCGTCCCCGAGCGAGACCACCCTGGACGTCGCCGGACTGCCCCACCTGCGCGGCCGACTCGACGCACGTCTTGCTCTTGGCCAGGCGGAGCTGCAGCGCACGGCCGCCGCCGGTCAGCGAGACGCTCGCGATCGGTGCCGAATGCTCACTCCCTTTGATCTCAATCGTCACGTTGTCCCCCCACTCGAGCTCGGCCTTCATCCATGCGCCGAACAGCGAGGCCGACGCGCGATCGGATCCCTCGATGCACAGGTGGTTGAACGACGAGGCCGCCTCCTCCACCTCCGGCAGATCGAAGAACTGCGCCATCAGGGCACGCCAGCGCGTCAGGCGCGTCCAACGCAGATCGCTGAATGCCGCGCGATCGAAACGCTCGACCGCGCACTTCCAGCGCAGGCTCGGGTGGATCGGCATCGAGCAGGACGCGGTCGGCCAGCTTGATCAAATTGGCCAGCACCTCGGTCGGGCCGCCGCGCCACCAGATTATCGTCGGCAGGCTCGAGAGCCGCAGCGCCGCGACGGCATTGTCGATGAAGTTGTCCGGCAGCCCGTTGAGCACGACGACGTTCGAGGCCACACGCGCGCCAGACTCGGCAGCCGATCCCTGCGGAATCAGGATGCCGCGTATGGCGCCGGAGTTTCCCAGAGCCTGCAGCGGCTTCACGACGTCCTGAAGGCGTTCGCGCGGGCCGACCGCCACCACGGTTGCGGTGAGCGCGCGCGCCGGCGCCGCGTCGCTCTGTTTGGCGGAATCACGGCCGAGGGCCGATTCTATCTGCGCAAAACCGACAGTCGGGGCGGACTCCATCAACGTTTCACTCACAGCGTCCTCCATCGTCGTCCATCTCGGGACATGAGCGCATCCGCTTCCGCCGGGCCCCAGCCGCCGGCCTCATAGTTCGGGATGACACCGGCCGGTTCCTGCCTCCACGCCTCGTGGACAGGCGTGATGAGCGCCCACGACGCCTCGACGAAGTCGTGGCGCGCGAAGAGCGTGGGATCGCCGATCATCGCATCGAGCAGCAGCGTCTCGTAGGCTTCGGGCACCTGACCGCCGAAGGCCGTCCCATAGCGGAAGTTCATCATCACCGGCGCGAGCTGCATGCGCGTCCCCGGCAGCTTCGCCTCGAATCGGACGGAGATCCCCTCGTCCGGCTGCACGTTCACGATGAGGAGGTTCGGTGCGACCGACGAGGGACTGACTCGCTTGAAGATCTGGAGCGGCGGCCGCCGGAACTGAATGGCGATTTCTGTCGTCCGCTTCGGCAGCCGCTTGCCGGTACGGATGTAGAACGGCACGCCCGCCCAGCGCCAGCTGTCCAACTGCAGCTTCAAGGCCACGAAAGTCTCCGTCGTGGAGTCGGCTGCGACGTCCGGTTCCTGACGGTACCCGGGCACGGCCTCGCCCGCAACCCACCCGCTCGAGTACTGCGCGCGCACGACGTTGGCCAGCGCCGGGTCCGCCGCGTCCTTCGACCTCGACATCCGGCCTTCGTGTCTCGGGGCCCGGCCGTTCTCGTCTATGAGCGGCTGCACCGAAACGAGCGCGTCCATCTTCCGGTCGCGCACGCTCTCCGCGGTGAAGGCCGTCGGCGGCTCCATCGCGACGAGGGCGAGGAGCTGCATCATGTGGTTCTGGACCATGTCGCGCAGCGCGCCGGCGCCCTCGTAGTACGCGGCACGACGCTCGACGCCGACAGTCTCGGCGGCGGTAATCTGAACGTGGTCGATGTACCGCCGATTCCAGACCGGCTCGTACATGCCGTTGCCGAATCGGAAGACCAGCAGGTTCTGTACGGTCTCCTTCCCCAGATAGTGATCGATCCTGAAGACCTGCTCTTCGTCGAAGTGCTGGTGCACGACCGCGTTGAGCGAGCGCGCGCTGGACGAGATCGATGCCGAACGGCTTCTCGATGATCACTCGCCGCCAGGCTGGCGCCTCCGCCTTCGCCAGTCCCGCGTTGCCAAGCTGCGCGATGACCGACTGGTACACGCCGGGCGGGATCGCGAGATAGTGCAGCACCCCCTCGTCACCCTCAATCTCGGTGAGACGGGCCTTGATGCGGGCGTAGAGCTCCGGATCGCCAAGCTCGCCGGCGACGTAGTAAAGCCGGCGCGCGAGCGATGACGCGACCTCGTCATCCCCGCCGACCTTCGCGAACTCGCGGAGGCTGTCCTTGAACTGATCGCGGAAAGAGTCGTCGTCCATCTGCGTGCGGCCGACGCCGATGACGGTAAATCTCGGCGGGAGCCGTTGATTTCGCGCCAGATGATAGACAGCCGGCAGGAGCTTCCGCTTGGTCAGGTCGCCCGACGCACCGAAGATGACGAGCGTCGTCGGACCCGGCGTAGCTTCAATCCGGAGGTTGTCGCGGAGCGGGTTGATGGGAGGCACTGTCGCTATTCTTGATCATCGAGGAGAGAACGGAGAAAGACTCAAATCACAGCGAGTTAAGGAGGATGGGAGGACGCGCCGTTCAGTGTCTTCATCGGCAGCCCATCAGTCCGGAGGTCCCGGAGAGAACGGACACGGTCACAAACGGAGGAACGAAGTCAACGGAGGCGAAACGGAGGGATCCGGATGACGAGACGCCTTCCCGCTTGCTCGCGCGCCCGCCGGAGGCGGGCGTCGGCGCGGCGCGAGCACCGAGAACGCAACCGTGACTCTCTTCTCCGTGTCGTCTTCGTTGACTCCGTTTCTCCGTTTGTGAATCCTCTCAGCACGCCCATGAACAACTCCTGTTTTGTAAGGCCGAGCGTCACTTGAGATCCTGACCTTGTTTGAGATCCTCCCTCCCTGTTGAGGATGGCCTTCTCCCGAACTCTCCCTACGCGATCACCCGCTCGTACGCCCGCTCGTACATGGGCACGATCTTCTCCTCGCAGAATTCCCGCCGGACGCGCGCGACGGCCGCCCTGGTGACGCTCGCGTGAACAGCGGCGTCCGACAGAAGCTTGATACCGCTCTCGGCCATCGCCTCTATCTCCTCCGGCGGGTGGAGAAAACCCGAAACGCCGTGCTCGATCACTTCCGGCAGTCCGCCCACGTTGGAGGCGACGACGGGAACCTCGCACGCCATCGCTTCGAGCGCCGCCAGCCCGAAGCTCTCCTGGGCGGACGGCAGCAGGAAGAGATCGGCCGACGACAGCAGCGGTATCACCAGCTCCTGCGCACCGAGTACGTGCGTGCGATCCGCGACGCCCAGCTCGCGTCCGAGCCGGTAGGCCGTGCTCAGCTCGGGGCCGTCGCCAACCAGGAGCAGTCGCGAGGAAACGCGTTCGCTGATCCGCGCGAAGATCTGCATCACGGAATCGATACGTTTGACCGGCCTGAAGTTCGAGACGTGAATCACGAGCTTCGTGTCGTCGCTCTCCGCGAAGCGCCGCCGCAGCAGCGGGTCCGGTCGCCGCCGGTACAGCGTGCAATCGATGAAGTTGGGAATGACGTCGATCTCGCCGCGGACGCCGAGCTGCCGTCTCGTCGCATCGGCGAGGCTCTGCGAGACCGCCGTCACGCCGTCCGACTGCTCGATGGAATACGCCACGATCTCCGAGTACGACGGATCGCTCCCGACGAGCGTGATGTCCGTTCCGTGCAACGTCGTCACGACCTTGAGCGCGGGTCCGGCTCCCGACGACAGCACCTGACGGCGCCAGAAGCGCGGCGGTCGCGTGCGGGATCGCGTAGTGGGCGTGCACGATGGCGAGCCGGAACTCGCGCGCGACCTGGACGAGCCGATTGGCCAGCGACAGCATGTACTGCGGCTCGCGGAACAGCGGATAGCTCGGCGTCTGGACCTGGTGAAAAGCCAGGCCCGGATGGAACTCCGTCAGCCTGAACGGAAGATCCGTGCTGATGAAGTGCACCTGGTGGCCGCGGTCCGCCAGCGCCTTCCCGAGCTCGGTGGCGACGATGCCGCTGCCGCCGATCGAGGCGTAGCAGAGGAGGCCGATGTTCAACGGTTCTAGGGTTCAGGGTTCAAGGGTTCTAAGGGTTCGTGGTTCTAGGGTTCTAGGGTTCCCGGTTCCACGTGTCTCGCTTGAACAGAGTATCTCGAACGATCGGCTCACGGACGATCAGCCCTTCTGCGAACCGGACGCCGACGAGCGCGCCGAAGTGCGCGTCGCGGCTTTCGATGAGCTGGTTGAACGTCTCCGATGTCAGTCGCGTCGAGACCGCGTCGCTGGTCGTCGCGGTGAACTGCGCTACGATGACAGGCCAGTGCGCGCCGTTTGGTCTCGTAGTGCTCGGACACGTCTACGACAAAAGACGGGGTCGTCGAATCGTTGATGAAGTAGAAGCAGACCCACTCCGGGCGCCATGCGTCGCCGGCCGCGTCGAGCCGGCGCAGTCCGCTGTCGAATACGGCCTCGCTGAGCACTTTGCTGGCGGCGACGTGATCCGGATGACGGTCAGCCCAGTACGGCAGGGCCACCGTACGCGGGCGGACTTGACGGATCAGGTCGACCGCGCCGCGGCCGCGATCCTCGACGCGATCGATCCCTCGGTCCGTCCAGCGCAGGTTCACTCGCCAGCTCGCGCCCAGCACCGCGCGCGCGGCGTCGGCCTCGGCCAGGCGCTCGGCGAACAGTGCCGTTGCTGCCCATTTCTCCGGCAGTGAGGTCGCACAGGCCCACTCGACAACCGAGTGCCGCGTGCTTCGCGACCGTTCCGCCGAGCCCGATTTCGATGTCGTCCGGGTGTGGGCCGAAGACCAGAAGATCGACAGGCTCCATTTGAACGATGAGTTTACTTCCGGCTGGCGAGGTACTGTGAGATGGCGTCGAGTTGCTGCGGGCGACAGGCGCTTGCCGAAAGCCGGCATGTCCGTGTCCGGCTTGACCGCCTCCGGATCCACGATCCAACTGCGAAGCTTCGGCGCATCGTGCTTGCTGCCGATATGTGACAGCTCCGGCCCGTCGGATCCGCCGTCGCCGTCGATGACGTGGCAGCCGACGCAGTACCTGCGCCCACACCCAGGCCGCGCGCTCGATGGGCTCCGGATAACCAGGGTATTGCTGCCGCGTCGCCTGCCGGACGTACGCGACAAGCGCCGCGCCTCGCGCTCGGTCACGGCCGTCGGCGGCTCGCGGAGGCCCGGCGCGATCATCTCCGGATCGGTCGACGTGTCCGTTGAGCCACTCCGGGCCCCGCGACATCGAGACGTCCTCGAGCGCGTCCGCCATCCCGCTCTCGGAATGGCAGCGCGCGCACTTCGCCGCGGCCGCGAACTGCCGCCCTCCGATCGCTCGCATCGACCACTCTCCGGCAGGTGCCGACACCGGCCGATCCCGCCAACCGAGCGTCGTCAGCGCGACGATGCCGAGCACGCCTGCGGCGACGCCCAGCATGACGACCAGGCGCCTGCGTGGATCGCGATCGGGCCCGCGATCGAGCCAGGGCAGGAGCGCGAGGAGCCCGCCAAGCACCGTCGGAAGGATGATGGCTCCGAAGACCTCCAGCTTGCCGGGGAAGTACTTCAGGAGCTGGAAGAGGCCCAGGAAGTACCACTCCGGCCGGGGAATGAAGGTGGCGTCGGTCGGATCCGCCGGACCCTCCATCGCCGGCATGCCGCGCCATGCCATCAGCACGAGCGCCAGCAGGACGATCGAGACGACGGTGACGTCCCTTGCAGCCTGTCGCGGGTAGAACGCGATCGGTGTTCCCTCGCGCGCCCGCACGGGACCCGAGATGCCTTTGCGGCGCATCAGCACGAGATGCGCGGCGACGATGGCGACCACGAGGCCTGGCAGGAAGATGACGTGCGCGGAGTACCAGCGCGTCAGCGTCAGCGCGCCGATCGACGCGCCGCCCTGCAGCACACCGGCCACCATGTCGCCCGCGCCCGGCGCGAGCCTCGAGATGTTGATCGTGACGACCGTCGCCCAATATGCGCGCTGATCCCAGGGCAGCAGGTATCCCGTCAACGCGAACGCGAGGATCAGCCCCAGCAGCGCCGAGCGCCCGACAGCCACGTCAGCTCTCGTGGCCGCTTGTAGGAGCCGAACGCGATGACCCGCAGTATGTGCAGCGCCGCGGCGACAACGATGAAGCTCGCGCCGAAGTGATGGAGCCCGCGAACGAGCCGACCTGACGTCGTGCTGCTGATGAACCGGACGCTGTCGTACGCGTGATCGGGCGTCGGCGCGTAGTAGAGCGTGAGGAAAGCGCCCGTCAGAATCTGAACGCCGAGCAGCGCGAGCAGGACGCTTCCGAGCGTGAAGAACCAGCCGGTGCCGGGCGGCAGCGGCTCGTCGAACAGGACCTGCGCGAACGGCCTTGAGGCCGGTGCGGTCGTCCAGCCAATCCATCAGCCGGGCGATCACAATCGCACCAGCACCGAGTCTTCGCCGGTGTCGACCCGGGCATCGAGAACGTTGAGCGGGCGTGGCGGCGGTCCTTCCACCACCTTGCCGGTGACGTCATACACGCCGCCGTGGCACGGGCAGCGGAAGCTCTTGCCCTTGGAATCCCAATGGACCTGACATCCGAGATGGCTGCAGGTCGCGGACATCGCGCGGACCTGCTTGTCGCCGTCCCACACCAGGAATACGGTCTGCGGCGCCCGTTCGCGGTACCAGCCGTCGACGCGTGGGACGACGAGCACGCGTGGGGCCGGCACGTGCGGCTCGAGGTCGCTCAGCGCCCCAGCCCGGATCCAGCGGTCCTTGGCAGGAGCCGCGGCGGGCTTCAGCGCGAAGACGCCGAGCAGTCGCGGAGAGCGCGCCCCCGATGACGGCGACGACACTGTTGACGAGGAGAACCAGGGTGCGACGGCGCTCCGGCGAGACGGATGGATCGACAGGGTGCGGCATGTCCGAAAGGACGCCTTGCGAATGCGGGGCCATCGAGGCCGGCGCCCAATGGGCAGAAGACGGGCGGAAAATGCGGCCTCTCAGGGCCCGACGCGCCACCCGCGTTCCGCGATTCGTAAGGGCTTTCGGATGTTACCTGATCCCGTCCGCTTTCTGGAGGTACTCCTTGGCCTTGGGTGTCCCGAGCAGCCGCAAGCGCATCAGTGCCTCGGCCCGCAGCTGCGGGTCCTTCTCCTCATCCGCGATCCGAATCAGCTCGTCTTCCGCCCGTGCGCTGAACAGCCCGAGGATAATCGGCCGCTTGGCGTCCATCCCGACCTGCTTGTACAGCAGGCGCAGCTGCTCCTTGACCTCCGGCCCCCCCGCTTGTCCGGCCGTCAAAATCGCGGTTGCCTTGACCGAGGGGTCCTTCTCGGACTTGGCGATCTGGAGGAGCGCCGTTCGCTCGGCACGCTCGCCGAGCGACGTCACCACCTGCAGCTTCACCGCCAAATCGCTGCTCGCATAGACCCGCATCAGGTCCTGTGACGCGTCGGGCCCGCCGAAGCGCCCGAGCTCCCTGACAGCAGCGATACGGACCGGCTCCGACGCGAGCATGGCGACCTGAACCACCGTCTGTCGTGCTTCGGGCTCCCCGGACTGGGCCAGCACGAACAAGGCCCGGCTCGCCTCTCGCGCGTTCTCGCTCGCGAGCACGATCTGCTTCAGGATCGGAATCACGCGAGTCGCATCGGTCACCATCAACCTGTCCAGCGCCTGGATGCGGATGTCGGTGTCAGGGCGGTACTCCTCGGGCAGCCAGGCGGCGGGCGGCACTGGCGGTGTCGGGAACGCCGGTGCGACATGCGGCGCCGCAGGCGGCGGCAGAGGACGATGGCCGGGCGGCGGAGGCGGCGGCACGGCGGGAGCGGGCGGCGGCGCCAAGACAGGCGGTGTCGGAGCCGCGGGTGGTACCGACGGCGCGCGCGGTGCACCGGCCGCGGCCGGTGCCGGAGGCGCCGGCGGCACAGCCATCCACCAGAGCACGTCGCTGCGCTGCAGGTGCACCGCGATGTCCACCCGGAGCGAGCCGGCAGGCTTGACCCACAGGCTCGTGGGATATTCGCGCTCGAGCCGACGGATCGTCGTGATGGCCGCCGCGGAATCGCCCGCCTGGTTCAGGCTGTGGGCCAGCCAGTAGAGCGCTTCGTCGCGCGACTTGTCCTTCGGGTCGGCAACGACGGTCCGCAGCTCCGCGATCGCACGCGTCCACTGCTCGTCGGCAATGTAGTCCTTCGCGCGCCCCAGTCGAGCGGAATCCGGCGCCGCCGCCGCAGCAGCGCCCGCCTGGATCGCGAAGGCCACGAGCAGTCCACCAACGCCCCGCCTCCAACCCTTGAACAACATGGCTGACCCTTTCGAACCTCTGGAACCCCGTGAACCCCTGGAACCTTTCGAACCCCTGGAACCTTCGGAACCTTCGAACCCTTGGAACCTCTGGAACCCCTAGAACCGCGTCATCTGCATCTTCGACACGAGATCCCTCCGCCGAATCAGACGCTGAAGCCGATCCAGCGTCGCGGCATCACGCTGATCGGACAGCGACGTCTGCAGCAGCACGAGCTCGAGATCCGACATGACGCCCGCCAGCGACTCGAGCCCGCGGGATTCCGCCGCCTGTTTGTACAGCCGCGTATCGTCGAGCAGCGCACCCGCGAGCTGACGCTCGTACGCCCAGTCGGATGACGACGAGTTGTGCGGGTCCCGGCTGGCCAGCCCGAGGATCACGAGCTTCGATCGCTCGAAATGCTGCTCGCTGACGGCCGCAAACGGATCCGACTGCGGTGCCGAAGCTGGAGTCCCGGGATCAGCCGCCGGCAAGGCCGCAACCGTTGTGGATGGCACCTCGACTCCGGCCACCGCGGCCGGCTCCGCCGGCCTGCTCTCCCTGTGGCGCGCGAGATACGTGACGCTCGCCGTCACGAGCGTGAGCACGGCGGCCATCGCAAGATACGCCGGAAGCGGCCGGCTCCGCGGAGCCGGCATCGCAACGACCTTCGCCGGGCTCCGTGACTCGTGCGCGACCGCCAGGTCGATTCGCGACATCAGCGACGTCCAGTCATCACCGGGCGGAGCCGTGATGACCGGACGCGTTGCAAGCGCGGAGCGGATGGTCTTGAGCTCGTCGAGCGCGCCACGGCACTCCGCGCACGCGGCAAGGTGGAATTCGATCCCGCGGCGCTCGTCGGGATCGAGCTCTCCGTAGAACCACTGCTCGATCGCGCCGGACGCCTGAATCTCGCACGGCATAATTGACTTTGGTGGGTTCATTCCTGTCATGGCCGTCCACCGACCGTGACGTTCGCGGCATTCAGAACTGCCCGCAGTCGATGAACGGCCGCGTGCAACTGGCGTTTGACAGTCCCCTCGGCAAGACCGAGCGCCGAGGCGATCTCACCGAGCTTCAAGCCTTCGTAGTGACGCATGATGAAGACGATCCGCTGGCCGTGGGGCAGCCGGCCGATCGCGGTCTCGAGCACGGATCCGAGCTCGCCCGCATAGGCGGTAGTCTCCGGGCCCGGGCCGTCTTCCGGAGTATTCGCCATCTGCTGCTCGGCGTCTTCGTTGAAGCGGGCGCCGGATGGCGCAGCGCCCGCCGACAGCTGCCGTCGGCGGTGATCGATACAGGCGTTCATGGCAATTCGATAGATCCACGAGGTGAACTGGGAGTCCTGCCGGAAGCGCGACAGCGACCGGTACACCTTGATGAAGACATCCTGTGCGATGTCCTCCGCGTCGTAGTGGTTGCCGGCGAACTGATAGGCCACACGGTAGACCATCGATCGATGCTGCTCCACGAGCACTTGAAAGGCGGACGAATCGCCCTCCGCCGCGCGCGCGATCAATTCGGCATCAACCATTTATTGATGCAGCGGGGCTCCACGCCCGCGGCTCGTCGGCGACGACCCGCCCTCGAGATCCGTCACAGGCATAGGACGGATGAATGGCTTCCACGGTTGATCGGACACTTCGGCAGCCAATTTGCAGACTGCTCCGTCTAACTATCACAAGGGCTTCGCTTTGCCAGCCTGACCGACCCGGAACCGCAGGTCGGCGGGCGCCAGTTCGGCCCTGCCCAGGCACCCGCCTTCGAGTGACCGTCTTCATGGAGGTCCAATAAGTCTACGTTCCAGTTCCCGATTCGAGCACTCGGGGTACTGGCCTGAGCTTCCGGTTGGGGAGATAGCGGGGCACAAGAAAAACCATCACAGAAGGAAGGGAGGAGGGAGAACCCTCAAATAGATCTTGATTATTGAAAGATCCTCCCTCCTCCCCTTCTCCTGTAAGGGTTTTCCTCGATACTCGGTATACTGGTCGGATGTCTCCGCACCAGAAAACCGCTCATACCATCGCCAACCCGCTCCGCCGCAACGTCGCGATCGTCGCGCACGTCGACCACGGCAAGACGACGCTCGTCGACGCCATGCTCCACCAGAGCGGCATCTTCCGCGCGAACGAGCGGGTCGCGGAGCGTGCGATGGACAACACGGATCTGGAGCGCGAGCGCGGCATCACCATCCTCGCGAAGAACACCGCCGTCCACTACCGCGACACCCTCATCAACATCGTCGACACGCCGGGTCACGCCGATTTCGGTGGCGAAGTCGAACGGACGCTGTCCATGGTCGACGGCGTGCTGCTGCTCGTGGACGCCTCGGAAGGACCGCTGCCACAGACCCGGTTCGTCCTGCGCAAGGCCCTGGAACGGCGACTGACCCCGATCGTCGTGATCAACAAGATCGATCGGCCGGACGCGCGACCACAGGAGGTCCTCAACGAGGTCTACGACCTCTTCATCGACCTCGACGCCACGGAGGAACAGCTCGATTTCCCTGTCCTGTACACCAGCGCGCGGGCGGGCACGTCCAGCCTGGAAGCCGCGCAGCAGGGACCGGACCTCCGTCCGCTCTTCGACGCCATCGTCGATTCGGTGCCGCCGCCGCGCGGTGATGGCGAGGCGCCGCTCCAGATGCTCGTGGCGAACCTCGATTCCAGCGACTACCTCGGCAGGATTGCGATCGGCCGGATCTTCAACGGACGGGTGAAAGTCGGCGACCCGATCACCGTTTGCAAGCTCGATGGAACGTTCCACGACACGAAAGTCACGAAGCTCTTCGCCTTCGAGGGGCTCCGGCGCATCGACATCGACGACGCGTTCGCCGGAGACATCGTCTGTCTTGCGGGAATCGAAGACATCACGATCGGAGAGACCGTCGCCGACGTGGAGCACCGCATTCCGGTACCGCCGATCGCCATCGACGAGCCGACGGTGTCGATGATTTTCGGGGTCAACACGTCGCCCATGTCGGGACGCGACGGCCAATTCGTGACGTCACGCCAGATCAAAGACCGGCTCGATCGCGAGCTGCTCGGCAACGTCTCGATCAAAGTCGAGCCGACCGACACTCCGGAGCAGATGAAGGTGCTCGGCCGCGGCGAGCTGCAGCTGTCGATTCTGATCGAGATGATGCGGCGCGAGGGGTTCGAGCTGCAGGTCTCGCGGCCGGACATCGTGACCAAGTCCGTCAACGGACAGGTCGTGGAGCCGGTCGAGGATCTCGTGATCGACGTCGCCGAGGAGTTTCAGGGCGTCGTGATTGCGCAGGTCGGCATGCGTCGCGGCACGATGACGAAGATGGTCAACAACGGCAGCGGCCGCGTGCGTCTGGAGTTCAGGATCCCTGCGCGCGGCCTGATTGGATTCCGATCGCAGTTTCTGACCGAGACGAAGGGCACCGGGATCATGAACCACCTCTTCGCGGAGTGGGAGCCGTGGCACGGGGCCATTCCGTCGCGGACGACAGGAGCGCTCGTGGCGGATCGCGCCGGAGTGGCAACCGCCTACGCGATCTGGAATCTGCAGGAGCGCGGCGAGATCTTCATCGACCCGGCCGCTCCGGTCTACGAGGGCATGATCATCGGGGAAAACGCGCGCGCCAGTGACATGGACGTCAACGTCACGAAGGAAAAGAAGCAGACGAACATGCGCGCGTCGACCGCGGACGAAGCCGTCCGGCTGATTCCACCGCGGAGGCTCGGACTCGAACAGGCGATCGAGTTCATCAACGACGACGAGCTCGTCGAGGTGACTCCGTCGAGCATCCGGCTGCGCAAACGGGTGCTGGCGCAGAACATGAGGCCGAAAAAGGTGGACTGACGCCAGCTGATAGCTGATAGCTCACTAGAGATTCATCCACCTCACCACGTGCCCGGTCGATTTGAGGAATCGTTCCAGGTCGGGACCGCTGATAGTCACGCTGTGAGAGTTGAGATTCGGATGGAAGATCAGCAGGCTGGCGCCGCGCAGGTCCGTGTCCACGATGACCTGGACCGAGTGCGACGGGTTGTTCAGCAACCCGAATGGCGACACCGATCCCGGGGTGAGCCCAAGGTGTTTGGCGAGCCGGTCCGGCGACGCAAAGCTGAATCGGTCGTCTCCGATCAACTTCACGAGCCGCCGCAGATCCGCCTCCTTCTCGATCGGAAGAATGACGAGATAGTGGCGGTCCCCCTTCTTGTTGCGCAGGAACAGATTCTTCATCCCACGGGCCGGAATGTCGGCCCAGTGGAGCGCGGCATCCTCACCGGTGAAGACAGGTGGGTGGTCGTAACGCTGGAAGGCGATGCCGAGGGCATCGAGCGCAGAGTAGACCTGAGACGGTCCGTCTGACATCGAGGTTCATTGTAGCCGTCAGTGGGCAGTCGCCTCAGGTGCCACGTCTGCAGGAGGCACAACCTCCACGCGTACGAAGACGAGCCCGTCACGTAGAAATCGGAGCCGCCGCGCAGCGCCCTTCGAGACGTCGATGATGGTGCCCTTTCGAACGTTCCGGCCGTACGGCCCGCGATCGATCACCCGAAGCGTGACCGTGCGGCCGTTCTCGAGGTTCGTCACGCGCACGACAGTACCCAGCGGCAGCGTCCGATGCGCGGCCACCATCTGCCTCTGATCGAAGATGCGTCCACTGGCCGTCGCGCGACCGTGAAATCCAGGGCCATAATACGAAGCGAGCCCGTGCTGGACGTCGGCCGTCGGGTTCAGCCGAGCCGGCTCTGCCGAACGGCCTCCGAGGAACGTGAGGGCCGCAGCCAGCACTGCCACGATTAGATGAGGGCGTCCTGCGCGCCATCGTATGGACATCTCTCCCACTCTTGAAAGATCCGGGCCAAAAGTCGACGGTCGAGCTTTCGGAGGCAGAATGGGCGAAACGCTCACGAAAAAGCTGGATCTCGCGTTCAGCTACGCGCATGAGGTGCACGATGGGCAGTTCAAGAAGGGAACCTCGGTGCCCTATCTCGGACATCTCATGGGTGTCTCATCGATTGTGCTCGGCGATGGTGGAAGCGAGGACGAAGCCGTAGCGGCACTGCTCCACGATGCCGCCGAGGACCACGGCGGCCGGGCTCGACTCGACGACATCCGGTCGAGGTTCGGAGACGAAGTTGCACGCATAGTCGAGGACTGCACCGATTCGTGGGACACCCCGAAGCCCTCGTGGCTCGCCCGCAAGCAGGCGTACATCCAGCGCGCGCGGACGCTCCCCTCTCTGAGCCTCCGCGTATCAATCGCGGACAAGGTCCACAACACGTACGGCATCCTCAGAGATCTCCGAAACATCGGCGAAAAAGTGTGGGAACGCTACGACGTGAGCCCGGACGATGTGCTCGCGTACTACGAGTCACTCGTGCGGGCGTATCGAGAAGCAGGCGGCGGCAGGCTCGTCGACGAGCTCGAGCGGATTGTCCGTGGAATCCAGCGCGAGATGGGATACTGAGGCCGGCGAGGTTCGTGCAGGGAATCAGATACGGTCACGGCCGGGCTTAGGATCGAAGGAGCCCTGAGGTGACGTTGCTCGTCAAACAAAACAGCTCGAATGCGATGGGTCCTAAACCGTTGCTCGACTCCGTCTGAAAGGAGCCTCTCGATGCGTGTTCGACAGCTCTCGTTGGGGATGGCGCTGCTCACGATTGGCCTAATGCCGCCGGTTCACGCGCAGCAGGCCGCGCAAGCGCCACCCCTCAGGACCCCGGACGTCATCTTCGTTCCAACACCGCCCGAGGTCGTGGACGCCATGCTGAAGGTCGCGGAAGTTTCCTCCAGCGACGTCGTGTACGACCTGGGCTGCGGGGACGGCATCATCGTCGCCACCGCCGCCCAGAAGTTCGGCGCGACCGCCGTCGGCATCGACATCGATCCCCAGCGGGTGAAAGAGGCGACGGATCGGATCCAGAAAGCGAAGGTGACCGACAAGGTGAAAATCCTGAATCAGGATCTCTTCACGACCGACATCAGCGAGGCGACGGTAGTCACCTTGTACCTGCTGCCGTCGTTGAATCAGAAGCTGATTCCGAAGTTGAACAAGGAGCTGAAGCCTGGTACGAGGGTCGTCTCCCAGAGCTTCAACATGGGCGATCAGAATCCGCCACTGAAGACGGTTGATGTCAACGGGCGGTCGGTCTATCTGTGGAAGACGCCGTTGAAGGAGACTCGGTAGCCTTCTCAATCCGGGACCGCAGCGCCGCGAGCGCTGCGGTCGCCTCTCCGATCTCGCTCTGCACGGCCTGCAGATTCTCGCCTTCGGCGCGCACGAACCTGCTGTAAGGCGCAACGCTCTCCCGGATCCGATCCCCGCTCTTCAGGATCTCCGTCCCGAACTGCTCTCGAAGCGACGACGAGAGCCTGTCGCGCAGCGCGCCAATCTTGAGCCGCAGCTCGTCTTTCGCCCTCCGGCGCTTCGCGGGAATGATGAAGAATCCGAGCGTGCCTACGAGCGACGCCATGATCAGCCCCGTCGCGTCAGCCGCGGCCGTCGTTGCGATCGCGACAACGAGCGCTCCGAAGCCGACGGCCCCGGCGCTGACGGCTGCGGCGGCCGCGACGGCGTTCCGGGCTCCGTCCGCGAGTGCCTGTGCCTCGCGCCGGCGGTCGTACGAATCGACGACGCGCTGCGCGTCTCCGCCGACCGAATCGATGAGCCGCGCGCGGTCGTAGTGAAATCGGCCCGCATCATCTCCGACGATGCGGGAACGGTGCTGCCGCCTGCGCTCGGCCAGATGCTCGTTGACCCGCTGCCACTGCCGAAGGTCCATGTCGACGAGCCAGTCCACGAGCTCGCCAATCTTCTGTTCGATCTTCTGGGGAGCGTCGGCGACGACCTGCTGCTCGAAGCCTTGCTGGACCCGGCTTCGATTGAGCAGATCCATGACGCGCCCGATCCGCATCGTCTCGTCGAAGTAGTCGTGGCCGCGGCGCTCCATCTGCAGGAGGATGCGGTCGATGTCGGCCATCCGCAGGTCGAGATCGCGCGTCAGAGATCCTTCTGATAGATCCCCAGCTGCCGCTCGACGTCGTCGAGGGTGGCGAAGTCCTCCTGGAGCAGCGCCGAGCCGCTCACGGACGACCACGGCGTGCTTCTCGGCGAGCGACGCCGCTACGCCGAGCGGGTTGAGCAGTTTGAGCTGTATGCGTCCCGGCGCATCGAGCGTGTCCGTGATGTAGCGCTCCAGCGCTTCGAAACGACTCGCCGGCCAGACAGCAGGGTCGCCGACCTTGGCACGGAGTGCGAGCTTCGCGCTCACTGGGAAGATGTCGGGGTCGAAGCCCAGGAGCGAGTGCGCGCTGCGCGCCACGAACGTCGTCACCTCGTCGACTTGCCCGTCGCTCTCGAGGATGTCGATCTTGTTGATCACGGCGACGACCTTCTTGCCCCAGCCCCGGATCTGCTCAAGGAACGCACGCTCGGTCTCGGTGAACGGCCGGTCGGCCGACGTGACGAACAGAACCAGATCGGATCGCGGAACGAACTCCGCTGTGATTCGCTCGTGCTCTCGCACGATCGCATTCGTACCTGGCGTATCGACGATGTGGATGTCGCGGAGGAGCGGCACGGGAGCCGTGATGACGTGGAGGGCGGGCTCGCGGACCTGCCGATCCGTGGTCTCGCCGAACTGAAGGACGTTGATTTGCGCCGTCGTCGGGGTCACGCCCTCTTCGACGACCCGGCTGCCGAGGAGCGCGTTGATGAATGCGCTCTTGCCGGCGTTGAATTCGCCGACGATCACCAGGAGAAAGAGCTCGTCGAGCTGCTCGATCGACTTCTCGAGGGCGGACTGATGTTCGGAAGCGGCGCCGAACTTCGAGAGAGAGAGGCGGAGGCGTCCGAGAACTCGGCGCTCTTCTTTCAGAAGTTCGTCTTGATCGGGTGAGAGGAGCTTGGACAGCATCGGGGCGGTCGGGTATATGAAATGTCGCACGCCGGCTACTTGTCAAAAACCTTCACAGGAGGACGCGAGGAGGGGAGGATAGAGGAAGAATACAACTCTTGAACAGCGGCTCCGAGCTGCGCGCGCGCCCGCCGCAGGCGGGCGCTGGAGTGAGCGAGAGCCGCTGAGATCGCGAGCGCGGCGAGTGATGGAACGCGTTCGCGATCTCAGTGGCTCTCGCTCACTCCGCCGCGCTGTGCGCGGCGCGAGCAGCATCGTCTGCACGGTCAGAGCTGTGTTCCTCCCGTATCCTCCCTCCTCCCTTCCTCTTGTTAGGGTTTTTCCGACGCCGCTAGCAAGCAAATCGCCCCTCTTGCACGCGGACGCAGGCCTTCACCGCGTCTGCGCCGCGACGTGCGCCCTCTCGGCGTCAGCCTGACGGCTCCAGTCCGTGTGAGGCGCCCGGTTTTCGACGATCCACCCGTACACGAGACGTCCGTAGCTCTGCCAACGCATCCGCTTGCGCTCGTAGTACGGACGGAGGGCACGCTGAAGCGCCGGAAGGCGATAGAACGGAACGCCGGGGAAGTAGTGGTGCTCGAGATGGTAGTTGGAGTTCAGGAACACGAAGTCCCAGAACCAGTGCCCCTTCATCAGCGTTCCCCACTTCGCCGGGTCAGTAGGATCGATGTCGTAGTGCTGTCCGAGCCGATTCAAGGTGAACGCGATCGGGAACACGAAGAACACAGGGATGATGCTCGTGCGGATGGCGGCGCCCGCGCCAAAGAAAAGCCAGAGCATCGCGATTGCCGAGATATGGAATCCCATCGACAACCAGCGCTCGCGGCCGATCGTGCGCTGGAGATCCTGCGGGTAGGTTGCCGACTCGCGGCGGGCCGCCCGGAAGTAGATTGGAAACAGCGCCGGCGTGGCGTAGAGCAGCTTCAGCCACCGCGCGTTGATCTTGGGCGACAAGTGCGCGCGCTTCGGATCGTCCTCTTTCGAGCCCAGCTCGGCGTGGTGATCCAGATGCCAACGGGTGAACTGGCTCGCCGAGATGCCGCTGGGCGTCGCATAGAGAAGCGCGAGCGCTCGCTCGGCGGCAGGGTGCGGCCGCCGGAACACCGTGTGGTGCACGACTTCGTGCAGCATCACCGTGAAGTTGAACACCGTGAAGCCTTGCACCAGCGCGAGAGGAATCCAGATCAGCGGATGACTGTATTGGATCAACCCCCACGTGCAGACGCCAAGCATCGCAAACTGCCGGAACGTGATCGCCAGATGCCTGGAGAGAGACTTGCGGTGGAAATCGCGCAACAGCTCTCGAGGAAGGACCTCGCCAAGCTCGGCCTTGAGCCCGACGGCGTGCTGCGAATAGTAGTGCTGTTTCAAGGGCCTGCTCGATTGTACCAGACCGCCCCCGACAGTCCCGCCGGCGCTATTCCTGGGGCGGAACGACCGATTTCGGGCTGCTCAGGCGTGTAAGGCCAACGCCGGCGAGGACGGCCGCCGCACCCAGAATCTTGCGGAGACCGAGCGGCTCGTGCAATACGGTCACGGCCGTCAGCATGGCGACGATGGGCACGAAATTGGAGTAGATGGAAGTCCGAGCGCTTCCGAGTTGCCGGACCCCGGCGTACCAGATCGTGTACGAGATGCACAGGGCGAACACGGCCGAGTAGATCAGCGCGGCCCACGCTGAACCGGTGATCTCGCTCCAGCGCAGCGCGCGCAGGCTGGGCCACGCCAGCGGCAGGTACATCAGCGTCCCCATCATCATCGAGATGCCAGTCACCGCCACCGGCGAGTGGCGAGTCATCAGCGGGCCCGCGCCGATCGTGTAGATCGCCCAGCAGCAGACGGCCGCGATCATCAGCAGATCGCCCGTTGCGCCGTGCGACCCGAGCGAAAAACTTGTGCCGACGACCAGATAGATGCCCGTCATCGAGAGCGCGGCGCCCACCCAGTGCAGCTTGCCGATCCGATCGATCCCGAGCATCGCAGACAGCAGCGCCACGAGCACCGGAGTTACGCCGAGCATGAGCGAGCTGTTCGCTACGCTCGTTCGCGAGAGGCCGGCCATGAAGCAGTACTGATAGCTGCAGTGACCGACGGCGCCGAGCCCCATGAGCGCCCACCAATCGCGGGCGGTCATCTTCGCCGGCGTGTAGAACACGCTCCCGGCGGTTGTCAGGTGCGGGCCCGATGCACGCGCACGGAGACCAAGAATGACGGTCAGGAAGATCAAAGAGGCGATCGACATCCGGAGGCCGTTGAACGCCTGCGGATCGATCTCGCGGAACACGTTCTTGACGATGGAGTAGTTGGCGCCCCAGAAGACCGCCATCAGAAGCGAGGAGGAGGTCGATCACTGGGGGAACTGCACGGGGAAAAGAAGGCCACTAACAGGGAGGAGGGGAGGACGGGAGGAACTCAAACATCGTTGATCCTCACTTCCTCACGTCCTCCCTGTTGAACAAGGAATCGAGCTTCGACGAACCCGGTCCCTCCTAGCCGCTGAACGGCTTGAGGAAGAACAGGATCAGAGAGATGAGCAGGACGTAGATGACGAGCGACTCGATCAGAACGAGGCCCAGGATGAGCGAGCCGCGAATATCGCCGACGGCGCCCGGGTTGCGAGCGATGGCTTCGGTCGCCGACCCGACGGCCCGGCCCTGTGCGAGCGCGCCGAGCCCGGCCGCGAAGGCGAGCGCGAAGCCCGCCGTGATGATCGACCATTTGGCGATCTCAGTAGCGCTGGCGGCAGCCTCGGTTCCCTGTGCGTAAAGCGGCGCGGTTGCGCCGGCGATCAGCACGAGAGCGAATGTCAAAGCAGAACGTCTGTTCACGACCCAAGCCTCCTACAAAAACCGGGGGGCTTCGCCCCGCCGGACCCCCCATCGCCGTCGCTCGCGGGGGCCCCTGCGCCCCGCGCCGCTCCGGCGGGCGCGCCTACCGGCGCGCTCTCAACAACTCCCACCGGGGGCGTCGCCCCGCCGGACCCCCATCGCCGTCGCTCGCGGGGGCCCCTGCGCCCCGCGCCGCTCCGGCGGGCGCGCCTACCGGCGCGCTCTCAACAACTCCCACCGGGGGCGTCGCCCCGCCGGACCACTATCGCTCAACAAACAACCGCGCGGTTTCGCCCGCACCGACACAGCTATCGGAATCCTCGTCAGGCCGACGCCGGCGCATGGACCCCGTGCGGCGCATCGTGCCCGTGCTCGTCGTGCTCGTGCTCTACGGCGACAGCGCCCTGCAGGTAGATGATCGACAGCAGCACGAAGATGAACGCCTGCAACCCGCCCGTGATGAGCCCGAGGAACATCATCGGAAGGGGGATCACGAACGGGACGAGGCTGAAGAGAATCACGATGACGAGCTCTTCGCCGAAGATGTTGCCGAACAGCCGCAGCGACAGCGACATGATGCGCGACGTGTGGCTGATGATCTCGATCGGGAACATGATGAAGCCGATCCACCACGGCGCGCCGGGTGGCGCCCAGAAGTGCGCCACGTACTTCGCGATCCCGTTCTCGCGGATGCCCTGATAGTGGTAGTACACCCAGGTCGTGAGCGCGCAGCCCAGCGTCACGTTGATGCTGCTCGTCGGCGCCATCAAGCCGGGGATGAGCCCCATGTAGTTGCCGAGCAGGATGAACACGCCGAAGGTGGCGATCAGCGGCAGGAAGCGATGGCCCTTTGGACCGATCCACTGCTCGAGCAGATCCAGCACCGCTTTCAAACCGTCTTCGAGGACAATCTGGAGCTTGCCGGGATTCTCGACGCTCAATCTGGAACGCACGATCAGGCTCAGGACCGTCATGACGACGACGATCAGGAGCACCATCACCATGAACGGCGGGATGGGCGCGGCGGGCTTCGAGAAATGGTACCCGACCGCCTCGCCCGCTCTGAGCACGAGCGGCCCGAACAGCGCGTTGACGATTTCAACGATCCAGAGCGGATGTTCCAGCTTCTCCATCGAGCTCGTTGTCCGGTGGCAGACTTGCGGCGCACGCTGTCGATCGCGGCAGCCGCTACCGCCTTCAGGACTTCTTCATGATTAGGCGGAGGGCCTCGACTCCAGCCCCCGCGACGACCGAGGACGCACCCGCCAGTAGCCCCAACGGGTGCAGGCGCAAACGCGCAATCATAACGTACGCCAGAAGAGCGAGTAAAGCGTACCGCCCGATGACAATGAGCATCGTCCGACCGACCTTTGGAGGCGCAGGCCCCCCCTCGCCGGCCAGTCGCGGCCTTGCCATCAGGTCGACGACGCCGCTGACTCCGGAGCCGATCGTACGATAGCTAATACCGACGAGGAGTCCCCCGCCGAAAACCCCTAGGACCGGCGCCCAGCGGCCGTGTCCCAGCACATACGCCGCAGCCGCCATGGCCAGACACGCCACGATCGCGTTCCGCTGGAGCCGCCGAAGCATCGGATCGGCTTCAAGCGGCATTCATTTGATGAACTTGCCAGCCGTCCGGTACACGTTGAGCGCGCCCGCGGCGAGCCCGAGCACGAAGAACAGGAAGAACATCCACGGGCTCGTGCCCATCCACTTGTCCAGGAGCCATCCCACCCATGCGCCGAGCACAATCGCGAGAACGAACGAAAAGCCGACTGTGCTCAGCGCGCCGATGGTGCGGACCGTGTCGGAGAGCGGCTTCTTGTCCGGGCTGGTCATGAGGTGCCCCGATGATAGCAACACAGAGGGGCGACGTCCGCCGACGAATGGCCGGGCGGCATCAGCGGCCCGTCCCGGCGGGACGCGAAGGGTCGTCGCACGGCGCCATCGCCGTAAACCCTGGCGGCGCGCTCGGAGCAGACCCGGTGCTGCCCGGGGCTCCGCATCCGGGAACCCCGGCAAACGCCGGCGCATAGCCAGGGTCGAGCCGTGTAATGACCCGCGCCATCGTCGGCTCCAGCCGCGCGAGTAATGGCGCGGGGTACAGGCCGATCCACAAAGCCAGCGCCGCCAGCGGTACCAGCGTCAACAGCTCGCGTGCGGAGAGGTCGCGGAGCGCCGAGTTCGCCGGCTCTCTAATCCCGCCGAACATCGTGCGCTGGTACAGCCAGAGCATGTACGCGGCGCCCAACACCATGCCGGACGCTGCCGCTGCTGCCCACCAGGGGTGCGTCACGAAGACGCCCTGAAGAATCAGGCGTTCGCCGACGAAGCCGTTCAGCCCGGGCAGCCCGATCGACGACAGCGTCATCACCAGGAACAGCACGGCGAACACCGGCATCACCGACGACAAGCCGCCGAACGCGGCGATCTCGCGCGTTTGACGACGCTCGAAGACGAGGCCGACGATCAGGAAGAGCGCCCCTGTCGATATCCCGTGGTTGATCTGCTGCAACAGGCTCCCCGAGAGTGCAGCAGGCGCGATCGCAAACAGGCCGAGCGTGATCATGCCCATCTGGCTGATGCTCGAATAGGCGATCAGGCGCTTCCAGTCGGTCTGCGCCAGGGCGAGGAGCGCGCCGTAGACGATCGCGACGATCGAAAGGCCCGCGACCACCGGGATGAACGCCCGCGACGCCTCCGGGAGGATCGGCAGGCTGAAGCGGACGAACCCGTAAGTACCCATCTTGAGCAGCACCGCCGCGAGGATGACGGATCCTGCCGTCGGAGCATCGGCATGGGCATCGGGCAACCACGTGTGAAGCGGAAACATCGGAATCTGGATGGCGAAACCAACCAGCAGCGCCAGGAAGATCCACTTCTGTCGCGCCAGCGGTAACGTGAGTTGGTGGAAACCGGTGATATCGAAGCTGTAGACGCCCGTCGCCTCGTGGGCGCAAAAATAGATTCCAAGGATCCCGAGCAGCAGCCCGACGCTGCCCACCAGAGTGTAGAGAAAGAACTTGAACGCGGAGGAGGACCGGCGTCCGCCGCCGCGGATCCCGATCAGCAGGTACATCGGAACGAGCATCGCTTCCCAGAACAGAAAGAACAGGAGCCCGTCGAGCGCGAGAAACGCTCCAAGCATGCCGGACTGCAGCCCCAGCAGACAGATGTCGTACTCCTTCACACGGTCGGTGACGGCGGTCCACGACGACAACACGGCAATGAACCCGAGCAGAGTCGTCATCAGGACCATCAGTGCGCTATAGCCGTCGACGCCCAGGAAATAACTCGCGCCCATCGAGGGAATCCAGGTCGCCCGCTCGGTGAACTGCCATGGAGATGCTTGCGGGTCGTAACGAAACCAGAGCGGGACCGATATGAGGAAGTCGAGACCGGCGAAGAGCGTCGCCAGCCGGCGAATCGCGTCCTCGCGCGAGCGACCGATAGCCAGCAGTACCGCGACTCCGACCAGAGGCGTCAGCAATATCAGCGAGAGAAGGTGAGAATCGAAGAGATATGTGTCGATCATCACGTCAGCGGTCGACCTCCCCGAGCACGATATCGATCGATCCGATAAGCGCCACGACGTCCGCGACGAGGTGTCCCTTCACCAGCCGTGGGAGCGCCTGCAGGTTGCAGAACGAAGGCGGGCGAACGCGAAAACGATACGGCGCGCTCGACTTGCCGTCACTGGCGATGAAGAACCCGAGCTCCCCCTTGGGCGACTCGATCGCGTGGTACGTCTCCCCTGCCGGCGGTTTGATGAGCCGGGGGACCCTGCCGATGATTGGTCCCTCCGGCAAGCCGTCGAGCGCCTGGCGAACGATCCGCAGGGACTGTCGGAGCTCCTCCATGCGCACCAGGTACCGATCGTACGTGTCGCCCGCCGCGCCGACAGGAATGTCGAACTCGAAGTCCGCGTAGGCCGCGTACGGTTCGTCTTTTCTGATGTCTCTCGCGACGCCGGAGCCGCGCAGCGTCGGACCGCTCAGGCCGAGGGCAATCGCGTCCCGTCCCCGCAGGATGCCGATCCCGCGCGTCCGATCCAGCCAGATTCGGTTCTGCGTCAGAAGCTCCTCGTACTCCGGGATCCTGGTGTCCATGATGGAGCAGAACGCACTGACCTTCGCGTCCCATCCTGCCGGAATGTCGAGCGGCAGTCCGCCGATCCGCATGGCGTTGTAGGTAAGCCTCGCCCCGCAATACTCCTCGAACAAATCCAGGATGAGCTCCCGCTCGCGGAGCGCGTGGAGAAAGACGGGCATGGCCCCGAGGTCCATCGCGTGCGTGCCGAGCCAGAGGCAGTGGCTTGCGATGCGCTGGAGCTCGGCGAGCACGCTGCGGATGTAACGGGCGCGAGGCGGCACCTCCAGGCTCATCAACTTCTCGACCGTCTCGCAGTAGCCAAGGTTGTTGCTCGCGGCCGCCACGTAGTCGATGCGATCGGTAATGAGGACGATCTGCTGGTAGTCGCGCTGCTCGCAGAGCTTCTCGATGCCGCGGTGCAGGTAGCCGATCACGATGTCGGCGTCGATGACGCGCTCGCCATCCAGCCGCAGCACCACACGCAGCACGCCCTGTGTGCTGGGATGCTGCGAGCCCAAGTTGAGGACGAGCTCGGAGGTATCCAGCATCGCGGACGCCTACTCGATCTCGCGATCCCGCCGCGATCGGAGCAACTCGCCCGGGCTCTCGATGAGCAATTCGCCGGGGCCCTCGAGCGGGTAGTCCTTCCGCTCCGGATGTCCCTGCCAATCCTCGGGCATCAGGATCCGCCGAAGGTCGGGGTGACCCTCGAATCGGATGCCGAACATGTCGAAGACTTCGCGCTCCAGCCAGTTTGCCGCCGGCCAGACTGCCGAAACCGAGGAAACTCCATCGGCCTCGCTGGTCCGAACTTTCAGCCGCACGCGATGACGCATTGCGACGGAATACAAGCTGTAGATGACATCGAATCGCGGCGCGCGCAGCGGCCAGTCGGTCGCCGTGACGTCCGAGCAGAAGTCGAATTCGGCGCCAGGCGCGTCGCGGAGCCACAACGCCACCTCGGCCAACTTCGATCGGTCCACGAGGAGCGTCCAGTCGCCGACCCACCAGACTCTCTGAAGGACGGCGCCCGGCAGCGCCGTTTCGAGCCTGACGACGAACTCGGGAACGGGCAGCGCGGCTGGAGGAACAGGATCGGGCGGACCCGAGGGCGGCTCTATCGATCTGATCTGCTCCCCCGGTCGCGACGGTGGCGTGGGTTCTATTGCCACAGCGATGTCACTCTACTGCGAATGTTTTCTCCTTCCACTGCCAGTCGAGTGCGCCCTTCCTCCAGGTACAGGCGTAGCCGGCGTCGAAGATGAAATGGAATCTCGCGCAAGTAATTGTATCGGAAGGGTTTTTCGTCTCGACGCGTTCTTGACGCTCGCAACGACCCGTGCCTATACTGCGACCAGAGGCTCCCCTGATGCAGCATGTGATCGTCGCAATCGCCCTGGCCCTGGCCGTTCTCGCGGAGCCGCAGGACACTCAACGCACACCGCGCGCCAGCGACAAACGCACGCGCGACATCTACGTCAGTGTCGTCGATGGCAGCGGCAAGGCCGTGACCGGCCTGACAGCTGAGGACTTCACGGTCAGAGAAGACGGCGTGGTCCGCGAGGTCACGAGCGCCGGTCCCGCGACCGAGCAATTGACGATCTCGATGCTCGTGGACGACAGCCAGGCGGCGGCGGACGCGATCCAGTTCATGCGCGACGCGATCCCGGCCTTCGTGCAACGCCTCGACGGCAAGGCGGAAATTGCTATTGCCACAATCGGCGAGCGACCGACGAATCAGATCGACTACACGACGAGCGCCGACGCGCTCAAGAAGGTCATCGGACGCCTCTTCCAGAAGACCGGGTCGGGCGCCTACCTTCTCGAGGGCATCGTCGAAGTGTCGCGTGGACTGCAGAAGCGCGAGGCCAAGCGGCCCAACATCGTCGCGATCTCGACCGAAGGCCCCGAGTTCAGCAATCGCTCCCACCAGCAGGTGCTCGATGCGCTTTACGCAAGCGGAGCAACCCTCCACGTCCTCGCGCTCGGCCAGCCCTCGGACTCGACGGCCGATGAGATGCGCGAACGGAACATCGTCGTCGGCGATGGAACGGCAAAGACGGGTGGCCGACGCGATCAGGTGCTGGCGTTGTCGGGGCTCACGGATCGGCTCAATCAGGTGGCTGACGAGCTGACGAATCAGTATGTGGTGCAGTACGGCCGTCCCGAGCAGTTGATTCCGCCGGAGAAAGTTCAGGTCACAGTGAAGCGCCAGGGTGTGACAGTGCGCGTGAAAACGCGCGCGGCGGACAAATGATGCGCGGACCCCGGAGCTCGGCGCTCCTCGCTATCACTGCTCCTCGCGGGAGGGATCGGCGTCGCGGGACATCAACAGGTGGCCCCCGCGCCGCCCCCCGCAGGGCAGCCGCAGCAGCCGCCTCAATCGCAGGTCTTCCGCGGTGGAGTCGAGCTGGTCTCCCTGAACGTTACGGTCATGGACGGGTTGAAGTACGTCACCGACCTCACGCAGGACGACTTCGAGGTCTTCGAGGACGGCGCCCTGCAATCTCTGACGTTCTTCGCGCGCGGGCAGCAGCCAATCGCGCTTGCCGTTCTCCTCGACACCAGCGCCAGCATGGACGAGCGGCTCCCGACCGCGCAGGAGGCGGCCATCGGTTTTGCGAAGCGGTTGAAGCCCGAGGATGCGATGGAGGTGATCGACTTCGACAGCCAGGTCCACATCCTCCAGACATTCACGGCGGATACGACTGCGCTGGAAAAAGCCATCCGCCAGACGACGGCAAATGGATCGACGGCGCTCTACAACGCGGTCTACATCTCGCTGAAGGAACTCCGGAAGGTCAAGGCGGCGTCGGCCGAAGAAATCAGGCGTCAGGCGATCGTCGTGCTGTCGGATGGCGACGACACGTCGAGCCTGGTCGAGTACGACGAAGTCCTGGATCTCGCGAAGCGATCGGAGACGGCGATCTACTCGATTGGCCTGCGTCCGCAGAGCATCGGCCGTCGTGACTTCAAGGAAGCGGAGTTCGTGCTGAGGCAGCTGTCGCAGGAAACGGGTGGTCGAGTGTTCTTCCCGACGAACGTGGCCGAGCTGTCGAAGATCTACGACCAGATCTCGGAGGAGCTCGCCAGCCAGTACTCGCTTGCCTACGCCTCGAAAAACCCCCTTCGGAACGGCGCCTGGCGCCGGGTGGTCGTCCGCGTGAAGCGCCCGGGCGTCGTGGCGCGGACGCGGCTGGGCTACTACGGGCCCGGCGGCGGCCGCTGATCGCATGCACCTGGTCCCAGTCGTCTTCTACGCGGCGGCGGCTGCGGCGTACGCGATGCATTTCGCCTCGCGACAGCCGCGTACGGGCCGCACCGCCACGGCGCTCCTTGCCGCCGGCGTGCTCGCGCACACATTTCTGATTGGCATGCAGACTGTGGAGGCAGGGCATGCCCCGCTCGTCGGCACGACAGCGGCGATTTCGGCGTTCGTCTGGCTGCTCGGTCTGGCGTACCTCTACGTCGAGCTCACGACAGAGGAACGCGCGATGGGCGTGTTCGTCGCGATTCTGCTGACAGCGCTCGGTCTCATTCCGGCCCTCCTGCCGTCCGTCGTGCAGCGCCCGGCGGTGTTGAGAAGCCCGCTGTTCACGCTGCATGTCGTGTCCCTGCTCTTCGCCTATGCCAGCTTCGCGCTCGCCTGCGTCCTCGGCGTGACGTACGTGCTGCTGTTCAAGGAGATCAAGGCGAAGCACCTGGGATTCTTCTACGCGCGGTTGCCGTCGCTCCAGGTGCTCGACGTGATGAACGGTCGGGTGCTGACGATCGGCTGGCTGTTTTTGACGCTCGGACTGCTCGTCGGCGGCCTGTGGGCCACGCAGGTGCAGACCTCGCCAGACCCGCGGGCGCAGGCGATGTCCGTGGCCGATCCCAAGATCCTGGTCGCGCTCGTGTCCTGGGGCGTCTACTCGTTCGCGCTCTACGCCCGTCGCGCGAGAGGCTGGAGCGGTCGTCGAACGGCGTGGCTGTCGGCGATCGCGTTCGCGATCGTCCTACTGAACTTCGTTCCCGTTGGCTACTTCCTGACGAAGAGCCACAACTTCAATTTCTAGACCGTCATGCCGCCTGTTACAAAAGAATCGTTCGCCCTGCCGCATAACGACGGCGCGCACAGCGCGCCCCGGCGGAGCGGAGCGGGGCGACGGGGTCCCCGCGAGCGACGCCGACCGGGGTCCCCGGCGCGCGTAATTTGCGCGCTGGGGTGGAGGTGGGGGGTCCGGCGGGGCGAAGCCCCCCGGTCTAGTTAATGCGTCTCCAGGTCGTCGGACTCAGTCACCGCACCGCACCCATCGAGTTGCGGGAGTGTGTCGACTTCGCGCGCGGCGGCATCGACGCAGCGCTGAAGGCATTGTCGGTGCGTGGCGCCGCTCAGGAATCGGTCATCCTGTCGACCTGCAACCGCGCCGAGGTCTACGCCATCATCGAGTCCGACACCGCGACCGAGACAATCGGCAGATTCTTCAGCGAGTACCATCAGCTGGATCATCGGGAGACAGCCGAGCACCTGTATACGCTGAATGGCGGCGAGGCGGCGCGCCATCTCTTTCGCGTGGCGGCCGGACTCGATTCCCTGGTCGTCGGCGAACCACAGATCCTGGGACAGGTGAAGTCCGCCTACACCGTGGCGAGCGACCTGCAGCTCACCGGCTCGATCCTCAACAGGCTCTTTCACTCCTCGTTCGCCGTCGGGAAGCGTGTCCGTTCCGAGACCGGTCTTGGCGAGGGCGCCGTCTCGGTCAGCTACGCGGCCATCGCGTTGGCGAAGAAGATTTTCGGCAAGCTCTCAGGCCTTGGAGTCCTGATCCTCGGGGCCGGCGAAATGGCCAAGCTCACGGCCATTCACCTGAAGGCGCAGCAGGTCCGGCAGATGACGATCGCGAGCCGCACGTTGAAGGCGGCCGAAGGCCTCGCCGCGCGGCTCGACGCAAAAGCTGTCCCCTGGGCGGCTCTCGATCGCGCGCTCATGTCCGCTGACATCGTCGTAACTGCGACCGGTGCGACCGAGCCGGTGCTGACGGGGCCGCAGGTCGAAGAGGTAATGCGCCAGCGGCGCAACCGTCCCCTCTTCATCATCGACATTGCCGTCCCGCGCGATATCGACGCCGCTGTCGGGGATCTGGAGCAGGTGTTTCTCTACAATATCGACGATCTCCAGTCGATCGTGAAGGAGAACCTGGCGCGGCGGACCGGCGAGCTGGAGCGTGCCGAGGCGATCGTCACGGAGGAAGTGACGCGTTTCATGTCGTGGGTGCAGTCGCGAGACATCATCCCGACAGTCGTCGCGCTGCGACAGCGGTTCGAGACAATCCGCCAATCGGAGCTGCTGCGCCTGGAACCAAAGCTCGCAGGCCTGCCGCCCGAGGCTCGTGCCCGCATCGACGAGATCACCAGGCTGATTGTCGAAAAACTGTTGTTGACCCCGACCGAACAGCTCAAGGCCGTCAGTGACGAAACGACCGTCGTCGCGTATGCCGACGCCCTGAATCGGCTCTTCCGCCTCGCGGCGGAGGAGCAGGCTCGAGCCGGGGCCGATCCGGACGGCGCCTCGAAGGTCGGCCGGAGGTGACGGCCCGAGCGCTGAGGCTCGGGACCCGCGGCAGCCGGCTCGCCTTGTGGCAGGCGCAGACCGTTACCAACCGCTTGCAGGCCGCAGGCGCGCACGTCGAGATCATCGTCATCAAAACGAGCGGCGATCGACTCCAGAGCCGGCCGCTGTCCGAATCCGGCACCAAACGGCTCTTCGTGAAAGAGATCGAGGATGCCCTGCTCAGCGGCGACGTCGACCTCGCGGTCCACAGCGCGAAGGACATGCCTGCCACCTTGCCGGACGGGCTCGAAGTCGGTGCGGCGCTTCCCAGAGAAGATCCGCGTGACGCCATCGTTCTAGCAGCCTCCCGCGATGCGGGTCGCGAGGGCGAGCTGGCAACGGCGCTGGCGGCCCTGGGAGAACATCCATCGATCGGAACGAGCAGCGTGAGGCGCCGGGCACAGCTCGCATCCGTCATCAGGGGCGCGGCTTTCGTCGCCATTCGCGGAAACGTGGACACTCGATTGAAGAAGCTGGACGACGGCGAGTACGACGGGCTGGTGCTTGCAGCCGCCGGAATGCGGCGGCTCGGCGTGGACAGTCGCATCTCGGCGACGCTGCCCTTCGACGTCTGCGTCCCGGCGCCTGGTCAGGGCATCATTGCCGTCGAGATCAGAGCCGGTGACGACGAAACGCGCGGGACCGTGCAGCGGCTGCACGATCCCGCCAGCGGCGCGGCACTGCGCGCGGAGCGCACGCTCGTCGAGGCGCTTGGCGGGGGGTGTCAACTGCCGCTTGGCGGCATCGCGGTGCCTGACGGCGACAGTCTCGAGATGCGGGCAGTAGTAATGTCGCTCGACGGCGGGCGTGTGATTCGCGCACAAGGGTCCGGATCGACGACGGATCCCGATGCGCTGGGACGCCGGGTCGCAGAGGACCTTGCGGCGTCCGGAGCCGCGGAGATCCTGGAAGAAGTGAGGCGGGGCCAATGAACACGCCGTGCGTTTACCTCGTCGGAGCAGGGCCGGGTGATCCCTCGCTCGTCAGCATCCGCGGACGCCGCTTTCTGCAGGCGGCCGACGTGATCGTGCACGACCACCGCGTTCACGCCGGCCTGCTTCGGATGGCGAAGCCCGGTGCGGAGCGCATCGACGTCGGCGCGGCGGCGCCAAAGCCGCTCGACCAGGACGCCATCTGCTTCCTGATCGCGGAGAAAGCGCGGGAAGGAAAGACCGTCGCGCGGTTGAAGTGGGGCGATCCGTTCGTGTTCGACAGTGGTGGCAAGGAAGCGCTGTTCCTGCACGAACAGCGGATCCCGTTCGAAGTCGTGCCGGGCATCCCTGCCGCCATCGGCGGACTCGCCTATGCCGGGGTCCCGATCACCTATCCGGATGGAGGCGACGTCATCGTTTTCATCCGCGGCCACGAAGGCGAGACGGATACGCCGGCTGGCGTCGACTGGCCTGCGTTGGCGCGCCTGCACGGGACGCTGGTCTGCTATGCGGGAGCGCGTCAGATCGCCTCGATGACGAAGGCGCTCGTCGCTCACGGGCGCAGCGAAGACGAATCGGCTGCGTTGATCTACAACGGCACCCTCCCATCGCAGCGGACGGTCCAGGGCACACTCGGGACGATCGCGAGCGGAACCGGGAGCGACGGCGCGGCGCTGCTCGTCGTCGGCTCGGTCGCAGGGCTGCGGGAGCATCTTCGATGGTTCGACGATCGTCCGCTCTTCGGCAAGCGCGTCGTCGTCACGCGATCGCGCGAGCAGGCGGGCGAGCTCGTCGAAATGCTGGAGGATCGCGGCGCGGAAGCGATCCTGGCCCCGACGATCAGGATTCTGCCTCCAGAGGATCTGGACGACGTCGACCGCGCGTGCGCCGACGCCGGCACGTTCGACTGGATCATCTTCACGAGCGCCAACGCGGTCGATCACTTCATGGAGAGGCTGCTCGCGATCGGCGACGTCCGCGATCTCAAGGGCGTTCGCATCTGCACGGTTGGAGCGGCAACCGCCGCGCGGCTCGGGCGGTTCGGCATTCGCATCGACCTCACGCCGTCGGAGTATCGCAGCGAAGCGCTGGTCGAGGTCTTCCGGGAGCTGGGGGCGCTCGACGGCGTCCGGTTCCTTCTCCCTCGCGCGGACATCGGGCGCGAGCTCCTGGGCGACGAGCTGCGTGACGCGGGCGCCGAAGTGCTCGAGGTCGTCGCGTACCGCACGGTGATCGGCGGCGCCGAGCGCGAGGAAGCGGAGATTTACCGGATGCTGCTCGATCGGCAGATCGACGCCATCACCTTCACGAGCGCGTCGACCGTCCGGAATTTTGTGTCGATTCTCGGGCCGGATCAGGCTGCCGATCTATTACGCACGACGGTTGTCGCCTGTATAGGTCCGGTGACCGCCGAAGCCGCGCAGCAGCTGGATATTGCGACAACGGTGATGCCGGAGCGGTACACGATTCCCGATCTCGTCGACGCGCTCGTCGAGCACTTCGGCAAGAAATAGAAGCTCGGCAAACCTTCCCGGACAGGATCGCTGGCCCCAGGTCCGGCGCAGCGCTCGCGTCCCTCGCCGTGCCCTTTGCATCAACCCAGCGCCTTCGCCGCCTCGCGCGCGTAGTAGGTGATGATGATGTCGGCGCCGGCCCGGCGAATAGACGTCAGTGTTTCCATCATGGCGCGCGGCTCATCGATCCAGCCGTTGCGCGCCGCCGCCTTGAGCATCGCGTACTCGCCGCTCACGTGATACGCCGCGGTCGGGAGTCCGAACTCCGCCTTCACACGAGCGATGACATCGAGGTAGGTCACGGCCGGCTTGATCATGACGATGTCGGCGCCTTCGTCGATATCGAGCTCCACTTCGCGCAGGGCCTCTTCGACGTTGGCGGGATCCATCTGGTGCGAGCGTCGATCGCCGAACGCCGGTGCCGACTCGGCTGCCTCGCGGAAGGGACCGTAGAACGCCGAGCAGTACTTCGCGGCGTACGACATGATCGCCACCTGGGTGAAGCCCGCTTCGTCCAGCGCCTCCCGGATGCGGCCCACGCGGCCGTCCATCATGTCGGAAGGCGCGACGACGTCGGCCCCGGCGGCGGCGTGCGAGAGCGCCGCGCGTACGAGCTGCTCGACGCTGGGATCGTTCGCGACCTCTTCGTCCACGACGATTCCACAATGGCCGTGCGACGTGTACTCGCACAGGCAGACGTCGGTCACGACGACCAACCCTGGAACTTCCCGCTTGATCGCGCGCACCGCCGACTGCACGGGAGCCTCGGCATCGTACGCCGACGATCCGATGGCGTCCTTCTCGTCCGGCAGGCCGAAGAGAATCACCGCCGGAATGCCCGCGGCCTTGATTGCGGCGGCCTCCCGGACCGCTTCATCCACCGAGAGCTGATACACGCCAGGCATCGACCCGATGGCGAGGCGCTGCCCCTCACCGGAACGTACGAACAACGGCTCGACGAACATCTCGGGCGAGAGCCGCGTCTCGCGCACCAGCGCACGGAGCCCCGCCGACCGGCGCAGGCGGCGGGGACGTCGCGTGAGGTCGAGCCGCGCGCCGCGCGCGGCATCAAGGGGAGAGCTGGCAGGAGTTCGAGTCGCCATTGCAGTATTTTAGTCCGCCTTGAGCTATCAGCTATCAGCTATCAGCCGTCAGCCGTCAGCTCGATCGCATCGAGCCGCAACGCGGTGATCTCTGCCTGTTGCGCGGCCGCGATCTGTATCTCGGTATGTGGATCGTTGTCGAGACGGGCGCGCAGCAGCGCCAGCATCTCCTCCGCCGTTCGGCCGGAGGCACGGACGATGAAGATGTACCCGAACTTGCGCTCGTAGAGGCCGTTCGCATCCGCGAGCCCCGCCAGGACCGCCTCCGCGGCGCCGTCCACGCCTCCCTGCTCTCGCTCGGAGAGATGCCGGGTCGCCGCGAATCGGCGCCGCACGCTTTCGCGGTCGCCAATCTTGGGATGATGACGGAAAGCCTCGCGCCAGTCTTCCTCGTCGAGCGCAAACCAGATGTCTCGCGCCGCTGCCTCCAGCGTGGGCCGATCGCCGAAGGGTCGACGCGCAACCATGCCATCGACCCACCGCGCGGATCCGCAGCAGCCGCGCAGCAGCGCCCGCGCGAGTGCCTCATCGGCCTCGTCAAGACGACGCCAGGGTTCCATGAACGCGCAGACGGCTGATCCCGCCGTCCGGAAAGATGTTGAGGCGAACGTGTGATACCGCGCCGGCGGATTGCAGCTCGCGGGAGAACAAGTGCCGATGGTGTCCGCGAAGCTTTGTCTGCGGTAGAACCGTTCGCCATTGGGCCCGTTCGAGAGCCGCCAGACTGTCCGCGTCAGTGAGGCAGCCCTCGAGGGACGCGCTGTCCGGATAGTTGCCCTTGAAGTGATTGGTGTCGATCTCGACACGCGTCAGCAGGCCTCGTGCTCCGAGGCGCACGATCGCCCAGTCGTGTCCGGGTCCGCGGCGACGACGCGTCTCCCAGCCGTCCCCCATGTTCCTCGCGCGGCCGGGCATGATCATGTTGTCCTTCGAGCCGAAGTGCATGTCGCTCGCGCCGAGCACGAGGCCGCCGTTCCGGATGCTCGCAAGGTCGGCTGCGCGGCCGGCGCGGGCCACGCGCGTCCAGTCCACCAGGACGTCTCCGTACGCGCGAAAGCGGGCAACGCCTCCATCCGGGTATATGTTCAAGCGAAGGTGTGAGACCGGCCCGTTCGCGTCGATCCGGAAGTAGTTGTGACGATCGCCCTGCAAAGCCGACTCGGCAAGGATCGTCCTCCATGGCGCGCCCTGCCGGGCCGCGATGGACGCCGTGACGGGCCCTGACCGATCGAGCGCCTCGATCGAGCAATGCGAGGGGTTGTTGCCGACGAAATGGCTCGTATCGACGTCGACGCCGACAATCCGCCCGCGCATACCGAGCGCGACCACGCACCAGTCATGACCGGGCGATCGCCGCCGGCGCGATTCCCACCCATCCATCCACTTGCCACGCGCGGTGTACTTTCCCGGGATGAAGATCGCCGCCTCAGGCTTCAACAGGTTGGCCCGCGGGGCGAAGAAATCGTCGCTCGATGCGAGGGCGCGGCCTCCGACCCGGGCCGAGGCCAGGTCCGCGAGCCGCGCAAACGCCGGAGTATCATCGTGCTCTCTAGCGGGTGGACCCGCGGTTTTCGTGGAGTTCGGCATGCTGACTCACTCGTCGTACGGCAAGGAACGCGTTCGGCTCGTGCAGGTACTCCGCCGATCGGACCTCCACGATCTGCGGGATCTGACGATTGCCGTGCGCTTCGAAGGAGACTACGACACCTCGTACACGGATGGCGACAACTCCGCGGTGCTGCCGACCGACACGATGAAGAATACCGTGTATGCCCTGGCGGCGACCGAGCCGGTTCAGGAGCCCGAGTCGTTCGGCCAGCGACTCGCGCGCCACTTTCTGACCCAGAACGATCGCCTGACGCGTGTGACCGTAGACCTCGTCGAGCATCTCTGGGGACGCATCGCGCGCGGCGAGCGCCAGCACGGGAATGCCTTCGTGCGTCGTGGCCCTGAGACACGCACAGCCGTGGTCACAGGGGACCGCGCCTGCACCAGAGTCTCCGCCGGCGCGTCGGATCTCGTCATCATGAAGTCGGCCCACTCGGCCTTTGCCGGATTTCCAAGAGATCAATACACCACGCTTCCGGAGACACGCGACAGGCTGCTGGCGACATCCTTGACCGCTACGTGGGAGTACAGGGACACGGAGATCGAATTCGGGCCCACGTGGCGCGCCGTGAAGCACACCTTGCTCGAGACGTTCGCGGAGCACCGCAGCGAATCGGTCCAGCACACTCTGCACGCGATGGGCCAGGCGGTCCTGGATGCAATCGGCACGGTCGAGAGCATTCGTCTGGTGATGCCCAACAGGCACCATCTCCCGTTCGATCTGACCCGCTTCGGCCTGGAAAACCGGAACGAGATCTTCGTCGCGACCGAGGAGCCGCATGGATTGATCGCCGCGACGCTCGTCCGGTAACTGCTGAACAGTGGAAGACGGACTCGCATCGATGTCTGGAACGGGAAGGTGCCGGTCGGCCCTGGACACATGAAACCAGTCTTCGTACGAGGCCGGCGGGTCGTGCTGCCGGACGGCACGACGCCGGCGACCATTCACATTCGGGATGGCCGGATTGCGCGTATTGGCGGATACGACGACGGCGCGGCCGATTCGGCGGGCATCGACGCGGAGTCCCTGGTAGTCCTCCCGGGACTCGTCGACACACACGTCCACATCAACGAGCCGGGCCGGACGGAGTGGGAAGGCTTCGCGAGCGCGACACGAGCGGCAGCCGCCGGCGGTGTCACGACGCTCGTGGACATGCCGCTCAACAGCCGGCCTTCGACTGTCAGCGCGGAGGCGTTCGAGGCCAAGCGGCAGGCCGCCGAAGGACAACTCCACGTGGACGTCGGCTTCTGGGGCGGCGTCGTCCCCGGCAACGCGATGGCCATTCGCCCGCTGGCGGATGGAGGCGTCCTCGGGTTCAAGAGTTTTCTTGCGCCTTCGGGCGTCGAGGAATTCCCGCACGTAGTCGAAGAAGACTTGCGGGCGGCGCTTCCGCTCCTCCAGGCGAATGGTCTCCCTCTGCTTGTCCACGCAGAACTACCGTCGCTCCTGCGCGATCCGAGACCCGCCGGGAACCCGCGAAGCTATCAAAGCTGGCTCGAAACGCGACCGGTGGAGAGCGAAGTGGGGGCGATCGACCTGATGATCCGGCTCGCGCGCGAGTCGGGCGCACGAATTCATGTCGTGCACCTCTCGACGGCCGCTCCACTGGCGGCCATTCAGCGCGCCCGAGAGAGCGGCGTCGCGATCTCCAGCGAGACGTGTCCGCACTACCTGACCTTCGACGCAGAACGAATTGCTGAGGGCGATACGAGGTTCAAGTGCGCCCCGCCCATCCGCGGATCGTCAGATCGCGAAAGCCTGTGGCGGGCATTGGCGGCCGGCCAGATCGATCTCGTCGCAACCGATCACTCTCCCGCACCTCCGGCGCTCAAGCTTCTGGAAGAGGGAGATTTTCTTCGCGCGTGGGGCGGCATCGCGTCCCTCCAGCTCGGGCTCGCCGCCGTGTGGACCGGAGCATCCGCCCGGCGCTTGCCTTTCGATCTTCTGGCGCGCTGGATGGCTGGAGCGCCCGCCGCGTTGGCTGGTCTTGCGGGTTCGAAGGGTTCAATCGCCGAAGGTCGTGATGCTGACCTCGTTCTCTGGGATCCGGATGTCGAGCAGATAGTCGAGCCTGCCGCGCTATACCATCGGCATCCGATCACGCCGTATGCAGGGATGCGGCTTCGAGGGCAAGTGCGCACGACAATCCTTCGAGGACAGATCGTGTACGAGGATGGCGCCTTCGTTGCGCCGTCCGGCAGGGTGGTATTGGGTCCGACGAAAAACAGGAGCTCGATGTGAGCGGAATTACGACACATGTGCTCGACACGTCGCGCGGCCGGCCAGCCACGGGGATCGATGTCGTATTGGAACAGCTCGTCGGCGCGCAGTGGGAGGAGATCGGGCGGGGACGAACCGACCAGGACGGCCGCGTGCGAGCGCTCGCGAGGAATCCAACGTCCCTGACGCCTGGCACCTACCGACTGGTCTTCGACACAGCGGCGTTCTTCAGAGCACTCGAGACTCGAACCTTCTATCCTCAAGTGACCATTGCGTTCGAAATCTCGGACGTAAGTGAGCACTACCATGTGCCGCTGCTTCTGAGCCCGTATGGATATTCCACGTATCGGGGCAGCTGAGAGCTGACAGCTGAGAGCCGACAGCTAGAATGACCCATGCCTCGCGTGACCACGTCGCTGAGCCGTCGCACACTATCCCCGATTGCCTCCGCTCTCCGGCGCGGCAATAGCGCGGCGGCGCGGGCCTGGCCAGGCGAAATTGAGGGGCGTCAACCCGTTCACACGGTTTACGGCGGTGCGCAGCTGTTTCGCTCGGACACCGCCCGGCGGCTCGGCGATCTCGCGCTCGCCGCGCTCGAGCAGTACGCGCCGGACGCGCGGACCCTCGCCGACGCGCTGAGGCTCGATGTCCGATCGAACGAAGGCGCCTCGCTCGCCGAGACGATTCGAGCGCGCGTCGTACGCAAGCTCCGCGCCGAGCCGGTCGAAGACTTTCGCATCGATTTCGAAGATGGCTACGGGCACAGACCGGACGCGGAGGAAGACGCACACGCGCAATCCGCCGCGCGCGAGGTTGCCGAAGGATTCAAGGCGGACACGCTCCCGCCATTCATCGGCATTCGGATCAAGCCGATGTCGAACGAGCTGTACGTCCGCAGCCTGCGGACGCTCGATCTCTTCGTGACCGAGCTCGTCCGGGCGACGCGTGGCAAGCTTCCTCCGAGCTTCGTCGTCACGGTGCCGAAGCTTTTCGGGCCGCACCACGTTGCCGCCGTGGCGCGTTCGTGCAAAGCGCTCGAGCGAAGGCTGAAGCTCGAGTCAGGTTGGATCCGGCTCGAGCTGATGATCGAGACGCCGCAATCCATTCTCGCGGCCGACGGCACGTCCGCCCTGCGCGCGCTCGTCGCGGCCGGCCGAGGCCGTGTGACGGGAGCACACTTCGGTGCATACGACTACACCGCGCTCTGCGGCATCACCGCCTCGTGGCAGCACATGCGGCACCAGGCCTGCGACTTCGCGAAGCACATGATGCAAGTCGCTCTCGCGCAATCGCGGATCCACCTGTCCGACAGCGCCACGAACACATTGCCCATTCCGCTTCACCGCGCGGCCGCCGATCGGCGGCTCACCGAAACGGAAGAGCGCGAGAACCGCGCCGTCGTGCACCGCGCGTGGAAGCTGCACTTCGACGATGTGAACCATTCGCTCGTGGGTGGGTTCTATCAGGGCTGGGACCTGCACCCCGCGCAGTTGCCAACCCGCTACGCCGCGCTCTACGCGTTCTTCCTATCCGCGCGCTCCGCCGCGACGGCCCGTCTGCGCAACTTCGTTGAAAAGACCGCGCAGGCGACGCTCGTAGGCGATGTGTTCGACGACGCCGCAACCGGTCAAGGATTGCTGAATTTCTTTGTACGCGGCTTGAGCTCGGGTGCGCTGACGCTCGAGGAGGCTCTTGAGACCGGTCTCTCGGCCGAAGAACTCCACGGGAAATCGTTCCTGCGAATTGTCGAGAGTCGGCGTGCCGCTTCACCACGGCCCGCAAAGTGAGCTATCGTCGTCGGATGCTCGGTCGACAACGCGCCCGCTACAGAACGTCAGAGAAGCTCTTCGCTGCCTCCTCGCGCATTCTGCCGGGCGGCGTCGACAGCCCTGTACGCGCCTTCAAGTCGGTGGGCGGCACGCCAATCTTCGTGGAGCGGGCGCGAGGGGCCTATCTCGAGGACGTCGACGGCAACTCGTACATCGACTACGTGATGTCCTGGGGTCCGCTCATCCACGGTCACGCGCCGAAGGGTCTGCTCAAGGCCCTGGCTGCTGCCGCAAGGAAGGGCACCAGCTTCGGCGCTCCCACCGACCTCGAAACCCGACTCGCGCGCCGCGTGGCGATGCTGATGCCCTCGATGGAGCGGGTACGCTTCGTCAGCTCGGGCACCGAGGCGGCGATGAGCGCGCTGCGAGTGGCGCGAGCGGCAACGCGTCGGAACAAGATCATCAAGTTCGAAGGCTGCTATCACGGTCACGCCGACTCGTTCCTCGTCCAGGCGGGCTCGGGCGCGATGACGCTGGGAGTGCCCACGAGCCCGGGGGTGCCCGAGGCCGTGGCGGCGGACACGATTCTCGCGCGCTACAACGATCTCGAGTCCGTCGAACAGGCGTGCGCCAGGCACACGGGGCAGATTGCCGGCATCTTCGTCGAGCCGATTGCGGGCAACATGGGCCTCGTGGCGCCGCGAGACGGCTTTCTGCAGGGCCTTCGAGCCCTCTGCGATCGAGAGGGCGCGCTGCTCGTATTTGACGAGGTGATCTCCGGCTTCAGAGCGTCAGCAGGCGGAGCGCAGAAAGCACTCGGCGTGAAGCCGGACCTCACGTGCCTCGGCAAGATCATCGGGGGAGGGCTGCCGGTTGGGGCGTACGGCGGGCGCGCGGACATCATGGCGCTGGTGGCGCCTGACGGTCCTGTCTATCAGGCCGGAACGCTCTCTGGCAATCCGCTCGCGATGACGGCCGGTCTCTGGTCGTTGAGTGAGCTGTCCGAGGGTCTGTACCGACATCTCGCGAGGCTGGGAAGCCGGCTCGCAGCGGGGCTGGCGGATGCCGCCCGCGAGGCTGGAGTGGCCCTCCAGGTCAACGCGTTCGGCTCGCTCCTAACGCCATTCTTCACCACGCAGCCTGTCCGCGACTATCAATCGGCGCTCACGGCCGACACGGTGGCGTACGGCCGGTTCTTCCGCGCCATGCTGGAGGGCGGAGTGTATCCCCCGCCCTCGCAGTTCGAAGCGTGGTTCCTGTCGGCCGCGCACAGCGAGAAGGACGTCGACAAGACCATCAAGGCCGCCAGAAAAGCGATGAAAGCGGTGTCAACGTAGCGCGGGGCCCTACATGCTGGTTAACGCGCCTCATCGAATGTCTGGCGGGGTGTCGAGCCTGACACGGAGAATGGTGCCGGGCGGCAGCGTGACGTCCTTTCCCTCCGTTGCAGCGATAGTGCCGCCTCCACCGATCAGCACGCCGAGGACCGCGCCTTTGGCGCCGCCGAGGATTCCGCCGATGATTGCGCCAACGGCCGATCCGGCGCCGATGCGCCCGACTTCTCCTTTGATGCCTTCACTCTCGAGCGCCTGCGTGACCGTGCCGCGCATCGGATAGTCGCGGCCGCGCACGGTAACCTGATCGAATGCTACCGTCAGACTCCCCTTCCGATCGGTACGGCTCGCCTTGTCAACCGAGCTGACGACGCCGCGCATGACGGAACCGGCTGGAATGAGCGAGCGGTTCCCGTCGTAAAGGTCCACCACCGTCGTCGCTTCGAACCGATCTTCGACTTGCGCTGTCGCCAGAGCTCAACTCGCGCTCGAGGCGAACGTCGATCTCCTGACCGTCCGGAATCGTCCGCTGCTCCCGCCGGCTCGTTCCCTGTCGATCGTCATAGACACCGCCGCTGCGCGAACTGGACGAACTCGATGAAGACGAAGACGATGAACCGGCCCGACCTTGTGGGCTATCCCCGTGCGCGCGGGAACGCAGGGTCTGCAGCCGCTCGCGTACATCCGTGTAGTCGCTCCGGCTGATGCTGCCCTCTTTTCGCAACTTGACCTTCAAATAGGTCACTTCGTCTCGCAGGTCATCGAGCTCGTCCTGCAGCCGCGAAGCCGTCGAAGCATCGGTGCTCCTCAGACGCGAAATATCGCTGCTCGCCTGATACACATCGTCCTGCAGCCGCTGAATATCGGACGTGCTGACAGTCTGCGCTCCCGCCGGAACCGCGAGCATCAGCGCCCCCGCTACGAGAACTGCTTTGAACCATCGCTGTCCGTTCATTACCGATTCCTCACTCTCTGCGCCGGTCAGTGCATGAGAAGTACCAATCGCCGTCGCCCGGGACTCGGGACTCGCCGCTCGGGGTTCGATTGTCGCGCTTGAGCAGCCGGGTTGAACTCGGAACCGTCGATCTTTCTTGTATTCGACGGCAAAACTCAGCAAGTACCCAGTTCCTGAGCCTCGAGCGACGAGTTCCGAGCGGCGAGTCCCGAGCGGCGAGTCCCGGACGGCGAGCCCGTCAACCGGCCCAGAACCCCCAGCCCGGGTGCTAGAATTTATAGTCCATGCCGGTGGTCAAGCTGCACAAGACGGTGGGGGTTCGTGTCGGTTCCGTCCAGGTTGGAGGGGGCGCTCCCGTCGTCGTTCAGTCAATGACCATGACCGACACCGCCGACGCAGCGGCGACGGCCGCGCAGTGCATCGAGCTGGCCGAGGCGGGCTCCGAGATGGTGCGCGTCACCGTCAACCTTCCCGAGGCGGCAGCAGCCGTCCCGGAAATCAAACAGCGGATGCTCGACGCGGGCGTGACGGCCCCCCTCATCGGCGACTTCCACTACAACGGCCACCTGCTCCTGACGCGCCATCCCGACTGCGCGCGCCATCTGGACAAGTATCGAATCAATCCCGGGAACGTCGGTACCGGCAAGCGCCGAGACGAGCAGTTCTCAACGATCTGCAAAGTGGCCCGCGATCAGGGCAAGCCGGTGCGCATCGGCGTCAACGGCGGCTCGCTCAACCAGGAGCTCGTCGTCTCGCGGATGCAGGAGAACACCGACCGTGACCTCGGGCTGACGTCCGAGGAAATCATCAACGAGTGCATGGTGCTCTCGGCGGTCCAGTCGACGGAGCTTGCGATCGAATCCGGCCTGCGCAAGGACCAGATCATCATCTCGTGCAAGACTTCACGCCCGCGAGATCTGATCGCCGTCTATCGCGATCTATCGCGCAAGACCGAGCAGCCGCTGCACCTGGGCCTGACCGAAGCAGGTATGGGGATGAAGGGGCTGGTCTGGTCGGCCGCGTCCATGGGTGTCCTCCTGAACGAAGGCATCGGCGACACGATCAGGGTCTCGCTGACGCCGCGGCCGGGCGGCGACAGGCGGGACGAAGTGTACGCCGCGTGCGAGCTCCTGCAGGCGCTGGGTCTCAGGACGTTCGCCCCGAGCGTGACCGCCTGCCCGGGCTGCGGCCGAACGACGAGCAGCACGTTCCAGGAACTGGCGGAGCGAACGCAGGAATACATCCGCGAGCGCATGCCCGAGTGGAAGACGCAATACGAGGGCGTCGAAGCGATGACGCTCGCCGTGATGGGGTGCGTCGTGAACGGACCAGGAGAATCGAAGGCGGCGAGCATCGGTATCAGCCTGCCGGGCACGGGCGAGTCGCCGAACTGCCCGGTTTTCGTCGACGGCCAGCACTTCACTACGCTGCGAGGCACGTACGAAGAGCTGTCCAAAGCATTCCGGGAGCTGGTAGACAATTACGTGTCGACCAGATACCCCCGCCGGGTTGCGTGACCGCCAGGATCAGTCGATCCGGCTCACGATCTCCGCGCCCTCCTCCTGGATCGTCTCCTGTTTCAAAGGCCCGGTGTGCGGCGGCAAGGCGGATGCCGCGTCGATCCGTCTCGACCATGCCACAACCAGCGACACGCCGCAGATAATCAGGCCGGTCGACAGCCCCCACCACAAGCCGATCACTCCGATGCCTACGGTGAAGCACAGGACGTATCCAAGTGGCAGGCCTACGAACCAGTGCCCCGCCAGGTTCCAGATCATCGGCGTACGCGTATCGCCGAGGCCGCGCAGTACGCCGGTGGCGACTGCCTGCAGGCCATCGAACAACTGAAAGAGTGCGGCGACCATCAGCAGCGACACCCCGACCTCGAGGACGCGGGGATCGGCGGTGAACGCGCCGATGAGCACCGCCGGCAGCAGCAGGAACACGGCGGCCGAACACGCCATGAAGCCGCCGCCGAACAGCAAAGCCGTCCAGCCTGCTCGCGCGGCGCCTCGAGGATCGCGTCGTCCAATCGCCTGCCCGACACGCACCGCGCCGGCCGAGCCTACGCCGAGCGGCACCATGAACGTAAAGGCGGCGATGTTGACCGCGATCTGATGTGCCGCGAGCGCGGCGGCCGGGAGCCGGCCCGCAAGCGCGGTCGCTGCCGCGAACACTCCGACCTCGAGCGTGACTTGACTCGCCGCAGGAAAGCCCAGGCCGATCAGGCGCATCATCCACGCCCGGTCGATTCGCACCGAGGTCTCGAACAGTCCCGGACTCCGCCCGCGCTCGCGCCGCACGATCACTCCGAACAAGTGCGCCGCCATCATGCAGCGCGCGAGCACGGTCGACCACGCGGATCCGCGAACCCCCATGGCCGGCGCGCCGAAGTGCCCGTAGATCAGGATCCAGTTGAACACCGCGTTGACGATGTTCGCGCTGATGAGGGCGACCATGATCGGCCGGACAACGCCCATTCCCTGCAGGTAACGGCGGAACGCGGAGTAAAGAAGAAGAGGCGGCAGGCTCCACGTCACCGCATTCAGGTACGGTCGGGTGAGCTCCAGCACCGTCGGCGTGAGACCCCATCGCCCGAGCAGACCGGCCATGCCGAACAGAACCAGCATGAAAAGCGGCGACGCGAGCACGGCGAGCGCCACCGCGTGAACGAGCCAGCGATGGCAATCCTCGAGGTCTCCGGCACCGAACGCTCGCGAAACCAGGGCGTCGAGGCCGAGCATCAGCCCCATCGAAAAGATCGCCACGCTGATGAACAACGAGCTGCCGACCCCGACTGCTCCGATCGCTTCCGGGCTCAATCGCCCCACCATCAACGTGTCGACAATCCCCATCGTCATCCAGCCGAGCTCCGCCATGACGACCGGGGCGGCGAGCCGGAGCATCGGGCGGAATTCAGGTTGGAGACCAGTGAGCATCGGGATCGGTTCTAGGGTTCTAGGTTCTCGGGTTCTAAGGGTTCTGGGTTCTAAGGTTCGAGGACTCTGCGGCCGGACGGAACCCTGAACCTAGAACCCTGAACCCTTAGAACCCGAGAACCTTAGAACCCTAGAACCGACAGAGGGGTTTTCCAGTTCAGCGCGCTCTGAATCGTCTGGCGTTCATCTCGACGAGGCGTCGAAGCTCTGTGAGCGGTTCGGGATTGTCGTCAACCTGGAGGCGGAGGACGACGTCGTTGTGCAGCCAGACGCCGCCGTCTTTCTTGACGATCAGCATCGCAGCGGACTGTTTGCCACGCTTGTCACCGCCCGCCGCCTGCCCGGCGTCGAGCGCCGCCATCAGGCGCAGCGACAGGTGGCCGGTCGTTCCTTCGAACGCGCGGACCATCTCTGAGACGACAGATTCGCCGGCGAGGATGTTGCCTTGAGCTGTGCAGAACTTGCCGCCCTTGTTGCCAGCCCACGGCGTCGCCTGCGGGCCGGTGTGCGCGGCGTAGTTTCCTCTGGCGTCCATGACGGCGAATTGCCGCCCCTCTTTGGTCCAGCTCTGACCGTTCAGTCCGGGATCCGGATCGCTTGCGAGGATGGCGGGGATGATCGCTCCCGGCGTCATGCCCGCCTTGAGGAGCTCGATCGCCTTTGGTCCGTAGCTCACGTCGACGATCGCTTGCGTGGCGGCCGCGCCGACGCCCGCCTCGGCCCAGAGGACGCCATTGCCCACGGAGAAGACGCGCGACTGCACGGCGCCGCCGACCTCACCCGTCGCGGGGTCGTACCCAAGAATCGAGAACGTGCCGGGCAGTTCGTCCTGGCCCGCCTGCGCCCTGAGGTGGATGCGATCCGGCAGCGATCAGGCCGACGAGAAGGAGCGCGAGGACTGGCCGACGAATCACCGCCAAGGCACCAACCGTTCGATCCACGCGATGCGCATGAGGTCGTTGTAAATCACGGTGACCATCAGGGTCAGCAGCAGGACGAAACCGGCGAGGAGCATCTTCTCCTTCACCCGCATGCTGAAGTCGCGGCGGGAGAGCCCTTCGAGGCCGAGGATGGCGATGTGGCCGCCGTCGAGCACGGGTACCGGCATCAGATTCAGCAATCCGAGATTGAGGCTGATCATCGCCATGAGCCCGAAGAGCTGCGCCCAGCCCTGCTCCACTGCGTCGCCCGACAGCTGGCCGATGGCCACGGGGCCCATCAGCTGCTTGACCGAGGTCTCTCTCGTGAACAGGCCCGCGAGCGTCTTCACGATCAGCTTCGTCCAGTCCCAGTTCTGTTTCGCACTCAGTTTGAGTGCCTCCATGGGTCCCGGCTCGACGACCCGGATTTGCCACGGAGTAATCTGAGCGCCGATGCGAACGACGCCGCCGACCTTGTGGGGCGTCACAGTGATGGGTACCGGCTGGCCGTCGCGCTGCACGTCGAAAGTGAGCGCCTGCCCTTCGTGCGCTTTGATCAGCTCGATCACGCGCTCGCGCGAGACGTTGCGCTCGCCGTTGGCCGCCATGATGACGTCATGTGACTTGAGGCCGGACTGCTGCGCAGGTTCGCCGGGATTGGTCTCGAGGATCTCCGGGTGCATGATCGGCAGGACGCCAATCTCGCCTGCGTCGAACTTGCCTACCGCGCGCGGCGTGATGGTGTGCTGCGATCGCTGGCCGTCGCGCTCGATGTCGAGCGTAACGGGTCTGTTGGCTTTGGGAATGACCGCTATGGAGAAGTCTTCCCAGGTCGACACTGCTTGCCCGTCGACTCCGACGATGATGTCACCGGCCTTCAGGCCTGCTTCGGCGGCGACAGACTTTGCGGTCACCGAGCCGATGACGATCGGGTCCCGATCGAACGCGGGCAGCTGCGCGCCCTGATACAGCACCACGGCCATCACCAGCCAGGCCAGCGCCAGGTTCATGATGGGGCCCATCACGAGAACCTGGAATCGCTCCCACTTCGTTTTCGACAAAAACTCGTCAGGGGCGCCTGTGCGGTTGTCTTCGGGATTCTCGCCGGCCATTTTGACGTAACCGCCGAGCGGGACCAGGCTCAGGCAGTACTCGGTGTCGCCGCGGGTGACCGACAAGAGCTTCGGTCCGAACCCGAGCGAGAACGTCAGTACCCGGATTCCGATGCGGCGCGCGGCCAGGAAATGCCCCAGCTCGTGGACGAAAACGAGCACGCCGAGCACGAACACGAAGGCAAAGATGCTGTTCACTCAGAACCCCACGCAAACCTTTATTGTAACCCGCTCATCGAACGGGCGGCGAACGTACGCGCCCACTCGTCGATGACGCGAACGTCATCCAGATCACGAATCCGACTCGTCCCGTTCAGGTCGTGCGCGTCCATCGCGCACCCGATAACTTCGGGAATCCCGGTGAAGGGCAGCAAGCCGTCGAGGAATGCCGCGACCGCCACTTCGTTCGCGGCATTGAGTACGATCGGCAGCCCCGGATCCCCTTCGAGAGCCCGAAATGCGAGCCGGAGGCAGGGAAACCGCGTGGTATCGGGCACCTCGAACTCCAGCGGACCGCACCTGATCAGGTCGAGCGGCGGCATCGGAGCTGCCCACCTGTCCGGATAAGAGAATGCGTACTGAATCGGCAGCCGCATGTCCGTGACTCCGAGCTGCGCAATAATCGAGCCGTCGATCATCTCCACCATGGAGTGCACCACTGACTGCGGGTGCACTACCACCTCTATCCGGTCGGCCCCGATTCCGAACAGCCAGTAAGCCTCGATGACCTCGAGGCCCTTGTTCATCAAAGTCGCGGAATCGATGGTGATCTTCGGCCCCATCTTCCACGTGGGGTGCTGCAGGGCATCCGCCGCCGTGACGTCCCGGAGGGCTTCGCACGGCACGCTCCGAAACGGGCCTCCCGAGGCGGTCAGGATCAACCGCGCGACATCCTGAGTCGAACGGCCGTGCAGACATTGGTGGATGGCGTTGTGCTCGCTGTCCACGGGCAGCACCGCAACCCCGTGCTGTCTCGCCGCTTCCATCACGACGGCGCCCGCCATCACGAGGACTTCCTTGTTCGCGAGCGCGATCGTCTTACCGGCGCGGATCGCCGCGAGGACCGCATCCAGCGCCGCCGTACCCGAAGAGGCACATAGCACGACGTCGACCGCCGGATGCGTTGCGACGGCGATCAGCCCCTCCGCGCCCGACGCGTGTGCGGGCTCGGCGGCTGATCGGTGCCGAAGTACCCGCCGGACATCGTCGAGCGCCTCGCTGGTCGCCATCGCGATCATCTCGGGCTCGTACCGCGCGACCTGATCGGCAAACCGTTCGACGTTGCCTCGCGGCCGCGAGCGCCACGATCCGAAGACGATCCGGATGCGTGTCCACGACCGACAACGCGCTCCGGCCGATCGAGCCGGTCGATCCAAGAATGGCTATCCGTTTCATTTTATAGACCGGGGGGCTTCGCCCCGCCGGACCCCCCAGCGCCGTCGCTCGCGGGGACCCCTGCCGCCCCGCTCCGCGTCCGGCGGCGCGCGCCGTTGGCGCGCTTAGAGACACCCGGGGGGCTTCGCCCCGTCCGCCTACGCGCCGAAGGCGCTCCGGCGAGACCTCGCCGAAGCCGCTTCGCGGCGGAGGCGGGCCGGACCCCCCAGCGCCGGTGTTGCCACGTGGGGGCGGGCCTTCAGGCCCGCCCAACCCGCTAGAGATAGCGCACGAACACGTAGAACACGGGGCCTGCGAAGAGCCAGCTGTCGATGCGGTCCAACACACCGCCGTGCCCTGGAATCAACGACGACGAGTCCTTTACGCCGGCACTGCGCTTCAACAGCGACTCGAAGAGATCGCCGACGATGCCGGCGGCAACGACCGCGGCCGACATCAGCACGAGCATCGTGAGATTTGCCGTCGGAAACACCTTCAGGCCGCCCAGCACCATAGCCCCGCTACCCAGCACGACACCGCCAATCGCGCCCTCGACCGTCTTCTTGGGACTGATGGCCGGCGCGAGCAGGTGACGGCCGAAGGTACGGCCAGAGTAGTACTGGCCGGAGTCGCTGACGATGATCCCGACCGCCAGCAGCGCGACGGCGTCCCGTCCTGCCAGCCGGACGGCCGCCAGCGCGCCGAGTGGCAAGCCAATGTACAGCACCGGGAACAGCGCCGCGGCTGCTTCGGCCAGGATGCCTGGACCTGGACGTGCCGCTCCAACGGCGAGCGCGCCTGTTGTCACGAGCGCGGTCAGCAGGACGATCTCGGTCGCATTGGCTGCCAAGCCGACGGACGCGCAGGTGGCCAGGACCGCGGCTCCGGACAGGACCCGCGGGACAGGCGTGCCGAGCGACGCCGCCAGGGCCGCGTACTCGACGAACGCCAGCAATGCCGCAATCTCTGCAAGGACGAGCGTTCCGATCGGCGGAAGATACCAGACAGTGCCGAAGAGGATCGGCAGCAGGATGGCGGCGCTGAGGATGCGTGTCACCGTCGCCTTGATGCTGCGAGGGTTCAGCGGCCGGCGATTGCCGGCTGTGTGATGCCGCCGTATCGTCGGTGGCGCTTCTGGTATGCGACGATGGCCTCGAGCAGATGACGCTTCCGGAAATCAGGCCACAGCGTTTCGGTGACCCAAATCTCCGCGTACGCGATCTGCCAGAGGAGGAAATTGCTGACACGCATCTCGCCGCTCGTGCGGATCAGCAGATCGGGATCAGGCTGCCCTGCTGTATAGAGAAAACCGGCGAAGCGGTCTTCGTCGAGCTCCTCGGGAGCGACGCCTGCCTCGAGCAGCCGCCGCGCCGCCTCGACGATTTCGGCACGTCCGCCGTAGTTCAGGGCGATGTTGAACAGCATGCCGGCGTTCGTCGAGGTCTTCTCCTCCGCCGCGGCGAGCTCTCGCCGGATATCCGTGGCAAGCTCGCCCGCGCGCCCGATCACGCGGAAACGGATGTTGTTCCTGAGGAGTGTCTCGAGCTCGAGCCGCAGGTACCGCTTCAGCAGCATCATCAGCGTAGACACTTCCGTTACCGGCCGCTTCCAGTTCTCTACCGAGAACGCATACAGCGTCAGAACCTGAATCCCCAGCCGGGCGGACCCTTCCACGACGTCCCGCACCGAATCGATCCCCGCCCGGTGCCCTTCCACGCGCGGCAAGTGGCGCTGCGCGGCCCATCGCCCGTTGCCATCCATGATGACGGCGATGTGGCGGGGCAGCCGATCGAAGTTGACCTGGCGGGCCAGTCCCTCCTCGGGCGACCCCGGCGGCACAACGGAAAGAATGTTCTGGAGCGACATGCGGGTCAGGCGGAAATTAAACCTCGATGATACAGGCTCTTACGAACCGCCAGCAAGGCGAAGCGCAATCGACTTTGTATTATAAAGCAAATCGGCGTCAGTAGCGAACGCGCACCAGGAACAATCCCTGCGGGGGGGCCGTCCGACCGGCTCGCGCCCGATCGCGGGAGGCCAGAATCGCAGCGACCTCCGCCGCGGGCCAGCGGCCGACCCCGACCTCCACGAGCGTGCCGACAACGCTCCGGACCATGTGCCGTAGAAAGCCGTCAGCCGTCAGCGTCACCGTGAGGGGGGCGGCGTTGCCGGCGGCGCCGGGCTGCCCCTTCCATTCGATCGATTCAATCGTGCGGATGGTGTCTCTGACGTCGCTGCCCGCGCCTTGAAATGTCGCAAAGTCATGACGCCCGACGAGCGCGCCCGCGGCCTCCCGCATGGCGTCGACATCGAGCGGCTGCGGCACGTGCCACGCGTGGCGGACGAGGAACGCCGAGATGAACGGCGCGTTGACGATGCGGTACTCGTAGACCTTGCCTGTCGCATCGAACCGCGCATGAAAACCAGGCGGAGCATCTTCCACCGAGACGACGCGCACAGCGGGCGGGAAGACGGCGTTCAATCCGCGCTGAATGGCGCCAGCCTCATGACTCGCAGTGAGAGCGACGCTCGCAACCTGCGCCAGCGCGTGCACGCCCGCGTCGGTCCGCCCGGCACCGTGAACGGTAACGGCCCCGCCTTCGAACGCCGCCAGCGCATCCTCCAGCAACCCCTGAACCGATATCCCCTCGGCTTGACGTTGCCAGCCGACGAGGTCCGTGCCGTCGTACTCAATCGTCAGTCTGAGTACTCGCACTCATGACTCCCTCGTCGTACCTGAACCTTTGAACCTGGAACCCTTAGAACCCCTAGAACCTAGCCGAATTCACCCCCTCGACCCCGGCTTCGTGACCGGCGCGCCTTTTGCGCAAAGCGGGCACGTCTCAGCCGGCCACGCCGGAACCTCGAGGCGAACGAGTGACTGGAGCGGCAGCCCCACTTCGGCCTTGCCGCCGCGGTCGACGATCGCACCGGCCCCGATGACGCGCGCGCCGGCTGCTTCCGCAACCTTCGCCGTCTCTCGGGTCGATCCGCCCGTCGTGATCACGTCTTCGACGATGAGGACGCGATCGCTCGGAGAAAGCGTGAACCCCCGCCGCAACGTCAACACACCGTCCTGACGTTCCGCGAAGAGCGCCCTCACTCCCAGTGCGCGACCAACTTCCTGCCCGATCACGATCCCGCCGAGCGCAGGCGAGAGCACTGCCGTTGGCTGCAGGTGGGTCGTCCGTGCTCCCAACGCTTCTCCGAGCGCGGTTGCAAACTCGGGATACTGCAGCACGAGCGCGCTCTGCAGATACCGATCGCTGTGGAGCCCGGACGAGAGACGGAAGTGCCCCTCGAGCAAGGCGCCTGACTTTCGAAACAGATCCAGAACCGCGTCCTGATCCATCAGTTCGTGACCTTTCCAGTCTTGAGCCGCAGATTGTCTTCGAACAGCCTCAGGATTCGCCGGAACTCGTCGGCCCAGCTCGTCGCCTCGGTGAATCCTTGGTTCTCGACAGGATACGCGGCCAGCTCCCAGTTTTCCTTCCTCAGCTCGATGAGGCGCTGCGCGAGCCTGGCGGAATCCTGGAGGAACTCCGCTCGAACCGTGACGGAGTCCCGGCGGATTGGATCTGATTCGAGGGGGCCCCTGGCTGCGCTCAAGATCGGCGAGCTGAACAGCATTGCTGTCGCGAGCACAACACTTCTACGGTCCATGGACGTCTAACCCTTGTGCCGTGAGAGCTCTGGACGAGGTCGGTCGAACCTGGCTGAAGATGGGCAAGTATACCTGTCAGGGAGACTGCCTCTGCCGACTCGGTGTCGAATGCCGATACGGGGCCCGGGGAGTCAGAACCCCCGAAGGGGACGTGCGACTGCCTCGTCCGGAACCGGATTTTGCTATCCCTGGTAGGTCAATTCTTTTCGCTTCCGCAATTGGAGACATGGCAATGCGTTTCGATCAGCAGAAATCGGCGTGTTCCCGCCTCGTTTTCGTGGGGACGCTGGTGGGGGCTCTGTCCGCTTCCGGCAGTGGGGTGTTCGCTTTCGGACAGGGGCAGGGCGCGCAGGCACCGTCGCCGCCGGTAGCCGCCCCGGCGCCCGCGACGCCCGCCACCGGCGCCGGTCAGGACCGGCAGCAGGGGACGAGCACGTTGACGATTTCGTCAGACGAGGCCGTGAAGATGGCGCTCGAGAACAACCTGGGCGTCCGCGCCGAACAGTTGGCGCCTCAGATTCAGACGTACGCCGTCGCGCAAGCACGCGCCGCCTTCGGCCCGTCTATCTTCGCGCAGACAACCAGCCGCAGCAGCACGACACCGCCGACCGATTTCCTCTCAGGGACCGCCGCGACGCTGACGAACGACAGCCTCCGGACCAACGCCGGTGTGCAGCAGCTCATTCCGTGGGGCGGTGGCCGCTACAGCGTCGCGTGGGACGGCGCGAGAGCCACAACGAGCGATGCGTCAAGCCGGTTCAATCCCCGGCTGGACTCGGGGCTCACTGGAGGAATCACGCAGCCCCTGCTGCGAAACTTCACGATCGACGCCAACCGGCAGGCACTGCTGCAGTCGCAGAACCGTCAGCAGGTGGCGGACCTCGAGCTCAGACAAACGCTGACGCAGACGACGCGCGCGGTCAGGAGCGCATATTTCGACCTCGTGAACGCGATCGCCGGACTGCAAGTCGCGCAACAGTCCCTCGATCTGGCGCGGGAGTCGCTCAGGAGCAACATTCGCCGGGTAGAGGTTGGCACGATGGCGCCGATCGAGACCGTCCAGGCGCAGGCGGAAGTCGCGGCGAACGAGGAATCGGTGATCGTATCCGAGGGTCAGATTCGTACGGCGGAGGATCGTCTTCGAACGCTCGTCATGAACCCGTCGCAGCCTGACTTCTGGACGACGCGATTGGAGCCCTCCGACCAGCCGACGCTGACGGCACAGCCGATCGACATCGAAGGCGCCGTGGCCAACGCTCTCGCGAATCGCACGGACCTCGCGCGCGCGCGGAAAGACATCGAGCAGACCGACATCGGCCTGCGCTACAACCGGAACCAGAAACTGCCTTCCGTGGATCTCAGCGCCAACTACAACGTCGTCGGGACAGCCGGAATCCAGCGAAGCGTGACGATCGACCCCATCACGCAGGTCCCGATTGCATCAGACCTGGCGGGTCGGTCGTTTGCGGAGGCGCTGCGGGACGTGCTCGGCAACGACTTCAAGACGTGGAGCGTGCAGCTGAACGTCAGCTATCCCCTCGGTCGAAGCGTGGCCGAAGCGGCGGTTGCTCAGGGCCGGCTGCAGCGCGAACAACAGACAACGGGCCTTCGGGATCTCGAGACGCAGGTTGTCGCATCGGTGCGTGAGGCGGGGCGGCAGGTCAACACGTCGCTGAAGCGGGTCGAGTCGACCAAGAAGGCGCGCGAGCTGGCCGAGCAGACGCTTCAGGCCGAGGAGAAGCGCCTCGCGGTGGGCCTGTCGGATACGTTCCGCGTGCTGCAGGCGCAGCGCGACCTGGCCCGTCAGCGCGTCAACGAGCTGAACGCGATCATCTCCTACAACCGCGCACTCGTGAACTTCGAAGCGGTGCAGACAGTGCCGCTGAACGGCGGCGGCGGGTTCTGAGCCGGTTGGTGAGGCTGCAGGGACGGGCCTGGCCCGTCCTTTTCTTAAACCCGCGGGGCCCCACCCCCGCGGACTATCCGCTGCTCGCTTCGCTCGCAGGCTGCTCAGTGACGACAGCCTGCTTTCAGCAGGACTCTGACTAGCTCCTAGCTTCTAGCTACTTCGTGACATTCACGTAGTACAGCTCCGTCGCGACCTCCACGTCACTCTTCTTGAGTGACGTCTCCATGACTTTCCAGTCCGTCGTCGGGTGGATGATCTGCCATGCGCCGGGAGCGCCGATACGGACCGGCATGGCGAACGCCCGCTCGTCTGCCTTCCAGCGGTAGGCCAGGGTCCCTTCCGCCTCGTCGAACGACAGTTCCAGGGTGGGCAAATCGGCCCGCCGGAGATATTGATCGAAGACTGGCGTCAGGTTCTGGCCCAGCTGGGCGTTCACGAACTGGACCAAATCCTCAGTCATGATGTTCTGGTACTTGAAATGCTGGAACAGATCCCGCAGCAGCTTCCACCAGCGCGCGTCATCGTCTACGACGCTTCGAAGGGTATTGAGGAAGAGCGCGCCTTTGAAATACATGTCCTGTGAAGGCGAGCGATGGATTCCTCGCTGCGTGATGATCGGTTCCCGGTTTCGCACCTTCGATTTGTATGCGTTCAGATACTTGAGCGCCTCGTCGTGCCCGAAGAGGTGCTCGACGTAGAGGCCTTCCAGATATGTCGTCCATCCCTCGTGGATCCACATGTCCGAAACGTCGGCGGCCGACACGGCATTCCCGAACCACTCGTGGCCGCTCTCGTGGATGATGATGAAGTCGAACTTCAGGCTCGTGCCTACGCCTGTCCAGTCACGCTCGAGATAACCGTTGGCGAAGTGGTTGCCGTACGTGACGGCGCTCTGGTGCTCCATTCCCGAGTACGGCACTTCGATCAGCTTGTAGCCGTCTTTTTTGAAGGGATACTCGCCGAAGTAGTGCTCGTAGGCTTCGAGCATCGGCTTCACCTGCGCGAACTGCCGCTTGGCTCCTTCGAGATTGCCAGGCGTCACGTAGAAATCGAGCGGCATGTCGCCGAGCTTGTCCGCGAAGTGGACGTAGTTGCCGATGTTCAGGGACACGTCGTAGTTGTTGATCGGATACTGGATCAGCCAGTCCCAGCGCGTATATCCGTCGCCGAGGTCGGTCTTTCCGACGAACTTGCCGTTCGAGACGTCCACGAGGTCGTTCGGGATCGCGACGCTCAGCTCCATCCGCTCGACTTCGTCCCGCCACTGATCTTTATTCGGCCACCAGACGGCGGCGCCTTCTCCCTCGCAAGCGGTGTTGATCCAGTCGTGGCCCGACGGGTCCTTGCGGAACGCCATTCCACCGAAGCGGCCCTGCTCTTTGGGCAGGCCCGAGTAGTAGAAATCGATTGCGTACTCGCGGCCGGCCCGGAGCGTCTCCGGAAAGTCGACGAAGACGGTGTTGATCTCTCGCTCATATTTCAGCGGGGCCTGTCCGACCAGGATCTTGTCGACGCCGAGGTTGGCGTAGAGATCCAGCTGAATCCGAGTGTCGTCCTTCAGCATCCTGAAGCGGATGGTGTTCTTCCCGCTGATCGACTTCTTCGCCGGGTCGACGCGAATGTCGAGATGGTAGTAGAGGAGGTCGTTGTTGGCGCGATAGCGGCCGTACTCGCCGCGGAGGATGTCCGCCCGGGTAGGCGGCTTCTGCGTTGGAAGGAGGGCCGGAGCGATCGCTGGCGCCGGCGCCGCCTGGGATGACGTTTGAGCGGACGCGCAGCCGACGAATACTCCAAGCGCAAGGAGCAGGACCGCGACCGGGGGAAGGGCCATTCGAACCATCAGCCTCGATCTCCCTTTTCCGTGTGCACGATCTGTTCGACCGCGGCCCGGAACGTCGTCGCGTCTATCGCGGGATAGCGGTACAGAGCTGGCTCGATCGCATCGAAGTACTCGAGCAGTCCGGCTCTGGTCACAAGGTTTCTCGCAAGCATGGTCTGGACGTCCTCGAGGTCCTGAGTGTGGCCACGCTCGATCTTGGACAGCGCCTGCGCGACAAGCTCGAAGTGATGGAACGAGATTCGCGACTCTCGCGCGATGAATGGGCTGCGATCCTCCCAGCCCGGTCGTACCGGAATGAAGTCGTCCGGTGAAGCGAGCTCGATGTTGATCTGCAGCCGTTCCTTGATTTCAGGAATGGCGCGGAATATCCGGTCCCGCTCGGGGACGATCTTGATGTCTACGTCGATCGTCGACGATCGCCAGCCATTGAGCACTGCCGTGGCGCCGCCAGTGAAGTAGACCCGCGCATCGGCGTCGGCCTGCGCTCCGAGAGCTGCCATGAGTCGGCGAATTCGTTCGGGATCCGCTAACGGCCGCATGCCAGCGCGCGCTCGAAGCTGACCAGCCGCCGTATGAGAGCGTTGTAGCGGGAATGCGCGGCGTCGGGCGCCGATCGGCTCAACACCTCGTAGAGGCGATGCTCCGGATTCACGACCGAATCGGGTACGTCGATGCCAAGCGCCCGCAGCCGCGGACCACCTATCGAGACCAGGAGTGCCTCGACGCTCTCGATTCCAGACTCGAGATCGTCCAACCCCCGTCGAACGAGGTCCCCTCCCGGCAGCGGCTCTCCGTCCACAGCACCGATTATAGGTCTCGCGGCGCCCGCTCGTGGCTGGCCAGCCCTTGCTGCTACACTCCCAGCCGTGAAGCTGACCGTTACGGTCATCACCCTGAACGAAGCGGACCACATCGAGTTCGCCCTTTCGTCGGTGGCCTGGGCTGACGAAATCATCGTCATCGATTCCGGCAGCACCGACGGGACGGTCGACATCGCCCGGCGGCACGCGACGCGAGTGGAGGTCCTCGACTGGCCCGGGTACGGAGCGCAGAAGAACCGCGCGGCGGACCTCGCATCGAACGACTGGATCCTGTCGCTCGACGCCGACGAGCACGTGCCGGCCGATCTGGCCGACGAAATCCGCCGCGTCCTGGAACATCCCGACGCTGCGGGATATCGCGTCCCGCGGGTGACGTGGTATCTCGGGCGTTGGATCAGGAGCACTGACTGGTATCCCGACCCGCAGCTGCGGCTCTACGACCGCCGCGCGGGGCGATGGAGCCTGCGGCAGGTGCACGAGTCGGTCGAGCTCTCACAGCCACCCGGCCTCCTTCGTCACGAAATCCAACACTACGCCTATCGGGACGTGTCTCACCACCTGGCGACGATCGATCGCTACACCACGCTGGCTGCGAAACAGTGGATGGCGGACGGCAGGCGCACCTCCGCGCTCGCGGCGGTCGTTCACCCGCCGCTCGCGTTCCTGCGCAACTACGTGCTTCGCGGCGGTTTTAGGGACGGCGCCGCAGGCTTGCTCGTCTCCGCGCTCAACTCGTACTACGTGTTCCTGAAGCTCCTGAAGCTATGGGAGTACCAGCAGCAGCAGCTGGGACCAGGGCCGGTCGCTGGACATCATCCCTGCGTGGGAGCGCACCCGGATAAACCGTCACACGCACGCCGGGATCCGTAGCCTGGGATGGGAGCGGGAAACTGGAAGCGGGAAGCGGGAAGCTGATTCCGATGTTCTCCATCCACATCGATACGGCGCGTACCTGGCGTGGCGGGCAGAATCAGGTGCTGGTGACGGTCATGGGCCTGCGCGCGCTCGGTCACCGGGCGACGCTCATCGCGCATCCGAGTGGAGAGCTGCGCCAGCGGGTGGACGAGGGGCTCGACCTCATTCCTCTCGCACCCACGAACGAGATGGACCTCACCGCCGCGTGGAGGCTGGCTCGTCTCATCAAGCGCCTCGAGCCGGAGATCGTTCACGCCCACGATCCCCACGGTGTCGCGATGGCGGCGCTGGCGCTCTCGATGAGCACCGCGCTCGCAAAACCCCCGCTCATCGCGGCGCGCCGGGTCGACTTCCACTTGAAGAGCAACTCTCTGTCACGCTGGAAGTACCGGCAGGTGGACTGCTTCATCTGCGTCTCCGAGGCCATCCGCTCGATGCTGATTACTGATGGCGTGCCTGCGGCCCGGGCCGTCGTGGTCAACGAAGGGATCGATCTCGAGCGCGTCGACGCCGCGCCGCCTGGCAACCTGCACGAGGAGCTCTGGCTGCCGCGGCATGCGCCGATCGTCGGGAACGTGGCCGCGCTCGTCCCGCACAAGGGACAGCGGCACCTGATCGACGCCGCCGCCATCGTCGTCCGTCAGATCCCTGATGCCCGGTTCGTGATTGCCGGCGAGGGCGAGCTGCGTCATGCGCTCGAGCGCCAGATTCGCGATCGGCATCTCGAGAAGCACGTCACCCTTCTTGGCTTCCGGCCGGACGTGCTGTCGCTGCACAAGGTCTTCGACGTTTTCGTCATGAGCTCGGTGACCGAAGGTCTGGGGACGTCGCTGCTCGATGCCATGGCGTGCGGCAAGCCCGTCGTCGCGACCGCGGCGGGTGGAATCCCGGAAGTCGTCGAAGACGGCCTCACGGGTCTGCTCGTTCCGACGCGGGATCCGGAGGCGATGGCCACGGCGATCATCCGATTGCTGCACGACGCCGGTCTGCGCCGGCAAATGGGAGAGGCGGCGATTCTGAGCGTGCGCGAGCGCTTCAGCGTCGAGCGGATGGTGCTCGACACGCTGCGCGTCTACCAGCGGGTCGCGATGCACGAACATCGCGAGGACAATCGGGAAAGTCGGAGAAAGAGCGGATAGGCGCTCACCGCGGCACTGCGGCGAGTCCCGCCCGGCACCCCGACCGGCCGCGAGGACAGTCGTCGAACGTGATCGCCCGGCCGTTCTCCGAGAACGTCACGCCCCGGGCGATCGATTGGTTGGGACCGGTCTGCGGCTGCACGAGCGTGATCTGTCCAGCGGGCGCGAAACTCACAGGATCGTAGAAGCGCAGTTGGGCGCCGTCGACCAGAAACGCAACCCGCGTGCCGTCCCTGGTCCACACGATTTCGTCGCAATGACTCGGGCTCTCGAGCGTCGCGACCTTCGTGGCGTTGCCGCGATTGGCGCCTATCCAGAGCGTCTGGCACGGACCGCTCCAGCAGCGTCGATCGTCGGCCCACGCCGCGCGCGTGCCGTCGGCAGACGCCGCAAACACCGCCTCGCGCGTCGCGAATCTGGTCCCGAGCATGAACGCCGCCGCTACCAGGCCTAGGACCACCGCGAACCAGACGAGCCTCTTCATCGGGATCTCCTCGGTCGAGGATGGCACTCGCCTCTCAGGGGGCATTGCGCGCTCCCCTGAGGACGTGCGAAACCGCACGCTCCCATCATGCCGACATGGCACAGGGCGAAGTCGAAACGTACTGGATCATCCGGATCGAGGCGTCGCAGTGCGCGCGTGATGTCCGCAGCCATTCGCCAGCCAGGGCTGGTATACGTCGTCAAACGCAGGCAGCGACCCAGCCGGATGACGTGCGTGTCGAGCGGCACGATGAGTTGCGCGGCGGACACGGTCGTCCACGTCCCGAGGTCGACTTCATCGGCCCGCACCATCCAACGGAGGTACAGGTTCAGCCGTTTGCAGGCGCTGCCGGCTGACGGCCGCGGAAAGAAGTAACACACTCCTGGCCTTTTCGGTCTGCGACCGTAGGCCGGGCGGACGTCGAACGCCAGCGCGCGCGTCGAGAATCGATCGAGTGCCGCGCCCACGTCTTCTGCGTCAGGGTCGAGGCCCTCAGCGAAGAAGCGCTCGATGGACCCCGACTGCTCCAGCATCAGCCTCAGCACCCAGAGCAGCGCGGCAATGTCTTCCCCGCGGGTCCAGCGGTGCACCATCGCCCTCAGCTCGGGATGCGGCGCGGTGGGATCGAACGTCCGAACGAACGAAGCCGGATGCGGGCCGATGATCCTGAACAGCGTGTCGATCGAATTGAGCACGCTGGCAACGCGCCCGAACGCCAGGGCGGCAGCGCAGAATCCCGCGACCTCTCGATCGGCGGCGTCAGGGAACGGCCTGACCTTGTGTATCGGATCGCTCGCGGAGTCCTCGCGGTTGTAGTCCCCGTACAGCCGTTCGAGCGACGCTCGCATTCGTGAATCGGTCATTGCGGCGACGGCAGCGTTTCAGGAGGCTGCGTAAACGACGCGGCCGCCGACGATCGTCGCCGTTACGCCGCCCCGGAACTGCCAGCCGTCGTACGGCGTGTTCTTCGAGCGCGACCGCAGCGTCGCCGCCTGGATCGTCACTGGCCGATCCGGATCGAGGATCGTGATGTCCGCAGGCGAGCCGTCAGCGAGGCTGCCCCCCGGAACGCCCAGGATGCGCGCGGGATTCACCGACAGCAGCTCGATCATCCGCCGCACCGAGATGCGGCCGGTGTGCACCAGCCGATCGAACACGATCGGCACCGCCGTCTCGAGGCCGACGATGCCGAAGGGCGCGCGATCGAATTCGACCATCTTCTCGTCCGCGTGGTGCGGGGCATGGTCCGTGGCGATGGCGTCGACGCTGCCGTCGGCGATGCCCTCGAGCATCGCCTCGCGATCCGCGGCCTCGCGAAGCGGCGGATTCATCTTCACGTTCGTGTCGTACTGAATGGGAGACGCCAACGACTCGTCGGTGAGCGTGAAGTGGTGCGGCGCGACCTCGCACGTCACGCGCACGCCGCGCGCCTTGCCCTCGCGGACCGCCCGCAGCGACTGGCGCGCGCTCATGTGCGCGACGTGAAAATGCGATCCCGTGAGCTCCGCGAGCGAGATGTCCCGCTCGACCATGAGCGATTCCGCCGCGCCGGGAATCCCGCGCAGCCCGAGAGAGGAAGCGCGAAAACCCTCGTGCGCGACGCCGTCCGCCTTGAGCGAGGGATCCTCGCAGTGGTCGATGATCGGCGTCTTCAGCATCCCGGCGTACTCGAGCGCACGCCGCATCAGCAGGGCGGTCGCCACGGGCCGGCCGTCGTCCGAAAAAGCGACGCACCCGGCGGTGCGCTGCTCGCCGAGCTCGGCGAGCTGCTCCCCGCGCGAGCCGAGCGATACGGCGCCGATCGGATAAACACGCGCCAGTCCCGCCTCCGCGGCCTTCTTGAGAATGAACTGCGTGATGCCCGCGTGATCGTTTACCGGCTCCGTGTTCGGCATGCACGCGACCGCCGTAAAGCCGCCCGCGACGGCCGATGCCGTCCCCGTCGCAATGGTCTCCTTGTGCTCCTGCCCCGGCTCGCGCAGATGGACGTGCATATCGATGAGGCCTGGGACGACGAGGCCGCCCCGGGGGACCTCGAACACGTCCGCGCCGTTGACCGGCAGGTCCCGCGCGACGCGGAGGATGCGGCCATCCTCGATCAGCACGTCGAACGCGCCGTCACGTTGTCCCGCCGGGTCGATGACGCGTCCGCCCTTCAACAGCAGTTTCATTTCATGACTCTTCTTCCAAGATCCTGGGCCTTCGCCCCGGGACCCCCTCCGCCGTCGGACTCTTCGCTCAAGTCCGCATCCCGACCGGCGAGCAGGTACAGAACCGCCATGCGCACGGCGACGCCGTTGGCCACCTGCTCCAGAATCACGGAGTAGGGGCCGTCGGCGACTTCGGAATCGATTTCGACGCCACGGTTCATCGGGCCCGGATGCATCAGGATGACGTCGGGCTGCGCGCGTCGCAGGCGCGCCGGCGTCATCCCGAAAAGGGCGAAGTACTCGCGGACCGACGGAATGAAGTGGCCGTGCATCCGCTCGTTCTGGATTCGCAGCATCATCACGACATCGGCGCCCTCGACCGCTTCCTCCACGGACGTCGTCGCGTGGACGCCGAACTGATCGAGCCCCGCGGGATAGAGCGTCGCCGGACCGCACACCCAGAGGTCGGCGCCCATGCTTTTCAGCAGGATCAGGTTGGACCGAAGCACACGGCTGTGGAGCAGATCGCCGACGATCGCCACTTTGAGGCCGGCCAGACGGCCCTTGTGCTCACGGATCGTGAACGCGTCCAGGAGCGCTTGCGTGGGATGCTCGTGCATCCCGTCGCCCGCGTTGATGATCGCCGAATGACACGTCCGGGCGAGCAGGTGCGGAGCGCCAGACGAGGCATGACGCATCACGATCATGTCCGGCGACATCGCCTCGATGTTCCGCACGGTGTCGAGGAGACTTTCCCCCTTCGTCACGCTCGACGTCGCCGTCGCAATGCTCAGCGTGTCGGCGCTCAGACGCTTCTCGGCGATCTCGAACGACGTGCGCGTACGCGTGCTCGGCTCGAAGAACAGATTCACCACGGTGCGGCCGCGAAGCGCGGGAACCTTCTTGATCGATCGGCTGCCGACTTCTTTCATCGCGACGGCGGTGTCGAGGATGAGCGTGATCTCGTCGGCCGTGAGGCCTTCGATCCCGAGCAGGTGCCGCGAGCGCAGCTGCGTGGCGGGCGGCGGCTCCGAACGAGCGACCGCTTGTGTTCGATCGGCTGTCTGGGTCGTCATGCTTCCCCCTCGATCAGAATTTCATCGACGCCGTCGATCTCCTGCAACCGAACCTGCACGCTCTGCTTCAGCGACGTCGGGACGTTCTTGCCGACGTAGTCCGCTTTGATGGGCAGCTCGCGGTGTCCGCGGTCCACCATGACGACGAGCTGGATCGCGCGCGGACGTCCGAAGTCGATGAGCGCATCCAGCGCCGCGCGCGTCGTTCTCCCCGTATAGAGCACGTCGTCCACGAGCAGGATGCGCCGGTCGTCTATCGAGAACGGGATTTCCGTACGACGCACGACCGGCTGCGGCCCCACGGCGTTTCGCATGAGATCGTCGCGATAGAGCGTGATGTCGAGCGATCCTGTCGGTACGTGGTCGCCGTTGATCTCCCGAAGGAGCTGCCCCAGCCGGCGCGCGATGGGCACGCCGCGGGTGCGGATGCCGACGAGCGCGACCTCGTCCAATCCGCGATTGCGCTCGAGGATTTCGTGCGCGATGCGCGTCAGCGCACGGGACATCCGATCGGCGTCCATCACCTGAGGCACAGCATCTCCTTGGGAGATCGGGCCTCGGCGAGGCCGATGGCCGCCAACTGACTGACGTGAGTGATCGCTGAGCCGGTAAGGCGCTGCCGCGGCGGACGCCGGGGCTTTGGACGGAGAGGACCTGTCAGCACGTCGTCACCTCTTGGCCGCCTCACAGGGCGACTGTTAAAGAAGTCGTTGATGATGATAGCACGGGAGAGATCCTGTCGGGATCCGCGATCCGGATCCGGGATCCGGAAAACCCCACGATCGTGGTCGAGGACTGCGAGCCCCTAGTGGCGAGTCCCGAGCGGCAGTCCCGAGCGGCGAGTCCCGAGCGGCGAGTCCCGAGCGGCGAGTCCCGAGCGGCGAGTCCCGAGCGGCGAGTCCCGAGCGGCGAGTCCCGGATCCCTGATCACGGACTACGTCACGATATACTTCTCCACATGCCGTCCGACATCGACGCCGCTGTCATCTCGAACGCGCGGCTGTCAGACGACTACTGCATCGTCTCTCTCGAAGCGCCGGAGATCGCTGCGCTCGCGCAGCCGGGTCAGTTTGTGATGGTCAAGCCGTCGCGGGGTATGGACCCCCTCCTGCGGCGGCCATTCTCGATATTCGAGATCCTTCGCGATCGGAATGGTGCACCGGTTGGCATCTCTCTTCTGAACAAGCGCATCGGGATCGGAACGAGGCTGTTGTACGAAGTCGAACCGGGCGCGCGCATCGCCTGTCTGGGACCCCTCGGGCAGCCGTTCGAGCCCGTCGATCCTGCGACGCAGGCATGGATGGTTGCCGGGGGCGTGGGGCTCGCGCCGTTTCTGACGCTTGCGGAAGCGCTGCACGCGAGAGGCACGCCTACGACGCTCTTCTACGGCGCCCGGCGCGCGGCCGAGCTCTATAAAGTGGACCTCTTCGAGCGCCTCGGCGTCCGGGTCGTCCTGACAACCGAAGACGGCAGCCGCGGAGCGAAAGGCCTCGTCACCGGACCGCTCGGTAACGCCCTCGCGACGCTGGGTGACCGGGAACAGGTCCAGTTATATGTATGCGGACCGACGCCCATGATGCGCGCCGTCGGACGGCTGGCGGAACAGCACGGGCGGCCCTGTGCTGTCTCGCTCGAACAGGTCATGGGTTGCGGACTCGGCGGCTGCTACAGCTGCGTCGTCCCGACGAAGACTGCGGGCGGAGCGTCGCACCTGGTGCGATCGTGTCTCGATGGACCGGTATTCGACTCGCGACGAATCGAATGGGAGGCGCTGGCGCACTAGTGGATGGTCTGGCTCATTCACGAGGATGCGGCCCGTTATCCGGCCGTGTTTCCCGGCCGCGACAACGGAGCGCCGCACTATGACTTTCAAGAGGGTAGTCCACTAGATGGATCTGTCCGCCTCGATCGGCGCGCTGCGCCTCACGAACCCTCTCATCGCTGCCAGCGGGTGCTTCGGCTACGGCGTCGAGTACGGCGACGTCGTCGATCTCTCCACCCTCGGCGGCGTCGCGGTCAAGGGCCTGTTCCTCGCAGCGCGCGAGGGGCATGCTCCGCCACGGATTGTCGAAACGCCGGCGGGAATGCTCAACGCCATCGGCCTGCAGGGCATCGGTGTCCACCGCTTCATCCGCGAGCGGCTCCCCGAGCTGCGCGATCGGCGCGCGGTAGTGTTCGTGAACATCTGCGGGACCACGATCGACGAGTACGTCGAGCTCGCGCGGATCCTCTCCGATGCCGAGGGCGTCGCCGCCATCGAGCTGAACATCTCCTGCCCGAACATCAAGGAAGGCGGCATCACGTTCGGCTGCAGCCTGACCGGCACGCACGCGGTCGTCAGCGCCGTCCGGAAGGTGACGACGCTGCCGGTGATTCCGAAGCTGACACCGAACGTGACGGACGTCGCCTCGTTCGCTCGCGCGGCAGAAGAGGCCGGGGCGGATGCCGTCTCGCTCGTCAACACGTTCCTGGCCATGGCCATCGACGTCGAAACCCGCCGTCCCAAGCTGACGAACATCGTCGGTGGACTGAGTGGTCCGGCGATTCGACCGATTGCTGTCCGGATGGTGTACGAGTGCCGCCAGGCCGTAAAGCTTCCGATCATCGGCATGGGCGGAATTGCATCGGCGGAGGACGTCCTGGAATTCATGATTGCCGGCGCGACGGCCGTGCAGGTCGGAACCGCCAACTTCGTCGATCCGTTCGTCTGGTCGAAGCTCCTGGACGGCCTGACGAGCTACATGCGCCGCCACAACCTTGCGCGGCTGTCGGACATCACCGGCAGCCTCGACACGACGAAGAAGGAGACAGGCATGGATCAGCTCCTGATTGCGCTCGATGTGCCGACCGGCGCGGAAGCCCTCCATCTGGCTTCGACACTCCGCGGAGTGACCGGCGGGTTCAAGATTGGCAGCCGGCTCTTCACCGCCGAGGGGCCAGAGATCGTCCGGCGGGTCGTAGCTCTGGGCGAACGCGTCTTCCTCGATCTGAAGTTTCACGACATCCCCAACACCGTCGCGACGGCAGTCGAGGCCGCAACGGCGTTGGGCGTGTGGATGGTCAACGTGCACGCGTCGGGCGGCTCGCGCATGATGCGGGCGGCGCGAGACGCGGCGTGCGACACCGCCGCGCGGCTCGGCGCGTCGCCTCCGCTCGTCATCGGGGTGACGGTGCTGACGAGCATGAACGAGGACTGCGCTCGGAGAGGCCGGTGTGCGCGGCCCGGTACTCGATCAGGTCCTTCGACTCGCAGAGCTCGCTCAACGCGCAGGGCTCGACGGCGTGGTCGCCTCGCCGCAGGAGACAGCGATCGTCCGGCAGCGCATGGGCGCCGACTTCACCATCGTGACGCCAGGCATCAGGGGAGGCGGCGCGCGAGCGCCGGGCAAAGACGATCAGGAACGAACGTTGACCCCGGCCGAAGCCATCGCCGCCGGCGCCAACTATCTGGTGGTAGGACGGCCGATCATCGCCGCGCCGGATCCGCGTCGGGCGGCAGAGGAAATCGCAGAAGAGATGCGGGGGGATCGGTCTTGAGGTTCTAGAGGTTCTAGGGTTCTAGCAGGTTCTGAACCCAGAACCTTCAGAACCCGAGAACCTAGAACCCTAGAACCGACTACTTCGCAGTGAAGATGAAGTGCCCCCGGCGATTCTTCGCCCAGCAGGCTTCGTTATCTTCCCGGCAGACCGGCTGCTCCTCGCCCTTGCTGACGATGGTGATCCGGTCGACAGGGATGCCCAGACTGACCACGTAGTCGCGCGCCGCGCCGGCTCGACGCTCACCGAGCGCCAGGTTGTACTCGTTCGTGCCGCGCGCATCGGCGTGTCCTTCGACCAACACCTTCGTGCTCGCGCGCCGCTTCAGGTAGTCTGTATTCTTCTGAAGCACGCTGCGTGCGTCCGATCCGAGCTCGACTGAGTCGTAACGCGAAGAACACGTCCGCGAGCACGCCCTTGGCATTGAGGTCGTCGAGCGACATCTTCGCAAAGAGCTCGTCCTCGGTCGGAGCGGCCGGAGCCGGTGCGGCAGGCGGAGGAGCAGGCGCCGGGGGTGCCGGGGGCGTTGTTGGGGGCGGGGGAGGCGGAGGAGCGGGCGCCGGAGCCGGCGTCTCGACCTTCTTCTTTCCGCACGCCGTGGTCAGCATCGCCCCGCTGACCAGGAAAATCACCGCACACATTCGAAAGCTACGCATCATCAACGTTCTCCTGGGATAGATGTTACGAGTTCCCCCCGTCATCTATGGATCGCCTGCTCGAAGCAACGGCACGGGCCGAACGCGACCACTTCTGGTTCCACGGATTCCGCCGTTTCGTCCAGCCGTTGCTCGGCCAAGCGACCGAAGGCGTCCAGGCGCCGCGGATCCTCGACTGCGGATGCGGCACCGGCCATAACCTGAAGATGCTCCGGCAGTTCGGACGGGCCTGGGGCATCGACATCACCTGGAGCGGCCTCGCGTACGCGCGCGATGGCGGCGAGCGCGGTATCGCCCGCGCGTCCGCCTCGTGCCTGCCCTTTCCCGGCGGCCAGTTCGACCTGGTCACCTCGTTCGACGTGCTGTATGCGCTCGAGGACGAGATCGAGCGAGAGGCGCTCAATGAGATGTATCGGGTGTTGCGGCCCGGAGGACAGATCCTGATCAACGTTGCGGCGTTGAAAATTCTCACCGGCAATCACTCCGTGCTCGGCGGAGAGGTCCGACGCTACAGCCGCTCGGAGCTCGCGGAGCACCTGGCACGGACCGGATTCGAGGTCCGGCGCATCACTTACACGAACTTTCTGCTGCTCCCACTGGTCCTCTCGGTCAGGCTTCGCCCAGCGCCTGTCGGGCCACCGCGAGTCCGACATCGAGATCACCGTGCCCCGGGAGCCGATCAATGCCATCCTGGCAGCCGTCCTCGCGGTGGAGGCACAGGCCCTCAAGCTGACCAACATGCCTGCTGGCAGCTCGCTCCTGGCGCTCGCGCGAAAACCGCTATAGGGGGAATCCGGTGTGCGCTCCCGGCACACTACCGGTGGAAGCGAGAGAGCCTGCCCGTTGCTGCCGACCGCGAAGGCTGGCCCCCTACCTCCAGCCCCAGCGCCACGGATCGCAGCCCGGCTCCGCGGGTCGATCAATTTTTCGATGTCGCGACGGAGTATATCCGAATGGCGAGATGGCGACGATCCCCAGTGCCCTCCCGATCTCCCGGAACGAACATCTGATCGGATGTCAAGACGATCCGGCCGTTCCCTTTGACGAGAAGCGCGCGCGGCACTGTTACGTCGGAGACGAAATCGCTCGAGGGCTCGAGCACTGAAACGGTCTCGCCCGCGACGCTGACCGTCAACCGCGACGCGCGCCGAAAATAGCGACGCGTTGACTCGCCAGCGATCGTCAGGGTCACGTCACGGGTCGCCCCACGGACGGCGAGCACGGCACGCTCGGTCATCCAGCGCCAGGATCGGCCGGTTTGGGGGTTGTACTCAGGCTCCAGCCAGCCCTCATCGAAACCAAGCTCGAGGACGTCGGGGGCCTGGAGATCGAACTGCTCGATGGCGACAGGAGGAACGGCGCCGCCTGATTCCGTATCAGCAGTGACGGTCAGTTTCTCGAACGGTGCGGAAGCTGCGAGCATGCCCTCTGCCAGAGGCTCGAATCGCAGGAAGATACCCGGGTGTCACCACGAAGTTCAGGATTGGCCGATCCTCGAGCGCGACGTGAACGCGAACCGGCGGATCCGCAGCGCCACCGAGGTGACGCCCCCCAATCATCATCAAGCTTTCACCCGGCCGTGAGCGGACCCAGCCGACGCTCGGCCGCTTGTGGGGTCCTCCACCCATCGCGTCCGGTGACCCCGGCGACTTCCGGCGTCAGCGCCCAGCCCTGTTCCAGAAACCAGCCTGGCTTGCCAATCGTGACGAGGTCGACTTCGTCCGGCCGGGCGCCGCCTGCGTAGGTCCTCTGACGGAACGGCCAGCGATAGCTGACCAGTTCCCGGCTGCCCGGATCGATCAATGCGAGGTCCGTTCGTCGCGGATCGGCGACGAACCACGTCACCGGCACGTCACGGGCACGCCACGCGCGCGTCAACTCGAGCCACTCGTAATCGCGCGGCGCCGCCAGGAGCCGTCCTGGCGGTTCTCCTCGCCACCTGCGGGCGCGCCGCGATTCGGTCCAAATCCGCCGGTGCATCCCGACGATCGGCGCGGGATTGGGCGAGCCGGACATCGCGTCGAGCGCGCGGAAGATCGGACTTGGAATCCGCCCGTACGCGGAGCCCGCCGGCACGGCGAGGCACAACATGCTGGCAACGAGAGCGGAACCGACGACGAGAGCGGGAACGGGACGGGTTTCTGTCAGCGAGACCGCGACGAGATAAGCGATCGGCAGCACCAGCGGGAGGGCGTACCGGACCGTCACGGTCTCCTGGAACACGAGATGAAAAATCGCATACGGCCCGAACATGACGGCCAGGAGGGCGGCCCGTCGCCAACCGTCGCCCGCGAGCACCGGCCGTCCGTCAGAAGACTTGAACAGCAGGAGGAACAGACCGGTGGCCGCCAGAGCGAGGACAACTCCGGCCAGAAACGCAGAGTCCCACGGCAGCACGAATGTGTTCAGGAGTGCGAGCGCGGCAACTTTCGGCGACCGGTTCGTCCAGAGCATCACGACGCCGGAAAAATCCTCCCCCGCTTGGCTGCCGAGCGAATTGAGATAGTTGGAGAGCCCGCCGCTTGCCACGACGAGCGGAATCGCCCAGGCTGCGACGCCGGCCGCAGCTGCCGCCAGCGAGCCAAGCCGAACGCGCATCGGGATCCCGAACCATGGGACGAGCAGGACAGTCGCTAGAAGCGGCGCCGTCAAGACGACGGTCTGCGATCGGAAGCCAATCGCCAGACCGGCAAGAAATCCCCCGGCCAGCAGCGCGCGAGTAGGCGGCTCTCGCGCTGACGACGAGCCAGCCGGCAGTGCTCGGGCAATGAAGACCAGAGCCGCGACCGCGACGCACAGCCCGGACACGTCGCTCAATGGTCGAAGCGAGGTGAACCAGAACAGAGGCGATGCCGCAGCCATCACGGCGGCGAGTGCGGGTCGCAACGGATGCGGGTCGAGCGTGCGCCACAACGTGAAGACCAGCAGCAGGAGCCCCGCTCCGGCAAGCGCACTCCACACTGCCAGGCCGCGCACTTCCGGCGACGCGACACCCGCCGCGCGCAGCAGCGGCGTGGAGAGCTTGCCCAGCGCGATGAACAGCGGATATCCGGGCGGATGCGGCTGGTGCTGCGCGACGTCGAAGTCACGGACGCCCAGCGCGAAGTTGATGGCGTCTATGTCGTCGAGAGCGGGAGGGAGCGCGGCCAGATGGGCGAGCAGGAACAGCGCCGCGAGCGCGGGCAGGCCTCTCGCGCATAGCGGACTCAGATCGGGCGCAGTCGCAGCGCGTCGTTGAGGCTGCCGAGGCGATAGCCGCGCAGATCGAGCGTGACGTGCTGGTAGCCGATCGCGCGCAGCTCACGGTCGATAGCGTCGGCCACCTCCGGCTCGAGAGCTCGCGCCATCTCGTCCCTGCCTATCTCGAGTCTGGCCACAGTGTCGTGATGCCGGACCCGGCACACGCGGAAGCCAAGGTCGCGCAGGACGTTCTCTGCCCGCTCGATCATCCGCAGCTTGTCTTCCGTGACTTCCGAAAAGTACGGAATGCGCGACGACAGACAGGCGGACGCGGGCTCGTCCCACGTCGGAAGCCCCGCCTCGCGGGACAGTTCGCGGATCTCATCCTTCGTCAGCCCGACCTCGTCGAGCGGACTCCGGACACCGAATTCACGAGCGGCCTGCCGCCCCGGCCGGTAGTCGCCCCGATCGTCCGCGTTGCTGCCGTCGACGATGACGGGAATACCGCGCTCGCGCCCGATCGCCGCGAGGTGGGTGTAGAGCTCGTGCTTGCAGAAGTAGCAGCGGTTCGCGGGATTCGCGCGATAGTCGGGCCGCGAGGTTTCGTTGGTGGTGATGACTTCGTGTTGAAGCCCGAAGTCCGCCGCGATCCTGAGCGCGAGAGTACGATGCCGCTCGGGGTAGCTCGGACTGTTGGCCGTGATGCAGAGGGATCGGTCGCCGAGCACCTGACGTGGCCGCGTAGGCGAGATACGCGCTGTCGACCCCGCCGCTGTAGGCCACGATCAGACCTGGGAAGTCAGCCAGCAGCGCGTACAGTTTGTTCCGTTTGGAAACGAGCGGGCCCGCAATCCCTGTCGAGAAAGACGACCCCGCCGCCGTCGCCTTGTCCGTGCCCGCCTGGGCGTGGGTCACTCGTCCCAGTCCTCTCCCCCGGACTCCTCTTCGTCGTCTTCTTCCAGCTCGTCTCCGTCGAAGTCCTCTTCGTCTTCCTTTTCCTCTTCGTCATCATCGTCGTCGTCATCGTCGTCCGCCGGCTCGAGCTCCAGTGGTGACGTGCTGGTGACTTCGAGGTTGGAGCCGCAGTCCGGGCAACTGATCAGGTCGCCCTTGTCGACGTCGAACTCGTCGACTTCGATCTCGGCATCACACTCCGGACAGGTCGCCATACATGCTCCTCGACGATCGATAACACGATTTCGGGGTGCCTCCCGCTTGGCCACGAGAGGTCGACCGGACTTCGAATTATAGCGAGAACCTGATAAATTCTGCAATCAGCTCACGCGCGGAATCGCCGTAACCGACAGGCTCCGTGCGACATCCTGCAGTGGCTGTTACAAAGACCATCATCGTCGCCGACGATACGGCGTTTGTCAGGGACCGTTTCGCGGCGGCCCTCGTCGGCGCCGGACATACGCCCCTGTCCGTCAAGAGCGCGGCAGAGCTGCTGGCGCGGGTCCGGGGCGATCTCGATCGGATCGACCTCATCGTCCTCGACCTGCGGCTACCACACTCCGGCGGGGTCGACATCGTCCGCGCGATTCGGAAGCTCGACGGCGGGCGCGTGCCGATTCTCGTGTTCAGCGGCACCATTGCCGCTGCGGACGAGGTGCGTGAGCTGGCCTCACTTGGCGTATCCGGTTACATCAACGAATACAGCGCGGTACAGCATATCCTGCCATCGCTCGCACCGCATCTCTATCCCGACAACTTCAATCGTCGCGGCAGTCCGAGAGTAATCCTCGGAATCCCAATCGCCTATCGGTTCGGAAACACGATTGCGGCGGCATTGACCCTGAACTTGAGCAAGGGTGGCGTCGCCATTCGAACGATGAGCCCGCATGAAAGCGGATCGAAGCTCAAGGCCCGCTTCCGGCTACCCGGATCGAAGCGCGACGTCGAAGCGGAATCCAGGGTGGCCTGGAGCGATCGCAGGATCGGGATGGGACTGCAATTCGAGAAGGTGGAAGCGGCCGATCAGGCGGCGATCGATCAGTTCGTCGATCAGCACTTCTTCAGCAACCGGAAGGCGTAGTTCACGGTGTGATTGCCCTGCCCGTGGGCCGCGGGCTCGAGCCCGCGGCGGCGGGGCCTGAAGGCCCGGCCCTACTCTCTCAACAACCGCAGCGCGTTCCCGATCACGACGAGCGAGGCGCCCATATCGGCGAGAACGGCCATCCAGAGCGTGGCGGAACCCGCGATCGCCATGACGAGGAATACTCCCTTGATCGCGAGCGAGAACCCGATGTTCGCCCGGATGTTGCGCGTCGTCGCGCGGCTCAGGCGCAGCGTGTAGGGAATCTTCGCCAGTTCGTCTGCCATCAGCGCGACGTCCGCGGTCTCGAGCGCCACGTCCGTGCCAGCCACACCCATCGCGATACCGACGTCGGCGGACGCCAGCGCCGGCGCGTCGTTCACGCCGTCGCCGACCATCGCGAGGGCGCCGTGCGTCCGACGGAGCTCCTCGACGGCGATCGCCTTGTCGGCCGGAAGCAGCGACGCCCGGTACTCGTCCGCACCCACCGATTCGGCCAGCGCCCGGGCGGCGGCTTCGTGATCGCCCGTGAGCAGCACGACGTGCGTCACGCCGTGCGACCGCAGCAGGCCGACCGTGTCGCGGGCAGTTTCGCGCACATGATCGGCCACGCCGATGACCCCGACAGGCGTGCCGTTTGTCGCCACCATCACCGTGCTCCGGCCCTGATCCGCCAAAGACTCGGTGGCCGAGTGCATCTCCGGCGAGCAGAGCCGCCGCTCTTCGAACAGACGATGGCTCCCGACAAGCACGTGGGACGTTCCGATCAGCGCTTCGGCGCCTCGCCCCGGCAGCGACTGGAATCCGGCAGCCGCGGTGATCGCCAGCCCGTCGGCCAGAGCGCGCTCGACGATGGCGCGGCCGATCGGATGTTCGGACCTTTTCTCGAGCGATGCCGCCGCGGCAAGGATCTCTCGCGGTGCCACGCCATTCACGCCAATCACGTCAGTGACGCGCAGCTGCCCTGTCGTCAGCGTGCCGGTCTTGTCGAAGGCCACGCACCGTACCGCCGCAAGCTTTTCGAGCCGGGCGCCTCCCTTGATCAGGACTCCCTTGCGCGCCGCAGCTGCAAGCGCCGACACGATCGAGACCGGCGTCGAGATCACGAGCGCGCAGGGGCAGGAGATCACGAGCAGAACCAGCGATCGATAGATCCACGTGCTCCAGGTCCCGCCGAGCATGGGCGGAACGACAGCAACACCCGCGGCGAGGACGAGCACGGCCGGCGTGTACAGCCGTGCGAACCGATCGACGAAGGTCTGGCTCGGGGCGCGCTGCGCCTGTGCGCGTTCCACGAGATGAATGATGCGTGCGATCGTGGAGTCGCGGCGCAGCCGCGTCACTTCGACTTCGAGCGCGTTCCGGCCGTTTATTGTTCCTCCAAACACGTCGTCGCCCGGCGCCTTCTCGACAGGGAGCGACTCGCCCGTCACCGGCGCCTGATTGACGTGGCTCGTTCCGGTCGTCACCCGGCCGTCGAGCGGGATTTTCTCGCCGGGCCTGACGATGACGACATCGCCGACGCGGACGTCGTCGACGGACAGTACGCTCTCCACACCACCTCGAGTGACGAGTGCGGTCTGAGGCGCGAGATCCATGAGCGCCCGAATCGCTCCCCGCGCGCGCTCCATCGCCCGGGACTCGAGAAGCTGTGCGAGCGCGAAGAGGAAAACGACCGAGGCTCCTTCGGACCATTGCCCGAGCGCCACCGCGCCGGCGACAGCGACCAGCATGAGCACGTAAATGTCGAGGGTGCGCCCGCGAACCGACATCCACGCCCGTTTTGCCGTATGGACGCCGCCGGTGACGATGGCGAGCGCGAAAGGCAGAGCGGCCCATCGTCGATCGCCGGCGGTGAGCTCCACGACGAAGCCGGCACCCACCAGCACTGCGGACATCAGAATCAGGGCATCGCGCCACACGTGAGAACCGGCTGCGGGCCGCGGCTCCTCATGTTCGAGCCAGGCGCGCATGCCCGTCTGCGCCACCGCTTCCGCGATGAGGCTGGTACTGAGCTTGGCGGCGTCGTACTTGACGCTGAGGCGCTGGCCGAGCACGTCCGCGTCGAGCGACTCGAGCCCCGCGAGACGCTTCAATCGCTGCTCGAGGATGGTGACCTCCTCGTGGCAGTCCATCCCCTCGATCTTGAAGACCGACTCGGCGTGCAGCTCGCAGACCGTGCAGGTCGTCACTTCGGCTCCTCGACGTGCGTGTGAGCCTGGCGCAGAAGCTCGATGATGTGCTGATCGTCGAGCGCGTAAAAGACGAGCCGCCCGGCCCGGCGCGACTTGACGAGGCGCATGCTCCTCAAGAGGCGAAGTTGATGGGAAACGGCCGATTCGCTGATTGCGGCAAGGCTGGCGATGTCACAGACGCAGAGCTCGCCGCCGCTGAGCGCATCGAGGATCCGGATCCGCGTAGGATCTCCAAGGATGCGGAATGTATCGGCGACGTCCCGTACGGCATCCGCCGACATCAGCCTTCCTCGGCGGGCTTCGGTTCCCCGAGGGTCGAGATGAGGGGCGTCGCAGGGCTCTTCAATGGCCGGGACGCTGGAGACATGGGCCTTGTCGAGGTTCAACATCTGAATATATGAGCAGTCGCTCATATATTATCGCGGCCCCGCGCCTGCTTTCAAGTCAGATAAGCTGACTGCAACTGCTGACTGTGACTGCTGACTGCGACTGCTGACTGTGACTGCTGACTGTGACTGTCGACCGCCGACCGCAGACTGCCGACTGCAGATTGCCCCATTGAGGCGGGCTTGACACACTTTTCCCGCTGTCGCTACTATCCGGGATCTGTCGGTAATCGGCTTTCTGTCTATACCTTACGTGTGAGTTCCCGGCTCCGGGTCGTGGTCCCATGATCCTTGCAATAGGGCTGCGGCCCGGCCCGAGCCACCGACAATGACGTCCCAGCGAAAGCCGACCGCGGATCGCGCAGACGGGCATTGCCCTGCGCTGGAGTTACTGTGATTGAGGTTCAGCACGTCACCAAACGCTACGGCCGCGTGACGGCCGTGGACGATGTCAGCTTTCGAGTGGAACGCGGGGAGATCCTTGGATTTCTCGGTCCGAACGGCGCCGGGAAGACCACGACGATGAGGATTCTGACGGGCTACATGCCGGCCACCGAAGGCCGCGCGACCGTCGCGGGCTTCGACATCTTCACCAATCCGATCGAAGCCAAACGTCGCACCGGTTACCTTCCCGAGACGCCCCCGCTCTACCCCGACATGACCGTCCGCGAATACCTGGACTTCGTCGCCAGGATCAAGGGCGTTCCGGCATCGGAGCGGAAGCAGCGCGTCACGAGCGTCATGGAACGAACCCGTGTGGCGGACATGGCGGATCGGCACTGCGCAAAGCTCTCCAAGGGATACCGTCAGCGCGTCGGACTTGGTCAGGCGCTCATCCACAATCCGGACGTGCTGATCCTCGACGAGCCTACCGCCGGCCTCGACCCGAAGCAGATCATCGAGACGCGAGCCCTCATCCGAAGCCTCGCCGGCGATCACACGATCGTCCTCAGCACGCACATCCTTCCCGAAGTGGCGCAGACGTGCCAGCGAGTGGTCATCATCAATCGCGGGCGGGTGGTGGCGGTCGATACGCCGGACAATCTGACGACACGCCTGAAAGGCGCGGAGACGATGTACGTGCAGGTGGATGCGGGAGCCGACGAGCCTGGTCCGACACTCGCTCAGATACCCGGCGTCACGCGGGTCAGCGCGGCGGATGGACCGTCAGGCGGCGGATTCGAGGTCGAGAGCGACCGCGGCACCGACGTCCGCCGCGAAATAGCCCGCGCGGTAGTGAATCGGGGATGGGGGCTGCTCGAGTTGCGGCCGATGCGGATGAGCCTCGAAGAGATCTTCCTGCAGGTGACCACGGACGAGACGCCACAGGCGGCTGGTGAGCTCGCGGGCGTAGCGGCCGCAGCGCAGGACGCGTCCGGAAGCGTCGAAGGACAGCACCAATGAACACAGTGCGGAACATCCTCGCAATCGCGGGCAAGGAGATGCGATCGTATTTCGCGTCGCCGATTGCGTACATCATCATCGGCCTCTTCGCGCTCCTCTTCGGCTGGTTCTTCTACGTCTACCTCCACGTCTTCGTCGAGCAGAGCCAGCGGATGTCGATGATGGGCGGCGGAAACGTGAACGTGAACGAGCAGATGATTCGCGGCGTCCTGCAGAACGCCGCTGTCATCATCCTCTTCGTGATGCCGATGATCACGATGCGGACCTACTCGGAAGAGAAGCGCTCCGGCACGATCGAGCTCCTGCTGACCTCGCCGCTCACGGACTTCGAGATCATCGTCGGCAAGTTCCTCGGCGCGATGGGGCTGTTCTGCGCGATGCTCGCTCGTCACGATGATCGACGTCGCGATCCTGTTCCGGCTCGGGAATCCCGAGTGGCGCCCGATCGCGGCCGGGTATCTCGGCTTGCTGCTGATGGGAGGCTGCTTCATCTCGGTCGGGCTGCTCATCTCGAGCCTGACGAAGAATCAGATCGTCGCAGGTTTCATGACGTTCGCGGTGTTTCTGATGCTGTGGGTCATCAACTGGCTCGCTGATTCCTCAGGACCGACAGGTCAGGCGATTCTCTCGTTCCTCTCGATCACGGATCACTTCGACGACTTCACCAAGGGCATCATCGACACGAAGCATCTCGCGTACTACCTGAGCTTCATCACCTTCGGCTTGTTCCTGACCGCCAAGTCGGTCGATTCCGAACGCTGGCGCGGTTGATATGGTGAAACGCATTCTTGGGCTTCTCGGCTGGCTCGGCGTCGTCTTCGTCTTCTCCGCGCTGGCCATCTCTCAACTTCGTCCCGAATGGACGTGGTTCCGCGGCCTCGCCATTGCCGGTCTCGTCTGCACGCTGCTGTACGTCCTCAGCCAGTGGCGTGAGATCGGGCGCGAGCTCTCCGGGCGGCAGGCGCGCTTCGGATCGCTGGCCGCGGCGAGCGTTCTCGTCGTGCTCGGGATTCTCGCTGGCATCAACTATCTGGCCGGCCGCCACAACAAGCGCTGGGATCTGACGGCCAACCGCCAGTACACGTTGTCGGATCAGACCAAGAAAGTGGTCCAGGGGCTGACCAAGCCAGTGAAGGCGACCGTCTTCGCGCGCACGGAAGACTTCGAGCGCTTCCGCAATCGCCTCGAGGAATATCAGTATCAATCCAAGCAGTTCCAGGTGGACTACGTCGACCCGGAGAAGCGGCCCGCGCTCGCCGAACGGCTGAAGGAGAATTCGCTCGGCACGATCGTCCTCGAGTACGACGGGCGGGTTCAGCGGGTGACGTCCGACGCCGAGCAGGATCTGACCAACGGCCTCATCAAAGTGCTGCAGGGAACGCAGCACAAGGTCTACTTCACGCAGGGGCACGGCGAACGTGACACGACCGGATCTGACGAGCGTGGCTACGGCGCGATCGCCAAGGAGCTCGGCTCCGACAACTTCACTGGCGAGACGCTCGTCCTGCTCCAGCAGGCGATTCCGGCCGACGCGTCGGTCGTCGTCATCCCTGGTCCGCAGACGGATCTGCTCGCGCCCGAAATCGAAAAGCTCAAGAGCTACCTCGAAAAGGGCGGCAAGCTGATGGTGTTGATCGATCCGCCAAAGAAATTTGACGCGCCGCCGTTGACGAACCTGACAGCGCTCCTGAAGGACTGGTCGATCGAAGTGGGCAACAACGCCGTTCTGGATCTCATGAGCCAGTTGCGGGGGGCGGACGCCTCGGTACCCGTCGCGGCGCCGCCGTACCCCTCGCACGCAATCACGAACAACTTCCGGATGCTCACGGCGTTTCCGTACGCACGCCAGGTGAAACCTGTCGAGAACACATCCAACGGCAGGACGGCCACGACATTCATCCAGAGCGGGCGGAACAGCTGGGCGGAAACGGATCTCAAGCTGCTCACCACGGAAGGCCAGGCGCAGCCTGATCTCGACAAGGGCGACGTGCAGGGACCTGTCTCGCTCGCGGTTGCGGTGTCGGCGCCGGTCGGTGGAACGCCGCCTCCTCCCGCGCCTGGTGAAACCGCGAATCCCAGCAAGCCCGAAACCCGCATCGTCGCCATCGGCGACTCCGACTTCGCCACCAACGGAGACCTCGGAATCGGCGGTAACCGCGACCTCTTCCTCAACGTCGTCAACTGGCTGGCGCAGCAGGAGAATCTGATTTCGGTCCGGCCGCGCGATCCGCAGGAGCGGCGGATTACCCTCAGCGGCGGGTCAGGATCGATTCATTTTCTGGATGACGGTGCTGGTGATTCCCGGCTTGATTCTGCTCGCCGGCGTACAGACCTGGTGGCGGAGACGCTAGATGCGCGGTTTGCGTTCCTTTGGTGGACTTGTCGTCATATTGATCGCTCTCGGCGGATATCTCTACTTCGTCGAGTCCAAGAAGCCGGCGGGGGGTGACGCTGAGAAGAAAGAAAAGGCGTTCACGGTCGAAGCGGACAAGATCGAAGAGTTCACGATCAAATCGGAGTCCGGCGAGCGCACCACGCTGCGGAAGAGCGGCTCGGACTGGCAGATCGCGCAGGCGCCAGGCGTCAAGCCGGATTCCGGCGAGGTATCCGGCATCACCTCGAACCTCTCATCGCTCGAGATCCAGCGCGTCATCGACGAGAACCCCTCGGACCTCACGGAGTACAACCTCACCCAGCCGCGGGTGGAGGTGGGCTTCAAGGTGGCCGGCAAGGATCACAAGCTGCTGATAGGACGGAAGACGCCGCCGGGGAGCGACCTGTACGCGCGGATCGACGACCAGAAGAGGGTCGTACTGATTCCGTCGTTCGTGGACACCACCTTCAACAAGACGACCTTCGATCTCCGGGACAAAGCGGTCCTCACCGTCAACCGCGACGAGATCGGATGGCTGGGTGTCACGACGCCGGCGAGCACGATGCGCTTCGAAAAGTCCAGCGGCGAGTGGAAGCTGACGCAGCCCGTGGCGGCGCGCTCGGATTTCAGCGCGGTCGAAGCGCTCGTCAGCCGCTTGACGAGCCTCCAGATGAAATCCATTGCCGCGCCTCAGGCAACCGACTTCGCGCAGTATGGCCTCGACAAACCGGCCGCGACGGTGACCATCGGCTCGGGATCGTCCCAGGCCACGCTCGCAATCGGCAAATCGTCGGGCGAGGGCGCGGTCTTCGCGCGCGACCTGTCCAAGCCAGTCGTCGTGACAGTTGAATCGGCGCTCGCCGACGAGCTCAAGAAGGGGCCGGGCGAGTATCGCCAGAAGGATCTCTTCGATGCCCGGGCGTTCAACTCGACGCGCCTCGAACTGGTCCGGAACGGCGCGACGACGGCATTCGAGAAGGTCAAGTCGAAGGACAAGGACGGCAAAGAGCAGGAGACCTGGAAGCAGGTCGCTCCGGCCGCGAAAGAGGTCGACCAGACGAAGGTCGAGAACCTCATTGCCGCGGCCACCCAGGCGCGCGCATCATCGTTCGTCGACGCGGCGCCAAAGGGCGTGCTCGACAAGCCCGAGCTGACGATGACGATCAAATCGAACGAGGGCAAGCGCGAGGAGAAGGTGACGTTCGGCCGCTCCGGTTCGGATACGTTTGCCTCTCGAGCAAGCGAGCCTGGCGCCGCCAAGATCGAAGCCTCCGGGCTCGACGGGATCATCAAGGCACTCGAGGAGATCAAGTAATCGCGGCCGCCCGTCTCGGCCATCCGATCGTCCTGACGGCGCTCGTCCTCTCGAGCGCCTGCGCCGCGCACAAGCCCCCGAAATCCACGTCAGCCCCGCCCGCTCCGAGCGCCGCCGTGCGCCAGCTGCGCGACGACCTGACGCAGGTCTTCGGGGCGCCGATTGCGGCCCGGGGAGTCTGGGGCGTCGAGATCCGCTCGCTCGATAGTGGCGAACGTCTCTTCGAGCACGACGCCGGCAAGCTGATGATGCCGGCGTCCAACATGAAGATCCTGACGGTAGCGGCGGCAGCCGAGACGCTCGGCTGGGACTATCGCTACACGACGACGCTCGAGACGACCGGAACGATCGAGGACGGCGTGCTGCGGGGAGACCTTGTCGTGCGCGGCACGGGCGATCCAACGATCAATTCCCGTTCGGACCGCGCAGCCCACGTGCTGGACGAGTGGATAGGCGCACTCGCGGCCGCGGGGATACGCCGGATCGACGGCCGCATCATCGGCAACGATCAGGCGTTCGACGACGAGGGGCTCGGGGCAGGCTGGGCCTGGGACTATCTGCAGTACGGCTACGCCGCGCCGGTCGGGGCGCTGCAGTACGACGAAGACGTCGCCGCGCTGGTGGTGACGCCGGGAGCAACAGTGGGCGCCCCTGCCACGATCCGCCTCGAAAACGGATCCGGTCTCGTCGTCCTGAACCGCGGCTGGACCGCCGCGGCCGGAACCGAAACGACCATCGACTACCGTCGCCACCTCGAACAACCGCTGCTCGAAATCACGGGTGCGATCGCCCTCGGCGCGTCGGCCATCACTCGCACTGTTGCCGTCGTGAACCCCACGCTGTTCTTCGTCCAGTCGCTGAAGGACGCGTTGGCGGCGCGCGGCATCGACGTGACGGGGCCCGCCGTCGACTTCGATGATGTCGCCGCGGAATTCGCTGCACCAACGTCGACACACGACAGCCCGCGCGTCCTCGCGACCACGTCGTCTCCGCCCTTGAGAGACATCGCCGTCGTCCTGATGAAGGTGAGCCAGAACCTGTACGCGGAGACGCTCCTCAAGACCATGGGCGCCGCGCGCGGCGGGCTCGGCACGATCGCGGCAGGTCAACGAGTACTTCGCGACCAGCTGAAGGCGTGGATGGTGCCGGACGACTCGTACGTCGCCGTGGACGGCTCCGGACTGTCCCGCTACAACTACGTGACCGCCGAGACGCTGACCACGGTGCTCGAGCGGATGTATCGCGACCCTCGCCACCACGACGCCTTCCTGGCGACCCTGCCTGTCGCGGGCAAGGACGGGACCGCCTCAACGCGCATGCGCCGGACCCGGGCCGAAGGGAACGCCCTTGCGAAGACTGGCTCTATCTCGAATGTCCGCTCGCTTTCGGGCTTCGTGCGCACCCGTGACGGAGAGATGCTGGTGTTTTCGATCCTCGCAAATGACTTCGTCATCCCCTCGGCCACTATCAACTGGATCGCCGACCTCGCCGTCGAGACGCTATCGAACTTCACCCGGAAGTGACGGCGGGCGCGGAACGCGCGCCTGATGAGGGGGCCTGGGGAACGCTGAGAACCGGTCCACACAGGGCGCTGATGAGGAGCAATCCGTTACGCGCTCCATCTCGACCATATAATTGACCGCACTTGGCCCTCACTCCCGGCGCACGGCTTGGCCCGTACGACATAGTTTCTGCTCTCGGCGAAGGGGGAATGGGCGAGGTGTACCGCGCCCGAGACCCTCGGCTCGAGCGTTTCGTCGCCATCAAGCTTCTGCCCACCGCATTGGCCGCCGACAGCCACGCGCGCGAACGCCTGCGCCGCGAGGCGATGGCCGTCGCGGCGCTCGACCACCCTTATATCTGCAAACTCTTCGAGCTCGGCGAAGACGGCGATGCACTGTTTCTGGTGATGGAGTACATCGCGGGAACGACGCTGCATCAACGACTGCTCGAGGGCCGAATGCCGCTGCTCGACGCCCTTCGCGTGGCCGTGGAGATTGCCGAGGCGCTCGAGGAAGCGCATGCCCGCGGGTTTCTGCACCGCGACCTGAAACCCGCCAACGTCATGCTCACGCCGCAGGGTCACGCCAAGGTCATGGACTTTGGCCTGGCCAAACGCGTCGAGGTTCTTTCGGCGCCCGACGCCGCCACTCGCGAGATGGGAGGCGGCGCACTCACCGTCCAGGGGACCATCCTCGGCACGCCGGACTACATGTCGCCGGAACAAGTGAAGGGTGCGCCGCTCGATGTGCGGTCCGACCTTTTTTCCTTCGGCGTGATGCTGGCCGAGATGACGAGCGGTAAGCATCCGTTCCGCAAACCGTCGGCGATGGAAACGTTTTCCGCGGTGCTTGCTGAACCGCCAGCGCTCGGCGGCGACATCCCTCCGCAGCTCACCGTCGTGCTGCGGCGTCTGCTCGCCAAGGACGTCGAGAGCCGTTACAAGTCCATCGCAGAGGTGCGCGCCGATCTCATGGCGCTGGCTGCGTCGTCGCAGCAATTCGTCGGGCAGGGCACTCGCGGCACGCGTGCCCGGTGGCGAAAGCCGGCCCTGGCCGCTCTCTCGATACTCGTCGTCGGCCTGGCGCCGGTGGTGCTCGGGCGTCTCGGAATTCTGCGACCGGCCCCTTCGGTTATCGCGCCCGGCGTCATTCGATCGATAGCCGTTCTTCCTCTCGACAACTACTCGGGCGATCCCACGCAGGAATACTTCGCTGAAGGGATGACCGACGAATTGACAGCCGATCTGGCAACCATCAGCCAGCTGCGCGTCATCTCGCGCGGATCGGCGATGCAGTTCAAGGGCAAGGATCGGCCGGCGACGCCGGAGATCGCGAGAAAGCTCGACGTCGATGCGATCGTGGAAGGTTCGGTGTCGCGATCGGGCGAGACAGTGCGCATCACGGCCCAATTGATCGACGCTCGGGCTGACAGGCATCTCTGGGCCAAGAGCTTCGAGCGCAGCTCGAGCGACGTGCTGGCGCTCCAGGCGCAACTGGCGTCGGCGATCGCCCGGGAGGTCAACGTGCGGCTCACTCCCAGCGAGCAGTCGCGGCTGACCGCTGCGCCGAGCGTGAATCCCGAGGCGCACGATGCCTATCTCAAAGGTCGATATTTCTTCAACCGCCCAAGCGATGAAAACTTGCAGAAGGCGATTGCGCAATTCGAGGAATCCGTCAGGCTGAGTCCAAACTTCGCGCCGGCGTTCGCTGGACTGTCAGACGCCAACCTCTGGGCGGGATACAACGAAGGCTTTCTCACGGCCACTGAAGCGAGGCCCAGGGCCAAGTCCGCAGCCGAGAAGGCCGTCGCATTGGACGACAACTCTGCTGAAGCGCACACGTCTCTCGCCGTGTTCAGGCTGTTCTACGAATACGACTGGATTGGATGCGAGCGCGAATTCCGGCGAGCGTTCACCCTCAACCCCAACTATGCGTTCGCGCACGATCAGTTCGCCATGGCGTTGGCTTTCAAGGGACGGTTCGACGAAGCGATCGCAGAGGCCACGCGCGCGATTGCACTGGATCCGCTGTCTCCGCAGGTTCTGGTCGATGCAACGGTTCCGTTGATGTTCCAACAGAACTCCGCGGAGGCCAAGAAACTCGGACGGAGGGCAGCGGAGCTCGATCCGGCGTACTTCTTCCCCGTCATGATTGACGGGTGGGCCGACCTCGAAGTGGGGAAGTTCCGCGAGGCGATCCCCACCTTGAAGAAAGCCAAGGCGATGGAATCGCCACCGTTCGTGACCGCGTATCTCGCGTTCGCCTACGGCGCCGCGGGCGATCGAGCCGGCGCGATGGCGGAGTTCGCGGAGCTCAAGAGAACGTCACGGGATGGCAAGGTGCTGCCCTTCAACCTCGCGCTCGTCTACCTCGGTCTCGGCGACCGCACCCTCGCGCTCGACAACCTCGAACGGGCCCTCGCGGCCGATTCGCAGATGATGGCGTGGATCGGCCGGGATCACATCTTCGATCCCATCCGCTCAGAGCCTCGGTTCGTGGCGCTGCTGAAAAAGATGCAGTTGGCCCAATAGAAGCGTTCGGCGCAGGTCCCTTCGTCTCCTCCATGCGTACAATCGGCGGAGTGGCTAAATTCATCGGCTATCTGGCTCTGCTCGCTGCGATCGCGGTCGGGATCATGTGGTACTCCCTGCGCGCCGGCATCGTCCCCGCCTCGGTGACGCCGAACCGGAACGCGGTGGCCGAGGACACTTCATGGCTGTCTGACCTCTACAGCCAGAATCCTCGTGACACGGCAAAAGGCACGGCAACAGTCGAAAGGCTTGGGGTGCGGGCCCTCCCCCGGATCCAGGCGACCCTCCGGGATCCGAAAGCCGAACGGAACCACCGGCGTGCTGCGCTGCGCGCGTGCGCAATCCTCGCCGTGACAGCGGAGCCGGCCATTCCGGACGTCGCGGCGGCGCTCGCCGAGCGCGATCTCGCCGCGGATGCAGCCGTCGCCTTGAGCTTCATGGGGCCACGGGCGCTTCCGCCTCTTCAGGAGGCGTTGTCGAGCGACGACGCGATGGTCCGCCGCGAAGCCCTGCGCTCGATCGGCAAGCTTCGCTTCCGTGCGCCTCTGGCATCGAATGACGTGATGCCGCTCGTCCTCGACGGCATGACGGATTCCGATACCGGCGTCCGTGCGGTCGCCGCGACGTATCTCGGCATCATGCACGAGGAACCCGAGGAGTCGGTGCCACTCCTGACGCAGGGTCTCGAGGACCCTGATCCGGCTGTCAGGCGTGCCTCCGCGACGGCCCTTGGATCGTTCGGGTCAGGAGCGGCGAGCGCCTTGCCGGCGCTGAAGAAAGCGGCTGCGGATCAGGATCCCGACATGGCGCGGGAAGCGGGCCGCGCGATCGTGGCCATCACTGGTGGAACGTAGGTCGCCGACAAACCTCAGGGCGCGGTTGCCAACGTCCGAGCATGGGCCAGCATCTCGTCCGCCGACCCTGTCATACCGCCGCCCTGAGCAAGGTCCGGCCGTCCGCCGCCCTTGCCGCCGAAACGCACGATCATCGCCTTGAGGAGCGCACCGGCATCGAGTGAGACATCCGTCGATCTCGCGATGACCACGAACGCCGGCGGCGGTGCCGACAGCACGACCGCCGCGTGACCGGGACGAGTGATGATGGCGGTCGCGATCTGTTTGAGGCTGTTCGCGTCAGAGCCGTCAATCACGGCGAACGTGAATCGAATCGGGCCGATCGATTCCGCCCGCGAGGCCAGCGCGTCAGCCTCGTGCGTGGCCAGCCGCGAGTGAAGATCCTTGGCCGTCCGCTTCAGCTCTTTGACTTCGCTCTGCAATCGCTCGAATGCTGCCGGCAGTTCGGCCGGTCCGGCGGATGCTGCTTTCGTGCTGTCGGAGACGATGTCCCGCAGCCCGCGATGCGAGCGGAGCGCGCGCCCGCCGCAGAAGAACTCGATCCGGGAGCCGCCGCGGAGGCGCTCGGTGGACCCCACGGCGATAATGCCAATCTCTCCGGTGCGGCTCACGTGCGTTCCCCCACAGGCGGACAAATCGAAGTCCTCCACTTCGATCAGACGCAGGACACCTTCACGAAGAGATTCCTTGCGTAGTGGCAGGCGCGCTGCTTCGTCGGCATCAGCGAACCTGACCGTGACGGAACGATTTGCCCATACGATCCGGTTCGCTTCCTCTTCCGCGCGCTCGATCTCCGAGGCCGATACTTCGCGCGCGAGATCGATGGTGGAGCTGTCCGCTCCCAGGTGAAAGCTCACCGTGCGAACGCCGAGGACGCGGTCGAAGGCGGCCGAGAGGACGTGCTGACCGGTGTGCTGCTGCATGTGATCGAAGCGCCTGTTCCAATCGATGCGGCCGTGCGCCTGCGATAGCGGCGTCAGTCCGGCCGCCACCGAGGCCTCGCTCAACACGTGGAGAATCGTGCCGTCGTCCTGGTCGATGACGTCAGAGATCGCAGCGGCGCCAATGGTCCCCGTGTCGAAAGGCTGGCCGCCTGACGTGGGATAGAAGGCCGTTCGATCGAGCACAAGGGCCGGCCGCCCATTCGGCGCCTCGACGATCTGCAGGACCTGCGCATCGAACTCGATCAGGCTGGGATCGGTGTAGTAGAGCCTCTCGGTCACCGCGCGCGTCCTCGAAGCAAAGGATCCTCCACGCCTGCCTCAGCAAAGCCTCGTGCGCGCAGTCGGCAACTGTCGCACCGGTCGCACGGCCCGCCGTCTGGCCGCGGATCGTAGCAGCTGTGCGTCAGCCCGTAGTCGAGACCGAGCGCGGTGCCACGTCTGATGATGTCCGCTTTCGAGAGTTGAAGAAGCGGAGCAAGAATACGAAGGGTTCCGCCCTCGACGCCGGCCCGCGTGGCCAGCAACGCCATGCGTTCGAATGCCTCGAGATACTCGGGCCGGCAGTCGGGATAGCCGGAGTAGTCGAGCGCGTTCACGCCGATGGTGATGGCCTCAGCCCCCAGAGCCTCGGCCCAGGCGAGCGAGAGCGACAGAAAAACCGTGTTTCGGGCCGGCACATAGGTCGAAGGAATATCGCTTTCTTCCAGCAGCCGATCTTTCGGGATCTCGCCCTCACCGACCAAAGTAGACCCGCCGAACCTCGCCAGGTCGACGCCGAGCTCGAGATGCTTCGCGACACCAAGCGCCTCCGCGACGCTTCGAGCCGCCAGCACCTCCTGCCTGTGCACCTGCCCATAGCGGATCGTCAGCGCGAACAGCTCGTATCCGTCGGCCCCGACAATCGCGCCAGCCGTATAGGAATCGAGACCGCCGCTGAGCAGAAGAACTGATCGCATGTGTATCGACTCGGGATCCGGGACTCGCTGCTCGGGACTCGAAAACCAAGCATGTCGAGCGACTTCGACGATGACGCTATCGCCGACTTTTTGCGCCGACTTGCTAATGAAGCAACCGAGTCCCGAGTCCCGAGCGGCGGACGTTTAAACCCCTCTGACGTCAGCTCCCCAGATGTACTTGTGCACCTGGAGCTGGAGACGGACATTCAGGCGGTCCTCCAGAATCCACGCAGCGAGCTGCTTCGACTCGAGGACGTCGTGCACCGGCGAGAACAGCACGGCGGCGGCCCGAGCGATCAGGTCGTGTCGCTTCACCACGTCACGGGCGAACTCGTAGTCGGTCCGATCCTTGATCACGAACTTCACTTCGTCCTTCGGGAACAGCCTGTCCAGATTCTCCCAGCAGTTCTTCGACGACTCCCCGCTGCCCGGACACTTGACGTCGAGGATCCGAATTACCTCGTCTGGCACGTCGGCGATGCTCCGGTGGCCCCCGGTTTCGAGGAGGACGACATGGCCGAGGTCGATGAGCTGCTGCATGAGCGGGTAAACGTCCGCTTGAAGGAGCGGTTCGCCGCCCGTGATCTCAACATACTGACAACCGATGGCTTCGACCTCTGCCACCACGTCATCCACGCTGACCTTGCGCCCTTCGTGAAACGCGTAGGGCGTGTCGCACCACGAGCACCTAAGGTCGCAGGCGGTCAGCCGGACGAACACGCAAGGCCGGCCCGCGTGAGTCGACTCGCCCTGGATCGAGTGGAAGATCTCGTTGATCGTCAGCATGGCTGCCGGCCGCGAGCCGGCTCGAATCTCTGATTGTAACGCGGCCAGCTCGCGACGACTGTCGGGATCCATGGTCAGGGATGGCGTTCGGGGTTCGAGAGAAGGAGCTCTCTCGGATCCCGGATCCCGGATCCCGGACCACGGATCCCGACTTGATAGAATCAACTCTTATGACGAAGCCCGTCTTTTACACCAAGCCGACTTGAACGACCTGCCGCAACGCCAGAAGTTTTCTGGATCAGCACGGCGTGGACGTCGAAGAACGTGACATCAACAAGAACCCACCCGATCGCGCTTTTCTCGAGAAGCACATCGACGAGGCGCGATTTCTGGACTTCGTGAGCACGCGCAGTCCGGTCTTCAAGCAGCGGCCGCTGCCGCGCTCGAAGAAGGAGGCGATCGACATGATGATGGAACAGCCGAACCTCATCAAACGGCCGATTCTGATCCGTGGCCGCGGCGTGACCTTCGGCTTCGACAAGTCGGCGTACGAAGAGATCTAGGCGCCGGAACGGAGCGGAGCATGGGCCCCCGGCGAGCGTGTTGTGCCCGCCGGAGCGGATGGGGGCATGGGGCCCCCGCGAGCGACGGCGACCGGGGTCCCCGGCGCGCGTGTTGTGCGCGCTGGGGTGGAGATGGGGGGTCCGGCGGGGCGAAGCCCCCCGGTTGAGAAAGACGCATGAGCGAGGTTCGCATCGGCACGTCGGGATGGAGCTATCCGGGCGGACAGGGCACGTGGAACGGCATCTTCTATCCGCGGAAGACCGGCGGCCGGAAGCGGGCTCCGAAGTTCGACGAGCTGACGTTCTATTCGGAACACTTCGACACGGTTGAGATCAACTCGACGTTCTACCGGGTGCCGACACCGGAGATGGCGCGCGGATGGGCGGAGCGGACGCCGTCAGCCTTCGAGTTCTCGCTGAAGCTGTTCCAGAAGTTCACGCACCCCGAGATGTACGAGAAGGCGACGGGTGCGGATCCCTTCGACCTGAACCAGAAAGATGTCGACGAGTTTCGCGCGGGAATCGATCCGCTTGCGGCGGCCGGGAAGCTTGGCGCGCTCCTCGCGCAGTTCCCCGCGAGCTTCAAGAACGACCGCGATACGCGCGGCTACCTCGAATGGCTCCTGAAAGCGTTCAAGGACTACCCCATCGCCGTCGAGCTGCGCCACCGGACATGGAGTGACGATCCGGTCGAAACACTCCAGGTGCTGAACGCATTCGGCGCCGCCTGGGCGCAGATCGACGAGCCGAAGTTCCGGCAATCGATTCGCCAGTCGCTGCTGCCCAACGTGCGGACCTTCTACTACCTTCGGCTCCACGGCAGAAATGCCGCGCAGTGGTGGAGCCACAAGAACTCGGAAGATCGTTACAACTATCTGTATTCCGCCGAGGAGCTCGCGCCTTTCGCCGAGGCGGCGGAAGAAGCGTCGCGAGCGGTCAGGAAGGCCTACGTTTACGCGAACAACCACTTCTCGGCGAAGTCGGTCGCCAACGCCGCCATCCTGAAGCACCAGCTCGGCCAGCCGCTGCCTGGTGAATATCCAGAGGAGTTCGTGGAAGCCTATCCGGATCTCAAGGGCATCGTGAAGCTCTTGCCGCCCTCGCTCATTCCCGCACCGAAGCCTTCTTGAGGACGTCCCCCTTCTGAATCTTCGCGGCGATCTCCTGACCTTTGATCACCTGGCCGAAGACGGCGAACTTCGAGTCGAGCTCTGGGCGCCGCGCGCAGCGTGATGTAGAACTGGCTGTCCGCGTCCTTCGCAGAGCCGGTGTGCGCCATCCCCACGGCGCCTCGCCCGTGCCGCCGCTTCTTCGTGATCTCGGCCACACCGATTGGCTTTCCGCTGCCGTATCGTCCCCACCACTCGCTGAGCGACATGTCGCGGCTCTTCGGATCGCCAACCTGCACGAGGAAGTTGGCTTCGGCGCGATGAAAACGAAGGCCGTTATAGAAGTTCTTCTTCACGAGCTCCAGGAAGTTGGCAACGGTCTTCGGGGCGTCCTCCGGATAGGTCTCGATCTCGATCGTCCCCTTGACGGTTTCGAGGACGACGACCGGGCCTGCGCCTGGCGACGTCTGCTCAGCGCGCGTCGTCGGCGCGGGAATGGCGAAGACGGTTGCCAGCGGGAGCACCATCAACATTGCGCGTTTCATATCTCCTCTTTTCGTAGCTATCGGATGGCTCGAAAGAACAAAGGCATCACAGGAGTCAGGGAGGAGGGGAGGCAACGAGCTGACTTGAAGATCGCGGGCTCGCGCCGCGCGGCGCGCGGCTGCGAGGTGAGCGGGGCCGGGTGAGAACACGAGCATGGTGGAATTCTTGTTGCTCGTGTTCTCGCCCGGCCCCGCTCGCCTCGCTCACGCCGGCCTACGGCCGGCGCGCGAGCCCAGAAGCTTTCGAGTCTGACGTTCCTCCCCTCCTTCCTTCCTCCCTGTTGATCTTTTCTTCACGTAGTTCACGCGGTCTTCCCCATCTTCGTGACGCCAATCTTGGGACACAAATCCGCGATCGCGCAACTCCCGCAGAGCGGATACACCGGACGGCACACGTTCTGTCCCCACGTCACGAGATAGAGGTTGATGATCGGCCACCATCGCCGCTCGGCGACAGCGTACAGCGCATGCTCTGTTTCCTCCGGCGTGCGGGTGGCCACCCAGCCGAGACGATTGGCAATCCGGTGAACGTGGGTGTCCACGCAGATGTTCTCCTGGCTGGAATGCGCGAGGATCAGGACCAGGTTCGCGGTTTTCCGCCCCACACCCGGCAGCGTCAGCAGCTCCTCCATCGTCGAGGGCACGATGCCGCCGAAGCGCGTTAGAAGCTGCTGGCACGTCTCCTTCACGTGCACGGATTTGTTGCGGTAGAACGAGACCGGGTAAATCAGGCGCTCGATTTGCTTCGGCGTGAGCTTCGCCAGCGTGCGCGGCGTGCGCGCGACGCGGAACAACCGGCGCGAGGCCTCGGCTGTGACGGCATCCCGCGTCTGAGCCGACAGCATCGTGGCGATGAGGACCTCGAACGCGTTCTCCTGCTGTTCCTTCGCGATCTTCTCGACGGCGGGCTCGTCCAGCCCGTCGATCGCCTTCGCGAGCCGGCGCATGACGGCCGGAATCCGGCCGCGCGGGACCTTGGGTTGTTCCCTCTGCTTCATACCGGCGTCAGCGGCGGGTTCCCTTCGAGTACGGCAACGGCGTTGCGCACGGCCATGTCGGCCATCGCCGTCCGGGTTTCACGCGTCGCGCTTCCAAGATGCGGCGCGAGGACGACGTTCTCCAGCGCCATCAGCGATGCGGTAACCTCGGGCTCCCGTTCATACACGTCCAGCGCGGCCCCGGCGATGAGCCGCTCCTTGAGCGCCCACGCCAGCCCCTCCTCGTCCACGATCGGTCCACGCGCCGTGTTCACGAGAAATGCGGAGCGCTTCATCCGGGCGAACGCCTTTCGATCGATGAGATGCCGATTGGCGGCCGTCATCGGCGTGTGAATGGAGATGACGTCCGAGGTCACCAGGAGCTCGTCGAGCGACATCTCCCCGGATCCCGGCTTCCCGGGGCCGCGCGCCGCGAACACCGCCTGCATGCCGAACGCCGGAGCCTTCGCCGCAACCGCACGCCCGATGCGCCCACGACCGAGGATTCCCAGCTGCTTTCCACCGAGCTCGGTGCCGAGCATGAAATCGAGCGCCCAGCCTTTCCACGCGCCGCGACGCACCAGACGATCGCCTTCGACGATGCGCCTGGTGATGGAGAAGATCAGCCCCCACGTGAGTTCCGCGACCGCCTCGGTGAGGACGTCTGGCGTGTTCGTCACGACGATGCCGCGTGACCTGGCGGCGGGGACGTCGATATTGTCGTAGCCAACGGCGATGTTCGCGACGACCTTCAGTTTCGCGCCTGCCTCGAGCGCGTCCGGGGTGATCTTGTCCGTGACGACGCAGATCAGGCCGTCCTTATCGGCGAGCCGGCGCTTCAGCTCGTCCGGCGAGAGCGATCCCTGATCGTTGATATCGACGTCGCAGCGCGCTTCCAGCTTCTCGAATGCGGACGACGGGATGCGACGCGTGAGCAGAACTCGCGGTCGGATTGAAGAGGAAGATGTTCCAGCCATGGACTCAGTCGGTTTGATGTCGGGAATTCAGAGAAGCGTCTTTGACTCTGGTCGCCCGCCAACGCGGCCAACCGCGCGGCCGCGCCGGATTCCGCGTCGTATGCGGCTAGTAGCCTGTATCTACTGATTCAGTAGCGTGTCGTCCTGTGGGTCGGCCCCAATTTCGCAGCCGCGACATCGGAGCGGCTGCTACCGATTCAGGCGTTACATCCTACTAGTAGCCTGGATTCAGTGATTCGTGAGCGGTCGTCATGTGGTCGGCCCCCGATTTCGCAGTCGCGTGAACGGAGCGACTGCTACTGACTTAGGAGGTACATCCTATTAGTGACCGTGCGACTGACAGTAGCCGCAGTGCGTGCACTGCACCGAGGGCTCGATCAGGCAGGGGCCGTCCGATTCGGGCAGCACGTAGCGAAAGTGGCTCGTATGTCGCGTCGCGGTCGTCTCCGGGGCAGCGATCGCATCAGATGGCTGACCGAGCGCCCGAGAGATCGACTGGCGCACCATGGCACGCAACTCGTCTTCATCGAAAGAGTTCACAGATCACCCGCTACTCGAAGATTCTGGTCACTCAAAGATCCGCCCGGAAATCGATCTCGTCGATGATTCCAACGATCGCGGCGTCGACCGCCGCCGCTTTCCGTCCGAGCGCGTCGCCCGCCGCCTTCCCTTCGATGACCACGAGCACCGTCTCGCCGACTCCAGCTCCTACTGAGTCGATCGTCAGGAGCGTCGTGCCCCTCGGCTGTCCGTCAGGGGTCATCGGTTGGACGAGCAGCAGCTTGGCGCCCTCGAGCTTCCGGTTCTTCCTGGTCGAGACGACTGTGCCGACGACCCTGGCTATCTGCATGGGGAGAATTCGGGAGACTGCGGAGGTTTTCTGACTAGCTCTTGTCCGTCGCCTCGGACCTTTCCAGATCCCAGTGATCCACTATCCCCACGATCGCGGCATCAGCTGGTGGCTCCGCGGGGTAGAACGGGAACGCTGCTTCGCGGCCGCGAACGAAGAAGACGCATTCGCCGACGCCGGCGCCGACCGAATCGAGAGCTACCAGCGTCCGCCCCACATCTTCTCCGGCGCCGTCAATGGGCTGAAGCACGAGGAGCGTCGAACCGGTCAGGTTGGCATCCTTGACGGTGGCGACGACCTCGCCGATCACCCGGGCAAGCTGCATCCGACCTAACCCTCCGCCTCGCGGACGGAGATCGTATCCACGATGCCGACGACGGCGGCATCTACCGGGCAGTCCTTCATCCCCGACGCCATTCTGGCCGAGCTGCCGCTGACGATGAGAACCGTCTCGCCGACACCGGCATCGACCGTATCGACAGCGACGAGGAAGTTGCCCTCGGGCTTACCCTGCGGGTCCATCGGCCGCGCGATGAGCAGCTTGTTGCTGACCAGCCGCTCGTCTTTCCGTGTGGCGACGACAGTGCCCACGATCTTTGCCAGGATCATTTCGCGTTCGCGGTCGCCTTCCCGATGGGGAGCGCGTCCTCGAGGTTCGCGTGCGGCCTCGGGATGACGTGAACCGACACCAGCTCGCCGACGCGACGCGCGGCCGCGGCGCCTGCGTCCGTGGCGGCCTTCACCGCCGCGACGTCGCCGCGCACGATTGCCGTCACGTAACCCGCGCCGATCTTCTCCCAGCCAACCAGCGTCACCTTGGCGGCCTTGACCATCGCATCGGCCGCTTCGATCATCGCGACCAGACCCTTGGTCTCGACCATGCCGAGCGCCTCGCCCATACTCTGTGCCTCGCTTTCAGCCATGAGCTATCAGCTGAGCGCTGATTGCTGACGGCTATCCCAGGTTTCGAATTGCATCCTCTATAAGTGCCGTGAGCTCGCGGTATGTTAGTCGAATTTCCTCGTCCGGTCCCATTGCGCGTCGGCCCGCGAAGCTCCCGAGACCGGGGCCCGCCAGCCGCTCGGCGCCGACGAGCTGTCGCCCGGGCACGACTGGAGCCTCGATTACCTGGCATTCCGCCTGATCCGCCTGCGTCGGCTCGGGGCAGATTGGCGCCGGCGCCGTGATGCCGTAGTGGTCCCGCAGCCCCTGGAGGCGTTCCACCTCCTGTTTCGTCAGCACCCGCTCGCCGCCGAGCAGACGCGCGACGAGGCTGATCTTCGCGAAGTGCTCGATCGTCTCCATCTTGTAGTACGCGCCGAACAGGTCCTTCCCCAGCGCCAGCGCGCCATGGTTGGCCAGCAGCATGCCGTCATGTGCTTTCACGTACTTGCGGACGGCTTCGGGCAGCTCCGTCGTGGACGGTGTCGCATACTCGGCAATCGGAATACTCCCCAGGGTCGTGACGACCTCGGCGAGCACGGCGCGGGTCAGCGGAATCCCGGCGACGGCAAACCCGGTTGCCGTCGGCGGATGGGCGTGCACCACCGCCTGCACATCCTGGCGCTGCCGGTAGACCTCGAGGTGCATCTGCATCTCGGACGAGGGTCCGCGCTCGCCTGCGAGCTTCCGCCCGTCGAGATCCGTGATGCACATCATCTCTGGCGTCATGAAGCCCTTGCACACGCTGGTCGGCGTCATGAGCAGCCGGCCCGCGTCGAGCCGGACGCTGATGTTGCCGTCGTTCGACGCCGTGTAGCCCCTCGCGTACAGACGCCGGCCTACCTCGACGATCTCTGCGCGCAGCTGCGCTTCAGACGCGCTCATCGTCTAATCCAGGCCTGGCGGCATTTTTCGGAACAGAAGTACGCCGTCCCGACCCCGCTGCGTTCCGTGATGGCTTTGTCGGGCGTCACGTAGACCCCGCAGACAGGATCTCGCAGCAGCTGGCCGCGGCGAGCCGGCGCGGCTGCCCGGGGTTCACCGCTCGCACCCTGGATCACGCCGCGCACGAGCATCAGCACGGCGCGAATGATCAAGAGAGCGAGGACGACCCGCAGTGTGAGGAGCATCGGTCTAGGAGCCCGGCTGCTTGGGTGTGACGCCCGGGACGTTTGGATGCGCGCCGCGCAAGCCGTCGAGCGCCTGCCGGGCCGCGCTTGCTTCCGGCGATCCTGGAGCAACGTCGAGGACCCGCTGGAAGGCCTTCGCCGCGCCCTCGAGATCCTGCTTGCCGAAGGCGCGGACGATCCCGACGTTCAACAACGTTTTCGAATGATTCGGATCGATCGCCAGCGATCGCTCGAACTGTGCGAGCGCGCGATCGGGCTGATTCGTGTAGTAGTAGCTGATCCCGAGATCCGTGCTGGCGTTCACGTTCTGCGGCGCGACCTGCACAGCCTGCTCGTACCACTTCACGGCATCCTCGAACCGTTCAGAGTCGAAATAGAGGTTCCCCAGCTCGATGCGCGCCTCGGCGTCGCGCGGATCGCGTTCCGCCGCGGACCGCAGCGTTGCGGCACGACTCTCGTCGAGCGCCGGTGCGGTCTGCGCCGGGGCAGCATTCGCCGTTGCCGCAGCAGCGGCAGGTTGCGGCGCAGGCGCAGCCTGCTGGCTGCCGATGATCCAGCCGACGAGAAGGCCGAAAAAAATTCCGGCTATGCCGAATACGACGGAGTCTTTGCGCACGTCTGGAAGCCTGGAATTCGGAAGGTCAGCCAAGGATCATAGCAGCGTCCGGCGAAACCAGTCCACCAGCGAGCCCATCAACGACGAGTCACGCTCGAGCATCGTCGAACCATGGCCCGCGCCCGTGAGGCTCAGAATCTCGCGGCCGCGGGTGCCCTTTTCGAGGTCGTGCGCCGAACGGGAGGCGTACGGATCGTCGTCGCTCACTACCATGAGCACGGGGCGGGAGCCGAATTTCCGCATCGCCGTCTCGATCCGGAGACCGCGGTAGTCGAGCGACGGGGACAACAGCGCCAGGCTGGCGACGCCCGGATCGTCGGCCGCCGCGAGCGCTACCAGGTTCGCGCCGAGCGACGCACCGAGCAGTCCGATCTTGCCGCTGACGTCGCTGCGACCGATGAGGAAGCGGCGCGCAGCCTTGACGTCCGCGACCATCGGCGCGAAGTCCGTCCCGATCGAGCCCTGAGAGTCGCCGTGACCCCGGAGGTCCAGTGCGAGCGCCCCGATGCCCTCGCTCGCGAGCCGGGAGGCGAGCGCGTCGAAGTCGCGACGGGACCGGTGCAGCATGTGGACCAGGATCACGGCCGGGCCGCGACCCGGCGGCTCGTACCACGTCGCGGTGAGGATGACGCCGTCATCGGTGCGGAGGGTGACACGCTGCGCCGCGCGAGACTCTCCCGGCAGGACGAGCGCGGTCATCAGCGTCGTCAGGATGAAAAGAAGCTTACGATTCGAGCGCCGCCAGATAGTCACGAACGGACCGATCGAGACCAACGAAAAGCGCCCGGCTCATGAGCGCGTGGCCGATCGATACCTCATCGAGGTGAGGGAGCGACCGGAACAACGTCAGGTTGAACAAATCGAGATCGTGGCCAGCGTTCACGCCGAGCCCGAGCCCGTGAGCCAGGTTGGCGGCATCGACGTAACGCTGGAAGCTTCGCTGCCCCGCATCGGTCGCGCTGGCATACGCGCGCGCGAACGGCTCGGTGTAGAGCTCCACACGGTCGGCTCCCATCGACATCGCCCAACGGACAGCAGCCGGATCCGGATCGACGAACAGGCTGATCCTGATCCCTTGTTTCTTCAGGCGCTGAACAATCGTTCCGAGCACGTCGGCCGGCGTATCCGGCGGCCAGCCCGCCTGGCTCGTGATTTCGCCGGGCCTGACGGGAACGAGCGTGACCTGATCGGGCCTGATCTCGTCGATGAGATCGAGGAGGTCCGGCCGCGGGTCCCCCTCGATGTTGTATTCGACGAGGCCGCGCCGCGACGACAGAGCCGCGGCGATCTGCCGCACGTCCCCCGTGGTGATGTGCCGTGCGTCCGCGCGCGGGTGGACGGTGATGCCGGGTGCGCCGGCGGCGATGCAGACCTCGACAGCCTCCAGGACGCTGGGAACCTCCCCGCCTCGCGAGTTGCGAAGCGTGGCAACCTTGTTGACGTTGACGCTGAGACGGGGCGGCACGATCGGCTACCCGAGATGTTCCTTCACGGCGCCTGCGATCTCTGACGCCCACGCCTGGATTTCGCGCTGGTCCCGCCCTTCCATCATCACCCTGATCAACGGCTCCGTGCCGGAGTACCGCACGAGGAGCCTGCCCTGGCCGGCAAGGCGATCCTCGACGCGATCCATCGCCGCCTTGATTGCCGGAACGGACTGCAGGTCCTTCTTTTCGCGGACTTTGACGTTGATGAGGACCTGTGGATAGGTGACGAGCTCCGCCGCGAGATCGGCGAGCTCGCGGCCTGTCTCGGCCATCACCCGCAGCACGTTCATGGCCGTCGCGATGCCATCACCCGTGAACAGATGATCCGAGAAGATCACGTGGCCGGACTGCTCGCCGCCGAGCGAGAGCTCCCGCTTGATCATCTCCTCCATCACGTACTTGTCGCCGACAGGGCAGCGCACCAGGTCGATCCCGCTTGCCCGGAAGGCGATCTCGAGGCCGATGTTACTCATCACGGTGGCGACGACCGTGTTGCCCGCGAGCCGCCCCGTCGCCTTCATCTGCCGGCCGCAGATGAGCAGCACGGCATCGCCATCGACCACGGCGCCGGTCGCGTCGGCGAAAATCGCGCGGTCCCCGTCGCCGTCGAAGGCAATGCCCATTCGCGCGCCTGAGTCCCGGACCGCCCGTGCGAGCGCCTGCGGATGCGTCGAGCCGCAATCGAGGTTGATGTTCCGGCCGTCGGGATTGGCCCCGAGCAGGTGCACGTCGAACCCAAGCTCGGAGAACAGCCTCGGAGCGACGGTTGTCGTCGCGCCGTTGGCCGTATCGACCACGATCTCGAATCGTCCCAGGCGCTGCGGATCCGGCAACGCCAGGCGGGCATGCGCGAGATACGCGTCCGCCACATCCAGCTTCGCGACGTGCGCCGGGGCCGATGCCGGCACCGTCCAGCCGTCCGCCGCGACGATCGCTTCCACTTCGCGCTCCAGCGACTCGGTGAACTTCTGACCGTGCCCAGAGAACACCTTGATGCCGTTATCTTGAAACGGATTGTGGGATGCGGAAATGACGATGCCCGCGTCGAAGGCCATCTCGCGCGTCACGTAGGCAATGGCCGGCGTCGGCACGACACCGGCACTCGTGACGGTCGCACCGACCGATCCCGCGCCGCGAGCGAGCTCCTGCTCGATCCATTCTCCCGACTCGCGAGTATCCCGGCCGACGATGAGGCGCAGCGGCCGGACGTCGGGCCGCATCGCACGGACCAGCGCCGCGCCAATGCGCGCAACTGTGGCGTGATCGAGCGGATATTCTCCCGCTCGCCCGCGGACGCCGTCTGTACCGAAGAGATGCGGCATGACCGGGATGTCTATTGGACTGGATCGTTGAAAACCATAGTGGCCGCTTCGTTGTCGCGGCCGGAAACGCGCCTGGAGAACCAGGTTGCTCCTCGAGACATGATTGATACGTCCACTCGTCGCGATAGACGTCGCGTGCGCCGCCTACTTGATCGTCACTTCGACGACGCTGGGCGTGATCGTGTTGAGTCCGAAGTGCTCGGATGGATCGACCTGAACTCGCAGATTGTACCGGCCGGCTCCCAGCCCGGCAAGGTCCACGAACGCCTCAATGGCATCCGCTCGCAACGCTTCCAGCGCCTCCCGCCGGCCGCGTACGCTCACTTTCGCAACCGAAGGCGTCACCTGGGCGCGCATCCCGCCCCCCAGATTGCGCCAACGGATTGGGACGCCCCCGACTTCCCTCTCAATCGGCGCGGGCAGGACCTCCACGAGAACAGTCGCGCTGACGGACGAATCGAGCCGCACCGCCGCATCGGTCACGCCGACCGTGACGACGTCACGGACGCGGTCCCGACTCCCGGCGATATTGACCGGTTCCGTCGTGGCTTCGGCCAGAGCGCGCACGTGGCTCTCGGGTCCGACGACCTTGACCGTCGCAGGTTCCGCCGTCCGCCGTCCGACGACGAAACCCGGCGCCGGCTCGCCGAACACGGCGGGAACGACGGGCAGCATACGTGTAGCCGATTTCTCCAGCTCCAGAGAGACGGTGGAGGGCAGGACTTGCGCGACTTCGACACCGAACGGCGCACGGACCTCGTCGTTCCGCAGGTGAAACAGTCGTGACCCTGGCCGCCCGCCAGTGAGGTCGACCACGGCGACAACTTCCCCCGAATCGAGCCGGCCAAGGACCGCTGAGGACCCACGAAGGCGGACATCGACGTTGTCCGGAGGATCTCCCGTGATCTCGAGCTGCGGAGGGATGTTCCTGAACTCGAGCGGCACTCGGAGGCTTCGCTCGACGACGTGCTCACCGGCGACGGTCAGCCAGAGCAGCGTCGCCAGCGCGAGGGCGAGCACTTTGAGGCCGAGGTGCCGGAAAGGATGATAGGCCATGAAGGGTGAGCGGCTACACGTCGTAGGTCGGGAGCGGAGCCCGCCGTCCCGCCCGCCGTTGCATGATCAGCGAGCGCAGGCGCTCGCGCAGCCGCTCGGCCGTCAGCCCGCGCTCGATGCGGCCGTCGAGCGCCAGCGAGATCTGGCCGGTCTCTTCGGAAACGACGACCGCGACGGCGTCATTCTCCTCCGTCAGGCCGATTGCCGCGCGATGCCGCGTCCCCAGCTCGCGGCCGACACGCGGGTTGACGGTGAGCGGAAGAAAGCAGGCGGCCGCCGCCACGCGGTCTTCCTGGATCACGACCGCGCCGTCGTGCAATGGAGACCCGGGCTGAAAGATGGTGGCCAGCAGATCGTACGTCAGCTCCGCATCGATGGGGATGCCGCTCTCGATGTAGTTCCGCAGGCCGATCTCGCGCTCGACCGCGACGATCGCTCCTGTCTTCTGCGCCGACAGCATCGTCGTCGCGACGACGATTTCCTCGATGGTCTCCCCGGCCGCTTCCTGACGATTGAAGTAGCGGAAGAAGGGCGCCTGGCCGAAGTGCGCCAGCGCGCGGCGGATGTCGGACTGGAAGATCACGATGGCCGCGAAGACCACGTAGACCAGCATGTTGCGGATCATCCAGTTGAGGGTCTGAAGCGGGGCGAGCCGCGACAGGTAGAACAACATGATGATCAGCAGCGAGCCTACCGCCATTTGAACGGCGCGAGTTCCCCTGATCAGTTTCAGGAACTCGTAGATCAGGATCGAGACGATCGCGATGTCGAGCAGGTCCCACCAGCCGACAGGCGGCCGCCGGAGCAGGCTGGTGAGATATTCGGGCATCGACCGAGTAGCTTACCCCAGTCGGCAGTCGTCGGTCGGGAGTCGGCCGCCTCAGTCTGCAGTCGTCAGTCGGGAGTCGGCAGTCGCGGTCGGGAGTCGGCGGTCTCTCAGCTTGAGCTGAGAGCTGCTAGCTGAGAGCTGATAGCTGGCAACCTAGACCGCGCCTGCTCTGATTCGATCGGCGACGCTCGCGACGTCGCGCATGGCGGGCACGTTGTGGACACGGATGATGTGGGCGCCCTGGAGGATGCTCGCGGTGACGGCGGCCGCCGTGCCCCAGTCCCGCTGGTCGGCCGGGTGCTCGCCCAGTGCGGCTCGCAGGAACGACTTGCGGGAGGGTCCCGAGAGGATCGGGCGATCGAGCCCCAAGAGCCGATCGAACTCCGCCAGGGCGGTGTAGGTGTGCTCCGCGCGCTTGGCGAAGCCGAGGCCCGGATCCAGGACGATCGACTCTCGACGAACTCCGGCGTCGATTGCCTGCTGCATCGCCGCCCCCAGCTCCGCGCAGACCTCCTCCATCACATTTTCATAAGCCGCCTCGCGGTACATCTCCTTCGATCTCCCCCGGTTGTGCATGAGGATCAGCGCGGCGCCTGTCTCCGCCGCCACCGGGGCCATGCGGGCGTCGTATTGAAGGCCGCTGACGTCGTTGATGATCGTCGCGCCACGCTGGATCGCCGCGCGCGCGACAGCGGCTTTATAGGTGTCGACGGAGATCGGCACAGCCAACCCGCAGGAGGCCAGCCGATCGATGACGGGCAGAACGCGGGCGAGCTCTTCATCCTCGGGCAACGCCGCCGCACCCGGCCGTGTCGATTCTCCGCCGACGTCGATGATCCCGGCCCCCTGCTCGACCATCTCGTACGCGTGCGCGACGGCACGATCGACGTCGACGTAGAGCCCGCCGTCAGCGAACGAGTCGGGCGTGACGTTGAGGATCCCCATCACGACCGTGCGGTCGCCGAGCTCCAGCGGCGTCCGGCCCGGGAGCGGAAGGGTGTAGGACAGCCGTGGCGCGAAAATCATGTCTCCGTACAAACAAAAGGCCCGGTCGCAAGACCGGGCCCGGATGACTGCCGACTGTGACTGCCGACCGTAGACCCTCGACTGGGTTACTCCTGGGGCAGCGGCTTGTTGAGGGGAGGCAGCGGCGGAACCATCGATGGCCGCTCCTTCTGCGCACGCTTCGAGGGATCGTCCGCCACGCCGGGCGCGGGGGCTGGCTTGTATTCCTCGAGCGGCTTGCCTTGAGCGATACTGCGCACCTGATCGGCGTCGAGCACCTCACGAACAAGCAGCTCCTCGGCGATCTTGTCGAGGGCCGGCCGATTCGTCTCGAGAATGCTCCGCGCATTGTCGTAGTTGGTCGTGATGATCCGCTTGATCTCCTGATCGATGCGGATGGCCGTGTCTTCGCTGTAGTCCTTGTGCTGCGCGATCTCGCGGCCGAGGAAGATCTGCTCTTCCTTCTTCCCGAACGTCAGCGGGCCGAGCGCGTCGCTCATGCCCCACTCGCACGTCATCTTGCGCGCGAGCTCCGTCGAACGCTCGAGATCGTTCCCGGCGCCCGTCGTCATGCCCTTCGTCGTGATCTCCTCTGCGATCCGGCCGCCGAGAAGAATCGCGATCTGGTCGTTCAGGTAGTCGCGCGAGTAGTTGTGCTTGTCGTCGACCGGCAGCTGCATCGTGACGCCGAGTGCCATGCCGCGCGGGATGATCGTGACCTTGTGGACCGGGTCCGCATGCGGGAGCAGCACGGCGAGGAGGGCGTGCCCCGCCTCGTGTATGGCGGTGACCTTCTTCTCCTCGTCGTTGATGATCATCGAACGACGCTCCGAGCCCATCAGGACCTTGTCCTTGGCGAACTCGAAGTCGAGCATGCGAACGACCTTCTGGTTGTAGCGAGCCGCGTTGAGCGCCGCTTCGTTCACCAGATTGGCCAGGTCGGCGCCCGAAAAGCCCGACGTGCCACGCGCGAGGATGTGGATGTTCACGTCGTCGCCGAGCGGAATCTTCTTGGTGTGTACCGCGAGAATGCCTTCGCGCCCCTTGACGTCCGGACGATTGACGACGATCCGGCGATCGAAGCGACCGGGGCGGAGGAGCGCCGGGTCGAGAACGTCGGGACGGTTCGTGGCGGCGACGAGGATCACGCCCTCGTTGGACTCGAAGCCGTCCATCTCGACGAGCAACTGGTTGAGGGTCTGCTCGCGCTCGTCGTGGCCGCCGCCCAGCCCGGCGCCGCGATGCCGCCCGACGGCGTCAATCTCGTCGATAAACACGATGCAGGGCGCGTTCTTCTTCCCCTGCTCGAAAAGATCCCGGACGCGCGAGGCGCCGACGCCGACGAACATCTCGACGAAGTCGGAGCCGCTGATGGAGAAGAACGGAACGTTCGCCTCACCCGCGACCGCACGCGCCAGCAGCGTCTTGCCGGTTCCGGGGGGGCCCATGAGGAGCACGCCCTTCGGGATACGCCCACCAAGCTTCTGGAACTTCTGCGGCTCCTTGAGGAACTCGATGATTTCCTGAAGCTCTTCCTTTGCTTCGTCTACTCCGGAGACGTCCTTGAAAGTGACCTTTTTCTGCGAGCTCGACGAGAGCTTCGCGCGGCTCTTGCCGAACGAGAGGGCCTTGTTCCCCCCGCTCTGCATCTGCCGCATGATGAAGATCCAGAATCCAATCATCAGGAGGATCGGCGCCCAGGAATAGAGGATCGCCGTCCACGGGCTCGCCGACTCCGGCTTCGCCTCGATGCCCACGTTCTTCTCAGCGAGCTTGTTGGCGAGGCCTTCGTACTGGCTAGGCGCGTACGAGCGGAAGCTGCCGGTGCCGTCGCCGGCGTTCCCGTTGTATTTGCCCGTGATTTCGTTGCCGCTGATTACGACGCTCTGGACTTCACCCGCGTCGACCTTCTGGAGGAACTGCGAGAACGGAATACTGGACGGCCCCGGACGCAGGCCAGTCGAGAATTGCCAGATCAGGACCCCCACGACGACGAGGACCATCCAGAACAACAGGCTCTTGAGGGTCGAATTCAACCTAGGCCTCCTAACCGCCTTGCTTTCAAGAGTAACACGCCTTGTAAAGGCTCTGTGACCCGAAAATCCTCTGCGACGGCGTGCCCGACGACCCAGAGAATCCGGTCCTCGCGATCGACGACGAGCGGGACCGCGTCGCGCTCTTCCCGAGCGATTTTGAGATCCACGAACAAATCCTGCAGTTTCTTCCGGCGCCCCTGCATGCCGGCCGGCCGCAGCCTGTCGCCCCGGCACCGGGATCGCACGCTGAGGGGCAAAGCGACGTTCTCGGTCCGAAGCGCTACCTCCAGCCGACCGACTAGGTCCCCCATCCCGGCCGAGCCCGCGCGGGACGTTGAACTGTTTGACCCCAACCCGGCAGGAGCCGACCCGAGCTCGGCCGAAACTACCCAGCCTTGCCGCTCGAGAAGGACCTCACCAGGTATAGACAGCGGAACCCGAAAAGAGTTCTCGAAGCTGCCCGGGAGGCTCCGCCGGAGCACGATCCGCTCCCCGATCCGCCTTGCCTGCTGACCAGGAAGGCTCAGCGCCGATGCCTCCGGCAGCCGCGCGAGGTTCAGAACGCCTTCTACGTGGTCAAAACCTATGTATCGGCCGGAACCGAGCCGAGCCAGCGCAATCCGCACGACCCGCGAGGCGACCGCTGGATGCAGGGATCTGAGCGCTGAGGCATCAATCTCGACGATGTCCTCACTTGCTAAGACGACGGAACGAGCCAATTCGATTGCTGTTGATTGAAGGTAAGCCTCATCCTCGCGTGCGATTGCAGACTCGCGGGCGAGCACCTCGACGATCCCGGGCGAAAAGTCCCGCTCGAGGAGCGGCACCAGCACGTGCCGCACGCGGTTCCGAGTGAATGCGAGGTCGCGATTGGATTCGTCCTCACGGAAGGGAATCCCCTCCGCGGCGAGCCACTCCCGGATCTCTTCCCGACGAATGTCGAGGAGAGGCCGCCGGAGGAGACCGACGTTCGGACCGATCCCGGACAGCCCGCGCGGACCGGCCCCCCGGATCAACTGCAGGAGGAAGGTCTCCGCCTGGTCGTCGAGGGTGTGACCTGTTGCAATCGCGCTGGCGCTCAGCTCGGCGCCAGCGCGCTCGAGGAACGCGTAGCGCGCACGACGTCCGGCGTCTTCGAGTGAGGTGTGCCAGTCCTTGGCGAGCGCGCGCACATCTGCGCGTTCCACGCACACCGGGATCCCGAGCTCGGCCGCATGCTCTCTACAGAAGCGCTCGTCCTCGTCGGCTGCATCACGCAAGCCGTGGTTGAGATGTGCCGCGCCGACGACTGTCAGTTCGCCCCGAGCCGCCAGTATACAGAGCAGATGGAGAAGCCCGACCGAGTCCGAGCCTCCTGAGAGCGCGACGAGCACACGGCCGCCTGACGGCGGCAGCATGCCGTGCTTCCGAACGGTCGCGACGACGCGATCGGCGAGGAGCATGATTGTGGAGGAAATGGTGGCGGTGCAGGGACTTGAACCCCGGACACTGCGGATATGAGCCGCATGCTCTAACCAGCTGAGCTACACCGCCCGAACCATTGATGTTAACACGGGGTTCCAGGGTTCTCAGACCACTCCGGTTGAGCGTTCTAAGGTTCGATCAGAGCCGCGGCCAGCAGCGGAATCATGATCTCGTGGTGGCCGACGAGCGAGTACCCCTTCCCGATACCCGCGGTCGGACGGCTGACGACATTCGTCAGCGGCCGATAGAGGCGCATGAAGTCCAGATTCACGGTCGTGAGTCCGTCGAGCGAGATCCCGCGGTTGCGCACGAGCGCGACGGCCTTGAGAAACACTTCTGGCAGCACAACTGCCGACCCGCAGTTCAGATAGACGCCGCCGCGCAGACGGGCGACGTTCGAGACGAAGTAGCGGAAATCGCGGAGGCTGCCTTCGCCAAGCGCCGCGCCAGACGCGGCAGGGTGCATGTGGATGATGTCGGTCCCGATGGCGACATGCACCGTAACCGGGACACCAAGGCGCGCCGCCGCCGCGACGAGACTCAGCGCCCCGTGCCGCGGCGACAACTCGAGCAGGCGTTCCCCGACCGCCTGTCCGATCCCTTTGCCCGCCGCAACCCCCTGGTTGATCGCCGCATTCAGCAGCGTGCCGGTCTCCTCGGCCATGCCGAAACGCCCGGGCCCGAGAGCGTCCTCCACTTCTTCGGACGTGGCACCCGACAGGGCGACCTCGAAGTCGTGGATAATCCCCGCGCCATTCATCGCGATGGCCGAGACGAATCCGCGCTCCATGAGATCGATGAGCACGGGCGCGAGTCCCGTCTTGATCACGTGCGCGCCGAGGCCCCACAGCATGCCGCCGTTCGACGCGCGCGCCGCCCGCACCGCACCGACGACCGCCCTGAAGTCTGCACCCGCGAGCATCGTCGGCATGGACGCGACCAGCCCCGCTACTCCCGAACCGGGTTGATAGACCTTGGCGAACTCTGACGCGTGTGCCTTGCTCTTGCGCGACGCGAGCGGATAGGTGGCGACGCCGGACAGATCGAAGTCGTCATAGCTGAAGGGCACGGCGCAAAGGATACGGAAGTGCGCGTCGGGGATCAATGAGCGCGGCGATCGGGCAGCTGATAGCTGATAGCTATTTCAGAGAATAACCATCGCATCCCCGTAGCTGTAAAAGCGATAGCGCCGTTGCACGGCCTCGGTATAGGCCGCGAGGACGCGTTCCCGGCCTGCGAAGGCCGCGACGAGCATCAGCAACGACGATTGCGGCAGATGGAAGTTCGTCATCAGGCCGTCGACGACGCGGAAGGTGTGGCCGGAATGGATGAAGAGCGAGGCCTCGGCTCGACCGGCGCGCACGATGCCGTCGTTGCGTCCCGCCGCATCCTCGAGCGCACGCGTCGTCGTCGTGCCGACGGCAATCACACGGCGGCCCTCGGCGCGCGCGCGACCGACAGCGGCCGCCGCTGCCGGGGAAATCTCGTACGGTTCCGGATCGACCGCATGATCCTCGACCGACTCGACGCGCACCGGCTTGAACGTCCCGTAGCCGACGTGCAGTGTGATCGAAATCCGATCGACGCCGCGCGCGGCGATCGCCTCGAGCAGCTCGGCCGTGAAGTGCAGTCCGGCCGTCGGCGCTGCCACCGACCCGCGATCGCGCGCGTATATCGTCTGGTAGCGATCGCGATCGGCGTCGAGATCTTCCCGCTTGATGTAGGGTGGCAGCGGTACGTGCCCGATCGCGTCGATGAGCGCGTCTGGATCGCGAACCGAGCCCGAAGGTTCCGCACTGATGCGCACCCTGCGCCTGCCGAAGAATCGCTGTTCCAGGATCTCTCCCGACAACGCGCCTGCGACACCTTCGAATCGCATCCGAGCCCCCGGCTTCAGTTTCTGTCCCGGATGGACCAACGCGTCGTACACGCTCGAACCGTCGGGGTCACGCGCGACGGCGGGGCCAAGGAGGAGGCATTCCACAGCCCCGCCGCTCGGTACTCGATGGCCGAGCAACCGGGCCGCGAAGACCCTGGTGTCGTTGACTACCAGCAGATCGCCCGCCCTCAACAGCGATGGAAAATCGCCAACATGGAGATGGCGCGCCTCTCCGCTTCGACGATCCATCGCGAGGAGGCGCGATTCACCACGCGGCAGCGGCTCCTGGGCGATCAGCTCGTTCGGGAGGTCGAAGTGGAAGTCGGAGACGAGCATTTTCTCGGGTTCTAGGGTTCTAGGGTTCTCGGGTTCTGAAGGTTCTCGGGTTCTGAGGGTTCCAGGGTTCTGAGGGTTCCGTGTTCCGCGAGCCACCGTTCCAGAGGTTCTCGGGCATCACACGAACGGGCGCTGCGACAGCAACCAGATGATCAGCGCCACCGGGGCGATCGCAATCAGGACGACGGCCGCGATGCAGAGGATGACGAAAACGTAGTCCCCTGCCGACGGCGGCGTGCCGGGGCTGGCGTGTCGCTCGAGCAATGCGAGGTTTCTGAGATTCGCCTTCCAGGCCACGTCCGCGAGGTCCCCCAGCACGGGGACGAGGCCGATACCCATGTCGAGAGCGGCGTTGAGGACCATCCGCGCCTGCACGACGGCCGGAACGCGCCGGCGCAGGCCCTCGAGCAGGATGAGCGCGGTGTAAATCGGGGACGCCATGTCGCCCAGCCCGGGGATGATGCCGACGATCGCGTCGAGGCCGAAGCGGATGGAAGTGCCCGGCACCTGGAACAGACTGTCGAGAATGACCGCCCACCGGCGAAGCGAGTCGAGCCGCATCACGCGACTGTACTTCTTCGAGACGCCAGAGGATACGGAGGGAACGGAGTTCACAAACGGAGCAACGGAGTCAACGGAGACGAAACGGAGAAGGCATCGAGCTTAACCGACGGACTCTCGGCTGTCTGCGCCGCGCGCAGCGCGGTCGGGTGCGAGTGCGAGTCGGATATCGCAAGCATGTCTGGCTTTTCCTGATGCTTGCGATATCCGGCTCGCACTCGCACCCACGCCGGTCCCCGGACCGGCGCGCAGACAGCGGGGATGGCGATGTTCAGCACATGCCGGCACGCGAGCCCGCAGCCTCGCTAACCCGCCACGCCACGCTACGCGCGGCCCGCGCCCTCCCGATGCTGGACACCAGAATCTTCTCCGTTTCGTCTCCGTTTTCTCCGTTGCTCCGTTTGTGAATCTTCTCCGTTTCCTCCGTCCCCTCCGCGAACTCCATTGCCACGACGCGGCCGAACGTGGTACCTAATCCTGCTTGCCCGTCGAGCCGCCCCCCCACATCGTCATTCGTGAGCCTGTCTTGTGCCCAAGAACAGCCTGAGAGTCTGGCCTGGTGTCCCCTATCCGCTGGGAGCGACGTGGGACGGCGTCGGCGTCAACTTCGCGCTGTTCTCCGAACACGCGACGCGCGTCGAGTTGTGCCTCTTCGATTCCCAGGACGCGGAAGCCGAGTCGCTCACGATCCCGCTGCCGGAGCAGACCGACATGGTCTGGCATGGATACCTGCCCGACGCGCATCCCGGCCAGCTGTACGGCTATCGCGTTCACGGACCGTACGCACCGCACGCAGGCCACAGGTTCAATCCGCACAAGCTGGTGATGGATCCCTACGCGAAGGTCGTGGGTCGGGCGGGAGCGTGGCACGAAGCGCTGTTCGGATTCCGCTTCGATCAGGACGACACGACGTTCGACGACCGCGACAGCGCACCCTATGCGCCGCATCGCGGCCGTCGTGGACGACGCGTTCACGTGGGGCGACGATCGCCCGCTGCGGACACCGTGGCACAAGACGCTGATCTACGAGCTGCACGTCAAGGGCTTCTCGCTGCTGAACCCGCACGTCCCGGAAACGCTCCGCGGCACCTACCTGGGCCTCGGGTCGGAGGCTGCGATCCGGCATCTGACTTCGCTCGGCGTCACCGCGGTCGAGCTCATGCCGGTGCATCACCACCAGGACGAGTGGCATCTGATCAAGCGCGGGCTCAAGAACTATTGGGGCTACAACACGCTGTCGTACTTTGCCCCTGACGTTCGCTACGCCGCGTCGTCTTCACCCGTGGACGTGGTCCGCGAGTTCAAGATGATGATTCGGGCGCTGCACGCCGCGGGGCTCGAGGTCATCCTCGACGTCGTCTACAACCACACGGCGGAAGGCAGCCATCGAGGTCCGACGCTGTCGCTGCGCGGGATCGACAACGCGTCGTACTACCGGCTGCACCCGCAGAATCGCCGGCTGTACCAGGACTTCACCGGCTGCGGCAACACGCTGAACATGCGCAGCCCGCGCGTGCTGCAGCTCATCATGGACAGCCTCCGGTACTGGGTTCTCGAGATGCACGTCGACGGGTTCCGCTTCGATCTCGCGAGCGCACTGGCTCGTGAGTTGCATGAAGTGGACAAGCTGGGAGCGTTCTTCGACATCATTCATCAGGACCCTGTCCTGTCGCAGGTCAAGCTGATTGCCGAGCCGTGGGATCTGGGCGAAGGGGGCTATCAGGTCGGCAACTTCCCAACCAAGTGGACCGAATGGAACGGCAAGTATCGCGATGCGGTTCGACGCTTCTGGCGCGGCGATTCCGGCGGCGCATCCGAGCTGGCGACACGCCTCGCGGGCAGCAGCGATCTCTACGAGCAGAGCGGCCGTCGTCCGTACGCGAGCATCAACTTCATCACCGCGCACGACGGGTTCACGCTGGCGGACCTGGTTTCGTACGAGCACAAGCGGAACGAGGCCAATGGGGAGGACAACCGTGACGGCGAGAACCACAATCTCAGCTGGAATTGCGGTATCGAAGGGCCGACGAGCGATCAACGGGTGCTGGATCTCCGCGCGCGGCAACGGCGCAATCTGATGGCGACGCTGATGCTGTCGGTGGGCGTGCCGATGTTGAGCGGCGGCGACGAGGTCGGGCGAACGCAGCTGGGAAACAACAACGCGTACTGCCAGGACAACGAGATCAGCTACACCCCGTGGGACCTCGACGCCGAGCAGAAGGCGTTCCTGGAATTCACGCGGCGGGTCATTCGGGTGTGGCGCGACCATCCTGTGCTGCGCCGTCGAAAATTCTTCCAGGGCCGCCGCATCCGTGGCGCGGACGTTCTCGACATCGCGTGGATCGATCCGTCGGGCCGGGAGATGACCGACGAAACGTGGAATTCGCCGGACGTCCGTTGCCTGGGCGTGCGCCTGAACGGCGACGCCATCGACGAGATCGACGAGCGCGGCCAGCGCATCGTCGGCGAAACGCTCGTGATCATGCTGAACGCCGGTGAAGAAACGGTTCCGTTCTCGCTGCCCGAGACCGGCCCGACGGAACGGTGGGAAACACTCATCGACACCGCCGACCCGTTTTCGCCGGTCCGATGGCTGATGTCGAAGGATCGCTTCCGGCTGACCGGGCGCTCCATGACGGTCCTGAGGCTCGGATCGCGCGAACGGGACTTGCAGAGAGCGGCGGAGTGGGGACCGATGGGAGTGTACTGACAGTCGGCGGTCAGCAGTCGTCAGTCGTCAGTCACAGTCAACAGTCCCTTTCGAACCTCTGGAACCCTTGGAACTCCTGGAACCTTTGGAACCTTTCTTGACCTGCCATGCCACATCTTGATCCTCAGCTTCAACGCCGCGTCGTGATCGAGAACGTCCGTCCTTCTGTGGACGACGGGCGGTTTCCGATCAAGCGGACGGTTGGGGAACGCGTGGTCGTGAGTGCGGATGTGTTTGCGGATGGGCACGATGTTCTTGCCGCGGTGTTGCTGTATCGGCGCGCGGGCGAGCGCTCGTGGCGCGAGACACCGATGGCGGCGCTCGGGAACGATCGCTGGCAGGCGCAGTTCGTTGTCGACGCGCTCGGCACATACGAGTACACGGTCGAAGGTTGGATCGACAGGTTCGGGAGCTGGCGGCATGGGCTCTCCGCGAAGATCGGGGCTGGACAGGATGTGTCGAGCGAGTTGCTCGAGGGAGGAAGCCTGGTCGAAGGCAGCCGACGGAGAGGCGATAGGCTTGCAGGGATTGTGAAGTTGCTTGGCAACCCGGGAGCTCCGATCGGCGAGCGCATGGCCGCGGCGCTGTCGGCCGACCTGGCCGATGCCATGGCCGCTGCGCCCGATCGAAGCCGCGCGACGCGGTACGAGCAGGTTCTCGGCGTCAGTGTTGAACGCGAACGCGCGCGCTTCGGCGCATGGTACGAGATGTTTCCGCGTTCCGCCGGACCCGATCCCGGGCGCAGCGCGACATTCGACGAAGCAACCGCCCTCCTGCCGTACGTCAGGGCCATGGGGTTCGACGTGCTGTATCTCCCGCCGATCCATCCGATCGGCGTCAGCTTTCGCAAGGGCCGGAACAACTCGCTGGAGGCGCAATCGAATGACCCCGGCAGCCCTTGGGCGATCGGCTCGGAGGCCGGCGGACACACGGCGATCGAGCCGGGGCTCGGCACCCTGTCGGATTTCGATCGGTTCGTCGAGGCCGCGCGCCGGCAGGGCCTCGAGGTCGCGCTCGATCTGGCCTACCAGGCCTCGCCCGATCATCCCTGGGTCCGGGAGCACCCTGAATGGTTCCGGCGACGGCCGGACGGCTCGATCAAGTACGCCGAGAACCCCCCCAAGAAGTATCAGGACATCTACCCGATCAACTTCGAGTCGGACGCCTGGCAACCGCTGTGGGCCGAGCTGAAGCAGGTCATCGAGTTCTGGATCGGCCACGGCGTGACGATCTTCCGCGTCGACAACCCCCACACCAAGCCGCTGCGCTTCTGGGCGTGGGCGATCGCCGAGATCAGGCGCACGCACCCGGAGGCGATCTTCCTGTCGGAAGCGTTCACGCGTCCCAAGGTGATGCGCCACCTCGCCAAAGCAGGCTTCTCCCAGTCGTACACATACTTCACGTGGCGGAACACGGCCCAGGAGCTCACTGAATATGCCACCGAGCTCGCCCTGACAGACGTCCGCGAGTACCTTCGTCCGAATTTTTTCGCCAACACGCCGGATATCCTGCATGAGTACCTGCAGCACGGCGGGAGGCCGGCCTTCATCGCGCGATTCGTCCTCGCCTCCACGCTCGGGGCGAGCTACGGCATCTACAGCGGGTTCGAGCTCGCCGAGAACGTCCCCGTGAGGCCAGGCAGTGAGGAGTACCTCGACTCCGAGAAATACCAGATCAAGGTCCGGAATTTCGCGCGAGCGGACAGTCTCTCAGAGCTGATCGCGCAGGTGAACCAGATCCGGCGCGACCACCCGGCGCTCCAGAGGGACTGGGGCCTGCAATTCCATCCCACCGACAATCCCCAGCTGCTGTGTTACAGCAAACGTTCGGAAGATGGACGCGACCTGGTGCTCATGGTCGTGAACCTCGATCCGTTTCACATGCAACATGGCCACGTCGAGCTTCCACTCGCGGCGTGGCAGCTGAGCCCCGACAGCGCGGTGCATGTGACAGACCTGCTTTCCAGCGAGCGATATCACTGGCGCGGAAGCCGCAACTACGTCCGGCTGGACCCCGAGGCCCGCGTGGCGCATATCCTGCTTGTACAGCTGGAAGTGGCGCTGCCGCCCGAACCGTCGGTGGAGAACTGACCCGCGCATGGCCGAAACGCCGAATCCTCTCTGGTACAAGGACGCCGTCATCTATCAGGTGCACGTCCGCGCGTTTTTCGACAGCACCAACGACGGCATCGGCGACTTCGTGGGGTTGACAGAGAAGCTGGAGTACATCGAAAGCCTGGGCGTGAACACGCTGTGGCTCCTGCCGTTCTACCCGTCTCCACTTCGAGACGATGGGTACGATATCGCGGACTACGAAAATATCCATCCGAGCTACGGCACGCTGGCTGACTTCGATCGGTTCATCGCGGAGGCGCAGCGGCGGCAGATCCGCGTCATCACCGAGCTCGTCATCAACCACACGTCGGACCAGCACCCCTGGTTCCAGGCCTCGCGCCGCGCGCCCGCTGGATCACCGGAACGCGACTTCTACGTCTGGAGCGACACGAACCAGAAGTACCAGGGCGTCCGCATCATCTTTACCGACACCGAGAAATCGAACTGGACCTGGGACGACACGGCCAAGGCGTACTACTGGCATCGGTTCTTCTACCACCAGCCGGATCTGAACTTCGACAATCCGGCGGTCCTCGACGCCGTGGTCAAGGTGATGCGGTTCTGGCTCGATCGAGGGGTGGACGGTCTGCGTCTGGACGCCGTGCCGTATCTGATCGAGCGCGAGGGGACGATCTGCGAGAACCTCGAGGAGACTCACCTCATCCTGAAGCAAATCAGGAAGGCGCTCGACGCGTCGTATCCGGATCGGATGCTGCTGGCGGAGGCGAACCAGTGGCCGGCCGACGTGCGACCGTATTTCGGCGAGGGCGACGAATGCCACATGGCGTTCCACTTCCCCCTGATGCCGCGCATGTTCATGGCGGTGCAGCAGGAAGACCGCCACCCGATCGTGGAGATCCTGCGCCAGACGCCAGAGATCCCGGAGAACTGCCAGTGGGCGATGTTCCTGCGGAACCACGATGAGCTCACGCTGGAAATGGTGACGGACGAAGAACGCGACTACATGTATCGCGCGTATGCCACGGACCCGCAGATGCGGATCAACGTTGGAATACGCCGGCGCCTCGCGCCGCTGCTGGAGAACAGCCGCCGCCGCATCGAGCTCCTGCACAGCCTGCTCTTCTCGATGCCGGGCACGCCCGTCATCTACTACGGCGACGAGCTCGGCATGGGCGACAACATCTACCTCGGCGATCGGAACGGCGTCCGCACTCCCATGCAATGGACAGGCGATCGCAACGGCGGATTCTCCCGCGCCGATCCGGCGCGTCTCTACGCGCCGCCGATCATGGATCCCGTCTACGGCTACCAGGCGATCAACGTCGAGGCACAGGCGAGATCCGAGTATTCGATCCTGAGCTGGATGCGGCGCATGCTCGGGCTGCGCAAGCAGCTCACGGTCTTCGGCCGCGGCACGATTGAGTTCCTCCCCGCACAGAACAGAAAAGCGCTCATCTACATTCGACAGCTCGGCGATGAGACGATCCTGTGCGTGGCGAACCTGTCGCGCAGCGTGCAGCCCGTCGAGATCGACCTCTCGCGCTTCAAGGGAATGATCCCGATCGAGCTGCTCGGCCTCACCGAGTTTCCCCGCATCGGGGACCTTCCCTACTTCCTCACGATTGGTCCGTACGCGTTCTACTGGTTCCGCCTCCAGCCGGCGTCCTCGGCGGCATCTCGTGTGGCGACGGATCCAACGATGGAAATCGTGCAGGCGCCTGGGCTGCTCGTGGGGGCGGCATGGGAAACCCTGCTCGAAGGCAACGTCCGAACGCTCATCGAGCGCGAGCGCCTCCTGCCGTTCCTCCAGCGTCAGCGGTGGTTCGGGGGCAAAGCGCGCAAGACGCGCAACGCCCGGTTCATCGATTGGGGCGTCCTGCGCCGGGGCCCGCAACCGATCTTCCTGACGCTGATCGAAGTCGAATACGACGACGGCCCGCGCGATCAGTACTTCCTGCCGCTGACGGTCTGTGCGTCAGCAGATGCGAAAGGCGTGGAGGAGCGCGCCCCGCACGGCATCCTCGCTACGGTTACGGGCGCACGAAAGGGCGTGCTGTTCGACGCATGGCTCGACGATCGCTTCGCGCTCGTGCTGCTCGACGTTCTCGGCCATCAGGAGCACGCGAAGACGCGCAGAGGTACGATCAGCGGCAGCCAGACGGCGGCATTTGCCGCGCTTCGCGGACCTGACGACGGGTTGAGAGTGAGCCGGCCGGAGCGCGAGCAGAGCAACACGTCGATCATCTATGGCGACCGGTTGATCATGAAGCTGTTCCGCCGGATTGAACCGGGCATCAACCCTGACTTCGAGATCGGCCGTCAGCTCACCGAGAAGGTTCGATTCCCCCGCGTGCCGGCCGTCGCTGGTGCCCTGGAATACGAGCGCGGCTCGCAACCCACCACGCTCGCGATGGTCCAGCAGCTCGTCGAGAGTCAGGCCGACGGCTGGACGCACGCGACAGACGAAATCGGCCGCTACTACGATCGGATCGGCTCCGTCACCGCCCCCGTGGTCTCCGCGCCGCGACGGTTCACCGAGCTTGCGACGACGGAGATCCCGAAGCGCGTCCAGGAAGCGATGGGTGCGTACATCGAGCTCGCTCTCAAGCTCGGTCGGCGGACCGGAGAAATGCACCTGGCACTCGCCGCCGACACGACCGATCCGGCGTTCGCCCCCGAGCCGTTCTCGAAGGACGATCTGAAGGCACTCAGCTCCGAAGCCGTGGCGTTGGCGCAGCGCGCCTTCCAGTCTCTCGACGCGCGGTTGCAGCAGCAAGCTGAGGAGCAGGCGGGCGACACAGACCAATCCGGCAGCCGTCAAGGGCTCGACGTCGAGCAGGCCCACCGACTGGTCACGGCTCGCGATGCACTCCTCGATCGCATCCGATCCGCACCGCGGTTCGAGTTCGTCTGCTCCAAGATTCGCGTGCACGGCGACTACCACCTCGGGCAGGTCCTGTGGTCCGAAGCGGACTTCTACCTGCTCGACTTCGAGGGAGAACCGGCGCGTTCCCTGCCGTATCGGCGGCAGAAGCAGTCTCCGTTGAAGGATGTCGCCGGGATGCTGCGGTCCTTCAACTACGCCGCCTATGCGGGCCTCTTCGGTCAGGCGGCGACACGGCCGGCGGACTTCGGCCGGCTCGAGCCGTGGGCCCACATCTGGCAGACGTGGGCGTCGGCCGCGTTTCTCCGGGGATATTTCGAGACCGTTGGCGAAGCCTCCTTCCTGCCCGCGGATTTCGCGCAACGGGACGCCCTCCTTCGCCTCTTCATGCTGGACAAAGCCCTCTACGAGCTCAACTACGAGCTGAACAATCGTCCCGACTGGGTCCGGATCCCGCTCTGGGGTATCTTCGATCTGCTCTGACTTGACCGGGGGGCTTCGCCTCGCCGGACCCCCCACCTCCACCCCAGCGCGCAAAACACGCGCGCCGGGGGCCCCGGTCGCCGTCGCTCGCGGGGAACCCCGGCGCCCCGCTCCGCTCCGGCGGGAGCGCCTCCGGCGCGTCTAGCTCGTTATGCGCCCGCCGCAAACTGGTACAGAATTCTCGTTGCCAGCCGCATAACGGCCAACCATCGCCGGATAACCCGCTGACACGCTGACCGACCGAACACATGACCGACGCGCGAGAGAACCTGGAGCGTCCGCGGTTCGTACCGCTGACCACCTATCGTCTGCAGCTCCACGCCGGTTTTTCGCTCGCCGCCGCGCGCGACGTCGTCCCATACCTCGCCTCCCTTGGCGTCTCCACGTGCTACACGTCCCCGTACTTCACTGCAGTGCCGGGCAGCACGCATGGCTACGACGTCTCGGATCACAACGAAATCAATCCTGAGCTTGGCGGAATTGGAGCACTCGATCGACTCAGGGCCGCGCTCACCGAGCACGGGCTCAGCCACCTCGCTGATTTCGTGCCGAACCACATGGGCATCGGCACCGGACGAAACGCGCGCTGGAACGACGTGCTCGAGAACGGTCCAAGCTCTCCGGCGTCCGATTTCTTCGATATCGAGTGGTCGCCCGAGAACGTGGAGCTGCACGCCAAGCTGCTGCTGCCGATCCTCGGCGACCAGTACGGCCGCGTCCTCGAGCGCGGCGAGCTCGTCGTCCTCTTCCACGACGGTCAGCTGACGTTGAAGTACGGTGATACGACGCTGCCGATCAACCCCCGGCAGTCGCCGCGCGCCTTCAAGCTCGCGCTCGAGCCGCTGACGGCGATTCTGGGACCTGACAATCCCGCGCTGAACGAGTTCCAGAGCATCATCACCTCTCTCCAGAAGCTCCCGCCTTACACGGAGCGCCGTCCGGAACTGATGGCGGAACGTCAGCGCGAAAAGGACGTCGCGCGGGCCAGGCTCGCGCGACTCGTCCTCGAGACTCCGGCTGTCGGCCAGCAGATCGAGGCCGCACTCCACACCTTCAACGGGGAACCTGGACGACCTGAAAGCTTCAACGAGCTGCACGAGCTCCTCGAATCACAGCCTTACAGGCTCTCGTACTGGCGGACGGCGTCCCACGAGATCAACTACCGGCGTTTTTTCGATGTCAACACTCTCGCCGGCCTGCGTGTCGAGCGACCCGAAGTGTTCGGGGCCACGCACAAGCTGCTCGAGACACTCCTCCAGCAAGGGACGATCGACGCCGTCCGCATCGATCATCCGGACGGGCTGTTCGACCCGGCGCGCTACTTCGAGATGCTCCAGGAGCTTGCCGTACAGCGCCTGGCACGTAGAACCTTCCAAGACGGGCGAACCGCCACGACGGCCGCTGTACGTTGTCGCCGAGAAGATCGTCTCCGGCCAGGAAGCGCTCCCCCGCCGCTGGGCCGTTCACGGCACGACGGGCTACAACTATCTCAACGATCTCAACGGCCTCTTCGTGAACAGTGCGCACGGCCGACGCATGCGCCGCACGTACGCGAAGCTCACCGGACGACTCGAGCCGTTCGAGGACGTCGTCTACGCGAGCAACCGCTTGATCATGGAGACCGGCATGGCGAGCGAGCTCAACGTGCTCGCGCACATGCTCAACCGGATAGGCAAGGGCAACCGGCGGTCGCGCGACTTCACGCTGGAGAGCCTCCGCGACGTCATCACGGAAGTGGTCGCCTGCTTCCCGGTCTACCGCACGTACGTGGACGAGCGGGGCTGGACCGCCGAGGACCGCGCGATCGTCGAACAGGCTATCGCGCGCGCACGCCGGCGGAATCCGGCGATGGAGAGCTCGCTGTTCGACTTCTTCCGGGAGGTGATCCTGGCGAGGGACGAAGGCGGAGCGCCGAGACCCGGCGATCGCCGTGACGGATACCCCCCGGCCGACGCAACCGAGGCGCGCGATCGGAGTCACTTCGCGATGAAGCTGCAGCAATACACCGGACCGGTCCACGCAAAAGGACTCGAGGATACGTCCTTCTATCGCTACAACCTCCTGCTGTCGCTCAACGAGGTCGGCGGCGATCCGGACAGATTCGGCCGGTCGGTCGCCGAGTTCCACGACGCGAACCTCCGGCGGCTGCGCGAGTGGCCGTGGGAGATGATTGCCACGTCCACTCACGATACGAAGCTCGGTGAAGACGTGCGTGCCAGGATCAACGTGCTGTCCGAACTGCCGGACGAGTGGGCACGAGAGGCGGGAGTCTGGATGCGGTTGAACCGCAACTATCGCACGGTAGTAGACGGCGAGCCTGCTCCCGATCGGAACGACGAGTACCGCTTCTATCAGGCGCTGATCGGGATCTGGCCCGCCGACCTCGACGGACCGATCCGGCTCGCGCCGCGCGCGATCATCGAGAGGCTCCAGGCCTACATGATCAAGGCGGTGAAAGAGGCCAAGCTGCATACGAGCTGGCTGACGCCGAATCAGGGTTATGAAAACGCCGTGACGACGTTCGTCGAGGCTGTGCTGACGGACCCGCGCTTCCTCGAGAGCTTCCTGCGTTTCCAGTCGCGGGTGGCTGTGTCCGGCATGGTCAACTCGCTGGCGCAGGTCACGCTGAAACTGGGATGCCCTGGCGTGGCCGACTTCTACCAGGGCAACGAGCTCTGGGACCAGAGTCTCGTCGATCCCGACAATCGCCGTCCGGTGGACTTCGAACGTCGCCGGCAGATGCTGGCCGAGGTCGATCGCCTCCTCGCGCTGGATGTCGCTCAGCGCACGGCGGCCATCGCGGAACGGCTCCGAGCGTGGCAGGACGGCGGAATCAAGCTCGTCGTCACGGCCGCCGGGTTGAGACTCCGTCGCGAGCGGCCCGATCTCTTCCTGTCCGGTGAGTATCTACCGCTGGTCACGGAATCTACCGTCGGCGCGTCCATCGTCGCTTTCGCGCGCATGCACGGCGATTCGGTCGCACTCTTCGTGGCGCCGCGCTTCAGTTCCTCCCTGATCGACGAACAACATCCCATGCCGCTCGGCGTCGAGCGCTGGAAGACGACGCGTGTGCTGCTGCCGGCCGCGATGACTGATAGGAGCTTCCGCAATGTGCTGACAGGCGCCGAGGTCACGCCTGTGGTGACAGACAGTCAGGCGTGGATCTTCGCGGGACAACTGTTCGAGACGGTTCCGGTCGGGATCCTTGTCGGGTTCTAGGGTTCTAAGGTTCGACATGGCCCCACCCTTCCCCCTCCCCCTGTCCTCCTACCCGGCTACCCTCGGGCTGGTCGAGACCCTGCGGACCCGGGTCGCGATGGAACCGGTGAATGCCGCCGCAACGCTCGTCTTCGTCCTGGCGATCGTCCACACATTTGGCGCAGCCAGGTTCATGGCGATGGCGCACAACGTCCAGGAGGCGCACGATGCGCGCGCGGTCGCGCGAGGGGAGCGGCGGCTGCCGAGTGTCCTTTCGGAACTCCTGCACTTCTTGGGCGAAATCGAGGTCGTGTTCGGCCTGTGGGCGGTCGTCCTGCTGATCGTGGTCGCGGTCTTCAAGGGCTGGGAGACGGCGTCCCACTACTTCAGCGGAACGGTGAACTACACCGAAGCGCTCTTCGTGGTCGTGATCATGGCGCTCGCCTCGACCCGGCCTGTCGTTGGCTTCGCCGAGGGCGCCATGCGGTACGTCGCCAACGCGGGCGGAGGAACTCCCGCTGCCTGGTGGGTGACGATCCTGACCGTTGGCCCGGTCCTCGGCTCGGCGATCACCGAGCCGGCTGCGATGACCATCTGCGCGCTCCTTCTGGCCCGCCAATTCTACGACCTGGAGCCGAGCGAGCGCCTGAAATACGCGACGCTGGGCCTGCTCTTCGTCAACGTCTCGATCGGCGGAACGCTGACCCACTTCGCGGCGCCGCCGGTGCTCATGGTCGCCCGTCCGTGGGGCTGGACGACAAGCGACATGTTCGCCCACTTTGGCTGGCGTGCGCTCATCGCCATCGTCGTATCGACGGGCGTCTACTTTGCCGCGTTCAGGGAGGAGCTGCGCGGACTCGCCAGCCGGGCGCCGGCTCCGGACGTCGAGCACCCGGACGAGGACGCACCGGGAGAATGCCTGCTGCCCGTCCCTGTCTGGATCGTCGTCGTGCACCTGACCTTCATGGCGTGGATTGTGGTGAACGCGCACTACCCGGCGCTGTTCATCGGAGGGTTCCTCTTCTTTCTGGGGTTCGCGCGTGCGACAGCGGCCTACCAGAGCCGGGTCGAGATGCGTTCACCCCTGCTCGTGGGCTTCTTTCTGGGCGGCCTCGTCGTTCACGGCGGGCTGCAGGCCTGGTGGATCGCGCCAGTCCTGGGCTCCTTGTCCGCGACGCCGCTGTTCGTAGCCGCCTCACTCCTGACGGCCTTCAACGACAACGCCCTCATCACATACCTCGCGACGCTCGTGCCGAGCCTGGACGATGGCATGAAGACCGCGATTGTCGGAGGGGCGGTGGCGGCGGGTGGACTCACCGTCATTGCGAATGCGCCGAATCCGGCCGGTCAGGCGCTGCTCGCACGGTTCTTCGACCGCTCGATCCTTCCGATCAAGCTCCTGCTCGGTGCGCTGGTGCCGACTCTCATCGCGGCGTTGGCGTTCCGCCTTTTGTGAGCCGGCCCTGGCGTGGGGGGCGATCTTCAGGTCACCGACCAGTTCACCGGCTGGGTGAAGAGGTACCCTTCACTCCGAACCGTCTGGATGAACTGAGGACTGGTCGGATCCGATTCCAGCTTCCGCCGCAGGCGCGACACGAGCACGTCCACCGTGCGATCGAATACGGCCCCGTCGTCCCGGCGCGTGAGTGAGAGCAGCTCGTGTCGGTGGAGCACCCGGTTCGGGTTGTCGAGGAAGGCGCGCAACAGGGAGAGCTCGCCCGACGTCATCCCGATGTGCCAGCCGTCATCGTGCATGGCACGATGCGCCGCGAGGTCGACGGTCCAGTGGTCGAATCGGGCCAGGTGTCGCCCCGCGGCCTGTAGCGCCGGCCGAGCGCTTCGCCGCTGCACCGCGCGCAGGCGCGCGAACAGCTCGCGGAATCCGTACGGCTTCACGAGATAGTCGTCCGCGCCCATGTCGAGAGCGAGGACGCGGTCCATCTCGGTGCTGCGGGACGAGGTGACGAGCACGGGCGGTCCGCCCCGGGCCAGCAACTCGCGCGCGATCACGAGGCAGTCCTCGCCCTTCAGCGTCGAATTCAGAATGACGCCGCCGTATGCATTCTGCCGGAGAGCGCCGCGTGCTGCGGCCACCGAGTCCACGACAGTGGTAATCAGGCCGTGGGCCTCGAGATAGCTCACGACGCGCCCGCGGAGCTCAGGGTCTTCCTCAGCCACCAGGACGGTATTCTGGGCCTCGCCAATTCCGGCCAACGATCCACCGTCCCTTCACCGTCGCAGCTTCAAACGACAGGGCAAGACTGGTTACGACCGGGTCACATGGACCGGTCGGCACGCGCCGCCGCGGCTTTCAGCCGACTTGGCGAACTCTCGGGAGGGGCTCGAGGCGAGGCGGCCGGACGCCGTGGCGCACCGCCCCGGCGACCGGGATGTAGCGCAGCTCGTCGCGCGCGGTCACGCACCGGAGCATCAGACCGCCGCGGCTCATGTCGCCTCTGCCGACGAAGTCAGCCGGGAACAGAAGGCGGTTGCCGAAGATGGCCTGAAGCACCTCGACGTACTTGCCGGACGCAATGCTGCCAAGGAGCACCACGTCGCAGTCCGGACCGATCTCGTCTCGAAGCGTCCGCGCGCTCGATTCCAGCGGCCGCCGGTAACGCGGGTTGTCGACCGACACGTCGACTCCGGCGAACCCTCGCAATGCCTCGCGCGTCACGACGGTATCGGGCGCCCGCAGACCCGCGGTGGGAGTGATCACGAAGATACCGGTGCCGGCGGTCGACGATCCGGGGTCCGGTGGAGCCGCGAATGTCCGGGCGTAGGCGAGCTTGCCGCGGAAATACAGGCCGCTCATGAAGCTGAAGACCTCCCCGAGCGCGGCTCCGCCCGGCCCGCGCAGCCGCACGGCGAGATCGAACGTCGCGCGATCCGACATCACGATCGTGGCCCTCCGCCCCGCGCAGTTGGCAGGCGAGAGGAGGAAAATGCGGGGCGCTTCAGCTGGGGATCGAGTGGACACCTTGTTGAGAAGACCAGTCGGGGTTTGGCCTCGTCTCGATAAGTCCGAGAGGCGAGAATCGACCCATGTCCATCTTCACGAATCCGGCCTCCCGATCCGTCGAAGCGGCAATGGAGTACACGAAAGCCATTCTCGCACTTCTCGGGGATCGCGAACCCGTCGAGGTCCTCTCGAAGACACCGGCTGCCGTCAGAAAGCTCGTGGCGACGGCCTCAGCCAAAGCGGCCGACATCCCGGAGGCGCCCGGCAAGTGGTCCGTACGAATGGTCGTGCAGCATCTCGCCGACAGCGATCTCGTGGCGGGATGGCGTCTTCGACTCGTGCTCGCACAGGACCGCCCGTCCATCACGGGCTACGATCAGGACGCCTGGGCGACCCGCCTTCGGTACGCGGAGGTGGAGATCGACGATGCGCTCGCTGACTTCGAGCAGGTCCGCCGATCCAACCTCCGCCTCCTGGCCAGGCTGCCCGAGTCCGATCGCGCCCGCGTCGGAGTTCACGCGGAACGCGGTGAGGAAAGCGTGGCGCACATCGTGCGCCTCACGGCAGGTCACGACGTGCTCCACCTCCGCCAGATCGAAAGAGTCCTGGCTGCCGTCACGAACCGCGCATAGTCCCGGAGGACCAGGCTATTTGGATAGGTCTGGAGGATCCTCGCCGAGCGCCGTTGCGAGATCGATCAGGTGCTCCTGCTCCTGGCGGAGGATCTCGCGGATGTCTTCGGCGATTGCATACTCTCCGAGCGACTCGCACTGCTTGACCCGGTCCCGATAGGCGCGGATCGTGTCGCTCTCGTTCTTCAGATCGGCTCGCAGCATCTCTTCGGCTTTCTCCGAGAGCTTCACCGGCTGCGGTGTGGCTACCGGCATACCGCCCAGATAGTCGACGTGCTTCGAAATCGTCAAGGCGTGCTGGAGCTCTTCCCCTGCGTGCTTTTCGAGCTCATTCGCGATGTTCATGTACTCCGCCCCCTTGAGCACCTGCGAGTACACAACATAGGCAATGATCGCCTGGTATTCGCGCGAGAGGTCCTCGTTGAGCTTGGTTATGAGGTCTTTTCGCGTCACTTTCGTATCAGCCATGCATGATCTCCATTCCTTCCCGGGGGGCTTCGCCCCGCCGGACCCCCCATCGCCGTCGCTCGCGGGGGCCCCTATGCCCCGCTCCGCTCCGGCGGGCGCGCCCGTGGCGCGCTTCCCTCGTTATCCAGTCCTTCCGGGTGAGCGCGTGCAAACTTCTCTCCGCCGCCTCCAGAGCTGGCAGCAGGAGGCTGGAAGCTGTTTTACAGACTCCAGCGGAGCAGCATCGCACCCGCCGTGAACCCCGCGCCGACCGATGCCAGCATCACGAGGTTGCCCTGTCTCAGCCGTCCGTCCCGCACGGCGTCCGCGAGCGCCAGAGGGACCGTGGCCGCCGTCGTGTTGCCGTATCGTTCGAGGTTTATGACAACCTTCTCCAGCGGGAGACCGAGTCGCTCGGCAGCCGCCTCGATGATCCGCCGGTTGGCCTGGTGCGAGACGAACAGGTCGAGCTTGGAAGGGTCCACTCCGTGACGATCGAGCAGCCGGCGGCAGATCTCTCCGCTCTTCCTGACGGCGAACTTGAAAACCGCCTGCCCGTCCTGCTTCACATAATGCATCCGCTGCTCGACGCTCTCGTGGGATGCGGGCATCCGGCTGCCGCCGCCGGGCATGCAGAGGGCGGGCCCGCCGGCGCCATCTATCTGATGCTCGTACCCGATGATTGACGGCTCGCCCGGCGCCGCGGCCGACAGGACCACTGCGCCTGCACCGTCGCCGAACAATACGCAAGTCGTCCGATCCTTGTAGTCGATGATGCTCGACATCACGTCGGCGCCCACGACCAGCGCGTGCTCGTGGGCTCCGCTCGCAACCATGTGCATCCCCGTCGTCAGCGCATAGAGGAAGCCCGAACAAGCGGCGCCCAGATCGAATCCCCACGCGTGGTTCGCACCGATCTTGTGCTGCAGCAGGCAGGCGGTGCTCGGAAAGATCGTGTCCGGTGTCGTGGTGCCCACGACGATGAACCCGATATCTCCCGGGGTGAGGCCGGCCTGTCGAATCGCCCCTTCTGCGGCCTCTTTCGCCAGGTCGGACGTGGCCGTGCCAGGGTCGACGATGTGTCGCTCGCGGATGCCGGTGCGCTGCAGAATCCATTCGTCGCTGGTATCGACGAGCTTTTCGAGATCGGCGTTCGTGAGCGTGCGCGGCGGCACGTACGTCGCGAGGCCGGCAATCTTCACGGGCCTCGACATCGACAAGCGGGTCGTGGGTCCTCCTGATGCAATTACCACAAACGATCCCTCCCGGGAGCCGCCAGACCGAAGTACTCGTACGCCCGCGCCGTGGCGACGCGGCCGCGCGGGGTGCGATCCAGGAACCCGATCTGGATCAGGAAGGGTTCGTAAATGTCCTCGATGGCATCCCGCTCTTCGCTCATCGCCGCGGCCAGGCTGCCGACGCCGACCGGTCCGCCGCCGAACTTCTCGATGATGGTCCGAAGGAGCCGCCTGTCCACGTCGTCGAAGCCGTGCTGATCCACGTCGAGGAGCTCCAGCGCGCGATGCGTGACGTCGACGGAGATCTGGCCGTCGGCCCGGACTTGAGCGTAGTCGCGGATGCGGCGGAGCAGACGATTGGCGACGCGCGGAGTGCCACGCGCACGGCGAGCGACTTCGTCGGCCGCTTCCGGCTCGATGCTGACGCCGAGGATACGAGCGGAGCGGCGTACGACCTCGCCGATGTCCTGTTCGGTGTAGTAGTCGAGCCGATGGACGATGCCGAAGCGGGCGCGGAGCGGCGCCGTCAGGAGCCCTGTGCGCGTCGTGGCGCCGATGAGCGTGAACGGCTGGACCGACATCTTCACCGACCGCGCGCTCGGCCCCTGCCCGATCATGATGTCGAGATAGTAGTCCTCCATCGCGGGGTAGAGCGTCTCCTCGATCGTTGGCGTCATCCGGTGCACTTCGTCGATGAAGAGAACGTCACGCGCCTGGAGGTTGGTCACCATCGCCGCGAGATCGCCGGGGCGCTCGATGACTGGGCCCGCGGTCGGCCGGATCGCCACGCCCAACTCGTTGGCGATCACATACGCGAGGGTCGTCTTGCCAAGGCCGGGCGGACCGTAGAGCAGGACGTGATCGAGCGCTTCGCCCCGCTGCCGCGCGGCGGCGATCGACACCTGGAGGTTCTCGCGGACACGGTCCTGCCCGATGTACTCGTCGAGCGTCCGCGGGCGCAGGCCCGCCTCGTATTGGACGTCTTCGTCCACGCGTGCAGCGGTCACGAGGCGATCGTCAGACATGAGTTACCCGCGCGACAGCGTTTTCAACACGGCCTTCAGCAGCTGTTCGAACGTACCCTGCGGCAATTCCGCCAGCGTCCTGTCGAGGGCCTTTTCCACACCTGAACGCTGATACCCGAGGTTCACCAGCGCTGACAATAGATCGCTCCGTCGTCCGTCTTCCACCGTGGATCCCGTTGGAGCTTCCGGGATCTCCGGCAGTCGATCCTTCAACTCGAGTCCGATCCGCTCCGCCGTCTTCTTGCCGACGCCGGGAATCTTGGTCAGCCGCGCCACGTCCTGGCTCCGCACCGCGCGGATCAACTCCGCGGGCTCGATGCCGGAGAGCACCGCGAGCGCGAGCTTCGGTCCAACGCCGTTGATCGAGATCAACCGCTCGAACAGATTGTGCTCGAGGGGCGTCGCGAACCCATACAGCGCGAGCGCATCTTCCCGCACGTGCGTGTGCACGCGCAGCTCGACCCTCGAGCCGGCTTCTCCAAGAGGATAGAACGTGGACAGCGGGATCTGCACGTCGTAACCGACGCCACCGACGTCGACGACGATGCGGCTCGGCCCCTTGTCGACGAGCGTGCCACTGAGACGGGCGATCATGCCGCGGTGAGGCGCAGAAGACGGTGGGACAGCTTCACGGACGATAGTCCCGCCAGCTGCGCAGGCCGGTGCGAGCGGGTTCGGCTCGAGCGCGCTCCGCGATGGCGCCCGTTCCGTTGTGCACGTGGCAGATCGCGACGGCCAGCGCGTCGGCGACGTCGTGCGGCGTCGGCGTTTCGTCGAGCGCGAGCAGCACCTTGACCATCTGCTGAATCTGCGCCTTCTCGGCCCGGCCGTAGCCGACGACAGCCCGCTTGATCTCGGCGGGCGCGTACTCCGCAGATCGGCACGCTGCGCCTGGCTGGCGGCCAGCAGGACGACCCCGCGCGCGTGCCCGAGCTTCAAGGCGCTCCGCACGTTGCGCGCGTGGAAGATGTCCTCGACGGCGACACAGTCCGGCCGATGCCGGCGCAGGAGGTCCTGCAGGCCGGCGTGGATGACGTTCAGCTTGTCGGAGAATGTGGCGCGGGCAGGTCCGCTCAGGAACCCGCAGATGACGAGGCGGTGACGGCTGCCGTCGGACTCGATGCAGCCGTACCCGGTGCGTTCGGAGCCGGGATCGATCCCGAAGATTTTCACGCCAACGAGGCCTCGATCTCCTTCTCTTCGATGTCCGCGTTGGACCAGACTTTCTTCGTGTCTTCGTGCTCCTCGGCGGCTTCCATCAGCCTGACCATCTGCTGCGCAGGCTTGCCTTCGAGCTTGACGTAGTTCTGAGGAAGCATCGCGATTTCGGCGGCGCCCGGCTCGACCCCGAGCGCTTTCACGGCGTCCAGCACCTTCTGAAACGTCTCCGGCGCCGACACGATCTCCCACGCTTCCCCGTCGTCGCGCATATCGTCCGCGCCGGCGTCGATGGCGGCCGCCATGAGGGCGTCCTCTTCCGCCTTCGCCTTTTCGACGACGATGTAGCCCTTCTTGTCGAACATCCAGGCGACGCTGTTCTCCGCGGCGAGGTTGCCGCCGTACTTGGAGAGCAGGTGTCGGATCTCGCCCACCGTGCGGTTCTTGTTGTCGGTCAGCGTCTCGATGATGAGGGCAGCGCCACCCGGCCCGTAACCCTCGTACGTGATCTCCTCGTAGGAGACGCCGGGCAGCTCGCCTGTGCCGCGCTGAATCGCCCGTTTGATGTTGTCGGCCGGCATGTTGACCGACTTCGCCTCGGCCACGATCGTCCTGAGGCGCGGGTTACTGTCGATGTCGCCCCCGCCGGCGCGGGCGGCGACCGTCAGTTCCTTGATGATGCGCGTGAAAACCTTGCCGCGCTTGGCGTCGGCGGCACCCTTCTTGTGCTTGATTGTGTGCCACTTGGAATGGCCGGACATGGTGAGAAACTCCAGTAATTACAGGAAAAATGGCCCGGGTATGGTATCACACGGACGCACGGCGGCGAACGGCTGCGCTCGGATTCCTCGAGCGCACGACGCCCTCTGCTGATGCGGCCGGCCGTGCTGGATCCGACGGCTTTCCTTGTCACGCTGCATCCCTGTTTTTCAAACACGAGAGCACGAGATCAGGAGGCAAGAAAGGCTCCTCCATTGCTGACGCGAGCGGCGGCGCAGGATCCGGACGCTCATCATGTCACGCATCGCGGTCCTTACAGACCCGCGACTGGCCTTGCTCCTGAGCTCCTGTTTTTCGAGACGGTCCCTACTACTTCTTACGCGCCAGGATCACCCAAGTGTCGGCGCGCTCGTCCCACGGCCCCCCCTGGTAATCGCCGAGCACGGCATCGATCGAGAATCCCGCCCGTTCGAGCCGGCGCGACATCTGGGGCACCGAGAGCGTCCGAAACGTCAATTCGAAACGATGGACGCGACGCGCGCGACCGCGCCGCTCGACGTACTCCTGATCGAAGATCGTCAGCCCGCGCCGCTGCTCCTGGCGGACCGACTCGACCAGCGTCAGAGTGCCGCGGGCATGACGTCCACGCAGGCTCGTGCGCCGGCTGTATTCCGCCCAGCGGGGCAGGTCGGGCACGAGGTCGAGCGCAAACAGACCCCCACGGCCGACAACGCGCGCGACCGACGCGAGCGTGTCCTGCAGATCGCGCTCGCGCGTCAACGACTGCAGCACCCCGTAGGGCGCCATCACGCAGCCGAACCCCGTGCGACGACGAAAGGGCAGCGCACGGATGTCGCCGCGAACGAGCTGCACGCGATCGGCCAGCCTGGCGCGCCGAAGTCGCCTGCGCGCCCGCTCCAGCATCGGCTCCGAGCGATCGATCCCGACGAGCCGCGTGCCGGACCTGGCGATTGGCAGCGCGATGCGCCCGGTGCCACACCCGAGCTCCAGGATTGGTCCTGGCTGTGCGGCGGCGAGCCGGCACCAGAATGCGACGTCCCGCCGCGCGACGGTCTGCGCGTTTTCCCAGTCGTAGAACGGCGCGTATTCGTCCCAGCCCCGAGCGCCGTCGCGAACGCTCACGCCTCGGCCCGCTGACCGACGGTCGCGAACAGCATCGTGTTCTGGATCTCGACGAAGGAGGTACCGGCGACAACGGCGTCGCGCGCGTACTGGTCGATCGCTTTCAGGTAGTCGGCTCCCAGGCGGCGCAGTGACTCGTCCGGCGCTTTTGCCATCGCCGCGGTGACCGCCTCCCGCCGCGACTCCCACAACCGCTCTTCAGGCGGACCGAGGTGCGAGACGGTGACGGGAAAGAGCTGCACGGATACCGGATGTATGTGGTGGGCGCGCAGCAGGCCTGGCACCAGCGGCCCGGTTTGGGCGGCCGGCGACTCCCCGCGCGCCAGCGCGAGCGCCGTGAAGAACCGCTGGCCCATGGCGAACGCTTCCATCCCGCTTGCCAGCGAGCTGAACCAGTATCGGGCGGCGTTGTCAGGCTCGACGATCAGCAGCCGGCCGCCTACGCGCGTTACCCGCGCGAGCTCCGACACGGCGCCGCCGACGTCGCGAATGTGCTGCAGGACCGCAACGCAATACGTCGAATCGAACAGACCGCTCCCGAACGGCAGGCTCGACGCGTCCGCCGCGGCATAGCTCACCTGCGCGTTGATGCCGCGCGTCGCCTCCGAGGCCGCGCGGACGCGATCGAGGATGAGATCGACGCCGAACAACTCGACCTGAGAGAGTCGCATGCGCGACAGGCTGACCTCGGCGATGCCGGTGCCGCAGCCGACGTCGAGGATGCGCTTGCCGGCTCGCGGGCGCAGCGTCTCCACGAGAAACTCGGTGAACGTGTCGGTCCACCACTGCTCGCGAAGGTGCTTGAGGGTTGACGAAGTCAGTGCGTCGAGCTCTCGACTCATTTTCTAGACCGGGGGGCTTCGCCCCGCCGGACCCCCGAGCGCCGTCGCTCGCGGGGACCCCTCTGCCCCGCTCCGCTCCGGCGGGGCGCGGCCTTTCGGCGCGCCACAGCCTCCTTCATTCGGCTCGGAATCGACATCAGAATTCACGTCTCGAGCCGGCTAACGAGGTGGGGACGCGGGTCTGGCAGGGCTGTTGGCGCAATCGGCCGGCGATTGTAGCATGTGACGACGGCCGGGCAGACGATGGCGGATGATCTGAGCCGGCCGCCTCAGCGTTCGCTCCTTGCCGGCAGCGCAAACGCGACATAAGTCCCCCCCGACGGCTCGCCTCGCCGTCCCTTGCCGCCGCCTGCCGCGATCGCGACGAACTGCCGGCCGCGGACCTGATAGGTCGCCGGCGTCGCATTGCCCGAGAACGGCAGCGTCGTCTCCCACAACAGCTTGCCCGTGGCTCTGTCGAACGCGCGGAACTTCCGATCGAAGTTCGTCGCGCCGATGAAGAGGAGGCCGCCCGCAGTGATGATCGGGCCGCCGTAGTTCTCTGTGCCAGTGTCTTTCATGCCTTGGGCCGCCAGCTCCGGGTACTCGCCGAGAGGAATCTGCCACGCGTACTTGCCCGTGTTCAGATCGATCGCACTCAGCGTCCCCCAGGGCGGGGCCACCGCCGGATAGCCTTCGGGATCGAGGAACTTCTGATATCCGGTAAACCGGTACGGCAGGGCGGCTGGCTCCGAGGCCGCGGCAGACCTCGCCTCCCCGGATTCGTCCCCGCCGAGCAGATAGTCGACAACGCCGCGCATGTCGTCGCCCTGGATTGTCGGGAAGCCGGGCATCCGGCCCGCGCCGCGCTGGATGATCGTTTCGATCTCCGCACGCGTGCGTCGCGCGCCCACGTCGACGAGCGACGGGATCGAGGGCGGCGTGCCGGCTCGATCGTCACGATGGCAACTCGCGCAGTGTTGCAGATAGATCCCGCGTCCCCCGCGGCCGGAGTCGCTCGGAGCCAGGCCTCCCGTCCACGCGATGTCGTTGGCGTTGACGTAGAGCACTCCGGTCGTCGGATCGATCGCCGACCCTCCCCACTCGGCGCCCCCGTCGAAACCAGGGAAGATGACCGTCTGACGTCCGACGGAGAGCGGCACGAAGAGCCCGCCGTTCTCGAACGTGCGAAGCTGCTCGACGGCCCACCGGTGCGCCTCTGGCGTGCGTGTGGTCAGCATGCTCTCGTCCAGCACCTGCCGAGCAAACGGCTTCGGGGCCACCGGAATCGGCTGAGTATCAGCCGCCACCTCACCTGGGACGGTGCTCGAAGGGAACTTCCGGTGATCGATCGGATAGAGCGGCTTGCCGTTGGCCCGATCGAACACGAAGACATAGCCGTGCTTGGTCGTCTGGACGACGGCGTCCACCGTGCGGCCGTCGCGCCGAAGCGTGACAAGGCCGGGCGGCGCCGGCGCATCGCGATCCCAGATGTCATGGCGAACGAACTGGAAAGACCAGATGCGCGCTCCTGTTTCCGCGTTCAACGCGAGCAGGCAGTTCGCGTAGAGATTGTCGCCCGCCCGATTCGCACCGTAGAAGTCAGCCGCCGCAGACCCGGTTGGCACGTAGACGATCCCGCGGCGCTCGTCGAGCGCCATTCCCGGCCAGCTGTTCGCGCCGCCGTTGATCGTCCACGAGTCCTTCGACCACGTCTCGTAACCAGTCTCGCCTGGATGCGGAATTGTGTGAAACGCCCACTTGAGCTTTCCGGTCCTGACGTCGTACGCACGAATATCACCAGGCGATGCAGGCAAGTCTTCGCTCACGCGCCCGCCGATGATGACCGTGTCCTTGAAGATGACGCCGGGGCTCGTCAGCCTGACCGACTGCGTTTGAGGATCCCGCCCGAGCTCCGCCCGGAGATCGATGCGGCCGTTCTCCGCGAAGGCGGGAATCGGCTGGCCCGTTCGCGCGTCGAGCGCGTAGAGGTATTGATCGACAGCCGCGAACACCCGACGATCGTCGCCGCTGGACCAGTACATAAGGCCACGGTTCGCCCCGCGGCCCTCGATCTTCGGATCGAAGATCCAGAGGCGCTCGCCGGTGTCCGCCCGCAACGCGAAGGTCTTGTGCGTCGGCGTGTAACCGAACAAGACATCGTCCACGACGATCGGTTGTGTTTGCAGGCCGCCCGTCTCCCCGCTGTCGTAGGTCCAGGCGACCGTCAGGCGGCTGACGTTGCTCTTGTCTATCTGTCGCAGACTCGAGTAGCGCGTCTGATCGGGCGAGCCGCCATAGTGGGTCCACCCCTCGTCCGACCTGGCCCGCGGACTCGCCGCAACTGATCGACCGGCTTGCTCGTCCCGGCTTGCCTGGAGCATCAGCCCGCCGAGGCTGAGCCCACACATCGTGAGACAAATTGCTCTGATTGGCGTCAGGAACATGCGTTGGGCTCCGACGAGCTGGCTGGACCAGTTTATCTGCCAGCCTCGGCTTCCAGTTGGATCCGGTCTTGCTCCCAGCGAGCTCGGGCGGTCATTCTCGCTTGTCCGGACCGAATCTCACACTGGTTTTGAAAGCTGCCGCCCAGTCGAGGTTGATTCATGATTCCAGCGAATGGGTTCGCGGCAAACGGTCCACGGTCGGCGCTCGGCCCGATGAGATTCGAAAGGCGGAGTCCCGGACCGCAGGACGTCGCCATCGAGATTCTGTACTGCGGTGTGTGCCACTCGGATCTCCATCAGGTCAGGAACGATTGGGGGAACACGATCTACCCCTGCGTCCCTGGACACGAAATCGTCGGGCGCGTCGTCCGGGTCGGCGAGGAAGTCACCAAGTTCCATCAGGGCGATCGAGTCGGCGTCGGAGCGCTGGTGGATTCATGCCGTGAGTGCGACGCCTGCCGGCAGGGCCTCGAACGGTCCTGCGAGGGACCGATCGGGCCGCTCTTCACCTACAACGGACCAGCCACGCCGAATGGACACAACACGTTCGGCGGCTACTCGAACATCATCGTCGTTCCTCAGCGCTTCGTGCTGCAAATACCGGCCACGCTCGATCCGGCCCGCGCCGCACCCATTCTCTGCGCCGGCGTCACGACTTACTCTGCGCTTCGGCACTGGAAGGTCGGCCGCGGCCAGAAGGTCGGTGTCGTCGGCCTCGGCGGGCTCGGTCACATGGCGGTCATGATCGCGAAGGCGCTCGGGGCGCGGGTCCACGTCTTCACGACGTCCCCCAAGAAGCGCGGCGCCGCAGCGGCGCTCGGTGCCGACGGGTTCATCGTCTCCACGGACAACGACGCCATGGTGGCGCAGGCGCTCACCTTCGACTTCATCCTGTCGACGATACCGGTCAAGCACGACGTGAATCCGTACATGGCCTGTCTTCGGCGTGACGGCGTCCTCACGCTGGTCGGCGCGCTCGAGCAGCTCGAGCCGGGGATCGACACCGGCAATGTCGGCATGCATCGTCAGAGCTTCGCCGGATCCCTGATCGGCGGATTGCCGGAGACGCAAGAGGTCCTGGAGTTCTGCGCCACTGAGGGCATTCAGCCCGAGATCGAGCTGATTCGCCTGGACCAGGTGAACGAGGCGTTCGAACGGATGAAGGCTGGTGAGGTGCGATTCCGCCACGTCATTGAAATGGGGACACTGGGGGAGAGATAGAGTCGGGATCCGGGGCTCGCCGCTCGAGGACTTGGGTCCGGACGCGGAGGTGGGAGAATCCTTCGGCGAGATCACGGGGTTTTTGCGGATCCCCAGTCCCGGATCCCGACTCCGATTAGTACTTCACCAACAACCTCGCGGCTCGCTCGATTTCCGCCTCACCGGGCAGGAAGAATTCTTCGAGCGGTGGCGAATACGGCACCGGCGTATCGAGCGCACCGAGGATCCGGATGGGAGCGTCGAGCGATTCGAACGCCTCTTCCTGAATGATGGCTGCGACGCTCTCGCCGATACCGCCGGTACGGGTGTCCTCATGGACGACCAGCACGCGGTTGCAGTGTCGGGCGACGGTGAGGATCGTGTCGCGATCAAGCGGCGCGAGCGAGCGAAGGTCCAGCACGCTCGCCTCGATGCCATCGAGCGCCAGCATGTCGGCGACTCGCAAGGCCGCGTGGACGTACGCACCGTACGAAACGATCGCGAGTTGACTGCCGGCACGGCGCAACGCGGCTTTGCCGATCGGCACGGAGGCCGGATCGCTGGCCAGCGATTGCTTGATTCGCGGATCCCGGTAGAGGGCGATGTGCTCGTAATAAAGAACGGGATCCGGATCTGCCACCGCACTGGCCATCAGGGCGCGAGCGTCGCACGGCGTCGAGGGTGCCACGATCTTGATTCCGGGCGTGCGGTAGAACCACGCTTCGGTGTTCTGGCTATGGTACGGACCGGCGTGGCGGAGGCCGCCCCACGGCATGCGCACGACCATCGGTACCGACCCGCCCCACCTGTACCGGATCTTCGCGGCGCTGTTCACGAGCAGATTGAATCCGCTCGCGACGAAGTCGTTGAACTGCATCTCGCCAATCGGCCGCTGACCGGCCAGCGCCGCGCCGATGCAGACGCCGAGCACGCCTCCTTCCGCCAGAATCGAGTTGAGGATGCGATCGCCGAATTCGGCCAGCAGCGGACGAAGCAGCAGGAAAGCGTTGCCGTACTTCCCTCCGACGTCCTCTCCGTAAAGGAAGACGCGTGGATCGGCCAGAAGCGCATCGCGAATGCCGAGTGCAACGGCGTCGAGGAACGTGCTCCCGTTCTTGTCGACTGGAGGTCCGGCGTCGACCGGGGGGAGTGGCGGATCGAGCTCGAATCCACCCCGCACCGCGGGATCGAGCACTTCGACGCGCACGCGCGGGGGCTCGTCCGCAAGCACTCCGGTACCCGCGTCGGCCGGCAGGGGCCAGTCGGCCGCAATCACAAGCTGCGCTTGCGTTTCCACCAGCGCTTCGGCTTCCCGCTTCAGGGTGGCGAGATGCTCCTGCGTGATGAGGCCTTCGCCCTCGAGTCGCGCAGCGTATGCGGGAATCGGATCCTTCGCCGACCAGAACGCATGAAGCTCCCGGTCCGCGTAGCCCTGATCCGTCAGCGGCGGATACGTCCAGGAAGGCTGGGCCTCTTTTCCGAGATACAGCATGTCGTCGTGATGCGCGTGACCGCACATGCGCATCGATATGAGCTCGATCAGCGTCGGCCCATGCCCCGCACGCGCCCGCTCAACCGCCCACGCGAACGCGGCTGCAATCTCGTCGGGATCGGTGCCGTCGATCGTCACGCCAGGGATCCCGTAACCAATCGCCTTGTCCGCGAACACGCGGACCGCTGACTGGTCTCGCACTGGCGTCGAGAGCGCCGTCTGATTGTTCTGCACGCAGAAGACGGCCGGAAGACGCCGAGCGGCGCACAGATTGACCGCTTCGTGCCATTCGCCCATCGACGAGCCTCCCTCGCCGATCATCGAGAGCGCGACCCGTCCGCTTCCCTCGCGCGCGAATGCCATCGCGATGCCCGCGATCGTGAGCGCTCCACTGGCGAGCGGCGCCATCGCCGGAAGCAGTCCGCCGCCGAAGTCGCCGGTGTGGAGGTCTCTGCCGTTCATCGGCGGCCCGGCCTTCCCCATCTGTGCCGACAGGGCCCGGCGGATCGTTTCCGGCTCTGTCCGCATCGCAAGGCTCAGACCCAGGTCGCGGATCATCGGGGCGACCACGTCGCCTCGCCAGCCATCTTCAGCGCGGTACGAGGCGCCCCGCCTCAAGCGAATGCCGGCTGCGTAGATTGCCTCCTGTCCAAGCGAGCGGAATCCCTTCCCCTGAAACGTCGTCTCGCCGTAGCGGACCTCGGCGCTCGTGAAAAAGGTCTTGAGGCGGTTGTCCGTCGCCCGGGTGAGGACCATCCCGCGCAGGATCTCGCGCCGTTCGTCCGCCGTGAACGATTGAACGAGAACGGCGCGCCGAAGACATCCGTCGCATGCATCGACGATCTCGTCTACCGCCGAGGCGTATCTGCGCTGAGGCGCCACTCCGGGAGTGGTCTCATCGGCGGGCGACAGATCGCGGATGTCGAGTCGACGACGGAGCTCGTGGGCAAAAGGCAGCCGGAGGGCGTCAATCGCGGCACTGTCGAGCGGCGTCCGGCCGGCGACAGCTTCGATCGCTTCGGCAACTGGAACAATCGCGAAGGGATACCGCTCGATCACGAACGTTCGAAGCTTCCGCGCAAACTGCGAAGCTGCGGGCGCGGCCGCGCCGGGGGCCATCAGCCAGATGCTACCGCAACTGACGGGGAGTCAGCGCCCCGCGGCCTGCCTGACGAACTCCTCGATCTGCGCCGCCGGACGGGCGCCTGCCGTCCTCGCGACCTCTTTGCCGCCGGAGAAGACCGCCATGGTCGGGATCGAGCGGATTCCATACCGGTCTCCGAGTTCGGGGAGCGCGTCCGTGTTGACTTTGACAATGGCGTAGCGGCCGGCGTTCGCGGCCGCTACCTTCACGAGCTCCGGCGCGACCATGCGACAGGGGCCGCACCAGGGTGCCCAGAAATCCACGACAACCGGCAGCTTCGAGTCCCTGACCAGTGCGTCGAACGCCGCGGCGCTTGGGACTTCGATCGGCTCGTTCGTCGCCGGCAGTTCGCTTCCGCAATGACCGCACTTCGCGCTGCGGCCGTATGGGACGCGGTTCCGCTGGCCGCAGGTCGGGCAGGTCAGGATGACGCCGCGATCGTCCATGGATGTCGTGCTCAAAGAACTCTTCTCCGTTCTGATCGGAGTGACTCCCTCTCTCAGTCGGAGACTGCCAATTCCCCTGGAACGATCGGCCGGGTCCGGGGCAGCAGGCCCCGACGAGCCATGTTGCCGACATACACGAGGATCCCGATGAAAATCGTCAGCTTGATGGCGTCAGCCCAGCGGGCATGGGGCAGCCCCCTCCAAAGCGCCCACAGGATGGGCTGAGCGATGCAGACCGCCCAGACAGAACCGTAGAAGTAGCGGCGTTCGTGGCCCTCGCCCTGCGTGGACGGCTTCACCCGCGGCAGCCGCCCCAGAGCTCCCATCACCCAGATCGTAATGACGATCGGAAAGTAGGCAACGTCGTACATCTGGCGAAGCCGCCAGGCGCCTGTCAGGACTGCGGTCGCAAGGCCGGCGATGTTGAGCACGGCGAAGGCGATCACCTCGCTCCACGCCAGCGTGTAGCAGATCCGACGATAGAGTGGATTCGGCCGATCCTCGGTGAAGCGGATGATGTAGGGCCTGGGCTCGACGCCCGGCAGCTTTCCGAAGAGAGCGGCAATGCCGGTCCCCAGCAGCACGACACCCAGCCACAGCACGATTCGCGAGTCGAAGCCGTGATTGAAGAGATCGAAGGTCAGGGGCCCTGGCGCGATGAAGAACACGAAGATCCAGATGGGCCAGTGCGACAGCCGGTAGGTGAGTTTGTTCCGCTCTCTGATGCGGCGGTCGCTCGCCAGCTCGATCCGGCGGGCGTGGCCAAGTTGACGCTCATAGGACGGTGGAAGTAGCGGCCAGCTCACGTTTGATGCAGCGCTCCAGAGAGAGTATTCGCCACTGTAACATGGGGGCATCTCAGCGATAACGGAACTGCCGGTATTGACACTCGTATAGCAGCAGATGACCCTGCTCCAGGACGTCCGCTACGCCTGCCGGCTCCTCATCAAGGATCCCTGGTTCACGCTGGTCGCGGCGCTGGCTCTGGGACTCGGAATCGGCCTGAACACCACGGTCTTCACCTTCGTGAACGCCGTGCTGATCCGGGGTCTACCCTTCGATCACCCCGACGAGCTCCTCTATCTCAACGGGCGGAGCATCTCCACTGGAGACGACCGCAGCGTCTCCTTCCTCGATTTCGAGGACTGGCGCGCCCAGGGGCACGCGTTTCAAGGCATGGCGGTCCTCTCGCCGACGACGATGAACGTCAGCGAGTCCGGCCGCTCCGCCGAACGATTCTCCGGTGCGAGCGTCTCGGCGAACACGTTCCAGCTCCTGCGTCAGCCACCGCTCCTGGGCCGCGACTTTGCTCCCGGGGAAGACCGTCCTGAAGCGCCGCCCGTCGTCATCCTCGGCTACTCGGTCTGGAAGAACCGATACGCAAGCGACACGGCGATTCTCGGCAAGACGATCAAGATCAACGACATCGCGTCCGTAGTCATCGGCGTCATGCCGGAGGGCATGCGATTCCCCACCAACGCCGACGTGTGGACTCCGTTCGTGGCCAAGGATGATCTGCTGACCAAGCGCGACGATCGCTCGCTCGGCGTGCTCGGCCGACTCGCACCTGGCGCGACCCGCTCGACCGCGCAAGCGGAAATGTCAGGCATTGCCGCCCGCCTCCGTCAGCAGTACCCCGATACGAACAAGGATCTCGACGCCGTTGTGATGACGTTCAACGAACGTTTCAACGCCGGACGCATTCGAACCGTCTTCCTCGCGCTGATGGGGGCGGTCGGCTTCGTGCTCCTCATCGCGTGTGCGAACGTCGCGAACCTGTTGCTCGCGCGCTCGAGCAAGCGCGCCCGTGAGGTGGCCGTCCGATTTGCGCTCGGCGCCAGCCGTGCCCGAGTCGTCCGGCAGCTCCTCGTCGAGAGCACGCTGCTCGCTTGTCTGGGAGGACTGCTCGGCCTCTCGCTGTCGTACGTGGGTGTCCGGCTGTTCGACGCCGCCGTTGCGGACGTCGGCAAGCCCTATTGGATCAAGTTCACGATGGACTTCGCGGTATTCGGTTTCATGGCCCTCGTCTGCCTGGCGACCGGAGTCCTGTTCGGGATCGCGCCCGCGATGCAGGTGTCGCGGACCAACGTCAACGAGATTCTCAAGGAAGGCGCGCGCGGCAGCTCGGGCGGCGCCAAGGCGCGCCGTCTGACGTCCGCGATGGTGATCGCCGAGCTGACACTGACACTCGTGCTCCTCACCGGCGCCGGCCTGATGATTCGGAGCTTCCTGAAGCTGTACTCCATGGAGCTCGGCGTCGAGACGGCCCATGTCCTCAAGATGCGCACGAACCTGTCCGCCGGCCGCTACCCGACGCCGGAAAAGCGGCAGCAGTTCTATGACGCGCTGCTCGCGCGCCTGGGCACCGTGCCGGGTGTCAGCGCGGTGGCGACGACGACGAGGCTGCCGCTCGAAGGTGGGGACGGGCGACAGATCGAATTCGAAGGACGGCCAGCGCCGGATCCAAAGACCACCCTGCGTGGCGCATTCGTTTTCGTCAGCCCGGGGTATTTCGACGCGCTGTCCATTCCGCTTCGACGCGGGCGGCTTTTGCGCGATCAGGACGGCATGCCCGGGTCGGAAACGGTCGTCGTCAGCGAACAGTTCGTGGCGCGCTTTTTTCCAGGCGAGGAGGCGCTCGGCAAGCGGTTCCGCAATCGAACCGATCCGGGGCGAAAAGACGCCAATCCGTGGCTGACGATCGTGGGTGTGGTGCCCAGCGTCCGACAGGCGAATCCTCAGAATGCCGATCCCGATCCGGTGGCGTATCAGCCGTTCCGGCAGCGATCGCCCGGGAGCACGGCCATCCTCGTGCGGGCGGCCGGAACGCCGACGTCGATCACGTCGACGGTGCGTCAGGCGATCCAGGAAGTCGACCAGGATCAGCCGATGTTCGACCTGAAGGCGCTCGACGAAGAGCTTGCGACGCAGCAGTGGCCGTACGTTGTCTTCGGATCGATGTTCTCGATATTCGCGCTGACTGCGCTCGTCCTGTCTGCCGTCGGCATCTACGCAGTCACGTCGTACGCCGTGACGCAGCGCACATCAGAGATCGGCGTCCGCATGGCGTTGGGCGCCCAGCCCAAGCAGGTGTCCTGGCTGATCCTCAAAAGCGGCTGCTGGCAGCTCGCGATCGGGCTCACGCTCGGGCTGCTTGGAGGATGGGGCGTCACGTTCGTGATGCAGTCGCTCGTCGTACAGATCTCGCCAACCGATCCGGTGACGTTCGTGGGGATTGCCAGTCTGCTCTCGGCCGTCACGCTCGCCGCGTGCATCATCCCCGCGCGGAGAGCGACGCGGCTCGATCCGCTCCAAGCACTCAACAGGAGCTAACCGTCAGAATTCAGTATTCAGAATTCAGGAGTCAGAATAGTTCTTTTGAATTTGGCGCCTGTGAGAAGGGTATTCTGAATTCTCTATTCTGAATTCTGACTCCTGTCACTGCCTCTCATACACCGCCTTCACCGGCTCCTTCACGGCGACGGGGTTTCCTTCGTCGGTCAGCGTCTTGCCGTCGGCCGACAGCGTCAGCACGTCGGCATAGAACGGCTTGCCATTCAGCTTGGTCGTCATCTTGATGACACTCGCTCCTGTCTTCTCGAAAGCGAGCGTCTGCTTCATGTTGGCTCCCGCTCCGGTCATCGCGTAGTCCTTGCCGTCCAGGCTCGCCTTGCAGACGGCCTGGAACTCCGGATACTTCACCGTGATGCCGTTCGCACCCTCGAGCGCGATCTCCATCGTCGTCGCCGCGCCCTTCACTTCCGTCGATTTCCACTTGCCCAGGAAGCCCGGTCCGCCCGAGACGCGACTCCACATGGACGTCTGCTCCACCGACCCACCTTCCGGTTTGGTGGCCTTCATGACCGCCGTCAGCGCGTCACCCTTCAACGCGAGGCTGTAGGTGGCGATCACCTTTCCATTCATCTTGATCGTGGCTTCCCAGGCGTTCGGGTTCACTTCCTTCCAGGACGCCGCTCCGCCGTCCGGTGTCGGAAAGTCCTTTCCGCTCAAGTCGAAGTCGTAGGCGAATCCCTGAGAGTCGAAGTGCATCGCCCCGGACGAGGTTTTCTCGACCGAAAGGGTCTGCCCGGAAAGCTGACTCTTGGCCAGATTGAGCTTCCACGTGCCGGCGAAGGACGGTTGCTGCGCCCTCAAACAGACCGTAGCGGTCAGGACGACGAAGAGCGTGGCGGCCACACCGAGTCTCTTCATTGCGCACTCCTTTCAAATGTTTTTGGTGTGCGCAAACAGTAGCATGGGACTGGGCACTTTGCGCGGCCGCGCTCAACCTACAATGCGCGGAGGAGTGCCGGCGACCGGACGCAGGCAACTGGTAGCTCGAAGGTGATGCCCACGTTTCTTGCACTGTGGTTGATCGCAATGCTCCAAGCCGTCCCATCGAACGGCGTGCCTGACACGGGCGTACCACTGACGCTCGCGCAGTCCCGTGCGAGCCGGATGTCCGATCTCCGGTACGATTTGCATTTCACCATTCCTGCAGGGGCAACGGAGCCACTCGCCGGCCGCAGCACGATCCGCTTCCAGTTGAAAGAGGCCTCTGCGCCGCTTCCGCTCGACTTCTCAGAGCCAGCGCAGCGCATCACTTCCCTCTCGGTGAACGGACGGACGGTAGAGCCCCACGTCGTCGAGGGACACGTGATGCTGCCCGCCGCGGATCTGCACGCAGGCTCGAACGAAGTCAGACTCGCGTTTCTGGCGGGCGACGCGTCCCTCAATCGCAACCCGGACTTCCTGTACACGCTGTTTGTGCCAGCACGCGCGCACCTCGCGTTTCCCTGTTTCGATCAACCCGATCTCAAAGCCCGGTGGACTCTGGCGCTCGACGTGCCGTCAGGCTGGCAGGTGCTCGCCAACGGCGCCGAAACCGCGCGCGAGGAGTCGTCGGGAGTCGTGAAAGTCGGATTCGCGGAAACACCTCCGCTACCCACCTACCTGTTCGCGTTTGCCGCAGGAAAGTTCTCGGTCGAGACCGGAGAACGGGCAGGACGCACGTTCCGGATGTTCCACCGTGAAACCGACGCCGCGAAAGTCGCGCGGAACCGCGACGCCATCTTCGATCTCCAGGCCGCATCAGCTGGCCTGGCTCGAGCGGTACACGGGCATCCCGTATCCGTGGGGCAAGTTCGATTTCCTGCTGGTGCCCTCGTTCCAGTTCGGCGGCATGGAACACGCCGGCGCGATCTTCTACAACGCATCCGGCCTCTTTCTGGATCAATCGGCGACCCAGAATCAGAAGCTCGGGCGCGCCAGCCTGATCGCGCACGAGACAACGCACATGTGGTTCGGCGATCTCGTCACCATGCGATGGTTCGACGACGTGTGGATGAAGGAGGTATTCGCGAACTTCATGGCCGCGAAGATCGTCAATCCGTCCTTCCCGGAGATCAATCACGAGCTGCGGTTCCTCTATGCGAACTACCCGGCAGCCTACGACGTGGATCGCACACGAGGAACGAATGCGATCCGGCAGCATCTGGACAACCTGGACGAGGCCGGCAGCCTGTATGGGGCGATCATTTATCAGAAGGCGCCGATCGTCATGCGCCAGCTCGAAGGCATCCTTGGTGAGGAGTCGTTTCGCGACGGCCTGCGCGAGTACCTCCGCGACCACGCGTTCGCCAATGCCACCTGGTCCGATCTGATTGTTCTGCTCGATCGGCGCACGCCAGAGGACCTCGCAGCCTGGAGCCATGCCTGGGTAGAAGAGGCGGGACGGCCCACGATCACCACCGAGCTGCAGGTCTCGGGTGGACGCATCACGCGTCTCGCGTTCGCGCAGCGCGATCCCGTGTCCGCGCGAGGATTGAACTGGAATCAGCGGCTGCAGGTCATCGTCTCGTCGGCTCAGAGCATCCGCGTGCTGCCCGTCCGGTTGTCGGCGGCCGCCACGGAAGTGCCGGAGGCTAGCGGGATGCCGGCTCCCGACTTCGTGCTGCCAACCGGGGGCGGTATGGGCTACGGGGATTTCACGCTCGACGACACCAGCCTCGCGTATCTGCTCGCCCACCTTCCCGAAATCCAGGACCCGCTGACTCGAGGCGCGGCGTGGGTCATGCTGTGGGAACAGATGCTCGACGGGCGCGTGGCGCCGGCCGCGATCATGGCGCTCGCCCTGCGTGCGCTGCCGCTCGAAGGAGACGAGCTCAACATCGCTCGAATTCTTGGCTACGCCGTCCAAACGTATTGGATGTTTCTGGACACTCCGGCGCGCGATGCCACCTCGCCGTCGCTCGAGCGGTTGCTGCGCACGGGACTCGATCATGCAACGACGGCCAGCCTGAAGTCGGCGTGGTTCTCGGCCCTGCGCGATACCGCCGGCAGCCAGCCGGTAGTCGAGTGGCTCGAGCGAATCTGGAGAAAGATGGACGTGGTGCCTGGCCTTCCGCTCGCGGAGCCTGACTACATCACACTGGCGCTGGAGCTCGCCGTCCGCGAGGTACCGGCGTGGAAGGAAATCCTCGACGAGCAATTGACCCGAACGGAGAATCCCGACCGCAAGGCTCGCCTCGCATTCGTGAGACCCGCGCTCTCACCCGATCCGTCAACGCGTGACGCGTTCTTCGAGAGCCTGAAGGATGTGAGGAATAGACGACGCGAGCCGTGGGTGCTCGAGGGGCTGGCTTACCTGCATCATCCGCTGCGCGCCGCAGCGTCCGAGAAGTACATCGCCGTGAGCCTCGAGATGCTTCGCGAGATTCAGCGAACCGGCGACATCTTCTTTCCGAAGCGATGGACCGATGCGACCATGGGCGGTCACAGCTCGACGTCGGCGGCGCGGATCGTCAGCGACTTCATCGCAGCCCTGCCGCCAGACTATCCCGATCGGCTCCGCCGCGTCCTCCTCTCGTCGTCCGACGATCTGCTGCGGATGCGCGGACCAAGGCCTTGAACGGCCACGGCCAGGTTCAGGCCGCGTCGAGATGGTCGTGCGAAGTGGCCGTGATGGTGTCGCCGGGCGAGAAGAGTGGGGCCCGCGGCGGAAGACCCAGCAGGGTGCGGCGACGAGCGGCCGGCTCGGCGCGTCGGGTGTCCGTGGACAATCCGGCAGCGAACTGCGGAAGTGCCTTATACGGCGCGGCCTGTTCGAGGGTGCTGACGTTGTTGCGCGCGTTCACTGGCATGGCTGCCCCTGAAGAACGAGAGGGGCGGGGCATCAACCCCGCCCGTGACAAGCGAACCGCAATCGGGTTCGGTGAAGATCGGGCTCGCGCGTTTACGCGAGGCCCTGCTTCTTACGCGCGCTACGACGGCGCACGATGAAGAACCCGAGCACACCAATCAGAGCCAATGAAGCTGCGAACATGGAATTCCTCCCCGCCGTGGTATCGCAAGCCCGGTGCCGGCCCGCACGCGGAACGCGTAAGACCTTGAGCGTCAAGGCCTTCCCACCCGTGAAGGGGCTCCGGAAGGGCTGACAACAGCTGGAGAGTCGGACAAAATGGTGCCGGGTATTGCAGTACCGTCGTCGGGTGTGAGCGCGACGGGATCCGTGGTCAGGGATCGGGGTTCCGGAAAACCGGATAGCCTTCGTCCGAGATCCGGGCTTTCCGGATCCCGGACGACGGACCCGGATCCCTGATCCCGGATCCCGACTTCAAACACAATGGCCCAACCTCTCGCAATCCTCGTGACAGGCGGCACGTTCGACAAGCAGTACGACGAGCTGTCGGGACGCCTGTTCTTTCGCGACACTCACGTCGCCGAGATGCTCCGACTCGGACGATCCCGGCTGGACATCACAATCGAGACCGTGATGATGGTCGACAGCCTCGACATGAATGACGAGGCCCGAGCCAGCATCGTCGAGCGATGCCGCGCGAGGAGCGAGCTGTCGATCGTCATCACCCACGGCACGGACACGATGGTGGAGACCGCTGAGGCGATCGCGCAGGCGGGGCTCGACGACAAGACCATTGTCCTGACGGGCGCGATGGTCCCCTACGCGTTCGGAAGCTCTGATGGGCTGTTCAATCTCGGGAGCGCGGTCTCCTTCGCGCAAGTGCTCCCGGCCGGAGTCTACCTGGCCATGAACGGTCAGCACTTCGCCTGGGACGAGGTCCGGAAGAATCGCGAGCGTGGTGTGTTCGAGTGGAGGCTTGCGTGATCCAACTCGCGTCCAGGCTGCCATCGGTCGGAACAACGATCTTCACGGTGATGTCGCGCCTCGCGGCCGATGTGGGGGCGATCAATCTGTCACAGGGATTCCCCGACTTCGACTGCGATCCGGAACTGATCGAAGCCGTGGCGCGCCACATGCGCGCGGGCCGCAACCAGTATGCGCCGATGCCGGGCGTGCCGGCGCTCCGTGAGGCGATCGCCGGGATGTACCTCGACGTCGTACGGACGGGCCTACGATCCGGAAACGGAGGTGACGATCACTTCTGGCGCCACGGAGGCGATCTTCGGCGCGGTCGCCGCATGCGTGCACCCCGGCGACGAAGTGATCGTCCTCGAGCCGTGCTACGACTCCTACGTGCCCGCCATCGAGTTGAACGGCGGCGTGCCCGATCGTGGTCTCGCTGCGGTTTCCGGACTATTCGGTCGACTGGGACGCCATCCGGCGCGCGATCACGCCCAGGACGCGGCTCCTGATGATCAACACACCGCACAATCCGACGGGATCCGTGCTCACCGCCGACGACATGCGTGCGCTGGCCGCGGTGGTGGACCGCACCGGCGTCCTCGTTCTCGGCGACGAGGTCTACCAGCACATCATCTTCGACGGCCTCCGGCACGAGAGCCTTGCGCGCGATCCCGCGCTCGCCGCCCGCAGCTTCGTCGTGGGATCGTTCGGCAAGACCTATCACGCGACAGGCTGGAAGGTCGGGTACGCCGTGGCCCCGGCAGCCCTGACAACCGAGCTGCGGAAGGTCCACCAGTTCGTGACGTTCTCGACCAGCACGCCGGTGCAGTATGCGCTTGCGGATTTTCTCGGCGCCGGGCGCGGGCTTCGCGAGCTGGCCCCGTTCTTTCAGGCCAAGCGCGATCTTTTTCTCCGGCTCATGACTGGATCGCGCTTCCGCCCGTTGCACTCTCGCGGCAGCTACTTTCAGCTGATGGACTACTCGGAGATCTCAGAGGAAGCTGACGCCGACTTCGCGGTCCGTCTCACCCGCGAGCACGGCGTCGCGTCCATCCCGACGTCGCCGTTCCTGCATCGAGAGAAGGCCCCACGAGTGCTGCGATTCTGTTTCGCGAAGAAGGACGAGACGCTCGAAGCCGCGGCGGAACGGTTGCGGGGCATCTGAACACTAGGAAAACCTTTACAGGAGGATGGGAGGAAGGGAGGTACACGGATGGTTAGATGCATGATGACGGCTCGCGCCGCGCGAAGCGCGGCTGAGGGAGTGAGCGAGGTACGAACGCGAACACGGGATAGAACACGTCGTGCTCGCGTTCGTGCCTCGCTCACTCCCTCTGGCGCCCGGCGATGGACGGGCGCGCGAGCCGGTCGGATTTCCGATCCGTCTGTTTCCTCCTATCCTCCCATCCTCCTGTAAGGGTCTTCGTCGAGCCGACAACCAGCCGGCTATCGCGCTCCGCGCGTGGAGATGTAGAGGAAGACGAAGCAGTAGAGAACCGCGAGCTCCCCACCATTTTGAATTGGCCAGAATCCCTTCGGCCAGTGGTTCTGGAAGAACGCCACGGCCATCTCGCCGCTACAGATGAACGCAACGGGCGTCACCGCGACGCCCGCCGCGACGAGGAGGCCACCAAAGAATTCAATGAGCCCTGCGGCGCCTCGTTGGGTGAGGAGCGACACACGATCGGCACCGAGCACACCGAACAACTTCTGCGCGCCGTGGCAGGCGAAGACGAGGCCGACCAAGATTCGCATCAGCTGGTAGGACCAGGGCTCAGCCTTTGAGAAGAGTTTCAGAATCATCCGACAAGTCGGAACCGGATCAGCTGACGCGCCACGCCCGTCGGACTTGTGACCTTGACCTCGATCCCGTACTCGCCGGGCGCGAGAAAAGCGAGCGGAAGGTCGAATTGCGGTGCGCCGCCGTTCGGCGGCACCTGGTCGAGGGAGCGGATTGTCTCTCCCTTCATGTTGGAGACGACCGCCGAGACCGTAACCGACGCGCCGTCCGGGTTGTAGGCCGGCACTCGAATCAACAGGCGCTCGCTTCGGCTGAACGTCCGGGCCGGCGACGGCGCCGCCGCGGGCTGATCCGAGAGAGTGCGAAAGTCACGGGCCGTTCTCGCCCTCACGATCTGCGGCTGCAGGAGCACCGGGCCCGCGCCACGAATGGCCGGCACATCCACGTCCTGAGCGCCCGTGTCGAGCACGGTACCGTCCGCGCCGCGCACGCTCAGATCCAGCTGCATGCGGCCTGTCGGGACGGCGAATAACGCGCGATCGTCAGCGGCGCCCTGTCCGGGCGGTGCCACCGCATGGAGTTCACGCTCGAAGAGCGCCGTGCCCTGAGGTGTCGACGCTTTCAGGACCACCACGCGCGGCTGCGAGCGAAGTGCCGTGCCTGCAGGTGTCGGCTCCCACGTGAACACGAATTCCAGCCGGCCGTCGTCACCTCGCTCGAATCCATACCAGGTGTCGATGAAGCGGCTCTTACGCAGCGCCCGAACTGGTACCGACGGCCCCGGGGGCGCGGACGAGCGCTCGAGCCACGTCCGCCACTCGCTGCTGAGCGGCGACCAATATCCAGATGGCACGCGGATCTGGGCGTCCTTCCGTGTAGTGCGAACGGCGATCGGATGGAAGCGCCCGTCGGTCGCCTGGGACGGCTGATACGTCAGCACGTAATAACCGTCCAGGTCGCGCGACATTCGTGCGAGCGCCGGCAGCAGCTCGCGACCGTCGCTGACAGCTTCCCCACCGGTCTGGGCGGCGATCGATTGCAAGGTGTCGAGGCCGCGATCCTGAGCCGTCGGCCCCGCCGGGTCGTCCGATACCGGCGGAGGGTCGCGCGGATCGAGCGCGTAAATCGGCAGACTGAAGTGGCTCGCCGCGCGGGCCAGACTCTGCCAGTCGGGAAGGCGCCTTCGCTCGGCGCCTGGCCCCTTTACGAAGCCCTCGCTGATGAGGACCAGGGCGCCTCTTGTCGGATTCAAGTCCCCGATCTTCATCGTCAGCTCGCGCAGCCCGGTGGTCACAATCTGCGCGCGGGCGTTCTCGACCGCCTCCGGCGCATGTCCGAAGTATTGTGTTTCGAACGGAGTTCGTGCGGTGTAGTCCCCTTTTCGGCCCTCGAACTTCTCAATCACCGCGCGGGCCGCATCGCGATCGCGAGTGAAGCGGAAGCCGCTCACCGGATCGAGCGGTTTCAGGACGTGAATGAGATCACCCGGGCGAACGTAGTCAGAGAGGAATCGCCTTGCCGCATCCCGCACGCGTTCGCTGTTCACGCCGGGGGTGACGTTGAACTCGTCGAGAAACACCGCAAATACTCGCGCGCCTGCCTCCTGCGCCGCCTTCCGCTCGTCGTCATCCGTCTGAATCGACGTGACCGGTGCGGAGGTCACAGCCGAAGGGCGAGCTGGCGTCCGTAATTCCACCGACGCGAGCGACTGCGCGACGCCGTTGTCGTCGAGCTGAAAGTCGGTGGGCTTCAAATCGAGCAACGATCGCCCACGCTTGTCGGTGACGACGACGTTGATGCGGATGCTGACGGGGGCGGGCGAGGCGACGCCCGCGACAGGCGTGTCGCTCGGCTGGCCCGACGGATTGAGACGCTGCGCGAGGACCGCGGGGCGAGGCGCGAGGACGCTGAGGGACGAAAGCACCGCTGCGATTCGGATTCGCCGTGCCGTCAAGCCAGGTCCTCCAAGGCGCGAAGTCGGTGCTGTGACTGCACAGCGCGCGACCGCTTTCTGAGGATACACCTGCCGCCCGCAAAGAGGTATCTTCTGATTCGTGAAAACGCTGGCAGATTTCAAAGCAACGCTGACGGCCGAGAGCCCTCCTCGGGCTCTGCCGGCGCCGCTCCTGGCCCTGTGGCACGACGCGAAGGGCGACTGGGAAGGCGCCCACGGCGTGGCCCAGGACATCGAGTCTACCGATGGCGCCTGGATCCACGCGTATCTCCATCGCAAAGAAGGTGACGCGTCGAACGCCGCCTACTGGTATCGCCGCGCCGGGAAGCCCGTGGCGCGTGCGACCCTCGAGGAAGAGTGGGAAGAAATCGCGACCGCGCTGCTGAGGGAAGCGTAGGTATTTCCCGGTCCAGTGGAGTCCGCGGCCCCGTAGTGACTCAGTCGGGCCGCCGGGCAGCGACTGCCACAATGAAGATCAGGAGAGCCGCCGGGATGATCGCGCCTCCTACGCCCGTGCCGAGAACGAACAGATGGACGACTATCGCGCCCACCATCGTGCCTCCGGCCAGAACGAGCCCAACGTAGATCGTCTTCGGAACCAGGAACAGCAGGCCACCAGCGACTTGAAGGGCGCCGGTCAGGTAACGGAACCAGTCGCCGAGTCCGATCCGGGCGAACATCTGCACCCACATCGAATGCGTGGCGAATTTCGTGAGGCCGACTCCGACGAATACGCCACAGACGCCAATTCGAAGTACCCAGCCGGTTACGTCAAATGTCGGTACCCGCTCGGGCGCGGACAGCAACGGCCGTTCAACGATCGGCAAGGTGAGCTCCTGGTTAACACCTCTGCACCACTACAACCGGGATCCGCTTTGTGGGTGTAGGGCGGGGACTGAAGCCCGCGCCCTACATGGCAACCCAAGTGAATCGTGAGTGTGGGACCCGAGAATCTAACTCCGTGCGTGCCTGCTGTACCACATGAAGCAGCCCATGCCGAGGGCCCCGATGGGACCAACCAGAAGGATCATCCCGGAACCGATCGGCGGCGGCACAGCGATCGCGGCGAGAACGATCACGAAGCCAAGCGACACCACCGTGTAACCCGCCATTCGGTGCGTCCGGACCCAAAACGCCCGGTCGGACAACGTGCGTGGCGTCCGGATGCCAATCGCCAGGTTGGGCCGGGTTCGCGGAAGGAGGTTGCCGACGCTGATCATCGTCGACCCCAGCATCACCGGAACGATCTGAACAGCCCACGCGCGGCCGTGCAGCATGCCAAGCAAAGCGGCGAGCAGCGTTGCGTGGACGCCCATCACGAACACGATGAACCGCAGCATGATCGCGTCGTAGGTCGCCAGGCCGGCCCCGGATTCAGACTCGTCCAGCGGATGCCGAACGTAGAGGCCACGCAGGAGGCTGTGGGTGACGGCTGTCGCCGTTGGCAGCAAGAATGCCACCATCAGCGCACCCAACCAGACGGGACCGCGACCTGACGCAGTCCACGACGGCGGGATTTGCGCAGGGAGCCGCGGATAGACCGCAGCGCCCAGCGCGTAGCCCGCCAGGATCACGAGACTGTGGAGCGATAGAAATGAGCGCATCTCATGTCTCCTGTTGTCTGGTCCGATGTGGCTTTGAGAGGCGTCGGCCGCCGCCGGTCGTCGGACGGGTCCACTCAATCAGATGCCGAACCACGTCCTGGAACACCGACGTGTTCAGCTCGTATCGAATCTCTTGACCGTGCCGTTCGGTCACCACGAGGCCCGCGTCGCGGAGCACGGCCAGATGCCTGGAGATGGTCGGCCAACTCGAGCTGAAGCGCGCGGCAATGTCACCCGACGACAAGGAACCATCGCGCAGCATCCGGAGGATGTCGCGGCGCGTCTCGTCGGCCAGCGCGCGAAACGCCTGATTCGAGCTCACGTCGCCGTCACCCGGACTGTACTTGTAACTTGGACTTGTACTTGCATATTTAGCAAAATAGCTAATCGTTTTGTCCGTGTCAAGAGAAGGCCGCCGATATCGCGGAAGCTCGCCTCCGGGCCGGATAGGGAACGATGCTAGCCGGCGGGCTTGCGTCGCGGGCGCTGCTTCTCGGAGATCGATCGGATGATCAGCTTGCCCCGGCCACTAGCGGGCATGGGTGCCCTGGCCTGGGACAAAGCTGCCCGAATGAGCGCGTGGACCTCCGGCAGGTTCAAGATCGCCGCCGATGGAAGCCGGATGAATCGATTCTGGCTGCCACTGCCGAGCAGAAGCTTGTGCGGGTCCGGCAGGGTCGCGCCGTAGTAGAACGACAGCCCCACTCCGTTCGCGCCCGCAGCGATAGACACGACGCAATCGGTTGGCCGCTCCGTCGGACAGTACCCAATCACAAAGAAGTTGTAGTTGTCGTACACCAGCTCGTTGGCCGACGGCATCAGCCGGCGGAGCGCCCGCCTCGTCGCGCGGATCACCGCCTGATTCCTGTCGTCGAACTTATCGATGAATGCGTTCAGCTGTTTCGCCGCCGCAGCGGGGGCTGGAGGCCTCGCAGTGCTTTTCACAGGATCCTCGAAGTGAGCGTCAGAAGCGCAGTGATGAAATCTACGCCAACACTCCGCGCTTCGCCACCACCATCCGCGTACGAAAAAACGCGCCGACCGCAGAGGGGAGGAGGACCACCTGCGGCCGGCGCTGTTCAGCCGGGTGAGGCCGGCTGAAGTCTCGAACCCGCTAGAACCTTCGCGGCGGACCTTGCTGCGGCATCAGCGGACTGGACGGCGACGATGGGGACTTTGTCGCAGCCGCCGCGTCCGCGACGCGCGTCGCGAGCACCGTCCCTTCGTGGAGCGCCTCGCTGGTGACTTCAGTGTTGACGCCGTCGGTCACGCCGGTCGTTACCGGCACTGGGTGGAACGCGCCGTCGAACATCCAGACGGTGCCGCGCGTTCCAGCTCCCTTCCCCGGCGCGGCCGCCGGAACCGGCCGGGTCTGCGCGAGCACCTTTGGATCCTGATTGAGCGACGTCAACACGCTCTCGGTCGGCTTGAATCGCAGCGCCGCAGACGGCACGCGGAGAACATCGTCTTTTCGCGCCACTTCGATCGTCACGTTGGCAGTCATGCCCGGCTTCAGCTCGAGTGCCGGGTTCGGCGCCGAGATGATCGCGGCATAGGTGACGACGTTCTGCGACACGACCGGATCCAGTCGGACCTGCACGACCGTTCCGGTGAACGTCCTGGTGGGGTATGCGTCCACGCGGAACGTCACGGGCTGACCGTCGCGAATGTTCCCGAGATCCGACTCGTCGATGTTCGTCTTGACCTGCATCTCGCCCAGGTCCGCGGCCAGCGTGAAGAGCGTGGGCGCCTGCAGGCTCGCCGCGACCGTCTGGCCGACATCCACCGAACGCCCAATGACGATGCCGTCGATGGGGGAGGCAATGATCGTCTTCTGCAGGTTGACCTCCGTCTGGGTGAGCGAGGCTCGCGCTTGCGCGAGCTGGGCCTGCGCGCTGCGGACCTGCGCATTCGCCGTGCGCTCCGCGACGTCCGCCGCCTCGACGTCGGTCGCCGGGATCAGCTGCTTCTCGGCGAGCTGGTGTGCCCTCGTCGCCTTGGTCTGCGCGTCGCCCAACGTCACCTCCGCCCGCTGGAGGTCAGCCTGCGCGCTGGTCAGATTCGCGCGCGCCGAATCGACCTGCGTTTGGAACAGCGACGGATCGAGCCGGGCAATCACCTGTCCCTTCCGGACGATCGAGTTGAAGTCGGCGCCGAGAGACTGGATGGTTCCGGACACCTGGCTGCCCACCTGAACCGTCGTCACCGCCTCGAGCGTTCCTGTCGCCGCGATAGCGTTTACGATCGGCCCGCGTGTGACCGATGCCGTGACGATCGAGGGCGCCGCCTCGCCTCGCCGCGCGTAGAACGCGCCGACGGACAAGCCCGTCACCGCAAGAATCCCGATGATGATAGCGATTCGATGCCTCACGTCGTGTCCTCTCGAGAACGTCGTCGGGATCCGTGGTCCGGGATCAGGGGTCAGGGATCAGGGGGTCAGGGATCGCGGTCTGGGATCGGAAACCTCAGAATCTCACTCGAAGCTCGTCGGATCCCCGATCCCCGATCCCTGATCCCCGATCCCGTCATCAACGCCTTTCATAAACATAAGACGGTGTTCCGGTGACGCGGCGATGGCTCGACTGTGAAGAAACCGTGGCAGGATGGCGGGCGGGAAACGGCGACGGTACACTGGGAGGGTGACTGTTGATCAGTCGGCGGCGGCGGAACACGCGGAGGGTGCCCGTGTCCTCATCGTCGAGGACGAGCCCCACATCCGAGACCTGGTCGCGCTGCATCTTCGGCTGGAAGGCCTGACCGTCGTGGCGGTTGGTGACGGCAACGAAGGGTTGCGCTACGCGCGCGCGGAGCCGTTCGACGTCATCGTGCTCGACCTGATGCTGCCGGGACTCGACGGCGTCACGGTGTGCCGGGCGATCCGGCGAGAGCCTCCCAACAACGACGTCCCGATCCTGATGCTGACGGCCCGCCGCGAAGAGTCCGACAAAGTGCTCGGCCTCGAGAGCGGCGCCGACGACTACCTGACGAAGCCATTCGGCGTGCGCGAGCTGGTGGCGCGTGTGCGCGCGCTGCTGCGCCGCCCGCGCGCGTCGAAGCTGGCCAGCGGCGTCGGGTCCCAGGCAAAGCCGGTCTCCGTGCACGGCGTCGACGTCGATCCCGCGCGGCGCCTCGCGCGACTGGACGGCCGGGAGATCGAGCTGACGGCCCACGAGTTCGACCTGCTCTACCTGCTCGCGAGCAATCCGGGTATCGTGTTCAGCCGCGAAGCGCTCGTGCAGCGCGTCTGGGGCGGGGACACGCACGTGACGGACCGAAGCGTCGACACGCTCGTCAAGCGGGTGCGCCGCAAGATCGAGGACGATCGCGCCGAGCCGCGGTTCATCCTGACGGTGTGGGGTACGGGTTACAAGTTCGCGGATGTGTAGCCTATGACAGTCGGCACCAGGCCCGTTTGGTACCGAAGCCTTTACTGGCGCATCGCGTTTGGCTTTGTCGCGCTGCTCGCCGTGGTGCTCGTCCTGCAAGTCATCATCTTCCTCTGGCTGACCGATCGCATCGTCGGACCCTCGTCGAAGTCGCCGCAGCAGCTGGCGACCAATCTCGCGGCTGAAATCGCTCCGGACCTCGCCGCCGATCCTTCGCTGGCGCTGGACCCCTACCTGAGAGACAAGTTCGGGCACATCTATCAGCCGTTCCTCGTGGTGCTCCAGGACGGCCGCTTTGGATCGAATCGATTCGATCGGCTCCCGCCCGGTTTTGCGCGCGCGGTGCTGCCTCGGACGCGTCGAGGCGGACGGTTCGGGGACCCGGGTCGCGGCGGCGAACCGTGGCGAGGGGGCGACGGCGGACGCGGCGGCGGAGGTTTCGATGGCCGCGGCGGACCCCCGGAACCAGCGCCACCCGACAGCCGGGGTCCGCGACCGGACCGTGCCGGGCCGCCCCCGGACCGTGCCGCGCCGCCCGCTGGACCACAGCCCGGACCGCGGACCGATCGAGGCCCGGACCCGCGTATGGGCGATCGTCCGCCCGATCCGGATGGACGCGGCGGGGGCGGAGGACGGCGGTTCGAGTCGGCTCCGATCCTTGTGGATGCCTCGGAAATCGGGTTGGTGATCGTTCCGGCCGAAGCGCCGCCCGTGTTCGTCGCAGTCCGTGAGATGGGCCCCACTCTGGCGTGGTTCGCTCTCGGACTGCTCGGCGTCGGTGCCGTCGTGACTGCCCTCGTGATCTTCAGGCCGACGCACAACCGGCTGCGGGCGCTCGAGCGGGCGGCCTCGGCGCTCGGCCAGGGTCAGACGGAAGTCCGTGCTGTAGAAAGCGGCGGCGACGAGGTCAGCTCGCTGGCGCGGACCTTCAACCGCATGGCGGAGGACCTCGAGGCGCGCGCCAAGGCGCTGGGCGCGTCGGACCGCGCCCGACGGCAGCTCCTGGCCGACGTCTCGCACGAACTGATGACACCGCTGACGGCCATCCGTGGGTATACGGAAACACTCGGCATGTCCGACCTCCAGCTGGATGACGCGACGCGCGGCAGGTACCTCGCGATCATCGGGGACGAAACGCTGAAGCTCGAGGAGCTGATCGGAGACCTCCTCGAACTGGCCCGGCTCGAAGGAGGCGGCGGGACGCTGGCGTTCAAGGATGTGGCGATCTCAGACCTCTTCGGACGCGTCGTCGACCGTCACGGCCCGACGATTCGGGAACGGGACATCACCATCGAGCGCCGCATAGAACCAGCGGACCTCGAGGTCCGCGGCGATCCGCAGCGGCTGGAGCAGGCACTTCAGAACCTCGCCTCGAACGCGCTCCGGCACACGCCGGAGGGCGGCACAATCAGGCTCAGTGCGTCCGCCACCGCCGATGGCGTCCACATCGAGGTCGCGGACTCTGGCGCCGGCATCCCTCCGGAGCACCTGCCCCGCGTCTTCGATCGCTTCTACAAAGCCGATCCGTCGAGGTCCGTCGGCGTAGCCTCGTGCGGGAGTGGTCTGGGCCTCTCTATCGTGCAGGCGATTGTCGAGCGGCACGGCGGCAGGATCAGCGCGTCAAACGCCGCGAAGGGGGGCGCCATCTTCGAGATCGTGCTCCCGGCACAGGCGCGCTTGAGTGCGGCGTGATTCAGAATGGGGAGGGCATCCGGGATACGAGGTCAGGGATCCGGAAACCTCCATTCTCGTTCGAAGGTTTCTGATCCCTGATCCCCGATCCCGTCTCGATCGCTACTGCGTGAGGCTGACGTTCAGCGTTTCTGTCTGCCCGCGCCTGATGCGCACGTTGGCGGTATACGGCCGATAGCCGTCTCGGCGAATCTCGATTCGGTGGGGACCATCGGCGAGCTCCACGCTCAGACGGCTGTCGCCTTCCAACCCGTCCCAACGCTCCCCATCAATCAGAATCTGGGCGTCGGCCGGCTGCACGCGGATCGCCAGCGTTCCGAAATCGTCCCGCTGGTCGGGCGGGCGGGGCGGCGTTCTGTCCGCCGGGCGACGGCCGTATCCCGCTGGAGGCGCGGGATTCGGCGACTCCGCGGTTTGCGGCGGCTCGGTCGGAGTGGGCCGTTCGCTCGCCTCCCCCGGCTTGACCGGTTCCATCACGTGCTTGATTGTGATGGTGCCCTCGCGCCGGAAGAGCACGGGCTGTTTGACCGTTCGATAGCCGTCCAGATAGAACTCGAGTTCATGCTCACCGGCCTCGACCCGCAGCCTCTCGAAGGTGCCATCGAACTTGTCGGCCGTGCCCACGAAATAGCCGTCGACGAAGACCTGAGTCTGTTTGGGTGTGACCTGCAGCCGGGCGGCGCCCGTCAGATCGAACTGAACCGGCCCGTAGTACGGGTACTGCCAGTATCCATACGGGCCGTATCCATACGGGCCACCCCAGAAGAACGGGTCGTAGTAGTAGAAGGGTGAATAGAATCGCGGGTAGTAGTAATAGGGCGACCCGACCACCACGGCGCCATGTACTCCAGAGCCGTGTACCACGCGTCGCTGGGCCGCCGCATCAGGCGGCAGGAACAGCCCCGCCGCGACCAGGCAGACAACTGTAAGGATTTGGAGCCGATATTTGCGGGCCACCGGGGAACCTCCGTCGCACAGACGCCACAGGGAATCTGAGCAACGGCGATGCCAGCAGAAAGTCCGCAACAAGGCCGACCGGCCCTCACCTTTCGTCACCTGCCGGAAACAGTCGTGTCTGGCCGCGAGGACACCATCAGCCGCCCACCGTCCAGCGATCCCCTGTGGCAAGCATTCAGCGCCAGGGACCCATGCCTGTGACTCGACGAGCTGAGCTCGTCTTCAGGCCCGATCCAGCGGCCCATGAGCGGAGGCAAAACGTCGGACACCCTACTTCCGCCGACCGCTCGTGATCCAATTCTGGTCAGGGCCGCAGCCCTGGCCTGGGGCGCATGACCCTGAAGACGTGTAACGTCGCGAGGATCCCGAGAGCAGCGAGCAAGGAGGCCACGCCGGTTGCGAGGGAGCGTGAGGTATCGGAGATCGCGCCAACCAGCCATGGTACGGTGGCGCCTCCGAGCGAGCCCATCGCGAGCAGCGGACCGGCGATGCGTACCGGAGTCTCCCGTGAAACGGCGGCGACTGTGACCGGGAAGATGGGACCCAGTCCAATGCCGCCGAGTGCCGCGGCTGCGAGCACCATGACATCCGCGTGCGCGGTGATCAGAAAGACGAGACTGCACGACGCGAGGGCGATGCCGGCGAAGACCGCGGGGTCTTCGTAGCGACGATCGAGCCGGACGGAGATCGCTGCCCGGCCGGCGCTCAGCCCGCCCCAGAATGCCGCGCCGACCGCGGCGGATCCCGCAGTCGACGCTGCGGACGGCAGTCGCCGGGCGAGCTCCGGCAGCCATCCTCCAAGCGCCATCTCGGTGCCGCTATAGAGCCAGATCAGCACTCCGAAGAGCGCGACTCGCGCCACCGGCACCGGCGCTGCCGACCGCGGATCGGTCCCGACCGCATCTGGATCGCGTACCAGCGCGAGAACGGCGAGGGACGCAGCAGCGCAGAGCAGGGCGAGTCCGACGAGCGCGGGACGCATCGCGCCGAGGCGTACGGTTGCGGACACGACGAGCGGCCACGCTGCGGCGCCGATTCCCCACGACAGGTTCAACACGCCGAGCGCGGAGGCGGCGCGGTCCGGTCGTCCACGAGCAACGAGCAGGTTGGTGGGAGGAATGACGCAACCCATACCAACGCCTGCCGCAAACGCGCCGGCGACGCCTGAGGCGTGGGCGCCGGCGGCGATGGCCAACAGACCGGCGCACATCGTGCCGTAACCGAGACCCAGCGTTCGTCGATCGCCAATTCGCGAGACGAGAAAACCGGAGAGCGCCCCGGCGCTCAGGCTCCCCGAGAACTGCGCGGTGAAGAGCGCACCGGCTGCTGAATCCGACAGGTGCCAGGTCTCGAGCAGTTCCGGCAGGATGGGACCGAGCACTGTCGTGACCATTCCGGTCACGACGAACGCGGCGACTGGAGCTGCGGTCGAGAGCTTCCCGATGTCAGATGAGGCCATCGACCGAACGTTCTAATCCCGGAGCTCACATGATGTGTTGGTTGCAGGGCGGAGCTTTCAAGCCCGGACCAACGCCAACCGAAGTGGATGGCGGTGTAGTCTCGCACAGGCCAGCTCGAGTTGGAGCCGTGCGATTAACTTCCGCTCGACGGTACGGGCTTCCCGACTGAACTACACTTGTGTTCCCCGAACGCCTATATCTCGTTCTCAACAATTGTTTTCGTTTCTTCGCGCGACATGACCACGGCCCAACGAATCGCAGCGACGCTCTGCGCGGCGGTTTTGTGCCTGAGCGCCAGCCCTGCCGCCCGGCAACCGGCTACGGCCCAGGCCCGAAGCCTCTCAACGGAAGACGACGCCTTCCTGGAGGATCTCTCCCGTCGGAGCTTCATGTTCTTCTGGGAACAGGCGGATCCCGGGACCGGCATCATCCGCGACCGCTCCGGCCGTGAAGGCGGCCCTTCCGCCAACACCGCTTCGCGTGACATCGGCAGCATCGCATCGGTGGGCTTCGGTCTTACCGGGATGTGTATCGCGGCGGAGCGTGGCTGGCGGCCGCGGGATCAGATCGTTCAGCGGGTACGAGCGACGCTGGAATTCTTCGCCAGGAAGAGTCCGCACGAGCACGGCTGGTTCTATCACTTCGTCAACCTGCACACAGGTGCGCGCGAGTGGCAGAGCGAGCTCTCGTCCATCGACACCGCCCTTTTTCTCGGCGGTGTCCTGACAGTCCGCCGATGCTTCGACGCCAACCGCGACATCGTCCGGCTTTCCCAGGCGATCTACAGGCGGGTTGATTTCACGTGGATGCTCAATGGCAGCTCCGGAATCCTGTCGCAAGGCTGGAAGCCGGAGTCCGGCTTCCTCCCGGGGCGATGGGATCACTACTGCGAGCTCATGATCCTCTACCTGCTGGGCATCGGTTCGCCCGTTCACCCAATCCCTGTGACGGCGTGGCTCGCGTGGTCGCGCCCGATCATGCAGTTCGAGGGCTTCTCGTATGTGAGCGCCGCGGATCCGCTGTTCGTCCACCAGTACTCGCACGCGTGGATAGACTTCCGCGGGCGAACGGACAGCGGGGCGCCGCACGTCGACTGGTTCCAGAACTCGGTCACGGCAACGCGGGCGCACAAGGCATTTTGTCTCGGCCTCGCACGCGAGTTCCCCGGCTACACCGAGAACATCTGGGGAATCACCGCGTCTGACAGCCGGAAAGGCTACGTCGCGTGGGGCGGCCCACCGCGGCACACGGACATCGACGGCTCGGTGGTGCCAGCCGCCACGGCCGGATCGCTGATGTTCGACCCGGCGAGTACGGTGCCCGCCTTGCGCGAGATGCACCGACGCTTCGGCGACCGGATCTACGGACGGTACGGATTCACGGACGCATTCCATCCGACTGATGGATGGGTCAATCCCGACGTCATCGGCATCAATCTGGGCATCACGCTCCTGGCCGCCGAAAATCTCCGAACCGGACACGTGTGGAGCTGGTTCATGAAGAACCCGGAAATCACGACGGCGCTCGACAAAGCGGGAGTGAAGTAGCTTGCGCTTCCGGCTTGCAGCTTCCCGCTTCCCGCCCCAACCTCAACTGGCGCTGATCGAATACGGCGTGCGTCGACTCCTCGCCGGGCCGATCATCGGATCGGCCGGATCGATCGCGGTTACCTGGGCCATGACTGCGTATGGCAATATCCGCGTGCCGTGACATTTCCATCCGGCGATCAATATCATTGGCGTCATCGTGACTAGGGTGTTGGTTGTCACTGTCGGCGTGGTCGCGAGCTGGGACGTGATCGTGAGGAAGGCCGCCACGATTCTGCAGGAGGAATGAGGCAGGGTGATCTTGCCGCCCGGCTCTCTCATCGACGTCGGCGGCCCTAAGCTGCACCTCGCGTGCGCGGGTGAGGGGACTCCGACGGTCATCCTCGAAGCTGCGCTCGGGGCGTCGTCCGTCAGCTGGTCGCTCGTCCAGCCGGAAGTCGCCCGGCTGACACGCGTCTGCAGCTACGACCGAGCGGGATTCGGATGGAGCGGCGCCGGCCCGCTGCCGCGTACCGCGCGGCGCATAGCGGCAGAACTTCACGTCCTGCTTGAGCGCGCACGCGTTGCTCCACCCTATCTCCTGGTCGGGCACTCGTTCGGCGGCATCGTGATGCGCGTCTTCGCGCGCGAGTACCGCCCGGAAGTCGCGGGGATCGTGTTCGTCGACACGGCGCACCCCGTCGACTGGGTTCGGCCCGCGCCAAAAGAACAACTCAAGATCGACCGCGGCCTCCGGCTCTGCAGGCACGGCGCCACTGCGAGCCGGCTCGGAATTGCGCGCGCCGTCGCCGCGCTCGGCTCAGTCGGCGCGCTGACGCTCGCGCGAGGCGTCGCGCGGATCGTGAGCCGCGGTGATCTGAAGAAAGAGGACGAGGGCATCCTTGCGCCCGTCTGGAAGCTGCCAGTCGAGACCCGGCGCACCCTGCCGCGCTTCTGGACGCAGGCAAAGTTCTTCGAGGCGCTCGGGAGCCAGATCGAGTTCATCTGCAAGAGCTCCGAGGAAGCGCTCGAGGCCGAAGCCGGCGGCTACAACGACCTGCCGCTCGTCACGATTTCGTGCACGGATCCGGGCGACTATCGGCTGCGTCAACAGGAAACGCTCGCAAGCCTCTCGACCCGCGGCCGGCACGTCGTCGCCTCCCACAGCGGCCACTGGGTACCCCTCGACCAGCCTGAGCTCGTGATCAAAGTCATCAAGGACATGGTCGAGGAGGTTCGTGATGGCGCATCAACCACGTGATGGCATGGTTGCGCAGAGCGCCACCAGTGTCGATCCACTCGTGGCCTTGCTGCTCGAATAGCGAGGTGCCAGACCAGGGTCAGACCCGCTCTGGCATTGCCTGACCGCGCTCGGCCAGCAGGATGGCGAGGAGCCGGGCATGGGCGGAGGCGTTCGCTCCGGGATCAAGTAGGATTCCGGACCGGTACGAGATCGCAAGGTGCGGCAACATCAGGCGAGAGCCGCGGGCCGTGTCAGCACAGTCTGTTCTACTTGATCTCCACCGCGTCCATCGCCCAGATGCCGCGCCCGTACGTCGAGATCACAATCAGGCGGTCGCGGGGGTGGTACTGCAGGTCTGACACCTGGACCGATGGCAGATTTCCGCCAAGCACCGACCATTGTTTCCCGCCGTCGTTCGACACGAACGCGCCGAAGTCGGTCCCGACGAACAACCGTGCTGCCGTCGTCGGATCCTCGCGGATGACGTTTACCGACCCCGACGGTATGTTCGATGCGATGCTCGTGAATGTCTTGCCGAAGTCTGTTGACCTGTAGACGTAGACGCCGAAGTCGTCGTCCTCACGGCCGCGCTGGGTGACATAGACAGTGCCTTCGTCGTGCTGCGACGGAACCACTCTGGAGATCCATTTGCGGGTGGGAAGCGCGCTCGTCAGTTCCGTCCAGGTCGCGCCGCCGTCGCGCGTGACGTGCACGTGGCCGTCATCGGTGCCGGCGTAGATCAGCCCCTTGGCCCTCGTCGATTCCGCAAGCGAGACGACCGTCTGGTAGGGAATCGCGTTCGAGCTCTTGAGCAGCATCTGGGCGGGATCGTTCGCGCTCAGATCCTTGCTGATCGCCTGCCACGCGTCGCCACGATTGATCGATCGCAGGACGAACTGATAGCCAGCGTAGATCGTTGCCGGATCGTGCGGAGACACGAGGATGGGGGCCATCCACTGCGCGCGAAGCTCCGGGCCGCCAGGTTCTTGCGGCGGACGGATGGCGGTCACGCCCGGGCGCCCTCCGCGGCCGCGTCCCGGCTGTTGATTACCTCGAACAGGCGCGGCGCTCACCCCGAGATCCTCACGCGTGAAGTTGCCATAGAACCCGTGGGAATAGACGATGTTGGGGTTCTGCGGATCGATGGCTTGATTGGAACCTTCGCCTCCAGGCGCCTCGGACCATTCGACTGCGGGGATGCGATCGCGCCCCTTCGTGATGTCGACGCGCCCGCGCCTGCTGCCAACGTCCTGGATCGAGCCGTACGCCCACGCTGGTGTGGTCGTGTCGAGCGCGACGTTGTAGAACTGCGACCCTCCGGCCGACACGGCGAACCGCCAGCTCTTCCCGGCATCGGCGGACGTGTAGAATCCACCGTCGTTGACGTCGTACAACACCGACGAATTCCTTGGGTCGATCCAGAGCCCGTGATGGTCGCCGTGCATCCCGCGCAAGGTCGTGAACGTCTTGCCGGCGTCGTGGGACACGTTCAGGTTCAGGCCCATGGTGTAGATCGTGTTCTCGTTCGCCGGATCGACCCGGATCTGACCGAACACCCAGCCGTAGGCTCCTGAGTGGCTCGTCATGAAGTCATCGCTGGCGCTCACCTTGCGCCACGTTCGCCCCTTGTCGTCAGTTCGATAGATCTCCGCGGCCTTGATACGGCTCTCGACGATCAGGCGTCCGTAGGCGTCCCGCTCGTTCTCACGCGGAGGACGGCCCTCCTCGTAGTTGTCGACGAACGCATACAACACGTTCGGATTGGATGTGGACACGTCGATCCCGATGCGTCCGCGATACTGCGCCGGCGGCAGTCCGACGCTCGCATCCGACCACGTCGAGCCTGCGTCAGTGCTCTTGAAGATGCCGCTTTCGTTGTATCCGGGTTCGACTCGCGGATCGCTCCACTTGCGTCGGACACGCTGCCACATCGCGGCGTACAGCGTGTTGGGATCGGATGGATCCATCACGAGGTCGATGGCGCCCGTCCGAGGGCTTCTGTACAACACTTTCGTCCAGGTTCGACCGCCGTCGACGGTCTTGAACACGCCGCGCGTCTCGCTGTCGGTCCAGCCGTGCCCGCCGGCTGCGACGTACACGATGTCGGGATTGCTCGGATGGACGACTATGCGGGCGACGGTCTGCGTGTCGGTCAGACCGCTGTGGTGGAACGTTCGGGCTCCATCGGTCGACTTGAACACGCCGACACCAGGCATCGAGGCACGAAACAGATTGGATTCGCCGGTACCCACCCAGACGATATCGGGGTTGGACGGCGCTATCGTGACATCGCCGATGCTCGTGGACGGTTGGTTCTCGAAGACCGCCTGCCAGCTCGCGCCATCGTCGTCGGTCTTCCAGACGCCGCTCGTCGCGTAGGCGGCATATATCCGCCGGGTGGCCCCGCGCTCGGCAACGGCTATGTCGGTTGCGCGACCGCTGATGTTCGTAGGACCGAGGTACTGCCAGACCAGACTGCGGTGGGGCGACGACTGCTGCATCGAGCGATACGTGTCGTACGCCGCGCGCGCGAACTCGGCGTCTGCCTTGGGTGGGGCCTGCGCGGGCAGGCTCAGACCGGCAACCGTGACGAGCGCGGCCGCGAGACTCGTCCAGAACACACGTCGGGCCATGCAATCTCCTCGATAGTGGAGGGGGGCAGACCGGGGGCAGACCCAGGTCTGACCCTCCCAGCGACTCCTGGCCAGAGGGTCAGACCCGGGTCTGACCCTTCCCAGCCCCCCGAGCCCAGGGCAGCTGCAGATCCTTGAAGCTCGCGAAGCCCTTCTTCGTGAGCTCTGCGAGTTCTTTCGCCGCTGCCGGGTCGATGGTCTTGAAGTTGAAGCACGCCTTCCCTTGCATGCGCTTCCGCAGGGCTGCGGAGACGGTCGCCATCAGCGCCCGATCCATGTAGAGGGGCATCAGGTGGTAGCTGACGTAGCTCTTCCTGACTTGCACGCCCGCGGCGAAGAGCGGTCTGCCGGTGCGATCGGTCATCGTGGGGGACGCGAGTGAAAACTCGGTGTCGGTGTCGGCCACCACCTTCATCCGACCGCCGTTCCGTTCCAGGATGCTCCGCAGCGTCTGGAAGGTCCCCGCGAATGCGTCGGTCTTCGGCATTTTCGGAATTATAGATGTGGGGTGCGGGCCTTTCACCCCGCGCCTGTGCCGGGACTAGAGCCCTACCAGTGCATGCCCGGGGCGATCGACTACTTCTTGACGGGGTCTCCGAAGGCAGGATTCGACACGAAAGTCGTGTCCGTCAGGCTGTTGAGAAACGCCACGAGTTCGGCGACCTCAGTCTCCGAGATGGCAAATCCTTTGAGCTGCGGCGCTTTGAGTGGCCCCTTGCCGCCCCTTGCGTAGTGCGTGATCGCGCTCTCCAGCGTCGCAATGCTGCCATCGTGCATGTACGGCGCGGTCAGCGCGATATTGCGCAGAGTGGGCGCCCGGAACCGGCCCATATCGGCGGGCTTCTTGGTAATGTTCATCAAGCCGCGATCGTCCGCGGGGTATGCCCCTTTGCCGTCGAGATCGTACAGACCGGTGTTGTTGAAGCTGAGCACCGGCTTCGCCGACTTCGTGAACGCCACCGATGCGGACAGGTTGAAGCCGGCATGGCAGCCACTGCATCCGATTTCCTCGGAGAAGAACAGCTTCATCCCGCGAACCGCCTGCTGTGTGATGGCGGTCCGATCGTCTCTATAGAGATATCGATCGAACGGAGAATCAGCCGAGAGCAGCGTCCGCTCGAACGCCGCGATGGCCCGGACGACATTCGCCAGCGACACGGGCTGCGGGTCGCCCGGGAACGCCGCAGCGAACCACGGCGTGTCGTCGCGCGTCGAGAACCGGCGCACGATCTCCGCTTCGTGCCCGGCAATCCCAAGCTCGATCGGATGCTCGTTGAACATCGGCACCGACATCTGCGCCTCGAGCGTCCGCAGTCCGGGATCGGCCCAACCAAACGACGAGTTGTAGGCGACGTTGGTCAGCGACATCGAGCTGCGCGCGTGACTCTGACCCGTGGAGCCGATCGCTCGCGGCCGACCGTCGGTGAAGGCGTGCTCCTGCTGATGGCAGCTGGCGCACGCGAAGGTGCCGTTACCCGAGAACCGCTTGTCGTAGAAGAGTCTGCGGCCGAGGGCCACCTTGACGGTGGTCATCGGATTGTCGGAAGGAACCTCTGGCAGCGGCAGACCGCGCGGCAGCCGCCACTCGAAAGGCGTATCAGGCGGAGGCGGCGGAATGGAGCGGGCACAGGCCGGGGCCGAGAGCGCCAGGCCCACGACCGCTCCTTTCCACCAGGACATGGAACGGAACTACCAGCGCGGGCCGTGGCTCATGCCCATCGCCATCGTCTCCTTGGCGATCTCGCCGCGCTCTTTCATCCAGGTCTCCAGCCCTGACACGACGGCGGGATCGACACCGGCAGGGTTGGTCTTCTTGTCGGCGACCCACTTCTGCATGGCCGCCATCAGCGTGTCGGCCTGCTTGCGGTCCGCCGCGAGGATCTCCAGGTACGCCTGCTTCGCGTCCTCTACTCGATTGAGCCCGAGGTAGGCTTCACCGCGGTACTCGATGGCATCTGGGAATCCGGGCTGGAGCTTCAGCGCCTGATCGTACATCTCGAGCGCCTTGGCGTAGTCGCCCGTCTTGCGATAGGAGAAGCCCATGCCGTTGTACGCCTGGTACATCTGCGGGGAGTTCGAGGCCGCGCTCTTGAAGTCCTTCAGCGCCTTCTCGTATTCCTTCTTCGCCTTGTCCTCGACCTTGGCTCGTTCTTTCGCGTCCTTGGCCACGTCGGAGGTCGCTTCGATCTTGAGTCCCTTGTCTTTGTGATCGACGCCGCTGTTATACGCGGCAATCGCCATTTCTTCCGGCGACCGCATCGGCATCGAACCGCCGCCGCCGGACGGCGCCGGCGCGGGCATGGAGCTGCCCGAGGCCAACGCTCCAACCTGATAGAAGGCCACACTGGCGCCGAGAAGGATCCCTGCCACAACGGTCTGCTTCAATCTCATACTCTTTTAACTCCTCACACACGATCCACGATCTACGAGCTACCCGCCTTTTCGCGTCATCTCGACGTCGATCGTCACGTTGACGGTGTCGCCGACGACGGCGCCACCTCCCTCGAGCATCCGGTTGTACATGAGCCCGAACTGGCGGCGATCGATGGTGGTCGTCGCCGTCGCGCCGATGCGGCGTTCTCCCCAGATGTCCTTGATCTCCGGCGTCGGTCCCTCGACCTCGAGTGTCACTTCCTTCGTGACGCCTTTGATCGTCAGGTCTCCGATCAGTTTCAGCCGGCCCGGCCCCGACGGCTCCGCGCGCTTCGACTTGAACGTCATCTTCGGATACTTGGCGATGTCGAAGAACAGATCGCTTCGGAGATCCTTGTCTCGATCCGGGTTCCGCGTGTTGACGCTCTTCGTGTCGAACGACACGTCGACCTTGAGCGTCTTGAAATCGGCCGGATCGAAGGTTATCGTGCCGGTCGGCCCGTCGAACTCCCCCCTGACATTGGCCACCAGCATGTGGCGCACCGTGAACTGCCCGGAAGAGTGGCCCGGATCGATCGTCCAGGTCACCGCCTGCGCGGACGCGGGCCCCGTAGAGCACAGGGCGAAAATCCATGCGAGAAAGAGAGACCGCACCGGTATTGGACTCCCTTCTGAGTCTATTCCACCAGCCGAGCAAATGGTGTGCCTGTTCGCGAGGCGGGCATCGGCCGGTAATCAAGGGAAACCTGGCCTATTAGGTGCGAATACGAACCGAACACCGAAAGCGCTTACGCAATCCGCCGGATCCCGGCGGGACGTCCCGGGACTTCGAGTCGATTTACGCGCCAGGCTGGCGGCCGACAGCCTTCATCGCCAGCGCAATCATCGAACCCACGTCGGCGACGTTGGCCGGCAGCACGAGCGTGTTGCTCTCCTTGGCGAGCTGGCCGAACTGGCCGATGTACTGCTCCGCGACCCGGAGCTGGACGGCCTCGAAGCCGCCCGGCAAGGTGATCGCCTCGGCGACCTTCCGGATTCCCTCGGCGGTCGCGCTCGCCACAGCCAGGATGGCCTCGGCCTGACCCTCGGCTTCGTTGATCTGCTGCTGCTTGCGCGCTTCGGACTGCTTGATGGTTTCCTGCTTCCCGCCTTCCGCGGTGTTGATCGCGGCGTCGCGCGCGCCTTCGGACGTCAGGATGACCGCGCGCTTCTCGCGCTCGGCCCGCATCTGCTTCTCCATTGCCGCCAGGACGTCGTGTGGCGGCGTGATGTTCTTGATCTCGTATCGGAGGACCTTCACGCCCCAGGCTTCGGTCGCTTTGTCGAGCTCGGTGACGACCTGCGTGTTGATGTTTGTCCGCTCCTCGAACGTCTTGTCCAGATCGATCTTTCCAACCTCGCTGCGGAGCGTCGTCTGGGCGAGCTGACTGATGGCGAACATGTAATCCATGATCCCGTATGACGCGCGCTCCGGATTGAGCACCTTGAGATAGAGCACGCCGTCGACGCCGACCTGCACGTTGTCGCGTGTGATGCAGACCTGCGCCGGGATATCGACGGCAAGCTCCTTCAGCGAGTGCCGATAGCGGATCGTGTCCACGAAGGGCATCAGGATATGGAACCCCGCGTTCAACGTCCCGCTGTACCGCCCGAGCCGTTCGACGACATACGCACTCTGCTGCGGCACGACGATCGCCGTCTTCGCGATGACGACGAGCGTCAGCAGAGCGAGGATCACGGCGACGATCAGCAATCCGACACCATCCATCAGCGTGCTCCTTCGGGCTCGATCATGATCAAGAGCTGCTCGACCGTCACGACGCGGCAACGCTCGCCGGCCACGAGGGCTCGAGCGGCGCCGTTCCTCGCCGACCACACCGTGCCCCGGAGCTCGGCGCGTCCAACCGCACCAGGCGCAATCGCCTCGAGCGGCCGGGCGAGGTCGCCGACCAGCGAGTCGACATCTGCAGTGCGGCGATCGAGCTGCAGCCAGCGCAGGACCGGCGATCGGAGGAGAAGAGCCCCAAGAGCGAGAACCGAAAAGAGAATCAGCTGCGACCAGAGCGGCCCTCCAAGGTCCGCCGCGCGGAGCACCGAGAGGCAGATCGCGGCGATGCCGAAGAAGACCATGTAGAAGCCGCCGGCTGTGGTCATCTCCAGCGCGACGAGAACGAGGCCCAGCGCGAGCCAGTGCCACCAGAGAATCGTCATCACCTGAGCGGCTGTCATTGTAGCAGGGACATCCCGCCGAACCCGGTTGCGGGCCGCAAAGACCCAGTACACTCTTGTCGAATGGTTTCCCGTGCGCTCGTTTGTGCGCTCGCCCTCTTCGCGTTTCCGCAGGGGGCGCCACCGCGTCCGGCAGCGGGTCTGGACCCGAAGCAGCTGGCGGGGACGTACTACGAGGTCGCTCGCACCCCCAACGCCTTCGAACGGCAGTGCCTCGGCAGGGTGACGACGACGTACGACGTCAGGCCGGATGGCCGGATGGACGTTTTCAATGAGTGCCGGAAGGAGAGCGGCACCGAGACCCGCGTGCACGGCATCGGCCGGCCGGCAACCAACGGAGCCACAATCGAGGTCCGGTTTCCGACGCCGTGGCTCTCCCGACGGCCGTGGCCCGATTACGAGATTCTTGCAGCAGGTCCGGAATACAGCTACCTCGTGGCGGGCGACCCGGGCCGGAACCACCTCTGGATTCTTTCCCGGCTCCCGCGGATGCCACAGCTCGCCTACACGCAGGCGATCGAGATCGCGAAGGGCCAGGGTCACGACGTCGCTCGGCTGGTCCGGACGCTGGAGGAGTAGATCCGGACTTCGGACTCGAGGTAATTCATGTGGGAGAATCTGTTCACACCGAGATCGCGATCATGAGTGAGGCTGCTCGAGCGGGTGCTATTGGAACCTCTGGCGTTGGCTGACGGGACGCTCGGACGCCGGAGCGTGGAGTGTTCGGCGTGAACCGATTCACGGTGCTCGATGGCCTGGTGCTCGTCGCCTACCTGGGCGGCACGACGGCGTTAGGCCTCTACCTGGGCGGCCGGCAGCGCAACGCGCGGGACTATTTCGTCGCTGACCAGAACATTCCGTGGTGGGGTGTGCTGTTCTCCGTGGTCGCCAGCGAAACCAGCGCCCTCACGTTCATCAGCATCCCGGGGCTGTCCTACATCGGTAATCTTGGATTCCTCCAGATCGTTGCCGGATACATCCTGGGCCGCATCGTCGTCGCCTACACGCTGCTGCCGCGGTACTACGACGGCCAACTGGTGACGGCCTACGCGCTGCTGGAATCGCGGTTCGGCCTTACGACGCGTCGGTTCACGTCGATCGTCTTCATGGCAACCCGGGCGGTCGCCGACTCCGTACGAGTGTTCGCCACAGCGATTCCGATCGCGCTCATCATCGGTCCGGTCGTCCCGCGGGAGTACGTGATGCCGGCGGCGATCCTCGTGCTGGGTGTGCTGACCGTGATCTACACGTACAAGGGCGGAATGCGGGCTGTTGTCTGGACCGAGATGGTGCAGGCGGGCGTGTACCTCCTCGGCGGTCTCGCGGCTATCGTGCTGCTGGGTCGCGCGATTCCTGGCGGATGGAACGCCATCCTCTCGGCGGCCTCACAGTCGGGGAAACTTCAGGTCCTCGACTGGTACACGGGCTTCGACCGCCCGCATACAGTGTTTGCCGGGTTGCTGGGCGGCGGCTTCCTGGCCATGGCGTCCCACGGCGCCGATCAGCTCATCGTGCAGCGGCTGCTCTCGTCCCGCAGCCTGACCGACGCCAGACGCGCGCTCATCGGCAGCGGATTCGTCGTCTTCGGCCAGTTCACGCTGTTCCTGCTCATCGGCATCGGGTTGTTTCAGCTGTACGGCGGCAAGACGTTTCCGGCGACCGATGCGATCTTCCCGACATTCATAGTCGAGAACATGCCCCCAGGGCTGCTCGGGTTGATAGTCGCCGCCATTCTCGCCGCCACGATGAGCACGCACTCGGGTGCAATCAACTCGCTCGCGGCCGCGACGACGCACGACATCTACCTGCCTCTGAGCGGACGCCGTGCGGACGATCCGGCGACGCTTCGCCTCGGCAAGGTTTTCGCCCTCATCTGGGGTGTCGTGCTGACCGGCGGCGCGCTGCTCTATCCCGAGCAGGGCACGCCGGTCGTCGTCGTCGCGCTGTCCATCGCGTCGTTCACGTACGGCGGGCTGCTCGGCGGCTTCTTTCTCGGAATCTTCTGGCGCCGCGCCATCGAGCGCGACGCAATCACCGGCATGTCGCTGGGGATAGCGGCCATGACCTTCGTGGTGTTCGCGAAGCAGCTCGTCGCCGCGTACCCGTCGCTCTCTGGCGCTCTCGGCCCGTTGGGGAACATCGCGTGGCCGTGGTACGTGCTGATCGGCACGTCTCTCACCCTCGCCGTGGGCATCGTCTCGTCGTTCACGCATCCGATGCCTGGCGTGCGACGTTAGGGCCCGTCCGGAAATAAGTGCGCCAAGCTGGGCGTCGAGGCGCCCGGCGAGGCGCGAGGAGCGCGCATACCGGGCGTATGAAAGCGACGAGCAACGACGCCCGGCGGGATGCATCGGCGGCCAGAATGGTGCAGTTATTTCCGGACGGGCCCTTAGGTCGCGTTCGCGTTGTGGCTCACACGGGATGCACGACCGTGGCGATCCCGACCGGGCAGGTCACGCCTGTTCCACCCAGACCGCAGTAGCCATCAGGATTCTTCGCCAGGTATTGCTGATGGTACTCCTCGGCGTAGTAGAACTCCGTCGCGGGGAGAATCTCTGTCGTGATCGTGCCGTAGCGGCGTTGCGAGAGCTCCTGCTGGTACGCATCCCGGGACCGTTCCGCCGACGCGCGCTGCGCGTCGTCGTAGCAGTAGATGCCGGATCGATACTGCGTGCCGACGTCGTTGCCCTGCCGCATCCCCTGCGTTGGATCGTGATTCTCCCAGAACGTCTTGAGGAGCGTCTCGTAGGACACCTGCTTCGGATCGAAGACGACCAGCACCGTCTCGTTGTGCCCCGTCATGCCGGAGCAGACCTCGCGATACGTCGGGTTCGGCGTGAAGCCGGCCGAGTAGCCGACGGCGGTGGAATACACCCCGGGGAGCTGCCAGAACTTCTTCTCGGCGCCCCAGAAACAGCCCATGCCAAACAACGCGCGCTCGAGCCCGTCCGGGAACGGCGCCTCGAGGCGTGCGCCATTGACGAAGTGCTGCGCGGGAACGTCCATCTTCTCGGAACGTCCGGGCAGCGCTTTCTCTTTCGTCGGGAGTCTTGTCTTCTCGAAGAACACAGAGAACCTCCAATAGTGGGACGTCGGTGAGACAAATCGGGATCCGGGATCGGGAATCGGGGATCCGGGATCCGTTCTTGAGTAGGGCCTGAAGGCCCTGCCCTACAGCTCGAGGCTGCGACCGCCGACTGAGACTGTCGAGTGCGACTGTCGACCCCCGACTGCCGACCGCCGACTGCGTCAGCTCCCAGGCAGCTGCTCCACCAGCCGCAGGATATTCGAGTCCAGCGCTTCCCGGCTCTTCAGCTCGAGCAGGACCTCCGTCAGCGTCCTCAATGCAGGATACTCGCGATCCGTCGTCCTCGAAAGCGCCCCCGTATCCTGGTTCCACCTCAGGATGACGATAGGCGCGCGCGCGTGGCGGGCGTCCCAGTCGTGCAGGATACGGCGCGTGTCGTCGAACCATTGCCCGCGACAGCAGTGCAGCAGCCAGGGCGTGATGATGAACGCCCGGGTCGTCAAATCGACGCGGGTATATGGCGGGCGCACCGAAAACGGTACCGACCATTCCCAGCTGCGCGTTGGCGCGCCGACGATGATGAGCGTGCCCGGCGGCGACGCCAGCGCTTCCGCTCTCACGTCCAGTACCGCCTGGTGAGACACCGCCGCCATACGGTTCCATTCCGAGACGACCCGCTGCAGCCCGACAGCGTAGAAGGCGCACACCCCAAGCGCCGCTGCAGCGACTACGCGGCGCGCTGGCAGACCACGGGCACCGACCCACGCCATATCGGCTACGATGCCGAGCACCATCGCCCAGCCCGCGGCCGCGAGGTACACGTGGCGCGGCGACTCGTACCCGGCAACTGCCGTAGGCGCCACGCCAATGACCCACCAGACGGGCCCGAAGAAAAGCAGCAACGCGGCAACGCGGCGTCGCTCTTCTGGAGGCCGACTGCGAAGCAGCCACGCGGCGCACAAGGCGATACCGACCACGGTTGCCCATGCGGCCGTTCCCGCGGTGACCCGGCCGATGACGACATGCGCGAGGTGATGCTGGAAAAGACGGAAGAAGAAGCCGAGCCCCTCGGCGTTGAGCTGGCTCTCGCGAACAATCTGCCCGAACAGCAGGAACCGCAGCGCGAGATACCCGGCGGTCATCAACACGAACGGCACGTAGGCCCGCACCCACGGCCAGAACGGTCTGCGCCAACCGACGATCAACAGGTCCCAGGCTGCAAGCGTGCCAACCATCGTGATCGTCGTCTGCTTCGTGAAGAGCGCGACGAACAGCATTGCGAGCGAGAGAGCGTAGAGCGGCGCCGAACGGGAGCCGCCATCCCTCCAGCGTGCAAACGCCCAGAAGGCCGCCATGTAGAAGAGTGCCGGCATCGAATCGACCCGGCCTGTGATCCAGGCGACGCTCTCGCCGTGTACCGGCAGCAGGACGAAGACTCCCGCGGCCAGCGTCGCGGCCGGCAGCGACAACCTGGCAACTGTCAGCGCAATCGCCAGCACCACCAGGCCGTTCGCGGCGTGAAGCGCGATATTCAACGCGTGGTGCAGAAACGGCGAAGCGGCTCCGCCGAGTGCGGTCAGCTGATACGACACGGCGGGAAACGGCCGGACTTCGTCCGGCACACTTGCCCCAGATCTCGTCCATCCATGACGACACGAACCACCGCGGAAAGTAGGTGGCCGGCTTGCTCGCAAGCAGCTCGACGACGCCGAAGTCGTCCCGCACGAAGTAATTGTTGATGGTCGAGACGTACGGAACGACCGCGCCGAGGCATACGAACAGCGCGGCGAACGAGACGAGGTTCCGCCGGTTCCGCAAATCGCTGCCGTTCATCGGAGGCGGTACCTCACGATGAGGCCGATCATCCGCAGCCCGGTGCCAAGAGCGCCCGTGAAGCTGCCGGTAATCTTCGACTCCCCCACCCGACCGCGGTAGTTCACCGGAATCTCGATCACCTTCAGTCGCTTGCGCAGCGCCATGATGACCATCTCCGGAAGAAAGTGGGAGCCGCCGACGGTCAGGTCCCCGAGGATGCGCTCCACCGTGGCGCGATGCGTGAGACGAAGCGTGCATCCGCAATCGCTGAGGGATGGACCGCCATGCAGGACCTGCAGGAGCTTTGCGACGGTCCAGTTCCCGACTCGAAGGAACCAACCCATGTTCGCCTGATCCCAGATCAGCTCCCGGGTCGTCCGCGTGCCGCAGACCATGTCGAAGTCGTCTGCGTAGGCGAGAAGCTTCAGGACGTCCCGGCCGATGAAGGTGCCATCCGGTTCGGCGAGGATGATGATGTCGCCGCGAGCGTCCTGCAGTCCGCGGCGAAGCGCATACCCATAGCCCTGCCGCGTTTCACAGACGACGCGTGCGGTGGTCGCACCAGCTTCCGCCGCTGTCCGATCCCTGGAATTGTTGTCGACGACGAGGACCTCGTCGACGACGTCGGGAATCAGGAAGTCCTCGATTGCGGGACGGATGTATTGCTCTTCGTTGTATGCAGGAAAGACCACGCTGACTGTTTTGCCGCCGTGCATGCGATCAGCCTTTCTGCGCCACGACGAGCATCTGGCCCGCCCACGGGCGGATCGGCGATCGGAGGTACGCACGCACGAGCCAGGGCTTCACGGGAAGCCGGCTCGCGCGCATCGAGTAGGGCAGGAACCGCGGTTCGACCTGCAGCACACGCATACCCTTGGATCGGAGAAGGTTCGCGAGCGAGACATGCGTGAACGTCGAACGGTGGGTGTAGTCGTCGAAATACTGCCGATATGCGTAGCGGAAGTTGGGCTGAATCACGATCACGCGACCGTCGTCTCGCAGCAGGCGGACGATCTCGCTCACGATGCCCGCGGCGGCCTCCGGCTCGAAATGCTCGATCACGTTCGAGGCGAGGACGACGTCGAAGGCGCCATCGGAGAATCGGCTCAGACCGGTTGACGCATCGAGGACGACCGGCTCGACTCCTGCGGCAGCGTGGCGCGGCATATCGGCCCAGCTGTCCACGGCGACCCTTCGCGCCGCCTGCACGGAATTGATCCAGCAACAGTAGCCCGCGCCGATCTCGAGCACGTGCGCCCCGGCCGGGACCCACGGCCGAAGATACTCCGCGATCACGGCCCAGACCATCGCCCGGGCCGGATCCTCGGGCAGGTGGACGTCGTGGTAGCCGATGGCGGCCGGCGGGCCCGCTGTACCTTTCATGTCGCGCGCCACGCTGCGGGCAGGTTCTTCGTCACCTCGAGATCGCCGAACGACCCGCTCGACCTGACGCCGTGCGACCTGGCCCACTCGGCCATCTTCTTCAATCCTTCGTCGAGCGGCGTCATCCGCCGCGGGCCGAACGTCGCCGTCAGGCGATCATGACTCGAATGGGCGTGATGCGCCTCCTGACGCGCGGGGAGGTGGACGATCTCCGGCTCGACGCCCATCGCGCGCGCCACGGCCGCCGCCAGGTCGTTCAGGGTGAACCACTCGTCCGCGCCGACGTTGAACACGCCGCCCCAGGCGGCGTCCGAGTCTATCGCCTCTGCCATCACCGGCGCGACATCGTCGATGTAGCTGAACGCGCGCGTCTGGGTGCCATCGCCGAAGATCGTCATCGGACGCCCCTGGAGGATCTGGTTCATGAAGATGCCGACGACGTTGCGGTAACGGTCCCCGATGTTCTGCCGGGGCCCGTAGACGTTGTGCGGTCGGAAGATCACGAACCGCAGGCCGAACATCTCGCGCGACGCCCGGAGGTCCTGCTCGACTGCCAGCTTCGCGATCCCGTAGGGGTCTTCGGGATTCGGGCTGTCGTCCTCGCGCATCCTGGCGGCGGCACTGCCGTATACGGCGATCGAAGAGGTGAAGACGAAGCCTCGCACTTCCGAGTTGATCGAGGCGTTGACCAGATTGACGCTGCCGACCACGTTGTTGGTGTAGTTGAAGCGCCTGATGAAGTGGCTGAGACCCTCAGCCGCGTACGCCGCCAGATGATAGACGTAGTCGAACCGGCCGTCGGCGAAGAGGCGGTCGACAGCGTCCACGTCGGTCACGCTGCCTTGTACGAACCTCGCGGCGCCGGGAATGTTGTCGTTGAAGCCGCCGGACAGATCGTCGAATACCGTGACGTCGTGCCCGCGGAGGATCAGCGCGTCGGCGACGTGCGACCCGATGAAGCCCGCGCCGCCTGTGACGAGAACGCGGCTCACGATTGTCAGTCCTGAAGGTAGAGGAAGATCATCAGCACGATCAGCGCGACCAGGACCAGCAGGGCGATCTTCCACGCGCTCTTCGGGTACTGGCCCGCCATCCGGCCGGTGTAGCCGTTGGCCACGAGCTGAAACGCGCGCGCGCCGTAGTTGTATGTCAGCAGCCAGACCGGCACCAGAATGTGCTTGAAGGTCTGGTTCGAGAACGCCGGGTGGATCTGGAGGTTTCGGTATGTGTCGCCGGGGATTTGCGCCGCGGACATCTCGCGCAGTCGAGCCGTCATGGCTTCCTGCGATCGTTGTGCCGCGTCGAAGAGCACAACCTGGTAGTGCTCGACGACGAACCCGGACAGGAACGCCGTCGTGTAGGGCACGAGGTCAGTCGTCGGAAAAGGCTCGACCTGCTTCAGGAGCGACAGCGGGATGCCCTGTGTCCCTGGAACCGGCTCGTCGTCGAAAAAGTGCTGAACCTCACCGGACGCCGGCTCCCATCTGACGTGCCGGACCTGACGCGTCTCCGTGCGTCCGTTCTGCCGAACGGTCTCGGTCGTGTAGTAGTAGTGCCCGGCATCCGCATCCCAGGGGCAGACGGCCTGGGCATCGAACGTCCAATACGGAATGTAGAGGCCATGGACGCGATCGACCAGCGCCCTGGTCTTGAAGGCATTCGGCGCGAGCCACTTGCTCGCGTACCACGCGCGCATCTGCTCGCGCACCTGTGACTGACTCACCTTGAACGGGAGCAGGCTCTGCGGGCGGATGGGAGCCTTGATTTCCGTGTAGTCGACGAGCGCGGGCGATCCGCAGAACTCGCAGTTCTGGCCCACTCGATCCGGATCGAAGACGGTGACGGCCTTGCAGCTTTGACACTGGACCGTCCGCTTGTCCGTCATTCCATCCGCGCTGCTCGTCCGGCAACTCGCGCAGCGTCTTCGCGAGATCGATCTCTTCGATGCTGCCCGTCGCCTCGTCGACCTTGAACGGCGTCGAGGTCCCGCAGAACGGACACACGAGCAGCTGCTTGGCAGGGTTCCACTCGGCCTGCGCGCCGCACGCGGCGCAGGGATACTTGGCGAGAGCGCTGATATCGGGCATGAGATATGTGAGGCCACGGAGGTGACGGAGACGCTCACAAACGGAGAAACGGAGTCAACGGAGTACGAACGGAGAGCTACGGATGGCTCATCGCATTCTGTGTGCTCGCGCGCCCGCCGTCGGCGGGCGCTGGAGTGGGAGGACCGGCGTGAAATCACGAGCGCCAGACGAACCATGCGGCGCTCGTGATTTCGCGCCGGTCCTCTCACTCCGCCGCGCTACGCGCGGCGCGAGCACCTGTAGGCCACGTCAATGCCCGCCAACGTCGTTGTTGATTCCTCTTCTCCGTTTCGTCTCCGTTATCTCCGTTCCTCCGTTTGTGAACTCCGCTTACTCCGTCCCCTCCGTCACCCTCCAGAATTCACTTCGCCAAATACTCGTCCACTGCGCTGCGCTTGATCCGGTACGACGTCCCGATCTTCTTCGCCGCGAGCTCGCCCGACTCCACGATCGTCATCACATCCGCCTCGGGCACGCCCAGCAGCTTGGCGACGTCGGCAGGCGCCAGCAGATCGGGCAGCGCCACGGCCGTGGCCGCCGCGCTCGAGGCGGCTGCGCCCGGCATCCCCTGCTGCTGCATGATCTGTTGAGCGATCGACAGGCCCACCGCGAGCTCCGTCGCCGCGCCGCCCGATCCGCCGCCCTTCTCCATCCCCTGCGCCATCTGGAACTTGACGTAGTCGTTCAGGTTGCCGACCGCCGCCATGCTCGAGCGCTTGTCGATGGCGGTCTCGACCTCGGGCGGCACCGAGACGTTCTCGATGATGAAGCTGGTGACCTCGAGGCCGTACTTCGCCTGAACGACCGGATTGATGATCGGCAGCAGCGCCTCGCCGAGCTCGCTGTAGCGGCTCGCCACGTCGAAGACCGGCACGTGCGCGGAGGCCAGGGCATCGGCGAAGATGCTGATGATGCGGGAGCGCATGGTGTCGGCGAACTCGTCCAGCCTGAAGTTCTGATCGGAGCCCGCCACTTCCTTCAGGAACAGTTTCGGCTCGCTGATTCGGAAGTCGTACGTCCCGAAGGCCCGCACGCGAACGATCCCGAGATCGTTGTCGCGCATCATGATCGGGTTCGACGTACCCCACTTGTTGCCCGTGAAGAGGCGCGTATTGAGGTAGTAGACGTCCGCCTTGAACGGCGAATTGAAGCCGTACTTCCACGACTTCAGCTTCGTCAGTATCGGGATATTGTCGGTCGTCAGCGTGTACTTGCCGGGACTGAAGGTGTCCCCGAACTCGCCGAGATAGATGAACTGGACGTGCTGTGACTCGCGCACGATGAGCTGTGCGCCGTCCTTGATCGCTTTGTCCTCGTCGGGGAACCGGTACGACAGCGTGTCGCGTGAGTCATCCGTCCACTCGATGACGTCGATGAACTCGCCTTTGATGAAATCCATCAGGCCCATACATGTCCTTTCGGCTGGAGACGAGGCTGGCGGTCTGTGACTCGAAATGCTTGCGCCGGACGACCACGCACATCCGGTCAAGACTGTCCGCGCGTCGGCGCGGCGTTGTCAAGCTTATCGCCCGGTGGGCGACTGATTCACTCGGACGGCGTGAAGTTCAGCGCGACGCCGTTGATGCAGTAACGCTGGCCTGTCGGCGGCGGCCCGTCGGGAAACACGTGACCAAGGTGGCCGCCGCACCGGCTGCAGTGCACTTCTGTCCGCGTCATGAAGAAGCTGCGATCCGTAGACGTCCCGATTGCGCCCTCGAGCGGCGCGAAGAAGCTGGGCCAGCCCGTGCCGCTCTCGAACTTCCGATCGGCGACGAAAAGCGGCTGCCCGCACGCGGCGCAGCTGAAGGTGCCCGTTCGATGCTCGTGCAGCAACGCACACGTGCCCGCGCGCTCGGTCCCGTGCTCGCGCAGGACGTGGTACTGCTCCGGCGTCAGAATCCGGCGCCACTCCTCTTCCGACTTCACGACCTCGAACTTCTCGGTGGTTTCCTTCATCGTTATCCTCACACCGGGGGCTGCACCCAACCGGACCAATCGCCGTCGCCCACCCTACTTTTCCGTCGCTTGCTTCGCAATCTCCAGAACATCCGCCGCCGGCAGGATCACCGGCAGGAGGCCCATCGCCTCCGCTCCACCCATCATCGAGAACATGCTCGAACGACCGGGATCGACTTGTCTCAGCGTCAGCAGGCCAACCAGCTTGCCGGCAGTGCTGAACGCCGGCGTCCCCATTGCCGACGGCGCGCCGCCGAGCACATAGAACGTTCGCGGCCGCTCGATCACGGCGCCGATGTCGGCAAGCGTCGCCGACGACGCCCAGCCACCGACTCGCCCGAGCCGGGACAACACGACCATCTCTTCCAGCAGTGCGGGCTTCGCGGACTCCGCAAGGTTGATGGCGACAAGCGGCGCCGCTGGCTTCGTGGTCGGACGGATGAACGCGAGATCGAGGTCCTCGTCCCGCAGCACGATCTTGGCGGGCATTTCGCGGCCGTCTGGCAGGCGGATTTTCAGGTCGGTGGGCTCGCTCGAGATCTCGACGCGATTCTCGCCACCGCCCACGCTCGCCCCGACGATCTTGTTCATCATCGCGCCGGGATTCAGCGATCCGAGCGACATGACCGTCAGCCCGGATGGATCGATCACCGTGCCGACCGCGTCGACCGAGTCGTCCGCCGACTGCATCTCGCGCCCGCCCATCGACATGCGCGTCTTCAGCACGACCCGGACGTTGACGACTGCTTCCTGCCACTTCTTGATGACGTCGCGCGCCGCGGCCCGTGCATCCTGGGCACTCGCGGCGCCGGCTGCCACCAACACTCCCGCCACTGCTGCGGCTGCGATGATTCTTTTCAAGCGGTCTCCTGAACTGGAATCTTCGGACTCCTGATCCCCGATCCCGTCGCCGTCAGTTCTTCCAGCTGCCCTGCAGCTCCACGAAGAACGTGCGGATCCCCCGCTTCACGCGGAACACGACCGACGCGGGCTTGCGCGACGCAATCTGCGTCATCTTGGCCTGAACGGCCTCGACATCGGTCGCGGCATCACCATCGATTGCCAGGAGCAGATCGCCGACCGCCAGGTGGGCCAACGCCGCCCATCCGCCCTCACGCACGGCATCGACGAGCACGCCGCGCTGGTCGAGCGGCAGCCCTTCCTCGAGCCGATCGGCGGCGGCGATGTCACGCACGCGGAACTCGAAGTTCGGGTCATCGTACTTCTTCATCTCGCGGGGAAGCCGCGGAGACGTCTCGAGCGTGACTTTCATCCTCTGAGGCGTCTTGTCGTGGAGGACCGACAGCTCCACCGTCGATCCGATCTTGTATTGACGGATCATCGTCGCGAACACTTCGGAGTCGGACGGCTGAGAGGCCTGTACGGGGTCGTTGTCGACCGCGGTGATCACGTCGCCGACCTTGAGCCCTGCCTTTGAAGCGGCGCTGCCGAGCACCTGCGTCACTCGAACGCCTGACGCGTCGCCAAGCCCAAGTTTGTCGGCGAGCTCCCGGGTCACGACCTGTACGGTCACAGGCACCCAGGCTTTGCGCGCCTCCAGCCCCGGATCTTCGAGACCGGCCAGGCCTACATCGATCACGGTCAGCAGACGCTGCCCGGCACGCTCGAACCCGACGAGCAGCGGAATGCTGTCCTTCTGGTCCTTCGTCGCCTTCTGCAGCACGCCGTCGAGCGCAGCGAGGTTTGGCGTCGGCGTGCCGTCTACCTCCACGATCACGTCGTCCTGCCGCAGCGCAGGCTTCGCCTCGTCCGCCGGTCCACCCGCGCGGAGACCGCGGACGCGCACGCCCTGCCGGTTCACCCGCTTGAGCTCTTTGGCCGACCATGTCGTGAGGTTCGACGCGGTGATGCCGGCGAGTGGCACTTCGGAGACCGGCGCCTCGACGCTCTCTCGCTCGATCGTCGTGACGGTCATCGTTTTCTCGGCGCCATTGCGCCTGACCGTCAACTGGACCGGCTGCCCGATCGGCAGCCGCATCACCGCCTGGTTGAAGAGGGGCACTTCCTCTGCGAAGCGCACGTTGACCGGCAGGGTACCCATGCGCAGCAGGATGTCCCCGGAAGCAAGGCCAGCCTTCTCCGCGGGCGAACCTTCAATCGTCCCGCCTACCAGGGCGCCCTTCTCATCCGTAGACGACTGGAGCAATGGCTGAATCTCGAGCCCTATCCAGCTCCTCTTCACTCTGCCGTCGCGGATGATCGCGTCGGCGACCTCGTGCGCGAGGTCCGCCGGAATGGCGCCAGCCAGCCCGAGACTGATCTCGTTCACGCCGACGATCTCCCCGCTCATGTTCACGAGCGGCCCGCCCGAGTTGCCTCCGAAGATGGGCGCGTCGTGTCCGATCCAGCGCACGATCGACCCGACGTCCTCGCCGTCGAGCGTCATCCGGTTGAACGGCCAGAACATGCCGGGCATGATCATCTCGGTGTTGCTCACGATCCCCATCGTCACCGACTGGGACAGCGCGAGCGGGCTGCCGAGGGCGAGCACGCGCTCGCCGACCTTCAACTTCGTGGAATCGCCGAAGTGCGCCACCGGGAACGTGCGCGGCTTGGGCGGCTTCAACTTGAGGATGGCGATGTCGGAGAGGGGGTCGGTCCCGACGAGCTCGGCAGGAATCTCTTCTCGCGTCGCGAGCGTGCAGATGATCGCGCGTGTCTTTCCCGCCACATGATGGTTCGTCAGCACGTGGCCGTCGGCCGAGATGATCGTTCCGCTTCCCGCCGCTTCCCGTTTGATCTCACGGCCTTCCTGAAACTCGACGCTGACGACGTGGATGCGGACGAGACTTGGCGCAACCTTGGACAACGCAACGTCGACAGCCGCGGGTTGTGAGCTCGCCGACGATGCAGGGGCCGACGGTGCGGGAGGTTGCGCGGCAGCGGTCGACGAGTAAAGCAGAAGGGTGGAGGTGAGGGACAGGGCCAGCGGGAGCAGACGCATCAGGCGATCTTAGCGTAAGGAACGCGATCCAACAGCACCGCTTCCGGCTGGGCGGGGGTACACTCGGAGGCTGGTCGCCACGACCCGAGGTCCTTGTTCGACAGGACTTCCGCCGAAAGGACCGCGGTCTTGACGGGCTCGAGCCACTGGTTGACTCGCATACGAATATGGCACGTGGACCGCTGACCTCCGAAGCGCTCGCCCCTTACGGCCGCGCCGGTTTCGTACTCGCGCGCGGCTTCTTCGATCCCGCCGAGATCCGGCTTCTTCGCCGTGCGGCAAAAGAAGACAAGGCGCTCGACGACCACTCCGTGGGCCGCGCCGACGGCGAGGGCGGGGTCGTACGGCTGTCGCTCTGGAACCACCCCGGCGATGGCATCTACGGCATGTTCGCGCGATGCCGATCGATCGTGGAGACCTGCGAACGCCTCCTGGGCGACGAGGTGTATCACTACCACTCGAAGATGATCATGAAGGAGGCCAGGGTCGGAGGGGCCTGGACCTGGCACCAGGACTACGGCTATTGGTACGGAAACGGCGTCCTGTATCCGGATCTCGTGAGCGTCTTCATTGCGGTGGACCCTGCCACACGGGAGAACGGCTGCCTCCAGGTTCTCGAGGGCTCACACCTCTGCGGACGGGTGGACCACGTGCTGACCGGCGATCAGGCGGGAGCCGATCCTGAACGGGTCGCGGAAATCGCGAAGCGCCTCCCCCTCGTGCACGTCGAGATGGAGCCGGGAGACGTGCTCTTCTTCCATCCCAACCTGCTGCACCGGTCCGATCAGAATCGGTCGGAGCATCCGCGCTGGTCGCTGATCTGCTGCTACAACGCCAGGCGGAACGACCCGTATCGGGAAGCGCGTCACCCGCGCTACACCCCGCTCGCGAAGGTCGAGGACGCAGCCATCCTGGAGGCGGCCTCGAAGCGCTTCGCCGACGCAGGAGACGTGGGCTGGCTCGATCGGAAGCGGGTCTGACCACGCCCGCCAGGGGCTACGATGGTCTGCCGTAGCTCGAGCGAAGCCGGAAGACCGTCGCCGCGACCGTCACCCAGACCGCGCCATGCGGGCACTGCCGTGATAGATTCGCGCGTCATGTCGACCCCGCATCGCCCGTCCACCCTGGGCCGTCGCGCCTTCCTCTCCGCCGGCACCGCCGCCGCAGCGTCGTCGATGCTCGCGCCCTTCGCATCGGCGCAGTCGCAGGGCTTCCCGATCGGCCCCCAGCAGACCCGCTATCCCTCTCCGGTCTGGAAGACCCTGGACGACCGATTCAAGAAGTACATGCTCGGCAACACACCTCTGGTGCGTGAGTGGACCGGCGCACTCTGGGCCGAAGGGCCGGCATGGAACGGTGTCGGGCGGTACGTCGTCTTCAGCGATATTCCCAACAACCGTCAGATGCGATGGGACGAAGTCACCGGAACCGTGACGCCGTTCCGCACGTCCTCGAACTTTTCCAACGGCAACACCTTCGACTCACAAGGGCGGCAGATTTCCTGCGAGCACCAGACGGCCCGGGTCGTCCGCTACGAGTATCAGGGAGAGCCGACGATCCTCGCTGAGAGATTCGACGGCAAGCGCCTCAACGCGCCGAACGACGTCATCGTCCATCCGAACGGCGGCATCATCTTCAGCGATCCTGGATACGGCAGCCACTGGTACTACGAAGGCAACGTCCGTGAGCTCGAGCTGCCGACCAGCGTCTACCACATCGATGCGCGGAGCGGACGACTCACCAGGCTGACCGACGAGGCCAAGAAACCGAACGGTGTGTGCTTCTCTCCGGACTATCGGATTCTCTACGTCGCCGACAGCGCTCCGACGCACTTCCCGAATGAGAAGGCCAAAGTCATCGCGTGGGACATCGACAGCGACGGCAGCCGCCTCTCCAGGCGGCGTGAATTCGCCGTGCTCGACACGGGCTTTCACGACGGGCTTCGCGCCGACGTCGATGGCAACCTGTGGTGCGGGACGGGATTCGGCGGAGAGGGGATCGACGGCGTCCACGTCTACGCGCCGGACGGCACGAAGATCGGCCAGCTCCTGATGCCCGAAGGAACTGCCAACCTGTGCTTCGTCGGCAAGAATCGCAATCGCCTGTTCATGACGAGCAGCCAGTCGGTCTACACGCTCTACACGGCAGCCCAGGGCGCGCACATCACCTGACGCCCGGGAGGAGGCGGGACAGCTACGGACGGATCGTCACCTTCTTGATGATCGGCGGCGTGAGCGGCCGACTCATGCCACCATCGGACCCCATCGTTGTCGCCGTGCCGGCGAGGGCGTCCACTGTGTCCATCCCGTTCGTGACTCTCGCGAAGATGACGTAGCTCGGCGGCAGCGGATAGTCCTGGTGAAGGATGAAGAACTGGCTGCCATTGGTGTTCGGTCCGGCATTGGCCATCGCGACGAGGCCGCGGCGGTACCCGCCGCGGTAGAGAGGCGAGTCCTGATTGATCTCGTCCTCGAAGGTGCCGCCCCACGCGCTTTCACCGCCGGTGCCATCGCCGGCGGGATCGCCCCCCTGGATCATGAAACCCTTGACGATGCGATGGAAGGTCAGGCCGTCGTAGTAGCCGTGCTCGGCGAGCAGCCGGAAATTCTCGACGGCCTTCGGGGCGTCTGTCGCCAGGAACTCGATCTCGATTGGGCCCTTGTCGGTCTCGATGACGCCGTGCATCCCCCCGGAGCTTTTCGCCCCGGCCGGCACCTTCGCATTGCCGGGCGGCGAACTGCAGCCGGCCGTGCACAGGAGGACGACACACGGGAGAAGGAACCGGGCGAATCGGAACGCTCGCGATGAGAGGAATTGGATGGGCACGATACGAGGATAGGCGATCGAACGGCCGCCGCCAATCCCCCACGATACTTGTGTTGGTGTAGGGCGGGGTCTTCAGACCCCGCCTTGTGAACGCGATCGCTCGAGGCGCCGATCACTCCACGCGAAGGGCGACAACCGGATCGATTCTGGCGGCACGCCGAGCCGGAACGATGTTGGCGAGAAGGGCTGCACATCCCAGTGCCGCCAGGCTGATCGCCAGTGACACGCCGTCGCGCGGCGTCACGCCGAACAGCATCCCCGACAGCGCCGGCGCCAGGATTACGGCGATCGCCGTTCCGACAGCGAGACCGCCCAGCACCGGCGACGCACCATTGCGCAGAACGAGCCGGATCACGTCGACGCGGGACGCGCCCAGCGCGGCGCGAATGCCAATCTCGCGCGTGCGTGTCGTCACCGCGAAAGCCGAGACCGCGTAGACGCCCACGACCGCGAGCAGCAGAGCGGCCGCCGCAAATGCTCCCACCAGTTGCAGGTTGAACCGCCGCGACGCAAGCGTGCCTCCCATCCACTGGTCCATGCTGCGGACGAAGGACGCGGGAACCGCCGGATCGACGGCCGCCAGCTCGCGACGGACGGCATTCGCCGACGCGAGCGGATCGCCGCTGGTAAGCATCACCCAATACATGTTGTTCGCCAGCCAGATGGTCGTCGGATCGGGCACTTGTCCGATCGGTACATACACCTCGATGGTGGCTTCCTTCTCGAGGCCGAAGTGCCTCACGTCGCCGACGACCCCGACGATCTGCACTTCGCGCGGCACCTTCTCACCATCGTCGAGCCGCATCCGGCTGCCGATCGGATCGCGGCCGTGGAAGAATTCCCGCGCGAACGTCTGGTTGATGATGGCTACCGGCGCCGAGCCACTGCGATCGGCGGCATCGAACGCACGGCCCCTCCGCAACGGAATACCGAGCGTCCGGAAGTAGTCAGCGGTGATCATTCGATAATGCGCTTCGGGCGCGTCCTTGGCGACGACGCCGTCCAGAAAGAAGGCGGTGGTGGCGAGATAGCCGTTCATCGGAACGACGTTGGCCGCCGCGACGGCGCGAACGCCGGGGAGGGCCGCGATTCTAGGCTGCGCCTGGTTGGCGAACTGTTCGATCGCGGCCCGCCCACCGTACCGCGCGCGGGGGAGCGACAGCCGAACGGTCAGGACCTGCGACGGGTGGAACCCGGGATCGACCGCCTCGACGTGCTGAAAGCTGCGCGCCAGCAGCACGGCTGCCATCAACAGGACGGTCGACAGCGCGACCTCGGCGAACACGAGTGCGGCGCGGACGCGATTGCCGCCACCGCTCGACCCGCGGTCGCCGTCCTGCAGCGCGCTGCGGAGATCGCGCCGTGACGCCTGCAGCGCCGGTGCGACGCCGACGACCAGGCTTGTGCCGAGCGCCATGACGAGCGTAAAGGCCGCGACTGACGAATCGATGCCGATCTCGGCCACGCGTGGGAGAGCCGCGGGGGCGTTGGCGATCAGCGCCTCGATCAGCATCCGGGCGACAATCAAGCCGAGCGCGCCGCCCATGACGCCGAAGATGGCGGCCTCGCCGAGGACGAGAGCGATCATCCGGCCTCGGGACGCGCCGAGCGCGGTGCGGACCGCGAGCTCCTGCCGGTAGGTGGTGCCGCGAACGAGGAAGAGACTCGCGAGGTTCGCACAGGCCACGAGAAGGACGAGCACGACGGCCCCGAGGAGCATCAGCAGCATCGGCCCGGACTGACCGGTCAGCTCCTCGTGCAGTGAGGCGATCCTGATCGCCGTATCAGCCCCGTGCGAATCGGGGTACTGATCGTGCAGCCGCCTGTCAATGGCGGAAAGATCGTCATCGACCTGCGCAGGGGTCACTCCAGGCTTCAGTCGAGCGACTACCCGGAGGAATCCCTGTGCCCGATTGCCGCGCCGCGCGTCGGTTGCCGGAGAATACGGCACCACGATTTCCGCGTCCCGGACGAGGGATACGAAATCCGGCCGCAGCACGCCGACGATCGTGAAGGCCTCTCCATTCAGGACGATCGGCTGGCCGACTGCATCGACCGCCCCGCCGAAATGCCGCTGCCACATGCCATGGCTGATGAGCGCCGACGGACGCTGCTCGTCGTGTGCCTGCAGAGGCCGACCGAGCTCGACCTGGGCACCCGTGAGCTCGAAGTAGTTGCCGGACACGCGCATCCCGGTGAGCCGCTCGGCGTCTCCACGGCCCGTGAGGTTCGCGCTCCACCCGAAGATCGACGCCACGCCGTCCAGAGTGCGACTCGACTGGGTGAAGTCGTTCACGTCGAGCAGCGATAGCGGCTGCCGATCGTTTCCCGGGCGCACGATTGTGAACGTGACCAGACGATCCGGGTCGGCGAAGGGCAGCGGCCGGAGGAGGATCGCGTTGACGAGGGCGAACATGGCCGAATTCGCGCCGATCGCCAGCGCCAGCACCGTCACGACGCCGACGGCAAATGCAGGTTGCCGGCGGATGCGCCGAAGGGCCTGCCAGAGCTCGGTGAAGTGCATGACCGAGCGTACACTCGCCGTGCGCTACAATGAAGCTCATCGTTTTCATGAAATCGATGAATCTCCGTCATGAACATCGACATCAGAGACTGCCAGATGGTCGCCGCCATAGCCGCGTCGGGCAGCGTGACGCGCGCTGCCGGCGAGCTGCACCGGACGCAATCTGCCGTCAGCCATCAGCTGCACGGTGTTGAAGAACGGCTCGGGACGGCGCTCTTCCTGCGCGTGGGGAAGCGCATGGTCGTGACCGCCGCGGGAGAACGCGTGCTCGCGGCGGCCCACCGGGTCCTCGAAGACATCAGGGCGACCGAGGAAGACGTGCGGCGCCTCGGCGCGCGCGAGGCGGGTGTCGTGCGCGTCTGCGCGCAGTGCAACACCGGGTATCACTGGCTGCCGCCGCTCGTGGAGGTCTTCCGTCGCCGGCACCCGGAGATCGAGGTCTCGCTCGCCGTCGAATGCACCCTCCGACCGCTGGAGGCCTTGCTCGAAGGAAAGCTGGACGTCGCGATCGTCACCCAATCCGTCCGCCACGATCAGGTTCGGATGCGCCCACTCTTCGAGGACGAGCACGCGGCGATCGTCGCGCCGGATCATCCGTTTGCCAAACGCACGTTCGTGCGCCCGGAGGACTTCGCCTCGGAGCGGCTGCTCCTCTACTCGAGCTCGCCGGACGACAGCTTCACGTTTCAGACGATCCTGCGCCCTGCCGGCGTCGTGCCTCAGCGCGTCACGTTCGTCATGCTCACCGAAGCGATTCTCGAGATGGTGAAGGCGCGCCTCGGGATCAGCGTGATGCAGACCTGGGCGATCGAGCCCGCGCTGCGGTCTGGAGACGTTTGCGCCATCCCGATCACCGCCGCGGGCATCCGCAGGCAGTGGAGTGCGGCCACGCTGAAGGCCGCCGGAAGCGTCCCTCACGTGGACGGGTTCATCGAGCTGCTGGCCAGCCGCGCGATGCCGGCTCGCCGCCGTCCGCTCTCGCTTCGTGGGCGGCCGCGACGCAAATGACGGGAACGATGCGACTACCGAATATCCATCATCCAGATGTCGCCCCTGAAGTCGCCGAGCACGAGGACGATCTGATCGGGAGCGGCGATTGGCGCGGTGCCTGAAATGTACGCCGGCATCGACAATTCACTCTCGGAATACGCCACAAACGCTTCGCCTTCCACCCGACCCGAGGCGGAGGAAAAGCGCCGTGCCCGAAGGGCGGTGCGAAGCAACGGATTCGGCCCCCTGGGTGTGCAGTAGAGGAACCGACCGTCGGCGGACCAGAACGGATGCGTCGCGGACCGCTCCACGACGACCCACGCTGATTCCGGAATCAACTGCTCCCGGAACGGACTGACGTAGACGCAGGGCGGTTCGCCTGGACGCGCGGCCTCGAAGGCCATCCATCGACGATCGGGTGACAATCGCGAATTCGTGACCGACATGTCGTCGCTCTTCAGCAGCTCGATCTGCTCGCCGGTTTCGGTGTCGATCACTGCGACCGAGTTCGGGCGCCCGAACCGTTGGATCACAAGCAGGCGTTCGTCCACCCACTCCCGTGGTCGCCCTCCGCAGTCCTCACCGAGCTTGCGCCAGGTCCCGTCTGCCAAAGAGATCACGAAGATCGGGCGTACCGCGCGCTCGCCTGCCGCCGGCCTCGTGCCGTGAGCGAGTTGTCTCCCATTCGGCGAAATCGCGGGATCCCACTTCGGGCCCGGCGGCCCGTCCGTTACCAAACGCTCTGAACCGGATCCGAGGTCTCTCACAAAGAGCTCGGCCTGACCCGACCGCACCGAGAAATACGCGAGCGTGCGGGAGTCGGACGTCAAAGACATGCTGCCCGAAATACCCGGACCGCGCGTCATCCGACGGAGAGGTCCGAGAGCCACGCCGCGCTCGGCATCCAGGGCCACTGACCACAAATGCGAATCCGTACGGTTGTTCACGAACGCGAGGCGGCCCGCGGCGGCCGTGGGGAGGGACGCGCCGTCAAGGCCCTCAGTCAGCCGCTGAGGTGCACCCTCTGGTTGAAAAATCGTCGGCGCCATCCGCTGCCGATAGAGATGGATTCCCTGAGCGCCAGCGGCCGACACCACCAGTGAATCACCCACCCACGAGACAGCGGTCGGGAGCGTAAACAACCCCGCTTCATGGAAGAGTCGAACCACGTTGGTGCGCGTCGGCGGGCCGCCATCGATGCGCACGATCCACCATTCCGCCTCGATCCCCGGACTGGGGCGAGCATGGACGACCACGGATCGACTGTCGGGCCCCCACGCGGCACACGCGACGTCCAGCAGTTCGGGCGCGGCGGTTCGAAAACCGGCGCCGCCGCGGGCAGCGATCCGGATTCCCGCCCCATCGTTTGCAATGGCCGCCAGCCACTGACCATCGGGCGACATCGCGCCGTGGCTCGCGCCGCGCTGCAGAAGGCGCGGTTCACCGCCCAACGTCGGAACCTCGTACAGATTGGAACCGGAACTGTCGCTGACCGAGAAAATGATTCGCGTGTCGTCCGACGAGAACGAGAGATGCGAGTAGGACTTCTCCTCGTTCGTCAGACGCAGCGTCGTGCCGCCGATCTGCTGAATCCAGATTTGTGGGGTGGTCCCGTCCTGTCCCGCGTCCGACACATACGCAATCAGGCGCGCGTCGGATGACAGGGCCGGCCAGGTCGTCATGCCCGACGTCCGGGTCACGCGGTGCAGGGCATGTTCGGTCGCCGGCTCACTTGATTTGGGAGTAAGCGTCAGCCGGCGGCTTTCCCACCATGCCTCGAGCTCCTCACACCGGGCGTAGATGCTGCCTCTCTTTTCGTGTGCGAGACGATGGACCGGCAATCCCTCCTCGCGCTCCCAGCGCTGAACGGTGCGGATGCCGCGGCGGAGGAATGCCGCTATTTCCTTCCACGAGTCGAGCCGGCCCACGCGAAGCTCGTCCGACCGCGGCGCCGGCGCAGTCTTCGGGTCGCCGTCCATGAGGGTGCCAGCATAGCGCAGAGACGCGCCAAAACGCGCCACGCAGCCCGTGACATCTCATGTCGCTTGAGGCCTCCCAGGTTCCGTCGGAAACTGGGCGCGCCGGTCACACCGGCCGGTCCCATCAAGGAGGTCTGAAGTGAAGCAGCTACTCTTCGTCCCGGTCGCAGCAACCCTGCTGGCAGCAACCGTCGTCGCGCAGCAGCCGAAGCACGGGAGCCTCGAAGGCGTATGGCAGACCGTGGAGGTCACAATCACCGGACCTGGAGCTCGGACTATTGCCATCTCCGAACCCAGGCCGAATCTGATGATCATCAGCGGCAGGCACTACTGCCGCGTCGAAGTTCAGGCTGAACAGCCGCGGCCCGCTCTCGCGGACGCCGCGAAGGCGAGTGCCGATGAGCTGCGCGCCGTATGGGGTCCGTTCGTGGGGGAAGCCGGTACCTACGAGGTCACCGGTGGAAACGTGATCACGATGCGGCCGATCGCGGCCAAGAATCCTGCCGCGATGGCGCCTGGCGCCTTCATCGCCTATTCGTACAAACAGGAGGGCGACACGGTCTGGGTGACGCAGCAACGGAACCAGAACGGCCCATTCCCGAATCCATTCACCATCAAAGCGGTGCGCGTCAACTGACGCGCGTGGAGGCAGCCCATGACCCGCATCAGACGTGCCTCACTCCTGGTCGTCCTCGCGCATCCCGACGACGAGATCCTCCACGGGGGCGCCCTCGCGCACCTCAGCGAACGAGGAGTCCGCGTCACGCTTGCCTGCGCCACCGACGGAGAGGCCGGCAAGCCGCATCCATCCATCGGTCCGATCGACGACCTTGGCGCGCTGCGCGTCGACGAGCTCAAGCTGTCGTGCGCACGGCTCGGCCTCGAGGAGCCGGTGCTGCTGCGGTTTCACGACTCGGCACGAAAAGAGCGGCAGCGGCGCGACGACCCGCACGCGCTGGCGAACGTGGACATGCTCGACGTCGAAGCGGCGATCCGCGGAATCATCGCGGACGTGAAGCCGCAGGTGATTGTTACCTTCGATCCACATGGCGGCTACTACCACCCCGATCACGTCGCCATTCAGCGCGCCACGACGGCCGCGTTCTTCTCGAGCGGCGGCCTCGGCGAGGAAGCACCCGAGCGCCTGTTCTACGCCACCATGCTCCGCGACGTGTTCCGGGTCTTTGCGGAAGCCAGTCGTGGCCGCGGCATCATCGACGGACTGGATCCGGACGTCTTCGCGGCCTCACCAGAAATGGTCGCGGTGTCGTTCGACGCGTCACCCTACCTCGATCGGAAGTTCTTCGCCTTGACGGCCCATCGTTCAGCGTTTGGCGTCACGCCCGAGATGCTGAAGAGTCCTCCTGAAGGCGTCGCGAGGATGCTGCAGGCGTTTCGTCCCGTGTTGGAACGCGAAGTGTTTCTCCTCGCGGGCGCGCGTGGCCCGGTTCGAGGGTGGCCGCTGCCGGACTTCTTCCACGGGTTGGAAACCGCAGCGCTGGAGCCGATCGAGGACGCCGTCGGCTAGAGGTCTTGACCGACTCGCACGGGGACGAGCGTCATGCGTGGAGGTGTCGCCGGCCCGGCGGCCTCGTCACTTCGCAGCGGGCATCGGCCGGGGCGTCGCGTCACCCTCGGTCAGCCCCATCGCCCACTTGATCGCCTCGAGATACATCTGTCCGACGTCCCGGTTGTCCCACGTGCTGGCCGCGTGGCCGAGCGCAGAGTAGAACACGCGTCCTTTCCCGTAAGTCTTGGCCCACACCAGCGGGAAGTCGCCGTCGGTCCTGTGCACTTCGTCGTTGGGAGGCATCTTCGAGACGTCCAGGCGCAGCAGAACGCGGAGCTTCTCTCGTGAGTAGTCCTTTGCCTGATAGAACTCGTCTGTGAAGGCGAATGGTGCGGCCCCGAAGTGCCTGGTCGCGGGAAACGCCGCATCCTCGTTGATGATTGTGCCGGCAGCGCTGCCCCACGGGTGACCGTCGTAGCGAGCTCCAAGCATCTCGCCGAATTCGGGCCATCCCAGAAATGCCGTGGTGGCGGTATGGGCCGCGACGAATCCCTTCCCTTCATCCTTCACGAACGACAGCAGGTCGGCCTTCTGCTTGTCGTCGAGCTCGACCTCACGGTGTCCCAGGAAGAAGATTGCATCGACATTGGCGAGGCTCGGCCCGCCGCTGGCGGGTTCGCCTGTCGTCTTGAGCGGACTCTTGGAAATGATGTTCGAGTCGGTGCGGATGTAGCTGTCGTAGACGCCCGACTCATAGCCCAGGCGCTCGATGACGGCCATCGCGTGCGAGACCGAGTCGTGCTGCGCCTGACCGTTACGGGTGTCCGCCCAGATGAGAAGAGTCTTCCGCGGGCGCGGTCCGCGCCCACCGCCGCGTCCCTGTCCTCGCCCCGGACCTCCCTGAGCTGCGGGCGCCGATGGTGGTGCAGTGGGCGCCTGTGCGGCGGTCTGCGCGAACACCCAGAGACTGCAGAACAGCATGGCAATCGACGTCGCGGCCAGTCGGGCTCGGTTCATCCTCATCCTCGTTTTGCGTAGGTTTTGCGTAGCGCTCCGGCGCGACCCGCACGACTATTGCAACGAAAACGCGATCACCGTATCGGACGTCGGGCTTTGGAGGAACCCGCCACCTCCTGCTGCGATCGCCACGTACTGTTTGCCGTCGCGCCCCATGTAGGTTGACGGAATGGCGTGCGCCGGCGCATCTATCTTCTCGCTCCAGAGCTCCTTGCCGGTGCGCGCGTCGAACGCCCTGAACTTACTGTCCACTGTCGCGCCGATGAAGATCAAGTTACCGGCCGTCGTGATCGCACCGCCGAGACTCGGCGTCCCGGTCTTGATGCCCTTGGCCTCGAGCGCGTCGAAGGATCCGAGCGGCACATGCCACGCGATGTCGCCGGTCTTCGTGCTGACGGCAACGAGCTCGCCCCACGGGGGCGCCTGGCAGGAATACATCGTATCGGGATTCCAGAAGCGACGTCCTTCCGGCGTGACCTTGCGCCAGGTCGCGCGCGGCGTACCGCCCTCGTCGTCGGCGCGGCCGCGGACCGGGGCGTCGCCGCGCCCCGCACCCTCACCGCCGCGCCGGCCACGTCCCGTCGCCAGTTCGAGATGCCCCCACTGCCCGGCGTTCATGACGTTCGTGATCATGAGCCCAAGCGGCTGGTTCACGGCGACTCCGTTCCAGTTGCCGCCGCCAACGGCTCCAGGAAAGAGCACGATGTCGTGCTTGTCGCTCCACGGCGTGTACGGCACCGAGTCCTGGAGCCCGTACTTCTCCCAGAGGCCCTTGCAGTACGCCTCGTGCTCGGGCGTGGTTGTCGCGAGGTCCGCTTTCGTCATGGAATTGCGGGCGAGGGGTGCGGGCTTGACGGGGAACGGCTGCGTCGGCGCCGTCTTCTCGCCGGGAGCGGTGCTCTGCGGCACCGGGCGCTCCTCGACGCCCCACACCGGCTCGCCGGTCGTGCGATCGAGCACGAACAGCAGCCCCATCTTCGTGATCTGCGCAACGGCGGGAATCGTCTTGCCGTTCCTCACCACGTCCACCAGGGCCGGCGCGGCGCCCAGATCGTAGTCCCAGATGTCGTGGTGGACGAGCTGGCGATACCATCGCAGCCTGCCGGTGTCTGCGTCGACTGCAATCACCGAAGTTCCGTAGAGGTTGTCGCCATGGTGGGTCCCACCGTAATAGTCGTTGGATCCTGGCATCGAGTTGGGCAGGAACACGAGCCCGCGTGACGCGTCGAGCGAGAGGAAACCCCAGACATTCGTGTCGCCCGGATCCTTCCAGCTGTCCTGCTCCCAGGTCTCGTGTCCGGGATCGCCCGGCTGAGCGATCAAATTGAACGTCCAGACCAACGTGCCCGTACGGATGTTCCACGCGCGGATCCACGCTTTGTTCCCCTGGACGATGGCGAGATCCTTGTAGATCGCCGCCGGCGAGTTCATGGAGTCCTCGAGCTCGACGACCCCGACGTTGCCAAAGCCCGCTGACGGCTTACCGGTCTTCGCGTCGAGCGCCATGAGCTTGGTGCCCGCCGATGCGATGATCCTCGGCGGGGTCTGCGCGTCCCCAGGCCAGTACGACACGCCGCGCCGCGTGGTGCGGGTGGCGTCGACCTTCCAGATCTGCGCGCCGGTCACCGCGTCCAACGCGTAGAAGCCGTTGCCGGCCGCGAAGTACATCACGCTGTCGACGACGATCGGCGTGCTCTCGAAGAAGCCGCTCTTGTCACCCGTGTGGAAGGTCCACGCGCGCTTCAACGTCGCGACGTTCGACGTCGAGATCTGCGAGAGCGTCGAATATCGTGAGGCACCCTGGTCCTGGCCGTAGTAGAGCCAATCCTTCTGCCCGTGGGCTGCCAAGGAGACGAGCACGACCGAGACGGCGGTGAGAACGAGGAGCCTGTGCATGATGTCTACCGTCGCAGCGGCGGCGTGGTGCAGGGTTTGTCGCGGCGGGGTCTAAAGACCCCGCCCCACACCAACACGCCCATCTCATCGCGTTGGACTAGAGCGCCTCTCACAATCTTGATCGGGCGACGTGCGTCGCGAGCGAGCAGCGCGAGCGAGCCACGCGAACGGAGCGCGCCGGCGCAGCGGCGCGCGAGATCGCGTGCCGGGGAGTCCGAGGGGCGAAGCCCCTCGGTTAAGCCTAGAAGTCATACTTGAACGCGAACTGCATGATCCGCGGCGCCCCGGCGGTCAGAATGCGCCCGAAGTTGGAGCTGTTGAGCCCCGATGTCGGATTGTTGAAGTTCGCCTTGTTCACCACGTTGAAGACCTCCCAGCGGATCTGGAACCTGTGCTCCGCCGGGCCGAATGTGCGGGTCAGCGCCAGATCGTTCTGGAACTGGGACGGCCCGGTGAACGCGTTGGGCTTGAGCGTGCTGTAGGTGCCGGGATCCGGAGAGGTGAAGGCATCCCGGTTCAGATAGTTGTTCACGGTGCCGTCACCGAACACGTTGTCCAGGATCTGCACGGCGCGCTGGCCACCCTGCCCGGACAGCGCGTTGTCGACGCCGGTGGTCACCGTAAAGTGGCTACCGCTCTGCCATCGCACCAGCGGTGCGATCTGCCAGTCACCGAGGATGACGTTCAAGGCGGCGTTCGAGAACTCGGGGGTCCGCGCCACGAGCGAGATGTTCACGACGTGGCGCCGGTCCGCGTCGCAGTACGAGTAGTCCAGCGCCGGGTTGGTCGGGTCGGTGACCGTCGGCCCCGTGAGCTCGGTCGTCGCCGGATCGGTCATGCACTTGGAGAGCGTGTAGTTCGTGAGCGCGCTGAAACCGCCTTTGAGCCGTTTCTGCGCCGAGAACAGCATCCCGTTGTAGCTCGAGCGGCCCGTGTCGTCCAGCTCGCCGAGGGTGCCGTAAAACGCCCCGACGGCCGGGTTCTTCAGCACGAGTCGGCGCCGGACGCTGGTCGTGGCGGTGGTCGCCCCGGGCGCGTAGATCGCGTAGTTCAACTCGGTGGCCCGCCACAGGTGGCTCGAGTGGTTGCCAAGATAGCTGGCGGTCAGGAGCCAGTCGGCGACCTGCCGCTGGGCGCCGACGTTCCACTGCTGCAGCGAGGTCGGCTGCGTGTCGAGCGGGGTATTGACGTAGACGCCCGCGGTCGGAAACGGCTGCGTCTGCCAGCCGGTGGCGAGCGCCGGGAACGGATTGCCGCCCGGATAGGTGAGATACGGGTTGGCGAAGCCGCCGGCGGGACTGGTCAGAGTGATCTGCGCGCCCCACGGCGGGTTGTTGGCGAAACGCGTGTTGAAGAAGAGGTGCGGCGTATCGTAGAACGTGCCCCAGCCTCCACGAATCGCGGTCTTCTCGTTCACCTGCCAGACCACGCCGGCGCGCGGCGCGAACTGATTCAGCTTGTTGTTCATCGAGGCGGATCCGGGGAAGCCGGTGTCGCCCGGGAACAGCAGCCCTGCCGGCGCCTGCGGGTAGACCGTGCTCCTGATGCCGGCGTCGAACCGCCCCTCGTCGAAGTTGCTGACGTAGTCCTTCGAGTTCTTGATCGCGAGGTACGGCTCCCACCGCAGCCCGGCATTCACCGTCAGGTTCGGCCGGATTCTCCACTCGTCCTGCATGTAGGCGCCGACGTAGTCGTTCCGATCGAAGTCGTAGACCGGGTTGCCCTGCACGAAATTGCTGACCCGGCCGAGCATGAAGTCGGCCAGCCCGAGACCGGTCGACTGCCCGCTGAACGTGAACTGGCCGTTGGTCGGTCGGTTGTTGACGGTCTCGATCTTCGTGTGAATCCAGTTCGCGCCGAACGAGAGCTGGTGCCGGCCGCGCACCAGGTCGAGGTCGTTGGCGAGCTGGAAGCTGTCGGAGTTGAAGTAGCCCGGGTTGGTCCCGCCCGTGCCGATGTTGAAGCCGTTGGTGACGCTCACCCCCATGTAGCCCGGCTGCGGGCTGTAGACCGCCGAGCCGAGGTCGGCCGGCGAGAAGTACAGCGGCATCGGCCGATCGTTGATCGTGCGGTTCCAGGTCACATGAAAAGCGTTGACCATCGCCGACGACAGGATCCAGTTGTGGCCGGTCACGAGCGAGTGGACCTGGTTGTTCTGTCCCGTTCGGCTCAGGGTCATCGCGTTGGTGCCGTCGTAGGTCCCCGGGTTGTCGTAGACGGCGTACATGTAGCGCGCGAACAGGGTCTGGCTGGTGTTCACCGTGTAGTCCGCGCGGGTCAGCGTCTGGTGCTCGGTGTTGTTGTTCGGGATGCCGTACTGCAGACGGCCGCACGGATCGTTCGAGACCGGCACGTGCTGGAGGAACTGCAGGGCGATCGGGCTGAATGCGGACGGGCCGATCGTGTTGTTCGAGAAGCCGGCGGCGGGCGACAGCGTGATCTGCCGGCCGCTGCACCCGGGCGCTGCGATCGCCGTGAAGTCGCCGGCCAGCATGGCGGCGGTAGGCACGAAGCTCACCGTTTCCGGTGGATTGCTCTTCTCGATCCTGCCCTGGTAGCCGCCGAAGAAGAACAGCTTGTCCCGCAGCAACGGGCCGCCGATCGTCCCGCCGAACTGGTTGCGGGTCAGGATGTCCCGCGTCGGGGCGAAGAAGTTCCGGGCGTTGAAGTGATAGTCCCGAATGAACTCGAACAGGTCCCCGCGGAAGGTATTCGTCCCGGATTTCGTGACCAGGTTCACGGCCGAGGCGGCATGATGGCCGTAGCGCGCGGGAAGCGAACTCGTCTCCACCTTGAACTCCTGCAGCGCATCGGGAAACGGCGTCGGCAGGTTCAGGTTGTTGAACGGATCGTTGTGCGTCCCGCCGTCCATGATGTAGGTGATGCCGTTGGCCTGGCCGCCGGCGACCGAGATGGTCACGGTGGGATAGTTCTTGTTGGTGTTCAGGTCCCCGGCGGGCGCCGACGTGGCGAGCCCGGAGAGAAAGATCAGCTCGGTGGCCTGACGGCCGTTCAGCGGGATCTCCATGACCTGCTGGTTGTCGATCACCTGGCCGACGCCGGTCGATCGCGTCTCGACCGTTGCAGAGCTCGCCGCCACCGTGACCTGTTCCCCGACGTTCCCCACCACCAGCGCCACGTCAATGGTGGGGTTGGTGTTGACCTGGAGGACGATACCCTCCTGCACGTAGGCGTTGAACCCCTGCAGGACGACCTTCAGTGTGTACGGGCCGACCGGAAGGTTCGGAAACACATAGGTGCCGTCAGCGCCCGTGGTGACGGTCCGGACGGCGCCAATGTCGGTCTTGGTGATCGTCACCTCGACGCCGGGCAGCACCCCGCCGCTCGAGTCTTTCACAACGCCTGAGACCTGTGAGCCCGCCACGGCCTGGGCCCAGCCGGTTCCCGCAGCCAGGAGCCATACCAGTCCTGCGCCGAGAATCGTGCGCGTCATCACCTTCGCACCTCCCACAGTCTTACCTTGCGAACACGCATGACAGTTCCGGATGTCACCATGCGTGCCCGCGGACGGTAGCACCAATGGGTGACCGGGCCTATTTCGTTACGGTGGCGGTACCGTAACAACCGCCGCCGGCGAGGGCGCCCGGTATAATCGTGCGCTCATGGATCCCTGGCGCACCGCCATCGCGACGTCCGACCCGACGCATATCTGGATTCGAGGGCGCGAAGTCACGGCGTTGATGCGCACGGCGACGTTCACGGACGCAATCGTGCTGCTCCATCTCGGACGGCTGCCGTCACCGGGCGAGCGACGCCTCCTCGATGCCATCTTCATCGGCGTGGCCGATCACGGAGCGGGCGCGCCGTCCTGCGCCGCTGCACGACTCGCGGCCTCGGGCAACCGGCAGTCGCTCTCCGCGGCAATTGCCGCCGGCATCCTGACGATCGGCGACGAGCACGGTGGCGCCGGCGCCATCTGCATGGAGATGATCGCGGGAGGCCTCGAGATGGCAGCGCGGGAGAAGATCGCACCGGACGAAGCGGCGCGGCGCGTCCTGGCGGAAGCCGTGCGCGCGAAGCGCCGGCTGCCGGGGCTCGGCCACCGTGTCCACACAACCGTCGATCCCCGCGTCGCCGTCCTGTTCGAGATGGCTCGGCAGGAGCACGTCGATGGCGACGGCATCGCCTTCATGCGGGCCGTCGAGGCCGAGGCCTCCGCGCAGATCAAGCCGCTCCCGATGAACATCGATGGCGCCCTCGCCGCAGTGCTGCACGACATGGGCTTTCCACCGTCCGCCGGCATGTTCATGTTCATCATCGGGCGCGTCGCGGGCCTGACCGCGGAGGTCGCCGAGGAGTACCTGCGCGAGCGGCCGATGCGGATCAAGTTCGACGTCGAGTACGACGGCGTGCCGCCAGAGCCGGAGTGAAGCAGCCATGGCAGCGAGGACGATTACCGCGGAGGAGACGGGGCTCGTTCAGGAGCTGATCGGCAAGGCGCGCGGCGCGATGCGCGCGATCGAGGCCTACGATCAGCCGACGGTCGATCGGCTCTGCCAGGCCGTCGCCTGGGCCGGCGGGAACGAACAGACGGCCATCCGCCTCGCCAACATGAGCGTGGACGAGAGCGGCATGGGCAAACGCGAACCGACCCGGCGCGCGAAGGTCCTCGGCATCCTCCGCGACGCGCTGCGTCAGAAGAGTATGGGCATCATCGAGGAGGACCCGCAGCGGGGCCTCGTCAAGTACGCGAAGCCCGCCGGCGTGATTGCGTCGCTGATCCCGGTGACCAGTCCGTACGTCACCCCCGTCGGCATCGCCATCTACGCGATAAAGTGCAAGGATGCCGTGATCTTCTCGCCGCACCCGTCCAGCCGGAAGACGACCACGGAGACCGTGCGGCTGCTGCGCGCGGCGCTGCGCAAGCAGGGCGCCCCGGAGGACATCCTCCAGGTCGTAGAGCGGCCGAACATCCCGCTGGCCAACGAGCTCATGGCGAGTTGCGATCTGACAATCGCCACCGGCGGACCGGCAATGGTGAAGGCCGCGTACGGATCGGGAAAACCCGCCTACGGCGTGGGCGCCGGAAACGCGACGATGCTGATAGACGAGACCGCCAACGTCGAGGAGGCGGCCCGCAACACGCGCATCAGCAAGACCAACGACCACGGCTCGGGCTGCTCCGCCGACGGCAACCTGCTGGTGGACGCGTCGATCTACGACGCCTTCCTCGCCCGGCTCCAGCAGGAAGGCGGCTATCTCGTCGACGACGGCGAGAAGGCGCTGCTCCAGGCCGCGTACTGGGACGCGGAAGGAAGGCGGACGGCCGACACCATTGCCCGTCCGGCCGCGACGATTGCCGCCAAGGCCGGGTTCCCGCTACCGCAGGACAGGACCTTCTTCATCGTCCCCGAGCGCCACATCGGCAAGGCCCACCCGTTCTCTACCGAGAAGCTCGGCGTGGTGCTCTCGATCTTCAAGTACCACGGCTTCGACATGGCGCTCGAGATGGTCCGCCAGATCTTCGAGACCGGCGGCAGGGGCCACTCCTGCGGCATCTACTCGTTCGACGACGACCACATCCATCGGCTCGCGCTGGTCGCGCCGGTCAGCCGGATCATGGTCCGGCAGGTGCAATCGAGCTCCAACGCCGGAACGTTCACCAACGGCATGCCGATGACCTCGAGCATGGGCTGCGGGATCTGGGGCGGCAACATCACGAACGAGAACATCTCGCTGAAGCACTACATGAACGTCACCTGGGTCAGCCGTCCGATTGCTGAAGACCGCCCATCCGAGCAGGAGCTGTTCGGTGAGTTCTACAACTCGGAAATCTTCTGAGCCGCCGCGGGACACGACCATGAGCACAGCCATCCACGTCATCCCGGAACCGCTGCCCGTGACGGCGGAGTCCCGGTACGCGGCCTATCTGCTCGCCGACTACCTCGAGCGGATCGGCGTCGAGGTGGTGTTCGGCCTTACCGGACACACCGTCATCGCCATGCTCGACGCGCTCGGGCGGAGCCGGATCCGCTACGTCAGCACGCGACATGAGCAGGTCGCGGCGCACGCCGCCGACGGCTACGCGCGCGCGTCTGGAAAGCCCGGAGTGCTCCTCACCCACCTGGGGCCCGGCCTCACCAACGCCTGCACGGGCGTCGCCAACGCTGCTCTCGACTCGATCCCGATGGTCGTCGTCGCCGGAGACGTACCGTCGTACTTTCACGGACGGCATCCGCACCAGGAAATCAACCTTCACCAGGACGCTGATCAGTTCCAGATCTACCGCCCGTTCTGCAAGCGGGTCTACCGGGTCGATCACGCCCGCGATCTTCCGCGGATCATGGAGCGCGCGTTCCATCTCGCGCAGACCGGACGACCCGGGCCTGTGCTCGTCGACGTGCCGATGGACGTCTTCTCGGCCAGTCTGCCGGTGGATAGCTTCAACAAACTGCCGGCCGAAATCGCCCGTCCGACCATCGACGACGGGACAGCCGCGCGGATCGTGGCCGCGCTGGCGAGCGCGGAGCGTCCCGTGCTGTACGCCGGCGGCGGCGTGCTGTCGGCACGCGCGGCGGCGGAGTTCGTCGCGTTGGCCGAGGCGCTGGAGCTTCCCATCGCGCACTCGCTGATGGGCAAGGGGGTCGTGCGCGAAGACCATCCGCTGCTGCTCGGCATGACCGGTTTCTGGGGCACGCCCATCGCAAACGACAAGTGCCGGACGGCCGACGTGATCCTTGCCGTCGGCACGCGTCTCGCGGAAGCCAACTCGAGCTCCTGGGATCCGCGCTTCACCTTCGATATTCCCCCCACCCGCCTGATCCACATCGACGCCGACGTCGCCGAGATCGGGCGCAACTTCCCCACGGAGCTCGGCGTGGTCGCCGACGCCAGGCTGGCCCTCGCCGCGCTCGCCGGCCGCGCAGCAGGCGTGCCGCACCGCTCCCGCGGTGCGCTCCGTGCCGAAATCGCCGGCGGTCGCCGAGCCTTCGCCGCCAACTGGGCGAACCACTACAGCTCCGACCAGTACCCGATGCGTCCGGAGCGCATCCTCAGCGAGCTCCGCAGGGCAGTGCCGGACGACGGCTACATCGTCACGGACGTCGGATGGAACAAGAACGGCGTCGGGCAGCAGTTTCCGATCACCGTCCCGGGCACTTTCATCACGCCGAGCGGCCTGGCGACGATGGGGTTTGGACCGGCGGCCGCGCTGGGCGTGAAGCTGGCGCAACCGGACCGCGCGGTCGTCGCGCTCATCGGCGACGGCGCCTTCGGCAGCAACCCCTCGGTGGTCGCGACCGCGATGGAAGCAGGGATCGGGGTGGTCTGGCTTGTGATGGACAATGCGGCATACGGCACCATCGCCGGCCTGACGAACATGCACTACGGGTGGGAATTCGGCTGCCTGTTCGAATCCGACGGCGCACCCTACCGAACCGACTTCGCGCAGATGGCCAAGGGGTACGGCGCTGACGGGGTCTTCATCCGATCGGCCGAGGAGCTCGGGCCTGCCCTGGCCGCCGCTCTCGCCTCCGGCCGGCCCACGGTCATCCAGGCGCCGATGGAGAACGCTCCGACGCCGACGCCAGGGCACTGGGACATCAACACCATCTACCGGAAAGGAAGCTAGCCGCTGGCGGCCACGACCGTCAGCGTCGGCGCCGTTCCGCGCACGCACGTGCGCTGGTTTCCGATCCTGACGCTCGTCGCCGTCGGCACGATGATCAACTACCTCGATCGAACGGTGCTGGGAATCGCGGCACCGTCGCTGACGAAGGATCTCGAGCTCACGGCGGCGACGATGGGGCTCGTCTTCTCCGCCTTCTCCTGGAGCTACGCGCTCCTCCAGATTCCCGGGGGGATCTTCCTCGACCGCTTCGGAACCCGCCTCACCTACTTCATCGCGGTCGTCTTCTGGTCGCTCTGCACCGCGCTGATGGGCGTCGTGCGCTCGCTGAATGCGCTTCTTCTGACCCGGATCGGCGTCGGCATTTTCGAGGCGCCCTGCTTCCCGGCCAACAGCCGGATCCTCGCAATCTGGTTTCCCCAGCACGAGCGGGCCCGGGCGAATGCCCTGTATTCAGTCGGACAGTACGTCGGCATCGGCTTCCTGAGCATGCCGCTGTTCTGGATCACGCAGCGCTTCGGTTGGCGGGGCCTCTTCTTCATCGTCGGCGGCGTCGGCATCCTCTTCGGCCTGCTGTGGTGGGTGTGGTACCGCAATCCGGCCGAAAGCCCCAGGGTCAATCAAGCAGAGATGGCGTACATCGAAGCAGGCGGTGGCGGCGAATACAAGGGTGCGCCCGTCCGGTTCGAGTGGCGCCTCGTCTCTGCGCTGCTGCGGCACCGGCAAGTGATCGGCGCGTCGCTCGGGCAGTTCGGCGGCAACTCGACCCAGGTGTTCTTCCTCACGTGGTTTCCGACGTATCTCGTGACCGCTCGCGGGATGACGTTCATCCAGGCCGGCTTCATGACGTCGTTGCCGTACATCGGCGCGTCGATCGGCGTGCTTGCCGGCGGCTTCTTCTCGGACATGCTCCTGAAGCGGACGGGATCGGCGAATCTCGCGCGCAAGCTGCCGATCGTCGGCGGCATGCTCCTCGCGTCGACCATCGTCGCGGCCAACTACGTGCCGCCTGGCAACGACGCCGCCGTCATTCTGATCATGTCCATTGCCTTCTTCGGGCAGGGGATGACCAACCTGGGCTGGACCGTCATTTCCGACGTGGCGCCCAAGAAGTTGATCGGGCTGACCGGCGGCATCTTCAATTTCAGCGCGAACCTCGCGGGCATTGTGACGCCGCTCGTGATCGGGATCGCGTTCCAGATGAGCGGCTCGTTTGTCGGCCCGCTCGCCTACATCGCGGTCGTCGCGCTCATCGGAGCGTTCTCGTATAGCGTGATTCTGGGCGATATCCACAGACTGGAAGTCGAGACGAGTTGAGGAGTCCAAACATACTTTGCGCGCTGAAAGGACCACAGGGAGGTGGGGAGGACGGGAGGAACGTTCCTCCCCTCCTCCCTTCCTCCATGTTGGAAAGCAGCCTTGCAACAACCCGATTGCTCCGACTTCAATACTGTGGCTGACGATGCGTGCAATCACTCCCACCGGCGACAAAGCGAGCCGGCAGCAGCTGGATCGGATTCTGGCGAGCGCGACCTTCCGGCAGGTCGATCGGCTGAAGCGATTCCTCAAGTTCGTGGGTCTCGAGGCGCTCGACGGGCACGGCGACCAGCTCAAGGAATACGTCATCGGTGTGCAGGTCTTCGACAAGGATTCCTCTTTCGATCCGCGCGCTGACCCTATCGTGCGCGTGCAGGCCCGTCGCCTGCGCGCGCGGTTGGTGCGCTACTACCGGGAGGAGGGCGGGGCGGATCCGGTCGTGATCGAGCTTCCGAAAGGCGGCTACGCGCCGGTGTTCAGAGTGCGCGATTCGACGTCGGTGGGGCGCCGTTCGATCAGCGCCACGCTCGCCGCACAGAACACGATCGCAGTCCTGCCATTTGCCGATCACAGCCAGGGGCACGACCTGGAGTACTTCTGCCAGGGCCTCCGGCAGGAAACGATCCACCGGCTCGCGAAGCTCGAAGCACTGCGCGTCCTGACGCTTCAACCGGGCGAACCATCCGCCCACGCGGGGGCAGACGAGCAGACGAGTCATGCCGCGATGCTGCTGACTGGCGGCGTGCGCAAGTCCGGAGACCGGCTGCGGATCACCATCCATCTCGTCGACAATGCAACCGCATCGTATCTGTGGTCGGAGTCGATCGACGCGGGCGCGGACGACGTGTTCGCGGTGCAGGAGGCCGCCGCGGACGCCGTCGTCAGGAAGCTCGAGCCAAAGCTCCTCGATGCCGGCCACCGGCGCGGGGGCCGGCGACCGGCGGAGAATCTGGCGGCGCGCAACCTCTATCTACAGGGGCGTTATCACCTGAATCAGCGAACAGACGAGGGCCTGCACAAGGCGCTGGACTTCTTCGAGAGAGCCATCGTCGAGGATGCGCAGTTCGGGCTGGCGCACAGCGGTCTCGCGGACGCGCACAGTCTTCTGGCGCACTACGGCGTACGCGAGCCGGCGCATGAATGGACGAAGGCGGCTTCGAGTGCCGCTTCGGCGGTGCTGCTCGACGGCAACTCCGCGGAGGCGCACACGTCCCTGGCGCATGTCAAGGCGACGCAGGACTGGGACTGGCAGGGCGCAGAGCGTGAGTTCCAGGTGGCCGTGGAGCTCGACCCTTCATACGCGACGGCACACCACTGGTACGCGATGTCCTGTCTCGTGCCGATGGGCCGCCTCGACGACGCCCTCGAAGAGATGCGGCTCGCCCAATCGCTGGATCCGGTTTCCTCAATTGTCGCGAGAGACCTCGCCGTCGTACACGCGTACCGTCGCGACTACGAAGCGGCGTTGGAGCAATGCGATCACACCGTGGAGCTGAACCCCCACTTTCCTCCTGCGTACTGGGCGCTCGGGTTCATCCAGGAGCAGCGGAAGGATCTGGACGAAGCGATCGCCGCGTTCCAGCGCGCCGTCGATCTGTCTCCGCAGAGCCCGAAGATGCAGGCGGGGCTCGGCCGCACGCTCGCGTTGAGCGGCAAACGGGCGCTGGCGCTTGCGGTGCTGCGCAAACTCGACGCGGCCGCCACTCAACGCTACGTGTCACCTTTCGAGTTCGCCTCGGTTCGGTTCGCACTGGGTCAGACGGATCTCGGCTTCCGGTGGCTGAAGAAGGCCGTCGAGGATCGCGCCTTCGACGTGATCGCGCTCAACGTGGACCCTCGCTTCGAAGCGCTGAAGAACGACAAGCGGCTCCAGGCGATCATTCAGCAGCTCGGTCTGGCCTGGCGCTGAAGTCGCGCGAGCCTGCTCTTGAACCGGTCCACACGCCGGCCGTCTTCTCTCCAGACAGCTGCGTGACAGCCGGCAGAGAGGCGTACGGTGCCCGACTCACACATCTCTCGTCGTCGTCAACGTGTGCGCGGCACGAGGCGCTTCAGTTCCTCGAACCAGTTCTGGACGACGACGATCCTGGCCGGCGCGGGCGGCTGGTTGGGGTCGCCGGCTTCCTTGACCATCAGAAACCGCTTGCCGTCCAGCGACACGTCGTACGTCTGGGGGTAGCTGTTTCCGGCTCCGCGATAGTACCGCCCGTCAATCAGTCTGGCCGGCGTGCCGGTTGTCCACCTGGCACCGGGTTCCACGCGGACGCTCATCAGCGCCCCATTGGGCGCGAGGTAGAAAAGCTCCCGGCCGTTTCGGGCCCACAGCGGTTGTGTGCCGCCATCGGTTGATACCAGGTATTTCTCCTTTGTCACCTCCGGAAACGGCCTCACGAATACAGCAATGTGCGTCTGCGGCCCCAGGTCGTTGGACTCGTACGCCAGCCATTGACCGTCGGGTGAGATCGCGCCGTTCTGCTCCATGGAGGGCGTATCCAACAACGATTGCACTCTGTGGCCGTTCTCCACCGTGAGCATTCTTATGTCACCTGTGTTCGAAGCCCCGGCCCCCGAGAACAGGACGCGTGTGGCTGTGCCGTCAAAGGAGACCTGCGAAGGACGCTCAACGCTCGAGCCCTGCGTCAGTGGCTCCGCCGTGCCGCTCCCGTCGGCCGCTTGCCAGAAGAGTGCGCCAGGTGATCCCCCAATCTGGGAGCTGAACACCAGCCGGCGTCCGTTGGGTGTCCACACCGGCGCCTGGTCGATTCCCGGGTCGAGCGTGACCCGCGTGAGATTCTCGCGGGCAAAGTCCCAGACCCAGATATCGCTCTCCTGATCGCGGATGTCGACCGCCACGCGCGTGCCATCGGGTGACAACCGCGGAGAAACATACGCGCGGGCCGGAGCCGACTTGATCGCTTCTTCATGACCCTGGCGATCGACCCACACCAGCGTCCGCGGAGCCGACAGGCCGCCGCCACCGGACACGTACACCAGCGTGCCGTCACGGGCGACGTCGAACTCCGCCACGCCGGTCGGCAGCGTCACGACCTGCGACACTACCGGAACCGACGACCCGATCGGTTCCAGACGCTCGAGGTCGAACGCGACCGCGCGCAGCGTCCCCGCCGCGGCGTACACCAGATGCCCGCTGGGCAGGTACTTTGCTTGGCTGCCGCCCCGCAACAGGATCTTCGACTCCTTTGTCCGCAAGTCGTAGACCGCCACTTGCGAAGCATCGATGCCGCCCGTGATCGGGGTGATCGTATATAGGACGGCCTGACTGCCGGGCAGGAACTGTGGAAACAGATGATCGGCTTCCCCGTGCTCGTGATTTGGCGCGGTCAAGGCGGTCGGCTCGCCGCCGGCCGCCGACACGCGCTGGAGGCCCGTTGACGGCCGGGCCGTCGCAAAGATGATGCTGTCGTTGTCACCCCAGGTGGCACCCCGACTAGGCCCATCGAGGCGGCAGAGGACCTGCACCGGTCCTCCGGTTATGGCGACTTTCTTGAGCGTGACAGGGCCCGGCTCGACGAAGGCGATCCATTGCCCGTCCGGTGAGGAAAACGGCCCGCGCGGGATACCCGGGCCCGTGAGCGGCGTCGGCTCGAGCTGATCCAGTGCGCGCACGAAGAGCTGCGTGCCTGTACTTGCGGCCATCGCCTTGTAGACGATCTGTTTACCGTCCGGCGTGATCGTGAGGTCGATAGATTGCGGGTCCACCAACAACGCTCCTGGACCCGTGGGTGAGGAGAGGGCAAAACGCGTGACGCGAGGCGCGCTCGGGCGCGGCGTGACCCAGACGCCGGTGCCAACCACGGCCCCGCCGACGACGAGGGCAGCGATCGGCAATACGAGACGCCGCCACAGCGGTGGTCTTTGCCATGCGCTTGCTGGCTGCACGGCCGCAACCGGAGCTGCGGAGACAAGACTCGCCGACTCGTTCATCACGAACACCGCCGTCGAGATGTCCGCCACGCGCTGCCGCCGATCCTTCGCCAGACACCGCTGCACCAGCGTGCGGACGGGTGGGGGGATGTCCGCCGGCAGGACGCTCCAGTCCGGCTCGCTCTTGAGAACCGCTGCGAGCGTGTCGGAGAGGTCATCGCCGCCGAACGCCCGCCGCCCCGTCAGCATCTCGTACAGCACGGCGCCAAACGCCCAGACGTCGCTCCGTTTGTCCGCCTGACGTCCCTTCGCCTGCTCGGGACTCATGTAGGCGGCGGTGCCAAGAATGATGCCCATCGCGGTCATCGCCGGGCTCGTGATCGTTGGTGATGCCGTCACGTCCCGGCCAGGCACTCCAATCGGCTCCAGAACCTTCGCGAGGCCGAAGTCCAGCACCTTCACCATGCCGTCTTCGCGAACTTTGACGTTCGCGGGCTTCAGATCGCGGTGGATGATTCCCTGGTCGTGAGCCGCTTCGAGCGCCTCGGCGATTTGCTTCGCAATCGAGAGGGCGTCAGTGAGAGGAATCGGGCCTTGTGCGATCCGCTCCGCCAGCGTCGGGCCTTCAACCAGCTCCAAGACCAACGCGTGGATCCCGTCCGAATCGTCGAGTCCGTGGATGCGTGCGATGTGAGGATGGTCGAGCGCCGCCAGCACCTGCGCTTCGCGCTTGAACCGCGCGAGTCGCTCCGGGTCAGTGGCAAAGATGTCCGGCAGAACCTTGATGGCCACGTCACGGTTCAGCTTTGTGTCGCGAGCCCGATAGACTTCGCCCATTCCGCCGGCCCCGAGAGCGGACAAGATTTCGAAGGGGCCGAGGCGAGCGCCAATTTGTAAGGGCAACGGTCGAACCGCCGCGATTATACCCGTCGACGTTTTCAGACGCCTTGGGACCTATTTGTCCACGAAGCCCTCGATCTTCGGGGGACCGATGAGGTGAGCAAAACCTAGTGTGCGCGCCGCGAGGAATCGTCTGTGACTTGCCCCGCAGCTGTAATGCGCGCGCCAGCCTTTCGCGCCCGGGATGCCAGGAACAGCATGAGCGCGCCGAAGGCGATCATCACGAGCCCCCACCACAGGTTGACGTTGATGTCGAGCACCAGGCGGTGCGCGACGAGTCCGTCGATGGCGAGGATCGCACCGAAGACCGCGAGCAGCAGGCCGATGGGGAGGCGGAGATCGAATGTCATATCACCAGAAGATTACGTTGAGACCGGCCAGCAGGACGATCACGATGACGGCGAGCGTGGCGGGACGATGGTGCCACGGCAATCCCGCGTCCGACTCGTGCGGCGTCAGGCCGTAGACCAGCCCCTTGAGCTGTGCCTCCGGCTTCGGGCTGGTGGCCAGGCTGACCGCGATCGTCACGCCGAAGCAGACCGTCCAGGCCCAGATTGCGCCCCAGAAATTCTGCGCCATGTCGGACGCGTAACCGTGGAGGTCGGCGAGCTTCGGAATGAGCGACCCGCCTCCGGCGACCGCGGTGACCTCATAGTGGCCGGTCGCGGCGAGCGTCCCGGCGACCAGCCCCCAGAACGCCGCGTGTCCGGTCGTGCGCTTCCAGAACATGCCCAGCAGGAACGTCGCGAACAGCGGCGCGTTCACGAAGCTGAAAATCAGCTGGAGCATGTCCATGATGTTGTTGAAGCGCATCGCCAGATACGCCGCCGCCACGCTGAGCAGCGTGCCGACAATGGTCGTGGCGCGGCCGACGTTCAGGTAGTGGGCGTCGCTCCTGCCGGGTACCAGGTAGGACTGGTACAGGTCGTAGGTCCAGACGGTGTTGAACGCCGTCACGTTGCCGGCCATGCCCGACATGAAGCTCGCCATCAGCGCGGTCAGGCCGAGGCCGAGCATGCCTTCGGGATAGTAGCGCGCCATCATCATCGGCAGCGCCATGTTGTAATCGTAGCCGCCGGCGGCGGTGAGCGGCAGCACCGGTGCCGTGCCGTTGACCGGGTGCAGCGTCAACCCGAGCGCGATGATGCCAGGGACGATTACCAGGAACGGAAAAATCATCTTGGGCAGCGCGGCGATGACCGGCGTGCGGCGGGCCGCGTTCATCGAGTCGGCCGCCATGGCGCGCTGAACGACGAGGAAGTCCGTGCACCAGTAGCCGAACGAGAGCACGAATCCGAGGCCCATCAGCAGGCCGAACCACTCGACGCCCATCGGGTTGGCCGAAGCCGATCCGAGATTCGTCCACGAGTGGGCGAACGTGTCGGGAACCCGCGCCTTCAGGCCCTCCCAACCGCCGACCTCTCGCAGGCCGAGATACACCAGCGGCGCGAAGCCGAAGACGATCATGAAGAACTGCAGCACCTCGTTGTAGATCGCGCTGGCCAGGCCGCCGAGCGAGATGTACGCGAGCACAACGATGGCGGAAATGACGATCGAGGCGTGGATGTTCCAGCCGAGGAGGAGCGACAGCAGGGCGCCCATCGCGTACATGCTGATGCCGGACGAGAACACCGTCATCACCGCGAAGGTCAGCGCGTTGAAGGCCCGGGTCTTCTCGTCGAACCGCAGCTTCAGGTACTCGGGCACGCTCCTGGCGCGCGAGCCGTAGTAGAACGGCATCATGAAGACGCCGACGAACAGCATCGCCGGGACCGCGCCGACCCAGTAGAAGTGGCTGGTCATGATCCCGTACTTGGCGCCGCTTGCGGCCATGCCGATCATCTCCTGCGCGCCGAGGTTCGCGGAGAGGAACGCGAGACCGGCGACCCAGGCCGGAATCGAGCGGCCGGCGAGCAGGAAATCGCCGCTGCCGGAGATCCGACGGCGGACGGCGAAGCCGATGCCGAGGACGAACACTCCGTACAGAGCAATCAGCAGCAGGTCAATCGGGGAGACATGCATTCAGCGCACTCGTTGTGTGGGAAACGTTTGCGGAGTGTAGCAGATCACGGTCAGCTCGTCCGCAGCAGCTGTCGAGCCTCGTCCGACCCGAGACATCACGAGCCGGCAAGTCGTTCTACGGGATGCGGGAGACGATCGTCGGCACGGCTGTTACGTATCCCATAACGGGCGGAGAAAACTTTCAGCGGCTGAATCTGTCGGCCCTCGGAGAGATCAACGGCCGTCTGGTAGACATCAGGCCGTCGCACGAGAGCGGAGCGCCCTCGATCGAGGAGCTCTACTCAGAGGCGACGGCTGTTTCAGGAAAGCTTCGAGCACTCGCTCGGCGACTGGCCGGTCGGCGTCTGGATTGCCTCGGACCAGGGGCGGGTGTCCGTTCAGGACGACATGGGAGAGGCCGCCACTTTCCGAACGAGCATGGGCGCGGGACTGACGCTGCGCGCCGGCGGATTCCCGGTCGTGACCTTTTCGTGGGCAACGGGAGGCTCCGAGGGCCACCACGTCGCCATCACCATAAACTCGTCGCTTCTCGGCGCGTCTGCGCGGCCGTCGGTCAATTAGACCGGGGGGCTTCGCCCCGCCGGACCCCCCATCGCCGTCGCTCGCGGGGCCCCGGTGCCCCGCTCCGCTCCGGCGGGGCGCGCCCTTGGCGCGCCTACAGATCGGCCACCGGGGGGCTTCGCCCCGCCGGACCCCTCATGACGCCTTACGGCTTCTTCGTAATCTTGAATTCCCCGGCGCCGCCGTCGCCATTCACCTTCCCACTGGCCGTCCCTTTGACGACGGTGCCCTCGAGCACGAGCAGAACGGCGCTGTCGCTCGTCTTGCCAAGCTGCAGCTTGAGCGCTCCGGACTTCGGATCGAAGGACGACCCAGCCTTGACGTCGGCGGGGTTAGGAAGACCCGAGGCCGTCCCCGTCACGGCGCTCTTGCCGTCGAACTTCAGCTCCATCGTGACCGACATCGGACCGGGCGCGTTCTGCGGCGTGAGCGTTCCAGTCCACGTGCCGGAAATCGGATCCGCCTTGGCGCTCTTCCCGCTGCGCGCCTGCGCGAACGTCGTCGCAGCAGTGAGCATCACACAGCAGAACACCACCAACAATCTACGCGTCATGACAGTCTCCTCTCTATTCGTAACGAAGCGCGATGACCGGATCGACTCGCGCGGCACGTGCTGCCGGCAGGATGGCCGCAAGAGCCGCCGTCGCGAACAGCGTCGCGAGCGGAAGCGTGAGGCTCCAGAAATCGTGGGGCGTCACCTCGAACAACAGCGTTTCGATGAAACGCGCGAGATAGAGTCCACCCGCCAGCCCAAACACGGCCCCTATGAGAGCGGCCTTGCCGATGTCGGTCAGAACCGTTCTGACGACGCCAAGCTGACGTGCGCCCAGCGCGACGCGGATGCCGATTTCACGGGTTCGCTGAACCACGGAGTAGCTCAGCACGCCGTAGAGCCCAACGGCCGCGAGCACCAGACCGACCACCGCGAAGAATCCCGAAAGGAGCGCGAGCAGCCGTTCGCGCAGCAGTGTCTGATCGACGACGGCCGACTGAGACATGACGGTGGTGACGCGGAACAGCGGATTGGCCGCGCGGACTTCCTCTCGAAGCCTGACGGCGAGCGTCACGGGATCACCCGCGATCCGTACGTGAACGGTTCCGTTGCCGCGCTGCGTCAACGGGATGTACACCGTAGGTGCTGGCGGCTTGCGAAGGTCGTATCTCGTGTTCGCTACGACGCCGACGACGTCGTGGACGCCGTCGTTCATGGCAAAACGCGCATCCAGCGTGCGCCCGAGAGCGGGCTCCCGGCCGAAATAGCGTGCCGCGTACGCTTCGTTGATCACCACGGCGGTCGCATGCTCCGCCATGTCGCGGGCGACGAATCCGCGTCCCGCGAGCACCGGTATCCTCAGCGTCTCGAAGTACTCCGGCCCGACCGGTTGGACCGTCGCCTCGATGTCGTCGTGCGGGTTACCGGGTGGGCGGACGTTGTGCGTCCATGCGCGGCCGAGAATGTTGAACTCGGCAAAACTGACCGACTGCACTCCTGGCACGGCCTTCAGGTGATCCAGCACCTGGAACAAGGCTGCACGCTGCTCGACCGCATCGACCCGGCGAACTGTCTCCATGTTTACCAGCAGTACGTCGGAGGCGGCGAAACCCGGGTTCACGGAGGACAGCCTGCCGAACGACAGCACCAGCAGGCCGCCGACGAAGAGCACGATCAGGCCGAACGCGACCTGCATTGCGACAAACGGCCGCATGACGGCGGCGCGCGTTCCGGAACGGCCGCCTGTCTTGAGCGCCGCGATCGGCGACACGTTCGAGGCCCGCAGGGCCGGAACGAGGCCGAAGAGAGCGGTCATGAGGAGGGTGAGAACAGCCGCGAACGCCAGCAGCCGCCAGTCCAGGCGCAGGTCGAGCTGCACGGGATCGTCAGGGGGCGCAAGCATGCCGACCACGGCTGGACCGGCAACGCCGGCGAAGAGCAGCCCGAACGCGCAGACCGCGAGGGCGATCAGCGCGCTCTCGATCAGCATCTGCTGAACGAGACGGCCCCGTCCGGCGCCGATCGACAACCGGAGCGCCATTTCACGCTCACGTGCGGCCGTTCGGGCGAGAAAGAGATTCGCGACATTGGATCCAGCGATCATCAGCAGGAGAGCGGCGATCGACACGAGAATCCACAGCGGACGTTCGAACTCTCGCCGCAACTGGGATGGGCCGTTTGCCGCCGATCGGACGAAGAGCTGGCGCCTCGAGAAATCCCTTGAGCCGTTCCGACGGCCGATCGGGACCGAACTCGTGCGGCGCGTACTCGCGGCGGAAGTTCGTGAGCGCCGGCTGCAGCACGTTCCGGGCCTGTTCGGGACGAACGTCGTTCGTCAGCCGGCCTATCACCCGAAACCAGTTGAACTGGAAATTTCCAAATGCCCGCGGGTTGTACATCGCGTACGGCATCCACAGGTCCGTCGGCCGGCCAGGCTCGATGCCCGTAAACTGGCGGTCGGTCACGCCGACGATCTGGAACTGACGCTCCTCCAGGCTGAACCAGCGGCCGATGACAGCGGGATCGCGGCCGAACCGTCGCTGCCAGTACGCATAGCTGATGACGGCGACCGGTGACGCTCCCGGCGTCAGATCATCCTCGCGGCCCAGAAGACGCCCGCCCGCTGGCCCGATTCCGAGCCTCTCGAACGCGTCGCCCGAGACGAACTGCGTGCGCACCGGTTCTTTCTCGCCGCCCGTCTCGGCAAACCTGACGGGTCGAATCACCTGCGTGCTCATGGCGAAGAGGTCGGCGGAACCGCGGGCGGCGTCACGAAGCCTGACGAAGAGCGGGTCGCTGAACGTATCGGACTCGGGCCGCTCCGGAGTGTTCGTGCTGACAGTCAAGTAGATGAGCTGCTCCGGTTTGCGCACGGGCAGCGGCCTCAGAATCAGCGCGTCCACCAGCGAGAATGCGGCTACGCACGCCCCGAGCGCGAGCGACAGCGATGCCACCGCAGCTGCCGTGACCGTTGCGTTCTTCCGCAACATGCGCAGACCGAGCCGAAGGTCGCGAAGGATAGAGTCGAACCACGGGAGCAGCTTGACGTCCCGGCTCTGCTCCCGCCAGCGCAGCGGGTTGCCGAAGCGTCGGGCGACCTGCGCCATGGCCGCCTCGCGCGACATTCCCGTGGCCAACAGCTCGCGGATACGTTCCTCGAAGTGGAACTGGAGCTCCTCGTCCAGCTCACTCTCGATCCGCCCCGCACGAAATACGTTCCCCAGCCGCGACCACAGAGACATCGCCCAACCTCCCTGCCTTGTCGGTCTCTACGCGAGCTTCAAGACCTTGACGACCGCCGCCGTGACCGCTCTCCAGTGCTCTTCCTCCGATTCGAGCTGCCGTCTCCCCACGGCGGTGATCTCGTACACGCGCGCGCGGCGCCCTGTTTCGCTGGTCGTCCAGCGCGCACGGATTCCCCCCGCCTCTTCCAGGCGATGGAGCGCCGGGTACAGCGATCCCTCCTCCACACGCAGCATCTCGTCGGACATGCTCCCGATCTGCGTCGCGATTGCGTAGCCGTGGAGCGGTCCCCGACGGGCGAGGAGCTTGAGCACCAACAGCGGCAGCGATCCTTTCAGCGCATCCTGACGTGCCATACCCAGCAGTCTTACTTAGATATCTGATTATTGCAAGCCGGTGCGAGAGCTCGCGTATCTGTTGATACGCATGACAAGGCAGGTGGTTAACAGGGGGGAGGAAGCTATCAGCTATCAGCTATCAGCTGTCAGCTCCCCACGAGGAACGCTTCGATCACGTTCCCCGCGACGGTCGCCCTGTACCGCGCCGTCGAGCGCATGTCGTCGATCGGTGCGATATCCCGGGCAAGCGCCGCTCGTGCGGCGGCGATGGCCTCTCGATCCAGCAGTCGGCCTCGCAGGGCAGCCTCGGCAGACGAGGCGCGGATGCACGCCGGAGCCACGCTTCCGAACGCGAGCCTGACGTCCCTCACGATCCCGTCGTGGACGTCGAGCGCACCGGCAAAGCACACCTTCGAGATGGCTTGTGCGCGGCGAGTGCCGACCTTTCGATAGTGCTCGCGCGTCCACGTGCGCCCTCGCGGAAGGCGCACGCTGACGATCAGCTCGTCTGGGGCGAGGTCCATCTTCTTGTACCCCGTGTGGAAGGTGCTGTAAGCGATTCGGCGCGTGCCGCGCGCGGAGGCGATGTCCAATTCCGCGTCGTAGGCCAGCAGCGCTGGCGGCGTGTCGGCGGCAGGCGACGCGTTCGCAATGTTGCCGCCAATCGTGCCGCGGTTCTGGGTAGCGATTCCGCCCGTCTCGCTCGCGGCTTGGCCAAGAAGCGGGAACTCCCGGGTCAGGGCCTGACTCGCCAGGATGTCGGAATAAGTGGTCAACGCGTTGATGACGACCTCCGCGTCGAGGACCACGATGCCCCGAAGTGCGCTCAGACCCCAAAGGCTGACGTACTTCGTCTCCACGAGCTTTCCAGCCTCGAGCAACACCATGAGATCCGTGCCACCGGCGAACGGACGCCACCGAGCTTCCGGTTCGGCCATCAGCGTCAGCGCTTCCTCGAGCGTCGCCGGCACCCTGAGATCGTAGGCCGGCAGGTACGATCTCATCGACCGATCTCTCCCGCCGAGTGGGCCTGCAGGACGGCCTCGAAGATGCGCATATAGCCCGTGCAGCGACACAAGTTGCCGGCAAGCGCGTGACGGACGTCCGATTCGGTCGGGTGAGGATTGCTCTTCAGAAGGGTGACCGCGGCGAGCACCATCCCGGGCGTGCAGATGCCGCACTGGGCGCCGCCATGGGTCACGAACGCCTGCTGCACGTCGTGGAGCCGATCGCCGTGAGCCACGCCTTCGATGGTCGTGATGGCCGCACCCGCCGCCTGCGCCAGCGGCACGAGACAGCTGTTCACGAGCTGTCCATCGACGAGAACAGAGCAGGCCCCGCACTCGCCTTCGCCGCAGCCCTCTTTCGTTCCTGTGAGGCCGAGGTCGTTGCGGAGCACGTCCAGCAGCCGCGACATCGGATGGCCTTCGAGCGTGACCTCTTCGCCATTGACCCGGCACACGACCTTCGTTCCGGCGTCAGCCACGCACGGCTCCCTGCGCCGGCTCTGCGCCGCGATCGGACACGAAGAGCTCCATGAGCGACTCCGGCGTCAGCGGAAGCGTGACCGGATTCAGACCGGTCGCCTGCGCGACGGCGTTGAAGATCGCGGGCGCGGGACCATCCATCGGCAGCTCGCCTATCCCCTTCGCGCCGGCAGGCCCGTGCTGGTACGGCCGTTCCTCGAAGTACACGCGGATCGGCGGAAGGTCCATCGACGTCGGCATGATGTAGTTGGTCATCTGCGCATTGAGCATGCGGCCCTCACGCCACACAACCTGCTCGTAGAGCGCCCACCCGATTCCCTGCGCCACGCCCCCCTCGATCTGCCCGGTCGCCAGGACCGGGTTGATCACCCTTCCGACCTCCTGGACGGCGACGAAATCGTCCACTCGCGTCTCGAACGTCGTCAGATCGACGCTGACCTCCGCGACGTACACGGCCCACGCGTAGGTCCCGTACGCGTCACCCTGATAGCGCTCGTCGTCCCATCGCTTTCCCGCCGGCGGCCGATACTGCGCGGACGCTTTCAGCGGCCCGCTGCTCGCGACGTACGCGCTGCAGGCTGACTCGAACTCCGCCGCCGTGTAGGACTCCTTCAGAAGACCGGCAGAGACGAGCAGCCGCTGCAAACCGATCGCCGCCTGCTCGACCAGCCCCCCGACCACCATGCAGGTACGCGAGGCCACCGTGGGTCCGCTGTTCGGAACGATGGACGTGTCGGGCTGCACGATGTCGATCGCATCGTACGGAATCCGGAGCGCGTCGGCGGCAATCTGACCGAAGATCGTGTTGGTCCCCTGGCCGATCTCGGTGTTCGCGGTCAACACGCGCACACGGCCGCTGGCAAGCGCTTCGACCTCCACAATCGACGCCAGGTGTTCCTCGCCCGATCCCGTGAAACCCGCGCCGTGCATGAAGGCCGCGAAGCCGATGCCTTTGCGTATGGGCCCTGAACGATCTGCCTCGAATCGCGCCCGCTTCTCGTGATAGCCGGACAACGCAAGCGCGCGATCCAGCAGTCCCGCCATGTCGACCGGCTCGGACATCACCTGTCCGACTGCGCTCGTCTGTCCGCGGACGATGAAATTGCGACGGCGGAATTCTTCCGGTGTGAGTCCGGCCGCCGCCGCCACGCGATCCATGTGACGCTCCAGCGCGAACAGGCTCTGCGGCGCGCCGAAGCCGCGGAACGCGCCGTGAGGGGGCGCGTTAGTCGCGACGGCTCTGCCGCGGATGCGAATATTCGGGCAGTAGTAGGGTCCGGCGGAGTGGATCGTCCCCCGCGACAGGACGACAGGCGACAACGTGCAATAGGCGCCGCCGTCGATCACGAAGTCGATGTCCAACGCGAGCAGGCGTCCGCCGGAGTCTGTCGCAGTGCGAAGCCGCGTGCGTGACGGGTGCCGCTTCGTTGTCGCGACCATGTCCTCGGCGCGGTCGTAGATCATCTTGACCGGGCGCCCCGACTTCCAGGCGAGCAGCGCCGCATGTCCCGCGATCAGCGTTGGATACTCTTCTTTGCCGCCGAAGCCGCCACCCGTCTCCATCTGCACGACCCGAATCTTGTCGGGCGGGATGCCAAAGAGCGGCGCCAGCGCGTTGTGGACGTAATACGGGCACTGTAACGATCCCCAGACGGTCACGCCGTCCTCGGGGCTCGCGACTGCCACCATGCCGTTGGGCTCGATATACAGCTGTTCCTGTGCGCCCGTCTCGTACTCACCTTCGACCACAATCGCCCCGCCGGCAAACGCCGCCTCCACGTCACCGCGTGACACCAGATAGGACTTGAAGATGTTGTCGGAGCCCCAGATGATCGGCGAGCCTGCCAGCGCCGCATCGATCGAGAAGACGGCCGGCTGCGACTCCACGCGTACGTGCACGTGCCGCCGGCCTTCTTCGACCATCATGCGGTCGCGATGCGCCAGCAGCAGGATAGGTTCTTCTGGATGATTGACGACGTCTTCCGCGAGGTACGGCTGGTCGTCGAGGATCAGCGCAACGCGATTCCTTCCGGGAACGTCGGCTGCGGTGACGATCGTGAACTCATCCCAGGGAATTGCCGGATCGAACTCGATGCCGAGAATGCGCCCGCGCGCCACGTCGCTGCGGACGGTCGCGCCGTGAAGCATGCCAGGCAGCGTGAGGTCGTCTACGTAGCGCGCATGGCCGGTGACCTTGGCGCGCCCTTCACGGCGCGGAACGGACCGCCCGATCAGATTGCCGCTTCCAGGTTCCAGCGTCCGGCTCCCAACTGACTGCTACTTGAACGTGTTGCACGCGTTCGGATCACCGGTCTCGAGGCCACGACGGAACCAGGTGACGCGCTGCTCCGATGATCCGTGGGTGAACCGGTCGGGCGCAACGTGCCCTGTCTGCATGCGTTGGATACGGTCGTCCCCGATCGCCGCGGCAGCCTTGAGGCCCGCTTCGACGTCGCCTGTTTCGAGGGTCACGCGGCGGTTCCCGCCTCCCTGCGCGGCGCTGTGTCCCCAGACCCCTGCGTAGCAATCAGCCTGCAGCTCGAGCGCGACTGAGAGCGGATTCTGCTGATCGGGCCGCGCGGACTGCGCGCGACGCACCTGGGCGTCGGTGCCCATCAAGGACTGCACGTGGTGGCCGAGCTCGTGCGCGATCACGTATGCGCGGGCGAAGTCGCCTGGCGCACCGAAACGACTCTGCAGCTCGCCGAAGAAACCGAGATCGAGATAGACCTTGTGGTCGGCAGGACAGTAGAAGGGTCCGGTCGCGGACTGCGCGAAACCGCAGCCGGACTGATACGCATCGCGGAACAGCACCGCCGTCGTGGGCTGATACCGTCCGCCAAGGATCTTCTGCCACGTCGACTGCGCATCGTCCATGACCGCGTCGACCATGTCGACAGCCTTCTCCTCTGCCGCGGATGTCGAGGCCGGTGGGCCACCCGGCTGGACGTTGGCGGACGGTGGTACAACCGAACCATCGCCCCCAACCAGTGAAAGGAAATCGATTCCAGTAGCCCAGCTGAGGACCAGGACCAGCAGAAGGCCGCCGATACCGAGACCGCCCGCGCGCATCCCCATGCCGCCGGAGCTGGCCCGCGCGTCTTCGATATTGCTCCGATCACCGCTCGTCCACTTCATGGCAGCCTCCCAAAAATGATGCGAGCGCCCCGGCCCAGGAGAACAGAGTCGACGAATCGCCTCTTTCTCGATTCACAACCTGAGGCGGCTCGACGCAGGCTACGGCTTCAACCTCCTAGCAAAGATTACTCCACAACGATGGTGCGCCATTTCGCCTGTTTGAACCTCGTCACCGTCAGGACGCAGCGCGTGAGATGTCCCAGCAGAATCGCGGTCCACACGCCGGACGTTGACAGCTGCCCGGTCGCCTGCAGGGTCGCACAGAGACCGATTGGAACGACGATCTGCGAAACGAGCGTGATGTAGAGCGGGCTCCGCGTGTCGCCGGTACCCTGCAATCCTCCGGTGTAGGTGAGAGCGACCGTGATGAAGAATCCCGAGATGCTCAGGTATCGAAGGAGCTCCTTGCCGATGTTCACGACGATGGGATCCTTCAAGCCGAAGATCCAGAGCAGCTGCTCGGGAATCAGAAGGAACATCGCGCTGACGCAGCCGGCAACGACGAGCCCGATCCGCGACGCAATCGACACGGCGCGCATCGCCCTGTCCGGATGACCGGCGCCGAGGTTCTGGCCAGCGATGGCCCCGGCGGCGCCCATGAGCCCCACGGACGTCCACGTGATCAGCGAAAACAGCTCCGCGTACCCGACCGCGTACGCTGCCTGCGCCTCGGCGCTGTGTTCGAGAGAGCCGATGAACCGAAGCAGCATGACGCCGGCGAGGTTCATCGCCACACCCTGAACGCCGGCAGGCAATCCGAACCGAAACAGCGAGCGGACGATGGCCCAGTCGGGCCGCCACGACATCGTCCTTGGAAAACTGACGACGAGGCGTCCGCTGAGCAGCAGCCACAGACCCACACCCGATACGAGAAGGCTGGCAGTGGAGGTTCCGATCGCGGCGCCGCGCGTTCCGAGCGCCGGAATCGGTCCGAACCCGGGAATCAACATGACGTTCAGCGCGATGTTGAGCACGGTCAACGCCACGCCGAGCCTTAACGGCGTGCGGGCGTCCCCGGCAGCGCGCAACGCTCCGCCCAGCATGAAGAACATCAGCATGCCGACGCTGTACACGAACATCGTCTGAAGAAACGGAAGGGCCTCGGCGCGGACCTCCGGTGTCGCATGGACGAGTTCGAGCAGATAGGGCGACAGCAAATAGCCCACCGGCGCCATGATGCCGAGAGCCAGAACAATTGCTGTGAGGCACGCTTGATAAACGGTGCGGTTGACCTTGTCCGGCTGGTTCGCGCCGGCGAAACGCGCCACCAGCACGCCCATCCCGGTGAACACAGAGCTGATGAACACGATGACAACGAGAAAGATCTGCCAGCTCACTCCTATGGCTGCGTTGGCGGTATAGCCGACGTAGTGGCCGACCATCGCGTGGTCGACGATCCCCTGCAGACCTCCAATCGCGTTCTGGAGAACGGTTGGCCACGCGATCTTCCAGACGGCATGCGCTATCGGGCCCTCGACGATGGACCTGTCGAAGTGACGGGCGGGCCGGCTGACAAGCGGAATGGCCGGCGTGGCGGGAGCCGGTTCAGCACGGGGCGGCGCGGTGACGGAGAGATCTCCCGACAAGAAAGAAGATCATAGCACCGGGCGTGTGCCGTCCCGGACTCAGCGCATGCTCTTGAGCGTGCGTCGCACGTCGGCATGAGCGAGGACGACAGCGGGCTGACGTTGAAGCGCTTCGTAGTAGCGCCGTGCGAACCCGTCCCCGCTTTCGGATGCCGTCAACAACCGCTCGACTTGATCAAGCAGGGCCGTAGCGTCCGACTGCGTCGCCGGTGACCCCTGCTCGACGGTCTCATCGATCCGCACGACCATCTCCGAGAGCGAGTGCAGCCACGCGAACCAGGGATCGCTGATGACGAGCTGCAACAGGCTCGCATTTGAACCCACACGGCCTCGATCGAGCTCATACGCAGCGCGCGTGTCGTCGAGCAGCACTTTGTGCAGGTGAAGCAGCCGCGATCGAAGATCCCGGAGCCGCTGCCGGCTCGCACCGCTCAAAGCGGGCGGCATCGACCCCCCGGAGGCATCCATCGCGGGCGACTGGGCAATCAATCGGAGCGATTCGAGATTCACGTCCGCAGCCGTTCCTGGTGGAACGGTCGCGCCGCTCGCGCGCTCCGCCCGTGGATGATCGCAGTACAGCTCGACGATGTGGCCATCCGGATCTCGAACGTACAAGGACTCGCTCGTGCCATCGTCAATCGCTCGCTCGACGGCGATCCCGCCCTCCTCGATTCGAAGAAGGGCGTTGCCCAGCGACACACGGTCGGGGTAACGGATGGCGAATCGCTGCGACGTCGAGAGCCCGGCCGATTCGTCAGCAGGCCCATCACCCGCGAAAAGGGCGATGTGGTGTGCGTAGCCACCTGTCCCCAGCAGTGCTGAGGATGCTCCACGGCGGTCCGTGATTTCGAAGCCGAGGACGCCTGCGTAGAACGAAAGGGCACGATCGAGGTCGCCGACGCGCAGTCGGACCCGGCCGATTTCCACACGCGGGTCGAGCGGTTGCATGGCTCATCATCGCGCACGTGGCGGGGGAGAGATCAAGCTCGGCTCAGCCGGCTCGAGGATGGTGGCCTTCTTGCAGCCATTGTTTTCGCAGTGGCGAGGGATTGAAGAGGTTCCTCAACTGGCCCAGACTCGCGGAAATCCTGGGCTGTCGTAAGAGTGGGAGGCCTGGCTTGGCTGAAGTGCTCGTACAGTTCACCGAACCGATCGTTGCCGACGGCGTCGCTTATAGAGCAGACGCCTGCGGCGCACCGACGTCCGACGGCCTGTGGCAGGGCTGGATCGAATTCACACCGACTAGCGGAGGACCCAGTATCCGGTCGCGCCGCGAGACGACGCAGTCGAACAGAGTCGATGCGGTGTACTGGGCGACAGGGCTGACACAGATCTACCTCGAGGGCGCGCTGCAACGCACCCTGAGGCCGCGCGTCCCCGTAACGAGACCAGCGGAACCGGTCGCTGCATTCGACTCGCCAGCGGCCGACGCAATCGATCAGGCTGCGCTCCCTGAAGCTATCCTCGATCCGTTCTCTGTTTATCGAAAAGGTGAGGAACTGTTGCGCCGACAGCTCAGCGCCCTTTCCGGCTGGCATGTGGTCAACATCATCAGGGCCTATCGCCTCAGCGACCTGACGTCGCCGGAGCTCAACGCACTGACGAGAGCGGCGCTGATCGAAATCGTCGTTGGTGGGGTAAGAGGAAGCGTCCTGACTCCTCACTCCTGAATTCTGAATTCTGAATTCTGAATTCTGAATTCTTACTACATCCCGCGCACGATCTTCGCCGTCGTCACAACCTGTCCCGCATGCCGCTGGGAATGTTCGGCGGCGTGGAACAGGAGGCCGAGGATCGTGGTTGGGAGCGCCGCGCGACCTACCGTCCGAGACTCGTAGAGAGATGCCACCGGCACTTCGCGAAGGCGCACGAGCGCTGCGTTGATTGTGCTGCGCAACTGTGCGATCAGCTCCGACGCCGGAAGCCGAGGCGGTGAGTCCTCTGCAGAGAGTGCAGCCTTTTGATCTGCCGACAGCCGCTCGCCACGAGCGTACGTCAGCAGACGATCCGTGCTGCCCGACAGATGGAGGATGTGAAATCCGACAGACGCAGCACCGCCAGGCGTCTGCCAGAGTTGATCGAGGCTCAGGTCACCGGCAGCGCGCTCCACGTCCTCCATCGTTTGGAGAAACGCGTGCGCCGCCGGCAAGAGCTCGGCCGGAATTCCGGATACCGGTCCGCGTAGCCAGACCTCTGGTTGTGAGTCCATGGTCTGGCGATTCTAGACGGGATCGGTGTTGGGATCTCTGTCGTGGTCCGGGATCCGTGGTCCGGAAGCGGAGGGATCGGGAGTCTGAAAGACCTGGAAATGAGATTCGAGGTTTTTCGGATCCCGGACGACGCATCCCGGATCCCGACTCCTGACCCCCGACCTTGACTCGCCGCGACTACGAAGCGGCTTTGAGCTGCGCCGCTGAACGCGAGGCAGTCTCGACACGACCGCTGAGGGTCGCGCCCTCCGCGATCGCGATGCGCGGCGCCGAAAGCTCCCCTTCGACTCGCGCGGTGCTCCGGAGCTCGATGCGCTCTTCGGCGACGACGCTGCCGGCAACGGTCCCGGCAATCACGACGCCCTTGGCGACTACGTCGGCGGCGACGTGCCCGCCCGGCTCGACGACGACGAGGTGCCCTTCGACGCTGATCGTGCCTTCGACCCGCCCGGCGATGACGACGTCTTCACGCGCCAACAGCTCTCCCTTGATGACGACTGACGATCCGACAGCAGCGATACGGTCCATTCTTGCCTCCAACACGCGAACTCCTAGGATGTTGACGCCCAAGTCTATGCCGGCCGCTGCGTTTCGCGGCTGTGACGCTCGGGCCGGACGACGACGATCACGGGCTACTGAATCAGTTATTCCGAGCCACCAGCGTTCAGGTGATGCGCTGCCGCACCGCAAGGGGCGTTCCCGGCCAGAATCTGCTGAATTACGCGCAAATGCGCAGGTCGGCGCGGCGGCGCATTACGATTCTGTCAACCCGATCCCAACAGCGTGATCGAGGAATCGTTCGGCGGTATACTCTGGCCGTCCCTACCCATCCAAGGTCACAGAATTGACGGAAAGCTGCGGATTCTGGCATGTAACAGGTGCCGCGGCAAAGAAGGAGTCCTGGCCATGCGTGTCCTGCTGGTCGGCGTTGCGCTGGTTGCGTTGTCGGTCGCCACGCCTGTCGCCACTCCCCGGCCGGCCGATCCCGCGCAGGCAACGACGGCGACCGCACCGCCGTCCGACGCGGAAATGGAACGGTTCCTTCACGACGCGAAGGTGCTCAAGACCAAGAGCGTTGGCACGGGTGTGACGGGCAGCCTGCGCGCGACCTTGACGGACGGCACCCTTACGCACGACGCGCAGATTCAGTCGATCGACGAGAAGAAGACCCAGTTCGAGGCGGCGGGCGCGTCGGAGTTCAACTTTCAGGACAGCTGGAAGTTCAACGTCGCGGCCTACCGTGTCGATCGGCTGATCGGGCTGCAGATGGTGCCCGTGACCGTTTCGCGCGGTTGGAAGAGCCAGCCCTCGGCGTTCACCTGGTGGATAGACGACGTGATGATGGACGAGGGAAAGCGGCTGAAAGACAAGCTCCAGCCTCCCGACACCGACCTGTGGAACGAGCAGATGCAGATGGTCCGGGTCTTCGATCAACTCATCTACAACGTCGACCGGAACATGGGGAACCTCCTGATCGGCAAGACGTGGCGGGTGTGGGCGATCGATCACACCCGCGCGTTCCGTACTCAAAATACGCTGAAGGCGCCCGCGAACGTGACGCGCTGCGACCGGCAGGTCATCGAAGGTCTCAAGCAGCTAAACAAAGAGGGCCTCAAGAAGTCGATTGGGGAATTCGTTACTGACTATCAGATCAACGGCCTACTCGCCCGAAGGGACAAGATCGTCGAGATCCTCGAAAAGGCCGGGCCGTCAGGCGTGTTCGATAGACACGCCTATTGAGCACCGGCACGGGCTGAAGGCCTTGCCCTACTTCTGTTAGACCCCATCGCGGCGCGGGCTGAGGCCCGCGCCCGATCGGCCGGCCGGGCGCCCCGGTTGCACATTCCGCTTGCTCATCGGTTACACTGTCAGTTCCTGAATTCCATGAGGCGGGCACCTGTGCTGTCCTGCGCGGTGGTCCTGGCGGCTTCCCTCGTTTCGTCGGGGGTGGCGGCTCAGAGTATCTCCCCGCTGGCCACGTCGCCGTTTGAATCCTACCTGGAGGCACTGCGCCAGCAGGCCGGAATTCCAGGCATTTCTGCGGTAATCGTGCAGAATGGCGAGGTCGTCTGGGAGCGCGGGTTCGGTTTTCAGAACCTCGAGGCCCGGATTCGGGCCACGCCGGACACGCCGTACCCGATTTCGGGCCTGACCCAGGCGCTGGCTGGATCGCTCGTGCTGGAGTGCGCCGAGCAGCGGGGTGTCTACCTGGACGATCCCGCTTCCAAGTACGGCGTGTCGCTGCCTGAGACAACCGCAACCGTCCGGGAGATTCTGAACCATACGTCCGGGGCACCTCCGGGCGCCCTCTTCCAGTTCGACCCGGTTCGCTTCGGCCAGCTTTCCTACGTCATCGAAACCTGCGTTCCGCAGCCCTATCGAAAGACTGTCGCGGTCCGCCTGCTGGAACGCTTCGCGATGAAGGACTCCGTGCCCGGGCGCGACGTTCAGGAGGAAGGGGTCGTCGCGCAGACACTGTTCGCTGCGTCGGTGCAGGACCGCTACAAGGATGTCCTGGATCGGATCGCAGTGCCGTACAAGGTCGACAAGAAGGGCCGCAGCAGCCGATCCGACATCCCGATCGAGAGCATGACGGCGGCGACAGGAGTCGTCTCGACGGTCCGGGACCTGGCACGCTTCGATGCGGCTCTCGACTCTGCCCTGCTTCTTCGCGAGGACACGCTGACGGCCGCCTGGACGAACGCCATGGGGCGCGATCGCATGCTCCCCACGGGCCTGGGTTGGTTCGTCCAGAATTACAACGCCGAAGCGATCGTCTGGCAATTCGGCGTGATGACCGGCGGCTATTCGTCGCTGATTCTGAAGATTCCTGCCAAGCGGCTCACTTTGGTGCTCCTCGCCAACAGTGATGGCCTCTGCTCGCCCTTCGACCTCTCGACGGGGGACGTCACGAAGTCTCTGTTCGCCCTCGTGTTTCTCCGCTTGTTCGCCTGAGGCTCGTGGTTTCCCGCGCGCTCAAAATCCTGACGCTCACATGCATCGTCTCGATCTGGCGGGTCGCGCCAGCGCGCGCGGACTGGCAGTTCGCGCCGTTCTTCGGCTACGCGTTCAACGGCGAGACGACGCTGGTGACCCCGGAGGCCCTCGGCGAGATCAAGGTTCGTTGGAACGTCGGCGGTACCGTCACGCTGATCGGCAAGGGACCGCTCGCCGTAGAGGGAATCTTCCTGCTGGTCCCGCATTTCTTCGAGGCGGGAAACAGCGGCACCGTCTCCAGCAGCCGCGTCTACTCGTTGATGGGCAACGTCGTGCTCGCTGCGCCTCTAAGCTGGAATGAGTACGGGCTTCGGCCCTTCGTATCGGGAGGGCTCGGCCTGATGCACGCGACGCAGACGACGATCCCGAACATACTTCCGCTCAACGAGAATCTTCTCGGATACAACGTCGGCGGGGGAGCGGTCGGCTTCATCACGCGCCACACGGGCCTGAGGTTCGATCTGCGCTACTACAGCAGCCTGAGCCGGAACGAGAACTCGCCTGCGTTCGGACCAGCCCAGCTCCGGTACTGGACCGGAGCCGTGGGCGTGGTCCTGAAGTACTGATCCGAGCGTAACTACGGACACACCTTGGCGATCGTCTTCACCGAGTTGACGCCGAGGAACGGCAGGCCGCTCAGATCTCCCTTGACCTCCGACTTGGTCGTCGTCTTCTTCTTGTCGCCATCCGCGGCCTTGCTCTCGTTCTTTGTCTCGACCTTGATTCGCCCGTCGCCCTGATCGGCCGCCTTGCCCTTGATTTCGACGCGATCGCCGACGCGATCCTTCAGGTCATCGTCTCCAGAGGCGAGAACGTAGCTGCCGAGCATCCCGCTCTTGTTCGCGGCATGCGTCAGCATATAGCCGCCGTCCACGTTCCGCTCCACGCACCCCGTGACCGTGATGTCCCGACCATCCTCGACTGAAAGCTTGGTCTGAGTCTTCTTTTCCAAATCCTGCGCGGCCCCGAGGCTGCAGGCGGCAACGACCGCAATCAACGAATACCCGAGCTTGTGCATCTCAACCTCCGCCCTACAGCAATGCAGACGCTGGGCCATAGGGAGCTCAGCCTCGGCGCTCGGCGTTCGGCGTTCGGCGTTCGGCGTTCGGAACGGCTGACGTCGTCCGAAGAGCTTGGCGCCTAAAGAGAAGAGACTGCGACTGTCGACCGCGACTGCCGACTGCGACTGCCGACTGCGACTGCCGACCCCCGACTGAAGACCGACGACTGGATATACTCGGCCGATGGACGTCCACCTCATCGACGGAACGTATGAGCTCTTCCGGTACTTCTACGCGCTCCCCTCGGCACGCGATCTTGAGGGGCGCGAAGTCGGGGCGGTGCGCGGCGTCATCGGCTCTGTTCTCGGGCTCATCAATCGCGGCGCGACGCACGTCGGCGTCGCGACCGATCACGTCATCGAGTCGTTCCGCAACCGCATGTGGCGGGGATACAAGACCGGCGCGGGCGTCGATCCCGATCTGCTTTCCCAGTTCGGCCTCCTCGAGGAGGCTCTCACTGCCCTCGGCGTCGTCGTCTGGGCGATGGTCGAAGAAGAAGCGGACGATGCGCTGGCGGCAGCCGCGAGGATCGCGGGAGATGATCCGGCAGTCCAGAAGGTGCTGATTTGCACTCCGGACAAAGACCTCGCGCAGTGCGTCAGAGGAACACGCGTCGTGCAGTGGCATCGCCGCACGAACAAGATCGTGGACGAAGCTGGCGTCGTGGCGAAGTTCGGCGTCCGTCCCGTATCGATCCCGGACTACCTCGCACTCGTCGGAGACTCGGCCGATGGTTACCCAGGCCTGACGGGCTGGGGCGCGAAGTCAGCGGCCGCTGTTCTGGCAAAGTTCGAGCACCTCGAGGCGATTCCGGACGACCCGAGCACCTGGCACGTCAATGCGGCGAACTCCGGAACGCTCGCGCGCACGCTTGCGCGAGACCGCAAGCTCGTGATGCTCTTTCGAGAGCTCGCGACGCTGCGCGCAGATCTGCCGCTGTTCGACTCGGTCGAGGCGCTGCGGTGGACCGGCCCGACGCCGGCGTTCCAGGAGCTCGCCACGCGGTTCGATGCCGCGGTTGTAGGCCAGGACAAGAGAGGGCGGTGAGCAGGACGTCTTGTCCTCACTCCTCCGCCCTCCGTTGTTCCCGGCTGCAAGCCATCCAGCATCGCCGGGCTGACGATGTCGCAGCGGGTCACACTCAGTGCGTGGCGAACACCGGATCGGGGATTCGATTGCTGACGGCAGGCACGGTCCGCAAGTAGGCGAACATCGCCTTCAGATCGGAGTCCGAAAAATTGCGGAACGCCTGCCAGGGCATCGGCGGAAGGATCGGCCGCGACTTTCCCATGTGCTTCCCGGTCTTCAGCGCCTGGACGAACATGTCCTCCGTCCAGTGTCCGAGACCAGTCTCGTTGTCGGGCGTGAGGTTGATCGCATAGCTCACGCCCCAGGGTCCCGACCACGCCGTCAGGTCCCATGTGCCGGTCGCGATCCAGGGTCCCTGTTGCACTGGTGGCGGTGCGGGAAGAGGTTCGGACGGCAAGTAGCCGGCCAGCAGTTTCGTCGTATCCGCCTCCGGGCCGTTCGGCCCCATCTTCTTCGGCGTATGGCAATCGTGGCAGCCAACGGCGTCGACGAGATAACGGCCACGCTCGACTGCCGTAGTGGTACCAGCCTGGGCAGCGACTGTCGCTCTCGAGCACCCTGCATTCAACAGACAAACCGACACGATCAAGAACGGAAACACGCGTGCTGGCATTCTTCACTCCTCGTAGGCTCCGGCGTTCTGCCGCCGACGAGTCACTATACGGAGAGTTGCGCGGGGATGTCTCGGCCCAACGGACCATTTGGTGAGGCTGATCGCGAATGGCCCATTCGGACCACAGAGCAGGTTCGCCGGACAGACTCAGGTCAGTCCGTTGCGGACTGCGTAGGAGGCAGCAGCCGCCCGGGACGGGAGATCGAGCTTCGTCAGGATATTGGTGACGTGCCGCTTAACGGTGAACGGACTCACGTAGAGACGCTCGCCGATCACCTGATTGCTCAAGCCCTGCGCGATGAGTCCGAGCACCTCGAGCTCGCGCTCGGATAGAGATGTTCTGGGACGTAGCGTCGAGGGGCTGCCCGGGCCGGGAGCCGCGCGACGCAGGAGGCCCAGTGCGCCAATCCGCCCGGCGACCATTTTTGCCGCTTCGCGCTCGCGCACGGCCCGCTCGCTCTGTCCGGCGGTGGCAAGAGCTCCAGCCAGGCGCAGCCGTGCCGCCGTCGCTTCATACGGGGCTCCGGCAAGGTCGTACTCGTCGATCGCGTCCTCCAGTCGAACGATTGTGACGGATGGCTGCGCCGCAGGGTCCGAGGCTTCCGCCTCGGCGAGCATGCCGAGTGCAATTCGTGTGTTGACCTTCGGAACGAGGGCCCTCAGCTCCTCCAACGCAGCGGCCGCCCGCGCATCGTCTCTCGCGAGTGACGCGGCACGGACGATGAGATCAAGGGCGTGGAGGCGGCGGGTGTGGTCCCCGGCGGTGCGGCGGACGTAGCGCTCGACCAGGCTGAGCGTACCATCAGGGTCGTCTGCGTCGAGCCGAAGCCAGGCCAGGGGGACCAGTGCAAGCGGGTGTGCGGCCAGCGGCTGCAACAGCCTGACTGCGTCCTCGTGACGACCCTGCCGACGGCGCACCTCCCCCAGGCGGATGTCGCAATGGGACATCCAGGCCGGCGCGATCGTCGCGAGCGTCGCGCGCATCGAGTCGATCTCGGATTCCGCGGCCTGGTACTTGGCGCACCACGTCAGGATGGCCACGTAGTGGGAGCGGCAGAAGCCCGCGAAGTGGGGGACGCCGAGCGAGCGGTCGGCCGACCATGCGTGCTCCATCCACTGCTGTGCGCGCTCGAAGTCGCGAACGGTCTCGCAGGCCTCCAGAACGTAGCAGCACGCGAATCCGATCGTCTCCGGCCGGAATCGATCGCCGGCGATCGCCATCGCTGTTGCTTCGTCCAGCCGACGGAGGCCGCCTTCGACGTCGCCGTCGCTGATCAGAGCGAGACCGGCGAGGCCCCTGGCCATCGTGTCGATCTCGTCCACCTGGCAGCGCTGATTGAGGCGGAGCGCGCCTGCAAGGGCCTCTCGACCCGCGGGCATCTCGTCGCGCACGTGGATGTGGACGTGCGCGCGCCAGAGCATGAGCCAGGCGCGCTCGGGGGTGTCGGGACAATCCTCGAGGAGCGCTCCCGCGCGCTCGAACCAGCCGTTTGCGACCGCATGTTCCCCGCGATACAGGTCGTGATAGAGCGCGATCTCCATCGCCGCGCGTGCCGCACCGGGGTTGTCGCGGGCATCGAGATAGTCGCGGTAGGCCTGCTCGAAGGCGGCGCGGGAGGCCTCGAGATCGTCGACGTAGCGGGCCGACCGTCCGAGACCCTCCCAGGCCGCGGCGTTGTGCGGCTCGGCCGCGACGGCCTGTTGATAGGCGTCGCGTGCGTCGCGCCAGGCGCGGCTTGCCCGCAGCTGGTCGCCGCGGGCAACCAGGGCCGCGGCGCCGGCGGCGAGCTGTTCGGGGCCCATGAAAGCATTCTAGCCGGTCGGTGCTGAGAGGGGATTAACTGCGTACGAAGTAGCGCGTACAAAGAAAAAGGCCACTGAAACCAGTGGCCTCGAGAATACTCCCGGCAGTGACCTACTCTCCCACGCAGTTACCCACGCAGTACCATCGGCGGTAGAGAGCTTAACTTCCGTGTTCGGAATGGGAACGGGTGTGACCCCTCTCCTATGACCACCGGGAAACCTACACCGTTGTGCCTGGGGTCCCGCCTACGCTCCCTTGCGGGAGCTTCGGCGAGGCAGGCCCGCGTTCAGCGGACTTGTCGCGCCGTAGCCGCGAAGCGGCGGAGGCGGATCGTCCCAGACTATCTTGTAAAGAGCGTTCAGCTGTCAGCCATCAGCTCGTGAGAGCTGACGGCTGATAGCTGCAACCGAATATCCTGCAAACGGTAGTTTCTCGTTCCACTTTCACGCAGCTTGCCGCCGAGCTCGCGAGGCGAGCGACGGGTGCACTGATCTCTCGGTTAAGAGAGAAAAGAGATTATGGTCAAGCCTCACGGCTGATTAGTATCGGTTAGCTTCACACATCGCTGTGCTTCCACACCCGACCTATTGCCTGGTCATCTTCCAGGAGCCTTTAGAGGCCTTGCGGCCTGGGAAATCTCATCTTGTGGAGGGTTTCACGCTTAGATGCATTCAGCGTTTCTCCCTTCCGCACGTAGCTACCGAGCGCTGCCGTTGGCACGACAACTCGTACACTAGAGGTGCGTCCATCCCGGTCCTCTCGTACTAAGGACAGCCCCACTCAAATTTCCTCCGCCCATGACAGATAGAGACCGAACTGTCTCGCGACGTTCTAAACCCAGCTCACGTACCGCTTTAACCGGCGAACAGCCGGACCCTTGGAACCTGCTACAGCTCCAGGATGCGATGAGCCGACATCGAGGTGCCAAACCTGAGCGTCGATGTGAACTCTTGGCTCAGATCAGCCTGTTATCCCCGGCGTACCTTTTATCCGTTGAGCGATGGCCCTTCCACGCGGAACCACCGGATCACTAAAGCCTGGTTTCCCACCTGCTCCACTTGTAGGTGTCGCAGTCAAGCTCGCTTATGCTTTTGCACTCTACGGCTGATTTCCAAACAGCCTGAGCGAACCTTCGCGCGCCTCCGTTACAGTTTAGGAGGCGACCGCCCCAGTCAAACTACCCACCTAGCAGTGTCCCTGACCTGGATGACAGGTCGAGGTTAGAACGCCGGAGTGTTAAGGGTGGTATCTCACCGTTGGCTCCCCCGAGTCCGAGAACCCGGGTTCAAAGCCTCCCACCTATCCTGCGCATAACACGCCAGCATTCACTACTAAGATGTAGTAAAGGTGCACGGGGTCTTTTCGTCTAGTCACGGGCAACCGGCGTCTTCACCGGTACCACAAATTCGCAGTGCCCCTCGTTGAGACAGCGCCCAGATCGTTACGCCATTCGTGCAGGTCGGAACTTACCCGACAAGGAATTTCGCTACCTTAGGACCGTTATAGTTACGGCCGCCGTTTACCGGGGCTTCAGCTCAAAGCTTCGCCTTGCGGCTAACCTCTCCCTTTAACCTTCCGGCACCGGGCAGGCGTCAGACCCTATACGTCGTGTTCGACTTCGCAGAGTCCTGTGTTTTTAGTAAACAGTCGCCTGGGCCTCTTTATTGCAACTCGTTCGCGCACGCGATCGCTGAGGATCGCGCACGGTAATCGAGCACCCCTTATTCCGAAGTTACGGGGCCAGTTTGCCGAGTTCCTAAACGAGGGTTCTCACTCGCGCCTGAGGATTTTCTCCTCGCCTACCTGTGTCGGTTTGCGGTACGGGTACCCACTCCCACTCCTTAGAGGCTTTTCTCGGCAGCGTGGCGTCAGCGACTTTGCGGGTCAAAGATCCTCGACATGGCACCTCAGGGAATGTGACCCACCGGATTTACCTGGCGGATCCCCCTACAGACCTGAACCTACACGTCCAATCGTAGGCTCGCTTAGCCTCCTGCGTCCCCCCATCGTGATAACGTGGAATAGGTAGTTCCGGAATATTGACCGGATATCCATCCGCTACGCCTTTCGGCCTCGCGTTAGGACCCGACTGACCCTGAGCGGACGAACCTTCCTCAGGAAACCTTAGGCTTACGGCGGGGAAGATTCTCACTTCCCTTCTCGCTACTTATGCCGGCAGGGTCACTTCTCAACGCTCCACCAGTCCTCACGGTCTGACTTCGCTGCGATTGAGAACGCTCCTCTACCAAAACAACTCCCCGCAGGGCAGTCGCATTCTACGGCTTCGGTCCTGTGCTTGAGCCCCGTTATATTGTCGGCCCAGAGCCGCTTGACCAGTGAGCTATTACGCTTTCTTTAAAGGATGGCTGCTTCTAAGCCAACCTCCTGGTTGTCTGAGCGTCTCCAGATCCTTTACCACTTAGCACAGAGTTAGGGACCTTAGCCGGTAGTCTGGGCTGTTTCCCTCTCGACAATGAAGCTTAGCCCCCACTGTCTGACTCCCGAGATACGTGTCGCTGGCATTCGCAGTTTGATTGGATTCAGTAAGCTGGTAAGCCCCCTAGTCCATTCAGTTCTCTACCACCAGCGCCGACCTCTCGAGGCTATCCCTAAAGATATTTCGAGGAGAACGGGCAATCACGAGGTTTGATTAGCCTTTCACCCCTACCCTCAGCTCATCCAAGCTGTTTTCAACCAACACTGGTTCGGGCCTCCATACGGTGTTACCCGTACTTCACCCTGGCCAAGGGTAGATCACCTCGCTTCGCGTCTAATCCCAGCGACTACTCGCCCATTTCGGACTCGCTTTCGCTTCGGCTCGCTTTCGCTTAACCTTGCCACTGAGATTAACTAGCCGGCTCATTATGCAAAAGGCACGCGGTCAGGCATTCCTCGGCCGAAGCCAAGGCATAGCCCTCCCACTGCTTGTAGGCATACGGTTTCAGGTACTATTTCACTCCCCTCGCAGGGGTTCTTTTCACCTTTCCCTCACGGTACTGGTTCACTATCGGTCGCCAGGGAGTATTTAGCCTTACGAGATGGTCCTCGTAGATTCCCACGGGATTTCACGTGTCCCGCGGTACTCAGGTACCTGTCGCGAGTCAGCGAGACTGTCGCCTACGGGGCTGTCACCCTCTGTGGCCGATCGTTCCAGATCGTTCGACTAATCTGCTGATTGGTAACTCGCTGGCTTTACACCAGACAGGTCCTACAACCCCACCGTGCAAGCACGATGGTTTGGGCTATATCCGCGTTCGCTCGCCGCTACTAGCGGAATCACTTTTGTTTTCTGTTCCTCCGGGTACTGAGATGGTTCACTTCCCCGGGTTGTCTTCGCCAGACCTATGGATTCAGTCTGGAGATACTCAGGTATGAGCCTGAGTGGGTTGCCCCATTCGGATATCCTCGGGTCAAAGCCTGTTTGCGGCTCACCGAAGCTTTTCGCAGCTTACCACGTCCTTCATCGACTCCTAGCGCCAAGGCATTCACCGTACGCCCTTAGTAGCTTGACCATAGAAACTCGAAACTAACGCTCACCGGGCCTCGGAACTCGCAGCTCCGGGATTCGGAAGATTGCTCTTCCGAGCCCCGAGACCCGAGCCCCGGATCCCGGCACGCGATAGTTCCTTGCACACTGCGTGTGTGTTTGTCCGCCTCCGCCCGCTTGCGCGCGCGTCGACAGACTTTGTGGTCGGAAAAACTACCGTTTGCAGGATATTCAGTTGTAAAGAACTCGAAGCTTCCAGCCGCCAGCTACGAGCTGTCAGCCTTGTTGAGCGCCGCTGTCGCGGCGAGCTTCACTCAATTTCCTTTGCGCCCTCCGGGCTTCGGCGCGCGACCTTCGCTGACTCGCCTCACGTGGCTCGTCAACCGTAGCCCGCGGCTCGAGAGCGAAGGTTGGAGAATACCGGGCTCGAACCGGTGACCTCCTGGTTGCAAACCAGGCGCTCTCCCAGCTGAGCTAATTCCCCGAAAACTTGTGGCAGTGCTTGAATCCGTGCGTGATGAAGGAAGGAACCGGTCGTGCGGGTTATCTACACTTCATCGCGCGCTAGGCACTACGCAATAGGCACTCCTTACGTCTGTGCAACGAAGGCTGGTGGGCCTGAGTAGATTTGAACTACTGACCCCACGCTTATCAAGCGTGTGCTCTAACCAGCTGAGCTACAGGCCCCGACTTCGCGCCTTCAGGCCAGAGCTGCCCCCGCGCGAAGGCGGAGATTCTCTCAAAACTAGATAGAACGTGCGCGCACATCCCATCGTGTACCAGATCGATCATTTTCAAGAATGACGCTCGTAGCGCGCCTGTAGCGGGCTCCGAGACGCCGACTAATCTCTAGAAAGGAGGTGATCCAGCCACAGGTTCTCCTACAGCTACCTTGTTACGACTTCACCCCAATCACTAACCATACCTTAGGCGCTTGCCTCCCTTGCGGGTTAGCGCGGCGACTTCTAGTACAGCCAGCTTTCGTGATGTGACGGGCGGTGTGTACAAGGCCCGGGAACGTATTCACCGCGGCGTGCTGATCCGCGATTACTAGCGATTCCAACTTCATGCAGGCGAGTTGCAGCCTGCAATCCGAACTGAGACCGACTTTGTCCGATTAGCTCCACCTTGCGGCATCGCGACGGTTTGTATCGGCCATTGTAGCACGTGTGTAGCCCCAGACATAAAGGCCATGCTGACTTGACGTCATCCCCACCTTCCTCCGGTTTATCACCGGCAGTCTCCTCAGAGTGCCCAGCTTAACCTGATGGCAACAGAGGACAAGGGTTGCGCTCGTTGCGGGACTTAACCCAACATCTCACGACACGAGCTGACGACAGCCATGCAGCACCTCGACATCGGCCCTTGCGGGAGCCGGCTTTCGCCGGATGTCCAATGCCGTTCGAGCCTGGGTAAGGTTCTTCGCGTTGCGTCGAATTGAACCACATGCTCCACCGCTTGTGCGGGCCCCCGTCAATTCCTTTGAGTTTCAGCCTTGCGACCGTACTCCCCAGGCGGAATGCTTAATGCGTTAGCTTCGGCACGACAGGGATCGATACCCGTCACACCAAGCATTCATCGTTTAGGGCTAGGACTACCGGGGTATCTAATCCCGTTTGCTCCCCTAGCTTTCGCTCATCAGCGTCAATGCCGGTCCAGGATGCCGCCTTCGCCACCGGTATTCCTCCAGATATCTACGCATTTCACCGCTACACCTGGAATTCTGCATCCCTCTCCCGGATTCAAGCCATCCAGTATCGGATGCAGTTCCCAGGTTAAGCCTGGGGATTTCACATCCGACTTAGTTGGCCGCCTACGAGCCCTTTACGCCCAGTAATTCCGAACAACGCTTGCCCCCCCCGTATTACCGCGGCTGCTGGCACGGAGTTAGCCGGGGCTTCCTTTAGCGGTACCGTCATTTCCGCGGCTTATTCATCCGCGAAGCGTTCTTCCCGCTCGACAGGAGTTTACGACCCGAAGATCTTCGTCCTCCACGCGGCGTTGCGTCGTCAGGCTTGCGCCCATTGCGAACAATTCCCCACTGCTGCCTCCCGTAGGAGTCTGGGCCGTGTCTCAGTCCCAGTGTGTCCGTCCGCCCTCTCAGGCCGGATACTGATCGTAGCCTTGGTGAGCCATTACCCCACCAACTAGCTAATCAGGCGCGGGCCCCTCTTCAAGCGCCAGGTCTTGCGATCCCCAGCTTTGATCTCCGCTTTTCCAAAAGCAGGATGTCATGCGGTATTAGCGTCCCTTTCGGGACGTTATCCCCCACTCGAAGGCAGGTCACCCACGTGTTACTCACCCGTTTGCCACTCTACTCAGGGATTGCTCCCCTTTCGCGTTCGACTTGCATGTGTTAGGCACGCCGCCAGCGTTGATTCTGAGCCAGGATCAAACTCTCAAGTTAAATTGGCCGCCCGCTTTCGCGCTTGCGCGCGTCGGCAGGACAACTCGTTTAACGCGAGCGCCTGTTGATGATTGGCTCTTGCGTTGTTCAGTTCGTCAAGTAATAGGTGGTTCACGATCCGCACCGGACAGCCGAACTGAGGCCGCCCCGCACGGTACTGCATCGCGCCACCCGCTGATACTCGACGGGTTGTGCTTGCACGTTCTATCTAGTTTTCAAAGAACCCGGCTTGCTCGCGCTCCCCGTCAGCTTTCTCGTCGTCTGGGGAACCTTTCAATCCTACTAGTGACCCTCACCCCTGTCAACCGTTTTTGTAACGGCCTCATCAACTTTTTTGCGCCGGTTTTTGCGCCGGCACTGCCTGCCCAATTCGCGGACTGGCGATGTTCCCCAGTGCGAAGCTTCAAGGACGATCCGCCAGGGCGCGACGATACGACCTCAACTACTTCAACAAGGTCGGTCGCACGCTGGAAGCGGCTGGGAGTTGCGAGCTTGAAGGAGTCTCGGCGGAAAGGACCTGCATCCGCCGACTGGCCGGGTCACGCTCGGGTCAACAGACTATAACGTCGACCGAACACCGTGTCAACCGCGCACTGCGTCGCGAGCCTCACAATTCACTCGTTTTGCTCGGAAACTCGGCCGTTTCCGTGCTCAAACACGCGTCCCTTCGACGCCTCCGCCACAGCTCGCGCGCGCGCCAGTGCAACCTCCCGGGACGGATGCAGCACGTCCACTTGTCCCTTGTTCTGCATGAGCATCCAGATCTCGTCCCCGTCAGGCGCCGGAACCGAGGTCAGCAGAACATCGGTCGGTTCCAGCACCACAATCCGGCTGATCTGCCGGCCGACCTGGAGCAGGAACGACCCAGGTCGGTCGACCGCTGTCCGCGGCTGCAGGAACTTCTCACCGTCGATCCGGACAGCTCCCTGCTGGACCTTGCGGCTTGCGTCGCTACCCGATTGCGCAAACCCCACTTCGAGCAACAGATGCTCGATCGTCGTGCCTCGCAGCACCGGCCGCTCCTCGACGTCGTCGGGCACCTGACGCTTCGAGAACCGACGCTCGAACTCCTGCGACGCGGCCTGCGCGGCGTCCGCGCCATGAAAGTCCGCCACGATGGAGGACGCGAGCTGGACCTTCGCGCTTCGCGGATGCAACTCGCCCGTCGACACCGCCGCACGCTTCGCCAGGAGATCCTCGGGACTGAGGTCGGTGAGGACGCTGTAGTAGCGCCACATCAAATCGTCCGAGATCGACATCACCTTGCCGAACATCTCGGACGGCGAATCCGTGACCCCGATGTAGTTCCCGAGGCTCTTCGACATCTTCTCGACGCCGTCCAGTCCCTCCAGGAGCGGCGTCGTCATCACAACCTGCGCCTCGAGGCCAAAGGCGGGCATGATGTCTCGCCCCACATTCAAGTTGAAGAGCTGATCGGTGCCGCCCAACTCGACATCCGCGACGAGATGGACCGAGTCGTAGGCCTGCGCGAGCGGGTAGAGGAACTCGTGGATGCTGATTGGCTGTCCGGTGTCGTAGCGCTTCCTGAAATCGCGCCGCTCGAGCATCTGGGCGACGTTGTACTTCGCCGCCAGGTGCACCCAGCCGGCGCTCCCGAGTGGTTCGAGCCATTCGCTGTTGAAGCGGACCTCGGTCCTTGCGGGATCGAGAAGCTTGAAGATCTGTGTCTTGTACGTCTCGGCGTTCCGATCGATTTCCGATTGAGTCAGCGGCGGGCGCGTCTTTGAGCGGCCCGTCGGATCTCCAATCAGCGCCGTGAAAGCCCCGACGACGTAGATGACCCGGTGCCCGAGATCCTGGAAGTGCTTCATCTTCCGGATAAGGACCGTATGGCCGAGATGCAGATCGGGTGAGGTCGGATCGAATCCGACCTTGACGACAAGGGGCGGGCCTCTCCGGGCGAACCGTTCCAGCTTGGCTTTGAGCTCCGCGGCGCGGACGACGTCCACACATCCTTTGGTGAGGTAGGCCAGTTGTTCGTCGATAGACATCGTCGGCACGCGGTTCCCCGTAACTCTCTCGCAGCGCTGGGATTCGGGTCCACTGCCAAGAGTGGAACCGGCACTTCCGAGTCAACTATACCGTGGCCGCGCTAACATACCCTCAACCATGCCCAACGCTCGACGGCCTGCAGGCCTTCGGCGCCGCGACATCCTGAAGGGCTGCGCCGCAGCCGGCATCGGCGCGCTCACGGGCGGTGCGAGCTACGGCTTCATGTACGAGCGCCACCACGTGGGGATCACGCGTGCGACGCTCGAAGTCTCGGGTTGGTCCGATGGTCTCGCTGGACTGCGCGTCGGCTTCCTCACCGATCTCCATCGGAGTCGAACCGTGTCCCACGGCCTCATCACCCACGCAGTGCAGTTGCTTATGGCCGAGCGGCCCGACCTGATTGTCCTGGGCGGCGACTACGTGACCTGGGGAGATCGCGAGTTCGTCCAGGCTGCGGCCGAGGCGCTCGCGGGGCTTGCCGCTCCCTGGGGCGTGTTCGCCATCCTGGGCAACCATGACGACGATCACGACATGCCGGCTGCGCTCGCGGCCCGTGGATTCACGGTGCTACGGGACGCGCGAACCCAGATCCGCGTGCGGGCGGAACCGGTGGACCTCATTGGAATCCGGTACTGGACCCGCCGGGTCGAGGAAATCTCCCGGCTGATGCGCGGAGCCTCACCGAACGCGATCCTGCTGGCTCACACTCCTGCCCGACTCCTCGAAGCCGCTTCGCTCGCTGTGCCCGTCGTCATCAGCGGTCACACCCACGGTGGACAAATCGTCCTGCCCGGCCTGGGGGCGCTCGCCGCCCGCAGGTTCCCGGTCATCGCCGGCGTGGGCAAGCGTGAGAACACAGCAATATTCGTAAGTCGTGGTGTGGGAACAGTTTACATTCCAGTTCGCCTCAATTGCCCACCAGAAGTGGCGGTCATCACACTCCAACCGGTCAGCAGGGGCTGAATCGCGTCCACTTGACAGGCACTGTGCCTTCGCGTAGATTTTTGATTAATCAAAATTTATGTTTAGTATGCGCAAACTAAGTCGAGGTGTCAGATAATAGCTCGTCTCGTTCGGTTGGCCGGCGCGATGACGCTGGTGGCCCTGTTGGTGCTGGGTCTCTCCGGCCTTTGGACCGACCCCTGGTTGTGGGCGTATCTGGGCGTCTGGTTCAGCCTCGCAATCTACGCGATTGCCTCGATCGGTGACGACCTCGCGCGCGAACGGTTCTCGCCGCCCGAGCCAGGCGCCGACCGTTTCTACCTCCAGGCCATACGTCTGACGGCAGTCGCGCATCTGGTGCTCGGCGCCCTCGACGTCGGCCGCTGGCACCTCTTCCCTGTCCCCTCTTCGCTGCGCGTGGCCGGCCTGATAGGCTGCGCCGTATTCGGCGGGCTCGTTTTCCGATCGATGGTCGCCAACCGGTTCTTCTCGGCTGTCGTGCGGATTCAGAACGATCGCGGCCACCACGTGATCGATCGGGGTCCGTATGGGCTCGTCAGGCATCCCGGGTACCTCGGGATGATCCTCTCGATTCCTTGCGGAGGGCTGGCCCTCGGATCGTGGCTGTCGGTTGCGTTGGGCCTGGCGTATTCCGCGCTGATGCTGAGACGTGTGATCTTCGAGGATGCCTTCCTGGGCGCCAATCTCGAGGGATACGCTGAATATCGAACCCGTGTGCGCTACAGGCTGGTGCCGGGTGTCTGGTAAAGACTGAGCCGGCGGCCGCTGACCGACCAGTGACCATCGAGGATCAGCTGAACGGCGGCGGGATAGAGACGGTGCTCTTCGACGAGAATCCTCGCGGACAGCGTCTCGGGCGTGTCGTCAGTGCGGACGGGCACGGACGCCTGGAGCACGATGGGACCGGCGTCGAGCTCGCTCGTTACCAGGTGCACCGTCGCTCCCGTGATTCGTACGCCGTGGTCGAGTGCCTGACGCTGCGCTTCGACGCCAGGGAACGCCGGCAGGAGCGACGGATGGATGTTCAGAATCGCGTTGGGGAACGCGTCCAGCAGCGGCGCGCCGACCAGCCGCATGAATCCCGCAAGGCAGACCAGCCGGACGCCGCGGCTCAGGAGCTCCTGCGCAACGGCGCGGTCGAACTCGTCACGTGACGGGAAACTTCGATGGTCCACGACCAGCGTCTCGATACCCGCGCCGGCCGCACGCGTCAATCCTGCGGCGCTCGCGCGATTCGAGATGACGATCGCGATGCGGGCATCGAGCTGACCATCCGCCACGGCGTCGATGAGCGCCTGGAGGTTGCTGCCGCGACCCGAGATCAGTACGCCGATCGTTCGATTCGACGCGTCCGGACCACGCGACAGATCGCTGGCGTCCACAGACATCAGGAATAGACGACGCCGGCGTCGCCGCTGCGGACCACGCCGATAGTGGCGGCGCCGGTTTCTCCGCCTGCGCGAAGATCGTTCAGGACGCTGAAGGCGTCATTCGCCGCCACCGCGAGAATCATTCCGATTCCCATGTTGAACGTCCTGAGCATGTCGTCAGAAGGGACGTCGCCAGCCTGCTGGAGCCATTCGAAGATAGCCGGGACCCGCCACGCGGATCGATCGATCACGGCCTGCGTTTTCGCCGGCAGGATGCGTGGGAGGTTCTCGGTGATGCCCCCGCCCGTGATGTGCGCCATTCCCTTGATCGCCCCAGACGCAAGCAGCGGGCGAATCACGGGCAGATACGTACGATGCGGAATCAGCAGCGCCTCGCCGATCGACGTGTTCGAGCCCGGAAAGCGAGATCGAACATCGAGCCCTGCGACGTCGAATGCAATCCGGCGGGCTAGTGAGTAGCCGTTGGTATGCAGTCCTGACGACGGCAATCCGATCAGGACGTCCCCCGGTTGGATGCGGCTGCCGTCTATCAGTCGCGTGCGCGAGACGAGCCCGACGATGAACCCGGCGACATCGTACTCGCCGTCCTTGTAGAAGCCAGGCATCTCCGCCGTCTCCCCTCCGAGCAGCGCGCAGCCGTTCTGCCGGCATGCCTCGGCGAGGCCTTCGACGATCTGCACGGCCACATCCGGATCGAGTCGGCCGGTTGCGAGGTAGTCGAGGAAGAAGAGCGGCTCGGCGCCCTGGACGAGGATGTCGTTCACACAGTGATTCACGAGATCGACGCCGATCGAGCGATGCGTCCCGGCCATGAAGGCGACGCGCAGCTTGGTCCCGACGCCGTCGGCGCTCGCGACGAGCACGGCATCGGCAGCGCGCGAAGCGTCCAGATGGAACAAGCCGCCGAACGAGCCGATATCCGACAGAACGCTCGCGGTGAACGTGCCACGGGCGAGCGAGCGGATGCGCCGGACGACTTCGTTTCCCGCGTCGATGTCGACGCCGGAGGCTTTATAGTCCATTCATAGACCGGGGGGCTGCGCCCCGCCGGACCCCCCATCGCCGTCGCTCGCGGGGGCCCCATGCCCCGCTCCGCTCCGGCGGGGCGCGCCCGTGGCGCGCCTTTTGCCCGTTACGCGGCCGCTCGACGTCAGGTCATAGACCGGGGGGCTGCGCCCCGCCGGACCCCCCATCGCCGTCGCTCGCGGGGCCCCATGCCCCGCGTCCGCTCCGGCGGGGCGCGCCCGTGGCGCGCCTTTGCCCGTTACGCGGCCGCTCGACGTCGAGCCTTCAGAATTCCAGTTTCCGGATCAGGCTCTCGCAGACCGTCCGCGCCGGCGATCCAGCGGGGGCCTGCCAGTAGGCCTTCCGCACCGCCACGAAAAACCGCTCTTCCTCGAAGTCCTCCTCGAGCATGTCGAACGCCTCTCGCAGCAGGTCGGATCCCGGCTCCAGCATCCCGTCGCCCTGGAGGACTTTCAGCATCAGCGGCGTATTCCGCAACGCGATCGTCCCGATCGCCAGCACGATGGCGGCACGGGCCGGATCGCGTGTCGGAGCGCCCTGGCGGATCAACTCCGCGGCTGCCGCCTCGCGACCGGTGACGGCCAGCGACGCGAGGCCGGCCGCCGATCCACGCACCAGTTCCTGATAGCCGATTGTCGCGATGGCAAACCGCAGCGTGTTCGCGAGATAGGGCTCGTGTGACACGCAGTTCACTCCAAGCAGGCAGATCGCCGCCGCGATAGCAGGCTGCGATTCACGCGGCGCGGTGCGCTGGATCTCCGCGAGTGTGGCGAGCGACGATTTTTCACCGATCTTGCCGAGCGCGATGGCCGCGTCGGTCTGCATCGGGCCATCGATCTTCGCAACCTCGGTGATCGGGCCGACGGCGTACGTCGCGCGGTAGTCGCCGAGCGCCTCGATCACCGCGCTTCGGAAGAACGCCTGCCCCTTCATCACGAGCCCGGCCATCGTTTCTCGAACCTTCGGGTCGGAGGCGTACGCCGCGAGCGAGCGCGTCAGCGCAGGCCGCACGAACTCGGACGATTCCACAGGAACCGCCGCGAGCAGCTTGGGGATGACGGCCGGATCCGCATTGTGCTCGAAGTACGTGTACGCGACCGTGCGCAGCCGATCGTTCTGAAGGCCGAGCGCCCCGCGCATGATGTCCCGCGTTCGGGGATCGTTGAATCCGGAGAGCAGGACCAGCGCACGGAAGCGCACGTACGCGTCCGGGTGCGTTTCGACTGCCTTGAGGAGCGCGGGAACTGCGAGCGCGGGCTCCGCACGGCGTGTGGTCCGCGCGGCCGCCATGCGTTCGGTGAAATCCACGGTCCCGAGCTTCTCGATCGCCGCGGCAAGCTGTGCCGGCGTGACGACATCGCGCGCATCCCTTGGCGCTCCTGCCGGCTCAGAAGGCGCTTTCGTGGGGGGAGGCGCAGGGGCGGACTGCTGAGCGGACAGCGCGACGACCGCTATCAGCATGAGCGCAGCAGCGCCGAAGGCCCGCATCGTTTTTGCGACGGTTGCGACGGTCACGACGTCAGTCGACCACCTTCAACGCGAGCTGGAGGTACGCCTGCTCGTCGCGTGGAAACGCGAGCGGATAGACACCCGTGTAGCAGGACGTGCAATAGGAGTTCTGCTTCGGCTGGACAGCGCGCTTCAGGCCATCGAGGCTGAGATACGCGAGGCTGTCCGCCGCGATGTACTTTCTGATGTCCTCGATCGTATGAGTCGCTGCAATCAACTCGGACCGATTCGGCGTGTCCACGCCGTAGAAGCAGGGTGAGACGGTCGGCGGACAACTGATGCGGAGGTGCACCTCCCGCGCGCCGGCAGCCCTGACCATCTTCACGATCTTCCGGCTCGTCGTACCGCGCACAATCGAGTCGTCCAACAGGATGACCCGTTTGCCCTCGAGGATACTGCGAACCGGATTCAGCTTCACCTTCACGCTGAAGTGCCGGATGGCCTGCTGCGGCTCGATGAACGTCCGGCCGACGTAGTGGTTCCGGATCAAACCCATCTTCATCGGCAGCCCCGCCTCTTCCGCGAAACCAATCGCCGCGCAGACTCCGGAGTCGGGGATCGGCACGACCACGTCAGCGTCCACGGGGGCCTCCAGCGCCAGCGTTCGTCCCAATTCCGTGCGGACTTCATTCACGCTGCTGCCGAAGACGTAGCTGTCGGGCCGCGCGAAGTACACGTGCTCGAACACGCAGTGCGAAAGGGGTTGCGGCGGAAACGGCTTGATCGATCGAATTCCGGATTCGGTGATGACGACGACCTCACCCGGTTCGATGTCACGCTCGTACGTCGCGCCGATGAGATCGAGCGCGCAGGTCTCGGAACAGACGATCCAGGCGTCTCCCATCCGGCCAAGCGCGAGCGGACGGAACCCGTTCGGATCCCTGGCGGCGATCAGCCGATTGGCGGTAAGGAGGGCCAGCGAATAGGCGCCGCGGACCTGCGCGAGCGACTCGATGATCGCATCCTCGACGGTCGGAGCCTTGGAGCGAGCGTAGAGGTGCAGGATCACCTCGGTGTCGCTGCCGGTCTGGAAGATCGACCCGTCGCGCACGAGCTCGTCCCGCAGCTCCCGTGCGTTGACCAGGTTCCCGTTGTGCGCGACGGCGATTTGGCCGTGTGCGCAATCGATCAGAAACGGCTGAGCGTTTTCGAGCTTGCTTTCACCCGCTGTCGAGTAGCGCGTGTGGCCGATCGCCAGGTGCCCCGGCAGCTTCTCGAGCGTGGCCTCGTCGAATGCTTCGGCCACTTGCCCCATTGCGCGCGATGCGCGAATCCGGGCACCGTCGGCCGCAACGATCCCGGCACTCTCCTGGCCGCGATGCTGGAGAGCGTAGAGGCCGAGGTACGTGAGGTTGGCCGCCTCGGGATGCCCGAAGATCCCGAAGACGCCGCACTCGTCCTTGAACTTGTCGAGCATGGGTGCGCCGATCGTCACCGGGATCGGCAAACCTATTCTACGCTGCCCGTCCCCCGTCATGTCGGGCGAAATGCATTCCGATCGAGGTTGACCAGGCTGACTCGGCTTCCTCGACTGAGCAATCGAGCGCAGGCTTGCCCGCGATCGCGATCTTGATCCGGCTCCCACCAGTCCTGCCGATGGCGATCGCAGGGACGCCGTGCTCTGCCGCCAGGCGCATCAAGGTCGCCACATGAGCGGGAACGACACTGACGATGACACGCGATGCAGACTCGCCGAAGAGCGTCGCAGGCACCGTCAGCGCGTCCCTTTCGTCAGCTCCGGAGGCGCGCGGCACATCCACTTCGAGGCCGATTCCTTCCGTGTCGAACGCGCATTCGGCGAGGGCGACGGCCAGGCCGCCATCCGAGCAATCGTGCGCCGACTCGAGGACCCCCTGCGCTGCCGCCGTCGTCAGGCACGCAATCAATGCGCGTTCGCGCTGCAGATCGAGCGCCGGAGGCAGACCTCGCACCAGGTCATGGACGGTCTTCAAGTATTCACTCCCGCCGAGCTCGCCGAAGCTCTCGCCGAGCAGGAGGATCGTGTCGCCGGATCTCTTGAACACCCGCCCGAGCGCGTGTGCCGCATCCTCGATCAGCCCGACCACGCCAATCGTCGGCGTCGGGTAGATGGCCTTTCCGTCCGTCTCGTTGTAAAGGCTCACGTTGCCGCCCGTAATCGGCACGTCGAGCGCGCGGCACGCCTCCGCAATCCCTTCGATCGATTCGACCAGCTGCCACATGATCTCGGGACGCTGAGGATTGCCGAAGTTCAGGCAATTGGTCGCGCCGATTGGCACAGCGCCCGCGCACGCCACGTTCCTGGCCGCCTCGGCGACAGCAAGCATGGCCCCGCGCCGGGGCTCGAGATAACCGTAGCGGCCGTTTCCGTCGACCGAGATCGCGAGCGCGCGGGGAGTTCCCTTCACTCGAACGACGCCGGCGCCCATGCCGGCCAGAACGAGCGTGTTCGTGCGGACCATGTGGTCGTATTGGCGGTACACCCATCGCTTGCTGGCGACGGTCGGCGATGACAACAGCGCGAGCAGCGCCTTGATTGCCGTCGGTGCTGGCGGAAGACTCCCGAGATCCAGGCTCTGCACGTCCTCCAGATAGCCGGGCCGCGTCGTCGGACGATCGTAGATGGGTGCCTCGTCTACCAACGCCGTGTTGGGAATCTCGGCGACAACCGCTCCGCGATCCTTCACGCGCATCAGACCGTCGCCGGTCACGATGCCGATGTTTGCGGCATGAAGGTCCCACTTTTCGAAGATGGCCTCGACTTCTGCTTCCCGGCCACGCTTCACGACGAGCAGCATGCGTTCCTGCGACTCGGACAGCATGATCTCGTAGGGAGTCATCCCGGTCTCGCGCTGCGGGACGAGGCTCACGTCGATCTCGACACCCATCCCGCCGCGCGCACCCATCTCGCAGGTCGAGCAGGTCAACCCGGCCGCGCCCATGTCCTGCACGCCGACGAGCGCATCGGTCTTCATCAGCTCGAGACACGCCTCGAGCAGGAGCTTCTCCATGAACGGATCGCCGACCTGTACGGCGGGCCGTTTCTCGGACGACTTCTCGTCGAACTCGGCCGACGCCATCGTTGCGCCGTGGATTCCGTCGCGGCCCGTGCTGGCGCCGACGTAGTACACGGCGTTTCCGACGCCGCCAGCCGTCCCTTTGACGAGCGCGTCAGAACGAGCGATCCCGAGGCACAGCACGTTGACGAGCGGGTTGCCGGCATAGGTCGGCTCGAAGGCAATCTCACCGCCGATCGTCGGAATCCCGATACTGTTTCCATACCCCGCGATGCCGGCTACGACGCCTTCGACGATGCGTCGCGTTCGCGCGCCGTCCGGCCCGTCCATCGGACCGAAACGCAGTGAGTTGAGCAGGGCAATCGGCCGGGCCCCCATCGTGAAGATGTCGCGGATGATCCCCCCCACGCCGGTCGCGGCGCCCTGGTAAGGTTCGATGAACGACGGATGGTTGTGCGACTCGATTTTGAAAACCGCGGCGTAGCCGTCGCCGATATCCACTGCCCCGGCGTTCTCGCCGGGACCCTGCACGACACGCGGGCCTCGCGTGGGCAGCTTCTTCAGATGGATGCGCGAGCTCTTGTAGCTGCAATGCTCCGACCACATCACCGAAAAAATCCCCAGCTCGGTGAGGGTTGGCTCCCTGCCGAGCGAGCGGACGATGTGCTGGTACTCATCGACCGTCAGGCCGTGACGTTCGAGCAATGCGGAATCTGGTGTGGACATGACCGTTTCAGACGCCATCAAGCGCGACGCAGGGCTCCGTCCGCTTCCAGTGAAGCGATGACCGAGTCGAAGAGGACGAGCCCGTCGGCGCTGCCGAGCGCCGACTCGCACGCACGCTCCGGGTGCGGCATCAGGCCGACGACGTTCCGCTCGACGTTGCAAATGCCGGCGATGTTGGCGAGGGAGCCGTTCGGGTTGGACTCCGAAGTCGTGCGACCGGCCGCGTCGCAGTACCTGAACACGATCCGCTTGTCGTGCTCGAGATGGTGGATGACGTCCGGTTCCGCGTAGTAGTTTCCCTCGCCGTGAGCGATCGGAATGCGAAGGATCTGGCCGGCGAGGGTGCGCGACGTGAACGGCGTATCGCTCTGCTCCACGCGGACGCGCACGTGCTCGCAATGAAACTTGAGGTCGCGGTTCCGCAGCATCGCGCCTGGAAGGAGTCCCGACTCCAGGAGGATCTGGAACCCGTTGCAGATCCCGAGGACGGGGCCCCCATGCCGCGCGAAGTCCGCAACGGTCGCCATAACCGGCGAGAAGCGGGCGATGGCGCCGGTCCGCAGATAGTCACCGTGCGAGAACCCGCCTGGCAGGATCACCACGTCCGCGCCTTTGAGGCTCGTCTCCTTGTGCCAGACGAACTCCGCCTCCTGCCCGAGCACGTGGCGGGCCGCGTGATAGGCGTCGTGATCGCAGTTGGATCCAGGGAAGACGACAACGGCAAATTTCATGGCGTCCAGCTTCCAGCTGCCAGCTTCCCGATGCCAGCCTTCATTCCACTTCTATCCGATAACTTTCGATGACAGGGTTCGCCAGCAGCTTGTCGGCGATTTCGGCGGCGAGCGTTCGTGCCTGATCGGCGGTTTTCGAGCTCAGTTCGAGCTCGAAATACTTCCCCTGCCGCACGTCGCCGACGCCGGAATAGCCCATGGAATGCAGTGCGTCGGCGATCGTATGACCTTGCGGGTCGAAGACGGACGGCTTCAGTGTGACGAACACTCTAGCTTTCATTCTTTACCTGCTCGCGGGGCCCCCCGCCTTCGCTCCGCTTCGGCGAGGCGCGCCGGAGCTTGTAGCGTAGGCGGCACCCCCGCTCGCTCTGTACTCGCCGCTCGCTACGCTCGCGGCTGGCTAGTGGCGACAGCCCGCTTGGACTACGACTCCACGGGCCCCCTTGACCGCCGACCGCCGACCGCCGACCGCCGACCGAGTTCTACACACTCACGGCACTCGCGTAAAGACCCTTTCGAAAATGGCATCCACGTTCCGGAACTGATCGTTGAGGTCGAACGCCTTCTCGATGTCAGCCGTGCTGAGGACGCCAGTGATATCGGCGTCGGCCAGGAGCAGCGACTTGAAGTCCCGCTGTTCGTGGAACGAGCGCATGGCATTGCGCTGCACCCACTCGTAGGCCTGCTCGCGGGAGACACCGCGGCGCGCGAGCTCGAGCAGAACGGAGCCCGAGAAGACCACCCCCCGGGAGCGCTCGAGGTTTTCGCGCATCCGCTCGGGGTAGACGACCATGCCTCGAACGATCCTGGTAAAGCGACGGAGCATGTGGTCGAGGGCGATGAAGCTGTCGGGAAGGATGACCCGCTCGACCGAGGAGTGCGAGATGTCCCGCTCGTGCCACAGCGCCACGTTCTCGAGGGCCGCTGTCGCGTTGCCGCGAAGGAGGCGCGCGAGGCCCGTGATCTGCTCGCAGCCGATCGGGTTCCTCTTGTGCGGCATCGCCGAGGATCCCTTCTGGCCTTTCGCGAACGGCTCCTCCACCTCGCCGATTTCGGTCTTCTGCAGCCCGCGAATCTCCAGGGCAAACTTCTCGAGCGACGCACCGACAATTGCGAGCGTCGTCAGGAGCTGGGCGTGACGGTCCCGCTGAATGACCTGTGACGAAACGGGCGCCGGCTGCAGGCCCAGCCTCGCGCAGACCCGCTCCTCGATCTGAGGATCGAGATGCGCGAACGTGCCGACGGCTCCTGATATCTTCCCGACAGCCACCGCGTTCCTCGCGCTCAGCATGCGATCCAGACCGCGCTGGAGCTCGGCGTACCAGAGAGCCAGCTTCAAACCGAGCGTCATCGGTTCCGCGTGCACGCCGTGCGTGCGGCCGATCATCGGCGTGCGGCGGTGCTCTTCGGCGCGAAGCCGCACGGCTTCCATGAGCCCCGCGATGTCCTTGACGATCAGGTCGCAGGCCTCGCGCATCTGGATGGCCTGAGCGGTGTCGACGACATCGGAGGAGGTGAGCCCGAAGTGGAGCCAGCGTGCGGCGGGTCCCACGCGCTCCGCGACGGCGGTCGTGAACGCGATGACGTCGTGCTGCGTGACCTGCTCGATCTCCTCGATCCGGCCGATATCGAACGCCCCTTTTTCGCGGAGCTCGCGCGCGGCATCCGCCGGCACGAGTCCGACTTCTGCCATCGCGTCCGCGGCCGCCAGCTCCACGTCGAGCCACGTCTCGTAGCGGCGCTGATCGCTCCAGATGCCGCCCATCTCGGGGCTGGTGTAGCGCGGGATCATGTCGGGATCCGGGATCCGCGGTACGGGATCGGGGTCTTTATTCGACTGGGCCGGACTTGAAGTCCGGCCCGGGTCGTCCTTCGTGGTATTTGACCGCGGGTTTTTGCTGACTCCGGATCCCGGACCACGGATCCCGAATCCCGAGTCGTTTCACCCAAGATCCAGCTTCTCCTTCGGCAGGTCGGGAATGCTCGGGCCGAGCACCGTTGCGGCCAGCGATCCGTTGACGAAGAGATCACGCGCGACGCGTTGCAGGTCGTCGGTGGTAACGCGCTCGACGCCCGTCAGCGTCTCGTCGAGACCGAAGTGCCGATCGAAGTAGATCTCCTGCCGGGCGAGATGGGACATCCGGCTCGCCGTGTTCTCCAGGCTGAGCATGAGACTGCCCTTGAGATGATCCTTGGCGCGCCGCAGCTCCGCGTCCGGGACGGGCGTCTGTTTCATCTGCCGCAACTCCTCGACGCATAACTCGATGACTTCCTGGACCGCTTCGTTTGCGCAGCCGGCGTAGATGGTGATGTTGCCCGCGTCGCGGTACGCGCTGAGACCGCTGAACACCGCGTACGCCAGGCCGCGCTTCTCGCGCACGTTCTGGAACAGCCGAGAGCTCATCGAGCCACCCAGGACTGTGTTGAGGATGTAGCTGACGTATCTGTCGTCGTGGCTCTGCGGGTAGCTGGTGGTGCCGAGACAAAGATGGCTCTGCTCGAGTTCCTTCGTGCGCGTGATGATCTGCGGCACCACCGCGGGCGCGTCTTCGAGTGTGGGCTCACCCGAGGCGGGAAGCGACGCAAACGCGCGGCTGACCAGGTCACGCACCGCAGCGTGCTGGATGTTGCCAGCCGCCGAGATCACCACGTTGGGCGCGACATAAGCGCCGCCGAAGTAGTGCCGGAGCGATTCGTCGGTAAACGACTCCACGGTTTCGCGCGACCCGAGAATCGGGCGCCCGAGAGGGTGACCCTCCCAGAAGTGCTGGGTGAAGAGCTCGTGGACGAGGTCGTCCGGCGTGTCCTCGACCATCTTGATCTCTTCGAGGATCACCTTCTTCTCGCGCTCGATCTCTTCCGCCGCAAATGCCGGACGAAGCACGATGTCCGAGAGCAGGTCGACTGCGAGCGGGAGGTGTTCGTCGAGCACCTTGATGTAGTAGCTGGCGTATTCCTTCGCGGTGAATGCGTCGAGCTGCCCGCCGATGGAATCGATTGCCTGCGCGATGTCCTCAGCCGTGCGGGTCGCGGTGCCCTTGAAGAGCATGTGCTCGACGAAGTGGGCAATCCCGCTGCGCGCCTCGACCTCGTGGCGCGAGCCTCGCGTCAACCACACGCCGATCGTCACCGACCGAACCTGGGGCATCGTCTCGGTGATGAGCCGTAACCCGTTGTCGAGTACCTCGCGGACGACCATACGCTCTGGAGTGGTGTTCGTCACCTGACGGTGCCCCCCGCGCCGCAACGGAACGGCGCCGCAAGTGCCTGAAAATGAAAGGAATGAATTCTTCAACCGGTGGCCCGACCGGCTGCGCCCAGCGGCGTGCAGTTCAAGCCATAGTACACTGGATGTCTTTGCTTCGTCACGCGGGCTTTAACGCCCGCTGGCCCTCCGCCACGCGGGATTCATGAACACCGACCTGCGCACCGACATCGCCGAGCTCGACGTTTCCGCTCTCGAGGACGCACTCGACGCGCTCGGTCGCCCGCGGTTTCACGCCCGGCAGATTTTCCAGTGGATCCACAGACACGGCGTGGTCGATTTCGACGCAATGAGCGACCTCAGCCGTGAGCTTCGAACCCAGCTCGGAGGCGCGTTCACGATAGGGACGCCGGCTGTCGTCCAGCAGGAACGATCCGTTGACGGGACCGTCAAATTTCTGCTGCGGCTCCGCGACGGAAAACGGATCGAATCGGTCTTCATCCCGGACACTCCGACCGACGGCTCACGCGACGCCAGGGCCACGTTCTGCCTGTCGACCCAGGTCGGGTGCGCGATGCGCTGCGCATTCTGCCTGACGGGCAAAATGGGGATCTCCCGCAACCTCACCGCCGGTGAAATCGTGGGGCAGGTGCGCGTGCTCGCGCGGGAGCTCCACCTTCTCTCCAGCCGCTTCAATATCGTCCTGATGGGCATGGGCGAGCCCCTGCACAACTACGACGAAACGATGAAGGCCCTGCGAATCCTCGCGGACGAACACGGGCTCGCCGTGTCGCCGCGCCGCATCACGCTCTCGACGGTTGGCGTGCTGCCCAACCTGGAACGGCTGGCGACCGAGCCGCTGATGCCGAACCTGGCGATCTCGCTCCACTCGACGACCGAAGATCAGCGCGACCGGCTCGTGCCGGTGAACCGCAAGTACGGTCTGAGGGACCTCCTCGATGTGTGCCGCCGCTTCCCGCTGAAACGGCGCTCGCGAATCACGTTCGAGTACGTGCTGCTGAACGAGGTGAACGACACGCCGGAAGACGCGCGGCGGCTCGTCAAGCTGCTCTCAGGCATCAAGGCGAAGGTCAATCTGCTGCCGCTCAACGAGGCGGCCGGGATTCCCTTCGAGCGCCCGTCTGACGATCGCGTCAACCGCTTCGCTCGCATCCTCGCCGATCGCGGCGTCAGCGTTTCGGTGCGCAAGTCGCGCGGCCGCGACATCCGCGCGGCGTGCGGCCAGCTGATCACCGACTCCGCCCGCGCCAAGGCGCCTGGACAACAGATGGCCTCGATGCTGGGGTCTTAGTTTTCGTCCTACTGCTTCTGCACCGCAAGACCCCGCTCCAGATCTTCGAGCCGCTGATTGAAGTCGACCCAGCGCGCCTCGTCCGTCGAGAGCGCCTGCGTCAGGCCGTCGTACTCCGACTGGAAGTCCCGCTCTCGCTGCTGCATGTCCTTGATCGACTGCTTCATCTGTTCGAGGCGGTCCTCGATCGCGCGGCGTTCGTCCGGCGTCGCCCGGTCCGTAGCGTCGGTCAGCATCTTGATCTCGCTCATCGAGTTCTCGCGACTCCGCTGGATGTCGAGCAGCCTCGAACGAGCCTCCTGAACCTGGCGGCCGAGCGTGGCCATTCGCGCTTCCTGCATCTGCAGCCGTCCGAGGAGAAGCTGCGCGCGCGTCCCCGCAACGGTTGATCGCTCGATAGCGAGGCGAAGGGCGCGGACCTCCTGCAGGAGCTGGGTCATCGTCGGAGGGTCGCTCCGATTGCTCTCGACCCTTTGCGTCTGCGCGCGAACGCCGCCATAGGCGCCAAGCGTGATCAGAAGCGCAACCGCAATCCACACTGGCTTCATCGGGGACCTCCTCGTCACGGTATCGAACGGCAGATTGACGAACGCGATAAGCGGCGCTCGAAACTTCGGGCTTGGCAGGGCTGCGTCAGGACTGACGCCTGGCTTCACCGGGTCGACGTCGCGTGCTCCGTACTCACTTGGATTCCTTCCCGGGCAATGCGTACGCAACGAGACCGGTCGGGAGATCCGGCCGGGGGTCGGGATCCAGGCCTGCCGCGGGACCTCCATCGCCCGACGCAGCGACGATCAGGTACTGACGGCCGTCGATCTCATACATGGACGGGGACCCCCGGAATCCGCCGCGCACGGCGCTCGTCCACAACACCGCTCCCGTGTCGGCGTCATATGCCCGGACCTTGCTGTCGCCGCCGAGGCTGAAAACGAGACCGCCCGCCGTCGGCAGCACACTGACCCTCATCTGCGGAACGCCTGTGCCCTTGATCCCTTCCGCCATCAGCCGTGCATCGTCTCCGAGACCAACCTGCCACTTGATCGTGCCGGCGTTGAGGTCGTAGCGCGTGAGCTTGGTGAACGGCGGCTTCATCATGATGCCGATGGTGCCGTAGGCATCGATCACGTACTGTTCGGTCGGCGTCACACCTTCCGGATACGGGATCGGCCCGCCGCGGCCACCGCGACCCGTCGCCGCGCGGGCCTTCGCGCCGCCCGACGCGACCACGGGCCCGGGAGGCAGGTCGCTCCTGAACGCGGCGCCTCGCCCCACCGCCGTCGGTGTGAGCAGAAGAGCGGCCAACGCGTCCACGTCGGTTGACGTCAGGTGAGAAAACGCCGGCATGCGTCCTTTGCCTGTGGAGAGAATCGAGCGAATCGCCTCGATGTCGAGCCGATCGGGCACGGACAGCAGCGAGGGACCGTTCTCCGACCCAGCGCGCGTCGGTCCGTGGCAGGACTGACACTCGCGCAGGTAGACGCCAAGTCCGGCCTGCCCGCCCCCAGGCCCGCCGCGACCTTCGCCGGGCTTCAACAACCGCAGGACCGACGGGTTGTCGAGGCTCACTACATACATGGTGCCGGTCGCGGGATCGGCGGCCGTGCTGCCCCATACCGAACCGCCGTTGTTGCCGGGGACCTGCACCGTGTCGACGAAGCTGATGGGAGTGAAGAGGCCATCGTTGCGGGCCTTCGACAGCCGCTCCTTGAACGCGTCGCGGTCCTTGGCCGCCGCGGCGTGAGGGTTGATGTCGTCGGCGGTGAACGTCTGTCGGCTGAACGGCGGGGGACTTGTCGGGAACGGCTGCGTGGGCCACGCCTGCTCGCCCGCCATCTCGCTCTTTGGTACGGGCCGCTCCTCGATCGGCCAGACAGGTTTTCCCGTCACGCGATCGAAGACGTACAGAAAGCCGGTCTTCCCCGCCATCGCGACCACGTCGATGCTCTTGCCGTCACGCTTGATCGTGAGCAGTTGAGGCGCGGAGTTGTTGTCGTAGTCCCAGAGATCGTGGTGAACGCTCTGGAAATGCCAGAGCCGTTTGCCGGTTCGCGCGTCGAGCGCCAGCAGACAGTCCGAGAAGAGATTGGCGCCCGGCCGATCCGCGCCGTAGTAATCGTAGGTAGGCGATCCAGTCGGGAAGTACGCGATGCCTCTTTTGTCGTCGAGCGACATTTCTCCCCATGTGTTGACGCCGCCCACATACTTCCAGGCGCCTAGCCGGCCACGTCTCGTACCCGAACTCGCCTGGATGCGGAATCGTGTGGAACTGCCAGGCGAGAGCGCCTGTGACGACGTGGTAAGCGCGGAGATCGCCGGGCGGCGACATGTAGCCTTCGCCCGTGGCCGATCCCAGGAGGATCAGGTTCTCGAAGATGCGCCCCGGCGTCCCCGACTGGATGCGCGCGACCGACTCGCGCCCGAGGCCCTCGCGCAGATCGACGACGCCCTCGGAGCCGAACGTGAGGATGGACTTTCCCGTCGCCGCATCGATCTCCTGGAGGTAGTCGTTCATCGCAAAGATCAGCCGCCGATCCTTGCCATCCTTGCTCTCCCAGTAGTTCATGCCGCGCGCTGTCATTCCCGTCATGCCGTCGTGGATCCAGATCTCTTTTCCGCTCTTCGCATCGAGGGCAACGATGGCGCCATTGCGTCCGCGCCCGTAAATCGTGCCGCGCACGACGATCGGATTGGATCCGGTCTCGCCGAACGGATAGGTCCAGGCGACCGCCAACCGGTTGACGTTCGATTTGTTGATACGTCTCGAGCGAAAGAACCGGGAGCTGTCAGCTCCGCCGGCGTAATCCGGCCACCAGAGGTCGTTTGACCCCGACAGCGCTATCGCGAAGAGGCAGGCGAGGCTCGCGACCGCGCTCCACGTCCACCGGCGGCGCGCCGTCATCATCGGATGGCGGATGGCGCGCCCGGTGCGCCGAAGTAACGTGAGGCAAGAGTCGGGAACGTCCCCGGAACCCACGAGAGCCAGCGTGTAGACCTGCGAGTCACGGGATCACCTCTCGCCGGATTCGCAAAACCGTTCTACTTGCCGGCCCACCCGCCGTCCACGTGGACCGACTGACCAGTGAGATAGCTCGCCTCGTCCGAGGCGAAAAACGCCACGACTGCTCCGACTTCGCGAGGCTGTCCGGCACGACCGAGAGAAATCTGGGCCAGCACCAACGGCAGGATTTCCTTGTCCTTCATCACCCACTCCGTCATCGGCGTGTCGATGAGGCCGGGATGCACGCAGTTCACGCGAATGCCCCGCGGCGTCATTTCCGCAGACATGTTCCGCGTGAGCGCCTCGAGCGCCAGCTTCGTTGGTGCGTAGTGCGTGCGACCGGGAAGGACCTTGGCGGACTGAATCGATCCGATGTTCACGATGCTCGCCTTCCGGCCCTCCTTCACGACGCGCCGGCAGAACACCTGAGAACACAGCCAGTTGCCACGCAGGTTCACGTCCGTCAGCCGCGTCCACTGCTCGTCGGTGAGATCGAGAAACGGCACGATCGTTTCGATCCCGGCGTTGTTGACGAGGATGTCGATCGGACCGAGCTCGTTCCAGACGCGATCGACCATCGGCTCGACCTGTGTGCGCACGGACACGTCCGCTTCCACCGTCATGGCCCGCCGCCCTCGCGCTCGCACCCACTCCGCGACTTCCTGGGCCTGCCCGGGGTTCTCCACGAAGTTGATCGCCACGTGTGCACCTTCTTCGGCGAATACCTCCGCGATACCCCGGCCGATGCCCCGCCCAGCCCCTGTTACCAGGGCGACCTTGTCCTTCAGTCTCAAGCAGCCTCCGTGCAGATCCGAACCTGAAGGTCAGCCTCGTCCAGACGGCTCTCGCTGTTGCGCACGCACTATAGCGCACGCAGGGTCAGCCGGATCCAGATATTTTCGATTATCGATGATTCAGTCTCTTGGCTTCCGCGGGGACGTCCCCTCGATTCCCTGGGGATTTCGTCGATTCTCAGTCGGGAATCCTCGGCTCGAGCCACTCTCGTGCGGGGACCCATGTGCGTTGCGGCTTCAGGCTCGAGCCCGAGCATCGCCTCCGAAGATGGGTTTATGAGGGTCGATCACGAGCCAGCAACCCGCCCCCACCAGGAAGAGCACAGCGAGAAGTTGAAGCGGCAAGTCCCAGTTGCCGAACCAATCCACCGAGTAGGCGACGATGAGCGGACACATGAGGCTGGCGATCTGGCCGGCCGTGTTCATCGTGGCGCCCACCACGCCGACGTGATTGCGCCCGATCTCGATGCATGTGCCCCAGGCCGCCCCGAGCGTGAACATGCAGGCCGACGTGCCGATCGCAATCAGCAGCGCGGCCGCGACCGGAGACGAGGACGAAGCCGCGAAAAGCAGTGCGACCCCGCTGAAGACGTACGCCACCGCGCCCAGCACGCAGCGTCCGACGCGCAGACCGTAACGCGCCGCGAGGCGATCGGAAACGATGCCTCCGGTGAGATCGCTCGGCACGCTCACCAGGAGCGGCAGTCCGGAGAGAAAACCCAGAGTCGTCGCATCGAAACCGTGCCTCTCGTGCAGGTACGTCGGAAGCCACGTGATGCAGAAATAGAACATGGCGCTGTTTGACGCGTACATCACGCAGAGCGCCAGCATGGAGCGGCTCCGCAGCAGCGTGACCCAATAGTGCCAGCCGGCGGCGTGCGGCACGTCGCCGGGACGTTCGGCGAGAATGTGCTGAAGCTCCGCGTCGTTGACTGCTGCGTGCTCCGTGGGATCGTCACGGAACCATCGATGCCACGCGAGTGCCCAGAGGAACCCGACGCTCCCGAAGCACACGAAAATCAACCGCCAGTGCAAGTACGGCTGCAGCGCCACGATCGCGAGGGGGGTCAGACCGCCGGCCAGATGCGCCCCGGCGAAGAAAATGCCCTGAATCGTGCCTCGGTCCTTCCGGGGGATCCAGCGAGAGAACGATCGCGCGACGCACGGCCACGCGCCAGCCTCTCCCATACCGAACAGAAATCGCACGAGCAGCATCGTGACGTAGTTGAACGCCGCGCCTGTCGCGATGGTGAAGGCGGACCACCAGAGGACGATGCGCGTGAGGACGGTGCGGGTGCCGGCCCGATCCGCCCACCAGGCGGTGGGAACCTCGAAGGCGGCGTACGCAAGCGCAAACGCGCTGAAGATCCATCCCATCTGGACCTTCGACAGATGAAGGTCCCCCATGATGTCCGGCGCAAGCTTCGAGATGGCGACGCGATCGAGATAGGTGACCATCGCCAGGAGGACCGTCAACCCGACGACCTGATAGCGGACGCGACTGGGGGCGAGGGCGGAGGCATGCCCCAGCATGCCGGCCGTCGAAGCCGTTTGGTTGGGCAGTTGCGACCGATTGCTCATTATGTTAGCCTCGCGCCCGATAATCGATTCTTTAGCGACAGGCAGAGTCCGTCTTGCGTCGGTCCCCTCTTCCGCAGACCGCCGAAACGAGGTAACCCCATGTGGAGCCGATCCGGTACGCGTGTCCTTGTTGCGGCTGCAGCGATGGTCCTCACCACAACGCTGCCATGGGCGGCCTCCAAGAACTTCGTCCCGGACGTCGTCTTCAAGGGCTCGACACTGACAGGGTGGCATCCGCTCGGCCAGTCAGACTGGCGGGCGCAAGACGGCGAGATCATCGGAACTCCAAAGAGTAGCGGTGGCTGGCTCGTACTGGATCGAGGCTATCAGGACGTCGCCTTCACATCGACCTTCCGCTGTGCGCCCGGCTGCAGGACCGGGCTGCTCTTCCGAGCGGAGAAAACCGCGGACGGCGGACTGAAGGGCATCTTCGTGTCTCTCACAGAAGGTGACCTCGTCTCGTACCGTGTGACGCTCGACCCGCAGGGAAACGAAACGTCGCGCGAGCGGCTCCGGCCGGGTCCGGCCGGACAGGTTCGATCGGCTCCGCCACCATCGCCCACGCCGGCCGGAGGACCCGCAGCCGGACGCGGCGGCGCGGCTCCGGGTGGCGGACCGGGCCGGGGCGGTCCAGGCGCGGGCGGTGGTGCGCCTACCACGCCGGTTCCGATCCCGCGACCGAGCGCCGACCTGCGGCCGGATGATTGGAACACGATTGAAGTGGTCATCGATGCGAATATTCTGCGCGCCTTCCTGAACAACGTCGGCGGCGTGAGCGGCGGCGTGGCGGATGACGAGTACGGACAGTTCGGACCGATTGCGCTCTACGCCGGTGGCACTGGCGAAGTCCGCTTCAAGGAGGTTGGCTACAAGGACCTCCAGCCGCGCGTCGCGCTTCCGGAGCAGGTGTCGTCGCACTTCCGGATGCAGGCCCTGAACGAGTTCTACTACTCCTGGGGTCCATCGGTCGCCGACATCAATCACGACAACGTGCCCGACATCGTGGCGGGTCCGTACTACTACCTCGGCCCTGACTACACGACCGCGCGCGAGATCTATCTTGCGCAGACGATCGACGCCAGCACGCAGTACTTCAACGGCCTGCAGTTCGCGTACGACTTCACGGGCGACGGCTGGCCGGACGTCATCAACGTGCTCTTCACGCGGCCGGTCGTGCTCTACGTCAATCCGCGCGGAGAACCGCGCCGGTGGGAGAAGTTCACCGTCACGGACAACCTCACGTGCGAACTCGGCCTGTTGAAGGACGTCGATGGCGATGGGAAGCCTGAGCTGCTTTTCAAGGACAGCGAGAACCAGTTCGTCTTCGCAAGGCCCGATCCCGCTCACCCGACCGACATGTGGGTGAAGCATCCGATCAGCGAGAAAGGCCCTTGGGCGAATCACGGCATGGGCGTCGGAGACATCAACGGCGACGGGCGGATGGATTTCGCCAACGCGTACGGCTGGTGGGAGCAGCCGCCGAAGGGCACCGATGGACCGTGGCCGTATCACGCGGAAGCATTCGGCGTGTTCGATCGATCGAGCCCTGGCGGCGCCGAGATGGCGATCTACGACGTCAATGGCGACGGCCTGAACGACATCGTCACGAGCCTCCAGGCGCACGGCTGGGGCCTGGCGTGGTTCGAGCAGAAGAAAAGCGCGACAGGGCTGATCAGTTTCGAGAAGCACCCGATCATGGGGGACTTCTCCACGACCAATGCGGGAGGCGTGACTTTCTCGGAGCTGCACGGATCGAGCTTCGCCGACATCGACGGCGACGGGATTCCTGATTTCGTGACCGGAAAGCGCTTCTGGTCGCACCTCGACACGTTCATCGATCCCGATCCGCACGGGCCGCCGGTCCTCTACGTGTACCGAACCGTGAGGAATCCGAAGGCGCCCGGCGGCGCCGAGTTCGTCCCGGAGTTGATCCACAACCGCTCGGGAATCGGATCCACGGTGGCGCTCGTCGATCTCGACAAAGACGGCGCGATCGACATCATCACGTCAACCAAGCGCGGCACGTTCATCTTCTGGAACAACTGGAGGAAGGGCGCGGCGACGGGTTCCAGTCGACGGTAGGAGCTCGTTGCTACTCCCTGAATTCGTAGCCGAGCTTCTGCAGGCAGGCCTTGTTGACCCGTGCGGCCTCCAGAGGTGAGAGCGGCATGCCCTGGGATGGATCGAGCTCCGCCATGATCATCAGCTCGTTGCCCGAGCTCTCGAGCGCGTCCACGACGGCCTTCACGTCCACCTTGCCTTGACCGAGCGGGCAATATCCTAGATAGGCGTTACCACCGTCGAAGTCCTTCAGGTGGACATGCCGGATCACCGGCAGGAAATCCTTCACGACCTTCACCGGGTCGGACCCGCCCTTCTGGAGCTGGCCCACGTCAGGACCGAACTTCACGACGCGCGTGTCCATCGCTTCGACGACGGCATAGGTCTCGTCGCGGGTCTCCACGCACGTGCCGGTGTGTTGGTGCAGGACGCCGACGACGCCGATGTCGCCGAGCGCTTTCCCGATGTCATTCAGCGCGTCCACGATATGCGCCTTGTGAGCACTGAACTCGTACTCGGGCCGCTTGACGTTGTTCGGCCCGATGACCGCGACCGACCCGCCGCATTTGCGAATCAGACGTCCCCACCGCACGATCTTTTCGACTTCCGCGCCGCGCACTGCCGGATCGGTGAGGTTCACGGGGCAGTACGCGGAACGGAGTGGAAGCTTCGCCGAGTCCAGCACCGCGTTCAAGCCGCCCTTGGTCTCCCACGCCTCGAGCACGTTGCCGAACGACTCATAGCCATGAAACCCCAGACTCGCGACGTCCGCGATGGCCTTCTCCGCGTCCGCTGGAGCGAATCCCCACGTGATGCCGGTGTGGCCGGCCTTGAGCCGCCGGGCCGCCTGGATGGCGGCAGGCAGAGCGGCACCCGCAACGCCGAGCGCAAGGATTTTCGTGAAGCGACGACGATCCAGATCGCTAGTCATGACTCGTCTTCCCGTTGCCGTGGAGTAAGACCATCACAGGAGACTGTGAACAAGGAGGATCACCGCTCTCCCGAGACCGGCGCGCCGCTGATCCCGCCGGTGGGTGTGCGGGGCGCGGAAGCGAGCACGCGAAGCGCGCCCGGTGCCGGCCGGACCGGCATCGCTAACCGGCGGCCTCTTTCTCGCCCGTCTCGCGTTCTGCTGCAGCGCGAGACTCGGTGTCGGCGGCGAGAATCCACTCGCCCGGCTCCTCGATGTGCCGCCGGATGGCCTTTTCGGCGCGCTCGGGATCGCGTGCGCGCAGCGCGTCGAGAACGACGTTGTGCCGCTCGGCGATCTCGTGCAGCGATCGGTGCGTCACGGCATGCGTCACGCACGTCGTGATCGACAACCGCATCGTCTGCCACACGTGCTCGAGCATGCGGTTTCCAGCCGCTTTGATGATCGTCGCGTGAAAGGCGTGGTCGGCGTCGGCCTGCGCTTTTGCGTTGTTGTTGGACGCCGCTTCGCACATCGTGGCGATGAGCTCTTCGAGACGACCGAGCGTGGCGTCGTCTATCCGCTCGGCCGCCGCTCGCGCGGCGACGCTTTCGAGCGCCGCGCGAATCGGATAGATCTCGAGCAGATCCGCTTTCGAGATCTGGCGAACCTGCGTGCCGCGGAATGGAGAGCTGACGACAAAACCAAACAACTCGAGATCGCGCAACGCTTCCCGAACGGGCCCCTGACTGACGCCGAACTGCTGGGCGACCCGAGTCTCCACGATGCGGGCACCCGGAGGCAGCCGGCCACTCAGAATGTCGTCGATGAGCTGTTCTCGGATGTCCTCGCGGAACACCCGGCGTTCGATTGCTCGTGGTTTGCTGGTGTCGTTGTTCATTTTGGTGTGGCGTTTATATCGCCAAAATTGCAGCGCGCTCTGTCAACTTAAAATCGATTATCGATTATACTCAATCGATTCACACTAAGATGAACATAGCTACATCGAGTAATAATGTCAACGCAAAAGCCCGGAGTCTTTGTCAATGCTCTGCGGTTGGAGCATCCGTGGCTTGAGTCACCGTGCCGGGTAGAGCAGCGGGCGCGTCCGATTGCTCTTGGGCTGGCCCCGACGAGGAGTATGGAGGTCGCGTGGGCGTGGACTATTCGTGCTTCGGACTGAAGGATCGCATCGCGATCGTCACCGGAGCATCGCAGGGCATCGGACGGGCTCTCGCTGTCGGCCTCGCGAGCGCAGGGGCGCACCTCGTGCTCGCGAAGCATCCCACCGGACGGCACGAGGAGATCAAAGAGGTACAGGCCGAGATCGAGTCGCTCGGACGCCAGGCGCGTATCGTGCTCACGGACGTGGCTCACGTCGATCAGGTGCGCGCCATGGTTGACGAGGCCCAGCGCGCGTTCGGCCGCGTGGATATCCTCGTCAACAACGCCGGATGGACGGGAACGACCGCGGCGCTGGACGTGACGGAGGAGGACTACGATCGGACGATGGCGGCGTCGCTGAAGAGCGTCTTCTTCGCGTGCCAGGCCGCCGCGCGCGTCATGATCCCGCAGGGCGGCGGGAAGATCATCAACATCGGATCGAACTTCGGTGTGGTCGGATTCCAGGGCCGATCTGTCTATGCTGCCGCGAAGGCCGGGGTCCACCACCTCTCGCGCGCGCTCTCGCTCGAATGGGCACGGCAGGGCGTCACCGTCAACGTGGTCGCGCCGTGCATCACCGAGACGGACTCGAGAAAAGTGATTCTCGAGCGACCCGGGTACAAAGAGTGGGCGACAACTCAGATGCTCCCTGCCGGCCGGTGGAACCAGCCCGACGATCTCGTGGGCGCCGTCCTGTTTCTCTCCAGCCACCTGTCGGATATGGTCGTAGGGCACGTGCTGATGGTGGACGGCGGTTGGACGATTCATTGACGCGGGATCGGCTCGTGCCGGCGCTGGAGCGGAAGCTGTGAAACCAAACCCGATTCGGGATTTCGGGGTCGACCGGTCAACCGTGCGATTTCTGGGACGCGATCTTCAGCGCCCCGAGTGCATCCTGGCGGAGCCTGACGGGACGCTGTGGGCGGCGGACGCGCGCGGCGGGGTCGTGTGCATCCGTCCAGACGGCGAACAGCAGGTCATTACGCAGCGTCGATCGTCCGACTTCCAATCCGCCGGCAGCGAGGCCTCCCGTTACCTCGAAGGCACGCTTCCGAACGGCCTCGCCTTTTCCCGAACCGGTGATTTCCTTATCTCGAACTTCGGGACCGACTGCCTCGAGGTCATGTCGCGTGACGGAAAGTCGAAGGTGCTGGTCGACAGCATCGACGGCGCGCCGATTGGGAAGGTCAACTTCGTGCTGCGTGATTCACGCGACCGAGTCTGGATCACGGTGTCGACGCGGGTCCGGAACTGGATGCACGCCCTTCGCACGGATCTCTCCGACGGCTACCTTGCCCGCTACGAGAACGGCACCTTCACCATCGTCGCCGACGGCTTCCGGTTTACGAACGAGATCCGGTTCGACGCCAAGGAGGAGTTCCTCTACGTCGTCGAGACCACGGGCGGCTGCATCAGTCGCCTTCGAATCGACGACCGCGGCAGTGTGGCCGAGCGGGAAATCTTCGGGCCGACGAAGCTGGGTACCGGCGCCTGGCCCGACGGCATCGCGTTCGACAGCTATGGAAACTTGTGGGGCACTCTCGTGTACTCGGACAAGCTGTTCGTTCTGACGCCGCAGGGAGACATGCGCGTTCTCCTGGACGAGGGCGATACGGAGAAGGTCGCCGCGCTCGAGCGTGCGTTCCTCGGTAACTGTGTGACAGAAGACGTGCTCTTCGCGACCGGCCGAGGCCTCGCGCCCTGGATGGCAAGCGTGACCTTCGGGGGACCGGATCTTCGGACGGTCTATATTGGCTCGCTGAAAGGCACACACATTCCCTACTTCCGTGCGCCTGTGGCGGGGCTCCCGATGGTGCACTGGACCGAAGCGGAGATGAATCGGTCGAGGGCGCGGTAATGGATGGGGAACAAGCTCAGGTTGCGACGACTTCAAGGGAACAGACGGCACCCGGCGATCCGTCTAGCTCGAACCAGATGACGCCCTCGACGACCATGTCGTAGCGCAATTGGTAGTGTCCAGCCGGGAGCACGCCGTCAATAGTCACGGCAACCGCAGTCTCCTCGCCTGGTCCGACATCGTGCGCCAGCGACGTTCGCCCGAGGTCCTCCCGCAGAATCACGCCGTTGCCGTCCCATACCTTCAGTCCCAGCGTGACCTGCCCACCAAAGCGCCGGCCGCGAGCCTTCCACGTCACGGTCCCTGAGTTCGATATTCGAACGCGGTCTGTAAATAGCTGACCTGCTCTCACCATCGCAACTGTCCGCTCTGGAACAATTCGAGCCCGAAGTCTTCCGACGAGCTGATGCGCCGGAAGGAACGTGTCTGCGGGCGGATCGTCGCCCTTGTGCAGCACGAATCGGGCATGCTCAGCGGGACAGCAGCGAAGCGATTCGTCCCACATCTGCTGTAGCCGAACCGTGTCCGAGGGCCCTCCGCCGTACTCGAAGACGTACGCGGCGGACGACCGCAGGGGCACTACCCGCATCTTGCTGAAGCCGGCTTCCGTCGCCAGCCTGCGAACGAGTGGCAGTGCGACATTCTTCTCGATGATGCTCTCTTCCCTCATCCGGAACTGTGACAGCGGCTGGACGGCGTGAGCCGTCCCCGGTTCGGAGAAGACGGCTCTCCCGCCGGGCTTGAGCACCCGATGGATTTCGCGGAGGGCTGCGGCGTACGACGGGACGTGGTGCAACGCGTTCATGCAGAGCACTGCATCGAAGCTCTCGTCCCTGAACGGCAGCGCCTGCCCTCTCGCAGCGACGAATGACGCGTCGTCTCGCAGGATCAAGCGGTTGTCGGCGGCCAGCCGCTCTCTTCCGCGCCGCATCATTTCGAGGGACAGATCCATCGCGACCGTGCGAACTCCGATGCGGTTCAGAAGCTCCGAGGCCCAGCAGGTCCCCGCTGCGAAGTCCAGAACGAGATCGTCAGGCCGTGGTGCAAGAAGCTCACAGGCCACGGAGAAGTCAAAAAGATAGTTCCAGCTCTGGACCGCTGACGTCCAGTGCAGCGGGAAGTTCAAGCTGGTCGTGAGGTCCTGCCTCTCGTCGGCCCGCGCTTCGGAATGATCGGAGGATCGGCCGATCGTCGGGACTTCCCGGTTTTCCCAGGCGGTCAACTCCGCCGCAGTCATCGAGGCGAGCGATTCTTCGAGGGCTTGGGAAGGCAAGACGGGAGTCGGCTCGACAGGAGATGGATCGCTCGACGCTCTCCCGGTGCGCACGTCCGGACCGTTGAGGAATCGGCCGGCCAGGCGACGAAACACCGAGAGTACAGACATTCCTTAGGCGATCGTCCCCTCGAGCACGCCGTCCGATTGATCGATCCTCACCGCAACCCGCTCGTTGCGCGCCCGGCCGCGCGGCACCCGAACCTTCAGATAGTTGTCGGTGACGACGAGCGTCCCGTCCTCGAGCGTCAGGCCGGGGCGCAGGCTGCCCACCTGCGCTTCGCGGAATCGGCTTGCGAGCAACGCTCCGATCCCGCGCATCCGGACGCCGCGATCCCGGATCACCGAGGGCGGCACCCGCGAAGGAAGAGACGACGCTTCCGTGCCAGGACGGTCGGAGTAGGGGAAGACATGGAGGTGCGAGAGCGGCGATGAAGCCAGATACTGGACGTTCTCGGCAAAGTCTTCATCGGTCTCGCCCGGAAATCCCACGATCAGGTCGGTCCCGATGGCGGCGTGCGGAAGGCTGGCGATGATGCTGTCGACCAGACGGCGATAGAAGTCGAGCGTGTACGGCCTTCGCATCAGCGCAAGGATTCTGTTGCTCGCGTGCTGCAATGGCAGATGGAAGTGCGGCGCAAAGCGGCCACGGCTCGCGGCAATCAGCGACACAACGTCGGGCGTGCAGTCCATCGGCTCCAGCGAGCTCACGCGAAACACGACGTCGGCTCCACACGCGTGCAGCGCATTGAGAAGCTCGTAGAGCGACGCGGGCGGCGTCAGATCCCGTCCATAGGATCCCAGATGAACGCCCGTGAGCGCGATTTCCTTGAACCCGGCGCCAGCAATGCGTTCGACCTCATCGATCACCGCCGCGACTGGTATGCTCCGGCCTGGGCCCCTCGTCGTCGGAATGATGCAATAGCTGCAGCGCTCCTCACACCCTGTCTGGACCCTGAGAGTGAACGCAGTCCGGCCACCGGTTCCCGGCGCGATCGGCGCACCACACGGACCATCGCCCGGCCCGAATCGTTCGGACGTCGTTTCCCACACCTCGTCGACGAGGCGATCCTTCTCCGCATTGGGCACGATCCGGAGCACGTTCGGCAGATGGGCGACGGCGGCGGGCTCACGCGTCGCGTAGCAGCCGGTGACGACGATACGCGCGGAGGGATTGTCGCGCGCGATGCGACGGATCGTCTGACGCGCGCCCTGATCGGCGGTGGCAGTGACCGAACAGGTATTCACGACGACTAGATCGGCTGCAGCGGGGGCAGCCTCGAGGCCGCCGCGGGCGCGAAGGTCCTCTTCGATGCGCAGTGAATCCGCCTGGTTCACGCGACAGCCGAATGTGACGATCGCATAGCGCACGCGTCAGCTCCCCGCGCGCAGTCGCTCGGCTGCCGCCTCGACCTTGTCCGCAAGCGACTTCTTGTAAGCCTCGAGGCGAGTCGCAACGGCGGCGTCGCCGACGCCAAGGATCTGCGCCGCGAGAACGGCCGCATTCGTGGCGCCCGGAGCGCCGATCGAGACGGTCGCCACAGGAACCCCCGGCGGCATCTGCACGGTCGATAGCAGCGCGTCGAGACCCTTGAGCGCAGACGAGTCGATTGGCACGCCGATGACCGGCAGGATGGTATGCGCCGCGACGACGCCGGCCAGGTGCGCGGCAGCGCCCGCGCCTACGATGAAGACCTTGACGCCCCGCCCGGGAGCTTCCCGCACCAGGCGCATGACCCGGTCCGGTGACCGGTGCGCGGAAGCGACGGTCATCTCGCTCGTGATGCCGAGCGTCGTCAACGTATCGACCGCGCCTTGCATCACCGGCGCGTCGGAATCAGAACCCATCAGGATCAAGACGGTCGTTTGCGTCATTGCACAATTATGGCGCCTTGCGGGCTCCGGGTTTGACTATGCGCCGTGCGCCTTCGAGGTCGCTCGCGCCTTCGCGCCGATGTCACGACGGTATTGCATGCCTTCGAACCCGATCCGGGCAACACCTTCATACGCGCGGGCGATCGCCGCTTCGAACGTGTCGCCGCGACCGACCACCGTGAGCACGCGGCCGCCAGCAGTCACGACGCGGCCATCCCGCTCAGCCGTGCCCGAGTGAAACACGGTGACATGCTCGAGCGCGCCAGCCGCGTCGAGACCGTCGATCGGCAGCCCCGTGGGCCCGGATGCCGGGTATCCGCGGGAAGCGAGCACGACTCCCACCAGCTTGTCACGACTGAAAGAGATTGGCGTGGCCTCGAGCCGTCCGGCCGCTGCGGCGATCAGGTGCGGGGCGAGAGCACCGTCGATCGCCGGGAGAACGACCTGAGCTTCAGGATCGCCGAAACGGACATTGAACTCGATCACTTTGGGGCCGTCGCACGTCAGCATGAGCCCCGCGTACAGGAATCCGCGATACGGATGCCCCTCGACCGCAAGACCTCTCAAGACCGGCTCGACGATCTCGCGCATGACTTGCGTCTGCAGCGCCTCGTCCAGAAGCGGGCTCGGAGAGAACGCGCCCATGCCGCCGGTGTTCGGTCCGCGATCGTGTTCGAAGATGCGCTTGTGATCCTGCGCAGAGCGAAGTGGGATCGCGCGGACGCCGTCGCACAGCCCGAAGAACGACACTTCGGGACCAGCGAGGCATTCTTCCAGCACGAGGCGCGCGCCGGCGTCCCCGAACTGACGCTCTTCCATCGCAGCACGCACCGCTCGATCGGCCGCGTCACGATCGGGAGCGACGACGACGCCTTTTCCCGCCGCGAGCCCGTCTGCCTTGACGACGACAGGAAACCCGAGCTCGCCCCGGGCAAGGAGCGCGTGCGCATCCTGCGCGCTGTCGCAGATCCGATAGCGTGCCGTCGGAATGCCGTGGCGTGCCATGAACTCTTTCGAGAACACCTTGCTGCACTCGAGCTGTGCTGCGGCGCGCGTCGGACCAAAGATCGATCGGCCTCGCTCGACGAACAGATCGACGATGCCGCGATCCAGCGGAAGCTCCGGGCCGACGATCGTCAGGTCGATGCGCTCGCGTTCGGCGAGATCCAGCACTGCTCGAGGATTCGCAGGATCGACGTCGATCGTCGTCGCGACGGCGCGCATGCCCACGTTTCCGGGTGCGCAAACAACGGCGTCGACTCCAGGTTCTGCGGCGAGTTTCCAGGCGAGCGCGTGCTCGCGGCCGCCGGCGCCGACGACCATCAACCTCATACGATTTAGGGGAAAACTCTGAGCGAGAAGACCAAGCGTATCAAGTCTTTACGCGTTTTTGGGGGAAGGAACTGCACGTGCGCAGAATTCTGGCGACACCTGAGCTTTATTGCCCTGAAAGGCAAGCCCACCTGTGATAGCCTAACACATTCTCTAGGACTCTACGGGCCTTAGTGGAGCACTTGCCCGCCACGATCACCGCGATCGCGGCCAGCGAGTCACCGACGACATGCCCGCTAAGGAGGTGTTTTCAGGCTTGGCTGAAGTCAAGATTCAGGAAGGCGAGTCGATCGAGAGCGCGCTCCGCCGGTTCAAACGGAAGGTGCAGCAGGAAGATATCATCAAGGATATCAAGAAGCATTCGTTCTATTTGAAGCCGGGCGATCGGCGCCGCGCCAAGCAGGCGCTCGCGCGGAAGCGTACGCGGAAGAAGCAGCGTCGCGAGTCGGAGTAGCCGCACTCGCACTAGAGAGACGTCAGGGGTTTGCCCGGGCCGATCCTTTCCGATCGCGCTCCGGGCGGACCACTTCGCCGGCGTGGCGGAGCAGGTGGCTGTGAGAGGTGGGACCGATGGAGTTCCAGGACAAATCGCTGCACTGCGTAGACTGTGGCACGGAGTTCATCTGGACGGCGGGTGAGCAGCTCTTCTTCGCCGACAAGAACTTCAAGAACGAACCCAAACGGTGCAAGAGCTGCAAAGCAAAACGAGCGTCACGCCCAGCCGCCGGCCCGATCGCCAGAGAACGCGTCGAGACAACCACGAACTGCTCGGCCTGCGGCAAAGAAACAACGGTCCCCTTCAGACCCACACAAGGCAGGCCGGTCTTCTGCCGGGAATGTTTCCAGCAACGCAAATTCGCGGGTGCCGGCGGTATCTGAGTCCGACTCGTCCTCACGGCTTCCTGACGGCCACGTTCTCCGCGTGGCCTTTTTCTTTTAGGTCGAGCCGCTCCGCACCCGCAGGCCTTCGACCGACGTCTAATATCAGATTCATGTTGCGCCATCACGCTTCCAACCTGTCCGCACCCACCTGCGTCACGATATTGGCGGTTCTGCTATCGGCCGCCGCATGCGGATCGAAGGGCCAATCGCAAGCTCCGCAACAAGCCGGGCCTCCGCCGGCAGGCGTGTCCATCGTGACACTCGCGCCGAAGGACATCCCCGAGACGTCGGAGTTCATCGCGTCCGTGCGGTCTCTTCAATCGACCACCGTAAAGCCCGAAGGCGAAGGCATCGTCACGAAAATCCTCGTGAAGGCGGGCGACCACGTGCGCGTGGGCACGCCGCTCGTCCAGATCGACCCGGCGCGTCAACAGGCCGCCGTGCGCAGTGCGGAGGCCGAGCTGGCCGGTACCGAAGCGGACGTGCAGTACTGGCGGGGACAGGTCAAACGGCTCGAATCGCTGGTCGCCGCGGGAGCGATCAGCCGTCAGGAATTCGAACAGGGGCAGAACACGCTGCGCCTGGCGGAAGCCAAGCTCGTGGCACTCGAGGCGCAGGTGCGCGAAGGACGCGTCCAGCTCGGCTACTACCGCGTCGAGGCCGGCCAGGCAGGGACCCTTGGGGATATTGCAGTTCGCGAAGGCGACCGTGTGACGAACTCGACGGTCATCACCACAATCGACGACAACTCCGGTCTCGAGGTGTACATTCAGGTCCCGCTGGATCGCTCGCCCGACCTGAAGCCCGGCCTCGCGGTTCAACTCCTCGATTCGTCCGGTGAGGTCGTGGCGACCAACCCCATCACGTTCGTCGCGCCTCGCGTGGACGATGCGACGCAGACGGTCCTCGCGAAGAGCGCGCTCAAACAGATACCGCCGTCCGTACGCGTGCAGCAGTTCATTCGTGCGCGCGTCGTCTGGCGGACGGTGAAGGCTCTGGCCGTGCCGGTCACCGCGGTGACGCGGATCAGCGGCCAGTACTTCTGCTTCGTCGCCGAGTCCGGTCCGCAGGGAGGGCTCGTCGCGCGACAGAAGCCGCTGCAGGTCGGCGAGCTCGTCGGCAACGACTACGTCGTCAAGAACGGCGTCAAGGCGGGCGACAAGCTGATCGTGTCAGGCATCCAGAAGCTCGGCGACGGCGCCCCAGTTCAGGCCCAGTAGCTCCCCAATGTTTGTCGACACCTTCATTCAACGCCCGATCCTCGCCTCCGTCTGCTCGCTGGTGATCATCCTCGCCGGCGCCGTTGCGATCCCGACCATGCCGGTCGCGCAGTATCCGGATCTCGCTCCGCCCCAGGTCAGCGTGACCGCCGTGTACAACGGCGCCAACGCGCAGGCAGTCGAAACCGCCGTGACCACCCCGCTCGAACAGGCCCTCAACGGCGTCGAAGGCATGCTCTACATGACGTCGTCGAGCACGAACTCCGGCGTGTCGCAGATCACGGTGACGTTCGACGTGACGCGCAACTCGGACATCGCCGCCGTCGACGTGCAGAACCGGGTGTCGCAGACACTCGGCCGGCTCCCACCCGAGGTGCGCGCGCTCGGCGTCAACGTGCAGAAGAATTCGACTGGCTTCGTGCTGGGCGCCGGCGTATACGCGGAGAACAGCGCGTACGACTCACTCTTTCTCAGCAACTACATCGACGTCTACGTGAAAGACGCGCTGCAACGCGTGCCGGGCGTCGGTCAGGTGATCGTGTTCGGCGAGCGGCGCTACTCGATGCGTCTGTGGCTCGATCCGAACAAGCTTGCGAATCGCGGGCTGACGGCCGGCGACGTGGTCAAGGCGCTCCAGGAGCAGAACGTACAGGTGGCGGCCGGCAGCGTCGGCGATGCGCCGGCAGTGCCGGGTCAGACCTATCAGATCAGCGTGAGGGCCGAGGGGCGGCTCGCTGACGCGAGCCAGTTCAACGACATCATCGTGAAGTCAGGTGCGCCGCCGCCTCACTCGTTCGACTGAGCGATGTCGGTCGTGCCGAGCTCGGCGCCGAGAGCTACGCCTCGAGCCTCCGCTTCCAGGGGATCGACGCGGTCGGCTTTGCGGTCGTCCAGCTCCCGACCGCGAATGCGCTCGAGGTGGACCGCCTCGTTCGCGCTGAGCTCCTGCGCCTCTCGGCGTCGTTCCCGCCGGGCCTGAAGGCGCAGATCGCGTTCAACACGACTCAGGTCGTCGACGAGTCGATCAAGGAAGTCCGGAAGACGCTCATCGAGGCCATCGCGCTCGTCGTGCTCGTGATGTTCCTGTTCCTCCAGAGCTGGCGGAGCACGGTCATTCCAACCATCACGATCCCGGTCGCGCTCGTCGGCGCCTTCGCGTTCGCGAAGGTGATGGGCTTCTCGATCAACACGCTCACGCTCTTTGGAATCATCCTGGCGACCGGCATCGTCGTCGACGATGCGATCGTCGTGATCGAGAACATCGAGCGGCACATTCAGGAAGATAAGAAGCCCGCGAAGCAGGCGGCGTCCGACGCGATGCGGGAAGTGATCGGCGCCGTCATCGCGACGGCCCTCGTGCTGATCGCGGTCTTCGTGCCGGTCGCGTTCTTCCCGGGTACGACCGGCCGCCTCTACTCGCAGTTCTCGATCACGATTGCCTTTTCGGTTGCGCTCTCGGCGTTCAATGCGGTGACGTTGACACCGGCGCTGTCCGGCCTGCTCCTCGATCGCGCGCACCACGGGAAGGGGATGTTCTTCTCCGGTGTCGAGCGCGTGATCGGTGCCGGTACCAGAGCGTACGTTGCCGCGCTGCGGCGTGCGATGCGCTTCAGGTGGGTCGTGGTGCTCCTGTTCTTCGTGGGGCTCGGAGCGACGGTGTGGCTCTATCGGACCGTGCCGGGTGCATTCGTGCCGGAAGAGGACGCCGGATACTTCATCACTCTCGTCCAGGCGCCCGCGGGATCATCGCTGGAACACACGGGCACGATCGCGCGACAGGCGGAGCAGGTTCTCTTGAAGGAACCGGACATCGAAGGTGTCTTCTCCGTCATGGGCTTCAGCTTCAGCGGCGCTGCGCCCAACCAGGGGCTCATCTTCTCGAGCCTGAAGCCCTTCGTTCAAAGAAAGGGAACCGCGCACGAGCTCAAGAGCGTCCTGGGCCGGGTCATGGGACCGCTCTTCGGCATCAGCGGCGCGATCGTCGTCCCGTTCGCGCCGCCGTCGATTCCCGGGCTTGGAAACTTCGGCGGCTTCGAGTTCCAGGTCCTCGATCAGTCGGGAGGCGACATCAATGCGTTGGCGGCGGCGACGTTCGGGATGGTCGGCGCGGGCAACTCCTCGCCGGTGCTGACCGGGCTGTTCAGCTCCTTCTCGGCGAACGACCCGCAGTTGAACGTCGAGATCGACCGCGTGCGCGCGCTTGCGCTGGGTGTGCCTCTGAGCGAGATCACGAGCGCGATGCAGATCTTCATCGGCTCGCAGTACGTCAACGACTTCGACTTCAACAACCGCGCGTACCGCGTGTACGTCCAGGCGGACAAAGCCTTCCGCGCAGAGCCGGCGGCGCTCAACAAGCTGTACGTCCGGACGCTGACAGGACAGATGCTGCCGCTCGGCAACGTGGTGCGGATCAAGGAGACGACGGCGCCGCAGGTCATCAACCACTTCAATCTGTTCCGCTCGGCGACGATCAACGGCTCGGCGCGTCCAGGATTCAGCTCGGGACAGGCGCTGCAGGAGATGGATCGCGTCGCGAAGCAGACGCTGCCTGCGGGCATGAGCTACGCCTGGTCGGGCCTCTCGTTCGAGGAGAGCAAGGCCGGGCAGCAGCAGTTCCTGATCTTCGGCCTCGGGTTGCTCCTCGTCTATCTGACCCTCGCCGCCCAATACGAGAGCCTGATCCTTCCCTTCATCGTCCTGCTGGGTGTCCCGCTCGCCGTATTCGGCGCGCTGTCCGCTGTGTCTCTCCGCGGGTACGCGAACGATGTGTACGCACAGATCGGCCTCCTGGTGCTCGTCGGTCTGGCCGCCAAGAACGCCATCCTGATCGTGGAGTTTGCCGAGCAGCTGCGGGAGCGGGGGGCCAGCGTCCTCGAAGCTGCGATCGAGGCCTCCCGGCTGCGCCTGCGGCCGATCCTGATGACGTCGCTGGCGTTCATCCTTGGAGTGCTGCCGCTCGTCTTCGCGACAGGTGCCGGCCGGGAGGCACGGAATTCGGTCGGAACGGCCGTGTCCGGCGGCATGCTGGTATCGACTTTTCTGAACCTCATCTTCATTCCGGTCCTATACGTCGTCGTCCAGACCGTCCGCGGCGTGGGGCGCCGGAATCCGGCCGCAGAGGGCCCGACGGTTCCTTGACAGTTTTTCGGAACGCGTAGTACGCTGACCGGTCTTTTTACCGAAAGTGTGCGACCGAGGACAGCGCTTCGGCCAGACCAGTGGGCCGGATCGGCTGATTCTGCAGCGTGCAGTCGTGGTCGTTGGGCCGAGTTCCGCAGACGCGACCGCGGAGCGGCTGCTACCGATTCTGGCGATTCTTCACACTAGTGGGCTGTATCAGCTGATTCACTAGCGGGCAATCGTGGTGTTTCGCCCGAGTTCCGCAGCGACAACGGAGCGGCTGCTACTGATTCAGGCGTCACGCCCTACTAGAGGCCTTGCGTCGGCTGGCGGTCTGTCCGAAGGCGTCGGACCGTCCAATCCAGGAACAGGGGGTTGCTGGTCTGGTGTCGAATGGTGAAGCTGTCGGTCCACGGTACGGCTATCGATTCGAAACGGTGGGGTTGGAGGAGAGCGTGATGCAAATCGACGAAAGGGTCGTCAGCGGGGTGACGATTCTGGACCTCAAAGGGAAGATGACACTCGGCGAGGGCGACGAGCTCCTCAAGGACAAGATCAACTCGCTCATCCAGCAGGACAAGAAGAAGTTGCTGCTGAACCTCGAAGGCGTGCCGTACATCGACAGCGCGGGCCTGGGCGAGATCGTCCGCACGTACACGACTGTCAGCCGCCAGGGTGGGAAGCTCAAGCTGCTCAACCTGACCAAACGGATCCAGGACCTGCTGGCCATCACGAAGCTCTTGACCGTCTTCGAGACGTACGATTCCGAAGACGAGGCGATCAAGAGCTTCGGCTAGCCCGGGACACATCGGCCGCGCTCAGGATGGCGCGACACACCATTCCGGACACCATCGAACGGTCCGCCGCCCCACCGGTCGCCTCGCGTCCGCTGGCCGTCAGCCTCGTGACGTCGTTGCGGCCGTACCAGTGGACGAAGAATCTCATCATCTTCGCTGCGCTGCTGTTCGGGCAGCGCCTGCTCGATGGCCGCGCCCTGCTCTACGCGTCGGCCGCGTTCGCGATCTTCTGTGCGCTCTCCGGTGTCGTTTACCTGATCAACGACATTGCCGACCGCGAGGCGGACCGGCAGCATCCGGTCAAGAAGCATAGGCCGATCGCGTCGGGCGCGTTGCCGGTGCGCGTGGCGCTCACGGTGGCGTTGCTGCTGATGGTGTCGGCGCTCACGGGCGCATTCTTTCTCAGGCCGCTCTTCGGCGTGCTCGCTTCCGCCTATCTAGGGCTGCTGGTGCTCTACTCCGGCCCGCTCAAGCACATCGTCATCATCGACGTGCTGACGATTGCCATCGGGTTCGTGCTCCGCGCAGCCGGGGGGGCCGTGGCGATCGACGTCGCGATCAGCCATTGGCTGTACGTCCTGACGATTCTACTGGCGCTCTTTCTGGCGCTCAGCAAACGCCGGCACGAGCTGGTTCTGCTTGGAGAGGGCGCAACCGGACACCGGCGGATTCTGGAAGAATACAGCCCGTATCTGCTGGACCAGATGATCTCGGTCGTGACGGCCTCGACACTCGTCGCATACGCGTTCTACACCGTCAGCCCGGAGACCGTCAGCAAGTTCGGGACGGACTTGCTCGGTTTGACACTTCCATTGCCGATCTACGGGATATTCCGGTACCTTTATCTGGTGCACCAGAAGGAGGGGGGCGGCAGTCCGGCGGAGATGCTCCTGACGGACCGGCCCCTGCTCATCTGTTCTGCCCTCTGGGCCGTCGCGGTCGCAATCATCATTTACGGCCCGAATATCTGGGGCTGACGGATTCGCGGCGCCGGGCTGGGTGAGCCCGAGCCGCCACAAACAATGCCGAAAGCAAAAGTCGCGATACTCCGGACGTCCCCCGCCACGGTGCTGCGGGACTACCACGAGCTGATGAATCTCGCGGGGTACCAGGACGTCATCGCACGAGATGCCGACACGGCCCTGAAGGTCAACATCTCGTGGCACTTCTTCTTCCCCGGAAGCTCGACGACTCCATGGCAGCTCGAGGGAGTGATCAGGGCGCTGAAGCAGGATGGCTACGCGCCGTCACTCATCCACGCCTGCCACAACCGGACCGTGGTGATTGACGCGCACCTCGGCGAGCGCGAGAACAAACAGCTCAACGTCGTCGAGGCCCACGGGCTGCGGAACATCCACATCTACGAGACCGAGGAGTGGATCAACATCAAGGACGCGGTCGGCGACCTCACGAAGAAGTTCACGTGCCTGAATGAGGTCTACCCGAAGGGCTTCATGATCCCGAAGCGCTTCATCGGGGAGAACATCATCCACCTGCCGACGGTGAAGACGCACGTCTTCACGACAACGACCGGGGCGATGAAGAACGCGTTCGGCGGGCTCCTGAACGAGCATCGTCACTGGACCCACCCGGTCATCCACGAGACACTCGTGGATCTCCTGATGATCCAGAAGAAGATCCATCGAGGGGTCTTCGCGGTGATGGACGGGACATTCGCCGGCGACGGTCCTGGTCCGCGGTGCATGACGCCGTACTCGAAGAACGTGATCCTCGCCAGCGCGGATCAGACGGCGATCGATGCCGTCGCGGCCAAGCTGATGGGATTCGATCCGTTGTCGATCAAGTTCATACGGATGTCGCACGAGATGGGGCTGGGTTGCGGGGATCCGCGCGAGATCGAGATTGTCGGAGACGTCAGCGCGGCGGACGAGAATTGGCATTTCGCGGGGCCGTTCAAGAAGATGACGTTCGCCTCGCGGATGCAGCACAAGATTTATTGGGGCCCGATGAAGACGCCGGTCGAGTGGTCGTTGAAGACGGTGCTCGCTCCATGGGCGTACATCGCCAGCGTCTTGTACCACGACAGCTTCTGGTATCCGATGAACGCCAAGCGGGCGATGCACGAGGTGCTCGACGGGCCGTGGGGCCGATTGTTCCGCAATTGGGAGTCGGTGCACGCCGATGCGAATGGCTACGCCGATGTGGGTGGCGTGGCCGCCCAGATTGATAAGACCGGCGCGAAAGCGCTGCTCCGGTCGATCGGCATCCTCGGCACGTGCATCAAGGAAGCGCCGGAGTTCGGCGGCCGCAGGCGTCACGCCGACGCCCAGAAACCTTAGCTTCGGGATCCGCTGTCGGGCGGGCCTTCAGGCTTCCGCCTCGAGCACAAGCCGATGTCAGATTTCAGCGTCAGAAGCGACTCCGTCGACGTGGAGCAGATCATGCAGCAGATCCGCTCGCGGATCCGCGAGAAGCGGGGCGTCGATTACACCGAGAACGAGATTCGGGAACTGGCGAACGTCAAGCTGGAGAAATTCCTGGATCCGGGCGGCGTCCGCTCGGACCTCCTCGAGCAGTATCGGAAAGGGCGCGACTCGTCGTCGAAGCCCCGGAACTATGCATTCGAGGATACGACCCTCTACGACTCCGGCCGCGGCTTCATCGTCTGGATCCGAAAGCTGCTGCAGCCGATCCTGAAACTGTTCTTCAACCCGAACCCGCTCATCGAGGCGCTCCACATCCAGTCCGGGCTGAACGACTCGTACAACCATTCTGAAGCGCTGTACTACGAGCTGATTCACAACCTGGTGCTCGAGACGACGCGGCTCGGAATTGAAGTGAAGAACCTCAAGATGCGCGTCGAATCGATGTCGAGCCGGCTCGATTTCGACGAGCGTCGCGCGCGAGCGCTCGAAGGCGTGGTCCAGTATCGTCCCGGCGCCGTGCCGCCGCTGCAGCCGCCTGCAAGCGGTCCGTCGGGCGCCGGCGCACCCGTGAGCGAGGCCGAGCAGGCGGAACGCCGTGCGAGACGGCGACGGCGTCGCGGACGGCGACGCCCCGATCAACGTGGAGGCTACACGGGCGGCGAAGCGCAGGGTGGCGCCGCTCACGAGACGCAGGACGGGCAAGAGGGCCGCCGCGAACAGGCAGCGTACGATTCAGCGGCCAGCCGCGAACCGGCTGATCGCGGTGCGAGCGAACCGAACGAGTCGTGAAGCTCGCCGTTGTCGTTCAGCGGTACGGCGCCGACATCAACGGCGGGGCCGAGCTGCACGCCCGCTACATTGCCGAGCGGCTCTCGCGTCATGCCGACGTCGAAGTCCTGACGACTTGCGCGCGCGACTACATCACCTGGCGTAACGAGCTCCCCGAGGGTGTCGATCGCGTCAACACCATCCCGGTCCGACGCTTCCCGGTCAGTCACGAACGCCGGCCGCTCGAGTTCGGACGGCGCTCTCGTATCGTGTTCGAAGAGGTTCACTCCGTCGCCGATGAGCTCGCCTGGCTCGAGAGCGAGGGACCGGCGAGCCCGGCGCTGATCGACTACATCGCCCGCTCGGCGTCAGGCTTCGACTACATCCTCTTCTTCAGCTATCGGTACTACCACGCGTTCCACGGCGTGAGGCGCGTCGCGCGCAAAGCGATCCTCGTTCCCACGGCCGAGCGGGATCCCGCGGTGGGGCTGTCGATCTTCGGCCCGATCTTCCGTGGTGTGCGTGCGATCATGTACAACTCGTCGGAAGAGCGCGCGATGATCCAGGCGGTCGCGGGCAACTCCGACGTGCCCGGCGTGGTCGTCGGCATCGGCTCGGAGGTGCCGGCGCGCACCGATCCCGTCCGATTCAGGCGGACATACGGCGTGCGGCGGCCGTTTGCGCTCTACATCGGCCGCATCGACGAGAACAAGGGATGCGGCGAGCTCTTCGATCACTTCCAGCGCTACGCGCGCGCCTTCCCGCGCGGGCTGGATCTCCTCCTGATCGGCACTCCTGTGATGCCGGTACCCGCGCACCATCGAATCCGTCATCTCGGCTTCGTATCGGACCAGGACAAGTTCGACGCGCTGGCGGCGGCCGACCTCCTGATCATGCCGTCGTACTTCGAGAGCCTCTCGATGGTCGCGCTCGAGGCGTGGGCCCTGGGCCGGCCGGTGCTGGCGAACGGACGGTGTGACGTCCTGAAGGGCCAGTGCATCCGGAGCCGCGCGGGCTTGTACTACGAAAACTACGAGGAGTTCGTCGAAGCGCTCTACGCGCTCGAGTCGAAGGGACCGCTTCACGCCAGGCTCGGACAGCACGGGCGCGAGTACTTCTCGCGCAACTACACGTGGGCGGTCATCGAGCGCAAGTACCTGGACATGCTGAAGCGTCTCCAGAGCGAGACCGTTTCGCGGGACATCGAACCGCTTCCTGGCTGGGTGGCGCGACGCCGGCGCGACCGGCCTGCCGCTGCGGCGGTCCTCGCCGGCCTCCCGATCGGCGCCGCCGACGAGACGGCGAGCGCCAGAACCGCATGACGGCATGACTACGACGGGCCGAGCGCCGCGCGTGCATCAGGTCCTCGCCACGCTGGGCTACGGGGATGCGATCGGCCATGAGGTCCTCGGGATCCAGCGCGTGCTGCGCTCTGCGGGATTCGACTCCGAGATCTTCGTCGAGACAGCCGATCCGAGGCTCGAGCCGCTCACGCTCGACTACCGCGACATGATCGACGGCATCGGTCCGCAGGACGTCCTGATCCATCACTTCTCGATTGGATCGCGAGCGTCGCGCACCGCCTATGCCCTCCCTGGCCGGATGGCGCTGATCTATCACAACATCACGCCGCCCGAGTATTTCATCGGCGTCCACAAGGACCTGGTCAAGCTGTGTTTTCGCGGCAGGCGCGAGCTCACCGCCTACATCGATCGCTGCGACATCGCGCTCGGCGATTCGGAGTACAACCGCGCCGAGCTCGAGGCGATCGGTTTCCGGCGAACCGACGTCCTGCCGGTCGTCCCCGACTTCACCCACCTCGATCTGCCGCCGGACAGCCGGCTCGCCGCGGACTTCGACGACGAGTGGGTCAACGTGATGTTCGTGGGACGTGTCATCCCGAACAAGAAGTTCGAGAGCGTGATCCGCGCGTTCCACGCCTACCGAACGAAACACAACCCGCGTTCGCGCCTGCTGCTCGTCGGGTCGCACAGCGGCTTCGAGCGATACCTCGCGATGCTGCATGCGCTCATCGCGCGGCTCGGCACCCCTGACGTGCACTTCCTCGGCCACGTGACGAACGAGGAGCTGACGGCTCTCTACGACGTCGCCGATCTGTTCCTCTGCGCGAGCGAGCACGAGGGGTTCTGCGTTCCGATCGTCGAGGCGTTCTACAAGCAGGTCCCGGTGCTCGCCTACGCCGCTACGGCCGTGCCCGCCACGATGGACGGCGGAGGCGTGCTGTACGACACGCAGGATCCTCTCGACATTGCGCGATTGATGGACGCCGTCCTCGACGACGTCCGTCTGCAGGACGCCGTCATCGCTTCTCAGGACGCGTCGCTGGCGAGACTGCGCGCGAAGGATTTCGGCGCGACGCTGCTGCGCAACGTCGACACGCTTCTTGCGGCAGGATCCCGCGCCGCTCCGGAGGTCGCCTGGGACTTCTGGGCCCAGTTCGAACAGTTCGAGCGCCTGGAGGAGCTCAGACAGTTCCGGCCGGCGTTGTTTCGGGCGTTACCGGAAGAGCCGGGACTCGCCGCTCGCCGCTCGCCACTCGCCGACGCAGCCCCGAGCACGCGGGATCAAGCGGGCGCCACGTTCAGCCCTTCAATTGAGGCGTTATCGGATGAGTCTCCGGACAGCGGAACTTCGGGTCCCGAGTCCCGAGTCCCGAGTCCCGACTCCCGAGTTCCGAGTCCCGAGTCCCGAGTCCCGAGTCCCGGATCCCGTCACGATTCATGATCATCAACCAGTGGGTCCCCGCGGCCCACCGCGGCGACGCGATTGGCGACAGCGCGCGTGTCGTACGCGACATGCTCCGGCGCCGGGGGCATCAGTCGGATCTGTTCGCCCTCACAATCGACGACGACCTGCGCCAGGATGTCCGGCCGTTCGCGGATCCGGCCGCACGTCTTGGAGACGTCACCATCTTCCATTTCGCGCTGCCCTCGCCGATGACGCAGGCGTTCGCCTCGGTGCCGGGCATCCGTGTGCTCCAATACCACAACATCACGCCGGCGGCCTTCTTTGCGCCCTACGATCCGCAGCTGTTTCGGCTCGCTGCGCTCGGGCGCGACGAGCTGGGGTCGCTCGTGGGCCACGTGCATCTCGCGCTCGGCGACTCCGAGTTCAACCGTCAGGAGCTCGAGGCGCTCGGGTTCGCGCCGACTGGCGTCCTTCCAATTGCGGTCGACACGGCGCGCATCACCGACGCTCCCCGCAGACCCGCCCTGGACAAGATCCTCGGCGACGGCCTGATCAACGTGCTCTTCGTCGGCCGCATCGCGCCAAACAAGCGGATCGAGGATCACATTCGGCTCGCAGAGCTCTACAAGCGCAACGTCGACAGCTACTATCGCTTCATTTTCGTCGGCCGCTACGACGGCGTGCCGCGCTACTACGCGCAGATCCGGGCGCTGATCTCGGAGTTCCAGATGCTGCCGGATCGCTTCTGGTTCACGGGACCGGTGCCGACCGAGGATCTCGGCGCGTTCTACCGCTGGGCCGACGTCTACGTCTCGCTCAGCGAGCACGAGGGCTTCTGCGTGCCGCTCGTCGAGGCCATGGCGGCGGACGTGCCGGTTCTGGCGTACGCCGCGGGAGCCGTTCCCGAGACGCTCGGAGGCGCCGGCGTGCTGTTCGCCCCGAAGGATCTCGAGTTCGCCGCCGAGACGCTCGGCCTGCTCGTATACGATCGGGCATTGCGCGAGCGCGTGCTCGAAGGGCAGCGTCGCCGGCTGCAGGACTTCACACCCGCGGCTATCGACGCCCGCCTCGGTGATGTGCTCGGGAGGATCACAGCTTGAAGATCGCGTTCATCGTCCAGCGCTACGGCACCGAAATCCTGGGCGGATCGGAGTACCACTGTCGGCTGATTGCCGAGCGCCTCGCGCCGCGTCATGCCGTCGAGGTCCTGACGACGTGCGCGGCGGACTACATCACATGGAAGAACGAGTATCCCGAGGGCACCGATCGCGTCAGAGGCGTGACGGTTCGGCGCTTCGCCAACGCACAGACCCGCGACCTCGACGCTTTCAATCGCTACTCTGAATGGATCTTCACCAGCCAGCACACGCGCAGCGACGAGATGGAGTGGCTGCGGCAGCAGGGTCCCTGGTGCCCCGCTCTTCTGGAGTATCTCGAGCGCAATCACCAGCAATTCGACGTCCTGATCTTCTTCACGTACCTGTACGCGCCGACGGTGCTCGGCATGCGCATCGCACCGGAGAAGAGCATCCTGGTGCCGACGGCGCACGACGAACCTGCCATTCGGCTCGAGACCTACAAGGAGCTCTTCAGCGCGGCGGCGGGCATCGCCTACAACACCGAAGTCGAGCGCCGGTTCCTCACGACGCACTTCTCGATTCGCGCGATCGAGGAAGAAACCGTCGGGTGCGGTGTCGATCTGCCCCAGGCCCACCCGTACCCGCGCGATCGTTCGCCGGACGAATCCTCAGACCCTTCACTGGCGGACGATGGAACCGCGGAGGACGACACGGCCGTACAGGACGAAGCCTCTCCGACGTTCAGGCCGCATCTCGCGCACCGGGGATCCATCTTCAGGCGCCGCCACCGGCTCCACGGACCGTTCCTGCTCTACGGCGGACGCATCGATCCAGGCAAAGGCTGTGAAGAGCTGATCGAGTACTTCAGCACGTACGTGCAGGAGGGCGGCGACGCTTCCCTCGTGCTCATGGGCGTGAAGCTGATGCCGTTGCCCGAGGAGCCGTTCATCCGATTCGCAGGACGGCTCTCGGACCAGGAGCGCCTGCTCGCGCTCGAAGCGGCGACGGTCGTCGTCGTCCCGTCGCCGTACGAGAGCCTTTCGCTCCTCGCGCTGGAATCGTTCGCGGTAGGCACGCCGATCCTCGCCAACGCACGCAGCGAAGTGCTGGTGGATCACTGCCATAAGAGCAACGCGGGGCTGTACTACTCCGACCGCGACGAGTTCGGCGAGTGCCTGCGTCTGCTGATGGCGGACCACCGGTTGAGGGCGGCACTCGGGCGCAACGGCCGCGCGTACGTGCGCCGGAACTACCGGTGGGATGTGATCCTGAGCAAGTACGAAAAGATGTTCGCGCGGCTGCGCGGACGGAGGTGAGTTCTGACGGGATCAGGGATCAGCAAAGTCCGTCGATGGAAATCGCGAGGTCTTCGGATCCCCGATCCCTGACCACTGATCCCGACAGCTTTCTCACTCGACGCCGACTTCCTCCCCCTCATCGTTCACGCCCTCGTCGTCGATCGCTTCGTCGCCGCCCTCGCGGACCGGCGTCCGCACGATTGGGGGGCGTGCCACGCTTCCGGCGCGGACGAATATCGTGCCGTTTGATCATCTCGTTCAGCGTCGTCGGCTTGATGTGAAGGAGCTCCGCGGCGCGCTTCTGCACGCCTCCGGCCTGCTCGAGGGCTGACTCGATCAGGCCGCGCTGGAACGCAATCTCCGCGTCCTTGTAGGAAATGCCCTCCGGCGGCACCACGAACTGCGGCATCTGGAAGCGCTTGCTGCTGCGAACGTGATCGGGGACGAGATCGGCGTCGAGCCGGGTGCCCGTCGAGAGCACGACTGCCCGCTCGATCACGTTCTCGAGCTCGCGGACGTTGCCCGGCCAGTCGTAGTCCATCAGCAAATCGAGCGCCTCGGGCGTCAGCTCGAGATGCGTCTTGTGGTTTTCCTCCCCGTACTTCTCGAGAAAGTGCTGCGTCAGGAGCGGCACGTCATCGCGCCGATCGCGAAGTGCCGGCAGCTGCACCGTGATGACGTGCAGCCGGTAGTAGAGGTCCTCGCGGAACCGGCCATCGTCTGTCATCCGGCGAAGATCCACGTTCGTCGCGGCGATGATGCGGACGTCGACCTTGATCGTCTCGACGCCGCCGAGCCGCATGAACTCGCGCTCCTGGATGACGCGCAGCAGCTTGGCCTGCGTCTCCAGGGGGATGTTGCCGATCTCGTCGAAGAAGATCGTTCCCTTGTCGGCGAGCTCGAACAATCCCTTCTTCGGATAGACGGCGCCGGTGAACGCGCCCTTGACGTGCCCGAAGAGATTGGACTCGAGGAGATCGGGCGGCAGATTCCCCGAGTTCACCGTGATGAAGGCGCGGTCGGACCTCGTCGAGTTCTGGTGGAGCGCGCGCGCCACGAGCTCCTTGCCCGTGCCGCTCTCGCCGTTGATCAGGATCGTCGTGCGGCTGGGCGCTGCCTGGATGATCAGGTCGAACACCTGCCGTATGCGGGAGCTTCGGCCGATGATCTCGCCGAATCGGTTGGCGTGCGCCTGGAGGTTCTGCCGGAGCGCGCGGTTCTCGGTGACGAGCCGCCGCTGGGCGACGGCGTTCCGCAGCACGCCGAGCACTTCGTCGTTCTTGAAGGGCTTCGTGATGTAGTCGAACGCACCGCGCTTGATCGCCGCAATCGCGTTCTCGACCGACGCGAACGCGGTGATCATCAGGACCGGAAGGTCGTCGTCTATCTTCTTGAGCTCGTCGAGCGCAGAAATGCCGTCCATCCCCGGCATCATCATGTCCACGACGGCCGCGTCGAAGGACATGGTCCGCGCGAGCTCGAGGCCCTGGGCCGCGTTTTCTGCGAGCCTGACGCCGTAACCCTGACGTGTGAGGAGGGCGTCGAGGATCTCGCGCATGATCTCCTCGTCGTCGATGACCAGAATGGAGCCGTTACGATTCATAGTTCCTGCCCCGGGCGGCTGGTGAGCAGAGCGCCACCGGGATCACCGGCAGTGATTCAGCGCGTGCGCGCTGCCACGCCGGTCGCCGCCAACGGCAGCGACAGGCTGAATCTGGTGCCCTGTCCGGGCGCGCTGTCACAGGCAATCGTACCACCGTGTTCCTGCACGATTCCGTACGTAATCGACAGCCCGAGGCCCGTCCCCTTGCCGATCTCCTTCGTGGTGAAGAAGGGATCGTAGATGCGCGAGAGATGATCGACCGGAATGCCCGAGCCGGTGTCCGCAACTTCGATCATCGCGTTGGCGCCCTCGGCCCGCGTCACGATCGTCAGCCACCCGCCCTTCGGCATCGCATCGCGCGCGTTGAGGAACAGGTTGAGGAAGACCTGCTGCAGCTTGTACTCGGTGCCCTGGACGATGGGCCCGCTCGCAGCGAGCTCCTTCCGCACCTGGATGCGACCCGTCCGCATCTGGTGATCGAGCAGCGACAGCACGTCGTTGACGACGACGTTGACGTCAATCGGGCCGCTGTCGACCTGGGCCGGCCTCGCAAGATTGAGCAGGCCGTTCACGATGCGCGCGGCACGAAACGTCTGCTTTTCGATCTTCTCCAGAACGCGCGTCTTCGGATCGTCCGGCTCGGCGCCATCCATGAGCATCTGCACGAAGCTCGAGATGCCGGTCAGCGGCGTGTTGACCTCGTGCGCAACGCCGGCCGCGAGGAGACCGATTGACGCCATCTTCTCCGAAATCTGCAGCTGTTCCTCCAGCTGAACGCGCGCGGAAATGTCCTCGATGATCAGAATCGTCCCCGCGATGGCTCCCGCTGCGTCGCGAAGCGGAGTCGTCGCCACGTTCACGAGCACGCTCCGCGGTGTTGCGTGCCGAGTCTTGAGCGGGACACGATAGACGGCCGCGCCGTCCGGGGACTCTCGCCGCGCGCTGCGCAACACCTCGAAGAACCCGTCGTCCAGGATCTCGTCGAGGCGGCGGCCGACGGCCTCTTCGTGGCGCAGACCGTACAGCTCCTCGAGACGTCTGTTCCAGCGCACGACACGATCGTCGCGGTTGATGACCGCTAGCCCGTCGTTCAGCGACTCCAGAATGTTCTCGCTGAACTCGCGCATCCGATCGAGCTCGTCGGCTTTGATGCGGAGCTGCCCGTAGAGCCTGCCGTTCTCGAGCGCCGTTGCGGCCTGTGCGGCGACGGCGGCGAGGAGCGCCATGTCTTCGCTGCTCAGCGGCTCCGTATTGGCCTTCCGGCCCAGCGCCATGACCGCAATAGTCCCATCTTTGGAGACGCACGGAACGAAGTAGTGGATCCCTGCCTCTCGCCAGAAGTCGACTTCAGGCCCGTCCAGTCGGCGTTGCGAGAGCGGATCGTCGAGCGTGAGCGTATGGCCCGCCATCAGGCGGCGCGCGATGTCCGACTCGCGCGCGAGTGTCGGCGGCTCCAGACCGAACCCGTTGTGCGCGATCGTGACGAATGCGGTGTCCGATCCGGCGGCCGTCGGCGCGAGCAGCAGCGCCATCCGATCGACGACGAGCGTCTCGGTCACGCGCCGCACGAGCCGTTCACTGAGTCGCAGAAGATCGAGATCGCTGTTGAGATCGCGGGCGAATCCGACGAGGGCACGGCGATAGTCGTACCGATCGCGGTAGTACACGCGATCGAGCGCGGTCTGAATCGCGTTCTTCAGGGGGCTCGAGAGCAGAACGACGACGATCGTGGCGAGCAGCGCGATGATGGGATTCTGCTGATCCTGGCCATGCAGGAAGAACCGGCCCGCGACCCTGAGTAGAATCGCGTAGATCGCCGCTATGGCCGCAATCCCCGCGGCAGACACGAGCGCCCGCTTGATGATGACCTCGACGTCCATCAAGCGGTAACGGATGATCGCCGACGCGAAGGCCAGCGGCACCAGCCCGAGGAGCACCGCGGTGAACTCGAATGGGCTCGACGGCGTGAAGCCGAGCGTGAACGGAAGGACGTAGCCCAGGACGAACGGGATCGCGCCAAGCGCCGTTCCCCATACGATCCATCGGAGCTGCCGGCGCGCGGTGACCGAACAGCCGCGCTTCAGCGCCCTGATCATGATCGCGAGGCCGCCAACCAGGCTCACCGCGAGGTACACGAACTCCCCGCGTTCCACGAGCTCGGCGACGTGTGACAGCACCGCGCCCTGCGAGGCCCCCCGCAGGACCACCGCGACTTCCATCCCGCCCATCAGCGCCGCCGGCAAGTACAGGAGCGGAAGCAGCCGCCGGCCGGCATCGCTCCGCACCCAGCTGTCGGGGCGCTCCGGGAACACGAGGGCAAAGTGGACGAACAGCGGCGGCAACATCAACCGCGAGGTGATGTCGCCCCAGTAGAAGACCCAGTCGAAGAAATCGAGCCGGCCGCTGTAGGAGAACGCGAGCATCCCGAAGAAGGCGATGCTCAACCAGAAGAAATGCAGCGTGGCCTGGTGATCCGGACGCCGGAGGCGGACCGCCGCACCCACCAGCAAGGAGAAAATGCCCACGACGGCCAGGGCGAAGTACAGGCCGCGCGCTCCGGAAGGCGTCTGATCGACCGCAATGTTCACGAGCTGCGGGCTGCCCTGCAGCCGCAAGACCGAATAGCTCAGGACTGACCCACGCGTCGACGCGTGCAGCGCCGCCCAGATTTCGTCGGTCGACACGAGCGCCTTCCCGTCGATCGCCATCAGCACGTCGCCGACCAGGATTCCGGCCCGTTCGCCGGGCGACCCCACCGCAATCTCCTTGGCGACGATGTCGGTGCCGGTCTGGGTCCAGAGGACGCCGTCTTCCATCTCCGTCCACGCGACGCGGGCGGACATGTTCATGATCCCGAGGCAGAGAAGTGCTGCCACGACGGCAAGTTGCGCCGCGGTGCGGGCAACTCTCCGGCCTAGGTCACGGGGCGATGTGTACGGAACGATCGGCAAGACGGAAGTCCGGGCGTGCGGGAAGCAAGGGGCGTTCCTCGAAATATCCTCGGCGTATGGGTCTAAATATTTGAAACGCAAGGAGTTCTAGTTCGAGACACCGGGGGGTTTCCAACTAACTGGAATCTGGATCCAAAAAGACGGACGCGCGGCCGTCGGCGGCGATGCCTTTAGAAGCGGACCAGGAAGCCGCCGACAACTCGCTTCGGTGGGCGGACGACGAGGAGCTCGTCGTAGACCGACGCAGGATCGGTGGGGTCGCGGAATAGGTTTCGAACGCCGACAAGGATCTCCCAACGGGTGCCCGCAAAATCGAAGGGCAGTGCCTGGTTGAGCTGAACGTTGAACCGCGCGTCCAATCCAGGCCCCGGCTGCGTCTGATCCACCCGCGCGTAGCCGGTGTTGACTTTGTAGACCACGACCACCCGGGTCGCCGTCTCCGGAATGTCGGTCTCGACCGAGGTAGTGATGTCGTGGAGATCCTCGGCCTCGGGACGCCAGGCGATCGGCCGTGTCGAGGAGTGCGGCGCCTTCTCGAAATCGCCAGCTCCCTGCCAGCGCGCCCGGGTGACGCTGTAGTCGATCGAGCCCTTGAGGCGCGGATTCGACATGTTGCTCAGGCGAAAGGCCCAGCCATCCGCCTCGACGCCACCCGCGGTCGCCACGAAGTAGTGGCCGGCTGAATCCGGGCCGCCTGCCAGGTGCACACCGAAGAGCGTGACGAGCTGATCGTCGACGCGCTGGAAGAATCGCTGAACGCTGATAATCGACGCGTCTTTGAACTCGTGCTCGAGACCGAGTCCGAGCGTGCGCGCCCGCTCGACGCGGAGATTCGCGGGATCCGACGGCCCACGGAGCGGTGCGAACGTCCGCTCGGGCGGCAGCCAGGGTCCCGGAGCATTTGTCAGCTGGAACTCCTCGGCGCCGGGCGCCACCATGCGCTGGGCGACTGAGGTGACGAGGCGCGTGCCACGCACGGGCTCGACGGACACCGACGTGCGCGGACTGAACAGGTCGCCCCGCTGGAGGTAGTCGTAGCGCGCGTAACGCCCGCCGTAGTCGACGGTGAGCCGGGGCGCGACGGTCCATCTGTCGAACGCGAAGACCTCTCCGACATTCCGGCTGTTGTCCGCGACCGCCGCCAGCGCCGCGGGGTTGCCCCCCGTGTATTCCTGTCGGCTGTACGTCAGGCCGAAGTCGAGCGAATGCGTTGCCCCCGGGCGTGACGTATACGCACTGGCGACGTTCCAGGACGAGAGATCGCCCTCACTCATCGCCGCCCGCATCGTCCAGCTCCCGCCGGCCGTTGGCAGGCCGATCGAGAGGTAGGCGACGCCACGCGGGACCGTATCGCCCGAGAACAGATCGCCGGGGGCAAAAGCCCCGGTCGTCAGCAGATTGACCTCGCCCGACAGCGATATGTCGCCGAAGAAACTTGTAGCGGCAGTCGCCGTGGAGTCAATCGCGCGCCAGAGCGCGGAGCCGGACCGCATCTCGACGTCATCGCCGTCGTCGGTGTCGGTGAACGGAAGGACGCTCGACGAATCCTTCAGAATGCTGCGCTTGATGTGGCGAAGCCGCCAGGCGGTTTCGGTGTGGGGATGATCGCTGGAGTCGTCTGCGGTCGAATCGGGCTGGTCCGTCAGGGTCGATCCAGGGAGCTCGAATCCCGCCGCCATGATCGGGCGAGCGGCGACCGGCACGACGCCTGTGGTCCCGATGGCCTCGTCGAGTTTCCGAAGCTGGAACGCGTGGACGGAAGGAGAAGCCGCACCGACGCGAATGCGGTCTCGGGACGATCCGGCAAAGCCATTCAAGTGGGCCTGGACAACATACTCGCCCATGGGCAGTGCGTCGATGGCGAAATAGCCGCGCCCATCGCTCACCGTCATCGCCATCGTCACGCCGAGTGCAGAGACCACCACGCCCGCGAGCGGCCCGCCCCGGTCGTCGGTGACGGTGCCGGTGATGCTGCCGCGCAGGAGGTGAACCGTCTGCCCTTCGGGCTGGACTCGGGTTTGTGCGTGTGCGAGCGGACCTGTGCCCACACCTATGACGACCACCGCGCCGACCGCCGTGACCGCCCGATGAAGCCGTCCCATCGCGCCCTCCGTCATCGCGTGACCCAGGCTAGGAACCTACACTGAACGTGACGTCGCGCGTCACGAATTTTCCCGAGAGCAGGTCCGTGACCCTGATCGCAAGCCGATAGTCGCCCTGCTCGAAGCCCGCAAGCGGGATACCCTGGCCGGCCAAAACGGGATGTCCCGCGCCGGGGTCGAACTGCGCTCCCATGATGGCAGGATTGAACCGCTGCGGGTCGGTGTGGTTGAAGTACCGCTCACCCTCCCTCGCCGGCGGATGCGATCCTGCCTGGGCGTTCTCTGCCTTCCGCCCTGCCCCGACCTGCTGGAAGAAATGGTACTCCACTTGGATGTCGAAGTGCTTCTCTGGTGTGACGGTCTGGTTGTACACGAGGAGCACCACCACCAACTCTTCCGCACGCCGAAAGCGATCGTCCGCTGCCGGCGTGACTTCGTTCTGGCCGATCACGTACGGCCGCTCGACCAGCTCGTCCGCGGTCACCGGCGCGCTCAACGTGGTGAGCCGGTCCGCGAGAATGACGCTGCTCGTGGTCAGCTCGCCGTTCCAGAAGTCCGGGACCGTCAGCGGCTGCATCAGCACCGCCGCCCTCGGCTGCCCCCTTGCGCCCGTCACAATGGGCCGCTCCCGTACGACCACGTAGACGTTGTAGTCGCCAGGGGCGATGGAAAACCCGCGGCTCACCCTCGCGACGTGCGATCCGTCCGGCTTCAAATCGACCGGGAAGATCGCATCGACCGGATACTCCCCACCGGACGATGGTGGCTTTCGACCCGACGGCTGCCGATCCGCGACCCGGCGTCCGGATGCGCCTCCCGCAGCAACAGCCCGCGGAACGGCCCGGACATAAACGAGGGCGGATCCCGGGAGAGCGCCGGCGGCCTCAATCACGACGGTGAACGGAACGAACGTGCCCTGCTGCGCCTTCAGGAAATCATTACGCCAGCGGATCCTGAAGTCGGCCGGGGACGCCCCCCGTTCACTGGCCATGGCCGCGTCCGCCAAGGCGAGGATCGCCTGCCCTTCCAGCCGCTGCCCCTCGACAAGCTGATCCCGCTGTCGAGTAGCCACCCGTCCGTCGCCTTGACTGGCGGCCGTGACACTGACAACGGTCAGCGCGAGCATCCACGGGGCCCATCGGGGCCCTGACCGCCCGTGCATCCCGAGTCTTCTCGAGCGTGTCACGCTCACCTGACTGAACGCGTCGATCATAGGCGACGTGTCCGGGCAAGTCAAAGAAGGCACAGGGCTCCGCGACCGGCTGCGGGCCGGTGATATCATCACCCCGCCCTAGCCAGGCTGTGCCAGACCGTGCAGGCTCCGCCTCGCTGGAACAGATTCCTGAGGACGCCCCGCTGGGCGCGGGGCAGGCAAACGCCGCGGGCGCGCTGAGGTAACGTGCAGGACGACACTCTCGTGATGGTGCTGGCGGGTGGCGTGGGCGAACGCCTCTACCCGCTCACCAAAGAACGGGCCAAACCGGCTGTCTATTTCGGCGGGCCGTACCGCATCATCGACTTCACCCTCAGCAATTGCATCAACTCGGGCCTCCGGCGGATCTTCATCGCGCTTCAATACAAGTCGCTGTCACTCAGCCGGCATCTCCGCATGGGATGGAGCGTCGTGGCGGACGAGCTCGGCGAGTTCGTCGAGATCCTGAGTCCGCAGAAGCGCGTGAGCGAGCACTGGTACCTCGGAACGGCAGACGCCGTGTACCAGAACCTCTATTCGATCCTGCGCGAGGGACCGCGGCACCTGATCGTGCTCTCGGGCGACCACGTCTACAAGATGGACTACTCGAAGATGCTGCGGTTCCATCGTGAGCGCGGCGCCGGCGCGACGCTCGCCGTCCTCGAGATCGACTCAGAGGAGGCGAGCCGGTTCGGCGTCCTCGAGGTGGACGGAGAGGATCGCCTGACTGGCTTCCTCGAGAAACCCAAGCACCTGGCGCCCGGGCAGACAGTCCTTGCGTCGATGGGTATCTATATCTTCGACATGAACGTGCTCGTCCCCGCGCTGGAGGCTGATGCAGCGCGGTCAACGACCCACGATTTCGGCAAGGACATCATTCCGGACCTCATCTCGAAGGTCCCGGTCTACGCGTACCGCTTCTACGACGAGAACAAGAAGGCCGGAAAGTACTGGCGGGACATCGGCACCCTGGATGCGTACTTCGACGCGAACATCGATCTCTGCCACGTCAACCCGGACTTCAACCTGTACGATCCCGAGTGGCCGCTCCGGACGGCCCAGGTGCAGGCGCCGCCGGCGAAGTTCGTCTTCGCCGACGACGGCCGCCGCTGCGGCCAGGCGCTCGACTCGATCATCTCGGCGGGCTGCATCATCTCGGGCAGTCGTGTCTCCGGAAGCGTGCTGTGTCCGAACGTCCGCGTGCACAGCTTCTGCGAAGTGGACCAGAGCATCCTGATGCCGGGGGTCCGCGTGGGGCGGCATGCGAAAATCCGGCGGGCGATCATCGATCGCGACGTGTTCATCCCTCGCGGCGCCCGCATCGGCTACAACGCCGAAGAAGATCGCAGTCGCCATACCGTCACCGACAGCGGCATCGTCGTGGTGACGACGGAAGATCAGCCGTTTGTAGGAGAGATCGGGGAAGAAGCTTTACGAAACGAAGCTGAGTTCGATCGTCGTGGCACGTAGCCCATCCGAATTCGGTCGCATGTAGGGGCGGGCCTTCAGGCCCGCCGGCGGGTCCAAAGACTCCGCCCTACAGCAGCTGCAACCACCCCAACCCTGACGCGAAAGAGGTTCGAGTGAAGATTCAATCCGTGCATGGCCGCGAGATCCTGGACTCGCGAGGGAATCCAACTGTCGAAGTGGACGTCGTACTCGACGGCGGCGCGTCCGGGCGCGCCGCTGTGCCGTCCGGCGCGTCGACCGGCCAGCGCGAAGCGCTCGAGCTCCGCGACGGAGACAAGAAGCGGTACCAAGGCAAGGGCGTGACGAAGGCGATCGCGAACGTCAACGGTGAGATCGCGACGGCGCTCGCCGGTCGCGAGGCCGATCAGCGCGCCGTCGACACGTTCATGATCGAGTCGGACGGCACGCCGAACAAGGGCCGTCTCGGCGCCAACGCGTTGCTGGGCGTGTCGATGGCGCTCGCGCGCGCGTCTGCGGCCGCCGCGCGTAAGCCGCTCTACGAGCACCTCGCTGGGCTGTACGGGCGCGGCACGCTCTCGCTGCCTGCGCCGATGATGAACATCCTCAACGGCGGCGCGCACGCCGACAGCAGCGTGGACTTCCAGGAATTCATGGTCATGCCGCTCGGCCTGCCGTCGTTCGCCGAGGCCGTGCGAGCCGGCGCCGAGATCTTCCACACGCTTCGCGGCATCCTGAAGAAGAAGGGGTACTCGACTGGCGTCGGCGACGAGGGCGGATTCGCGCCGAGCCTGAAGTCGAACCGCGAGGCGCTCGACGTGGTGATGGATGCCGTCACGCAAGCGGGGTACAAGCCCGGATCGAACGTGTACCTCGCCCTGGACGTCGCCTCGAGCGAGCTGTGGAACGACGACAGCAAGAAGTACGAGTTCAAGAAATCGGGTGAGCCGACACGGGGCGCCGACGAGATGGTCCGCTTGTACGACGATTGGGTCACGCAGTATCCGATCATCTCGATCGAGGACGGCCTCGCGGAAGGCGACTGGGATGGCTGGAAGACCTTGACCAAGGCCCTCGGCGCCCGCGTGCAGCTCGTCGGCGACGACGTGTTCGTGACGAATCCGGAAATCCTGAAGCGCGGCATCGCGGAGCACATCGGCAATGCGCTGCTCGTCAAGCTGAATCAGATCGGCACCGTCACCGAAACGCTCGACGCCGTTGCCATGGCCGACGACGCCGGCTATCGGAGCGTCATCTCGCACCGGTCCGGTGAAACGGAAGATACGACCATCGCCGATCTCGCCGTGGCGACGGGTGCCGGCCAGATCAAGACAGGCTCCGCAAGCCGCTCCGATCGCGTCGCGAAGTACAACCAGCTGCTGCGCATCGAAGAAGCGCTCGGCAGCCGCGCGCGGTACGCGGGAGCGGCAGCGATCAAGCAGCTTGGGGGAAGAGGCTGAAGCTGAGAGCTGAGAGCTGCAGCGAGCTGGCAGTGAGAGCCACACCATGTCAACACCTCTCGTCCTCATCGTCCTCGACGGCTGGGGACTTCGTCCCGAGAAAGAAAACAACGCGATCGCGCTCGCTCGAACGCCCGTGTACGACAGCTTGTTGAACCGCTACCCGCATGCGCAGCTCATTACGTCTGGCGAGGCTGTCGGACTTCCGGCCGGGCAGATGGGGAACTCCGAGGTCGGCCACATGAACATGGGCGCCGGCCGGATCGTCTACCAGGACCTCACGCGCATCGACAAGAGCATCCGGGACGGTGAGCTGTTCGAGAGCCCCGTGCTTGCGGAGGCGATGGCCCGCTGCGTCGACGGGCAACACGCGCTTCACTTCATCGGCCTGCTCTCGGACGGCGGGGTCCACAGCAGTCAGCGGCATCTGCACGCGCTCGTCGAAATGGCGGCCAGGCGTCGTGTCCCTCGCGTGTTCATCCACGTCATCACGGACGGCCGCGACACGTCGCCCACCGGCGGCGTCCGCTACCTATCGCAGCTGCGGGACGTCCTCGATCGTCTCTCGACCGGCCGCGTCTCGACGATCTGCGGGCGCTACTACGCGATGGATCGCGACAAGCGCTGGGAGCGGACCAGGCTGGCCTACGACGCGATCGTCAACGGGATCGCGGAACAGACGACGCAGTCGCCGATCGAGGCTATTCAGGCCTCGTACGAAGCCGGCATCACCGACGAATTCATCAAACCCGTCGTCGTCGTGGATGCCGACCACAACCCGGTAGGGCCCGTCCGGAACGAGGACTCCATCGTCTTCTTCAATTTCCGAGCGGATCGCGCACGCCAGCTCACACGCGCGATCGCGCTCGACGACTTCGATGGCTTTCCCCGTCCCGATCGCCGGCGCGTCCACTACACCACGATGACGGTGTACGATCGGACCTTCAACCTGCCTACGGTGTTCACGCCTCAGACGTTCAGCGGCAACCTGGCGGACGTGCTCGCCGACAATCAGCGCACGAACCTGCGGCTGGCCGAAACGGAGAAGTACGCGCATGTCACGTACTTCTTCAACTGCGGGCGGGAGCAGCCGTACCCGGGCGAGGATCGCATCCTCGTCCCGTCGCAGAAGGTCGCGACGTACGACCTCAAGCCGGAGATGAGCGCCCCGGGGATCACCGATGAAATGGTCGGGACGCTCCAGGCCGGAAAGCATCAGGTCGTCATCTGCAACTTCGCAAATGCCGACATGGTCGGCCACACGGGCCGCCTCGATGCGGCGATCGCGGCAGTCGAAACGCTGGACCAGTGCCTCGGCCGGATTGTTTCCGCTCTCAAAGCCGCCGGTGGACGCGCGATCATCACCGCGGACCACGGCAACGCCGAGCAGATGTGGGACGACGAGCTCAAGGCGCCGCACACGGCCCACACGTCCAACCCCGTCCCGGTGATTCTGTATGACGACGCACGCGTGGGCATGCCGTTGCGGAACGGATCGCTGAGGGACGTCTCCCCGACGATCCTTGCGCTGCTCGGAATCCCGATGTCCGCGGAGATGACGGGCACTCCCCTCTTCGAGGTCTGACGATCCGAGCGCCCAGCAGCGGCCGCGCGGCGCCTCACGGAGCGGTGCACGCTGCGGCTGCCGCCTGGTTCGTGGCGCTCGCCGTGCTCATTTCGTATCCGCTCGTCGTGTCGCTCGACACGCACATCCCGGGTGCTGGCGCTGGCGACAATCTGTCGTTCCTGTGGAATTCGTGGTGGGCGCGATACCTCGCCAGCAACGGCGCCTGGTTCGGATACTTCCACACGACGCACCTCTTTGCGCCATTCGGGGCGCCGCTCGTCCTCAACACGCATACGGCGCTCGAGAGCTTCGCGACGGTGGCGCTTCGGGGCATGCCTGTCGTGCGCGCGCACAATCTGGTTATGCTCGCGGGTCTCGCCGCCAACGGCTTCGCGGCCTATTGGCTCGCCTTCTCGTTCGTTCGTCGCGCGCTGCCGTCAATCCTGGCGGGCACCGCGTTCGCCACCTGCGCGTACGTGAGTGTGCATCTGCTCGGCCACGTCAACCTTACGCACGCGTGGGTCCTGCCGGTCGCGGCTGCTGCGTGGACCTCCTTCGTCGCGCGCCCATCGTCCGCGCGTGCAAGCGGCGTGGCCCTGGCCTTCGCCATTCTCGCGTGGTCGGACTACTACTACCTCGTCTACGCCGGCATCTTCGCGCTGGTCTGGCTGGCTCTGACCGCCTGGGACCTGCGGATTGGCTGGCCCGTGACGCGGCACCCCCTCTTCGAGCGCACTCTCCTTGCCGTCGCAGGTGTCGCCGCGGCCGTTGCCGCCGGCATCTGGGTGACCGGCGGCATCGCCTTCGACGTCGGCGGCATCCACATCACGGCGCAACGCGCCCGCAACCCGTCGTCCATTGCCGGCATCTGGTTGCTCGCCTGGATCGTCGCGCGTACGCACATGACCGCGACCCGAGGCTCTGACCTTTCCGCATGGAAACCTATCCTGCTGCACGGATCGATCGGGCTGCTCCTGTTCGTGGTGTTCACGGCCCCGCTGATGGTTGCCGGGGTCGATCTGCTGCGATCCGGCGGGTACGTATCGCAGACGTACTTCTGGCGGAGTGGACCGCGCGGCGTTGACGTCGCGACGGCGATCTTCGGCCCGCCGATGCACCCGCTCACCGGTGGATGGACGAGCGCTCTGGACCACCTGTTCGGCATCGACCAGATTGAGCAGACAGCGTGGCTCGGGATTGTCTCGAGCGCGTTGTTGATTGCTTCGGTGAAGTCCAGCGCTGCTCTCGGCCGCGACGCTGTCCGATGGATCTGGATCTCCGCATTGTTCGCCCTGTGGTCGCTCGGACCCTCGTTGTCGGTCGCCGGCGGCGATACGGGCCTGTTCCTGCCACAAGCGCTCGTACGATACGTGCCGGTTCTCTCGAATGCGCGCATGCCGGGCCGTGCGATCGTTGTCGTACAACTGGCAGCCGCCGTCCTCGGAGCGATGGTGCTCGCGCGATGGAATTGGAAGCCAACTCCGCTCATCGTGCTGACGTGCGCCGTCGTGCTCGAGAGTCTCACGGCACCATTCCCCATGTATCGACTGCCCGCAGCGGACGCGGTCGATGCACGGCTCGCCGCCACTGCCGGCGATATCGTCGAGCTCCCGTCCGGCATCCGCGATGGCTTCGGCGAGTGGGGACGCTTCGACGCGCGCGCGCTCGTGCACCAGATGGCGCACGGCCGTCCGCTGGTGGGCGGGTTCTCCGCGCGCCTGTCGCCCAGCCTCTCGACGGTGTACCACAACGATCGCGGGCTCGCGGCGCTATTCGACCTCTCCGCTGGAAGCATCGGCGCCGACTCGCTGCCGGCGGATCTCGGTCCGGACCTCGCCCGGTCCGGGATCCTGCATGTCGTGGTCAACATCGACACGTTGACTCTCCCGCTTCGTGAGGCCTTGTCCGAGCGTGGCCTTCGTTTGATTGCCGAAGCCGGCACGCGTCAGCTGTACGAAGTCGTTCGCTGATCGAGAGCAAGAGTCATCGGTCAGGGACGTACGACCGTGGCCTTCTGTTACGATCACGCGCGATGCATACGACCTACGACGCCGTGATTGCAGGTGGCGGGCTCGCCGGGTTGACTCTGGCGCGGCAGCTGCACATGGAGGCGCCTCACGTGCGCGTGCTGGTACTGGAGAAACGCCTCCATCCGGTGCGCGAGGCCGCGTTCAAGGTCGGTGAATCGAGCGTCGAGATCGGAGCGCACTACTTCCGGAGCGTCCTCGAGCTGGAGCCGGTGCTCCGTTCGCAGCATCTCGAGAAGCTTGGTCTCAGGTACTTCTTTCCGCAGGGATCGAACGACGACATCAGCCGCCGGACCGAGCTTGGACCTCCGGCGTTTCCGACCGTTCCGTCGTTTCAGCTCGACCGTGGCCGTCTCGAGAACTGGCTCCTGGCGTCCGTACGCGATTCCGGCGTGGAGGTCATCGACGACTGCGCGGTGAAGCGCATCGAGTTGAAGCGGGGCGCACACACCGTCGAATTCGCGGGTCCGGGCGGCTCCGGCTCCGTGCAGGCCAGGTGGCTGGTCGATGCCAGCGGCAGGTGCGGCCTGATCCGGCGTCAGCTCGGGCTGACGCGGGCGGTGACGCACGGCGCCAACGCCGCGTGGTTCCGCGTCAAGGAGCGAGTAAAAGTCGACGACTGGTCGGAGGATCCTGTCTGGAAGGCGCGGGTGCCAACCGGTGAGCGCTGGCTCAGCACGAACCACCTGATGGGCAAGGGCTACTGGACGTGGCTGATTCCGTTGGGGTCCGGGAGCACGAGCATCGGCATCGTTGCCGACAACGACCTCCATCCGTACTCTCGAATCAATCGGTACGAGCGCGCAGTCGAGTGGCTGCGTGAATTCGAGCCGCAGTGCGCGAGAGTGGTTGAGTCGCTCGAAGATCGGCTCGAGGACTTTCTCGCGCTGAAGCACTACGCACACGGATGCCAGCGCGTGATCTCACCTGACGGATGGTCGCTGGTCGGTGAGGCCGGCGTCTTCACCGATCCCTTCTACTCGCCGGGATCCGACTTCATCGCCATCGGCAACGACCTGACGGCCGACTTGGTGATCCGGGCGGCCGCGGGCGAAGACGTCACCGCACGTGCCGAGGCCTTCGACGCCAACTACCTTCGCCTGTACGAGGCGTTCCTGCGGCTCTACGACGGTCAGTATCGGCTCATGGGGAACGCGCAGGTCATGACCGCCAAGGCGGCGTGGGACAACGCGTGCTACTGGGGTATCAGTGCGCTCCTCTACTTCCAGCGTCGCTACCGCGATCCGGCGTTCATGGCGTCGATCGACCCGCTGATGCGACGATTCTTCGTGCTGCACGCGCGCATGCAGCAACTCCTTCGTGCCTGGGATCTCGCGGAAACCGCCCAGTACGCGGACGGCTTCACCAACATCACGTTCATGGAGAGCCTGTTCCAGCTCCAGAGCGCGCTGGGCGCGCCACGGATGGAAGACGACGAGCTGCGGCGGACACTCGAGCGAAACTACGCGTTCCTGGAGCGCTTCGCGCAAGCCTGGCAGGCGCAGGCGGGTCTCACCGATCCCAGGCTTCGGCGCTTCGTTGCACCCGCGACGATGGAGCTGATGGACATCTCGTCGTTGACGTACAAACCTGTCGCGGTTACCGAACCGGTGTAAGTTCCCCGGCTGAGTCTATGCGATGGCGCCGGGCTTTCAGACCTGACGGATCGCTATCCTATCGCCGTGATCACGAGCGCGGCATCGTTCCCACCGAATCCCAACGACGTCGAGACGCCGCATCGCACGCGCTGCTCGCGGGTCACGTTCGCGACAACGTCGATCTCGCATTCAGGGTCCGTCTCGGCGTGATTGATCGTCGGCGGAATGGCTCCTCTCGACACCGTGAGCGCCAATGCTGCCGCCTCGAGTGCCCCGGCCGCGCCGAGACAGTGGCCGATCATCGATTTCAACGACGTCACGGGCACGCGCGCGGCACGTTCTCCAAACACGCTCCTGAATGCGCGCGCCTCGGCGCGATCGTTCTGCGGTGTGGCGGTGCCATGCGCGTTGACGTGATCGACGGCCTCAGCGTTGAGGCGTGCGTCCTCGAGCGCCGTCAGCATGACGGAACGTACCGGCTGACCTTCCGGCTCCGGAGCGGTCGGGTGGTACGCCTCGCACACGAAGCCATGGCCGGCCAGCTCTCCATATATGCGTGCACCGCGCGCCGTTGCCCGATCCATCTCCTCGAGAACCAGGATACCGGCTCCTTCGCCGATGTTCATCCCGGCACGACCGCGATCGAATGGGCGGCAGGGCTCCGGATCCATGAGCCGCAGAGCATTGAAGCCGCTGAAGGTCAGCCGCGCGAGGGCATCGGTTCCTCCCGCGACGGCGGCATCCACACGTCCGCATCGCACCGCATCAGCCGCCTGACCGATGGCAATCGTGCTCGAGGCACACGCTGCGACGACGCACGAGCGGAAACCCTCCAGGCCGAACCGGCCAGCGATGACGTCGACCGACGTGCTCGAGAAGTGATTCCACGCCTGGGAAGGGCGCGCGTGAGCGATGCCCCGGCAGGCCGCCGTGTGCTGATACTGCTCGTTCCGAATCAGATCGCTCGTTCCCGCGCCGAGAAACACGCCGATCCGATGACGCGGTAACGGGTCGTCCAGCAAGCCGGAATCGTCCAGCGCTTCGGCTGCGGCCACCACACCGAATCGATCGCTCCGCGACCATCGCCGCCTCTCGAGCGGCGACAGGCGCGCGTCGATTTCGGCTTCCGAGATCTCGGCAGCAACCCGACTCCTGTAGCCTTCCGTGTCGAACACCGTGACCGGCCGCATGCCGCACCCACCGTCGAGCAGTGCCGACCATGTCGCTTCGCGCGTCGCCCCGAGCGCGCTGACGATGCCGATGCCGGTGATGGCGACACGACGGCGACTCATGCGCCGGCGCCAGCAGGATGCGCTGCCCGGACCCGCCGCTCCAGCCACTCGGCGGCAGCGACGGACGCGGTTTGGACGATTCGTGCCTCGCGCCGCTTGCTGCGCCAGACGATCGCCAGAGGAAGGAACTGCGCCGGCACCGAGACCACCGAGAAGGCGAGGCAAAAAGCGCGATGCCCGGCCGCGTGATCCCGAGGGCCGAACCCTGCGAGGCTTGCGACGTACGATCCGATGACGGCGTAGGCATCGCGCGCGACCGAGGCGGCGCCGCCGTGATTGCCTCCGGGTCTGGCCCGGCCTTCGCGCAGATTCTCGAGAAAGGCCTCGCGCGTCGATCCGGGTGCCTCGGTCCAGGTCGCGCCGATTCTGCGCAGCGTGTGCGCGTCGCTGCCGCCCAGCAGCGCGAGCGGACGCCGACCGCCAGCGACCGCCCACCGTCCGGCTATCTCGGCGACGAGATCGTTATGAGCCGGCAGCATCGTTCCGTTTCGCGCTTCGATGGCCGGGACCTCGTCCAGGAGCGCGAGGTAGGCATCGAGCGGCACTTGTCCGCGATAGAAGAACAGCAGGTGGTTGAGCGCGAAGAATACGCCCGCTTCGCGCAGACACGCGGCGACGTCGAAGACGTTCCGCCGGAGCGGCTGCACCGCCCGGTGCAGCGCCTCCGTGATGCCGTACACGCCCAGATGCACTTCGAGATCGGTTCCCGGGAAGCGGCACGACACTTCCTCGCCCATGATGAAATCCGGGGCGTCCGGATGCGCGGAAAGAAACTCGAGGCAGCCGTCGATGGTGTCGTGATCCGTGAGCGTGACGAGATCCATGCCACGCGCCTTGGCCCTGCGATAGACGTCTTCGGGCGACGAATAGCAATCACGGCTCTTGAGGAACCGCATGTTGCCGGTCTGCGTGGACGCACGGGAGTGCACGTGAAGGTCGGCGCGTAGAGTGGTCATGACGCTCGTAGGGACACGGGACTCGCCGCTCGCTTGCCGGCGTTCCTCGCTCGACTTGCCGAAGCCCGAAGCCGGATGCCTGCGTTGTTACTTCAACGGCTTCAGGATCATAACCTGCAGTGTCGCGGAACCGATCCCCCGGTAGCGGTCCGGCAGGAAGCTCTTGCCGAAGTCGGCGCGCAATATCGTGTTCTTGGGCGCACGCAGATTGACCGCAGCGCCGATGCCGGTCAGCGGCTGCCAGGTGTTGTCGAAGGTGCGGTCACGGCCCCAGGCGCGCTCGAGGAAGAGGTCCAGCCGGTACTGGTCGAAGATGTTGAAGGAATACGAGCCGCGGGCGGCGCCGAGCTCCTGGAATCGCACGCCTGATGCGGGCACTCCATGGATCCGTGTGTCGTCGAACATCCCGAACTGATACTTCGCAAACCGATCGAGGTCCCGGCCGCCAAACCAGGCGCCGTTCAGATGAATCTTGTGGAAGACGTTGAAATAGAAATCGCGCGACAGGCTCGCGGTGTATTTCGTGTAGGAGGACGGAAAATCCGTCGGCTGCGCCCCGGGCGTTCCCCATTCGCGCCACCCGGCCCGAGCGAACCACGCGCCGTTCGCGACGGCGCTGTAGCCGCCGCGGCGGTATTCCCATCCGCCACCAAAACCGTTCGTAAGCGTGCTCGCCGGCACGACGTAGTCGTCTGACGTCGTCGTATCGCGTGTATAGCCGTCGAACCGGAACTGGTACGAGCCCGACAGTTTCTGGAACGGCGTGTACTGCCATCCGAGATTCAGGCCTGAAGTGAGCGGCCACGTGAGGAGCCGCTCCTTCTCATGCTCGCCCCCCGCGTCGTACACGCGATCGCTCGAGGGCACGGCGATGGCGAAGAAGTCCACGCTCGCGTCGAGCGGCGTGCCTCCAAGCTTCGGACGCTGGACGTTGCCAGCGGCGAGCACGCCCGCGAACAGGATCGCCAGCTGCGAGTCGGGCCCGCGGAACTCGAAGTCGAGATAGTTGATGCCGAAGATCGGAAGCGGGAACGCGTAGGACGGATCGAGCGTCACGCCCATCGCCATCGCGCGTGCGCTCTTGGTCGACCGATCGCTGACGACGCGGGTGTCGCCGTCCTTGACGTAGTACCGGAGCCCGCGATCGGTCTCGCGGTACATGATGCGATCGCTCTGTCGCGCCTCGTCCCGCGAACCCTCGAAGCCTTCCGGATTCACGTGGAAGTCGGAGAACACGACGCTCTTCTCGACGAGCAGGTTGCGCCCGGCGATGAGCATGATCTGCCTCGCGGTGAGGCCGGTGAACAGGAAGACCGGCCGGTTGCCGATCGACGCCACCGGCGCGTAGGTCTGGATCTCTTCGTTGGACACGACTGGCGCCGACAGCGAGGTCTGGACCGCCTGTACCTTGACGCGTGCGAAAGTGCGCCGATCGATCCAGACCGTCCCCCGGTACAGCGAACGGCCGGCCCCGACCGGATCGAATCGCACCACGTAGCAGTCGTACTCGCCGACGCGTTCCGTGCCGGCGAGCCGATAGCGGTAGTCGTTGTCGAAGCGGAGCTGCAGCGGCAGCGACAGGACCTTCTCCGCCTGGAGGAGCGGGAAGGCGGGACGGTCGGGCCCCCACTTGGTGCCATTCACGGAAAACGACAGCTCCTCCCACTCCACATCCGATCCCGAGACGAAGTAGCGGTTGTCGCTCGCCACGTCGTAGCCCGGATCCGTCATCGTGGGCCGGAAGTGCTGATCCATGCGGGCGTCCGCGATGTAGCTCCGCACGAGCGCGTCCTGCGCGCGCTGCTGCTGCTGGTGCCGGGCGATGATCTCCTCGACGGTCAGATGCCGCTCGGCGGCGACTTCGCTCCTGTCGACGAATACTTCCCCCGCGCCCTCGCTGAAGTTGACCAGCATGGGTCCACCCGAGAGCGGCACGCGAGCTCGCGTGATCCCCGTCGCCGCGACGCGGCTGTAGTCGGCCGCCGGCAGGGTTGCGCCGTCGAGCAGCCGGTGAACCGCCGGGACGCCTTCCGTCGGAAGCGTCAGCGACAGCTCCAGCGGATCGGTCGATGCGTCACCCCAATAGGCGAGATACGTGGCGAACGTCCGGCCGTCGAAGAGCAGGCGGTAGCGCACGGCGTCTGCAACATCGCGATCGTTCTTCGAGAGCTTCAGGTTCGAGGCGGCGGGATCGAGGACGCTCACGTCGTCACCCATCAGCGTCGCAAGGGGCGCGAGGGTGCGCAGCGCCGGCGCGAGGCGCTCCGACGAGCGCCAGGCGTGCAGTATCACGTCAGTGCCAAGAGTTTCGAGCTCGCTGTCGATCACCCGCCGTGCTGCTCGATCCGGGGCGGTCCCGACGTCGAGCCCCGTGAGTGCGATCTGCGCGCCCGGATCCACGCGGTGGAGGAGGGCCTCCGCGGCGCTGACATCCGCTCCCTCCGGCAGTACCAGCAAATCCAGATACGGCGCGAGCTCGGCGGTGTAGAGATCGGCCACCCGAGCTGCGCTGGCTCCGGCAACTCCGACACGGATCGCTTCGCGCTCTGCGCGGATGTCGGTCGCGGCCTGCCGAACAACGTAGGCCGCGAGCTTGGCGTCGGCCGTATCGAGATCGATTTCGACGATCGCAATGGCGCCGGCATGCTTCGACAGCACTTCCTGCAAAAGCGTCCGCCAGCTCTCGACGCTTCCTACAGCAGACGGCGCTGCGATCGCGAGCCAGACCGGGAGTTTTCTGGAGGCGTGCTGCGTGAGTCGCGCGTCGAGCAACTTGGCATCAGTCTCGAGACTGCCTGTCACCCGCGCCATCACGGGAACAGGCAAGTCGGCGCCGCGCAGCTGGAGCTCCGGCGCGAGAGGCCCGGATACGGGCTCGTCGATCGCAATCCGCGGAAGGCGATCGGAGCGATCCTGGGCTTGCGCGATTCCCGCTGCCAGAAGGCATAGACCTCCGAGCAACGCGAGCCGGCCCATCAATCGCGAGTATCCCTTGGTCGTCATCGTGCTGAGCGGGTCCCACGGGGTCTGACGCTACGCCGTGCGCGTGCGGGCCGTGTCGAGATCAGTCAGGGCCCCGAAGTCCCCCTCGCGCAGAATTGCGCTCAGGCGCGCTCGGAAACCCTCGAGCCGGAAGTAGTGCGCGAACCGCAATCGCAGCGGCAGATTCACCCTGGGCGGATCCGGGTCGATTTCCCACGGGTGCACCGTGAGTACTGCCGCCCGATCGGCCCCATTCCCCTCTTCAATCGACCGGAGGACCCGCGAGGGTGAACTCATGCGGAGTCCCCATCCCCACCCGAGAGGCATCACCTGCCCGAAACGATCCGCCACGAGCGGCGGCACCTCCAGAATGTCTCCGAACGGCGTCGGACGCGTGTGCGGGTAGCGCGGAAATGTGATGTCGCCTACCAGTTTGACAGGCGCCATGCTGGCGTCCACCGTAAATCTTTCGGACGCCAGCACGTCGAGCGCCCACATGGACCGCGTGTTGATGGACCACTCGGGTGCGCGGAATGCGCGCACCGCCGGCGCACCGGCAACACGAAGGGCGGCGACGCTGCGCCGGAGTTCGTCCCGGAACGTCGCGGAATCGAGCTCGTAGACCCGCTGGTGCAGGTGGCCGTGCGACCCCACTTCGTGACCGGCCGCAATGATCTCGGCGACCAGTTCCGGGTACCGTTCGGCCACCCAGCCAAGGACGAAGAACGTCGCGCGAGTGCCCGTCCGGTCCAGGTCCTCCAGCAGCAAACGCGTCGTCAAAAGCACCCGTGACACGAGGGTGGGCCACCGCTCGAGTGCGAGCTCCGGGAGAGGACCGCAGATGTGGAACCACTCCTCGACGTCCACGGTCAGCGCATTGGCGCGCGCCCGCCGCGCGGTGGTCCGATTCGACGGGCTCAGGGTCGCCGACGACGCGGGGTCGACGCCGGCCGTGCGCGTCATGCGGATCTCAGGTCGAGGCCCGGGCCCGCTCGGCCGTGATGAAGTCGGCAATCGCGTCGACCGAGCGCAGGACCTTGGTGCCGGTCTGCTCGTCCGTGATCGACACGCCGAACGACCGTTCGAGCTCCAGGACGAGCTCGAGCACGTCGATGGAATCGAGGCCAAGCCCCTCGCCGAAGAGGGGCATGCTGTCGCCGATCTCCTCAGGCGGAATCGGCAGTCGCAGGCTCCGCACGAGTGCCTGCTTCACTTCCTGTTTGAGTTCCGGAGAGGCGGTAGACATAGGGTGAACGGTGTCGGGATCAGCGATCAGGGATCAGGGATCAGGGATCCGTAAAAACCTCGAGAGCCAGATTACAGCCCGTCCTCGTTGAGACGCGGTCCCAGCCAAGGCCAACGATGTTACCGCAACGAGCCTCGAGTCCGATTCCCACGGATTCCGGATCCCGAATCCCGTCTCGATTCACATGAGTCCCCCATCCACACCAATGACCTGCCCGGTGATGTAGCTGGCGGCCTCCGACGCGAGGAAGGCCACGAGAAGGGCGACCTCGCGCGTCTTGCCCGTCCTCCCGGCCGGTACGGCCCGAAGGTAGCGATCCTTCGCTTCCAGCGTGATCTCGTCCAGCATCTCGGTCTCGATCAGCCCGGGACAGACCGCGTTGACCAGCACTCCCTTGCCGGCCACGTCGCGCGACAGGGCACGCGTGAACCCCTCGAGGCCGGCCTTCGACGCCGCGTAGTTGACCTGACCTCTCAAGGGGATCCGCGCGCTGGGTGAGCTGACGTTGACGATGCGACCCCACTCCCGCAGGAGCATGCCCCGGATGACGGCGCGGGCGCAGAAGTACGCCGAGTCCAGGTTCGTCGCGAGCACGTCGTGCCACCGGGGCGCGTCCATCAGCATGAAATGCGTGTCGCGCGCGATCCCGGCATTGTTCACGAGGATGTCGACGGGGCCGACTTCGCGGGTCGCGCGTTCGAAGAACGCCGTAACCGAAGGCTCGCTGGTGACGTCGCACTGCCCCGCCCAGGCTCGCCCGCCGTTCGACTGAATCATCGAAACGAGCGAGGATGCCGCATCGGCGCGCTCCCGGTAGGCGACGACGACTGCAGCCCCCCGCTCCGCCAGGACCTCCGCGATGCCGCGGCCGATGCCTCGCGATCCGCCGGTGACGACCGCGACGCGGCCCGTGAGCTGCTGTTCGTCGATAGACACAGATGAGATATCCGGCGATCGAAAACGCTCATAATATCAGGTCCAATCGAACGACTGAGTCGAGGGAGCAGTGCCTTGTGGCACAATGCCGAAATCACCCTCGCGGAAGTGCGCCGATGATCCTGAAACAGTTCTATCTGAATTGCCTCGCGCACGCGTCATACCTGATTGGCGATGAGCAGTCGCGGACGGCGGCCGTAGTCGACCCGCAGCGGGACATCGGCCAGTACCTGGCGCTCGCCCGGGAGCACAGCCTCGACATCAAGCACGTGTTCCTCACGCACTTCCACGCCGATTTCGTCGCAGGGCATCTCGAATTGCGCGATCGGACCGGCGCGACGATTTACCTTGGCGCTGCCGCCCGCGCCGAGTACGCGTTCACGCCAGTGCGCGACGGCGACGTCATCGAATTCGGCCGCGTGCAGCTCCGTCCTCTCGAAACACCCGGTCATACCGCCGAATCGATCTCCATCGTCGTCTACGATCTGGACCGGAGCGGGACAGAGCCGCAGGCCGTGCTCACGGGCGACACGCTTTTCGTAGGCGATGTCGGGCGTCCGGATTTGCGTGTGGCGCTCGGGTGGTCCGCGGCCGATCTCGGAGGCCTGCTCTACGACTCACTTCGCTCGAAGCTGCTGACGCTTCCCGATCGAAGCCTCGTCTATCCGGCGCACGGCGCCGGCTCGTTGTGCGGGAAGGCGCTGAGCAAGGAGACGTTCTCGACGATCGGCGAGCAGCGGCGATTCAACTACGCGCTCCAGCCGATGAGCAAGGCGGCGTTCGTGGAGCTGGTCACCGCCGATCAGCCGGAGGCGCCGTCCTATTTCACGTACGACGCCGTTCTGAACAGCAAGGAACGACCGACGCTCGACGAAACTCTCGAGCGGATCAGCCCGCTGAAGCTGGATCACGTGCTGGCGCTGCAGGACTCCGCTCACGCGCAATTACTGGACACGCGCGATCCGGCGGACTTTGCCGCCGTGCACCTCGCTGGCAGCATCAACGTCGGCCTTGGAGGGCAATACGCCACGTGGGCTGGAACAGTGCTTTCTCGCGATCGGCCGATCGTGATCATCGCGGATCCGGGTCGGGAGCCTGAATCGGCAACCCGCCTCGGTCGAATCGGGTTCGATCACATCGTCGGCTACCTCGAAGACGGGCTGCAAAGCATCGCGTCGCGGCCCGAGCTGACCATGTCGACCGAGCGATTGAGCGCGCAGGTTGCGGCCGACCGCCTGCACGCGCAGACGGACGACGGCGCACCAGTGCTCATCGATGTCCGGGCGCCGCGCGAACGCGATCAGAAACGCATACCAGGCAGCCTGAGCATTCCCCTCAATCACCTGGAGGAGCGGACGTCGGAACTGCCAGCCGATCGGCCGCTGCTCGTCTACTGTGCCGGCGGGTACCGCTCGTCGATCGCGGCCAGCCTTCTGCAGCGGCATGGATTCAAGCACGTCGGCGAGATAGCCGGCGGGATCACCGCGTGGGAAGCGGCGAAGCTTCCGATCGAAACGTAGGAAACCCTCAGCGCCCAGACCGCTCCCTTAATCCTGTCGTCCTAACGAGACCACGGGAGGCGGAATGCTCAGACAGGCGATCGGGGACGCGTTTCGGGTCACTCGCAATACTCCCTGGACCTCCTTCGCCATCGTCCTGACTCTGTCGCTCGGCACCGGCCTGAACGCCGCCGTCTTCGCGCTGACGTACGGCATTTTCTTCCGGCCACTGCCGTATCGCGACCCGGCAGCGCTCGTACGAATCGATCAGGAAATCCCGCTCGGACAATTGCAAGAGTGGCAGGCGCGACTTCGAACGGTCGATCGAGTCGCCGCATTCGCAAGCGCGCCACACGTGCTCCGGGGCATCGGTGCGCCTCATTCGGTCCGCGCGGCCTTTGTCAGCGACGAGTTCTTCGAGGTGCTGGGCGTGCAGGCCGGCGTCGGGCGGACGCTTGGCTCGTCCACCGGGCCAGCCGGCGTGATGCTGAGCCGTCGTGCCGCAAGCGTCGACGGCGTGGATCACGAAGCGATGCTCGGCCGTCCGCTGACGATCGCGGGGCTCAGCCTGTCGGTTCTCGGGATCATGCCGGCGAGCGTGAGCTTTCCCTCCGATGGTCTTGCCGGCGCCGCGCGAGGGCTGGCGCACTCGCTGTTCGGCGTCCGGCGCTACGATCCGCTGACGTTTGGTGGCATCGCGGTCGCGATTCTCGTAGTCGCGCTGCTGGCATGCCTGATTCCCGCAACCCGGGCCGGAAGGATCGATCCCGCAGAGGTGCTCAAATCGGTGTGAGAGACGGCTCTCGGGTTCTAGGGTTCTACGGGTTCTAAGGGTTCTAAGGTTCCAGGTTCCGCAAGATTCCGGGCCCCAGAATCTTGACCGAACCCTAGAACCCTTAGAACCCTTAGAACCCGAGAACCCTTGAACCCCTCTATGCCCGCCGCCAGAACAGCGGGACGAAACCTGATACGAACGTGCCCGTCCAGAGAACGAGCGAGCGGATGATGTGCGGGTCGCCGGGCGTCGGCTCGGGCCACATTCCAGAGATGGCGTAGCACATCACGCCCGACAGCACGGCAGCCCCGACACCCTGAACAACCGCGCTCGCTGGTCCGATCTCTCCTCGCAGGACGGCCTCGCAGCCGGCAAACCCAATCCAGAAGAGAGCCCACGCCAGCCAGAGCGCACCGGTGCCAAGCGAAGGCAGCAACACCACGTAGACGCCCGCGATCAGCGTGCCGAGCATCAGGCCACTGAGCGTGCCGATCATCAGCTGGCGCGATTGCAGGCCGATCAACCCGCCCACGACATAACAGGCGAGCAGGATCCGTCCGACCGGATAGAGCGCTTGTGAACCGAGCTTGAGCTGTCCTGCAACGACGTCACCAATCGTATTGATCCCGCCGAGCGCCAGCGCTCCTGCAAATGCGTCCATCATCGGTGGCCACCCCAATCCGAGAGTCTCGTTGCTGCATCCGCGCGCCGGCTTCAGTGTTGACAGCCCGTTGGCAGTGCTGTCACAGCCGCGATACGACCAAACTGCAGACTGGACGTCTATGGAACTTCAGATACCGGATACCGGCGTGAACGCGACCGACCGGGCGACAACATACTCCGAAAATCACTGGACGCTGCAGCGCGATGCTGCCGACGAATGGGGCTCGCTCGATTGCAACAGCGAAGGCTGGAGGCTCCGCATGCACGTTGGGGAATTCTCTGTGATGGCCGAAGGCGGAAACGACGGCTCGAGCTCAACCGCTGTGGACGAACTGCGGTCCCGATTGCGAGCGCTCGGCTGGAACGAAGCGCCGACCGTCAGAGTCTGTCCGAAGCCGGATCGACGCGCAGGACGACGCTGAAGAGCGCGCCGCCGCTCGCAAACGCGTTGACGAGCGCCACGCGCGCTGGCGCGCGGACACGGATCGTTGCCAGGTTCAGAGATGCTGAAGCAGGGTCCGGCGAGCTCAGTCCGGCGATCGGCGGAACGGCACTGACGGACCCGCATAGTGCGGCTGCAACCACCACAGCCGCGCTCGACGCTCCACACTCGCCGATTGCACCTTTGATGGAAGTCACCATCGTCCGGGATCCGCCGAACACCTCGGACAATGCCTGTGTCTCGATGCGATCCAGCATCTGCGTCGAGTTGGCCGAGGCGTACACCACGTCTACATCCGAGGCCACGATCCGCGCGTCGTCGAGAGCCAGGCGCATGGTCCGCACCAGCGGATCCGGACGATCCGGCCAGGCGTTGAGCGGCACCGCAGCGCTCGACGCAGCGACTCCGAGGACCTCGGCCAATCTTGAAGCGCCGCGGGCGCGCCAGTGGTCCCCCCGCTCGAGCCACACGCCGAACCCGCCCTCCCCCATCACGAAGCCGCGTCGGCGCGCGCTGAATGGCGCGACGGATTCATCCGGCTCACGCGCATCGCTCATCACACGAAAGCGATCGTGCGCCCTGTAGAACAGGTCGTAGATCGAATCGATGCCGCCTGCGATCGCGGCGTCGAGCCGGCCCTCGCGCAGGAGATCGACGGCGGTCACAATAGCCGCGAGGCCTGAGGCCTCTTTCTGACTGATCGTCGCGTTCGGGCCGCGCAGCTTGAGCTCGAGGCCCACCAGGCCGGCAGCGGCATTTCCAACGGTGCTGTTGAACAGCAGCGCCGGCGCATTCGCTGGTCCGCCATTGAAGAGTGCCGTCAGGTACTCCGCTGTCGATCGGCCGCCAGCGTTATACGTGCCGAGGACGACACCCGCGCGATCGTTGGGAGTGGTCCCGACGGCGTACTTCGCCTGCGCCGCCGCCTGCTGCGCGATCACTAGGGCCAGAGGCCCGGTGTCGTCCATGCGACGCAGCTTCATCGGCGGAATCCACTTCGAGGGCTCGAATCCGGCTATGCGTGCCGACAATACCGAGCGGCACCCCTGCGCTTCGAACTCCGTGTCGAGTGAGATGCCCGTTCGACCTTCCAGGATGGCGTCCCGAAAAGCATCGGGCGAGTCGCCGAAGGTCGAGACGACACCGATGCCGGTGATGACGATCTGCTCGGGCACGATGGGATTTGCTCGTACGTTACCATTCCGATCATGCATGTTCAAAGGGGCTGCGGGCGCGCTCGACGGTCGGTCGGCGCTCTCGGCTGCTTTGTTGTCTTCCTGGCGGCCTCGGCGCTCGGCACGGCTGCCCCGACGAGAGCGGACCTGTTCGACGAGCTCTTCAAACAGGGACAGGCGAAGAATGGCGCGATGAAGACGCTGACGGCGTCGTTCGTCGAGACGACATCGTCAACGCTCCTCACGAAGCCTCTCGTGTCGAGCGGCACGCTCGCGGTGGTCCGGCCGTCGAGGATCGTGCTCCGGTATACCCAGCCCGACGAGCGTGTCGTCCTTATCGACGGCGACATGATGACGATGTCGTGGCCGTCCCGGCACCTGCGCGAATCCAAGGACATCGGCGCTTCCCAGAAGCGAATCCAGAAGTACTTCGCCGACAGCTCGCCTGACGAGCTGCGGAGCCACTTCACCATCGCCGCGCGCGAAGCGGAAGACCGCACGGGCACTTACCTGGTGACGATGGTGCCGAAGCGGAAACAGATCCTGGAGGGTTTGTCGCGTCTGGATCTGTGGGTGGATCGAACGACGGAGCTGCTGGTGGCGATGAAGATGTCCTTCCCGAGCGGCGACACCAAGCTGATGACGTTCACCGACGTGAAGCCCAACGCACCGATCGACCCGTCGGTGTTCAGCGTCGGGCCCCGCTGAATCACCCGAACGATACGTCAGCCGCCGTTCAAACTTCGAGAGCCCTCCGAAGCGCCGCCACGGACTGATCCGGGGTCGTCAGATCGTATTCCGCCATGTAATGGGCCGGATCCATCATGCGCTGCGTGCGGCCCAACGCGCGCATGAGGAACATCGTGTTGCGAAGATCGACCTGTCGGAGCCATTGCCAGACGCTCTTGCGGCCGCGAAGGTTCAGCACCGACCGGCGCCACGTTTCGCAGTACAGCTCGAAGAACCGCTGCGGGCCGAGCGCGGGTTCCCAGAGAAGGTGGTGCATGTCGAACTGCGCCCACCGGCGGGCCTTGAGCCTCGGACGCATCTCGTCGAAGTAAGCGGTCCCGGGGAGCGGCGTCAGGATCGTGAATCCGGCCTGGAACAACCGGTGCCGCTCGACGAAGCCCCACAACCGCTCGAAGTCGGCCTCGCCCCATGCAGGATCGATTACGAAGTTCCCGGTGACGCCGTACCGCAACGATCGCGCGACCTCGATACCTTGCAGGGTGTGATCGACGGTCGCGTCTTTGACGAGACCGGTCAGGCCTTCGTTGGTGGCGGCTTCGAGGCCGAAAAAGATGTCGAAATCACGCGCGATCGGCCGCCAGGCCTCGAGCAGGTCCGCATGACGCCCGACGAGATCGACCCGGCTCTGGACCAGGATCCACTTCTTGCGGATCTCTCGGCGCCGCAGCTCCATGGCGAGGGCGCGGCTTCGCGCCGGGTGGTACCAGAAGAGATCGTCTGCGACGAAGACCTCGTCGCCGCAACTGGCAAAGTCCTGACAGACTGACTCTATCGACCGCTCGCGAACAGATCGCGCGTGAAGCTGCCAGATCGAACAGAACGAACAGCGGAACGGGCAGCCTCGCGCCGTCTCGATCAGCCACGTCGGACGATGGGCAAGGCAGGCGTACTGACGACGCCAGCCATCGACAAGCCGCCGGGAGGGGAGCGGAACGTCGTCCAGGTCGAAGGCGTCCGGATTCGCCTCGGTCCGCCTGACGCCGCCGCTCTGGTCGCCAACGGCGATACCTGGAACCTCGCTGAGCGGACGCCGCTTCTCTATGGCGTCGACGATCTCCGGTAGTGCTCGTTCGCCATCGTCGAGGACCACGGCGTCGACTGGGCCGGACAGGAACGGCTCCGGATACGCGGCTGCGGTGTGGCCGCCGATGACGATCGGCACCTCCGGCGCGAGCCGACGGATCTCCCGTGCGAGCCCGAGGACCTCGTCGGTCTCGAGCGCGTGCATGCCGGCTATGCCGACGAGATCCGGGCGCGTGCGTCGCAGCTGCTGCTCGACGGAGCCGCTGAACCGAAGGTCGGCGATGGTCACCCGATGACCACGGCCCTCGAGCGCGGCCGCGATGTACTCCATGCCAAGGGGCTCGATGCGGAAGAACGGACCGAGACCGAATCGTTCGTTTCCGGGGATCGGACGCAGCAGGAGGACGTGCATGGGCGAACGCGGAAGCGTAACATAGGAGGCCCTCAGTGACGTCCGCCGTTGCCGCCATCCTGTCGTGGTCCAGACATCACCGCACGGTCGTTGCCGTGTCGACTCTTCTGCTCGTGATCGCGTCGCTCGTCGGGATACAACGTCTGAGGTTCGACACCGACGTGCTCAGCCTTCTGCCGCGCGACGGCCGGGCGATCCCCGCATTTCGTTCCTTCCTGGCGAGCTTCGGCAGCCTCGATCAGCTCTACATCGTCTTCAGCGCGCCTGCAGGACAATCGATCAGCGACTACGACGAGCAGATCGACGCATGGATCGACGCGCTTCGAAACGCGCCGGAAATCACGCGCGTCGACAGCGGCACGGTGGACACCTCCCAGGACATCGGCTGGCTGGCCGACAGGCAGCTGCTCCTGTTTCGCGACGACGCCCTCGAGAAGGCACTGAAGCGTTTCAGCGGCGACGGCATGCGGCAGGCGGTCGCCGAGCGCCGCGCATTGCTGACCGTGCCTTCGCCTGAAATCGCGCAGCTCGTGCGGCAGGATCCGCTCGGACTCCTCGATCTGATGCGGGAACAGCTCGGCGGCTCGCAAGCCGGGATCAACATCGGGATCACCGAAGGCGGCTACGTGACCAGGGACGGACGTCGACGCCTCGTGATGGCGCAGCCGGCTCGCCCTCCATACGACGCGGACTTCTCGCGGGCGCTCTCCTCGAGGCTCGAGAACATCCGCGCGTCTGTCGCTGCGCAGCCCGCGGACGCGGATTCTTCGGACGACAAGCGTGGTCCGCTGGCCATCGAGCTCGCGGGCGGCCATCGCATCGCAGTCGAAACCGAGGCCCTCGTCCGGCGCGAGAGCATCTCGAACACGGTCGGCTCGCTGGCGTTGATTCTGCCGTTGCTCTTCATCGTCTTTCGCAGCCCGTGGCTCGTCGCCGTGGGATCCCTGCCCTCTGCCATCTCTCTCGTGCTCGTTCTAGGCGCGCTTGGTCTTGCCGGCGCGACGCTGTCTGCCGCTGCGACGGCGTCTGCTGCGATGCTCTTCGGACTTGGCGTGGACGGGGTCGTGCTGCTCTATGTCGCCTACACGCACGCGCTCGATCAGGGTCGCGAGCCGGGTGCGGCGATCGACGGTCTTACCGGACCGTCATACAGCATGCTGCTCGGGATGTGGACGACGGCCGCCACGTTTTACGGGCTCGTGTTCGTCGATTTTCCGAGTCTCGAGCAGCTCGGACGGCTGATCGGACACAGCATGCTGCTGTGCGGCGCGCTGACGCTCGTCCTGGTGCCGGCCTCGCTGCCGCGCAAGAGACGCCGGGCGCGCTCGCTGGCGATGCCCGGGCTCGCGGCGTGGGTGCAGCGGAATCGAACGCCGATTCTGAGCGGGGCCGCTTTGGCGACGATCGTTCTCGGGATCGCCGCGACGTGGCTGCGGATCAACCCGACGCTCGACCGACTGAAATCAGTGACGCCGGCGGCCGCGCTCCAGGAGCAGCTCGCTCCGATGTTCGGGCTTCCGGGCGAAGTCTATGTGATTCTCGATGAGGGGCCGGACCTCCAATCGCTGTTGACGACGAACGAGCGGCTGGCTGGTGAGCTGGGACGGACCCACGGGGACGTGCCTTTGCAGGCGGCGACGGTCCTGCTGCCCTCCGAAGCGACACAGGCCAGGCGGGGGGCCATCGTGCGCAGCGCCGGCATCTCGGTGACAGCGGTCAACGAGAGTCTCTCGCGGGCTGCGGAAGACGCGGGGTTTCGGCCCGAGTCGTTCGATCCGTTCCGCCAGCGCGTGCCGCGACTGCTCGACGCCGCTCAGCGGTTGACAATGGAGGACTACAAAGCGCACGGGCTGGGCGCCCTCGTCGGCCGTTTCGTCGCGAAGACACCGAACGGCTGGCGCGTCGCGTCTTACGTGTTCCCGGCGACCGCCGCGCAAGTCGACGCGGTACAGGAGGTCACGCGGACGATCGATCCCTCAGCCACCCTGACCGGGCTGCCGCTCGTCAATCGCGAGCTGTCGGACAGGTTCCTCCCGCAGTTCATTCGCGGCCTCGCGGTCGGCTCGCTGGTGGTCGTGGCCATCGTGGTCTGGGCATTTCGCGATTGGTGGCTGTCGCTGCTGGCGTTGCTCCCGACCGCGATCGGCCTGATCTGGGCCGCCGGGTTGCTGGCCATCGCACGGTCGGAGCTGGACCTCTTCGCGCTGTTCGCCGTCGTGACGTTCGTGGGCATCGGCGTCGACTACGGCATCCATCTCGTGCAGCGTTACCGCGAGGCCGGCGCTGCGAGGGAGGCGATCGAAGAGCTGGCGCCCGTGATCCTGGTGGCTGCGGCCATTACGGTGCTCGGCTACGGCACGCTGGTGACGTCCAGCTATCCGCCGCTGCGGTCGATCGGCGTCGTGTCGGCCGTCAGCGTGGCGACGCTGTCGATCGCATCGGTCGTCGTGCTGCCGGCACTGCTGACGAAGAAATTGGAATGAACGAGAGCACTTCTGTTGCCGGACCACGGCGCTGGACGCTCCATGGATTGAACAACGGGGTGATTTTCAGCGCCACTCGCAGGGGCGTCGGGATCCTGCCGCGCGTCGTGTCGTACGGGATCGGGCACGTCGGCACATGGATCGCCTGGAGGACGATGGCGACCAGCCGCGCTGCGATTGCGGACAATCTGTCGGCCGTCTTTCCCGGCGAGAGCCGCCGAGCGCTCGAGGGGCGGGCGCTCGAGATGTTCCGCAGCTACGCGTGCGACGTCATCGACTTCCTGCGCGCGCTGTCTGCGTCCGACAGCGAGGCGGCCACGCTCTTCCACATCCCGGATCGCTCCCTCGGCCTCTTCGAGCAGCTGCGCGCGCCAGGCCGCGGGATCATCCTCGTCAGTGGTCACTTCGGCAATTGGGAGGTCGGGGGCGTCCTGTTCAGGATGCTCCGGGTTCCGCTGAGCGTCGTCGCCATGACGGAGGCGGATCCGAAAGTCAACCAGATCCGTCGCGAGATACGAGACCAGATTGGCGCGAAGACCATCGAGACGCGCCAATCGCTCGACACGGCTCTCCAGATTCGACGTGAGCTGGGCGCGAACAAGGTCGTGGCGATGCTGATCGACCGTCACTACGGCCGCGACCGCGTCGGCGTCACGCTCTTCGGCCGCCGCGCGTGGTTCCTCCGGCTGCCCTTCGTCATGGGTCACGCCACCGGCGCACCTATCCTGCCGTGCACCGTCGAACGCAACTCGCCGGGGCGTTTCGACATTCGTCCGAGCGCGCCGGTGTACGTCGCCACCGATATCCCGCGCGACGAAGCGATCGCCACCGCGGCACAGAAGATTGCGGAGGCCGTCGAAGAGCGGATTCGCGTGCGCCCGGAGCTCTGGTACACGTTCTACCGGTACTGGGACGCTCAGCGTGACGCGTACGACGGGCTCGACTAGTAGGATGTAACGCCTGAATCAGTCGCAGCCGCTCCGTTGTCGCGACTGCGAAATCGGGGCCGAACCACAGAACGACACGCTACTGAATCAGTAGATACAGGCCACTAGTTGCGGAGCGGCGAAGAGTCACTCGATCGGGTCAACACGAACAGCTCGTTGGCGAAGGGGGTGTTCTCGCCCGCGTCTCGGCGCTCGACGCTGAACCCGAATCGCTCGAACAGCTCCTTCCACCGCGTCGCCGTCCGATAGTGAAATGACTCCCTCCAGCGCCCGACCGCGACCGCCTTCAGCCGGTTCCCCGCGCGCACGGCGCGGAATCGCCAGCCTCCGCCCGCATCCGCCTCCCGCACGAGGATGACCCCCGAGGGCGCGAGGTGAGCGGTCATCACTCCGACCAGCTGCTCCTGATCTTCGAAGGGCATCATGTGCAGCACGTCGAAGAACAGGATCGCCTGACACTGCATCGGCGCCGAGCGACGCGCGTCTTCCTCGACGATCGTTGCCGCATCGCCCAGCGCTCGCCGCGCAAGACGCGCGACCCTCGGGCGGAGCTCGATGCCAACGAGTCGATGGAACAGAGGCGGCGCCGGACGGTCACGCGGCCATCGACCCTCGCGCCAGCACGACGCTGCCTCGGCCAGCAGCGCAAGCATCAGGCCGGACCCGCATCCCACATCGACGAGCGTTCCCTCGGACGAGCCTGACGGCAGCACTCCCCCCAGCAGAACCGTCCGATACAGCGGATCCCCGCGGAGCTTGCCACGCGCGAACTCCCACGCCGTGATGCTGCCCGCGACGAACCGATCCGAGGCCCGTCGCACGAGCGAGGCGAAGAAGGGATCCTCTCCTCGATCGCGTGTCAGCATCCAGGTCGCACTGCCGATGGCCAGACCGAGGAGCGCCCCGACGATGACCGCACCAATCAGGAGGTCGGCGCCCACGCTCCACGGATCCATCCGCTTGACGGCTTCGATCGTCAGCGGCCGCAGCTCGCCCCGCCTGACGAGCGAGCCTGCCTGAAGCTCGGACAAGATCAGGAACGGCGCCATGAAAGGGTTGGAGATGTTCGCTGCCAGATACAGCTTGACGCGGTTCAGGCGCAGCAGCGTGCCTGCCGCCAGGCAGATCGCGAGATGGAAGCCGTAGAAGGGCAGACTTCCGATGAACACGCCCAGGCCGACGGCTGTCGCGTCTCGTCCCGACGCGCTCCCTTCGGTTCGGAGGTCGTGCACGAATCGACGCATCTGGCCCGTCATCGTCGGGCCGCTGGGGATGCCGGACATGCGGATCAGGATGCGGGAGCTGCTGGACCGTCGGCAGCCCCAAGCGTGACACTGCCGGCAGCCACGAGTTGTCCGTCGGCTGTGACTTCACCCTCGATTTTGTAGAGTCCGCCGAGGTGACCGGCGACGCGCACCTGCACGTCGAGCTGCGCGCCGGGTGCGGCTGCGCGCGGAAACTTGAATGGCCCGAGTCCTGCCACGCGCAGGCGCAACGGTTGCGCCGAGCTCGCACCCGGACCGGACGGTGCGCCTGCCGCCAGCCCTCCGGCCTGCGCGATCATCTCGACGAGAACCACAGCCGGCACGATCGGCTCGTCGGGAAAGTGACCGTTGAAAAAGAAGTCGTCGCGGCGCAGCTCCCTCCGAGCGCGAGCGTGCCGGCCGGGCACGAGCTCGACGATCTCGTCGAGCAACCGCATCGGAGGGCGATGCGGAAGGAGGTCAAGAAGGTCCATGAACGGGTCCAGTATACTGGCCTGCCAGGACCGTTTGGCGCGCCGTACGCGCGCCGGGGGCCCCGGTCCCCGCGAGCGGCCGCCTTCGCGCCGCAGGCGCTACGGCGAACTCTCGCCGAAGCTTTCAGCGGAGGCGGAATGGCGAGGGGGGTCCGGCGGGGCGAAGCCCCCCGGTCTCAGAGTGTGACTAGGCGCGCCGCAGGCGCGCCCCGCCGGAGCGGAGCGGGGCGTGGGGCCCCCGCGAGCGATGGCGAGGGGGGTCCGGCGGGGCGAAGCCCCCCGGTCCAGATCGATGACCGACGCACAGGTAGTCTCAACGTTCTTCGCGCAAGTTGCCGTCATACTCCTCGTGTGCCGGGCGGTCGGCTATCTCGCGGCCAGAGTCGGCCAGCCTCAGGTCGTGGCGGAGATGGTCGCGGGGTTCCTCATGGGCCCGTCGCTTTTCGGTTGGATCGCACCGGGCCTGCAGGAGCAGGTGTTCCCTGCCGCGTCGCGTCACGCCCTGGTCATCGTGAGCCAGATCGGCGTCGTCTTATACATGTTCTGCGTCGGCCTGGAGTTCCGTTCCGAGCTGATGATTCGCCATGCCCGGCGGGCCGCGGCGGTCTCGATCGCCGGCATCGCCGCGCCGCTTGCTCTCGGTGGCGCACTGGCGGTCCTTCTGATGCGGACCGGCGGATTCTTCGCACCCGAAGTCCAGACGTTCCACGCGGTCCTCTTCGTTGGCGCCGCCCTGTCGATCACGGCGTTTCCGGTCCTCGCGCGGATCATCTACGAGCGGGGCATCGCGGGGACCGCCATGGGCTCGCTCGCGCTGGCGGCAGGCGCGCTGGACGATGCGGCCGCATGGGTGATCCTGGCGATTGTGCTCGGAAGCCTCACTGGGCATGGCACGCTGGCCGTCGTCGCGGCCGCTGGCGCGATGCTCTATGTCGCTGGCGTCTTCGGGGCCATCCGTCCCATGCTCGTCCGGTTCGAGGCAGCCGCTCAGGATCGTGGAGGCCTGGCCCCCTGGATCTTCTCGACCATGCTTGCGCTGCTCGCGGGTGGAGCATGGCTCACCGATCTCGTCGGCATCCACTCGGTGTTCGGCGCTTTCGTGCTTGGTGCGGCGACGCCGCGCGGTCTCCTGTCGCGCGAGCTCCAGTCGAAGATCGAGCCGGTCACCACATCGCTGCTGCTTCCGCTCTTCTTTGCGTACTCCGGCCTGAACAGCCGGATCGGCCTCCTAGATTCAGCATGGCTGTGGACCTTGACCGCGCTGGCCTTCCTGGCAGCGTGCGCGGGCAAGGGCGTGGCCTGCTTCATTGCTGCGCGCTTGACCGGCGCCTCGACCCGCGAAGCGCTGAGCGTGGCAACCTTGATGAACGCCCGCGGACTGATGGAGCTGATTCTGCTGAACATTGGACTGCAACGCGGCATCATTACACCGGTCCTGTTTACGATCCTCGTCATGATGACCATCGGCACGACGCTGATGGCTGGCCCACTTTTCAGCTTCGTCAATCGCGGAGAGCCTTCGCGGGCCACCGACAGCGACTTCAGGCTGAGCGAAACCTCCTGATTGGAGCAAACGATGTTCCCAAGAACGCTCGTGGCCACTCTCGCGATGGCGGCCGCGTCGACCCTGGCGCTGGCGCAAGAACAACCATTGAGAACCATCCGTGACGGCGCGCTCGATCGCATCGAGCTCTTCGTCGAACAGCCGCCACTGGCAGCTGGTTCCGTCGTCACGATCAAGCCGTTCACAACGGACGCCGCGAACCTCGGCACCGGCGTGTCCGGCACGAAGGAGCAGCAGCAGGCGGCACAAACCCTCCGGACCGAGGCGCCGAAGGAGCTCGAGGCCGCCTTCATGAAGGCGCTCGCCTCGGGCGGGCTCTTCAAGGGTGTGGTCCGAGATGGGACGGGGGACATCGTGGTCGAAGGCTCCTTCACCGACATGAACCCCGGAAGCCCACTCCACAAGAGCGACGTACTCGGCGAGCGATCGGTGATGGCGGTCTCGGGGACAGTGCGGGACGGATCGGGCAAGCTCCTCGCGCGGTTCGAGCAGCGTCGCGTGGCGTCCACACGGGTACTCGGCGCCGACGCGGTCGGAAAGATGCGCCAGGACGCCCGGAATCTTGGTGAGGACATCGCGAAGTTCCTGAAAGCCTGGACGAGCGGTAAGAGCTTGAGTTGAGCGAAATCGTCGAAAGGTTCCGGCGGATCCATCGAGATGCGCCGGCGCGGCCTCTGATCCACGTCCCGCTCACGGGAAGCAGCTTCAGCGCCGACGACATCCTGGAGGCGAGCGGAGAGCATCGCCGCGCGCTGGAGCGGCTCGGGCTGGGGCCTGACCACCTCGTGATCCTGACAATCGGCAACCGGCCGGCCGCCTTCCCATTCTGGCTGGCGTGCCGGACGGCGGGCATCGCCGTCATGCCTGTGGACGCCGGCGCCACAACGGTGGAAATCGGCGACCTCGCGCGGCGGTTTGGCGCAACCGTCGCCATCGTGCCCGGACAGGCCAACCCTCCACGCCCTCTTGGTGAACCAGAAGCCTTCTGCGACGGGCTGCTGGCGGTGCGGATGACTGGCGTCGAACCACGCCCGGATCTCTATCGCGGCGCAGCGGCTCTCAAACTGACATCCGGATCGACAGGATTGCCCAAAGCGACGTTCACGACCGACGGCGCGCTCGCAGTCGACTCGGATCAGATCCTCGGGGCCATGGACATCCGCCCGGAACACACACAGCTCGCGGCGATTCCTTTGTCGCATGCCTACGGACTTGGAAACCTTCTGGTGCCTGCGCTCACTCGCGGCACCGCCGTGATCCTCAGGGAAACTTTCGTCCCGCATTCGCTCCTCATCGACGCCCGCGCGTATGGCGCTGATGCATTTCCCGGCGTGCCCTTCATGTTCGAGCATCTGGCTGGCGCCCCGCTGGGGGGTGGATGGCCTCCCAGACTGCGAAAACTCGTCAGTGCCGGCGCCCGTCTCGAGCCTCGGACCGTGCGCCGGTTCTTCGAGACATTCGCCGTCAAAGTCCACTCGTTCTATGGCACGAGCGAGGCCGGCGGAATTGCGTACGAAGACGGGGAAGACCTCAGGGAAGAAACGACTGTCGGACGGCCCCTGTCCGGCGTGTCGATTGCGTTGAGACCGGAGGAAGGCGCTCCCCCGGAAGGAGGGCGTGTGCACGTGGCTGGGAAGGCGGTGGCTGCGCGCTACGTCGGTGAGAATCCGGCCGACGGATCGTTTGTCGACGGCGGCTTCCTGACAGGAGACTTCGGCCGGTTCGATGCTGAAGGCAACCTGATGCTGACCGGCCGCGTCTCTGCCTTCATCAACGTCGCCGGCCGAAAAGTCCAACCCGAGGAGGTGGAGCAGGTCTTGCGAGCGATGCCGTCCGTCGCGGACGTGCGTGTCGTCGGCGCGGCGGATGCCGCTCGTGGTCAGCAGATCGTCGCTTGCATCGTGCCGCGAGATGGCCAGAGGAACATCCTGGCTGTTCGGCAGTACTGCGCCGCGCGACTGGCGGCGTACAAAGTGCCGAGGCAGGTCGTGTGGCTGGATCGGATTCCGCTGACGGCGCGGGGCAAAACGGATCGCGCGCAACTCGAGGCGCTCGTGCGCGACGAGCTGGCCGGGAGCGCCGAAATTGGTATGTTATAGTTCCGGACGCTCTCCTGCCGCCGCATCGAAAGCCCTCAACGGCCGTGGGGTTCGCTGCGAGGAGGTCTGACTCGGATGAACGTGTGGAGACCGGTAGAGCTGGCGCTCGCGTATGGCGCCCGCGCGGCGTGGCCCGCCTTTCAAGCAATCAACAAGCAATTCGACGGACGGACATTTCAGCCGAAGTGGGCGACCGCGCCGCTCATGAAACGGCAACAGCGCACTCGACCGCAATTCGGCTGGCCCCGAAAGACCGATTCGCTCTGCCCGACCTGCGTCCGCGAAGCTCGTGCCCGGATCCTTTCCGGTGAGCAGTCCATCGAATCACTCGTCAACGACCACATCGCCGAAATCGAGGCACACATCATCGAGCGCGACGGAAAGGTCCTGATCGAAAAGACCTGCCCCGAGCACGGCACCTTCGTCGACACGCTGGCGATCAACCCGGCATTCCTCGAGCGGCTCGAAGGCCTGTTCCCGGGTCGCGATTTCGACGCGGTCACCGACCGCCTGCACAATCACGGAACGTCCTCGATCAAGCACGGGCGCGGCGCGGTCCTCACGATCGACCTGACCAATCGCTGCAACATGATGTGCGACCCGTGCTTCATGGACGCGAACCAGGTGGGCTACGTTCACGAACTCAGTCTGGACGAAGTCAGGAAACTGCTCGACGACGCAGTGAGCGTCAAGCCGAAGCGGCAGATGACGGTACAGTTCTCGGGGGGCGAGCCGACAATCTCTCCGATCTTTCTCGACGCCGTTCGGTATGCGCGAGAGGTCGGCTACTTCAGCGTCCAGGCGGCCACCAACGGCATCCGCTTCGCCCAGGATCCGGCCTTCGCGCACGAAGCACGCGCGGCCGGCATGCGGATCGCCTACCTGCAGTTCGACGGCGTGACCGAGCTGGCCAACGCGCATCGAAAAGTCGGCAATCTGTTCGACGTGAAGCTGCGCGCGATCGAGGCGCTGCATGCCGCGAGCATCGACGTCTGCCTCGTCGTGACGATCGTGAACACGGTCAACGACGATCAGGTAGGCCCGATCATCAAGTTCGCGCTGCAGAACTGCGACAAGATCAGCTTCGTCTCCTTCCAGCCGGTCTCCTTTACGGGCCGGGACGAGGACATCACGGACGCCGACCGGCATGCGAAGCGCTACACGTTGTCGCACCTGGCGGAGGACGTGAAGCGGCAGACCGGCGTTACCGAACCGCTCCGCGACTGGTTTCCGCTGTCGGCCTCGAGCTCGCTCTCCGATGTGACGGACTTGCTGAAAGGCCCCGGCGCGGACTGGGGCACGCTCAAGTGCGGTTGCCATCCGGACTGCGGGATCGGGACCGCCTTCATGGTGAGCAAGAAGACACGCGAGTGGGCGCCCCTCGCGTCGTTCATCAATATCGATCGCTTTCTGCAGGACGCCGGCGCGATCGCCGACGCCGGCCGGGGCCGGTTCCTCACGAAGGTCCAGACCGCGTTGAGCCTGCTGCGGAACTACACGCCTGCCAAAGCGCCCAACGGCTTCAGGCTGGCCGATCTCCTTCACAAGTACGACAAGCAGAGCGGCGGGCAGCTTGGCGGCAAGCTCGGCGCCCGCGACAACCAGGACCGCAAGCGTGACGAGTGGCTTCTGCTGTTCGTGGCAGGGATGTGGTTCCAGGATCTCTGGACCTACGATTTCCGGCGAACGGAGATGTGCATCATCCCGTACGCGACACAGATGGGAGAAATCTCGTTCTGTGCGTACAACACCGGGGTGGGCTGGCGGCAAATCGTCGAGAACATGTACCAGAACGCGACTGTCGCAGAATGGTACAAGGAACATGGCAAGCACGGGGTTTATGCGAACCCACGCAAGCCGGTGCCGCTGCCCGCCGGTGCCCAACCGGTGTCGCTGCGAATCCCGCGGGACGGCCGCCTGATCGAATGGTCACCAGCCCGTCCGGCCCCGCCGGCTGCCCCGATCAGCGCGCTCGCGGACTGACGCCGTTCGAGCCTGCGCGACCAGAAAAGGCAAAAGAAAAGGCCGGCTGACGCGAGCAGCCGGCCTTTTCCGTCTCGGGACCTGCGAGGAGCTATTCGACTTCTTTGCTCTGGGTCTCGTCCGCCGCGATGCGCAGCGAGCGCAGGAAGCGACGGTCGTTGGCGCTCATCTCGAAGCTGCGGCGCTCCACGCGGGCGGCCTTCTGCGGCGCGGCAACCTTGGCGAGCGCACCGGGCTGCTGACGATTGACGAATCCGATGACAGCCTCGAGCGTCACTTTCATTTCGAAACCTGCCGCGCGCGCACGCTCGCGGCACGCCTCGACCCTAGCATCCTCGGCAACGGCGGCAGCAATGGCGTCGGAAAGCTCACGTGCTATCCGGTTCACGACGTCGTCCATTCTGGGACCTCCTCACCGCCGCCGGAGCTGGGTAACCGGGGCGTCTCCCGATGCACAACTGCATCCCGTGGAGGGCGGCAGGAATCGGGCGCCAAATTTATTCATATGAAGGATTTGCAGCGCGGGATCGCAAGGACATTCTAAAACGCCTTTCTTGAGGGTGTCAATGGTTCCACACGCAACATGTTGTGGTTTCTGCCGCCGGCGTGCGCAGTTTCCGCGAGTCTCGATGCCGGCCCGCAGCGGGCAGTTGTTACAATGGCGGCACTTCTTGTCATGAGTGCAGATTTCGTCGATCCTAGCGCGCTCGCGGCCTGGGATTCGGACACCGAGCTGGGATTTCCCGGCACGTTCCCCTTTACCCGCGGCATCCAGCCCACGATGTACCGCGGCCGCCTCTGGACGATGAGGCAGTACGCGGGGTTCGGGACGGCGGCGGAATCCAACCGGCGGTATCGGTACCTTCTCTCACAGGGCGTCACCGGCCTCAGCGTCGCCTTCGACTTGCCGACCCAGATGGGCTACGACTCGGACCATCCTCTGGCCCAGGGAGAAGTCGGAAGAGTCGGCGTCGCGATCGACAGCATCGAGGACATGGCCGAGCTCTTCGACGGCATCCCTCTCGACCGCGTGTCGACGTCGATGACGATCAACTCGACGGCCATCATCCTGCTCGCGCTCTACGTCGCGGTGGCCCGGAGCCGTGGCGTGTCAGACGATACGCTCGCCGGCACTGTGCAGAACGACGTGCTCAAGGAGTACGTTGCGCGCGGGACCTACATCTACCCTCCACGCGCGTCCCTGCGGATCGTCACGGACATCTTCGCGTTCTGCGAGCGGACGCTGCCCAACTGGAATTCCATCTCGATCAGCGGCTATCACATCCGCGAGGCCGGCGCGACGGCCGTGCAGGAGGTGGCCTTTACCTTCGCGAACGCCATCGCCTATGTGGAAGCCGCGAGGACGGCCGGACTCGACGTCAACAGCTTTGCGCAGCGCATCTCGTTTTTCTTCAACGCCCACAACGATTTCTGCGAGGAGATCGCGAAGTTCCGCGCGGCGCGCCGGTTGTGGGCGCGTCTCATGCGCGAGCGGTTCGGCGCCACGAACCCGCGCGCACAGCAGCTGCGCTTCCACACCCAGACGGCGGGCAGCACCCTGACGGCCCAGCAGCCGGACAACAACATCGTCCGCGTCGCAATCCAGGCGCTGGCCGCCGTCCTCGGGGGCACGCAGTCGCTCCATTGCAACGGCCGCGACGAGGCCCTCGCCCTGCCGACGGAGGAATCGGCGCGAATCGCTCTGCGGACGCAGCAGATTCTCGCGTCCGAGTCGGGCGTGACGAACACCGTCGACCCCGTCGCTGGCGCCTACTTCATCGAACAGAAGACCAACCAGATCGAGGAGGCAGCGGCCGCTCTTCTCGAGAGGATCGATTCGTCCGGCGGAACGCTCGCAGCGATCGAGCAGGGATTCATCCAGCGCGAAATCCAGGAGTCGGCGTATCGCGCACAACAGGCCGTCGACAACGGTGCCAGCGTGGTCGTCGGAGTCAACCAGTTCACCAGCAGCGAGACCCAGCGAATCGACGTCCTCCGCATCGATGCAGACGTAGAGGCGCGGCAGACCGAGCGTGTGAGGAAGGTTCGTGCGATGCGCGACCAGTCCGCCTGGCGAAGCGGCCTCGATGCGGTTGGTATCGCCGCGCGGGGGACGGACAATCTCGTCCCGGTGATCGTCCAGGCGGTCAGCGCCCACGCGACGGTCGGCGAGATCTCGGATGCGATGCGTGCGGTGTTCGGGGAGCATTCGGAGATCGATGTCTGAAGGTCCGCTGCTCGCAGTCGAGCACCTGACGACCGGGTTCGATGTCGACGGCCGCTTCCTGCCGGCCGTGATCGACATCAGCTTCGCGGTATCCGCTGGAGAGACCCTCGGACTGGTCGGCGAGTCCGGCAGCGGAAAGTCTTTGACGGCATTCTCGATCATGCGCCTCGTGGAGCGGCCGGGGCGGATCGAAGCGGGCCGCGTGATCTACAAGGGACGCGATCTGAGAGGGCTCACCGAGCGCGAGATGCAGGACGTGCGCGGTGGAGAGATCGCCCTGATCTTCCAGGAACCGATGACGGCCCTGAATCCCGTCTTCACGATTGGGAGTCAGATCCAGGAGACGCTGCTGGTCCACGGGAGAGCCACGCGCCGAACCGCGAGGGCGCGGGCCCTGGAGTTGCTGGAGGCCGTCAGCATCCCGGAACCCGCTCGACGCATCCGTGAGTACCCGCACCAGCTTTCGGGCGGCCTGCGGCAGCGGGCGCTCATCGCGATCTCGCTCGCGTGCGATCCCTCACTGGTGATCGCTGACGAGCCGACGACGGCGCTCGACGTCACGATCCAGGCACAAATCCTCGACTTGCTGCGCGACCTGCAGCGTCGGATGGGCCTTGCTCTCCTGCTCATCACCCATGACCTCGGAGTCGTCGCGGAGATGGCCGATCGCGTCGCCGTCATGTACGCCGGCCGCATCGTCGAAGAGGCGCCGGTCAGACTGCTGTTTCAGGATCCGAAGCATCCGTACACGCGCGGGTTGATGGCCTCGATGCCCGGCGGGGCTCCGGGGACGCGGCTCCAGGCCATACAGGGCACCGTGCCGCCGCTCGGCCAACTGCCGGTGGGCTGCGCATTCACGCCGCGTTGCCCGGATCGCTTCGAGCCATGTCCGACAGCGGCTCCCGGGGATACGAACGTCGGTCCGGCCCGAGTGGTGAAGTGCTATCTGCATGGGCCCAATGTCGAACAGACTGGCGGACGCAGAACGGATGTGAGGCGGACCATCCAGGGTCCGCCCGGCGGCCACTGACTCGAGACCAACGCGAGAAACCATGCTGCTCGAAGTGCAGGACCTCGTGAAGGAGTTCCATCGCGGACGCGGGCTGTTCGCGAAGGGGTCAGCCGTACGCGCGGTGGATGGTGTCGGCTTTTCGATCGCCGAGGGAGAAACGTTTGGTCTCGTGGGCGAGTCCGGCAGCGGAAAGACGACCACGGGGCGGTGCATTCTGCGATTGATCGAGCCGACGTCCGGAGCAGTGCGTTTCAAGGGAGAGGATGTGCTGGGCTTCTCGCGCGCGCGCATGCAGCAGGCACGCCGCGACATGCAGATCGTCTTCCAGGATCCCTATTCATCGCTCAACCCCCGGATGCGCGTCGGCGACATCGTCGAGGAGCCGCTGATCATTCATCGGACCGGGCCGAAGCCCGCTCGCCGGGCGCGTGTCGAGCAACTCTTCTCGCTCGTGGGGCTGGATCCTGCGCAAGTGGCCCGATACCCGCATCAGTTCAGCGGAGGACAGCGCCAGCGAATCGGGCTGGCGCGGGCGCTCGCGCTGAACCCGTCGTTCATCATCGCGGACGAGCCCGTTTCGGCATTGGATGTCTCGGTCCAGGCACAGGTCGTCAACCTGCTCATGGATCTGCAGCAGCAGCTCAAGCTGACGTACCTGTTCATCGCGCACGATCTCAGGCTCGTCCGCCACATCTGCACGAGGGTCGCGGTGATGTATCTGGGCCGGATCGTCGAAATGGGCGCAACCGAGCGGCTGTTCGAGAGCCCCGCCCATCCGTACACTCGGGCGCTGCTCTCGGCGATCCCTGTGCCGGATCCTGACGCGCCGCGTCAACGGATCGTGCTCGATCCTGGTTCGTTCGATCGTGGGGCCGGTTTACGGCAGGTCACGGAGGGCCACTGGGCGGCGGTGTGAGGAAGCGGTCGGCGGTCGGAAGAGAGGATAGCTGGTAGCTGCCTTTACGCCGCCCTGCTGACGTCTTTCTCCACCTGACCGTCGCGGATGTGAATCACGCGATGTGCGTACGCGGCGATTTCCGGCTCGTGGGTCACGAGGACTATCGTGTTGCCGGACTGGTGAAGCCGATCGAACACGCCCATGATCTCGTTCCCGGTCTTCGAGTCGAGGTTCCCCGTGGGCTCGTCTGCGAGCAGGATCGACGGGTTGTTGACGAGCGCCCGCGCAATGGCGACACGCTGGCGCTGACCACCCGACAGCTCGTTCGGCCGATGGCTGGCGCGTGACATGAGCTCGACCTTCTCGAGCGCCTGCTTCGCACGTTCGACGCGCAGCTTACCCGTGACGCCTGCATACACGAGCGGAAGCTCGACGTTGTGCAGCGCCGTCGCGCGAGGCAGCAGGTTGAACGTCTGGAAGACGAACCCGATCTCTTCGTTCCTGATCCGCGCGAGCTCGTCGTCGTTCATCGACGCCACCTCCTTGTTGTTCAGGAGGTAGCTGCCTTTGCTCGGCGTGTCGAGGCACCCGACGAGGTTCATCAACGTCGACTTGCCGGAGCCCGACGGCCCCATGATGGCGACGTATTCGCCGCGCTCGATGCCGATCGAGACGCCGCGCAGGGCGTGGATCTCCTCATCGCCCATCACATAGGTTTTCCAGAGATCCCGGGTTTCAATCAGTGCCATGGCTCAAGTATAGAAAAAGAGGCCGATCCGAGGTGATCTACGTCCCAGGTCGGCCCCGCGTTCCATCCTATCCTTCTTTGTCCTCGTACTCGCTCTTCAGCCTCGAGACGACGGCTGGATCGGCCAGGGTGGTGGTATCGCCCAGAGCCTTGCCTTCGGCGATGTCCCGCAGCAGCCGGCGCATGATCTTCCCGGAGCGGGTCTTCGGGAGATCCGCCGCGAACAGGATCTGGTCGGGCCTGGCGATCGCCCCGATCTTGTGGGCGACGTGCTCCTTGAGCTCGTCCGCAAGGGCCGGCGTCGCCTTGTTCCCTTCCTTGAGCGTCACGAAAGCGGCGACCGCCTGACCCTTGATCTCGTGCGGCTTGCCGACGACGGCTGCCTCCGCAACTTTTGGATGGTCCACGAGCGCGCTCTCGACCTCCATCGTCCCGAGACGATGGCCCGCCACGTTGAGGACGTCGTCCACGCGCCCGAGGAGCCAGTAGTAGCCGTCCTCGTCTCGGCGCGCGCCGTCGCCCGTGAAGTATGTGCCGTCGTTCCAGCGGCTCCAGTACGCCTCATGGAAGCGTTCGGGATCCCCGTAGATGCCCCGCAGCATCGAAGGCCACGGTTTCGTGAGCGTGAGAAGGCCGCCGCCCGTCTCGACGTGCTTTCCGCTGGCATCTCGAACCTCGGCGAAGATGCCGGGAAACGGCCGCGTGGCGGAGCCGGGTTTCGTGCTTGTCAGTCCCGGGAGGGGCGTGATGAGAATAGCGCCCGTTTCGGTCTGCCACCACGTGTCGACGATCGGGCAGCGCCCCTGCCCGATGTGCTCGTGATACCACATCCACGCCTCGGGGTTGATCGGCTCACCGACCGACCCCAGCAGGCGCAGCGAGCTCAAGTCGTGCTTCGCCGGCCAGTCGGTGCCCCAGCGCATGAATGCGCGGATGGCCGTGGGCGCCGTGTAGAGGATGGTGACGCCGTGGCGCTCGATGTTCTCCCAGAAGCGCCCCTTGTTGGGCCAATCCGGCGCCCCCTCGTACATCACCACGGTCGCGCCGTTGGCCAGCGGACCGTACACGACATAGCTGTGCCCTGTGACCCACCCGATATCCGCCGTACACCAGTAGACGTCGTCTTCCTTGAGATCGAAGACCCATTTCGTCGTGGCGTAGGTTCCGACGAGATACCCGCCGGTCGTGTGAACGATGCCTTTGGGTTTTCCCGTCGTGCCCGACGTGTAGAGGATGTAGAGCATGTCCTCGGCATCCATCGCTTCGGGCTCACACTTGGACGGCACGTTCTGCACGAGCTCGTGATACCAGCGATCCCGGCCTTCTTTCATCACCACGGGCATCACCACGGGCATCTCGACGGGAATTGGAGATCCCGCCTGACGCTGAACGACGACGACGTTCTTGATGGAAGGCGTGCCGAGGAGCGCCTCGTCGGCCATGCTCTTGAGCGGTACGATCTGGCCGCGACGATAGCCGCCGTCAGCGGTCACGAGCAGGACGGCCTGCGCGTCGTTGATGCGATCGCGCAGCGACTCCGCGCTGAAGCCGCCAAAGACCACGCTGTGCACTGCGCCGATCCGGGCGCACGCGAGCATCGCGATCGCGAGCTCGGGAATCAGCGGCATGTAGAGCGCAACGCGGTCGCCGCGTTTGACGCCGAGCGATTTCAGGACGTTCGCGAACGTGCCGACCTGCTTGTAGAGATCCCAGTAGGTCAGCGTACGGCGGTCGCCCGGCTCGCCTTCCCAGACGAGCGCCGCCTTGTTGCGGCGCGCAGTGCGCACGTGCCGATCGAGACAGTTGGCGCTCGCGTTGATCTTGCCGCCCACGAACCATTCGGCCTGCGGCGGTTTCCAGCGCAGCACCTCGGTCCAGGGCTCGATCCACTCGAGTTCCTGCGCCAGACCGGCCCAGAACGCCTCGGGATCGCGGGCAGCGCGTTCGTAGACGCCAGCATCGGTAATCGTGGCGTTGCGCTCCCATTCCTTCGAGGGCGGGAAGCGCCGGTGTTCCTGGAGAAGCGCATCAATCTCAGACATGAGTCACCGAAGACTGTGGTTCACGAATTGGACATGACTGACTGCCGACTGTGTCTGCCGACTGTACCTGTCGACTGTGCTGCCGACTGTGACTGACGACTCCCGACCGACGACTGCCGACTGCGTCATGCCGGCGGCAAGACCTCGACCGTCCCGGGTGGCGGCGGTGTGTTCTTCTTGAAGATCGCGACGCCAAGCAACCCACCCAGCAGACCGAAGATGACGTCGATGACGACGCTCACGACCATCCCGACCAGGCGAAACGCGGTGCCTCCTGCAAACCGCTGCACGTAGTCGCGCGCTTCGGGCGGAACATCAGGATTGTTCGCGAGGATCCGGTCCATGAGCTCGCGCTGGTACGGGCCGACGTACAGCTGGAATGGGATCGACAGGACGGTCGCGATCACACCGCCAATGGCGCCGGCCATCAGCCCCACCAGCGCGCCCTCCGCTGCGTCGATTTGAGCGGGACTGCTCTGCTGCCGCAAGTACGCGGCCAGCGCGCCGCCGCTGATGACCCACAGGCAGCAACAGCAGTTGCCGGCGTTCACCAGCGGCAGGGCCGACAGCACGCCGATGAACAACCCACCCCAGAACGCTGGTTGAAGCCTCTCGTTCATAGACTCGTGTCGCGGCAGGTTCCAGAATTCTAGGGTTCTAAGGTTCGAAAGGCTCGAGGTTCCGTCTCGGTCTTCCCCTGAACCCTGGAACGCGGAACCTTGGAACGTGGAACTTTGGAACCTAGAACCTTTAGAACTCTAGAACCTTAGAACCCTAGAACCACAAGCGTCAGTCGTAATACTCCAACCCCAGATGGGTGATGAGCTCCTCGCCCTTCAAGTGGCGCAGGGTGTTCTTCAGTTTCATCAGCTGAATGAACAGATCGTGCTCAGGATACAGCCCGGGCGCGTGCATCGGCGCCTTGAAGTAGAACGACAGCCACTCCTGAATGCCGTACATGCCCGCACGCTTCGCGAGGTCGAGAAACAACGCGACGTCCAGGACAATCGGCGCCGCGAGGATCGAGTCGCGGCAGAGGAAGTTGATCTTGAGCTGCATCGGATAGCCGAGCCATCCGAAGATGTCGATGTTGTCCCAGCCTTCCTTGTTGTCCCCCCGCGGCGGGTAGTAGTTGATCCGGACGACGTGGCACAACTCTTTGTAGAGGTCGGGATACAGATTCGGCTGGAGGATGAAGTCGAGGACCGACTTCTTCGTCTCTTCCTTCGACTTGAACGATTCCGGATCGTCCAGGACTTCGCCGTCGCGGTTGCCCAGGATATTCGTCGAATACCAGCCCTCGACGCCGAGGAGTCGAGCCTTCAAACCAGGCGCGATGACGGTCTTGATCAGCGTCTGGCCCGTCTTCAAATCCTTGCCGGCGATTGGGGATCTCGTGTCGCCCGCGAGCTGGATCAGAGCGGGCACGTCGGCGCTCAGGTTCGGCGCGCCATTCGCGTACGGGATGCCTTCCTTGATGGCGGCATATGCGTACACCATGCTCGACGGAATCGACGGATCGTTGGCTTCGAGCGCCTTCTCGAACGCCTCGATGCTCGCGTGCGCGGGCGATTCGGTGAGATAGATCTCGGTGCTGCCGCACCACACCATCACGAGCCGTTCGAGGCCGTGCTCGCCCTTGAACCGCCGGATGTCCTCCCGAAGCTGTTCGGCGAGATCACGCTTGTTGCGCCCCTTCTTGACGTTCGGGCCGTCGAGCCGCTTCACGTACTGACGATCGAAAACGGCGGGCCAGGGGCGGATCTGTTCGAGCTCCGGACGAATCTGCTCGAGAAGCTCCTTGGAAAGCACGCCGGCTGTCTTCGCCGCCTCGTACGAGTTGTCTTCGAAGATGTCCCATCCGCCGAACACGATGTCGTCGAGCGACGTCAGCGGCACGAAATCCCTGATCAGCGGGAAACGGCCTTCGGTGCGTTTGCCCAGGCGCACGGTGCCCATCTGCGTCAACGATCCGATCGGCTTCGCGAGCCCTCGTCGAATCGCGAGGACGCCTGCAATCGTCGTCGTGCTGACTGCCCCCATCCCGACGAGCATGACCCCGAGCTTTCCACTCGCCGCTTCGATGTGTTTGGGGATATTTACCTGTGTTTTCACGTGATTTTTCACAAGAGCGCACTATATCATCCTTCCTACGCGGGCCTGCCGCGCGCGCGATCCCGCGCCGCGAGCCGCAGAGCGCCGCGTCCTCCAACATCCATGGCCTGGTTGAAAAAACACACGAGCGAGCCACTCACCGTCGCGATGTCCGGCATCAAGCTCGGAGACCGTGTGCTCATCGTCGGCTGCAGCGACGCGGCGCTGATCGCGGCGCTCGCGATCAAGTCCGGGCTCACAGGCCGCGCGTGCGCGGTCGACTCCGTGGCCAGCCGCGTCGCGGAAACAGCGCAGGCGGTCGAGCGAAACGGCGCGCTCGTCGAGACCGCCACCGCCCCGCTCACGTCATTGCCTTACGAGGAAGGTGCATTCGATGTGGTCGTGTTGAGGGACGTGCTTGGAAGCGCCGCAGCCGAGCGGACCCCGATCGTCGCGGACGCCCAGCGTGTTCTGCGACCCGGCGGACGTTGCGTTGTGATCGAGACGTCGGCGCACACCAGCCTTGGCGGGCTCGTGTCACGACCGGTGAACACGGAGTTTCTCTCGGGCGGCGGTGCTCCTCCGCTCCTGACAGCGGTCGGTTTCGCGGCTGTCCGGACGCTCGCGGAGCGGGAGGGGCTGACGTTCGCGGAGGGAGTGAAGAGGAATGTGTGAGTGGTCTAGAGCCAGCAGAAAAACCTTTACAGGAGTATTGGAGGACGGAGGATCAAATCGGGAGGAACACAAATATTCGAAACCCCAGAAAAACCCATTGGCTTGATCCTTCCGGTCTGATCCTCCCTCCTCCAATACTCCTGTAAGGGTTTTCTCCCTACCTCGCGCAGGTCAAGTGCCGCCCTCCGTCAACGGGAATGGTCTCGCCCGTCATGAACTTCGCGCCGTCGGACGCGAGGAAGAAGATCACGTCCGCAATCTCGTCGGGCTGACCGGGACGACCGAGCGGGTGCGTCTCGCGCGATCGCGTGAGGAAGGCTTCGTACGACTCCTCCGACATGCCGCCGCGTCGGTGAAGGTTCGAGACGGTCACGCCGGGATTGACGGCGTTCACGCGCACGCCTTTCGACGCGAGCTCGAGCGCCGCACACCGTGTGAGGTGATCGACGGCCGACTTGCTCACGCAGTACGCGATCAGCCCGGGAAACGAACGCAGTCCGTTGACGCTGGAGACGTTGACGATCGAGCCGCCCGATGCGATCAGGGGGCCGGTCGCGGCGCGCATCAGGCGGAACGGCGCGTGAAGGTTGATGTCCATCACCTTCGCCCACTGCTCGTCGGTCGTGGACTCGATCGTGCCGGTCGCGATGATCCCTGCGGCATTCACCAGCGTCGTGAGCGTTCCGAACCGCTCGAGGCAGCCGGCGACGATGCGATCGGGCATGTCGGGAGCAGTGACGTCGGCGACGAAAAGATCCGCGCGGCCGCCCAGCGCGGCCGCCTCTTGGACGACGGCAGCGAGGGCCCCGCCGTCTCGCCCGACGGCAAGAAGGGATGCTCCGGCCGCGGCGAACTTCAAAGTCGTTGCGCGTCCGATCCCGCTGGACGCACCGGTCACGATCACAGTCTGAGCCATTCACACATTCTACAGTCGGCCTACAGTCGGGTCATGAGTCACCTTCCGCCGAGTGTCCTCACCATCCCTGCGCGCTGTCTGTGAAGGAGCACACTCGCGGGCGACAGAATCTTCCGGTCGACCGGAAAGTGCCGGAAACAGGCGGCAACACGGGGTCTCAACGGCGCGGACATACGGCAGGAGTTTTGCCCTTCGCTCCCCAGCGCTCATGGAAGAAGTGTCCCCCTGGCTCGACGTCTTCACGGCTGACGAGATCGCGCGCGCTGCGGCGGTTGACGTTCGACACGTCCGCGCGCTGGTCGCGAACGGTCGTTTGCCGACGATCGACGGCAGGTTCGTCGCCGCAACACATGCGGTCGAGGTCGTCAGAACCCTTCGGTCGGGATCGGCTCTTCCCGCGGCCGTACCGGAACTGTTTCAGCCAGCGCTGGCTCAACATCGGGAACCCGCTGTGCCGCTGGCTGGATCCGCGCTGGCCCATGCGGTGATTCTCGGAGCCTTTGCGCTTCTGATCGGGGCCGCACCAGTTGTCCCGAGGTCGCAGCGGTTCGACACCACCAGTCTGGTCTTCCTGGCGACGCCCGGACCAGGCGGAGGTGGCGGGGGCGGGGGTCTGAAGCAGCCCGCGCCGCCCCCGCGTGCCGAGCTTCAGGGCGCGAGCCCGATGCGAAGCCCTGTCGTCACGCAGCGCGTGGTCCAGGGCCCCAAGACGGCGCCCCGACCAGAGCCTCCACCGGATCCCACGCCGGTACCAAAGCCAGCGGAGCCTCCGCCTCCGGAACAGAAGCCGGAGCCAGCTCCGCCAGTTGTTGCACCCGTCGCGAGCGTCCCGGCGGATGCACGCGATCGCGCGGGGCTTCCGGCCGACAACACCTCCGCCGCAGACAGCCGCGGCAAGGGCACCGCGGGCGGCGTAGGCTCTGGCGCCGGAACGGGGATCGGCGAGGGGAATGGCGCGGGAATTGGGCCGGGGTCCGGAGGCGGAACGGGCGGAGGACCATTTCGGCCGGGCAGCGGCATCACGCCGCCCTCGCTGCTCCGCGAAGTCAAACCCGACTATACCGAGGACGCTCGCCGTCGCGGGATCAGCGGCGACGTCGAGCTCGAGATCGTCGTGCGAAGTGACGGCACGGTCGGCGACGTCCGACTCCAGCGCGGTCTTGGCTACGGTCTCGACCAACGCGCCATCGATGCCGTGCGGCAATGGCGCTTCTCGCCCGCCCGGCGTCTGGGTGCCCCGGTCGACGTGCTCGTCGAGGTCGCGGTGGAGTTCAAGCTTCGGTAATCCTGCACATGATCACATTCTCTGTTCTCGTCTCGCTGGTTTCCGTCGCGATCGCGATTGGCATGGGCCTCGTGCTGGCGCACGTCGTTCGCGAAGAGCGCCGGCGCTCTGATGCTCGAGTCGCAGCGCTGTCCCAAATGGCAGCGGACGACTTCCTGCCCGAACCGGAACCCGCATCCGACGCACACGCGATCGCGGACGACCTGTCCGACGGCCTGTTCAAAGAGCCTGCGGCTGATTCACCGTGGCGCGCCAGGATCGCCATAGGGGGAGCTCTTGCTCTGGTCGCGATCGTCGTGCTCGGGATCGCGTCGCTGCGTTCGACGACGTCGACTGCAACAGGCCATCAGGCTGAAACGGTCGCGACACCTCTTCAGCTGCTCGAGCTCGGTCACTCCCAGAGCGGCGCAGGGTTGACGGTCGCAGGACGCGTGCAGAATCCGCGGGGCGGCCTACCTGTCTCGAACCTCACCGCCACGGTGTTCCTGTTCGACCAGAACGGATCGTTCATGACGAGCGGGCGCTCTTCACTGGAAGTGCCGACGCTCGACCCGGGTGTCGGCTCCGCGTTTTCCGTCACCATTCCGGTAAACGGTCCCGTCGCGCGCTATCGCGTCAGCTTCCGCGACAGCAGCGGTCGCCCGGTGGCGCACGTCGACCGGCGCAACCCGGCCCCGCTCGCGCGGAATGCGCCGAATCCGCCGAATAAATGAAGAGGCCTGCATGAGACCGCCGCGATCTCTACCCGTCTTCGCTGCCGTCGCGTTCGCAGCCGCGACCGTCACCGCGCAACAGCAGGCGCCGCCCAAGGACGATCGGCAGTCGTTCCGGTTCCGCAGTGCGGTGGAACTGATCAACGTGACCACCACTGTGACCGACTCGAACGGCAGGTTCGTTTCGGACCTGCGTCAGGAAGACTTCCGCGTGTTCGAGGATGGCCAGGAGCAGCCGATCACCCATTTCAGCAACGAGCGAGTCCCCGTCAGCCTCGGCATCGCGCTCGACACGAGCCTCAGCATGAACGGCGAGAAGATGAGCGCCGCCCGCGACGCGCTCCGACGCTTTCTCGGGGATCTGCTCGATCCGGCGGACGAAGTGTTCCTCTATCGCTTCTCGAATGTTCCCGAGCTCGTCGAAGGATGGACCACCAATCGCGATCGTCTGCTCTCGCGGCTCAGCCGCATCTGGCCCGAGGGCGGAACGGCGATGTACGACGCCGTCGCTGACGCCGTGCCGCTCGCAAAGTCGGGCCGGCATCGCAAGAAGGCACTGCTCATCATCTCCGACGGCAACGACACGAACAGCGCGACGACCGTCCCCGAGGTCAAGCGCCAGATCCGCGAGTCCGAGGTAATGGTCTACGCGATTGGCATCGACAGCCAGGGCGACACAGCGACGTGGGGCCAGGGCGCGCCGCGGGCGCCCCGCCAGCCGCCACCTCGCTTCCCGTTTCCGCTTCCGATGCCCGGAGGCGGCGGCCGGCCACCCGTCACGACGCCCCGTACGCCCGGCGCGCGAAGAGGAATGGACGATCGCGTGAATGCCTTCGCGCTTCGGGAGCTCACGGACGACAGCGGCGGCCGGACCGAAATCGTGCGCTACCCGAGAGATCTCGATCCGGCCACCGAGAACATCGCCGACGAACTGAGCAAGCAGTATTCGCTCGGCTATCCAGCAACCGGCAAAGCCGACGGCCGCTGGCACAGCATCGTCGTGGAGGTGCGGGGTTCGGCCTATCGCGTCCGCGCTCGCCGCGGATATGTCGCAACTCCTTAAAACAAGGAGACTGTCGACTGCGACCGTCGACTGCCTGCCGACTGTCGACTGCCTGCCGACTGCGACTGCCTGCCGACTGCGACTGCCGACTGCGACTGCCGACCGTCGACTGCCGACCGCCGACTGAGCTATCGTTCTGCGTGCGCATGTATGCAGTGGCTGTGGGGTTGAGCATCCTCGGCAGCCTCGGAGGGCTCCTCACAGCCTCAATCTTTCTGCTCCTCGGTGACGGCCTCCGCGTCAAGCTCGTGCCATGGCTGATTAGCTACGCCGTCGGCACGCTCCTCGGCGTCGCCCTGCTCGCGCTCCTCCCGGAAGCGCTCGCCGGCCTCGAGTCACGAAAGGCGATGCCGACGCTGCTCGCAGGCATCCTCGCCTTCTTTCTTCTCGAGAAGCTTGTGCTGTGGCGGCATTGTCACGACGCGCACGAGTGCGAGGTGCACACCAGCAGCGCCGCCTCCCTCGTCATAGTCGGCGACGCATTCCATACATTCGTCGACGGTGCCGTGATTGCGGCCGCCGTCGTGACATCGATTCCGCTGGGGATCACGACGGCGCTCGCCGTCGCCACGCACGAGATCCCACAGGAGGTAGGTGACGTCGCGATCCTCCTGCGGGCCGGCTACTCGCGTCTGCGCGCCTTTACACTGAACCTGCTGTCGGGCCTGGGAGGAATCCTCGGCGCGATCGCAATGATCTTCGCGACGAAGGCTCTGCCCCACGCGCTCCCGTACGTCCTGGCGTTTGCGGCCGGCAATTTTCTCTACGTTGCAATGGCCGACCTGATCCCCGACCTGCATCGCGGCGGCCTGGAAGGAGGGCCGCTGCGCCAACTCCTGCTGATAGGGTTCGGAGTCGTCACAATCGTCATGCTCTGAAGAGCTTGACCTCCGAACCCACAGGAACCTTAGAACCCGGAACCTTAGAACCCGGAACCTTTAGAACCCTAGAACCCCTAGAACCCTCTGCCCCCCTGGACCCCTTCCTCCCTCCTGTCCACCCAAGTGGTCGAAAACCGGCCGGTACCGTCGGCTCATCCGAGGAAACCACGCCATTTCGAGACTGCACGGTGGCACCGCCTTTGCCCTATGATGAGTCGTGATGATCGGCAACGCCAGCTGGGGCCGCACAGGCGGCCGGAGGTTCTCGGTAATGAACGCCAGATTTCGTTCGGTGTGGATGGTGATCGCTTTACTCGTGTTCGCCGGGACGGCGTCGGCACAGGATCGACCGGATCGGCGCGATGTGCGTCTCGCCGACGACATCGTCCATCAGGTGAACACGTACTCGCGATTCACGATCTTCGACGACGTGAATGCTCGGATCGACCAGGGGGTCGTCACGCTCAGTGGCAAGGTGACGATGCCCTTCAAGAAGAATGACATTGGAAAGCGTATCGCCGGAATCGACGGCGTGCGCGAAGTCGAGAACAAGATCGACGTGCTGCCGGTCTCCAATTTCGACGACCAGTTGCGGCACAGGATCGCGCGCGCGATCTATGGGCATCCATCGTTCTGGAATTACGCCGCGATGGCGAACCCGCCGATCCACATCATCGTGGAGAACGGACGCGTGACGCTCACGGGCGTGGTGAACAGCAACGTCGAGCGGATGCTGGCGCGGTCGCTGGCAACGGGGTTCGGCGAGTTCTCCGTCGAGTCCGAGCTTCGGACTGACGCGGAGATGAAGAGTAATTGAGCGTCGAAGTGGGCGGGTGGCGCGCAGCCGGATTACATGAACTGAAACTGCGCGCCACCGGCCGTTGAAGACGCCCCTGACCAAAACCACCACAGGAGGAAGGAGGACCTTCCTAGATCTTTCTAGGTTGAAATTTCCTCCCTCCTCCCTTCCTCCTGTGATGGTTTTTCAAGGGGCTGTCCTCCACTTGATCTCACGAGGTCGTCGCCGCCTCTCTCGCTCCCTTTCGGATCGTCAACCAGATGATCCCGCAGAGCAGCAGCACCGCAGCGGTGAACGCTCCGGCGAACAGCCACAAGGTCGTGTAGAGAATCGACTGACGGTCCATACGGACTTCGATCGAGATGGGCCGGCCGTCCAGCCTGTCGGTGAGAAGCTGCTCCCACGCCAGGATGTTGCCACGCTGAACCGCACTGCCTTCGTTGGAGTCGATGTCCCTGGCGTTGTGATCGACGATTCGACTGGGCAGGTGAAGCCGGACCGCCACCAGCTCTTTTCCTTTCCAGCCATAGTTCTGCATCGTTCCGGGGCGCAACGCCGACGCGCCCATGGTCTGGCGGAAGACGCGGAGCTCCTGTTCCTCTCCGAGCGAATAGTGCGACCACGAGAATGGAGCGACCGCGTCGAGCTTCCGGACGTCACGCACCTTCACCCGGACCTGGACGAAGCGGCGCCCATCGCGACTCCAGGGCCTGCTGACCCGTGCGACTTCCGTCTCGGGTGATTCGTACAGCGCTCGAACCTTGTTGCGATCGACCTGCGTGGCCGGATCCACGTCGAGTGGAAGGCCGCGCAGCGAGACGAGGGCGGGGATCGATGCGTTGACGATCAGCTCTGCCGACCCGTCCGTCGCGAGGTAGAGATCTTCTTCGTACTCGTATTGTTTGCCGAAGAACCGTCCGCCGCAGGCCATCGCGCTGGTTGCCGCGATCAGGACGATCGTCAATGCGGCAACACGTGCCCGAACTGACATCCATCGAATGATATACTCAATTTCTTCCCCGCTTCGCGTGTCCGATGTCTACACCTGCACGACTCTTCCTCATCGACGGCAGCTCACAGATGTACCGCGCGTATCACGCCATGCGCGGCTCCGGACTCTCCGGGCCCGGCGGCAAGACCACGCACGCGGTCTACATCTTCGTGACGATGCTCCGGAAGTTGATTCAGGACCACAACCCGCGCTACCTCGCGGCCTCATTCGATCTCGCCGGTCCGACGTTCCGGGACGAGCTCGTCACCGACTACAAAGCGAACCGCGCGCCGATGCCGCCCGACCTCGCGGAGCAGATCCCCTGGGTCCATGAAGCATGTGAAGCGCTCGGCGTGCCGATCCTGACGTCACAGCGATTCGAGGCGGACGACGTGATCGGGACGTTGGCGGTGAAGGCCCAGGCCGAGGGCTTCGACGTGGCCATCGTGACCGGTGACAAGGACTTCTTCCAGCTGGTTGGAGACGGCATCACCGTCTACAACCCGCGGGACGACGGGACGTGGTACGACCGCGACGGCGTGAAGGAGAAGTTCGGCGTGCTGCCGTCCCAGGTGGTTGACGTGCTCGCCCTGATGGGCGACTCCATCGACAACATCAAGGGTGTCCCGGGCGTCGGCGAGAAGGGCGCCCGCGATCTGATCGCGAAGTACGGTTCGCTTGAGGACCTGCTGGCGCACGCCTCCGAAGTGTCCAACAAGCGGTACCGCGAAGGCCTGCTGACATACGCTGACGATGCCCGTCAGAGCCGCGAGCTCGCGCGGATCAGGACCGACGTCCCGGTGACGTTCGACCCGGAGTCCGTCCAGTACCGCGGCGCGACGCGCGACAAGTGCTTCGAGCTTTTCTCACGCCTCGGTTTTCGCTCGCTGGTCATGGAGTACGCGCCGACGGCGGAAACCGTCGGCAAGCAGTACAGCGTCGTCGCGACAACCGATGCGCTGGACGCGCTCGTCGCAAGACTTCGCAAGGCGGGCAGATTCGGCTTTCGCGTGATGCCGGACAGCCCGACGGCCATGCGTGCGGGAATCGCAGGGGTGGTCTTTTCGACATCGACGCGCACGGCCGACTACGTGCCCGTCGCGAGCGGAACATCCGGCGGCGGACTGTTCGGCGATGTCGACGAGGCAGAACGGCCTGGCCTGGATCTGAAGGCGTTGCTAACGGCCGTTGAGCCGCTGCTGGCGGACCCCGCCATCCTGAAGGTCGGGCACGACCTCAAGTTCGACACGATCGTGCTCGCGCGCCACGGGATCACACTGCGGGGCCTCGAGATCGACACGATGATCGCGAGTTACCTGCTCGACGCGACCCGGTCGGGACATCCGCTCGAGGAGCTCGCGCTCGAGCACACCGGTTACAAGGCGCTGCGCGAGGAAGACGTCTGCGGCCGCGGCGTGAAGGCACTGTCATTCTCGTCGCTGCCGATCGAAACCGCGCTCGATTTCGCCGGGGAGCGCGCCGATCTCGCGCTGCAGTTGTCGGGAACGCTTCGAGATTTGTTGAACAAGGAATCGCTCGCTGACGTGTACGACACGCTCGAGCACCCGCTGGTGCCGGTGCTCGTGGACATCGAGCGCGCCGGGATTCGCGTCGACGTCGAGACGCTGCGGGCACAATCCACGCTCGTCGAGCAGGAGCTGGACCGCCTGGCGTCACGGGTCTACGAGATGGCGGGCGAAGAGTTCAACATCAACTCACCGAAGAAGCTGTCGGAAGTCCTCTTCGACAAACTGGGCTTTCGTACGGAAACGATCCGGCGCACGACCAAGACCAAGGCACAGTCCACATCGTTCGAAGTGCTGGAGGAGCTCGCCCTCACTCACGAACTGCCTCAGCTGGTGCTGGAATGGCGCGGCCTGCAGAAGCTGAAGGGCACGTACATCGACGCGCTGCCACACCTCGTGCACCCTGAGACGGGCCGGGTCCATACGTGCTTCAACCAGGCCGTCGCCGCGACGGGTCGACTGAGCAGCAGCGATCCCAACCTGCAGAACATCCCGATCAGGACCGAGGTCGGACGCAACATCCGCCGCGCGTTCGTCGCCGAGCCCGGTCACGTCCTCATCTCGGCTGACTACTCGCAGATCGAGCTGCGCGTCCTCGCGCATCTGTCGGGAGAGCAGGTACTCATCGACGCGTTCGCAAGGGGCGAGGACATCCACGATCGCACCGCAGCGAAGGTTTTTGGCGGGATGAGCGGCCTCAGCAAACACGAGCTGCGGCGACGCGCGAAGATCATCAACTACGCGCTGTTGTACGGAAAGCAGGCGTTCACGCTGGCGAAGGACATCGGCGTCTCACGCCAGGAGGCGCAGGACTTCATCGACGCCTACTTCGCCGGCTTCCCGTCGGTCAGGGAGTTCATCGATCGCACGCTGGACGAAGCGCGACGGACCGGCGTCGTGAAGACGATGTATGGCCGCCGGAGGCTCGTTCCGGATCTTGCGAGCCGGAATGGCCAGATTCGTGGCCGCGCGGAGCGCGAAGCCGTCAACCTCCCGATTCAGGGCACGGCAGCGGATGTGCTCAAACGCGCCATGATCGACGTCCACGCCGAGCTCGGCAAAGTCGCGGGTGGCCGCGCGCGGATGATCCTCACGGTCCATGACGAGCTCTTGTTCGAGGCGCCGCGCGAGGCGGCTGACGAAACGGCCGCCGCGGTGCGCGAACTGATGGAAGGCGCGGTGCAGCTGTCGGTGCCTCTGACCGTCGACGTCGGGATCGGCGAAAACTGGAAGGACGCGAAAGCGTAAAGCAGCTGGAAGCCGGAAGCTGTTTACTTACTCCACCCCGCCTTGAAAGCGGTCCACTCGTTCTGCATCCCTGCGACAGCCTGGCGAACATCGGCTGTTTTGAGCCTCGCGGCTCGTTCAGGAACGATGGCCTGCGTCACGAGGCGATCCAGGTCGGCGCGCAGCGCGGCTCCTCGATCCTGAGCGAGGCTGGCGCGGACCCACCCGGCAATCGCGGCCTGCCAGGCTCGATCGAGATCGCCGGCGCCGCGTGCGGCGGCTGCCAGCCAGTAGCTCGCTGGCGTCGATCCCGCATCGAGCGCGAGCTCGGCACGCATGCGTTCGACGATCCGGGCGTAGATAGGCGGGCGATCCTCCATGGCGCGCAGCTGGGCATGGCGATCCAGCGCAGTAGCCCACCAGTCCAGGACGCGCTCGTGCGCGGCGGTGCCGAGCACCACGGACCGATCGAGCGAGGTCTCGAAGAGCTCGGCGGCGGCGCCGAACCGATCGTCCAGATACAGAATCTCCGCCTGACCGATCGTCAACTCCAGACGCTCGCGATACTTGAGGGGGGCGGGATCGACGCTGCGGAACGATTCGCGGGCCGCACTCAGGTCGGCGGGATCCGCTGTCTGGCGAAACCGCTCCAGCTGTACGCGTCCGAGAACGACGCGCGCCGGGTCCGCCAGACCGTCAACCGTGAGCGCTTCGCGAGCGGCGCGCGCGGCCGCCTCGTACTGACCGGCGTTGTAGAGCCGGCGCGCTTCCGACAGAGGATCGGCCGCCTGCACTGCCGGCACGAGGATCAACAGACCCAGCGCGGCCAGGATCAGGCGAGGCATCATGCGATGGTAACACATGAGCGAATGTGACCTAAGCCCAAAGCCATCATATAGTTACTAGATGACGTTCGATCTCTGATGCTATACTGCCGTTCGATGGCGGAGCCGACCATCGTCCCTCGTTCTTCCCACGCGATCTCGCGCCGAGACATCGATCCCGGCGCCCTCAAAGTTCTTTACCGGCTCCACGAGCATCACTACATCGCGTATCTGGTCGGCGGGAGCGTCCGCGATCTCCTGCTGAATCGCCATCCGAAGGATTTCGACATCGGGACATCGGCGCATCCGCATCAGGTCAAGAAGCTCTTTCGGAACTGCTGGATCATCGGCCGGCGCTTCCGCCTCGCCCACGTGAAGTTCGGCACACAGACGATCGAGGTCGCGACGTTCCGGCGTCAGGTGGACTCGACAGGAGTGACCGCCGAAGCGGAGATCGCTGAAGCGCTCGAGGCCGAGGCCGAAGAGCCCGCGATGGACCCATCGACCGTCGCGGAAGCGCTCGATCCCGAGCACGAGAGGACCTACGCTGAAGAGGCCACCCCGGAGCATCGGCGACAACCTCGCGCGAACGATCGGCTGATTCACCGCGACAACACCTACGGCACTCCGGAAGAGGACGCTTTCAGGCGCGACTTCACTGTCAACGCGCTCTTCTACGACATCGGCACCTTCTCGATCATCGACTACGTCGGCGGCCTGGCGGACCTGGAGGGCGCGGCTGATTCGATGCATCGGGGATCCGGAGGTCCGGTTCCTCGAAGATCCGGTCCGCATGCTCCGAGCCGTCGTGCTGTCGGCCCGGCTCGAGTTCACGATCGATCAGCCGATCCTGGATGCCATCGCCGTCCATCGCCACGAGATCGCGCGCAGCGCGCCCGCCCGCCTGCTCGAGGAGTACTACAAGATCCTGCGATCGGGACACGCGGAGGAAGCGATGCGGCAGCTCCGCGCGACAAAGCTGATGAAGGAGATCACGCCGGAGCTCGCGTCAGCACCCGACGCGCTGTGGCGCTCGATCGCGGCGCTGGATCGGTATCGCGCGCGATTCAAGTCTTCGCCCGACTCGCTGACGAACGCCATCCTGGCGGGCACGCTGCTTCATCCACTGGGGCTTGCCGGTCGTCGGCCGCGTTTCTCGGCAGATGCGCTCGAGCGCCGCATCGAGATCGGGATGCTGCCGATCGCGCGACGCGACGTCGAGCGCCTGCAGCACATCATGTCGATGCAGTCACGGCTGATCGAGCTCGGGGCGCCGGCGCGCGCGCAACGAAGCATGCTGCACAGGGCCACGCTGGACGAGGCGATCACGTGGATGGAGATCCACGGCGACCGGCCCGACGTCGTGGCTCACTGGCGTACGCTTCAGGCGCAAGGCGTTCAACCACCGGTGCACGATCAGGCGGCGGAGAAGATGCCATTCCGCGGTCGCCGGCGTCGAAGGGGCCGGAGGCGCTCGCCATTCGTGGCGCCGCAGGAGTGACGAGAGTGGAGGGCAGCGACTGGCAAGACCTCTACAGGAGCAAGGGAGGAGGGAGGAACACGAACACATTGGTTCTTTCCTAGTCGAGAAGTTCCTCCTCCTCCTCCCTGTGAGGGTCTTTCTACGCGCCTACTTGGGCTCCCCCACGAACCGGTAGCCCACGCCTCTCACCGTCAGCAGGTGCCTCGGCTTTCCGGAGTCCTTCTCGATGTACCTCCGCAACCGGACGATGAAGTTGTCGATGGCTCTCGTGTCCGTGTCCTCGTGCACCGCCCACACGTCCTCGAGCATCGCTTTCCGCGAGACGGCCTTGCCTTCGTGCGCGATCAGGTACCGGAGCAGGTTTGCTTCCATCAAGGTCAGTGGCAGCGTCCGCTCGCCTACGCGGAGCTCCAGCGTGTCGAAATCGATTGTCTTGCCCGCGAAGGTGTAGCTATCGACAGAACGACGGAGCCACTGAGAGCGGCGGAGCAATCCGCCGACGCGCGCCAGGAGGATCGCGAGCTCCGTCGGCTTCGGCAAGTAGTCGTCGGCGCCGGCGGCGAATCCCTTCAGCACGTCCTCGGGACGGCCTCGCGCCGTCAGCATCAGAACCGGAACGAACTGTCGGGAGTGCCTGAGCTCCGAGACGACGGCGAAGCCGTCCTTTCCGGGCAGCATCACATCGAGCACGACGAGATCGAAGGCGCGGCTGACGCCGCCGGTCAATCGTTCCAGCGCCGCCTCCCCGGTCTCGACGACCTCGACGCCATAGCCTTCCGCCTCGAGGTTGAACCGGAGGCCTTCGGCGAGGTGCTGCTCGTCCTCGACGATCAGCACACGCGGCGGGCTCATGCGTCTGCGGCTTTCGGCAGCAGGAGCGTGAACGTGCTGCCGCGGCCGGTGCCGTCGCTCTCCGCGAACGCGCGGCCGCCGTGCTTTCGCGCGACCGATCGAACGATGAAGAGGCCAAGACCGCTGCCCTTCGCACGCACGGCGACGCCTGTCGGGATGCGATAGAAGCGGCGGAAAATGCGCTTCAACTCGCCGGCTGATATGCCGACCCCGCTATCCGCCACACGCACCGCCAGCCGCCCGTCCCCCGCCGCCTCCAGCCGCACCTGAATACGGACGTCGTCGGCCGACGAGTACTTCACCGCGTTGTCGATCAGATTCCAGACGGCCGCCCTCAGCTCGTCGGCGTCCCCGACGACGACAGCATCCGCGACCGCGGCGCGCTCGTCGTAGGCCAGCGCCTCGGTGCTCAGCCTGAATCGCGTCCTCGCGAGCACAACGGTTTCCCGCGTAATCTCCGCGAGGTTGACGCGAGCGCGCGCGCCCCGGCGCAGCCGGGAGCCTGCGCTCCCCGCGCGCAGCACCTGATCGATGGTGTGGAGCAGCCGGTCGCTGTCCTCGAGCATGATCCGATAGAACTCGCGCCGCCGGTCATCGTCCAGTTCACGCGTCTGAAGGGTCTGCAGGTACAGCCGGATGGACGCCACCGGCGTCTTCAGCTCGTGGGTGACAGCGTTGATGAAGGAGTCGTGCTGTTCGTTGCGGCGGATTTCACGCACGAGAAAAATCGTGTTCAGGACGAGGCCGGCGATGATCAGGAGGAAAAAGACAACGCCGAGAATCGCGAGGACTCCGCGGCGCCAGTTCAGGACGATCCAGCTGACGTTGAGTGTAACGGCAAGGACGACGAGGCAGATGCCGAGGACGGTGAAGAAGATGACCGATCGGCGTCGGCCGGTGATCATGGGATCAGAGGATACCCGAAGGCCATGGTTCTAGGGTTCTAGCGGTTCTAGGGTTCTAGGGTTCTAGGGTTCAAAGACCTCGGAGTCTCTCTCGAGCGTTGAGACACTCGAACTGCCCAAACCTCGACCCTTGGAACCCGAACCTTTAGAACCCGAGAACCTTAGAACCCTGGAACTCCCGTCTAGGCCGCTTCCTCGACGGGCATGGCCCTGATCTTCGCGACCTTCAGGTCCCACACTACCCCGATTGCGCGGAACAACTTCAGGGTGATCCAGCTGACGTCGAATTCATACCAGGCGAGGCCGTGGCGGGCGGAAACCGGGTGTGCGTGATGGTTGTTGTGCCACCCCTCGCCGAATGTCAGGAGCGCCACCCACCAGCTGTTGCGCGAGTCGTCTCGCGTCTCGAAGCGGCGGCTCCCCCACATGTGCGTCGCGGAGTTCACGAGCCACGTCGCGTGGAGGCCGAACACGACCCGAAGACCGATGCCCCAGAACACCATGCCCCAACCGCCAACAGCCAGGAGGATGAACCCGAGTGTGGTGAGAGGCACCCAGTGATACGAATTCAACCAGCGATAGAAGGGATCGGCGCCGAGATCGGGCGCGTACTTGGCCATGAGCGGCGTGTTGTTGTGGTGCGAGTCGCCGAAGATGATCCACCCCATGTGCGCCCAGAAGCCGCCTTCGCGCGGTGAGTGGGGATCGCCTTCATGATCCGACAGCTGGTGGTGGACACGGTGCGTCGCCACCCAGAAGATCGGACCGCCCTCCAGCGTCAGCGTGCCACAGACGGCCAGGAAGTATTCGAACGCCTTCGACGTCTTGAAGCCCCGGTGCGTGTGCAACCTGTGGTAGCCCAGGCTGATGCCGAAGCCGACCGCCAGCCAGTGCAGCACCAACGCAACGATGACGTTCGTCCAGCTGAAGAACCAGAACGCTGCGATGGCCGCGACGTGAAAGAGCACCATGAAGACGGCGGTGATGACGTTGATCGTCGAAAGAGAGTACGCAACACGGACGCTCGAGCGCAGAGTCTTCAATGGGGCTCCTGAAGAAAGGTGACAACACACAGTAGCAGGAAGCCCGAGCGCAGATTGTAAGAGTTCTGTAAGACCGATAGGGGCCTGTAAACCGCTCTGCCAGAGTGGTTTACAGGCCTATCTTGGCTAGCCGTTCCGGCGCTCGAAATCGCGCATGAACTCGACCAGGGCGTCGACGCCGCGCTCCGGGAAGGCGTTGTAAATCGAGGCGCGCATCCCGCCGACCGACCGGTGCCCCTTCAGGCCGTCCAGACCGGCCGCGGTTGCCTCTTTGGCGAACGCCTTTTCGAGCTCCTCGCTGGGCAGCCGGAAGGTCACGTTCATCCGCGAGCGGCTGTCCTTCTCCGCGTGTCCGCGATAGAAACCGCTGCGATCGATCTCCGCATAGAGCTTGCCGGCTTTGGCGGCGTTGCGGCGCGCCATCACACTCAGGCCGCCTTCCTTCAACAGCCACTTCAGTACCAGCCTCATGATGTAGATCGCGAACACGGGCGGCGTGTTGTACATCGACCCGTTCTCGACGTGCACCGGATACTGCAGCATCGTCGGAAGCGTCTTCGGTGTCCGGGCCAGCAGATCTTCGCGGACGATCACGAGCGTCGCGCCCGCCGGCGCCAGGTTCTTCTGCGCGCCCGCGTAGATCAATCCAAACTTCCCGACGTCGATCGGGCCGCTGAAGATGTCAGACGACGCGTCAGCCACAAGCGGGACGTTTCCGACCTGCGGCACGTACGACCACTCCGTGCCGAAGATCGTGTTGTTCGTCGTGTAGTGGACGAACGCCGCATCCGGGTCGAGCTTCAGCTCGTCCTGGCGCGGAACTCGCGTGTACTTCTCAGGCTCGGTGGTGGCGGCAATCTTCACACCGCCGACCCGCTTCGCCTCCTTCACCGCCTTCTCGGACCACGCGCCGGTGACGACGTAGTCGGCCGAGCCGCCTTGGGGCAGCAGGTTCATCGGCACCATAGAGAACTGGAGGCTCGCGCCACCCTGCAGAAACAGCACTTTGTAGTTTGACGGAACGCCGCCAAGAGTCCGCAGATCGGCCTCGGCGCCGGCGAGGATCTCTTCGAACGGCTTCGAGCGGTGGCTGACCTCGAGAATCGACATCCCGACGCCAGGCAGAGACACGAGGTTCTGCTGCGCCTCCTCGAGGACCTCGACCGGCAGAACGGCCGGGCCGGCGGAAAAGTTGTAGATGCGGGTGGTCGTAGTCGTAGACATGGGTAACCTCTGGAAAGAATGAATTATCAGAGCGTGACAACCTGGAGATCGAGGATGTCGGGATTGCCCGCCTTCATGCGATCGCAGACCTCTGGCGTCGGCGCGCCGTCGAGATTGATTCGCGCGACCGCCGCTTCGGCCCCCTCGAACACGATGTTCTCGGTCTCCTGGACGTTGAGGTTCGCGCCGCGCAGGTGGTTGAAGACGTGGGCGAGCACGCCGGGACGGTCGCGGTGCCGCACGACGAGCATGTGCGTCGCCGGGGTGCGGGTGGCCAGGTTCACGACGTTCGGCACGCGGCCGGTTTCCTTGTAACTCCGGATGATCCGGACGGTCTCGGCAGCAATCGCTTCCTGCGCCTGATCGGTGGACGCGCCGATGTGATGCGTGCCGTAGACGCCCGGCACCGAAACAATCTGGTCGGTGAAGCCCCCCGTCGCGGCGGCAGGCTCTTTCGCAAAGACGTCGAGACCGACTTTGAGGCCTTTCTGACGGATGGCAGCGGTCAGCGCGGCGTAGTCGATGATCTCGCCGCGTGCGGTGTTGATCACCATCGCGCCGGGCTTCAGCTGCGCGAGAACGTCTGCGTTGACGAGATGCTTCGTCGAGTCGTTCAGCGCCACGTGCAGGCTGAGCACATCCGCCCGCCATGCCGCGTCACCAGGGCTGGCGACGAGATCGATCGAAACCTGCCGCTGCGCGCCTTCCACACCGAGCTCGCGCGCGTCCTGCTCCGTGAGCGCTCTCGCCTGCCCGTCGAATCGGCGGCTCCAGATCACGATGTTCATGCCGAAGCCGGCCGCGCGGCGGACCATCTCGCGACCGATGGCGCCGACGCCGAGCAACGAGAGCGTGTGCCCGTACAGCCCGCGGGCCTTGGAATACTCCTTCTTGTTCCAGATGCCGGAGCGGAGGTCGGCGACGTTTTCCGGCAGCCGCCGATCGATCCCGAGGATCAGCGCAAACGCGAGCTCCGCGACGGCAATCGCGTTCTTGCCGGGACAGTTCGACACGTAGATGCCGCGCTTCGACGCTGCCGCCACATCAATGGTGTTGTATCCGGCGCCAGCCCGAACGATCAGCGCGAGACGCCCAGAGTCGAGCATCGCGGCCGTCACTTTCGTGCCCCGAACGACGAGCACGTCCGCCCCGCTCGAGGCAATCGCGAGGGTCAACGCGTCCTCTTTGAGGTCTGGCTCGTACGCGACGTCGCACCCGGCTCGCTTCAAGCCATCGATTCCACTCTGCTCGAACTTGTCGGCGATCAAAACCTTCATCCAGCTCTCAGCTTTCAGCTGTCAGCTCTCAGCGGCAGGCGTCAGTTTCAGCCGCAGGCTGAGTGCTGACGGCTGATGGCTGACAGCTGAGCATCTTCAAATCTCATGTATCAACAACCCATCCCGCAGCTTCGGCTCGAACCAGGTCGACTTCGGCGGCATGATGCCGCCGGTGTCCGAGATGGCCATGAGATCGTCGACAGAGACCGGGTAGACAGAGAATGCCACGGCCGCCTTGCCCGAATCGACGGCCTGCTCGAGCGCGCGAGTGCCGCGGGCACCGCCAACGAAATCGATTCGCTTGTCGGAGCGAATGTCGCCAATGCGCAGGATTGGCTCGAGAACGGCGGTCTGCAGGCGGGCAACGTCGAGGCTGTCGGCTCGCGAGGCGCTCGCGACGACGGCAGCCGAGAGGTCCAGCGTGTACCAACGACGCTCCAGGTACATCGACACATTGCCGTGCCGGGCGGGCGTCGCGGTGCCCTCGGCCACCGGAACCTGTCGCTTCAGGGCCGTCAGGAACTCCGATTGCGTCGCGCCCGCGAGATCCTTCACGGTGCGGTTGTACGGAAGGATCTGGACCTGGCTGTCGGGGAACGCCACGGCGATGAACGTGCCCGCGCCGGTTGCACCATTGGACCCGGACGCTCCCAACTCCGTCCGCGCTCGCGCAGCGCTCGCCACTCGATGATGTCCGTCCGCAATATAGAGCGACGGGATCCGCGCGAACGCGGCCACCACGGCTTTGGTCTGCTCTGGACTGGCCCGCCAGACGGTGTGCCGCACGCCGTCGGCGGCGGTGAAGTCGTACAGGGCAGCGCCGGACGTGACGGTCTGCTGCAGTTGATCGACAGTTGGCTCGGCGCGATATGTCAGGAAGACAACGCCTGTCTGGGCCCGGAGGCTGATCATGTGCCGCGTGCGATCGTCCTCCTTGTCGCGTCGGGTGCGCTCGTGCTTCTTGATGATGTCGCGATCGTACTCGTCGAGCGAGAAGCAGCCGGCCACTCCCGTCTGTTCGTGCGCGCCCATGCGCAGCCGATAGAAATACACACCGGGCACGTCGTCCACGAGGAGCGGCGCAGTGGCACGCAGCGCGTCGAGATTTGCGCGTGCCTTGTCGTACACCTCGCTCGAGTAAGGATCGGCGTCCGGCGGGAAATCGATCTCGGACCGCGTGACGTGGAGGAAACTGAGCGGATTGCCGGCCGCAAGCTGACGTGCCTCGTCGGTGCTGACGACGTCGTAGGGAACGGACGAGACGGACGGGGCCACGGCGGGCGCTGGACGCAGTGCCTGGAATGGATGGATGGAAGCCATCCGGCCATTCTAGCAGGAGGTTCCGGCGCGGCCAGAATGCCAACCGGCAATGGGACTCTGACGCTTTTGTCAGCTATTTTGCGCCGACGGCATCTGGTTTCGACGACGACGGGGCCGCGGCCCGTACGGTGGTTGAGAGCTGGCGTGCCGTGTCGTCGCGGTACTGAAAGAAGGAAGCGAGAAGCGTCGGCGGTATCGGATCGCCGGGCGGCAGCGATCTTTGAACTACGAGCGGGTTCACGAACACGCCGTTCCGCTTGAGACGATAGTCCAGATGTGGACCGGTGGCGGTCCCCGTTGCACCCACTCTGCCGACGAGTTGGCCCTGCTCCACGTGAGCGCCCGCGCGAATGCCTGGTCCGAACGCCGAGAGGTGGAGATAGTACGTCTCGTACCCGCCGCTATGACGGAGCCTGACCTGATTGCCTCCGCCGCCGGCCCATCCCGCGGACACCACCGATCCTGACGAGACGGCGACCACAGGCGCACCGATCGGCGCGGCGTAGTCGATGCCGAGATGGGCGTGGTAGGTGCGGAAGACCGGGTGCAACCGGTTCGTAGAGAAGCCGGATGTGATTCGCGGCTCGAACTTCAACGGCGTTCGCAGCATGAAGCGCTTCAGAGATCGGCCCTTGTCGTCGTAGTACGCCGCGCGCGTCGTGTCCGGATTGGACCATCGGAACGCCTGGTGCTGGCGGCCGTCGGCGCCGAACCGCGCACCGAGGATCGGACCGTACCCAGCGAAGAGTCCGTCGCGCGTGAACTTCTCGACGAGGACTTCGAACGTGTCGCCGGGCTGCAGGTCGCTCTCGAAATCGATCTGGCCCCCGAAGATGTCCGCAAGGGACATCGCCAGCTGAATCGTCTCACCCGACGCTTCCATTGCGGAGATGAGCGACGGGTGGGTCGAGTCGATGACGCCATCGATCGTGACGACCGCCCTGTCCTTCTCGTACGGGTTCACGGTCGCGTTCAGGACGTCAGGCCGCGAGGGATCGGGCATGACGATTCGAAGGAAGCGGTCGGTGTCGATCTGGTACTCGAACTCCTCGAGGAGACCGTCGAGCGAACGTACGAGCCGATAGGGCTGCTGCTCACGCAGCTGACGCAGGTTGAAGACCGCTCCGGCCGATCGCACGGCGGCTTGGACGAGATCCGATGGCAAATCGTACGTCTTGAGCAGGCCGTCGAGTGTCGCGTGCGGCGGCACGACCGCCTCGAAGATCTGCGATTGCTGGGGCAGGACTATGTCGTCCGGATGCCTGGACGCTGTTGGTTGGGGCGTCTCACGGGCGCACGCGGACGTGAATGCCAGCGCAGCCAGAACACCGATCGCTGACCACCGGAGCATGGGTGCCGGGCAGTCTAGCACGCCTCGGAACGCGACCGGGATGCTTCGCCCCTGGGGAACCCGCCCGCGTGCAATCGGTGCGTAAAAGCAGGCGTTTGGAACCCTGGATTGACCCTATCTCGCGGCCATCACCCAGACGTTCCACTCGTTCTCTCGTCGATTGTAGTAGGCGACTCGGCTGCCGTCGGGCGACCAGGTGAGGTCGCTGACGGCCGGATCGGATAACACCTTGAGCGAGGATCCGTCGCTGAGGTCGAGCAACCAGGCTCCATCTCCCGACAGCGGAAAGATCACCCATCGTCCATCGGGCGACACTGCGGGAGCGCCCGTCTTCCGGCCCGGCTGTGGTGACGGATAGATCGCAGGCTTGCCTGAGGCGACGTCGAGCACGATGAGACTGCTGCCGCTGCTGTAGGCAATGCGATGGCCGTCGGGGAACCACGAGCCGCCGCCCGGCCGGCCGCTGGCGTTCGACGTCAGCCTGCGCGAATCGCCGGAGTCAAGGTCGTGGGCCCAGAGATTCCACACGTTGGGATTGTCGACCTCCGCGCGCACGTACGACAGCGTCCGCCCGTCGGGCGACCAGTTCGGCGCGGCGGCGAACCCTTCGCCGCTGATGCGCCGCAGGTTCCTTCCGTCAGCGTTGGCGACGAACACCGCTCGCTCTCCGTCGCGATCCGAATCGAAGGCGACGCGTGTTCCATCCGGCGAGGGGCGCGTGTGATAGTTCCGCGAATGGTCGTCCACCACACGGGTGATGCGGAGGCCGAGTCCGCCGGCCGGATCCGACGTCCCTACGGCCGGCTGCACCGGATCGGTGAACATGACGCCGCCGGCGGATGCCAATGCGGCCGATGGGGTCGTGTCATCCTCGATCGCGTCGACCGGAATCAGCCGCGCGTCGGTTGCCGGAGCCGCTCCGCTGGTAGACACCGGCCGACCGCCAGGCAGGCCCGACGGGTGTCCGAGGGTTGAGGATCTGAGCGGTTCGTTCACCGCCGGGGCCGCAGCAGGCGTCGCACGGGCGACGAGTTGCTCTCTTGCCGGCAGCCGCCGAACGATTTTCGCGGAGGCCCGGTCGTCTGTCATCCACTGCGACTGCACGGCCCATCCCGCGGCTCCCGTTACCAGCATTAGCGCGGCGGCAGCCGCCACCATCGACGAGCGGCGGGGCGCGTCTGTCGCGACGTCGGAATCGAGGAAGCTCGGCGGCCGTGATGGAGGGCCAAGAGGAGGATCGAACGCCGGTGCTGGATCATCCCACCGGCCGGCGAAAATGCGTTCTGCCAGGTTGGACTCTTCGGGTTCGGGCAGTACCTGCGGGCTCGCCATTGCGGGGGGCGGAGCCGACACCTGCGCGACGGGCCGATCTTCGTCCACCAGGTCTTCGTGCGCCGCGGCCGGGTCGATGACGATGATCGCCGGCGGCTCGACAGCAGGAATGGTGGCGACGGGTGGCGGTTGTGGTGCAGGTGCCGGATCGGCGGGCGTCGTCACCTCGGGTATCCGCCTGACGAGCGGCAACATCGCCTCGAGCACGAGTTGACGGTCGAGGCCGGCAGCACGCGCGTATCTCACCAGCTGCGTGCGACCGTACAACCCGTGAGGCCAGTTCCGCAGATAGCCCCACTCGAGCTGTCGGAGCATCGAGACTGGAATGCGGCTCCGCTTCGAGACCTCCTCCAAAGAGAGGCCCGTATCCCGCCGCGCGCGCCGAACATCCGAAACGCTGAGGCTCCCCGTACTCCCTACATCATCCTCGTCCTCGTCGCTGTCCGACTCGGTCCGATCATCGGTCGGGCCGGCTGCGTGCAGCCCCATCGCCCGTGCAGCCTCTGTCCATCGCGTCGTCAGTTCCTTAATCGCCGCCGATGGGTCCTGAGCAGCAAACGGTCCGAGCGCTTCGGCGAGTTCCGGCAGTGTGGTGAATTCGGACGGCTCCTGGATTGCGCGTGCGATTACCCGACGAAGCGGCGTGGGCTCTGCCGTTGGACGGCCCGAGCCACGAAGGAGCGACGCCAGCAGCTGGGCCGCGCGTGGCACCGGTCGTCCCGACGCGACAACGGGTCCCTCGACGGTGATGCCGCCGGAAGGTGCAAGCCGTATGACGTGGGCAGAGGGAACTCCCGGAAGGATTCCGTTGGCAACCTGCAGGATGAGTGCGCGGACGATCGTAACGGCATCCGTCGGACGCAATCGAACACCGGCGTCCGCCAAGTCAGCAAGCGAGACGGGAACGAAGTTCGCCATGTCCCTGTGGCGACTGCCACTTTCCTGCCATGTGCAAGGCGGGAGCGAAGCATCAAAAAACCGAATCTTTGTGTGGATGGGCTGGCGGGGGAGAACGTAGATCTGTCCGGGAAGCGACTGTACCTTGCCACCTAATTACACGGCTCGGCGCTGACGGTCAGCGCCGAGCCGCACAACTCAGCGGGTTACCGCGACCTGAATAACCTTCCTGAACTTCACCGGCTGGCCGTTAACCACGGCCGGCTTGTACTTCCAGTCGCGGGCAGCCACCAGCAACTGCGAATCGTAGACCGGATGGATCGGCGACCGGATAGTCGCATTCGTTACACGTCCCTGCTCGTCGATGATCACCTCGAGCAGACCGCGATCGCGGGTTCGCCCGACGAGCGTCGACGGCACGCGCGGCAGTTCCTGTTTGATGGCGATCGGCCCGGTGATGCCCGGGTCGTCGCCGCTGAAAATCCTGTCGCGCGACATGCCCTGTGACGAACCTGGCTGGTCCGGCGTTCGCGCAGCCGTCGCCATGACCGCCGCGCGCGTCGGCGACGGCACCGGCATCGGCGGCTCGGCCATTCTCGGGGCCTCGACCGAGGGCGGCGGTGGCGGCGGTGAAGAGGCGACGCTCAAGTCGAGGAATCCCTGCACGAGCACGCGCAAATCGCCGAGCCTACCACCCATGTCGCCATCGTCGAGCAGCGCCAGGAGGTTTCGGAACTGCTGTTCGGCCTGGGGGAACTCCTTCCGGTCGAACGCACCTTTCGCGTCGGCGTACCGGGCCCGGGCAATGTCCGGGAGCAGCCGCTTGCGAACGTCGGTGAATGCGGTGCGGACACGCGGGGCCGCTTCCGCCTCGCTCGGACGGTAGGCGGGATCGGCGGTCACCACGGCAGCAATGGCCTGCTCCGCCTCGCTTCCCCGGCCGAGCGCGAGGAGACAGAGCGAACGATACTGCTCGACGTACCTGCGCTCGAGAGGATTACCCGCGTCAGCGGGCGACAGGCCATTCAGCATCGCCAGGGCTTCGTCGTAGCGCGCCGACGCGTAGAGCTCGCGTGCTGCCACCAGAGGGTTGGGTTGTGCGGCGAGGGGCGCGGCAGTCGCAGCCGCGAGCGCCAGACAGGCGAGAGTGCGTTTCATCATGACGAGACCTTTGCTGCTGTTGCTGCTGCTACTTCATGTCGACGCTGAGCCGGATCGGAGCGGCAAGCGAGACCGAGATCGCATGACGCTTCTCCCCGAGCTGCGGATTCTTGAACACGACTTCGTGCGGTCCGATGGGAACGCTCAGATTGCCGATCGGTGTCTCACCCACGCGCTGGCCGTCGATGAACACTTCGGCCCAGGGTGATGCGTTCAGATTGACGACCCCGTTCGGAAGGTCGACCTTGATCGAGGCAGTCTTGCCCGCGAGCACCTGCACGGTTCTGGTGACCTTGTAGCCGAGCAGCGGGTTGACGATCTCGAGCTCGTGATGCCCGGCCGTGACCATCAGTCGGTCAGCCTCGCTGGTGCCAATCAACTTGCCACCCTCGCGAATCTCGACGCTGACAGGCGCCTGCACCGCAATCCAGCCGGATACCGGCCCGGCGGCAGCGGGATCGGCGGCGACGATCGGCGCGACGATCGACGCCGTGCCGCCCGCCTGCACGTTCACGACCTGCTTCACGCTGCCCGTGGCCGACGTCATCACCACTTCGTGACTGCCCGGCGTGAGATTGGAGACCGTAACCGGGCTCACACCGCGGTCGACGCCGTCGACCTGGACTTTCGCGCCGGCCGGCTGCGACTGCACCTGCAGCTGGCCCGTCATCGGTGTTTCGGCGAACTCGACGTACTGCGAAACCTGGCCGCCCGCCGTGACGTTGATCGGCGTCACGCGGGGCACGCCGCGACCGCGGAGCTCGAGAATGTGCGCCCCCGCCTTGAGTGAAAGGCGGGCCGGCGTCTGGCCGCGTTCTTCGCCGTCGATGAACACCTGGACGCCTGCCGGACTCGACTGCACATCGAGTGTGCCCATCGCCGCACCGCCCGCTGCGCCAGCCGGCTTGCGCATCGCGAAGTACCCACCCACGGCCAGCGCCAGAACCGCGGCGGCGGCATACACGGCCGGCTTCTTCCACGCGCCGGGCAAACCCTTCTTCGCGATCGGTGCCTTCTGGACCTTCGTCACGCCAACGGGTTCGAGGGCCGGCGTGTCCTTTGACTGTGACTTATCGTCGGGCTGCTTCCGGCCCCTGTCCTCGTCGGTAAAGAGGTCGTCCGCAGCGATGAGCTCAGTGATGTCCCGAACCGCCGGCGGCGGCTGCTGCGACGGCTGTTCGAACGGCTTCGGGATGGACAAGCTCCTCGTCTCTGCCGGAACCACCGCGGCACTCGCAATCGGCGCCGAGGATGCCGGTCTAGCCACGGGGATCGGGACGATCGGTCGCACCGGAATCGGTTGTGTCGCTGGCGCCGGTGAATCGACTCGAGCGTGCGCCGGCGGCGGAGGCGCAAGCGGCAGAGGCGCAGCCGTCGGTTCCGGTGGTGTGCTGGGCACGGACCGCATGAAGGCCGGCACGGGCGATTCGATGCCAGGAAGTGGCTGCGGCGCGGGTGACGAACCCGACGTCGCCGCGGCCGCAGACATCAACGACGCGAGATCGAGCGTCGCCGTGGGCCTTGGCTCTGGAACGACGGGCTTGGGTGCGAGAGGCTTGGGCGCCGCCGGAATCAGGTTGACGATCGGAGCGTGAGCGGCCTCCGGAGCTTTTCGCTCCGCAGGTATGGTTGGTTCGAGCAACGCCGCCGTGTAGCGAGACATGAACGTCTCGAGCGCGATGGGCGCTGCGACATATGTGGACTCGTCGGCGACGACGTCTTCGAGGACGGCGAGCGCTTCGGGGGCCGAAGAAAAGGCGCGACGCGGATCGATTTGGAGGGCGCGAGCCAACCAATCCCTGAGCGGAGAGGAAAGCGGGTGCTCCTCACCGAGGCCGGTGCGCTCGCACGCCGCGCTCAAGAGGTTCGGGATCTGATGCGGATACTCGTCGGCACGGAGCGGACGGCCGATGACGAGGGCGAGCGCCACCAGCCCGACGCCCGTCACGTCGGCGCGATGATCGAAGCGCAGCATGCCGGCGCTGGACGGCAGCGCCACGCGGAACTCCTGCCACAGACGCTCGCGCGAGAACTGGAGCTGCTCGATCGCCGCGCCGAGCACGTGCTCGACGATCACCAGACGCGCGTGCGGCGTCACGATCAGCCGCTCCGGCGAGATCAGGCCGTGAGCGACCTCGCGCGCGTTCTCGTGCATCAAAGCGACCGCGGGAACCAGTTGACGGATCAGGCAGAGCGCCGTATTGATGTCGAGTTGCAGGTTGCGCTCGTCGGCCGATCGGAGGATGTCCGACAGCCGTGTGCCTTCGATGTGATCGGACACGATCGCCAGGCCGGGCGCGGGGACCTGGACGCGGTCGATGCGGCGAACCCGCGCATAGTACGCGTGGCGGAAGTTCGCGAGCCGCGCTGCGCGCTCGCGCAACGCGAATTCGAACGAAGGCACTGCTGTCAGGCTCGGGCGCACCCGCAGGATTTGCAGCAACTCCCCGGTCGCGCCGTCCGCCGCGACAACGCGGTCCCCAAGTCCATCACAGAACAGCGGCGCTTCCGGCCGCTCCGAAGAAAGAGGCAGAGTGTTCATGGGGCGCAACCGAATCCAAGCGACTGACAGTTTCCGTTTTCGCCGTTGAAGGACGATTTCAGCAGCCCCAGTGCAACCCGCACACCATGGGTCTCGACTCAGTAGGAATAGGATGTAAATTATTGACTGATAAAGATTAGCGGCCGCGCACCAGGAATGACTGCGCAACGGTCGATCGACAGAGTTGTCAGAGCGATCCCAGATCTGTGATCGCGATCGGGGAGGGTTCGGGGGGAAACGCGGGCTCATACGGACAATCGGACGATCGCAGGAAAACCGGAGCCGCTTACCATTCACCGTTTGCGATTTCTTCGTACGCGACCGCTCCTGAGCCTCCTCGGCTTCGTGCTCCTGGCCGTCGTCTGGACCTGGCCGATGGCGACGCACCTCTCCACGCGCGTCCCTCACGATCTCGGGGACCCGGTCCTCAACACGTGGATTCTGTGGTGGAACGCGCGGGCGGTTCCGTTCACCGCCCGCTGGTGGAGCCCGCCGATTCTGATCCCGATGGATGGCGCGCTGGCGCTCTCCGAGCACCTCGCCGGCCTGGGAATCTTCGCGACCCCGATCCAGCTCCTGGGCGGAACGCCACTCCTCGCCTACAACGTCTGCATCGTTCTGTCCTGTGCGCTTTCGGGATGGTTTGCGTACCTTCTCGTTTTCCGCCTGACCGGATCGAGGATGGCCGGCCTCTGCAGCGGCGTCGCATATGCGACGGCTCCTTACCGCGCAGGTCAGCTCTCGCACGTGCAGGTACTGACGTCGCAGTGGATGCCTGCGGTGTTGCTCGGCATGCACGAATACGTCTCGACAGGCCTGCGCCGGTGGCTCGTGCTGTTCGCGGCCGGCTGGTTGCTGCAGGCGCTTTCGAACGGGTACTACCTGTTGTTCTTCCCGGTATTGATCGCGCTGTGGTTAGCCTGGTTCGCGGGCCGGCGCCGCTCATCGAGGCGCGCGCTCACGCTCCTTGCGGCTTGGGCCGCCGCGTCTGTGCCCCTCGTACCTGTGCTACTCGAATACCGCCACGTCCACTCGACGCTCGGCCTGACCCGGATGCCCGGTGAGGTCGTCCGCTTCAGCGCGACGTTCCGATCGTTTCTGCACGCGCCCCCGATGCTGGCGCTCTGGCCCACGGCGAGCGTACAGAGCCAGGAGGACTATCTCTTCCCAGGGATCACGGCGATCGTCGTGACGACGCTCGGACTCCTCGTGGCCATGAGACGCCGGAGTGCAGTCGCGGACGCATCGCAGCCGGAGTCCGACGAGCACCACGCGCTGCAGTTCTACGCCATTACGGCTGTCGTGATGTGGGCGTGCGCCTTCGGTCCCGGACAGGAATCGAACGACCCGACCGCCTGGCTTCGACCGTATCGCTGGCTGACAATGCTTCCCGGATACGAAGGGCTGCGCGTCCCAGCGCGCTTCGCGATGCTGGGCGCGCTGTGCATCTCGATTTCCGCCGGCCTGGCGGTCGCCCGCACCGCGGCCCTCGGCCGTCGCGCATCTCACGCCATCGCCACGCTCTGCCTCGTCGGATTGGCGCTCGATGGGTGGATGCGGCCCGTTCCATTGGGCACTCCGCCGCCGAGAGCGATTCTGCCCCCGCCGGCCGTAGCTCCAGTGCTCGAGCTCCCGGCGGACGACGCACGTGCCAACGTCGCGGCGATGTATCGTGCAATGGATCACGGACGGCCGATCGTCAACGGCTACTCCGGCTACGTCCCGCCGCACTACGCCATCCTGTCGCTCGCGTTACGCCGCGGGGACTCTTCTCCGCTCGGCTATCTCGCCCGCGGCCGGCCGCTCATCATCATCGTCAACGATCAATTCGACGCGGGGGGCGAGTTCAAGTCGATGGTGGAGGGGTTGCCATCGATCGAGCGGATGGGGACGACGAGCGCCGGCACGCTCTTCCGGCTGCCGGCGCAACCGCGCGACTCGGAGACGATCGCCGGCGCCACGTTGCCCTCGACGCTACGCGACGCCGGTGGTCAACGGCTCGAGATCGATCTCGGGAACGTGCTCACTGTCCGTGGGATAGGCTTCAACCTGCGATGGCACTACCCGGAACTCGGTGAGCGGCTGCTGATCGAGCGATCGGACGACGGTCAGGTGTGGCAGGAGGCGTGGCGGGGATGGACCGGCGCGCTCGCGGTACGAGCCGCGATTGAAGAGCCGCTCCTCGCGCCGGTGCGCGTGCCACTGCGCGACATCCGAGCACGCTATCTGCGGATCTATCCTGCGCCGAAGTGGCTGGCAAGGGAGATCGCGGTCATTGGACCGTAGATCCAGTCGGCGGTCGGCAGTCGGGGGTCGGCAGTCGCGGTCGACAGTCATAGTCGGCAGTCGGCAGTCGGGGGTCGGCAGTCGCAGTCGACGGTCATAGTCGGCAGTCGGGGGTCGGCAGTCGGAGTCGACAGTCATAGTCGGCAGTCGGGGGTCGGCAGTCGCAGTCGACACTCATAGTCGGCAGTCGGGGGTCGGCAGTCGCAGTCGACGGTCATAGTCGGCAGTCGGGGGTCGGCAGTCGCGGTCGAAGTCATAGTCGGCAGTGGAGGGTCGGCAGTCGCAGTAGCACTCAGCAGCCGCGTCTAGCGGGAAGCAGGAAGCAGGAAGCAGGAAGCAGGAAGCGGGCAGCAGGAAGCGGGCAGCGGAAGCGGGCAGCGGGCAGCTGGGAGCCGGAGGCTGATAGCCATATCATTACTGAGTCCCAATTCGACCTTCGTGCGTCTAAAGAAGCCATGCCGATGTCACACAAGCTCATCCCACTCGTGACGATGTCGGTGCTTCTCGTGGCGTCGCCCCTGCTCGCGCAGTCATCCCGAGGGTCGGTGCGCGGCAGGGTCACCGATCAAGCCGGCGCGCCGCTCGCGCGGGCCTCGGTCCGCGCCGCCCGCAGCGATACGGGCGAATCGCGCTCGGTCGCGACCGACGAGGCCGGGCGTTTCTCACTGCCCGAGCTCGAAGTCGGCGAGTACCGCTTCGCGGTCGAACTGACCGGTTATGGGACGTATACGCGTCAAGCGCAGCTGGCAGTGGGACAGGACCTCTGGCTCGACATCCCACTGGCCATTGCGGTGCAGCAGGACGTCGACGTGGTCGCGCCATTCGTCCCGATCGACAGGGACTCCGCCGCGCTTGGAACCTTGATAGACCCAAAGCAGGTTGCGGGGCTGCCGCTCGACGGACGCAATTTTCTCGAGCTCGCATTGCTGACGCCGGGAACCGTTCCGGCGCCGCAGGGGTCCGCGGCTTCCGTGCGAGGGGATTTCGCGTTCAGCGTCAACGGAGGCCGCGAGGACGCGAACGGCTATCTCCTCGATGGCGTCTACAACATGGACCCGAAGCTGGGGACGTCCGGCGTCCGGCCGGCCGTCGACGCCATCTACGAGTTCGGCGTCGAAACCTCCACCTACGACGCGTCCTTCGGTCGGAACGCTGCCGGCCAGATCAACGTCGTCACGCGCGCCGGCTCGAATCGCTATTCGGGTACGGTGTACGAGTTCTTCCGGAATGGTGGGCTGGACAGCCGGAACGCGTTCGCGCCGCGGGATGAGCCGGCGCCGGACTACAACAGGCACCAGTTCGGCGGATCGCTCGGCGGCCCCCTCGCGGCCGACCGTCTCTTCTTTTTCGCCGACTACGAGAGCACGAGGGTCCGCGAAGGGATCACGCGCGTCACCAACGTCCCTACGCTCGCCGAGCGACAGGGCGACTTTTCGCAGTCGCTCTTCGCGCCGCCTCGCGATCCCTTCTCGGGGCAGCCGTTCCCGGGCAATCGCATTCCCTCGTTCTTCCTGAGCCCGATTGGATCTGCTCTTGCGGCTCTCTATCCGCTTCCGAATCGCAACACGCCGTTCGCGAACTACGTGGCGTCACCGAACCAGACCGACGACGTGGATCAGTTCGACGTGCGTGTCGATCACGCGTTCCCGGGTGCCTCGCGGCTGACGGCGAGATACAGCTTCGGCGATCGCCGCCTGGGCGAGCCGTTCGGCGGCGCAGGCTTCTCCTCGCTGCCAGGATTCGGCAATCACGTCGATCGTCGTGGTCAGAACCTTTCGGTCGCTTACAGCCGCCCGATGGGAAGCGCGCTCGTCAACGACGTGCGCTTCGGCTACAACCGCGTCGCCATCGGTGTCTTTCCCGAGAACCCGCACATCAATAACGCCGCTGTCGGATTGAAGCCGCTCGCAACGAACCCGCGTGATGACGGGCTGAGTTTCACCACGGTCGCGGGCTACTCGGCACTCGGGCAGGAGTACAACAATCCGCAGGCGAGCGCGTCCGACACGTTCCAGTTGCGAGACACGGCGATATGGGCCCTCCGCGGCGGCCATCTGTTCAAGGTCGGCGGCGAGTGGTACGGCGTGCGGCAGTCGGCGTTCCGGGACGTCCAGGCTCGCGGCTTCCTCACTTTCGTCGATCAAGGCTACACGGGCAATGCCCTGGCGGACCTCCTGCTCGGCCTTCCCGTGCTGACCGGCGGCGCGCGGCTGGACAACCCGCAGAACCTGCGCGCCCAGTCGTGGAGTCTCTTCGCGCACGACGACTGGCGCGTGATGCCTGCCCTCACCGTCTCGGCCGGCCTCCGATACGACTACATGTCGCCGCCGGTCGACGCGGACGATCGCGCAAATCTGTACGACGCAGCGACCGGACAACTCGTCGGCGTGGGCAGCAGCGGCATGCCACGCGGCGGATACGACTCCGATCGGAACAACCTGGCGCCTCGCGCCGGATTCGCCTGGACTCTGGACAAGGCGGCTCGAACGGTGCTGCGGGCCGGCTACGGGATCTACTTCAACCAGGGGGCGCTTGCGACGTCGGAGGGGTTGTACTTCAATCCGCCGTACTTCAATCTAAGCGTGTACTTCCCCGATCCGCGGCTGCCACCTCTCACTCTCGCGGATCCGTTCCCCTCGTCCTTCCCCGTCTTCATTCCGCAGTCGGCCACGGCCTACCAGCGCGATCTGCAGACGCCGTGGATGGAGCACTGGAACGTCAACGTGCAGCGACAGCTCGGCGCATCGCGCGCGATCGAGCTCGCCTACGTCGCGTCGCGCGGCCACGACCTCATCTCCGCTCGTGACCTCAATCAACCGGCGGCAAGCCCGAATCCGTTAAACCTCCGGCCGAACCCGCAGTTCGCCGACATCACGCTGATCGAATCGCGCGCGTCCTCCGAGTACAACGCGTTCCAGGCAAAGTACCAGCAGCGCGCGGCGCGGGGGCTGTCGCTGCTGCTGGCTTATACGCTGGGGAAATCGACGGACGATGCGTCGGGTTTCTTCACGAGCGCTGGAGATCCGAACTTTCCCCAGAACAGCCTCGACCCCGCCGCCGAACAAGGCCGATCGAGCTTCGACGTGAGAAATCGCTTCTCGGCGAGCTTCGCCTACGAGCTGCCGCTTGGCACCAACGTGTGGCTGCGCGACATCGAAGTACAGGGCGTGGTGACCGTTCAGAGCGGGCGGCCGTTTACCGTTGCGTTCCGGCCGGACATCGACAACAGCAACACCGGCCGATCGAACCTTGGGTTCGGTTACAACGACCGGCCGAACGTAGCGGGCGACGCGACGCTGGACTCCCCGACGGCCGACCGGTGGTTCAACACGTCCGCGTTTTCGACGCCGTCGTTCGGCTCGTTCGGCAACGCCGGACGCAACATCCTCACCGGGCCCGGATACGGCAACGTCAATTTCGCGGTGATCAAGTACGTCCCGTGCGGCTCCGTCCGCGTGCAGCTGCGTGCGGAGGCCTTCAACCTGTTTAACCGAACCAATCTGGATCTGCCGGACGCGTTCTTCGGATCGCCGACGTTCGGCCAGGTGTTGTCCGCCGGAAGTCCGCGCAGGATCCAGTTCGGGGTGAGGGCGGTGTTCTGAATTGGCTTTCAGCTCTCAGCCATCAGCTGTCAGCCGTGGCTCGCGGTCCTAGTGAGTGTAACAGGAGACCGCGCTTCGTCGTTCTCGAAGCAGAGTCCCGCACCCCATTATGAGGATGAGCTTGGCGCGCAGGACTCCGATGGCTGAGAGCTGAAAGCTGACAGCTGAGAGCTTCGTAGCCGTATTCTTGAGGATCTTATGGCCCCTTCTCCCTCGCATCGCCTGCTCACCCTGCTTGGGATTTCGCTGATCGTTCCGGCCGCCGCACTCGTGCGCGGCGCGGACTGGCCCGACTGGCGCGGTCCGGCTCGAACAGGAACGTCCCCGGAAACCGGGCTCGTGACGGCGTGGTCCCCTGCGGGGCAAAACCTTGCGTGGCGAGTCCCGTACGGCGGCCGATCCGGCCCGGTCGTATTCGGCGACCGTCTCTACCTGCAGAACACGTCGGCCGCAGGCGAGATGGAGCAGGAACGCCTGATGTGCTTCAACGCCGACACCGGCAAGCTGTTGTGGGAGCACCGGTACAACATGTTCACGAGCGACGTGCCCCCGCATCGCCTCGCGTGGGCATCGCCCGTGGTCGACCCCTCGACCGGCAACGTGTTTGCGATCAGCGGCAACGGCCTGACGATGTCGCTCAATAAAGATGGCAAGCTCCTGTGGGAGCGCTCCCTCGCCGAAGAGTACGGCGTCTGGACGACGCACGGGGGGCGGATGTCCACGCCGATCATCGACGGAGACAAGATGATCGTGAGCGGCCTGGTCTTCGGGTGGGGACAGACAGCGTCGCCCGCACACCGCTTCATCGCGCTCGACAAGACGAACGGTCAGACGATCTGGGTGAGCGCCCCGGAGGGCCGGCCGACGGACACGATTTACGCGAACCCGTACGTCGCGGACGTGAACGGCGTCCGTATGTTCTTCTCGGGCGGCAGCGACGGCGCCATGCACGCGCTGAAGATTGCGACAGGCGAGCCGGTGTGGCACTGGGATGTCAGCAAGCGTGGTCTGAATACGGCGGCGCTGATGATCGGCTCCGACGTCATCGTCACCCACAGCGAGGAGAACATCGCGTCGAGCGAAATGGGGATGATCGCCGCAGTGCCGGCGGCGTCCAAGGGGACGCTCACCGACAAGGACGCGCGCTGGATCGTGCGCGACGTCCAGGCGGGCTACGGTTCGCCGGTATCGGACGGCGAGCGGATCTACTTCGTCGACAACGGCGGGATCCTCTTTGCGTTCGACGCGAAGACCGGAAAGCAGCTCTGGACCGAGAAGCTCGGCACGATCCAGAAGTCCTCGCCCGTTCTGGCTGACGGCAAGCTGTATGTCGGGACGGAGAACGGCAAGTTCTACATCATCCGGCCGCACGCGGACAAAGCAGAGGTCCTCGACAGCGATCAGCTCGGCACGGAGGGGAATCCCGAGGCAATCATCGCGGCCCCTGCCGTCGCGCGCGGCCGCGTCTACGTCGTCACGATGGCGGCGATGTATGCGCTCGGGCCAAAGGGCACAACGGGTTCGGCTGCCGCGGCGGCTCCTGCGAGCTCGTCGCCGGCGCCGCCTCCGGCATCCGCTGCTGGTGACGTCGCCACGCTCCTCGTCACGCCCACAGACCTGATCCTCAAACCCGGCGAGGCCGCCCCGCTCACGATTAGAGCTTTCGACGCAAGCGGCCGCCCGGTAGCGGCGCCCGCCCAAGCAACGTGGACGCTCGAGGGATTGAAAGGGACAGTCGAGAATGGCCGCTTCACACCAGACGCGTCGACTGGCGCGCAGGCAGGAATGGTGAAGGCCACGGCGGGATCGCTCTCGGCCTCGTCGCGCATCCGCGTGATTCCACCGTTGCCCTGGACGTTCGACTTCGAGAGCGGCGGCGAAACGCCACCGGCGTTCTGGGTGAACGCGACCGGAAAGTTCGCTGTACGCGATCTCGATGGCAGCAAGGTGCTCGTCAAGCTTGCCGAGAATCCGTTCGCGTTCGCCAAGCGCTGCCGGCCGTTCTTCGGGGGTACGGACTTCAGCGACTACACCATCCAGTCGGATGTCCGCGCCATGGAACGCCGTCGTCAGATGGGCGACATCGGCATAGTCGCGCAGCGGTACGAGCTGGTGCTCTTCGGTGAGCACCAGCGCCTCGAGCTGCAGCCCTGGCAGCCGGAAACGCAGCGCACCGCAAAAGTGCCGTTCGCATGGACCAAGGACGCCTGGTACACGATGAAGCTCGAGGTCCAGAACATGGGCGGCGGCAAAGTGCGCGCGCGCGGCAAGGTCTGGCCGCGGGGCGAGACCGAACCGGCGGCATGGACGATCGAACGCATCGACCCGATCGGAAGCGCCAAAGGCGCCGCCGGGTTGTACGCTGACGCCCCGTCACAGGCCGGAGGCGGGAGTGAGTTGTACTACGACAATATTCGAGTGTTCGGGAACAAGAAGTGAGTCGGGATCCGGCGCTCGGCGCTCGACGCTCGGACCGAGCGCACCTGAAAGCGGGCTGCCGCCGATAGCAGGCGCGAGCGTTGGCGCCTGCGGCCCGCGCGAGGATAGCGAGTCTTCGAGCGCCGCAGCGAGAGCGCATGGGGTGGGGCCCCATGCGCACCGAGAAAGCGAGCGCCGAGTGGCCGCGGGGGTGGGGCCCCGCGGAAGAACGAAATGCTGATAGAGCCGGCCACATCATCATGAAGAAACTAACCTGCGTCATCCTGGCGCTCACCACACTCTCCACCCTCGCGCTCATCGCCCGCTCCGATCCGGGTAACAGCGACTGGCCGATGTGGGGCGGGACACCCGACCGCAACATGGTGTCGACGATGAAGGGCCTGCCCACGACCTGGGACGTCAAGACCAAGAAAAACGTCAAGTGGGTCGCCGAGCTGGGCTCGCAGGCCTACGGCAACCCTGTCGTCGCGAACGGCGTCGTGCTGGTGGGCACCAACAACGAGGGAGCGAAGGATCCGAACGTCAAGGGGGACAAGGGCGTCATGATGGCCTTCCGCGAGTCGGACGGCCAGTTCCTCTGGCAATCGGTGCACGACAAGCTCGCGGCCGGTCGCGCCAACGACTGGCCGTATCAGGGCGTCTGCTCCTCGGCGCTCGTCGAGAACGGCACGGCGTACTACGTGTCGAACCGCGGCGAGCTGATGGCGGTCGACATTGACGGCTTCCGCGACGGCACGAACGACGGGCTCGTCAAGGACGAGAAAGCCACGCGCGAGACGGACGTCGACATCATCTGGCGCTACGACATGATGGAGGAGCTCGGCGTCCTTCAGCACAACATGGCGAACTCTTCCCCCGTGTCGTACGAGAACCTGATCTTCGTGAGCACGTCGAACGGTCAGGACGAAAGCCATGTGAACATCCCGTCGCCCAGGGCGCCCGCCATCATCGCGGTGGACAAGAACACCGGCAAGCTTGCATGGGAGGACAACTCGGTCGGTGAACGGATCCTGCACGGACAGTGGTCCTCCCCTGCGGTCGGCAAGATCGGCGACGTCGTCCAGGTCGTGATCGGCCAGGGTGACGGATGGGTGCGGGGCTACGAAGCAAAGACCGGCAAGAAGCTCTGGGAGTTCGACCTCAATCCCAAGGATTCCGTCTGGCCGAAGACGCGCAACGAAGTCATCAGCACGCCCGTCATCTACGAGAACGTCGTGTACATCGCCAATGGTCAGGACCCGGAGCACGGAGAGGGCGTCGGCCATCTGTACGCGATCGACGCGACCAAGCGGGGGGACATCACCGAGAGCGGCCGGCTCTGGCACTACGACAAGATCCGCCGGTCGATCTCGACCGGGGCGATCTTCAACGGCATGCTGTTCTATTCGGACTTCAGCGGCTTTCTCCACGCGCTCGACGTCAAGACCGGGAAGCCGTTCTGGACTCATGACATGTTCGCGGCCATCTGGGGCTCGCCGATGGTCATCGACGGGAAGGTGTTTCTCGGCGACGAGGACGGCGACGTCGCTGTCATCGCAGCGGACCGCACGCTCAAGGTGATCGCCGAAAACAACATGGGAAGCTCGGTGTATTCGACGCCGGTGCCAGCCAACGGCACGCTCTTCATCGTCAACCGCAACCAGCTGTTCGCGCTGAAAGACTCGGGCACCACGTCCTCTGCAGCGAAATGACCGTGCGCCGATCACCCTTTGCGGGTTCGGCATCATTCGCGTTTGCCTGCGTGTGCATGACAGTCGCGACACTGGCAGCGCAGGCACCCGCCCCTGCGTCCGCCCCCGCAAACAGCTGGCCGCAATTCCGTGGATCGGCCTCATTGAGCGGCAACACTGCGGCCACTGTGCCGGCCACACTGAAGCTCCTCTGGACGTATGACGCCGGCGACGCGATCGAGTCCTCCGCTGCCATTGCGGACGATGTCGTATACGTCGGGTCGAGGACGGGTGAGCTCGTCGCGATCGGTCTGGCTGACGGCTCGATCAAGTGGAAGTACAAAGCCTCGCCGGACGGCATCGGCGAGTCCTCACCGGCCGTTGCAGGCGGTCTCGTGTACGTGGGCGACCTCTCCGGAGTGCTGCACGCGGTCGACGCCGCGAGCGGAAAGGCTGCCTGGACGTTCAAGACCAATGGCGAGCTGAAGTCTTCTCCCGTCGTGGCAGGAGATCGCGTCCTGATCGGGTCGTACGACACGCATCTCTACGCGGTCGGCGCCAGGGATGGAAAACTGCTCTGGAAATTCCAGACCGACGGTTACGTCCATGCCACTCCCGCCGTCGTCAATGGCGTGGCCTACGTGACGGGATGCGACGAGGTCCTCCACGGGATCCGGATTGCCGACGGCAAAGAGGTGCTGAACGTCGCGTCCGGCGCCTACACGGGTGCGTCGCCTGCAATTGCGGAGGGCAGAGCCTACTACGGCACGTACGACAACGAGGTCCTGAGCGTCGATCTCAAGAGCCGGAAAGTACTCTGGAGATACAGGCGGGCCGACCGCAACTTTCCCTTTTATTCCTCGGCGGCACTATCCGGAAGGGACATCGTCGTCGGCGGGCGGGACAAGCTGGTGCACGCCATCGATCGCCAGACGGGGAAAGCCGCGTGGACTTTTCCCACGCGCGCGCGAGTCGACTCTTCTCCAGTCGTTGCCGGCGGGCGGGTCTACGTCGGATCGAATGACGGCAAGCTGTACGTCCTCGACAGCGCCAGCGGCAAGAGCCTCTTCGAGTTCGAGGCCGGAGGTCCACTGTCCGCGTCACCGGCCGTGGCCTCCGGAAAGATCGTGATCGGTTCGCAGGATGGAAAACTGTTCTGTCTGGGGTGAACAACCTCCACCGCTAGTAAGACCATCACAAGAGGGAGGGAGGAAAGAGGATTACACCGAGAGGAGCCTCACGGCGGTAAGGCAGATCTGTGGTCGACTATTCGGCGACCGGCTTCTTTCGGACGTAGACGAACGGCAACCGCTCGAGGTCGTCCGCCACGAGGCCGAAGATTGGGTCGGCAGCTCCCCTGGCCTTTTGGAGGAATTCGCGAGCTTTCGCGGTCGCGGCCTGCGCGACGGCAGCATTCTGGTTCCGCTCGGCCGCCTCGGATGCCGCCCGCTGTCGGTGCGCGATGAACAGAAAGAGGTACGGCGCCAGCGGAGTGGACGGTTCCTTCTGCAGCAACTGCTCGGCGAACGCCGACTCCGCGAGCGGCCCCTCCGGCATGCCTTCCCATTCGTCGGCAATCGGGGCCGCCGTCACGAACTCGACGGCGAGCTTCTCGACGACGTCAGCCTCGATGAGCGACACAATCGCGCGTTCGATCGCGCGCCGTTTGGCGTCGCGGGCCACGCTCTGCACGTCGGTTGGCGCCGCCTGGTAGGTCGATGTGAAGGACGTGCGGCGGACGAGGAACCGGCTCAATCGCGCGCGCAGTGGCTCGGCGACCTGCGCGATGTCGCCGGACGAGAGGACGTCGGGGCCCGGTACGAAGACCGCGCGATAGAGTCTGCCTTTGAAGTCCACCGCGGGGCGCTCGGCGGATCGCTGCGTCGTCGTGACGGCGCCGGGCGCGATCGTGCCCGTGAGCGCCAGTGCCGCAAAGATTCCGATGGCTGTTCTTGTCATTGTCTGATGGGACTGATTTGATGCAGATCGGTCCGGCTACTCCGGTAGCTCTTCCCGCTTCGGCTCGCTCAGCCAGAAGCTCGTGATGACTCCTCCGACGTAGACAACGAGCGCGACCAGGGCGGCGGCGTAGGCCAGTTGCCGTGCCGGCGCGCCGCCTGGCAGCGACGTCGCGAGCTTTGGCGTGACCCAGGCGGCGTAGGTGCCGATCATCCGTCCGCCGACGTTTGCCGCAAAGCTCTCACCCGTGCCGCGAAGATAGGTGGGGTACATGCGCGGCAGATAGTTGCCCCAGAAGCTGAACTGCGAAACGGTGAAGAGGCCCGCGAAGAAGATCCCCCACTTGGCCCACGTCAAGGACCCGTCCGCCGCGAAGAAGAACACGATCGGCACGACGAACAGACCTGGAATCTGGAAGACCCACAGCAGCGCGCGGCGCGAGACGAGGCGCACTGCGAGGATCGCGAGGATGATCCGGCCGATCAGCCCGCCGTACTCCTGATACGACTGCACGACGCTCACGACCTGTTGCCGCGCGGCGGGCGCCATCGAGGCGACCTCGGGAATGCCCGGCACGATCCGCGGCATGTGCTGGATTGCGCCGAACGCGGCGCCGAACGCGCACGCGAACATGATCGTCGTCACGATCGTCGTGCGAAGGTACGTGGGAGCGAAGAGCTCGCCGATGCTCGGACGCTCGAGCGTGCCGGCCTGCTTCTTCCGGAGCCAGATCGGCGACTCGGGCAGGAATGGCCGGATGACGAGCAGGGGAATCGCCGGAATCAAGCCGGACATGAGCGTGTAGCGCCACGCCGTGTGACCGCCGTAGATCGCCGGCAGGCTCCCGGCGTGCGTCACGCAGAGATAGTAGGCGTATGTGACCATCACGCCGCCCACCGATCCGAAGGCTTGCGTATATCCGAGCACGCGCTCGCGCTGCCGCGGATCCGAGAAGAGCTCCGCGAGCCAGGCCGTTGCTGCGACGAACTCCACGCACACGCCGACGAACGTCGTGCACCGGAAGACGAGGAGCCAGTGGATGTTCGTCGCGTACCCGGCGGCGAGCGCCGAGAACGCGTAGAGGAGGATGCTCCACGTCAGAACCCGCCGCCGGCCCAAACGATCCGTGAGGTATCCGCCGAGCAGGCCGAAGACGCCGCCGAAGACGGCGGGCACGAAGAAAAGCAGACCCACCCAATCGGCGTATGCCGGAGTGCCAGGCTTCGCGTGAATGAGCTCGCCGAGCGCCGGCCCCACGATGAGCGGCAGCATCAGCAGCTCGTAGGTATCGAACGCGAATCCGATAGCCGCAATGCCGCAGATCAACCACTCGGTCCCCGTCAAACCGGCCGTTTTCAGCGCAGGTCTCTGCATGTCAGTGTCGTGGAGGGCGGATGATACAGTCTACTGCACGATGGTTCCGTTCGAATTCCGGCCGCTCACGCGCGTCTCGTTCGGTACCGGCGCGTTCGAACGTCTGGGACGCGTTGCCGCGGAGATCGGCGCGCGCCGGATACTTCTTGTTGCCGACGAGGGCGTCGCGCAGGCCGGACATGCCGATACGGCACGCAGGCTCCTCGAGGGCGCCGGGGTCGACGTATTCCTGTTCCAGGGGTTTGGGGCGAATCCCGACAGCGCGATGGTCGAATCGGGCCGTGCCTTCGCCGAGCCGCTCGGCGTCAACGTCATCGTCGGCCTCGGCGGCGGCAGCTCGCTCGACTGCGCGAAGGGCATCAACTTCCTGCTGACCAACGGCGGCGTGATGGCGGACTACCGGGGTTACGGCAAGGTCAAGAAGCCGCTGCTGCCCATGATCGGAGTACCAACCACAGCCGGGACCGGAAGCGAAGCTCAGAGCTACGCCGTGATCGCGGACGCCGAGACGCATCATGAAGATGGCGTGCGGCGACCCGTCCGCAGCTTTCCGTGTGGCGCTGCTCGATCCGTCGCTCACGCTAAGCGCGCCGCGGAGCGTGACGGCGATCGCCGGCTTCGACGCGGTGTCGCATGCCGTCGAAACAGCCGTGACAACGAAGCGCACGCCGCTCTCGGACGGCTTCTCGCACCAGGCATGGCGGCTGCTCTCTGGAGCCTACGAGCGGGTGCTCGCCCAGCCGAACGACTTCGAGGTGCGTTCGTCGATGCAGGTCGGCGCGTTCCTCGCCGGCATGGCGATCGAGCAATCGATGCTCGGCGCGGCGCACGCCTGCGCCAATCCGCTGACGGCCCGCTACGGCATCGCGCACGGCGTCGCCCTTGCGATTCTCCTCCCTCACGTCGTGCGATGGAATGCTGACTTCGCGTCGGACCGCTACGCGTTGTTGCTGGCGGGCTCGGATGGCATCTCTGCGGGATCGCCGGCCGATGCGCTCGCGAACAGGCTCGAGGCGCTCGCAAAGAGCGGTGGACTGACAACCAGGTTGTCCGACGCCGCAGTCGAGGAGGCGTCGCTCCCTGCATTGGCATCCCTCGCCGCGTCGCAGTGGACCGGCAGCTTCAATCCCCGGCCATTCGATGCGGAGGGAGCATTGGAGATCTATCGAGCGGCATTCTGATGAACGCGTAAGCCCTCCTCCATGTCTCTGCCGAGACACCATCTCTGATCGGCCTCGAGTTGGTTGACGAGTTGGAATCGCGACACTCCGACCACCACGACATCGTCGATTCGCCCGCGGCAGTGCGGGCATCACGTCCTGCTGTGAGCCTCGACGCGCGCATTTGCGGCTTACCTAGATAGCCGCTGTATTCGGCCAGGCCAGCCTTCCACACCGAGCCACAGCGGTCGCGTGCGCGCGCATTCTCCGGCGCGAGCGCCAGCTTCCTTCAAACTTCCGCCCCGACACGAAGGGTGGACCCCGAGGAGGGACGTGTGAGGATCCGGCGCTCGTCGTGTGTGACAGCCTGTCTCGTGCTGGCCGCCTGGGCGAGACTCGTCGCCCATCCGAGCGCCCAGCCGGCCTGTCCGAGCGTGATGGTGATGCTCCAGAACGAAGCCGGGCTCCGTGCGGATCTCGTCGCCAGGGCAGCAGCGGAGGTCGTCAGGCTCTACAGTTTGATTGGCGTCGATATCGAATGGGTCACAAGTGTGCCGGAGAACGGCGGCCGATTGCGGTCTGTCTGCCTGGTGACCCGGGACTCGGGTGAGGACTCAGTATCGTCGCATGTCCTGGGTGTGACGTACACGCGCCCAGGGGAGCCGGGGAAGCGGGCGCACGTCTTCGTCCAGCGGGCGCAGCGGGCAAGTCTGCAGTTCAGCGTTCCGATCTGCGACGTACTGGCTGTCGTCATCGCACACGAACTCGGTCACATGCTGATACCGGACGGATCGCACTCGAAGAGTGGCGTCATGTCGGCCGAATTGGGGGCGGATCACTTCCGGTTGGCCGCGGCCGGCTTGCTTCATTTCTCTCCAGAGACCGCGGCCGTCATCCGACGCGGAGTGAGTGAGGAGATCGAGCGCCGAACATCCGAATACCTGAATGACTGAGGAGAGACAGACCAGACTCCAAGCCTCTGTCACTGCTCCACATCCATCACGCCATTCATTACCCTCCAATGCCCTGGGAAGGTGCACATGTACGGGTAGCTGCCCGCCGCGGTGGGCGCGGTGACGCGGATCCGCGCGAGCGCACCTTGACTGATCAACTTCGTGGAGGCGAGCACGTCGGGCGTGGCGGGCACGAAGCTTTTCTGGAACCCGTCCGGGCGTGACGCCATGGCTTCCGCAAGGGCACCGACGGCTTCCAGCTTTCCAGGCGCGACGATGACGAGGTTGTGGGGCATGATGTCGGGATTCATGAGCACGATCTCGACGGTTTCACCCGGCTTGACGGTAAAGCGGGTGACGTCGAACTTCAGTTGATCCGCCACCGCCGAGATCTGAATCCGGCGCACGCCGGGGTCCACCGGGAGCGCCGGGCTCGTTTCCGTCCACGGCGCGCCGCGAGTGTCGTTGCCGGTCGGCGCCTTGAGCCGCTCGGCCAGAAAGGCGGCGGCCTTTGGATTCCCACCTCCGACCGGCTTCGCGCTGGTCAGCGTCGGCTTCCAGCACTTCTCGAGCGTCGTCATCGTCGACTCGAGCGCGTACTGCAGATAGTCGTCCATGGGCTGATCGAGCGCCTTCAACGCGGTCTCGGCCGACTCCGTCGTGGGAATGAAGCTGAGCGCAACGACGGTTTCCAGTCGCACCCGTGGCGCCTGGTCGTTGATCGTGCGCTTCAGAAGCGACATCGCGTCGGGCACGCGGTCGAACCAGTAGTGGAGGACGCGAACGCCGGCGGCGCGCGCCCGGAACTCCGGTGAGTCGAGCACGCGCTTCAACAGGTCCTCGTCCACGACGTCTTGATGCTGGGAGACCCACAGAGCCTCGACGAGACGGTGCGCGTAGTCGGGATCCTTCGAATCGAGGTCGGACACCCATTTCTTGAGCGCAGGGATCACGGCCCCCACCGGCTGCTCGCGAAGTGCGAGTCGCGCGAGATAGCGGGTGCGGTCCTCGTAGGCCTTCAGCAGTTCCAGCTGCGCTTCGATGGACTCTCCGTGGATCCGCGGCCACTCGTTCAGCGCCCTGCCCTTCGCGGTGACGCGCCAGATGCGCCCGTGTGTCTTGTCGCGTCGGGCATCCCGCAGCGAGTACTGCATATGACCCACGAGCGGGTTGAACCAGTCGATGATGTAGAGCGCGCCGTCCGGACCGAATCGCAGGGCGACGGGACGGAAGTTCGTATCGGACGATTGAAGCAGCGGTTCGATTTCGGTGGCCGCGAACCCCGAGCCGTCGTCCGCGACCTTGTACTGCTTGATGCCGTGGAATCCGATGACGTTGTTGATGAGGAAATTCCCCTGCGCGCTGTCGGGAAACTGGCGGCTCCGGACGAACTCGATTCCAGCCGTCGGACGGACCTTGGTGTTCGTCCACTCCTTCATCATCCGCTGCTTGCGCGGATATTCGACATGGCCTGAGAAGGCGTCGCCCCAGTAGTTGTTGCCGTTCGACGCGTCCGAGATGAAATGCTGGCCCCAGCCATCGACGACGTGGCCCCACGGGTTCGCAAACGAGTACGACACGAACACGCTGAGCTTTTCCGTCCGCGGCTCGTAGCGATATACCCCGGCGTTCTCCAGCCGGACGGGACCGTACGGTGTCTCCACCTGCGAGTGCAGGAAAGTGCCCTCCTGAAAAAACAGGCCCCCGCCCGCACCCCAGGTGAACGCATGAATCGCGTGGTGGCTGTCTTCCGTGCCGAAGCCGTGGAGCACGATCCGCCGCTCGTCCGCCTTGCCGTCGCCGTTCGTGTCCTTCAGGAACATCAGGTTCGGCTGCTGGGATACGTAGACGCCGCCGTCGCCGAGCTCGAACCCGGTCGGAAGGTACAGGCCGTCGGCAAAGATGCTCAACGAGTCGGCGCGGCCATCCCGGTCCGTGTCTTCGAGCACGACGAGCTTGTCATCCGGTTTCTGGCCAGGCACCAGGTGCGGATAGGTCGGTGCCACGAGGACCCAGAGACGTCCGCGGTCGTCGAACGTCATCGCGAGAGGATTCGCGAGCTCGGGGAACTGCTGCTCGGACGCGAACAGGTTGACTTCGTATCCGTCGGCCGGATGCAACCGCTCGAGCGCGATTCTTGGATCCTGCGCGTCGAGATCGATGCCGCCTCCGAGATTCGGCTCCTGCGGGCGCGCCTGCGGCTGCCCGCTACGCGGGCCAGCCGACACAGCTTGACCGGTGACGATCGCCTGGAGCGCACCCGCCGCGATCGTGATGGCCGCCAGGCCAGCCCAGGCGAGTCTCATCGGCGTTCTCCAGCGGCCGGGCTCAGGCCGCCCGCCGACTTTGCCTGGGTCCAGATGCGCCGATCGCGCTCCGAGACCATTTCGTCGAGCCGACGCATCTCCGGCGGGAAGTTCACCGCGCCAAACGGCTCGACGCGCCGTCCGACGACGTATTCGCCGTTGACCGGACGCCAGCGATAGAAGAACTGCTGGTTCTTGTCGCGCACCAGATCGCGCAACTGCTCGAACTGCGCCGGCGGCATCCCGGCCGTCTGGCCCGTGGGCTGGAAACCGAGGCCCTGCATCAGCAATCCCGCCACAATCCGGTCACCCGCCTCACTCAAGTGGATTCCGTTGATCGTCAGCGGCACCGACGCCCCGTCCATCAACTTCTTCGTCGGCGTAAACAGGTCGACAAAGGTGACGTGACGAGCCGTGGCGACTTTGCGCATGGACTCGGTGTACCGGGCCAGCTCCCGATTCCTGGCCTCCTGGTCGACGTAGTGTTCGAGTCGGGCAAGTCGTTCGTGCGCGATTGGAGAGACCAGGACGACTCGAGGCGTGCCGCGTTCGCTGTACTGCGCCTGCTGGTGCATCGCGAGGTATGCGTCGAGGTCTTTCTCGAACGCCGGCAGCCCGGCCTCGCCGTCGAAGGACTCGTTCAAACCGAAGAACGCGATGATGACGTCGGCTTTCTGATCCTTCAGGTGTCTGGCGGCGTCGCCAAAGTTGAGCGGCCGCGGCTGCACGGTGATCGTGTCGCCACTCCAGCCGAGATTGCGGACCACAAGGTCGAGGTCCGCGAAGCGAGCCATCAGCATCGTCTCGAAATAGTTGAACTGCTGAAGCCGCTCGGCCATCGTGTTGCCGAGGAAGACGATGTGGTCGCCCTGGCGAAGCTCGAGAGGGGGGGTCTGGGCGCGAACGCTCGACACGAGCGTCAGCGCGGTCAGAACGACGACCGCCATGAAAGATGGATGCTCACGCACGGCGAGTCCTCCGTTGAATGGAAATGGCCCCACCATACCCGACGATCGGGAAGTTCGCAATTGGAGCCGATGGGTCGGAGTCACAGTCGGTATCTGGCGATCGTCTCTGTCGAGGGAGGAGGCGTGACCAACGACACGACGGCCATCAGGGCACAAGAGATGAACGTCATCGGCACCACGGGCATCAGGCCGCCCCAGGCGAGCGCGCCGGGCACGCGCGCGGTGTAGACCACGGCAAAGGCCGACCACAGCGCCACGGCGAGGGCGCCCCACTTCGTGCTCCTCGGCCAGAACAACGCCGCGAAGAGCAGCGGCGAGAGCGACGCATAGCCCGAGAACGCGAACTGGACCGCAAGGTCGAAGATGGACTGCGGAACCTGCAATGCGATCACGTATGCCATGACCGTGAGCAGCACGACGAACAGTCTACCGGTCTGAACCTGGATCGACTCGCCAAACCGCTCCCGCCCTCCGTAGAACGCAAACACGTCCTCGGTGAACATCGTGGACAGCGCGAGGATCTGCGAGTCGCTCGCCATCACTGCCGCCATGATTCCGGCGCCAAGCAACCCCGCCAGCCATATGGGTGCATACCGGTCGAGCATCACCAGGATCACGTCGTCGCCGGCTGCCGCGCGTCTGAGAGCGACGCGCTCCGGCTCGGTCAGACCCGCAGAAGCGGCGAGCGCACTGCGCGCCTGCAGCTTCTCTTCGATCCGCGGTACGTCGTGCATGGCGTTCGCCGCGACGCCCAGGAACACGCACGGCAGCCAGATGGCGAGGATGCAGATCGGATACACGATGACCGTGCGCTTGAACTGCGCGAGACGACGCGCGGTGAGGCAGAAGATCGTAATGTGCGGAAACGCAATCGTGGACAGCGGCACGACCGTGTAGCTGAGAAAGAACAGCGGAGAGATCCGCTCACGGCTCAGAAGAGGCGCGGTCCGCGGGGACGCGAGCAGCCCCTCCATGGCCACTCCGAACCCCCCCATGCCGTGCCCGATGAGCACGAGCGCCACGGCGCCGAACGAGAGAAAGAGGATTGTCTGGAACGTGTTCACCCATGCCGTGCCGCGCATGCCCCCAAAGAACACGTAGCTCATGACCACCAGCGCGACGATCGCGCCGCCGAGCCAGTACGGGACGAGCCCGCCGGTGATGCCGCGAAGCGCCGTGCCCCCACCCATGACGCCGATGATGATGTACGGGACGAGCAGGGCCGCCTGCACGGCGAAGATCACCGTTCCGATGTGGCCGCACTCCCAGCGATCCCGGAACATCTGCACCGGCGTGATGAACCCGTGGCGTCTCCCGAGCGCCCACACGCGCGTCCCGACGAAGAAGAGCGTCAGGGGAATCACGAACGCAGACGAGGAGGCCATGAGCGGGAACGTCACGATGCCATTGGCAAACGCATGACCTGCAGAGCCCAGGATGGTGAAGGCCGTCATGTTGGTGCCAAAGAGGGACAGCAGGAAGACCGTCGAGCCGAGGGAGCGGCCGGCGAGGAAGTAGTCCTCCGCGCCGCCCGCGCCCCGCGATCGGCCGAAGGCGAAGATCCCGATGTAGAGAACGACACCGAGATAGGCGAAAACGAGCAGACCGGGAATCACCGCTCGGGATCCCGATCGAGGTGCGCCGGCCAGGCCACGACGGTGAGGACCGACATCAGGAGGGCGACCAGCATGCAGTAGGCGGCGTGGTAGGCGAGCCCGACGGGTAGAAACCCGAAAACCAGAGGCCTCACGGCCTGCCAGAACCAGACGTCCTGGTGGAGGACGTACACGCCAAGAATGACCACCGCTAAGGCGAGTTTATTCACTGAGGACCGGGGCGCCTTCCCCTGTTTATCACAAGCCCAGGCCGCCCGTGACACCTCTCGACGGTCAGCCGTGTCAGAATGATTGGGATGGCGGCGTTTCCAGCATTCCAGCTTCCCCCGCAGGATCCCGACGGACGATATTTCCGGATTTCCGTGCTCGAGCAGCTCGAGCAGTTCCGGAAACGTCTCGTCCGATCGGCAGTCGCTATCCTCGTCGGGATGCTGGTCGCCTTCACGTTCATCGAGCGGATCGTGTCGTTCGTCCTCTCGCCGGCGCGCTCGATGCTGCCCCCGGGCAGCCGGCTGATATACACCGAGCCGATCGAAGCGTTCTCGCTCTACATCGACATCGCGCTCCTCGCGGGTGTCGTCCTGGCGTCGCCGTTCGTCCTCTATCAGTTCTGGCTGCTCATCGCGCCAGCGCTCTACTCGCACCAGAAGAAGTTCGCGATCCCGTTCGTGGCGCTCACGAGCGTCGGCGCCGTCGTCGGCGCGGCGTTCAGCCACTACATCGTGTTCCCCTACATGATCGCGTTCTTCGGTACCTTCAGCTCCACCGACGTCGAGTTCCTGCCCCGGGTCGAGACCACCTTCGATCTGTACGTGAAGATGGTGTTGGGAATGATCGCGGTCTTCCAGATTCCTACCGTCGTCTTTTTCCTCGCCAAGATGGGGCTCGTGACGGCGCGATTCCTCTGGCGCAACACGAAGTACGCGATTCTGATCATCTTCATCATCGCGGCGGTCGTGACGCCGTCGGCGGATCCGTGGAATCAGACGATCTTCGCCACACCCATGATCGCGCTGTATCTCTTGAGCATCGGCATCGCCTGGCTGGTTGCGCCGCGCCGACCTGCTGAAACCAGCCTCGTCGACGAGTGACGGAGCCGCGAGGGGCGCTGTTCCGGCCCCTACGCGCCCTTCCTTCCGAGATACTCCGGGTCTCGTTTCCATCCAGTCAGCATCGCGACGAAATTCTGCCACCCGTGCAGGGCCACCATCACGAGGTGTCCCGGCACGAACGCCGCGAACCCGCACAGCGCCAGGAAATGCCAGATCCGGACGAGCCTGTATCCCCCGAGCAGCGTCACGAGGAAAGGCAGCTGGACTGACTTGTAGAGCGCCAACCCCGAGACGAGCGACAGCGCCCCGAGCAACATCGTCGTCGTATAGGCAAGCTTCTGCAGCGGGTTGTAGGGCTGATCCACGGCCGGCTTCGGTCCGCGGAGAAAGTAGTGACGCGCCATCGGCCAGACACCCGGGATGTCGCGCGGCACGAAGAGGACCATCCGATAGCGTCCGGTCGCGACCTGACCCACGACGTACAGGAGCGCCGCGCCAGCGAACAGCCACATGAACGTGAAGTGCCACTGCAGCGCGCCGCCCAGCCACCCGCCGAGCGTGATGCCCGGAGGCGGATTCCAGAAGTCCTCCTGCGGAACCTTCGACCCGAAGCTCGGAAAAGCCAGGAAGATGCGGAGCCCGCTCGCCGCCATGACGACGAGCGACACGGCCGTCAGCCAGTGCGCCAGTCGCACGTAGAGCGGGTGCTCGTACCCGGCGATCTTCGAGACGCCTCCCTTTTCCTGCCAGCGTGCAACCGGCACGACGTCGGCTGGCGAGCTCATATGCCGCCGTACCAGCTGTAACCCTGGTCGCCCCAGTAGCTCTTGTCCGCGCCGAGCTCGTCGACGACGCCGAGCGTCATCAGATATTTTGCTTGCTTGTACCCCAGGGTGGTCGGGATCTGCAGCCGCAGCGGAGCGCCATGGCCACGATCGAGGGGCTTGCCGTACATCTCGTAGCAGAGCAGCGTCTGAGGATGTCGCGCCGTGGCGAGATCGATCGACTCGTAGTAGTTGTCGGCGCACATCACCGAGACGTAGCGGGCGGACGGATCCGCTCCAACCAGATCCAGGAAGTCGCTCAGTCGCGCTCCGCCGAAGCTGCCGATGACGTCCCAGCCTTCGACGCAGACGTGCCGCGTATTCTGTGTGACCTTCGGCAAGGCGTGCAGTTGAGCGAGCGCGTACTTTCCGGGACGGCTCACCTTCCCGCTCACCTCGAGCGACCAGGCGTCGAAATCGATTTCGGGCTCGAGGATGTCGAAGTAGTTGTAGGGGAACCGCTCGAAGGGAACGACGTCTGCGTCGCTGTAGGTCGGCGCGAGATGGGCCGTTCGAAACGTCCGGGCCGAGGCCCAGTCGCTCAGACGCAGCCCTTTGTCGAGGATCGACTCACGCCACGGCTCGTAGAGTATCGCGCCCAGGGCGACGAGCGGCGTCAGCTTGAGGAGCTCGCGGCGCGTGCGCGGCGGCGGGACGATCCGTTGTGTCATGAAATGCGACGGGTGAACGGCGACGTCCACCCGTCTCAGAAAGTGCCTTGGGCTAGGAGCAGCTCGGGGCGACCATCTTCAGTTCCTTCACTGAGACGGTTCCGGCCGACGCCATGTCGTCTTTCTTGGCGTCAGTTTTGGCCATCGAGTCTTTCTTCATGCTGTCCTTGCTTGCGGCAGGCGGCTTCATCGCGCCGGTGACCGTCACCTTGTGGCCGACGTGCGGCTTGAGCGTTCCGCCGGAGAGCGCGTACGATGCCGGGGCGCCGCCGCCCTCCATTGTGGCATTGTTGAGCATGAAGTGGCCGCCGGATTCCGCGACACAGCCTGTCAACGTGACGGCCTTTTCGGTGGCGTCCTTCTTCTCGCCCTTGTCTTTCGACTGATCTGCCGCCCCGCCCTGCGCGGCGACGGCGATCGTACATCCCAACGCAATTACAGATGCATAGAGTACACGCTTCATGACCACTCTCCTTTGGTGACCGCCGACCATGGCAACTATGAAGCTATGGACGCGAGTCGCTGTCGAGCGCTCGCAATATTCGATCCCGCAGCGCTCGGGCTGAAACGACCTCGAGGATCCCGCATCCACACCCGTTCCCACCGCGGTCGTGTGGCGATATACATCGAGCACGGCTCCTTTGTCCAGCGTTCGAGTGCCGAATGGCAACGTCAGCCACACCACGCCCAGTGCAATGTTTTCACACACGGGTTGCACTACACTGACACCGGCCGCGACAGTGCGCTTCGATACCCCAGAGCCCATCCCGGACGCTCGTGCGCCCGTACGCCAAGTCAGACGAGCCCCGAACGTCCCGAGGTGGCTGGCGCTGTTCGCCCTTGCCGCCTGGGGAATCACCCTGTCCGGAGCGACGCAAGCCCCGCCCTCCCCTCCGCGGCCCAACATCGTCGTCGTCCAGGCCGACGATCTAGGTTACGGCGACCTGAGCGCGTATGGCCAGGCCCGGTTCCAGACCCCGATGCTGGACCGCCTGGCGCGGGAAGGCATCCGCTTTTCGCACTATTACGCTGGCAGCACCGTCTGCGCGCCTTCCCGAACGGCTCTCATGACCGGTCTTCACACCGGGCATGCCTGGATTCGAGGGAACGGAGAAATCCCTTTGCGGCCGGAAGACGTCACGGTTGCAATGGCACTCCGCGACGCCGGCTACAGGACAGCGGTGATTGGAAAGTGGGGCCTCGGGCGGCCAGGAAGCGACGGCCAGCCGGACAAGAAAGGATTCGAGTATTCCTTTGGATTCCTCGATCACCGGCATGCCCACCGCCAGTTCACGGACCATCTGTTCAGAAACGGCGAATCAGTTCCAACCGACGTGGAACAGGACTACGTCAACGACCTCTTCACGAAGGAGGCCTCGGCGTTCCTCCAGAAGGCCGACCCACGGCCATTCTTCCTGTATCTGAACTACACGGTGCCGCACGCGGAACTGCGGGTGCCGGAGGATTCGCTTGCCGCGGTCAAGGGACGCTTTCCTGAAACACCGTTCGTCAATGCCACGGCCGACGGCCGGCGGACCGGCCCCGACGACGTGTCGCTCGGATACCGCTCGCAGCCGACCCCGAGGGCGGCGTTCGTGGCGATGATCCAGCGAATGGATCGCGACATCGGCCGGCTCGCCGATCTCGTCAAGGACCGGGGGCTGGACGGCCGAACGCTGTTCATGTTCATCAGCGACAACGGCCCGCACCAGGAGGGGGGCGGCGACCCTGCCTTCTTCAAGAGCTCCGGAGGCCTTCGAGGGATCAAGCGGGATCTCTACGAGGGCGGCATCCGGGTTCCGATGATTGCGAAGTGGCCGGGCACCATCCCGGCCGGCCGCACGAGCAACCATGTGTGGGCGCATTGGGATATCTTTCCCACGCTGGCGGAGCTCGCAGGAGCGAAGGTCCCTGCGGGGCTCGATGGAATCTCGATGGCGCGCGCGCTTCGCGGCCGCCCCCAACCGACGCACGAATACCTTTATTGGGAGTTCCACGAGCGTGGGTTCCAGCAGGCCGTCCGGACCGGCCAGTGGAAGGCCGTTCGACTTCAGAAGGACGGCCCGCTCGAGTTGTACAACCTCGATCGCGATCCCGGCGAGCGCGAGAACGTCGCCGCCGCGAATCCTGCGATCGTCAAGAAGATCGACACATACCTGGCGACTGCCCGGACGGACAGTCCCGCGTGGCCGGTGAAGTAAAATCGACCTCACGACCTTCATGGCCGGTGGTTCATTTTTGTTGTTTCGCGGGCTAAAGCCCGCGCCCTACACGGCAACAGGAGTTTGCGATGGGATGGGTGGCGTACGTGGCGGGTGCGGTCTTGTCCTGGGGCGTCTACGGGGCGATGCTGCACCAGGGACAGGTGAAGCTCGGAAGCCCGATGCGCGCGCTGCTGTGCGTCGGCGTCGCCTACTTCCTGATAGGCGTGGTCGTCCCGATCGTGACGCTCATGTCACAGGGCCAGCTCGATGCCCGCGGCTTCAATAGCTCCGGCACGAGCGCCGCCACGATCGCCGGTATCCTCGGTGCGCTGGGCGCCGTGTGCATCATCTTCTCGTTCCGAGCCGGCGGGTCGCCCACCTATGTGATGCCGCTGGTGTTCGGCGGCGCCCCTCTCGTCAACGTCCTCTACACCATGGCAACGCACCCGCCGAAGAACCCTCCCGGCGCGATGCTCTATCTGGGGTTCGTCATCACCGCCATTGGTGCGGCGATGGTCCTGTACTTCAGACCGACCGCTTAGTCGCGGAATTCACTCGAGTCGGGTGTGAATTCCGTTGCAGCTCTCAGCTTTCAGCCGTCAGCTTTCAGCTTGCACGCTGAGAGCTGAAAGCTGAGAGCCACCCCCTATTTCGATCTCTTTCCCAACGCATAGAGATGCTTGTCCGTCCGAAGAAAGATCTGACCGTTCGAGACGGCAACCGAGCTCAGCGTGTACTCGTCCACCGCGTTCTCGGCCAGCATCTGGAACGTTGGCCCCGCTGCAAACACAGACGTCAGCCCATCCTCGCTCGTGATGTAGATCCGCCCGTCGGCGAGCACGGGCGACGCGCTGTAGGTGCCGGACTTCAGCCGCTGCGGCCCATAGACGATCTGTCCCGTCTTCAGATCGAGGCAATGCACGATGCCGCGGTCGTTGACGATGTAGACGTACTGTCCGTCGCTGACGGGCGTCGGGACGTCGGGACCGCCGCGCGTGAACGCCCACGCCACATGCGTCGCTGTGACGTCGCCGCGACCGCCCGGCTTGACCGCAAGCATCGGGCTCTCGCGCGTCGGAGCGATCACCAGTCCTCCCGCCACCACCGGCGACGAGACGATGCGATAGTCGCCTCGACGATCGGGATTCAGACCGCGCACGCGCCAGAGCTCTTTCCCCGTGGACGGATCGTGCCCCGTCACGGCATCGCCCCCTGTGATCACGATCTCCGCCGTGTTGCCGTACTTGAGGAGCGCGGGAGTCGTGTACCGAGTCCGGGGATTCCGCTCGTGCGTCGGTCGGCCGCTCGACTCGCCAGACCGTCCGGCCGGTCTTCTTGTCGATACGGAGGAGGTACGACGGATCGTCCGTGTACATCCCGTGCAGCACCTGCAGGTACAACGCGTCTTCGTAGAGAAGCGGCGAGGACGCGTAGCCATAGTTCAGGCCGAACCGGCCGTATTCCTTCTGGATGTCGCGCACCCAGAGCTCGCTGCCTTTGAAGTCGAAGGCTTTGAGGATGCCCGTGCCGGTCACGACCCACACGCCGGATCCGTCGGTCACAGGGGACGGCGACGACATGTTCTGCTTGCGCTGCATGTTGTTGCCGCCCCCGAGAGGACGTTTCCAGCTCACGGCGCCGGAGTTGCGGTCCACGCTCCAGAGCTCGAGCTCGCCCTGCGCGGGATGCAACGCCACGTTGAGAAAGATCGTGTCGTTCCACACGATCGGCGTGGCGCCGCTGCGGCTCGGCATCGGAAGCTTCCAGGCGACGTTCTCGGTCTGGGTCCAGTTGGTGACCAGGCCGCGCTCACGGCTGACACCGTTCAGCTCCGGTCCGCGCCATTGCGGCCAGTTATCTGCGAAGAGCGTCACCGTCATGAGTGACGCGGCGAGGATGCTCACACTGAAGGTTTGACGCACGACAGACCTCCCCCGGCTATGCTTTCACAGTCGGCGGTCGGCAGTCGACAGTCGGCAGTCACAGTCGACAGGCAGTCGGCAGTCACGGTCGACAGGCAGTCGGCAGTGGATTCGGAGACTCTCACTTGGACTCTGTCCCTCGGCGCACCTTCTTCGAACGACTCGGGGCCTGGGCTTTCAGCCAGCGTTCGTGGACGCCGGTACCGCTGGCGCTGATCTTGATCCTGGTCCGATGGAACTGGATGCGCGAGCCCTGGATCCTCGGCCTTGGCCTCGGCGTCGTCACCGCAGGTCTTGCCATCCGGTACTGGGCCGTCAGCTACATCGGGACGATTTCGCGTACGCGGGCGGCGCGGTTCGGGCCGCTCATGTCGGCCGGTCCGTTCGCGCTGGTGAGGAATCCGCTCTACGTCGGGAATTTCCTGATCTGGATCGGCTTCGCGATTGCCTCAGGACTCCTCTGGATGGCGCCGGTGGCCTGGACGCTGTTCGCCCTTCAGTACAGCGCCATCGTCCGATTCGAAGAAGCGGCGCTCGTGCAGCATTTCGGTGGGAGCTATGAAACGTACCTCCGCGAGGTCCCGAGGTGGACGCTCGACTTCGGCCGCCTGGGCGTCGCGCTCAGCACGCGCGGGCCGCATGGATGGCGCGAGGTCTGCTTCAGCGAGCGGGGCACGTTGATCGCGGCGGGAGTGATGACGGCATTACTGCTCGCGAAATACCAGCTGTGGGGGCCCGCGATATGATTTGCACCAAGGAGCGTCGAGTGTTCAAACAATCCCTCGCTTTGCTGCTCGTCGTCGTTTCCGTCCCTCTGGCCATCGCCGCAGACCGCCACGTGCCGACGGTCGACGATCTGCTCAACCTCCAGAGCGCGGGCGGCGCGCAGATCTCTCCTGACGGGAAGTGGGTGGCCTATACCGTCACGTCCACCGACTTCAAGCAGAACGCTTACGTCACGCACGTCTGGCTGGCGAGCACGCTGACGGGCCGCTCGCTCCAACTGACGCGCGGCGAGAAGTCGGCTGGCAATCCGCAATGGTCACCCGACGGTGACTGGCTCTCGTTCACCAGCAGCCGCGTGGGCGACAAGAACCAGATCTTCGCTCTCCACCCGGACGGCGGCGAAGGCGTTCAGCTCACGAAGACGGAGAACGGCGTCAACGGCTACGCGTGGTCGTACGACGGCAAACGTATCGCCTTCACCTCGAGTGATGCTGACAGCAAAGCGGCCAAGGAGCGTCAGGAGTACCTCGGCGGCTTCGAAGTCGTGCGCAAGGAGTACGACTTCTCGCAGCTCTGGACGCTGGACGTCGACGCGGCGCTGCAAGCGCCCGTGACCGGCAGCCAGTGGACGAAAGGCAAAGACTTCACTGTCGGGTCGTTCTCCTGGTCGCACGACGGCTCGCGAATCGTCTTCAGCGCGACGGTCAATCCGGATCTGATTCAGGGCGGCACGTCGGACATCTACCTCCTGACGCTGGCCGACAAGTCGATCACGAAAGTGGTGTCGCAGCGCGGCCCGGACAACAACCCCAGCTTCTCGCCGGATGGGAAATCGATCGTGTTCTCGTCGGCAATGGGCAATCCGAAGTTCTTCTACTCGAACTCGAGGCTGGCCGTAGTTCCCAGCTCCGGCGGAACGCCGAAATCGATCACAGACAGCTTCGACGAGCAGCCGAACTTCGTGGAGTGGAACGCCGACGGCATCTACTTCAGCGCGGCGCAGAAGACCAGGGCGCACCTGTTTCGAGTCGATCCCGCCACCGGCGCCATCACGCGAATCAGCAAGCCGGACGACCTGATCATGGGCGGCGTCACGCTCACGAAAGACGGCCGCACGATGGCCTTCACCGCGCCTTCGCCGACTTCTCTGAACGAGGTCTTCGTGTCTCCTCTTGGTGCGTTCGCACCGCGCCAGCTGACCTCGATGACGGATCAAGTCAAGGACTGGACGCTCGCCTCCCGCGAGGTCATCTCCTGGCAGAGCAAGGACGGCACGACGATCGAAGGCATCCTCATCAAGCCGGCTGGTTTCGATCCGACGAAGAAGTATCCGCTCCTCTGCGTGATTCACGGCGGTCCCACCGGCGTCGATCGGCCCACGCTGCTCGACACGCGCACCTATCCGACCGACATCTGGGCCGCCAAGGGCGCTCTGATTCTGAAAGTGAACTATCGGGGGAGCGCCGGCTACGGCGAGCACTTCCGGCAGCTCAACGTCCGCAACCTCGGTGTCGGCGACGCGTGGGACGTTCTCTCCGGCGTGGACTACCTGATTGCCAAAGGCTGGGTCGATGCCAAGCGGGTCGGCTGCATGGGCTGGAGTCAGGGCGGATACATCTCGGCCTTCCTCACCACGTCGACCGACAGGTTTGCGGCGATCTCGGTCGGCGCGGGCATCTCCAACTGGGCGACCTACTACTACAACACCGACATCACGCCGTTCACCATCCAGTACCTCGACAAAGATCCTGCGATCGATCCGGAGATCTACGCCAAGACCTCGCCGATGACGTACATCAAGCAGGCAAAGACGCCGACGCTCATCCAGCATGGCGAGCTCGACAAGCGCGTGCCGATTCCCAACGCGTACGAGTTACGCCAGGGGTTGGAGGATCGCGGCGTGCCGGTGGAGATGGTGGTGTACAAGGGGTTCGGCCACGGCATCACGAAGCCGAGAGAGATGCGCGCAGTGATGCTGCACAACCTCGGCTGGTTCAATCACTACATCTTCGGCGAACCAAAACCGGATTTCGCGAAGCCCGATTTGCCGAAGAAAGACAGCACGACTACTCCGTCTTCAGCGCCTCCAGAAGCCGTCCGCTGAGGGCGGCACGGGCGGCCGCGTGCGCAGAGACGAGCCCTGTCACCGCAACGACGCCAAGCAACAGGAGCAGCCCTGACGCGCGCACGGTGCCGCCCCGATTGAGCCACGCGGGCGCGACGGCGAGCGCCGCACAGCCCGCGCCCACGGCCAGGCCGGCACCCAGAAGCAGGACTGCCTCCGACAGGATCATCACGGAGATTCTGCGGCGGCTGTATCCGACCGCTCGAAGCAACGCGAGCTCGCGGCGGCGCTCGAGGACGTTCCGGAACGTAACGGCCGCAAGCCCGAAGGTTCCGAGCAGCAACCCGAGTCCCCCCAGAGCCTGGAACGTCGAGAGGTACGTGTTCTCCACGCGATGGAAGGAGGCCAGTCGTTCGCTGGTCCCCACGGCGTCCACGCCAAACTCCTGCAGCTCCTGCTCGAACACGCCAGCCAGCACCGCAGCCTCGGATGGGGTCCTGACTGCGGCGTCTTCGATCAGGAAGAACTGATAGCCCTGCTGCGCCGGGAATACCCTGGTGAACCGGTTCTCCGCGATGATCACTTCGCCCTGCAGGACGCTGTCGCTCAGCGCGGCGACGAACCGAAGCATCAGCGGCTTCTCGCCGCCGGCGTCCACGGCATACGTGTCCCCGACACGAACATGCAGCGCGTACTGCAACGACGTGGCGTCCGCGATCGCCGGCACGGCCCCATCGTCGAACGTCCGGTCCAGAAGCCTCCAGGGGTTCGCCCGCTCGGCATCTGTCGCCGCAATCGATTCCGAAAACGAGAAACGGCCGCTCTCGATGAAGGCTGGTTCCGGAGCCACGATCGTCGGGTTGGTGGGGCGATAGAGGTTCAGGCAGCTCGCATCCTGTCCCTTCCGGAGGCGGAACCGCGCCACGTGGGTGCGAGCGATCTCCGGTCCGTCGATGAGGAGTGCGTCCCGGCCTGCAGCGGTATTCGGATCCGCCAGAATCGGCAGGTCTGCCTCCGCGAGCAGCACGTAACCGCCGCTGCTCGAGCGGGGATCGGAGGAGATATCTTCCGTTCCGCGCCGGAAAGCATCAATCGAGAAGATCACGAACGTCGCCGACGCAATCAGTGCGGCCGACAGCACGCTCCTTCCAGGCCGAGACGAGGCGCTGCGGAATCCGAGACGCGGGACCGCCCAGGCGCCGGCGGCAGCAATCGGGCGTCGATCGCGGGCCCTCAACCAGGCCGAGAACACGAGCAGCATCGCGATGAGCCACGCTCCGCCCGCCCCGAAGAACGCGCCCGTCTGTGCGGCCTGGCTCAGGAAGCCCCACGCCAGCATCCCGGCACCGGCGAGTGCCAGCGGGGCTGCGACCCAGACTCTCCATCGAGCGCCCGTCTTTCCGGCGCTTCGATCGAGATCGATCGTCTGAGCCTGGAGGAGTGAACGCGGAGTCAATCGTGCAACCGACCGGAGCGACACGAACACACAGATGGCGGCCGCCACCACGCCCCCAGCCGCTCCCGCGAGCAGAGAGGCGGCGGACACGTGCACCTGCAGATCGGTCGTACCGACGGCCCCGATCCACCACGTGCGAAGCCCGTAGACGATGAGCCTGGCATAGAGAACGGCGCCCACTGCTCCCAGCGCGCCTCCTGCGAGCGCGAGAGCGACGCCCTCGCCGAGCGTCAGCCGTCGGATGTCAGCCATCGTGAAGCCGGACGCCCTGAGGATGCCCATCTGCCGCAAACGCTGCTCGACTCCAAGCTTGAAGAACAGAACGACGAGGAGAAGCGCCGAAACGACAAGGAAGAAGCTGAAGTAGGTGAAGTACTCGCCGAAGTCCGTCGCACCCGCTGACGCCGACAGCGCGATCGTCCGGGCGGGGCTGATGACCACGTTCATCGCCGATGCCGACATTTCCGATCGCAGCGTACGGCTGAACGAAGCCAACGATTCGCCAGCCCTCGAGCGGTCGCCGAGGAAGAAGCGCAGCGACGTGAGCGCGCCGTATCGCGACCGCCACAGATCGCGGCCCCGTTCGTATGGGACGAATACCTTCGGCGTCGTCCTGAACTCGTGCCAATAGGCTTCGTCGACCGGCCGCACACGCGACAAATCGATCGGGAACGGCGGATCCCAATCCGAAAGATTCTCGGCGCCCGTGATGCCTGGATACTCCGGCACGAGGCGCCGATCAGCCGCCATCCCGGCAATCGGGACGACACCGGACACGGTGAACGCGACCGATCGTGCCTGCAGCCCCGCAACGGAATCCCACAAGTTGTAGTCCAGCTCCACGCGATCGCCCGGCACGGCGGCGAGCTCGCGAGCGGTCCACTCGTTGAGGACGATTGGATCGGTGCCCCCTGCCTTCGCCGGGGAACCGCCCGACTTTGGGAGCGCCGCGAGGTCCATCGCCGTCACGAGCGAGTACGGAACTTCACGATCTCCTTTGCGGATGCTGTTCGCAAGATACGTGAAGACCGGCAGCGGCTGAAGCCCGAGGCGCTCACCCGCGCGGCGCGCGGCTTTCTCGAGTGCGTCGTTGACGATGCCGCTCTCGGTGTCGACGGCGAGCATCGTGCTCCCGTCAGGCTCCTCGACTTTCGTCACCCGAACACCCAGGTCCTCGAGGCGCAGCGCACGATCCAGAGACGCCCCGCTGTTACTGACACCGGCGAGCAGCACCGTGTTCACGAGGCCCGGCACCCCGAGATCCCGCTGGACGCGCGCGAGCGGCGCAAAGATCGCCCGAACGGCGGACTGCTGCGCCTGCAGCGCGAATTCACCGAGGCGCTCGCGGGGAAGGACACCCGTCAGCTGAAGTCGCAGTGTCCGGCCGATGTCCTCCTTGCGGCCGAAGAGCGACTCGATCGGGATCTGCGCCGGCTTCTGCACGCGTGTGAGCAGCGCATCCCCTGATTGAACGCCGAGCTCGACTGCGAGTGCCGGGGAGACATAGACGCCATCGACGGCCGGAAGCCCGTGGAACGACCAGAACCGCTGGTCGACACCATAGACCTGCACGTTCGCCGCGCGGCGACGGGACGATTCATGCGTAACGAAGGCATTCGCGATAACGAGCGGCGCGGCGGATGCGGTGGGAATGCCCTCGCGGAGTCTGTCGGCAACGTCCGCGCGGACAAAGGTCGACGTGCTGACAACCGTCTCAGTGCGCCCCAGGCGGCCGAGCGCGATCTCACGAAGACTGCCCCGCACCGAATCGCCGACAACCAGCGCGCCCGCCAGCACCGCGGATGCCGCAGCGACTCCGAGCAGTACCGCCAGATTGGTCCGCCAGTGGAACGTGAGGCTGCGGGTGACGAGGGTCAGGCGAGTCACCTGAGGGTCCCTTCGTTCATCTCATAGCGTCGCGGGAACCGCTCGGCCAGCGCGATGCTGTGGGTCACGACGACGAGCATGGTTTGGCGGGCGGCGTGCAGGTCGAGGAGCAGAGAGGCCACGGCGTCTGCAGCCGACCGATCGAGGTTGCCCGTGGGCTCGTCGCACAGGACCAGTACAGGATTGCGGATCAGCGCGCGCGCCAGCGCGGCACGTTGCTTCTCGCCACCGGAAAGTTCCGCCGGGCGGTGGTCCAGTCGATCGGCGAGACCCACCTGGGTGAGGAGCGCACGCGCACGCGACTCCTCCTCCGTCGCGTTCCGCTCCTGAGGCGGTGCGACCAGGGTCGGCGCGAGCACGTTCTCCAGAACCGAGCACTGCGGGAGAAGCGAATGATCCTGGAAGACGAACCCGATGGACTTGTTGCGAAACGCCGCCTGTTCCCGCTCCGACAACCGATACGGGTCGCTGCCGTCGAGCGTCACGCTCCCCGTTGAGGGAGCTTCAAGCGCCCCGAGGATATACAGGAGCGTGCTCTTGCCGCTGCCGGACGGACCCATGATGGCCACGGCATCGCCACGCGCGACGCTGAATGAGATGTCGCGAAGAATACTGAGGTCTCCGCGGGGAGTGGGGTACGACTTCGAGAGGGAGGAAGCAATCAGCATCGCGCCGCGTTCTGTTTCATGTCATGAGACCCTGCTCATCACGCTTCGGTAGACCGACTCCGCTTCGTCCGCCATCCGCCCGACGGTGTAGTGCTCCCGCACTCCCGCGGCGCCCGCTTCTCCGATCGCGGCCGCCCGCTCGGGATCGGTCCAGATCGTCAACAGCCCGTCGGCCAATGCTTCCCCATCATCCGCCTCGACGATGAGGCCGCCGCCAGTCCTCTCGATGATCTCAGGAAACGCGCCGCGCCGGGGCTGCACGACGGGAACGCCGTTGGCCATCGCCTCGAGCAGGAAGATGCCTTTCGGCTCCGCATACGTCGCAGGCACGGACATCACGTCGAGGCTCTGGAGGAATCGAATCTTGCCGGGGCGATCGAGCTCGCCGCGGTACTCGAACTGGCCCGCCAGGCCCCAGTCCTTCATCTTCGTTCTCACGTCGTCGAGGTACGCCTGGTGCTCGGGCGCCAGATATCCTGCGGCAAGGAGCCGTGACTGCCCCAGCCCTGGGCGTGCGCGGAGTCGCCGGTACGCGTCCGCCAGCACGTGCAGCCCCTTCTCCGGCGCGACGCGGGCGAAATAGCCGATCGTAAACACGTCGTTGTCTGGCCCGTCAGCCCTATCGACCCTTGAAGGACGCTGCCGGGGCGTGTAGCCGTCCATGTTGATCCCGAGCGGCACCGCCCGCATCTTCGAGCGCGGAATCCCGAGATAGCCGGGCATGTAGTCGCAGTAATAGCGGCTGACCGGGAGGAACGCATCGACGTGCACGCTCGCCGCCCGAATCAGATCGAGCGACTGCTGCCTGTACGGCTCGCCGAGCCCGTCGAGAAAGAGATCTTCGCCCTGCAGCGTGCAACAGATCGGTACGCGAAGCGCACGGCGCATCGGGGCCGCGAGACCAATCAGGAGCGTATACGGCAGGTTGACAATGTCAAAGGGACGCTCGGTGGCCAACCAGTCGAGCATCTTGCCGATTTCCTTGCGCTGGAATCCCTCCTCGCCCCGCAACATCGACACCGTCAGCTCGCCAAGGCTTTTGGGATCGACCTTGATTTGGCGCTTCGATGCCATCCGGATGACCCAGTCGGCATCCCAGAGCCGATCGAGCAATCGTGGCGTGTGCCGGAAGATCGGTGCGTGCTGCTCGAGGAAGACGCTGATCCCGCCAAAGAGCACGTGACCGTTGCTGACGTTCCGTTCGTCGGTGCGGGTCGGTGTGTAGACCGGCGTGAGAACGACGTCGTGCCCACGCGCGAGGAGCTCCGCCGCGAGGGCGTTGTCGCGGAGGCAGCTGCCGCAATACATGCTGCCGGCCCCGCCCGTCAGCGACAGGATCCTCACGCGACGGCAGCCCCGGCTTTGTCCGGCAGCGGCCCGGCCGCCTGGAACGAGCGCCTGGCGTACAGGTGCTCGAAGAGATTGCCTTCGTGCGGCTGGTCCCAGCTGATGTGATTGGTTGCGATTGGACCAACGTTCAATCGATCGACCAGCGGAGAGGCGAGCAGGCGATCGAGCAGCGCACGGTCGCTCGTGAGCGCCGTCACGACGAGCGTCTTGCCCATCGCCTCAGGCATCGACTGAAAGGCTTCGGGTGTGACTCTCACGACCGCCGCGAACGGAAAGAGGAACTCGCGGTTTGCGAGCGGATGCTCGGGCGAATCGCAGAGCACGATCGTCGGCTGGAGGTAGGTGCAGCCGTCCACGGTGACGAGTCGGGATCCCTCACGATGGCTGGCCGTGACATCGCGGGCGCCAGGCGTCTGGAGGCCGGCGTCGATCTGCTGTGAGATCCGCTCGGCTACACGCGGATCCGCAAACGGCGCCAGCATCGCGCGTTCGTCGTCGGCCGGACGCGGCACGATTGACGCGAGCTTTGCCGCCAGCGACTCGGCCACCGCCTCGGCGTGCTGGGCGGGAGCCCAGACCCCGGATGCGTTCACGCAGGACCGCCCGCCGTTGTCGGCAATCGACGCGACGATCAGATCGATGTGGCTGGACCAGTCGCGGATGCGATCCTCGCCGATCAGAATCTTGCTGTACCCAGGGCCGTGCAGCTCGACTCGAGGGTCACCCTCGTAGGCCCCGACGGCGGAGACGTCGCCGAAGAACATGCTGCGTCCGGTACGGCGCACGACCTCGCCCGCGCCTGCATGATCCGCGGGGTAGTAACAGAACGCCGATGCCGGCACGCCTGCTTTGATGAATGCCTGAATCAGCCGGAAAGGCGTCCATGGCTCCGCGCCCCCCGGCTTCAGCACGAGGCAGGTCTTCAGCGGGACGGCCGGAACCCAGAGAGAGTGCACACCAGGAGAGTTGCTCGGCAGCACGACGCCCAGGGCCCGGGTGCGCGGGTAATAGCTGATTGCGTGCCCCCCGTGCTCGCCGTGGCCGCTGTCGAGGATGGAGAGGTCGAGACCGCGCGTGAGGCCGCGCAGAATCGCCGGCATCTCCGTCAGGACATTCGCGATCTTCCGCATGTTCCGCCGCACGAGCACGTGCGGCATCCCTGTCGTCGCGGAGAGCTGCCGGACGTAGTCATCCGGCGTCTGAGCCTGGTCGCCGACCGGGAGCGTCTCCCGCTCGAAGAGGTCAGCCGCGCGCGTGCTCATCGCGAGCAGCTCCCGAACCGGGACGGTCGCCAGCGCGCGCCGCGCCGCGTCCTGCGACTCCGATCGGAGATCGCGCCGAATCAGGCCGGCGTTCGCCTGGCTGATCTCGACGAACGGCTCGCGAGTCCGGTGATGCGGGACGCGCACGATATCGAGGCTGCGGTATGGAACGCCGTAACGAAGGATGGGCAGGTGGAGCATGGTGAACTCAGTCGTTATCAGGGATCAGGGATCAGGGATCCGGGGTCAGGGATCGGGAATTCGGGGACTCGCCGCGCGATGGCTCGTGGCTCGGAGTGCCGGATCCCGGATTTCGGATCCCGGACTTCGGATCCCTGATCCCTGATCCCGTCTCGATCGCACTAATACACACCCTCCACCACTGTCGTCGAGAACCGCGAAAACGGACGGACGTTGCGGACGCCGTCCCACGGATACTGCCGGCACGGCGGCTCGCGTTCCGCCTCGTCGCGTTCGAGGAATCGCGGCATGAAGAATTCTCTGGTGAGCGTGGTCAAGCGCACGCGGCCCGTCTCTCCGTAGCCGACGAGTCGGTCCGGGCGATCGGGATCGACAACCTCGATCATCGCTCGCGGCGCCGGCGGATAGTAGATGATGGCGTACTTGTCCTCGGGTTCGGCCGGCTTGTGCGTCGCGAGCCCCATCAGCGTGTTGCCATAGGTCGGAGCGAAATAGACCCCGTCGAGGAGCTCCTCCACCGCGAATCGGTGGAACTGTGGCGTCATCTCGGTGCCGCCGCAGAAGACGCCGCGGATCCCCATCTTCTTCAAGGACACTTTCTCGCACAACGCTTCCAGGAGCTTCGGCGTCGTGAAGAGGCACTTGATGTTCTCGTGCGCACGCAGGAGCGTCAGGGCCTGATCGATCACATGGCGCTTGTACGCCTCGACCTGGTCCATCTGCCTCATCCTGATCAACTTGATCACCCATCTGGGATCGAGGTCGACCATGAAGCAGATGCCACCGCGGTGCTGGGCGAGATGCTCGACCGCGAGCCGCAACCGGCGAGGCCCGCTCGGTCCAACCATCAACCAGTCCGCGCCCTTCGGAAACGCATCGCCCGGCAGCGTCTCGCTGAAATTCGCGTAGTCGATTCGGAAGTCCTCGTGTGCGATTCGCGATTTCGGCACACCCGTGCTGCCGCCAGTCTCGAAGACGAAGATCGGTTTGTCCGCGTACGCCTTCGGCACCCAGCGCCGCACCGGTCCGCCGCGCAGCCATTCGTCTTCGAAGGGACCGAAGCGATCGAGGTCGTCGTACCCGGTGATGTCCTTCCGCGGATCGAACGCCAGCGTCTGGGCGCGATCGAGCCAGAACGGACAACCAGTGGCAGGGTCGAAATGCCATCGAACGATGTCCCGCACGTGAGCGTCGAGCCGCTCGCGCGCCGTTCGTATGTCGGGAGCGATCGTGGCTGCAGTGATCATCGCGGAATCTTAGCGGCTTCGTGGGGAAGGCTCAAGGCGGTGGCCACGGAGGTTGCGGAGGGAACGGAGTTCACAAACGGAGAAACGGAGAAACGGAGGCGAAACGGAGAAGACCCATGCCAAACCGAGCGCCGGCCTGCGGGCTCGCGCGCCGGCCGAGGGCCGGCGACTGGGTGGAGAGGGGAGCGGTGGGCGCAAGCCGCTGGAGCTTCTTATCGGCTTGCGCCCGCCGCTCCCCTCTCCACGCAGGCCGCGCTACCGCGCGGCGCGAGCCTTCACAACGTGCGAGTACGCCGAATCTGCCAACTTCACCTTCTTGATTCGTCGCAGCAGATCCGATCCGTGCGCCCCAACGTCGTGAAACTCCCGGCAGTCTGGGCGGCGCAGCACTTGCACACGTCACAGACATGCTTGCTGATCCTGCAGGAGTGAATCAGCTCACGAACCAGATTCTCGGCGCCGCCATTCGCGTCCATCGCGAGTTCGGACCCGGCCTGCTCGAATAAACCTATGCAGCGTGTCTGAACATGGAGCTGCGAGCCCTCAAGCTTCGCGTCGAATCACAGGTCGCCTTGCCGGTCGTCTACCATGGACTGCGGCTTGACGTTGGCTACCGCATCGACATGCTCGTCGAGGAACGCGTCGTCGTGGAAATCAAGGCTGTCGAATCCTTGGCGCCAATCCACCGCGCGCAGGTACTGACCTATCTCAAGCTGAGGCAGTGTCCCGTAGGGCTGCTCCTGAACTTCAATGTACCCGTGCTCAAGGACGGAATCGTAAGGATCGTGAATGCGTCATTGGTGCGCACCATCGAGCCCTCGGGATGAGATCCCAACACGTATTGTCTTCTCCGTTTCGCCTCCGTTTCCTCCGTTCCTCCGTTTGTGAACTCCGTTACCTCCGTAACCTCCGTCCGGACAGCAAACCCAGAAACTCCGACCTCCCCACCGCGAGCGGCTCCGTCATCAGCCTCTCCACCTCCCACGGCAATCGCCACGTCCAGTTGGCGTCGCTGACGACGGCTGGCGTGTTGATGCGATCTCGCCACCCGAAGACGTCTGGCAGCGCGATCAGAACGAAGTCGGAGCTGGCGTGAAAGAGCGCCGACAGGAGCGCATCACGCACACGCTCGGAGAAGGGTTCATCGGCCTGGACCCCTGCATCGCGGATGTCGGGAATGGCGGCGACCGCCTGTCGCTCGTCGAGGTCGGCGCCGTCCCACCAGTCGGCCATCGACTCGGTGTCGTGGGTGCCGCTGATCGCCACCGAGCACGGCGGGTACTCGCGCGGATTGCGGAAGGGACGGTCCTCGGCATCCCATTCACGTTCCCACCGCAGGACCTTGAGACCCGGAACAGCCAGCCTGGCTTGCGACTCGCGGACGAAGTCCGGGACGATCCCGAGGTCCTCGGCGACGATGGAGGCGCCGCGACTCCGGAAGAGCGCCATCAGCTCCTCACCTTGCTTTGTCTGCGACGCCTCGTCCTTCGGCGAGAAGAATCGGCCTCCGGCATTGTCGCGAATGTAGGTTCGATAGAAGCCCACGAGATGATCGACGCGGAACGCATCGAACAGCTCCTCGCATCGCCGCACGCGTTCCGCGAGCCAGCCGTAGCCGCGCGGCGCGATGACGTCCCAGCGGTACGGAGGGAGGCCCCAATCCTGCCCGTCTTCCTCATCGCCTTCCGGGGGAACGCCGACCGATGCGTCGAGATGGAATTCGTGCGGACGCGCCCAGACGTCGGCGCTGTGACCGTTGACCATGAACGGAAAATCCCCGAAGACGCCGACCGTCCCACACTCCTGCCGCGCGCGGTACCATTGACCGTCGGCAATCCACTGCAGGTACTGGTAGTAGCGGAGCGAAGCGCCGAGCCGCAATCGAGCCGCGTCGAGCGCGGCCGGGTGGCGATCGCGCAGCGGCTCATCCCACTCGCGCCAGTAGCGGCCGCCGTGCTCGTCGTGAAGCGCGCGGAAGAGGGCGTAGGTCTCGAGCCACCACGCCTCGCGCTCGATGTAAGCGGCGAACTCACTCGAGCGTTCCGAGGCGCGTTGGAAATCGTTCGCGAGGAACTGGTCGCACGCCACACGAAGGGCCCGATCTTTCAGGGCGCGCACGGTCGCGTACTGAACCTGCGAGGCCGAGCGGACCTCCGCGACCTGCTCCTGTCCTTCGGCGCCGAGCGCCTCGATTCCGCCAGCATTCCGGAAGTCCACCATCGCCTCGATGGCGATGAAAATCGGATCGATGGCCATCGCGCTCAACGCCGAATAGGGCGAGCTCTGGCCACCCTGCATCTCGTTGATGGGCAGGAGCTGTACGAAGTCGAGCCCGCCGGCCGCGAGCCACCGTGCCAAGAGCGGCAGATCGGCTATTTCGCCGATTCCCCAGCTCGATCGGGAAGGGATCGAGAACAGCGGCGCGATCACCCCGGCGTGCCGTCCCTGGACGAATCGGGATCGCAGCGGATCATGCATCGGCGCGCTCGAGGATCCGGCGCACGCCTTCGTCGAACGTGTCCGGCTCCGGAAGAAGGCTCAGGATCAAATAGCACTCGGTCGCAAAGTCGAAGAAGAAGCCCGGGTGAACCAACACGTCGTCTTCCTCCAAAAGGACAATCGCGAGGTCCTCCTCGGACCTGGTCGATGGCACGCGAACGACAACCGACCAGCCTGCATCGGCCCTGAGCACCTCGATCGCCGGGTGACTCGCCGCGGCTGCCCGAAGCGCATCGTCGTTGCGGCGGACTCGATCGACGATTTGAGTTCGGACGTGGGCGCCGGAGGCGAGGAGCGATTCCGCCGCCACCTGCACCGGTGTCGAGACAGAGAGGTAGGTGTCTGCGATCAGCTCGATCTCTTCCATCGCGCGCGTCACGATCGCATCCGGTCCGCTGATCGCCATCCACGCCAGCTTCACCTGTGGGAGGCCGGCCGACTTCGACAACCCACCCAGTCTGATGGCCAGGCAATCCGAAGGCATCTCGAGAGGCTCCGGTGCCGCGCGCCCAAGTGGATAGTCGGCGAAGACCTCGTCGACGATGAGGGCGGCGCCGTGGTAGGCGCAGCGCTCGCCAAGCGAAGACAGCTCGGCTCTCGTGATGACTGACCCGGTCGGATTGTTCGGGCTCACGGCCAGCACAGCCCGCACTTCGTCCGACCACGACTCGTCAATCGTTTCCAGGTCGATCGCCCATCCGCCGTGGTGCTCGAGCCGGTATGGCACGGACCGCACGCCGTCGAAGCGGGTCAGGTGATCGAACAGCGGGTAGCTCGGCGCAGGCGTGAGCACCGAGTCGCCGACGGGACGGCAGAGCAGTTTGAAGCACCAGGAGTATGCTTCGCTCGTACTGGCCGTCAGCACGATCCGGTCGGGATGTACGTGCGTGCCTCGACGAAAGTAGTCCGCCGCGATTGCGCGACGCGCTGCCGGAAGCCCGAGTGGTTCGGGTTGGTACCTCAGCGCCTCACGCGAGCTCAACGGCTGCAACAGATCGAGTGGGTACCCAAAGCCCGCCTGCGTTGGATTCGTCAGGGTCAGGTCCAGAAGCGGCCGTCCCGTCGCTCGCGCGCGCCGGACGGCGAGAGTCAGCGGATTGGGCTCGAGCGACGCCGGAAACCGCGACGATGGGAGCGGGGACATCGTAGGCTGATTGTGGTTGGATTACCGAGTTGAGGATTGTAGATTATTCGGCGATCGTCACACGTCAGAGGTTCGAATTCACTTTCATGACACTTCAAATCTCGCTTTCATGACGCTTCAAATCTCGATCGACGAGCTGCTGCGGTACTCCTCCGAAGAACGCGATAAGTGGCGGCAGTGGCTCGTCACGCACCCGGCCGCGATGGAATCGCCCGTTCAACCTGCCGGAGGCTTTCCGACGATCGGCAAGCTGATCGACCACATCTTCATCGTCGAACGGCGACACCTGCAGCGGCTGCAAGGGCATCCGCTCTCCAGCGCCACGGGCCTTACGGGGAACAACGTACCGCCGCTCTTCGACTACGGCGCGTCGGTCCGGCGGGAGCTCGAGCAGTACCTCCGCGACCTCGGCGATGAAGAGGCGGACGAGGTCCGTCAATTCAACGTGCGCGATCGCATGTGGCCCATGACGCCGAGGAAGCTCCTCTTCCACATTCTTCTGCACGAGCTGCGCCATTGGGCACAGGTCGCGCTCGCGGTCCGACTCGCGGGTTTCGATCCTCCGGGCGACCACGATTTGTTCTACAGTCACGCGCTGCAATGAGCTCGTTCCAACCCGCGCGTCCTGATATTCTGTCCGTTCATCTCAGCTCGTCGTTGAATGACCCCATCAATGCCATCACTGATCTCGCTCTCGGACATCCGTGAGGCCGCCGAGCGCATACGGCCGATTGCGCGGACGACCCCGCTCGTCGACGCATCGGACGCCGCCGGCCGGCCGTTCTTTCTCAAATGCGAGAGCCTGCAGCCTGGCGGCGCCTTCAAGATCCGCGGGGCCTACAACATGGTCGCGCGGCTCGCGCCGGAACAGCGCGCGCGCGGCGTCATCACGTACTCGTCCGGCAACCACGGGCAGGCGGTAGCACTGGCAGCGCGACAACTGGGCGCTCCCGCTGTCGTCGTGATGCCAACGACGGCGGCACCCATCAAAGTCGAGGGCGCGCGCGCCTTCGGGGCCGAACTGATCTTCGCCGGCACAACCTCGGCGGAGCGCCGGGAACGAGCCGAGACGGAGGCCGCGAAAAGAGGCCTGACGATGGTGCCGCCGTTCGATCACGAATGGATCATCGCGGGCCAGGCTACGGCGGGCCTCGAGATCCTCGATCAGTGCGCGGATGTCGCAACGGTTGTCGTGCCCGTAGGCGGAGGTGGCCTCGTCTCCGGCGTCGCGGCGGCGGTCAAGCTGACGCGCCCGAACGTCAAGGTCGTCGGGGTTGAACCTGCGGGCGCTGCCAAGATGAAGGCGTCCGTCGATGCCGGACACGTCGTCACCCTCCCGTCGACCGCCAGCATCGCCGACGGGCTGATGCCTGTCCGTCCTGGCGACCTCACCTTCGCTCACGTACAGGCCTTCGTCGATGCGGTCGTGACGGTGGAGGACCCCGCAATCGCGGCCGCCGTGCTGTGGATTTTCGTCAACGCGAAAATCGTGGCCGAGCCGAGCGGCGCGGCTACGACGGCCGCTGTCCTGGGCGGCGCCGTGGATGCTGCCGTCAAGATCGACGGCCCCATCGTGGCGATCGTCAGCGGCGGGAACATGTCGCTCGAGACGCTGCAGGAGCTCGAGGCTTCGCGGAGCGTGGCCCCGCGCTAGTGTCGCGACACTAAGCGCTCCCTTGCAGGGCCTCGAGACCCGGCCAACCAGACGGAGTCCTTCCGTGATTGAACGCTTCGAGATGGAACGGATGCAGTCGACGTGGGAGAACATCGTCGACTACGACATGAGCGAGAGCGGCGTCCGGCCGCTGACGCTGAGAGAGCTCGTCGAGATGGGCTTCGATCTCGACGCGTTCCTGGATCAGCCGCTCGGGTACAGTCAGTCGAATGGGACGGTCGAGCTCCGTGAGCGGCTCACAGCCATTTACCCAGGTACGACAGTCGACAACGTCGAAGTCACCAATGGCACGTCAGAAGCGAACTATCTGATCGCCTTGAGCCAGTTGCGCCCCGGAGACGAGGTCGCGATGGAGGTGCCGAACTACATGCAGATGCCCGGTGTCGCCCGCAGCCTGGGCGCCAGCGTCCGGACGTTTCGCCTGCGCGAGGACACCGGATGGGAACCAGACTGGGACGAGTTCGAGCGCGCTGTCACGAAGCAGACGCGCCTGTTGTATCTCTCGAACCCGAATAATCCGACCGGCGCGATCCTCTCGGATCGAGCGATGACGCGGATCTGCGAACGGTGCGAAGCCACCGGCACGTGGATCCTCGCCGACGAGGTCTACCTCGGCGCCGAGATCGACCGGCCGCGTACGACCAGTTTCTGGGGCCGGAGCGAGCGCGTGATCGTCACGAGCGGACTGTCGAAGGCTTATGGGATTCCCGGCGTCCGCATCGGTTGGCTCGTCGGTCCGGCCGACCTGGTCGATGAGTGCTGGACGCAGCACGACTACCTGACCATCGGTCCCAACAAGGTGTCGGACCGCATTGCCCGCACCGCCGTGGAGCCGGCGAACCGCGACAAGTGTTACTCCAGAACCCGCGACATCCTGCGGCACAACCTGCCGATTGCCCGCCAGTGGGTCTCCGGCTTTGGCGGCCGCCTGACATGGAAGGAACCTCAGGCAGGCGCAATCGGGCTCGTCAAGTACGCTGCGCCTGCGCCCAGCCTGGAGATCGCCGACCGGGTCAGGACTCGGCAAAGTACGCTGATTGTTCCGGGCGTCCACGTAGGCATGGAGGGGCACCTGAGGCTCTGGCTGGGCGGCCGGGAAGAGTTCCTGCGGGAGGGGCTGCGGAGGGTCGCTGAGGAGCTGAAACCCCTGTTCGACTGAACCGGTCCGTTAACCTTGACCTCTCCCCTGCGTAATAGAAGGGTGAGGAGTCGTTATAAATGCTGTATCCCCTGTCCCGTCTGCGCGTTGCGATTGTCGTCCTGGTCCTGTTGTTCACCGATTCGCCATTTGCGCACGCGGCGCAGCGTCCGGCCACTCCAGCCGAGGAGCCCGGCCACGCCAAGGCGGCCGAAGCCCAGGTTCTGGTCGCCAACGAGCAAGATGCACGGGAAACCCGCACGGACCTCGAGAACGTCCTCAAGCGGTTGCCTCCGACCGTCGGTCGGGTGATGCGGATGGACCCCTCGTTGATGCGGAACCAGACCTATCTGGCCCCGTATCCTACCCTTGCAGCCTTTCTGCAAGCGCACCCGGCGGTCGTACAGAACCCCGGATACTATCTGGAGCACATCGAGTACGAGTTCTGGAATCCGCGAGAGCCTCAGGATGCCCGCACGCAGGCGCTGCGCATGTGGGAAGAGATGTTCCAGGGGCTCGCGATCTTCGTCGTCATCTCGACCATCGCGACGGCGGTACTCTGGCTGTTGAAGACCATGATCGAACACCGGCGCTGGTATCGGACGTCCAAAGTGCAGACCGAAGTGCACACGAAGCTGCTCGATCGGTTCACCTCGAACGAAGATCTCATGGCCTACATGCAGACGCCGTCGGGACGCCGGTTCCTCGAGTCCGCTCCGCTGCCCGTCGAGGGTCCTTCGAAGACGGTGACCGCTCCCCTATCGCGAATCCTCTGGTCGCTGCAGGTCGGCATCGTGCTCGCCACGGGCGGGTTCGGAACGCTCTTCATCAGCGGACGCGTCATCGAGGAAATCGCACAGCCGCTCTTCGCTCTCGGTGTGCTCGTCCTCGCGCTCGGCGCCGGGTTCGTCGTCTCGGCCGGCGCGTCGTTCGTCCTCTCGCGACGCCTGGGTCTCCTCGATTCGCCGAACACGCCACGCGAGCAGACAGGGGTGACGGGCGCGTAGCACCCGGCTCAATCACACTATGGCCATACGAGACGTGACGCTCTCCGACATCGACCGACTCGGCACGGACGTCGAAGCCGTCGACATGGTCTTCGAGATGGACGAAGAGACATTCCGGGCCTTCTACGAACGAACGGCCCGGTCTGTCTGGTCGTACCTCTCGAGACTCACAGGTGATCCGCAATCGGCCGACGATCTCCTTCAGGAAACCTACTATCGCTTCCTGCGCGCCCACGGGCGATGGGAGTCCGAAGCGCATCGCCGCGCGTACCTGTTCCGAATCGCCACCAACCTGGCTCGCGACAGACATCGCCGAGCCATAGCCGCGCCGACGGTGCCGTTGGGCGATCGGGATGTCGTGTCGGAGCGCGCTGTGTCGTTCGATACCCGCGCCGACCTCGATCGCGCCATGGGCAAGCTTCGACCCCGCGAGCGAGCGCTGCTGTGGCTCGCCTACGGTGTCGGGCAGCCCCACACCGAGATCGCGGACGCGCTGGGCGTCAAGACCGGCAGCGTCAAGCTGTTGCTCTTCCGAGCTCGACGCAAGCTGGCCAACCTTCTGGGCGGATCCGCCCGGCATCTTTCAGAGGGACACGACCGTGACGTTCGCTGACTGTTCTCGCGAGCAGGATCTGATCCACGCGCTGACGACGGAGCAGTGGCCGAATCGGTGCGACGAGGATCTCAAGTCGCACGTCGCCGGGTGCCAGGGCTGCCAGGATCTGATCGCCGTGGCCGCGCCGATCGGCGATGCGTGGGCCGCTTCGAGAGCCGACGCACACATTCCCGCGTCAGGGATGGTGTGGTGGCGTGCCCAGATGCGCGCGCGTCAGGAGGCCGCCCGGGCTGCGGCGCGGCCGATTACGGTCGTGCAGGTCATCGCAATGCTGGCCGGCACGGCGGTCGTCGTCGCCTGTCTCGTGGCGCTTTCCCCCTGGCTCGCGTCGTCGGTTGCGTCATCCCGTGAGCTCCTGTCGATGGATGTCTCCAGGCTCCAGCCGACGCAGGGCTGGCTCCTGGCGGGCGCCGCTGCTCTGATCGCGATCGGTTCGCTGGCCGTCTACTTCGTCGTCGCTGAAGACTGAGCGCGCCGTCGTCAGCCCTGCGCTATGGCCGGCAGACGTGCCCTGACGGTCGACCCGTTGCGGGCCCTTCGCAGCGAGTAATCCCAGTCACGGTCTCTCCTCCCCCGCAAGCTTCAGCCGCCCTCCTCGCTGCCGCCTTCTGGATTGCGTTCCTGGTAAGCCTGTGGCGGATGCGGGCGCGGATTCTCCTCATCCCGAGGAGGTAGAAAAACTGACTGACGCGGGACCGATGGCAGCTACAATCACGTCCTCACTCACTCTGGGGGCACGGCGAAATGGATCGACGCACTTTCGTTCTTGGCACCGCGGCCGCCGCGCTTCACGCCTCACGTCTGTCTGCCTGGCAGGGCCCGAATGTCGAAATCGGCTCGATCGACGGCAGCGTCGGCGGGAATCAGTTCACGCCGATCCAGTTCCTCGACTATCTCGCGTCGATCAAGCTGACGTGGGCGATGCTGTCCGTCCCCGCCGCGATGCTGGATGACGAGGCGGCGATTCGACAGATCCGGGAGCACGGCGACCGGCTGGGGATCAAGCTGCAGCTCGCGCACGGCTCGGTGTGCCCGAGCTCACGGTCGTTCAACGAGAAACTGGGCACGCTCGAGGCGCAGGTGACGCGGGCACTCAGGATTTCGCAGATCTTCGGCGCGAAGTGCATGCGCTGCATCCTCGGCGGCGATCCCGAACGGCCGCAAATCGAGATGCACGTCGACAACATGATCAAGGCCGTCCGCGGCCTCCGCTCGCGCATCGTGGACTCCGGCGTGAAGCTGGCCGTCGAGAATCACGGCGGCGACCTGCAGGCGCGCGAGATGAAGATGATGATCGAGGCCGTCGGCACCGACGTCATGGGCGTCTGCCTCGACTCGGGCAACCCGGTGTGGATGCTCGAGGATCCGCACATGACGCTCGAGATGCTGATCCCCTACGCCGAGACGTGCCACGTGCGCGACAGCGCCATCTGGATGGTGCCGGAAGGGATCGCGGTCCGCTGGGTGAACATGGGCGACGGCAACGTGGACATCGACGGCTGGCTGAAGAAGTTCATCCAGGCCAAGCCGGGCATGCCGATCATCTTCGAGAACCTCGTGTCCGCGAAGCCGCGGATTCATGCGGTGTACGACCCGAAGTTCTGGGACAACTGGCGCAAAATGCCGGCGTGGGAGTTCAGCCGATTCCTGTCCGTCGCGGAGAAAGGCACGCCGAAGCCGGCGGCGCCGCTGCCGGAAGGCAAAACGGCCGGTCAGCAGCGCAAGGACGATCTGGAACTCTGTGTGCGGTATACGCGGGAGATGTTGAAGCGCATGTGATTGCGAGCGAGTTATGCAGGAAACAAAAAGACTTAGAATAAAAATGACGGATTACCCTTGAGGCCAAGAAAACTGAACCCGGACGAGCTAGGGGCAGTATTTGGAGGGTGCGATGCCAACGGCGCAGAATGCAGCGCGGATAAAAGCTGTTGTTCCCTCCGTTGCGGAGGGGGAATGGACGCCGTGCAAGCAGATGGTTCGGTGAAGAGTGTGCGCCCAAACACATGCCAGTAGGCTAGGAATATGAGAATCGTCGGCGGGCGATGGATGTGGAGAGCGGCCGGCGTCCTCGCCATCGTTGGCGCCACAGTCACCGCGGTCCACGCCCAGCGCATCTGGAGCGGCTTCTACGGCCGTACGCCGCCGAAATTCCCGACGTCGGAGACGTTCGAAGGCAGTTTCCATTTCTGCCGCGTCATGTTCTCGAGCGATCGCCGCGAGAAGCAAGGCTGGTCCACGGATTACCCGGGCGCCGATCTCAACTTCAGCACTCGGCTCGCCGAGTTGACGAAGGTCCGCGTCAAGATGACTCGCGACGGCGACGAAACAGTGCCCGACGCAGTTGTCGTACATCTGACCGACGACGACCTGTTCAAGTGCGCCTTCACGTTCATGGAAGACGCGGGCACGGCTCACTTCACCGACGAGGAAGTGGCGCGGCTACGCCAGTACCTGTTGAAGGGCGGCTTCCTGCTCGTCTCGGACTATCACGGCATCCTGGCCCAGGAGCAGTTCGACGAGGAAATCGGCCGCGCCCTGCCGCGCAGCGAATTTCCCATCGTCGATATCAACCCGCCGGATCATCCGCTCTGGCACACGATGTTCCAGGTGGCGGATCTTCCGCAGCTGGCCTCGATCAACACGTGGCGCCGCACGGGCGGCGGCACGATTGAGCGCTGGAACATGGAGGGAGCACCGCCCGACGCGCGCGGCATCGCCGATGCCCACGGCCGGCTCATGGTGGTGATGATCCACAACACCGACATCCCCGACGCCTGGGAGCGCGAGGCCGAGGACCCCCGATACTTCTTCGCGTTTTCCCCGGAAGCTTACGCCATCGGCATCAACATCATCCTCTACTCGATGACGCACTGACGGCTGCACCGCGGCGAAGCTTCGCGCGCAATCTGGCGCGAACGACGCGACGAAGCTGCGTCGGTACGGCAGAGCAAGAACCATCAAGCCGAAGCGGGAACCATATTCAACGAACGCCCAACACGCTGCGACTCATCGATCGGCTGGAAGTCGGACCAATTACAAGCCAGCGAGCGAGTAGCTGGTGCTCCGGCCGCCCGCCTGATTCCTGACGAGAACTCTCCGTTCGACGAGCTGCTGAATATCCCGCAGCGCGGTATCGCTTGAGCTTTTCGTCAGAGCCGCCCATTTCGACGTCGTCAGCTTTCCTTCGAAGCCCTCCAGCAGCTTTTTGATCACCAGCCGCTGACGGTCGTTCAGCGGGACGTCGCGCAGCTTCTCCCAATAGCGCGCCTTGTCGATCACTCCAGAGAGAGCTGTTTGTGCTCCATCGATCGCGCGCGTGAGGCAACCAAGGAACCACTCCATCCAGGCCGTGATGTCCATGGTCTCTTTCTGCGTCCGTTCAAGGATCCCGTAGTACTCGCCACGCTCCTCCCGGATCTGCCCTGACATGCTGTAGAACCGCCGCGAGCTCCCCTCCGATCGGGCCAACGCCATGTCCGCGATCGCCCTCCCCATACGGCCGTTGCCATCGTCAAACGGGTGAATCGTCACAAACCAGAGATGCGCAAGCGCAGCCTTCAGCACCGGCTCCGTCGTCGTGTCGCCGTTGAACCATTCGAGGAACAGCCGCATCTCTTCGTCGAGCCGCTCGGCGGCTGGTGCCTCGAAGTGCACGCGTTCACGCCCCACCGGGCCGGATACGACCTGCATCGGTGCTGCGCGGCCGTCACGCCAGGCGCCGACCGTGATTCGATGCATCCCGCTCCTGCCGGCGGGGAACAGCGACGTGTGCCACCCGAACAGGCGTTCCGCTGTGAGCGGCCGGTCATAGTGCTGCGTCGCGTCCAGCATCATTTCCACGACGCCCTCGACGTGACGGTCCGCAGGCCTCAACCCGCCGATGTCGATTCCGAGCCGGCGAGCGACCGACGAGCGCACCTGCTCGGCATCCAGCTTTTCGCCTTCGATCTCGCTGCTTTTCAAAACGTCTTCGGTGAGAGTGCGGAGAACGGCCTCCTCTCTAACGCTGAAGCCGAGAGCCTCCATCTGGCCGATCAGGCGACCCTGCAGGTGCCTGCCTGCGGCCAAAGGGGCCGCTAGGCATCCCTCGTCCCAACGGAACTTGGGCCATTCTGAGAGCTCATGGATATATGTCGCCATTCACCGCATCAGCTGCGGTGATTATAGCCGGTATTCGCCGCGACGGGCGAACAATTGCCGTAATAAGTGCGGCGAATACAGGGCGGAATCACCGCAGGCCAGCCATTGCGAGATCCAAGCATCGGAAGGACGAGTCGCTTCAACGACCCTTGAAGCCTTGTTCGGTCGACTGAAGCGCTCCCTACCGATTCCCCTTCTCCACCGGGGACACGGTCTGCAGATACGCCCAGATCGCTTTCAGCTCGACGTCGCTCATCTGCCCGTAAGCCTTCCACGGCATCTGCCGCAGGATCTCGGTGCCGTCCTTCCGCTTCCCCTCGCGAAGGGCGCGCATGAAATCCGACTCCGTCCATCCCTTCAACCCTGTCTCGTGCGGCGTCAGGTTGGCGACGATTGGCATGTTCGGATCGCCGGCGACCTTGCCGCCGGACAGGCGCTCGCCGTGGCACCCGCGGCAGACCTGCACGATGTGGCCGCCGAGCTCGACGCTCGCGGCCTCGACAGGCGGCTCGGCCGCGTGGGGCTTCTGATGGTCGATCTTGAACGCAGGAAGGGAGTCCGCGCCGAACGCGACGACGTACGAGAACACCGGACCGATGCCGACAGGTTTCATCGTTCGATCGACAGGCGGCAGGCTGCGGGCGTAGGCCACGATGTCCGACAACTCGTGGTCGGACAGATTGAGGAACTCGGTCGACGGCATCGAAGACGACTGGCCGGTGCGCCGGACGCCGTGACGGACGGCACGGTCCCAATCGGCGGCAGTAAATCCGCGAGTGACACCGCCGGCGCCGCTCGTCAGATTCGGCGGGGCCCAGTAGCCGACGAGGGCCTGGTCGATGAGGACGTGACCGCCGAGGTCGGCGCCGTGACATCCTTCACAGCCCACCCGTGTCTTGACCAGGTGCTTTCCGCGCGCGATCGCGCGCGACAGCGCGGCTGCGCCGAGATCCACTTCCGCCAACGGATCTGCCGCCGGCGCGCCGGCGGCCAGACGTTCGGCGCGAAGCGTCTCGACCTCGGCCGCGCTGAGTGGAAACGGAATTGGAAACGACGCGTCGTGGGTCGCCCAGTGCTGCTCGTACCTCCGGCCCGCGATGACACGGGCGACGCCGGTCGCTCCCAGCGCGAGCACTACGACCACTCCGAGAATCCAGGCGACGACCTTCAACATTTTTCGCATAGGAGAAATGCATTCTATTCCGTCCATCGGTGAATTAGCCTGAGCGCTGTCGGCCTGCCGCCGCACCTGATACAGTGCAGCGCCATGAAAAGGTTCAGCCTGGCGCTGTTCGCGGCCATCCTCGTGGTTGCCGCCCCGTCCGATCAGAAGAGTGTGGAGTACGGCAAGCCGGGCGGACACGCGCTGCTGCTCGACCTGCACGTGCCCGACGGCCCCGGACCATTTCCGGCTGCGATCCTCGTTCACGGCGGCGGTTTCGACGCGGGCAGCCGCGGCACGAACATGTCCCCCACGTTCCAGCCTCTGGCGGACGCAGGATTTGCCTGGTTCAGCATCGACTACCGCATGGCGCCAGAATTCCGCTTCGCGGAGGCGCGAGAGGACATGGACGCTGCGATCAAGTGGGTAAAGGCCAACGCAACAACCTACAGGGTCAATCCGGCGAAGATCGTCATCTCCGGTGAGTCGGCCGGCGGCTTTCTCGTGAACTATGCAGCGACGCACGAGACGCCGGAGACCAGAGTCGCGGCGGTGGTCGATTTCTACGGGGTCACGGACTACGACAAGGTCGCCCGACAACGGCAGGCCTATCCGGCACGGTTCAACATGGCGTCGATCAATGGGCATCAGAAGACCGGTGGCGGCATCTGGTTCTTCGGCGTCGATGGCTACGACGAGGCGAGCTTCGCGAAGCTGAAGGCGATCTCCCCGTTGTACGCGGTGCACAAGGGTATGGCGCCGTTCCTCGAGATCCACGGGACCCGGGACGATCAGGTCCCCTACGAGCAGTCCACCCTCATGTGCGAGGCGATGCACAAGGTCGGCGCGCGCTGCGACGTCATCACCGTCGAGGCGGGCGGCCACGGCATGAGCTCGTGGAAGGACCCGGACCAGCAGCACTACAAGGCCGAAATGGTCGGATGGCTGAAGAAGATCGTCGAGCTTCCCTAGTCGGGAATTCACAGCTATTCGACTCTTCACCCATGCATGAACAATCCGGCGTACGCGGGGCTTGAAAGCCCCGCCCCACGTAGCAACCTTCAGGCGCGTCATTTTGCTGTGACGGATTTGTGACGAGTCGCGCGCCCTGAGCAAACCTGCGCCCCGCGGCCGCCGTCAAAGTACGCGTTTGTAGAAGATCCATGGCCAAGGGTGACTTCCTCGGCGAGTTCGAGCTCTACGTCCTGCTGGCGCTCTCGCAGCTCCGCACGCCTCCGTACGGCAACGCAATCCGCCGCGAGATCGAAGCCCGTACCGGTCGCGAGATTGCGGTGGGCGCCGTGTACGCGACCCTCGCTCGTCTCTCGGACAAGGGATTGGTGCGTTTCACGCTCTCGGCGCCCGAGCCAATCCCAGGCGGACGCGCCCGCAAGTGCTTCCGCCTAACGGCGCCAGGAGAACGCGCCCTTCGCCACTCGACCAAGATGCTCGGCCGGATGATGGGGATAGACGATGCGAACACGGTCTGAGCACAACGGGGCGCCAGCACGCCTCCCCGCGTTTGCCCGCTGGCTGCTGCGCTGCGCGACGCCCATCGACGATCGCAACGATGTGCTCGGCGACTTCGCAGAGGAGTTCGCAACCCGCGCCGCATCTCGCGGTCCTTCGGACGCGCGTGCGTGGTACTGGCGTCAGACGCTTCGTTCGATCGGGCCATTGGCCGGCAGACGTGTGAGGAGACGACCCACACCAAGGCTCCGCGGGTCAGCGGTCGCCATGCTTCGTGACGTGCGGTCGGATCTGCGCTACGCGTCGAGACGTGCGATGCGGACGCCGATCGCCTCGGTCGCCATCGTTTTCGCGGTGACGCTGGGCATAGGCGCGACGACAGCAATCGTGAGCGTGATGGAAAGCGTGTTCCTGAAGCCGCTGCCCTTCGCCGAGCCGGACCGGCTGGTGCGCCTGGGCACGTCCATGCGAGCGCTCGGCACGGCACCGGAGGTCAATGCCCTCGATGCCCGCGACTGGGCGGATCAGTCGCGCGGACTGGAGGCCATCGGACTGTACGACGTCGAGAGTGTGACCCTCCATCTCGATGGAAACGACGCGCCTCTTTCGGCCTCGTCACTGCTGGCAGACGCCGGCCTGTCCCGAGTCCTCAGGATCCGACCCTTTCTGGGCCGCGGGTTCGTCGATGACGACTTTCACCCGGGTGCGGCGCCCGTCGTCGTCCTCGGCCGGCGATTCTGGCGGGAGGCGTTCGGCGGCGATCGGGCCGTCGTCGGACGCAGCATCGGCCTCGGTGCCGCACGCGCGACGATCGTGGGTGTCTGGCCGGAAGCCGTCGATCGCTTTCCCGCCGGCGGGAGCGATCTGTGGACACCTCTGAGGTATCCCCCGGACTCCTTCCTCAATCAGCGCGGCTCGATTGCGCTCGGGGCCATCGCTCGGCTGAAGCCGGGCGCCGCCGTGGCGGAGGCGAGGACCGAGCTCTCGACGATCGCCAAGCGACTGGCGGCCGAGTATCCCGAGACCAACACGGCGCGATCCCCAATCCTCGATCCGCTGCAGGACACGATGGTCGGACCGGTCCGGCCGATGATCGTCCTCATGGCGCTCTCGATCGCCGCGGTACTGGCGATTGCGTGCGCAAACATCGCCAATCTCCTCCTGGCGCAAACCTGCCAGCGGAGCCGCGAGTTCGCTGTGCGAACCTCGCTTGGCGCCACGCGGGGACGGCTCGTGCGGCAACTGACGGCTGAATCGCTGGGACTCTTCACCATCGCGGGGGCCGCCGGGATCGGGATCGCGCCGGCGATCACGAGCGGGCTGATCGCCCAATATCCAGGTGCCCTTCCACTCGCGGACGACGTCCGTCTCGACAGCCGCGTGCTGCTGGTCGCTCTCGCAGTCACGCTCACGGCGGCTGCGATCGCCACGATCCCCCGACTACGCGCGTTTGGGCGCAATGGCGTGGCCAGCGACCTCGACGACGGCGCCCGAGGCCTCGTGAGTCGCCACTACCGCCAGGTGGCACGCGTGCTGATGGTCGGGCAGGTAGCACTGTCAATCGTGCTGCTGTTCGGTGCGGCAGCGCTGCTGAGGACCTTCCGCCACCTGTCGACCGTGTCAACCGGCTTCGACGCGGCGCACGTGGTCACCATGCGGCTCACTCTGCCGGCTGCGGCGCTCGAACGTCCCGAGCGCACGCTGCAGTTCCAGGACGAGGCCCGCGCGCTCGCGGCGTCGCTCCCTGCGGTCGAACGCGCGGCCCACGCTATGTTTCTGCCATTCACGGCCGGCTGGTGGCATGACGGATACGAACGTGTGGGTACAGCGGACGCGCGTCCGAACCTGCCGATGGCGGACTTCTTCATGGTCAGTCCCGAGTACCTGTCCACCGTCGGCGTGCCCATCCGGACCGGACGCGACCTCCTGCCTCGAGACGACACCGGGGCGCCGGTCGTCGTCGTGAGCGAGACGTTCGCCGCTCGCGCGTTTCCAGGCGAGCAGGCGCTCGGACGCTTGCTGCGCTGGGAAAACCGCACGTGGGAGATCGTCGGCGTAGCCGCAGATACACGCCACGGCAACCTGTGGGATCGACCGGATCCCGACGTCTACGTTCCGCGCGCCCAGGAGATCAGGGCGAATACATGGCTGGCGCTGCGTACCTCACGGTCAGGAGAGTCCGTCGCGAAGGAGCTCCGCACGCGTCTTCGGACGCTCGACCCGGCGGCGGCTCTGACCGACGTCCGCCTGCTGAGCGACCGCGTCGCCGACAGCGCATCACCCGAACGATTCCGTGCGCTGCTGACCGGCAGCCTGGGGTCACTGGCGCTCCTTCTCGCCGCTGTGGGGATCTATGGTGTCGTGTCCTACACCGTCTCGCGCCGCACGCGTGACATCGGCATCTGCATGGCGCTCGGTCAATCGCGCGGATCCGTGCTCCGGCAGGTCCTGCTGGGCATCTGGATGACGACCGCCGGGGGCGTCGCGATCGGCATCGGCATGACGTGGGCGCTCGGCCGCGCTATCGAGTCCTGGCTGCCCGGCATGAACGTCCGCGATGCCGGAACGCAGTTGTGGGTGATCGCCGTGTTCTTTGCCGTTGCCACGGTGGCCGCCCTCGGACCCGCGCGTCGAGCGAGCCGCGTGGACCCGATCGTGGCGCTCCGAGCCGAGTGACCATGGATCAACCTCGAGCGGATTCCCGTCGTGGGGCCTGACCACCTTCGCCAAGGCTACGGTGGTCCGCCGTAGCTTCAGTGAAGGCGGAAGGCCCCGCCCTACATCAACGCTCCGGCCTAGGCTGTAGACTCTGCCGGAAGGTGGACTGCCCCATGACGCGTTCGATCATCTTTGCCGCCGCGCTGGTTGCAACAACGACAGCCGCGATTGCCCAGCGCGCCGAGCCCGACTTCAGCGCGGATCGGTTCAAGGCGCACGTCGCCTTCCTGGCCGACGATCTGCTGGAAGGACGCGAGGCTGGCACTCGCGGACATGAGATCGCGGCGCGCTATATCGCCAGCCAGTTCGCGCTCCTCGGGGTGAAACCGGGTGGCGACGACGGCACCTACTTCAAGAGGGTCGAGTTCGTGGAAGCGGCGCGCACCGGGCCGGCTCCCACGCTCGTGTTGACCACACCAAAGGGCCGCCAATCGCTGGCGCACGGCAAGACGACGATGATTCGCGGACCGATCGCGGGCGGCGCGGTCAAGGTGAGCGCACCCCTGGTGTTCGTCGGCTATGGGATGAAAGATGCCGTCGTCGGGTACGACGACTACGCGGGCCTGGACGTGCGCGGCAAGATCGTGGTCGTCCTCTTCGGCTCGCCCAAAGGGATGGACAGCGAAATTGGCGCTCACCTGCGGAGCGAACAGGCGCGCGTGGCCGCCGATCACGGCGCGGTGGGCATGCTGGCCGTCCAGACTCGCGCCACCGCCACGGTCCTTCCGTGGAAGGTGGTCGTCTCGATCTTCGCGGAGCCGGCAACCACCTGGGCGACCAGCGACGGCACGCCCTTCGACCCCAGCCACGGTTTGAAAGCCAGAGCGATCATCGAGCCGGCAACTTCCGCTGCGCTTTTCGAAGGATCCGGCCGGACACTCAAGGAAATCCTGGACGAAGCGGACACGCCAGGAGGACGCCCGAAGGGCTTCGCACTCAAGGCGCACGCGGACATCACCGCTGCCACCAAAGTGCGCCGGTTCTCGAGTCCCGAGGTCATCGGCATCATCGAAGGCTCCGACACCGGCCTGAAGAACGAATACGTCGCCCTGATGGGCCATGCGGATCATATCGGCATCAAACGCGGTGCGGGGACCGGAGATCGCGTCAACAATGGTGCCCTCGACAACGGCGCCGGCGTCGCGACGCTGCTCGAAGTGGCTCGAGCGCTATCAACCGGTTCGTATCGACCCCGGCGCTCCATCCTCGTCGTCGCCAACACAGGGGAAGAGAAGGGCCTGCTGGGCGCCGAGTATTTCGCACACTATCCCAGCGTGCCGATCGACCGCGTGACGGCTGCGATCGACCTCGACATGCCGATGCTCCTCTACGATTTCACCGACGTTGTCGCGTACGGCGCCGGGCATTCGAGTCTCGAGACGGTGTTTCAGAGCGCGGCGGGCGCAATGGGCGTGAAGCTCTCACCCGATCCGATGCCCGAGCAGGCCGTGTTCACGCGTTCCGATCACTATCCCATGGTCAAGGCAGGTGTTCCGGCAGTGATGCTGGCGACCGGAATGGCCAACGGAGGTGAGGCGGCGTGGGGCAAGTTCCTGTCGACGAACTATCATCAGCCTTCGGACGACCTCTCGCAGCCGATCGTCTGGAGCGCCGGGGCCAAGTTCGCCGAGTTGAACTACCGTGTCGTTCGAGCGCTGGCTGACGCCGACGCGCGCCCGCAATGGTACGAGAACGACTACTTCGGTGATCTATTCGCGCCCAAAGCATCGAAGATGGCGAGGCCGGGGAAGCAATGAAAAGCGAGCACGTCAAAACGACGGCACTTCCTCGACTGCTGAACCGATGTTCGGTCCAAGCGGTCTCGCCAACTGATATGTTCCTGGCGAAGGCATCGTCGCATACCCTTCGGCAACCAGCGCCCGGTTGCCGCGTCCGGCTTCCGGCCGCGAGAGCCCCGTCACGCGTGCCAGCTCGCCCGGAACCGTCATACCGGCTCCAGCGAGGAAGCAGCGCGCGATCTCGCGGACGGCGGCGTCACGAGTCACGCGTTTGACGAGCGCGTCGGGAAAGCGGCCGATGCCGAGCGACCAGATGTACGTGAACTTCGGCTGGTAGTAGACCTCGCTGGGCACCACGATCATCGCCGCCTGGAGTTCGTCCAGTCCTCTGGTGAATGCCTGGCGGTCCTTCACGCCCGATTCGTCGCGGAGGTCCGCGGTGCCCATTTCCCACTCTCCTCGAAGCACGCGCAGGATCGACAGCGCGTTCCTGCTCAACCTGCGCTTTTCGTCCCTTCGGCGCACTCCCCAGACGGCGTGAAAGTACGGAATCATCCGGGGCGCCAGAAACATCGTCTTTCCGCGGGTGAGCTTCGCGTAGTAGACCCTGCCGCGCCTGATCAGTTCGTCCTTCAAGACCCACGTGAGCGAGGCCTCCGGATCCTTCTGAACGTTACGCGGCATCACGACATCACGGCGTCCGCAAACGGCCACGTACAGGGACGGGCCCGGCCGCCGCGAGTCGGTTAGGCAGGCGGCGAAGCCGACGTGCTCGACGAAGCGCTCCGCGGCGGAGGCAGTCTCGACCTGCCGGGTCGCTTCGCGACTCCAGCGTTCGTCGCGATACTCCTCGACGTCCGGTGGAACGAGTAGCTTGGGGCGCATGGCAGCGGATGGCGGAACGACGAATCGCGCGAGGTCACTTCTTCGCGGTCGGGACTTCCGGCGTCAGCACCGTGCCCGGGCGCGCGCCGGTCTGCTCGCCCTTCGACACGACCGCCACACCGTTGACGAACACGTACGGGATCCCGGACGCGTAGGCGTGCGGCTGCTCGAACGTCGCGCGATCGCCGACGGCAGCCGGATCGAAGACGACGAGATCGGCGGCGTAGCCTTCCTTGACGAGCCCGCGCTGTGCGAAGTGAAACTGCGCGGCGGGAAGGGACGTCATCTTGCGGATTGCTTCCTCGATCGGAATCACGTGCCTCACTCGAACGTACTCTCCCAGCACGCGGGCATTGTTGCCGTAGCCGCGCGGGTGCGGCACACCCTCCCCCATCGTCAGCAAAGAGCTGTCAGAAGCAATCGCGACGTGCGGATGCTTCATGATCCGATCGACGTCGTCGTCCGACATGAAGTGGTAGACCATCGACGCGCCGCCCGCGAGCATCATCTCCCGCGCCGCCTCGAACTGCGCGTCGGCCGACTCCGATCCCTTGCGCTTGAGGGCAATCTGTTTCATCGACAGCCCGTTCAGTGCCGGATCTGATTTCGACGATGCGACGACGGCGAAGGAGAGATCGGGCAGCCCGCGCTCGGCGAGGAGTGCCGCCATCTCGGATTTGATGCGTGCCCAGGTGGGCGGGTCGTTGAGGCGCTCGGCGACCTTCTCGGCCCCACCCTCGAGGGCCCAGGCAGGAAAGCGAATGCCGAGCGTCGAGCTCGCAGCCGTGTACGCGTATTGATCCGCCTCGACGACCACACCCCGGGCGCGCGCCGCGTCGATGAGATCGAGCGCCTTTGCGCTGGCGCCCCACTTGCTCGGGCTATCGACTTTCAGATGGGAGATCTGAACACGCGCGCCAGTCACCGCGCCGATACGAATCGTTTCGGTGACGGCGTCCTCGAGTGCGGTGCCCTCGTTCCTCATGTGGGACGCGTAAACGCCGCCAGCGTTGGCGGCGATGCGCGCGAGGTCGATGATTTCCGGAGTCCGTGCGTAGGTTCCGGGGACGTACTGCAGGCCGGTCGAGAACCCCACGGCGCCGTCCGCCATCGCCCGCCAGACGAGCGATTTCATCCGGTCCAGCTCCGGCAGCCTCGGAATGCGATCTTCAGTGCCCATCACCGCCTCGCGGACGGTGTTATGGCCGATGAGCGTCGCGAAATTTACTGCGGCACCCGCCTGACGGATCTTCGTGAAGGCTTCACCGACATCCAGGGCGGACGACCCGCAGTTGCCAGCGACGACCGACGTGACTCCCATCCTGACGAAGTTCTCGGCTCGCGGATGATCGGCCAGATCGTCGGCATGTGTGTGCACGTCGATGAAGCCTGGCGAGACGACCAGGCCTGTCGCATCGACAACCTGACGCGCCGAGGCGCGCGCGACCTTCCCGACGGCCACGATGCGGCCGTCCTTGATCCCGACGTCAGCGAGACGGCCTGGCGCGCCTGACCCGTCGATCACCCGTCCGCCGACGATCGCCGTGTCGTACGGAGACTGGTCCTGGCCTGCCGGCGCAGCTACGGCCATCAGGACGAGCAGCACGACGGTGGTGCGATTCATGGGACGAAGAATTCAAGCCTCAAGAGCCGGAGCCTGGAGCCGGCACCCCGGACCGCTGTTTCGCCCCACCGGTCATGAGGCTCACGGCCAGTCCAACGCTTACCACGACGATGACACCCAACGGATTGTGCCAGAGAAACGAGATGCTGCTGGTCGCGGGGTGCAGAGCCACCGTGGCGACGGTCGCGATGCCGGCAAGCAAGCCAACGAACGCACCGTGACCGTTCGATCGGCGGAAGAGCAGCGCCAGCACGAAGACACCCAGCAGGGATCCGTAGAAGAACGAGCCGAAACGATTCACGACTTCGATCAACGATCCCAGCCCCGCGGCGGACCGTGCGACCACGCACGCGAAGAGACCCCACAATCCGGTGGCGATCCGGGACACGAGGAGATAGTGGGCATCGGGCGCGACCGGAGTGATCAGGCGGCGGTACATGTCGATCACCGAGGAGGTCGCCAGCGAATTGAGCTCCGCAGCAATCGCGGACATCGCGGCGGCGAAAATCGCGGCGATGATCAGACCGACCAGACCCATCGGCAGCCTCGTCGTGACGAACGTCGGGAAGACATAGTTCACGTCCGGCGTTGGCGTATCGCCAGAGAAGTCTTTGTAGTTGGCCTCACCGACAGCACGAGCGAGTCCAGCGGCGCGCGCCCGCACCGCTGCCAGCTGCGCATCCGCCGTGCGGAACGCCGCACGAGCAGAGCTATCGCCGTTTCCGGCTTCGGCCAGCTGAATCGACGCATTCCGCCGCGTCTCGAATGCCTGCGTGAACTCTGATTCGAGCGCCGCGAGTTCCGGGCCGTGTGAGCTCTGCTTGATCTTCTCGATGACCACCGGCCGGAACAAGATCGGCGGCTGGTTGAACAGATAGAAGACGAACACCAGCACGCCGGTGAGCAGCACGAGCGCCTGGAGCGGAATCTTCACGTACGCGCTGATCATCAGCGAGTGGCGGCCTTCCTGGACCGACTTCGCTGTGAGATACCGCTGCACCTGGCTCTGGTCGCACCCGAAGTACGACAGCATCAGGAAGAGTCCCCCGAGCAGACCTGACCAGAACGTGTACGTCTGGCGCCAGTCGAAGTGAAAATCAATAGTGTTCAGCCGGCCGGCGGCGCCTGCGACGTGGAGTGCCTGGCCGAGGCTGATGTTATCGGGAAGCCCGACAATGAGCGAGATGACGGCCGCGAGCAAGCCGCTCACCACGATCGCCATCTGCTTGACGTCCGTCCACGTCACCGCCTGAACGCCACCGATCATCGTGTAGAGCGCCGCAGGCAGCCCGATCGCGAGAATCGTCAGCGTCAGGTTCCAGCCGAGGATGATCGAGAAGATGACCGCCGGCGCCGCGATGATGGCGCCGCACGACAATCCGCGCGACATCAGGAACAGCACGCTCGCAAGAGTCCGCGTCTTCAAGTCGAACCGCTTCTCGAGGTACTCATAGGCCGTAAAGACGCGCGCCCGGTAGAAGAAGGGCACGAGCGTGACCGAGAGGATCACCATCGCGATCGGCAGACCGAAATAGAACTGCACGAACCGCATCCCGTCCGCGTAGCCCTGGCCGGTCGTGCCAACGAGCGTGATCGCGCTCAGTTGCGTCGCCATGACGGACAGCCCGACCGCCCACCAAGGAAGGCTGCGATTGGCGAGGAAATAACCTTCCACGCCCGTGGTGCCCTTCGTTCGTTTCAAGCCGTCCTGGACGATCCACACAAGGTAGACGCCGACGACGATCCAATCGAGTGCGTGCATGGGTAGGAGCTGATTCCTGTTGCGCTAGGCGGGAATCAACTGAACAGGCGGCCGAAGGCCCACAGCCCCAGAACGGTCAGCGCCTCGCAGACGAAGACCCCGATGAACAGGAGACGCGAGCTGGTATCGGGAGTCGAATCCGTGTCCGCCACACTCGGCAGTATATCGAAGGCGCCGCAGGAGGATCGTCCTACGCGATCGGCGGTCCCAGCGAGGAGCCAGAGAGCTTGGCAGGATCGGAAGGGCCCGCGTTGTGGGGGACTCCGAGGATGAAGTCCGCGTCCGTGTCCAGGTCGATCTTGTTCAGGTCGATGATCCCGGGCCGTTTGGTGAGCGATTCTCCGGAACGGAGCGTCAATTCGACCCGGTACTTCCCGGGTTTCAGTTTGAACGTGAAGCCGCCGGTGGAGCTCGTGACCTCACGCTGCCGTTCGCCCGTGTCAACCTGGATCGCCTCCACCGTCCGTCCTTCGATGGCCGCCTGACTCGCCGATCCCCGGACCGTTCCGCTGATGGTGCCGTTCGATTGCGCCGGTCGCGAACCGGGGTCGATGACGGGCACACCCGGACGGCAGCCGGCGAGTGTCGAAAGGGCGCCGAGAATGATTACCGTCGCCACAGCGCAGAAGACGGGTACCAGACGCCGCCCGGTCTCCGCAAGCTGTGAGACCATCTCAGACGCCCTCGCTTACGGTTGGGGTGTTACGGAAGATGACAGTGCCTCGCGAAGTTACCGGCACGACCGAGAACTGGCGACGCCACATCCAGATGCCGATTCCCGATCCGATGGCGCCGAAAAGCATCAAAAAGGCCGCGCGTGTCATCACAATTCCCTCTGGCCCGTTCCCAACGCAACCTCGGTGCCAGCGGATAGCGATACAGTCGGGGTCGTTGCTGCCGATCGATTGACTACCTGAGCGCGAACACCACGGCCTCACCACGCCCATCGGATTGCCGCGTCAGCTCCGCGAGTCCAAAACCGTTCCGCAACGCATCTAGAACCGCTTCGCGCCCGGCTGGTGCGATCTCGATCAGATGCACGACGACATAGCGGACGCCGTCCTCGCGCAGCCGAGTGATCGACTTCTCGTCAGGGAAGGCTGCGAGGTCCTCGAGGCGCCCGAGGTAGGAGGCGGGATAGAAACCGCTATAGCCGTTCACGATGGGCATCCAATGGAACGTCGACAGGTAGCTGTACGCCGGGTCGGAACCCGGCAGCCCGGATGCTCGCATCGGCAGCTCCGCGACGACGCCGCGCGGCTGTGTCGAGAGCCAGGCATACAGCGGCGGAGGGTTGTTGGGATACGGCACGAGCTCCAGGGGACGAACGCGATACTCCAACAGAAGCAGCGCGCAAAGCCCCACCGCGAGCGCGAGCCTGGCCTTCGACGGCAGGAGCTCCGCCAGCGCGACGTACCCGTAGGCCGCGAGGGCCGCCAGGAAGAACACCACGAAGATCCCGAGCCTCGCCAGTGCGCGGAGCCCCTGATAGAGAGGCACGTGCTCGTAGAGGAATCGATAGATGTGCCCCGACAACCCGAGCGACATGTCGAAAGACACGACGAGAGCTACGAGGTACACGAGCGCGGCCTTTGGTGGCGGCCGCAGCAGTAGACCGACCATCGCGAGGATGACGACGAGGACGCCGGGGAACAGTCGCCTTTCGAGCCGGCCCCGACTCGCGAAGGCGCGCCCCCAGAGAACGTTGTCAGGCGTCGCTACGAGATAGCTCGACGGACGCGCGCTGAAGGCCATGAGCTCGACCTCCGACCGGCCACCGGTCGCTGACTTCGTCTCGAGGTACGGCAGCGCGTACGCGCCGCAGATGACGACAGCCAGCAGCGCTCCTGGCAGGAGCGCCTTGATGGACGGCCAGAGAAGCTTCGACGGCAGCGCGATCAGCAGCAGGATGCCGCAGATGCCGAGCAGCGTGCCAAGAAAGATGCCGTAGTAGATGCTCGAGAGCATCTGCAGCGATAGAAACACTCCGGTGAGCAGCCCGTTTCGCCACGACCGTGTCGCCAGCGTCCGATGCAGCGCCCAGAACGACCACGGCATCCACATCGTCCATTGCAGCTCCATGTGCATGTAGTGCTCGAAGCGATACGGCACGAACGAAAAGACAATGGCCGAGAGAATGCCTGCCGCAGAACTGCCCGTCAGCATCTGCATCAGCACGAACATGCCGACACCGGACGCAACGATGGCTCCGAGCAGCAGGATGTTGTGCACGAGCATTGGAGGAAGGCCAACCCACAGCAGCGGCGCGCCGACGAGACCTTCGACGATCATCGCGTCGGAGTAGGTCAGAGTCCGCGGTTCGGGGTGGAAGATGTTGCCGTCGAAGATGTGCAGCGGCGCCGTCTCGAGCGCGTGGGCGAACCACCGCAGGCGCCACATGTTGAAGTAGACGTCCTGATGTTCCTTCGCGCGCGTGCCGAGGTATTCGAATTGCGGCCACGTCATGGCGGCCGTCAGCGCGACGAACAGCAACGTTACGGCGACAAGTTGGACCGTGCCGACTCGAGGGTTGTCGGCCGTTGTCACAGATCGATGCCGATCAGCTTCATGAGCCTCAGCGCGTTGCGTGACGTCGCGAGGCCCGGCCTGAGCCGATAGTCGAACCCCATCTCCCCATTGTCATTCACGTGCTCGGTGAAGTGAACGAGCTCGGCTGCGCTCGCAAGCGGTTCTTCTCCGGCGACGCTCAGATCGTGCGTGGTCATCACCCCAATCGCGCCAGCTTCGAGCAGGTGCCGGGCGACAGCGCGAACGGCCAGCCCCCGCTCGACGCTGTTGGTGCCCTGCAGGATCTCGTCGAGCAGATACACGAGGACACGCTCTGGACGCTCGTGCTCCGCTGCGTCGACAACACCCTTGAGACGTGCGAGCGCCGCCATGAAGTACGAGAGACCGAGCTCGAGGGAGTCCTGGACGCGAAGGCTCGTCTGCAGATCGCTCGGCGGCAGCGCGAATCTTGTCGCGGCGACAACACTCCCGGCTTGCGCGAGGACGATGTTCAGGCCGATGGCTCGAAGCAGCGTGCTTTTTCCCGACATGTTCGAGCCAGTGACCAGGACCAGCGTCCCTGGCGGCCCGACCCGGACGTCGTTGTTGACTCGTTTGTCGTCGGGCAGCAGCGGATGACCGAGCGACTCGGCATCGAGCACGGCCTCGCGAGTTCCGGCCTCTGTGACGATCGTGGGTTGACACCAGTCCGGGTAGTCGCGACGAATCGCCGCGAGCAGGGCGAGCGCGTCCAGGTCGGCGACCGCCTCGAACCAGCCGCGCACGTGCGAACCGGCCTCCGCCCGCCAGCGCTCCAGCGCAAAGACGACGTGGAAGTCCCACAGCGTGATTGCCTCGATCGGAAAATGGAAGATTCCAGGAGAGCGCCGCAGCTCGCCGAACCCGAGAATGCGATTCAGCTGTCGCATGCGCTCGGGCGCGCGTCCTCCAGCAGTCGTCAGCCGGTTCAGAATTCCCGAGAGCGCAGGTCCAGATCCGGGCGCGAGTACTGCGTGTTCGAGTACGTGGCTATAGCGCGCGAGTGCGCTGCTGGCCTCCGCCAGCGCGATCCAGCCATTTGTGGATGCGCCAGGACAGCGCAAACCAGAGCCCGAGGCCGAGCACCACCGGAATGAGCCAGAGCGCGGCCTCGACGATACCGGTCGCGAAGAGAGCCAGAAGAACCCAGATGCTGCCGGTCAGGACGAGCACCGTGGGTTGCAGGGCTGGCTGCCATCTGGCGAGGAGCGGTGGGCCCTCGGCCCATTCCAGGAAGCGATCGATCTCTTCGTGACGTGCCTTCGCCAGAAGGAGGCCGTGTGCAGCCAGGTGTTCGCGCCATCGATCGAGTGGCGCAAGCGCTTCGACGGCTTCCTGCCGCTCTCCGATCGCTTCGGGGGATCCCGGCGTGAGAAGCCATTCCGCGAGCCGGCGCGCGCCCATTGCTGTCGCCGCCGGGCCCAGCCATTGAAAAAGCGACGCGCGTCCAAAGAGGTCCAGATCGCCGGCGTACGGATGCCCCTCGAGCGCACTCCGGGCAAGACCCTGCGGCGCGTCGCCTCCGGGCAGCTGGCCCCAGTCTCGACGGATCCGGGCAATTGCGTGGTGGTTGGCGAGGCTCAGTGCGTCGAGCCACGCCATGCGATCCTCGACTCGCGCGTGCCAGACGACGAGCACCGCGAAAATCGCGACGAAAACCGCCGCGGCAACCAGGAGTGGCCCCATTGGGCCGCGCGTCAAGGCCCAGACCGCGGAGGCTGCGCCGGGAAGAAAAGTCAGAAGACGAAAGCGCGAGAGAATGCGAGAAGCGCGGGCCTCCGGCAGCCGCTCGGCAGCATAGCGCCGCACGGCGTCTTCGTAACGCAATGGCGCCCCGGCGCTTGCCGGGGTCGACGGCGCGAGGGTCATGCCGCCTGCTCGGCGGCCTCCGGCTTCCGCGCCGCGATATTCAACCTCCAGTAATCGAGCGTGAATGGGTCGGGATCGGCGGCCGCCTGATCTGCGAGCGCAGCGATGAAGGCGGACCGATCCGCAGCCGGCAGGCGCTCCATGTGCGGCCGCAGGCAAATCAGCTCCACGAACTCCGCGTACGCCCGGCGATCCGGCAGCGTCGTCGGGGCCGGCTCGAGAGACGCGTCGACCGACCGAAATCCGGCGCGCTCGAGCCGCATCATTGTCGTAGGCACGTCGGCGAACTCCCAGGGCTCCCGCCAGCCACCGAAGTGCATGGAGAAGGCGGGCGTCGCCGATCAGGGCCTCGGCCCGATCGCGGAGCGTCCGCAGGTTCGGACCGCCACCGCACTGCGAGACGAAGCGTCCGCCCGGCGCGAGCGCGCAGTACACGCTCGCGAACACTCCCTCGTGATCGGGCATCCAGTGCAAAGCCGCCGTGCTGAATACGGCGTCGAACGCATCAGCAAACGGGAGGGCCGCGCCGTCGGCGCGAACGAAACTCAGTCTGCTCGGATCGGTGGACGCGTCGTGCAGCGGCGTCATCGGCGGCCGACTGGCCGTAAGCCCGGCGGCTTCGCGAAGCATCGCTTCCGAGCGGTCGACGCCGACGACGTGACCTTGGCCCATCTTCTCGAGCAGGATGGTCGTCAGCCGGGCGGTGCCGCATCCGAGATCGAGGATGCGTTCCCCTGGCCTGGGAGCCAGACGCTGCATGACTCGCCGGCCCCATTCGAGTTGAGGGTCCGAGATGGCATGGTAGCGGCCGGCATTCCAATCCATGAGCTTTTGTTACCTGCGCGTGTTGCCGGGATAGTTTGTCACGGAACTGACGCTGTCGGGATCCGAAGGGTAGCCAACGCCTCCGGGATCCGGAGCTTCTTCATCGGCGCGGCGTGCGGCCGCGCCCCGGATCCCGGATCCCGTATGCGTCAGTTCCATTCCGGATCCCAACAGCCCGTCCACTTATAATCCCCCGATGCAATTGGGCCGAACGCTCGTCGTGGCGGTGTCGTCGGTGCTGCTCGCAGCGTGCACTCGGGTCGCTCCGCAACCAGAGCCCCGCTTCGACGTCGTGATTCGCGGCGGCATGGTCTACGACGGCAGTGGCACCTCCGGGCGCCGCGCCGACGTGGGGATCAAGGGCGATCGGATCGCGGGGATTGGCGATCTGTCCCAAGCACCCGCCAGGGCGGTCGTCGATGCCGCTGGACTTGCAGTCGCGCCGGGCTTCATCAACATGCTGTCGTGGTCGACGGACTCGCTGATCGCGGATGGCCGTTCGCAGGGAGAGATTCGAGAAGGCATCACGACGCAGATTTTCGGCGAGGGCAGCTCGATGGGGCCCCTGACGCCCGAAATGAAACAGCGCGCCATCGAGCAGATGGGCGACATCAAGTACGACATCACATGGACGACGCTGTCGGAGTACTTGACGACGCTGGAGCGGCGAGGCGTGTCGCAGAACGTGGCGTCGTTTCTGGGCGCGACGACGGTGCGCGAGCACGTGATCGGGCTCGAGGATCGCAAGGCCACGCCGGAGCAGCTGGAACAGATGAGAGCGATCGTCCGCCAGGAGATGGAGGCGGGCGCGCTCGGCATCGGATCGGCGCTCATCTACGCGCCTGCCTTCTATGCGTCGACCGAAGAGTTGATCGAATTGTGCAAGGTCGCGGCGCAGTACCGCGGCAAGTACATCTCCCACATGCGGAGCGAGGGCAACAAGCTGCTGGAAGCGATCGATGAGTTGATTCGCGTCAGCAGGGAGGCGCACATCCCCGCGGAGATTTATCACCTGAAAGCCGCCGGGCAGTCGAACTGGCCGAAGATGGATCAGGCGATCGCCGCGATCGAGAAGGCCCGCTCGGAGGGCCTGAAGATCACGGCCGACATGTACACCTATGAGGCGGGGGCGACCGGGCTCGACGCCTCGATGCCGCCGTGGGTGCTCGACGGGGGCTATGACGCCGCCTACAAGCGGCTCGCCGATTCGGCGACGCGCAAGAAAATCGCCATGGCGATCCGCACGCCCAGCGCCGATTGGGAGAACCTCTACCTGGCGGCCGGCTCGCCAGACAGGATCCTGCTCGTCGAGTTCAAGTCTGACGCACTGAAGCCCCTGACAGGCAGCACGCTCGCAGCGGCGGCCAAGCGGCGTGGTGAAGATCCTGTCGACACCGTCATGAACCTGGTCCTCGAAGATCGCTCACGCGTTGGCACCGTCTATTTCATGATCTCCGAGGAGAACATCCGGAAGGAGATCGCGCTGCCCTGGGTCTCGTTCGGATCCGACGCGGCGTCCATGGCGCCCGAGCCGCCGTTCACGAAGTCGTCTACCCATCCTCGCGCCTATGGCAACTTCGCCAGGCTCCTCGGCAAATACGTGCGCGACGAGCACGTGATCCCGCTCGAAGAGGCGGTCCACCGGCTGAGCGGGTTGCCGGCCACGAACCTCGAGCTCGACAACCGCGGATTCATTCGCGAGGGCATGTTTGCCGACGTTGTCGTCTTCGACCCGGCCAGAATCTCCGACAGGGCGACGTTCGAGAACCCTCATCAGTACGCAGTCGGCATGCGGCACGTGTTCGTCAACGGCACACAGGTCCTCAAGGACGGCGAGCACACGGGCGCCAAGCCAGGAAGAGCACTGTGGGGAGTCGGGAAAAGGAATTAAAAGTCGGATCCGTGGTCCGGGATCCGCAAAACCTCGCGAACTCGGTCGAAGGGCTTTTCGGATCCCGGATCCCGTCCACAATACACACTCATGCACATCGCACATCACGTCTGGTATTCCCCTCGTCTGGGCCACGACATGGGCGTCGCGGTCTTCGGGCACTGGGGGCCGCCGCTGCTGGCCTTCCCGACGAGCCATGGCGACGAGTGGGAGCTCCATCGACACGGCCTCATCGACGCCGTCGGTGAGTTCATCGAGGGGGGCCGCGTGAAAATCTTCTGCGTCGGCTCGAACAACCACGAGTCGTTTCTCAACAAGGAGGCGCACCCGTTTCATCGCAGTTGGCGGCAGCGCATGTTCGACGAGTACGTTCACGAGGAGGTCTTCCCGTTCATCTACGCCGACACGCAATCGCCCGGCATCGCGATTGGGACGATGGGCGCTTCCCTGGGCGGATACCATGCGGCGAACACGCTCTTTCGTTACCCGCACCAGGTCAAGCGCTGCTACGCCCTCTCGGGGATCTACGATCTGCGCGATTTCATGGGTGGCATGTACGACGACACCTTCTACTTCCACAATCCCGTCGACTATCTCTCCAACATGCACGATCCGTGGGCATACGAGCAGCTGGCGTCCTGCGAAATCCGGCTTGTGACCGGGTCGGGCCCGTGGGAGAAGAGCCACCTGACCTACGCGCTGTCCGAAGTCCTCTCGCGGAAGGGAATCAGGCACGACGTGGACGACTGGGGTCCGCGCGGCGGCCACGACTGGCCGTACTGGAAGGAAGAGATGCGCGAATATCTGAAGAGATGGTGAGCCCGGTCGCCGGTCACCTTCCGGTCGTCCAGTCCAGGGCGCCTTGCAGCGCCGCAACGAACCTTTCGGCTCCGCCATCGAAGCGATGGTTCTTTGCCGGCACCTCGTAGAACCGTCGAAGCTCAGTATCGGGACCGAACAACTCCCGCGCACGGCTTGCCTGTAGATACCGATCGCCGGTCGCCTGGATGACGGCGCACCTGGCCGGGGCGACCTGCGAGATCAGCGCATACATGTCGAGGCTCGAGGGGTCCCGCACGAGAGGCTTGTCGTCCGGGTCGTCATCCGTCTCGCTCGAGACCCCGAGATTCTCGTCCGCCTCGAGGCCGATCGCGATGACCCCCGCCAGGTTCGGTGGCGCGTGGCGCCCCCCACCAACCAGAACCGCCAGGCTGGCCCCTCGCGACCATCCCGTCAGAACGACCCCGTGCGTCGGCGGCAGGTTCAGCGCGATCGACGCCCGATCGAGGATGACCTGGTAGTCCTCGGCCAGCTCGGCGACCGTCAGTGGTTGACCGCTTGGCTGCTTGAGGTGGAGAAGCGTGCGAGTGCTGAGGCCGACGGCATAGAACCCGGCATCACCAACCGCGCGAAACATGTCGACGGCAGCGCCAAACCACCCGCCATCACCGCTGGCGTAGAGAACGAGCACATCCCCCACGCGAGGATGGGAGGGAGCGGCCAGGTGCAGGTCGAACGGTTGATCCCGGAGTGTTGTCGTCGTCGAGAAGATCCGCGGCGCGGACGAAGGATCGCGTGGGGCGTGGGCGAGCCCGGCGCAGCCGGCCGAGCCCAGGAGCGCGGCGGCCAGCAGACGGAGGCCTGTCCGGCCCCCGCGCTTCACGCCGTGACCTTTGGAGTTCGGGGTGAGCCCACCACGTCAGCGCCAGCCCTGAAGGCCGGGCCACCCGATCCAGCGGATCCAATGTCAGCGAACTTCTCGAGCAGGTACTGTCCCTCTGCGATGACCTGCTGGTCGTCTATCCAGACGTTGCAGTCGCGCGTCAGCACGTCGACGTGCGTCCGCGACGACCAGTCCGCGTGTGTCTGGCCCCCGTAGGGATCGCCGAACGCGAGGTGCACGCCGGGGATCTTCTCGTCCTGGAGCAGGATTCCGATCATCTCGCGCAGGCCGAGGTTCGTGCCGAACGCGAGCTCGCCGACCCTGTCGCTGTTGGCGTCCGTGTGGCAGTAGGACCAGAAATCGCGCTCGAGGTCGAGCCGATCGCAATCCGCGGACACGAGCCGGCCGCCGCGGATCTGGAGCACCAGCGGCGTCCGATCGAGGCTGCCGTACTTCGCATTGAAGTAGTCGCCGGCCGTGCCGTTGCACACGAAGGTGCCGTCCACCGACGCCGGCGTCGTGAAGACCTCCCCGGCGGGCAGGTTCGACCAGTACCGCGGGATTGATGATCCCGCTCGTCTTCACCCAGGCAAGGCTGCGATCGAACGTGGCCGTGAAGTCCGTGCCCGACGCGGTGCGGACGCTGAGCGTCCGCGCGCCCTGCATGCGGTCGCACAGCTGCTGGCTGAGGCGATCGACCTGGCGGTAGTCGGCCCTCATGCCCTCCCGCATGATGCGCGGCGTCACCCCAATCATGTGGGCGTAGCGCATGCGGCGGCGCTCGACGACCGCCACGATGGCCATTCGCGCGGCAAGCTCGCCCTCCATGGGTTGGACGCAGAGGATCCCGGCGTCGGCGCGCTCCAGAGCCGCGATCACTTCCGTGGGCGCCTCGCGAATCGGTCTGGACGCGACCGCCTCAATCAACACGGAATCGAGGGAGGCGCCTCTCTCGAGGAGGGCCTGTTCCAGGCTCGCCGCAACCTCGCGACTGGGCTCGTCGGCGATCAGGGCCACACGTTCCTGGGGCTGAATCGCGAGACACGTCCCGGCCGCATTGCGCGCGCCTTCGAGCAAATCAGGCGGAGCAGATCCGAAGGTCATCCGCTCAATTGTACCAGCCGCCCGGGGTCAGACCTGGGTCTGACCCCCTCGGATCACAACTTGCCCCGCCGGATCAAGCGCCCCCTCACGCTCTCGGCCCGCTCGTGCATCACCTGCACGGCGATGCTGGTCTCGCGGACCAGCAACGCCGACCCGCGAACGAGCGCGGCGACCGCGACGGCCCCGGCCGAGACCGCAATCACTTCCAGGATGCCCACGAAATAACCCGTCAGGAACAGGGAGATGACGGCCCCGAGCAGCGACGAAAGCACGGCGACAGCGAATCCGCCGAGCGAGATGTAGAAGCTCTGAAGCACCCGCATCAGTAGGACGGCGCGATCCTCGGTCGCCGACAGCTCGTGGAGGCGGCGGGCCGACTCCCTCGATTCTTCGTCCGGCGACGGATCCGGGTGGGACGTGTCTTCCAGCTGGCGCGCCAGCTCCCGCGCGCGATCGACCGCGCGGGCCAGCCGGTTGCTGGTGCTCATCGCGAGCACCGATGCTGCGTTTGTCAGGATCGCAGGGGCGACAATCAGCGAGAGGACGGCAAACGGATTCGAATGCGGATCCATCAGGGCGGGAGAGCGGCAACGCGGGGCCTGCTCGGCGAGACCCCGCATCGCGCGTGGTCGGCTATTTCAGATGCTTGCCCACCAGCTTCGTCATCTCAAACATATTGACGGAAGCCTTGCCCCCGAACACCGTCTTGAGCGGCGCGTCCGCCTTGATCATGCGCCTGTTCTTGGCGTCCTGCAGGCCGTTCTTCTTGATGTAGGCCCAGAGCTTCTTGGTGACCTCGGTGCGCGGGATGGGCTTCGTGCCGACAATCTCCGCGAGCGCGGGGCTCGGCGTGACCGGCTTCATGAAGGCGGCGTTCGGCTTCCGTGCGGACTTCTTCTTCGCCGCAGTCTTCCCGTTCGATTTCCCGGCTGTCTTCTTCGCGGTCTTGGCCATCTGATCTCCTTTGTGGACTTGCAGGACGCAGAATCCGGACCCGGCGCAGAATAACACGTCACGCCGCTGTGCCCCAGACGAAACTCACTCTGGAACCCTGCCAGCACGTGATCCGTTCCGAGGCTCCCAGCGAGTTTGTCTCTGTTCTGACGAACGCAGAATGACAACGCGCGCCGGAGCGGAGCGGGCGTGGGGCCCCCGCGAGCGACGGCGATGGGGGGGCCGGCCCGCCTCCGCCGCGAAGCGGCTTCGGCGAGGTCTCGCCGGAGCGCGCCGGAGAAGCGCGTGCGCGAAGGCGGACGGGGCGAAGCTCCCCGGTCAAGACACGACGAACGCGGGCACCTGGCCACCGCCGGACGTGACGTTGGCGAGTCCCGTCGCGCTCAACCGGGTGAGGTATCCGACCATCCGGCCGCGAAAGAGGTACGGCGCCATGTCGACCAGCATGTCCCGGAAGGTCACTGCTCCTTCACCGTCGAACTGAGGGAAGATCTCGCGCCGGATGGGGATCCTCTCCTGCAGGACCCAGGTCCCTGTCGGCTCCCTTAGCGCTGCCTCGAGAGCATCGTCCCAGGCCGATACGGACGCCTCCCATCCCAGCAGGACTCCGGTGCCGCCATACTCGTCGTTCGGCTTGAGCACCAGCCGTTCCCGGGCCTCACGCGCGATCTGGAGGAGGCCCGCGTGTCGGCCTTCCCGCTCCGTCGAGGTGTCGGCCAGGATTCGCGTCCAGGGCACGTGAGCGCGGATCGCCGCGCGCTGTTCGTCGGAGAAGAGTCCCTCGTGCCGGCTGTCGGTGAGGACGGCGAAGAACGCCTTCTTGTGCGCCAGCTTGCACCGGAACGTGTTGGCGACACAGACGGCCCGGGCACTGTAGGCGTCGACCAGCGCGCGACACTCGTCGGGGCGGCTCAGGATGTCGTTGATGAGCACCCGCCTGTAGACCAGATCGATCCGCCGCCCGCCAGCCGTGAGCGTTCTGCCGTCGAACACCAGATCGCGGGGATCGCTGGACGATCGTCGGAACACCGGCGGCGACGAACGCATCCCGCAGGATCTCGAACTCCGTCCAGGTCGGGACCTCGTGCCAATCGACGATGGCAATCGTCGGCGGGTTCGCGCGCCCGCCCCACTCCGCGTAGCTGGCGAGGAGCGCCGCCAGCATCGCGTCGATCGTGTGGTGGTACCGGACAGCGTGCCGCTCCCGGAACTTCGCCATCACCGGCAGCCGGTCGAAGATCTCCGCCAGTTTCTGGGTGTATCCCAGGCCTGCCGGCGATTCGGCGTTGTACTCGGCGAAGTGCAGGGAGTCGGGCAGAAGGAACGAGTCCAGGCGGGAAGCGGTGCTCGCCGTCTCGTACCCCGGGTCGATCGTCGCCAGGCCGATCTCCGGGTCGGTCATTCCGAGCTCGTGCAGAAGCGTCCGCGAGGCCATCGCCGCCTGGGCGACTCGCTCGCCGGCCGAGGCGATTGTTTCCGCCGCGGTGCGGATCCGCTCTTCGTCCTGACCCGTCAGGAGGAACGGGCGCAGGAACGGACAGTGCAGACGATCTCCGAAGGTGAGCTTCTTCTCGCGGAGAGAGGCGGCAAATTGCCGGCAGGCGTCGGGGCTCACCTCGTCCGGGCTCAGGAGCGAGCGCCACTCGGACGCGAGATCCATCACTGCTGTCTCGGGGCGCCGGTGAATCCCGACGTGTGGCCGATCCCGAGCATCTCCTCCCAACGCGGCCAGGACTGTGACGGGCGGCCGTTGAGCGCCCGGTCGATGACGAGCTCGGTCATCTTCTCCACGACGTGCGAGAAGTAGAACGGCGTGATGCGATCCCGCTCGAAATCGGGCGCGGGATTCAAGTAGTCGATCGCGTAGGGCACGTCGCCGTCGATCGCGAACTCAATCGTGTTCATCTCGTAGCCGAGCGCCAGATTGATCGTTCGCGCGTCGCGGACGACCCGCGCCCCAAGCTCGGGTGAGAGGTACTCGTGATCGATTACGTATCGCCGCTCGCGCGGGTCGTACGCGACAGGCGTGATGTCCGTCTTGCCGAACGTGAAGCAGCGGACGTACTTGTCGAAGTTGATGAACTGCTGGAGCGTCATGCAGTACGGGGCCGTGCGATCGTAGGCCTCGAGCAGCTCCTTCTTGTCGTTCACCTTGTAGACGTGCTTCCACCCACCGCCTGAATACGGCTTCAGGATGGCCGGGCGCCCAACGTAGTCGAGCAGCTCGTCCCAATCGACGGGGAACTCCAGATTGTGCAGTGACTCCGCGGTGAGATCGACGTCCGATGGATAACCCTTCTGCGGCAGCAGCACAGTACGCGGTATCGCAACGCCCAGCTTGGACATCACCGAATAGTTGAAATACTTGTCGTCGGCGGTCCACCAGAACGGGTTGTTGATCACGTAGCTGCCCTGCAGCACCGCGTGCTTCAGCGCGCCACGGTAGTACTCGACTTCGTGTGAAATGCGATCGACGATCACGCGAAACTCCGCGGGCGCGTCCATCTTCGTGCCCCCGAGCCTGACCATCTGCGCCGTGATCCCGTGCGGCTGACCGACTTCGTTCACCCGCGCGATGAACGCCGGCGGAAAGCTGTACTCGCGGCCGCAGAGCAGGCCGATCTTCATCGGTTCACCGGCTTGGGCTCCATTCATCCTCTCTACTCCTCCATCCCATCGTCGCCGCTGACGCTCCATCTCATCTCGCCCGCTTCGTTGCCCTTCAACCGGGTTTCGTCTGCTCCACGATGTCGCGAACGACAGCCGTCAGATCGCCGGTCTCTCGGTAGACCGCGAGCTGCCGATCCGCGCTCGTGCCGTCCCGCAGAAGCGTGTGCACGTACTCGACCGCGGAGCGACTGCCAAGGTCATCGACGACATCGTCCACGAAATCGAGCAGCTCCACGGCGAGATCCCGCATCGGCACTTCCTCGCGCTTGCCGAAGTCGATCAACTTGCCTTCGAGGCCCCAGCGGGCGGCTCGCCACTTATTTTCCTCGATGAGGGCGCGGGGATAGATACGAAACCCCTGATTCCGTGCGCGCAGCCGGCACAGCTTGACGATCACCGCCTGAATCAGACCGCCCAGCATGACCGCCACGTCCGGTCGCGTCGGCACGTCGCACACGCGGAACTCGAGCGTCCCGAACGTCGGATGCGGACGCACGTCCCACCAGATCCTCCTCCCGTCGTCTATGCAGTGCAGATCCACGAGCAGGCGCACGTAGTTCTCGTAGTCGCTCCACGATCCAAAGTGGTCCGGCACGCCGGTGCGAGGAAATCGCCGAAAGATTGTCGTCCGGTACGACTTCAGCCCGGTGTCGCGCCCCATCCAGAACGGCGAGCTCGTGGACAGCGCCAGAAGGTGCGGCAGGAAATACCGAACTTCGTTCATCAAATCGATCATCGTCGTCTGGTCGGGAACGGCGACGTGGACGTGGAGACCGAAGATGAGGAGCGATCGCGCAAGCTGCTGGAGCTCTTCGACGATGCTGTCGTAGCGGACACCGGGGGAGAGGACCTGGTCCTTCCAGTGTGAGAAGGGATGCGTGCCCGCGGCGGCAACAGCGAGACCGGCACGCTCGGCAGCCTGCACAAGCTCGTGACGGATGCGAAAGATCTCGTCACGCAGCTCTGAGACATCCGCGCAGATCCGCGTGCCGACCTCGACGATCGACTGATGGAGCTCACGCTTGATTTGATCGCCGAGAACCGGGACGGAAGTCGCCAACAGCTCGCTCACGTGTGACCGCAGCTCCCAGGTCTGCGGGTCGACGATCTGGAACTCCTCTTCCACACCCAACGTGAAGCGATGCATGGTCGAACCTTACTGCAGTCGGCAGTCGGCAGTCGACAGTCATCAGTCGCAGTCATCAGTCACCTTTATCAACTAGCCTGGAATACTCCGTGCAATTCGGCCCCTCATGATTGCCAAAACAGTCGAAGATTTGCACCTTTATCAACGTGCGCGGGAATTGGTCGTGGCAGTTGCTGCGATCCTGGAGCGGCCGGCGTTTGAGCGGGAACTCGACCTGCGGGATCAGATCCGGCGGGCGGCGGACTCGGTGGTGTCCAACATCGCGGAGGGGTTCGCGCAGCCTACGGACCGGGCGTTTGCGAGTTACCTCTTTCATGCGAAGGGGTCGAACGCCGAAGTCCGGGCCCGACTCCGACTCGCGTGCGATCGTCGGTGCCTGACCGACGCCGAAGTCGCCGAGTGCGATCGGCTCGCCGATCAAGTCGCCGCGATGACCACCGGTCTAGTCAAGCACCTTGTCCGCAGCAACAGGCGCAACCGAGGCATTGGCGTCTCGCAATTCAGGCCATAGTGAGGAAGTGACTGACGACTGAGACTGAGACTGAGACTGCCGACTGAGACTGCCGACTGCCGACCCCCGACTGACGACTGTCTGGTGGCACCCGATTTGCGGCGACTCCAGATGAAGTCATGCGAATCGCCCTTATCGCTCCCCCCTTTATCCCAGTCCCTCCACCTGCCTATGGCGGCACCGAACTGTTCATCGCTCAGCTTGCCGAAGGGCTGGTCGACCTCGGGCATGACGTCACGGTCTTTGCCAACGGCGAGTCGACGGTCCGGTGCAAGGTGCGGTGGACTTTCCCGCGCAAGGAGTGGCCGCCACAGCATGGCGACGCGGGGAACCTCAAGAACCTCGACCATTCAGCCTGGGCGCTCCACACCGCCGCCTCCGAACCGTTCGACATCGTCCACGTGAACGACGCGCTCGCGATTCCGATCACGCGCTTCCTCTCGGCACCGGTGGTGCACACGCTCCACCATCCGCACGATGAGGTGCTGTCGGCGCTTTACGCACGTCACGACTGGATTCACTATGTGGCGATCAGCAATGCGCAGAGGCAGCTCGAGAGCATGCCTCGGCTGACCACAATCCACCACGGGATCCGGCTCGAGGATTATCGATTCGCCGCTCGCAAGCAGCCCTATCTCGCGTATCTTGGGCGCATGGCGCCGGTGAAGGGTGCGCATCTGGCGATCGAGGCCGCGCGCAGGGCGGGGATGCCCTTGAAGCTCGCCGGTGAGGTGCAGCCCATCTTTCAAGCCTACTGGGAATCGATGATCGAGCCTCGCATCGACGGCCGCCAGGTCGAGTTCATCGGCGAGGCGACTCCGGACATCAAGAACGAGCTTCTGGCGAACGCCACGGCATTGCTCTTTCCCATCCAGTGGAACGAACCGTTCGGGCTGGTGATGATCGAAGCCATGGCGTGCGGCACACCGGTGCTTGCGCTGCCCGGCGGGGCCGTCAAGGAGATCGTGGCTGACGGCGTCAACGGATGGCTTTGTGCAAACGTCGGGGAGATGGCGCAGCGCGCACGCGATCTGCGGATCCCGGCCGCATCGTGTCGCGGTTTCGTGGAGGAGCACTTCTCGGCCGCTCGAATGGCCGCCGACTACGAGAAACTCTATCGGGCGCGCGTGGGCGCGCCCGACCTCGCGAGCTCCGCGGGAGCATCGGCCCTGAACACATGAGGACGGCTGGCGTGCGAGACGGCATCTGGGTCGACGACCAGTACTACATTCTTGCGACTTCCGCGCGGGCGACGGGACGCTCCGCTGTGCTGAAGTGCGGCGACACGTTTGCGGTCTTCGATCGTACCGGTGATATCGGCGGACCTGACGAGCACGGCCTTTACCACGACGGCACGCGTCACCTGTCCATGCTGACGCTCAGCGTCGGCGGTGATCTGCCGCTGCTCCTCAGCTCGCGCACGAGCTCGAACAACGAGCTGTTCGGGGCCGACCTGACGAATCCCGATGTGGTCGAGGCTGGCGTCGTCACGGTCCAGCGCGATCTGGTTCACATCTTCCGCAGCCGGTTCCTGACCGAGGGACATGCGTACGAGCGAATCCGCCTCGTCAATTACAGTCAGCAGCGCGTAACGCTCGAGGTCCGCATCCACCTGGCGGCTGATTTCGTCGACATCTTCGAAGTACGCGGCACCCGGCGCCTCAAGCGAGGCAGCCGCCTGCCGACGCGCGTTGACGGTTCGACCGTAGAGCTCGCGTACCACGGCCTCGACGACCTCGTCCGCCGCACCCGCCTGACCTTCGATCCTGTTCCTGTCTCCCTGACGGAAGCATCCGCCGCCTACACCATCGCGCTCGCCGCGCACGAGACTGCCGTCGCAGAAATCACGGTCACGTGCGCGGCCACCGTCGGCCCGGCCGCGCCGGCTTTCGACGCCGCCTTCGCGCTCGTCGAGCAGCGATCGCGCAGAATGCAATCGGAATACGCGCGCATCTCGACCTCGAACCAGCAGTTCAACGGCTGGATCAACCAGTCGCTGGCCGACGTGCGCTTGATGACGAGCGACACGGCGTACGGTCCGTATCCCTACGCCGGCGTCCCCTGGTTCAGCACGCCGTTCGGGCGCGACGGCATCATCACCGCGCTCGAGATGCTGTGGGTCAATCCGACGCTCGCCCGCGGCGTCCTTCGATATCTTGCTGCGACCCAGGCCGAGATCGTCAGTATCGAGCAGGACGCCGAGCCGGGCAAGATCCTGCACGAAACCCGTGGTGGAGAGATGGCGGCTCTAGGCGAGGTGCCGTTCGGGCGGTACTACGGCAGCGTCGATTCCACGCCGCTCTTCGTATTCCTGGCATACGAGTACTACCGCCGGACGGCGGATCTCGGGTTCATCACATCCATCTGGCCGAACGTCGAGCGCGCGCTCTCGTGGATGCAGCATCACGGCGACGTCGACGGGGACGGGTTTCTCGAGTACCAGCGACGCACGCCCAACGGACTCGTACAGCAAGGCTGGAAAGACTCGCAGGACTCGGTGTTTCACGACGACGGCATGCTCGCCGAGGCGCCGATTGCGTTGTGCGAGGTCCAGGGCTACGCGTACGCGGCGTGGCGCGGCGCGTCTGCGCTCGCTCGCGCGCTGGGGCATTCAGAGCAGTCAGCCACGCTCTCGGCGCGGGCAACGGCGGTTCGGGAAGCGTTCGAGGCGGCGTTCTGGGTAGAGGAGCTCGGCACTTACGCCCTCGCGCTCGACGGCGCGAAGCGTCCCTGCATAGTCCGGTCCTCGAACCCGGGACATTGTCTGTTCACGGGGATCATGGATGCGGGTCGGGCAGTGCGCGTGGCCGACTCGCTCATGGGGCCCGACCTCTTTTCCGGGTGGGGAATCCGGACCGTCGGGACGCGCGAGGCCCGCTACAACCCGATGGCGTACCACAACGGGTCGGTCTGGCCTCACGACAACGCGCTCGCAGCGGCCGGCCTCGGGAGGTACGGCCTGACGGACGGAGTCGCCGCTATCGCCGAAGGCCTCTTCGACGCGAGCCTGCACATCGACATGCAGCGTATGCCGGAGCTCTTCTGCGGCTTCCGCCGCCGACCAGGTGAAGGGCCCACGCTGTATCCGGTGGCCTGCGCGCCACAAGCCTGGGCCGCCGGCGCTGTTTTCCTGATCCTGCAGTCTTGCCTGGGACTCTCGATCGATGCCGTCGAAGGTCAGGTGAACGTGTCCCACGCCCGCCTTCCCCAATTCCTCGACCGCGTGACGATTCACAGCCTGACTGTCGGCCCCGGAACGTCGCTCGACCTGCTCTTCGACCGCCACGCGCACGACGTGGGGGTGACGGTCCTCGATCGTACCGGCCGCGTAGCGGTGATCGTCACGAAGTAGCGGGCGCGTGGAGCCCGGGGTATCGGGTGTATCGCGGCGGCGAGGCCCGTTCATGCCCATGCGATCAATGCGCCGGATCCCGGATCCAGTCTGCGTCAGTTCCCGTCCGGACCCGACAGCGTCAGTTCCGTCTACGCCACGGGTACGAGCGCTCGGCGATCGCCCTCGCTGCTCCTCGCGGTTTCGGCCAGCGCCTTTGCCAGCCGCCTGATCGCATCGTCCATCGCTGACGGCAGGACGCTCGAGAAACAGATCCGCAGCTCCGAGTCGCCCGCCGGATCGGGGTAGAACGCGTGGCCGGGCACGAAGGCCACGCCGCCGGCGAGCGCGCGATCGAGGAGCGACCGGGTGCTGATGTGGGGGGCCACGCGGCACCAGAGATAGAGTCCGCCCTTCGGCCGCGCGAACTGGAGCGCGCCCGGCGGGAAGTGGCGCTGGATGGACGCGAGCATCGCGGTGCACCGGCGCGCGTGCTCGGTGCGCAGGGTCACCAGGTGCGCGTCGAAGCTTCCGTCGTGGATGAGCGTCGCCATCGCGAACTGCACCAGGTTCTGCGTGTGCGGATCGAGCCGCTGCTTGATGATCGCCATCTGATCGACGATCGAGGGAGCGGCCGAGAGCCAGCCCAGTCGAAGTCCGGGCGCGAGCACTTTCGAGAAGCTGTTCAAATAGATCACGATGTCCGGCGCGTCCAGGTCGCGGAGCGACGGCGGCGGCGGATCGCGGAAGTACAGCTCGCGATAGGTCGCGTCTTCCACAATAGGCACCCGGTACCGCTCGGCGAGCCGCAGCAGCTCGCGCCGAGTCCGGATCGACATCGTGATGCCAGTCGGGTTCTCGAACGTCGGATTTGTGTAAATCAGCTTGGGCCGATAGCGAACGAGCAGATCCTCGAGCTCGTCGACGTCAGCCTTCGCAATGTCCCAGCCGATCAACTTCGCGCCGGCCGCATGGAACGATTGAATCGCGCCCAGATACCCGGGCCGATCGACGATGACCGAGTCTCCCGGGTCGATCAGGCACCGCGCGAGGAGATCGAGCCCCTGCTGCGCGCCGGAAATCACCAGCACACTCTCCGCCGCGACACCAAATCGCTCAGCAATGGCTTCGCGAAGCGCCGGCTGCCCCTCGGTCGGACCGTGACGCCACGCCGCGTGCGCGTCTCGCGTCAGCACGCGGTCGATCGCCTTGCGGAAGGCTGCGGTCGGGAAACAGTCGATCGCAGGCTCGCCAGCCGCAAGGGACAGCAGCCTTGCGTCGGACGAATGCCGCATGGTCTCGCGCAGCGTCGAATCGCTCGAACGAAGGGCGGCGGCGGCGATCTTGCCGCGCCACGCAAACGGCGCCCCGGTCGGCTCCGGCGACGCACACACGAACGTGCCGCGTCCCACGTAGCCTCGCAGCAGCCCTCGCGACTCGAGCTCGCGATACGCGCTGACGACGGTGGTGCGGCTGATGCGCAGCCGGCTGGCCAGCTCACGCTCCGGCGGCAGCCGCGACCCGGACGGCAGATCGCCGCGGGCGATGGCGCCCTCGAGGAGCGTTACCAGGTGAGCGTAGAGCGGCCGAGAGGTCCGAACGAACTGCTGCTCGATTGTGAGTGCGCCGACGGAGTCGGCAGGCGACAGAAGCATGGATCCTCCGGCGTCAGTCTGACCGGAATGGGCCGCTCGTGCGGAGGTCCAATCATCGATTGGGTGGCCCATACAGGTCAATCTGGGCCGAAATCACGATCCTGAGGGACGAAAAGGACCGGGCCAATGGAACTGACGCAGACGGGATCAGTGGTCGGGGATCCGGGATCCGTTCCGGGGGAATTCGGAGGTCCGGCGAAAACCCCCACAGTTGACCACGGGAGAAACTATCGGGCTGGATCAGAGCTTCGAGCGAGATTCCGAGGTTTTCCGGATCCCTGATCCCGGATCCCGGATCCCTGATCACGGCCCGGTACTATCACCCCTCGGCGTGCACGGTGCGGGCTTCTGCGAAACGGCCGAAACGCGGATCGTCTCTCAGCGACGCGAGATCGGGGTCGCGGAGCATGCGTGCGGCCGTGAGTGCGGGCTGCGCGGCGTAGACGCGCTCGAGAGAGTCGAAGGCCCGATCGGCATCGCCGCGCAGTGCGTGGAGGTCGGCGATGTAGTAGCGCGTGAACGGATCGTCGGCGCCTTTGGCGACGCGCGCCTCGAACGTCTTGACCGCCTTGTCGAAGTGCTTCTTCGCGTTCTCCATGCGGCCCGCGCGGTGGTTCGCCGCGCCCAGCTTGACCTCGAGCTCGATCAGGCTGCGCTCCTTGAGCGCGTGATCGCTCGTTTGCAGAAACGACACGCCGCGCTCGTATTCGCGAATCGCGTCGTCGTAGCGGCCCTGCAGGTAGTAGACGTATCCGAGCCGCGCGTTCGCGCCGACCATCTGCAGCCCTGCGTTGCCGGAGATGAACTGGTCCTGCAATTCGACCGCGCGCCTCAACACGCGCTCGGCCTCGGCGTACCGCCGTTCCCACGACAAGAGGAGTCCCAGCTGCAGGTACGAATAGCCGGCATCGGGATTGAGGACGATCGACCGTTCGAACACCGGAATCGCCGCGCTGAAGTCTCCCTTGCCGACCCAGAGCGCGCGCGCGAGCGTCTGGTGCGCCTGCCCGTTCCCAGGATCGATCCTGATGGCTTCCTGGATCGAGGCGATGGCCTCGTCCACTTTCCCGAGCATCAGGAGGGCCGCGCCCTTCCAGCTGTGTGCGTCGGACAGATCGGGGTCGAGCGCGAGTGCCCGCCGCTCCATGTCGAGCCCTTTGAGCACCAGATCCTGAATGCTCAGGAACGAGCCCTTGAGCGAAAATGCGCCGCCCAGGGCGGCCCACGCCATGGCGTATTCCGGATCGTAGCGCGTGGCCTCTTCGAATTCCGAGATCGCCCGCTCGATGGAATCGCGCGTCGCGAGCCGCAGGTTCATCATGCCGCGCGCGAAGCTCTCGTACGCCTCGACCGACTTGGTTTCGCGCCGTTCGATATCCGCGACCTCCGTGCCGCGAAGCGCCACATTGAGGCCCTGCGTGAGGTCGAAGACAATCTTGTCCTGCAGCGCGAAGATGTCGCCGATGCGGCCGTCCACCTTGACGGTCTTCTTCACCTGCCCGGACTCGACGCTGACGACGTTCGTCGTGATGCGAACCAGGTCGCCGAGCCGCTGGAAGCCGCCGACGACGACCCACGTCGCGCCCAGGCGCCTGCCGATATCGATCGCGAGCGACTCGTCCAGCTGCGCGTTCGAGCTGAGGTTGCGCAGCGCGTCGAAGACTCGGGCCCGCCCGATGACGGTGAGGCCGTGGACGCTCTTCAGATCGGAGCTCACCGTCTCGGCAATGCCCGTTCCAATCCAGTCGTCGGCGGGCTCGCGCGTGATGTTGGCGAACGTCATCACGGCGACGGAATTGTCGACACCGCCGGGACCGTGCGGCAGGCTGGCCGCGATGCGGCTCGTCGTGCCGCGCGGCGCGTCATCGAGGTCGCGCGCGAGTCCACGAAGGTCATCCCGGATCTCGCGGGCCGACTGGTACCGGAACGACGGCGCTTTCTCGAGCGCGCGCGCCACGATGGCATCGAACGCGTCGGGAATCTGCGCGTCGTAGCGCGACGGAGGCGGCGGAACCTCGTGAAGGATGTGATCGATGATCTCGGTGGGCGATCCGCCGGTGAAGGGCATCCGGCTGGTTGCGAGCTCGAAGAGCACCACGCCGAGAGAGAAGATGTCGGACCGGTGGTCGACCGGATGGCCGAGTGCCTGCTCGGGGGCCATGTAGGACACGGTGCCGAGCACCATCCCGGCGACCGTGACCTGCTGCTGCGTGACTTCCACGTCCTGACCGTGATCCTCGATGAACTTCGCGAGGCCGAAATCGAGCACTTTGACGAGGCCTCGGTCGGTCCGCATCAGGTTTGCGCTCTTGATGTCGCGGTGGATGATGCCGCGAGAGTGCGCTTCATCGAGGGCATCGGCCACCTGCAAGCCGATTTCCACCGTGTCGCGCAGCGGGAGCGGACCGTTCGCGACCCTCTGCGAAAGGAGCTCGCCTTCCACGTACTCCATCACGATGAAATCCGCGCCGGCGTGCTCGCCGATGTCGTAAGTGACGGCGATGTTCGGCGATCGGAGCATCGACGCGGCGCGCGCCTCGGTCAGCAGCCGGGCGCGACTCTCGGGATCCGCCTTGAGCCCGTGCGGCAGGAACTTCAACGCCACCTGGCGCCCGAGACGGATGTCTTCCGCGCGATACACCTCGCCCATCCCGCCGGCGCCAAGCCGGCGATCGATCCGATAGTGCTGCACGGTCTTGCCGATGATGTTTTCGCCCACGAGCACCTGTGCTGACTCGGGATCACGGATCCGGGATTCGTCGTCAGCGAGCGGTTACCAGCTGAGGAGCTGACGGCCAGTACCCGGTTAGACTCGAAATCCCCAGCGGCGGGTTCGAGATGGTCCGGGCGCGACTCAGAACGCCGGACTCCGGAGCGTGCGCGCGAACCCGGCCCTATTGTGCCACGCGCGCCCGCGGCTTGACCTTGCCATAGTGCAAGGGTTTACGCTGTGGTGATGCAATCGGTTTCGCGGCTGCTCGTGGCTGTGTTTGCAGTGCTCCTCGGCGTGCTGCCGGCGCTGCGAGCCGGGTGCGATCTCAACTGCGGACCGCGCCCCGTTCAGCCGAGCGGGCACTGTTCGAACCATTCTGATCCCCCCGCCGACGCCCCCGCCAGGAGCTGCGGACACGATCACAGCCCGACCGGCACGCTCGTCCAGGGAGCGGACGCGCCGTTCGTCCGTTTCGTGACAGTTGCAGCGGCAGTTCAGGTCTTCGCGCTTGCTTCGTTCCCGGACCAGCCCGGGAGCCCTTCGATTCAGGCCCGGCTTCGCGCGACACCACCAATCGAGTCAGCCTCACTACCGCTTCGCCTCTAGCGGCGAGACACCGCCCTCTCGACGACACTCGATCACGATCCGGATGACCGTGGCGAGCCGTACACGTCGAGCCCTGCAGTCCTGCACCAATGTTGACCGCTCGCGTAAGGACCTTCTGAACCATGAAACGGCTCGAGACCTGGATCGCCTTCGTGCTTCTTGCCGTCCCACTCGCCGCGGGGGCGCAGACGATGAGCGAACACCAGCACGAGATGCCGACCGAACCCTCCTGGCAGTTCATGCAGGACGGCGTGATCTTTCTGAACCTGAATCATCAGGGCGGCTCGCGCGGCGGAACGGAGCTCGCGCCGCAGAACTGGTGGATGGGCATGGCCCAACGTCCAGCAGCCGGCGGCACGCTTCGCTTCAACCTGATGCTCAGTCTCGATCCGGCGACGCTCGGAAGCGACGGCTACCGGGAGCTCTTTCAGGTCGGCGAGACGCTCGACCATCGGCCGCTGGTCGATCGCCAGCATCCGCACGACTTCGTGATGCAGGCCGCGGTCGTCTGGCGGGTGCCGCTGTCGCGCGGCTACACGCTGACACTCGCCGGTGCGCCCGTCGGAGAACCTGCGCTCGGACCGATTGCATTCATGCACCGGTCCTCGGCATTCGAGAACCCGACGGCGCCGCTCGGGCATCACACGCTCGACTCGACGCACATCGCCATGGGCGTCTTGACGGCTGGCCTCGACCGCGGCGCATGGGAGGTCGAAAGCTCGGTCTTCCACGGCGCGGAGCCTGACGAGCAGCGATGGGACGTGATGGATCCTGGCGCGCTCGACTCGTGGTCGGTGCGCGGGTGGTATCGTCCAGGAACGCGTTGGACCTTTCAGGTCTCGCACGGCTTTCTCACCAACCCCGAGACCACCGATCCCGGCAACCTGCGGCGCACAACAGCATCGGCTTCCTGGACCGCGCGTCGGGATTCAGGGTGGACGTCCGTCACGGCCGCTTACGGCCGCAACAACGAGCCCGGACGCGACTTCACCGCGTGGCTCGCTGAAGCCACGCACGCCTTCGGCGACACCACCGTGTACGGACGTGCCGAGCGGGTCGATCGCGAGACGGACGTGTTGCGCTTCGGCATCCACGAGTTCGTCGGCGACACCAAAGCGCACGTGCCCGAAGGCGTGGGTGGCGTGAACGCGGTCGCCGCGTTCACGATCGGCGGACTTCGAACGATCGCGCGGCCATCAGGCTGGGACCTCGCGGCCGGCGCTGACATCACCGGCTATGCCTTCCCCGACATCCTCAAGCCTCTCTACAGCGATCATCCGGTGTCCTTCCACATCTTCTTCCGGGTGCGCCCACCCGCGCCGATGGGCCGGATGAAGGACGTGACGATGACGAGCGGAATGAAGGGCATGTGATCACCGGCGCTTCGACCCGAGCCAGGCAGCGCGAAACGCCTTCTGTTCCGCCGACGGCGTCCCCCCGGTCGATTCAATCGGGACTGCGACCATCTCCGGATCCTCTCCAAGGGCGACCGTCCCTGTGCCGGTCTTCCCGTCAGGATGCGTGTAGCCTATCGCCACACGATCGCCGGGCTTGTGCGCGCTGATGATGCTCTGGATCGTCACGCCGGCCCCCAGCGGCTTCCCATCCACGCTGTTGATCACGTCGTCCTGATCGAACCCCGCCTCGATGGCCGGGCTGTTCGAGCCGAGCAGATTGGACACCCTCCGGTTGGCGTCCAGTGAGACGTTGCCCAGCCAGGCGCGCCCAGGCTCACGCTTCCGGAACACGATCCCCGCGCGCGCGAGGAGCTGTTCGTAATCGGGCACGTCGTGCCCCTCGATGTACTTCCCGAAGAACCGATCGGCGAACGCGCGATCGCCCGAGACCTCGGCAAGTCGATCACGCGCATCCTTCAATGTGTAGGGCTTTCCGACGAGACCGGGCTCGGGACCGCCCGGCTTGCCGTGGGCCTGCCACATCGCGCGCATGTAGTCGTCCAGCGAGACCTTGCCGTTGGACTGTTCTCTCAGGCTCAGATCGAGCGCCAGCGCGATCGCCGCGCCATACGTGTAGTAGGAAATGAACGTGTTGGCGAGATTCGTCCTGTCGATCGCCGTCGCTGCGTCGGTGAACGGGGCGAGCTGGCTCATCTCCACGGCGGAGTGAAACATCCTGCCGGGTCTGTTGATCACCTCGTTGGCGCTGCCGGCAAGCGACTGGATTGTGCGATCCATTGTCTGGAGACCCGCCCGCTGCAGCACGAGCTCGCCGTAGTACTGCGTGAACCCTTCGGCGAGCCACAGCTCGCCGGAGATGTTCGCCTCCTCGAAGTTGAACGGTTCGAGCGTCCTCGGACGAATCCGCTCGACGTTCCAGCAGTGGAAGAATTCGTGCGCGACCGTTCCGAACGCGCGGCCGGCGGCGCCTTTGATCGAGATCGAGGACGCGACCACCGTGCTGTTGCGATGCTCCATCCCGTCGCCGCCGCCCCAGGGCACATAGTCGCCGAGAAACGTGTACGTGCCTGGCTCGAACTCCGGGAACTCGCCGTAGATCGCGCCTTCCTCGTTCACGATCTTCTCCACGCCCACGCGGTACTCGTCGATGTCGGCGTCCGTCGCATCGTGATGCACTGCCGTCCTGATAGTCAGCTCCTTGCCGTCGGGATTGCGGACCTTGAACGTCCGGATCGTCTGCGCGCTCAGCTCCGTCGGGCTGTCCATCAGGTACTGGAGGTTGGGCGCGGTGAACGTCCATGCCTCCGGCGTCGGAAAGAGCTGCGTGGCCGGAGTCCATCCGAGGTCTTGCGGCGGCTCGAAGCGGATGCGGATCGGCCGTCCTTCGAGCCCGCGCGCCCACATCAGCGTCGCCGGCATGTTCATGTGCGCGTGCGTGGTGTCGATGCCGAGGTACGTGCCATCGACACGATCGCCGTACACCTTGTAGACGATGCGGATGGTGCCGTCGTGGCCGGTGAGGTCCCACTCGGACGGATTGGGACGTGACGGCGTGAGCTCGCCGCCCTTGCCGTCGAAGGCGTGAAGGTCGTAGACGTTCTTCGCGAACTCGTGCACGGCATATCGTCCGGGGGACGATCGACTCATGCGCGCCTGGAGCGGGCCCGCCGGCAATTCGGGGAACGTCACTTCGACTTGTGCCCAGTGGTGCGCCGGCGCGGGGAACGAGACCGCGTACTGCACCGGCTGCTGCGCGGCAGCCGGCGCAGCGATCAGGATGGTGAGGATGACGGCCGTCAGGACGGACTTTCGAAACAGCGGCATAGGCAATCTTGGTTCGATTTGACACTTTGTGAAAAGTTTCACATCATTAGGCCACGCTCTCTCCCCCAAGGGACGCCACGCGTCCGCACGCAGCCGCCTTACAGAAAGCACGCGACTTCGAGTAGTCTCTGGGGGGCCACAGGCCACATGGCGTCGACACGATGAGTCAGATTTTCCATCGCCATACCAACGTCTACTCCCGACTCAGCATCCTGGCGCTTGTGGTTGTTCTCGGTGCGCTCGGCGCCGCCGTCGGGGCGCTCAACTGGTCCGGGTATAACACCAACCAGAGCGCCTTCGTCGAACAGCCGATTCAATTCAGCCACGCACACCACGTCGGCGGCATGGGCATCGACTGCCGCTATTGCCACACGTCGGTCGAAGAGTCCGCGTTTGCGAACATTCCGCCGACCAAGACGTGCATGAACTGCCACTCGCAGATCTGGACGAACGCGCCAATCCTCGAGCCCGTGCGTGCCAGCTTCCGGGAGGGCAAGCCTCTGCAGTGGACGCGTGTGCACGACCTCCCGGATTTCGTCTACTTCAACCACAGCATCCACGTGAAGCAAGGGCGTCGGCTGTGCGACGTGTCACGGCCAGGTCGACAAGATGCCGCTCATGTATCAGGAGTCGACACTGATGATGCAGTGGTGCCTCGACTGCCATCGGAACCCGGCGAAATACGTCCGACCTCGCGACCAGGTGTTCAACATGACCTGGGAACGGCCGTCCGATGATCCCGGTCTTGGCGAGCGGCTCGTGAAGGAATACAACATCGCGAGCGTTGGTCAGTTGACCAACTGCTCGACGTGCCATAGGTAGCTGACAGCCTTTTATGGATGCTTCCGCCATTCGATCGCGTCTGGCCGACTCGGGCGGCCGACTGTATTGGCGCAGTCTCGGCGAGCTGGCGGACACACCCGGCTTTCGCGAGTACCTCCATCGGGAGTTCCCTGAACAGGCCTCCGAGTGGAACGATCCGAAGGGCCGCCGCGAGTTCCTGAAGCTCATGAGTGCGTCGCTTGCGCTGGCCGGCGTCGGAGCGTGCACGAAGCAGCCACCCGAGGCCATCGTGCCGTACGTCCGACAACCGGAGGATCTCGTCCCCGGCCGGCCGTTGTTCTTCGCGAGCGCCATTCCGTTCTCCGGTATCGCCAATCCGGTGTTGGTCGAAAGCCACATGGGGCGTCCGACCAAGATCGAGGGTAATCCCGATCATCCGGCAAGCCTCGGAGCGACGGACGCCATGACACAGGCGGCCGTTCTTGGGTTATACGACCCAGATCGCGCGCAGATCATTACTTATAGAGGTCAGCTGCGCACCTGGTCGGACTTCCGTACGGCGTTGACGTCGACTCTTGCGGAGCAGAAGGCCCTGCAAGGCGCGGGACTGCGGATCCTCAGCGGGCCGGTTACGTCGCCGTCCCTCGCCGAGCTGATGGCGACCGTGCTCGCCGCGTATCCGAAGGCCCGATGGCACCAGTACGATCCGGTGTCGCGCGACGGCGCGCGCGCCGCGGCCCGCCGGGCGGCTGGGCGGCCCGGCGAAACGGTCTATCACTTCGACAAAGCGGACGTCATCCTCTCGCTCGACGCCGACTTCCTCGCCTGTGGTCCGGGCAGCGTGCGGTACGCGCGCGACTTCGCCGACCGGCGGCGCGTCTCCGAAGAGCGGAAGACGATGAACCGGCTCTACGCGGTCGAGAGCACGCCGTCGCTCACGGGACTCAAGGCCGATCATCGGTTGCCGGTGCGCGCGTCCGACGTCGAGGGCTTCGCGCGGCAGATCGCCGCGGGGATCGGCGTTGGCTCCGCCGGCGCGGGCGGTGGAGACGTGGCGTGGATCGCTGCGGTCGCCAAGGATCTCCAGGCCCATCGCGGGACTTCTCTCGTCGTCGCTGGTGAGTATCAGCCGGTGGCCGTGCACGCGCTCGCGCACGCGATGAACCAGGCGCTCGGCAACGTCGGCGCCACGGTCACCTATGGACCGGCGATCGAAGCCGCCGGACAGGATCAGGCGGCCTCGATGGCCGACCTGGCGACGGCCATCGACGGTGGCAAGGTGGATCTCCTGGTGATCCTGGGTGGGAATCCCGTCTTCAGCGCGCCAGCGGACCTCAAGTTCGCGGATCGTCTGATGAAGGTCCCTCTCTCCGTCTACCACGGTCTCTACGTCGACGAAACGGCCGATCTCTGTCACTGGAACGTGGCCGACACGCACCCGCTCGAGTCGTGGGGCGACGGGCGCGCGTTCGACGGCACCGTCACTCTTATCCAGCCGCTCATCGCGCCGCTCTACGAAGGACGGTCGGCGCACGAGGTCGTCAGCACGCTCGCAGGCCAGTCAGGACGCTCGCAGCTCGACATCGTGAAGGACTACTGGACACGCGCGTTCGCCGGGCAGGCCTGGAGTTTCCGCGACGCCGAGGGCAAACCGTTCTCCAACGCCGATCAATTCTGGAAGCATGCGCTTCACGACGGTTTCATCCGGGGCACGTCGATCGCAGACGGGGGACCGGCCACGCCATTCGTGCCGGCGCCCGCGGCGGCTCCGACAACACTCGCGATCGCGGGCGCAACGGCCGCAACCGGAGCACCGCCGGCCGCAGCCCCAGCCGCACCGCCACAGCCTGAACCGGCAGCCGCACCATCGGCACCGGAAGCGAGTCCTGCTGGCGCATCGCCAGCTCCGGCGGCGGGGCTCGAGATCATCTTCAGGCCGGATCCCACAGTGTGGGACGGCCGCTTCGCCAACAACGGGTGGCTGCAGGAGCTCCCGAAACCGCTGACGAAAGTCACCTGGGACGCCACGGCCTGGCTGCACCCGTCGCTCGCCGATCAGCACAGCCTGCGCGACGGCGACGTGATCGAGCTGCGTTATCGCGGCAACACCGCGCGCATGCCGATCTTCCGCGTCGGCGGTCACCCGCGCCAGTCCGTCACTGTCTTCTTCGGCTACGGCCGACGCAAGGCGGGTCGCGTCGGCAACGCGGAAGGCATGGCGCAGCAGTTCAATCCGTTCCTGCTCCGCACCTCGGACGCGCCCTGGTTCGGTACCGGTCTGGAAATCTCGAAAACGGGCGACCGGCACCTGATCGCCACCACCCAGGAACACCACCTGATGGAAGGCCGCAGCCCCGTGCGCGTCGCCGGCCTCGAGGAGTACCTGCGCGAGCCGAAGATCATCGCGGAGATGGGCGAGAAGCCTGCCCGGACGCTGACGCTGGTGCCCGAGTACCGAGTACACCGGCTACAAGTGGGGCATGGCGATCGACCTCACGTCCTGCACCGGCTGCGGGGCATGCACGATGGCCTGCGTCGCGGAGAACAACATCCCGGTTGTCGGCAAGGACCAGGTCTCCCGGGGCCGCGAGATGCACTGGATTCGCGTCGATCACTACTACACGGGCGATCCGGAGCACGAGGACACGGTGCAATCCGTCCACCAGCCGGTGCCGTGCATGCAGTGCGAGAACGCGCCGTGCGAGCTCGTCTGCCCGGTTGCCGCGACGACGCACAGCACCGAAGGCCTCAACGACATGGTCTACAACCGGTGCGTCGGAACGCGGTACTGCTCGAACAACTGCCCGTACAAGGTCCGCCGGTTCAACTTCCTGCTCTATCAGGACTGGGACACGCAAAGCCTGTATCCCTTGCGGAACCCGGACGTCACGGTGCGGAGCCGCGGCGTCATGGAGAAGTGCACCTACTGCGTGCAGCGCATCAATCAGGCGCGCATCGACTCGAAACGGGACGAGCGCAAGATTCGCGACGGCGAGATCGTCACCGCCTGCCAGGCAGTCTGCCCGGCCGACGCGATTGTCTTCGGCGACCTCAACGATCCGAACAGCCAGGTCGTGAAGCTCAAGGCACAGGAGCGCAACTACGGCCTCCTCGAAGAGCTGAACACGCGACCCCGGACGACGTACCTCGCGGCGCTGAGAAACCCCAACCCTGAGATCCGCGAGACGGAACACTGATGGATCCGAAACCAGCTTACGCTCCGCCGCCGGTCATCGCGCCAGGGCACACGTTCGCCAGCGTCACCGAGAAAATCTCGGCGATCGTCCTGACGCGGCGTCACCCTCTCAGCTGGTTCTTCGGCTTTTTCGTCGGCCTGATGGGCCTGTCGATGCTGGGCCTCGCGCTCACGTACCTGCTCCTCAAGGGCACGGGCATCTGGGGCATCAACATCCCGGTCGGCTGGGGCTTCGCGATCATCAACTTCGTCTGGTGGATCGGTATCGGCCACGCCGGGACGCTGATCTCCGCGATCCTGCTCCTCCTCAAGCAGGACTGGCGGACGTCGATCAACCGGTTCGCGGAAGCGATGACGCTCTTCGCGGTTGCCTGCGCGCTGATCTTCCCGCTGGTGCACACAGGCCGGCCGTGGCTGGCGGCGTACTGGCTCCTGCCGTATCCCAACAGCATGAGCATCTGGCCGCAGTTCCGCAGCCCGCTCATCTGGGACGTGTTCGCGGTCTCGACCTACGGCACGGTCTCGCTGCTCTTCTGGTACACCGGTCTCGTGCCCGACCTGGCGACGCTGCGCGACCGGGCCAAGCACAAGTGGACGCAGTGGATTTTCGGCATCTTCGCCCTCGGGTGGCGCGGATCCGCGCGGCACTGGGCGCGCTACGAGAAGGCGTACCTCCTGCTGGCCGGGCTCTCGACGCCGCTGGTGCTCTCGGTCCACACGGTCGTGAGCTTCGACTTCTCGATCGGCATCATCCCCGGGCTGGCACGCGACGATCTTCCCACCCTACTTCGTCGCGGGCGCCATCTACGCCGGCTTCGCGATGGTCCTGACGCTCGCGATTCCCCTGCGCGTGATCTACGGGCTGCAGGACTTCATCACGATGCGGCACCTCGAGAACATGGGCAAGGTCATGCTCGCGACCGGGCTCATCGTCGCCTACGGTTACGTGATGGAGGCCTTCTTCGGGTACTACAGTGCGAACAAGTACGAAGGCTTCATGATCCTGAACCGGATGACCGGGCCGTACGCGCCGATCTACTGGTCCCTGATCTTCTGCAACATCCTGTGCCCGCAGTTCCTGTGGATCAAGAGCGTCCGGACCAGCCCGTTCAAACTGTTCGCGATCTCGATGGTCGTCAACGTCGGCATGTGGCTCGAACGGTTCGTCATCGTCGTGACGAGCCTCCACCGCGACTTCCTGCCGTCGTCCTGGGGCATGTTCTATCCGACGCGATGGGACTACATGACGTTCTTCGGAACGATCGGCCTGTTCATCACGCTGTTCTTCCTGTTCATCCGCGCGCTTCCGATGATCTCGATCTTCGAGATGCGGACCATCGTGCCGGAGGCGGAAGTCAAGGGCGCGAAGGCCCACTGAGTTCGAGTGATGGCAGAGACACCAGCAATCTACGGCCTGATGGCGGAGTTCGACGACCCCACGTCCCTCGTGGCGGCGGCCCGGCGAACACAAGAGGCGGGCTATCGCGCGTACGACTCGTTCTCGCCGTTCCCGATCCACGAGCTCTTCGACGCGATGCAGTGTGAGGATCGCCGCGTTCCTCTCTTCGTGCTGATTGGCGGCATCATCGGCGGGCTGTCCGCGTTCGGGCTGCAGGCGTGGGTCGCGGCTGTGGCTTACCCGGTGAACGTGGCGGGCCGCCCGTATATCAGCTGGCCGATGTTCATTCCCGTGACCTTCGAGCTGACGATCCTCTTCGCAGTCGATCACGGCGGTCCTGTCGTGGATTGTGCTGAGCGGCCTGCCGCTGCCCTACCACCCGGTGTTCAACGTCAAGCGGTTCGCGGCGCACGCGAGCCAGACCGGCTTTTTCCTGGCCATCCAGGCGACGGATCCGAAGTTCGATCATCGCGCGACGCTGGAGTTCCTGAAGGGGCTGGGCGCCAAGGAAATCAACGAGGTGGAAGAATGAGCGCCCACCCGAAGAGAGCCGAGAGCGCCTGCGGCCCACGCGAGCCGCGAGTCTTCGAGTCGGCGAGCGTGAGCTCGTGGGGGTGGGGCCCCACGAGCACTGATAAATGCAGGCCGAGGCGGTGGAGAGCTTTCCCGATCGCAATCGTCGCTCTGGCCTTCGTCTCCGCCTGCCGGCAGGACATGCACAACCAGCCGAAGTACCGGGGCCTGCGGGCCAGCGCGTTCTTCGCGGATGGCTCCAGCGCGAGGCCGCTCGTCGAGGGCACGATCGCGCGCGGAACACTCCAGACCGACGAAGCGTTCTTCACCGGCAAGAACGGCGGCACCGAAGTCACCGAGATGCCGTTCCCGGTTGACGAAAAGGTCCTCGATCGCGGCGAGCAGCGCTTCAACATCTATTGCACTCCGTGCCACGACAGGACCGGGAGCGGCAACGGCATGGTCGTGCAGCGCGGGTACCGGCAACCGCCGTCGTTCCACATCGAGCGGCTGCGGACCGTGGGCATCGGGCACTTCTTCGACGTGATGACGAACGGCTTCGGCGCGATGCCGGACTACAGGGTGCAGATCTCGCCGCGAGATCGATGGAACATCGCGGCGTACATCCGAGCGCTCCAATTGAGTCAGCACGCGGCCGCCGGAGACGTCCCGGGCGGCGACCCGACCAAGGTCCCGGCGCCGTCAGCACCGGGCGCGGGCCACGGCGGCGAGGGTCGGTAGATGGAATCGCTTTCGGACCGAAGATGAACACACAAGCAGCGACCACCGACGTGCCGGCGCTGGCGCGTCTTCAGCAGCGGGCCCTGATCGTGGGCATCATCGGGCTGCTCGCCGGCGCAGCAGGCGCCGTCACGAATCCGGATCAGTTCTTCCGTTCCTGGCTCGTCGGCTTCCTGTTCTGCCTCGGCCTGACGATGGGGTCGCTCGCCCTGCTGATGCTGCAGCACCTCTCAGGGGGTCAGTGGGGCTTGATGGGTCGTCGTGTCTTCGAGGCCGCCAGCCGCAACCTCCCTGTCGTGGTGCTCATCTTCATCCCGCTCCTGTTCAGGCTGCCAGGCGTCTATCACTGGGCCGAGCCTGGAGTCACGGCGGGTGACGTCATCCTTCAGAAGAAGGCCGGCTACCTGAACGTCGGGTTCTTCATCGGACGTGCCGTCGTGTATTTCGGCGTCTGGATGTTCTGCACGTTCATGTTGAACAAGTACTCCGCGGCGCAGGACCGGAACGAAGGGGGGATCGTCCCCGGCGACACGGCCCGCGTGCGCACGGTTGCGGCGCCGGGACTGCTGGCCTATGCGCTGACGGCCACGTTCGCGTCGGTCGACTGGATCATGTCGCTCGATCCGCACTGGTATTCGACCATCTTCGGGCTGCTCTTCATCGTCGGCCACGGCCTGACCGCGTTCGCGTTCGTGATTGCGGTGCTCGCGCTGCTGGCGACGACCGAGCCGATTGCGTCGTACCTGACGTCGCGCCACTTCCACGACTACGGCAAGCTGCTGCTGGCGTTCGTGATGCTGTGGGCCTATCTGGCGTTCTCGCAGTTCCTCATCATCTGGGGCGGGAACCTCCCCGAGGAAGTGCCGTGGTACCTCGAGCGGACGACCGGGTCCTGGGGGTATGTCGCGCTGGTCGTCGTGTTCGGGCATTTTGCCTTGCCGTTCACGCTCCTGTTGTCCGCCGACCTGAAGAAGAAGCCCTCGCTGCTGGCGAAAGTGGCGATCGGCATCCTTGCGATGCGGCTCGTCGACATCATCTGGCTCGTCGCGCCCAACTTCGAGCACCACGGATTCCCATTCTCCTGGATGGACGTGGCGATCCCGGTCGGACTCGCGGGCATCTGGGTGTTCCTGTTCGTGCGACAGCTGCGCAGCCGGCCGCTGCTGCCGCTCAACGATCCGTTCTTCAAGGAGGCGTTCGCGCATGAAGCCCACTAGTCCGGGACATGGCGCCCCTCACTACCATCACCCGCCGGAGGAGATGCACAACGAGGGCGTCGCCCACGAGACGAGCGACGTCAACGTCAAGGCGATTGTCGCTTTTGCCGGGATCATTGCCGTCGTGACGATCGTCAGCGCCGTGATCGTCTGGGGTTTGTTCAATCTGCTCGAGAGCCAGGCGGCGGCCCGCGACCCGAAGATGTCGCCGCTCGCAGTGCCTGCGACCCAGATGCCGAGCTCGACGACGGCTTCTCCCTTCTTCGGAGGCGCGCGGCAGCCACAGCTCGTCACGAACGAGCCGGCTGTCCTGCGAACGCTGCGGCAATCCGAAGACAAGTCCCTGCATGAGTACGGATGGGTGGATCAGAAGACGGGGGTCGCCCACGTCCCGATCGACCAGGCCAAGAAGCTCCTCGCGGAGCGGGGACTGCCCGCACGGCCCGGCGGTGCCGATCCGGCGCTCGGCACGCACGCCCCCGCGTTCGGCGAGTCGACGGGCGGCCGCTCGATTCCAACAGGGGAACGGCCCGCAGCCGCACCGCAGGCACCCGAAGAGAAACCGGCGCAGCCACCCACCGGGCGGGGGGGCGGGGCCTGACCAGCGCTAGACCGGAAGGCACTGTTGTGAGTTTCATCACCAGGACGGCGACAGCCCTCGCACTCGCGATCCTCTGCGCGTCGTCTGCGTCGCCACAGGGGTTGGCGCCGGAGGCGGTGGATCCGGCCGGAGCAAAACCCGGACTGCTCGGCAAGATCGGCATCGATCAGCGGATCGGACAGAAAATTCCGCTCGACCTGCCGTTCACCGATGAGGCGGGTCATCAGGTGAAGCTTGGGCAGTACTTCGGCAAGCGTCCGGTGATCCTCGCGCTCGTGTACTACGAGTGCCCGATGCTGTGCACGCAGGTATTGAACGGGCTGGTGTCCTCCCTCGGCATCCTGAGCTTCGACGTCGGCCGCGAGTTCGATGTCGTTGCCGTGAGCTTCAATCCGAGGGAAGGTCCAGGACTGGCGTCACAGAAGAAGGCGGCCTATCTGGAACGCTACAAGCGGCCGCAAACCGCGCACGGCTGGCATTTTCTGACGGGTACGCAGGCATCGATCGACGCGCTGACAAAGGCGATCGGCTTCCGCTACGCCTACGATGAACGGATTGGGCAGTACGCGCACGGCGCGGGCATCGAGCTGCTGACCCCGCAGGGCGTGCTCGCGAAGTACTTCTACGGGATCGAATTCTCGACGCGCGATATCCGGCTCGGACTGATCGAAGCCTCCAGCGAACGAATCGGCACGCCGATCGACGATGTGCTGCTGCTCTGTTATCACTACGACCCCGCGACTGGCGCCTACGGAGCAGTCGTCCTGAGGATGGTACGCGCGGGAGGCATCGCCACGATGCTGGCGATCGCCGTGTTTCTGACCGTCAGCCTGCGACGCGAGCGGGCCGCAGGCCGCGCTGCGCCGGCGAGTCGAACCTAACGATGTTCACGAATCTTCAGTTCTTCCCTGAAGCAGCATCGGCCCAGGCGGGTCAGGTCGATGCCGTCTTCTTTTTCATGGTCGCGGTCACCGCGTTCTTCTCGGTGCTCATCGCGACGCTCGTCGTGGTCTTCGCGGTCAAGTACCACCGGAAGCACGACGACGAGGTCGGCGTGGCGATTCACGGCTCCCTGGCGCTCGAGTTGCTGTGGACCATCATCCCGTTCGGCATCGCGATGGTGATGTTCGCGTGGGGTGCGAAGGTGTTCTTCGATCTTTCACGGCCCCCGGTGAACGCGACCGAAATCTACGTCGTCGGCAAACAGTGGATGTGGAAGGTCCAGCACATGGACGGGATGCGTGAGATCAACGAGCTGCACGTTCCCGTCGGGCAGCCGGTGAAGTTGATCATGGGGTCCGAGGATGTCATCCACAGCTTCTACATTCCGGCATTTCGTGTGAAAGCGGACGTCATTCCTGGCCGCTACAACACGATGTGGTTCGAGGCGACGAAGCCGGGCACATACCATCTGTTCTGCGCCGAGTATTGCGGGACCAAGCACTCAGGGATGATTGGCTCGGTGATCGCGATGGAACCCGCGGCGTTCCAGTCGTGGCTGAGCGGCGGCACGGCCGGCGACTCGCCCGTCGCCGCCGGCGCGAAACTGTTCCAGGATCTCACCTGCATCACCTGTCACCTCGGCTCGGCCCAGGCGCGCGGTCCGGCGCTGACGAATGTCTTCGGCCATGAAGTCACGCTTCAGGGCGGCGGCAAGGTCATCGCGGACGAGGCGTATATCCGGGAGTCCATCCTGAACCCGCAGGCCAAGGTCGTGAACGGCTTCCAGCCGATCATGCCGACCTTCCAGGGCCTCGTGACGGAAGAACAGCTGCTGCAGCTGATTGCGTACGTGCGATCGCTCAGTCAGCCGAATGCGGCGCCCGGGGCCCAGGGACCCAACTCGGCGACCCCGCCGCAGGGCGGCAGGAACTAGTTATGGAAACGCTGAACTACCTGAACAACGGTCACGGTCTCGCCTCGTGGCTGTTGACCAAGGATCACAAGCGCATCGCGCTGTTGTACCTCTTCTCGATTACCGCATTCTTCGTCATCGGCGGCTTCTTCGCGATGATGATGCGGCTCGAGCTGCTGACGCCCGCCGGAGACCTGCTGACCTCCGAGACCTACAACAAGATGTTCACCATGCACGGCGTCGTGATGGTCTTCTTCTTCCTGATCCCGTCAATTCCCGCGACGCTCGGAAACTTCCTCATCCCGATCATGGTCGGCGCGAAGGACCTCGCGTTCCCGCGCGTCAATCTCCTCAGCTGGTACATCTACATCCTCGGCGGGGCCTTCACCCTGTATGCGGCGCTCACCGGTGGCGTCGACACGGGCTGGACGTTCTACACGCCGTACAGCACCGCGGCCGCGAACTCCCACGTCATGACCGCGGCGCTTGGCATCTTCATCACCGGATTCTCGTCGATCCTGACGGGCCTCAACTTCATCGTGACGATCCACCGGATGCGCGCGCCCGGCCTGACCGTGGTTCCGGCTGCCGCTCTTCGTCTGGGCGCACTACGCCACCAGCCTGATCATGATCCTCGGCACGCCGGTCATCGCGATCACGGTGCTCATGGTCGCGGCGGAGCGGGCGCTGCACCTCGGCATCTTCGATCCGGCACTCGGCGGCGACCCGGTGCTCTTCCAGCACCTGTTCTGGTTCTACTCGCATCCCGCCGTCTACATCATGATCCTGCCGGCGATGGGCGTGATCAGCGAGATCGTTCAGACGTTCTCGCGCAAGAACATCTTCGGCTACTCATTCATCGCGTTCTCGTCGCTGGCGATCGCGGTCATCGGGTTCCTCGTCTGGGGCCATCATCTCTTCGTCGCGGGCCAGTCCACCTACGCCGGGCTGCTCTTCTCGATCCTCAGCTTCGTCGTCGCGATCCCGTCCGCTATCAAGGTCTTCAACTGGACCGCGACGATGTACAAGGGCTCGGTGTCGTGGGAATCGCCGATGCTGTATGCGATCGGGTTCATCGGCCTCTTCACGATCGGTGGCCTGACCGGACTCGTCCTCGCAACGATGGGCATCGACATCCACGTCCACGACACGTATTTCGTCGTCGCGCACTTCCACTACATCATGGTGGGCGGCGCGATCATGGGGTACCTCGGCGGCCTCCACTACTGGTGGCCGAAGATCAGCGGCAGGCGCTATTCCGAGCCGTGGGCCAAGTTCTCCGCGCTGATGGTGTTCGTGGGATTCAATCTGACGTTCTTCCCGCAGTTCATCGCGGGCTACGTCGGGATGCCGCGCCGCTATCATGCCTACCCGCCGGAGTTCCAGGTGCTGAACGTGCTGTCGACGGCCGGCGCCTCGATCCTCGCCGTCGGTTACATCATCCCGATCATCTACTTCGGCTACTCACTCGTGGCTGGGGAGAAGTCGGCCAACGATCCGTGGGGGGCCAGGGGACTCGAGTGGGAGATCCCGTCGCCGCCGCCAACCGAGAACTTCACGGTGTCCCCAATCGTCACCGAGGGCACGCATCAGTACATGCACCCGAGCCAGGAGGTCGACGTTGCCTGACGGGAACGCGGAGCATTTTCCAGGTCCGATTCACCAGCCGCCCCTCGTGGCGAACGTGGACGCGATCCAGCCGCACGAACACGCGGAGCACGCGCATCATCCGCGGCTGCAGCATCATTTCGACGACATGGCACAGCAGGCCGAGGCCTCGACGCTCGGCATGTGGGTCTTCCTCATCACCGAAATCATGTTCTTCGGTGGGCTGTTCATGGCCTACCTGCTCTATCGATCCAACTCACCAGAGGGATTCCAGGAGGCCAGCCATCATCTGAACGTGACGTGGGGCGCCGTCAACACGATCGTCCTCATCGTCAGCTCGCTGACGATGGCCCTGGCGGTGCGCGCGGCACAGACGGACCAGCCGGGCCGCACGCAGGCCGCATGGATCGCCTTGACGATGCTGTTCGGAACGGCGTTCCTGGGCGTGAAGGCCATCGAGTACACGGACAAGTTCACGCACCATCTGGTTCCCGGTCCTCACTTCCGCTGGGAGGGCCACCATCCGGCGGCTGCAGAGATGTTCTACTCGCTCTACTTCTGCATGACGGGGCTGCACGCCCTGCACATGATCATCGGGCTTGGCATCATGACGTGGCTGCTCGTCACGGCGCTGAAAGACCGCTACGACTCCGACTACTACACACCGGTCGAGGTCGCCGGGCTCTACTGGCACTTCGTCGACATCGTGTGGATTTTCCTCTTCCCGCTGCTCTACCTGATCGGCGCACACGCCGCATGAGGCTCTCGTAAATGTCCGCAGACCACGTCGCTCCCAAGAGCCTCTACTACGCGGTGTTTGCCGCGCTGATCGTCGGTACCCTCCTGACCTACGCCGCGGCCCGCGTCGACATGGGGGCACTCAACAACGTCGTCATGCTGACGATCGCCCTGACCAAGGCGCTGCTCGTCATCCTCTTCTTCATGCACGTGCGCTGGGGGACACGGCTGACGTGGCTCGTCGTCGCGTCCGGGTTCTTCTGGCTCCTCATCATGTTCAGCATCACGATGACGGACTTCCTCACCCGCGGATGGATTGCAGGGTCGCTCAGATAGAGCTCGCAGCTGTCGGCCAGATCGACTGACAGCTGACAGCTGAGAGCTGACAGCTACCTCGTTAGGTCACGCGCGATGCGCTTGACCCTGTCCCAGTTCGTGGGTAATACTCGCGCCTCAATCGACCGGATTTCGATCGTTCCCTCCTTCGGATCCTTTGGGGGCGCGCGGATGTCGCATCACAGTTCCATCGCGGACTCGCGGCCTGGGCAACTGTCCTCCGGTGCCGCGGAGTCCTAGCCATTGGGCCAAATTTTTCCCCCTTGGTGGAACAACCTCCCGATCGTTGCCGCCATCGCGGGCGTCCTCGGTCCGGTCCTCGCGATTGGAGGCGTCTGGTACTACTTTTCTCCGTGGTACACGGACGTGGGGTACCGTCCCGTTCAACCCGTCCCGTACAGTCACAAGCTCCACGTCGGCGAGCTCGGTCTCGATTGCCGGTACTGTCACGCCTCGGTCGAGATCTCTGCGGTCGCGAACGTTCCGCCCACCCAGACCTGCATGAACTGCCATCGGCTCGTGAAGAAGGACAGCGAGGCGCTCGCACCGATTCGGGACAGCGCCGCCAGCGGCCGGCCGATGCACTGGATTCGCGTGCACAAGCTTCCCGACTTCGCGTATTTCGCCCACAACGCGCACGTGACGGCAGGAATCGGCTGTGTCACCTGCCACGGCCGCATCGACGAGATGGAAACGGTCACCCAGATGAAGCCCCTGAGTATGAGCTGGTGCCTCGATTGCCATCGCAACCCGGGTCCCAACAGACGGCCCGTCTCGGAGGTCACCAACATGAAGTGGACCCCTCCCCGGGACCTCGGCGTGCTCGCGGCGCAGCTTGGCGGCCGACCCGTCAATCCGCCAACTGACTGTTCAGGGTGCCACCGGTGAGCCGGACCTACTGGCGAAGCCTCTCGCAGATCGAGGAACGCCCCGAATTCCGCGACGCGCTCGAGCGGGAGTTCCCGGAGGGCGCCTCGGAGCTGCCCGAGGGGATCACCCGGCGCGACATGGTGATGCTCCTCGGTGCCTCGCTGTCGCTGGCGGGGCTGGCGGGCTGCCGGCGGCCCGTTGAAGAGATCGTCCCCTACGTCGCGGCTCCCGAGGAGATCGTCCCCGGAATCCCCCGCTACTACGCGACGAGCATGCCGTTCCGGCGCAGCGCCTACGGACTGATCGTCGAGAGCCACGAAGGACGACCGACGAAGATCGAGGGAAACCCCTCGCACCCTTCGACTCTCGGGGCGTCGAGCGCGCGCGTCCAGGCCTCGGTGCTCGGCCTCTACGACCCCGACCGCTCGCAATCGGTCACGCTACGGGCCGCGCCGAAGTCCTGGAAGGATTTCGTGACTGCCTGGGGGCAGCTGTCGGAGGCTCATGCCGCGGATGGCGGGGCGGGCCTTGCAGTCCTCTCCGAGTCCTTCTCGTCACCTACGCTGGCGCGCCTGACCTCCGAGCTGCGTGCCCGCTACCCCCGGCTGCAGTCGGCGATCTACGACGCCGTCAGCGACGAGAGCCGGCTCGCGGGTCTGCGGCAGGTCACGGGGCGCGACGTCGACCTCATGCTCCGGCTCGATCGAGCCTCAGTGATTCTCACTCTCGACGCCGACCCGCTGCTGACCGACCCGGAGATGATCCGGCACGCGCGTGGCTTCGCTGACGGAAGGCGGGCGGGAGCCTCCGGTGGCGCGATGAACCGCCTCTATGCCGTTGAAGGCGTCTACTCACTGACGGGAGCGATGGCGGATCACCGACTCCGGCTCGAGAGCCGGCAGATCGCTCCTTTCCTCGCGGCGCTGGCTGCGCGCCTTGCTGCCCCAGGTGCTGCAAGCCTCACGGGAGCTGGCGTCCCCGGGGTCGACGCGCGCTGGATCGACGTCCTGGCCAAAGACCTTCTGGCGAACCGAGGCAAGGGGTTGATCGTGGCTGGCGAACGCCAGCCCGCGGCCGTCCATGCCGCCGTCTGCGCGCTGAACACGTTCCTCGGCAACACAGGCAGGACGGTCAGCTACTACGAGACGAAGGATGCCGCGCTGCCCAGCGTGAGCTCGCTCGCCTCACTCGTCTCGGCGATGAAGGCGGGCGCGATACAAACGCTCGTCATCCTGGGCGGCAATCCTGTATTCGATGCCCCCGCGGATCTCGATTTCGCCTCGGCGATGGCGAAGGTCCCTCACTCGATCGCGCTCGGGCACACGGTCGACGAAACATCTTCGAAGGCGGAGTGGCATATCCCGCACGCGCACTATCTCGAATCATGGGGAGACGCGCGCGCGGTCGGCGGTACACTCGGCGTCGTCCAGCCGCTGATCCTCCCGTTGTTCGGCGGCCGAACCCCGGTCGAAGTGCTGGGGCTGATGGTCGGGGGCGATCGTCCGGGCTATGACCTCGTGCGGGAGACCTGGAAGCCGATCCTGGGCGAGGCCGGGTTCGACAGCAAGTGGAACCGCGTGTTGCATGACGGCCTCCTTGCCGGCAGCGAGCTTCCCGAAGTCGCCCCGGATCTCAAAGGGGACGCGTTCGCGGAGCTCGGCCGCCTTCGCGCCGAAGGCGCTTCGGCGAGCCAGGTCGCGTCCGGATCTTCGCGAGGCCTGGAGGTCGTCTTCCTCCCCTCCCCGGCCCTTCACGACGGCCGTTTCGCGAACGACGGGTGGCTGCAGGAGCTTCCCGATCCCCTGACGAAGCTCACCTGGGACAACCCCGCGCTCGTGAGTCCGAAGACCGCCCAGACGCTCGGTCTTGCGGGCGAGGAGCTGGTGCGTCTCGATTACGCGGGCCGCTCGCTCGATCTTCCCCTGTGGATCCTTCCCGGCATGGCGGACGGCGTGGTCGCCCTCACCCTTGGCTACGGACGAGTGCGCGCGGGACGGATCGGGTCCGGAGTCGGGTTCGACACCTTCACGGTTCGAGCTTCCAAGGGACCTGGCTTCGACGGCGGCGCCACACTCAGCAGGCTCGGACGCGAGGTACATCCTTTCGGCGACGCAGAACCACGGCAGCATGGAGGGGCGCCCCCTCGTCCGCGAGTCCACGCTGACCGAGCTTCGAACCGAACGGGCCTCCCGGGCCGCGCAAGGCGAGGGCGCGCATGTGGGTGAGTCCCCACGATCGGCGGAAGGTGGAAAAGCCACCGGCGCACCCGGCGTCTTCGAGGAGGCGCCGGAACACTTCTCACTCTGGAAGGAACACGCCTACGATCAGGGGCACCAGTGGGGGATGACGATCGACTTGAACGCCTGCATCGGCTGCAACGCGTGCATGACGGCGTGTCAGAGCGAGAACAACGTGCCCGTCGTCGGCAAGACCCAGGTCAAGAAAGGGCGAGAGATGCACTGGCTGCGGGTGGACCGGTACTTCTCCGGCGAACCGGCCGGCAGCCCGGAGATCGTCTTCCAGCCCGTTCCGTGCATGCACTGCGAGGACGCGCCGTGCGAGCAGGTCTGCCCCGTCGCCGCGACCGTTCACGACGGGCAGGGGCTGAACGTGATGGTCTACAACCGGTGCATCGGGACCCGCTACTGCTCGAACAACTGTCCCTACAAAGTGCGCCGGTTCAATTTCTTCAACTTCACCAAAGACACGCCCGACATCCTCCGGCTCGCGATGAACCCTGACGTCACGGTTCGGGCGAGAGGCGTGATGGAGAAGTGCACATACTGCACGCAGAGGATCAACCGGTCGAAGATCGATGCGAAGCTCGCGGGGCGCGAGCTTCGCGACGGCGACGTCAAGACGGCCTGTCAGCAGGCGTGTCCCGCCTCCGCCATCGAGTTCGGCGATATTCGGGACCCATCGAGCCGCGTCACGAAGGCGAAGGCCGACCCGCGCAACTACGCGCTCCTCGAAGAGCTGAACACCAAACCCAGGACAACCTATCTGGCCAAGGTGCGCAACCCGAACCCGGACCTCGAGGGCGTGCCCTCGTCGGCCGACGTGGCGGCGTGGCACCCCGGGCCTGCGGATACCCGCGGGAGGCCAGTTGCATGATCGTCCGCACAGCGCTTGTCCGCCCTACCTCCAGCGGAGGCGGACGCGTCTTACGCGCGGTCGCGATTTCCTCTCTTGTCGCCCTCACCGGCTGCGCGCGCGGCTGCACGTCGAGCCGCCCGCCGATCCATCTCAATCCGAGCATGGACGACCAGCCGAAGGTGCTCGCCCAGACGGCCAGCCCGTTCTTCTACGACGGCTCGTCGATGCGCCAGCCCGTTCCCGGAACGGTACCGATCGGAGGGCTGAAAGAGGACGGGGCCTTCTTCACGGGCAAGGGCGCGGATGGGCAATTCGTCGCGAAGATCCCCGTTCCCGTAGACGAGGCCCTCGTGGAACGCGGCCGCCAGAGGTATGTAATCTATTGCCAGCCTTGCCACGACGCTCGAGGGGACGGCAAGGGGATCCTGTTCCAGCGGGGCAACGTCCCCACGGCCTCTTTCCACCAGGAGAAGATCCTGAATTACCCGGACGGGCAGATCTTCGATGTCATCACGAATGGGCAAGGGCTGATGGCCAGCTATCGGTGGCCGATCCCTCCGGCGGACCGGTGGGCCGTCATCGCCTACGTGCGAGAGCTCGAGCGCAAGCGGCTGGCAAGCGCTGCAGACGGGCCCGCGGGGATCAAGTGAGGGAGACACCGTGATGAACCGCAAACTGCTGGCCCTTATCGGTCCCCTCGTCGTCCTCGTGCTGTTCGTCGGCGTCGTCAAGATGGCCTCGGGCCTGGCGAGCCGCGAGTACAAGGAACCGTACCGAGCTCCTGCCGCAACCGCCGACGCAGTGCCCCGCACGGAGGGACAGGCCGCCGAGAAGGCCGACGCGGAGGCGAAGCTCCGGGCAAAACCCTACGAGGAGGCGCAGTACCGTGCCTTTCCGGTCGTCGGGAGCCGCGTCGCCATCTGGGTGGTTGCGGAGCTCCACCTCCTGTTCGCAGCGTTCGTCCTTGCCGTTCCACTCTTCGCGATCATCATCGAGGTGATCGGCTACAAGACGGGAGATCTGCGGTACGACCGGCTGGCGCACGAGTTCACGAAGCTCCTCTCGGTCTCCTTCTCGCTCACGGCGACCTTCGGGGCGTTCCTGACGTTCATGCTCATCATCCTGTATCCGAAGTTCACGAACTACCTGATGAGCGTGTTTTCCCCCACGTTTCTCCCGTACGTCCTGCTCTTCTTCTTCGAGGCCTTCTTTCTCTACACCTACTATTACGGCTGGGGGAAATTCCATCCCCGGGTACACATCGGCTTGGGGATCGGCCTCAACCTCGTGGGCACGGCGATTATGATGATCGCCAATGCCTGGCTGACGTTCATGACGTCGCCGCGGGGAGTCTCGGACACGGGGGCTGTGATTTCCGTCCGGGAGGCTGTCTTCAACTACACGTGGATGCCAATCAACGTGCATCGGTTCATCGCGAACATCGCGTTCGGTGGATCGGTCGCCGCCGCCTACGCGGCCTTCAAGTTCCTTCAGGCGGAGACCGACGAGGATCGCGCGCACTACGACTGGATGGGATACATCGGCAACTTCGTGGCGATCAGCGCCTTCCTTCCCCTTCCCTTTGCCGGCTACTGGCTCGCGAAGGAGATCTACGCTTTCTCGCAGACGCTCGGTCTCACGATGATGGGCGGAGCTTTCTCGTGGCTCTTCATCATCCAGGCCGTCCTGATTGGCAACCTCTTCCTGGCCGCCAACTATTACCTCTGGCTGGGGATGGGGCGGGTCGAGGGAGTGCAGCCGCTTCAGAAGTTCATCAAGTACCTTCTCTTCGCGATCACGCTCTGCTTCATGGTCTGGGCGACACCGCGATCGATTATCGCGACCGTCTCCGAGCTCCGGGCGATGGGAGGGTCAGCACACCCGGTTCTTGGCTATCTCGGCGTCATGTCCGCCAAGAACACGGCGGTGAACATCCTGATCCTTACAACTTTCATGAGCTTCCTCCTCTACCGCCGGACGGGAAAGGTCGCAACAGTGCCGTGGGCAAAGATGGGCCATGCGGCGCAGCTTGCGATCTTCGCGACAACAGCGATATTCGTCATTTTTCTCGGCGTCTACGGGTACTTCGTCGAGGCGACGGTCCGGATCAGGTTGTCCGTGCCGCAGGTCAGCTCGGTCCTTCTCGCGATGATCTCGATCACCGCCATCGACATCTTCCTCTTCCGCCGGGCGCAGAAGACGGGCGAGGTGCGCTGGGGAAGGATTCCGGCGATCTCTCAATACGTGCTGATCTTCATCGCGGTCACGTTCACGTGGCTCATGGGGCTCATGGGCTACGTGCGTTCCGGGCTCCGCCAGCACTGGCATGTCTACGGCGTCATCCGCGACCAGTCGGTTGACGCGTTCACGCCGACGCTTGGCTTTGCGACGAAGGTCGTCTCGGTGGCCGTGCTCGCGTTCTTCCTCCTGATCGGTGTTGTGTTCTGGATCGCGAGCCTGCACGACCGACCCGACTACGAGCCAGGGGCAAGGACGTCATGAAGGTCCCGCTCATTCTCCGGATCGGCGCTCTCGTCCTCGCGACGACAGGGTTCTATACCTACGTCGGCCAGATGGTGCCTCAGAAGGAAGTTCAGGCTCCCCAGGAGGTCGCCCTGAAAGGCGACCTGACCACGGCCGACATGGTGAAGGTCGGCCGCGAGATCATGGAAGGCAAAGGGCTCTGCCTTACCTGCCACACGATCGGCAAGACCGGGGCGCTCCGGTTCCCGGATCTCGCCGGCGTCGCTGTTCGCGCGAAGACCCGCGTCGCGGGCCTGAGCGACGTCGAGTACTTTGCGCAGTCGCTGTACGAACCCACGGCGTTCGTCGTGCCGGGATTCCCTCCGGCGATGCCTCCCATCAACAAGCCTCCGATCGGCCTCACGGACCAAGAGATCCTCTGCGTGATCGCGGCACTCCAGACACTCGGAGGCACACCAACCGTGACGCTGCAGACGAAGCACCACTACAACAGTGGCGCGGCCGCGCCGGCCGGGGCGCCTGCGCCGCCGGCGCCCCCTAAGGGGGCGGAGCTGAGACCTGCGGCGACATCGCGGTCGGTGGCGACGATTGCCAGCGCGGGCGGAGTTGCACGATGAAGATAGTGATCCTCCTCGCCGTAGTCGCCGCACTCGGGCTCCTCCGCCTCCTTCGAGCCAATCTGCTGGTGTGGGCCGGCGCCTGGTGGGTGGGAATCTACATCCTGCTCCGATTCGGATTCACCGCCCCGATTCCCTCCTCCGTCATCACGATCTACATGGGAATCGTCTCGATCGCGATCCTGGCGTATGTCTCCTCCAGTCAGGAGCGCCGCGACGAAGTCTCAGGCCCGCTCATCCGGTTCATGACGGACAAACGGTACACGGCGCTCCTCGGCGCGACGGTGGTCGGCATCCCGGCGCTCGCCGCCGCGAACGTCTACGTTCGCATGAACGTCCCCCTCGAGCCGCCGCTGTTCTCGCGAACGGTCCATCCAGCGTCCCCGTCGGAGATCACGGTTCACGACAAGAAGGTCAATCTCGACGGAGAGAACCCGTTCCGACACCTCGAGACGTCGAATCCGGCAGAGTTCCGCAAGCATGTCGAGAACGGGCGCCAGGTTTACTATCGGAACTGCGTGTTCTGCCACGGCGACAACATGGCCAGCACAGGCATGTTCGTGCACGGCCTCGACCCGATCCCGACCAACTTCACCGACGCGGGGACGATTCCGATGCTCCGCGAGACGTTCCTGTTCTGGCGAATCGCCAAGGGCGGCCCCGGCCTTCCCGAAGAAGGGGGACCCTGGGACACGGCCATGCCCGCGTGGGAGAAGTTCCTGAAGGAAGACGAGATGTGGGATGCGATCCTGTTTCTCTACGATTTCACGGGGCGGAGGCCTCGCGCCACGGAGGAGGCCACGAAACAATGACCTCTCGCCTGTTATCGCGCGGGTGTGTTGCTGTGCTCATCGCCTCGTTCTGTGGCGCGCTGACGGGATTCGTGCGTGCGGCGGCTCCGGACGTCGGGACTGAGGCGCAGCGGGAGGCGGGCAAGAAGCTCTACCTGAATTACTGTTCGCAGTGCCACGGCGAAAAGGGAGACGGCGAGGGATATGCCGCCCCACATCTGCGGCCGAGGCCACGCAACTTCACGACGGGCAAGTTCAAGGTTCGGACGACTGCGAACGGAGCGCTCCCGACGCATCAGGACCTCGTGAACATCATCAGGCGCGGCATGCCGTACACATCGATGCCCGCGTGGCCGACCTTCTCAGCGGAGGAAGTGTCGAATCTGGCCTACTTCATCACGACCTTCTCCCCAGATTTCTCGAACGCTGAAAAAGTTTCCCAGCCCGTCCCTCTGCCGAGTGCGCCGAAGAGCACGAAGGAGTCCGTCGAGCTCGGAAAGAAGCTCTACGAAGAGACCGGCTGCGTAAAGTGCCACGGAACGCTGGGTCGAGGGGACGGACCTTCGGCTCCAACCCTGAAGGACGACTGGGATCACCCGATTCGTCCAGCGGACCTCTCCGAGAGTTGGACCTTCCGGGGAGGGTCGTCCCGCGAGGATATCTTCCGGGCGATGAGCACGGGGCTGAACGGCACCCCCATGCCGGGGTTCCTCGATGCGCTCAAGCCGGAGGACCGATGGGCGATCACCGACTTCATCGCCTCGCTCTCGGACAGCAAAGGACCTGGCTATACCAACCTCGTCGTCGCAAAGCACGTGCAGGATCCCATCGATCTGAAGAAGGGGACCGCGAGCTTCGCATCCGCTCCTGTCGCGCGACTTCCGATCATCGGGCAGATCATGGAACCCGGACGCTCGTTCCATCCACCGGCGAGCAGCGTCGCCGTTCAGGCGATTTACGACGCGGACTCCATCGCCCTCCTCGTTCGATGGCACGACATGAGCGCGCAGAAAACAGGAAAGAACGGACCAGCGCTTCCCGTGCCCCTGGAAGAGGAAGAGGAGCCGGCGGCCGCCGCGGCCGGGACCGACAGCGCCGGCGGCGCGAAGGGGAGCGTCTTCGGCGGGGAGGAAGTCGCCCCGGCCGCTGCCGGGCAAGCGCCGGGTGGCCAGGCTGCGAAAGACCCCTTTGCCGAAGAGGCCACGGCGCCAGCCGACCAGCCATCCGAGTTCTCGGACGCCGTCTCGATCCAGATTCCCTCGCAGGTACCGACCGGCGCCCGCAAGCCGTACTTCATCTTCGGCGACAGCCAGAGCTCGGTCGATCTCTGGTTCTTCGATCTGGCCCGCCCCGAGCCCCTTCAGTTCACCGGCAAGGGAAGCGCGGACCTCGCGCCCAACGCTACGGGGGAGCTCACGGGGGTCGCGAGCTACGACCAAGGCGAATGGTCGGTCATCTTCAAACGGCCTCTTCGCCCCGCGTCGGGCGCCGCGTTTGCGTCCGGACAATTCATGCCCGTCGCGTTCTCGGTCTGGGACGGGTTCTCGCGTGAGCGCGGCAACCGCCGAGGGCTGTCGTTGTGGTACTCCATCTACGTAGAGCCCGAAGACGTTCCGTCAGTCGTCGGCCCGATGATCCAGACGGCGCTCTTCATCCTCGTCATCGAGCTGGCCGTGATTGGTTGGGTACGGTGGCGTTCTCGGGCCGATGGGCTCGGCGGTAAGCAGAGACAACAGCCGGCCCCGAGCGTTTGAGCTGCCGGTCATCCGGAGGTTTTGATGTACAAGAGCATCTACGTCCCTGTCGATAACTCAGACCACTCCAACCGCGCCGTCGCCTTCGGCGTCGAGTTGGGTAAGGCGTGCTCCGCGAAACTGGTCGGCTGCCATGTCTACGCGGCCAAACTCCACGACTACCGCTTCAGGCAGATGGAGTACACCCTGCCTGAGGAGTACATCGACGAGGTGGAACTGGAGCGCCAGCGGAAGATCCACGACAGCCTCATCACGATGGGCCTCAAGCTCATCTCGGACAGCTATCTCGATGGCATGTCGCGGCTCTGTGGAGCGTCCGGCGTCCCGTTCGAGCCGCGGATGATGGATGGAAAGCATCACACCGAGATCCTCAAGGATCTCGCCGGCTCAGAGCACGACCTGGTCGTGATTGGTGCCGTGGGGATCGGGCGAGCCAAGGACAGCGTGATCGGCTCCGTCTGCGAACGCGTCGCCCGCCAATCCGACCGCGACGTCTGGGTGGTCAAGCACGTCCCCGAGCCTGGCGAGGCGGAGCGGGACACGATCCTGGTCGGCATCGACGGCAGCCCCCAGTCATTCGGTGCGCTCATGACCGCTCTCGAACTGGCGCGCACGTTCGGCAAGAAGGTCGAAGCGATCGCCGTGTACGACCCCTATCTGCACTATTCCGTCTTCAACGGGATCGTCAACGTCCTCACCGAGAAGGCGGCGAAGGTCTTCCGCTTCGAGGAGCAGAATCAGCTCCACGAGGAGATCATCGACACCGGGCTCGCGCAGATCTATCAGTCTCATCTCGAAGTGGGCGAACGGATGGCGGGCGAAGCGGGCGTCGCGATCAAGAAGACGCTCCTCGACGGCAAGCCCTTCCAGAAGATCATCGACCACGCGCGCAAGACGAGCCCCTGGCTCATCGTGCTGGGGCGGATCGGCGTCCACAGCCCGAAGGAGGAGACGGCGCTGGGGAGCAACGTGGAAAACATTCTCCGCTCCGCAAACTGCGATGTCCTCCTTTCAACGCGGCTCGAGGTGCCCCGTCTCGACGTGCGCGCCGAGGAGAGCGTCCGATGGACGCCCGAAGCCGAGGAGCGGATGAAGCACGTGCCCGAGCAGGTCAAAGGGATCGCCCGCACGGGTGTCCTTCGCCTGGCCCTCGAGAAGGGACATTCGGTCGTGACGAGCGCCGTGATCGATGACGCGATGGATCGGTTCATGCCGAAGAGCGCCTCTGCCGCAACCAAGGCCCTGGCCGAGGCCGTGGCTCTCGAGCGGGCGAAGTCCGGCAGCGTGTCGATGTGCCGGGCGTGCGGCGTCACGGCCACGCAGAGCGACGCCGTGAAGTGCACCGTCTGCGGCGGCACCGACTTCGAGGTCATCTCCCGGGAGATGATCGAGAAGATCGCCGCAGTGGAGGGTGGCCTCCAAGAGGAGACGACGTACGACGGACGCAAGCTTCGATGGTCGGAGGACGCCAGGAAGGGCCTCTGGACCATGAAGAACGCTTATCAGCGCCGCCGCGTCAAGGCGCGTGTCGAAAAGCGCGCGCGCATGACGAAGCTCGACGCAATCACGCTCGACTTCGCCCGACAGGTGATCGAGGAGGAGACGGGGTCGCCGCTCGATATAAGACCGGGGGGCTTCGCCCCGCCGGACCCCCCATCGCCGTCGCTCGCGGGGACCCCTTCGCCCCGCTCCGCTCCGGCGGGGCGCGCCTCTGGCGCGCCTGTTGTTGGCGATTCCTCAGACCAACCTCGATTGATAGCTCGCGACGAGAGGAAGAATCCCCTGATCTCGACGTTCGATTGGACCAGCGAAGCCACGCAGCGGATCCTCCGGGTCCCGGCCGGGTTCATGCGGAGCCAGACGCAGGAGCGGATCGAGGAACTGGCGCGGCAGCGCTCCGCGTCGGCGATCGATCTGGCGCTCGTCGAAGACGGGATCGAGATCGGCAAGAAGATGATGGCCGAGATGATCGCGAACTACCAGGCGCCGGGCAAGAGTCCCGCGCCGGCGGCACAGGTTCAGGCCGACCCTTCGGCCGCGACTTCGAGCGCCCCGGCCGGCAACGGCGCCGGATACCTCAACGAGGTCAGCCCGCTGAACGCATTGAGTGCGCCCGGCGAGCCTCGTGAGGCCTAGTGTCGCGTCACTAGTCGATCGGCGATCGATCGAAGCGTGGAGCACGCTCGCGATCCGGCGTGGCCGACCTGCACTGTGGAAAGGACATGCTGGGATAGAGTCGTGCCTGTCTGGAGGCTTGGATGAAACGAAGCGTTCTGCTTGGGCTGCTCCTCGCTGTCGGCTCGCTCTCGATTGTCGTCAGGGCGGGAACGGACGTGAATGTGTCCCAAGGGCAAGCGGGGGCGCCGGAGGGGCCGCGCGCCATCGACATCGTGAAGCTCAAGGACACCCTTTACGTCCTCACGAGCTCCACTCCCGGGAACCCCGCGACGTTCAGCGGTGGCAACGTCGCCGTGTTCATCACCGACGACGGCGTCACGCTCGTAGACACGAAGCTCGCCGGCTGGGGCCAGGCGGTACTCGACAAGGTGAAGAGTGTCACGCCCAAGCCCGTGACGAGAATCATCAACACCCACACGCACGGCGATCACACGGGCAACGACGGCTTCTTCGGTACGACGGTCGAGCTCATCGCGCACGAAAACACGAAGACGAACATGGAGAAGATGGACGCCTTCAAAGGGGATAATGCGAAGTTCCTGCCGGGCAAGACCTACAAGGACCGGCTGACCCTCGGAAGTGGCAAGAATCGCATCGAGCTCTACTACTTCGGCGCAGGCCACACCAACGGGGACACCTTCGTCGTCTTCCCGGACCTGAGGGTCCTGCACACCGGCGACATGTTCGCCTGGAAGGATGCGCCGCTCTGCGATCGGAACAACGGCGGCAGCTGCGTCGCGTTCCCGCAGACCCTCTCCAAGGTGATCGCGAACATCACCGACGTCGACACGATCATCCCTGGGCACAGCCCGATGCAGACGCCGAAGGATCTGCAGGAGTACCAGCAGTTCCTCGCCGACCTTCTGACCCAGGCACAGGCAGCGATGACGGCCGGCAAGACCGTCGACGAAGCGGCGGCGGCGTTCAAGGTCGACAAATACCCCGGCTACAAGACCGAGCGCGTCAAGGCGGCGATCCAGGCGATTTATGACGAGATGAAGAAGTAAAGCGGATCGCGATACCGCTGAAGCTCCGATTGGGCTCAGCGGCGGGCCTGCCGCGCCGGACGCGGCGGCGGTTGCCAGGCGGGTGTTCCGTCTTCCCATTGATTGTCGGTCAACTGCTGAACATCGCTGCCGTCGTACCGCATGACAAACAGCTCGCCGTAGGGCTGCGGAGCGTCGGTGTAGGTGACTTCGTCCTTGAATCCCATGCGGGCGCTTGCGAACACGATGCGTTCGCCGTCCGGGGACCAGCCCTGATGCGCGTCGTTGCCGGGCGAGTGCGTCAGGCGTCGCAGCCCTGTGCCGTCAGGCTTGATCGTGTAGATTTCGTAGTCTCCCTCGTCGATGCGCGAGAACATGATCAAGTCGCCTTTCGGGGACCAGAGCGGGAAATTGTCGTAGCCGGTCGTGAGCGTCGCGACCGCTCGCGTGGCGAGTGTCATGACGCGAAGGCCGTCGCCGTCCGGGCCGAAGGTGCGGTAGACGACTCTCGTGCTGTCCGGTGACATCGACGGGAAGCCGTTGTTGTTGGGGCCGGTCGTCAGCTCACGGAATCCCGACCCATCCGCCTTGATCCTGGCCACCTGCGCGCCGCCATCGACACGGTCCGACGTCTTCAGGAAGAGATCGTGGAACCCGTTGAAGAACGCCCCGAAATGGCCGATGCCGAACACGATGTCGTCGCCGCCCGGCGACCATTGCGGGCCGAGAACGCTCCTGCCGTCCTCATGAAAGACGACCGTGGACGTGTTCGTCGCCGCGTCCACGACGTACAGACTGTTACCGCCGGGTGTCGGGACGTAATCGGCGGCCGCGTATCGCGCGCCCGACGGGTCGAACGAGGGTTGCATCCCCCCGAGCTGAAGCTGGTAGCGCGGCAGCCGGCTCCACATCGTGATGCCGCTGTCGGAGCCCCTGGGCAAGGATCGGTGGAACGCAACCCGTGCGCCGTCTGGCGACCAGGCGGCGCTGCGGATGCTGCCCTTCGGGCCGGCTTTTCCGCTGGCGTAGTGAATGCCGGCGGCCGCCTTGTCCTTGCGAATGAACCCGATTGCATCCGGTCCGACGAATGCCGGCGCCATCTTCACGCCGCTGCCCGCGGGCACGTCGGTCGACACGCCCGTCGCCACGTCGATCGAGACGAGCCGCGTGGATCCGTCTTCGATCTGTGACTGCCTGTAGTCCATCGTCTGCTGCGCGGGCATGCAGTACGCGATGACGCGCCGGCTGTCGGCGGACCACTTCGGACTGCCGCAGAAGTCGCCGTGCTCGCCGATGCGCTTCAGGCCCGATCCGTCGGGGTGAATCAGGAAGATGTCAGCGAGCTGGACCGGTTCCCACCGGCCGTGCGAGAACGTAAAACTGGAACCGCGGTCCGAGGCGAAGGCGATCCAGCGGCCGTCCGGCGACCAGGACGGCCGGAAGTCCCCGCCGGCGCCCGATGTCAGCGGCTGTGCGCGACGCGTCTTCAGGTCGAGCGTCCACAGGTCTGCGGTGCCATCGGCCCGCGACGTCACGAACACGAGGCGCTGACCATCCGGCGAGAAGGCGGCCTGATCGTCGTACGCGGGACTCTCGGTGAGACGCTCGAGATCTGCACCATTCGGCCGAACTCGAAAGAGATCGGCCGATCCGGCCCGTTCGGACGTGAAGACGATCCACGCGCCGTCAGGCGACCAGGCCGGGTCGTAATCGATGTCCGGTGTCGCCAGCAGCGGATGCTCGTCGCTGCCGTCCGCATTGGCGACGAGCAGGCGGATCTGCCCTGGAACCGGAAAGACCCTCGAGAAGAACACGCGCTCGGGCGGCGGGTCGGCGACGGCGGCCGCCGCAAGAAGCCAGAACGTCAGCGCGCACAGTTTCATCGCAGCACCAGCTCTATCGTCATGTTCGGTGGAAGAGCTTTAGCATACTACGAGCCCATCCGTTACCGATGGACTACTCCTCTGTCCTCGGTCCGAAAGGCCGTCGCGGAGTTCATATCGCTGACGAGTTATGCTAGCGAGGCTCCTCGCAGAAGCTTTAGCGGAGGCGGGCGGGCCTAAGCCCCCCGGTTAAGGATGTCCGCATATCGCTTCTGCCGCACGGACGACATCGGTCTGCTCGTTGACGCGCTGAATCGCTGCTGGGCCCCGTACGTGCCCGACGAGCCGGAGATGACTCCGGCCGCGTTCAAGCGATCGATCCGGGACCTGCAGGTCTGGTGCAGCAGCTGCATGGTCGCTTTCTCGGGCTCCGCTCCGATAGCCGTCGAAATTGGCGCCAAGCGGCCGTCCGGTACGCTCATTCACAGGATCGCCGTCCATCCCGATCATCGACGACAGGGTCACGGCCGCCACCTGCTCACGTCGCTGAGCTCGAAGCTCGCAATTCTGGGCCCTCCCAGACTCATCGCCGAAGTCCCCGAGACGCTCGCCCCGGCCTGCGAGCTCTTCGGCGCAACCGGATACGTGCAGGAAGCGCGCTTGACAGACTACGTCTTGCGGTGTGAAGAGAACGATGCGAGCGGGGTCGCAAGGATGTCTGGTGATCACGGCGGCGGCCGGTTCGTGATCCCTGTCACGGTCGACGATCTCGCCGCCAACGGACTCCTTGGGGAGGCTCATCCACCCGTTTGCTGGGAGCGTTCGGTCGAAGCGCTGACAGCAAGGAAGAATGAAATCGCAGGGCTCGCCGTCGCCTCGGACGAGCGAATCGAAGCGTACGTCCTCTATGTGAAGGACGAAGTGGACCCGGAGGGGAATGCAGAAGCGGCTCAGAGAGCAGGCGCGACGACGACCGCGATTGTGTCGCTGCGCAGTTTCATCGAGGACGGTGGGGCCCGTCTGAAGCTGCTGATCTCTCGAGTGTGCGCGGGAGGCGCGAGGACCTTCCGGCTCACGAAGGTCCACCCGGCCGAGATCTCAAAGGAACTCCTGGAGACGATCGGCTTCCGCGCCGGCGACGGGCATCGGCTCTACGCAGCGAGAGCGCGGTCCGACTAGTGTGATCCGACCGGGCTTACCTACTTCTGCGAGCGCGAAGAGCGGATGGGCCGCGGGGTTGGGCCCCGCGGCTCTGAGAAACAAAACTGGAGCCTGTGACGCGTCAGGCCGTCTTTCGTCCTGCGACCGCAGCTGGTTCCGATTCACGACTCTGCGATCGCGACCGGCGTCTCGGAGCGATCGTGATGTTGTTCTGGACATCGTTGATGCTGGGAATGGCCCAGGCGATCTCGCCGATGTCCCGCTTCAGCCGCTTCTGCGTCACGGTACCCATCAACGACGTCCGTCCGCCGTCGCACCGCACTTCCACCTCGGTGGATCCAGGCAGGAGCTCGAGCGCGTCGTAGATGAAGTCCTCGATTTCCGGATCGCTGGTGGGTCCGGCCGGCTGCCCCCGCCTGATAGCAATGGCTGAGACCAGCGCCGGCGCCGTGACACCAACCGGGATGTCCGCAACGCCGAACATCGGCATTGGCGCTCCGAACCCGGACATGGTTCCTGCTGGCGGGATCGCACGAGAGAATGCGTACGGCTCTCCTGAAAGTGGAGCGGTGGTTGGTCTTGTAACACCGACCGCCCCGGATCCCGGCATTGGTGCCTGGAACCACGTGACTCCTGGAGCAGGTATCGCGGACCAAATCGGCGAAACAGCCCCAAACATCGGTTCTGCCATGTGATGTCTCCTTTTTTCCCAAGTTCTGGCTGCACGATCCACGGGGTGTGGCGCGTCCGCAGATCGTGCAGAACGACATTTCCGTCAGCTGTTACATCACGTGGCCTGGTTGAGCGCCGAAGGCCTGAGGATTGAATCCCCACTGCGGCGTCCCCGCAAAGGTGCCGAGACCCGCACTCTGACCGATCGGCTGTTGGAGCTGCGACAACTGTTGAAGCTGCTGCGGCACGTACTGGATCAACTGCTGAATCTGCTGCAGCTGCCCGGGCAGGAGCTGGACGATCTGCTGGAGCTGCTGCAGCTCCTGCAGCTGCACCGACACCAGTTGCTGCAGATGCTGCAACTGTTGCGGCACGACTTGCAGCAGCGGAAGAAGCTGCTGCGCTCCGAGCGACGGCCCTGCGATCGTCGAGGTGAGCGGAGCGCTCATGAGTGGCTGGTTCTGCGTGTACTGCTGAAACGCATACGGGTTGACACCCAGTCCTTGAATGCCCTGTTGGGCACCACTCCATGGTGAGAACTGGCCGGGATACGTGAACTGGGTACCAAACGCGCTGACTGCCATTTGACCTCCTTGATTTACCGGGGGGCTTCGCCCCGCCGGACCCCCCGACGCCGGCGCTCGCGGGGCCCCCATGCCCCGCTCCGCTCAGGCGGGCGCGCCGTTGGGGCGCCGACTCGTTATCCGGTCGAACAGGTACTCATCCCCGTCGCGATCCGCATAACGGTCACGAGAGAGTTGGGAACATCGTTCGTCTCGCAACGTCCGTTCCCTCTTCTGATCGCGCAAAACATCAGCGATCGCAGCACCCGCATTTCGAGACATTTCTCAGTGGTCCCCGATCGCCCCACGCGCGCGTCCTCGGGCCGCGCAACTGCTGATGATCGTGCGTGTTGATGCGACGTGTGTCGATCGGCCACGCATGTGGCGATGGGCACCAGCCTCGCGCCTCGCGCGCGGCTCAGCCGATCAGGACGAATTTGCAAAAAGACTGTGACGAAGCGTGGGAACAGAACCGTGAGCCTTGAACCCGTACTCGTGATGATGTTCAATGGGCTTCAGATGCCATCGTGCTTGTCACAGAAGAAGTTTTGACCGGGATCCTCGCCGAGTCGCGCGCGATGCGCGCCGTGATGCAGCTCATCGATCGAGCAGCGTTCAGCGATACGCCAGTCCTGCTGGTTGGAGAAAGCGGGACGGGTAAGGAGCTTCTGGCTCGAGCGCTGCACGCGAAGAGTCCGCGAACCTCCGGCCCCTTTCTGGCCGTGAATTGTTCGGCGATCCCCGAGGCACTCCTCGAAAGCGAGCTCTTCGGTCACCGGCGCGGTGCGTTCACCGATGCTCGTGACGACCAGATGGGGCTGTTTCAACTTGCCCGCGGCGGGACGGTGTTCCTCGATGAGATCGGCGATATGGCGCCGCCCCTGCAGGGCAAGCTCCTGCGTGTGCTGCAGGAGAAGGAAGTGCAGCCGCTCGGTGCTCCCGCGCCCGTTCCGACAGACGTGCGCATCGTCGCGGCAACGCACCGTGACCTGCCTGTACTTGTAGCGGAAGGGCGGTTTCGCGAAGATCTGTTGTACCGCGTCAACGTCATCGAGGTGCGGGTGCCCCCGCTCCGTGAGCGGCCCGACGACCTGGACTCTCTTGTCAGGCACTTGCTGGACAAGCACGGACCGAAGGTCGGCAGGCGTGATTGCAGCGTGTCCGACGACGTGATGGCCGTGCTTCGGCGGCATAGCTGGCCGGGCAACGTGCGAGAGCTCGAGAATGTGATCGAGCGCGCGCTGGTCCTCGGCACCGGCCCGCGCATTACCCTCGCCGATCTTCCTGACAGCGTGAAAGAACGTCCGACCTCTTCAGCGGTGCCTGGAAGCCGGCGACTTGCTGACGTCGAACGGGAGCACATCGTTCACACGCTCCAATCCGTCTCAGGCAACAAGGCCGCAGCCGCGAGAGTGCTGGGGCTGAACAGGAAGACCCTCTATCGGAAGCTGACCCACCACGGAATCCCCACGCGGTGAGCACCCAGCGCCCGACCTGAAGTCGGCCCAGGAGCGGTTCTGTCGAGTCGTTCCATCGTAGGCTCGACCTGGCCCACCCGGAGGACGCAGCAGCGCGCGCATGCGCGGTCAGCTGCCGCGCAACGCTTCGATCACGATCTCGATCGATGGTAGGTCGCGGGCATAGTTGAATTGGTTTGCCAGTGCTCGCTCAGATCAGGGTGTTCGCTCGCGCCGCGACCGGGGCCAGTCGGTCCGCCTCAATGCAGACACTACAATGATTGTAGCCGTCAGCGTTCATCGGGCTTGCGGGTTCGCCTGAAGGCGGACGTTACAACAACGGTAGTGGCCGGCTTCAGCCGGCCTTTCGGGTCCAACTGAAGACAGCCGATAGGGAGTGAAGAATCCATATGCGCGTCGCCAATGCGCCCTGCTCGTGGGGCGTGCTCGAGTTCGAAGACACTGAGAGGTCCGCGCCGAGCAGCCAGGTCCTCGACGAAATCGCGTCAACCGGCTACGAGGGAACAGAGCTCGGCGACTGGGGCTTCATGCCCACGGACCCTCCGCAGCTGATCGCCGAGCTGACACGGCGCCGGCTCACCATGCTTGGCGCTTTCGTTCCTGTCCGCCTCGCCGATGAGAGCACGCACACGGCTGGAGTCGAAACCGCGATCCGAACGGCGCGGCTGCTGGCCGCGGCCGGCGGTACGACGCCGTTCATTGTCCTGGCTGACGACTCAGGCGCGGATGCGACCCGGATGGCGCGCACGGGGCGTCTCATTCGAGCGGACAGCCTGAGCCCGGAGCAGTGGACCGTCTTCGCGCGCGGATGCGAAGCCATCGCGCGAAGCGTCCGCGACGAGACGGGACTGCGGACCGTCTTCCATCCCCACTGCGCGGGATTCGTCGAGGCGCCGTGGGAAGTGGACGAGTTGATGGCACGGACCGATCCGACGCTTCTTGGACTCTGCTTCGACACAGGCCACCTGTCGTTCGGGGGCGCCGATCCGCTCGAGATTTTCCGGCGGCACTGCTCGCGCGTCTGGCACGTGCACTTCAAGGATTTTTCACCGAACGTCTACGCGCGCACGCGCACTGAGTCATGGGACTACACTGGCGCGATCAAGCACGGCATTTTCTGCGAGCTGGGCAAGGGCAGCGTCGATTTTCCGGCCGTCCTCCGGGCCCTGCGCGAGTCAGGCTACCGCGACTGGATCGTCGTCGAACAGGACGTGCTGCCAGGCATGGGATCGCCCGCGGAGAGCGCACGCCGCAACCGCGAGTTTTTGCGCGGCCTCGGCCTATGAGTCAACGAAGCCGATGAGCAAACTGTTCACGCTCGCTGTCGCAATCCTCGCGATCGGCGCAACCCCCGCGTGCAATCGAACCACTCATGCCGAACGCCCCCGCATCGCGCTCGTCCTCAAGACCCTGAACAACCCGTTCTTCATCGACATGCGCAAGGGTGCGATTGCGGCGGCCGAGCGGCTGAACGTCGAATTGATCGTGCAGTCGGCCGAGCGGGAGACCGACATCGAGCGGCAGATGCAGATCATCGAGAACCTCGTGGAGGCTGGAGTCGCGGCGATCTGCATCGCACCGTCGGGGTCGAAGGAGATCGTTCCCGCGGTCGGAAAAGCCAAGCGCGCCGGGATTCCGGTGGTGATCGTGGACGACCGCATCGACGCCCAGGCCGCCGCCGAGGCGGGCGTGCACACCGACGCCTATGTCGGTTCGGACAACGTGGAGGGAGGCCGGATTGCCGGCCGGCATCTCGTCGAGATCACCGGCGGACGCGCGACCGTCGCGCTGCTCGAAGGGATCCCCGGTCACCAGACCGGCGACGCGCGCCTGCAGGGTTTTCGAGAGGCCATCAGAGGATCGGAAGGCATCCACGTCGTCTCATCGCAGACGGCCAACTGGGAGCGCGACCAGGGCTTCACAGTCTTCCAGAACATGCTGGAGGCCAACCCGTCGATCGATGCCGTGTTCGCGTGCAACGACATGATGGCGCTCGGCGCCATCGAAGCGATCGCGGCCGCAGGCAAGACCGGCCGGATCCGAGTCATCGGGTTCGACGCCGTGGACGATGCGCGGAAGGCGATCGCGAACGGATCGATGGCGGCGTCGGTGGCGCAGTTTCCGTCGGAGATGGGCCGCCTGGCCGTCGAGAGCGCAGTCAAGCTGATTCGGCACGAACCAGTACCGGCTGAGCAGCCGACAAAGCTGGGGCTGATCACGCGCGCGAACGTGGGGATGCAGTAAGCGCCAAAGGAGCAGTCGCGATCACCCCGAGTACGGCGAATACGGGGCAGCGGCGATGCGACGGAGCTCGCCTGGATCCAGCCAGTTGACCTGACAGCTTTCGCAGGTGTCGATCACGACGTTCCCGCCTCCCTCGTACAGATGACTGACCATCGGCTGACCGCATCGTGGACAGCTGAGGAGCCGATCGCCGGGATGCTGGCGACGCGGCAGCGCAATCTGAGCACCACGCTTTTCGTACGCGCGCATGACGTCGATCACGGTTGCGAACCGGTTCATCTCGATCAGGAGGCCGTAACAGCGGGCGCAGCAGAGCAGCGGATGGCCCTCGAGCCGGCCGTTCGAGAGCGGTGAAGAACAGATCGGGCACACGCTCGAAGTCTCGTCCAGCAGCTCGAGGTGTTCGCTGCCCGCCGGGCCCTCTCGCTGAGTGCCGCAATGGTCGCAGACGAGAAGGCCACTGCCCGGGTCGAGCCGCAGCGGTGCGCCGCAGTTGTCGCAGTTTGCCACGAAGGGATTATCGGAGAGCGCGGGCGCGACCGATAGATAAGGACACCACGAGCTCCGCCCAGCGGATCAGGCCTGCAGAGAGGCCACTACCCCGCTCGGCTCTGCTGATCGCGCACCAGTTCCTTTGCGATCATCTCGATCCACCGTGCATCCCCCAGCGCCTCCTCCACGCCGGGTGACGCCGCCTTCCCCTCGAGCACCGCCGCACGAAAGTGATGGATCTCGGAGCGGAACGCCTCTTCGTACGACACGGTGTGCCGCTCCTGGACGTGGCTGCCGCCGTCCATGCGTTCGATGGAGAGCGGCGTCGGTGCGTGGCGAAGGTACGGCGACGGGAAGGTCAGCGTGACCCGGCGCTCCGGGCTCACGAAGCGCAGCTGTTCCTGGTAGTGGGCAACCTCGGGTACGGAAATCCATGTCATCACCGCGCGCACATCTCCGGCAAATCGCGTCAGCGACGTCTGGGCCATGCCGTTTCGCCACGTGTGTGCAGACAACACCTCCTCGGGCTCCCCGAGTACGCCGCGGAGCGCGTTGACATCGTGAATCAGGCTGGTCAGCAGCACCAGGAGCGCGACGCGCAGCGGCGCGGACGCATCCGGACCCAGCGTCGCGTCGAGCAGGGGACGCATCTCCTGCGAATCTGATTCGTCGAGCGCCATCCGATCCAGCATCTCTTCGGTAACCGCCGCGGGTGGCCGCGCGGGCAGCAGCGCGTGATGCCGCCGATATGCGTCTTCGTCGGGATGGAGTACGGTCACGTCCACGAAGCGGAGGCTCTCGAGGCGGCGGACTTCGTCGACGGTGCGCAGATAGGCCGGATCGAAGCGCTTGTGATAGCCGACCATCAGCAGCCTGCCGCTCCGGCGTGCGGCGGCGGCGATCTCCTCGGTTTCAGCGACGCTGAACCCGAGCGGCTTCTCGACGAACACGTGCTTGCCGGCTGCGAGCGCTGGCAGCACGAACTTGCGGTGCCCGCCGGACGCGAGGACCAGGATCGCTTCGGCCTGCGGGTCTGAGAGCAGCTCGTGGAAGTCGGTCGCGCGCCGCGTGACGTGATAGCGCTTGCCGACCGCATCGAGCGTTGCGCGATCGATGTCGGCAAGCCCGGTTATCGTGAAGAGATCGGGACGCTCGCCGAGCGTCGGCAGGTGCATCATCTGGGCGATCGCGCCGCAGCCGATCACCGCCACACGAAGAGGACGTTCCACTAAGGATTCTCGCGAAGGGTGGGACAGACGGATCGTCTGTCCCACCCAGGGAAGGTTGAACCGTGTGTTAGAAGTTCAATCGCACCGCGAGCTGCATGATGCGGGCGTCGCCCGCCAGGCTCGTAATGGTGCCGAACGTCGCGTCCGTTCCGCCGATGTTGGGGATGTTCCTGTTCGGCAGACCGAGGTTAGTCGTGTTGAACAGGTTGAAGATGTCCCACCGCAGCGTGGCCGCCACGCGATCGGTGAACTTGAGCCGCCGCTGGATCGTCAGGTCGACGCTCTGCCAGGTCGGCCCGCGAAGCCGATTGCGGAGCTCGTTGCCGAACGTCCCGGTCGTGACCGCCTGGAACGCCGCGATGTTGAACCACTGATCGACGGTCTCGGGTCCCTTCGCATCGCCGACCAGATTCGGCAGGCCGGTCATGTTCGTGCCGACGTTGTTGCCGGACTGATTCACGGTGTAGGGACGGCCCGAGCGCCACGCCCAGACGCCGGACGCCACCCAATCCCTGGCGAAGACGTTCTGGCCAAGCGGAAGGTCAACCACGAAGTTGGTCGTCACCCTGTGGCGCACATCGTAGTCGCTCGGTCCATACCACGGGCTGAAATCGCGCGAGTTCTGGGGAAACGCATTCGACCCCTGCGTGGTCAGCTGTTCCGACGTGTTGTCCTGCGAATCACCGATGGTGTACGACACGCCGAACGCGTAGCCCCTGGAGTAGCGCTTCTCCACGCCGAGATCGAGACCCTTGTAGGTCGACTTCCCGTTCTGCGCGCGCCACTCGATGAACCCGAAGTTCGGGTACGGCAAGGCGCCGAGCGCATTGTTGCCGGCGGCGTTCGGGAGCGGCTGATTCAGGTTGACCAGCGAGGCCAGATTGGAGCCTCGCGTGTAGATGAAGTCGGCGCTGAGCACCATGCCGGTGAGGAGCTCACGCTGCATCCCGAAGCTGGCCTGATTGATGGTGGTCTTCGGCGCGTCGTTCGTGACCGCTCGCAGCCGCACCGCTTTGAGCTGTCCGGCATTGGGATCGAGATTCGGCACTGCCAGGAAGTTTGCCGGAAAGCCTTGCCGTAGCAAGAACACTGGCGAGCCCGACGTCTGGGTGATGGTCTTGTTCACCAGGCCGGGTAGATTCAGCGCCAGCTGATCCTCGCTGCCGACGCGGTCGAACAGGTTGTAGAAGATTCCCCAACCGCCGCGAATCAGCGTTTTGTCATCGAGCTTATACACCGCACCCACGCGCGGGGCGAAGTTGTTGATGTCGGGCTTGACCAGCCCGCGGTTCTCCAGGGAGCCCCCGCTGGCGAACAGGAGGCTGCCACCGCCGCTCGGATCGAAATTGGTCTGCGCGTTGGATGCTTCGAGCGCCGGCGTGATGAAGTCGTAGCGCAGCCCGAGGTTCAGCGACAGCTTCGAATTGACCTTCCAGTCGTCCTGCGCGAAGAACATCGAGGCCCAGTGGCGCTGCTCGACTACCCACACGTTGGACAACTGCAGATCGGTGACGTAGCCGAGGAGGTAATCGGCCATCGGGTTGCCGGAGAAACTGCCCCGGAACCGCAGCGAGCCGCGCGTGGCCGGGACGTCCATGTACTGGTTGGCCATCGGCGCGATGACGTCGCCGCCGAACTTGAACGCGTGGTTCCCCTTCAGCAAGGACAGCGTGTTGATGAACTCGAACTGGTTGGTGTGTTGGAATTTCGGCAGAAAGTCGGGCGATCCGATGCGACCGAGACCCGAGCCACCGAAGTAGCCGCCGTCGATCGTGATTCCGGGGAATCCGCCCGCCACCGCCGGATCTGTGATCGAACCGGGGATCGTCGCGGCGGCGGGGGGCGCCAGCCCGAACGCCTGGTGCACGGCGTCCGACGTCGATTGCGACCAGGAGATCCGGAACTCGTTGACCATCGCCGAGCTGAGGATCCGAGTCCAGCCGCCGACCATCGCATTGGTCTTGATGGTCTGGTTGCCGAATGCCGACGTTCCCGTACCATCGATCACGCCGCCAAACGCGCCGGGAATCTCGCGCGTGCGGTTCGAGTAGATGTATCGGCCGAAGATGCTGTCCTTGACGCTCGGGTGCCAATCCATGCGGCCGAGCAAGCGGTCAGAGTTGTCGAGGAGATCCGCGTTGCGGAAGAAGTTGTTCGCGCCAGGCTGGTTCGGCAACGGCACGAGGGCCATGATCTCCGAGGCGTACGAATCGATGCGGTCGGTTGGAATCCGGTTGTTGTCGAAGTTCAGCCCGGTCACCGGATCCTTGACCGGCGAGGTGAAGATGCCGGCCCGCTCGTCGGCGGTTGGCACTTTCGTGAGGCGGGACACGCCGCGCGTGATCCGCGTGCCCTCGTAGTCGCTGAAGAAGAACGCGTTGTTCTTGATGATCGGCCCGCCGAGGTTTCCGCCGAACTGGTTCTGATCATTCGCGGGCTTTACGGCGCCCGCACGCTTGGTGAAGAAGTCGGTGGAGTCCAGGGACTCGTTGCGGAAGTACTCGTAGCCGGTGCCGCGAATCAGGTTGGTGCCCGACTTGGTCGACACACTGATTGCCGCGCCCGGCGACCGCCCGTACTCCGCCGAGTACGGACTCGTCACGACCTTGAATTCCTGAATCGCATCCACGGATGGACGCGACACCTGCGTCGTCAGCTCCTGGACGTTCTCCGAGATGCTGTTGTTGTCCACCCCGTCGAGCAGGAAGTTGTTCTGAAGGGCGCGAGCGCCGTGCACGTTGATGCCGCCGGTCCGGCCGAACGACGTGCCGCCACCCTGCTCGGTGTAGCGGTCTCCCTGCACTCCGGGCACGAGCGCGAGCAGGTCGTCCCAGTTTCTGATCGCGAGCGGCAGGTTGGCCACCGCGATCTCCGGAATGACGCTCCCGAGCGCGGCGTCGCTCGTCTTGAGGATTGGCGACGCTCCTGCGACGTCCACCGTTTCGGCGAAGTTGCCCACTTCGAGCGGCATGTCGACACGCGCCCGCTGTCCGACCTCCAAGGTAACGGTCTGCGACCGCTTCTTGAATCCAGTCAGTTCGACGTCGATTCGGTACTGGCCCGGAATCAGGTTGACGACCAGATAGGAGCCGGTGTCTGTTGTCGTCTGTTGTGAGGCGATGTTGGTGGACAGATTGGTCACGGTAACGGAAGCGCCAGCCACGACGGCGCCTTCGGAGTCCTTGACGAGACCGCTCACGGTCGCCCGATCGACCTGCGCGAAGACGGCGCGAGGCGCCGCCAGCGCCAGGAGCGCCGCTACAAGCGCGAATCGCTTCATGGTTCCTCCTCTGGAACTGATGAATTGAAAAAGATGCACTCGCCCGCGCCGCCAAGGCGCGAAGCGAGCTGTTCGGCAACGCTATTCCCTGGCACCGCCGATGTCAACCACCACGGTGTAACCCCGTTGCAACATCTGTTTTCACGGCCTGCCTATAATCACCGCACGGTCGGGAAACATGCGCCGCCGATCGGGGAGCTGCTATCGATTCGAGCCAGGACTTACTGCAGCTTCGCGTACTCCGTTCGAGCCTGCTTGAAGATCGGGATGTCGGGGTCGGCGTCTTTCCAGAGGTTCAGGAAATCCTGATAGGCAAGCTTCGCCTTGACCGGATTGCCTGTCAGAACGAGCGCCCTCCCGAGCTGGAGATGCGCCAGGGCGCCGATGGGATCGCTGATCACGATTCCGCGGTGATCGAGGATCTTCTGGAATTCCACGGCCGCCTCGGTACCCTGGTGTAGGGCCAGATAGGCTGCACCCCGAAAATACGCCGGATAGAGGACCCCGAAGAACGCTGGTGGAACGCTGCAGAGCGGCACGCCCAGTTCAAACGGAGCGGCGGTTTTCAGCGATTCGAGAGCCTTTGAGGGCTCGCCGCGATTCAGTGCGAGGACGGCCCGAATGGTTGGCAGGTACCCGAATCGGACTGCCGTGTCCTGCGGAAAGCGGGTTTCGAGATCGTTGGCGACTGTTTGAGATCGGGAGGAATCAGCCGAGAGGGCCAGCGCCAGCGCGGCGCCATATTCCACATCCCTGTCCTTTGCAAGCTCCAGTGCTGCGATAGCGCCCTGGCTGGCTGCAGGTGCGTTCCCGGCGAGCGCCTCCAACATCGCTGCGCCGCTCGCGACGAGCGCCGCCCGTCCTCGTTCGCCCGTCTGTTGTGCCAGGGTCAGCGCACGCTGTGACATCTTTCTTGCCTGCTGCAGCTGGCCGGAATACGCGAGGACGAAAGCCGCGCGGGCGTACACCATGACCTCCGCTCCGCCCTTCCCCTGGGCCTGAGCCACTTCCCGGTCCATTCCTGGCTTGTCACCTTTCAAGAACGCGATGTCGTACCGCTGGATCGGGAACTCCGGGATATCCAGTTTCCGATCTGAGGCCCGCCGAAGCGCGTTCTCGGCTTCGTCCAGCCGCTCCAGATAACCAGAGTTGAACGAAAGCTGGTAATACCCGATGGGAAAGTCCGCATCCAGATCGATCTGTCTTTTAGCCGCTTCGACTGCCTTGTCGTACTTCCCGAGCGTCGGATAGATCGATGAGGCGAGGAGTCCGGGTGGCACGAGGTCTCGAGGATAGGTTTGCGCCCATGTCTCACAGATCTGTTGCGCTTTTTCAAGATCTCCGGTGACCTGCAGTTCATAGGCGGCCGTAATGAAGAACCGTTCGCGATCACTGGCGCGATCGCGCAGCTCATACGCTTTGCGCGCACTCTCCGCAGAGAGGGCGGCCTCTCCCATGAAGGAATAGACGAGCCCCAGCGATGCGTGGGCCATTGCGAATCCGGGGTCAATCTCAGTGGCGCGCTTGAACTGCAGCATTGCCGCGTCGAGACCCGTGGCTGACTGGAACACGCGCGAGCCAGCGCTGTAGGCTTTCAATGCTTCGAACGAGGGAGTGGTCGCCTCGGCAAGCGGGGTATCGTGTTTCTCGACCGTGGCGAGCGATTCGCCGACCCGCGTTCTGAATGTGCTGGCAATCTGACTCAGGGCATTCAGAACGTCTTCCTTTCGGGCGGCTTGCACCTGCTCTTCGTCGAGCACGTCGCCGGTGCGACAGTTCGTCGCGCGCAGCCCTACGACGTACTGGCTTCCGAGGCTCGCAATCGAGCCTTCGAGGACGGCAGCGCCGGCCGCTCGCGAGCAGATGTCTTTCGCGATCGCCGGACTCAGTCGCGCGTCCGCCGGCTGACCCATCAACTGCAGCAGCTGATGGATGCGGTCCTCGGGGATGAGGCTGAGAAATGGCGATTGCCCCAGCTGTACGGCCAGTCCCTGGCGAAGCGTGCCGTCGAACACCGGGTCACCGGTGCTGTTGCTGAAATCGGCGAGGACAATCGTGTCCTTGTTCGTGAGTCCTGGCCTGCGGTGAAGAGACCGGTAGCCTACGACCATTGCGACAAGCAGGATGGCGGTCGCTGGAACCACGAGCAGCCGGCCTTTGGAGTTGGCGCGTGCGGTTGCCGGCTCTGCGCGGGTCGTCACCCGGCGCGAGTCCGTGTCGCGCTTGAGGCGCTGCAGGTCGGCGCGAATGTCCGCCGCATGCTGGTATCGCAGCGTGCGATCCTTCTCGAGGCACTTGTCGACGATGCGCTCCAGTTCCGGCGGCACGTCGGGATTCAGGCGTACCGCGGGGACGGGACTCTTGTTGAGAATGGCATCGAACACCAACGCCGAGCTGTCTCCGCGAAATGGCCGGGTGCCCGTCGCCATTTCATAGAGGACCACACCGAAGGAGAACAAGTCCGTGCGGGCGTCCAGCGGCGTCGCGCTGACCTGCTCTGGCGACATGTACGACACGGTCCCTACCGTGCTGCCCGGGTCGGTCAACAGCGCCTCAGCCGAACGGGTTGGTTCTTGTGAGGCGCCACCTGTTGCTAATCCGGATATCGCCTTCGCGAGTCCAAAATCCAGAATCTTCGGCCCGCGCGCCGTGAGGAAGATGTTTGCAGGCTTGATGTCGCGGTGGACGATGCCCTTGCTGTGCGCGGAGTCCAGTGCATCGACCGCGGCGAGGGCGATATCCACGAGAGCAGGGAGGCTTATCGGCCCGCGTGCGACCTGCTGCTGCAACGTCTCTCCCTCGAGCAGCTCCATCGCGAGAAACGGCGGATCGCTGCCGACGTCATGAATGGTGCAGATGTTGGGGTGGTTGAGCGCGGATGCGGCACGCGCTTCGCGCTGGAAGCGTTCAAGCGTCAGCTCGGATACCGCGGCTCCGCCTGGCAGGACCTTGATGGCCACCACACGCCCGAGACGCGTGTCCGTCGCCCGATACACCTCACCCATCCCTCCGCTGCCGAGCGGCGCGACGATCTCGTAGGGGCCGAGGCGCGTGCCGGCAGTCAGAGACATGAATGGATCGGGGCCTTGATTCTAGTTGGGGATCCTGTTCGCGGCAAAGGGAAGGCAACCGATCGAGACATCACCCTTCGCGCCCCGGTGTGGGACGGTGTAGGCTAAAGGCTCAAATCAACCCGGAACGTCATCAACGTGAAGACCTACCACGACATCGTCGGCGACGGAGGGTCCAAAGTCCTCGAGCAGGTTGTCGAGCAGCGCGCCCGCATCACCGACGGGCTCGCGGGAGTGCGTCATCTCGTGGCGATAGGCTCCGGCAAAGGTGGAGTCGGCAAGAGCACCCTGACGTTGCATCTCGCGGGCGCGCTGCGCGCCCGTGGGCTTCGGATTGCCATCTTTGACGCGGACTTCAACGGCCCCTCTCAGGCGCGCATGGCAGGTGTCCAGGGGGCGCTGTTCGTTCCCGGCAGCCACAAGGTCGCTCTCCCGCGAACGAGCAACGGGATCGCTGTCTTCTCGATGGGCTCGCTGATCCCGGAGTCGGAGGCGCTCGAGTTCGAGAGCGCCGCGCAGGGAGAGTCCCATACATGGCGCGCCACGAGGGAGTTCGCTCTCCTCAGCGAGATCCTCGGGTCCAGCGACTGGGGTGCGCTCGATCTGCTGTTGTTCGATCTGCCGCCGGGGGCCGAGCGGACCGTCCAGTATGCCGATTTTCTTGGGCCACGCACGTCGTTCCTGCTCGTGACGATCCCTTCTGAGGTTGCACTGGGCGTGGTCGCGCGCTCGGTGGCAGCGCTGTCGAAGGGACCCAATCGCCTCCTCGGTTATGTCGAGAACATGAGTGGCTACTACTGCCGCGACTGCAACGCTATCAAGCCGCTCTTCGGCTCATCCGACCAGCCATCGGGCCTGCAGATCCCCTGCCTCGGGACCGTGCCATTCGACCCCGAGCTGGCACGTCACTGCGATCGAGGGATCCCTCTCGCGGAACTGCCCGAGACGCCCGTGTGGCGCGCCCTGGACCATGTCGCGCAACAACTTCTGGACAGCCTAGAATCCGACCGGGAGCCTCACCCATGAAATTCCTTTGCGTCCCCTGCGATAGCCCGATGAAGCTCCAGACGGTCGGTCCGCCGGACCGCGGCTCGCTGTCGGTCGTCTACGCCTGTCCCGAGTGCGGCTACGAGATGGCGATGCTGACCAATGCGTACGAAACGCAGGTCGTCCAGTCGCTGGGCGTCCGGATCGGCCCCGAAACAGGGGCGGGCATGGAGAGCTCCGCAGCTGCGGCAAAGTGCCCGTTCCCGTCGATGGTGCCTGGCGGAGGTGAGGCCCGGCACGTCGGGACCGGCGAGTCGGCCCCAGTGCGCTGGACGTCCGACGCCGAGGCACGACTCGCGAACATTCCCGAGTTCGTCCGCCCGATGGCGCGAACAGGCATCGAGCGATTTGCCCGGGAGCGAGGGGTTCTCGAGGTGGACGAGAAAATCCTCGACGCCGCGCGCGACTTCTTCGGCATGTAGCCGCCCAAGACCCGAGCACCGATGAACACCACGAGCCCGTTCCCGCGGCCCTACGTCGTCTCCTGGAACCTCACCTATCGTTGCAACCTCGCGTGCGAGCACTGCTATCTCGACGCCGGCGGCACGCCTCTCGTCAGCACGGAGAATTTCGCCGATCGGAGCGAGCTCGGCACCGAGGAATGTTTCCGAGTGATCGACGAAATCGCCGCCTTCGCGCCTGAATGCGTGACCATCCTGACGGGCGGCGAGCCGCTCCTGCGGCGCGACATTCTCGAGATCGTCCAGCGAGCGGCGGAGCGTGGACTGTGGGTCGTCGTCGGCACGAACGGCGTACGCATCACGGAGAACGTGGCGCGGCGCCTGGCCGAGGCTGGAGCGCGGGGACTCTCTCTTTCCCTCGATGCTCTCGATCCCGATCGTCACGACCACTTCAGGAAAGTGCGCGGCGCCTGGCGGAACACGGTGGAGGGAGCCGAGATCCTCAACAGGACCGCCCTCCCCTTCATCGTGCAGACGACGGCGGGCGCGCACAATCTCGGCGAGCTCGAAGCGATTGCCGACTTCGCGCACGATCGCCTTGCCGCCAAGGTCTGGAACCTCTACTTTCTGGTGCCGACTGGCCGCGGGCAGTTCGTGTCGGACATCACGCCTTCGCAGTACGACGAGGTTCTCGACTCGCTCTACCGAATCCAGAGGAAGTACGACCACCGGATGCTCGTGAACGCGAAGTGCGCTCCCCACTACATCAGGACCGTTCTGGAGAATGCCGCTCGACCGCGTTCAGAGCAGGCCGGGGCCGAGACCGATCCGATTCCGACGGCTACCGAATCGGCGAGCGTGCCCTTCAGGACCTACTCCGGAGGGGCCGGCGGATGCCCTGCAGGAACGCATTACATGGGGATCCGGCCGAACGGAGATGTCACGCCTTGCCCCTATCTCCCCGTCTTCGCGGGGACGCTTCGCAGCTCGAGTCTTGCGGACCTCTGGACGTCGTCGGGGCTATTCGCAGACATTCGCCGGCGCTCCTCGCTCGGCGGGCGGTGCGGGGAGTGCGAGATGAACGGCCACTGTGGGGGCTGTCGCGCCCGGGCATACGGAATGACGGGCGATCTGATGGCCGAAGATCCCCTCTGCACTCACACCCCCGGAAAGTTCGCGGGCTCTCCCCTTCTCGTCGTCCAGAGCGGCGCGTCGGTCTCGGGAGCGCAGGGGGCTTCCGCTATCCAGTACGGGCCCGAATCGCCGACGACGATTGCCTGGGACGATGCGGCCGCTGCGCGAATGAAGAAAGTTCCCGTGTTCGTCCGGGGAATGGTGGTGAAGGCGGTTGAGGATTCGTGCCGCAGGAACGGCATCGGTCGCGTCACCGCGGAGGAGTTGGAGAAAATCCGCGCCCGGATGCCGACACCGAAATTTTTCGGTTAGCTGCGGCGAGCGTTTCGCCACGGCGGTGCGCCGCTCGCGGCTGAAGCGCAGATGTTACCCGCGCTCGTGAAATCGCGGCAGACGTTCCTTGCAAGACTGATTCGGTGCATGTTGGCGCTCGCGATACACGGGCTCATCTCTTCGTCGGTATCCGCTGGTCGCCGGTTCGTCCCAGCTGCCTTGTCGCTCGCTTTGGCGGGTTGTGGTGGCACACCTGTCAGCCCGGAATCCAGTCTTCTCCCGCTGACCCCTGGGAACTACGTCCTCGTGGGCTACGCGCAGCCTCTCTCGACCTGCCAAGGGACAGGGGCCTTTCAGGGCGTCACACTGTTGTCCTACATAACTCTCAGCCGTCAGGGCACAGCGTGGCTTGCCCGCTCGGCGACACCCGCAGACGGAGATGTGGAGCTCTGGTTCGAGGACGAAGGGTTCGTCGTTGTCGACTCTCGTATTGGCGGGGACAGCCAGGGGCACCGCACGAGATCTCAGGAGCGTGGCTTCTCTCGGCGTCTTTTCGGTGGCGTTCTCGGCTCAGGGAGGGTCGGGCGCGGCGGACCTGCAAGGGGGCGCCTCGACGCTTCCGACACCGAATGCATACCTCTACGTCTCTGGTCGGGTCACGGTCGACGGTGCGCTAGGCCACGGGACTTGCGCACAGGCGTTCTTAGCGATTCGAAACCCCGAAGCCTGCGGAGCCGATCAGACGCCGTGCTAGAGGAAGCATGGAGTCCGTACGGCGATGAACCAGGCGATCGAGCGACTCGCTCGGATACTCGATGTGGACATCGAGCCCGGCTCGTCGAGCTGGATGATCAGGCTCTCGAACCGGCGTGCACAATTCCACTTCCCCACAGGGAACTTGGATCTCGAACTTAGTCCCACGAGCCTCTGAGATGGTACGATGCGGAAGGTTTCGTCACCGCCTGTTTGGGCCTCAGGGTGCAAGCCCTGAGGAAGGTCCCACCCGCATGCGCGCGGCAGAACCGCGTCACGTTTCCTGACTTGAATACACGGAGAGTGCACATGTCACGACTGCTCGGCCTGGGCGCGCCATTCCCCGAGTTCTCCTTGCAGGCATGCGTATCGGCCGAGCCAGGATCGGAATTCCGCATCGTCGATTCCCGCGAACTCGAGGGAACGTGGACGGCGATCTTCTTCTGGCCCCTCGATTTCACCTTTGTGTGTCCGACCGAGCTGGTGGAGTTCAACCGCGCGCTCCGGGAGTTTCGGGCCCTTGCCGCGAGGGTGTTCGGTGTGAGCGGAGACAGCCACCACACGCACCTCGAATGGCGCAAGGAGAACCCGGCGCTTCGCAATCTCGAGTTCCCGATGCTGGCAGACGCTGGCAAGGAGGTCGCCGGAGAGCTCGGAATTCTGGACCCGGCCGAGAACGTTCCGCTTCGGGCAACCTATCTGCTTGACCAGGAGAGGAAGATTCGGTGGCTCTGCGTGAACGACTTGAGCGTGGGCCGGAGCACCGGGGAGGTGCTACGCGTCCTCGCGGGCCTCCAGTGCGGGGAGTTGTGCCCCGCAAACTGGAGCCCGGGGCAAGCGACCCTCGCGCGGCCGACAGGCAAGCGGAGCGTGCCGTGGGAGGCCAAGGAGCATGTCGACCAACGCTGAGGGGGCCTCACGGCGCGCCGCAGGCATTCCGGTCAGTAGATGTGCAGCTTCTCCAGCAGTGCGAATGTATCACCGACGCAATGGAACAGATCTTTGTTGTGCTTGATCAACTTGGTGCGCATGTACACACGAAGCCACTGCTTGTAGATGAACTGCTCATAGCGCTCCAGCATGTCCGTCAGCGGCAGGTCGCGCTGCGCCAGCAGTCCCGCCAGGAACATCGCGCACTCGAAGCCGAGCGAGATCGATTGGAAGTAGGGTGAACCCATCGCAGAATCGCCGACCAGGAACACCGGCGAGCGAGCAAATGGGTGGTCGCCGGCGCCCGCGCGCCGCAACTGCAGGCTGGTCGCATTGCGGGCCCGGTACAGATCCAGCGGGATCCGGACGATCTCCAGGTCCCCGACCATTGCTCCGTTGGTTTCAGTATCGACCTTCGCGATGAAGCGGTCCATCGACTGCGCGACTTGAGGGAAGTGACTGCGAAGCCACTGGCCGTCGAACCGTGACGGCATCCGCTCGTAGTCCTCGGCGGGGATGGTGACGATACCCGTCACGTGGGTGACGCGGCCGTCGTAGTACGTCCGGTTGACCGCCGGAATGAACTTGTAATACGCGTTCTCGATATTCTTGTAATACTTGCAATACTCGTTGCAGTCGTAGGCCTCGCCATACAGGAAGGTGATGACGAGCGCGTATTCGAGCCGGAGCTTGAACGTATTCGCCTCGCCATCCGCCGCCCCGGCGCTCGGCACCAGCGGATCCCGCAACAGCGACTTGGTGCCTGTGCAGTCGATCAGGACGTCTCCCGGCTGAAGCATCGTCATCGCGTCCTGCGCCGTGACGACGGTCGTCGTGCGCTGCACGGGATGCGCCTGACGCGCATCGATGAGATCACTGAGGGAGCGCTCGATGTCGTTGAGCGGGCAGAACCCCAGGGTCAATCGCCGCAGCAGTCCCATCAGGTCCGGGGGAATGGACTCCCGAAACGCAAGGCCCTTCGCGAGCTCCGATGGCTCGAAGATGGCCTCGACGCTCTCCCCATCGATATAGTCGGTACAGTAGCTCTCAATCGAGTCGGCCACGAGGTACGGCGCGAGCTGGACCATCCGGGTCCGGCTGTAGTCGCGTCGCTTTTCATACAGGTGGACGGAGAACCGGTCGGTCGACTGGAGCAGTGCGGCTACTGCGAGGCCCACGGGCCCTGCGCCGAGGACGTGCACTCGGACCGCGGGGGGCAGCGTTTCGGAGCTTGGAAAACCGGATTGCAGGGGCATTCGGGTCCTCGGCTGACGCCGCAGACTGCGGCAGCCTGGATGTACCTGCCCCTTCCGACAGGGCGAAGGATACTGAAGTCGGTTCGATTCCGGCTGCCCAGCTTATGTGATGCGGGGTTCGTTAGCAACTCTCCTGAACCTCAGCGGAGGCGGTCTCCGCGCCGCAGCACGAGGTACGGAGGACGGGATTACTTGAAGGGGTCCGCGCCCTGCTCCTTGAGCTTTGTTTCCTCGCCCTCCACCCACTTTTGGAACTCGTCGGTGCTCAGGACGGTGACAAAGCCCCGCATCCGGTAGTGACCCAGGCCGCAGAGCTGCGCGCAGGCGATCTCGTACTGGAACTCGGGATTCCCCGTCCGGGTCCGCATCTCCGCCGTCGTGACGTTGGGGACGAACCAGATGGGAATCGTCAGACCGGGGATGGCGTCCTGCTTCACGCGAAACTCGGGCACACCGAAGCTGTGGATCATGTCCTTGCTCCGGAGCCTCACGATGATCGGCTTGTTCACGGGCAGATACAGCTGATTGAGCGTCGTGATGTCGTCCTTCGCGGCAGGATCGGAGCGGTCCAGCCCCAGGGGGTTGTCCTGGGTGTCGATCAACTTGATGTCCGTGCGCCCGAATACCCCGTCCGGGCCCGCATAGTGGACGTTCCAGGCGAACTGCTCGGCGGTGACGTGAACGAGGAGCGCTTCGCTGGTCGGGGGCATGCGGTCGACCCTCGCGGCCCAGAGCGGGATCGCGAATCCGAACAGGAGAACCGCTTCGACCACGGCCACGCCGACCTCGAGATAACTGGACGTGTGCGACTTGACCCCCGCGTAGTTGGCCACCGGCTGCCGCGATCGCCGGAAACGGAACAGGCAGTAAATGTAGAAGCCTCCCCACCCGACGAACAGGATGAGCATGAACACGTGAACCCAGCCGATCATGCTGTCGATCTGCCCGCCGTGAGTCGAGGCGAGCGCGGGGAGTCCAAGCCACTCAGTCATGATGTTCTCGACGCCCCTTGGAGCTCCGACCATTCCATGTCGAGCTCGATATCCGCGATGCGCTTCGCGCGCCTGCGGAGATAGAGAAAGAAGCCAACGAAGCCGCCCTGCACCACAAACAAGACGGCCAGCATCACCAGGACGCCGAGCTTCGCCCCGTCGATCATCGAGGTCTCCTCTGCTCCAAAACACACAGGGCAGGCGAGGAGGGTCGAGCCACCGCCGATCATCACGGCAATCGCCGTCGTGAAGCCTGCCTCGACGAAGCCGCGAAGCGGCCCCAGCGGGCTGCGAAGCCGGAAGCGCGAAGCGAAGCGAAGCCGGGCCTGCCGCGCCGAAGCGAAGCGAAGGCGGGTCATCGGAGCGTCCTCGTCTTGCGCAGGAACCACGAATCGTAGACGACCAGGCCGATCGACAGGGCAAACGCCGCGACGGCCGCTATCAGGCTTGCGACACCGTCCTCCCGCCCGTACACGCCCAGGCACCACACACCGAACAACACCGCGAGGGCTGCGGAGAGGAGGATCAGCACCGCGTGGACCCACCTGAGGTTCATCAGTGGATCCAGTAGCCGTCGTGGACGGTGACGACGGGAAGGGTCAGCAGCGCGACGAAGAAGACAGCGGTCAGCGCGAGGACCGCAATGATCAGCTTCTTCTCCGAGATCAAATGCATGAAGTAGCACGCCACCAGCGATCCCTTGATGGTCGCCACGAGCAACGCTATGGTCACGGCGATCGCCACGGGAAGGTGGAAGCGGGAGATCGCCACGGTGACGACCGTCAGGATCATCAGCGCGACGAAGACAGTGATGTAGACCTTGACGTGTCTGTCGATGTCAGCTGCGTGGTCGCCTGTCGTTGATGCCATGGATGACATGGATGCCGCCTACAGAAGATACAGAGTCGGGAAGAGGAAGATCCAGACCAGATCCACGAAATGCCAGAAGAGTCCGGAGTGCTCGACACGGTTCGTGAACCACTCCGGATTCGTCTTCCAGAGCTTCGAGCCGGGCCCCAGGAAATAGGCGTTCACGCACATCCCACCGAACACGTGGAGCATGTGCAGGCCCGTCAGGGTGAAATAGATGGCGAGGAAGTTGTTGGTGCTGGGAAAGAGCCCGGTCTCGAACTTGTGGCTGTATTCGAAATACTTGACCACGAGGAAGACGAACCCGAGGAGGATCGTCGCTCCCATGTAGATCCGGAAGGTCCCGAAGCGGCGGCGCATCAGCGACGCCCAGGCCATGACCATCGTGACGGAGGACGAAATCAGGACGAGCGTGTTGAACGTGGCGAGAGGGACGTTGAGGATCGTGTCTCCCCTCGGCCAGCTCGGTGCCCCGGTCCGGATCAGGATGTAACTGGCGAACAGCGCGCCGAACAGCATGACCTCGGAGGCCAGGAAGAGCCAGATGCCGATCTTGCCGTTCGTGAGGCCGGTGTCCCGGCGAATCTCTACTGTGTACGGAATGTCCATCTCGATCAGGCCTCGTACTGCGGCATGAAGTCCTTGGCCGCGCCAGGAACGCTATATTCGTAGGGCCCCCGGTGCGCTTCGGGCGCTACCAGGAAATTGCCGTGCGGCGGAGGCGAGGGAGCCGCCCACTCGATCGTCGTGGCCTGCCACGGGTTCGCGTCGGTCTTCTCGCCCTTCCGGATGCTCCAGAAGAAATTGAAGATGAAGGGAATCTGGAAGATCGCGAGGATCCAGGCGCCCCAGGAGGACACGACGTTGAGGTGGAGGACCGGCTGCGCAAAGGCGTAGCTCGCCCCGCCGTCGAACAGTCGCCGCGAAACGCCGGCCAGCCCTACGAAGAACATCGGCATGAAGATGACGTTCATGCAGACGAACGAGCCCAGGAAATGGATCTTGCCGAGCGTCTCGTTCATCTTCCTTCCGGTCGCCTTCGGATACCAGTAGTAGATCCCCGCGAAGAGGGCGAAGATCGTCCCGGGCGCGACGACGTAGTGGAAGTGGCCGATGACGTAGTAGGTGTCGTGCAGCGGGATGTCCGCGATGTTGAAGGCGAGCGGAAGCCCCGTGAGGCCGCCGATGCCGAACATCGGGAGGAAGCCGAGCGCGAAGAGCATGGGCGTGTTGAACCGTATCGATCCGCCCCAGAGAGAGATGATCAGGGCCGTCAGGATCACGACCGACGGGATCGAGATGATCATCGTGGTCGTCTGGAAGAACGCCGCCATTGTCGTCCCCATGCCGGTCATGAACATGTGGTGCGCCCAGACGATGAACGACATGAAGCCGAGGAAGACGATCGAGTAGACCATCGACCGGTAGCCCCACAGCGGCTTCCGCGTGTTGTTCGCGATGATTTCGGCCACGATTCCCATCGCGGGAAGGATCAGGACGTAGACCTCCGGGTGCGCCAGGAACCAGAACAGGTGCTGCCAGAGGAGCGGGTTGCCTCCGCCGGCCACGTTCTGGACCTGCCCGCTGACCACGAGGCCGGTCGGGAGGAAGAAGCTCGTGCCGGCCAGACGATCCATCAACTGCATGACCCCCGCGGCCTCGAGCGGCGGGAAGGCCAGCAGCAGGAGGAACGCCGTCACGAGCTGCGCCCACACGAAGAAGGGGAATCGCATGAACGTGAGGCCCTTGGCGCGGAGCTGGATGATGGTCGTGATGAAGTTGACCGCTCCGAGCAGCGACGAGGTGATCAGGAAGATCATCCCGATGAGCCACCACGTCTGGCCCGGCGCCATGATGGCGAGAGGCGTGTAGGAGGTCCACCCGGACTGCGCAGCTCCACCGGGAAGGAAAAAGCTGGCCAGCATCGTCACGCCGCCGAGGAACAGGAACCAGTAGCTCGCCATGTTCAGTCTCGGGAACGCCATGTCCGGGGCTCCAATCTGGAGCGGGACCACGAAGTTCCCGAATCCGCCGACGGCGAGGGGGACCACGCCGAGGAAGACCATGATGGTGCCGTGCATCGCCCCGAGCTCGTTGTAGAAGTCAGGGAGCATCGTCCCGCCGGGCATGCGCGCCTCGCCGATCAGGCTGCCGAGCAGCGGCAGCGCGGCGCCCGGGTAGGCAAGCTGCCAGCGCATGAGCATCATGAGCGAGAAGCCGCAGAAGAGGAACAAGAGGGCGGTGATGCCGTACTGGATGCCAATGACCTTGTGGTCCGTGGAGAAGACGTACTTACGCCAGAAGCCGAGCTCGTCGTGATGGGCTTCGTGCGCAGCGTGCGCCTTGGGTGTGGCGACAGCTCCTGGCTGACTCATACGTCTGGTCTCCGGATCGCTACTTCGCGGCGGGCATGGCGAACTTGAAGTTCTGGGTCTTGGTGTCGGTGGCGCCCACCGTGACCGAGGCCGTCTGCGTGCCCAGCCTCTCGTGCCAGGCGGTGATCTCGTACGTGCCCGGGTCCAGGCCGGAGATCGTGAACTTCCCGTCCGTGCTCGTCACCGAGAAGAACGGGTGCGTGAAGACGCCGATGTAGGCTTGCATCCAGGGATGCACGTCGCACTTGATGGGGAAATTCGCCTCCGCCTTGTCGAACGTGACGCTCGATTCCTTGACCGTCGCCGGCATCGGCTTGTTGAATCCGCTGTTGATCTTGGGAAGGGCGTGGAGGTTGTGGAGGATGCCATCGGAATTGAGGATTTTGTAAGGCTGACCGACCATGATCCCCATCACGTGCGGCACGTACTGACAGCCTTTCTGATCGAGAACCACCGGCGTCTTGGGAGCGGGATACGTCTTGCCGGCCGGGACCCCCTTCGTAGACGTACACCATGACGTTCGCCATGCTGTTGGCGTTGCCAAGGACCAGCATCTCGCTGGGCGCGGGTGCCGTGTGCTTCTTGGCGCACGCGGGGTCGGCGTCCATGGCGAGCGGCTTGAGAGCGGGGGCTTTCCCGTCGAAGGTGACGGTTCCGGTGATGGTCGATGCGGCGAACGTCACTCGGGGCCACAACGCCGCCGCTACCAGCGCAACCGCCAGGCACAACCTTTTCCCTGTCACGCGCATGCTCGGCTCCTTCGTCAACCTGACTCGTTGGTCGTCGCCAGACGCGCCTCCCGTCATCCAAGCGGGGCCGTCGGCGGATAAATTCGATTTCGAGCGAACTCTACACCGGACACGTCATGCGGGCAACCCTCCGCGACGATCGCGGCGCCCCGCGTTCTCGATTTCAACACTGCGCCAGGCGCAGGCAGGGACTCGAGGCCGCCCTCAGACGTTCTCGAAGGCGATCGATTCGGCGAGCCTCGGATCGCGTAGCGGTACGAGTGCCTCCCGTCGCATGAGCCAGGCCGCCGCCGCCACGAAACAGCCGCCGACGGCGGCGAACGCGGCCACGTCCAGAACCGACGGACTCAGCCCTGCTGGATGGAGCGTAGGCATGACCTGCCAGTAGAGGTCCACGAAGTGCATGGCGAGGAGCCACGCACCCCCGATGGCGAGGGTCGCTCCATTCCGCTTGACGGTCCGCCCCATCAGGTAGAAGAACGGAGCCACGAAATGTCCCGCCATGAGGAGGAGCGAGACCGGCAGCCAGGACCCCTCGATCCGGGTCCTGTACCAGATCGTCTCCTCCGGGAGGTTCGCCGTACCACATGAGGAAGAACTGGGAGAAGGCGATGTAGGCCCAAAACGCCGTGAATGCGAACAGGAACTTTCCGACATCGTGCAGGTGCTCGGCGCTGATGACCGTGTCCAGCAGCCCGGCCCGGCGCATCGCCACTGAGACGACCGAGAGAAGCGCGATGAACCCCACGAAGGAACCCGAGAAGAAATAGACGCCGAACATGGTCGAGTACCAATGCGGCGTGAGCGACATGATCCAGTCGATCGAGGCGAAGGTCAGCGTCAGCGCGAGGACGATGATGCCGGGCCCGGCGAGGCGGCGCAGGCGGGCCGACACCCGGGGATCCCCCGTCACGTCCTGACCGCGCGAGCCGCGGTAGTAGAGGAGCGCGATGAAGGACCAGATACCGAAGTAGAGCGCCGCCCGGATCAGAAAGAACGGCACGTTGAGGTATGGCGCCTTCCAGCGAAGCAGCGCATCGTGCTCGGCGGCCCCGGGGACGGTCCACGAGTAAAGATCGCGCAGGCCGAGCAACACCGGCAGGAAAAGGGCCGCCATCACCGGGAGCGTCGCGAAGGTCGTCTCCCCGATCCGTCGCAGCACGATCCCCCATCCTCCCTGCGATGCGTACTGAATCAGCACGAAGAAGAGCGCGCCGAGCGCCAGGCTCAGAAAGAACAGGAACGACACGAGCCACGAGAAGAAGAACTGCTTCGGATTCGCGAAACCCAGAATCGCGCAGACCACCACGCCCAGCAGAGCGACGGAGCCGGCCATGACCGGAATGCGGTTCCACGAGTGCCCCGGGGGGATCGTGGCCTCTTCGGGCCGCAGCGCTTCGCGATCGCGTTCGTGGATCATTCAGGACTCCAGGAGCTCGACACTTCGTGCGCCCAGGGACTCCAGCAGCGTCCGGGTGGCCGACGGATCGAACCGGGGATCCCACGATTCGATCGAGATGAAGAAGGCGTCGTCGGTCACCCGCTCGAAGACCTTCGATTGGAAGAGCGGATGGTGATGCATGGGGAGCCGGTTCAGGCCGAGCATGCCCAAGACGGCGCCGAGCGCGCCGAAGAGGACTCCGACCTCGAAGGTGATCGGAATGTAGGCGGGCCAGGAGAAGTACGGCTTGCCGCTAATCACGAGGGGGTAAGCCCTGGCATGGACCCACCACTGCAGGCCGAACCCGAGCGCGGCCCCCATCAGTGCCATGCCGAGGACGATCCAGGGGAGCGGGGAGCGCCGGAGCCCCATGGCCCTCTCGAGGCCGTGAACAGGGAAGGGGCTGTGGGCGTCCCACCGGGTGAAGCCCGCGTCCCGCACCCGCTCGCACGCGCGATAGAGGTCCGCCGGTGTCGCGAATTCGGCGAGGCATCCGTAATAAGGCCCCTTCGGGAGCCGCGGGACCAACGGCATCTGGAGGCTCCATCGGGAGCGGGCGCCGGCGCCGCTGACGACGAGGCCGCTCGGGAGGACGACGCTCGTGCCTAAGCCCACCGGGGCCACGGCGACTGGATGGTCCTTGATGACCTCGCGTTCGGCGCCGGGCTGCCAATGCGGATCGGCCTGCGGCAGCACGGTCTTGACCTCGGACGTTGCCACCAACGGAAGAAAGCGCACGAACAGGCAGAACATCGTGAAGAAGAGCCCGAAGCTTCCGAGCAGACACGACACGTCCCAGATCGTGGGAGTGAAGTAGCCCCAGGCTGAGGGAAGGAAGTCACGGTGCAGCGACGTCACGATGATCACGAACCGCTCGAACCACATCCCGATGTTGATGACGATCGACAGAACGAACAGGATCGGTATGCTCGTGCGCGCCTTCCTGAACCAGAAGATCTGGGGGCTGATCACGTTGCACGTGATCATGGTCCAGTAGGCCCACGCGTACGGTCCGAGCGCACGGTTCCGGAACGTGAAGACCTCGTAGGGGTTTCCGCTGTACCAGGAGGTGAAGAACTCCGTGGCATACGCGTAGCCGACGATCGACCCGGTCACGAGCATGATCTTCGCCATGAAGTCGAAGTGCCGGAGGGTGATGATGTGCTCGAGACGGAAGGCCTTGCGGCAGATCACCATGAGCGTCAGCACCATGGCGAACCCGGAGAAGATCGCGCCCGCGACGAAGTAAGGCGGGAAGATCGTCGTATGCCATCCGGGAAGGAGGGACACCGCGAAATCCATCGAGACGATCGAATGAACCGAGAGGACCAGCGGCGTCGCAAGGCCTGCGAGAACGAGGTAGGCGACTTCGTAGTGATGCCATTGCCGCACGGAGCCCCGCCATCCGAGGGCCAGGAGACCGTAGACGAACTTCCGGGTGGAGGTTTTCGCCCGATCGCGAATCGTCGCCACGTCCGGGATCAGGCCGACGTACCAGAACAGGACCGAGACGGTTCCGTAGATACTGACCGCGAAGACGTCCCAGAGAAGCGGGCTCCTGAAGTTGGGCCACACGCCCATCTGGTTCGGGATCGGGAACATCCAGTAGGCGACCCAGACGCGGCCCACGTGGATTCCCGGGAACGTCAGGGCGCACATGACCGCGAAGATGGTCATCGCCTCCGCCGCGCGGTTGATCGAGGTGCGCCATTTCTGGCGGAAGAGGAAGAGGATTGCCGAGATGAGCGTCCCGGCGTGTCCAATGCCGACCCAGAAGACGAAGTTCGTAATGTCCCACGCCCAGCCGACCGGAACGTTGAGTCCCCAGATGCCGATCCCTTCCCAGAAGAGCCACGAGACCGCCACGCCGAGAAGGCCAAGGAGCGCGAGGGAAGGAATGAAGAAGAACCACCACCCGATTGGTGTCCGTCGCTCGACCGGCTCCGCGACGACTTCGGTGATGGAGTGGAAATCCGGAGAGCGGAGAATGAGGGTGGGACGGCCCGCGACAGGGTTGTGGAGCAGTTCTGCTTCCGTCTGGGCCAATCCTGTCCCCCGCTTCGAGTTTGAAAAGTGGCCGTTTGTACCATCCGCGCATCGCGGGAGTCAAGCTCGCGCCCTCACAGTGGTGTGGACACACACGCCTCGAACACCGCGGTACTAATCCATGTTCGCCAGCTGCGCGAGGATAGCGTCAATGGGCGCCTTCGCGCACACGAACATCGGCGTGTCCCGCTGCGTATAGAGGCTCGCCTCCGTATAACGCAGCCGTCCCACCAGATCGACGAACTCTTGCGGGTAGTCAGAGTCGAACGCGATCCGCCACAGCATGAAGTCAACGTCCGCGCGCAGACCCACCAGCGAGTACGTGCGGAGGATCAGGTCGTCCGAAGACTCCCACTTCTGCACCAGTTCGACGAACCCGGCCGTCGCCGCTCGCCGCTCGTCGGCTGGTAACCGGCGGAACACCGGATCGAGCCGGTAGAACGAATAGTTCAGGAACTGGCGGCGTTGTCTGTCCGCAGCCTTCCCCGTGACGATCCCGGTCGGGTCGAGGTCGACCGACGGGCCGCGGCGGGGCTGCGGGCCGGCGCCCTCGGGAGGGTGCTCGGTGCTCATACTTGGGTGGCCTTGGGTGGCGGCAATCGGCTGAGAGAGGCGCGAACGCGGCGCCTGGACGCTCGTACTCGACCCCGCCCGCGTGAAGAGGGAACGTATGACCTCCGGCCACGGGTTGTCAAGGGCGTGAAGCCCTGCTCCCGGGGAGTCGAACGGCGGCCCGTACAGGCAGTGCGGGATTCAGGAACAAACTCGCGGCCGAGCCCCGTCGGGCTGCCGAGTTGAGCGGATCGAGGGTCGGCTCCGCGTGCCCAAGCGCCAGCATACCCAGGCCGTCACCCGCAAGAGCTCCAACCTGACGTCGCCAAAGCCCTCCACGCCGCGCCCAGGCCCGGCGGGTGAAAGCCCATTTACCGCCGCCGCCCCGCCACTCGCCGGGAACCGCCGAACCCGGAGCGGGACCCAACGTAGAATCGCTATACTGATTGCGAGGCTGGGCCCCGCGCCCGGCCGTTTTCGACCCTGCCTGGACACGCCGTTCCTGGTGAAAACAGCACGAGCGTTGTCGATCTGGCCCGTTTAGGTTCGACGAATGTCTGGAAGGAGCAATTGCGTCTGATAGCGGACCGGCACGGTAGAGCCTCGGCAACGGATTCTCACAAAGGCATTGGCATCCTTGGCGACCCTGAAAGACGACCTCGCTTCACTCAAGATTGACGCCGACTCGCGAGCCGGGGGCCGGCGCGGGAGCGTGTGGCTCGTCGTCGGACTCGTGGTGCTTGCCGTGGTTGGGGGGGCCGGCTGGTTCTGGACGCAGACGCTGCAGGCGACGGCGGTCAAGACCGCAGCCGTGACGGCGCGCGCCACGGGTCCCGGGGCGGCGGCAGGCTCCGTGCTGAACGCGTCCGGGTACGTGACGGCACGCCGCCGCGCGACGGTGTCTTCCAAGGTCACCGGCAAGGTGCTCGAGGTGTTCGTCGAAGAGGGAAAAGAGATCCGCAAGGGCCAAGTGCTGGCGCGGCTGGACGATTCGCAGATCCGCGCGGCGCTCGCCGTCGCCGAAGCGCAGCTGGCGGCAGCGCAGCGCGGCGCGGCCGAAGACGAGGCGCGGCTCAAGCAGGCGGAGCTCACGCTCGATCGGCGCTCGCGTCTGATGCAGGAAAAAGTCGTCGGCAGGGCGGAAGTCGACGATGCGCAGGGTGACGTCGATTCGTTGAAGGCCCGCATCGCCGTGGCGCACCAGCAGGTGCAGGTCAACGAAACGATGGTTCGCGCCCGGCAGACCGACCTGACAGACATGGTGGTGCGTGCGCCGTTCGACGGCATCGCGATCTCCAAAGATGCGCAGCCGGGCGAGATGATTTCGCCGGTGTCCGCGGGGGGCGGCTTCACGCGAACGGGGATCTGCACGATCGTCGACATGGGCTCGCTGGAGATCGAAGTCGACGTCAGCGAGACGTACATCAACCGTGTGCACCCCGCCCAGCGCGTGGAAGCGGTGCTCGACGCTTACACCGATTGGACGATTCCAGCGCACGTGATCACGACAATCCCCTCGGCGGATCGACAGAAGGCGACCGTCAAGGTGCGGATCGGATTCGACAAGCTCGATCCCCGCATCCTTCCCGACATGGGCGTCAAGGTTTCGCTCCTGAAGGAGGCGGAACCCGCCGGCCCGGCGGCGTCCGCGGTTCCGCGGATGGCCGTGCCGAAAGCCGCCGTGCGCACGGTGGACGGCCGAACGGTGGTGTTCGTGACGAATGGCGACCGCGTCGAGCGCCGCGCGGTCAGCGTCGGCGACGAGAACGGCGGACAGGTGGACGTGCTGTCAGGCGTGCGGGCCGGCGAGCGCGTCGTCCTCGACGCGCCGGCCACGATGAAAGACGGCGACAAAATCAAGGTGCAGTAGGGCGCCCTCTAGCCGCGCCACAGGCGCGGCCCGCCGGAGCGGAGCGGGGCACAGGGCCCCCGCGAGCGACGGCGCTGGGGGGTCCGGCGGGGCGAAGCCCCCCGGTATAGGAGAAACGATGTCCAGTGTGCTCGTGAACGTACGCGATCTTCATAAGGTGTATCACCGGGGCGGCGAGCGGATCGACGTCCTGCAGGGAGTGAACCTCGATATTCCCGAAGGCGACTACCTCGCGCTGATGGGGCCGTCGGGGTCGGGCAAGACAACCCTGCTGAATCTGCTGGGCGGCCTCGACACGCCGTCGGAAGGATCGATTACCGTCGGCGACGATCGGATCGACAAGCTCTCGGGCGGGCGTCTCTCGGCGTGGCGCGCGCGGCACATCGGCTTCGTGTTCCAGTTGTACAACCTGTTGCCGGTGCTGACCGCCGCCCGCAACGTTGAGCTCCCGCTTCTCCTGACAAAGCTGTCGAAGGCCGACCGGATGAAGCGCGTGAAGGTGGCGCTCTCGGTCGTCGGGCTCGCAGAGCGTATGAATCATTACCCGCGTCAGCTCTCGGGCGGCCAGGAACAGCGTGTCGGTATTGCGCGTGCCATCGTGACCGATCCGACACTGCTGCTGTGCGACGAACCGACGGGTGATCTCGACCGCAAATCGGGCGACGAGATCCTGGACCTTCTCCAGACGCTGAATCGGGAGCACGGCAAGACGATCGTGATGGTTACGCACGACCCGCACGCGGCGGTACGCGCGAAACGGACGCTTCACCTCGAAAAGGGCGTGCTGGTGCAGCAGGAGGTAGTCGCATGAGGTTCTTTCCCATCGTCTGGCGCAATCTGCTCCGGCGGAAGTTCCGGACGTTCTTCACCGTCGGCGCGATCTTCTTCGCGTTCCTGCTGTTCGGCGTACTGATGGCGATCCGCGCGGCCTTCGCCATGGGCGTGGACATGGCCGGCCAGGGACGGCTGATGGTGATCGACAAGGTGTCGATCATCAACCCGCTGCCCGCGTCATACGAGGCGCAAATCAGGCAGATCGACGGCGTGACCGATACCACGCACGCGAACTGGTTCGGCGGGTACTACCAGGACGTCAGGAATCAGTTCGCGACGTTCGCGGTCGACCCCGAGAGCTGGCTGCGGATCTATTCAAAGGAATACGATCTCCCTGAGGAACAGAAGAAGGCATTTTTCGCGGACAGGACGGGCGCGATCATCGGCAGCGACACCGCGAAGAAGTACGGGTTCACTGTCGGGCAGCGGATTCCGGTCCAGGGCACGATCTACCGCCGGCCCGATGGCGGTCCGTGGGAGTTCACGATCGACGGGATCTACGATTCGAAAATCAAGGGCTCGGACAAGACCCAGCTGGTTTTCAACTATCAGTTTCTGCGGGAAACGATCCCCGAGCGAAGCGGCTTCCGCGATCGCTACAACTGGTACGTCTTCACGATCGCGAACCCGGATCGCGCGCCGGAGATCGCCTCGAAGATCGACGCGTTGTTCGCCAACTCTCCGTCGGAGACGAAGACGAACACCGAGAAGGCCTTCGTCTCCGACTGGGCGAAGCAGGTCGGCGACATCGGCTCGATCATGATGTGGATCGTTGCGATGGCGATGTTCACGATCCTGCTCGTCGCAGGTAATACGATGGCGCAGGCCATACGCGAGCGCATCAGCGAGCTCGCCGTGCTGAAGACGCTCGGATTCGGCGAAGGCCGCATCCTCCGGATGGTGTTGCTCGAATCGACCCTCATCGCTCTGGTTGGCGGCGGACTGGGTCTTGCGATCTCGTACGCGTTCATCACCATGACGGGCGATCCGACTCACGGATTGCTGCCGGCTTTCTACTTCCCGACGCCCGCGCTGCTGGCCGGCATCGGCCTGGTCGCTGCGCTCGGCCTCGGCTCCGGGTTCCTGCCCGCGTGGCAGGCCAGCCGGCTGCGTATCGTCGACGCGCTCAGGAGAAACTGAATGCTCTCGCAGATCATCGCCGTCACGAGCGTCAACCTTCGCTCCATCCGCGCCCGTCTCGGCTCGTCCAGCGTCGCCGTCATCGGCATCGCCGGCGTCGTGGTCGTCTTTGTGGCGGTGCTCTCGATCGCCGAAGGCGTGAACGCGACGATGAAGGCGTCCGGCGATCCCAACGTGGTCCTGATCATGCGGGCCGGGAGCGACACCGAGATGACGAGCGGCCTGCCCGGCGACGCCGTCCGGATCATCCAGGACGCGCCGGGCATCGGCCGCGACGGTTCCGGCGCGATCCTGACGTCGCCGGAGCTGTTCGTCGTGGTGGATCACCCGCTCAAGCGGTCCGGGAGCGCCGCGAACGTGCCTCTTCGCGGCGTGACGGCTGAAGCGTTCAAGGTCCACGACCGGATGAAGATCGTCGAGGGCCGGAACATCGAGTTCGGCAGAAACGAAGTGATCGCCGGACGCGCCGCGCAGCGTCAGTTCGTCGGCCTCAACGTCGGCACGACGCTGAAGTGGGGCGAGAGCATCTGGACGCTCGTCGGCATCTTCGAGGACGGCGGCTCCGTGTCGGAGTCAGAGTTGTGGTGCGACGTCAAAGTGCTGCAGCCGGCGTTTCGCCGGGGCAACAGCTACCAGTCAGTGTACGCGCGGCTGGCGTCTACCGACGCCTTCCAGCAGCTGAAGGACTCGTTGACGGCGAATCCGCAGCTGACCGTATCGGCGATGCGCGCACCCGAGTACTACGGCAGCCAGACAGAAACACTGCAGCGGATCATCCGCACTATCGGCGGCATCATCGCGCTGCTGATGGGGGTGGGCGCGGTGTTCGGGGCGATCATCACGATGTACACCGCCGTCGCGAGCCGCACGCGTGAAATAGCGACGCTGCGCGCGCTCGGGTTCGGCGCCCTGCCAGTGGTCGTGTCCGTGCTCGCTGAAGGAGCGTTACTCAGTCTCGTCGGTGGCCTGATCGGCGGCGCGATTGCGTGGGCCGCTTTCGATGGATACGAGACGGCGACGATGAACTTTCAATCGTTCAGCCAAATCGCGTTTGCCTTCGCCGTCACGCCCGCGTTATTGGGAACCGCCCTCACGTACGCGATCCTCATGGGCCTGGCTGGCGGTCTGCTGCCTGCCATCCGCGCTGCGCGACTGCCGGTCGTTACAGCGTTGAGACAACTGTAGAGCACGGGATCAGGGATCCGGGATCAGGGATCCGAAATGCATCCAGCCGGATCGGAATACTCCTGCGCCGTTCCCTCCGGGATCCGGATCTTCCGGATCCCTGACCGCAGATCCCTGATCCCGTCGCGCTTCGTCGAGTAGTGATTTCAGACAAGCGCGACCTAGACCCTTACACGCGCGCGAGCGCACACGGCATGCCCCGGCAGACACCTGCCTGCCCCCACGCTCCACCTAACGCAATGATTCGCAGCCAGTTAGAGACGCGCACACTACTCGCGCGGGAGCTCCAATTCGCCTCGGTACGAGGGTTGCTTTTGGAGGGAACACCGAAGCTTTAGCCAGACGGTCAGGACTCGGGAGAGCGGTATGCGTATCGATGAAGTTCTCCAGCGGATCCAGGGGGAGTATGTAGAAATGCCTGGGCTGCGCCTGACTCCGGCTCAAGCGCGTCGGCTCTGGGGTCTCGAGAGTGACGTTTGCACGGCGCTGCTCGGGTCCCTCGTTGATGCCCGATTCCTGGTGGAAACCAGGGACGGGACGTTCGTCCGCTCCCAGAGTGCGCGCGTCACCGAACAGTCGCCGCACGGAAAGCGAGTGGCCGTCTAGGAACACCCACCGGTGCCGGTCGGCTGACCTCCCGCCTCGTCAGCCAATTCCGCCGGCTCGTTATCCGCAGTCCCGGGCGCTCAGCGTCCGCGGCCATGTTCGTCGAAGGTTGAGGGCTCATCGCCTTCAGCCTTCGACATCACCTCTTACTTAGATGGGGCTCCGCCCCATACCCCGGCTCGGTCGCTTGCGGGGACCCCTTTGCCCCGCGCCGCTCCCTCGCAGGGCGCGCTCCGCGCGCCGATTCCCCCGGCCTCCGCCCCATACCCCGGCTCAGTCGCTTGCGGGGCCCCTTTGCCCCGCGCCGCTCCCTCGCAGGGCGCGCTCCGCGCGCCGATTCCCCCGGCCTCCGCCCCATACCCCGGCTCAATCGCCCTTGCGCGCCGACTCAACGGCTGCAACAGCGCCCAGGAGCTCGGACATCGGCGGCTGCTCGGGGATTGCGTAGGTTTTCATCCACGCGACACGCCCCTGCTTGTCGACGAGAAAGATCGCTCGTTCCGAAATGCCGTCGCCTTCACGGAAGACGCCGAACTTGCGCGCGACCTCGCCGTGCGGATAGAAATCGCTGAGCAGATCGAACGTGATGGTCCCGAGCGTCTTCGCCCACGCGCTCTTCGCCGGCTGCGCGTCGATGCTCAGGCCGAGCACTACCGTATCCGCCGCATTGAACGCCGGCAACTCGGCCTGGTAGCCCACCATCTGCGTCGCGCACACAGGCGTGAACGCGAGCGGATGGAAGGCGACGACAACGTTCTTCTTCCCTCGATAATCAGACAGCTTGACCGTCCCGCCCCGATGGCTTCGAAGCTCGAAATCAGGGGCGAGATCTCCAACCTTCAACGGCATGCTCTTGAGTTCTCCTCCGTCAACGTTATCAAAGACGAGGACCCGCGTTAGCGGGCAACCAAAACTTCGTTCAACAGGGGGGACGGGAGGTAGGAAGGATCTTCAAGACTCAAAAGCGTCTGCGGTACATCAACGAAACTACATCAAGTGAAGAGTTCCTCCCTTCCTCCCCACCTCCCTGCCGCCCAGTGCTGCAAGAGTGGAATTACTTGAACGCCTCCACCACCGTGAGGCGCGAGATGCGCCAGTCACCATCCGCCCTGGTCACAGCGAGTGAAAGCTCGCGCGCGTCGATCGCGTTCTCTCCCCCGCCCCGGCGCGTGAACTCTGCGGTCAGCACGACACTACCCGACAGCCGATCGGGCGCGAGGACGACGCCGATGTCCGTCAGCTGCAGTGTGAACGCGGACGTCCGCGGCTGCAGCCTGGACGCCATGTCCATCACGGTCGCGCGGCCGCGAATCGCTGCGGCGCCTTTTCCCAGATCGATCACGACATCATCGGTGAAGTAGGTCCCCAGCTGTGCGGAGCGCGCCCTCAGGCCGGCGCCATCGATGGTGCTCTCGTTGACTTCGGCGGCGAGCCCATGGAGGCGCCGCTCGACCGCTGCCTCGTCGCTCGTCCAGCGCGTCCAGGCGAACGCTGCCACGGCGCCTACGACGAGCACGAGCAGAAGCGCTGTTGCGCGCGACACTCAAAACACCACGCGGCCGACGATGCGAACGGCATCGACGCGGCCGAAGGTGTGATCGGCGGCGAACATGCCTCGATTGTCTCCCACGACGAAGTATTCCGCGGGCCCCAACCGCACCTCCGGCAACTCCCAACCACGGCGAAAGTGCACGTACGGCTCGGTGAGCGGCACGCCGTCGATCCGCACCTGTCCGCTGCTGAAGCTGATGCGCTCGCCCGGCAAGGCGATGATCCGCTTGATGTACAGGACGTGCAGGCCGGCCAGACGGATGGCGACGACGTCGCCGCGCGCGGGAGAGCTCGACAGATACGCGAGACGGTTCACGAGGTTGATCCGTCCGGATTCGTACGTCGGCTCCATGCTGATCCCGTCTGTCCGCACGGGAATCAGCACCCACCCGAAGATCCCGATGCTTGCGACGATGAGGAGGAGAACCCGCACCGTCGTCCGGCGCGGGTTCCTGCCGAATAGAATCTCGCGGGCAGAAGCCAAGATCAGGGCCGAAACGGCACGGCTACTTCCTCGTCGAGTAAGGCGTCAGCAGACCGCTCGTGGTGTTGGCGACTGCGACATAGATGGTCTCTGTCGGCGCGTCGCTCGCGTAGACGGCGAACCCGTGGTATTCGCCGGAGCGCGCGAGCTTCGCCGGATCGAGCAGCACCGCGCGGCCATTCGAGAACCAGCGCCGGCCCTGGTAATCAATGTAGAACGCGTTGAGACCGGTCGGTTTGAGCGCCGTTGTGAGCGGACCCCGAGGCTGATCTGCAGCAGCTGTTGTCTCGACCGCACCTGACTCCGCAAGAGGCGCGACGCCTCCGGACACGGGGTTGTAGTCGTCTATCGGATAGAACTGCCGGAGGACGGGCGGCCCGGCGGCTTGCGGAACCTCGTCCCACTGCGTGGGCTCGTAGTCACGATCGACCGGAAAGGATGGCGCTGAATTGCCGACGGTCCCTGCCACGTCTCCATCGCGTCGCCGTTCGTACGGCTTGAGGAGCCCTGAACCGACAGGAACGAACACAACGTCGAAGGGGTCGCGCGTCTTCATCGCGTAGAGCGGAATTCCCTTATAGTCCCCGCTGCGAGCCATCTCGTACGGATTGAAGAAGACGGCTGCACCTGCGGGATAGTAGACGCTGCCCAAGTATGTGATGGGCTGGCCCTCCAGATACCACTGCTCGTTCTCCGCGGTAACGATCGGCGCGCGAGTCGGTCGATGCGTTGCCTGTGCCGAGGCCGCGCCAGGCATCAGCAGAACGACGCATCCCAGCACCCAGCCGAGTGCTTCGGATTTGGCGCGCAGAAAACGCGCGGATGGGACCTCGGCCTGCCGTCCCAGCGCGCCCGTCAATTCCGTGATCCTCATGATGGCACCCTTCGGCTCACAGGTCCTTCTTACGCCAGTAGCGCGCGAGGCCCTGCCACGAGTAATCCAGCCGGCCCGCACGGCTGTAGTGACCGGCCTCCGCTTCGCCGACCCTCCTCCGCAATTCCTGGACCGCCTCCTCTACGAACCGCTCCTGACGCTCATCGTCCGTGAGCGAGGGCTCGCGCAGGAGGCGTCGGACGAGCTCGCTCCACAACTGGATCCGCTCGAAGAGCTCTTGAAAATGGGGTCTTGGACCGCGAAAGGGACCGAAATGCGTCAGGAAGAGCGTGTCCGGATCCCACGCCAGAATGAGGTCCGCGCTCTGACGCCAGGCCTCCAGATCGATGTCGGGAGGGGGCGTCGGGGGCAGAATATAGTTGCCCTGGCCGCGTCTTATGCCGGCGGTGTCCCCCACGAACGCGATGCGGCTCCGGCGGTCGAAGTAGCTGACGTGGTGTGAGGCGTGTCCGGGGGTATAGCCGACTTCCAGCGTGCGCCCGGCGACCTCGATCTGCTCCCCCCCGCGGAGAATCCGGACACGCGCAGCCGCCGCGGGCCTCATCTCGCCCCAGAGGCGTTCCATGTCCGCGCCGTACAGACGGGTGGCGCTGGCCACCAGCCGGGACGGGTCGACCATGTGCGGCGCGCCTCGCTCGTGGACGAGCAACTCGGCGTGCGGGCACTCCTCCATCAACACGCCGGCGCAGCCGGCATGATCGAGGTGGATGTGCGTCAGGAGAATCTGCCGGATGTCCTGGAGGCCGATGCCCTTCCCGGCCAGCTGCGATTTCAGCCCGGCAAGGGTGGTGGATGGCCCGGGATCGATGAGGGCGACGCCAGCCGTCGACTGGAGGATGGCGGTGGCGATGATTCCGGGGCGGCCGAGGAAGTTCAGATCGACGAAGTCCATTCCAGACGACAGAGTAGTCATGTGCGGTAGAGGTCGGTGTTCGAGCTTACCGTGGATGGTATGACACTTTGGACCGCAGGGCTGTTTTCGCGGGCTCTGTCAGCATTTGTCACTGCCGTGGGCCCCCACGGCCTGTTCGGCGCTCGCTGGCGTTCGCGCCTGATCAGCGGCCACAGCCCCTTTTCAGCGCGATTCTGTGTTCTTTCTAACTCCTAGCTTCTAGCTCCTAGCTCCTGACTGTTAAAATTGAAACGATATCCATGGCAGAGAACGAGCGCCAGACGGGGGGCGAGGTCCTCGAGCGGACGAAGCAGCGGACCATCAGGCCCGAGATGTTCAAGGTGCTGCTCTTGAACGATGACTACACGACGATGGACTTCGTCATCGAGATTCTCGAAGAGGTGTTCCACAAACAGCCTGCCGAGGCGTACCGGATCATGATGGCAGTGCACATCCAGGGGAAAGGCCTGTGCGGGATCTACCCGCATGAGGTGGCGGAAACAAAAGTGGCTTCGGTGGTGGAACGCGCCCGCTCAAACGGATTTCCGCTCCTCGCGGCGATGGAGCCGGAGTAATCTCAGGAACTGGACGCGCGCAAACCGCGTCGTACGAATATGTTCAGCCCAGCTCTGGAAGTCGTGCTCACGGTGGCGTACCGGGAGGCGACGTCTCGCAAGCATACGCACCTCACGCTGGAGCACCTGCTCTACGCGCTGGCTCACGACCCGGACGGCGAACGGATTCTTGCCGCCTGCGGCGCCGATCTGCCTCAGCTCCGGAAGGATCTCGACCGATACCTCCAGGACAGAGTCGAGCAGTTCACCCGCGGTCAGAAGGAGCCGGAACAGACGCTTGCCTTCCGCCGGGTGCTGCAGACGGCCGTTCTGCAAGTCCAGAGCGCGGGTCGCCAGGAAGTGCAGTCAGGCGACGTGCTCGCGGCCACGCTCCAGCAGCCGAAGTCGTACGCCGCCGAGCTCTTGGCTGCCCAGGGGATCACACGGCTCGACGTCACGCAATTCATCTCGCACGGGATCGCGAAAGTACCCCAATCCCCCACGGGACCAGCCGAGCCTTCAGGCGGTCCAGATGCGGAAGGCGGAACGGGTGAACGGGGCGGCGCCTCGTCGCGCGATCCCCTGACGGCGTACGCGACCAACCTGACGGCGCGTGCGCGCGCCGGCGAGCTGGATCCGCTCATCGGCCGCGCGGACGAGCTGCAGCGGACGATGGAGATCCTCTGCCGCCGCCGCAAGAACAACCCGGTGTTCGTCGGCGACGCGGGCGTCGGAAAGACGGCGCTCGCCGAGGGCCTCGCGTCGAGGCTGCTGCAGGACGACGTGCCGGATCTGCTCGAGGGCGCCGAGGTGTTTTCGCTCGACACGGGCGCGCTTCTCGCGGGCACGCGATTCCGCGGAGACTTCGAAGAGCGCTTCAAGGCGGTGATCAACGCTCTCGCGAAGCGGCCCATGCCGATACTCTTCATCGACGAGATTCACTCCACCGTCGGTGCCGGCGCCACGACGGGCGGCACGATGGACCTGGCGACGCTAATCAAGCCAGTGCTCACGACGGGACAGCTCCGGGTCGTCGGATCCACGACGCACGAGGATTTCAAGCACATCGAAAAAGATCGCGCTTTGGCGCGTCGGCTCCAACGCATCGCAATCGACGAGCCGAGCGTCCAGGAGACGGTGAGGATCCTCCAGGGTCTGCGATCACGATACGAGGCGCATCATCAGGTGCGCTTCCACGACGATGCGCTGGAGGCGGCGGCGAAGCTCGCCTCGAGACACCTTCGAGACTACAAGCTGCCGGACAGCGCCATCGACGTGCTCGACGAAGCTGGCGCGAAGGCGCGTTTGACGCGCGGACTCGCCAAGGTCCCACTGGCCGATCGTCCGGCGACTGCAGCGGCCTCCGGCGACGCGCGTGGTGGACGCGGCGGCGCCGACGTGCTGGAGCCCCCGCCTGCGGATCTCGCGCCGCCTGTGGAGATCACGGCCGCACACATCGAGGAGGTCGTCGCGCGCATGGCGCGCATTCCGGCCAAGCAGGCGTCGGCGACCGACCGTGACCGGCTCCGCAGCATCGAGGAATCGCTTGGACGGGTCGTGTTCGGGCAGGAGGAGGCCGTTCGGACGGTTGCGCGTGCCATCAAGCGCTCGCGCGCCGGGCTCGGGCAGCCGGATCGCCCGGCAGGATGTTTCCTCTTCACTGGTCCGACCGGCGTCGGCAAGACGGAGCTCGCGAAGCAGCTGGCGATGCATCTCGGGAACGAGTTCATCCGCTACGACATGAGTGAGTACATGGAGAAGCACGCGGTTGCGCGGCTGATTGGCGCGCCTCCTGGATACGTCGGCTTCGAGCAGGGCGGCCTGCTCGTGGACGCGATCCGGCAGCATCCGTACGCAGTGCTCCTGCTCGACGAGATCGAGAAGGCTCACGGCGACATCTTCAACATCCTTCTGCAGGTCATGGACCACGCCACGCTGACCGACAACAACGGTCGGAAGGCAGACTTCCGCCAGGTGGTGCTGATCATGACCTCCAACGCGGGGTCGCGCGAGATGAGCGCGGGGACCATCGGTTTCTGGGAATCCAACTCCACATCGCGTGGCGTGGACGCGCGTGCCAAGGTGGCAACGCAGCGATCGAAGCAGGCAATCGACAAGATCTTCAGCCCCGAGTTCCGCAACCGGCTGGACGCGATCGTCACGTTCGATCCGTTGTCACCGGCGGTGATGGAGACCATCGTCGAGAAGTTCATCCTGCAGCTCGAGGCACAGCTGGCCGAGCGGCGAGTGGTGATCTCGCTGGAGCCCGAGGCGCGAGCGTGGCTGGCTGAGAAGGGATATGACCCGATCTACGGCGCGCGGCCTCTCGCCCGTGTGATCCAGACCGACGTACGAGATCCCCTGACCGACGAGATCCTGTTCGGGCGACTGGAGAATGGCGGAACCGTCACCATCGGGTTGAAGGACGGCGCACTGGACTTCGACTATCAGCCGGCGAGCACGCCCGCGCCGGCCGAGTAAGCGCCGCTCCTGACAGCAGGCTGTCGCTGCTACCCCGCGGCGCGAGCGAGGCGCCTGCGGCCCGGCGAGCGAGCGTAGCGAGACGAGCCGAGCGCCCGGGGTGGGGCCCCGCGCGCACTGAGTGAAGAAGCGCTGGCAGGTCGTGGGGGTGGGGCCCCACGACAAACTAAAAAATGTCCGACGAACACGACATCCCCGTCAAGGTCATCGATCGCCGGTGGTGGGCGACCAATCCCGAAGGAACCGCCGACCGCGAAGCGTCTTCCGCCTCGCTGAAACCGACGTACGTCGAGGAGCTCGAGCGTCAGGTCGCCGAGAAAGACAAGCAGGTGCAGGAGTACATCGGCAAGTACCGCCAGGCGTCGACCGAATTCGAGGAAGCGAGGCTGCGTCTTCGGCGTGAAATCTCGAAGGACGTCGAGCGGGCCAGGCGTGAAGTGCTCGCAGAGATTCTCGAGGTCGTCGACAACTTCGATCGCGCTGTCGATTCTGCCCGCCAGGCGCAGTCGGTCGAGGCCGTCGTCCAGGGGATCGACGTCGTCCGGCGGCATTTTCTGTCGAAGCTCGAAGGGCTCGGGGTGACGCGGATCGAAGCGTCCGGTCAATTGTTCGATCCGCAGCTGCACGAAGCGGTCACGACGGTCCCGACCTCTTCACCCGAGCAGGACGGGGTCGTTGTCGGGATCATCCGTCACGGATACCGCGTCGGCGCGGACGTGCTTCGGCCTGTGACCGTTGCCGTCGCGAAGGCGGAATCCTGACTTGAATGCGTCGAGCTTTCCCCTTTACGATTGAGCCATGCCCATCTTCGAATACTCCTGCAAGGACTGCGGTACGCAGTTCGAGGCCTTCGTGACCGCCGACCGCACGCCGTCGTGCCCTGGCTGCCACAGCGAGAAGCTCGCCAAGCTCCTCTCCAGCCCTGGACTGGTCGGTGTCGGGGCGCCGCGCGCCGCATCCTCGCGGCAGCCTGCGGGCGGCTGCGGAGCGGGCGGCGACAGTTGCGCCTGCCGCATGAACTAAGGCTCTGCCTCTGCACGGCTGAATAGGCTTTCGCAACACCTCCTTGCTCGTCATTTTCTCTAGACGGCGCTGCCGGAACACCCCTTATGTACTCACGCGACGAAGTCAAAGCTGTCACGGACAAAGTGTTGAACATGGCGAAGGCCGACGCGGCGGAGGTCGATTTCACCGGCGGCGAACGCTCCGCCACGCGCTTCGCCAACTCCAACGTCACGGCCAACATGGTCCAGTTCGAACAGACTTTGACGGTCACTCTCTACAGCGGCGCGAAGACCGCATCCTCCACGACGCGAGAGTTCGATGACGATGCGCTGAAGGAGATGGTCGAGGACGCGCAGAAGAAACTGCAGACGGCGCGGGACAGCCAGGACGTGCTGCCGCTCGTCGAAGGTCCGCAGGATTACATCCCGGTCGACGCGGCGCTTCCGAGCGGCGTGAACTTCGGCCCCGCCGACCGCGGACGGATGGTCAAGCAGAGTCTCGACATCTGCCAGAAGAAGGGCGTGGTCGGATCCGGCTACATTCCCGAAGACGTATCTGACCACATGCAATGCGAACACGAAGGGGCTGTTCGCGTACTACCAGTCAGCGGAAGCGAGCTTCATCCTCACGTGCCGGACGCCTGACGGCGGCGGCTCCGGATGGTCGGGGATCACGGGCGTCAAGGACATCAGCCTCATCGACGCCGCGCATCTCACCGAGATCGCGGCCGACAAAGCCGTCAACAGCCAGAAGCCGCGCGCGATCGAGCCGGGCCGCTACACGGTGATTCTCGAACCGCGCGCACACGCGCGGTTCCTGTCGTTGATGATGGGACTCTTCAACGCCCGCACGGCCGAGGGCCCGGTCGGCAACTACTTCAGCGGCAAGCAGCCGGGCACCACGAAGGTCGGTGAAAAGCTGTTCGGCGACATGGTGACGATCAAGGGCGATATCGGCAACTCGATCCTCCGGCAGACACCGATTGGCACCGATGGCATGGCCGCGAAACCGGTGACGTGGGTGGACAAAGGCGTGCTCAAGAACCTGTTCTACGACCGGGCCTGGGCGAAGCGTCAGAACAAGGACGCCTCACCGACGAACACCGGCATGAGCCTGGTCATGGAAGGCACGGACACCACGATGGAGCAGATGATCAAGTCCACGAAACGCGGGCTGATCGTGACGTTCTTCTGGTACATCCGTCCGGTCGACAACACGACGCTCCTGAATACAGGAATGACGCGCGACGGCCTGTTCCTCATCGAGAACGGCGAGGTCACCGGGCCCGTGCAGAACTTTCGTTGGAACATGTCGCCGCTCGTCGGCTACAACAACGTGTCGGCCGTCGGTCAGGGTGTGCCGATTCACACAGGCGAGGCGTACGACGGGCCGGGGACGGCGCTCGTGCCGCCGATCAGAATCGAAGATTTTTACATGACGTCGGTGTCGCCGGCGGTCTGAACCTGTAGCTGACAGTTGACAGCTGAGAGCTGACAGCTGACAGCTTCATAGAGGCAGCCATGAAACGCCGTGACTTCGTAAAAACGATGGCCATCTCGGGAATGGCGGTGGCCGCAAGCGATTTGATAGGCGACCTGATCGCTCAAACGCCGCAAGGCAAGGTGCTCCAGTCCAAGTTCAAGGGACTCGCTGACATCGCGCTGGCGCAGGCCAAACAGGCTGGGTGCACGTACGCCGACATCCGCTTCACGCGCGCCACGAACAACGGCGTGAACGCGAACGGCGGGAGCCGCGACTTCGACGACCTCGGCGGCTTCGGCGGCGGAGGCGGGCGTGGCGGCGGCGGCCGGGGTGGACGCGGCGGCGGCGGACGCGGCGTCGGAGGGTTTGGCGGCTTTGGCGGAAGCGGCGAGCCGACAGTCCGCGACCGTGGCGCGGCCGGCTTCGGAGTGCGCGTCATCCACAGCGGCGTCTGGGGCTTCGCGAGCAGCCCGATCGTCACGGAGGACGAGATCAAACGCATCGCCGTCATGGCGACTGAGGTCGCCAAAGCCAGCGCGATTGCCAAGCGCGCCGACGTGAAGCTCGCGCCCGTGCCGGCCTACCAGGAGTACTGGGCGACGCCCATCAAGAAGGATCCCGCGGCGGTTTCACAGGAAGAGAAGCAGGCGCTCGTCCAGAAGGTCGTCGATCTGGTCTCGAAGACGAAAGAGGTCGCGAGCGTCAACGCCTCGGTGCAGCTCGAGCACGAGTGGAAGTACTTCGCCAGCAGCGAGGGCTCCTACATCGAGCAGGAGACCTGGACGACGACGCCGCAATTCACCGTGACCGCGCGGAAGGAGGGTGAGACGCGCACCCGCATCTTCACCGGCGTGCCCATGACGGGCGGCTGGGAAGTCGCGGAAGCCTCGGAGATGATCGAGAACGCGGAGCGTATCGCCGCCGAGGCCGTGGAGTTCTGCACAGCCAGGCCGGTCGAGATGGGTGTGAAGGATCTGATCCTGACGCCGTCGCACGCGATGCTCACGATCCACGAGATTGTCGCGCACGCGACCGAGCTGGATCGGATTCTCGGCTACGAGGCGAACTACGCCGGCACGAGCTTTGTGAAGCTGACCGACATCGGGAAGCTCAAATACGGATCGAAGCTGTTCAACGTCACCGCCGACCGCATCATCCCCGGCGGCGTCGCCACGATTGGCTACGACGACGACGGCGTGAAGACGCAGCAGTGGCCGCTCGTGCGGGAAGGAATCCTTGTCGGCCTGCAGACCAACCGCGAATCGGCGGCAATCATCGGTGAGAAGGCGAGCCGCGGCTGCACGTCCGCCAACTCGTGGCGCGACTACCCGTTCCTCCGCATGCCGAACGTGCACGTGGAGCCGGGCCCCGCGGGTTCGCCCACTCCGGAGGAAATCATCGCCGACACGAAGGACGGTGTGCTGATCGACGGCCGCGGCAGCTACTCAATCGACCAGCAGCGCTACAACGGCCAGTTCGGCGGGAACGCGTTCTGGGAAGTGAAGAACGGCAAGAAGACGCGCATGGTGAGCAACGTCACGTACAACGCGATCACCACGGACTTCTGGGGAAACCTGGACGCGATCTCGGGGAAGGAATCGTGGCGGATGTTCGGGACGGGCGGGGACGCGAAGGGGCAGCCCACTCAGACCAACAGCATCTCTCACGGTTCGCCGTGGCTGCGAATCCGCAAGATCCTGGTCGGCGCGGCCTATGCCTGAATGGTCGGACGCGGTAGTACCGGGTTCGCATATATTCATTGGATGTTGTCCCGTCTCGCCATCATCCTTGGCATCGTCCTGTTCCCCCCGATCGCGCATACGCAGGAACCCACACTAATTCGTGGGTTCGTCGGAGCGAATATAGCCGCCGAGCGCGATCTCGAGCACCGATTTCAGGCGCTGCCCAGTCCCGACAACCTCCGCGAATACATGCGGACGATCACGGCGGAGCCGCACCATGCCGGCGCTCCTGGCAGCAGGAAGGTTGCGGACTACATCCTCGGGAAGTTCAAGTCGTGGGGGCTCAATGCGGACATCGAAGAGTTCGAGTCGTTGATCCCGTATCCGACGGAACGTGTCGTAGAGCTCGTGGGCCCGGAGCGGTACGTCGCAAAGCTCAAGGAGCCGCCTGTCGACGTCGACGGCGATTCGACCGACGCCGGGCAGCTTCCGAGCTTCAACGCTTACTCGGCCGACGGGGATGTCACGGCCGATCTCGTCTATGTGAACTTCGGCACTCCGGAGGACTACGAGGAGCTCGGGAAGCTGAAAATCGACGTCAAGGGCAAGATCGTGATCGCGCGGTACGGCCGGAGCTGGCGCGGAATCAAGCCGAAGGTCGCCTGGGAGCACGGGGCCGTCGGCTGCATCATCTACTCCGATCCCAGAGACGACGGCTATTTTCCTGGCGACGTGTACCCGGCCGGCGCTTACAGACCCGAGCAGGGTGTACAGCGCGGCAGCGTGATGGACATGCCGATCTATCCCGGCGATCCGTTGACGCCTGGCTGGGCCTCCGAGCGGGGCGGGCGCAAGCTGGAGCGAAGCGAGGCGAAGACACTGCTGAAGATCCCGGTGCTTCCCATCTCGTACGCGGATGCGGTGCCGCTGCTCAGCAATCTCAAGGGACCTGTGGCGCCCGAGAGCTGGCGCGGCGCGCTGCCGATCACGTATCACGTCGGCGCCGGTCCGGCGAAAGTGCACCTCAAGCTGGCGTTCGATTGGCAGGAGCGCCCGCTCTTCAACGTGATCGCACGCATCGAAGGCTCGCAATATCCGGACGAGTGGGTCATCCACGGGAATCACCACGACGCCTGGGTGAATGGCGCATCGGATCCCACGAGCGGGAACGTCGCGCTCATGGAGACAGCGCGTGGACTCGGTGAGCTGTTGAAGACAGGCTGGCGTCCGAAGCGGACGATTGTGATTGCGTCGTGGGACGGCGAGGAGTGGGGGCTGCTCGGCTCGACGGAGTGGGTCGAAAAGCATGAGGCGGAGCTCGCGACCAAGGCGGTCGCCTACGTCAACAGCGACAGTACGGGCAAGGGATGGCTCGTGATGGAGGGATCGCATTCGCTGCAGACGTTCGTGAACGAGGTGGCTCGCGACGTTCAGGACCCCCGGGCCTCCGGCAAGAGCGTCCTCGAAGCCAAGCGCGCGAGAGAGATCGATCAGGCGCGATCGGACGACGCACGGTCAAAACTGCTGCACGGTGACCTGGCGATTGATGCCCTCGGGTCCGGATCCGACTACACCGCCTTCCTGGATCACCTCTCTATCGCGTCGCTGAACCTCGGGTTCGCCGGCGACGGATCCGCCAATGGTGTCTATCACTCGATCTACGACTCCTACTACTGGTACACGCACTTTTCCGATGGCGACTTCTCTCATACCGCTGCGCTGTCGCGAGTCATGGGAACTGCGCTGCTCCGCCTCGCCGACGCCGATATCCTGCCATTCGAGTTCGGGAGCACGGCCAGCACGCTCGCTCGCTACGTCGACGAGCTGCAGAAGCTGTCCGACGACGCCAAGGCCGGCGTGGATCTGAAGCCGCTACGCAAGTCGATAGATGGTCTCCGGGCCGCCGCCGAAAAGTACGAGTCAGCCCTGGGCCGCGCGAAGCAGGTCGGGACCGGAAGCCTCGCGGAACTGAATCGCACGCTTTACTCCACGGAGCGAGCCTTTCGCTACGAAGCCGGATTGCCGCGTCGCGACTGGTTCAAACACCTCATCTACGCACCGGGCTTCTACACCGGATACGGCGTGAAGACCATCCCCGGCATCCGCGAGGGCATCGAGCAGAAGCAGCTCGACGAGCCGCGCCAGTTCGTTCCAATTGTCTCGTCCGCTATCGATCGACTGCGCGCAGACGTCGAGAAGGCCACGGGCCTCGTGAACCGCCTCTCCCGGCAATGATGCGTCGATGACCGGTCACTCATCTTGACAAACTAGAGAAGCGGCGTATGCTGCTTGTCTAGTTTGCCTAGAGTTGTGGCTGTATTCCTTGCACACCTGATCGGCGGTCTACGCGGACTCTTTCGACGACGGCAGGTCGAACACGAGCTGGACGCGGAGCTGCGCGAGTTTCTCGAGGCAAGCATCGAGGAAAGGATGCGAGCCGGCATGCTCCGGGGCGAAGCCACTCGGGCGGCGCGCCTGGAGGTTGGCAGCATGGAAGCGGTGAAGGATCGCGTCCGCGACGCCGGGTGGGAATCGGCGGTCGAGAGCGTCTGGCAGGACGTCCGGTACGCCGTCCGCGGGCTACGGAGATCGCCAGGCTTCGCCATCGTGGCAGTTTCGACTCTCGCGCTCGGGATTGGGGCGACGACAGCCATCTTCAGCCTGCTCGACACGGTCATGCTCCGATTCCTCCCGGTGAAGGATCCGGAGTCTCTGGTGCTGGTGGGCGGTTCGCAATACCCCGTCTTCCAGGCCTATCAGGCACATACCAACATCTTCACCGATCTGTTCGCCACGAGCGGCGTGACTTTCCTCGACGTCGAAGTCGAAAATGGCGTCCGCGAGCGCACGGATCTGTCCCTTGTGTCAGGCGGATACTTCTCCACGCTTGGTGTGCGGGCCGCCATCGGTCGCACGTTCACGGCTGACGACGACCGCGCCGCTGGTGCACACGCGATTGCCGTCGCAAGCTATGGCTATTGGCAGCGCCGATTCGGCCGCGACGCCGCCGTTCTCAATCGCGTCGTCCGCATCAGTGGCACGCCGATCACGATCGTTGGCGTCGCGCCGCCGGGCTTTTTCGGTGAGCAGGTCGGCGCCGCGCCCGACTTGTGGATTCCTCTGACGATGTGGGCCCAGATCGTGCCGGGGCGGAATCTGCTCGCGAGCCCTGGTACGGGCTGGCTCCGGATTGTCGCGCGCGTCCGGCCTGGCACGCCAACACTCGGCACACAGCCGGAGCTCACTGCGACCTTTCGCCGCGTTCTCGGCGACATCTTCGGACCGAATCCTTCGGAGGACGCACGGCGCGACATCGCCGAGGCGACTGTCAGGTTTCAGCCTGCCGCCAGAGGCCTGTCGAGCCTCCGAACGCGATTTGCGCGCCCCCTCCAGCTCCTCATGGGCGCCGTCGTCCTGGTCCTCCTCATCGCCTGCGCCAACATCGCAAACCTCCTGCTCGCACGGGCCGCGGCACGACGGCGTGAAATCGACGTGCGCCTCGCGCTCGGGATGAGCCAGCCACGGCTCGTTCGTCAACTTCTGACGGAAAGCATGGTGCTCGCGGCACTCGGCGGAGCCGCCGGCGTCGCGTTCGCGCGGGTGGGCACCGACGCGCTGCTTCGACTGATTTCTTCCGACGGGTCCCGCCTCGTTGTTCCTGTCGCGATCGACGCGCGCCTTCTGGGTTTCGTCGGGTTGATTTCGTTGGCGACAGCGATCCTGTTCGGCCTTGCGCCCGCCTGGCAATCGGCGCGAGCCACTCGCATCGCGACGCTTGGCTCGAGACGACAGGCCGGCGACGTCAGACAGCGGCTCCGGGCGGTGCTCGTGATTGCGCAGGTGGCCGTATCGCTGGTCCTCCTGACCGGCGCGGGGCTGTTCCTGCGAACGATGTCGAACCTCCGCGATGTCGATCTCGGATTCGTGCCTGAACGGCTGCTCGTTCTCGATGTCAATCCGGCGGCGGCAGGCTACAGCGGCGCGAGAGCCATCGCGCTCACGCGTGAATTGCTCGAGAGAATCAGCGGCCTGCCGGGCGTATCGGGCGCCAGCGTCTCTGAAAATGCGCTACTGATGGGGAGAGACAGCAGCACGAACCTGATGCATCCAAGGGGTTTCCCCCAGGGACCGGATGGTTACCCCCGAATGCATTGGGACATCGTCGGACCGCGGTACTTCGCGACAGTCGGAACGGCGATCGTGGCCGGACGCGACTTCGACGAGAGCGACGGTGCTGGTTCGTCCGGCGTAATCGCCATAAACGAAGAGGCATCCCGCAGGTTCTTCGCGGGAGAGGACCCAGTCGGTCAGACGCTGGTCTGGGGCGAGGGTGATGGACAGCAGGGGCTCACCATCATCGCGGTGACGCGCGACGTCAAGTCGAACGGCCCGAGAGACGAGCCGCAGATGCGGTTCTATCTTCCGTACTTCCAGATGCCCGCAATCCGGCCGACCTGGATTCTGGCGAGCAATCGCTTCGTCGTGCGGACCGCGGCGAATCCCGCGGGGCTGGCACCATCCCTGCGGCAGCTGATCCAGACAGAAGATCCGCGACTGTCCATCGAGAGCATCGAGATCGGCACCGAGCTGGTCAGCCGCACGCTCGTCCAGGAACGAATGGTGGCGATGCTTCTGGTGGCCTTCGGGATGCTGGCGGTCGGCCTGGCCTGCCTGGGTCTGTACGGGCTCATCGCCTATCACGTCGTTCAGCGCACGAGCGAGTTGGGGCTCCGGATGGCGCTTGGTGCTTCGCGCAGCCACGTGCTGTGGGGGACCGTCCGCCAGGGTCTCGAGTGGACGGCGGCCGGAGTCGTGCTCGGGATCCCGCTCGCGGTCGTCGCCTCTCGCGTTGCGCAGGGTCTGCTTTTCGGGCTGAGCGCGACGGACGGCGGCGTCCTGATCGGCGCGGCGGGTGTGATGTCCGTGATGGGAATCCTAGCGGCATACGTCCCGGCACGACGTGCCTCGCGCGTCGATCCGTTGATCGCGCTGCGTATGGAGTAGTGACGCGGGCGGTTGATGTAGGGCGGGTCTTCCGCCTTCGCTAAAAGCTACGGCGGACCACTGTTGCCGTGACGAAGGTGGGCAGACCCCGCCTGGGCGCGCGTCGAGACGAACGCGGCCCAGACTCCAGACATCCCTCAGTACCTGTCTGAACGTCAGGTTGAAGCGTCCGGGTCCCGTGCCGTGGGGCGCCGTCCCCGGCAGAATGCGCGTGACGCCGTGGAAGCGCAGCCTCGACGGCCCGCCCATCACGACCACGTCTCCCGAGTTGAGCATCAACGGCCGCGTCGGGTCCCTTCTCGTCACGCCCCCGATGACGAAGCGAGCCGTGTCGCCCAGCGACACCGAAACGATCGGCACTCCGGCCTCGAGCGTCTCCCGGCTCTCGTCCTTGTCCTGGTGCACACCCATCTTGCTCGCCTCTGTGTAGAAGTTCACTATGCAGATGTCGGGTGCGAACCTGTACCCAGCATGCGACGCTGCGTCTACCGCGATGGCCGCGAGTCCCGGAGGAATCGGGGGCGCCGCCAGACCGTCGTGGTCCGAGCGTCGAGGCTCGTAGTTGTACGTCTGAGCGTTCCAGTGGCGGCCCAGACACAGCATCCCAACACTCATGGGCCGTCCGCCGCGGACAGTCGGTGTGTACATCGGCACCGGGCCGTCCGCGAGTGCGCGACACTCGGTCCACAGCAACCGCTGAGTCTCGGCGTTCAGCTGGTTCTGCAAGAGATACAGACCTGGAAGAAGGGCGAGCATGGACCCTCAGATCACCGTCCCCAACGCATGCAGCGCGATGCCAGCCGCGACGGTGACGTTGAGCGAGTCGACCGGGGCAGCGATCGGGATCGTGACTCTATCGTCAGCGGCGGCGAGCGCCGCATCCGTCAGGCCAGCCCCTTCTGCGCCAACGAGCAGCACGACGCGACTGTGCCGATGAGAGGCGAACCGCTCGATCGGGATCCCGTTGCCGTGCGGCGTCAGCGCCGCTACTCGCCAGCCGTGCGAGCGAAACATGCCGAGCGCGCCAGGCCATGGCTCGGCGATCGACCAAGGGAGCTGCAGCACGGCGCCCATCGAGGTACGAAGCGCCTTGCGATACAGCGGATCGGCGGTCGACGGGCTGACGAAGATGCCGCTGGCACCGAAGGCGGCAGCAGTCCTGAAGAGACCACCGACGTTGTCCGGATTCCCGACGGCTTCGAGCGCGAGCAGCACGCCTTCGCGCTCCAGCCAGCAATCGATCGTGGCAATCGGCGGCCTGCGCGCGAGTGCAAGGCATCCTCTGTGAAAGTTGAAGCCCGTGACCTGCTTCATCGTCTCCGGGCTGCAGACGAGCACCTCAGCGTCAACGGCCTCGAGCCGGAAGGCCAGTGCGTGGTTGGCCGCCGGCGTCAACAGGATCGATTCGATCGTGAAACGCTTCGCGTCCATCAGCCGTTCGACGACGAGCCGGCCCTCGGCGACGAACAGTCCTTGAGACAGGAGCCACGCGACATCGCCGACGCGCGAGTACGGAGCAAGCCGCGGATCGGTCGCCGAGGTGAGATCGTGCATCCGTCACACGCCGGCGTCTCGTTTGCGCGATCGCCGGCCGATCAATCGGTACGCGTTACGGTCCTGCGGCTGCGGTGCGCGTCCAGAACGTGCTGGCCGAGGCGCTTGCTCAGGAAGACCTTCGATTCGCCGATGTCGAACGGGTGCGGCACGAACCTGATCACGTCGAAATTGAGCTGCGCGAGCGTGCTCCGCATCTCGTAGAACTTGTTCTTCGTCTTCGCGATGATCTCGTCGAAGCCGTTGTCGATGGCCCAACTTTCCTGCTCTTCGGTCAGCGCGCGGAAATGGCCCTGGCCGCGCCAGTCGCTGCGCGTTCCACCTATCCACTGATAGAGAATCCGCCGACCATGGAAGTCCACGCAGTCGTCGAGCTGCGCGACAAGGTCCGCGAGCTTCGGATCGCTCTCGGCCGCTCGAAGCTCGTGGGCGACCTTGAAGGATACCGGCATCACCGACGACGGATCTTCCGGGAGGGAAGCCTCCGCCATGAGGATTTGGTGATCGCGATCGCCCAGACGGGTGATGACCTCTGCCGCCGATTTCTTTCTTGGGAAATCGAGAAAATACTCCTCGATGTATTGGATCTCCAACGCCCCCTGGTGCAGCCCGTACTGTTTGATCAGGTATTCCACGGCTCAGTACTATACCGTGAGGGCGCGCGCGACGCTGCGACTGTGACGGACCGGCCCGAACTCCTCGGTCAGGAGGACTCCTCCGGATCGGAGACGGCCCCCTTCCAATCGGCGTTGATGCACGCATAGAGCAACTGGTCGCGCCGCTCGCCGTACTTGACGCAGCTGGCGCGGAGCAGGCCTTCGCGTTCGTAGCCGACCTTCTCGAGGACGCGGATCGACCCCGCGTTGTCTGCGAGGGGCAGCGCGAAGAGCCGCAGCATCTGCTCTTTCGCGAAGAGATAGTGTGTGAGGATCTGGAGCGCTTCGGTCGCGATGCCACGCCCCCAGAATTCCTCACCGAGCCAGTAGCCGACCTCCGCCGAGTAGCGCTCGACGTCGCTGCCCCTCACGTAGCCGATGCCACCGACCGCTTCCCCGCCGACGACAATCGCGAAGTTGGCTGGCGCGTCGCTCGCAGCTGCATGAGTCAGGAAAGCGAACGCGTGCGTGCGCGTGTAGGGGTGCGGAAATCGATCCCTGAGGTGCTTCGCCACATTGAGGTTGTTCGCGTGCCGTACGAGCGAGGCGACATCGCTCTTCGCCCATCGACGAAGGGTGCACCGATGGCCATCCAGCTTCAGAAGAGGACCTTCCCCTGGACGCGCAGCCATCGCTCGGCCTCTTTGAATCCCGGGCAGGCCTGCTCGACGAGCCGCCAGAAGCGTCGAGAGTGATTCTGCTGCCGCAGATGCATCAGCTCGTGCAGGAGGACATAGTCGCGGATTGCGGGTGGCATCTGCACCAGACGGAAATTGAGCGCGATATTCCCCTCCCGCGCACAGGAGCCCCAGCGCGAGCGCTGATTCCGGATCGAGACGCGGCCAGGCATCAGGTCGTGCTGCGCGGCGAGCTCACGGAGCCGTGGCTCCAGCTCCTGTCGCGCCAGTTGCCGCAAGTCCAGTTCGATGGCCGCCCGGACGTCATCGTCGTTCTGCGCTGAGACCCGGCGATCGCCATAGACGATCGCAACGCCATCGGCCTCTGGCGTGATCACGATCCGGACTCGCTCGCCGCGCAGCCAGACCTCGCTGCCGTCCTGCCATTCGCGAGCACCGTGCTCCTGCAGCACGCGCCGGCGCTCGCGTTCGATCCATCGACGCTGCCGTGCGACGAAATCGCGGGCCTCTCGCTTGGACCCCCATCGTGGGACGGTTACCCGCAGCGAGCCGTCGGGACGGATCCGAAGGATGTACCGGCGGGCACGCGGAGTGCGCACGAAGTCGATCCGGTCCTGGGTCGGCGATGGATCGATGGCCGTTGCGGTGACGCCTGGCGCCAATGGCGGCGCCGCAACTGCGGCGACGTCGGCTCCGTTCTGGCGATCGAAGAGTGGAAGATCCAACTGCATCGCGCGTCACGCAAATCATATCAGGCCCTGGCCTCGCTCCGCGGCGATCGGTGATCGCGAGATCGCGCCTGAACGGAGGGCAGCCGCTTCATCACTTCGGATTGTCGGACGTCAGCCGCGCACCTCGGCCCGGGAGTTTGAGGACGCGCGTGAGGAGGCGATCGCACATGCGATCCGAGATCACGTACCGAAGCGCCACGCGGAGCTTCGCGTCCGTCCCCACGATGTACCGGGTCTTCGGCGATCGTGCGGTGAGCGCGTGCTCGATGACCGCGGACGTCACGTCGGTGGACAGGCCTCGCCGCTCTGCGGCGGCGGCAGCGGTACGGAAGGCGGCAACTGCCTGACCGTAGTCGCGGTTCATGACAACGGTGCGCGAGGGATCCGCCGCGACTCCCCCGTCGCCTGGCTTGGACCAGATCGGCGTGGCGATGCTCCCGGGCTCGAGGATGGCCACGTGGATCCCCCAGGGCTGAAGCTCGACCCTCAGACAGTCAACGATGGCCTCGAGCGCGAACTTCGAGGCGCAGTATGGAGCAAGAAACGGAGTCGCAAAACGGCCGCCGATCGATCCGATGAAGACGATGCGGCCGCGTGCGCGCCGCAGGAATGGCAGGAACGCCTGGGTCACGGCAATCTGCCCGGTGACGTTGACCTCGAGTTGACGACGCAGCGCGTCGAGCGGGACATACTCGAGTGGACCGGCCACGCCGATGCCTGCGTTGTTGACAAGGCCATCGAGGCCCGCATCGCCGCCGCTGCCCTCGAGAATCGAGCTAACGCGGCCCACCGATGCACGGATGCTCCCTTCGTCCGCCACGTCAATCATGACGGGCGTCAACCGATCGGAGCTGCCGGCCTTCAAACGCGCGCCGTCCTCCTCGCGTCTCACGCCTGCGAAGACATGATGGCCCCGCGCGTCGAGCCATCGCGCACAGCCCTCGCCGATGCCGGTGGACGCACCTGTAATGAGGAATTGCATGTGGGATTGTAGCGCCGAGTCGTCCTGCGAGACGTCGCGCGCTGTGCGAATCGTCATCAGTAGGACAGGTGGAGAAGACTGTCAGACCCTTCCAGGCGAGCTGGCAATGCGTCTCGAGTGGCGACAATCGAGCAGGACGGCCAGCATGTGCTAGATGCCGTACGTCGGGGCCCTAAATTCGTTCACAACGGGCGGGACTCGCGCTTCCGCAATTCCTCGAGAACATCACGCCGTTTCATCTTTTCCGCCCAGGCTCTCGGCGTGGCCCACGATTCGGCATCGGCTTCGACCGCCGTGCCGCCCCGGTCCATGAACAGCCTGACCAGCTCGAGCCGACCCCAGCGACATGCCCAACCGAGCGGCGTGCTCTTCAGCAGGCCGTCGCGCACGTCCAGACGCGCTCCCGCGTCGAGCACGATCGACGCAAAAGCCACTCGATCGGCGGCAGTCAAACCACCGCGCGACGCGGCGAGGTGGTGCAGCAGGGTCGCGCCCCATTTGCTCGGGACGTTCGGATCGGAACGATCCAGCGCCAGACGAAAGGCCTCCATGTGCGCCGCGCGATCGGTTTGAGGCCGCAGATAGAGCGCATTTTCGAGGATCCCGTGCCAGCGCAAATCGTCTCGTTGCCAGTCAATCCGTCCGAGGGCCATGCGCACGATCTCCGGCGACGGACATCCAATGCCGCTCCACAAGAGATCCTGCGCCACGCTGGAGTCCGGCCCGGTCAATCCTTGAGGCGTACAGGCCGGCCGCATCGTCCGCCAACATCGCCGCGGCCCTCGAGACGAGCCCGAGGTCGCCCACGAATATGGGCGTCAGTTTGCCACCGTGCCGCTCGAGCAGTCCGATCATCGCGTCGTCCTGCCGAGAGTACGCCAACGACAGAGCCGAGCTCGCCGCATAGACGTTCGTGTTGGGATTCGCGCCATGCTCGAGGAGGATCTCCGCCATGGCGAATCTACCGGCTCTGGCGCACTCGCGCAGAGGCTCGCCCCAGGTCGGGACGGCTTCTTCGAGGCCCGCGACTCTCCCGGATTCGTCAGGGTCGAGCCCGAGCTCCAGCAACAAGCCGAGGATCTCCGGGCGGCCCGAGCTCACCGCATGACTGACCAGACGAGGCTGGTTGGCGAGCGCGCCTTCTGCGTGGCGCGCCTTGAGCCAGCTGACGTCGCCGGTGCTGATCGCCCACCGTGCCGTATGTTCCGCGCCGCGGCCGAGGAGCATCTCCGCGACTCTCGTAGCAAGACGGATCGCCTCAACAGAGCTCGCGTCTCGCTCGTCCCCAACCACATCCAACGGTGTCTCGCCAGTAGTGGTCCGCGCGTTCGGGTCTGCGTCGTGACCGAGCAGCCACGCGGTCAGACGCTCCCAGAGGCCTGCGGCCGCCCAGTGGAGCGCGGTCCGGCCATCCGGATCGGACGTGTGGATGAGCGCAGGATGCCCCTCGAGAGCCGCGATCATCGCTGCCTCGTCGCCGCGTTCGAATGCAGCACAAAGCTCGACCGACTCATGCTCTGCGATCGCGGCGAATGGTGACGATGCACGACGGCCCTCTTCTTCCCGGATAATGGCAACGATGTCCGCATAGCCGCGCTCGGTGGCAAGCGTCAGCGCGCTTGTTGCGTCGCGGTGCGGATAGATGCCCTTTCGTGGATCGGCACCGTGCTGCATCAGAAGGCGCACCATCTCCGGTTGTCTTCGCAGCACGGCATGATGGAGCGCCCGGTGCTCGTCGTTCGCCGCGGCATCCAGGTTCACAAGCTCAGGGCGGGCGTCGATCATGAGGCGCACCGTCTCGAGATCTCCAGCGCGAACGGCGTCAATCAGCCGGCTGACGGTGACGCCGTCCACGTACACCTTGAGCCTGGGCCAGCTCGAATACCCAAACGATCGCGCCACGACGAGCTGAGCGTCGTGCAGCGCGAAGCGTGCCGCGTCGGCCCGCTGATAGTGGGCGTTCACCTCGGCAACCGCAGCCGCGTCGTCAGCGACAAAGGCCTTCAGGAGCTCTTTCGCCTGGCGCTTGAGCTGAGCGAGATCGGGTCGGTCCGGAAGCGTGCGAACAGGTGGGTGTTTCGGTCTCGTCATGATGAGACTCCTTTCCCGGCTGCGCGTTTGCGTCAGCCCGCGCCCGGTGTCCGCTTACTCGGGCAGAAAAGAGTTCATCGAAGCGACAGGTTCTGGAGCTTCTTCAGGGGGACTCAGTCCTTCCCGCGGACACGGAAGCGCCCTGATGCGCTGTTCGCAGCATAGCCGGACCCGGATGTCAGGGCAAGTGGGCGCGCCAGCACGGGAGATCGATCTCCACCCGATGTGGCAACGATGGATGAGGCCGTCCGGTGATCAGCTTGCTCGTTGCATGGACGACGCATCACAATGAAAAGCTCGGTTGTTCGGAGCAAAGGAGGTCCAGATGGCGAAGGCGAAGAAAGCGATTCCGGAGGGGTTCCACACAGTCACGCCGCATCTCATCATGGAGAATGCTGCCGAGGCCATCGAGTGGTACAAGAAGGCGCTCGGCGCCGAGGAGAAGGGGCGCAGCGTCGGTCCCGACGGCAAAATCATGCACGCGGAGCTACGCATCGGCGACTCCATCATCATGCTCAACGACGCGATGATGGGCGGCAAAGGTCCCCGGACACTGGGCGGCTCACCGGTGTCGCTCTGGGTCTATGTCGAAGACGCCGATGCGCTGTTCAAGCGCGCTGTCGCAGCGGGCGGGAAGGTCCCGGCTGGCCCCATGGGGAACATGGCGGACCAGTTCTGGGGCGATCGCTGTGGAACTTTCAGCGATCCGGAGGGCTTTAGCTGGACGATCGCGACACGCAAGGAGGATCTGACTCCGCAGGAAATCGGACAGCGGCAGGACGCCTTCTTCAAGCAGCACGCGCACAGCTGACAAGTTCAGAATCGCCGCCTCGCCGGCTCGAGCCGGCGAGGCGCACAAGCGAATCAGCCGTTCACTGCTTCGGCTGTGCCGTCGGTGGGAGCAGGCCGTTCAATCGCAGGTACGACGCAGCGGTCGAATAGTGATCCGCCCAGTCGTTCGCGATAGTGACCAGAGCGTTGCCTTTCGATTGGCCCGTGCGCCGACCGAACATGCTGGCCTCCTCGCCGAGCTGCGCGTCGGTAACCTTCGACAACGACTCGGTGCAGTAGTCGAACGATCGCTTGATCGCGGCGACGAGGGAGTCCTTCGGGTCCGTGCCGGCCAGCTTCTTCATTTCCTCGGGCGTCATCGGCGCCGCGGTGCCGGAAATTCCGGAGCAGAGGGCGACGTTCGTCTGCACGATGTGTGCGATCAACTGTCCGAACGTCATCTGCGCGGGCGTCGGCTGATATCCGTACTTCTCCGCAGGCAAGAGCTCCGCAGCCGCAACGAGGTTCTTCGAGCTCCGGGCGAGCATGGTCCGTACGGTATCGCTCACCGGATTGGCGGATGGCTTGAACTCCTGCTGGAAACCGAGAGCCGCCGAGCTGAGGGTGAGTACGAGCGCGAACGTCGTCACGAGTTTCATCCAGCCCTCCCGTGCAAATCACGATCGAGTTGTCAGAGAACCTGTCGCGCGGCTGAAGACCGCGCACCACACCGGTCTCATCCATGCTCGCTCGCACCCTGGAACGAGCGTCAGGTTTATGAGACCGCTTCTAGCCATACCAGGAGCGTTTCACTCGTTCCTCAAGGCCACCAGCGGATCCACGGCCATCGCACGACGCGCTGGAACGTAGCTGGCGGCAACGGCGACGAGCGTGAGGAAACCGGCCACGACAGCAAAGCTGAACGGATCTGTGGGAGTGACGTTGTAGAGCACCGTTTTGATGAAACGGGTCGTTGCGAACGCGCCCACCAGGCCGAGCACGATGCCGATCGCGGCCAGCCGCACACCCTGGCCCAGGATGAGTCGAAGAACGTCGCCGCGGCCGGCGCCAAGCGCCATCCGGACACCGATCTCCTGCGTGCGCTGCGAAACGGAATACGAGAGCACGCCGTAGACCCCGACGGAGGCGAGCAGCAGCGCGACCGCGCCGAACGTCGAGAACATCCAGCCGAACAGCCTGTCCTGCCAGAAGCTGCGTTGCCTCAAGTCTTCCATCGTACTGACCTGGAAGATCGGCAACGAAGTGTCCGCGCGATGGACCTGCTCACGCGCGGCTGACGCGACACGCGTCGGATCGCCGGTGACTCGAATCGTCAGACCGGTATTGAGTGCCGGGTCGAACGAATACGGCACGTATGCGGCTGGCGACACCGGGTCGGGATCGTTCCCCTGAAAATGCCGGAAATCGGCGACGACGCCGACGACGGTGAACCAGTTCGGCTGCTCAGGAGCGGTCAGCCTGAAGCGTCTGCCCAGGGGATCGATGTCTCCCCACAGCTGCTTCGCCATCGCTTGATTCACGAGCGCAACGGGCGTTCGGGTGGTCTCCTCGGAATCGGTGATCTCCCGGCCCCGCAACAGGGCAACGCCGAGCGTGCTTGCGATCCTCGGTGTCGCGGCGACAAAACCGATCGACGGTTCCTTGCCACGCTCGAACGTCTTGCCCTCCACGAGAACCTGACCGCCGCCGCCACCCCCGCCAAGCGGCACGAAGTTGGAGGCAAAAGCCGACTCGACGCCTGCAATCTCCTGCACTCGATGTGCAATGTCCTGGACGCGTCGGGCCTTCGCATCGGCTGCCTCGTATGCTGCGCCCGGCAGATAGAAGCGCATCGTCAGCAGCGGCGCCGTATCGAAACCCGCCTTCGCGTTCTGGAGGTTCAGGAAGCTCCGGACGAACAGCGAGGCGCCAATCAGCAGAACGAGGGACATCGCAACCTCGGCGACGACGAGCGCGTTGCGAATGCGGGCGCGCGCGCCGCCTGCGTAACCGCGACCGCCCTCCTTGAGACTCGATTGCAGGTCGGGACGCGCCGCCTGGAGCGCGGGGGCAAGGCCGAAGACGACGCCCGTCAGCACGGACACGCCAATGGTGTAGGCGAGTGTGCGACTGTCGAGGTTCCAGTGGATGAAATACGGAATGGAATCGGGCGGGACTCCGCGATAGATCAAGTAGATGCCGACTCTGGCGAGCAGCACGCCCAGCGGCGCGCTCGCGATCCCGATGAGGATCGCCTCCGTCAGCAGCTGGCGGACGATCCGCCAGCGGCCGGCACCGAGCGCGGTGCGGATCGAGATCTCTCGATACCTGACCGAAGCGCGGGCCAGCAGCAGGTTCGCTACGTTCGCGCACGCGATGAGCAGAACCAGCGTCACAGCGCTCATCATCGCGAGGATCATCAGCTCCACCTGGCTCGGCAACATCCACTCCCGCAGCGGGCGGACGACCGCACTCCACCCCTCGTTTTCATTGGGATAGACCGCTGCAAGACGCGAGGCAACGCTTTCGAGATCGGCGCGCGCCTGTGGCAACGTCACGCCCGGCTTCAATCGCGCGAAGATCTGGTTGTTGCGCGCGTCGCGTCGCGATTTCTCCTCGTACGGCGCCAGTGGCACCCACAGCTGCTGCGTCTCGGGAAACTTGAATCCCTCCGGCATGACGCCGATCACGGTATGAGGCCGTCCATTAATCGAGATGGCGCGGCCGATCACGCCTCGATCCGCGCCGTAGCGCCTCTTCCAGGCATCGTCCGACAGGAGCACCACCGGTTCGGCCCCGGCACGGTCGTCGTCCGGACCGAAGTCACGTCCGAGCGCCGGCGGCGTACCCAGGAGCGCGAAGAGATTGAACGTGACGGCGGCGCCCCGATAACGCTCCGGCTCCGTTCCACCGTCCACAATGGTCAGGCTGCGCACCTGGAAGGCCGCAAGCCCCGAAAAGGCGGTCGTCTGCTCGCGCCAATCCTTCAAATCGGCGAAGGACACAGTGGATCGGTTGATTCTCTGTCTTGGGTTGGTTCCGTTCAGAACAACGAGCCTTCCCGCGTCCGGAAATGGGAAAGGCTGGAGCAGAACGCCGTCCACGACGCTGAAAATGGTGCCGTTCACGCCAATGCCGAGCGCCAGACACAGCACGGCGACGACGGTGAAGCCGGGGTTGCCGGCGAGCGCGCGAAAGGCGTAACGCAGGTCGTGAAACATCTAATCAGTCGGCGGTCGGCAGTCGGCAGTCTTCGGTCGCAGTCGACAGTCAGAGTCGGCAGTCTACAGTCGGCAGTCCGGTCCGCAGTCGACGGTCCCAGTCCGACAGCGACCCGATTCGGTCTTAGACGGCTCGGCCGAGCTAATGTTCGCAGCCAACGCCATGAGCGCGCTTCTCGTCAAATGTCGTCGGGGGTCAGAGAGATGATGAAACGACAGGGATTCATGATTCTGGCGCTGGTGGCGCTGGCGGGGGCTTCCGGGCTGGCACGGCAAGGTCGGGTGGTGGACGACGGGTGGTGCCGGGAGGACAGGGGGGGCGGGGACCGCCAGCAGGCGTGCGAAGTCAGGGAATTCACGGTTCCGGCTGGCGCCGGCCAGGTGAGCGTGGATGCCACCCCCAACGGCGGGATCCAGGTGTTCGGTTCAACCCGCGGCGACATCGTCATCCGCGCCAAAGTCACGGGGCAGGCCGACTCACAGGCCCGAGCCCGCGAGATTATGGCCGGAGTGCGCGTGGACGCCGCGGCCGACAAGATTTCAGCGGACGGCCCGCAAGGGCTCGACCGGCACGAAAGCTGGTCGGTGAGCTACAAACTGGCGGTGCCGACGCAGACATCGCTGCAGCTGAAGAGCACCAACGGCGGCATCTCTATCGAAGACGTCGAAGGCCGGCTCGACTTCACGACGGTCAACGGCGGCGTCAAGCTCTCCCGGGTTGGCGGCGAAGTGCGCGGCCGCACGAGCAACGGCGGCGTTGATGTGGATCTCGACGGCGCAACATGGCAGGGCGAGGGACTCGATGTCGAGACGAGCAACGGCGGCGTCAAGATCAGAATCCCCGAACAGTATTCGGCGCGGCTCGAGGCCGGCACCGTCAACGGGGGGATCAGCGTGGACTTCCCCATCGGCGTGCAGGGACGAATCGATCGCGAGATCGTCGCGAACATCGGCGCCGGCGGCCCGGCCATCCGCGTGCACACGCACAACGGTGGCGTGAAAGTATCCAGGAAATAGGCCTGGACGACGGCCCGCAGGTCGGATCGATCTACCCTCCAAAAGGCCTGAGCAGGGGCCGGCCGATCACGGGCCGGCCCGGCCAGGGGATCGACACCAGGATCACGATCAGCGCCAACGTGAAGAAGATCAGCGCACTGCGGTGACGCCGGGCCGAGTCGGTGGCTCCGCGAATGCGCCGCTCGCCGACGTGCGCCAGCGCGACCGCGATGATCATTCCGACCGGGTGCTCCACGGTGTAGAACCGGAGTCCCGCATTGGCCATCGCGGCGCCCATGTGCCGCATTCCTTCCCAGGTAATCGGGCTCAGCCCGAAATAGACGATCAGACCTATCAGCATCTGCAGGTCGAGCGCTCTAATCAGGAACCCGGACCCGAGATCGTCCGCGCGCTTCCATTGGCGGCCGGTGGCCACGCCTGAGGCTGCGCGGGCGATCGCGAGCAGGGCAAACAGGAGGATGATCCAGCGGATCACCGAGTGAATAGCAAGCGCCGCGTTGTACATACCCGTCCACTGTACACCGGTCGCGAGCCTGGACCCTTCGACCGAATCCGGTGTCTGATAGTCCATGCTCGAAGCGCGCGGCCTCACGAAGTACTACTCGGCCATTCCGGCCGTGCGCGACGTGAGCTTTCGCATCGCCCCGGGCGGCGTTCTCGGCATCCTCGGCCCGAATGGTTCGGGCAAATCGACGACGGTGTCGATCGTCACGGGCCTGCTCGAGCCCTCCGGCGGCGCGGTCTATTACAACGGCCAGGACATCCGGAACGACCTGCTCGGATACAAGGCGCAGATCGGCTACGTCCCGGAGGAGGCGATCCTCTATACCCACCTCACCGGTCCCGAGTACCTGTCGCTCGTCGGCCAGCTCCGCGGCCTGTCGGATGTCGTGATTCGGCGGCGCACGGATGGCTTCCTCAAAATCTTCGATCTCCAGGACGACGTGGATGCGCCAATGTCGGCGTACTCCAAGGGCATGCGGCAGAAGATCCTGATCTCGGCCGCGCTCCTCCACGACCCGGCGGTCGTCGTGCTCGACGAGCCCAATTCCGGCCTCGACGTGACGACGACGCTCGTGCTGAGAAGCCTGATACAGGCGCTGGCGGCCGAAGGGCGCATCGTTGTCTACAGCTCCCATGTCCTCGAGAGCGTGGAGCAGGTCGCAAGCGACGTCGTGATCCTGCTCGACGGCCGTGTCGTCGCGCACGACTCGATCGCGAGGCTCAGGGAGCTGATGCAGGCGCCGTCGCTCGAGAGCGTCTTCCGGACGCTCGTGATCGAGACGGACATCGACCGCGTCGCACACGATCTCGTGGACGTCATGCGGGCGTGAAGGGGGCTCCTGCGAGTTCCAGGGTTCCAGGGTTCTAGAGGTTCTAAAGGTTCCAGGGGTTCCAGAGGTTCCAGAGGTTCCCGGCGGTTGCCGCAAGCGCCGAACGCCGAGCGCGCCCCGGATCCCGGATCCCGGATCCCTGATCCCTGATCCCTGATCCCGACACAACACTATGAGACAGGTCAGGCTCCTCGCCCGGACGTTCTTCGTCAGGCTGTTCGAGAGCGACCTCATGCCGCCGGGCCTTCCGCAGGTACAGCTCGTGATCTGGAGCGTCGTCCTCGTAGCCACGCCCGCCCTGACGCTCCCCGGTGTCTTCATCCAGAAATACACGCGTCTCTGGTACGAGCCCGGAACGCTCGGCCCAGCCATTGCCACCGATCGTCTCGTGCTGTTGACGCTCGCCATGATCGCAGCCGGACTCGTCGCGATCGTGGTCTGGGAGAACGCGCTCCCCGACCGGCGTGACGCCCGAATCCTCGGCGCCCTCCCAGTATCGACGCGGGCCTTCGTTACCGGGCGCCTGCTCGCGCTCGCACAACTCTTCTCGCTCTTCTTCGCCACATTGGGGCTGATTCCATCGGTGTTCTTCTCCGGCATCGCGGCCGCGTACGACGAGCCGGGAGGATTCGTCGGGATGAGCATCGCGCAGCTCGCGGCGGCACTCGCTGGAGCGCTGACGACGTTCTGCGGGGTCATCGCCTTGCAGTGCATCGTGATCAGCTCCCTGGGCCGTGCGATGGCTCAGCGCGCGGCCGTCGTCATTCAGGTGCTGTTCGCGATCGCGCTCGTTCAGATGATTGTGTTCCTCCCGTCGCTGGGCCGCTCGATGAAGGACGGCAACCTCGCTCCCGACTGGCTGTCATCGCCTGCGGCAGCGATGCTGCCCTCGGTGTGGTTCCTGGGTCTGTTCGAAGTCCTGACTGGCCTCGGCGGGCGCAATGCGTTCCCTCTTGCAGGTTGGGCGCTCGCCGCAACGAGCGGCTCGGTGATTGCCGCCGTTGCGCTGTACGCCCTCAGCTATCCGGCGTTGGCCGCGCAGGCACTCGAAACAGCGCCGCCGGACATCACGTGGTCCGGTCGCTGGCGCCGCCGCGCATGGAGGCCGTCCGTTCGCGCGCTGTGTGGACCTCGAGCCGTCAGGACGGCGGTCCGCCAGTTCACGATCAGGACGCTGTCCCGCAGCCGCCAGCACCGCACGCTGCTGGCGCTTTATCTTGGCCTCGGGCTGGCAGTCGTCGTGTCGTCGATTCTGCCGCTGGCACTGCAGCGAGGAATGGCCGCGTTCGCAAGGCCCGGCGTCTCGATCCTGGCGGCCCCTCTCGTCCTGATGTTCGTGGCGCTCGTGGGAATGCGCGTGGCGTTCGCCATTCCGGTAGACATCAAAGCGAACTGGGTGATCAGGCTTCGCGAGCCCGGCGAGATCGTCGCTGCGATGGACGGCGCGTTCACGGCAATGCTGTCGTGGGCCGTTTCGCCGTTCGTCCTTCTTGGCGGGATCAGCGCGGGCACTCTCTGGGGCTTTGGTGCCGGGGCAAAGCATGCGATCGTGACGGCGCTCCTGGGATGGTTCCTCGCGGAAGTGCTGGTCCTGCGCCTGTGCAAGATCCCGTTCACGTGCACGTACCTGCCGGGGCGGTCGGAAATCAAGACGCTCTGGCCCCTGTATTTCACGGCGTTCACGACATTCACGTACTCGATGGCCGGACTCGAAGTCGAGTTGCTTCGCTGGACGCGCGGGTTTGCATGGTTCATCGTTCTCGTCGGCTGCGCAGCGGTCATCGCTCGCGTCGCGCGTCGCCGATGGCTCGCCGAACAGCCAGGCCTCCGATTCGCCGAAGAGGAACCGGGCGCACTCTTCGAGGGCTTCCACCTCAGTGAGGGGCTGGCGGCCGCGGGCCAGCGACGTGTTCGGCACGCCTGATCCCTGATGCGACTCCTGCAGTCCCGCCCGGTTCTCGGGTTCTAAGGTTCTAGTGGTTCTAATGGTTCACGGTTCTACGAAACCTAGAACCCGAGAACCATCCGCGTCAGTAGTGGTCGACCGTGACCGCGTAGTTGACCGTCGCCACCTGATTCCCTGCGTCGTAGACCATCACGCAATAGCTCCCTGCGTCCAGCGTCCCGGAGAGTTGCGCCGTAGAACCTGCCTGCGTAACGATCGAGCCGTTCGTGAGCAGCGTGCAGGCCGAGTCGGCGAACGTTCCGACGCCAACTCCCATGTAGATCGTCGAGGGTGGCCCCGCTGACGTCAGGATCACGTTGACCTGTCCGCCCGACAGCGTGACGCTGAATTGATGAAGATCCTTTCCGCCCGCGTCGACGGTGCCGCTGAAGCTGTCGCTGATCGCGGGGGTCGTCGGTGACGTCGCGGAGCTGCCGGCCGGACTGCTGCTCCCGCAACCGACGGCAGTGACGCCGAGAATCAGCGCCCCAAGGATGCGTCTCATTTGCTGCCTTTCCTGCATTTCCGCCACACAATTCTTCGATTGCCCGCATTCTGCGAGCACTCGTGCAACGCAATGCACAAAGCGTGCTTTCAGAAGACGCGCTTGGCTGACATCGGGATCTCGTGCGTGAAGGGTGCTCTCTCAGGTGCTTCGCCAGGGCCGCGTCCGTCAGGCCGCGGAGGTGTTGGGATTCCGTGACACAAGCGTGACAAATCCGCGACAGCGCCGGTGCGGATTATCGTGTGGTCGTACCGTAATGTGCTCGTCAGGTGACGCGAACCGCCCCTGGTTGGAAGATCGCCCCGCGGCGCCTACAATGCCCGTCGTGTCAACCCCGAAGCCCACGTCGTGGAATCGGCGCGAAGTGCTGCAGACGGGTGCCGTGGTGGCCGGTCTGCGGACCTTGCGGGCGCCTGTGGTGGCAGCTCAGGTCAAGTGGTCGTCGGGCAGCGAAGCGCCAAAACTGAAGGCGCCCGCACAGGCGACCGATTGCCACCACCACATCTACGACCCTCGATATCCAGTCGAGCCGACATCCACACTGCGACCGGGCGAAGCCCTCGTAGAGGACTACCGTGCGTTGCAGCGCCGCATCGGCACCACCCGGAATGTGATCGTTCAACCGTCCACGTACGGAACCGACAATCGTTGCGCGCTCGACGCGCTTGCGACGTTCGGCCAGGCCGCACGAGCGGTGGTCGTGGTCAACGAGACCGTCTCGGACGCGGAGCTCCAGCGGATGGATCGCCTCGGGGTGCGCGGCATCCGGTTCAACCTGTTGCAGGCCGGCGCCACGACGACGGCCATGATCGAGCCGCTGTCGAAGCGGATACACGACCTTGGGTGGCACATCCAGATCAATGCGCCCGCGGACAGGCTCACGGATGCCATGCCGATCCTCGAGCGGGTTCCGACGCCGGTCGTGCTCGATCATCTCGCGCACGTGCCTCAACCCGATGGCGTGAAGCACCCGCTCTTCGCGCGCGTGCTGGCTCTTCTCGACAAGGGCCGCACCTGGGTCAAGCTTTCGGGCGCCTACACCGATACCAGGTCGGGGCCACCGACGTACGCGGACTCGAGCGCGGTCGCGCGTGCGTACGTCAAGGCCGCACCAGAGCGGCTCGTGTGGGGCAGCGATTGGCCGCATCCGACGGAGCAGCAGAAGCAACTGCCGGACGACGCGGTGCTGTTCGACCTGCTCCTGGATTGGGCCCCGGACGAAGCCCTGCGACATCGGATTCTCGTCGAGAATCCGGCGGCGTTGTACGGCTTCACTCCGTGAGGGGACCTGTCGAGGACGCGACCAGCCCGAGCGCGACTACGGCAGACAAGATGCCTGTCGAGTGCGTGATCCGATTCAACAAGGGCAGTTGAGGGAACGGCGTCATGGCTTCGGTGCGGGTCAGCGGGATCCGTTCTTCAGTCGCTCGAAGATCGCGAGCTCGTTCGCGGCGAGCACCTTCTGCCCCGTTCGTAGGTAGGCTTGCGCCAGCCGATAGTGCGGCTGCGACTGGTCCGGGTCCAGTTGTATCGCGCGTTGGAGCTCCGGAATCGCTTCCTTGTACCGTTGTTGTTCCGAGAGGAGGATCCCGAGCTCCACGAAACCCTTCGTGAGCTTCGGGTCGAGCGCGACGGCTCGCCTGAGCAGCGTCTCGACACGTTGCATGTCCACCGGCGTGGAGCCGGCGGGCTGACCCTTCCACAGGTTCAGCGCGTAGTAGAGATTGGCCAGCGCGTTTCGTGGCCGCGCCTCGACGAACCGACCGAGGCGCTCGGTGACCTCCGCTCCCCGCTCCGGGGCCACGCCGTACATCTCTCCCAGGAACTGGTAGGGACGCGGATCCGAGGGCGCAAGATCGGCAGCCTCGCAAAACGACTCGACTGCGGCCGCGTACTGCCCTAGTGAATACTGCGCAATGCCCAGGCCGATGTGGAGCCGCGCCGACTTCGGGTGTCGTTCGATCGCAGCGGTGAAGACCTGGATCGCGGCGTCGAACGCGCGCAGTTGCAGCAGGTTGTTCCCCCAATCGAACAGGTGCTCCTCGGTCGCGTCCATGTGCGCGGCACGCTGGTACTCCTCCGCCGCGGCCACGAGATTGCCGCTACGCTCCTCGATGTCGCCGAGCAGGTTGTGGAGCTCGCCCGTGTCCTTCAGGGTCAGCGTGCGGGTCGCCTGCTCGCGTGCCGCGGACAGTTTGCCTGTCTGGAGCAGGACGAGGGCGAGGTCGTAGCCGTTGGCGTATTGAGAGGGGTCGATCGCCTGCGCCCGTTGAAGATGCGGAAGCGCCGCGTCCACCTTGCCGTTGCGTAGATAAAAAGATGCCAGAGCCCGATGCGCCTCGAAACTGTCCGGCTGCTGACGGACGGTTTCGAGCAGGCGGCGTTCGAGGTCCGCCGAGGCCGAGGGTTTGGAAGACTGCTTGGCGGCAGGAGAGGATTGCGCGATCGCTATCCGGGGTCCGCCCGACGCAGCGAACGCCAGAGCGATAACAACGGACAGGCCGGGGGAAGTCTTCACGACATCGACAAGAAGGGGCTACAGGCTGCCGACCTCACGACCTGCAACCTGTGAGCCCCTTCACCACTCACGTTTCTACCAGTAGATCTTCGCGCCCAACTGAATCTGCCGCGGCGTATTGCGCATGGTCGTGATGCTCGCGAAGTTTCTCGCATCCCGGAAATTCAACGATCCGGGCAGGTTGAACGACGGCGTGTTCGTGACGTTGAAGGCCTCGACGCGAACCTCGAACTGACGCTGGCCGAAGATCTTGAATCTGCCTCGCAAAGCCCATGTCGAGTTGTCGCAACGGCGGTCCGGTCACCTGGCTGCGCTTGCCGCCGAGCGGGCTGAAGTCGGTCTGACCGATCGTGGCAACCGGACTCGGGGTCGCAAACGCGGCCGGATTGTAGAACTGCGTCACGTTGTGGCTGCCGGCGTACGGATCGCCGACCACGAGCGCATAGCAGCCGGTCCCGGACCCTGTCGCCACCGAGCAATTGATGGTCTGCGCCTGGCCGCTGTAGAGCGACACCACCCAGTTGGTGCGCCAGCCGCCGAGGATCGCTCCCGTGTCCGGGCAGGTCGTAGTTGCCGCTGAACACGAACGCATGCTTCGTGTGGAAACCGGAGAGACCGATGTCGTTCTTCAAGATCCCAGCCGGCCAGATCGGGCGCGCGAAGGCCGCCGACGCCGCCGCCCGACAGCGAGTCGCCGGCGTTGGTCTTCGACGTCGCTCAGCGTGTAGCTCACCAGGAACTCCAACCCGTCGTGCATACCGGCGGCGGAACTTGGTCTGCAGCGAGTCGTACGAGCTCACGCCGACGGTCCGCACGAGGAGCGATCCGCGCGCGAAATCCGGCCAGTCCACGTACGGGCTGCGGGTTGGTGCCCGGCGGCAGCAGCGACGTTCACGTTGTTCATGCCGGTGAACGTCTCGAGGTTGCGTCCCCGCGTGCCGACGTATCCGATCTCGATCGAGTGATTCGGCAACACGTCGGTCTGCAGCGTCACGTTGTAGTTGTGATACCGCGGCGTCTTGTAGTCGAACTCGACACCGCGCAGCGTCAGGCCGTTCGCGTTGACGTTGACCGGATCGAGAACGATCCGATCGCGGGCATCGAGGCCGACGAGCGATCCATCCGGCAGTCGGTTCGGCGAGGTCGTCGTTCGGCGACTCGTAGACGAGCGTGAACTGGAACGGGTAGTTGTAGCCGAGGCTCGGGTTGCCGCCGCGGTTCTCGAAGGCACCGTAGTACAGACCGTACCCGGTGCGCAGCACGTACTTTTCGGCCGAGTCTGGTACGCGGCATCGAGGCGAGGCGCGAAGTTGGTCTTCGGCATCTTGCCGAGACCGCTGCCGAACTCGTCCGTGTAGACCAGCTCGATGCCATCCTTCGCGAGGTTGCTGACGAAGCTCGGCGACAGCGGTTTGTCACTGTGACTCCGCCGGAATCAGGTACTGCGACGGCGGGCCAGGCACCATGTTGGACTGCTCTCCGCTGGCGTTCCTGTTCGCGGCTGAACCAGTCCCAGCGGAGGCCGTAGTTCACCGTCAGCTTCGCGTTCACACGCCAGCTGTCCTGAGCGTAGGCGCCGTGATAGGTCTTGAACGCATCGACGGACCCGAACGGCGAGACGCGGATCACGTTCATCCCGCCGAGGATAATCGACGCCGCCCGGCACCAGCGACGGGATCTGCGAGAGCAGCAGGCTCGCCCTGCCGGTGGTGCCATCGGTCTGGTTGACGACCGACGTGTAGCGGCCGTCCCAGTTGTAATCGCCTCGCGCGTACGGGCGGCTGCGTCGAGCCGAAGAAGATGTCCTGGTAGATGTAACCGCCCTTGAACGTGTGCGACTTGTACAACTTCGTCAGGTTGTCGCTGAACTGCGCCGTGTTGCTGAACCGCTCGCTCACGACCCAGTCGGCATGACCGAGCTGCGACAGACCGCTGATATTCAGCTGTGGAAGGCCACCATTGCCCGTCACCTGCGGCATGCCCGTAATGCCGTACTTCGCCGGCAGATTGCTGATGTCGTCGCCGTTCGGCTGCAGCCGGTACGTGTGCTCGCGGCTGAGGCCGAACCGCGCCTCGTTGATCAGCGTCGACGAGAACATGTGCGTGTGGCTGGCGGCGAAGCCGTGCACGCGCACCTTCTCGTCGCCTTCGGAGAACCCGCCGCCATCGCCATCGCCCTCGAACGGCGACGGACGCATCTTGTGATTGTTGGAGTAGCTGTAGCGCGCAAAGAAGCGATCGTTGCCGCTGAAGTTGTGATCGACGCGGAGTGTCGAACGCGTGCGTGTCGTCGTTGTTGATCCGGTTGACGACGTAGTTGTTGTTCAACCCGGCCTGGTTCGCCTGCCGGGATACAGGTTGCATCAGCTTCAGCGGCGTTGGGGTCGATCCGGTTCGCGGGAATCGTGTTGCCGGCAAACGGATCGCGCACGAAGCCGGTGCGTGGTCGCCACCATCCCGGTCACCGGATCGACCTGTCCGGCCGCGACGCTGCCGCGTCGTCGCCGGATCGAAGATCGTGCCGCGCGGGAACGTGCGCCCGAGGACGTCGGCGCCGACCGTTGCCGCTCTGCAGCGTGATGAGGTCCGAGAAGTTCGTGAAGCCGCTCGCGCGCTCGGCCACAGTCGGCACCGTCGTGACCCACGTGCGTGCCTGCTTGATCAGGCTGCCCTCGTAGTCCGCGAACCAGAACGTCTTGTTGGTGACGGCCGGACCGCCGGCGGTGAAGCCGAACTGGTTCGACAGGTAATCGCCTTTCTTGAGCCCGCGCGGTTGGCGAAGAAGTCGTTGGCGTTCATCGCGTCGTTGCGAGTTGAACTCCCACGACCGCCCCGCGCAGCTGTTCGATCCCGACTTGAGCGTGGTGTTGAGCACCGCGCCGCCGGCGCGCCCGTACTCGGCGCTGAACGCGCTCGTCAGGATCTTGATCTCGTCGACCGCGTCGATCGGCGGCTTGACGATGTAGGCGACGCCGCTCAGGAAGTCGACGTTGCTCGTGTTGTTGTCGATCCCGTCGAGCAGGTAGTTGTTCTGCGCCGGCCGGACGCCGTTGGCCGCGAACATCAGCGGCGCGCGCGCGCCCGGCTGCGGCGGCACGACGCCGGCGACCAGACGCGCGAGGATCGTGTAGTCGCGGCCGTTGACCGGCAGGTTCTCGAGCGTTCCGGACTTGAGCGTCTCGCCGACCGTTCCGGTGCCGGTCTGGAGCAGCGGCGACTCGCCGGTCACGACGACCTCTTCCGCCACGCCACCGGGCTGGAGGGAGAAGTCCACGACCGCCTGCTCCTGGATGGCGACGGTGATGCCGCGCCGCACACCCTTCTTGAATCCTGGAAACTCGACTTCGACCGTGTAGGCGCCGGTGCGGATCGGCGTGAAGATGTAAGTGCCGTCCGCGCGCGTCACCGTGGTGAGCGTGAAGCCCTGACCTTCGTGGGTGATCGTGACCGTCGCGCCGGGAAGCACCGCCACCCGACTGGTCCTTGACCGTGCCCAGGAGCGTTCCCGTGTCGACCTGGGCGACCGCCGGTGCGGCCATCAGCACCGACATCAACATCGTCAATGCGAACAAGGGGCCCCTGGCGAACCATGGCTTCATGCGCATTCCGCCCCCTCTCGAGCTGCGTCGAACCTGGCTTGCGGCCTATCGTCTGGTAATACCAGTTCTGATTTGCGACGAAGCCTAGCCTGCCGCTCGACGTTTTGCAAGCCTAACCCTGGAGGGCTATCCTCGGCGGTAGTCACCTGTTTGTCGTCTGCCGTCAATCGGGGTAAGCTCCAGTCCCTTCGGAGTGGACAAGTCATGAACCGGCGAGCGTTCATTCAATCTGTCCTGCTCACCACCGCCGCAGCACCTCTTTCGGGCAGCGGTTTCGCCGCCCAAGCTCAGGCGGAGAGACGCCGCGCTGGCTGGATCATCCCCACGAACAAACCGGATCGGTTCAACCTGAAGGTGATGGCCTTCAACCCGATGCCTGCGCCCGACTTGAAGGCCTGGGAGTTGACGATTGAGGGCCTTGCCGGGGAGCCGGTTCGTCTGAAAGCCGCCGACCTGGAGCGGCTGCCCCGCGTCGCCCAGAGCAGCCGGCTGAAATGCGTGCAGTGCTGGTCGGGCCGCGTGAACTGGGAAGGCTTCCGCGCGCAGGATCTCCTGAAGCTCGTTCAATCCAAGGCCGATCCCAAGTGGGTCCGTGTCGACTGCGCGGACAAGTACTACGACTTCGTGAAGATCGACGACCTTCTGCACCCGCGCACGCTCTTTGGCCTCGGGATGAACGGCGAGGCGCTGAGCCCCGAGCATGGCGCGCCGCTGCGCCTCGTCATGCCGGCGAAGTACGGGTACAAATCATCCAAGTTGATCACGAAGCTGACCTTCGTCGACCAGGGGGGAATGGGCCTGGTCGCGGACGGATGGCCCTACTACTCGGCGAGCGGCGACATCCTGCCCGGCGTCGATCACCCGTTCGAGTTCCCGGACGAGGTGCGCAAGATCGCGGGAGGCGAGATCGTTGAGTATTGAGCGGGCCTTCCCCGGCGTCCTTCGGCGGCGTGAAGCGCTCCGCGTGATGGCGGCCTGTCTGGCGGACTGGTGGCTGCCGCGCCGGGCTCTTCGCGCAGCCCGCACCTCGACCGAAAAAGCCGGACCGCCGCGTCATCGTCGTGACCTTCGGCGGCGGCGTCCGCTACGAGGACACGCTGGCTCCGGAAGGATGGGTGAACATTCCCGCACCTGGCGAACGAGCTCGTGCCGCAGGGTCTCGTCTATCCGGTTGCGCGCTACGACGGGCATCACCGGTCACTTCAACTCGACGGGCGCGCTGGTCACCGGCTGTCGCCAGGAACGTCGACGCCTACGGCAGCGAGGCGCCGGTGACGCCGACGATCTTCGAGCTGTTCCGCAAGGAGCACGTGCTGCCGCCGGAAGAAGCGTGGGTCATCGCCACGAACAAGAGCTTCGGCCTGATGGGCGGCAGCAAGCTGCGGGCGTTCGGCGACCCGTACTCGGCCAACGTCGTCCTGCCCGAAGCAGCTGCTGATCGAAACGATCAAGTCGGCGGTGAGCACGAACGCGGGACCCGGCGTCGAAGACCGCCAGGCGCTCGCCGAGCGGATGATGCTGGCGCTCGACGAAGGGTACGAGGGGTTCGGGTGGAGGGTGTTCGAGTCGGGCCGCTCGCTGGGCTCCGAGCTGAAGGCGAGCCTCGCGAAGTCGCTGCTCGACTACTTCAACGACCCGACGGTTCCGACGAGCGGCGACGAGCTGACCTTCTTCATGACCAAGGAGATCATGAACCGTCTCGCGCCGTCGCTGCTGGTCGTCAACTTCTGGGACATCGACATCGCGCACTACGGCGCGTACTCGCTGTATCTCGAGGCCATCCAGCGGACCGATCGGCTCGTCCACGAGCTGTGGCAGCACGTCGCAGTCGCTGCCGCAGTACCGCGATCGCACGACGCTGATGGTCGTGCCGGAGCTCGGACGGGACGGCGACGTGGCCGGGAACGGATTCGCCAACCACCGCAGCGGCGACGAGTCGTGCCGGCGCGTCTGGCTCGTGGCCGCTGGGCGCCGGCGTGCCGAAGGGCGCGGGCACGGAGCGTCCGATTCGGACGACGGACGTCGCGCCGACGGTCGCGCGGCATCCTCGGGTTCAAGATGCCGGAGTGCGAGGGACGAGCCGCTGGCCGAACTGGCGTTCTAAATCCCGTCGAGGCGGCTTCGACGCAACTCCTTCTATGCAATTCGACGCAGGACTCGTCGGCGACGCGGCGGCGCTGGCGCGAGCGCACGCGGAGCTGCTCGCCAGACTGCCGGCGACGGTCCACGCGTTCATTCTCGTCGAGCTTCAGAAGTGGCCGACGCTGTTCGCAGCCGAGCGGCGCTACCAGCGCGCGTTGCTCGACGCAGCTCGCCGCGCTTGCCGAAGACCCGACCTGCCAGCAGGCGACCGCCGGCATCACGCGCATCGAAACGGAAGCCGGCTGCGACAAGATCGCGCGCGGCAATCCTGGCCGTTTCCAGGACGAAGCGCAGGCGCTCCTGCGCAAGCGCGAGCTTCTGCCGGCCTGGCGAAGAGAGATCGACGCCTTCTTCCAGAGCGTCGGACCCGGCGCTGGAAGCCCAGCTCTATCCGCCGGACGCGCCGCGCCGGCTCGTCGTCCAGATCTACGGCAGCGGCATCGCGGTCCAGACGGAGAAGCTGTGGCAGTCGCTTCAAAGGCGACCGGCGTCCGAGTTCCGCTGAATCTCGAGGACGCGCGAGGTCCAGAGACATTCCTTCGGAAGTTGTTCGGTGCGCGCAGACGGCCGCACCGCCGCGCTGTTTTCGGCGTTGAAGCGAAGCTGAACGCTCCAATCCCGCTCCATGCCTGGGTCGTCGAATCGTCAGGACGCGCTGCACGGGCTGTGCAGTCGCCGGCACGTTCGGTGACGCGCTCGCGGGCCTGAGTTACGAACGTCTGCGCACGTACCGCGACGAACTGACGCGCGCGCTCTACAGCAAGATCCAGAGCGGAGTCGAAAGCCCGCAAGCCTTCGCGGCGTACGCCCGTGGTCTGAAGATCGCGCCGGCGCCGGACGCCTTGCTGCACTCCAACGAGGTGCTCCAGGCCTTCGTGCGTGATGTCCTGCTCACGGGCAACGGCACGCTCTTCGTGAACAACACGTTCGTCGAGTGGGCGGCCGTGCAGGCGATTCGCCGCGCGCAGCCGCGCGTCCTGGTCACCCGGTACGGAGTTCGCGACAAGCTCAAGCCGTTCAGCAGCCTGCTGCTCTTCTCGCAACCGCGCGAATCAGATCAGATCCCGTTGATCGAAGACCCCGCTCGGATCCTTCATCGACGTCGAGCAGCTCTCGTACTACGTCTGGCTGAACGCGGAGAAGAGCGCCGCCTACCGGAAGAAGACGCTGTACCTGTTCCTCGCCGAAGGCGTCGACGAGATGCTGGCCGTCCGTTCCGACATGACGGGCCCCGCATCAACCTCTCTCACCCAGGCTTCGTTGCCGGACGTGTGCGCGACGATGGCGCAGTGGTTGGGGATCTCTGTACCGGAATCAGCAGGTAGAGCGATCAGCGCGATCGTCGGGTAGGCACGCGGGCCCGAGGCATCACTCGCCGTCCTCACGACGCCGCTTTCGCCTGCCGCCCGGTACTCGCCCCTCTGTGAGCAGGGCGAAGCCGCCGATCACGTCCTCGTGCAGAACACGCATCAGCCGTCGGGTCTCTTCGTCGCCGCCGCGGATTTCTTCACGGAGTTCCCGCTTCATTTCTTCCTGCAGGGCGTGCATCAGCCGCCGGGTCTCTTCGTCGCCGGCGCGGATTTCTTCACGGAGTTCCCGCTTCACCTCTTCGCCAGCTGTGCGGATCTCGTCCCGGACGGCAGAGAATTCATCGTGCATCTCGGTTCGGAGTTGCACAATCTGCGACTCCACCCGATCCATCCGTTCAGGAAGCCTCTCCAGGTTCGTCACGCGTCGCTCCAGCCGTTCCACTCTCTTTTCAATTGTTTGCGTCGCCATCAGCGGCACTCCGGCGGCCGTTGTTCGGGGGCGTTCACGTCGACCGCTCGACTGGAGACTGGCGAGATACGTGCCGGACGACGATACCATCGTCGTGCTCGATCGCGCCTGCGAGTGACGCGAGCGGCTCCTGAATTCTCTGCCTACCGAGTCGTCGTGCAGGCTGGTTCGGACTCTACGTCATGCGTGTCACCAATGTAGAATTTCCCATGCGCCGCATTTTTTCGACGGTTGTTCTCTTCACTCTTCTGCTCGCTCCCATCTTCTCTCAAGCTCTTTCGGTACCCGCACCCGAATCGTCGCTCGGGTTCAAGCCCGGGGACGACTACAAGCTCGCCACCTACGACCAGGCGATCGACTACTTCCGGAAGCTCGACGCGGCAAGCGATCGGCTCACGCTGGTCGAAACGGGGCGGACGTCGTACGGGCATCCGTGGTACTTCGCCCTCGTGTCGAGCCCGGAGAACCTGGCCAACGTCGAAAAGTATCGCCAGATCGCGCAGCGGCTCGCGCATCCGGAAGGCCTGGCGGATGCCGACGCGCATCGTCTGGCCCAGGAGGGAAAAGCGTTCGTCCACATCGACGGAGGGCTGCACTCGACCGAGGTCGCGGGCGGCCAGCACATTCTGCAACTCGCGTACGACCTGCTGGCACACGCGGACGATCCCAAGATCAAACCGATCTTCGACAACGTTATCCTGATGCTGTGGCCGTCGATCAACCCGGACGGCCAGAACATCGTGGCGAAGTGGTACATGGGAAATGTCGGCACGTCGTTCGAGACCGCGCCGCTGACGGAGCTCTATCAGAAATACGTCGGGCACGACAACAACCGTGACGCCTACATGCTGAACATGGTGGAGTCGCGAGAGATGTCACGTGCGTGGCGGCACTGGGAGCCGCAGATCATCTACGTGCACCACCAGTCGTCGCCGTTTCCAACGCGCATCTGGCTGCCGCCATTCGCCGAGCCAATCGCGCCGCGCGTGCCTGCGCTGATGTCGCGCACGGTGAACATGATCGGCATGGGGATCGCGCGCAGCCTCGAAGAGCGCGGCCAGGTCGGTGCGACGCATATGGGGACCGGCTTCGACGCGTGGTATCCGGGCTATGTCGATTACATGCCGATGCTCCAGAACATCAACTCGTTCTGGACCGAGACGGCGCTCTATCGCTATGCCACGCCGCACCAGTACACGATCGCCGACTACCCCGCGCAGTATCGCGGCCTCAGATCGGAGTCGCTCTACCCGAGCCCATGGCCGCCCGGCTGGTGGCGGCTGAAGGATGCCGTCGACTACATGCTGACGGCGTCGATGTCCGTGCTCGACTACGCGTCGAAATACCAGGAGGAGCTTCTCTACAACCGCTACCAGGCCGGCCGCGATCAGATCCGTCGATACGAGCAGAATCCTCCGTTTGCGTACGTGATTCCACAGCAGCAGCGGGATCCTGTCGCGCCCGTGGAGCTGCTGCGCCGGCTGGCCTTCAACGGCGTCGCCGTCAGCCAGCTTTCGGCGCAGGCCGTGATCGATGGCGCGACGTACGCGGCCGGGACGTGGGTGATTCCGATGAACCAACCGTTCGCCGAGCTTGCGCGCCAATTGCTCGAAGTACAGGTCTACCCCGACCTGCGCGAGTATCCGGAGGGACCGCCCGATCAGCCGTACGACGCGGCCGGTTGGACGCTCCCGCTGCAGATGGGCGTCAACGTGATCGAGGTCAAGACCCCGCTGACGCGGGAAGCCAGAACCGTGATGAAGACCTTGGGCCCGGGCGCGACGGTCGTCCAGGACGATTCGACGGAAGACGCTGCGCCATTCGACAGCCTCCCGGGTCCGGGCTTCGATACGAATCCCGTGGCTGCGGCGATCGTGCCGCCGGCCGGAAAGGTCACGGGCACGGGTCCGGCGGTTGCGATCGATCGGGCGCAGAACAACGCGTTCCGCGCCGTGAATGCCGCCTGGAAGGCGGGCGCCCAGGTGCGAGTCGATGCTGGAGGACGCTTCGTTGTGACGGGGATGTCGGAGCCCGGCCTTCGTCGACTCGTACGAATCCCTCGCCCTGCAAACGGAGAGGACTGTCCCCTCCGGCCCGGAGCTGGCGCGGCCGCGCATCGGCCTCTACCAGCCCTGGAACGCCAGCATCGACGCCGGCTGGACACAGTGGCTCCTCGAAAACTACGGTTTCGAGTTCTCCGCCCTCCGGCCCGCCGACGTCAAAGCGGGCGGGATCAAACAGAGGTTCGATGTGCTCATCCTTGCGGACGAGAACACGCGATCGATCCTCGACGGATTCCAGACGGGATCGGTGCCGCCGCAGTTTCAGGGAGGGATTGGCACCGACGGCGCTCAAGCGATCGATCAGTTCGTCAGGGAAGGTGGCACGCTCGTCTGCCTGAACGGCAGCAGCAACTTCGCCATCGCGCAGCTGAAGCTGCCGGTGAAGAACGCGGCGACGGAGCTCCGCCGGCAACAGTTTTTTGCGAGCGGCTCGCTCCTGCAGGTCACGGCCGATCCGGCGCACCCGCTCATGGCCGGCATGCCGGAACGGACGACGGTCTTCTTCGACGGCAGCCCCATCTTCCTGCCGCTCGAGGGCTTCGACGGCAGCGTGCTCGCGAAGTATCAGACCGAGGGGTCGCCGCTGCTCTCGGGCTATCTGATCGGAGAGAAGTTTCTGCAGGGCCGGGCCGCTGCGCTGGACGTGCGACTGGGCAACGGGCACGTCGTATTGATTGGCTTCCGCCCGCAATGGCGAGGGCAGCCGTTCGGAACGTTCCGCATGCTGTTCAACGCTGCGCTGTACCACGGCGCCATCGCGGCAGCGGGCAACGGTACGCCCGGATTCTGGAGCTCGCCGACGACGGCCGGCGCTCGATGAGCGAGGCTCCAGTCGACGCGCCCGCCTCGACGGACGACCGGTCCAGGCCCGCCATTCGCCTGATCGTCTTCGATCTCGACGGAACGCTCGTCGACTCGCACAAGGATCTCGCGGCAGCCGCCAACGCACTCGTGCTCGAGCTCGGTGGCGCGCCGATCACGGAAGAAGCTGTCGCCCGGATGGTCGGGGACGGCGCGGCCGCCCTGGTGCGCCGCGCGCTCGCTGCCTCGGGCCTGAAGCCGGACACGCCGAGCGCGCTCGACCGGTTCCTCGCCATTTACGACACCTGCCTGTTGGATCAAACGAGGCCGTATCCTGGAATGGTCGAAACACTCGAACAACTGGCCACGCGATACCGACTCGGCGTCCTCACGAACAAGCCGACGCACGCCACGAACACGATGCTCGACGGTCTGGAGCTCTCGCGCTTTTTCCAGCAGGTGGTCGGCGGCGACACGGCGTTCGGCCGCAAGCCCGATCCCGCCGGCCTGCGGCACATCATCGACGCCTCTGGCGCGTCGGCAGCGTCGACGATGCTCGTCGGGGATTCGCCTGTGGACCGCGAAACCGCCCGGCGCGCCGGCGTTCGGATCTGTCTCGCGAGGTTTGGTTTCGGCTACACGTTCAAGACAGGGGATCTCGACGGGAGATGAGGTGATTGTCGATGACCGCGAGGGGAGATTGCATCGGTCCTCAGGGTTCTAGAGGTTCCAGGGGTTCTAAGGGTTCACGCCACGAGCTTCGCAGAACGCCAAACCCGTGAACTTTGAACCTGAAGCGCTTGAACCTTGAACCTAGAACCGCTAGAACCTCTAGAACCGCTAGAACCCTGAACCCGAGTCTTCACGACTCTGGCAGCTCCAACCCGAACCGTTCAGCCATCCGATAGAGCGTCCGGCGATCGACGCCCATGACTGCCGCCGCGCGGCTGCGGTTGCCGTCCACCGCTTTCAGCACGTGCATCAAGTACCGCCGTTCGAGCTCGTCCAGCGACGGAAGATCCGTGAACAGCCCCGCCTCGAGCCCAGGCCCACGCGATCGGATGGGCAGCGGAAGATCACCGACTTCGATCACGCTGGCACGGCTGAAGAGGACGAGACGTTCGACAGTGTTCTCCAGCTCGCGAACGTTCCCCGGCCAGCTGTAACCGCTCAGCACTTCGACGGCGTCGGAAGCGATCTCGATCCGGCGTCCCGCCCGGGTACAGGCCGCGTCAAGGAACCGCGTCACGAGCAGGGGAATGTCCGTGCGCCGCTCGCGCAGCGGCGGCACGACGATGACGATGACGCTCAAGCGGTAGAAGAGATCCTGACGGAATCGACTGGCAGCAACCTCGCGCTCGAGATCGACGTTGCTGGCGGCCACGATTCGCGCGGCGACGTTGACGACGCGCGCGGCGCCGACGGGCCGCACTTCCGATTCCTCGAGCACGCGCAGCAACTTGACCTGCAAGGCGCTCGAGGTCTCGCCGATCTCGTCCAGGAACATCGTCCCGTCCGACGGCCTGCTCGAAGAGGCCGCGCCGATCGGCGACGGCGCCGGTGAACGAGCCACGCGTGTGGCCGAAGAGCTCGGAATCGAGCAGCGTCTCCGCAATCGCGCCACAGTTGACGGCCACGAACGGTCTGCGACGCCCGCCGGCCGTGCGCGTGGATCGCACGCGCGACCAGTTCCTTCCCGGTACCGCTCTCGCCCTGGATCAGCACCGGGACTGCAGAATCTGCGGCCCGCGCTATCTGCTTATAGACCTCGAGCATCGGCGCGCTGCGGCCGAGCAGCCCTTCCGTCGCGATCCGCGATTTCGGCGGAGGCAGCGTGTCGCCGTGCACCGCCTGCGCCAGCGCGCGCTCGACCGTGGCCTTGATCTCGCCGATGTTGAACGGCTTGCTGACGTAGTCGAAAGCGCCCGCGCGCAGCGCCTCGATCGCCGTCTCGAGCGTGCCGAACCCGCTGATCAGCACAACCTGACCCGCGGGCTGGTTCGTCTTGAACTCGCGCAGGAGATCCAGCCCCGAGGACCGCGCGTTCAGGTTGATGTCCGACACGATCAGATCGAACGGCCGCCGCGCCATGAGGGCCATGGCAGCGGTCGGATCGTGCGCCGTCAGGATCTCGCGATCCGGCTGCGACAGCAGCTCCGTCATGAACGTGCACGTCTCGCGGTCGTCGTCGACGATCAGAATGTTGGGCATGGCCTACTTCGCGTGTACCGCAGGTGAACGTCTGTCTTACGCATGCGGCGCCACGGACTCCGCTGTATCCGGCCGCATGGGCACGTAGTGCGTCGCCGGGCAGATCGACCGTGAAAACCGCGCCCCCGTCAGGCCGATTCGATACACCAATCGTACCTCCGTGGGCCTCGATCACGCCGCGGGCGATCGCCAGCCCAAGGCCCGTGCCCCGCCCGATAGGGCTTCGTGGTGACCCACGGCTCGAAGATGGTGGGGAGCAGCGCCTCGGGCACGCCGGGACCGCTGTCGGCAACCTCGAGGCGCACCCCGTCGTCGAGCGGCGTGAGGGTGACCGTCAGCGACCCGCCTTCGACCATGGCGTCGATGGCGTTGGTGATCAGGTTGAGTAGCGCGAGCTCGAGCTGCACGGAATCCGCCTCGATGTGTGGCAGCTGTGGCGCCGCATTGACCGCAACCGCCACATGATTGCGATCGAGCCGCGGCTGTGCGATCTCCAGCACCCGATCGATGAGAGCGGCGGGCTCGACCTTCGCCCGCTGCACGGTGCGGCGAGCGCGGTCGAGAAGGCCGCGCACGCGCCGCGTGACCTGCTCGATCTGCCGCTGCATCATCTCGAGTCGTCGCCTGGTTCGCGTGTCGAGCGAGGGGTCGGCGAGGAGCACCTGAACGTAGCCGGACACGAGATTGAGCGGCGTACCGACCTGATGCGCGACGTTCGCTGCCGCCTGCCCGACGGCGGCGAGCTGCTCCGCCTTCGCAAGCGCCTCGCGCAGGTCGAACACACGCTGATACATCTCTTCGATCTCGGCGTTGCGCTTCCGCAGCTCGGAAGTGGCGTCTCTCACACGCGTCTGCAGCGACTCGCTCAGACCCTCCATTTCGGAGAGCATGCTGTTCAGACCGGAAACGATCGCACCGATCTCGTCCGCCCTCTCGACCTCGGCGCGCGCCCGAAGATCCCCGCCGGCCACCCGCTGCATCGTCTCGCGGATCCCGCCAATCCTCCTGTGCACGAGGCGACGAGCGAGCCAGTCGAGGAGCACCGTCACGATCACGATCGCGGGCAGCATCACGTAGAGCGCAAGAAGCCGTCCATCGCGCGCGACGCGATCCACGGCCGTCGTAGAGACCGTCACGACGACCGCCATGGGTCCCCTGGGGGCAACGAATGGCACCGCGACGAATCGCATTGCACTCGACCCCTCGTCGACTTCGTCGCCCAGCGTGATCGCCCGCTGGGCGGCCTCCATCGCCGGACGCCGCTCCTCCGACGACGTGCTCAGGACCGTCTTCGGCGCCTGGCCTTCCAGCTCGATGACAGTAATGGCGCGAACGGCCGGATTGACCTCCAGGAATTCGTGCAGGACGCCGCTCTCGACTGTGGTGTCGTCCGCCCGCAGCTCGAAGTCATCGGCAACGGCACGCGCGGTGATTCGCGCACCGCCGATCAGCTCGCTCTCCATCCTCGCGGTGAACATCCGGAGCTCGAGGAAGGCAGCGGCGCCCACGACGACGGCGACGATGAATCCGACCAGCAGAGACAAGCGGGTCCGGAGGGAGAGCGGACGGAGCAAACGCGCCACAGCATGGCGCTCCTGCCCTCGCGCGATACCCTCCGCCACGTCCACGTTCATGAACTAACTCCCTCGCCCGGTGTGGGTTACCTGATGTTACCGCGGCAAGGGCGCCGCGGCACGCCTGTTGGTTCTGTGCAAGGGGCGACGCGTCCGATGGACGGGCGCCCGAAGCCGGAGCAAGAGGCGGAGGAGAGGGACCCATGCGCAAGTTCGTTCTGGCCTCGAGCGTTGCAGTTCTCCTGGCGACGGTCGCCGGGGCTGGTCCGTCGGCCCAGACGAGCACCAGCGGGAAGACCGCCGCGTCCGCGCCGGCCACCCCGAAGGCGCTCTCGGCCACCGGCAAGATCGTCGGATTCGACAACGCCACCAAGACGCTTGACGCTGTCGACCGCGAAAGGTGAAGAAAAGTTCGTGCTGGGGTCGAGCTCCCGGCTGCAGGAAGGCGCAAAGACGATTACAACGGCCAATCTCTCGAGTCTGGCGGGCTATCAGGCGAAGGTCCGCTACACGGCCTCGGGCAGCAACAAAGCTGCCGAGTCCGTGATGGTGTCCGGCGGCGCCCGCGCGAAGTCGAGCAAGTAGACACGCGCTGACGTCCACGTGCAGGCGAGCGACTCCTCCTTCACCCCGCTCGCCTGCACCGGACAATTCTTACCCGGGGGGCTTCGCCCCGCCGGACCCCCCATCGCCGTCGCTCGCGGGCCGGGGTCCCCGGCGCGCGTGTTGTGCGCGCTGGGGTGGGGCGGCCCCTGCGCCCCGCGCCGCTCCGGCGGGCGCTCGCTGCGCTCGCGCTTTCTCTCCGCCACTTCCCTGGCGCGTTCCTTCCACCCTCGAGCTGTGGCAGTATGCTGGGCGTGCGTGTCCGAGGGGAGTGCTGCTCGCAAGACCCTGGCGGAGTGAATCGGCGCGTTTCAGCCATCCTCATCTGCCTGTCGTTTGCGGCATCGCTGACGACGGCCGGACCGACTGGCTTCGCCCAGGGATCCCCTTCCCAATCCGCAGCTGCGTGGAGCGATTCGTTCGTCTCGAGGGTCGAGGCGCTCGCCCTGATCCAGACGCTGAACGGCGAGATCCTGGCGAGCCCGAGCGCGACGACAACGCTCGAGAAGTGGTGCCGGGACCACCATCTTGCCGAGGATCCACAGATAGTCGCGCACAGGACGACGGGTGCCGAGCAGCCGCCGACAAAAGAACAGCGGCAACGCCTCGAGGCCACTCACGACGAGCGTGTCAGGCACCGACGCGTGGAGCTCGCGTGCGGAAACCGGGTCCTCTCCGTCGCGGACAACTGGTATGTGCCAAGTCGCCTGACGACGGATATGAACCGTCAACTCGATACGACCGACGCGCCTTTTGGGAAGGTCGTGCGGCCGCTTGCGCCTTTCCGGAGAACTTTCGCGGCGAGGATGCTCTGGCAGCCACTGCCCGAGGGATGGGAAAGCCGGCCGACCGCAGCGCCGCAAGGATCATCCGAGATGCTCGAGATGCCTGACGCCCTCTTCGAGCACAAGGCTGTCCTGTACACTTCACGAAACCGCCCGTTTGCCGAGGTCGACGAGTTGTACCAGCGGGGGATCCTGGCGTTCCCGCAGCCGCGCTAACGTCCTTACACGAGTCCCAAGAAATAGCGCCGGCGCTCCACTTCCGGAAATCGCTCGATGGCGTACCGCAGCAACGAGCTCACCTTTCGTAGGATTCTCTCCTGGCGGAGGCAGACTGTTTGATCAAGTAGCGCTGCGGATCCGCCCAGAAGAGGGACCGCAGCTCGCCGAGGCTGGCAGCGCCGCCGTAGCTGACCGAGGAGCACAGGTGTTTGATCATGTCGCGCAGGATGGTCCTCGCGGATCCGCGCGCGGGCACGCTGATCTCCATGCCTTCCGCACCCAGCGCCTCGAGCTCTACGCGATCGGCATCCTCGACATCGAGACGATCGCGGATCGCCTCGAGCGAGGCCATGCCGCGCAGAACCTTGAAGGGGACCTTCACGGTTTTCTGTGACTCCGGGAGGAGCACGGACTTGTGCACGATCTCGCCGGGGGCCTCTTCGGTCCCGGCAAACGCGCTTCCGAGCATCGTGCAGTCGCCGCCGAAGAGCAGCGCCTCGGCGATGCCGCCGTGCCTCCGGATCCCACCGTCTGCAATGATCGAGACGTCGCTCTCGCCGATTGCGAGGCGACACTCCACGAGCGCCTGAATCTGCGGAACGCCAAAGCTGGTCGTCATGCGCGTCGTACATCCGCCACCAGGCCCGATTCCAACCTTGATGCCGTCCGCCCCCCGCTCCACCAGAAACGTCGCGCCTTCGGCCGTGGCAACGTTCCCGGCAATCATCTCGACACCCTCGAAGCGCTTGCGGAACTCCGCCATGGCCCTGGCCATGACGACCGAGTGGCCGTGCGCGATGTCGATGACGATGACGTCCACTCCCGCGTGCACGAGCTCGGCGGCGCGCTCGAGATAATCGCCGGTCGCGCCGATGGCGGCGCCCACGCGGAGCCGGCCCCGCTCGTCGCGAGTCGCGAACGGGAGGCGCCTCTGACGCAAGAGGTCGCGTGCGGTTATCAGCCCCAGCAGGCGACCGTCGTCAGCGACGAGCGGAAGCTTCTTGACCTTGCGACCGATCATCAGCTGCTCGGCGTCCATGAGGCTCAACGGGCCACGATGCACGACGAGCCGATCGATCGGCGTCATGCGGTCCGACACGCGCACGTTGGCGCCGTTCACGAAGCGGACGTCCCGCTCAGTCAGCAGACCTGCGAGCCTCCGCTGGTCGTCCACAACGACGAGCGTACCGACGCGCGACTTGCGCATCTGGGCTGTCGCCTCCGCCAGCGAGCTGGCCGGCGACACGCTGTATGGATCGGTGATCACGCCGTGCTGCGTGCGCTTGACGATCTCCACCTCCCGGACCTGCGGCTCGATCTCGCCCGGCCGGAAACCTCGATCGATGATCCCGATGCCTCCTTCTTCGGCCTGAACGATCGCCATCGGTGCCCGAGTGACCGTGTCCATGTTGGCAGACACGATCGGCCGCTCGAGCCGGATACGTCGAGAGAGACGGCACGACAGATCGATTGCCGCGGGATCCCGCCGCGCCAGCACGCTGTGCTGCGGCGCCAGGATGAAGTCGTCGAATGTGCACCCGCGGACCAGATCCAGAACCGCGCGCCCGGTGCGCTCGTCGACCTGTGGGAATCGGGAAGTCATTGGAACTATCGTAGTCGCAGAAGCTGGATCCGGAAATGCCACTCTCCGCTATCGAAACCGTCCTCCGCGAACGCCTGACCGGAACCTTGCCGGGGGCAGAAGCACAACTCCGCTTCGCGCCATCCCCCGTGCGGCCCGACTGGCGTCCGGGCGAGCCGGGCGAGAACACCCGCACGGCCGCCGTGTTGCTGCTGCTCTACCCGCTCGGCCACGGCGTGGGAGTACCGCTGACCGTCCGCGCGAGCGGGCTCACGCGGCATGCGGGTCAGATCAGCCTGCCCGGCGGGGCATCGGATCCTGGAGAAACGCTCGTGGATACGGCGTTGAGGGAAGCTGCCGAGGAGATCGGGGTCGACGGATCAACGGTGCGCGTGCTCGGCGAGCTCACGCCGGTGCACGTCATCGTCAGCGGCTTCACGCTGCATCCGGTGGTGGGCGTCAGCGACCTGCGGCCGGACTTCGTTCCTGCGCCACACGAGGTCGCGGAGGTCCTGGAAGTGTCGCTGGACGATCTGCGGGACGCCTCGCGAATCCGGCGTGGAACCCGGATCCGCGAAGGCGTTGCCGTCGAATACCCCTATTTCGATCTGCTCGGGCACCAGGTGTGGGGCGCGACGGCCATGGTGCTCGGCGAGCTCATCTACCTGCTGGAAGACGAGCGCCAACTGTAACCCGCCAGCTGAGCGACCCGACAGAAGCCGGATCTACTTGTTTGGCTGCGGCGTCACCCGCAGGTACGGCTTCTTTGCGACGAACCCCTTCGGGAATTTCGTCTTGGCGTCCTCGTCGCTCACGGCGGGGACGATGATGACGTCCTCCCCCTGCTTCCAGTCCGCGGGTGTTGCCACCGAATAACCGGCGGTGAGCTGAAGCGAGTCGAGCACGCGCACGAGCTCGGCGAAGTTGCGGCCTGTGCTCGCCGGATACGTCAGGGTCAGCTTGACCTTGTTGTCGGGTCCGACGATGTAGACGGAGCGAACCGTCATCGTGTCGCTTGCGTTCGGGTGAATCATCCCGTACAAGTTCGAGACCTTCCGATCGTGGTCGGCGATCATCGGGAAGTTCACGGTCTGGCCGGTAACGTCCTTGATATCGCCTTGCCACTTCTCGTGCGACGTCAGGGGATCGACGCTGAGGCCGATGACCTTCGTGTTGCGCTTGTCGAACTCCGGCTTGAGTGCTGCGACGGCCCCGAGCTCGGTCGTGCAGACGGGAGTGAAGTCTTTGAGATGCGAGAACAGAATCGCCCACGACTTGCCCTTCCAATCGTGGAACTTGACAGGTCCCTCGGTGGTTTCCGCCGTGAAATCAGGCTTCGTCGCCCAGTCCGACTGACATAACAACCTCCAAGCCTTACGTGTGTGTGCTGAAGAGGGTACGTATAGCAGTGCCGGCCGGGCTGCGCAAGACGGAGGTCGCGGTCGGAGGTCGCGGAGAGAACGGAGATTCACAAACGGAGAAACGGAGCCAACGGAGACGAAACGGAGAAGACAGCCGGACAAACGCGTGCAACGAGGGCTCGGGTGCCGACCGCAGGTCGGCACCGTGTGGGTGCGACAGGACGGCAGACGCGAGCACCACTCGCACCTCCGGTGTTCGCGTCTGTCGTCCTGTCGCACCCACGCCGCCGCGCTACGCGCGGCGCGAGCCCGCATGTCTTCTCCGTTTCGTCTCCGTTGTCTTCGTTCCTCCGTTTGTGATCGTCTCGGATGTCAACATCACCTATCGAAAGCTCAGGTCTTGATCCGGTCTCCCAGCTTCTTCGCCTTGGCACGAACAAGCGCGTAGTTGATCTGGGGCAGAGAATTGAAGTCCGTCGCCCTGGCGCAGAAGTCCTTGGCCTTCACGTGGTCACCCTTGGCTTCGTAGGCGAGACATGTCCGGTAGAGCACCGCGGGATCCTGCTGATTGCCCTTCCCCAGCTCGGCGATCGCGGTGTCGTAGTCCTTCTGTTCGAGCGCCACCCGCCCGAGGAGCCCGTGCGCCTGCCGGACCTGCGCTGGATTCGACCGGCTCTCGACACCCTTGAGGTACTCGTCAGCGTGGGACTTCGCGGTTGCATAGTCTTTCTTCGCGAGCGACACCAGGGCCAGGTTCTGGTGTTGCCCCGTTCGCGCGTTCTCCTTGTTGGCCTGCGAGAGGTTCGAGTCCTCCGTCATCTTGAGGGCGCGCTCGAACTGCGCCTGCGCGTCGGCCGGCTTTCCCGATTCGGCGAGCAGGATGCCCTTCAGCTGAAGATCGCCAGCCATCGCCGGCACGTCCTTCGTCTTCTCTCCCAGCGCGTACTGTTTGTCGACCAGGGCAATGGCGTCCTGGATCTTGCCGTTGTCCGCCGCCACCACGGTCTCCGCGAACAGCGCGGTCCGGCGTTCGCCGTCGGTGCGCGCCTTCCCGGAAAGCTTCTCGAGCTCGGCAGCCGCTTCCGAAGGCTTGCCCTGATACATCAGGGCCGCCGCGATGCCGGAGTGGGAATTCACGAAGTTCTGATCGACCGCCAGCGCCTTTTGATACTGCTCTATCGACTGATCGAACTTGCCCATCTTCAGGAGCAGCTCGGCGTAGGAGTCGTAGGGATTCGGATCGTTCGGAATCAACTCGATGTACTTCTTGAACGCCTGCTCGGCGTTGGCGAAGTCGCCATTCTGTCGATAGGCATAGCCGAGAATGTTGAACACGGGCGAGTAGCTGGAGTTGAGCTCGGCCGCCTTCTTGTACTGCTCGATCGCCTTCGGGAAATCCTGCTGACCGAAGTAGTATCCGCCCAGATTGAAGTGGGCGCGCTCGTCGTTCGGGTACGCCGCTTCGAGCTGCTGAAGATAGTCCAGCTGCTTCTGCGGGTTGTTGTTGGCGCCCGCCTCGCTCGCGAGAATCAGCAACCGCTCGCCGTTCGACGCCGCGCCCGCCAGGCTCACGGCCTTTGCGAGGTGGTCGAAGAATTCCTGCGCCGTCGGGGCGACATTGGCCCGGCTCAACTCCGCAAACGCGAACTTCGGATCGAGGGCGATGGCCTTGTCGAAGTGCTGGATGGAGTCAGTGGCCAGCAATCGCTCGGCAAGGTCGCGACCGGCGAGGAACTCCTTCCGAGCCTCCTCGGACGCGGTCGTGATCGGGAGTTTCGTACTCTGCGGTGGGGGCGGCGCGGCGGCCGCTTTCTCCTCGGCCTTCGAGCATGCCGTCAACATTCCTGCGACTGTCACAAGGAGTGCCGCGATCGCAAACCGGGCTCCTTTGATGGACATGGGAGGCTCCTTCGTTTTTCTAGGTTCTCGAGGTCCCAGATTTCCAGGATTGTAGAATTCTGGCGGTCTAATCCCGGAGCTCACACGTGTTGGTTGTAGCGCGCGGGCTTTCAAGCCCGCGCGACGCCAACCGAAGCGAATCGCGGGCACGGGTGCCGCGACCGAGCCTGTGTTCCAGGGTTACCAAGGTTGCGGGAAGTCTACTGCCGCCAAGGCAGGCTCTGTGGCGGGATGTGACGGACCACACGATACGAGGTACGAGTCACCCCACGCGCAATACTCATAGAAATGACCAGTTGGTGATGATATATTCACAAAAATGCCGTCGCCGATAGCAGCCCTGGACCCTCGACGCGGACGGCCTCGGAAGTTCGAGGCGCCGTCGAAGGCCATCACACTCACGCTGCCAACGAGCGTGATCGGCGCGCTCGGGTCGATCGATCCCGACCTGAGTCGCGCGGTGGTCAGCCTCGTTCAATCGGTGCTCCCACGAGAGCCGCACGCTCCGGCGGAACTGGCGACGTTCGGTCGGAGTGCGCTCATCATCGTCCGGCCGAGCCCGGCATTCGAGGAACGTACCGGCGTCAAGTTGATTCCGCTCGCCAGCGGCGGCTCCCTGATCTCCTTCGGCGACGCGGTGAACGTCGCCAGACTCGAGCTCTCGATCCGCGACGCTCTCGAAGATACGGCATTGACCGACGAGGATCGGTCCACCTTCTCCGCTGTCGCAGACATCCTGAAGTCGTCTCGCCGATCGCGAAATGTCACGCTCTGTCAACGAAACGTGATCGTGATTGAGTCCACCGGCCAGCCACGCCGGCGTTCTCGGGACGCGAGGCGCGGATTCACCCCACGGCTGGGGAGTTCCGTGACGTGATGAGTGACGCGACGGTGCTGCGTGAAAGGTTCCAGTACCTCCCTCCGGAGCAGGTGCTGCGCGCGGTTGAGTCTGCGCTGCGACCGCGCTTCCGGCATCCGGATGTTCACCGGCTGTTCTCCGCCGTCGTCACGCTCTGGATTACCGGTGCCTGCGACGTCGCCAGCCCGCCGCCTCTGCCCACAGGCGTCCGACAGCAGATAGAAGAGACACTCGAGCGCGCACTTCACTAGTCTCATCCGAGGGGCTTCGCCCCTCGGACTCCCCTACACGCGCCCTCGCTCGCCGCTGCGCCGGCGCGCTCCGGTCGCGTGGCTCGCTCGCAAGGGCTCGCTCGCGACCCAGATCGCCCGCTCACGATTTGTGAGATGGGTTCTAGTCTAGTGTCGCGATCGCCGCAGGACCGCGCGCAGTTGCGGGACGGTGAGTTGCGGATACAATCGACGGGCCATGAACATTCGCGTGATCGAAGCCATCAACGAGCAGATCAACTCGGAGCTCAGCGCCTCCTACTCGTATCTGGCGATGTCGGCCTGGTGCGAGCGTCAGAAATTCACCGGCGCCGCTCGTTGGCTGCGGCTGCAGAGCCAGGAAGAATACATGCACGCGATGAAGCTGTTCGACTTCATCCTCGCGCGCGACGAGCAGGTCGTGCTGAAGCCTCTCGACCAGCCACGACAGACGTTCGGGTCGCTCCTCGAAGTGTTCGAGCGCGCGTTGCTGCAGGAGCAGGATGTCAGCCGTCAGATCGACTCGTTGTACGAGACCGCATTTCACGAGAAGGCCTTCGCGGCCGTCGCCGAGCTGCAGTGGTTCCTCACCGAGCAGGTCGAGGAGGAGAAGACAGGCCGAGAGATCGTCGGCAAGCTGCGCATGATCGGAGACGACGCGGCGTCGATCCTCGACATGGATCGAGAGCTCGGGAGTCGCACGGCGGTAGAGACTCCGACTGCGGCGGCGTAGCTGAGAGCCGAGAGCGACACGATAGAATGTAGGGATGCGCTACGCAACCGCCCTGTGCGTTCTCGTGTTCGCGGCGGCATGCGGTGGTGGCTCGGAGAAGGCCACGACTGCACCGGCGAACCAGCCGGCTCCGGCACCTCAGATTCCCCTGGCGAACCTCCCGAAGATCGAACCCACGGCAATCCTCGACCGCATCAAGGTGCTCGCCTCCGACGAGTACGAGGGGCGCGCGCCCGGCACCAAGGGCGAAGAGCTGACCGTCCAGTACCTCGAAACCGAGCTCAAGAAGCTCGGGCTGAAGCCCGGCAACACCGACGGCACGTATATCCAGAAGGTGCCGCTCGTCGGCATCACGGCCGCCCCGACAAAACCGCTGACGATCACCAAAGACGGCTCGAAACAGGTGATCAAGTGGCGCGACGAGATGGTGGCGTGGACGAAGCACGTCGCGGACTCGGCATCGATCGAGGACTCGGACTTGATCTTCGCCGGCTACGGCGTCGAGGCGCCGGAGTTCAACTGGGACGACTTCAAGGGCGTCGACGTCAAAGGCAAAACGATCATCGTTCTCGTGAACGATCCCGCCGTTCCGGATCCATCGGACCCTCAAAAGCTCGATCCGAAGACGTTTGGTGGCGATGCGATGACGTACTACGGCCGCTGGACCTACAAGTTCGAGGAAGGCGCGCGCAAGGGCGCCGCTGGCATCCTCGTCGTCCACGAAACGGGACCTGCGGGGTATCCATTTTCGGTGGTCCAAGGGAACCTGAGCGAGAAGTTCGATCTCGTCACTCCGGACAAGAACATGGGCCGCGCGGCCATCGAGGGGTGGGTCACGCTGGACGCAGCCAGGAAGATTCTGAAGATGGCCGGCCAGGACTTCGACGCCTTGAAGAAGCAGGCCGCCACGCGAGACTTCAAACCTGTCCCGCTCGGGCTCAAGGCCTCTCTCGCCATTCGCAACACCCTGCGCACGATCGATTCCCGCAACGTCGTCGCAAAGCTCGAGGGCAGCGATCCCGACCACAAGGACGAATTCGTCGTCTACTCGGCGCACTGGGATCACTTCGGCATCGGTGCACCTGTAAAGGGTGACAAGATTTACAATGGGGCCGCCGACAACGCCTCAGGTGTGTCTACAGTTCTGGAGATTGCGCGCGCCTTCACGCAGGTGAAGCCGGCGCCGCGGCGCTCGATTCTGTTCCTGCTCGTCACAGCCGAGGAGCAGGGCCTGCTCGGATCGCAGTACTACTCGGTCACGCCGATCTATCCGCTCGAAAAGACGCTCGCGAACATCAACCTCGACGGACTGAATCAGTGGGGACGCACGAGCGATCTCGTCCTCGTCGGTCTAGGCGCGTCCGAGCTGGACGACTACGTCAAGGCCGCGGCTGCCGAGCAGAACAGGACGATAAAACCGGACGCCGAGCCCGAAAAAGGCTTCTACTACCGATCGGATCACTTCAACTTCGCCAAGCAGGGCGTGCCCGCGCTCGATCCGGACACTGGCACCGAATTCGTCGGCAAACCGCCCGCCTACGGCAAGCAGAAGCGCGACGAATACACGAACAACGACTATCACGCGCCGTCGGACGAGGTGAAGCCTGACTGGGATCTGACCGGCGCCGCAGACGATGCCGACTTGTTCTTCGCCGTCGGCTACCGTGTGGCCAACGCGGACAAGTTTCCTGAGTGGCGGCCAGGGAATGAGTTCAAGGCGAAGCGGGATGGAATGCTGAAAAAATAGCTGCCAGCTCCCAGCCGCCAGCTTCCAGCTAAAAGCCTTGGAATTTCTGTCGAGGTTTTCTGGCCGAGAGGAAGCTTCGAAGACCGCCGGAATAGAAGCAGAATGCCGGAAGCCGGAAGCGGGAAGCGGGAAGCGGAGTATAGTCAGGAGATGCCCTATTCAGAAATGCTGATTGCCCCTATGCGCGGAGAGCTCACGGCTCTCGGCGCGAAGGAGCTCAAGACCTCGAGCTCGGTCGACGCGCAGTTGAAGAGTCCCGGCACGACGCTCCTTGTCGTGAACTCCGTCTGTGGCTGCGCCGCAGGCCGTGCCAGGCCCGGTGTCGCGATGGCGCTCGGAAACAAAGTCAAGCCCGATACGCTCGCGACGGTGTTCGCCGGCGCAGACATCGAAGCCACGGCCCGTGCGCGTGAGCTCCTCGCGCCGTACCCGCCTTCATCGCCGTCGATCGGCCTTTTCCGCGATGGCCAGCTGGTCTGGATGCTGGAGCGTTGGCAGATCGAGGGTCAGGACGCGCCGTCGATTGCGAGGCAGCTGACGCAGGCATTCGAGCAATACTGCGTGACGGTGAGCTGAGCCGGGATCAGGGATCAGGGATCAGGGATCCGAAAACACAGAGTCGCTCGGCCGACGTCCTGGTTTTTTCCGGATCCTTGATTCCTGATCCCAGATCCCGTCGCGTGTCTTCTGATGGCGTCAGCGCTCTTTCGGATCTTCCAGATACGTATAGCCGTGCAGGCCCTCCTCGTAGAACTCGAGGAGGCGCCCTGACTCGGCGTAGCTGATTCGCCCCTCGCGCACCGCGAGCTCGACGTCGGTGCGGAGCTTTCGCACCAGCGTGTCCGCATCGAACTCGACGTAGTCGAGCACTTCCTTGACGGTATCTCCCTTGATCACCGCATCGAGCACCACGCTGCCTTGCTCGTCGAGGCTGACGTGCACGGCGTGCGTGTCGCCGAACAGGTTGTGGAGATCGCCAAGGATCTCCTGATACGCGCCGACGAGGAACACGCCCAGATAGTACGGCTCGCCGTTGACGGTGTGCAGCGCGAGCGTACGCTTCACATCGCGCCGGTCGATGAACTGATCGATCTTGCCGTCCGAGTCGCAGGTGATGTCCCCGAGCACCGCATGATGCGTGGGTGGCGTGTTCAGCCGATGGATCGGCATCACGGGGAAGAGCTGCTTGATCGCCCAGCTGTCGGGGCACGACTGGAAAAGCGAGAAGTTGCAGAAGTACGTGTCCGCCATCGTGTCGTCGAGCCCCTGGAGATCTTCGGGGACGTCCTCCATCTGGGCGACGAGCTTCTTGCAGCTTGGCGAGGATCGCGAAGTAGAGATTCTCGGCCTGGCAGCGCTGATCGAGCGGTAGATAGCCACCGGTGAACAGGTTCAACGCCATGTCCAGCGCCTGCTGGGCGTCGTGATAGCTCTCGAGGGCATTGCGGGCGGTGAGGTTGGCGTACGTCTCGAGCAGATCGATCACGGGCTGCTCGGCCTCGTCGGGCTTGATCGTCTCGGGGATCTTCTCTTCGCCGAAGGCCGACACGCCGAGGACGTTGAAGATGAGCACGCTGTGATATGCCACGATCGCGCGTCCGCTCTCGGACACGATCGTCGGATGCTTCACGCCGGCGTCGTCGCACACCGTCTGAATGTGATAGACGACGTCGTTCGCGTATTCCTCGAGCGTGTAGTTGACGCTCGACTCGAAGTTTGTCTGGGACCCGTCGTAGTCCACACCCAGCCCGCCACCGACATCGAGGAACTGGAGCCCGGCGCCCGACTTGACGAGCTCCGTGTAGATTCGGGCCGCCTCGTTCAGCGCGCCCTTGACGATGCGGATGTTCGGGATCTGGCTGCCCAGGTGAAAGTGCAGCAGCTTGAAGCAATCCTGCATGCCGACTGCCTTCAGCTCCTCGAGGCCCCGGAGGATCTCGGCGACGGTGAGCCCGAACTTCGAGCGATAGCCGCCCGAGCCCTGCCACCGCCCGCTGCCGCGCGCTGCGAGCTTCACCCGCATGCCTATTTGCGGCCGGACGCCGACCTTTTTGGCGTATTGCAGAATCAAGCCCGAGCTCGGTGTACTTCTCGACGACGGGGATGACGTTCCGCCCGATCTTCTGGGCCAGCATCGCCATCTCGATGAACTCGGCGTCCTTGAAGCCGTTGCAGATGATGGGCGTATCGTTGTGCGCGAGAGCGGCCACCGCGAGCAGCTCCGGTTTGGAACCTGCCTCGAGGCCGAATCCGTACTCACGCCCGAAGTCCCTGACCTCCTCGACCACCTGGCGCTGCTGATTGACCTTGATCGGGTAGACGCACGCGTAGCGACCTTCGTACTGGTGCTGGGCGATCGCCGCCTGGAAGGCGTGAGCAATATCGCCGACCCGGTGGCGGAGGATGTCGCGGAATCTGATGAGCACGGGCAGTTGAATGCCGCGGAGCATCAGATGGTCGGTCAGCTGCTTGAGATCGATGGCGCGGGCCGGATCCTTCGTCGGGTGGACCAGCACGTGACCCGCCGGCGAGATGGAGAAGTATCCCTTACCCCAACGGTCGACCTCGTAGAGGTCGGTGGCGTCGGCGGTGGTAAAAACCTCACCCGTCTGCCAGCTGCGATGGCCCCGCGTCGTAGATGTATTCACGCAAACATGATAAGGCAGCTTCCATAATCCGCAGCGATAGCGTTGGCGGAAATTTTGCCCTGAGGGATGAATTGCCGTCATTCGGTGACGAGAGTTCCGTTCGAGTTGACGAGAGACAACGCCGCCATCACCACTGCGTAGCGAGCCCCGCCCCCCTCACGGTGCGCCCGGTTACCTCCCGGGCCGAAATGCACAATATGAGAGCCGAAACCGCCGTTTCTTACGTCTAACGTTGAGCATATGGACTTCCCGCGTGGGGCCGTGGTCTGTAACGCGAGCTTGAGATGATGCTGCAGCCTGGGATCCGAACCGATCGTCCGGATGCGGGCACCGACCTGCCCCTTCGGACGCAGCCGCGCTACGGCCTGCGCTGGCAGATCGTGATGCTGGCCGCAACCGGGCTCGGCCTACTGTCCTCGGCAGTCGCCTGGCAGTTCACGCTCTCGCTCGGCCGCCCTGTCGTCTACTGGCGATCCCTGCTCATCCTCAACTGCAGCTACTGGTATGTCTGGGCGCTCTTCACGCCCATCATCGTCTGGCTCTCGCAGCACTTCCCGTTCGAGCGACGCGGCCTCTGGCGAGCCCTGCTGGTGCACCTCCCGTCGGTCGCGATTTTCTCCTTCGGGCACATCGCGGCCATGAGCGGCGTGCAGCTGTGGCTCGCCACGATCGCAGGAAAGCCGTTCGCATGGTGGCCCGACGTCCAGCGATCGGCGCTCCAGAACTTCGACTGGGAGATGATCACCTACTGGGCGATCGCCGGCCTGAGCCACGCCGTCCTCTACTATCGCGAGTCACGCGATCGCGCACTGCGCACGTCACAACTCGAGACAAAGCTGGTCGAGGCGCAGCTGGCGGCGCTTCAACAGCAGCTCCACCCCCACTTCCTGTTCAACACGCTCCACGCGATCTCCGCGCTCATGCACAAGGATGTCGAGGCCGCGGATCGCACGCTCATGGACCTCGGCGATCTGCTGCGGCTCTCGCTCGACAACACGGGCAACCACGAAGTGCCCCTGAAGATGGAGCTGGAGTTCCTCGAGAAGTATCTCCGCATCGAGCAAACCCGTTTCGCGGATCGCCTGACGGTGCAGTTCGACATCCAGCCGGAAACCCTGGACGCGCGGGTGCCGAGTCTGATCCTTCAACCGCTCGTCGAGAACGCCATCAAGCACGGCGTGGCCCGAAAGGCGGGTCCCGGCCACATCCAGATCACCGCGCGTCGGGACGGCGACAAGCTCTGGATGGAAGTCCGGGACGACGGTGTCGGGCTGTCGCAGGACGGGTGGCGCACCCTCCACAAGGGGATCGGCGTGTCGACGACCCGCGAGCGGCTGCTGCGCCTCTTCGGCGCCGATTTCCGTTTCGAGTTCCACCGCCACAATCCGGGTCTCGCGGTCATCGTCGCGTTGCCGTGGCGCGTCGAGTCGTCTCCGGCCGGCCTGCCGCTCAACCGCACCGACGGCGCCGATACCGATCGCCAGCCGCGGGGACCTCTCAGCTGGATTGCAGCCACCGTGCGCCATTTCGCCCTAACGCATCGCCAAAACAGGACGGGATACCAATCATGAAGAAAATCAAGACGTTGATCGTCGACGACGAACCGCTGGCGCGCGAGCGGCTGGCCGGGCTCCTGGGGCTCGAAACAGACATCGAGATAGTGGCGCAATGTCGCGACGGAGAAGAGGCCGTGATGGCCGTACAGGACCACTCGCCCGATCTGATGTTTCTCGACGTGCAGATGCCGCAGATGAACGGCTTCGACGTGATCGACGCGGTCGGGCCGGAGCGCATGCCGCTCGTGATCTTCGTCACCGCCTACGATCAGCACGCGCTGAAGGCCTTCCAGGTCCGTGCGCTCGACTACATCCTCAAACCGTTCGACCGCGAGCGGTTCTCCGAAGCGCTCCAGCGCGCGCGGAAGCAGATCGACCGGGAAGAGACCGGCGACCTCGGGCGACGGCTGCTGGCACTCGTGAAGGACCTCCGCCGCGACCAGCCGCGAACCGATCGCCTCGTCGTGAAGTCCGCCGGCCGGCTGTTCTTCCTGCGGATGGACGAGATCGACTGGATCGAGGCGGCCGGCAACTACGTCCGCCTCCACGTCGGCCCGACGTCGCACCTCCTCCGCGAGACGATGAACGCAATCGAAGGCCGTCTGGACCCCGAGAAGTTCTTCCGCATTCACCGCTCTCGCATCGTCAACATGGAGCGGATCCAGGAAATGCAGCCCTGGCTGAACGGCGAGTACGCCGTGGTGCTCAGAACCGGCACGAGGCTGACCCTGAGCCGAGGCTACAGGGAAAAGCTGCAGGAGAGGTTGGGGAGGGGGGTCTAGGTTCGCGGGGTCCAGGGGGTTCCAAAGGTTCTAGAGGTTCTAGGGTTCTAAGGGTTCTAAGGGTTCAGAAAACAGAGAACCGCTGGAACTTGGAACCCCTGGGAACCTTGAACCTCTGGAACCCCTAGAACCTTTGGAACCTCTAGAACCCCGGAGTCCTGTTTTGTAACTTCCCTCCAGTAACGTAATCCGATCGCGGCCCCTCCGACGCCGGATCGCTCCACTTTTGCGTTGTTCTGCGCGGGCATTCCCCTTGCCTCGGGAGGGGTGTATCTCGATGATGTCCCGTGTTGCCGCTCCTCGTCTCCGTTCGGCCCAGGCCAACGTCCCTGTCGGCGCCGTCCGGCCTTCAGTGCTCGTCGTGACAGAGGATGGGGCGCTTGCTGCGGCGTGCCGCGGGACCCTCGAACAGGCGGGCTACGAGGTCACCTGCGCGAGCCATTCCGGCCACGCGCTGCTCGAGTGCCTGGGCGGGCGCCGCGCCGATGTGCTCCTGACGGAGCTGTCGATGCCGGACGGGTCTGGTCCGGCGCTCGCCGAGCGGCTTCGGCGCTACTACCCGCAGATGCAGGCTGTCTACTTCGCGACACCGGGAACGATGGTCGAGGCGGGGAACGTGCTGATCCGGCCGTTCTCGCGCGACGAGCTCCTCACGCGCGTCCGCGATTCAGTCGCCTCGTAGGTCGCCGCGGCCTGACCGAGCCTTCATCTCACTTCCTCGCCGGCATCTTGAACAGCTCGTCGTCCATCGGCACGTTCATTTCCCATTTCGCGATCGTCATCTGCGCGATCTGGTTGCCGTTCACCGACTGCCGCATGGCGAACGGGACCGTCAACCCGTCGACCGTCTGATAGTTGGACAGGTCCGTCGCCACTTCTGCCTTCATCCCGCCTTGTTCGACAGTCGCCGAGGTCCTGACCTCCAGGCCGGTCGCGACGTCGAGATAGTAGTGCTGGGTCAAGCCGTTCTTCGTGACGATTCTGAGGTGGTAGGCGGGCTTCCCATCAATCGGCTCGGTCCCCACCAGATCTATCTTGTGGCCTTTTGCTTTGTAGTCGAGCAGTACGCTGTCGAAGTCCGCCGCCTGACTCTTGGTCATGTCAGCCTGCGGGCCGGTAATCTGCTGGGGGCCCTCACCCATCATCGGGTTGATTTGCCAGACCATGTTTCCGTCGAAGGCGACGACCACTTTCACGGGACCTGAAACTGGCGGGACGGTAGCGCGGTTGGGCGCCGGGGGAGGCGGCGTGGCGTCGAGCTCACGGCGCATCAGGTTGGGACGCTTCGCCCAGATCACCTGGTGGATCTTGGCGCCCTGCTGTTCGACGTCCCCGGTGATCTTCGTGCTGTTCAGGGCCTTGAGCTTTTCGATTCCGCCGCGGGCCTTGAGGTTTTGCGCGACGATCTCGTCTACCGTCTGCGCACGGGCAATACCGGCCGACGCCGCGGCGGCAACTGCCAACACGAGCCCTGTACGAAACGACCTGAGCATGAGCCTCTCCTTCATCGATTGGCGTGCCGCGACGACGCTGCGTTTCCGCGGCACGGGTAGCGCTGCAATCTTGATCGTACAACGATGACCTGGAATCGGACCAGCGAGGGAGAAGAAGGGAGCCAGGTCGAAGGGATGACTGGAAACTCGAGGAACGGGGGCGCCGCTGCTTTCCAGCAGACGCCCCCGGAGGAGCCCGCCTCAGGCGCGGCGACGAACCATGAGGCGGTAGAGCGCCAGCAGGACGACTGCTCCCAGGATGGACATCAACCACCCGGCGGGCTGGTTCACTTCGTAGAACCCCATGGCCCGACCGAGGAAGCCGCCGACGAACGCGCCAGCTATGCCGAGCAGGATAGTTACGATGAAGCCACCGGGATCACGGCCGGGAGTCAGCAGCTTGGCAATGACCCCGATAACCAGTCCCGAGACAATCCACGACAGAATCCCCATGTTTTGCACCCTCCTGTCAGGCGCCGATGCAAGTGAACGACCACGGATGAACCGACCCGACGAAGCCACAACCAGCCCATGTGCGGGGCTCGAAGGGCCAGGATTGGACGCTGTCTTAGACGGGAGCTTGCATTCCGCGGCGCTGCCGCACGGGCCGCTCGCCCGCGAGACGCGCCGCGTGGCGACCGGGCTGACGCGCAGGAGCTGGCTCGGTGGCGGCGGTCGGAACCGGTGCCGGCGCCGGGGGGTCCTTGGGCTTCGGTGACGCCGGAAGCCCGTCGCTCAGAAGCGCTACCATCGGACTTGTACCGGTGATGAGCACCCCCACCGCGTAGTAGCAGGCGATGAGAAGGACAGGCCAGAGAAGCCGCGAGCCGGCGGCCGCCGAGGCAAACGCAATCACCACCGCCACCGTGAGGTCGGCGGCGGTGCCGAAGAGCCGCGCTCGCGACGAAACCGCCGGAGTCGATGGAACGGGCCGCTGGGGGAACTGTCGAACGACAACGGAGCGGCCATTGGCGGCCAGCAGTTGAGTGGGGTCCGTTGCTTGCGCGCCTTCCGGCGGAAACTGCTTCTCGAACCGCCTGATCGCTTCGTCTGCGTCGAGCCCCACGCACTGCGCGTAAGCCCGAACGAAAGCCCGACGGAAGATGCCTCCCGGCCATTTTGAGATGTCGTCGGCTTCGAGCCCTTCGAGCAGAGCGATCGATAGCTTCGTAGTCTCGGAAATGGTTCTGAGCGCGAGTCCCCGGCGTTCCCGTTCGCGACGCAGGTCGGCTCCGAGCGTAGTGGGTTCGGTCATCAGCTCCGAAAATCTGCGTTTTACGAGAAAGTTGCAGCGCCGAGTATGCGCCAAGCCCACTCGGCGCGCAAGCTGATCATTACCACTAATTGACTTTTTTTGAAGATCATGCGCGGGTTCGTGAGGTCCCCGGCCTATAGTGGCGCCGTGAGACTTGGCGGTCCGCTGGTGCTGGCCCTTGCCGCGACGATTCTTGCCGGACAGACTCCCCCGCTTCACATGGAGACGATAACCAACCACGCCAGACCCGACATCGAAGCCATCGTCAGTGGCTTCCGCGGCGTCTTGGGTGTGTACGCCGTGGATCTCCGCAACGGAGGCTCTCACGAAGAGATTGCCGTCAACGCAGACGCACGCTTCCCCACGGCGAGCACTATCAAGACGGCCGTCATGGTGGAGGCCTACCAGCAGCAGGCTGACGGCCGGCTGCCCTTCGACACGGTCCTGACCGTCGGGAAGGCGGACAAGGTCGGAGGTTCGGGCATCCTCCGAGACATGCACGACGGCTTCTCCCTGACAGTCGCCGATGCCCTGCAGCTGATGATCTCGCTCAGCGACAATACCGCCACGAACCTTCTGATTGGACGCCTCGGAACGGCGGATGTGGACGCCAGGCTCGACGCCTACGGGCTCAGGAACACGCGGTTGTTCCGCCCGACTTTCAGGGACGGCCGCGCGGATGTCTTGCCCGATCTCGAACGCGAGTTCGGTCTGGGGATGACGACGCCGCGCGAGATGGCTACGCTCATGGCGCGGATTGCCGAGGGAAAGGCGGTGAGTCCTGCCGCGTCGGCCGCGATGCTCGCAACCCTTCGCCGGCAGCAGGATCGCGCGATGATCCCTCGGCTGCTGGGCGACGACGTCGAGGTCGGGAACAAGACCGGGACCGACGAGGAGAAGCGTCCGGGTCCAACGGGTCGCAAGGGTCACGTCAGGGCGGACGCGGCAATTGTGACGGGGCCGGATGGCCTCCGCTATGTGATTGCGATCTATGCGCGCGAGGTCGAGGATACGCGGTGGACGATCGAGAACGATGCGCTGACAACCGGCGCACGCATATCGAAGCTGGTGTACGACTATTTCGCCGGGCGGTAGCTTTCAGCTTTCAGCTCTCAGCTCTCAGCCCGTTTGGAGCGTGGGCTGAAAGCTGAAGGCTGAGAGCTTCGATGTCGTTCACACCCGACTCGGGTGAATTCCGGATCTAGAACAACCTGCGGGGCGCTCCCTCGTGGCGCAAGAGCCACTGCTTGCGGTCGAGACCTCCGCCGTAACCGATCAGGCTTCCACCGCTGCCGATGATGCGGTGGCAGGGCACGACGATCGCGATCGGGTTCGCGCCGTTGGCGGCCCCGACGGCGCGCACGGCTGACGGCGCTCCGATGCGCCTGGCGATCTCCGCGTACGACGCTGTCGTGCCGGCCGGCACGCCGCGCAGCGCCTCCCACACGCGGCGCTGAAAGTGAGTGCCCTTCAGTTCGACATCGATGCCGTCGAGCGCAGTCGTCTCGCCGGCGAAGTAATTGGAGAGCCGCTCCGCCGCCGCTGCTGTGATGGTCTCCGTCCCGCGTGCCTCGTCTGGGTACCACCGCCGGAGAAAGGCCGAGACTGCCTGTTCGTCGTTACCGAAGTGCAACAGGCAGAGCCGTGTGCCGTTCGCCGCGAGCGTCAGGGGGCCGATCGGCGACTCGACATGTCTGACATCGATCACGTCCTCATTTTACAGCCGCTGCCGGCCCCTGGACTCGACGGCTGGACCTCTGTCCCGTCCGATGTGGTGCGGGGCTTCCGCCCCGCGCCGCCGGCCTCACAACGTCACCCGACATCGGCGTGGCCGACTCCCTTGCGCTGCTGATCGAGCTGTTCCGCCCGTTCGAGCGCACGATTCACGACCGAAGACGGCGCGCCTTTCAGTCGCAGGAGTGTGATCGCGTTGCGAGTGGTGGCGGGCCCACGCTTCAACCGGTATTCGAATACGAGGCCTTCGACGCCCAGTGAGTCGGTCAGGTGAAAAGGCTCGAAGGTTTCTTGAAGAAGGTCCACGAGCTCGGCGTCGTGCGTCGCGGTGACGACCCGGTGCGGTTTCGCACCAGGGTGATGGCCGACGAGCTCGCTCAGCACAGCCTCAGCGGCTGCGATCCGCTCCACGGCGTTCGTGCCTCGAAACAATTCGTCCAGCAGGAAGAGGTAAGGCCTTGCGTCTGCGCTGGCGTGGACCAGAGACAGCACCGACTCCACCTCCACGAGGTAGTAGCTCTTCCCGGCCAGCAGATCGTCGGTCCGGCCGATGCAGCTCCGCACGCACAGGATCGGAGACTGATACCCGGAGGCAAAGCACGTGTGTATGGTCTGCGCCAGGATCACGTTGACGCCGACCGTCCGCACGAACGTGGACTTCCCCGACATGTTGGATCCGGTGACCAGCACGCCGAATGGCGGACCGAGCACGATCGAGTTGGGCACGGCGTCCTCGACGAGGGGGTGACGCAGGCCTGCCAGGTCGGTCGCCGTTCCTGGAGGAGTGAAGCTCGGTCGCGTCCAGAGCCCCGTTCCCGCCCGCAGGGACGCAACGCTCAGGGCGGCGTCCACGTCGCCGACGACACCGATGACACCCAGGAGCGCCGCACCGCGTGCCCGCAGTTCCCGCGCGCCGAAGTACAACCCGTTTGCGTCGAGGAGGAACAACAGGTTCAGATATTCGAAGATCGAGGCCAGGAGCTCACCCGCTGCAACCGGATCTCGTCCGACCCAGCCTGCAATCCGGCGCAGCCGGGTGAGGTCCGGCAGATCCTCGTCGAGCGAGCGGAGAAGCGGAGCGAGGGCGTGATTCGACGTGGCGACAAGCGACCGCAGCGCATCCGCCGCCGACAACAGAGGCTCGATCATCCGGAACGATGCGATGAGGGCGCCGATCCGCCGCGCGCTGTACACGCGGATGTACAGATTGACTGTGGCCCCAATCAGCAGCAGGAAAAGCATGCCTGGCCACACGAACGCGAGAACGATCGGCAGGCACATCGCGGCGCCGACAATCGGAAAGATCACGTGCCAAGGGCGGCTCTCGATCGCGTCCGGCTGTGCGAGCCACCAGAGGTCGTAGCCGGCCGGATTCCGCAGCCGTCCGAGAGCGGCCTGCGCCCGTTCGCGCGCCGATACATCGGTCGCCATCAGATCGACGAGCGCTTCGAAGGCCTCGAGGTGCGCGCCAGTCGGCGCCGAACGGAGACGATGGTAGAGGGCCTGCTGACCAAGAGTGCTCTCGGTCCGATCCAGCACCGCGAAGACGTCGTCCATGAGGAGGTCGTCCCACGTGCGATCGTCTATCGACTCGCCGGTGCCATCAGGCCCAGCGCGCGCCCGGTGGTACTCGGCGATGACGTCCATCCGTCGGACGCGTTCGCTCGGCTGTCCCCATCGTGCCCGCGACTGGTCCAGCAGGCGCGCCCGGGCGCGGCGTGAGGAAGCCGCAGACCAGACGAACAGAATCAACGCGAGAACAGCTACCGCGGAGGCCAATGGCGGCCGATCATAGCAGCAGCTCGAAATAGCGGAGCGGCACGCTGCGATACGTCACGCGTCCGACCTCCCGGTATCCACACTTCGCATAGAACGAGCCGGCGCCGGCGGCGCTGTCGTACGCGTCGAGTCGAATCGCATCCGCTGGCCACTGCGCACCGACGACGCGTGCCTCTGCCAACAGCCGTGTGCCGATTCCTGTCCGCTGGCGCGCGGGCTCGACGGCCATGCTCAGGAGGTAGAGCGGACGCCGAACCGCCGCGAAGTACGCCGGATCGATCGCCCACGGCTTCTTCGTGACCAGCCGGAGCGTGCCGACGATGACCCCTTCGTCACGCCCGATGAGGACGGTGGACGCCGCGATGCCGCGCGCGACGTTCTGTTCCGTGACAGGCGCGGACCAGTGGCCGACGCCATGACGGCGCGTCAGATCCTCGGCGACGCGCGTCTGGAGGGCGGCAATCGTCCCGGCATCGTCGAAGGTGGCGGATGTGATCGAGAGAGGCATCGGGCCCTGGTCAGCAAATAGCGAAACGCGGAATCAGGACCTACCCGATCGCCAGAACCATGACGCGATCCGTCTGACGATCCTGTCCGAGCAGGAACTCGTGGCTGCCGACGTCCTGAAATCCCCGCTTAAGGTAAAAGGCAATGGCTCGCGGATTGCGCTCCCACACGCCGAGCCAGAGCGTCCGCGCCTGTCGCGCCTGAGCCTCGGAGAGGACGGCGTCCATGAGAACGGGCGCGAGACCGCGGCCGTGCCACTGCGGATCCACATAGAAGCGCAGCAACTCGATCGGCGCAGGACCTGACACGCAATCGGGCGTGTATGCCGCGCGAAGTTGCGCGAACCCGACGATCCCGCTGGCCGAATCGGCAACCAACGTCGAGCGAGCGGGATCGTCCAGCTCACTCCGCTGTCGGTCCTCAGAGTAGGCGTCATCGAGATAGGCGGCAAGGTCTTCCGGACGGTTGTGCGGCCCGAACGTCTCGCGGAAGATGCGGGCGCCAAATGCCGTTAGAGAGGGTACGTCGGCGTGAGTCGCTGAACGGATCCTGAACATTCCTCGTTCTAGCGACCGCTATTTCCAGATCCCGAGGAGTCGTCGGACGAGGACCAGCTGACCTACGTGATACGACGTGTGGTCGGCGACGAGTACCAGCTCGCGCGCGTAGGTCTGCCCGCTGCCGTGCGGAATGCGCGCAGTGAGGTCGACTGTCGTGTCTGCCGCCAGCTTCTGCAGTGCTTCGCGGTCGCGACGGAACGTGTCGATGCTCTCGTTCCAGGCGGCCTCGGATGGAGGCGCTGGCGAGGCTGGCCAGTAGTCCTTCGGCCACTCGAGCTCTTTGTAGTCAGGGTTCCGGCAGAAGTCCAGGATGTCGTGTTGCGTGATTCGCAGGTGCTCGACCAGCTGCCACGCCGAGTACGGCAAGCCGGGTGGCTGATTCGCGCGCAGATTCGCGGGGATGTTTTCCACGGCGGCCTCGTAGCCGGCGTGACCGTCCTCCCACGCGAGCATGCGCGCGAGCAATTCCCGATAGGGTGCGTCTTCGGTGTCCGGTCTCGTCATCGGTTCAAGTACCTCTCACAGTGCGACGGTCGACGTCAGCTGACCCTCGAGAACCCCGAGGACATCCGCCGGAGGGACCTGATCGATGTATGTGAAATAGTACTCAGCAGCGTCTGTGCGGTCTGGCGGCGAGATCATGCCCCAAGTTTAGCGCCTGCGCGCTGGCAAGTGAGCAGGGCTCTGCGCACTGGACTCACCGGCTCGATGGATCCTCGTAATCATCGCGCAGGATTTGTGCTCAGCACTTTTCGGTACGCATGCTGCGTCTTGACCTTGATGTACCCGAGCCGCTGATAGAAGGGATGCGACTCGAGACGCACGATATTGCTGCGTACGTGGAGATCGGACAGCCCCCGCGCGGCTGTCCATGCTTCCGCGCGCGCGATGAGCTCGCGTCCGACGCCGAGACCGCGGTGAGAAGCATCCACGACGAGCCCCATGATTTCGGCGTATCGGCCCATCTCGAGCAACTGTCGCTCCGATGCGTGCAGCCATCCGACGACCTTCCCGGACGGCAGCACGGCGACGAGCACGATATCCTCGGAGGCATCGACCACTCGCGCGAGGCGCTCGGCCATCAGATTGGCGGTGACGGGGTAGCCCAGGACACCGCACAGCTCGGCCACTCGATGTGCGTCCGAGACCACTGCGTTACGAACCGTGACGAGCTCCGGCATCGGGAACCACCTTGCCTCGCGGCTGATCACGGGATCCTGCCTGGATTCGTTCGCCCGATCGGACGCACCCGGCTCGGAAGACATCGCGCGCACCCCTACGGCAGCTCCCGGATCCGGATGTTCCGGAACTCCACCGGCGCCCCCTCCGCTTCCAGACAGAGATACCCGCTCCGCGGCGCCGCGCCGCTCCCTCCGGAGACTTCTTCGCCGTTCACCCAGAGCCGGATCTCGCCGTCGATCGCGCGAACGTAGTAGTGATTCCACTCCCCGACACCCTTGCTGAGATCCTTTCGTGGAAAACTTCTCGACCCGTTCGGCGACGTCGGCGAAAAGGGTTTCAACGTGGACTTGCCGACAGCAAAGACATCGCCGTTCGTCGTGAACCAGTCGCCCTTGCGTCCGGATTCTTTCTCGTACTTCTCGCGGAAGCCGTGGTCCAGCATCTGGATTTCGATTCCGTAGTCGGGAAGCACGCCTGGCTTGAGGCCGGTCAACGCCTGTTCCGGTACCCACACGAAGACGCCGGAGTTGCCTCCCGACTCGAGATGACGCCATTCGACGAGCAGCTCCACGTTGGTGACCATCCGCGCCGTGCGCATGACGCCGATCGGCTTTCCCGTCGAGTGCAGCACGCCGCCGGACCAGGCCCAGGTATCCGGAGCCCCGTTGACGCCCGCAAAATCATTCGAATCGAGCACACGCCAGCCCGGCTCGGTTCCGTCGATGAAGGCTCGCCGGCGTTCGCCGTCCTGAGTCTTCACGCCGGCAACGGCGAGCGTCGCCAGCAGCAGCACGTTGAGCGTTCGAGAGATCCTCATGCGTCGTCCTTCTCCTCGTCCGAGCCGTTGACCACCCACTGGAAGGCATCCAGCGCGGACAAGGCCAGGCGGCGGACGTCCGCCCAATGCTCGCTCGTCGCGAGCGCCGCCTCCGTCCAGAGGTCCGCGTCGAATTCGGCGCCATCCCTGGACATCGTCGCCAGCTTCTTCGCGATCGCGTCGAGCGCGGTGCCCTGGTCGGGTGACAGCTCCGGTCCATAGTTCTGACGGACGATGGTCGTCCAGTGGTCGAAGCTGAAGGCGAGATCGTCGGCATTGGGCGTCTGCTCGGGAAACAGCGTGGGCTGGACCGAGCCCGCTTGCGCGAGCGACTGCAGCGTCCACTTCAGTTGTTTGAAGTGCCAGGGACGCCGCGCATCGTCTATCTCGGGAGTCAGTTGATCCATCTACGTCGCCAGAGGCCGGCCGATCTCCCAGTGATGCCCGAACGGATCGACCACCCGGCCTAGCCGCCAGCCATAGTCTTCTTTCACAGCGACGATTTCGCGCGCGCCTGCCGCAGTCGCTCGCGCGAACATGGCATCAGGATCGGCGACCGTCAAGATCATCCGAACCGTGCCGCCGCCGAGGGTCTCGGGACTGTAGTTGGCGTGCTCCGGGGATTCGTCAGCCACCCAGAACTCGGCACCTTCGACCGAGAGCCGGCATACCACGGCGCCGTCAGGCGCCTCTACGCGAAAGACCTCGAGCGCGGCGAATGCCGATTTGTAGAACTCGACGGCGCGTGCGCCGTTCCGCACCGAGAGCATCGGTGCGATCGACGTCTGCATTCGTATGTCCTGGCCTTTCATTCCCGCCGCTGTCTGGCGAGCTCCTGACGGATTTCAACGGAGCGCGAGACGGCGGCGCCGGCGCCCAGGCCGGCGAACAGCACCAGCAGCCGCACGCCGAACCGGCGGATCATGGTGCATCCTTGTGCGCGCTCGAGGGCCACGTCTGCCCGAAACCTAGCACGTAGCCATTGGGATCACGAACGGCAAACTCCTTCATCCCGTACGGCTGGACGACGGGCTGATACACGACCGTCGCACCCTTGCGGTCGAGCTCTTCATGGAGGGCCTCGACATCGTCGACCCAGAAGAACACGTCCCAGGTGCCGCCCTGCCGCTCGTTCGGGGAGACCAGGTCCGGCTGCGGCACCCGGCGGAACATGAGAGGAACGCCGCTCCGGCTGTAGACGGCAAACTCGGGAGGGCTGCCGGCGGAGTACTCACAATCGAATCCGAGCACGTCGCGATAGTACGCGCCAATGGCGGACACGTCGCCCACCGGAAAGTACGGGGCACTTCGAATGATGTCCGCTCGACCAGTCTGAGACATTGCACCCTCCTCGAGGCGCGCAGCACTCAAGTGGAGGAAAATCAACGGGGTTCATCGTGGCGTCGGTCGTCCGTGACGCGGGCGGACGGCTCGACTCCGCCTGGCCAGTTCGGCCCGGACGCTCTTCGGGATTTCACGGCACGCGCACGCCGCTGCGTGCGCCTGGTGCCAACGGACTCGCTGGTCGAGCGTCGCGCTGGCCGGCAGGCGGTGCGCCGCGTGCCAGGCCGAGTTGGATTTGGACCTCTGCGCTTTCCCGGTCGGAGCTTTCAGCGTGGGCCTCGTTGTGCCTCGACCCGTACCGGGTGGGTCGAGTGGTGTCGGAAGCTCGTACCAGATTTCAACCTCGTAGCCGTCGGGATCCGTGAAGAACACATACGGCTCGCCCGGGACAAACTCTCCTTGGTCGCGCACTCGCCCACCGGCCGCGGCGATCGCGTGTACGGCCATGGCGATGTCGGCTGCACGTTTCAATCGAAACCCAAAGTGGGCCACGCCGCCGGTCCGGCCGGCGCGGGATCGACGCCGCTCGAAGACGAGCACGTCGCGGCTGCCAGGGGTCTGAGCCTGGATGAAGTCCTCTTGCTGGTAGACCGGTCGGGCGCCGACGACGGCCTGGTAGAACCGCGCGGATCGTTGAGGGTCGCGCACGGCCATCGCGATGTGCGTGAGACCGTATGTCTCGACCGGTTTCAGCTGTTTCGCCACCACTCAATCCCCGTCAGCTCGCCGTCGACCCGATCGCCTGAGAGAAACACTTCATCCGGCAGCGGCAATCGTATTAGATTTGGCCGGAACTTGGATCAAGACCAGCGCAGCCCGAGCCGCTGGAACCCTGGAGGCTTCAATGCGCCGCTGCAGTCAATTGGTGCTTCTGCTCGCTATCGTGCTCGCGAGCCTGCCGCTCCATGCCCAGAGCAAGGCCAAGGCCGAGAACGTTCCGGAGATTCCATACGACTCCGTACCGAACTTTCTCAAGCTGCCACCTCATTTGTATCTCGGCGAGGGAATCGGCGTCGCGACGAACTCGAAGGGGCACGTGTTCGTGTACACGCGCAGCGCCGACACACGACTGTTCGAGTTCGATCGGACCGGCGCGTTCGTTCGAGAGATCGGCCCGGGCCTGTACGGCTTCGAGTTCGCGCACGCCGTCCGCGTGGACGCGGACGACAACATCTGGGCCGTCGACGAAGGGACGAACATGGTCATCAAGTTCAACCCCGAAGGGCGCGTGGTGATGGTCCTCGGCCGGCGGCCGGAAGCTGTCGAAGGCATTGTCGCACCTGCTCCAGGCGCGCCGGCGCCGCCGCCGGAACCCTATGTGTTCAGCCGGCCGACGGATGTCGGGTGGGACAAAGCGGGCAATATCTTCGTGACCGACGGGTACGGGAACTCGCGGGTCGTGAAGTTCGACAGGAACGGGCGCTTCGTCAAAGAGGCCGGCACACGCGGAAGCCAGCGAGGACAGTTGAATCTGCCACACACGATGGCGATGGACGCGGACGGCAACGTCTACGTCGGCGACCGAAGCAACGCTCGCGTGCAGGTTTTCGACAACGATCTGAACGTGAAGGCGATCTACGACAACGTCGGGAATCCCTGGGCCGTGTGCATCTCCCCAGGGCCCCATCAATATTTGTTCGTGTCGAACTCTCTTCCCGACAACGGGCTCGCCCAATACAAGGACATCACGGGCGAGATCTACAAGATGGAGCTGGACGGCAAGATCGTCGGCAGGTTCGGAAAAGCCGGCAAGCAGCTGAAGGAATTCAGCACCGTGCACGAGATCGACTGCCGGAACCCCAACGAGCTGTTCGTCTCGGAGATCACTGCGTGGCGGGTGCAGAAGATCATTCTGGGCCCGCAGCCACCGAAGCCCACGGCAGGAGGCAGGCAATGAAACGCCTCGCGCTGTTCCTGATGATGACCGTGTGGTTGGCGGGACCCTACGCGCAGTCGCCGGTGCCGGAGATCCCATTCGACGCTGTGCCGAACCCATTGCGGATGCCGCCCGATATCCATCTCGGCGAGGTCGCTGGCGTAGCGACCGACTCCAGAGGGCAAATCTTCGTCTACACGCGAACCGGCAATCCGACCGTAGGCCTCGGAAACTCGCGCCTGTTCACCCACGGCGGATCGCGCCTCTTCCAGTTCGATGCGCGCGGCAACTACCTCAAGGAAATCGGCCAGGGCATCTATGGATTTCTCGTCGCGCACAGCGTGCGTGTCGACGCGCGGGACAACATCTGGATCGTCGACGAGGGCTCGAGCCAGGTCATCGAATTCGCTCCCGACGGTCACGTGCTGATGATCCTCGGCCGCAAGCCCGAGGCTGTGTCAGTTCGCGTTCCGACGGCCTCGGGGCAGACCCCTTCGACCGGCGCAGGGCAGGGCCGAGGAGGGGCGGCGCCTGGCGCTGGCGGCGACGGTGACCAATTCACCCGTCCGAGCGACGTCGCCTGGGACGCCGACGGCAACATCTTCGTCGCCGACGGTCACGGACCGAACGCACGCATCGCGAAGTTCGACAGGAACGGACGATTCCTCCTTTCGTGGGGATCGAGAGGATCCGACGCTGGGCAGTTCGACACGCCCCATTCGCTTGCCACCGATGCCCAGGGCAATGTCTACGTTGCGGACCAGGGTAACAAGCGCATTCAGGTGTTCGATGGCAGCGGTCACGTCAAGTCACAAATCACGAACGTCGGCGTCCCGACGACCCTCTGCATCTCGCGAGGCTCCCATCCCTATCTTTACAGCTCGCACACTGGTGATGCCTACGGAATGGACGATGCGGCCGTGTACAAGCTCGAGCTCGACGGGCGAATCGTCGGTAAGTTCGGCAAGGCGGGAAAGCAGGCGAAGGAGCTCGGCCTCGTGAATTCGATCGATTGTCGAGGCGAGAACACGTTGCTCGTCGGCGAGCTCACGAACTGGCGGGTGCAGAAGCTCGTTCTGCACCCGCAATGAGAAGGCTTATCTCGGCGGTATTCGAGATTCCGCCGGATCGAGCGCCGGTCGATCGACAGCACCGCTCTCGGCCGTGTTACAAATCCATGACTCTACAGTTTTGTGCCTGTCACGCGAAGGTGACATCGCTGTCCCGGCGTGATCGTTTGGCGAGCACAGTTGCGTCACTAGACCGCGATTCAGCGTCTCTTCACTTCACCACGATCTTCGCTTCCGCCACGCGCCCGTCCTGATCCCTTACGTCGATCACGTGGGTGCCTGGCGCGAGCGGCCACTCGAGTGCCGACTCCGAGGATGAGGAGCCGACCAGACGCGCGTCGACGTGCCACTCCAGTCGAACCCGTCGCTCGGTGACGGCTCGGAGCGACAACGTCTGGAACTCCCGGCGCAGCGTCGGATCGATGAGATAGGTAGCGCCAGCGGGTGGGTTCGAGATGGTCAGCGCCAGGCGAACGCCGGGCGCCGGGCGCACTTCACGAACGACAACTGTCGAGGCATTGACCACGCGCTCCGTCAGCGCACCGTTCTTGCGTGCCCAGTCCCGATATTCCGGCGGCCAGATCGTGACCAGACCGGTCTCGCTCCGATGATGCCAGCTGCAGGGTGCCGTGTCCTCGGCTGCCGGCACGCGCTCCGACCCTTCGCAGGGCACCAGGGATTGGCCGGCATCCCGGAGAGCACGCAGATCTCGCGCTCCACGAGGCCTTCGGGCGGATCGGCAACCACCGCGTCGGCAAACGCGTTGCCCGTGGCTCCCGCGCGGCGTTGCGCCGCGAGCATGACCGCGTGGAAGATCGGCCCCGCGCCGGTGACTCCGGTCGAATCGCGAAGCGGCGTGCGATCGAAATTGCCAACCCACACGCCGACAGTCACGTCGCGCGTGTAACCGACGGTCCAGTTATCGTGGTAGGCCTGTGACGTGCCTGTCTTGACGGCAACCGGAAACGGAAACTCCAGATTGCCGCCGCGGCCGAATATGTATTCGCGGGCGTCGGGATCCGAGAGGATGTCGCCGATCCAATAGGCTGTGCGCGGCGAGACGAGAGGATGACGCTCGCGCGCCTGCGCCGCCTCAGGACCGCGACGCCACACCGGCTCGATCCACTCGCCTCCACGCGCGAACGCCGAGTAGGCCGCGACGAGCTCGTCGAGGCGAACTTCCGCATTGCCAAGGGTGATTCCCAGCCCGTAGTACGACGCGTTGCGATCGAATGTCGTGAAGCCGGCCCGCAGCAGAAAGCGCAGCACGTTGGGAACGCCCAGCTGCGACGCGAGAGCCACGGCGGGAACGTTCTCGGATCCTGCCAGCGCGCGACGCGCCAGCAACGGGCCCCGATAGCGTCCGTCGTAGTTCCGGGGACTGTAGAGGACGCCCTGTTCGGCCGTCGGGAAATGCGACGGAATGTCGGCGAGCACCGTCGCAGGCGTCAAGCCTTCCTCGAATCCGAGCGCGTACGTGAACGGCTTCAACGCCGATCCCGGCTGCCGCGGCGACACGACGCCGTCGATCGCGCCGCCATGGGCCGAATCGAAGTAGTCCCCCGAACCTTCCCACGCGAGCCACTCGCCGCGTGCGTTGTCGAGGACGACGACGGCGACATTCGAGGCGCCATGCCGATCGAGCTGGGCCCGCTGGCTGCTGATGATTCCAGCGACGTCCGCCTGCAGCCCGGCGTCGATCGTCGTCTCGATGCGATCGGGGCGTTTTGTCCCGACAGATGCAAGAACTCTCTCGACGAAGTGCCGGGCCGCGAACGGCGTCTGTAGCTTCGTGAAGACCAGGCGCTCATCGGCCGCCTCGCGCGACTGTTCAGCCGTGATCGCTCCGGACGCCTGCATCCGCCGCAGCACGGCGCGCTGCCGCGCGAAAGCCGACTTCGGGTTTCGGTACGGATTGAATCCGGTCGGGCGCTGCGGCAGGCCCGCCAGGAACGCGGCCTGCGCCGGCGTAAGCATCGACGCGTCGTGACCGAAGTACGCGTAACTCGCTCGCCCTGCGCCTACCACCTGATTGCCGTATGCCGCGAGGTTCAGGTACAGCGCCAGGATTTCGTTCTTGGAAAACCGATGCTCCAGACGCTGCGCGAGCACGGCTTCCTGAAGCTTGCCCGCGAGCGCTCTCGAGCGCGCCGGTGACTTTCGAGCGAGCAACAGCTTCGCAGTCTGTTGCGTGATCGTCGATCCACCTTCGACGATCTGGTGCTCGGCGATGTTCCGCCGGACGGCGCGAAAGATCGCAATCGGGTCGATGCCGGTGTGGGTGTAGAAGCGGCGGTCCTCCGCTGCAACCGTCGCCGCGGCGAGCATCGGCGGCAATCGATTCGCCTCCAGCCTGATGCTGCGCGTGCCGTCACCGGACAACGCCTCGTACAGAGGCAGGCCCTGACGATCGACAACGACCGTCGAGGCCGCATCGCTGACGTCGAGAAGCTCCCCAGGGATCGGACCTAGTCGAACCCACATCGCGATGACGATCGTGATGAATGCCACCGTAGCAGCGCTGCAGCGATACGGATGAGGACGAGCAACGCGGAAGATCGTTCGAATAGTCGACATATGTGTCGGCGCTTGTCTTGCCGGCGCGGGCTGAAGCCCGCGCGCCACATCCCACATCACTGGTGCGCCCTACTTCCTCACTTCAATCACGCTCGTTGCTGTGCGTCCGAAGACCTCCGGCTCGTACATCTCCTCCGCGCGAGCCGGCGCCGTCCGGAATGTCCCCGACGTGGTCGCGCGGACGATGTAGCTGAACTCGTGGCGTCCTTCGCTGAGCCGTGTCGCGAAGAGCTGTACCCGGTCGTCGTGACGCTCGACGTGATCGAATCCGCCGCGCCGCCACCAGGCTGTCCAGTCGTTGGCGGCCTCGCCTTGATCGTCCTGTCTGGCTCCCAGCGTTGCGGCCGTCGTGGCGAACCACGATTCGACAGGCTCGAAGCCCGCGGGCAGCGGATCCGTCACCGCCACGAACCGCCGCTCCTTCGTGAGGTCGAACGTCAGCGTGACCTTGATCAGATCGCCGGCCTTGTAACTCGTCGCTGCAGGACGCGCAGCGTTCTCCACGTACGGCGCGTACGAGCGCTGCATGTGGAAGCCGGCATCCAGTCCATCCTGGAACAGGCGATCGGCGGCGTAGCGGAAGCGCGCCGTATAGAAGAGCGTGCCGCTGCCCTCCTTTGCAAATGTCAGCGGCTGCGTCGTCCCGGGCTGTGCCTTCGCGAGCACCTGCGCCATCGGGACGTCCTTCCTGGTCGCTACCGTGCTCCGTCCGCGGAACTGCTCGCGCGCGAGCTCCTCGGCGCCGAGCGTCACGACGGCATCGAATGACGGAACGGCGCTCTCGTACTTGCGGTAATAGGCGACGAGGGCTTCCATCGCGTGGGCGTTTTCCTGCGTGTTGCCCCACCGGCCGTCTTTTCGCGCCGCCATCATCCAGCGGACGATGGGCCTGATCTCGGTTTCATCCGCTCCGGCCCGGACGAGCGTGTTGAGAACGATGGCGGTCGAACGCACCGTTCGAGTTCCAGAACCAGAGCAGATACGGATCGCTCAGCTCCTCGACGTGCGCGCTGCCGGCCTCCGGCAGGATCGCGTTCGACATCCGGCGGCGCAAATCAGCGAGCCTCGCGGGCGTGTCTCCGCGCGCAACGCCGCGCGTCACGAGCGCATCGTGCAGATAGGCGAGCGCGAACACGGGCATCCGATCTCGATACCCATACAGGCGATTGAGATTGGAGTCCTGGTTCCGGCCTCCCTCCACCAGCACCTTCACCGCGAACGCCTGCCACGCCGTATAGGACGGCCACCAGCCCTCGTTCGCCGGCGGCTTCTGTGCCAGCTCTCTCTCGAGATAGCCGTACGCCCGCGCCACCATGCCGGCATCGACGTCGTACTTCAGATCCGAAGCCGTTTTGAACACGTGCAGCAGATACGCCGTGAGGTAGGGCGAGACCGTCGAGCACGCGCCAGGCCAATACGCGAAGCCGCCGCTCGAACACTGATATTTCTCCAGCTCCTTCAAAGTCTGCTGGACCACCGGCCGCATCTTCGCCGTGTCCACGCCGGGCAGCGAGAACGCGTCGCCGAGGTCTGCGGCAAGGAGGAGCGCCACCGCCCGCGACCCACGCTGTTCGGCGCAGCCGTACGGATACTCGACGAGATATCGCGCTCCTTCGCCGAGACCCACCATCGCGGTGGACGACAGCTCGACGTGGAGGCCGCCGAATCCGGGTACGACGCCGGCCGGCACGGTCAGCTTCTCGGCAGCGGTCGCGCCGGCGTTCGTGGTTTCACCGTAGGCCGCAACGGTTTCCGGCGAGGCGAGCACCTCGACGGGAATCACATCCTCGAAGGCATCCGACTCGCTCCCGACCTTGACCGTCATCTGCACGCGAGCGCGCCCGATCGTCCGACCTGCCGCGTCGAACCTGGCTTCGATCGACCCGCCGCCGGAGATCGGGAGCGTCTGCTCCGCGGCGCCGTTGAAGAGCAGGACTTCCGGGTCGAGGCTCTTGATGGTAACGACAGCCGTTCCGGATGCAGGCAGCTGACTCGTCACGACGGCCCCGAACGACGCCTTGTCCCCCACTGCCAGGAAGCGCGGAAACGTCGGCTTCAGCGTCAGAGGCTTGTTGATTCGGACCTCGCTGTCGCCCGACCCGAAGCGCGAGCTCCGGTCGCCCGCGACAGCCATGATTCGATACGTCGTGAGCGACTCCGGCAGCTTGACGTCGACGTCGGCGTGGCCGTTCGCGTCCGTCGCGACCGATCCGACCCAGAACGCCAGGACCCGAAAATCCTTCCGCAAGGTGCCGGCGCCGGACTCGGCGCCACCGCCTCCGCCGTCCGTATCTCCCTTGGGCGTGAGGACGCGTCGGCTGACGATGCGCTGGCGGTTGTCCAGCGTCATGACCTGCAGCGCCTTCTCGACGTAAACGGAATGGAGGATGTCGGGCGTGCGATAGGCGGTCAGCGAGAGGACGCCGTAGTCCACCGCCCAGAGCGTCACCTCACTCGCCGCGCCGCGACCCTGACGATCCTTCACGTCCACGGTCACTTTCGCGGCGTTACCCGGCCGATACTCTCCTTTGTTTGCGGCGACGGCGACCGTCAGCCGCTTGGACGCGTCCTCCACCCTCAGCTCGACGTAGCCAAGCCGGAAGGACGGCTTCCCCGGATCGCTGGTGTCGTTCTCGGGCGACGATGGCCCGCCCGTCGCGGCCTCGCTCGACGGCGGAGCATTGGTGCGGCCTTTGACGAGCAGCACGGACACGAACATGTTGGGAATGTCGGCATCGTCGACCGGCACAGAGATGGACTGCTGCGTCGAGGTCAACGCGAATTGGCGATGGGACCGGATACCCTCGCGCTCGGTCGTTACGAGTGCGGTCGCCTGCTCCCAGGGCGACTGGATCATGATTCGGGCGGTCTCACCAGGCTTGTAGGTCTTGCGCTCCGGCACCAGCTCGATCCGGTTGTGATCGAATCGCGCCCACGCCGTGTAGCCGTCGCCGAGCGCGTAGAAGGACGTCGTCGTCACCGCAAAGCGACCGGCGTCCCCGCTGGCGCGCGCCTCGAGAACGAAATAGCCGCCATTCGGAATCGCGATGTCGAGCGGAACGGGAGCTTCGGCCGTCGTCACCGTCCAGGATCCCGAGGGAACTTTCTTCTGCTCCGTGTCCCACGTGTAGAACCCGTTGCCTTCCGCGCGGCGAACGCTCGACCACTGGATCTGCGTCAGCGTCACCGTGACAGGCACGCCTGGCGCCACCTTGCCGTCCGGAGCGACCGTGACGACCTCGGTCTTGAGGCCGGTCTTCTGATCGACGAAATACGCCGGTTTGCGGATGCCGACATACCACGGGGCAGGATGCACGGTGATGCTGGCGCGGTTCGCGATGTGCTGACGGGAGACGTCCTCGACGTCACCTTCGAGCGTGTAGGAGTACGGGAAGCCTGCGTCCGCTTTGGTCTCGAGCTGAAGGGCGCGCTCGCCGATCTGTGCCAGCTTCGTCGCTTCCCGCTTGAGCGGCCCCGCTTCGCGGACGTCGTCGTCCTCTGAATAGCCGACAAAGAGCCAGCGATCGTCAGGAAACTGCGCGTGGACCGCCGGCGGGGCGTCATAGAGCCGCGACCGGGTCAACGTCCACGTCATGGCCCGGGCGCCCATCGGCGCGCCGAACAGGTAGCGCGCCGTGATCACGCCTTTCAGCAGGCTGCCGGCGACCGGCTGATCTCCTGTCAGCGCGACGTCGACGCGGAAGTCAGGACGCCGGTACGCCGCGACCAGAAACGAGCCGTTCACGACTTTGAAGTACGGCACGTAGTCGTCCGCGCGGCGACCAGGCGTCTCGCCAGGACGGAGCTGGTCCGCCGAGCGCGGCTTCGGTCTGTCCGCCTCGAGCATCACGCGGATGTTGTAGTTCCCGAGAGTGCCTTCCGCCGGCAGCATCAACGACCACTCGGCGCTGCTCCACGAGTTGACCTTGATCGTACGCTCGTCGACGACGCGATTCTGACCGTCGCGCACGCTGACGAAGATCGCCGTTCCCGCGTCCAGCAGGCGGATGCCGTCGGGCGCGTTGTACCGGAGCACCGCCTTGAACGTCACCTCCTCGCCGAGCTTGTACACGCCCCGATCGCTGAACACCGTGCCTCGCAGGAGGGGCGATGCTTCGTTCAAGTTGAACCGCACACCGAAATCCCAGGGCTGGATGCCTTCGTTCCAGTCGCTCCCGACGTAGGCAACGTCGCCGTCCTTCTCGGCCGTCACGACGAACGCAAACTTCCACCAGCCGTCGGCGTCGCGCAGCGGAGTGTTCGGCGCGATCGCCACACCATCCTGATCGGTCGTGCCACTCCAGAACACACGGTTGTCGAGCCGTACGATGGAGACTTTGGCGCCAGGCACGGGCTTCCCGGTGTCGAGCTGTGTCACGAAGACGAGCGTGTTCCGTGGACTGTCCTTGACGCTGATCCCGAGGTTAGTGACCTGGATGACCGACGCCCGCACGCGGCTCGCGGCGTACGGCTTCGAGTTGGCGATCGGCTCGCCCTCCTGGACCGCCGTCCACACCAGGCCCTTCCCTTGTGGGCCGAGCGCAGCCTTCATGTCGAGGCCGTGCGAAACGATGCGGTCGGCCGCGCCCCCCAGCTTCCGTTCGGCGCCCGCGCCATTCGGCCTCTCTGCAAAAGCGGGCTGCAGCTTCAGCAGCGTCGGCATCAGCGCATCGGGGGCGAGCCCGGCGGCCCACTGGGTCACGTTCCGGAAGTTGCGGGCGTAAAACGGAAGCACAGGGCCACCGCTGCTCTCCCAGACGCCGTGGCCGTCGCCAAAGCTCGTGAAGGCGCGCTGGTGCCAGTTCGCGGCCGTGGCTGCCCACGAGTAGCCGAGCGTCTGCCCGTCGCTCGAGGTCAGGGAAGAATCAATCGTGACCGCATATGTTCTCGATGGCGGCTGCGCGTTGAATCCAGCGTCCTCCAGCGTCAGGTCCTTACCCTCGTCACGCTCGTAGTCGGGCCGTGCGCGCGGTGTGGCGGCCTTCGTGACGGGTCTCGCAGGCGCAGCCGTCAGATCCAGGGCCTTGACGGCCTTCGCAAACTCCGCGACCTTGACGTCGCTCCGCATGCGGACCGGATTCCACCCGTCGGGATCGCATTCAGTCGAGCAGCGGAACCCGTCGATGAAGAACGCTTTCTCGACCTCGATCGTGAACTGCTGATCGGAAGCGGGCACGGCGCGGCCGGCGGGCGACGGCACTCGCTCGTCGATCCGCAAGCGCACGTGGCTCTCTGGAGGAACAACCGTCGTCGTTTCGAAGGCCAGCAGCGTAGGGGCCGGCGGGAACTTCTTCTTGTCCCAGTCGTTCGTCAACCGGATCGAGACAGGCGCGTTCGACTCTGCGATCGCGCGAGTGGCGGCTGCCTTCGCGTTGAACGCGGCCGGCGCCTGCGGATCCATCTGGCGAAGCTGAGCCTCTGTCGAGGCTGGCAGCACCGGCGGCGCCCAGTCATGCCGCTCGAACGCGGCCGTCACGTGCGACAGGAGGTCGGTCGGCCGCACCCGCTGGTTGAATCGCAGCAGGATGACCATCTGAGCGCCCGCTCGACCGTCGCGTCGATACCAATTCGTCTGGAGCAGCTTCACCGTGGGCGTCGTGAAGCTGAAGATGTGCGGCTGCTCCAGGCGGCGCCCGCTGACTGCAACCGCACTGGAGTCGATCGTCACGTCGTATCGCGTCGCAAAAGGCAGCGGCTTCTTCGGATCGGGTGTGAAGATCAGGATCGTCGTCCCCGACCAGCGGAACGTGCCCGGTACCGAAGGCGCGATCCGGAAGAACGGCGCGCGGACAGGCGACGGGATCCTGCCAAGCGTCACCATCGGCTCTGAAAAGACGACGCGTACCTCGTTGGCCTCCGCCAGAGACGCGACCTCGCCGGATGGACCGGCACTGACGACGGTGAGCGGACGGCCCGAGCCGGCGCTGCCTTGCCCGGCCGCGGGAGTCGGTGAACAGATCAGGGACAGGAGCGGAACGATCAGCGCTGTGCGAAACATGATCAATCCCTTGCAGCCGGTCGTGTGCGTATCAAGAGAAATACCGGAGGGGGCCGGAGCGTGCGCGAGAGGGCGGCGGGCCGAAGCCTCATACGTCGGGGCAGGATTTCAGGAATCCTGCCTGAAAGATTGGACACCACGCCGCCCCGAACGTTCGAGCCGTACTCAAATTGGATGGACGGAGACCGGCTCTTGGGAACCGCCGCCGTTCGGTCGAAACTATGCGTGAGCTCGGCGCCGGTCCGCGGCATCGAAGAGCGACGGCATGCGCTGGCGCAGCGCGGCCACGACCAGGGTGCCGGCCGAGGAGCCGAGCGTCATCGTGGCCACGCCGTAATAAAGGATGGCAAGGACGCCGGCAGTCTCGTAGAACCCGGTCCGCAACACGTAGGACGCCCCTCCGGCCATGGCGAGCACGCCCGCTGTGTCCAGGACGGTCGCTACGGTTCGCGGCGCCAGCAGGAGGCGGACGGCCTTCGCCGGCTCCGACGGCTTGGTGGCCGCGGCGCGGCGATCACCTTCGAGGGGCAGCCCGCCCACCTGATCGTCGACCTTGGGCTTGTGGCCGATGATCCTGGCGTGCGCCTCGATCAAGCGCCTGGCTCGGCGGTCACCGTTCGGAAACAGCCGGCAGAAATCGTTGACGACTTCGGCCTCGTCGAGGCCGATCGCGCGTGCGTAGTCGCGGACGAAGGATCTGGCGAAGATTCCCGAGGGCCATCGCGAGACGTCGTTGCGCTCGAGGCCGTCCCACAGGTCGGCACTCACGTTGGTGACGGCGGCGATGGTGTCCAGAGAGATGCCGCGGCGCTCGCGTTCTGCGCGGAGGCGTGGTCCGAAAGTGTCCCTGTCAGACATGGCGATTCTGCCTTCCACAAGCAAGCCCGACGCCGACCGACCACCTTCATTTTCCCGCGGCGGCACAGCAGCCACCGGCACGCGGAACGGCATTTCTGTAATCTGAATAACGAAACCGGTGCCCGGACCGCACGAATGTCTCCGTCCTTCTGTTTATCGGCACACACCCTGTATCGCTGTCACCACACCGGAGCATGCTGTACGGCGGGATGGCACATCCCAGCTGAGCCGCAAGTCGCAGCGGCAATCGACCTGCATTTCGGTTCGGAGTCCAAACAGCGACTGATACGCGACGCCGCGGGCTCAGCATCCCAAACGGCCATGCTGTCCACCGAACCGGACGGGGCCTGCACGTTTTTCGAGGCGGACGAGGGTCGCCTGTGCGCGATTCACAGGGAGTTGGGTGAGCACCTTCTGCCTTCGGCGTGCAGGCAGTTCCCGAGGGTCACATTGAAGGACTGCGGGGGCACGTGGATCACTCTCTCCCACTTCTGTCCGACGGCGGCGAACCTGCTCTTCGTTCCCGGCCCGCTCCGCGTCGTCCCGGCCCCTGACGCGGTGTCGCTTCAGGGATGTGCCGAAGGGCTCGATGCGACAGATACCCTGCCGCCGCTTCTCCGGCCGGGCATGCTGATGGACGTGGCGGGCTACCATGCCTGGGAACGCTCCGCGGTCGAAATGCTCGACACCGCAGGACCGAACGTCACCGCGGCGCTCTCTGCTCTGCACGCGGCGACTGTAGACATTCGAGAGTGGTCCCCGGGGGAAGAACCACTCGAAGATGTCGTGATCGAGGTCATGCGCTCCGTGCCCGACGCTTCAGCACTCGAGGACGCCGCCGAGACATTGCGACGCTACTCGCTTGCTGTTGCATCAGTGCCTCGGGGCCTGACGACGCCCCCCCATGCCGCGCGGATCGACCCGCACCATCCGAAGGTGACGGCACTCTGCGGGGAATTCGACGATGTGATCCGGCGATACCTGGCTTCGAAGCTCTTCGCGAGCTGGTGGCCGTACCTCGGTCTCGACCTCCTGTCGATCGTCGAAGCCATCCGCGTGCACGATGCGGTCCTGCGCACTAATGTCGGGCGTCTGCTGGACCGCAACCAAACGGGACGCAAGGCATTGCTCGAGGCGATCAGGGATACTGACTTGCTGATGGTGCACCAGTCCGACTACCGCACGCTCGCGCGACTGATCGCACAGAAATCATGACGACATCCGTTCTCGAGCGGTTTCTCCGCTACGTCCAGATCGACACGCGCAGCGACGAGCGATCGCGCACGGTTCCGACTACGCCGGGGCAACTGGTGCTCCTGCGGCTGCTGGTGGACGAGCTCCGTGCGCTCGGGGTCTCCGACGCCTCGATGGACGAGCACGGGTACGTGATGGCGACGATCCCGTCCACGCCGGGCTGCGACAGCGTGCCCGTCATCGGTTTCCTCGCGCACGTGGACACCTCGCCGGAGATGCCAGGAAAGGACGTCCGTCCGATCGTTCACGCGGAGTACGACGGACGCGACCTCATTCTGCCGGACGATCCTTCCGCCGTGCTGCGGGCGGCGGAGGACCCGGCTCTCGCCGGCAGAATCGGCGACGACATCGTGACCGCGTCGGGTCTGACGCTCCTCGGCGCCGACGACAAGGCGGGTGTCGCGGCGATCATGGCGGCCGTCGAGGTCCTCATGACGAGCCCAGGGATTTCGCACGGCGCCATTCGTGTCGGCTTCACACCGGACGAGGAGGTCGGACGGGGCGCGGATCACTTCGACGTCGCGGCATTCGGCGCGGTGTGTGCCTATACGCTCGACGGCGGTGGCGCCGGCGAGCTCGAGTACGAGAGCTTCTCGGCCGACGCCATCACCGTGACCTTCAAAGGCTTCAACACCCATCCCGGCTATGCGAAGGGGCGCATGGTCAACGCGATCAAGCTCGCGGCGGACTTCATCTCGCGCCTGCCCGCCGACACCTTGTCGCCCGAGACGACAGCCGGATACGAGAGCTATCTGCACCCGTATCAGGTTGACGCGTCAGTAGACAGGACGAGCGTCCGGCTGCTCGTTCGGGACTTCGTGACTGCGGGGCTCAAGGAGAAGGAAGCATTCGTCGAGCGGCTCGCGCGGGAAGTGATCGCTCCACTCGGTTCGCGAGCCGGGCTCGAAATTGCCGTCGAGGAGTCATATCGAAACATGCGGGAAGTGCTCGACCGGCAACCGGACGTGATCGCGCGCGCGCGCGTGGCGATCAGGCGCGCCGGCCTCGAGCCGATCGAGCGGCCGATTCGCGGAGGGACCGACGGATCGCGGCTTTCGTTCATGGGTCTCCCCACGCCGAATCTCTTCACCGGCGAGCACAGCTTCCACTCGAGGCTGGAGTGGACGTCGCGGGGAGAGATGGAGAAAGCAGTGGAGGTGATCGTCGGGTTGAGTGGAGTGTGGGCGGAGGAGGGTGACAGAGAAGACCTTCACAGGAGATAGGGAGGAGGGAGGATCCTTTCGAATCGAAAGAAAACAGGCCCCTCTTAACACCAAGGGATCCTCCCTCCTCCCGTCCTCCTGTGAAGGTTTTTCCTTGTCGGACCCTCATCCTCCCAGGGTGAAGTTCACCGTCACCGTCATGACGACCGGGACGGCCTGGCCGTTCATCGTGGTCGGCGTGAACTCCCACTGCTTGACGGCATCGAGCGCAGCCTGGTCGAGCAACGGAATCGACCGGAGAATCTTGGCGCTCTGAACACCGCCCGTCGTGTCTATGACCGCCTCGATGATGACGACGCCCTGCACGCCCGCATCCTGTGCGACGGGCGGGTACACCGGCGGCACGTTCTTGATCTTCGTTGGCGCCTTGATGTTGCCGCCGACGCGAACCGGCGCCATTCCGTCGACGAGCTCGACACCTCCCGGTGGTGGAGGTGGTGGCGGCGGCGGAGCGCCAGTGCGCACCCCCACCTGAACGCCGGAGCGGCCGCTGCCCATCAGCTGCCGCTGGCTCTGTTGCAGCTCAATCGCACGCATTCGCAGCTGGTCGGCTTCGGCTATGAGCTGCGCCTGCGCACTCGCGTTCGTTTCGAGATTTGCCTGATGTCGCAAGAGGATGTTCTTCACGATCATTGCGTCGACGTAGTCGGGCTTGAGACCCAGCGCTCGATCTTCGGCGGCGATTCCAGCCTGGACGTATCGCATGCGGTCAGTGGCAGGAATAGCGGTCCCCTTTCGAACAATCTCCTCGTAGAACGTCGCGGCGATGTGTTGCGCCTGCGGATCTGACGGTTGCATCCCCGCGGCCTGTTCGACCGCATCCAGGGCTTCGGATAGCTGTCCCGACCGTTGATACAACCCAGCCAGCGTCATTGGGACGATCGGTTCGCGTGGAAACGCCGTTCGGGCCGTACTCAGCGTCGACTCGGCCTCTTTGATCGCGCCTCGAGCTTCCTGCAGCTTCGCCAGCTCGAGGTACGAAGCGATCGGCGACGTGCCGCTGGTGATCGTGGAGCTCAGCTCGATCTCACGGCTCGATGCAGGCCGCGGCTCACCGGGACGCAGGTCGCGAGGCTGCGCCTGGGGAGCCGTCGCTGCTTTCAATGGAAACGCCGTTGCCCCATACCAGCCTGCGGCGATCACCACGATGCCCATCGCAACGCAGCGACGACACGATTCTTCTGGACGACATCACAGCCTCCCTCGAAATCAGCAGCATCCGCCAGAACAGGAGACGACAACGTGCGAACGGCGTGGCCGGGTAGACGCGCGGTTCATCGGCAGTCGATGTCAAGTGCGCTGTGCCCAGGGTCAGCGATCGAGTCGTGGATACACCGGAGCTCGCCAAACGGCCGACCTGGAGGTCGGGGCCTACGAGGTCTGACGACGATCCGTTTCCCCGAACTCCGCGACCACCGGTGCGTGATCGCTCGTACCGACCTCGCGCTGGACGGCGCAGCTGCGCACCCGCTGGAACAGCGCGTACGTGGCGAGGACGTAATCGAGCCGCCATCCGATGTTCCGCTGACGCATGTTCCGCCACGGCGCCCACCACGTGAACATCTGGTCATCGTCGGGCGCCAGCGCGCGGCCGGTGTCGACGAGACCGCCCCGGCCGATGATTCGCTCCAACTGATCGCGCTCTTCCGGAAGCTGGCCAATCGCATTCGGCTTGCGCTCCTTCGGGTGCACGTCCATGTCGGTTCGCGCGATGTTGAGGTCTCCGCAAATCACGATGGGCTGCGGCTCGTTCGCGACCTCCGCCGAGAACTCCTCGAGGGCCGCCAGAAAGCGCATCTTGGCCGGAAAGTCCTTCCCGCCGTTCGGCACGTACACGGAGACGACCGTCGCCTCGGGCAACCGTACCAGGACAATCCGGTTCTCGTAGTCGAACGACGGATGCGAGAAGCGGGGTCGCTCCGGCGAGAATGCCTGACTCACATGGAGCGCCACGCCGGAATAACCCTTCTCGCCGTGCCAGTAGCACCAGTAACCCTCCATCTCGCAGAGGGCCGCCGGAATCTGGTCGGACGAGGCCTTGATCTCCTGGAGGCAGAGCACATCCGGACGCTCGCGCTCGACGAATTCCTGCAGCTGCGCCTGCCGAGCGCGAATGCCGTTCACGTTCCAGGTGGCGATTTTCATTGGGGAGACGGGATCTCAAGGTTCCAGGGGTTCCAGAGGTTCCAGGGGTTCCGAAGGTTCTCGGTTCTTGGTTCCGCCGAATCCGCTTCTTCGAGATCCTACAGAACTCAGAACCCGCGAACCTAGAACCTCTAGAACCCTTAGAACCTCTAGAACCCCTGGAACCCCTGGAACCCCTGGAACCTTAGATCCTATTCCCCTGATCCCGATTGTCGGAGGAGTGTGCGCTGAGGCGCGGCGCGTCATCGATGGCGTCGAGAGGCAAAGTCTGGCCCGGCTCATGGCTCGAGTCGGCACACGAGAGTCCGCGCGCGTCCAGAATGCCGACGATCTCGCTGTCGTAGGTTTCGTACAGACCTGCAAGGCAGCCGCAAGGCAGGACACGGCTGGAGAGGCCCCGGAGAATTCGCATCTTGGCGTTTAGACCCCTGGTCGGTCCCGAAGGTTGAACCGCAACCCCATAGCTCATCAATAACGAGCGCGCAGAACCAGCTTGACGGGAGGGGCATCGACCGCAGCTGTAAATGAAATCGGCTCGGACGAGTCGACCCGCACGCTGGCCGAGTCGTCGCGCGGACGTTCGGCAAACAGTTGATAGCTGCCGCCTGCGACCGCCGCGAGCGTGAACCGGCCGCTCCCATCAGTGATGGCGGGCTCGCTGAGGATGTAGTCCGCCTCCTTGAGATACACGAGCGCGTTGGCGGCCGGCGCGCCTGCAGCATCGACGACGATCCCCGAAACCGTCGCGAACACGACGTTTCGCGGCAGGACGAAATCCCGGAGCGTCACGCGCTCGCCGGTCTTGAGCGTGACGTCAGACGCGGCCGTCACCGAGGCGACACCCGGATAGAACAGCCTCGGCTTGAGCGGCGCGCCGTCGCGTGTCCGCTGCGTGTTGATGCCGACGACGAAACGGCCGGCTGGAATGTGGACGATCTCGTAACGTCCCTCACTATCCGTGAGGTCGCGGAGCCGCTCGGAATCGAACCGGTCGTCGATTCCCGCGGGGACGGTCAGCTCGATCGTGAGTCCGGCAACCGGCCTGCCTGACGCGTCGACGACCCTGCCCGTCACCCGGCCATCCGGGAACGCTCGCGCGTGCAGTTCCGCGCAACTTCTGTCATCACGCAAGTCAACTGTCGTTGGCCAGAGCTCGGCATACAGCCCCTCGGACAGATCGAGGCGCGCCGTATAGCGTCCCGCGGTCAGGCCATCAGCCGAGAACCGACCATCGCCGCCCGTCACGACGCGCGTGACCTGGCCGTCGCGCTCGAGCGAGATCGTCACGTCAGGAAGCGGCCTCGGCTCCGGCACCGGCCGCCGCACCAGGCTCCGCGTTGCGAACATGACATCTCCGCTGATGCGCGCCTTCATCGGCGCGCCCGACGCGACGGCGCGCGCATAGTCCAGATCGCCAGCCGCTCGCGAGACCTCCCGCGTGCGCGAGCACAGGCTGACGCTCAGCAGTCCACTCGAGCCGGAGCGCTGCGCGTAGACGATGTACTCCCCGCCTTCGCGAAATGCGAATCCGCAATCCGCTCCGCTGCTTCCAGTCCTGACCTCCAGCGTCCCCTTCTGCACGCCCGAGAACGCTTCGATCACGGTCAGAGTCACGCGTCTGGGGGCCAGCACTTTGGACGGTGGTTCGATCTTCTCGACCCGTCCGAGAAACACGGCCGACGCCTTCCAGTAGTCCTCGCAGGCCGCGCCCGATTCGAGGCAGCTGCAGGCATCAGCGATGCGCGGGAACGCCAGGATGAGTAAGAGGAGTGGCAGCAGGCGGCGCATTTTCGAGAGCTACGTCCAGGTTGAAAGGGTTCCAGGGGTTCTAGAGGTTCCAGAGGTTCCAGAGGTTCCAGAGGTTCGGGTTCTGCCCGCCGCGTCGGGTTCCTGCACGCTTGGACACCGGATTCCCGTTCCGAGATCTCTCCTCCCCTATCCCGCAGCGCAGCCACCGGAGTCAATCGAATGGCCCGGCTAAGTGCCACCCCTCGCTTCGATCTTCGCCCATGTGTCCTTGAGCGTGACGGTCCGATTGAAGACGAGGTGCTCGGGCGTCGAGTCGGGATCGACGCAGAAATACCCGACACGCTCGAACTGATACCGCATCCCGGGCGGCGATCCGGCGACGCTCGGCTCGAGCTTGCAGTCCCGCCGCACTTCGAGCGAGGCGGGATTCAGCTCGGCGCGATAGTCCTCCGCCGCGCCGGGGTTCTCGCTGGTAAAGAGCCGATCGTAGAGGCGCACCTCCACGTCGAGGGCGTGTGCCGCTGACACCCAGTGCAACGTCGCCTTGACCTTGCGGCCGTCCGCCGCGTCGCCGCCTCTCGTCGAGGGATCGTAGGTGCAGCGAAGGCAGGTAATCTCCCCGGTCGCGGGATCCTTGTCCACGCCCGTGCACTTCACGAAGTACGCTCCGCGCAGCCGGACCTCGCGTCCCGGAGACAGCCGGAAGAACTTCTTCGGCGGATCCTCTCGAAAGTCGTCACGCTCGATCCACAGCACGCGCGAGAACGGCACGGTGCGATTGCCCGCGGAGGCATCCTCGGGGTTGTTCGCCACTTCGAACGTCTCGCTCTGGGACTCCGGGTAGTTTTCGATCACGACGCGGAGCGGGTCGAGGACACCCATCACACGGGCCGCATGTCGATTGAGGTCCTCGCGTACCGCATGCTCGAGGACGGCGACATCCACGATGTTCTCGCGTTTGGCGACTCCGATCCGATCGCAGAACGCGCGAATCGCCGTCGGCGTGTATCCTCGCCGGCGCATGCCGACGATAGTCGGCATTCTCGGGTCGTCCCACCCGGCCACATGCGCTTCCTGCACGAGCTCGAGCAGCTTTCTCTTGCTCATGATCGTGTACGTCAGATTCAGGCGCGCGAATTCGATCTGCTGCGGCTTCGCCGGTACCGGCAGGTTGTCGATCAGCCAGTCGTAGAGAGGACGATGATCCTCGAATTCCAGAGTGCAGAGCGAATGGGTGATCTTCTCGAGCGCGTCCGATGGAGGATGCGCGAAGTCGTACATCGGATAGATGCACCACGTGTCGCCCGTCCGGTGATGGTGCGCGCGACGAATCCGATACAGCACCGGGTCGCGCATGTTGATGTTGGGCGACGCCATGTCGATCTTGGCGCGCAGCACGTGCGCGCCGTCGGGAAACTCGCCCGCACGCATCCGCGCGAACATGGCGAGATTCTCATCTACGGATCGCGAGCGGTACGGGCTGTCCGCACCCGGCTGCATCAGCGTGCCCCGATACTCGCGCATCTCCTCCGCCGTCAGGCTGTCAACGTACGCGTTGCCCTGCTCGATGAGGTGCACCGCATAGCGATACAGCTCCTCGAAGTAGTCGGACGCATAGAAAAGCCGGTCACCCCAATCGAAGCCAAGCCATCGGACGTCGGCCTTGATCGAGTCGACGTACTCCACGTCTTCCTTGGTTGGATTCGTATCGTCGAATCGCAGGTTGCAGGTTCCGCCGAACTCCGCCGCGACGCCGAAGTTCAGACAGATCGACTTGGCGTGGCCGATGTGCAGATAGCCGTTCGGCTCCGGGGGAAAGCGCGTCGCGACCCGTCCGGCGTGCTTCCCGGCCCTGACGTCAGTGCTGACGATGGTGCGGATGAAGTCCAGAGCGGTATCTTGATGACGGACAGGGTCGGTCGAGGGCGCTTCCATAGGTGAAAACCCCGATTATAGCTTGGAGGCCTCGCGCGAGCGCTCGACGACGACTCAATCAGCCGGAGCCCGCATCGGGCAGCGCGGCCGCGGAGCGAAGAAGGTCCTGGCAGGCCGAACGCTTGTTCGTGTGCCTCAAAAAGACCCACACCGACAGCCGAATACCTCAACTATTACTTCGCAAACAACTAAAATATAAAGACTTATACGCTAGCAACATGTGTGTTCCATATCGGAGCTCTAATAGCTGGGCTGGAAGTCCATCATTATCAGTGAGTTTCGGAGCGACGCCCCGTTTGGTGTCTCATTCCGGCGCACCTTCGGGACGGTCTCACGATGACCTCGGCCCGCATGATGACCAATAAGCATAAGCTTTCCTATCAGTTGCAGGCGCAGGACCGCTACCTCTTCAGGACGGCTTCATTGTTGCGAATCATTTGATCGCGGCACCACCGCTTGCTCCCCCGCAGCTCACGTTGAAGCGCCGACTGGCGCCGGAGATCGCCGACCGTTCCTGCGAACCCACACCTGGGCCGGGGCGATCGCGAACACGTGACAATGGACTCTGCAGACAATCAGATTGCCCAGATTGCCGAAGACGACGCGCAGGTGAGCGAGGGGATACCAGCCGCTGTCAGAGTGGCCGCCGATCGCGCCAAAGCCGAGGCCCGCAAAGTATCGGACGATCGCAGGGCTCATCGCCGGGTCCCCGGTCGAGCGCTCGACTGGATCAACGTCGCGCGCGTCAAGTACGGTCCGGAGGTCAGCATCGTCGATCTATCGAGGGGCGGTGTTCTGCTGGAGTCGGATCAACCGCTGAAGCCCGGCTCGCGCCAGGCACTCGAAATTGCCGGAGCAGAGAAGTCCATCGTGGTGCCCTTCGGCGTTCTGCGCAGCCGAATCTCGGCACTGGCGCCACGTGGCGCCATCTACCGCGCCGCGTGCGCGTTCAGCCGGCCGCTGGAGCTGCCGGAGCTGGCGGCCGCCGCGGTTGTGACCGAGATCGCCCCCAGTCCGGAACCCGTTGTGGCGCCGGACGTCGCCACGCCAGCTCCTGTCGTGCCGGAGCCGCCGGTCTCGATCCTCCAACCGGCCGCGCCCGAGCCGCTGGCGGACGCGATCCCGCAACCTGTCGCGCCGGAGCCGCTGATGGACACAATCCTGCGGGAAGTGACAGCACCCGCGGGCGATGCGACGCCTGGTCTGCAGAAGGTCGTCGCCCGGTTCATGGACGGGACGATCCTCAAGGGATACAACAGCGACTTCGATGTCAACCGTCCGAGCTTTTCGTTGCAGACATCACCGGAAAACGGCAGCGATTGTGTGTCCGTACCGCTCACCGGGTTGAAAGCAGTCTTCTTCGTGCGCGACTTCGAGGGAAAAGCTGAGTATCGCGACAGAAAGACATTCGTGGGTCAGACTCCTGGCCGCCGCGTTCACCTCGCATTCACCGACGGCGAGATAATCATCGGCACGACGAACGGGTACCGAGCCGGCGGTAACGGCTTCTTCGTCACACCTGCAGATCCGCGCGCCAACAACGTCCGCATCTTCGTTGTCTCGAGCGCTGTCCGTCAGGTCCGCTTTCCCTGAGGTGAGCTGCGGACGACCATAAAGACCTGGCGGTCCGGATCCGACAGTCAGTCGGACCCGTATGCGTCCCTCGAGCGCACTCCCTGGATTCCTGAGCGACCCGGCACTCCCCACCGTCGTCGCCGTCGTCGCGGCGATGCTGGCGCTCGCGATCACCTTCAGGTGACCGGGTGCGCGTCAGAACTGGTCCGTCGGGCGTCGAATCGCGGCGCAATTCCGGCGGCGTCGATGTAAAGTTGTGGCGGGTTGCGACAATCGTCGCGGCGCGTGCCCGCCAGCGCACATCTTCACTCGGGTTCTGATGACTTCCAAGCTCTCGAGGATTCTGCTCGTTGACGACGATCCCGCGACGCGGATCGGGCTGGCGGAACTGCTGACCGACGCCGGGTACGAGACGCGCGCGGTCGCCACGTTTGAAGAAGGGCTGCGCGCGCTGCGGACGGAAACGCCTGACCTCCTGATCGCTGACGTGCGACTCGGGGCCTTCAACGGACTACAGCTGCTCGTGAGCAGTCCGCGCACGGTACCGGCGATCATCATCACCGGCTTCGCGGATCCGGTTCTCGAATCGGACGCGCGGCAGCACGGCGCCGAATACGTCCTCAAGCCGGTGACTCCGTCGTTGCTCCTCGAGATGGTCCGGCGCAAGTTGTCGGAGATCGAGCTCTCCAAGTTCGAGACCTTGCGCCGATGGGAGCGCAAGACGGTGCCGGGCGGAATGCCCGCGCGCGTAGACGACCATCCCGCGCGCATCCTCGACGTCAGCTACGGCGGCTTGCGCTTCGAGATGCCTCGCCTCAGCGAGTTGCCGCCCTCGCTGAGCGTGCGGTTGCCCTCAGCCGATATCGCCGTCCGTGCGGACGTCGTGTGGCACACGCCGCTCGGGGAGAATGCGTGGCTGTGCGGCGCAGCCGTTTCACAGACGAATCTGGCGACGGCCCGCGAGTGGCGCGGATTGGTCGATGGGGTCGCCTGACGACGACCGGGCCTGGACAGTGACGCCGGTTTCCAGCGCAACTCCGCGGCGTCAGTACAACCGATCCCGCAAGTAGACCTGCAGATCGTGGCGGCCGCGAAGCTGCAGCTTCTCGTAGACGTGGTGAAGATGGATCTTCACCGTGCCCACGCTGATTGCGAGACGCGTGGCGATTTCCTGATTGTCCAGACGAACCGCAACCAACCGGAGGATCTCGAGCTCGCGAGGCGTGAGGACGCGTTCGAGCTCTTCCTCGACGGTCTGACGCTGCGTCAACCTGTTTGCGAGGTCGACGCCGTCGACGCTGAGACTCTGGCCTCCGGCATACACCGTGCGCAGGCAGTCCTCGAGCACGCGAGGCGCCATCGCCTTCAGCACGATCCCGCGCGCGCCCAGGCGCGCCGCCGCCAGCAGATCGTCTTCATCCTGACTGGCGGTGAGCACAACGACCGCGGGTGGTTTCGTCGAGTCGAGCCGGCGAAGGACGCTCAGACCGTCGTCTCCAGCGAGCTTGAGATCGAGCACCAGCACGTCGGGCTTCAACGTCTCGACGGCCTGGAGTCCTTCCGACGCGGTGCTGCACGTCGTGAGCACCTCGAAGTCCGGACTCGACTGGAGGAGCTGCTCCAGACCCTTCACGACGAGCGGGTGATCATCGACGAGTACGATTCGAATAGCCATCTGTTTCACAAACCGTTATGGCCCCCGTCGACGGCGTCAGGCCGCGGCCGGCGTCAACGGGAGCGCGATCGAAAGCTCAGTGCCGGTCTCGCTGGACCGCAGCTCCAGCGCGCCGCGCAACTCGGCGACACGTTCCTTGAGCGTCAGTGGTCCTTCGTTCATCGCGTTCAGCGCGTCGAGGTCGTACGTCCCTCGAAACGGGAACCCGCGACCGTCGTCAGCGATCGTCAGACGAAGCCCGGCGGCGTCCACGTCCAGTGTGACTGAGATCAATGATGGATCGGCGTGCCTGGCGGCGTTCAGGACGCCCTCCTGCACGATGCGATAGATCCCATCGACCAGCGGCTCCGGCCACGATCCCGTGGCGTCCGGCAGCCGCATCCGCACGCTGATCTCCCACTGCTGCTCGACACGGCGTCGCAATTCCTCGAGGCGTGCGTTGAGCCCCGCCACCGGAAGATCCGGCGGCTTCTGCGCGAGCGGGCGGAGGCGCCGGATGAACGCACGCATCTCGAGCTCGCCGTGCTCGAGCTGATTCTGCACGTCTGCCAGGCGCTCCCGCGCGCCATCAGGATCGCGGTCGAGCAGTCGCCTGGCCGCGACGAGCTGCAGGGCGCTGCCCGCGGCCGACTGGAGCAGGCTGTCGTGGATGTCGCGCGCCACGCGGAGACGCTCTTCCAACGCCGCCGCCTTGCCGAGCCGCCGCAGCAGGTAAAGGCTGTCGAGCCTCGACACCGCGAGCCTTGCTACGATCTCGCCGAAAATCAGATCGTCGATCCGCATGGGTCGCTTGTCCAGCGCGAAAAGCCTCCCCCGGATAAGCTCGCCGTCCAGGCTCCAGGACTGGACCCGCTGCATGTCAAATCGCGCCTGCAATGCCGGATGAATCGGCCGTCCGATACGCTTACGGAAGGATCCTGCCGACCAGTGCACGACGGCCCCGTTCTCGTCGCCCGCGCGGGTTGCCTGAAAACTCCGACGCTCCAGACCCGAAACGACGAACGATCCGTAGGTCGCTTCGGGCTCCGTCGCGACAGCTACGTCCCTACCCGCACCCCAGGCGAGGTTGATCGATCCGTCCTCGGGCTCCTCCCAGACGATCACCACTCTCGGTGCCTCGAGCACCTCCGAGCACTCGCTCACGAGCTCGGCGGCGAGTTCGGGAGGCTGTCGCGGAACGCGACGCGGCCATCCGACGAGGCGTCCGAGCTCGCGCTGAAAGCGGTGATGATGAGCGCCGAGGTATCCGACGAGCACGGCGACGACGGCGACCTGCACGATCCGGATGAGGAACGTGTTCACGACGAAGGGGCGCACGTGAAGGAGGAACGAGGCGTACGCGTTCGTTCCCGCGTAGAGAACGACCGTCGCGATCGCCGTCCACACGGCACCGCGGCCCTCCCATCGAAGCGTGCCGCTGATCACCAGGAAGGTGAAGTACGCGAAGAACGGACTGCTTGGCGCGTCAGTAAAGAAATTGAAGAGCGAGAAGGCCGCGAGGTCGAAGCCATGCTGGGCGATGCCCCAGCCGGGCGCAAAGCGCACCGGCGTCCAGACCAGTGCGAGTACTAGCAGGCTGTAGACGAGGTACCACCCGAGCGAGTAGGCCAGCGACCAGCGGGTCAGTGTGTCGGAGGGGCTGAAGGCCACCGCGAGCAAGGCGCCGCCCGCCAGGACGATGCGACTGCTGGCAATGAGCCACTCGAGCCGGACACGAGGTGGGTATTCAGGGATTACGGTCTGCGTTGCCGTCCCCCTTGGATCGTCTGCTGTCGCGCCGCCAAACAACAGCGCGCCCCCCTCGACGCCCACCCGTCAATTGGTCTGCGGATCCCGGCGCATTCACGCGCCGCCGCGGCGCCGGATCAGTGCACGTACACCCTGCTCGGCGCGAGCCAATCGCTCGGAGTCTCCCATAACTCGTCGGCGTCAGCAGTTGACGATAGCGCGAAAGCTGGCTGATCGGAAGCTCTGCGACCTCCGCGGTTCTGGCCGCGACGGTCATCAGACTGCCTACGATCCGGACGGAGCACGACGCGAATGGCGGTATGGGCAGAATCGGGCACGAGGCTACTCCTCTGATAATCGGCGCAGCCATTAATATAACCCAATTGGTGTATATCTGACAAGATTCATTTTTGTTTGGAGTCCGATCTCATGGGTCTTTGCCAGCTCTGAGGCTGTATTCAGCTCTGAGGCGGTCTATTGTGCCACTCTGGACAAGGTTCCAGCACAGCCATAATTCCTGGAGGACGGAACTTCTTCCGCTGGAGCTCGACCCGCGTCTCAGCCGATCTTGACTTGTCGGGTCGCGGCGTCCGGTTCGGCGAATGCCAGCAGCGCGTGAGCTTCCGACTCGATTTCGCGACGCACCTTCGCGGGCTGATTCGCAAAGAGCGACACGATCAGCGACCCGGCGGTCCGCCGGCACTCAATCTTCCATGTGCCGGCGACGGTTCCATCGACGAGTACCGTCGGCAGGACCCGCAGACCCGGCTGAAACACGGACGATCTGTGTTGCAGCGGCAGCAGCCGAGCGTCGGCGCGCGTCACGATGACGCTGTCCCATTCCGGCAGCAGGCGCACGGGCGCCGGTGTGTCGACCGGCGGCCGCGGCGCATCAGGCAGATCGAACAGCTCTCCACCGCGTTCGCCACGAAACGTCACGAGCCGGGGCCGCAGCGCCTCGAAGATCGGCTTGAGCGCCGGCAGACCAGACCACGCTTGGGCGTCGGTCGCGGTGGCCGGTCCATACGCCGCGAGGTACCGGAGCACGAACTCCTGGGCGTCAGCAGCCGCTTCTTTCTTCGGTGTCCCGAGCCACGCCTCCGCGGTGATGAAGTCAGCCTGCACGGGGAATCCCCAGGTCGCCGGTGTCGGAACCTGCAGCAGTGGGACCTTCAAACGGGCGGCATACGCCATCGCGCGGATGTCGCCTTTCGGAAACTTCTCGGCGAGATGATCGCGGAACGCGTCGAAGGTCTTTGGCTCGCGGAAGAATTTACCGGCGAGCGCCAGCAGCGGATCGATCGGCACGCCGTCGAGCCTCCCGCCGACAATCTTGAGCCCCCGATCCAGCGCCGTCTGCAGCGTCGAGCGGAAGCGGACGAAGTCGCTCGCTGTCATGACGTGCAGCGTTCCGCGCAGCGACGTACCGCGCACGAGCCGTTTGTCCACCAGCGCGTTGACGACGTCCTCGCGCTTCAGTCGATCGATTCTCGACCACAGGCCCACGAAGGGCGGACGCGCGATCTGCGCCTGCAGCGCCAGGAGCTGCTGCGTGGCGTCCAGGACTGAAGTTCGACTGCGCGTGAGGAGCATCTGTCGCGCGAGCGTCGCGCGATTCAGCTGGCGGAGGGTGAGAACGTCACGGGGCACGACCCCATATCATACGGGCTCGCGAGAGTCCTTTCGACTGGGTCGGCTTATCGGTCGTGGGTCATCAGATCGACTGCCGAGAAGCTGGCGGACGCGCGCAGGAGGTCGCGAAGACAACGGAGTTCACAACGGAGCAACGGAGCCAACGGAGGACGAACGGAGAAGAGGATGTGGTTCGACTCGGCGGGTGGGCGTGACGCCGGCCGCGGCCGGCGTCCGAGTGGCGAGGGTCGCGACGGGCGCAAGTGGCCCACGCCCGCCACCCACTTGCGCCCGGCGCGCCCCTCGTCACTCGCCGCGCTTCGCGCGGTCACGCCCGCGGGGGCTGCGTCTTCTCCGTTTCGTCTTCTATGTTGGGTCCGCTGTCAAGGTGCCTCTCTCACGTCCGAAAGAATTCCGCCAGTCCAGCACGACACTCGAGCGTGGCTGCCGCCGAGCAGGCCGCCCACTCCCAGTTGCGGCCCGCGCAGGCGGCGCTCGCATCACCCAATCGCGCGGGCGGACGATCGGCCCGCCCTGCGTGCACCCGAGGTCGCTGCGGGGTCCGGGCATGCCGTGAGTCAGTGACCCAGGCCTCGTCTTCTATCCGGGCGCGCACCGCCGTGGCGCGGCCCCCAGAGACTGTGCCGTCTCGATCCGGACACGAGCGCTGCGGTACCTTCTTCGTTGCGGTCGCGTCGACGACCCTACGAAACTCGTACACGCAGCACGCAGGCGACGGGCGCGGCGCGGGCGACGAGCCTACGCGCCTTTCAGGAGCGCCCCGGCTGGCAGATCGCCCGTGGTGACATACCGCCACAGGGCGATCACCAACTTGCGCGCGACGGCCACAATCCCGATCCGACGCGCGCGTCGCCCCGTCGCAAACCGCGCCTGAAACCACTGCGTCAGGGGACTCGCCGGTTGCCACCGGACCCAATTCCAGGCCAACTGGACACTGGTCGCTTGCAGCCGCGCGTTCCCCGCCCGACTGATGCCTTGCTCTCGCACCGTCTCACCACTGTCGTACGGCGTCGGCGCGAAGCCGAGGAGCCCGCCAATCTGCCGACGATTCCGGAACGCCCGCCACACCAGCCCCTCGTCGACCAGCACCGACGCGCCCGTCGTGGCCACGCCCTTCAGCCGGACCAACTGGCGGACCGCACTGGTCGGCGCGGCGGCAGCGACGGCCTGCGCTTGCCCCGTCTCGATCTCCGCGAGCTGCGCCGCCACGGCGTGGAGCCGCGCTTCCGCCCGGGCCAAGCGCGCTTGGAGTTCGGGCGGCAGTGCGGCGCCCGCCCAATCGCGGACCCGCGTCCACCAGTCCTCGCGGCGGCGTCGCGGGAGCTGGGCCCCCCACGTCGTCAGCCAGCCTCGCAGCTGGTTCACCAGCCGCGTCTGCTCGCGCGTCAAGGCCGTCCGCTCCCGACTCACCTGGCGCGCGGCTTCCTCGGCCACACTCGGCACGCGGACTTCGCTCCACACGCGCGACTCGCCGTAACACGCCCGCACGAGCATCTGCACTAACTTCACGGCATCGAGCCGATCCGTCTTCGCCCGGCGCGCGCGCCGATTCACCTCAATGCTCGCCGAGTCGACCACGCGGTTCTGCACCCCCCGCGCCGCCAACGCGCGGTGGATCCAAAAGCCGTCACGTCCCGCCTCGTAACAACTCACCACGCGCGCAGACCCCGCCACGCCGAACCGCCGCCGCCCCTCCCGGATCACCCGCTCGACCGCCCCCAGGTCCCCGCTCGCCACCGTGCGCAGCCACGGCGGCACACCAAATCCGGACGTGATCGCCAGCTTCCAGTGCCGCTGGCCCAACTCGAAGGCTACATCCAACGTCGGCTCGGCTACACTCACGGCGGGGTGGGTCGTTGCGATCATTTCAGCCTCCTTGTGGCTTTGAACACCTCAACGGAGCTTAATCGCGCGACCCACTCATAGTCTCTTCGTTCTCTTAGTTCCTCCGTTGTGAACTCCGCTCTCTCCGTCACCTCCGTACCGGGCGCGCAGCCACACTGATGACCACTACCGGTCCATCACACTCTTTCTCCTCTGGCGGTGCGCTACTTCGATTCGAGGCTGAGCTCGACACGCAGCCACCACCGTGGCTGCCAGGAGATCGCGACGGGCACGCCGGCAAGATCGCCGTCGGATCCGGACGTGATCTCGAACCGCGTCCGGGCGTCAGTGGCGAGCGTGCGGATCTCGAACGCCGTCCGGACGGCCGCAATGAGCCGACCGTCGTAGTCGGCTCGCAGAGACTCCACCTCTCGCAGATGGATCTCGTACGCACCCTGCCCGAATACGTACTGAACCCGGGGGCGCAGCAGCTCACGCGTGTCGGTCCTGCGGTTCACTCCGGTGACCGCGAGATCGATGAGCTCGGCAACTGCCGTGAGGAAACCCGGGCGGGCGCCCGACGGCAGCGACATGCCTCGACTTGGGGCAGCAGCCGTCTCGTGACGGATGCGTTCGAGCGCCGCGTCCACGTCGTGCACGGTCAGAGGGGACGGCGTGCTGACGCGCGCGGTCTGCCACGTCGCCGCGCCGCGCTCGACATGGGCCTGGATCGCGCGAAAATCGCCCGCACCCGGCGGCCGGCTGGAATTGGAGGCCGCCTCGTTGTACGTCGCTTCGTCGGCGCCGGTCATCAGCGCGAGGATGGAGCCGTCGGCACCTTCGATGTCCTCCGCAATGTATCCCCAGCGATTCAGCGAGCGCGGCGCTTTGGCGGGATCGGTCCCGACGAGGAACTCGTACCCTATGGCGGCGCCGTCTCCGCGCCGCCAGACGATGCGCGCGATGCCGATGTCGTCCTTGCCGATCCAGAACAGCAGCGGACGAACACTGCCGGACATCTTGTACCGGTGAGTCATCACCGGCCGCATGGAAGCGCTGGGCGGGCACTCCACTGTCGTCCCGAGGGCCGATCCGATCTCCGCGGGCGCCACCAGTCCGCCGGCGCGCTCGCGCGAACCTCGAACGGGCGCAGAGTCGACGAGCGCCATCGCCAGTACGCATCCGATCCCGATTGCTGCCCGCATCGGTACGCCCCCGCGAAAGATCGACCCTTCCGCAGGCTACGCCGACGATTGCCGGCTGTCAATTAATTAATTAAGAGTAACGCGATCGAAACGCGCGGTCCATCGGACGCTCACCGTATGATGGTGGTTTTCGGAGAGCACATGGCGAACATTCTGCAGAGCGTACCCGCAGGCCGAAAGGTCGGCATCGCGTTTTCGGGCGGCCTCGATACCAGCGCGGCGCTTCATTGGATGCGCGCGAAGGGCGCGATTCCCTACGCCTACACCGCGAATCTCGGTCAGCCCGACGAACCCGACTACGACGAGATCCCCAGACGCGCGATGCAATACGGGGCCGAGAACGCCCGCCTCATCGACTGTCGATCGCAGCTGGTCGCCGAAGGTCTCGCCGTTCTGCAGTGCGGAGCCTTCCACATCTCCACGGCCGGCGTGCCGTACTTCAACACGACGCCGATCGGCCGCGCGGTGACCGGCACGATGCTCGTCGTCTCGATGAAAGAAGACGACGTCAACATCTGGGGAGACGGCAGCACGTTCAAGGGCAATGACATCGAGCGGTTCTACCGGTACGGACTGCTTGCGAATCCGAACCTCAAAATCTACAAGCCCTGGCTCGATCAGCAGTTCATCGACGAACTGGGCGGACGCAAAGAGATGTCCGAGTACATGGAGCGCGCGGGGCTCAGCTACAAGATGAGCATGGAGAAAGCCTACTCCACCGACTCGAACATCCTCGGCGCCACGCACGAAGCAAAGGATCTCGAGTTCCTCAACAAAGGCATGACGATCGTCGAGCCGATCATGGGCGTCCCGTTCTGGCGAGAAGATACGCCGGTCAAACCCGAAGCGGTGACGGTCGCGTTCGAGGACGGGCAGCCGGCCTCGCTGAACGGGATCGGCTTCAAGGACTCCGTGCAACTGATGCTCGAGGCGAATCGGATCGGCGGCCGTCATGGCCTCGGCATGAGCGATCAGATCGAGAATCGCATCATCGAAGCCAAGAGCCGCGGCATCTACGAGGCGCCCGGCATGGCGCTGCTGTTCGCCGCCTACGAGCGGCTCGTGACGGGCATCCACAACGAAGACACGATCGAGCAGTACCGCGATCAGGGCCGGCGGCTCGGGCGCCTGCTCTATCAGGGCCGCTGGTTCGATCCGCAGTCGATGATGCTGCGCGAGACCGCGCAGCGCTGGATCGCGCGAGCCATCACCGGCGAGGTCACTCTCGAGTTGCGGCGGGGCAACGACTACTCGATCCTCGATACGAAGAGCCCGAACCTGACCTACAAGCCGGAGCGTCTGACGATGGAGAAAGGCGAAGGCGCCTTCACGCCGCAGGATCGCATCGGTCAGCTCACGATGCGCAATCTCGACATCGTCGACACCCGCGACAAGCTCTTCACGTATGTGAAGGCTGGAGTGCTTGCGCCGTCGGTGGGAACCGAGCTGCCGCATCTGCTCGACGCGGGGGAGACGCACAAAGAGAAGTAGCGGCGCGATCGTGCGGGACCTCGCCGAGCTCTACGGCGGAACGATCGCTGCAGAGAGGTCGCATGGGCGGACTCGGCGCGCGACTCAGGCTCCCCGCAGCCTGATCTTTCACCTCGGGGTGTGACACAATTCTCCGCGGTTCCGCGGCCTGACAGCCCTGACAGGGCGTCGTCGCCTCCGCAACCAAAGAGGAAGCCATGCAGATTGTTCGCAACCGCACAGAATACGACGTGTGCATCGTCGGATCGGGCGCCGGCGGCGGCATGGCCGCGATGGTGCTCACGCAGGCCGGCGCCAACGTGGTGATGCTCGAAGCGGGACCGATGTGGGACTCGGCCACGGACTCCGCGATGTACAAGTGGCCGTACGAGACGCAACGTCGCGGCGCCGCCACGAAGGAGCGGCACTTCGGCGAGTTCGACGGCGCGCTCGGAGGGTGGTCGCTCGAAGGCGAGCCCTATACGTCCGCACCGGGCAGTCAGTTCGATTGGTTTCGCTCGCGGATGCTCGGCGGACGCACAAACCACTGGGGCCGCATCTCTCTGCGGTTCGGGCCGCACGACTTCATGCGCAAGACGCTCGACGGGCTCGGCGATGACTGGCCGATCACGTACGACGACATGAAGCCGTACTACGACAAAATCGATCGGTTCATCGGCATCTTCGGCACCAACCTGAACATGCCGAACGAGCCGGACGGGATCTTCCTGCCGCCTCCGAAGCCGCGGTGCTACGAGCTGCTGATCAAGAAGGCGTGCGACAAGCTGAACGTCCCCAGCGTTCCATCACGCTTGTCGATTCTCACGCAACCGGTGAACGGTCGCGCGCAGTGCCACTACTGCGGCCAGTGCGGCAGGGGGTGCGCGACGCACTCGAACTTCTCGTCGCCTTCGGTGCTCATTCCTCCGGCGATGAAGACCGGGAAGCTGAAGATCATCACCCAGGCAATGGCGCGCGAGGTCACGGTTGACGACACAGGGCTTGCCACAGGCGTCACGTACATCGACAAGGCCACCAAGCGCGACAACCACGTCCGCGCGCGCATCGTCGTGCTCGCGGCGAGCGCATGTGAGTCGGCGCGGATCCTGCTGAACTCGAAGTCGTCGAAGTTCCCGCAGGGGCTGGGGAATTCCAGCGGTGTCGTCGGCAAGTACCTGACGGACTCCACCGGGCTCGACGTGACGGGATTCATCCCGGCGCTTATGGACGGCATTCCGCACAACGAAGATGGCACAGGCGGGATGCACCTGTACACGCCCTGGTGGCTCGACAACAAGAAGCTGGATTTTCCGCGCGGCTATCACATCGAGCCGAGCGGCGGGCGCCGCATGCCGAGCGCCGGCTTCGGGGGTGGCATTCACAACTTCACGCCGACCGATGTGCCGTCGCATCCAAAGGCATTTGGAGGCTACGGCAAAGGATTGAAGGACGACTACCGGCGGCTGTACGGCGCGAGGGTCAATTTCGCCGGCCGCGGCGAGATGATCCCGAACGACGACAGCTACTGCGAGATCGACCCGAACGTCGTCGATCAGTGGGGCATCCCCGTGCTGCGGTTCCACTTCAAGTGGAGCGACCACGAATACAACCAGGCGAAGCACATGCAGGAGACCTTCCGCGCCATCATCACCGAGATGGGCGGCGTGCCGACGTCGAAGATGCCGACCCGCGAAGAGGGCTACGGGATCGCGCCGGGCGGACGGATCATCCACGAGGTCGGCGTCACGCGCATGGGCAACAACCCGTCGACGTCCGCGCTGAACAAATACTGCCAGGCGCACGACGCGAAGAACGTGTTCGTCGCCGACGCCGGACCGTTCGTCTCACAGGCGGACAAGAACTGCACGTGGACGATCCTGGCCCTCGCGATGCGGACGGCCGAATACATCGCGGAACAGAGGAAGACGGGGACGCTGTAGCTCTCAGCTGATAGCTGATAGCTGATAGCTAACTTGGAGCTTTTTTATGACCACCCATCGACGCACGATTCTTCGCATGATCGCAGCGGGCCCGGTCGCGGCCGGATTCGCGTGGACGGAAGTGGAGGCGCAGGAAGCGCATCAGCACGCGCAGGCTGCGCAGGCGGCGGCGAAGCAGACCGGCACGCCGTTCAAGCCCAAGTTCTTCACGCCGCACGAATACGCGACCGTGCGCATGCTCGTCGACATCATCATCCCGAAGGACGAGCGGTCCGGCAGCGCCACGGAGGCGGGCGTGCCGGAGTTCATGGACTTCATCATGGGCGACGAGCCGGGGAGACAGCTGGCGATGCGCGGAGGGCTGGCCTGGCTGGATCGCGAGTGCCAGAACCGCTTCGACAAGACGTTCATCACGTCAACGGAAGCCGAACGCACCCAGGTGCTCGATGCGATCGCATGGCCGCAGCAGGCCGCCCCAGCGATGTCGCATGGCGTCGCGTTCTTCAACAGCTTCCGCGATCTGACCGCCAGCGGATTCTGGACGAGCAAGATGGGCATCAAGGACCTCGCCTACATCGGGAACGTGTTCGTCCCCGAGTGGAAGGGATGCCCGGACGAGGCGATGAAGAAGTTGGGCCTGGTGTAATCAGCTACCCGCTTCCGGCTACCCGCTTCCGGCTGGGAGGAGCGGACACACTTCTCGAGAAGGGAGGTTAGCCGGAAGCGGGAAGCTGGAAGCGGGAAGCCGGAAGCTGATAGCTGGCCGCTTTTTCACACCCGCACGACGCGCTCGTGCGCGCGGTCCCAGCGCCAGTGCGGGCCAGTTCCGGACAGGTGGACGCCGCCCAACCACCGATCGATCCCACAACGAGCTATCCGATCCTCCCGCCCCGCCAGGACTGCCCGTCCCAGATCGGTCAACTCGATCGTTCCTGTGAGCCCCGCGCGAGCCAGATGGCCGGACGCCCCACGATCCTTCAGCGTCAGCAGGCGCGTGAAGGGAGACGACAGTTCCAGCGCAGTATCGAGCAACGTGGTATCGGTGACGTAATACGCGGTTTCTTCGTCGTGCATCCGCGGGAAGGCTGCGCGCAGCGTGATTGGCGCCGGCGCGGTGAGCTCGAGCAACCGATGCTCGGTACGCGAGAGTCCGTCTCCGGTGGAGGGGAACTCCTCGAGGTGCCGCTCCAGGGCCGCGGCGAGATACGGCAACGCGGACGTGTCGGTCCGAAGAAATGCTTCGATCGAGGTTGGCTCCGGAGCGCGAAACGCCGCCCACGCGTTTACGGCTACTGCGTAATGCGCCGCAGTCACGGGCTGGCGGGTCTCGAAGAGCGGACCGAGCTCGCTCGCCGTGAGCTCGCCGAGACCCTTGAATCGCGGACGGCCCGGAAACGAGCCGATACAAATCAGGCTCACCGGCTTCGGCCAGAAGGCGGGACCCGCAAGCCGGCTGAGGACCTGAATCAGGTTCAGTTGATCGAAGAGATCGTGCTCGTACCACAGCACGATCTCGTCGTAGGCGCGGTGGTCGTCGATGATCTGGCGCCACCGCCGCAGCCCCCCAATGTTTGCCTCGACACCGTGCCCTTCACCGGCCAGATGCCGCGCACGAATCTCCAGGAGCTCTTCGTCTGAAGCTCCAGCGGGCACCGGACCATCGTGGAGCGGATCGGCCCAGATGGACGACTCGCCTGGAATCCCCGCATCGTGAATCGTTCCCGTCGTCGAGGTCCCGTTCGCGACGTGAAGAAAGACTGTCGGATGCTGGGCAAGCGCGTGCCCTGGTCGGGCATCCCCTCCAGTGCGAGGTGAAATGCGCATGGCGCTATGTTAGGCTCCGCGCATGAGCGAACACAACGAGATCTCCAGACGGAATTTCCTGCAAACGGCGGCCGTTGCTCCCTTCGCGGCCTCAGCCGTCTGGGCAATGCAGAAGAGCGTGCCCGTCGGCCTCGAGCTCTATTCGGTTCGCACCGAGCTCATGAAGGATCTGCCTGGGACGGTGACCGCCGTGGCCAAACTGGGCTACCAGGTCGTCGAGTTCTATTCGCCCTATTTCGACTGGACGCCACAAGCCGCAAAGGACGTCCGCAAGCTGCTCGACGATCTCGGGATTCAGTGCCGATCGACGCACAACGGACCTCCGTCGTTCACGCCGGACGGGCTGAAGAAAGCGACCGAGCTCAATCAGATCATCGGCAGCAAGACCATCGTGTTGGCGAGCGCAGGGAAAGTCGTGGACCTCGCCGGATGGGAGAAGGTCGCGGCCCAGTTGGCGTCGGCCGCCGAACAGCTCCGTCCGCTTGGCATGTCTACCGGTTATCACAACCACCAGACGGAGTGGAAGCCGGTCGAAGGCAAGCGTCCGATGGACGTGCTCGCCGCGGGCACGCCGAAGGACGTCGTGCTGCAGTTCGACGTCGGCACGTGCGTCGAGGTGGGCGAAGACCCCATCGCGTGGATCAAGGCGAACCCGGGCCGCATCCGAAGCGTCCACTGCAAGGACTGGGGAAAGGGTGACGGCCGGGGCTACGCTGTCGCATTCGGCGAGGGCGATTCGCCCTGGAAGGCGATCTTTGCGGCGGCGGAATCTGTCGGCGGCGTCGAGTACTACCTGGTCGAACAGGAAATCGCGGGACCCGAAGGACAGATCGCGATGGCCAAGAAGTGCATGGACAACTGGAAAAAACTGCGAGCGTGAGGCTGATTCCGCAAATCCCGCGCGCCACGGCGATCTGCGCACTCATGGTCATCCCGGTCGGAATCTGCAAGCCGCTCTCAGTCGAGATGACGATGATGCGGCCCCGGTTCAGCGCCTGCAACTCCGATCGCTGACGCAGGGACGTCGCCGTGTAGCGCCGGGATCCAGCGTGTGGCTCGCCTCGTGAGACACTCGTCCAGATGACAGCCGGCTTTTTCGTGGTACAGCGGGGACTCTTCGTCTCAGCGCTGGTAGTTGCGCTTTCGTCCTGTTCGCGCGGATCCCCGCAGCCTACACAGGCGGCAGCGACTCCCCCGCCGGCCAGCTTCGTCAATAAGGTCTGGCGCGTCGAATCGTCATCCTCCGGCTCAGACACGGGGGCTTTGTACGTGTTTCTGTCCGATGGGACGCTTCTGATTTCATCAACGCACGGGACGCCCTCCGTGGGCAAGTGGAAGGAGGACACCGGCGGCCTGACGATGACCGAGGACGGACTTCCGTACAAGGTGAACGTGCTGAAGTTGAGCGCCGACGAGTTCCGGATCATGATCAACAATCCTGGCAGCGCGGTCGAGATTGGTTTCGCGCCGGCGGACAAGCCGGCCGCCGGTTCGAACGTGCCTGGTTCTCGGTAGTCCGGAGCAGCGAAGGTCCGGGCCGCCTTCGCGCCGCAGGCGCTTCGGCGAGCCGCGCCGTAGCCTTCGGCGGAGGCGGGCGGGGCGAAGCCCCCCGATTCAGATACGGTAGCGCGCCGCAGGCGCGCCCCGCCGGAGCGGAGCGGGGCATTGGGGCCCCCGCGAGCGACGGCGATGGGGGGTCCGGCGGGGCGAAGCCCCCCGGTCAATAACGAGGGAGCAATGGCCAGCCTGATCGAAGCAATCGACATCAAGCGGAAGATGTTCTTCGAGTTCGAGAACGCACCGTACCACTGCATCGATGTCGACATCTCGAAGCCGACCGCACGAGGCGGCCAGACGCTCGTGCGCATCAAGATGCGCAACCTGCTGACGAGGGCGGTCTTCGACCGGACGTTCAAAGCGGGCGACAAATTCGCGGAGCCCGATCTCGAAAGCGGGGAGGCCACGTTCCTCTACGCGGATCCATCGGGCTATCACTTCATGGATCAGACGACGTACGACACGCTCACGCTCGGGCCCGACGTGGTGCGCGAGGATCGCGACCTGCTGGTGGACAACGTCGCGATCCAGATTCAGAAATACAACGGCACGCCCATCGGGCTGCAGTTCCCACCGCACGTCGAGCTGACGGTGTCGTCGACGGAGCCGGGGGTCCGAGGCGACACGGCGAGCGGTGGCGTCACCAAGCTCGCGACGCTCGAGACCGGCCTCGAGATCCGCGTCCCGCTCTTCATCAAGGAAGGCGAGCGGGTGAAGGTCCACACGGAGACGCGCGAGTTCGCCGGACGAGCGTGAAGAGACCCGTCAGAGCGCCTTCAGGAAGGCCACAAGGTCCGCCTTGTCTTGTGCCGACAAACCGATGTTGAAGCGCTCGTTGTAGAAGTCGACGGCCTCCTCGAGCGTCGCCGCCGATCCGTTGTGAAAGTACGGCCCTCGTGCCGCCATCGCTCGCAATACCGGCCCTTTGAACTTCCCGACGTCGCTCCACCGGCCAGTCACCATGGCCCGTCCGGGATCGGTGGTCTGCAGGACGTCTCCCGTGGCGTTGTTCTGCAGCGTGTAGAGCGGCATGTCCGGCGTCCGGCGCGCGGCATCCGCCACGCCGATGTTCAAGGGCATCGCGATCGAGTGATCGCCGGCATTGGGAGTGTCGTGGCAGATCGTGCACGTTCCCGCCTGGATCGGCCCTGGGACCGGATCGGCGGGGCTCCCATTCAGCCCGGCGACGTTGTCGATCACGAACGTGCGGTGATTGAAGATCTCTTCCCCGCGCACGATCGATTGGCGCGCCGGCGACGGGTCACCCAGCCAGTCGGCAAACAGGGTGAAGACAGTCGGATTCAAACCGCCGGACGAGAGCTGGCACGCGCCGGGCATCACGGGAAGAACGTTGAGCGGATCGTTGATGCCGATGCAGAAAGGCTGGCGTGAGAGAAACGCCGGCCCGCCGCGCGCCCGGCGTGCGGTCAGGCTGCCGGCCCCGTGGCTGTTTGTCTGCGCGGTGAACAACGAGAGCTCGAAGTCTACGATCTGTTCGAGTTGAGCAGCCGCCGGCGGAGCACCCTGCGCGTGACCGGTCGTCGCGTCCGACGCCTGCGTCAGAAGGTCCGCACGTATCGACTGACCCGCCACCGTTTCACGGCCGTCCCACATGACCGTACTCAGAAACGGCAGGTTCGTCGAGGGCAGCGGCCGGCGGTACATCGACGCCTCAGTGAAAGGCGCTCCGCATCCGTAAGGATCGTCCACGTTGACGATCGTGAAGTCGGCGTTGGCGGGAACGGGCAGCTCGACGCGGATCAATCCCTTGGACAGCAGCAGGCTGAACGCCGCGCGTCGCGCAGCAATCGAGGAGACGTCCGCGCCCTCGCAATTCGAACCATCGTTGGTGCGGAAGATCGGATCGAGGCCGCGTGTCAGGCGGAAGCGCTCGCGGAGCTCCGGCGGCGTCACCGTCCATGCCTGCTCGGGGCGGTGACACGTGAAGCACGTTCGTCCGTTCGTGCCAAGATCCTGAAAGAACGGGTTGGCCGTGTCGATCGGACCCGCCGTTGACAGCGTGCGGTGGACGCCGGACGCGTTGGTGAAAATCAGCGGGAAGAGAGCCGGATCGTCTGCCCCCCTCACGCGCACGGAGAAGAGGATCGCCGCCACGAGCATAGACAGTGCGCAGCCCGCTGCTGACGATCCGGAGAGCCTTTTATGAATGCGTCGATTTGTACCCATCGCACCACCTCACGATGGGAAACGTTTCTTTCCTATGCGTGACTCGGTGGTCACATAAGGGCTACCCTCCTACACAAACGCATCAGCTTGAAACGTGACTGCGAGGTTACCTATCGTGGAGTGGCGTGGAGCTCGTCTTCAAAGCGCTTGGCGATCGCCACCGACGGCTGCTGCTGGATCGCCTCCTCGAGCGGGACGGACAGACGCTCGGCGAACTGGATGCGGCGCTCCCGAACATGACGCGGTTCGGCGTCATGAAGCACCTGGGCGTGCTTCAGACCGCCCGCCTGGTCACGGTTCGCCGCGTCGGCCGGCGGAAGCTGCACTATCTCAATCCCGCCCCAATTCAGCTCGTGCTCGAGCGCTGGTTCGGCAAGTACACCCATGCGACGGCCGCGGCGGGTGCCCGGCCCACGATGGCGTCGGAAAGCCGGGCGGCGTCCGTGTCGGCGCGCGCCATACAGGATGCGATCAGGAACCGTGGGGCGGGAGACCGGTAGGCCCGGAGCTGCCGCGCGTCCCGCGGAGCACCGTCTGAAGTTGTGACCCGATGATTCCCATCACGTCAGACATCAGCATCGACGAACGCGATCTCGAGGAGCGCTTCGTGCGCGCTTCGGGGCCAGGTGGCCAGAACGTCAACAAGGTGGCGACAGCCGTCGAGCTCCGCTTCGACGTGCACGGGTCGTCTCTGCCGGCAGCATTGAAGCATCGCCTTGCGGCCATCGCAGGGTCCCGCCTGACGGCGGATGGCGTGCTTCTGATCGACAGCCGCGAGCACAGGACACAGACGCAGAATAGGGATGCCGCCCGTGCCCGGCTCGTGGCGTTGCTTCAGAAGGCGGCGATCAGACCGCGGAAACGCCGGCCGACGAAGCCGAATGCCGGCGCGAAAGAGAAGCGTCTCGAATCGAAGAAGCGGCGAGGGATGATCAAAGCGCGCCGCAGCGCCGGCGGCGATGAGTGAGGGCGGAACCGCCGACGGCAGCGCGACGCCTCAGCGCCTAGGGAGGGTAGGCAGGCGCGCGCCCGCCGCCGGGTGTGGCGGTTTGGCACGCGCCTGCCTGCTTGCCACAGTTCGAGAAGGCGGCTACTTCTTGGCAGTCTTCTCGTGCGCAGCCTGCTTCGCGATCACCTCGCCCTTGATCTTGTCGTAGGTCGCCTGCGGCACGATCTTCTTCGAGACGAGCTCGTTCTTGGCCTTGTAGGGGCGCCCGTCGATGATCTTCTGGGCGTAGGCTTCGCCGACCCCTGGCAGAGCCTGAAGCTGCTCTTTCGTTGCACTATTCAGGTCTACGGGCTCGGCTTTGGGCGGTTTGGCAGCCTTCTCGGTGTGGGCTGGTTTCGCCGTCTGTGCTGAAGCATACGCCGCAGGGAGCGCCAACATCGACGCGAGCGCCACCGCGAGAACAGTCATCCGTTTCATTCCACTGGCTCCTTGTCTGAGCGTGACCACCATCGAGTCACGTGCGAGTCCTCATTGCATCAGTCTTGCCGTTTGTCTGGCATTTTTGGTTGGTCCGGCTCAACTTTTGACGACCCCTCCCAAGAACGGGCCGGTGCTGCTAGGATCCATCGGTTCCGGATTCGGACAGCCTTCAGGAGGACATCGTGGCCAGCACCCGAGACGATGAGAACGGCATCACGCGACGTGATTTCACCGCGCGTGTCGGAGCGGCGGCGGCGGGCGTCGCTGTCGGCGGCGGCCTCCTGGGAGGGCGCACCCAGGCCGCGTCGGCCAGCGCGCGGATCCTTGGCGCCAACGACAAGGTCGTGGTGAGCCAGATAGGCATCCGCGGCCAGGGCAACTCCTTGAAGCGCGGCTTCGCGCAGCTGAAGAATGTCGAGATCAAGACCCTTTGCGACATCGACGAGAACCTCGCGCCGTCACGAATCAACGACGAACGGCTGAAGGAGGTCGCCACGTTCAAGCCGAACTTCGTGCAGGACCTCAGACGCGTGCTCGACGACAAGGACATCGACGCGATCGTCATAGCCATCCCGAACCATTGGCACGCGTTGGCGACGACCTGGGGCCTGCAGGCCGGGAAGCACGTCTACGTCGAGAAGCCGGCGTCGCACACGGTCTGGGAAGGCCGCCGGATGGTGGAGGCGACGCAACGGTTCAAGAAGATCGTCCAGGTCGGCACCATGAACCGCAGCCGCCCCGCCATTCAACAGGCGATCAAGTTCATGAAGGACGGCGGGATCGGCAAGGTGTACATGGCACGCGGCCTGTGCTTCAAACCGCGGCCGTCGATCGGCAAGTACCCGGACGGGCCGATGGCGGCGGACGCGAAGTTCAAGCTCAATGTCGAGGCGACGACCAACGAGCCGACGTACGACGCGCAGTATCTGTCGAAAGTGAACTACGACCTGTGGATCGGCCCCGCGCCGAAGCGGCCGTTCAATCCCAACCGGTTTCACTACAACTGGCACTGGCATTGGGACTACGGCAACGGCGACACCGGCAACCAGGGACCGCACCAGTTCGACATCGCGCGGTGGGGCCTCGGCAAGCAGGAGCACCCGGTCAAGGTCTGCTCGATGGGCGGCTACTTCGGCAGCGAGTCTTCGCAGGAGACGCCCGACATGCAGACGGCGCTCTTCGAGTACGCCGACGGCGCGATCCTCGAATTCGGCACGCGCGGCGAGCCCACGAACGACGAAGGTGGCCAGCGGATCGGCAACATCTTCTACGGGACGAAAGGCTGGCTCTGGACCGAGGAATCGGGACAGGTGTGGCAGTCCTACATGGGACCGCTGGGCGCCAAGAACGAGAAGGGACCCGGATCAGCCTCTCAGACCGCGGAAGCGCAAGGCCTCACGACGATTGAATTCGCGCACTATCAGAACTTCATCGACGCGATCCGCTCCAACGATCCGAAGATGCTGGCGTGCGACATCATGGAGGGGCACCTCACGTCGACGCTGCCGCACCTCGCGAACATCTCGTATCGTGTCGGGCACGGCCTGACCTTCAACGGCAAGACCGAGACGTTCGAGAACGACAAGGCAGCCGACAAGCTGCTGACGCGCGAGTACCGAAAGGGATTCGAGATTCCCTCCCTGTCGTAGCGGTCTTACGGGAGGGGGCGCACGCCTCCTCCCGTTCCACTCCCGTCGACACGCGCGTTCGCGGTCACGCCGCAGTGAACGATCCTGCGAAGAAGGCAGACCGATGAGCGAACCTCCATCTGCATCAACTCCATCGCCGAAAGTAGGCTGGGTCCATGACGCTGGATCCCTCGGGCGGCGTTCGCGGCGTGTGTGTTATGGTGCCTTCCGGTCATGATTCAGATCGATCGTCAGCGTTCTCCGCGGGACCTCCTGCCAGGCATCGACCGTCTGTTCGCGCTGTCGGCCGCAAAGATTCGGGCTATTGAAAGGACGTGGGATCCCGCCGACGGCGCCCCGGTGTTCACGGTCGATGGGCGCTACCGTGCCCGCGGCTGGACGGAGTGGACGCAGGGGTTCCAGTTCGGATCGGCGTTGCTCCAGTTCGACGCGACCGGTGAGCGCGAGTTCCTCGAGCTCGGACGGTCACGCACGATCGAGCGGATGGCGCCGCATCTCACGCACATGGGCGTCCACGATCACGGCTTCAACAACGTCAGCACGTACGGGACGCTGTGGCGCCTCGCGCGCGAAGGCCGGTTCGACGCCGGCGAGTGGGAGGTCCGGTTCTACGAGCTCGCTCTGCGCGTCAGCGGCGCGGTCCAGGCGCGGCGATGGACGCGCCTGCCGGACGGCGGGTTCATCTACTCGTTCAACGGTGCGCACTCGCTCTTCGTCGACACGATTCGCTCGTTGCGTGCGCTCGCGCTCGGCTTCCTGCTCGGCCACCGGCTCCTCGAGGAGCAGGATGCCGCCGTCAGCCTGCTCGATCGGCTGGTGCAGCACGCCCGCGCGACGGCGCAATACAACGTGTACGACGGCCGCAAACACGATCGCCCTGACGTTCGAGTCCGCGTCGCGCACGAAAGCCTCTTCAACGCGGCCAACGGCACGTTCCGCGGACCGAGCACTCAACAGGGCTATTCGCCTTTCACGACGTGGACGCGAGGCCTCGCCTGGGCGATGCTCGGCTTCGCTGAGGAAATCGAGTTTCTCGAGATCGTCCCGGACGATGCGCTGCAGGCTTCGGGCGGGCGCGCTGCCGTGGAAGCCATGATGCTCGATGCGGCGCGGGCAACCTGCGATCACTACATCGACGTCGCGGCCGCCGACGGCGTTCCGTACTGGGACGCCGGCGCCCCGGGACTGGCGGCGCTCGGCGCCTGGGGCGATCGTCCATCCGATCCGTTCAACGATCGCGAGCCTGTCGACAGCTCGGCGGCCGCCATCGGTGCGCAGGGACTCTTGCGCCTCGGCCGCCTCCTCAGAGAGCGCAGCGATCCAGCTGCAGACACCTATTTCCAGGCCGGTCTCCGCGTCGTGGACACGCTCGTGGATGCCTCCGGACCTTATCTGAGCGTCGATCCCAAGCATCAGGGGCTGCTGCTCCACTCGGTGTACCACTGGCCGAACCGCTGGGACCACGTGCCGGCGGGTGCTTCAATCCCGCGTGGCGAGTCCAGCCAGTGGGGCGACTATCACGCCCGGGAGGTGGCGCTGTACGTGATGAGGCTGGCCCAGGACGCACCGTATCTCACGTTCTTCGGTCCTGCGGATGTCGCCAGTGAGGACGCGGCGAGGTCCGCGAGCGGAAACACGTCGCGATGAGCGCGCGCATGGCGCTCGTGACCGGCGGGACGCGAGGGATCGGGCTGGGGATCGCACGCGCGCTCGCGGGCGAGGGGTGGAGCCTCGTGCTTGGCGGCACGCGGCCCGAGTCGGACGTCCGGACCGTTCTCGACGAATTGCGTCAGGGCGGACAGGACGTCCACTACCTTGCGGCCGATCTTTCGAAGCGCGACGACCGCCGCCGTCTCGTCGCGGAAACCCGGCGTCACTGCGGCGGCGCGTTGCACGCCCTGGTCAACAACGCCGGCCGCGCGCCGCGGGTCAGAGCCGACCTCCTCGACGCGACAGAAGAGAGCTTCGACGAAGTCCTGCGCACCAACCTGCAGGGACCGTACTTCCTGACGCAGGCGGTCGCGCGCGATCAAGTCGAACGCCATCGTGCGGACCCCGCCTTTCGCGCCAGTATCGTCTTCATCACGTCGGTGTCGGCCGAGATGATGTCGATCAATCGAGGCGAGTACTGCGTGAGCAAGGCCGGGTTGTCGATGGCGGCGAAGCTGTTCGCCGTGCGTTTGGCGCCCGAGGGTATCCCGGTCTATGAGATCCGGCCAGGCGTGATCTCGAGTGACATGACGGCCGCCGTTCGCGACGTCTACGATCGGCGCATCGCGGAGGGCCTCATCCCCGAGGCCCGCTGGGGAGAGCCGGAGGACGTCGGGCGCGCGGTGGCGGCGCTGCTCCGCGGGGACGTCCCCTACGCCACCGGTACCGTCCTGCACGTGGACGGAGGCTTGTCGTTGCCAAGACTGTGAGCTCTCGCGAGCGAGGGCTCGATCTCGGGCGAGCGTTCTCCACTTGTCACGAAAACAAATCAACAGGGAGGTGGGGAGGAAGGGAGGAACTTTTCTCCTCCCTGTGTAGGTCTTTGAGGGCGAGTCGCGGCGCTGAAAAATCACTTCCCGAGCATCGACGTCCAGTTCAGGACGACGTCAATCGGCGGGATCACCGGATCCGCGAGGAACACGTTGACGACGAACGACTGCCCATCCGGGGCGACGTCGTAGTCCGAGTGTCCCGCGAGATCGGGAACGGACATCCGGAACAACGGCGTCGGTCTCGCGTTCTGCCATCGAGGCGCCGACACGTCGACAGCCATCAACGTGCTGTCGCCTCCGATGTAGAACAGCTCACGCCCGTCGCTGCCCCAGTGCGGCTCCGCGCCGCCCCGCGTCGAGACCTGCCATCGCGCGCCGGTCGCCGGAAACGGCTCGACGAAGACCTCGGGACTGCCGGATTCCTCGGTCATGTATGCCAGCCATCGGCCATCAGGAGAAAACTCCGACTGCCACAAGCTGTTGCGCGAGGCGCTCCGCACGTTCCACGGTTTCTGCCCTGAACCGAGCGGAAGAATCCAGAGACCGTTTCTCGGAATGGTCATCGAGAGGAACTGGCCGTCGTGCGACCAGTGCTCGACGAGCGCGTCGCCGGGCGACGGCTCGAGCTGCTGCTCCGCCTCGGTCCCGTCAACGATCTTGGTGAAGACGTGATAGGTGGAGTCGCGCTTCGAAGAGAAGACGACTCGCTTTCCATCTGGCGACCAGACCGGATTCACGTCAGGCGCATCGCCGCTCGTGAGCTTGACAGCGCTCTGCCGGGCAACGTCGTAGATCCACAGGTCGACGTTGCTGTCCACGAGGCTCGCCTTCTCGGCGACGATCCGGGTGCCGTCTGGCGAGAATCGCGGCTGCCGATACGCGCCCGCGTCCGTCAGGGCCTGCGTCTCCCGGCCTCGGCGATCGAACAGCGTGAGCCGTGTCGATGCCTGCCCCGGCTCGAGGTAGTAGATCAGCACCCCCGAGGGTACGACGTCGAACGCCGCATCTCCTTCTACGTGGTACTTGACGCGTCCGGACAACGCCATCGGCGATCCGCTCACGGTTCCTCGGCGAACGTCGAACGGCTGCGCGAGCAGGGTTCCGTCACGCACGTAAAACAGGTGGCCGTCGCTGTACGTGGCCCGGGAGTAACCTGGCATCAGCCGTACGGGCGCGCCGCCGTCGATCGATCCCAGATAGAGACCCGTCCGCTCCGCGCGTGAGCTCCGGATGATGTAGAGAAAACGCCGTCCGTCCGGCAGGAATCTCGGCCACGCGTGCTGGAAGTCTCCAGCCGACTCGTCGACGGTCGTGACTGTCGTCAGCTGACTTCCGTCGGGCGCTACAGTGTAGATGCCGGCCTGCGCCGCGAAGATGACCCGATCGCCGGTCCAGTCGCCCCCGTGCGGCTGCAGGGCGTCGGTGATCGTGTCGGGTTCGCCGCCGTCCGCCGCGATCTTTTTCAGCTTGCCGTCCGCGAAGAACGCGATCATTCGGCTATCTGGCGACCAGAACGGCGTCTCGGTCGCGGTGGTGTTCATCAACGGCCGGCCTTCCAACGAATCGAGCGGCCTGATCCAGAGCCGGTTGCGGCCCTCGACGACGGTCCCGAACACGATCAGCCGCCCATCGGGCGACAGGCGCGGCCAGCTTCCGGTGGTGTAGGGCGGTCCGACGGTAAAACGCGCGGTGACGGGAGCCGCCGACGGACGGTAGCGCATGACGTCCACGGCGAGGGCAGCCGCCAGCAGCACGCCGGCAGCCGCCCAGAGCATCGTGCGTCCGGTGTGCCCGACTTTGGCGGCCGGCGGTGGCTGCCGCGACGCCGGCTGAACGGGCTCCGCCGGCGCCAGGGCGACCGGGGCGCCCGACACGGCAGCCAGCGCGTGCTCGAGATCCCCGACCGTCTGATATCGCTTCGACGGATCGGGCTCTGTCGCGCACTCGATCACTTGCACAATGGCCTGCGGGACGTCGGACCGGAGGTCGCGCAGGCGCTTTCTGGCGCCCCGCCCGTGCGCACTCCTCAGCGCCGCGATGCTCGAACCCTCGACCGGCACCGTACCCGTGAGCAGGAAAAACAGCAGCACCCCAAGGCTGTAGACATCGGACGCGGCGGTGGCGGCGGCACCCGTGAGCAGCTCGGGCGACATGTACAGCGGCGTCCCCGAAAAAACCTCTGCGTCATGCTCGGACGTCAGCGCCTGCGCCCCGCTGAAGTCCATCAGGACGATTCGGCCGCCGAGCTCGCGCATGACGTTGTGCGCCTTGATGTCGCGGTGCAGCAGACCGGCGGCGTGAAGCGCGGCCAGTGCGCGGCAGAGATCGATCCCGATGCCGGTCGCCTCGCGCGCACTCATCGGTCCGGCAACGCGGACCATCGCGGCCAGCGTCTGGCCCTCGATGTATTCCATCCAGATGCCGACCTGCTCGTCGTCCTGATCGGCGCCATGGACGACGACGATGTTCGAGTGGCGGACGCGTGCGAGGTGGCGCGCTTCGGTCAGCGGTGAATGCAGGTTGTGCGGCGATTTGCGCAGAAGCTTGACGGCGACTTCGCGCTCGAGGCGCGGGTCCCAACCGCGGTAGACCGTGCCGAATGCGCCCTCGCCCACGGGTTCGAAGAGCACGAGGTGCTGCCAATGCCGGGCGGATGCAGCCGGTGTGTCGTTCGTCGCGAGCGCGTCGACCTGCCGGTGCGCCGCGACGAGCGTCTCGACGTCCCGCATCGCCCGAACCAGACGTTGCCTGTCGTCGCCGTCGGCCAGGCCCTCGATCTCGCCCCAGTCGACCGCAGCGCCATCCGACACTGCGGCACCCAGCGCTATGAGGGAGGGATCGTCAGGATCGTCGGTCATGCCCCATCTCGACTCCGAGCCGGACGAGCGCGCGGCTGACCGCGACGCGAACTGCCGCCAAGGAGGGCTTGCTGCAGATGTCGGCGATCTCGGCGTAGTCGAGGCCCAGCTCCACGCGTGCGACCACCAGTTCGCGATCCGATTCACGCAAGCGCTCGAGTGCCTGCTCGTACCGGGCGAGGAGCTGTCCTCCGACCGCCTGCTCGAGCGGCGACGGATCGGGTGCGGGTGCGTCGAGCGACGGCGGAGGGCCGGACGGACGCCGCGACGCGCGACGCAACGCGTCGCGGAGCCGGTTGCGCAGAGCCTGACACACGTACGCGCAGAAGGCCCCTTCGTGCTCCGGCGTAAAGGACTCGATCCGACCGACGGATCGCATCAACGCATCCTGAACGATGTCTTCGGTGTCGAGGTGCTCACGGGCCCACGACGGCAAACGCCCATGCGCCCATCGTCTGAGCCGGGGAAGGTACCGCGCGCAGAGCTCGTTACGAGCGACCTCGTCGCCTTGACGCGCGCGGAGCAGCAAGGCGAACGACGACGTAACGTCCACGCCGGCAACAGTGTCCGGCGACAGGACGTCGGAGTCCCTGTGATTGCCCATGGGCTTCGGAGGGCCGGATGATAACGCGGATACCGTGCCCGTGAACAGCCCGCGTGGAGCGCGCGTAACTTTAACGGTAAAGTAAACCGTAACCTTTGACTTGTCAGTCGAGGTATGGAAATATGCGAGCGTGGTCACCAGTGATGGCGCACGCAGGACCCGCACCGTGCTCACCATCGATCTCAAGAACGACCCCGCGATCATCCACAGCTACAGAACGCACCATCAGCAGGTCTGGCCGGAAGTAGTGACGAGCCTCCAGCGCGCCGGCATCACCAGGATGGACATCTATATCCTCGACCGCCGTCTTGTGATGATCCTCGAGACCGACGGCCGGGATTTCCAGCAGTGCATGGCGCTGCACGTCGCGTCCCACCCGCGCGTGGCCGAATGGGAAGCCCTCATGCACTCGATGCAGGAACCGCCGCCCGGAGGCCGGCACGAGAACTGGTGGTCGGTGATGGAACCGCTGTTCCATCTGGACCCCACGCGGCAGGACGCCGCCGCGATCGAGGGCGGGCAGAAAGCCGAAGCGGCCGCCAGGCAGAAGGCGGGCTGAGGGAGGTCGACCGGAAACGCGGGTGCGGCGCCGGTCGCGGACCCGGCTGGGAGGAGGACCAGCAGGATCGCGCGGACCCCAGCGCCGCACCTTTCCGCACGAATCGAGACCCGGGGACTTCGTCCCCGGACCCCGTTTGGCGCGCCCGTGGCGCGCATGGGATCAGCGCGCGACGCTGTTCCCTTCGTATTCCACGACGATCACCGTCGCCATCGGATCGAGGACAGGACGCTCCAGCGTGAAGTTGACGCGGCCCGCTTCCCGCTTCAGCTCCACGGGCGCCTTGTCCGCCAGCCGGTACGCCCGGGTAATCGCGTTCTTCATCGCCGGCAGCTCGAACGGTGCCCGCGGCTCGCTGAAGAACGTGAAATACAGCTTGCCCGGCTTGGCCGTTACACGCCACTCGGTCTGCGGCAGAAACAGCTTGTTGCCGCGCACGTCCTTCGCGCCCCGCGCGCTGTACTCCCCGAACTCGTCGCCAAAGGGTGACGGACCCGCTCCATAGACCGCCTCGCCGTTGACCTTGAGCCAGCGGCCCACCGTCCGCAGAATGTCCTGACTGGCCTGCGGGATCACGCCCTCGGCCGTCGGGCCGACGTTCAGCAGGTAGTTGCCGCCCTTGCTAACTATGTCGACGAGCTTGAAGGCGATTTGGCCGGGAGACTTCCAGTTCGTGTCGTCGGTTCGGTAGCCCCATGTATCGTTGATGGTGGCGGGCGTCTCCCACGCCTCGGTCGAGGTTTCGGAGGGGATGACGTTGTCACCGGTCGAGCGATAGTCGCCGTCGGTGCCAAGCCGGCCATCGATGAGCGTCGTCGGCTGTAGCGACCGGACGAGGTTGGTAAAGCGCTTGCCGCGCTCCGGCGTCATCATCCGTGGCGTATCGAACCAGATCAAGGCCACGGGCCCGTATCCGGTGAGCAACTCCTTGACCTGCGGCTCTGCCTTGTTGCGCAGGTATTCGTCGTACGCCTTGAGCTCCTTGCCGTCCGGCCCCTGGTCGGGCCCGAAGTCCCAGGTATTGCCCGCCCCGCCCGGCTCGTGCCAATCCTGCGCCTGCGAGTAGTAGAAGCCCAGACGCATGTTCCGTTTCGCGCAGGCGTCGGCCAGCTCTTTGAGCACGTCGCGCTTGTACGGCGTCGCGTCGACGATGTTGTACCTGCTGACCTTCGAGGCGAACATCGCGAACCCATCGTGGTGCTTGGAGGTGATGACGATGTACTTCATCCCGGCATCCTGCGCGAGCTGGACCCAGGCATCCGGGTCGAACTTGACAGGATTGAGCCTCGCGGCGAGCTGCTCGTACTCCTTCACCGGTATCTGCGAGCGGTTCATGATCCATTCGCCGAGACCGAGCGAGCGCTTCCCCTTCCACTCTCCGGCAGGAATCGCATAGAGGCCCCAGTGGATGAAGAGCCCGTACTTGGCCTCGCGGAACCAGGCCAGCCGGTTTGCGCGCGCAGGATCCGTCGCCGGGGGGTTCGCCGTCTGCGGCACCGGAACCGCGCTGCCCGCCAGGGTCATCGACCCGAGCAGCGCCGCAGCGGCACACAGTTCCTTGAGCGACCGACCGTTGAGCACGCGAACCTCCGTGAGACTCGTCACAAGCAGGCGCTGTGGTACTACCCTTTAACGGTAAAGTCAATGAACCCTTTAGAAAACAAACCTCCCCGACAGCTGAATCGTCCGAGGCGACCGTGTCGGCGTGCCGATGCCGATCGGCGTCCCGAAATTCGGGTTGATCTGGTTGCCCGCCGGGTCGAACCGCGCGGTGCGATCGACGTCCTGAAACTCTGTGTGATTCAGAACGTTGTAGGCCTCGGCTCGGAACTGAAGGCTTCGCTTCCCGCCAATCGGGACGTTCTTGAAGAGCGCGAGGTTCCAGTTGACGACGCCCGGCTTCTGGATCACGTTGCGCGGCGCGTTGCCGTAGTCGCCCAATCCCGAGGGTCTCTGGAACGCTGACGTGTTGAACCAGCCGCCCAGCGGATTCCCGCCGCCAGCGGCGGGATCGCCGACGAGGACGGGGCGAACCACGTGCGCGCAGGGATCGCTGCCCGCGAGGCAGCCCCCGTTCCCACCGTCGCCGCCGGTGAAGTCGAAGTTGTCCGACGTGGTCAGGATGACGTCGGCCCAGTCGCCGTTGACGAAGTCGTTCTCCCCCGAGAGCTGCCAGCCGTCGAGCAGGAGCCGACCTGCCAGATTGTTGAAGACGCCGCGCCCGCCGGCCGGCAGATCCCACGTGTAGTTGACGACGAGACTCTGACGATTGCTCTGCGCGAGCTCGCTGTAGTACCAGCTCCCGGGACGGTTGAGCGAAGTCGAGAGGTTGCCGGGATCCTCGTCCGCATACCCTCGGGCCCGCTGCAGCGTGTACGCGCCACCGAACTGGACGCCGTGGATGTAGCGGCGATTGACCTGAACCTGCAACGCGTGCGAATCGCCCGTTGCCGAGTTCCCTCGGACCCTGATTGATCCGTAGCCAAGGAACGGCCGGAGGAAGTCGGCCGACAGCGCGGTCGTGGCGCTGCCAGTCGGGTCGCGGTTCTCCGGATGCAGGGTCAGGTTGCGCGCGCCGTCGGGCACCGCGTTGAGGTCGTAGTACATCTCCATGTTGCGCGCGAGATACCCGGTGTACGTCGCGTCCACCATCGTCCCCCACCCAATCTCGCGCCGCAGACCGATCGACCAGTTGTAAGAGCTGGGCGTCTTGTATGCGGTCTCGAGCGCTTCCACCGTGCCAGGGCGGTCCGAGAGCGTGACTCCGGGCGCAAAGAGTGACTCGAACGATCCGTTGAACACGACCGGGTTGTGGATGAAGGGCGGATTGGCCGCGAGATTCCCGAGCGATCCACCTCCGAGACGCGCCTGGTGGAAGAGGCCCGCGCTCGAGTGCAGGACGGTCTTGCCAGCGCCTGTGAGATCCCACGTGAAGCCGAGCCGCGGCTCCGGCTGCGGCGGTTCGATCTCGCGGAACCCTTTCGGCACGCCGGCGTCAGCCTGCAGCACCATGCCGTTTGCGGGATTGCCCGTCCCGGGCACGAAAGTACCGATATAGATCTGATTCACCGTCTGGCCCGTCGTGCGATCGAGGCCGACCCTCGTTCCGTTGACCGTCGCCGGGTAGTAGAGCCTCGGCGCCTGGCTCGGGTCGTATCGCGACGGATCGAAGTTCGCAACCTGGTTGTCGGGCCGGTAGTACGGCGAGTACAGCAGGAAACGAACTCCGTAGTCGAACGTCATCCGATCGTTGAGCTGCCAGGTGTCCTGGCCGTACCACTCGGACCACCATTGACGGTTCTGGGTCAGCCGGTACTTGTCGGTCTCGGTGTACTGCGAGAAGACGCCGAGGACCGCGTTCGAGAACGCGAAGTTCGTGTTGAGCGGGTTGGTCGACGTGTTGCTGAAGGTGTATTGGCCGTACCAATTGCCGCCGCGTGCTTCGTTGTTCTGCATGTACTCGAAGTACCCACCGAGCTTGAGGGTGTGCTTCCCCCGCGTCCATGTGAAGGTATCCTGCACGTCGCCCAGCCAATCGTGCGCGGTCGATCCCATGCGGCTGTCGTACGTGAAGTCCGGGCTGGTCGTACCGGTGGTCGCCAGCCCGAACGTGACCTGCGGGATGGTGCCGAGCGTGTTCAGCTCCGGATGGAACTGCGGCAGGGTGTAGCCGACGGTCGACTTCAGGATGCGATTCAGGTCGGCATCTGTTTGCGTACCGAACGCTTCGGTCGCCCGTCGAATGCCTAACTGGAGCTCGTTGACTCCGCTCGAGGAGGCGACGTGGTTCCAGCCGCCGGTGATGCCGTTGTCGCCGGACACGTAGGACCCGTCGAAGAATCCCCACTTCGCCGGGCCTGCCGTGATCTCCGACCCGTACTGGCTCGACGAAAACGTCCGCACCGTCGCCCAGATCGTGCTCCCGCTCGACGGCCGCATGTCGACCCTCGCCAGGTTGTTGAAGCGCGGGTTGTCGGCCGTTTCCTGGCGGGTGAAGTTGTAGTTCGGACTCTGCCCGAGGGCATTCGGCAGGGGGAGCAGGTTCAGCAGCGCGAGCCCGTTGCTGTCCAGCCGATTGGCCGGAATGATGTTGCCGGGAAAGCACCCGGCGCCGCCGGCCGTCGCGCTGCATGCCAGCGAGGAGGCGGGATCCTTGACGAAGATCAGGGCCCCGTTGTTGTCGAACGTCTGCGAGAAGTTGCCCTGACGCTCCAGCGCGGTGGGCATCCTGTACAGGCGCAGCGGCCCCGGCTTCTGCACTTGCGGCGCCTCGAATGAGTAGAAGAAAAACAGTTTCTTGTCGGCGCCCTGATCGTAGACGCCCGGAATCTTCACCGGGCCGCCGAGATTGAATCCGGGCGTGTCGATGTGGAGCGAGGGCTTCGCGACGCCGGTGCGATTGTTCTCCCACGGCGAGGCGTTCCAGGCGTCGCGCTTGCCGTACCAGTACGCGCTGCCGTGATAGTCGGCGCTTCCGCTCTTGCTGACGACCTGGATGTTGGCGCCGCCCGTATGACCGAACTCCGCCTTGTAGCTGTTCAGCAGCACCTTGACCTCCGCGATCGCATCGAGATTGATCGAGGAGTTCATCCGGTTGGTGCCCGAGAGCTCGTTGCCGTTCAAGCCGTCGACGGTGACCTGATTCCAGTTCTTGCGCTGGCCGCCGATGTTCGGGATCTGCGATCCGAAGCTGTCGCCCATTGCCTCGATATCGTTCTCGTAGTGCACGCCCGGCAGCAGCCGGAGCAGATTGACGACGTCGCGGCCCCGGCTCTGGATCTGCGCGATCTGCTTCGCCGTGAGGAGCCCAGAGTAGTCGCTGTTCTTCGTCTCGATCGTGCTGCCTTCGGCGGCGACCGACACCACCTCGGTCACGGTGCCGACATCGAGCTTGAACGATCCGAGGTCCAGCTGCCCGCTGGCATTCAGGACGTTATTGCGCCGCTCGGTGGTTCGGAATCCGGCAAGCTCCACCCGAACGGTGTACGATCCGGCATCCACGGCGCGAAAAGCGAATTCGCCGCGCTCGCCCGAGACGGTGGTCCGGGCGCTGGCGGTGGATTCGTTGGTGAGCGTCACCGTGGCGCCCGGCACCACCTGACTGGTATTGTCGATGACGGTCCCGGAGATCGTGCCGGTGTTCTGGGCGACCGCTGGACGCGGCGCCATGGCGACGGCGGACGCTGCACGCGCCGGCGTCGTGATCATGAGGAGCGCCGCCAGGACGGCGCCTTCGAACCGCACGAGTACACGTACCGACCCAGGAGTCCCGAACATGTCTGTGCCTCCTCGCTGCCAGTCCCCGGCCGGGACGCCGGCCACTCCGACCGCATCAATACTATCCTTTATCGTTAAAGTCAATTCACTTTAGCGTTAAAGGTACGAGAGAGGCTCCGAGGACCGCATGCCACCTCCCACCACGATGAAGCGCGTCGCCGACGAACTGGGCGTCTCGATCACCACGGTCTCCAAAGTCCTGAACAACAGAAGCGACATCGGCGATGCCACACGCGCGCGCGTCCTCGCCAAGGTCGCCGAGCTCGGGTACCAGCCCAACGCCGTCGCCCGAAGCCTCACGCTCCGTCGCACCCGCACGCTCGGCATCATCATTCCGGACCTGATGCACTCCTTCTTCGTCGAGATCGTCGCGGGTATCGAGTCGATCGCGCGCAACCGCGGGTACGGTCTCCTGCTCTGCAGCTCGAACGAGGATCCGCGCAAGGAGCGCGAGGAAGTCGAAATCCTTCAGCAGCGCCAGGTGGACGGCGTCGTCCTGGCGTCGGTCAACGCCTCGGGGAATACCGACCTCCTCCAGCGCCTGGCCGCCCAGGGCATCGGGCTGGTCATGATCGATCGCGACGATCACCCCGCCGTCAAGTGCGATCGCGTCGTCACCGACGACGAGGAAGTCGGTCGCATGGCCACGAGCCATCTCCTCGAACAGGGGCGCAAGGCGATCGGGCACATCGCGGGGCCGGCGATCGTCCACGCCCGGCGGCGAACGGCGGGATATCGGGAGGCGCTGCGGGCGCACGGCATTCGCGCGCGTGCCGAATGGGTCGTGCGCGGCGGGTTCATGGATGCCGACGGCTACCGCGCGATGAAGAAACTGCTGGCCGTCAAACCTGCGGTCGATGCAGTCTTCGCCGCGAACGATCCCTCCGCCATCGGCGCGATGAAGGCCATCTGGGAAGCGGGCCGCCGCGTGCCGGACGACATCGCCGTCGTCGGCGCGGGCCACATCGCGCACGGTGACCTGCTCCGCGTGCCGCTGACGACGGTGAGCTGGTCGCGCGACGATCTCGGGAAGCGCGCAGCGGAGCTGATCCTCGAGCGGATCGATCCCGAGCCTCCGGCCGGATTCAAGCGTGTCGTCATCCCGCCGCGGCTGGTCGTGCGCCGTTCCAGCGGAGGGCCGGAGGAGCCCTGGGGATGACGATCGCAGGCGTCCTGCTGGCGGCAGCGGCGTTGAGTGCTTCGCCGGGACCGCCGATCGATCTCGCCGCCGAGCGTGCGCGCGTCCTTGCCGCGGCCAGGCAGTACCTGCAGGAGGGACCCGTTACGGTCACCGCCTCCCATTCGCCTCGGAGCGCGGGCGGACTGCACGATTTCTTCTCCGAAGGTGACTATTGGTGGCCGGACCCCGATCACCCCGACGGTCCGTATGTTCAGCGCGACGGGATGACGAATCCCGCGAACTTCGTCGAGCATCGCCGGGCCTTGATGCGGCTGTCCGTGCAGCTGCCGACCCTCGTCGAGGCGTGGCGATTGACGCATCAGGCTGGATACGCAGCTCACGCAGCGCGGCATCTGCGTGCGTGGTTCGTGGACGGGTCAACGCGGATGAACCCGAACCTCCAGTACGCGCAGGCGATCCACGGGCGCGTGACCGGGCGCGGCACAGGCATCATCGACACGATTCACCTGGTCGAGGTCGCGCGCGCGATCGAACAGCTGCACGGCGCGCCAGGGTGGAAGGTCTCGGACGAAGAGGCCGTCAAACGCTGGTTTGCGGAGTACCTGACGTGGATGACCACGCACGAGTACGGCATCGCCGAGCGGGACACCAAGAACAATCATGCGACCTGCTGGGTCCTGCAGGTCGCCGCCTTCGCACACCTGACCGGCAATGAGACGCTGCTCGCGGACGCGCGCGACCGCTTCCGGACGATTCTCCTCCCGGGGCAGATGGGACCGGACGGGAGCTTCCCGCTCGAGCTCGCCCGCACGAAGCCTTACGGCTACTCGCTCTTCAATCTGGAGGCGATGGCGGCAATCTGCCAGATCGCGTCGACGCCGAAAGAGAACCTGTGGACGTTCGAGCTCCCGGATGGCCGCGGCATGCCGCGCGCGATGGCCTTCATGGTGCCGTTCATCAAGGACAGAGGCGGATGGCAGAGGCCGCCGGACGTCATGTACAACGAGAACTGGCCGATGCGGCAAAGCAGCCTGCTTTTTGCAGCCGTGGCCCTGAGCCGTCCGGCGTATCTGGAGACGTGGGCCCGCCTCCCGGCCGACTCCAGCGTCGAAGAAGTGATACGAAACTTTTTCATCCGTCAGCCGCTGCTCTGGTTCGACTGAGGATATTCTTCGGCAGCCCGGTCGCGAACGGGATCGCTCGTTGGTGGAGGTAGGGTGAACAAACGCCATGTCTCTCTATTCGTTACACTGGCCTGCCTCGCTTGTGTCACGGAACGGATCAGCGGCCAGACGCCCGCAACTGCGGGCAACACCGAGAACGTGATCCTGGTCACTCTCGATGGCGCGCGCACACAGGAGATCTTCGGTGGGCTGAATGAGGACATCCTCGCCAGCACGCTGAAAGAAGATCAGAAGCTCGAAGCGCAGCCCGCCTACACCCGGTTCTGGGCACCCACTCGTGAAGAACGGCGTCAGAAGTTGATGCCCTTCCTGTGGCAGCTGGTCACGACCGACGGCTCGATTGCGGGTGACCGCTCCGTCGAAAGTGTCGTGCAGCTCCGCAATCGGCTCTGGTTTTCGTATCCGGGATACGCGGAAATCCTTCTCGGCGAGCCGCACGACGAGGAGATCAAGAGCAACGATCCGCTGCGCAACCCGTACACGACTGTCCTCGAACGACTACGCGAGCGGCTCTCCCTGCCGAGCGAGAAGGTGGCGACGTTCGCGTCGTGGAGCGTCTTCAACGCAATTGCGGAGCACGTCGAGGGCTCGACGGTGGTCAACGCCGGTATCGAGCCGGTGGACAGTCCCGATCCGGATGTTCGCCTCATCGATGGCCTGCAGGGTGAGGCCAAACCACCGTGGGGCGGCATTCGCCACGACGCCTTCACATTCCGCCTTGCGATGCACCATCTGGCCGTTGCGCGTCCGCGGGTGTTGTACATTGCGTTCGACGAGACCGACGATTGGGCGCACGACGGCCGCTACGATCTCGTGCTCGACGCGTATGCCCGCATCGACGGCTACCTGCGCGAACTGTGGGAATGGGTGCAGGCGCAGCCCGAGTATCGTGGGCACACACACCTCCTCATCACGACGGATCACGGTCGCGGAAAGACGCGGGATGACTGGCGCACGCACGGGCAGAAGGCAGCAGGATCCGAAGATGTCTGGATCGCTTTCGTATCTTCACATCTGAGCCAGCGAGGCGTGTGGAAAGGCGGGCCGGCCCTCACCACCAGCCAGATCGCGGCGACGCTCGCCGGCTGGATGGGAGTTGACTGGAACGCCGACCACCCTGCGGCGGGTCGCCCGATTCAATAGCTGCCAGCCCGATGTAGACTACGTCCCGACTCACGGTGCGCGCCAAAGGCGCGCCCCCGCCGGAGCCTCGGCGAAAGCGGGAGCGGAGCGGGGCACGGGGCCTCCGCGAGCGACGGCGCAGGGGGGTCCGGCGGGGCGAAGCCCCCCGGTAATTGTTGGAGGTTACATGCGGTTCCAGAAAGTCCTCGTGTTCGCGCTCGCTGCGGCAGTCATGGTCACAACAACGGCGGCGGTGCGGGCGCGCGCCCAGAGCAACCCGTTTCTCGGTAACTGGAACATCACCGGCGATCCGCCGAACACGGCCAACATCTACTGGCTCCAGGTCAAGGACGAGGGAGGAACGTTGTCGGCGCTCTTCCTCAACCGGGGCGGAAGCCCGGTCGCCGCGAAGGACGTCAAGATCGCCAATGGCGAACTGACGTTCACGATCGCAGGCGACAACCCCAAGAACGTGGTGAGCCTCAAGGAGGCCGGCGGCAAGCTCACCGGCACGGTCGGCGAAACCGCCATCAAGGTGACCGGCGAGCGCCCGCCGACGTGGGGGGCGTGCGACGCGAACGCCGCGCACACTTTCGGGAAGCCGGTCGTCCTCTTCGACGGTAAATCCGTTGACGCCTGGACCCCTCAGAACAAGGACAAGGCGCTCATGTGGAGCGTTGCCGACGGCGCGATGACGAACGAGCCGCATGGCAACAATCTCGTCTCGAAGGAGAAGTTCAAGGACTTCAAGATCGAGGCGGAATACAAGGTTTCGCCGAAGGGCAACAGCGGCATCTACCTGCGCGGCAGGTACGAGATGCAGGTGCTGGACGACGCGGGGGCCGACTCGAGCGACGCCGTGCACGGACACATGGCGATCTACTCGCGCAAGGCGCCCGAGAAGAACGTCAGCAAGCCGGCCGGCGAGTGGCAGGCTGCACAGATCACGATCGTGGGCAACTGCGTAACGGCCGTGTTGAACGGCACGACGATTCACAGCAACTCCAAGATCCTCGGCATCACCGGCGGAGCGCTCGACGCGAAGGAAACCGAACCAGGGCCGATCGTGATCCAGGGCGACCACGAGAAAGTGTGGTTCAGGAAAGTCGTCGTCACGCCAATCACGAAGTGAACACAGTTGAGAGCGGGCTGTCGTCGCTGAACAGCCTGCGAGCGAAGCAAGCAGCGGCAGTGAAGATGAAGGAGCCTCGCCGTGAAAGCCCTCCGTGTGACGCCAGCGCTGCTGGCACTAGGTATCGTGTCAGTGCTGGCTGCTCACCCATCGACTCCGACGGTCATGGCTCCATCGCAGGGTGACGCGGCGAAGCAGAAAGCGCCGAGCATCGAGCGCCTGGACCCGGCGCTCGACAAACTGCTCGCGCCTGACGCCAAGATAGAGATCCTCGCCGAAGGATACGAATGGTCCGAAGGGCCGATCTGGGTCAAGAACGGCGGCTTCCTGCTGTTCTCCGACGTCCTGAAGAACACCGTCCACCGGTGGAAGCAGGGAGAGGGCGCGAAGCCGTACCTGACGCCATCGGGGTACACGAGCAACGTGCCACGCGGCGGCGAAACGGGCTCCAACGGGCTCACCCTAGATCACGAGGGACGTCTTGTCCTTGCCCAGCACGGCGACCGCCGGGTCGCCGTGATGGATGCGCCCCTGACGAAGCCGGAGCCCAAGTTCACGACGCTCGCGGATCGTTTCGAGGGCGCCCGCTTCAACAGCCCCAACGACCTCGTCTTCAAGAGTAACGGCGATCTCTACTTCACCGATCCTGCGTATGGGATGGAGAAGCAGTGGGAGGATCCGAAGCGCGAGATGAACTACGCCGGCGTGTTCCGGCGAAGCAAGGACGGCACGGTCACCCTCCTCACCAAGGACATGACCCGGCCGAACGGGCTCGCGTTTTCCCCTGACGAGAAGTTGCTCTACGTTGCGCAGTCCGATCCGGCGGCAGCAATCTGGCGCGTGTTCGACGTGAAGCCGGATGGCACCATCGCGAACAGCCGGGTACTGCTGGACGTCACGGCGCTGGGCAAGACCCGAACGGGTCTACCGGACGGTCTCAAGATTGATACCGAAGGCAACCTGTGGGCGACGGGTCCTGGAGGCCTGCTCGTGATCTCTCCGCAAGGCAAGCACCTCGGGACGATCCAGACCGGTCAGGCCACCGCCAACTGCGCGTGGGGAGATGACGGACACTCGCTCTACATCACCGCGGACATGTATCTGATGCGCGTCAAGGTGAAGGCGAAGGGGGTTGGGTTCTAGAAACCCGGCTGGATGATTCGCACCGACGACGCACAGTCGTTGAAACCTCGCTTGCACGGACCGATCACGTCATCCAGATCCGCGACGTCGGAGGTGAACGTCGCGGAGCCCCCTGCGAAGCCGCGATCGCGGAAAATCGTGACGCTCCACCCTTCGGGAACGTGCAGCGACGAGACGCAGTCGTCGTAGTTGCCACTCTCGTCTTCCGATTTCTGGCACGGACCGGTCAGCTGGGCGAGATTCCCGACATCCCCGTTCAGCGTGACACGGTCACCACGATAGAGCGAGTCCGGATACAGCGTGACCCCCTGACCGTAGTTGACCGTGGGCTGCGTAGGCCCCCCGCAGCCGCCCGACAGTGCGCCCAGGACGAGGCATCCGACCGCGAGACGCCTGAGGAAGTCTGACATCGTCTTCAGCGCTGGCGAGCCACCGCCCTCGGGCTCAATTGTGCTCCCGCCGGGGCAGTCGGCGCCACCTCCGGCGCGAGGTAGATCGTCGCGTTTCTGCGGGACATCTCACCGAGCTGAACGTTGTTGTACGCGCCGATGATGCTGCCCGCGGCGAACAATCGCGCCGGTGGCACCTTCCCGACAATCAGGCCGATGACGCCGACGACGCCCGCGCCGAAGGCGGCGCCTCTGGCGCCGTCCTTTAAGGCTGAGTCCGGTAAGGCCAGCCGATCGACTCGCATGATTCTGGTGGAGGCCAGCTCGACCTCTCCTGATGCGACCTTGAGGCTGAGAGACGTGCTGTCGGCGGCATGCACCAGTCCTGTCGCGACGCCACCGTCCATGAGGAGAACCTGTACCGGCGTCCCGGCGGCCAGCATCATCACGTTGTCCCACCGGCCGATCGGAAGCACGGGCAGCTGGTAGCCGGGCTGAACGGCCGGCATCGGCGGCGGCCCGTACATTGGCCTTCCCGGATACATGGGCGGTATCTGCTGCATGGGATAGCCGGCGGTCGCGCACGCCGTCGTCAGGATCGCCAGGGTCATCGGCGCGAGAAGCTTCTTCATCTCATCCTCCGACCGGGAGAATAAGCCGCCGGCCGAAACCAAGTGGTGACGTCCGGCTGAAGAAGCCTGAAGAAGCGTGAGGCGCCCGTCTCAGTCGAGCGCACCCCGCGCCTGCTGCGCTCTTGCCAGCTGCTCGAGAAGCGGCTCCGTCTGGTCGAGTGACAGGCAGGCGTCAGTGATGCTCTGGCCGTACACCGCTGGCCGTCCCGGGACGTAGTCCTGCCGCCCTTCGACGAGATGGCTCTCCAGCATCGCACCGAAAATCTGCCACGAGCCGGCGCCGACCTGCTGGCTGATGGACGCCGCCACTTCCGACTGCCTCCGATAGTCCTTCTCGCTGTTGCCGTGCGAGCAGTCGATCATGACCATTTCGGGAAGGTCTTTCGCGCGGAGCCGATCGGAGACGTCACGCACGTGGTCGGGCCCGTGATTGGGCCCGGTGCGGGTGCCGCCACGCAGGATCACGTGGCACGTCTCGTTGCCCCGCGTCTGGAAGATGGCGGACACGCCCTGTTTCGTGACGGACGGAAACCAGTGCGGCGTCCGTGCGGCCAGCACCGCGTCTACGGCCGTCTTCACCCCACCGTCCGTACCGTTCTTGAAGCCGACCGGCGCCGAGAGGCCCGACGCCAGTTCCCGATGCACCTGACTCTCGGTCGTCCGCGCGCCAATCGCAACCCACGACGTCAGGTCGGCGATGTGCTGGGGAATCTGCGTGTCGAGGAACTCGGACCCGGTCGGCAGCCCGAGATCGTTGATATCGACCAGCAGCTTGCGGGCGAGACGCAAGCCCTTGTTGATGTGATAGCTCTCGTCGAGGTCCGGATCGTTGATGAGCCCCTTCCAGCCGACCGAGGTCCGCGGCTTTTCGAAGTAGGTCCGCATCACCAGGATCAGATGATCGGCGTACCTCCTGGCGAGGGCGGTCAGCCGCCCGGCGTAGTCGAGCGCCGCCGATGTGTCGTGAATGGAACACGGCCCCACGACCACCACGAGCCTGGGATCGCGGCGCTGGAGCGCGTTCGCGATCGCCGATCGCGCGTTCGATACGACATTGGAGGCCTGCTCGCTTATCGGGATTTCTTCGAGAAGGATCGCCGGCGGGATGAGCGGCCGGACCTGCGTGATCCGGAGGTCGTCTGTCCGTTGGAACATGTCCCCTACAGATTAGTGCACGTTGTGTATGCTCTGTGAAACAGAACAACTGATGGCTTCCCCATTCCGCGGCTCCCTCGATCGTGTCGTCAACATCGACGACCTCCGCCGGCTCGCCCGTCGTCGTGTTCCCGACGTGATCTTCGACTACATCGACGGAGGCGCCGAAGCCGAGATCACCCTGCGCGACAACCGCCGTAGCTGGGACGATGTCCTGTTCCGGCCGCGCAATGCCGTGCGTGTCCCCACACGCGACACGTCGACGACGCTTTTCGGCGCGGAGCTGACGATGCCCCTCCTCCTTGCGCCGGTCGGATACGGCCGGAGCTTCCATCCGGACGGCGAGGTCGGAGTCGGACGGGCCGCCCGTGACGCGGGGATTGGGTACGTGCTCTCCACGTTTGCAGGCTACGCGGTCGAGGAGGTCGCCAAGGCCGCCGGGACGCTCTGGTATCAGCTTTATCTGGCCGGCGGACAGGGCGTCGCGGAGGCGTCGATTGCCAGGGCCTGGGCGGCCGGGTGCCGTGTGCTGGCGGTGACGATCGACACGAATGCGCCGGGATTTCGCGAGCGCGATATCCGCAACGGCAGCGCGCAGCTCATTGGCGGAACTCTCCGGGACAAGCTGCCGTACGTGGCGAATATCCTGCGGCATCCACGGTGGTTCGCCGGCTATCTCTCCGACCGCAAGGACGTCATGTTCTACCCGAACGTCGTGGTCCCCGGCGCGGGCCCGATGCGGGCGCGCGACGTCCGCGGAAATCTCCTGACTTCGGTCCTGGCCTGGGAGGACCTGACATGGATCCGCAAGTGCTGGCCCGGAACGATCGTGATGAAGGGGGTCATCACGGGAGACGATGCCCGGCGCGCGATAGACGAGGGAGCGACAGGCGTGGTCGTGTCGAATCATGGCGGAAGGCAGCTCGATACCTGCTACCCGACAGTGCGCGCGCTTCCCGAGGTCGTGCGCGCCGTGAACGGCCGCGCCGAGGTGCTGGTTGACGGTGGCATCAGACGCGGCGCCGATATCGCGAAGGCCGTGGCGATGGGAGCAAAAGCCGTGCTGATAGGGCGTGCGTACGCCTATGGCCTGGCCGGCGCCGGACGGCTGGGTGTTGCCAGAGCGATCGAGATCCTTCGAACGGATCTGGAGCGAACGCTTGCACTGCTCGGCTGCGCCTCGACACGGGAGCTCGACGGTTCGTACGTGGACGTGCCGAAGAATTGGTGACTTCTCCTTCGCTGTCGTGATCAGGGATCGACGGCGATCGGCGGTCGGCGGTCGGCGGTCGGCGGTCGACAAGATCTAGAAATCCTCAAATCTGAGCTCGAGGTTTTGGATCCCGGATCCCTGACCACGGATCCCGTCCGGCTCACTGTCATCCAGAGGTTTTCAGGATCCTTCGCTCGGACGTCGCAGTCTGAAGAGAAATGACGGCATCCAGCCCCAATCCTGCCGTGCCGCGGCTGCACTACGCGTGGGTCGTCGCCGTGGTGACGTTCGTGGTTCTCCTCGTCACCGCGGGGATTCGCGCAACGCCGGGCGTGTTGATGGTGCCGCTCGAGGCAGAGTTCGGCTGGAATCGAGCCGTGATCTCGGGCGCGGTCGCGATCAACATCGCGCTCTTCGGGCTCATTGGACCCTTTGCGGCCTCTGTGATGGACCGCTGGGGGCTGCGGCGCGTGATCCTGCTGGCCCTCGGGCTGCTGTCGATTTCCGTGGCCTCGAGCACGCTGATGCATACCCGGTGGCAGCTCACGCTGCTGTGGGGCGTGCTCGTTGGCAGTGGCACCGGCGTCACGTCGATGGTGCTCGCGGCCGTCGTCGCAACTCGATGGTTCGACGAACGCCGAGGGCTGGTGATGGGGGCACTCTCCGCGGCCAACGCGACCGGGCAGCTCGTCTTCCTCCCGATGCTCGCGAGTCAGGTCGAACGGCACGGGTGGCGCAGCGCGACGATGATCGTCTCGGCGGCGGCCGTTCTGGTTTTCGTGATCGTCCTGGTTTTCATGCGGGATCGGCCCGCAGATCTGGGCCTGCTCCGATACGGCCAGCAAACGAGCGTTCAGGCCGAAGAAGCACGGCGATCGCTCGCCCCGGTAGCCGCGTTGCGCGTGGCTGTTCAGTCCCCCGCGTTCTGGATGCTGGCTGGCACGTTTTTCATCTGCGGTGCCAGCACGAACGGCCTCATCGGCACTCACTTGATTGCGGCGTGCCATGACTACGGCATTTCGGCCGTTCATTCCGCGCAGCTCCTCGCCGTCATGGGGATCTTCGACATCCTCGGCACCACGGCGTCTGGCTGGCTGACGGATCGGTACTCGAGCCGGCACCTGCTCTTTGCGTACTACACGCTGCGCGGTGTCTCGCTGCTGTTCCTGCCCCTCACGCTTTCCACTGGCGCCCACGGTCTCGGATGGTTCGCCGTGTTCTACGGCCTGGACTGGGTTGCGACCATTCCGCCGACCGTCCGGCTGACGGGAGAAGCGTTCGGACGCGAGAACACTGGCGTCATCTACGGATGGATCGGCGCGAGCCATCAGCTGGGGGCGTCGATGGCGGCATTCGGAGCGGGTGCAATCCGGACCGAGCTCGGGCAGTATCAGATGGCGTTCTGGATTGCCGGGACGCTGTGTCTACTCGCGGGACTGTCGTTCGTGACCGTCGGCCGGCGGGCACTCGGACGGCCGGTCCTGTCCGAGCCGGCGCTGGCATAGGCGCGCTCCGCCGGAGGGCGCGGCGGGGTCTGACCACCTTCGCCAAGCTACGGTGGTCCGCCGTAGCTTCAGCGAAGGCGGAAGACCCGCCGTACGCTATCAAAGCCTGATCGATCTCAGTGCCAGTGCCCGTCCATGAAGTACCAGCCACGGCTCTCGTGCACCCAACGCCCCGGTACCCACACTGCACGGGCGCGTGGCGGCGCCGCCCATCGGCCCGGGACCCACACGTATCGCCGGCCATCCCAACGGTGGTAACCGCCAATCCACACGAAACGCGGACCAGGCGCAACCGATCGAACCTCCACTACCGGCGCAGGGGGGCCGACTCGAACGTACACCCGCGAGGTCGTGGTCGCGCAGGCGGAGCCGATGCCGAGGACAAGGCTGAACAGCAGGCCGAGTATCAGACGTTGTGACCAGTGAGCTCGCATCACCGAAGCCTCCCAGGCGCTCTACTCTTAAGACCGGCCGGGATGCGGAGAGGTTTATTCGGTCGCGGTAAAGTGTAGGCTCGGCGCGAGACGCATGAGCAGGGCGCGAGGGGTGAAGATCCGATGAGCACAGGTGGACCGCGGCGCAGGCGCGTGGTGGTGACGGGAATAGGACTGGTGTCGCCGGTGGGACTTGGAACGGACGCGACGTGGACGTCGGTCCTTGCGGGCCGCCCGGGCGTCGGGACGATTACGCTGTTCGATCCGTCGCGGCACGCCGTCCGCTTTGCCGGAGAGGTCAAGGGGTTCGATCCGCTCCAGTGGCTGGACCGGAAGGAAGTCAAGAAATGCGGCCGCTTCATCCAGTTCGCAATCGCGGCAACCTCCATGGCGATGTCGCAGAGCGGGCTGCCCATTCACGACGGCAACGCGACGCGGGTCGGCGTGACGATCGGCAGCGGCATCGGCGGGTTCGAGGTCATCGAGCGCGAGCACACGACGCTGCTCGAGCGCGGGCCTGACCGCGTCTCGCCGTTTTTCATCCTGTCCGCAATCGTCAACCTCGCCGCCGGGCAGGTGTCGGTACGGCTGGGCGCAAAAGGCCCGAGCTCCGCGGTCGCAACCGCCTGCACGACAGGCGCGCATTCCATCGGAGACGCCTTCCGTCTGATCCAGGGGGGCTATGCCGATGCGATGGTGTGCGGCGGGACCGAAGCCTGCATCACCCCGCTGGCGGTGGCAGGGTTCGCCTCGATGCGCGCGTTGTCGACGCGCAACGACGCGCCCGACTCTGCGAGTCGGCCGTGGGACACGGAACGTGACGGGTTCGTCATCGGCGAAGGCGCAGGCATCCTGGTGCTCGAGGAGCGCAGTCACGCCGAGCAACGCGGCGCGCCAATCCTCGCCGAAGTAGCCGGGTACGGCATGAGCTCCGATGCCCATCATCCGACGGCGCCGCCTGACGACGGGGACGGCGTGCGGCGGGTGATGATCGCCGCGCTCGAGGACGCGGGCCTCACGCCAGGCGACGTGCAATACCTCAACGCGCACGCGACATCGACGCCCCTCGGTGACAGGGCCGAGGCCATCGCGATCGCGAGTGTATTCAAGGAGCACGCGCTGCGGCTCGCCGTCAGCTCCACCAAGTCGATGACTGGTCATCTCCTCGGGGGCGCCGGCGCGCTGGAAGCGGGGCTGACGATTCTGGCGTTGCGCGACCAGATTGCTCCGCCCACGACCAACCTCGATCACCAGGACGACGACAATCGGCTCAATCTGGTGCCGAACACCCCCCAGCGGCTGGAGATCCGTCACGCGATGACCAACTCGTTCGGCTTCGGCGGAACGAACGCCAGCCTCATCTTCTCGCAACCGTAGCCACCTGACGCGCCATCGCACGCCGTCGCCTCGCGCGGACCGTGGCCGATCTGGTAACGTCCCGGATGTGACGGACTTCGCGATCGACCCGCCAGTCGAGCCGATGCTGGCCAAGCTGGCGGAAACGCTACCCGAGGGCGGGACCTTTCTCTACGAGCCCAAGTGGGACGGATTCCGGGCGATCGTGTTCAAGGGACGAGGCGACGTCTACATCCAGAGCCGTGACCTCCGGCCGCTCGATCGCTACTTCCCCGAGCTCCACGACCTGTTCCTGCACAAGCTTCCCGACGGATGCGTGGTCGACGGAGAGATCGTGATTGCGACGCCGCGGGGCCTGGACTTCGACGCGCTTCAGATGCGGCTCCATCCGGCCGCCTCTCGCGCCGCGAAGCTCGCGAGGGAGACGCCCGCCGCGTTCGTCGGTTTCGATCTGCTCGCGATGGACGGGCAGGACGTTCGATGCGACCCACAGCTGGAGCGTCGCGAGAAGCTCGAAGCGCTGCTCGCGCAGGCAGAGACGCCGCTCCACCTCACGCCGGTCACGCGCGATCGAGGGCTCGCACAGGAGTGGCTCGATCGCTTCGAGGGCGCGGGGCTCGACGGCGTCATCGCGAAGCCGATCGACGGGCAGTACGAGCCGGGCAAGCGCGCCATGCTCAAAGTGAAGCACGCGCGCACGGCGGACTGCGCGGTGGCCGGCTTCCGCTGGCACAAGAGTGGACCGCGACGCGGTCGGCTCCCTGCTGCTCGGACTGTACGACGCGAACGGCCGCCTTCAGCACGTTGGAGTGACCTCCGCCTTCACGATGGCCAGGCGAAGAGAGCTCGCGACCGAGCTGGCGCCACTGCGCGAGCATGCGCTCGACGATCACCCCTGGCGGGAGTGGGCCATCGCGAACGGTGAGTTCGGGCGCATGCCCGGCGGGCAGAGCCGGTGGAGCGCCGGCAAGGATCTCTCTTGGGAGCCGCTGCGCGTCGAGCGGGTCTGCGAGGTCAAGTACGACCATCTGCAGGGATCGAGGTTCCGGCACGGCGCCGTGTTCCTCCGCTGGCGGCCCGACAAGCGCCCCGACGATTGCCGATACGACCAGCTCGAGGTCACGACCCCTTACGAGCTCGAGAAGGTCTTCGGTGCCCGGGGCCACCGGCCTTGACCCACGCGTCGTAGTCCGGAGCGGCGTCGGGATCGAGCGGCTCCTGGATCGGTCGCGTCTCCGGCGGAACGTGCTGCAGGTTCACGCGGATGCGAGTCCAGGTGTGGAACCGCCCGCGCATCGCGTCCACGAGGATATCCGACTCGGTCAGATGTCCCGCCGCCTCGGGATGGCGGGCCTTCCAGCGTTCGAGGCCGGCGAGTGCGTCTTCCTTCTTTTCCGCCCGTCCGATCTCGATCAACGGAAATTTCGGCACTCGTCGGCGCGAAGGCTGTACGCGCGGCGGCTCGCCCGGCTGCTTCTTGTACTGCGGCGGCCACGGGGCGTCCCCCTGCCCCTCTCGCTCGTGCCGGGCCGACAGCTCGAGGAGGCTCTCCAGCGAACAGGGCGCCTTGTCGATCTCCGCGTGTCGATCACCGATCGCTGCAAATCTTTTCGGCATCGTCAGCAGGGTGAAGTCGGCGGGATCGCATTCGTCTATCTCGTCCCATGTCAACGGCGCGGAGACGCGGGCGTCAGGCTTCGGCCGCACCGAGTACGCCGCGGCCACCGTGCGATCCTTGGCGTTCTGGTTGTAGTCGAGGAACACGCCGTGGCGCTCTTCTTTCCACCACTTGCTCGTCGCAATCGCAGGGGCGCGCCGTTCGACCTCTCGCGCAAACGCGAGCGCGGCGCGCCGGACCTCGTCGAACCCCCATGACTGCCGGATCCGGACGTTGATGTGGATCCCGCGCGAGCCCGACGTCTTCGGCCATCCAACGAGCCCGAAGTCCGCCAGCGTGGCGCGGACGACCTGCGCGACCTCGCGGAGCTGCGGCCACCCCACGCCGGGCACGGGATCGAGATCGACGCGGAGCTCGTCGGGATGATCGAGATCCTCGGCCCGGACCAGATGCGGGTGCAGTTCGAGGCAGGCGAGATTCGCCATCCATGCCAGCGCCGCGGACGTGCGCGGCACGACCTCTTCGGCCGTGCGGCCGGACGGAAAACTCAGAGAGACGACCTCGATCCAGGAAGGTCGAGACTCTGGCGCGCGCTTCTGGTAGAAGAACTCGCCGTCGGTCCCGTTCGGATATCGAACCAGCACGTTCGGCCGGCCGCCGGCGGCGCGCAGCGCACCGTCAGCGACGGCGAGGTAGTACCGCACGACATCCAGCTTCGTGTGACCGGCTTGGGGAAAAAGAACCTTGGCGGGGTTGGTGACCGCGATTTCTGTGCCGTCTACGAGGAGGATCTCTTTGTCGGCCTTGGCGGGCATGTGTCCGGCCCTGAATCGTACCACGGGGCTGCAGCCGCCGGCCGCCGGCTACTCGTCCAGGAATTCACTAGTGGCCTGTATCTACTGATTCAGTAGCGTGTCGTTCTGTGGTTCGGCCCCGATTTCGCAGTCGCGACAACGGAGCGGCTGCTACTGATTCAGGCGTTACATCCTACTAGATGTGCTGGAATCCCATCCCACCGTTGACGTCACGATCTTGATCAGCGGTTCGGCGAACGCGGCCGTCAGCGCATAAGATCCAGGTTGCCATGCGACGCCTGATTGTTGCGCTCGGATCCTGCGTCCTGCTGGGCGCGGCCGCGCTCGCCGCAGGACCAGCGGAGTGGTCGCAGTTCCGCGGTCCCGGCGGCGCCGGTGTGGCGGACGGTGCGACGCTCCCCGACCATTGGTCCGTGACGGACCAACGCGAGAATGTCGCCTGGGTCGCCGAGATCCCCGGTCGGGGATGGTCCTCGCCCATCCTCTGGCGCGATCGTCTGTTTGTGACGTCGGCAATCAGTCCAGGCGCGTTCAAGGCTCCGTCGAAAGGGATCTTCGGCAACGACTACGCCGCGGAGCTCGAAAAGCAGGGGCTTCCGGAAGCCGAGATCGTCAAGCGCGTCGTCGGACGAGATATCGAGCTCGCCGGCGAGACGGACGAAATCAGCTACATGGTCTTCGCGCTGGATGCGAACACCGGACGGATCATCTGGAAGCAGGAAGCCCACCAGGGAAAACCGTTCGGCGGCAGGCACCGGAAGAACACCTACGCCTCGGAGACTCCGACGACTGACGGCGAGCGTCTCTACGCGTCGTTCGGTGGGAACGTCGGCCTCTTTTGCTACTCACTCGACGGCGCCCTTCTGTGGACGCGCACGTGGCCGCCGCAGCCGATCTACCTGGACTTCGGCACTGCGTCCTCACCGATCGTGCACAACGGACGGGTCTACCAGCTGCACGACAACGATGGACAGTCGTTTCTCGCGGCGCTCGACGCAAAAACGGGGAAGGAAGTCTGGAACGTCAAGCGAACCGACCTCGCGAGCCGTCTTGCATCCGGCTGGGCCACGCCGCTCGTGTGGGAGAGCGGATCGCGTACCGAGATCGTCACGATCGGACGCGGCTTCGTCATCAGCTACGACACCGACGGCAGCGAGCTGTGGCGACTCAAGGGAATGACGCAGGCCACGCCAAGCCCCGTGGTCGCGGACAACTTGCTCTACGTCGGCTCCGGCTCGCAGGGCGAGGCCAACCGTCCCATCTACGCCGTTCGACCGAACGCGAAGGGCGACATCTCCTTGCGTGAAGATCAGACGGCCAACGAGTTCGTCGCCTGGTCGCAGCCGCGGTTCTCCGGCTACACTCCGTCGCCGCTCGTGTACCGCGGCCGCATCTACGCCGTCAACGACAATGGCGTGCTGCAAGTGGCGGACGCAAAGACCGGCGGCGAGATCTACAAAGCGCGCGTGGGCGGCGGCGGTTTTACGTTTTCGAGCTCGCCAATCGCGAGCCGGGGTCGAATCTACCTCTTGAGCGAAGACGGAGATGCGTTCGTCCTGAACGCGGGCGACCGCTACGACGAGACCGCGCGCAGCAGTTTCGGAGAGATGAGCCTGGCGACGCCGGCCGTCGACGCCGACAGCCTCTACGTCCGCACCCAGACGAAGCTGTATCGGATCCGCCATGTTCCCGCAGCGCATCATCTGCCTCACTGAGGAAACGACCGAGACGCTCTACCTCCTTGGCGAGGGCGAACGTGTCGTCGGCGTCAGCGGCTATACCGTGCGACCGCCAGAGGCACGGCAGAAGCCGCGTGTGTCCTCCTTCCTTCACGCGAAGTACGACCGGATCGAAGCACTCGAGCCCGACCTGATCCTCGCCTTCTCGGATCTGCAGGCGAACATCACGACCGAGCTCGTCAAGCGCGGCTTCGCGGTCTTCACCTTCAACCAGCGGAGCGTCGAAGAGATCCTCCAGATGATCCGCGTCCTCGGCGGCATCGTCGGCGTCCCTGACAGGGCGGATGCGCTCGTCGCGCGTCTGGCGCTCGGCCTCGACGACATCCGCGAGGCTGGCGGCTCGTGGCCAGTCAAGCCGCGCGTCTACTTCGAGGAATGGGACGACCCGCTGATCAGCGGGATCCGCTGGGTGGAGGAGCTGGTCGAGATTGCAGGCGGTGAAACGGTTTTTCCCGAGACGCGACAGGCAAAGCTCGCAAAGGATCGCATCATCTCGAGCGAGCGGGTGATCGCCGCTGCGCCAGACGTCATCATCGGATCATGGTGCGGCAAGCCGCTTCGTCCGGCGAAGATCGCCGCGCGGCCCGGATGGGACCAGATTCCGGCAGTGCGCAACGGCCACATCTACGAGGTCAAGTCCGCCTTTATTCTCCAGCCGGGTCCCGCGGCGTTGACAGAAGGCGTGCAGCAGCTCCACCGGATCCTGGCCACGGTTGCGACACGTAGGGCGGGGTCTTCAGACCCCGCCAGCGCTTGATCGGTTCGGTAGGGCGGGGTCTTCAGACCCCGCGTCAATGGAGCTTTGCGGCAATTCCCCTCAAAGTGGAAGCCAGCCCGCGCTGACTGGCGGCGCCGGCGGCCGCGCCACCATCGCCTGCCAACTGGGCCGCCATCGCATCGAGCTCTCCGGCGAGCTCCGCCGCGCCGCGGTCCTTGGCAGAGTGCAGTTTCTCCGCCCGATCCAGCGCCGAACTCACGGCAGCGGCACGGGCTGGCGCAATCCCCTTGCTGCGGACGAGCTGATCGAGATACGCACGTGCGACGACGGGCGTCGCGGGCCACGTCGCCTTCGGCTGGAGCTGTACGTTGAACTCGTCGTAGCGAACCAGATTGGCTGCGTCGATCTCGTTCTTCGAGAGCTGGTTGCTCGGCGACAGTCTGAAGACGTCCAGGCCTCTCGCAATCTCGGTCGCATAGATCCGGCCGTTGAACCAGTACGCCGACCAGTAGCCTCCGGTGATCAGTCGAGAGGCATCGAGCGGACCGCGATCGAAGAACGCGATCTCCACCGGGTGCGCCGAGTCCGTGAAGTCGAAGACGGAGATCCCGCCTTGATACCAGGCCTGGACCATGATGTCGCGTCCGGGAACCGGCACGATCGACCCGTTGTGTGCGACGCAATTTTCCTGCTCGGTCTGCGGCGCCGGCATCTTGAAGTAGCCGGCGAACCGCAGCTTCCGATCGACGATGTCGAAGATGGCGTCGGCGCCCCAGTTGGGGAGGTCGGTCGAGAGGCAGCGGGGGCGCGTGCCGCCGCCCCATTCGTCGGTGAAGATCACCTTCGAGCCGTCGTTGTTGAACGTCGCCGAGTGCCAGAAGGCAAAGTTGTTGTCGGCCGCGGAGTCGAGGCGCATCGGGTGGACCGGATCGGAGATATCCAACAGGATGCCGTTGCCCGCGCACGCACCTGCCGCCAGGCCGACTTCCGGAAAGACCGTGATGTCGTGGCAGCGGTTCGTGGCGCTCGACGTCTGCGTTCCCGGACCGTGGTTGCCGCCCGGCCACAGGCCGGAGATGTTGCCGGTCGACGAGTCGGCAAAGATGCGCGGACGGTTGACGACGTGTGCCTTCTCCGGCGCGGCGAGGGGCACCTGGATGACGTCGATGCTGAAGAGCGCGGTATTCGGATCGTCCTTCGGTTCCGCACCGGAACAGCCGGCAAGCTCCTCGGCCGATCGGACGGTGCTCGTGCCCGAGCCATAGACGTAGATGTTGGCCTTGTCGTTGGGCGCTGTCACAAGCGTGTGCGTGTGCGAGCCACGGCACGTCTGGACGGCCGCGAGTTGCTTCGGCTTCGTGAAGTCCGTGATGTCGAAGATGCGGACGCCCCGGAAGCGATCCGGGCTGACCGTCGCGGTCACGCCCTGAGTGCCGCAATCGATGCGCCCCCGTGTCTCCTCCACCGACATGAAGAGCAGGTTGCCGTACACCGACACATCACCCTGGCCCCCGGGACAGACGATCGACGCGATGAGTTTCGGCGACGGCGAGTCCTTGATGTCATACGCGTTGAAGCCGTTGAAGTTGCCCGCAATGGCGCGGTCGTGGCTGAAGGCGAGATCGGAATTCGCGAACCTGAGGAAACCTGCGGACGGGGCCGGGGCCGCCGCCTGCCCGGATGCGGGTGTCGAGGCGCCCGGCTGCCCGGATGCGGGCGTCGAGCCGCCGGGCTGCCCGGATGCGGGCGTCGAAGCGCCGGGCGGAGTCTCGGGCGGCGTGGTCTCGCCCGCGGGCGCGCTCGGATCGAAGAAGCCTTCCGGCTTTGGCAGGCTGGCGACGAGCTCCATGTTCCGGATGGCGACGCCGGCGTCCCGAAGGCCGGCCTTCAGTCCGACGCGGGGGTCCGAACCAGCACGCTCTTGCGCGCGCCCGTGAATCGCGGGGATCGCGAGCGCCCCCGCCAGGCCGAATATGGCGCCGCGAAGCCATCGCGCGCGTGTCCGTCGCCGAAAGCCAGTCGCTTCGAATGTCATCGATTGAAACCTCGTGATGGGAACCGCTCGTGGACGGCCGTCGCGCATCCGCGCGTCACGAGCCTCCGCTGCCAGGGGCTAGCATCGCACGCATGCGATCGATTTCCATGCGCTGATCCGCGTCGACTTCCGAGGCGAATGCGAAGACGTCGGGTTCCTGCGCCGCCCCCGGTGTTGCAAACAGCTGCTTCACCATGGTCAGCGCGCCCTCATGGTGCTTGATCATGCCCTCGAGAAACAGGCGATCGAATGCGGGCCCTCTTGCTTCCGCGAGTGCGGCCATTTCCGCAGAAGTCAGCATTCCGGGCATGAGCGTCGTGCCTTCGCCATGATGCGCGTGCGGCCCAGCAAGCGGCTGGCCCCTTGCCTCCAGCCATCGCTGCATCATGCGAATCTCGTCCGACTGCGAAACCTCGATCTTCAGTCCGAGCAGCCGCATGTCCTCTCGAGTCGTTCGCGCATTCAGCAGCGCGACCATCTCTACGGCCTGCGCGTGGTGACCGATCATCTCCTGCATGAACGCAACGTCTGCCGCCGTCGCGCGGCTCGATCCGAGATCGACCGCCCTTTCGGCTGTGACGACGTGGCTTGCGCGGCCGGGCGCACCTGGCTGGACGAGCTGAGGGGACTTGGCCGAGTGGCAGGCCGCGGCGGCTACCGCGATGAAGGTCAGGAACGCCGCGCCGGGCTGGATCGTCCGATGCGCCACATCAAGAAGGATACAGCGACTCCTCGACCTTTGCCCGGCCGCGGGCGGAACTGGATTTGACGACGCTGTAACGGGTCGGGATCCGTGGTCAGGGATCCGGGATCCGGAAAAGCTCGGAACTTTGTCGAGGCCCTTCGGATCCCCGATCCCTGACCCCGGCAAAGCTCTTTACGGCCTGATCACCGTCCCATCGCGCCGGCGCGTGGTTCCCCAGGAGTAGTCGAAGTTCGGCGGACCGTTGGGAATCGGGAATTTCGCGGCAACCTTCTCGTCCACCTCGATCCCCAGGCCTGGCTTCTCCTGGGCGAGCATGTAACCGTCCTTCACTTCCGGACATCCGACGAACACATCCTGCGTCTCTTTTGGAAAACTGCTGCCCTCGTGGACGCCGAAGTTGTAGCTGGTGAGCTCGACCGCCAGCTGCGCGGCGTGCGCGAGCGGCGACGCGTCTCCCGGACCGTGCCACGCCGTCCGAACGCCGAAGAACTCGCTCAGGGCGGCGACCTTTCGCGCCGGGCTCACGCCGCCGATCTGGGAAATGTGAATGCGGATGAAGTCGATGAGCCGTTCCCTGATGAGCGGCAGATACTCGTGCTGCGTGTTGAACAGCTCGCCCATGGCGATCGGGACGCAGGTCTGCTGGCGAAGCAGCCGGAAGTGATCGTTTTCCTCAGGCGGAAACGGATCCTCCAGAAAGAACAACCGATACGGCTCCAGCGCCTTGCACAGGTTGATCGCCTGATTCAGAGTGATCCGCTCGTGCACGTCATGGAGCAGCTCAACCTCGTCGCCGAGCTTCGTCCGCAGGTGCTCGAAGAACTTTGGCAGCATGCGAACGTACGGGGCAGGCTCCCAGATCGCTCGCGGATTGGTCGGGCCGATGGCCTCGGCCGCCGCGGCGCCGGACGGCGGCGCGGTGTTTCGCGCTCCGTATCCTGCGTATCCAGGCGTGCTCACCTGGACGCGGACGTGCCGGAAGCCACGATCCATCGCCGCCTTCGCGCTGTCGGCGACTTCGTCGAAGCTCGCGCCGCTCGCGTGGAAGTAGCAGTCGGCGCCCTGCCGCACCTTGCCGCCGAAGAGTTGATAGAGCGGTAAACCGGCGCGCTTGCCTTTGATGTCCCACAACGCGATGTCCACACCGCTCATCGCATTGAAGAGCACCGGGCCGTTCCGCCAATACGAGCTCACGTAGCTCGATTGCCAGATGTCTTCGATCTCGTCCACATTGCGGCCGATGAGAAAGGGCTTCAGGTACTCGTTCAGCGCCGTCTGGACGACGAGGGCGCGCTGTGTGAAGGTAGCGCAGCCCCATCCGACGAGCCCCGGCTCGGTCGTCTCCACTTTTACGACGACGAGGCGGATGTTGTTCGGCGCCGTCAGGATTGTCTTGATGTCGCGGATCTTCACGGGCGCGGTGCCTCGCACCGCCTGCGCGTACGCCGCGTTCAACTTCGGAACGAGCGCTTCGGCGAGGGAATGACCCGGCGGGACAAGGGCGGCGCCGCCCGCCAGCGATATCGATGTGATCGCATCACGACGGTTCATGGTGTGGTCTCCGTTCTCAACCGGGGGGCTTTGCCCCGCCGGACCCCCCACCTCCACCCCAGCGCGCAGAAGACGCGCGCCGGGGACCCCGGTCGCGCCTATGGCGCGCCTTGCCCAGTCACTCTTGCACGGCCAGCGCGATGATCGTGGAGCCGGCCGCGACGCCGATGTACTGCTTCTTGTCGAACACGTACGTCATCGGCGAGGCTTTCCAGTTCTGGTTCGTCTGGAAGCTCCAGAGAGGCTTCCCTGTCGCGGCGTCCGCCGCCATGAGGGCGCCGCCATCTTCGCCGAAGATGACCAACCCGGTCGCGGTCGTCAGCGTGCCGCCCCAGGACTGCGCAGGGCCCGGCTGCGGCAGCTCCCACTTGATCGCGCCGGTATGGATGTCAATCGCCTTCAGGATCCGCTGCGGTTTGGGATCGGTCGCTGTCTTCTGAGATCCGCCGAGATACGACTTGCCGCTCTCCCACGGCCCCTGCTGCGTCGTCGTGTAGATGCTGCACTTCTCGAAGGTCTGAACGTAATAGAGCCCGGTCGCCGGGTTGAACGAGGGTGAGAACCAGTTGGTCGCGCCGTCCTGCGATGGACAGACCTTGGTGCCGCCGGGCGACGGATCCTGGTTCGGCAACCGGACGGGCCGGCCGTCGGCGCCAATGCCGCTCGCCCACGTCAGGTTCCTGACGAAGGGTCTGGCGAGCAGCAGCTTGCCATCACGACGATCGAACACGTAGAAGAATCCGTTCCTCGATGCGTGGAGCATCAGCGGCCGCCGCTGGCCCTCCCAGTCCGCGTCGACGAGCACGGACGTCTGGGTGGCATCCCAGTCCCAGAGGTCGTGCGGAGTGAACTGGTAGTACCACTTGAGCGTCCCGGTCTTCCGATCGAGCGCAAGAATCGAACTCGCGTACAGGTTGTCGCCCTGTCGATCGCTGCCGTCGTATTCCTTGGCCGGATTGCCGGTCGGCCAGTACACCGTGTCCAGCGCGGCGTCGTAGCTGCCGGTGAACCAGGTCGGGGCGCCGCCGTGATCGATGTCCTTCCCCCGCCACGTTTCGGATCCCGGCGTGCCCGGCTTCGGCACGCTCCAGAACCGCCAGACCTCCTTGCCGGTGTCCTGATCGAACGCGGCCACGAAGCCGTTCGCGCCGTGCTCGCCGCCGGAGACGCCCGACACGATCAGGTTGCCGGCAGGCAGCGGCGCTGATGACGCCGCGTAGTTCTGGCGCCAGTCCGCGAGCTCCGTCTCCCAGAGGACATCACCAGTGAAGCGATTCAGCGCCAGAAGGTGCGCGTTGTCGGTGACCATGAAGACGCGCTCGCCCGCGACTGCGGCGCCCCGATTCGCGCCTCCGCCCGCGATTCCTTTCGTGCGCGGCCGCTTCAGGTGCCAGATCCGCCGGCCGCTGCCCGCGTCGAGCGCGAAGGCTTCGTTGGGCGCCGTCACGTACATGATGCCGTCGGCGACCACCGGCGTCCCCTGAAGCTGACCGGCGTCGGGTATGGTCATCATCCACTTCGGCGCCAGCCGCGATACGGTCGTCTTGTCGATCTCCGTGAGCGTCGTGTACCGGTTGCCGCCCGGGTCTCCGTTGTACGTCGGCCAGGGCGTCTCCGAAGTCACCGGACGGTAGCGATCGCCGGCGCGCCTCAGCAGGTGCACTCGCTTGTCGTCTGTCTGCAGCTGCAGATCGTCGAATCCCTCGCCGAGGACGAGGCCGTCGAGCGTCCGGCCGTCGATCGTCTGCACGGACATGCGGACCGGCGGGCGCTCGCCCGTCCGCTCGATCGTCCGCAGGAACTTCACGAGGTCCGCCATCTCTGCGTCGGGGACGACATTCGGAGGCATGCCCTTGAGCGGCTGCCCCTCTCTGATGAGTTTCATCAGTTGCTGATCGTCCAGCGGCGTAAGGCGTTCGGCGATCGCCGGTCCCATCTCGCCTCCCCGGCCGTCGGCCCCGTGGCAGCGTGCGCATCGGGCCTCGAACGCCGGTCGTCCCGGATCGACGGCCTGCGCAAACAGGCTCGTACTCGTCACGAGCAGGCCCGCAAGGGCCACAACGCCGCGTCCCATCAGCATGTCGAGGATGTCCTTCCGTTTCCGCTGGTGATGTTCGTAGATGTGCTACCCGTTCGTCAACGGACGACTGGGATTTGTGATGATGGCGTTTGCACCCCACCGATTCGCCCGTGAGACCGCTCCAGGAGGTTTACCCCCAACTGAGTCCGGCGACTAAAATGATCGGGCCCGCCCATGAGCCTCCCCCGCTTCTCGCGCTCGCTCTATCGGGACTTCGTCACGGCGTTCAGGGAGCGGCGCCTGGACGACTCCGCCGAACCCAAGATCGCCGGCGTCCCGGAGACGCCGCGGCCGGCCACCGGCAAACGTCGGGAGTACCTCCGCGAGTACGTCCGCTGGCTGTGGCCGCATCGATTCGCCATCGCCTTCTTCTTTCTGCTCGCGCTGCTGGCCGCCGGCCTCGAGATGATCGAGCCGCTCTTCATGCGATTCATCATCGATCGCGTCCTGCTCAACACCGGCCTGAGCGGAGCCGAACGGGTCGCGCGGCTTCACATGGCAGGTTCGATTTTCGTCGGGGTCATCCTCGTCTCGAACGGCTTTCGCGTGTGGAAGGACTACCGCCAGCGGCTGCTGAACGTGCGCGTGATGCTGTCGCTCCGGAGGTCGCTCTTCGATCGGCTGCTCCACCTGCCGCTCCCGAAGCTGTGGGACATGAAGACGGGCGGCATCCTTTCGCGGCTGACGGGCGACGTCGACACGACAACGGGTCTTCTTCAGATGGCGGTCATCTCGCCGAGCCTCTCTCTGATCCGCCTGCTGATCGCTGTCACCATCCTGATGGTCCTGAACTGGCGGCTGGCGCTCACGGCGCTCGCCATCATTCCCGGTGTCATGGCGATCAGCTTCTCGTTCTCGCGACGGATCCGGCCGATCTACCGATCGGTGCGCAAGGACGCGGAGACGGTTGACGGCCGCGTCGGCGAGACGTTCTCGGGGATCCGCGTCGTTCGCGCGTTCGGCCGGGAGACACGCGAGCTGCTCGCCTACATGATCGGTCGCCACACCGTGCTGCGGAAAGAGCTCTTCGCCCATCGACGCGAGCTCCTGGTCTTCACGTCATGGGGCATGCTCTCCGCGGCGGTCAACGTAGTCATCGTCTGGTACGGCGGCTACCTGAACATCGTCGGGCGCGCCTCGGTCGGCGACATCATGGCGTTCCAGTGGTACACGATGCTGCTGATGAACCCCGTCTGGAACATCGTGAACTCCTTCTCCGAGCTCCAGCGCTCGCTCGCGGCCATGGAGCGCGTGTTCGAGATACTCGGCCTGCCGGCCGACAAGCCCGATCGGCCCGATGCATACGATGCGCCGGCTGTCGTGCACGATCTGGAGTTCGAGAACGTGGAATTCGAATACCGCGAAGGTCGGCCCGTCGTGCGCGACTTCAACGTCGTCGTGCCGGGCGGCTCGGTCGTCGCGCTCGTCGGCCGCAGCGGCGCCGGGAAGACGACCGTCACGGATCTCGTCGCGCGGTTCCACGACCCTACCCAGGGTCGCATCCTCCTCAACGGAACCGACATCCGCGATTTCTACCTCACCTCGTATCGTGCGCTGCTCGCGATCGTGCAGCAGGATGTGTTTCTTTTCGATGGCTCGGTGCGCGACAACATCGCCTACGGCCGGCATCGGGCCACGGCTGCCGAGGTTGAAGACGCCGCCCGCCGTGCGAACGCGCACGAGTTCATCGTTCGGCTTCCCGAGCAGTACGAGACGTTCATCGGCGAGCGCGGCGTGAAGCTGTCGGGTGGACAGTGCCAGCGCCTGGCCATCGCACGTGCCATCCTGGCGTCGCCGCAGATTCTGATCCTGGACGAGGCGACGAGCAACCTGGACACGGAGAGCGAGCAGCTGATTCAGGCGTCGATGGCCACGCTGCTGGCCGGGCGCACGACATTCGTCATCGCGCATCGCCTCTCCACGATCCGCCGTGCGGACCTGATCCTGCTCATGGAGGACGGCCGCGTCATCGAGCGCGGGACTCACGACGAGCTCATGGAAGCGCGCGGCGTCTACTACAGGATGGTTCTTCGCCAGATGCAATCGGCCGTCGAGGATGGCGCCGAGCTGTGGCGCTGAAACGTCGGCCGGACGAAGCCTTCGTCGACACCGGCTGGGATCCCACACCGGGCATCGTCTCTGTGTGGGCGGACAGTACCGGCCGCGCGGCGATCTGGCGGCGCCTCGCGCCAGGTGCCAGCCTGGTCCGCGAGAACGTGCGGTTTCGTCCGTGGATCCTGCTCGATCGACTGGACGATCTGCATCACCTTGGCCCTCGGCTCTGCCTCGACCAGCGCGAACGGACACCGAGCGGCGTGGTTACGTATCGTGAGCTGCGGGGCTCCGGCGCCTTGCGATATCTGGTACGCGCCGATGACATGTCCACGCTCCGATCGGCTGTCCTCCTGGGCGCTTCGAAAAGGCGCGGCCTTCCGCTGACGCGCCTGCGCGAGCTGGGCAAGGAGTGCGTGCTCGCGCTCCCGCCGGAGGAGCAGTACCTGGTGGCCTCGGGCCGAACGTACTTTCGCGATCTCGCGTTCGACGACCTGCGACGCATGCAGATCGATCTGGAGACCACGGGCCTCGACGCGGAGCGCGATCGGATCTTCATGGTGGCGGTGCGCGATCCGTCAGGCGCGATCGACCTGATCGAAGCCGAGGGGACGGACCCCGAGGACGAAGCCAAGCTGATTCGGCGGCTGGTGGCAAGAGTAAAGGCCGCCGACCCTGACGTCATCGAGAACCACAACCTTCACGGGTTCGACCTCCCGTTCCTGGATCGCCGTGCGCGGCGGCTCGGCGTCGGGCTCGCCCTGGGCCGAATCGGCTCGGGCTTGCGGGAACGGGTCGCGAGGCGAGGCATCGAAAGCGAGGGCTACGGGGACGCTCGCAGGCGCGTGCGATTCGTCGCACCGGGCAGGGAGCTCATCGACACGCTCGACGCCGTCCTGCGGCACGACTTCTCCACGCGCGCCATGCCGGATCACGGTCTGAAGGCAGTGGCGAGGCAACTCGGCATCGCAGGCCCGGAGCGAGAGCAAATACCCGGCGATCGCATCTACGAGGTGTACCGTCGGGACCCGGCTCGCGTGCGGCGATATGCCGCTGCGGACGTCGAGGAGGTCGCGGGCCTCGCGCGGATGCTTGGCGGCGCCGCATTCGCACTCGCCCGCATGGCGCCACGACGCTACGAGCGGCTCGCAGATGCCGGCGCGGCAACCGGCGTGATCGACCCGCTCCTTGCCCGGGCATACCTGCGTGCCGGGATGGCGCTGCCCACGCATCAGCCTGGTGACGGAACTCCGCACAGCGGCGCGGCGTTGCACCTCTTCGCGTGCGGAGTCGCGCAACGCGTGGTGAAGGCCGACGTCGCAAGTCTGTACCCGTCGCTCATGCGCGCCTTCCGGATCGGCCCGGCGCGCGATCGTCTGGGTGCGATGCTCCGCCTCGTCGATCGCCTCGTCGAGCGTCGGCTGGAAGCGAAGGCCAGCGCCCGCGCGGCCCCGGCTGGATCCGCCGAACGCCACACGCACGAAGCCATGTCGGCGGCGATGAAGCTGGTCGTCAACTCGGCGTATGGCTACCTCGCGGCGGGCGGCAGCCTGACGCGCCTCGCCGACGTCCACGCCGCGAACGAAGTGACGCGCCGCGGACGGGAGACGCTCGATCTGATGTGTCGCGCACTCGCTCAACGCGGCGTCACCCTGCTCGAAGCGGACACCGACGGTGTGTACTTCGCGGTGCCGGAATCGTGGACCGAGCAGGACGAACGACGGGTTGTCGCCGAGGTGGCCGCGCTGCTGCCGCCACTCGTCCAGCTCGAGTTCGAGGGCCGCTACGCGGCGATGCTGTCGCACGAGCCGAAGAACTATGCGCTGCTCGCGTACGACGGCACGCTGGTGTTGCGCGGCGTCGCGTTCCGCTCGAGCCGCGCGGAGCCGTTCGGCGAGAAGTTCCTTCGACGCGCGGTGGGCCTCTTGTTGCGCGGCGACGTCATGGGAGTGAGGGCCGCCTACCTCGACACGATCGCGGCGCTTCGCCTGCGTCAGCTCTCGCCCTACGACGTCTCGTCTCGCGTGCGCCTGAGCAAAACGCCGGAACAGTATCTGGCGACACGGGATAGCCGGCGCGAGTTGTCGTACGAAGCACTCCTCGCGAACGGGCGCCCATCGTGGACGATCGGGGAGCGCGTCCGCGTTTACCGCACGCAGTCAGGTCAGGGTCGCATAGCCCCGGATCCTGACGCGTTGGACGCCATGGGAGCGACCGGCGACCCGCGAGACTATGACGTCGAGCACTACGTCGGGCTGCTCCGCGACACGTTCGCGGCGCGCCTGGCCCGCGCCTTCACGCCAGACGGCTACGCTGCTGTCTTCGCCGATCCCGAGCAGCCATCGCTCTTTGCATCTGCCCTCGCTACCGTTCGACCCGTGCTCACGACGAGCGAGCCCGCGCCCCGGACCGTCGAGCCGACGGATTCGGCCGACGCCTGACCAGACGTGCCGATACCTTTTGACGTCTACACGTGGCCGTTAGATGTAGAACCATAGGCATGGCCGACGAACGCTCCTCACGACACAAAGCCCCGCGCTACGCGCGCTCTACAGCCCCACCTGGACGCGCTTGCCCGAATACGTCACGTCCTTTGACGTGCCTTCCGGTTGCATCACGACCTTGAAGGTTCGCTCCGCAACAACGTTCGTCGCCCCGGTGGGCGCACCCGGCTCAATCGTCAACTGGCGGCTCTTGTCGCTCCACGTCATCCGGATCCAGCTGCCCTTGCCGGCAAGGTACTCCTGGCTGATCCCGTCGTCGTCGTAGAGCGTGTATTGCCCGTCCGCGCCTCGAAAGATCTGCAGGGTCGTCGGCTCCGCCACTGGTTGGCTGGTGTACTGACGCACAGGATCGAGCGGGATGATGCTCCCCGCGCGTACGTAGATCGGCATCGTGCTCAGGTCGACGAGGCGCCTCACGCGCCTGCCTCCGGAGCTGCGTTCGCGCGTCCACCAGTCGTACCACTCGCCTTTGGGCAGGTACACGTCACGGGACGTCGCACCTTTCGCGTAGACCGGCGCGATCAGGAGGTCACGGCCCCACAAGAACTCGTCGCCAAGGGCTCGGGCCTGCGGATCCTCGGGGTAGTGCACCCAGAGCGCGCGCATCAGCGGCAGCCCGCTGTCGCGTGCTTCCCGCGCTGACGTGTAGGTATACGGCAACAATTGATAGCGGAGCTCGTCGTACTTCCTGGCGACCGGCTCTATCGCCGGGTTGTTCATCTCGGTCTCGAGAATATTGCGGCGATCGCCGGCAGGAATCGGCGCGTTCGTGTTGTTGAACTCGCGGGGTCCCATGTCGCTGCCACCCCACCCCCACGGCAGCCGCGTCCACCACGTCCTTCCGTGGGCGCGGAACGATCCGCAGAAGGCCGCGAACTGGAACCACCGCGCGTAGAGCTCGCCCGTCAGCTCGCTGTTGGCGTAGAAGCCGCCGATATCCGATCCCCAGAACGGCCCGATGCTGAGCGAGTAGTTGAGGCCTACGGCGATCTGCGCCTCGAGCGTCTTCCACGAGGATTCCGTGTCGCCGGACCACACCCAGCCGCCCCACTGCGCGATTCCGGGATATCCATTGCGCTGGAGACTCCAAGGACGGACGTCCGGCCGCGACGACAGCTGGCCCTGGTAGTAGAGCTGATGGCGTTTGATTCGCTCGAACAGATTGAACCAGTCGCCTTCGTCCGGCCAGAACGCGTCCACCCCGGCCCGCACGAGTCCGAGGTGCTGCTCCCAGTACCGCTGAATGTGCGAGACATCAATCACTTCGCCTGGCGCGGGCGGAATCGAGCCGTGGAGCGTCGGCAGCCTGTCCCGATCCCAAGGCACCATGTGCACGACGACCTTGACGTTGCGCGCGTGCATGTCCGACAGCACCGCTGCGGGATCCCGCTTGAAAACGTCGGGGTTGAAATCGAACGACGGTTGTCGGGCGTTCCAGCCGCGCGGCGCGAAGCCCGTCCCGAGATATATGACGGCATCGACTGGAATCTTCTTGGATCGAAATGTATCGATGATTTCGAGCAGTTGCGTTTCGTCCTCGAGCGTTCGGTGCGACTGCATGTACCCGAGGGCCCACTTCGGTGGAAGAACCGCCGGTCCCGTGATCCGTGAAAAGTCCTTCAGGGCTGCGATCGGATCGTGCGCGTCGAACACGAAGAAGTCGTAAATCCCCGGAACGATACTGCTGACCGGAGGAAGTCCCTTGCCCAGGTTCTGCTGCTGGTTGCGCTCCGTCTGCGGCAGGTTCTCGGACTCTGAGGGCTTCCACGGAAGAAAAACACCGCGATCTCTATTCGTGAGGTCTGCCTGCACCCACGGCGTTGCAACGAAGAGCCCCCATCCCGACGTACCGAACAGCATCGCGACGGGATTTCGTGAGCCGTACATGTCGCTCTGCCAGCGCGGCTCCATCGAGTCCAGGTGACCGCGTCGATCGAACTGGACCGGCTGCTCTCGCCAGGGTCTGCCGGGCGCCGGACTCGGGCCACCTTCGCCCATGCCGAGAACCGGCTGATCGTCGAGTTGAAACGAGAGATTGCCGTCCGGATCGAAGACCAGTTGCTGGAGGAGCTTGCCTGCACGGTTCCTGACGACAAGAGTCAACGGTTGCGGTCGAACCTCGACGTCCAGGCTTCCGACGGTCCTCCTGACGGGCCGTTCGATCTGTCGCAGGCTCAAGGATGGCGGCGCGTACGTGCGATCGACGACCGCTGGTGTCTGCGGAAAGTCTCGATTGAAATCGAGCGGCGCGAGCGTCACGCGAATACTCGCCTCGCCCGCGACTCGTATGTCGAGACGCGCTGGTTTCCCTGCGGCTGTGATCGTCTGAGCAGCCGTCCCCGCCGGCATGACGAAACTCAACACCAGAAGGTGTCGCAGGAATGGCATCACTTGGTTCGCGGGAGCTTCTTGAGCAGCGCTTTCGCCTTCCGGAACCAGGGGCGCTCACGCCGGCGGATGTAGTCCGGCATCGTCGCCTTCTTGCGCAGGATGCGCTCGGCCCATTCTCGAGCCTCCGCGGAGCGCCCCTCCGAAGCGAGGAAGCAACCGTAGTTGTATTGGGTTTCCGACAGCGTCGACGTCTCCGTGACCTCCGCAAAGAGTGCATCCGCCCTTGCGCGCTCGCCGATCTTCGCAAGGGCGTGGGCGTGGAGGCCGGCGGCGCGCTGATAGTCGTACTTCGGGTCACGCTCGGTGACGTGCTGGAGGTCGGTGGCCGCGGCTGTGTAGTCGTCCAGCGCGATCTCGCAGAGTCCACGTCTGTACAAGGCGTCGATCGAATCCGACCTGGCGAGGACGCGGTCGTAGCACTCACGCCCGCGGGCGAACTGCAGGTCGTCGAGGTACAAGTCGCCGAGCTCCTCGTAGTTGCCGACCGACGGGTTGTCGAGAATCGCGGCTTCGAGCTCCTTTATCCGCTTTCGGCGGGGAAAGACCTGGAACGCGCCGCGAAGCAGGCCGGCGTCGGGAACGACCTCGATGGCGATGTAAACCAGCGCGCCGAGAGCTCCCCCCATCAGGATGATCCAGAGCCAGTATGTGTCGGGCCGTCTCCGCACAAAATGCAGGATCGCAATTGCCTGCAGGAGGAACCCATAGGGGTAGAAAAGGCCGAGCATACTGGCGCGCGACTATAGCAAAGCCGTGCCCGCCCGAGCATGCAGCGAGCGAGTTTCAATAGTCGGTCGGGCGGTGGCGTTTCCGACTGAGATGTCGGCAGCTGTTCAGCTGGCCGGAGAAGATCGAATCGAGTTCACAAATGAAACACGAAGCGAGCAAAAGCGACCGGAACCCCTCTTTTTGTGGGTCCTTTTTACACCAGCTTCATCCTGGCCAGCACCGTTTGGCGAGCCGGACAGTTTCTTGGCCGCTGTCGAGCTATACCGAACTGGATTGGATGGCCGAATGCTGAGGTGTCTGCTAGAATCCGCCCTAAGCAACTGCAACTCTGTTGAATCGCCTTCGGGTTCTGCCGGCAAACTCGTGGTACAGCGAGATTTTCCGGCATCTGACCTCAGAATCGGAGGCACATGCGCAGGATCTCCTGCGTCATGCGGCGTAGGCCTGAGTCTTGCTATGTTTGGGTCGCGACGACTCACGTTTGTAATGGATCCGAGGTTGGAAAGACCTCCGTCTTGCTAGAAAGTCACAACATGACGAGATCTCTGTGTGCGGCGGTCGCGACCGTCGCGTTCCTGGTTTTGGCTCAGGCGGAACCAGCTCGAGCTGGAGCGATTCTCTTTACCGATCGTGCGGATTTCAACGCCGCCGTCGGGGGTACGACGCTCCTTGATTTCGAGGAACCGAACACGTGTCAGCCGCGCCAGAACGACCCCGGCACCTGCGTGGCGACCTATGGTGGCCTGGTCCAGTTCTTTTTCGACCATGCCGGTTTCCCCGCGCCTCCTGGTCAGCCGATGCCGAATGCCATTCCGTTTGGTCTGGGCGGGCAGACCGTCGCCACCGCGCTACTGCAGCCGGTGAGCGCCATGGGGTTCGACCTGATTCCTTCTGGCGCGGGCGTTCGCGTTCAGGTGGGCGGCCAGACGTACACCCTCGAAAAACCGCAATTCTTTGGATTTCTGTTCGACAGCCCGATGACGGGTGGGCTTCCGATTGTCGACCAGCCGATGTCGATCGGCCAACCGCCCGGCCCGGGTGGGCCACTGGTTGGCCAGGCGTTGTCGGTGTTCGCTCTCGACAACCTCGTTCTTCAGACAATCCCGGAGCCGGCGACCCTGCTCACATTCGGAGCCGCCGCCTCGTTTCTTCTGGGTTTCCGTCGTCGAGCGCGGTAGGTCGAAGCTACCGCTCTCCGGCAGCCGCCCGCACTACGCCGGCGGCTGCACCTGACACCGCGCCGATCTCGGGACCGCTCTGACTGTTCCAGAAATTCGCGTAGGCATTCTCCCAACCGCACCTGGGCGTTTCGCCCCTTCGCTACGAGCCCGGTCCTGCCCTGCTGCACGAGCTCGCACGCGCCTCCTCCGTCCGAAACAATCACGGGAACGCCTGAAGCCATCGCTTTCTGTAATCCCGAAACGTGGGTAAAGTTGGAAATCAGGCTGATTTCAAAGGAAATACGTGGATGTCGACGGGCACATCTCTTGAGTCCCACCCTGGCGCGACATGACGGCAATTGTTCTGCTCGTGCTCGGAGGCGCCGGGTGGTACTTCACGACGGCAGAGGAGCGCCTGCGCCTGTGGCGCGGAGCCTTGTCTCTCCTTCTGCAGCTGAAGAAGAAGGTCGACCTGCACAGGCAGGGACCGGAGCCGTTTCTCGACGCGCTCCGGGCACGCGCGGCGCTGCCGTTCGTGACGATTGGTCTGGTGGGAATTCACATCCTCGCTTTTGCCTTCGTCATTGTCGGCGGCGCGGCGCTCAGCGATCCCGAGGGCCTCGTCGCGTGGGGCGGGAACTTCGGACCGCGCACCACGAACGGCGAGTGGTGGCGGCTCGTCTCCGCAATGTTTCTCCACCGCGGCGTCCTGCAGCTCCTGGTCAACATGGCGGCTCTCGCGCAAATCGGCTTTCTGCTGGAGCGTCTCGTCGGACGGCTCGCGCTCGTGGTGGTCTATCTCGGCGCGGGTATTGTTGCCGGCCTCGTTGACCTCTTTCTGCAGCCGATGACGGTCAGTGTCGGCGCCTCCGCCGCCGTATTCAGCTTGTACGGGTTGCTGGCAGCTTCGGCTATCTGGATGCTGCGGCGTCGCGCGGACACGGCTCTGTCATTGAGAGCCGCGCGGCGCCTTCTGCCCATTGGCGTCGTCTTCCTCCTGTATCACCTGTTGACGGGCGAGCTTGGAACAGCCGCCATGCGCACGGGACTTGTGCTGGGGCTCGTCGCTGGCGCATTCCTGGCGCGGGAGTCGATCGAGAGGCATCCACCAGCCTTTCGCGTTTGCGCCGTGGGAGGGCTCGCCCTCGTGATTGCCATCGCCGCCGCCATCCCGCTGCGCGGAATCGCGGATGTCAGGCCGGAAATGCGCCGTCTCGTGGCGATCGAAGATCGCACGGCGCACGAGTACGACACGGCAGCAAATCAATTCCGGCTGGGCGCGCTCAAGGCGAAGGAGCTGGCGCTGCTCATCGATCAATCGATCCGACCCGAACTGCACAAGGCCCGGGAACGACTGGAGGCACTGACCGGCGTGCCTCGCGAGCATCAGCCACTCGTCGCTCGAGCCGAGGAGTACCTCCGTCTCCGCGACGAGAGCTGGAGCCTGAGGTCCGAGGCACTGCACAAGTCCAGCATGAACGCGCTGCGGAAAGCCGACCGGGCGGAACGTGCATCGCTCGATGCGTTCGAGAAGCTCAAACCGGTCGACCAGAACTGACCTCACTCGGTTTGGCGAGTGCGTCGTCTCTGGCGTGACGGCGCCGTCGTGTCACCTCTCGCACCGCTGCGTGCAATCACATTCCCCATCTAGTAAGCTCGGAGGGAGCGCGTGCAGGACGCGCCCCGTCCGCGGGAAGGGATGCTCCCACCTGTCGTCGGTCTCGACTCATCTTGGCCTGACGAAACCTCCGGCCCGTCTTCGCGGACAAACGGGCACATCGAACGAGAGGTATCGTCATGGCGTCCGAACACGATCAGTCCAGTTTCGTCGAAGCACTCCCCTCACGGCCCAATCTGGAAATGCAGCGGAAACGGGCGAAAAACCTGCTGCGCGCCGCTTCGTCTGGTGACGCGGACGCGTTGCGGCGTATTCGCGCCCTCCACCCGAGGCCACCGGCCGGCGACTCGCTCACGCTGGCGGACGCCCAGCTCGTGGTGGCTCGCGGCTATGGGTTCGAGAGCTGGGCGGCGATGCGGCGAAAGATTGATTCGCTCACGAAGACACCGCTGGAGCAGTTCGTCAGCGGGCTCCACGCGGGCGACAAGGAACAGGTCCGCGCGCTGCTCGAGGCTCACGCCGAAGTGCGCGCCGCCGTGAATGGATCGGGAGGACCGTTCGGCGGAAGGCCGGCGATGGCCGCGCGGAAGAACCTGCCGCTGCTCGACGTCCTGATCGAGTACGGCGCGGATCTGAACCTGAAGAGCGATTGGTGGGCGGGGCCCTTCGGCCTGCTGGAGTGGGACATCACACCAGAGGAGGCCGAGCCCCTGATTGCGCGCGGTGCGATCGTGGACATCTTCGCCGCAACACACCTCGGGAAGTTCGATCGCCTCCGCGAGCTGATCGAAGGCGATCCCACGCTGGTGTTCGCCCGAGGCGGCGATGGCAAGACCGCGCTGCACTGCGCCCGCACGGTCGAGATCGCCGGGTACCTGCTCGATCAGGGCGCAGAGATCGATGCACGCGACGTCGATCACGAGTCGACGGCAGCGCAGTACCTCGTCCGCGACGCGCCCGAGGTGGTGCGACTGCTGGTCGATCGCGGTGCATGGATCGACATCTTCATCGCCGTCGGTCTACGCGATCGGACCCTCGTCGAACGTTGCCTCCGTGAAGATCCGGAAGCGCTCGACCATCGAACGTGGAGGGGCAAGTACTCGACCGTCCACAAGGGCCGTCCCTCGACACTCGAGGAGATTGGGGATCATCGCGGCGACACGTATCGCTGGGTCTTCGGCCACAACGTCTCGGCGCTCGATGCCGCCCGTATCCTTGGCTTCGAGGACATGGTCCAGCTCTTGTTGCGCCACGCGTCACCACCACAGCGCCTGCTCGCAGCCTGCGCCGCTGCCGATCGTTCGGCGGCCGAAGCGGTCGTCGCCGCGCATCCCGGCGTCGTCACAACCCTCACGTCCGATCAGATGCGTCTGATCGCGGACAAGGCCCACGGGAACGACACTGCGGCCGTGACCCTCATGCTGGATCTAGGGTTCGACGCCCTCGTGCCAGGGCCGGACGGTTTCGAAGCGATTCGGTGGGCGGTCTTCCTGGGCAACGTTGAGATGACGCGGCAGCTGCTCCAGCACAATCCTCCGCTCAACATCGCGGATCGCAGCTACGGTGGCACACCGCTGGACAACTGCGTCT